>NZ_CP142124.1:0-4821649 GCF_035835995.1 Enterobacter wuhouensis
GTCCCTGCACCGGCTGAGCCAACCTATCGCTCTAACGTTAACGTGAAACACACGTTCGATAACTTCGTTGAAGGTAAATCGAACCAGCTGGCGCGCGCGGCGGCTCGCCAGGTTGCGGATAACCCCGGCGGTGCCTATAACCCGCTGTTCCTTTATGGCGGCACGGGCCTGGGTAAAACGCACCTGCTGCATGCGGTGGGTAACGGCATTATGGCGCGCAAGCCCAATGCGAAAGTGGTGTATATGCACTCCGAGCGCTTCGTTCAGGACATGGTAAAAGCCCTGCAAAACAATGCGATCGAAGAGTTTAAACGCTACTATCGTTCCGTTGACGCCCTGCTGATCGATGACATCCAGTTCTTTGCCAATAAAGAACGATCGCAGGAAGAGTTTTTCCACACCTTCAATGCCCTGCTGGAAGGCAATCAGCAGATCATTTTGACCTCGGATCGTTATCCAAAAGAGATCAACGGCGTTGAAGATCGTCTGAAATCCCGCTTCGGCTGGGGCCTGACCGTGGCGATCGAGCCACCGGAGCTGGAAACCCGCGTTGCGATCCTGATGAAGAAAGCCGACGAAAACGACATCCGCCTGCCGGGTGAAGTGGCGTTCTTTATTGCCAAGCGTCTGCGCTCCAACGTGCGCGAGCTGGAAGGGGCGCTGAACCGCGTTATCGCCAATGCCAACTTTACCGGCCGTGCGATCACCATCGATTTTGTACGCGAAGCTCTGCGAGATTTGTTGGCACTGCAGGAAAAACTGGTCACCATCGACAATATTCAGAAGACGGTGGCTGAGTACTACAAAATCAAAGTGGCAGATTTGCTGTCTAAACGTCGTTCCCGCTCGGTGGCGCGTCCGCGTCAGATGGCGATGGCGCTGGCAAAGGAGTTAACCAACCACAGTCTGCCGGAAATCGGCGATGCGTTTGGTGGCCGTGACCATACGACCGTGCTGCACGCCTGTCGCAAGATCGAGCAGTTGCGCGAAGAAAGCCACGACATTAAAGAAGACTTTTCCAATTTAATCAGAACCCTATCATCGTGACGCTATGAAATTTACCGTTGAACGTGAACATTTATTAAAACCGCTGCAACAGGTGAGTGGCCCATTAGGTGGCCGCCCAACGCTGCCTATTCTCGGAAACCTGCTGCTTCAGGTCGCTGACGGTACACTGTCGCTGACCGGCACGGATCTGGAAATGGAAATGATTGCGCGCGTTACGCTGACTCAGCCGCACGACGCGGGCGCGACCACGGTTCCGGCACGTAAATTCTTTGATATTTGCCGTGGGCTGCCGGAAGGCGCTGAAATCGCCGTGCAGCTGGAGGGCGACCGCATGCTGGTGCGCTCCGGGCGCAGCCGTTTCTCCCTCTCCACGCTGCCCGCTGCCGACTTCCCGAATCTGGATGACTGGCAGAGCGAAGTTGAATTCACCCTGCCGCAGGCGACGATGAAGCGTCTGATTGAGGCCACGCAGTTCTCCATGGCCCATCAGGACGTTCGTTACTACTTAAACGGCATGCTGTTCGAAACCGAAGGTGAAGAGCTGCGTACCGTGGCGACCGACGGCCACCGTCTGGCGGTCTGTTCTATGCCGATTGGCGACTCCCTGCCAAACCATTCGGTGATCGTGCCGCGTAAAGGGGTGATTGAGCTGATGCGTATGCTCGACGGTGGCGATACGCCGTTGCGCGTGCAGATTGGCAGCAACAACATCCGCGCCCACGTGGGTGATTTTGTCTTCACGTCCAAGCTGGTTGACGGTCGTTTTCCTGATTATCGCCGCGTATTGCCGAAGAACCCGGACAAAACGCTGGAAGCAGGTTGCGACAGTCTCAAGCAGGCCTTTGCCCGTGCGGCCATTCTCTCTAACGAGAAATTCCGCGGCGTGCGTCTGTACGTAAGCGAAAACCAGATCAAAATCACCGCCAATAACCCGGAGCAGGAAGAGGCAGAAGAAATTCTGGACGTCACCTACGCCGGAACCGAGATGGAAATCGGCTTTAACGTCAGCTACGTGCTGGATGTGCTGAATGCACTGAAGTGCGAGAACGTGCGCATTCTGCTGACCGACTCCGTATCGAGCGTACAGATTGAAGATGCCGCATCACAGTCGGCTGCTTATGTTGTCATGCCAATGAGACTGTAATGTCGCTCACCCGTCTATTGATCCGCGACTTTCGCAACATCGAAAGCGCGGATCTCGCTTTATCTCCCGGCTTTAATTTCCTGGTTGGCGCCAACGGCAGCGGAAAAACCAGCGTGCTGGAAGCCATTTATACGCTCGGCCACGGTCGGGCGTTTCGCAGTTTGCAGATTGGTCGCGTCATTCGCCACGAGCAGGAATCCTTTGTTCTGCACGGACGTTTGCAGGGGGCGGAGCGCGAAACCGCCATCGGCCTGACCAAAGACAAGCTGGGCGAAAGCAAGGTGCGCATCGACGGCACCGATGGCCACAAGGTGGCGGAGCTGGCGCTGTTAATGCCGATGCAGCTGATCACGCCGGAGGGGTTTACTTTACTCAACGGCGGCCCCAAATACAGAAGAGCCTTCCTCGACTGGGGATGCTTTCACAACGAAGCCGGTTTCTTTAACGCCTGGAGCAACCTGAAGCGTCTGCTCAAGCAGCGTAACGCGGCGCTGCGCCAGGTCACCCGTTACGCCCAGCTGCGTCCGTGGGATATGGAGTTAATCCCTCTCGCGGAACAAATCAGCCGCTGGCGTGCCGAATACAGCGCAGGTATCGCCGAAGACATGGCCGACACCTGCAAACAGTTTTTACCCGAATTCTCTCTCACCTTCTCCTTCCAGCGCGGCTGGGAGAAAGAGACGGATTATGCCGAGGTGTTAGAGAGAAGCTTCGAGCGCGACCGCATGTTGACCTACACCGCGCACGGCCCGCACAAGGCGGATTTCCGCATTCGTGCCGACGGTGCGCCGGTAGAAGACACGCTGTCGCGCGGGCAGCTCAAGCTCCTGATGTGCGCGCTGCGCCTGGCGCAGGGGGAGTTTTTAACCCGCGAGAGCGGACGACGCTGCCTGTATCTGATAGATGATTTTGCCTCGGAACTCGACGACGCGCGGCGCGGGCTGCTTGCCAGCCGCCTCAAAGCCACGCAGTCGCAGGTTTTCGTCAGCGCGATTAGCGCTGAACACGTTATGGACATGTCGGACGAAAATTCGAAGATGTTTAACGTGGAAAAGGGTAAAATAACGGATTAACCCAAGTTTAAATGAGCGAGAAACGTTGATGTCGAATTCTTATGACTCCTCCAGTATCAAAGTCCTGAAAGGGCTGGATGCGGTGCGTAAGCGCCCAGGTATGTATATCGGTGATACCGATGACGGCACCGGTCTGCACCACATGGTATTCGAGGTTGTGGATAACGCTATCGACGAAGCGCTCGCGGGTCACTGTAAAGACATCGTGGTGACCATCCATGCGGACAACTCCGTCTCCGTTACCGATGATGGCCGTGGCATTCCAACGGGTATCCACCCGGAAGAGGGCGTCTCTGCTGCGGAAGTGATCATGACCGTCCTGCACGCCGGCGGTAAGTTCGATGATAACTCCTATAAAGTTTCCGGCGGTCTGCACGGCGTAGGGGTTTCCGTGGTTAACGCCCTGTCGCAGAAGCTGGAGCTGGTTATCCAGCGCGAAGGCAAAATTCACCGCCAGCTTTACACCCACGGCGTACCGCAGGCGCCGCTGGCCGTCACCGGCGATACCGACAAAACCGGTACCCTGGTGCGTTTCTGGCCGAGCCATGAAACCTTCACCAACGTCACCGAATTCGAGTACGACATCCTGGCGAAACGCCTGCGTGAACTGTCGTTCCTGAACTCCGGCGTCTCTATCCGTCTGAAAGACAAGCGTGATGGCAAAGAAGACCATTTCCACTATGAAGGCGGTATCAAGGCGTTCGTTGAGTATCTGAACAAGAACAAAACGCCAATTCACCCAAATATTTTCTACTTCTCCACCGAAAAAGACGGTATCGGCGTGGAAGTGGCGCTGCAGTGGAACGACGGTTTCCAGGAAAACATCTACTGCTTCACCAACAACATTCCACAGCGTGACGGCGGTACGCACCTTGCGGGCTTCCGTGCGGCGATGACCCGTACCCTGAACGCCTACATGGACAAAGAAGGCTACAGCAAGAAAGCGAAAGTCAGCGCCACCGGCGACGATGCCCGTGAAGGCCTGATTGCCGTTGTCTCCGTGAAGGTGCCGGATCCGAAGTTCTCCTCACAGACCAAAGACAAGCTGGTCTCTTCCGAGGTGAAATCGGCGGTTGAGCAGCAGATGAACGAACTGCTGAGCGAATACCTGTTGGAAAACCCGTCCGACGCGAAAATCGTGGTGGGCAAAATTATCGATGCGGCGCGTGCCCGTGAAGCGGCGCGTAAAGCCCGCGAAATGACCCGTCGTAAAGGCGCGCTGGACTTAGCAGGCCTGCCGGGCAAACTGGCTGACTGTCAGGAACGCGACCCGGCGCTGTCCGAACTGTACCTCGTGGAAGGGGACTCAGCGGGCGGTTCTGCGAAGCAGGGCCGCAACCGTAAGAACCAGGCGATTCTGCCGCTGAAGGGTAAAATCCTCAACGTTGAGAAGGCCCGTTTCGACAAAATGCTCTCTTCTCAGGAAGTGGCGACGCTGATCACCGCGCTGGGCTGCGGCATTGGCCGCGACGAGTACAACCCGGACAAGCTGCGTTACCACAGCATCATCATCATGACCGATGCGGACGTCGACGGCTCGCACATCCGTACGCTGCTGTTGACCTTCTTCTATCGTCAGATGCCTGAAATCGTTGAGCGTGGCCATGTCTACATTGCACAGCCGCCGCTGTACAAGGTGAAGAAAGGCAAGCAGGAACAGTACATCAAAGACGACGAAGCGATGGATCAGTACCAAATCGCGATCGCCCTTGACGGTGCGACCCTGCACGCGAACTCCCATGCCCCTGCACTGGCGGGCGAGCCGCTGGAGCGCCTGGTGTCCGAGTTCAACGCGACGCAGAAAATGATCACGCGTATGGAACGCCGCTATCCGAAAACGCTGCTGAAAGAGCTGATTTACCAGCCAACGCTGACCGAAGCCGATCTGAGCGACGAGCAGACCGTGACCCGCTGGGTGAACGCTCTGGTGACCGATCTGAACGAGAAAGAGCAGCACGGCAGCATGTGGAAATGCGATATCCAGCAGAACGCCGATAAGCAGTTCGAGCCTATTATTCGCGTGCGTACCCACGGCGTGGATACCGACTACCCGCTGGAACACGAGTTTGTGACCGGTCCGGAATACCGCCGTATCTGCACGCTCGGCGAGAAGCTGCGCGGGCTGATTGAAGACGATGCGTTCATCGAACGTGGCGAACGCCGTCAGCCGGTAGCCAGCTTCGAGCAGGCGCTGGAATGGCTGGTGAAAGAGTCCCGCCGTGGCCTCGCAATTCAGCGCTATAAAGGTCTGGGCGAAATGAACCCGGAACAGCTGTGGGAAACCACCATGGATCCGGAAAGCCGCCGCATGCTGCGCGTCACCGTTAAAGACGCGATTGCTGCGGATCAGCTGTTCACCACCCTGATGGGTGATGCGGTTGAACCTCGTCGCGCCTTTATCGAAGAAAACGCCCTGAAAGCGGCGAATATCGATATCTAATCGTCGGTATACCGCACGATAACTGGCCGCGCTTTTAGCGCGGCTTTTTTGTGGGCGCAGGCATATCCAGCGACATCACGGACGGCAAACGGCTCGCCAGCGTATCTATCGCAATTCTTACCCTCAGCGGCAGATGCGGCGTCTGCTGCCACACGGCATGAACGTTGAAATGCACATCCGGTGCCTGCTTCAGGAGCGGGACGAGTTTACCCTGATGAATATCTTTGACGACCATCCAGCAGGGCAACCAGGCAATACCGTGTCCGGCCAGCGCAGCGTCGCAGATCGCCTGTAAATCATCCATGTTGAGCGACGATCGTGGCGTAAAGGTGCGCGACGTTCCTTCGTTATCCATCAGCTGCCAGGACAACACTCTGCCTGCGCTCAAATAGTTAATGGCCGTATGCTGGGGTAAATCATTAACGCTTTGTGGCTGGCCTTTCTTCTGCAGATACTCCGGCGCGGCGCACAGCACCATGCGGTGTTCTCCCAGCTTTCTGGCGACCAGCACGCTGCTGTCCTGAAGCGTGCCGTTACGCACCGCCATATCAAACCCTTCCTCCACCAGATCCACCACGCGGTCGCTGAATGACATTTCAAGCTCAAGCCCGGGGTGTTCCTGCGCCAGCGCGATCAGCAGCGGAGCGACGCACTGGCGACCAAACAGCACCGGCATGGCAACGCGCAGGCGGCCAGTGACCTGCTGCTTTCCTGTTTCAAGCAGCGATTCCGCACCCCTAATCTCCTCCAGCGCGCGTAGGCAGCGTTCATAAAAAAGGGCGCCGTTATCGGTCAGACTCTGGCTGCGGGTGGTGCGTTGAAAAAGACGTACCCCAAGCCGCTCCTCAAGGCGGGCAATGCTTTTCCCTACCGCCGAGCGTGACAAATGCAGACGAATCGCGGCCTGAGCAAAACTTCCCGCCTCAACGGCGGCCACAAAAACAGGAATATCCTTCAGCGTATCGGTCATGGATTGTATCTATTCTGGCGTCAATAAAGAGAAAACTTATCGCCACTGGCGACCTTTAGTCAACGGTAGACTGTCAGGACTAAAGCTCATCTGATGGCAGGAGAAATAATATGACAGAGACAATGCAACGCTGGTCCATGGACGCCCTCGGGCGCGAGAACCTCAAGCTCATTAAGGAACCTGTTCCACAGCCCGGCCCGGGTGAAGTGCGCGTACGGGTGAATGCCGTTGCGCTTAACTATCGCGATAAAATGGTTGTTGAAGGCACGATGCCGATCCCGCTTTCCTTCCCGTTTACCCCGGCGTCCGACATGGCGGGCGTGGTAGACAGCATGGGTGAAGGCGTTACGCGCTTCAAACCCGGCGCGCGCGTCATCTCAACCTTCTTCCCTGAGTGGCTTGACGGTAAGCCGCGGGCGGACGCGCGCAATCTGCCCTATAAAACGTCCGGCGGATACTTCCAGGGAATGCTGGCCGAGTATGTGATTGTGAAGGAAGACGCGCTGGTGGCCTCCCCGGAGACCCTGGATGACGCCGAGGCCAGCACCTTACCCTGCGCAGGGCTTACCGCCTGGTTTGCGCTGGTGGAACGTGGCCAGCTGCGCGCCGGGCAATCGGTGCTGGTGCAGGGCACGGGCGGCGTGGCGCTCTTTGCTTTGCAAATCGCAAAAGCGCACGGCGCAGAGGTGTTTGTCACCTCCGGAAGCGATGAAAAACTGGCGCAGGCCAAAACACTGGGGGCTAATCAGGGCATCAACCGTCTGAAGGGCGACTGGGCTGAAAATACGCTGGCGCTCACGCAGGATCGCGGCATCGACCATATTATCGAAACCGTTGGGGGAGAGAACCTGAAGCATTCCCTGCGCGCCGTTGCCGTTCACGGACGTATCTCCGTTATTGGCGTGCTGGCCGGGACGGAGATTACGCTCTCTGCTGGCGAACTGCTGCTGAAATCCCCCGTCATTCAGGGGATTGGCGTAGGTCACCGCCGGGCGCTGGAAGATTTTGTCCGCGCCGTGGACGTGACCGGACTGAAACCTGTGATCGAACATCGCTATCGTTTTAACGAGCTTGAACAGGCGTTTGAACACCTCGATCGCGGTGCGTTCGGTAAAATCGTGCTTACTCGCGAGTAAGTCGTCGTCCCCCGGGATAAGCGTAAAAGGGGTATTTCCGTTGCGCAATGTAGCTCTATTTTTGTGGGCTTAATCGCGTTAGCATGAGGCAGCACTCATTTATCCCGGGGATCTCATGGCTATCAAACTCATTGCAATCGACATGGACGGCACGCTGCTGCTGCCAGACCACACCATCTCTCCTGCTGTTAAAAACGCGATCGCCGCTGCGCGCGAAAAAGGCGTGAACGTGGTCCTGACCACGGGTCGTCCTTATGCGGGCGTGCACAGCTATCTGAAAGAGCTGCACATGAATCAGCCCGGCGATTACTGCATCACCTACAACGGTGCGCTGGTGCAGAAGGCCGCAGACGGCAGCACGGTGGCGCAAACCGCGCTGAACTATGATGACTACCTGTTCCTGGAAAAACTGTCCCGCGACGTCGGTTCCCACTTCCACGCGCTCGATCGCAACACGCTCTACACCGCTAACCGCGATATCAGCTACTACACCGTGCATGAATCCTTTGTCGCGACGATCCCGCTGGTGTTCTGTGAAGCCGAGAAGATGGACCCTGCGATCCAGTTCCTGAAAGTGATGATGATCGACGAGCCGGAGATCCTGGATAAAGCCATTGCGCGCATCCCGGCTGACGTGAAAGAGAAGTACACCGTGCTGAAAAGCGCGCCGTATTTCCTCGAAATTCTCGATAAACGCGTCAATAAGGGCACCGGCGTGAAATCGCTTGCGGATGCGCTGGGAATTAAGCCAGAAGAGATTATGGCGCTTGGTGACCAGGAAAATGACATCGCGATGATTGAGTTCGCGGGTATGGGCGTGGCGATGGATAACGCCATTCCGTCGGTGAAAGAAGTGGCCAACTTCGTGACCAAATCCAACCTGGAAGACGGCGTGGCTTACGCCATCGAGAAGTTTGTGCTGAACTAAAATCGCGCCTGCGATACCCTGATGCGATTACTGCGTATCAGGGTATCCTCATGAAACAAATCACCTTCGCTTCCCGCCATCACCAGCTCACGAATATTAATACCTGGACGCCGGACAGCCAGTGGCTGGCCTATGACGTGCGCCCGTCCGGCGCGTCGTTCACCGGTGAAACCATTGAGCGGGTCAACGTCGCGACGGGTGAGGTGGAGGTGGTTTATCGCGCCACCGACGGCGCGCACGTCGGCGTGGTGACCGTTCATCCGGCACAGGACAAATACGTCTTTATCCACGGCCCGAAAAACCCCGATGCAGACTGGCATTACGATTTTCACCACCGACAGGGGGTGATTGTCCACAGCGGCCAGGCGAGCAACCTCGATGCGATGGATATCACCGCGCCCTATACCGCCGGCGCGCTGCGCGGCGGCAGCCACGTACACGTTTTTAGCCCGAACGGGCAGTTCGTCAGCTTTACCTATAACGACCATGTCCTGCACGAGCGCGATCCAACGCTCGATTTACGCAACGTTGGCGTGGCTGCGCCTTTCGGCCCGGTGAACCCGCAGGGTAACCATCCGCGTGAATATCCTGGAACCTTCTGGAGCGTGCTGGTCAGCCGCACCACGCCGAACCCGCTGCCAGGCAGCGATGAGATTAACCGTGCGTATGAAGAGGGCTGGGTAGGCAATAACAGGCTGGCGTTTATCGGCGATACCTTGTCCAACAAGGGCGAGAAGGTGCCCGAGCTGTTTATTGTCGAACTTCCACAGGACGAGCAGGGCTGGAAACGTGCGGGCGATGCGCCGCTGCAGGGCACGCCAGAAACCCTTCCGGCTCCGCCTGAGGGCGTTGTACAGCGTCGGTTAACCTTTACCCATAAGAATGCGTATCCGGGGCTGGTGAACGTGCCGCGCCACTGGGTACGCAGTAATCCGCAAGGGACGCAGATTGCGTTCCTGATGCGTGATGAAAACGGTACGGTCCAGCTATGGTTAATCTCACCCGAAGGCGGCGAGCCACGCCAGTTAACCCATACGAAAAGCGGTATTCAGTCTGCGTTTAACTGGCATCCTTGCGGGAACATGCTGGGATTTGTTCTTGAAAACCGGATTGCCTGCTGCGATGCCCGGACCGGAGAGGTGACGTTTTTGACGTCCGATCGCGGCAATCCGCCGTCTGCCGACGCGGTCGTGTTCTCGCCGGACGGGCGTTTTATTGCCTGGATGGAAGAGACAGACGGTTTCCGCCAGCTGTGGCTCACGGAAACCGCTAAGAACTAGCGCGGCGGCAGTGCTGCGGGCGGGATAACGGAGTTAGTGGCCAGATTTTCCTGCTCGCTTTTCTCCACGCGCGACCGCACGGAGTTATCCGTGCGGAACATGTCCCACGGCAGCAGGAGCGTATCAGCAACTGCCGTAAACGGCATATCCAGGATAACCAGAGATTTGGTTCCCCAGTTTGTATCGTCATCGGAGATCATTGCCGCACTGGCGCGCGTCCCCGGATATGTTCCTTCTTTACCGCCGGTGTGAGACATCACGCTCGAACACCCGCAAAGTAAAACTACCCCGCTGAACATCGTCAGCTTTATCAGAACATTTTTCATCATCATTCAATCATCGTTAATGGTACAGCATCGACCTGCAATTGAGGGTTATAGCGAGCCTCGCCCAAAATGAATAGCCCGAAACCCCCGCACTGTGGCAGCCATCGCAATTTAACCCTTTGTGCTGTTGTCCTAGTCTATGCGACAACCCGCAAAGCGCAAAAAAATCTCACATAAATACGCTTGAAAAGCCCGTATCCAGACCCATTTTAAGATTGTGGCCCGATAACGAACACGCCTGATGGGTGTTCGGGGGCGCCAGAGCCTGTCCATGGTGGAAGGCTATATTTTCTCGCTGATTTCAGGAGTTTTTATCTATGCGTAACTTCGATCTTTCTCCGCTGTACCGTTCTGCAATTGGTTTTGACCGCCTGTTCAACCATTTAGAAAATAACCAAAGCCAGAGCAACGGCTATCCTCCCTACAATGTTGAACTGGTTAACGAAAACCACTACCGCATTGCCATTGCTGTCGCCGGTTTTGCAGAAAACGAGCTGGAGATCACCGCGCAGGATAACCTGCTGGTGGTGAAAGGTGCCCATACGGCTGAGCAAAAAGAGCGCACCTACCTGTATCAGGGTATCGCCGAGCGCAACTTTGAACGCAAGTTCCAGCTCGCCGAGAACATTCACGTTAAAGGCGCGAACCTGGTTAACGGCCTGCTGTTTATCGAACTGGAACGCGTGATTCCGGAAGAGAAAAAACCGCGCCGTATCGAAATCAACTAATTACGCGGGTCGCTCTCGCGGCCCACTCAGAATTGCTTGCCGTAATGGGAGCATATGCGAATCCATCAGGATTTGCAGGAACAACTGCGCACAAAATTAAACTGTGCCGAACTCGCTTCTCAGAAGGAGATTTAGTATGCGTAACTACGATTTATCCCCCCTGCTGCGTCAGTGGATTGGTTTTGACAAACTCGCTAACGCTCTGCAAAGCACCACCGAGCAACAGGCGTTTCCGCCGTACAACATCGAAAAAAGCGATGATAACCACTATCGCATCACGCTTGCGCTGGCCGGTTTCCGCCAGGACGATCTGGACATCCAGCTTGAAGGCACGCGTTTGACCGTGAAAGGTACGCCGGAAAAACAAGAGACCGAGACCAAATGGCTGCATCAGGGGCTTGTTAATCAGCCGTTTAGCCTGAGCTTTACCCTGGCAGACCATATGGAAGTGTCCGGCGCAACGTTTACCAACGGGCTGCTGCATATCGACCTGCTCCGCAACGTGCCGGAAGCCATCGCGCCGCAGCGTATCGCCATTAGCGAGCGGCCGGCGTTAAACAGTTAATACTGTGCGGGCTGGTGCCCTCACCCCGGCCCTCTCCCACAGGGAGAGGGTGAAAAGATAAGGCCCTGCCGTGGCAGGGCTTTTTTGTGCGCCATCGCCCATACAATCTCATCCGGCTCTGAGAGAATCCTTAGCATAACTAAGGTTATACACAGGATGTGGATCATGAGTGATATCGCGTTAACCGTTAGCGTGTTGGCCCTGGTCGCTGTTGTGGGCCTGTGGATTGGCAATATCAAAATCCGCGGCGTCGGGTTTGGCATTGGCGGAGTGCTGTTCGGCGGCATTTTTGTTGGCCATTTTGCCGACCAGCTTGGGCTGGTTCTCAGCGCCGAAATGCTCCACTTCATCCAGGAGTTCGGCCTGATCCTCTTTGTTTACACCATCGGTATCCAGGTCGGGCCGGGCTTTTTCGCTTCCCTGCGCGTATCCGGATTGCGCTTGAATCTCTTTGCCCTCGGCATCGTGGTGATGGGCGGCCTGGTCACCGCTATCCTGCATAAACTCTTCGACATCCCGCTCCCCGTGGTGCTGGGGATTTTCTCCGGCGCAGTCACCAACACCCCAGCGCTGGGGGCAGGCCAGCAAATCCTGCGCGATTTAGGTATCGAACCCGGCATCGTCGACCAGATGGGGATGAGCTACGCGATGGCCTATCCGTTTGGGATTTGCGGCATTCTGCTCTCCATGTGGCTGG
Source organism: Enterobacter wuhouensis (assembly GCF_035835995.1). NCBI lineage: Bacteria > Pseudomonadati > Pseudomonadota > Gammaproteobacteria > Enterobacterales > Enterobacteriaceae > Enterobacter > Enterobacter wuhouensis. The sequence goes on from NZ_CP142124.1 coordinate 12,296, forward strand.
TGCGGGTGCTGTTTCGCGTCAACGTCGATAAAGAGGCGAAAGACCACGAAACCACGCTCACCAACGGCCATATGCCGATCAAAACCATCAACATTCGCGTCGATAACCCCAACCTGAACAATATGGCGATTCAGGACGTACCGATCCTCAACAGCGCCAATATTATCTGCTCGCGCCTCAAACGTGATGACATGCTGATGGTGCCCTCCCCCGGCACCACAATTCTGCAGGGCGACCTGCTGCACCTGGTTGGGCAGCCGGGCGATCTCAACAACGCGCGGCTGGTGATTGGTCAGGAGGTCGACACCTCGCTCTCCACGCGCGGAACGGACATGCGCGTCGAGCGCGTCGTCGTTACCAACGAAAAGGTTCTGGGGAAGAAAATCCGAGATCTGCAGGTAAAAGAGCGCTATGACGTGGTGATCTCCCGCCTTAACCGCGCGGGTATTGAGCTGGTTGCCAGCCCCGAGGCCAGCCTGCAGTTTGGCGATATCCTCAACCTGGTCGGGCGCCCGTCGTCCATTGATGCCGTGGCGGACATGGTAGGCAACGCCCAGCAAAAGCTGCAGCAGGTGCAGATGCTGCCGGTCTTTATTGGTGTTGGCCTCGGCGTGCTGCTCGGCTCCATTCCGCTGTACGTGCCGGGATTCCCGGTGGCGCTCAAGCTCGGCCTGGCGGGCGGGCCGCTGATCATGGCGCTTATCCTCGGGCGTATCGGCTGTATCGGTAAGCTCTACTGGTTTATGCCGCCGAGCGCGAACCTGGCGCTGCGCGAGCTGGGCATCGTGCTGTTCCTGGCGGTCGTCGGGCTGAAATCCGGCGGTGATTTTGTTGATACGCTGGTCAAGGGTGACGGGATAAGCTGGGTCGGCTATGGCATCTTTATTACCGCTATCCCGCTGCTAACGGTCGGGATAATGGCGCGAATGTTCGCCAAAATGAACTATCTGACGCTGTGCGGCATGCTGGCAGGCTCCATGACCGATCCCCCGGCGCTGGCCTTTGCCAACAACCTGCACGCCACCAGCGGCGCGGCGGCGCTGTCGTACGCGACGGTCTATCCGCTGGTGATGTTCCTGCGCATCATTACGCCGCAGCTGCTGGCGGTGTTGTTCTGGGGGATGGGCTAACAGCTTCATCGGCATTACGCTATGCTGAAGCCTGCCTGCAGCACGACAAGGAACCCCCATGAAAATTTCCCGCCTCGGCGAAGCGCCGGACTACCGCTTCTCGTTGGCTAACGAACGCACTTTCCTGGCGTGGATCCGCACCGCGCTGGGCTTTCTGGCCGCTGGCGTCGGTCTCGATCAGCTTGCCCCCGACTTTGCCACCCCCGTGATTCGCGAAATCCTCGCGTTGCTGTTATGCCTGTTCGCGGGCGTGCTGGCGATTTACGGCTACCTGCGCTGGCTGCGCAATGAGAAGGCGATGCGCCTGAAGCAGGATCTGCCCTATACCCGTGGGCTGCTGATTATCAGCACGATTCTGCTGACGGTAGCGGGCGTAGTGATGGTGCTGGTGTTCTATGGCGGATAGCCGCAAAGCGCGGCGCGAAGCGGACCCCGGCCTGCAGCCGGAGCGGACGTCGCTGGCCTGGCTGCGCACGCTGCTGGGGTATGGCGCGCTGATCGCCCTGGCGATTAAGCACAACTGGCACCGCACGGGGGTGCCATTCTGGATCTCAATTATCGTGCTGGCGCTGGTGGCGATCGTTTTGTGGCGCTATACCCGCAGCCGTAACCTGATGGACGTAGCGCAGAACGATTTTGCACAGCCGAAGGCGGTGCGCGATAAGTTCCTGATCGCGCTTGCTGTTCTCTCGCTGTCATTGTTGTTTGCGGTAACCCACATTCAACAAATTTTGCAGTTGTAGGCCGGGTAAGGCGCAGCCGCCACCCGGCATAATTACTTCCCTTTCGCCAGATACTTCGCCATCTCGTCTTCCGGCACCATCCCGCCGCCGGTCGCCCACACCAGGTGGGTAACGTTGGTATGCGAATGAACGCGCAGCGGCCCGGCCATCCCCGCCAGCGCCGACGGCTCCAGACGAATGCCTTCCGCCTGCGCCAGCCAACCGAGCATATCGTACATGCTCTGGTCGGAAAGCGTATAGAACCCGTCGAGCAGGCGTTCCATCGCGCGGCCCACAAAGCCGGATGCCCGCCCAACCGCCAGACCGTCCGCCGCCGTCACGTTATCAATCCCCAGATCCTGCACGGCAATTTCATCGTGCAGGCCCGTATAAACCCCCAGCAGCATGCACGGGGAGTGCGTTGGCTCCGCAAAGAAGCAGTGGACGTTATCGCCGAAGGCCAGCTTCAGGCCAAACGCCACGCCGCCGGGACCGCCGCCGACGCCGCACGGCAGGTAGACGTACAGGGGATGATCCGCATCCACCACCCGGCCCTGTTCGGCAAACTGCGCCTTCAGGCGCTCGCCTGCAACGGCATAGCCCAGGAATAAGGTGCGGGAATTTTCATCGTCGATGAAGAAACAGTTCGGATCGCTTTCCGCCGCTTTTCGTCCCTGCTCCACCGCCACGCCGTAATCCTGTTCATATTCCACGACGATGACGCCGTGGCTGCGCAGTTTGGCTTTCTTCCACTCGCGGGCGTCGGCAGACATATGTACCGTCACCTTAAAACCGATGCGTGCGCTCATAATGCCGATGGACATCCCGAGGTTGCCGGTTGAGCCCACCGCAATGCTGTACTGGCTGAAGAAGTCCTTAAAGCGCGGCTCCAGCAGAATGCTGTAGTCGTCTTCGGTGCTCAGCAACCCGGCGTCCAGCGCCAGTTTCTCGGCGTGGGTCAGCACCTCGTAGATGCCGCCGCGCGCTTTAATCGAGCCGGAAATCGGCAGATGGCTGTCTTTTTTCAGCAGCAGCGTGCCGGGAATAGACTTCGCAGATTCTTTCTCCAGCCGCGCCTGCATTGCCGGGATCGCGACCAGCTCGGATTCAATAATCCCGCCCGTTGCCGCCGTTTCCGGGAAGGCTTTCGCCAGATACGGCGCGAAGCGTTTCAGGCGAGCGTGCGCGTCGTCCACGTCGGCTTTGGTCAGCCCTACGTACGGCAACCCTTCCGCAAGCGTCGTGGTGCGCGGGTTTAGCCAGGTGGTTTCTTTCAGGGCAATCAGATCCTCAACCAGAGGAAACTGTGCGGTTAACGTGGTGATAGTTGCGTTTTCCATAGTACGTCTCTTCGCGCTCAGATAATGAAGGAAAGCAGGAATGTGCCGCCAGGTGCAAGCTCCGAGGCGATAAACCTCGCCGTCGTCATATCTCACCTCACCCTTATGTCATCTGTGGGTATTGGACGAAAAAACGGCGTGGGCTGACAAGCGATATAAATTGGCGTTCAGGTGAGCCAGATTGGATCAACTGAGTGACTGCGCTCAAAAAAGCGCACTTAATCCGTATTAGGTTCACATAAATTCACCCTTGAGCGGTATGCTGAGTGCAGAAACCACGCGCGAGAATTGTGATGACCGATGCAAATGAAGCCAGAAACCGGCTATTAAACGGCTGCCAGCTGTCGAAAATGTACACCTTTGAAGTGGCCGCCCGGCATGAGTCCTTCGCCCTGGCGGCGGCGGAGCTGTCGCTCAGCCCCAGCGCGGTGAGCCACCGCATCAACCTGCTGGAAGAGGAGCTGGGTATTCAGCTGTTCGTCCGCTCGCACCGTAAAGTCGAGCTGACGCAAGAAGGGAAGCGCGTTTACTGGACGCTAAGATCGTCCCTCGACACCCTGAATCAGGAGATCCTGGATATCAAAAACCAGGCGCTCTCCGGCACGCTGACGGTCTACTCCCGCCCGTCGATTGCCCAGTGCTTGCTGGTGCCCATGCTGGGGGATTTTACCCGCCGCTATCCGTCGATTTCACTTACCATCCTGACCGGCAATGATTACGTTAACATGCAGCGAACGGGCGTCGATCTGGCGCTCTATTTCGACGATACGCCGCCAAACCACCTCTCTCATCACTTCCTGATGGACGAGGAGATTTTGCCGGTCTGCTCACCGCGGTATGCCCGCGAGCATGAACTGCTGAAAAACCCCGATAACCTCAGCCACTGCACGCTGTTGCACGACCGTCAGGCCTGGAGCAATGATTCCGGTACGGACGAGTGGCTGAGCTGGGCACAGCATTTTGCGGTGAATATGCCGCCATCGTCGGGCATTGGTTTCGATCGTTCCGATTTAGCGATTATTGCGGCCATCAACCACGTTGGCGTCGCGATGGGCAGAAAGCGGCTGGTGCAGAAACGGCTGGAACGAGGCGAGCTGATCGCCCCGTTCGGTGAAAAGACCCTGAAATGTCATCAGCACTACTATATCTCGACGCTTTCTGGCCGCCAGTGGCCGAAAATAGACGCCTTTATCGGCTGGCTGCGAGTGCTGGCAGGTTGAAGAATTATTACGCTTTCGCTCTACACCAAATATGAAAAAGCGTGCTAAATACAGGTAATGCTTTCGATTTATCCAGGGTAAACCGTGTTCAAGCCTTTCATTGCCACTGCCTTACTGATTGCCTCCGGCTGGGCCATTGCCGCTGAGCCGCCGCTGACGGCTGCCCGTTACGCGCAGAAGCTGGGCGTGGGAATGGATGTCGACTGGGCGCGCACCGAGCGCGGCATTCGCGAGTTCGACCCGCTGGTGGTGCGTGATTTTCGCGCAAAAGGGATCACCCACGTGCGCATTCGCGTGGCCGATGAGCCTACAGAAGCGCGGCTGATCCATCTGCGCAAGCTGGTAGAAGCCTGCGAGCAGTACGGCGTGATCCCGATAGTCGCTTATCAGGCAGATGAATACAAAAACGACCCGAAACCCGATAACGAGAAAGAGGTGGTTAACTGGTGGATTGCCGTGGCGCACTATTTCGGCCAACGCTCACCGCTGCTGGGTTTCGATCTGATCTACGAGCCTGCGGATAAGCTCAACCACAACGCGGCATCGCTTAACCGGGTGTATGAGAAAGCGATCAAAGATATTCATGCGATTAACCCGAACCGCATGATTTTTATCGCCCCTCGCCTGCGCGCCGCGCCGGAAGATTTATCCAGCCTGAAGTTGCCCGCGCGCAGCCAAAACTACCTGCTGGCGGAATGGCATATCTTCCCGTGGGGACCGTTGAAAAGTAACGGAAAATACCCGTGGACGTCGGGGACGCCAGCCGAGAAAGCGGCGATTCATAACCGCATCAATACGGCGCTGCGCTGGCAGCAAAAAACCGGACACGTCAGCTGGGTTGGGGGCTGGGGCGTAGGGGAGTCAAATCATCTCACGCCAACGGCATCGCAAATGGCGTTCGCTACCTTTATGGCCTGCGAGCTGCAAAAAGCAAAAATCCCTTACGCGCTTAATGCGGATTTTCAGTTTTACGACGGGGAAGAGGGGGCCTGGCGACCCGCGCCAGAGCCGCTGCTGCAGACGATGATTTCGCCTGCGTGCGAAAAGCCCGGCGAGAAGCCGGGCCACCGTGCGGTTAAACCGGCTGCTCGTGATGCGGGACGCGCGACGCCAGCGGCAGCCAGCACAGTAAAATCAGCAGCCCCATCAGCGTCATCAGTAACCCCAGACTAGCCTGGCCGGTTTGCGGCATCATCGCGGAAAGCCATGCCAGCGCGCCTGAGCCGATATTCTGCAAACCGCCAACCAGCGCGCCCGCCGTGCCTGCGAGGAACGGGAATGGCTCCATCGCGCCGCTGGTGGCCAGCGGGAACAGCATTCCCGCGCCGAAGAAGAACAGCGCCGCCGGGATGAGCAGCGTCCAGACCGTCATCACGCCGAACAGCCCCGGAAGCCACATCATCACGCCAGCCAGCAGGCAGCTAATCACCGATTGCCACATCAGCGTCGAGAAACGCTTGTTCGGACGTCCGGCAAACCACGCCCCGAAGAACGCTGCCGGAATCGGCAGAATAAACAGAATGCTCACCACCATGCTGCTCAGGCCCAGCCCCGCGCCCAGCAGTACCCCGGAACAGGCTTCGAACACCGCGATACCGGCCAGGCCGCCGATCAGCATCAGCAGATAGCAGGTAAACGATCCGTTACCGAACAGCGTCTTATAGCTGGCGACAAGCTTTGTGCGCGGTGCGTCTTTTGGACGCGTTTCCGGCATCCAGCGCCCCATGCTGAAGGTGACAATCACACACAGCACCAGCAGGAAGGCGTAGCAGGCGCGCCAGGACCACATTGTGTCCAGCAGGCCGCCAATCAGCGGGGCGAGAAGCGGGCTGACCAGAATGCCCATATTTAACAGGCTGTTGGCATGACGGAGCTGGGTGCCCTGATACATATCGCGCGGTAAGGTGCGCGCCATCACCCCGCCGACGCCGGTCCCGACGCCCTGCAGGGCGCTGGCGGCAATCAGAACGGTCAGGTTATGGGTGGTCATCGCAATGACGGTGGCCACCATGAAAATGCTCATGCCTACCAGGATCACCGGTCGACGCCCGACGCGGTCGGAGAGCGGTCCGTAGATGAGTTGCGAAACGCCATAGGTCAGCAGATACGCTGCCATCACGCTCTGCACCGTGCCCTCGCGGACGTTCAATTCCTTCGCCATGTCGGCGATCGCCGGGATGTAGATGGTTTGCGCCATCTGACCGACGGCCACCAGCAACACCAGCATCAACAATAAGTTAACGTTCCTTTGTTTTTTCATGTCGCTGAATACTTTTGCCAAAAGAGAAAAATGAAGAATAAGTGACTGCGCATTCCCATAAATGCGCGAGGAATCTACCACAGTGAGATGACAATTTAAGCATTGTCGTGGTGAATGAAAAAACCGTGAAAGGCAGGATTTGTAAACAAGATCGGCAACTAATGTTGCCAGTGATTTACGCCAGGCGCAGCAGAATGGCGCCGCCGGCAATACCCAATGCCGCCGCGATGCGCAGACCGGCAACCTTCTCTTTTAAAAGCAAAAATGCGATCAGCGCGCCAAAGAGAATCGAGGTTTCACGCAGCGCGGCGACCACCGCCAGCGGTGCCTGCGTCATGGCCCAGAGCGCCAGACCGTATGAGCCCATCGTGCCGACGCCGCCGAGCAGCCCCTTTTTCCAGTGCAGGCGCAGGTAGCTGGCGGCTTCGCGTCGACGCGCCACCATCGCCCAGCCAAGCAGGCAGAAGCCATTCATAAAGAAGGTCCAAAGCGTATAGCCCAGCGCTGTGTCGGACAGCCGCACGCCCGTACCGTCCACCAGCGTATAGCCCGCGATAAAACAGGCATTAAGCAGTGCCAGCCAGATCCCCTTGCGTGACTGCAAACGGCCGGTCATCGCCATCGCCAGAATCGACAGGCAGATCGTGCCAATGCCGGCCCAGGCGAGCCCTGAGAGGCTATCCCCGAGCGCCAGTACGCTGATCAGCGCCACCAGCAGCGGGGCCGTACCGCGCATAAGCGGATAGGTCTGGCTCATATCCGATACCTGATACGTTTTGGCGACCAGTACCGTATACACCACCTGTAGGGCGCAGGAGACAATTAAAAACGGCCAGCTTGCGGCAGAAGGCTGCGGAGAGAAGGGGAGCAGCACCAGGGCAATCAGCGTGGCGGAGCCGCTGACGCTGATTGCGGAATAGAGCTTGTCCGTTCCGGCCTTAACGATGGCGTTCCAACTGGCATGCAGCAGCGCGGCGAACAGCAAAATGCAGAAAACGGTGATGGTCATGGCGTATCGGATGGTGAATTGTCATCCAACTGTAACATTCAGGCTCTGATGCTGCCAGCCGGTTACACCGCGCAAAAAAGACGGTGCGTCACCCGCGGTTCGTCCGACACCAGCGTAAAACCGGCGCTATGATAGAACCCGTAAGCGGCGTCCGGCGCATGGGTATTGAGGAAATCAAACCAGATGCTGGCATCGGCCATCACCACGGTTAACAGCTGCTTGCCGATGCCCAGCCCGCGGCACTTCTCGCTGACGTAGAGATGGCGAATACGCCCGGCGCGCGGCTGCTGGCTGAACGGATCGCGGTTGAGACCGCACACGCCCACCAGCCTGCCGTTGAGAAACGCGCCCAGCAGCTTTTCACCCGGCGCGTTAAAGCGGTTCTCACCCCGCTGCCAGTTCTCTTCCAGCCTGCGCAGCATGTTGAAATTCAACGCGATACTCTCGGCCTTCAGGGCGATATACCCTGGCTCGTCAGGCGTAACAGGCTCAATTAACAGACGCGACATAGCATTCCCTCGTTATTAAAGAGGGGCGGTTGCCCGCCCCTCTCAGGTGCGACTTGAACCTGAATCACCGAACGTATTTCAGGACAGCATCAAGCAGTTGCAGTACAGCAACAATGAGTTTGAGGATAAGTATCACCATATCCACGATGCCCATACGCGTCTCCTTTTGGTTCAAAGGAGCACGATGCTGGCGTACCTTTCCGCCGCCTGTGGCCAGCACCTGGATTGACGTAACACAGTGTGCTCACTTCAGGGGGTTAAGGCACTGACGGCACCACCCGTTTCAGCCAGGACTTCGTTGCGCCGGTAGAACTGCGGCCCCCTCGCTCACTGCGAACACCCTCAGTATAGATAAATACTGTATGCATGAACAGTATTTTATGGACAAAAACGTGAAGCCGATCCATACTCAAAAACGTCAAAATCCGTGCCTGAATTGCGCGTTCGTCTGCGATCGCGTATACTTTTTGCGTTGACGTAACACAGTGTGTTCTGCGGCGACCAACCGCAAAACCCTGAAAAAAACCTCGCTTAGGCGGGGTTTTTTGTTTTCTGGTCTGTCCAAAAAAGATGCCTGTTGACTTATTGGCAATGGATGTCACCATTGCCATAATGGCAACGGACGCGGCAGGCATGCAGTATGCATTTAATCTCTATGAAAGCTATTTTGGATGCGGTAACCCAGTTTCCGCAGCACAAGGAAGAACTCCTTTTTTTGGGTCGCACCATCGAAAAGAGCCATTGCCCAACACCGGCTGCGCTGAAAAAACTGTTTCCGACGCTGGATAACTTTAAGTATCTGGATAAGCATTATCTTATTGATATTGCAAACAACAATCTCAGAGTAGTGGCTCTCATATTCTTTGAAAGCCAAAAGTTTTATGTGCGCCATGTTTTTACTCATAAGGAATATGACCGTTTTACGGAGAAACATCGCACGAAGGGGAAGAAATGATGATCGTAGCTGATGCAATGAAAGCAACGCATGCCCTTGTCGCGGCCGTTCCTTTACTGGGTGAACAGCCGAGCGAGAAAGATTATAAGGATGCGCTAGAGCTGGTTGAGTATCTTCTTTTGAACGAGCCCGATAGCCCCTTGCTGGATATTGTGTGCGCCAGGATTAGCCGTTATGAAGCCAATCGGCCAGAGATAGTCGCATTACGCAAGGAGATGGAGTCCGTTCCCGTCGGTATTGCGGTTTTAAGAACCTTGATGGATCAGTACAACCTGACGATATCGGATTTTCAGGATGAAATTGGCAGTAAATCGATGGTTTCACGGGTTCTGAATGGCCAGAGACAGCTTACTCTGAACCATATTAAAAAGCTGGCGGCCAGATTTGGGGTATCACCTGCTCTGTTTATTGAGTGAGTAAAAACCGACTTTTTGAGAGTTATCACTCAACAAACGAAACGTGATCCCTGACGCATTTTTGCGCAGATGAAAATATTTCCATTGTCACGCCCGAAAACCTGTGTTTGTATAAATTCAATCAATGATTCCAAACACAGGTCCCCAATGACTCCATCTATGTTCACCTCGACCCTACTAGAAACTGCGCAACCAGCCGCAGTGGTCGTCGTGCGTGTGGTGGTGGTCGTCGGCAATGCGCCGTAGGGACTGGATCAACACACGAATCCAAAACCCCGCCGGCGCAAACCGGGCGGGGTTTTTCGTTTAAGAGCCTCCCCGGAAAGTCGGCCCAGAAGAAAAGGACTGGAGCATGGCAATTTCGGGCACAACATCCACCAGGACGCGCTTTACGGGCGCGCAGTTAATCGTTCACTTACTGGAACGACAGGGTATTACCATCGTTGCGGGCATTCCGGGCGGCACGGTGCTGCCGCTGTACGATGCGTTAAGCCAAAGCACGCAGATCCGCCACGTGCTGGCGCGCCACGAGCAGGGGGCAGGCTTTATCGCGCAGGGTATGGCGCGTACGCAGGGCAAACCGGCGGTCTGTATGGCCTGCAGCGGCCCGGGCGCAACCAACCTGGTCACCGCCATCGCCGACGCGCGTCTCGACTCCATTCCGCTGATCTGCATTACCGGGCAGGTACCGTCCTCAATGATCGGCACCGATGCGTTCCAGGAAGTGGACACCTACGGCATCTCTATCCCCATCACCAAACATAACTATTTAGTTCGCGATATCAGCGAGCTGCCTCAGGTTATCAGCGATGCGTTCCGCATTGCGCAGTCCGGCCGCCCGGGCCCGGTGTGGATAGACATTCCTAAGGATGTCCAGACTGCAGAGATCGAGATCGACGTTCTGCCCGAGCCGGGCGACCGTGCCCCCGCGCCAGAATTCAGCGCTGAGAGCGTGCGCGACGCCGCCGCTATGATTAACGCCGCCAAACGCCCGGTGCTCTACCTGGGCGGCGGAGCGATTAACGCCGCGGATGAAATCCGTCAGTTTGCGGAAAAAGCCAACCTGCCGACCACCATGACCCTGATGGCGCTCGGCATGCTGCCTAAAGCGCACCCGCTCTCTCTCGGCATGCTGGGCATGCACGGCGCGCGCAGCACCAACTACATCCTGCAAGAGGCTGATTTGCTGATTGTTATGGGCGCGCGTTTTGATGACCGGGCGATTGGCAAAACCGAGCAGTTCTGCCTGAACGCGAAAATCATTCACGTGGATATCGACCGCGCGGAGCTGGGTAAAATCAAGCAGCCGCACGTGGCGATTCAGGGCGATGTGGCCGAGGTGCTGGCGCAGCTGATCCCGCAGACGGACGCAACCGAGCGCGCCGACTGGCGTCAGCTGGTGGCGGATCTGCAGCGTGAGTTCCCGGGCGCTATCCCAACCGAAGGCGACCCGCTGAGCCACTATGGGCTGATCAACGCCGTGGCCGCCTGCGTGGACGACAGCGCGATTATCACCACCGACGTCGGCCAGCACCAGATGTGGACCGCCCAGGCCTACCCGCTGAACCGTCCGCGCCAGTGGCTGACCTCCGGCGGTCTGGGAACCATGGGCTTTGGTCTGCCCGCAGCCGTGGGTGCGGCGCTGGCCAATCCGGACCGCAAGGTCATCTGCTTCTCCGGCGACGGCAGCCTGATGATGAACATTCAGGAAATGGCGACCGCGGCCGAAAACCAGTTAGACGTGAAAATCATCCTGATGAACAACGAGGCGCTGGGGCTGGTGCACCAGCAGCAGAGCCTGTTCTACAAGCAGGGCGTGTTTGCGGCGACCTATCCGGGGATGATTAACTTTATGCAGATTGCCGCCGGTTTTGGCCTGCATACCTGCGATCTGAACGCGGAAGAAGACGCCCACGCGGCGCTGCAGGCGGCGATTTCTCGCCCCGGCCCGGCGCTGATCCACGTGCGTATCGACCCTGAACAAAAAGTGTATCCGATGGTGCCGCCGGGTGCGGCAAATACTGAGATGGTGGGAGAATAAGCCATGCAGAAACAACATGATAACGTCATTCTGGAACTCACCGTCCGCAACCACCCTGGCGTCATGACCCACGTCTGCGGGCTCTTTGCCCGCCGGGCGTTTAACGTGGAAGGCATTCTCTGTCTGCCGATTCAGGGCAGCGAGCACAGCCGCATCTGGCTGCTGGTCAACGACGATCAGCGTCTGGAGCAGATGATGGCGCAGATCGATAAGCTGGAAGACGTCACCAAAGTGGCGCGCAACCAGTCCGATCCCACCATGTTTAACAAAATTGCGGTGTTTTTCGAGTAAATCACTTAAGGTAAGAGGCTTTTGCCGGATGGCGCTGCGCTTATCCGGCCTACCAGGACGTTACGCGTAGGCCGGATAAGGCGTTTACGCCGGCATCCGGCGTGTTCACGCATCAGGATCAACCCATGACCACCATCGCTCTCATCGACGACCACCTTATCGTCCGCTCCGGCTTTGCCCAGCTTCTGAACCTCGAACCGGATTTTCAGGTCGTGGCCGAGTTTGGCTCCGGTCGCGAGGCGCTGGCGGGCCTGCCGGGGCGCGGGGTGCAGGTCTGTATCTGCGACATCTCGATGCCGGATCTCTCCGGGCTGGAGCTGTTAAGCCAGCTGCCAAAGGGCATGGCGACGATTATGCTGTCGGTCCACGACAGCCCGGCGCTGGTCGAGCAGGCGCTCAACGCGGGCGCGCGCGGCTTCCTCTCTAAACGCTGTAGCCCCGACGAACTGATCGCCGCCGTGCGCACCGTCTCCACCGGCGGCTGCTATTTAACGCCGGATATCGCCATCAAGCTGGCGGCCGGACGTCAGGATCCGCTCACCAGGCGCGAGCGTCAGGTTGCGGAAAAACTCGCGCAGGGCATGTCGGTAAAAGAGATTGCCGCCGAGCTGGATCTGTCGCCCAAAACCGTGCACGTCCACCGCGCCAACCTGATGGAAAAACTTAACGTCAGCAACGACGTCGAGCTGGCGCGCCGCATGTTCGACGGCTGGCAATGAGTTCCGCTTTATCACGGCCGATCGCCGTCGTCGCCAGCTTCTTTATCTTCTCCGCCGCCTGGTTCTGCCTGTGGAGCATCAGCCTGCATCTGGTGGAGCGCCCCGAGCTGGCGGTGCTGCTGTTCCCCTTCGGCCTGCGTCTGGGGTTAATGCTCCAGTGCCCGCGAGGCTACTGGCCCGTTTTGCTCGGCGCAGAGTGGCTGATGCTGGTCTGGCTGGCGCAGGAAGTCGCCCTCGCGCACCTGCCCTTATTGATGACCGGAAGCCTGCTCACGCTTCTCCCGGTTGCCCTCATTTCCCGCTACCGCCACCAGCGCGACTGGCGCACGCTGCTGCGTCAGGGGGCGGCGCTGATTGCCGCCGCGCTGCTGCAGTCGCTTGCGTGGGTCGGCGAGAAGGAGATGCTCAACGCCCTGCTGCTGACCCTCACCGGCGGCCTGACGCTGGCACCAACCTGCCTCGTGATCTGGCACTATCTCACCAGCACAGTCTGGCAGCCGCTGGGGCCTTCGCTGGTTTCCCAACCGGTGAACTGGCGCGCCCGGCACCTCATCTGGTATCTGCTGCTGTTTGTGGTGAGCCTGTGGCTACAGCTTGGCCTGCCCGCCGAGCTTTCACGCTTTACCCCATTTTGCCTGGCGTTGCCGATCATCGCCCTGGCCTGGCACTACGGCTGGCAGGGGGCGCTGATCGCCACGCTGATGAACGCCATCGCGCTGATCGCCAGCCAGACCTGGCACGATCATCCGGTGGATTTACTCCTTTCCCTGCTGGCCCAGAGCCTGACCGGGCTGCTGCTCGGCGCGGGCATTCAGCGCCTGCGCGAGCTGAACCAGTCCCTGCAAACCGAGCTGGCGCGCAACCGCCGTCTGGCGGAGCGTCTGCTGGAGACGGAAGAGAGCGTGCGGCAGGAGGTCGCCCGCGAGCTGCACGATGATATCGGCCAGACCATCACCGCCATCCGCACCCAGGCGGGCATCGTTCAGCGCCTGGCGGCGGAAAACGCGAGCGTCAAGCAGGGCGGGGCGCATATCGAACAGCTTTCGCTGGGCGTTTATGACTCCGTTCGCCGCCTGTTAGGACGGCTGCGCCCGCGCCAGCTTGACGACCTGTCGCTTGAGCAGGCGGTGCGCTCCCTGATGCGCGAGATGGAGCTTGAAAGCCGCGGCATTGTCAGCCATCTCGACTGGCGTATTAACGAGCCTGCGCTGAGCGAAGGACAGCGCGTGACGCTGTTCCGCGTCTGTCAGGAGGGGCTGAACAATATCGTCAAGCACGCCAGCGCCAGCGCGGTCACGATCCAGGGCTGGCAGCAGGACGAGCGCCTGATGCTGGTGATTGAAGACGACGGCTGCGGCCTGCCGCCGGGCTCCGGCCAGCAGGGCTTTGGCCTGGCGGGGATGCGCGAGCGCGTGACGGCGCTCGGCGGCACGCTCAATATATCCTGCACCCACGGGACGCGAGTTAGCGTCAGCCTGCCGTTAAGGACGCACCATGTTTAAAATCCCGGCCAGCGCCGCGCCGATAGGCGATAAAGCGGAAATCGACGCCCGTTACCGCTACTGGCGTCGCCATATCCTGATGACCATCTGGCTCGGCTACGCGCTGTTCTACTTCACCCGCAAAAGCTTCAACGCCGCCGCGCCGGAAATACTCGCCAGCGGCGTGATGACGCGCACCGATATCGGCCTGCTGGCGACGCTGTTTTACATCACCTACGGCCTGTCGAAGTTCGTCTCCGGCATCGTCAGCGACCGCTCCAACGCGCGCTATTTTATGGGCGTTGGGCTGATCGCTACCGGCGTGGTGAACATCCTGTTTGGTTTCTCCACCTCGCTGTGGGCCTTTGCCCTGCTGTGGGCGCTGAACGCCTTTTTCCAGGGCTGGGGCGCGCCGGTCTGCGCCCGCCTGCTCACCGCCTGGTACTCGCGCAACGAGCGCGGCGGCTGGTGGGCGATCTGGAACACCGCGCATAACGTCGGCGGGGCGCTGATCCCGATGGTGGTGGGCGCGGCGGCGCTGCACTACGGCTGGCGCGCCGGGATGATGATTGCCGGTGGCCTCGCGATTGTCGCCGGGCTGTTCCTCTGCTGGCGCCTGCGCGACCGGCCTCAGACCGTCGGCCTGCCGCCGGTGGGAGACTGGCGGCACGACGAGATGGAGATTGCCCAGCAGCAGGAGGGCGCGGGGCTGACCCGCAGGGAGATCCTCACCAAATACGTGCTGAAAAACCCGTACATCTGGCTGCTGTCGCTCTGCTACGTGCTGGTCTACGTGGTGCGCGCGGCGATCAACGACTGGGGCAACCTGTACATGTCCGAGACGCTCGGCGTGGATCTGGTCACGGCGAACTCAGCGGTGACGATGTTCGAGCTGGGCGGGTTTATCGGCGCGCTGGTGGCGGGCTGGGGATCGGACAAGCTGTTCAACGGCAACCGTGGCCCGATGAACCTGATTTTTGCCGCCGGGATTTTGCTCTCCGTCGGCTCGCTGTGGCTGATGCCGTTCGCCAGCTACGTGATGCAGGCGGCGTGCTTCTTCACCATCGGCTTCTTCGTCTTTGGCCCGCAGATGCTGATCGGCATGGCGGCGGCGGAGTGTTCCCACAAAGAGGCGGCAGGCGCGGCGACGGGATTTGTCGGGCTGTTTGCCTATCTCGGCGCATCGCTCTCCGGCTGGCCGCTGGCGCGGGTGATCGACGTCTGGCACTGGAGCGGTTTCTTTGCGGCGATCGCCATCGCGGCGGGGATTTCTGCCCTGCTGCTGCTGCCGTTTTTGCACGCCCAGTCACCGCGCGAAGCGTGACGCGCCTCACCTTTTCGCCCCGAGTGGCGCAAAACTAGGAAATTTTCCCGGTTTTACCTGGACGCTGTCTCAGGCATCTCTCCCGGCTGATTTTTACAATGCTGCAAAAATCAGCTCAGGAGTAACTCAGTCATGCTGGCCTTCTTAAATCAGGTGCGCAAGCCGACCCTGGATCTGCCGCTCGACGTGCGGCGCAAGATGTGGTTCAAACCGTTCATGCAGTCCTATCTGGTGGTCTTCATCGGCTACCTGACCATGTACCTGATCCGCAAAAACTTTAACATCGCGCAGAACGACATGATCTCAACCTACGGGCTGAGCATGACGCAGCTGGGGATGATTGGCCTGGGCTTCTCCATCACCTACGGCGTGGGGAAAACGCTGGTTTCCTACTACGCGGACGGCAAAAATACCAAGCAGTTCCTGCCGTTTATGCTGATCCTCTCCGCCATCTGTATGCTCGGCTTCAGCGCCAGCATGGGCGCGGGCTCCGTCAGCCTGTTCATGATGATCGCCTTCTACGCCCTGAGCGGTTTCTTCCAGAGCACCGGCGGGTCGTGCAGCTACTCCACCATCACCAAATGGACCCCGCGCCGCAAGCGTGGTTCGTACCTCGGCATGTGGAATATCTCCCACAACCTCGGCGGGGCGGGTGCGGCAGGCGTGGCGCTGTTCGGCGCGAATTACCTGTTCGACGGTCACGTCATCGGCATGTTTATCTTCCCGTCGATTATTGCCCTGATTGTCGGCTTTATTGGGCTGCGCTACGGCAGCGACTCCCCGGAATCGTACGGCCTCGGCAAAGCCGAAGAGCTGTTCGGCGAGGAGATCAGCGAAGAGGACAAAGAGACCGAAGAAAACGAGATGACCAAATGGCAGATCTTTGTTGAATACGTGCTGAAAAACAAAGTCATCTGGCTGCTCTGCTTCTCGAACATCTTCCTCTACGTGGTGCGTATCGGCATCGACCAGTGGTCAACCGTGTATGCCTTCCAGGAGCTGAAGCTTTCTAAAGAGGTGGCGATTCAGGGCTTCACCCTGTTCGAAGTGGGCGCGCTGGTCGGCACCCTGCTGTGGGGTTGGCTCTCCGACCTCGCTAACGGCCGTCGCGCGCTGGTGGCCTGCGTCGCGCTGGCGCTGATCATCGCCACCCTCGGCGTCTACCAGCACGCCAGCAACCAGTACGTTTACCTGGCGTCATTGTTCGCGCTCGGCTTCCTGGTGTTTGGCCCACAGCTGCTGATCGGCGTGGCGGCAGTCGGCTTCGTCCCGAAAAAAGCGATCGGCGCCGCCGATGGGATTAAAGGCACCTTCGCCTACCTGATCGGCGACAGCTTCGCCAAGCTGGGCCTGGGGATGATCGCCGACGGCACGCCGATTTTCGGCCTCACCGGCTGGGCGGGCACCTTCGCAGCGCTGGATGCGGCAGCGATCGGCTGTATCGTCCTGATGGCGATGGTCGCGGTGCTGGAAGAACGTAAGATTCGCCGTGAAAATCGCGCGCAGAAGCAGAAATTGAAAGCAGCCTGAGTTTACTCGCGCTATTAAAACAGCCCTGTAGAGGTAACTCTTCAGGGCTGTTTTTTTTCAGAATTTATCTATTTTTCAGTTGTGTAACTTTTAGCCTGAACATGTAAACATAACGGCTTAAATCTATTATCCATGTCTGCTGAAGGGGATTCAGAGTAACGATGACATGGCGCAGGGAGCATAACGATGGATACCACAGAGTTACTGGCAGCATTGCCCGTCAGGACAGAAGAGGCGATTTGCATCTTGTTTGAAGCTGGCGCGCAGCCGGAATCAAGTTTTCTGGCCTTTAAGGGCAGACATGAAGACAGGCTGCATTCGCTATATATCCACCCACAGTTAACGGAACTTCAGAACTACGGCCCTTGGCTGCTGGCTGTGGATGATAAAGAACAGCTACAGGGATATCTGGAAATATTACCCGGTTGTGTTGCCGTGATTATCTCAACCCGTTATCCCTCCTTATTGGCTGTGCAGTTATCCCGTGGATGCACTATCGTGCCACCCGAGGGTGCCGCAGTGCTGGTACGTTTCTATACCGGCCATGTTATTGGTGCCCTGGCTGCCGGTGCACAGTACGACTGGCACGCTTATCTGTTTAATGGCATTACGCAGTGGTGGTTACCCGGCGATGTCCAGTGGCAGCGTCTCAGCATATTACCCTCAGCAAACAAAACGCCCACAAGCCATGTTATCCGTCTGGATAAAAATGCCTGGCAGCAGATTTCGGACCGGCCGGAAGTGTCTCGTGTGCTAAAGGAATGGCAACAAATGTCGACCAGTCTGGGAGTGTCGCCATGCGCTCAGCGATTGATGGTGCTGAAGGCATTGAATAAAGCTGAAAGCGTCGGTCTGGAGCATCCTGCAGACCAGATGCTGTATGCGCTTTGCTATCTCAATGGCGGGAAGCAGATGCTGGAATCTGAAGACTTTTATGCCGCATTGCCCAAGGTTGTTAATGGTCAGATCCGTTTAAGTCAGGCGATTTCTGGCGTCTCATACTGACGGGAATACCTATTAGTGAATTTTTTTACGCGGCTTGAAAAAGTGGATGGTGCAGTCACGCGTTTCTACGCCAGGCGAAAAGTATGGCTGTGGAGCGCCGTTGCCCTGCCGGTGGTGTTCGTGCTGGGCTGGATGGTGTGGGTGATGCTCTGGGCACCCCCGATGGGGGGCGTAACGCTGATTATTCATACCCGAATTGACCGTCCGATTCTGGGTTTCAGTGTAAATGGTGTGGCGGGCGGTAATTCGTGGGCATTTGATCCCAGCAATAAATACGCCGGGGAAAATGGAAAATCAACCTGTTGTGGTTCGATCAAAGGAAAGACCGCAGAGGTTATCTGGACGCTCAGTGTCACCGGTCCGCAGTATGAAAAGGGGATGAGACCAGAGCAGCGACGTGTGGTGATGCCGTTACCGGAGCGTAAGCGGGGTGAAAACGACCTGCATGTGTACTTTTTACCGGGAGATAAGGTACTGCTGGGGTGGAGTGATAATGCCTTTTCACCCTACGACCCGCGTAGCCCGAACTATAAACCAGCACCAGAGCTGATGGACAATTAAACAGGGAGTGAGTACTGATGGGCTTTTTTACGCGGCTTGAAACAGTGGATGGTGCAGTCACGCGTTTTTACGCCAGGCGAAAAGTATGGCTGTGGAGCGCTGTTGCCCTGCCGGTGGTGTTCGTGCTGGGCTGGATGGTGTGGGTGATGCTCTGGGCACCCCCGATGGGTGGCGTAACGCTGATTATTCATACCCGAATTGACCGGCCGATTCTGGGTTTCAGTGTAAATGGTGTGGCGGGAGGCAATGCTGGGGCTTTTAATCCTGACAATAAATATGCTGGAGAAAATGGGGCTGCAACCTGCTGCGGTGCGATCAAGGGAAAGACCGCAGAGGTTATCTGGACGCTCAGTGTCACCGGTCCGCAGTATGAAAGGGGGATGAGACCAGAGCAACGACGAGTGGTGATGCCGTTACCGGAGCGTAAGCGGGGTGAAAACGACCTGCATGTGTACTTTTTACCGGGAGATAAGGTACTGCTGGGGTGGCGTGATAATGCCTTTTCACCCTACGATCCGCGTAGCCCGAACTATAAACAAGCACCAGAGTTGATGGACAATTAAACAGGGAGTGAGTACTGATGGGCTTTTTTACGCGCCTTGAAACAGTGGATGGTGCAGTCACGCGTTTTTACGCCAGGCGAAAAGTATGGCTGTGGAGCGCTGTTGCGCTGCCGGTGGTGTTCGTGCTGGGCTGGATTGTATGGGTGATGCTCTGGGCACCCCCGATGGGGGGCGTAACGCTGATTATTCATACCCGAATTGAGCGTCCTATTCGGGGGTTCAGTGTAAATGGTGTAGCGGGTGGCAATGCCGGGGCCTTTAACCCTGATAATAAATATGCGGGGGAGAATGGAGCAGCAACCTGCTGCGGGGCAATTCAGGGAAAGACTGCGGAGGTTATCTGGACTGTGGATTATACAAGGGCTCAGTACAATGCCGGGCTACGAACTGAAGTGCACAGGGTTGTCATGCCGTTACCTGAACGTAAGCGGGGTGAAAACGACCTGCATGTGTACTTTTTACCAGGAGATAAGGTGTTGCTGGGGTGGAGTGATAATGCCTTTTCACCCTACGACCCGCGCAGCCCAAACTATACGCCGTCACCGCTCATCGAGGATAAATAACGATGGCATTTGATTTGGATGCCTGCATCGCAGCGGCAAACCGAGCATCTCAAGGCTATGAATATGGGCTTGGGAGTTGTTCACGAACACTTCACATCGGGCTCTTTTTTGACGGCGTGGGGCGTAATATTGAGCAGGATGCGCCAGAACACAGATTGAGTAATATTGCACGACTTTATCGGGCTTACCCTACACCCGATAAAGATAGTTCAACCCTAAGTCATCAGAAATTCTATATTTCAGGTCTGGGGACCCCCTTTCTTGAAATGGAAGGCGAAGCGCTCCAGCAATTTATTGACGGAACAGGTAACGCCGTAAAGGACTCGCTAAAAGATCAGCCGACCGATGCGCTAAAAGATATTTTTAAAGCAAAAGCGGGCGGTGCCAGCAATCAGAACGTGCGCAATGAATTACGGCAAAAACTGCTCACGCCGAAAGGCCAGCTCAGGCAACTGAGAGATGCCACCCTGAAAGGGGCGATTCGGGCAGATATCGAAGCCACGCCCTGGCTGAGGGATAACGAGTTTATTGCATACAGCACCGTAAGCGGTGCCGACACCCGGCTGAACAGCACCAGAATACGTTTTGAGCGCACGGTTGAAGATGCGCTGAAGCAGGGAGAAGTGCCTCTCAGGCTGATTTCTGTATCGGTGTTTGGTTTTGATATGGGCGGGACGCAGGCCCGGCAGTTTATCGACCTGCTGCTAAATGATCTGTGTGTTCAACGCGAGGACGGAAAGCCTGCTTTCAAGGGAATACCGGTTGATATCGTGTTTGCCGGGCTGTTTGACTGCTCGCGGGATACACCGATGAGCAGTGACAACGGGCTGGATTATGCCGGTAGCGTCCTGGAGTGGGCACCGGTAAAACATGCGGAAACAGCAGGGCAAATCATCAGCATGTTTGGTCGGAAATACCTCGACCACCAGTCGCCCTTGCCGGAGGCGGTCAAACATTCGCTGCACCTGGTAGCCGCACATGAGCGCCGACGCTGGCGCTGCGTGTACCGTACCGGGCGGAAAGGCTTTCAGCATCAGGAAGTATTGATGCCGGGATGCAGCGACGATATTGGCGGCGGATTAAAACCCGATGTGCAAAAGCCGAGTGCCGAGTTGAGTCGCGTTCCGCTGCGAAAAATGTATCAGGAGGCTATGAAGGCTGGCGTTCCATTTCCTGATTTGAAAACTCTTGATGAGAATAACCCGGTAATTGCGAAATATTTTGATGTCCGTGACAGCGTCAAATCCCAGTCTGTTGATCAATGGGTCGAAACATACCAAAGTGCGATTAATGCTCAAACGCTCAGCTATCAGGCCCTGAACCGACATCTCGATGATTATTTTGAGTGGCTGAGCAGGCAGTTTTACGAATACAAGAGTGAACTGCGCCGTCTGGAGGGGATCCGCAACGGAATAATGACGTCCACGTCCTCCGCATCAGGTCTGCTGGGACTATCTTCTCAGGCGCGCCAGGAGATGGATAGCGTAACGGAAGATATCGCCATCTTGAAAAAACACTGGGGCTGGCTGTCTGATGTGGCGAGTGCGGCCAGTCTTCTACTGACCCAAAAGTTTTATTATCCCCCGAAGATTTATCTGGACAACATTCTTGAGCCAGCGTTATTGCGTGCCAGGAGATATCTGGACTGTGGTACAGCAGGGCATGATGGTAAAGCACCACCGGTAAAATGGTGTATGGGGGCTTCAGTGCTGTATGCGTGGTTTATACATGATGTGCAACGCGCGGAAGGTATCAATGATGGTTATTTTTCGGTGCGCTGGTTAGAGCCAAGGTAGCAGCATGCGCTGTTTCGCTTTCATGCCGATTTCCACCTCTTTTCCGTTCACTATTATGCTTCCGCCCGCTGTCGACGCGCTGCGTTTCCCGCTATGATGAGCGGCTAGTCTAAGGAGAACGCATGGTCTGGATAATGCTGGCAACGCTTGCCGTGGTGTTTGTGGTGGGATTTCGCGTCCTGACCTCAGATTCCCGCCGCGCCATCAAACGTTTAAGCGAGCGTCTGGGGATCACCCCGATGCCGGTTGAGTCGATGATCGACCAGTTTGGTAAAACGTCGGGTAATGAGTTTATCCGCTACCTTGAGCGGCCCGATGAGGCGCATCTGCAAAACGCGGCCCAGGTGCTGCTCATCTGGCAGGTCTGTATTGTCGACGGCAGCGAAGAGAACCTGCACACCTGGCACCGCATGCTGCGCAAAGCCCGCCTTGCCGCACCCATTACCGATGCGCAAATCCGCCTCGCGCTTGGCTTTATGCGCGAGATGGAGCCCGACCCGCAGGAGCTTAACGCCTTCCAGCTACGCTATAACCAGCTCTTCCTGCCGGAAGAGGGCGTGTTTTATCTGCATTAAGGCATTTTCCCGCAAAGCACGTTCTGAGCGTTCAGAATCTCTTCTCTATTTTCATTGAGGCGGGTGGCGGCATAGATATCTATGTTTAACCTTTTTGCCTCCGCGTCCGTAAGTTCACGGTAGCAAAGTCCTTCCTGATTAAAGGTGCATTTCGACTGTGGCAGCAGGGCGAATCCTTTCCCTCTTGCAATGCGGCTTAGCATCACGAGGGAATCATCCGGCTCTTTAATACGCTTCAGCGGCGTTTTCAGCGTATCAAAGTAGCTTTCGCATTTGTCATAGAATGACGGGTTAGCGCTTCGCGAAAACCAAAAAATCGGGAGATCGCTAATGTCTTCCAGCGAGACTTTCTCTTTCAGGCTGGCAGGATGCAAAGAGGGCATTGCGATCAGCAACGGTTCCTGGCAGACCCAGCGGTATTGAACGATGTCTTCATGACCCGTTCCTTTTTCCCCGGTCAGCACCAGATCCAGCATATTTTTAGACAAGCTTTGCAGCAGCTGGGCTGACGTCAGGTCCGGCGTTTCGACATCATCTCCCGCGTTCATTTTTTGAAGCTGGGTATTCACGGGTTCAATATATTCAAAATTAAGCGTTCGCGTCAGCCCGATGCGCAGGCCCGTTTCCGATGAGAGTGGATCTTCTTTTAAATTGCTGATGTCTTTTAATATTTTTTCAGCCTGAACAACCAGCGCACGACCTGCGTCAGTAAGGCTAACGTCATGCGTGCTGCGGCTGAACAGCTGACGCTTCAGTACCGCTTCAAGGCATTTTATCTGACGCGTCAACGGTGGTTGAGTCATGCGCAGGCGTTCGGCAGCCTTACGGAAGTTGAGTTCATGTGCAACAGCGAGAAAGCATTGTAATTGTTTGATGCTGGGCAGGTTATTGCTGATTAAATGTTCTGCTGTGGCCATACGTGGGTCCTGAATGCGAAAAGGTATTTCGTCTTTTTTCCATTTCGATATTACACGCTAAATGCAGGCAGTAAAACCCGTTTTAACAGTAATACAAAAAATATATTACAAATTTAACAATTCCAATTGTTTCCTGTATTGATAAATTTCTACCCGAATCCTCACTCAATCAATATTCGGAGTAATTATGTCGTCTAAATATGTACTGGTATCACGCTTCCCGTTAAAAAATACATTTACCGAGAAAGATTTTACTTCCTTAAAAAGCAATGAAAACGTTCGCTACTATTCCTGTGAAGAAAACGGCGTTAATGAACTGCTGGAACTGCGCGCTTTCAATGACATTAAAGAAATTGCATGGGCTGAGAGTGAAATGGAATCCATGTTCCATCGTTTCTCTGCTGTTCTTTCTGCCGATATTCGTCGCGAACTGCTTAAGTTTGTTGAATCTCCAATCGATAATAAAAAAAGCTTACCCGAATCAAATTATATTCAGCTTCGTCACGTTGAGGTGCCCGCGCATAACTATCAGCAGTATCGTCAGTGGCGCGATGAAACCATCTTTAATGTGGTAAGAGATAACAAAGATAAAATCGAAAGTTTCGAAGCGTTTCATTCCCTGATCAGCGGCGTTCCAGGCGTGATGTTTATCTCCTCATTCAACGGCGATAAAGCAGAATATAAAGAAGCATTTACCAATGCGCGTTACCAGGAAATCATTCAGCAGGCCGGCGACAACTTTATCACTGGCGGCAATGACGGCCTTTATACGCGTATCTATCGTGCTTGCTGTTGTTGAGGAACAATGAATGAACTGTAAAAAGTTGGTAGTTGTTGGCGATAAATTTAATGAATTTGCCAATGGTAAAGATGTACTGACTATATCTCAGCTTGAATTATTGACTCAGATCCCTGCGAATATCATTGATAAAGAACATGAAATTATTGTTGGGCAGGGCGTACGCAAGGATTTTGCCGGGAAAGTAATTTCAAACCAGGCAAGAAACGCGATTCATGGTAATAAACTAAAAATGTGCTCTCTGGAAAAACTGGTGAGTGACAAAAAAAATGCACATTGCCATAAAAAACTGGAACAGAACATACTTATAGGACCTGCGGAACAAGCTGAGCATAATCCCGAACTCTATGCGATGCCTCTGTTAATCGATGAGCGTTGCGAATTGATGGCGGATCACCAGACGGGCCAGCATATTCAGGGAATGCTCCTGGTTGAAGCCAGCCGACAGGCCTTTATCGGCGTCACCGAAGAATTTATTTACCCGCGGGAAAGCGGGCGCTATTACGTCATTAACAGCATGGCAATCAATTTCGCCAGCTTCCTGTTCCCTTTACCGGCGCTGGTCCATTTTGAATTTCTTGAAAAAGATATTAATGACCGCCGGGGGCGCTTCAAGGCTCAGGTACGTGTTACTCAGCACCAAACGCTTTGCGCGACGATGGATGTGTCGTTCACCGTCTATCCTTCCACCCTGATCGCAGAGAAAGAAAAATCTCTGGCTGAGGTTGCCATGCAGGCGACCATCGTTGAGCAGCAAGGGGTGGCGCAGGGGGTAACGCATGCCTGAATTACGTAGCCAGAAATACCGTCTGGCTGCGACCACGCAGGGGCCGCTTTACCCCCCTGCGGAGGTCATGGACGGGAAGGGAAATTTTGTCGTGGTTGGCATGGTGCCCGGGGATAACGGCCTGCAGTGGCGAAGCGTCATTGTTTCACCGGACAGCGCGCTCCCGGCATTTGGGGAAATCGCGCCCTATAACGTTCTGTGCGATATAGAAAAAATGCCTCAGGACGCGTTGAAGGACATCATTCTTCATACTCTGCCTTTACCCATTCCGATGAACAACTATCGGATGATATTCGCCCCGGAACAGCGGCCGCAGGCCAATAAGGAAAAGCGGCCTAGCCTGCCGCTTCATGAAGGTTATATCGCAGATTATCGCAGCAGCGATGGAAAGCGAGACATCCAGCCTGTCACCCTCGCTGCCTGGCTTGAGGCAGAGGGAACCTTTGACGTCACGTTGTCCGAAGACAAGAAGCGAGCGCGATTCACGTTTTCGTTCAGGAGTCTTGTCCCGGATAGCGTTTATACCGTGATGAGTCTCAGGGAGAACGATTTAGCCTCTGAGGCGACGAGCAGGCCTGGCCCGCTGGGCATACCCAACGTATTTATAACCGACAGCGAAGGTAACGCTGAATATTGGGCTGAGTTAACCGATCCTTTTCCGGCTCCGGAGAGGAAAGGAAACAGAATTATTAACGTGGTCGTCCTTTATATGAGCTCGCGTCAGAGCTACGGCGGTGCAATTGGTTTTTACGGTCTTGGAGGCGATATCCATGCCCATTTAAAACTCAAAGGCCGTTCCTTCGATGAATTTACAACTATAGAGTGAGAAAAGTATGCCGTTTGTTCATGTGATGACCTGGCCGACGAAAGATGAAAATCAAATCATCAGGCTTCAGGAAGATATTACGTTTGCCGTTCACAAAAACACGGGTGCGCCGCTGGATAAAATTTCCGTGGTGGTGTCTGAAATTCAACCTTCCCGCTGGGCGGATGCTGGCGTGCCTGGTACGGATAAAGATTTCCCGGTTAAGAGTCGAAGAAAAAACTACGAGGAATAGGCTTTGCGTAAACACGCCGCATTTTTTGACGTTGATGAGACGCTAATAAATATTAAAAGCATGTTTGATTTCTATGACTTCTGGTGCAGGGCAAATAATCAAAACGATCGTCTTCAACGCTATATGTCTCGCTTTCGCGCCGACGTAAAAAACGGTGTGCCAAGGGAGACGCTGAACAGAGAGTATTATCGCCAGTTTGAAGGTGTATCTTGTCGTTATCTGGAAGAAATGGGCGAGGAATGGTTCAGGCGTAAGCTGGAAAACGAATTTTTTATTGAGAGTGCCGCTTCGGCACTTAAAAGCCATCAGAGCCAGAACATGTACACCGTATTTATATCGGGCTCTATGCTTCCGATTCTGTCACCCATTGCGAAATATCTTGGAGTAACGGACATACTCTGTGCGCCGTTGATAATAAATGACGCAGGCGAGTTGACGGGTGAAATCGGCCTGCCCCAAACAATTGGCGCGGGTAAAAAAGACGCCCTGATGACGTTTTGCCGGGATAAGGAGATTAATCCGGCAGATTGTTATGCCTACGGTGACGATCTTTCGGATATTCCAATGCTCGAAGCCATCGGGCATCCCGTCTGTGTGGGAGAGCATTCCGCGCTTACCCGATATGCAGCAGAAAAAAATTGGCACATTATTTAAACCATTATTGAGGTAAGTAGTATGACTTCAGAACTCTCCCCGCAAAATATGACGTTAAGGTCATGGCTTGCGTTATTCATTCTGGCTATTTCAACGTTTACTATTGTCACTACCGAACTGGCGCCGGTCGGATTATTAACGCCAATCGCAGGGGGATTACGGTCTTCGGAATCCGCGGTGGGCATGACCGTGTCGCTTTATGCCTGGGTGGGGGCGTTGAGTGCGCTGTTTGCATCCGTCTTTTTAGGCAATGTGGCTAAGAAGCGGCTTTTACTCGTGCTCACCGTGGTGCTTCTGATCTCTAACGTCATGGCAGCGACGGTAAACACCTACGGAATGCTGCTTAGCGCCCGCGTGCTGGGCGCGCTTGCTCACGGTGCATTCTGGGCGATGATCGGCGCAACGGCGGTTGCCATGGTTCCTGCCAAATATATTGGGGCGGCGACGTCAATCGTATTTGGTGGCGTTTCCGCAGCAAGCGTTTTTGGCGTACCGGTATCCAACTACATTGGTATCCACTTCGGCTGGCGGCAGGCATTTTGGCTGATGGCCGCCCTGAGCGTAATTGCCTTTGTGGGTATTAGCGTGCTTGTTCCCCAGATCGCCAGCAAAAGCGCGCTTGGCCTGGATGCGCTTAAGGGCGTGCTGAAATCGTCTACCCTGTGGAAAATTTACTCAGCCACCCTGCTGGCCGTTACGGCCCACTTTGCCGCCTTTACGTACATTGAACCCTGGCTTCACACGCAGAGTTTGCTGTCCACCGCCTTTATTCCCGCCGTGCTTTTTGTTTACGGCATCGCGGGTCTGGCCGGCAATTTCCTGACCGGCGTGATGATTGATAAGTATCTCAAGCTGACGGTTTCGCTGTCTGTACTGCTGATCTGCGCAGTGCTGCTGTTCCTGGGCCTGTCAGGATCCTCGCTCTCTGCTGCGCTGATATTCACCAGCATGATTATCTGGGGCGTCGCTGTATCAGGAATATTTGTCGGCTTCCAGACGTGGGTATTACGTATGGCGGAGGATAAAGCCTTCCCGGCCTCCGCAATCTACGTTTCGTTCTTCAATACCGCCATTGGTATCGGCGCGTCGGTCGGTGCCTGGATGGTTTCATCATTTTCAATGCCGCTCCTGTATATCGTCGCCGGCACGGCCATCGGCCTGTCCGTTCTGCTTGTCGCGGTTATTCCTGCAACCTTGACCGCCAAACAATCCCGTATGGAGAAATCTTATGAGTCAAATTAATGACCGCACGCGCTATGGCAGAGAGATTATGGACCGTCTTGAAGCGGGGCTCGCGGATAAAGTCACCCGCCGCCTGAGCGAACTGGACCCGGGCCTGCCCGCCCTGATAACCGACTATGCGTTCGGGGATGTCGTGGGGCGTCCAGGGCTGGATCTCAAAACGCGCGAAATGCTGACCGTCGCCTCGCTTGTGACGCTGGGTAATGCTATGCCGCAGCTGGAACTGCACATGAGAGGCGCGCTCAACACCGGCGTGACGCCGGAAGAGCTGCTTGAAATTGTGATACAGATGGCGGTGTATGCCGGCGTTCCCGCCTGTATGAATGGTCTTACCGCCTACCGCGCGGCAATGGCTGCGACGGGCCATACGTTGCCGGGACTGAAAGGGAGTGACGCATGAGCGAAGTTGTCATTATTGCAGCCCGCCGCACGGCGACGGGCGCATTTCAGGGCGCGCTTGCGGAGCATTCCGCCGCTGACCTGGGAAGCCGGGTCATTCAGGCGCTCCTCAAAGAATCTGGCGTAGAGGCCGGTGATATCTCTCAGGTCATTATGGGTCAGGTTCTTACGGCGGGGTGTGGCCAGAACCCGGCCCGGCAGTCGGCCCTGAATGCCGGATTACCCGTTGAAACACAATGTCTTACGATCAATAAAGTGTGTGGTTCCGGGCTTAAGGCAGTCCATCTTGGCATGCAGGCGCTGCAGACGGGTGAGGCTGAGTTTGTGATCGCCGGGGGTCAGGAGAGTATGTCCAACGCGCCGCATATCGCCCTGACGTCGCGTAGCGGAACGCGGCTGGGCGATATTACTCTCAAAGATAGCCTGGTATCTGACGGGCTCTGGGATGCCTTCAACGATTATCATATGGGTATCACCGCAGAAAACGTTGCGACGGAGTTTGGTATCAGCCGCGAAATGCAGGACGAATATGCCCTTGTCTCTCACCACAATGCGCTTGAAGCGCAGGCGCGCGGCATTTTTGAGCGCGAAATAGTTCCGGTTGAATGGCTGACGCGAAAAGGCGAAACGATCTGCGTGGAGAGGGACGAAGGGCCGCGTGCAACCAGTATTGATAAATTGACGAAGCTGAGGCCAGTATTCCGAAAAGAGGGAACGGTGACGGCGGGAAATGCTTCATCGCTGAATGACGGTGCCGCTGCGGTGCTGCTTTGTACGCGTGATACTGCCGAAGCGCGTGGCTTGCCGGTTCTGGCGTCGCTGGGCGTGTTTACCAATTCCGGTATCCAGCCGGCATTAATGGGCGCAGCCCCGATCCAGGCCATTGCCGACTGCCTTTCCCGCTCGGGATGGACGCCTGAGGATGTCGATCATCTTGAATCCAACGAAGCGTTTGCCGCCCAGGCGCTGGCGGTGATTCAGCAGGCTGGGATTTCCCCGGATCGTATCAATCCTTACGGCGGGGCCATCGCGCTTGGGCATGCGATAGGCGCATCCGGCTGCCGGATTTTGGTGACGCTGGTTCATGCCCTCGTCCGTAACGACGGCAAGCGTGGCGTCGCCGCGCTGTGCGTAGGCGGTGGGGAAGGCGTCGCGTTGAGCGTTTATCGCTAACGGCACGGCGTATCAGATATAAAAAAACCGGGAAAACCCGGTTTTTTTATTTTCATGATGAGGTATCAGGCGTTCACGCCTTTCATACCCTCGGCAGAATAACGATCGCCTTTAATCTCTATCCGGCGATGCAGGTTGTTCAATGATTCAATATCGCTTTTCTCAAGCACAATGTCGGCAGCGCGCGCGTTCTCGGCCAGATAGCCGGCGTGCTTAGTGCCCGGGATAGGAACCAGCCTCTCGTATTGTGCTAACAGCCAGGCAAGGGCAATCTGACCTGCGGTACAGCCGTATTTCGCGGCCAGCGGGTGGATGACATCGAGCAGCTGGCGGTTATGATCGAGGCTGGACTGCGCGAAACGTTCGTTATTTTTCCGGAAATCACCTTCTGCAAATTCGCTATTGTTCAGGTATTTTCCCGTCAGGAAGCCTCTGCCAAGAGGCGAGTAGGGCACCAGACCAATGCCCAGCTCTTTTACGGTCGGCAGAATGCTTTCTTCGATATCGCGCGTCCACAGAGAGTATTCCGTTTGCAGCGCAGTGACCGGATGTACCGCATGGGCCCGCTGCAGCGTTGCAGCCGACACTTCGCAAAGGCCGATGTGGTTGATCTTGCCCTCTTTAACAAGGGCGCGCAGACAATCCATACTCTCTTCGACCGGGGTGACGTTACTCAGTCTGTGAAGATAAAAGAGGTCGATTCGCTCCACGCCAAGCCGCTTGAGGGACTCGTTACAGCAGCGGATGATATAGTCCGGCGTATTGTTGATGGTGCGGGCATAAGACTCGTCAGGCGAGCGATCGATGCCGCACTTCGTGGCGATTTTGAACTGCTCCCGAGTGCTTTTATCCAGTCCGGCAAGAAAATGACCGATCAGTCTTTCATTATGACCACGCCCATATAAATTTGCGGTATCAATAAACGTCACGTTCAGATCGATGAGGCTATGCAATACCTGCAGCGAGGCGTTGTCATCAGTCTGGCCATAAAATTCACTCAGACCCATGGCACCATAGCCGACGGCACTGACGGTAAGATTTTGAGATAAAGTACGTGTTTTCATAGTTTCTCCTTTTCAGACGCTATGATTGTTTCACCTCAAATGTGGATACTGAATTTTCATTTTCGTTATGCTGAAAAGGTATCAGTCTCCGCCGTGCTGCTTCCTGGATAGTTAAAAAAGACAAAAGTTGTCAAATCGTTAAATCCGTCACACTTTTGATGATAAACTGCGCGACTTTTCCGCACGTTTTTATCTTCAGGTGACGCCATGACAGAACATATCCAGCCCACGACCAGACCGCAGATCAACGAGGTTTTACGCCCCAACTGGTCGGCGGTTTTCTCAGTGGCGTTCTGCGTCGCCTGCCTGATTACCGTTGAGTTTCTGCCGGTGAGCCTGCTCACGCCGATGGCGCAGGATCTGGGCATTTCCGAAGGCGTGGCGGGGCAGTCCGTTACCGTCACCGCCTTCGTGGCGATGTTCGCCAGCCTGTTTATCACCCAGGTCATTGGCACCATCGACCGCCGCAAGGTGGTCATTCTGTTCAGCGTGCTGCTGACGCTCTCCTGCCTGCTGGTCTCCTTCGCGGAAAGCTTCACCCTGCTGCTGCTCGGTCGCGCCTGTCTGGGGCTGGGGCTCGGCGGCTTCTGGGCGATGTCGGCCTCGCTGACCATGCGCCTGGTGCCCGCGCGTACGGTGCCAAAGGCCCTGTCCGTTATCTTCGGTGCGGTCTCTATCGCGCTGGTGATTGCCGCACCGCTCGGCAGCTTCCTCGGTGGGATTATCGGCTGGCGTAACGTCTTCAACGCCGCGGCGGTGATGGGCCTGCTCTGCATCATTTGGGTGTGGAAAGCGCTGCCGTCCCTGCCGGGCGAAGCGGCGCACCATAAGCAGAACATGTTCGCGCTGCTGAAGCGCCCCGGCGTGATGGCGGGAATGACCGCCATCTTCATGGCCTTTGCCGGGCAGTTTGCCTTCTTTACCTACATCCGCCCGGTGTTTATGACCATGGCGGGCTTTGACGTGGACGGCCTGACGCTGGTGCTGCTGAGCTTCGGTATCGCCAGCTTTGTCGGCACCTCGCTGTCGTCCCAGTTCCTCAAACGCTCCCTGAAGGTAGCGCTGGCGGGCGCGCCGCTGGTGCTGGCGCTGAGCGCGGCGGTGCTGGTGCTGTGGGGCAGCGACAAGTGGGTGGCGTCGGCGATTGCGATTGTTTGGGGCTTTGCCTTTGCGCTGGTGCCGGTGGGCTGGTCGACGTGGATCACCCGCTTGCTTGCCGATCAGGCGGAAAAGGCCGGGTCGATTCAGGTGGCGGTGATCCAGCTGGCGAACACCTGCGGCGCGGCCATTGGCGGCGTGGCGCTCGACCATCTGGGGCTGACGTCACCGCTGGTGATTTCCGGCACGCTGATGCTGCTGACGGCGCTGCTGGTGGCGGGGAAGGTTAAGGCGAAGTAAGTCAATTCCCCCCCTCACCCCGGCCCTCTCACCAAAGGGGCGAGGGTGAAAACACCGCACCGAGCCGTCCCCTCTCCCCTATGGGGAGAGGGTTAGGGTGAGGGGGGACATCAGGCTACGCCGATGCCTTAACCCTTCTCCGCGAATCCATCGAAATCAGCACCACCGACGAAACTATCAGCAGCGTTCCCAGCCAGTCCGGCAGGGTGAACGCCACGCCCAGCAGCAGCACCGACAGCAGCGCGCTGCTCAGCGGCTCGGCGCAGCTCAGAATGCTCGCCTTCGGCCCGCCGATCATCTGCGCGCCTTTCAGGTACAGGCTGAACGTCAGCGCCGTGCCAATCACCACCAGGTAGAAAAACGCCAGCAGCAGGCTGCCGTCAATCACGAACGTGGTTCCTCGTCCGGCGTAGAACGGCGTTAACATCAATCCTGCAATCAACATGCTCCAGCCGACAATCGGCAGCGTGCCGTAGCGGGCGATCAGCGTTGACGGGTACGTCGTATAAAACGCGGCGGCAAACGCCGAGGCGATGCCGAAGAACAGCGCGGCAGGCGAGATGGAGAGCGAGGTTGGGTCGCCGTGGGTCACCAGCAGAAACGTGCCGACAAGCGACGTCAGAATGGCGGACAAGACAAACACGCCGGGGCGCTTTTTCCGCGCCAGGGCGAACCACGCCACAATGATGGTCGGCGACAGAAACTGCAGCACGGTAGCGGTCGCGGCGTTGGATTTTTCAATCGTCAGCAGGAAGGTGAGCTGCACGGTGAGCGCGCCGACGAGTGAGAAAATCAGCAGGCTGATGGCGTCTTTGCGATGTCTGATGACCGAGAAAATCTTATCGCCGTGAACGAAGGAGAGCGTCAGCAGGATCACGCCGGTAAACAGCAGGCGAACCATGGTCAGGTAAGGCGAAGAAATGTGGCTTTTCTCCATGATGTACTGCGCGCAAACCCCCGAGCTGCCCCATAAAACGGCGGCGATCAGGACGTTTAGCATCCCTTTACGTGTGGAACCCATGTACTCCCCTGCTATGTTGTCGTTAATTCGGTCAACAGCATAGCATGGTTGTGTGCGGCCTGATGCCCTCACCCCGGCCCTCTCCCAAGGGGAGAGGGGGAAAACCGTAGGCCGGGTAAGCGCAGCGCCACCCGGCATGTTGTTGACCTTAGAACCACGCCTCCCACATCGCGCCGACGTTGAAGTCGTCGAGCGTTTCATCTTTGGTGCCGTTTACGCGCGCGGTACGTTCGTTATCCACCTTGCCGCCGGTCACGTAGAAGCGCAGCATCGGACGGAACTCCGGACCCATGGCGATGGACATGTTCTGCGACAGGGTCAGCTTCCAGCCCTTGTTGTCGCCGCCGTTGTCGTAATCAACGTGCTGCCAGCCCGCTTCCAGCCAGGTGGAGTGAACGTCGTTCCACCAGTGCATTGGGCGCACGATGGCATTGTAGTTCTTACGGTTGTCGGTCTTATCTCGGCTGTTGTCGTAGTCGTGGAAGGCGAGGATGTACTCCACCTGCGTCGCCTGGGTGAATTTGTACAGCCCTTCGAAGCTGGCGTAGACCGTGGTCAGGTCCTCGGTTTTGTTGAACACGCTGTTGTCCGCGTTATCGGAGTAGCGGGCGATCACCTTGTTCACGCCGCTGTCGTTGGTGTAGCTCAGCACCACGCCGCCCTGCCAGGCGTTCAGACGCTCGTCGCTCTCCACCGCCTTGGAGTCAAAGCCGTAGTTGGCGTACAGCTCCATGTCGATCGGGCCGAGCTTCATGCCGTGGATTTTTGAGGTCGCGGCGTAGTTGCCTTTGTCGCCCGTGCCGGAACCGCCGGTACAGGTGATGCGCGACGGGTTGGCCTCGTCTTCCATCACTTCCGGGCTACAGGATTCCACCGCCGCCACGGCGGCCACGTCAAACTGCACGCCGCCGATGTCGAAGTTCTTCACCCCGGCGCCCTGGCCGTCATGGTTCATCCAGAAGTAGTCGTTGATGCCCTGCTGTGGACGCTGGTGGAAGTCACGGCCGGCCCAGAAATAGGCGTTCGGGTTGGAGGCCATAATGTTGGTCACCCCCGCGTAGGCTTTTTTCAGGTTAACTTCGTCGCCCCAGTGGTCGATCATCACGTTAACGTCCCAGATGGCGCCGTTTTCACCCTTGAAGGCCTTGGAGAGCTGGAATTCCCCGCCGTTGCCTTCGTTGCCCAGACGACCAATGGCGGACGCGCCGTTATAGGAGCCGTCCACCGCCACGTACTTCTGATCGGCGGCCTGGAAGTGCGCGCCGTAGCGGGCGTAGCCGGTAAATTTAATCCCGAACGGGATCGCCATATCCGGAGACTGTGCCGCGCTTTGCGGCTCGGTCACCACGTCTGCTTTTTTCGCGACCGCCGCATCCATTTTGGCCTGACGCTCGGCCAGGGCTTTATCCACCGCTTTCGCCACAATGGCGTCGATTTGCTCCTGCGTGAATTCTTGTGCGAGCACGGAAATTGGGCAAAGCGCGGCGATAACCGCCATGGTTAATGGAAGTTTTTTAATCGTATTCATGGTTATCTCAATATAGTTTAATTTTATTCAGACAATAACCATCCCGCTCCGATCTGACAGAGTATGTCGCTATCATCAGAACAAGTGGAATTCTATTTAGGGTACAGAGGTATTACAGTAATTATTTCGCCATAGATTATCTCTGGTATAAATGAATAATTTCTTCGGATAATTCACGCGCTAATAAGGAGTTCATTAAATGATCCTGCGCGTGCACCATGATTAACGTCATCGGCTGGCGGCCTTCGCCCGCATCCTGCTCGATCAGTTTGGTCTGCATCTTGTGCGCCTGGCGCGCGTAGCCGTCGGCTTCGCGCAGCAGGCTTTTGGCTTCGTCAAGGTTGCCCTGACGCGCCGCGTGCAGCGCCTCAAAGCACAGGCTGCGGGACTGTCCGGCGTTGACGATAATTTCCATTACGGCTTCTTCGAGTGCGATCATCATTATTACTCTTTTTCAAAGCTATTATTTAAGGCGGTGGCGGCAAACCACTCTCCGCTTTTCTTAATGGTGCGCTGCTGCGTCTCTAAATCGAGCTGGATAAACCCGTAGCGATTTTTGTACGCGTTACACCACGACCAGTTATCAATAAACGTCCACATATGGTAGCCAAGACAATTGCACCCTTCGCTAATACCCTTATGCAGCCAGGCTAAATGCTCAGAAATAAACTCGATGCGGTACCGATCGTTTATCTGGCCGTTTTCAATAAAGCGCTGCTCGTTTTCGACGCCCATGCCGTTTTCAGAAATAAAGCAGCGTGGGTTGCCGTAATTGTCGCGCAGGTTGACCAGAATATCGTAAATACCCGGCTCGTAGATTTCCCAGCCGCGGTACGGGTTCATCTTGCGGCCCGGCATCTCGTAGCTATCAAAGAACCACTCCGGCATAAACGGCGCCTGCGGGTTCACCGCGCTGTCGCGACACTTCACGCGACGCGGCTGATAGTAGTTCACGCCGAGCAGGTCGATTTTCCCTTCCGCAATCAGGAAACCGTCCTCCGGTTTACAGGCGGGCAACTGATCGTAGGATTTCAGCAGCGCCACCAGATCCGCCGGGTATTCCCCGCGCAGGACCGGGTCGAGGAAGCTGCGGTTAAACATCAGATCCGCAATGTGCGCAGCCTTCACGTCTGCCGGGTTCTGCGAGCGCGGGTACGACGGCGTCAGGTTCAGCACGATGCCAATCTCCCCCGCGTAATGCCCGGCGCGGTAGGCCTGAACGGCCTTCGCATGGGCCAGCACGGTGTGATACGCCACGGTGGCCGCCCGACGAAAATCCACCACGTTCGGATAGTGGAAGTCGTACAGATAGCCGCCTTCCACCGGCACGATCGGCTCGTTGAAGGTAAACCAGTGCAGCACGCGGTCGCCGAACAGCTCGAAGCAGATCTCAGCATAGCGGGCGTAAGCGTCCACCACGTCGCGGTTTTCCCAGCCGCCGATTTCCTGCATCGCCATCGGCATGTCGAAGTGGAACAGGGTCATAAACGGCGTGATGCCCTGTTCATTCAGCTCATCAATGACCTGATTGTAAAAATCGACCGCCTCCGGGTTCACTTCACCGATACCGTCGGGGATCAGGCGCGCCCAGCTAATCGAGGTGCGAAAGCTGTTGTGGTTCAGCTGCTTTAACAGCTGAATGTCCGTCTTCCAGCGCTGATAGAACGTGGAGGTCTGCTGCGGCCCTACGCCGTTGTGAAAACGGTTCGGCTCGCGGGCAAACCAGTAATCCCACGTGGTTTCCCCCTCTCTTGCCCCTTCCGTCTGGAGAGCGGAGCTTGCGCTGCCCCACCAGAAGTTATCGGGAAATGCGTATTTCATGACCATTCCTCTTTGACTTAATGGCTAACTGTTTCAGCGTTACCGACGGTTGCCTGGGCTTTCTGCTCTTCGTTTTTGATGAGCGTACGCTCATAGGCGCGCAGGAACGGCAGGTACATCAGCGCCGACATCACCATGCAGACCAGGCACATCACCACCGGGCTGAGCGCCCAGTTTGCCGCCCACGACGCGCCAATCGGTGCTGGGGTGGTCCACGGCGTTAACGACACAACCTGTGCCAGCCAGCCGAGTTTGGTTGCACCGTATGCCAGGCAGGCGTTGACCAGCGGAACGAACACGAACGGGATAAACAGCATCGGGTTCATGATGATCGGCGCGCCGAACAGAATCGGTTCGTTGATGTTAAAGAAGCTTGGCACCACGCCCATTTTGCCGATGGTGCGCAGGTGGGTCACGCGGCTGCGCAGCAGCAGGAACGCCAGCGGCAGCGTGGAGCCTACGCCGCCAATCAGCAGGTAGTGATCCCAGAAGCCCTGCAGGTAAACGTGCGGCAGCGCCGCGCCTGCCGCCAGCGCCGCCTGGTTTGCGGAGAGGTTCGCCATCCAGAACGGGTTCATGATGCCGGTGACAATCAGCGAGCCGTGAATACCGGCGAACCAGAAGATCTGGCACAGCAGCACGGAGAGCAGAATGGCGGGCAGGGAGTCAGACGCGGACACCAGCGGCTCCAGCAGGTGCATAATCGCTTGCGGGATGATCATCCCGGTCTGCGCTTCGATGAACAGGTTCAGCGGGTGCAGCGTGCCGATCACCACCATCACCGGGATCAGGATCTCAAACGAACGCGCCACGCCGGTCGGCACTTCCTTCGGCAGGCGAATGGTGACTTTGTTTTCCTTCAGCCACGCATACACGCGGGTGGAGTAAATCGCGGTGATAAGCGCGGTGAAAATCCCCTGACCGGACAGATACTGGGTCGAGATTTTGCCGTCGGCATAGGGCGCGGCGACCAGCAGGAAGGCCATAAAGGCCAGCAGGCCGGACATCACCGGGTCGAGGTTGAACTGACGCCCCAGGCTTGCCCCAATCCCCACCGAGATGAAGAAGGTCATCACGCCCATGCTGAGGTTAAACGGCAGCATCAGCTGCTCGCGGTAGGTCTGGGAAAAATCCAGCCAGCCGCGAGCAAAGCTGTTGGTGGTATCCGCCGAGAACGGCGGGAAGATGAACACCAGCATAAACGAGCCGATGATCATAAACGGCAGCGCGGCGGTAAAGCCGTCGCGGATTGCAATCACATAC
The DNA here is from genome assembly GCF_035835995.1 of Enterobacter wuhouensis. Classification (NCBI taxonomy): domain Bacteria; kingdom Pseudomonadati; phylum Pseudomonadota; class Gammaproteobacteria; order Enterobacterales; family Enterobacteriaceae; genus Enterobacter; species Enterobacter wuhouensis. The sequence goes on from NZ_CP142124.1 coordinate 49,430, forward strand.
TTTTGCTGACCAAGCTTCGCGGCCAGCGGGGTAATTGACTGCTCAATCACCGCGACCATCGATTGATATAACGAACTCATGTGAACACCTTTTAGTGTGCCGCTTCGATGAGCGACAGAGCATAGTCCAGTACTTTATCGCCACGCTGCATGCCATAGTCCATCATGTCGATGGGCTGTACCGGAATGCCTTGCGTCGCCGCCTTGTCTGAGAGCGTCTTTAACATGTATTTCACTTGCGGTCCGAGAAGTACCACCTGGTATTGCGGAAACTGCGTATCAAATTCGGAAACACCGTACGCATCAATCTTCACCGGCAAACCACGTTCTTTCGCGACATCGACCATTTTGCTGACTAACAGGCTGGTGGACATCCCGGCAGAGCAGCACAGCATAATCTTGAACATCGACAACCATCCTCTAAATGTAAAAAGTTATTGCGAGGATGATTGGACATCATACGGAAACCGGTTTCCATTTATAAAAGACAGAAGTGTGACAACCATCAAGAAGCTGTCCTTATGGGGCTTATTACCACGATCTGCATCACGGAATTTGGCTGTTATGACGTCATTTTGAGTGGAAACGGAAAATCGGTTTCCATAAAAAACGGAAACGGATATACTCCGTACTGGCTATAATGTGAGCCGTAGCGGTAATGGAATTTGCAGGCGTGAAGTCGGCCTGCCAGGGGAGAGAGATGTCTACAATCAACGATGTATCACGTCTGGCCGGGGTGTCCAAAGCCACGGTATCACGGGTGTTGAGCGGGTCACGCGGCGTGAAGGAAGCCAGCCGTCAGGCCGTTTTAAAAGCGGTGGATGAGCTGAACTATCGGCCCAACGTGATTGCACAGTCGCTGCTCAGTCAGTCGACGGGCTGCATTGGCGTGATTTGCGCGCAGGAAAACATTAACCAGACCACCGGTTATCTGTACGCGCTGGAAAAACAGCTCAGCCAGCATCAAAAACACCTCCTGCTGCGCTTCGCGCACAGCAAAGCGGAAGTGATGAACGCCCTCGAAGAACTCTCCTGCGGCCTGTGTGACGACATCCTGGTGATTGGCGCGCGTTTCCCGCTGGACGTGGACATGGATAACGTCATCCTCGTTGACTGCATGGAGTCTGATAACGTCAACAGCATCCATTTCGATCACGCGTTTGCCGCCGAAACCGCCTGTAACTACCTCACCAGCCAGGGTCGCCGCCAGATTGCGCTGATCCACCCGCACGGCAGCGGTTTTGCCGACCAGGTACTGCTCGGCTACAAGCACGCGCTGGAGAAAAACTTCCTCCCCTTTAATCGCAACCTCGTCTTTATGGACGCGACCTCGTCTTCCGTTGCGCTGCAGGAGCTGCTTAACAACGCAACCACGCTGAATTTCAACGCGCTGCTGGTGGCGGACGAGCAGGAAGCCCAGCGGGTGATCCCGCAGCTGCAGGCGTTTAACAAATCGGTGCCGGACGACATCATGGTCTTTAGCCTGGGCGGGTCGCTGCATCTGCCGGGTATTCCGGTGATCCCGGCCATTGAGTATTCAATGGATGCGATGGCAGCGCGCATCGTGAGCTGGCTGACGGAGAAAACGCAGATGCTGGGGTCCTATGTTCTGCGCGGGGATTTAATTATCCCTGACATGCGTAAGCGTTAATAATATTTTGTAGGCCGGGTAAGGCGCAGCCGCCACCCGGCGAGAACTCAGTAATCTTCCATACAATCCACCTGACTGACGGCATCCCAGTAGGCGTCCAGGTTGTCGCGCTTCACGGCGGTAATGGCATTTTTGATCAGCAGCTGGTTGGCCTCCGACGACAAAATCATCGCCTGCCAGGCCTTATCGCTCTGTTTTTTCTGCGGCGTACAGGCTTTCTTCACATCTTTCAGCACCTGCTGTTTTATCTGGGCCTCTTTCGCCGGATCGTCCTTCTCCTGAGCGTGGACAAACGCGGCGAACAGCAGGCAAACGAGCAGGCAAACCAGGTGCGCAGCTTTCATCGAAACCTCCAGTTAACGTCACATGCTTCCCATGAAATATATCGTTACATTCAGTGTAGCGATTCCAGCCGAAAGTATGATTTTCTCTTTTCTGCGCATCAGAATCGCCCACCGAGAAGTTACTGAATACCGCCGCCCAGCGACTGCCACAGCGTAATGCGGTTTTCCAGATCGGTTTGCTGCAGCGCAATCAGCGATTCCTGCGCCGACCACAGCGACCGCTGCGCGGTCAGTACCGTCAGATAATCCCCCGCGCCCGCCCTGTAGCTGCGCGTTGCCACGTCCAGCGTTTTTTGCTCCGCCGCCACGTATTCGCGCTGGGCGTCGAGCTGCTCGCTCAGGGTTTCACGACGCGCCAGCGCGTCGGCCACGTCCTTAAACGCGCTCTGGATGGCTTTCTCATAGGTGGCGATCAGCCCCTTCTTCTCCGCTTCCGCGTAGCGCAGCTGCGCCAGGTTGTTCCCGCCGCTGAACAGCGGCAGTGTGATGGACGGCGCGAACGACCAGACCTTCATCCCGTGGCTGAACAGGGAGGAGAGCGAGTCGCTGCCGACGCCCGCGCTGGCGGTCAGCGAGATGGTCGGGAAGAAGTTGGCGCGCGCCGCGCCGATGTTGGCGTTGGCGCTCAGCAGGTTATGCTCGGCCTCCTGAATATCCGGGCGGCGCAGCAGCGCGCTGGAGCTGACGCCCGCCGGGATCAGCGTGATGGCGTTATCGCTCAGGCTCTCCAGCGTGCCGGGCAGCAGGTTGTCCGGCACCGTATCGCCCGCCAGCAGGTTCAGGGCATTTTTGTCCTGCATCACCAGCGTCCGGTAGCTCGCCACGCTGGCGCGCGCCTGCTGGTAAACCGCCATTGCCGAACTGACGTCCGTGGCGGCCGCAACGCCCACTTCCTGCTGGCGCTTCACAATCTTCAGCGAGTTTGCCGCGCTCTCCATCGTGGATTTCGCCAGCGCCAGGTTGCTGTTATCCGCCGCCAGCGTCACCCAGGCCGTGGTCAGCTCGCTGACCATCGTCAGGCGCGTGTTCTGCGCGGTGAACTCGCTGGCAAACCAGGTTTCACGCGCGGCGCGGGAGAGGCTCTGGTTGCGGCCAAACAGATCCAGCTCGAAGCTGGAGACCGCGCCGTTGGCTTCGTCGCTGGTGGTCACGCCGCTTGCCAGCGTGCGGCTGCGGGTGTGGCTCAACTCGGCGTCTACCGTCGGGAACAGGGACGAGCGCGTTTCACCGTACTGGGCGCGGGCGGCATCGATATCCGCAATCGCTTTTTGCACGTCGCGGTTGCTGTTCAGCGCCATCGTCACCACGCTTTTCAGCCGCGCGTCGTTCATCACCTGCTGCCACTGGCTCACCACGGCGGTGGCTTCGCCGTGCGCGCCGGGCAAGGTTGCCGGGACGGGGGCGTCCGGGCGTTGATACGTTGGGTCTAACGACACACAGCCTGCGCTCAGCAGAGCTAACGCTAAAATAGATACACGAAACATTATGACCTCCGGTTTGCGTGCTTACCGGAGAACAGACGTTTCACCAGTACAAAGAATAAGGGGACGAAGAAGATCGCCAGCAGCGTTGCGGCCAGCGTCCCGCCGATAATGCCGGTACCAATTGCCACGCGGCTGTTGGCACCTGCCCCGGTTGCCACGGCCAGCGGCGTCACCCCTGCGATAAACGCCAGCGAGGTCATGACGATCGGCCGCAGGCGCGTCTGAGCGGCACGCAGCGCGGCGCGCGTCAGGGAGTACCCTTCCGCGACTTTGGCTTCGGCAAATTCCACAATCAGGATGGCGTTCTTCGACGACAGGCCGATGGTAGTCAGCAGCGCCACCTGGAAGTAGACATCGTTATTCAGGCCGCGCAGGGAGGCGGCGACGGCCGCGCCCAGCACGCCAAGCGGGATCACCAGAATGACCGAAATCGGTACCGACCAGCTCTCATACAGCGCTGCCAGGCACAGGAACACGACAAGGATGGAGAGGGCATAGAGGCTCATCGCCTGACCGCTCGCCAGTTTTTCCTGCAGCGACAAACCGCTCCACGCCCAGGTGCTGCCGGACGGCAGATTATTCGCCAGCTGCTCCATTTTGCTCATCGCCGTGCCGGAGCTTGCGCCGCTGGCGTTTTCGCCCTGAATCTCATACGCCGCCGAGCCGTTGTAGCGCACCAGGCTTTCCGGGCCATACTCCCAGCGGGTGGTGGCGAAGGCGGAGAACGGGGTCATGGTGCTGTCGCTGCCGCGCACATACCATTTGTTGAGATCCGACGGCACGGCGCGATAGTCGCTGTCGCCCTGGATGTAGACCTTTTTCACGCGGCCGCGATCGATAAAATCGTTCACGTAGGTCCCGCCCCAGGCGCTGGAGAGGGTGTCGGTGACGTCGCTCAGGGACAGCCCCAGCGACACGGCCTTGTTGTTGTCGATATCGACCTGAAGCTGCGGCATCTGCGGCAGATCGTTGGCGCGCACGGCGTGCAGCGAGCTGTCCTGGTTGGCTTCGCCAATCAGCTGGTTACGCATTTTCAGCAGCGCGTCGCGGTCGGTGCCGCCGCTGGCCATCAGCTCAAAGGTAAAGCCGTTGCTCTGGCCCAGACCGTCCACCGCAGGCGGCGTCATGGCAAAGATGGTCGCATCGCGGATGGTGCTCAGCTCCTGCGTGGCGCGCAGGGCGATGGCCTGAGCGGTATTCTCATCGCCTTTACGTTCGGACCAGTTTTTCAGGGAGACAAACGCCATCCCGGCGTTCTGGCCGCTGCCGCTGAAGCTGAAGCCTTCAATGGTGAAGATGACGTTGGTGTTGGCTTTCTCTTTGGTGAGGAACCACTCGCGCACCTGGCGGCTGACTTCGGCGGTACGCACCGTCGTCGCGCCTGCTGGCAGGGTGTACTGCACCATGATTTCACCCTGGTCTTCCGTCGGCAGGAAGCTGCCCGGCAGCTTAAGCATGGCGAAGCCCATCGCGCCGCAGAGCAGGGCGTAGATGACCAGCATGCCGCCGGAGCGGCGCAGAGCGCGCAGGACCTTGTTCTGATAGCCGCGCTCTGTCCTGCTGTAGAAGCGGTTAAACGCGCCGAAGAAGCCCTTTTTGTGCGGCGCCGTGTGGCTCAGAATCGAACCGCACAGCGCGGGCGTCAGGGTCAACGCCACCACCACGGAGAGGAACATCGCCGAAATAATGGTGACCGAGAACTGACGGTAAATCACCCCGGTGGAGCCGCCGAAGAAGGCCATCGGCAGGAATACCGCGGAGAGCACCAGCGCAATGGCGACCAGCGCGCCGGAGATTTCGCCCATCGATTTCTCGGTGGCTTCGCGGGCGGGCAGGCCCTCGTCGCGCATAATACGCTCGACGTTTTCCACCACCACGATGGCGTCATCCACTAAAAGCCCAATCGCCAGCACCATCGCAAACAGCGTCAGGGTGTTGATGGAGTAGCCGAACAGCGCCAGCACGCCGAAGGTGCCCAGCAGAACGACAGGCACCGCCAGCGCGGGGATCAGCGTCGCGCGGATGTTCTGCAGGAACAGGTACATCACCACCACCACGAGGATAATGGCTTCGAACAGGGTTTGAATCACGTCCTCAACGGAGATCTTGATGAACTCGGTGCTGTCCTTCGGGTAGGCCACGTCGTAGCCTTCCGGCATCGACTTTTTGAACTCGGCGATTTTATCTTTCACCGCCGTGGCGGTATTAAGCGCGTTCGCGCCCGGTGAAAGCATCACCGCCATACCCGCCGCCGGGTGGCCGTTCAGCTTCGCCGTGGCGGTGTAGTCTTCGCTGCCCATCTCCACGCGAGCGACGTCGCTGATGTGCACGACCGCGCCGTTGGACTGGCTCTTCACGATGATCTTTTTAAACTGATCGACCGTTTGCAGGCGCGACTGGGCGCGGACGGTGGCGGTCAGCTGCTGGGCGTTCGACGAGGGCAGCGCGCCGATTTTACCGGCGGAGACCTGCACGTTCTGGGCTTCAATCGCGCTCTGCACGTCGGACGGCATCAGCGAGTAGGACGCCAGCTTCGCCGGGTCGAGCCAGATGCGCATCGCATATTCCGCACCGAACACCTGCAGGCTGCCGACGCCCTCCACGCGCGCCAGCGGGTCCTGCATATTGCTCACCAGCCAGTCGGCGATATCCGAGCTGCTGGCGGCGTCGGTTTTATCGTACACGCCCATGATCAGCAGGAAGTTGCTCTGGGATTTTTCGACGGTAATGCCGGACTGCTGCACCTCGGTCGGCAGGCGCGATTCCGCCTGCTGGACCTTGTTCTGCACCTGCACCTGCGCGGTGTCAGGGTCGGTTCCCTGTTCGAAGGTGACGTTGATGCTCACCGACCCGTCCGAGCTGCTGGTGGAGGTGAAGTAGAGCAGGTTATCCAGCCCGGTGAGCTGCTGCTCGATCACCTGCGTCACGCTGTTTTCCAGCGTCTGCGCGGAGGCGCCGGTGTAGGTGGCGGAGATTTTGATCGACGGCGGAGCGACGTCCGGGTACTGCGCCACCGGCAGCGTGCGGATCGCCAGCATCCCGGCGAGCATGATGAGAATGGCGATAACCCAGGCAAAGACCGGGCGACGCACGAAGAAGCGGGAGAACATCAGGCGTTTCCTCCGCTGGCTTTCATCTCTTCGGCTTTCACTTCCTGCCCGGCGGTGACTTTGTCAGTCCCTTCCACAATCAGCCTGTCGCCCGCCTTCAGGCCGCTCAGCACCAGCCATTTGTCGCCGTAGGTATCGCCCGTCTCCAGCTGACGCTGCTCGACCTTGTTGCTGGCATTGACCACCAGCGCGGTGGCGGTGCCTTTGGCGTCGCGGGTGATGCCCTGCTGCGGCGCGAGGATCGCGTCGCTCATGACGCCTTCATCCACTCTGGCGCGAACGAACATGCCGGGCAGAAGCTGATGCTGCGGGTTCGGGAAGACGGCACGCAGCGTGACGGAGCCGGTCGATTCATCTACCGCCACTTCGGTTAACGCCAGGCGGCCTTTCTCGCTGTAGGTGCTGCCGTCTTCGAGGATTAACGACACGCTTAGCGTATCGCTGTTGGTGGCGAGGGTTTGCTTACGTAAACGCAGCAGATCGGCGCTGGAACGCGTGAGATCGACGTACATGCTGTCGAGCCCGCGAACGGTGGCGAGCGCGGTGTCCTGCTGGGCGGTCACCAGCGCGCCGGGGGTCACGGAGGAGATGCCGATGCGTCCGGCAATCGGCGCGGTGACGGTGGTCCAGTTGAGGTTAATGCGCGCGCTCTCCTGCGCGGCCTTCTTTGACTCAACGCTGGCCTTGTCCTGCGCGCAGGTGGACTTCGCGTCCTCTGCGTCCTGACGCGACACGCCGTCGTCCTTCACCAGCTGCGCATAGCGCTGGGCCTTCTGGCAGTCGGCCTGCACCAGCGCCTGCGCCTGCTTCAGCGCGGCGGCGGCTTCATCGTAAGCGGCGCGGTAGCTGGAAGGGTCAATTTGATACAGCGCCTGCCCGGCCTTGACCGTATCGCCTTCGGTGAACAGCCGCTTCTGGATAATGCCGCCTACCTGCGGGCGCACTTCGGCGCTCATAGCGGCGGCGGTGCGGCCCGTCAGCTCGCTGACGACGGACACCGGCTGGCTCATGAGCGTGACAATCCCCACTTCCGGAAGAGGACGCTGGGGAGCAGATGTTTGCGCATTATCGCACCCTGTCAGGAGGAGTAATGCCGCGATGGAGGTTGTTATGGTTTTCATAATCTTTTTCCAGGGTGAACGATGCCTGCCCCGTTAATCGCTTAACAGGGAGGAGGGCTAATTAAAGGCACAGCGATACCGCATCTCTGACTGAGTCAGAAATGTAAAAAAGGGGAATTACTTATTCCCGCTAATTATTCATATGCGATTACTTCGCAGTGAAAAGCATATTTAAAATATCCTGATAAAGGGGTTCTAATTGTTCTGACGGCACTTTTAACGGCGTGAGCCGACGGTAAATGGTGCCTTCGATCATCACGGCGGTAATCTCCACGCAGCAGCGAATATGCTCGTCGCTCAGGTGCGGAAACTGCTTTTTCAGGTGCGCGCAGGCGTTGGCGAACATGCGCGATTCGGCTTCGATCAGCATGGCGGCAACCTGAGGATTGCGCGTGGCCTCGGCGGACATTTCCAGCATCAGGGCATCGTCATCTTCGTTGAGGGTCTGTCGCCAGGCGAGCGCCTGCGGCATCCCTTCCACCAGGGTTTTGCCCTGCATCTCGTCGATGCGCGAGTCGATGATGCGGCGGATCATCTCTTCGATGATCGCGTCTTTGTTGCTGAAATACCGGTAAATTTGTCCGACGCTGAGCTTCGCCTCGCTGGCAATCTGCGACATGCTGGCGGCGTGAAACCCGCTGGCGCGAAAGCAGCGGCGCGCGGCGGTAACGATCTCGTCCTGGCGCAGTTTTTGTCGTTCTTCCAGCTTTGTGCTCATCGTCGGCTACCGTGTAAAAGTGAGAATGATCGTTCTCATTATACGTTTTAGGTGCGTATTGGAAAGGCTTTTTTTATTTACATATTGAATGAATATTTCCTGGTTTAAACAATGGAGGAAATAAGGAGTTTTTATGAAGGTTAAGCTGTGAGATATTCAGATTGCGCTGAAAATAAGGAGAACAATATGCAGTTGAGCATCACTGAAAAAGTCACACCCGAAGAGAAAGAAGAGTTATTTGTAGGATTAAGAGCTTATAACGGGCAGTTTTTAGATATGGCGAACTTTAGCGGCGACATTGGCGTTTACGTACGTGACGATAATGGCGCAATGCTGGGCGGGTTAATCGGGGTGCGTAAAGGCGACTGGCTGAATATAGATTATCTCTGGGTCAGCGAATCCGTTCGCGGCTCCGGCGTGGGCAGCAAGCTCATCAAAACGGCAGAAGATGAAGCCCGACGCAAAGGCTGCAGGCACGCGCTGGTCGATACCGCCAGCTTCCAGGCACGCCCCTTCTATGAAAAACAGGGCTACCGGCTGCAGATGTCCCTGCAGGATTATCCGTATGCGGGCATGCAGCGCCACTATCTGGCAAAGGCGCTTTAACCGCCGATCCCGGTGCCGATCACGGCAAGCGCATGACGGACAATAATCTCCGGCGAGAGGGATTTTAGCCTCTCGTCATTGCGCATGCGTGAGAACGGCACCAGCACCAGGCTCAGCAAGGTGGTAAACAGCAGCTCCGGTGCCAGCGCCTGATTCAGCTTCCCTTCCTGCTGCCAGCCTTTGATGGTGGCGAGCGTCGCCTGATACTTCTCGTCACCAAACCGCGCCTGCAGATGGGTGCGCAGTACCGGCATTTCGCCAATCACCTCCTGCATCCACAGCGGTGCAAACCAGTGATGCTGTTCCGCCAGTTCGGCCAGCACCTTAACCATTTCCGTCAGGGCGTTCACCGGCGAATCCCGGTTATCGGCGAAAATCGCCCCGATCCTCTCGCGTAACGGCAGAAAACGCTCCTCAATCATCGCATCCAACAGCTGCTCTCGGGAGTTGAAGTAGTAGTGCAGCATCGCGGGCGTGACGCCTGCCTCTTTGGCGATGGCGTTCAACGAGGTGTTGGCGATCCCCTGACGGGAAAAGAGATTCAGGGCGATATCCAGCAGCTGTTCGCGGCTGGCGGTGACGCGTTTACCCCCGCGAGGGCGGCCCGGGCGGCGCGGTTCGGAATTGTCCTTTTGTGCTGGCATAGTCGCAGTGCCTCTTGATCTTATTCATCACTTACACAAATATTAATTATACGATTAATTAATTTCAAGCGATCTCTTATGGAGTCCGACGTAATGACTCAACCTGCGCAAAAAGCGCCGTCGATTAAGCTGCTGTTCAGCGCGCTGCTGCTGGTGATGCTGCTTTCGGCGCTGGATCAGACCATTGTCTCTACCGCGCTGCCGACCATCGTGGGTGAGCTGGGCGGGCTGGATAAGCTCTCCTGGGTGGTGACGGCCTATATCCTCAGCTCCACCATCGTGGTGCCGCTGTACGGCAAGTTTGGCGATCTGTTTGGGCGTAAAATCGTCCTGCAAATCGCCATTGTGCTGTTCCTCGTCGGCTCCGCGCTGTGCGGGCTGGCGCAAAACATGACCCAGCTGGTGCTGATGCGCGCCCTGCAGGGGCTGGGTGGCGGCGGCCTGATGGTGATCAGCATGGCCGCCGTCGCGGACGTGATCCCGCCTGCCGATCGCGGGCGCTATCAGGGGCTGTTTGGCGGCGTGTTTGGCCTGGCGACGGTCATCGGGCCGCTGATCGGCGGGTTTATCGTCCAGCACGCCTCCTGGCGCTGGATATTCTACATCAACCTGCCGCTGGGGCTGTTTGCCCTGCTGGTAATCGGCGCGGTGTTCCACGGCAGCGCGCGGCGCAGCAGGCACGAGATTGACTATCTGGGCGCGATTTACCTCAGCATGGCGCTATTGTGCATCATCCTGTTTACCACCGAAGGCGGCACCGTTCGCCCGTGGAGCGACCCGCAGCTGTGGTGCATTCTGGCCTTTGGCCTGACGGGGATCGCCGGGTTTATCTATGAGGAGCGGCTGGCGTGGGAGCCGATTATTCCGCTGTCGCTGTTCCGCGACCGCAGCTTCCTGCTCTGCAGCCTGATTGGCTTTATCATCGGTATGTCGCTGTTTGGCTCGGTGACCTTCCTGCCGCTGTACCTGCAGGTGGTGAAAGACGCCACGCCAACGCAGGCCGGCCTGCAGCTCATCCCGCTGATGGGCGGGCTGCTGCTGACCTCCATTATCAGCGGGCGCATTATTAGCCATACCGGGAGATACCGCCTGTTCCCGATCCTCGGCACCCTGCTCGGCGTGGTGGGGATGTTTTTACTGACGCGCATTTCACTCACCTCCCCAACCTGGCAGCTTTACCTGTTCACCAGCGTGCTGGGCATGGGGCTGGGCCTGGTGATGCAGGTGCTGGTGCTGGCGGTGCAGAACAGCGTGTCGGCGGATCAATATGGGGTAGCCACCTCTGGCGTCACGCTCTTCCGCTCCATTGGCGGGGCCATTGGCGTCGCGCTGTTTGGCGCGGTGTTCACGCATGTTCTGCAGTCGGGGCTGGTGGACAGGCTGCCTGAAGGGGCAGAGCTGCCGCGCGAGCTGAACCCGACCGCCATTCATCATCTGCCAGACGCCCTGAGGCTGGACTACCTTGATGCGTTTGGCTCGGCCATTCACGCGGTGTTCCTGCTGGCGGCGGGGATTATGGTGCTGGCGTTTGCGCTGTCGTGGTTTTTACGCGAGGCGCCGCTGCGTCGGCAGGCGTGAGGTAAGCGCTTCTGTTATTTATTGCGAGTCGCTTTCTGAATTTTAAACGTCTCCCTTGTCACTCTCCTGGACGTTGGCGCATGCTGTGGCCTGGTCAATAAACCAACAGAGGTTGCAATGGAGCGCACGGCAAAACTGATTAAAAAAGGGCGAAAGCAGGCTGTTGTTCTGCCTGCTGAGTTTGCGTTTGATACGGAGAGCGTTTATATCCGGCGGGATGACGAGGGGAATGTTGTTTTGACGGCGAAATCGACTCAAGTTAAGAGCTGGGATGATTTTTTTAGACTGCTGGAAAATACAAATGTACCCGAGTCATTTTTAAGTCCGGAGGAGAGGAGTCAGAGTGTAACGAAAAGAGATCCACTGGATGGAGTACGTTCATGAAGCATATGCTCGATACGAATATTGTGAGTCACTTGTTTAAGAAACATCCAGGAGTTGTCGCCAGAATGGCTTCTCTGACACCGAAGGAAGTATGTATCTCCAGTATCACAGAAGCGGAATTACGCTATGGAGCCGAAAAGAAGGAAAGTGGCGGACTGAAAGCGGCAATTTTAACATTTCTTAAAACCATCACCATTTGCGACTGGGGCAGCGAAGCCGCAGCCACCTACGGCGAACTGCGTGCCGCGATGGAGAAGAAAGGAAAGGTGATGGGCGATCTCGATCAGTTGATTGCTGCGCATGCCATCAGCAGAGGCACAACGGTTGTTACTAACGATCGTGCGTTTGGGATGGTGCAAGAACTTACTGTTGAGGACTGGACACGATAAGTTCATCGAAAGCGACCATTTAATAACTAAATATTGGTCGCTTTTATATCATTAAGACAGACGCTTTACATTCTAAGAGTCGCCTTTAGCTTCGACTCTTATCTCTCCGATTTCAAATATGATCTCAGCAGGAGAAACTCTCATCGTTTTTTCGTCTGCGATAGCGCGGGCTTTTCGAATAGTTGGATCACCACCAATAATTGGTATTCCTTCACACCAAGTCAGCCGAAGTTGTCCCCTTTTGATATTATTTGATGGAGTGGTGATGCTATAACCTTGTTCACCACTTGAAATAACTTTAAGTCGCCAGGCTAAGCCATCCTCAGTAAATCCAATATCCACTCGATCGCCTTTTTTGAATCTTGCTCTTGACATAATATCCTCGGGGATTCTTATTGTCATAAAGCGAATTTTTTGATTATTAGTATTTCTACAAATTTGAGTAATGCTTAGGCTATTCGTTACAGGTAGTCTTCCTGCTTTACCTCCTTTACTTTTTATTACTTCACTTATTGATATAAATTCATTCGGTTTGTAGTCCTTCATCGCATATTCCTTATGTCAGTTTAACTTTTTCATAGAGGGTACTGATTACTTCCCAAAATAGTAGAGGTGTTTGAATAAGGAATATTGAGTTATGTCAAATTGATTTCTATGTCTTAGTGTTTTTAATGATGTTAATTTAGAATGATAATTTTGGTGAATTAATGCTTTTCAACACATTCTTTGTTTTTATTGTTTCCTGCATTCCTGTTGTCAGAATGATTGTATTGTCATGCATTCTTATTGCTTTGTATGTGCCGGGGTCTTAGATGTTTCTGTAAAACGTTTCCATCTAAAATTTCAGGGGTGTTTTTTAAAGACAACATATAACTTTTCCTTCTTATTGATTCCTTTTCGTTTTTTAGCGCGCCGCCGCGTTGTCGATATAGTCTTCAAAACGTCTTTCAAAAGGAACTGTCTCGTGAAACTTCGACTGGGTGCGCTTCTCCTGACTGGCCTGCTGCTCGCGGGCTGTGACCAAAGCAGCAACGATGCCAAACACATAAAGGTCGGCGTGATCAACGGCGCCGAGCAGGATGTCGCGGAAGTCGCAAAAAAAGTGGCAAAAGAGAAATACGGTCTGGACGTGGAGCTGGTGGGCTTTAGCGGCTCGCTGCTGCCCAACGACGCGACCAACCACGGTGAACTGGACGCCAACGTCTTCCAGCATCGGCCTTTCCTTGCTGAAGATAACAAGGCGCACGGCTATAAGCTGGTTGCCGTTGCTAACACCTTTGTCTTCCCGATGGCCGGCTATTCCCGCAAGATTAAATCGGTGAATGAACTGAAGGACGGCGCAACCGTTGCCATTCCAAACGACCCGACCAACCTCGGTCGCGGGCTGTTGCTGCTGCAAAAAGAGAAGCTGATTGCCCTGAAGCCGGACGTTGGCCTGCTGCCAACGGCGCTGGATATCACGGCGAACCCGAAGAATCTGAAGATTATGGAGCTTGAAGGGGCGCAGCTGCCGCGCGTGCTGGACGACCCGAAAGTGGATGTCGCCATCATCAGCACCACCTATCTCCAGCAAACCGGGCTTTCTCCTGTTCACGACAGCGTCTTTATCGAGGATAAAAATTCGCCGTACGTAAACATCGTGGTGACGCGTGAAGACAATAAGGATGCGGAAAACGTGAAAGCGTTTGTTCAGTCGTATCAGTCACCTGAAGTGGCGAAAGCGGCAGAAACTATCTTTAACGGCGGCGCGGTGCCGGGCTGGTGATTTGCCTCTGCTAGAGCGGCACCCGGGCATCTATTCGACTCTCCGGCCAGAGGAAACCCTGGCCGAAGCGCGCCCCCGTGGCGCGGGCTCGCTCCAGATCCTGTGAATTCTCAATCCCTTCGATCACGATACGATCTGCAATCCCGGTTTTGACCGACTCGATATACGCCCTAAGCGACCCGCGAGCATTCAGCTCTGAACGATCGATTTTTACCCCGTCCAGCGCAAGCGCAAGGCGGAGAAAGTCTTCTGTCAGGTCGCGGGTGAGATCGTCGAGCCAGATCTTCCAGCCCGCCGCTCGGAGCTGAATAAGGGAATTACGCAGGCGCTGCCGTTCGGCTTCGCTCATGCGGGTGATGGTCAGCGGGTCCTGGATTTCTATCGTTATACGCTGCTGGTGGCGCAGCGAAAGCAGCAGCCGGAGGGCGCGATCGTCCAGGAAATGTTCTGCCGGAAGGTTTAACCAGTAATGCCCCCGGTCTGGCATTTGCAGGAGGGTAGTCGCCTGCCAGAAAAAAATTTGCAGCGCCGAGCGGGCGGGGAGTGAGGCAAAGAAAACGTCGAGATTGACGCAGGGGATCTCCACGAGAACTTCATGCGCGACAACGTGGCCTGTATGAAAGTCGACAAGTGGCTGGAACCGCAGCCCTGATATGTTCTGCAGGACGGGGGAAGGGAGAACGGTATACATGAAAAGCCTTCAGGAGAGATAAAAAAAGGTTCCCGCGGACACGGGAACAAAAGGCAAACGACACACGGTCAAATTCTTAATTCAGTATCCAGCGGATGCTTTGGTAGAACGAAGGGCCTCGCACCGCCTTCAGCTTGTTCATGGCATTGTTCTTGTAGAAATACACCAGCCTCACGTTGCAGCCCAGCTGGCGGGCAATTTGCTTGGTTTTCAGGTTGCATGAGTAACCGCGCAGTACGCTGGCTTCCTCGCTGGACAATCTCGCCGGGGTGCGCTGGCGGGTCGTCATGCTCACGTTGTAAAGACCGGGCGCCTGCGGCGTCTGGCTCATCAGGATTTGCCACAGCGCCTTGATGTCGCCCAGAGAAACCCTTTTGCTGATGACCCCGTCAACATGCTTAAATTTCAGATAACCGACGGACAGCGAATAAATATAGATCTTCGCTCCAGGCTGTTTTTGCTTAATACACAGAATATCGTCATTGGTTGTGACCCTGAAATGACCGGTATTCAGCGGATCGTAAATAATAATGTCAAAGGACTGCTCGCTAAGCGCAAGATCTTCGATATGCGTAAACCCATGGAAAATGACATCCTGCTGTACGTCTGCCTCACGCTTTCCTAACGACTGCAGGCCAATCATGGTGAATTCACAGCTATCAACCACGGCAACGTGTATTGTTTTTTTGGTTTTCATTGGCATTCTCCTTTCGCTGAATAATCAGTCCCTGGAAGAGAAAATAGAGAACTACGTTTTTAATAGACTGATGCGACGGAGTAAATGTAAGCCATCAGAAACATATGAGTAAAGGCTATGCTAATTATTGTGAGAATATAAAATTGAAAAATTGATTTAATGAGAAATACAATCTCTTTAATCTTTTAATAATCTTCAAGCCAGATTTTTATCCTGAGAATAGGCTAATATTAAGCTTTGATCTGGTTTTTAATGCCGGTAATCCACGGATTTTACGTGGTTTTTCAGCGTTTTTGTCAGAAAAAATCATAGTTAGATCGGGTTCTCACCTGCAGGACGGCTTTAATTAACGGCAGGGCGGAAGGATAAAATAGAAGTTTTTCTATAAATTTAATATCCATGTTCAGAATTTTAGCATTCAGGAGGATAAAATCCTGGCGCTAAGAGGTTGTGAGTGGAGGATGCATAACCTATTATCGATTTTCTTTTTACGATAATTTAGAAATGACATGATTAATGCTGAAATTCCCGTCAGGGTGATGGTGTTCTACAAAATAAATATATTTGAGGAGGTAATATGCGATGCTCTCCAGAATCTTCTCCCCGATTGCGTACTGCAAATTACCATTATCGACTCTACGGAACAGATGCTGACGTCTCTGGCTGATAATAAATTCGATATTTTTATCACCGAATTTAATTATCTTCTTAACCATAAGGAGTGGAGCACAGAGACCAGCGCCCGCTTAACGCTTTTGTGTAAATCGAACAATGTCAGACGCGTTCTTTTTGTTCCTGACCTGCAGTATGGGCTATTAAAGAAAGTGCTGGAGATGAAGTTTGAATTGACCATCAGCCTGCAGGATGAACTGGCGGAGCTGGAAAACGAGCTGCACACGCTGTTGATGACAGAAGAGCCAAAGCCGGTCGTCTCTTCCTGGCTCAGGAAGGCGATGCGTACAGGTTCGCGCTCGCGTTCGGTGCTTTCATCAAGGGAATGGGAAGTGATTCATTTGATTGTGGAAGGCTACTCCATTACCGAGATAGCCCGCCATCGAAACCGATCCGTCAGCACAATTGCCACCCAGAAACACAATGCGATGAAAAAACTCAATCTTTCCAACCATAGCGAACTGATTAAGTATCTGCATACGGTTGGAAAGATGGGCGGCTAGCCCGCGTCAGGGGTAGATGATATTCAACGTTGCGGAGGTATTGATCTTGCCCTGTGTGACCTTTGCGGGTGCCCAGACATAATAGTATGCCGCCATCGGCAGGGTGAAGTGCTCGCTCAGCGCGCCGCCTGCCGCCACGTTGAAAATCATCGTGGCGTTACCGCGGCTGGTGGTGGACGTTGAGAACGTCACTGGCAACTGCGGATTATTACGCTGAATCAGCCGCAGGCCCACGCCCTGCGCGGCGCTGCTGGTGCTATCGATCAATACTGAACTGTCGGTAGACAGCAGCTGCGTACTGGAGAGGAACATCTCAATGGCCCGATCCGAATTGCCGTTAACGCCCACGTTCTGACAGCTCATGTTCAGCGAGAACGGCGTAAGCCCCGGCTGCGAAGCCGCGTTCAACTGGGGAATACCGAGGGTTGGGAGTTTGACGGTCAGCCCGGCATTGTCGAACGAACAGGTGGTCAGTTTTGGCGCATATTTGATGGTCATCGGCTGGCCGAACATGTCGCGGTTGTCGTAGGGCCACTGAAATCCGTTGAACAGCCACTGGACAATTTTCACCAGCTGGCTGATCGGCCAGCCGATGATTTCCCAAAATGACATGCCGCTCATGTCGCTCACGAACATCACGTCGCTCATGTTTGCGGTATCCCCGGTGAGCGTCGTCCCGCTCTGGTTCACAAGGGTGAAGCGAACCGTAAACGGCGTATTCAGCTCCGACGCCGTGTGGCTGCCGCTGGCGGCGAGCGTTTTGTTGGGCTGGGTGCTGGTGATCTCCGCGTGCACCATATATTTGTTGTTGCTGAACCCGAGTATGGTGGCGTAGCTGCTGTTGGTTGACAGGATCGGGGTATAGGAGAACTCGCTGTTGCTCGTTGAACAGTTAAACGAACCGCTGTACTGCGTAGTGTAGCTCCCCGTCCAGGTCGGCGTGGCCGGGCTGAGCTTGTCGGATAAATCAACGCTGATCGGCGTGCCGTAGACGATGCTGCCGCCGGAGCAGGTGGCGTAGCTGGCGGTGCTGATGCACGCCAGCATCAGGAAAGCGAAAAACCTTAACATAATGATATTCCGTAATTAATGGCAAACCGATGACGAGCTGTCCAGCCCCCAGGTCGGCGCGGTGATTTCACACGTGCCGCCGCGAAGATGAACGTTGAGCGCGCGCGGCGCCTGCTCGGCGCGGATGTACAGCACGCTTGCCTGGCCGACGTAACCTACAGATTCGCCTTTCTCATCCAGCACTTCGGTGCCAAATGGCAACGGCTTGCCGTCGGCGCGCGTGGCGTGAAGCACCCAGGACTGACGTTTGTCGGTTTCAAAGCGGACATAGTTCACGGCGCCATCGTAGGGGGCCACGTTGGCCATGTTGCCGAGCACTTCCGCGCCAGAGCTGTTTTCGGTTTCAGACAGCGTGATCGAGTTCTTGCGATACGGCGTCGCGTAAGGCACCAGCGCCACGCCGTCGCGGTTGGTCACGATGCTTTCATCCCCGTTGACCATCAGCCCCTCGGCCTGCGGCGCGTCGACGATAGTCATGGTCGAACCGGTTTCGTTGGAGGCGAGAACATGCCACGGGTAAGCCACCAGGCTTCCGCGCCCGTTGAGGCCGGTCTGGCGGTAGTCAGACGATTCACTGTAAGAACCGCCAAGGGTGGCAAAGCTCGAGCGGTAGGCCGTATTAACGCTTGCCGAGTTACTGCCCCCTCGCGCGTTGCTGCCGGAGAGGGTGTAGCTCAGGCGGTTCGACTCCAGCGCATTGCCGCTCATGCTGATGTTGCTCTGCTCGTAGTGAGAATCGCTGGCCGTCATGCTGGAGGTGATCCACGCATTATTATCAAACAGCGAGAACGGCAGGCTGAGCGAGAGGTAAAAGCGCGTCTCTTCTTCACTGTCGCTGTTGCGGACCCGGCTTGCCGACAGGGTATAGCTGGCGCGGCCAATCGCGTTCGAGTACCCGGCCTGATACTCACGCGTGGTTTGCTGCGAATTCCAGTAGTCACGCTGCGTCCCGGAAATAAATACCGTGCCCCAGTTTTCTGCCAGGCGCTGGTTGAGGTTGAGCGTTAAGGTATTTTTAGGCTGCGCCGCGCGCAGGGCATCCCAGGTGCTCATCGACATTTCCGGCGCAACGCCGAACCGATCTTCATAGTCGTCATACTGCTCTTTCAGGCGCTGATAGCCTTCGCGTGAATAGAGCGCATCGCTAAAGCTGTAATAGCCCTTGGTGGAATAGCGGTAGGCCGCCAGGGTGAAGTTAGTGGCGGTGGTATCGATAAATTTGCTGTACGACACGCGAAAACTTTGGCCGCTGTCGGTGCGATCCTGCAGCGTGGTTTTCGCGTGGGTGACGTCAAAGGAAACGGCGCCAAACGGAAAGTTCCAGCCCGTCCCGATCAGCCCGGCCTGGTAGTTGTCGCTGACGATCGTTCCCGTGTAGCCGGTGATGAGGTTATTGAACCCGTAGCGCAGCGTGGCCTGCAGGAATGCCGGATCGGCGTCCAGCGTATTTTGATGGACTTTACCCGCCACCACGCTGTACTGGCTCACGCCCTCTTTCAACATGCCGGGCACCGCAGAAAACGGTACGGTAAAAGATTGCTGAGAACCATCGGCCTCGCGTACCACGACCAGCAGATCGCCGGCTGAACCGGTGGGCTGGATGCTGTCGAGCGTGAACTGTCCAGGCGGGACGTTTTCCTGATAGATGACGTTGCCGTTCTGGGACACTTTTACCAGGGCGTTGGTGCGCGCCACGCCGTGGATCACCGGCGAGAAGCCCTGCTGGGAGTTAGGCCGCATTTTCATGTCTGACGCCAGGGATACCCCGCGCACGCGGAGGGAATCAAACAGATCGCCCGGAATATAGAAATCACCCAGCGTCAGGTTTGAGGTCAGCGAGGCCAGCGGGCGGCGAAGATAGCGGGTGTTGTTCTGCCAGCGACTGTCGCCGCTGGCCGATTTTTGCCAGGTGCTGCTGTCGCGAAGCTGCCAGCCGAACAGGTTTGCGCCGGAGTCCAGCCCGGCGTAAAAATCGTCGTTGGTCTCCTTTGCCGTTCCTTTTGTACGCGTGTTGTACCAGGTGGTGTTCCAGGAGAGCATAAGCGCCGGTATGCCTTCGCTCCAGAACTGGGGAGCAATATAGCCCTCTTCGGTACGCAGCAGGGCCGCCTGCGGCACCGTGAGCGCCAGGCTCAGCGTACCCGGATCGGTTTTGACCTCACCGCCCTGTACTAAATCATGTAACTGAACCTCACCCTGCGCGATGGCCGGCGCGGGAATGTCCTTCATGCTGATTCCCAGAGACTGCGCGTCTTTCCAGGCAAGGTGAATGTCATCCGGCTGCTCGCCGTAGGTCACGCTGTAGCGCCCCTTCCAGCTCCCGTTTACGTAGATGTCCATCTCCTGCTTGCCGGCAGGCATGAGGTTGTTTTCATAAAAGCGTGACAGATCGGACTCACCGGATGCGCCAGCAAGCAGGGAGGTATCAAACGACACGGCCCCGGATTTATGCGAAAGCAGAAGCGAGCAGACTGCCAGCAGACAGAGCCTGTTTTGTTTCAATTTCATGGTGAGTCTTTCCGATCACTGGCTGGTGAAGGTCCGGGTTTTATAGGCGCCCAGATCGTCCACGTACATCAGCTGGAAGGTCTGGCCACGCTTAACGTCATTCTTAGTGGCTACCGTCAGTTGCCCAAACGGGGAAACCATCGGTGACTCGTTGAGTAATTTTGTTTTACCCCGAGAAATATTGGCGACGGTGATATGGAACGGGCTGTTATTGTTGATGCGGAACTGATTACCGTTGGCAGTCAGGGTCAATTTCTCTACCGCGTTATCCAGCGAACCCGCCAGCGAAGCCGGACGGTAAAAAAGTTTGATACGCGATTTAATCGCCAGCTGCACGGTATTCTGGTTCTGCAGGTTTTCCGGTTTAGGCGGAATATCCAGCACGTTAAGAAAGAAAACAGATTCCCGATCTGCAGGTAAATTTGCCGGCAGTTTTTTAATGCGCAGCTGTTGGCCATTATGTCCGCTGACCTTAATCACCGGCGGTGAGAGAAGGAAAGGGACCTTGGCTGTTTCCGGCGTCGAGTTAATATCGCCGTCATCAATCCAGGATTGCACCAGTGCGGGTGAATCGCCGGTATTCATTAACTGAACGATCACCTCTTTATTATTTTCAGGGTACAAGACTCGAGTGCCATTGATGACAATATTGGCCCATGAGTGACCCGTGCTCAGCAGTAATACCGCCAGCAAAATTGCCTTACGCATGATTGAAACCTTAAATACAGGCCCTGCAAACGCAGAGCCTGAATAATTAATATTACAGGTAGGAAATGGTATAGGTAACGTTGGAGCTTAACTCACCCACGGTTGCTGCGGTGGCGTTAGTTTTATAGTAATAAACGTCCAGCGTCAGCGTCTCTGAATCTGGCGCCGTTGCGGTACCCATAATATCGGTGGTGTACGCCTGGTTCAGCGCAATCGGTGCAGATGCGCCCGGTTCCACTAACGCAAAACCTACGTTACGCGCAACGCTCGCGTCGCTTTCGTTAACGCTGTTGTTCAGCAGATATTTTCCGTCGGTGGAAATATTATCCGCGCTGGAGAAGTACACCTTAAGCGGAGTACCGGTGGTGCCCGCCGCTGGGGAACAGCCGGAGAAGGTCAGAGCAATCGATTTTTTATTTTTGGTAATCAGGCCGACCGTTGTACCGGCATCTTTCACCGAGATTGGGGAGAGCGCAACGGTAAAGTCAGCGCTTTTTCCACCGTTAATGGTGCAGGTGGTATCGGTAATTGCGCCGGTAAAGTTAATTACGCCACCGGCAGAATTATCTGCAGCCACAGCACTGGTAGAGGCGACAGCAGCGGCCAGCACAGAAACGGTCATGATCGTCTTGAACATGATAAACTCCATAAAGATTTGTTTTATATAAAATGAATGTTATTCGGCCGCGCATCGCACTCTTGCCGGACAAAGCGCATAGCGAAACGCATAAAACGCCTTGTCGATATTATGTTGCATCAAAAATATACATAACAAAACATTATTCTGACAAACCGTCAACATTAAGATTATAATCTGGATTGCTGGGTTTTTATAAGATCTTAACCTAAATGCCTTCGTTCGAAGATTTTAATTAATGATTTAATAATCGTTAATTAATGAAGTTTTCTAAAACCCCCCCTCAAATAATATTACATGACTTGACCACACTCTCTTTAGACTTATTATTGCCAGGGAAATACACAAATTTATAACAGTGGTGTAATAATAATATGAAGTATCTCATTGATCTTGCAATGCTTTATGAGGTTGACACCGGTATGATCATGATTAATGGAGAAGAGGAGTCCTCCATTAAGTTATCCAATCAGGCTGCACGTTTACTTTATGAACTTATCATCAATAATGGAAAGACACTCGACAGAGACGAGCTGATAAAGAAAGTATGGGAAGAGCGCGGCTTCTCAGGTTCTTCCGTGAGTCTTAACGTTGCCATAAGTGAAATCAGGAAGGCGTTTCGTACGCTGGGGCGCGATCCTTTACTGATTAAAACGATTCGCGGAAAAGGATTTAGCCTTGCAGCACATATTGAACATCACACGGTGAGACCCCCGGTTGTTCAATCCGTTACTGAATACACTGCGTCAGAAGAATCTGAACCGCTCTTACAGGAGAGAGCGCCAGATCCGCCTAACCGAATAAGAGTCTGGCACAACGCTTTTATTACGTTATGCATTGTGTCGTTAACGGTCATTGTCGGTGCAGCCCTCTTTCTGATTCACCAAAAAGAGCCGTTTGCAGAGACGCTGAAAGAGTCTGATATCCATCTGCTCGGCAAAGTCGATCGGTGTACGGTATACCTTATCGATAAGAACATGTATCAGCCGAAACAGCATTATTTTAACCGGGTAAAAGAGGCCATCGCCAGGCAGCATATCGACTGCGAACATCAAGTTGCTGATGCTTACTATTCAAATTTCACAAAATCGCAGATGGAAAATTATTTCCTGGCTATCTGTTACCAGCAGGAGAGCATTGATGATTATAAGAATTGCCTTTCTTACAGAAGCCTGACCGGGAGTTAAAATATGTCAAGGACAAAGCTGAGTGTGTTATCGGGTGTGGTACTGGTGTTGTCGACAATCGCCTTGCTGCTGTTTTATTTTACGAGGACGCAGGATGAGGGATTTGGCTGCCAGTCGGATACGGTTTCCTGGAAAACGTATTCAACGGGAGAATCAACCGATATGTCCTTAACGACGCTTTTTCTGTTTAACAGTAAAGACGTGGTGACGGTTATTCATAAGGGCGTGCTCAGAAAAGACGGGCAAAATTATCTGATCGACAGGAATTATATCCTGACGGTTGAGAAAGTCGATGGGAGTAATATTTACTATATTAAAGACAAAAAGCTGAACAAATCTGAGGATGATGTGGCGCCTGATGGTATTGTAAATGAAATGTTGCTGGACAATATCAACTTCTTTTATATAACCAGTATTAAAAAGCACGCCTGGTTAATCAAAGGGCTGGTATTACCTGTAATGATGTGCGTAGCTGTTCCTACGTCCTGATATTTAGCCTCAATAACAGAATCGACGATTATCTACTTTCTGATTTCCAGAGAATTAATCCATTGTGTAACAATAGGATACAAAGCGTTCATTTTTATATTCGTCTTTTATCAAAGGCGAGTGAATTATTCTGTATTGCCTCATTATTTTTGGGCTGATTATACTCCGCCTCGAAAAAGGGGCACCCCTTTTTATACATGTGGATTATTTTTTGAAGGACTAATTAAATGAACAAACTGAACGCTATCGTTCTGGGCTCACTGCTGTCTGTTTCTGCCCTGAGCGCTGTTAATGCTGCTGAAACAACTGCATCTGCAACCTGGCAGGCGTCTGCAACTAAGGACAGCGAATCTGACCTGGTGATCACCCCGACTCGTGCGCTGAACTTTGTATACAGCGCAAATACAAAAGCATTCAACACCGACACCGGTCTGTTTGATGTGGCTATTCGTGGCGATCACTCTACCGCAACGAGCTTCAAGCTCGAAGCGATCCTCGACGATTCCAACAACACCCTGTTCAGCGTTGGCGGTGAGTCTACCAAGCTGAAAGTGGGCGCGCGCTGGGGCGGCAACGACCTGGGCTCCGTGGGCGGTACTGTAGGTGCGAAATCTACCGCGTGGACCACGCTGGTTGACTCTGCGTCCAACACCGGCGTCTCTTCTGGCCTGTGGAACCTGACCACCAGCGCTGGCGCTGCGGCGGATACCGAAATTACTGGCCAGGACAAATTCGTGTTCTACGTTGATTCCGCTCAGGACAACGCAGGCGCAGCGAAAGAGTTCAAAGACCTGACCAACAGCCTGTGGGAAGGTACCGTGTCCGTTGCGTTCCGCGCAACCTGGGGCTAATGCCTGACAGATCCAGGGGCGCAAGCCCCTGTTTAGGGAAATATCATGCTAAGCCTAAAACCCGCCCTCTTATTCTTATTGCTCGCCTCTTCCTCCGCGCTGGCCATTAATGTGGGAAAAGTCACCACCATTATTCCTGCAAATGCAGATACCACCGCCAAGGAAATTAAAAACGAAGCCGATTCCGTGCGCATTGTGTCCATTAGCGCGCAGCGTATCAGCAGCCCGATGGACGAAGGGATCGTGATTAATCCGGAGAAAGTGGACGAGCTGCTGCTGACGCCCACGCGCATGGTGATGCCAGCCGGCACCAGCAATATCGTCAAATTTTACTATCACGGCAATGCCGATAATAAAGAGCGTTATTACCGCATTACCTTCATCGATGAAGGCGTGAGCGAAGACCTGGACAATGGTTCACAAAAGAACGGTAAAGGGATGACGCGCGCGGTGGTGAGCACCATTCTTGTGGTCCAGCCCCGGGATAAAAAGATCGACTTCGTCTACGTGGCGGGAAAGATGACCAACAAGGGCAACACCTCGTTTCGCGTCAATGCGACGGGAACGTGCCTGAAACCGAACCCGGAATCACCGACGACCCCCTGCACCAAAAACTTTTATCTGATGCCCGGAACCTCGCGCGCTATCGACGATATCAACGTGACGGACAACCATTTTCATCTCGGAATTTGGGACCAGAAACAGTTCATTCCTGTTAAGTAAGGATGCATGGTGAAAAATAAATTAGTGTTGCCGGTGATGATGGCTTGCGCATCCGGCACGCTGCCCGCGTTGGCGGATGCAGCTCCAGGCTCCGTGGTTATCGCTAATTACCGTTTTCCCGACTCGCTTTATGGACTGCTGGAGCAGGGGATCAAAATCCCCGTGTATCTGGTCAATACCCGTCCGAATACAGCCCAGCCCGGAACCCGCG
The DNA here is from genome assembly GCF_035835995.1 of Enterobacter wuhouensis. Taxonomy (NCBI): domain Bacteria; kingdom Pseudomonadati; phylum Pseudomonadota; class Gammaproteobacteria; order Enterobacterales; family Enterobacteriaceae; genus Enterobacter; species Enterobacter wuhouensis. The sequence continues at coordinate 74,171 of NZ_CP142124.1, forward strand.
ATAGCACGGCGAATGAATATGTTCGTATTGGCGATGTGACGCTCTTTGCGAAGGATCTCAAGCTGGGGCTGAGGGATGTTCAGGTTCAGGAGTCCGATAACGGCGTTCGCCTGTCGAAAGAGATGCGCGCGCTGCTGCAGAGCATTAACGATAAGCAGTTTAACGACCAGATGCGCATCCCGGTGAGCGCCGGTTCGGCATTCGAACTGGATCAGAAGAAGATGCGCCTGCTGCTGAATTTATCCCAAAGCGACTATGGGGTGAATATCCGCCCGCGCGAGGTGGATATCGATGCGCCTGAAAGCGATGACCTGAGCGGAACATTCTCCTATAACCTCGGCGCGTACCATACCGAAAGCGGCTACGGCGACAGCTGGTCATCCGGCTACCTCAACGCGAAGAGCTGGGTGTCGATGGGGGTGGATCACCTGCTGATCGACGGCTCCGGCTATGTGAACGAGAACAGCAGCGATACCCAGATGAACGCCGCCATGTGGGAGCGCGATTATCAGGGCATGCGTTACGCCGCCGGCATGCTTAACGGCTGGGCGATGCAGTCCCTGGCCAGCGTTAGCGGTATCTCCGGCGGGGAAGTGTACGGCGTGTCGATGGGCAACCAGGCGAACTCGCGCAAGCGCGACAACACGCTTTCCATTACGCCCGTGGTGGTCTACTTCCCGACGGCGGGCGAGGCGCGCATTCGCCGCGACGGCCAGCTTATCGGCATTCAGCGCTTTGACGTCGGCAACCACGAAATTGACACCAGCAATCTGCCTTACGGGATTTACAGCGTCGAGGTTGAGGTGGTCAGCGGTAGCCGCACCGTGTCGCGCAGCATGTATACCGTCAATAAACCCTTCTCCAATAACGTGTCGGAAACGCTGCGCTGGCAGACGTGGGGCGGCATTTATAGCCGCGATAAATCCATCGTTAACTATAAAAAATACGCGAAGCGCAAAAACAAGCAGGACAACACTTACTACTACGATTACGACACCAAACATAAAGACACCATGTCTCTGGTCGGGGCCTCCTTCAGCAAGCGCAGCGGAATGGTTGACTGGAACGCGTCGACCTACATGATGCGCGAGCACGTGGTCAGCGAGCTGTGGGCGTCGGTAAACCTGACGGACGCTTTCTCGGTAAACACCCAGACGATGGCGGCCTCCGACGGAACCTATCGCGCCAACTATGGGGCGAATCTCAGCCTGCCGTGGCAGATTGGCTCGGTCTGGTACTCTCACGAGCAGCTCTCCAGCGGCAAGTTCCTTGATATCTACGAGGCGAAGGGCAACACCTGGGGGGCGTCATTTAGCCTGCCTTCCTTCGGCCTGCCGTCTGCCGGAAACCTGAGCCTGATGCGCCAGGAAGACGAGATGTACCGCTACAAGCGTTACCAGCTGGACTACTCCCAGGGGCTGTACGCCGGTCGCTACGGTACTGCCCGCCTGCGCGTTGGCATGTCGCGCAATAAATACGATGGCTATTACGAAGAGCGAGATCGCTACGTGATGCTCGACTTCTCAATTCCGCTCGGCAACACCGTCTCGGTAGGGGTTTCGCATAACCGCGATACCGGCACGGCGCTAAACGTTAGCGCCAGCCGCCAGTTTGACGGCGACTACCTGAAGTCGGCCACGGCCAACGTCTCGAAAGCCTTTAACAGCACCTACGACCGCAGCGTCAGCGGCGGGGGCAGCGTGAACTTCGATACGCCGTGGAACAGCAACATCCTCAGCGTGCAGAGCGGCATGAGCAAAGGCTGGAACTCCACGCTGACCAGCGACGGCAGCGTTGGCTGGTCTAAAGAGGCCATTGCCGCCGGGAAAGGCACCGACAGCGCGGGGGTGATTGTCAGCACCGGCCTTAAATCTGACGAGGCGCTGACGCTGAAGCTCAACGGCCGCGCGGAGCGCATCAAAGGGGATAAAACCTGGCTGTCGCTGCCGGCGTATCAGGCCTATGACCTGGAAGTGATGAACAGCGAAACCGGTACGGAAAGCTATGAAATCGGCGCGAATGCGCGTCGCCACATCACCGTTTACCCGGGGAACACGGTGGTGATGAAGCCGCAGGTGAAGAAAATCGTCACCCTGTTTGGTCGTCTGGTTGATGCAAAGGGTGCCCCGGTTGGCGCCACGCAGATCAAGAACCACGTCGGGCTGACCCGCACGGAAAACGACGGTCGCTTCGTGATTGACGTGGACAAAAACAACCCGATTCTGAGCATCGCCACTCCGGATGACAGCGTCTGCGAGGTCCGTCTGGATATCGAGTCCAACCGCGGCGCGCTGTGGCTGGGGGACATCTCCTGCAATAAGGGCGATTACGTCTGGCAGGAAGCAAAAGGAACACTGGAACGTGATGATGAAAAAGATATTCGCTCTTAATCTGCTCCTGATGAGCGCGGCTGCCCAGGCGCAGCAGATGCCCTATTTCGCCATTAATAATCCCGACAATAACGGTACGGGAAACTCCGCCGCGCTGTTTAGCCTGAACAGCACCTCGACCTCGTTTTTACACGGGTCCCGGGAGTGGCCGTCGCTGAGTGCGAAAACCAACAACGGGGTAGCCACCTACATCCCGGACAACAGCTTCAGCGGCCCCGCGGGCAGCGCGCTGACGATAAACTTTGCCGTGACGGGGTCCAGCGCCTCGCCGTTCTTTAAAGGGACGGCCTGTTCATCCAACTGCGGCACGAGCGGCTATAGCCCGACGACAAGCTACAGCGACACCTCGATGGTGGTAAAGCCGCCGGTGATCGAGCCGGGTACGTCCTATGGCCGCTGGGTGCTGGGCGATCCGTTCTTTAACTACCTGCTCAATTCCGCGCCGGGCGATGAGGTCACCATTACCTCCACGCCGCAAATTAGCTCGATCAACAAGGTCACGACCACCAACACCCTGCATAAGGTAGGGACGCTGACGATGACCAACTCCCGTGCGCTCAACCTGGGGATTGACCCGATCAGCGGGGAAGTCACCATTGTCGACGGTTCCACCGGCACCGCCTGCACCAAATACACGCGCAATACGGTATCGGGCGTGCTCTGCGAACTGCTGGAGTACACCTTTGTCGGGGAGGATATCACTGGCTACAGCCCGGGCCTGGCGCTGACCTCATCGCGCGTGAATGGCGTGCTGCAGTCGCACATGAACGGCGGTACGGGCCTGGCTGCCGAGCTGACCTTTGATGAGAGCAACTGGTACAGCATCTCCGGCGGCATCCTGAGCGACACCCGCGTGCTGGCGAACACCTTCCTCGCGGCACCGCAGAAAAACGGTGGGAAAGCGTACCTCAAAATCTTCCTGCCTAAGGCGCTGATCATGAGCGTGGCGCAGGCAGGGGACGGCAGCAGCATTGGCAATATCGTCAGCCTGTGCCTGACGCCGGGCAACAGCTCGCTGGCTGCCGACTTCTGCTTCCAGCCGGGTGGCGGGCTGGTGATTAACCCCATCCAGCCGGGGCTGGCGATTGTGCCTGACAATCCTGATTACACACTCGATCCGAACGGTCTGGGCGGTTCCGGGAAAGGCATTATTGGCGAAACGCCCATTGAGATCCCCTACACCATTACCTACAGCGGCGCGCAAAAAGATGCGGCGATAGCGGTAACGGTAAAAGTGACCGGGCCGACGCAGAGCCTGAACGGGGTGGACTACTGCGCGTTCAGCGGCAACGGCTTTACGGTGCCCATCCCGGGTAACGTGCTGGTGGGGAAAAGCCAGACGCTGATGGCGCACAACTGTAAGGGTGAAGTGCTTCAGGTGCCGGCCCCGGCCACGCACGCGGAGGAGTGGAACAAAATTAGCTCTGGCGTGACGGACATGTGGCTATGGCAAACGCCGCTGGTCCTGCAATTTGTCATGGATAATCCGGTGTCGAAAACAACCTATGACGGGAATAGCTGGTTTGGTGAAGTGACCGCGCAGGGAAAAATAGACGTCAGCGCATCCTGGAATTAAACGAATATGACTGGAAAAATCCTGGCTATTTTTGCAATAAATTGCTTCATTTCATTCGGAGCAAATGCTTTAATTATCGAAAGTCTGAATATTGATTTTTTGCCAGAAAAAGAAGTGGTTTTTCAGCCTATAAAAAACGATACCAGTGAAAGTCAGAATTATACAGTTTCGCTTATTCAGGTAGACGTTCCAAAAGAAAAAGGCAAAGAGACGGAAATAAAAGATGGCGAGCTGATGTTTTCGCCAAAGCAATTGACGCTGGGGAGCGGTGAACGCGCCGGGTTCAAGTTTTACTATACCGGCCCTCACGATAGCAAAGAGCGTTACTATCGCGTCAAATTCACCGAGACGCCGCTACAGGCGCGGGTTGTGATGAGCAAAGGCCAACGCATCCAGTCGGATGTGGTGGTTTCGCTTGAGGCGATTTTGATTGTCCGTCCCTGGACAAGACATTTTGATTATGCGTTTAGCAACGGGGTGGTGAGTAATACGGGGAATACGTACTTTAAATACGTTTCCTCGGTTGGGTGCAGTACGCAATATAACAATTCGAGATATCTTCCACCGGGACAACGGCTGGAAATAGATAATGCCGGGCAGCCTGCAAGGCGGATGATTATTTATGGAAATAAAATCATCCCGCTTTCAACCTGCCCGTAGCAACCGCTTTCCTTCATAAAAGGAAATTAACCTTTAGCATCACGCTAAAGATCCATAACAACAGGAGAATAAAATGAAAGCGATTTCATTCGTAGAAGCGAAAGATATTATCGGTGGCGCGTTGAACCCGTTCGCTGGTCTGGTTAAGGGTGCACAGCTGGGTTATGACACCGGTGCCAGCATCATGGGCATGGTAGGCGGTGTTGTTGGCGGGATCCTGGGTGGCGCAATGGGCTTCCTGGGCGCGCTGGTTGGCAGCTACAACTAATTCACGTTAACAGGAAGAGAATCATGCAAGTTATCGATTTCAAGAAAGCACAGGCCATCATCGGTGGTTGGGACCCGTTTGCTGCAGCACTGCAGGGCGCGAGCGCAGGCTATAACGCAGGCAGCCAGATGTTAGGCGCGCTGGGCGGCACCATCGGCGGCGTATTCGGCCTGGTGGGCGGCTTCATCGGCGGCTTCTTCAGCGCATAAGTTTTTGACCTATGCACTCATGGCCCGCATTGCCGGGCCATTTTTTTATTTCAGCCACGGATAATTATGTTTTCGCTTTTTCAGTATAAAAAACAGGGTAAAACACCTGTTATTCGCCAGCATGAATTTACCGAATGTGGACTGGCCTGCCTGGCAATGGTGATGGGGCATTACGAGCATCATGTCTCCGTAAGCCAGCTGCGCCGGGAGATCTCGGTTTCCGCCGATGCGGGAACGTCGATGGCGGAATTGATGACCCTTGCCAGCGATAAGAACATGACGGGCCGGGTGTTGAAAGGCGAAATCACTGAAATTGAAACCTCGGAGCTGCCGCTCATTGCCTTCTGGCGTGGGAACCATTTTGTCGTCATCGTGAAGGTCGACAGCCGCAGCGTCACGGTTCACGATCCTGCCAGCGGCGTGCGCCGTTACCGTCTCAAGGAGGCGGAAAAACTGTTCTCCGGCTACGTGCTGGAGCTGAAGCCCACCCCGCGTTTTGAAAAGAAATCGCCGGACGAAAAGCTGACCCTTGGGCGGTTAGCCAATAAATCACCGAGCCTGTTCCAGCGTCAGCTGCTGCTGTTCGTGCTCTCTATTTTTACCCTCATCACCATGCTGGCCAGCCCAACCTACGTGCAGCTGATTATGGATGAGGCCATCTCCCGCAGCGATAACGACCTGGTGATCTTGCTCACCGCCATCTTCGCGATCGTCTTTATTTTCGAGGTCATCGGGAAGTTCCTCAAGCAGCTGCTTGAGATCCTGATGCGCAACATCGCCTATGACGATCTGAGCCAGTCGGTGCGCCACTACATGCTGCGCACCCAGACCGGCTGGTTCCGCTCGCGTCCGCCGGGTATCGTGCTGGCGATCGAAAAATCCCTGCACGCCTGCGCGGAGTTCATCAGCAATGGCTACGTGCAAATCCTCTTCTCCAGCCTGATCGCCATCACCAGCCTGCTGTTTATGCTGCTGTACAACGTGAAAATCGCGGTGCTGACCATGCTGCTGATGGGCGTCTTTTTCCTGATCCGCTTTTCGCTGATTGGCCCGTATCAACGCGCCGTGGACGACTCGATTGAACGCACCGCGCAGTACGAGTCGCTGCTGGTCGAAACGCAGAAAGGGATCATCACCCTCAAAGCCAACAACATGGAGCAGGCGCGGGATGCGGTGATGGACAAATCCCAGCGGGAACACATTGCCGGGCTGATGCGCAAAGAGCGGCTGCTGGCCCGTTTTGACGTGGCCTCGCTGCTGGTCATCAATGCCGAACAGCTGCTGGTGGTCTGCTTTGGCGCCTGGCTGATTCTGGAAGGGCAGATGAGTATCGGGATGCTTTACGCCTACATCAGCTATAAGCGCTATTTTTCCGATGCGATGGTGCAGGTGGCGCAAAAGCTGCTGGATAAAAATGCCCTGAAGGGGCCGCTGGACCGCGTGGGCGATCTGCTGTTTGCTCCCTCAGAAGCCAGCCAGTTTGGCAAGCGGATCGTCACCTCGCCGGTAAGCCTGGAGTTTGACGACGTTTCGTTTGCTTACCCCGGCCGTGAGGCAACCCTGCAGCACATCAATATGACGCTGAAGCAGGGCGAAGAGGCGGTTATTGTCGGGCAGAGCGGTTCCGGTAAAACCACGCTGCTGCGGCTGATCTCCGGCATGCTGCTGGCGACGTCGGGCAGCCTGCGGATCAATAAGATCCCGATTAACGAGTGCGATCTCTCCTCGCTGCGCCAGCACGTTCGTATCGTGCATGCGGACGATATTCTCTTCACCGGGTCGATTCTGGACAACATTGCCTGCTTCGACAGCGCGCCGGATAAAGATCGGGTAATTGCCGCCTGCCGCCTGGCGGAGGTCGACCACGTCGTGACGCGTCTGCCGCACGGCTATGAAACCGAAATGCTGCCGGGAAACACCTTCTTCTCGGCCGGTGAGATGCAGCGTCTGGTGCTGGCTCGCGCCCTGTACAGCCAGCCCAAGCTGCTGCTGTGCGATGAAGTGACGGCGAATCTGGATAAAACCACCGCGCAAAAGGTGCTGGCGAACCTGCGCGGCCTGGGGATTGGCCTGGTATTTGTTACCCACTCCCCGGATGTGGTGGGATGCCACGGGCGGCTCTATACCATGGAAAACGGCAATCTGCGGGAGAGTGAACAATGATGTTTCTTCCGCGGCTCTACGCGCGCCTTTGCGCCCGAAACGTCGGGCGCACCCTGCTGGCAGACCGAATCTCGCAAAACTACAGCCAGTTTATGCGCTGCCCGAAGAGCGAGGTACCGGCCGATTTTTTGCGTGAAAACGCGTGGGAGCTGGGCGGATTTGGCTTTGTGGAGCAGGTTTTCCCGCCCGCGCTCTGGCGGCGAAACGTGCGTTTCGATCTGCACCAGCGCGTTGCGGATTTTACCCGCGAGCAGGATTTTTACGCCCGACGGCATACGCTGCTGCTGGGCATGCGCTGGGCGGGGTTTGGGCTGGTGCTGGACGCCCTGCTGTCCACGGCGCCTGACGACGTGCGGTTTCAGTTTATAACCCACTATCCCGCGCTGCATAAGCTTATGGCCGCGCACCCGGCGCGACGCGCTGGTTCCTTTTTCGCCCCGGAGCGGCGGGTCACGGTGCTGATGATGGACGAGCGCCTGCCGGGTGCCCCGCTGTTTATGACCCGTGCAGGCGAGCAGCCGGTATGGTTAACGGATGTCTCTACCCGCTTTCTGACCCGCTACGGGTATGGCGTTCGCACCCTGCTGCCCACCCGCTCGCTCGCTTCACCGGCGTTTGGGCTGGAGAGCCAGGCTTATGCCCCAGCGGAGTATCGACAGGCCGCCGCCGCCACGCTCAATGCGCTGCGCAACATCCCCACGCTCTGGAGTGCATGGGACGATCTTTCAGTGATTTATCATGGATGACATGTCGTGAAATTAAAAAACCGTAGCCGGCAGCGCCGACCGCTGATCCCGCAGCATTTTTCAAAAAGTTATCAGATCAACGCGCCCCGTCTTAAGGCCGTGCTGACGCTGTTCATGTCCTTCTTTCTCTGTTTGCTGGTCTTTTCCGTGGTCTTTAATTTTTCTGAAACCACCCTGGCGCGCGGCGTGCTGATCCCCGCTCAGGGCGATGTCGAAGTGCGGGCCAGAGAGTCCGGCACCATCGTTGATTTTGCGGTACGCCCCGGGGAATACGTGAAGGAGAACGCCCCGCTGTTTACGGTGTCGCAAGACTATGGCGGCAAGCAGGGATCGGTGGTGCAGTTCGATCGCCAGCAGATGGAGGCGGAGAAAAAACGCAGCGAGCAGCGCATTCAGGCCATCGAGGAGTCTATCGCCACGTACCGCAAAAACCTGGCGCAGCAGCTCAACATCACTGACAGGCAGATTGGCGTTTCCAGAGATAAGGTCAAAAAGCTGCGCGCGCTGCTGAAAAACAGCACCGACACCTACGACGCCTGGAAAGCGATATCCGGCAAGGGCTATGTTTCCAAAGTTGATCTCGATAAAAGCCACAACGATGTGCTTAACGCTCAGCTCAATCTGACGCTGGAAGAGAGTACCATCCTGGATCTGGAAGCGCGTAAAACCAGCCTGTCGGACAGCACCCAGTCGCAAATCGACTCCCTGAGCGAGGAGCAGCTGTACGTGAAAAACCGCATCAGTGAAATCGACCGTAACCTCTCCAGCCGGGGCAGTTCGACCATGTCCATGCTGGCACCCGCCGAGGGCTACGTGGTGGCGATTAACTTCCCGCCAGGGCGGGCGATCACCCAAAACAGCGAAGTGGTGGTGGTGATCCGCAAAAATACCGCCGCGACCATGGAGGGGTATCTTTATGTCCCGGCGACGGGCGTCGGGCGGGTCGCGAAAGGCGACAAGGTGAAGCTGCGCTTTGACTCCTGGCCGGTGGATAAATACGGCTCGGTTGACGCCACGCTGTCCGATTTTTATGAGGTCAATATCGACGCCCACTCCGCGCTGATCCCGCTCCAGGAGGGGCAGAACTACTACCTGGCGAAAGTACAGGTGCCGTCATGGTTTACCGATCCGGACAAAAAGAAGCGCATGCTGATGGGCGGGATGACGGTTAATGCGGATATCGTTATTGACCGAAAACCGCTGATTAACTTGCTTATCGCACCGCTTGAAAGGGTGAGGAAGCGCTTTATCGATTGACCCGATTTCATCGATCATCGCCCTTTAGCCCACATCGGCCAGCACGGCTCCGGGCTATTCTCCTTGTCACACCTACAGGAGGATAGCCCATGAACATTACCCACATACGCAACGCCACCCAGCTGATTACCTACGCGGGGAAGCGCTTTTTAATCGATCCGATGCTTGCTCCGCAGGGGGCTTACCCTGGCTTTCCCGGTACGGCGCATGCGGAAATCCGCAACCCGACGGTCGAGCTTCCTGTTGACGTGACGACGCTGCTGGATGCCGACGCGGTGATTGTTACCCACACGCATGACGATCACTGGGATCAATCCGCCATTGCGCTGATCGCCAAAGACAAGCCGATCTACGTCCAAAACGACAGCGACGCCGCGCTGCTGCGCAGCCAGGGGTTTACCCGGCTGACGGTCATGACCGATGAAACGGCTTTTGGCGATATTCGCATCGCGAAAACGCACGGCGGCCAGCACGGAACCGATCGCGCTTACGCCGTTCCGGAGCTGGCGGAGCGTCTGGGTGAAGCCTGCGGCGTCGTCTTCCGTCATCCCGACGAGAAGACGCTCTACATCGCGGGAGATACCATCTGGCGTGAAGAGGTGGCGGCCGACCTGCAAAAGCACCAGCCGGACGTCGTAGTGCTGAACGCCGGTTATGCGCACGTGATTGGCTTTGGTCCCATCATCATGGGCGAGCTGGATGTACTTAACGTGCATTTCCTGCTGCCTCAGGCGCAGATTGTCGCGGTCCACATGGAAGCCATTAACCACTGTCTGTTGACCCGTCGCGCGCTGCGTGAGTACGCTGAAGCCAACCAGTTCAGCGATGCGCTGAGCATTCCACAGGATGGCGAAAGCGTTATATTCTGAGTGTTAAAAGGGAAAGGAGAGACAGATGCCGCTTATTAACGTCGCGATTGTCGCGGTGGATGGATTTAGCCCGTTTCACTACTCCGTTCCCTGCATTCTGTTTGGCGATACGGTATCCGGTGAAAAGCGCTTCAACGTTACGATCTGCGCTGAAACGCCGGGTTTCCTCACCTCTAAAGACGGCTTTGCGCTGAATGCGACGCAGGATTTTTCCGCCATCGTGGAGGCGGATATCGTCGTGGTGCCTTACTGGCAGCACGTGCTTGAACGGCCACCCCAGTCATTGATTGACAGCCTGGTCCAGGCGCGAGACAGGGGCGCTGTAATTGTCGGGCTGTGCCTTGGCTCATTTGTGCTGGGCTATGCCGGTATTCTCGACGGTAAACGGGCGGCAACCCACTGGGAGTTTGAGCACCAGTTTCAGTCCCTGTTTCCGGATACGCGGCTGGATATCAACGCGCTTTACGTTGATGACGATAACATCATCACCTCCGCAGGCACCGCCGCGGCGCTGGACTGCTGTCTGTATATCATCCGCCAGCGGTTTGGCAGCGTGGTCGCCAATCAGATCGCCCGACGGATGATTGTGCCCCCGCACCGCGAGGGCGGGCAGGCGCAGTTTATTGCCCAGCCCGTGCCGAAGGACACTCGCGATGCGCGGATTAACTGCCTGATTGACTACCTACAGCAGCATATTACCGAACCGCACGGTCTGGACTCGCTGGCGGACGTGGTATCGATGAGCCGCCGCACGCTGACCCGCCATTTTATCAAGGCCACGGGCATGAGCGTTGCCGACTGGCTCACCGCCGAGCGCCTGCGGCGCAGCCAGATCCTGCTGGAGGCCGGAAATATGCCGATTGAAAGCGTGGCAGAGCAGGTTGGGTTTTTGTCGGCAGTAACCTATCGCCAGCAGTTCAAGGCGCGCTTTGGCGTCAGCCCGGCGGAGTGGCGCAGGACGTTTCGCACTCGCCAGTAGGCCGGGTAAGCGCAGCGCCACCCGGCGTTTACCCCAGCTTCTCCATCCTCGTCTCCCCTTCCACCATCGACAGCTGATAGAGCGAAAACGAACGGTGTTTCTCAATCAACGTCGCCAGCTCCGGCGAGTGGCTGGTGAGCCAGATCTGCGAATAGCGGCTGGCTTCAGCAATCAGGCTCGCCAGCGCGGGCAGCATCTGCGGGTGCAGGCTGTTCTCCGGTTCGTTAAGGGCGATGAATGCGGGAGGGCGCGGGCTTAACAGCGCCACCGCGAGGCACAGGAAGCGCAGCGTGCCGTCGGAGAACTCCGCCGGTTCCAGCGGCCTGCTCAACCCCTCGCGCTGCATCATCATGCGAAAACGTCCGCCAGTGTTGTCGCTGTAAAACACGCAGCCGGGGAAGGCCTGGTCGAGGATGCGCATCAGCAGCAGTTCGTCGCCAATCTCAACGATGGTCTGAAACGCGGCGGCCAGGTTTGCGCCGTCGCTGGCGAGCACCGGCGAGCGAAAGCCTACCTGTGGGGCGCGAATGGCCGAGCCGATTGATACAGAAAACTCGTGATAAAAACGCCAGTTACGCAGGGATTCGCGCATCTGCGACACCTCGGGGTAAAGGTGCGGTTCACCGAGCTGCCCGAACACCGATTCGTTCTCATACAGCGTGCCGCTGTGGGTCACTTTTTCATGATGCACGTTGTTCAGAAATACGGCCTGATTCTTACGCTTCATCAGCTGTGACGACGGGCGGCGGTGCTGGCCGCTCAGCCAGATGGACTCCTCTTTGATCACCGGGTCGAGCTGAAACTGCGACGGATACGGCAGCTTCTCCACAAAGCCGACCTGCAGTTCGTATTCGTAGGTTTCTGTCTCTACCGCCAGGTTCATGCGCCGAAGCTGGTCGCTGCGGGTTTTACCGGCCCAGAATACCTTCAGGATACCGCCCTCATTCGCCAGCGCCTGGGAGAACTGCCCCTGCGCCGCGCTGTGCATCAGGTAAATCGCCTTGTAAATGTTCGATTTTCCGGTGCCGTTGGGGCCGAAGACGATGTTGAGCTGCTCCAGATCCAGCGACATATCGCGAATTGAGCGGTAGTTTTGAATGTGCAGGGTTTTGATCATCGCCGTATCCATTTATGCAATTACACCTGTTTATAATCACAGTGTTTTAGGCTGAATGCAAAAAAAAAGACGACAGTGAGTTGTCGTCTAAACGGGGTACTGCTTTGGGCCTCTATGGGTCAAATGGGCCTTCGCATTTTATTCATCAGGTTACTGCCAGACGCAGACCCAAATCATCAGGATAGGGATCAAAGTAGTTTTGCGTCATCAGATACCGATCGGGGTATTCAGCCATGTAATGCTTCAGCAGCGTCAGCGGCGCGAGGATGGGCAGCAGCCCGTCGCGATAGTGCAGGATCACGTCGCGCAGCTCGACGCGCTGGCGGCTGTTGAGCTGGTTTCTGAAATAGCCCTGAATATGCATGAGCACGTTGGTGTGGTTTTTCCGCGAGGCGGGCTTTTTCAGGATCGCCATCAGCTTTTCACGGTACGCGACGAAGAACGCGTCCAGATCGTCCCATTCATGGAGCGAGGCAACGAACGGCCCGATTTCCCGGTAGCCCGCCTGATGGTGCGCCAGCAGCTGAAGCTTGTAGCGGCTGTGGAAATCCAGCAGCGCGCGGCGCGTCAGGCCGTTCGCGCGCAGCGTGTTCAGTTCGTGGAGGGCAAAAACCCGCTCGATAAAGTTTTCCCGCAGCACCGGATCGTGAAGTCGGCCATCTTCCTCAACGGGCAGCCACGGATAAGTTTCAAGAAGGGCGGCGGTGAACAGCCCGACGCCCTCCTTGCGGCCCCGGTTGCCGTTTTCATCATACAGCCGCACGCGCTCCATGCCGCAGCTTGGCGATTTCGCACAGACGATAAATCCCGTCAGATCGCCGATTTTTGGCAGATATTCCGCCGTAAAGTCGGCCATCTTTTGCGTCAGGTCGTCGTGCGGCGGCTTGCTGAAGCGCAGCTGCGTCTCGCTGCCGTCCGTCACCGTCAGGCGAATGGCCGGACGCGGCGTCGGCAGGCCGATCGCCATTTCAGGACACACGGGCCGGAAGTTCACCCACTGGGCCAGCTCATCCATGACGAAGCCCATACGCTTATGCCCGCCGTCAAAGCGAACGGCGGAGCCGGTCAAACATCCGCTAATGCCCAGTACAGGTTTCGTTGTCATGGTGTGGTCCTCCAGTTCTATTATCTAAAACTTACACAACATGGCTAATTTGTCCAAGTATTGGCGGAGTTATTTTTTATTCTCTTTAAAAATCAATGATACTTAGCTGCCCTTGTAGGTCGAGTAACCGTACTGGCTAAGCAGCAGAGGAATGTGCAGCTTTTCGTTGGTGCGGGTCACGGTAAACAGCACCGGGATCTCCGGGAAGAAGGAGTCCAGCTTCTTCGTGTGGAAGTAATCGGCGGTTTTGAAGGTCACTTTATAGACGCCAGGCTGCATATCCTGATCCGCCGGATAGAGGGATTTGATGCGTCCGTCCTGGTCGGTTTTACCGCTGGCAAGCGGGGTCCATTTATCCTGCTGCTGCTTTTCCAGCGTGACGGTGACGCCAGGAGGCGGCGTGCCGGTTTGCTGGTCGAGAACGTGAACGCTCAGCGTACCGACAGGGGCGCTAAACGCGGCAGGGGCAAAGGCCATAGCGGCCAGGATCAGCAGAGGGGTCGTTTTTTTCATGGTGTTTTCCTGTGGAGTTGTCAGTCACAGGAAAACGTTAGCATCTGCGGCGCGGGAAAATATTCAACTTTTCGTGAAGATTCCCGCAGGAGAAAATTATCAGAGGATAATCACGTCAAGCGATACCTGCTGCTGCCACTGCTCGACCTGCTTTTTGCGCGCGGCGGTGAGTTTACCGCGCGTCACCAGCAGCCATTTGCGGTCCGGGAAGATTTCCGGCGCCAGCGCGGCGGGTGGGGTGGGCAGAATGTCGATGCGGTGGCCCTGTCCGGTGCGCGTTAAGGCTTCGAGCCAGATTTCGCACGGGTCGTTCAGGTGCCAGCCGGTCATCAGGATGTTGTCGCCCGGCGCTTTTTTATCACCTTCCAGGCAAAACGAGGTGTAGGCGATGAGGATGCCGTCGAGAATGTCGCGCAGGGTCATGGCGGCGGGAACGTTGGCCGACATTTGGCCGCGCAGCGGGCGCAGCACGTTAGCCACCAGCTCGGGTCTCGGGTATTCGCGACCGGCGTCGTAAATCATCTGGCGCAGAGACTCGATTTTCCCGTCCTGCAGCCGCTGCAGCATGGCCTGCTGCAGCGTTTGCCAGTTGTTGGTGCGGCGCGGTGCTGGGCGCTCGAGCAGCGGTTTTACCTGGCCGATGGGAACGCCTTTTTTTACCCAGTCGAGGATTTTTAACGCCTGCTGGACGTCTTCTTCGCTGTACTGGCGGTGGCCGCCCTCCGAGCGTTCAGGCTTGAGTAAACCGTAGCGTCGCTGCCACGCGCGCAGCGTGGTGGCGGTGATGCCGCTGAGTCTGGCGAATTCGCCGATGGAGTAAGCCATGTCGGTGCCCGATGAGGAGGAATAATCTCAATATACTACGAATTTTTGATGACGTGATGAAGCGCCGCATGGGTGCACTACACTTAACGTCCAACCGCACAAATGAAAGGAATTCTCATGAAGCTATGGCCTGTTGTGACCGGTGTCGCCATTGCCCTGACGCTGGTGGCTTGTAAATCCCCCACGCCGCCGAAAGGCGTGCAGCCTATTACCAACTTTGACGCCAGCCGCTATCTCGGCAAATGGTATGAAATCGCCCGCCTTGAAAACCGCTTCGAACGCGGGCTGGAGCAGGTAACCGCGACCTACGGCGAGCGGAGCGACGACGGCATCAGCGTGCTTAACAAGGGTTACGACCCGGTGAAAAACGAGTGGAATGAGAGCGAGGGTAAAGCCTACTTTACCGGAGCACCGACAACCGCCGCGCTCAAGGTCTCCTTCTTCGGCCCGTTCTACGGCGGCTATAACGTGATCAGACTGGACGATAACTACCAGTACGCCCTGGTCAGCGGCCCGAACCGCGACTATCTGTGGATATTGTCACGCACGCCAACCATCCCGGACGCGGTGAAGCAGGACTACCTGAACACCGCGCGCAGTCTTGGCTTCCGCGTCGACCAGCTGGTATGGGTGAAGCAGTAGCCCTTACTGGTACGAGAAGGTGATGCTCGCCAGCGCATTGGCGGTGCCCGGCACCACTTCGCCCGTGCGGATGTACTGCGCCTGAAACGGCAGAGAGAGCGTTTGGGCGGCGGTCGTCGTCTGGATGAAGAACTGGTTCGTGGTGCCTGCCGCAGAGCTGTCTGGCCCCATCATCAGCGGCCCGGTGCCGTTGTAAAAGAACTGCACCCCCACGCCGGAAGCGGACGACTCACCGGTAAGCGTCACGACCGAAGAGGTGTTCGACGGCGTGGTCTGGTCGGTCATTACGGCGTTCACCGCGATATTGGCGTCGCAGCTCAGGCCGACGGTAAACGATCCCGACGGCGACGTGCTACCCACGGTCGGCAGCGTGTGGATATCAATGTTGCCCAGCTCAACGCTGGCGCTTTTGGTGCTCACCGTGCAGCCGCTCGCCGTCACCGTGATGGTGGTGGGGTTAATGATCACCTTCGCGGTTTTCACTTCGTTGTTGTAGGCGGTGAGGATCGCGGCGTTAATGGTTGGCGTCTGGTAAACGCCGGACTTCAGCGCTACGCCGGTCTTTATAAACGTCACTTTTGCCGACCAGCCCAGCGCGGTGGCGTAACCGCTAGTCCCGTCGGCCGGATAGCTCTGGGTGATGCCGGACTGCATCGGGACATAGGTGGTGCCGTTAAAATCTTTGAGCCCCAGAATGAAGCCAATACCGGGCACGCCCGTTTCAAACACCATGTAGCTTGCGCCATTGACGACGACCGTGATGCCGGTGGCAATCATGCTGCTGCTCGGCTCCAGCGTACCTTTGGAGCAGGTAAATATCAGGCCGCACCAGAACACTTCTGAAACGCTTGCGCTTGCACTCCATTCAGAGCCGATCGTCTTTCCTGGCACAATGGAATCCGCCGGGCCGGACCACGTCATGGGCGTTGGCGAAAGGGCGATATCCGATGTCCAGGAGAGGGCAAAGGCCTGGGACGTGACGAAGAGCAGGGCTAACATTAGTAAACGCATTATTGATACTCCGTAGTCCAGGTCGCTACTGCCGAAACGTCTCCGGCATTGACCGGCGCACCCGTGGCGACCAGTCGCGCATAGAAGGTCATTTTTACGCTCTCATCCCCCGCTGCGCCGTAGGCGGCGGTTTGGGTGTCCAGCGGGATCGGCACGCTGTCTTTATCCAGAATCTGCACCGCGACGCCGGTTGCACCGCCCCCGGCGATTTTGACGAGCTGCGGGTCATCGTCGTCCGGCGTGCCGCTGAAGCGGATTTTTACGCCCGCGAAGGTGGGGCCGCACTCTTCAAGCGTGAGCGTAAAGGGCGTTTTGATATTGCTGGCCGCGCCCGTCTCGGTGAACTGCTTAATGCCGATGGTGCCCAGCGGCACGGTTTGCTCCTCGGAATCCGCCGCCACGATGCAGGTGTTGCCCATGACGCTGCCGGTTACGGAGACCAGCACGTCGTAGCCGCGCACCGGCACGGTAAACGCCATCAGCAGGGCGAGACAGGTGAGGCGAAAGGCTACTGACATACCACCTCCTGTGAGTAAAGGCCGGTGCGCGGGTTGTAATCCTGCTTATTTAACCGGTAATCAATGCTGCAGCTCTGATTGTTGCTGCGTCCCCACACGGCGCGCAGCGTGCCCTGCGGCGATAGCCCGGTCAGATAGAGGCTGCCGCCATCTCCGACGATGCCGCTGGCCTTATCGTCTTTCAGCGATACCAGGGTGCCGAAAGGCAGCACGTCGCTGCGGTGGCGCACGATGAACATCGCTTTTGCCCCCTGACGCGTGGTCAGCGTGGCGCGCACCATCGCGCCGTCGGTGGGGGTTTTATTGGCGATGGCGTTATCCAGCTCCACGTCATTGCCCACGGTGGTGACGTCCAGCGCAACCTGATTGACGCGGTACGGCGTGGCATAGGGGATCACCGCATAGCCCCGGCTGTCGGTTTTAATTCCTTTGTGATTGAGCACGGCCACGTCGCTGGCGCCGGGCGCCTTTACCAGAATGTTGGTATTGCCCAGCGGCTGGCTCAGCGTCAGGCCATCTTCGTGCAGAACCGCGCCACCGCTCATGCCGTAGCTGAGGTTCTGCGAATCTTTCCCATAGCTGTAGCCCAGGTTGTAATCGCCCCACTGGCCTTCGTACTGCAGCGCGGCATCGCCGCCGTACTGCTGCTGCGCGCTGTAGCGCTGGTTCACGCTATAGAACAGGTTCTCCTGGCCCGGCATATAGCCGCTGACGCCCGCGCTGGAGGTGTTGCCGGTAGAATCCGCCTGGGTGGTGGTGAAGCGGGCGCGGGTCGCCAGTTTCGGGTTGCCAAAGGGCACCGAAACGGACATCGCCAGGATGTTATCTTTCTGGTTATCGTACAGGCTGGTAGCGCGCTGCAGGCTTACGCCGAGCGACACGTTGCGAAACGTGGCGTTCCACGCAAACTGCAGGCTCTGCGTGGTTTTTGGCGTGTTCCAGTAGGTTTGCTGATCCCAGGAGAGCGACAGCGAACCGTACTCCCCCATGGGCTGCGACAGCAGCACCTGGTTCTTCGCCTTGCGCGACATGCGCAGGTTATAGACGGTGTCGTAATGTGTAGAGATTGTGCCGTCATTCGCCACGACCTGCTTCGCATTCCCGCCTGCCATGCCCTTATAGGTCGTATCGCTCAGGGTATAAAACCCCTGCGTCGAGTAGCGCAGCGAGAAGAAGTTTACGCGCGTGCCGATATCGTTCAGCAGCTTGCTGTAGCGCAGGCGAACCGAATCCCCGGTGTAGGTATTATCGTCCGCCAGCTGGCTGCGCGCGTGCGTGAGGTCGACGGAGTAGGCGCCAAAACGGCCGAGATTTTGCCCGATGCCGAAGGCCATGCCGGTGTAGCGATCGGACACCTGCGCGCCGCCGTAGAACGTCAGGCCGTATTTCCAGCCGTAGAACAGCTCGCCCTGGGCAAACGAGGGCGTATCCTGATCGCCTGTCGGACGGTATTTACCGCCGCCAAGGGCATATTTCATCTGGCCGTTGCGCACCAGGTTCGGCACGCTGGCAAAGGGAAGCGTGTACTGCGTTTGGCTGCCGTCGGTTTCCTGAATGGTGACCGCCAGATCGCCCCCGGAGGAGGTCGGATAGAGATCTTTCAGCACGAACGCGCCTGGCGGAACGGTGGTCTGATAGATGATGTTGCCGTTCTGGCGCACCGTCACCGTGGCGTTGCTGCGGGCGATACCGCGCACGTCTGGCGCATAGCCGCTCAGGCTGGCGGGCAGCATGTTGTCATCCGTTTTCAAGGCCACGCCGCGCAGGCCGACGGAATCGAAAACCTGAGACGAGGTATAGGTTTCGCCCGCATAGAACTGCGCGCGCAGGGCGGGAATATCGCGCTGCAGCCAGGTTTGCACGTGGGTGAGTTCGTTTGTGTCTTTGGTCCACGTGGTGAAATCACGCAGCCGCCATGCGCCCAGGTTAACGCCGCTGTTGAGGCTTGCGAACAGCTGCTGGTCGCGCGTTCGCGTCTCGCCCTGATACGTATTGTTGGCGCCGTTCACCACGTAGTTCAGCCACGCGGCAGGAATGCCGGACTCCCAGCTTTCCGGGCTCACGTATCCACGCGGCAGATTACGCATCATGCTTTGCGGCACGGTAAAGCTAAGCGTCAGGGTCTTCTGGTCAAAGTCATAGCGGGCGCCGGGAAAGACCTGCGGCAAAAAGAGGCAGCGCTGGGCAAGGGGCAGCGCGCCGCCCTTTGCCTGATGGGTATCGATACCGAGGGCAATAATCTGCTCTGGCGTGAGGCAGGGCTGGGCTTCGCCTGAGGTGCTTTCATCGGCATGGAACGCAACGTTCCCGGTAAAGGCGTAATTGTTATTGATGTACAGGTTGAGGCTGTACTCTCCTGGCGGCAGCGTGCTGCCTGCGTTGACCCAGGTGAGATCGGCGCTGTTCGCGCTTTCACCGTTGAGGAAGGCAGGGTTGAATTGCAGCTCGTTTTCGGCAGCCACGGCTTGCCGAACGATCATGGCTGACACCATGACGCACAGGATTTTCATTTTCACGCGGTTACGCCCTTCTGTTTTTATTGTTGCGACAGCGACGAGCGGGTAACGGGCGTCCAGGCCCCGTAATCGTTAATGGTCTGGTAGCTCACGCTGCTGGCGCGGCTGAAGGTTTCTGCCAGCGTCACGCTTGCCTTTGGCGGTATCATTACGGGCTTGACGGGCATACCGTCGACCTTCACGTTGATGGTGGTGAGGTAGTAAGGCGTCGGATTCGTGAGGCTGACTTTGCCCGCGCGGACCGTACCGCCGAGGCGTTTCCACGCCTCACCCGCGCCTTCCACGAGTCCCTCCGGGCGATAAAAGACCTTGATGCGGTTGGCGGAAGCAAACTGCAGGGAATTGCCTGAGCCGTTTTTCATCTGCTGCGGGATCGCCTTCACCGTCATCCAGTAGAGCGTTTCGCGGTCCTGCGGCAGCGCCCTGCCGTTGAACATGATTTTCACCACGCTCTCGCTGGCCGGTTTTAAGACGTACAGCGGCGGCGTAATGACGAAGTCGTTGGTGCGTTCCCCTTTTTCACTCTCCATCCATGACTGGATCAGGAAGGTGGCCTCGGGGTGGGTGTTTCTGACCTGCATCATGGACTGCGTGGTCGAGCTGGAGTAAACCATTCGCGTCGCGCCCAATCCCACGCCGCCTGCATAAACGACGGAAGAACATAAAGAGCCCGCCAGACAAACCCATGTTGATGCGCGCATAGTCTTTCTCCTGAAAGCTGAGTCAGGCCCGGCCAATCGACCGGGCCTGAAAATTACGAATAGGTCACGGTATAGGTCGCAACGGCGCTGGCATCACCCGCCGTGGCGCTGCCTTCCGGGGAGTAATATTTTGCGCTGAAATTCAGGGTGTTAGAGCCCGTGCGCAGCGGAACGGCTGCCGCCGCTTCGCCCAGCTTCACCACGTTGCCCTGTTCGTCATACAGACGAATGGCGACGTGCTGTGCAGAGTTGGCGCTGCCGTTTGAACCCACGGCCAGGCTGTTGGCGTCTGCGCTATCCGGCGTGCCGGTAAAGGTCACGGCTACCGTGGTGGCGGCAATAGGATTTTCTTCGGTGGAGGCCGAGGTATCCGCGATTTCGCAATCTTCCAGGACGATGGAGAAGGCTTTCGCGGTGCTGGCCTCGCTGCCTGCCGCGGCCAGCGTTGCGGTGCGTACTTCACCCATATCGACATCGATGTTGGCGCTGCCGGCGCTGATGGCGCAGGCCGAGGTCACCACTTTGCCGTTGAAGTTCACCGTGCCGCCGCTGGTGGTGGCAGCCAGGGCGGAGCCCGCCGGCAGCAGTGCAGCAACGCTTAATGCCAGCAGAGTTTTGGTATTGAATTTAGCTTTCATTGTCTTGATTCCATTGTGTTGTTATTACGAGATTTGCTCTGAAAGCGGCAGGTCTAACTGGTTAAAAAGACCAGCAAATCTGTCTTATTCCTGAGCCCAAGTTTTCTTATCGCGGAGGTCTTTAATGCGCTCACCCGGCGATAAGAAAGCTTCTCTATTTCTGCGATGTAACGCATATCCAGTCCGTTCCTGAGTTCCTTTAATACCCTCCATTCTCCTGGCGTCAGCGTGAGTGCCGCTGGTTTCTTTTTTGGGCGGAAGCGGCTATCGCCCATTTTTAATAAGGTGGCTCGCCAGCGAAAAATTGAGTCCTGCAGCGAGATATACGCATCAATATCCCCTCTGACCCAGTGCAGTGAATTCGCCGGAGCGGAGTACATGCAGATAATGACGTCAGGGTAATTAGCTTTAATTCTTTTGATATATTTAAGACAGTCATATCCTGTGTGATACTTCTCCGCCCCTGACATTAGTAAAATATCAATGGGTGTTGCCGACAGTTCGGTATTCAGCTGGTGGTAATCCCCCACGGAAATCTTAATCTCTAATTCTGGACTGATGCTCCTTAATAGCGTTGTGATGCCATGCCGTGCATAATGATCGCTGCCCATTAATGCAATATTTACGCGTTGTGTTTTTTCGGGTTTATTCGCCATGTTATTCCCTCGATTTATAATAGTAATCAGGCGAGCGATTAGCGCGGGCGTCAGCCTGTTCTTTCGAAGCAATCACGCATTGCATGGTGTAGGCCTACTATACTCGGGCCAATAAAGAGGTAATCTGAAGTAATCTTAATTTGTATTAAGCCTTTGTTAAAAACAAGTTACAGCATCATCCTCATATTGGTTTTGTTCTGTTTCGCTGCCCTGAAATAATCATACCTGCACTTTTCAATGAAAGTTTTGCTTTGAGAAAGGTTTTGTAAGCGGAGTGTCTGCTGGCGTCAGTTTTAGGGCGGATTTGCTGACGGTGGATAACAATTTCCGAGTGGTATCATCGGTTTATACTGATGATACGACGCCCGCATTGAGGGGGTTAAAACGCTATCTATATTGATTTTTCTGCAGATTCATAAAAGTTGAGAATTAGCGTTTCTGAATGAATTAGACACCCGTGTCCGCTGTATTCAATTTGGCCTTTTGTCTGGTTTTGTCAATGTCAAGGGCGTGATTTAGCCCGCGTTGTCGTCTATATCCTTAATAGGGAGTAGGTGTCATTAAGATTGTCCCAAAGCATGAAAAATAGGACTTCAGAAAAGATGAGAATGTGATTTGATGCATGGCATAATGCGCTGTAGGCCGCATGAGAACTGGGGTTTAAGTGAAATCATCAGTTCAGTGAAGCTGCAGCGATGCGCTATAAATAAGAATTTTCGCCAATTGACGCGATATACAGCGTTAATTTTATCAGTCACATTAATCCAGATGTAGAAATTGTGAGCGTTATATGCTGTCCGTGCGAAGTCATGGATAAGTGAGATTAGCTGGCGTTAACCGGAGAATGACTACCACCCTATGCACAAGCATTACGTTATTAATAACATCGTTGAATTCCACCCTGCAGCCAGCACGTTACGCGATCTCAACAATCCCGATCGTGTGGTTGTGTTAAATTCACCTGCAGGCCGCTGCCTGTTGTTATTAATCGACAGGGCGGGAACCATTGTTACGCAGCAGGAGTTCCTTGATATCGTCTGGCAGCGCCGCGGCATGCTGGTTTCGCCAAATACCTATTATCAGAACATCTCTATTCTGCGCAAAGGGCTTAAGAAGATTGGTTTTGAGGCCGATCCCATCGTGACCATTCCGCGTATTGGTCTGACGCTGGCCAGCGATACGCAAATAACCATTAAAGAACTACCTCCTCGTCCGGCAGAAACGACCGAGGAACCGCAAGGGATGACGCAGGATTGCCTCATGCCGCCTCAGCAGACGCCCGCGCCGCCGCCGGTAGCGCGTTCACGTTGGCTTGCCGCAGTACTGGCTATGCTGTTCATATTTGCCGGCGTGGGGGTTATAGGGCACTCGAATGCCCGGGATAACCGTTTCGTGGATGATTACCATTTTGCGGCAATGGTGGGTACATGCCGCGTTCATCTTGCTAATGATATTCAGACCCAGAGTGAACGGGCGAAGGCGCTGGCCTATGCCGGTCCTTTTAAAGCCGACTGCGCAAGCCACCCCTGGGTGTATATCAGCTGGTATGCGTTACTTCCGCGCGCGTCCGTTATTCGCTGCGACAGGCCCATGAAAGAGCCAAACCGCTGTATCTCGGATTATTTCATTGAGGATCGCTAGCATGCGTCGTTATCGTCATCTGCTCTTTATTCTCGCAACGTGTCTGACGACCGGCAGCGCGTTAGTGGGCTATTTTCTGTGGCAGAGATACTATGTCCAGCCGTTTTCCTGCCAGGCGAACCTTGTGCAGCATCACCCGGAGGAGACGCTGTCGCTGTGGCTGAATTACATCTTCGACGGCAACAGCGGCACGCTGAGTATGAACGGTCGAGTACAAAGCGATCCGACTAAAATTATCGACCGGAAAATTCCCTTCCGGGTAGAGCGGAAGGACAGCGTCTATTTTCTGACGTCTGATAAGAATATGAAATTTCCGGACGATAACGTTGAGGATGAATGGCTGGAAAAATATGAGCCGCAATTTTTTGTTTATCCCGGGAAAAGTATTTATATACGTATAAATGAACAACAGAATGGTAACTATCTTTTTACGTTGGGAACATTACCGACCTATATGTGCCGATCGTCAAAAAAAGAATGAGATAAACGAGAAAATTGTTATAAAGAGCGCTCGATTCATTTATGCTTGATTTAAGGTTTAAACATTACCTTTGAAATATAAAAAGCAGCCCGCGTGTTGCGATAATGTAATTTATATTAAATTTGGCAAGATAATGAAAACAGTATTTGAACCTTTCGGCGACGGCATACCCGCGCCGAAAAAACGGCTGCATATAGGGTTGCTGTTATGGCCGCACTATTCACTGCTGGCCGTATCAGGATTACTGGAGGCGCTGCGGTTTGCAGCGAAAACGCAAAAAGAAATATCTCTCAAGATCAGGTTGATAAGTGAGTTTCCCGATGTGCCAATTACCAGCAGTACGGGCGTGAGCATCAAACCTGAGTCCGCACATGCGCCACCCGATTCGTTTAACTATATTGCGGCCATCGGGGGGAGCCTGGAGCATCTTAATCGCGGTTACGGTGGCGACAGAGAGTATCTCGCTCATGCGCATCAGGCGCGAGTTCCGCTGATAGGCATTGGTACCGGCAGTTTTGTGCTGGCGCAGGAGGGGTTTCTCAACGAGCGACGGGCCTCGGTGCATCCTTATCATCTGGACACGTTTCGACAGCGTTTTCCGCAGGTCTACGCCGAACAAGGCTATGACTTTATTGATGAAGGTGATGTGGTGACCTGCCCGGGAGGCATTTCAACCATCACGCTGGCCACCGAGCTGATTCGCGCCCATGCAGGGCGTGACGCGGCCAGCGCCGCCTGCCAGCGGCTGTCGCTTGTGCCAAATGAGCTTGCCACGCCGCGACCGGCCAACGTCTCCCTTATCCCCGACTCGCGGCTGCGCCGCGTGGTCATGCTGATTGAGCAATACCTCACGCGTCCGCTCAGCACGGCCGGTCTGGCAAGCGAAGTGGCCCTGAGCGAGCGGCAGCTTAACCGCCTGTTTAACGCTGAGTTTGGTAAAACCACCCGAGAATTTATCCGCAGCGCCCGGCTGCGCTATGCCTGCTGGTTATTAAAAAACTCGCAGCGGAGCGTAACCGATATCGCCCTGCGGATGGGCTTTAGCGACTGCGCCCATTTCATTCGTCATTTCCAGACCGAATACGGCTGCACGCCGGGCGTCTGGCGCGCGTCGCAGACTTAGGTACACATGTAATTAAACGGACCCGGTGGGCAGGGACGCAGCACCGCGTTGATGGCGTCAGTTTTCAGCGTATACATCCCGCCAAAGAACGGATCGACAATCAGCCAGCCCGGCACGCCGAGGAAGATAATATTCCCCAGGGTGTACCAGTGGCTTAAACGCGTTTCCAGCGGCACGATCAGCGAATAGTATCCCTCCTGTTTTACCGTGAGCGTATATTCACGCTTGCCGAAGTAGCTCCCGTCAGATTTTTTAAGGATCACAGACTGCGGCGTTGTGCCCGTCTTAATGATTGCGCCGCTTTGATCCGCAATGATAAAGAAGGCGTGAGTCGGCTGGCTTTCGATGTTAACCGTCTCGTCGTTATTGCCCACAATGGCCGCGCAGCCGCTGAGAAATAGCGGTAAAAACAGCAGGAAGGTGAATTTTTTCATTTATATCGCTCCGGTGACTTACCAAAGCAAAGCGACACCTTTCGGGTGAAAATTAAGCGTGCTATCCGCAAAGAGTTGCTTGTATTAATGTGGTTTTTCAAACATGATCTTCCCATGAAAATTGAAACCGCAGTCTCTTCACAATTTGAACGTCTCGTCGCGATCTGGGAATCCTCCGTCCGCGCCACGCATCACTTCTTACGGGAAAGCGATATCGCTGCGCTGCGCCCGTTATTGCTCAACGCCTATCTGCCGAATCTTAAGGTCGTGATTGCCCGCGATGATGCTGGCGTTATTCACGGCTTTATAGGTGTTGATGAAAAGCGCATTGAAATGCTGTTCGTTGACGATGCGAGCCGGGGCAAGGGCGTGGGTAAGCTCCTCCTGAATTACGCTATTTCGGAGTTTGGCGCGAATGAAGTAGATGTGAATGAGCAAAACCCGCAGGGCGTCGCGTTTTATCGGCATATGGGGTTTGAGCAGGTCGGGCGCTCGGAGCTTGACGGGCAGGGTAATGCGTTTCCGCTGCTGCATATGAAGCTGGGCAGGAATACCGGGATTAGCGCTTAGCCTGCTTATCCCATTTTAATAGGCCGACGATATCTTTTTCACCTTCGGCTTCTTTCAGCAGGCGCTGCTTATTTTCATACTCAATGTATTCTGAGCACGCCTTTTCATCAGCCGCTTTCTTGCTGATTTTGCCTGCTCCTTCTAAAACGTCCCGATCGTTAAATTGAAGGAACTGATCGAGCTTGGTTTGCCAGTCTTCTAAAAATACCTGCTTACGGCGTTTGGCCTGATCTTCGGCAAAATCGAGCCACATATTAACGACGCGATTAAGCTCGCTCACTTCATCCTGAGAAAGATAATTTTTTGCGGTGGTGACATCGCTTTTACGGACTTCTTCGCCTTTATAGCTGGTCAGCCCCATATGCGGTTGCGTGGCGTCCACACGCTGGTGAATCAACTCAGCAGCGGTATGGCCCGTGCAAGCAAAATGCAGCTTATTCTGAATGGTCTGGAAGAATTGCGTAGTTTCTTTAAGCGACGGCTGATAGTCAGCGGCTAACGCAAAAATCTCCCTCACGCGAAGATAGACCCGGCGTTCGCTGGCCCGTATATCGCGAATGCGCTCCAGCATTTCATCGAAATAGTCAGGTACGGCGGAAGATCCGACAGGCGGATTTTTCAGGCGCTCGTCGTCCATAACGAAGCCTTTTACCAGATATTCCTGCAGCGTTTGGGTGGCCCACTGACGGAACTGTGTACCTCGCGTGGATCGGACGCGATAGCCGATGGCGAGAATGACGGGCAGACTGTAGTGAAGTGTGTTGCGATTGACCTTACGCTGACCTTCTTGCTGAACTTGTAAGTAAGCCTTACAGGTTGCTTTTTGTTCAAGCTCACCTTCTTCGTAAATTGCCTTAATATGCTGAGTAATGGCTTGAGGAGTGACCTGATAAAGAGCAGCTATAGCTGCTTGCGACAGCCAGAGCGTTTCGTATTCAAAGCGACATGTGATGCGAACAGTTCCGTCATCGCTGGCAAACATAACAAATTCACCTGCTGGAGATTGGATTACGTCTTTATCTGCCATGTCGCCTCTCATTTTGAGCGGTTAACCTTATCAGCTCGTAGTATGCCAGAAACAGCCGCTAAGCCAGGTGGTTTGTATTTTATTTTGCGAGGCGCTTTCCAGGATGCTGAATTTGAATCGCTGCAAGCGCATCCTCTAGCTCAACGAGCTTTGCCTTCGTCCGTTTATAATCATCCTGCAACCGCTGCTCCTGCTCGTTATACGCCACCAGAACGATGCAACCCTTCATCACCTTTACCGTAACTTGATGCCCGGTATCAAACCCCGCCGCGCGCAGCCACTTGCCGGAAAGGATGATTTTCGGCGTGGATTTGTCGAAAACATTCGGGCGGTATCCCACAATTAACGAACGCTCGGTTCCGGATTGGTCGGTGTCTGGGGTAGAATACGAATCAGCCATAATCAACTCCTTGATAGTTGGTGAGGTTAGCTCTCGTCCGGTATTGCGAGTACCGGGCGAGGGCGTTTCAATTTGAGGTTATCGTATGTTAAGGTACGTACCTCAATGAAGATATCTTGCTCTTGTAGGTACGTACATGTCAACAGCTAAACGTGACCCTAACAAATCTAAATCTGGCAAAGCACCGACGTTTCAGATTCGTATTACGCCTGAGTTGAAGGCGCAATTTGAGGCTGCAGCAAAAGATGCAGGGATGAGTTTGGGGAATTGGATAAAAACTATTGCTAAAAATGAATTGATTAGGAAAGGTATTGTTCCAAAATTATAATTAGATATTAATGCTTTTTATAAAATGTTAAGGATAATGAATGAAAATTTATTTTTCCAATTGGTATGGGTTTGAATATTATATAGGTCTGCACTTTCTTCCTGATAATTTAGGATATCCTGAGAAAAAAGGAAATAAAGAAGGTGGTTTGGCTATAAACTTCCAATTATATTATGTGAAATCTAAGAATTTAGCAAAAAAGATTGGAAATGTAATGGTATTATCTCCAGACAGTCGAAATATGAGGGAGTTTTTCGAACAGGAAGGTAACCATATTGAAGGGAATAAAATTTACGAAGTGACAAAACTTTTTCGACCCAAAATGATAGTATCAATGCCGAATAACATTGAATATTACAAGGCTATAGCCAGTCTTTTTGAAGAACAACAAGCAATATATATTTTAAAAAGATTGTGTGATGTTAGTTACTACAAGGATAATTTGAATCTCTATAAAAATTGGTATGGGTTTACTAGCCGTTTTTATAGGGATAATTCAAGCAGTAAGTCTATACTTAAAAACGGCACAAAAATTGCCATGGGTAGTTATGAGATTAATGGGGTTATTGAAATCGCATTAAATGATTTAGGCGATTCTTTTGAGCCATTTACTCTTTCATTTAATAAATTGAATGATATACCTAGAGATATTAATCTTATTATAGGTAAAAATGGGTTAGGAAAAACACACATACTTAAAGAGGTTTGTGATGTCATAACTGGGTTAAAATCAGCAAGATCTAAGCCATTGTTTAATAAATTAATCGTAGTCTCTTATTCTCCTTTTGAGAGTTTCAATACGAATAGAGAGTTATCTGAACTTTTATCTGTTAAATATGGTTTACAAAACCCGATAAATATCCATGACAATCCATTATCAATAAATGATTATACTTACATAGGCTTCAAGAATGTTGAAGGGCAATTTGATAGAGAATGGCCGACTTCGTTTTCAGCCAAATCTATTTTAAACTCTATTGAATATGACAGAGATGTAGCGTGGTGGGCGGAAGGTGGGCAAGGAAAACTTAAAACGATTTTTTCAACACTCTCATTATCAATGAAATTTGACACCATAAGATTTAAAACTATAAAAAATAAAAATATAGATGTAACTATGAGCGGTGACAAAATTAATTTTAACAATGAAGATGAAGAAATTAATTACCAAGCAGGAGCCAGTTTTCTAAATAATGGGGAAGAATTAAAACTAAGCTCTGGTCAACAAATTTATTCTTTTATGATTCCATCAATAGTGTCAGAAATTCAAGATGAAACATTAATTATCATAGATGAGCCTGAACTTTATTTACATCCAGCATTAGAGATCGGGTTAATTGAAATGTTGAAAACTATACTTAAAAACAGAAAATCATATGCAATTATAGCTACTCATTCTTCATTGATAGCAAGAGAAGTTCAGAGAAATTGTGTTCATGTTTTAAAAGAAGCTACCTTTGGCACGATGATTGATCGTCCTAATATAGAAACATACGGAGAATCCTTAGAAGAAATAATTGGAGAGATTTTTGATGATTATTCCATAAAGAAACCATATCAACATGAGATTGATGATATTATGGATGAAAAGTTAAGTCTTAATGAAAATTTGGATAAGTTATCGCATAAGATTGGTGACGAAGGGTTGGTATACTTAGCTTCTAAGATAAACAGTTCTAATTAAGGTAGTGCAAATGAAAATTATTAAAGCATTACTGACGCAGGACGAGAAAATATGGTTGAATTTAGGCCTTGCTTGTAAGAAGGCTAGAGATGTCTCATTACCTACATTAAAAAAAGAAATATGCGAAAAATATAATGATTATGTTTATATTGTCAATGGGTTGGATAACAATCTTCCCGAAAGTATGTTTTCATCTGAAGCAAATAGCGACCTAAAAAAACATTTTATTGATTTATACAACTATCCCACTTCAAGGCTCAAAGAGCTTTTGATTTCTAAAAGACGTGAGCATGCATTGACATCTTGCCCATACTGTGGAAATCCAACTATTCCGGATACATTAGACCATTTTATACCAAAAGATAAGCTTGCTGAATATTCTATATATCCAAATAATTTAGTTCCACAATGTCGGTCATGTGCACCGATAAAAAGTAATAAATACTTTTCCCAAGAAAATGATTTAGTTATGTTTGCCCATCCATTTTATTCAACACTTCTTGATAATGTTATTATAGAAATAATTTCTTCACTGGATGAGGGTAAGGTTACTTTTCAGGTGAAATTTTCAACTAGAACGGATAATGTTCAAGAACAAAGAGCGATTATATTGCATATAATATCTCTTAAAGTTAAAGAAAGAATCCTCGTTTATTGCGATAAAGAAATAAAAAAATGGATTAGGAAGTTAAAAAATACAAACTTCAATATTGAGCAAGTTCTCCATGCACGATATTCGGAGCATGATTTGCATGAGGCACGAAGTAATTGGGAGTTTGTACTTTATCGTTCACTTTTGGAAAATGATTCCGTAATGCAATATCTAAAGTCCATCAGCCCTGATGAGCAGCAAAACCAAAGTGACGACAGAGAGTTGATTACTTTGAATATTTGATTAAAAACTAATTTTTAATTAGTTAATAGAGAGAAAATCTGGCGGAGATCACAGGAGTCGCATTTGGTGATTAATCATGTTGAATTTATTGATTATTTTCCTATGCGGTTTACTGATATGCCCCCGATTATGCCCCCACATGTTTTCCTTAATGATCAGTTGGCTGATTTATGAGCGTTTCAAGCCAAGGTTGAACTGTGCCCGATGAACATCCAAAGATGTTATCCAGGGTTCTTGATCCTGCCAGGAGAAATCCTTCTGGTCAATGCGCACCAGCTCGAATCGTTCCACAAGGAAATTAACAGCATCAGTAAGATTCACTCCAGCCTCTATATGTTCCTGAATCGTCATATCGTTACTGAACGGTGTGTCGTTGATCGTGAGGCCGTAATGATGCTCTAAAATATACGTTAATAGTTTTTGCCAAACTTGGACAGGAGACAGGCGTGACGAAACCGTCACCGTTGCCGGTACAGTTGAAATATGCATGTGTTGAGTCCCTGATAAAAGAAGAGGAAGGTGTTATCTGGTTAGAGCTGACTGGGGATATATGGCAATGTAAACGTAGCCATGAGAGCCGAGAGTGTCAGCTTCACAAGTAAGTCCGTTGTGATGCCGTGTGACGCAGTGCTGGCTGCGAGCATCAAGCTCGCCAGCCGTCAGCATCCGCTCAAGTTGTTTCATCATCAGTGGAAATGCCTGGTCCAGACGCAAAGCTTCATCGTCACTGAATGAGCCATTAAATCCTGCCTGGTCAGCCAGAAAGTATAGGCGGTTGCCTTCCTGTACCAGGCGAGCGCCGAAGCATGGCGTGATATTACGTTTTAAACCCCACTGAAGGCAGGATGCGTTCTCCGCCGATGTGCCGGATAAGGTGGTCGACTGCATTAATATATTCCTTAATGACTGAGTGGGTAGATTAGTTCACTGTCACGCTGCGCAGAATGGCGTACGGGCCTGCCCGGTCCTGACGACGTTCAACAAAAACAGCGAGAACGCCGCTGATATCCTGAACTTCACGTCCGTAGTAATGGCAGACACTGCCATGCCACTGGTAGTGACCTGTACAGAAGGCAGATAACTTGGATTCGGGATGCTGACGATAAATATGCATCGCCTGGCGCTTACTGATAATTTTCATTCTGCACCTCATAACAAGCCACATTCAGCAAAAGACACCACTTCGTTCCCGACCACAAGATGATCCAGCACACGCACTTCCACCAGAGCCAAGGCTTTAGCAATTCGCTGAGTGACATGTTTATCCTGCTGGCTGATTTCTGTCGTGCCGGACGGGTGGTTATGCGCCAAAATGACCGCAGCAGCGTTATGTTTCAGGGCTGATTTAACCACTTCGCGGGGATGCACTTCGGTATGGCTGAGCGTGCCGGTAAACAGTGTTTCTCGCTCCAGCAGGCAATGCTGATTGTCGAGATACATTACGATGAAGACTTCCCGTTCCAGGTGAGCCATCTGCAGTTGCAGCCAGGTTTTTGTAAGGCTGGTAGAGGTAAATGACTCACTCGGTTGACGCTGGTATTTCTCCAGCAGACGTAATGCTCGCTGGATGACTCGCTGCTCGTTTGCAGGAAATACCGGGGATAAATTGATCGTAGACATGGTTGCTCCTTAGAAAGAAAAGCCCTTCCGAATCTTCGGAAAGGCGTTAAGGGAAAATAGTGGAAGAGATCATGAAGCAAGCTGCAGCATATTCTCAGCCATCACCCAGAGGGCCCGGTTGAGCTTCACATCACCGTCAATACCTTTCACTGCTCGGGTATGGGCGCGCTTTCCTTTGGTTGTTCTCCCCGATAGCCCGCCTTTAATCAGGTTTTCCTGAATGCGCTGATAAGTGGTCCACAGGTCGTTACTCTCATCCTGCCAGCGGCGTGGGGAAAGTATCTGCGTCTCTGTCACCGGTTGGTGCTCCTCACCGAAGCGATATGTCAGCGCCGCTTTCGCCATAGCCTGCTGAGCGGGCGGCGGCAACAAAAGCGACTGCATGGAATCGCGTTTCTCTTCTACGCGGTCAAATATTCCCAGTACTTCGTAGGCCCCTTCGATGACTTTCTCTACTACGTTGCCTTTATGCGGCACGCGTACTTCGCCAAAACTCTCACCGCAAATCAGCCCATTTTGGCAAACTGCTCTGAATAACCCCGGTAGCATCTGATATGAGCTGGAGCCGTCGTGGCTGTTCAGCAGAATAATTTCGGGAACCTGTTTGCCAGTAATCTGGCCTTCACGACGCAGGCGCAGCATGTGCTTCGTATGCTCTCGTTTGCTCTGGTCGCGGACTCTGGTTTGACACGCGAAGAATGGCTGGAAGCCTTCACGTTGCAAGTTATCGAGAAGGGTAATTGTCGGGATGTAGGTATAGCGATCACTACGGGATTCATGCTTTTCTTCGCTGAAGACACTGGGCACATAATGGGCTAGTTCGTCGCGAGTTAACGGGCGGTCACGACGAACAAGGTTGACTGCACCAAAGCGGCTGGCTAAACGGGTCATAGTTGATTCCTTTTAAATCGGGCATAAAAGCTACTCCAGTAGAGTGGCATTGGATGGAAGATAAAATGTTCAGGGAGAGGCTGGTGGCTGGCTCTGCTGTGGCGAGAGTTCTCTGTCAGGTAATGCCGGTGGTATTAGCTTTTCGGCCTGGTGATGTTGTAATCGCTGCAGAATAAAGGGTTTACTGTACTGGAAGTATCGAAGACACCACTCGTATTTAACGACTCGCCTTATGTTCAGAGGTAAGCGTTCATACGCTTTGCTGCACACCGATAAAACAAAGGCATCATCATTGATTCTGTCCTCTGCTATTGCAGCCAGCCCTTTGATAAAGGAACGCTTCAGCTTTTGTCGAGAGTTAGCTTCCTTGCGAGCTTCGGAAGGTGATAGTACGTCTGGTACAGGTGTTAGAACACAAACCGTGTTGCCTGATTGGGACTTTTCAGGCAAGCGTGGCGAGTTTTTTTATGAGTCTTATCAGGCTATAGGTCATCAGGCTGGCTCCCATTGTCTGGCATACGACCGACTTACTTCTCAGCAGAGTGAGGCCTGCTACGCTGAAAACAACGGGCCAGGTCAACCCAAATGATTCTGCATCTGGCGTTGTATCGTCCGGGGATTTTTTAGTTTTCATAGGTTGATCCAAAAGGCGTCCGGTATCGCAGGAAGCTTATACCGGACTAGAAGAGTAATTAGGGGAGATCGACTGAGGCTATTTCCTCAGAAGCGTTTGTGGGGCCACTGTAAACGCCGACATATTCATTTTGAGGGAAGATAATTACTGCATTTTTCTTCGGATCAAAAGAGCAACCTCTTAATCCTGCAATTGCGGCGGTTTTCCCGGAGCTTGTGTTTTTGACAATCAGTTTGTTGTCTGCACAGTTGCTGGCTTTAACAAAACTCACCACATAACCGTCCTGCTCTGCGACGGTTTCAGCGGTCGTTGATTTTGGCCCAGAGTTACGTTCTTTCTGCCCGCTTGCCCGATCGCTGCTATAAGGAATATATTGCGCAGCATCATTCCGCATGGTCGGTGGATCATTGTTCAGAACAAGATATACAGGACAACCGGAGGCACCCACCTCGCAGCTCTTTTCGACGATAGCACGTGACGGCCAGCCTTTTGTGCCGATGTAGGCAGCACCGGTTTCATCCAGGCAATAGGTTTCCTCCCATGAGTAATTTTTATTCTGACCCGGCATAGTGCGGGTCGTTACGAGACAAGTCAGAGCCTTAACCGGTTTACTGTCGTAGCGGATAAAGTTCTGTTCAAGCGGTGATGCTGCGTACAATAAAGGAGAGATATTCGCTGCAGCCGCCTTGCTCTGTGCCTCCGCGCTGAAACCAGCTTTATTGTTGAGTTTTACGCTGACTGCCGCATCGTTCATTTCGCGAAGCATTTCACCACCGCCATCTGTCAGAAAGAACGTGTAGCGTTCTGGATGAATATTACCGGGAATGGTGATGGCAAAGCTGAAGGCCGGGAGCGAAAGCGTACAGAGTAAAATAAGGCGTGAAATGAATGTCGCCATATAAAGATATCCTTACTGATGATTAACAATGCGGGAGCATGAGCTACCGGATGGGGTGGTTAATGGCTGATGCAGTCTTCCCAGTTAAGACCCTCCAGAGCTTCCCTGAGCCCTGCGGTATTGAAGGGGTGAGATACGGATTTATTCATCCGGGTGATTTCAATTTGCCCATGGCTGTCTGTGTTTTTGAGCGCTATAAAAGCCGCCTCATTCGGAGGGTAATGAACTGTATTGATATTGATTCCCATAGTTTCTTTCCCATTATCTGGTATATACATTGGCTCCTTATCTGACCCGCTGTAGCTCACTATCAAATGACTGTCCCGGCAGGTGAGCGTCATACGCTCTCCGGCGCTATTGTCGGCGTTAAGTTCAAACTCCATCGCATTGACAGTGCCAAACCAGTTGCCCCATTGCTGCTCCGGGCCCATTGCATGCACAGCACCACTGAACAATGCTGCGCCGAAAAGAAATGAAGGGATGATCTTCAACATAGATATTCCTTACTGTGTGTTTTATAAGCGGAAGTGGGCCTTTTTTGCATAAAAGGCCACTTGATCGTATGCATTTGAGAGGAGATGGGATAATCGTTAATACAGATCAGTTTTACGCAATTGATCGTTATTAACTATAATAAAAACGATCAATGCCAAGATATTAATAGTTTTTACCTATCGTGCGTTTGGTTTCGATCGGTATAACAGATCAATGTACAGAAGCCATACCGGTAATACATACCGGCGTGGCATCATACAGGTAATACAGGCATGAAATAATCTGGAATGCGCAATAGAATCAATTATACTGAATGTTACCGGCGTCTCAGTAGACATCCCAGGAAATATAATCGTTAATAAGGCAGCCACATAAATGGATGATTGCCATCGTATTTATCGTCCATGTTTTCATCAGCTGGAAGGGGACTGCTTTTCTCATTCAATGCCCCCATGGCCTCCGTGGGTGTTTTTTCATGGGGTAATTCCACACAGGGTTGCGTTGCAATTTGACTGACAGGGACGTTATTATCTTCCGGCACTCTATTTTCAGATGACACCTTCGATTTCTTCTGGCTTCGGTACTTCTTCCTGGCGTTCCTGCCTTCCCACGCTTTATTGAATCGTTTTATAAAATCACTGTCTTTATGATACCAGCATGTGTAAAGGCAACGAATGATAAGGCATTTCTCTGCATTAGAGGCAGGTTTAAGATACGGCATTAAAGTAGCTGTATTTATATGCACTGAACTTTCGATCATATTTTTAAGCGGGCCATCAGCATTATATTCATAATGCCTCACAATGGAAGGATGATATTGAGCAAGCTGAGTTAATGTTGATGCCGGGTACTGTTGCGGTATATATTGAGCAGCCTGAGTCAGTGTTGTTATATGAGGGGAGTGATATATATTTTGATAAGCCATGATAAAATTGCTGTTTTGCGATGCGTTTTGGTAGCTACTCTCTTGCCTTTCTTTCTCTGACTCTTTATTTTGTTTTCTTTTTTTTGCGCCTTCCTTGATTTTGGCTCTGTCTTTTTGAAAGTACTTCCAGGCCCATTCACACTTCTCTTTTTCTTTTTTATTTAAAGGAAACTTATCTTTGTAGATATACAAACGATACCATTCTGTTCTTATGGTATTCATCAGCTCAATTTTGCCCTTTAAACCGGAATCACAACGATCAAAAAAATCGGTGATGGTGAGCATTCGTTCTGTGTGATTTGCAGGGTACTGGATAAGATTGAGTTGATCATAAGTTAATATTTGAGATATGGGTGGATTGCCATAAACCTGTGCATCATGAAGAGTAGAGAATAATGAAGGCATCTTAATATTTATTGTTCTTATCACCAGCCAGACATAATAGCATGCATCCGGACAGTTTTTTATCCATGCAAAATCACGTGAAGGTATGAAGCGCTCATTAACATTCATTCGGATAGCTCTGATGAATCCATTTGCTATTTCAGGATGATAAAATGAATGTACAGCTGTGTTAATTACTCTGGATGCCTGTCGGTTATCCAGAGAATAAAGGTGGCTAATGTTTAATGAATTAACAGAAGGTTTTAAATGATAATTTAATATCGCAGACTCATACTGGTAAAACCACCTGTAAAATCTTAACTCCCTCTCACTTTTTAATTTTACAACTGACTCATTCCTGCTCATTCGATTCCCCTCACTCACCGTATACGTTTCCCATCCCTCAGCCACTCGTGTGTCAGTCACAGGGTGTTTCATGGCGTTGACTATAGCAAATTCATAGGGAAAAACGTAGGTGTTAAATCATCTGAAGTAGCTATGAATACTGAGTTTAATGCATGAAAAGTGAAAATTCATACCCTTCAGGTATGCTGGAGTAAAGTGATGGATGTGAGCGCAACGCGCAGCATCCAAAAGAGGGAGGAGAAGGTTGTGGACCGGCTGCACAGCCATGACGTTAAAATATGGCCACTGTTACGTCATTCGCGTCTCCTGTTCATAAAAGTAAAATCTTACATATGCGACCCATGACATGAAAGGATGCCGACCGGTGTCCTCCTGTTACATTTACGGAGACATGTCATGAACACGATTGATATTTACGAAGATAGATTTGTCAGTATGCAGTTTATTACCGAAATGACCGGTTTGTCTGATAAGTGGTTTTATAAAATGGCTCAGCAAGGTAAATTTCCAAAACCTGTAAAGTTTGGCCGCAGTTCCCGCTGGATTGAACGTGAAGTAAAAGAATGGTTTGAAGCCCGCATTAATGAATCGAGAGCATAAAGACAATTAAAGATAGTGATAAAAAGATCACTAACTTCACACCATGATTTTATACTTCCGTGTCTTGTCGCACATGGGTTTCATGTGATTTATAAAGACGGTTTATTTATTATTGTATTTAATGCATTATCAAATGCTCTTTAATACACTCCCACCTATCAATAACACTTCATATAAACATGCGATATCACACCCAGTGTAGCGTCACACAGGTACATTGTGTTATTGCACAAGCATAACCTCTGATATCACTATTCATACTGAATATCATACAAAGACATTCATTCAATAAACACCCTTACATATTGCCAGTCAGCTATTGTTGACTGGCTTTAGAGAAATACATTATGAACTTACCAGAATCAATACTGTTATCTCACGCTGAATATCACATTGAGAATAACAATCCTTATCTCATCATATCCGATGACATTGAATTCAGGTTCAGATTAGAACAACTGGACAGTTGCCTTAAAACTCTCAGCAGAGGACGTAAGTTACCCTTCACTATTCTGTATAACCGTTCAGGATACAAAGAGAGTGCAGAATCAGCCATCATTCTTGATGCCATCCGTTATCTCAATATGTTGCCCCTGGATGCGATGAAAGTACGAATGGCTAATCCACGTATAGCTACATTCCAGCGTTTATTTACTAGCGCCGATTTATATTCTCGTGTCCATAACGGGAAAATAATAGGGGCAGATACCGTAACTACTGCAGAGATGCTGAACAAGTTGATGCAGGATTACCGATTCGCAGTGAGTCAGGCAGGGTTTAAAAAGGCATGCAGAAAGTACCAGAGGGTTTCAGTTAAAAACCTGAAGGGAGTGATGAATTACATCAGACATCTGCAGGAGCGTCATTCCCGCCTGCTGATCTTGCGGGTTGATTTATCATGGGCGAATGAGCATAAAGCGGACATCACTGCTGATGACGCCCGTAAGCATCGCCAGCAGTTATTTCGTAATATGAAAAAAAATCCATTGTTTCGCCATGTTCTCGGGACAGTGTGGAAACTGGAATATGCGCCACAGCGTAAATTTCATTACCACATGCTATTCATCTTAAATGGCAATAAGGCACAACAGGATGGCATGATTGCTCATGCTTTCGGGAGATACTGGAAACAAACCATCACTAAAGGTAAAGGCATCTTCTACAACTGCAACGCTAACAAAGCGCGTTATGAGGACTGCGGCCTCGGCAAACTGGAACGCGGTGACAGTAGTAAGGATAAGGGATTGCTTAAGGCGCTAAGTTACATCACCAAAATAGATGCCTGCGCACGTCTGGTTCTCCCTGGAAATGCCAGGACCTTTGGGCGCGGAGAAGTAAGTTCATTGAAAAATAGGAAGAGAACAAAAAGCAGCCGGGAGATCTAACCCGTTGTACCAGATGCTAATACTTCCTTCCCTCATCTATCCACGAAGCCAGCTAACCATGCTGGCTTTTTTTTATTTGTTCCGGAGTTCATGATGAATTACTTCGTTTTAGCCACTCACGCCGTCACTGTAAATGGTGAATGGGTTACACCAGAATCGGTTCAACAGGTTGATTTTGATTCATTGCATTGTATTTACTGCAAACTGCAGATAGGTGTTCAGTTTGATCCTTTGGCATCTACAAGAACGTTTGTGCACCTGTTGGGGGGTATCAACAATGTTGCTCGGCTTAAAACATGTCGATTTAACAAGCTCCAAATAGCACCAGAACAGACATTGCCAAAAACCATCCCACCTCCTGAAATGCGCCTTCGACCTACTAACACAACAATACGGCAATGGCGATGCAACTGGTGCCACATTTGTTGGCAAGGAGAGAAGATATGTCCTCAATGTGCTGACTGGATTTATACAACTGATGCGTAAGAGGCTGTATCGACTGCTTTGTGCCTATCCGGCAGGAAAAAAATGAGTCTACAGTTTGTCGACTTCAGATACCGGCACAGGTTACGATAGAGCGTCCTGTCCCGCACAAAAATGTAGCAAATTCCGTCAGTGATCATTATCTCCTGATTCAGAAGTCCTTCGGGAGAAATAATGATTGCTTTCAGAGGGGCTAACAATGCAGTGGCACCAAGCGCAAAGTACTGATTGTCAGAAATAATATATACAGAATTCATCCTGAACATCCTGTAAAAAGGCTGCCTTCGGCAGCCTTTTTTATGGTTAATTAACAGTGGTCATCCAGCCGTATGCGTTTCTGCCTGGTCTGCATTTCTTGAATCAGCCTGTTTGAGATTAATTTCAGGCAGTTTTCCAAATGTGATGGTCGCTGTACGTAGCTCATCAGTGATATCCGCAGTAACGTCCATGTCTGCATTCAGGGCCAGAGCGCTTTGTTTCGGAAGAACAGCATCGATACGTTTTTTTTGCTGCCAGCCTGCAATAGTTCTGAGCATGACATTATTCACTATCTGGCGCGCAGAACGCTGTTCCGCCTGCCACTGCATTTCTAGTATCTGCCGATCAGACTGTTCAGCCTGCTGACGATTCTCTTTTTCCATTGAACCGTAATGCGATTCAACTAGTGCAAGCCCTTCTTTCAGGGCACCGTAAACAGCCTGAAGATGCTCCGCTTCCTGTCTGGCAAGACCGGAATCCACCATTACCTTCTGCGTGTCTACAAAACGAATTGTGTTGCTCATTTTACCCTTATCTCCGTTATCACATCCGGTCAGCATCAGAGCCAGCAGTGCAGCCCCCGTGCCCAGTGCGATCCATAAACCTCTTGATTTCATATTCTTTCTCCGGGCGGGGAGCGCCGGCTCCCCGCGCAGTGCTGTACCGTCAGAAGCGGCGGCTGAAGTTCAGGGACATCCCCTGGTCCGATGCACCGTCTTCCTTCCACTGGAAGGCGTTCACCCCGAAGGTGCTGTTCCCCGCATTGTAGTTCGCGCCCACCTGAACCTGGCTGTTCACACCGCCACTGCGCTTGCCGTCATCGATGCTGAACTGCTGACCTTTCACCCCCTCCAGACTTGCCTTACGGGCACTCTTGCTGAAGCCCAGGTTCGGACCGGCTTCTGCTGAGGCCTGTGCACTCCAGCCATTGCTGCCCGCATAGCTGACGCGCAGACCGGCCAACCGGGTCAGCGAACTGCTGCCCTGGCGCATCACACTGCCAACTGAATAACACATCCCTGTCAATACGGCTCTCGCTGTACGCTTACGTACATACGCTGGTATAACGAGAAGCGAATCAAGCTGCCATTAGGTGCAATGAGTCCGGTATCACCAGTGGCAACTTTATGTTTGTCCGGCGTTGACTGGTGCTCGACAAGAACATGAATATATCCGTCGCCGGCTGTGGTTTTCAGGCTGTAGAGGACATCGCTGAAATACTGGCGGAGATCATCCTCGACGAACGAGCCGGATTCCAGCTTCAGCGTGCTGAGATCGCAGACTGTTCGTAACTCTGCTGGCAGGTGGATTTCCATAAAATCTCGCGCAACATCAGGTTGCGTCAGGAACTGCCTGAACGTGGCATCGTGGGGTGTGGGTGTGCTGCTTTTTTCTTCATCAGCCCTGGCTCTAAAAAGTGACCCGGAGATGTTATCACAGCCTGGAAAAGGCTAATATTGGGGGGGGGCGGAATTGCCATTCCTTCAGGGGACTGTTCCGGGGTGGTTCGGTCCCCTCCCCTTTATCCTGCTAACTCCGGGCTGACTGCATCGTAACCTTCATCTATTGTTCTCTTACAGACCCTGATTACTGTCATCTTTGATACGTCAGCGAGGCGAGCTGTTTCACGCAATGATTTTCCGTGGGCCAGACGCAGAGTGCGTATCAATTCATACTTTTGAGTATCTGCCACCCTGCCCCGGTATTTTCCTTCAGATTTTGCCTTATTGATTCCCTCCGCCTGGCGACATCGACGGTCTTCGTAGTCTTTTCTGGCAATAGCGGCGAGCATATCCCCAGCATCATGCCGTTTACGGCCTTCAGCATGCTTCGCGTAAAGTCATCACTTACTGTACTGGATAGCGCCAGATGGCTGGTCGGTAAATCAAAAACTGACGATGGCCAGCTGCTTGTCGGTAATTTGCTTTCTGAGTGTCTCCCAGCCTTCATCACCCAGGCGAGTAAGCCTGTCGACCTGTTCAATGTGAATCACATCACAGGTTCCGCATCATCAAGAAGCCTGATCAGTTCAGGACGGTTCATTGTCGTACCGGAAACATTGTCGATGGAAGTTATTACGGGTAAAGCCGTAATGCTTTTTTATCCTCGCTTCGCTGCGGGGTCTCCCGCGCATCGCGCCTCCCATGTGCCTTCGGCACATAATCACCCTTCTGGGTTTAACAAGCCAAAACATCCATTCACTTTCGGTATTCGTACTTAATACGTTTATGCTTATAAAGCAGTGCATCCGCCTTCAACATCGCAACCTCCAGAGTATCATCCTCACTCATCTGATAGCTTCCCCAGGAGAACACGACCATTTTATCTGTATCGATGGTCTGCAGATAATCTTCGATGCGTGCAATCATATCTCTTGAGCGGTCAATATTATTATCGATTAGAATTAAACAGAACTCATCGCCGCCGAGGCGGAGTCCGTAATCGCTTTTGCGGATAGACTGAGCCAGAGCGATACCCAGAGACTGAATCACCTTATCACCCATATGGTGACCTAAGGTGTCATTAATCCTCTTAAGCCCGTCGCAGTCAATGGCAATCACTGTGACTGGAATATTTCTATCAACAAGTGACCGAATTTTTTGATTGAGTTC
This sequence comes from Enterobacter wuhouensis, assembly GCF_035835995.1. Classification (NCBI taxonomy): domain Bacteria; kingdom Pseudomonadati; phylum Pseudomonadota; class Gammaproteobacteria; order Enterobacterales; family Enterobacteriaceae; genus Enterobacter; species Enterobacter wuhouensis. Next base: position 115,664 of record NZ_CP142124.1, read on the forward strand.
TGGTGTGAGCACTTTACGGTTATAAAGTCCGGTCAATCCATCAGTAATATTTTCTCGTGAGAGTAATTCCTGACGGATAAATTGCTTGCGGGCATAGTTCAGCAGCAACCCTGTAGACATGACATAAAGAAGCACCAGCCAGAAAGTCAAAATTAACACGTAAATAGCATCGAGCTTAACGGACAAGGTGTAGTACTGTGTCATTTTTCCTTTATAATTAAGCAGATCCGTCGACTTCAAGATAGGCTTATGGAAAATAATATCATCACCAGTGATATTATCGGTGACATACAAGGAGAGAAACTTCCACAAAACAGGGCGATCATTTGTAATGAATGACATTGCCAGCTCTCGAATATTGACATCAGTAATCAACAACCCTTTTATTTTACCATCAATGTATACAGGATTGATCATACTAATGATATTTCTTTTAGTATAGACATCTTTATATATGTGGGTTACAATTTTTTCACCCTGATTTAAGTCTTCCAGTGCATTATCATCTATGATACCTGCGCCCAGATTATTCGCCAAATTTATTCTGCCTTCATCATCTACCAACCAGTCATTGAATTTATATTCAAAAATATTTAATGTGTGATTGAAATAAATATAACTGTAAACGAGATCTATATAATATCGAGTGCTGTCAAACACGTAGCCCGTATAATTAGAAAAAGAGTATTTTGAAAAGGCGTTAGTTTCGGGTATGTTGATAACAGACAGAGCTGGCACATCCTGCCCCCATGCTTCGCAAGCTGGGTTCCTTGTCTGAAGGGACCCCTCCAGTAAAATGCTCGTTCTCTCCACCAGATTAAACCCTTTCATATCGCCAACAGTTTCAACATATTGGCAGAGCGATTTGCCTTTTTTTTCAGTATTCAGTCCTGATGACATCTGTTTAGAAAACGCGCGAGATAAGCGATAGGCAATATTCTGGTTAATGAATTCTTCATGAAACAGAGCTGATCGTCCATTTTCAGCAATGTAGCCTAAATAGTTTTTAAGTTCCTTAACTTCACGTGCAAACAATGCTGAAAATATTAAAGTTGTGCAGACAATAATCAATATCTTTGCAGTGATATATTTACGTTGTGACAAGATGGTTAATTCCTAATAGGGAGCCCTACTGATCCACCAGTTTACGCAGGGGAGCCTGAAAAGATGATTACTTACGGATTTGCGCCGCGTCGTTTTCAGTCAGACCAGTCAATGTACTTGTTGCAGGTATAGCTTTCGGGTTGAGTAACAACACGGCATCGAAATAGGCCTGATTTGTAAGCTATCACCATCAATTTGGCTATGATTATATACCTTATCAAGCCTGCGTTGAACCAAATTCTTTTATCCAGATTCAGGGTGCAACTTGTAGCAACTGGAGATGGTCTTCTGCCAGCCACGAACGACACATCGTGATTTTTGGAGTCTGAATAGCCACGGATAATCTAGACACTTTCGGGCCGTTAATAATACTGGCTTTCATATTCTGCTGGTGACATCTGATCGCTGGAACCATGTCGACGCTTACTGTTATAAAACATTTCGATGTAATCAAAAATATCGCTGCGGGCTTCTTCCCGCGTTCCGTAGATTTTTTTCTTTATCCGCTCGCGTTTCAGTAACTGGAAAAAGCTTTGTGCAACGGCGTTATCGTGACCTTTACCGCGACGGCTCATACTCCCTTTCAGGCCGTGTGATTTCAGGAACGACTGCCACTCATGGCTTTTTTACTGATTGCCCTAGTCCGAGTGAACCAGCACCTGTCTTTGCGGATTACGTCGCCATACAGCCATCAGCAGTGCGTTCAGGACCATGTCCTTTGTCATCCGTGATTGCATTTGACCAGCCGATAATTTTGCGTGAGAACAGATCAACAACCACAGCAAGATACAGCCAGCCTTCGTGGGTACTGAAGTAGGTTATGTCCGTTACCCAACGCTTATCCGGAGCATCTGTACTGAACTGTTGCTGGAGCCTGTTGGGCGATACGATACTGGCCTCGCCTTTGAGTGCCCGCGGGCAATATTCATCAGTCGCCAGACTCTTTTCACTCCGGACTGTTGCCCGCTGTCCCGCAGATCCAGATGGATTTTACAATAACCATAAACGCAACCGGACTACAGCCAGAACTGTTTGATCTGTCCCGTCAGTCTCAGATCTACCTGGTGCCATTGTGAATGCGGCTGCTGAAGCCATGCGTAAGGGCCATTGGGATGAACATCCAGCACCCTACAGAGCAGACGAACAGGCCTGCAACTGCTGTTGTCACGGATAAAGGCGTACCTCAGTCGTACAGCTTTAATGTGCCCCGTTCGTCAGTCGCCCGCTTCGCTCCTTCTGGAGCCGGCGGATCTCGGCCTGAGCATCTCTCTGTTCTTTATTAGTGGATGAGTCCGGACCGTACTTCTTTATCCAGGCGTAAAGGCTGTGGGTGAAATATCGAGACGTGTTGCAACGCTGGAAACAGAATAAACATGATCAACAACCTATGTGACCGCAACAGTTTTGAACTCTTCGGGATAACGTTTACCGCTTATGGGCATCTATCTTTTAAGTCATCTTAAATTACTCTCAGGTGTCTGTTAAACCCGTGGCGATTCAAGATCCAACGTCATCATATGTATCGTTCGCTTTGCTCAGTCCCTAAAAAACCGACTTATGAAGTCGGTTTTTTAGGGACTATTGATTGACTATTGACTTAGCTTCAGCCAGTTCATCCTGCGCTTTTTTTAGCTTTCTTTCCTTATTACGGATTTTGTCTTCCCTTCCATTAGCACGAGCTTCGGCCAATTCCTGTCGTCTTTTCTCTATCTTACGCTCTTTCTTTCTAACATCAGATTCTTGCTTAGCCCTTAAACCTGCATCGGTGCAGTAAGCGCTATTTTTCGATAATGCTGTTTGAAGGCCAGCTACGCGATGCGTATTTCCATACGTTTGGGCATAATCAAGCTGCCGCTCGATATTTTGTCTTTTTGCTTCGCATCCTGTGGTGATTTTTTCTGCATATACTATTTCCAGCGGGGATAAAATTAGCATACTGGTCAGAATCGTTGTAGATAATTTCATTTTTTTCCTTAGTTTAAAAGCAAAATCAATACAAAGTAATAGTTCATTGCACTTAAAGATTAATGTGAAAAATCAATTAATTACGTTGTGTTGTGGTATTCATGCACCCTGATATTACTAGGAGGTTATAAATAAAAACTTCTAGTTTTTATACTTGAGAGTTTTTTTAAAACTCACATAATAAATGTTGATGGTTTTTATCTAACATTAAAACCCGACATCTCTTAGGTGATCACTGAGACCACCTGAGATCGCCAAGATAAAAAATATTAGCAAACTTTAATTTTAGAAATTAAAGGTTAATATTTTAACAGGCAACAAAAAATACAAATGAATTTATATAATAACATATATTTATGTGAAAAAATTAACTTAAAATAGGTGATTCTTTATTAAACTCTTCGATCACTATGTGAGCATCGATTGTATTCCTGCAATCTTCTGATTTATCATCTGATTCCTTACATTCAATATAATGTTTATTTAGCTGCTCAATGTAATTCTTGTAGCCCTGCGTAGTTCCTGATTCGTCGCAACCAGAGAGTAGATATATACAGAAGATAAAAAGTACATTTTTCATCATTAATTCTCATTGCGTAAGTTTTGAAAGAGCGCTGTGGATTTTTATTTGACTAATACTCATTAGTATTAATCTTTAGTTGAGACTTGTACTTTTCAATTTACAGTCTCTTTAACTTTATCGATATCTTCTTTGAAGGCTGTACCCCAGTCTAAAATTCTCACATTACTTTGCCTCCAGCGTCTTTCAGCCAGCATGGCATTCTGGCAATCATCAGAATGTTTATCTAATTGTTTACACTCTGAATTACGCTTATGCATTTTGTCTGGGTGTTCTTTGTACCAATCAATGCTCTTCGTATCATCACATCCAACAGTAAGATAAGTGATAAGGACTAAATAAAAAATTTTATTTTTCAATTGATACTCATTTAATTTTAAAGCTGACATCCAATTTTAAACAAATACCATAGAATTAAAATACCCCTCAAGTATTAGGATATTTCAAACTGGGTTCTGTTTAAGTGGAATCCTAAATTATCCTTTGCTCATGTTTTTCCAGTGATCTATCTTTACATTTGTTCGGCTGCATTCTATATCTATCGATAACGCCGAATATTTCAGATTATCTCCATCACTACTTATCTTACAGGCGAACCGACCTATTTCGGATAAATCCATTCTTTACATTGAGACAAACACCTGTGTATGGGAGAAAATCGGCTATGCGCAAGCAGAACTCCTTTCTCCAGGGAGGAGAGAGCCAAAGCTTGGCATAAATTGCGCGACCTGAAAAATTGAATTTTCAGCACCCATTAGAAATGGTAGCCGTATCTAGTTATTAGGATACCATTTGTATTAGGTGTCGTCGCGAGCATATACATTCGAGTACACGCCAAATATCACCATCTAAAAATAGGAATTGTTACTTCACGGCCTTTTTTTGTTGATACATCAGGTTTTTGGCCAGACATGATAGACTCTCTTTGCTCGCGAGTAAGTTTACCATCTGGCTCTGATATATTTTCATGATGTTCGCCACCCTTGTTTTCAGTAAGAAAATCGTCATAGGTGGCACAACTGGATAATATTCCTGATAAAATCAATGGCAGTATTAAGAAATTTTTTTGCATGGACATGTTAGCAACCTTTTTTGATATAAATTTTAAGTAAATAAGTAGATAAAAAAAGATGATAGCCTCTGTGAATTTTGAAATATTACTAAGAAGACTTTTTTATAATGCATACCCCGAAGACTTTGTACGCGAACTGGCACAGGGTGTGCCGCAACACTGTTATACACTCATAACCTTCGTAACAGCCCGGACATAACGTCATCAAGAACAGCAGAACTGAAGGTTTGCGTTCGGTGAACAACACGATATTGGATTTGCATTAACTCCTCCCGGCCCCAACTACTGGCTCTCATATAACACGTTGTCTTCTTCAAAAGCATATGTTATGTTATAACATAACACAAGGTAATTTATATGATGTCCGTCTATGAAACTTAAGCCTTCTTTGATAATTATCGTAGTTGCAGTAAATACTTCGGCTCCGGCCTTTGCAGCTGATGAAACTATCGTTGTCACAGGCAGTGAAGTACCTGTCTATTCTACCGAATATGACTCTGAATATCTTTCATCTGGTTCAGCCTCACGACTCGGTCTGACTGATAAGCAAACGCCACGCCATACTGAAACCATCAGAGCCAGAACCATTAGTGCTAAAGGTAAACGCACACTCACTGAAGTCGTTGATACCGCCCCTGGGATGTCTGGCACCAGCTCACCTACACTTTCCAATAGCGTTTCACTGCGTGGCTTTTCCGGCGTTTCCTGGCTTCTTAATGGCGTGGCCGTGCCTGGTAGCACCATTCAAATAGGCGATCCGGTTAACTATGAGAATTTGGACATCTTGTATGGTACTGGTTCCGTTTTAAATGGTCTGAGTTCTGCCGGTGGCAGCGTCAACCTGATATCACGTAAAGCAACCTTTGGTCGACAGCCAGTAGAAGCTGATTATAGCTGGTTAAGCTACAACAGCCATCGCGCCCACATCGGCGCGGGCGGTACGCTTTTTGAGGGTATCGCTGCTGGCCGAGTGGATGTAAGCGCGTCAAATACCGGCACTCAGGTTGATAAAGAGCGCAGTCGCCCGAAGCGCATCAGCGCACAGCTCCTGCTGACGCCGACCGATAACACACAGGTTACTTTTGACATCGACCGTAGCTTAACGGATATGCGCAATCCCTATTTCGGGACGCCTGTCATCAACGGCAAAGTTGATCGCGACTTGCGCCATGTAAACTACAACAACATTCAGGATGCGCATATCCGCAGTCAGGCAACCTCATTCCAGTCGACCCAGTCCTGGTATGCAACACCTGATTTAACCTTTGATAACCAGTTCTACTATTACAAAGGATTCCGCGAATGGCAGAACGCCGAACGCTATTACCAGTCAAACAAAGCGGGCTATGTGACACGGGATTCTTATGGTGATATTGCGCATGATGACAGGCTTACCGGCAATCGTACTATGGTCACCTTGGATCACCCGATTGCATCATTCGCCAACCGCGTGACTGCGGGTGTCGATTTTTCAAAACGTGAATTCCAGTACTATTCTAACGGCTTCCCGGGGGGCGAGGAGCTTCTGCGGACCCACCCCGCCTCTAATGACTTTCGCACTGGTGCGGGTGGTAAGATGCGCTCACCTGTTCGTCACATCACTCAGAACCAGTATGCCTTGCTGCTGGAAGACAATCTGAATATCACTGATGCTGTCGCCCTGTTAAGCCAGTTGCGCTATACCAACCTGGACATGGACTGGAATTACCAGCAGGATAATAAAACCATCAATCGTAGTTATAGCTTTATGAGTGTTGGTATTGGGCCGAGCTGGGCCATTAACAAAAACTGGACGGTATATGCCAACTATTCAACAGGTAAAGAGCCCGGCAGCGATATCTTCTTTATCAGCCCTGAACAAACGTCCCTGCCACTTACAGGAGTTCAGCAATATGAAGCCGGTGTAAAAGGGACATTCGACCACGGCGAAATGAAGCTGGCCGTTTACGATCTCCAGAAAAAAAATCTTTATCAGCAATCGGCTGTCCAGGCTGGTGTATGGAATGCGGTTGGCAAGCAGACTTCGCGCGGCATTGAGTTCAGCGGATTGATTAAACCGCTTGATAGCGTCACGCTGGCGGGAAATGTGGCTTATACCCATGCGCGCTTTGATAATTTCAAACAAGGTACGCAGGATCTTTCCGGCAATCAGCCACGCTATATCCCGGAGTGGACGGCTAACCTTTCTGGCCGTTATATGCCGATTAGCGAACTGGGGCTGGGCGCTCAGCTCCACTATGTTGGCAGTAGCTATAACGATGATGCCAACAAAAACAAAATGGGCGATTACACGACTGTCGACCTGAACGCCGATTATGAAGTGATTAAGGACGTTACCGTAGGCACCCGCGTGCGTAACCTGACGGATCGCTTCTACACCTGGCAGCGTACTTATACAGGGCAGGAAATGATTGCACCAGGTCGAACTTACGAAGCCTATGTCAACATGCGCTTCTGATGAAACGCCTGGCCTTCCTCGCATTGCTGGCGACCTTCGCCAGCAATGCGCATCCCGTTACGTTGCAGAATTGCGGAAGATCCTGGACGTTTGAGCACGTACCACAGCGGGCAATCGTCTATATGCCGACCGCAATGGAAAACATGCTCGCATTACGTCTGGGAGATTCCGTGATCAGTGCTGTCGGTTATCGGCCAGATGAAGATACCGCGCCCTCCCCCTGGTACAAACCGCTAAAAGCACGTCTCGACAGTTCGCCCTGGTCGGGAGAGGCCTTGCTGAGTACCCGACCAGATTTTATCTATTCCGGCAGCTATTACTGGTTTAACAGCCCGGAGACCGCCGGTCGTGAAAGGATGGCTGTATGGGGAATTGGAAGCTGGCTCATTGAAGGTATGTGCAATGGCCTGCAAAGTGGGCCCCCTGCGCCTGTAACCTTCGACAGCATCTATGACGATTTGCGTAATATTGCGCGCATATATGGCGTGGAGCCGCGTGCAGAGGTGCTTATCAATGAACTGAAGCAACAGGTCGCTGCTGACAGCCGCATAAAACTGCCACGCAGAACGCTCATGTGGTGGTATTCCGGCACGGCAACACCTTATGTGGCGGGTGGATATGGCGCTTCTGAACTGTTAACCAAAACCATCGGCAGTAAAAACATCTTTGATAACAGTACTGAACTGTGGCCCGCCATGAGCTGGGAGGTCATTGCCGAACGGGATCCTGACTACCTGATCCTGGGCGATCTGCAAAGAGGGGGAGATGGCGACAGCGCCCGGAGCAAAATTGATTTTCTTGAACGTAATCTCCTCACCGCAGGCATGAAGGCCGTTAAAGCAAAACGTTACATCATTTTACCTGGCTATGATATGGACGCATCTGCGCGTTCAGTTCTGGCCCTTCACCGACTAGTCACACAAATACACGCTAAGGAACAACATGACCTTTCCAGCCCGCGAATTACTGAAAAACTGGGACGAACAACAAAGCGCCTACATCGCTCACCGTGAAGAACGCTATAACGCCGTGCTGGATGTTCTGGCAATGCTATATGGCGAAGAATTCCATGTGGTGGATCTGGCCTGTGGTCCAGGCTCATTCAGCATGCGTCTTCTGAATCGCTTTCCGGCGATAAGAGTAACTGCTATTGACCTCGACCCGCTTCTGCTTACGCTGGCCAAAGAAGCGTTATCTGAATACAGTGACCGTATTCATTTCTTCAGCGGCGATATTGCAGCAGCGGATTGCTTTGCCGCTATTACCGACAAACCGCAGGCCGTTGTTTCCAGCACGGCCATTCACTGGCTGCTGCCGGAACAGCAGGTCGCGCTTTATCGCAATATCTTTAACCTGCTGGATGAACATGGCTTATTCATGAACGCCGATCATCAGCGATTTGATAATCGCAATCCATGTCAGAAACGGATTGCCCAGCTTCATGACGAAGATACGCAGAAAAAAGCCTGGACAGCGGGCGTGCAGGACTGGGATAGCTGGTTTGCATCGGCCACCCTTCATCATGAGCTGGCTGATTTGATGGACGCGCGCACCGCTATCTTTAAAGACCGCCCGACACCACTACCCACCACGGTCGAATTCCAGCTCGCCGCCCTGCGCCAGGCGGGCTTTAGCGAAACGGGTACTCTCTGGCAATTCCTAGATGATTATGTGATCGCTGGCTGGAAATAATCATGCTGCGTTCCCCTTTTTTCCGCCTTTCCATTCTGTTCCTAGGCCTAATGCTGGTATTTGGCATTGCCATTATGTATGGACCGGTTAACTTTTCAATAAAGGACGTGGCAAATGCCATATTGGCAGGCTACTGGCATAACGATACAGCAGGAACGCTTCATCAGCGGATCGTATGGTCTCTGCGTATGCCGCGTACCCTGCTTGCTGCTCTGTCGGGCGCCGCATTAGCGCTTGCCGGGACGGTGCTTCAGTCGTTGACACGTAATCCTCTTGCCGACCCCTGGGTGTTGGGGATTTCATCCGGCGCAGGGTTTGGCGCGGTACTGGTCATTGCACTTGGTCTAAGTGCGGGCTGGGCAGTTGTACCTGCCGGTGCATTCTGTGGCGCAATGCTGGCTTTCTCGCTGGTACTTTTCCTGGCGCGGAAATCGCTATCCAGCCAGTCCAGCCGTTTTATCCTGACTGGCGTCGCCGTAACACAGTTCCTCTCCGCAGCTACATCATTAATAACTCTCTGGAAAACAGACGCAGACACCACGCGCGGAGTGATGTTCTGGCTGCTGGGGAGCTTCGCACATGCATCCTGGATTCAGGTATTGCTTTGCGCACTCGTACTACTGCCGATCTTTCTGTACTGTTGGTGGCGTGCAAAGGAGTTGGATATGCTCATGTTCGGCAATATTACTGCGGCGTCGCTTGGTGTGGACGTTGGCGCAATTAGGCTGGCACTATATTGTTTATTGACCTTATTGACTGCTGTCATTGTGGCATGTTGCGGAGCAATAGGTTTTATTGGGCTGACCGTGCCTCATATCGCTCGTATCTTCATTGGTTATCGCCATCGTTTATTGCTACCGGCATCAATGCTGTTCGGCGCCAATTTTACCGTTCTGGCTGATACGCTTGCCCGAACGCTGTTTTCGCCCCGTGAATTACCCGTTGGCATCCTGACGGCGATGCTCGGAGTTCCTGTATTTATCTTAATAATTTCAAGAGATTCCAGATAAAATACTGACGAATTCGCTCTTGAACAGCGAACCCGCTAAAAAGCGGGCTTGTTATTAGAGAGCTGTGACGAGCGCATCTGAAAATTTTAGCCTGAATAGCGCGCTCAGATTCATTACCTTGCTCCACACTACGCCTCCATTTTTGTAGTGAATTGTCTTACGCATGAATTACGCTCTGCCGAACAACAGTCGATTACCGATACTCATACCTGTTTTGTGCAGGAATTTTCCGCGATAGACCTGCTCTGCATTCCAGCTTATTAATGCATCATCTATGTTCTCGCTTCCATCTTTTAGTGCCTGGCTCAGCGCCAGTGCATTCCCGGCTGCTTTTGACGTACTCGCTGCAGTGTGAGGACGGGGGATAGAAGCAGCATCACCAAGCAGAATAACTCTCCCTTTTACCATAGAGTCAACAGCAAGATCGCGGATTGCCTGAGCAAACGGCTGCTTCGTAGCCATCACGACATCGCGGAAGCCTGGTGGAAGAAGGTCTTCAGCATCGCGATAAATCTGTGCTTGCCACTTCGGTGAAAGTAACCCTTCAGGAACTGAATAATGACGAGATATGCCATCAGTTCCCGTCATGATTTCTTCACGCTGAAAATCGTCTACCACGCGATACCAGACCCAGTTGTACAAACGGTGTCCTGGGCGAAGGTCATTGTCTGCACCCGGCACCAGATAGCCGAGGATGTGTGAGCCGTGGTTTCCGGCGAAAGCAAAATTTCCGTGAAGATCCAGCATTGCTCGCTCAGGCATCTCGTTCTCCGGTACTAATCCCCGCCAGGCGATATATCCCGCGTATTCTGGTATTTCTGACCACATCAAATTCCTTACTGACGAGTTATTACCATCAGCACCAATGAGCAGGTCACCGGTTTCGCGGGAACCATCTTCGAATACCGCTGTAACTCTGTTTTCAGCGGGAAACTCAATGCCTGAGAGCACACGGTTTTTATGATAGTGCTCATTCCCCACGGTTGAGCGCATCAAGGTATAAATTAACGACCATGAAGTTTGCATTTGCGGGGCGTACTGAATGTGCTCAACATCACCGTTAGCGCGATAGAATATGCGATTCTCTGAGTGTACCCCAAGATTATCCCAGTATTTTTCAATCCCACTGCGGCGGATCAATTCAACAACCTCTGGCTGGAGCACGATACCGCCGCCACGGCTATCAAGGTCGTTCGTCGAACGTTCGAAGATATCTATTTCCCAGCCTACCTGCTGTAACATGCTACCTGCGAATAACCCCCCTAGAGATCCGCCAATAATCAGGGCACGTTTACGCGATTTGATTTCACTAAACATCTTTCACCTCCCTCTTGGATTGGTTGTTTATAGCTTCATTTATATGCTGAATAAGAATCTCCGCCGAAACGGCCCCTGATACGCGCACACCGCCGATATTAAAAGAAGGTACGCTGTTGATCTTATTTCGCCGGGCGCAATATTCCTGCTGAATAACCTCAGCTTCACCGTCATGGCCCGCCAGAAACGTTTTTACGTTTAGCCGATTCATGCCTGCTTCAGAGGCAATATCTGCCAGCACGTCGTGATCGCCAATGTCTTTACCTTCCTGGAAGTAAGCGCGGAACAGACGCTCAATCAATATCGTTTGCATATTGGTTTTACCTGCCAGCCAGATCAAACGATGAGCGGCCCTCGTGTTTGGAACACGCTTCATTGCCGTATAATTAAATTTCACATCATCTCCAGCTGCGGCCTCCTCGGTGTGAGCATCAAGTTTCTGAGAATAATCCCAGCTACCAAATTTTCTACTGCGATAGGTCACTCGATCCATGCCCTCAAGCGGCATATCCGGATTCAGTTCAAAGGGGAGCCAGTTAACCTCGACCTCAACATCTTCTGGCAGCGTTTTCAGTACTACGTCCAGGCGAGCTTCAGCGATTCGGCACCACGGGCAAATAAAATCAGATGTCACTTCAATGCTTAATTTCATGATTCACCTCTCTATGGAAAAAATCCTATCACTGACTAATTAAGCTGATAATGTGGTAGAAATGGCTTGCAGTTTTGCAATTTTCGCAATGATATTGCAGCAGAATTGAACAACACCTGACAGGGAGAAAAAAGAAGAATGGATATGCTAGCTTCATTAAAGGCATTTATTACTGTCGTTGAAGAAGGTGGCTTCGCCCCCGCAGGGAGGCATTTGTCGATAGCTACATCATCTGTCACGCGGAAGGTCGATGCTCTGGAAAGAACATTAGGTACACAGCTTGTCACGCGCTCAACCCGCAATCTAGTGCTAACTACAGCCGGACATGCCTATTTTGAACACGCGGTAAGAATTATTAATGATCTTGAATCGGCTAATCAGGAAGCGCGAGATCATAGTGGGGAACCGCGCGGTACCCTGCGTGTCAGTCTGCCAGTCTCCTACTCCCGACAGTACATAGCGCCATTACTGGCAACTTTCTCACGCCAGTATCCCCTTATTACTCTGGACCTGACGTTCACGGACGATGTGGTAGATTTAGTCGAGAAGCGGTTAGACTTGTCAATTCGCCTAGGTAAAGTCGACTCGCCTAACTTAATTGCCCGCAAGCTACTGGCACAGCGTCGATTGGTGTGCGCTAGCCCAGCATTACTGGCGGAACAGGGGGAGCCAACAGCTCCAGAGGAATTATCACGATTTAACTGCTTGATGTTCTCGTACTCTTCCGGAAAAACACGGTGGTATTTCAGGCGTGAAGAAAAAGAGAGTGTTAGCGTAAAAGGCACGCTTAAATGCAATAATTCTGACATTCTCCGTGAAGCTGTACTAAGTGGCTATGGCATTGCGCTTCTGCCCGACTGGCTGGTTGGAAGCGATATCACAGAGGGAAAATTAGTGCAGTTACTTTCAGACTGGCGGGCTGAGGTCAGTGATACAGAGGAAGAGCCGGCAATCTATGCCATATATCACCCATCGAGACGCAACACAAAAAAAGTAAAAGTTTTTATCGATTTTTTGATGGAGCATTTGGACGATAGCAATAACTGAATATATTCCGTTACCAGGTGACAATTTTGCATATTAGGGCGGACTGGCGAAACGGGAAATGTGAAGAAAAACCAACCGACATTACTAACTGAAGACTGTATCTGATCTTGGAGGAGGCTAGTCACCCTCCTCAATAACTACATTAAAAGCTTCAAGCGACGCTTGCATATCCATTTTTTTCTCCCACATCACTGTTGCGTATAACGCAACAGTGATAGCTATTTTATTAGCATTATAATCATTAATTAATAGTGATAATCTTCTTCATACTAAGTAAAAAATGTAGAGAAATGGTTATGATGGGCGTTTAAATGAACGTTAATGAGTATGCCCACATCATAGTTAATGTTTATAGGGTAATTATATTCGAACGTTTCCCGCATGACCTCGACAGCACAGCCTGAAGCATCGCGATCTCATATTAAATTATTGATTTTATTGCTATAAATGAATTTTTCTGTAACAGAGAAAAATTGATAGTAAGGTCGACTCGCCTAATGAGCGCCAGATACAAATCTCCTGTCGAACGTTTTGTATTCCAAAAGACAATATAAGTAGGTTTCAAAGAAAACGGAAATTTCTTCCACACCTTGAGCTGCAAGCCAAATCGGATCAGAGGACACCTAGAGCCTTAACTGGAATGAGCGTTTTATGGTTTCAAAAACACGAGTAAACATGTGGGATATGGGTGACGGTCAAGTAAAACTTAGCTAGGTAAACTGTTTGCCGCTCGGATAGAAATGCTTGAAAAAAAATGCTTAGGTTAAAAAATAAGCAACGAAAATGGGCTGATGGAGTGCGTAAATTGATGTAAGCACATAAGAGCTCGTCATTGTGAAACCTTAACATGTGACACAGATCAGTTATGATGGAAAATGCCATTTTGATAATTTATAAACCTTACTTATTGTTTTTGCTTGTTTTTTATTTTTCCTTGCTGTTGTTGAACAGCCTTTCTGGGTCTTTTTATGATTATTCCTAAAATAATGTTAAATCTATGTAATTATTGATATTGTTCTGTTTTATTAAATGTTTGATTTTTAATAAATATTTATATTAATTGGAACTTAATTCTGTAAATTTGTGTTTTTTTGGATGAAAACATTAGTGTTTGCAAAATGTTAATTTGATGAATTAATTTTAACAATCCGTATACATTTTGAGTTAAAATTCTAACGTTGGTATGTAAATTAGCATAAATGTCTGTTTTTTTTATTTATAAGTTGTTTTAATTTTGATAAAACAATCCTATTGCCCGCTGAAATTGTAGGGGATAGATTGGCAGCCATGCACAAGCAGTAACTTGCAATTATCAGAATGACTGCCTTTGTATCCTCACGTATGTAAGGAGGAAAGTAATGCCAGGAACAATACTATATGGATATTCAATATATGAAGGTCTTGAATACAATATCTCCTCCAGGACTCTTATCAATATAAATAATGGTAAGATAAAAAGATTTCGAGAAACTAAAGATAGACTTTTCTTATATCTTTTACATAACGCTGAGAAGAATATTATTCTTGACGAGGATATATTTGTTAATGTATTTGAAAAGAGTGGATTGCGCTGTTCTAAATCATACTTGTGGGCGATGACACGTAAACTACATCTCGCATTCATTAGTGTGGGATACGAGAGAGCGCCATTTTATAGGTGTGATAGAAAGGGATATCGAGTCGATTCAAGAAAGATTTCAGAAATATATACCAAGAAGAAAACTGTTAATTATACCAGTATGGAAGATACACATTGGCTCAGCTGTTAGTCTATACACAGAATTATTATGTCAGGTGTGCAATTGATTCACTTACTGATAAAAATAATTCAGTGACCTACTTTGCAAATCGGGTACAGTTCCTAGCCTGTGCTAAGGTGCTTGATAATTCAGTTTTATTAATTGATGCAACTAATAAGAATGATAGGAATGTAAAGTGGCTTGGTATGAGACTCGATAAAGTAAAGAAAAGAAAAGTGCATTATCTGGTTCCTTTATCTATGTTAGCTAATAGCTTTGCGCCTGGACTATCACTGGTGGCTGAAATATTTCATTTGAAAGCTATTTTCTTTTTTGCATGGGGTGATGGAGTTAGAAATGTTAAAAAAAGCATTTACGAAGATATTATAAGTAAGTTAAATAGAACTCTTTCATGCGAAGAGTACTTACTCATAAGGTCTCTCTATAACACTGATACTGGGAAATCCAAGTCTCTCTCAAGGATTGAGTTAAATAAGGTCTATTATATACGAAAGAAAAAGTTACGACTGGATAGTTCTTTAGAATTCAAGCTATTAATTCTTTTTTTAGCGAAAAGCAAAGCTATGCAACTTGATATTGGATAAATAGGAAATATGAAAAACAAAGCTACACTAGGATCATTCATTTCGCTGATGATGATGTTATCTGCTGATGCAAATGCCGCAGCTGTTGCATCACCAGCAATGCCTACAGGTACATTAAATATCACAGGGAAAATCATTGATAAAACTTGTGATATGGCTGTTAAAGATTTTATTGTTCAGCTACCTCCTGTCGTGACCTCATCATTCACTGCAGTAGGTGACACGGGGCCAAAAAGTGACCCGGTAGATTTTAAGCTGACGGGATGTCCTGCAAACACCTCCCTGAGCCTTACGATTCAAGGAACACAAGGGGCTCTGGTATCGACCTTTGCCACTGCAACCGAAAGCACTAACGCAACGGGCTTCGATTTTATTTTAACTGGGATTCCCTCAGCTTCCAGTTTCATTTTACCGAATAGAGCTATCGCAGTGACACCTGATGCTTCTGGTAATTTCAGCGGGACGTTATCAGGTTACCTTAGAAGCAAAGTAGCGACGCCAACAGCTGGCAAAATTGATACCACACTCACTTATACACTGGCCTATAATTAAGAAATAAACATTATGAAAAAAATCGCAGTTATTGTCTCACTTGGTTTAGCCAGTTTTAATTCTTATTCTGCTGATGTACCTGGCGCAACGCAGACCGGAACTATTACAGTTAAAGGTTCAGCATACACTTCAGCATGTACAACTAACCCTACCACAGCAGTTAGTTTGGCTCTACCGACAACTAGCTCAGCAGAGTATAAAGCTAAAGGGGATATGTCACCTAAAGGAAAGACAGAAGCTATTGCATTAGTCTGTAAAGATATACCTGGCATGTACCTTACTGTTGCCGGAACCCCTGATGATACCAATACTTCGTTATTTAAAATCCCTGTAGGGAGCGGAAAAGCAACAGGCGTAGCATTAAAATTGCAAGTGGCTACTCTTCTAGAACCCAATAACCTCGTTGACGTCATGCCAAATAAAGAAACCAGTTTTATACAAAAAAACGGAACTAGTAATATGGGGTTTACGTATACAGCCCAAGCAGTGGCTACCGCTGATAAGGTTACCAGCGGTGATCTGGCAACTACGTTGACATGGACTGCCCGTTATAACTAACTATCTAATAAACTATTAATATATGAAAAAACATTTATTATCTGTTCTTTTGGTGTCTATTGTTGCACTGCCGGCCCATGCCGGCTTTTCTCTTGGCCAGACTCGGGTTGTTTATAATGAATCCGAGCGTCAGTCTACCCTGCGGGTAATTAATAGCGGTGACGGAGACTATTACCTGGTTCAATCCTGGATTAACGAAAATGAAAATGATAACAGCCCACGGTCAAGCGCTTTCATTATTACACCACCAGTATTTAAACTGATGCCAGATTCAGAAAACACGCTGTTAATTCGGACTCTGAGCGATAAATTTCCTGAAGACCGTGAAAGCCTTTCATTTATAAATGTGAAAGCGATTCCAGCCGTTAACGATGCGGTTAAGAATAAAATCACCTTTGCCACCAAAAGCGTGATTAAGCTTATTTATCGCCCTAAATCACTGAACTTCCAGGATGCCGCCGATGCCTGGAAAAAAATGGTAATAACACCTCAGGCAGGCGTTGTCACGCTGAATAACCCGACACCGTATTTTATTAACATTGGCATGCTTTCGGTAAACGGACATGCTGAAAAAATAAGCTATATAGCCCCATTCTCGGTTGAAAAAATCACGCTTAAAGCAAATGAACGTCCTGTTTCCGTTGAATATAACGTCATTAGCGATTTCGGCGGTGCGTCTGCACTACATAAATTAAAATTCTGATCCGTCACGTGAAGACAAAATTACTGCTTAACGTACTGCTTTTAATCTCGCCACTAAAAGGATGGGCTGCGCTGTCTTTCGATCTCTCGGCGCTGGAATCAAACGGCAGCGAACTGAGCGAATACACAAAGCAACAGCTAGCACAGGTGGGACAACAGTTACCGGGGACTTACCCGGTAGAAGTTGTTCTTAATGGCCGTAAAATCAGCACGGAAGTCATTCGTTTTGTTAAGTGTGAGGCAGAGCTTTGCCCTCAGATGACCCTGGGCACGCTCCAAAAATGGGGTATCGCCCCGGGACCGTTTGTGTCAAAAGACTCCGGTGATGACGACGCTGTGCTGCCCTTACATTTTGAGCAGGCTATTCCCGGCACCACCGTTAAGCTATCGGCCAATGCCAGTAAGCTCATTCTTAACGTGCCACAGAAATACCTGCTGGATGACGATGCCAATTTCCTGGCTTCGGTCACCGAGGAGAGTATCCCCACACTGTTTTTATCGTACTACTATAGCGGACAGCGCAATGAATCGGCCGGTGACAGCGACGACCAGCACTTTGTCAGCCTCAACAATGGAATAAACCTGGGGGCATGGCGTCTTCGCCAGAGCGCGAACCTGGTGAAAAGCAGCCAGTCCGAAATGAACTGGCAGCCCACGCAGACTTATATTGGTCGCGATATTCTTTCGCTGATGTCGCGCCTGATGATGGGCCAGACCACCACCAGTGGTCGGGTATTTGACAGCTTCAATTTTAAAGGGCTGAGCCTGTCTTCGATTGATGAAATGCTGCCTGACAGCCAGCGTAACTACGCGCCAGTGATTAAAGGGATCGCCCTCAGCCAGGCCAATATTGAGATTCGTCAGGACGGGAACCTCATTTACCAAAAAAGTATCCCGGCAGGCAGTTTTGAACTGACCGACGTGGTACCGAACAACAGCAGCGGCGATCTTGAAGTCACAATTCGCGAAAGCACCGGGGAAGTCAGAAAATTCATTCAGCCTTATGCCACGCAGCCCAAAATGGTCCGGCAGGGCCAGTTGCGCTACGCTCTGAGCTCCGGCCGCTACGACAACGGGAATGCCGCCGGTGACAAAGAAATTTTCGTGCAGGCCGAAGGCCTTTACGGTGTTGGCAATACTGTATCTGTGTTCAGTGGCGCGATGGCCAGCAGCAGTTATCAGTCGGGGATTGCTGGGGTGGGTCTTAATCTGGGCGACTTCGGCGGGATCTCCTTAGAGATCGATACGTCGCGCAATAAAGAATCAGAATGGCTGAAATCCGACTCCGGCTATGCCTCAAAAATCAATTACAGTAAATATTTCGGTCTTTCCGGTACGTCGCTGCAGGCTTCTTACACGCAAAGTCATGAACGCGGATATTTTACCTACGCCGATTATCAGGCGCGGCACGAGACTAATCACGGGTCAACGAATCTCCCGGGGAATATTAAACGCCAGTGGCAGGCGGGGCTGAGCCAGGAGCTGGCTCAGTTCGGCTCGCTCTCGCTCAATTACTACTCACAGCAATCGTGGGATGATACCTACAACAGTAAAACGCTGAATGCCAGCTACAACACCAACTGGAAGGGGATCAGTGCCGGAATCAGCTATTCGCAGTCCGATATTACGAGCACTACACGATACAAGGATAACGTGCTGGCGCTGAATGTGGTGGTGCCCTTCTCGTCACTGTGGGGGCCGTCCTCGCAGGCGCGGATCAACCACAGCTATATCACCAGCCGCAGCGGGCTGGCCCAGAACCAGACCACCCTCAGCGGTAGCCTGCTGCGTGACAACAACCTGAACTACTCCCTGTCTCAGACCTGGGCGCAGGACCAGACCGGTCAGGCTGGGCGCATCCAGTATGATGGTGGCTCAGGCTCAGTTAACGCAGCTTACAGCAGAAATAACAACGGCTCCCGCCAGTACAGTTTAGGGTCAAGCGGCTCGGTAGTCTTCCATCCCGGCGGCGTGACGCTGGGACAAAGTATTACTCCGAAAGAGCCCTTTGCGATTGTCAGTGCGCCGGGCGCGGGCAACGTATCCGTGACCACCAAATCCGGGGTGAAAACCGACAGCCGCGGCTATGCCATCGTGCCGGCGCTGACGGCCTATCGCCAGAACAGCATCGCAATTGACCCGACAACGGCGAGCGATACCACCTCACTAACATCAACGCAAACGCAGTCCACTCCAGGCTTTGGAACAGCCATTGCGGCGAAATTCGGCACGCATATTGGTCATAAAGCCTGGGTGCATATTCTGTATCGCAACCGGCCGCTCTCTCTGGGTACAGAGCTGTTCGGAAAAAACGGGGCCAGCGGGATTGTCGATGATAAAGGCTATGCCTGGATCACCGGGCTGACTGACGGCGAGCAGCTAAACGCCAACGTCGATGGCAGGCAATGTCGTATTCACATCCACTACAACCGGCTGGTGCTCTCTAGAGAGGTCTACACAGGTGCTGTTGAATGTCAGTAGTACAGACGATTCACCGAGAGGGAATACTATCGTGAACACAAAACACTTGCTCGCTATGGCTGTGGGATCCTTAGCAATATTCGGATTTCAACAGAATACATACGCGGAATGCGCGTTCGCCAACGGGGCAAAAACGGGGAGTGTTAATTTTGTCCTCCCGGCACTGACGCAATCATTGAACCCGTCCGATACAGGGCCTCGTGAGCTCGCATCTGCCAGCGTATCTGCGGCCTCTCTTGCGTCGGCAATGGGGATATCCTCTACCGTTGCTATCTGGGGTGGATGCCAAGGGGATTTAATCTGGAATCCATTAAGACCGGGAATTTCAGGAGCCTCTCCTGGTGGGACTGGCTATATTGCAACTGGAATTGAAAACCTTAATTTTTATCTTTATTCAGGGAAAGCGACAACAGGTGCCTTTGGTCCATTTTTAACCCCTAAACAGGATGGGAGTGCCTGGTCACGCTCGTTGACAACGATCCATAGTGCAATACCGCCTTGGTCCGTTATGGGTGGTGTTGTTTTAGTTCTTTATCAGACAGGGCCGATTCGCCAGGGGGGGGTTATAGCAGCGGGACCTGTTGCTGAATTGAAAATATCCGACGGGTTACAGGTGATGAATATGTCTACCAGCGCGATAACAGTGAATGTTCTTGCCTGTAGCATCACAACCCCTGTGGTGGAAGTAAAAATGCCTGGGGTATTTAAAAGTAGTTTTACCAGCGTCGGTAGCACGACTACCGCTACTGATTTCAGAATTGGTGCCAACTGCGATTCTGGCGTAATGCCTACCATTACCTTTAGCGGGCGAACAAGCGGTGGGACATCTGATGTCTTCGCCATCAATAGTGGTTCTGGTGCTGCATCTGGTGTGGGAGTTCAGTTGCTCTACAACGGGAATACGGTGCAACAAAATACTGCTGTCGCAATGAATGCGATTACTGTAGCTGGTACTACTGAGTTTCCATTCAGTGCGCGCTATATCCAGACGGAAAATACGGTCACATCAGGACAGGCCGATGCGACTATTACCTTTACGCTTAACTATAAATAACTAAAATGGGTTGGGGCGGTATATGAAAAAGGTTATAAAAGTTTATGATTTGTTATTAACTATTCTGTATTATCCCTTATTATTAGAATTAATTAAAAAGTGAAATAATGAAATACGCCACACCATTGCTGACTAGTCTACTAGTGGTTTCCTCGATGTTTAGTGCTCAAACATCATTCAATGCGACCATCTGGTGCGCTGCTAAACGCAGGAACATTGACCTAAAAATAGAGTTTGCCCGAGCGCATGGCAATGCTTGTCATGTAGAAGGTCTGGGGATTCCTCTATAAATTAGAATACTTATTGCACTGATACAGGACTCCGCGCTCAGCGGGAATCAAATGTGCGAAATTAAGATCGTAAGGTTGAGAAAGCCCGTCAGGCGTTTGTAAAAGCTCAGACTGACGGGCGTCAGGACAAAATTATTAAGCGGCAGCAAAAGCTAGAAGAAACTCAGGCTGAGCTCATGGAACTTAAAGCTTTAATGCAAAAATAAACTACTAGCCTTTCCGATTTAAACTGATGTCTGTATAATGGAACTTCTTTTTAGTTAATTAATGTCAGTTGTAGGCAAGCATAATGAATATCTGAATAAAATTTTCGGTATTGTTTTTTTGTGAATATACCTATTCATTATGGGCTCAATATAATTTATCCCTCCCTCCCTCTTAGAGACGGCTGATTATTAGACTTGCGGTGAGGCGCTTTCACTGCATGGAAAGGCCTCTGTGAATGCTTTTGAAACCAGATGAGCCGCGGGTTTTTTTATATTTTCCGTAGTAGTGAGATATTCGAAAGCTACTTTTTTTAGCTGACTTGTGCCTGTACCTGCTGGTATACAAAAAATACTGCGATTCCCCATGTCAGATACCCCCTCAATATATCCTATAGCCGCCGGCTTCCTTTTCTCATAATCACTAAGAAGCATGCTTCCATCGACCAGATATGCATTTGCACCAAATGAGATAAACAATATAATATGACAGGCTAGAAATTTATTTTTATTCATATCAAAATACCTTATTGATGTTTTTGATTAATGTAGCTCATTAATAATGATAAGGTTTCGTGCTATTGTGAATACACAATTGAAACATCACTATTATCGACTCTGTATTTTTTTTTAGCGACCTTCTCTATTAGAGTTCTATCAAACCCAACACTAAGAAAAGCATCATGTATTTGGTTTATTAATCTTGATAAAGATAATTTCGAAGCCTTGTTTTCATTATTTATTAAAATTTCATCGATGTTTTTTTTACTGATGAATTCATGTTCATTAGAATAAAGCAAGATGTATTCTAAGCATTTGGATGTTTTCTCCGGTAATACAACGCTCTTTCCATTTCGAATGTTAATCAATAACCGTCTGCTTATCTTAAACTCAAGCGACTGGAACAGTACATATCCATGTAAATTCATAGCAAATACTATGCCTCCTTTGTATGTTTATAAATCCTGAATCATAGACTCTATTAAATAATGCAATAAACATCATTATCAGTCAAAGTTTTGAACTGAAAATATGAAAATTTTACAAATAGATAACTAAACATTACAAATGATACTGTCTCTGAGTCTGACTTTCTTTTTTTGAAATATGATAAAGTTTAATGTCGGTCACACTTTTTATCTAAATGAAATTACCACAAAAAATTCAGAGAAAGTCAATCCTAATTAAATCAATTTATTGAGTTGCGTTTTTTTAATATGACGTAAACAAGTAACGCCAGAAATTATTTATAAATAAGATTGAAGGTGATAAGGTGTAATTTACTTAAAATAATGCATCTGGATTATCGCTAACAACATCCGAATATGAATGAAAATTGCTTTGCTCGTCCATAACAGATGAGAGAATCCAGTGCATGAGTTATATGTCAAGCAGTTGAATTGACCGATTTATCTAACACAGAGTCCGCGATCCTAAATCACGTAAAGCTGCTTAGATTTTTCCGTTATGTGTGTGGGCACTTCTAGGAGTTGAGTAGTCAGAGTCTTGTGAAACCCTCTCAACAATGGGTAACTGGTACAATATCCTTATCGTTTATCGATAAATATCTTGAGATAGAAAACGATGATTGCTACCATAGAGTTTATCGATAAACAATAAACCACTGAGTGTTTCATGCCAGACAATACGTATGCAGTTAAGCGACTGACAGGGCTCTGTACTCTGATTCGTTTTTTTATTTTTACCTCAATAATTCTACTTCCACTGACAGCTATTGTTTTTCCATTAACAGTACAGGATTATTTCAGAAACTCCAGCGGTGATGTTTTAGCACTAACCATGCAGTACAAAATTTTGTTCACATTAATATCTTTTATTGCAAATATTCCACCAGTGATTTTCCTGGTTAGGTTACTTAATCTTTTTTCAGGTTATCAGAGACTTGAGTTTTTCACCTGCGATCAGGTGAGCCTTTTTAAGAAAATAGGATTCTGGCTACTCATCACTTCCCTCTCTTATTGTTTGCTTTCATCACTGGAAGACTTCGTCAGCAATGATTCACATGGACAATTTTCCCTGATATTTTCCTTTGATGGTCAGTCTCTCGCTATCCCTTGCGCAGCAGTGATTAGCTACTGCCTTGGTCTGATAATGCAAGAGGCAATGATTATTAAAAAAGACACTGACTTGACCATCTGAGGAAGCCTGTGCCAATTATTATTGAATTAGACAGACTCTTGCTGGACAGAAAAATGACGGCACGTGAACTTGCCAATGCCATAGATATCACCGATGCGAACCTGTCTATACTCAAGAACGGACACGCCAGAGCTATTCGATTTAGTACTCTCGATAAAATATGTACTGCTCTCCAGTGCACCCCAGGCGAACTAATTAAGTATACCGAGCAAGATTAACTCTCTGTTTTTTATCATCAAATATCAGGTTTCATAATGTTGTTATCTAAGTTTGACAACCGTAGTCTAATGCTCATATTTGTTTTACTCATAACCGGCTGTACGACCACTGAGTGGAGCAAGGCAAATACCAGTGCATCTGAAAAAAATAAAGCTATCACTAAATGCAGTGCCATAGCACTTGAAAAATTACCGCCAGATAATAAGGTTACCTCTGAGCAGAAAGAAGGGCAGAAGGAAGGTAAGCGGCGTGGAATAACGGAGTATTATCAAAAGGATTATGACTATGCTGATGCTAATGAAGCGAGCAGAGAGATAATATTCAATAATTGCATGTATGATTCAGGTTGGGATTCAACGCAAAGGAAAGCCGAATTAACTGATTTCCTGAGCTTTTAAATCATTACCCTATCCTTTGGCTGATATTCTCCCCCGTTCATTTTAAATGGGGTTACGAGGTGTTCGGGATAAGTGAGACTGACACCATCCCCCTACTTCACCCAGTCTTCCAGCTTCAGTCCCGGCACCCGCTCAAACTCCCGCGTATTATTGGTCACCAGTACCGCGCCGGCGGCAATGGCGTGCCCGGCAATAGCCGTGTCGTTCGGGCCGATCGGCGTCCCGGCGAGGCGCAGCGCGACCTTAATTTCTGTAGTCGCATCCACCGCGGCGCGGTCCCAGGGCAGGATAGCATCGAGGCGGGCACAGAACGCGTCAACCAGTTCAATGTGACGCGGCGAGGCCTTTGGGCCGGTGGCGCCGAAGCGCATCATGGAGTAGGTGATGCCCGAAACCACAATGCGGTGACCGCGCAGCACAGCCTGTGCCAGGCGGTTCAGTACGGCTTCCGGCTGCTCGCGCATGATGAACGAGCAGATGTTCGTGTCGAGCATATGCTGATGGTAAATATATACTTATTATTATAACCATAGACGAATCAGGTACTTTGCCGTTAAGTACACTCCTGAGCACTAATGCTTTTTACAGGGATTAACGCTCCCAGAGCATGTCCAGCAAGGCGAGGCTTTTTCCTTCCCTGAAAAGAGACAGCACCGCCATTAAAACTGTGATGATGACAATAATACGAAGCAATTGATTCATATGCATGGGGTCACCGGACTGGTACTGTGAGCTGAGGTTACCTGAGATAGTAGCCTTTTTAAGAGTTAATAACATGTATCATTCAGTCGAGGCCTTACCTGTTCGTATTTTTCTCTTTTTCGCGTCAGATCCGAAATAAGGTAAAACAGGCTCTGACAGCCCGCAGTCTTCATGCATTATTGTGCGGTTCAGGAACCGAAGTGCAGGCCCCTGAAAGAAATTACGTCAGCCACCGGGTCAGGCGCGGTGAACTATACTCAGCCAGACTCAGGCACGTACTTGTCTGTTTATCTGTTCTGAACAATGCAGGAGAGCACATGCAGGCACCCGGTATTCCGGAGAATGAAGAACATAGGCTGAAGTCCCTGTATATTACTGGCCTTCTTGATACCCGTGACGATGAGCGTTTTGAACGCCTGACGCGGCTGGCCCGGAGAGCCTTTCAGGTGCCGGTGGCCCTGATTAGCCTGCTGGATCGCGAGCGTCAGTGGCTCCTCGCCTGCCAGGGTGTCGGTGTCCGTGAACCCCCCCGTAACATCTCGTTCTGCGGGCATGCCATTCTGCAGGAAGGGCCCTTCATCATTCACGATGCGGCCGCAGATGAACGGTTCCGTGATAATCCCCTGGTCACCGGTGAGCCTGCCGGACGGCACGGTGGCCGGCACGCTGTGCCTGATCCACACGTCACCCCGTGACTTCACGGATGAGGACATTGCGTCCCTCCGGGATCTGGCCTGCATCGTGGAGGACGAATTCGAGTCCATCAGCCTGGCCATGACGGACAGCCTGACGGGCATTCCCAACCGGCGCGGGTTTTACCGCGCCGGCGAAAAACTCTTCCGTTCAATGAACAGGCAGGATGCGTCGTTCAGCCTCATCTATTTCGATCTGGACAAGTTCAAGCCGGTTAACGATCTCTGGGGGCACGCAGAGGGTGACGAGGTGCTGAAGGTCTTTGCCGCCTTTTTACATCAGCACCTTGAACCGGGCGAAATTGCTGGCCGCCTCGGCGGGGATGAGTTTGCCGCCCTTATCCGGCGAAACGGCAACACCCAGGCTTTTCTGCATGCGCTGAGCGACAGCCTGGATCATTACAATGACACCTCGGGTAAGCCCTACAACATCAATTAATCCTTTGGCGAACTGATCAATAACGCAGACCAGTACGCGACGCTGGCGGAGAAGATCGGAAAATGTGACGAAGTGATGTACCTGAAGAAAAAACGAAAGACCCTGTCACAGAAAACAGAACCGTGACACATCCCTTCCCGGCTGATCCCCTGCCCCTTGGTTCAGCCGGACGGCAGGAACAAAATATTTAACCCCACGGCATATAAAGTCATTTATATTTGCTAAAATTGTAATAATCCTCTAATCACAACAATCTCAACTTTTTTGTGACTCTGCTGCAATAATCTCTCTCTTGCTCTTCTCAGATCCGATTTCTGGTGCAGCCGGAGAGTGACGGTTGAGTTGGTGATTCAGGGAGATACGCTGCACGGACAGCGGAACCACGGGCAAAGAGATTCCTGAAAGGCTCGCACCGGCGGGAAAACGGAAACGGGGCCGCGCGGTAAGCCTGAATTAAATAATTACTTAAAATCAATAAATTGATCGGTTTTATGGGACTGAAAAAGGCGAGGTAAAAAGTTTTCGGAAGTGAGGGGGATGCGAGTAAATCAGGCTGAGGGGCTGAATACGGATGGACCGGATACAGAATGAAGGGAAACGGCAGGAATTATTTCCGCCTCGGGGATATCAATCTCCGGAGCGAAAGGTCATGAACGGACGGGATGGGCACCTCAGCCCTTCTGCAAAGAAAGACTTCCATTCCGGATGCCAGCGGGATAATGCCGGACGGTTCTCCGTGATATACTGCGACGACCAGGTGATCCGTCTGGTATCCATTTTCGGTGTGACTTCGCAATCCGGGCACAGTATGTAAAAATCGCCTGCATTGAATCGGGGCATAAACCAGTCGATCACCTGTTCGGCAGTCCACGTCTCTGCCGGCTGAGAGTCTTTGCCGGTATCCATGTCGGGAAAATTCATTGGCGTCCAGGTAAAACCAGGAATCAGGGGTGCTCCGTCACTCTGCCGCCAGCAACCTGACGCAGCTCATGTGCCAGTTGTTCAGACAGTATTTTGATTGCGGCTTTGCCGCGTATCAATATTAATGGGTAAGTGGTTCAGGCGCCTGACCGCACCATCCTGAAAGACAGTGGAGCAGGCGATATAAGTAGCTTAGTTTTGACTATAGAACACAAAATTCATTTACAGGATTACAGTTAACAACCAGTCAAGATTTTTAACTCTTTGGCTGGGTAAGTCATCCAAACTAAACCAGCCCAAATCAATCGCATCGTCGTTGGCTTTCAAAAAACCAGATTCAATTTCACATTTTATGGGATAAAGGATAAATTCATAACTAAGAACATCATTTTTATTATGAAATTTTTCTTTAAATGGAAAGTATGATATTAATGCCTTCACTTTTAAGCCTGTTTCTTCAGATGTCTCTCTGACAACTGCATCACTAGGAAGTTCTTCCTGAAGCAGGGATCCCCCGGGTAAACCCCAGCAATGACGCTCAGGAGGATTTGCTCTCTTAACCAGTAAAATTTTGTTATTTTCAGTTATAATCGCCAAACAACCGCGTTTCATTGTCATAACACCACCTTTATAATTGAATCATTTAGGGGAATATTAATGTAAGACTAAGCGTCCCTGAGTATTCCCAAAATATCTGGTTTAGACTGATATGCTGGGTTACTTAAAAATATGAATCTTCGTTAGTCCCAGTTTTCCTTGAAATCGCCTCCCGAACTGACATTTTCATCCAGGGCGCTGATGCTGCGGGCCAGCCCCTCCGCTGTCGCCGTATACCCGTAACGGTCATCTTCAGCCTTCAGTACCGGGCCTTCAAAGCCGGCGCGGGACAGTGCATTTTTAGTGGTCATCTACAGATCTCCGTACAGGCAACGCAGCCCAGTCAGGGCCTCCGCCAGCGTGCCTTCAGCACATCTCGTGTAGACCTCCCGGACCAGCATCTCAAAGGTCTCTGCCGGCATAAAAATTCGCAGCCCGTCGATACCGTAGAATCCCTCTTTCGAGACGTGCCCGGGCGGGGAGAACATCACGCGCTCCCCCTGGTGACCGTGCGTCAGGGCTTCCGGATGACGGGCATACAGAGTGAACAGGCCCAGCAGTTCGGAGAAGGTCTCCCAGCCGTACGGCACCACGAAGTCCTGTCCGGTGATCAGCAGGTGCAGACGGGGCGTGGTGTACCAGGCCCCCGGGCGTTCTCCGGGGTGCAGGCCGTCAATGCGGATCTCCAGGCGCAGCGTGCCGGCCTCGATGGTTTCAGTTACGGCCGGAATCACCGGGCGCAGCTCCTGCGCCAGATCTCTGGCCTTCTCCCCGCTCCAGTCCAGCCCGCGCAGCATCAGCGGGAAAACGGCCTTCAGCCGCGGCAGGGTGAAAATCCCAGCGAGCGCACTGTCGGGAATATCGGCGAGGTTAAAGGAGTCGCTCTCCAGCGGACGCAGAAGGTGTTCGGCATACACCTGATCCACGACCGGGCGCAGCTCTGCCCGGAAGTCGTCAAACTCTTCTGTCCAGTTTTCTCCGGCCAGGCGGAAAATCCCCTTCAGGTAGTGACCGTCCACCGGACGGTCATGCTCCACCTGCCAGGCCAGCAGGTCGCGGGTGATGTCGAGCAGCGTGCCCAGAGCCGGGAGAGTGGCCAGCCTGTTATGCCCGCAAATAAAGGCCTCCCGGGCATAGGCTAGGATGAAGCGCAACTCATCCCGGGAAACCGGGCTAGTGCCGAAGGTCTGGCCGAGAATGATATGCCGGTACAGCTGCCGGACCGTGCCATCCGGATCTGCGACCAGCTGAAAATATCCGTCGCCGGCGGCGGCCGTTTTCAGTCCGTCATCGAGGAAGCGTTCGGCCAGGGCGTTGACCGAAGTATTTTCCCGACCGGCACGCGCTTTAAGCGCCTCGATCAGCTTTTTATGAAAACGCAGGTTAAGCTGGCTGAGCATCATCGTTCCTTGCATGTTTGTTTTGCTCTTCATGCTAACCTAGCATTTTATTATTAGCAATTAATCAGTTTGTTTTGATTCTTAACATTGTGATGCATCATGAATTAATGAGAGTGATGAGTACGGCGCTACTGTAATGCCTGTCCCCTCTTATTTCTCCGCAGATCCGAAAACCCCAGGTTCCGGATCTATCTCTCACTCGCCGGCGCGCAGCTGCGCAGAAACACAACATGTGCCACGCCGTCAGCTGCGTTTTCTTCTATATAGTGTTTACCCCCTGCCCCGTGACCGGGTGCGCAGGAGCAGATATTGCCGCTTTGTTTATTCCCTCGCCGTGTTACACTTCCGGAAAGTTGTTATAAGACGGAAAGTCGGATCTGCCTGAAACGGTCATCCGGTAATTTAATGGCGTGGTTATAAGGCTGCTTATTATCATTCTGGTGATATTCACGACAGGAAAAATAAGCATAGCAATATTCAGGTGGGTGACTGATGCAGTCCTGTTCGCAGTCAGTTGTGCTGCACATCCTAATTACTCTGAGTGACTATTCCATATGAATATACCATCACATGAAAGCGAGCGCGTTCCGGTTTCACTTGAAACCGTCTGGCGGGCGCTGACCGCCCTCGGTCATCAGCGGCTCTGGCTCCGCTCCCCTGATGACCATGGCGTACATAACTGGCTGATTGTCACCTGGGACGGCCAGACGGTGGCTGAACGTATCCGGGCCTCCGGCTCCTGGTGGCTGACCGGGGATGCCTGCGCCATCTACACCAATCCGGAACGGATCGTCCCGGACGGGCTGGAAGAGCTCACCTGGCTGTCGGTGCAGCGGCGAATGAAGGACGGATTCTGAGGACGTCCTGAGATAAGTGGGGGAAAGATTTACTATCGGCAACAAAAAATAGATGAGAAGTTACGTTGTGGAGCACTTCCCTGGGGAAGCGCTCTAATGATATTTTTTCCTTTTCCTTATAAGAACAATTCTGTTAATAATTATTAAGAGGCAAGTATTAAATTCGACTTTCCGAATTGACTTATATAATCCGCATACCACTGCATCATTTCCCTCCTTCCCTCCAGATACTGCGCATGGTTATATGTCCCACGTATCGCATTCTTATCCACATGCGCAAGTTGCGTTTCTATCCATGCTGAGTTAAACCCTTTTTCATGAAGGATAGTACTCATCGTGTGGCGGAAACCATGCCCCGTCAGTCTTCCTTTATATCCTAATAGCTCAATCACCTGATTAACGCTCTCCTTTGAGATCGGCTTCGTTCGATCATTGCGTCCGACGAAAACCAGTGGGTATAGCCCCGTAATAGGCTTTAGTGACTCAAAAAGTGAGACAACCTGATTCGACATCGGAACGATGTGTGGTCGTTTCATCTTCATCACTTCAGCAGGGATCTCCCATAGCTGCTTTTCAAAATTGATATCCTCCCAGCGGGCAAAACGTAATTCCTGAGTTCGTACCCCTGTAAGCATGATGATTTGAGTCGCAGTCTTAGTAATAACGCTACCGGTGTACCCGGCAAGATCCCTAAGAAAGTGAGGGAGTTCTTCGGCAGTCAGGAATGGAAAATGTGTTTTCTTAGGTGTTGCGAGGGCTGTGGCGAGATCGGGTGCTGGATTGTATTCAGCGCGTCCGGTCACGATTGCATGACGGAATACTTCACCGCAGCGCTGTCTGACTTTACGCATCTTTTCTAATGCGCCACGTTTTTCCATCCGGCGAAGAGTTTCCAGCAATTCCATGGGCTTAATTTCAGCTATGGGACGCTTACCGATGTAGGGAAAAATATCCTTTTCAAAGGTATCAATAATTTCATCACGATAACGTAGCGACCAACGATCCGCTCTCAGTTGATGCCATTCCCGGGCAATAGCTTCGAAGGTATTTTCATAGTTAAGCTTTTGAGCGATTTTCTCTGCTTTTTTTAGCTCTCCGGGATCGCTTCCAGCAGATAGTAACTTTTTCGCAGCTTCACGTTTTTCACGAGCTTGAGCGAGAGAAACCTCGGGATAAACGCCGAAAGCAAGGCGCTTTTCTTTACCCGCATAACGATACTTTAAACGCCAATAGCGTGAGCCGTTGGTGGTTACTTCAAGGTAGAGGCCTCCACCATCAGATAGCTTGTACGGCTTCTCTTTGGGCTTGGCTGTGTCGATTTGTCTGACTGTTAGCTTCATTGGGGGCATCTCAAAATGGGGCTATAAATCATGCCCCCCATTATGCCCCCAGAATGCACTTGATTCTGGTGGAGACAGTTGAACTCGGGAGAACATAATTAGCAGTAATTGGGGGTATTATAGGGGATTTACTTGAGACAGTGGAGTTCAGTAGAGGCAAACTGGCGGAAGATCACAGGAGTCGAACCTGCCCGGGAACGCTGGCGTCCCCAACTGGATTTGAAGTCCAGCCACCTCACCGGAGATGACGATCTTCCGCGCCTCGATTGCTACATGGAGGCGGGGCGCATTATAGCTACTTTCAGGCATTTACCACATACCCCCACACACTTTTTTCACATCTCTTTTGACCTTAAACCCCCTGTTTCAGTTAATTCCTAAGAAAATCCTCAGGTTAGCATTTCGTGCTCATCGACTTTTACCCCGATCACAAAAAAGAAGAAACGTAATCTGCTAACCAGAAAACGCAATACCCGCCTTTGAAACAATGGTTTAAAACGAATGCAACCGGTCTCAGCGCCCCCTACAGCGTGAAGGATATAAAAAGATGAGCGAAGTATTGTCAGTAAAAGAGAAGATTGGCTACGGCATGGGTGACGCCGCCAGCCACATCATTTTTGATAACGTTATGTTGTACATGATGTTTTTCTACACCGATATTTTCGGCATTCCCGCCGGGTTTGTTGGCACCATGTTCCTGCTGGCCCGCGCGCTGGATGCGATCTCCGACCCGTGCATGGGGCTGATTGCCGACCGCACCCGCAGCCGCTGGGGCAAGTTCCGTCCGTGGATTTTGTTCGGCGCCATCCCGTTCGGCATCGTCTGCGTGCTGGCCTACACCACGCCGGACCTCAGCCTCAACGGCAAAATGGTTTACGCCGCCGTTACCTACACCCTGCTGACCCTGCTCTATACCGTGGTCAACATCCCATACTGCGCGCTGGGCGGCGTGATAACCAACGACCCGACGCAGCGTATCTCCCTTCAGTCCTGGCGCTTTGTGCTGGCGACGGCGGGCGGCATGCTCTCCACGGTGCTGATGATGCCGCTGGTGAACCTGATTGGCGGCGACGATAAAGCGTTCGGCTTCCAGGGCGGGATTGCCGTGCTGTCGGTGGTCGCGTTCCTGATGCTGGCGTTCTGCTTCTTTACCACCAAAGAGCGCATCCAGGTGCCGCCAAGCACCACCTCCATGCGGGAAGACCTGCGCGACATCTGGCACAACGACCAGTGGCGCATCGTCGGCGTGCTCACCATCCTCAACATCCTCGCCGTCTGCGTGCGCGGCGGGGCGATGATGTACTACTGCACCTGGATCATGGGCTCGCCGGAGGTGTTCGTCGCGTTCCTCACCACCTACTGCGTCGGCAACCTGATCGGCTCCGCGCTGGCGAAACCGCTCACCGACTGGAAGTGCAAGGTCAGCATCTTCTGGTGGACCAACGCCGCGCTGGCGGTGATCAGCGTGGCGATGTTCTTCGTGCCGATGCATGCCACCGTGCTGATGTTCGCCTTTATCTTCGTCATCGGCGTGCTGCACCAACTGGTGACGCCGATTCAGTGGGTGATGATGTCCGATACCGTCGACTACGGCGAATGGACCAACGGCAAACGCCTGACCGGCATTAGCTTTGCGGGCACCCTGTTCGTGCTGAAGCTCGGCCTGGCGCTGGGCGGGGCGATGATCGGCTGGATGCTGGCAGGCGGGGGCTACGACGCGGCAGCCAAAACCCAGAACAGCGCGACCATCAGCATCATTATCGGCCTGTTTACCCTGGCCCCGGCGGTCTGCTACGTGCTGAGCGCCATCATCGCTAAACGCTACTACACGCTGAAAACCCCTTTCCTGACCAAAATCATGGGCGAGCTGGCGCAGGGCGCGCGTCGCAATCAGCAGGAGTTTGAAAACCTGCCGGTCAGCAAAGAATTACAGAACTAAGAGGACGAGAGTATGAAAATCAGTGATGGAAACTGGCTCATTCAACCGGGCCTGAACGTGACCTATCCGGTTCAGGTGTTCGACGTGGAGCAGCAGGGCAATGACCTGGTGGTGTTTGTTGCGCCGCGCGACGTGCGCGAACGCACCTGGCAGCTCGACACGTTGATGTTCACGGTGCGCCTGTTTGCCCCGCAGGAAGGGATTGTCGGGGTGCGCATCGAGCACTTCCAGGGCGCGCTGAATAATGGCCCGCACTATCCGCTGAACGTTCTGAAAGACGTGAAGGTAGAGATTGAAAACAACGCCGATTTTGCCGAGCTGAAAAGCGGAAGCGTCAGCGTGCGCGTCACCAAAGGCGAATTCTGGGCGCTGGATTTCCTGCGTAACGGCCAGCGCATTACCGGCAGCCAGCTGAAAAATAACGGATACGTGCAGGATACCAATACCGATCGCAATTACGTGTTCGAACGTCTGGATCTGGGCGTGGGCGAAACGGTCTACGGTCTGGGCGAGCGCTTTACCGCGCTGGTGCGCAACGGCCAGACGGTCGAAACCTGGAACCGCGACGGCGGTACCAGCACCGAGCAGTCCTACAAAAACATCCCGTTCTACCTGACCAACCGCGGCTACGGCGTGCTGGTGAATCACCCGGAGAACGTCTCGTTTGAAGTCGGCTCCGAGAAGGTCTCCAAGGTGCAGTTCAGCGTGGAAGGAGAATATCTCGAGTACTTCGTGATCGACGGCCCGACGCCGAAAGAGGTGCTGAATCGCTATACGCAGTTCACCGGGCGTCCGGCGCTGCCGCCTGCCTGGTCGTTCGGCCTGTGGCTAACCACCTCGTTCACCACTAACTACGACGAGGCGACGGTAAACAGCTTTATCGACGGCATGGCCGAGCGCGACCTGCCGCTTCACGTGTTCCACTTCGACTGCTTCTGGATGAAGGCCTTCCAGTGGTGTGACTTCGAGTGGGACCCGGTGACCTTCCCGGACCCAGAGGGGATGATCCGCCGGCTGAAGGAGAAAGGGCTGAAGGTCTGCGTGTGGATTAACCCGTACATCGGCCAGAAATCCCCGATCTTCCGCGAGCTGAAAGAGAAGGGCTACCTGCTCAAGCGCCCGGACGGCTCCCTGTGGCAGTGGGACAAATGGCAGCCGGGGCTGGCGATTTATGACTTTACCAACCCGGAAGCGTGCCGGTGGTATACCGACAGGCTAAAAGGCCTGGTGGATATCGGCGTCGACTGCTTCAAGACTGACTTCGGCGAGCGTATCCCGACCGACGTGCAGTGGTTCGACGGTTCCGATCCGCAGAAGATGCACAACCACTACGCCTACATCTACAACGAGCTGGTGTGGAACGTGCTGAAGGAGACGGTAGGGGAAGAAGAGGCGGTGCTGTTTGCCCGCTCTGCGTCCGTCGGCGCGCAGCAGTTCCCGGTGCACTGGGGCGGCGACTGCTACGCCAACTACGAGTCGATGGCCGAAAGCCTGCGCGGCGGCCTGTCGATCGGCCTGTCCGGCTTCGGGTTCTGGAGCCACGACATCGGCGGGTTTGAAAACACCGCTCCGGCGCACGTCTATAAGCGCTGGTGCGCGTTCGGGCTGTTCTCCAGCCACAGCCGACTGCACGGCAGCAAATCCTACCGCGTGCCGTGGGCGTACGATGATGAGTCCTGCGACGTGGTGCGTCACTTCACGCAGCTGAAGTGCCAGCTGATGCCGTACCTGTATCGCCAGGCGGCGCTGGCGCGCGAGTTCGGCACGCCGATGCTGCGGGCGATGATGCTGGAGTTCCCGGACGATCCGGCGTGCGATTACCTTGACCGCCAGTACATGCTGGGTGATGCAATGATGGTGGCACCGGTGTTCTCCGAGGCGGGTGACGTTCAGTTCTACCTGCCGGAAGGCCGCTGGACGCACCTGTGGCACAACGACGAAATTCAGGGCAGCCGCTGGCATAAGCAGCAGCATGATTTCCAGAGCCTGCCGGTCTACGTGCGCGATAACACCCTGCTGGCGCTGGGTAACAATAACCAGAAGCCGGACTACGCGTGGAACGCGGGGACGGCCTTCCAGCTGTTTAACCTGGCCGATGGCGCAACGGCGGTGAGCGAAGTGCCTGCGTCGGACGGTTCGGTGGCGTTTACGCTGAAAGCGTCACGTCGGGGCGACATCGTGACCTTTACCGGCGCGGGAGACGCGCAAAACTGGTCGGTGTGCTTGCGCAACGTTCAGAAGGTGAGCGGCGTAAAAGGGGGTTCACACGCGGGCAGCGAGTGGGGTGTGGTGGTGAAAGCCGAGGGGAATGAGGTGGTGGTTCACCTTTAATTCCCCTCACCCTGACCCTCTCCCACGGGGAGAGGGAATGGTTTGCTCCCTCTCCCTTTTAGGGAGAGGGCTGGGGTGAGGGGGGTGTTGACACCACACCGCCCGTCATCGTCTGCTGCACCTGCTGTTTATCCATATTCACCGCGTTCAGCTTACCGTTCACCGTTGGTTTCAACGGTGCGCTGGCCTGCACGCTGCCGCTGGCGGTGAGCTGAATATTGCCGTCACCCGTAATCGGCAGCGCAGGCCAGCCCCACTGCTGCACCACGTTGAGCGGTACGCCGCGCCCGTTCAGGCTCACGGTGGTCTGCCGCTGCGGAAGCTGTGAAACCGTTGCCGTGGCTTCAAGAATCCCTTTCTCGGTAAAGGCGCTCAGGTCGGTAATGTTCACCGTGGCGGCGTTGGCATTCAGCGCCAGCGACGGACGGCGCACGTCCACGCGGTTAAAGGTGGCCGCCGCCCCGTTCAGCGTCGCGCTGCCGCCCCATACTCCCCACTGTCGGTCTTTAGCGATTTGCAGGTTTGCGCCGTAGCCGTCGAGAGACGTGATTTGCCATGGGAAGGTCGGATCGATATCGATCACCAGGTTGCGGCTGAGGCTAAATTTGTTCAGCTTAACGCTGTCCAGCCATTGCGGCAGCTGTTCCATCCACAGCGTTTTCCAGTTTTCCGGCAGGGTGTATTCCAGCCCGGCGATGGCGGCATCGTCCAGCACCAGCGCTTTGCCGTCGCGCAGCCAGTTGCCGGAGGTGCGCACCATGCCACCCTCCCAGCGGGAGGTGAGCTGGCGTAGTGCAATACCCTGCGGAGAGAATTCTGCATTCATAATCGGATCGAACAGATGCAGCGAGCCGTAGATAAACTCGCTGGCATTCATCGACAGGCGCCCGTCCTGGCTCTGCCAGTCGCCTTTGCTCAGCGTCAGGTTACGCAGGCTTAAGTCGAGGTCGGTTACCGCCCAGTCAGGCCCCTGCAGGCGGGCGTCGGTCACTTCCAGCCGCCCAATTTGCAGGGATGGCAGGGTGGTTATAGGCGTGAAGAAATCCAGCAGCGATTTATCACTTTGCAGGCGGATCTCATTCAGGCGCATGCTGTCGATCACCCAGCTGCCGTCGGCATTACGCAGGGCGGAGCCGGTGAGCGAACCGCGCGCCATATCGGCACCGATGGTGTTCAGCACCACCTCTTTACCGTTGAGCTGGCCCTGGATCAGCACGTTGCTGGCCGGCACGCCGTTGAGGGTAAGCGAGCCTGCACTCATCTGGATCTGCGCATTCTTGCCCAGCACGTTGCCGGCCTCGGGCTGCCACGGGCTGACGCCGCCCGTCACTTTTTGCGCGCTTAAATCCCACTCGGTATTCGGGCTGTTAAACGCCATGTTGTTCAGCTGCAGGCGGTCGGCCTGGAAGGGAAGCGGCGCGGTCTGGGGGGAGAGATTCAGCGTGCCGTCGAACAGGGTGATGGTGTCCATATGCAGCGGATCGGTCACCTGGCGGCTGCTTAAACCAATATCGACTTTTTTGGCGACCAGCGTGGCCGGTTTGCCGTCGCGCCCAAAGGTGACGTTTTCAAGGATGATGTGGGAAGGCGATGAAAAGCGGTGATCCATCAGGTCGAAGCTGAGTTCGTAATCGGTGTTAACGGTTATCCAATTGCTGACCTGCGACGCGCCCCAGCGGGTCTGGAGCAGAATATAGAACGCCAGCACCACCACGAGCAGGGCGATAAGAAGATAGACAAGCAGCTTTCCAATAAATTTCATGGTCTTCCATCCCGCAAAACGCACATAAGGGAGTTATGCACGATTTATGCGCAATGCTCAAGGCGGGAATGGTGTAATTAGATGTCACGGCAGGCATTGACTGCCTGCCGTGATGACGATCAGTTTTTTTCAGGCGGGAAAACAAGGTTCAGCACGATGGCCGTAATACCGCCCGCAGCAATGCCGGAAGAGAGCAGGTTTTTCACCCAATCTGGCGCAAACTGCAGGATTAGAGGCTGCTGGGATACGCCCAGACCGACCGCCAGCGACAGCGCGATAATCATGATCGCGCGACGATTCAGCGGCTCGCGGGAGACGATGCGCACGCCGGAGGCCGCGATGGTCCCGAACATCACCAGCGTCGCGCCGCCGAGCACCGGCTCAGGAATGTGCTGCACGAAGCCGCTCACCGCCGGGAACAGGCCGAGGACAATCAGCATCAGCGCCACCACAAAGCCAACGTAACGGCTGGCAACGCCGGTCAGCTGGATCACGCCGTTGTTCTGGCCGAAGCAGGAGTTCGGGAAGGTATTGAATACCGCGGAAACAAACGAGTTCAGGCCGTTTGCCAGCACGCCGCCCTTCAGGCGCTTCATGTACAGGGGGCCAGAGACCGGCTGTTCAGAGACGTCGGACGTTGCGGTGATATCACCGATGGTTTCCAGCGAGGTGATCATAAAGACCAGCATCAGCGGAAGCAGCAGGCCCCAGTCGATGCCCAAACCATAGTACAGCGGCGTTGGGATAGTAATCAGCGCAGCATTCGTCGGCGCGGTATTCTCCGGCAGCATGCCCAGCGCCCAGGCCATCAGATAACCGGCCGCCATCGCGATCACCAGGGATGCTACGCGCAGGTAGGGGTTACGCTGGCGGTTAAGCAGAATGATGATTGCCAGCACCACGCCTGCCAGCAGCAGGTTTTTCGGTGCGCCAAAGGTGTGGTCGCTCATTGCCGCATACCCGCCACCGATGGAGGTAAGGCCCACCTGAATCAGCGACAGGCCGATAATCATCACCACCACGCCGGACACCAGCGGAGTGATCACGCGGCGCGCCAGGTGCAGAACGCGGGAGATCACCATCTCCGTGCAGCTGGCCAGCATCAGCGTGCCGAACAGCGCCGCCATCATGGTCGGCACGTCCGCGCCGCCGGTTTTCAGCGCCGTGCCGCCCATGATCAGCGGTGCCACGAAGTTAAAGCTCGTACCCTGAATCGACAGCAGTCCAGACCCCACCGGACCCCAGGCTTTAATTTGAATAATAGAAGCCACGCCGGAGGCAAAGAGAGACATGCTGATGATGTGCTGCGTGTCCTGAGCCGGTAAGCCAAGCGCCTGACAAATCAGCAGCGCGGGGGTGATCACCGCAACAAACATCGCCAGCAGGTGCTGGCAGGCGGCAAACAGCGTCTGCGGCAGCGGCGGGCGGTCTTCAAGGCGGTAAATCAATTCGCTGTTGTGCTTGTGCGCAATCGGTTGCGCATCGGCGGACTCTACGGTGTTAACGGACATCTGCGGCAATCCCACGGTGGAAAAGCGGGCATTTTATCTGACCACCTGGTAAAAGCAAACGATTGCCAGCAAAAAAAGAGAAGAAAATCTGCTGGTGTGGGCGGGTTTTCTACAATGCACACGAAAAAAAAATTACACTTTTCGCGCCGGTGTCTTATGAGGAGCGCAAGCCGGCCCAGGATAACGCCGCGTGTGCATGGAACACGCGCATAAAGGAGCCTACTATGATTCATCTTGATACGTTGTCGACCCTTGTTGCCGCAACGCTGGTCTTACTGCTGGGCCGTAAGCTGGTGCACAGTGTTTCCCTTTTCAAAAAGTACACCATTCCTGAACCCGTTGCCGGCGGCCTGCTGGTGGCGCTGGCCCTGCTGGTGCTGAAAAAAAGCATGGGTTGGGAAATCGATTTTGACATGTCCCTGAAAGATCCGCTGATGCTGGCCTTCTTCGCCACCATCGGCCTGAATGCTAACCTGGCGAGCCTGCGCGCTGGCGGAAAAGTGCTCGGCGTGTTCCTGATTGTGGTTGTTGGGCTGTTATTGATGCAAAACGCCATCGGTATCGGCATGGCATCCCTGCTGGGGTTAGACCCGCTGATGGGGCTGCTCGCGGGGTCAATCACGCTGTCAGGCGGACACGGGACCGGGGCGGCATGGAGCAAGCTGTTTATTGAGCGCTACGGTTTTGAAAACGCAACGGAAGTGGCGATGGCCTGCGCGACCTTCGGCCTGGTGCTGGGCGGATTGATAGGGGGCCCGGTGGCGAGGTATCTGGTGAAACACTCCTCCACGCCAGACGGTCGTCCGGATGATGAGCTGGTGCCGACTGCGTTTGAGAAACCGGACGTCGGACGCACTATCACCTCTCTGGTGCTGATTGAAACCATCGCCATGATTGCCATCTGCCTGACGGTCGGCAAAGTGGTTGCGCAATGGCTGGCAGGATCGGCATTTGAGCTGCCAACGTTCGTCTGCGTGCTGTTTATCGGGGTGATCCTGAGCAACGGCCTGGCGCTGATGGGCTTCTACCGCGTGTTTGAACGTGCGGTTTCCGTACTGGGAAACGTCTGTCTGTCACTGTTCCTGGCGATGGCGTTGATGAGCCTCAAGCTGTGGGAACTGGCATCGCTGGCGCTGCCGATGGTTGCAATTCTCGCGGTGCAAACGGTGTTTATGGCGCTGTACGCGATTTTTGTCACCTGGCGCATGATGGGCAAAAACTACGATGCGGCGGTGCTGGCGGCAGGCCACTGCGGGTTCGGTCTGGGGGCAACGCCAACGGCCATCGCGAACATGCAGGCGATCACTGAACGCTTTGGGCCTTCTCATATGGCGTTTCTGGTGGTTCCGATGGTCGGGGCGTTCTTCATTGATATCGTCAACGCGCTGGTGATCAAGCTGTACCTGATGCTGCCGATATTTGCCTGAAATCAGGCGTTGGAATAGCGCTCGGTTTCCGGCATCCAGCGCTCAATTAACGCTGCCGCCTGCTCGGGGTAGCGTTCATGGATATGGCGCGCAAGGCGTTGAACTTCGGGGATCATGGCCTGATCGCGCAGTAAATCTGCCACTTTAAATTCCGCGTTACCCGTCTGGCGCGTGCCGAGCAGTTCGCCGGGGCCACGGATCTCCAGATCTTTTTGCGCAATCACAAAACCGTCGTTGCTGTCGCGCAGCACCTGCAAACGCATCTGCGCGGTTTTCGACAGCGGAGCTTTGTAGAGCAGCACGCAGTGGGAGGCTACCGCGCCGCGGCCCACGCGCCCGCGAAGCTGGTGGAGCTGCGCCAGGCCCAGACGTTCCGGGTTTTCGATGATCATCAGGCTGGAATTCGGTACATCCACGCCCACTTCGATAACCGTGGTGGCAATCAGCAAATGCAAACCACCCTGCTTGAATGACTGCATTACCGCCTGTTTCTCGGCGGGCTTCATTCGCCCGTGCACCAGGCCAACGTTCAGTTCCGGCAGCGCCAGCTTTAGCTCTTCCCACGTTGCTTCAGCGGCCTGCGCTTCCAGCAGCTCGGACTCTTCAATCAACGTACATACCCAATATGCCTGTCGCCCTTCGTGGGTGCAGGCGTTGCGCACGCGTTCGATGATCTCGCTGCGGCGCGTATCCGGAATGGCAACGGTGGTGACCGGCGTGCGGCCAGGCGGAAGTTCGTCGATGGTGGAGGTATCCAGATCGGCGTAGGCGGTCATCGCCAGGGTGCGCGGAATCGGCGTGGCGGTCATGATCAGCTGGTGCGGGTGGAAGCCCTGCTGCAGACCTTTTTCCCACAATGCCAGACGCTGATGCACGCCAAAGCGGTGCTGTTCATCGATGATCACCAGCGCGAGGCCGCTAAACTGCACCTGCTCCTGGAAGATGGCGTGGGTGCCGACAATCATCTGCACCTGGCCACTGGCGATAGCGTCCTGTTGCGCAAGGCGCGCTTTGCCTTTTTGCTTCCCGGCGAGCCAGCCCACTTCAATCCCTAGCGGCGCAAACCAGGCGCGGAAGTTGTTGGCGTGCTGTTCGGCCAGCAGTTCGGTCGGCGCCATTAGCGCGACCTGTCTGCCGTGGGCAATCGCGCGCAGGGCGGCCAGGGCGGCAACCAGCGTTTTACCTGACCCGACGTCGCCCTGCACCAGGCGCATCATCGGCACGTCGAGCGCCATATCGCGTTCGATTTCGGCGGTGACGCGCGCCTGTGCGCCGGTGGGTTTAAACGGCAATGAGGCCAGCAGCTTATCCTTGAGCTCATCACGCGGGCTTAGCGGCTGGGCATGGAAACGCTGTGCGCCCGCGCGAAGCGCCAGCATGCTCAGGTTATGTGCCAGTAATTCCTCAAGGATAAGACGCCGTTGGGCGGGGTGTTTACCGGTCTCTAAGTCGCTGAGCTGCAGGGACGGCGGGGGGCGATGCAGGGTGCGCAGCGCCTCCGGCAGGCTCATCATACCCTGCGCCAGTTCGGGCGGTAGCAGTTCGGTTATGGCGCAGGTATCGAGCAGCTCCAGCGCCTGATCGGTGAGCTTACGCAGCGTCGCCTGCTTGATGCCTTCGGTCGTCGGATAAACCGGGGTCAACGTCTCCTGGAGTTCCGGCATGCTGAGATCGCCCTGCACGCGGTACTCCGGGTGGATCATCTCTGCGCCGTATTTCCCGCGTTTGGCTTCCCCGTAGGCAAGCACGCGTCGGCCCGTCGCCAGGCTGTTTTTCATCGCTGCGCTGAAGTTGAAAAAGCGCAGGGTGAGAATGCCGGTGCCATCGCTGATTTGGCAGGTCATCATCCGGCGTCCGCCAAAGGTGATGTTGCAGTTCAGTACTTCGCCTTCAACGGTGGCGTAGATCGCGGGAAGGAGATCGCCAATCTTATACAGCTGGGTGCGGTCTTCGTAACGAAGGGGGAGGTGAAGCAGGAGATCCTGCACGGTGTGCAGGCCAATTTTCGCCAGCTTGCTGCTTTGCGCCGCGCCCACGCCCGTAAGCGTATTGAGCGGAATGGCATCCAGCAGGCGGCCTTTCATGGTTACCCTGCGTACTGCATTGTGGACCACCACTCGGCGTCGGCTTCAATTTCGCCCTGCGCGTTAACGTGGGGGTAAGGCAATTTTTTCTGCTTCGCAACGCGCGCAAGTACCGGATAACCCCCTTCAAACAGCAGTCGCTGCTGTTCCTCCTCCGGGAGCA
This sequence comes from Enterobacter wuhouensis, assembly GCF_035835995.1. NCBI lineage: Bacteria > Pseudomonadati > Pseudomonadota > Gammaproteobacteria > Enterobacterales > Enterobacteriaceae > Enterobacter > Enterobacter wuhouensis. Next base: position 157,687 of record NZ_CP142124.1, read on the forward strand.
TACTGTTACTGCGCATATACATGCCTGCGTTTTGCCGCTGGCGCTGCGCTTCGTACAGAATGAGCGCGGAGGCAACAGACACATTCAAGGACTGCACCATGCCGGTCATCGGGATGATGATATCCCGATCCGCCAGATCCAGCGCTTCCTGAGAGATCCCCGTTTTCTCCTGCCCCATCAAAATGCAGGTCGGAAGAGTGTAGTCGATCTCGCGGAAATCTACGGCTTTATCGGAGAGGTGGGTCGCAAGGATCTGCATACCGCGCGCTTTCAGGTGCGATACGGCTTCGCCAATGGTTTGATGATTTTTGACGGATACCCAGCTGTTACTGCCTGCTGCTGCAGAAACCATGTTGCGCATGCGGTTGCCTGGCCAGACGGCGTGCACTTCATGCACGCCTACGGCGTCAGCGGTACGGACAATAGCAGCGACGTTATGCGGTTTATGAACCTGCTCCATGCAGACCGTCAGGTCAGGCTGACGCCTGGCCAGCATCTCGCATATCCGTGCATAACGTTGTGAGTTCATAAAACTAGTTTCGGTTACGCGTGACTTTAATGACGTCCGGCATCACGCGGATTTTGCGCATAATGTTCGCCAGATGCACACGGTCACGGGCGGTCAGACGGATAAAGGCGCTGTACACGCGGCCATCTTTCTCTTCCGTATTCAGGCTTTGAATATTGGAAGAGGCCGTGTTGATCGCTGCCGTCAGGTTTGCCAGGGCACCCTGGTGGTTGAACATATCCACCTTAATTTCGGTGATGAACTCCTGCGCCGTCTCTTTATCCCACTCAACCGCCATGAATTTTTCCGCTTCTTTTTGATAGCCGCGGATGTTACGACAGGATTCATGGTGGATAACCAGCCCTTTACCCGGGCTGACGTGGGCGATAATCGGATCGCCAGGAATAGGACGACAGCATTTTGCGAAGGTGATTAGCACCCCGTCCGCGCCTTTAATCGGCAGGTGGCCGTGGCTTTGTGTCGTTGACGGAACCGCAGGGGTATCGCCCTGCTGCAGGTTCTTCGCAACGACCACGCTCATGGCGTTACCGAGGCCGATCTCTGCCAGCAGATCGTCCAGCGAGGCGAGCTTCATTCGCTCCAGCTCATGCTGGATATTCTCTGGCGGGATTTCAGCCAGCTTACGGCTTCCGCCCAACGCATGGTTGAGCAGGCGACGACCCAGGCTGACGGAGTCATCGCGCTTGAGGTTTTTCAGCAGCTGACGGATTTTCGCGCGCGCCTTGGAGCTCACGACAAAGTTCAGCCACGCCGCATTCGGACGTGCGCCCGGCGCGGTAATAATTTCCACCGTCTGGCCGCTGGAAAGCGGCTGTGACAGCGGGTAAGGCTGTCTGTCGACGCGCGCGCCCACGCAGGCGTGACCGATATCGGTATGCACGGCGTAAGCGAAGTCGACCGGTGTTGCACCAGCAGGCAGCTCGACAATGCGCCCCTCTGGTGTGAAAACGTAAATCTCATCCGGGAAGAGATCGGATTTGACGCTCTCGATAAATTCAAATGAGCTACCCGCACTTTGCTGCAGCTCCAGCAGGCTCTGCATCCAGCGCTGGGCGCGGATTTGTGCGGTTGTGCTGCTTTCGCCACCGTGCTCTTTATAGGCCCAGTGTGCGGCTACACCCATCTCTGCCATCTGGTCCATGTCTTCGGTGCGGATCTGCACTTCTACAGGCACGCCGTGCGGACCGATCATCGAGGTGTGCAAAGATTGATAGCCGTTCGCTTTTGGAATGGCGATGTAATCTTTCATGCGCCCCGGACGCGGTTTGTAGAGGCTGTGCATCTGCCCCAGCACGCGATAACAGGTGTCTGAATCGTGGACGATGACGCGGAAGGCGTAGATATCCATGATCGAGTGAAAACGCTGCTCTTTGAGCACCATTTTGCAGTAGATGGAGTACAAATGCTTTTCGCGACCGCTGACGCGGCACGGAATTCCCGCTTCCTGTAAACGCCCTTCAATTTCAGAGAGGATCTTTTGAATCATCTCTTTACGGTTACCGCGTGCGGCTTTCACCACCTCTTTGATCACGCGGTAGCGGTTAGGATACAGCGCTTCAAAACCCAGCTCTTCCAGCTCGGTTTTAATGTGATGAATACCTAAACGGTGCGCCAGCGGGCTGTAGATTTCGAGGGTTTCACGGGCAATGCGGCGACGTTTATCCGGGCGAAGCGAGCCCAGCGTGCGCATGTTGTGGGTACGGTCAGCGAGTTTGATGAGAATGACGCGGATATCCTGCACCATCGCCATAATCATCTTGCGGAAGTTTTCGGCTTGCGCCTCTTTCTTATCGCGGAAATTCAGCTTATCAAGCTTAGACACCCCTTCCACCAGTTCGGCAACGCTTTTGCCAAACAGCTGTTCCATATCCTGGTAGGTGGCGGGGGTATCTTCAATCACGTCATGCAGCAGGGCGGCCATTAGCGTTTCGTGGTCGAGTTTCATCTCGGCCAGAATGCAGGCTACCGCAACCGGGTGCGTGATATAGGGTTCACCGCTTGAACGTGTCTGGCCCTCGTGAGCGTCACGTGCAACGAGATACGCCTGCTGAAGACGCTTAATCTGGTCTTCAGGCAGGTAGGTTTGAATCAGTTGATTCAGGCTTTCAAACAGATACAAGGGCGACCCGCAGGTTTAATTAACGACGACCTTCAGCAATGGCGGTTACGGCCTGCAGTTCTGCGGCTTCCTGCTCTTGCTGCTCCTGGCGCTCACGCACGTCGAGGATCTGGTTGTTGATCAGACCTTCTTCGATTTCGCGAAGTGCAATAACGGTGGTTTTATCGTTTTCTTCCGGTACCAGCGGATCTTTGCCGCCTACCTGCATCTGACGAGCGCGACGCGCGGCGACCAGCACCAGGTCAAAACGGTTACCAATTTTCTCTACAGCGTCCTGAACAGTTACGCGTGCCATACTTAAAATGCTCCACAGGTGAAGAAATGACTGGGCATGATACTGAAAGTGGGTTCAGTCTGCCAACAGTTTGGTGATTAATGCGTCATGTCGCTGCTTCTGGCGGCTCATACGCAGGCGTTCTGCACGAAGAATGGTCTTGAGATCGCTAAGGGCGGCATCAAAATCATCATTCACAATAAGGTAATCATATTCCGCGTAATGGCTCATTTCTGCAACTGCCTGCTCCATACGCTTTGCGATCACTTCTTCGCTGTCCTGGCCGCGGCCGCGCAGACGGCGAACCAGCTCATCTTTCGATGGCGGTAAAATAAAGATACTGCGCGAATCCGACATTTTCTTGCGAATCTGCTCTGCACCCTGCCAGTCAATATCCAGGAAAACATTTACGCCGGTTGCCAGAACCTGCTCAATGGTTTCACGCGAGGTACCGTAGTAGTTACCGAAAACTTCTGCGTGTTCAAGAAACGCGTCTCTACCAATCATCGCTCTGAATTCGTCGTGATCGACAAAGAAATAGTGTTCACCGTGCACCTCACCCGGACGCGGCGCTCGCGTGGTGTGAGAAACAGAAACCTGCGTGTCGTACAACGGTTGGGTTTTTAACAATGCCTGAATAAGGCTGGATTTACCCGCGCCACTAGGGGCAGAAACAATATAAAGCGTGCCTTGAGCCATGAGAGTCTTTTGTATGTGTTAACGAAGAAGTCCTACATACGGGCTTATTATACACGTCGGCGCACCGTGACGTAGCCTTTGTCACACTTTTTCCCCTGGATTATTGAATTTTGCGTGCCGTTTTCAGGTTTTATGTGGGGTTTTCAGCAACAAAAAGAAACGCTGGATAGCACCTCGCATTGTGAAACGTTGCCGTTAGCGTTGTTTCAGGCATTCGGGTATACCTCCTGCAATGCAAAGGAGGGGTAGCGATGTGGCGATGGATAAGCGGATTAATGCTGTTGTGGTGTGGCTATGGCGCGGCGGTGTGTCCGGTGTGGTCGCAGGTAAAAGCAGAGAAAGAGATAGCGTTGTTAAGCGCGCAAATCAAACGCTGGGATGATGCCTACTGGAAGCAGGGCGTGAGCGAGGTGAATGACGAGACTTACGACCAGCTCAACGCACGGTTAGCGCAGTGGCAGCACTGTTTTGGCAGCGATCCTTCAGAGGAGAAGCTGCCCGCACTGATTGGGCGCGTAAAGCACCCTGTAGCCCATACGGGGGTCCATAAGGTTGCCAGTAAAGTAGAGCTGAATCAGTGGATGCGCGCCCGGCGCAATCTCTGGATGCAGCCCAAAGTAGACGGAGTGGCGGTGACGCTGGTCTACCGTGACGGGAAGCTCGCTCAGGCCATCAGCCGGGGCGACGGGCTTAAAGGTGAAGACTGGACGGCGCGAATACGTTTAATACCGTCAGTTCCGCAAAATCTGGCCGGCGCGCTTGCGAACAGCGTGTTGCAGGGTGAGCTTTTTTGGCTGCGCGATCGCCACGTTCAGCAGCAGATGGGCGGGATGAACGCGCGGGCAAAAGTCGCGGGTGCGATGATGCGACAAAAGGACGCCCCAATTCTGAACCAGATTGGAATTTTTATCTGGGCCTGGCCTGATGGACCGAAAGACATGCCGGTCGCTTTGGCTGCGCTGTCAAAAGCCGGATTTACCCTCACATCCCGCTTTACGTTGCCTGCTGCGTCGATTGAGGCGGTAGAAAAGCAGCGCTCAGCATGGCAAACCACAGCGTTACCCTTTGCCACGGACGGCATTGTGGTGCGCTCAGCGGAGGAACCCACGGGTGAAAACTGGTTGCCGGGGGAGGGAACCTGGGTCGTAGCGTGGAAATATATGCCCGTCGCGCAGCTGGCTGGGGTAAAGGATATTCAGTTTGCCGTCGGACGCACGGGCAGGGTGTCCGTCGTGGCGGTGCTGGAGCCTGTATTGCTGGATGATAAACGGGTGCAGCGGGTTAGCCTTGGTTCGGTTGTTCGCTGGCAACAGCTGGACGTTGCTCCCGGCGACCAGGTGCTGGTTAGCCTGGCCGGTCAGGGTATCCCTCGGCTGGATAGGGTGGTATGGCGTGGCGTAGACAGGCAAAAACCGCAGCCCCCCACCTCGCAATATCATTCACTGAGCTGTTTTTACGCCTCGCCGGACTGTATGGAGCAGTTTTTTGCCCGGCTGATCTGGCTCAGCTCGAAGCAGGGGCTGGATATCGAAGGATTAGGCGAGTCAGGCTGGCGTGCGCTCTACCAGGCGCATCATTTTGAACATATTTTTTCATGGCTGTTGTTAACGCAGGCAGAGCTGCAGGCAACGCCGGGGCTTTCTGCCGTACGCGGACTGGCGCTCTGGCATCGTTTTAATCTGGTGCGCGATCGGCCCTTTATTCGGTGGATAAGCGCAATGGGGGTTCCCCTCACCAAAGCGACGCTAAAGGCTGCCGGTGGGCTTACGTGGCAGACGATGAGCGAGCGTAGCGTTGCGGACTGGCGGGCGCTACCGGGAACGGGAGAGGAGAAAGCGCGGCAAATTGTGACCTGGATAAATTCGCCTCAGGTTGATGTGCTGACAAAGTGGCTTGCTGAGCAGCACATCAACGGATTCTGATTAGTGTGCGTTGTGCTTGTAGTGGAATACCGGTAACCCAAGCTTCAGGCGCAGCGCCAGCATACGAGCCGTAAAGCCGAACAGAAGCGTGGAGATGACCACAACATCGTGGTTAGAAACATAATGCTGAAGGGCTACATAGAGCACCGCGGCGGCAAAAGAGATGCCGGCATACAGCTCTTTCTGGAACACCAGAGGAATGCGTTTGCAGAACATATCGCGCAGGACGCCGCCAAATACACCTGTTATTACGGCGGCAATGGTAGCAATAACCGGGCCTTCACCCATATCGAGGGCAATCTGGGCACCGATTATCGAAAAAACGATCAGTCCGAGTGCATCAAGCACCAGGAACAGGCGGCGCAGGTGGGGCATCACGGGAGCCACTATGGTCGTTAATACGGCAGCCGTTGCGACGATAATGACGTATTCAGGGTTTTTAACCCAACCGAGCGGATAATGACCGAGCAGAATATCGCGCACGGAACCGCCGCCCAGCGCGGTGGCGGTAGCAATGATGATTACGCCGAAGGTGTCCATACGGCGACGTCCGGCAGCAAGTGCGCCGGTCATGGCTTCTGCGGTGATGCCAATAAGATAGAGAATATGAAGCAGCATAAAACCTCCGGTATACAGGCATGGAGGTTAGCGATTTGTGCGCAGGATCACGATTGAGATTTTCTAAGGCGACGCGATTTTCCTTAGTAAATCTTATCCAAACTTAAAGATTCATGTTGATGAAGGAGGCTTTGGCGAGATAATTGCGTATGAAAAGGATGAAAAAAACTAATGGGTGATGTCAGGCGACACCACCCGGCTGCGGCATTACTCGATATTTTGAATCTGCTCGCGCATCTGCTCGATCAGCACTTTCAGCTCAATCGCAGAGTTGGTAACTTCAGCATTAATCGATTTAGAGGCCAGAGTATTCGACTCGCGATTAAACTCCTGCATCATAAAGTCGAGACGGCGGCCCACGGCTTCTTTCTTCTTCAGAATGTTGTAGGTTTCTTTGACGTGCGCTTCCAGGCGATCCAGCTCTTCTGCCACGTCAACGCGCTGTGCCATCAGCACCAGCTCCTGTTCCAGACGCGTGTTTTCCAGCTGGACTTCTGCTTCTTCCAGTTTGGATACCAGGCGCTCACGCTGCCACTGCAGCACCTCCGGCATATGGGTACGGACTTTCGCGACTTCAGCACTCACGCCTTCCAGGCGCTGCTCGATCATCGCTTTCAGGGCCTGGCCTTCGGTTTCACGGGCAATGATAAAGTCATCCAGCGTGCCGTCGAGCGCTGCCAGAATTTCAGTGGTAATCGCGTCCAGATCCTGCTCGCCGGCGGCCATCACGCCAGGCCAGCGCAGAATATCAACCGGGTTGATTTCGCCTTCATCGCTCTGCATTTTGACCCAGTTCGCCGCGTTCACGAGCTGCTTTGCCAGTTTTTCATTGAGGATCAGCTCACCCTGCGCGCTGGCATCAGGCTCAAAACGCAGGTTGCATTCTACTTTGCCGCGCGTCAGACGAGTACGGATACGTTCACGCACGACAGGCTCCAGGCTGCGGAACTGCTCCGGCATACGGAAATACGTTTCCAGATAGCGCTGGTTTACCGAGCGCATTTCCCAGGTAGCGCTACCCCAGCTACCCTTGATTTCACGCCGGGCGTAGGCGGTCATACTGCGGATCATAGACATTCCCGTTTTTAAAGGTGAGATGGGGGGATTATAGCTTTCAGGGCTTTGTCAGGATAGGAATAAGCGCGTTTAATCCGTATAATGCGCAGCCACATTCGTTTCAAGCCGGAGAATCCATCATGCGTCCATCAGGTCGTAGCGCCAATCAGGTGCGTCCCGTCACCCTGACCCGTAACTATACAAAACACGCTGAAGGCTCCGTGCTGGTTGAGTTTGGTGACACCAAAGTGCTGTGCACCGCCTCTATCGAAGAAGGCGTTCCGCGCTTCCTGAAAGGTCAGGGCCAGGGCTGGATCACCGCTGAGTACGGCATGCTGCCGCGCGCGACCCATACCCGTAATGCCCGTGAAGCAGCGAAGGGCAAGCAGGGCGGCCGTACCATGGAAATTCAACGTCTGATCGCACGTGCACTGCGTGCAGCGGTTGATCTGAAAATCCTCGGCGAATTCACCATCACCCTCGATTGCGACGTGATTCAGGCCGATGGCGGCACGCGTACCGCATCCATTACCGGTGCCTGCGTCGCGCTGGCGGATGCGCTGAACAAGCTGGTGGCGGCCGGTAAGCTGAAAACCAACCCCATGAAAGGGATGGTTGCGGCAGTTTCCGTGGGTATTGTTAACGGCGAAGCGCTTTGCGATCTGGAATATGTTGAAGATTCCGCCGCTGAAACCGACATGAACGTGGTGATGACTGAAGACGGTCGCATCATCGAAGTGCAGGGCACCGCGGAAGGCGAACCGTTCACCCACGAAGAGCTTCTCTCCTTGTTGGCGTTGGCCCGAGGGGGAATCGAATCCATTGTAACGACGCAGAAAGCGGCGTTAGAAAATTGATTTACAGGCGACCAATGAGTCGCCTTTTTTTTGCCTGTAAGACAGAAAAACCAAAGGAGCGAATCCATGAAATCGTATCAGCGCCAGTTTATCGAGTTTGCGCTTAACAAGCAGGTACTTAAGTTTGGCGAGTTTACGCTGAAATCCGGGCGTAAGAGCCCCTATTTCTTCAACGCCGGACTGTTTAATACCGGGCGCGATCTGGCTCTGTTAGGCCGTTTCTATGCCGAAGCGCTGGTGGATTCCGGGATTGATTTTGACCTGCTGTTTGGCCCGGCCTACAAAGGCATTCCGATTGCGACCACCACCGCGGTTGCGCTGGCGGAGCACCACGACCGTGATGTGCCTTACTGCTTTAATCGTAAAGAAGCCAAAACCCACGGTGAGGGCGGCAACCTGGTCGGAAGCGCGCTGCAGGGCCGCGTTATGCTGGTAGACGATGTGATCACCGCCGGCACGGCGATTCGTGAATCGATGGAAATTATCCAGGCTAACGGTGCGACGCTGGCCGGCGTGCTGATTTCTCTGGATCGTCAGGAGCGCGGCCGTGGCGAAATTTCTGCCATTCAGGAAGTTGAGCGTGATTACGGCTGCAAGGTGACTTCCATCATCACCCTGAAAGATCTGATTGCATACCTGGAAGAGAAGCCAGAGATGGCGGACCATCTGGCGGCGGTACGTGCGTACCGGGAAGAGTTCGGCGTGTAGTTGAATTGCCCGGTGGCGCTACGCTTTACCGGGCCTGCGCATTTCGTTGGCCGGAAAAGGCGAAGCCGCCATCCGGCAACGGCATTACTGCAACTGAGCGGCCACTAACGGCCAGCGAGCGTCGAAATCTTCCGTTGGGCAGTACTTGAATTCACTGCGCACAAAGCGGGAGAGCATCCCTTCACAAAACGCCAGGATCTGGCTCGCCAGCAGCGTTTCATCGGTGGTGTAACCTTCACCTTCACGCATTTTCTTCTCGCGCAGCACCTGTCGCAGCTGGGCTTCGATACGCTCAAAAAGCTGGTTAATGCGGCCCTGCAGACGGTCCTGCTCGAACATCAGCGCGTGGCCGGTCAGAATACGGGTGAGGCCCGGATTGCGTTCACCAAAGCCCAGAATCAACAGCACTATCAGTCGAATACGTGCGGTAGTGTCTTTTTCATCTTTCAGAATCAGGTTGATGCGCGTGATCAGGCTGTCTTCGATGAACTCGATCAGGCTGTCGAACATCCGGGTTTTGCTCGGAAAATGGCGATACAGCGCCGCCTCTGACACGCCTACAGAAGCGGCCAGTTTTGCGGTTGTGATGCGTTGACTGCCATCGCTGGATTCAAGCATCAGAGCCAGAGATTGAAGTATTTCTTCGCGACGATTCCTTTTCGCGGTTTGTTTTTCTGCCATGTTACAAAATACCCCTGAAAATAAGCACTGCCAGGCTGGCATCCACACAGCGACCGCAAACTAACGTTTGCGGTTTGTTATGACATTATGGCGCTGTGAGATGCGTATCTGTCGGGCGACTATTTGCGCCCGGAATGGCCGAAGCCGCCTTCGCCACGGTCGGTAGCATCAAAGTCTGCTACCAGGTTAAATTCTGCCTGCACCACAGGGACAAAGACCATCTGCGCGATACGCTCGCCGGGCTCAATGGTGAAGCTGTCCTGACCGCGGTTCCAGACGGACACCATCAGCTGACCCTGGTAGTCAGAGTCAATCAGGCCGACCAGGTTGCCCAGCACGACGCCGTGCTTATGGCCCAGGCCAGAACGCGGCAGGATCACCGCTGCCAGCGACGGGTCAGCAATGTGAATCGCCAGGCCGGTCGGGATCAGGGTGGTCGCACCCGGAGCCAGTTCTACGGCGTCATCGAGACAGGCGCGCAGGTCAAGACCGGCAGAGCCGGAGGTGGCATAGGTTGGCAGCGGGAACTGCTCGCCAACTCGCGGGTCCAGAATCTTAACGTCGATTTTTTTCATCATAACGGGTAACGATCTCGTCCAGTAATTGTTGGCCCAGGAGTTCCTTACGCTCAAGCGGTAAGACTTTATCTCCATCCTGCCAGAAAAGGTGCAGTGCGTTGCTGTCGCTGTTAAATCCTTGCGTGGCCAGCGATACGTCGTTCGCGCAAATCAAATCGAGGTTTTTGCGGGTACGTTTTTGCCGGGCATATTCTTCCACATTATTCGTTTCTGCGGCAAACCCAACAACGTAAGGACGATGGCTTTTCAGTGCGGCGACACCGGCAACGATATCCGGATTTTTCACCATTTTTATCGTTAATTCATCGCCTTGCTTTTTAATTTTGGCATCAGAAATTGTCTCTGCACGGTAATCTGCCACGGCCGCACAGCCGATAAAAATCTGCTGGCTTTGCGCATGCGCCTGCACGGCGGCTTCCATTTCCAGCGCGGTGGTGACATTGATGCGCTGCACAAACGGTGGCGTTGGCAGCGAGACCGGGCCGCTTACCAGCGTGACGTTCGCACCGCGTTTTGCTGCCGCAGCAGCAATGGCAAAGCCCATCTTACCGGAGCTGTGGTTGGAAATGTAACGCACCGGATCCAGCGGCTCGCGCGTGGGGCCCGCGGTAATCATGATGTTGAGATGTTGCAGATCGTTGACAGGCGAAAAATGGGCGGCGGCCATATCAACAATCGTCAGCGGGTCAAGCATACGGCCTGGGCCTACGTCACCGCAGGCCTGGCTGCCGCTGTCTGGCCCCCAGATCAGCAGGCCTCGTGAGGCCAGCGTCTCCAGATTGTGCTGGGTCGCGGCGTTACGGTACATCTGCTGGTTCATGGCGGGCACGACGGCCACGGGCGCAGGCGTGGCAAGGCAAATGGTTGAGACGAGATCGTTCGCCATGCCTGCGGCCACGCGGGCAATTAAGTCTGCCGTAGCCGGGGCAAGGATAACCAAATCTGCCCATTTTCCCAGCTCGATATGACCCATTGCGGCTTCTGCAGCCGGATCGAGCAGGCTGTCAGATACCGGGTATCCTGAAACGGCCTGCAGGCTCAGCGGGGTGATAAAGGCTTTTCCACCTTCGGTTATCGCGACCCGCACGTCGGCCCCGCGCTCGCGCAGGCGACGCACCAGGTCCGGGGCTTTATAGGCAGCAATTCCGCCGCTCACGCCAAGAACGATCTTTTTACCGGCCAGGCTCATCATGATTCTTTCCTGTTGGGGTTCACCAGAGAGCGGGCATTTTATCACAATCATAAAAACGGGGGCATTTTGTCCGCTGTCCAGTTTGCGAGGCGTTACGCAAGAACGAAAAATGCGCGTCGAGTGCCGGGTTTGCCTGTGGCAGCATGAAGGCAACAAAAAGGAGACGGCACATGGAAGAGACAGAACTTATGCTACCGCGCGAAAAATTACTGCGCTATGGCGTCACGTTGTTAAAGGATGACGAACTGCTGGCGCTTTTTTTGCGCACCGGTACGCAGGGTAAGACGGTGTTTACGCTGGCAAAAGATTTGATAGACCACTTTGGCTCACTGTACGGTTTGCTGACGGCAGAGCTGGAGGAGTTCAGGCACGTCGAGGGAATTGGCGTTGCGAAGTATGCTCAATTGAGAGGCATCGCCGAGCTTGCCCGACGTTTTTACAATGTCCGTCTGGAGGAGGAAGACCCGGTTCTGACGCCAGACGGCGCGCGTGAATTCCTGCAAAGCCAGCTGGCAGATGCGGAGCGCGAGATCTTTATGGTGATCTTCCTCGACAACAGGAATCGGATAATCAAGCACAGCCATCTGTTTTCAGGGACGTTAAGCCATGTGGAGGTTCATCCGCGTGAAATTGTGCGGGAAGCGATAAAAGTGAATGCAGCCGGCGTGATCCTCGCGCATAATCACCCCTCTGGCTGTGCGCAACCGAGCAAAGCGGATAAAGAAATCACCCAACGCATTATCAAGTGCTGTCAATTCATGGACATTCGTGTGCTGGACCATATGATAATTGGCCGCGGAGAGTACATTTCTTTTGCAGAACGGGGTTGGATTTAGGCCCTTTCTCGCGATCCATTGGGATCTTTGTCTGTTCGGGACTTGAGCACACCGCCGAGTCAGCGTATACTACGCCACCTTTGAGAATCTCGGGTTTGGCATTTGGGCCTGGCAATCGAGAGTTCACTTAGAACTATGCGATGACCGGGCTGTAAAGCCTGACGAGGCGCCGATACCCCATACGAAGCTCGAGCTAATTTGATTTTTGGAGAATAGACATGTCCCGAGTCTGCCAAGTTACTGGCAAGCGTCCGGTGACCGGTAACAACCGTTCCCACGCACTGAACGCGACTAAACGCCGTTTCCTGCCGAACCTGCACTCTCACCGTTTCTGGGTTGAGAGCGAGAAGCGTTTTGTCACCCTGCGTGTATCTGCTAAAGGTATGCGTGTTATTGATAAGAAAGGCATCGATACAGTTCTGTCCGAACTGCGTGCCCGTGGCGAAAAGTACTAAGTACTTAAAGAGGAAATAAATCATGGCTAAAGGTATTCGCGAGAAAATCAAGCTGGTTTCTTCTGCTGGTACAGGTCACTTCTACACCACCACGAAGAACAAACGTACTAAGCCGGAAAAACTGGAACTGAAAAAATTCGATCCAGTTGTACGCCAGCACGTACTGTACAAAGAAGCTAAAATCAAATAATTTTAGTCTCCTTGTATTGAAAAACCCCGCAACTGCGGGGTTTTTTGCATTCTGTATCCCAACGGAGGAACCATGCCTGAATTACCCGAGGTAGAGACCAGCCGCCGCGGCATTGAGCCCCATCTGGTCGGCGCAACTATTCTTCATGCGGTTGTCCGTAATGGTCGCCTTCGCTGGCCGGTGTCCGATGAGATCCACGCGTTAAGCGATAAACCTATCCTCAGCGTGCAGCGCCGCGCTAAGTACCTGCTGCTGGAGCTGCCCGACGGCTGGATTATCATCCACCTCGGCATGTCCGGAAGCCTGCGTATCCTCACCGAAGAGCTGCCTGCCGAAAAGCATGACCATGTCGATCTGGTGATGAGCAACGGCAAGGTGCTGCGCTATACCGACCCACGGCGCTTTGGCGCGTGGCTATGGACCAAAGAGCTTGAAGGGCACAGCGTGCTGGCGCATCTGGGACCGGAGCCGCTCTCAGAGGCCTTTAATGCGGAATACCTGAAAGAGAAGTGCGCAAAGAAAAAGACGCCGATTAAGCCCTGGCTAATGGATAACAAGCTGGTGGTCGGCGTGGGAAATATTTACGCCAGCGAATCGCTGTTTGCCGCCGGGATCCATCCCGATCGGCTGGCCTCTTCGCTGTCGGCACAGGAGTGTGAGCTGCTGGTTCGGGTGATTAAAGCGGTGCTGCTGCGCTCAATTGAGCAGGGGGGAACCACGCTGAAGGACTTCCTGCAAAGTGACGGTAAGCCGGGCTATTTTGCGCAGGAGCTACAGGTGTATGGCCGCAAAGGCGAGCCGTGCAGAGTGTGTGGCACGCCCATTATTGCGACGAAACACGCCCAGCGCGCCACGTTCTACTGTCGTCAGTGTCAGAAGTAGGGCTACTTCAGCTTTTCCATTAATGCCCGGTGGACGTTGACCGGCAGGAAGTGGGTCACGTCGCCGTGATGGCGCGCGACCTCTTTCACCAGCGATGAAGAGATAAACGACCACTCTTTGGAGGGCATCAGGAACACGCTTTCCAGCTCTGGCATAAGATGGCGGTTCATGTGCGCCAGCTGCATTTCATACTCGAAGTCTGCCACCGCGCGCAGGCCACGGATCAGGATATTGGCCTGCTGGGCGCGGGCAAAGTTGGCCATCAGGTCGCTAAAACCAACTACCTCAACGTTCGGCAGGTGCGAAATCGCATCGGTGGCAAGCGCCACGCGCTCGGGCAGATCGAACATCGGCTTTTTGCTGGGGCTGGCGGCAATCGCCAGAATCACCTTGTCGAACATGCTCGCCGCACGGGTGATGATGTCAAGATGACCGTTTGTGATCGGATCGAAGGTACCCGGATAAATCGCTTTTGTGCTCATGGCTCACGCTTTCTCTGAGTAGCCGCGGCAGAGCGCCCACAGCTCGGTGTATTTGTTGAAAGTATACTGGGCATTAACCACAGCCAGTAACCAACCCTGCTTACCGTCCAGTACGCCACCGCGCAGCAGCAGCGTTTTCAGAAACGCCCCCAGCGTGTGGGTGAAGATCCCCGTCAGCGAGGCCTTCTTGCCGCGCTGGTGACGTTCCTGCGCCCATGCCGTGGCGTAGCTGAGCTGCTTACGCTGGAAGCTGGCGAAATCCCGGCAGGTCAGGTGCAGCAGGTCGCCCGTCAGGGGAAGCACCTGAGCGTTATCGCAGGCAAGGGATTCATGGACAAGGTTATCGTTATAATAATAGCGGTCGCGCTCATACAGGCGCATCACGCGGTCGGGATACCAGCCGCTGTGGCGCATGAAGCGGCCAAGAAAGTAGTTTCGGCGCGCAATGCTGTATACCGCCCCCGGTTGAGGCGCGGCGAGCGCGCCCTTGATGGCCTGCTGAAGTTCCGGCGTAACGCGCTCATCGGTATCGATCATCAGCACGTAATCGCCGGTAGCGTAATCCTGCGCGCGCTGGCGCTGGATGCCGTAACCCTGCCAGTCGGTGTTGATATACACCTTCGCGCCCGCCGCACGGGCAACGTCCACCGTGTTGTCTTCGCTACCTGAGTCGAGGAGAACAATCTCGTCAGCCCAGGCAACGGAGGCCAGGCAGTCGGGAAGCAGGTCGGCAGCGTTTTTGGCGATCATCACCACCGACAGACGCGTTGGCATTAGTGGCTCCGCTGAGGCAGATAAGGTTGCAGAAGTTGCAGCAGACGGGTCAGTGCGCCCTGATTCTGATGCAGCACTTCGACGGCATGGCGACCGTACCACAGGCGGTAGTCTTCGTCGGTCAGCAGGGTTGAGACCTCTTTGACCACCGAATCCGCGTCGGTTACGGTGATTAAGCCGTCAGCCTGCTGCAATTTAGCGCAGATATCTTTGAAGTTAAAGGTGTGTGGCCCCATCAGCACCGGAATGGCGTGGGCAGCCGGCTCTAGCGGGTTATGGCCGCCGCGCTCCACCAGGCTACCGCCAACGAACGCGAGGTCGGCAATGCCGTACAGCAGCATCAGCTCGCCCATCGTATCGCCAATCACCACCTGAGTGCTGCCGGAAGGGATCTCACCGCTGCTGCGCAGGGTGTAGCTGAAGCCGCCCTTTTGCACCATTTCGCGGGCATCCTTAAAACGCTCCGGATGGCGGGGAACCAGGATCAGCAGCAGGTCTGGGAATTTTTCCAGCAGCTTGCGGTGCGCCTGCAGGATAATCTCTTCTTCGCCGTCGTGGGTGCTGGTCGCAATCCAGACCTGGCGGCGCGGTGCCCACTGGCGGCGCAGCGTTACCGCGCGAGCTGCGAGCTCAGGCGTAACGGAAATATCGAACTTCAGGCTTCCCGTTACCGCAAGCTGGTTACGCTTCAGGCCCAGCGCGACAAAGCGTGCCGCGTCTTCTTCGTTCTGTGCGGCGATCAGCGTAATTCTGCTGAGCAGGCGACGCATAAATTTACCCAGCTTGCCGTATCCCTTCGCCGAGCGCTCTGAAAGGCGGGCGTTGGCAATCACCAGCGGGATTTTACGGGCGTGCAGGGCGGAAATCATGTTTGGCCACAGCTCGGTTTCCATCACGATCACCAGCTTCGGGCGCACGGTGTTCAGGAAGCGGTTCATGGCGCAGGGAAGATCGTAAGGGAGATAGACGTGATGCACGTCTTTACCGAACGCGGATAACGCGCGCTCCGAGCCGGTCGGCGTCATGGTGGTGACGGTGATCGGCAGCGAAGGGTAGCGGTGACGCAGGGCGCGCACCAGCGGGATAGCCGCCAGCGTTTCACCGACAGACACGGAATGGAGCAAAATACCGTCCGGGGCAACCTTATTGCGGCAGAAACCATAGCGTTCAGCCCAGCGTTTTCGATACGCAGGCGCTTTTCGGCTACGAAGCAACAGTCGCAGCCACACCAGTGGCTGAATGAGGTAGAGCAGGGCGGTATACAACAATTCCAAGCGATTATCCGTTTTTTTAGTTTCGGCGGGCAAATTCTAAGCATTTAAGCCAGGTAAAGCTATCTCTTATGCCAGATACCGTTTTAAACGGAAATAGCGACGGCCCAGCCGCCAGTGCTGGCGCAGCCCGCGAGCATTTTTCCAGATAAGCGTCCAGATCCCGCGATCGAACAGTTCGCGGATGATTTCGCGCTTTTTACTGAGATCGCCGATGTTGTTAATGGCGTGAAGAATACCCAGGCCTTCTTTTGCGATCTGCCACTGGCAGGCCGGAACGCGGCGCACGGCATCCGGATGGCGCTGATTAATAGCATCCAGCATCTCGAGGATTTTCATGTAATGACGCGCGTTGCGCATGCGCGTGTCATCCGTTCCCGGCGTATGCGATACCGACGCGGAGTGGATGAGGTAGTCGTAGAAGGTTTCGTCGGTGTACTGCACGCGTTTGGCGGTCAGCAGCACTTCGGTGGTCCACGGAATGTCCTGGTGACGCAGGCCATGCTCAAAGGTGAAGCCCTGCTCCTGAATAAACGCGTGGCGGTAAATATTCAGCCAGGTAACGTGCAGGAATTTACGCGACGCCAGGGCGCGCTGCAGCCACGTTGGGCCGTCGAGTACGTCCGTGGAGTGCAGTTTATCGGAGGGGAAGATTTTCTTCGACGGTCGACCATCGTCGTAGATATAGGTCCCGTTACAGGTCGCCACGTCAAGATCGTTCTTTTTAGCCATCTCAAGCAGGCGCGGGTACATGCCCGGATAAATCACGTCGTCGATATCCGGAAACGCAACATACTCGCCGGTTGCCTGCGCCAGTCCGGTATTACGGGCCGCCGAGACGCCCTGGTTGGCCTGGTCAATCACCTTGTAAAACGGGAATTCGCTGGCGTACTGCGCGATGATGGCCGATGAACTGTCGCTCGAGCCGTCGTTCACAACGACCAGTTCCAGACTGTCCAGACGTTGAGCTTTGATGCTGTCGAAAAATGCACTCAGGAATTTTTCACCGTTGTAGACGGCGACTACAAGGCTCAATAAAGGTGTGTCGGACATGCTTTCTCCGTTGTGTTCAGGGCAGGCCACCCAGTATGGTGATACCATTCGTGCTGTATTATATCTGGTGGATACTAAAAACATATGCCTGGAGGGACAAAGATCCCGTCAGGCGGCAAATTAGCGTCACGCTGGCGAGATTCTTAACAGGAAATGTATGCATATTGTTCACACTGAAGCAGACGGCGGCAAAGGCGGACAGCCTCTGCGCATTATCAACGAATCGCTCGGGATGATTCAGCGTGGCCATCAGGTGACGATACTTTGCCCGGAAACCGCGCCTTTACATGGGCTGGCGCGCGATGCCGGGTTAACGGTGGTCACCATGCCGTTACGGCGCAAAAACCTTAAAAACCTGCAGCAGCTGCGCCGCTGGCTGAAGGATAACCGACACTCGATTGACGTCATTAACAGCCACAACTCCGCCGACACCTGGCTGGTGGCGCTGGCAAATTTGACGCTCTCTCAGCCTGTTCCCCTGGTGCGTACCCGCCATGCGTCTGGCGTTCCGCGCAACAACTGGACGACCCGCTGGCTGTTCCGCACGGCCTGCGCGCATATCGTGACCACGGGCGAGGCGCTGCGCCACCAGGTCGCAAACATTGGCGTGCCGATGTCCCAAAGTACCTCGGTGCCAAGCGGCGTGGATACGCAGCGCTTCCGCCCCGGTGATAAGCACGAAGCCCGCGCGCACTGCGGATTAACGCAGGATGATTTCTGGCTCGGCGTGGTGTCTCACCTGCGCCCTAACAAAGGCCACAGCGTGCTGCTGCGCGCCCTGGCAAAGATCGACAATCCGCATATCAAACTGGCGATTGTCGGGGAAGGGCCGCACAAAACGGCGCTGGAACAGGAAATCGCTGGGCTTGGGCTGCAGCAGCGCGTGGTGATGGCGGGGCACCGCAGTGACCCGGAGCGCTGGTTCCCGGCGTTTGATATCGCGCTTAGCCCGTCTCACGATATGGAAGGCGTGCCGCAGGGCGTGCTGCAATCGTTAGCTTCCCGCATTGCCACTATCGCCACCGATGCAGGCGGAACGGGAGATGCGGTCATTAACGGCCAGACGGGGATGTTGATCGCGCAGCGCGATGAAAAAGCGCTGCACGATGCGATTGTGACGCTCTACGAGGATGCTGCACTTCGCGAGACGCTGGCGCAGCAAGGGTATGACTACCTGAGCGCCCACTTTACCCGCGAATGTATGCTGGATGCGATGGAGAAGGTCTTCTCTGACGCGGCTCAGCGCAGCAAGTCGCGGTAAAGCGCCTGCAGCTCTTTCGCCATTCTGTCCAGCGTATAAGGTTCTGCCGTCGCGCGTGCGGCGGCGGAATAGTCGACCCCCACTTCGCGGCCTTTTAACCATTGGGCAACGGCCTGCTGGTAGCCTTCGCTGTCGAGCGCATCGCGCACCCAGCCGTTTTGCCCTTCGACGATCCACTCCGCCGCACCGCAGCCGTGGCTGGTAAGCAGCGGCAGACCGCAGGCCAGGGCTTCCACGCAGACGTTCGGGAAGGGATCGTAGAGCGTCGGCAGGATAAGCGCATCGGCCGTTCCGTACACTTCGCGCACGTTAGCTACCGGGCCCAGGAACTTCACGCGGGAAGAGACGCCCAGCGTACCGGCGAGCTTTTCGAACCTGCGCGCGTGTTTATCGCGCCCGGCAACCAGCAGCCAGACCTCAGGATGCGGCACGATGGCGCGCAGCGCGGTCGCCACGCCTTTACGGCTGAAGCCGGAACCCACGTACGCCAGCACGGGCGCACGCTCGGGAATGCCGAGCGCGTTACGCTGCGAGAGTGCGCGTACTTCAGGGCTAAACTGTTCAGTGTCGACGCCGTTGTAGATCACCGTTAGCCTGTCGTCCGGCAGCCCGAAACGACGGGCGATATCATCCCGCACCATCTTCGAATTGCAGATCACCTTGCGCAGCTGCGGATGGGTAAACATCTGCGCTTCGGCCTGCAGAATGTAGCGGTGATACCGGCTGAGTGACTGCGCCCAGCGCGCCAGCGGCGACAGGATGCGACCATACTGCTCAAGCCAGGTGGCATGTACGCCGTCGCCCGCGCGAAAGATGGTGGCACCCGGAATGCGCTCGTGACTCTGCACAATATCGAACTGCGCAAAATGCGAGGCGGCCTCCGCGGCAAAGCCGGATTCACGGGCGATTCGGTTACGGAACGGCGGGTTCACCGTCAGCGTTTTCCAGCCTGCGGCATCTTCCCACTGGCGGGCAATCAGCGTCACGTCCAGCGAGGTATCCTGCGCCAGCACGTTCAGCGCGCGGGAAACGAAACGCTCCGCGCCGCCGTTCGGGTTATAGGTCTGTCGGACTATCGCCAGCTTCATGCCGGATTTTCCAGAAGCATGGTGTCGATAGCGCTCAGCACCTGCTGCGGGGTGATGGCCGTAATGCAGTCAGAAACGCCGCCGTCGCCGCAGCCCGCTTTACCGCACGGCTGGCAGGTGAACCCGGCAACGATAACGCGATAGTTCACCCCCCACGGCGCCCACTTGATCGCCCCGGTTGGGCCGAAGATGGCGACGGTCGGCGTACCGACGGCGCTGGCGAGGTGCATCGGCATGGAATCCACGCCGAAATAGACCCGGGCGTGCTTCATGAGCGCGCCCAGCTCTTTCAGGTTCAACTGACCGCTTAAATCAAACACCGGCTGGGTGAGCGCGGCGCGCAGCGCGTCCATGTACGCCTTCTCTTCTTTTGAAGGCGCGGCGGAGAGGATAATCGGCAGGCCGCGTGCGGCCAGGCTATCGATGGTGGCGGCCAGCTTGTTGATATCCCAGGCCTTAAACATCCAGCGCGACGTCGGGTGTACCAGGATATACGATTTACTCTGCAGCCCGAATCCGGCCAGCTTTTCCGCAATGGACGCTTCCGCCGCATCGCCCGGCACGAACAGGGTGTGTTTATCTTCGCTGGACTGCGGATGAATGCCGATCCGGCGCAGGGCGTCCAGGTTCACCTCCACCATGTGGCGGCTGTTGTCCTGAATGGCCGGGTAGAGCGTGGTGAAGGATTTCACCCAGCGACGACGCGCAAAGCCGCTGCGTTTGTCCGGCTTAAAGCCCACGGAGACGCGCGGCTTCAGGCGACGCGCCAGACGCGCGCCGTGCCAGTGCTCGGTCAGGTTAATCAGCACGTCGTACTGGCGGCCTTTCAGCGTATTTACCAGCGCTCGGTAGAGGCGGAACTGCTCAAACCAGCCTTTTTTACGCCAGTTGCGGCCAATGGTATGGACCTGGTCAATGTGCGGATGGCTGGTCAGCATCGCCTGCGTGTCGTCATAAACCAGCGCGTCGACTTCCACGTTCGGCCAGTTCTTTTTCAGCACGGTAAACACCGGCGAGGTCAGGAGAACGTCACCGTGGTGACGCAGCTTAATGATTAGCACGCGCTTGGGCGGGCGCTCCGCGGAGAAAAAATCAGACATGGGCTCTCTCTGCTGCCAGCAAAGGCTCTAATTGCGCAAATACCGCAGCGGCACCGAGGTCGCTTAGCTGCGATGAATGTTCCGGGCGGCAGATATATTGATTTTTTCCATAGCCGCCAATAAGGCCCGGGTCCGTTGGGCCGTAAAGCGTAATATTAGGTCGATCCAGCGCCGCCGTCAGGTGGCTGAGGCCGGTATCGACGGACACGACGGCCGCTGCGCCTGCCAGCGCCTGCGCCACGCCATCGAGCTTCATGCGTGGCAGAACGTCAACGTAATCAAACCCTTCCGCCAGGCGTTTCGCGCGCGCTTCTTCATGCGGCGCGCCCCACGGGAGCTTGATGCGCAGCCCTGAATGGGCGAGCAGAGCGATCAGTTCACGCCAGTGCGCTTCCGGCCAGTGTTTATCATCGCGGGTCGTGGCGTGAAGGAAAATGAGATATGGCGAACCGTCGTGCGGCGAACCGGGCATGAAATGCTGCGAAATAGCGTAATCGCCCTGCGATTCAGGCTTCGCATAGCCCAGGCTTTTGGCGAACAGCTCGCGGGTACGTTCGACGGCGTGCTGCTGTTTTGCGATATGGTGACGGCGGTTATAGAACAGGCTCGCCAGCGGCTCGCGGGCGGTTTGCCAGTCCATGCCGTGCTTTACGCCGTGTGCAAGACGCGTTACCAGCGCGGCGCTTTTGACCAGCCCCTGCGCGTCGATGATGGCATCATAACGCTGGGCCTGCACCGCATCGCGGAACGCGCTGCGCTCGGCCTTAATCGGCGCGGAGAACCAGGCTTTACGCCAGCGGCGGATCGCCACCGGGATTACACGGTCTACTGCCTCATGCCAGGTGGGGATCTGCGCGAAGCCTTCTTCCACCACCCAGTCGAAACGAATGCCGGGAATGGCCTGCATGGCGTCCGTCAGGGACGGCAGCGTATGCAGGACATCGCCCATCGACGAGGTTTTAACGATCAATACCCGCATTCGTTATCCTTCTTCACTCAACAGCAGTTCGTTGAGTTCTTCGAGCACGCGCTCTGGCGTAATGTCGATCAGGCTCTGGTGATAGCCTTCTGCGGCATCGCCCTTGCGCACCTTGTGGTAGCCGGAGATCAGGCGGATAACGCGCGCCTTATGCGACAGCGGCGGGGTGAAATCCGGGCTGCTTGGGCCATACAGCGCTACCAGAGGGCGATCCAGAGCGGCGGCCACGTGCATCAGGCCGGAGTCGTTGGTAACCACGGCCTTACAGGCGGCAATGAGGATAACCGCCTGCTCCAGCTGCGTTTCCCCAGCCAGATTGCGGCACCAGGCCTGCTGTTCGGTGCTGAGCGTCGCGAGGATTTCGTTGCCCGCGTCGTGGTCTTTCGCCGAGCCGAACAGGACAATCTGATAGCCTTCGTCGATCAGCTGCTTCGCCAGCTCGGCGTAGTGGTAGTGCGGCCAGCGTTTTGCCGGGCCGAACTCCGCGCCGGGGCAGAAGCCGATCATTGGGCGTTCTGACGAGATGCTAAACGCGTTACAGGTGTGGGATTTTTCCCCGTCATTAACCTGCAGCTGCGGCCACAGGAGCGGCTGCGGCAGGTCTTTCGCACTGCGCATCACGCCTTTATCGTAGGCCAGCGCCACGTAGCGCTCCACCATCAGCGGCCAGGCCTCTTTATCCAGCACGCGCGCGTCGTTCAGCAGGCCGTAGCGCATTTCTCCGCGCCAGCCGGTGCGGTGCGGAACGCCCGCAAAGAAGGGTACGAGAGCGGATTTGAAGGAGTTTGGTAATACGTAAGCGCGGTCATAGCGCTTCTCGCGAAGGCTGTGGCCGAGCTTGCAGCGTTCGCCGATTTCCAGCGCCCCGTGGCCGAGCGGCATCGGGATCGCCTCGTTCACTTCCGGCATACGCGACAACAGCGGACGGCACCACGCGGGTGCCATCACGTCGATTATCGCCTGGGGATAGCGCGCCTTGAGCGTGCGATAGAGACTTTGCGACATCATCATGTCGCCCACCCATGACGGGCCGATCACCAGAATTTTCATACTTACGCGTCGCGGTTCAGCCAGGCCATATACTCCGTTACGCCTTCGGCAACGGTTTTGAACGGCTTGTCGTAGCCCGCCGCACGCAGGTTGGTCAGGTCAGCCTGGGTGAATGCCTGATAGCGGCCTTTCAGTTTTTCCGGGAACGGAATGTACTCAAGGCTGCCTTTCTTGTGATACGCCAGCGCTGCGTCAGCCACCGCCTGGAAGGATTCCGCGCGGCCCGTACCCAGGTTGAAGATGCCGGACACGCCGTTTTCCCAGAACCAGAGGTTTACGGCCGCAACGTCGCCCACGTAGACGAAGTCACGCTTGAAGCCGTCGCTACCTTCGAACAGTTTCGGGCTTTCGCCGTTGTTCAGCTGGGTGTTCAGGTGGAACGCTACGCTCGCCATGCTGCCTTTGTGGCCTTCACGCGGTCCGTAGACGTTGAAGTAGCGGAAGCCGACGATCTGGGAGTTCGCTTCTGGCAGCACCTGACGCACGTACTCGTCGAACAGGAACTTGGAGTAGCCGTAGACGTTCAGCGGCTGCTCGTACTCGCGGGACTCGATAAAGTCCGAGGTGCGGCCGCCGTAGGTTGCCGCGGAGGAGGCGTACAGGAACGGAATTTCACGCTCCAGGCAGTAGTGCAGGATCTCTTTAGAGTACTGATAGTTGTTGTCCATCATGTACTTGCCGTCCCACTCGGTGGTGGAAGAACACGCACCTTCGTGGAAGATGGCTTCGATCTCGCCGAACTCTTCACCTGCCATAATCTGGATAAGGAAGTCTTCTTTATCCATGTAGTCAGCGATGTTCAGATCCACCAGGTTTACAAACTTGGTGCCGTCTTTCAGGTTGTCCACCACCAGGATGTCGGTGATGCCTTTGTCATTGAGGGCCTTGATAATGTTGCTGCCGATAAAGCCCGCGCCGCCGGTAACGATGATCATAACTGTAACCTTTGAAGTGTGGAGTCCGGGGACAATCCCGGACGCTAATGTTTCTATCATATCATTAGTATGGCTGCCCTTCAGCCATTCACCGACATAGCGCAAGGGTACACGTGATTTATGCTGCAAAAACGAGAAGAGATAATGTGTCATCTCGTCAGGAAGTATAGGTTTGGGTAATATGTGCCAAAATTTGCCGAGTCTGGAGAATTGCAATGCGTGGTGATTTTTACAAACAGTTAAACAGCGACCTCGATACCGCACGTGCGGAAGGGTTGTTCAAAGAAGAGCGTATTATCACGTCTGCTCAGCAGGCGGACATCACCGTTGCCGACGGCAGCCATGTGATCAACTTTTGTGCGAACAACTACTTAGGTCTTGCGAATCACCCTGAGCTGATTGCCGCTGCAAAAAACGGCATGGATACCCACGGTTTCGGCATGGCCTCCGTACGCTTTATCTGCGGTACGCAGGACAGCCACAAGCAGCTTGAGCAAAAGCTGGCGAGCTTCCTTGGGATGGAAGACGCGATTCTGTACTCCTCCTGCTTCGACGCCAACGGCGGTCTGTTTGAGACCCTGCTCGGCGCAGAAGATGCGATTATCTCCGACGCCCTGAACCACGCCTCCATCATCGACGGCGTGCGCCTGTGTAAAGCGAAGCGTTTCCGCTACGCCAACAACGACATGGTTGAGCTGGAAGCGCGCCTGAAAGAGGCTCGTGAAGCGGGTGCTCGCCACGTGCTGATCGCCACCGACGGCGTGTTCTCGATGGACGGCGTCATCGCCAACCTGAAGGGCGTGTGCGACCTGGCAGACAAATACGACGCGCTGGTGATGGTCGATGACTCTCACGCGGTCGGCTTTGTCGGCGAAAACGGACGCGGTTCCCACGAATACTGCGACGTGATGGGCCGCGTGGACATCATTACCGGCACGCTGGGCAAAGCGCTCGGCGGCGCGTCCGGTGGCTACACCGCCGCGCGTAAAGAGGTAGTTGAGTGGCTGCGCCAGCGCTCCCGTCCGTATCTGTTCTCCAACTCCCTGGCGCCGGCGATCGTTGCCGCCTCCATTAAGGTGCTGGAGATGGTGGAGTCCGGTGCCGAGCTGCGCGACCGCCTGTGGTCCAACGCCCGTCTGTTCCGCGAAAAAATGAGCGCTGCAGGCTTCACCCTGGCGGGTGCTGACCATGCGATCATTCCGGTGATGCTGGGCGATGCGGTTGTCGCGCAGAAATTTGCCCGCGAGCTGCAGAAAGAAGGGATTTACGTCACCGGGTTCTTCTTCCCGGTGGTGCCAAAAGGTCAGGCGCGTATCCGCACCCAGATGTCTGCGGCACATTCGCCTGAACAAATTGAGCGTGCGGTGGAAGCCTTTACCCGCATCGGCAAACAGCTGGGCGTAATTGCCTGAGGACGTGTGATGAAAGCGTTATCCAAACTGAAAGCGGAAGAAGGGATTTGGATGACCGACGTGCCGGAGCCGGAAGTCGGTCATAACGATCTGCTGATCAAAATTCGTAAAACGGCTATCTGCGGTACTGACGTTCACATCTACAACTGGGACCAGTGGTCGCAGAAAACCATTCCGGTACCGATGGTTGTCGGTCACGAATATGTCGGCGAAGTGGTGGGTATTGGCCAGGAAGTGAAAGGCTTCAAAATCGGCGACCGCGTCTCCGGTGAAGGCCACATTACCTGCGGTCACTGCCGTAACTGCCGCGGCGGACGTACTCATCTGTGCCGCAACACCGTCGGCGTGGGCGTGAACCGTCCGGGCTGCTTCGCAGAGTATCTGGTGATCCCGGCGTTCAACGCGTTCAAAATCCCGGACAATATCTCGGACGATCTGGCCTCCATCTTTGACCCGTTCGGCAACGCGGTACACACCGCGCTCTCCTTTGACCTGGTCGGTGAAGACGTACTGGTCTCCGGCGCGGGCCCGATCGGCATTATGGCGGCTGCCGTGGCGAAGCACGTGGGTGCGCGCAACGTGGTGATCACCGACGTAAACGAGTACCGCCTGTCGCTGGCGCGCAAAATGGGCGTGACCCGCGCGGTGGATGTCTCCAAAGAGAGCCTGACCGACGTGATGGAAGAGCTGGGCATGACCGAAGGCTTCGACGTGGGTCTGGAGATGTCCGGCGCGCCGCCGGCGTTCCGCACCATGCTCGACACTATGAACCACGGTGGCCGTATCGCAATGCTGGGTATTCCGCCGTCGGATATGTCTATCGACTGGAACAAAGTCATCTTCAAAGGGCTGTTCATCAAGGGCATTTATGGACGCGAGATGTTCGAGACCTGGTACAAGATGGCGGCGCTGATCCAGTCCGGTCTGGATCTGTCGCCAATTATCACTCATCGCTTCTCTATCGATGAGTTCCAGCAGGGCTTTGACGCGATGCGTTCGGGGCAGTCTGGAAAAGTCATCCTGAGCTGGGACTAATCTGCTTCAGGGCACCCGTTTTTAGGGGTGCCCTTACATTTTTAGCGGTTTGACTTTCCCGGGGTTACTTGTTAACTTTTGGCGAAATTTCCCCCACACTGTCTTCTCCATACGTTCATTTATGTTGTCTTAATGATTACGTCAGGAAAGATGTTTGCCAGACTAATCAGGTCATTATGTCCACACTGCTGTCGCAAAAGTTGGTGAGTACCCCGTCACGTATTATCGCCTTTTTAACGGTGGTAATTTCCCTGCTAATAGTCATTGGCGTTAATATTATAAATGCCAAATATAATGCGGTCATTAACCGTACGCTGGTGTTTTTCCTGATCGTAATGACGTTAAAATGCATTAATAATAAATTAATCAGAAATACTCTGGCGGCTGTTTTATTAATTCCCGTCGCGGCAGATATTACTCTGCAGTTATATGCCTGGAATAATTTTAATTCGTCGTTTAGCTATGGATTTGCGCTAAGTGTACTAAATACCACTCCAGGTGAAGCGAGTTCGATGCTTGGGCTGTACTGGCGCGATTGCCTGACGTTCATCGCTCTCTCCGCGTTTTTCATCTATACCGCGAATACGGGCAGTTGGCCGATTGCGCCGCGTTTTCGTCGCTGGCCAGCCATCGCGCTTGCGGTGACGCTGCTGGCTTTTTATGGCCAGGCTTTGCAGCATCAGCTCAGGAAAAGCAGCGTTGAAAGCCTGGCGCAGCGCGTGGTTCAGGCCACACCCGTCAGCACGGCAAAGGTCTTTATGCAGGCCATCGAAGATAATGCCGTCGTCGCCAACATCGGCAACAATATTCCTGATTACAAACTCACCCTGACGGATACCGGGATTGAGAACTATGTGCTGATCGTCGGCGAGTCCGAGCGCACGGCAAATATGGGTATCTACGGCTATCATCGCGATACGACGCCAGAGCTGGAGAAACAAAAATCGCAGCTTCTGCTGTTCCGTAACGCCGTCACTCCGGCTCCGGTCACCATTATGGCCGTTCCTTTAGCCCTGACCGCCGATACCGTGGGTGCACGCGATCCGCGTAAATATAGCGATAACGTCATTAACATCGCCAATAAAGCGGGATTCGAAACCTACTGGTTTAGCCGCCAGGGTAAAGGCGGGGCGCATAATAACGTCATTACCGGCATAGCCTTGAACACCAAAGAGCACGAGTGGCTGGACGGCGGCTATGATGAAGACCTGCTGCCTTTGCTCCAGAATGCGCTTAAAGCGCCGGGCAAAAAATTGATCGTCCTGCACCTGTACGGCAGCCACGAGCCCTCCTGCCGGCGTTTCCCTGCCGATCGGGCGGTTTTGCACGGTGATAACGAAGCCGATGACTGCTATGACAACTCCGTTCGCTACACCGACGCGCTGATGGGCAAGATGTTTGGCATGCTGGAGAGTTCACGCTCGTCGGTCATGTATTTCTCCGACCACGGCCTGGTCCGCGACCCGCAGCGTGCTGTGGTTTACTCCCACGGAAATGTTAATCCTCCGCGAGAAGCCCTGCATATCCCCATGTTTATCTGGTACGGAAATCAGGTTGATGCGGGTAAGAAAACCACCGGGGACTATAATACCGTCTGGTCTGCGGATGATGTAAACACGCTCGCCGAGCTGTGGCTTGGGATCCACCGTCAGGGCGAACCCGTGCAATCGGTTCATTCCTGGCTTGCCGGTTACAATAAGGACGTGTCCGTGCTGGACACTACAGGAAAGTCCTATGACTGGCGTAATATTCGTTAACACAGGTGCGATAAACTTGCTTTTAGCAGTGTGCTAGCCTGCTTTGCCTTTCAGTAAATGGAATGATGATGATTAGTGTAGAACGAAATAAGCTTAAATTTGCGTTGTTGCAATTACTCTTTGGACTGTGCGCACTGGCTTTTGGATGCGTTATTGTCTCACCTAACTTATCCGCAAAAATTATGGGCGCAGCAGGTGTGACTGCATTAGTGGTTTTCCTGCTGGATATTAAAAATTTCAGAAAAAATGATGTGTTCTGGCTGTGCCTGGTTCTGTTGGTGATAGGTATCTGCGATCTGGTCTGGTACAGAATGTATAAGGCTGAGACTGCGGCGATAAATTCTTATCGTGCATACCTGGAGGTAGGGAAAATCTGCCTGTTTGGCGCCTTCTCCCTCTTCGTCTTTGTGAACAGAAATGAGCTAAAAATAGGCAATAATAAGATCCACCTGCTGCTGGCGGCTGTCCTGCAGGTCATGATTCTTATCTATGCAGGCTATCAGCATTTCTTCCTTGAAAGCAGAAGAGTAACGCTCGCCCTTACCGGCGGCACTGACGCGACGGGGGCCGCCTATACGGTCGCCTTTATCTCGTTCTATACGATTTTGGTTCTGCAGCACAGCTCCACCAGGTGGAAAGAGTTTTTAATTCTGGGCCATTTTTTCACCACTTTCCTGGTGCTTGTCACCACAGAAACGCGGGCAGCGATTCTGACCTATCCGATCATTTTCTTTGGTCTGCTGGTCGTTAAGCTCTACAAAGAGAAACATATTCCCTGGAAAGGCGTTGCTGTATTCATCGTGGCGCTGATCGTCGGCGTATTCATGATGAAAGACAGCTTGATTCAACGGTATAACGACCTGAATCGCGATATTGTTGCCTACGATAAAGATAACAGTTCGACGTCAGTAGGCGCTCGTTTTGCGATGTGGGAGACGGGCCTGGCAGCAGCAAAAGATAATTACCTGTGGCAGTCAACGGATGAGCGAAACGCAAAAATCAGGGAAGTGGTAAAAAAAGAGCCAAGCCTTGCCGGTGCACTCGCGCATATTCGCGGCCACCTGCATAACGAAGTGGTTGAAACGCTCTCCTTAAAAGGTCCGTCAGGATTAGTACTGTATATCCTGTTTATTATCTCGCTTGCCTGGTATGCGTTAAAAAAACGAAAAAGCGTTATTCTTTTTGCATTCCTTGTCTCATTAATTATGTTTGGACTCAGCGGCGTAATGTTCTATTCAAAAACAACGCCGGTCGCCTGGATGCTGACGCTGATAATGTCGGTTGTTTTCCTGGAGCAGAACAGACACCGCGCGGTCATTAAGTAATCGTTTTGATTCTCCACCGGGAAAACGGTATTCTCCCGGTGGAGAAATACCCTTCACCAGACGAGCACGCCATGAACGACCTAATCTCAGTAATCATCACCACCTATAACAGAGAGGACCTGCTGGAACGTGCAGTGCGTTCAGTTATTGCCCAGACCTATCCTGCGGTAGAATTGGTGATTGTTGATGATTGTTCTAACGAAAAAACGTCACAGCTGATTGAGCGTATGCGGGCGGAGTGTGAAGCGCGATTTGTGCATTTTACCTACGAGCGCAATGAAAAGAACAGCGGGTCTAACTTCAGCCGCAACCGGGGCTATGCGCTCTCGCACGGGAAGTTTGTGACAGGTCTGGACGATGACGACTATTTCCTGCCCGAACGCCTGACAAAGCTCGCGGAACGCTACGATGACAAATTCGCTTTCGTCACGGATACGCCCGCCAGGCTGGATAAAACCCACCGCACCTATCCCGACACGGATGATAAAAGAATCATCGAGCTGCAGGACGTGTTGTGTGAAAACGTGGTGGGTAATCAGGTGCTGACAACCAAAGAGAAGCTGTTGGGCGTGGGGGGATTTTCGCCTGAAATCAAACAGCAGCAGGATCGCGATGTCTGGATTAAGCTAATCCTGAAATATGGTCCCGGTATTAAATACAGCTTCAGCACCGCCATGGTAGATGCTGAACACGGCAGCAACCGCATTACGTCACAGGTTAAAAAATATAACGCGTATCGAAAGCTTTATTTTAAATATCGCCAGCATATGACTGACGTTACGCGCAGTAATAATCTGTTCCAGCTCATGTCGTTTCGGGGTTTTAAATCGACGCGGATGAATTGCCTGCTGCGCGGCCACAAAAAAGATGCCAAGTTAAAAATGAAGCTGTTTCGCCGTACGTTAAAAGAGCTGTTCTGAGTGTGAGAAGGTGAAATAATGAATCTCAATGTAACGAATAAGCTCATCAAGAAAACCCGTCGCTGGCACAAAAAAACGGGTTTTGCTCTTTTTCAGCGCGCAGCCGCGCATTTTGAGCAGAAGAAAAAAGAGACTATTTTTAGCGTTATTGATGGCCTGCAGCTTCAGCCTGAAGAAGCAGGCTCTGCGGAACCCGCACAGTCGCGTATTATCTGGATCTGCTGGTTCCAGGGGCTGGAGAGCGCGCCTGAGCTGGTGAAGCGTTGCATTGCGTCGGTACAGAACAACGCGCCTGATGCGCAAGTCATTATCCTGACGGATGAGAATATTCCCGACTATCTTGCGTTGCCTGAGCATATTAAAACCAAGTATCAGGCAGGGCTGATTAGCAAGGCACAGTATTCCGACATTGTACGCTGCTCGCTGTTGTATCAGTACGGCGGGATTTGGATGGATGCCACCGTATTTCTGACCAGGCCGGTACCGGAATCGTTCTACCAGCGTACCTTCTCATCATTGCGTTTTGATGTAGCCGAAAATGCGCTGAGCCAGGGTTACTGGACAGCCTATTTTCTTGCGGCTCAAAAGGGAAATGCCCTGGTGAAGCTGGTGCGGGATATCCTGTATCGCTACTGGCAGCACCATGACGCGCTGATTGAGTATTTCCTGATTGATTACAGCTTTTTGTATGCGCGCGAGAGATATCCTCAGTTCCGGCAGATCATGGATATGCAGCCGGTTACCGGAAACAACCGCTTTTTGATTCGACAGTTTATCTCCTCGAAGCCGGACGTAACGGCCATGACGGCGCTAAATCAAGATCCGGTGGGAATTTATAAGCTGTCGCATAAAGAACAATACCGCACCTCAGACAGCGGCCAGCCAACGGTTTACAGCAAAATCCTGGACGGTTCCTTCTCTCTTAAGTCATAAAAAAGCCACCCTTAAGGTGGCTTTTTAGCGTCAGGCTTTTTTACCCCATCCCTGCCACTGATTCTGGACGTACTTCACCAGCGTGCTTTCACCGATGCTCTCCCCAATAACCGAGAAGAAGCGGGTCGCGTAGACCGGCTCAAGCGGCTGCTTCGGCAAGCAGCGCTTCACGCCGCGGAACGGATTGCGCGGTGTTGAAGGTGTGGGCTGCCCCGAGTTTGGCGTTGAGGTATCCACCTGCGGTTCGTTCAGCAGATCGCTCGGGCGCACCAGCGTGATATCGGAAGGCAAGGTCGGCAGCATCTGCTGAAGCACGCGCACCGTTGAAGGATGCGGGTGGCCGATAGCAATTGCTGAACCGTTGCGCCGGGCCAGCTGTACCGCGCGGTTGAACTGGAACCGGATATCCGCTTCATTCTGCGTATCATCCAGGAACACCTTGCGCTTAATCACCTTCACGCCCGTTCCCTGCGCGGCGCGCATGGCCTGGCTGTTGCCGATGGTCACGCTGTCGAGAAAATAGAGGTTGTAGCGCTCAAGCGACTGCATCACTTTGAGCATGCCATACAGGCTGGACGTCATCGCGCTGCCCATATGGTTATTCAGACCCACGGCATAGGGCACTTTGTTGTAGGCCTCGCGGATGATGCGATCGATCTCATCGCTGCTCATCTCCGGGCGAAGGGTATCTTTTTCCAGCGGCTGCTTGCTGATGGGCGCCATGGGCAGGTGGATCAGCACCTGATGGCCGCTGTTATGGGCTTTGGTCGCCATCTCACGCGCGTGTGGCGCATTGGGAAGAACAGCGACTGAGATGGCTGACGGCATCGCCAGCACCTGATTTTCGTAGTGTGGACGATAACCGAAGTCATCAATCACGATGGCGAGTTTGCCTGCGTATACCGGCGCAGCCAGCGCCAGTACGCTGGCGACGGAGAGAACAATTCGACGAAATTGAAGCAAAACTTATCTTCCCAACCACGGCTGTGGATTGACCGCCTGACCCTGGCGACGAATTTCGAAATAGAGTGAAGGGCGGCCCTGACCGCCACTGCTGCCCACAAGGGCGATGGGTTGGCCCGCGCGCACCTGCGTGCCGACGCTGACCAGCGCGCTCTGGTTGTAGCCGTAAAGGCTCATGTCGCCTTTACCGTGTTCAACCACCACCACAAGCCCGTAACCCTGCAGCCAGTCGGCCAGGATCACGCGGCCATCAGCGATGGCTTTCACTTCGCTACCTTCAGACGCACCGATAACGATCCCTTTCCAACGTAGCTCACCCTGCAGCTGTTCGCCATAGCGATGCAGAATTGAACCGCGAACCGGCCAGTAGGCCTGACCGCGAGGTGAGCCCAGGCCGCCGGTACGCGACATTAACGAGCGCTCGCTTTCGCTGGGTTTGTAGGTGGTGCCTTTACGGGAGGCTTCCTGCTGCTTGTTGCGAACCGCCTGCGCCTCACGCGCCTCTTTTTCGGCACGCGCTTTCGCCGCCGCTTCGGCGCGGGCGATGCTGTTACGCAGTTTTGATTCGTTTGCCCGCATTTCGCTCAGCTGGCTTTGTCCTGCCTGAATAGAGGACTCCAGTCCGGCGAGGGTTTTCTTACGCTCGTTGCGTGCCTGCTCCAGCTTCGCCTGCTGGGCCTGCCGATCGTAAAGCAGCGTCTGCTGCTGGCTCTGCTTCTCTTCCAGCTCGGCTTTTTGGGTGGTGACTTCCTCGCGCGTCTGCTTCAGCTGCGCGATCGTCTCCTGGCGCGCCTGGTTCAGATAGCCGAAGTAGGCCTGCAGACGCTGGCCGCGCTGGCTCTCTTCACCGCTGAGGATCAGCTGAAGTCCGGTATGTTCACCCTGACGAAACGCGGCATCAAGCTGCGCGGCAAGGGTGCGCTCCTGCGCATCACGCTGGCGTTCCAGTTTGGCAATCGACGCGTTCATTTCGTCGATCTGTTTATTCAACTGGGCGAGGGTGTCTTGCGTTTCACGGAGCTTGCGCGCGGCGGCGGAAATGGCTTCTTCCTGCTGCTTGAGCTGAGCGAGGAGTGAGGAGCGCTGCTGCTGCTGCTGGCGTACCGCGCGCTCTTTGGCGGCGATATCGGCCTGAATGGATTTGAGCTGGTCGCGATCGTCCGCGTGGGCGGATGTGGCGCACAGCAATACGCCAGCGCTGAGCGCGCTGGCGTAAAACAGAGGTCTGACTGATAACCTAAGCGGCTTCACGACCCATGTGATTGAAAAAATCGCCTTTCCCCTCATGGGGAGCGATTATTCCACGATGAACAGCGGCTTACCAGTCATCTCTTCAGGGATCGGCATACCCATCAGCGTCAGCATGGTTGGCGCGATGTCGGAAAGCTTGCCGCCTTCCACTGCTTTCAGTGACTTATCACCCACATAAATCAGCGGAACGGGCAGGTTAGTGTGCGCGGTGTGCGCCTGACCGGTCGCCGGGTCGCGCATTTGCTCTGCGTTACCGTGGTCAGCGGTGATCAGCAGCTGGCCGCCAACGGATTCAACGGCTTTGGCAACCTGCTCAACGCAGTGATCCAGCGCTTCAACCGCTTTAACCGCCGCTTCCATCACGCCGGTATGGCCAACCATATCGCCGTTCGGGTAGTTACAGATGATGGTGTCGTACTTGCCGCTTTCGATGGCTGCAACCAGCTTTTCAGTCAATTCTGCAGAGCTCATTTCTGGCTGCAGATCGTAGGTGGCGACTTTCGGGGAGTTAATCAGGATGCGGTCTTCACCTTTGAACGGCTCTTCAACGCCGCCGTTAAAGAAGAAGGTGACGTGCGCGTACTTCTCGGTTTCAGAGATACGCAGCTGCGTTTTGTCGTTCTTCGCCATCCACTCGCCGAAGGTGTTTGCCAGCGAGGCTGGTGGGTAGGCGCAAGGCGCTTTAATGTCTGCGGCGTATTCGGTCAGCTGGATAAAGTCGAGGCTCACCACTTTCTTACGGGCGAAACCGTCGAAATCGCTGTTCACGAAGGCGCGGGTGATTTCACGCGCGCGGTCAGCACGGAAGTTCATGAAGATCAGCGCGTCGCCATCTTCCATCGCGGCATCGGCCTGGCCTTCAGCGCGAATAACGGACGCCTTAACAAATTCGTCGTTTTCATCACGTGCATAAGCGGCTTCCAGCGCTTCAACGGCGGTCGCGAACTGGAACTCACCTTTGGCAAGGGTCATCAGGTCATAGGCCTGTTCTACGCGATCCCAGCGGTTGTCGCGATCCATCGCGTAGTAACGACCAATGATTGAGGCCACGCGGCCCTTGCCCAGTGCGGCAAATTTATCTTCGAACGCTTTCAGCGAGCCTTCTGCGCTGCGCGGTGGCGTATCGCGACCGTCCAGGAACGCGTGCAGATAGATTTTCTCTGCGCCACGTTCCGCTGCCAGCTCAACCATCGCCATGATGTGATCTTCATGGCTATGAACGCCGCCAGCAGAGAGCAGGCCCATGATGTGTACCGCTTTACCTGCGACAACGGCTTTATCCACTGCGCCAGACAGCACCGGGTTGGAGAAGAACGTACGTTCTTTAATTTCAACGTCCAGACGGGTCAGATCCTGATACACGATACGGCCCGCGCCCAGGTTAACGTGACCGACTTCGGAGTTGCCCATCTGGCGGTCCGGCAGCCCCACTTCCAGGCCAGACGCGTCAATCAGGGTATGGGGACGTTTTGCCCACAGCGCATCCATGACCGGGGTTTTGGCGTTGAAAATGGCGTTATCCTGTTGATCTTCGCGGTAGCCATAGCCATCCAGAATCACCAGTACCATAGGTTTTTTAGAAACCGACATTGCGACAACCTCATGCTCAAGAGACAAAAAATTTGCGTAATTTTACTACAGCTGAATCGATCAAATAGCCGCAGAAGATCAAAGAATACGTAGGGGCAACGCTCTTCACCGACTATTTTCAGGCTTTTTTTTCGTGGCATGCCGCAGAAAATGGATTAGCTTATTGTCGCTGGCTGTATTTGCCACAACGCACAGGTATACTCCTGTCCTGGTTTTTTTAATCACTTAGTCGGGAGTTGTTACCCCCCATGCAAGAAATTATGCAATTTGTTAGCCGCCACCCGGTTCTGAGCATCGCGTGGATTGGCCTGCTGGCCGCTGTGCTGTTCACCACCTTTAAGGGATTGACGTCTAAAATTAAGGTGATCACCCGTGGTGAAGCGACGCGTTTGATCAACAAAGAAGACGCCGTTGTTGTCGATCTGCGCCAGCGCGACGATTTCCGCAAAGGCCACATTGCAGGTTCTATTAACCTGCTGCCTGCTGAAATCAAAGCGAACAACATTGGTGAACTGGAAAAACATAAAGCCCAGCCGATCATCGTTGTTGACGGCACCGGTATGCAGGCGCAGGAATCTGCCAACGCACTGCATAAAGCAGGCTTCGAAAACGTAACGGTACTGAAAGAAGGCATTTCCGGCTGGAGCGGGGAAAATCTTCCTTTGGTTCGCGGTAAATAAGGAGTTGAGTGATGGCCAATATTGAGATCTACACCAAAGCAACCTGTCCGTTCTGCCACCGTGCGAAAGCGCTGCTGAACAGTAAAGGCGTCACCTTCCAGGAACTGCCGATCGATGGTGATGCGATTAAACGCGAAGAGATGATCCAACGTAGTGGTCGCACAACGGTTCCGCAGATTTTTATTGATGCGCAGCACATTGGCGGCTGTGATGACTTGTATGCGCTCGACGCCCGTGGCGGACTCGATCCGCTGCTGAGCTAAGAGACTTTAGGACAATTAAAAAGGGTTTTTCCATGTCAGAACAAAACAACACCGAAATGACTTTCCAGATCCAGCGCATCTACACCAAGGATGTCTCTTTCGAAGCGCCAAATGCGCCACACGTTTTCCAGAAAGATTGGCAGCCAGAGGTTAAACTTGATCTTGATACCGCATCCACCCAGCTGGCGGATGACGTGTATGAAGTCGTACTGCGTGTGACCGTTACCGCGTCTCTGGGCGAAGAAACTGCATTCCTGTGCGAAGTACAGCAGGGCGGTATCTTCTCCGTTGGCGGTATCGAAGGCAACCAGATGGCGCATTGCCTGGGCGCATATTGCCCGAACATTCTGTTCCCGTATGCGCGTGAGTGCATCACCAGCCTGGTATCTCGCGGTACATTCCCGCAGCTGAACCTTGCGCCAGTTAACTTCGATGCGCTGTTCATGAACTATCTGCAGCAGCAGGCTGGCGAAGGTGCCGAACAACATCAGGATGCCTGATGAGCACTGTTAATGCGTCAATGACTGTGATCGGTGCCGGCTCTTACGGCACCGCTCTTGCTATCACGCTGGCAAGAAATGGTCACGACGTGGTCCTGTGGGGCCACGATCCCAAACATATCGCGACGTTGCAACACGACCGCTGCAACGTGGCGTTCCTCCCGGACGTTCCGTTCCCGGACTCTCTGCATCTGGAAAGCGACCTCGCAACCGCCCTGGCGGCCAGCCGCAACATTCTGATTGTGGTGCCAAGCCATGTCTTTGGCGAAGTCCTGCGTCAGATAAAGCCGCTGATGCGTTCTGATGCACGCATTGTCTGGGCAACGAAAGGCCTTGAAGCGGAAACTGGACGGCTGCTGCAGGACGTTGCCCGCGAAGCGCTGGGGGATGAGATCCCGCTGGCGGTCATCTCCGGCCCGACCTTTGCCAAAGAGCTGGCCGCTGGCCTGCCGACGGCGATTTCGCTGGCCTCCACCGATCAGGCCTTCTCCGACGATCTTCAGCAGCTGCTGCACTGCGGCAAAAGCTTCCGCGTCTACAGCAACCCCGATTTCATCGGCGTGCAGCTGGGCGGGGCGGTGAAGAACGTGATTGCCATCGGTGCCGGGATGTCTGACGGCATCGGTTTTGGTGCGAACGCGCGTACTGCGCTGATCACGCGTGGCCTGACCGAAATGTCGCGCCTGGGCGAAGCGCTGGGCGCCGATCCTGCCACCTTTATGGGCATGGCGGGGCTGGGCGATCTGGTGCTGACCTGTACCGACAACCAGTCGCGTAACCGCCGTTTTGGCATGATGCTCGGACAGGGCAGCGATGTGCAAGGCGCGCAGGAGAAGATTGGCCAGGTGGTTGAAGGCTACCGCAATACCAAAGAAGTTCGCGAGTTGGCGCACCGTTTTGGTGTCGAAATGCCAATAACCGAGGAAATTTATCAGGTATTGTATTGCGGAAAAAATGCGCGCGAGGCAGCATTGACCTTATTAGGTCGTGCGCGCAAGGACGAGCGCAGCAGCAACTAGCCGGGAACTATCGTCACCTGAATGACCCAGCCAGCGCAGAACTGGCTGGTCATTATACTATCGTCTGGAGCAAGCAATGCCGTGTGAAGAACTGGATATCGTCTGGAACAATATAAAAGCCGAAGCTCGGGCTTTGGCCGACTGCGAGCCTATGCTGGCCAGTTTCTATCACGCGACGCTACTCAAGCACGAAGACCTCGGCAGCGCCCTGAGCTACATGCTCGCTAACAAGCTGGCCTCCTCGATCATGCCCGCCATTGCCATTCGTGAAGTGGTGGAAGAGGCCTATGCCGCTGACCCGGAAATGATCGCCTCTGCCGCCTGTGATATCCAGGCCGTGCGTACGCGTGACCCGGCGGTCGATAAATATTCGACGCCGCTGCTGTATCTGAAAGGCTTCCACGCGCTCCAGGCTTACCGCATCGGCCACTGGTTATGGAATGAGGGCCGCCGCGCGCTGGCGATCTTCCTGCAAAATCAGGTGTCCGTTACCTTCCAGGTCGATATTCACCCGGCGGCGAAAATTGGCCGTGGGATCATGCTCGACCACGCCACCGGCATTGTGGTCGGTGAAACCGCGGTGATTGAAGATGACGTCTCGATCCTGCAGTCTGTCACCCTGGGCGGTACCGGTAAAACCAGCGGCGATCGCCATCCGAAAATTCGTGAAGGGGTGATGATTGGAGCGGGTGCCAAGATCCTCGGTAACATCGAGGTAGGGCGTGGGGCGAAGATTGGTGCGGGTTCGGTGGTCTTACAGCCTGTTCCGCCACATACCACCGCCGCTGGCGTACCGGCACGCATTGTCGGCAAGCCAGACAGCGATAAACCGTCTATGGATATGGATCAGCACTTCAACGGCATCCACCATACGTTTGAGTACGGTGACGGTATCTGAGAAAACGCCCGGTGGCGCTGCGCTTACCGGGCCTACCTTAAAAGCGCACCGGGATAACCCAACTGGCGCCAGGCTTCATACACCACTACCGACACCGCGTTCGACAGGTTCATGCTGCGGCTGTCCGGCATCATCGGAATACGAATTTTCTGTTCAGCAGGCAGGGCATCCAGAATCGAGGCTGGCAGGCCGCGCGTTTCAGGGCCAAACATCAGATAGTCACCTGCCTGATAGCTCACGGCGCTATGCGCTGGCGTGCCTTTGGTGGTCAGGGCGAACATGCGCTGCGGCTTTTCGGCATCGAGAAACGCAGCGTAATCGTGATGGCGAACCACGGCGGTAAATTCATGATAATCCAGCCCCGCGCGGCGCAGGCGTTTGTCGTCCCACGCAAAGCCCATCGGCTCAATGATATGCAGACGAAAGCCGGTGTTGGCACACAGGCGGATAATATTGCCGGTATTCGGTGGGATCTCTGGTTCGAATAAAACGATGTTAAGCATGCTGCCCCCTTAATTTCGGGGGCAGAATAGCATCCCCTCTCCCCTTTGGGGAGAGGGCTAGGGTGATGGGAAGCTCCTTAAGCCGCGTCGCCCTGCGACAGCGGTGCCAGCGCGGCAGGCAGCTTGCGCAGCTCCTGCACCAGTGAATCCTGGCTGATTTCGCTAATCGACTTCGCGCCGGTCAGGGTCATCGCCACCTTCATCTCTTTCTCGATCAGGTTCAGCAGATTAGCGACCCCGGCCTGTCCGTGGGTTGCCAGCGCGTACAGGTACGCACGTCCCAGCAGCACGCTGTCTGCGCCCAGGGCGATCATACGCACTACGTCCAGCCCGTTGCGGATGCCGCTGTCGGCCAGAATCGCGATGTCCCCTTTCACTGCATCTGCGATGGCAGGCAGCGCGCGCGCAGAAGAGAGCACGCCGTCAAGCTGACGTCCGCCGTGGTTAGAGACGACGATCCCGTCCGCGCCGAAGCGCACTGCATCGCGGGCATCTTCCGGATCGAGGATCCCCTTGATCACCATCGGCCCATCCCAGAATTCGCGGATCCACTCCAGGTCTTTCCACGAGATGGACGGATCGAAGTTGTTCGCCAGCCAGCCGATGTAATCTTCAAGCCCGGTCGGTTTGCCGAGATAGGCAGAAATGTTGCCCAGATCGTGCGGACGACCGTTTACGCCGACGTCCCATGCCCACTGCGGGTGAGTAACCGCCTGCCAGTAGCGGCGCAGGGCGGCATTCGGGCCGCTCATGCCGGAGTGCGCATCACGGTAGCGCGCGCCCGGCGTTGGCATATCCACGGTAAAGACCAGCGTCGAGCAGCCCGCCGCTTTGGCGCGCTCAAGGGCGTTACGCATAAAGCCGCGATCGCGCAGGACGTATAGCTGGAACCACATCGGGCGCTTGATGGTCGGGGCGACCTCCTCGATTGGGCAGACGGACACGGTAGAAAGCGTAAACGGAATGCCTTTGGCGTCCGCCGCCGCCGCCGCCTGGACTTCACCACGGCGGGCATACATGCCGCATAGGCCGACGGGTGCAAGCGCCACCGGCATGGAGAGTGTCTCATTGAACAGCTTTGTTTCAAGGCTCAGGTCAGACATATTCTTCAGCACGCGCTGGCGCAGGGCGACATCCGACAAATCTTCCACGTTGCGGCGCAGGGTATGTTCGGCATAGGCCCCGCCGTCAATATAGTGGAACAGGAACGGCGGCAAAATGCGCTGCGCCGCGGCGCGATAGTCACTGGCTGCTGAAATAATCATGCTTTGTTCTCCCTGGAAATATCACTCTCGCCGGGCAAGCGGGTAATGCGCGCCTGTCGGGCCTGATCTTCATCGAATCGTTTAATGGTGGTGTGCACGAAGCCGAGATGCGCCATCATCGCCTTGCGCGCGGCTTCGGCATCTCCGGCAAGAATGGCGTTGAGCACCGCCTCGTGCTGTTCGGTTAGCTGGGCGAAAACCGGCGGAACCAGATACATGCGCTGTCGGCTCTGCTTCACGGAGGATTGCAGCAGGTCGAAGAACCCGCGCATGGTTTGAAGGAGCACCACGTTGTGCGACGCTTCGGCAATCGCCAGATGGAAACGCACGTCCGCCTGAGAGGCGATGTCCGGGTCGCTGCTCTGCGTGGCTTCAAAACACGCTTTGAGCTTCTCTTTGTCGGCCTCGGTTGCCCGCATCGCCGCGTGCCAGGCGGTGCTGGTTTCGATGGCGTGGCGCGCTTCAAGAATGTCGAAGCTGTAGTCCGGGTCGTTTTCCATCAGCGTTTTCAGCGGCTGGACGATATTTTGCTCGGACCAGTCGTCATGCTGCCAGCGCACGAAAGTACCGCCGCCGCGACGGCTCAGCAGCACTCCTTCGCTGACCAGCGTCGCCAGCGCTTCGCGCAGTGAATTACGCGACACGCCAAGCAGGGCGGCAAGCTGGCGTTCGGCGGGCAATTTCATGCCCGCCTCCAGCTGTTGTTCTTCAATCAGCGCCCGCACGCGAGTGGCAATCTCGTCGGACAGGCGTCTGGGCATCACTATCATGGAATCATCCAGGTTAAGACATAGGCCTGCAGGGTAGTGATCACCCCCACCATGCAGGTGAATATCAGGCTGTGTTTAACGGTAAAGCGGAACAGGTCAGACTCTTTCCCCACCAGCCCTACCGCCGCACAGGCAATGGCGATGGACTGCGGAGAGATCATCTTCCCGGTCACGCCGCCGGTGGTGTTCGCCGCGACCAGCAGCACGTCCGACACGCCAATCTGCTGCGCCGCCGTCGCCTGCAGGGCGGCAAACAGGGCGTTCGATGAGGTATCAGAACCGGTCAGGAATACCCCCAGCCAGCCGAGGAACGGCGAGAAGAAGGTAAACGCGTGCCCGGTGTGCGCCAGCGCTAACGCCAGCGTCGACGACAGGCCGGAGTAGTTCGAGATAAACGCGAACGCCAGCACCATGCCGATGGAGTAGATCGGCAGCAACAGCTCTTTAATCGTCGCCGCAAAGGTCTGCACCGCGGCGGCAGGCTTCATGCGCAGCCACACCACGGAAAGGATAGCGGCAAACAGAATCGCCGTGCCGGTGGCGGAGAACCAGTCGAACTTGAACACCGCCGCATACGGCGTGGCGTCGTGTACGACCGGCGGCATACGGGCAACCATCTTGTCGAGGAACGGCACGGAAATGTTAACCACCATGTCGTAAAGCGCGCCGCCCGGAGCGAACAGCGCTTTAAACGGCGGAATGCTCCACAGCGTCACGGTGGCGGTCAGGAACAGGAACGGTGACCAGGCGCGGACGATTTGCCCGGCGGTATAGCCGGTGCGGGCGAGGGTCTGATCCACGTGCGACGCGCCCATATCGGCAAAGCGGAAGATGCGCACCGGCTGCCAGCGTTTCAGGAAAAGCGTCAGGCAGACCAGTGATACCAGGGATGAAATAATGTCCGGCAGTTCCGGGCCGAGGAAGTTTGAACTCAGGTACTGGGCAATGGCGAACGAACCGCCCGCCACCATCACCGCAGGCCACGTCTCCTTCACGCCGCGCCAGCCGTCCATAATCGCCATGATCCAGAACAGCACGATGATGGTCAGGAACGGCAGCTGGCGGCCCACCATCTGGCCGATCTCAAAGCTGTCCAGCCCGGTCACCTGTCCGGCCACCAGAATCGGGATCCCCATCGCGCCGAAGGCGACCGGCGCGGTATTCACAATCAGGCACAGGCCGGCGGCATACAGCGGGTTAAAGCCCAGCCCGACCAGCAGCGCGGCGGTGATCGCCACCGGTGCGCCGAAACCTGCCGCTCCTTCCAGGAACGCCCCGAAGGAGAAGCCGACGATCAGCATCTGCAGGCGCTGGTCCGGCGTGATGGAGAGAATCGACGAGCGAATAATGTCGAACTGCCCGGTTTTCACCGAGATTTTATAGACAAAGACGGCGGCGATGATGATCCACGCAATCGGCCACAGGCCGTAGAAGAAGCCATACACGACGGAGGCCAGCGCGCGATCGACCGGCATTTTGTAAAAGAACAGCGCCACCATCAGCGCAATGGCAACGGTATACGTCGCGGCAAGGTAGCCCTTCAGCTTGAGCTTAATCAGCGCAAAGAAGAAGAACAGGATCGGAAGCGATGCGATCAGGCTTGATAGCCAGATATTTCCGGCCGGATCGTAGTTTTGTTGCCAGAGGCTCATGCAGGTCTCCTGGGGACCACACGGTCTGAATAGCGGGTGAGTCTGCGCTCATCTCTGCGTCACAGTCTGTGTAAAAGTGGTCCTGCCAATATTGTGATGTAGGGTTAATGACAATGAATGGTTAACCAAATGTTATGGGTGAGCAATGATTTTGTGAGCGAAAATAATGGAAGTGTGAACCAGGAAAGGGTTGGCTGAGTGATTGGTTGGGCCAATTTTATTCGTCAGAAAAAAATGGCGATACCTCAGGGATATCGCCATTGTCAGGATTAACGCTATTGTTGTTACCGTATTACCACTGAATACCCGCACCGATGGCCGCGGAGTAATCGCCCTGGCTGTTGCTGGTCCCCTGCAGCTTGTAGACCCAGCTACCGCTCTCACTGACCATTGAAACGCCCAGCGCAACGGCGGTTTCACCGTTATAGGTACTTCCCGCGAGAGAGGTCATGCTGGCGCCTGGCGCGTAAGCCTGAGGCAGGCCTGCCATGGCCATTGCAGAGGCAATACCCCCGCTCATTTTGTCTTCCACGTTGCGGATCTTGCTGTTCATTTCACCCATTTTCTGGTCGGTATAGGTGTTCGCCGATTCAACGCTTTGTTTTAGCTGCGCATAGTTAACGGCGTCGGTATCGTTTACCGCTGCCGATACGTTGCTAATCCGCGTGGTGCTGCCGTTTCCGTCACCCAGGTTGATTACGCTGTAGTCCACAGAGCCATCAGTGTTGGTGTTGTAACGCACGGTACCTGCTTCGGAAGCTTTCAGCTGAGCCACGTTAACAGCATCAGTGGAATTTACCCCCGCCGAGACGTTGGTAATACGACGCTGTTGGCTTGAAGAACCGACAGATACCGTGTTTTCCTCATTCGCGATGGAACCCGACCCTAACGCCACGCTGTTGTGGGCTGACGCCGTGGACGATGCGCCAATCGCCACGCTTTCATCACCTGTTGCGATAGCAACATCGCCAGTTGAATTCACCGCCAGATAATCGGAACCGCCGGATACAGTAATATCACCCAGGGACGTTTCCAGCGTGGTTACGCGGTTATCCAGGCTGCTGTACTGATTTACAAGGTTGGAGATATTCGTGGTGTTTTCTGCCACTTTGCTGTCGGTGACTTTAAGCTGAGCGACGTTAACTGCATCAGTGTCCGCAGAGCCAGCGGCAACGTTAGTGATCTGGCGCTGACCGGTTGAGCTGCCAACCGAGAATTCACCTACAGAAGTTTGCGCGTCGCTCAGGTTGTAAGCCGTGTATCCACTCTGAGCGCCCACGGTAGTCATCGAGTTGCTGCCCATCGCGATGCTGTCAGCGTAGCTTGCATGCGCGTTGGTCCCGATGGCGATACCATTTGTCGCTGTTTGGTCAACGATAGAACCCGTACCCATACCTACACCCGCATCGCCGTTCACAACCGTTTTTGCACCCACTGCAATAGCGTCAGTGCCAACAGCCAGGGCATCTTCGAG
The DNA here is from genome assembly GCF_035835995.1 of Enterobacter wuhouensis. Classification (NCBI taxonomy): domain Bacteria; kingdom Pseudomonadati; phylum Pseudomonadota; class Gammaproteobacteria; order Enterobacterales; family Enterobacteriaceae; genus Enterobacter; species Enterobacter wuhouensis. Next base: position 201,486 of record NZ_CP142124.1, read on the forward strand.
CGTGGAGTTTGCATGGAAATATTTACTTGCTGTCGTGGCAACGGCGCCGACTGCATTTTGCAGCTGACGTACGGTTACAGCATCCTGCGATTCAGTACCATCGGCAACGTTGGTGATCTGGCGATAGCTTTCACCGTCTTTACCCAATGACAGCGCGCCCAGCAGAGTGCGATCGGTGGTGTCATGGCCCACTGTGATAGTGCCATCGCTGTTAGTTTGCGTCGCTTTACTTGAGGCGACGACGGTTCGATCGGCGATCGAGCCTGAGCCTAACGCAATACCGGTATCGATGCTGCTCGTGCTGTTTTGACCAAGAGCCAGGCTGCTCGCCCCAGACGCAACGGCGTTATATCCGATAGCTGTCGCACCGATACCCGACGCATGCGCATCGTCTTCGGTTAAGCCAGTATCGTTAGTGCGCACATACTTCACCCCAGAGCCGTTATTCGTGATGTATGTCGTGCTGGTATCCCCGGCAATCTGGCTAATGGCCTCGCTGTTTTCCTCAACCAGCAAGTTGGTTGCATACAGCTGCGCACCGTTAACCACATCGGAACTGTCCGCCGCCAGGTTGCCTGCGGCAACATTGGTGATCTTGCTGGTGCCAGAGGAGCCGTGAGCGGCGCTGAATGCACCGGCGGTTTCATCCCACAGCAGCGCATTCTCGGTCAGGCCCGTAATAGAGGTAGTGATGTCAGTGACGTTGTTATTGAGGGTGGTGATATCAGTGGTGTTTTGGGCCACGTCCTGATTGGTAGCAAACAGCTGTGAGCCATTAACGGCATCAGTGCTGTCTGCGGCCAGAGCGCCTGCCGCGACGTTGGTGATCTTGTTAGTGGTAGTGGTGCCGTGCGCGGCACTGAATGCACTGGCAGCGTCGTTCCACAGCAGAGCATCTTCAGAAATGTCGGCCACATAGGTATCTATGGAGACTAAAGCGTCACCAACGTTGTTATACGTGCCGTGGCTTAATACGTACTTAGGGGCATTTACCGTGCCGTTTACGTTTACGGATGCACCGCCGCCCAGGCGGGTGGCCACGGATGAGCTCAAGTTATAGAGCTGCGACCCGTTAACTGCATCGGTGCTGCTGGCGGTAATTACGCCTTTATCGACATAAGTGATTCTGCGTTGTGTATTCGCATTCCCTACTGAAACGGTATTATCCTCGGCTGCACTAGAACCATCACCGAGTGCAACGGAATTGAGGGCCGTAACTTCTGCATTTTTACCAAGTGCGATACTTTGATCGCCGCTGGCGGTTGCACCATTACCGATAGCAATAGAATCGACGGCGTTAGCATCCGCTTTGTGTCCCAGTGCGACAGTGTCATTGCCGGTAGCTTTAGCGCCGTTACCTAAGGCGACGGAATCGGTGCCAGTTGCATTGGCTACTACGCCCAATGCCATTGAATAGCTACCGCTAGCCTTAGAAGATGCACCCACAGAAATGCTGCGGTCGCCAGATGAGCTAGCTTTAACACCCAGCGCCAGCGATGCGTCGCCGTCGGATTTACTGTAGGAGCCAATTGCGGTACTCCAGAGACCCATTGCGGAAGAGTAATAGCCCAGTGCTGCACTGGCACCATCACCGCTGGTATAGGTATTTGCCGTTACGCCCGTACCGATTGCAATCCAGCCGTTTCCTGCTGGATTACCCTCTTCGGTTACGCCTGTGCCCGTATCGTTCCCGGTATTGGCAAACACATTACCTGCTGACGCCAGGCTGCTCATGCCGATTAATGCGGACAAGACTAATTTTCTAGCGCCGGTTTTTTTTCCACGACTTTTTGCAGTCTCACTTGCTACTTTATATGTGCCAGTGGATGCATCCCAGATAACTTTAAAAATTTTGTTCAAAGTGATAGGTCCTTTTCATTAGTCTTTAAAATGTTGACGCTTTATTTTTTACTTTTTTTAACGTCAGATTTTGACGTTTTATTTGTGCCGAAAATGAGATTGTCCATATTAATACTCATTTTCAGATATTTAAGGTTGTTCGGTGATACGCCTTTCAATGTAAGGTCAATATCTTTCCATTGCCCAGGCAGTAACTCGATGCTTGAATCCATTTTTGTGCTAAATAAAAGCTGCTGCCAGCGAGTAAGCGCCTCTTTGTTTTTGGGCCTTTCGTTTCCCCATGCCATTTGGAAGGCAATGTTAGCAACAGGTACGCTTAAAAGATTAACTAGCGAAATATGAATGATGCTTCCATCGGTGGTCGGGGCGATTGAAATAATGCGGCCTGCCAGCCCAATCGAACCGTTATTCAAAACAAAAAAGCGGGTTTGGGTTGGATCGAGTTCTGTATAGGTTGAAGCCTTCTCTCTGGCATCAATATGGCCGACCGCTTTAGCAATAACTTTTTCATTATTCACAAGAATCTGTTGCTGTTTCTCAAGTTGCTCAATTCTTTTTAACTGGACTAGCTGCTGCGCGCTGAATTCTGCGGCGTCAAATGTGTCGAGTTTTCTGTCGCAGCCGGATAGAATAAAAGGCAATGATATGATTAATGAATAGTAAAGAGATTTAACGGCAAACATAGTTCTTCCTTAACGTTATGTCTTAACAAGAAGTTATCCTTTTCTTGTAATAAAAAATTGCAAAACGTGTCGAAGATTATCATTTGAAATCTTTAAATATAATTTAGTATTCCTAATTTCTGTGTTTAGTATTATTTATTTTGAGTGAATCATTCATGGTAAGAATGTTTGAGCGGGTGTAAAGGCGTGCGGGATAGTATTTCAGCGAGTAAGAGGGGGGATTAAATTAAAGCAGTTATCTGATTGAACAGATAACTGCCTGAGATACGGTAAACAGCAAATCTTAGAATTCAGTTCTGGCGAAGCCGGTCATCTCTTTCAGGCCCATTTCGCGGCCAAGTTCGGTCATCGGGTGTACCACCACCAGACCACGGACGCTTTTCTTCAGCTTGCCCATGTCGGCCTGCTCTTTTTTGGTGATCGCACGACGGTGCGGCATGTTCATCAGCTTCTGCGCTTCTTTGCTCAGCTTCTGGCCTTTCACTTCGCGCAGGCGCTCGATCTCCGCTTCCAGCGTGGCGGCTTCCTTCTCCAGCTCGGCGTACTTCTCGGCGGAATCGACCAGGGAGAGGCCAGCCATCTGGTGGCGGATCAGATCCAGACGGTCGCTCAGGCGTTTAATTTCGTTCTTTTCGACTTCTTTCATGACAAATGACTCTAAAAACGGGGGATTTACAGGGAAGGATACACCAATGTGCGCGGGCTTACTTCTGAAACGCTTTTTTTAAGCTGATTCGGGAAATCAGCTCAGTCAGGGAAAGGACCATTGTGGAACGGACAACCTGTTGATAACGCAGCTTTTGCATCGCGTACAGCTCTGGATCGCTGTTATCAAAATGGGGGGCAGGGGGCAGTGCGGTCACGCAGTGCAGCTCGCCGAAGGGCCCCAGAATCTCATCATCGGTAAAGCTGTATTCGTTACCGTCATGATTTAACTCTTCGCGCAGCGCCATCAGCAGTTCAGCGTCTTCATATTCCGGCCTGCTCAGCACGCCAAGACCGTAAATCAGCTTCAGGCGTACCGACAAATCGCCCAGCGGTCCGTCTCCGTCCAGTAACGGTTCTACAGCATATTTTACCGCGTAGTCGTCTTTGCGGAACACCTGAAGCACCAGAATGTTCACCGCCTCGGTCAGTAGTTCGACGGCGGCAATCAGGAAGCTTCGTACGGTTTTGCCAGCATTCAGACGCTCAAGCACACGATTTTCAAAGGCCTGGGTTTGTTCCATTATTGCCTGCATATCTGACAATCTGTTGTTTGGGCGCAGGCTTACCTGCGCCGCATTCTGCATCATTTGGTTGCGTTATACGCGTCAACCGCCTCCACAACCACGTCGCTGTTGGCGTCCAGACCGGAAATCTGCGCCAGCGCAGCCTGCGCGCCTTTGTCATCAATCAGCTGAGCCAGCTCAATCGCCTGCGGGTCCTGCTCGCTGCGGTAGTGCATCGCGGCGGCAATCCCTTTCACCAGGTTGGCGTGCGGCAGGACGTATTCCAGCGTGCCGAGCAGCGGCTTAATCAGGCGATCGCCTGCACTCAGTTTGCGCAGCGGCTGACGGCCCACGCGCTCAACGTCATCTTTGAGATACGGATTTTCAAAACGACCGAGGATTTTCTGGATATATGCTGCGTGTTTTTCAGCATCAAAACCGTAGCGTTTGATCAGCACCGCGCCGCTCTCTTCCATTGCACCTTTTACCACAGCGCGAATGTTCTCATCGAGAATCGCGTCACGGATGGTCTGATGACCGGCCAATTTTCCGAGGTACGCGGTTATAGCATGCCCGGTGTTCAGCGTGAAGAGTTTACGTTCGACAAATGCCATCAGGTTATCGGTTAACTCCATGCCCGGGATGGTCGGCAGCGCGCCTTTAAACTGGGTTTTATCAACGATCCACTCGCTGAACGTTTCCACGGTGACTTCCAGCGGATCGTTGGTGGCGGATTCTGATGGCGGAACGATACGGTCAACGGCGGAATCAACAAAGCCAACGTGGGCTTCAACCCAGGTCTTGTCTTCATCCGCAACGGCGGCGAGAACGTGCCCTTTCAGCTGCGTGGTGCCGCGCACCATGTTTTCACAGGCGATGATGTTCAGCGGGGCGTCGTTACCCTGTGCTTTACGTTTTGCCAGGCCTTTAGCGACCGCAGGGGCGATGCGCTCAAGCACCACCGGGCCTACCGCCGTGGTGACCAGGTCAACGCTGGCGATCAGATCGATAACATCGTCGCCGATGCTGCTCACCGCATTCACGCCCGATACCGTTTCAACCTGCTCGTTTTCGCCCACCACGTGGACCTGATAGCTATGACGGGCATTCAGGGCATCCAGGACGACCTGATTCACATCGGCGAATGTCAGCGTAATGCCCGCGTCTGCCAGCAGTTTGCCGATAAAGCCACGACCGATATTACCTGCGCCAAAATGTAATGCTTTCATAGTATTAACCTTCCTAATGTTTTTACCCGAGAGGGCTGGGGTGAGGAACCGCATAACTTTCCCCTCACCCTAGCCCTCTCCCCAAAGGGGAGAGGGGATAGACCGGAACTTACTTGTTCAGCAGTGCCAGAACTTCTTCTACGCTGGTGGTGTTGGCCAGACGCTCAATGACGGTGTCGTCATCCAGGGCGTTGGTCAGGCTGGTAATCACCTGAATGTGCTCGTTGTTGCGAGCGGCGATACCGATCACCAGACGGGCAATATCGTCTTCTTCTTCGCCGAAGCGCACGCCCTGCGGATACTGACAGAACACCACACCGGTTTTCAGCACGCGGTCTTTCGCTTCAACCGTACCGTGCGGAACCGCGATGGATTCACCCAGATAGGTCGGGGTCAGCTTCTCACGTTCCAGCATCGCATCAACGTACTCTGGCTGAACGTAGCCGCCTTTCACCAGCTGCTCGCCGGCAAAGCGAATCGCCTCTTCTTTGGTGCTCGCGGTACGGCCGAGGAAGATGTTCTCCGCGCCCAGCCTGAACAGGTGAGCGTTGCTCTCGTCAAAGCTGTCCTGCAGGCTGCTGCGCACTTTCACTTCGTTGTCTTCGTGACGCTGCGCCGCGACCAGACGCTCGGTCAGGCTGGTGTACAGGCCGCTGTCGAGGAAGTTGGTCAGGGAAATGTGCTGCGCCTGCGGTACCTGACGCATGGCGCGTTCGGTCAGATCGCGGTGCGTGATCACCAGGTCAACGTCCGGCGGCAGGCTGTTAATCGCGCTGTTGGTCACAGAGATGTTGGTCAGGCCCGCATCCTGCACTTTCTTACGCAGTACGCCTGCACCCATTGCGCTGGAGCCCATACCGGCGTCGCAGGCAACGATGATTTTACGCACGTGGCTCAGGTCGTTAGAGACATCGCCAGCCGCCAGCGGGGTTGCGCCTTTGGATTCCGCTTTCATGTCGTGCATACGGCGGGTCGCCGCTTCGATATCGTCTTCTTCTTTCACTTTGCTGGTTTTCAGCAGGATGGCAGAGACAACGAAGGAGACCGCCATTGCCGCGCAAATTGCCGCGATGTTAGCGAAGTAAGCGCCCTTCGGGGTCATCGCCAGTACCGCCAGGATGGAACCCGGGGAAGCCGGAGAAACCAGACCACCGCCCAGCACGCTCAGGGTGAACACGCCGGTCATACCGCCGAGGATTACGGCCAGGATCAGACGTGGGTTCATCAGCACGTACGGGAAGTAAATTTCGTGGATACCGCCCAGGAAGTGGATGATAGCCGCGCCGCCAGCAGACTGCTTCGCGCTGCCGCGACCAAAGAACATGTACGCCAGCAGTACGCCCATACCCGGACCCGGGTTCGCTTCAATCAGGAAGAAGATGGACTTGCCGAGATCGTGAGACTGCTGAATACCCAGCGGTGAGAAGATACCGTGGTTGATGGCGTTGTTGAGGAACAGGATTTTCGCCGGTTCAACAAAGATAGACGCCAGCGGCAGCATGTCGTGCGCCACCATGAAGTTAACGCCCGCCGCCAGAATTTTGGACAGGACTTCAACCGCAGGGCCAATGCCGAGGAACGCCAGAATCGCGAGGATCATCCCGATGATGCCCGCGGAGAAGTTGTTCACCAGCATTTCGAAGCCGGACTTGATCTTGCCATCAACCCAGACGTCGAATTTCTTAATCGCCCAGCCGCCCAGAGGACCGGCAATCATGGCGCCGAGGAACATCGGCATATCCGCACCGACGATCACGCCCATGGTGGTGATAGCACCCACCACGCCGCCGCGGTCACCGCCAACCAGACGGCCACCGGTGTAACCGATGAGCAGCGGCAGCAGATAGGTAATCATTGGGCCAACAAGTTTCGCCAGCGTTTCGTTAGGCAACCACCCTGTCGGAATGAACAATGCGGTGATGATACCCCACGCGATAAACGCGCCGATATTTGGCATCACCATGTTGCTGAGAAAACGACCAAAGCTTTGAACTTTGATCTTGAAATCGGATGACATAAAACACCCCTTCTTATGTTTACGCTTAGGCTTGCGGCCCGAGGTTTATCGTTAATGTGCGGCGGCAGAGGTAGCCGGGCCCTGTTCTGATGCTGTGAAATCTGGCACTGAATCGTTCAACTGTCCAGACGGCGAAAATTTATGTGATCGCAGTCACGTAAATGTAGGGGGTAGGGAGATTATTGAAGTGATCTGCATCACAAAAACACGGTACAAAATAAATGCAACGGCCAGAAAAGCAGCAAAATCACCTCTGTTTTGTGACTGTTGTCACACTAGGTTGTCGTGAGTTTGTTTCTGGAATGTGACTGAATTCACAAAATATTTTTATGCGGATTTGTCTGGGTGCATTTGGCGAAAAAGTTAAAGCTGGATTACGCTCATAATGTAAGGTTAAGTAGATTATTATTCAGGATATATTTTGACACGTTTATAAACTTGCGTGGAGATATTATAAAAAACCATACTCCCCGGCTCTGAAATAATAAATGCAGGCTCTGTATTTAAAAATAAATTAATTAGATTGCTTATCATTTTATTAATTTAATGAGTTGACGTTGTTAAAGTGAGGAGAATATGTTTCTCAACTATTTCGCGCTGGGCGTATTAATTTTTGTATTCCTGGTTCTGTTTTACGGAATCATCGCTATTCATGACATTCCCTATAATATGGCCAAAAAGCGTAACCATCCGCATGCCGATGCGATTCATACGGCGGGCTGGATCAGCCTGTTCACGCTCCATGCTATTTGGCCGTTCCTGTGGATTTGGGCCACGCTGTACCGGGAAGACCGCGGTTGGGGTATGCAGAATCATATCGCCACGCCTGATGAGGTTCCCGGCATGGATGCCCTGACCGAACGCGTGGCAGAGTTAGAGCAAAAGCTCGCCGCGGCACAGCCCGCTGCTGATAAAAAAACGCTGGAGCACTGATCGTGGATCTGTTAATTATTCTGACCTATGTGGCCTTCGCGTGGGCTATCTTTAAAATATTCCGTATTCCGGTCAATCAATGGACGCTCGCCACCGCAACGTTGGGCGGCGTCTTTATTGTTGCGGGCCTCATTCTGTTAATGAACTATAACCATCCGTATACCTTTACGGCGCAAAAGGCGGTTATTTCTATTCCGATTACGCCGCAGGTAACGGGGATCGTCACGGAAGTGACCGATAAAAATAATCAGCTCATTAAAAAAGGCGACGTGTTATTTAAACTCGATCCGGGCCGCTACCAGGCGCGCGTCGACAGGCTGAAGGCTGACCTGGTAACCGCCACGCACAATATCGATAACCTGAAAGCGCAGCTTTCGGAAGCGGTCGCCAACACCACCCGCGTGTCCGCCGAACGCGACCGTCTGTTTAAAGACTATCAGCGCTACCTGAAAGGCAGCCAGGCGAAGGTTAACCCGTTCTCTGAGAGCGATATCGATAACGCCCGTCAGAACTATCTCGCGCAGGATGCGATGGTGAAAGGCTCCGTTGCAGAACAGACGCAGATACAAAGCCAGTTGGACAGCATGGTCAATGGCGAGCAGTCGCAGATTGCGTCCCTGCGCGCCCAGCTAGCCGAAGCAACTTATAACCTCGATCAGACCGTGGTGCGTGCCCCAAGCAACGGCTATATCACCCAGGTGCTAATCCGTCCGGGAACCTACGCCGCCGCGCTGCCGCTGCGCCCGGTGATGGTGTTTATTCCTGAACAGAAACGTCAGATCGTGGCGCAGTTCCGGCAGAACTCGCTGCTGCGCCTGAAGCCGGGCGATGAGGCGGAAGTGGTGTTTAACGCGCTGCCGGGCCAGGTCTTCTCCGGCAAACTCACCAGCGTCCTGCCGGTGGTGCCCGGAGGATCTTATCAGGCGCAGGGCGCATTGCAGGCGCTGACCGTTGTGCCGGGTACCGACGGCGTGCAGGCGCTCATCGAGCTGGAGCCAAACGCGGATGTCGATGCCCTGCCGGACGGCATTTATGCCCAGGTGGCGGTCTATTCTGACCACTTCGCCCACGTTTCGGTGATGCGTAAGGTCCTGTTACGCATGACCAGCTGGATGCACTACCTCTACCTGGATCATTAATCTCCCCGACGGAGGCAGGAATGCGATACGCATACCTGCCTTTTTTTTCGCCTTGATCCATACTGATTTCTTTATGGATATTCAGGATCAGGCAATGAAACTCATCGGCAGCTACACCAGTCCCTTCGTGCGTAAAATTTCGATTCTCCTGCTGGAGAAAGGGATTGAGTTTGAATTCATAAATGAACAGCCCTACAACGCCGAAAACGGCGTGGCGCAGTACAACCCGCTGGGGAAAGTCCCTGCGCTGGTGACGGACGAAGGCGAATGCTGGTTTGATTCCCCCATTATTGCCGGCTACATCGAGCTGCTCGGCGTAGCGCCGCGGATGCTGCCCGCCGACCCTAAGGCTGCGCTGGCGATAAAGCAAATTGAAGCGCTGGCCGATGGCATTATGGATGCGGGGCTGGCCTCCGTACGCGAGCAGGCAAGACCTGCCGCGCAGCAGTCAGAAACCGAGCTGCTGCGCCAGCGTGAAAAAATCAGCCGCAGCCTGGACATGTGCGAGCAGCTCATTCGGGACGGTAAAATTAAGAATGAGGAGGTAAACCTGTCGACGATTGCCATCGCCTGCGCGATTGGCTATCTCAATTTCCGCCGCGTGTCCCCCGGCTGGTGCGTGGAGCGCCCGCAGCTGGTGAAGCTGGCGGAAACCCTCTTCCAGCGCGAAAGCTTTGCCCAGACCGAACCGCCAAAGGCTTGATGCGGGATATAACACTTCGCGGCGGGAGGCGGTACAATCCCACCACATGTTAACTCCCTCTCCCGTCGGGAGGGGGGAAGATATTCACTCGCCAGGCGCTTTCATGACAACTCATCACTCCCTCTATACCCAAATTCCCGCGACCGATCGTTTGCTTCGTGAGCCTCGCGTTCACGCTGCCCTGGCGCTGTTCGGCCATACCGCGACGGTCGAGATGCTACGCCAGCTTCAGGACGAAGCCCGGCGCCATATTCAGGCGGAGAATGCGTTGCCCGCCTGGTGCGAAGCGTGGGAGCGGGAAGTTGAGCTGAGGCTGGCTGAGAATGCGCAAAGCGCGCTGCGCCCGGTGATTAACCTGACGGGAACCGTTCTGCACACCAACCTCGGGCGTGCGCAACAGGCCGACGAGGCGGTGGCGGCGGTCACGCAGGCCATGCGCTCCCCGGTCACGCTGGAGTACGATCTGGACGGAGCAGGGCGCGGCCACCGCGACCGCGCGCTGGCGGATATCCTCTGCAGGATCACCGGGGCGGAAGATGCTTGTATCGTGAATAACAACGCGGCGGCGGTGCTATTGATGCTGGCCGCCACGGCGAGCGGCAAAGAGGTGGTGGTGTCGCGCGGCGAGCTGGTGGAGATAGGCGGGGCGTTTCGCATTCCTGACGTCATGCGCCAGGCCGGCTGTGCGCTGCATGAGGTCGGCACCACAAACCGCACGCATGCGAAAGATTATCGCGCGGCGGTAAATGAAAATACCGCGCTGCTGATGAAGGTGCATACCAGTAATTATCATATTGAAGGTTTTACCAAAACGGTCGACGAGGCGGAGCTGGCCGCAATAGGTCACGAGCTGAATATTCCGGTGATTGCCGATCTCGGCAGCGGTTCGCTGGTGGACTTGAGCCAGTACGGGCTGCCAAAAGAGCCTATGGTGCAGGAGATGATTGCGGCGGGCGTAAGCCTGGTCAGCTTCTCCGGCGACAAGCTGCTGGGCGGGCCGCAGGCGGGGATCATCGTCGGCAAGCGCGAGCTGATAGCGCAACTGCAGCAGCACCCGCTGAAGCGCGCCCTGCGTGCCGATAAAATGACGCTGGCCGCGCTGGACGCCACGCTGCGGCTTTATCTCCACCCGGAGAAGCTGGCCGAGCGCCTGCCAACGCTGCGTATGTTGTCCCGCGACGCGGCTTCGATTCGCGCGCAGGGGGAATTATTGTTGCCCGAGATCGCGCCGCACTATGCTGATTTTGATGTGCGCCTCGAATCCTGCCAGTCGCAAATCGGCAGCGGGTCGCTGCCGGTCGACAGGCTGCCGAGCGAAGCGCTGACGTTCACGCCGCGCGACGGGCGCGGCAGCCGGCTTGAGGCGCTGTCGGCGCGCTGGCGAGCCTTGCCGACGGCGATTATCGGGCGAATTTACGATGGCCGAATGTGGCTGGATCTACGCTGTCTTGAAGATGAAGCGCGTTTTCTGGAGATGTTGTTGAAATGATTATTGCCACCGCCGGTCACGTCGACCACGGAAAAACCACCTTGCTGCAGGCAATCACCGGCGTAAACGCCGATCGTCTGCCGGAAGAGAAAAAGCGCGGTATGACCATCGATCTGGGCTATGCCTACTGGCCACAGCCGGATGGCCGCGTGCTGGGGTTTATCGACGTGCCCGGCCACGAAAAGTTTCTTTCTAACATGCTGGCGGGCGTCGGAGGTATTGACCATGCCCTGCTGGTGGTGGCCTGCGACGACGGCGTGATGACCCAAACGCGCGAGCATCTGGCGATCCTGCAGCTTACGGGCAACCCGCAGCTGACCGTTGCGCTGACCAAAGCCGACCGCGTAGATGACGCCCGTATTGAGGAGGTACGCGATCGGGTGCAGGCGACGCTGCGCGAGTTTGGTTTTTCGGATGCTTCACTGTTTGTCACGGTGGCGACAGAAGGACGCGGTATTGACGAACTTCGCGACCATTTGCAGCAGCTGAGCTCTCGCGAGCACGCCGATCACCATCTTTTCCGCCTGGCTATCGACCGCGCGTTTACCGTAAAGGGCGCAGGCCTGGTGGTGACGGGAACGGCCCTGAGCGGCGAACTGAAGGTAGGCGACACGCTGTGGCTCACGGGCGTTAACAAGCCCATGCGCGTGCGCGGACTGCATGCCCAGAATCAGCCAACGGAGAGGGCGTATGCCGGGCAGCGTATTGCGCTGAATATTGCCGGTGATGCAGAAAAAGAGCAGCTTAATCGGGGAGACTGGCTGCTTGCTGATGCACCACCTGAACCGTCCGAACGGGTGATTGTTGCCCTGCAGGCCCATACTCCGCTCACGCAGTGGCAGCCGCTGCATATTCACCATGCGGCCAGCCATATCACCGGGCGCGTATCGCTGCTGGAGAACGACCTCGCTGAACTGGTGTTCGATTCCCCGCTCTGGCTGGCGGACAACGATCGTCTGGTGCTGCGCGACATCTCGGCGCGGGAAACGCTGGCAGGCGCGCGCGTGGTGACGCTCAATCCGCCGCGTCGCGGCAAGCGTAAGCCAGAGTATCTTCAGTGGCTGGCGACGCTGGCGCAGGCCAGCGATGATAAATCCGCATTGCTGGTCCATCTCGAACGGGGCGCAGTCAACCTTGCCGATTTTGCATGGGCCCGCCAGCTGAGCGGAGAGGGTTTGCGCCTGTTGACCCAGGAGCCCGGCTTTATCCAGTCCGGTTACAGCCTGCTGAATGCGCCCGTTGCGGCGCGCTGGCAGCGTAAAATCCTCACCACGCTTGCGACCTATCATGAGCAGCATCAGGATGAACCCGGCCCCGGTCGTGAACGTCTGCGGCGCATGGCGCTGCCGATGGAAGACGATGCGCTGGTACTGCTGCTGATTGAAAACATGCGCGAAAGCGGCGAGATCGCCAGCCATCACGGCTGGCTGCATCTGCCGGATCATAAGGCGGGCTTTACCGCAGAGCAGGAAGCAGCCTGGCTAAAAGCGGCTCCTCTGTTCGGCGATGAGCCGTGGTGGGTTCGCGATCTCGCCCGCGAAACGAATACCGACGAGCAGATAATGCGTCAGGTGTTACGCCACGCGGCGCAGCAGGGGCTAATAGTGGCGATCGTGAAAGATCGTTATTACCGTAACGATCGGATTGTGGCGTTTGCCAACATGATCCGCGAGCTTGACCGGGCGCGGGGATCGACCTGTGCGGCGGACTTCCGCGACCGGCTTAACGTGGGGCGCAAGCTGGCCATCCAGATCCTGGAGTATTTCAACCGCATTGGGTTTACGCGCCGTCGCGGCAATGACCACGTGCTTCGCGACGCGCAGCTGTTCCCCTAAGCGTTCTGCTTCGCCAGCCAGACCGCGCCCAGCCGTCCCGCCTGGTTACCGAGTTCGCAGGGCAGAATGGGCACCTTGAGCGCTTCCCACTCTTCGAACCGCTGCAAATACTTATCGAGCAGGAGGTAAATTTTCTCCTGCTCGCTAATTCCGCCGCCAATCAGCACCACCTGTGGGTCAAACATGGAGATCACGCTGTAAACGCCGCGGGACAAAAAATGCGCCCACTCTTCAATGGCTTCGCGCAGATGGACGTCGCTCTCCATGCGCTTGAACAGCTCCTCGCCGTGGGGCATTTCATCTTCAGAAAGCCGCAGCGCGCGGCTGCAGGCCTTCATCAGGCCGCTGGCAGACGCCACCTCGTGCATGCACTCGCCGTTATTGCCGACCGGAAGCACGCCAAACTCTCCCGCCCGATAGTGTGAGCCGCGATAGAGATCGCCTTCCATCACGATCCCCCCGCCGATGCCGGTTCCTATCGTGATGCACACGAAATGCGCGTAGTCCTTGCCCGCGCCCTGCCAGCGTTCACCCAGCGCCGCGCAGTTGGCGTCGTTTTCAATGGTGACAGGGAGATCGGTCAGGCCAGCAAAGAGTTCGCACAGGTTTTCGCCGTCAAGGTAGTCGAGCGCCCCCGCTTTTGCCGCTTCGCCGGTATGGTGATTGATGTGGCCGGGAAAGCTCACGCCGATGCCAGCGATGTCATGTTCCTTTTGATAGGCGGCAACCACCGCTTTCCACTTCTTTTTGAAGGCGTTTTCATCTTCGGGCGTATCGTATTCATCAGACACAATTTCCCTGCCGTTCTCATCAATCACGCCGTGTTTGATGTGCGTTCCACCTACGTCAAAGCCGATAAACAGCTGCATCGCGTCGTTCCTCGTGAGCCCTTGAACTGTTAAGTATGGCTCAGCGGCGGAAACGAAACGTAAAGTACGGTAATCCGTGATACGGCTCGTAAACCCGTCACCCGCTGGCGAGAAAATCGCCAGCCGCAGCTACCCTTGTTGTACACCAACAGCAAGGAGACGGACATGACGAACAATCCTCCCTCATCGCGCGTTCAGCCCGGCGAGTATGGTTTTCCCCTCAAGCTGAAGCCCCGTTATGACAACTTTATCGGCGGCGACTGGGTCGCTCCCGTCGACGGCGAATACTATTCCAATCTAACGCCCGTCACCGGCCAGCCGCTGTGTGAAATAGCCAGTTCGGGCAGGCGCGATATCGATCTGGCCCTGGACGCGGCGCACAGCGCCAAAGATAAATGGGGGCAAACCTCCGTTCAGGACAGAGCCGCCATCTTGTTCAAAATTGCCGATCGGATGGAGCAGAACCTCGAGCTGCTGGCAACGGCGGAAACCTGGGATAACGGCAAACCGATCCGTGAAACCATGGCGGCGGATGTGCCGCTGGCGATTGACCACTTTCGTTATTTTGCCTCCTGCATTCGTGCTCAGGAGGGAGGGATCAGTGAAGTCGATAAAGATACCGTGGCGTATCACTTCCACGAGCCGCTGGGCGTGGTGGGACAAATTATTCCGTGGAACTTCCCGCTGCTGATGGCGAGCTGGAAAATGGCCCCCGCCCTGGCGGCAGGCAACTGCGTGGTACTCAAACCTGCGCGCTTAACGCCGCTTTCCGTGCTGATGTTAATGGAGGTGATTGGCGATCTGCTGCCTCCGGGCGTTATCAACGTGGTCAACGGTGCGGGCGGCGAAATCGGGGAATATCTGGCGACCTCAAAGCGTATCGCCAAAGTCGCGTTTACCGGATCGACGGAAGTGGGCCAGCAGATCATGCAGTATGCGACCCAGAACATCATTCCGGTGACGCTGGAGCTGGGCGGCAAATCCCCGAACATCTTCTTTGCTGACGTGATGGATGAAGAGGACGCCTTCTTCGATAAAGCGCTGGAAGGGTTTGCGCTTTTTGCGTTCAACCAGGGCGAAGTCTGCACCTGCCCAAGCCGCGCGCTGGTGCAGGAGTCCATTTATGAGCGCTTCATGGAGCGGGCGATCCGCCGCGTGGAGTCGATCCGCAGCGGTAACCCACTCGATAACGTCACGCAGATGGGCGCGCAGGTGTCGCATGGACAGCTGGAAACCATCCTCAACTACATTGATATTGGCAAAAAAGAGGGGGCCGATGTCCTGACCGGCGGTAGACGCAAGATGCTGGGCGGCGATCTGCAGGAAGGGTATTACCTTGAGCCGACGATCCTGTCCGGTAAAAACAACATGCGCGTTTTCCAGGAGGAGATTTTCGGACCGGTGCTGGCCGTGACGACCTTCAAAACGATGGAGGAGGCGCTGGAAATTGCCAACGACACGCAGTACGGCCTGGGGGCGGGCGTCTGGAGCCGTAACGGTAATCTGGCTTATAAGATGGGCCGGGGCATTCAGGCCGGGCGCGTATGGACCAACTGCTACCACGCCTATCCGGCACATGCTGCGTTCGGCGGCTACAAACAGTCGGGCATTGGGCGTGAAACGCATAAGATGATGCTGGAGCACTACCAGCAGACAAAATGCCTGCTGGTAAGCTATTCCGATAAACCGCTGGGGCTGTTTTAATCGTCCTGCTCAGGTCGTCCGTGGACGGCCTGAGCAATCTTATGCCGCAGGTGGTTTAATATGCCATCCAGCACATACTGTACGCGCCAGGGTTGATATTCCCGCTTGCGGAATATGGCGGTGAGATCGATCCACCACTCTTCCTGATGCGGGAAGCAGGGAACCAGTGCGCCGTGGGTTAACTCTTTTTTCAGACTCTCTTTCGGCGCGAATACAATGCCAAGATTATTTCTTGCCAGCTCCAGCGCCGTTTGCGTGTTGTCGCAGATATAATTTCCCGTCACTTTGTAATCGCAAATATCCTCGCTGCCGTGAGCGCGAAAACGCCAAATGTTGGCATCGTCCACCAGCATCGAGTCTATTAATATACACGAGTGGTTGATGAGATCGTCAGGGCCACTGATGGGATGTAAATTTAAATAATCTTTGGTTGCAAATGCCGTGACGGAATATTGTGTTAATACGCTCGCCACTAAATTTTCATCTTTTGGCTGGGCGTAGGTAATTAAAATATCGCAGTCCTCAGGAAATGAGACGCCTTCAGAGAATTCATTGCGATCGAGGTTGTACGTTTTGAGCGAGAGGCGAATATCGCCGATCTCTTTAATTTTATGGATAACATGGCGTGCGAGGTATGTGACTATGCCGGTCGGCGCATAAATTGTCACTTTCCCACGCTTTTCATGCTTATAATCAGCAATGAAATTAATGAGTTGGGTGTTTTTATCCAGCGTGGCGTCAATAAAGGGGAGTAAGGCCTCCCCAAACTGAGTGAGCGCCAGCTGGCGGGTGGTTCGTTCGAAAACCTTGAGCCCAACGCGCGTTTCAAAATCAGACAGATACTTGCTCACGTTGGCCTGCGCCATTCCTAACAGTGCGGCGGCATCACCAATGCTGTGCGTTGCCGCAATGACGGAAATAATTTTTAGCTCACGCGGTTTTAATTGCAGGTTAGCCATCATGCGCACCCATCTATATGATTTCTTATATAGTATTATATAAACGGTATCGTTGCATGGGTAAATTTGTAACCATTATTATGCGCCACGCGAGTTGGGCGTTTAAATGGATTGCAAAGAATGACTGTTAAAAATAATTTACTGATTGCTGCCGCGTTATTCGTAACGTCATCTGCAATGGCGGGTGATTTATCACTTGGGGCGGGTGCGATATTTAATGAATCGCCTTATAAGGGGTATAACGAAAATACCACCGCCGTACCTTTAGTGAGCTACGAAGGCGATCGTTTTTACGTCCGTCAGACCACCGGGGGATGGATCCTGTGGAAAGACAGCAAGAATGAAATCAGCCTGACCGCATCCTGGATGCCGCTGAGTTTCGATCCCGACGACAACGACGACCGTCAGATGAAACATCTTGATGAGCGTAAGGCCTCGGCGTTCCTCGGCGGCGCGTACTACCGCCATGAAAGCTGGGGGAGCCTTAAATTTGCCGTCTCCGGCGATGCAATGGACGAAAGCGGCGGCGTGGTGGGTGAGATCTCTTACTTCCATCCCATCCGCATGGATCGCCTGACGCTGATCCCTTCCTTGGGCGTTTTCTACAGCGACGAAAGCTACAACGACTACTACTACGGCGTCTCCGGCAGCGAGTCGCGTCGTTCGGGTCTTGATGAATACGCCGCAGGCGACAGCTGGACGCCGTACGTCGGCCTGGCCGCGAAATATCAGCTGACGCAGAACCTGTTCCTGAATGCGAGCGCGGTGTATACCGCGCTGCCTGACGACGTGAAGAACAGCCCGATGATTGACCGCGACGACAGATTCGCGCTGATGACAGGCATTACCTGGCGTTTCTGATTGCCCAAAGCCGGGTGGCGGCTCCGCCTTACCCGGCCTACGTAGGGCACATCGTAGGCCCGGTAAGCGCAGCGCCGTTAATTATGCCTCATCCACCCAGATGCGCATTTCCCCTTCGCCCCGATTCGCCCAGCTAAACCACGGAATAAAGGTCAGGGTCCGGGGCTGTCGTTGAACGGGCGAGCGGTCGTACTGCCACAGCGCATCCGTCTCCTTCACGTGACACCCCATCCCCTCTGTCTGGATCAGCATCTTATGCGCGAAAATCCCTTTCCCTTCAAAGACCCGAAATTCGCCGTCAGCGGGCAGGGAGAGGTTATGCAGATCCGCACCGTTGTCGGCCTCTTCCAGACAGTAGACCAGCGGGCCGCGCTGCAGCGCAACTTTTCCGGCCTGCTGGCGCACCTGCGGGTTGCCATACACGCGGCGTACCGGCATGGGCAACGTCAGCGTAATGACGTCACCCTCCTGCCAGCTGCGGGTGAGGTAGAGGTATCCGCGGGATACGTCACCCGTTACCGCTTCGCCATTTAATGAAACATCAGGCGACGCGCACCAGTCCGGCAGGCGCAGAGCCAGCGTGTGTGTAACGGCGACCGGAGAGGCGATCTCGATTTTCACCTGCTCATGCCACGGATAGTTTCCGCTGATACGCAGCTGCAGCGACTGATTGCCAACCGGGATCGCTACGTCGTTGCCCACGTACAGATTGATAAATAGCGCATCCGGACGAACGGTATAGACGTAATGACCCAGCGAGGTCAGCACGCGGGCAATGTTTGGCGGACAGCAGGCGCAGCCAAACCAGCGCTGGCGTACCGGCTTGACGTGGTCGTAGATATGGTTAAAGGCCAGCGTTTTCGGGTGTACTTCGAGCGGGTTCACGTAGAAGAAATGCTTCCCGTCCAGCGCCATTCCGCCCAGCACCGTGTTGTATAACGCGCGCTCCATGACGTCGGCATAGTGACCGTCCGCCTCCATCTCCAGCATTCGGCGGGCAAACATCATCAGGCCGATTGAGGCGCAGCTTTCGGCGTAAACCGTATCGTTGGGCAGATCGTAATCGCTGCTGAAGGCTTCGCCGCTGCTCTGGGAGCCGATCCCGCCGGTGATGTAAAGCTGGCGCTGCGCCATGTTTTTCCACAGCCGCAGGCAGTCCTGGCGTTTTCCTTCGTCATTGCTCAGGCGCGCCAGATGCGCCATGCCTGCCATCAGGTAGACAAAACGGACGGCGTGACCGATGGCCGTTTGCTGTTCGGCAAGAGGCTGATGCGCCTGGCTGTAGGCTTTGTCCTTAACCATCCACGCCGGGCCGTAGGTGTTCCAGTGCGAGGTTTTACCGCGCTTCTCGTATTCGATATCGTAGAAGTGAGGCTGGGTGCCGCGCTCCTCGATAAAGTATTTCACCAGATTCTGATAACGCGGTTCCCGGGTGACGTCGTAAAGGCGCATCAGCGCCAGTTCGATCTCCGGATGGCCCGGATAGCCGTGCAGCTGGTTATCGCCGGGGCCAAACACGCTGTCGATATGGTCTGCCAGCCTGCACACCACCTCCAGCAGGCGGCGTTTGCCGGTCCCCTGGAAATACGCCACGCCTGCCTCAATCATATGCCCGGCGCAGTAAAGCTCGTGGCACTCGGCCAGATTCGTCCAGCGCGCATTGGGCGCCTTCACCGTGAAGTAGGTGTTGAGATAGCCGTCTTCACACTGCGCCGCTGCAACCAGTTCAATGACCTCATCAGCGGTTTTTTCCAGTTCTGCGTCAGGCTGTTGGCACAGTGACCACGCCACGGCCTCCAGCCATTTCGCCACGTCGCTATCCTGAAATACCATGCCGTAAAACTCACCCTTTTCCAGCCCCGCCGCAATGCGGAAGTTGGTGATGGCGTGGCTCGGTTCGGCTTCGGTTACCCGGTCGTTTAGCGCCTCCCACTGGTAGGGGATCACCACATCACGCACCAGCCGTTGGTACTGGCCGAGAAACGGATCGTTAATTTTCAGTTGATGCAGGTCGGCTTCCATTATTGACATATCTTTCTCCTCAGGACTGTACGTGACGCTGGCGCAGGTCGGTGGCAATGCGCGACATCATTGGATTGTTAAGCCTGCACCAGCGGATAGACACGGCCAGCAGCAGGTGGAAAAGCGCGGGGAGCAGCGTCTCCATGGCGGTGATGCCCTGCAGCGAGGCAGGCGTTTGATTGCCCGCGCCCGGCTGGTAGGCGACGGCGATAAACACCAGGCTGATGATCCCGGCGCTGGATGCCCACGCGAGCTTGATGAAAAACAGGTTAAAGGCGAAGTTCATGCCTGATGAGCGCACGCCGGTTTTCCACTCGCCGTAGTCGTCGGCAAAGGCCATCAGCGAGAAGTGCAGCGGCAGGGTAAAGCCCAGAATAACGCCGTTGCTCAGAATGATAATCAGCCATAGCGTCTGGTGCGCCGGGCCGCCCGGCAGGAACCACATGCCCACCGCCAGCGCGGCCAGCACCAGGTTGGTGTAGTAGTAAAGCTTGACGGTATCGATACGACGAGTGAGCGGGCTAACGATCACCGCGCCCAGAATGGCGGCAAAGGTCACCATAGTGAAAAACAGCGAGGTGTACGCCGTGCTGCCCTGAAGCACGTAGGTGATGAAGTACATGTAGCCGCCGCCGCGAATGTTAAAGACGTTGATCAGCAGGAACGACATCATCAGCATCAGCAGCAGCTGGTCGTTGTTGCGCAGCCCGGCGAGATGTTCGCGCAGCGTGAATTTGCCCATCAGCGCCAGCGGTACGCGCTCGCGCACCCAAAAGAAGCAGCACAGGAACATCACCACGGCGATAGCGCACAGCACGCCGACCCCGAGCTGGTACCCCTTCGCGGTATCGCCCTGGCCCAGCTCCGCCACCAGCCACGGCAGGCCAACGGAAACCAAAAAGCCCGCCACGCCGCAGAGGACAAATCGCCAGGACTGGCAGGAGATAACCTCGCCGTGGCGGGTGGTCATGGTGTTGATCAGCGCGCAGTAGGGCACGTTGATGGCGGTATAGCCTACGGACAGCAGCAGATAGGTGCCGAACGCCCACGCGATTTTCACCCCCATGCCGGCGTCCGGTACGGTGAAGGTCAGCACGCCGATAATGCCAATCGGCAGCGCCACCCATAGCTGCCAGGGGCGGAAGCGTCCCCAGCGGCTTTGCGTGCGGTCGGCAAGGATGCCCATCACCGGATCGGAAATCGCGTCAAACACGCGCAGGGCAATAAACAGCGTGCCCACAAGCGCCGGGGTCAGGCCAAATACATCGGTGTAGAAAAAGGTCAGAAAGTTCATGATCAGGCAGGTCATCACCGTGCCGCCCGCGTCGCCCAGGCCGTAGCCAATTTTCTCGCGAACGGACAAACGGTCATCTATCGCCCGGTGTGCAACGTCAGACTCTGTAATCGGTGTGGAAGTCATCGGGTAACTCCTCGGTAATCGAATTTATTATCGTATTTGTGCAAGGTACCCCTTTTATTCTGCACTCCACGGAAAGACCAACAAGGGAAGGGAAAAGTATAAAAAGGTGACGATTCCGACCTGATGGTAAATTTGTGATGCCGATCGAGCAGGTATTTAATTATTTATTAATAATCAATGGATAAACTCAATAATGGTCACATAAAAAGCGGAATGGTGAATATCCATGCTTGAATTATCCATAGCGCTTCCGATTAAAGTACAAAACGGCGGTTTGTTTATCTCCAGGGGCGTGGGCCGCCATCCTGCGCGAAAATTAACGTCGTGGGAGATTATTTTTGTCGAAAAAGGGACGTTAACGATCCAGGAGGAAAACACGGTTTTTGAGGTAAAAGCGGGGGAAAGTTTGCTGCTTTGGCCCGATCGGCGGCACGTGGGGACAGAAGACTTTCCGGCGGATCTGAAATTTTACTGGCTGCATTTTGAGGTTGAGCATCACCCGCCACGGTTACCTAACCTGGCAATAGAACAACACTGCTGCGTGAGGGATGCGCAATATACGATCGCTCTGTTTCGGCAATTCCTGACCGAGCAGGAAAAATTGCAGCGCAGCGTGGCGCTGGAAATGATCTTATTGCTGATTTTACAGCAAATATCTCTTTCATCAGGTTACGAAGATAAAGCGGATGAAGCGGGTGCGGCAATGGCGTGGAAGGCTAAACAGCTTATTCGCACGCAGTTTCATTTGCCGCTCTCCACGTCGCAGCTGGCAAAAGAGCTGCACTGCAATGCGGATTATCTGGGGCGCGTATTTCGCCGGACGTTTCATTTAACCCTGACGGAGGCGATCCATCGCCAGCGCGTCAGGGCGGCGGAAAAGCTGCTGCTCAACGATTCTGCGTCATTAACCGAAGTGGCCACCCGCTGCGGTTTTAATGACGTGGGCTATTTTCGTCAGATCTTTTCGAAGTACACCGGCTTAACGCCCGCCGTCTGGAAACGGCGGTACTGTAAGGAGCACATTAATTCAGGATGATTGCTGCCCGTAGTAGGCATTCGCGCCGTGCTTGCGCAGATAATGTTTGTCCAGCAATTCCTGCTGCATATCCGGCAGCTGCGGCGCGAGCTGGCGTGAGAACAGGCCCATATAGGCGCACTCTTCCAGCACTACGGCATTGTGGACCGCGTCGGCGGCATCTTTGCCCCAGGCAAATGGGCCGTGCGAGTGCACCAGCACCGCCGGGATCTGCATCGGATTTAAGTCGCGCTCCTCGAAGGTTTTAATAATCACTTCGCCCGTCTGGTATTCGTACTCGCCCGCGATCTCGGCCGCGGTCATAAGACGCGTGCAGGGGATCGCACCGTAGAAATAGTCTGCATGCGTTGTGCCCCATGCGGGGAGATCCCGGCCCGCCTGCGACCAGATGGTGGCGTGGCGGGAATGGGTATGTACGATGCCGCCAATCTCCGGGTAGCGGCGATATAGCGCAAGGTGGGTCGGCGTGTCGGAGGAGGGCTTTTTACTTCCCTCGACCACTTCACCGGTAGCGATATTCACCACCACCATATCCTCTGCCGTCATCACGTCATACTCCACGCCGGACGGCTTAATCACCATCATGCCGCTTTCGCGGTCAATCGCGCTGACGTTACCCCAGGTAAAGGTCACCAGCTGGTGGGCGGGCAGCGCCAGGTTTGCTGCCAGCACCTCGGCTTTGAGTTGTTCTAACATGTCATGCCTCCTTCCTGCATTCGGGCTTCAATCCAGCGGCGCGCCTGGATGATTTCCAGCACCGGCTCTTTTGCCTTTTCGGTCCACATTTCAATCAGAAACGCGCCGCGATAGTTGAGCTTATTCAGCGTGTTAAACACGCCAACGAAATCGACGCAGCCTTCGCCAAACGGCACGTCGCGGAACTGCCCGGGACTTTGCGCGGTGACGGGTTGGGTATCTTTCAGGTGTATAGCCGCGATGCGGTCAATGCCCAGCGTCAGCTCGGCGGTGACGTCGTTGCCCCACGCGCTGAGGTTGCCGACGTCCGGGTAAACGCTGAACCACGGCGAGGCGAGCATGTCGTCCCACTTTTTCCATTTGCTGATGGAGTTCATAAACGCGGTGTCCATGATCTCCACGGCCAGCATCACCTGCGCGGCGGCGGCCTGCTCGACGGCCCACGCCAGCCCTTCGGCAAAGCGCTGCTGCGTGCCCTCATCGTGCTCTTCGTAGTAAACGTCATAACCCGCAAGCTGAATGGTGCGAATGCCTAAGTCACGCGCCAGCCTGATGGCTTTGGTCATGATCTCGCGGGCGCGTTGGCGCACGGTTTCATCCCGGCTGCCAAACGGAAAGCGGCGATGTGCGGAAAGACACATCGACGGGATCGCCACGCCGGTTTCCAGCATCGCTTCAACCAGCGAAGCGCGCTGCGTGGTGCTCCACTCGAGGCGTGACAAACGCTCGTCTGTCTCGTCGACGGACATCTCAACAAAATCGAACCCGCAGCTTTTCGCCAGCACCAGACGCTCTGGCCAGGAGAGATCTTTCGACAGCGCTTTTTCGTAAATCCCTAACGGATGTTGACGCATGGTTACGCTCCCCAAATGTCGCGGATTTGCGAATGGAACGCCTGTGCCACCTGCGGCGGATTTTCTGCGCCTGCCAGCGCGCGCCCGGCGATAAAGGCTTTGACGTTGATCTGCTTAAACAGCGGCAGGTCGGCAGGGGTGATCCCGCCGGTGATCGAGAGCTGCAGGCCGATATCGGAGAGCGCCTTCATTTTCGCGAGATCGGCTTCGCCCCACTGCTGACCGCTGGCCTGCGCGTCGCGGCCGCGGTGGTAGATTGCCTGCTTCACGCCGACGCGATGCCACGCGCGCGCGTCGTCCAGCGTCCAGTTGCCAAACAGCTCCATCTGGATTTCTCCCCCGCAGCGCAGTGCGACCTCGTGGCCTCGCTCAACGGTTGCCAGCGGGGCGGCGCAGATGATGGTCATCCAGTTCGCGCCCGCGCCAAACGCCTGCTGTGCCAGCGTTTCTCCTGCGTCGGCGACCTTCCAGTCCGCCACGATGATTTTATCCGGACACTGCTCGCGCAGGACGCGCACGGCGTTCAGCCCTTCGGTCAGGCACAAAATGGTGCCGGCCTCGACGATATCAACGTGATCTGAAAGCGTCGCGACGTCGCGCTGGGCGGCCTGAAGTGAGGTATGGTCGAGCGCCAGCTGCAGTAATGGTCGGCTCATAGGTTGTACTCCTTAATACGGGCGTGATAGTCCTGAAGTGCTGAAATCAGTAACTGGTAACGGTGATATTTGCGCTGGTAAGCCGCATGGGCGCGCATGTCGGGTTCAACCACCCGGATGTCGTGTTTAAGGGCGCGCTGCGCAGCGTGGAAATCGGGGTAAACGCCGGTGCCCACCAGCGCCGCCAGCGCCGCGCCGGAGCAGCCGGTCTCTTCTACCTGCGGCAACTCAATCGCCAGGCCGCTGACGTCGGCGAGCATTTGCATCCACACGTCCGAATGGGTCGGGCCACCCGTGACGCGCAGCGCCTGCACCTGGGTAAAGCGTTCAAGCATGCGGTTGAGGTGGGTCATGTGGCTGAACACCACGCCCTCGTAAACGGCCTGCAGAAGATGTGCGCGGGTATGCAGCGCCTGCATGCCGTAAAAACCACTGGTCATCTCCAGCCCGGCGTTGCTGCCGTAGAGGAACGGCAGAAAGAACACCTCGCTTTCCGCTTTCGGCAGGCTGGCGACGGCATGGTTGATCTCGTCGAATGACATATCGCCCCACTGTGCGGTGAGCCACTCCAGGTTGCCGGATGAGGTCGGGCTGGCTTCGTGAACGATGTACTGCTGCGGGTGGACGTAACGGCCATACACATAGGGGAACGGCTCGTTATCGCGAAGCGCACTGGCGATCCCGCTGGTGACGGCCCAGGTGCCCATCACGGCGTTCAGCGTGTGTTCGTCGTGAAGCCCGGCGCAGATCGCGGTGGAAACCACATCAAACAGTCCACCAACGACGGGCGTGCCCGCCGCGAGACCGGTCAGTGCGGCTGCCTGAGCGGTGATTTCCCCGCAAATTTCTGCTGAGCCGACAATCGGCGGCAGGGCGCCGTCAATTTCGCTGATACCGAGCCAGCGCGTAAGCTGTGGGTCGTATTTCCCGGTATTCATGTTGTAGAGATTGGACTCGGAGATATTGCTCTCCTCGCAGCCCTTCACGCCGGTCAGACACCAGCGCAGATAGTCGTGCGCCATCATCACGCAGCCGATCTGTTGATACCGCTGCGGTTCGTTCTCTTTCACCCAGCGCAGGAGCGAGGCCGGATGCCCTGTCCACAGCGTCTGGCGCGTATGCGGATAGAGCTTTTCGGGAATGCCGTCCTGCTGCCAGCGCTGCACAATGTCCAGCGCGCGGCGGTCAGAGGAGAGTATGGCGTTGCCCAGCGGCTGGTCCTGTTTATCGAGTAGAAACAGCCCCTTGCCCTGAGCAGAAATGCCGACGCCCTTGATCTGTTTACCGTCTACGCCTGAATGGTGGAGCAGCGCGGCGACGGTAGCGTGGCAGTGCTGCCAGAGCTGGGTCATATCCCGCTCGGCGTAGCCTGCGCGCGGGCTGAGCGTGGCAACCGAGCGGCGTTCGATACACACTTCCTTGCCCTGGCTGTTGTATAAACCGGCTTTCAGATAAGTACCGCCACAATCGATACCCAGCCAGAAGGGCTCTTTTTCACTCATCTTCTTCTCACTTATTCGCCGGGTGGACCCGGTTCGGTTTTCTCCCTCTCCCCGTGGGAGAGGGCTGGGGTGAGGGCATCAGGCCGCACGCTTGTGCGGATTTACCGTGGGATTAGGCTCTGCGCCGGCATCGCATTTCGCCGGCAGCAGCAGGGCCAGCAGCGACGCCAGCGCCAGCGACACCGCCAGGCAGTAAACGCCCGCGTCTTTGCTGTAGAGGGTGATCAGCACCCCAACCGCATACGGGCCGCAGAACCCGCCGAGGTTGCCCAGGGCGTTGATCACGCCGCGCGCGCCGCCCGCCATCTCTGCGCTAAACAGACGCGCCGGAATGGTCCAGAACACGCCCGCTGCGGATTGCAGGAAGAACCCGCAGCCCACCAGCGCGGCATACGCCAGCCAGGTACTCTCCTTCAGCGCCACGGAGAGGAACATGCAGAGCGCAAAGCCAATCAGCGGCAGGGAGACAAACAGCTTGCGCTTGCCGGTGCGGTCAGAGAGCGTGGAGAACAGGAACATCCCTGCAATGGCCCCGATGTAGGGCAGGATGGCAAGCATCCCCACCTGACCGATGCTGGTGTGCGTCAGCTCCTTCAGGATGGTCGGCAGCCAGAGCGTGTAACCGTAAATCCCGGTCTGGTAGAAGAAGTTCAGGGCAATCAGCTGCCACATGGTTTTGTCAGAAAGTACGGCGGTCAGCGACGCGTTTTTCACCTCTTTACCGGCAATCGCCTGCTGCTCCGCCGCCAGCGTTTGTACCAGGTAGTTCTTCTCGGCGTCTGATATCCAGCGCGCTTCCTGCGGGCGGTCGTACACGGTGAACGCCCACAGCACCAGCACAACGACGGACATCAAGCCTTCAATGATGAATAGCCAGCGCCAGTCGAGCGCGGTAATAATCCAGCCTGACAGCGGGGCGGTGACGATCCCGGCGATGGGGACGAACATAATCACAATGGCGTTGGCGCGACCGCGCTCGGCGTCCGGGAACCAGTTGCTGATCATGGTGAGCACCACGGGCAGCATCCCGCCTTCCGCCACGCCGAGTAAGAAGCGCAGCGCCAGCAGCTGATACTGATTCGTCACGAGGCCCGTGAGCACCGAGATCACCGCCCAGGCAACCAGCGACCAGCCGATAAACTTCTTGCCGCTGCCGTGCACGGCAATCTTGCCGCCGGGAACCTGCAGGAACAGGTAGCCGATAAAGAAGATCCCACCTGCGAGGCCCGCCATGGTGGCGGTGATACCCAGTTCTTCATCCATGCCGCCGGGCATGGCAAAAGCGATATTTACGCGGTCCATATAGGAAATAATGCAGGCAATAAGAATCGGAGGAATAATTCTTAGCCAGCGCTGGCGCGGAATGTCCGCTTGTAGAGCATTCGAGTAAGTGTTCATATTTACTGTCTCAGTCAGAGTAACCGGAATAGGGATATTTTTATTGTTATTGCGTTGCTTTATTCATTTGGCTAATGCCGTCGCGCAAAATAGCGATGCGATGGCTGACGTCAGCATTAGCATTTATTTCCAGTAATTTAATACCGGAGAATTTCAACGTTGCGGCGCTCGCCGCAGTAAAGAGTGATGTTGCGTGTTCAGTTGACATCAAACTGTCGGCGCAGAATGAAGAAAACGGTGCGTGCAGATCCTGCCATTCACCGTATTCCCCGCGCGTCGTCGTGCCCGAAAACATCAGCGCGCCCAGCTTTCCGGCACCGAGAGCAGCCTGAACATGTTCCAGCGGGAGCGTCGTATTACGGCCTTCGATGGCCGAGCGCGCCCAGTTGATGCAAACGCTGATATCGGTATCTTTCACCACCTCCAGCACCTGCGCTAAGGGCAGGAAGCCCTTGCGCGGTGCCGGGCCGGTCATGGCATCGCAGTGTTCCAGCACCAGATCGCAGTCCCAGTCCCAGCTCGCGATTTCCCGGACCGAGCGGGAAAACGCTTCGGTAGCCTGTTCGACGGACGCATTGCCCGCCTGCGGGGCCGCCTGCATCTCCAGGGCAGTCACTTTGCCGGGAAAACGGGCGTTCACTGCAGCAATTTTCTGCTGCAGATGACGGTAGTAATCGACGCAGGCTTTACGCTGTTCTTCGTCGGCTGACGCCAGGCCAAATGCGCCGTTGATGCCGCGACGGCGCATGGTTTCCATGACTGCGGTGACGACAAGTTGCCAGTCGCCGGGCGTATGGCGGAACAGCCATTCATCACCAAACGGATGGAGATGCTCAAGGCACGGCTGTTCCAGCCCGCGAATGTTGGGCGTGTCGGAAAGTTCCCGCCAGAATGTTTGTTCTTCTTGTTCCCCTTTTTGGTGAAACGAGGGTGCGCAGGGGTACGCACCAATAATAAAACTGGTATTGGCCATTTCGCGTTCCTGTATATATCAGAAAATTAATCTAATTCGCTGACTGCCACTTTCACCACAATTTTACGAATTGCGGCTTCCTTGTTCTTAATACAGGCAGGACGATGCACATCCTGCGGGAAAAATATGGCATAGCTGCCGGGTGTCATTTCGATAAAGGATTCATTTTCGCTGTCGTGATAAAAAATAATATCCCGCTGTTCCAGTAACGATTCGCTGATTTCGTTATTGCCGGTATCAATAGCGATACCGATTTTTTCTTCACCCCATGCCAGAAACTGAATATCCAGATAGCGGCGGTGTACTTCAGGGCGATTCTCATGCGATTCTTTTGTCGTCAGGTCGAGTACCTGAGCGAAAATGTTGCGCCCTTCGATTTCCACCACGCCTGGCGCCAGAGTGGTGAAATCCGTCGTGCGCAGAAAATGAAGCGCTTTTTCAATCGCCTGCGGCAGGCGGCACGGATTTGGCTGTGAAATATGTCCGAATATCATCGCCCACTCCTTACAGAGACTGGATTTTCGCCCACACGCTGTCGTCGATGGTGATGCCGTCGCGGCGGTTCTCTTCCAGCAGGCGCGTAAACTCATGCCCCGGGAGACGGACGGCGACGTTTTCATCAGCGCGTTCTGCGGTGGTGATGAAGTCCATAATGCGCTGCAGTTTGGCATCGCGGGTTGGGCCGTCGATCAGACGATCAACCTCGATGGCGATAAAGATCTGCGACACGCCGTACTCGTCGCTGTTGTCCTGGGTCACTTCCGCGACGGACGAGCCGTTGGAGAGCAGGGTGGCGATCATGTCTAGCACGATAGACAGGCCGGAGCCTTTCCAGTAGCCCATCGGCAGAATGCGGCGATTTTTCTCAATCACGCCCGGCTCTCGGGTGAGATTGCCCTCGTCGTCAAAGCCGCCATCGACCGGCAGCTCGCGTCCGGCCAGGCGATTCACTTCCAGCATGCCGTAGGAGAACATCGACATCGACATATCGACCATGGTGATCGGGTTAGAGGGGATCGCCACGATCAGCGGGTTGGTGCCGATGCAGCACTCTTTTGATCCCCATGCGGGCATCACGGCGATAGAGTTGGTCCAGCAAATGCCGATGTAGCCCTTCTCCGCCGCCTGCCAGCCGTAGCTGCCGCCGCGCATCCAGTGGTTCGCGTTACGCAGTGCCACCAGACCAATCCCGTGATCGGACGCCAGCTCGGTGGCGCGATCCATCATCTTTTTCGCCGTCAGGTTGCCGATGGAGCGCTGGGCATCCCACTGTTCGATCGCCCCTAATGTCATCACCCGCTTTGGCTGGGCGTCAGGGATGATGTCGCCGGCATCAAGCTGCTGAATGAAACGCGGAAAGCGGTTAACGCCGTGCGAATAGACGCCGGATTCCGTCGTGCGGGCGAACATCTCGGCGCAGGCGTCTGCGGTGTCCGCTTTTATGCCGCGATCGAGCAGAACCCGATTGAACGCCGTTTTTAACTCTTCAAAGGTCACTTTCATCCCTGTTCTCCTGTTCTTTTTCGGGGCAAGTGCGAGTGCTTTTTTATCGCTAAATTTCACTATGCGAAATCTGATTTCAAATATAGCGATCAAATTTTGTCAGATCAACGACATTCATGATTTTCAAAATCGATTAAAATCAAGTGGTTGTGTTTTTTCTGTTGAGATCGTGAACTAAACCACACTTTGCGCTACCATCAGGGCGCGATAAAACAGGAGCGATTTTATGAGCATGAAAGAGAGCGAAATGACGCAAGAAAAAGAGAGGCCAGCAGGTAGCCAGAGCTTGTTTCGCGGCCTGATGCTGATTGAAATCCTCAGCAACTATCCAAACGGATGTCCGCTTGCGCACTTATCTGAACTCGCGGGGCTGAATAAGAGCACCGTGCACCGCTTGCTGCAGGGGCTGCAGTCGTGCGGGTACGTCACCCCGGCGCCTGCCGCGGGCAGCTATCGCCTGACCACCAAGTTCATTGCCGTCGGGCAAAAGGCGCTGTCGTCGCTGAACATCATTCACGTGGCGGCTCCGCATCTTGAGGCGCTGAACATTGCCACCGGCGAGACGGTGAACTTCTCCAGCCGCGAGGACGACCACGCGATCCTGATTTATAAGCTTGAGCCGACAACCGGCATGCTGCGCACGCGCGCCTATATCGGCCAGCATATGCCGCTCTACTGCTCCGCGATGGGTAAAATCTACATGGCGTTTGGCCATCAGGATTACGTGGCGACCTACTGGGAGAGCCACCAGGAACAGATCCAACCCTTGACCCGCAACACCATTACCGAGCTGAGCGCGATGTATGATGAGCTGGCGGAAATCCGCGAGGGCAGCATGGCGATGGACAAAGAAGAGAACGAGCTGGGTGTATCCTGCATTGCCGTGCCGGTGTTTGATATTCATGGTCGGGTGCCGTATGCGATCTCCATTTCGCTGTCGACCTCGCGCATGAAGCAGATTGGCGAGAAAAACCTTCTCAAACCGTTGCGAGAAACGGCTGAGGCCATCTCAAGAGAGCTGGGTTTTAACGTGCGCGAGGCGTAGCAGATGAACCGATTTATCACGGCGAATTCGGCAAAATGCATTGGGTGTCGCACCTGCGAAGCGGCCTGTGCGGTGTCGCATCAGGAATTCGTCTACGCAAACGCCTTTACGCCCCGCATTCGGGTCGTTAAAGGGGATTCATACACCACGGCGGTGGGGTGCCATCAGTGCGAGGATGCACCCTGTGCGAACGTGTGCCCAACCGGCGCCATTCAACGTTCAGCGGGCGTCTGGCTCGTGGAGCAGGCGCGCTGTATCGGGTGCAAAAGCTGTATGGTGGCGTGCCCGTTCGGGGCGATGCAGGTACAGTCGGCGGGGGATCGTGCTCAGGCGTTGAAGTGTGATTTGTGCAGCCATCGCGAGAGCGGGCCTGCCTGCGTGGAGGCATGTCCAACCCGCGCGCTGAGCTGCGTCGATCCAGCCAGATTACGCACCGAACGGCTGCGTAATCTGGCGTAACGCGTTACTGACCGCCTTCACGCCAGGCGTTTTCAATCTCTTCGGCCAGGATCTTCACGCCTGCTTCTATTTTTTCCGGGTCCGGCACGTAGTTCATGCGCATGCACTGGTGCGTGTGCGGCCACGGCTTATCCAGCCCGGGGAAGAAGTAATCCCCCGGCACCATCAGCACACCGCGTTTCTTCAGGCGCTGGTAGAGGAGTTCTGTCGTGATCGGCAGATCCTTAAACCATAGCCACAGGAAAATAGCCCCTTCCGGTTTGTGTATCAGACAGCGTTCTTCCGGCAAATAGCGGCGAAGTATCGCGATCGTCTCCTGAACCCGCTGGTAATAGAACGGTTTTATCACGTCATTCGACAGACGCAGCAGATCGTTGCGTTTAATCATTTCGCACATCATCGCCGGGCCGATACCGCCCGGTGAAAGGCTGATAATGCCGTTCATGTTGGTGATGGCTGTGATGATTTTTTCGTTGGCGATAATGATGCCGCAGCGGCTGCCCGGCAGGCCCAGCTTGGAGAGGCTCATGCACAGGACGATGTTCGGGTTCCACAGCGGGCGTGCTTCGCTGAAGATAATCCCCGGGAACGGTACGCCGTAGGCGTTATCGATCACCAGCGGGATGCCGTGCTGATGGGCAAGCGCATCCAGCTTCATCAGCTCGTCGTCGGTGATGACGTTGCCCGTTGGGTTGGTAGGGCGCGAGACGCAGATCATGCCCGTCTCTTCACCGATGTGCAGGTGTTCAAAATCGACGTGATATTTGAACTGACCTTCCGGCAGCAGTTCGATATTCGGGCGCGCGGAGACGAACAGATCTTCCTCGAGGCCGGAATCGGCGTAGCCGATGTACTCCGGCGCCAGCGGGAACAGCACTTTTTTGGTCGTGCCGTCGGCGCGACGTCCTGCGAACAGGTTAAACAAGTAGAAAAACGCGCTCTGGCTGCCGTTTGTCAGTGCAATATTCTGTGGTTCGATATCCCAACCCAGCTCTTCACGCAGCATATCGGCGAGGAGTTTCAGCAGTTCGGTTTTGCCCTGGGGGCCATCGTAATTGCAGAGTGCCTCGGTTGCTTTGCCGCTCTCCAGCATCTGGGCCAGCAGCGTCTGGAAATAGGTATTCATCTCCGGGATTTGAGCCGGGTTTCCGCCGCCGAGCATGATTGCGCCCGGTGTGCGCAGCCCGTCGTTGAGGTCCTCCATCAGGCGGGTAATGCCTGAATGGCGGGTAAATTTGTCGCCGAAAAGTGAAAACGTCATAGCAGGTGATCTGTCGGGCTTATTATGAAAGGGGGTAACCATAACGCTAGCACCGTGCGGGTGCAAATCGGTGGATGTGGTCGGATTTGTTGTTTTATGTGGTTGGTTTGGATTTATGTAGTGAATAGTTCTGATGGGTTTCCCCTCACCCCGGCCCTCTCCCCAAAGGGGCGAGGGGGAAAAGACGGCGCCGTCCGGTTCCCTCTCCCCTGCGGGGAGAGGGCTAGGGTGAGGGGGAGAATTACTGATTACCCGCCCATACCACCATCACCTTATCGCCCTTGTGCTCACGCACAAATCCGTAGCCTTCTTTCAGCGACAGCGTGGTTTGCTTGCCTTCGCCAATCGCCGGATGGCGGGCG
Organism: Enterobacter wuhouensis; assembly: GCF_035835995.1. Classification (NCBI taxonomy): domain Bacteria; kingdom Pseudomonadati; phylum Pseudomonadota; class Gammaproteobacteria; order Enterobacterales; family Enterobacteriaceae; genus Enterobacter; species Enterobacter wuhouensis. The sequence goes on from NZ_CP142124.1 coordinate 234,165, forward strand.
CGGAACTGGCCCAGCGTTTGCCAGTGGGCGACGGTTGAGGCCTGTTTGCCCGTGACGTCCTGCCAGTTCATGTCCGAACGGGTGCCCTGAAGCGGGTCGGAACCTGTCGGGCCGAACGGACGCTCAGATTCATCACCGTAATAAATCTGCACGCTTCCCGGCGCCAGCAGGAGCAGCTCGGCGGCGCGCTGGCCGCCTTCGCGGAACAGGCGGGTATCGTGGGACGAAAGGTAGCTCAGCACGTTGAAGCTCTGCAGCTTTTCCGCCATCTGCTGCCAGGTGAGATCCATATCGGCCAGGCAACTCACCGCTTTCGCCGCCTGCTCCTGGTAATCAAAGTTAATCATCGCGTCAAAGCCGTGGCGGTAAAACTCGCTCTGCATCACGCCGTGACCCCAGGATTCGCCCGTCATCCAGAATGGCGCATTGTCGAGCTTTTTGTCCGGATTCGCGGCTTTCCAGGCGGCGAGCGCCTGTTCTGCACGTTCTTTAAGCTGCTGCCACGCGTCAAGCTCAACGTGTTTGGCGGTATCGACCCGGAAGCCATCGATACCGTAGTCACGCACCCACTGGCTGAGCCAGTGGATCAGGTAATCCCGGGGCGTGAAGTTCGCTATCGCTTTAGCATTGGTGTCGGCCTTATGCTGGTAAAAGTTCGGCAAGCCGGAAGGCGTTGTGGATTCGGTTTTCAGGTCCGGCAGGAACGCCAGGGACATCGTCAAATCATCGAATCCTGGGTTGTCGTAATCCCCGATATCGGTGCGAACCCATTTCTTGCCCCACCATTTTTCCCAGGCCGCTTTGTCGCTGAAGTTGATGTAGTCGTTAAAACTGTGCCAGCTTTGACCTGCGCCCGGCTTCCAGTCCGTCCAGCGCTCACCCAGCGTCTTTTTCAGCTCATCGCCCTGCAGATACAAGGCACCAAACTGGTACTCCTGCATGTCCGCAAGCGTGGCGTAGCCGACGTGGTTCATGACGATATCGAACAGAACGCGGATCCCGCGCTTGTGCGCTTCGTCGATCAGGCGGCGTAAATCCTCTTCGGTGCCCATGTTGGCATCAAGCTTCGTCCAGTCCTGCGTGTAGTAGCCGTGATAGGCGTAATGCGGGAAATCCCCTTTGGTTCCGCCGCCTACCCAGCCGTGGATCTGCTCCAGCGGGGAGCTTATCCACAGCGCGTTCACGCCAAGCTGCTGCAAATAATCGAGCTTGCCGGTGAGCCCCTTGAGATCGCCGCCGTGGAAAGTGCCGATCTCCTGCATGCCGTCTTTATGGCGGCCATAGCCGTTGTCATTGCTCGGGTCGCCGTTAACAAAGCGATCGGTGAGCACGAAATATACCGTGGCGTTTTGCCAGCTGAACGGCGCGGGCCTGTCGGTTTCGGCACGCTCCAGCAGCAGCAGGCCATTGGCGCTGGCGGCAGGCTGGAGGGTGATTTTGCCGTTCTGCACCGTTGCGGTCTGCTTGCTGTAGAAATCCCTTACCACCGTGCCTTCGGGGAAGGTGTTGCTCACCTCCAGCGTTAAAGGCTTACCATCCCACTTAGGACACTGACGGATAACATTAGCGACGGGTTGTTCCGCTGCGCTCTTTATGGTCAGCATCAGCGTCGGCGTACCCGATCGGGTATCGATGCGCATCTGGTACTCACCGTCGCGGAACAGACGCCACTGCGGAGGCGTACCCTGGCAGCGCTTGAGCGACAGCATCTCGTTGAGCTTTATGGCATCGGTAGGCTGCCAGCACGTCTTGTCAAAACTCAGCGTAAGAGGACGCGTACCCTTCGCAAGCTTTGCCTGGCTGGTGAAAACCCCGGTGCCTTCCGCGCTAAACGCGCCGAACCCCGGCGATGAGCAGTCGGCATGCGCCAGTGCGGGTAACATCAGTAGTGCCAATGCGGTGCGTTTCATGACCTTTTCCTGTCGCGGCATTTTTGACCAGTTTGCCATCGGGCGCAGCCGAAAAACTCATCCCCTGACGCTTTCTGCCAGGAGGACGCGAAGGGATGAGTGATCCCGCGCAAAATTAGGCAGTTATCTGCGATATCGCACACATTTTTCCGGCAGCGATGCTTTTATGAGCAGCTTTTAGGTGACATAGTTTCGGAAATGGACTATTTCTATACGTGCTCTTGAAGGCTATTTTTGATATGATTTGAGATTCCGCTCTCAAATTTGTGAAAAAAATAAGGTGTTGGGATGATTACATCCGACCAGGAGACCTAATGATATCGACTCCCATTCGACGATATGGGGCCGCGATACTCATGTTACTCACCATGGCATTTTCGGGTGAGGTGCTTGCGAAGACGCACACGGATACAACGAGTAAGAAAGCCCACGTAATAAAGACGACAAGTAGTAAGGTTAGCAGTAAACAAGAGTATTCTCGCAATAGTGCAAAGAGTAGTTCACTTCCTGATTTGCGAAAATACCCTTCCGGGACACCAAGGAAAAAAGCGTTTCTCCGGACGGTAATGCCTTATATTACAAGTCAAAACTCTGCGATTACGGCAGATCGTAACTGGCTGATCTCAAAACAGTACGATAGCCGCTGGTCGCCGTCTGAGCGCACGCGCCTGAAAGATATCACCAAACGTTATAAAGTGAAGTGGAGCGGGAACACGCGTCGCGTGCCGTGGAATTCACTGTTAGAACGTGTGGATATTATCCCAGGAAGCATGGTGGCAACGATGGCTGCAGCCGAAAGCGGCTGGGGTACGTCGAAGCTGGCGCGCAGCAACAACAACCTCTTCGGCATGAAGTGTGCGAAAGGGCGTTGTAACAACGCGCCGGGCAAAGTTAAAGGGTATTCGCAGTTTGAGTCGGTTAAAGATTCCGTGAATGCCTACGTGGTGAATCTCAACACGCATCCCGCTTACTCCTCGTTCCGTAAGTCACGCGCTCAACTGCGTAAAGCGGATCAGGAAGTGACGGCAAGCACGATGATTCATAAGCTGAAAGGGTATTCCACTCAGGGACAGCGTTATAACAACTACCTGTTCGCGATGTACCAGGATAACCAGCGCTTAATCGCCGCACATATGTAATTCTCAAAAAAACGCCTTCCACTGGAAGGCGTTTTTCTTTTTATATCAGCACCTCGCTATGGCGCTCGCGGTACTCTTTCGGCGTGGTGTCGTACTCCTTCCTGAACACCGAATAAAAATACTGCAGCGACGGGTAACCGCACATCTGTGAAATCTCGTTGATCGACAGCGACGTGGAGATCAGCAGGCTGCGCGCTTTTTCCAGTTTTTCGGCATGGATCACCGCGTGAATAGTTTCGCCCACTTCCTCTTTGAAGCGCTTCTCCAGATTCGAGCGGGAAATGCCGACCGAATCCAGCACCTGATCGACCTTGATACCTTTGCAGGCGTGGTTGCGGATGTAGTGCATGGCCTGGATGACGGCCGGATCGCTCAAAGAACGATAATCAGTAGAGCGGCGTTCGACCACGCGCACCGGGGGCACCAGCAGGCGTTGAAGCTGAAGAGATTCGTTATCCAGCAGGCGATGCAGCAGCTTCGCAGCCTGATAGCCCATCTGACGCGTTCCCTGTGCCACCGAGGAGAGCGCCACGCGAGACAGATAACGGGTGAGCTCTTCGTTATCGATACCAATCACGCACAGCTTTTCCGGCACCGGGATGTGTAAGTGTTCGCAGACCTGCAGCACGTGGCGGGCGCGTGCATCCGTGACGGCAATAATCCCGGTCTGCGGCGGCAGCGTTTGCAGCCAGTCTGCCAGGCGGTTTTGCGCGTGCTGCCAGTTTTCCGGTGCGGTTTCCAGCCCCTGATAGACCACGCCACGATACTTCTCCTGCGCGACCAGCTGGCAAAACGCGTGCTCGCGCTCGACCGCCCAGCGTTTGCCGCTGGTGGTGGGTAAACCGTAAAAGGCAAAGCGGTGAACGCCTTTCTCTTTGAGATGCAGAAAAGCGGCCTCCACCAACGCATGGTTATCGGTGGCGATATAGTGAACCGGTGGGTAGTGTTCAGGTGTATGATAGGAGCCGCCGACACCCACGATGGGGACGTCGACGTCGGTCAGTAGTTGTTCGATCACGGGATCGTCAAAATCAGCGATCACGCCATCGCCCAGCCAGTCTTTGATGTTCTCCAGACGGGTGCGGAAATCTTCTTCAATAAAGATATCCCACTCGGATTGCGACGCCTGCAAATATTCGCCAACCCCTTCAACCACCTGGCGGTCATAGGCTTTGTTAGCATTGAATAACAACGTAATGCGGTGACGCTTTTCAAACATGGCTCACTTTCCCAAATAGGTAACGATACTGTTCTCAGGCACGTCGCTTGGTAGCAGAGTCCATCCAGACTGCCAGCAACAGAATGGCACCCTTGACGATATACTGCCAAAACGTCGGAACGTCCATCATACTCATCCCGTTATCCAGCGAAGCCATAATAAATGCGCCCATTACCGCACCTGCGACGCTGCCGACACCGCCCGCGAGGCTGGTTCCGCCGATAACGCAGGCGGCAATGGCATCCAGTTCTGCAATGTTACCCGCAGACGGGGAACCGGCACCCAGGCGCGAGCTGAGGATCAGGCCCGCAATAGCGACCATCAGGCCGTTGATGGCAAAGACCGCCAGCTTGGTGCGCTCGACGTTGATGCCCGACAGACGTGCCGCTTCCAGGTTGCCGCCAATGGCGTAAATACGTCGACCAAATGCGGTACGCGTCGCCATAAACATGCCGCCCAGCAGCAGGAGCGCCAGCAGCAGAACGGGCGTTGGGACGCCGCGATAGTCATTCAGAAGCCAGATGGCACCCAGCACAATCACCGCGGTAAGTGCCTGACGGCCCACAACGGATGTCGATGCAGGTGAAGCCAGCCCCAATGCCTGACGGCGCATACGTCCACGCCACTGCCAGCCAACAAACGCCATCAGACCCACCGCGCCGATGGTAAAGCCCACGCCATCGGAGAGATAGCTCTGCCCAATCTGTGACATGGATGCACTGGTGGGGGAGACAGTTGTGCCGTTGGTAATGCCAATCAGAATGCCACGGAAAGCCAGCATCCCCGCTAGAGTGACGATAAATGACGGGACTTTGCGGTAGGCCACCCACCAGCCGTTCCACGCACCGAGTACCAGACCCAGCGCCAGCGTGACGACAATCGTCAGCGGCAGGGGCCAGCCGAGCCAGACGTCAAAAATCGCCGCCACGCCTCCGAGCAACCCCATCATCGACCCGACGGACAGATCGATTTCCGCCGAGATAATCACGAAGACCATCCCTACGGCCAGAATGCCGGTGATCGCCGTCTGGCGCAGGAGGTTTGAAACGTTACGCGCGCTTAAATAAGAGCCGTCGGTCATCCAGGTGAAGAACAGCATGATGGCGATAATCGCCGCAATCATGACGAAAACCTGCAGGTTTAGCGCTTTTAGCCCCGAGAATGCGCCGGGCGTCGGAACAGCGACTTTGATATCAGACGGATTGCTTTTCGACATGACGTTCGCTCCTTAAAGCGGCTTCCATTACCTGCTCCTGCGTCAGGCTTTGGTTAATCAGATTGGCTTTCAGTTTCCCTTCGTGCATGACCAGCACGCGGTCGCTAAGGCCCAGCACTTCGGGTAATTCGGACGAGATGACAATGACGGCAATGCCTTGCTGCACAAGCTGATTAATCAGCTTGTAGATTTCATACTTCGCGCCGATGTCTATTCCGCGCGTCGGTTCATCAAGGATCAGAATGCGTGGATTGAGGAGCAGGCAGCGCGCCAGAATGGCCTTCTGCTGGTTTCCGCCGCTCAGGCGTCCAATCGCCAGCTCCGGGGAAGACGTTTTGACCTTGAGTCGGGCGAGCGACTGGAGAATGCACTGCTGCTCTGCGGCATCGTCCAGGCTGGTCAGCGTGCCGGAAAACTGATTAAGCGCGGCGAGCGTAATGTTTTTCCCGACCGCCATGACCGGCACGATGCCGTCTTTTTTGCGATCTTCCGGCACCATGGCGATACCCCGCGCGATCGCCTGCTGGCAGTTATCGATTTTCACCGGCTGGCCGTCGATATAAATCGTGCCCTCCCAGCGCCCCGGCCATACGCCGAACAGGCACTGCACGGCTTCGGTTCGCCCGGCGCCAACCAGGCCCGCGATGCCAAGAATTTCACCCCGGTGCAGCGAGAAGGAGACATTGTTAACCCGCTTGATGTGGCGGTTTACCGGATGCCATGCGGTGAGATTTTCCACGCGCAGGATTTCATCTCCGACGGCGTGAGGTTCGTTCGGATAAAGCGCAGTGAGTTCGCGCCCCACCATCATGGTGATGATGTCATCTTCACTCATGCCTTCCGCGTCGCGCGTGCCGATGTGTTGACCGTCGCGGATGACGCAGATGGTATCCGAAATGGCTTTGACCTCGTTCAGCTTGTGCGAAATGTAGATGCAGGCGATACCGTGGTTTTGCAGGTCGCGAATGATATTGAGCAGGACCGCCGTTTCCTGCTCGGTGAGTGAAGCCGTGGGCTCGTCGAGAATCAGCAGCCTCACCTGTTTGTTCAGCGCCTTGGCGATCTCAATCAGCTGCTGCTGACCCAGACCCAGATCGCCCACGCGGGTGTCGGGTGAAATGCTGAGGCTGACCTGCGCCAGAAGCTTTTCACAGCGTAGCGTCATGGTGTCGTAATCGAGCACGCCGTGGCGTGAAATTTCAGCGCCGAGGAAAATGTTCTCCAGCACGGTGAGGTGCTTCACCAGCGCCAGCTCCTGATGAATGATGGCAATGCCTTTACGCTCGGTATCGCGAATATGGGTGGCCTGAATGACCTCGCCGGCAAAAACGATTTCGCCTTCGTAGCTGCCGTGCGGATAGATCCCACACAGCACTTTCATCAGCGTCGATTTGCCCGAACCGTTTTCGCCGCACAGTGAGACGACTTCGCCAGGATTCAACCGCAGGCTTACGTTGTCGACTGCTTTCACCGCGCCAAAGGCTTTTGTGATGCTTTTCATTTCAAGTAAATAAGACATAACTGCTCCACATAACCGAAGGGCGAACAGGGCACGTCGGCGAGCCCCCGCACGGCGGGGGCTGCGCGGGATTACAGTTCACTCTTTTTATGGAAACCGTCTTTTACCACGGTGGCGTCAATGTTCTCTTTATTGACTTCAATTGGCGTGAGCAGGCGAGCAGGAACATCTTTCAGCCCGTTGTTCAGCGTGGCATCGGCTTTAGGTTGCTGTCCGTTACCCAGCTCTACGGCAATTTCGGCAGCCGTGTTGGCAAGCTGGGTGATCGGTTTATAGACCGTCATGGTTTGGGTGCCGGCAATAATGCGCTTCACGCCAGCCAGGTCGGCATCCTGGCCGGATATTGCGACTTTCCCTGCGAGCCCCTGGGCGCTGAGCGCCTGAATAGCGCCACCGGCGGTGGCATCGTTGGACGCGACAACAGCATCTATTTTGTTGTTATTGGCTGTTAACGCATTTTCCATTATTTTCAGCGCGTTCTCTGGCAGCCAGCCATCCGCCCACTGATCGCCGACCACCTTAATCTTCCCGTCGTCGATATAGGGTTTCAGGACTTTCATCTGCCCTTCGCGGAACAGTTTGGCGTTGTTATCGACCGGTGAGCCGCCCATCAGGAAATAATTCCCCTGAGGCACTTTTTCGACCAGGCTTTTGGCCTGTAATTCGCCCACTTTTTCGTTGTCGAAAGAAATATAATAATCAATATCCGCATTATTAATCATGCGGTCATAGGCCAGCACTTTTATGCCTTCTTGTTTGGCTTCCTTCACCACGTTACTTAATACCTGACCGTTGTACGGGATAATGACCAGGACATCGACGCCGCGGTTAATCATATTTTCGATTTGGGACATTTGCGTTTCTTCATTGCCGTTTGCCGACTGAACAAACACGTTTGCACCCAGTGACTCCGCTTTTTTCACAAAAATATCGCGATCTTTTTGCCAGCGCTCCAGGCGCAGATCGTCAATCGCCATACCGATTTTGACCTCTTTAGCGTGCCCGGCAAAGCTTGCAAGCAGGAGAGTGGTGCAGAGCGTTAGGGTCAGGTTCTTTATCTTCATAATTATTAGGCCTTTATGTAGGGGTATGTGTTGCTGAGATAAAAGAAACATTCACTGCTGAGACGCAGCAAATTTTTAACGTGGAAAGGCCTGCTGGCAATTACAGATTTTTATCTTCTCATTACGATATTTGGTTTATTTCCGAATTTATGACCGCGATCGGGTTTTAAAATACGTAACTTATTAATTACATTTGATTCTGGAATCTGCGCCGAAAAATAGTTTGCTTGCACATTATTTTGCGAGCCAGCGCACAGTTGTGCATTCTCTCAATAGCAGTGTGAAATAACGTAATTGAGCAAGCTGGAATGAGTATTCACTATTACTCCTGTATCTACGACTCGCCGCATACCCTGATAATGGAGCTGAATATGCAAGCTTATTTCGACCAACTCGATCGCGTCCGTTACGAAGGCACGAAAACGACCAATCCTTTAGCATTTCGTCACTACAACCCGGATGAGCTGGTGCTGGGTAAGCGCATGGAAGATCATCTGCGCTTTGCCGCCTGTTACTGGCATACCTTCTGCTGGAACGGCGCGGATATGTTCGGCGTTGGCGCATTTGATCGCCCATGGCAGCAGCCGGGCGAGGCCATTGAGCTGGCAAAGCGCAAAGCAGACGTTGCCTTTGAATTCTTCCACAAGCTCAACGTGCCGTACTACTGCTTCCATGATGTCGATGTGTCGCCGGAAGGCGCGTCGCTGAAAGAGTATTTGAATAACTTTGCACAGATGGTTGACGTGCTGGCCGCAAAACAGCAGCAAAGTGGCGTTAAGCTGCTCTGGGGTACGGCAAACTGTTTCACCAACCCACGCTACGGCGCGGGCGCAGCGACTAACCCCGATCCAGAGGTCTTTAGCTGGGCGGCGACGCAGGTTGTGACTGCGATGAACGCCACGCATCAGCTGGGCGGCGAAAACTACGTGCTGTGGGGCGGGCGTGAAGGTTATGAAACCCTGCTGAATACCGATCTGCGTCAGGAGCGCGAGCAGATTGGCCGCTTTATGCAGATGGTCGTTGAGCATAAGCACAAAATCGGTTTCCGCGGCACGCTGTTAATTGAACCTAAACCGCAAGAGCCAACCAAACATCAGTACGATTATGATGTTGCAACGGTGTACGGCTTCCTGAAGCAGTTTGGCCTGGAAAAAGAGATCAAGGTAAACATCGAAGCGAACCACGCCACGCTGGCTGGCCACTCTTTCCACCACGAAATCGCGTCAGCCATTGCGCTCGGCATCTTCGGCTCTGTGGATGCTAACCGCGGCGACCCGCAGCTGGGCTGGGATACCGATCAGTTCCCAATCAGCGTGGAAGAGAACGCGCTGGTGATGTACGAAATCATCAAAGCGGGCGGCTTTACGACCGGCGGCCTGAACTTTGACGCCAAAGTACGTCGTCAGAGTACCGATAAATACGATCTGTTCTATGGTCACATCGGTGCGATGGATACCATGGCGCTGGCGCTGAAAGTGGCTGCCCGCATGATCGAAGACGGTGAGCTGGATAAGCGTGTTGCGAAGCGTTACAGCGGCTGGAACAGTGAGCTGGGCCAGCAAATTTTGAAAGGGCAGTTATCGCTGGCCGAAATCGCGAAGTACGCTGAACAGCATCAACTGGCGCCGCAGCATCAGAGCGGACATCAGGAACTGCTGGAAAATCTCGTAAACCACTATCTGTTTGATAAGTGATTTAGCTGAGGATGCACGTAGGCCCGGTAAGCGTTAGCGCCACCGGGCATTTCTGTTAAAGGAGTCACCGTAATGTATATCGGGATCGATCTTGGCACATCGGGCGTGAAGGCCATCCTGTTGAATGAGCAGGGCGACGTGTTAGCCACGCAGACTGAAAAACTGCAGGTTTCACGTCCGCATCCGCTATGGTCGGAACAGGAGCCGGAGCAGTGGTGGCTGGCGACGGATCGCGCCATGAAAGCCTTAGGTGAACATCACAGTCTGCGTGACGTTAAGGCGCTGGGCATTGCCGGGCAAATGCACGGCGCAACGCTGCTGGATGACCAGCATCGCGTGTTAAGGCCCGCCATTCTCTGGAACGATGGCCGCTGTGCAGAAGAGTGCGCAATCCTTGAGGAACGCGTGCCTGCGTCTCGCCAGATTACCGGCAACCTGATGATGCCGGGTTTTACCGCACCGAAAATCCTGTGGGTCCAACGCCACGAACCGGAAATTTTCCGTCAGGTGGCGAAAGTCCTGCTGCCAAAAGATTATCTGCGTTTTCGCATGACGGGCGATTTCGCCAGCGACATGTCAGACGCGGCGGGCACAATGTGGCTCGACGTGGCGAAGCGCGACTGGAGCGAGACGATGCTCGAAGCCTGCCATTTGACGCGCGAGCACATGCCTGCGCTTTATGAAGGCAGTGACATCACGGGGGCGTTGCAGCCATCCATTGCCGAGCGCTGGAATATGCCAGCCGTGCCGGTGGTCGCCGGTGGCGGTGATAATGCGGCGGGAGCGGTGGGTGTCGGCATGGTCGATGCAGGGCAGGCGATGCTCTCGCTCGGCACGTCCGGCGTTTATTTTGCCGTCAGCGACGGTTATCGCAGCAATCCTGAAAGCGCGGTTCACAGTTTCTGTCATGCCCTGCCGGGGAAATGGCACCTGATGTCGGTGATGCTGAGCGCGGCATCATGCCTGGACTGGGCAGCGAAGCTGACCGGAATGGCAGACGTACCGGCGCTGATCGCAGCAGCACAGCAGGCAGATGAAAACGCGGGGACGGTGTGGTTTTTACCGTACCTTTCCGGGGAACGTACGCCGCACAACAACCCGGAAGCGAAAGGGGTGTTCTTTGGCTTAACCCATCAGCACGGCCCGGCGGAACTGGCGCGAGCGGTACTGGAAGGGGTGGGATATGCCCTTGCGGACGGCATGGACGTGGTGCACGACTGCGGCCTTAAACCGGCGAGCATTACCCTGATTGGCGGTGGGGCACGCAGCAGCTTCTGGCGGCAGATGCTGTCCGATATCAGCGGATTGCAGCTGGACTACCGTACCGGTGGGGATGTCGGTCCTGCGCTCGGCGCGGCGCGTCTGGCTCAAATTGCGGTGAACCCTGAGAAGCCGTTGAACCTGCTTTTGCCACAGCTGCCGCTTGAGCAGCAGCATCGTCCTGATGCGAAAAAACATGCGCGCTATGCAGAACAGCGTGATGTTTTCCGCAAAATCTATCAGCAGCTTGTGCCGCTTATGTCCTAAAACTTCGCCGGGTGGCGCGGCGCTTACCCGGCCTACTATCCCTTGTGTATCTGGTTAGCTTACAAACCTGCGCGTATCCATTTTTTGCAGTGCCATCGACAGGAGCAGGCTGACAGCCAGCGTAGCGGAAAATATCCAGACAATATCCAGCACCGGCCAGCTTTTAAGCTCCACGCCGCGGGTGCGCAGCGCGTGGATCACCAGCGCGTGAAAACCATAAATTCCCAGCGAGTGGCGCGAGATAAATCCCAGTATTGGAAGTGGGCGATTATTCAGGGTGTTTTTAACCAGCGTCAGCAGGGTAACGGCACAGATAAAGACCATTGGGCCGCAATAGAGATACCAGGTATCGGCAAAATTACCTCGCCACTGCAGTTCATGAAGCGTCCCGCGTGAAATCACGATCGCGCTGATGATAAACAGCCCCCCGCAGAGCCAGTTCATTCCGCGTTTTTGCGTATCCATCATGCCAATGGCACGCCCCAGCATGCCGTAAAGCACGTAGTAGAAGGTATCGCCGTTGATATAGAGATCAACCGGCAGCCATTCAAAACCATTAATCTTCTGAGAGACGGTATTCGGATTCGCGACGATGCCAATCACCACCATCAGCGCCAGCAACATCTTACCGCTGATGTTTTTCACCTGAATGAGCGGTGAAACCAGGTAAATAACGATAATGGCGAAGAAGAACCACAGGTGATAAAACACCGGTTTTTGGAGCAGATATTTAAGCGACAGCCCGGCATTAATTGAGGTGAACAGCGTGATATAGAGCAACGCAACGGCGCTATAAAACCCCAGACATGCCGCAATACGGATGAAATGCCTCGGTTGCGCGCTTCGCTCGCCAAAAAACAGAAAGCCGGAGATCATAAAGAACAGCGGCACGCTTACTCTGGACGCGGAGTTGAGAACGTTGGCGATATCCCAGTTAACGGGGCTGATGCTGTGCGCGTTTGTGACGTACCACGTCGTGGTGTGAATCATCACCACCATCAGACAGGCTATTCCTCGCAGGTTATCAATCCAGCTAATTTTTGACTGCATCAGTTCCTCTTATTCCCTGTAAATAGAGTGTGACTGCCAATGGGAAAAAGCCTTCCCTTGGAAAAATCTGAGTTTTATTAAGCAAGCTTGTATGAGCGCCGCGAGATTCGCAGAATGCCAGACCTTAATCTATAAAACCTTTGATATTAAAAATAACAGCCACTGACCAGGGCGGTAATAAAAATGATGATGACGCGCGTGGTATCACTCTTTCTGCTGCTCGTGCTTGCAGGATGCAGCGCTTCGCAAGAAGCGCCGGTACAGAAAGCTCAGCAGGGGAAAATCAGCCCGGAACGCTCGCTGGACATGGAGCAGCTCTGCAAAGATCGGGCTGCTCGACGCTATAACGCCGAGGTGCAAAAAATCAACGTAATCGGATTTGAGCGCTTTCAGGGCAGCTATGAGCTAAAGGGATATACGGCGCGCAAAGAGGGCTTTGTCTGTTCTTTTGACGCGGACGGCCAGTTTTTACATCTCTCGATGCGCTAATACGCGCGTATATTCAGCAACCAGAGCGCTCAGGTGCTCTGGCGTAAAGGGTTATTTCCCCAATTTTCCCTAAACAACCCCGTTTCGTACTGTATATCTTGCAGCCAGCGGGTATACTGATCCCTTCCATTTAAAACCACACGTATCCAGCACGAAATACTATGCAAAAGTTTGATACCAAGACCTTCCAGGGCCTGATCCTGACCTTACAGGATTACTGGGCTCGTCAGGGCTGCACCATTGTTCAACCTTTGGACATGGAAGTTGGCGCAGGCACCTCGCACCCAATGACCAGCTTACGCGCGTTGGGGCCGGAGCCGATGGCGACCGCTTACGTGCAGCCTTCCCGTCGTCCGACCGATGGCCGTTACGGCGAAAACCCGAACCGTCTGCAGCACTATTATCAGTTCCAGGTGGTGATTAAGCCATCACCAGAGAACATTCAGGAACTGTACCTCGGGTCACTGAAAGAGCTGGGTATGGACCCGACCATCCACGACATTCGTTTCGTGGAAGATAACTGGGAAAACCCAACGCTGGGTGCCTGGGGTCTGGGTTGGGAAGTGTGGCTGAACGGCATGGAAGTGACGCAGTTCACCTACTTCCAGCAGGTCGGCGGTCTGGAATGTAAACCGATCACGGGTGAAATCACCTACGGTCTGGAACGTCTGGCGATGTACATTCAGGGCGTAGACAGCGTTTACGACCTGGTCTGGAGCGACGGCCCGCTGGGTAAAACTACCTACGGCGACGTGTTCCATCAGAACGAAGTGGAGCAATCCACCTATAACTTCGAATACGCGGACGTGGACTTCCTGTTCACCTGCTTCGAGCAGTACGAGAAAGAAGCCCAGCAGCTGCTGGCGCTTGAAACTCCGCTGCCGCTGCCTGCCTACGAGCGTATTCTGAAGGCCGCCCACAGCTTCAACCTGCTGGACGCCCGCAAAGCCATCTCCGTGACTGAACGTCAGCGCTACATTTTGCGTATTCGTACCCTGACCAAAGCCGTTGCAGAAGCTTACTACGCGTCCCGTGAAGCCCTTGGCTTCCCGATGTGCAACCGAAACAAATAAGAGGCGGCCATGTCTGATAAAACTTTCCTGGTGGAAATCGGCACCGAAGAGCTGCCACCAAAAGCCCTGCGCAGCCTGGCTGAATCATTTGCTGCGAACGTGACCGCCGAGCTGGATAACGCTGGCCTGGCGCACGGTAAAATTGAGTGGTTTGCCGCACCGCGCCGTCTGGCGCTGAAAGTGGCGAACCTGGCGGCGTCTCAGCCGGATCGTGAAGTCGAAAAACGTGGCCCGGCCATTGCGCAGGCGTTCGACGCCGAAGGCAAACCGAGCAAGGCGGCAGAAGGCTGGGCGCGCGGCTGCGGTATTACCGTTGACCAGGCCGAGCGTCTGACCACCGACAAAGGCGAGTGGCTGCTGTACCGTGCCCATGTGAAAGGCGAAAGCGCCGAAGCGCTGCTGCCAAACATGATCGCAACTTCGCTGGCTAAGCTGCCTATTCCTAAGCTGATGCGCTGGGGCGCGTCCGACGTTCACTTCGTGCGTCCGGTTCACACCGTGACCCTGCTGCTGGGCGATACCGTTGTTCCGGCCACCATTCTGGGCGTCGCGTCCGATCGCGTGATCCGCGGCCACCGCTTTATGGGTGAGCCAGAGTTCACCATCGACAATGCTGACCAGTACCCGCAGATCCTGCTGGAGCGCGGTAAGGTCATTGCCGACTACGAACAGCGTAAAGCCAAAATCAAAGCGGACGCCGAAGAAGCGGCGCGCCAGATTGGCGGTAACGCTGACCTGAGCGAAAGCCTGCTGGAAGAAGTGACCTCTCTGGTTGAATGGCCGGTTGTGCTGACCGCGAAGTTCGAAGAGAAGTTCCTGGCCGTTCCGGCAGAGGCGCTGGTGTACACCATGAAGGGTGACCAGAAGTACTTCCCGGTTTATGCCAACGACGGCAAGCTGCTGCCAAACTTCATCTTCGTGGCGAACATCGAATCGAAAGATCCGATCCAGATTATCTCCGGTAACGAGAAAGTCGTTCGTCCGCGTCTGGCGGATGCAGAGTTCTTCTTCAACACCGACCGTAAAAAACGTCTGGAAGATAACCTGCCGCGCCTGCAGACCGTGCTGTTCCAGCAGCAGCTGGGTACGCTGCGCGACAAGACCGACCGCATCGCGGAGCTGTCCGGCTGGATCGCCCGTGAAATCGGTGCCGACGTCAACCACGCGACGCGCGCGGGCCTGCTGTCCAAGTGCGACCTCATGACCAACATGGTGTTCGAATTTACCGACACCCAGGGCGTGATGGGCATGCACTACGCGCGTCACGATGGCGAAGCGGAAGATGTAGCCGTTGCCCTGAACGAGCAGTATCAGCCGCGCTTTGCCGGTGACGATCTGCCGTCTAACCCGGTTGCCTGCGCCGTGGCGATCGCCGATAAGATGGATACCCTGGCGGGTATCTTCGGTATCGGTCAGCATCCGAAAGGCGACAAAGACCCGTTCGCGCTGCGTCGTGCGGCGCTGGGCGTGCTGCGTATCATCGTTGAGAAGAACCTCAACCTCGATCTGCAGACCCTGACCGAAGAAGCGGTGCGTCTGTACGGCGACAAGCTGACCAACGCCAAGGTTGTGGATGACGTGATCGACTTCATGCTGGGCCGTTTCCGCGCCTGGTATCAGGACGAAGGTTACACCGTCGATACCATTCAGGCGGTGCTGGCGCGTCGTCCGACCCGTCCGGCTGATTTCGATGCGCGCATGAAAGCCGTGTCCCACTTCCGTACGCTTGAAGCGGCATCTGCTCTGGCTGCGGCCAACAAGCGTGTATCCAACATCCTGGCGAAATCCGACGAAACGCTGAACGAGCGCGTGAACGCGGCGACCCTGAAAGAGCCGGAAGAGATCGCGCTGGCAATGCAGGTTGTTGTGCTGCGCGACAAGCTCGAGCCGTACTTCGCGGAAGGTCGTTACCAGGAAGCGCTGGTGGATCTGGCCGAGCTGCGCGACGTGATCGACGCCTTCTTCGAGAAAGTGATGGTGAACGTAGAGGATAAAGAGCTGCGTGTTAACCGTCTCTCTATGCTCGAAAAACTGCGCGAGCTGTTCCTGCGCGTGGCGGATATTTCGCTCCTGCAGTAACGTGCCCGTTGTTATAAATGCTAAAAACCCGCTTCGGCGGGTTTTTTTATGGGGCTTTTGTAGGCCGGATAAGCGCAGCGTCATTCGGCAGCTTTAGCCGATCGCGATTGTGCCTTCGTCTGTCTGCAGCCAGCGCGGTGCCTTCAGCGTATCGGCAAAGTAGCTGACCAGTTCGCACAGCAAATCTTCCATCACGATTTCAGATTGTCGCGGCAGTGAGCCGTTCATCAGCAATTGCGTAATCTCCTGACAGTAGCGCCCCAGCTGATCGCATTCGGGTTCGAAAGCCGGAACGCGTGACGGGAGTTCCTTCACGGTCAGGCTGGCTTTTAAAGCGTCCGGAACAGGATCCAGAAGCGTGGGTTGCAGGAGATTCAGGCAGGCATAAAGTCTGCCGTAAAGCGCCATTTTTGGGGCGGGTTCTTCGCAATCTACCAGTGCGTCGGTAAAACGTTCGCAGTTATCCGCCAGTTCGGTGAAGTCGGTGGCGTGGTTGAAGGGCAGGGTGAATAAAGAATGAACTTGGGTTGGGGTAGTAGCCATATTGGCAGCCTCCGATAAGTGATAAAGCTTCCACCTCCGGAAATGCTAACTTCGCTGGTGGTGGACTGAACAGAGTTAGCATTACCGGCCTTATCGGATACCGGCGCATCTTTCGATGCCCCTGCTCAGCCCACCATTGAGATGTAGCAAAGCATGCTGCACATAATGTGCCGCCGATAAGATAAGCCAGGATGCTAAACCCGGCACCTGATTTTGCAGGTGCGAAGAGAACTTACTGCTCATCAAAACAGGCGGCAACAGATTTGAGCTATACCACTGAGGATATTACCATTTCTGGAAAGAGGCTCGCAAAATTACCGTCTGTTTCCCCTCACCCTAACCCTCTCCTCAAAGGGGCGAGGGGATTGTTCACTGCTCGCATTAATTTGTGGGGATCCCTCAGCCCAAAGGGAGAGGGGGTATAAGTCGTCCAAAATTTAACCTTGAAATGGTCATTACATTACCGCTATCCTTACCCCCGTTAACTTTCTTGTGCTGGAGTGCCCCCCAAAAATGAACAAACACGACTGATGAATTTCGATCCTTGCTAAACGCCACCGCGTCGGCAGGGGATGTTTTGATTTCATTCAGGAGTGCTTATGGCTCATTTTGCGCAGTCCCCTTCTTTTATTTTGCATCAGGTCACCTGTCAGTTTGTGACGGGCGATATCCTTTTTGGTCCGCTGAATTTGTCGTTGGAGCCCGCGCTGTGCGCACTGGTGGGCCGCAACGGCAGCGGAAAAACACGCCTGCTGCGCCTGCTGGCAGGCCTTGATGAACCCGACAGTGGTCATATCGAACGTTCCGGGACGCACGTCTATGTGGCGCAGCAGCAGGATATTTCGCCGCAGACTACGCTGGCGGAACTGCTCGGCTATGATGCTCTCTTCGCGGCGCGCAAGCGTATCGACAGCGGTGACTATCTGCCTGACGATTTGGAAACGCTCGATGGATACTGGGATTTAGCAGAACGGCTTCGCGACGCGTTTATCGCTGCGAAACTCCCGCCTTTTGAACCGGATAAACTCGCCATTGAACTCAGCGGCGGCGAACGAATTCGCGCCCTGCTGTGCGGGGCATTCACGGCGGGGGCGGATTATCTGCTGCTGGATGAACCCACTAACCATCTCGACAGGGACGGGCGCGAGTGGTTCTACAGCCAGCTTGCTCGTTATCAGGGCGGCGTGCTGGTTGCCTCCCATGACCGGGAGCTGCTGGCACAGGTGCCGCGCATTCTGGAACTGAGCGCCTCAGGCCTGCGCAGCTTTGGCGGTAATTATGCTGATTATCAAACTCAGCGCGATGCCGAGCAGCAGGCCGCCCGCGCGGCGCTGGAACATGCGGCGGCGGAGCGTAAACGCACCCGCTCTCGTATGCAAAAAGAGCATGACGACAGCCAGCGTCGTTCGGCAAAAACGCTGCGTACGGTCGATACGCTGAACATCGCCTCGTTTGAGCGGGTCAAATACAAAGGCGCGGCAAAGGAGCGGATTGGTTCCTGGAAAAAACAGCATAGCGATCGGAACGATGCCCTGAACGCCGCCGTAAACAAGGCGCGCGAGCGGGTTGAGGAGGATAATCCGGTAATGTTCACCCTGCCCGGTAGCCAGATTGCCGACGGGAAACAGGTGCTGGTGCTGGAGGGGCTGGTATTACCGCATGTGGATAACCCGCCGATTCACTGGCGTATGGACGGGCCGATGCGCGTTGCGCTTAAAGGGCCGAACGGCTGCGGTAAGTCGACGCTGCTAAAGGCGATCCTCGGGGAGGTCGCGCCACGCTCCGGTACGTGCAGCGTATCGGTCTCCTGCGCGTATCTCGATCAGCATCTAACTCAGTTAGATCTTACGCAGTCCGTGATGACGCATCTCAACCTGAGCAATACGCCCCTCGAGGAAGGCAGCCTGCGGACCCGGTTAGCTCAGCTTCAGCTCGGTGCCGATAAGGTCATGCTGCCACTGGCGGACCTGAGCGGGGGAGAGCGTCTGAAGGCCGCGCTGGCCTGCGCGCTGTGGCGTGAGGAGGCCGCGCAGCTCCTGCTGCTTGATGAGCCGACTAACCATCTGGATTTGGCATCGGTGCAGGCGATTGAACACGCGCTGGCTGATTTCCCCGGTGCGCTGGTGGTGGTATCGCACGATGTGGCCTTTCTGAAAGGGTTAACATTGACGCATGAGATGGTGTGGGAAAAGGCAGGGTGGCGTTGTGAAACCCTTTAAACACAAACCCCCGCAGAGGCGGGGGCGGTAACAAACTTTACTAGGCTATCTGCTTGCTGAGTGCCGGGTTGGCCTTGATAAGGCGCATCAGCTTTAGCTCAGCAGGCGTGGGTTTTTCACGTTTCGACTCCCACTCCAGCACCATCGCTACGCTGACACCCATTGCTCTGGCGAATTCTTCATTTTTTAAGCCCGTCCCTTTGCGCAATTGCTCAAATTCTGTAAAGGGATTGGGTTTCTGTTGCAGGGTAATCGCCTGCGGTACACCTTTAAAAATAATCTGTTCCAGGCTGCTCAGCAGCTCAAACTCAGGATCTTTATATTCCATTGAGAACTCCTCTTAAATCTCACACAGGGATCAAGAACATCAGAGAGCCATTTAAGAATAGACTCAAAAGCGGACACGGGATCGTCACGCCTGTGATTAATTGTGCGGTAACGATCGCTTTACCCGTTTCAGCTATATGGATAGTTATGCTAATTACCTGATTAACCATATGACGGCCGCGATGCGTATTTTTTTGTAAATAGTAAGATATAAAACGGCAATAGCCGTTTTGCATGAAAAGAGTATCTTGCAGGGCTGACCTGGACTATCCTTGTCAGCGTCGGGCACGCGTGTGCCGGTGTGCGCTTTTTTGGGTGAAAGGAGTAATGAAATGGCGACAGGAAAGTCCTGCTCTCGCTGGTTTGCGCCTATTGCGGCGTTGCTGATGGTGGTTAGCCTGAGTGGGTGTTTTGATAAAGAAGGCGATCAGCGCAAAGCGTTTATCGATTTTCTGCAGAATACAGTGATGCGCAGCGGCGAGCGTTTACCAACGCTGACTGCGGATCAGAAAAAACAGTTTGGTCCGTTCGTGTCTGATTACGCCATTATTTATGGTTATTCACAGCAGGTGAGTCAGGCGATGGACTCCGGTCTGCGTCCGGTACTGGACAGCGTTAACGCTATTCGTGTCCCTCAGGATTACATGACCCAGCGTGAACCTCTGCGCCAGTCTAACGGTGCGCTCGGCGTGCTGAGTCAACAGCTGCAAAACGCGAAAATGCAGGCTGATGCCTCACGTTCTGCGCTGAAGCAGGGCGACGATCTCAAGCCGGTCTTCGACAAGGTCTATGAGAAAGTGGTCACGAAGCCTTCAGACGCGTTGCAACCGCTGATCCCTGCCGCTCAGATTTTCACGCAGCAGCTGGTTCAGGTTGGTGATTTTATCTCCCAGCAGGGCACTCAGGTGAGCTTTGTCTCTAACGGCATTCAGTTCCCGACGTCCCAGCAGGCGAGCCAGTACAATACGCTGATTGGGCCGCTGGCTTCCCAGCATCAGGCCTTTAGTCAGGCGTGGAGTGCAGCAGTCGCTGCAACCGAATAAAAGAAAAGCCCCGCCTCGAGCGGGGTTTTTTTTATGACTATAGAAAATAATGCTTGTCATTCATCTACCACATCGGTATAACTATCCCCGTCGGTTTGTTACACAGACCTAAAGCAGTTTAGTAAAGCAGTCCAGATTGTTATCCATAGATACCCTTCGTAGTGACCCTTCCTTCATCGCTTAAAAATCTGTAACGCAACCATCATGCCGGAAGGCAAAACATATTTTTAATAAGGTAATTTCTATGTCTGGTAAAATGACTGGTCTGGTAAAATGGTTCAACGCTGATAAAGGTTTCGGCTTCATCACTCCTGACGATGGCTCAAAAGACGTGTTCGTACACTTCTCTGCTATCCAGAACGATGGCTACAAATCTCTGGACGAAGGTCAGAAAGTTTCCTTCAC
The DNA here is from genome assembly GCF_035835995.1 of Enterobacter wuhouensis. Classification (NCBI taxonomy): domain Bacteria; kingdom Pseudomonadati; phylum Pseudomonadota; class Gammaproteobacteria; order Enterobacterales; family Enterobacteriaceae; genus Enterobacter; species Enterobacter wuhouensis. The sequence continues at coordinate 254,681 of NZ_CP142124.1, forward strand.
CATCGAAAGCGGCGCTAAAGGCCCAGCAGCTGGTAACGTTGTAAGCCTGTAAGCTTCCAACCCAGTAGCACAAAATTCAAAAACCCGCCTTCTGGCGGGTTTTTTCATTTCTATTTCTGGATCTGCGGGTTAACGCAGTTTCGTTCCACTTTCCCGCCCAGTGCGGCGATCAAATTGTCCACCGCGGTGGCTGCCATGTTATAGCGCGTTTCGTGTGTTGCCGAACCGATATGGGGCAGGGCGACGACGTTTGGCAGCTGTAGCAGCGGGGAATCAACCGGCAGCGGCTCCTGCTCAAACACGTCCAGACCGGCGGCGTGGATCTCACCGTTTTGCAGGGCTTCAATCAGTGCTTTTTCGTCCACCACCGGGCCACGGCCTGCGTTAATGAAAATGGCCGATTTCTTCATCTTCTTAAATGCAGATTTGCCGATCAGATGGTGGGTCTCCTCCGTCAGCGGCAGGATCAGGCACACGTAGTCAGATTCCTGCAGCAGCGTATCAAGCTCACAGTAGCGAGCGTTGAAGCGTTCTTCAGCTTCACCGTGATGACGGCGCGCGTTGTACAGAATTGGCATGTTGAAGCCGAAATGCGCGCGCTGTGCCAGCGCCAGCCCAATGCGGCCCATGCCCACTATCCCCAGCGTTTTACCGTGTACGTCCACGCCAAACCAGTCCGGACCGATGCTCTTGGTCCACTCGCCCGCTTTGACGCGCTCGGCCACCTCCACCACGCGGCGGGCGGTGGTGAGCACCAGCGCCATCAGCGTGTCGGCTACCGTCTCCGTCAGGGCATGCGGCGTATGCATCAGCAGGATTTTGCGGGCATTCAGGGCATCTACGTCAAAATTGTCGTACCCCACGGAAACGGTCGAGGTAGCACGAAGCTTCGGCATTTTCTCCAGCAAGGCCACATCCACTTTTTCGCTTGAACCCAGCAATCCTTCGGCGCGGGCAAACGCATCCGCGTGCTGTGCCACGGTGTCCGGGCTGAGGTTCTTCACCTGCGTCACGGTGAAGTGTTCCTCGAGGCGTTTTTGCAGATCTTCAGGCAGTGCTTTATACAAAATGACGGACGGCTTCATGCTAATCTCCGTTGATATTTAAAGGGTCAGGCGTGGCGTGCGCCGACGGGTAATTGTTGATTATTAGCAGGCTTAACAATCAGAGTAAGCCACACCGAGGCAAAAAGTGCTACCCCCATAAATATGTACGACGCCGACGGGCTGCCGGTTGCGCCGTTAAGGTAGCCAACAAACCAGGAGCCGAAGAAGGAGCCCAGCGCGCCCATGCTGTTGATCAACGCCATCGCGCCGCCCGCCACGTTACGCGGCAGCATTTCCGGGATAATCGCGAAGAAGGGACCATACGGGGCATACATGGCTGCACCGGCAATCACCAGCAGCGTGTAAGAAGCCCAGAAGTGGTTTGCGCCCACGGCCCAGGAGCCAATAAAGGCAAAGGCGGCGATCAGCAGCAGCGGCCAGACGAACAGCTTACGGTTTTGCAGCTTGTCCGATGCCCAGGAGACGATAATCATCGCGATTGTCGCGGCCAGATAAGGCACGGACGACAGCCAGCCCACTTCCACCATGCCGAGGTTTTCACCGCCGCTGCGAATGATTGACGGCAGCCACAGCACAAAACCGTATACGCCAATGCTCCACGCAAAGTACTGAGCACACAGCAGAATGACGTTGCGGGAGCGGAAGGCCTCGCCGTAATTACGTACCGCCTTCAGCCCTTGCTGCTCTTTATCCAGCTGCGCCTGCAGCGCGGCTTTTTCGTCTTCGGAAAGCCACTTCGCCTGCGCAGGCTTGTCTTTCACCAGCACCCACCAGCAGAATGCCCAGATCACCGCCGGAACCCCTTCGATGATAAACATTTCGCGCCAGCCAAAAGACTGGATAAGGTAGCCGGATACAACCGACATCCACAGCACGGTGACCGGGTTACCGAGGATCAGGAAAGTGTTGGCGCGCGAGCGTTCGGATTTGGTAAACCAGTTGCTGATGTAGATAAGCATCGCGGGCATCACCGCAGCCTCTACGACCCCGAGGATAAAGCGAATGGCGGCAAGCGCTGGAATGTTATTCACCACGCCGGTCAGCGACGCGCAGCCGCCCCACAGGATCAGGCAGACGAAGATCAGCTTGCGCACGCTGCGGCGTTCGGCGTAGATAGCGCCGGGGATCTGGAAGAAGAAGTAGCCGAGGAAGAAAAGGGCGCCGAGCAGGGAGGACACACCTTTGGTAATGCCGAGGTCTTCGGTGATCCCCGCAGCGGATGCGAAACTAAAGTTGGCACGATCGAGGTACGCCAGGCTGTACGTGATGAACACGATAGGCATGATGTACCACCAGCGTTTAACTGCATTGGTCGAACTGTTCATAGGCTTGCCTCTGTTGTTGAGGTGGTCACCCCCCTCACCCTAACCCTCTCCCCAAAGGGGCGAGGGGATGATTTGCACCCTCTCCCCTTTGGGGAGAGGGCCGGGGTGAGGGGAGCTATTCGTTGAGCTGCGCGCGCGTTGGTAATCCTTCGCTGTCGCCCTGCACCTGGATCGCCAGCGAGCCGATGGTGTTGCCGCGCGCAATGGCCTGCAGCAGCGGTTTGCCTTCCAGCAGGGCGCTAATCACGCCTACGGCAAAGCCGTCGCCCGCGCCTACGGTGTCGACCACGTTCTCGACGTTTACCGCCGCGACCGCGCCCTGTTCACCGCTGGCCGTTTTGAACCATGCGCCGTCGGCGCCGGTTTTCAACACCACGGCTTTTACCCCTTTATTCAGGTAAAAATCGGCAATCCCTTCCGGAGAGCTTTCGCCGGTAAGGATCATCCCTTCCTTTACGCCGGGCAGAACCCAGTCGGCCTGAAACGCCAGACGGTTCAGCTTTTCAACCATCTCGGCTTCGCTTTTCCACAGCACCGGGCGCAGGTTGGGATCGAACGAGATCGTTTTTCCCTGTGCCTTCATCGCGGCGGCTGCGTGATCCAGCAGTTCGTACGAGCTGGCTGAGAGCGCTGCCGCCACGCCGCTCAGGTGCAGGTGGCGTGCGGACGAGAAATAGGGGGCGTTGTAGTCGTCAACGGAGAGATGGCTGGCTGCCGATCCTTTGCGGAAGTACTCCACGATGGGATCGGTTCCATTATCGACCTTCGATTTCAGCTGAAAGCCGGTTGGGAAGCGGGCGTCCAGCGTGACGCCGGCGGCATCAATGCCCTCTTTTTTCAGCGAGTCGAGGACGAAATGGCCAAAGCTGTCATCCCCCACGCGGCTGACCCAGCCGACGTTCAGGCCGAGGCGCGCCAGCCCCGTCGCGACGTTCAGCTCTGCGCCCGCCACGCGTTTGATAAAGTGTTCAACCGCGCTCAGCTCGCCGGTTTCGGTAGCGACAAACATCGCCATGGCCTCGCCGATAGTGATGACATCCAGCGTCTTGTGCATGGTTTACTCCTCGCGCAGCAGGTTAACGTAGTGGCGGGTGACGGCGGTTAAATCGGCTCCCTCCAGCGGGAACTCAATACCGCGTGGGGCATCGGCAGGCAGTTGATTGAGCAGGTCGAGCCAGCGCGCATCGGTGGCGTCCGGCGCAACGGCGCGGAACTGGTCCTTGTGCTGAACGGCGGCCTTAACGTGAATATAGCTCACCGCAGGTGCCAGGTGACGCGCGGCTTCTTCGGGTGAGTCACCTACCCACAGCCAGTTGCCCATGTCGAACGTCAGGGTGACGGGCAGCGCCATCACCCGACAGGCGGCTTTGAAGCGCTGCATCGGGGCGAGCTGCCCGCAGTCGGTCTGATCGTTTTCCACGACCAGCGCCATGCCGCTGTCGTCCAGCAGCGCGCGCAGGGCTTCAAGGGAATGTTTGTCGCTAAAATGGCCGAGAGAGACCTTCAGCCACAGCGCGTTGAGGGTGTTGGCTTCGGCCAGATAGCGCGGGAGGTCCGGGTTGAGCTGGCTATCGGGCATAAACAGGGCGGCTGGAGCGGAGTAACATGCCAGCAGGCCCAGCAGCTCGATGGACTCACCCAGCGCGGGCAGGGCCAGCAGCTCCTCTGCGCTGAACAGTTCGCGGCGGATCTCTACGCCGTCGGCACCCGCGCCCGCAATCACCGGAAGCATGGCCCGTTGGCCACCCGCCTGTCGCACCCGATCCGCGCCGTAAGCGGCGGTGACCACCATTATTTTCCTGCTCATTACCGGACTCCATCACGTATTCGATAGTATTACGCTAGATGGAACCGGTTCCAAAGGAAAGGTCAGGATGTTGAATTTATGATCGCTGTCACGAAGGGAACGTTAACGTGCGGTAGAGCCGCGAACAATCAGTTCGCCAGAGAAAACCTGCTCGCGGACGGCATCGCTGACGCCCTCAATCCGGCGAACCACCTGTTCTACAGCAGCATAGCCAATTTGCCACGTCGGTTGCTTGAGTGTGGTGATGCCGACCCCTGCCAGCTCTGCCCACTCCAGTTCATCAAAGCCCAGCAGGCCGATGTCGCTGCCCCAGTGCAGGCCAATGCGCTTGAGGGAGCGGGCGACCTGCAGCGTCAATGCCCCGTTGGCGGAGATAACGGCTTTGCGCATTCCGCGATGGCGGGTGTGAAACTGACGCAGGATGTTGTCAATCTGCCCGGCCTCGTGCAGGGGCGTTTCGGCATTTTCGGCGATGGTGCCGGGATAGCGCTCGAGAGTGGTGCGAAACGCGCTCAAACGCTCGCGGCGCGTGTTAACCATGCCCAGCGGTTCGCTGAGGAAAAGAATCGCTTCAAAGCCCTGTTCGACGAGGTGCTCGGTGGCGGTGGTGGCGGCCTGAACGTTATCCAGCCCGACAACGTCGCAGGCAAATTCGGGAATTTTTCGGTCGATAAGCACCATCGGCAGGGAGGATTGCTGCAGGCGGTTTAAACCCTCTTCGCGCATCCCCACCGCATTCACCACGATTCCTTCCACCTGGTAGCTGCGCAGCAGGTCGAGGTAGTGCAGCTCCTGATCGACTTCGTTGTTGGTATTACAGACCAGCGGCGTAAAGCCCTTCTCGCGGCAGGCGGCTTCGATGCCGCTCAGCACGTTAACGGAGTAGGGGTTGGTAATGTCGGCGATGATCAGCCCAATTAGCCGGGTGCGCCCGCGTTTGAGGCCGCGCGCCATCAGGCTGGGGCGGTAGTCGAGGTCAGCAATGGCCTGTTCAATTCGCGACAGCAGCGCCTCGGACAGCAGGTGTTTCTCGCCGTTGAGGTAGCGCGAAATGCTGGTTTTACCGGTTTTCGCGGCTTTCGCCACGTCGCTGATGGTGGCCCGTGCTGGTTTGCTCATCGCTGATTTCCCTGACTTTAGTGAGAACACCTTAGCGGGAAAATCAACGATGGCAAGTGGTTCATGTTGGGGTGTGCGGTCTGATGCCCTCACCCCGACCCTCTCCCACAGGGAGAGGGGGGAAATGCGATTACTGCACGGGACTTAACGTAATCTCAACGCGACGGTTCTGCGCTTTGCCTTCCGCCGTGCTGTTGCTGGCGATTGGGTTTGCAGGCCCCATGCCGCTGGTGCGGATACGGGTTGCTTCAACGCCCTGGGTAATCAGCGAGCTGGCCACGGAGTCGGCGCGCTGCTGGGACAAGCGCATGTTCAGATCCTGGCTGCCGGTGCTGTCGGTGTAGCCAATCACGTTCACGGCGGTCTTGTTGTACTCTTTCAGCACCATTGCCACGCCGGTCAGGGTGTTGGCGCCCGCCGGTTTCAGCGTTGCGCTGCTGCTGTCGAAGGTGACGTTGTTTGGCATGTTCAGGATGATGTTGTCACCGCTGCGCGTTACGCTCACGCCTGTGCCCTTCATTTTGTCGCGCAGTTTCGCTTCCTGCACATCCATGTAATAACCGACGCCGCCGCCCAGTGCTGCCCCTGCTGCTGCGCCGATCAGCGCGCCTTTGCCGCGATCTTTCTTGGAGGAGGAGAGCGCGCCAACGCCTGCGCCTACCAGCGAGCCGATGCCCGCGCCGATGCCGGATTTGCCCGCTTCGCGTTCACCGGTGTAAGGGTTTGTTGTGCAGCCAGAAACAGCCAGGGCGCCGCTCACCAGAGCAGCAATAACGAGTACGCGTTTATTCATCTTCTTTCCTTAATCCTTTTTATTCTTTGCCACGACGCGCGTGGCAGTTGATTATGACGTCCGGATACGGAGAAAATTCAGTGTATAACTCTGAAATTTGTGACTAATCATAAACAGCCTCGGCAAGAAGGCCGTAAAACCTGCACGCAACCAGGAGCGCACGCTTTGAGCACCTCAACAAAAACCATTCTGACCGCCGCCCACTGGGGGCCGATGCTGGTCGAAACCGACGGCGAAAACGTCCTGTCATCGCGCGGGGCATTGCCTGCGCAGCATCCCAACTCACTGCAGACCGCCGTTCGCGATCAGGTGCATAGCAAAACCCGCGTGCGCTGGCCGATGGTGCGCAAAGGCTTTCTGGCATCGCCGGATAAGCCGCAGGGCATTCGCGGTCAGGATGAGTTTGTTCGCGTAAGCTGGGATGACGCGCTGGCGCTGATCCACGCCCAGCACAAGCGCATTCGCGACAGTTACGGTCCGTCGTCCATTTTCGCCGGATCCTACGGCTGGCGTTCTAACGGCGTGCTGCACAAGGCCGCGACCCTGCTGCAGCGCTACATGAGCCTGGCGGGGGGCTATACCGGCCATCTGGGCGATTACTCGACCGGCGCGGCGCAGGCGATCATGCCGTACGTGGTGGGGGGGAACGAAGTTTACCAGCAGCAGACCAGCTGGCCGCTGGTGCTGGAGCACACTGACGTGGTGGTGCTCTGGAGCGCCAACCCGCTGAATACGCTGAAAATTGCCTGGAACGCCAGCGACGAGCAGGGGATTGGGTATTTCGACGCGCTGCGCAAAAGCGGCAAGCGCATTATCTGCATCGATCCGATGCGCTCTGAAACTATGGGTTTTCTCGGCGATAGCGCCGAGTGGATTGCCCCCCATATGGGCACCGACGTGGCGATGATGCTGGGCATTGCCCATACGCTGGTTGAAAACGACTGGCACGATGCTGATTTCCTCGCCCGCTGTACGTCCGGCTTCGGCAAATTTGCCGACTACCTGACGGGTAAAGCGGACGGTGTAGCCAAAACCGCAGAGTGGGCCGCTGACATTTGTGGCGTAAATGCAGACAAAATCCGCGAGCTGGCGGCGTTATTTTACCAAAACACCACTATGCTGATGTCCGGCTGGGGGATGCAGCGCCAGCAGTTTGGCGAGCAAAAGCACTGGATGCTGGTGACGCTTGCCGCGATGCTTGGGCAGATCGGCACGCCGGGCGGTGGTTTTGGCCTTTCTTATCACTTTGCGAACGGCGGTAACCCGACCCGCAAAGCGGCGGTGCTGGCCTCGATGCAGGGTTCCGTGCAGGGCGGCGTCGATGCTGTCGATAAAATTCCGGTAGCGCGCATAGTTGAAGCGCTGGAAAACCCGGGCGGTTTTTATCAGCACAACGGCCTGGACCGCCACTTCCCCGATATCAAATTTATCTGGTGGGCGGGCGGGGCGAACTTTACCCATCATCAGGACACCAACCGCCTGATCCGCGCCTGGCAGAAGCCGGAGCTGGTGGTGATCTCAGAGTGCTTCTGGACCGCGTCGGCCAGGCATGCCGATATTGTGCTGCCGGCGACCACCTCGTTTGAACGTAACGATCTCACCATGACCGGCGACTACAGCAACCAGCATATGGTGCCGATGAAGCGCGTGGTGCCACCTCGCGATGAAGCACGTGATGATTTTGACGTCTTTGCCGACCTGAGCGAGCTGTGGGAAACCGGCGGGCGCGAGCGCTTTACCGAGGGCAAAACGGATCTGGAATGGCTGGAGACGTTCTACCAGATTGCCGGTCAGCGCGGCGCTACGCAGGGCGTGACGCTGCCGCCGTTTGCTGAATTCTGGGACGCGAATGCGATCTTCGAAATGCCGGAGAGCGAGCAGAACGCACGGTTTGTCCGCTTTGCTGATTTCCGCCGCGACCCGGACGGCCATCCCCTGAAAACCGAGAGCGGTAAGATTGTGATTTACAGCGAGCGCATCGCCAGCTTTGCGTATGCCGACTGCCCGCCGCATCCGACGTGGCTGGAGCCGGACGAGTGGCACGGCAACGCCCAGCCGGAGCAGCTTCAGGTGCTCTCCGCGCACCCGGCGCACCGCCTGCACAGCCAGCTTAACTTTACGTCGCTGCGCGAGCGGTATGCCGTTGCCGATCGGGAACCTATCACCCTGAACAGTGCTGATGCAAAAGCGCGCGGGATTGCTGACGGTGACGTGGTGCGCGTCTGGAACGCGCGGGGACAGGTGCTGGCAGGCGCCGTAGTCACTGACGGGATTAGGCCTGGCGTGTTCTGCATCCACCAGGGCGCATGGCCGGATCTGGCGTTGAGCGAGGGCGGTATCTGCAAGAACGGCGCGGTTAACGTGTTAACCAAGGATCTCCCCAGCTCGAAGCTGGGGAATGGCTGTGCGGGAAATACCGCGCTGGCCTGGGTTGAGAAATATCAGGGACCTGAGCTTACGTTAACGGCGTTTGATCCGCCTGCCAGCTCATGATCCACGTCGGGTGCTGGGTATCATCCTGCCATGCGCTATCTTCAATGCGAAAGCCATGCGCATGATAGAAATTCACCGCCCGAATGTTTTTCTGGTACACCTCCAGCGTTAAATAGGGGAAGCGCTGTTGAACATGGTTCAGCAGCGCATGCCCAATCCCTTTTCCGATTAGCGAGGTGGAGACAAACAGGGCACCCACAAACTGCGCCTGCATCACGCTAACAAAGCCCAGCGGCTTGTCGTCCTCTTCCCAGATCCAGGTTTCAGCCGCGGGCAGGTACACGTCCCGCACCATGGCTTCATTTTCTCTCCAGTAGCCCGCGTTGATAAACGGGTGCGCCGCCGTAGTGCTTTCCAGCCACAGGCTCAGGAGCGGGGCGGGATCGTCACTTTGCCATTTGCGGATCATGGTCTCCTCCCGGGTGGCAGAAGCAGCCCGTGATGTGGTCGTTGACCAGCCCACAGGCCTGCATAAAGGAGTAACAGATGGTGGTGCCCACGAATTTAAAACCGCGTTTTTTCAGCGCCTTAGAAAGTGCGTCTGACGCGGGCGTTGAGGTGGGGATCTCCGCAAGCGTGGCCGCGTGGGTGACTTTCGGGTCGTTATCAACGAATGCCCAGACAAATTCTGAAAACGGCTCACCGCTTTGTTCCATCGCCAGATACGCTCGCGCGTTACCGATGATGGCCTGAATTTTACCGCGATGGCGGATGATACCGGCATCCTGCACCAGCCTTTCTACATCGTCGTCGGTCATGGCGGCAACGGCGACCGGATCGAACCGGTGGAAGGCCTTGCGGTAGTTTTCTCGTTTTTTCAGCACGGTAATCCAGGATAACCCCGCCTGCTGGCCCTCCAGGCAGATCATTTCGAAGAGCTTTTTGCCATCCGTTTCCGGCACGCCCCATTCCTGGTCGTGATAGTCGATATAAAGCTGATCCTGGCTTACCCAACCGCAACGCTGCATAGGTTATCTCCCTTATTCATACTGAAATCGCAAAATTTTCAATCTGTCCGGCTTGACGTGTCTGCTAAAGAGACAATAGTTAATAAAGGGTTATATGCCCTCATACCGCTTTCTAACAATGACAAATGTCGCCGAATTCGGCTCTTTCTGGAGTCGCTTTGATGATGATAAAAATAATCAGTGGCCGCCATGCTGTTTCTGGCCTGGTGGGGATCTCAGCCTGCCTGTTTTTTTGTAATACAGCATTTGCCTGGCAACAGGAATATATCGTTTCAGACGCACAAAGTAATACGGCCGAACGCTATACATGGGATGCGGATCACCAACCGCGTTATGAGGATATTCTCGCTGAGCGTATTCAGTCTTCGCAAAATACGCCCGGGTTCGCCCTGAGTCTTCCCACCGGCTCGGCGGCAGAAGGCGCTATGAGCGTGGGCTGGAATTTTCCGCTGTATGGTCAAATTTCAACCGGCCCTGTGATGGCGTGGCGTTATGATGGCTCTGCCCCGACGATGATAAATGAGTTCGGTGATAGCGTCACCACGCAAGGGCTTACCGATCCGCTCTGGCATGCCAGCGTCAGTACCCTTGGCTGGCGCGTGGATACGAAATATGGCGAGCTTCGTCCCTGGGCGCAGATAAGCTTTAATCAGCAGTTAGGTGAAAACCAGTGGAAATCCCAGTACGGGATGCCGCAAACCCCTGCGCCCGTGCAAAACGGCAGCTGGATGGATGTCACCGTCGGAACGGATATTCCCTTTAATACCCATATGGCGGCCTATGCTTCGTTAGCGCAGGGCGAAAACACGATGACGGGGGAAGAATTTATGTACACCCTGGGCGTCAGTGCAAATTTTTAGCGTTGTAACTTTTTTCAACCTTGTTGTAACATCCTGAATACAACAATGACGGGGATTGTGGCGATAGCGGGTACTAACAAATCATCGCTTCATTCCCCGGCAAGGTCGTTCATTCCCGATTCCAGGCATTTCATTCCGTCCTTCCTGCACTTCATGCCGTTTTACCCCATACGCCTTATGGTTTTGTTTATCGTTGTCCACAGCGAATTTCCTTAATTTCTCCTGCAGGACAACTGCCATGAATACATCAACCTATAATCGTACGCGCTGGCTGACTCTCTTCGGCACCATCGTTACCCAGTTTGCGCTGGGCTCGGTCTATACCTGGAGCCTGTTTAACAGCGCGCTTTCCGATAAGCTCAATGCGCCCGTTAGCCAGGTCGCGTTTTCCTTCGGTTTGCTGAGCCTGGGTTTGGCGATCTCCTCGTCAGTGGCGGGCAAGCTGCAGGAGCGCTTCGGCGTTAAGCGCGTGACCATGGCCTCCGGCATCCTGCTGGGCGTTGGCTTTTTCCTGACGGCGCACTCCAATAACCTGCTGATGCTGTGGTTGAGTGCCGGGGTGCTGGTGGGGCTGGCGGACGGTGCGGGCTACCTGCTGACGCTCTCTAACTGCGTGAAGTGGTTCCCGGAGCGTAAAGGGTTGATCTCTGCCTTTGCTATCGGCTCGTATGGACTGGGCAGCCTCGGTTTTAAATTTATCGACTCTCATCTGCTGGCCTCTGTGGGGCTGGAAAAAACCTTTATGATCTGGGGCGTTATCGTTCTGGTGATGATCCTGTTTGGCGCAACCCTGATGAAAGATGCCCCGCAGCAGGAAGTAAAATCCGTTAACGGCGTGGTTGAGAACGACTTCACCCTGGCGCAGTCCATGCGCAAACCGCAGTACTGGATGCTGGCGGTGATGTTCCTGACGGCCTGCATGAGCGGCCTGTATGTGATTGGCGTGGCGAAAGATATCGCTCAGGGTATGGTGAAACTGGATGTGGCCACGGCAGCTAACGCGGTGACCGTTATCTCCATTGCTAACCTTTCTGGTCGCCTGGTGCTGGGCATTCTGTCTGATAAAATTGCTCGCATCCGGGTGATTACTATCGGGCAGGTGGTTTCGCTGGTGGGCATGGCGGCACTGCTGTTCGCACCGCTGAATGAAGCGACCTTCTTCGCCGCCATTGCCTGCGTCGCCTTTAACTTCGGCGGTACGATTACGGTTTTCCCGTCGCTGGTCAGCGAGTTCTTCGGCCTGAACAATCTGGCGAAAAACTACGGCGTCATCTACTTAGGCTTTGGGATCGGCAGTATTTGCGGCTCGCTGATAGCCTCGCTGTTCGGCGGGTTCTACGTGACCTTCTGCGTGATCTTTGCCCTGCTGATTATCTCCCTGGCGCTGTCGACCACCATTCGCCAGCCGCAGCGTGAAGTGTTTAATGAAGCGCACGCGTAAGTGATGCTACGAAAAGGCCGGCTCTCCGGCCTTTTTTTTGTTAAACCGAGGCTTAGCCACTTTCGCTCGTTATCAAATTGTCTTTTTTGTAAAAAACTGTACCGATCACATTCTCTGCTGCCACTTTTTCCTTTCCCTGTGGTCTACTTACCACGCTTGTAGACGTTTCCGATAACGACTCCCATAGCGATTCTTCAATCTGTTCACCTTTCAGTTCAAAAGTGAACAGCAATACCATCCCTTTTTCCGGGTAGCTTGCATGAAATACATTAAATCGATGGCGCAACAAAAGCTCTGCTTTTTGCTGGCGTTGTACATCGGCCTGTTTATGAATGGCGCAGTCTTTATCCGTCGGTTTGACGGTTACGCGCAAGATTTTACCGCCTGGAAAGGAATTGCAGCGGTTGTCGAATTGGTCGCTGCGGTACTGGTCACCTTCTTTTTACTCCGTATTCTTACTCTGTTTGGCCGCCGCGTGTGGCGAGTGCTGGCAACGTTTATCGTGCTGTGCTCGGCGGGGGCCAGCTATTACATGACCTTTATGAACGTGGTGATTGGCTACGGCATTATTGCCTCAGTGATGACCACGGATATCGATCTCTCCAAAGAGGTCGTGGGCCTGCACTTTATTCTCTGGCTGGTGGCGGTGAGCGCCTTGCCGCTGCTGCTCATCTGGAGCAACCGCTGCCGCTACACGCTGGTACACCAGATCCGCACGCCGGGTAAACGCTTCAGGAGCGTCGCGATTGTGCTGCTGGCCGGGCTGATGGTCTGGGGGCCAATTCGCCTGCTGGATGTGAAGCAGAAGTACGATGAACGCACCTCTGGCGTTGATATGCCAAGCTACGGCGGCGTGGTGGCAAACTCTTACCTGCCATCGAACTGGATCTCCGCGCTGGGGCTGTATGCGTGGGCGCAGGTGGATGAATCTTCAGACAATAAATCGCTGATGAATCCGGCGAAGAAATTTACCTATACCGCGCCGAAAGATATCGATGACACCTACGTTGTCTTTATCATCGGTGAAACCACCCGCTGGGATCACATGGGCATTCTGGGCTATGACCGTGATACCACGCCGAAGCTGGCACAGGAGAAAAACCTGATTGCCTATCGCGGCTACTCCTGCGATACGGCGACGAAGCTCTCGCTGCGCTGTATGTTCGTCCGCGAAGGCGGGGCGAGCGATAACCCGCAGCGCACCCTGAAAGAGCAGAACGTATTCTCTGTGCTCCATCAGCTCGGCTTTACCTCCGACCTCTATGCGATGCAAAGCGAGATGTGGTTCTACAGCAACACCATGGCGCAGAATATCTCCTACCGCGAGCAGATTGGCGCTGAGCCGCGTAACCGTGGCAAGGCGGTTGATGACATGCTGCTGATTGATGAGATGAAGAACTCATTGAACGGTAATCCGGACGGTAAGCACATGATCATCCTGCATACCAAAGGGTCCCACTTTAACTACACCCAGCGCTATCCGCGCAGCTTCGCCAAATGGACGCCAGAGTGCGTGGGCGTGGATAAAGACTGTACCAAAGAGCAGCTGATTAACTCCTACGATAACTCCGTCACCTACGTTGACCACTTTATCGATACGGTGATTGACCAGGTTCGCGATAAGAAAGCGATTGTGTTTTATGCTGCGGACCACGGTGAATCTATCAACGAATTTGAGCACCTGCACGGTACGCCGCGCAAGATGGCGCCGCCAGAGCAGTTCCGCGTCCCGATGATGGTGTGGATGTCTGACAAGTACCTGGAAGATCCGGAGAAAGCACAGATGTTTGCTCACCTGAAAAAAGAGGCGGAAATGAAGGTACCGCGTCGCCACGTAGAACTGTACGACACCATTATGGGATGCCTGGGCTACACGTCGCCAGACGGTGGCATTAACGAAAATAACAACTGGTGTAAGCTTCCCGCAAACGCCACGAAAGCCGCCCAGTAAGGACTCTGGCGAGAATATCGCCAGTTGAATGGCTTTTTTAAATTAAGGGATTGACGGGTGCGCACCGCAGCAGTAAGATGCGCTCCGCATTCGGCGAGTAGCGCAGCTTGGTAGCGCAACTGGTTTGGGACCAGTGGGTCGGAGGTTCGAATCCTCTCTCGCCGACCACATTTAAAAAAGGGCTAACCGCAAGGTTAGCCCTTTTTGCATTATGGCGTTAGCCAACCCGATTCATCAAAATGCCCCTTAGCCCTGCTTCACCCTGCCTGTTAACGATTTTGTGACATTATCCATTGTATTTTTTTATATATGGATTGATCTTTTTTCGCGTTGCTTATGGATAACCTCAGCATTTTTCGCTGTGCGTTTTAACGTTCGCGGAATTTAGTGCTCAGATAATCACCATTCTGCAAGAAAATTTACCCGTTCTGAATAAAAGTTAATCACTGGATGTTGCGAAATATGAAGATATTTGTGCTGCAAGATAACGAGTAGCATAAATTTCCCTGCTGAAAACTGCCGCTGTAGGTTTTTTTAATCTTTGTTTGCGGTTTCTCACACTCCGCGTAAATCCCCGTCACCTGTATTGACGTTTTCACATTCTGTTGACAGATTGTAGGGCACGAGGGGCATTTCAGGGACGATCTGCGCTGCAACTCAAACGCTCTTCTGAAAGGATTCTCCATCCCTTTAACGCCTTCGGGCATCACCGACCAGACCGGGTAAAAAATAAATAAAGGTCAGGCGGCGTAACACAACAAAGCAAAACATCACATTGGAGCAGAATAATGAGTATTTCCTTGAAGAAGTCAGGGATGCTGAAGCTTGGTCTGAGCCTGGTGGCTATGACCGTGGCAGCAAGCGTACAGGCAAAAACCCTGGTTTACTGTTCTGAAGGCTCGCCGGAAGGCTTTAACCCACAGCTCTTTACCTCTGGTACAACGTACGACGCAAGCTCTGTACCTATCTATAACCGTCTGGTTGAATTCAAAACCGGTACCACGGAAGTGATTCCGGGCCTGGCAGAGAAGTGGGACGTCAGCGAAGACGGCAAAACCTATACCTTCCACCTGCGCCAGGGCGTGAAGTGGCAGGACAGCAAAGAATTCAAACCAACGCGCGACTTTAACGCCGACGACGTTGTGTTCTCCTTCGACCGTCAGAAAAACGCTCAGAACCCGTACCATAAAGTGTCTGGCGGCAGCTATGAATACTTCGAGGGGATGGGCCTGCCAGACCTGATCGCTGAAGTGAAGAAAGTGGACGACAACACCGTTCAGTTCGTGCTGTCTCGCCCGGAAGCGCCATTCCTTGCTGACCTGGCAATGGACTTCGCCTCTATTCTCTCTAAAGAATATGCGGACAACATGCTGAAAGCCGGCACGCCGGAAAAAGTGGATCTGAACCCAATTGGTACCGGCCCGTTCCAGCTGCTGCAGTACCAGAAAGATTCCCGCATTCTGTACAAAGCGTTTGAAGGTTACTGGGGCACCAAGCCGAAGATCGACCGCCTGGTGTTCTCTATCACCCCTGACGCCTCCGTACGTTACGCTAAGCTGCAGAAGAATGAATGCCAGGTGATGCCGTACCCGAACCCGGCTGATATTGCTCGCATGAAGCAGGACAAAAACATCAACCTGCTGGAGCAGGCTGGCCTGAACGTGGGCTATCTCTCCTTCAACACCGAGAAGAAACCGTTTGATGACGTGAAAGTGCGTCAGGCGCTGACCTACGCGGTGAACAAAGAAGCGATCATCAAAGCCGTTTATCAGGGTGCAGGCGTAGCCGCCAAGAACCTGATCCCACCAACCATGTGGGGCTATAACGACGACATTAAGGACTACACCTACGATCCTGAGAAAGCGAAAGCGCTGCTGAAGGAAGCAGGCCAGGATAAAGGCTTTACCGTTGAGCTGTGGGCGATGCCTGTTCAACGTCCGTACAACCCGAACGCACGTCGCATGGCGGAAATGGTTCAGGCTGACTGGGCGAAGATCGGCGTTCAGGCCAAGATTGTGACCTACGAGTGGGGCGAGTACCTGAAGCGCGCCAAAGCGGGTGAGCACCAGGCGGTGATGATGGGCTGGACCGGCGACAACGGGGACCCGGACAACTTTTTCGCCACCCTGTTCAGCTGTGCGGCAGCGAAAGACGGTTCCAACTACTCTCGCTGGTGCTACAAGCCGTTTGAAGACCTGATCCAGCCGGCGCGTGCGACCGACGATCACAACAAACGTATTGAATTGTACAAGCAGGCTCAGGTTGTTATGCACGATCAGGCTCCGGCGCTGATTGTTGCTCACTCCACCGTGTACGAGCCAGTGCGTAAAGAAGTGAAGGGCTACGTGGTTGATCCGCTGGGCAAACACCACTTCGAAAACGTATCGGTTGAATAATAAGTAGGGTGTTCTCCCTCTCCCTTTGGGAGAGGGCAGGGGTGAGGGTCTTGCATGCATCCCCTCACCCTAACCCTCTCCCACGGGGAGAGGGAATTTACATTTGTGAGCAATACAGACGTCACGCCACTGTCGTGCGTCTTCAGAGAGAATCCGGGTTATGTTGCAGTTCATCCTCCGACGTCTGGGGCTTGTTATCCCCACGTTTATCGGTATCACCCTTCTCACTTTTGCCTTCGTCCATATGATCCCCGGCGACCCGGTAATGATTATGGCGGGCGAGCGTGGTATCTCCCCTGAGCGTCATGCGCAGCTGCTGGCAGAGCTCGGCCTCGATAAGCCGATGTGGCAGCAATACCTCCACTATATCTGGGGTGTCCTGCACGGCGACTTAGGGATTTCACTCAAAAGCCGTCTCCCGGTGTGGGACGAGTTCGTGCCGCGTTTTAAAGCGACGCTGGAACTGGGCGTCTGCGCCATGATTTTTGCCACTGCGGTGGGTATCCCTGTAGGGGTGCTGGCTGCCGTTAAGCGTGGTTCTATCTTCGATCATACCGCCGTTGGCCTGGCGCTGACCGGCTACTCCATGCCTATCTTCTGGTGGGGCATGATGCTGATTATGCTGGTTTCGGTGCAATGGAACCTGACGCCGGTCTCCGGACGCGTCAGCGACATGGTCTTCCTCGACGATACCAATCCGTTGACCGGCTTTATGCTGATCGACACGGCCATCTGGGGCGAAGAGGGCAACTTCATTGATGCCGTCGCGCACATGATCCTGCCTGCGATGGTGCTGGGCACCATTCCTCTGGCGGTGATCGTGCGTATGACCCGTTCGTCGATGCTGGAAGTGTTGGGCGAAGACTACATCCGTACCGCGCGTGCCAAAGGGTTAACCCGTATGCGCGTGATCATCGTTCATGCTCTGCGTAACGCCATGCTGCCGGTGGTGACCGTTATCGGCCTGCAGGTGGGAACGTTGCTGGCAGGGGCGATCCTGACGGAAACCATCTTCTCCTGGCCGGGCCTTGGACGCTGGCTGATTGATGCACTGCAGCGCCGTGACTATCCGGTTGTGCAGGGCGGTGTACTGCTGGTCGCGACGATGATTATCCTCGTCAACCTGCTGGTCGATTTGCTGTACGGCGTGGTGAACCCGCGTATTCGTCATAAGAAGTAAGGGGCCATCATGTCACAAGTTACTCAAAATAAAGTGGTCGCTGCACCGGTACCCATGACGCCGCTGCAGGAGTTCTGGCACTATTTCAAGCGCAATAAAGGCGCGGTCGTAGGGCTGGTGTATGTCACCATCATGATCCTGATTGCGGTGTTCGCTAACGTGCTTGCGCCGTACAACCCGGCGGATCAGTTCCGTGATTCACTGCTGGCACCGCCGTTCTGGCAGGAAGGGGGCAGTTTTGCGCACCTGCTGGGTACCGATGACGTGGGTCGCGACGTGCTGTCGCGCCTGATGTACGGTGCGCGTCTGTCGCTGCTGGTGGGCTGTCTCGTTGTTGTGCTGTCGCTGATCATGGGCGTGGTGCTCGGTCTGGTGGCGGGCTACTTCGGCGGCGTCGTTGATAACGTCATTATGCGTATCGTCGACATCATGCTGGCGCTGCCAAGCCTGCTGCTTGCGCTGGTGCTTGTCGCGGTCTTTGGACCTTCGATAGGCAATGCCGCGCTCGCGCTGACGTTCGTTGCGCTGCCGCACTACGTCCGATTAACCCGTGCGGCCGTGCTGGTCGAGGTGAACCGCGACTACGTGACCGCTTCCCGCGTGGCGGGCGCCGGTGCAATGCGCCAGATGTTCGTCAATATTCTTCCTAACTGCCTTGCGCCGCTGATTGTTCAGGCATCGCTCGGTTTCTCAAACGCCATTCTCGATATGGCCGCTCTTGGCTTCCTTGGCATGGGTGCGCAGCCGCCAACACCGGAGTGGGGCACCATGCTCTCCGACGTGTTGCAGTTCGCGCAAAGCGCCTGGTGGGTCGTCACCTTCCCGGGTCTGGCGATTCTGCTGACGGTGCTGGCATTTAACCTGATGGGTGATGGTCTGCGTGATGCACTTGATCCCAAACTGAAGCAGTAAGAGGCACGAGATGGCGTTATTAAATGTTGATAAATTATCGGTGCACTTCGGTGACGAAGGCACACCGTTTCGCGCCGTGGACCGCATTAGCTACAGCGTAAATCAGGGCGAAGTGGTTGGCATCGTAGGGGAGTCCGGTTCCGGTAAGTCAGTCAGCTCGCTGGCGATCATGGGGCTAATTGATTATCCAGGACGCGTAATGGCGGAAAGCCTGGAATTCAACGGTCAGGATCTGCAGCGTATTTCCGAGAAGCAGCGCCGCCAGCTGGTCGGCGCGGAAGTGGCGATGATCTTCCAGGACCCAATGACCAGCCTGAACCCCTGCTATACGGTCGGTTTCCAGATTATGGAAGCGATTAAGGTGCATCAGGGCGGTAACAAGCAAACTCGTCGCCAGCGCGCTATCGATCTGCTGACGCAGGTGGGTATTCCCGATCCGGCATCGCGTCTGGACGTTTACCCGCACCAGCTGTCGGGCGGGATGAGCCAGCGCGTGATGATCGCAATGGCGATTGCCTGTCGACCAAAGCTGCTGATTGCGGACGAACCGACAACCGCGCTGGACGTCACCATTCAGGCGCAAATCATCGAGCTGCTGCTGGAACTGCAGCAGAAAGAGAATATGGCGCTGGTGCTGATTACGCACGACCTGGCGCTGGTGGCCGAAGCGGCACACAAAATCATCGTGATGTATGCAGGGCAGGTAGTGGAAACCGGAAGCTCGCACGACATCTTCCGCGCGCCGCGTCATCCGTATACCCAGGCACTGCTGCGCGCGCTGCCTGAGTTTGCGCAGGACAAAGCGCGTCTGGCGTCGCTGCCGGGCGTCGTGCCGGGTAAATATGACCGTCCGCAGGGCTGTCTGCTTAACCCGCGCTGCCCGTATGCGACGGACAAATGCCGCGCAGAAGAACCGGAGCTGAACCTGTTAGCGGACGGTCGTCAGTCCAAATGCCACTACCCACTCGATGATGCCGGGAGGCCAACACTATGAGTACGCAACAACTGCTGTTGCAGGCCATCGACCTGAAAAAACACTATCCGGTGAAGAAGGGGCTGTTTGCCCAGGAGCGCCTGGTGAAAGCGCTGGACGGCGTCTCCTTTACGCTTGAGCGCGGTAAAACGCTGGCGGTGGTAGGGGAGTCCGGCTGTGGGAAATCCACGCTGGGCCGTCTGCTGACGATGATTGAAGTGCCAACCGGCGGCGAGCTTTACTATCAGGGCCAGGATCTGCTCAAGCACGATCCGCAGGCGCAGAAGCTGCGTCGCCAAAAAATCCAGATTGTGTTCCAGAACCCGTACGGTTCACTGAACCCGCGCAAAAAAGTGGGGCAGATTCTGGAAGAGCCGCTGCTGATTAACAGCAATCTGAGCAAAGAGCAGCGCCGTGAAAAAGCGCTGGCGATGATGGCGAAAGTTGGCCTGAAAACCGAGCATTACGATCGCTATCCGCACATGTTCTCCGGCGGCCAGCGCCAGCGTATTGCAATCGCCCGCGGCCTAATGCTCGACCCGGACGTGGTGATTGCCGACGAGCCGGTCTCTGCGCTCGACGTTTCCGTTCGCGCGCAGGTGTTGAACCTGATGATGGATCTGCAGCAGGATCTGGGGCTGTCGTACGTGTTTATTTCCCACGATCTGTCGGTGGTGGAGCACATTGCTGATGAAGTGATGGTGATGTATTTGGGCCGCTGCGTGGAGAAGGGGACGAAAGACCAGATCTTCAATAACCCTCGTCACCCGTACACCCAGGCGCTGCTCTCCGCGACGCCTCGCCTGAACCCGGACGACCGTCGCGAGCGTATCAAGCTGACCGGCGAGCTGCCAAGCCCGCTGAATCCGCCTCCGGGATGTGCGTTCAACGCCCGCTGCCGTCGTCGTTTTGGCCCATGCACGCAGCTGCAGCCGCAGCTCAAGGATTACGGCGGACAGCTGGTGGCCTGCTTCGCAGTCGACCAGGATGAAAACGGCGAAAAGCCGCATGCATAAACAAAAAAACCGGCGCTGAGCCGGTTTTTTTTATCTGCTTGATTACTTCCTCAAACGAATCTGGTCGACGGCGTGTTTCTCACTTTTGGTGAGGATCAGGCTCGCGCGCTCGCGCGTCGGCAGAATGTTCTCTTTGAGGTTGACGTAATTGATCTCATTCCATAGCCCTGTCGCCACGTTAACGGCTTCTTCTTCAGAGAGCTGGGCATAGTTATGGAAATAAGAATCAGGATCGGTGAACGCCCCTTCGCGGAACTTGAGGAAGCGGTTGATATACCAGCTTTGCAGTAAATCTTCCGGCGCATCGACATATATAGAGAAATCGACGAAGTCGGAGACGAACACGTGATGAGGATCGTGTGGATAATCCATTCCGCTTTGCAGAACGTTTAATCCTTCCAGAATCAGAATGTCCGGCTGCACCACCGTTTTATCCCCGTCCGGGATGCGGTCGTAAATCAGGTGTGAGTAAACCGGTGCGGTAACGTTAGGCGCACCTGACTTCAGATCAGAGACGAACTTCACCAGCCGATGCATATCATAAGAAAGAGGGAAGCCTTTCTTCTTCATCAGGCCGCGTTCTTTTAATACTTCGTTCGGATGCAGAAAGCCGTCGGTGGTGATCAGCTCAACGCTGCGGTGCTCCGGCCAGCGGCTCAGCAGCGCCTGCAGCACGCGCGCGGTCGTGCTTTTGCCCACCGCCACGCTGCCTGCAATACTGATGATATAAGGAATGCGCTGGCCGTTAGTGCCGAGAAACTGCTCCAGTACGGCCTGGCGGCGCAGGTTGGAACTGATATAGAAGTTAAGCAAGCGAGAGAGGGGCAAATAAATTTCTGCCACTTCTTCCAGCGAGAGATCTTCATTTATCCCTTTTAACCGTGCGATTTCACCTTCCGTCAGCGTCATCGGGACGGAGTCACGCAGAGCAGCCCACTGGCTGCGGTTAAACTGAAGATAAGGCGTCATTAACGTTTGCTCTTTTTTGCTCATAAGCATGCTTCTGTGAGTCATCGACAAAACCGCCCGCCGTGGCTCATCACATAGTTAATTTTGGACAATGGGCAGGAGGTTAACACCAGATGACAGGAATAATAAGAAAAAATATGGGCAAGCGATGCTTACGCGGGAGCCGTCACGCTAGCGCATTGACGAGGTAAATCGCCTGTTCTTGCTGCATATTTGACCGTGCATGACTGTTTTTACAGCACTCAGCGCTTCTTTCGCATAAAATGTGAGCGAAAGAACGTTTTATGCAATTTTTTAGTTGCATGACTGCGCATGTCTCCATAGAATGCGCGCTACTTGATGCCGACTTAGCTCAGTAGGTAGAGCAACTGACTTGTAATCAGTAGGTCACCAGTTCGATTCCGGTAGTCGGCACCATCAAGTCCGGTGGGGTTCCCGAGCGGCCAAAGGGAGCAGACTGTAAATCTGCCGTCACAGACTTCGAAGGTTCGAATCCTTCCCCCACCACCACTTTCTGGCAGCGTTAACGCCGCCGGAGTTGGTTGGAAAAATCGACCAGCTCGAACATAAAAAGAGAGAAATCTCTTTTTTTGTTACAGAAAGAACTGGGTAGCCGAGTTTCAGGATGCGGGCATCGTATAATGGCTATTACCTCAGCCTTCCAAGCTGATGATGCGGGTTCGATTCCCGCTGCCCGCTCCAATACGTGCTGATATGGCTCAGTTGGTAGAGCGCACCCTTGGTAAGGGTGAGGTCCCCAGTTCGACTCTGGGTATCAGCACCACTTCACTTCTCCCTCCCGTTTCTCTCTGTTTCAATTTAAATGTATTCAACAGTTCAGGCATTTCGCCTGGTTGATGTGGTGATATCACCGATTTATCCGTGTCTTAGAGGGACAATCGATGTCTAAAGAAAAGTTTGAACGTACAAAACCGCACGTTAACGTCGGTACTATCGGCCACGTTGACCATGGTAAAACAACGCTGACCGCTGCAATCACTACCGTACTGGCTAAAACCTACGGTGGTTCTGCTCGCGCATTCGACCAGATCGATAACGCACCAGAAGAAAAAGCGCGTGGTATCACCATCAACACGTCTCACGTTGAATATGACACCCCGACTCGCCACTACGCACACGTAGACTGCCCAGGCCACGCCGACTATGTTAAAAACATGATCACCGGTGCTGCGCAGATGGACGGCGCGATCCTGGTTGTTGCTGCGACTGACGGCCCAATGCCTCAGACCCGTGAGCACATCCTGCTGGGTCGTCAGGTAGGCGTTCCTTTCATCATCGTGTTCCTGAACAAATGCGACATGGTTGATGACGAAGAGCTGCTGGAACTGGTAGAGATGGAAGTTCGTGAACTGCTGTCTCAGTACGATTTCCCAGGCGACGACACTCCGATCGTTCGTGGTTCCGCGCTGAAAGCGCTGGAAGGCGAAGCAGAGTGGGAAGCAAAAATCATCGAACTGGCTGGCTACCTGGATTCTTACATCCCAGAACCAGAGCGTGCGATTGACAAGCCATTCCTGCTGCCAATCGAAGACGTATTCTCCATCTCCGGTCGTGGTACCGTTGTTACCGGTCGTGTAGAGCGCGGTATCATCAAAGTTGGCGAAGAAGTTGAAATCGTTGGTATCAAAGACACTGCTAAGTCTACCTGTACTGGCGTTGAAATGTTCCGCAAACTGCTGGACGAAGGCCGTGCTGGTGAGAACGTTGGTGTTCTGCTGCGTGGTATCAAACGTGAAGAAATCGAACGTGGTCAGGTTCTGGCGAAGCCAGGCTCAATCAAGCCACACACCAAGTTCGAATCTGAAGTGTACATCCTGTCCAAAGACGAAGGCGGCCGTCATACTCCGTTCTTCAAAGGCTACCGTCCACAGTTCTACTTCCGTACAACTGACGTGACCGGCACCATCGAACTGCCAGAAGGCGTTGAGATGGTAATGCCAGGCGACAACATCAAGATGGTTGTGACTCTGATCCACCCAATCGCGATGGACGACGGTCTGCGTTTCGCAATCCGTGAAGGCGGCCGTACCGTTGGCGCGGGCGTTGTTGCTAAAGTTCTCGGCTAATCGCTGATAACATTTGACGCAATGCGCATGAAAAGGGCATCATTTGATGCCCTTTTTGCACGCTTTCACATCAGAACCTGGCTCATCAGTGATTATTTTTGTCATAATCATTGCTGAGACAGGCTCTGCAGAGAGCGTATAATCCATAAGGGATTAGCGTTTCGATTTGGCTCGCCTCGCAATCGCGGGGTGAAATTATTTGTAGAATTCTTCTGACAGGTTGGTTTATGAGTGCGAATACCGAAGCTCAAGGGAGCGGGCGCGGCCTGGAAGCGATGAAGTGGATCGCTGTTGCCGTGCTGCTGATTGTGGCAATCGTTGGCAACTATCTTTATCGTGACATGATGCTGCCGCTACGCGCGCTGGCAGTGGTGATTCTGATTGCTGCAGCGGGCGGTGTCGCGCTGTTGACGACTAAAGGTAAAGCAACCGTTGCTTTCGCGCGCGAAGCACGTACCGAAGTCCGTAAGGTGATTTGGCCGACTCGCCAGGAAACATTGCACACCACGCTGATCGTGGCTGCAGTGACTGCGGTAATGTCACTGATCCTGTGGGGACTGGATGGTATTCTGGTTCGACTGGTTTCCTTTATTACTGGCCTGAGGTTCTAAGATGTCTGAAGCCCCTAAAAAGCGTTGGTACGTCGTTCAGGCGTTTTCCGGTTTTGAAGGCCGCGTAGCGACTTCGCTGCGTGAGCATATCAAATTACACAATATGGAAGAGTTGTTTGGCGAAGTGATGGTTCCGACCGAAGAAGTGGTCGAGATCCGTGGCGGCCAGCGTCGCAAAAGCGAGCGTAAATTCTTCCCGGGTTACGTGCTGGTTCAGATGGTGATGAACGACGCGAGCTGGCACCTGGTGCGCAGCGTACCGCGCGTGATGGGCTTTATCGGCGGCACGTCCGACCGTCCGGCGCCAATCAGCGATAAAGAAGTTGATGCGATCATGAACCGCCTGCAGCAGGTGGGTGATAAGCCGCGTCCGAAAACGCTGTTTGAACCGGGTGAAATGGTTCGTGTTAGCGACGGTCCGTTTGCTGACTTTAACGGCGTGGTTGAAGAAGTGGACTACGAGAAGTCCCGCCTGAAAGTTTCCGTTTCTATCTTCGGTCGTGCGACCCCGGTAGAACTGGACTTTGCGCAGGTCGAAAAAGCCTAAGCTGCGATCAAAAAAGCGGCGATTTAATCGTTGCACAGGGCGCGAGATTGGAATACAATTTCGCGCCTTTTGTTTTTATGGGCTCTGGCCCGTAAAACGAATTTTATTCACGGGGAGCCTCTCTGAGGCGCTATCACCCAATCAGAGGATTTTAGAATGGCTAAGAAAGTACAAGCCTACGTCAAGCTGCAGGTTGCAGCTGGTATGGCGAACCCAAGTCCACCAGTTGGTCCAGCTCTGGGTCAGCAGGGTGTGAACATCATGGAATTCTGTAAAGCGTTCAACGCAAAAACGGAATCCCTGGAAAAAGGTCTGCCAATCCCAGTCGTAATCACTGTTTACGCTGACCGTTCTTTCACTTTCGTTACCAAAACCCCTCCAGCAGCAGTTCTGCTGAAGAAAGCGGCTGGTATTAAGTCTGGTTCCGGTAAACCGAACAAAGACAAAGTGGGTAAAATTTCCCGCGCTCAGCTGCAGGAAATCGCGCAGACCAAAGCTGCCGACATGACTGGTTCTGACATTGAAGCGATGACTCGCTCAATCGAAGGTACTGCACGTTCCATGGGCCTGGTAGTGGAGGACTAAGAAATGGCTAAACTGACCAAGCGCATGTCCGTGATCCGTGACAAAGTTGATGCGACCAAACAGTACGACATCAACGAAGCTATCGCTCTGCTGAAAGAACTGGCAACTGCTAAGTTCGTTGAAAGCGTTGACGTTGCCGTTAACCTGGGCATCGACGCGCGTAAATCCGATCAGAACGTTCGTGGCGCAACTGTACTGCCACACGGTACTGGCCGTTCCGTTCGCGTAGCTGTATTTGCTCAGGGTGCAAACGCTGAAGCTGCTAAAGCTGCCGGCGCTGAACTGGTAGGTATGGAAGATCTGGCTGATCAGATCAAGAAAGGCGAAATGAACTTTGACGTTGTTATTGCTTCTCCAGATGCAATGCGCGTTGTTGGCCAGCTGGGCCAGGTTCTGGGTCCACGCGGCCTGATGCCAAACCCGAAAGTGGGTACTGTAACCCCTAACGTTGCTGAAGCGGTTAAGAACGCTAAAGCAGGTCAGGTTCGTTATCGTAACGACAAAAACGGCATCATCCACACCACCATCGGTAAAGTGGACTTTGACGCTGACAAACTGAAAGAAAACCTGGAATCTCTGCTGGTTGCGCTGAAAAAAGCAAAACCAACTCAGGCGAAAGGCGTGTACATCAAGAAAGTTAGCATCTCCACCACCATGGGTGCAGGTGTTGCAGTTGACCAGGCTGGCCTGAGCGCTGCTGCAAACTAATGCCTTTACGTGGGCGGTGATTTTGTCTACAATCTTACCCCCACGTTTGCTAACGAAAGTTAGCGGCTAAAAGATTTGTTCGTTGGAGCCTGGCCTATCCAGGCCTCCGTCGAAGACCGCAGGTGTTTCGCAAGAAACTTAATCCCCTGCGTAGACGGTGACAGAACGCTAAGATTATTTTTTGAATACTCTGGCTTGTTTCTGCTCACCGTATTAAGACGCTCTTCCCGTTGGGTTGAGTGAAGTGAGTTCCGGAACATGAGTTCCGGCAAACATCCAGGAGCAAAGCTAATGGCTTTAAATCTTCAAGACAAACAAGCGATTGTTGCTGAAGTCAGCGAAGTAGCCAAAGGCGCGCTGTCTGCAGTAGTTGCGGATTCCCGTGGCGTTACTGTAGACAAAATGACTGAACTGCGTAAAGCAGGTCGTGAAGCTGGCGTATACATGCGTGTTGTTCGTAACACCCTGCTGCGTCGCGTAGTTGAAGGTACTCAGTTCGAGTGCCTGAAAGACACGTTTGTTGGTCCGACCCTGATTGCATACTCTATGGAACACCCGGGCGCTGCTGCTCGTCTGTTCAAAGAGTTCGCGAAAGCGAATGCAAAATTTGAGGTCAAAGCTGCAGCCTTTGAAGGTGAGTTGATCCCGGCATCGCAAATCGATCGCCTGGCAACCCTGCCGACCTACGAAGAAGCAATTGCACGCCTGATGGCAACCATGAAAGAAGCTTCGGCTGGCAAACTGGTTCGCACTCTGGCTGCTGTTCGCGATGCGAAAGAAGCTGCTTAATAGCAGTTATCTTTATAAAGCATTCGCTTACGTATAAACTTATTCTGATTTTCAGGAACAATTTAAATGTCTATCACTAAAGATCAAATCATTGAAGCAGTTGCAGCTATGTCCGTAATGGACGTTGTAGAACTGATTTCTGCAATGGAAGAAAAATTCGGTGTTTCTGCTGCTGCTGCTGTAGCTGTAGCTGCGGGCCCGGCTGAAGCTGCTGAAGAAAAAACTGAATTCGACGTAATTCTGAAAGCTGCTGGCGCTAACAAAGTTGCTGTTATCAAAGCAGTACGTGGCGCAACTGGCCTGGGTCTGAAAGAAGCTAAAGACCTGGTAGAATCTGCTCCAGCTGCGCTGAAAGAAGGCGTGAGCAAAGACGACGCAGAAGCACTGAAAAAATCTCTGGAAGAAGCTGGCGCTGAAGTTGAAGTTAAATAAGCCAACTTTTCTGGTTGCAGCCTAAGTCATTAGGCTGATGGCTGGTGACTTTTTAGTCACCAGCCTTTTTGCGCTGTAAGGCATCAGCAGCATTTCACACTGTTTGACTGCTGGTTGTCCTGACAATGCATGTTTCTATCGACGACTTAATATATTGCGACAGGGTGCTCGCTCTGTGTAAATCGCGACGAAATGATTTAAGCGTGATAGCAACAGGTATTGCGGAAAGTATTCAATTTTCCGGTCCACAAAATGGTGTTGCACAAACTGTCCCTTCGTCGGACAGATGGGTCGACTTGTCAGCGAGCTGAGGAACCCTATGGTTTACTCCTATACCGAGAAAAAACGTATTCGTAAGGATTTTGGTAAACGTCCACAAGTTCTGGACATTCCATATCTCCTTTCTATCCAGCTTGACTCGTTCCAGAAGTTTATCGAGCAAGATCCTGAAGGGCAGTACGGTCTGGAAGCAGCCTTCCGCTCCGTGTTCCCGATTCAGAGCTACAGCGGTAACTCCGAGCTGCAGTACGTCAGCTACCGCCTTGGCGAACCGGTGTTTGACGTTCAGGAATGTCAGATCCGTGGCGTGACCTATTCCGCACCGCTGCGCGTAAAACTGCGTCTGGTGATCTACGAGCGCGAAGCGCCGGAAGGCACCGTTAAAGACATTAAAGAACAAGAAGTCTACATGGGTGAAATTCCACTCATGACGGACAACGGTACTTTCGTAATCAACGGTACTGAGCGTGTTATCGTTTCCCAGCTGCATCGTAGCCCGGGCGTCTTCTTCGACAGCGATAAAGGTAAAACACACTCTTCCGGTAAAGTACTGTATAACGCACGCATCATTCCTTACCGTGGTTCATGGCTGGACTTCGAGTTCGATCCTAAAGACAACCTGTTTGTCCGTATCGACCGTCGTCGTAAGCTGCCTGCAACCATCATTCTGCGTGCGCTGCAATACACCACTGAGCAGATCCTGGATCTGTTCTTCGAGAAAGTGGTCTTTGAGATCCGCGACAACAAGCTGCAGATGGAGCTGGTGCCGGAACGTCTGCGTGGTGAGACCGCATCGTTCGACATCGAAGCCGACGGCAAAGTGTATGTGGAAAAAGGCCGCCGTATCACTGCGCGCCATATCCGTCAGCTGGAAAAAGATGATATCAAACACATCGAAGTTCCGGTTGAATACATTGCAGGAAAAGTATCCGCGAAAGATTACGTTGATGAATCAACTGGCGAGCTGATCTGCCCGGCGAACATGGAGCTGAGCCTGGATCTGCTGGCTAAGCTGAGCCAGTCTGGCCACAAACGTATCGAAACGCTGTTCACCAACGATCTGGACCACGGTCCGTACATCTCTGAGACTGTACGCGTCGACCCAACGACCGATCGTCTGAGCGCACTGGTAGAAATCTACCGCATGATGCGCCCTGGTGAGCCGCCAACTCGCGAAGCGGCTGAAAGCCTGTTCGAGAACCTGTTCTTCTCCGAAGACCGCTACGATCTGTCCGCGGTTGGTCGTATGAAGTTCAACCGTTCTCTGCTGCGCGACGAAATCGAAGGTTCCGGTATCCTGAGCAAAGACGACATCATTGAAGTGATGAAGAAGCTCATCGATATCCGTAACGGCAAAGGCGAAGTGGACGATATCGACCACCTCGGCAACCGTCGTATCCGTTCCGTAGGCGAAATGGCGGAAAACCAGTTCCGCGTTGGCCTGGTACGTGTTGAGCGTGCGGTGAAAGAGCGTCTGTCTCTGGGCGATCTGGATACCCTGATGCCTCAGGATATGATCAACGCCAAGCCGATTTCTGCAGCAGTGAAAGAGTTCTTCGGTTCAAGCCAGCTGTCTCAGTTTATGGACCAGAACAACCCGCTGTCTGAGATTACGCACAAACGTCGTATCTCTGCACTCGGCCCAGGCGGTCTGACCCGTGAACGTGCAGGCTTTGAAGTTCGAGACGTACACCCGACTCACTACGGTCGCGTATGTCCAATCGAAACGCCTGAAGGTCCAAACATCGGTCTGATCAACTCCCTGTCCGTGTACGCACAGACGAACGAATACGGTTTCCTCGAGACCCCGTACCGTAAAGTGACCGACGGTGTTGTAACTGACGAAATTCACTACCTGTCTGCTATCGAAGAAGGCAACTACGTTATCGCTCAGGCGAACTCCAACCTGGATGACGAAGGCCACTTTGTAGAAGATCTGGTTACCTGCCGTAGCAAAGGCGAATCCAGCTTGTTCAGCCGCGACCAGGTTGACTACATGGACGTTTCCACCCAGCAGGTGGTATCCGTCGGTGCGTCCCTGATCCCGTTCCTGGAACACGATGACGCCAACCGTGCATTGATGGGTGCGAACATGCAACGTCAGGCCGTTCCAACTCTGCGTGCTGATAAGCCGCTGGTTGGTACCGGTATGGAACGTGCTGTTGCCGTTGACTCCGGTGTTACTGCAGTTGCTAAGCGTGGCGGTACCGTTCAGTACGTCGACGCATCCCGTATCGTTATCAAAGTTAACGAAGACGAGATGTATCCGGGCGAAGCGGGTATCGACATCTACAACCTGACCAAATACACCCGTTCTAACCAGAACACCTGTATCAACCAGATGCCTTGCGTATCTCTGGGTGAGCCAGTTGAGCGCGGCGACGTGCTGGCAGACGGTCCGTCCACCGACCTCGGTGAACTGGCGCTCGGTCAGAACATGCGCGTAGCGTTCATGCCGTGGAACGGTTACAACTTCGAAGACTCCATCCTCGTCTCCGAGCGTGTGGTTCAGGAAGATCGTTTCACCACCATCCACATTCAGGAACTGGCCTGTGTGTCCCGTGACACCAAGCTGGGGCCAGAAGAGATCACCGCTGACATCCCTAACGTGGGTGAAGCTGCGCTCTCCAAGCTGGATGAATCCGGTATCGTTTACATCGGTGCAGAAGTGACCGGTGGCGACATTCTGGTTGGTAAGGTTACGCCGAAAGGTGAAACCCAGCTGACGCCAGAAGAGAAGCTGCTGCGTGCAATCTTCGGTGAGAAAGCGTCTGACGTTAAAGACTCTTCTCTGCGCGTACCAAACGGTGTTTCCGGTACGGTTATCGACGTTCAGGTCTTCACCCGTGACGGCGTTGAGAAAGATAAGCGTGCGCTGGAAATCGAAGAGATGCAGCTCAAACAGGCTAAGAAAGACCTGTCTGAAGAACTGCAGATCCTCGAAGCGGGTCTGTTCAGCCGTATCTATGCGGTGCTGGTTGCCGGTGGCGTTGAAGCTGAGAAGCTCGACAAACTGCCACGCGATCGCTGGCTGGAACTGGGCCTGACCGACGAAGAGAAACAAAATCAGCTGGAACAGCTGGCTGAGCAGTATGACGAACTGAAACACGAGTTTGAGAAGAAACTCGAAGCGAAACGCCGCAAAATCACTCAGGGCGACGATTTGGCACCAGGCGTGCTGAAGATTGTTAAGGTGTATCTGGCCGTTAAACGTCAGATCCAGCCTGGTGATAAGATGGCAGGTCGTCACGGTAACAAGGGTGTTATCTCTAAGATCAACCCGATCGAAGATATGCCGCACGATGCTAACGGTACGCCGGTAGATATCGTACTGAACCCACTGGGCGTACCGTCTCGTATGAACATTGGTCAGATCCTGGAAACTCACCTGGGTATGGCTGCGAAAGGCATTGGCGACAAGATTAACGCCATGCTGAAACAGCAGCAGGAAGTCGCGAAACTGCGCGAATTCATCCAGCGTGCCTACGATCTGGGTACCGACGTTCGTCAGAAAGTCGATCTGAACACCTTCAGCGATGATGAAGTTCTGCGTCTGGCGGAAAACCTGCGTAAAGGTATGCCAATTGCAACGCCGGTATTCGACGGTGCAAAAGAAGCTGAAATTAAAGAGCTGCTGCAACTGGGTGGTCTGCCATCTTCTGGTCAGATTACGCTGTTTGATGGTCGCACCGGCGAGCAGTTTGAGCGTCAGGTAACCGTAGGTTACATGTACATGCTGAAACTGAACCACCTGGTCGATGACAAGATGCACGCTCGTTCTACCGGTTCTTACAGCCTGGTTACTCAGCAGCCGCTGGGTGGTAAGGCACAGTTCGGTGGTCAGCGCTTCGGGGAGATGGAAGTGTGGGCGCTGGAAGCATACGGCGCAGCATACACCCTGCAGGAAATGCTCACCGTTAAGTCTGATGACGTGAACGGTCGTACTAAGATGTATAAAAACATCGTGGACGGCAACCATCAGATGGAGCCGGGCATGCCAGAATCCTTCAACGTACTGTTGAAAGAGATTCGTTCGCTGGGTATCAACATCGAACTGGAAGACGAGTAATTCTCGCTCAAACAGGTCACTGGTGCCGGGTTAACCCCCGGCACCAGATTGTGCTAACTCCGACGGGAGCAAATCCGTGAAAGATTTATTAAAGTTTCTGAAAGCGCAGACTAAAACCGAAGAGTTTGATGCGATCAAAATTGCTCTGGCTTCGCCAGACATGATCCGTTCATGGTCTTTCGGTGAAGTTAAAAAGCCGGAAACCATCAACTACCGTACGTTCAAACCTGAGCGTGACGGCCTTTTCTGTGCGCGTATTTTCGGGCCAGTAAAAGACTACGAGTGCCTGTGCGGTAAGTACAAGCGCCTGAAACACCGTGGTGTGATCTGTGAGAAGTGCGGCGTTGAAGTGACCCAGACCAAAGTGCGCCGTGAGCGCATGGGCCACATCGAGCTGGCGTCTCCAACTGCCCACATCTGGTTCCTGAAATCTCTGCCGTCCCGTATCGGTCTGCTGCTGGATATGCCGCTGCGCGATATCGAACGTGTTCTGTACTTCGAATCTTATGTTGTTATCGAAGGCGGCATGACGAACCTGGAACGCCACCAGATTCTGACCGAAGAACAGTATCTGGACGCGCTGGAAGAGTTCGGTGACGAATTCGACGCGAAGATGGGTGCGGAAGCTATCCAGGCCCTGCTGAAGAGCATGGATCTGGAGCAAGAGTGCGAGCAGCTGCGTGAAGAGCTGAACGAAACTAACTCCGAAACCAAGCGTAAGAAGCTGACCAAGCGTATCAAACTGCTGGAAGCGTTCGTTCAGTCTGGTAACAAGCCAGAGTGGATGATCCTGACCGTTCTGCCGGTTCTGCCGCCAGATCTGCGTCCGCTGGTTCCGCTGGATGGTGGTCGTTTCGCAACGTCTGACCTGAACGATCTGTATCGTCGCGTCATTAACCGTAACAACCGTCTGAAACGCCTGCTGGATCTGGCTGCGCCTGACATCATCGTACGTAACGAAAAACGTATGCTGCAGGAAGCGGTTGATGCCCTGCTGGATAACGGCCGTCGCGGTCGTGCGATCACCGGTTCTAACAAACGTCCTCTGAAATCTTTGGCCGACATGATCAAAGGTAAACAGGGTCGTTTCCGTCAGAACCTGCTCGGTAAGCGTGTTGACTACTCCGGTCGTTCTGTAATCACCGTAGGTCCATACCTGCGTCTGCATCAGTGCGGTCTGCCGAAGAAAATGGCGCTGGAGCTGTTCAAACCGTTCATCTACGGCAAGCTGGAACTGCGTGGCCTGGCCACCACCATCAAAGCCGCTAAGAAAATGGTTGAGCGCGAAGAAGCTGTCGTTTGGGATATCCTGGACGAAGTGATCCGCGAACACCCGGTACTGCTGAACCGTGCACCAACCCTGCACCGTCTGGGTATCCAGGCATTTGAGCCGGTACTGATCGAAGGTAAAGCTATCCAGCTGCACCCGCTGGTTTGTGCGGCCTATAACGCCGACTTCGATGGTGACCAGATGGCTGTTCACGTACCGCTGACGCTGGAAGCCCAGCTCGAAGCGCGTGCGCTGATGATGTCTACCAACAACATCCTGTCTCCAGCGAACGGTGAGCCAATCATTGTTCCTTCTCAGGACGTTGTATTGGGTCTGTACTACATGACCCGTGACTGTGTTAACGCCAAAGGCGAAGGCATGGTGCTGACTGGCCCGAAAGAAGCTGAGCGTATCTATCGCGCTGGCCTGGCCTCTCTGCATGCGCGCGTTAAAGTGCGTATCACCGAATACGAAAAAGATGAAAACGGCGAATTCGTTGCGAAAACCAGCCTGAAAGACACGACCGTTGGCCGTGCCATTCTGTGGATGATCGTACCGAAAGGTCTGCCTTTCTCCATCGTCAACCAGGCGCTGGGCAAGAAAGCGATCTCCAAAATGCTGAACACCTGTTACCGCATTCTGGGTCTGAAGCCGACCGTTATCTTCGCTGACCAGACAATGTACACCGGCTTTGCTTATGCAGCGCGTTCAGGTGCATCTGTTGGTATTGATGACATGGTCATCCCAGAGAAGAAACACGAGATCATCTCTGAAGCGGAAGCTGAAGTTGCTGAGATCCAGGAGCAGTTCCAGTCTGGTCTGGTAACCGCGGGCGAACGCTATAACAAAGTTATCGATATCTGGGCAGCGGCGAACGATCGTGTATCCAAAGCGATGATGGATAACCTGCAGACCGAAACCGTGATTAACCGTGACGGCGTAGAAGAGCAGCAGGTTTCCTTCAACAGCATCTACATGATGGCCGACTCCGGTGCGCGTGGTTCTGCAGCACAGATTCGTCAGTTGGCAGGTATGCGTGGTCTGATGGCGAAGCCAGATGGCTCCATCATCGAAACGCCAATCACCGCGAACTTCCGTGAAGGTCTGAACGTACTCCAGTACTTCATCTCGACTCACGGTGCGCGTAAAGGTCTGGCGGATACCGCACTGAAAACAGCGAACTCCGGTTATCTGACGCGTCGTCTGGTTGACGTTGCACAGGATCTGGTTGTTACCGAAGACGATTGTGGCACCCTCGAAGGTATCACCATGACCCCGGTTATCGAGGGTGGTGATGTTAAAGAGCCACTGCGCGATCGCGTACTGGGTCGTGTAACCGCGGAAGACATTCTGAAGCCGGGTACCGCAGACATTCTGGTTCCACGCAACACGCTGCTGCACGAACAGTGGTGTGACCTGCTGGAAGAGAACTCTGTTGACTCAGTGAAAGTGCGTTCCGTTGTATCCTGTGACACCGACTTTGGTGTATGTGCGCACTGCTACGGTCGTGACCTGGCGCGTGGCCACATCATCAACAAAGGTGAAGCAATCGGCGTTATCGCGGCACAGTCAATCGGTGAGCCGGGTACACAGCTGACGATGCGTACGTTCCACATCGGTGGTGCGGCATCTCGTGCGGCTGCTGAATCCAGCATCCAGGTGAAAAACAAAGGTAGCATCAAGCTCAGCAACGCGAAGTCTGTTGTTAACTCCGCAGGCAAGCTGGTTGTGACCTCTCGTAACACCGAGCTGAAGCTGATCGACGAATTTGGTCGTACCAAAGAGAGCTATAAAGTGCCTTACGGTGCGGTTATGGCTAAAGGTGATGGCGAGCAGGTTGCCGGCGGTGAAACCGTTGCAAACTGGGATCCACACACCATGCCGGTTATCACCGAAGTAAGTGGTTTCATCCGCTTCACTGACATGATCGACGGCCAGACCATCACTCGTCAGACCGACGAACTGACCGGTCTGTCATCTCTGGTGGTTCTGGATTCTGCTGAGCGTACTGCCGGTGGTAAAGATCTGCGTCCTGCACTGAAAATCGTTGATGGTCAGGGTAACGACGTTCTGATCCCTGGTACCGACATGCCTGCGCAGTACTTCCTG
This sequence comes from Enterobacter wuhouensis, assembly GCF_035835995.1. Lineage (NCBI taxonomy): Bacteria > Pseudomonadati > Pseudomonadota > Gammaproteobacteria > Enterobacterales > Enterobacteriaceae > Enterobacter > Enterobacter wuhouensis. The sequence continues at coordinate 289,437 of NZ_CP142124.1, forward strand.
CCGGGTAAAGCGATTGTTCAGCTGGAAGATGGTATCCAGATCGGTGCGGGTGATGCTCTGGCGCGTATTCCTCAGGAATCTAGCGGTACCAAGGATATCACCGGTGGTCTGCCGCGCGTTGCGGACCTGTTCGAAGCGCGTCGTCCGAAAGAGCCGGCAATCCTGGCTGAAATCAGCGGTATCATTTCCTTCGGTAAAGAAACCAAAGGTAAACGCCGTCTGGTGATCACCCCGGTTGATGGCAGCGAGCCGTACGAAGAGATGATTCCTAAGTGGCGTCAGCTCAACGTGTTCGAAGGTGAACGTGTAGAACGTGGTGACGTTGTTTCCGATGGTCCAGAAGCACCGCACGACATTCTGCGTCTTCGTGGCGTACACGCGGTAACGCGTTACATCACCAACGAAGTACAGGACGTTTACCGTCTGCAAGGCGTTAAGATTAACGATAAGCACATCGAAGTTATCGTTCGTCAGATGCTGCGTAAAGCAACCATCGAAAACGCGGGCAGCTCCGACTTCCTGGAAGGCGAGCAGGTTGAATACTCTCGCGTTAAGATCGCTAACCGCGATCTGGAAGCGAACGGCAAAATCGGTGCGACCTTCGCGCGCGATCTGCTGGGTATCACCAAAGCGTCTCTGGCAACCGAGTCCTTCATCTCTGCAGCATCGTTCCAGGAAACGACTCGTGTCCTGACCGAAGCGGCTGTTGCAGGTAAGCGTGATGAACTGCGCGGTCTGAAAGAGAACGTTATCGTGGGTCGTCTGATCCCGGCTGGTACGGGTTATGCGTACCATCAGGATCGTATGCGTCGTCGTGCAGCGGGCGAACTGCCAGCAGCACCGCAGGTCACTGCAGAAGATGCATCCGCGAGCCTGGCAGAACTGCTGAACGCAGGTCTGGGTGGTTCCGACAACGAGTAATCGTTGATGCCGTAAATAAAAAACCCGCCTCGGCGGGTTTTTTTATTGTGTTTTGTAGGCCAGGTAAGCGTAGCGCCACCGGGCTTTTTTCAGTTGATCAATGGTATGCGTCGATACAGCTCAATCATATCGCCAGCCAGATCCTGAATAACCATCGCATTCATCAGGTGATCCTGCGAGTGGACGGTGATCAGGTTAACCGGGAGCTTTCCGGTGCCTTCATCAAAACCAATCAGCTGCGTCTGGATGGTGTGCGCATGCTTCACATAGTCGCGCGACTCTTCCATCGCCTTCTCGGCTCCGTCAAAATCACCTTTGCGCGCCATCTGTAGCGCCGTCAGGGCAGCACTGCGCGCTGCACCCGCGTTGACCAACAGTTCCATGATGGTGGTTTCTAAGTCTTCCATTATGACTCCAGCAGCTTGAGCGCTTTTTCCAGTACGGCATCGCCTTTCATCATGCCGTAATCCATCATGTCGATCACCGCGACCTTTTTGCCCAGCGGGTCGGCCTGTGCCTGAAGTTTTGCCTGTTCGTATTTAACCTGTGGCCCCAGTAATACGATATCTGCGGTCGCGATGTTGTCTTTAAACTCCGCAACCGGAACGGCTTTAATGGTGACTTCAACCCCTTTTTTCTGCGCGGCGTCTTTCATACGTTGAACCAGCATGCTGGTTGACATCCCCGCTGCACAGCATAAAACGATGTTCTTCATAATCAGCCTCGATCTACATGTGTTTATTGATAATTATCCCGTGCAGACCGCTTCAACAACCGCTTTACCGCGATTGTGTGTCAGGCATCACAAAGAAAACCGCATTTTTCTGAAACCGGTTACAATTTTGCGTTCAGGCGCGATATGCCCGTCGAAACGGGCACAAAGAAAGGCGGGAGGTTAGCTATCGGAGGTGCGAAGAATTTGGTTTTTTCCCTGCTGTTTAGCCTTATACAGCGCACCATCTACGCTACCAACGAACTGCTCCAGCGGCTCAAAATGCCATTCGCCCAGCCCTGCGCTGAACGTTACGTGCAGGTTTTCTTCACGCCAGACGCGGTTTTCAACGGCGATACGCCATGCTTCCAGTAGCTCAGAAGCGGCTTCAGCCTGTTCTCCCTGGAATATGACCGCGAACTCTTCGCCACCGTAGCGGTAAACAGAGACATGGTGTGGCTGCATAATCTGGATGCCTTCCCGCGCCACGTTACGCAAGACGATATCGCCGCTCAGGTGACCCCACGTATCGTTAATCGATTTAAAGTTATCGATGTCAATTAATGCCAGCGCGAAGGGCTGATGGTTGGCCAGTAGCTCGGCAACGTCCCCGTCGAAGGCGCGACGGTTTTTACAGCCGGTTAGCGCATCGTGTGTCGCCTGGCGAACGTACGCCATCTCACGCTCTTTGTTTGACTGAATGGTATGGCTCAGCATCGCTTCAAGACGCGGAGCCTGATTTACATCCCCGGTCTTAATGGCGTTGATGATGTTCATCAGCACGGTGCGCGAGGCATGGCGCAGGTACAAACCGAACAGAATGATGATAATCGCGGCCAGCGCAAATCCCCAGCCGACGATTGTGGTTTCGTGACGGGTGATATCTGTCAGCGTTGCGCCTGCTACGCGGTAGATCACGAACCAGTCCGGGTTGGTAAAGGAGTAGTAGTAATACCAGGTTTTGCTTTTACGATCGTAAAGGTGCCCTTCACCGCTGGTCATTTTGTCCATCAGCGCTTCGCTCACGTAAGGCTTGAAGAGCGCGCCCGTATCAGGATGCAGCACGACGGCACCGTCGCGTTCGACGATGAAAAACTCACCCTGTACGGGGGCGACCATCTGGCGCAGGGTATAGCCCATTGAGGTCAAATCCAGATGGAATGCGATTGTTCCCTTAAGCCTGCCTTCAGGGGATATTACCGGCTTGTAGAGGGTGACCGTGGGGTGCCCGGTAAAATAGTCCATGTAGGGATGGGTGTAGTGGCTGAATGTACTGGCTTCCGCCTGGGCAACAAACCAGGGTCGGGTGCGGGCATCAAACGTCTTGCTTTTGTCCGTCGGCAGCACTTCTGGGGCGCGAAGATAGTGCCCCTGCGTATCCGCCAGCGAGATGGACGAAACGGTAGGCATCAGATTTTGCAGGTGCATCAATACCTGCAGTCCTTCTCCGGGATTAAGATTGACCGTGGCATTCAGGCGATCGTTACGTGCGAAAAACGTGGCTGCGCGACCCAGGATGTAATCATTTTCGCGCAGGATAGATTCGGTATAGTTGACCGCAAGGTTATGCGTGAAGTTACCGTTAATCTTATGGTAATCCTCGAGAAAATCCTTTCGTTGGGTCAATGTGATAAACACGGCGATCAAAATGAAGCTGAACAGTATTCCTGCGAAACTGATCATGATCGGCCGGGTAAAAGAGAGTTTTCTGCTGTGAAGTGCCATGAGTTGTAAAACCAGTCCTGATGGTATGACGCGCTGCGTCAATCGATATCCTCTCAGCATAGTCGCTGCACGGATGCTGGCTGCGAATTATACAGAGGGCCTTCTACGGCGTAGATGATTTACCTTAATAATAGATAAGAAATTACCTATTAATTTTATGAATTAAAATTTTCTGTAGCAAACGAGAAGGCAGGGCGAAACAGAGGAAGAAGCTTTTCGCCCTGGTCAGCATCCGTTGCTGACCAGAGAAGAGTAAAAAAGAGGGGGTTAATGAGCAACGGGCAGCTTTTAACCTTTCGAGTCGGCTCGTAAACTTTCGTGCCCATTACGCGCTATTTCAGCGCACTTGCGAGGTTCTTCCCAGCCAGTTATCCCAGTCTTTCCATACCGGCTGTAACCCCTGGGCGGTCAGCGCCTCCGCGACCGCCTCCGGGCGTCGTCCATCATGCGGGACAAACTGCTCCAGCTCCGGATGGTTGTCGGCGTAACCCCCCGGCTGCGTTTTGGAAAACGCGCTGACGTTATTGATCGCGATAGGGATAACGCGGTCGCGAAACGCCGGGGATTCGCGTGTGGAGAGAGACAGTTCCACTTCCGGCGCTAACAGGCGAAACGCGCAGATGGTTTGCACCAGCTGACGCTCGTCCATCAGCGAGGCCGGTTCGATCCCACCCGCGCACGGGCGCAGGCGCGGGAACGATATGGAATAGCGGCTCTGCCAGTAGTGCTGCTGTAGCCACAGCAGATGTTCCGCCACCATAAAGCAATCTACCCGCCAGCTGTCAGACAGGCCGACCAGCGCGCCAAGGCCAATCTTATCGATTCCCGCGCGTCCCAGCCTGTCCGGCGTTTCGAGCCGGAAGATGAAATCCTGCTTTTTACCTTTCAGGTGATGCCGGGCGTAGGTCGCCTCATGGTAAGTTTCCTGGTAGACCATCACGCCGTCCAGCCCGAGCGTTTTTAGCTCCGCGTATTCCTCCTGGGACAGCGGCTGAACCTCCATCTGTAACGATGCGAACTCGCTGCGGATAGCCGGGAGGTGCTGACGGAAATAGTCCATTCCCACCTTACCCTGATGTTCGCCCGTGACCAGCAGAAGGTGATCAAACCCCATTTCGCGGATAGCGGCACACTCGCGCGCAATTTCAGCTTCGTCGAGCGTTTTGCGTTTAATGCGGTTGCTCATCGAAAAACCACAGTAGGTACAGTCGTTAGCGCACAGGTTTGAGAGATAGAGCGGCACGTAAAGACTGACCGTGTTGCCAAACCGCTGGCGAGTGAGCCGCTGGGCGCGCTGAGCCATTGGTTCAAGGTACGCGCCAGCCGCTGGAGAAAGCAGGGCCATCATGTCATCGCGGGTAAGGTGGCGGGCGTTGAGCGCCCGCTCCACGTCAGCCGACGTTTTGCTGTTGATGCGCAGGCGAATGTCGTCCCAGTCGAGCTCTCGCCAGCGATCGGTAAAGGTGGTCATCAGAGCGCCTCCAGAAAGCCGGTCAGCGGGCTGGTCGCCTGCGCCTGAAGGCTGCGCGAGCCGGGGCCAGACCGTCGTGCCAGCAAACCGGCCTCTACTGCCAGACGGAACGCCCGCGCCATCATTACCGGATCGTCAGCGACCGCAATCGCCGTGTTCACCAGGACCGCATCGGCACCCATCTCCAGCGCCTGCGTCGCATGGCTGGGTACGCCAATACCCGCGTCCACCACGACGGGCACGGAAGCCTGTTCAATGATGATCTCCAGCATGGCGCGGGTTTCCAGCCCCTGATTAGAGCCAATTGGCGCCCCCAGCGGCATAACGGCAGCGCAGCCAACCTCTTCCAGCCGCTTACACAGAACGGGGTCCGCGCCGCAGTAGGGCAGGACGGTAAATCCCTGCCGCACCAGCTTTTCCGCGGCTTTCAGCGTTTCGATAGGGTCGGGCAGTAGCCAGCGGGCGTCAGGGTGAATTTCCAGCTTCAGCCAGCGGGTGCCGAGCGCTTCCCGCGCCAGCTGAGCGGCGAAGATCGCCTCCTCCGCCGTTTTGGCGCCCGAGGTGTTTGGCAGCAACGTCACGCCCGCTTCCAGCAGCGGTGCCAAAATAGCATCGCTCTGATGACGCAGATCCACGCGCTTGAGCGCCAGCGTCACCAGCTGGCTGCCGCTCTCCCGGATAGCATCCACCATGACCTGCGGGGAGGCGAATTTCCCGGTTCCGGTAAACAGATGTGAATCAAAAACTTTATCGGCAATACGTAACATTTCAGCCCCCTGCTATAACCTGAAACAGCAGGATCTGGTCGCCTTCACCGATCTGCTGATGTTCCCACTGCTCGCGCGGCAGGATCTGTTGATTGAGCGCCAGCGCCGTACCCGGCTTGAGCTGGCGGAGCCTTTCGAGCAGCACGGCAACGGTGAGTCCGTCATCGCACTGTATTGGCTCATCGTTAAACAGAATACGCATCGTGCCCTCCGCATACCGGGCAGCGGCTGGTGCGGTGTAATGCCAGATGGCGCCAGCCGCCTGAACGGGCGTCAAAAAGGCGCAGCGTGTTGCGCTCCGTCTCCATACCGCAGAGCAGCTTGATGGCCTCCAGCGCCTGCAGGGTTCCCATCACGCCCACCACCGGGCCCACAATACCTGCGGTACGGCAGTTGCGCTCCGGCTCGGCATCGTCCGGCCACAGGCAGCGATAGCACCCCTGCGCCCAGGGGGGCGTCAGGACCATCATCTGCCCGCCGAAACCGACCGCGCTGGCGGTGATAAGCGGCGTATTATTTGCTACGCAGGCGGCGTTGATCGCCTGACGCGTTGCCATATTGTCGGTACAGTCCAGCACCACGTCGGCCAGCGCGACTTCACGTGCCAGATTTTCGCCGCCGAGCCGCGCCTGAAGGGCAATCAGGCTGATGTCCGGGTTCAGTTGACCCAACCGCTGCCGGGCGATCTGCGCCTTAGGCTGGTTGATATCCTCGGTGGTAAAGAGGACCTGCCGCTGCAGGTTACTGAGATGCACCTCGTCGTTATCGGCCAGCACCAGCGTGCCGATACCCGCACCGGCCAGATAGAGCGCGGCAGGCGCGCCCAATCCCCCCAGGCCGACAATCAGCACCCGGCTGGCGAGCAGCTTTTGCTGCCCGTCGATGGCGATATCTTCCAGCATGAGCTGGCGGCTGTAGCGCATAAAATCGCGGTCATTCATCGCCTGCTCCTGCCAGCTGTAGCAGCTGCGCGGTGGCGGCCTGCCAGTCCGCTGCCTGGGTGATGGCGCTGACGACGGCGATACTGCCGACGCCCGTCTCCAGCACCGCCGGGGCGCGCTCAAGGCTGATTCCGCCGATGGCGACGGTCGGATAATTCGCCAGACGTTTGACGTGGCTCGCCAGCTGCTTCAGCCCCTGCGGCGCGGACGGCATCTGCTTGGTTTGCGTCGGGAAGACGTGGCCGAGCGCGATGTAGGAGGGCCGGGCCGCCAGCGCCACGTCAATCTCCATATCGTCGTGTGTTGATACGCCCAGTCGCAGACCCGCATTTCGGATAGCGTTCAGATCGGTTGTCTCCAGGTCTTCCTGACCCAGATGCACGCCGTACGCCTGGTGCTTAACGGCCAGCCGCCAGTAGTCGTTGATAAACAGGCGCGCTTCATAGCGACGCCCCAGCGCAATGGCGGCGACCACGTCGGCCTCCACCTCTTCATCGCGTTTATCCTTGATGCGCAGCTGGATTGTGCGAACGCCGGCCTCCAGCAGGCGTTCTATCCACTCTACGCTATCCACCACCGGGTAAAGCCCTAAGCGGAAGGGCACGGTTGGGAAATCAGGCTGATACATTACGCCTCCTCTTTTTTGAGGTAGATTTCGCCGCCTTTGGCGCGGAAGGTTTCTGACATGTCCGCCATGCCGACTTCAATGGTCTGCGCGGCGGCGTAGTCGCGCACTTCCTGGCTGATTTTCATCGAGCAGAATTTGGGCCCGCACATGGAGCAGAAGTGCGCCACCTTGCCGGACTCCTGCGGCAGGGTTTCGTCGTGATAGGCGCGGGCGGTGAACGGGTCCAGCGCCAGGTTGAACTGGTCTTCCCAGCGGAATTCGAAGCGCGCTTTGGACATCGCGTTATCGCGAATTTGCGCCCCCGGATGGCCTTTGGCGAGATCCGCAGCATGCGCCGCGATTTTGTAGGTAATCAGCCCCTGCTTCACGTCCTCTTTGTTTGGCAGGCCGAGATGCTCTTTCGGCGTGACGTAGCAGAGCATGGCGCAGCCAAACCAGCCGATCATCGCCGCGCCAATGCCTGACGTGAAATGGTCGTAGCCCGGCGCGATGTCGGTGGTCAATGGCCCCAGGGTGTAGAACGGCGCTTCGTGGCAGTGCTCCAGCTCTTCGGTCATGTTGCGGCGGATCATCTGCATCGGCACGTGGCCCGGGCCTTCAATCATCACCTGCACGTCATACTCCCAGGCAATTTTGGTCAGCTCGCCCAGCGTGTGCAGTTCGGCAAACTGCGCTTCGTCGTTGGCGTCGCGAATGGAGCCCGGGCGCAGGCCGTCGCCCAGCGACAGAGAAACGTCATACGCGGCGCAGATTTCGCAAATCTCGCGGAAGTGCTCGTAGAGGAAGTTTTCCTGATGATGGGACAGGCACCACTTCGCCATGATGGAACCGCCGCGCGAGACGATACCGGTCAGACGCTTAGCGGTCATCGGCACGTAGCGCAACAGCACGCCCGCGTGAATGGTGAAGTAGTCTACGCCCTGTTCGGCCTGCTCCAGCAGCGTGTCGCGGAACGCTTCCCAGGTGAGGTCTTCGGCGATGCCGTTGACCTTCTCCAGCGCCTGGTAAATCGGGACGGTGCCAATCGGGACCGGGCTGTTGCGCAGGATCCACTCGCGGGTTTCATGAATATAGCGGCCCGTGGAGAGATCCATCACCGTATCCGCGCCCCAGCGCGTTGACCAGACCAGCTTTTCCACCTCTTCTTCGATGGAGGAGGTGACGGCAGAGTTACCGATGTTCGCGTTCACCTTCACCAGGAAGTTGCGCCCAATGATCATCGGCTCGGATTCCGGGTGGTTAATGTTGGCGGGAATAATCGCGCGGCCTGCGGCCACTTCGTCACGCACAAACTCCGGCGTGATGTTTTCCGGCAGGCGCGCGCCAAAGCCTTCGCCCGGATGCTGGTGGCGCAGCACTTCGCTACGGATGCGTTCGCGGCCCATGTTTTCGCGGATGGCGATGAACTCCATCTCCGGCGTGACGATGCCCTGACGCGCGTAGTGCAGCTGGGTCACGCATTTGCCCGCTTTAGCGCGTTTTGGCGTCAGCAGGCCGGTAAAGCGCAGCGCGTCCAGCCCGTCGTCGGCCAGGCGCTCTTGGGTATAGGCAGAGCTGCGCACGTTTAGTTCTTCGCAGTCGTTACGCGCGTCAATCCACGGCTGGCGCAGCTTTGCCAGACCCTGCTGCACGTTGATGGCAACAGAGGGATCGCCATACGGCCCGGAGGTGTCATACACCGGCACGGCCTCGTTGTCTTCAAACTGCGGGTTCTCTTTGCTGCCGCCGATAAGCGTCGGGCTGAGCTGGATTTCGCGCATCGGTACGCGGATATCGGCCTGCGAGCCGGAAATGTAGATACGCTTTGAGTTAGGGAAAGCGGTGCCTTCCAGGGTGTCGATGAAGCGTTGGGCGTGCGCGCGCTGTTCGCGGCGGGTCAGTTTAGCGGTAGACATAGCTCATTCCAAAAGTGAAGGACATGGCTTGTCAGACGACGGATGAAGCAAGAGGAGATCGCCCTTGGGCGATACAACAGCTTTTGACTCTTGTTCCCTTCGCAGGTATTAGCCTGATCAGGTTCCGCGGATCCCGAATTAACGGTCTCAGCCCGTGCTTACGCACTGGGCACTCCGACAAGAAAAATCCCCCTCATGAGAGGGGCGAATGTTTGTAAACTACTCGTTAACGATTAAGAACTCAAGCAGGGCGCACGACGTTCTCTTCGCTGTTGACGTTCAAATCATTGTCCAGCGCGAGAGAGATTAGTTTGTCTTCCAGCGTGAATCGCTCTTCCAGCGCTTCGCCGAGATCGGACAGCGCCTGCTGAAACTCGAGATAGTTGTCATGATCGATGGCGTTCTCGAGCGTGGAATCGTAGTAATCCATGATCCGCTGGGTATTGGCTTCCAGCTGCGGATAAAGTTTGGTCGCCGTTAAATACGGGCTTGTGCCTTCCATTTCGCCGATAATGCGTTCATAAATATTGAAATGGCCGTCGGACAGGTAGTCGACCAGGCTCTGACAAAAATCGTCCAGCGCTTTTTCATTCAGTCGCATATACGATTCTTTGCCAGGCTTAATACCGACCAGATTGTAATAAGCCACGAGCAGATGCTTGCGTACATGTAGCCAGCGATCCACCAGTTTGTTACTTCCTCCAACGCGCTCAGTCAGGCTTTCTAGCTGGTTTAACATGTTCGACTCCAGAAGGTTTAGAATTGAATCTGCTTACCCAAAATGTAACCACAATGCTAACAACATGTCAGTGAAGCGAAGGTAGTGCAATAGATATGGATCGTATTATTGAAAAATCAGATCTGGGTTGGTGGATCGTCAGTCACGAACAAAAGTTATGGCTGCCAGCCGGAGAGTTGCCCTACGGTGCAGCGGAAACGTTCGATCTTGTCGGGCTGCGCGCGCTGAAGATCGGCGAATGGCAGGGCGATCCGGTGTGGTTGATCCAGCAGGCTCGCCGACACGATATGGGATCTGTCCGTCAGGTGCTGGATCTGGATGTTGGGCTGTTCCAGCTGGCAGGGCGCGGCGTGCAGCTGGCGGAGTTTTACCGCTCGCATAAATACTGCGGCTACTGCGGACATACCATGCACCCGAGCAAAACCGAGTGGGCGTTGCTCTGCGACCACTGTCGCGAACGTTACTACCCGCAAATTGCGCCGTGCATCATTGTCGCCATCCGTCGCGATGATTCCATCCTGCTGGCGCAGCATACCCGTCATCGCAACGGCATTCATACCGTGCTGGCCGGTTTCGTTGAAGTCGGCGAAACTCTGGAGCAGGCGGTGGCGCGCGAGGTGATGGAGGAGAGCAGCATTAAGGTGAAAAATCTGCGCTACGTCACCTCCCAGCCGTGGCCGTTCCCGATGTCGCTGATGACCGCATTTATGGCGGAATACGACAGCGGCGAGATCGTTATCGACCCGAAAGAGCTGCTGGAGGCGAACTGGTATCGCTACGACGATTTACCCCTGCTGCCGCCGCCGGGAACGGTCGCGCGTCGCCTGATAGAAGATACCGTGGCGATGTGTCGGGCCGAGTATGAGTAGTGATACACTGACGGACTGACGCAATAAGGAACTGCAAAATGACCGAACTGAAGAACGATCGTTATCTGCGTGCGCTGCTGCGCCAGCCCGTTGATGTCACCCCTGTGTGGATGATGCGCCAGGCGGGCCGCTATCTGCCAGAGTACAAAGCCACGCGCGCGCAGGCCGGCGATTTTATGTCGCTGTGCAAAAACGCCGAGCTGGCCTGCGAAGTGACGCTCCAGCCGCTGCGCCGTTTCCCGCTGGATGCGGCCATTCTTTTTTCGGACATTCTGACCATCCCGGATGCCATGGGGCTTGGGCTCTATTTCGAAACCGGTGAAGGCCCGCGCTTTAGCTCACCGATTAAGAGCAAAGCCGACGTTGATAAACTGCCGATCCCCGATCCGGAAGGCGAGCTGGGCTACGTGATGAACGCTGTGCGCACCATTCGCCGTGAGCTGAAGGGCGAAGTGCCGCTGATTGGCTTCTCCGGCAGCCCGTGGACGCTGGCAACCTACATGGTGGAAGGCGGCAGCAGCAAAGCCTTTACCGTGATCAAAAAGATGATGTACGCCGAGCCGCAGGCCCTGCATACGCTGCTCGACAAGCTGGCGAAGAGCGTCACGCTCTATCTCAACGCGCAGATCAAAGCGGGCGCGCAGTCGGTAATGATTTTCGACACCTGGGGCGGCGTGCTGACCGGGCGCGATTATCAGCAGTTCTCCCTGTACTACATGCATAAAATCGTCGACGGCCTGCTGCGTGAAAACGAAGGCCGCCGCGTGCCGGTGACGCTGTTCACCAAAGGCGGCGGTCAGTGGCTGGAAGCGATGGCAGCAACCGGCTGCGACGCGCTGGGCCTCGACTGGACGACCGATATTGCCGAGGCGCGCCGTCGCGTGGGCGACAAAGTGGCGCTGCAGGGCAACATGGACCCGTCCATGCTTTACGCGCAGCCAGCCCGCATTGAAGAAGAAGTGTCGACTATACTGTCTGGTTTCGGCCAGGGTGAAGGCCACGTCTTTAACCTCGGCCACGGCATTCATCAGGATGTACCGCCAGAACACGCAGGCGTATTTGTGGAGGCGGTGCATCGGCTTTCTGCCCAGTATCACAAGTAAGGAGTGGTTATGGATCTCGCGTCGCTACGCGCTCAGCAAATCGAACTGGCTTCATCGGTGATCCGCGAGGATCGTCTGGATAAAGATCCTCCGCAGTACATTGGCGGGGCGGACGTTGGGTTCGAGCAGGGCGGTGAAGTGACGCGGGCGGCGATGGTAGTACTGAAGTACCCCTCGCTTGAGCTGGTGGAGTACAAGGTTGCGCGTATCGCCACCACCATGCCCTACATTCCCGGCTTTCTCTCCTTCCGCGAATATCCCGCGCTGCTCGCAGCGTGGGAACAGCTCTCGCAAAAACCCGATCTGCTGTTCGTTGACGGACACGGTATTTCCCATCCGCGCCGTTTAGGCGTTGCCAGCCACTTTGGGCTGCTGGTGGACGTACCCACCATCGGCGTCGCCAAGAAACGCCTCTGCGGTAAGTTTGAGCCCCTCTCTGCCGAGCCGGGCGCGCTGGCACCGCTTATCGATAAAGGTGAGCAACTGGCGTGGGTGTGGCGCAGCAAGGCACGCTGTAATCCGCTGTTTATTGCCACCGGGCATCGCGTGAGCATGGATAGCGCCCTGGCGTGGGTACAGCGCTGCATGAAGGGCTATCGTTTGCCGGAACCGACGCGCTGGGCCGATGCCGTCGCCTCGTCGCGTCCGGCGTTCATTCGTTGGCAGGAAATTCAGCCGTGATTCAGGTAAACTGCGGCTAATTTTCGATTCGAGACATCATCATGTTACAAAACCCGATTCATCTGCGCCTTGAGAAGCTGGAAAGCTGGCAGCACGTCACCTTCATGGCCTGCCTGTGCGAGCGCATGTATCCCAACTATGCCGCGTTTTGCAAGCAGACCGAGTTTGGCGAAGGCCAGATTTATCGCCGCATCCTGGATCTCATCTGGGAAACGCTGACGGTGAAAGACGCGAAGGTGAACTTCGACTCCCAGCTGGAAAAGCTGGAAGAGGCGATCCCGGCGGCGGATGATTTTGACCTGTACGGTGTCTATCCGGCCATTGATGCCTGCGTGGCGTTGAGCGAGCTGATCCACTCCCGTCTGAGCGGTGAAACCCTGGAACATGCGATTGAGGTCAGTAAGGCATCCATTACGACCGTGGCGATGCTGGAAATGACCCAGGAAGGTCGCGAAATGACCGACGAAGAGCTGCGCGCAAACCCGGCCGTTGAGCAAGAATGGGATATTCAGTGGGAGATTTTCCGCCTGCTGGCAGAGTGTGAAGAACGCGATATTGAGCTGATCAAAGGGCTGCGTGCGGACTTACGCGAGGCCGGTGAGAGCAATATTGGTATAATTTTTAACCAATGAGACAACAAAACGTGATTTAACGCCTGTTTTGTCGCACCTCGACTCTTCCCTTCTGCCCCCCGTCTGGTCTACATTTGGGGGGCGAAAAAAAGTGGCTATCGGTGCGTGTATGCAGGAGAGTGCTTTTTTGGCATTTTCGTCGCACTCGATGCTTAGCAAGCGATAAACACATTGAAAGGATAACTTATGAACAAGACTCAACTGATTGATGTAATTGCGGACAAGGCTGATCTGTCTAAAGTGCAGGCTAAAGCTGCTCTGGAATCTACCCTGGCTGCTATTACTGAGTCTCTGAAAGAAGGCGATGCTGTACAACTGGTTGGTTTCGGTACCTTCAAAGTGAACCACCGCGCTGAGCGTACTGGCCGCAACCCGCAGACCGGTAAAGAAATCAAAATCGCTGCAGCTAACGTGCCGGCATTTGTTTCTGGCAAAGCACTGAAAGACGCAGTTAAGTAAGACGCGTGGCAGTGAACAGTTTTAACGAAGGGGCGGCAACGCCCCTTTTGTCTTTCTGGCGTGGAACGCTCGCGCTGGCAGGCGTGCTGTTGCTGTCGGCCTGTAGCCACGACTCTTCCCTCCCACCGTTTACGGCCAGCGGCTACGCTGATAACCAGGGAGCGGTCAGGATCTGGCGCAAAGATTCAAGCGATGAGGTTCATCTCCTCTCCGCCTTTAGCCCGTGGCATAGCGGCAATACCTCAACGGCAGAGTATCGCTGGCAGGGAGACGACCTGTCGCTGATTGAACTGAACGTCTACAGCAAAACCCCCGAACACGTGAAAGTGCGTTTTGACGATCGCGGCGAGCTGAGCTTTATGCAGCGCGAAGTCAGCGGTCAAAAACAGCAGCTTTCCAGCGATCAAATCGCCCTCTACCGCTACCGTGCCGAGCAAATCCGTCAGACCAGCGATGCGCTGCGTCTGGGACGCGTTGTGCTGCGCCAGGGGCGCTGGCATGCCGACAGGTCGGTGACGACCTGCGAAGGGCAGACGGTGAAGCCTGAGCTCGAATCCTGGGCGATCGAACATATTGAACGCCGTCAGCGTCATTCATCAGTTGAGGTGAGCGTGGCGTGGCTGGAAGCGCCGGAAGGCTCTCAGCTGCTGCTGGTGGCGAACGAAGACTTCTGCACCTGGCAGCCGACAGAGAAGAGTTTTTGATTTAAGTCCCCTCTCCCTTGAGGGAGAGGGTTAGAGTGAGGGTGTGAAATTACTCGCCCTGCTCACGCGCAATCGCACGATAGCCGATATCCTGACGGCTAAAGCTGCCGTTCCAGTGAATATCCGCCATCAGCGCATAGGCGCGCTTCTGCGCTTCTGCCACGGTATGGCCCAGCGCGGTCGCACACAGCACGCGACCGCCGTTGGTGAGCACGCGATCGTCGTCCGCCAGCTTCGTACCGGCATGGAACACCTTCGCGCCGTCAATTTCTTCCAGCGGCAGGCCGTGGATCTCATCGCCGGTATTGTAGTTGCCCGGATAGCCGCCCGCAGCAATCACCACGCCCAGTGACGCGCGCTCTTCCCACTCGGAGGTTTTCTCGTCAAGCTTGCCTTCGCAGGCCGCCAGGCACAGATCGACTAGGTCGGACTTCATGCGCAGCATGATCGGCTGGGTTTCCGGATCGCCAAAGCGGCAGTTGAATTCGATAACCTTAGGGTTACCCTGCTTGTCGATCATCAGACCTGCGTAAAGGAAACCGGTGTAGGTGTTGCCTTCTGCCGCCATTCCCTTCACGGTTGGCCAGATGATGCGGTCCATGGTGCGCTGGTGCACTTCATCCGTCACTACCGGGGCAGGGGAGTAAGCGCCCATCCCGCCGGTGTTTGGGCCGGTATCGCCATTGCCCACGCGCTTGTGATCCTGGCTGGTGGCCATCGGCAGGACGTGCTCGCCGTCGACCATCACGATAAAGCTGGCCTCTTCACCGTCGAGGAACTCTTCGATCACGATGCGGTGGCCCGCGTCGCCAAAGGCGTTGCCCGCCAGCATATCCTGAACCGCGGCTTCGGCTTCTTCGATCGTCATCGCCACGATAACGCCTTTACCCGCCGCCAGACCGTCGGCCTTGATCACAATCGGCGCGCCTTTTTCACGCAGGTAGGCCAGAGCTGGCTCTACTTCGGTGAAGTTCTGATATTCCGCCGTCGGGATGTTATGACGCGCGAGGAAGTCTTTAGTGAAGGCCTTGGAGCCTTCCAGCTGCGCGGCACCTTGCGTTGGCCCGAAGATAGTCAGGCCCGCCGCGCGAAATGCATCAACGACGCCAATCACCAGCGGCGCTTCCGGGCCCACGATGGTCAGATCGATTTTCTCACTTTGGGCAAAGCTCAGCAGCGCCGGAATATCGGTTACGCCAATGGCGACGTTCTGCAGAGTCGGCTCCAGCGCGGTTCCGGCGTTACCCGGCGCCACAAAGACGGTTTCAACCCGCGGAGACTGCGCCGCTTTCCACGCCAGAGCGTGCTCGCGCCCGCCGTTACCAATCACTAATACTTTCATTTTCTGCTCCGGGAATTAATGGCGGAAGTGACGCATGTCGGTGAAGATCATCGCAATGCCGTGCTCGTCGGCGGCGGCAATCACTTCGTCGTCGCGGATAGAGCCGCCAGGCTGGATCACGCAGGTGATGCCCACAGCAGCTGCCGCGTCGATACCATCACGGAACGGGAAGAAGGCGTCAGAGGCCATGGCAGAGCCTTTCACTTCCAGCCCTTCGTCGCCTGCTTTAATGCCCGCGATTTTCGCGGAGTAGACGCGGCTCATCTGGCCGGCACCTATCCCGATGGTCATGTTCTCTTTGGCGTAAACAATGGCGTTGGATTTCACGAACTTCGCCACTTTCCAGCAGAACAGCGCGTCACGCAGTTCCTGTTCGGTCGGCTGACGTTTGGTCACCACGCGCAGGTCGGCTTCTGTCACCATGCCCAGATCGCGGTCCTGCACCAGCAGGCCGCCGTTCACGCGCTTGAAGTCCAGGCCCGGAACGCGCTCCGCCCACTGGCCGCAAACCAGCACGCGCACGTTCTGTTTGGCCGCGGTGATTTTCAGCGCCTCTTCGGATGCGGATGGCGCGATGATCACTTCAACAAACTGGCGGGAGATGATGGCCTGCGCGGTTTCAGCATCCAGTTCGCGGTTGAAGGCAATAATGCCGCCGAATGCGGAGGTCGGGTCGGTTTTGTAGGCGCGATCGTAGGCATCAAGAACAGAGGTGCTTACCGCAACGCCGCATGGGTTCGCATGCTTGACGATAACGCAGGCCGGCTCGCTGAACTCTTTCACGCATTCCAGCGCGGCGTCGGTGTCGGCAATGTTGTTATAGGAGAGCGCTTTGCCCTGAACCTGCTGAGCGGTCGCAACAGAGGCTTCTTTTACCTCTTCTTCTATATAGAAGGCTGCCTGCTGGTGGCTGTTCTCGCCGTAACGCATATCCTGCTTCTTAATGAAGTTCAGGTTCAGCGTGCGCGGGAAGCGGCCAGAAGGATCTTTGCTTTCACCGTGGTAGGCCGGCACCAGGCTACCGAAGTAGTTGGCGATCATGCTGTCGTACGCGGCGGTGTGTTCGAAGGCTTTGATGGCGAGGTCGAAACGCGTTTCAAGCGTCAGTGACCCTTCGTTGGCATCCATCTCAGTAATAATGGTTTCGTAATCGCTACTCTTTACGACGATGGCCACATCTTTATGGTTCTTGGCCGCGGAGCGCACCATGGTCGGGCCGCCGATGTCGATATTCTCAACCGCATCTTCCAGAGAGCAGCCTTCGCGGGCAACGGTCTGGGCGAACGGGTAGAGGTTAACGACAACCATGTCGATTGGGGCAATATCATGCTGTTCCATAATACCGTCGTCCTGACCGCGACGGCCAAGAATGCCGCCGTGCACTTTCGGGTGCAGGGTTTTGACGCGTCCATCCATCATTTCCGGGAAACCGGTGTAATCGGACACTTCGGTTACCGGCAGGCCTTTATCTGCTAACAGGCGAGCGGTACCGCCTGTAGAAAGCAGCTCCACACCGCGTGCGGAAAGTGCCTGGGCGAATTCGACGATACCGGCTTTATCAGAAACACTGAGCAGAGCGCGGCGGACTGGACGACGTTGTTGCATGGTAAATCCCCTGGATTTCACGATTACAGAGAGCGTTAGATGAATTTTCCTGCGAAAAACTCATCTAACACACCTGACGGGGCATCCTTGTTAAGCGCGAGCATTTTAACGAAAACGTTTGCGCAACGCTCGCACATTTTCACTTTTTCGCATCATTGTGGATAAGTCTGTGTGTAAAAAGGTATAAGGCGGGGTTTTGCTGTGGAATGCAGCAGTCAGTCATTTTTATGTCATTTAGCGGTTGCGGCCTGCGGAGAACTCCCTATAATGCGCCTCCATCAACACGGAACATGTGAATCACTTCACAAACAACCCGGTCGGTTGAAGAGAAAAAATCCTGAAATAACGGGTTGACTCTGAAAGAGGAAAGCGTAATATACGCCACCTCGCAACGGTGAGCGAAAGCCGCGTTGCACTGCTCTTTAACAATTTATCAGACAATCTGTGTGGGCACTCAAAGTGACATGGATTCTTAACGTCCTCGGACGAAAAATGAATACCAAGTCTCTGAGTGAACATACGTAATTCATTACGAAGTTTAATTCACGAGCATCAAACTTAAATTGAAGAGTTTGATCATGGCTCAGATTGAACGCTGGCGGCAGGCCTAACACATGCAAGTCGAGCGGTAGCACAGAGAGCTTGCTCTCGGGTGACGAGCGGCGGACGGGTGAGTAATGTCTGGGAAACTGCCTGATGGAGGGGGATAACTACTGGAAACGGTAGCTAATACCGCATAACGTCGCAAGACCAAAGAGGGGGACCTTCGGGCCTCTTGCCATCAGATGTGCCCAGATGGGATTAGCTAGTAGGTGGGGTAACGGCTCACCTAGGCGACGATCCCTAGCTGGTCTGAGAGGATGACCAGCCACACTGGAACTGAGACACGGTCCAGACTCCTACGGGAGGCAGCAGTGGGGAATATTGCACAATGGGCGCAAGCCTGATGCAGCCATGCCGCGTGTATGAAGAAGGCCTTCGGGTTGTAAAGTACTTTCAGCGAGGAGGAAGGTGTTGAGGTTAATAACCTCAGCAATTGACGTTACTCGCAGAAGAAGCACCGGCTAACTCCGTGCCAGCAGCCGCGGTAATACGGAGGGTGCAAGCGTTAATCGGAATTACTGGGCGTAAAGCGCACGCAGGCGGTCTGTCAAGTCGGATGTGAAATCCCCGGGCTCAACCTGGGAACTGCATTCGAAACTGGCAGGCTAGAGTCTTGTAGAGGGGGGTAGAATTCCAGGTGTAGCGGTGAAATGCGTAGAGATCTGGAGGAATACCGGTGGCGAAGGCGGCCCCCTGGACAAAGACTGACGCTCAGGTGCGAAAGCGTGGGGAGCAAACAGGATTAGATACCCTGGTAGTCCACGCCGTAAACGATGTCGACTTGGAGGTTGTGCCCTTGAGGCGTGGCTTCCGGAGCTAACGCGTTAAGTCGACCGCCTGGGGAGTACGGCCGCAAGGTTAAAACTCAAATGAATTGACGGGGGCCCGCACAAGCGGTGGAGCATGTGGTTTAATTCGATGCAACGCGAAGAACCTTACCTACTCTTGACATCCAGAGAACTTAGCAGAGATGCTTTGGTGCCTTCGGGAACTCTGAGACAGGTGCTGCATGGCTGTCGTCAGCTCGTGTTGTGAAATGTTGGGTTAAGTCCCGCAACGAGCGCAACCCTTATCCT
Source organism: Enterobacter wuhouensis (assembly GCF_035835995.1). Lineage (NCBI taxonomy): Bacteria > Pseudomonadati > Pseudomonadota > Gammaproteobacteria > Enterobacterales > Enterobacteriaceae > Enterobacter > Enterobacter wuhouensis. Next base: position 308,310 of record NZ_CP142124.1, read on the forward strand.
TTGTTGCCAGCGGTTAGGCCGGGAACTCAAAGGAGACTGCCAGTGATAAACTGGAGGAAGGTGGGGATGACGTCAAGTCATCATGGCCCTTACGAGTAGGGCTACACACGTGCTACAATGGCGCATACAAAGAGAAGCGACCTCGCGAGAGCAAGCGGACCTCATAAAGTGCGTCGTAGTCCGGATTGGAGTCTGCAACTCGACTCCATGAAGTCGGAATCGCTAGTAATCGTAGATCAGAATGCTACGGTGAATACGTTCCCGGGCCTTGTACACACCGCCCGTCACACCATGGGAGTGGGTTGCAAAAGAAGTAGGTAGCTTAACCTTCGGGAGGGCGCTTACCACTTTGTGATTCATGACTGGGGTGAAGTCGTAACAAGGTAACCGTAGGGGAACCTGCGGTTGGATCACCTCCTTACCTTAAAGAACCTGCCTTTGTAGTGTCCACACAGATTGTCTGATAAATGATGAACTTCTGAATGTACTTTTGAGTGCATTAAGAAGTTTTGCTCTTTAAAAATCTGGATCAAGCTGAAAATTGAAACGACACACCTTTAATGGTGTGTTCGAGTCTCTCAAATTTTCGCAATCATGAAGTGAAACATCTTCGGGTTGTGAGGTTAAGCGACTAAGCGTACACGGTGGATGCCCTGGCAGTCAGAGGCGATGAAGGACGTGCTAATCTGCGAAAAGCGCCGGCGAGGTGATATGAACCTTTGACCCGGCGATGTCCGAATGGGGAAACCCAGTGTGTTCCGACACACTATCGTTAACTGAATACATAGGTTAACGAGGCGAACCGGGGGAACTGAAACATCTAAGTACCCCGAGGAAAAGAAATCAACCGAGATTCCCCCAGTAGCGGCGAGCGAACGGGGAGCAGCCCAGAGTCTGAATCAGCTTGTGTGTTAGTGGAAGCGTCTGGAAAGTCGCAGGGTACAGGGTGATACTCCCGTACACGAAAGCACACATGCTGTGAACTCGAAGAGTAGGGCGGGACACGTGGTATCCTGTCTGAATATGGGGGGACCATCCTCCAAGGCTAAATACTCCTGACTGACCGATAGTGAACCAGTACCGTGAGGGAAAGGCGAAAAGAACCCCGGCGAGGGGAGTGAAAAAGAACCTGAAACCGTGTACGTACAAGCAGTGGGAGCCTCTTTATGGGGTGACTGCGTACCTTTTGTATAATGGGTCAGCGACTTATATTCTGTAGCAAGGTTAACCGTATAGGGGAGCCGAAGGGAAACCGAGTCTTAACTGGGCGTTAAGTTGCAGGGTATAGACCCGAAACCCGGTGATCTAGCCATGGGCAGGTTGAAGGTTGGGTAACACTAACTGGAGGACCGAACCGACTAATGTTGAAAAATTAGCGGATGACTTGTGGCTGGGGGTGAAAGGCCAATCAAACCGGGAGATAGCTGGTTCTCCCCGAAAGCTATTTAGGTAGCGCCTCGTGAACTCATCTTCGGGGGTAGAGCACTGTTTCGGCTAGGGGGCCATCCCGGCTTACCAACCCGATGCAAACTACGAATACCGAAGAATGTTATCACGGGAGACACACGGCGGGTGCTAACGTCCGTCGTGAAGAGGGAAACAACCCAGACCGCCAGCTAAGGTCCCAAAGTCATGGTTAAGTGGGAAACGATGTGGGAAGGCACAGACAGCCAGGATGTTGGCTTAGAAGCAGCCATCATTTAAAGAAAGCGTAATAGCTCACTGGTCGAGTCGGCCTGCGCGGAAGATGTAACGGGGCTAAACCATGCACCGAAGCTGCGGCAGCGACGCGTATGCGTTGTTGGGTAGGGGAGCGTTCTGTAAGCCGTTGAAGGTGGCCTGTGAGGGCTGCTGGAGGTATCAGAAGTGCGAATGCTGACATAAGTAACGATAATGCGGGTGAAAAGCCCGCACGCCGGAAGACCAAGGGTTCCTGTCCAACGTTAATCGGGGCAGGGTGAGTCGACCCCTAAGGCGAGGCCGAAAGGCGTAGTCGATGGGAAACAGGTTAATATTCCTGTACTTGGTGTTACTGCGAAGGGGGGACGGAGAAGGCTATGTTAGCCGGGCGACGGTTGTCCCGGTTTAAGCATGTAGGCGGAACGATTAGGTAAATCCGGTCGTTTATTAACGCTGAGGTGTGATGACGAGGCACTACGGTGCTGAAGTAACAAATGCCCTGCTTCCAGGAAAAGCCTCTAAGCATCAGGTAACACGAAATCGTACCCCAAACCGACACAGGTGGTCAGGTAGAGAATACCAAGGCGCTTGAGAGAACTCGGGTGAAGGAACTAGGCAAAATGGTGCCGTAACTTCGGGAGAAGGCACGCTGATATGTAGGTGAAGCCCCTGCGGGTGGAGCTGAAATCAGTCGAAGATACCAGCTGGCTGCAACTGTTTATTAAAAACACAGCACTGTGCAAACACGAAAGTGGACGTATACGGTGTGACGCCTGCCCGGTGCCGGAAGGTTAATTGATGGGGTTAGCGGCAACGCGAAGCTCTTGATCGAAGCCCCGGTAAACGGCGGCCGTAACTATAACGGTCCTAAGGTAGCGAAATTCCTTGTCGGGTAAGTTCCGACCTGCACGAATGGCGTAATGATGGCCAGGCTGTCTCCACCCGAGACTCAGTGAAATTGAACTCGCTGTGAAGATGCAGTGTACCCGCGGCAAGACGGAAAGACCCCGTGAACCTTTACTATAGCTTGACACTGAACACTGGTCCTTGATGTGTAGGATAGGTGGGAGGCTTTGAAGCGTGGACGCCAGTCTGCGTGGAGCCGTCCTTGAAATACCACCCTTTAATGGCTGGTGTTCTAACGTAGACCCGTAATCCGGGTTGCGGACAGTGTCTGGTGGGTAGTTTGACTGGGGCGGTCTCCTCCCAAAGAGTAACGGAGGAGCACGAAGGTTAGCTAATCCTGGTCGGACATCAGGAGGTTAGTGCAATGGCATAAGCTAGCTTGACTGCGAGAGTGACGGCTCGAGCAGGTGCGAAAGCAGGTCATAGTGATCCGGTGGTTCTGAATGGAAGGGCCATCGCTCAACGGATAAAAGGTACTCCGGGGATAACAGGCTGATACCGCCCAAGAGTTCATATCGACGGCGGTGTTTGGCACCTCGATGTCGGCTCATCACATCCTGGGGCTGAAGTAGGTCCCAAGGGTATGGCTGTTCGCCATTTAAAGTGGTACGCGAGCTGGGTTTAGAACGTCGTGAGACAGTTCGGTCCCTATCTGCCGTGGGCGCTGGAGAATTGAGGGGGGCTGCTCCTAGTACGAGAGGACCGGAGTGGACGCATCACTGGTGTTCGGGTTGTCATGCCAATGGCATTGCCCGGTAGCTAAATGCGGAAGAGATAAGTGCTGAAAGCATCTAAGCACGAAACTTGCCCCGAGATGAGTTCTCCCTGACTCCTTGAGAGTCCTGAAGGAACGTTGAAGACTACGACGTTGATAGGTCGGGTGTGTAAGCGCAGCGATGCGTTGAGCTAACCGATACTAATGAACCGTGAGGCTTAACCTTACAACGCCGAAGGTGTTTTGGCGAAGAGACGACACGATTTTCAGCTTTGATACAGATTAACAGAATTTGCCTGGCGGCTTTAGCGCGGTGGTCCCACCTGACCCCATGCCGAACTCAGAAGTGAAACGCCGTAGCGCCGATGGTAGTGTGGGGTCTCCCCATGTGAGAGTAGGGAACTGCCAGGCATCAAATAAAATGAAAGGCCCAGTCGAAAGACTGGGCCTTTTGTTTTACGTGTTGTTTGTCGGTGAGCGCTCTCCAGAGTAGGACAAATCCGCCGGGAGCGGATTTGCACAGCACGGAGTGCTACCCGCAGGGTGCCGGGCAGGAAGCCCGGCATACAACTGCCAGGCATCAAATAGAAGAACCCCGTACCGAAAGGTGCGGGGTTTTTTGCTTTTGTTTTCTCCCTCTCCCTGGGGGAGAGGGACGGGGTGAGGGCATCAAACCGCACCATCCTCTCCTTGAAACTTTCTCACCTTCCGCTTGCAGACTCGACATTTACACCGTTTCTGGGTATTGTTAGCTGTCTGGATGTCTAAACGTTTATACGTATGCTGTGAGGATTTAAGGTTATGCCGATTCGGGTGCAGGACGAGCTACCAGCCGTCAATTTCTTACGTGAAGAAAACGTCTTCGTGATGACGGCTTCACGCGCCACAGGTCAGGAAATTCGCCCGCTGAAGGTGCTTATTCTCAATCTGATGCCTAAGAAGATCGAAACAGAGAACCAGTTCCTGCGTCTTCTGTCGAACTCCCCTCTGCAGGTTGATATTCAGCTGCTGCGGATCGATGCCCGAGAGTCACGCAATACCCCGTCTGAGCATCTGAATAACTTCTACTGTAACTTTGATGATATCCGTGATGAGAACTTCGATGGCCTGATTGTCACCGGTGCGCCGCTCGGCCTGGTTGAATTCAACGATGTCGCATACTGGCCGCAGATCAAACAGGTGCTGGAGTGGGCAAAAGATCACGTCACGTCCACGCTGTTTGTCTGTTGGGCTGTACAGGCCGCACTGAATATCCTCTATGGAATTCCCAAGCAAACCCGTAGCGACAAGCTTTCAGGCGTATACGAACATAACATTCTGCATCCCCACGCGCTGCTGACGCGCGGTTTTGATGACTCTTTCCTGGCCCCGCATTCTCGCTATGCTGATTTCCCGGCACAGCTGATCCGCGATTACACCGATCTGGAAATCCTGGCCGAAACGGAAGATGGAGATGCTTATCTGTTTGCCAGCAAGGATAAACGCATTGCATTCGTGACCGGGCATCCTGAGTACGATCCGCATACCCTCGCATCAGAGTATTTTCGTGATGTCGAAGCGGGTCTCAATCCCGATGTTCCGTACAACTATTTCCCGAAAAACGATCCGCAAAACACGCCTCGGGCAACCTGGCGCAGCCACGGAAATCTGCTGTTCACCAACTGGCTCAACTATTACGTCTACCAGATTACGCCATACGATCTTCGCCACATGAATCCTACGCTGGAATAATCGTCTGCACTAAACGATCCTAAAGCGTTTCAGCTGTTTACATCAGGCACCTTCGGGTGCCTTTTTTATTTCCGAAATTCCGCTCAACATTCGATAAAACTTTAATTTATTATTAATCAGAAGGTTGCATTATAATTGACATTAAAATGGAAATTGTTTTTGATTTTGGAAAAATTATGGATAGTCTTAATTCTGCTGAGCGAAAACTACCCAACGATCTTTCGTTCGCATCGGGGGCGTGATTTTGGATCTTTGATGAGGAGCAGAGTAATGACTCAACAGGCAACGACGGTCGATGAACTGGCCTTTACCAAGCCGTACGGCGAGCAAGAACAGCAAGTTTTGACGGCGGAAGCGGTAGAGTTTCTGACTGAACTGGTGACACGCTTTACGCCGCAGCGCAACAAGCTGCTGGCGGCACGCATTCATCAGCAGCAGGAAATTGACGATGGCAAGTTGCCTGGCTTCATTTCGGAAACTGCTTCCATTCGTCGAGGTGAGTGGAAAATCCGCGGCATCCCTGAAGATTTACAGGATCGTCGCGTTGAGATCACCGGTCCGGTAGAGCGCAAAATGGTGATCAACGCCATGAATGCCAACGTTAAGGTCTTTATGGCGGACTTTGAAGACTCGCTGGCGCCGGACTGGAACAAAGTTATCGACGGACAGATCAACCTGCGCGATGCCGTGAACGGCACCATCAGCTACACCAACGAAGCCGGCAAAATTTACCAGCTCAAACCCAATCCGGCGGTGCTGATCTGTCGCGTGCGCGGCCTGCACCTGCCTGAAAAACATGTCACCTGGCGTGGGGAAGCCATTCCGGGCAGCCTGTTTGATTTCGCACTCTATTTCTTCCACAACCATAAAAGCCTGCTGGCAAAAGGCAGCGGTCCCTATTTCTACCTGCCAAAAACGCAGTCCTGGCAGGAAGCGGCCTGGTGGAGCGAAGTGTTCAGCTACGCCGAAGATCGCTTTGACCTGCCGCGCGGCACCATCAAGGCCACGCTGCTGATTGAAACGCTCCCCGCGGTATTCCAGATGCATGAAATCCTGCATGCCCTGCGCGACCACATTGTAGGTCTGAACTGCGGACGCTGGGATTACATCTTCAGCTACATCAAGACCCTGAAAAATCACGCCGATCGCGTGCTCCCGGATCGTCAGGTTGTGACCATGGACAAGCCGTTCCTGAGCGCTTACTCGCGTCTGCTGATTAAAACCTGCCACAAGCGCGGTGCCTTTGCGATGGGCGGCATGGCGGCTTTTATCCCGAGCAAAGACGCAGAGCGCAACAATCAGGTGCTCAACAAGGTGAAGGCCGACAAAGAGCTTGAAGCACGTAACGGCCACGACGGCACGTGGATTGCCCATCCCGGCCTGGCCGATACGGCGATGGAGGTCTTCAACCGCGCACTTGGCGACAGCAAAAACCAGTTATCCGTCACTCGCGAGGACGATGCGCCAATCGCAGAAGAACAGCTGCTGGCACCGTGTACGGGGGAGCGTACGGAAGAGGGCATGCGTGCCAATATCCGCGTCGCGGTCCAGTACATCGAAGCGTGGATCTCTGGGAACGGCTGTGTGCCGATTTACGGGCTGATGGAAGATGCCGCGACGGCGGAGATCTCTCGCACCTCCATCTGGCAGTGGATCCACCATCAAAAAACGCTCAGCAACGGCAAGCCGGTGACCAAATCTCTGTTCCGCCAGATGCTGGCCGAAGAGATGCGCGTCATCCAGGACGAACTGGGCGAACACCGCTTCTGCAGCGGACGTTTTGACGACGCCGCGCGCCTGATGGAGCAAATCACCACATCAGATGACTTAATCGACTTCCTGACCCTGCCGGGCTACCGCTTCCTGGCGTAACTCACCACATAACAATATGGAGCATCTGCACATGAAAACCCGTACCCAACAAATCGAAGAGTTAAAGAAAGAGTGGACACAGCCGCGCTGGGAAGGCATTCGTCGTCCGTACAGCGCAGAGGAAGTGGTGAAATTACGCGGCTCGGTCAACCCGGAATGCACGCTGGCACAGAACGGTGCGGCGAAAATGTGGAAGCTGCTGCACGGTGGCTCCAAAAAGGGCTACATCAACAGCCTCGGCGCGCTGACCGGCGGTCAGGCGCTGCAACAGGCGAAGGCCGGAATTGAGGCGATTTACCTCTCCGGCTGGCAGGTCGCGGCGGACGCCAACCTGGCCTCCAGCATGTATCCGGATCAATCGCTCTATCCGGCTAACTCCGTGCCGTCGGTGGTGGATCGGATCAACAATACTTTCCGCCGTGCGGATCAGATCCAGTGGGCCGCCGGTATCGAACCTAACGATCCGCGCTTTACGGATTACTTCCTGCCGATCGTCGCGGATGCAGAGGCCGGTTTCGGCGGCGTGCTGAACGCCTTCGAGCTGATGAAATCGATGATTGAGGCCGGTGCAGCGGCCGTTCACTTCGAAGACCAGCTGGCGTCAGTGAAGAAATGCGGACATATGGGCGGTAAGGTGCTCGTTCCGACTCAGGAAGCGATTCAGAAGCTGGTTGCCGCGCGTCTGGCTGCTGACGTGCTCGGCGTGCCGACGCTGGTGATTGCCCGTACCGATGCCGATGCGGCAGACCTGATCACCTCTGACTGCGACCCGTACGACAGCGAGTTCATCACCGGCGAGCGCACCAGTGAAGGTTTCTACCGTACCCATGCCGGCATTGAACAGGCGATTAGCCGCGGCCTGGCGTATGCGCCGTATGCGGACCTGGTCTGGTGTGAAACCTCCACGCCGGATCTGGCGCTGGCAAAACGCTTTGCTGACGCCATCCACGCGAAATACCCGGGCAAGCTGCTGGCCTACAACTGCTCGCCGTCCTTCAACTGGCAGAAAAAGCTGGATGACAAAACCATCGCCAGCTTCCAGCAGCAGCTGTCCGACATGGGCTACAAATACCAGTTCATTACCCTGGCAGGCATCCACAGCATGTGGTTCAACATGTTCGACCTGGCGCACGCCTACGCGAAGGGTGAGGGCATGAAGCACTACGTTGAGAAGGTGCAGCAGCCGGAGTTTGCGGCGGGCAAAGACGGCTACACCTTCGTGTCTCACCAGCAGGAGGTGGGAACCGGCTACTTTGATAATGTGACCACGATTATTCAGGGCGGCACCTCCTCCGTTACTGCCTTAACGGGATCCACAGAAGAAGCACAGTTCTAATCTTTTCCCCCTCTCCCCCCTCGGGGAGAGGGTTGGGGTGAGGGGGAATATATGTCGCGTGGTCTGGAATTACTGATTGCCCAAACTATTTTGCAGGGCTTCGACGCCCAATATGGTCGTTTTCTTGAAGTGACATCCGGCGCGCAGCAGCGCTTCGAACACGCCGACTGGCATGCGGTTCAGCAGGCCATGAAGCAGCGTATCCATCTCTACGATCACCACGTGGGCCTGGTGGTGGAGCAGCTGCGCTGCATTACCGACGGTAAAAGCCCGGACGCGGATTTTTTACTGCGCGTGAAAGAGCATTACACTCATCTGTTACCCGACTACCCTCGCTTCGAGATTGCGGAGAGCTTTTTCAACTCCGTCTATTGCCGGTTATTTGACCACCGCTCGTTATCTCCTGAGCGGTTATTTATCTTCAGCTCCCAGCCCGAGCGACGCTTTCGTACCATTCCGCGTCCGCTGGCGAAGGATTTCTTTCCCGATCGCGGATGGGAAAAGCTCCTGCACCGCGTGCTAACGGATCTGCCGCTGCGCCTGCCCTGGGAGAATAAAGCCCGGGATATCGGCTATATTCACGCGCATCTCAACGAAACCTTCGGCGCGGAGGTGCTCAGCCACAGCTACCTGCAGGTTGCCAATGAGCTTTTCTACCGCAATAAAGCCGCCTGGCTGGTGGGCAAACTGGTGACGCCATCGGCCGTTGTGCCGTTTCTGCTGCCCATTCACCGTACCGACGACGGGGAACTGTTTGTCGATACCTGCCTGACTACCAGCGCCGAGGCCAGCATCGTGTTTGGCTTCGCCCGCTCTTACTTCATGGTGTACGCCCCGCTGCCTGCCGCGCTGGTGGAGTGGCTGCGCGAGATCCTGCCGGGTAAAACCACCGCCGAGCTGTATATGGCGATTGGCTGCCAGAAGCACGCCAAGACGGAAAGCTACCGGGAGTACCTGCGCTATGTCACCACGGCCGACGAGCAGTTTATCGAAGCGCCAGGCATTCGCGGCATGGTGATGCTGGTCTTTACGCTGCCGGGCTTCGACCGGGTCTTTAAGGTGATTAAAGACAGATTCGCGCCGCAGAAAGAGATGACCGCCGCGCACGTTCGCGCCTGCTATCAGCTGGTCAAAGAGCACGATCGCGTCGGGCGCATGGCGGATACCCAGGAATTCGAAAACTTTGTGCTGGAGAAGCAGCAGATCGACCCGGCGCTCATGGCGCTTTTGATGCAGGAAGCGCCCGCGAAAATCACCGATCTTGGCGACAAAATCGCGATTAGCCATCTTTACATTGAACGCCGCATGGTGCCGCTCAATATCTGGCTGGAGCAGTCCGACGGTCAGGCTTTAAGAGATGCTATTGAAGAATACGGCAACGCGATTCGTCAGCTTGCCGCCGCCAATATTTTCCCCGGCGATATGCTGTTTAAAAACTTTGGCGTGACCCGCCACGGGCGGGTGGTGTTCTACGATTACGATGAAATTTGCTACATGACCGAGGTGAACTTCCGCGATATCCCACAGCCCCGCTACCCGGAGGATGAGCTGTCCAGCGAGCCGTGGTACAGCGTCTCGCCGGGCGATGTGTTTCCGGAGGAGTTTCGCCACTGGCTATGCGCCGACCCGCGCATCGGGCCGCTATTCGAAGAGATGCATGAGGATCTTTTCCGCGCCAGCTACTGGCGCGGACTGCAAACGCGGATCAAAAATGGGCACGTGGAAGATGTGTACGCCTACCGTCGAAAGCAGCGTTTTTGCATAAGATTTTCTCCCTCTCCCGGTGGGAGAGGGCCGGGGTGAGGGCATCAGGCCGCACTCAATCTTAACGGATCCCACCATACGCCAGCGTCACCTCTTTCGCCGCCTTAATCACCAGCGCACCCAGTTCGGTCACGCGGTCGTCGGTCATGCGCGAAATCGGACCGGAGATGGAGATCGCGGCAAACGGCTCGCGGTGCTCGTCAAAAATACAGGACGCCAGGCAGCGCAGGCCCAGCGCATGTTCCTCATCATCAAACGAATAGCCGCGCTTGCGGGTCAGGGCCAGGTCTTCTTTCAGATGCACGGGCGACACCAGCGTGGCGTGGGTGTAGGCGTGAAGCCCTGTACGGTGCAGCAGCCCCGTCACCTGCTCTTCGCTCAGCTGTGAGAGAAACGCTTTCCCCGCCCCGGACGCGTGCATCGGCAGCTTGCCGCCAATCGGTGCCGACATGCGCATCAGCTGCGTGCACTGCACCTGGTCGATAATAATCGCCTGGTGGTCGCTCTGGTCCAGCACCGCCAGGTTTACCGTCTCGCCGGAATCTTCCATCAGCTTGCGCAGAATCGGGTGCACAATCGCCAGCAGGTTGCGGCTCTGCAGGAAGCTGCTGCCAACGATAAATGCGTGCGCGCCCACCGCCCAGTGCCCCAGCTCGCCGACCTGGCGGACAAAGCCCAGCTGCTGCATGGTGGTCAGCAGGCGGTGCGTCGTGGAGTTCGGCAGGCCAGCCTGCTGGGCCAGCTCCGTCAGGGCCACGCTGCCGTGCGATTCGGCTATCCACTCCAGCAGCTTCAAACCGCGCGTGAGCGATTGAACCTGTCCGCCAGGCTGTGCAGCGGTGGTGGCAGCAGGTTTTCTGCCGCGTTTGGCGGGAACGGTTGCGACCATGACGATCTCCTTTTTCTGTATCGTGGAAATCATTTTCGTTTTATTTGGTGAATTTGCAACCGCTTTCATGACTGATCGGAGGAGTGATGGTGAACATGTCTCATGTTACCGCCGTGTGACTTTTCCACCCAGCGAGATTGTGCCAGTATGGAACGCAGCCTTTTGGCCTTGTTGAGCGTTGTCGGGAGCAAGTGTGAGCAGCAAAGTAGAGCAACTGCGTGCGCAGTTAAATGAACGAATTCTGGTGCTGGACGGCGGCATGGGCACCATGATCCAGGGCTATCGTCTCAGTGAAGACGATTTCCGAGGCGAGCGTTTTGCCGACTGGCCCTGCGACCTGAAGGGTAACAACGACCTGCTGGTGCTCAGCAAGCCGTCCGTTATTAAGGATATCCACAACGCCTACTTCGAAGCGGGTGCGGATATCGTTGAGACCAACACCTTTAACTCGACAACCATCGCCATGGCGGATTACCAGATGGAATCCCTGTCGGCGGAAATCAACCTGGAAGCCGCGAAGCTGGCGCGCGCCTGCGCCGACGAGTGGACGGCCCGCACGCCGGACAAGCCGCGCTACGTTGCCGGGGTGCTTGGCCCGACGAACCGCACCGCGTCGATTTCACCGGACGTCAATGACCCGGCGTTCCGCAATATCACCTTTGACCAGCTGGTGGCCGCGTATCGTGAGTCCACTAAAGCGCTGGTGGAAGGCGGTTCCGACCTGATCCTAATTGAAACCGTATTCGACACCCTCAACGCCAAAGCCGCCATTTACGCGGTGAAAGAGGAGTTCGAGGCGCTGGGCGTTGACCTGCCGATCATGATTTCCGGCACCATCACCGATGCCTCGGGCCGCACACTGTCCGGCCAGACAACCGAAGCGTTTTATAACTCCCTGCGCCACGCCGAAGCCCTCTCCTTTGGCCTGAACTGCGCGCTGGGGCCGGATGAACTGCGCCAGTACGTGCAGGAGCTTTCCCGTATCGCGGAATGCTACGTCACCGCACACCCGAACGCCGGCCTGCCAAACGCGTTCGGTGAATACGATCTCGATGCTGACACCATGGCGGCGCAAATCCGCGAGTGGGCCGAGTCTGGCTTCCTGAACATCGTCGGCGGCTGCTGCGGCACCACGCCGGATCACATCGCGGCCATGAGCAACGCCGTCGCCGGGCTGCCCCCGCGCAGGCTGCCCGAGCTTCCGGTTGCCTGCCGCCTTTCCGGCCTTGAGCCGTTGACCATCGGCGACGACAGCCTGTTTGTGAACGTGGGTGAGCGTACTAACGTCACCGGTTCGGCAAAGTTCAAGCGCCTGATCAAAGAAGAGAAGTACAACGAAGCGCTGGACGTCGCCCGCCAGCAGGTGGAAAGCGGCGCGCAGATTATCGATATCAACATGGACGAGGGGATGCTCGACGCCGAAGCGGCGATGGTGCGTTTCCTCAACCTGATTGCCGGCGAGCCGGACATCGCCCGCGTGCCGATCATGATCGACTCCTCCAAGTGGGAAGTCATCGAAAAAGGGCTGAAGTGCATCCAGGGCAAAGGCATCGTTAACTCCATCTCGATGAAGGAGGGGGTTGATATCTTTATCCACCACGCGAAGATGGTGCGCCGCTACGGTGCCGCCGTGGTGGTGATGGCCTTCGACGAAGTGGGCCAGGCGGATACCCGCGAGCGCAAAATCGAGATATGCCGCCGCGCGTACAAGATTTTGACCGAAGAGGTGGGCTTCCCGCCGGAAGATATCATCTTTGACCCGAACATTTTCGCCGTCGCGACCGGGATTGAAGAGCACAACAACTACGCCCAGGACTTTATCGGGGCGTGTGAAGACATCAAGCGCGAACTGCCGCATGCGCTGATCTCCGGCGGCGTGTCGAACGTGTCGTTCTCGTTCCGCGGTAACGACCCGGTGCGTGAAGCGATCCACGCCGTGTTCCTCTACTACGCCATCCGCAACGGAATGGACATGGGGATCGTTAACGCCGGGCAGCTGGCAATTTACGACGACCTCCCTGCCGAGCTGCGCAATGGCGTCGAGGACGTGATCCTTAACCGCCGCGACGACGCCACCGAGCGCATGCTGGATCTGGCAGAGAAGTACCGCGGCAGCAAGTCGGATGAGGCGGCAAACGTTCAGCAGGCCGAGTGGCGTTCCTGGGACGTGAAAAAGCGTCTGGAATACTCGCTGGTTAAAGGCATCACCGAATTTATCGAGCTTGATACCGAAGAGGCGCGTCAGCAGGCAGCCCGTCCGATTGAGGTGATCGAAGGCCCGCTGATGGACGGCATGAACGTGGTCGGCGATCTGTTCGGCGAAGGTAAGATGTTCCTGCCGCAGGTGGTAAAATCCGCCCGCGTGATGAAGCAGGCGGTGGCGTATCTCGAACCCTACATCGAAGCCAGCAAAGAGAAAGGCTCCAGCAACGGCAAAATGGTCATCGCCACCGTGAAGGGCGACGTGCACGACATCGGCAAGAATATCGTCGGCGTAGTGCTGCAGTGTAATAACTACGAAATTATCGACCTTGGCGTGATGGTCCCGGCGGATAAAATCCTCAAGACCGCGCGCGAGGTGAACGCTGACCTGATTGGCCTTTCCGGGCTGATCACCCCGTCCCTGGACGAAATGGTCAACGTGGCAAAAGAGATGGAGCGTCAGGGCTTTACCATTCCGCTGCTGATTGGCGGGGCGACCACCTCGAAAGCGCACACGGCGGTGAAAATCGAGCAGAACTACAGCGGCCCGACGGTGTACGTGCAGAACGCCTCGCGCACCGTGGGCGTGGTCTCCGCGCTGCTCTCCGACACCCAGCGCGACGATTTTGTGGCGCGCACCCGTAAAGAGTACGAAACCGTCCGCATCCAGCACGGCCGCAAGAAGCCGCGCACCCCGCCTGTTTCGCTTCAGGCGGCGCGCGACAACGATCTGGCCTTCGACTGGTCCAGCTACACGCCGCCGGTGGCGCACCGTCTGGGCGTGCAGGACGTGACGGCCAGCATCGAGACGCTGCGCAACTACATCGACTGGACGCCGTTCTTTATGACCTGGTCGCTGGCGGGCAAATATCCGCGCATCCTGGAGGATGAGGTGGTAGGCGAGGAGGCAAAGCGCCTGTTCAAGGATGCCAACGACATGCTCGACGCGCTGAGCGCAGAGAAAACCCTTAACCCGCGCGGCGTGGTGGGGCTGTTCCCGGCTAACCGCGTGGGCGACGACGTAGAAATCTACCGCGATGAAACCCGCACCCACGTGCTGGCGGTCAGCCGCCATCTGCGCCAGCAAACGGAGAAAGTGGGCTTTGCCAACTACTGCCTGGCCGATTTCGTCGCGCCGAAGCTAAGCGGTAAAGCCGACTATATCGGTGCCTTCGCCGTGACCGGCGGCCTGGAAGAAGATGCGCTGGCGGACGCGTTCGAAGCGCAGCACGACGATTACAACAAAATTATGATCAAAGCGCTTGCCGACCGCCTGGCGGAAGCCTTCGCCGAGTACCTCCACGAGCGCGTGCGCAAGGTCCACTGGGGCTACGCGGCGAATGAAAACCTCAGCAACGAGGATCTGATCCGCGAAAACTACCAGGGCATTCGCCCGGCGCCGGGCTATCCGGCCTGCCCGGAACACACCGAGAAAGGCACCATCTGGCAGCTGCTGGACGTGGAAGCGCATACCGGGATGAAGCTCACCGAGTCGTTCGCCATGTGGCCAGGCGCGTCCGTCTCCGGCTGGTACTTCAGCCATCCGGACAGCAAGTATTTTGCCGTGGCGCAGCTGCAGCGGGATCAGATCGAAGATTACGCCCTGCGCAAAGGGATGAGCGTGTCTGAAGTGGAGCGCTGGCTGGCGCCGAATTTAGGCTACGACGCCGACTAAAATCACTTTTCCTTACAACAAACAGGGCGCTCATGGGGCGCCCTGTCTCTTTCTTACGTTTAAACCCTTATACTGGAAGAAGGTTATTGCCATTTTGCCCGGCGGCGCTGCGCTTGCCGGGCCTACGCGTAGGCCGGATAAGGCACCGCCGCCATCCGGCAGGACAACGCGCAACAAGCCTCAGGAATACACATAACGATAAGGAGGAAAACCTTCCGTGCTGACCCTGTTACACCTGCTTTCTGCAGTCGCACTGCTGGTATGGGGCACCCATATTGTCCGTACTGGCGTGATGCGCGTTTACGGCGCGCGTTTACGTACCGTCCTCAGCAGCAGCGTTGAGAAGAAGCCGCTCGCCTTCTGCGCGGGCATCGGCGTCACGGCGCTGGTGCAAAGCAGTAACGCGACCACCATGCTCGTCACCTCGTTCGTGGCGCAGGATCTGGTCGCGCTCGCGCCGGCGCTGGTGATCGTTCTCGGCGCTGACGTGGGGACCGCGCTGATGGCGCGCGTCCTGACCTTCGACCTCTCCTGGCTGTCGCCGCTGCTCATCTTCATCGGCGTTATCTTCTTCCTTGGCCGCAAGCAGACGCGTGCCGGGCAGCTGGGCCGCGTCGGCATCGGCCTTGGCCTCATCCTGCTGGCGCTTGAGCTGATCGTGCAGGCAGTCACGCCGATCACCCAGGCCAACGGCGTGCAGGTCATTTTTGCCTCGCTGACCGGCGATATTATGCTGGATGCGCTGATCGGCGCGGTGTTTGCCATCATCAGCTACTCCAGCCTGGCGGCGGTCCTGCTGACGGCGACCTTAACCGCCGCGGGGGCGATCTCCTTCCCGGTGGCGCTGTGCCTGGTGATCGGTGCTAACCTCGGCTCCGGCCTGCTGGCAATGCTCAACAACAGCGCCGCCAACGCAGCGGCCCGCCGCGTGGCGCTCGGCAGCCTGCTGTTTAAGCTGGTGGGCAGCCTGATTATTCTGCCGTTCGTTCACCCGCTGGCGAACCTCATGGACAATCTCCCGCTGGCGAAGGCGGAGCTGGTGATCTATTTCCACGTCTTCTACAACCTGGTGCGCTGCCTGGCGATGGTGCCGTTTGCCGCGCCGATGGCCCGCTTCTGTGAGCGCCTCATCCGCGACGAACCGGAGCTTGATGCGCGCCTGAAACCGAAGCATCTGGACACCTCAGTGCTCGACACCCCGGCGCTGGCCATCGCCAATGCCGCACGCGAAACGCTGCGCATGGGCGATGCGATGGAAACCATGCTTGAAGGGCTGCAGAAGGTGATGCACGGCGAGCCGCGCGAAGAGAAAGAGCTGCGCAGGCTGGCGGACGATATCAACGTGCTGTACACCGCCATTAAGCTTTATCTGGCGCGTATCCCCCAGGACGAGCTGGCGGAAGAGGAGTCCCGCCGCTGGGCGGAGATTATCGAGATGTCGCTTAACCTTGAGCAGGCCTCGGATATCGTTGAGCGCATGGGGAGCGAAATCGCCGACAAATCCCTGGCCGCGCGTCGTGCGTTTTCAGGTGAAGGCCTCAAGGAGCTGGAAGCGCTGCATGAACAGCTGGTCAGCAACCTGAAGCTGGCGATGTCGGTCTTTTTCTCCAGCGACGTGCCGAGCGCGCGCCGCCTGCGCCGCAACAAGCATCGTTTCCGCATTCTGAACCGCCGCTACTCGCACGCCCACGTTGAGCGTCTGCACCAGCAGAACGTGCAGAGTATCGAAACCAGCTCCCTGCACCTGGGGCTGCTGGGGGATATGAAGCGTCTCAACTCGTTGTTCTGTGCGGTGGCGTACAGCGTGATGGAACAGCCGGATGAAGACGACGAGCGGGACGAGTATTAATCTCCGGCGTGTTTGATTGTTAGCCCAAGACCCAATGCTTTCATGACCGCCAGCGTGGTTTTGAGCGTTGGGTTCCCCTTATCGCTGAATGAACGATAAAGCTGTTCTCGTGATAGGCCAGTTTGCTGTGAAATGGCCGACATTCCTTTCGCGCGCGCGATGACGCCCAGAGCTTTAGCAATATACGCAGAGTCGCCCGTTTCTAATGCATCAGCCATAAACACGGCGATTTCCTCGTCATCCACCAGCGCGTTGGCTGGATCGTAGGGTGTTAATTTATGCATGCTCATTCACTCCTGCCATTGGGATACATTGCTCAGCATTTTTGCCATAAGTATGTCTCTGGCCTGGCTGCTTTTGTCACCACCACACAACAGCACGATGATGCAATTGCCCTGGTCTTTAAAATAGATTCTGTAGCCCGGACCATAGTGGATCCTCAGCTCACTTATACCTTCCCCAACGGGTTTAATGTCCCCCGCTAAACCATTTGCCAACCGAAAGAGGCGGGAAGCGATAATGGTTTTCGCTCGCCGATCTTTTAAATTTTGCTCCCAGCGTTGGAAGGATTCTGTCTGAACAATCTCCTTCATATTACTCCCTGTAATTTATAAACTACAAATTAATTGTTTCTGGAGAGTAAACTAAAAGGAGTTAGCACAAGGATAAATGGCCTGACGCTAAATCCTGAAAGCGTCTCGCAAACTAAAAAACCCGCTTCAGTTACCGTCGGCTAACCTTTTTTTTCGGCCCAAACCTAAGGTATATTTCGCCCTTCACAGGAGAAACTATGCTGCCAACTCAATCAACCCGATTAAACAAATACATTAGCGAGAGCGGGATCTGCTCACGTCGCGAGGCTGACCGTTACATTGAACAAGGTAACGTGTTTCTTAACGGCAAGCGCGCCACCATCGGCGATCAGGTGGTGCCTGGCGATGTGGTAAAAGTGAATGGTCAGGTCATCGAACCGCGTGATGCTGAAGACCTGGTGTTTATCGCGTTGAACAAACCGGTTGGGATTGTCAGCACCACGGAAGACGGCGAGCGGGACAACATCGTTGATTTCGTGAACCACAGCAGCCGCATTTTCCCGATTGGCCGTCTCGATAAAGACTCTCAGGGGCTGATTTTCCTCACCAACCACGGCGATCTGGTCAACAAAATTCTGCGTGCCGGTAACGACCACGAGAAAGAGTACATTGTCACGGTGAACAAGCCGGTCACGGACGAATTTATTCGCGGCATGGGTGCCGGTGTGCCGATCCTCGGTACCGTCACGAAGAAGTGTAAGGTCAGGAAAGAAGCACCGTTCGCGTTCCGCATTACCCTGGTGCAGGGCTTAAACCGTCAGATCCGCCGTATGTGCGAGCACTTCGGCTACGAGGTGACGAAGCTGGAACGCACGCGCATCATGAACGTCAGCCTGTCCGGTATTCCGCTGGGCGAGTGGCGTGATTTAACCGGCGACGAACTGATTGAGCTGTTCAAGCTTATCGAGAACTCATCCTCCGAAGCGAAGCCGAAAGCTAAAGCGAAACCGAAAACGCAGGCCATTAAGCGCCCGGTGGTGAAAGCACCGCAGGCGGAAGAGAAAGGTCGAGGCAAACCGGCCAACGGAAAACGCTTTGCCCAGCCTGGCCGCAAAAAGAAAGGGCGCTGATTAGCGCCGTCCACGGGTAGAGGTATTGGCCGACCAGGAAAAGGTCGTCTCGGTATCCGGCTTATAAGCCTGCTGCTTTTTCAGTTTGCGGGCTTTTTTCGCCTCGGCGTCACGCTGCGCCATCAGTTTATCAATGTACTCTTTCTTAACCTGATTGGTTTCGGCGTTCGTCAGCGTGCGGCCATGGGCGATGCGGGCGCGGTCGAGAAGCGTTTTCAGTTCGCGCTGCTCGGCTTCCGTCATATCTTTCTGGGTCAATCGTGGTGTAGCCATTGCTGAAGCCTCCTGAGAGAGAGGCTTCAGTGTAAAGCAAGCGCGGCAAATTAACCCTGCTTCACCGCATCTTTTTTCGCTTGCTCATCAATCGGTTTGCCGGACCAGTAGCCTGCCAGCAGCGAGCCGGACAGGTTATGCCAGACGGAGAACAGCGCGCCAGGCAGGGCCGCCAGCGGGGAGAAGTAGATTTTACCCAGCGCCGCCGCCAGGCCGGAGTTCTGCATGCCCACCTCAATCGCCAGCGTGCGGCAGGTTGATTCGTCAAAGCCAAACAGCTTCCCGCCCCAGTAGCCGCCCAGCAGGCCGATGGTGTTATGCAGCACCACCGCGATGATGACGACAAAGCCCACGGAGGCAATGTGCGATGCAGAACCGGCCACCACGGCGCTGATGATTGCCAGAATACAGACCATCGAAAACGCCGGCAGGTAAGGCTCAATGGCCTTCACCACGCGCGGGAACAGGTGATGGATCACGAGCCCCAGCGCAATCGGGATCACCACGATTTGCAGAATGCTCAGCAGCATGCCCATCACGTCCACCTGGATATGCGCATCGACGTACAGGCGGGTTAACAGCGGCGTGGCAACCACGCCCACCAGCGTGGAAACGGACGAGATGGTGACGGAGAGCGCCACGTCGCCTTTTGCCAGGTAGATCATGACGTTGGACGCGGTGCCGCTGGCGACGCTGCCCACCAGCACCATCCCGGCGGAGAGATCCGGCGGCATCTTAAAGGCCATCGCCAGCAGCCACGCCGCGAGCGGCATCACCAGATAGTGCAGAAAAATCCCTGCCGCGACGGGCGCAGGGCGAGACAGCACGCGTTTAAAGTCGTCGATCTTCAGGTGTACGCCCATGCCGAGCATGATCAGCATCAGCAGCGTGGTGACCCACGGCCCGATGCTGGTGAAGGTGGTGGGGGTGTAATATGCGAGTACGGAGAGCAGCAGCGCCCATAGCGGGAACAGCCGGGTGATGGCGGATAACATAGGTATTCCTTGCGATTGTGTTGTGTTTAGTTATGAAAAAGCCGGGTCTGTGCCCGGCTTATAGGTATTGTTTATCGTGCTAACGAATTTTATTCAAACAAATTCTGATGAAGTTTCTGCACGACCTTCTCGGCCTGATCGGCAGGGACCAGGAAGCAGAGGTTGTAGCTGGACGCGCCGTAGCAAATCATGCGGATGCTGAACGGGTCGAGCACGCCGAACACCTCTTTACCCACGCCGCAGGCGCGCGACAGCTTGTTGCCGATAATGGCGACCAGCGCCAGATCTTCTTCCACCTCAACGCGGCACAGTTCGGACAGCTCAATCAGCAGCGACTGCGTCAGCAGGGTATCGCCGGTGGAGGTAGAGCCGGTCGTATCCAGCGTCAGCGCAATGCTCACTTCCGACGTGGTGATCAGATCTACGGAGATATTGTGGCGCGCCAGAATGCCAAACACTTCCGCCAGGAAGCCGCGAGAGTGCAGCATATTATGGCTGTGCAGCGTCACCAGCGTCTGCTTGCGGCGCAGGGCCAGCGCGCGGAACAGCGGCGGATTCTCGGTTTTCTTGCAGACCAGCGTCCCGCCCGCTTTCGGATCTTTACTGGAGCCGACGAACACCGGAATGTCGCTGCGTACCGCTGGCAGCAGCGTGGCCGGGTGCAGCACTTTGGCGCCGAAGGTAGCCATTTCAGCCGCTTCTTCGAAGGCGATTACGTCAATACGTTTTGCCGCAGACACCACGCGCGGGTCGGTGGTGTAGATGCCCGGCACGTCCGTCCAGATATCCACGCGTGTGGCGTGCAGGGCTTCGCCCAACAGCGCAGCGGTGTAATCGCTGCCGCCACGGCCCAGCGTCGTTGTGCGTCCTTTGGCTTCGCTGCCGATAAAGCCCTGGGTGATCACGATGCCTTCTTCCAGGCGCGGCACCAGCTGCTGGTTGGTCAGCTCGGCCAGCGCTTCCACGTCCGGCTCGGCGCGGCCAAAGCGGTCGCTGGTGCGCATCACTTTGCGTACGTCAAACCACTGCGCCTGAATATTGCGCTCGCGCATGATCTCGACAAACAGCAGGGTCGACATCAGCTCGCCGTGGCTGACCAGCTCGTCGGTCAGGGCGGTGGAGGTCGCCAGCGAAGCGGCTTCTGCGAGGGTGGTGATATTTTCCAGCAGGCGTTCCACTTCCTCACGGATCACGTTCGGGTTTTGCAGACGCTCAAGGATGTCGAACTGAATTTTGCGCAGTGCGTCCAGCTTTACGAAACGTTCTGTCGCTTCCAGTCCTTCAGACAGAGAAACCAGCAGGTTCGTCACGCCAGCGGATGCAGACAGCACCACCAGGCGGGTATTCGGATCGGCCAGCACCACATCGGCGCTGCGGTTCATGGCATCGTAGTCTGCCACACTGGTGCCGCCAAACTTGGCGACCACAAAACTCGTCATAACAACCTCGTGTCAGGGAATGAATAAGCGACCATGGCACAAGAGTGAAGCGAGAACAGGTGCAGGCGCAAAATACGGCCCTATAAATAAAATGTGGGGGAGGTCCTGTCAATGCTGGGATTATGCGGATTTTTCATGGGGGGGTACCCCTGAGAAACAGGACTTATAACAGGCCCATATTTTATGCTCCTTTTAAGCCTGTTTTGACCCACATTTCGCCGCCGCAGGAGGCCACGTCAGCAGCTATACTTTTCGGGTCTTTTCACCTGCGTTTGATGCAGGCCAGGGCAATGGCATAAAAACCATCACAATTTTTATTTGCAGGCGCTACAATCGACCGCAGTCACAATTCTCAACAGAAGAGTATTGCTAATGAAAAACATCAACCCAACGCAGACCGCCGCCTGGCAGGCACTACAGAAACATTTTGATGAAATGAAAGACGTCACCATCGCGGACCTGTTCGCGAAAGATGCCGATCGTTTCGCTAAATTCTCCGCGACCTTCGATGACCTGATGCTGGTGGATTTCTCCAAAAACCGCATTACCGAAGAGACGCTGGCAAAACTGCAGGATCTGGCGAAAGAGACCGAGCTGGCCGACGCCATCAAATCCATGTTCTCCGGTGAGAAGATCAACCGCACCGAAGACCGCGCCGTACTGCACGTCGCGCTGCGTAACCGTAGCAATACCCCAATTATCGTTGACGGCAAAGACGTGATGCCGGAAGTGAACGCGGTGCTGGAAAAGATGAAAACCTTCTCTGAGGCGATCATCTCCGGGAGCTGGAAAGGCTATACCGGCAAAGCGATCACCGACGTGGTAAACATCGGTATCGGCGGCTCTGACCTCGGCCCGTTCATGGTGACCGAAGCGCTGCGCCCGTACAAAAACCACCTGAACATGCACTTTGTGTCTAACGTCGATGGTACCCACATTGCCGAAGTGCTGAAAAAAGTGAACCCGGAAACCACCCTGTTCCTGGTCGCGTCCAAAACCTTCACCACCCAGGAAACCATGACCAACGCCCACAGCGCGCGCGACTGGTTCCTGAAAACGGCTGGCGACAACAAGCACGTGGCGAAGCACTTCGCGGCCCTGTCCACCAACGGTAAAGCGGTGGGCGAGTTCGGCATCGACACCGCGAACATGTTTGAGTTCTGGGACTGGGTTGGCGGCCGCTACTCACTGTGGTCTGCGATTGGCCTGTCCATCATCCTCTCCGTGGGCTTCGACAACTTCGTTGAGCTGCTTTCCGGCGCGCACGCGATGGATAAACACTTCTCCTCCACCGCACCTGAGAAAAACCTGCCGGTGCTGCTGGCCCTGATCGGTATCTGGTACAACAACTTCTTCGGCGCTGAAACCGAAGCAATTCTGCCGTACGACCAGTACATGCATCGCTTTGCTGCCTACTTCCAGCAGGGCAACATGGAATCTAACGGTAAATACGTTGACCGTAACGGCAACGCCGTGGACTACCAGACCGGCCCAATCATCTGGGGCGAGCCGGGCACCAACGGCCAGCACGCGTTCTACCAGCTGATCCACCAGGGTACCAAAATGGTACCGTGCGATTTCATCGCCCCGGCTATCACGCACAACGCCCTGTCCGATCACCATCCGAAGCTGCTGTCTAACTTCTTCGCCCAGACAGAAGCGCTGGCGTTCGGTAAATCTCGCGAGGTAGTTGAGCAGGAATACCGCGACCAAGGTAAAGATCCGGCCACGCTGGACCACGTTGTGCCGTTCAAAGTGTTCGAAGGCAACCGTCCAACCAACTCCATCCTGCTGCGTGAAATCACGCCGTTCAGCCTGGGTGCGCTGATTGCCCTTTATGAGCACAAGATCTTCACTCAGGGCGCTATCCTGAACATCTTCACCTTTGACCAGTGGGGCGTTGAGCTGGGCAAACAGCTGGCAAACCGCATTCTGCCAGAGCTGGGTGATGATAAGGCGATCGACAGCCACGACAGCTCGACGAACGGTTTGATTAACCGCTATAAAGCATGGCGTGCGTAATTAATATGTCATGAAAAATGCCGGCGATATGCCGGCATTTTTTTATCGGATAATTCCTGATGTCTGTTAGTTAACTCAAATTCCGGTTATGAGTTTTATCTGAAAAAGGCGCTTAACCCGTTAATCACTGCGGTTTATTTTAGGAATATACGGATAAGCCTCTTATTGCCATTTAATTTTATCTTGTTGATTTTAATTGGTTATATATTTATTTAATTATTCTTATATTTCAATTTTATCCAATAGTCTGAAAACCCTTCCTCTATTTCTCCGCACGGCAATCCCGCTGCTTTAGTTGTGTATACTCGATTCCGCCTGAAATTCTTTTTGGGCAAATCTCCATTCATTCATTGAAGGGAAATTGTTATGAAGAAAGTACTGTATGGCATTTTTGCCATATCTGCGCTTGCGGCGTCGTCTGTCTATGCAGCTCCGGTTCAGGTCGGAGAAGCGGCAGGTTCGGCGGCTACGTCTGCGTCTGCGGGGAGTTCTACCGCAGCCAGCACCAGCACCGTAAGCTCAGCCGTGGGTGTCGCGCTGGCGGCAACCGGTGGCGGTGATGGCTCCAATACCGGAACCACGACCACTACGACGACCAGCACCCAGTAATACCGGGTGTTTTAATCATAACCACACTTCGGTGTGGTTATTTCGCCCCTTCGGAGAAGAGTCGTGAAGCGACCTGCAATCATCCTGATTTGCCTGCTGCTGCAGGCGTGCTCAGCCACCACTAAAGGGCTGGGAAACTCACTGTGGGACAGCCTGTTCGGCACGCCGGGCGTACACCTGACCGATGACGAACTGCAGAACATGCCGTATGCCAGCCAGTACATGCAGCTCAACGATGGCCCGCAGCTGTTTGTGGTGCTCGCTTTCGACGAAAACGGGCAGCAGAAATGGGTGACGCAGGATCAGGCCACCATCGTGACGCAGCATGGCCGCATTGTGAAAACCCTGCTCGGCGGTGACAACCTGCTTGAGGTAAACAACCTCGCCGAAGACCCGCTTATCAAACCGAATCAAATTACCGACGGCGCAAGCTGGACGCGCACCCTGGGCTGGACAGAGCACAAGCAGGTGCGCTACGCCACGGCGCGTTCCACGTTCCGCTGGGACGGCACCGACAGCGTCAGCGTAGGCAGCGATGAAACTCAGGTTCGGGTGCTGGATGAAGAGATCGTCACCGACCAGGCGACCTGGCATAACCGCTATTGGATCGACGAGGAAGGGCAGATCCGCCAGTCCCTGCAGTATCTCGGCGCTGGTTTCTTCCCGGTGAAAACCACCCTGATCAAGGCGGCGAAATCATGAAAACGCTCATCCACGTTGCGCTTCTTGCCAGCCTTACCGCGCCGCTGGCGTGGTCTGCAGGGACGGTAAAGGTCTACACGCCGGACGATGAAAAACCGAAAACCCTGACCAATGCCGGGCACCTGCTCGATCTTGTCGGCCAGCCACGGCTGGCTAACAGCTGGTGGCCGGGAGCGGTTATCAGTGAGCGCCAGTCAACGGTGGCGGCAGAACAAAAACATAAGGCGCTGCTCGCCCGGCTGACGGGGTTAGCCGCGCAGGAAGACGGCGACGATGCGGCGGCCATTAACAGCGTTCGCCAGCAGCTTCAGGCAGTGAAAGTGACAGGGCGTCAGAAGGTGAATCTGGACCCGGACGATGTCCGCGTGGCGGAAAATGGCAATCCGTCTCTGGAAGGCGACTACACGCTCTGGCTTCCCGCCCGGCCCGCTACCGTTACCGTGATGGGGCTTATCAGCAGTCCGGGTAAAAAGTCCTTCACGCCCGGCCGCGATGTGGCGAGCTATCTCGACGAACAGAGCCTGCTGAGCGGGGCGGATAACAGCTACGCCTGGGTGGTTTATCCTGACGGGCGTACGCAAAAAGCACCGGTAGCGTACTGGAATAAACGCCATATCGAACCCATGCCTGGCAGCATCATTTTTGTCGGTTTTGCCGACCATTTCTGGACGAAGGCATATGACGGGCTTAACGCCGATATCCTTCTCTCCCTGATACAGCGGATACCGGATTAATGAAAAGAACCTATCTCTACAGCATGCTGGCGCTGTGCGTCAGCGCTGCCTGCCACGCAGAAACCTATCCGGCACCCATTGGCCCGTCTCAGTCAGACTTTGGCGGCGTCGGTTTACTGCAAACGCCCACCGCGCGCATGGCGCGGGAAGGGGAGTTGAGCCTTAACTATCGCGACAACGATCAGTACCGCTACTACTCCGCCTCCGTTCAGCTGTTCCCGTGGCTTGAAACCACGCTGCGCTATACCGACGTGCGTACCAAAGCGTACAGCAGCGTCGACGCCTTCTCCGGCGACCAGACCTACAAAGATAAAGCCTTCGATCTTAAGCTGCGCCTGTGGGAAGAGAGCTACTGGATGCCGCAGGTGTCCGTCGGGGCGAAGGATATCGGCGGGACCGGCCTGTTTGACGCGGAATATATCGTGGCCAGCAAAGCCTGGGGACCGTTTGACTTCTCGCTCGGCCTGGGATGGGGCTATCTCGGCACCAGCGGTAACGTGAAAAACCCGTTCTGCTCCTACAGCGACAAATATTGCTATCGCGATAACAGCTACCAGAAAGCCGGTTCCATCAACGGCGACCAGATGTTCCACGGCCCCGCCTCGCTGTTTGGCGGCGTGGAGTATCAGACCCCGTGGCAGCCGCTGCGCCTGAAGCTGGAGTATGAAGGCAACGACTACTCGCAGGACTTCGCCGGTAAGATTGAGCAGAAGAGCAAGTTTAACGTCGGCGCCATTTACCGCGTCACCGATTGGGCCGACGTTAACCTCAGCTACGAGCGCGGCAATACCGTGATGTTTGGCTTCACGCTGCGCACCAACTTCAACGACATGCGTCCGCACTATAACGACAACGCGCGGCCAAAATACCAGCCGGAGCCGCAGGATGCGATCATCCAGCACTCCGTGGTGGCGAATCAGCTGACGCTGCTGAAATACAACGCGGGCCTTGCCGATCCGAAAATTCAGACCAAGGGCGATACGCTGTACGTCACCGGCGAGCAGGTGAAATACCGCGACTCCCGCGAAGGGATCGAGCGCGCTAACCGGATCGTGATGAACGATCTGCCGGAGGGGATCCGCACGATCCGCGTGACGGAGAACCGCCTCAACCTGCCGCAAGTCACCACCGAAACGGACGTCGCCAGCCTCAAGCGCCACCTGGAAGGTGAACCGCTCGGGCATGAAACCGAGCTGGTGCAAAAACGGATTGAGCCCGTGGTGCCGGACTCTACCGAGCAGGGCTGGTATATCGACAAATCGCGCTTCGATTTCCACATCGATCCGGTGCTGAACCAGTCCGTCGGCGGTCCGGAAAACTTCTACATGTATCAGCTGGGCGTGATGGCGACGGCGGATCTGTGGGTCACCGACCACCTGCTGACCACCGGCAGCCTGTTCGGCAACGTCGCCAACAACTACGACAAATTTAACTACACCAACCCGCCGAACGACTCGAAGCTGCCGCGCGTGCGTACCCGCGTGCGTGAATACGTGCAGAACAACGCCTACGTGAATAACCTGCAGGCCAACTACTTCCAGTACTTCGGCAACGGTTTCTACGGCCAGGCGTACGGTGGCTATCTGGAGACCATGTACGGCGGCGCGGGTGCGGAGGTGCTTTACCGCCCTGTCGACAGCAACTGGGCGTTTGGGATTGACGCCAACTACGTGAAACAGCGTGACTGGCGCAGCGCGCAGGACATGATGAAATTCACCGATTACAGCGTCAAAACCGGCCACCTGACCGCCTACTGGACGCCATCGTTCGCGCAGGACGTGCTGGTGAAAGCCAGCGTCGGCCAGTACCTGGCAGGCGATAAGGGCGGCACGCTGGATATCTCCAAACACTTCGACAGCGGCGTGGTGGTGGGCGGCTACGCCACCATCACCAACGTTTCGCCGGACGAGTACGGGGAAGGGGACTTCACCAAGGGCGTATACGTGTCGATTCCGCTGGATCTGTTCTCGTCAGGCGCAACCCGCAGCCGTGCGGCGATTGGCTGGACGCCGCTGACGCGCGACGGCGGCCAGCAGCTTGGACGTAAGTTCCAGCTGTATGACATGACCAGCGATAAGAACATTAACTTCCGCTGATGCCCCTCACCCTAACCCTCTCCCCAAAGGGGAGAGGGGATCGCTCGGCGCTATCTTTCCCCCTCGCCCCTTTGGGGAGAGGGCCGGGGTGAGGGGAATCCTCTCGATTGCGCCAAACATAAACAAAAAATATAGATCCCCGTCACATTTTTGCGTTATACAGGAACCTCGCCCTGGAGAATGAGGTGCTGTATGACATCCCTGACTCGCCCGCGCGTTGAGTTTATCTCAACGATCCTCCAGACCGTGCTTAACCTCGGTCTGCTGAGCCTTGGCCTGATACTGGTCGTCTTTCTTGGAAAAGAGACGGTGCATCTGGCGGATGTGCTGTTCGCCCCCGAGCAAACCAGCAAATACGCGCTGGTTGAAGGGCTGGTGGTCTACTTCCTCTACTTTGAATTTATCGCCCTGATTGTGAAGTACTTTCAGTCCGGCTTTCACTTCCCGCTGCGCTATTTTGTCTACATTGGCATCACCGCGATAGTGCGGCTGATCATCGTCGATCATAAGTCCCCGCTCGACGTGCTGATCTACTCGGCGGCGATCCTGCTGCTGGTGATCACCCTCTGGCTGTGCAACTCGAAGCGGCTGAAGCGCGAATAAAAAAAGGGCGCTCCGGGGAGCGCCAAACAACAGTCACAAGATGGGTCAATACAATACGTCTAAAGTTGAGGGTTGCAGTGGCATAACACGATGAAACTTAACCTTTCACACCGCCCGCCGTCAGGCCGTTGACCAGCCAGCGCTGGGCCAGCAGGAACACTACGGTAATCGGGATGGCGGAGAGTACGGCCGCCGCGGCAAAGTCGCCCCACAGGTAGTTTTGCGGGTTGAGGTATTGCTGCATACCGACGGCCAGGGTGTAGCTGTTCACGTCACGCAGTAACAGTGAGGCAACCGGTACTTCGGTGATGGCAGCGATAAACGACAGAATAAACACCACCGCCAGAATCGGCACCGACAGCGGCAGCAGCACCAGGCGGAACGCCTGCCACGGGGTTGCGCCATCCAGCGCGGCCGCTTCTTCCAGCGAGCCGTCGATGGTTTCGAAATAGCCCTTGATGGTCCATACATGCAGTGCGATGCCGCCAAGGTAGGCGAAGATCACGCCGCCGTGGGTGTTCAGCCCGATGAACGGCACGTACTGGCCCAGACGATCAAACAGGGCATACAGTGCCACCAGCGACAGCACCGCCGGGAACATCTGGAAAATCAGCATCCCTTTCAGGAGTGCGGCCTTGCCCGGGAAGCGCATACGGGCGAAAGCGTAAGCACAGGTGGTGGAGAGCGTCACGATGCCAATCGCGGTGATCCCGGCGATTTTCACCGAGTTCCACAGCCACAGCAGCACCGGGAACGGCGGCGGCGTGACGCGGCCATCGGCGTGTTCAACGCTGAAGCCCAGCGCGAGCTTCCAGTGCTCCCAGGAGATTTCGTCCGGGATCAGGCTCCCGGTCGCGAAGTTACCCGAGCGCAGGGAGATGGCGATAACCATCAGCAGCGGGAACATGATCGCCGCGATAAACATCAGCAGCCCCAGGTGCGTTGCGAAGAGGCGCAGCTTCTGTGATTTGGGTTGGACCATAGACATAATCAGTGCCCTCCTTAGTCAAATTTCATTCGTGTGGCTTTCAGGTTCACAATCGCCAGAGCGCCAACCAGCAGGAAGATCAGGGTGGCAATGGCCGCTGCCAGGCCGAAGTCCTGACCGCCGCCGCCCTCGAAGGCGATGCGGTAGGTGTAGCTCACGAGCAGGTCGGTATAGCCTGCTGGCGTAGTCGTACCGAGTCGGTCCGGGCCGCCGTTGGTCAACAGCTGGATCAGCACGAAGTTGTTAAAGTTAAAGGCGAAGCTGGCAATCATCAGCGGCGTAAGCGGCTTAATGAGCAGCGGCAGCGTAATCTTGAAGAAGTTCTGGAACGGACCCGCGCCGTCCATCGCCGAGGCTTCGTACAGATCGTCCGGGATAGCCTTCAGCAGGCCCATGCACAGGATCATCATGTACGGATAGCCCAGCCAGGTATTCACAATGATAATCATCGAGCGGGCGGTGGTCGGGTCGCTGAACCAGGCCGGTTTGATGCCGAACAGCGCGCTCAGCATCATGTTGATTTCACCGAAGCTCTGGTTGAACAGCCCTTTGAAAATCAGAATCGAGATAAACGACGGTACGGCGTACGGCAGAATCAGCAGCACGCGGTAAATCGCTTTGCCCTTGAGGGATTCCCACTGGACCAGACAGGCCAGCACCATGCCCACGGCAACGGTCAGGATCACCGTCAGCACCGAGAAGACCACCGTCCAGACGAAGATGGCGAAGAACGGTTTCTGAATGCCTTCGTCGGTAAACACGCGGGTAAAGTTGTCCCAGCCGATGGTGACGGTGTAGCCAGGGCTGAGCTTGTCATCACCCCATTTGCCGTCTGCGTTCACCGACTGATAGAAACCGATATCGTTGTTCGGACGGTACTTCACGCCGCTCTGGTTGTTGGTCAGGGTGCCGTCATCTGCGAGTGTGTACAGCGGCTGCGTGCCGGAGAACTGGCGCAGCGAGCTCATGGTCACTTTGCTTTCGTCTGGCAGCACGGCGGTGAGCTGGGTCAGCGCCTGACGGTTCTGGGTAATAACGCGCAGGTTGGCACGTTCACCTTCCGGCAGGGCCGCAGCCTCTTTTAAGGACAGCTTTTGCTCGCCACCAAATTTGAACGCGTCGGAAATGAAGTTTTTGCCGCTCTCACCGTCAGTGAGCGCTAACTTCCACTCGTCACCCGCAGGGTACAGGCCAAAGTTAAAGGTTTTACCCGCCTGATAAGAGCGGTCCAGAAGCACCTGAGTGGCGCGCTCCTGTGCGAGCTGGTTGGTGCTGCTGTAGTTGGTGAAGGCAATGGCGATGGTACAAATCAGCGGGAACAGGACAAACAGCCCCATCCCGGCCACGCCCGGGTAGACATAGCGCCAGGCATAGGCTTTACGGTTGGCGAAAATATACAGGCCAGCAGAGCTTAAGATCAGCGTCATGATGGCGAACAGATATTCCCCTTGTACGTACATTAAAACAACAAGGTAACCCACCAGCAGACACAGCAGACCTATCGCCGACCACTTCAGCGCGTCGCTTTGCCACCAGCGTTTCTTTTTAATGACATCCATGGGGTTCTTCCTCTACAACGTTTGATCTTTTCTCCCTCTCCTGGGGGAGAGGGCCGGGGTGAGGGCGTGCCGATAGCGACAACCCTCACCCTAACCCTCTCCCAAAGGGAGAGGGAACTACGTCATTACTTAGTAATACGACCCTGAGCATCTTTCAGCGCGGCATCAACAGTCTGGCGACCGCTTGCAGCGTTGATAACCGCAGTACGGGTGGCGTACCAGAACGCGGCCATCTGTGGGATGTTCGGCATGATTTCGCCTTTCTGGGCGTTATCCATGGTGGCCGCGATGCGTGGATCTTTCGCCAGCTGATCCTGGAAGGATTTCAGCGCAACGGCACCCAGCGGTTTGTCCTTGTTCACTTCCTCCAGACCCTGATCGGTCAGCAGGTAGTTTTCCAGGAACTCTTTCGCCAGCTCTTTGTTCGGGCTGGCGGCGTTGATGCCCGCGCTCAGCACGCCCACGAACGGTTTAGACGGCTTGCCGTTGAAGGTTGGCAGCAGGGTCACGCCGTAGTTGATTTTGCTCTTGTCGATGTTGGTCCAGGCCCACGGACCGTTGATGGTCATCGCGGTTTCGCCCTTGTTGAACGCCGCTTCCGCGATGGAGTAGTCGGTATCCGCGTTCATGTGTTTGTTCTTAATCAGGTCAACCAGGAAGGTCAGGCCCGCTTTCGCGCCAGCGTTGTCCACGCCCACGTCTTTCACGTCATACTTGCCGTTTTCAAACTTGAACGCGTAACCGCCGTCGGCGGCAATCAGTGGCCAGGTGAAGTACGGCTCTTGCAGGTTGAACATCAGGGCGGATTTACCTTTCGCCTTCAGCTCTTTATCCAGTTTCGGGATCTCTTCCCAGGTCTTCGGCGGGTTTGGCACCAGGTCTTTGTTGTAAATCAGGGAAAGGGCTTCAACCGCGATTGGATAAGCGATCAGCTTGCCGTTATAGCGAACGGCGTCCCAGGTGAACGGGAACAGCTTGTCCTGGAAGGCTTTATCAGGTGAGACCTCAGCCAGCAGGCCAGACTGCGCGTAGCCGCCGAAACGGTCATGCGCCCAGAAGATAATGTCCGGACCGTCGCCCGTTGCGGCTACCTGCGGAAATTTCTCTTCCAGCTTGTCCGGGTGTTCTACGGTGACTTTAATACCGGTGTCTTTCTCGAATTTTTTACCCACTTCGGCCAGGCCGTTATAGCCTTTGTCGCCGTTAATCCAGATAACCAGCTTACCTTCTTCAATTTTGGCGAGAGCCGGTGCGGAAATCATCATTGCTGCCAGGGCGGACAATGCGAAAACGCGTGCGCCAGTCTTGATCTTCATATCTGCCATCCTTTTTTGGTGATGTGCTCGTGGATACACTGAGGTGGTTCAACGTGACTCAGTCTCCTTATTTGACATCCTCTTTCCATCCTCCTGAGCCCTACGCCCCACCCCCCGTTTGTGTGATCTGTGTTGCATAAATTTAAGTTATGAGTGCTGGCGCACATAAAAACCCACCGAATTTTGCAGGCGGCTTCACGAATTTCGCCTCAGCCCTGCTGACGCGGTCGCAGAGCCTGCTCTCTCATCCTCCCATCTCCTCCCCCATCAAAAAGCCGGGGGGTGGAGGATTCACAGAAGTAATGGATACCCCATAGTGAACTTATCTTGAATGTTTCTGTCGGTGACAGGTTGTAACGAAGGGAGAAGGGCATGGCGAGCGTACAGCTGCGTAATGTAACGAAAGCCTGGGGCGACGTAGTGGTGTCTAAAGACATCAATCTGGATATCCACGAAGGTGAGTTCGTGGTGTTCGTTGGCCCATCAGGCTGCGGTAAATCTACTCTGCTGCGTATGATTGCCGGACTTGAAACGATCACCAGCGGCGATTTGTTTATTGGTGAGACCCGCATGAACGACATCCCACCTGCCGAACGCGGCGTGGGCATGGTGTTCCAGTCTTATGCACTTTATCCCCACCTCTCCGTTGCTGAGAACATGTCCTTTGGCCTGAAGCTGGCGGGGGCGAAAAAAGAGGTGATTAACCAGCGCGTCACTCAGGTGGCGGAAGTATTGCAGCTGGCACACCTTCTGGAGCGTAAACCGAAAGCGCTCTCCGGCGGTCAGCGTCAGCGCGTGGCAATTGGCCGTACGCTGGTGGCGGAACCGCGCGTGTTCCTGCTCGATGAACCCCTTTCTAACCTGGACGCCGCCCTGCGCGTTCAGATGCGCATCGAAATCTCCCGTCTGCATAAACGCCTTGGCCGCACGATGATTTACGTCACCCACGATCAGGTCGAAGCGATGACGCTGGCCGACAAAATCGTGGTGCTGGATGCGGGCCGCGTTGCGCAGGTAGGTAAGCCGCTGGAGCTGTATCACTACCCGGCAGATCGCTTTGTTGCGGGCTTTATTGGCTCGCCGAAGATGAACTTCCTGCCCGTCAAAGTGACCGCGACAGCCATTGAACAGGTACAGGTGGAGCTGCCAAACCGCCAGCAGGTCTGGCTCCCGGTCGACAGCGCCAACGTACAGGTCGGGGCAAATATGTCCCTGGGTATCCGCCCTGAACATTTACTCCCAAGCCACATCGCGGATGTGACGCTGGAAGGTGTCGTTCAGGTCGTCGAACAGCTTGGTCACGAAACACAGATTCATATCCAGATCCCCGCCATCCGTCAGAACCTGGTCTACCGCCAGAATGATGTGGTGTTGGTAGAAGAGGGTGCCACATTCGCTATCGGCTTGCCGCCAGAGCGTTGCCATCTGTTCCGTGAGGATGGCACTGCATGTCGTCGGCTGCACAAAGAGCCAGGCGTTTAAGCAATCCCAAAAGAAGACACGAAGCCGACAGGTGAAGTGTTCAAAGAAAAGCAATGATCTCAGGAGATAGAATAATGATTACTCTGCGCAAACTTCCTCTGGCAGTTGCCGTCGCAGCGGGCGTAATGTCTGCTCAGGCACTGGCTGTGGATTTCCACGGTTATGCTCGTTCTGGTATCGGCTGGACGGGTAGTGGCGGCGAACAACAGTGTTTCCAGGCAACCGGTGCCCAAAGTAAATACCGTCTTGGTAACGAATGTGAAACCTATGCGGAATTGAAACTGGGCCAGGAAGTGTGGAAAGAAGGTGATAAGAGCTTCTACTTCGACACCAACGTAGCGTATTCCGTTGCGCAGCAGAACGACTGGGAAGCCACTGACCCCGCGTTCCGTGAAGCCAACGTGCAGGGTAAAAACCTGATTGAATGGCTGCCAGGCTCCACCATCTGGGCCGGTAAGCGCTTCTATCAGCGTCATGACGTCCACATGATCGACTTCTACTACTGGGATATTTCCGGTCCTGGTGCGGGTCTGGAAAACATCGACGTAGGCTTCGGTAAACTGTCCCTGGCGGCTACCCGTTCTCAGGAAGCCGGCGGTTCGTACATCTTCACCAGCAACAATACCTATCATAACTTCAAAGACACGGCGAACGACGTCTTCGACGTGCGTTTAGCGCAGATGGAAGTCAACCCAGGCGGCACGCTGGAACTGGGTGCTGACTACGGTCGTGCTAACAAAACCGACGGTTATAGCTTCGCTGACGGCGCATCCAAAGATGGCTGGATGTTCACCGCTGAACACACCCAGAGCATGCTGAAAGGCTACAACAAGTTTGTTGTCCAGTATGCTACCGATGCAATGACCACTCAGGGTAAAGGTCTTTCTCAGGGTTCCTTCACCGGCAACGACTATAACAAAGACACTGAAATCGGTGTTGTAGATAACAAGATTAACAACAATGGTTCTCTGGTTCGTATTCTTGACCACGGCGCAATCTCCCTTGGCGACAGCTGGGATCTGATGTATGTCGGTATGTATCAGGATATCGATCGCGACGACAACAACGGTACCACCTGGTACACCGTGGGTGTGCGCCCAATGTACAAATGGACGCCAATCATGAGCACCCTGCTGGAAGTGGGTTACGACAACGTCAAATCTCAGAAAACTGACGATACCAACAACCAATACAAAATCACCCTTGCTCAACAGTGGCAGGCTGGCGACAGCATCTGGTCTCGTCCGGCTATCCGCGTGTTTGCAACCTACGCTAAGTGGGATGAGAAATGGGGTTATGACAACGGCATCGCGAAAAGCGATACCAAAGCAACAACCTACAGCCGCGGCGACAACGACGAGTGGTCCTTCGGCGCCCAGATGGAAATCTGGTGGTAATCCCGTCTTAATCTGACGTAATGACCAAACTGAGGGGCGCAAGCCCCTCAATCCTTGGGACGGCGCGCTATTGCCTGGCTACCGCTGAACCTGTGCATTTTGAGGTGATAACAATGAAAATGAACAAAACTCTCCTTGCCCTTTGCTTATCCGCAGGGCTGCTGGCAAGCGCGCCTGCAGTGACGCTCGCCAATGTGAATTTCGTCCCGCAAAACACCACGTCTGCGCCAGCCATTCCGGCGGCGGCGCTGCAGCAGCTGGTCTGGACGCCTGTCGACCAGTCTAAAGCGCAAACTACCCAGCTCTCAACGGGCGGGCAAACGCTGAATGTCCCGGGCATCAGCGGTCCGGTTGTGGCCTACAGCGTGCCTGCGAATATCGGCGAACTGACGCTGACGCTTTCGAGTGAAGTAAACAAACAAACCAGCGTGTTTGCACCGAATGTGCTGATACTTGATCAAAACATGACGCCATCTGCATTCTTCCCAAGCGAATACTTCTCATATCAGGAACCTGGTGTGATGAGTGCCGATCGTCTTGAAGGGGTGATGCGCCTGACGCCTGCACTGGGGCAGCAGAAACTCTACGTTTTAGTGTTCACTACTGAGAAAGATTTACAGCAAACTACGACGCTTCTCGATCCGGCTAAAGCCTATGCCAAAGGGGTAGGTAACGCGGTACCGGATATTCCCGATCCGATCGCCCGACATACCACCGATGGCGTTGTGAAGCTGAAAGTTTCAACCAGCAGCGCGTCCAGCGTCCTGGTTGGCCCGCTGTTTGGCTCCTCTGGAGCAGGCCCTGTGACCGTTGGCAATACCGCTGCACCTGCCTACACCGCTCCAGCAGCTACGGCCGCTGCGCCTGCAGCCACCGCAGCCCCGGTGAAACCATCCGAGCCGGTGCTGAACGACACCGAAACTTACTTTAACAACGCCATTAAGCAGGCAGTGAAAAGCGGCGACGTCGACAAAGCGCTGAAGCTGCTTGATGAAGCCGAACGTTTAGGTTCAACCACTGCCCGTTCCACCTTTATCAGCAGTGTAAAAGGCAAGGGGTGACCGTCTCCCCACAGTGCTGATTTGTTAGTAGTTTGGTGCGCCTGAGTGGGCGCACTTTTTTTGGTATTCCCCGCGCTGTTGCGCCGTTGTTGCGATAGTGATCGAGAAATAACGTTTGGCCGCCCTCAATGTGCTTTTCTGCGATACAATGCCATTACGTTATGTATCGGAGAGTCTGGCATGTCACACCCCGCGCTAACGCAACTGCGTGCGCTGCGCTATTTTGACCAAATACCCGCGCTTGACCCGGAGCAACTGGACTGGCTGCTTCTTGAAGATTCTATGACTAAACGTTTTGAGCAACAGGGCAAAACGGTCACGGTGACGATGATTCGGGAGGGCTTTGTCTCTTCTGATGAGATTGCCAGCGAGCTGCCGCTGCTGCCGCAAGAAGAACGCTACTGGTTACGTGAGATTTTACTCTGTGCTGACGGTGAACCCTGGCTCGCCGGGCGGACGGTTGTGCCAGCGTCTACGCTGTCCGGACCCGAACTCGCATTACAGCGCCTCGGGAAAACGCCGCTGGGGCGCTACCTGTTCACGTCGTCTGAACTTACCCGTGATTTTATTGAGATTGGCCGCGATGCCGATCTGTGGGGGCGTCGTTCCCGTCTGCGCCTGAGCGGCAAGCCGTTAATACTGACGGAGCTTTTTTTGCCGGCATCGCCGTTGTACTAAGAGGAAGAAAAAATGGAGTGGAGCCTGACGCAGAATAAGCTGCTGGCCTATCACCGCTTAATGCGTACAGATAAACCCATCGGTGCGTTGCTGTTGCTGTGGCCGACGTTATGGGCGCTGTGGGTCGCCACCCCGGGGTTGCCACCGCTGTGGATACTGGGCGTATTTGTTGCCGGCGTCTGGCTGATGCGCGCGGCGGGCTGCGTGGTCAATGATTACGCCGACCGGAAATTCGACGGGCATGTAAAACGTACCGCCAACCGTCCTTTGCCAAGCGGGCAAGTCACCGAGAAAGAAGCGCGCAACTTGTTCATCGTGTTGGTATTGCTCTCTTTCCTGCTGGTGTTGACGCTGAACACCATGACCATCCTGCTCTCCGTCGCGGCGCTGGCGCTGGCCTGGGTCTATCCGTTTATGAAGCGGTATACGCATCTGCCGCAGGTTGTGCTGGGCGCGGCGTTTGGCTGGTCGATTCCGATGGCGTTTGCGGCAGTCAGCGAGTCTGTTCCGCTCAGCTGCTGGCTGATGTTCCTGGCTAACATTCTTTGGGCCGTGGCCTACGACACACAGTACGCGATGGTCGATCGCGACGATGACCTGAAGATTGGCATTAAGTCGACGGCTATCCTGTTCGGCCGTCAGGACAAGCTGATCATCGGTATTTTGCAGGTCGCGGTACTGGCGCTAATGGTGGCGATTGGTCGTCTGAACGGGCTGAACTGGGAGTTTTACTGGTCCGTGCTGGTGGCGGGGCTGCTGTTTGCGTACCAGCAAAAGCTGATTGCGAAACGCGAGCGTGAAGCCTGCTTTAAAGCGTTTCTGAATAATAACTACGTCGGTCTGGTGCTGTTTTTGGGGCTGGCGATGAGCTACTTTTCATAAAAGTACGGCAGCCGAATGGCTGCCGTTTTGTTTTCTCCCTCTCCCCGTGGGAGAGGGCCGGGGTGAGGGCATCAGGCCGCTGACGACATCACTCGTCCTGCGTCGCGCTCTCAATCGTTAAACGCACGTCCGAGGTAATCAGCTCGGCCAGCATCTGGTAAATCTTGAGCGTCTCTTCCGGCTCGGCATCGCCCGTATCGCTGATAAACCCTTCATCACGCAGCGTCAGCACCAGTGAGCTGAATACCGCTTTGTCGAAGAACTCCGGTGCGTTAATGCCGTGCAGAACGGACAGGCGCTGTGCCAGCGTCCGGCTCTCTTTTTCCAGCGTACCGCGGTTGATAGACGGATTGGCGCTCAGCAGCCAGAAGGTGATGGCGTAGCGCTGCAGCGTTTCACGCGCACCGGCGGCCAGCAGCTGCAGGGTGCGAGAACGCGCTGGGTTGATATGCAGCTCGTCATTATTCAGGGTAATCAGCCCCTGACGACGCATCTCTTCCGTCATTTTATCCAGCTCTACCGCCAGCTCATCCTTACTCCAGCGCAGGAACAGCTCCGCTTTCAGCATCGGGTAGATGGCCTCGAGATGGCGCAGCAGTTCCTGACGTGAAATACGGCGATGCTGGGTAATAATGGCCGCCATCAGCGACGGCAGCATCAGCATGTGCGTGATGTTGTTACGATAGTACGTCATCAGCACGGCCTGCTCGCGAGGCAGAATGATGATGTCACCGATAGTGTCTTTCTCGACTTCGAACTTGTTCATCTGCAGCGCGTGATCGATAAGCTCGCTGGCGGTGGCAGACGGCACGGTTGAATCAACCGAGTATGGCACGTTGCGCATAATGTCCAGGTAACAGTCGATCTGTTCGGTCAGCTGCTCGCGGGTGAGGGAACGCTGGCGGGAGGCCAGCAGCGCGGTACAGCACAGGTTCATGGCGTTCGCCGCACCTGCATTGTTAATCCGCACCATCAGCTCGGCGGCGATACCGTTCACCGTCGGCGTCAGCCATGCCGGACGTACCGCTTCGATAGGATCGATAGACTCGCGCCACTCCGGAACATGGTTGTTCAGGTACGTCATCAGCGGCATCGGTTCGCCAAAGTTCACGTAGCCCTGACCGAGATTACGCAGCTTGCTCAGGCCGCGCAGCATCTGCGGCAGGCTCTCTTTCTCTTTGGTCGCACCGCGCAGCTCTTTCGCGTAGGTGCCCACTTCCATCACGTGTTCATAGCCGATGTAAATCGGCACCAGCGTGATCGGACGCGTACCGCCGCGCAGCATGGCCTGGATGGTCATCGACAGCGTGCCGGTCTTCGGATCGAGCAGACGACCGGTACGGGAACGACCGCCCTCCACGAAGTACTCCACGGAATACCCGCGGCTGAACAGCTCGCCGAGATATTCACGGAACACGGTGGAATAGAGCTTGTTGCCCTTAAAGGTACGGCGAATAAAGAACGCGCCCAGACGGCGGAAGATCGGGCCGGCTGGCCAGAAGTTCAGGTTGATACCCGCCGCAATGTGCGGTGGCACCAGCCCCTGGTGATACAACACGTAGGAGAGCAGCAGATAGTCCATGTGGCTACGGTGGCAGGGCACATAGACAATTTCGTGGCCGTCATGCGCCAGCTGGCGCACGCGCTCGGCGTTGTGGACGTTAATGCCCTGATAGAGGCGGTTCCACGTAAAGCTCAGAATACGGTCAGATAGACGAATCATCTCGTAGGAGAAGTTCGCTGCGATCTCTTCCATCAGCGCGATAGCATTCTGCTGGGCTTTTTCGTGCGAAATCTTCTTGCTGCGCGCTTCGTCTTCAACGGCGCGTGCGATGGCTTTGGAGGCCAACAGCTTGTTGAACAGATCCTGACGCGCCGGGAGACGTGGCCCAACGGCGGCCAGACGCTGACGAGCGAAGTGCATACGCGCCACGCGCGCCAGTTTTTGCGCGATGATCTTATCGGTACCGTGTTCGTCCGCCATGCGGCGCAGAGAAACGGAAGGG
This sequence comes from Enterobacter wuhouensis, assembly GCF_035835995.1. Taxonomy (NCBI): domain Bacteria; kingdom Pseudomonadati; phylum Pseudomonadota; class Gammaproteobacteria; order Enterobacterales; family Enterobacteriaceae; genus Enterobacter; species Enterobacter wuhouensis. The sequence continues at coordinate 347,434 of NZ_CP142124.1, forward strand.
GAGAAGCGCACAAAGCTGTCGCGCCCCAGCCAGGACACGGCAAAGAATTTCTGGATACCGTTGAGCATGCGCAGCGGCGGATTCTCTTCGCCTTTTTCGCGGCCCGGTCGACGACCAAACATGACGGAAACCGGCACCATCTGCACATCCAGATCGGGATTGCTGCGGTGCAGGTCGAGATAGTCATGGAACAGCTTGATGGACTCTTCTTTCGGCGTGTAATAGGTAAACACGCGCGGCCCGCCGTGAATGAACACGTAGCGCGGCAGCAGAGTACCGTCGATTTCCAGGGGTTCAAGTGGGTCAGGTAAATCATGCGCCAGGCACTGGGCGCGCAGCGTCAGCAAGTCTGCCTTCGAGTTGTAAGGCAAAACGTACATAATAGGGCGTGACGTATCGAGCCCTAATTCCAGCGCGGGTTCTGCTGGGATAGACTTGCTTTTTACCAGGACGCTTAATGGTAAATTAAGTAATTTGTAGTAAATTCGTGGCCAGCCGGACATAAACGATGTAAAGCCTCTGGTTAATAATGCAATTGCGGCGCAAGGATAACAGAAAGCGCGCAAAATTTCTGTTGTTACCCGTCATACTTCAGGCTACAGCGAAACGCGCTGGTGCTAGAGTTACTGACGCTATTTCCAATAAAAGGTTCTATTAATGGCCAATAATACCACTGGGTTAACTCGAATCATCAAAGCTGCCGGCTATTCATGGAAAGGTTTCCGTGCCGCATGGGTCAATGAAGCCGCGTTTCGCCAGGAGGGCGTTGCCGCGATCGTCGCGGTTATCATCGCCTGTTTCCTTGATGTTGATGCTATTACCCGCGTTCTTCTCATTGGCTCCGTCCTTTTGGTGATGATAGTGGAAATTCTCAATAGCGCTATTGAAGCTGTTGTAGACCGCATTGGTTCTGACTTCCATGAGCTTTCTGGCCGTGCCAAAGACATGGGTTCTGCCGCTGTGCTGCTGGCGATTATCACCGCCGCCATAACCTGGGTCACGTTGCTCTGGTCACATTTCCGATGAGCCTCGAGAAATAATTAAGTCCCTGGTTTTTTGTGCAGTTTTTGGTTCCAAAATCACCTTTGACTGTATATACTCACAGCATAACTGTATATACACCCAGGGGGCGGAATGAAAGCGTTAACGACCAGGCAGCAAGAGGTGTTTGATCTCATCCGGGATCACATCAGCCAGACGGGTATGCCACCCACGCGTGCAGAAATCGCGCAGCGTCTGGGTTTCCGCTCGCCGAATGCTGCCGAGGAACACCTTAAAGCGCTGGCGCGTAAAGGCGTGATCGAGATTGTTTCTGGCGCTTCACGCGGCATCCGTCTGCTGGTGGAAGAAGAAACCGGCATTCCATTGATTGGCCGTGTCGCAGCAGGTGAACCCCTGCTGGCGCAACAGCATATCGAAGGCCACTATCAGGTAGACCCTGGTATGTTCAAGCCGAGTGCGGATTTTCTGCTGCGCGTCAGCGGTATGTCGATGAAAGACATTGGTATTCTCGATGGCGATCTGCTGGCGGTTCACAAAACTCAGGACGTGCGCAACGGTCAGGTTGTCGTTGCGCGCATTGATGATGAAGTCACCGTTAAGCGACTGAAAAAACAGGGTAATACCGTTCAGCTTCTGCCGGAGAACAGCGAGTTTACGCCGATTCTGGTGGATCTCCGCGAGCAGAGCTTCTCTATTGAAGGGCTTGCTGTCGGCGTTATTCGTAACGGTGAATGGCTCTAATCTCTTTCTGACGGGCTACGGGGTCTCCGTAGCCTGCTTCATTATCCGGTCCCGGTATTTCTCATGTCACTGCTGACGGCTTCTGATAAGGCATTGTGGCGTCTTGCTCTGCCAATGATTTTCTCCAATATCACCGTTCCTTTGCTGGGACTGGTGGACACGGCTGTTATTGGTCATCTGGATTCTCCCGTTTATCTGGGCGGCGTTGCGATCGGCGCAACGGCGACCAGCTTCCTCTTTATGCTGCTGCTCTTCTTGCGCATGAGCACAACTGGCCTGACGGCGCAGGCGTATGGCGCCAGGGACCCACTGCGGCTGGCGCGAGCGCTTGTGCAGCCATTAATTTTGGCGCTGGGTGCGGGTGCGCTAATTGTTTTACTGCGCACGCCGCTGATCGATCTGGCGCTCCATATTGTGGGCGGTAGCGAGGCGGTGCTTGAGCAGGCGCGGCGCTTCCTTGAAATTCGCTGGCTAAGCGCTCCGGCCTCGCTGGCAAACCTGGTTCTTTTGGGCTGGCTACTTGGCGTTCAGTACGCTCGCGCGCCGGTTATCCTGCTGGTGGTGGGAAACCTCCTGAACATCGTGCTCGATCTCTGGCTGGTGATGGGGCTGCACATGAACGTGCGGGGCGCGGCGCTGGCGACGGCCATTGCGGAATACGGCACGTTTGTCATCGGCCTGTGGATGGTGTGGCGCGTTCTGGCGATGCGCGGGATCTCTCTCGCGATGCTGAAAACGGCCTGGCGCGGCAACGTCCGCAAGCTGCTGGCGCTCAACCGCGACATTATGCTGCGCTCGCTGCTGCTCCAGCTCTGTTTCGGGGCGCTAACCGTCTTTGGCGCCCGCCTCGGGCCTGAGATCGTCGCGGTTAATGCGGTACTGATGACGCTGCTGACCTTTACCGCCTACGCGCTGGATGGCTTTGCCTACGCCGTTGAAGCGCATTCCGGGCAGGCATACGGTGCGCGCCAAAGCGGACAGCTTCAGGAAGTATGGCGGGCGGCCTGTCGCCAGTCGGGTCTGGTGGCGCTGGCGTTTGCGCTGATCTATGCCTTTTTTGGCGAGCATATTATTGCGCTGCTGACCTCGCTCCCGGCGCTTCGCGAACTGGCGAGTCATTACCTCATATGGCAGGTGATCTTACCGGTGGTGGGGGTCTGGTGTTACCTCCTGGACGGCATGTTTATTGGCGCGACGCGCGGGGCGGAGATGCGCAACAGCATGGCCGTTGCGGCGGCGGGTTTTGGTTTGACGCTGCTGACGCTGCCGTATCTGGGTAACCACGGTTTGTGGCTGGCTCTGGCGGTGTTTCTCTCCCTGCGAGGCCTGTCGCTGGCATTTATCTGGCGGCGCCACTGGCGCAACAACACCTGGTTTCCTTCCCGCGCCGATATATCGTGACGGTTAAAGATTCCGAATATGAAAATGACTGCCGAATCCTTCACTACAATTATTATCACGTCCAGCAGAAAAGAACGTAACGGACGTTACGACCCAACGCTTAACTATGAGGACACGATGATGAATAAAGACGAAATCGGCGGCAACTGGAAGCAATTCAAAGGTAAAGCGAAAGAACAGTGGGGTAAGCTGACGGATGACGATATGACCGTCATCGAAGGTAAACGCGATCAGCTGGTGGGTAAAATCCAGGAACGTTATGGCTATGAAAAAGATAAAGCCGAAACGGAAGTGAAAGACTGGGAAACCCGTAATGATTACCGCTGGTAATCGTCAGTAAACTAGTATCCCTCTGAGGGCGGCCATGGGCCGCCTTTTCTTTTGCCGTTAACGCGGCTTTTTCTTCACCAGGATAGAGTGGTCGTGCTGGCATTCGCCCTGATGGCTGCAGGATTCCACTTCCACGCAGGCAGAGCACAAGCCGTGCGCTTCAATCACGTTGTGACGCAGGGCAAAGCCCATTTTCGCTGCCAGCGTATGCATAATGTCTTCTACGCCTTCCGCGCCTTCTTCTTTTACTACGCCACAGCGGTCGCAGATAAACATGGCCGACGTGTGGGTTGGCTGATCAAACAGATGGCACAGCACGTAGCTGTTTGTCGACTCCACCTTATGTACAAAGCCTTGTTCCAGCAGAAAATCCAGCGCGCGATAGACGGTGGGGGGCTTAGCTTGGGGTTCACTTACCCGCAGCAGATCGAGGAGATCGTACGCGCTTATCGCTCCCTGCTGCAGGCTCATCAGCCGCAATACCTCAAGGCGCTGCGGAGTCAGGCGCACATTGCGTTGCACGCATAGCTTTTCAGCTTGCGCTAGCAGCTCTTTTGTGGACTTATCCATTTAGCACCTCGGATGTTTTTAGAGTGGGAAACCGTCACTTTATCATGTTCTGGTAAAAACACCGAGATCCACCGGGCTGTGCTATACCTGGCGCATCGTATTTGGGGAAAAGATAATGAAAAGACCTGACTGTATCCGTCACTGGCGCGACGTGGAAGGCGCAGATGATTCGACCTATCCCGACAGCAATGAGCTTTTTTCCATCGGCGCACCGCTGGCCCGCAGGCTGGGTCTGGGGCGTATTGGTATTCATCATGAACGTTTACCCCCAGGGCGTCGTACCTCCTATCCTCACGCGGAAAGCGATGAAGAGGAGTTTATCTACGTCCTTGAAGGTTACCCGGAGGCCTGGATTAACGGCTATCTGTGGAAGCTGGAGCCCGGAGACAGCGTAGGCTTCCCCGCCGGCACCGGCGTCTGCCACACCTTCATTAACAACACCGAAGAAGAGGTGCGGCTGCTGGTGGTAGGCGAGGCCAACAAAAAGCAAAACCGCATCTACTACCCGCTGAATCCGGTGTATGCCGCCACGCGTGAAGACCGCTGGGTAGACCATCCGCCGCAGTTTTTTGGCCCGCACGATGGAAAACCTGGGAAAAAATAATTTCCTCTTCTATAAATATTGAGGGCCGTCACAAAATATAACAGGCCGTAAGGGAGTTTTACTTAGGGACAGAAATAGCGGGTCTTTTACTACTTATTCACAGCAATAGTTCGTTCCTGTTTGGGTGATAACAGACAGGGGTTATTTCATAACAGACTATAACGGGCATACTGTGAAAAAACATTTTAAATTTTCGGTGGTTAGCATCGCTGTCTCCCTTTTTATGGCAAATCAGGCGGGAGCAGCCAATACCTGGACAGAATCACGTAGCGACGCAATGGGTGGTACCGGCGTTGCATCCGGCAGCTATGGCAGCGGGGCGTTAATCAACCCCGCGCTGCTGGCAAAGGCTAAACCTGATGATGACGTCACGGTGATTTTACCCTCCGTCGGCGCGCAAATTACGGATAAAGACAACCTTCAGGACGAGATTGATAACATCAATGACAAAATCAATCACTATCAGGATGTGATTGATAACCTTACTCCCGGTGAAATCATCACCAATCCGCTCGGCTCAATCAACCAGTTCCAGGGCGCGGCGAAAGATCTCGCGGATGAACTGGACTACCTCAAAGGTAAAACCGCGCGCGCGACGGCAGGCGCGGGGATTGCAGTCAGTATCCCTAACGACGTCCTTTCCGTGGCCTTTATGGCGAAAGGCTACGCCCACGGGCGCGTTAGCTCCTCTATCGATCAGCAGGATATTGATTACCTGCGCGGTATTCAAAAGAGCGATGCGGTAGCCGCTGGCGTGGCGCTGGACGCTGCGCTGAACGGCACCGATCAAATCACCAAAAACCTTAACTCAACGGCATCTGGACGGGCGGCGATTGTCTCAGACTATGGTATTGCGGTGGCCCGCCAGTTCGATCTGGGCGGCGTTCCGGTTTCCGTGGGCGTGACGCCAAAGCTGCAAAAAACCTGGGTCTATAACTACACCACCTCAATTTACGATTACGACAGTAACAAGTGGAACGACAGCCGCTACCGTACCGACGACACCGGCTTCAACGTCGATGCCGGTATCGCCGCCGATTTAGGTGAAAACTGGACGCTCGGCCTGAGCGGACAAAACCTGATGTCGCGCGATATCGACACGAAAGATGTTCGCATTCGCAACGGTCGCACGGGTGAGGTTGTTAGCTACAAAGATACCTACCAGATCCGTCCGCTGGTGACCGCAGGCGCGGCCTGGCACAACGATCTGGTGACCCTGACCGCTGATGGCGATCTGACGGAAACCAAGGGCTTCAAAAGTGAAGATACCTCTCAGTACGCTGGCGTAGGTGCCGAGGTCACGCCGCTGAGCTGGCTGGCCGTTCGCGCCGGTTTCCGTGCGGATATGAAAGGGAATGACAGCAACGTCTTTACCGGCGGTGTCGGCTTTGCACCGTTTAACACCGTCCATGTTGACCTGATGGGCCTGTACGGTGAGGACGAAACCTGGGGCGCAGGCGCACAGCTGAGCATGACGTTTTAAAGTAGACCGGAGGCGCTGCGCCTCCGGCTTTTCTTTGTGCTATAGTAGCGCCCCTTTTCCACCAGATGCTTAAAACTTCGCCATGTCGTCAGAATTACAGACCGCTTTCCCCGCACACCGTTTCTCCATTGCGCCGATGCTCGACTGGACGGACAGACACTGCCGCTACTTCCTGCGCCAGCTCTCCCGCCATACGCTGCTGTACACCGAAATGGTGACCACCGGGGCGATTATCCACGGGAAGGGCGACTATCTGGCGTACAGTGAAGAAGAACATCCGGTTGCCCTGCAGCTGGGCGGTAGCGATCCGGCCGCGCTGGCGCAGTGCGCGAAGCTGGCGGAAGAACGCGGCTACGACGAAATTAACCTGAACGTGGGCTGCCCGTCCGATCGCGTGCAAAACGGCATGTTCGGCGCGTGTTTAATGGGCAACGCACCGCTGGTGGCGGACTGTATCAAGGCGATGCGCGACGTGGTTTCCATTCCGGTCACGGTCAAAACCCGTATCGGCATTGACGATCAGGACAGCTACGAATTCCTGTGTGATTTCATCAATACCGTTGCCGGAAGGGGCGAGTGCGAGATGTTTATCATCCACGCGCGTAAAGCCTGGCTTTCCGGCCTCAGCCCGAAAGAGAACCGCGAAATCCCGCCGCTGGACTACCCGCGCGTGTACCAGCTGAAGCGTGATTTCCCCCACCTGACGATGTCAATCAACGGCGGCATCAAGTCGCTGGAAGAGGCAAAAGCGCACCTGGAACATATGGATGGCGTGATGGTTGGACGCGAGGCGTATCAAAACCCGGGCATTCTGGCGACGGTCGATCGTGAAATTTATGGCACTGAAGGTGCCGATACCGACCCGGTTTCGGTGGTGCGGGCCATGTATCCGTATATTGAGCGCGAGCTGAGCAACGGCACCTATCTTGGCCACATTACGCGCCATATGCTTGGCCTGTTCCAGGGTATTCCCGGCGCGCGTCAGTGGCGTCGCTATCTGAGCGAGAATGCGCATAAAGCCGGAGCCGATATTGACGTGCTGGAGCACGCCCTGCGCCTGGTCGCGGATAAGCGATAAATTTCGCTAAAAGTTCGTCAAATTCGCCACGCCCTGCAAGTGATTGCGGGGCGTTTTGCTTTTATAACAATGGGTTAGTTTTGGCATGATTCTTGTAATGATCGCTGCATCATTCGGGAACTCGTGGGAGAGCACCATGCTGGAACTTCTTTTTGTGATTGGCTTTTTTGTCATGCTGATGGTGACGGGCGTGTCGCTGCTCGGCATTCTTGCCGCGATTGTCGTGGCGACGGTGGTGATGTTTATCGGCGGGCTGTTTGCCCTGACGATCAAGCTCCTGCCGTGGCTACTGCTGGCCATTGCGGTCGTGTGGGTAATACGGGCGATTAAATCGCCAAAAGTGCCCAATTATCAGCGCAATAACCGCTTCCGTTACTAAGGTATTGAGGTGTTCGTCACATACCTGCAACTTTTCCGGCAGCATGGCTTAGAACGGAATAGGATTTACTTATCGAATCTGTCACTATGACTGCCGCAAAAGAATTCATCGAGCTGTACCCTACATACAGCCGAACTAAAAAAAGAAAGGGCTTCCCAAGGGAAGCCCAATTTCTTTTTAAGGCCTAGGGGATCAGCAGGCTTGAGCCCTGCGTTGCCCGGCTCTCCAGCACCTCATGCGCGCGCTGCGCATCGGTCAGCGCATACTTCTGCGCATCCGCAACGTCCACTTTGATTACGCCGCTGGCGATCAGCGAGAACAGTTCGTTGCTGGCTTCTACCAGTTCTTCCCGGTTGGTGATGTAACCCTGCAGGGAAGGGCGCGTTACGTACAGCGAACCCTTCTGGTTCAGAATGCCCAGATTCACACCGGTGACCGCGCCCGAGGCGTTACCGAAGCTCACCATCAGCCCACGGCGCTGCAGACAGTCCAGCGACGCTTCCCAGGTATCTTTCCCCACCGAGTCATACACCACGCGCACTTTTTGACCGTGCGTGATCTCTTTTAGCCGCTCAACAATGCTCTCTTCACGGTAGTTGATCGCCTGCCATGCCCCCGCATCCAATGCGCGCTGCGCTTTCTGCGCGCTGCCCACGGTACCGATAAGCTTCGCGCCCAGCGCTTTCGCCCACTGACAGGCGATCAGCCCCACGCCGCCCGCAGCGGCATGAAACAGGAACTGCTCATCGGGTTTGATCTCATAGGTTTTGCGCAGCAGATAATAGACGGTCAGTCCTTTAAGGAACGAGGCGGCAGCCTGCTCAAAGGAGATGGCGTTAGGCAGCAGGGCGGCTTTATCCGCCGGAACGTTATGAACGGAGCTGTAGGCGCCCAGCGCAGACTGCGCATACACCACGCGATCGCCTTCTTTAAGGTGCTTAACGGCGCTGCCCACTTTACTGACCACCCCCGCAGCCTCGGTTCCCAGGCCGCTCGGCATAGACGGAGGCGGATAGAGGCCGCCGCGAATATAGGTATCAATGTAGTTAATGCCAATCGCTTTGTTTTCAACCTGAACTTCATTTTCACCAGGCGCGGCGGGGGTAAATTCCACCGCTTTGAGAACGTCTGGTCCACCGTGTTTCTGGAATTCAATGCGCGTTGCCATGCTCCCTCCGTAAGAAAAATATGGTAATCTTTCGACCCACTCTTTATCTCGGTAACTCCATTCACTATGGCAGGAAACAAACCCTTCAACAAACAGACTGAACCCCGCGAACGTGATTTCCAGGTCGCCGGGTTAAAAGTCCCGCCGCACTCGATTGAAGCGGAACAGTCGGTGTTGGGCGGTTTAATGCTGGATAACGAACGCTGGGACGACGTCGCCGAACGCGTCGTGGCGGAAGATTTCTACACCCGCCCGCACCGCCACATCTTTACCGAAATGGCGCGCCTGCAGGAGTCGGGCAGCCCGATCGACCTGATTACGCTCGCGGAATCGCTTGAGCGCCAGGGGCAACTCGATAGCTGCGGCGGGTTTGCCTATCTGGCAGAGCTTTCAAAAAACACGCCAAGCGCGGCGAACATCAGCGCTTACGCCGATATCGTGCGTGAACGTGCCGTTGTGCGCGAGATGATTTCGGTGGCGAATGAGATCGCCGAAGCGGGCTTTGATCCTCAGGGTCGCTCCAGCGAAGATCTGCTCGACCTTGCCGAATCCCGCGTCTTTAAAATTGCCGAAAGCCGTGCAAATAAAGACGAAGGCCCAAAAAACATTGCCGATGTGCTCGACGCAACCGTCGCGCGTATCGAACAGCTGTTCCAGCAGCCGCATGACGGCGTCACCGGCGTAAACACCGGTTATGACGATTTGAATAAGAAGACCGCCGGCCTGCAGCCGTCGGATTTGATTATCGTCGCCGCGCGTCCGTCGATGGGTAAAACCACATTTGCGATGAACCTCGTCGAAAATGCGGCGATGCTGCAGGATAAGCCGGTGCTTATCTTCAGTCTGGAGATGCCCTCCGAGCAGATCATGATGCGTTCTCTGGCGTCGCTGTCGCGCGTGGATCAGACCCGCATTCGTACCGGCCAGCTTGATGATGAAGACTGGGCGCGCATCTCCGGCACCATGGGCATTCTGCTGGAAAAACGGAACATCTACATCGATGACTCCTCCGGCCTGACGCCGACGGAAGTGCGCTCCCGCGCGCGCCGTATCGCCCGCGAACACGGCGGCATCGGCCTTATCATGATCGACTACCTTCAGCTGATGCGCGTGCCGTCGCTCTCCGACAACCGTACGCTGGAAATTGCAGAGATTTCCCGCTCGCTCAAGGCGCTGGCCAAAGAGCTGCACGTGCCGGTGGTGGCGCTGTCGCAGCTTAACCGCTCCCTGGAACAACGTGCCGACAAGCGCCCGGTCAACTCCGACCTGCGTGAATCCGGCTCCATCGAGCAGGATGCCGACTTAATCATGTTTATCTACCGTGATGAGGTTTATCACGAGAACAGCGACCTGAAAGGGATCGCCGAAATCATTATCGGTAAGCAGCGTAACGGCCCTATCGGTACGGTGCGTCTGACCTTTAACGGACAGTGGTCGCGTTTCGACAACTATGCCGGTCCTCAATATGATGATGAGTAATTTCTAAGGAATTCAAATGCAAGCGGCAACTGTTGTTATTAACCGCCGCGCTCTGCGACACAACCTGCAACGTCTACGTGAACTGGCGCCCGCCAGCAAGCTCGTTGCAGTCGTGAAAGCGAACGCTTACGGACACGGTCTTATTGAGACCGCGCGAACGCTCCCCGATGCCGACGCTTTTGGCGTCGCCCGTCTTGAAGAAGCTCTCCGCCTGCGCGCGGGCGGGATTACCCAACCGATTCTGCTCCTTGAAGGCTTTTTTGAAGCGTCGGACCTGCCGACCATTGCCGACCAGCATCTGCACACGGCGGTCCACAACGAAGAACAGCTTGCGGCACTCGAAGCCGCCGAGCTGAGCGAGCCGGTGACCGTGTGGATGAAGCTTGATACGGGCATGCACCGTCTGGGCGTGCGTCCGGAAAGCGCCGAGGTGTTTTACCAGCGCCTGTGCCAGTGCAAAAACGTGCGCCAGCCGGTCAATATCGTCAGCCACTTCGCCCGTGCCGATGAGCCGGAGTGTGGGGCGACCGAGCAGCAGCTCGATATCTTCAACACCTTTTGCGAAGGCAAGCCGGGCATGCGCTCACTCGCGGCATCCGGCGGCATTCTGCTGTGGCCGCAGTCTCACTTCGACTGGGCGCGCCCGGGCATAATCCTTTACGGCGTATCGCCGCTGGAGGGCAAGCCCTGGGGGCCGGATTTCGGTTTTCAGCCGGTGATGTCTCTCGTGTCCAACCTGATTGCGGTGCGTGAGCACAAAGCGGGTGAACCGGTAGGCTACGGCGGCACCTGGACCAGCGAGCGCGATACGCGTCTGGGCGTGGTGGCGATGGGTTATGGCGACGGCTATCCCCGCGCCGCGCCATCGGGTACGCCGGTGCTGGTAAACGGCCGTGAAGCGAAGATTGTTGGCCGCGTGGCAATGGACATGATTTGCGTCGACCTGGGGCCAGAGGCGCAGGACAAAGCGGGCGACGATGTGGTGATGTGGGGCGAAGGCCTGCCCGTTGAGCGCATTGCTGAAATCACAAAAGTAAGTGCTTACGAACTTATTACGCGGCTCACGTCGCGGGTTGCAATGAAGTACATCGACTAAGATGCCAATGGAGTGAGGTATTTCACCTCACTCCCACTTTATTAACATCCCCTCGACCTTCTTCCACTTCCGGTTTATTGTTGAATTCCCTGCCTCATCGAATTCCGGAGAATCATCGCGTGTTTCAGAAAGTTGACGCCTACGCCGGCGACCCTATTCTCTCCTTAATGGAGCGTTTCAAAGAAGATCCTCGCAGCGACAAAGTGAACCTCAGCATTGGCCTGTATTACAACGAGGATGGCATCATTCCTCAATTAAAAGCCGTGGCCGAAGCCGAAGCGCGCCTTAACGCGACCCCGCACGGCGCTTCTCTCTATCTGCCGATGGAAGGGTTAAATACCTATCGCAACACCATTGCGCCGCTGCTGTTTGGTGCCGATCACGCGGTGCTTGCGCAAAAGCGCGTGGCGACCATCCAGACGCTGGGCGGCTCGGGTGCGCTGAAGGTCGGCGCTGACTTCCTGAAAAAATACTTCCCGGATTCCGGCGTGTGGGTCAGCGACCCAACGTGGGAAAACCACGTTGCGATCTTCGAAGGTGCGGGCTTTAAGGTCGCAACCTATCCGTGGTTCGACAGCGAAACCAACGGCGTACGCGTCGATGCGCTGCTGGAAAAACTGAACACCCTGCCGGCGCGCAGCATCGTTCTGCTGCATCCGTGCTGCCATAACCCGACCGGCGCCGATCTCACCAATGCCGAGTGGGATGCATTGATTGAGGTGCTGAAGGCGCGTGACCTGATCCCGTTCCTCGACATTGCCTACCAGGGCTTTGGCGCAGGGATGGAAGAGGACGCCTACGCGATCCGCGCGATTGCCAGCGCCGGCTTGCCTGCACTGGTCAGCAACTCCTTCTCTAAAATTTTCTCCCTTTACGGCGAGCGCGTGGGCGGTCTGTCGGTGGTGTGTGACGATGCCGACGCGGCTGGCCGCGTGCTGGGCCAGCTGAAAGCGACGGTTCGCCGTATCTACTCCAGCCCGCCTGCATTCGGGGCTCAGGTGGTAGCGACCGTGCTCGGCGACGACCAGCTGAAAGCAACCTGGCTTGCGGAAGTGGAAGCAATGCGTAAGCGTATTCTGTCCATGCGTCAGGCGCTGGTTAACGTGCTGAAAGAGGCGGTGCCGGAGCATAATTTCGACTATCTGCTCAAGCAGCGCGGAATGTTCAGCTACACCGGACTGAGCGCGGCGCAGGTCGATCGACTGCGCGACGAGTTTGGCGTCTACCTTATTGCCAGCGGCCGTATGTGCGTAGCCGGTCTGAACGCTAACAACGTCCAGCGCGTGGCACAGGCGTTTGCTGCTGTAATGTAAGTACTCACTTACCCTCCCTCTCCCCGTGGGAGAGGGCCGGGGTGAGGGCATCAGGCCGCACAAAAACGTTGCCCGGCATTCTGTGATCTTCTTCTTTTTATTCAGATTCATAAGCAAAAACTCCTTCCCTTCACCTCCCGCTGGGGTTAAGGTCGGATAGTTTTTTGACCATTCACTCAAAATAAAACGATAACAAACTGAATATTCAGGGGAAAATATGCGCAAGATCACACTGGCGCTCAGCGCCGCCTGCTTATTGTTCTCGCTTAATAGTGCCGTCGTGGCGCGAGCTTCCGCACCTACGCCGCTTTACACCGGAACCACCGCCGCCATTCTTGCCGAGCAGGCACCTATTCACTGGGTTTCCGTGGCACAAATTGAAAACAGTCTGATGGGCCGCCCGCCGATGGCCGTAGGCTTCGACATTGATGATACCGTGCTGTTCTCAAGCCCAGGATTCTGGCGCGGCAAAAAAACGTACTCGCCGGACAGCGAAGCCTATCTGAAGAACCCGGAATTCTGGGAAAAGATGAACAACGGCTGGGACGAGTTCAGCATCCCGAAAGAGGTGGCCCGCGCGCTGATCTCCATGCACGTTAAGCGTGGCGACAGCATCTATTTCGTCACCGGCCGCAGCCAGACCAAAACCGAAACCGTATCCAAAACGCTGCAGGATGATTTCCTCATCCCGGCGGTCAGCATGAACCCGGTCATTTTTGCGGGCGATAAAGAAGGGCAAAACACCAAAGTTCAGTGGCTGGAACAGAAAAATATCAAAGTGTTCTACGGCGACTCTGATAACGACATCACCGCCGCGCACGACGTGGGTGCCCGGGGGATCAGGGTGCTACGCGCCTCTAACTCGACCTACCGACCGCTGCCGATGGCCGGAAAGTTTGGTGAAGAGGTGATTGTGAATTCCGAATACTGAGATATGCTGATTTTTTGAACAAATCAATCCTGCCGGGTTTACCTTTTGTCGTCTTGCTGCACACTTAAAAGAGGCAGGTACGCAGATCGCGTTCAACCTATTTACAGGGGAGCAAAGATGACAATTTCGGAGATACTTCAGTACTGCATGAGCAAGCCCGGCGCGGAGCAGAGCGTCCACACCGACTGGAAAGCCACGCAGATTAAGGTCGGTGACGTATTGTTTGCGATGGTGAAAGAGGTGGAAGGCCGCCCGGCGGCATCGCTGAAAACCAGCCCTGAGCTGGCCGATCTCTTACGTCAGCAGCATGATGACGTCAGGCCGAGCAAGCATCTCAATAAGGCGCACTGGAGTACCGTCTATCTGGACGGATCTATCCCTGGCTCGCAAATCTACTATCTGGTGGATGCGTCCTATCAGCAGGCGGTTGAGCTGCTGCCGGAAACCACCCGACAACAGCTCTCCGTGTAACGATTACAGCAGCGGCTTAAGGAAGCGCGCAGTGTGCGAGGCTTCGCACTCTGCAACGGTCTCTGGCGTGCCGGAGACGAGGATTTCACCGCCGCCGCTGCCGCCTTCCGGGCCGAGATCCACAATCCAGTCCGCGGTTTTAATCACGTCCAGGTTGTGCTCAATCACCACAATCGTGTTGCCCTGATCGCGCAGCTGGTGCAGCACGTCGAGCAGCTGCTGGATATCGGCAAAGTGCAGGCCGGTGGTTGGCTCATCCAGAATGTAGAGCGTCTGACCGGTGCCGCGTTTGGACAGCTCGCGCGCCAGCTTCACGCGCTGGGCTTCACCGCCGGACAGCGTAGTGGCGGACTGCCCCAGACGAATGTAGGTCAGACCCACGTCCATTAGCGTCTGCAGCTTACGCGCCAGCGCAGGCACGGCGTCGAAGAACTCGCGCGCTTCTTCGATGGTCATATCCAGCACTTCGTGGATGGTCTTGCCCTTGTACTTGATCTCCAGCGTTTCGCGGTTATAGCGCTTGCCTTTACACTGGTCGCACGGCACGTAGATATCCGGCAGGAAGTGCATCTCAACCTTGATCACGCCATCGCCCTGGCACGCTTCGCAGCGCCCGCCGCGCACGTTAAAGCTGAAACGTCCCGGCGTATAGCCGCGCGAACGTGATTCCGGTACGCCCGCAAAAAGCTCACGTACGGGCGTAAAGACGCCGGTATAGGTTGCAGGGTTAGAACGCGGCGTACGGCCAATCGGGCTCTGGTCGATGTCGATAACCTTGTCGAAATGCTCTAGCCCCTGAATGTCGCGATACGGCGCTGGCTCGGCCAGCGTCGCGCCGTTCAGCGCCGTCTGCGCAATCGGGAACAGCGTATCGTTGATCAGCGTCGATTTACCTGAGCCGGACACGCCGGTGATGCAGGTAAACAGGCCAACCGGCAGCGTCAGGGTGACGTCTTTCAGGTTGTTGCCGCGCGCGCCGGTCAGCTTCAGCACTTTTTCCGGATCGGCCGCCACGCGCTGTTTTGGCACTTCAATCTTGCGCTTGCCGCTCATGTACTGACCGGTCAGCGACTCGGGCACCGCCATGATGTCCTTCAGCGTCCCTTCCGCCACCACCTGACCGCCGTGCACGCCAGCGCCTGGACCAATGTCGATCACGTGGTCAGCCGCGCGGATCGCATCTTCGTCGTGCTCGACAACGATCACCGTGTTGCCGAGGTTACGCAGGTGCACAAGCGTGCCGAGCAGACGCTCGTTGTCGCGCTGGTGCAGGCCGATGGACGGCTCGTCCAGCACGTACATCACGCCGACTAAGCCCGCGCCAATCTGGCTCGCCAGACGGATACGCTGGGCTTCACCGCCGGAGAGCGTTTCTGCCGAGCGGGAAAGCGTCAGGTAGTTCAGGCCAACGTTTACCAGGAACTTCAGGCGATCGCCGATCTCTTTCAGCACTTTTTCGGCGATTTTCGCGCGCTGGCCGGAGAGCTTCAGGTTGTTGAAGAAGTCCATCGCGTGGCCGATGCTCATGTCTGAGATGGTCGGCAGGGCCGTGTTTTCGACAAACACGTGGCGCGCTTCGCGACGCAGGCGCGTGCCTTCACAGGTGGCGCAGGAGCGGTTGCTGATGAACTTCGCCAGCTCCTCGCGCACCGCGCTGGATTCGGTCTCTTTGTAGCGGCGCTCCATGTTGTGCAGCACCCCTTCGAACGGGTGGCGACGCACGGATGTATCGCCGCGATCGTTCATGTACTTGAACTCGATGTTCTCTTTGCCGGAACCGAACAGGATCACTTTGTGCACGTTCGCGCTCAGGCTGGCCCACGGGGCTTCAACGTCGAACTTGTAGTGCTCCGCCAGCGATTTCAGCATCTGGAAGTAGTAGAAGTTACGCTTGTCCCAGCCGCGAATGGCACCGCCCGCGAGGGACAGCTCCGGATTCTGGATCACGCGGTCCGGGTCGAAATACTGCTGAACGCCCAGGCCGTCACACGTCGGGCAGGCACCCGCCGGGTTGTTGAACGAGAACAGACGCGGCTCCAGCTCGCGCATGCTGTAGCCACAAATCGGGCAAGCGAAGTTGGCGGAGAAGAGCAGCTCTTCCGCCTTCGGGTCGTCCATGTCGGAGACGACGGCCGTGCCGCCAGAGAGCTCTAGCGCCGTTTCAAAAGATTCTGCCAGGCGCGTCGCCAGGTCTTCCCGTACCTTAAAGCGGTCAATCACCACCTCGATGGTGTGCTTCTTCTGCAGCTCCAGCTTTGGTGGGTCCGACAGGTCGCACACTTCGCCGTCAATACGGGCGCGGATATAGCCCTGGCTTGCCAGGTTCTCCAGCGTTTTGGTGTGCTCGCCTTTTCGCTCTTTGATGATCGGCGCCAGCAGCATCAGGCGTTTGCCTTCCGGCTGCGACAGCACGTTGTCCACCATCTGGCTCACGGTCTGGGCCGCGAGCGGGACGTCGTGGTCCGGGCAGCGCGGCTCGCCTACGCGCGCATACAGCAGACGCAGGTAGTCGTGAATTTCGGTAATCGTCCCGACCGTGGAGCGCGGGTTATGCGAGGTGGACTTCTGCTCAATAGAGATAGCAGGCGATAACCCTTCAATGTGGTCGACATCCGGTTTTTCCATCAGCGACAGGAACTGACGCGCGTACGCAGAGAGTGATTCAACGTAACGACGCTGTCCTTCGGCATACAAAGTGTCGAAAGCCAGTGAGGATTTGCCAGACCCCGAAAGCCCGGTCACGACGATGAGCTTGTCGCGAGGGATTATGAGGTTGATATTCTTGAGATTGTGGGTGCGGGCGCCCCGAACTTCGATCTTATCCATTCACCTTTCCCGGTTGGAACACGGATTGCCTGATTTGTTTGAAGGACAAACGGCTGTCAGAAACGGCTAATTATGACACAAAATGACCTGTTTGAATATACAGTATTGGAATGCAATTTCCGATTAGCTGTGTAACAATGTCGAGTTCGCGAGAGATTTCTGAACCGACTACGCAACTATGCAAATTGCCGCGTGGAAATGGTACACTCGCGCGTTTACACTATTAAGAAACGTATTCAGGAGACACGAACATGGCCAGCAGAGGCGTAAACAAGGTGATTCTCGTCGGTAATCTGGGCCAGGACCCGGAAGTACGCTACATGCCGAGTGGTGGCGCAGTTGCCAACATTACGCTGGCTACTTCCGAATCCTGGCGTGATAAAGCGACCGGTGAGATGAAAGAGCAGACCGAATGGCACCGCGTTGTGCTGTTTGGCAAACTGGCAGAAGTGGCCGGTGAGTATCTGCGTAAAGGTTCTCAGGTTTATATTGAAGGCCAGCTGCGTACCCGCAAATGGACCGATCAGTCCGGCGCTGAGAAATACACCACGGAAGTGGTGGTGAACGTTGGCGGCACCATGCAGATGCTGGGTGGCCGTCAGGGCGGTGGCGCACCGGCAGGTGGCGGCCAGAGCCAGCAGCAGGGCGGTTGGGGTCAGCCTCAGCAGCCGCAGGGCGGCAACCAGTTCAGCGGCGGCGCGCAGTCTCGCCCGCAGCAGCAGTCTGCACCGGCCCCGTCCAACGAACCGCCAATGGACTTCGACGACGATATCCCGTTCTAAGACCTGTTCCGGTAAGCATAAAAAAGCCCCTTTCGGGGCTTTTTGTTTTTCAGCGGCTATAGCGCTGAAGGAATCCGGCGAACTCGCTGAAGCAGAGCGGCTTTGAGAAAAAATATCCCTGCAAGCAGTCAATGTGGTTCGTTCTGAGATACTCGACCTGATAGTCATACTCAACCCCTTCCGCCGTGGTGAGTATGTTCATCCGTCTGGCCATATCAATAACGCAGTCAATCAGCGGCGTTGCCGCCTCCCTTGAGATCTGGCGAATAAACATGCGGTCGATCTTAATGCTGTCAGGGTTCAAATTGGCAATAAAGGCCAGGTTAGAAAAACCGGTCCCAAAATCATCCAGCGCAATCTTGATGCCGCTACGTTTAATGTGCGCAATTTTTTCCACGATATCGTCGTTAATATCGATGTTCTCGCGCTCGGTGATCTCAAAGACCAGGGTAATGCCCAGGGCTTCAAATACCGGTGCCCAGTAATCTATGAACAGATGAAAGCTGCTGTCCACCACGTGCGCATGGCTGATGTTGAGATTGAGCTTAAATCCCGGCGGGAATGCCGCAATACCCTGCTTGAGATCGTCAACAACCTGTTCAAGAAGGCTTTCGGTCAGGTTAATAATCAGCCCGGTGCTCTCGGCGACAGGAATAAAAACGTCGGGCGGAATAAAGCCCAGCTCATCGTGATGCCAGCGCGCCAGCACTTCAGCACCCGAAACGGCATTGCTTTGTGCGCAGATGAGCGGCTGATAGTGAGGGTGGATCTGATGCTGACGTATAGCCCGCGCCAGCTGTGAGTAAAGCGAATGCCGCCGGGCAGCCATAAACCATGTGACTAGCGCTGCGACCAGCGGAACCAGCAAAATAAAGCCTACGCTCAACAGGGAAGATAATGCAGAGAGCGCGCTGGCGCTCATGCTTTGGATCTTCCATGCCAGACCGCTGGTCATTACCAGGGCGAGCATAAAGGCAAAAACTGCCGCGCGTACCCGGTTTTTCTTCTTGCGCAGAAGGTGCTTACGATACATATCCGATAAGCCTTATGCGCGCTCTGGCTGCATGTATTGCTGATGGAACGTTTCCTTACTGACGGGGCGTGAAAACAGGAATCCCTGGCCATACTGAACGCCATGGCGCAGCATCGTCGACACGTGGGTGTAGTTTTCGATGCCTTCTATAATGACGTCGACATCCCACTGCTGCAGGTGTTCAAGCATTGCGTAGGTATGTTCAAGCTTATCGGAGGACAGACAGCTTCGATCCAGCTTCACGTAATCAGGCATATAAAGCGTCAGCCTCGACTGCAGTTTTTCCAGACAGTCGATGCTGTCCCAGGCCACATTAATTCCCGCCTCACTCAAGAAGCCGAGGTTTTGGCTCACCGTATCGTTGGGCTGGCCGCTATCCGTTATCTCAAAGACAATATGGCGCGGCGAGAGAGTATATTCAGACAGTAACGCTAACGTGCGGGCCGAGAAGTGAACATCCTGCAGCTGAACCCAGGAAATATTGAGCGTAAAGAGCTGCTTATCGCGTACTTCTGGCGTCTGGCTGGCAATATAGTGAAAAGCCCGGGCCATGATGTAATCGCCCATTGAAACAATGCCGCCATTTTTTTCCAGCTCGCCGATAAATAAGTGAGGCGGAACGACATGACGACGATGAGTTCCACGAACCAGCACTTCGCCGCCAATGCAGACGAATCGCGAGAGATCGAAAATAGGTTGAATGACAAAATCGATGCCCGCATCGAGTTTATTTTTTTCGACACACTGCATCACAAAATGTGTACTTTTTTCCATGCCAGCCTCGGAGCCACAACAATACTACGTAAAACGACACAAACACCGCCGAACTTAAGCCAGCGGTGAATGTCATTTCATCGAAATTAGCTGGCGATGATTTTATTCTTGCCTGTTTTTTTCGCCTGATAAAGGAGCTTATCAGCACGCGCAATGACTTCTGGAAGAGAAGCGCCCCCCATTCGCACAAGTCCTGCGCTGAAAGACACTTTTAAATTATTTTCTCTGAAATTGCGGGTGTTAATCGTCATTCGCCACTTTTCGAGATAGCTTTGCGCTTTTTCTTGTGAAAGGCCGTTAAACAGCACGGCAATTTCTTCCCCGCCGTAACGATAGAGCGTGATATTTTCCAGACCCCGCAGGCGCAAACCAACTTCAGCGATAGTTTTAAGCACGACGTCCCCCACGGTATGGCCCCAGGTATCGTTAATCGTTTTGAAATTATCGATATCAATCATGGCAATGTGGGTCTGGAGTTCACTGTTGTAGCGTAAGGCATCGGCATCAAACGCGCGACGATTCTTCAGCCCGGTTAAGCCATCCGTTAATGCCTCATGGGCAATTTTTTCGTGTCGCTGCTGCGATCGGTGTATTTCATTGAAAATAAGTTCTTCAACGGCGGCAGGCTTGATTGCGCCTCCGCTAATGCTGGTGGCGATGCGCATAAAAATCGTGTTCATTGCCGCGCGGGTTGCCCACCAGCAGAAAAACAGTACGACCAGCGTAAACAGCATTCCCCACAAAATATTGATGCATTGCGCCCAGATCAGGTTGTTAAGTTCATTTTCATCTACCTCATGTACCACCAGCCAGGACTGGGAGGCGATCGCGCGATAGGCGTAGTAGTTTGAATCCAGCGAAAAATCACCGCGATACTCGCGCGCAAGGCGAGCAATCGCCTTTAGCTTATCAGGCGCTATCGGGTAGCCAGGGTTAAGGACCAGCTCGCCATCGCGCGTCATGACAAAGGTTCTGCTTTTCATTGGCGGCAGCGCGTTGTTCAGAATATCGATGCTTTTATCGACGTCCAGATTCAACGCCAGCACGCCGTTGTTTGAACCATCCGAGCCGTTAATGATGGGCAGAGAGATAGTGATGACTCGCTCTTTGTTGGCAAAGGGATCCCTGCTAATGCTGAAATGCGCTTCGTCGGAATCCTCAATTGAGATCGTGAACCAGGGCTCTTTGCGGGGATCCCAGCTGGTGGTGCCACCGGCATTCGGTATGCGAATGAAGTGCCCTTTGCTGTCGGCATGAACGATTGAGATCCCATCCGGCATGATGCGCAGGCGCTCGATCAGCCAGTTTTTCAATGAAGGGCTGTTGTCGGGGGTGACGTCAAACTTATGCTGGTCGGCAGCGATACGCGCCATCTCCCTCACGCTGCCTTCATACCCGTCCAGGTATTTGTCCAAAGATGACGCTACGTTATTGATATACAGGCGGTTCTGTCGTTTATAAATGTCCTGTGTTGCAGTCCATTGTGAATGGGCAATCAGAAGCCCGACAAAAATAAACGTCACGGCCAGAACAGCGAAGCAAATGTTAAGCGGCCTTCTGAAGTTTAAACTTTCGATCACTGACGACTCCGGAACTCTCTGGTGAAACCAACTGCGAGGGATTAAATGTTGGTTTATATGCGCTGCATATTGATGAACTGTTAAAAATGAAAATGATTTGCAGTTTTTAATATGAAAATTACGTTATCAAATAAAGGATGTAGCCTGTTAAATAATAGTCTATCGCTACCCTTTTTGATTGTCAAAGTCGATCGAATAATACTTATCGATCGATGAAATCAATCTGCCATTCATGGGGGAGACATTAACTGCATAATTATCAGTTGATTATAAATCCGTGCGCGAGAGCAAGCGTGCAGGGGGGCGGGATAAATAAAAGAGTGGGAAATGTAATTTCCTTGCTAAAAGGGAAGAAACATTTCCCATATATAAAATGTGGTCAATTATTCATTTTTTAAATCGTATTCTATGAGGGTCCAGTTAACCGGATAGCCATTTTGCCAGGGCAATTGTTCACCTTTTTTAACATTGACGACATTCTTTACCGCTGGGTTAGCAATTTGCCAATAGCCGCTTTGTGGACAAATATTCCCGCTGGAGCGCCTGATACCTAATGGGCTACGGGCGGGTTCGGTTAGCGAAGCGTAAGCAGAAGCCGTCGCAACGGTGAGGTTGCTACTATCAATTTTCATTTTCATGCATCCTTATCAATACATTCCTTTATTGATCGCGACAAATTAAGAACATTACTTAACATTTTATTTATTCCGATCATTTATAGAGCAGGCGTTTAGGGTTTATATTGCAATAATGAATGCCATTGGCCACAATAGCCGCCCCCTGGATGAAAGTTGAACAAAATGACGCGTCGCATTTTTAGCAGCCTGTTTTTCCTCCTCTTATTTATCAGTGGAAGTACGCTTGCGGTGAATTGCCAGCG
The DNA here is from genome assembly GCF_035835995.1 of Enterobacter wuhouensis. Lineage (NCBI taxonomy): Bacteria > Pseudomonadati > Pseudomonadota > Gammaproteobacteria > Enterobacterales > Enterobacteriaceae > Enterobacter > Enterobacter wuhouensis. The sequence goes on from NZ_CP142124.1 coordinate 369,355, forward strand.
AGCGGTCACGCCCCTGGAAAATACCATCTGCAATAACGACAACCTGCACTGGCTGGACAGCACCCTGTCGGTTGTTTATCACCAGGCGCTTCAGCATGAAGGCGTGGAAGACAGCAATAAAAAATACGACGAATGGGAAAAGCTGCTGGAGAAATGCACCTCTGATGCCTGTATTGAACGCGCTTACTACGCGGGCATTAGCGCGTTGTCAGATACCAACCGCGATTTCAAGTGGGAGGGCAAATGGTGGAACATGCTGGCACCGAACATGAGCGGCGGCGTGATTCAGTTCAGCCGTAACGCCCAGTGGAGCGCCACGCTGGACATCCGCGCGTGGGCGGGCCTGAATAAGGACGAATTTACCGCTGAAGCGCGCAGGCTGTACGGTATGCTCGTCGTGGAAAAGGTGGCAGAAACCAGTAACTGTAAGCTGCTGCTGATCCCGAAAAAAGACGGTTCGCTGCAGGTTTACAGTAATTCCGACTGGGGCTGTCGGTTATCCATGCCGACGGGGGCCTTCCTGGACGGCGCGTATAAACTCTCCGATGTTGACCCGCGACCAAAACCCACGCTGCTGTCGCTCGGGATTTTTGCCGATAGCGCGATGGATCAGAAATTCCGCGATCTGGTGAAGGACGATTACCAGAACTTCGTCGACAGCGCGAACGTCTACATCTATCAAAATGATATCGATAACATCGGTGCCCGCGTGCTCTCAATGTGGGTACAAGGGGCGGCCAACAGCAGGACGGCGATTATCATGTACACGCCAAAGGGCGAAATTTGGGCGGGAAGGATCTCCCCTGCGAAAGGAGGCGGGCTGGAGCTGCATTACTACAGCACCGATGGCAGCGACCAGCGCAAAATGCCGCGAACGCTGGCCGCCTGGAAATTACGTTTTTTAGATAACTGATGGCGCTGGCATTACGCCAGCGTTCCCACGATGGTTAAATCACTGTCATCCGGCACTTCGTTATACGACAACACGTGAAGGTTGCTGGCAAACAGGCGGCCATAGCGTGAAATGAGCGGCCTCAGCTGCGGCGTGACCAGCAGCAGCGGCGGCATGCCTTTCGCTTTCATTTGTTCCTGAATGACCGGCATCGTATTTTGCAGCTGCGTCAGAATGTTCGGGTCGACGGCAAAACTGTCCAGCGCCACTTTCCCCGCCTGCTGGGACTGGTTCAGCGCGCCGAGCAAAATATTCTCCAGCGCATTATCAATGGTATAGGCGGCCAGCTTTTGCCGGTCGCCGTTAATCGAATGGATGATGGCCCGACGCAGCGCGTAACGTACGTCCGAGGTGAGCAGAATCGGATCTTTGGTGACCGCGGAGCTTTCAAGGAGCGTCGAGGCGATGGTCACAATATCCTTGAGCGACACCTGCTCCAGCAGCAGCTGGCGATAAATGCGCAGCAGCAGGCTGAAGCTAAGCGCGTTGGTCAGATCCTCCGCCAGCTTGGGCGCCTGCGATGCCAGTCGCGCATGCAGGTGCGTGATGTCGTCGTAGTTAAACAGGTCGGGCAGATTTTCGCGGGCAACCTTGTTCACGTGCGTGGCGACCACGCTGGCGCAGTCCACCACCTGATAACCCAGGTTTAGCGCCTTGGCTTTTTGCTCCGGGTCGATCCAGACGATCGCCATGCCGTAGGCGGGATCGGTATCCAGCACGCCGTCAATTTCACCGTAGAGTTCAGCCCCGGGGATCGCCATCAGCTTCTCGGCGTACACTTCGCCGAGCGAGGTGCGTATGCCGTTGATGTAGATGGCGTACTGGGCGGGTTTGAGGCGGAAGTTTTCGCGTATCCTGATTTCAGGCAGCAGCACGCCGCACTGTTCCGAAACCACCTGGCGCACCCCGCGGATGCGTTGTGAAAGCGGGCTGCCCTTGGCTGAATCAATCAGCGTCACCAGCTTGTACCCCAGATTCAGCCCAATTGGCTCCACCAGGGGAATGCTGTCCCAGTTAATCGTCGGAGTAGCATCCGTGGACAGCGCCTCGTTGATGGCGTCGTAATCCGTCTCCTCTTCGGCAGGCTTAACCGCCTTGCTCTGACGCCAGGCCGCAAACAGCAGCAGCGCGGTGAAGCACAGGAAGGCAATGTGCGGCATACCGGGCACGATCGCCAGAATAAACATGACGAATGCGGCGGTGTACAGCACCTGCGGCTTGGCCAGCAGCTGCGTTTTAATCTCGTCGCTAACGTCATCACCGTCGCTGACGCGGGTGACGATAATCGCCGCTGCGGTTGCCAGCAGCAGGGAAGGGATCTGGGCGGCCAGGCCATCACCGATAGTGAGCAGCACGTACTGCTGGAAGGCGTGGCTGGCATCGAGATCGTATTTAAAGATACCGATACAGATACCGCCGATCACGTTGATGATCAGCACCATGATCCCGGCGATGGCATCCCCGCGAACAAACTTGGAGGCCCCGTCCATTGCGCCGTAAAAATCTGCCTCTTTAGACACCTCTTTACGGCGGTCACGCGCCTGATTCTGGTTGATCAGCCCGGCGTTGAGATCCGCGTCGATCGCCATCTGTTTGCCCGGCAGGGCATCCAGCGTAAAGCGGGCGGACACCTCGGAGATACGCTCTGCACCCTTGGTCACCACCACAAAGTTGATGATCATCAGGATGATAAAGACCACGAAGCCGACGACGAAATCGCCGCCGATCACCACCTGGCCGAACGCCTCAATGACCTTACCCGCCGCCCCTTCGCCTTCATGCCCGTGCAGCAACACCACGCGGGTGGAGGCGACGTTCAGGGTCAGGCGCATTAGCGTGGTGATCAGAAGCAGCGTCGGGAAGACGGCAAAGTCCAGCGGACGCTGCATGTTCACCGCAACCAGCAGCACCACGACCGCCAACACGATGTTGAAGGTAAACAGGATATCAAGCATCAGCGGCGACAGTGGCAGCATCACCATTGCCAGCACGCTGAGAAGCAATATCGGAACGCCTATGTGTCCTTTACGGAGTATGGCAAGCGTTTGATGTAACTTACTGTTCGCCATCGGCTTTTAAGACCTCTTTTGGAATGGTTATTTGCCTGTTCAGGCGGGGTTTTTGTTCAAGCTGGCCGGTGCGCCAGGATTTAATCTGCATGACGTAGGTCAGTACGTGCGCAATGGCGCGAAACAGCTGGGCCGGTATTTGCTGGTTGACGCGCGTCGTGTGATACACCGCGCGGGCGAGCGGCGGAAACTCCACGATTTCAATCTGATGCTGGCGGGCCACGTCGCGAATGTGCAGGGCAATGTCGTCCATCCCTTTGGCGACGATGTACGGCGCTTCGGCTTTATTCGGATCGTATTTCAGCGCCACCGCGTAGTGCGTCGGGTTAGTGATAATCACATCGGCATCGGGCACGGTACGGCTAATCTGACCCATTGCCATCTGGCGCTGGAGCTGGCGAATGCGACCCTTAATCTGCGGATTACCGTCGTTATTCTTGTACTCTTCCTTCACCTCCTGCTTGGTCATGCGCATTTTTTTGGTGAACATAAACCTGGCCAGCGGCACGTCAAGCAGGGCAAAAATGACAATCACGGAAATAAAGTAGACCAGCACATGGTGAAGAATGCCGAAGCCCTGATGGATCGCCTGATTCAAGTTCAGCCGCTGCAGATGCAGCAGCGGGTTTAGCGAGCTGTGTACCATGGTGTACAGCACCGCAAGAATAATGCTGCACTTGAGCATCATCTTGCCGACATCAACGAAGTGGCTGCTGGCAAACAGGCGTTTTACGCCGCTAATCGGGCTTAGTTTTTTTAAGTCCGGCTTGAGCTTTGAGAGGGTAAAAACCCAGCCGCCGGGGATCAGGCTTGCCACGATGCAGGCCACAGGGATTGGTACCAGCGTGGCGATAAAGCGCACAATGACCCAGACGTTGAGCATCAAAAACTGGCTTAACACCCCTTCGTCGTCCACCCGCCCGGCCATCATGCCCACCGCGGTAAACGATTCCCCCACCAGCTGTTGGTAGTAGGGGAAAAATGTCCCCATGGTGATAAACGAGGTCAGCAGGCCAACGGCCATGGTGAGGTCTTTGGAACGCGGAAGATCGCCCTTGTCGCGCGCTTTACGCAGCTTTTGCGCTGTGGGTTTTTCGCTTTTATCTCCACCGGAAGCCATCAGTGGCTCCTTACGGCTTCGAGCCTGGCCAGAATGTCATTGGTCAGGTTGAGATAGTGGTCGGGAATGTTGGTCATCATCATCGAAATACAGAGCAGGCCAAACAGCATGCTGATAGGGAAGCCGAGTGAAAACAGGTTCAGCGTCGGGGAGACGCGGTTCAGTAGCCCAAAGCCGCCCTGCACAATCAGCATGACAAACGTTGTAGGGAGGGCGATAAGCGTCGCCGAGGACATAATCCATCCCAGGCTTTGCACAATCAGCAGCAGGGTGGGTTTGTTAATCGCCTGTCCGATGGGCCACCAGACGAACCCCTTGTAGAGGATGGTGACCACCAGCAGGTGCCCGTCCATCACGAAAAAGAGCAGGCCGCAAAAGGTGTAAATCATCTGCGAAATCACGGTTGTCGAGCTGCCGTTTACCGGGTCATTCATCATGGCCATGCCCAGGCCCATATTCATCGACAGAATGTGTCCCGCGGTTTGCAGCGCAACAAACACCAGCTGCATGGCCATGCCAAACAGCATCCCCCACAGCAGCTGTTCGCCGGTGAGCAGGATAGTTCGCATAGACATCAGTTCGGTCAGCAGGACTTTCTCCGGCAGCATCGGCGTGATGATGACCGCCAGCGCCAGGGCCAGCACCGTTTTAATCCGTCGGCTAAAGGCGCGGTTATCCAGCACGGGGCAAAAGTGCAGGAACGCCAGAATGCGAAAGAACGGGAAGACTAACGCCAGCAGCGGGTTAATCAGCGCATGAATATCGATACCCATAGCCTGCTAACCCACCAGCGCCGCCGCCTGCTGGAAAATAGTGACGGTGAAATCCACCAGCTGGGTAAGCATCCATTTACCGCCAATAATTAACACGGCCAGCGTCACCAGGAGGCGGGGCAGGAAGCTCAGCGTTTGTTCATTAATTTGCGTAGTGGCCTGGAAAATACTGACGCACAGCCCAACGATAAGGCTGGGTATAATCGCGACGGCAGAGATGACGAGCACCAGCTTAATACCGGTCGCCATAATATCCCCGGCGATGTCCATGGTGACCATTGCTAAAGCCCCTGCACGCTGGAGGTGAGCGTGCCGACGATGAGCGTCCAGCCGTCACACAGCACAAACAGCATTAGCTTGAAGGGCAGCGAAACGATCAGCGGCGACAGCATCATCATCCCCATCGCCATTAAAATACTGGCGACGATCAGGTCGATGACCAGGAAGGGGATGTAAATCATAAAGCCGATCTGGAACGCCGTTTTCAGCTCGCTCAGCAGATAGGCTGGCGTCACGACCGTTAAATCCTGCTCCTTTGGCTCGCCCGTCACCCCCGCAATCGTCATCATCTGCGACATCGCCTTATTGCTGGTTTGCGCCAGCATAAAGTGCTTGAGCGGCACCTCGGCCTTGCCGAACGCCTGCTTCATGGTGATTTCATCGTTCTGAAACGGCACGACGGCGTCCTGATAGATGGTGGTCCACACCGGGCGCATCACCAGCAGCGTGAGCGCCAGCGCGATCCCGGTCAGGATTTTGTTTGGCGGACTCTGCTGCAGACCCAGTGCCTGACGCAAAATCGCCAGTACGATAATGAAGCGCGTGAAGCAGGTCATCATCATCAGCATCACGGGCAGCAGGCCGAGCAGGGTCATCAGGATCAGGATTTCAATTTTGACGTTGTAATCCTGGCCGCCATCGGTGGTTGCCGAGCTGAACAGCGTAATATCGCCGTTGGCCGCTAAAAGCTGCGGGGAGAAGAGCAAACCGCCCAGCAGAAGCCAGGGCAGCGCGGTGCGAAAGCGGGCGATCATGGCGTCAGTTCGCCCAGCTCTTTGCTGTTGAACTCCAGAATGCGCAGGCCGTATTTGTCGTTCAGCACCACGGCTTCGGCTTTGCCAAAGAGGATCCCGTTGACCTTGATGTCCAGCGGTTCACCCGCCATTTTATCAAGCTCAATCACCGAATCGTGTCCAACGGTCAGAAGATCGGCCAGCGAGACTTCAACCGAGGCCACTTCCAGCGTCAGCGTCACCGGAATGCGGCTAAACAGCGCCATTTTGCGCAGGTCGTTGATGCCTGAAGAGGTTTCGGGTTCAGCCTGGAGATCCAGACGAATGTTGCCTTCGACGGTCTCTTCGCGCGGCATCTCCGTGAGATTCAGGTCGCCAAAATCCAGGGACTGGCTCAGGTCTTGTTGCTGATCACTCATATTGCTTCTCGATGGTTCTGTCATTAAATTCACAGAGTAGTAACTTGCCGCGATCTTCAGCGATTTTGGCGTCAAAAATCTGTTCTTTACCGATATAAACCGGGATGATTTCGTTAATCGTTACCGGAATAATGTCTCCCGGCACGATCTTCGCCAGCTGGGCGACGGTCAAATTCAGGCTGCTAACATGCCCGCTAAACTTCAGCGGCATGCTGTAAAACAGGCGTTCTATTTGTGACGGCGTCGGCGATGTTTGCTTGCTGGCAAGCTGTTCGCGCTCGGGCGATCGCAGCGCGGCCAGCATCTGGTCAACATGCGCGTTATCAAACAGCAGCGTAAAGCTGCCTTCCTCATACCCTTCCAGCGTGAACGTGACGCACCACGACCACTGGTTAATCACCGTGGTGTTATCGCTTTTAATCTCGACGTCCTTACCAAAAATCTCTTCATCGATAAGCAGTCGCGTCAGATCCAGACCTATTTTATTTTTCAGCCTGTCCTCCGTTTTGGTGACGGGCTGATTGACATCCAGGGATTTATTTCGGCTCTCTTTTCCCAGACCGTAATAATCATGAAGGATCTGGAGTAACAGCGTGCGCTCAATACTGAACGCGATAGAGCCAAAAGGGGTCGTAAAGAGCTGCGTATTTTTATAGTTCTGATCGATAGCAAAATGCATCGACTTTAACGCAACGTTAACGCGTAGTTTTTTCAAAAAATAAATGCTTAACCGTGCATCGAATATATCAAAGCTGTCGTTCATTAATTTGGGCAGCTTATGCCATGGGCGCCCGAGCTTACTCACATCGAGCTTTACCATATCGGGGAGTTCCTGACTCTGGTAGATTTTTATTCTCTGAGGAGTTGCTGACATAGGGTCTTCCGCATAACGATCGCCTTAAGCAAATGCCGTAAACGGAAAGGCATTTGCTTATCGGCAGAAAAAAATATTTAAGTTCTGTTTAACCGTGTCGCTTTGATAAGTGAGTCGGCTAACGGCACCATAAAGGTCTTGCGCGAAGAGCTTTATTAGGGACAAGAATTAGACGCTGTTTAGCGTCCGTAATCAAGACGCTAAAGATTATTAATTCGTTATTTCAGGACGATTAATCACCATTAATATCTCTTCTAACTCTATGAAATATAAGGGTTAAGATTTTAATACCCATTAAAAACAAGACAATTCCTAACGTACCGTTATAATACGCGAAATTCATGAATTTCCGTGTTTTATAGACATTCGGTTAATTCATATTGCCCCTACCGAATACTTGCCTTTTTTACATGTGCCAGCGATGGTGCATTAGGCCCGTATGCGCTTCAGGCTAACAATTAGCTTAAATGTTGGTGAGTTGTTATGAGTATTGTTATTGAACATGATGTCCGTAATGAAAATGGATTTGTTGCCAGTGCGCCAGAAAGCGTAAATGTATTTTCATTAGCACGCCGTGTTGCTAAATATAATGTATCGGTACTTATTACAGGTGAGACGGGTACAGGCAAAGAGTGCGTTTCGCGTTACATCCATGAAAATGCATTGGGTGCCGATGCGCCCTACGTTGGGGTGAACTGTGCAGCCATTCCTGAAAGCATGCTGGAAGCCATTTTATTCGGCTACGAAAAAGGCGCCTTTACCGGTGCGGTAACGGGCGTGGCCGGTAAATTTGAGCAGGCGAATGGCGGCACCCTGCTGCTGGATGAAATTGGCGATATGCCCCTGGCGCTTCAGGCTAAATTATTGCGCGTATTGCAGGAGCAGGAAGTTGAACGTCTGGGAAGTCATAAAAAAATACCTTTAGATATTCGACTGGTGGCGTCGACCAATAAAGATCTCCAGCAGGAAATTGCGGAAGGGCGTTTCCGCCAGGATCTGTTTTACCGTATTTCCGTCGTGCCGATTCATATTACGCCGCTGCGCGAACGCCGCCTGGATATTATTCCGATGGCGCTGCGTTTTATTGCCAAATACAAAGCCTTTCACAAAGGCAATATTCGCCTGAGCGATGAGGCCCGCCACGCGCTGCTGGCCTATGACTGGCCGGGCAACGTTCGCGAGCTGGAGAATGTTATCCAGCGCGGAATGATTTTGAGCAACGGGGAAGAGATTGCCGCCCAGGACTTCGGCTTACCCGTACCGGCGTCGTTAACGCCCGTATCCGCAGTCGATCTGATGCCGGCGTACCGCGAACAGCAGGCGGCACCGGCGGCCATTGGCAACGTCAAGCTTCATGGGCGCATGGCGGAGTATCAGTACATCATTGAGTTACTCAAACGCCATAACGGCAACAAGTCCAAAACGGCCGCTTTCCTCGGCATTACCCCGCGTGCGTTACGTTACCGACTCGCTTCAATGCGCGAGGAAGGTATCGATATCGAATGCTACTCCTGACGCCCGCAAGAGATTAACAACATGGATAACATTACCGCCATCGGTATGCAGGCCCGCCAGCAGGCGATGCTGGACAGAATGCACAATACGGCTGCCGTTGCGTCTTCAGGGGCATTGAGCACCACCCCGCTCATTGCGCCGGGCGCGTCTCTATCCGGCATCACGGGGGCGTCTCAGCCTTCCTTCTCGCAGGTCCTGAATAACGCCATCGACAACGTCGATGCCGCACAGCACGCCGCCGGGGCAAAACAGAAAGCCATAGAGCTGGGTCAGAGTGACGACCTGGCCGGGGCCATGATCGAATCGCAAAAAGCCAGCGTGGCGTTTTCCGCCATGATGCAGGTGCGTAACAAGCTCACCACTGCGCTCGACGAAGTGATGAATACTCCGCTGTAAGGTTTCCCTCGTGCTGACAAAGATAAAAGATAAATTTTCCTCACTCTCCCTCCCGCAGGGGCGCCTCAAGCCGCAATGGCTCATTGCGGCTGGCGCCGTGCTGCTGACGGGGGCGATTGTATTTTCGCTCTGGCGCAGCAATCAGGGCTACGTGGCGCTGTACGGCAGCCAGGAGAAATTGCCCGTCGCCCAGGTTGTTGAGGTCTTAGGCGCGGAATCCATCGCTTACCGCATTAACCCCGACAACGGGCAGATCCTCATTCCCGAAGATAAACTGCCGCGGGCGCGTATGGCGCTGGCGGCAAAAGGCATTACCGCCGTGATGCCGGACGGCTACGAGCTGATGGATAAGGAAGAGATGCTCGGCAGCAGCCAGTTTGTCCAGAACGTGCGCTACAAGCGCAGCCTGGAAGGCGAGCTGGCCCGCAGCATCATGGCGCTCGATCCGGTTGAGAACGCACGCGTACACCTGGGCTTAAGCGAGTCCAGCTCCTTCGTGATGACCAACAAGCCGCAAAGCAGCGCCTCGGTCATGCTGCAGCTGCACTATGGCAAACATCTTGATGAGCAGCAGGTGGCGGCGATTGTTCAGCTGGTGGCGGGGAGCGTGCCCGGCATGCAGGCCGCCAGCGTGCGCGTGGTGGATCAGGCCGGGAATCTGCTCTCGGAAAACGGCCAGCAGAACGGTAGCAACATGGCGAGCATCCGCCAGGGCCGCGACGTTATTGAGCGGATCAAAAGTGAAACCATCAACAACATCACCAGCCTGCTCACTCCGCTGTTCGGCAGCGATAACTTTCGCATCAGCGTGACGCCAACCGTCGACATGAGCAGCGTGGAAGAGACGCAGGAGCGCCTGGGCAAAGAGCCGCAAATCAGCGATGAGAATATCTCACGTGAAAATACCACCAACGAACTGGCTATCGGCATTCCGGGCTCGCTGAGCAATCGCCCGGTCAATCAGCCCGCGCAGCCCGTCACGCCGCCGCTGGCAGCGAACCAGCAGACCGCGCAGACGCAAACCAGCAATCCGTCTTCACTTTCCAGCCGCAGCCAGGAGCAGCGAAAATACGCCTTTGACCGCGATATTCGCCATATCCGCCATCCGGGCTACAAGCTCGAAAAACTGCGCGTTGCGGTGGCGTTAAACCAGGCTGCGCCACCGCTTGCCAGCATGACGCCAGAGCAGCTCACCGCCCTGACCCGGCTGGTGGAAGATGCCGCGGGGATCGAGAAAGCGCGCGGCGACTCCCTGACGCTGGACAAGCTGGCCTTCGTGGAAAGAACCGTTGATGGCCTGCCGGAGCTGAAGTGGTGGCAGGACCCGAACATCCAGTACTGGGGACAAAACGGTGGGATCGGCATGTTGATCCTGCTCACGCTGCTGTTTGGCCTGCGCCCGCTGGCGCAGCGCTACGGTCGACGCGAACCGTCTGAGCTTGTCGCGATTGAGGGCAGCGCCCAGAAGGATGCAATCGAGAGCGACCTGGTGACGACGGAAGCCGGTCTGGCCGGCCTTCCTGGCCCGGCATTTAACCAGGATACGGAGCTGCCGCCGCAAAGTTCCGGCCTGGAAACGAAGGTCGAATACCTGCAAATGCTGGCGCAAAAAGAAACTGAACGTATGGCCGAAGTACTGAAACAATGGATCAACAGCAATGAGCGAACTGACAGCAAGTCATAGCAGTAAAGGTAGCGTGAAAACAGGGCGCAGCCGGCTGGAGCAGGCCGCCATTCTGTTGCTCAGCGTGGGTGAAGAGGCTGCCGCCAAAGTGATGCAGAAAATGAACCGCGACGAGGTGATCCTGCTGAGCGACACCATGGCGCGCCTCCACGGCGTGAAGGTCGATCACGCGCGCCATGCGATGAATAATTTTTTCGATGATTATCGCGAGCAGAGCGGCATCAACGGCGCATCCCGCAGCTACCTGCGCGGCATTCTTGAAAAAGCGCTGGGAGGCGAAATCGCCAGCAGCGTGATCAACGGTATTTACGGGGATGAGATCCGCCACCGCATGGCGCGCCTGCAGTGGGTCGACGTTCCGCAGCTGGCGGCGCTGATTGAGCAAGAGCACCTCCAGCTTCAGGCCGTGTTCCTGGCCTTCCTGCCGCCGGACGTGGCGGCGGGCGTCCTCAGCGCGCTCTCGCAGGAGCGCCAGGATGAAATCGTCTGGCGTATTGCGCGCCTGGATGACGTCAACCGCGACGTCATCGACGAACTGGACAGGTTGATTGAGCGCGGCGTGGCGGTGCTGTCCGAGCATGGTTCGAAAGTGGTTGGCATCAAGCACGCGGCGAACATCGTTAACCGTATCCCCGGCAACCAGCAGCAGCTGCTGGAGCAACTGCGCGAACGCGATGCCGACGTGGTGGACGAGCTGGAACAAGAGATGTACGAATTCTTCATCCTCAGCCGCCAGACGCCAGCCACCCTGCAGCGCCTGATGGAAGAAATTTCCATTGAAGAGTGGGCGATTGCCCTTAAGGGCACCGAGCCGGTGCTGCGTCAGGCGATCTTCAACGTCATGCCCAAGCGCCAGGTCACCTTGCTGCAATCCACCACCACGCGCCTTGGCCCCGTGCCGGTCAGCCGCGTCGACCACGTGCGTAAAGAGATCATGGCCACGGTGCGCCAGCTGGCGGAAGAGGGCGAAATTCAGGTGCAGCTCTTCGCCGAGCAGACCATGGAGTAACCCATGTACAAAAAACAGAGCTTACCCTTAAGCGCGCTGACCAACAGCCGCCAGGCGGTGATTAAACCCCGCCTGCATAAGTTTCCGCCGCTGCGCAAGCGTCGCACGGCGCAGAGCCTGCCGCAGGAAGGCCATCCGCTGATGGACGACGCGGCGGTTCAGGCCCAGCTTCAACAGGGTTTTCAGGATGGGCTGAACAGCGGCTTTGCGCAGGGGCTGGAAGAGGGCAAAAGCGAGGGCTATCAGGAGGGGCTGCGCCTCGGCTTTGACGAGGGCGTGCGTAAAGGCCGCTCCGAGGGCACCGTGCAGGCGCGCCAGCAGTTTCTGGAAGCCGCCCATCCGCTCGACAGCATCATTGCATCAATGGAATCGTTTATGGCGAGCTATGAACAGCGTCGCCGCGAGGAGCTGCTGCAGCTGGTGGAAAAAGTTACGCGTCAGGTGATCCGCTGCGAGCTTTCCCTGCATCCCACGCAAATCCTCACCCTGGTGGAAGAGGCGCTGAGCGCGCTGCCGCAGCAGCCGGAACAGGTCAAAGTGCTGTTAAACAGCGACGAGCATCGTCGCATCAGCGAAGCAGAGCCTGAAAAAGTGGCGCACTGGGGGCTGACCGCCGATCCCGATCTCCCGCCGGGCGAATGCCGGGTGATCACCAATACCACCGAAATGGACGTCGGCTGTCAGCATCGTCTCGATCAGTGTATGGACGCCCTGAAGGCCAGCCTGCTGCCGGAAGCGCACGATGAGTGACCACGACTTCGAGCAGGTCTTACGCTCGCTGGAAAACATCAACCTGGCGCGCGTGGCGGGCCGGCTGGTGCGGGTAACGGGTATTCTGCTTGAGTGCGTCGGCTGCCGCCTGGCCGTTGGGCAGCTTTGCCAGGTCGAGGATGGCGAAGGGGCGTTGATTGAGGCGCAGGTCGTCGGCTTCGATCGCGACGTCACCTTTTTGATGCCCTTTAAGCAGCCTGCCGGGCTGATGGCGGGCGCGCGCGTCTACCCGATGGATAAGCAAAGCGGCGTGCTCATTGGCGACCAGTGGCTGGGGCGCGTGGTAAACGGCCTCGGCGAGCCGATTGATGATAAAGGCAAACTGACCGGCGACACCGTGCTGCCGCAGCAGCTGCCGCAGGTGCATCCCCTGAAGCGCCAGCCGGTTGAGGCGCCTCTTGATGTGGGCGTCAGGGCGATTAACGGCCTGCTGACCATCGGCAAAGGGCAGCGCGTGGGGCTGATGGCGGGCAGCGGCGTCGGTAAAAGCGTCCTGCTCGGGATGATCACCCGCTACACCCAGGCAGAAGTGGTGGTGGTTGGGCTTATCGGCGAGCGCGGGCGCGAAGTGAAAGAGTTTATTGACCACTCCCTGGGCGAAGCCGGACGGCGCAAATCGGTCATCGTCGCCGCGCCTGCGGATGAATCGCCGCTGATGCGCATAAAGGCGACGGAGCTGTGCCACACCATCGCCAGCTACTATCGCGACAAAGGCAAAGATGTGCTCCTGCTGGTGGATTCCCTCACCCGCTATGCCATGGCGCAGCGTGAAATCGCGCTCTCGCTGGGCGAACCGCCCGCCACGAAAGGGTATCCGCCCTCGGCGTTTGGGCTGATCCCAAAACTGGTTGAAAGCGCCGGCAACAGCGAAAGCGCCGGCTCCATGACCGCCATTTACACCGTGCTGGCGGAAGGCGACGACCAGCAGGACCCGATCGTCGACTGCGCGCGCGCGGTGCTGGACGGGCACATCGTGCTGTCGCGGCACCTGGCGGAGGCCGGGCACTATCCGGCCATCGACATCGGGCAGTCCATCAGCCGCTGCATGAGCCAGGTAACCGGGCGCGATCACCAGCGCGCAGCCCGCACCCTCAAGCAGCTTTATGCCGAATATCAAAGCATTAAACCGCTGATCCCGCTCGGCGGCTACGTGGCGGGTGCCGATCCGCTGGCGGATAAAGCCGTCAACCTCTCTCCGGCGATTACCCGCTATCTGCAGCAGGAAGTGCAGGACGCGGCTCCGCTCGATAAAACCATTGCCGATCTGAACGTACTGGCCCAGGCAGGATGATGAACGATGAAAAAAATCATTACGACACTTGAGCAGCTTCACCTGATGCGTAACCGCGCGGTGCAGGATCTTAGCGCCCGGCTGGCCTCACAGCAGCAGCTGTGCCAGCGGCTGGAGAAGAACATTCACTCCCTCTCGAATCTGGCGACCAGCCCGATCCAGGAGATGGCGGGCGGCGCAACCATGCTCTGCAATCAGTCGGTCTATAAGCGCCATATTCAGCGCGTGATCGACTGGCAAAAGCAGGAGCAGGCCCTGGCGAGCGTAGAAGCCCAGAAGCTGCAGGGGAACCTGCTGGCGGCATCCCGCAGGGAGAAAAGCCTGGAGCGGGTGCTGGATGAACGCCGCAGCGCGCAGCGCCTGGCGAACGAGCGGCGGGAACAGAAAACAACCGATGCGATATCAGCCCAGTGCTGGCTTCGACAGCAGCAGGCGCAGCGGCAGCGATAAGATGACCACGAATCTCATGCAAAACCTGCTGAAGCGCCAGCAGCAAAAACGATCGCACGCCACGCCGTTCGTCAGCGTCGTGTGCCCCACCTGGAACCGTCGGGCGTTTCTGCCCTATCTGCTCTATATCTTCCAGTATCAGGACTATCCTGCGGACAAGCGCGAGCTGATTATCCTGGATGACTCAGAGCAGAGTAACGAAGACTTAATCGCGATGATGGTCGATCCGGCGGTCTGCACGGTGCGCTATGTCCACAGCCCCGAGCGCCTCGATTTGGGCAAAAAGCGCAACATGCTCAACGAGATGGCGCAAGGGGAGTACATCATCTGCTTTGACGATGATGACTACTATGCGCCGAACAAGATCAGCGCGCAGGTGGCGGAAATGCAGAACAATAACGCCCTGTTTTCCGGCAGCGACACGATTTACATCTGGTACAGCCATCTGGATAAAATCTACCAGACCCATTCGTTCGGCGAACGCCACGCGCTCAACGGCACGTTCGGCTATCACCGCAACTTCCTGAAAAACCATCGCTATGAAGACACGGCAACGCTCGCGGAGGAGCAGGCGTTTCTGAACAACTTTACGACGCCGATTCAGCAGATCGATCCGCGTCAGGCGATCCTCTGTATTTCCCACAGCGCCAACACCTACGACAAAGATTTTGTCCTCGGCTCCTCGAAGCCGGTGGATTTAACGCTGGAGGATTTCGTCACCGACCGCAGCCTGCTGAGCCACTACCGTCGCCTGAGCCAGGCGCCGCTGAGTGCCTCGGTGGAGTGGCAGGCTTTTGAGAAGGTGGTGGTGCTTTACGATCCGCAGGCGGATGCGCTTGCCTCGCAGGTGGAGTCGCTCCTTTCTCTGGGGCTGAAGCGCGAACGGCTGGTGCCGCTGGCGGTCAACCCGGCGGATAGCGAGCTGGAGCAACATTGTCAGGCGCTTGAGCTGGCCCAGCGCGAGGCGTGGAGCAGCGTGCTGCTGCTGGATGCCTCCGTGAAGTTTGTGCGCAAGGAGATGTCCCTCAAAACGGTTAACCAGCTGTTGACGCGCCTGCCGCATATCGACTGGCAGGTGGTATTGCTGGGGGGGCGCTACAACAGCATTTCACCCCTCAGGACGCTGCCCGGCGTGGCGCGGGTACTCGATGCGGGCTGCGGCTGTGCCTATGCGGTCAACGGCTCCTATATCCCAACGCTGCTTGCGCACTACCGACAGGCGAAAAGCCTCGATGCCTGCTGGCCAGCGCAAATGCAGTCGCACTGCTGGCTGGGGATGCAGCCGAGCTTCGCCTTTTTACCCGAAATAAAAGACCCGACGACGGGGGCAGGCATTGACTGTACCCACTGGTTCTTCCGTAAAAACTTTCAATGATAAACGCCGCCACAGCAGCGGCTGGAGCAGTCTGTATGGAATTAATCGAACATTACCAGCCTGAATACGTTCTCCGTTTCCGGGCGCGCGAAGCCGCCTGCACCTGTTTGGCCTGTCAGGCCGCCACGGGCAACTGGCCCCATACGAGCACGTCGTTGGGTAACCAGCAGCGTGACAGCCTTAACGCGGCCTGTGAAAGCGCAGCGCGGGACATACTTCTGGATCCGGACGCGTTCGTGCTGCACGCGGGCGAAGCCGCATCCGACGGCGAACGTGAAGATAACCAGTGGAATGAAGTCCTTAACCAGCAGTGCATCAATATGGCCGTTCACCCGTCGCTGTCGCTGCAAAGCAGCCTGTATGCCATTGGCGTATTGCTCAGCAAGGCGCAGCGCTACGTGGATGAAAAACAGTGCGAACCGCAGCATCTGGTCACGATGGGCGAGCAGCTTTCTCAGCTGGCGGAGAACAGCATTCTCAATGAACAGTTCGCCATGCTGCCGACGATTGAGGTGAACCGCGTCGAAGCCCTGGGGGACATGGGGGCGATGCGCCTGAACCTGAATCTTCCGCCCATGCAGAAGATGATGTTCATGCTGAAGCTCAGCGAGCTGGCGGTGATGGAGCCTGCGAGGCTGCAGGACCGCCTGCGCGAGCTGGATGCCAGGCCGATCCCCCTGCTGGAGGCGCAGCCGCATATTTTGCGTAATATGCTGATTTATCGCCTGTACGGGGAGTTCTTCCCGTGCGCGGCATTTGATAACTACGGCGAAGCGCTTATGTCGCTGACGCGTCAGTTCTTCCAGGTAAAAAAGCTGTGCGCGATGTGGCTGGAGGATAACGCCGAGCTGACGGAAGACGATTTTATCAGCCTGGTAAGCGCCTGGTATGGCTGGCAACAGCAGGCGACGCCGGGGAACGAGAGGGTGAACACGGCTGATTACACCCTGCTGTGTGGGTTATCACTGATTTAACGAAAGGCGGCCTGTGCCGCCTTTTTACTCCGTCATGTATTCAGAATAAAGTCTTCAGAGTTAATAAAGCGCTCTATATGCTCCCACCAGTCCGCGTCGGAAAACTGCGCCAGGCACGCATATTTTTTGGCGTTGGGACACCACTCGGAAAATTGCTGGCTTGTTGGATGTGCCCACTTTTTATGCAGGGTATGTTTAAAGAAATTCTCGTTCATGATCAGATGCCCACACTGCCCAAACTGGCAGCCAACGTTTATACCCTGCGCATTCCACCCCAAAATATTATGGCGATAGGGA
This sequence comes from Enterobacter wuhouensis, assembly GCF_035835995.1. Classification (NCBI taxonomy): domain Bacteria; kingdom Pseudomonadati; phylum Pseudomonadota; class Gammaproteobacteria; order Enterobacterales; family Enterobacteriaceae; genus Enterobacter; species Enterobacter wuhouensis. The sequence goes on from NZ_CP142124.1 coordinate 386,337, forward strand.
AGACGGTACTGAGACGGAATAATCGAATAAAGCGCCGAGATGGCGATCTCCGTATAGCCGGCCAGCGCGACGGGACCAGAATCGCAGGCCACCAGCAGCTGGCACAGGCTCATTAAGTAGACGGTCTGCGTGATGGTAAACGCGTTCATGCAGTTGATAACGCCCGGCATGTCAATGTGCATGGTTTTCTTATTCTGGAATTTATTATTGTCGCTGCCGATAAGAATGACCTGCCATCCTGCGCGAATAAAGCGTTCAGCAAGTTTCTTCCAGTGCTGTTCCGCCCACGTTCTGTTGGGTGAGCCAATGTTGGGGTGAAGTAAAACGACCTTGCCGCGGGTGATGTTATGAACGCGCATGAAGCGATCGACGGGGTCTTTATCAATCTTTTCAAAATCAAGCCTTGCGCGCTTGTGCGTATCGAACGTGTCGGGCGTCACTTCGCTGATGAATGCGTCCGTCATGTGTGAAGGTGCGACAATCTGCTCCCATCGTTCAAAGAAGTGAAGCCGGGAAAAGCGATTTGCAAGCTCGATCTGAAAGCGTTGATCGGCGGTGAGCGCATGGATATCCCAGTGCTCAACCTCTGCGGTACTATTGTCTATTAATTCGGCGTACAGCTTATTCGTAACAAAAACGAACGCATCCTCCGGGTAACGGGTTTTTAACGCATGAATGGCGCCCAGGCCATACACGATATCGCCCATTGATGCCGAAGAGTAAAAGATGCGTTTGACGTGCCCTTCACGGTGATACGTCGCCAGTTCGTCAGCGTAGCGAACAGCGTCAGGTGACAGATTAAACGTCGCGAGCAACTCGCTTTCGGGAAGGCATAATTCCTCTTTTGCCGTCATAGATATGATATAGCGGTTTGAAGAATTATTGAGGGTGGTCAGCTCGTCCCGGAATGATGAGATAACGTTTTTTGGCGTTATACCGAGCCATTGCATGGCGGAAAATGGCAGGCAGGGCGGGAGTTGATAAAAATGGTCGCTGGCCGCCCGCAAAACGCCAGCATCGTTATCATTATGCGATAGCAGGAAGAATTTGTGTCCTGTATGTCGTTGGCGAATATCCAGCAGTTGCTCTGCAAACACTCTCTTGTGCGTATCGGCGAGCGAAGGGTGTCGCGGTGCGATGTGTGAGCAATAATAAACATCGTCCTGGGCAAAAAAATCGCGGATAACCGCGATCATCGAGTCGGGTATACACAGAAAATTCGAGAAAACCTTTTTTTGCTCTTCCGTTAAGGGGGCAATAAACCGTACCGGTAAATCGGCGCTGTTAATGTTTTCATCGGTAATGTAATAAGCCGCATCGGTGAAATGATGCCACGCATAGCCGCACGCCATCAGCTCTTCGATGCTGCCGACAAAGCCCGCATGACCATTCAGGGCCGCAGATAATTTTTTATATAATTCAGCGTTATTTTGGGACTGAGATCTTAACGCGTAATCCCTCACGCTCGTTTCATAGATGTGAGGCTTGATGCAGTGCATGTTGTCTTTGAAAACAGAGCAAAAAATCAGCAGCGCAAGGCTGGCCGTGCTCGCTTCAACGTGCACCTCAATTTCATTAAGATTGTGCTGATGAAGAATGTTCGCCAGCGAGGTCAGCGTATTTTTCAGCTCGCCGTCAGCGTAATGTATTTCTGAAATATCAAGCGATGCAAAAGGTTGCGGATTAACCTTTGTATTTTTCAAAACAAAAATCGTTTTGCACGCCTCTTTTGCGACAGAGTGAATGTGGTTCGCCACCTGATGGCAAAAGTTAGCACGAGTTGTTTCTATGTATATTTTTGTTTTCACGGGATATAGGGCGTTAATTTTGCCTGATCGTTTCGATAATTGACGTGGTGGAGATGGTGGGTGTTCGGGCCAGATAAACAATCTCACACAGCGGGGAGAGATGATCAAACCTGCCTTTCCAGTCATCGCCCATCACCAGCGTTTGCGCGTTAAAGCGCCTGATATAATCCGCTTTTAGCTCGAGCGACTCCTCCAGGAACACCTCATCTACGCACCTTAACGACTCAATAATGTGCATTCGCTCATTCTGAAGATAGACCGGGAGGCGCGCCTTTTTTTGCAGATTCAGCTCGTCTGAAGAGATGCCGACCACCAGGCGATCCCCCAGGGCCCTTGCGCGCCGTAAGATATTAAGATGGCCGATATGAAAAACATCAAAAGTGCCAAATGTGATAATCGTTTTCATCATTGCTTTCTGTTATCAGGATGAAACCGCTTATCCCGACGTCGCCTCGTCAATAATTTCCGCAGCGCGTAAACCCGCGTTCCCGTCATTAAACGCATCGCAATATTCCGTTCTGATAAAATCCAGCTCGGCGGCATTTTTATGCCACGGATAGTCTTCGGAGAGGAACGTGCGAAGATCGGCCATATCCCGCGCGTCGGGAAGGAGCTTTCGGATCTGCTGCTCGGGGCTTTCGATGGTGCTGTACGATCTATTTTTTGTCAGCAGGTCGTCCATCTCATCCCAGCGCAATAAAATCACGCGTTTTTCGGCATTAACCGCATCGAAAATAAAACCGCTGTTGTCGCTTATCACATAGTCAGCGTGTTCCAGAAGCGCAAAGGTCGACGTATTATCCGTGACGATATTCTTTAAAAAACGTCTGGCGGCCTTCAGGCTTTGCTGTTCTTCTTTTCTGTATAACGTACCGTGGTGTAGCTTGCAGATAATGTTGTATTCGCCGCTCAGCCGGCCTAATTTTTCTGCCCAGTGCGGTAAAGAGCTAAGCTCTCCGTATGTCGGCGCATAGAGCAAGGTCGGTTTTTGAGGATCTAACGTAATGTGGGAAGGCAGTGCCTGCGGATATTTTTTGCTATGCCAGGCATCAAAGCGAGGGTTTCCCACCACCTTAACGCGTGAGGCGAGGTCGAGCGCTTTGGCCGTGTAGTGGCTGTAACATAAAATATAATCATATTTGCCGTTCCACGCCGCATGATTCCATTCATTTTTAGCCAGGCCATAAACCGTACGGACGTGTATCGGCGCAATTTTCTCGGCATAGGAAAGGTAATAGGGCGTAACAAGACAGCTATAGACCTGCTCATGTTTTAACACGGAAGATAAAAGCATAAAGCGCAGCCCGGGAACATTCACCGTTCCCAGGAAATTGACCATGTTATTCACATATTCGGCTTCTATCACGTCATTAATAATGATATCGCAGGGAATATTTTTATTGAGAAGCGCAGTAATAATATTGATGTAGACGTCGTAGTGAAAAGAGGTTTCCATCAGGAAGCCAATGCAGCGCGTTTTATGGCTCGTTTTCAAAGACATATTATGTATTTCCCTCAGCAGCACGCCCGCTTAAATTTGCTCATAAAGCCAGTTTTCCGGCTCGCTAATATTCAGCAGGTTTTGCAGGATCTCCTGCTGCATTGAGAGTACGGCGATGTTGCTGTCGTTAAGCGCCTTGCACTCTGCAGCCACCTTTTCAAGGGAATCCCAGAGCGCGTTGAGCTGTTGCTGATGCTGAGCGGGAAGACGGGAAAAAAGCGTGCGCAGGCCGGGCGAGCCGACGGGGATACCAAGCTGGGTAAGCAGCTGATAGCGCTGCTTGCTGTTCTGGGACAGCGTCTCGTAATGCGCAATAAGCTGCGGGTTGAGGATATCCAGCCGTGCTGCATCACGTGCGATAAGCCACTGGCGCTGATCGGCAAGAAGGGTTTTCAGGCTTGCGTAGGTTTCACGGTCTTCCACCATGCCCTGTACCAGCGTTTTGACGCACTGAGCGGCGTTACTCATTGTTACCTCTGATAATATTTCTCGATAGCGCTGGTCAGCGAGTCGATATCGACGCTGATTTTCCCATTCGCAATCGCTTCTTTCATGCTGGCGACGCGCGCCATATCGACTTCTGGCAAGGCGGCCAGCTGGGTCTGCGCATCACCAAGAACGGGGTCGATGGCAGCGGTTCGGGTGGTTTTCATCTCTTCAGTGCCTGCGGCGCGCGTCGGGGTCGTGGTACTGGCCTGATTGACTGCGCTCGTCATTGCGTACTGGGTGGATGTCACTTTCATCGCGGTACTCCATCTTCGGAATTTTTATTGGTCGTTTTCGCCAGGGGATGCAAAGCGGAAAAAGGTTTTCCTGACGCCTTACCAGGGTAAAGCGACGCATCAATACGAAAACTTAAACGGGGCGTCATATTTTTATCGACCGGCGGTAAAGCCGGTTCTGACCACGCCCATGTCCACGACGGTCGCAGAAACTTCCCGCTCGCTGCTTTCGTTTTTCACCTTGATCATCTCGCCTTTGCGCCCCTTTTTGCTGGCAATGCCCATCGTGCGCGCTTCGACGCCATCCTGGACGGCAATCATCAGCACGCGCTGGCCGCGCTCCACCATTACCGGTGAATCAAGCTGGCTTTGGCTAATCGGCTGCAGCTCGCGGACGCGGCGCTTAAGGGTTAACCCCACCACCTCGTCCGGACGGGTGATATAGCCGCTGCGCAGGTTGCTGATGTTGAATTTTCGGCGCGTGAGATCGGAGGCGGCAAGCACGTGACCGCGCTCAAGCGTCTCTTTCGCCATCAACACCTGCAGATAGATATCGGGTTTGACCGTCACCGCCACGTCCCAGCCGCTTCCGGCCTCGCAGCGCACGTCAAAGCGCAGGCGACGTAAATCAAGGTGTTCACCTCCCGGCATGCTCACGCTGAGCGGCGCGGGGCAGGGCGCGTATTGCGAAATCTCGGAGGGGATAAACAGGTTCAGCTTCGCCTGATAATCCTCCCAGCGGTTGCGTTCCGCTTCCTGGCGAATGGCCTCTGCGGCCTGCTGCTGAACGCGGGCATAAACCTGCTTGCGCGCGGTGGACGGCTCAGGCTGAGCCACCGCCGGAAGCGCAATAACGCCGAGTAGCGCCGCGAAAACAGACCAGCGGAAAAATACCTTCCCTTTTGGACGGCATATTGCTGAAAAACGTATTGAATTCATGATTTTAAAAACCTGGCACGATAGTTGCTTTAAATGCTGTAGCAACACGGACTATCGCAGGTGTCCATCATCAGAAAGGAGTGAGCTGTGAGTATTACTTTTGATAAGGCATTGGGCGTTCATCCGCAGGCTGTAGCACTTCGACTTTCCAGGGCGGAACTGCTTTCAGCAAATCTGGCTAACGTCGATACCCCCAATTTCCAGGCTAAAGATATTGATTTTGCCGCGGAGATGCAACGTTCACAGCGGGATTTCTTTCCCGGGTCTGCGCCGCAAGAGATGTATCGCGTGCCGTACCAACCCTCCTCGGACGGCAATACCGTTGCGCTGGACGTGGAGCAGGCGGAGTTTTCAAAAAACGTGCAGGACTATCAGATGAGCCTGGCGTTTTTAAACATGAAATTCACCGGCCTGAAAAAGGCAATTGAAGGTAAGTGATTGAATCAGGTAACTAAAAATGGCTTTTAGCGATATTTACCGCGTTTCGGGTTCGGCGATGACGGCTCAAACCGTCCGCCTGAACACCATCGCCAGTAACCTCGCCAACGCCGAAACCCCGGCGGTGGATGAAGGCAATGTGTACAAAGCGCGCCGCCCGGTCTTTGCCGCGGTGTACCAGAACGACCAGCTGATGAGCGACAAAGCGCTAACCGGCGCGCGCGTTCAGGTGCTGGACGTGGTCTCGACGGGCAATGCCGTGCAGCGCTACGAGCCGCATCACCCGATGGCAAATGCGGACGGTTACGTCTGGTACCCGGACGTCAACGTGGTGGAGGAGATGGCCGACATGATGTCCGCGTCGCGTAACTTCGAAACCAACGTGGATGTTCTTAACAATGTAAAAAGCATGCAGCAAAGCCTGCTGCGTCTTGGAGAGGCGTAATACATGAGCGTGAATGGCGTATCCAACCAATCCGGTACCACGACCTACGACAGCGGCGTGTCGGGGAATGACAATACGGCGGCAGGCATGAACAACCTGTTTATGCAGCTGCTGGTCGCGCAGATCCAAAATCAGGACCCGCTAAACCCCACCGACGGTACCGAGTATGTCGGCCAGCTCGCGCAGCTGACCCAGGTGCAGTCCATGGAAACCATGTCACAGCTGATGGCGAACAACGCCGTGCTGATGGACAACCTTCAGACCCTCACCACGGGCAACCTGGTTGGGCAAAAAGTGATGGTCCAGACCGACACGGTTGAAACCGACGGCAGCACCAGCATTGATGGCCGCCTGACGCTGGATCATGCCGCCAATACCGTCACGGTGATCGTGAAGGATGAAAGCGGCAACGAGACCAAAATCGAGCTGGGCAAACAGGAAAAAGGAACGGTGGATTTCAGCATCGATCCCGAAGCGCTGGGCTTAAAAGAGGGTAAATACAGCCTGTCCGTGGTGACGGATACCGAAGAGACCAAGGTGCCGATTGAAGTCGGCGGCGTGGTGAACAACGTGCGCATTCCGCTCGACGGCAGCCCTACGGTGCTGAACATCACCGGGATTGGCGAAGTCGCTTACAACAATATTACGCAGTTTGGGCAGTCGAGTGACAAAAACCCAAAGGGATTAATGAGTTAATCAGGAACAATTATGAGCTTTGACATTGCAATTTCGGGCTTGAATGCCATTAACCAGCAGCTGGGCGCGATCTCCAACAACATCGCCAACTCCGGCACCGTGGGCTTTAAGTCAGGCCGCGCGGAATTTGCTTCTCTGTATGCCGAAGGCCAGCCTTTGGGCGTGGGCGTGACCGGTATTGCGCAGAGTATTTCCAAAAGCGGAAGCATCTTTTCCTCTGCCAGCAGCCTCGACCTGGCGATCAACGGCGACGGCTTCTTCGTGATGCGCGACAGCGCGGGCAGCACGGCGTATACCCGCGCGGGCTACATGCAGACCGACAGCCTCGGCAACCTGATCAACAACCAGGGCATGTACCTGCAGGGCTATCCGGTGGATGCCAACGGCGTGATCCAGACCGGTACGGTCGGGAATCTGACCATCAGCAGCGGTTCGCTTCCGGCTAAAGCAACCAGCTCGCTCGACTTCACGGCAAACCTTAACGCCAACGAAAAGCTGCCCAAAACCACCACCTTCGATCCTACCGACGAAACGTCGTATAACCACACCTACGCGACGCAGGTGTACGACTCGCTGGGCCGTGAGCACACGCTGAAGCAGTATTTTGTTAAAACCAGCGATAACGAGTGGGAAGTGCACTACTACATGGATGACCAGGATATGGGCACCACGCAGAAGATGACCTTCACCGAGCAGGGCGTGCTGGAAACGCCTAACGGGGCCGTCAACATTAAGGCCGATATTCCTGGCGCGGAAGGGATCGAACTGGCGCTGAGCTACAACGGCACCACGCAGTTTGGGTCTGATTTTTCCGTCAGCAAAAACAACGGCAACGGCTATGCCTCCGGCGAACGCACCGGACAGACCATCGACAAAGACGGCAGCGTGTACGCCACCTTCTCTAACGGTGAACGTCTGCTGCAGGGCCAGGTGATTCTGGCGACCTTCGCGAACCCAAATGGCCTCTCGTCGCAAAACGGCACCACCTGGACGCAAACCGCCAGCTCCGGCGCGCCGCTGACCGGCACGCCGGGCACGGGCCTGCTGGGCGCGCTGACCTCTAACACGCTCGAAGGCTCTAACGTTGACCTGACGGCCGAGCTGGTGGGGCTGATGACCGCCCAGCGTAACTACCAGGCCAACACCAAAGTGATCAGCACCAACGACAGCATGATGACGGCGCTGTTCCAGGCGGTGTAATGGATCACTTAATTTATACCGCCGTCAGCGGCGCCAGCCGAAGCCTGTCGCAGCAGCAGATCCACGCCAATAACCTGGCGAACGTGAACACCCAGGGGTTCCGTCACGATCTGGATAGCGCCCTGTCGCAGCAGATCCAGGGCGAGGGTTACGCCTCGCGTTTCCTGGTACAGCAGCAGCAGGGCGGCGTGGACCTGACGCCGGGCGCAACGCGTGATACCGGACGCGATCTGGACGTGGCTATCAAAGGCAGCGGCCTGATTGCGCTGGTGAGCGGCAACCGCGAAGTCTATACCCGCAACGGCCAGATTGAAGTGGGGCCGGAAGGGGATCTGACCATCGACGGTTTGCCGGTGTCCGGCGATAACGGCCCGATCGTGCTGCCGCCGTTTTCCTCCATCAGCATTGCCGATGACGGAGTGATCTCCATCGTGCCGGATGACGGCAACGTGGCCGCGCCGATGGAGGTCGATCGCATCAAGCTGGTGGATATTCCCGCCGCCCAGCTGAGCAAAAACAGCGCCGGGTTTATGGTCACTACCGCCAACGTCAACCCGCGTACCGAAGAGGTCGAGCTGGTGGCGGGCCACCTTGAAAGCTCCAACGTCTCGGCGATAAGCGAGATGGTGTCGAGCATTGCGCTCAACAGACAGTTTGAAGCGCAGATCAAGATGATGAAGGCGGCGGAAGATCTGGCCACGGCGGGCAACCGCCTGTTGCGTAATACCTGATTGAGTAAGGAATAACGATGAATCCCGCTTTATGGATCAGCAAAACCGGCCTTGCCGCGCAAGATGCCAAGATGAGCGCCATCTCCAACAACCTGGCGAACGTCAACACCACCGGGTTCAAGCGCGATCGCGTGATGTTCGCCGATCTGTTTTATCAGAATCAGCGCACGCCGGGCGGCCAACTGGACCAGAACAATACCTCGCCGACCGGCATTCAGTTCGGTACCGGGGTAAAAATCGTCGGCACGCAGAAAGAGTTCTCGACCGGCAATATCCAGAACACCGGGCAGAAGATGGATGTCGCCATCACCGGTCAGGGCTTTTTCCAGGTTGAAACCAGCGATGGCGATATTGCCTATACCCGCGCGGGGAATTTCCAGAAGAACCCGGACGGCCTGCTGACCAACGCGCAGGGGCTGCCGCTGGTACCGCAAATCGAGCTGCCGGACAACGTGAAGGATATCCAGATAGGCAAAGACGGCACCGTTACCGCCACGGTCGCGGGCGAAACGGAGCCGGTTGAGCTTGGGCAGATCACCCTGGTGAACTTTGTGAATCCAGCCGGACTTGAGGCCATCGGCGGCAACCTGTACCGCGAAACCGCAGCCAGCGGGGAAGCGGTTGAAGGCGTCGCGGGCGAAGAGGCGTTCGGCCAGCTTGAGCAGGGGTCGCTGGAAGGCTCCAACGTTCAGGTAGTGGAAGAGATGGTCGATATGATTACCGTCCAGCGCGCCTACGAGATGAACGCCAAAATGGTCTCTGCCGCAGACGATATGTTGAAGTTTGTCACGCAGCAGATGTAACGCGTGAAGTGAAGTGAACAAAAAATGAAAAAGCAGTTAGTTACCGGCTTTTTTGTACTTCTGCTGGCCGGGTGTGAAAGCCCGGCCCTGCTGGTACATAAAGACGATGCGGCCTACGCGCCGCCGGAAGATTTTGCCATGCCGCCTGCCGAAACGAAGGGCGGCGGTCTGTACAACGCCAATTACAACTGGTCGCTGACCCAGGACCGTCGCTCCTATCGCGTGGGCGATATCCTCACCGTGAAGCTGGATGAATCAACCCAGGCCAGCAAGCAGGCGCGCACCAACTTCGGCAAGAAAAACGATGTCTCCATCGGCATTCCGGAGGCCTTCGGCCATTCCGTCGACAAGCTCTCCGGCTCGATCGACGGCAATCGCAACTTCAACGGTAATGCCACCTCGCAGCAGCAAAACAGCCTGCGCGGTGCCATCACCGTTGCGGTCTATAAGGTGCTGCCCAACGGCGTGCTGGCGGTGCGCGGTGAGAAGTGGCTGACCCTCAACCAGGGCGACGAGTATATGCGCGTCACGGGGCTGGTGCGTGCGGAGGATATTGAGCGTGATAACTCCGTCTCTTCCCAGCGTATCGCCAACGCGCGTATCTCCTATGCGGGACGCGGCGCGCTAAGCGATGCCAACTCCGCAGGCTGGCTGACGCGCTTCTTTAACCATCCGCTGTTCCCAATTTAATGGAGTCTACCATGCAAAAAGTCATGCTGTTTCTGATGCTGCTGTGGACCACCGGTGCGGCGGCGGAGCGCCTGGGTAACGTCGTGGATATTCAGGGCGTGCGCGGTAACCAGCTGGTGGGCTACAGCCTGGTCGTGGGTCTTGACGGCACGGGCGATAAGAACCAGGTAAAATTCACCAGCCAGTCGGTGACCAACATGCTGCGCCAGTTTGGCGTCCAGCTGCCGACCAAAATCGATCCTAAAGTGAAGAACGTCGCCGCCGTGGCCATCAGCGCCACGCTGCCGCCGGGGTACGCGCGCGGGCAGGCGATTGACGTGACCGTCTCGTCGATTGGCGATGCCAAAAGCCTGCGCGGCGGTACGTTACTGCTGACGCAGCTGCGCGGGGCCGATGGCGAAGTCTATGCCCTGGCGCAGGGGAACGTGGTGGTGGGCGGCGTGAAGGCCGAAGGCAACAGCGGTTCCAGCGTGACGATCAACACGCCGACCGTCGGGCGCGTGCCGAACGGCGGTTCCGTGGAGCGTGAAATCCCGTCCGATTTTCAACAGAACAATCAGGTGATTTTAAACCTCAAGCGTCCGAGCTTTAAAACCGCCAACAGCGTTGCCGTCGCCCTTAACGGCGCCTTTGGCTCGGGGACCGCCACGGCGCAGAGCGCGACGAACGTGGTGGTTAACGCCCCGCAGTCTGCGGGCGAGCGCGTGGCCTTTATGTCGATGCTGGAAGATGTGCAAATCAACGCCGGCAAGCAGCCGCCTCGGGTGGTGTTTAACGCCCGCACCGGCACGGTGGTGATTGGCGACGGCGTGGTGGTCCGTGCCGCGGCGGTATCCCACGGGAACCTGACCGTGACCATCCGCGAATCGTCCAACGTCAGCCAGCCGGGCGCGTTCAGCCAGGGACAAACCGTGGTTACGCCGGAAAGCGACGTCAGCGTCGACAGGGGCCGTGGGCAGATGGTGACGGTGGCGGCGGGTACCAGCCTGCGCAGCATCGTCAATACGCTGAACAGCCTCGGCGCATCGCCGGATGACACCATGGCCATTCTGCAGGCGCTGCATGAAGCGGGCGCGCTGGATGCCGAACTGGTGGTGATTTAAGGAGCCGCTATGCTGAACGCCATTACCCCGAATACCGCCATGCTGCCCGGGGATATGACCGGGCAGGTCAAACCGCAAAATCTGGAACAGGCCGCCGAGCAGTTCGAAGCCATGTTCCTGCGCTCGCTGATGAAGGAGATGCGTAAGGCGTCGCAGGCGCTGGTGGACGATAACCCGTTCGACAGCAAGCAGCAGCGCATGATGCAGGAGTTCTACGACGACAAGCTGACCTCGCAGCTGGCGTCGCAGCGCAGCACGGGCATTGCGCAGATGATTATCACCCAGCTTGGCCCTCAGGAGCGCGCGTCGCTTAAGAACGCGCAGGGTATGGTCGCTTTACAAGAACATCCTCAGCAATTAACGCCCCCCGTCGTACCGGCAGTACGCCGTGGGCAGGAGTAACCGATGAACATGATCAACATTGCCTGGAGCGGCCTGCAGGCGGCGCAGTTTGGGATGAGCGTGACCTCCATGAACATCTCCAACGTGCTGACGCCGGGCTATAGCCGCCAGGGCATTATTCAAAGCTCGGTGGTGACGATGGGCCAGGGCGGGATGTCCGCCGGGGCCGGCGTTCAGGTCGACAGCATCCGCCGCGTTTCCGATCAGTACCTGACCAACCAGGTGTGGCAGAGCAACAGCAAAGCCAACTACTACGGCATCAACAATCAGTATCTCGGTTCGCTGGAGAAGGTGATCGGCACGGATTCAACCAGCCTGGGAACGGGGCTGGATGATTTCTTTTCAGCGCTGAGCGCGCTCACGAAAGAGCCGGAAAGTGAAGCCAACCGCCAGCAGCTGCTGAATCAGGCAGACTCCCTGGCGACGCGCTTCAATAACATGAACGACTTTATCAATAGCCAGAAGACGTCGATCGCCAACCAGCGCGACACCATGGTGGGGCAGATCAACAGCCTGACCGCCGGGATCGCGGATTACAATAAAAAAATCATGGAGATGGACTCCACGGGCGGCAACAGCAACGTGCTGCGCGACCAGCGCGACGAGCTGGTGAAGCAGCTGAGCACCTATGCCGACGTGAAGGTGGTAGAGGACAGCAACGGCAGCTATTCCGTTTCAATGAAAAACGGCCAGCCGCTGGTGAGCGGTAAAGTGGCCGGGGAGCTGAGCAGCAGCCTTGACGGCAGCGGTAACCCGGTGCTGAGCCTGAACTTCTCCAACACCACGTTCTCTCTGAACCCGTCGACGGGCGGACAGCTCGGCGCACTGTACGACTATGAGACCGGCGACCTCGCCGAGATGCAGGCCTCCGTGCAGGGCATGGCGGAAGCCGTTGCCACGCTGTTTAACGATCAGCTGGCGCAGGGCTTTGATAAGAATGGTAATAAGGGCAAACCGCTGTTTACCTTCGACCTGACCAATCCAACCGGGATTTTGCAGGTTAACGATCTCAAGCCCGACGAGCTGGCGTTATCCGGCAAGCCTGACGAGCAGGGGAACGGCGACAACCTGCAGCTGCTGATCGACCTGAAGAACAAAAAGGTCGATATCGGCGGAATGGGCAATATGAGCCTCAACGAAGGCGCTGCGGCAATCATCTCAAACGTGGGTATTGCCAGTAAAAAATCCCAGAGCGAGCTGGAAGCCGCGCAGGGGGTTTACGACCAGGCACAGCTTCAGCGCAATAATCTCAGTGCGGTAAACCAGGACGAAGAGGCCATTAACCTGCAGGTTTACATGCAGGCGTACCAGTCTAACGTCAAGGTGATAGCCACCGGCAACCAGATTTTCAACGACCTGTTAGGCCTGTTTTAACCGGCGTTAAGGAACACACTTATGCGAATCAGCAGTCTCTATAACTCCGACGCCATGATGGCGCAGCTTGGCACCAACGGAACGCGCATCAGCAAGCTGATGGAGCAGATGGCCACCCAGAAGCGAATTAACGTTCCTTCTGACGATCCGGTTGCGGCCACGCGTCTGGTGCAGTTGAACCGCGAACAATCCGCGATCCAGCAGTATCAAAACAATATTAAAGGCCTGAGCGGTTCGCTTTCCAGCCAGGAAGCGAACGTCACCGCGATGAAAGATCAACTGCTGGCGCTGAACGATAAGCTCGTATCGGCGGCAAACGGCGGCGCGCTGAGCGATGAAGACATGGCCAGCTATGGCAATGAGCTTTCTTCCATGCTCGATTCGCTGGTGGCCTCGCTGAATGCCCAGAACGAAAGCGGCGGCTATCTCTTCTCCGGCACCAAAACCGATACCAAACCGGTTGTCTGGGATGAGTCGCAGGGAAAATATGTCTATCAGGGCAATAACGGCACGCGTGAAACCACGGTGGCGAACGGCGTAAACGTGACGGAAAACACCAGCGCGGTTGGGGCGTTTTCCGGCAACGGTGACGATCTGGAAATGCTCAACAAGCTGAAGGCCCTGAGCGATAAAATGCAGGACCCGGCGCTGTCGGTAACGGATTATCAGGACGATCTTAACGAGATGCTGACGCTGTCGGGCCAGTCTCGCGATAAGGTTGCCGGGTTACTGACCGATCTGGGCGGTCGTCAGAACCGCCTGACCATGCTTGACGATGCCCATACGGACGTCAGCATGGCGAACGATCAGGTGGTTCGCGATCTGTCCGATACCGACTGGGCGACCACCAGTATTAATCTGCAGCTGTATACCAACTCCGTGCAGATCACCAACAAAGCGTACAGCATGATCAGTCAGCTTTCGCTCTTCAGCATGTTGTAATCGTTATGCAAGTCGGCTTAAAAACGAACTCGTTATCCACGACTCAAACCCCGGTCAGAACCACGCCGGGGGCAGCTTCGCCCATTGCGCGAACGGAACATCTTGATAAAACCCGGCGCAGCGCGCCGGTATTCCCGGAGTCGGCGCTGCTTTCGCGACGCCCTTTGCGCTATAACGTTCAGCTTAACCAGCAGCTGACGGCGGTACAGAAGGCGGAAGATTATCTCTCCGAAGCGGAAAACCAGCTTCTGGTGCTACGCCATCAGGCCATGCGCGGCAACGGCGATGAGCAGGCCGCGACGGTGCATAGCCTGCTCCAGCAGCGCAGCAGGCTGTCGGGCGGTACGGTCGATCGCAACTTCAACGTGACGCTGCAGCAAAAGAGCAAAGTGAACTTTTCGCTGCCGGGCATGGAGAAGGTGCTGGAGCAGACGCCGGGCGAAACCCTGGTGTTCGCGCTCGGCGGCAGCAAGCGGGAGCTTACCGCCGTTGCCATTCCGGCAGAGGCGACCCCGCGTCAGGCGCTGGTCCACCTGAACGTGGGGCTGGGTCGTCTGGGCATTCACGCATCGTTAGGCGATGACGGCAGCGCGGTTTTTCAGGTGGATGAAGCCCGCTGGGGGCGGGTGAGCCAGCATTTGAGCGTGCGGGGGGAAGGGCAACAGTTCCCGGCGGATGCGTTTACGCTGCTGGCGCCGCGGGCCGAAGCGAGCCGCGAAGATGATATTAGCCAGATCGGCAGCCAGTGGGAGCGGGGGGCAAGCGGTAAGCTTCAGCAAACGCTGGAGCAAATTACCCGCGAACGAAGCAAATTGCATCAGCACCAGGAGCGCGTGTCGTCGCGCATTCAGGACATGGCCACGGCGTACAGTCCCCGCGAGGCGCTGGAGACATCGCGCGCGCTCAGCGGCGCGCTGGCAAAGAGCGGTAACCAGTACGGTCTGCTGTCGAAAGCCCTGGCGGCGCAGGGAAATATTTCGCTATCGACGGTGAAGAATCTGCTGGGGTAACGCCTCTCCCGCGGGGCTAATGCGAGCAGTGAACAATCCCCTCGCCCCGCCGGGGAGAGGGTTAGGGTGAGGGGCAGAGTGCGGGCGAGAAACGTCTTATTTGCGCAGCGGGTAGAGGAAAATGGCACCGCTTTGCCCGACAACCAGCGGCTGATTGCCGACATAAACGGGCTGCATCCAGAAATCGATGTGCATCAGCATATCCACCAGACCATCAATCATCAGCCCTTTTTGCGCCGCGCTGTAGTAAATAGGCGTGTAGGAGAAGAACCGCTTGCCGTGCTGCTCGTTGATTTCGGTGAATTTCCCCTTCAGCACAAACCGGTTATCGTTCGGGTTGGTGATGGTCGTTAAAATGGCGTGGTTAACGGTCTGCATATGCGAATCGTAAATCTCTTTACGGCGCGACATTAGATCGTAGAAACCCAGCTGTAAAAAACCTTCAACATCCGCCTGTGGGGCAGCGGATGGGGTTAAAAACCGCACCCCTGAAAAGACTGCCGCAGCGATCAGAAGGTATGACAAGAGCCATTTCCAGTTAAGAACAGACTTCCATCTCACTGATTTTCCTCCTCGTTTCACGCAATATCAGGTTGTTTAACTGTGTCGGGTCAATTCGCCAGTGGTAGATCGCCATCACCAGCTGTTTTTTGTCACACGGGCTTCGGAGCGCGAAGGTGTAGTTCAGCGTCTGGTCCACGCTCTGGTAAAAGATCGTCATGGTGATGGACTGGGACTTGTTCTGCTGGTTGATGGCATACAGCGTATCTTTGATCTTGCTGTAAAAGTCCTCTTTGTTCATCGCCAGTCGATTGGCTTCTGAAATCTCATAGATGCGGATATTGCTGTAAACCCCGGGCTCCTGCTCGGTGGCGACCAGCCTTGAGCCATGCGAGTTGGCGTACTGCCATCCGGCGACCGCGCTGGCGACGACCACCGCAACGAAAAGCAAAAGTATCATCACGCGCTGATGCAGGCGCGATCGCGCGTGTTCCTGCGGTGCCACTGCCTCCTGCGTCAAAACCGGGGCATCTGGCTCGGGCAGTTCAGCAGGTTCTATTTCGGCAGGGAGGAGAGCGGTCTCTTCAGCACCTTCTTCTTCGACGTCCGCTGGGATTGCGCTAGCGGGTTGATCCGTCTCGTCACTTTCATGCTCAACGAAGCGACACCAGGCCTGCTCCAGCAAATACCCCTTTTTGGGAACCGTTTTTATTATTTTCTGTTTTTTTCCATCATCTTCCAGCGCCGTGCGCAATGCGTGTATCGCATTGGGAAGACTGTTATTTCCAATCACCCGACGTTCCCAGACGAGGGTAGTCAGTTCTTCGCGAGTGAGTATTTTCCCGGCGTTTTCCGCCAGGACGTCGAGCAGCTTTAATTGATACTCACCGAGTCTTTTGCGTTCGCCGGAAACAAGGCTGATGATAGAGCCTGAAGGTAAATCTATTAACCAGTTATTGACCGCGTAATATGTTTTAGTCATGGCAAGTGATGGTAACGACCCACTCCTGAAGCATTTAATTTGCCCGGCATCGCGCGCTAAATGCACGAAATGCTTAATGTAAATTAATGATTAAATCCGTTTAAAATTCATAGAGAATTGCCGCTTGCCTGCGGAAAGAGTGCAAAGAAAAGGCGTGTCAGGGGGATGAAATATGAAAAATCCTGCATTTTAGAGGAAGTTTCACCTGGCAAATCAGGCCAATTCTTAGGCTTGTTTAGGAAGTTTCACTTCCGAGGCACATTTTTACGCTATAAAAGTGTGATGTGCAACAAATTATTAAGTTAATAATTCGAATCTGTATTAAGACGATTCGTTAAAAGTTAAAGGGTGTAGCGTGTTGATCGTTTATTTAACAACTGGCCTTGGCTTGTAAATGGAATGTTTTTTAAGGACGGCGTGCGAATGAGATTCTTTTCATTATTAAGATTAAAACGTAAGAAAATGTAATGTCATTTAAGAAGCGGCATACTTGTGTCGCTTTAAATCCCCTTCTTTTTTTAATGTTATTTCAATCCTTCTTTATTGCCGCTCTTATAAATAGCCATCAGCAGGAAAAAATAATTTTTTTTCGTCTTCGATTTAATTCGCGGGTGAGGTGTGTCGTTTTACTTGAGTACCAGAGAGAAGAACCTGACAGACAGGTTCATAAGGAGAATTCTAAAATGGCACTTTCTATTTTCACTAACGCTTCATCCATGGCTTCCGTTAACGCGCTGAATAAATCTAACAGCATGCTGTCCACCGCAATGGAGCGTCTGGGTACCGGTAAACGCATTAACTCTGCCGCTGACGATGCTGCAGGCCTGCAGATTGCAACCCGCCTCCAGGGCCAGACCAACGGCATGGCGGTTGCACAGCGCAACATCTCTGACGCAACTGCGCTGCTGCAGACCGCTGAAGGTGCTTTCGACGAAGTAAGCAACATCATGTACCGCATGAAAGACCTCGCCACCCAGGCAGCGAACGACACCAACGGCCCTGAAGATCGTAAAGCGCTGCAGTCTGAAATGGACGAGCTGAACAACGAGCTGAACAACATCATGGGTAACACCAAATACGCGGGTGAAAGCCTGTTCGCAAGCGGCGGTAAATTCGCAAGCGCGATGAACTTCCAGATCGGTGCATCCGAAGGTGAGAGCCTGGAAGTTAACGTGAGCACAGATCTGGCAGCGGTGAAAGGCGCAAGCGGCCTGCAGGCGCTGACCGCATCTGGCGGTATCACCAGCGTTTCTGGCGCTCAGGGCATGATCACCAAAATCGAAGGCGCAATTTCTCAGGTTGGTACCCTGCGTTCTAAACTGGGTGCGAACATCAACCGTCTGGGCCACACCGCGGCTAACCTGGCGAACATGAAGGACAACACCGACCTGGCGCTGGGCAACATCCGCGACGCTGACTTCGCGTCAGAGGCGTCAAGCATGACCCGTAACCAGATGCTGGCACAGACCAGTATGTCCATGCTGAAACAGTCCAACAGCATGTCCGGTATGGTGATGTCCCTGCTGGGCTAATCCACCGCACCGTTTAAAAAAACACCGCTGTAAGGCGGTGTTTTTGTTTGCGGCGTTTCCCTTCCTTTATTTCCCCCTGGGGGAAAGTCGCCTTCCTTCATAATCGTAACTACCTGAATTTTAAAAACATAAAAGTTGGCACGGTGTTTGCTTAATACGCTCATGGTTTAGCAACAGGTGCGAAAGGAGAAAACAAAATGGCAGATTTCAGCAGTATTGATCCCGCGACGCTGGCCAAGCAGCTGGCGACCTACGATATCGCATCGTTGCAGAACCAGATAACGAGCAAAACGTCGACCATGAATGCGCAGAAAAAAGCGCTCGACGCGTTAAAAACGGCGCTGACCGACTTCCGCACGGCGATGAGCGGGCTGAACAAAACCGGCGAAGGGATGCTGAAAAACATCGCCAGCATGAGCCGCGAAGGCGTTGCGAACGTAACGGCAGGCTCCAGTGCGCTGAAGGGAACCTACAACATCGAAGTGGATCAGCTGGCATCTGCCCACCAGATCGGCTTCGAAAAAATGACCGACGACGCCATTAAAAATGCCTCCGGTACGATGGATATCACGCTCGGCGAAGGTTCCGCGGCCAAAACCATTACCGTTGACCTGACGGACATGGAGAGCCTGAGCGATCTGACGAAAGCCATCAACGGCGACAAGGATAACCCAGGCGTCACGGCGTCGCTGATTCGAACCGACGGCGAAGTCACGCTGATGCTGAGCAGCGATGAGAGCGGATCGAAAAATAAAATTTCCGTCACCAGCCCGAACGGTCTGGATTTTTCCGCCCCGAAAGAGATTTCGAAAGCCGCCGATTCCATCATCAAGATGGGAGAGATGACCTTCACCAACAGCTCTAACACGCTCGATAAGCTGATTGACGGCGTGACCATCGAGCTGACGTCGGTCACGGAAAAAGACAAACCGCTGACCATCTCTGTGAGCACCGATAACGCGGGAACAAAAGAGCAGCTTCAGACCTTTATTGACTCTTATAACACCCTGCAGGACACGCTAAGCAAGCTGACGAAAAGCGGTAATGGAGACGACGAAACCCGCGGTGCGTTTGCCGGTGACGCCACTATGTCATCGCTGGATCGCGAACTGAACGACGTTATGCGCCAGGTGTTCGGCGACAAGCATATGTCTGATTTTGGCATCACCGCCGACCGTGAAGGAAAGCTGCAGATAGACAGTAAAAAGCTGGATGCTGCGATCAAAGCCGATCCGCAAAAGCTCAACGATCTGTTCAACGGCAAAGAGGGAATGCTGACGGCGGTGGATAAAACGCTCGACCGTTATCTCAACTCAACGTCTGGCCTGCTGAAAGGGCGCCAGGAAGTGCTGGATCGCCAGCAGAAAGACATTGATACCAAAACCGAAGCCATGAATGCCCGCTTCGACTCCTCTCAGGCGCGCTATCTGAAGCAGTTTACCCAGCTGCAAAAAGCGATGGCGCAGATGAACAACACCATGGGCATGTTTGGTTTAGCTTAAGGAAATAACCGCGTTTATGTACGGGAACGAACAGCAGGGCTACGGCCACTATCAGCAATCCGATCTGGCGATTCAGGCCGCCGCAGCAAATCCGCATCAGCTGGTGCTTATGCTGTTTAACGGCCTGATGGACGAACTGGTGCGCGCAAAAAGCCACATCGCCGCGCGTCGCTACGACCGCAAAGTGCAGAGCGTGAATAAATGCATCGACATCCTCAATGCATTGACCAGCTCGCTGGACTTTGAAAAGGGCGGCGAGCTGGCGCTGAGCCTGGCCAATCTTTACGACTACTGCGTCTATCGTCTCTACGATGCCAGCCACAAGCTCTCGGTCGCCAGCGTGGAAGAAGTGGAGGTGATCCTCCGCAATCTTCAGGACGGCTGGGAAAAAATGGGGCAGCAGAATGGATGATATTCAGGTTATGCGTTTTCTGGCGCGTTCCCTGGAGCATGCGGCCAGTCAGCACGACTGGCCGAAAATGCAGGAGGTTGATGCTCAGATTGCCGGGCTGCTGACGTCGCTGAAAGGGCAGGCGCTGAGCGCGGACAAACGCGACGCGCTTGCTGCGCTTCAGCAGACGCATACCCGGGTCAGCCAGTTTTGTCAGGTCCAAAGCGAGGCGCTGGAAAAACAGATTGCCCGCACGCGTCGCAATCAGGAAGGGGCAACGGCCTACGCGCTGTTCTCCAGCGAAGAGGATTTTGGGCAATGAACCTGATGCTTTCGCAAATGACCCAGCTTCCCGTTGCGGCCGAGCCCGCCGAAACGCCAGCCGTGCTGCCCGCGGTGAGCGCGGCGGGTGACATGCCGGTCGATACCGGTGCCAGCGTCGAGGCGCAACCGGCGTTTAATGATGCGCTGCTTAACATTATCAACTCCCTGATGGGGGGAGAGCAGCAGCGCGATACGGCTATGGTGCTGGCGGACGTGAAATCTACCGACGATGACGATAAGCCCGAGCATCACGCCGACGCCAGGCCGCGCGTTGAGGATCTTATTGGCTCTCCGCAGCAGCTGCTGGACGCGCTGTTGACGGCAAGCCAGCTGCCCGTCAAAACGCTCAACGCCACGGCGAACAGCGTACCGCTGGCGGGCGACGCGCTGAAAATGCAGGGCGTCAACGCGGGGCAGCCGTCAATGACGGCACAGCCGCAGCCCGCGCTGACCAGCGTCGTACCCGAGCCGGTGACGGATGCGGTAAAACCCGCGATCGCGGACGTTGCTAAACCGCTGATGTCGGTTGTCCCTGCGGTTGGGCAACCCGCCGTGGCGCAGACGTTTACCAGCACACTTGAAAAACAGACGGTCAATCTTCCGTCCATCAAGATGGATGCGGATGAGGCGAAGTGGGCGCAGCAGCTGCACGGCGCTCTCAGTGACCGCCTGCAGCTGCAGGTCAAAAACCAGGTGCAGCATGCCACCATCCGCCTCGATCCGCCGGAGATGGGCAAAGTTGATATCTCGCTGCAGATCGAGAACGGACGCATGCAGGTGCATATCAGCGCCAGCAACGGTGAAACCTACCGCGCGCTGCAGCAGATAAGCAATGAGCTGCGCCAGAGCCTGACGGAGCAGAATTTCGTGCAGGTGAACGTGCAGGTTTCTTCCCAGTCAGGGCAATCGCAGCAGGGGCGCGGGCAGCAGCAGATGAATGCGCCGCAGGATAACCCGGCGGCGGGCGCGGAGATTGCCGCAGACCAGACGCGGTCGGCATTCAACCAAGACGATTCAGTATTACTTACGGTGTAAACAAAACCACATGACCATAAAGACATTTTCATTGGGGCTGGTGATTGCCTTAATCGCCGCCATTTTTGCCGCCGTTCTCACCGTCCTGGGAACGCATCTCCTGAGTCAGGATGAGGGCAAGCTTTCTGCCATCAGCAGCATGTTCTCCTCCACAGAAGAGAGCTCGGTGGAGTTTGTAGAGATCAAGAACGTGGTCGTGACCCTGAAAAGCCACGGTGATTCAGAGCGCTACCTGCTGCTGGAGCTGGCGCTGGCGACCCATTCGGCGAACGATACCCGCCGTGCGGAAGAGCTTTCGCCCGCCATTCGCGGGGCGACGGTGAACCTGCTGTCGTCCATGGAATACGACACGGTGCGCGCCATGAGCGTGGAGCTGCTGCACGACAAGCTGATGCAGGCCTACGAGGAGCGTTTCCAGAGCCTCAACACGCGGATGCCGTTTAAGGACGTGATCATCAGCAAAATGGTTTTCCAGTAAGTCGCGGCAGCTGATGGAAATGATGGATTTTATTGCTGATGACTCGCTGACCCCGGCGGATGAAGCGCGTTACGTCAACGCTTATCTGCCGCTGGTGCACCGGATAGTGAAGCAGCTTTCGTGGCAGACCAGCAGCGTGATGGATAAAGAGGACATGGAGCAAATTGCGCTGATGGGGCTTTTGACGTCGCTTCGGCGCTACGGTCATCCCGACGAGCAGTTTGGGGCCTATGCGGCACAACGCATTCGCGGTGCGGTCCTTGATGAGCTGCGCGAGCTGGACTGGCGCCCGCGCCGGCTGCGTCAGAAAAGTCACAAGATCAATGACGCCATCCGGGAAGTGACGCGCAAACTCGGCAGAACGCCGAGCTTTGAGGATCTCAGCGAACATCTTTCTATCACTGCAGAGGAGTACCACGAGTATTTGCTGCTGGACTGCGCGAAGACGCTGGAGAGTCTTGATGATTTATTGGGTGAAGATGCCCTGAATGGCACCCTGAATAGCCGTTCGCTGGAGGACGAAATGGTCACCAGCGGGACGTTACGGGCTGCGCTGGCAAGCCTTGATGAGCGTGAGCAGTTGATTCTCACCCTCTATTACCAGCAAGAGATGAGCTTAAAAGAGATTGCGTTAGTCCTCGACCTTACCGAGGCGCGCGTCTGTCAGCTCAATAAAAAGATCGCTCAGAAGATCCAGTGTTTTTTCCAGAAGTGAAAGGTATATGCAAAAGTTTCTCGGTATTTTCATTATTTTCGCCTGCGTCGTAGGCGGTTTTCTTATGTCCGGCGGGCGCCTGGCCTCGTTCTGGCAGCCCGGTGAGATCATCATTATTCTCGGCGCCGGTATGGGGGCGATGGTGCTTGCTAACCCTAAAGCGGTTTTGGCGGAGATGTACCGCCAGTTTCGCGGCATTATGCGCAAAAACGAATATACCGATGAGTACCAGCGCCAGCTGCTGATGCTGCTGTATGAACTGCTCGAGCTGGTGCAGGACGGCGGCCTGAAGGTGCTGGATGAGCATATCGAAGTGCCGGAAAGCAGCCCGCTGTTCCAGAAGTACCCGCTGATCCTGCAGAACAAAGCGATCATCACCTTTATTGCCGATAACTTCCGCCTGATGGCGATGGGTAAAATCAACGAGCACGAGCTGGAGGGCATCCTCGAGCAGGAGCTGGTGGCGATGGAAGAAAACCTTCTGCAGCCGTCCCGTTCGCTGCAGCGTACGGCAGAGGCGATGCCGGGCTTCGGCATCTGCGCGGCGGTACTGGGGATCATTATTACCATGCAGTCCATCGACGGCTCCATCGCCGTGATCGGCGTAAAAGTGGCGGCCGCGCTGGTGGGCACCTTCCTCGGCGTCTTCTTCTGCTACTGCCTGATGGACCCGGTGGCGAACGCCATGGAGCAGCGCACCAAAAAGCAGATGGCGGTTATCGAATGCGTGCGTACCGTGCTGGTTAATCATGTGGCGGGTAAACCGACGCTGCTGGCGGTGGATGCCGGGCGCAAAATGCTGCCGCTGGATTCGAAGCCGACCTTCGCCACGCTGGACGGCTGGGTGAATCAGATGACGGGTGAATCCTGATGCGGGGCAATCGCGGAAAAGAACACACCACGATCATTAAACGCTCCTCGCGCAAAAGCCATGATGCCTTTCATGGCGGCGCGTGGAAGGTGGCGTTTGCCGACTTTACCCTGGCCATGATGGCGCTGTTTATGGTGCTGTGGATCATGGGGTCGGTAACCGAAGAGGAGCGTAAAGAGATCGTCTCCCAGCTAAACGGCCAGTCGATTTTCGATGGACAAACGCTGTCGCCTATCACCCAGCCGCACGGGATGGGCGGCAAGATTGCCGTGACCGAAAAACGCGATACCGACGCGCAAAAGAACAAGCACCATAAAGAGGCCGCTACGCCAGCCGCCATGGCGAAAAGTGAAAGCCTGGACGATGTGAAATCGCGTTCTCAGAACGAGATTGAAGATCTCGCCCGCATCATCATGAAAATCACCTCAGCCTATGATGCACAGTCAAACCTCAAAATTGAGATTGTGCCGCAAGGGTTGCGCATCCTGATCACCGACGATCGGAAGCGAGAGATGTTCCAGCGCAGCAGCGCGATCCTGACGCCGTTCTTCAAGCGGCTGTTAACGGAGTTCGCCCCCGCGCTGAACAAGATCGACAACAAGATCATCATTACCGGACACACGGATGCGACCCGCTTTCGCGATCAGGATCTTTACAACAACTGGAACCTGTCGGGAGAGCGCGCCATGCAGGCCCGCAAGGTATTAACCCATGCCGGTCTGGATCAGAGCAAAGTGCTGCAGGTCAGCGGGATGGCGGATCAGATGCTGATCGACCCTGATAATCCCCTTAGTTCATCGAATCGACGCATTGAGATTATGGTGCTCACCCAGTCTGCCAGCGAATCGCTGTATCAATTCTTTGGCCAGCACGGTGAAAAAGTGATTAAGCCGATAGTCGACAGACTCTCGCAGCAGAATTAAATGGTTTTACGATGTCCACCTTTATTCAAATCCAGAAGCTGGCGTGTCTGGCCCTGATCGTCGGGCTGATGATGGCGTTGAGTGCGCCCGTCGAGGCGGCCCCGCGCAGCCAGATAAAAACCGAGGCGGAAAAGGAAAAAGCCTCGAAGGCCAGAATGCGTAATAAAGCACTGCTGCTAAAAAAAACGCAGCTGCGCGTGACGGTCGTGCCCTTAACGCCGGAACAGAAGCGACGTGAAAGCGAAAAGCGACGCCTTGAACGGGCGGAAAACCGCGAATGGCTGGCGATGCACAAGCGCTGGCAGCCGGGCAGGTTGTCCACCGATATGATCTGGGAGCCGCTGCCGGGAGAGAAAATCAGCCCACGGCTACAGGCCTCGTTAAAGAAGGTGATCTTTCAGCTGCAAAAGCAGATAGGAAAACCCTACGTCTGGGGCGGGCAAACGCCTGAAGAGGGGTTTGACTGCAGCGGCCTGGTCTTTTACGCCTTTAACCCCGTGCTAAGCCGCAACCTGCCGCGTACCGCTAACGGTATGTTTCAGGATAGAACCTTACGCCCGATACGGCAGGAAAAACTGCGCCGTGGCGACCTGGTCTTTTTCAACATCAACCAGCGGCCTGGGGCTGACCACGTCGGCGTTTATATCGGCGAAGGGCAGTTTATCGAGGCCCCGCGCACCGGGCTGACTATCCGCGTAAGCCAATTATCCGACGCTTTCTGGCAGGACCACTACCTCGGTGCCCGCCGGATATTAACTGAAGAGGCCGTGCTGTGACGGCCTGACGCTGAATACCCCCTCAAGGTATGCGCCGCCAGGGATGGCCCCCTTATTCAAGAGTGACTGAGAACCTTTTTATGAACCAGATGCGTAAAAAATTCGCCATTGATGATGGCTCCACCAACGTAAAAATCAGCTGGATTGAGAACGGCACGCTGAAAACCGTCGTCTCCCCGAACTCCTTCCGCAAAGACTGGAAGAGTGCGGCCCTGCTGCGCGGCCAGGCGGTGCATAACTACACCATCGGCACCACCAAATACACCTACGACGCCACCTCCGATAAGGCCCTCTCCACGACCCATATCGACTACCAGTACGACGATTTAAACCTGCTGGCGGTGCACCACGCCCTGCTGCAAACGGGCGTTGAACCGTGCGACGTGGAGGTTATTGTTACGCTGCCAATTACCCAGTTCTACAACCCGGACGACTGCCAGCGTAACGAGGAGCGCATCGAGGCGAAGCGCAAAAACCTGATGCGCGACATTACGCTGAACAAAGGTGAACTGTTCCGCATTGTCGACGTACAGGTGATGCCGGAAAGCCTGCCCGCCGCGCTCTCGCACCTTCTCAACTCGAACGTGAATGAATTTACGAAGTCGCTGGTGATTGACTGCGGCGGGACCACCCTGGATATGGGCGTGATTGTCGGTGAATTCGACGACGTGTCGGCGATTTACGGTAACAACGAGATCGGCGTGGCGATGGTGACGGATGCTACCCGCAAGCTGCTGGCCGCTGCGGATAGCGATTCCAGCTATCTGGTGGCAAACGAGCTGATCAAGCGCCGTCACGATCTCGATTTTGTACGCAGCGTGATTAACGATGAATCCCGCATCGACGAGATCCTGGAAAAGATTGCCATCAAGATCCAGGAGCTGGGCGACCAGGTGGCCTACGAAGCGAAGAAATTCGCCAAGAATCCGAACCGCGTCTATCTGGTCGGCGGCGGCGCGCACCTGATTGAAGGGGCGATCCGCGAGGTGTATGCGACGCTCGGTGACCGCGTTGTCAGTATCGATAACCCGCAGAGCGCGCTGTCCCGCGAAATTTGCCTTTATCACTCCGAATCAGGGGCGCAGAGCGTAGAAGAACCCCTGATGGCAGAGGTGGGTGAGGATGCGTAAGGGGCAGATTCGCCGCGTCAATCTGTCTCTTCACCTGACGCCGGAGCAGTCGCATGCGGATCTGCGTGCGATGCAGCAGCTCCAGAAGTGGCACCAGTCGGTGAATCAGTCGGCAAGCGTTGATGATTCAAATATGGAAATTCGCGCGTTTCATCGCGACGTCTACCTGGCGGGGCTGCAGCTGTTTCTGATGGACCCCGCGCTTTGTCACCATGTGGCCGAGTCGCTGGGGCGCGAAAATCTCACTCTTGAGACGTTGCTGAGTGAACTTCAGCCCGAGTTGAAGCCGGATGCGCCGTCGGCGCAGCTGGAGGAGCTGCAAAAAATTCGCGACGAAGTGGCTGCGCTCAGGCCGCTGATGGAACAGCACAAGCTGGCGCTGCAGCAGCTGCGGCTGGCGGCGAAAAACGTCAGTGCGCCAGCGCCAGAGCGCGATAATATTGAAGTGAGCAAGGTTGACGCGCCGGTAGAAAAAATGCAGAAAATTCGCCAGAAAGGGATTTTCTGAGGCGGTCATTTGCCCGGTTGCGCTGTGCTAACCGGGCAGGAACAGATCGAACGCTATCAGGTAATGACCATCGGCCAGTCTGGGGGCGTGTGGCTCATTGCTTCAACCATCACCACTTTAATGTTTTCCCACACGGCGGCGATATCCAGCAGGGTAATTCCCAGCAGGCCGGTCGCGAACCAGCAGGCTGCGCCAACGCCCAGCAGGGTACTGATCACCGCCAGGCCGGCGTAGTCAGATTTACGAAACTGAATGTTCAGCGTGCTGGCTAAAAACATCAAAACCGCGCTGAATAATGGCCAGCGCAGGAGAACCATGCTGGTGGTAATGGTTGCCATAGAACCCATCCTCAACAAAACAGACGAACTGGAATGAAACGGTGTTTTTCGTTACATAAGATGTGTGAACTATATCACACTTGCTGTTTTATTCGCCAGTGTCTGAGAAGGGGGTCATCTGCCCTGGGCGTGGCGTGGCAGATTTTCTTGCCGGTGTTCAGCAGGCGCAACGCTCTCGCTCATGGCGTCTGATTATTTATAAATCAACGCTAAAAATAGCCGCGAGGAAATAGCAGAAAATTTCATGTTCATGTTGTACTTTTTTCATGCTGCGAGAAGTATGGCTTAATCAAAGATCCTCTGTTGTGTTATCTTAAAACCTCCTGTCCATGCTGGATAATTATTTTCCTTAATTGAAACGGAACGAATACTTTCAGTTTAGCTTACGGGAAAATATTATCGTCATAACTAAAATTAAGATTTTTAATACCAAAAGTCAGTTGCTAACTTCGTATGATTCATGCAACGTAATCACCTCTTTAACTAAGCATCCGGCCTTCATAACTACAGGCGTACAAAGTGCAGGGATATAGGGCGGGAAATGAATCGTAGCGCGCGGCGCAAGATGCTCAGGATCGTAGGGATTATCATGGTAGTGATGCTACCGGTGATGCTTGCGCTATGGTTTGCCCAGCTAAGAGCCGTGTCCGAAACAAGCGCCCAGCTACGCACCTTCGCTGAACTGGCTTTAGATAAAACAGAGCTGGTTATTCATCAGGTTGATCTGGCTCGGGACGACGCCGAAAAATATCAGGGTAAACTTTGTACGCCGGACCATCGTCAATATATGTTGAACGTTGTTCGGGGCCGTCTTTTTGTCGCCGATTTAATTTATGCCGAAGGTCAGAATTTTCTTTGTTCGACCGCGATGACGCCCGATCGCCCTTACGCAATTCCTGCCGCGAATTACAAACGTAAACCCGACGTTGCCATCTATTATTATCGCGATACGCCATTTTTTACTGGCTATAAAATGACGTATATGCAACGCGGCAATTATGTCGTCGTGGTTAATCCGCTTTCATACAGCGAAGTGATGTCGTCCGATCATTCACTCGCGTGGGGTGTCTATGACACGGTGACCAACGCCTTTTTTTCCGTGAGTCAGACAACCAATGCCGCTTTATTAAATTCGATGATTCGACATAAGGAATCGTCATTTCAAAAAGATGGCCGCTTTTATACGGTCGTGAATTCCGGCAAACGTCCCATTGCTGCCATTGTATCGACGTCCAATAAGCGCTTTTATGAAATCCTCTATCACCAGGCCACATTGACGCTGCCGCTGGGGATGATCTGCAGCATCATTATTCTGCTGGTGTGGTCGCGTACCCATCGTGAGCTTAATTCGCCGGGACGTTTGCTGCACAGGGCGCTAAACAAGCGCCAGCTTTGCGTACACTATCAGCCGATTATCGATATCAAGAATAATCAGTGCGTTGGGGCGGAAGCCCTGCTGCGCTGGCCAGGCTTTAACGGACAGGTGATGAGCCCGGCGGAGTTCATTCCGCTGGCGGAAAAAGAGGGGATGATTGAGCGCATTACGGACTATGTCGTTGAGGAAGTGTTCAGCGACCTGGGGCATTTTCTGGCCGCCCATCCGCATCTGTATATTTCAATCAACCTGTCGGCCTCTGATTTCCACTCCTCACGCCTGATCGCCATGATATCCGACAAAGCGCGGCACTACTCGGTGCGCGCGCAGCAAATCAAAATAGAGGTGACGGAACGCGGGTTTATCGACGTGCCTAAAACCACGCCGGTCATTCAGGCTTTCCGCCAGGCTGGGTATGAGGTGGCGATCGATGATTTCGGTACGGGGTACTCTAACCTGCACAACCTCTACTCGCTGAACGTCGATATCCTGAAAATCGACAAATCCTTCATCGACACCTTAACGACCAACAGCACCAGCCATCTGATTGCTGAGCACATTATCGAGATGGCGCAGAGCCTGCGGCTTAAAACCATTGCGGAAGGTGTCGAAACGGCTGAGCAGGTGAGCTGGCTGTTAAAGCGCGGCGTGCAGTTCTGTCAGGGATGGCACTTTGCGAAAGCGATGCCGCCCCAGGAATTTATGACCTGGCAGCAGCAACCTTTGCGCTGATACGCTTTAGTTCAGCTGATGGCGGTAATCGCTCGGCGTACGGTCAAACTCGCGGCGGAATACGCGGGAGAAGGTTTGTTGCGACACGTAGCCCAAATCCATCGCGATGTCGAAAATCGGCCGCTGCGTCGATCGCAGCGCCTGCGCCGCCAGCAGCAGCCTGCGCTGGCGAATATACTCGCCCAGCGTCTGATGCATGACGGTGCGGAACATTCTCTGTAAATACCACTTCGAATAGCCCGATTTTTTAGCGACCACATCAATGTTCAACGGTTGGTCGATATGTTCATCAATCCATTCAATAAGCGTCTGAATAATCTGCTGATGCGACATAAGGTTGCCCCTCTGTAGATACAACTATCTCTGTTGATTCGTCGTTTTGTCTGCGGGGGAGTATAATTCCTCAAGTTAACTTGAGGTAAAGAGGTTTTATGGAAAAGAGATTGCCGCGAATAAAAGCGCTGTTAACCCCGGGCGAAGTGGCGAAGCGAAGCGGCGTGGCGGTATCGGCGCTCCACTTCTATGAAAGCAAAGGGTTAATTAAAAGTATCCGTAATGCCGGCAACCAGCGGCGCTACACCCGCGACGTGCTCCGCTACGTGGCGATTATCAAAATAGCGCAACGCATCGGGATCCCCCTGGCGACCATTGGCGATGCGTTCGGCGTTCTGCCGGAGGGGCATACGCTGAGCGCGAAGGAGTGGAAACATCTTTCTTCCCAATGGCGGGAGGAGCTTGACCGCCGTATCCACACGCTTGTGGCGCTGCGCGACGAGCTGGACGGCTGCATCGGCTGCGGGTGTTTGTCGCGCAGCGATTGTCCGCTGCGTAACCCGGGCGACAGGCTGGGCGAGCAGGGGACGGGGGCGCGGCTGCTGGAGGAGGATTGAGTGTGTGCGGCCGGTTTGCCGGGTGGCGGCTGCGCCTTACCCGGCCTACAAAACCGAGAACGTAGGCCGGGTAAGCGAAGCGTCACCCGGCAAAAAGCATAATAAAGAACTAAAGCGCCACAAAGGGCGCTTTAGTTTTTCCCGGTCTTTGTCTTTCTCTCTATCCCGCTGGTTCACGGGAGGGTTTCCCCCGACATCAGCACCCCTCGTGTCGAGCTGGTTGATGAGGTTCCGGTTTGTGCTGACACTTTAATTCTATGCAGCCCCCGAATTTTCGCCAGCGCGAACGACTGCTTTTTAGCCAAAATTTTTTCGCGATGTTATTCGATTTTCTATAGTTAAGAAGTATGAATCACAGGAGAACACCATGCTAAAGGTCCATCATCTCAACCAGTCGCGCTCGCACCGGGTGATCTGGGCGCTTGAAGAGCTTGCCCTTCCCTACGAGATCGTCCGCTACCAGCGCGAAAAAACCATGCTGGCTCCTGAATCACTTAAAAAAGTGCACCCGCTGGGCAAATCGCCGGTGCTGGAGGACAACGGGCTGATCCTCGCCGAGTCCGGCGCTATTCTGGAATATCTTCAGGAAACCTACGATCCCGAAT
The DNA here is from genome assembly GCF_035835995.1 of Enterobacter wuhouensis. Lineage (NCBI taxonomy): Bacteria > Pseudomonadati > Pseudomonadota > Gammaproteobacteria > Enterobacterales > Enterobacteriaceae > Enterobacter > Enterobacter wuhouensis. The sequence goes on from NZ_CP142124.1 coordinate 416,749, forward strand.
CCCGACTCAAGCCGTTAGATCCTGCGCATAAGGTGCAGTACCGCTTCTGGCTGCACTACGCCGAAGGTTCCCTGATGCCGCTCCTGCTGATGAAATTAGTGTTCAGCAGCCTGGGTAAACCGCCCGTGCCGTTTGGCATGAGAACGCTGGGCAAAGCGCTGGGGCAGGGCGTACAAAAAGCGTACCTCAACCGCCAGCTGGAAACGCACGCCCGCTTTATTGAATCGCATCTTGCTGAAAACAGCTGGTTTGCAGGCGAAGCGCTCAGCATGGCGGATATTCAGATGAGTTTCCCCATCTTTGCCCTGCTGGCGCGCGGCGGAATTGAAAACTTGCCGCATACCCAGGCGTGGAAGACGAAGGTTGAGAACAGCCCAGGCTGGCAGAGAACGCTTCAACAGGGCGGCCCGCTCACGATCCCCGGTGAAGGGTAAACCGTAACGAAATTGCGCATGGACGATAACGTTTGCGCATCCTCTGATTATTTCTTCATCGCCATAAGGGAATTTTAGCGAAAAACGAGAAAGTTCAGTTGAAAAGGGCGGGTATTAGGCTAGATAATCGTTTGCCTAAAATTGACCACCCGTTTTGTAAGCGCGGAGCTAAACGTTTGCTTTTTTTGTGACGCCCCTTTCGTCGCAAACGCAGCACAAGGATTAGACGTTTTTGCTGGCAGTGGAGTCTCCACCACGCTTGCGGACTTTCTATAAAAACTCTCAGGGGATGTTTTCTATGTCTACGCCATCTGCGCGTACTGGCGGTTCGCTTGACGCCATGTTTAAAATTTCTGCTCGCGGCAGCACCGTGCGTCAGGAAGTCGTTGCCGGTCTGACAACGTTTCTGGCGATGGTGTACTCCGTTATCGTGGTGCCGGGCATGCTGGGTAAAGCGGGCTTCCCGCCGGCTGCCGTCTTTGTCGCCACCTGCCTCGTCGCCGGCGTGGGCTCCATCGTGATGGGCCTGTGGGCGAACCTGCCGTTGGCGATCGGCTGCGCCATCTCTCTGACCGCGTTTACCGCGTTCAGCCTGGTATTGGGCCAGCACATCAGCGTGCCGGTTGCGCTGGGCGCCGTGTTCCTGATGGGCGTATTGTTTACCGTAATTTCCGCCACCGGCATCCGCAGCTGGATTTTGCGCAACCTGCCGCAGGGCGTGGCGCACGGTACGGGCATTGGTATCGGCCTGTTCCTGCTGCTGATCGCCGCGAACGGCGTGGGTCTGGTCATTAAGAACCCGCTGGACGGCCTGCCGGTTGCGCTGGGCCACTTCGCGAGCTTCCCGGTGATCATGTCGCTGGTGGGGCTGGCGGTGATTATCGGGCTGGAAAAACTGAAGGTGCCGGGCGGCATTTTGCTGACCATTATCGGCGTCTCCATCGTTGGCCTGATCTTCGATCCAACCGTCCACTTCTCCGGTATTTTCGCCATGCCGTCGCTGAGCGATGACAAAGGCAACTCCCTGATTGGCAGCCTGGACATCGTGGGCGCGCTGAACCCGGTGATCCTGCCGAGCGTGCTGGCGCTGGTGATGACGGCGGTGTTTGACGCCACCGGCACCATCCGCGCGGTGGCCGGCCAGGCGAACCTGCTGGATAAAGACGGCCAGATTATCGACGGCGGCAAAGCGCTGACCACCGACTCCCTGAGCAGCGTCTTCTCGGGCCTGGTGGGCGCGGCGCCTGCGGCGGTGTACATCGAGTCCGCAGCGGGCACGGCGGCAGGCGGTAAAACCGGCCTGACGGCGATCACCGTCGGCGTGCTGTTCCTGCTGATCCTGTTCCTCTCGCCGCTCTCTTACCTGGTCCCGGCTTATGCAACCGCACCGGCGCTGATGTACGTTGGCCTGCTGATGCTGAGCAACGTGGCGAAAATCGACTTTGCAGACTTCGTTGACGCGATGTCTGGCCTGATCACCGCGGTATTTATCGTGCTGACCTGCAACATCGTGACCGGCATCATGATCGGTTTCGCCTCGCTGGTGATTGGCCGCCTGGTGTCCGGTGAATGGCGCAAGCTGAACATCGGCACCGTCGTTATCGCTATCGCACTGGTCGCGTTCTACGCGGGCGGCTGGGCAATCTAAGTTGACCATTGATGCGAAAACGGGTGGCTCAGGCCGCCCGTTTTTATTTTCCGGACTCATCCCGTTGCCTTTTGCGTTACTCTGGAGAGGATAGAATAAGAGGCACGACGCCTTAGGTTTGGCTTATAAGCAATACAGCAAACAGGGAACGCATGGAAATCTTCTTCACAATACTCATCATGACCCTTGTGGTCTCGCTATCCGGGGTGGTTACACGCGTACTGCCCTTTCAAATTCCCCTGCCATTAATGCAAATTGCCATCGGCGCGCTGCTGGCGTGGCCGACGTTTGGCCTGCACGTCGAGTTCGACCCGGAACTGTTCCTCGTGCTGTTTATTCCGCCGCTGCTGTTTGCCGACGGCTGGAAAACCCCCACGCGCGAATTTCTGGAGCATGGCCGGGAGATCTTCGGCCTGGCGCTGGCGCTGGTGGTTGTTACCGTAGTCGGGATTGGCTTCCTGATCTACTGGATGGTGCCGGGCATTCCGTTAATCCCCGCCTTTGCGCTGGCCGCCGTGCTGTCGCCAACCGATGCCGTGGCGCTTTCCGGCATTGTGGGCGAAGGCCGTATTCCGAAGAAAATCATGGGCATTTTGCAGGGCGAGGCGCTGATGAACGACGCCTCCGGCCTGGTGGCCCTGAAGTTTGCCGTGGCGGTTGCCATGGGCACCATGGTCTTTACCGTCGGCGGCGCGACCCTGGAGTTCTTCAAGGTGGCGATCGGCGGCATCCTGGCCGGCTTCGTGGTGAGCTGGCTGTACGGTCGCTCGCTGCGCTTCCTCAGCCGCTGGGGCGGTGATGAACCTGCAACGCAAATCGTTCTGCTGTTCCTGCTGCCGTTTGCTTCCTACCTGATTGCTGAACACATCGGCGTGTCGGGCATTCTGGCGGCGGTAGCGGCAGGGATGACCATCACCCGCTCCGGCGTAATGCGCCGCGCGCCGCTGGCGATGCGCCTGCGTGCGAACAGCACCTGGGCGATGCTCGAGTTCGTGTTTAACGGCATGGTATTCCTGCTGCTGGGCCTGCAGTTGCCCGGCATTCTGGAGACCTCACTGGTGGCGGCAGAGGCCGACCCGAACGTTGAAACCTGGCTGCTGTTCACCGATATCGTGCTGATTTATATGGCGCTGATGCTGGTGCGTTTTGGCTGGCTGTGGACGATGAAGAAGTTCAGCGTGCGCTTCCTGACCAAAAAGCCGATGGAGTTCGGTTCATGGTCAACGCGTGAGCTGCTGATTGCCTCATTTGCGGGGGTGCGCGGGGCCATTACCCTTGCCGGTGTGCTCTCTATTCCACTGCTGTTACCGACCGGGGACGTCTTCCCGGCGCGCTACGAGCTGGTATTCCTGGCGGCAGGCGTGATTCTGTTCTCGCTGTTCGTTGGCGTGATCATGCTGCCTATTCTGCTGCAGCACATTGAGGTGGGCGACTCCTCTCAGCAGCACAAAGAGGAACGCATTGCCCGCGCCGCGACCGCCGAAGTGGCGATTGTGGCGATCCAGAAGATGGAAGAACGCCTGGCCGCGGATGCGGAAGAGAACATCGACAATCAGCTGCTGACGGAGGTCAGTTCCCGCGTGATCGGTAACCTGCGCCGCCGGGCGGACGGGCGTAACGACGTGGAAAGCTCGCTGCAGGAGGAGAACCTTGAACGCCGGTTCCGCCTGGCGGCGCTGCGCTCCGAGCGCGCCGAGCTGTACCACCTGCGCGCCACGCGCCAGATCAGCAACGAGACGCTGCAAAAGCTGCTGCACGATCTGGACCTGCTGGAAGCGCTGTTGATAGAGAATCAGTAGCGCTTTTGCCCCTCACCCCAACCCCTCTCCCCACAGGGGCGAGGGGCTCGATCGGTTCCCTCTCCCCTGTGGGGAGAGGGTTAGGGTGAGGGGTCAGGGCACCCAAAACCCCTCACAGCACTGCAGCCACGCCTGCGCGCTGTGCGACAGATACACCCCTTCGCGCCAGATCATCCCCAGCTGCCAGTGCAGGTCGCTCTCAAGCGGTATCCAGCGCAGCGTGTTTTTATCCAGCCGCTCGCAGATAGGCTGCGGCAGAATGGCAATCCCCACGCCTGCCTGCACCATCGCCGCCAGAAAATCCCACTGGCCGCTGCGCACCGCAATGCGCGGCTTGACGTTGTGGTGGTTAAACAGCGCCATCAGCTGGCGGCTTAAGGCGAAATCTTCGTTGTAAATCAGCAAAGGATGTTCGCCGAGCAGCTCGGGCTTCACCGAGTCTATCGTCAGCCAGTCGCCGGATCGCGGCACCAGCACGCACAGCGGGTGGCTAAAGAGCGGCAGTGTCGCCAGCCCGCTCTCTTCCTCAACGGGTAACGCGGTCATGGCTACGTCCAGCTCGCCGTTAGTGACCGCCTGCTGTACGGTTAAGCCGCCAAACTCGGAAATCTTCAGCTCAACGCCGGGATAGCGCTGGCGAAACAGGCCGATGGGACCGGCCATCATCATGCCGACCATCGGCGGAATGCCGAGGCGCAGCAGGCCTTTCGTCAGGTGATTGATGTCGCCAAGCTCGGCCTCCAGCTGGCGAAACTCCGCCAGGATCGCCAGCCCGCGCTCGAATACCACGCGCCCGGTATCGGTCAGCAGCAGCCTGCGCCCGTCGCGGATCAGCAGGGTGCAGTTCAGTTCATCTTCGAGGTTTTTCAACATCTTGCTGATGGTGGGCTGGGTAACAAACAACTTCTCCGCTGCGCGGGTAAAACTTTGCTGGCGAACCACCTCGACAAAATAGCGCAGCGTTCTTATGTCCATGATTATTCCTCGGAACTATACCTTCGATGATTTTAATTCATTTCAGTCCACACCGTGCGGTCTCTATACTGGCGCCTCGTCTCATTTTTGAGGAAAACCCCCATGGCCGTGGCGTTAAGCCGTGTTACGCCTGCCGTTGTTCAACGACTCCAGGTACCGGTTCAGGTACTGCTCTACGCGGGACTGTTTGTTTTCGCAGAATATCTTGTCGGCTGGCTGCATCTGCCTCTGCCCGCCAACCTTGTCGGCATGGTGCTGATGCTGACGCTCATTCTGTGTCGCGTTATTCCCCTTCGCTGGGTACGCGCCGGTGCGCGCTGGCTGCTGGCCGAAATGCTGCTGTTCTTTGTGCCCGCCGTGGTGGCGGTGGTGAACTACGCGCAGCTGCTGATGGTCGACGGCTGGCGCATCTTCGCGGTGATCGCCCTAAGCACGCTGATGGTGCTGGGGGCGACCGCCTGGGTGGTGGATAAAGTGTATCGCTTTGAAATCAGCAGGCAGAAGCATGACTAACTTTCAGATTAGCGTGCTGTGCCTGGCGGCGACGCTGGTTATCTACTTTGCCAACAAGCGGCTGTACCGCCGCTTTCACGCCCTGCCGCTGATGCCGCTGGTGTTCACGCCGATCCTGCTGGTGCTGATGCTGATTTTCGGGCATATCTCCTGGCAGAACTACATTGGTGAATCCCACTGGCTGCTGTGGCTGCTCGGCCCGGCGACCATCGCCTTTGCCGTCCCTGTCTATGACAACCTCGCCATTATCAAACGCCACTGGATGTCGCTGAGCGCGGGCGTGATCACCGCCACGGTGGTGGCGGTGTGCAGCTCCGTCTGGCTGGCGCGGCTGTTCACTCTGTCCGATGAAATCCAGCGCAGCCTGGCCGTGCGCTCGGTGACCACGCCGTTTGCGCTGGCTGCCGCCAAACCGCTCGGCGGGCAGCCGGATCTGGTGGCGCTGTTTGTGGTCGTCACGGGCGTGTTCGGCATGGCGGTCGGCGATATGCTGTTCCTGCGCCTGTCGATCCGTGAAGGGATGGCAAAGGGGGCAGGGTTCGGCGCGGCGTCGCACGGCGCGGGAACGGCGCGTTCGTATGAGCTGGGCCAGCAGGAAGGGGTGGTTGCAAGCCTGGTGATGATGCTTTCAGGCGTGGTGATGGTGCTGATTGCGCCGCTGGTGGCGTGGGTGATGTTTTAAGCTCCCCGGCCAGAATGACCGGGGAGGTCAGTCGATTAATGCGCTCGGCCCTGATCGATGCCTAAGCCCGTTTGAGAACGGATAAACTGGGCGCGGAATTTCTCACGCTCCAGGTTACCCTCCGGCGAGTTGTCGGTAGCGGAGAAGAACCAGATCCCGATAAACGCCACGGCAATGGAGAACAGCGCCGGGTATTCGTACGGGAAGATAGCGCTTTCGTGACCGAGGATCTGCACCCAGATGGTCGGCCCCAGAATCATCAGGATCACCGCCGTCAGCAGCCCCAGCCAGCCGCCAATCATCGCCCCACGGGTGGTCAGTTTCGACCAGTACATAGAGAGCAGGATGATCGGGAAGTTACAGCTTGCCGCAATCGAGAAGGCCAGCCCCACCATAAAGGCGATGTTCTGCTTCTCGAACAGAATGCCTAACAGAATCGCCACAACGCCCAGCACCAGCACGGTGATTTTCGAGACCTTCAGCTCATCGCGCTCGCTTGCGCCTTTGCGGATGACGTTGGCGTAGAGGTCATGCGACACCGCAGATGCGCCGGCCAGCGTCAGCCCTGCAACCACCGCAAGAATGGTGGCGAAGGCCACGGCGGAGATAAAGCCGAGGAACAGGTTACCGCCCACCGCGTCGGCCAGGTGCACCGCCGCCATGTTGTTACCGCCAATCAGCGCGCCCGCCGCGTCCTTAAACGCCGGGTTCGCCCCCACCAGCATGATCGCGCCAAAGCCGATGATAAAGGTCAGGATGTAGAAATAGCCCATGAAACCGGTGGCGTAGAAGACGCTCTTACGCGCTTCACGCGCATCGCTCACGGTGAAGAAGCGCATCAGGATATGCGGCAGGCCCGCGGTACCGAACATCAGGCCCAGACCGAGCGAGAGCGCCGATATTGGGTCTTTCACCAGCCCGCCCGGGCTCATGATCGCTTCCCCTTTCGGGTGGACAGCCATCGCTTCGGTAAACAGGTTATTGAAGCTGAAGCCGACGTGCTTCATCACCATAAAGGCCATAAAGCTGGCGCCGAACAGCAGCAGGACGGCTTTGATGATCTGCACCCAGGTGGTGGCGAGCATGCCGCCAAACAGGACGTACATCACCATCAGCACGCCGACCAGCACCACCGCGACGTGGTAGTTCAGGCCGAACAGCAGTTCGATAAGCTTGCCTGCGCCCACCATCTGGGCGATCAGGTACAACGCGACGACCACCAGCGAGCCGCAGGCGGAGAGGGTGCGAATCGGCCCCTGCTTCAGGCGGTAGGACGCCACGTCAGCGAAGGTGTAGCGTCCCAGGTTACGCAGGCGCTCGGCAATCAGGAACAGAATGATCGGCCAGCCAACGAGGAAGCCGAGGGAGTAAATCAGGCCGTCGTAGCCGGAGGTATAGACCAGCGCGGAGATCCCGAGGAAGGAGGCGGCAGACATAAAGTCGCCCGCAATCGCCAGCCCGTTCTGGAAGCCGGTAATGTTGCCGCCCGCGGTGTAGTAATCGTTACGCGAGCGCACGCGTTTCGACGCCCAGTAGGTGATATACAGCGTCAGCAGGACGAAAATGAGGAACATGATGATTGCCTGCCAGTTGGTTGGCTGGCGCTGTACCTCGCCGGTAATGGCATCAGCCGCGTTGGCGGCAAACGGAAGGGCGGCGGCAAGCGCCGTCAGGACTCGCTTCATGATGCTTTTACCTCGCGCAGGACTTCTTTATTAAGACGATCGAATTCGCCGTTCGCGCGCCAGACGTACACGCCGGTCAGCACAAAGGAAATGATAATGACGCCGATGCCAATCGGAATACCCCGCGTGACGCTGGTGCCCGGGTGCAGCGGCGTGCCGAGCCAGTGCGGGGCAAAGGCGATCAGCAGGATAAAGCCGACGTAGATAACCAGCATGATGATGGAAAGGATGAAGGCAAACCGTTGCCGTTTTTCGACGAGCTCCCTGTAGTGCGCACTATTCTCTATCTGCTGACAAATATGGTCATTCATCACAGAGTCTCCAAAGGTAAGGTTGGTTTGTTTTATCCCCTCTCCCCTATGGGGAGAGGGTTAGGGTGAGGGGAGAGGGAGAAAAGGTTACGATGGCATTGCGATGGCCTGCTTCTCTTCGAGCAGTTTGTCCACTACGCCAGGATCGGCAAGCGTTGAGGTATCGCCGAGGTTGCTGGTATCGCCCGCGGCGATTTTGCGCAGAATACGGCGCATAATTTTGCCGGAACGGGTTTTTGGCAGCGAGTCGGTCCAGTGCAGCACGTCCGGCGTGGCGAGCGGGCCAATCTCTTTACGCACCCAGTTGCGCACCTCGGCGTACAGCTCTGGCGACGGCTCTTCGCCATGGTTCAGGGTGACGTAAGCATAAATCGCCTGGCCTTTAATGTTGTGCGGAATGCCCACAACGGCGGCTTCGGCAATCTTCGGATGCGACACCAGCGCGGACTCAATCTCCGCCGTGCCCAGACGGTGGCCGGAGACGTTCAGCACGTCGTCCACGCGTCCGGTGATCCAGTAATAGCCGTCTTCGTCACGGCGCGCGCCGTCTCCGCTGAAGTACATGTTTTTAAAGGTCGAGAAGTAGGTCTGCTCAAAGCGCTCGTGGTCGCCGAACAGGGTACGCGCCTGGCCCGGCCAGGAGTCGACGATCACCAGGTTGCCCTCGGTGGCCCCTTCCTGCGGATTGCCTTCGTTATCCACCAGCGCGGGCTGCACGCCGAAGAACGGACGGGTTGCGGAACCCGCTTTCAGCTGCGTGGCGCCCGGCATCGGGGTGATCATGAAGCCGCCGGTTTCGGTCTGCCACCAGGTGTCCATCACCGGGCACTTCTCGTTGCCGATTTTCTTCCAGTACCACTCCCAGGCTTCCGGGTTGATGGGCTCGCCCACGGAGCCGAGGATGCGCAGGGAAGAGCGGTCGGTGCCTTCGATGGCCTTGTCGCCTTCCGCCATTAATGCGCGGATTGCCGTTGGCGCGGTGTAGAGAATGTTGACCTGATGCTTGTCGACCACCTGACACATGCGCGCCGGAGTCGGCCAGTTCGGCACGCCTTCAAACATCAGCGTCGTTGCGCCGCACGCCAGCGGGCCGTACAGCAGGTAGCTGTGGCCGGTGACCCAGCCCACGTCGGCGGTGCACCAGTAGATATCGCCCGGATGGTAGTCGAAGACGTACTTAAAGGTGGTGGCCGCATACACCAGATAGCCGCCGGTGGTGTGCAGCACGCCTTTCGGCTTGCCGGTCGAGCCGGAGGTATAAAGGATAAACAGCGGATCTTCCGCGTTCATCTCTTCCGGCTGATGCTGGTCGCTCGCCTTTTCAATCAGGTCGCTCCACCACAGGTCACGGCCCTCGTTCCAGTCGATCTTGCCGCCGGTACGCTTGAGGACGATAACGTTGCTGATGGTGGTCACGTTCGGGTTTTTCAGCGCTTCATCGACGTTTTTCTTCAGCGGAATACCGCGCCCGGCGCGCACGCCTTCGTCAGCGGTGATCACCAGCTTCGAGTTGGAGTCAACGATACGCCCGGCAACCGCTTCCGGGGAGAAGCCGCCGAAGATAACGGAGTGGATCGCGCCGATGCGCGCGCAGGCCAGCATGGCCACCGCGGCTTCCGGCACCATCGGCATATAGATAGCGACCACGTCGCCTTTCTTGATGCCCTGTTCCAGCAGGACGTTGGCAAAGCGGCACACGTCGCGGTGCAGCTCTTTATAGGTGATATGTTTGCTCTGCGAGGCATCGTCGCCTTCCCAGATAATGGCCGTTTCGTTGCCGCGCGCGGCAAGATGGCGATCCAGGCAGTTCGCCGCCAGGTTCAGCGTGCCGTCTTCATACCATTTAATTGAGACGTTGCCCGGTGCAAAGGAGGTGTTCTTCACCTTCTGATACGGTGTCATCCATTCCAGGATGTGGCCCTGCTCGCCCCAGAAGAGGTCAGGGCTGGAGATGGATTGCTGATACTTCTCGTGGTACTGCTCCGGGTTTATCAGGCAACGGTCCGCAATGTTTGCGGGAATGTCGTGTTTGTGGATTTGGCTCATGGCTTTTTTTCTCCTTGTAAGATGTTAATAATATGTCGCAAAAACGTTAATAGTAGGGGCTTTACAAGCTTTGTTTAGTATTTGGGCTACAGATCACGCATTGTTTGAACAGGTTGAAAATTGAGCGAATGAAACTTTGAAGGGAAATAATTTAGTGAAAGGATTATTCACATTTATGTAGAAAAAAGCGTTTTTATAACAAAAGGTTATTAATGAGAATTATGACAAATTAGCGTCATAACCCCTTTTTTCAGTGAAATGCCTCGTTCTTTAAGGCTTGCGCAGCAGGCCGTGCAGATGATACTCATACGCCGCGTTAAAAAATCCCATAAACCAACGCAACACAATTCATACCCTTTCAGTATGTCCCCATATTCATGCAGTTTGCGTGAATAAGGCGCTTCATTGAGGAAGTCAGTTTCTATGAAAAACGTAAAAGTGAGCCTGGCCTGGCAAATCTTAATAGCCCTTATTTTGGGCATTTTGCTGGGCAGTTACCTCCACTATCATAGCGACAGCCGCGAGTGGCTGATTGCGAACCTGCTCTCACCGGCAGGTGATATCTTTATTCATCTGATCAAGATGATTGTTGTGCCGATTGTGATTTCGACGCTGGTGGTCGGTATCGCGGGCGTCGGTGATGCGAAGCAGCTGGGCCGCATTGGCGTAAAAACCATTCTCTATTTCGAAGTAATTACTACGGTTGCCATCATTCTGGGTATCACCCTGGCGAACGTGTTCCAGCCGGGCGCCGGAATCGATATGTCGCAGCTGGCGACGGTGGATATTTCGAAATACCAAAGCACCACCGCTGACGTACAGAGCCACGCGCATGGCCTGATGGGCACTATTCTTTCGCTGGTGCCAACCAACATCGTGGCGTCGATGGCGAAGGGCGAGATGCTGCCGATCATCTTCTTCTCGGTGCTGTTTGGTCTGGGACTTTCCTCCCTGCCCGCGACGCACCGCGAACCGCTGGTGACCGTGTTCCGCTCTGTTTCTGAAACCATGTTCAAAGTGACCCACATGGTGATGCGTTACGCGCCGGTTGGTGTATTCGCGCTGATCGCGGTGACCGTGGCGAACTTCGGCTTTGCTTCCCTGTGGCCGCTGGCGAAGCTGGTGATTCTGGTCCACTTCGCGATCCTGTTCTTCGCGCTGGTGGTGCTGGGCATTGTGGCGCGCCTGTGCGGGCTGAGCATCTGGATCCTGATCCGCATCCTGAAGGATGAGCTGATTCTGGCGTACTCCACGGCAAGCTCCGAGAGCGTGCTGCCGCGCATCATTGAGAAGATGGAAGCCTATGGCGCGCCTGCCTCTATTACCAGCTTTGTGGTACCGACCGGCTACTCCTTCAACCTCGACGGCTCAACGCTGTACCAGAGCATTGCGGCGATCTTTATCGCGCAGCTGTACGGCATTGACCTGTCGCTGTGGCAGGAAATCGTGCTGGTGCTGACGCTGATGGTGACCTCGAAAGGTATTGCTGGCGTGCCGGGCGTCTCCTTCGTGGTGCTGCTGGCGACGCTGGGTAGCGTCGGCATTCCGCTGGAAGGCCTGGCGTTTATCGCGGGCGTGGACCGTATCCTCGACATGGCGCGTACCGCGCTGAACGTGGTGGGTAATGCCCTGGCGGTGCTGGTTATCGCCAAGTGGGAGCACAAATTCGACCGCAAGAAAGCGCTGGCGTATGAACGCGAGGTGCTGGGTCGTTTTGATAAAACGGCTGACCAGTAACATCCTAAGCCCGGTGGCGCTGCGCTTACCGGGCCTACGGGTTTTGTAGGCCGGGTAAGGCGAAGCCGCCACCCGGCACTTTACTCCCCGCTCAACGCATCAAACTCTTCGCATCCCGTATCAAACCCTTCGGTACAGCTCAGATTTAGCCAGTAGAGTGCTTTCTGTTTATTCGGCGTGATAAAGCCTTTCTCTCCCTGCTGGAACAGCATACCCGCCCAGTATTCCGCGTAGCCCGTGCGTGAAAGCGACGAGCTGCGTTTGAACCACGCCGCTGCCTGAGCGTCGTCCTGCGCCATTTCAACGCCGTTGGCATAAATCAGCCCCAGCAGCATCTGCGCGTCAACCGCAGAGTCGTTATCGATATCCCCGGTGGCCGTTTGCAGCAGTTTAATGGCCTGCTGATAGTCGGTTTTGCCCGCCTGGGTATTCACCAGCAGGCGAGCCAGCATGATTGCGCCACGTTTACTGCCCGCGATGTTCGCCTGCTGCGCCAGCGCTTTGGCTTGCGGATAGTCCCCCTGGGTAAAATGAATTTGCGACAGCAGCGCCATCGCATCGATATCGCCGCCCTTTGCCGCTTTCTCTGCCCACAGCGCCGCCTGCCTGCTGTCGCCGGAACTGAACCAGGTATCGGCAAGATAGTATTGGGCACGCGCATCGCCAGCCTCAGCCTGCGCTTTATACTGGCTGCCAATCTGATCGGCACGAGCAAGCGAGGTAAAAAGTAACAACAGCAATAAAAGAGGTTTCATGGATTCTTATCATCTGGGTACATGCCGCGCAGTATAATCGCGGTGGCAGAAGAAAAAAATGGGTGCATTAAGACCTCAGCATCCTACAAGCCGGGCGGAACTGTCGTTCCGCCCGCAGAGGTTAGCCCGCGTTGCAGGCTAATTTAGCCGCCACCTCCTGATGTTCACCTTTTATTGAAAACTCGCATAACTTACCGCGAGTAATAAAGGTAAAGATCACTATCGTCAGGCAAATAATAAAGACGATGCCTAACGCAGTTTTTAATGGCGTCATGCCTTTTACTCCTTGTGTAAAAAAGAATAAGAGGCTACTCTCAACCTGTTGGTTGTTGGGGGTAGCCTCGGGTAAATGCAAATTTCCCGGGGCTTTCCACTTTCTGTCCCTCAACAATGCTCAAGACAGAAAGTCTTAAGCACCCGCCGCACATCTTATCCCTCTGAATTAAAATGCAAAGATGTAATTCTTTTTTGCGAAAATTACATTATTTCTGCGAGCCGCTTTCCACAATCATAATTGATATTATTAATATGTTAAGCATAAATAAAAAGGGAGTGAATATATCACTCCCTTTATTCATCGATTATTTAACGGCGTTACCCCATTGCGCTTTCGCGCAGTCGGGCTTTCAGCTTGCTATATTCATCGATCACGTACTGTTCCGCAGCGTGTTGATCCGCAATCGGCTCTACGTTTACGGCGCAGTATTTGTACTCCGGCGTTTTGGTTATCGGGCTTAAGTTCTCCGTCACCAGCTCGTTACAGGCGCCAATCCACCACTGGTAGGTCATATAGACCGCCCCTTTGTTCGGACGGTCGCTGACCTGCGCACGGGTGATGATGCGGCCCTTACGCGAGTTGACCCACACCAGCGCTTCATCCTCAATGCCGAGGCGCTCCGCGTCGGCGGTGTTGATCTGCGCATAGCCCGGTTCGTCCGCCAGCGCCGCCAGCGCGGCGCAGTTGCCGGTCATCGAGCGACAGGAGTAGTGGCCCACTTCACGCACGGTGGAGAGCACCATCGGATACTCGTCGGTGAGCTTATCGATAGGCGCGACCCAGTCGCAGGTGAAGAACTGCGCCAGCCCGTTCGGGGTGTCGAACTTCTCTTCAAAAAGATACGACGTCCCCTGGTCGGATTCTGACTCATCGCGGCACGGCCACTGGATGTACCCCAGCTCGCCCATTTTCTCATAGGTTGCCCCATAAAAGTCCGGACACAGATTGCGCAACTCGTCCCAGATCTCCTGGGTGTTGTTGTAGTGCATCGGGTAACCCATGCGGGTGGCAATTTCGCTGATGATCTGCCAGTCGGTTTTGAGATCCCACTTCGGCTCGACCGCCTTAAAGAAGCGCTGGAAGCCGCGGTCCGCCGCCGTGTAGACGCCTTCATGCTCGCCCCAGGAGGTTGACGGTAAAATGACATCCGCCGCCGCCGCGGTTTTGGTCATGAAGATATCCTGGACAATCACCAGCTCCAGATCCTCAAACCCTTTGCGCACCGCCGACAGCTCGGCGTCGGTCTGGAGCGGATCTTCACCCATGATGTAGGCCGCACGCACTTCGCCGTGCGCCGCGCGGTGCGGCAGCTCGCTGATGCGATACCCGGTGTGTTCCGGCAGGCTTTCCACGCCCCAGGCTTTCGCGAACTTGGCGCGGTTTTCCGGGAACTTCACGTACTGGTAGCCAGGATAGGTGTCCGGCAGCGCGCCCATGTCGCAGGCGCCCTGGACGTTATTCTGACCGCGCACCGGGTTGACGCCGACGTGCGCCTTGCCAAGATTTCCCGTCAGCATGGCGAGGCTGGTCAGGGAGCGCACGGTTTCCACACCCTGGTAGAACTGGGTCACGCCCATGCCCCACAGGATGGCGGCGGTTTTCGCCCCGGCATACATGCGTGCCGCCTGGCGGATCTCCTGCGCGCTCACGCCAGTAATCGCTTCAACCGACTCTGGCGTGTAGCCCTCGACGATTTTGCGATACTCTTCAAAACCTTCCGTACGGGTGGCGACAAACGCCTGGTCGTACAGGTTCTCCTCAATAATGACGTGCCCCATTGCGTTCAGCAGCGCGATGTTCGAGCCGTTTTTCAATGCAATGTGCATATCCGCAATGCGCGCGGTTTCGATTTTACGCGGATCGCAGACGATAATTTTCGCCCCGTTGCGCTTCGCGTTAATTACGTGATTAGCGACGATCGGGTGTGAATCCGCCGGGTTATAGCCAAAGATGAACACCAGATCGGTGTTGTCTATCTCGTTGATGGCATTGCTCATTGCGCCGTTACCGACCGACTGGTGCAGACCTGCAACCGATGGGCCGTGTCAGACGCGAGCGCAGCAGTCGACGTTATTGGTACCAATAACGGCGCGCGCGAATTTTTGCATCACATAGTTAGTTTCATTCCCCGTCCCGCGTGAGGAGCCGGTGGTCTGAATCGCATCCGGGCCGTACTTGGCCTTGATGGCGCTCAGGCGCGTCGCGACGTAATCGAGCGCCTCGCTCCAGGAGACGGCCTCCAGCTTGCCGCCGCGCTCGCGGCGAATCATTGGGGTTTTCAGGCGCGGGGTGAGGATCTGGGTATCGTTAATAAAATCCCAGCCGTAGTAACCCTTCAGGCACAGCGTGCCCTGGTTGGTTTTCCCCTGCGCGGCCTCCGCCCGGACGATTTTGCCGTTATCGACCACCAGGTGGATCTTGCAACCTGAGGCACAATAAGGACAAACCGTGACGACTTTTTTCATCAGTCTGCTCCAGTTAATAAACGCTTTCGCACCCATAATGCAGCTTCTATGCCATGTTTTTAATGAGGGTATATCCAGACTTTACGGTCGATTTGTCGTCAAAACCCTGACGAAAAGCAGGCAATCGTCAGAATTGACGTGTCGAAAGGGCAGCGGATGTGACATGGGTTGAAATTCCGTCACGTAAAAAAGAATTAGGCTGGAGCGAGCGGCAGAATGGTTCAGACTTAACATAATTCCCTGATGGAAGCATATGATGAAACCGGCGATTCTGGTGGTTGATGACGATACGGCAGTATGTGAACTGCTGCAGGACGTGCTCAACGAGCACGTCTTTACCGTGCTCGTCTGCCATAACGGCCAGGAGGCGCTGAGACTGGTTCAGCAGGAGCCGGGCGTCGCGCTGGTTCTGCTGGACATGATGCTGCCGGATATCAACGGCCTGCAGGTTTTGCTTCAGCTTCAAAAGCTGCGTCCTGAACTGCCGGTCGTCATGCTCACCGGGCTGGGGAGCGAGTCGGATGTGGTGGTGGGGCTGGAGATGGGAGCCGACGATTACATCGGTAAGCCGTTCAATCCGCGCGTGGTGGTGGCCCGCGTGAAAGCGGTGCTGCGGCGTACCGGCGTGCTGGCAGTAGAAACGACGGCCCCGCGCGTCGCAGGCATCACCTTTAACGGCTGGACGCTGGATACCACCCGCTGCGAGCTGAGCGATCCGCAGCGTCACGCCGTCCCCTTAACGCAGGGCGAGTACGGCCTGCTGCTGGCGCTCACGCAAAATGCGCGCCGGGTGCTGAGTCGCGAGCAGCTTCTGGAACTGACCCATAGCGAAAGTGCCGACGTGTTCGACCGTACGATTGACGTGCTGATCATGCGCCTGCGGCGGAAAATCGAGGCCAATCCGCATCAGCCTGCGCTGATTAAAACCATTCGCGGTCTGGGCTATGTTTTTGCCACCGATGTCTGTCACAGCGAGAAAGCGGCCTAGGTATTCTCTTTGATATACAGCTGCAGCTCCTCCAGCGTTTTCGCGCCGTCGATGGCGTTGGCGGCCAGCAGGCTTGCCCGCGCGCAGGCGTGCGCCAGATAAATACTCTCGTTAAGCGGCAGCGATTCATGGCAGCCGTATAAAAACCCCGCGCAAAACGCATCGCCCGCACCTACGCTGCCGATAATCTCCTCCTGCTCCAGCATCCACGACGGGATCCAGCGGCCTTGCTCACCCGGCGCTTCACCCCATGCCCCTTCCGGACAGTGGATCACCACCCGCTGGCGGACGCCTGCCGCCAGCAGCTGCGCGGCGGCTTCAGCAATATGGGCTGTGTTCAGCGTATTGCTGCCGTCGCGCATCTCAAGCCCGCTAAACTCACCGGCCTCCAGCTCGTTAATCACCAGATAATCCAGATGGCGCAGGGCAGGGAGCACCAGCGGCTGATAGCGCGGATCGCCCTTGCGGGACACCAGGTCGAGCGAGGTTTCATATCCCTGGTCGCGCATCTGCGCCAGCAGCCGCGCGCTGCGGGTGCCAAATTCGTCATCGGGCATATCCAGGCTGTCGAGCAGCAGCAGGTAGCCGAGATGGAAGATCTTCAGCGATCCGTCCAGGCGATCGAACGCGGGAAGATCCAGCAGGCGGTTGGCGCCCGGCGAGTGGAAAAAGGTGCGCTGGCCGCTGGGATCGGTCATCACCTGCGACATGGACGTGGGGGCGAAGGTGGTGCGCTGCACGCGCTGGCGGTTGACGTGATACTGGTCGAGCATCGCCAGAATGTAATCCCCGTCGCCGTCTTCGCCAATCAGCCCCACCGCCTGCAGCGGCAGGCCAACGTGCATTTTCGCCAGCGTCAGCAGCACGTTGAGCGGCGCGCCGCCGGTCGAGCGTTCGCTGTGGGTGATTTCCGCCAGCCAGCCGCGCTCCGGCCACTGCACGATCTGGTGGACGTGATCCACCAGCATGTTGCCTGCGGCGATAATGCCTTTACGTTCCATTATGCCTGCCCCGCGCTGCCGAAGATGCGCATCTGTTCGGCGACCGTATCGGTTATCGCTTCCTCAATGCCCAGCAGCAGTTCGGCAAACTCATCGTACAGCGGCTGGCGGTTCGCCATGCGCTGCTCGACGGCGGCGAGCGCGGCCTGCGACATGCCGGTATAGAAGTTGATTTTATGAATGCCCAGCTCGATAGCGCGGCGGAAGTCGGCATCGCTAATGCCTGAGCCGCCGTGTAAAACCAGCGGCAGCCCCGTCTGCTGGCGGATGGCGTCCAGGCGCGGGAAATCGAGCTTCGGCTCGCCCTTGTATTTGCCGTGCGCGTTGCCGATGGCAACCGCCAGCGCGTCGATGCCGGTTGAATCGACAAATTCGCGCGCCAGCTGCGGGTCGGTAAAGAACGCTTCGTCCGCATGGCCGTAAAGCGCGCCGCCTTCATCACCCCCGACCGCGCCCAGCTCCGCCTCCACCGACACGCCCACCGCGTGGCACATCTTCACCACCTCCTGCGTCTGGCGAATGTTTTCCTCGTAGCTCAGCGTCGAGCCGTCGAACATCACCGAGCTGAACCCCAGGCGCAGGGCGCGCACCACCGCCTCGAAATGCAGGCCGTGGTCGAGATTGAGCACCACGGGAATATCGTGACGGGCGGCCTCGAACTTCACCGCTTCGACAAGTGAATCCAGCGACACATACTTAAAATGCACTTCGGCGATATTGATGATAAACGGCGAGCGTTCCTGCTTCGCGGCGGCGAACAGCGCGCGGAGGAAGTGGGAGTCGAGCACGTTAAACGCGCCCAGCGCGTAGCGGTGTTCCCTGGCGTGCTCAAGACCGTCGGCAAGAGAAATCAGTGGCATCATTCACTCCTTATGTCCGAAACAGGTTGTACTCGTTGCACAGCACCAGCACCGCCGGTTCGTCTTCTTCGATGCTGTTATAGCGGGCAACGGGCTGCAAAAAGTGGTTATCGTGCTCGTCATCATTCACGGAGGACACTTCGCCGACCAGCACGTCGCCGAAGCCGCGCTCCCCCCAGAAGCTGTGGTACAGACCGGGCGTCAGGCAGATGCTTTCCCCGGGCAGCAGGCGCAGCTGGCTGCCGGGCGCATGGGTCTGCCGACAGCCGTCGACGGTAACGGTCACGTCGGTGTTTTCCGTCTCTTCATGCGCGCCCGCATTCCATAGCTCAATAATCAGGTTCCCGCCGGCCCGGTTGATGATGTCTTCCCGCTTGCGCCAGTGAAAATGCATCGGCGTCACCTGGCCGTCGCGCACGTGCATGATTTTTTCGGCATAGCCTTTTTCATAAGGCACGCCGTTGGGCGAGCCGTTGCGCAGGGTAAACAGCGTCAGACCCTCAGCGGCAAAATTATTACCGCCGAACGCCGTCACGTCCCAGCCGAGCTTGAGGTCGAATACCTCCTGCCATGCGGCCTGGTCAAGCTGCTTCCATTTTGTTGGCGGAAAGCTGGCAAACGGCGGGAGATGCACGTCGTGCATAGAGAAGAACTGCCGCGTGTGGCCGAGAATTTCGTTGATGTCGGAGCGTTTCATGGGGACTCCTGCGTTTTTTGCAAAACCTTACCCCTCACCCTAACCCTCTCCCCAAAGGGGAGAGGGAACTTGAACACCCTCTCCCCTTTGGGGAGAGGGCAGGGTGAGGGGTTTACTTAACCGTCCACCCCTTATACGTCCCGACGTTCTTTTTATCGATCATCGTCACCGGGATCAGCACGGGCTCTTTTGGCGCAGCTTTGCCCTGCAGAATGTCATAGCCGATTTCCACCGCTTTCGCTGCCATCACCTGCGGATCCTGCGCCGGAGTTGCCACAAACAGGGAGTTTTCACGCTTCAGGGCTTCCTCACCGTCCGGGGAACCATCCACGCCGACGATAAAGAACTCGTTGCGCTGCGCCTGCTTCGCGGCCAGATCGGCGCCGATCGCGGTCGGATCGTTAATCGCAAACACGCCGTCGATCTTCGGATTGGCGGCCAGCAGTGAGGTCATCACCTCCAGCCCGCCCTCGCGGCTGCCCTTGGCGTTCTGGTTGTCCGAGAGCACTTTTATTTCCGGATGGCGCTTAAACTCGGTCTGGCAGCCTTCCACGCGGTTTTGTACCGCGGAGACCGGCGGCCCGTTGATGATCACCACGTTGCCTTTGCCCTTCAGGCGGTCGGTAATGTACTTACAGGCCATCTCGCCAGCCTGGGTGTTATCGGAGGTGATTGTCGCATCGGCCCCTTCTGCCGCCACGTCCACCGCCACGACCACGATCCCCGCCTCTTTGGCGCGCTTCACCGCCGGGCCGATCCCTTTGGAATCCGCGGCGTTGAGGATGATCATGTCCACCTTCGCGGCAATAAAGTTGTCGATCTGCGCCACCTGCTGGCCCAGATCGTACCCGCTGGAGACCAGCGTCACCTTGACGTTATCGCCAGCCAGCTTGCGCGCTTCCAGCTCGGCACCTTTGGTGATCTGCACGAAGAACGGGTTGGCCAGGTCGCCCACCGTCACGCCGATGGACTTCAGATCTTTTGCCTGCGCAAACGGCGTTGCGGCAAGCAGCGCGCCAGCACAGAGCGCGGTCACTAAGGGTTTCAAACGCATAGGGTTTTCCTCGAATCTGTAGGGTGTTGTTGTTATGCACTTTGATGGTGTCGGGTACGGTATTTGTCGATCAGCACCGCTATGATGATCACCGCCCCTTTGATCACCAGCTGCCAGAAATAGGAGACGCCCATCAGCGTCATGCCGTTGTTGAGGGTGGCGATGATCAGCGCGCCCACCAGCGTGCCGGTGATCGTGCCGATCCCGCCGACGAAGCTGGTTCCGCCGAGGATCACCGCCGCAATCGCATCCAGCTCGTAACCCGTGCCGAGGTTACCGTTGGCGCTGTAGAGGCGCGAGGCGCTCATCACGCCGCCTAAGCCCGAGAGCAGGCCGCTCATACCGTAGACAAACAGCAGCACCAGCCAGACCTTAATGCCGGTCAGTCGCGCCGCCTGCATGTTGCCGCCCACCGCGTAAATGTGAACGCCAAGCGTAGTGCGGCGCAGGATGAACCAGCAGATGGCAATGACCGCAAGGGCGATCGCCACCAGCCACGGAATCGGGCCGAGGTAGTTATTGCCGATCCACTCGAAGCTGATGTTGGAGTTAATAACCGTCGTGCCGTCCGCCAGCAGGTAGGCCGCGCCGCGCAGCGCCGTATAGGTGCCGAGCGTCACGATGAAGGGAGGAAGCCCGGCAAAGGCCACCAGCGCACCGTTGAACAGCCCCAGCACCATCCCGAGCATCAGCGCGGCAGGAATGGAGAGCATGGCAAATTCAGGGATAAGCGAAACCACCATCGCCGCTACCGCCGTGGTGCCCAGAATCGAGCCGACGGAGAGGTCAATCCCGCCGGTCAGGATGATGAAGGTCATTCCGGCCGCCAGCACGATATTGATCGACGCCTGACGGGTAATGTTGAGCAGGTTGCTTTCGGTGAAGAAGTTGGGCGCGATAAAGCCAAATACCGCTACGATCAGGATTAAAATCGGCAGGATGCCGACCGTTTGCATCAGATCGCTCATCAGCATTTTTTTGGCGGAGGCGGATTTCGCCACCTGCTGCGGATGGGTTGGAGTTGTCATGATTGCACCGCCTGATGATGAGTGTCGTTCACGCCGGTAGCCAGCGTCATAATGTTTTCCTGGGAGATGTCACGCCCGTGCAGTTCGCCCGCGATGCTGCCTTCCCGCATCACGTACACCCGGTCGCTCATGCCCACCACCTCCGGCAGCTCGCTGGAGATCATCAAAATCGCCACCCCCTTGCGCGCCATCTGGTTCATGATGCGGTAGATCTCGCTTTTCGCGCCGACGTCCACGCCGCGCGTAGGTTCGTCCAGAATAAGAATGCGCGGGCCAATCGCCACCCAGCGGGAGATCAGCAGCTTTTGCTGGTTGCCGCCGGAGAGCCCGCCCGCGCGCACCTGTGAATGCGGCACGCGGATGTTGAGCAGGGCGATGGCGTCATCGGAAATCGACTGGGCTTTTTTGCGGTTTAACATGCCGAAGGTGGCGTCGCGCTCCAGCGTCGCCATGGTGATGTTCTCCTGCGCCGCCAGCTCCAGAAACAGCCCCTGCTCCTTGCGGTTTTCGGTAAGAAAACCGATGCCGTTATCAATGGCCGCGCGCGGGGAGTGGATCACCACCGGCTCGCCGTCCACCTCAATCATGCCGCCCGTGGCCTTGCGCACGCCGAAAATCAGCTGCGCCAGCTCGGAGCGCCCGGCCCCGACCAGGCCCGCCAGCCCGACAATTTCACCGGAGCGCACCTGCAGGCTGCACGGCAGTACTTTTTTGCCGTCGGTGAGGTGGTGGACGTTGAGGCGCGGGCTGCCGAGGGGGATGTCGCGCTCTTTGTTAAACAGGTCGCTTAGCGGGCGGCCCACCATCATGCGCACCAGCTCAGAGGCGTTCAGCTTGTCGTGCGTCAGGCTGCCGACGTACTGCCCGTCGCGCAGGACGCTGACGCGGTCAGAGAGTTCATACACTTCCGCCATGCGGTGGCTGATGTAGATAATCGCCATCCCTTCGTCGCGCAGGCGCAAAATCAGCTCAAACAGGCGGTGGGTTTCCCGCGAGGAGAGGGCGGCGGTGGGTTCATCCATCACCAGAATGCGGCTGTTGCGGTGCAGCGCGCGGGCGATTTCCACCTGCTGCTGCTCGGCGATGGTCAGCTTCATCACCCGATCGGTGGCGCTGAACTGTGCGCCGAGGCGCTCAATCACCGCCTGCGCCTGGGCGGCCATCTCTTTACGCTGCACCATCCCGCCGCGCGACAGCTCGCTGCCGAGAAAGATGTTTTCCGCCACGGTCAGGTTGGGGGCAAGCTGCATCTCCTGATAAATCAGGGTAATGCCTGCGGCCAGTGCATCTTTCGGCCCTTTAATATGAAACGGCTGGCCGTCGATCAGGGTCTCGCCGCTGGTGGCGGTATAGGCTCCCGCGAGGATTTTCATCAGCGTGCTTTTCCCCGCGCCGTTTTCCCCCATCAGCGCGTGGATCTCACCGGGGAAAACCGTCAAATCCACACCCTTGAGCGCGTGGAAACTGCCAAACGTCTTGGCAATATTGCGCATCTCTAAAACCGGGGTTCTGCTCATGGCGGATCTCCTGCGAATGTCGATATCTGCACTTCATCACAGGTGCGTAAATGCAAAATGTCAGAAGCTGTTCATATTTGTCATAGTTATGAATATTTTTATCCTCACCCCAGCCCTCTCCCTGAAAGGGAGAGGGAGCAAATCATCCCCTCGCCCCTTTGGGGAGAGGGTTAGGGTGAGGGGACACCAAACCGCACAGGAGCCCAACCCCATGCCATCACGCCCTCCGTTCTTCGCCAGCGCCCGCGGACGCCTGCTGATTTTTAATCTGCTGGTGGTGGCGGTGACGCTGATGGTCAGCGGCGTGGCGGTGCTCGGCTTTCGTCATGCCAGCCAGATCCAGGAGCAGGTGCAGCAGCAAACGCTGGATGACATGACCGGCAGCATGAACCTCGCGCGTGATACCGCCAGCGTGGCGACGGCGGCGGTGCGGCTGTCGCAGGTGGTCGGGGCGCTGGAATATAAAGGCGAAGCCGAACGATTAAAGCAGACGCAAATGGCGCTGCGGCGCTCGCTGGAACAGCTTGCGGATGCGCCGCTGGCGCAGCAGGAGCCAGCGCTGGTGGCGCGCATTATTCAACGAAGCAATGAGCTACAGCAGAGCGTGACGGGAATGCTGGAGCGCGGACAGCGGCGTCATCTGGAGCGTAACGCGCTGCTAAGTTCGCTCTATCAAAGCCAGAGCTACCTGCGCCATCTTCAGGATATTAATCGCCGCTACGGCAGCAACGTCCCGGATGCGCGGCAGCTGATGGAAATGGACAGGCTGATCGTCGCCGCCATCGGCACCCCTTCGCCGAGCGCCACGGTTCATCAACTGGACGCCGTCACGGCGACGCTTCCCCGACGCGCAGCGCAGCCCGTCGTGAACGTCGTCCTGCCGGATTTCAACGACGAGCTGCACAAGCTTGCTCCGCTGTCGAAGCAGCTGGAGGAGAGCGATCTGGCGATCAGCTGGTATATGTTCCACATCAAGGCGCTGGTGGCGATACTTAACAGCGACATCAATCAGTACGTTGAGCAGGTGGCGAATGCCTCCCGGCTTCGTACCGCCCAGAGTCACCACGAGCTGCAATCCATCAGCGTGTTTATCAGCATCTTCGCCGTGCTGGCGCTGATCATTACCGGGTGCGCCTGCTGGTATATCTACCGCAATCTGGCCTCTAACCTGACGGCCATTTCCCGGGCGATGTCGCGTCTCGCCCATGGGGAGCAGAATGTGTCGGTGCCCGCGCTGCAGCGGCGCGACGAGCTGGGCGAGCTGGCGCGCGCGTTTAACGTTTTTGCCCGCAATACCGCCTCGCTTGAGCACACCACGCGCCTGCTGAAAGAGAAAACCACGCAGATGGAGATCGACCGCGTCGAGCGTCAGGGGCTGGAAGAGGCGCTGCTGCACAGCCAGAAGATGAAGGCGGTCGGGCAGCTGACCGGCGGGCTGGCGCATGATTTTAACAATCTGCTGGCGGTGATTATCGGCAGCCTGGAGCTGACCGACCCCGAATCAAAAGACGCGCCGCGCATCACCCGGGCGCTTAAGGCCGCCGAGCGCGGGGCGCTGCTGACTCAGCGCCTGCTGGCCTTCTCACGCAAGCAATCCCTGACGCCGCATGCGGTAGAGATGCAGCCGCTGCTGGAGAACCTCCGTGAGCTGATGCGCCACTCCCTTCCTGCCACCCTCACCCTTGAGATAGAAGCGCAATCCCCGGCCTGGCCCGCGTGGATAGACGTCAGCCAGCTGGAAAACGCCATTATCAACCTGGTGATGAACGCGCGCGATGCGATGGAGGGGCAAAGCGGTGTGATTAAAATTCGGACATGGAACCAGCGCGTGACCCGCAGCGACGGGCGAAAGCAGGATATGGTTGCGCTGGAGGTGATCGACCACGGCAGCGGCATGTCGCAGGAGGTGAAATCGCAGGTTTTTGAGCCGTTCTTCACCACCAAGCAGACCGGGAGCGGGAGCGGATTAGGCCTGTCGATGGTGTATGGCTTTGTGCGCCAGTCCGGAGGACGGGTCGAGATTGAAAGCGCGCCGGGGCAGGGAACGACCGTCCGGCTTCATCTGCCGCGATCGGTGCTGCCCGCCGCTGCAGATGATGAAGCGCTGCCTGCCGCGACGTCCGCTGACGGCGAACGGCTGGTGCTGGTACTGGAAGATGAGGCGGACGTGCGCCAGACCCTGTGCGAGCAGCTGCACCAGCTCGGCTACCTGACGCTCGAAGCTGAGGATGGCGAGCAGGCATTAAAGATGCTGGCAGCGTCGCGGGATATTGGCATGTTTATCAGCGACCTGATGCTGCCCGGAAGCCTGAGCGGGGCTGAGGTGGTGAACCAAGCGCGCAGCCATTATCCGCAGCTTCCGGTGCTGCTGATCAGCGGGCAGGATTTGCGTCCGGCGCATAACCCGCAGCTGCCGGACGTTCAGCTACTGCGTAAGCCGTTTACGCGGATGCAGCTGGCGCAGGCGCTGCGGAAGGTGATGGTTATTTGAGATTCCTGAATTATTTTCAGAATTTAACTCCTGTTTCAGTCATTTACAGAATCGCTTCTCCATGCAACCATCCTGATTTAACCCTAAGTTAAATCAGGTCTTTGTTATGGATAACTGGTCAGCGCTTTTCGACGGACAGACCCGCTACACCCTTGCGATTAACGACAGCCCGGTGAAGCCGGATGTCCTGCGCTTTTACGGTAGGGAAGCCCTGAGCGAGCCGTTTAAATGGGATATTGAGTTCACTACTCAACAGGCGAACATTCCCCCGGAACAAGTGCTGATGAAATATGCCTCGTTGCGGATGCGTGGCGGCAAAAGTGTCCACGGCATAGTGACTCGCCTGGAGTGGCTGTCCACATCCAGGGACCAGTCCCGCTACCGGCTCACGCTCAGTTCCCGCCTGGCGCTCCTGGCACACACCCGGCAGTGCGCCGTATTTCAGAACCAGTCCGTTCCGGAAGTGGTGGAGCAGGTGCTGCGCAGACACGGGCTGGAGGGACCTGATTTTGAATTCAGGCTGGAGCGCACCTACCCGCCGCGTGAAATTATCACCCAGTGGCGGGAAACGGATTTGCAGTTCATTCAGCGTATTCTGTCTGAGGTGGGGATTTACTGGCGTACGGAGATGGACGACGTGCGCGGTCTGGATACCTACATCCTGGCCGACAGCCAGCTTAACTACCGGTTTGACGTGCGCCTGCCTTACCGCGAGCCATCGGGGCTGTTTGACGGTGCGGCAGAGTCGGTCTGGGATGTGCGGACGTGGCACAGGATTGCCACCGGCACCGTTACCACACGTGATTACAACTACCGGACCGCCTCCACGCCGATGGATGCGACGGTCAGCGTGCGCAGTGATGCGGTCACCACCGGGGAGCATTACCGCTACGCAGCGCCTTACCGTGACGCGGGTGACGACGCCAGCCCGGAGCCGGAAACCGAGTCCGGCGCGTTTTACGCCCGGCTTCACCACGAGCGGGAGCTCAATAAATCAGCCCGTATCCACCTGTTCAGCAACGCCTCACACCTCGCGCCCGGTCAGGTGCTGGAGCCGCAGGGTGATGTCATTACGGCCCTGAAAGAGGGCGTGCTTCTCACGCTTGTGACCTGCCGGGGAGCCCGTGATTCCCGTCTGCACGTGTCGGTCTGGGGCATGCCCTACACCGAGCGTTACTGTTTCCGCCCGGCGGACATCCCGCGCCCGGAAATTCACGGTACGCTTCCGGCGCGGATTGAGAGCCGGGAAAAGAACGATATCTACGCTCACCTGGACGAGCAGGGGCGCTACCGGGTGAAGCCGGACTTCGACCGGGAGGGGACGGAACCCGGTTACGGGTATCTGTGGCTGCGGATGGCGAAACCGTATGCCGGTGAAACGCTGGGCTGGCATACGCCGCTCACCGACGGGACGGAAGTGGCGATTGCGTTCAGCAATGGTGATATTGACCTGCCGTACATCGCGTATGCGCTGCACGACTCTGAGCACCCGGACCACGTCACCCGCGACAACCACACGCGCAACGTGCTGCGCACGCCCGCAAACAACAAGCTGCGGATGGAGGACCGGCGCGGGGAGGAGCACATCAAGCTCGCCACGGAGTACGGGAAAACCCAGCTCAACAGCGGGCATCTGGTGGACAGCCAGGGGCAACGTCGCGGCACGGGCGCAGAACTGCGCACGGATGAATACGGGGCTATTCGCGCCGGAAAGGGCCTGTTCGTCAGCGCGGACGCGCAGGCGAAAGCGCAGGGTGACGCACTGGATATGAGCGCTGCGCTGAAGGAAATCGACCGGCTTAACGAGCAGCTGCAGCAGCTGGAAATCGCGGCGGAGCAGGCGCAGGCCCTGAAGGCGGACGTGGACAGCCAGATACGGATGTTTGAGGAGCGGCTGAAGCCGCTGAACGAGGCGCTGCTGATGTCGGCCCCGGAAGGGATGGCCCTGACCAGCGGGGAGCACCTGCAGCTGGCGGCCAGCAAAAATGTCGCCATTAATGCAGGCGGGGACATCAGCACTGGCGTTATGGGGAATATGGCTGGCCACGCAGGAGAAAAGCTCGGGCTGTTTGCGCGGACCGGCCAGCTGAGCCTGAAGGCCAGCGAGGGCCCGGTGGAGGTGCAGGCGCAGAACGGCAATATGAGGCTGTTTGCGGAGAAGAAGCTGACGATAAGCTCGGCGAGCGACATCTCGTTTGCGGGGAAAAAGCGCATCACGCTTATCGGCGGGGGGAGCTACCTGCGGCTGGAGGCGGGAAAAGTCGAGTACGGCACGACGGCGACGTATATGCGCCGGACTAAGAGGACCATGAAAGCCGGACCAGCCACAATGCCGTTAAACATTCCGCTTCTTCCGGGTCAATATCCACCGCTTAATAGCACAATATGCATTGAGTGTCTCCTCAATGCCATCAAAGCTAACGGCGCTATGGTTCAGGGAGCGTAGTCAATGGATGTCGCAAATATGATGCAGGCGCTATCTGAATCCACTCACACTCACACTCATATCTTTCTGATGCTGGAAGGCGGTGCGCAAACACCGGAAGCTTTTCAGGCTTTTTATAACGAACATGTATCGGCTCTGTATTCGCTGTATCTCCATCCGCAGCTTGCTGAGTTCAGAAACTATGGCCCCTGGCTGCTCGTATTAAAAAATACGGAGACGCTACAGCATTATATTGATTCCATGCCGGGTTTAACCGCTGTTATCGGCTCTTCACGCACAGGAGAGGCATTAGCCGTTCAGCTTTCTGCGGCATGCACACTTATTTCGCCCGATGGAGCAGCGGCTTTAGTGCGTTTTTATACGCGGGATGTGATGAGTTTGCTGGCAAGCCATAACGACCGGGAATGGCATAGTATGTTATTCAGAGGTGTTTCACAGTGGTGGGCACCTGAAAAAAATGGATGGTATCCTGTAAATATTCCACCTTCACTGGTGATAAATGCGAGAGACAGCGCCATACGGCTGAATAAAGAAGAATGGCAATACATCTCGGATGAACCGGTTGTCACCAGCGTATTAACCGCCTGGCAAAAATTGCCCTCCAGCCAGCATTTTGCTCCGTGTGTACAAAGAGATATGGTCAAAAAAGCGCTGAACAAAGCCTGCGAGGCGAAAATGAAAGCGGGCACAGAGCAAAAGCTGTATGCCCTTTTTTATCTCAATGGTGGTAGAAAAATTTTGGCGTCAGAAAATATGCAATCTGCATTAGAAAATGTGGCTCAGGGGAAAGTCTCGCTGGAGCAAGCCATAAGAAATAACGTTCAACATCAGGGATGAAAATGCATCATGGGATTTTTCAGCGTGTATAAAAAAATAGACGGTGCGGTTAACCGGGGTTATGCCCACTGGGGGAAATGGATTTGGGGTGCACTGATACTGCCGGTGGTGATTTATATTGGCTGGTCGGTATGGGCTGCGGTCTGGGGACCACCGTCGGGGCCGGTGACGCTGATTATTCACAGTGAAATTGACAGGCCAATAAGAGGGTTTAGCGTAAACGGCGTGGCGGGTGCAAATGCATTTGCGCATGGCGGCGGCAAAGCAACCTGCTGCGGCAGCATAAGCGGGAATAAAGCTGAAATTATCTGGACTGTCGATTACACCCTTGCTCAATACAAGGCTGGAGTACGAACAGAAGTTCATCGACTGACAATGCCACTGCCACAACGAAAAAAAGGCGAAAATGATTTACACGTTCATTTTCTGCCGGGCGATAAAGTCCTGTTGGGATGGAGTGATAACGCATGGTCGCCTTATGAAACGCATCAGGAGAATGCTAATAACAGGGAAACAAAATAATGGGATGGTTCGGTAAATATCAAAAAATAGACAGCGCCGTGAGTCGCGGTTATGCCCGCTGGGGAAAGTGGCTCTGGGGAGCACTGGTACTGCCGGTGGTGATTTATCTTGGCTGGTCGGTATGGGCTGCGGTCTGGGGACCGCCGTCAGGTCCGGTGACGCTGATTATTCACAGTGAAATTGACAGGCCCATTCTGGGGTTTAGCGTAAATGGCGTGGCGGGGGCGAATGCCTTTGCGCAAGGGGGAGGAGGGGCAACCTGCTGTGGGAATATTAGCGGGGATAAGGCTGAAATAATCTGGACGCTGGATATTACTCATGAACAATATCTTAAAGGTATGCGTCTCGAAACTCGTCGCACAGAAATGCCTATGCCAGTACGGAAGCAGGGCGAAAATGATTTACACGTTCATTTTCTGCCTGGCGATAAAGTCCTTTTGGGATGGAGTGATAACGCATGGTCGCCTTATGAAAAACGGCCAGAAGCGGCACACTTAAATACAATGGATAATAACTAATGGATATAGAAAGCCTCATTTCTGCGGCAAACCGGGCACAGCAGGCTGAAGATTACGGCATACACAATTGTTCACGCATCTGGCATGTGGGTTTCTTTTTCGATGGTATTCACAGGAATATTGAACAGGATGCGCCAGAGCAACGACTCAGTAATATTGCCCGTTTGTTTCGTGCATTTCCTGACGAAAGACAAAATACGTCAAGAGAAGCGTACGATACGGTCTACATATCAGGTCTTGGTACACCCTTTAACGAGGATCTTTCTACCAAACTCACTGCATTAATAGATGGTACCAGAAGTAATGTGCAGGATGATCTCAAATCTCAGCCCGCTGAAATGGCGAAGGAAGCAGGCGGAGAATTATTCAAAGGTGGAAACTGGTATGAGATCCTGAAAAATGAAGGTGCAAAGCTTCTTAAACCCGCAGAGTGGAGAAAGCTGGGGAAAAATATAGCCACGAATGCACTTAAAAAAGCCAGCATCGAAGCTACCCCCTGGATTCGTGATAACCCTGCTGTCGCAGATATGCTGGTAACAGGCGTTGATACACGTATCGCCTCGGCGAAAATGCGCTTTGAGCGATTTTATGAGAGGGCAAAATCAGCCAGCCCGGTCCCCGTCAAACTCATTTCTGTCTCCCTTTTCGGTTTTGACCTCGGCGCTACCCTGGCACGTAAATTCCTGGACAGTCTGCTGAAAGATATCTGTAAGAAAGAGGGGGATAAATACACCTACCAGGGCATACCCGTCGATATCGTCTTTACCGGCCTGTTTGACTGCTCGCGACGCACGTCGGCCAGCAACAACAACGGCGTGGATTACTTTATCTCTGCGTTTGGCGGGCCGATAAAAGGGATTAGCGTGTTGCTGGGAGACAAGTCCATCGACCAGGATACCCCCTTGCCTGAGTCGGTAAAGAAAAGCCTGCATCTGGTTGCCGCCCATGAAACCCGCGTCTGGCGCTGCCTGTACCGCACCGGCAATAACCCGGCGCACAAGGAAGAACTCTATCCCGGATGCGCGGAGGATATCGGCGGGGGGCTGAAACCGGATGAACAGAAGCCCAGTGCGGAGCTTTGTCGCGTGGCGCTCCACAGGATGTACCGTGAGGCGACCATGGCGGGCGTGCCTTTCCCTGATTTTCAATCGTTAAACGAAAGCAACCCCGTTGTTGCCGAGTATTTCATCGTCCAGGACAACGTCAAAAACCAGTCCGTCCTGCAGTGGGCAGAGGCGTACCAGAGCGCGCTGCCCTTTACTTCATTAAGCACCGCATGCCAGAACCGTCATCTGGACAGCTATATCGACTGGCTGGGTCGCCAGTACTATCAGTACCGCACGGAATGCATGAAATATGAAAAACAGCGCGGCGATGTGCTGGCCTCTGCTGGCGCATCTGCGGGATTTGCAGGCATCACGCAGGAGGCGAAAGAGACCGCCGGGCAGTATGCAAATGAACTGGCCGTATTGCAGCAAAACTGGGGCTGGCTTGATGACGTAAAGGATACCGCCATCAGGATGCGAAACAGTATGGAACAGGACCCCATGGACAAACGCAGGGATATCGTTCCGAACGTATATGGACCCGCGCTGCGGCGTGCGAAGCGTTTTCTGGAATACTTCCACGCGGCAAACCTCGGTAAACCCCGGCCATTACCCCTGGATACCGCACCGCCAGAAATGTACGCATGGTTTGTACACGACCTGCAGACGGTGGACAAAGGAGCGGGTATCTCACAGGACTTTTTTGCGATCCGCTCAATGGAAATGCCTGAAGCCTGATGAGGGTTGTTCACAACAGAATTTGAGATTCCTCCGCTACCCCAGCTTTCTGCCGTTCATTACCGTAAAGCCAGTCAACCTGCGAGACTGGCTCTATGAAACGTTACTCTACCGTTCTGTTATTTGGTCTGCTGTCACTCACCAGCCAGCTGGCTCATGCCGATATTGTTGATGATGCTATTGGCAACATTCAGCAGGCGATCAACGATGCCTATAATCCCAGCAGCAGCCGTAATGATGATGACGATCGTTACGATCGCAGCCGCCAGATCGACAGCCGTCAGTACGACGATCGTCGTCGACAGCTTGAGGACAGACGCCAGCGATTAGACGAGCGTCAGCGCCAGTTGGATGACGATAGGCGTCGGTTAGAAGAGGATGAACGCAGGTTAGAAGACGATTACGATCGAGGTTAAGTGCGGCCTGTTGCCCTCACCCCAACCCTCTCCCACGGGAGAGGGAGAAAACCTAATCCAGCACTAATACCATCCCGTCATACCCCGCCTCAATCCCCTGCGGCAGCGGGTTATTCATCATCCACACGTCAAACTGATGGCTGACGTGCGTCAGGATAACCTGCGGGCAGCCAATGACATCGTTCAGCGCAATCACGGTATTTAGGTCGCAATGGTTTCGCGGCGTCTCATCGCGCGGTTCGTGGCTGCAGTCGATAATCATCGCCTGCGGCTGGTTATTGAGCAGGAACTTCACCGTTTTCTCCGGCAGCCCGGCAGTATCGGAAAGCCACGCCACGCGGCTGTGGGCCGATTCCAGCAGATACCCGAAAGTAAGTTTCGAATGGTTGAGGGGCAGCGGCGTGACCCGCAGCCCCTGAAGCTCAAACATCACAAACGGTTCGACCGTGTGGCTGAAATCCAGAATCCCCGGGTGCTTAAACAGGTCGTCGCATCCCGCTTCGTCCGGCGGACCGTAAACCGGGATCGTCGCGCCCACGCCCCAGCGCAGGGGGAACAGCCCCTGAACGTGATCCATATGGTAGTGCGTGAGCAAAAACTGCTGGAAGCTGCCCGCCGGCCAGTCGTCCATCAGGTGCGGAATGCCCGCGTCCAGCAGCGTTACCGCGTCGTTGAATTTGACCACCGCGCTGCAGGGGCGGCGGCGAAAGCTGTCCTGCAGGCGCGCCCGTCGGCAGGCCGCGCAGTCGCAGCCAAAGACCGGCACCAGCTGTGCCCCTCCCGTTCCCGTCAACGTGATTGTCAGACTCATAACGCACCTCTACAGCGGTTTGGTGAATCGAAAATGGCTCTGCGTGTATCCTTCACGAACGTAAAAACGGTGCGCGTCGGCGCGCTTTACGCTGGTGGAAAGTTCAGTGAGTTCAGCGCCAGCCTGCCGCGCGACGTCCTCTGCCCAGGCCAGCAGCTGGCTCCCCACCTTTAGCCCACGCGCCTGCGGCATCACCACCAGCTCCTGGATCTCACCGATCCAGCGGGCATGATGCAGGTGAAACTGCATGTGCAGCCCAATCATGCCGATGACCTGTCCGTCAAGCTCGGCGAGCTGGTAGCGCATGTTGTGGTCCTGCAGGTTGGCAAGATAGCCCGCATGAAACGCCTGATGATCGAATTCACACTGCTTAAGCTCGCAGATGAGGGCGTAAACACTCTGCGCGTCGTCGGCGGTGGCGGGGCGAAGCTGGCAGTCAGGCATGCTGTTTCTCCTTCTGGCGGATCAGCGTTAAAAAGGTCTCGACTGACTGTAGCAAACTTCCGTCGTTATTGAGGACGTGACAGCCCGACGGGGTGTAGCGCGCCGCGCGCTCCAGACGCTGGTCTATCTCTTTTGCGCTTTCGCGGCCACGATTTTGCAGTCGGTTACGCAGGATCTCCGGCGACACCTTTAAACAGACCGGCAGCAGCGCCGCTTCATACCGGGCTTTTGCCTGCGGCAGATGCGCGCGCGAGCCGTTGACCAGCACGTCAAAACCCGCGTGCAGCCAGAGGTCGATTTCAATGCCCACGCCATAGTAAAAGCCGTTGGCGTGCCAGCTCAGCGCCAGCAGGTTTTGCCCGGCGCGGGTAAAAAACTCCTGCTCGCTCAGGGCGATATGGTTTTCGCTTCCCGCATTAGCCGCGCGCGTGATGTACCTGTGCGCGACCAACAGTCGCGCGTGTTCATGCTGCCGCAGCGCCGACAGCAGGCTGTCTTTCCCGGAGCCGGACGGCCCCATTAACCAGATGAGTCTTCCCATCAGAACACCCTTTTTCCCTGACGCCAGACGTGGTCGATATGAACGTGTTCGCCCTTGCGGTGGGCCAACACCAGATCCGCGCGCTTACCTTCGGCGATTTCCCCGCGATCGTGAAGATTGAGCGCGGTGGCCGGGTTTTTCGTCACCAGGCGAATCGCCTGCGGCAGCGTGAAGCTGTTGCCTTCGTCGTCCGCCACCCGGAACGCCGCATCCAGCAGGCTGGCAGGGTAGTAGTCGGAGGAGAGAATATCCAGCAGGCCGAGGGAGGCGAGCCTGCTTGCCGCGACGTTGCCGGAGTGCGATCCGCCGCGCACGATGTTCGGCGCGCCCATCAGCACGTTCATGCCGTGCCTGCGGGAGGCTTCCGCTGCTTCAAACGTGGTGGGGAATTCGGCGATCACGCTGCCAAGCTGGTGCGATTCACGCACGTGATCGTGCGTAGCGTCGTCATGGCTGGCCAGCGCGATGTTGCGGTCACGACACATCGCGGCAATGCTGAGGCGGTTCGGCTGCGACCACTGGGCCGCAAGCGCCAGCTGCTCTTCCTCGTAGCGCGCCATCTCGGCATCGTTGAGTGAGTATTTGCCCTGATAGTATTCGCGATACTTTTCAATGTTGGCGAACTGGCGCTGTCCCGGGGAGTGGTCCATCAGGGAGACCAGCGAGACCGGCTCGCGCCCGACCAGCTTTTCAAACAGCGGCAGGGTAGTGTGGTGAGGCAGCTCGCAGCGCAGGTGCAGACGGTGCTCGGCGCGGTTGAGGCCGCGCTTTTGCGTCTCTTCTACCGCGTTGATCATCTTCTCCAGATTCTCCAGGCGGTCGCCGCCGTCGCGCACATCGCCAATCGCCACCGCGTCCAGCACGGTGGTGATGCCGCTGGCGACCATCAGCGCGTCGTGGCTGCTCATCGCCGAATGGGCGGGCCAGTCGACCTTCGGGCGCGGGGTGAAGAATTTGTCCAGATTATCGGTATGCAGCTCAATCAGCCCCGGCAGCAGCCAGCCGCCTTCGCCGTCCATCGCCTCCGGTGAGCGGCTCTGGGTTTCGGCAAAGGCGCGAATAACGCCTTCATGGACTTCAACCGAGCCGTCGACGACCTCGTTTTCCAGCACCAGCCTGACGTTATTGATAATCATGCGTTGTTCCCCATTGGGTGCAGTCTGTCTGCGACGCGGCTGCGAACGGTTTCGTCGTGGAAGATCCCGACGATCGCCGCCCCGCGCGCTTTGGCCTGTTCGATCAGCGCCACCACGGCGGCGCTGTTTTTATCGTCGAGCGAGGCGGTGGGTTCATCCAGCAGCAGAATCGGGTAGTCGACGATAAACCCGCGCGCGATATTGACGCGCTGCTGCTCGCCGCCGGAAAAGGTCGACGGGGCAAGATGCCACAGGCGCTCCGGCACGTTGAGGCGCGTCAGCAGGCTGGCGGCTTTGGCGGCGCAGGTTTCACGCGGCACGCCGAGATCCAGCAGGGGCTGCATCACCACGTCCAGGGCGGAGATCCGCGGGATCACCCGCAGAAACTGGCTCACCCAGCCGATCGTCGTGCGGCGCACTTCCAGCACTTTACGCGCGGGGGCCTGCACCAGATCGATCCACTCATCGTTGTGGCGAATGCGGATATGGCCTTCGTCCGGCAGGTAGTTGGCGTACAGGGAGCGCAGCAGGGTGGATTTTCCGCTGCCGGAGTGGCCGTGCAGCACCACGCATTCGCCGCTCTTGACCTCTAACGAGGCGTTTTGCAGCACCGGCAGGCGCACGCCGTTCTGCTGGTGGAGCACAAAGGTCTTACTTACGTTTTGTACGTGGATCATGTTGGCCTCGTGGCGTTTTCTTGCCGGGTGGCGGCTTCGCCTTACCCGGCCTACAAGGTACTGCGTTCGTTTTGCCGGGGTGGCGCCCTCAGTTCTGCAATACGGACGACACCAGCAGCTGGGTGTACGGATGGTGTGGATCGTCGAGCACCCGGTCGGTGAGCCCACTTTCCACCACCTGGCCCTGCTTCATCACCAGCAGACGGTCCGCCAGCAGGCGCGCAACGCCTAAATCATGGGTGACAATCACCACTGCAAGGTTCAGCTCCACCACCAGGCCGCGCAGCAGGTCGAGCAGGCGCGCCTGCACGGAGACGTCCAGCCCGCCGGTGGGTTCATCCATAAACACCAGCTTCGGATGGGTGACCAGGTTGCGGGCAATCTGAAGACGCTGCTGCATCCCACCGGAGAAGGTCGTCGGCAGGTCGTCGATGCGCGAGGCGGGGATTTCCACCTCTTCCAGCCAGTGCCGGGCGGTGGCGCGGATGTTGCCGTAGTGGCGCGCGCCGGTGGCCATCAGGCGTTCGCCGATGTTGCCCCCGGCGGAGACCTGACGGCGCAGGCCGTCCATCGGGTGCTGATGCACCACGCCCCACTCGGTGCGCAGCAGGCGGCGGCGCTCGGCCTCGCTTATGCCATAGAGGGAGCGTCCCTGATACAGGATCTCGCCGTGTTGCGGCGTCAGTCGCGCGGAGATGGACTTCAGCAGGGTGGTTTTACCGGAGCCGGACTCGCCGACGATCCCCAGCACTTCGCCCGGCCATAGCTCGAACGACACGTCGCTAAAGCCTTTGCCCGGCGCATAAAGGTGAGTCAGGTTATTAACCGAAAGCAGCGGTTTCATTGGCCGTTCGCCTCGCTCTGTTGGCGGCAGTAATCGGTGTCGGAGCAGACAAACATCCGTTTGCCCGTGTCGTCCAGCACCACTTCGTCCAGATAGCTGTGTTTGGATCCGCAGATGGCGCACGGCTCGTCCCACTCCTGCACCGTAAACGGGTGATCGTCGAAATCGAGACTTTCCACGCGGGTGTAAGGCGGGACGGCGTAGATGCGTTTCTCGCGCCCGGCGCCGAACAGCTGCAGGGCGGGCATCATGTCCATCTTCGGGTTATCGAATTTCGGGATCGGCGACGGGTCCATGACGTAACGCCCGTTGACCTTCACCGGGTAGGCGTAGGTGGTGGCGATATGGCCGAAGCGGGCGATATCCTCATACAGCTTCACCTGCATTACCCCGTACTCCTCCAGTGCGTGCATGGTGCGGGTTTCCGTTTCGCGCGGCTCGATAAAGCGCAGCGGCTCCGGAATTGGCACCTGGAAAATCAAAATCTGATCTTCAGCCAGCGGGGTTTCGGGGATGCGGTGACGGGTCTGGATCAGCGTCGCGTCTTCGGTTTTTTCGGTGGTGGTGACGCCGGTGACGCGCTGGAAGAAGCTTCGGATCGACACGGCGTTGGTGGTGTCGTCTGCGCCCTGGTCGATGACCTTCAGCACGTCCGCCTCGCCGATCACGCTGGCGGTGATCTGAATACCGCCCGTGCCCCAGCCGTAGGGCATCGGCATTTCGCGGCCGCCGAACGGCACCTGATAGCCCGGAATGGCGACCGCTTTCAGTATCGCGCGGCGGATCATGCGTTTGGTTTGCTCGTCCAGATAGGCAAAGTTGTAGCCGCTTAAGTTAGCCATTGGCGCGCTCCCGTTGCAGGCGTTTCAGCAGTTCCAGTTCGGCCTGGAAATCGACGTAGTGCGGCAGCTTGAGGTGCGAGACGAAGCCTGCGGCCTCAACGTTATCCGCGTGGGCCAGCACGAACTCTTCGTCCTGCGCCGGGCCTGCTACGTGCTCGCCGTAGTCCGGTGCCTGGAGTGCGCGGTCAACCAGCGCCATTGCCATGGCCTTGCGCTCGCCGAGGCCGAATACCAGCCCGTAGCCGCGGGTAAAGTGCGGATCTTCATTTTCGGGCGCGACAAATCCGTTCACCATTTCGCATTCCGTCATCAGCAGTTCGCCGACGTTTACGGCAAATCCCAGCTCTTCCGGCACGATTTCAACGTCGATGCAGCCGCTGCGAATGTCGGCTGCAAACGGGTGGTTGCGCCCGTAGCCGCGCTGGGTGGAGTAGGCCAGCGCCAGCAGATAGCCTTCGTCGCCGCGCATCAGCTGCTGCAGGCGGGACGATCGCGAGCACGGGTAAACCGGCGGCGTGCGGGTGATGTCATCCGGCTGCGCGCCGGAATCTTCCTCCACCTTCGCCAGACCCTGTCTCGCCAGCAGGCTGAAGACATGCGGAGACGGTTCTTGTTCGGCGTCGGAGCTGCTGAGCTGCGGCGCGTCGCCGTTAGCCAGCAGGGTAAAATCCAGCAGGCGATGGGTGTAGTCGTAGGTCGGGCCAAGCAGCTGGCCGCCGGGGATGTCTTTATAAACGGCAGAAATGCGGCGCTCCAGGCGCATCTCTGCCGTGTTCACCGGCTCGCTGACCGCCAGTCTGGCAAGCGTGGTGCGGTAGGCGCGCAGCAGGAAGATGGCTTCCACGTTATCGCCGCTGGCCTGCTTCAGGGCCAGCGCCGCCAGCTCGCGGTCGGCGATGCCGCCCTCGGTCATCACGCGGTCGACGGCGAGGTTTAGCTGCTGTTCAATCTGGGCGACGCTCAGCTCGGGAAGCCGTTCATCGCCCCGTCGTCTGTGGGCCTGTAGCGCATGGGCGGCGGCGATGGCCTTCTCGCCCCCTTTGACGGCAACGTACATCAGCACACCTCCACGTGGGTGGTCCGCGGGATTGCCAGCAGGCGTTCGCCGCAGGTCAGGATCAGGTCAATGCCCAGCGGGAACGGGTGCGGGCGTTCGGTCAGCTCGTGAATGATGCACTCCGGCAGCTGCGGCGCGACCATGCGCTCGTCGGCGATGCCTGCCCCCGTGAGGCGCAGCATGCGGCCGCCGCTCAGGCTGGAGACCTGCAGGATCAGCGTGGCGCTGGTCTCCGGGGCGACGGCGCTGCCTTCGCTCAGGGCGTTGAGCTGTTCATGGCTAATTTGTTCGTCGGCCACGGCAAAAACCGCCTGCTGGGGCTGATCGACCAGCGGGGCGCTGGTGTGAAAACGCAGGTTCTGGCTGGCGATATCGTTCGACAGCGCGCCCGAGAGCCACACCGGGGTGTCGTTGTCGGCAAGCGTCAGCAGCACGCTGGTGGTCGCCAGGTTCAGCGGCAGCCAGCCCTGGGAGAGCTGGTGCAGCGAGACGATCACGCCCGGCTCGCTCATCGCTTTCAGCAGGCGGCGAAAACTGTGTTGGGCATCCTGGACGGCCAGGGTAAAAGCAGGTTGAAGCGTCATGCGTTGTCTCCGCGAACGAGCGTAAAGAAGTCGACCCGGCTGGCGTTCACTTCGGCCTGACGTGCGGCAATGCGCGCGGCGCGGTCGGCTTCCAGCGGGGCAATAAGGGTTTCCATTAACGTCTGGAAATAGGGTTGTTCCTGTAAAAGCGCGTCGATCACCGCGCAGCGCTCGGCGTGCGCTTTGTCGCGCCCCAGCACGTAGCTGTAGCCCAGCGTGCCGCTGTTCAGACGGATCGCCGCGCGGGTGAGGGTGGCGTCTCCGGCGAAGAAGCGCTCGCCGGTGCCGCCCATGCGCGCCTGGATCTGAACGAGGCCGATCTCCGGGGGGCGGAGGGTGTCGTAATCGGGTGCCAGACTCAGGGCGCTCATGCGGGCAGAGAGCGCGGCAGGCTGGCTGTGGGCCAGCACGCACATCCAGCGCTGTCGGGTGGAGGTGTCGAAGTGCATTCAGTGCTCCATGGTGAATTCGATCATGTCGGCGCGGGTCAGGCTGACGGAGTATTCCGTCGCGTTGATCTCGCCGTCACGGTGGTTGAGGGTGCGTACGCAGAGCAGC
Organism: Enterobacter wuhouensis; assembly: GCF_035835995.1. Classification (NCBI taxonomy): domain Bacteria; kingdom Pseudomonadati; phylum Pseudomonadota; class Gammaproteobacteria; order Enterobacterales; family Enterobacteriaceae; genus Enterobacter; species Enterobacter wuhouensis. The sequence continues at coordinate 455,729 of NZ_CP142124.1, forward strand.
GGGGCCATGTTGGGGATTTCGAGCACCTTGCTCTCTTTCGCCTGCGCGCGACGGGCGCTGATGCGCGTCTGGGTGCGCTTGAGGGCAATGCCTGTCGCATCCTGAAGAAAGTCGTGCAGCGAGCCGCTGCTAAAGTTTTGCAGCGCAGGCCAGAGGGCGAGGTCCGCGAAGTAGTGATCTATCTGGCACACCGCCACACCGTTAACGCGGCGCAGGGTGCGCAGGTGAATGACGTTATCGCCCTCCTGAATCCCCAGCGCGTCCGCCACGTGGCTGGAGGCCGGGCGCAATACCGAGAGCAGCTTTTCGCTGGTCGGGTGGCTGCCCTGATCCAGCAGGTTCTGGCTGAAGCGCGCCTGGGCGTTGAGCGGGTAGTCGAACGGGCGCATCAGCACCAGCACGCCCACGCCCTGACGGCGCTGGACCCAGCCGCGCTCGACCAGCTGGTCAATGGCGCGGCGCAGGGTATGTCGGTTCACCTCGTAGCGGTCGGCAAGCTGCTGTTCGGCGGGCAGGTAGTCCCCGCAGCGGTAGTGCGTGCGCAGCTCCACTTCGAGCTTTGCCGCAATCTCCTGCCAGCGGGTGGGGTAACTGGTCGGATGTCTGGATAAGTGCATAGAAAACAAAGCCTCGTTTCTCAGATGAAGTGCTTACGCAAACGTTGAGAGAGGAAATCCAGCAGGCTGACGGTGACGATGATGAGCACCATCAGTGCGCAGGTTTGCTGGAACTGGAAACCGCGAATCGCTTCCCACAGGGTGACGCCAATCCCGCCTGCGCCCACCATGCCGACCACGGTGGCGGAGCGGACGTTGGACTCAAAGCGGTACAGGGAGTAGGAGATCAGCAGCGGCATCACCTGCGGCAGGACGCCGTAAAGGATCTCTTCGATTTTGTTCGCGCCCGTGGCGCGAATGCCTTCCACCGGGCCGGGCTCGATGGCTTCGACCGCTTCGGAGAGCAGCTTGGAGAGCACGCCGGTAGTGTGGATAAACAGCGCCATGACGCCGGCGAACGGACCCAGGCCGACGGCCACCACGAACAGCATGGCAAACACCATTTCGTTGATGGCGCGGCAGGCGTCCATCAGGCGACGCATCGGCTGGTATATCCACCACGGCACGATGTTTTCGGCGCTCATCAGGCCAAACGGAATGGAGAGCACGACGGCAAGGGCGGTGCCCCAGACGGCGATTTGCAGGGTGACCGCCATTTCGCTGAGATAGTCCTGCCACTGGCTGAAGTCCGGCGGGAAGAAGTCGGCGGCGAAGGTCGCCATGTTGCCTGCGTCTTTGAAGAGCAGCAGCGGATCCATTTCCGCGCCCTTCCAGGAGATAACCAGCACCGCCAGCAGGATGGCCCAGCTTATGAGCGAGAACCAGCTGCGCTTCGGCGGCGGGAGGGTGATGGTTTGCATGTTGGCTCCTTTGGGTTTAGTCCCCTCTCCCTGAGGGAGAGGGTTAGGGTGAGGGGGAAATGTGCGCGCTGATGCCCTCACCCCGGCCCTCTCCCACGGGGAGAGGGAGAAAGGCACTACTGCACTGCTTTATTCACGCTGGTCATTGCACCGAGCGCGGCGGTCAGGCGGTCGAGATCGTCCAGCTGGGCCTGAATTTCAGAGACTTTGCTGGTCTTCTCTTCGTCCTTCAGCCCTTTGTTGTCCTTCACGCCCTGCATCTGCTTGAACAGCGCCAGCTGGCGAATCGGGACCAGCTGCAGGTCGCTGGAGGCGCGGAACGGTGCCCAGCCCAGACGTTCAAGAACCGCTTTCTCTTCCGGCGTTTTGCCATAGGTCATAAAGAAGTCGTACACCTTGTCCTTGGTGCTTTCGGAGAGATTTTTACGCCACACGATCGGATCGCCGGGGATCAGCGGCGATTTCCAGATGACCTTGATTTCCTTCAGCTTGTCCGGCGCGGAGGTCTTCAGCTTGTCGAGGTTTTCGGTGTTGTTGGTGGCAACGTCCACCTGCTTGTTGGCCACGGCCAGGGCGTTAGTTTCGTGGCTGGCGTTCACCGTGCGTTTGAAGTCGCTGGCGGAGGCGTTGTTTTTGGCGAAGACGTAATAGCCAGGGACGAGGAAGCCGGAGGTGGAGTTCGGGTCACCGTTGCCAAACGTCAGATCTTTGCGTTTGGCGAGCAGGTCGTTGAGGTTGTTGATCGGGCTGTCTTTGTTGACGATCAGCACGCTCCAGTAGCCCGGGGAGCCGTCTGCCGCAACGGTCTGGGCGAAGACCTGGCCGTTCGCGCGGTCTACCGCTTCCATGGCGGAGAGGTTGCCGTACCAGGCGATGTCCACTTTATTAAAGCGCATCCCCTGGATGATGCCCGCGTAGTCCGGGGCGAAGAAGGCGTTCACTTTGATCCCCAGCTTGGTTTCCATATCTTTCAGGAACGGCTCCCACTGGGGCTTCAGGTTCTGCTGTGATTCCGTCGAAATGATGCCAAAGTTCAGCGCTTTTTCCTGCTCCTCGGCGTGGGCCGGGCTTAGCAGAGTGCTGATGCTGAACATGCTGGTGAAGGCCAGCGCGGCAACCGTTTTATAGCTCATGTCCATTCCTCGTTATGGGGACGTTATGCAGCCTGGGCGCGCTCTTCGACGCGGTTTACGCTGCGGTAGAGATGGTCAAAACGTTCGTTATCAAACTGATGGCTCGCGCCGTCAAAGAACACGTGACCCTGACGCAGGGCCACGATGCGCTCGCAGTAGCGCAGGGCGTAATCCACCTGGTGCAGCGTCACCACTACGGTGATGCCGTCGTTCTGGTTAATGTCGTGCAGGGTTTCCATCACGATGCGGGCGGACTCCGGGTCCAGCGAGGCGATGGGTTCATCGGCAAGAATGATTTTTGCTTTCTGCATCAGCGCGCGGGCAATGGCGACGCGCTGCTGTTGTCCACCGGACAGGGTGGAGACGCGCTGGTGGGCGAAATGCGCCATGCCGACGCGGGTCAGCGCCTGTAAGGCTTCCTGCTTCTGGGAAGGGGAGAACCAGCGCAGACAGGTGCGCCAGAACGGAGTGCTGCCGAGCGCGCCAATCAGCACGTTCTCCAGCACCGTCAGGCGGTTCACCAGGTTGAACTGCTGGAAGATGTAGCCCGTCTGGGCGCGGCTTTTGCGGATATCGTTCGCCAGCCGCCCGGCGCGCTGCACGGTGTTGCCCAGCAGTTCGACGTGGCTTTCCGGCGTTTTATCGCAGGTAATGAGGCCGCTTAAATGACGTAGTAGGGTGGATTTACCCGAGCCGGACGGCCCGAGCAGCGCCACCATGTCGCCCTGCTGGACGGTCAGATCAACGGCGTGCAGAGCCTTATTGTGGTGAAAGGTCTTGCTCAGTTTCTCGACGCGGATGACGGTTTGCATGTGCTGGGCCTCACGATAAATGTGGCCTCATGCTGGCGCATCAATATGACATTTGGGTTAAGTGCAGGTTGCGGGAGTTTGAAGAGTTGAGGGGAGTTTGATGACAATCACCGTAGGCCCGGTCAGCGCAGCGCCACCGGGCGCTGTTGCCGGATGCGCTGCGCTTATCCGGCCTACGATTTAACAACGTTAATCATCCACGGCACGCCGTATTTATCGGTGACTTTACCGAATCCGTGCGCCCAGAAGGTCTCCTGCCATGCCATTTCGATATTCCCGCCATCGGCGAGGCTATCGAACCAGCGCTTGCCTTCCGACACATCCTGCGAGTCGAGCACTAGCGTAAAGCCCGCGTACTGCGCGCTGCTGCCCGGCGGCAGACCGTCACTCATCATGATGTCGCTGCCCGCGATGCGAACGTTGGAGTGGGCGATGGCGGAATCCGGGAAGTTCATGCCTGACGGACAGCCCTCTTCACTGTTTTCGTCTTTTGGCATTTCGCCGAAGGTGATTTTGTAGAGGAGTTCTGCGCCGACGGCCTGCTGATAGAAGGCGGTGGCCTCTGCGCAGTTGCCGGCGAAAGAGATGTAGGGACTTAACGGCATAATCATTACCTCAGGTAAGAGAAGCCCATTAAGTTTAGTTGTTGTAGGCCCGGTAAGCGAAGCACCACCGGGCGGATAAATCAGTTCTTTTTCACGAACTCAGATTTCAGCTTCATTGGACCGAAACCGTCAATTTTGCAGTCGATATTATGATCGCCTTCAACCAGGCGGATATTCTTCACTTTGGTGCCAATCTTCAGCATGGAAGAACTGCCTTTCACTTTCAGATCTTTCACCACGGTGACGCTGTCGCCGTCGGCCAGAAGGTTGCCGTTCGCATCTTTCACAACCAGCGCATCGCTGTCCTGCGACGGCTCTGCGTCATTCCATTCGTGAGCACATTCCGGGCAGATGAACATGCCATTATCTTCATAGGTGTATTCAGAATTGCATTTCGGGCAGTGTGGGAGTTGCATAAGGGTATCCTCAAAAAAGTGCTTAACACGCTGGAAAGTGCCAGCAAAATGACGGCAGAGTGCCGAAAAAGGCGGCAAGTATAGCGCAAATCCACAATGTTGTCGGTGATATTGTTTAATAAAAAAGTGTTGAAAGTGTGTCGCGAGTGACACTTTCTGTCAGTCATTTAAGCGATGCTTGTTCCATTAACTCATCAGGAAGCAATGATGCTAAATATATCGAATATTTTATTGCATCAAATTGCTACGCTCCTTCATTTCGGATAAGGTTAAGCATCACGTTGTTATTATCTTCGGCCTTCACCGCAATACACCTCGTATGGCGGGGGGAGAATTACCTCCCTTTTTAGGTGGGTAAATAATGACGATATATCCTGAAATTTCCCAAAACTGGGCTACGCTTTTTATCTTTTTGGTTTTTGACCAGAAGAAGCGTTTTGCTTGCCATACAAGGATAGCAATATATTTCTGATTATCATCAATCAGTTATATTTTAGTGAACATGTTTTCCACACGTGATCATATAAGCCAAAACAACATAATAAAAATCAGGTGGCTTAATAAAAGTAATAAATTTGCGTTAAGGAAAGTCTTTTATCATGCACACACAAACCATTTTTGAATTAAGCCAGGAAGCCGAGCGTTTGTTACAGCTCGCATTGCAGAATCTTGATACGTTGAAATCAATGCCAATTGCGATGCTGGATAGCGCCGCGACGGCCATTACGGGTCAAACAAACAACGTCTTGCCTTTGCACTTTAGCGCGCGCGGTGTCGAGGCACAGCAGGCGATGCTGAATAATGAATTACGCAAAATAACCCGCCTGGAGATGGTATTAGCAATTGTCGGCACGATGAAAGCGGGAAAATCGACCACGATTAATGCGATTGTGGGCACCGAAGTGCTGCCTAATCGCAATCGTCCTATGACGGCGCTTCCCACGTTGATTCGCCACACCCCGGGCCAGAAAGAGCCGGTGCTGCATTTCTCTCATGTCTCCCCAATTGATGGTTTGATTACGCAGTTACAGCAAAAGCTTTGCGATTACGACCGGGGAAAACTGGCCCAGCGTCTGGAAATTGATAAAGACATGATTACGCTGCTTGAGCGAATCGAAAAAGCGGAAGCCTTTGAAAAACACTATTTGGGCGCGCAGCCCATTTTCCACTGTTTGAAAAGCCTCAACGATCTGGTTCGACTGTCTCTTGCGCTGGGCGTCGATTTCCCGTTCGCCGAATATGCGTCGATCGAACACATCCCGGTCATAGAGGTGGAATTTGTCCACCTCGCGGGCCTGGACGCTCATCCGGGACAGTTAACGTTACTTGATACGCCGGGGCCAAACGAAGCCGGGCAGCCGCATCTGCAAAAAATGCTCAGCGAACAGCTGGCGCGAGCGTCGGCGGTGCTGGCAGTGATGGATTACACCCAGCTCAAGTCCATTTCCGATGAAGAGGTTCGGCAGGCGATTTCTGCGGCGGGTAAATCGGTGCCTCTCTATGCGCTGGTGAATAAGTTCGACCAGAAAGACCGCAACAGCGACGACGAAGAGCAGGTCAGGGCGATGATTTCCGGCACATTAATGAAGGGAAACATTTCCCCAGGCCAGATTTATCCCGTTTCGTCGATGTGGGCCTATCTGGCGAACCGCGCGCGGTACGAAATGTCCGCTAACGGTCGGTTACCGGATCACCAGGAGCAGCGCTGGGTGCAGGATTTTGCCGAAGCCGCGCTTGGGCGACGCTGGCGTACGGCGGATTTAGACGATATCGACCATATCCGTCACGCCGCCGACCTGCTGTGGGAAGATTCGCTGTTTGAGCAGCCGATCCGCAAGCTGATTTATGCGGCTTATGCCAACGCGTCTTTGTTTGCTCTGCGTTCGGCGTCGCATAAGTTACTTAACTATGCGCAAAACGCCCGGGAGTATCTCGATTTTCGTCATCAGGGACTGACGGTGGCGTTTGAGGCGCTGGAACTCAATATTGCCCGTCTTGAAGAGGATATGACCCTGCTGCAAACCCGCCAGCGCGTGGTCAGCGATGAAGTGAAGCATGAAGTCGAGCAGGCGCTTAGTGCGACAGATGATTTTATGGCTTTGCAGCGAAACGCGCTCCGCCAGGCGATTGGGCATATCTTTAGCAGGAAGAACATTCTGGATGTGGGCGGCCTTGATCCACTGAGTTTACGCGGCGGTGAGCCAGATGAAATGCACCAGCTGGTGCTGGAAGATGAGGGGCAGGCCCAGATCGCGCTGAATAAAATCCGCTCGTCCTGCGAGCTGATCATGCTGGACGTGCAGAGCAAGATCGGTCGGGAGCTGGCGTTGCGTTTCGATCAGCTGGAATCGACGCTGGCCCGTTCGCTGAATGAGGCGATGCGGCCCATCGAAACGCGCATCAAAGAGCAGCTCAGCCATGCCGGTTTCCGGGCGCGGATTAGCTTTCCGTCATTTCAGGCAAATCAGCTAAACATCAATACGCGGGGGTTGTTCAACGGTGCGATTGCGCAGGATAACCGCCCTGCGGGACAGGTGTCCGGCGCGGGCAGCATGCGTGAAACGGTGTCGCGATGGCTGAATAATCCAGGCTGGGGCTGGGAGGATTATGTGGTGACGCGCACGCGATACGTCATTGATATTGCGCAGCTGCATGAGAAATTTAAACAGCATATCGATCAGTTTTGCGAACAAATTCGTAAAGCTTTGGCCGCGCAGGTCGATGTCTCTGTTACGGCGGGTATGGCAACGTTCTTTGCAGAATTTTCGTTGTGCCTGACCGGGTTACAGGAAAGCTTGCGTGATAGCCTCGCGGTGCGTCAGCAAAATGAGCATTCGACACGAGCGCTCAGCCAGCTGCTGAAGCAAAGCCTTACGACTGCGACGTGGATTCAGGAAGATACCCGACTGTTACGCGATGATATTCAAACTCTATTCGCGGCAGAGCAACCATGACAACACAGCTACTGGACGGTCCCGGGCGGACGCTGGAGTGCATTCATCCTAAATTTATGGTCGATCTGGTGCAGGGGGTGGACGCTGCGCGTCATTCCCACCTGGGGCAGCAGCAGCTGCAGTTTCGTGAGCGTTTGACTCAGGAGATCATGACGCACACCCGGCTTCGGCCCTGGGCAATGGCGGGAATGCTCAACGAAAATGCGGCCCTGCGTCTCGGGCTGGCAGAAAAGCTGGCCGGTATGCTTGACCCCGGACATCTTGCGCTCACCCGCATGGCGGACAAACTGATTGCGCTGCGCCAGCAATCGAGTCTGCGAGTTGCACAGCCACCGGGTCTGATGCAGCAGTACGACGAACTCTCTTCTCATTTCAACCAACGCGCCGCCTATAAAGAAAAGGCACTTAGCCAGCGTGGGCTGACGGTGCAGGCAGGCGAGCATAGCGAACAGATTTTTACCCGCTGGCGAGCCGGAAACTACGACGGCTGGTCGCTGGCCGGGCGCTGCTATATTGCGCTGGAAGAGCTGCGCTGGGGGGCATTTGGAGATGCATGCCGTCTGGCGAATGACGACGTCGCGGCAATGCTGAAGGATAATCTACGCAGCATGGCGGCGAACTATCTTGCGCAGGGGATTAATGCTTCTCCTTCGACCCGACATTTTTATCATCAATGGCTGACGACGCCTGCGGCAATCGGATTAATGGATCATAAAGAGATGCTGGGGTGGTTGGGCGACTGGTGTCAGGCAGATAAACATCCGGTGAGCTGGTCGGTGACGCAGAACTGGCAGACTGTCGCGCTAGGGATGCCGCGGCTCTGTTCGGCGAAACGCCTCGTGGATGGGATGGTGGAAGAGATTTTTGGTTGAACCCCTCTCCCCACAGGAGAGAGGGATGGTTTGGTGCGGTGTATTAATGATGAAGTTCTACCGCTGTCTGTTCTAATTTCTGCTCGGGTACAACTCCGTAGCGTTTCGCATACAGCGCCGTGATGATGGGGACCAGAATCGCGGTGACAATGACGCTGGCGGCAACCAGTGCTGTCGCAGAAGCGGCGACCGGTTCGAAGGCCGGGTTAATTTGGGCAATAATCACCGGGTTTGCGACAGCAGCGCCTGCGGCTGATGAGGCCGCCACGCCCGCGGTGCCGTTTCCTCCCCCAATCACACGGTCGGCAATAATCAGTGGAATGCCGGTGATGATGATGACCGCCACGCCCAGCACGATGCCCAGCAGACCGGTATCGAGGATCACGTTCAGATTGATGGTGTTACCCAGCGCGAAGCCGAAGAACGGAATCAGCACCGGCGTCGCTTTGCTGAAGAAATCACGCAGGTCGTGGTCCAGGTTACCCAGCGCAAAACCGATCAGGAATGGCAGGATCGCGCCGACAAAGTGATGCGGTTCAAAGGATGCCAGACCCGCAGAGCCCAGAATAAGCATCGTCATCAGCGGGCCGGATTCCAGCGACATTAGCACGAACGCGCCGGATTCTTCTTTGGTGCCGTACTGGTTCATCAGGCTGGCGTACAGACCGCCGTTGGTCATGTCCATTGCAGAGACGATTGCCAGAACGGATAACCCGGCGAAAAATCCGGTCTGAATGCCATTCTCCGGAATGAACGTTGCACAGATCATTGCCACTATCCATGCTACGGCAATTTTGGTAATCACTAACGTCCCGGATTTACGTAATACCGTACCCGTAGCGCGTAAATTAATAGATGCTCCGATACAGAAGAACCATACTGCCAGGATGGGTACGGTCCCAGTGATCATCCCTTTTGTAAAACCACCAAAATATGCGCCGGTGTTAGGTGCGAGTGTATTCAGGATCGCGCCCAGCACCAGCGGGACCAGCATCATCCCTCCGGGGATGCGTTCTATTGTGGCTTTAATTTTCATGTTTAACCCTCACATCGCGCTCCGCGTAACTGGCGGAGGGTGTTAAAAAATAAATCAATAAATTCAAGTGATTAACTGAAATTCGTTACAGCTAATTCGTTATCCATGCAGCGAAATTAAATTTGTGCGTTCTACAATCTCCATCTGAAAGCACGTCAGGATGTTGTATTCGGATTTATCATGCGATCATTGGAATTACGATTCAATGAAAATAAAACAGTGTTTTAGTTATCTCGATCACATATTTAATGTAAACAAAAGAATGGGCTCTGGATAATTAATGTTTATGTAAATCTGATGTGAAGAAATGTGACTGATTATTTGTTGCTCAGGGGATAATTACCTGCGTGAAAATATTGTTTAGAAGGGGGTTAAGGAAGTGCTCATTCGCGATAATTGACACAGACTGACGTCAGTTGAAGAACGATAAAGATATGTGTGAAGTTGATCACAAATATAAACGCTGGTAGGGTAAAAAGGTCATTAACTGCCCACACAGGCGTCAACAGGTTCGGTTGTATCGATGTAAAACGTCAATGTAAGTAAACCTGCTACGCTTGAATAAGGTGATTCGCATGGAGCGAATCCCAGGTTCACAGATCGCGAACGGGACTGTGAAATGGACAGGGCTGAGTCTACGAGGAAAGCTATGCTTAGAAGGAAAAAGGTTAAACCCATCACGCTTCGCGACGTCACTATTATCGATGACGCAAAACTGCGTAAAGCGATCACCGCCGCCTCGCTCGGTAATGCGATGGAATGGTTCGATTTTGGTGTCTACGGCTTTGTAGCCTACGCATTAGGTAAAGTGTTCTTCCCCGGTGCCGATCCCAGCCTGCAGATGATTGCGGCGCTAGGGACTTTCTCTGTTCCCTTCCTGATCCGCCCGTTGGGTGGCCTGTTCTTTGGTATGCTCGGTGACAAATACGGGCGCCAGAAAATACTCGCTATCACCATTGTTATTATGTCGATCAGTACATTCTGTATCGGCCTGATACCGTCCTATGCCACCATCGGCATTTGGGCTCCGATATTACTGTTGCTTTGTAAGATGGCTCAGGGCTTTTCCGTTGGCGGAGAATATACCGGTGCGTCGATCTTCGTAGCGGAGTACTCCCCTGACCGTAAGCGCGGCTTCATGGGAAGCTGGCTGGACTTCGGCTCCATTGCCGGGTTTGTGATGGGCGCGGGCGTTGTCGTTCTGATTTCAACCGTCGTCGGTGAAGAGAACTTCCTCGACTGGGGCTGGCGTATCCCGTTCTTTATCGCCCTTCCGCTGGGCATCATTGGCCTTTACCTGCGCCATGCGCTGGAAGAGACGCCTGCATTCCAGCAGCACGTTGAAAAGCTTGAGCAGGGCGATCGTGAAGGGCTGCAGGACGGCCCGAAAGTCTCCTTCAAAGAGATTGCGACTAAACACTGGCGCAGTCTGCTGACCTGTATCGGTCTGGTGATTTCCACCAACGTGACCTACTACATGCTGCTGACCTACATGCCGAGCTATCTGTCGCATAACCTGCACTACTCGGAAGATCACGGTGTACTGATCATTATCGCCATCATGGTGGGTATGCTGTTTGTGCAGCCGATTATGGGCCTGTTGAGCGACCGCTTCGGTCGTCGACCGTTCATCATCCTGGGCAGCGTGGCGCTATTTGCACTGGCGATCCCGGCCTTTATTCTGATCAACAGTAATGTGCTGGGGCTGATTTTCGCCGGCCTGCTGATGCTGGCGGTGATCCTGAACTGCTTTATCGGGGTGATGGCGTCTACATTACCTGCGATGTTCCCGACGCACATTCGATACAGTGCTCTGGCGGCGGCGTTCAATATCTCCGTGCTGATTGCCGGCCTGACGCCGACGCTTGCCGCCTCTCTGGTGGAAAGTACGCAGAACCTGATGATGCCGGCTTACTATCTGATGGTTATTGCTGTTATTGGCCTGGCAACCGGCCTGACCATGAAGGAAACGGCGAACCGTCCTCTGAAAGGGGCGACGCCTGCGGCATCGGATATCCAGGAAGCGAAAGAGATCCTCCGCGAGCACTACGATAACGTAGAGCAGAAGATTGAGGATATTGACGCAGAGATAGAAGAGCTGCAGAAAAAACGCACCCGTCTGGTCGATCAACATCCACGGATTAACGAGTAACAAAAAACCCGCCTCTGGCGGGTTTTCTTTTATTAGCATCCGGCGGCGATGTAGTCACCGTTGGCGCTGATGGGGATCACCGTCAGGAACAGGACGGTTGCAAAAAGGATTAGCACAATCCCACCGGCAATTCTGAAGGCCGGAACCAGCCAGCTAAGGGAGGCGTCGCCATTAAAGTAAGACACCGTCCGCTCGCGTGCATAACGCACCGCCAATGATAAGCCCATAATAGAAAGAGCCGTACCTACCGACATAGTCATCACCGCCGCCATACCCCAGGTGACAATACCCAGCGCATTCGAGAACATCAGAATCATAATTGCGCCGCTGCAGGGGCGCGCACCAATTGCCAGGATGATCCCCAGTCGGGTTTTCCAGTCGCCTCTGGTCAGGTCTGCCCCAACGCCATGATGCCCGCAGCCGCACTGCTCGTCATGCTGATGCAACGGAGAGAGTGAACGGATGGACATTCTTTTCGGCTTCAGGCCCTTCAGCGTCTGGTAAATGATAAACGCACCGAAGGCGCCAATCAGCACGGCACTGATTTTCTCTACATACCAGCGGCTGGTGCTGATATCCCCTGATGCGAGGTTCAGGCCAACGGCCAGAATAAAGACAAAGAGGATCGCGCTGACGCCCTGCATCAGGCTGCCAACAAAAGGCACGACGCGTGCGGCAACGTCACTCTCTTTATTCGTGCTGAGATAGGTGGTGACAATGAATTTTCCATGCCCCGGACCGATGGCGTGAAGTACGCCATAAAGGAAAGACCCGGTTAATAGCCATAGACCGCCGCTGTACTGATGGTTATTCAGCTGCAGCAGGTACATTACCAGATAGCGGTGCAAGGCGATCTGCGCGGCGAGGCACCACTGAATAAAGGCGCCCCAGTGTGCATGAAGCGTAAACCCGGCAAGGAGGATCGCCAGTACTAACAGTCCTGCTGTAGGAATGCGCCAGTCTCGGGTGAGACGTTGTGTGACCATGGGGGTAGCCTGCAGGGGAAAAATTTGCCGCTAGTATAGTTGATTTTACCCCTTTGTTCGCTGCCCTGGTCGGTGGATAGGGAGTGAATTGTGGATAAGTCTGTGCGTAAAAGGGTATAAGACGGGGTTTTGCTGGGGAATACAGCAGTCAGTCATTTTTTTGCAACTTTTAGGTTGCGGCCTGCGGAGAACTCCCTATAATGCGCCTCCATCGACACGGCGGATGTGAATCACTTCACAAACAACCCGGTCGGTTGAAGAGAAAAAATCCTGAAATAACGGGTTGACTCTGAAAGAGGAAAGCGTAATATACGCCACCTCGCAACGGTGAGCGAAAGCCGCGTTGCACTGCTCTTTAACAATTTATCAGACAATCTGTGTGGGCACTCAAAGTGACATGGATTCTTAATGTCTTCGGACAATAAATGAATACCAAGTCTCTGAGTGAACATACGTAATTCATTACGAAGTTTAATTCACGAGCATCAAACTTAAATTGAAGAGTTTGATCATGGCTCAGATTGAACGCTGGCGGCAGGCCTAACACATGCAAGTCGAGCGGTAGCACAGGGAGCTTGCTCCTGGGTGACGAGCGGCGGACGGGTGAGTAATGTCTGGGAAACTGCCTGATGGAGGGGGATAACTACTGGAAACGGTAGCTAATACCGCATAACGTCGCAAGACCAAAGAGGGGGACCTTCGGGCCTCTTGCCATCAGATGTGCCCAGATGGGATTAGCTAGTAGGTGGGGTAACGGCTCACCTAGGCGACGATCCCTAGCTGGTCTGAGAGGATGACCAGCCACACTGGAACTGAGACACGGTCCAGACTCCTACGGGAGGCAGCAGTGGGGAATATTGCACAATGGGCGCAAGCCTGATGCAGCCATGCCGCGTGTATGAAGAAGGCCTTCGGGTTGTAAAGTACTTTCAGCGAGGAGGAAGGTGTTGAGGTTAATAACCTCAGCAATTGACGTTACTCGCAGAAGAAGCACCGGCTAACTCCGTGCCAGCAGCCGCGGTAATACGGAGGGTGCAAGCGTTAATCGGAATTACTGGGCGTAAAGCGCACGCAGGCGGTCTGTCAAGTCGGATGTGAAATCCCCGGGCTCAACCTGGGAACTGCATTCGAAACTGGCAGGCTAGAGTCTTGTAGAGGGGGGTAGAATTCCAGGTGTAGCGGTGAAATGCGTAGAGATCTGGAGGAATACCGGTGGCGAAGGCGGCCCCCTGGACAAAGACTGACGCTCAGGTGCGAAAGCGTGGGGAGCAAACAGGATTAGATACCCTGGTAGTCCACGCCGTAAACGATGTCGACTTGGAGGTTGTGCCCTTGAGGCGTGGCTTCCGGAGCTAACGCGTTAAGTCGACCGCCTGGGGAGTACGGCCGCAAGGTTAAAACTCAAATGAATTGACGGGGGCCCGCACAAGCGGTGGAGCATGTGGTTTAATTCGATGCAACGCGAAGAACCTTACCTACTCTTGACATCCAGAGAACTTAGCAGAGATGCTTTGGTGCCTTCGGGAACTCTGAGACAGGTGCTGCATGGCTGTCGTCAGCTCGTGTTGTGAAATGTTGGGTTAAGTCCCGCAACGAGCGCAACCCTTATCCTTTGTTGCCAGCGGTTAGGCCGGGAACTCAAAGGAGACTGCCAGTGATAAACTGGAGGAAGGTGGGGATGACGTCAAGTCATCATGGCCCTTACGAGTAGGGCTACACACGTGCTACAATGGCGCATACAAAGAGAAGCGACCTCGCGAGAGCAAGCGGACCTCATAAAGTGCGTCGTAGTCCGGATTGGAGTCTGCAACTCGACTCCATGAAGTCGGAATCGCTAGTAATCGTAGATCAGAATGCTACGGTGAATACGTTCCCGGGCCTTGTACACACCGCCCGTCACACCATGGGAGTGGGTTGCAAAAGAAGTAGGTAGCTTAACCTTCGGGAGGGCGCTTACCACTTTGTGATTCATGACTGGGGTGAAGTCGTAACAAGGTAACCGTAGGGGAACCTGCGGTTGGATCACCTCCTTACCTTAAAGAACCTGCCTTTGCAGTGCTCACACAGATTGTCTGATGAAAAGTAAATAGCAAGGCGTCTTGCGATTGAGACTTCAGTGTCCCCTTCGTCTAGAGGCCCAGGACACCGCCCTTTCACGGCGGTAACAGGGGTTCGAATCCCCTAGGGGACGCCACTTGCTGGTTCGTGAGTGAAAGTCGCCGACCTCCATATCTCAAAACTCATCTTTGGGTGACGTTTGAGATATTTGCTCTTTAAAAATCTGGATCAAGCTGAAAATTGAAACGACACACCTTTAATGGTGTGTTCGAGTCTCTCAAATTTTCGCAATCATGAAGTGAAACATCTTCGGGTTGTGAGGTTAAGCGACTAAGCGTACACGGTGGATGCCCTGGCAGTCAGAGGCGATGAAGGACGTGCTAATCTGCGAAAAGCGCCGGCGAGGTGATATGAACCTTTGACCCGGCGATGTCCGAATGGGGAAACCCAGTGTGTTCCGACACACTATCGTTAACTGAATACATAGGTTAACGAGGCGAACCGGGGGAACTGAAACATCTAAGTACCCCGAGGAAAAGAAATCAACCGAGATTCCCCCAGTAGCGGCGAGCGAACGGGGAGCAGCCCAGAGTCTGAATCAGCTTGTGTGTTAGTGGAAGCGTCTGGAAAGTCGCAGGGTACAGGGTGATACTCCCGTACACGAAAGCACACATGCTGTGAACTCGAAGAGTAGGGCGGGACACGTGGTATCCTGTCTGAATATGGGGGGACCATCCTCCAAGGCTAAATACTCCTGACTGACCGATAGTGAACCAGTACCGTGAGGGAAAGGCGAAAAGAACCCCGGCGAGGGGAGTGAAAAAGAACCTGAAACCGTGTACGTACAAGCAGTGGGAGCCTCTTTATGGGGTGACTGCGTACCTTTTGTATAATGGGTCAGCGACTTATATTCTGTAGCAAGGTTAACCGTATAGGGGAGCCGAAGGGAAACCGAGTCTTAACTGGGCGTTAAGTTGCAGGGTATAGACCCGAAACCCGGTGATCTAGCCATGGGCAGGTTGAAGGTTGGGTAACACTAACTGGAGGACCGAACCGACTAATGTTGAAAAATTAGCGGATGACTTGTGGCTGGGGGTGAAAGGCCAATCAAACCGGGAGATAGCTGGTTCTCCCCGAAAGCTATTTAGGTAGCGCCTCGTGAACTCATCTTCGGGGGTAGAGCACTGTTTCGGCTAGGGGGCCATCCCGGCTTACCAACCCGATGCAAACTACGAATACCGAAGAATGTTATCACGGGAGACACACGGCGGGTGCTAACGTCCGTCGTGAAGAGGGAAACAACCCAGACCGCCAGCTAAGGTCCCAAAGTCATGGTTAAGTGGGAAACGATGTGGGAAGGCACAGACAGCCAGGATGTTGGCTTAGAAGCAGCCATCATTTAAAGAAAGCGTAATAGCTCACTGGTCGAGTCGGCCTGCGCGGAAGATGTAACGGGGCTAAACCATGCACCGAAGCTGCGGCAGCGACGCGTATGCGTTGTTGGGTAGGGGAGCGTTCTGTAAGCCGTTGAAGGTGGCCTGTGAGGGCTGCTGGAGGTATCAGAAGTGCGAATGCTGACATAAGTAACGATAATGCGGGTGAAAAGCCCGCACGCCGGAAGACCAAGGGTTCCTGTCCAACGTTAATCGGGGCAGGGTGAGTCGACCCCTAAGGCGAGGCCGAAAGGCGTAGTCGATGGGAAACAGGTTAATATTCCTGTACTTGGTGTTACTGCGAAGGGGGGACGGAGAAGGCTATGTTAGCCGGGCGACGGTTGTCCCGGTTTAAGCATGTAGGCGGAACGATTAGGTAAATCCGGTCGTTTATTAACGCTGAGGTGTGATGACGAGGCACTACGGTGCTGAAGTAACAAATGCCCTGCTTCCAGGAAAAGCCTCTAAGCATCAGGTAACACGAAATCGTACCCCAAACCGACACAGGTGGTCAGGTAGAGAATACCAAGGCGCTTGAGAGAACTCGGGTGAAGGAACTAGGCAAAATGGTGCCGTAACTTCGGGAGAAGGCACGCTGATATGTAGGTGAAGCCCCTGCGGGTGGAGCTGAAATCAGTCGAAGATACCAGCTGGCTGCAACTGTTTATTAAAAACACAGCACTGTGCAAACACGAAAGTGGACGTATACGGTGTGACGCCTGCCCGGTGCCGGAAGGTTAATTGATGGGGTTAGCGGCAACGCGAAGCTCTTGATCGAAGCCCCGGTAAACGGCGGCCGTAACTATAACGGTCCTAAGGTAGCGAAATTCCTTGTCGGGTAAGTTCCGACCTGCACGAATGGCGTAATGATGGCCAGGCTGTCTCCACCCGAGACTCAGTGAAATTGAACTCGCTGTGAAGATGCAGTGTACCCGCGGCAAGACGGAAAGACCCCGTGAACCTTTACTATAGCTTGACACTGAACACTGGTCCTTGATGTGTAGGATAGGTGGGAGGCTTTGAAGCGTGGACGCCAGTCTGCGTGGAGCCGTCCTTGAAATACCACCCTTTAATGGCTGGTGTTCTAACGTAGACCCGTAATCCGGGTTGCGGACAGTGTCTGGTGGGTAGTTTGACTGGGGCGGTCTCCTCCCAAAGAGTAACGGAGGAGCACGAAGGTTAGCTAATCCTGGTCGGACATCAGGAGGTTAGTGCAATGGCATAAGCTAGCTTGACTGCGAGAGTGACGGCTCGAGCAGGTGCGAAAGCAGGTCATAGTGATCCGGTGGTTCTGAATGGAAGGGCCATCGCTCAACGGATAAAAGGTACTCCGGGGATAACAGGCTGATACCGCCCAAGAGTTCATATCGACGGCGGTGTTTGGCACCTCGATGTCGGCTCATCACATCCTGGGGCTGAAGTAGGTCCCAAGGGTATGGCTGTTCGCCATTTAAAGTGGTACGCGAGCTGGGTTTAGAACGTCGTGAGACAGTTCGGTCCCTATCTGCCGTGGGCGCTGGAGAATTGAGGGGGGCTGCTCCTAGTACGAGAGGACCGGAGTGGACGCATCACTGGTGTTCGGGTTGTCATGCCAATGGCATTGCCCGGTAGCTAAATGCGGAAGAGATAAGTGCTGAAAGCATCTAAGCACGAAACTTGCCCCGAGATGAGTTCTCCCTGACTCCTTGAGAGTCCTGAAGGAACGTTGAAGACTACGACGTTGATAGGTCGGGTGTGTAAGCGCAGCGATGCGTTGAGCTAACCGATACTAATGAACCGTGAGGCTTAACCTTACAACGCCGAAGGTGTTTTGGCGAAGAGACGACACGATTTTCAGCTTTGATACAGATTAACAGAATTTGCCTGGCGGCTTTAGCGCGGTGGTCCCACCTGACCCCATGCCGAACTCAGAAGTGAAACGCCGTAGCGCCGATGGTAGTGTGGGGTCTCCCCATGTGAGAGTAGGGAACTGCCAGGCATCAAATAAAATGAAAGGCCCAGTCGAAAGACTGGGCCTTTTGTTTTACGTGTTGTTTGTCGGTGAGCGCTCTCCAGAGTAGGACAAATCCGCCGGGAGCGGATTTGCACAGCACGGAGTGCTACCCGCAGGGTGCCGGGCAGGAAGCCCGGCATACAACTGCCAGGCATCAATTAGAAGAACCCCGTACCGAAAGGTGCGGGGTTTTTTGCTTTTGCTTATCTCAGACGAAGCAATTGCCGCTGATGGAAACGCCCAAGGATCAGCACGGTAGTTAAGGCCCCCAGCAGCGCGCAGAACATATCAGATTGGGTATCCCATGGATCGCCCTGAGTTCCCAGAAAATCATCCGCACCTTGTCCCATCGCCACGGCGGCCCACCATTCAATGAGCTCGTACGTCGCGCTAATGGCCAACGCAACGCAGCACACCAGAAAACTCGTCATCTTATGACCGCGAACATATCCTCCGCGCAGCAAAATTTCGCGCGCAGCCAGTGCAGGAACCAGCCCCTGGAAGAAGTGACCGAGCTTGTCATACGGGTTTCGGCTCAACCCGAACATCTCCTGAACGTCAAAACCAATCGGCACTTTCGCATAGGTGTACATTCCGCCGACCATAAGAATAATGGCGTGAAAGAAAATCAGGGTATAAAGGAGGGGAGTAAGCGGATAACGTCTGTGAGTAGCCAGAAGGAGCGGTATGATGATAATAACGGGCGTCACCTCCATCAACCAGGTGACGCGATCGCCCGTAAACAGGCCAGTATAAATCAGGATAATCAGCAGAAGCAGCGCCCCGCCTTTTAAAGCAGATGTGGTCATGTCGTTTTCTTATGCGGAAAATGACAACTATTGACCGTAAAAGCAGAAAATTCAATCTCAAGCAAATGCAGAAAAGCAAAAACCCAGCCATAGGCTGGGTTCTCTAAATAGTGGTGCCCGGACTCGGAATCGAACCAAGGACACGGGGATTTTCAATCCCCTGCTCTACCGACTGAGCTATCCGGGCAACGGAGCGCATTAAACCGCAATCGCGCATGATCGTCAACCTTATTTCGGGAAAAGCTGTTCAACTGCTTAACTTTGCGGCAATCTGTCGGTTTCTGCGTCCAAGCGGGATACTGGCTTACGTCAATGCTCCACCCATACGGCATTGCGCAAAGCGCAGAATATCTTCCGCCAGGCGGTGCGCTGTATCTACGTCGGCCTGGCTACGATTTACCAGCATGCGACTCAGGCAACCTTCCAGCACCAGCTCCATCTGTTTAGCAACCATTGCGGGATCATCCACTTCCAGCGTGGTCAGCAGCTCGTGGGTGAAGTCATGCGCCGCCCGTTTTTGCTGATCCGCCAACTGGTGGATAGGATGGCCCGGATCGGGGAAGTATGTGCAGGCGGCGATAAACAAACAGCCCGGATAGCGGTTGTTGCTCACGCATTCGGTCAGGGCGCTATAACGCGCCAGTAACTTCTGCTCCGCAGTCAGTTCCTCATTCAACATCAACTGCCTGCGCCAGACGTCAACCTGTTGGCTGAGATAGCGCAGAGCATCGTAAAGTAATGCTTCTTTATCGGGCCAGAAGCGCATCAGCTCGTCGAGAGGGTAATCGATACGGTCGGCTACCATCTCAAGCGTGGTGCTGGCGATCCCTTGAATCTCAAGCAATTGCAGGGCTTGTCCCAGTACGTCTTCGCGTTGCACGGTTTTCTCCTCCGCTATTCCCAACGGTTTGTCCCGTTTAAAGTGTTGTTTACGGTTGGCGATCGCGCAAATGTGCGCAGAATGTCGCTGCATCCATAAACCCGGTTACGCGCTGCGATGGCTGCTCCTCGCCCCGTTCATTGAAGAACAGGATGGTCGGCAGTCCAAGCACGTTAAGTTGTTTCAGCAGAGCCTTATCCTGCGCGCTGTTAGCGGTAACGTTCGCCTGCAGCAGAACCGTCCCTTTTAACGCGCTTTGCACACGCGGATCGCTAAAGGTGTATTTTTCAAACTCTTTACAGGCCACGCACCAGTCGGCATAGAGATCGAGCATCACCGGTTTGCCTTTCGCCTGCGCCAGCGCGCTATTGAGATCATCCACGTTTTTAATCGGCGTGAAGTTCAGGTGCGCCTGCGTCTGGACAGCTGGCGAACCGAACGCCCAGTCCTGAAGCGGGCGAGCGCTCACCAGCGCGGCAGCCAGCAGGATAATTTGCACCACACGCATCCACGCTTTTCTCGCTCCCAGGCTAACGATGAATGCCCAGGCAAAGAATGCGACGCCGAGCATCGCCCAAAGACGAAGGCCCCAGACGTCACCGATGATACGCTCGAGCAGGAACACCGGCAGCGCCAGGATGACGAAACCAAACGCGGTTTTCACCGTTTCCATCCACGGGCCGCTTTTCGGCAGCAGGCGGTTACCAAACACCGTCGCCAGAATCAGCGGCAGGCCCATGCCCAGCGCGTAGAGGTACAGCGTACCGCCGCCAAGCCACATGTTACCGCTCTGGGCGATATACAGCAGGATAGCGCTCAGCGGCGCGGTAGTGCAGGGTGAGCAAATCAGCCCGGCTATGGCACCCATCGCGAACACGCCGCCTGCAGAGCCGCCCTGCTGGCGATTGCTCATCAGCGCCAGGCGCGTTTGCAGTGAGGAAGGCAGCTGCAGCGTGAACAGGCCAAACATCGACAGCGCCAGCAGGATAAACACGACTGACAGGCCAATGAGCACGTAAGGATGCTGGAGGGCCGCCTGGAACTGCAGTCCGGCTGCGGCTACCACGAGGCCGAGCGCCGTATAGGTAAGCGCCATGCCCTGCACGTAGATGAAGGACAGCAGCAGCGCGCGGGCGGTGGAAAGACGCTGTTTGCCACCCAGCACAATGCCCGAAATGAGCGGGTACATGGGCAGCACGCACGGCGTAAAGGCGATGCCGATACCAATCAGCAAGGCCCACAGCGCTGAGAACGGCAGATCGGAAGCAGCTTCGGCTTCGCCTTCACCCCTCACCCTGGCCCTCTCCCCTGAGGGGAGAGGGGAGGCAGCCGCTTTAACTTCAGTAAGCGGAACGACCTTCGTTTCCGATGGATAGCAGAACCCCGCGTCGGCACAGCCCTGATAGGTCACCGTCAGCGTTGCGCCTTTATCGGCCTGATTCACCGTAACGGGCACGCTTAAGCGCTGGCGATAGATCTCACTCTTGCCGTAGAACTCGTCCTCGTGCCACTCGCCCGCGGGCATCTGCAGTGCGCCGACGTTAGCCTTAGCGGGCGTGATGCTGACCTGTTTGCGGTAGAGGTAATAGCCCTCTTTCACCTGCCAGGTGAGGCTAAGGTCGTGCTGGTTTTGCTGAAAGTCGAAAACGAACGCCTGGTCGGCAGGAATAAAGTTTGAACGGCCGGGCGCGTCAAATAACCCGGCAAAAGCTGACGTGCTGCACAGCAGCAGGATCAGCGTAAGGAAGCGTTGAGCCATGAGAGATAATCGTTATCGCCGTGGACCACTGGCAGCACCAGCAGTTCCGGGGTTTGGTAAGGATGATGAGATTTGAGGCAGTCGAGCAGCGCCTGCTGATTCGCCAGATTGGTTTTAAGCAGCATCTGGACTTCAAACTCCTGCTCCAGCTTGCCTTCCCAGTAATAGAGGGACGTCGCGCCGGGCAGAAGTGTGACGCAGGCAGCCAGTTTTTCGGCCAGCACTTTGGCGGCGAGATCCTGGGCAGAGGCTTCATCAGGGGCGGTACACAGTACGACAACGGCATCTGGCGTGTTCACAAGTCGACCTCCTCATCGCGAAAGTCTTCACTATATCACGCAAGGCGATTGGTCATTAATGAAACGGGCCGCAGAGCGGCCCGATTTTAACTATTTTTACAACGGCTAACGATTTACAGCACAACGCCGCCGATGATAAAGCCGAGAATGACGCAAAGCGAAATCGCCACCACGCCCGGGATCAGGAACGCGTGGTTAAACACGTACTTACCGATGCGCGTTGAGCCGGTGTCATCCATCTCCACCGCCGCCAACAGCGTCGGGTAGGTTGGCAGAACGAACAGGGCAGAAACCGCCGCAAAAGAGGCAATCGCCGTCAGCGGGGTAACGCCCAGCATCAGTGCAGCAGGCATCAGTGCTTTAGTTGTCGCTGCCTGGGAGTAGAGCAGGGTGGCAGCAAAGAACAGTACCACGGCCAGCAGCCACGGATAGTTATGCAGCAGGTCGCCCGCAACGGTCTGGATGTCGCTGATGTGTGCTTTCACGAAGGTATCGCCGAGCCACGCCACGCCCAGCACGCACACGCAGGCGCTCATGCCGGATTTGAAGGTGCTGGCGTTCAACACTTCGCTGGTGTCGATTTTACAGGTGATGCTAATCAGCGTGGCGATGGTCAGCATGAACACGACGATCGCTTCGTTACGCGGCAGGACCGGGTTCTGGATCAGGCCTACGGTGTCGCTGATGGCGGTGGCGTAGAACATGACCGCGACAATACCAATCAGGAACAGCAGCACGGAGCGTTTGGCGTGCGGCTTCAGCTCGAAGACCTGGCTGCCGCGCAGCTTCACTTCACCTTTCGCCAGGCGTTCCTGGTAAACCGGATCGTCCTTCAGCTCCGCGCCGAGGAAGTTACACAGCACGGCGGTGATCATCACGGCAATCAGCGTCACCGGAATACAGATCGCCAGCAGCGTCAGGTAGCTCACGCCCATCGGCTCAAGGATACCGGCGAAGAAGACCACGGCGGCGGAGATTGGCGAAGCGGTGATCGCAATCTGGGATGCTACCACCGCGATAGAAAGCGGGCGAGACGGGCGGATGCCCTGCTCTTTTGCCACTTCGGTGATGACCGGCAGGGTGGAGAACGCCGTGTGGCCCGTCCCGGCGAGAATGGTCATAAACCAGGTCACCAGCGGGGCAAGGAAGGTTATATATTTGGGATGGCGGCGCAACATACGCTCCGCCAGGCTCACCAGGTAGTCCATACCGCCCGCCACCTGCATGGCCGCGATAGCAGCGATAACCGCCATGATGATTTCGATTACGTCAAAAGGGATTGCGCCGGGCTTAATCTGAAAGATAAGGGTAAGAACAAGCACCCCGAGACCGCCGGCAAAACCGATGCCGATCCCCCCGAGTCGTGCGCCCAAATAAATCGCCAACAAGACGATGACGAGTTCTGCTCCAAACATAAGTGCCTTCCTTGTTTATTAACAAGTTGATATTAAATTGTTGTGTAATTGGTAATGCTTAAAAAGAAAAAAGGCACGTCACAAGTGACGTGCCTTTCGGAAGCTTAGCCTGAACTGTTATTGTTCGCTTTCATCGGTATAACGTTTCGCTTTATAAGCCGGATGCATCAGGTTCTGGGCCGAGAAGATATCGTCCAGCTCGGCTTCGGTCAACAATCCTCGCTCAAGAACTACCTCGCGCACGCTCTTACCGGTTTCGGCACAAATCTTCCCGACGATGTCGCCGTTGTGGTGGCCGATGAACGGGTTGAGGTAGGTGACGATCCCGATGGAGTTATACACATAGCCTTCACACACTTCTTTATTCGCGGTGATGCCGTTGATGCATTTCTCCAGCAGGTTGTAGCAGGCGTTGGTCAGGATGTGAATGGATTCAAACATGGCCTGGCCAATGACCGGCTCCATGACGTTCAGCTGGAGCTGACCGGCTTCAGAGGCCATGGTCACGGTGCTGTCGTTGCCAATAACTTTGAAGCAAACCTGGTTCACCACTTCTGGCACCACTGGGTTCACCTTGGCCGGCATGATGGATGAACCGGCCTGCAGTTCAGGCAGGTTGATTTCATTCAGGCCAGCGCGCGGGCCGGAGGAGAGCAGGCGCAGGTCGTTACAGATTTTGGACAGCTTAACCGCCAGACGCTTCAGGGCGCTGTGCACCATGACGTAAGCGCCGCAGTCGGAGGTGGCTTCAATCAGGTCTTCTGCTGGCACTACCGGCAGATTAGACACTTCCGCCAGCTTCTGTACTGCCAGCTGCTGATAGCCGTCCGGCGTGTTCAGACGTGTACCGATGGCGGTAGCGCCCAGGTTCACTTCCAGCAGCAGCTCGGAGGTGCGCAGCATGTTTTTGGTTTCTTCGTTCAGCAGCACGTTAAACGCGTGGAACTCCTGACCGAGGGTCATCGGCACCGCGTCCTGCAGTTGGGTGCGGCCCATCTTCAGGATGTCCTGGAATTCTACCGCCTTGCGCTGGAAGCCATCGCCCAGCTGGTTAATTGCGTCGACCAGTTTCACCACGGAGGCGTAGACCGCAATGCGGAAGCCGGTTGGGTAGGCGTCGTTGGTAGACTGACATTTATTCACGTGGTCGTTCGGGTTGAGATACTGGTATTCACCTTTCTGGTGGCCCATCAGCTCCAGGCCGATGTTTGCCAGCACTTCGTTGGTATTCATGTTGACGGAGGTACCCGCGCCGCCCTGATAGACGTCAACCGGGAACTGATCCATGCACTTGCCGTTGTTCAGCACTTCATCACACGCGGCGATAATCGCATTTGCAGCGCTTTTTGGAATGGTTTGCAGCTCTTTATTCGCTAGTGCTGCCGCTTTCTTCACCATCACCATGCCACGCACAAACTCAGGGATGTCGCTGATTTTGCTGTTGCTGATGTAGAAGTTTTCAATCGCTCTCAGAGTGTGAATACCGTAGTAGGCATCCGCTGGAACTTCCCTGGTACCCAACAAATCTTCTTCGATACGAATGTTGTTTAACATGTGAACCTTCTTTTCAAGCTGCCGATGGATTGTACTAAACACACAGTATATATGTGGTTTTGAATATTTTCTGACCGACGATTATTCCCTCAATCGGCCAGATGTTCGAGATCATATGCTGATGATAGCGAATTGCCGTAAGCTGGATCACTTATTATCGACCCGATTTCATGATAATTATTAATCTGTGAAATGAGTCACCGCTTTAATATTTCCAGAAAAAATATCCGTGCAAACCGATTGAATTTTGGCTAACCGTCTCCATCTCTTACAGACGCGTGACGCGAACACATTCAGACAGGGGCCAGACGGCACCTGCCATACAGGAGATGCCAGTGCGCTGGATACCGTTTATTGCTTTCTTTCTCTATGTTTACATCGAAATCTCGATTTTCATCCAGGTTGCCCACGTGCTGGGCGTCCTGCTGACGCTGGTCCTGGTGATCTTCACCTCCGTCATCGGCATGTCGCTGGTGCGTAATCAGGGTTTCAAAAACTTCCTGTTAATGCAGCAGAAGATGGCCGCAGGCGAAAGCCCGGCAGCCGAGATGATCAAAAGCGTATCGCTGATTATTGCTGGCCTGCTGCTGATTCTGCCGGGCTTTTTCACCGACTTCCTCGGCCTGTTGCTGCTGTTGCCGCCGGTGCAGAAGCACCTGACCATGAAGCTGCTGCCGCATCTGCGTTTTAACCGTATGCCGGGCGGCGGGTTCAGTACCGGCCCGGGAGATACCTTTGAAGGTGAATATCAGCGTAAGGACGATCAGCGCGACCGTTTAGACCACAAGGACGATCGTTGATTTTGTTGCCCGGTGGCGCTTCGCTACCGGGCCTGCGGATTTTGCCGCTTCGGTAAAAATACCCACAGCCCCGCCAGCATGACAATGGCGTACACGCTCTTCCATCCCACCATCGCCAGCAGCAGCAGGCAAAGCACGCCCCCGACGGCAGCCAGCGCTTTATAGCGTCCTTTCAGCAGACGGCAGCCTGCCAGCATACACAGCAGATAAATCATGATGAAAATGCCGTTGGCGTAGACGATCAGCGCATCCAGATTGATATTCAGCCCGTAAATACACAGCGTGCTCAGCACGCAGCAGCCCAGCACGGCATTCAGCGCATTCAGCGGAAGCTGACGTTTAGACAGGCGAGCAAGGCGGCTCTCGGGCTTATACAGCGCCTGGGACCACACCAGACGGGCAAAGCTCTGAATATAGATATTCAGGCTGGCGAAGCAGGCCAGATAGCCGATGACGCAGGCGACCCACAGCGCTTTTACGCCAAATAGCTCAACCACGATGCCCGGCAGCGATGCGGCAGCGGCTTTATCTGCGCCAAACGCGTTGAAATGAAGCACCAGCACGGTACAGGCCCAATAGACCGTACCGGCCAGCAGCAGGCCAATCATCAGCGCTCGTGGGAAATCGCGCTCGGGCTGCTTAAACTCTGACGCCAGATGGGCGAAGGCTTCCAGTCCGACAAAGCACCAGAACATCACCGAAAGCGCGGCGAAAAGCTGCGAATGGTCAACTTCTGCCACCACCGGGAAGGGAATTTCCGCGACGGTAATATCGCCTGCCCACCAGATGGCGGCAATGAGCGCGACAATCAATACGGCAACCAGCGTCTGCAGGTTGGCGCTGGAGCTGGCCCCGCGCGACCCCACCCACCAGACAATCGCCAGCGTACCCAGCTCGGCCAGCAGCAGCTGCTCGTTATGCCAGCCAAACAGCGCCTGCCCAAAGCCGGTGGCGATATGCAACGCCGCAGGCAGGCCAACCGGGATCACGGAGAGAAACAGCCAGCCGGTGACGCGCTCCAGCCGCGGGCCAAATGCCATGCCGACAAAGTGCGCGACGCCGCCGGCGCTGGGGAAATGTCGCCCAAGGATGGCGAAGACGATGGCCACCGGGAAAACCAGCACAATCAAGACCGGCCACGCCCACAGGCTGTTATCGCCTGCCACCAGCGCCGCCAGTGCGGGAACGGCAAATACGCCCGTCCCTAACAAGGAGGTGGAGAGTAAACCAACGCCCTGCGCCAGCCCCAGCTCCTGTTTGAGTCCACTCATTTACATCGTCCTGCGACCATCAAAAGAGAGGCGATGGTAACACTTTCGCAAATTTTTTTTCGATTCCCCCTTGAAGGGGTAAAAAGCTATCCCCATCTCTCAGGGCACTAGTCGGAAAACCGCGTGCGGACCGGCGTCATCCATAACTGATAATGACTTTCTCAAAGGAGAGCTATCAATGAGTATTCGTCCGTTACATGATCGTGTGATCGTCAAACGTAAAGAAGTTGAAACCAAATCTGCTGGCGGCATCGTTCTGACCGGTTCTGCAGCAGCAAAATCAACGCGTGGCGAAATCATCGCTGTCGGTAAGGGCCGCATCCTGGAAAACGGAACTGTGCAGCCGCTGGACGTTAAAGTTGGTGACATCGTAATTTTCAACGATGGCTACGGCGTGAAATCCGAGAAGATCGACAATGAAGAAGTGTTGATCATGTCCGAGAGCGACATTCTGGCAATTGTTGAAGCGTAATTTACGCACGAAACTGTACGAATTTGAGGAACTAAGAACATGGCAGCTAAAGACGTAAAATTCGGTAACGACGCTCGTGTGAAAATGCTCCGCGGCGTAAACGTACTGGCAGACGCAGTTAAAGTGACCCTGGGCCCGAAAGGCCGTAACGTTGTGCTGGACAAATCCTTCGGCGCACCAACCATCACCAAAGATGGTGTTTCTGTAGCACGTGAAATCGAGCTGGAAGACAAGTTCGAAAACATGGGTGCGCAGATGGTGAAAGAAGTGGCCTCTAAAGCGAACGACGCTGCAGGCGACGGTACCACCACCGCGACCGTACTGGCGCAGGCTATCATCACTGAAGGCCTGAAAGCCGTTGCTGCTGGCATGAACCCGATGGATCTGAAACGTGGTATCGACAAAGCTGTCGCATCCGCCGTTGAAGAACTGAAAGCCCTGTCCGTACCGTGCTCTGACTCCAAAGCCATTGCTCAGGTAGGTACTATCTCCGCTAACTCCGACGAAACCGTAGGTAAACTGATCGCTGAAGCGATGGACAAAGTCGGTAAAGAAGGCGTGATCACCGTTGAAGACGGTACCGGTCTGGAAGACGAACTGGACGTAGTAGAAGGTATGCAGTTCGACCGCGGCTACCTGTCCCCGTACTTCATCAACAAGCCAGAGACTGGCGCTGTTGAGCTGGAAAGCCCGTTCATCCTGCTGGCTGACAAGAAAATCTCCAACATCCGCGAAATGCTGCCAGTGCTGGAAGCCGTTGCGAAAGCAGGCAAGCCGCTGGTTATCATCGCCGAAGACGTTGAAGGCGAAGCGCTGGCGACTCTGGTGGTTAACACCATGCGCGGCATCGTGAAAGTGGCTGCGGTTAAAGCACCTGGCTTCGGCGATCGCCGTAAAGCGATGCTGCAGGATATCGCGACTCTGACCGGCGGTACCGTAATCTCTGAAGAGATCGGTATGGAGCTGGAAAAAGCGACCCTGGAAGACCTGGGCCAGGCGAAACGCGTTGTGATCAACAAAGACACCACCACCATCATCGATGGCGTGGGTGAAGAAGCCGCTATTCAGGGCCGCGTGGGTCAGATCCGTAAGCAGATCGAAGAAGCAACTTCCGATTACGACCGTGAAAAACTGCAGGAGCGCGTAGCGAAACTGGCAGGCGGCGTTGCGGTAATCAAAGTCGGTGCTGCGACCGAAGTTGAAATGAAAGAGAAAAAAGCACGCGTTGACGATGCCCTGCACGCGACCCGTGCTGCGGTAGAAGAAGGCGTGGTGGCTGGTGGTGGCGTTGCGCTGGTGCGCGTTGCCGCTAAGCTGGCTAGCCTGACCGCTCAGAACGAAGATCAGAACGTGGGTATCAAAGTTGCGCTGCGCGCAATGGAAGCGCCACTGCGTCAGATCGTGTCCAACGCCGGCGAAGAGCCATCTGTGGTGACCAACAACGTGAAAGCGGGTGAAGGTAACTACGGTTACAACGCTGCAACTGAAGAATACGGCAACATGATCGACTTCGGTATCCTGGACCCAACAAAAGTCACCCGTTCTGCTCTGCAGTATGCGGCGTCTGTAGCTGGCCTGATGATCACCACCGAGTGCATGGTGACCGACCTGCCTAAAGGCGACGCGCCTGACTTAGGTGCTGCAGGTATGGGCGGCATGGGCGGTATGGGCGGCATGATGTAATCGTGCGCTTTACGTCTTAGAAATAAGAAAACCCCCGGGCAGAAATGCTCGGGGGTTTTTCTTTTGGTCATCTTTTAGGTATAAGGTCTACACACGGACAACTACTGTCCAGCTTATTGATACCGAGGAATAACATGCGCGTAAAAGTCTGTGCAGGGATCGTAGGGGCAGCGTTGCTGCTGGCGGGTTGTAGCTCCAGCAATGAACTGTCGGCAGCGGGCCAGGGCGTTCGCTTTGTTGAAGATAAGCCAGGCAGCGAATGCCAGCTGCTAGGCACCGCAACCGGTGAGCAAAGCAACTGGATGTCGGGCCAGCACGGTGAAGAGGGCGGCTCTATGCGCGGCGCGGCGAATGCGCTGCGTAACCAGGCCGCCGCAATGGGTGGCAACGTAATCTACGGCGTGAGCAGCCCAACGCAGGGTATGCTGTCCAGCTTCGTGCCGACCGCCAGCCAGATGAACGGCCAGGTCTACAAGTGCCCGAACTGATTGCCTTTTTCCCTCTCCCTGTGGGAGAGGGGTAGGGTGAGGGGAAACTAGTTCTGCCGCAGCTGCAAATCCAGCGGCGTCTTGCTTGGCTCCCCGCCAATTTCACGTGCCAGCTTCGGCACCATATAGCCTGACACCAGCGTTAACAGTTTGCGCATAATCTGCCGGGCTTCTTCATCCGTCACCATGAAATGCGCTGCGCCCTGAACGCGATCCAGCACGTGCAGGTAGTAAGGCATTACCCCCGCATCAAACAACGCATTGCTCAGATCCGCCAGCACGCGGGCATTATCATTTACGCCGCGCAGCAACACGCTCTGGTTCAGCAGCGTCACGCCAGCCTTACGCAGACGCGACATCCCCGCGCGAAACGCATCGTCAATTTCGTTTGCGTGGTTGATATGGTTCACCAGCAGCACCTGCAAGCGAGACTGCTCCAGGCGCGACGCCAGCCCCTCGGTGATCCGCGCCGGAATAACGATCGGTAAACGGCTGTGAATGCGCAGACGCTTGATGTGGGGAATGGCTTCAAGCTGGGTCAGCAGCCAGTCCAGCTCGTGGTCTTTCGCCATTAGCGGGTCACCGCCGGAAAAAATAATCTCATCCAGCTCGGAATGGGCGGCGATATAGTCCAGTGCGACCTGCCAGTTGCGCTTATTGCCCTGATTGTCGGCATACGGGAAGTGGCGACGGAAGCAATATCGGCAATTTACCGCGCAGCCGCCTTTTACCAGCAGCAGGGCTCGATTGAGGTATTTATGCAGCAACCCTGGCACAACGCTGTTCTGCTCTTCCAGCGGATCGGTGCTGTAGCCCGGCGCGGTCACAAACTCATCTTGTGAGGTAAGCGTTTGTTTTAATAACGGATCGTCAGGGTTGCCTTTTTCCATCCGCGCGACAAACGCACGGGGAACGCGCAGGGCAAAAAGCCGCTTTGCCTCGCGGCCTGCAAGCAACTCCGGGTGCTGTTCGAGGTCTAACAGACGCAGCAATTCATCAGGACTGGTGATTACATCGGCAAGTTGCGATAACCAATCTTCTCTGGACGGGGTGTTTAGGGTTACAATATGCGCCATTTTGTGGCTTAGCTACCAGTTAACAAATTTAGAGGGCCTTATGGCAACGTACTATAGCAACGATTTTCGTGCTGGTCTTAAAATCATGATGGACGGCGAACCGTATGCGGTTGAAGCCAGCGAATTCGTTAAACCAGGTAAAGGCCAGGCATTCGCACGCGTTAAGCTGCGCCGCCTGCTGACCGGCACCCGTGTAGAAAAAACCTTCAAGTCTACTGACTCCGCTGAAGGCGCAGATGTTGTCGATATGAACCTGACTTACCTGTACAACGACGGTGAGTTCTATCACTTCATGAACAACTCTACTTTCGAACAGCTGTCTGCTGACGAGAAAGCAGTAGGCGACAGCGCGAAATGGCTGCTGGATCAGGCTGAGTGCATCGTAACCCTGTGGAACGGCCAGCCTATCGCTGTGACCCCACCAAACTTCGTAGAGCTGGAAATCGTTGAAACCGATCCAGGCCTGAAGGGTGACACCGCAGGTACTGGCGGTAAGCCAGCCAAGCTGTCTACCGGTGCAGTGGTTAAGGTTCCACTGTTCGTACAGACTGGCGAAGTGATTAAAGTGGATACCCGCTCTGGCGAATACGTATCCCGCGTGAAGTAATTTACGTCGTGATTCAAGGCGCAGCGCCTGCTGCGCCTGTTTTTTGCAGGCAGGGATGATGAAACGTACCGTTAAAATTCTGCTTCTGTTAGCGCTCTCCAGCGCGTTCCTTTCTGGGTGTAACACCGCGCGTGGCGTCGGTGAAGATATTCAGGATCTCGGCCATATCATTTCCCACGCGGCCAGCTAAAACCGTCTAATTTTCCTAAAAATCCTTCCTTTTCCGTCAAACGTCGGGATCTTGTCTATTCTTAAGTAGCTATACACAAAACAACTTTGGCTATAAAAGGAAGATATTATGGTTAAGAAAACAATTGCAGCGATCTTTTCTGTTCTGGTGCTCTCTTCAGTACTGACTGCCTGTAATACCACCCGTGGCGTAGGGGAAGATATCTCCGACGGTGGTAGCGCGATTTCCGGTGCAGCGACAAAAGCTCAGAACTAATGATGCATCGACGGTACGGCGCGTGAACGTCACCGTACCGTCAACTCTCCGCGTCCTGCAGGGATAAAAACGGCGAGAAACGTGTATCCATATGAAGTTTCATGCGGATATTTCGTTTGTAGGTATATACCGTTTTTCCGTTAATACACAGGTAATGGGCAATTTTCTTATTGCTTGCGCCATCCATCCAGAGCGTCAATACTTTCTCCTCCTGACGGGTCAGAAGCGGGGCCGCTACGTCCGGGATCTCTACGCTCGCGCGGGAAGTTAATGCATCGTTGATTGCCGTCGCCAGCGCTTCCAGATCGACATTTTTCTGCATTGAGGACCAGATCGGGAACTGCTCAAGGTAGGCTGCTAGCTCATTTTCATTACCCGATTGCAGTAAAATAAAGGGCAATCTTTCGCTGGCATTCATCAGGGAAGTGAGCTGCTGTAAGTGGTGAATATCCTGCCGGAACCCGTGTAGGTCAGCGATAACCAGCGTCGGTTGCCATTGCAGAATATGCTCTCTGGCAAGGATGAGATTATTCAGGGCGGTCACGACAAAGTGCCCCGGGAACAAACCGGAATGATTGAGCCACGCTTCAAACCCCGTACGGGTGAAGTGACATCGGTCAATCAAGAGAATTTTGAACATAATGGATTCGCAGTCGGCTAGTGGTTTGGCTTCCTGCCATCAGAAAGCACATCATCATAGAGAAGTCGGATGAGTGATAAATGCCTGAACTACGCGCCATACTGAGGCTATTTCTTGCCTTAACACATTCAGCATAAAGTGATTGAAAAAAAATCCCGCGCTAACCAAAATATGAGGCGCAATCTGCCTTGCGGGACGACCCGCAAGCGCTTCCTTCATCGGGGACGGCCCCAACTTTTATTTAAGTTAAGGAGCCTGACATGTCCTGGATCGTTCTTTTTATTGCCGGTTTGCTCGAAGTCGTATGGGCAATTGGTCTGAAGTACACCCACGGCTTTACCCGCCTGACGCCCAGCGTCATTACCGTTACGGCAATGATTGTGAGTATTGTTATGCTGTCATGGGCGATGCGTACGTTGCCTGTTGGAACGGCGTATGCCGTCTGGACGGGAATTGGTGCGGTAGGCGCGGCCATTACCGGCATTCTGCTTTTAGGTGAATCTGCGAGCCTGGCGCGTATCGCCAGCCTCGCGCTGATTGTGGCCGGGATTATTGGGCTGAAGCTCAGCACGCATTAATGCGGCTGTTCCACCCAGATTAATTTCGACACATCAAACCCTTGCCGGGTCGCAACGTCCAGCATCTGCTGTTTCATCTCGGGTGAAATGGTCGGTGTACGGGCGAGTATCCACAGGTAGTCGCGATCCGGCCCGCAAATTAACGCGTGACGATACTCTCTGTCGAGCGCGATGACGTTATACCCACCGTAGAATGGCCCAATGAAGGAGACTTTTAGCGCGGCCCGGTTGGTATCGCCGGTAAAATATGCTTTGCCGACCGACTGTTGCCACATTGCCCGGTCCGGGTTGTAGCCTCGATTAACGATCTTAATTCCGCCGTCATCCATTGCGCTGTAGTTTGCTGTGACTTTTTCTAACCCCCGCTCGAATCGATGATCCATACGGGCGATTTCATACCAGGTTCCAAGAAAGCGTTGAGCATCGAAAGGTGTAACGACGGTGACGCCGGGAGGCGGGGTAGGGGAACTGCAGGCAACCACTAAAAACGCGGCTGTCACTGCGGCGATAACAGGCAGAATGCGCATAGGTGTTTCCTTACTGGTTTTTTTTTAAGTGTAGATGACGGCAAGGAAAATGTGGATTACGTGCGCTGTGTTTCGCCGGGTGGCGCTGCGCTTACCCGGCCTGCATAACGCGTGGGTGTCGTAGCCGGGTAAGGCGAAGCCGCCACCCGGCAATGTTTACTACAGAGCGCTCAAAATACGGTACGCCGTCTCAACCCGCGCCGGGTTCGGATAGCTCTTGTTCGCCAGCATCACGATGCCAATCTGCTTCTCCGGAATAAAGGCCACGTAGCCGCCAAACCCGCCTGTTGAACCCGTTTTGTGTACCCATGATGCGTTGACCGGCGGCGCCGGAGGGGTAATTTCTCTCGCAGGCAGCGGTGCCAGCGCCACCTTATTGTCGCTGCCATCGATAACCGTTTTGGCGTCAACCGGCCAGTTGAGCATCTCCCAGCCCAGCCCCTGATACATTGCACCTACGCGCCAGTAGCGCGTTTGCGCCAGCGCGATGCCCTGCTTAAGCGAGGCGCCAGCAGCTTTCTCAGGCGCCATGTTTGCCATTACCCAGCTGGCCATATCCTGCACGTTAGTTTTCACCCCGTAGGCTTCGGCATCCAGCGCGCCTGGCGAAACGTGTACCGCTTTACCGTCACGGTATCCCCACGCGTAGTGCTTTTCTTCCGCCTTCGGCACGTTAATCCAGGTATGCGTCAGCTTCAGCGGCGTAAAGACTCGCTCCGTCATTGCCTGCTCAAACGTCATGCCGGAAGGTTTCACCGCCAGCGCGCCAAACAGGCCGATGCTGGCGTTCGCATACAGCCGCGTAGTGCCCGGCTTCCACTTTGGCTGCCATGTCTGGTAAAAGCGCAGCAGCGATGCGTTATCAGTGACGTCATCCGGCACCTGAAGCGGCAGGCCGCCCGCGGTATAGGTCGCCAGATCAAGCAGGCGAATGCCTTGCCACTGCTTCCCCGTAAGTTCGGGCCAGTATTGGGTGGCCGGCTCGGCCAGCGAAATCTCGCCGCGGGCAATGGCATCGCCGCCCAACACGCCGGTAAACGTTTTACTGATAGAACCCAGTTCGAACAGGGTTTGTGGAGTAACGGGCTTGTTTGCCGCAACGTCGGCTTTTCCGAAGGTAAAGTAGTGCGGCTGGCCCTGATAAATCACGGCTACCGCCATGCCTGGAATACCCTGCGCTTTCATCAGGGGCGTGACGCTACGCTCTACAACATCAGCCAGCTGTTTTTCTGACATCGGCGCGGCAAAACAGGAGTACGAAGCGCCCAGCAGCAGGGCGCAGCAAAGGGATTTTTTCATCATCATTTATCTTCCGTAATAGCAGGTAAAGGGAGTCTCCGGGCCCATCAGACGAGCGTAGTCTGTGGGATTTGACTGTCTCTGACAAACGGTTAAATTTAGCAGTAGCTGTTAATTTTTCTAACGGACGGGCCTATGACGCGCAGCTATATACCCCTTAATTCGCTTCGTGCCTTCGAAGCGGCCGCAAGGCATCTCAGCTTTACGCATGCGGCGATTGAGCTGAACGTGACCCATTCCGCCATCAGCCAGCACGTTAAGGCGCTGGAGCAGCACCTGAACTGTCGGCTGTTCGTGCGCGTTTCGCGCGGGCTTATGTTGACCACCGAAGGCGAGAACCTGCTGCCGGTGCTGAATGATTCGTTCGATCGTATTGCCGGTATGCTGGATCGCTTTGCCAGCCATCGGGCCCAGGAGAAGCTGAAGGTCGGCGTCGTGGGGACGTTTGCCACGGGGATTTTATTCTCCCTGCTGGATGATTTTCGCCGCTGCTACCCGCATATCGATCTTCAGCTTTCTACCCATAACAACCGCGTCGATCCGGCAGCCGAAGGGCTGGATTACACCATTCGCTACGGCGGTGGCGCGTGGCATGGCACCGAGGCGCAGTTTCTTTGCCCTGCGCCGCTGGTGCCCCTGTGCACGCCGGAAATAGCCGCGAGGCTACACGCCTCTGCCGATATCCTGAAGTTTACCCTGCTGCGATCCTATCGACGCGACGAGTGGACGGCGTGGATGCAGGCGGCGGGTGAGCATCCGCCGTCGCCAACGCACCGGGTGATGGTATTTGATTCGTCCGTCACCATGCTTGAGGCTGCTCAGGCGGGCGTGGGAATTGCTATCGCCCCTGTCGATATGTTTACGCATCTGTTGAATAGCGAGCGCATCGTGCAGCCGTTTGCTACGCAGATTGACCTCGGCAGCTACTGGCTGACAAGGCTACAGTCACGGGCAGAAACGCCGGCAATGCGCGAGTTTGCGCAGTGGCTGGTGGGGAAAATGCAGAAATAAAAGGCCCGCCGGGTGGCGGGCCAGATGCGTCAGATAGTGACGACCGCAATCAGCGTCACCACGGTCAGGATGGTTGCCAGACCGTAAAACACCCACTTGCCGTTCGGAACGTGGATTTTTAGATCGTGCATCGCATGGTGAATACGGTGCAGGCCCAGCCACAGCGGCAGGACGATCATCAGGAAGATGAACACGCGACCGATAAAGCTGCTCGCGAAAGCCAACACGCGCTCGTAGCCCAGCGCATCGCCCGGGAACAGCCCCAGCGGCAGCATAATCCCCACCAGCAGAATAATCACTGGCGCGATAATGGCGCTCCACATGCCGCCTGCGCCGAACAGGCCCCAGAAGACCGGCTCGTCAGAGCGTTTTGGATTTGGATTGATCACAGTAGTCTCCTTACCAGAACAGTGCGACAAACAGAATGACCACAGTGGCCACAGCCGTCACCGCCCAAAGCCCTTTAATGACTGGCTCTGGCCCCATTTTCTCGCCTTTAACGATGATGTTCGCCGCTTTTGGCGCCAGCTCAAACCAGGTTTTGGTATGAAGCAGCGCGGCCGCGAGCACGATCAGGTTCAGGACAACGATGATCGGATTTTGCAGGAAACCGACAAAGCTGGCCCAGGTTTCCGGACCGTGTTTGAGGGCGAAAACCCCATACATCAGCTCAAGGCTGAACCAGACAGCCGGAACCGCCGTGCCTTCACGCAGCATATAGAAGCGATAAAACGGCAGCTTCTTCCACCAGGTGGACGGCATTGGCCGCACATAGGCCTTGCGTTTAGTCGTCATCATGCACTCCTTAGCGTGGTTTCAGGGTCGCGATAAGAAAGTCTTTCGAGCTTTCCACTTTACCCTGCTGAATGGCGGCAGCCGGGTCGACGTGCTTTGGACAGACTTCGGAGCAATAGCCCACGAAAGTACAGCTCCAGACGCCGTTCTGGCTGTTAAGCTGCGCCATGCGTTCTTTTTTACCGTGGTCTCGGCTGTCTTCGTTATAGCGGTGCGCCAGGGTAATGGCGGCCGGGCCGATGAACTCCTTGTTCAGGCCAAACTGCGGACACGCGGCGTAGCACAGGCCGCAGTTGATGCAGCCGGAAAACTGATGATACTTCGCCATCTGCGCAGGCGTCTGGGTGTTTGGACCCTGGTCCGGCGTGCGCGGGTTGCCAATGATGTACGGCTTAATGGCTTCCAGACTTTCGATAAAGTGGGTCATGTCGACCACCAGATCGCGCTCAATCGGGAAGTTCCCCAACGCTTCAACCTTGATGCCTTTCGTGTACTCACGCAGGAAGGTTTTACACGCCAGCTTTGGCACCTTGTTGACCATCATGCCGCAGGAGCCGCAGATCGCCATGCGGCAGGACCAGCGGTAGCTCAGGTCTGGCGCCAGGTTATCTTTAATGTAGCCGAGCGCATCCAGCAGAGAGGTTTGCTCGTCATAAGGCACTTCATAGAAAGCGCTGTGCGGTGCGGCGTCCACTTCCGGGTTGTAGCGCACCACTTCGACTTTCATCTTTTGCATCTCAGCCATTCGCCTTCTCCTTCTTCTCGGCGGCTTCTGCTTCTGCACCGTACACGCGTTTCGCCGGTGGCAGCGTGGTGATTTTCACGTCACTGTAGTCCAGACGGGTTGTGCCATCCGCATCGCGCCAGGCGAGGGTGTGTTTCAGGAAATTGACGTCATCACGTTCGGTACAGCCTTCGTCCAGACGCTGGTGGGCCCCACGCGACTCTTTACGCGCCAGCGCCGAGTGGGCCATACATTCCGCCACGTTCAGGCCGTGGCCCAGCTCGATGGTGTAGAGCAGGTCGGTATTGAACACGCTGGAGGTGTCGGTGATACGCACGCGCTTGAAGCGCTCCTGCAGCTCCGCCAGCTTGTCGACGGTTTTCTGCATCAGCTCCGGCGTACGGTAGATACCGCAGCCTTCCTCCATCGACAGACCCATCTCGTCGCGGATCTTCGACCAGTTCTCGTTGCCTTCCTGGTTCACCAGGTCCTTCAGGCGTTTTTCAACGTCTGCGACCTGCGCATCCAGCGCGGCACCGTTGGCTTCGCCCGCCGTTGCGGCACGCTCCATCGCGCGCTCGCCCGCCATGCGGCCAAAGACGACCAGCTCAGCCAGCGAGTTAGAGCCCAGACGGTTCGCGCCGTGGAGGCCTACGGAAGAACATTCACCCACGGCGAACAGACCTTTGATGCGGGTTTCACACTGCTGGTCGGTTTCGATACCGCCCATGGTGTAGTGCGCAGTTGGACGTACCGGAATCGGCTCTTTCACCGGATCGACGCCCACGTAAGCTTTCGCCAGCTCGCAGATGAACGGCAGACGCTCCAGCAGTTTCTTCTCGCCGAGGTGGCGCAGGTCGAGGTGAACCACATCCCCGCGCGGCGTGGAGATGGTGTTGCCCTTGCGCCACTCGTGCCAGAAGGCCTGGGACACTTTGTCGCGCGGGCCGAGCTCCATGTATTTGTTCTTCGGCTCGCCGAGCGGGGTTTCCGGGCCCATGCCGTAATCCTGCAGATAGCGGTAGCCGTTTTTGTTAACCAGAATACCGCCTTCACCGCGGCAGCCTTCCGTCATCAGAATGCCGGAGCCCGGCAGGCCGGTTGGGTGATACTGCACGAACTCCATATCCCGCAGCGGCACGCCGTGGCTCAGCGCCATGCCCATGCCGTCACCGGTAACGATGCCGCCGTTGGTGTTGTAGCGGTACACGCGGCCCGCGCCGCCGGTTGCCATCACCACGGCTTTCGCGCGGATCTGGACAAGCGTGCCTTCCATCATGTTCATCGCCACCAGGCCGCGTGCCTCACCGTCGTCGACCAGAATGTCGAGCACGAAGTGCTCGTCAAAGCGTTGAATTTGTGGGAACTGAAGGGAGGTCTGGAACAGCGTGTGCAGCATGTGGAAGCCGGTCTTATCGGCGGCGAACCAGGTGCGTTCAATCTTCATTCCGCCGAAGCGGCGAACGTTGACGCTGCCGTCCGGACGGCGGCTCCACGGACATCCCCACTGTTCAAGCTGGGTCATTTCCGTTGGGCAATGATGAACGAAGTAGTCAACGACATCCTGTTCGCAAAGCCAGTCGCCCCCTGCAACCGTGTCGTGAAAATGGTATTCGAAGCTGTCATGATCCTGCGCAACGGCGGCGGACCCTCCTTCTGCAGCAACCGTGTGGCTGCGCATCGGATAGACTTTTGAAATCAGTGCGATTTTAGCGTTCGGATTAGCCTGTGCTGCAGCAATCGCAGCACGTAATCCAGCTCCGCCAGCACCTATAACGGCAAGATCGGCTTGAAAAGTTTGCACGACATTCCTCCAGATTTTTGTTTTTCCGCAACGCGTAGAACTAAAGGTAGTTCAGCTGCCCGAACGGACGATTGCGAAAGCGTTTCCACTGCTCCTTTATGGGTAAAAGAGTATAACCGTATGGATGTCGGGGAAATTTGACGTGTTCGATTTTTTTGCTGTTCTGTGCGCTGATTTATCATCGTGATTGATGAATTCCGTCACGTTATTTTTCGTCATGATGAATATGGGGCTTTTACTGCGCAAAATTTGTCTCCGCCACTGCTAACGAGTAGACTTCGTGCCCTTGTCTGAAATCGGAGAAAAACTCATGAGCGAAACGGCCACCTGGCAGCCGAGCGCATCCATCCCAAACCTGCTAAAACGCGCGGCAATCATGGCGGAAATTCGCCGCTTTTTTGCCGATCGCGGCGTCCTGGAGGTGGAAACCCCGTGCATGAGTCAGGCAACGGTAACGGATATTCATCTGGTCCCGTTTGAAACCCGTTTTGTTGGCCCTGGCCATTCTCAGGGTATGAATTTGTATCTGATGACCAGCCCGGAATACCACATGAAGCGCCTGCTGGCGGCGGGCTGTGGCCCGGTGTACCAGCTGTGCCGCAGCTTCCGTAATGAAGAGATGGGCCGTCACCACAACCCGGAATTCACCATGCTGGAGTGGTATCGTCCGCATTACGATATGTACCGCCTGATGAACGAGGTGGACGATTTGCTGCAGCAGGTGCTGGACTGCTCAGAAGCGGAAACACTCTCTTATCAGCAGGCTTTCCAGCGTCATCTGGAAATCGACCCGCTGTCGGCGGACAAAGCCCAGCTGCGTGACGTGGCGGCAAAGCTCGATCTGAGCAACGTGGCGGATACCGAAGAGGACCGCGATACGCTGCTGCAGCTGCTGTTTACCTTTGGCGTGGAACCGCAGATTGGCAAGGATCGTCCAACGTTTGTTTATCATTTCCCGGCAAGCCAGGCCTCGCTGGCGCAGATCAGCACGGAAGATCACCGCGTGGCGGAGCGTTTTGAGGTCTATTACAAAGGCATCGAGCTGGCGAACGGCTTCCACGAGCTGACCGACGCGCGCGAACAGCAGCAGCGTTTTGAGCAGGATAACCGCAAGCGTAATGCCCGCGGCCTGCCCCAGCAGCCGATCGATACCAACCTGCTGGAAGCCTTAAAAGCCGGCCTGCCGGACTGCTCGGGCGTGGCGCTGGGCGTGGATCGTTTGGTGATGCTGGCGCTGAATGCCGAGCAGCTTGGCGACGTGATAGCCTTTACGGTCGATCGCGCCTAAAAAAAGGCCGGGTGGCGCTGCGCTTACCCGGCCTGCCATTCCTGTCAATTAACCTTTCCATTTCCGCACGACAACATTAAAAACTGCCAATTTCTCTATACACAGGCCTTTTTCTTAGTTTGCCTCGCATAGCCACAATTTCTGTCTGGTCATCTGCTACCATCCGCGCAGCTTAATTCTCCTTCGGATGGTTATATGTCTCACTCACTCAAAAAGATGACCCTTACCGGGCTCATCCTGATGATCTTCACGTCAGTTTTTGGCTTCGCCAACAGCCCGTCTGCCTTCTATTTAATGGGCTACAGTGCGACGCCGTTTTATATCGTCTCTGCGCTGTTCTTCTTTATCCCGTTTGCGCTGATGATGGCGGAAATGGGGTCGGCCTATCGGAAAGAAGAGGGCGGCATCTACTCGTGGATGAATAACAGCATTGGCCCGCGCTATGCGTTTATCGGCACCTTTATGTGGTTCTCCTCCTACGTCGTCTGGATGGTGAGCACGGCTGCAAAAGTTTGGGTTCCGTTCTCGACCTTTGTTTTCGGTGCCGATAAAACTCAGGTCTGGTCGCTGGCTGGCCTCAGCTCCACGCAGGTCGTGGGCATTCTGGCAGTGTGCTGGATGGTTGTGGTAACGCTGGTGGCGTCTAAGGGCATCAACAAAATTGCCCGGATCACCGCCGTGGGCGGCATCTCTGTGATGTGCCTGAACCTGGTTCTTCTGCTGGTGAGCATCGCCATTCTGTGCCTGAACGGCGGGCATTTTGCGCAGGAGGTGAATTTCGTTTCATCCCCAAATCCGAGCTATCAGTCTGGCCTTGCCATGCTCTCCTTTGTGGTATTTGCCATCTTTGCCTATGGCGGTATCGAAGCCGTGGGCGGCCTGGTCGATAAGACGGAAAACCCGGAAAAGAATTTTGCCAAAGGGATCATTTTTGCGGCCATTGTTATCTCAATCGGCTATTCACTGGCGATTTTCCTGTGGGGAGTCAGCACCAACTGGCAGCAGGTATTGAGCAATAACACCACCAACCTTGGCAACATCACCTACGTGCTGATGAAAAGCCTGGGAATGACGCTGGGGCAGGCGATGAACCTGACGCCGGATGCAGCGGCGGTGATGGGCGTTTGGTTTGCGCGTATCACCGGACTGTCGATGTTCCTTGCCTATACCGGCGCGTTCTTTACGCTCATCTACTCCCCGCTGAAAGCCATCATTCAGGGCACGCCTAAAGCGCTGTGGCCAGCGCGCATGACGCAGCTGAATACCGCCGGGATGCCCGCTAACGCCATGTGGATGCAGTGTTTGCTGGTCTGCGTATTTATCCTGCTGGTGTCGTTTGGCGGGGATACGGCGTCTGCGTTTTACAACAAGCTGACCCTGATGGCGAACGTGTCAATGACGCTGCCTTACCTTTTCCTGACGCTGGCATTCCCCTTCTTCAAGGCGAAGCAGGATCTGGAGCGTCCGTTTGTGATTTTCAAAACCCGCGTGACAACGCTGCTGGCGACGACGGTGGTGGTGCTGGTGGTCGCATTCGCGAATATCTTTACCGTTATTCAGCCGGTCATTGAGGCAAATGATTGGAACAGCGCGCTGTGGATGGTCGGTGGCCCGATCTTCTTCTCGCTGCTGGCGATGGGGATTTATGAGAATTACCGTCGGCGCTCGACGGCTTTCGCGGTGAACGTCGCGTAGTGAATAAAAAAGCCCTCCCGAATGGGAGGGCTCTGAGCTACAAACTTCCTGCCGAACGTTTACGTCCTGAGGACGAGATCGTCCTTCCCATTTTATTCCCCCCCAGACTTTCCAGACGCATCTGGAACGGTGGGAACGGCATATCAATTCCGTGCTCGCGGAAGCCAGCCAGAATCAGCTGGTGGATCTCATGGCGCAACGGCATACGGTGTCCCATCTCGGCGGCATAGATACGCAGCTCGAAAATCTGAATCCCCTGCTGCAGGTCGACTAGGAACACTTCCGGCGCCGGGTTGTCGATCACCAGCGAGCAGCGCTCTGCCGCGGTATACAGTATCTGCGTCACCTCTTCGCTGTTGGCATCCGACGGCGCCGGTACGGTAAGCACCACGCGCGTGACGGAGTCGGACAGCGACCAGTTGATAAACTGCTCGGTGATGAACGCTTTGTTCGGCACGATGATCTCTTTACGGTCCCAGTCGCTGATGGTGGTGGCGCGGGTGTTGATTTTGGTGACGCTACCGGTCAGATCGCGAATGGTCACCGTGTCGCCAATGCGTATGGGTTTTTCAAACAGGATGATCAGGCCGGAAACGAAGTTGGCGAAGATCTCCTGCAGACCAAAGCCCAGGCCGACGGTCAGGGCCGCGACCAGCCACTGCAGTTTTGACCACTCGATACCAATCATCGAGAAGCCTACCAGCCCCCCAAACAGCATGATCAGATACTTGGTGATTGTGGTAATGGCGTAGCCCGTGCCGGGGGTTAAATCCAGATGCTGCAGGAGCGCTAGCTCAAGCAGCGCCGGGAAGTTTCGCACCAGCTGGGTGGTGATAATCAGTACCAGAA
Organism: Enterobacter wuhouensis; assembly: GCF_035835995.1. Classification (NCBI taxonomy): domain Bacteria; kingdom Pseudomonadati; phylum Pseudomonadota; class Gammaproteobacteria; order Enterobacterales; family Enterobacteriaceae; genus Enterobacter; species Enterobacter wuhouensis. The sequence goes on from NZ_CP142124.1 coordinate 498,364, forward strand.
TAGCGATCAGCACCGCACCCAGCGTAATCGGCTCCAGGCTTTCAACACCCTGCACCGTCGACGTTACGTCCCACAGCGAAATGTTCTCAAGGAAGCCAAACGCGGAGTGGATCTCCGACCACAGGAAGATCACCGACAGCAGGGCAACCAGCATCAGGATGGAGCGCACCAGCCGCAATGACTGGGTGCTGATAGCATCCAGATCGATTTCGACCTCATCGGCATCCGTTGCCCCTTCCGTACTGTTGACGTGGTTTGGCTCTTCTTCGCCCCGCGCACGCTGGGCGAGAATTTCCGCCCTGCGGTGTTTGGCGCGATCGAACGCCAGGCGGCGACGCTGGATAAGCATTCCACGGCGGATAACATGGTAGATCACCAGCAGCAGGAACCAGATGGCGACGGAGGTCTCCAGGCGCGCCAGCAGCGCCTGCGCCGTCGCCAGATAGCCCACGGCTGCCGCCAGAATCGCGACCAACGGTGCGGAAAGCATCAGGTTCCACAGCAGGCGGTTAAACATGTTATCGCCGCTGCCGGTTTTATCCAGATAGAGCGGTATTCCGGCGCGCTTAAGGCTGAGTTTCACCATCGCCAGCGCGCCGCATATCAACATAAAGCACAGACGCCCCAGCGAGCCGGAGAATTCACGGTCGTTGAGGTTATCAAACATAATCAGCGCCATTATGAGCGGCACAATCAGGCCGATGCTCATCAGGTAGTAACGCATACCGCGCGCGACGCGGCTGCGCGGCCAGCCAAAGTGGGCAACGAACAGGCCGTTAGGACGCGCAAAGGTGGCGCAAATCATCACCACCCACAGCAGCGGTACGGTGGCGGTGACGCCATCGCCAATGGCCACGGCAAGCGGGAAGGGCCAGGCTTCGCGCAGGCCGTATCCCAGCGTCATCCACAGCACCGGCAGCGGTGAGGCCACCAGAATCGACCAGAATACGGTGCGTAGCGTCAGCCAGAAATGGTCCTGCGTCACTTTGCCCACGCGGGCGCTGGAGCGTTCCAGAAAGCGCGTGAAGTGTCTGCGGGAGTAAATGCTGAACCCGACAAGGATCAGCGCCCCCAGCAGCGGGAAGATGGTCTCCTTGCTGGTGATCATCATTACGCTGGCCTGACCCAGCTGGCTGAAGGTGTCGAGTGAAATCAGCCGGCGCAGGTCCTGCACAATCTCTATCGGCCACGAGAAGGTCATTGGACGCACGTCGGACGTCCAGAAGAGGTAACGGTGCGTTGCCTCGTTGACCTCTTTCAGCGCATCCTCCAGCTGGCTGTTCGACACTTTCAGCTTCGTCAGCTCCAGTATCAGCGTATCGCCGCCCTGCAGGAGTGAATTCAGCAGTTCACGCTGGGTACGCAGCTGGGCTTCAAGAATACGGTTTTGCTCAGCGGTGAGCGGCTGACCGTCCGCCTGACGGATCTGGCGGATTTGCGGCTGCTTGTTAAGAAGATCTTCAAAATGCAGGCGCTGAACGCGCAGCTGTGCCATTTCGGTATCTAGCTGCTGCGGCTTCGGCATCTCCGGCAGGCGGGCAACCTGAGCGCGCAACGCTTCGCCGAGAAGGTTGGACGATCCCAGCCACTGTGACTGTTCGCGCAGGGTGTTGAGTGCCTGACGCACCTGCAACGTTTGATTGGTCGCCTGACGCTGCTGGGAGGCCACCAGATCCATGCGCTGCGCCTGCTGGTTCAGCGCGGCAGAAAGTTCGCGGTTAACCCGGAACTGCTCGTTAATCCCGGCAGGCAGGTTTTCGCTGTTTTCTGCGAGCAGTTCTGTACTTTCTAGCGCACGTTCGGCTTCACGCTGGCGCTGGCTGTTCAGCTGATTACGCAGGGCCTGAAGATAGGCATCAAGCTGCTCGCTCTGCTTTTGCGCCAGCTCGGCGCGCATGCGCGACAGCTCCTGACGGTTGTTGGCCGAAAGCTGCGCCAGCTCGAGCTCATCAACCAGCGCTTTAAGTCGGGCGGATTCAGCCTGAATCCCAAGATTTTGCGCCTGGCTTTGTGCTGAATTGCCAGACTGCGTGCCCACGCGACGTTCCACCTCGTTTAGCTGGCGGCGGGCGTCGGTTTGCTGCTGAGGAAGCTGGCTAAGCGAGTCGGCGATTTCACGCGCGCGCTCCTGTTCCTGCTGCGCCAGGCGGCTCTTTTCCAGAAGCTGGCTGCTGACCTGCAGGATCTCCTGGTTTAGCGCATCGGAGGTTAAGCCCGCAGGAACATCGCGCGGTTCGTCGCGCAGGTTATTCAGCTGCGAGCGTAGCGTCTGGGATAATTTTGGGAAGTTGTCGATAACCTGCTGATATTGCTGAGCGCGCTCGAGCGAGCCTTTTCGCTCCTCAAGCGCGTTCAGGGCAGACTGGAGCGACTCGACGGTCTCCGGCTGTGCGGGTTTCGCCGCCTTGGCCTGCTCCAACTCCTGGGTTATCTGTTTGGCGTCGGGGGCTGTCGCTGCGTACGCCCCCATGCTGAGGCACCAGGCCATCAGTAGTACGATAATCGGGCGCACGTCAGCGATCCTTCTGTTGTTAGCCTTCGTCTTTTTTGTCGTCAACCAGCGGGCTGGCGTCGTGCTCGGCTTTGATCTTTTCTTCCGGCAACGGCGCAGGCTCTGCGTCCGGCGTCACGAAGGTTTCGGTAGACATCGCCAGCGGCTGGCCCAGTTTGGTGACCGACAGGCTTTCCAGCTGTTCAACCAGGTTAACTTTACCCGGTGCAAACAGGTTAATTACGGTAGAACCCAGCTTGAAGCGACCCATCTCCTGGCCTTTCAGCAGCGCAACGGAGCCTTCTGCCTCACCGGCTGGCCAGGTCCAGCGCTTGATCACGCCTTCACGCGGAGGGGTGATGGTGCCCGCCCAGACGGTTTCGATGCTGCCTACAATGGTAGCACCCACCAGAATCTGCGCCATTGGGCCAAATTCAGTATCAAACAGGCAGATGACGCGCTCGTTACGGGCAAACAGGTTCGGGACGTTCTGCGCGGTCAGGTGGTTTACCGAGAACAGGTCGCCCGGGACGTAAATCATCTCGCGCAGGATACCGTTACACGGCATGTGCACGCGGTGGTAGTCGCGCGGAGACAGGTAGGTGGTGGCAAACGTACCATTGCGGAACAGGTCTGCCATCAGGTAGTTGCCCGCCAGCAGCGTTTCCAGGCTGTAGTTGTGGCCTTTCGCCTGCAGAATTTTGTCGTCTTCGATTTTACCGAGCTGGCTGATAACGCCATCAGCAGGCATGACCAGCACGTTAGGATCGGTGTTGAGCGGGCGTACTTCGTCACGCAGCGGGCGGACGAAGAATTCGTTGAAGGTGCGATAGCTTGCAGTGTCCGGCTTCTGCGCTTCCTTCATGTCGACCTTGTAGTATTTCACGAACAGGTCGATGACCAGTTTGGTCAGCCAGCCCGCTCGTTTGCTCGCGCCCCAGCCCGCCAGGCGAGTGAGCCACAGTTTTGGCAGAATGTATTGAAGCGAAAGTTTAAATGAGTTTAACAAGGTAGCCTCCAGGCCATTGTTTTGTCGTTCCTGATCCGGCTTAAGACAGCCGGAACCTGAAAAAAGGGGACGATTTTAGCGATGCTTAGCTTAGTTGTCAGTTATCCGAATCAGAAAAGTTTTTACGCGTTTTTACGTCTTCCATGCTTTCCAGAATGCGGTGATAGTTTTCGAAGCGGGTCTCTGCAATTTCGCCGTTCTCAACCGCTTCGCGGATGGCGCAGCCCGGGTCGTTATCGTGTTTACAGTCGCGATATTTGCAAGCGCCTAAATAATCATGGAATTCGACAAATCCGTTGAAGATTTGTTCCGGCTCAAGATGCCACAGGCCAAATTCACGCACGCCCGGAGAGTCGATCACGTCGCCACCGTGCGGGAAATGATACAGACGTGAGGCGGTGGTGGTGTGCTGACCCAGTCCCGACACGTTGGAGACATCGTTGGTCAGGATCTCTTGCTGGAGGCCGAGAAGGTTGTTCAGCAGGCTCGATTTGCCCACGCCGGATTGCCCCGCAAAGATGCTGATGCGGTCGGTTAGCGCCTCTTCTAACGGCTTCAGGCCATCTTTGGTGTGGCTGGAGACCATCAGTACGCGATAACCAATCTTGCGGTAGATATCCATCTGCTCGTTAACGAAGGCCATGCCGTCGTCGTCCAGCAGATCGATCTTGTTCAATACGATGATCGGTTCAACCTGCAGCGTTTCGCAGGCAACCAGATAACGGTCGATAATATTGAGCGAAAGCTCAGGCAAAATCGCCGAAACGATAACGATTTGGTTAATGTTGGCGGCAATGGGTTTCACGCCGTCGTAAAAATCCGGGCGGGTGAGCACTGACGTACGTTCATGTACGGCTTCAACGATGCCTTTAACCGTGACCCCTTCAGCGGCCTCTTTACCCGGACGCCAGACCACGCGGTCGCCGGTCACCAGTGAACGGATAGTGCGACGGATATTGCAACGGTGAATATCTCCGTCGGCGGATTCGACATCGGCATGCATACCAAAACGGCTAATGACGACGCCTTCAGTCGCTTCACCAAACAGGTTGTCGTCATAATCCGGCTTCTCCGAAGTGGTTTTAAGACGGCGCTGGTGGTTGGCGTTTACGCGGCGCTGCTGCCCTTTGGAGAGTTTATTTTTACTCAATCGCGCTGGCTCCTGGTCGCCCATAGTGGGCAAAACCTCTATGATACACTCTAATTAATACTAGTTAACCTGCTATAGCCGGTTATGCGAGAAGGGTGGAAAATAACATGAGCGCGGACGAAAACAACCTGATTTGGATCGATCTTGAAATGACCGGGCTGGATCCCGAGCGCGATCGCATTATTGAGATCGCCACGCTGGTCACCGATGCGAATCTCAATATCCTGGCGGAAGGGCCGACCATTGCGGTAAATCAGTCTGATGACCAGCTTGCGCTGATGGACGACTGGAACGTGCGTACCCATACCGGCAGCGGGCTGGTGGACCGCGTGAAGGCCAGCACCCAGGGCGATCGCGAAGCAGAGCTGGCGACCCTCGAGTTCCTGAAGCAGTGGGTTCCTGCTGGCAAATCGCCTATCTGCGGCAATAGCATTGGTCAGGATCGCCGCTTCCTGTTTAAGTACATGCCGGAGCTGGAATCTTACTTCCACTACCGCTACCTTGATGTCAGCACCCTGAAAGAGCTGGCGCGACGCTGGAAGCCAGAAATCCTCGACGGCTTTAAAAAACAGGGGACCCACCAGGCGATGGACGATATCCGTGAGTCCGTGGCGGAGCTTTCCTACTACCGCGAAAACTTTATCAAGCTCTGATTTGAGACCCGGCACCTTGCGTGACCGGGTTTTTGTCGTTAAATTGTTCAGCTTGCCGATTAAATAAGCATTTGAACTGAATTTCCAAAAAAACGCTTTCAGGGGGGTTGCAGCTAAACGGATTTCTCGTATAATGCGCCTCCCGTAACGACAGAGAATTACACGTTACGACAGCAACAAAAGCAGTACAGATTTGCGGGAATAGCTCAGTTGGTAGAGCACGACCTTGCCAAGGTCGGGGTCGCGAGTTCGAGTCTCGTTTCCCGCTCCAAAATTTGATAATGTTTCTAAAGCATGAACCACCCAAGCGGGAATAGCTCAGTTGGTAGAGCACGACCTTGCCAAGGTCGGGGTCGCGAGTTCGAGTCTCGTTTCCCGCTCCAAAATTTGATAATGCTTCTAAAGCATGCACCACCCAAGCGGGAATAGCTCAGTTGGTAGAGCACGACCTTGCCAAGGTCGGGGTCGCGAGTTCGAGTCTCGTTTCCCGCTCCAAATCTTCTTCATCTCAAAAATATCCACAGCGAAATGCTTCGTTGGGGACGTTTTCTATTGCATTTGAAATACTCTTTTAAACAGACTTATCCACAGATTCTGCGTTTTACTGGGCTGGACCAAAAACTTCGCAGGGTGAATAATATTCTTGTATTTGATTGAATTTATTCAAGAAAATTTGATTTCAAAATGTTATTGAGATCACTTGACCTGTTTGCCAGGCCTTATGGCGCTTGAGTTCTTATTTTTATTCACAGGCTGTGAATAGATCAGGCGTCTCGCGTAAGCCCTTTTTCAATCACCCTCACCAGACGCTGTTTCTTCGGTAGCTGCACCTCGACCACGCAGGCATTTCGCTTCTCAATTTGCTGCGCAATCGCCCATTCTATGTGTTCATCGAGAAGTGGGTGCTCACCTCTACGACTTTCCAGCGCCAGTATATTGGCTTCGTCCCACGGGGCATTACCCAGCGCAACGGCGACATTACGCAGCCAGCGCAGATGGCCGATGCGGCGAATGGCCGACCCTTCCGTCACCTTCAGGAACCAGGCTTCGGTCCAGGCGAACAGCTCAATGAGCTGCGGCGCATGTAATGCTTTACGCGGGCTGAAATCCTCTTCATCCGTGAGCTGGGAGTAACGGTTCCACGGGCAGATTAGCTGGCAGTCGTCACAGCCGTAGATGCGGTTGCCGATAAGCGGTCGAAATTCTTCTGGAATCGCCCCTTCCAGTTCGATAGTGAGATAGGAAATACAGCGGCGCGCATCAACGGTATAGGGTTCGACGATGGCGCCCGTGGGGCAGATGGTCATGCAGGCCACGCAGCGGCCACAGCCTTCCTCAACCGGGCCGTCTACCGGCAGCGGTAGATCAATCAGCAGTTCGCCCAGGAAGAAGAACGAACCGGCGTCGCGGCTCAGGATAAGTGAGTGCTTACCTGTCCAGCCAAGCCCCGCTTTTTCAGCGATCGGGCGCTCAAGAATAGGCGCGGAGTCCACAAAGGGTCTAAAATTCAGCGAAACACAGTGCTGCTGAATGGTTTCCCCAAGCTTTTTTAAGCGGTTACGCAGGAGCTTATGGTAGTCACGCCCCAGGGCGTAGCGGCTGACGTAGCCCAGAGAGGGATTTTTTAGCGTGCGCGCAAAGGCCGCGTTGGCGGGCAGATAGTTCATGCGCACGCTAATGACGCGTAATGTGCCCGGCAAAAGCTCGTGGGGACGGGCGCGCATCATGCCGTGACGCGCCATCCACTCCATTTCGCCGTGATATTGTTTGTCCAGCCACGCCTGCAGTTTAGGCTCGCTGGCGGAAAGGTCGGTATCGGTAATACCCACCTTCTGGAAGCCAAGCTCAGCACCCCATTGTTTAATATTTTGCGCTAACTGATTGAGATCGAGGGGCTGTGACATGACGGACCATACTGTGAAGAAAAACCCCGCAAGTATACCACATTCCATCTGGCATGCGGATGACCTCCGGTGCGCCGAGAAAGAGGCCGCAGACAGCCTCGGCATTACCCTTTTTGAACTGATGCAGCGCGCGGGCGAAGCGGCGTTTAACGTGGCCCGTGCGGCCTATCCGGCTGCCTCACACTGGTTAATTTTGTGCGGGCACGGCAATAACGGCGGTGACGGCTATGTTGTCGCTCGTCTGGCCGTAGCGGCCGGGCTGCGTGTGACATTGCTGGCGCTGGAGAGCGATAGGCCGCTGCCGGAAGAAGCCGCGGCCGCGCGAGAAGCCTGGCTGAACGCGGGCGGGGTTATTCATGCGGCGGATATCGTCTGGCCGGATGATATCGATGTGATTGTGGACGGTCTGCTGGGTACGGGTTTGCGCAGTGCGCCGCGCGAGAACGTTGCCGCGTTGATTAAGCACGCCAACGCGCATATCGCACCGGTGGTGGCGCTGGATATCCCTTCTGGCCTGGTGGCGCAAACCGGCGCGATACCGGGGGTGGCGATCGAGGCTGAACATACCGTGACCTTTATCGCCCTGAAGCCCGGATTACTCACCGGCAAAGCGCGGGACGTGGTGGGAGTATTGCATCACAACGCGCTGGGGCTGGAGAGCTGGCTGGCAGGTCAGGAGACGCATGTTTCACGATGTGATGCTTCACAGCTATCAGGCTGGCTGCCTCCGCGACGCCCAACGTCCCATAAAGGCGATCACGGCAAGCTGGTGATTGTGGGAGGAGATCGCGGCACGGCGGGCGCTATCCGCATGACGGGAGAGGCGGCTCTGCGCAGCGGCGCGGGTCTGGTGCGCGTGCTGACGCGCAGCGAAAACATTCCCCCCATTATTACCGCGCGCCCGGAATTGATGGTACACGAGCTTACCCCGCAGACGCTTGAAGAGAGCCTTGAGTGGGCGGATGTAGTGGTGATTGGCCCCGGGCTGGGACAGCACTCCTGGGGCAAACAGGCGCTGCAAAAGGTTGAGAATTTCCGTAAACCGATGCTGTGGGACGCCGACGCGCTTAACCTTCTGGCAATAAACCCGGATACACGTCACAATCGCATTCTAACCCCGCACCCCGGCGAAGCCGCGCGCCTGCTTAACTGCAGCGTGGCAGAAATTGAAAGCGATCGCTTACTTTCTGCCCAGCGTCTGGTAAAACGTTATGGAGGTGTGGTTGTGTTGAAAGGGGCGGGAACCGTGGTTGCCAGCGAAAATGCACTCGGCATTATTGATGCCGGAAATGCAGGCATGGCGAGCGGCGGCATGGGCGATGTGCTTTCTGGCATTATCGGCGCATTGCTTGGACAGAAACTTCCCCTTTATGATGCAGCCTGCGCGGGCTGTGTGGCGCACGGTGCGGCCGCCGACAGGCTGGCTGCTCGCTATGGAACGCGCGGCATGCTGGCCACCGATCTTTTTGGCACGCTGAGGCGTGTTGTTAACCCGGATGTGATTGACGTAGAAAATGACTAACCGAGCGATTTCTTTACCTGATGAACAAGCCACTTTAGATCTCGGCAAGCGCGTCGCGCAGGCCTGCCAGGGGGCAACCGTCATTTATCTGTATGGTGATTTAGGCGCGGGTAAAACCACGTTCAGCCGGGGTTTCCTGCAGGCGTTAGGCCATAACGGGAACGTTAAAAGCCCGACCTATACGCTAGTAGAGCCGTACACCCTCGAAAATCTCATGGTGTACCACTTCGATTTATACCGTCTTGCGGACCCGGAGGAGCTGGAGTTTATGGGTATCCGCGATTATTTTGCCAACGACGCCATTTGCCTGGTGGAGTGGCCGCAGCAAGGTGCGGGTGTGCTGCCTGACCCGGATGTCGAAATTCACTTAGATTACCAGGCTCAAGGGCGTGAGGCGCGCATCAGTGCGGTTTCCTCATCAGGCAGTTCCTTACTGGCCCGACTGGCCGGTTAAGCGTAGGGATGACGGGATGATACATCGCGTTAAAGGTTGGTTGTTAGCTGCTACGGTGCTGCTGTGCGCGCAGGCCGGCGCGGCAAATCTTTCGGATATTCAGGTTTCGAATGGCGACAGCCAGGCCCGAATTACGTTCAGCTTTATGGGCGATCCTGAGTATGCTTTCTCACAAATCGACAGCCGCAGCGTGGCGCTGGATATCAAACAAACGGGCGTGATACAGGGGCTGCCGCTGCAGTTCAGCGGTAATAACCTGGTAAAAAGCATCCGGTCCGGTACGCCAAAAGATGCGCAGTCGCTGCGGCTGGTTGTTGATCTGACCGAAAAGGGGAAAACCCAGGCGGTGAAACAGCAAAACGGCGCGAATTATACCGTCGTCTTTACCATCAAAGCCGATGTACCGCCGCCTCCACCTCCGCCGCCTGCGCCTGTCGTCGCGAAGCGCGTGGAAGAACCGGTGTATACGCCGCGTCCTTCTGAACCTGCGCGTAATCCGTTTAAGTCGCAGAACGACCGCATCACTGCGGCAACCAGCAGCAACACGGTGACGCGTCCTGCGGCCAGCGCGCGCCGTACGGCGGTCAGCGGTGATAAAGTGATTATCGCCATTGATGCGGGGCACGGCGGGCAAGATCCGGGAGCCATCGGTCCTGGCGGCACGCGGGAGAAAAATGTCACCATCGCCATCGCGCGTAAGCTGCGTTCGCTGCTCAATGACGATCCTATGTTTAAAGGCGTGCTTACCCGCGACGGGGATTACTTTATCTCGGTAATGGGGCGCTCGGACGTGGCGCGTAAGCAGAACGCGAACTTCCTGGTCTCTATTCATGCGGATGCTGCGCCGAACCGTAACGCGACCGGCGCCTCGGTATGGGTGCTTTCCAACCGTCGCGCTAACAGCGAAATGGCAAACTGGCTGGAAGAGCATGAGAAGCAGTCTGAACTCCTGGGCGGCGCGGGCGATGTGCTGGCAAACAGCCAGTCCGATCCGTATCTCAGCCAGGCGGTCCTGGATTTACAGTTCGGTCATTCTCAGCGGGTCGGGTATGATGTCGCCACTAACGTATTGAGCCAGCTGCAAAGCATTGGCGTGCTGCATAAGCGCCGCCCGGAACATGCGAGCCTTGGCGTTCTGCGTTCGCCGGATATTCCGTCCATCCTCGTTGAGACGGGCTTTATCAGCAACACCGGTGAAGAGCGCCTGCTGGGAAGCGACAGCTACCAGCAGCAGATTGCCGAAGCGATTTATAACGGCCTGCGCAAATACTTCGATGCCCATCCGCTACAGTCCGCGCCGCAGGGCGGGGCGGGCCAGACGGCCAGTGCAGCGCTGCCGGGTGAGATGACCGCGACCAACTAAGGAGAATGCATGCCGATTCAGGTTCTACCGCCGCAGCTCGCGAACCAAATCGCCGCCGGTGAGGTGGTGGAACGCCCTGCATCGGTGGTGAAGGAGCTGGTGGAAAACAGCCTCGATGCGGGCGCAACCCGCATTGATATCGATATCGAACGCGGTGGCGCAAAGCTCATTCGCATTCGCGATAACGGCTGTGGCATCAAAAAGGACGAGCTGGCGCTGGCGCTGGCCCGTCACGCTACCAGTAAAATTACCTCTTTGGACGATCTTGAAGCGATTATCAGCCTCGGCTTTCGCGGCGAAGCGCTTGCCAGCATCAGCTCCGTTTCCCGCTTAACCTTGACCTCCCGTACCGCCGAACAGCAGGAAGCCTGGCAGGCCTACGCCGAAGGGCGCGATATGGACGTCACGGTAAAACCGGCGGCGCATCCTGTTGGCACCACGCTCGAAGTGCTGGATCTGTTCTATAACACCCCGGCCCGACGCAAGTTCATGCGGACCGAAAAGACCGAATTCGGACATATCGATGAGATCATTCGCCGCATTGCGCTGGCGCGATTCGATGTCACCATCAACCTCAGCCATAACGGCAAGGTGATGCGTCAGTACCGTGCGGTTGCAGAAGGTGGGCAGAAGGAGCGCCGGTTAGGTGCTATCTGCGGCACGCCGTTCCTGGAGCAGGCGCTGGCGATTGAGTGGCAGCATGGCGATCTGGCCATGCGCGGCTGGGTTGCTGACCCAAACGCCAACAGCGCAGCGTTTGCCGAGATCCAGTACTGCTACGTAAACGGCCGCATGATGCGCGACCGCCTGATTAATCACGCCATTCGCCAGGCCTGTGAAGACAAGCTCGGCGCCGATCGGCAGCCTGCGTTCGTACTTTATCTGGAGATCGACCCGCATCAGGTGGACGTAAACGTCCATCCTGCCAAGCATGAGGTGCGGTTCCACCAGTCGCGTCTGGTGCACGATTTTATCTACCAGGGCGTTGTTAGCGTCTTGCAGCAGCAGTCGGCACCTGCGTTGCCGCTGGATAGCGAGGAGCCCGCCGCGCGTGCGCTGCCGGAAAATCGCGTGGCGGCGGGACGCAATCATTTTGCTGAGCCTGCGGTCGCCCGTGAACCGGTCGCTCCGCGCTTTTCAACGGCGGGAAGTGCTCCTCGGCCAACCGGCGCTAACTATCCCAACGCCCAGCCGGGATATCAAAAGCAGCAGGGCGCGTTATACCGCAAGCTGCTCGATACGCCAGCCGTAGAGCGAAAAGAGCACATCGAGGTGTCATCCCCTTCGCTGGAAGGACACAGCCAGAGCTTTGGTCGAGTATTGACCATTATTGCACCGGATATGGCCTTGCTTGAACGTGAGGGTAAACTGATGCTGCTGGCGCTGCCGGTGGCGGAACGCTGGCTCAAGCAGGCGCAGCTCACGCCGGGGCAAAACGCGGCCTGCGCGCAGCCCCTGCTGATCCCGGTTCGCTTGAAAATATCCACTGAAGAATCAAGGGTATTGCAGCAGGCAGAGGCGCAGCTGGCGAAAATGGGTATCGAAATGGTACTGGAAGCGCAGCATGTGACAATTCGCGCAGTGCCTTTACCCTTACGCCAACAAAATTTACAAAACTTGATTCCTGAACTGATAGGCTACCTGGCGCAACAGACATCGTTTGATGCCGCCAATACCGCGCAGTGGATCGCCCGCCATCTGGCAAGCGAACACACGCCGTGGAGTATGGCGCAGGCGATTACCGTGCTGGCAGAGGTTGAACGCATTTGCCCGCATCTGGTGAAAACGCCGCCGGGTGGTTTATTACAACCTGTTGATTTACAAAAGGCGATGACCGCCCTGAAACATGATTGACGTAAGCAAGGCGAGCCTGCCTAAGGCAATATTTTTAATGGGCCCAACGGCCTCGGGCAAAACGGCGTTAGCCATTGAGTTACGTAAAGTTTTGCCTGTAGAGTTGATTAGCGTTGATTCTGCCCTCATCTATCGAGGGATGGACATCGGCACGGCGAAGCCAGACGCAGACGAACTGCGCGCGGCACCGCATCGTTTGCTGGATATTCTCGACCCGGCACAGGCCTATTCCGCAGCGGATTTCCGTCGCGATGCCTTAGCCGAAATGGCCGAGATAACGGCGGCGGGACGTATACCGCTGTTGGTTGGCGGAACCATGCTCTACTTTAAGGCGCTGTTGGAGGGATTATCACCTCTGCCATCAGCCGATCCGGAAGTGAGAGCAAAGATTGAGCAGCAGGCGGCAGAGCAGGGATGGGACGTTTTGCACAAGCAACTGGCGGAGATTGACCCGGTTGCCGCAGCACGGATTCATCCAAATGATCCGCAAAGGCTTTCCCGGGCACTGGAAGTTTTTTTCATTTCGGGTAAAACTTTAACGGAACTGACGCAAACGTCAGGAGACGCTCTGCCGTATCAGGTGCATCAGTTCGCCATCGCCCCGGCGAGCCGTGAACTGCTCCATCAACGAATTGAGCAGCGTTTTCATCAGATGTTAGCTTCAGATTTTGAAGCAGAAGTGCGGGCGCTATTTGCCCGTGGAGATTTGCATACGGACATGCCTTCCATTCGTTGTGTGGGATACCGCCAGATGTGGTCGTATCTTGAAGGTGAAATTTCATACGATGAAATGGTTTATCGAGGTGTTTGCGCCACGAGACAGTTAGCGAAGCGCCAGATCACCTGGTTGCGCGGTTGGGAGGGGGTTCACTGGTTAGACAGTGAAAAACCGCAACAGGCGTTAAACGAAGTGATTGAGGTTGTTGGTGATATCGCTCACTGAATGTGTACAATTGAGACGTATCGTGCGCAATTTTTCAGAATCGCAAGGTTCTAAGTACAAAACAAGCATATAAGGAAAAGATAGAATGGCTAAGGGGCAATCTTTACAAGATCCGTTCCTGAACGCATTGCGTCGGGAACGTGTTCCAGTTTCTATTTATTTGGTGAATGGTATTAAGCTGCAAGGTCAGATTGAGTCTTTCGATCAGTTCGTGATTCTGTTGAAAAACACGGTCAGTCAGATGGTCTATAAGCACGCTATTTCTACTGTTGTTCCGTCCCGTCCGGTATCTCATCACAGCAATAACGCTGGCGGCGGCACTGGTAGTAACTACCATCATGGCAGCAACGCGCAGGGTTCTTCAACGCCAGCGCAGGACAGCGAAGAAACCGAGTAAGGTTTCTGCTGTTATCCACACGGGGAGCCAGGGGTCCTGCGTTCCCCGCTGATCTTTTTAGAGAGGTTTACGCTTGTTTGACCGTTATGATGCCGGTGAGCAGGCGGTGCTGGTACACATCTATTTTTCGCAAGACAAAGATATGGAAGACCTCCAGGAGTTTGAATCTCTGGTCTCTTCCGCCGGTGTCGAAGCAATGCAGGTGATTACCGGTAGCCGTAAAGCGCCGCACCCAAAGTATTTTGTTGGTGAAGGTAAAGCAGTCGAAATTGCGGATGCCGTAAAAGCAACCGGCGCGTCAGTCGTGTTGTTCGATCATGCGCTGTCTCCAGCCCAGGAACGTAACCTGGAAGCCCTTTGCGAATGCCGTGTTATCGATCGCACGGGATTGATTTTAGATATTTTTGCTCAGCGTGCGCGTACCCATGAAGGGAAGCTGCAGGTTGAGCTGGCGCAGCTGCGCCATCTGGCGACGCGCCTTGTGCGTGGCTGGACCCACCTTGAAAGACAAAAAGGCGGGATTGGTTTGCGCGGTCCGGGTGAAACCCAGCTCGAAACCGACCGTCGTTTATTGCGTGGCCGTATTACCCAGATCCTCTCACGTCTGGAAAGAGTCGAGAAGCAGCGTGAGCAGGGACGTCGGGCGCGAACCAAAGCCGACATCCCGACGGTGTCGCTGGTGGGGTATACCAACGCCGGTAAATCCACCCTGTTTAACCAGATAACCGAGGCCCAGGTGTATGCCGCAGACCAGCTGTTTGCGACCCTGGACCCAACGCTGCGCCGCATTGACGTCGCCGACGTCGGTGAAACGGTGCTCGCGGATACCGTAGGGTTTATTCGCCACCTGCCGCATGACCTGGTGGCAGCGTTTAAGGCAACGCTGCAGGAGACGCGACAGGCGACCCTGCTGCTGCACGTGATTGATGCTGCAGACGTGCGCGTGCAGGAGAACATCGACGCGGTGAACGTGGTGCTCGAAGAGATCGACGCCCACGAAATCCCAACGCTGTTGGTAATGAACAAAATCGATATGCTGGACGATTTCGAACCGCGTATCGACAGAGATGAAGAGAACAAACCGATTCGGGTCTGGCTTTCTGCTCAGACCGGAATTGGCGTGCCACTGCTTTTCCAGGCTTTGACAGAACGTCTTTCCGGTGAGGTAGCTCAGCACACGCTGCGACTGCCGCCACAGGAAGGCAGGCTGCGCAGCCGGTTTTATCAGCTTCAGGCGATAGAAAAAGAGTGGATGGAGGATGACGGCAGCGTGGGGATGCAGGTGCGTATGCCGATCGTTGACTGGCGTCGCCTCTGTAAACAAGAACCTGCGCTGACGGACTATATCGTCTGATCAGAAAGGGGAAGCCTGAATAATTCGCCCTTGCATAACAAATATGGAGCATATACATGGCGTGGAATCAGCCCGGTAATAACGGACAAGACCGCGACCCGTGGGGAAGCAGCAATAATCAAGGCGGCAACTCTGGGGGAAATGGCAACAAAGGTGGTCGCGAGCAGGGGCCGCCGGATCTGGATGATATCTTCCGCAAGCTGAGCAAAAAGCTTGGTGGCCTTGGCGGAGGTAAAGGTTCTGGCTCGGGTGGCAATTCTACTCAGAGTCCTCGCCCGCCAATGGGTGGCCGCGTAGTGGGCATTGTGGCCGCTGCGGTGGTAATCATCTGGGCAGCCAGCGGGTTCTACACCATTAAAGAAGCAGAACGCGGCGTGGTTACCCGTTTCGGCAAGTTCAGCCATCTGGTTGAGCCGGGCCTGAACTGGAAACCGACCTTCATTGACGATGTTACCGCGGTAAACGTGGAATCCGTGCGTGAACTGGCGGCGTCCGGCGTGATGCTGACCTCGGACGAGAACGTGGTGCGCGTTGAGATGAACGTGCAGTACCGCGTAACCGATCCTGAGCGTTATCTGTTTAGCGTGACCAGCGCTGACGACAGCCTGCGTCAGGCGACCGACAGCGCCCTGCGTGGCGTGATCGGCAAGTACACCATGGACCGTATCCTGACCGAAGGTCGTACCGTTATTCGTAGCGATACCCAGCGCGAGCTGGAAGAGACCATTCGTCCGTACAACATGGGTATCACCCTGCTGGACGTCAACTTCCAGGCTGCGCGTCCGCCGGAAGAGGTGAAAGCGGCGTTTGACGATGCGATTGCTGCACGTGAAAACGAACAGCAGTACATCCGTGAAGCAGAAGCGTACACCAACGAAGTACAGCCACGTGCTAACGGTCAGGCGCAGCGTATTCTGGAAGAAGCGCGCGCGTATAAGACGCAGACCATCCTGGAAGCGCAGGGTGAAGTGGCTCGCTTCGCGAAAATCCTGCCGGAATATAAAGCGGCTCCGGAAATTACCCGTGAGCGTCTCTATATCGAGACCATGGAAAAAGTGCTGAGCCACACTCGCAAAGTGTTGGTTAACGACAGCAAAGGTGGAAACCTGATGGTTCTGCCGCTGGATCAGATGCTGAAAGGCGGTTCTGCACCGGCTGCGAAAGACACCAGCGGGGCGAACAACCTGCTGCGCCTGCCGCCAGCTTCGTCAGGCAGCTCCAGCGCGAACACAACGCCTTCTTCGAACGATGGTGACATTATGGACCAACGCCGTGCTAACGCGCAGCGTAACGACTACCAGCGTCAGGGGGAATAAGGATGCGTAAGTCAGTTATTGCGATCATCATCATCGTACTGGTCGTGCTTTACACCTCGATCTTCGTGGTGAAAGAGGGCGAGCGTGGGATCAAGTTCCAGTTCAGCAGCGTCGTGCGTGATGGCGACAAGCGTCCGGTGATTTACGAGCCGGGCCTGCACTTCAAGGTACCGTTCATTCAGTCAGTGAAAACGCTTGATGCCCGTATCCAGACCATGGATAACCAGGCTGATCGTTTCGTGACCAAAGAGAAGAAAGACCTGATCGTTGATTCCTATATCAAATGGCGCATCAGTGATTTCAGCCGTTACTTCCTGGCAACCGGCGGCGGTGACGTTTCTCAGGCAGAAGTGCTGCTGAAACGTAAGTTCTCTGACCGTCTGCGTTCTGAGATTGGTCGTCTTGATGTGAAAGACATCGTTACCGACTCTCGCGGTCGTCTGACGCTGGAAGTGCGCGATGCGCTGAACTCCGGTTCTGCAGGCACCGAAGACGAAGTAGAAACGCCAGCGGCGGACGATGCAATTGCTAAAGCGGCTGAACGCGTTCAGGCTGAAACCAACGGTAAAGTGCCGGTGATCAACCCGAACAGTATGGCCGCGCTGGGTATCGAAGTCGTTGACGTGCGTATCAAGCAAATCAACCTGCCGGCAGAAGTGTCCGAGGCGATCTACAACCGTATGCGCGCCGAGCGTGAAGCGGTAGCCCGTCGTCACCGTTCACAGGGTCAGGAAGAGGCCGAGAAGCTGCGTGCCGCTGCGGACTACGAAGTGACCAAGACGCTTGCAGAGTCTGAACGTCAGGGCCGTATCCTGCGCGGTGAAGGGGATGCCGAAGCGGCGAAGCTGTTTGCGGATGCCTTCAGCCAGGACCCGGACTTCTACGCCTTTATCCGTAGCCTGCGTGCGTACGAGAATAGCTTCCAGAGCAACCAGGATGTGATGGTGCTCAGCCCGGACAGCGATTTCTTCCGTTATATGAAGACGCCAGCCAACGCAACGCGATAAACTCAGGCTCGTTTGAGTATTCAAACCACCGCTCCCAACGGAGCGGTGGTTTTCTTTTATAAGGAATAAAAATGAATTCAACGATCTGGCTCGCGCTGGCCCTGGTTTTGGTGCTGGAAGGACTTGGGCCAATGCTCTATCCGAAAGCCTGGCGTCGAATGATCGCGACGATGAGTCAGCTGCCGGATAATATTTTGCGTCGTTTTGGCGGCGGTCTTGTGGTTGCCGGTATCGTGATCTACTACATGTTGAGGAAAACGATTGGCTGATCAAAAAGTGGTCGGATATGGCATATTTTGGGGTCAAAAAGTGCTGTATATCTGAAAAAGCGATGGTAGAATCCATTTTTAAGCAATCGGTGATTTTGAAAAATGGGTAACAACGTTGTCGTACTGGGCACCCAATGGGGTGACGAAGGTAAAGGGAAGATCGTCGATCTTCTGACTGAACGTGCTAAATATGTTGTGCGCTATCAGGGTGGTCATAACGCAGGCCATACTCTCGTAATCAACGGTGAAAAAACCGTCCTCCATCTTATTCCATCAGGCATTCTTCGTGATAACGTCACCAGCATCATCGGTAACGGCGTAGTGCTGTCTCCTGCTGCGCTGATGAAAGAGATGAAAGGCCTGGAAGACCGTGGTATCCCGGTTCGCGAGCGTCTGCTGCTCTCCGAAGCCTGTCCGCTTATCCTTGACTATCACGTGGCGCTGGACGTAGCGCGTGAAAAAGCGCGCGGCGCGAAAGCTATCGGCACCACCGGCCGTGGCATCGGCCCGGCTTACGAAGATAAAGTTGCACGTCGCGGTCTGCGCGTGGGCGATCTCTTCGACAAAGCGACCTTCGCTGAAAAACTGAAAGAAGTGATGGAATATCACAACTTCCAGCTGGTGAACTTTTACAAAGCTGACGCTGTTGACTACCAGAAAGTGCTGGATGACGTCATGGCGATTGCCGACATTCTGACCAGTATGGTTGTTGATGTGTCCGATCTGCTGGACCAGGCGCGCAAGCGTGGCGATTTCGTCATGTTCGAAGGCGCGCAGGGTACGCTGCTGGACATCGACCACGGTACCTATCCGTACGTCACCTCTTCTAACACCACCGCGGGTGGCGTGGCGACCGGCTCTGGCCTGGGTCCGCGTTATGTGGATTACGTTCTGGGCATCATCAAAGCGTACTCCACTCGCGTGGGTGCAGGTCCATTCCCGACCGAGCTGTTTGATGAAACCGGCGAGTTCCTGTGCAAGCAGGGTAACGAGTTTGGCGCGACCACCGGTCGTCGTCGTCGTACCGGCTGGCTGGATGCGGTTGCGGTGCGTCGTGCAGTGCAGATCAACTCCCTGTCTGGCTTCTGCCTGACCAAGCTGGACGTGCTGGACGGCCTGAAAGAAGTGAAAATCTGCGTTGGCTACCGTATGCCAGATGGCCGCGAAGTGACCACCACTCCGCTGGCTGCTGACGACTGGGAAGGCATTGAGCCAATCTACGAAACCTTGCCGGGCTGGTCTGAGACTACCTTCGGTGTGAAAGAACGTAGCGGCTTGCCGCAGGCGGCGCTGGATTACATCAAGCGCATTGAAGAACTGACCGAAGTGCCGATCGATATTATTTCTACCGGCCCGGATCGTACTGAAACGATGATCCTGCGCGACCCGTTCGACGCATAATCTTCGTGACTGCTGGCCTGCGGGGAAACCCGTAGGCCGGATAAGCGTAGCGCCATCCGGCGACCGCTCCTGGATCTCCGCTTTTTCGCCCCGTCTGTCAAATAAATTAGCCGCCAACTATCTGGCTGGTTTATCATCATTAATGAATATCTCTGCGGTTTGACCGCGTTTTCCCTTTTTCCTGAGGTTGATGTGCAGTTAACAAGTTTCACCGATTACGGCCTACGCGCGCTGATTTATATGGCGTCGTTACCCGATGGGAAGATGACCAGTATCTCTGAGGTGACAGAGGTCTACGGTGTGTCCCGTAATCATATGGTCAAAATAATCAATCAACTTAGCCGTGCCGGATACGTTGCTGCCGTCCGTGGGAAGAATGGGGGGATTCGTCTTGGTAAACCGGCACAGAGTATTCGTGTTGGGGATGTGGTACGTGAACTGGAGCCATTGTCTCTGGTGAACTGCAGCAGCGAGTTCTGCCACATCACGCCCGCTTGCCGCCTGAAGCAGGCGCTTTCAAAGGCCGTGCAAAGTTTTCTCAAGGAACTGGATAACTACACGCTGGCCGATTTGGTTGAAGAGAATCAACCGCTTTATAAATTATTGCTGGTGGAATGAAGAAAATTTCCACCGGAGCTGACAACGGAGGAACCGACATGTCACATGATCCTTTCCAGGAACGCGAAGCCGAAAAATACGCGAATCCTATCCCCAGCCGCGAGTTCATCATTGAACACTTAACAAAACGCGAAAAACCCGCCAATCGTGAAGAACTTGCCGTTGAATTAAATATTGAAGGTGAAGAGCAAATTGAAGCCCTTCGCCGCCGCCTGCGCGCTATGGAGCGCGACGGGCAGCTGGTCTTTACCCGCCGCCAGTGCTACGCGCTGCCAGAACGTCTCGACCTGCTGAAGGGCGTGGTGATTGGCCACCGCGACGGTTTTGGCTTCCTGCGTGTGGAAGGCCGCAAGGACGACCTGTATCTCTCATCCGAACAGATGAAGATGTGCATCCACGGCGATCAGATCCTGGCGCAGCCGCTGGGCGCCGATCGTAAAGGCCGCCGCGAAGCGCGCGTCGTGCGCGTGCTGGTGCCGAAAACCAGCCAGATCGTTGGCCGCTACTTTACCGACGCGGGCGTGGGCTTTGTGGTGCCGGACGACAGCCGTCTGAGCTTCGACATCCTCATCCCACCGGAAGAGGTAATGGGCGCGCGCATGGGCTTTGTGGTGGTGGTTGAACTCACCCAGCGTCCAACCCGTCGTACCAAAGCCGTCGGCAAAATCGTTGAGGTGCTTGGCGATAACATGGGCACCAGCATGGCCGTTGATATGGCGCTGCGCACCCACGAGATCCCTTACGTCTGGCCGAAAGCCGTTGAAGATCAGATCAAAGATCTAAAAGAACAGGTGCCTGAAGAGTCCAAAGTGGGCCGCGTCGATCTGCGCGATCTGCCGCTGGTGACCATTGATGGCGAAGACGCCCGCGACTTCGATGACGCCGTATACTGCGAGAAAAAACGCGGCGGCGGCTGGCGGCTGTGGGTGGCGATTGCGGACGTGAGCTATTACGTCCGTCCGAATACGCCGCTGGACAACGAAGCGCGCAGCCGCGGTACGTCGGTCTACTTCCCGTCTCAGGTTGTACCAATGCTGCCGGAAGTGCTCTCTAACGGCCTGTGCTCCCTGAACCCGCAGGTTGACCGTCTCTGCATGGTCTGCGAGATGACCATCTCAACCAAAGGGCGCTTAACCGGCTTTAAGTTCTACGAAGCGGTGATGAGCTCGCACGCGCGTCTGACCTATACCAAGGTCTGGCATATGCTGCAGGGCGACCAGGATCTGCGCGAGCAGTACGCGCCGCTGGTCAAACACATTGAAGAGCTGCATAACCTCTACAAAACGCTGGAACAGGCGCGCGAAGAGCGCGGCGGGATCTCGTTTGAGAGCGAAGAGGCGAAGTTCATCTTCAACGCCGAACGCCGCATTGAGCGTATCGAGCAGACCCAGCGTAACGACGCGCACAAGCTGATCGAAGAGTGTATGATCCTGGCGAATATCTCGGCGGCACGTTTTGTTGAGAAAGCCAAAGAGCCTGCGCTGTTCCGTATTCACGATAAGCCGACCACGGAAGCCATTACGTCGTTCCGCTCCGTGCTGGCCGAACTCGGTCTGGAGCTGCCGGGCGGCAACAAGCCTGAACCGCGCGACTACGCCGAGCTGCTGGAATCCATCGGCGATCGTCCTGATGCAGAAATGCTGCAAACCATGCTGCTGCGCTCCATGAAGCAGGCGATCTACGATCCGGAAAACCGGGGTCACTTCGGCCTGGCGCTGCAGTCCTACGCGCACTTTACGTCGCCGATCCGTCGTTATCCTGACCTTTCTCTGCACCGTGCGATCAAGTATCTGCTGGCGCAGGAGCAGGGTCACAAAGGGAACACCACCGAAACCGGCGGCTACCACTACTCCATGGATGAAGTTCTCCAGCTGGGCCAGCATTGTTCTATGGCGGAACGTCGTGCTGATGAAGCCACCCGCGACGTGGCGGACTGGCTGAAGTGTGACTTTATGCTGGATCAGGTGGGCAACGTCTTTAAAGGCGTGATTGCCAGCGTGACCGGCTTTGGTTTCTTCGTTCGTCTGGACGAGCTGTTTATTGACGGCCTGGTGCATGTCTCCAGCCTGGATAACGACTACTACCGCTTCGACCAAGTCGGTCAGCGCCTGATTGGCGAATCGGGCGGCCAGACCTACCGTCTGGGCGATCGCGTTGAAGTGAAGGTTGAAGCCGTGAACATGGACGACCGTAAAATCGACTTCAGCCTGATCTCCAGCGAGCGCGCGCCGCGTAACATCGGCAAAACCGAGCGTGAGAAAGCGAAAAAGGGCGGTAACGGCAAACCGGGCGGCGGCAAGCGTCGTCAGGCGGGCAAGAAGGTGAACTTCGAGCCGGACAGCGCCTTCCGCGGCGAGAAGAAGCAGAAGCCTAAGGCGGCGAAGAAAGACGCTCGCTCGGCGAAAAAGCCGTCTGCTAAAACCCAGAAAATAGCCGCCGCGACCAAAGCGAAGCGTGCGGCGAAGAAACAGCAGGCGGAGTAATTTCCCCTCACCCTGACCCTCTCCCCAAAGGGGAGAGGGGATTATTTATTACGAGAACCATCAATGAGTGAAATGATTTACGGCATCCACGCGGTGCAGGCCCTGCTGGAGCGCGCCCCGGAGCGTTTTCAGGAAGTCTTTATTCTGAAAGGGCGCGAAGACAAACGTCTGATGCCGCTGATCCACGCGCTGGAAGCGCAGGGCGTGGTGATCCAGCTGGCGAACCGCCAGTTCCTGGATGAGAAAAGCGAAGGCGCGGTTCACCAGGGCATTATCGCGCGCGTGAAGCCGGGCCGTCAGTACCAGGAAAACGATCTGCCGGATCTGATTGCCGAACTGGAAAACCCGTTCTTCCTGATCCTGGACGGCGTTACCGATCCGCACAACCTCGGTGCCTGCCTGCGTAGCGCAGATGCGGCGGGCGTGCATGCGGTGATCGTGCCGAAAGATCGTTCTGCCCAGCTGAACGCGACGGCCAAGAAAGTGGCCTGCGGCGCGGCGGAAAACGTTCCGCTGATCCGCGTGACCAACCTGGCGCGCACCATGCGTCTGCTACAGGAAGAGAACGTCTGGATCGTCGGTACCGCCGGTGAAGCGGACCATACTCTTTATCAGAGCAAAATGACCGGCCGCCTGGCGCTGGTGATGGGGGCGGAAGGCGAAGGCATGCGTCGTCTGACCCGCGAGCACTGCGACGAGCTGATCAGCATCCCGATGGCGGGCAGCGTGTCGTCCCTGAACGTTTCCGTTGCGACGGGTATCTGCCTGTTTGAAGCGGTGCGTCAGCGAGGAGAATAAACAGCAAGGCCGTCCAAAGGACGGCCTTTAGTGTTTTCTCCCTCTCCCCGTGGGAGAGGGCCGGGGTGAGGGCACCAGACGGTGACAAACTCACTCCTCCAAAGACCGCAAATGGTCATCCTTCCTCAGCGTCATCAGCGCAAAGATACTCACCACCGCCGTCGCCATCACGTAATACGCCGGAATATCCAGGTTGCCCGTCTGCTTAATCAGCCCGGTGATAATCAGCCCAGCACATCCCGAGAAAATCGCGTTCGACAGTGAATAGGCCAGCCCTAGCCCGGTATAGCGCACGCGCGTCGGGAACATCTCTGAGAGCATCGCCGGGCCTGGTCCTGCCAGCATTCCCACCAGTCCCCCCGCAATCAGCACCACAACAGCCTTCACTGCCAGCGTGCTGGACTCCGCCTGCAGGATTTTCAGCAGCGGCAGGGCGAGGATGAGCAGCAGTGCGGTAGCGATAATCATCACCGTGCGGCGCCCGATCCTGTCGCTCAGGATCCCCGACGGAATAATCGTCAGAGCAAACCCAATATTGGAAATCACCGCTATCAGCAGCGCCTGGTTAAACCCGGTGTGCAGCGCCGACTGCAGATAGGTCGGCATAATCACCAGATAGGTGTACCCCGCCGCAGACCACACCATCACGCGACCAATCCCCATCACGATGGCTCTGAGCGTAGCGGCAGTATCCGCCTGAGCGACAGCCGGTTTATCCTGCTGCTGCACAAAGCTGGGGGTCTCCTCCATGCTGACCCGAAGCCACAGCGCAACGACGCCCATCGGCAGCGCCAGGAAGAACGGAATGCGCCAGCCCCAGTCGTGCAGGGCTTCAGGCGTAAGTAGAGCGGAGAGCAGCGCGACGATGCCTGCGCCCGCCAGCAACCCCAGCGCCACGGTGAAGGACTGCCACGCGCCGTAGAGGCCACGCTTGCCGCGCGGGGCGAATTCCGTCATCAATGAGACCGCACCTCCGTACTCGCCGCCCGCGAAAAGCCCCTGCAGGATGCGCAGCAGCGTCACGATCAGCGGTGCGGCAATGCCGATGCTGGCGTAGACCGGCACAAGGCCGATGGCGGCGGTGGCCAGCGTCATCAGCACCAGTACGATAATGAGCGTCGGCTTACGGCCTATCCGGTCGCCAATGCGGCCAAATACCACCGCTCCCAGGGGGCGGAAGAAGAAGGCGATGGCAAACGAGGCGTAGGTGAGGATCAGGCTGGTCAGCCCCGTCTCCCCTTCAAGCTGGAAGAAGTTTTTCGCAATGACGGTCGCCAGAAAACCGTAGACCGCAAACTCATACCACTCGATAAAGTTACCAATGGAGCCTGCAATTAATGCACGCTTGTGCGCATCCTGTTGCATAACGATCCTCACGTGAAGGGGGTAAGAATAAATTATTCAACAAAATCGGAGTCACAAAATAGTTTATTCTTATGTTCTGTGAGCTATTTCACGAATGATATCAGTGAGATTGCCAGCATGTGACCCCACTCCCATGCAGCGTAAACGCGGTCTGTCCATACTTAGGTTCATTGCCAACGAAGGAGGGAGACAGCATGCACTGGCAGACCCATACCGTTTTCAATCAACCTGCACCGCTTTCTAACAGCAACCTTTTCCTCTCTGACTGCGCCCTGCGTGATGCAGTTGCCCGCGAAGGGGCCGAGTGGGATATCGAGCTCCTTGCGAGCATTGGGCAGCAGTTAGGCACGGCGGAGTCGCTGGAGCTGGGCAGGCTGGCGAACGTGAATCCGCCGGAGCTGCTGCGGTATGACGCCGCGGGCGAACGGCTGGACGACGTGCGTTTCCATCCGGCATGGCATCTGCTGATGCAGGGGCTCTGTGCGAACCGCGTGCATAATCTGGCGTGGGAAGAGGAGGCGCGTAAAGGATCGTTTGTCGCTCGGGCCGCGCGCTTTGTCCTGCATGCGCAGGTTGAAGCCGGCACGCTGTGTCCCGTCACCATGACGTTTGCCGCGACACCGCTGCTGCAGCAGGCACTCCCGAAAACGTTCCATGACTGGCTTACGCCCCTGCTCAGCGATCGCTACGATCCGCACCTCGCGCCGGGCGCGCAAAAGCGCGGCCTGCTGATCGGTATGGGGATGACGGAAAAGCAGGGCGGCTCGGACGTGCTCAGCAACACCACCAAAGCGGAAAGATGCAGTGACGGCAGCTATCGGCTGGTGGGGCATAAATGGTTTTTCTCCGTGCCGCAAAGCGATGCGCATCTGGTACTGGCGCAGGCTAAGGGCGGGCTATCCTGCTTTTTTGTGCCGCGCTTTCTGCCTGACGGGCAACGCAATGCCGTGCGGCTGGAGCGCCTGAAGGACAAGCTCGGGAATCGCTCAAACGCCAGCAGCGAGGCGGAGTTTCTCGATGCCTCCGGCTGGCTGCTGGGGGAAGAGGGGGAAGGCGTTCGACAAATCCTCAAGATGGGCGGCCTGACGCGCTTCGACTGCGCGCTGGGCAGCCACGGACTGATGCGTCGGGCGCTGTCGGTGGCGCTGTACCATGCCCATCAGCGGCAGACCTTCGGCAAAAACCTTATCGATCAGCCGTTAATGCGCGAGGTCTTAAGCCGTATGGCGCTTGTGCTGGAGGGGCAGACGTCGCTGCTGTTCCGCCTGGCGCGCGCGTGGGATAAGCGCGCCGATCCGCTCGAGGCGGCCTGGGCGCGGCTGTTTACCCCGGCGGCCAAATTTAGCGTGTGCAAAGCCGGTATCCCCTTTGTCGCGGAGGCGATGGAGGTTTTGGGCGGTATGGGGTATTGCGAAGAGAGCGAGCTTCCGCGTTTGTACCGTGAGATGCCGGTCAACAGCATCTGGGAGGGCTCCGGCAATATCATGTGCCTGGACGTTCTGCGCGTGCTGGCGAAGCAGCCCGGTATGCTCGACCTGCTTGCCGATGATTTTGCTCAGGTAAAAGGGCAGGACAGGCACTTCGATCGCAGCTGGCTGCAGCTTCAGCAAAAGCTGCGTAAACCCCAGGAGGCGCAGGGCAGGGAGATCGCTCAGCAGCTCTTTTTGCTGGGGGCGGGAAGCCAGATGCTGCGGCACGCGTCGCCGCCCGTAGCGCAGGCGTGGTGCCGCATGATGCTGGATACCCGGGGCGGAACGCTGATGAGCGAGCAGGTCAAAACGGACCTGCTGCTGCGCGCCACGGGCAGAGTCGGTTAGCCTTTGAGCTGGAACAGGCTCACCAGTCGGGTGAGGTGCGAACCCTTCTCGCGCAGCGTTTGGGCGGTCTGCTCGCTGCGCGAGACGCGATCGGCGTTGATGTGCGACGCTTCGCCAATGTGCGTCATGGCGATATTTACCTGACCGATCCCGGCGGATTGCTCGCGGGAAGCGTGGTTGATTTCGGAGACCAGCTGACTGATGTTATCGATATGCACGATGATGGAATCCATCGCCAGCCGCGTCTGCTCGGACAAGGCGTGGCCTTCGCTTACTTTATTCAGCGTGTCGCCAATCAGCTGCTCAATTTCCTTCACCGCGTTAGCGCTGCGCGCCGCCAGGGCGCGAACCTCCTGTGCGACCACGGCGAAGCCTTTGCCATGCTCGCCCGCGCGTGCCGCTTCGACCGCCGCGTTAAGCGCCAGAATATTGGTCTGGAACGCGATGGACTCAATCACGCGGGTAATGTCTTCAATACGTTTCGATGCGTCGCGAATATCATCCATGGTGGTGACCGCGTTGGTCACCGTCTCGCCGCCCTGATGCACCGCACGCGAGGTTTCGCTCACCAGCAGCTGCGTCTGCTCCATATTGGCGGCGTTTTGCTGCACGGTAGCGGCCAGCTGTTCCATGCTGGCTGACGTCTCTTCCACGCTGCTGGCCTGCTTGTTGATCTGCTCGGAAATTTCGCCGGTATCGGCTGCCAGGGCGTTAGTGCCCATGTGGATTTCACCGGCGGCTTCGCGAACCTGCAGGACCATTTTTTGCAGTCCAGCGCCGATGCCGTTGATGGCGTCAATCAGCTGGCCGACCTCATCCTGGCGGGTCACGGGAAGGCTGGAACGCAGATCGCCTGCCGCATACTGGCGGGCCAGTTCGATCACGTTCCGCAGCGGGTGGGTGAGCATCCGGCGAATAATAACGACAAACAGCCCGGCAAAGAGAACTGACAACACCACGCCTGCCAGCAGGAAACGGTCGCGCATCGTGTTAACGCTTGAGAGCAGGACCGATTTATCCACTTCACCCACGATGGTCCAGTTCCAGCCGGGCAGCGGCGTATAGACCATTTTCAGCGTGCGGCTGTCATCGCTTACGCGCTCCAGCGTGCCGGATTTATCGCTCAAAAGCTGATGCTGCGTCGCGGCATCCCATTTTGGCAACTGCCCCTCTTCGCTGGCGTGGAACAGGTATTGTCCGCGCGTTTTACCGTTGCTGCGATCCAGTACAAAGAAGTGCCCGCTCTCGCCCAGACGGCGATTCAGGATTTTCTCGCGCATGACGTTCCAGGAGTGAGTGATATCTACCCCGACGAAGATGATCCCGATGACCTGACCTTCACTGTTTTTTACCGGCTGGTACTGGGTGATGTAGCGTTTGCCAAACAGCAGCGCCAGGCCGCGGTAGACCTCACCTTTGTTCACTGCGGCAAAGGCCGGGCTGGCGGTGTCCAGAACGGTACCCATGGCGCGCTCGCCGTTCTCTTTGCGCAGGGAAGTGGCTACGCGAACAAAATCGTTGCCGCTGCGCACAAACAGGGTAGAGATGGCTCCCGTACGGTTCAGAAAATCGTCAGAAAAGGCATTATTTTCATGTAGCCCGGTGTCGCCTCCTTTCAGAAGGGGGACGTTTAACCCGTTAATGGTCTGGGTCTGGCTGTCATTAATATTCAGTGGCTGAGGTATAAAGGTGGTAAACAGCCGGGTGTAGCTCTCGACCTCTTCGCTCAGGCTGGTATCAAACATCTGCACCATATCGACCATGCCGGTGGACTGATTATGCAGGTCTTCTACCGCAAGTTCTTCAAGCTGCTGGCTGGCTTTATGGCTGAGCAGAAAAGTGAAAAGCAGAAATAACGTGGCGACACTCACACCGGTTAGCAGCGATAGCTTAGTGCCCAGACCTGCACGGCGGAAAAAACTGATCATAAATTGCTCATTATTAAAAAGGTATGGCTCTTCAACGGCAAAGAAGAGCTAACATTTATTCAAATAATGTAACAAGATGTTATTCAGTTGTTTTTGTTGGGTTTCTTAAACGATAAAGAGTTTGCAAAAACGTAAAGCCACTAAAAATAAGTGGCTTTTATTGGGAAGGATTATGCATAAAGAATGGCCTGTACCCGCCAGTGATCGACATGGTTATCTTCCTGCATTTGAATGATGCGGTACCAGGAAGCACCCTGCTCATCGGCTTTTAAGGCAACGACACGTTCAACGTCTTGCGGGCTCCCCGTAATATTGTTTACGGAGATGAGGCCAATTTCATTCAGGCCGGTTACGCAATCCGCGCTGGCGAATTCAGCTGACTGCGCGGTTGTGCTCACAAGGCCAGCTGAGAGCAACAGTGTGGTCAAGGCAAGAGTTCGTTTCATCGTCAGCTCCATTTCACATGTCTCCGGTATCCGCCGGGCAATCCTTCGCGAATAAACTCACTTCCATTGGGGCGGGCATGGAGTTTATTGTGGACAGGAAAATGTCTATGGACGCAAAGCAGTGTAAATGTCGTTCAAATGATGACCTTTACTTACGGTACAAAATGGCCTGTGAATACCACTGTCCCGTAATAATGGTTTCGTCGACCATAATGATGACGTAATAATCTGCTTTGGCGGCGATGGCCTGTGCCTTTATAGCGTCTTCCGCATCATCCGGGGAACCGCGAACCAGCGCGGAGACCGTTCCCATTCGCTGTAATCCTTCTGTCTGATTACGACGAATTTCCTGCGGATGATCGGCAACCGGAGGTGCGGGCTGCGGCGTTCCCTGAAGTACGCTACAGCTGCTGAGCAGAAGCACCAGCAATAAAGCAGCAAACCTGCGCATAACCATATCTCGTTTCCTGATAGCCTTAGTGTAGTGATCTCTAAATTTAGTTTTGGGGGAATGTTCCCGAAGTGTTATCTGGGGCGTAATTTTCGAATGAAAATAGCATGAAACCGTAACCCAGCTCTCAACATTATGAATCATTAATTCGCACGGGTATGACAATGATTGAACTTGAGATACGCCGCCTCGGCGATCGTGAAATAGTACACGCCTTCCCTTCAGGAAAAGGTGAGAAGGCGTTGCCTGTAGTGGTCTTTTATCATGGATTTACCTCATCAAAGCTGGTCTACAGCTATTTTGCCGTCGCGCTGGCGCAGGCTGGTTTTCGCGTTGTGATGCCTGATGCGCCCGATCACGGTGCGCGGTTTACAGGCGACGAACAGGCCCGTCTTGGGCAGTTCTGGCAAATCCTGCATGGTAGCCTGACCGAATTTACCGGGCTGCGCGATACGCTTTATCAGGCGGGGCTGGTGGCGGACGAACGTCTGGCGGTGGCCGGGGCCTCAATGGGAGGGATGACCGCGCTTGGGATCATGACGCGCCATCCTGAGGTGAAGTCCGTAGCGTGCCTGATGGGGTCTGGGTACTTCACTTCCTTGTCTAAAACGCTCTTTCCACCGCATGAGTCAGCGGAGATTGAAGCCCTGCTGGCGGATTGGGAGGTCGCTCGTGCGCTGCCGCGCGTGGCAGACCGTCCGCTGCTTCTGTGGCACGGCGATGCGGACGATGTTGTCCCCCCTGGCGAAACCTTCCGGTTACAGCAGGCGCTGCAGCATGAAGGGCTGGACGGAAATCTGACCTGCCTGTGGGAAGCGGGGGTTCGACACCGCATTACGCCGACGGCGCTGGATGCGACCGTGGACTTTTTCCTTCAGCACCTTTAAACACGGAGCACGTTGACGCCCTGATCTTCCAGCTTCTGGAGGATCTCCGGGTTGGCATTTTTCCCCGTGATAACCATGCTGATCAGTTCTGCGCGGCTGAACAGCATGCCCGCGCGCTCGCCTACTTTGCTGCTATCGACCAGAACCACCAGCTTGCCCACCACGTTAAGCATGTTCTGTTCTGCCATGGCGGTCAGCATATCAGTTTTATACAGCCCATCAGCGGTGAGACCCTTACCGCTGGTGAACATCCAGTGTCCGGCATAGAGGCTATTTTCACTGTCCTGGGGGCTTAACGTGATGGACTGGCTCTTATTATATTGACCGCCCATAATCACCACGCTTTCATGCTCCTGGTCGATGAGATAGTTAGCAAGTGGCAAATAGTTAGTAATAATTTGCACTGGCTTCCCACACATCTCCTGGCCCAGCAGAAACGCCGTGGAGCCGCAGTTGATCACCACGCTCTCACCGGGTTTTACCAGCTGCGACGCGGCTCTGGCAATTCGCACTTTTTCATCGTGGTTCTGCGCCTGATGGATGTTCATCGGCGTCCAGCGGGGGCGCTGCTGGCTGATGGCTTCCGCACCGTTGCGGACTTTTTTCAGCTTGCCGCTTTCATCCAGCTTGTTGATATCTCGTCGTGCCGTCGCCGGGGAAATGCCTAAACGATCCATCACTTTCTCGACGGTGACAAACCCTGTTTGCGCCAGGAGTTCCAGTAAAATTTGATGCCGTTGCGCTTCCGTCATGAGCTATTCCGATAAGAATTGATTTGAAAAGATGATATTTGAAATAGCATGAAATTACTAAAAGAAATGTGAAATCGCCAGACACAACGGTCTGGCGATTTGGCTTCACAATCAGAGGAAGGACTTGAACGGCAGGTCAGGCTCAATGGTGAAGCAGTCATCGAAACCGCGAGGGTAGTGGTACTCGAGATTGTCTTTGTCCAGTGGCCAGGTGAACTTGCCGCCCACCTGCCAGATGAACGGCTTAAAGCCATACTTGAGACGGTCTTTTTTCATTTCCCACAGGACGCGGATTTCCTGCGGATCGGCCTGGAAGTTTGACCAAATATCGTGGTGGAACGGGATCACCACTTTGGTATTCAGCGCTTCCGCCATGCGCAGCATATCGGCGCTGGTCATTTTGTCGGTGATGCCGCGCGGGTTTTCACCGTAGGAGCCGAGCGCCACGTCGATCTGATGTTCGTTACCGTGTTTCGCGTAGTAGTTAGAGTAGTGGGAGTCGCCGCTGTGATACAGGGAGCCGCCAGGCGTCTTGAACAGGTAGTTCACCGCACGCTCGTCCATACCATCTGGCAATACGCCTGCCGCTTTCTGATCGGCTGGCAGAGTAATCAGTGCAGTACGGTCAAAGGCATCCAGGGCGTGAATTTCCACGTCTTTGATTTTCACCACGTCGCCCGGTTTCATCACGATGCAACGCTCTTTTGGCACACCCCAGCCGATCCACAAATCCACGCAGGTTTGCGGCCCAATGAACGGAACGTCGTCAGCGCAGTTTTGCATGACCGCGGCAGCGACGTTCACATCAATATGATCGTTGTGATCGTGGGTAGAGAGCACGGCGTCGATCTGACGAATGGCAAAAGGATCGAGGACAAACGGCGTGGTACGCAGGTTTGGCTGGAGCTTTTCCACACCTGCCATACGCTGCATCTGGTGGCCTTTTTTCATCAGCGGGTTGCCGTGGCTCTGTTTGCCAGTACCGCACCAAAAATCGACACAAATATTCGCACCGCCTTCTGATTTCAGCCAGATACCGGTGCAGCCCAGCCACCACATTGCAAACGTGCCAGGAGCAACCTGTTCCTGCTCAATCTCTTCGTTCAGCCAGCTGCCCCATTCCGGGAAGGTGCTCAGAATCCATGATTCACGGGTGATGGTGTTTACTTTACTCATCGTTCGACTCCTGGTTTTAATCAAAAGTAATCATATAGTGATTTGTTATGATTAACTCTGGCACTCTTTGAATTGCTTTGCAACGGGTAAATTGCGGAATTTTATCTACGCGCTATCACGGAAAATCCGTTTTTATGTTGTTAATATAACCATTATTAAGTATCAACATTATGAATTATAAGCAATAATTCATTTGTCTGAATCGGTAGTGAAATTCATTATTAACTTCGTGGAAATAATTTGCGTGATACGTCACAAATAATCAAATGCAATCTTGTGGTGATTATTTGTGATTACTAGAGTGATGGCACACACCGCGCAGGGATTATCCCTTCGTGTTCTCAATTTCTGGAGAGAGTTATGGAGATCCTCTACAACGTCTTTACCGTGTTCTTTAATCAGGTAATGACTAACGCCCCGCTGCTGCTGGGTATCGTGACGTGCCTGGGCTACATCCTTCTGCGCAAAAGCGTCAGCGTTATTATCAAAGGCACCATCAAAACCATTATCGGCTTCATGCTGCTGCAGGCGGGTTCAGGCATTCTGACCAGCACCTTTAAGCCGGTTGTCGCCAAAATGTCGGAAGTGTATGGCATCAACGGCGCCATCTCAGATACCTACGCATCAATGATGGCCACCATCGACCGAATGGGAGATGCCTATAGCTGGGTGGGATACGCCGTACTGCTGGCGCTGGCGCTGAACATTATCTACGTGCTGCTGCGCCGCATTACCGGCATTCGCACCATCATGCTGACGGGCCATATCATGTTCCAGCAGGCGGGGCTGATTGCGGTTTCTCTCTACATCTTTGGCTACCCAATGTGGACCACGATTATCTGCACCGCGGTGCTGGTTTCGCTCTACTGGGGCATCACCTCCAACATGATGTACAAGCCAACGCAGGAAGTGACCGACGGCTGCGGCTTTTCCATCGGACACCAGCAGCAGTTTGCCTCCTGGATTGCCTATAAAGTCGCGCCGTTCCTGGGCAAAAAAGAAGAGAGCGTTGAAGATCTTAAGCTGCCGGGCTGGCTGAATATCTTCCACGACAACATCGTCTCCACCGCGATTGTGATGACCATCTTCTTTGGCGCCATTCTGCTCTCCTTCGGCATTGACGTGGTGCAGGCGATGGCGGGCAAGACCCACTGGACGGTCTATATCCTGCAGACCGGCTTCTCCTTCGCGGTGGCCATTTTCATCATCACCCAGGGCGTGCGCATGTTCGTCGCCGAACTGTCGGAAGCCTTCAACGGTATTTCCCAGCGCCTGATCCCCGGTGCGGTGCTGGCGATTGACTGTGCGGCTATCTATAGCTTTGCGCCAAACGCCGTGGTCTGGGGCTTTATGTGGGGCACCATCGGCCAGCTGATTGCGGTAGGCATTCTCGTGGGCTGCGGCTCCTCAATCCTGATTATTCCAGGCTTTATCCCGATGTTCTTCTCCAACGCCACCATCGGCGTCTTTGCTAACCACTTCGGCGGCTGGCGCGCGGCGCTCAAGATCTGCCTGGTGATGGGCATGGTTGAAATCTTCGGTTGCGTGTGGGCGGTCAAGCTTACCGGCATGAGCGCCTGGATGGGCATGGCGGACTGGTCAATTCTGGCACCGCCGATGATGCAGGGCTTTGCCTCCGTCGGGCTGATCTTTATGGCCGTCATTATCCTGATTGCACTGGCTTATATGTTCTTCGCAGGCCGTTCTCTGCGCGCCGAAGAAGATGCAGAAAAACAAACAGCAGAAGTTTCTGCTCATTAAGGAGTTTCGATTATGACCGTACGTATCCTGGCTGTGTGTGGCAATGGGCAAGGCAGCTCCATGATCATGAAGATGAAAGTGGATCAATTTTTAACCCAGTCAAACATCGACCACACGGTGAACAGTTGCGCAGTGGGCGAATACAAAAGTGAACTGAGCGGCGCGGACATCATCATCGCCTCTACCCATATCGCCGGTGAAATCACCGTGACGGGCAATAAATATGTGGTGGGCGTGCGCAACATGCTGTCGCCTGCGGATTTCGGACCAAAACTGCTGGAAGTGATCAAAGAGCACTTCCCACAAGACGTGAAGTAAGGACGAAACATGAAACTACGTGATTCGCTGGCGGAGAATAATTCCATCCTTTTACAGGCCGAGGCCAGCACCTGGCAGGAAGCGGTAAAGCTGAGCGTGGATCTGCTTGTTAAGGCTGACGTTGTCGAGCCGCGTTATTACCAGGCCATCCTCGATGGCGTCGCGCAGCACGGCCCTTACTTTGTCATTGCGCCA
This sequence comes from Enterobacter wuhouensis, assembly GCF_035835995.1. NCBI lineage: Bacteria > Pseudomonadati > Pseudomonadota > Gammaproteobacteria > Enterobacterales > Enterobacteriaceae > Enterobacter > Enterobacter wuhouensis. The sequence continues at coordinate 532,446 of NZ_CP142124.1, forward strand.
GGCCTGGCAATGCCGCATGGCCGCCCGGAAGAGGGCGTCAAAAAAACCGGCTTCGCGCTGGTGACGCTGAAAACGCCGCTGGTTTTTAACCACGAAGATAACGACCCGGTCGATATCCTGATCACCATGGCCGCCGTGGATGCCAACACGCATCAGGAGGTGGGCATCATGCAGATCGTCAATCTGTTTGATGATGAGGCCAATTTCGACCGTTTACGCGCCTGCCGTACCGAGCAGGACGTGCTGGATTTAATCGATCACGCCACTGCGGCGGCAGTCTAAGAGGAATTGAACATGTCATTACCAATGTTGCAGGTTGCGCTGGATAACCAGACGCTGTCCCACGCTTACGAAACCACCCGCCTGATTGCGGAAGAAGTCGACATTATCGAAGTAGGCACCATTTTGTGCGTAGGCGAGGGCGTTCGCGCCGTTCGCGACCTGAAGGCGCTCTATCCGCATAAAATCGTGCTGGCAGATGCGAAGATCGCCGACGCAGGCAAAATCCTTTCCCGCATGTGCTTTGAAGCGAACGCTGACTGGGTCACCGTGATCTGCTGTGCGGATATCAACACCGCCAAAGGCGCGCTGGACGTGGCAAAAGAGTTTAACGGCGACGTGCAGATTGAACTGACCGGCTTCTGGACCTGGGAGCAGGCGCAGGAGTGGCGCGATGCGGGCATTCAGCAGGTGGTGTATCACCGCAGCCGTGATGCGCAGGCCGCTGGCGTGGCGTGGGGTGAAGCGGATATCAGCGCTATCAAACGTCTGGCGGATATGGGCTTTAAAGTCACCGTCACCGGCGGCCTGGCGCTGGAAGATCTGCCGCTGTTCCAGGGCATTCCAATTCACGTCTTTATTGCCGGTCGCAGCATTCGCGATGCCGCGTCTCCGGTGGAAGCCGCGCGTCAGTTCAAACGCTCAATCGCTCAGCTTTGGGGCTAAGGAGCGGGTATGTTGTCTAAACAGGTCCCGCTTGGCATCTATGAAAAGGCACTCCCTGCGGGGGAGTGCTGGCTGGAGCGGCTACAGCTGGCAAAACAGCTGGGCTTCGATTTTGTCGAAATGTCCGTGGATGAAACGGACGAGCGCCTCTCTCGCCTCGACTGGAGCCGCGAGCAGCGTCTGGCGCTGGTGAGCGCCGTTGCCGAAACGGGCGTGCGCGTGCCGTCCATGTGCCTGAGCGCTCACCGTCGTTTTCCGCTCGGCAGCGAAGATGATGCCGTGCGTGCGCAGGGGCTGGAAATCATGCGTAAAGCCATTCGCTTTGCGCAGGATGTCGGTATCCGCGTGATCCAGCTTGCCGGGTATGACGTTTACTATCAGGAAGCCAACGATGAAACGCGCCGTCGTTTCCGTGACGGCCTGAAAGAGAGCGTTGAGATGGCAAGCCGCGCGCAGGTGACGCTGGCGATGGAGATCATGGACTACCCGCTGATGAACTCCATCAGCAAGGCGCTGGGCTACGCGCACTATCTCAATAACCCGTGGTTCCAGCTTTATCCCGATATCGGCAACCTGTCGGCATGGGATAACGATGTACAGATGGAGCTGCAGGCGGGGATTGGGCATATCGTGGCGGTGCACGTCAAAGATACTCGTCCAGGCGTATTCAAAAATGTTCCGTTCGGCGCCGGGGTGGTGGATTTCGAACGGTGCTTCGAAACGCTCAAACAGACGGGGTATTGCGGGCCTTACCTGATTGAGATGTGGAGCGAAACGTCAGCCGATCCGGCTGCGGAAGTGGCAAAAGCGCGTGATTGGGTGCGCGAAAGCATGACGCGGGCGGGGTTGCTGGAGGCTGAACATGCTTAAGCTTAAACAGCAGGTCTTTGAGGCCAACATGGATCTGCCGCGCTATGGCCTGGTGACGTTCACCTGGGGCAACGTGAGCGCTATCGATCGCGAGCAGGGGCTGGTCGTGATCAAGCCGAGCGGTGTGGCGTATGACACCATGAAAGCTGAAGATATGGTGGTGGTGGATCTCGAAGGGCATGTCGTTGACGGCAAATGGCGGCCTTCATCAGATACCGCAACCCACCTGGCGCTGTATCGACGTTACCCATCGCTTGGTGGCGTGGTGCATACGCACTCGACGCACGCCACGGCCTGGGCGCAGGCGGGGTTGCCCATTCCGGCGCTTGGGACAACCCATGCGGACTACTTCTTTGGCGACATCCCCTGCACGCGGGCATTAACGCAGGTCGAGGTAGAAGGGGAGTACGAACTCAATACCGGGAAGGTGATCATCGACACGTTGGGTGCAAGTGAGCCGCTGCATACGCCGGGGATTGTGGTGTATCAGCATGGTCCATTCGCCTGGGGGAAAGATGCGCACGATGCCGTGCATAATGCGGTGGTGATGGAAGAGGTGGCAAAAATGGCGTGGATTGCTCGCGGCATTAATCCGCAGCTTTCGGGTATTGATGACTACCTGATGAACAAGCATTTCATGCGCAAGCATGGTCCCAATGCCTACTACGGGCAGAAGTAAATAAGTGCTCTGGGATACCGAAACAGTTGTAACCGGTGGTATTCCGGAGCCATTCACAAAAAAAGCCCCCGGGCAGGGGGCAAGTCAAAGTATGGCTATGTTCTCTTTGTTGGCTTTCCTGGTGCTAGCGTTAAAGCGTTATCGGTAAATATCTGCACTGGCGTGCATATTGCCGTTGCTGCCGGGCTCACGGGTTAACATCACGTGGTAATACTTTGCGCCCTGCGCGTCGGTTTCTTCATTCAGTGCCTGATCTGCTTCACTTTCGGTGGCGAAATTATGATTAATGTAGATTACGCCTAAGCTTTGCACATCATCCATGTTTCTGGCCTGTCGGCCATCTATCTTGATGGCGGCCATTGCGTTTGCGCTGAGCAATAGCGCTGCCATTACGGCAAATGCGATTCTTTTCATGATATGCGCTCCACGACTGCGTTCTGTGTAAGGGGTAATGATTCTCCTTTTGCCTTTGGTTGTGCTCTGATTAAAGTTTAATCGCTTATCGTATGGGGATGAATGACCATTTCTGATGCACTTGTTCAAAAAAACAGCGCTTCAAGATGTGATTAATTTTAAATCACCCACTTAGACCCGCTTCGCGCTTTGTGCGAATTATTTGTGCAATCAGCTTGAGTTTCCTGGGGGGCGCAAGTATTATGACGCGTCAATTTTTCAGCCGACCTTTAACACGTTCCTTGCCTCCCCGGGCCTCGGCTGACCCAGACAGGAGGCTGAATAATCCGTAAGGAGCAATTCGATGCGTCATTACGAAATCGTTTTTATGGTCCATCCTGACCAGAGCGAACAGGTTCCGGGTATGATCGAGCGTTACTCTGCTGCCATCACTGGTGCAGAAGGTACGATCCACCGTCTGGAAGACTGGGGCCGCCGTCAGCTGGCTTACCCGATCAACAAACTGCACAAAGCACACTACGTTCTGATGAACGTTGAAGCGCCGCAGGAAGTGATCGATGAGCTGGAAACTACCTTCCGCTTCAACGATGCCGTTATCCGCAGCATGGTTATGCGTACCAAAAACGCAGTTACCGAAGCATCTCCGATGGTTAAAGCGAAAGACGAGCGCCGTGAGCGTCGCGATGATTTCGCAAACGAAACCGCAGATGATTCTGATGCTGGGGATTCTGAAGAGTAATTTCTGATGACCAACCGTCTGGTGTTGTCAGGCACAGTGTGCAGGACCCCCCTTCGAAAGGTCAGTCCATCAGGAATTCCGCATTGCCAGTTCGTGCTTGAGCATCGTTCTGTGCAAGAGGAAGCCGGGTTTCACCGGCAGGCGTGGTGCCAAATGCCCGTTATTATTAGCGGACACGAAAACCAGGCCATTACTCACAGTATAACGGTCGGTAGCGCAGTAATCGTTCAGGGGTTCATTTCTTGCCATAAGGCAAAGAACGGCCTGAGCAAAATGGTTCTGCATGCCGAGCAGATTGATTTGATAGATTCTGGAGACTAGCCATATGGCACGTTATTTCCGTCGTCGCAAGTTCTGCCGTTTCACCGCGGAAGGCGTTCAAGAGATCGACTATAAAGATATCGCAACGCTGAAAAACTACATCACCGAAAGCGGTAAGATTGTCCCAAGCCGTATCACCGGTACTCGTGCAAAATACCAGCGTCAGCTGGCTCGCGCTATCAAACGCGCTCGCTACCTGTCCCTGCTGCCGTACACTGATCGTCATCAGTAATCGGGCACGGTCCATTAATACGACTTTAAGAGGATAAGGTAATGCAAGTTATTCTGCTTGATAAAGTAGCAAACCTGGGCAGCCTGGGTGATCAGGTTAACGTTAAAGCGGGTTACGCACGTAACTTCCTGGTACCACAGGGTAAAGCTGTTCCAGCTACCAAGAAAAACGTTGAGTTTTTCGAAGCACGTCGCGCTGAACTGGAAGCCAAACTGGCTGACGTTCTGGCGGCTGCTAACGCTCGCGCTGAAGCAATCAACGCACTGGGCACCGTTACCATCGCGTCTAAATCAGGCGACGAAGGTAAACTGTTCGGTTCCATCGGTACCCGCGATATCGCTGATGCAGTAACTGCAGCAGGCGTTAAAGTGGCTAAGAGCGAAGTTCGCATGCCGAACGGCGTTCTGCGTACCACTGGTGAGCACGAAGTTGACTTCCAGGTTCACAGCGAAGTGTTCGCTAAACTGGTTGTTAACGTAGTAGCTGAGTAATTTTTTACTCTGCTCACGTCGAAGCGCCGGCCTTGTGCCGGCGTTTTGCTTTTTAAGCGACCCGACAGGCTCTTTTGATCTTGTATGGTAGCTATTCCTGACGCATTCTCTGATAATAATTGAAACGCAATTTTATTTATGAGATTTGCTATGGATACCCCTCTACCCACGCCCGTTTTTGCCCGTCGTAATGTGGCCTATGCCTGCGCCACGCTCTGCTGTCTGCTTTGGGGTAGCTCCTACCCGGCCATTAAAAGCGGTTATGAACTCTTCCAGATAGCGACCGATGATATTCCGTCGAAGGTTGTGTTTGCCGGATACCGTTTCCTGTTTGCCGGTGCTTTACTGCTGCTGTTTGCCTTAGCGCAGCGCAAGCCCATCGCCAGGCTGACGCCGACGCAGTTTGGCCAGCTGACGATCCTGGGGCTGACGCAAACGTCGATCCAGTACACCTTCTTTTATATCGGGCTGGCGTATACAACCGGCGTCAACGGGTCGATCATGAACGCCACCGGAACCTTCTTCAGCGTGCTGCTGGCGCACTTTATCTACCACAACGACAAGCTGAGCTATAACAAAACGCTGGGCTGTATTCTCGGCTTTGCCGGGGTCATGCTGGTGAACTTCCACAGCGGGTTGAGCGAATTCCACTTTGTCTGGAACGGTGACGGATTCGTGGTGCTGGCGGCTTTTATTCTCTCTGCCGCGACGCTGTATGGAAAACGTATCTCGCAGACCGTTGACCCCACGGTCATGACCGGCTGGCAGCTGGCGATCGGTGGTCTGGTTTTGGTCGTTGGCGGCTATGCGACAGGCGGAACGCTGGAAGTCCACAGCGTGAAGGCCGTGGCCGTGCTGGGGTATCTGACGCTGCTTTCATCCGTGGCGTTTGCGCTGTGGAGCGTGCTTCTGAAAGTAAACCGCGTCAGTATGATTGCGCCGTTTAACTTCGTTGTACCGGTGGCGGGCACGGTCCTGTCCGCCATTTTCCTCGGGGAAAACATTCTGGATATCAAATATGCAATTGCGCTGGTATTGGTCTGTTCGGGGATCTGGTGGGTGAATAAGCGGAGTGCCTGAGAACAGTGTGCCGGGTGGCGGATACGCCTTACCCGGCCTACAGAACTAGCGTGCGCGAATAAAACTGCCGTCGGTCTGACGGGTAAACAGCACCTGCTGGCCATTTCCGGTATCGATCGTCAGCCCGGTCACCACGCCGCTGGCGTTCTGACGGATCTGCACCATCTGACCATTCTGCAGGTTGCTCAGCGGTTTGCCTGCGCCTTCAACCTGCGCCATGGCGTAGACGTCTGTCGCAGGAAGGTTATGATCGCGAAACAGTTGCGCCAGCGTTTTGCCGGGCTCCACGCGATATGAGCGCCACTGCTGCTCGATGCCGGTCGGCTGTTGAGGCTGCTCCTGAGCCTGCTCCTGGGACTGATCTTCCTGAACGGGTTCGGGTTCAACCGGGGCGACCTGGCCCGGATCGTTAGATGGCGTCACCAGCTGCGTCTGCATGGGCTGCGCGTCCGGCTGAGGCCGCGTTTGCGACTGGATATCCAGCTGTGCATTACGGGTTACGGGAGCGTTGTCGACGTCATCGCCGCCGGAGGGCAGCAGGAAGCCCACGATCACCAGCAGTGCGCCAATGATAATCCCCCTGCGATGCAGAGGAGGCAGCGGGTCCATGAGGCGAAAGTTATCCGGCGCATGCCAGATTTTCGCCAGGGTAGGTTTCAGTTCAAATCGCCCGGGCATGGCTCTCCTCCTGCTCCGCGTCTTTTATATCCTGTGCTCGAAGTATAGTTCGCTAACTGCCTGAACGGCGTAGCAAACCCGACATCCGTGACATCAGTTCGGGATTAATCCTGGTTCTCTCTATTGTTTCCGTTTCGCCGCGGTTTGTCACCTTAACTTAAGACAAAGTTTTACCCATAGGGGCATGGCTGATATGCTGCCCGCTACTTTAAATGTGATGGAAGGAAAACCCATGACCACCCCGACTTTTGACACTATCGAAGCGCAGGCAAGCTACGGCATCGGCTTGCAGGTAGGACAGCAGCTGAGCGAATCCGGCCTGGAAGGTCTGTTACCGGAAGCGCTGGTGGCGGGTATCGCTGACGCGCTGGAAGGCAATCATCCGGCCGTACCGGTAGACGTTGTGCACCGTGCGCTGCGCGAAATCCACGAACGTGCTGACGCCGTGCGTCGCGCGCGCTTCGAAGAGATGGCAGCAGAAGGCGTGAAATATCTGGAAGAGAACCGCGAGCGCGAAGGCGTGAACAGCACCGAATCCGGCCTGCAGTTCCGCGTGATCAACCAGGGCGACGGCGCTATCCCGGCGCGTACCGACCACGTTCGCGTGCACTACACCGGTAAGCTGATCGACGGCACCGTGTTCGACAGCTCCGTTGCGCGCGGCGAACCGGCTGAATTCCCGGTTAACGGCGTTATAGCGGGCTGGATCGAAGCGCTGACCCTGATGCCGGTCGGTTCCAAGTGGGAACTGACCATTCCTCAGAACCTGGCGTACGGCGAACGCGGCGCTGGCGCGTCCATCCCGCCGTTCAGCACCCTGGTGTTTGAAGTCGAGCTGCTGGAAATCCTGTAATCGACTTTTATTTCCTCTCTCCGCCCGGGGAGAGGAAAATAGTGATAAAACCCATAGTTACGACGGAATCAACATTTTATCTTGCAAACGAAACTGTTGCGTGTATTTTTGTGAGCTGTTTCGCGCTGTATGAGTGATATGACACTCACTTTCAACATATTATTAACATAATATCTAAATCATAGTATTCATCCCGCCGATTCTTACCTAATATCGATTAGCCCTTACAGGGGTACCGTCATTTTTTGACGTATCTAAAGGCCAGAAGAGCCTTAACAACACAGACAGGCATAAACAGGAAAATATCACATGGTAGATCAGGTCAAAGTCGCCGCCGCGGAAGAGGCGTCGTCTGAACAGTCGCTGCGGCGAAATCTCACAAACCGTCATATACAGCTTATCGCTATCGGGGGTGCCATCGGTACCGGGCTGTTTATGGGGTCGGGCAAAACCATCAGCCTTGCCGGGCCGTCGATCATCTTCGTTTATATGATCATCGGTTTTATGCTCTTCTTCGTGATGCGCGCAATGGGTGAATTGCTGCTCTCGAACCTCGAATACAAATCCTTCAGCGACTTTGCTTCCGATCTGCTCGGCCCTTGGGCGGGCTATTTCACCGGCTGGACCTACTGGTTCTGCTGGGTCGTGACCGGTATGGCGGACGTTGTCGCTATAACCGCGTATGCACAGTTTTGGTTCCCCGGCCTGTCGGACTGGGTGGCTTCGCTGGCGGTCATTATCCTGCTGCTGAGCCTGAACCTCGCCACCGTTAAGATGTTCGGTGAGATGGAGTTCTGGTTCGCGATGATCAAAATCGTGGCGATTGTGGGGCTGATTGTCGTCGGTCTGGTGATGGTGCTGACGCACTTCCAGTCGCCAACCGGCGTTCAGGCGTCGTTTACCCATCTGTGGAATGACGGCGGCTGGTTCCCGAAAGGCATCAGCGGCTTCTTTGCGGGCTTCCAGATTGCGGTGTTTGCGTTTGTGGGTATTGAGCTGGTGGGCACCACCGCGGCGGAAACCAAAGATCCGGAGAAATCCCTGCCTCGCGCAATCAACTCCATTCCGGTGCGTATCATCATGTTCTACGTGTTTGCGCTGATCATTATTATGTCGGTAACCCCGTGGAGCTCTGTCGTACCAACCAAGAGCCCGTTCGTTGAGCTGTTCGTGCTGGTGGGCCTGCCTGCCGCCGCGAGCCTGATCAACTTCGTGGTGCTGACCTCTGCGGCCTCCTCGGCGAACAGCGGCGTGTTCTCAACCAGCCGTATGCTGTTTGGTCTGGCGCAGGAAGGCGTGGCCCCGAGCGCGTTCGCCAAGCTCTCTAAGCGCGCGGTACCGGCGAAAGGGCTGACTTTCTCCTGCATCTGCCTGCTGGGCGGCGTGGTGATGCTCTACGTGAACCCAAGCGTGATCGGTGCGTTCACCATGATCACCACGGTGTCAGCGATCCTGTTCATGTTCGTCTGGACCATCATCCTGTGCTCGTACCTGGTGTACCGCAAACAGCGTCCACATCTGCATGAAAAATCGATCTACAAGATGCCGCTGGGCAAGCTGATGTGCTGGGTGTGTATGGCGTTCTTCGTCTTCGTACTGGTGCTGCTGACGCTGGAAGAGGATACCCGTCAGGCGCTGATCGTCACGCCGCTGTGGTTTATCGCGCTGGGGCTTGGCTGGATGTTCATCGGTAAGAAACGTATGGCGGGCATGCGGTAGTAGGTTCGAAAGGTATGTAGGCCCGGTAAGCGCTAGCGCCACCGGGCTTTTTTTTATTCCCCGGCCAATGCCCGCGGGAACAGCACGTTATTCTCAAGACTGATGTGTTCCATCAGGTCGTCGATCATCTCGTTAATGCCGTTGTACATCGCTTTCCAGGTGGTGCACGCTTCTGGCGGCGGCGTGACGTTGTTGGTGGTGTGCTTGATCACGTCCAGCAGTTCGCCGGCGTCATCATGTTCGCTTTCCATTACGCTGATCGGGCCCATCGCCTGGCTGCCCATGCCCTGCTTGATCATCGGGAAGAGGATCTGCTCTTCTTTCATCATGTGGCTGGAAAGCTCTTCGTGCAGCATGGACAGATACTTCGCCAGGCCGCGCGGTACGGAAGGTTTGTCGGCGTGAACGCGCTCCACTTTGGTTGCCTGCAGGATCAGCTCCGGCAGCTGCTCGCGGTGGCGGTCGTGGTAACGCACGATGATATGGTCGATGATCTCCGCAAGCGGTGCGGTGCGCCAGTCCTTGTCGATGGGCTGCTCGGCCAGCTGCGCCAGCTCTGCTTCAATTACCTCGACATCCAGCTCTTTGCGCGAGGCCGCACGCGCCAGCGTTTGCTTACCGCCGCAGCAGTAATCCATATCGTATTTACGGAACAGCGCAGAAGCGCGAGGGATGGAGAGCGCCAGCTCGCCCAGGGGTTGGTCGCGGAAGGCCATAGCAGTTACCTCATCATCAATAATATAAGATGCATTTTAAATGCATCTTTAAGGCGATGCTATAACCCTTTAGTGGCAAGGTTAAAATGCGATGCCGATCACAAAAAAATGTCTCGTTTAACTCACTGAATGGATTTAGAAAATGGCTTTCGAAAGTTTTTAAAGGTGTAGAAACAGTAAACAACGCGCCGTGCCTGCCGATAGATACACGTCAGACAATACCTGCATATAAAAAAGGCAACGCATGTTTAAACGTATAAAAGTTATAACCCTTCTGATCTCGGTGCTGCTCGTGCTCGGCATCATGCAGCTGATCTCTGCCGGCATTTTCATTAATGCGCTGAATAACGATAAAGATAACTTCACCGTTTCTCAGCTCTCCAGCCAGAACGTGGCGGAATTTACCGACGCCTGGATCAGCCTGAACCAGGCGCGCGTGACGCTGAACCGCGGCATGCTGCGCCTGCAAAGCAGCATGGCGTCGCAGATTAACGGCGGTCAGCTGAACGAGCTGGTGAACACCGCGAAAAACCTGCTGGCCGATGCCCAGGCGCATTACGATAAATACTACGCGCTGCCGGAAACCACGGGTCTGGATGAAAAACTGGCCGATCGGCTGGAGGAGCAGTACCGCATATATTCTGCCACGCTGACTCAAATGAACGTGCTGCTGGGCCAGGGCAATCTGGAAGATATGTTTAAACAGAACGCCGAGCAGAAGCAGACGGCGATGCAAAAGGTCTACCGCGAGTGGCGCGAGGCGCAGGCCGCGCTCACGGATAAAGGCATTCAGGATAACGAAAGCGACTATAAGCGCATCCTGTGGATCCTTTCTGCCGTCATGATTCTCGTCATTGCGGTGATTATCTCCAGCTGGATTGCGATGCGTCGCGTGCTGCTGCTGCCTCTGGAGGAGGTCATCAACCATATCCGCGCCATCGCTGCAGGGGATTTGACCCAGCCGATTCAGGCACAGGGTAAAAACGAAATGGCGATCCTGGCCCGCAACGTTCAGGAAATGCAAACGTCGCTGGCGAACACGGTGGGCGTGGTGCGTGAAGGCGCAGATACCATTTACACCGGCGCGGGCGAAATCTCTGCGGGCAGTAACGATCTCTCTTCCCGTACCGAGCAGCAGGCCGCGTCTCTGGAAGAGACCGCTGCCAGCATGGAACAGCTGACCGCCACCGTGAAGCAGAACGCCGATAACGCGCGTCAGGCTTCCCGGCTGGCGCTGGATGCCTCCTCAACCGCGAAGAAGGGCGGCAACGTGGTGGAAGGCGTGGTGCGTACGATGGACGAAATCGCCACCAGCTCCAGCAAAATTGCGCAAATTACCAACGTGATCGACGGCATTGCCTTCCAGACCAACATTCTGGCGCTGAACGCGGCGGTGGAAGCGGCGCGCGCGGGCGAACAGGGCCGCGGCTTTGCGGTCGTCGCGGGCGAAGTCCGTACCCTTGCCCAGCGCAGCGCCCAGGCGGCGAAAGAGATTAAGGCGCTGATTGATGATTCCGGCGAGCGCGTGAATGCGGGTTCTCAGCTGGTGAACGAAGCGGGCGCGACGATGGCCGAGATCGTCAATGCGGTCACGCGCGTCACCGACATCATGGGTGAAATTGCCTCGGCCTCTGACGAGCAGAGCCGCGGTATCGATCAGGTCGGTCAGGCGGTGGCGGAGATGGACCGCGTCACCCAGCAGAACGCCTCGCTGGTGGAGGAGTCTGCGGCGGCCGCGGCGGCGCTGGAAGATCAGGCTGCACGCCTGAACGAAGCGGTGGCGGTGTTTAAAATAACCCGCAATCAGGCAGTGAAAGCCGCGCCGGTGAAGAGCTATGTGCCAAAAGCGCAGCCGGTAGCGACCGCGTCTGAAGCGAACTGGGAAACGTTTTAAGGGCTTGCCCGGTGGCGGCTACGCCTTACCGGGCCTACGGTTTTGTAGGCCCTGCATGCGCCGCGCCGCTGGGCAATGCTCACATCTCGGACGCCGGAACGACCCTCGGTTTTTCCGGCTTCGCTCTTACCGCAATCACCACCCCCACGACCAGCAATAATATCCCACAGGCCGTTAGCAGCGGCGGTACGCTCTGGCGCATCAGGAAGGTGTACAGCAATCCGGCCAGGGTTTCGAAGACAATGAGCGGCCCTAAAATCACCGTCGGCAATTTCTGGCTGGCAATATTCCAGCACAGCGCGCCAACCCACGAGCACAGCACCGCAATCGCCACCATCAGGCCTACAAACAGCCACGGTCTTGGACCGAAGGGCTGGGCAAATTCCGGCTGTTGATGGCCTAACCAGATACACGCGCCGACATACCCCACGAGCGAGACGGGCAACGTCACCAGCGCCTGCGCTGTCGCCCACATCATCGGGTGCTTGTCCGGGTTCTCCCGCAGCCAGCGCGCGTTGCGCAGGGCATACCACGCCCAACACACCACGGAAATAAAGGCCAGCATGATGCCGGAACCGTAACGCCACAGGTCAACGTCATCCAGCCCGTGACTCAGCTCGGCAACGTTCACACAGACCAGCCCTACGGCGATGCATACCAGTGCAGGGGCCATCTTTGACCAGGCCAGCTTGCCGTCGCGGTGGCTGTAGAGCAGATTCGCGAACACAGGAATAACGACCGGTAGCGTGCCGATGATCATGGTCGACACCGGCGCGCCGGTGCGCTGTATCGCGCTAGCCAGGCAAACGTAATAGATGAGATTGCCCATCATGGTCAGCGCCAGCGCGGTCAGCCAGTCCTGGCGGCTAAGCTGGCGCAAGCGTGCCCGCCCCAGCCAGGCCAGAGGGAGGGCAATCAGCCCCAGCGCCAGATAACGTCCCGTGGACTGCAGTATCGCCGGGTATTCCGGCACTATCAGCGGGCCGACAAAAATCAACCCCCACATCAAACCTGCAAGCAGGGCATACAACACTCCGCTAATCATTTTTCCATCCACATTGATTTACTTTGCACTCAGTGTAGGAGGGCGAAATACGTGCGTATTGTATGAGATTGCGCATTAGCGCTGCGCGACCTGCTTTTGATAACGCACTGGCGTAATGCCGTAGCGGCGGGTAAAGGCGCGGGTCAGATGCGACTGGTCGGTCAGCCCGGTTGCGGCAGCCACTTCGGCGGCAGGCATGCCGTGGGTAAGGAACGCTTTGGCGCGCCACAGGCGGATCGCCATCAGCATTTGATGCGGCGTGATGTGAAAATGGGCCTTGAACTGGCGCTGGAAATGGTACGGGCTGAGCGAGACAACGTTTGCCAGCTCGTCCAGCGTCAGAGGGTGCATATAGTTATCGTGCAGATACTCGCGAACACGTTCGAACCGGTGTGCGCCTTCCTGAATCACCGGTGCGTGATGGGCTAACGGTCGGAACGTCTCAATCAGATCCAGCAGCATGCCTTTTTGTGCCAGCGGGTCGTTCGTATGCCACAGGCCGTAAATCAGCTGGCCGATTTGCAGCGAGCGCTGCGGGTCGTAGCGGGTGACGTCGCTAAACCACCAGTGCCGCAGGCCGGTGACCTCTTCGAGCAAGTCGGGTTCGATATAGACCATCCGGTAGCGCCAGCCGTCTTCAGTGGCGGATTCCCCGGTGTGGATCTCGTCCGGGTTCATGGTGACAACGGATTTCTCGGGGGCGAGATGCTGAGTACCGCGATAGCGGAAGCGTTCTGCGCCGGTTTCAATGGTGCCAATGCCGAAGGCTTCGTGCGTGTGAGGCTCAAAGGCGTAGTCAGAGATATGTGCGTGATAGAGTTCCAGGCCCGGCAGCTGCGCCAGATGGCGAAAGCGCGCGCTGTCTCTCTCATCAATGAACTGTTCCGGTACGCCTTGCACGGTGAGCCTCCTCGTGGGTCATCGCTTTATTATCAGAGATGACCCGAGGGGATGCCACAAAAAATAACCAATCCGTAACAATTACAGGATGGCTTTGACGCTCTCCGCTAGCGCCGTCGTTGGGCGACCGATCAGCTTGCTCAGCGTGCGGCTGTCGTCAAACAGACCGCCTTTGGATGCGCCGGTGTCGGAATCCGCCAGCATATCCGCCAGTCCGGCAGGCAGGCCAACACCCTTCAGCGCGGCGGCAAAATCGGCCTCGCTCAGGTTCTGATACGCGACCGGCTTACCGCTCTGCTTGCTCAGCTCCGCTGCCAGCTCGCTCAGCGTCCAGGCGCTGTCGCCCGCCAGTTCATACACCTTGCCCGCATGGCCTTCTTCAGAAACCACTTTGGCCGCCGCCGCCGCGTAATCCGCACGGGTCGCTGAGGCAATTTTGCCTTCGCCAGCGGCCCCGATAAACACGCCGTGCTCCAGCGCAGGCGGCGCGCTCGCCAGATAGTTTTCGGTATACCAACCGTTGCGCAGCAGGGCGTAAGGCACGCCGGATTCTGCCAGCGCTTTCTCGGTTTGGACGTGTTCAACGTGCAGACCGAGCGGGGATTTGTCCGCATGCAGCAGGCTGGTGTAGGCGATAAACTTCACGCCTGCCGCTTTGGCGGCGTTAATGACGTTCTGGTGCTGCGCGGCGCGCTGGCCCACTTCGCTGGAGGAGATCAGCAGCAGTTTATCCACGCCGTTCAGCGCGGAAGTGAACGCGGCCTGGTCGGTGTAATCCGCCTGGCGAACCACAATACCCTGCTGGCTCAAGGCTTCAGCTTTTGCCGGGTTACGCACAATGGCGACAATCTGGTTTGCCGGAACGGTTTTCAGCAGTTCTTCAATAACGTGTTGGCCTAGCTGGCCGGTAGCGCCGGTAATCGCGATCATGATGAATCTCCTTCGTGTTTGTCTGGTGTTGTGGCACACTATCACCATCACTAACTTTTAGTAAGTACGTACAAAAAGGTAAGTATGAAAACGACGACGCCGACCCTCAGCGAGCAAATGCGCGACGGCAATCTGTTCGCGGAACAGTGTCCTTCGAGAGACGTGCTAAAGCACGTGACCAGCCGCTGGGGCGTGCTGATTCTGGTGGCGTTACAGCAGGGCACGCATCGCTTCAGCGACCTGCGGCGCAAGATGGGCGGCGTGAGTGAAAAAATGCTCGCTCAGTCTTTACAGGCGCTGGAGCAGGATGGGTTTATCGATCGCGTGTCGTATCCGGTTGTGCCGCCGCACGTAGAGTATAGCCTGACGCCGCTGGGCGTTGAGGTGAGCGAGAAGGTCGCCGCGCTGGCGGACTGGATTGAGGTGAACACGCCGAAGGTGATGGCGAACCGGGACGATCGTGCGGCGTAAAAGCCGGGTATGTACGGCCTGATGCCCTCACCCTGACCCTCTCCCACAGGGAGAGGGTACAAACACCAAAAACGGCAACGTGCGTTGCCGTTTTGCTTTTACCTGCTCAAATCCACCTGATAAATCGCGAACCCAATATCATCCGTTGCGACCTGTTTCATCGGGTACTGCGCCTTGTCCTTAATGAACGCGGCGGCCTTATCGGACGGTGAAGTTTCAAAGCGGATATCCAGCTTCGTCTCGCTGTGGATTGGTGCCAGACGCCAGTTGTTGTCCACCGCCGGGTGAATTTCGCCTGCCTTTTTCGATTCCGCACTGATCCACGCCGCCAGCACCGAGCGGTTCTCGTCCGGCGAGGCAAAAGCAATGTGGCTATCGCCCGTTCCGGCAAACTTGCCGCCGTAGGCGCGGTAGTTATTGGTCACCACCAGGAAGGTGGCGTTCGGGTCGATCGCCTTGCCGTTGAAGGTCAGGTTTTTAATGCGCTCCGCCTGCGGATTAATCGCCTGGCACTCGCCGTCATATTTTGCAGGCTGGGTGACGTCAATCTGATAGTTCACGCCGTCGATCACGTCGAAATTATAGGTGCGGAACCCGTCCCAGTTAATCAGCGACTGCGGTTTGCTGCTGTTCGGGTCGATCTGGTTAAACTGCCCGGCGGAGCACTCCAGCCACTCCTTCACCTCTTTCCCCGTCGCTTTGACGACGACCAGCGTATTCGGATAAAGATAGAGATCGGCGGCGTTACGGAAGGTCAATTGGCCTTTTTCGACCTCAACGTAGCTTGCCGGATCGTTCTTGCGCCCGCCCACCTTGAACGGCGCAGCGGCAGACAGTACCGGCAGTTTTGCCAGGTCCGGATCGCCCTGAATAAAGTGTTCGGCGTAGGCTTTCTGCGCCATGTTGACCACCTGGACGGTGGGGTCATCCTGCACCAGCGCCAGGAAGCTGTACATGTTGTCGGCTGACTTGCCGATAGGCTTGCTGACAAAGGCGCGCGTGGCGTCGTGGTCATGCTTCAGCACGTCGACCAGCTTTTTATCTTCACCGACCAGCGATTTTTTGGACGCAGCGTCGTAGATCGGACGCGCTTCCGCCTTCGACCGGGTAACCTTCCAGCTGCCGCCGTCGTTATTCAGCACCAGATCCACCACGCCAAGATGGTCGCCCCACATGCCCGGCATCACCGACGGCACGCCGTTGAGCGTCCCTTTCTCGATGTCTGCACCTTTAATGCTGGCGAAATCTTTGCCCGGGAAGACCGCGTGGGCGTGGCCGAACAGGATCGCGTCTACGCCCGGCACTTCGCTCAGGTAGTAGACCGAGTTCTCGGCCATCACCTGATACGGATCGGCAGACAGGCCCGAGTGGGCGACGACGACCACCAGATCGGCCCCTTTCTCACGCATCTCCGGCACGTATTTGCGCGCGGTTTCGGTGATGTCGTTGACGGTCACTTTCCCGTCAAGGTTGGTTTTATCCCACGTCATGATCTGCGGCGGCACAAAACCGATATAGCCAATCTTCAGCGTTTGCTTGTTACCGTCGCTGTCGACAACCTCGGTCTCTTTAATCAGGTAAGGGGTAAACAGCGGCTTTTTGGTCTTAACGTCGATGATATTGGCGTTAACGTACGGGAATTTTGCGCCCGCGAGCGCGTCATGGAGGTAGGTCAGGCCGTAGTTAAACTCGTGGTTGCCCAGGTTACCGACGGTATAATCCAGGGTATTCATCGCCTTATACACCGGGTGGATCTCGCCTTTTTTCAGCCCCTTCGCCGCCATGTAGTCGCCTAGCGGGCTGCCCTGAATCAAATCGCCATTATCGACCAGCACGCTATTTTTCACTTCGCCGCGTGCGGCGTTAATCAAACTTGCCGTACGTACCAGTCCGAATTTTTCGGTAGGTGTATCTTTGTAGTAATCGAAGTCCATCATGTTGCTGTGCAGGTCGGTGGTTTCCAGAATACGAAGATCCACCGTCGCCGCCTGAACGCTTGCCGCAATCAGCGTCGCCAGGAGCGTTGCGCTAAACTTAATCATCTGAGGAGTCCTTTTTTCGATCCAAGCCACAAAAGAATATGTATCTATAGTTTGTTGCTTACAGAAGTGTGAATCCTGCCAGAAAAAAGGGCAATGAAACCGGAATTGCTTCACAGATAGCGGAATTGTTCACATTACGATATAAATAAAACAACGAGTTATGCCCACTGCGTTAACGAAGAGGTGGAGAATGTTAGATAAGATTTGTCAGCTCGCACGAGATGCGGGTGATGCCATTATGGAAGTGTACGACGGCACAAAGCCGATGGACGTCGTCAGTAAAGCCGACGACTCTCCGGTCACGGCGGCCGATATCGCAGCGCACGGTGTGATCCTGAAAGGGCTGCAGGCGCTAACGCCGGACATCCCGGTTCTCTCTGAAGAGGCACCGCAGGGCTGGGACGAGCGCCAGCACTGGCAGCGCTACTGGCTGGTTGACCCGCTGGACGGCACCAAAGAGTTCATCAAGCGCAACGGCGAGTTCACCGTCAATGTCGCCCTGATTGAAAAGGGGAAAGCGATCCTCGGCGTGGTTTACGCCCCGGTGATGAAGGTGATGTATAGCGCGGCCGAAGGTAAAGCCTGGAAGGAAGAGTGCGGCGTGCGCAAGCAGATTCAGGTCCGCGATGCGCGTCCACCGCTGGTGGTCATCAGCCGTTCCCACAGCGACAGCGAGCTGGAGGAGTATTTGCAACAGCTGGGCGAGCACCAGACGACGTCGATAGGCTCATCCCTCAAGTTCTGCCTGGTGGCGGAAGGGCAGGCGCAGCTTTACCCGCGCTTCGGGCCGACTAACGTCTGGGATACTGCGGCAGGCCATGCGGTGGCCGCCGCCGCAGGCGCACATGTGCATGACTGGCAGGGCAAGCCGCTGGACTATACCCCGCGCGAGTCATTCCTTAACCCCGGCTTCCGCGTCTCGCTTTACTGATCCAGCAGCTTGTGCAGCAGGGCAACCACCTGCTGCACCTCATCCTGGGTCAATGCGCCGTCTTTCGCCCACTGCACGCGGCCCTCTTTATCCAGCACGACGATTGCCGAACTCTCTTCTTCCAGCTGCCAGGCTTTGCGCGTCACGCCGTTGCTGTCGACGATGAACTGCGACCACGGATAGAGCTTTTTATTGCTCTCCAGGCTTGAGCGAACGAACATGCCGGAGCCGGGGATCGCATCGTCGGTGTTAACAATCGTGGTGGTCTGGTAGCGGTCATGCGGGAATTTTCCGGTCTTGATCGCTTCTACCAGGGTTGCGTTCTTCTCTTTTGCAGATGTACGGCCCGCAATATGTTGTACAACTCTCACTTTCCCAGCGAGCTGCGCGCTATTCCAGGGTTTGTAGCTAAACTTATCATTGTCGAGAATCAATTCTCCCCGGTCAGCAATGCCGACTGGCGGTACGCGTTGTCCTTTTTCAATATTATGAGCGCAAGCCCACAGGGGCAGCAGCAGACAGGCTGCTGCAAGGATGTTACGTAGGGTCATGGTGTTTCCTTATTGTTAGCAGGTGATCCGACCACTTGGTCATACGCTTTTAATCATAAGTGCGATCAATGGGGTTTTCCCGCAAGCGCAATGCCAGTTTGTGGGGGGACGCACATATCCATGAAAAAACGACGGCTTATACTGCCCTGAGTCACGGTTTGCAAAGATTATTCTGAATAATTGTAATCAAACGGTAAATAAACTTATGCACACTGGGTAACAACGTAGTTCTGGTCTATAGTCATGGGGCATCAAAATTTGCGCTCAGGACAGTCGGGCCGATTGTGGCACCGCAAGAGCGTATGATTCGCAGGAGATACAAGAATGAAAATTTTCCAACGCTACAACCCGCTTCAGGTGGCGAAGTACGTGAAGATCCTATTCCGTGGACGGTTGTATATCAAGGATGTTGGCGCTTTTGAGTTCGATAAGGGCAAAATCCTTATCCCAAAAGTGAAGGACAAACAGCACCTGTCTGTGATGTCCGAAGTCAACCGTCAGGTTATGCGTCTGCAGACTGAGATGGCTTAACCAACGTGCTATGCAGTAGTTAAAAAGACGGCTCCCAATGGGAGCCGTTGATGTATCTGGGCCTTTACGCCGACACCTTCTCTTCCGCGTCCGGCAGCCTCGGCACCAGCACGGTCGGTTTGCTATCGATACGCGTCACCAGCAGCTGGTCGATGCGGTAGTTATCGATATCCACCACCTCAAACTTGAATCCTGAGAACTTCACCGAGTCGGTGCGCTTCGGGATTTTACGCAGCATAAACATCATAAAGCCGCCGATAGTTTCGTAGTTGCCGGACTGCGGGAATTCGTCGATGTCCAGCACGCGCATCACGTCTTCAATCGGCGTACCGCCGTCGATCAGCCACGAGTTCTCGTCACGCTGAACAATCTGCTCTTCCATGCCCTGGCCGACGAGGTCGCCCATCAGCGTGGTCATCACGTCGTTCAGGGTGATGATGCCCACCACCAGCGCGTATTCGTTCATGATGACGGCGAAGTCTTCACCGGCGGTTTTGAAGCTTTCCAGCGCTTCTGAGAGCGTCAGGGTGTCCGGCACGATCAGCGTGTTGCGGATCTGCACGCCGCTGTTCAGCGCCAGGCTCTGGTTTGCCAGCACGCGGTTCAGCAGGTCTTTCGAGTCGACGTAGCCGATGATGTGGTCGATATCTTCATTACAGACCAGGAACTTAGAGTGCGGATGCTCGGCAACCTTGTTCTTCAGGCTCTGCTCGTCTTCGTGCAGATCGAACCAAATCACGTTTTCACGGCCGGTCATGGATGACGGAACGGTACGGGATTCCAGTTCAAAGACGTTCTCAATCAGCTCGTGCTCCTGCTTACGCAGCACCCCGGCAAGCGCGCCGGCTTCCACCACCGCATAAATATCGTCGGACGTGATGTCATCCTTGCGCACCATCGGCAGCTTGAATATGCGGAAAATCATATTCGCCAGGCCGTTGAAGAACCAGACCAGCGGGCGGAACACATACAGGCAGAAGCGCATCGGGTTGATGATACGCAAAGCCACGGCTTCTGGCGCAATCATACCGATGCGTTTCGGGGTCAGGTCTGCGAAGAGAATGAACAGGCCAGTCACCAGGGTGAAGGAGAGGATAAAGCTCAGCTGTTCGGCAAGCTCTACGGACATGTACTTCACAAAGAGGCTATAGAACGCCGGAGAAAATGCTGCATCGCCCACGATACCGCCGAGAATGGCGACCGCGTTCAGGCCAATCTGCACCACGGTGAAGAACATGCCGGGGTTTTCCTGCATCTTCAGGATGCGTGATGCGTTGATGTTGCCTTCATCGGCAAGCAGCTTCAGTTTGATTTTACGGGACGCGGCCAGCGAAATCTCCGATATAGAGAAAAATGCGCTGACGGCAATAAGGCAAAGTATTACTAAAATACTGTTTAACATAGTTTATCCGGCTTATCGCCAGATCCTCAGAAGGGGAGTTGATACCATTTGTGTGGATACACATTGAACGTCGGCTCGTAGCGTTGAGCCGATTATTTCAGCGGTAGTATAGCGTAAAGACGTGTAAATCTGCCAGAGGTCACATTTTTGGCAGTAAAGGCAGGCCGGGCGGCATGATACCGCCCGGCGTTGAAGGTTATTTTACCGTGGAGAGATCGACCTTGCCGACCGCCCGGCGCGTAGCGTCCCCGCCCCACACCTGGTCGTATTCATAGCCCGTCAGCTGCTTGATGACCACGCGCGTATCATCGTCGCAGTCTCGATAGTCGCCGCCCAGCTTGCGGCGGGCAATCTCTTTGAGCAGCACCTTGTGCGTTTCTCGCGTCAGCCTGAACTTATACGTCGCGAAGAAACTCACCGCCAGCAGCGCCGCCGTTGCAAAAATCATCAGCCCGATGATGGCGCCCAGCGCGCTTTCGGGCTGTGCGCCGCTGCCCTTCACGAAGCCGGATTCCTGCAGCACCAGGCCGATAATCATGATGGCAATCGCGACGGTGCTTTTGCGGGTCAGCACCATTACGCCCGCAAAAATCCCTTCACGGCGCTGCTGCGTGACCATCTCATCGATATCCGGGATAAAGCTGTAGATATTCCACGGGATGTAGTACAGGCCGGAACGCGCCGCGCCGAGCAGAATAAAGACCGCCGAGAACAGCAGCGTCGGCACCTGTGTTTTGGTGAGGTAGACCGTAAACAGGAACGCCAGCACCAGGAAGATACAGCCGTAGGCGAGGCGCAGGGCCGCCGATGGCGTCATGTTGAGCCGGTTCAACAGCAGCATAAATCCGTACGTACCCGGCACCGATGCGAACGCCGCGATGCTCAGCCAGCCGGATACGGCAGCCGCGTCCTGGCTCAGGCAATACACCACGTAATAGGTAAAGACGGAGCCGAATACATCCATCGCGGTAAAGGAGAAGATATAAATCAAAATATGCAGGCGAAACGCCCGAATGCGGAAGGATGAAAACAGATCCAGTACCAGATATTTAAGGTGATTTCCTATCCCGCTGCTGCGATGATTATCGACCTTAAAGTCAGATTCCTGATGAACGTCTTTCGCTTCCCACGTGGTGTACCAGGTAATAAATACCGCAATACAAAAGACGCAGGAAAATATCAGGCCCGTCAGGGTGTAGGTAAACGGATTATCTTTTCCGGTGAACTGCATAATGACGCCGGGAACGGAAACGGCAAGAAAACCGCCCAGCTGCGAGCAAATCATGCGTACCCCGGAGAGGCGGCTACGCTCTTCGTAGCGGTTGGTCATTTCCGCCGCCAGGGTTTCCCACGGAACTAACACCATTGCCGATAGCAGTTCGATAGAGAGATAGGTGCCCAGGTAATACCAGTACCCCATATCCGTCATCCACAGCAGGGCGTAAAGGAACATGAGCGGGGAGCTGAGTAATAAAAAGAAGCGCCGACGGCCAAATTTCCGCCCAAGCCAGGTATCCCCGAAATTGTCGGTGATATAGCCCATTATCGGGCTTAATAACGCATCAATCACGCGGGCAATGGCAAAAATAGACCCCGCTTCGACAACGGAAAGCCCGCAATAGGTGGTGTAAAAAAAGAGCAGCCAGGTGCCGATAATGGCGAAAGCGCCTCCGCCAAACAGATCGGTTATGCCGTAGCCAAGCGCCACGCCATAACCAACTCTACGTTCAGTTGGTTTGACCATAATAATATCCAGTGTAGGGTAATGATTAACCTGTCTTTCAGGTCGTATTTTTATTAACTGCTGGAATTCAAATTACGTTCTAATTATTGATATCTATCCACTGTCTTATTTGAGATGACCGATATATAGCCTCCACAAGCGTGAGTGATTTTCCGGCTTCACGGATATCGGTGTAATCCGTGTTCCCGGGGTTATTGATGGCATGATAAAAGCGGCGGATCGCCTGCTGGTGTCCCAGCCCCCAGTAGCTTTTGGCCGAGCCGTCGGGGGCGGCGTCGCTTTCCAGCTTAAAACGTTCGCCAGGGGTAACACGCCAGAGCGTATTGTCGTTAAGCAGCAGCGAGCCGTGCTCGCAGTGGATCTCCAGTAAAAGCGGAGAGTCGGTGGTGTAGCAGTTGCTGGCATAAAAGATCCCGCGCGCGCCGTTAGTAAAGTGCAGCGTCGCCATCGCGCTGTCTTCTCCCTCGGTGACGTCGGCCAGCTCGCCGCTGTCGACCACGCCCTTCAGCCGCGTGACGCCACCGGCGAACCACTGCATCAGGTCTAGCGTGTGGATCGCCTGGTTGATCAGCAGGCTGCCGCCCTCCGTTGCCAGCCGTCCGCGCCAGGCGCTGTCGGTGTAGTAAGCGCCTGAACGTGACCACGTCAGCACCGCCCTGATGCTCAACATCTTGCCCAGCCCGCCGTTGCGTAATTCGTGCAGGATCCGCAGGCTGGTTGGGTTGAGCCGGTTTTGATAGCAGACGCCAAGCAATCCCGAAGCACCTTCAACAGCACGGGTGATATCAATGATGTCGCTCCCGTTCATGCCCACCGGCTTTTCGCAAAACACATTCTTTCCGGCGGCAAGCGCCGCCAGGATCATGTTTTTGTGCTCGAAGTGGGGCGTGCAGATGTGCACCACGTCGATGCTGTCATCCAGCAGCATTTCCCGGTAATCCTGATAAAAGCGGCACTGATAGTTCATCGCCAGCTTCAGTCCTTTGACGCTGTCGGTGTCGACCAGCGCGCGCAGCGTGACGTTGGGGATCTGGCGCAGGGCATTCACATGACAGCCGTGGATAGCCCCGCCGCCGATAATCGCCGTGTTCAGGATGGTCATCTTCGCCTCCCGTCAGTCAGCCGCGTTCGCGAGCATCTGCGCCTTCACGCACAGCTCCGCCGCCTTAAAGGCGTGCGCCTGCGTCATGGCGTTTTCGGTGCGGTGCAGGCAGTCGAGGATCAGCTCGCCAAAGAACGGGAACCCGACCTGTCCGGCCACCGGATAGCGGAACTCGCCCTCTTTGTTGACGAGGTAAACCACGTCCTGCTCGCCGCGGGTGAGGTCGACGTATTTGCGGATTTCGATATACCCCTCGGTGCCGAGCAGCGTCAGGCGGCCATCGCCCCAGGTAGAGAGCCCGTCCGGCGTGAACCAGTCGCAGCGGAAATAGCCGCTGGCACCGTTTTCGCCCTTAATCATTGCGTCGCCGAAATCTTCAAATGCCGGATACTGCGGATGGTTGAAATTGCGTGCCTGGCCGGCGACCACGGTGGCGTTGCTGTTCCCGGTGTAAAACAGAAATTGCTCAATCTGGTGGCTGCCGATATCGCACAGAATGCCGCCGAAGTAGCGACGATCGTAGAACCAGTCCGGGCGGCCCGTTCCTTCCCGGTGCGGGCCGGTGCCCAGGGTTTGGACTACGCGACCAATCGCGCCCTGCTGCACCAGCTGTCCGGCAAAGACCGCGCTCTCCACGTGCAGGCGTTCGCTGTAGTAGACCGCGTATTTCTTCCCGGTTTTCTCGACCATCGCCCTGGCATCGGCCAGCTGTTCTAGCGTGGTGAGCGGCGCTTTGTCGGTAAAGTAGTCTTTGCCTGCGGCCATCGCTTTCAGCCCCAGCGCGCAGCGCTCGGAGGGGATAGCGGCCCCTGCGACCAGACGCACCTCATCGTCGTTGAGTATCACCTCCAGCGACTTCGCCACGTTTGCCTGCGGGTACTGCTGGATAAATTTATCCACTTTCGCCGGGTCGGGATCGTAAACCCACTTGAGCGTCGCGCCCGCTTCAATCAGGCCGTTACTCATGCCGTAGATATGGCCGTGGTCGAGCGCGGCGGCGGCAAAGACAAACTCTCCCTCGCGCACAACGGGCTGTGGTTTGCCGACCGGCGCGTAGTTCATTCCGTCATTCTTGTTCATGGTTAAATTCCTCGATCCAGATCTTTGCCCAAAGGGATAGCGCCCACTTCGCTGAAGTTGGCGACGCTTGCGGATTTCTCATAAAAACGGGGGGCGAGGGCGTTGGTCCCGCCGGTACGGTAAAACGGATCGTCACGGCCAATTGGCAGGGTGACAACGCTGCGGGTGATGGATGACTTGTAAATCGCGGTAATCAGCTCCAGCGAGCGCTTGCCCTGCACGCCGTCCACCAGCGGGGCCGCGTCGCGCTCAATGCTCTGGAGCAGGTCGTCGATCTGGCCCGTGTGCAGCGTCCATGCGAGCTTCGGCGTCTCATGGAAGACGGCGTTGAGCTGCGCTTCTCGCGTCAGGTCGTTCGTTTCCTGCGGAAAGCCGTTATCGGCGCTGACGCTGGCAAACGCCTGCCACGGCGCGGAAATACGCGCTTTGTCGCCCTGAATAATGATTTTCTGATCTTCGCCGTGATGGACAACCGAGGCGGTCAACTGCGTGAGCGCGCCGCTGGGGTATTTGAAAATCGCGGCGCTGAGATCCTCTACTTCGGCGTTGTCGTGCGCCACGTTGGTCATCATCGCCACCACCTCGGACGGAAAGCCCAGCATCCACTGAATAGCGTCGATATGGTGCACCGCGTGGTTCAGCGTGCAGCCGCCGCCCTCTTTTTCCCAGGTGCCGCGCCACCACAGATCGTAATAGCAGTGTCCGCGCCACCAGAAGGAGTCGACCTGCGCGTGGCAGATCTTGCCCGCGAGGCCGGAGTCCAGCGCCGCCTTTAAGCGCCAGAAGGCATCGGTAAAGCGGTTTTGCGCGATGATGGCGAGCGTTTTGCCGCTGGCTTTTTGTGCGGCAATCATCGCGTCGCACTCCTCAAGCGACGCGGCCATCGGTTTTTCGCACAGCACGTGGCAACCGGCGCGAAGTGCGTCGATGCTGATTTCTGCATGTACGTAGGGCGGCGTGCAGACATCGACAATATCGAGGCTGCGTTCTGATTCCAGCATCAGCTGGTGGCTTGCATAAACACGCGCCTCCGTCAGGCCGTAGCGTGCCTTTTTCTCTTCGGCCTTTTCGGGGTAGATATCCACCAGCGCGACAATCCGGCAGCGCTGGCCGAACTGCAAATAGCCCTGAATGTGGTTATGCGAGATATTCCCTGTTCCCACGATAGCGACGTTTAACATCAATTATTCTCCCGGGTTACCAGCTGCCCGAGGCGTCCAGCGTGACGCTGGTGGCCTCTTTGTCTACTGAGGTGTTAATGCGCTGCTGGAGCAGGCGCAGATACTGTTTCTCGTTGAGCGGCAGTTCGACCCAGTCGTCCGTCCAGGTGGAAAGGTGCATGGCGTTGGAAAGCGTTAAGCCGCGAATGCCTTCCAGACCGGGCGCGATCAGCGGCTCGCCGCGCAGGATGGCGGCACAGAAGTTGGCGGTGATGACGTAGTGCTCGCTGCATTCCGGCGCGACGGGAAGGGTGACTTCCCAGCATTCCGGCTCGCCGAAACCGTTTTGCCAGCGGGCGTTAAACGCCGTTTCGGATTCACGCAGCCGCCAGTAGCGCAGCTTCCCTTCTTCCACGACCACCTTGCCGCGATCGCCCACGATCTCCAGGCGGTTGGTCCCCGGCGTTTCGGCGACGGTGGTGATAAACACGCCGGTGGCCCCGTTGGCATATTCGGCGTAGGCGGTGACCTCGTCTTCCACTTCGATATCGCGATGCTTACCGAACTGGCAAAACGCGCGCAGGCGTACCGGCATACCCACCAGCCACTGCCAGAGATCGAGCTGGTGCGGGTCCTGGTTGAGCAGCACGCCGCCGCCTTCGCCCTTCCAGGTGGCGCGCCAGCCGCCGGAGTTGTAATAGCTCTGCGAGCGATACCAGTTGGTGATGATCCAGTTTGAACGGCGGATTTCACCCAGCTCGCCGCTGTCGATCAGATCTTTAACCTTCTGATAGAGCGGGTTAGGGCGCTGGTTGTACATGATGCCGAACACCACGTCGCACTCGTGCGCGCAGGCATTCATCTCCTGCACCTGCGCCGTATACACGCCCGCCGGTTTCTCGCACAGGGTATGAATGCCGTTGCGCATGGCCAGCATCGACAGGCGCGGGTGCTCGTAGTGCGGGGTCGCGACGATGACCGCGTCGATAAGCCCGCTCTGGAGCATCTCCTGCGCGTCGCTGAACAGCGGGATGGCGCCCACCAGCTGGCGAATGGCCGGATGTTTTTCCGGAGCATGATCGCAAACCGCAGTCAGGCAGGCGTCGCTGACGGTACCTGCCAGCAAATAGCGCGCGTGGACCGTACCGATATTACCTATAC
This sequence comes from Enterobacter wuhouensis, assembly GCF_035835995.1. Classification (NCBI taxonomy): domain Bacteria; kingdom Pseudomonadati; phylum Pseudomonadota; class Gammaproteobacteria; order Enterobacterales; family Enterobacteriaceae; genus Enterobacter; species Enterobacter wuhouensis. The sequence continues at coordinate 559,127 of NZ_CP142124.1, forward strand.
CAATAATGCCAAAACGTACCTTCTCCATGTCACACCTTAATTTCAGTCGAAAAGAGTGATGACCGGAAAATAAGAAAGGCGGACCGTAGCGACAATGTGTTTTTGTGAGAATACTCGCAAGGTCAATAAGTAAACTCTAACGTTTCTGAAATTTGGTTTTAAAATCAAAGCGCTGTTTCTGCAAATATTTGCAAAAACTGATTGGGAGCGAGGTCACACTATGGCTGGCAGGTTAAAAATGGAGGAGATCGCGTCCCTGACGGGGTACTCGGTCAGTACGGTTTCCAGAGTGCTCAGCGGCAAGTCTTACACCAGCGATAAGGCGCGCGACGCGATTGTCCGCACCGCGCGCGAGCTCGGCGTGCTTGAGTCGATGGCGAGCGGGCGGCTGCTGATTAACGGTATCGCTGTTTTTGCCCCGGAAAGAACCTTTCAGGGGCGCGGCGATATTTTTTATCTGGAAGTGACTAAAGGGATCGCCGAAGCCAGCGCGCCGCACAATGTGTGGGTCAGTTATTGCGGGCTGGAAGAACAACACGCCGATGTAAAATTATTTCTCGAAAAGGCCAGCCATAAAAATATTAACGCGATAATTATCATTGGCACGGATGATTCCACCATTTTTAAACTGGCCAGTACGCTTAATAAACCCTGCGTATTAATTAATTCCGTCGACAGGGATCGGGTGCTGGATTCCGTTTCGCCGGATCACCGCGCGATTGGCTTTACCACCATGCAATATCTTTTCGAGCAGGGGCACCGGCGGGTGCTCACGCTGACCTGCCTGCGCCGTGATACGCTCTATGCCAGACTCGACGGCATCAAAGAGGCGTATCGTCATTTCCACGTCGCCTTTGACCCGCAGCGCGATTTACTGGTGACGGAGTGGTTTACGGCAGAAGAGGCCGAGCGGGCGCTGGATGAGTGGCTGATGCGCCATGACCGTTCACAATGGCCAGAGGTGATTTTCCCCAACAGCACCAGCATGACGGAAGGCGTGCTTCGGGCATTGCAGCGGCACGGGCTGCGCGTCCCGGAGGATATCTCGCTTATCACGACCGATTTTGCGTGGAATCTGGAGCACCGCCTGGAAAAACCGGTGACGGGCGTAACCGTGCCCTGCCGGGATCTGGGTATTGAGGCCGTTCAACTGCTGCAAACGCGGCTCAATCGACCCCAGGCTCCGGTCTATAACCTGCTGCTGCAGGGGAAAGTGATGGATTATGGTTCGGTGAGTAATGCCACGCGCCACGCGGCTCGCGTGGCGCTAGACCAGTAATCAGGCCAGCTGTGGCGGCAGACACACGCCGATGCCCCCGATGCCGCAGTAGCCGTACGGGTTTTTGTGCAGGTACTGCTGGTGATCGTCTTCGGCATAGTAAAACGGCTTCGCGGTGGCGATTTCCGTTGTTACCTCACGCGTATCGCCGGCGTCACGCATGGCCTTCTGGAATCGCTCCAGGCTGGCGCGCGCTGCGCTGTCCTGCTCAGGCGTGAGCGGATAGATTGCAGAGCGATACTGGGTGCCGCGATCGTTGCCCTGACGCATGCCCTGGGCCGGGTCGTGGTTTTCCCAGAAGACCTGCAGCAGCTGTTCGTAGCTGATGATGGCAGGATCGTACACCACGCGCACGGCTTCAGCGTGGCCGGTTTCGCCGGAGCACACTTCGCGGTAGGTTGGGTTTGGCGTATAGCCACCGGTGTAACCTGCGGCGGTACTGTAAACGCCCGGCAGCTGCCAGTAGAGCCGCTCGACGCCCCAGAAGCAGCCCATCGCGAACAGGGCAATCTCCATTCCATCAGGAACGTTTGTCATTGAATGGTTGTTTACGGCGTGTAACGTTGCCACTGGCATAGGGGTATTGCGTCCCGGTAACGCATCGGCTTGCGAAACCAGATGCTTTTTGTCGAATAAACTCACGGTGGGGCCTCCCGGGTAGCGATGTTTCGGTTAAGGTTGTCACGACGCGTTTAATTGAACACAATAAATGCGCTGAATGAGACTAGATTTAATCATAAGAAATATTTGGGTGTTACACCCTTTTTCAACCCGCGAATTGGGTTTTTGGCTAACAGGCCGTATTGAGCCGCGGAGCGGCACTTCATTTGCTTCCAGGGTGGAAACAGGGATATTCAGGAGAAAACGTGACAAAAATCCGCCAGTTATGTCTAGTCAGCGTATTGCTGACAAGCGGGATTGCCAGCGCGGCGAATGTCCGTTTGCAGGTTGAGGGGTTATCCGGGGCGCTGGAAAAAAACGTGCGCGCGCAGCTGTCGACGATCCAGAGCGATGAAGTCACACCGGATCGGCGTTTTCGCGCGCGCGTAGATGACGCGATCCGTGAAGGGCTAAAAGCGCTGGGGTATTACGAACCCACCATTGATTTCGATTTACGTCCACCTCCGGCCAAAGGGCGGCAGGTGCTGATTGCCCGCGTCTCGCCGGGGGAGCCGGTATTGATTGGCGGCACCAACGTGGTGCTGCGCGGCGGCGCGCGCACCGACCGGGATTATCTGGATCTGCTCAGCGAGCGCCCGAAGGTGGGCACCGTGCTGAACCACGGTGATTACGACCACTTCAAAAAATCGCTCACCAGCGTGTCGCTGCGCAAGGGCTATTTCGACAGCCAGTTCAACAAAAGCCAGCTTGGCGTTGCATTAGGCCGACGTCAGGCGTTCTGGGATATCGATTTCGACAGCGGCGAGCGCTATCGCTTTGGCGATGTCACCTTTGAAGGCTCGCAAATCCGCGAAGAGTATCTGCAGAACCTGGTGCCGTTCAAAAAAGGCGATTACTACCAGTCGAGCGATCTGGGCGAGCTGAACCGCCGCCTGTCGGCGACCGGCTGGTTTAACTCGGTTGTTGTCGCGCCGGAGTTCGATCACGCGCGCAAAACCAAGGTGTTGCCGCTGCACGGCGTTGTTTCGCCGCGCACCGAGAACACGATTGAGACCGGGGTTGGCTATTCGACGGACGTAGGCCCGCGCGTGAAGGCGACGTGGAAAAAACCGTGGATGAACTCCTATGGCCACAGCCTGACCACCAGCGCCAGCATCTCCGCGCCGGAACAGCAGCTCGACTTCAGCTACAAAATGCCGCTGCTGAAAAACCCGCTGGAACAGTATTACCTGCTGCAGGGGGGCTTTAAGCGCACCGACCTGAACGACACCGAGCAGGATTCCACCACGCTCGCCGTGTCGCGATTCTGGGACCTCTCCAGCGGCTGGCAGCGCGCCATCAACCTGCGCTGGAGCCTTGACCACTTTACCCAGGCAAACGTCACCAACACCACCATGCTGCTTTATCCGGGCGTGATGATTAGCCGTACCCGCTCGCGCGGAGGGCTGATGCCCGTCTGGGGCGACTCGCAGCGGTACTCCATCGACTATTCCAACTCCGCCTGGGGCTCAGACGTGGATTTCTCCGTCGTTCAGGCGCAAAACGTCTGGATCCGGACGCTGTATGACAAACACCGCTTCGTGATGCGCGGCAACCTCGGCTGGATTGAAACCGGCGATTTCGAACGCGTTCCGCCGGACCTGCGTTTCTTCGCCGGCGGCGACCGCAGCATTCGCGGGTATAAGTACAAATCCATCTCGCCGGAAAATAGCAAAGGCCAGCTGACCGGTGCGTCCAAGCTGGCGACCGGCTCGCTGGAGTATCAGTACAACGTCAGCGGAAAATGGTGGGGCGCAATGTTTGTCGACGGCGGCGAGGCGGTGAATGATATCCGCCGCAGCGATTTCAAAACCGGCGCGGGCGTCGGCGTGCGCTGGCAGTCGCCCGTCGGGCCGATCAAGCTCGACTTCGCCGTCCCGGTGGGCGACAAAGACGAACACGGATTACAGTTTTACATCGGTCTGGGGCCTGAATTATGAGTTTATGGAAGAAGATAAGCCTCGGCGTGTTGATATTCATCGTGCTGCTGCTCGGCACGGTGGCGTTTCTGGTCGGCACGACGACCGGTCTGCATTTGCTGTTTAACGCGGCTAACCGCTGGGTACCGGGTCTGGAAATTGGTCAGGTGACGGGCGGCTGGCGCGATCTGCGCCTCAAAAACATTCGTTATGAACAGCCCGGCGTGGCGGTGAACGCAGGGGAGTTCCACCTGGCGGTGAAGCTCGGCTGCCTCAAAGACAGCAAGCTCTGCGTTAACGATCTCTCGCTAAAAGATGTCAACGTGGCGATAGATTCGAAAAAAATGCCCAAGTCGGCGCCTGTCGAAGAAGAGGATAGCGGCCCGCTGAACCTCTCAACGCCGTACCCGATTGCGCTCTATCGGGTGGCGCTGGATAACGTCAATATCAAGATCGACGACACCACCGTATCGGTAATGGATTTCACCTCCGGCCTGCGCTGGCAGGAGAAAAACCTCACCCTGACGCCAACCTCCCTGCAGGGGCTGCTGATTGCCTTGCCAAAAGTGGCCGACGTGGCGCAGGAAGAGATCGTCGAGCCGAAGATCCAGAACCCGCAGCCGGAAGAGAAGCCGCTGGGCGAAACGCTGAAAGACCTCTTCTCGAAGCCCGTCCTGCCCGAGATGACCGACGTTCATCTGCCGCTGAACCTCAACATTGAAGAGTTTAAAGGTGAGCAGCTTCGACTGACCGGCGATACCGATCTGACGGTCTTCAACATGCTGCTTAAGGTGAGCAGCATTGACGGCAACATGAAGCTCGACGCGCTGGATATCGACACCAATCAGGGCTCGGTTAACGCGTCGGGGAATGCCCTGCTGCGGGATAACTGGCCGGTGGACATTACGCTCAACAGCGCGCTCAACATCGATCCGCTGAAAGGCGAAAAGGTGAAGGTGAAGGTTGGCGGCGCGCTGCGCGATAAGCTCGAGTTTGGCGTGAATCTCTCCGGCCCGGTGGATATGGTCCTGCGGGGGCAAACCCAGCTGGCGGAAGCCGGTTTACCGATCAATCTGGAGATTGTCAGCCAGCAGCTTTACTGGCCGTTCACCGGCGAAAAACAGTTCCAGGCCGATGACCTGAAGCTGAAGCTGAGCGGCAAGATGACCGATTACACCCTGTCGTTCCGCACGGCGGTGAAGGGGCAGGGCGTGCCGCCCGCGAACATCACGCTGGACGCGAAGGGGAATGAACAGCAGGTTAACCTTGATAAGCTGACCGTCGCGGCACTGGAAGGGAAAACCGAGCTGACCGCGCTGCTCGACTGGCAGCAGGCGATCAGCTGGCGCGGCGAGCTGAAGTTGACGGGCATCAACACCGCCAAAGAGGTGCCGGACTGGCCGTCGAAGCTGGACGGCCTGATCAAAACGCGCGGCAGCCTGTACGGCGGCACGTGGCAGATGGACGTGCCGGAAATCAAGCTCACCGGTAACGTGAAGCAGAATAAGGTCAACGTTGAAGGTTCCGTTAAGGGCAACAGCTACCTGCAGTGGGTGATCCCGGGTCTGCACGTGGCGCTGGGCCGCAACACGGCGGACATCAAAGGCGAGCTGGGGGTGAAGGATCTCGATCTGGACGCCACCATCGACGCGCCGAATCTGGACAACGCCCTGCCTGGACTTGGCGGTACGGCGAAAGGGCTGGTGAAGGTGCGCGGTACCGTGGAGGCGCCGCAGCTGCTGGCGGACATTACCGCCAATAACCTGCGCTGGCAGGAGCTGAGCGTGGCCCGCGTTCGCGTAGAAGGGGATGTGAAATCCACCGATCAGATTGGCGGTAACCTGAACCTGCGCGTGGAGCGCATTTCTCAGCCGGACGTGAACATTAATCTGGTCACCCTGGACGCCAAAGGGAACGAGAAGCAGCACGATCTCCAGCTGCGCGTGCAGGGCGAACCGGTCTCCGGCCAGCTGCACCTGACAGGCAGCTTCGACCGCAAGGAAGAACGCTGGAAAGGGACGCTGGATAATACGCGTTTCAATACACCGGTCGGGCCGCTGGCTCTGTCGCGCTCCATCGCGCTGGACTACCGCAACGCCGAGCAGAAGATCAGCATTGGGCCACACTGCTGGACCAACCCGAACGCCGAGCTGTGCGTACCGCAAACCATTGATGCGGGCGCGGAAGGGCGCGCGCAGATCAATCTCAACCGCTTCGATCTGGCGATGCTGAAACCGTTTATGCCGGATACCACCCAGGCCAGCGGCGTGTTCAGTGGAAAAGCGGACGTGGCGTGGGACACCACCAAAGAGGGGCTGCCTCAGGGGAGCGTCACGCTTTCCGGGCGTAACGTGAAGGTGACGCAGACGGTCAATGATGCGCCGCTGCCGGTCGCTTTCGACACCCTGAACCTGAGCGCCGACCTGCACAATAACCGTGCGCAGCTGGAGTGGCTTATCCGCCTGACCAACAACGGCCAGTTTGACGGGCAGGTGCAGATTACCGATCCGCAGGGTCGACGCAATCTGGGCGGCAACGTCAATGTCCGTAACTTCAACCTCGCGATGGTAAACCCAATTTTTTCTCGCGGGGAAAAAGCCGCCGGGATGCTCAATGCAAACCTGCGCCTGGCCGGCAGTGCGCAAAGCCCGCAGCTGTTTGGCCAGATGCAGCTAAACGGCGTGGATATCGACGGTAACTTTATGCCGTTTGATATGCAGCCGAGCCAGATTGCAATGAACTTCAACGGCATGAGCTCGACGCTCAGCGGATCGGTGCTGACCCAGCAGGGGCAGATCAACCTGAGCGGTGACGCCGACTGGAGCCAGCTTGATAACTGGCGTGCCCGTATCGCGGCGAAGGGCAGCCGGGTGCGTATTACCGTTCCGCCGATGGTGCGCCTGGACGTCTCGCCTGATGTGGTCTTCGTCGCGACGCCAAGCCTCTTCACCCTGGATGGACGCGTCGACGTTCCCTGGGCGCGTATCGTGGTTCACGACGTGCCGGAAAGCGCGGTTGGCGTCTCCAGTGATGAAGTTATGCTCAGTGATAATCTGAAACCTGTCGAGGAGAAGAGCGCGGGCATACCGATCAATAGTAATCTTATCGTGCACGTGGGGAATAACGTGCGGTTGGATGCGTTTGGGCTGAAGGCGAGGCTGACGGGCGATCTGAAAGTGGCCCAGGATAAACAAGGGCTTGGCCTGAACGGGCAGATCAATATTCCTGAGGGGCGTTTCCACGCCTATGGTCAGGATCTGATTGTGCGTAAGGGTGAGCTGCTGTTCTCTGGCCCGCCGGATCAGCCTTTGTTGAACATCGAAGCGATTCGTAACCCGGATGCGACCGAAGACGACGTGATTGCCGGCGTGCGCGTGACCGGCTCTGCCGACGAGCCGAAGGCGGAAATCTTCTCCGACCCGGCGATGTCGCAGCAGGAGGCACTTTCTTACCTGCTGCGTGGACAAGGCCTGGAGAGCGGTCAAAGCGACAGTGCGGCGATGACGTCAATGTTAGTCGGCCTGGGGGTTGCACAAAGTGGTCAGGTTGTGGGTAAAATCGGCGAGACGTTCGGCGTAAGCAATCTGGCGCTGGACACCCAGGGCGTGGGTGACTCCTCGCAGGTGGTGGTCAGCGGCTACGTACTGCCGGGTCTGCAGGTAAAATATGGCGTGGGGATCTTTGACTCACTGGCAACACTCACGTTACGCTATCGCCTGATGCCCAAGCTATATCTGGAAGCAGTGTCTGGCATAGATCAGGCACTTGATCTGCTCTATCAGTTTGAGTTTTAGCAATGCGAATATTTGTTTACGGCAGTTTACGAACCAAGCAGGGCAACAGTCACTGGATGACCAATGCCTTGCTGCTGGGGAATTACAATATCGATAACTACCAGTTGTACAGTCTGGGCCACTATCCAGGCGCGGTTCCGGGGGAAGGAACGGTACAGGGTGAGGTTTATCGTATTGATAATGCTACGCTTGCCGAACTTGATGCCTTGCGCACCAGGGGCGGTGAATACGCACGCCAGTTGATCCAGACGCCGTACGGAAGTGCGTGGATGTACGTGTACCAGCGTCCGGTCGATGGGTTAACGCGGATTGAAAGCGGTAACTGGTTAGACAGAGACCAGTACTGATAAAAACAACGCCACCGAAAGGTGGCGTTGTTTTTTTGCGCCTCTTGCAGGCTGGCGCTGCGCGAAACTCTCCAGCCACAAAAAAGCCCCGACTCGCGGGGCTTTTTTGGATCGGCAGTCAGAATTACTTCTTAGCCGCGCGCTCGAAGGACGCGATGATTTCTGCTTTCGCAGCTTCAGCGTTGTCCCAGCCGTCAACCTTAACCCACTTGCCTTTTTCGAGGTCTTTGTAGTGCTCGAAGAAGTGAGTGATCTGCGCTTTCAGCAGCTCTGGCAGGTCGTTCACATCTTTGATGTGATCGTACTCTTTGCTCAGCTTGGTGTGCGGTACCGCAACCAGCTTCGCATCTTCACCGGATTCGTCGGTCATTTTCAGCACGCCAACCGGACGGCAGCGAATGACGGAGCCTGGCTCCAGCGGGTATGGCGTTGGGACCAGCACGTCAACCGGGTCACCGTCCAGAGACAGGGTGTGGTTGATGTAGCCGTAGTTGCACGGATAGAACATCGCGGTAGACATGAAACGGTCTACGAACAGGGCGCCGCTCTCTTTGTCCACTTCGTATTTGATAGGATCTGCGTTAGCCGGGATTTCGATAACAACGTAGATGTCTTCTGGCAGTTCTTTACCCGCAGGGACGTTGAGTAAGCTCATGTCTGTGTCCTTTAAAATGGATGGTAAACAAGTGGCAGGTATTATAGCCAACTGGCGCTGAATGTCTCCGCCTGTTTTTGCCCTCTCGCCTCGTTTGTCTCACTTTTCAGACCGTTTCCATGGCAGGAAAATCCATAAACTCAGCTGCATTTTAAATGCTGAAATGAAAGCGATTACAAACTTGTGATTAACGTTTCATTCACTTTTCTGAAGTGTGATGTAACGCAATTCGTTACATATATCATTGGCTATAGTCATTTCGCAGAACACCTTTTAACCAACGATAAACACCCCTACGAGGACGTTCATATGTGGAAGCGCTTACTTCTTGTCACAGCAGTTTCGGCAGCCATGTCGTCTATGGCGATGGCCGCACCCTTAACCGTAGGATTCTCGCAGGTCGGATCTGAATCCGGCTGGCGCGCGGCGGAAACCAACTTTGCGAAAAGCGAGGCCGAGAAACGCGGTATCACGCTGAAAATTGCTGATGGTCAGCAAAAACAAGAGAACCAAATCAAGGCGGTACGATCCTTTATTGCCCAGGGCGTGGACGCCATCTTCATTGCGCCGGTCGTGGCAACGGGCTGGGAACCGGTGCTGAAGGAAGCGAAAGACGCAGAAATTCCGGTCTTCCTGCTCGATCGTTCCATCGATGTGAAAGACAAATCTCTCTATATGACCACCGTCACCGCCAACAACGTGCTTGAAGGCAAGCTGATTGGCGACTGGCTGATAAAACAGGTCGACGGCAAGCCGTGTAACGTCGTTGAGCTTCAGGGCACCGTCGGCGCGAGCGTGGCGATTGACCGTAAGAAAGGCTTCGCTGAGGCTATCGGCAAAGCGCCAAACATCAAGATTATCCGCTCCCAGTCCGGCGATTTTACGCGCAGCAAGGGCAAAGAGGTCATGGAAAGCTTTATCAAGGCTGAAAACAACGGCAAGAACATCTGCATGGTTTACGCCCACAACGACGACATGGCGATCGGGGCCATTCAGGCCATTAAGGAAGCGGGCCTGAAGCCGGGCAAAGATATCCTCACCGGCTCTATCGACGGCGTGCCTGACATCTACAAAGCGATGATCGACGGCGAAGCCAACGCCAGCGTCGAGTTGACGCCGAACATGGCCGGCCCGGCATTCGACGCGCTGGAAAAATTCAAGAAAGACGGCACGATGCCTGAGAAGGTGACGGTCACCAAGTCCACGCTCTACCTGCCGGATACGGCGAAAGAAGAGTTAGAGAAGAAGAAAAATATGGGCTACTAAGTTCCTCACCCCTCACCCTTTTCCCTCTCCCCAGAGGGGAGAGGGAAAAGGGCAGGTTGGGCAGAAAATTAAAGATTGGCACGATCTCTCCCCTCTCCCCTCCGGGGAGAGGGTCAGGGTGAGGGGGAACCATGACTACAGCACAACACCAGGAAATCCTCCGCACAGAGGGCTTGAGTAAATTCTTCCCCGGCGTGAAGGCGCTGGATAACGTTGATTTCAGCCTGCGGCGCGGCGAGATTATGGCGCTGCTGGGCGAGAACGGTGCGGGTAAATCGACGCTGATCAAAGCCCTGACCGGCGTGTATCACGCGGATCGCGGCACCATCTGGCTGGAAGGCAACGCTATTTCGCCAAAAAATACCGCCCACGCCCAGCTGCTGGGGATCGGGACGGTGTACCAGGAAGTGAACCTGCTGCCGAACATGTCGGTGGCGGACAACCTGTTTATTGGCCGTGAGCCACGCCGTTTTGGCCTGCTGCGCCGCAAAGAGATGGAGGCGCGGGCGACAAAACTGATGGAATCGTACGGCTTCTCCCTCGACGTCCGCGAGCCGCTGAACCGCTTTTCCGTGGCGATGCAGCAGATCGTCGCCATTTGCCGCGCCATCGATCTCTCGGCCAAAGTGCTGATCCTCGACGAACCCACCGCCAGCCTCGATACCCAGGAAGTGGAAATGCTCTTTACCCTGATGCGTCATCTGCGCGATCGGGGCGTAAGCCTGATCTTTGTCACCCACTTCCTCGATCAGGTGTATGAGGTGAGCGATCGCATCACGGTGCTCCGCAACGGCAGCTTTGTCGGCTGCCGCGAAACCCGCGAGCTGCCGCAGATTGAGCTGGTCAAAATGATGCTGGGCCGCGAGCTGGAAACCAACGCGCTTCAGCGCGCAGGCCGCACGCTGCTGAGCGATAAACCGGTCGCCGCGTTCAGCGATTACGGCAAAAAAGGCGTGATCTCGCCGTTCAGCCTGGAGGTCCGTCCCGGTGAGATCGTCGGGCTGGCGGGCCTGCTGGGCTCGGGTCGCACCGAAACCGCCGAGGTGATCTTCGGGATCAAGCCTGCCGACAGCGGCAGCGCGCTGATCAAGGGCAAACCGCAAACCCTGCGGTCGCCGCATCAGGCGTCCTGTCTGGGCGTCGGCTTCTGCCCGGAAGACCGGAAAACCGACGGCATTATTGCTGCCGCCTCGGTGCGGGAAAATATCATTCTGGCGCTGCAGGCGCAGCGCGGCTGGCTGCGCCCGATACCCCGCAAAGAGCAGAACGCCATTGCCGAGCGCTTTATCCGCCAGCTGGGCATCCGCACGCCGAGCGCGGAACAGCCCATCGAGTTTCTCTCAGGCGGTAACCAGCAGAAGGTGCTGCTGTCGCGCTGGCTGCTGACCAAACCGCAGTTCCTGATCCTCGACGAGCCCACGCGCGGCATTGACGTGGGGGCGCACGCCGAAATTATTCGACTGATCGAGACGCTCTGTGCGGACGGGCTGGCGCTGCTGGTGATCTCGTCCGAGCTGGAAGAGCTGGTGGGCTATGCCGATCGCGTCATCATCATGCGCGATCGCAAACAGGTGGCAGAGATCCCGCTGGATAAGCTGTCCGTTCCGGCAATCATGAATGCCATCGCGGCGTAAGGAGTTAATCGTGATGCCCCGTTCCCTTTCGCAAACCGGCGAGTCAAAGCGCCGCTTCAGCTGGCCGACCGGCACGCCGCAAATCGCTGCGCTGCTGCTGGTGCTGCTGGTGGATAGCCTGGTCTCGCCGCATTTCTTCCAGATCATCATTCAGGATGGCCGCCTGTTCGGCAGCCCGATAGACATTTTAAACCGCGCTGCCCCCGTGGCGCTGCTGGCGATTGGCATGACGCTGGTGATTGCCACCGGCGGGATTGACCTCTCCGTTGGCGCGGTGATGGCCATTGCTGGCGCTACCGCCGCTTCGATGACCGTGGCCGGACATAGCCTGCCTGTCGTGCTGCTGGCCGCGCTGGGGTCAGGCGTACTGGCCGGGCTGTGGAACGGCATTCTGGTGGCGGTTCTCAAAATTCAGCCCTTTGTCGCCACGCTGATACTGATGGTGGCCGGACGCGGCGTGGCGCAGCTCATTACCTCCGGGCAGATCGTCACCTTTAACTCTCCGAGCCTGGCGTGGATCGGCAGCGGTAATTTTCTCTTCTTCCCGACGCCGGTGATCGTTGCGCTGGTGACGCTGCTGGCGTTCTGGCTTGTTACCCGCAAAACGGCGCTCGGCATGTTTATTGAAGCGGTGGGGATTAACATTCGCGCCGCGCGCAACGCCGGGGTGAATACCCGGCTGATGGTGATGCTGACCTACGTGCTGAGCGGCGTCTGCGCTGCGATTGCCGGGGTTATTGTCGCCGCGGATATTCGCGGCGCCGATGCCAACAACGCCGGACTTTGGCTGGAGCTGGATGCCATTCTGGCGGTGGTCATTGGCGGTGCATCGCTGATGGGGGGCCGCTTTAACCTGCTGCTCTCCGTAGTGGGGGCGCTGATTATTCAGGGGATGAACACCGGCATTCTGCTCTCTGGCTTCCAGCCGGAGCTTAACCAGGTGGTGAAAGCGGTGGTCGTGCTCTGCGTGCTGATCGTTCAGTCGCCGCGCTTTGTCAGCATCATTAAGGGGATCCGTGGCCATGATAAAACGTAACTTACCGCTGATGATCACGCTGGGCGTGTTCGTGCTGGGCTACCTGTATTGCCTTACGCAGTTCCCCGGCTTTGCCTCCACGCGCGTGATTTGCAACATCCTGACCGATAACGCGTTTCTGGGCATCATCGCCGTCGGGATGACCTTTGTGATCCTCTCCGGCGGAATCGATCTCTCCGTTGGCTCGGTGATCGCGTTTACGGGCGTATTTCTCGCGAAGGCGATTGGCTTCTGGGGCATCTCGCCGCTGGTGGCATTCCCGCTGGTGCTGGTCATGGGCTGCGCGTTTGGTGCCTTTATGGGGCTACTGATCGACGCGCTGAAAATTCCGGCCTTTATCATCACCCTGGCGGGCATGTTTTTCCTGCGCGGCGTGAGCTATCTGGTGTCGGAGGAGTCGATTCCGATTAACCATCCGATCTACGACACGCTCTCAAGCCTGGCGTGGAAAATTCCCGGCGGCGGTCGCCTGAGCGCGATGGGGCTGCTGATGCTGGGCGTGGTGGTGATTGGGATCTTCCTGGCGCACCGCACCCGGTTTGGCAATCAGGTCTACGCCATTGGCGGTAGCGCCACCTCGGCCAACCTGATGGGCATTTCCACCCGCAGCACCACCATCCGCATCTACATGCTCTCGACCGGTCTGGCGACGCTGGCGGGGATCGTCTTCTCGGTGTATACCCAGGCCGGTTACGCGCTGGCGGGCGTGGGGGTGGAGCTGGACGCGATTGCCTCCGTCGTGATTGGCGGCACGCTGCTCAGCGGGGGCGTGGGAACGGTGCTGGGCACGCTGTTCGGCGTAGCGATCCAGGGGCTGATTCAGACCTACATTAACTTCGACGGCACGCTCAGCTCGTGGTGGACAAAGATCGCCATCGGCGTTCTGCTGTTTATCTTTATCGCCCTGCAGCGCGGCCTGACGGTGCTCTGGGAGAACCGCCAAAGCTCGCCTGTTACGCGCGTGAGCACGTCAGCAACAAAGCTATAACACTATGAATTTGCTTAAAGACTAAACATTTTCCGGTAGCAGCCGATACTCTTCTTTTACGCCAAGAAATATCTCGCTACCGGAAATAACATCATGCTTAAAACGCTATCGATTCGTACCGGCTTGCTCTCTTTACTGGCCGTTATGACCCTTCTGCTGCTGATTGTCAGCGGCATCGGCATTTATGCCCTCACGCAGAGTTCCAGCTCGCTCCAGCGCATCAACCACCTTCAGGGTGAGCAGATGGTGCAGCTTAACTCTGGCTATACGCTGATCCTGCGCGCGCGCAATGAGGCGGGCCAGGCCGTCAGGATGATGGAAATCGGTCTGCTGGACGATGCATCCAAATCGGTAAAAAACATCAATCAGGAAGTCGCGTTGGCTCAGAAAACGCTGAAGGGCGTGATCGACGGCGGCGTGGCTGACGAGCAGGGACAAAAGCTGCTGGATAACGTGGCGAAGAGTCTGGCGGCGTATAACCAGCAGGGGATCAACCCGATGCTGAAAGCGCTTAACGACCAGAGCGCCGACGGTTATTACGATCTGCTGGAGAATACGCTGATCCCGGTAGCGAAGCAGTTTGACAACGACATGCAGGCGTTCCAGGCGTGGAGCGAAGCGCGCGGGAAAGCGGAAGTTAGCGCGGTGCAGGCGAGCAAAACGCGGGTGCTGATCCTGATCGTCGTGGCGGCGCTGCTGACGGCGGGGATTATCGTCCTGGCCTGGCTGGTGCTGCGTCACATGCTCCTCAAGCCGCTCTCGGCATCGATTTCCCAGCTTGAGCACGTGGCATCAGGCGATTTAACCCACACGCTGAACGCCCCGGCCAGCCAGGAATTTAACCGCCTGAACGCGGCCATTGAAGAGATGCGCCAGTCGCTGATGGGCTCGGTTTTGCGCGTGCGCGATGCCAGCTCGCAAATTGATGTCGGCAGCCGCGAGCTGACGGCGGGGAACATGCACCTTGCCCAACGCACGGAATCCAACGCGACGTCGCTGGAGCAGACGGCAGCCAGCATGGAAGAGATTACCGCCACGGTGAAGCTCAATGCCGATAACGCGGAGCAAGCGCACCAGATGGCGAAATCGGTGTCAGATACTGCCGACCACGGCAGCGAAATGGTCTGCTACGTGATTGAGAAAATGCGCGATATCTCAGGCAGCTCGGCGCGTATCGCCGACATCCTGAGCGTGATTGACGGCATTGCGTTCCAGACCAATATTCTGGCGCTTAACGCCTCCGTGGAAGCGGCGCGCGCGGGCGAGCAGGGGCGCGGTTTTGCCGTTGTGGCGGGTGAAGTACGTAACCTGGCCAGCCGCAGCGCCGATGCCGCAAAAGAGATCCGTTCGCTTATTAGCGATTCGCAAACCCACGTGAATGAGGGCAGCGAGCTGGCGCAGCAGGCTGGCGAAACGATGGACGAAATTGCAACGGAAGTGATGCGTATGACCAGGCTGATGCGCGAAATTGCGACCGCGTCCCAGGAGCAGAGCCGCGGTATTGAGCAGGTGAATATTGCGGTGAACCAGATGGATGAAACCGCGCAGCAAAACGCGGCGCTGGTTCAGCAATCTTCCGCCGCGACGCGCTCGCTGGAAGAGCAGTCGCGGGAGCTGATGGAAGCCATGTCATCATTTAAGCTGACGGTTCAGACTGCGGGATAAATATCTCCGGCCCTGGTACAGGCTGTGCCAGGGTTTTATTTTTCCCTGAATTCGCTTCACGCATATTATCGTGAATATTACCGATTAATATTTCCAGAGAACGGGTGAGCGCTAAAGCTTTCTCGGTCGGTTCAAGAAATAAACCTTTACGGAAAAACAGCGGCTCATCAAACAGCTGATTAAACCGCTTTAACGCCAGGCTCACCGCCGGGCGAGACATCTCCAGGCGTACCGACGCCTTCGCCATGCTGCCGCAGCGGACCACTTCAATAAAAACAGGAATAAGATTTAAATCAATGCCGGTATTGGCACGAGAATAATTATTTATCACGACGTGATGCTCCATGAAATAACGGTCAAACTGTTATGGAAATAATGCAGGAGCAGTGATGAATGTTAAAGCGCGTTTTTTATAAACACTTATACGGTAAAATATATAAATGAGTTGGGGAGCCGAAGTGGCTCCCCTGAAAGGTGCGTTACGCGTCCGGATACTCGCGGATCAGACGTTCAACATCTTCAACCATATGGTCGTTGCCCACGAAGAACGAACGACGCTGGTGCAGGCTTTCCGGCACGATGTCCAGGATACGCTCTTTACCGTCGCTCGCCTTGCCGCCCGCCTGCTCGGCCAGGAACGCCATTGGGTTGCATTCATACAGCAGACGCAGCTTACCGTCCGGGTGGCTGGCGGTGCTTGGGTAGAGGTAAATGCCGCCCTTCAGCAGGTTGCGGTGGAAGTCAGCAACCAGAGAGCCGATGTAGCGCGAGGTGTACGGGCGCTGCGTGGCTTTATCTTCTTCCTGGCAGAATTTGATGTACTTCTTCACGCCGTTCGGGAAGCGGATGTAGTTACCTTCGTTAATGGAGTAAGTGTTGCCCTTCTGCGGGAAGCGCATACGTTCCTGGCTCAGGCAGAAAACGCCCAGCGACGGATCGTAGGTAAAGGCGTGAACGCCGCAGCCGGTCGTGTAGACCAGCATGGTGGAGGAACCATACACCACATAGCCCGCCGCAACCTGCTTGCTGCCCGGCTGGAGGAAATCTTCTTCCGTCACCGGTGTGCCAACCGGCGTGACGCGACGGTAGATGGAGAAAATGGTACCGACAGAGACGTTAACGTCGATATTGGAGGAGCCGTCGAGAGGGTCCATCAGAACAACGTATTTTGCGTGTTCGCACCCTTCGAAAACGACGATTTCATCTTCTTCTTCCGAGGCGATACCCGCAACGATGTCGCGCGCGCGCAGTGCAGCTTTCAGTTTTTCATTTGCGAACAGGTCGAGCTTCTGTTGAACCTCGCCCTGAACGTTCTCGGCACCGCTGGCACCCAGGATATCGACCAGTCCGGCCTTGTTGATATCGCGGTGGATGATCTTAGCGCCCAGCTTTATTGCCGACAGCAAAGCAGTGAGTTCACCGGTAGCATGAGAGAACTCGTGCTGCTTTTCGACAATAAATTCACCTAACGTTTTCATAACACTTTCCCTGCATCTTATGTGAGTAGAGCGATCGTATGTTCACTAAAACGACTAAAGCCCAACAATCTTAACAAACATTCAAATATTAGCGCAGAGGTGAATCGCGCCAGCAGGATACGGAATTTCCTGAAATGCGTTTTACTGCCGCTGACATGTGAGTAAAATGTGCGCCACATTGAAGAAGGATAGTGACGTATGCGCATTCATATATTGGGGATTTGTGGCACTTTCATGGGCGGGCTGGCAATGCTGGCGCGTTCTCTTGGCCATGAGGTGACAGGTTCGGACGCCAATGTGTATCCGCCGATGAGCACGCTTCTGGAGAAGCAGGGTATCTCTCTTATTCAGGGATACGATGCCAGCCAGCTTGATCCACAGCCGGATCTGGTGATTATCGGTAACGCCATGACCCGCGGTAATCCGTGCGTTGAAGCGGTGCTGGAACGTAATATTCCGTTCATGTCTGGCCCCCAGTGGCTGCATGATTTCGTCCTGCGCGACCGCTGGGTTGTTGCCGTAGCCGGCACGCACGGCAAAACCACCACTGCCGGGATGGCAACCTGGATCCTCGAAGCCTGCGGCTACAAGCCGGGCTTTGTGATCGGCGGCGTCCCGGGGAATTTCGACGTTTCTGCACGCCTGGGCGATAGCCCGTTCTTCGTGATCGAAGCCGACGAGTACGACTGCGCGTTCTTCGACAAACGCTCCAAGTTCGTCCATTACTGCCCGCGCACGCTGATCCTCAACAATCTTGAGTTCGATCATGCGGATATCTTTGACGACCTGAAAGCCATCCAGAAACAGTTCCACCACCTGGTCCGCATCGTGCCGGGTCAGGGCCGCATCATCCTGCCGGAGAATGACATCAACCTGAAGCAGACGATGGCGATGGGCTGCTGGAGCGAGCAGGAGCTGGTGGGCGAGCAGGGCCACTGGCAGGCGAAAAAACTCAACGCGGATGCCTCCGAGTGGGAAGTGCTGCTCGACGGCGAGAAAGTGGGTGAGGTGAAGTGGGGCCTGGTGGGCGAGCACAACATGCACAACGGCCTGATGGCGATTGCCGCCGCGCGTCACGTGGGCGTGCTGCCTGCGGATGCGGCCAATGCGCTGGGCTCGTTCATTAACGCCCGTCGTCGCCTGGAGCTGCGCGGTGAAGCCCACGGCGTTACCGTGTATGACGATTTCGCGCACCACCCAACGGCTATTCTGGCCACGCTTGCCGCCCTGCGCGGTAAAGTGGGCGGCACTGCGCGCATTCTTGCGGTGCTGGAGCCGCGATCTAACACCATGAAAATGGGCATCTGCAAAGACGATCTCGCGCCGTCGTTAGGACGTGCCGACGAGGTCTTCCTGCTGCAGCCGCAGCATATTCCGTGGCAGGTGGCGGAAGTCGCCGACGCCTGCATTCAGCCTGCGTACTGGAGTGCGGACGTGGATGTCTTAGCGGATATGGTGGTGAAAGCCGCACAGCCTGGCGACCACATTCTGGTGATGAGCAACGGCGGGTTCGGTGGCATCCATCAGAAGCTGCTGGACGGTCTGGCGAAGAAAGCGGAAGCGGCCGCCGCAGAGTAAAAAAAAGCCCGGTGGCGCTTGCGCTTACCGGGCCTACTTTCCCGTGTTTTCTCCCTCGCCCCTCTGGGGAGAGGGCCGGGGTGAGGGGAACAGGCGGTTCGATATTACTCTTCGTTCTCAGACAGCTCGCGCAGATACTGGAAAATCAGGCGCGCGGACTTCGGCGGCTTATTCCCTTCTTTCTCTTTCTTCGCGTTGCGGATCAATGAACGCAGCTGCTGGCGGTCGGCATCCGGCCACAGGTTCAGCACTTCAGGTACGGCATCATCGCCTTCTTCAATCAGACGATCGCGGATCTGCTCAAGCTTATGGAAAAACGCAACCTGCTGGTTGTGGCGGTTTTTCAGCTTGTCCAGCGCCTGGCGGATCGGATCAACGTCGCGCTGACGCAGCATTTTCCCGATGAGCTGAAGCTGGCGACGACGGCCTTCTTTTTTGATTTTCTGTGCCAGTTCAATGGCATCACGCAGATCCTGGTCGAGCGGGATCTTGTCCAGCGCGTTTTTACCCAGTTCTACCATTTCTGCGCCAAGCTGTTTTAACTCTTCGGCGTCACGTTTAATTTCACTTTTACTGACCCAGATGATCTCATCATCTTCGTCTTCGATGTCATCACCGGGAACGTCGTCGAGCCAGTCTTCGGGCTGCTTAGTCATGTCAGGCTCCTTAAAAAAAGAGGCTAATGTTACCAGTTAAGACGCGCACTGAAAAACGGTTCTCTGTTAGACTTCAGTTAACTCTCTCTTACAGTATGGCATTTGCGATGAAAGTAACCTCACAAGTTGAAGCGCAGCGTAAGATTCTGGAAGAAGCCGTCTCCACCGCGCTGATGCTTGCTTCAGAAAAATCAGATGGCGCCGAAGTGGCGGTCAGCAAAACCACCGGCATCAGCGTGAGCACCCGCTATGGTGAAGTGGAGAACGTAGAATTCAACAGCGATGGCGCGCTTGGGATCACGGTGTATCACCAGAATCGCAAAGGCAGCGCGTCATCCACCGATCTCAGCCCGGATGCCATTGCCCGTACGGTGCAGGCGGCGCTGGATATCGCCCGTTACACCTCCCCGGACCCTTACGCGGGCGTAGCGGATAAAGATCTGCTGGCCTTCGATGCCCCGGATCTCGATCTTTTCCACCCGGCGGAAGTGACGCCGGATGAAGCCATTGAACTCGCCGCGCGCGCCGAGCAGGCTTCCCTGCAGGCCGATAAGCGCATCACCAATACCGAAGGCGGCAGCTTTAACAGCCACTACGGCATCAAAGTCTTCGGCAACAGCCACGGCATGCTGCAGGGCTACTGCTCAACGCGCCACTCGCTCTCCAGCTGCGTGATCGCCGAAGAGAACGGCGACATGGAGCGTGACTACGCGTACACCATTGGGCGCGCGCTGGGGGATTTGCAGTCTCCTGAGTGGGTGGGTAAAGAGTGCGCCGAGCGCACGCTGTCCCGCCTGTCGCCGCGCAAACTCTCCACCATGAAGGCCCCGGTCATTTTTGCCAACGAAGTGGCGACCGGCCTGTTTGGCCATCTGGTCGGCGCGATTGCGGGCGGCTCGGTGTACCGTAAATCGACCTTCCTGCTCGACTCGCTGGGCAAGCAGATCTTGCCGGAATGGCTGACCATTGAAGAGCATCCGCACCTGCTGAAAGGGCTGGCCTCCACGCCGTTCGACAGCGAAGGCGTGCGCACCGAACGTCGCGATATCATCAAAGACGGTATTCTGACCCAGTGGCTGCTGACCAACTACTCTGCGCGCAAGCTGGGGCTGAAAAGCACCGGACACGCGGGCGGCATTCACAACTGGCGCATTGAAGGGCAGGGCCTGAACTTCGAGCAGATGCTGAAAGAGATGGGCACCGGCCTGGTCGTCACGGAACTGATGGGCCAAGGCGTAAGCGGCATCACGGGCGACTACTCGCGCGGTGCGGCGGGCTTCTGGGTAGAAAACGGCGAAATTCAGTATCCGGTGAGCGAAATCACCATCGCTGGCAACCTGAAGGACATGTGGCGCAACATCGTTACGGTCGGTAACGATATTGAAACACGTAGCAATATACAGTGTGGTTCTGTGTTACTTCCGGAGATGAAAATCGCCGGACAATAGATTTAGCGTTTTGTTAATAATAAAAAAGGAAGTGAGCAATGCGTAAACACCTGTTAGCGATCGTCGCAGCTTCAACGCTGGTTCTTGGCTCGTCTGCGTTTGCCGCCGATCTTGAAGACAACATGGACATCCTCAGTGAAAACCTGAAGGTAGTGCAAAAAACCGACAATGCGGCGGAGATGAAAGACGCATTGACGAAGATGCGTGAAGCGGCGCTGGACGCGCAAAAAGCGACCCCGCCGAAGCTGGAAAGCAAAGCGGCAGACAGCGCCGAGATGAAGGACTATCGCCACGGCTTTGACGTGCTGGTTGGCCAGATCGACGGCGCGCTGAAGCTGGCTAACGAAGGCAAAGTGAAGGAAGCCCAGGCAGCAGCCGACCAGTTCGTGGCTACGCGCAACACCTACCACAAAAAATATCGTTAATTGGGTGCCTGAGCTGTACGTCCTTTCTCCGTGTGCGGGGGCACGCTCTGTACCCCCGCGCATGCTTGCTCCCTACTTACCGGAGCGACAATCCATCCTCGCTGTCACTGCAAAAGAATCGTTTCGAAAACTGATCTCGCACAGTGTTTTCCGCGTCACCAGCGTTAAGATGATTATTGTCAAAGCAATAATCATCAAAACTCCAGTGCCTGGGTTTTGGCGTTTCATGGATGCCTCCTTGCTGTAAAGCGGGCGAGGTAGCGAACTCCACGGTTGGACGTGTCGTTTACGGCCCCGCCCTGATTTAAATTCAGGTAGGGGCTTTCCACTTTCCGTCCCATGCATGAGACGGTCAGTCTCAAGCACCCGCAGCCACTCTAGCGAATCCCCATAAGAAAACCTTATCCACGTCACATTTCTACGAGCCTGCTCGGAAACTTTTCGACTCTGCTTGCCTGTTCATTGCCGCTGAATAGCGTGATATTCATCACGTAAATACAGCGGTTTATCCAGATTCACCGCATTTATGTGGCACAGATCACTGCTGCGGCTCGCCTTTCCACTTCGAAGTGGAAAACAACTCGCTACAAACAATTCCCCTGCAACGTTAGTTTTATTCCAGAGCCATTAACGGGGTAAGACCAGTGATTAACGGAGCGGTAATGAACGACGTTGGGGAACAGGCGGAGCAAACAGAGCAGCTCGCGAACACCATGCTGCAGCAGGTTTATGCCCTGCTGGCCAGACACGACATCATCCCTAATGCAGTGCAGGAGCAGATGCTGACCTCCCACGTTCGCGCGATGGCGCACCGGTCCGTGACCGGCGAGCCGCTGCCGGAGGTTGAAGCGGAGCTGTTCGACGAAATTTCACCCGATTCAATGCAACTCGCCCGTGAAGTGGTAGCGCAGTTTGGCAATCTTCCAGATGAAGAAGCCTGGCTGCTCTCCGTTCACTTCGAAGTCGCGAAAGACAACCTTTAAGGAGCAACACATGGAACAGATTACAGTCGTGATTGGCGATCGCCTGGGCAAAGGTCAGAAAGTGGCTGCCGGTGTGGAAAAAGCAGGTGGACGCGCGGTGGTTGTACCGGGCATGGCGGCGGATATGAAGCTGGGCGACATGATGAAAGCGGAAAACGCTACCTTCGGCATCTCCTTCTGCGGCAGCGGCGGCGCGGGTGCCATCACGGCCCAAACCAAATATGGCTACAAGGCCAAATACGGGATGCGTTCCGTGGAAGAGGGCGTGACCGCCATCAACGAAGGCTGCAACGTGCTGGGCTTTGGCTTTATGGATAAAGAAGAGCTGGGCGAGCGTCTGGTGCAGGCGTGGCAGAAGAAATACGGCGCATAAGCATGAAAGAACAGTTCACAACCACGGTGAGAGTGAAGGGCAAAGGTGACGCCAAAGCGCGCGCCTTTGCCGACGCGCTCAACCACGTTCAGGCCGCGGTGATGAAAACGTCACCGCATATCTTACTGCGTATTGAGCCACAGGATGTGCAGGTTGTTCAGGCGCAAGAAGCGGTGCGAAAAGAAGCGTTTCTGTTCTTCTTTCTGCGCCGGGAAAGACGCACCTACAGCGTGGAGCTGGATGTGACCGTCAACGTGACCGCCATCAATCTTGACCAGGTGGATTTCGTCACGCAACGCTGATTATTCATAAAAGGGCAGACTGATGTTCTTAATTATATTAATAAAATCGCTCATCATTGGCGGCCTCGTTGGCGTCGGTGTGGGAGCCGGGGCTGCACGCATGTTTCATGCGCCTACCACTCAGGGTATGGGCGCGTTTCGTACGTTGGGGGAGCTGAACTCCTGCGAAGGCGATCCGGCGTCTCACTTCTCCTTTGGGTTAGGCTTCTTCTTTAACGCCTGGGCCTCTTCCGTGGCCGCAGGTGCCTTCACACAGGACGTTGACCACCGCATCATCCCGAACTGGGGTGCTGCTGCACTGATGATCAAAAACCGTAACGTCGGCGAAACGCTGCACGATCCCCGCAAAATGGCAATTGCCTGCGGCGCGATCGGCATGATCGTCGTGACCTTCCTGAACCTGACCGCCTCCTCCGTTCCGGCTGCGCTTCAGGTCACCGCCGTGAAGGTGCTGGTGCCTGCCGCGAACCTGCTGGTCAACACCGTGATGCCGGTGATCTTCTGGCTGGCGGCCATCGACGCGGGTAAAAAATCCGGCTTCTGGGCCACCGTGTTCGGCGGCGCAGCGCAGCTGATCATGGGTAACGCCGTACCGGGCCTGGTGCTGGGTATCCTGATCGGTAAAGGCGTCGAAGAGAGCGGCTGGAACCACGTCACCAAGGTGATGATGGCGGCCATTGTCGCCCTGTTCGTGCTGAGCGGCTTCTTCCGCGGCTTCGACATGAAGATGATCGAATCCTTCCATCTGACGGTGCCGAACTGGCTCGACATGATCCACAACTCGCTCAGCGGTAAATAACAGGAGCCTCTAAATGGAACAGAATAAAGGTTTTTGGTATGCCGACTGGTCGTTCCCGATCTTCGTTGGCCTGCTCTCCTCCGGCGTCTTCGCCGGGACGCACATGTACTACCTCTACGGCATCGGCGCGTTTAACGAAGTGGCCTTCGTGGCGATGCTGAAAGCGGGAATGGATACCGGCGTCTACGGCGCGGTCGCGGCGTTCGGTGCGAGCTTCCTGTTCGCCCGTATTATCGAAGGGTCGCTGGTCGGTATTCTTGATATCGGCGGAGCCATCCAGACCGGCGTGGGCCTCGGCGTTCCAGCGCTGCTGCTGGGCGCGGGCATCATGTTCCCGGTGACCAACTTCATTGCCGCGCTGATCACCGGCCTGGTGATTGGTCTGGCGATTGGCTACGTCATCATCCTGGCGCGTAAGTTCACCATCAACCAGAGCAACTCCACCTACGGTGCAGACGTGATGATGGGCGCGGGTAACGCCTCCGGCCGCTTCCTCGGGCCGTTGATTATCCTCAGCGCCATGACCGCCTCCATCCCGATTGGCGTCGGTTCCCTGCTGGGCGCGCTGCTGTTCTACATCTGGCAGAAGCCGATTACCGGCGGTGCGATCCTCGGTGCAATGCTGTTGGGCTGGCTGTTCCCGGTCGCCCTTTAATACCCGCGGGCGCTCAGGCGCCCGCCTTATCAGGAGATCCTCATGTTTGATTTACTCCTGCGCCGTGCGCGCCTTGCCGACGATACCCTGACCGATATCGCCATTCAGGACGGGAAAATCGCGGCGCTGGGCGAGATTGATGCTCCCGCTCGTAAAACGGTCGAGCTGAACGGCGACGTGTTCGTCAGCGCAGGCTGGATTGACTCCCACGTTCACTGCTACCCGAACTCCCCGATTTACCACGACGAACCCGACAGCGTCGGCATTGCCACCGGCGTGACCTCCGTGGTGGACGCGGGCAGCACCGGCGCCGACGACGTGGACGATTTCTACGACATCACCCGCAGAGCCTCCACCGAGGTGTTTGCCCTGCTGAACATCTCCCGCGTGGGGCTGATTGCCCAGAACGAGCTGGCCAATATGGCGAATATTGATGCCGACGCGGTGACGCAGGCGGTGAAGCGCCACCCCGATTTTATCGTCGGCCTGAAGGCGCGCATGAGCAGCAGCGTGGTCGGTGAAAACGGCATTACGCCGCTGGAGCGCGCGAAAGCCATCCAGAAAGAGAACGGCGACCTGCCGCTGATGGTGCACATTGGCAACAACCCGCCGAACCTCGACGAAATTGCCGAACTGCTCAGTTCAGGCGACATCATCACCCACTGCTACAACGGCAAGCCAAACCGCATTCTGACGCCATCCGGCGAGCTGCGCGCCTCCATCACCTCTGCCCTGAAGCGCGGCGTGCGCCTGGACGTGGGGCACGGTACGGCGAGCTTCAGCTTTGAGGTGGCGAAACGCGCCATCGCGATGGGCATTCTGCCGCACACCATCAGCTCGGATATCTACTGCCGCAACCGCATTAACGGCCCGGTGGGCTCGCTGGCAAGCGTGATGTCGAAATTCCTCGCCATCGGCATGTCATTGCCGCAGGTGATTGACTGCGTGACCGCGAACGCCGCTGACGGCCTGCGCCTGACGCGCAAGGGCCGCATCCAGCCTGGCCTCGACGCCGACCTGACGCTGTTCACGATTAAACGCCAGCCGACGGTGCTGACGGATGCTGAAAACGACAGCCTGCAGGCTGAACACATTCTGGTGCCGCTTGCCGCGATCCGCGCGGGCAAGGGCTACATGACCGAACAAGGGAGCACGGAACATGTCTTCGATTTATGAGAAGTACAACTTAAAGCAGGTTATCAACACCTCCGGCCGCATGACGGCGCTGGGCGTTTCCACGCCGCGCCCGGAAGTGGTGCAGGCGGCGATGGACGGCATGAATCACTATTTCGAGATGAAGGATCTGGTCAACAAAACCGGGGAATACATCGCGAAGCTTCTGGATGTGGAAGGGGCAACGGTCGTCTCCTGCGCGTCGGCGGGCATTGCCCAGTCCGTGGCGGCGGTGCTGGTGAAAGACAGCGACTGGCTGCTCGAAAACCTGCACGTCACTCCAATCGAGAATAACGAAATCGTCCTGCCGAAAGGCCACAACGTGAACTTTGGCGCGCCGGTGGGCACCATGGTCGCGCTGGGCGGCGGTAAGCTGGTGGAGGCGGGCTACGCCAACGAATGCTCTGCCGATCAGCTGGCGGCGGCGATCACTCCGCGCACGGCGGCGATCCTCTACATCAAATCGCACCACTGCGTGCAGAAAAGCATGCTCAGCGTCGAGCAGGCGGCGGTCGTGGCGCGCAAGCACGATCTCCCGCTGATCGTTGATGCGGCGGCGGAAGAAGATCTGCACGCCTACTACCGCTCCGGCGCGGATCTGGTGATCTACAGCGGCGCGAAGGCGATCGAAGGGCCAACCAGTGGCTTGGTGATCGGCAAAACCCAATACGTGGAGTGGGTGAAGCGCCAGACGGCGGGCATTGGTCGCGCGATGAAGGTGGGTAAAGAGGGGATCCTTGGCCTGACCTGCGCCATCGAACACTACCTGACGGCGACCAAAGAGAGCGGGGCCGAGATGGTGGCGAAGATGACGCAGTTTATCGACGCGCTCAACACCCTGAACGGCGTCACCGCGCGCGTGGTCTGGGACAGCGCCGGACGCGACATCGCGCGCACCGAGATTAAGTTTGACGAAGCGACAACCGGCGTCGGCACCGGCGATCTGGTGGCGAAGCTGAAGCTGGGTGAATACGCCATTTACTTCCGTGGCTACAAGGCCAACGAAGGGATTATCGAAGCGGACGTGCGAAGCGTGAATGCTGACCAGCTGAACATCGTATACCGCCGCATTAGCGAAGTATTAGGACAGGAGAAAAAAGCATGAAACTGACCCCCAATTTTTACCGTGACCGCGTCTGCCTGAACGTGCTGGCAGGATCGAAAGCCAACGCCAGCGCCATTTACGAGGCGGCGGAAGGTCACGTGCTGGTGGGCGTGCTCTCCAAAAATTACCCGGACGTGGCGAGCGCCGTTGCCGATATGCGTGAATATGCCGCGCTGATTGATAACGCGCTCTCCGTTGGGCTGGGCGCGGGCGATCCGAACCAGTCGGCGATGGTGAGTGAAATTTCCCGTCAGGTCCAGCCGCAGCACGTCAACCAGGTGTTCACCGGCGTGGCCACCAGCCGCGCGCTGCTGGGGCAGAATGAATCGGTGGTTAACGGTCTGGTCTCGCCGACCGGCACCGTCGGGATGGTCAAAATCTCCACCGGCCCGCTGAGCAGCACGGCCCCGGACGGCATCGTATCGGTTGAAACCGCGATTGCCCTGCTGAAGGATTTCGGCGGCAGCTCCATCAAATACTTCCCGATGGGTGGCCTGAAGTGCCGTGACGAGTACAAAGCGGTGGCGGAAGCCTGCGCCCGTCACGACTTCTGGCTCGAGCCGACCGGAGGTATCGATCTGGAAAACTATGAGGAGATCCTGCAGATCGCCCTCGACGCGGGCGTGAGCAAAATCATCCCGCATATCTACAGCTCGATTATCGACAAAGCCAGCGGCGATACGCGCCCGGAAGACGTGCGTACGCTGCTTGCGATGACGAAGAAGCTGGTTAAGTAGCAATAACAACACCCCTCACCCCAGCCCTCTCCCCATAGGGGAGAGGGTGTAATCGTCCCCTCTCCCCTATGGGGAGAGGGTTAGGGTGAGGGGGTAAACACCGCACACACCCGAAGGAGCCGCCATGCACACCCGTAACCTGCTCGTCGCTTCACTCTCTCTGCTTGCCACCACTGCCGTCGCTCAAACCCAGTACGCCTGGGTAGGCACCTACAACCCCAACGGTGAAGGGCTGTACCGCTTTACCGTCGATCCGCAAAGCGGCGCGCTGGCGAATAAAACGCTGGTGAGCAAGCTGCCCAACGCCGCGCAGCTGGCCGCCTCTCACGACGGCAAAACGCTGTATCTGGCAAGCGAAGTGGAGCAGGGCGTGGTGCAGGCGCTGCGGGTGGGGGATAACGGCGCGCTGAGCGAGCTGAATCAGGTGGCGTCCGGCGGTGCGGGGCCGGTGTATCTTTCCCTGACGCCGAACGGCAAGCACCTGCTGGTGGCGAACTACGTCAGCGGATCGATTGCCGTTTTGCCCGTCAGCGCAGACGGCAGCCTGGGTGACGCCTCGGATCAGCATCAGGATCGGGGTGAACCGGGTGCGGCTAAGCCAGAAGCGGCAGCGGAGGGCAGCTTTGCCATCAGCGATCATAACGGCCCACATGCGCACATGATCGCCGCCGATCCGAGCGGGAAATACGTGTTTTCCACCGATCTGGGGCTGGATCGCCTCTACCAGTACCGTTTTGACGATCGAACAGGGAAGCTAACCCCGAACGATCCGCCGTTTATCAGCGCTTCCTCAAAAGGCGCCGGGCCGCGCCACTTTGTCTTTACGCCAAAAGGCGATGCCCTGTGGCTGATTAACGAAGAGGCGTCTACGCTGACCCATTATGCCGTGACGGCAAACGGCACGCTGCAAGAGGGCAAAACGGTTTCCGCGCTGCCGGAAGGTTACAAAGGCACCAGTTTTGCCGCGGGGCTGGCGTTAAGCGCCGACGGCAAGCAGCTGTATGTGGCGAACCGTTTGCATAACAGCATCGCGCACTTTACCGTAACGGCGGATGGCACGCTGACCCATCGGGACGACGTGTGGACGCGGGGGGATTACCCGCGCACCCTGACGCTTGATAAGCAGGGGCGCTGGCTGTACGTCATGAACCAGCGCAGCGACAACATTACCCGTTTCCGCGTGGCGCAGGACGGCAAACTCAGCTTCGAGCCGGACTATACCCCGGTCGGCAGTCCATCCCAGATGGTCATTTCACCCTAAGCCGTAAGAGGACAACGACGTGCGATTCCCGAACCAACGTTTAGCGCAACTTTTCGACCTGTTGCAAAACGAGACGCTGCCGCAGGACGAGCTGGCGCAGCGGCTGTCGGTCTCCACGCGAACCGTCCGTGCCGATATCACCGCCCTGAACGCGCTGCTGGCAAGCCACGGCGCGCAGTTTATTCTGAGCCGCGGCAACGGCTATCAGCTCAAAATCGACGACGCTGAACGTTATCAGCAGCTGCAGGCATCCCACCCCCGCGCGCTGCGCATTCCCCGAACCGGGCCCGAGCGCGTGCATTATCTGGTGGTGCGTTTTCTCACTTCCGCATTCTCTCTCAAGCTGGAAGATCTGGCGGACGAGTGGTTCGTCAGCCGCGCCACGCTGCAAAGCGACATGGTGGAGGTCCGCGAGTGGTTCCATCGCTATCACCTGACGCTGGAAACCCGCCCGCGCCACGGCATGAAGCTGTTTGGCAGCGAGATGGCGACCCGGGCCTGTCTCACCGATCTTCTCTGGGAGCTGGCGCAGCAGGATAGCCTGAACCCGCTGGTGACTGACGTTGCGCTGAATGCGGGCGTAGCGGAACAGATGGTGCCCGTGCTGCACGACGCGCTGACGCGCCACCACATCCGCCTGACCGATGAAGGCGAGCTGTTCCTGCGCCTGTACTGCGCGGTGTCGGTGCGGCGCATCAGCGAGGGCTATCCGCTGCCGGAATTCCACGCCGAAGACGTGGAGGAGAACGTGCGCGAGGCGGCGAAGGATATCGCCGTCACTATCCAGCAGCTGGCGGGCAAAGCGCTTTCACCTTCGGAGGAGAGCTGGCTCTGCGTGCACATTGCGGCGCGGCAGATCCAGGAGATTGCCCCGAGCGCCATTAACGCTGACGACGACGAGGCGCTGGTCAACTACATCCTGCGCTACATCAACACCCACTATAACTACAACCTGCTCAGCGACGAGCAGCTGCACGCGGACCTGCTCACGCACATCAAGACCATGATCACCCGCGTGCGGTATCAAATCATGATCCCCAACCCGCTGCTGGATAACATTAAGCAGCACTACCCGATGGCCTGGGATATGACCCTGGCGGCGGTGTCGAGCTGGGGCAAATACACGCCGTATGTGATCAGCGAAAACGAGATTGGCTTCCTGGTGCTGCATATTGGCGTCGGGCTGGAGCGCCACTACAACATTGGCTACCAGCGCCAGCCGCGCGTGCTGCTGGTGTGCGACGCCGGTAACGCGATGGTGCGCATGATCGAGGCGGTGCTGCAGCGTAAATACCCGCAGATCGAGGTCACGCGCACGCTCACCCTGCGTGAGTACGAGCTGACCGAATCCATCGGCGAAGACTTTGTCATATCCACCGCCCGCGTGAGCGAAAAGTCTAAGCCGGTGGTAATGATCGCCCCGTTCCCGACCGACTATCAGCTGGAGCAGATCGGCAAGCTGGTGCTGGTGGACCGCACCCGCCCGTGGATGCTGGATAAATACTTCGACGCCGCCCATTTCCGTATCATCGACACGCCCGTTGACCAGCAAACGCTGTTCCGCGAGCTGTGCGAGCAGCTTGAAGGAGAAGGCTACGTCGGGGCGGAGTTTCTGGATTCGGTTATCGAGCGTGAGGCCATCGTCAGCACCATGCTCGGCGACGGCATTGCGCTGCCGCACTCCCTCGGCCTGCTGGCGCAGAAAACGGTGGTCTACACGGTGCTGGCGCCGCAGGGTATTCAGTGGGGAGACGCAACCGCGCACGTCATCTTCCTGCTCGCCATCAGCAAAAGCGAATACGAAGAGGCGATGGCGATTTACGATATTTTCGTCACCTTCCTGCGCGAGCGCGCGATGTCGCGGCTGTGTAGCTGCGGAGATTTTGCCGAGTTTAAGGCGGTGGCGATGGAGAGTTTGAGTCGGTTTTGAGAGGCGTTATCCAGAATTCGATGTAATGCGAATGTAATGCTAAACTGCATTACACATTCGATTTTGCTGGAGGCATAATGGCCACGCTAAACGTCCGTCTGGATGACAAACTCAAAAACGAGGCTTATGCCGTGCTGGAAAAACTCAATATCACCCCAACGGAAGCCGTGCGATTACTGTTTCAGTACGTCGCGGAGACGGGACGTATGCCGGTGAAAACGGTCACCATTAGCGACAGTGAAGATGAACTGGTACAGGCAGTCCGGGAGCGACTGGCGAATCCGCAAAAGGGAATTAAGGTTAGTCTGGATGACTTATGAACTGGAATTTGACCCGAGGGCGTTAAAGGAATGGAGCAAGTTGGGGGAGACTGTAAAAGACCAGTTTAAGAAGAAACTAGCGGACGTGTTGGTGAACCCCAGGGTCGAATCGGCCCGCCTTCATGGTCTACCTGATTGCTACAAAATAAAACTCAGAGCGCAGGGTTATCGTTTGGTCTATCAGGTTCAGGACAACGTTGTAACGGTATTTGTTATCGCTATCGGTAAGAGAGAGAAATCAGCCGTTTATCATGATGCTAACAAACGGCTCTAACGATCACCGCAGATGATGCACAACCTGGTTGCTGCTGCCGCGCCAGATCAGCGCCGGGTCTTTTAAATCCTGCACGAACTTGCCGTCGACCAGGACGTTAATCAGATCGACCACTTCCCTTTGCTGTGCGTTCAGCTCATCCAGCTTATAGCCTGTCCAGACCCAGATATCTTTTCCCACGCACTCGCGGCGAATGCGTTTTACCAGCTTCATGATATCCGGCACGTTTTGCGGGTGCAGGGGGTCGCCGCCGGAAAGTGAGATCCCCTGACGGTGAATGCGCGTGTCGTTCAGGTCGTTGATGATTCGGTCTTCCATCTCGGCGGTAAAAGGCATGCCGGAGTTCAGGCGCCAGGTGCTTTTGTTGTAGCAGCCGGGGCATTCGTGAACGCAGCCTGAAACAAACAGGGTGCAGCGGGTGCCGGGGCCGTTGACGATGTCGACGGGGTAGTACTGGTGATAATTCATAGCGTTAACCTGATGCCCTCACCCCGGCCCTCTCCCACGGGGAGAGGGAGAAAACCGGAGTCAGGCTTAGCAATGTGCTCGATCGGTTCCCTCTCCCTTGAGGGAGAGGGGTAGGGTGAGGGGGAAAACCTGCGCAGAACTTACCCGATCTGCTCATTCCCCAAATGCTTCACGCGGCGCTTCACCTCTTCCTGCTTGCCGGCGTTAAACGGGCGCGCGTCCGGGCTGCCGAGATAACCGCAGACGCGACGGGTCACGGAGACGCGGGCCGCGTCGTGGTTGCCGCATTTCGGGCAGGTGAAGCCTTTGCTCGTACACTCGAACTCACCGGTAAAGCCGCACTCGTAGCACTCGTCGATTGGCGTGTTGGTTCCGTAATACGGCACGTGCTGATAGCTGTAATCCCACACGTCTTCCAGCGCCTTCAGGTTGTGCTGGATGTTCGGATACTCGCCGTAGCAGATGAACCCACCGCTGGCGATCGGCGGATACGCCGCTTCGAAGTCGATCTTGTCGTACGGGTTCACCTTTTTCTCCACGTCGAGGTGGAAGCTGTTGGTGTAGTAACCTTTGTCGGTCACGCCTTCCACGATGCCGAACTCGGCGGCGTCAAGGCGGCAGAAGCGGTCGCACAGGTTCTCGCTTGGCGTGCTGTAGAGGCTAAAGCCGTAGCCGGTTTCGTCTTTCCACTGGTCAACCGCGTCGCGCAGGCGCTGAACAATCGCCACGCCTTTTTCACGCAGGGCTTCGCTGTCGTACACGTGCTTGTCGCCAAACAGCGCGTTGATGGTTTCGTGAATGCCGATATAGCCCAGCGAAATCGACGCGCGGCCGTTTTTGAAGATCTCGGACACGTCATCGTCCGCTTTCAGACGCACGCCGCAGGCCCCTTCCATATAGAGGATGGGCGCGACGCGGGCCTTCACTCCTTCCAGACGGGCAATGCGGGTCATCAGCGCCTTACGCGCCAGCTGTAACCGCTCATCCAGCAGCGTCCAGAATTCAGCTTCATTACCTTTCGCCTCCAGCGCGATGCGCGGCAGGTTCAGGCTGATGACGCCCAGGTTGTTGCGCCCGTCGTGGATCTGCTCGCCGTTTTCATCTTCGTACACGCCGAGGAAGCTGCGGCAGCCCATAGGCGTTTTAAACGAACCGGTCACTTTGACCACCTGATCGTAGTTCAGGATGTCCGGATACATGCGCTTGCTCGCGCACTCCAGCGCCAGCTGTTTGATGTCGTAGTTCGGATCGCCAAACTTGTGGTTCAGGCCGTCGCGGATGGCGAACACCAGCTTCGGGAACACCGCCGTTTTGCGGTTCTTGCCGAGGCCGGAAATACGGTTGCGCAGGATGGACTGCTGGATCAGGCGTGATTCCCAGCTGGTGCCCAAACCAAAACCGAAGGTCACAAACGGCGTCTGGCCGTTGGCGGTGTGCAGCGTGTTCACTTCGTATTCCAGAGACTGGAAGGCGTCGTAGCACTCTTTTTCTGTGCGGGAATGGGCATAGCCGTCCGCGTCCGGGATCTGCCACTCTTCGGCCGTTTTACGATGCTTGTTAAAGCTTGCCGTCACGAACGGGGCCAGCACTTCATCAATGCGGTTGATGGTAGTGCCGCCGTAAATGTGGCTCGCGACCTGAGCGATAATTTGCGCGGTGACGGCGGTGGCGGTGGAGATCGACTTAGGCGGTTCAATCTCGGCGTTACCCATCTTAAAGCCGTGGGTCAACATGCCCTTCAGGTCGATGAGCATGCAGTTGAACATTGGGAAAAACGGCGAGTAGTCGAGATCGTGATAGTGGATTTCACCGCGCTCGTGCGCAGACACCACGTCGCGCGGCAGCAGATGCTGACGGGCATAGTGTTTCGCCACGATACCGGCCAGCAGATCGCGCTGGGTCGGGATCACTTTGCTGTCTTTATTGGCGTTTTCGTTGAGCAGCGACGAGTTTGTCTGCTCCACCAGGCCACGAATTTCCTGGTTCAGGCGGCCGCGCTTCTCGCGCTGGACGTCGCGATCGTGGCGGTACTCAATATAGGCACGCGCCAGCTGCTTGTAGGGGCCCGACATCAGCTGGTTCTCAACGGCGGTCTGGATCTCGTTGATATCGACCTGGCTGCGTTCATTCATCTGGCTGCTAACGACTTCTGCGACGGTGGCGCAGTAATCTGCGTCATCGACTCCCGCTGCTTTAGCTGCACGCAGAATGGCTTCCTGGATGCGCTCTGATTTAAACGGCACTTTACAGCCATCACGTTTCATCACATGCGGTGTCATGATCACTCCATTTTTAAAAACAGGTTATCCACAGAGGTAGAAAAGTATGCACCGGGCGTATTGCCAACCAGGCCAGAGACTTCCCTCGTTCCCAACGCCTGTTATCCACAATTCCGGCCAGCGTCGTCGCCGTCTTGTTGTTGGAATAGTAGACGATAAATACAATATGTTGGGTCGGGATGCATTTTAAGTGCTACATATAGTGATTTGCATCAAACATGTTTGCGTTTTTTTTGATTCAGGACAAAGTAAAAAGACGAGAGTACAAACGGCGGGCGCTTCAGCGATTGTAAATACGCGTGAGAAAAATCTGATTAATTATTCAACAAAAACAGTAAAATAAGCCGGGCGGTGGATGACGCCCGGCCAGAAATTACGCCTGTCGCCACCAGACGGCTTCAAACGGGCGAAGCGAGGTGGCTTGTGGTGTCGGATAGTTACTCATTACCACCTGCGCGTCGCCGCTCAGAACGTCTGACGGCCAGGCCAGAATTTCGCTGCTCAGGTTTGCTACCACAATCAGGGTTTGCCCCTGCCA
This sequence comes from Enterobacter wuhouensis, assembly GCF_035835995.1. Lineage (NCBI taxonomy): Bacteria > Pseudomonadati > Pseudomonadota > Gammaproteobacteria > Enterobacterales > Enterobacteriaceae > Enterobacter > Enterobacter wuhouensis. The sequence goes on from NZ_CP142124.1 coordinate 593,152, forward strand.
CTGGCGACGATAGCACCACAGAGAAGGGTGCTCGGGCAGCAGATCCTGATAATCCCCCCACGTCAGTACCGGCAGGGTTTTACGCAGGCGAATCAGCGACTGGTAGGTGTAAAACACCGAGTCCGGGTCGTCGAGCGCCGCGCGGGCGTTCACGGTTTCGTAGTTATCACAGACGCCAATCCACGGCTCGCCCTCGGTAAAGCCCGCGTTGTGCGACGCGTCCCACTGCATCGGCGTGCGGCCATTATCGCGGGACTTGCTTGCCAGGATCGCCAGCAATTCGTCCGGATCGCGACCGTTTGCCCGCAGTTCGGCGAACATGTTCAGGCTTTCTACGTCGCGATAGTCGGTGATACGGCTAAAGTGCGGGTTGGTCATGCCCAGCTCTTCACCCTGATAAATATACGGCGTGCCCTGCATCCCGTGCAGCACCATGCCGAGCATTTTCGCGGCGGCTACGCGGTGTTCCCCTTCGTCACCAAAGCGCGACACGATGCGCGGCTGGTCGTGGTTACACCAGAACAGCGCGTTCCACGCCTTGTTGTGCATCCCCTGCTGCCAGTGGGTAAACAGCGTTTTCAGCGCCACGAAGTCCGGCTTCGCCTTCGTCCACTTTTCGCCGCCGGGGTAGTCCACCTTCAGGTGGTGGAAGTTAAAGGTCATCGACAGCTCGCTGCCGTCGAGCGACGCGTACTGCTGGCAGTTTTCCAGCGAGGTCGAGGACATTTCGCCCACCGTCATCAGGCTGCGCGGCGTAAAGACGTCGCGGCTCATCTCCTGCAGATATTCATGGATGCGCGGCCCGTCGGTATAGAAGCGGCGGCCATCGCCAATATTGTCGTCCGGGAAATCCTGATCTTTTGAAACCAGGTTAATCACGTCCAGACGCAGGCCGTCCACGCCGCGATCGGCCCAGAATTCGCACACCTTTTTCAGCTCGGCGCGCACCTCCGGGTTTTCCCAGTTGAGATCGGCCTGCTCTGGCGCAAACAGGTGCAGATAATACTGTTCGCTCTCGGCGTGCCAGCGCCAGGCGTTGCCGCCAAACTTGGAGCGCCAGTTGTTGGGCAGCTGCTCCGGCGTGCCGTCGCGCCAGATGTAAAACTGGCGGTACGGACTCGCTTTGTTCAGCGACTCGCGGAACCAGGCGTGCTGGGTCGAGGTGTGGTTGAACACCATATCCAGCACGATGCGAATGCCGCGCGCGTGCGCCTCGGCAACCAGCTCGTCGAAGTCATCCAGCGTGCCGTAGGCCGGGTCGATGGCGGTGTAATTCGCCACGTCGTAGCCGTTATCCACCTGCGGGGAGATGTAAAACGGCGTCAGCCAGATGGCGTCGATGCCGAGGGTTTTCAGGTAGTCCAGGCGCTGCGTCACGCCGCGCAGATCGCCGGTGCCGCGCCCGGTAGTGTCCTGGAAACTCTTCGGGTAAATCTGATAGATGACGCCGTTCTGCCACCAGTGAGGAAGGGTATTCATAGTGTGTTCCTGCAAATGCGAAGGGGCGCAACTGCGCCCCGAAAGAAGAAGTTAAACAATCTGCAGCGTGCCCTGACGGAACTTACGCTGATAAACCACGGTGGTGAGCGCCATTGGAATGATAATCGCGATAGCCATCGCCAGCGCAAACACCTGCCAGAAAGCGGGCTGGATAGAGAGAATGCCCGGCAGGCCGCCGACGCCAATGCCGTTCGCCATCACGCCGTAGAGGCCGCACAGCAAGCCCGCCAGACCGGAGCCGATCATCGCGCAGAGCATCGGGAAGCGGTACTTCAGGTTAATGCCGTACATCGCCGGTTCGGTGACGCCGAGGTAGGCAGAGATGGCCGCCGGAACGGAGATCTCACGCTCGTTATGCTTGCGGCTGACGATGATGATGCCGGTCACCGCAGAGGCCTGCGCAATGTTAGACAGGGCGATAATCGGCCAGACCGGCGTGCCGCCGAGGCTTTGGATCATCTGCATGTCGATCGCCAGCGTGGTCTGGTGCACGCCGGTGATCACCAGCGGGGCGTACAGGAAGCCGAACAGCGCGGCACCGACTGGCGCGAAGCTGCCGGTCATCAGATGGCGCACCGCGAAGGCCACGCCGTCGCCAATCATGCGGCCAAACGGACCGATAAAGGCGTGCGCCAGGAATACCGCCAGGATCAGCGAGCAAACCGGCACCACCACCAGATAGAGATAATCCGGCACGATGCGCTTCAGGCGGGTTTCAATAAAGCCCAGCGCCAGACCGGCCAGCAGCGCCGGAATAACCTGCGCCTGATAGCCCACCTTGGCGATGGTAAACAGGCCGAAGTTCCACACCTCAGGCACCTGCTGCCCAAGTAAGTAAGCGTTCATTAACTGCGGAGAGACCAGGGTGACGCCCAGCACGATACCGAGAATCGGCGTCCCGCCCATCTTGCGTACCGCAGACCAGCAAATCCCGACCGGCAGATAGAAGAAGATCGCTTCGCCAATCAGCCACAGGAAGTCGTAGATGCTTTGCAGCGCCGGGTACATTTGCGCCAGCGTTTTGCCGTCGCTCATCGGCACATCGCCGATGACGTTACGGAAGCCTAAGATTAAGCCCCCGCTGATCAGCGCCGGCAGCAGCGGGAAGAAGATCTCCGCGAAGTGGGAAATCAGCTGCTCGTGCCACTTCATGTTCTGGCGCGCGGCCTTCTTCGCCTGCTCTTTATCAGCAGAAGAGTGCCCGGTAGTCGCCAGCAGAGCCTGATAGTAATCGCCCACTTCGGTACCAATCACCACCTGAAACTGACCGGCGTTGGTGAAGCAGCCTTTAACCATCTTCAGCTCTTCGATGGCCTTGGGATTGGCTTTGGCCGGATCGTTAAGCACAAAGCGCAGGCGGGTAATGCAGTGGCTGACGGTGGCGATGTTCTCGCGCCCGCCGACCAGGACGATCAGCCGATCGATATCTTCTTGTTTAACTTTACTCATCATGAAACCTCATGACTGATGGTGAAGGGGGTAATGACCTGAGCGCAAGCCTACTCCTTCAGCGTAACGGCGAAAATGGGAACGTTCCCGAAATTAGGCGAAGATCACAATAAACCGTATAGCGGGGTTTATGAAAGGTGGGCAGGAATAACGATCTGACGAGGCTCAGCGCGCCCGTTAATCTGCTCGATCAGCTGCGCAGCGGCCTGTCTGCCGGATTCGGCGTAGCCCGGATCGACGGTGATGATTTCCGGGTGCAGGAACTTCATCAGCGGCGTGCTGCCGACGCTCGCGATCTGCAAATCGTCGATGCGCTGCTCCTGCAAATATTTGCAGGCCCCCAGCGCCAGGGTATCCGTTGCGCACAGCAGCGCGGTGGTCTGAGGGGTCAATACGCTGGCGACCTGCTCATAGCCCTGCTTCATGCCCAGCCCCGGCAGGGAGGCTACGGCAGAAAGGTTATGCTCTTTGCAAAAGCTCAGATACGCCTCATGGCGACGCTTGCCGGTGGTGACATCCGCGTGCGGCACGCCCAGATAGCTGATGTGGCGATGGCCTTTTTCATACAGGCGCTGCATCAGGGTAATAATCGCCCCCTCGTCGTCGTAACAGACGGAGGCAAAACCGGGGGCATCGCGCGCCAGCAGCACCAGCGACGGTTGCCAGGGTTTGAGCATCTCGTCTTTTATGCCGGTAAAACCAAACAGCACCACGCCGTCGATGTTGCGGCGCTGGAGCATGCCGAGATGCTCTTCCACCATCTGCGTCGAGAACTGGCTCTCCATCATGATCGGGTCATATCCCTGCTCATAAAACGCAGGGAGCATGGTCTGCACGGCAAGGTTTTCCGAGAGGGAATCCAGACGCGAAACGATAATGGCGACCACTTTGTCGCTCTGCCCACGCATGGCGCGCGCGGAGCGGGAAGGGGAAAAACCGTGCTGATTCATCACCGCCTCGACGCGCTCGCGCGTGCGCTCGCTGACACCGCTCTCGTTATTCAGCACGCGCGACACGGTGGATTTCCCCACGCCGCTTAAACGCGCGATGTCTTTAATCGTAAGGCGGTTCTGCATGCTGTATTCCCTGTAACAACGATAAAATGGTCAATTGAGCCTAATAGCCTTGTGCAATTTCGCTATGGGCAAAGTCTGGTTTACGTTCGGTTTATTTGCGTGGGGTTATAATACCGCCCGATTAGCCACAAACGGTATGGTTAAATCCTTATACTGCGCGGCGACACCCTACTTTTTTACTTACCGGAGGCGACATGGATCCCGATCCCACACCTCTCCTGAACGGGAGAAAACCTTCTATCCGGTAAGCCAGCCCTGTTGCTGTCTCACCGGCGTGAGGCAGTAACGTCTTAAACGTTCCTGCTTGAAAAGTTAAGTGCCTGACAGGTACGGCATTGCCGCGCCTGCAGAAAGACTGCGTCCGCCTTTGCGGATGCGGGGGAATGACTATGCTGAAAAATATCACCCGGCAGCTGCTTGCCCAGCTCAGCCGCCATCTGCCACATCGTCTTGTCCAGCGCGACCCGCTGCCAAATGCTAAAAACATGGCGGGCACGGCGATCCCAGCCTCCCTGACCGAACGCTGCCTGAACGTGGCGGCGATGGATGAAAATGAAGTCTGGCGCGCGTTCGGCGGACACCCGGAAGGGCTAAACGCGTCCGAAGTGGAAAAAATCCGCGCCGTGCATGGCGACAATCAAATCCCGGCGCAAAAACCGGCACCATGGTGGGTACACCTCTGGCTCTGCTACCGTAACCCGTTCAACCTGCTGCTGACCGTGCTGGGGCTTATCTCTTACGCGACGGAAGATCTGTTTGCCGCGGGCGTGATTGCCCTGATGGTCGGCATCTCCACGCTGCTGAACTTCATTCAGGAAGCCCGCTCTACCAGAGCGGCAGACGCCCTGAAGGCGATGGTCAGCAATACGGCAACCGTTTCACGCGTGATTAACGACCTCGGTGAAAATGCCTGGGTGGAGCTGCCTATCGACCAGCTGGTGCCGGGCGATCTGGTGAAGCTGGCCGCGGGGGACATGATCCCGGCGGATTTACGCATTATCCAGGCGCGCGACCTGTTCGTGGCGCAGGCGTCGCTGACCGGGGAATCCCTGCCCGTTGAAAAGGTGGCGCGCAGCCGCGACCCGCAGCAGATGAACCCCCTCGAATGCGACACCCTGTGCTTTATGGGCACCACGGTGGTCAGCGGCACGGCGCAGGCAATTGTGACCGCCACGGGCGGCAACACCTGGTTTGGTCAGCTTGCCGGGCGCGTGACGGAGCAGGAGAGCGAGCCTAACGCTTTCCAGAAAGGCATTGGCCGCGTCAGCATGCTGCTGATCCGCTTTATGATGGTCATGACGCCGATCGTCCTGCTGATCAACGGCTACACCAAGGGCGACTGGTGGGAAGCGGCGCTGTTTGCCCTCTCCGTGGCCGTTGGCTTAACGCCGGAAATGCTGCCGATGATTGTCACCTCCACGCTGGCGCGCGGCGCGGTCAAGCTCTCGAAGCAAAAGGTGATCGTCAAACATCTTGATGCTATTCAGAACTTCGGCGCGATGGACATTCTCTGCACTGATAAAACCGGCACCCTGACGCAGGATAAAATCGTGCTGGAGAACCACACCGATATCTCCGGCAAAACCAGCGAGCGCGTGCTGCACAGCGCGTGGCTGAACAGCCACTACCAGACCGGGCTGAAAAACCTGCTCGACGTCGCGGTGCTGGAAGGGGTGGATGAGGAATCTGCCCGCACGCTCTCCGGACGCTGGCAGAAGGTGGACGAAATTCCGTTCGACTTCGAGCGCCGCCGCATGTCGGTGGTGGTGAGCGAGCAGCAGGACGTCCATCAGCTGATCTGCAAAGGCGCGCTGCAGGAGATCCTGAATGTTTCCAGCCAGGTGCGTTATAACGGCGATATCGTGCCGCTGGACGACACCATGCTGCGTCGCATCAAGCGCGTCACCGACAACCTGAATCGTCAGGGGCTGCGCGTAGTCGCGGTAGCCAGCAAAATGCTGCCCGCGCGTGAAGGTGACTATCAGCGTATCGATGAATCCGATTTGATCCTTGAAGGTTATATCGCATTCCTCGATCCGCCGAAGGAGACTACCGCTCCGGCGCTCAAAGCGTTAAAAGCGAGCGGCATTACCGTCAAAATCCTCACCGGCGACAGCGAGCTGGTGGCCGCTAAGGTGTGCCACGAAGTGGGGCTGGACGCGGGCGACGTGGTGGTGGGGAGCGACATTGAGCACCTCTCCGACGACGAGCTGGCGAAACTCGCCCTGCACACCACATTGTTTGCGCGCCTGACGCCGATGCACAAAGAGCGCATCGTCACGCTGCTGCGTCGCGAGGGGCACGTGGTGGGCTTTATGGGCGACGGCATCAACGACGCGCCCGCCCTGCGTGCGGCGGATATCGGTATCTCCGTGGACGGTGCCGTGGATATCGCCCGTGAAGCGGCGGATATCATCCTGCTGGAAAAGAGCCTGATGGTGCTGGAGAAGGGCGTGATCGAAGGACGCCGCACCTTTGCCAACATGCTGAAGTACATCAAAATGACCGCCAGCTCTAACTTCGGTAACGTCTTCAGCGTGCTGGTGGCGAGCGCGTTCCTGCCGTTCCTGCCGATGCTGCCGCTGCACCTGCTGATCCAGAACCTGATGTACGACGTGTCTCAGGTAGCGATCCCGTTTGATAACGTGGACGACGAGCAGATCCAGAAGCCGCAGCGCTGGAACCCCGCCGATCTGGGCCGCTTTATGCTGTTCTTTGGGCCGATCAGTTCCATTTTCGACATTTTGACCTTCTGCCTGATGTGGTTTGTGTTCCACGCCAACACGCCAGAACATCAGACGCTGTTCCAGTCCGGCTGGTTCGTGGTGGGGCTGCTGTCACAGACGCTGATTGTGCATATGATCCGCACCCGCCGCATTCCGTTCATCCAGAGCCGCGCCGCGTGGCCGCTGATCATCATGACCGGGATTGTGATGGCGCTGGGTATCGCGCTGCCGTTCTCGCCGCTGGCGAGCTACCTGCAGTTGCAGGCGCTGCCGCTGAGCTACTTCCCGTGGCTGGTGACGATCCTCGCGGGTTATATGGTGCTGACGCAGATGGTGAAAGGCATTTATGCGCGTCGGTATGGGTGGCAGTAATTTTTTACCCTCACCCTAACCCTAACCCTCTCCCTGGAAGGGAGAGGGAATGATTACCCCCTCGCCCCTTTGGGGAGAGGGCCGGGGTGAGGGGACTGGCTTTCCTCCCAAATTCAACAACCTGTGATCTCCGTCGGCGCAAACGCTTGACGACAAATTGAGCGCATGTTAACAGAATGTTTTGCCTTTTTTCGGCCCGTCAAATAAGGAACATTCATGTTACGGTACAGCCTCTTAACCGCCGGGCTTATGCTCGGCACATCTGCTTTTGCCGCTCCGGCAGGCGATCTCCCCTTAATGCCCTGGCCTGCAAAGGTTGAACGCCCGACAACCCAGGGCGCGCTGGTTATCGACAATAAAATCTCCGTCAGCGTCAGCGGTGACGATCTGGGCGACGCGGTCAACCGCCTGCGCCAGCGCATCGCCCTGCAAACCGGCTGGACGCTGCAGCCGCAGGCTGAAAAGCCAGACAAACCGACAATCCGCATCGCCATCGCCAAAAAGGTCAAGCCGCAGCCGCTGCCGGACAGCGATGAAAGCTATAAGCTCACGGTGGACGCCAACGGCGTCGATATCTCCGCCAACACCCGCTTCGGCGCGCTGCGCGCCATGGAAACATTGCTCCAGCTGATGCAAAACGGCGTCGAGAATACCTCTGTTCCGTGGGTTTCCATCGAGGATTCGCCGCGCTTCCCGTGGCGCGGGCTGCTGCTCGATTCGGCGCGCCACTTTATCCCGCTGCCCGATATCAAGCGCCAGATAGACGGCATGGCCGCGGCGAAGCTGAACGTCCTGCACTGGCACTTAAACGACGATCAGGGCTGGCGCTTCAGCTCGACGCGCTACCCTAAGCTGACGCAGCTTGCCAGCGACGGGCTGTTTTACACGCCTGAACAGATGCGCGAGGTGGTTCGTTACGCCACCGAGCGCGGTATTCGCGTGGTGCCGGAAATCGACATGCCGGGCCACGCCTCGGCGATTGCCGTGGCCTATCCGGAGCTGATGAGCGCGCCGGGGCCGTACGCAATGGAGCGCCACTGGGGCGTGCTGAAGCCGGTGCTGGATCCGACAAAAGACGCAACCTACGCCTTTGCCGACGCGATGGTCAGCGAACTGGCGGCGATCTTCCCCGATCCGTATCTGCACATCGGCGGCGACGAGGTGGACGACAGCCAGTGGAAAGCGAACGCGGCGATCCAGACGTTTATGCGCGATAACAAACTGGCGGACAGCCACGCCCTGCAGGCGTATTTCAACCGCAAGCTGGAGACGATCCTCGAGAAACACCACCGGCAGATGGTCGGCTGGGACGAGATCTACCATCCCGACCTGCCGAAAAGCATTCTGATCCAGTCCTGGCAGGGGCAGGACGCGCTGGGGCAGGTGGCGCAGAACGGCTACAAAGGGATTCTCTCGACGGGCTTCTATCTCGACCAGCCGCAATCCACCGCCTACCACTACCGGAACGAAATTGTTCCGCAGGGGCTGAACGGCGTGGATGTGATTGCAGACACCGACAGCACTCAGAGCTGGGCCTTCTCCATGCCGCGCCTGAAGGGCAAGCCGGTCGAAGGGAGCTTCACGCTGGTAAAAGGCGATGCCGGCTGGCGCGGGTTTATTGATTTTGCCGGGAAATCCCGCCGGGCGGTGCAGGATATTGAATGGCGCGACGACAATCAGGTCACGTTTACCGTCGACACCTGGATGGGCGAGACGCGCCCGGTGGTTTCCGTTGATAACGACAGGCTGAGCGGCTATTTCCTGGTGGGCAATGCCCGCTACCCCATCAGCGGCACGCGTCTGGACGCGGTGCCAAAAGGCACGCCGCCGGTGGTGCCGGATACGGCGAATGAGGCCAACCTGCTCGGCGGCGAAGCGGCGCTATGGGCGGAAAACGTTGTCGCGCCGGTGCTGGATATCCGCCTGTGGCCGCGCGCCTTTGCGGTGGCGGAGCGCTTATGGTCGGCGAAGGACGTCAACGATGTCGACAATATGTACACCCGCCTGCAGGCGATGGACAGCTGGACGACGGTCTCGGTCGGGCTGCAGCAGCATACGCAACAGCAGGTGCAGTTCACGCGCCTTGCTAACAATGCCGATACCCTGCCGCTGCAGATCCTCGCGCAGGCGGTAGAGCCGGCGCAGTATTACACCCGTCAGCACCTCAAATTCCAGGCGGGGAATTATCATCAGTTCGAGCCGCTTAACCGGTTCGCTGATGCGCTGAACGCCGAAAGCACCACCGTGCGGCAGATGAACAAATGGGTCGACCGTCTGGTGAGCGACGCGGAAGACACCGAAAGCGCCGACGCGCTGCGTCACGTCTTTAACCGCTGGCAGAACAATACCAGCGACGCGCTGGCGTTAAGCGAAAACAGCTATCAGCTGAAGGCCATTAAGCCGGTGATTCAGGAGGTGGATAAGCTGGCTGCAATTGGCCTGAGGCTGACGGATCTGGTGGCGCGCCAGGGCACGCTGGATGATAAAGAGATCGCATCGATTCAGAGCGAGCTTGATAACGCGGCGAAGATTCAGGACGAGGTGGTGATTGCGGCGGTGTATCCGCTGGAGACGCTGCTTAGGGCGACGCGGAATCAGTAACCCCTCACCCTAACCCTCTCCCCAAAGGGGAGAGGGGACTTTAACACCCTCTCCCCTTTGGGGAGAGGGCCGGGGTGAGGGGACTAGTTCTTCAACACCCACGCCTCTTTCCAGTGTGCGCCAACGCCTGGCTCATACTGGTTGGCGGTTGGGCTGTACTGCACGCAGTAGCCGCTGTACGGGAAAGGCTTACATTCGTAGGTCTTACCGTCTTTAGGCTGCAGCACTACGGTACCTGCCTTGTAGGACGCGATATTGTTCGGGAAGGTGAAGTCGTGGTGACCGGTGCTGTCTGCCGCTGCATCGCCTTCCAGCATCAGGTTCAGCACGTCCTGGGCGAACATGGTGCCGTCTTTATTGGTCGCGTAGTATTTCAGCATGTGGTGGCCAGGGGTCACGTCATTCAGGGTCATGGTCACGTCCTGGTTGGCGTTGTTCATGTCCTGCTTCAGGTAGCCTTTTTCCGCACCGTGGTGGTTCATCACGTGAGCTTCCACGTTCACGTCACCTTTGGTGTTCACGTGGAAGGTCACGGTCGCGTTGCCGTGCTCGATTTTGCTGTACTGCAGATCGGTAACGGCGATCGTTTCGTTCACTTCCGCCTTCTGCTCTTCATACGAAATCGCGACGGACTGCAGCGTGCTGCCGTCTTTCACGAAGACGCTGTTCGCGCCGTGAACAGGGCTAATCTCACCTGCTTCATCCTTCACGCCGACGCGCACGTCGCTCTGGGCGGTATTGATTTTCTGCGCCAGATCGTAAGACCACTGGTTAGCGTCGCCCTGCTCGGCGGAGCCGATGGTCATTTCGGTACGCATGGAGGTCACTTCGCCGTTAGCATCGAAGAAGCGTGCAATCACCTTATCGCCCGCGTTCAGGTTATTACCCGCGATCTGGCCGCTCAGGGTTTTGCTCCACTGGGAAACAACGGCAGGCGTTTCGTCTGGCGTAACGTTGCCGCCGTTACCGAAATCAACGTCAATGGCCTGATAGAAACTATTTGTGGTGTCTGCAATTTCCCATACGCCGTAAATAACCTGGTAGCCGGTACGCTCAGGAACATTACAGTTCATTGGCTGGGTAACCGCCGGTGCCTGGCTATTTCCGTTGATGGTACAGAACGGCGTTAATTCAAACTGGTCGCGAGACAGTGGCTTATTTGGATCCCAGTTTTGTTTGGTAATATAATAACGCCAGTTAACGGTTTTATGTGGCGCGGTATGGTGCCAGACGAATTCATGTGGGCCCGCCGTCATTGGGGTTTTGGTCCACGCGTTCAGGCTTTGCTTATCCAGCTGAGAATACTGGGAGATGCCTGCGCTGGCGAGCTGGCCGTCCGGTGGCAGTGCGCCGGTCGGGAAGCCAGAGGTTTTTTCCACGCTCTGTGGTTCGTACTGGACGGAACCACAATCAATATTCTGGCCCAGTTTGCACATATAAGCGCGGCTGGCTGGTGATTCAATATATCCGTGAGCAAGTGCGGAAGACGCAACGGTTAACGTTGCGACGGCAAGTGCAATTTTTGACAGTTTCATTACTCATCCGTTATTAGAGAATATTACAAGGCGAGGAGAGTCTAATAATGGACCGGGCTATGTGTCATTTTATACAGAGGGTAAAAGTGTTCGAAATAAAAAAGGCAGCCCGAGCTGCCTTTTCTTTATTGAAATAAATTAGCGACGTACGGCAATCGCTTCGATTTCAATTTTCACGTCTTTAGGCAGACGCGCCACTTCCACGCAGGAGCGCGCCGGGAAGGTGGCGTTGTGCTCGGTGAAGAAGGCTTCGTAAGTGGCGTTAACGGTCGCGAAGTCGTTCAGATCTTTCACGAACACGGTGGTTTTCACGATATCGCCCACTTTCAGGCCTGCAGATTCAACGATAGCCTGCACGTTTTCCAGCGACTGACGCGCCTGCGCCGCCACGTCGGCCGGCACTTCACCGGTTTTTGGGTTCACCGGGATCTGGCCCGAAGTGATGATCATGCTGCCCAGATCAACGCCCTGAACGTATGGGCCGATAGCCGCTGGTGCATTTTCCGTCGCGAGTACTTTGGTCATGATTTCTCCAGAATAACAGCTGATTTAAGAGTCCCGGCCATTATAGGGAGGCCGGGATCCTTTACCAACCTCAATTAGTTGGCCAGCACCACATAATGAGAAAACTCTTTTTCGCAGTATTTGCATTTGAGCGCGATGTCGTTGGCGCGTTTTTTCACTGCAAAACTGGATGAAACCGGCTCGGCGTGGCTGATGCAGTTGCTGTTCGGGCAGACCAGCACGCTTTCAATACGATCCGGCAGGCTCGGGCGCGATTTACCCACCACGTCGTAATCGTCGATGCGGTTAACCGTGGCGTCCGGCGCGTACAGCGACAGCTGGTTGACCTGCTCGTCGGTCAGGAAGGTATTCTCGATTTTGATCAGGTCTTTGCGGCCCATCTCGCCCGACGGCAGGTTCAGGCCGATGGTGATGCGCTGGTCGGTTTCGGTCAGTTTGAACAGCGTCAGCAGCTTAAAGCCCACCTGCGCAGGGATGTGGTCAATCACGGTGCCACGCTTGATGGCTTCAACCTGGAGTTTGTTATCGTGTGTCATTGTCGTTTCCCCTTACAGTGCCAATTCGCGATTCAGAACCAGTGCCAGTAACGCCTGGCGGGCGAAGATGCCGTTTCCGGCCTGCTGGAAGTACCAGGCGTGCGGCGTTTTATCCACGTCGGTGTGGATCTCATCGATGCGCGGCAGCGGGTGCAGCACCTTCATGTTGTCGCGCGCGCCCTCGAGGTCGCTGGCGCGCAGCACGAACTGCGCCTTCACGTTGGCGTACTCGGACGGGTCAAGACGCTCTTTCTGCACGCGGGTCATGTAGAGAATATCCACGTTGCCCACCACCTCTTCGATGCTGGCGTGCAGGCTCCACGCGATGCCTTTCTCATCCAGCATGTCGAGAATGTACTGCGGCATCGCCAGTGCGTCAGGCGCGATGAAGAAGAAGCGGTTGCCGTTAAATTTCGCCAGCGCCTGGGTCAGGGAGTGGACGGTGCGGCCGTACTTCAGGTCGCCAACCATGGCGATGTTCAGGTTCTCAAGCTGGCCCTGCGTCTCCTGAATGGTGAAGAGATCGAGCAGGGTCTGCGTCGGGTGCTGGTTGGCACCGTCACCGGCGTTCAGTACCGGAATGCCGCCGGAAAACTCGGTCGCCAGGCGTGCCGCGCCCTCCTGCGGATGACGCATCACAATCGCGTCGACGTAGGTGCTGATAACCGAAATGGTATCCGCCAGGGTCTCGCCTTTTTTACCCAGCGACGTGTTGCTGCTGTCCGAGAAGCCCACCACGCTCGCGCCCAGGCGATGCATGGAGGTCTCAAAGGAGAGGCGGGTGCGGGTCGAGGCTTCGAAGAAGCAGCTCGCAATCACCTTGTGCTTCAGCAGCTCCGGTTGCGGATTGGCCTTCAGTTTTGCCGCGGTTTCCAGAACCAGTTCCAGCTCTTCGCGGCTGAGGTCGTTTATGGAAATGATGTGTTTTTGATAAAGCGGATTCATGTTTATCTCCTGACGCCGGGCAAAAAAAAGCCCCTCAAATGAGGGGCTCTGGGAATAGGTTTAGCAACGGGAAGAAAAACGGCAGGCCAGCGTCTGATTTCAGACGCGGTAAGACGTTATGTCGTACACGCTTGACCATGCTTCCTCCCGGCAAATTGTCGGGCATTATACGCAGCTCGCTTTTCGGATCAAGCGATTTAATGCACGCTTTACTCAATGCAAACGGTTCTTTATGAATATTAATGCGTTCTGAGTAAATAATTAATTTGCTTATGCACCAGCGCGGTGCGCTTTACGACGCGGGGGGCGACCCAGACGATACTGCTTCCGGCAACCACGCCTAAAATTTCCGGCAACTGGTGGTAATCCAGAATACGCGCCACCGCGCGGCCATATCCGGCAACCGTATGGATAAGGATAAATTCGCTATTGTGCTCCACGCTCACCACCATTTCGGAGACGGTGCGCGCGGCATCGGGGGCAGGGCGCAGCTGTGGATTCAGCGAATAAATCTTTAGCCCTTTGGCATTTCGAATTTTTATGACACCGAGCAATTTAAGCAGGCGTGAAACGGTGGACTGGCTGATGGTCTCAAAACCACGCTCCTGCAAGTCCCGGCGGATCTCCTCCTGAGAGAGATAGCTCTTTTCCGCGATCAGACGCTGGCAGACCGTTAGCTGTAGTTGCTCTTTGGGAGAGTACTCTTCGTAATCCATCATAGTTCCCATATCAGTTCCCGAAATAACCGGTGGCACCGCACCGATCCGTAGGCCGGATAAGCGCAGCGCCATCCGGCAAATTACAACAGGGCACCCAGGCTTAACGCCACCATAATCACCACCGTTAGAATACCCAGCAGCGGCGCCACCCATTTCAGATAGCGCACGTAGGGCACGCGGGCAATAGCCAGCCCGCCCATCACGACGGCAGAGGTGGGGGTGATCAGGTTAACGATACCGGACGCCGACTGGTAAGCCGTAACCACCAGGTCGCGGTTGACGTTAGCGAAATCGGCAAGCGGTGCCATGATCGGCATCGTCAGAACGGCCAGGCCGGACGAAGAAGGCACAAGAAACGACAGCACCACCTCCAGCCAGTACATCACGTTGATGAATGCCACCGTCGACAACCCGGTGACCATCCCCTCGGCGCTGTGCAAAATGGTGTGGGTAATCATGCCCTTATCCATGATCACTACGATACCGCGCGCGATGCCGATAATCAGCGCGACGCCCAGCAAATCTCGCGCGCCGTTGATAAACGTCGACGTCAGCTCCTCTTCGCTCATGCGGGCGATCAGGCCGACGATGATGGCGCTGGCGAGAAACACCGCCGAGATCTCCGCCATCCACCAGCCCAGCACCGCCACGCCGTAGATCATCACCGCGAAGGCAAGCGCGAAAATCACCAGGATGAGCTTGCGCACCGGGGTAAATTCCAGCGACTGCTCGCCCCTGTTGCCGAGGAAGTGGGCGAGGTTCTCCTCCTGCTTATCCGCAACGATGGAGAGCGACGGATCCTTGCGTACCTTACGGGCGTAGCGCATCACCCACGCCACGCAGATGATCCAGCCGATGACCAGCAGCGCCACGCGCAAGATGATGCCGTTAGTAAAAGGGATCCCCGCAGCGTTGGCGGCGATCACCGTGGCGAACGGGTTGATGGTGGAACCGAGGGTGCCGATCCCCGCCCCGAGCAGCACGGTGGAGGCGGCAACAACCGGATCGAACCGCGCCGCCAGCATCACCGGAACAAGCAGTGTGTAAAACGGCAGCGACTCTTCGGCCATGCCGTAGATGGTGCCGCCTGCGGCAAACAGCGCCATCAGGATCGGGATCATCCACTCCTCGCGGCCGAGCAGGCGAGTGGTGACGCGTTCGATCCCGGCGTCAATCGCGCCGGTTTTGGTGACGATCCCGAGAAAGCCCCCGATGATCAGGATAAACAGTGCCACGTCGATCGCCCCGGCCTGGCCGGACTCCGGATCGTACAGTCCGGCAATCGGCGCCATCAGCACCGAAACCAGCCCCTGCGGATGCGCCGCGACGTGCGCGTAGGTTCCGGCAACCGGGACTTCTTTGCCGAGCGCCTCGTTCATCGCCATATGGTACTGCCCGGCCGGCACAATCCACGTCAGCACGGCCACGACGGCAATCAGAAAAAAGAGAATGGTGTAAGCGGAGGGAAACTTGAACTTGCCCATGATGTTCTCCTGAACCCGGCGCACCCCGCGGCGCGCCGGGCGGTGATTAGTCGCCGAGTGTCGCCACCATGACCGCTTTAATGGTGTGCATGCGGTTCTCTGCTTCGTCGAAGACGATGGAGTTCGGTGATTCGAAGACCTCTTCCGTCACCTCCAGCCCCTTCAGGCCGTACGCCATCTCGATCTCGCGGCCCACTTTGGTGTGCTCGTTGTGGAACGCCGGCAGGCAGTGCATAAATTTGACGTTCGGGTTGCCGGTGGCCTTCATCACTTCCGCGTTAATCTGATACGGCTTCATCAGGCTGACGCGCTCGGCCCAGGCCTCCTTCGGCTCGCCCATGGAGACCCACACGTCGGTGTAGAGGAAATCGGTGCCCCGCACGCCTTCTTCGACATTGTCGGTGAGGGTGATGCGCGCGCCCGTCTCTTTGGCGATGGCGCGGCACTGCTCAACCAGCCCGGCTTCCGGCCAGAAGGATTTCGGCGCGACGAGGCGGATATCCATGCCCATCTTGGCCGCGCCGACCATCAGCGAGTTGCCCATGTTGTTACGCGCGTCGCCGAGGTAGGCAAAGCTCAGCTCCGGCAGGGTTTTGCCCGGCGAATGTTCCAGCATGGTCATCAGGTCGGCGAGGATTTGCGTGGGGTGGAACTCGTCGGTCAGGCCGTTCCACACCGGCACGCCCGCGTACTCGCCCAGCTCTTCGACGATAGCCTGGCCGTAGCCGCGGTATTCGATGCCGTCATACATACGGCCTAATACGCGGGCGGTGTCCTTCATCGACTCTTTATGGCCAATCTGCGATCCGCTTGGGCCGAGGTAGGTGACCTGCGCGCCCTGGTCGAACGCGCCCACTTCGAAGGCGCAGCGGGTGCGGGTGGAGGTTTTTTCAAAGATCAGGGCGATGTTTTTCCCGACCAGGGTTTGCTTTTCGCGCCCGGCCTTTTTGGCGGCCTTCAGCTCGATGGCGAGGTCGATCAGGTACTGGATCTCCGCCGGGGTGTAGTCCAGCAGTTTCAGGAAGTTGCGGTTTTTCAGGTTGATGGTCATGGGTAAATCCTTTTTAAAATTAGTGTCTAAAACCTTACCCCTCACCCCAGCCCTCTCCCCAAAGGGGAGAGGGTGTAATCGTCCCCTCTCCCCTTTGGGGAGAGGGTTAGGGTGAGGGGAGGGGGGTTAGTTACGAATCAACGTGCCTTTCTCGCCCGCCAGGATCTCCGCGCCGTCGGCCAGCGCGCCGATCCCGGCAATGCCGCCGCAGGCCTCAACAAACTCGCGGCAGGCGGCCACTTTCGGCCCCATCGATCCGGCGTCGAACTGCATGCCTTTGAGCAGCTCCGGCGTTACCTGCGCCAGCGGGCGCTGGGTCGGCTTGCCCCAGTCGAGGTACACCGCGTCGGCATCGGTCAGGATCAGCAGGGCGTCGGCCTCGATTTGCCTCGCCAGCAGGGCGGCGGAGAGGTCTTTGTCGATCACCGCCTCAATCCCGCGATAGCCGTTGGCGTTCTCCACCACCGGCACGCCGCCGCCGCCGTTGCAGATCACCAGATGGTCGCGCTGAATAAGCGCCGTGATGGCGTCGCGCTCGACGATGCGCTTCGGCTGAGGCGACGGCACCACGCGGCGGACGTAGCGCCCGTCGGCCTTAAACACCCAGCCTTTTTCTGCGGCCAGCGCTTTCGCCTGGGCTTCGCTGTAAACCGGGCCGATGTACTTGGTCGGGTTGCTGAATGCCGGGTCGGCGGGGTCCACTTCCACCTGCGTGAGCAGGACGCTCACCTCGCGCTGGGGCAGATTGTTTTTCAGCGCCTGCTGGAGCATGTAGCCGATCATTCCCTGGCTTTCGGCGCCGAGAACGTCCAGCGGGTAGGGCGTCACTTTGTCGTAGGCGCTGTTCTGCAGCGCCAGCAGCCCGACCTGCGGGCCGTTGCCGTGCACCAGCACCACGCGCCACTGCTCCGTTAATCCGGCGATGGTGCGGGCGGCCTGCTCGATGTTCTGGCGCTGGATCTCCGCTTCCAGCGGCTCGCCGCGCTTGAGCAGCGCGTTGCCGCCAAGCGCCACAACCAAAGTGGGTTTTCGTTCCATGATGGCTCCTTTAAATTCCGTCGCGTTCAAGCGGGCAGCTCATGCAGCGCGCGCCGCCGCGGCCGCGTCCGAGTTCATCACCGGGGATGGGCAGCACGGTGATGCCCGCTTTGTCGTACTTCTCGTTGGTCCAGACGTTGCGCTCGTAGCCGATCACCACGCCCGGGCGAATGGTCAGCACGTTGTTGGCGTCGTTCCACTGCTCGCGTTCCGCTTCAAAGGCGTCGCCGCCGGTGGTGATCAGGCGCACCTGGCTAATGCCGAGCGCTTTCTCGATGGCGTGCAGCAGGTCGGTTTCCTGGGTGCGCTGCAGGCCGCCGCGCCCGTCCGGGGTGAGCGTCCAGCACTGGGCGTCCTTACGCACCACTTCCGGGTAGACGGAGAAGGTGTCCACGTCGATGTGGGTCATGACGGTGTCGAGGTGCATGCAGGAGCGGTGTTTCGGCAGCTCAACGGCGATCACGCGCTCGGCCTGGCGGTGTTTGAACAGGCTGTTGGCGAGAAACTCCACGCCCTGCGGCGTCGTGCGCTCGGACATGCCGATCAGTACCGCCCCTCGGCCAATCACTAATACGTCGCCGCCCTCTAAGGTGGCGTGGTCGTAATTAATATTCTCGTCGCCGAAATACTTAATAAAATCACCGTCGGCAAACGCCGGGTGCCAGCGATATATTGCCCGCAGGTTATTGGTTTCACGCTGACGGGCCGGTTTCGCCATAGGGTTAATAGAGACGCCGTTATAAATCCAGCACGAGGTGTCGCGGGTAAATAAATGGTTCGGCAGCGGCTTCATAATAAAATCATTCGCCGTATGGGTATCCACCACCATATTTTTAATGGCCGCCGGAATTTCGCCGTAGGTTAATCCGCCGCTCAGCCTGCGTGCCAGTTCGCGGTGCGGCATATCCGCCAGCCAGCCGCGCACGTCGCCGGCAAAGGTCGGCCCGAGGCGATAGTCGGAGATTTGCGTTTCCAGCAGCCAGGATTTTGCCTCTGCAATATCAAGCGTTTGTGTCAGGAGGTCGGTTAACAGCAGGACTTCCACACCCTGCTCGCGCAGCGTGTTTGCGAAGATGTCATGCTCCTCGCCCGCCCGCTCAACCGAGAGCACGTCATCAAATAACAGCTCCTGACAGTTTGACGGGGTTAAACGTTTAAGACTTAAATTTGGGCGGTGCAGCATAACGCTACGCAATTGACCAATTTCAGAACCGACGTAATGCTTTTCCATAATTATTCCTTTAACTGTTTTTCAGAATAAAAAGGGCATGCGCCATGTAATGTATTTAATTGCATGGCGGCTAAGCTCAATTGATTTCGTGATTCATACTAGGCAGTTAAATAATCCGTATTGTGATGCTGCTCACGCGAAACAGGATATTAAGGGGTTTGTTTTCATTTGCATGATTCGAATCAGATAATGATTAATTTCATATTATCGAGGGGTGAATAGCTAAGCAGGATCCGGTGGCATTATTTGAGGTTGTTATTATTTTGTAGATTTTAATCTTTTGAAATAAGTTGTTATGTGGCTGATTTTAAATGATAAATATTATGTATGAGAATGGCTATGCAATTAACGTAATTAACTATTTTTGACTTAAGAAAAATCAATAAATAATTATGGTTTTTTAGAGCAAATTATCAAAACAGTAAAGTGTGAGGCGGCAACGGGTTTTGTTAATTAGAGAGCATGATCAAGAGGTTAGAACAGCCGTGCGATAAGCGCTGATCGAGGTTATGCATAACCCCTGCATAATTGCCTGGGCAGGGTTAACAGCAAATTAACACCTTTTCCGATAAACATGCGCTCGCGCAAACCTCGTCCAAAAAGGGCTGGTATGGCAGCCGGGATTCTCGTATAAAAGATGAAAATGAAACATTGTTTTATATTGAGGGTTAAAACATGATTATCGGCAACATCCACCATCTGCAGTCCTGGCTGCCTGACGATCTGCGCCAAGCCATTGAGCACGTTAAAGCGAACGTCACCGACGCCACGCCGCTGGGCAAGCACGACATCAACGGCAACAGCCTGTTTTATCTGGTCTCCGAAGACATGACCCAGCCGTTCGCCGAGCGCCGCGCCGAGTACCACGCGCGCTATCTGGATATTCAGATCGTGATGAAGGGCCAGGAAGGGATGACCTTCAGCACCCTGCCGCACGGCGCGCCGGACACCGACTGGCTGGCGGACAAAGACATCGCGTTCCTGCCGGAAGGTGAGCAGGAGAAAACCGTGGTGCTGAGCGAAGGGGATTTTGTGGTGTTCTGGCCGGGTGAAGTGCATAAGCCGCTGTGCGCGGTAGGGGCGCCTGCTAAGGTCAGGAAAGTGGTGGTTAAGATGTTAATGGAGTAACCCCTCACCCTAACCCTCTCCCCAAAGGGGAGAGGGAACTGCACTGAGCCATCTTTTCCCCCTCGCCCCTTTGGGGAGAG
Source organism: Enterobacter wuhouensis (assembly GCF_035835995.1). NCBI lineage: Bacteria > Pseudomonadati > Pseudomonadota > Gammaproteobacteria > Enterobacterales > Enterobacteriaceae > Enterobacter > Enterobacter wuhouensis. The sequence continues at coordinate 613,148 of NZ_CP142124.1, forward strand.
GGCCGGGGTGAGGGGCAATATGTGATCCAGCTTAAATTTCCCACACTCCTTCTTCCCTTCCCATTTACCTGCCCATTTTCTGCGTCATAGTATGATCGTTAAATTAATGAACGCTGTTCTATAATGTAGAACAAAATGATTCAGCAAGGAGATCTTATGCCGCAGTTCGCGTTGTTCACGGGAATCATTCCCCCTGTCTCCACCATCTTTACCGCCGATGGCCAGCTCGATAAGCAGGGCACCGCCGCGCTAATCGACGATCTCATCAAAGCAGGCGTTGACGGCCTGTTCTTCCTGGGCAGCGGCGGCGAGTTCTCCCAGCTAGGCGCCGAAGAGCGTAAAACCATTGCCCGCTTTGCTATCGATCACGTCGATCGTCGCGTGCCGGTGCTGATCGGCACCGGCGGCACCAACGCCCGGGAAACTATTGAACTCAGCCAGCACGCGCAGCAGGCGGGCGCGGACGGCATCGTGGTGATTAACCCCTACTACTGGAAAGTGTCGGAAGCGAACCTGATCCGCTATTTCGAGCAGGTGGCCGACAGCGTTACGCTGCCGGTGATGCTCTATAACTTCCCGGCGCTGACCGGGCAGGATCTGACACCGACGCTGGTGAAAACCCTCGCCGACTCGCGCAGCAACATTATCGGCATCAAAGACACCATCGACTCCGTCGCCCACCTGCGCAGCATGATCCATACCGTCAAAGGCGCTCATCCGCACTTCACCGTACTCTGCGGCTACGACGATCACCTCTTTAATACCCTGCTGCTCGGCGGCGACGGGGCGATCTCGGCGAGCGGCAACTTTGCCCCGCAGGTGTCGGTAAATCTTCTGAAAGCCTGGCGCGACGGGGACGTGGCGAAAGCGGCCGGGTATCATCAGACCTTGCTGCAAATTCCGCAGATGTATCAGCTGGATACGCCGTTTGTGAACGTCATTAAAGAGGCGATCGTGCTTTGTGGTCGCCCGATCTCCACGCACGTGCTGCCGCCCGCCTCGCCGCTGGACGAGCCGCGCAGGGCGCAGCTGAAAACCCTGCTGCAACAGCTCAAGCTCTGCTGAGCCGGACGATAACGATGACCATTGAGAAAATTTTCACCCCGCAGGACGACGCGTTTTATGCGGTGATCACCCACGCGGCGGGGCCGCAGGGCGCGCTGCCGCTGACCCCGCAGATGCTGATGGAATCCCCCAGCGGCAACCTGTTCGGCATGACGCAGAACGCCGGGATGGGCTGGGACGCTAACAAGCTCACTGGCAAAGAGGTGCTGATCATCGGCACCCAGGGCGGCATCCGCGCCGGTGACGGACGCCCGGTCGCGCTGGGCTACCACACCGGGCACTGGGAGATCGGCATGCAGATGCAGGCGGCGGCGAAGGAGATTACCCGCAACGGCGGGATCCCGTTTGCGGCCTTCGTCAGCGATCCGTGCGACGGACGCTCGCAGGGCACGCACGGCATGTTCGACTCCCTGCCGTACCGCAACGACGCGGCGATCGTGTTTCGCCGCCTGATCCGCTCCCTGCCGACGCGCCGGGCGGTGATCGGCGTGGCAACCTGCGATAAAGGGCTGCCCGCCACCATGATTGCGCTGGCCGCAATGCACGACCTGCCGACCATTCTGGTGCCGGGCGGGGCGACGCTGCCGCCGACCGTGGGGGAAGACGCTGGCAAGGTCCAGACCATCGGCGCACGCTTTGCCAACCACGAACTCTCCCTGCAGGAGGCCGCCGAGCTGGGCTGTCGCGCCTGCGCCTCGCCGGGCGGCGGGTGTCAGTTCCTCGGCACGGCGGGCACCTCGCAGGTGGTCGCGGAAGCGCTGGGTCTGGCGCTGCCGCACTCCGCGCTGGCCCCGTCCGGGCAGGCGGTGTGGCTGGAGATCGCCCGACAGTCGGCGCGGGCGGTGAGCGAGCTGGATAACCGCGGCATCACCACGCGCGATATCCTCACCGACAAAGCCATCGAAAACGCGATGGTGATCCACGCGGCGTTCGGCGGCTCCACCAATTTGCTGCTGCACATTCCGGCCATCGCCCACGCGGCGGGCTGCACGATCCCGGACGTTGAGCACTGGACGCGCGTCAACCGTAAAGTGCCGCGTCTGGTCAGCGTGCTGCCCAACGGCCCGGACTATCACCCGACCGTGCGCGCGTTCCTCGCGGGCGGCGTGCCGGAGGTGATGCTCCACCTGCGCGACCTCGGCCTGCTGCATCTGGACGCCATGACCGTCACCGGCCAGACGGTGGGCGAGAACCTCGACTGGTGGCAGGCATCCGAGCGCCGGGCACGCTTCCGCCAGTGCCTGCGCGAGCAGGACGGCGTGGATCCGGATGACGTGATCCTGCTGCCGGAGAAGGCGAAAGCGAAAGGGCTGACCTCGACGGTCTGCTTCCCGACGGGCAACATCGCGCCGGAAGGTTCGGTGATCAAGGCCACGGCGATCGACCCGTCGGTGGTGGGCGAAGATGGCGTTTACCGCCACACCGGCCGGGTGCGGGTGTTTGTCTCGGAAGCGCAGGCGATCAAGGCCATCAAGCGGGAAGAGATTGCGCAGGGCGATATCATGGTGGTGATCGGCGGCGGGCCGTCCGGCACCGGCATGGAAGAGACCTACCAGCTCACCTCCGCGCTGAAGCATATTTCGTGGGGCAAAACGGTATCGTTAATCACCGATGCGCGCTTCTCGGGCGTGTCGACGGGCGCCTGCTTCGGCCACGTGTCGCCGGAGGCGCTGGCGGGCGGGCCGATTGGCAAGCTGCGCGATAACGACATCATCGAGATTGCCGTCGACCGCCTGACGTTAACAGGCAGCGTGAACTTCATCGGCACGGCGGACAACCCGCTGACGCCTGAGGAAGGCGCGCGCGAGCTGGCGCGGCGGCAGACGCATCCGGACCTGCACGCCCACGACTTTTTGCCGGACGACACCCGGCTGTGGGCAGCACTGCAGTCGGTAAGCGGCGGCACCTGGAAAGGCTGTATTTATGACACCGATAAAATCATTGAGGTAATTAACGCCGGTAAAAAATCGCTCGGCATTTAATTATTTTCAGAGATAAAACCGTCTGCGGAAAATATTCCGCGGACGGCTTTCGCGTTTCTTTAATTTATCAATATAAACAATATGTTGTGATATATCGTGCCGTGTCACAAAAGCAAAATAACGTAATTCGGAAATAAGATATGACCATTGCTGGTTAATTGAACAGCTCATTACACTCCTGTAACACGACGTTGTAAATTCAGCACACTACATAAGGGTGTAATTCTGATGACGCAATTAACCATGAAAGACAAAATTGGCTACGGGCTCGGTGACACCGCCTGCGGCTTCGTCTGGCAGGCCACGATGTTCCTGCTGGCCTACTTCTACACCGACGTCTTCGGCCTGTCGGCGGGGATTATGGGCACGCTGTTTTTGGTCTCCCGCGTGCTCGACGCCGTCACCGACCCGCTGATGGGGCTGCTGGTAGACCGCACCCGCACGCGGCACGGCCAGTTCCGCCCGTTTCTGCTGTGGGGTGCCATCCCGTTTGGCATCGTCTGCGTGCTGACCTTCTACACGCCGGACTTCTCCGCGCAGGGCAAAATCATCTACGCCTGCGTGACCTACATTCTCCTGACCCTGGTCTACACCTTCGTTAACGTGCCGTACTGCGCCATGCCGGGCGTCATTACCGCCGACCCGAAAGAGCGTCACGCCCTGCAGTCGTGGCGTTTCTTCCTCGCGGCGGCGGGCTCGCTTGCCATCAGCGGCATCGCGCTGCCGCTGGTCAGCATCATCGGCAAAGGGGACGAGCAGGTGGGCTATTTCGGCGCCATGTGCGTGCTCGGGCTGAGCGGCGTGGTGCTGCTTTACGTCTGCTTCTTCACCACCAAAGAGCGCTACGCCTTTGAGGTGCAGCCGGGCTCGTCGGTGGCGAAAGATCTTAAGCTGCTGCTGGGCAATAGCCAGTGGCGGATCATGTGCGCGTTCAAGATGATGGCGACCTGCTCCAACGTGGTGCGCGGCGGGGCGACGCTCTACTTCGTGAAATACGTGATGGATCACCCGGAGATGGCGACCCAGTTCTTACTCTACGGTAGCCTTGCTACCATGTTCGGTTCGCTCTGCTCCTCCCGCCTGCTGGGCCGCTTCGACCGCGTCACCGCCTTCAAGTGGATCATCGTCGCCTACTCGCTGATCAGCCTGCTGATTTTCATCACCCCGGCCGAGCACATCGCGCTCATTTTTGCCCTCAACATCCTGTTCCTGTTCGTCTTTAACACCACCACGCCGCTTCAGTGGCTGATGGCCTCTGACGTGGTGGATTACGAGGAGAGCCGCAGCGGTCGCCGCCTCGACGGGCTGGTGTTCTCCACCTACCTGTTCAGCCTGAAGATTGGCCTGGCGATTGGCGGGGCGGTGGTGGGCTGGATCCTCGCGTACGTGAACTATTCCGCCAGCAGCAGCGTGCAGCCGGTCGAGGTGCTGACCACCATCAAAATTCTGTTCTGCGTGGTGCCCGTGGTGCTCTATGCGGGCATGTTCATCATGCTGTCGTTTTATAAGCTCACCGACGCCCGCGTGGAGGCCATCAGCCAGCAGCTGATCAAGCACCGCGCGGCGCAGGGCGAGGCCGTTCCCGACGCCGCGACAGCCGCATCCCATTAACCGGAGGCAATATGGAAATCACTAACCCGATACTCACCGGCTTCAACCCGGACCCGTCCCTGTGCCGCCAGGGCGAGGACTACTACATCGCCACCTCGACCTTCGAGTGGTTCCCGGGCGTGCGCATCTACCACTCCCGCGACCTGAAAAACTGGTCGCTGGTCAGCACGCCGCTGGACCGCGTGTCGATGCTGGACATGAAGGGCAACCCGGACTCCGGCGGCATTTGGGCGCCGTGCCTGAGCTACGCCGACGGCAAATTCTGGCTGCTCTACACCGACGTGAAGATTGTCGACTCGCCGTGGAAAAACGGCCGTAACTACCTCGTCACCGCACCCTCCATCGAGGGGCCGTGGAGCGAGCCGATCCCGATGGGCAACGGCGGGTTTGACCCGTCCCTGTTTCACGACGACGATGGCCGCAAGTACTATATCTACCGCCCGTGGGGGCCGCGCCACCACAGTAACCCGCACAACACCATCGTGTTGCAGGCGTTTGACCCGCAGACCGGCACCCTCTCGCCCGAGCGCAAAACGCTATTTACCGGCACGCCGCTCTGCTACACCGAGGGGGCGCACCTGTATCGCCACGCGGGATGGTACTACCTGATGGTGGCCGAGGGCGGCACCAGCTACGAGCACGCGGTTGTGGTGCTGCGTTCCAAAAATATTGACGGGCCGTACGAGCTGCACCCGGACGTGACGATGATGACCAGCTGGCACCTGCCGGAGAACCCGCTGCAGAAGAGCGGACACGGCTCGCTGCTGCAGACCCACACCGGAGAGTGGTACATGGCCTACCTCACCAGCCGCCCGCTGCGCCTGCCCCGCGTGCCGCTGCTGGCCTCCGGCGGGCGCGGCTACTGCCCGCTGGGGCGCGAGACCGGCATCGCCCGCATTGAGTGGCGCGACGGCTGGCCGTACGTGGAAGGCGGCAAGCACGCGCAGCTGACCGTGAAAGGCCCGCAGGTGGCCGAGCAGCCCGCTGCCGTTCAGAGCAGCTGGCGGGACGATTTCGACGCCAGTTCGCTTGACCCGGAGCTGCAGACCCTGCGCATTCCGTTCGACGACACCCTCGGCTCGTTCACCGCGCGCCCGGGCTATTTACGGCTCTACGGCAACGACTCCCTCAACTCGACCTTTACCCAGTCGACCGTGGCGCGACGCTGGCAGCACTTCGCCTTCCGCTCAGAGACGCGGATGCAGTTTTCGCCGGTCCACTTCCAGCAGAGCGCGGGGCTGACCTGCTACTACAACAGCAAAAACTGGAGCTACTGCTTTGTGGACTACGAGGAGGGGCAGGGCAGAACCATCAAGGTTATTCAGCTCGACCACAACGTGCCGTCGTGGCCGCTGCACGAGCAGCCGATTCCGGTGCCGGAGAGCGCGGAGAGCGTCTGGCTGCGGGTGGACGTGGATACGCTGGTCTACCGCTACAGCTACTCGTTCGACGGCGAGACGTGGCACGACGTGCCGGTAACCTATGAGGCGTGGAAGCTGTCGGATGACTACGTCGGCGGGCGCGGCTTCTTCACCGGCGCGTTTGTGGGGCTGCACTGCGAGGACATCAGCGGCGACGGCTGCCACGCGGACTTCGACTACTTCACCTACGAGCCGGCATAGCCCAGGGCGCGTGAGAGCGCGAGCCCGGCCTGCTGAAGCTGCTCGCGGAAATTAGCCAGCTCCGCATCGTCCACGCGGGAGGTCAAGGTCGAGAGGCTCAGGGCGGCGATGACGCGGGACTCGTGGTTCCACACCGGCACCGCAACGCAGCGCACGCCCTGCTCGTTCTCTTCGCTATCCAGGGCGTAACCCTGCTCGCGGGTCTGCGTCAGGGCGCTCATTAACGCTTCGCGAGACGCGAGGGTGGCGGGCGTAAAGGTGGTGTACTGATAGCCCTCCAGCAGGGCGTTCAGCTCGGCCTCGCCCAGCCAGGCAATCAGCACCTTGCCGATAGCGGTGGCGTGAACCGGCAGGCGGCGGCCGATGCGCGAATAGGCGATGGCGGCCAGCTTGCCTTCAATCTTCTCGATATAGACCCCTTCACGCCCGTCCAGGATCCCCAGATGGGTGGTTTGCCCGGTCCGCTGGGACAGCTCCGTCAGCCAGCCTTTTGCCTTTTGGCGAATATCGATGGAGCCCACGACAAAATGGCCGCGCTCGACCAGCTTCATGCCGAGGCGATACTTACCGTTTTCCGGGTTCTGATCGATATAGCCGTGAAGCTGCAGGGTTTTCAGCAGCGAGTGGAGGGTACTCTTGCTCAGCCCCATCAGTTTGCTGATGTCGGTGATCTTAAGCTCGGTGGCCTGCTCGTTGAACAGGTCGAGGATCTGCAAGGCACGTTCAACAGACTGAATAATCGGCATAATGCTGGCATGTCCACGCTGGAATTAAGGCGAAAACGTACCTTTTTCGGGGTGAAAAATCAATGAAATGGAGCCGGTTTGCTCGGCGGCGCTTCGCTTGCACGGGCCTACGGGTTAGGTGTTCTCCCTCTCCCTGTGGGAGAGGGCCGGGGTGAGGGCACCAGACCGCAGAGGATTAAATCACTCCCCAAGCGTCGCCACCATCACCGCCTTAATCGTATGCATCCGGTTTTCCGCCTGGTCGAACACGATGCTCGCCGCCGACTCAAACACCTCGTCCGTCACCTCCATCCCGCCGTGCAGGTCGAACTCCTTCGCCATCTGCTTGCCGAGCGTGGTCTGGTCGTCATGGAACGCCGGCAGACAGTGCAGGAACTTCACGTTTGGGTTGCCGGTCAGCGCCATCATCTGCGCGTTCACCTGATACCCGCGCAGCAGCGCAATCCGCTCCGCCCACTTCTCTTTGGCTTCGCCCATCGACACCCAGACGTCGGTATAGATAAAGTCCGCGCCCTTAACGCCCGCCGCCACGTCTTCCGTCAGCGTGATCTTCCCGCCGTGCTTCTCCGCCAGCGCGCTGCACTCCGCCACCAGGCTCTCTTCCGGCCAGCAGGCTTTCGGGGCCACCAGGCGCAGATCCAGCCCGGTCAGCGCCGCCGCTTCCAGCATCGAGTTGCCCATGTTGTTGCGCGCGTCACCCGCGTAGACCAGCGTCATCTCGTTAAACGCCTTGCCCGGCAGGTGCTCCTGCATGGTCAGCAGGTCCGCCAGCAGCTGGGTCGGATGGAACTCGTTGGTCAGCCCGTTCCACACCGGCACGCCCGCATACTGCGCCAGCGTCTCGACCACTTCCTGGCCGTGACCGCGATACTGAATGCCGTCGTACATCCGCCCGAGAACCCGTGCGGTGTCCTTAATTGACTCTTTATGCCCAATCTGGCTGCCGCTCGGCCCTAAATAGGTGACGCGTGCGCCCTGGTCAAATGCGGCAACTTCGAAAGAGCAACGTGTACGGGTCGAGTCTTTTTCGAAGATGAGCGCGATGTTTTTACCGGTAAGCTTCTGTACTTCCTTTCCATTTTTTTTATCGGCTTTGAGCTGTGCGGCAAGGGTCAGCAGAGAAGTGAACTGTGCAGGGGTAAAATCGAGCAGTTTCAGAAAGTGTTTCTTGTACAAATCGGACATTTTATCCTCGCATGGCTAATGCCACTTATTGAATTAAAATTCACTTTATATGTGTAATTATTCATTTGCAACCCCGTTTCACAATTCTTTCTTACAAAGGTGGAGGCAAACACGTCCGTGTGTGAAAATAGAAGTATCTGCCGCACTTTAAAGAGGAATGAGCCATGGCAAACCCGGAACACCTGGAAGAGCAACGCGAAGAGACGCGTCTGATTATTGAAGAACTGCTGGAAGACGGTAGCGATCCGGACGCGCTGTACACCATCGAGCACCATTTCTCTGCCGACGATTTCGACGCGCTGGAAAAAATGGCCGTGGAAGCCTTCAAGCTGGGTTACGAAGTGACCGAGCCGGAAGAGCTGGAAGTGGAAGAGGGCGACACCGTCATCTGCTGCGATATCCTGAGCGAAGGCGCGCTGAAGGCGGAACTTATTGACGCGCAGGTTGAACAGCTGATGAACCTGGCCGAGAAGTTTGAAGTGGAATACGACGGCTGGGGAACCTACTTCGAAGATCCGAACGGTGAAGACGGCGAAGAAGGCGACGACGAAGATTTCATCGACGAAGACGACGACGGCGTGCGTCACTAAGCGTTTCAGGCGGTGGCGCGCGCCACCGCTTTTTTAAGGCAGAACCATGGATTACCCGCAGATACTCGCCCCCGTACTCAACTTCCTCCAGTGCCCGACCCCGCAAGCATGGATTGATAAAGCCCGCGACCCGGCGAACCTGCCGCTGCTGCTCACCGACCACATGGTGTGCGAGCTCAAGGCCGCCCAGACCGCGTTATTACTCGTGCGCAAATACGTCGCCGACGAAAGCGGTGCCGACGCGCTGCTCGACTGGCTCAAACCCTACGAACAGTTCACCTTCCGCGACGGCCCGGAGCCGGACTTCATCGCCCTGCACAGGCAGATTGGCAAAAGCGTGATGCCCAAAACCGACGACCCGTGGGGCCAGGCGCTCATCGACAGCATGGTGCTGCTGATTAAAGAGGAGCTGCACCACTTCTGGCAGGTGCGCGAGGCGATGCTGGCCCGCGACATTCCGTACGTCAAAATCACCGCCAGCCGCTACGCTAAAGGGATGCTGAAGGCAGTGCGCACCCACGAACCGCTGACGCTGATCGACAAGCTCATCTGCGGCGCCTACATCGAAGCCCGCTCCTGCGAACGCTTCGCCGCGCTGGCCCCGTACCTCGACGACGACCTGCAGAAGTTTTATCTCTCGCTGCTGCGCTCGGAAGCTCGCCATTATCAGGACTACCTGACGCTGGCCCAGCAGGTGAGCGACGACGATATCTCACCGCGCATACAGCTTTTTGGCGAAATTGAAGCCACACTTATCTCGACACCGGACAACGAGTTTCGCTTCCACAGCGGCGTGCCGGTGTAAACCGGCATAACTCAAGGATAAGGATGCGAGATGAATAAAACGTGGACCCGTATTGTGATTGTCGTCATTGCGGCTGCCGCCGTGGCGTTCTGGGTGTACTTCGACAAGCAGCGCATGCAGCAAACCCCCGAACAGCAGCTTGATACCACCCTCAACGCGATGCCCGCCTGGCAGGTGATTAAAGAGCAGGAACCCGCGTTCCAGCAGCGCATCCGCGAACAGATCCTCACCATGCAGAAGATGGGCGAGTCTGAACAGCACATCATCGACGTCATCCAGCCGCAGATTTTGAGCCTGCAGATGTCGCGCCTGCAGCACGCCCCGGACGCCAACGTGGTGGATTATATGAAGGCCAACATGGAGCAGACAGCCGCCATCCAGAAGGTGAGCGACGACGCCTGCTTCCGCTTCCTCTACCCGGCGGTGAAGGGCGGCGTTAACCCGGTGCGGGTGCTGGATAAACAGATGATGGCGCGGCGCATGCAGGCCGACGCCGACATGATGCGCGCGGCGTATGGCAAAAACAGCCACAATGTGACTCCGGCCGAGCGTGAGGCCGCCGTGACGACCGTCCGCCCGATTATGAAGGCGCTGGCGGATAAATACGGCGAGGACATCCAGCTGCTGCAGATGCCGGAGAACGCGGTGGGCAAAGAGAAGCTCTCCTGCGATATGGTGCAGGACATGTGGGCGAAGGTGCTGAAGCTGCCGGAGCAGAAGGCGGCGGGGGTGATTCGTCTGGCGGTGTCTGAGCTGGAGTGACGAAGGGCGCTGGTTTTTTGGGCACTTAGCGCGGGTTTAGCGCGTCGTCGCTTGCATGGCGGCGCGCGACAGGTATAATCCACAACGTTTCCGCATCCCCTTCAGTGCCGAAGTGGCGAAATCGGTAGACGCAGTTGATTCAAAATCAACCGTAGAAATACGTGCCGGTTCGAGTCCGGCCTTCGGCACCATCGGAACATCAATAGACGTCAACGGACGTCTTTTTTTGTGCCTGAAATCCAGTATCCGCAAGGCTTTCCTCGCTTTTTCACTCAACCTAAGTCAACCTGATTCAATCTACATCAACTTACTGATGCGGGTACAACTGCGGGTATATCCCGGTTCGATAATGTTTGTACCCACACAGAACCCTTGAAAGGATACTCATCATGGCTCTGAGTGATGTGAAGGTTCGTTCGGCAAAGCCTGAAGCAAAAGCCTACAAACTAACTGACGGTGAAGGCATGGTTTTGCTGGTTCACCCTAACGGCTCCAAATACTGGCGGCTACGTTATCGCTTTGGTGGTAAAGAGAAGATGCTGGCGCTGGGGAAATACCCTGAAGTGTCATTGGCAGATGCCAGAGCTCGCAGGGATGAGGCCCGTAAGCTATTAGCGAATGGCGTCGATCCCAGTGAGAACAAGAAAGCTGTTAAGGTAGAACAAGAGCAAGAAGCGATAACGTTTGAAGTAGTCGCCAGAGACTGGCATGCCAGTAATCAGAAATGGTCTGCATCACATAGTGCTCGTGTATTGAAAAGCCTCGAAGATAATCTCTTTGCTGTCATTGGTAAGCGGAACATTGCAGAACTGAAAACGCGAGACCTACTTGTACCCATCAAAGCAGTCGAGTCATCCGGACGCCTTGAAGTCGCCGCCCGTTTACAGCAGCGTACTACCGCGATTATGAGGTTTGCTGTACAAAGTGGTTTAATCGATTACAACCCCGCACAAGAGATCGCTGGAGCGGTCGCCACAGCTAAACGGCAGCATCGTGCGGCTTTGGAGCTTAACCGTATACCTGAATTACTTCATCGCATCGATCATTATTCTGGAAGACTGCTAACCCGACTGGCGGTTGAACTCACTTTGTTGGTTTTCATCCGTTCAAGCGAGCTGCGTTTTGCCCGCTGGTCAGAAGTAGATTTTGATACTGCCATGTGGACGATTCCAGGTGAACGTGAACCGCTGGAAGGTGTTAAACATTCTCAGCGCGGTTCAAAGATGCGGACTCCTCATCTTGTTCCTTTGTCGCGGCAAGCCTTAGCCATTTTGGAAAAGATCAAAAGCATGAGTGGGAATCGAGAGCTGATTTTTGTTGGTGATCACGATCCACGTAAACCCCTAAGTGAGAATACGGTGAACAAGGCTTTGCGAGTGATGGGCTATGACACGAAAACGGAAGTGTGTGGGCATGGTTTCAGGACAATGGCGTGTAGTTCGTTGATTGAGTCGGGATTGTGGTCGAGGGATGCAGTAGAGCGTCAGATGAGTCATCAGGAACGTAACTCTGTGCGAGCGGCTTACATTCATAAGGCAGAGCATCTGGGGGAGAGGAGGCTAATGTTGCAGTGGTGGGCTGATTATCTGGATATTAATCGAGAAAAATCAATTAGTCCGTTTGACTTTGCTAAGTTGAAGACTGAGTAAATTTAGCAAACGAGAACGATTTGGTGTCCACCAAACGGAAAGCCATTTGTGGCATGTATAAATATGCGCTCTATCTGGAGGTAAGAAGGGAGATGGAGCACGTGTATGAGATAAACTTGCGTCAATTTTGAGTGATATTACACATATTATTTAACAAAATTGCATAAAAGTGCGCAGCCTTTAAAAATATTTGCGCATATTTCATTCTTCTTTGGTTTTTTTAATTTATTTAAAATCAGTTAGTTGAGTCGCGAGAGAACGGTTTTTTTGCACCTAAATTACGATGCCGCTTCTCTGTAGACCTGCTACTGCATTATTTTTTAGTTTACATTCTGATCTTTTTGCTCAATCATAGCTTTACCAAATCACTTTTAACTCTGTACACGATCTACAGATTTGAGTGATGAGGTGCGACAGACTGCAATCTGTCGCGTTGACTCAAACCCAAACGTCTAAATTAGGAGATCAAATCTATGTCAGCTTATCAAATTTCTTACGATCTGCGAAAGCAGAAAGATTATGCCCCGCTCATTGAGCGCATCAAGTCTTATGGGACCTGGTGTCATCCTCTGGAATCAACCTGGATTATTGTCACCGAGCAAACGGCAACTCAAGTTCGCGATTATCTCAAAGCCGTTATGGATAACGATGATGGTTTACTCGTCACTGGTTTGCGGGGAGACGGTGCGTGGTATGGGCTTTCTGACAAGATATCTCAATGGCTTAAAAAAAATTTATAATCGCCACGCTTAAGAATAGATGCACCAGGGATGGTGCAATGAATCAGGGGCCCGTATGCCAACATCTTTAAAACAGTTAGGCCAAATTGCAAGCATCCGTTCAGGCCACACTCTGAGGGGAGCAATCACGCCTGACCCTGAAGGAGATGTGCGTCTGTTACAGATTAAAGACCTCGATCAGGACTGGCAGTTCGATCACAAAGCACTACCTACTGTTGTATGGGAACAACGAATCGCTCCCCCATTTCTTGAACAGGGGGAGATTGTCGTTGCGGCCAGAGGGAATCGTAATCTGGCAGTTGTCTATCGTGGCGAGGTTCCTGTGGTTGCTACCAGCCAGTTCCTGATTGTTAGCCTCAGAAGACAAGAGCGTGAGATTGTCCCCGAATACCTGTGCTGGTTGTTAAACCATCCGATGATTCAGCAATGGTTTCATCGGAGTGGCACCAACATTCAGTTAATAACTAAATCAGCGTTGCTGGATGTCGCTATCCCGGTTCCCCCCCTTGAAACTCAATTACAGCTTATCGGGCTCCAACGTATATGGCAGAAAGAAGATGAACTTATCAATAAGTTACAGGAAAATCGCCATCAGCTTGAGCTTGGTATTTTGCAAAAATTACTTAAGGATTAACTTGTTATGAGCAATATGATCGATCAAGACCGCATCAACCGCGTGCTATGGGGCGTATGTGACACTTTCCGTGGCACCATCAGCCCTGATACTTACAAAGATTTCATTCTTACTATGCTGTTTCTGAAGTACATCTCGGATGTCTGGCAGGATCACTATGATGGCTACAAAGCCCAGTATGGCGATGAACCAGAGCTGATTGAAGAGATGATGAAGAATGAACGCTTTGTGCTTCCGCGCAATGCCAGCTTTTATGCACTTTATGCTCGTCGCAATGAGCCAGGTAACGGTGAACGCATCGATCAGGCATTGCACGCAATCGAGGAAGCCAATGGAACTAAGCTCAAAGATGGCGGCAAAAGCGTGTTCCAGGACATTTCTTTTAACACTGACAAGTTGGGCGAAGAAAAACAAAAGAATTCTATTCTTAAGCAGTTGCTTGAAGACTTTACTGACCCTGAGTTGAATTTAAAACCAAGCCGCGTTGGCGGTCTGGATGTAATTGGTAATGCTTACGAATACTTAATCGGTAGATTCGCTGCTAACAGCGGCCAGAAAGCAGGTGAGTACTACACGCCACCTGAAGTGTCAGATCTGCTTGCGGAGTTGCTTGACCCACAGCCAGGGGAATCTATCTGCGATCCAACCTGTGGTTCTGCTTCACTACTGATGAAGTGTGGTAAGTGGGTGGCTCAACAGCACCATAGCAAGAACTATGAGCTTTACGGACAGGAAGCAATAGGTTCAACCTGGTCGCTGGCTAAAATGAACATGTTTCTGCACGGCGAGGATAACCATAAAATCGAATGGGGTGACACGATCCGCAACCCCAAATTGCTCGATAAAAATGCCAATCTGATGCTGTTTGATGTGGTTACCGCTAACCCACCTTTCTCACTGGAGAAGTGGGGAATTGATGATGTATCTGATGATCATTTTGGTCGGTTCCGCCGCGGTCTGCCGCCTAAGACTAAGGGCGACTATGCGTTTATCCTGCATATGATCGAAACTATGAAGCCGAAAACTGGACGCATGGGCGTTGTGGTTCCCCACGGTGTACTATTCCGTGGTTCTAGCGAAGGTAGAATCCGTCAGAAGCTGATAGACGAAAATCTTCTCGATGCGGTGATTGGTTTGCCAGAAAAGTTGTTTTTCGGTACAGGTATACCTGCGGCAATCCTGATATTTAAAAAGAGTAAAGTGGACGATAACGTGTTGTTTATCGACGCCAGTCGTGAGTTTAAGGCGGGTAAAAACCAGAACCAGCTAAGCCCGGAGAATATTGTCACAATCGTTAAAACCTATCGCGAGGGTGATAACGTCGATAAATACGCTTATCTCGCTAGTCTACAAGAGATTCGTGACAACGATTACAATCTAAATATCCCTCGTTATGTCGATACCTTTGAAGAAGAGGAGGAGATTGACCTGATGGCGATCCACACTGAGCGCAAGCAATTGCAAACACAATTTGCGGCACTAGAAGTGGAAATGGCAAAATATCTGGAGGAGTTGGGTTATGGTGAATAAATCTGCTCACTCAGATTTGGAGTTAATGCAAGCACGAATAAAAATGGTTCCAAGTGGTTGGGTATTTTCTTATGTTGGTAGGGTATTCTCTATTAAGAATAATCTGCGTAAGCCTATCAGTGAGGATGTGCGAGCTAAGAATGTTGGAAAATACCCTTATTTTGGTCCTACAAAAATCCAAGGATATATAGACTCTTATGAGCAAGATGGAAGCTATGCTTTAATTGGTGAGGACGGTGACCATTTTCTAAAATATGAAAATCAATCAATGACTCAACTAATTGATGGTAGGTGCACAGTTAATAATCATGCTCATATCATTGAGGGGACGAGTATAGCGACTCGGGAGTGGTTTTATTATTACTTTATGCACCGTGACATATTTAGTTTTTTATCTCGTCAGGGGGCTGGCCGGTACAAGTTAAATAAAGCATCTTTAGAAAAGATACCTCTTATTATTCCTCCGTTCGGAGAGCAAAAGAAAATAGCTCAAATCCTTTCTGCTTGGGATAAGGCGATCGCCACTACTGAAAAATTGCTAATAAACAGTCAGAGGCAGAAAAATGCACTTATGCAGCAAATACTTATTGGGAAGAGACGTTTTCTTAAAAAAAACAAGGATTGCACATACAAAAATACTAAGTATGGGAAACTTCCATCCGATTGGGATTACGTTGCACTCAAAGATATCTGCTACCAAGTTTCAGAGAGGAATAACTCTGCTAATGATTATCCTGTACTATCTTGCTCAAAATACGATGGTTTTGTCGATTCATTAAGATATTTTAAGAAAAAAGTATATAGCGATGACACATCTGGATATCGCGTAATTCCTTTTGGGGCTTTTGGATTCCCATCTAATCATATAGAAGAAGGTTCAATCGGTCTCCAAACACTATATGATTTTGGACTGGTTAGTCCTATATACGTGGTGTTTAAGGCTAATGATAAAAAAGTGAATAATGAGTATCTGTATGCGTTGTTGAAAACGGAGCATTATCGTCAAATTTTCAGTGCTGCAACTAACGCATCTGTCGACAGACGAGGCAGCCTGCGTTGGAAAGAGTTCAGTATGATTCATGTACCACTCCCCTCGCGAGACGAACAAGATAAAATTGCTTTAACTATCAAGGTTGCAAGTTCAGAAATTGCTGTAATTCAGAAGAAACTAGAATATTTAAAACAAGAAAAAAAAGCCCTGATGCAGCAACTGCTCACCGGTAAACGCCGGGTTAAGGTGGACGCCGCATGACTGATAATAACTTACCTCAACCACCAGCAGGTGAATTCCTGCTGTTCCAAAGCGAAGATGGTCGTGCACGCGTTGAGTGCCGCTTTCAGTCAGATACGCTTTGGCTTACTCAGGCATCCATGGCTGAGCTATATGATAAAGATGTGCGCACCATTAACGAGCACCTGATCAACATCTTTTCAGAAGGCGAACTTGGTCAAAATTCAACTATCCGGAAATTCCGGATAGTTCGCCAGGAAGGAAAACGTCAGGTTTCCAGAGAGATAGAGCACTACAGCCTTGAAGCCATATTGGCCGTAGGCTATCGCGTTCGCTCAGTCCGGGGGACTCAGTTCCGTCAGTGGGCTACGCAAACCCTGCAGGAATACCTGATTAAAGGGTTTGTGATGGATGACGAGCGATTGAAGAATCCGCCCGTCGGCTCTTCTGTTGTTCCCGACTACTTTGACGAGATGCTGGAACGCATCCGCGATATTCGTGCCAGCGAGCGGCGAGTCTATCTGCGGGTACGGGAAATTTTCGCGCTGGCCGCTGACTACCAGCCGTCTCTTAAAGAGACGACTCTTTTCTTTCAAACCATCCAGAATAAGCTGCACTTTGCCTGCACCGGGCGTACAGCCGCTGAGCTAATCCACCAGCGGGCAGATGCCAGCCAACCTCATATGGGGCTCACCAGCTATAAAGGCAATGACGTGCGAAAAGGCGATGTCACAGTCGCTAAAAACTACCTGACCCAGAAAGAGGTCAGTGAGCTGAACCGTGTGGTGAATATGTGGCTGGACTATGCCGAAGATCAGGCACTGCGCCGCCAGCAGGTCTTTTTGCAGGACTGGCAGGAGAAACTGGATCAGTTCTTGCAGTTCAACGACCGTCATGTGCTCCAGGGCGGGGGCACTGTCAGTAAGAAAATGGCAGATGAAAAAGCTCAGGGTGAATATGCACGATTTGCAGAGCAGCGGCGTTTGTTAAAAGAGGCCGAGGGTGAAAAGGATATTACCGAGCTACTGAACTGGAAAGCCGATAAAGATAAGGGAACATCATGAGCATGCAAATCGCGCCAAAATTCCAGGAAGAGTACAGCGCCAAGCTCCCGGCGCTGGCTCTCTTGAGTAATTTAGGCTGGACCTATATTTCACCTCAGCAAGCCTTGTTTGCGCGAGCAGGCAAGGCAGATCAGGTGGTCTTGAACCAGATTTTGCGTGAACAGTTAGCCAAGAGGACGTTTATCTTTGCCGGTAAAGAGCATGCCATTTCTGACAAAGCGATTGATAGCCTGATTGCCGAAGTTAACAGCCCGGCATTAAACCAGGGGGTGATTACCGCCAATGAGCACTTGTACAACCATCTGTTGTACGGCATCTCCGTGACGGAATTTATCGATGGCAAACGGGCGAACCCGACTATCTCGCTAATCGACTGGAACAACCCGCAGAACAACAGCTTTGTTTTCACCGAAGAGTTCAGCGTGACACGTGCTAACGGCATTGAGGCGCGCAGGCCCGATATTGTCTGCTTTGTGAATGGTATTCCGCTGGTCGTTATCGAGGCTAAGCGTCCGGACGGCAACGCTAAAAAAGGACCGACTATTGATGAAGGGATCTCCCAAAGCCTGCGTAACCAGCGTCATGATGAAATTCCGCGACTGTTTGCCTACAGCCAGATCTTACTGTCGATAAACGGCCATGATGGGCGTTACGGTACTTGCGGAACACCGACCAAATTTTGGGCGACATGGCGGGAAGAAGATATCTCCGACTTGGAGATGCTTGCCATCAAAAACCGCAAGCTCACAGCACAGCAGATTGATTCAATCTTCAGCCACCGTCCGGTTGCCTGCCTGGAATGGTATCAAAATCTGATTGTAGCAGGTGATTTGGCTATAACGGGCCAGGACCAGCTGCTTATCAGTCTGCTGTTACCCGAGCGCCTGCTGGATATGGTTCGCTTCTTCACGCTGTTTGATAAGAAAGCCGGTAAGGTCATTGCCCGATATCAGCAGGTATTCAGTATCAAACGGCTGCTACAGCGTATCGAAACGAAGAACCCTGATGGCAGCCGCAACGGTGGGGTTATCTGGCATACCACAGGTTCAGGTAAGTCACTGACGATGGTTTTCCTGAGCAAAGCGCTGATTCTGAGTGAAACTCTCAAGCAGTGCCGCATCGTCGTTGTGACCGATCGCGTCGATTTGGAAAACCAGCTCAGTCGCACCTTTATCTCAACCGGAGAACTGGCCGGTAAAAGGGATAAAACCGATGCCATCGCCACCTCTGGCAAACGTCTGGCCGAACAAATAGGCAAGGGTACTGAGCGCATTCTCTTCTCGTTGATTCAGAAATTTAACACGGCCACCCGCCTGCCCGAGTGTGTGAATACCAGTCCCGATATCATTGTGCTGATTGATGAAGGCCACCGTAGCCATGGCGGTGAGAGTCATCAACGTATGAAGCTGGCTCTACCCAACGCAGCCTTTGTTGCTTTCACCGGTACGCCGTTGCTGAAAGATGATAAGACCACGAATAAATTTGGTCCCATCGTTCATGCTTACACCATGCAGCGTGCGGTGGAGGACAAGACCGTCACTCCACTTCTCTACGAGGAGCGCCCGCCCGAGCTGAACGTGAATGAACGAGCGATAGATAGCTGGTTTGACCGTATCACCGAAGGATTAACGGAAAAACAAAAAGCCGACTTGAAGCGTAAGTTTGCTAATAAAGGGCAGGTCTATAATGCTGACGATCGCATCCACCTTATTGCACTGGATATCGCCAACCATTTTGTCAAAAACATCGACGATGGCTTGAAGGGGCAACTCGCCTGTGACAGTAAAGCAGCAGCGATCAAATACAAAAAGTATCTTGATGAAGCCGGGCTGTTTGAGTCTGCCGTGGTGATCAGTTCGCCTGACACGCGTGAAGGGAATACCGAGGTGGATGAATCTGGTATCCCTGATGTGACCAAATGGTGGCAGGATAACGTCGGCTCTCAGGATGAGCAGGTTTACACGCGTAATGTCATTGAGCGTTTTGATAAAGATGATTCGCTGAAGCTACTTATTGTGGTCGATAAGTTACTTACCGGATTTGATGAACCCAAAAACGCCGTGCTTTACATCGATAAGCCTCTTAAGGGGCATAACCTGATTCAGGCCATAGCCCGTGTTAACCGCCTTCATCCTAAGAAAAAATTTGGTCTGTTAATCGATTATCGGGGCATCCTCAAAGAGTTGGATACCACCATTGAGGATTACCAAAAGTTGGCATCACGCACGCAGGGCGGGTTTGATATTGACGATCTGGTGGGGCTGTACGGCCAGATGAGTACGGAGTACAAGCGCCTTCCCCAGCTGTATAAAAATCTGTGGGCGATTTTCGCAGGTGTAAAAAACAAAAACGATATTGAGCAGCTCCGTCAGGTGCTGGTGCCGCGCACGGAAGAAAAGCATGGCGAAATGGTTGATGTGCATCTTAAAGTCCGTGAGGACTTTTATGAGGCACTCACGCAGTTTGCCAGCTGCCTGAAAGTGGCGTTGCAGTCAGCTACCTTCTTTGAGGATAAGAGTTTCAGCGAAGATGATCGCCAGCACTACAAAGAGACGCTGAGGCAATTTACCAGCTTGCGCCAGCTGGTGAAGCAGGATGCTGGTGAGACAGTAGATTATGATCAGTACACTGAACAGGTTAAAAAGCTGCTGGATAAACACGTTGTTGGCGTAGAAGTCCGCGAGCCTGATGGAGTGTATGAAGTCAGCAAAATGGGACAACGGCCCGAAGAGTGGAGCGAGGATAAAACTCGCAACGAAACGGATATTATCAAAACCCGCGTAACCCGCATGATTGAGCAGGATTTACGTGATGATCCTTATGCTCAGGAAGCCTTCTCGAAGTTACTGCGTCTGGCTATTGAAGAGGCGGAAAAACTGTTTGATCACCCTCTCAAGCAGTACATGCTATTTCGTGAGTTTGAGGAGCAAGTACAGGAACGGCGGCTGAACGAAATACCCGACGTATTTGCTGGTAATCACCATGCACAGGCTTACTTCGGCGTGTACAAAAAAGTACTGCCGGAGGTTTTTACCATTACCGATTCTCAGGTTATCGATAAGTGGGTGAAGCTTGCTTTTGAAGTAGACCAGGCTGTTGATATCTCAGTGGTTGAGAACTCGATCAATCCGCAAAATATCGAGGCTGATATTCGCAAGAAGCTTCTACCGATGATGTTTAAAGAATGTAAGGCAATAGGTGGCGGAATGGATCAGGCGAAAAAGATTGTGGAAATGATCGTCCAGATTACCCGCGTAGGGCTGAGCGGAGTCTAAATTGTGTGTGAAAGAGCAATGAGCTTCATTTACGGTGATGAACGCATTACTTTCGAGTGTAAACCCCGACCGTTGGTGAATGGGCGCATTCTGATAAAAGTTCACCCTGACTGTCGGGTTGTAGTATCCGCGCCGCAGGATACCGATGACCAACAGGTTCTGAATGCCGTTGAAAAGCGTGGGCGCTGGATCTATCAGCAGCTACGGGACTTCCGTAAGCAGCTGGAATATATAACTCCACGACAGTATATCAGCGGTGAGAGTCACTATTACCTGGGCAAACAGTACATGCTTAAGGTGATAGTGGCTCCCTCTGAGGCACAGGGCGTAAAAATGTTGCGTGGCAAGCTGGAAGTCACCTTACGCCATAAGAGCGCTGAAAAGGTTCTGCAGTTGCTGACTGACTGGTATAAGGCTCGAGCCCGCGAAGTCTTCGCCAAGAGGCTGAACGCTATGCTGGAGCAAGCGTTATGGGTCAGTGACTCACCGCCATTGCGCATTCTTACCATGCAGACTCAGTGGGGAAGTTGTTCCCCCAATGGAAGGGTGACCCTGAATCCCAATCTGGTAAAGGCCCCGCGTGAGTGTATCGATTACGTTATCTTGCATGAACTCTGCCATCTGGCCGAGCATAACCATAGCGAACGCTTCTACCGGCTCATGGGGCAGGTAATGCCTGACTGGGAGAAGACCAAGAAGCGTTTGGATGGGATGGCTGGGATGATAATGACAAGCTAAACATAATGGCGTGCGATGCTTCAATCCTGCAGCATCCATCGCTTGAGGGAGGAGAATATGGAAAAAATCATATGTGCTCTGTGTAATACCGCAGTCGAGGTGACGGTGCTGTCCAGTCATTTGCTAACCAATCATGGCTGGAAGATGGCACCTCATCTTGCTAAGCCGGTAGCTGAGGCACCGCTTATTGCCCGTCAAACCTGCAAATGTCCAGTATGTAACGTCTCTTTCAAGGACGCAAAAAGATTAGAAAAGCATATAAATAAAGCCCATTCAGAAAGACCAAGCTCTTCTCCCATCAGTAGTAATCCTTCAAAGAAAAACAGTGTAACGACAATTTCCTATCAATGGGCGATAACTCAACCGCTAGATAAAAAATACTCCGCTGTAGTAGAGAAATTTGTTACTGAAAAAACGTTATCTGAAATTGAAAAAGAAATAGTGACCATCGTGAATGGCTATGATGCGGCGGATACTTCCAGACAGAGTTTGATGTCAGGGCGGCTCATTCTGCTTGCCCATGCCAAGAAAAGACTTGCTGCAAAAAGCAAATCTAGCAAAAAAAAGAAAGTAACGGCAAAGGGTAAAAAAACCAGAAATGCCACTTCTCGAGACATCATGGACCAATACATTGGCGGACGCAGGATTGTTGTCTCCGGCGGTTTACCTTCCTTAGGGAAAAGGTGATGAGGTTATTTCTCTGATAAATATAATTATTTCAGTTAAATTTAACTACTAGCATTCGGTTAGATAATCAGGCAGGAAGGAAAGCGCATGACTGCGAGCAATGAACTGATCCTCAGGAAAATAAGCGACCTGATGAAACAGCGGTTTTTCATATCCTTTTACCAGTGAGGATACCGCTGAAGGCAATCCCCCGCCCAGACCAGGTATCTAAGTCCAGTAACCGCAACTCGTGATAGTTCTACACGGTTGTATCATTTCCACGCGAATGGTACACGTTATCACTGCACGGATATTTATTTGGTTTATAACTATTTTCAGAACTAAATCATTTTCGTGAGCAGCAGATATTCTCTTTCTTACAATGCGGAATGCGACAGGTTGTGTCGTTTTTTTGATGATACCTCCGCATTGGAATCAACCAATTAACTTACATTTCATAATGTTAGGTAGCTGCAGTTACCCCCACCATTTTTTCAATCCACCGCCCTTTGGTACGACATAACGTGTCGAACCAGTACGTCATAATCTCCCATATCAATATCTGGTTATTTTGGGAGTTCAGGACTGTTCTCACCATGAAAACACAACATGATCATTATGACCGCCTGTCCGTCAGGTTATCGGTCATTATCAGCCGATTGTTGGCTGGTCAATCCTTAGAGTTGAAAGTGCTGGCAAATGAGTTTGGTGTTTCAGAGCGCACTCTACAGCGGGATTTTCAGCAGCGTCTAATCCATCTGGATCTTGAACATTCCAGTGGCTGCTATCGACTTATGCGGCGAACGGGTCGAGAGCATTTACCCAATACCTTTGCGTTTATCCTCAACTCTGGCATTTCGGGGATCATTCCGGCTCAGAACCGCAGACTAATCCGGCTGATTACCAGCAGCTCTGGTGGCTCTCCATGTCTAATCGGGCATGGAGGGCTGCCATCGCCAATCACGCAGACCACCTGTTTTCTGGAGCTGGCTGAAGCTATCCGTGACTACCGGGCCGTCACGCTATTAGTCAATGGTAAGAGCTACGAAGGAGTGGCTCCTCGCCGCCTGATCTTCCAGTCCAGAAACTGGTTTCTTGTGGCTACTCGAGCGAGAAAGCTACAGGTGTTTCGCATGGAAGACGTTAACGCTGTGACTGTACTTGACACCTCTTTTCGCAGAAAGCCTGAACTTGATGCGCTCACCGCCAGTGAGGAGTTTATTTCGGCTCTTCCTCACTTTCGTTTCATCAGCGACGTTATTCACACCTTCAGAGAGTAACTGGCAACGTTCATTTCAACATAAGCAAGGAGACCTTTATGGATGACCCGGTAAAGGGGGAAGGGCGGATGATTACTGATGCTAATGGCATAACCAGAAGAGAAGAGGGGATTTCAGGGGTATGGGGCAATATGTTTAATGATAGCAATGCGATAAAAGCCGACAGCACGCCGCTCATACCTGACATTAGGGATATTCTCGATGTTTTCCCTCAGTCACTGCGGGAAAACCTGGTTAACAAAATCAGTGAAGCTATCGATTATGAACCCGTGATTGGCGTTATGGGAAAAACCGGTTCCGGAAAGAGCAGCGTGTGTAATGCGTTGTTTCAGGGAGAGGTGTGTGCGGTCAGCGACGTTGAGGCCTGTACACGGGAGGCTCAGGAGCTGCGCATACGCTTCGGTAAACGTTCGCTGAAAATAATTGATATCCCTGGCGTCGGTGAGAATGCCCGGCGGGATAAAGAGTATGAAGATTTATACCGCACTTTGCTTCCCTCTCTGGATCTCATCCTCTGGGTGATAAAAGGCGACGATCGGGCCTTTTCTGCGGATGAGCATTTCTACAACAATGTCCTGCTCCCTGCCGGTGGGGGGGAGCGCGTTTTGTTCGTCCTAAACCAGGTGGATAAAATCGAGCCCTTCCGGGAGTGGGATACACACCTGCATCAGCCGTCCCCGGCACAGCGTATCAACATCGAAAAGAAAGAAGCCTACATTACTGAACGATTTGGCTTTACGCACTATCCGGTTATCCCCATTTCCGCCGATGAGGGCTACAACATCCTTCGTCTGGTCGAAACGATGATCCGTGCTTTGCCCGATCGGGCTAAAAGCAGCACAGCCTCGCAGTTTAAGGAAGAGTACAAAACCGATGACGTAAAGACGGAGGCGAAAGGCGGCTTTGCCAGCGTGATCTCCGGGATACTTGACGACGTTATTGATTCCGTTCCGTTACCAAAGCCCGTCAAAGAGCTTGCCCGTAAGGGTAAGGATAAAGTCATTGAGTGGGCGGGTAATGTCTGGGACCATTTTTTTGGATAAGGAAAATATGTAATGAGACCACTGATTATTCCTGCATTGTTTATAGCGTTATTTGCTACCCAGTCTGCTCATGCAGACGGAGGCTACGACTTGCAATGCATGCTTGAAAACGGCGAGCAAATGACGCTTAGTCATGCCAGTCATACTGTTTATATCAGTTTTGAAAAGCCCGGTGGTGATTCCGAAGAGGGAGGTTCAGTCATTAAACTGGACATTCCTTCCGGTGAGGCGAAGCAAACTGTCATCGCTAAATCAGAGGCGGGAACCGCTTCTTTCACGCTGCGCGGAGAAAGTGACGATATCGAAGGCGCTGTTGCTGTCAATTATTCGGAATATGATGGTACAGGCGATGCTTATTACACGGCCATGAATTCACTTGGGCAGGAAACCAGCACGGTATCCTGCAAACCGGGTACGATTAGCGTTTCCAGGAGCCTCCTTCAGAACGGTATTAATGGCGTGGGTAGCCAGCAGGCTAATAAACCTGCATCCTCTCAGCAACAGCAGGTACAGCAATCCACGACGCCACCGTTTAAAGTGCAGTTTGGCAGCGCCGTCAGCAATGAAGGCTGGAAAACTAAATATGGCGTTATTCAGCTCACTATCACTGATGACAACATGGTACTGAAATCCATTCGGGTTAACCGGGGGAACTGTAAAATGGAGAGCGTTGGTAACAGAACTCTGCCAGCCAAATATCAATTCGGTGATGTGGCCACGTTCAAATATATGAAATGTGACCGTATTATCGAAGCCACTATTGTTACCGAATCCGGTAGCTGGACCTTTAATCATTAAATTTACCTGTGGTTAGCCTGGGGGATAGAGTGGCAATAATCCGACACTTCTCCCCCTTTTAATTATGTTTAACCCTGCTGAAATGCCATTCATTTCATTACCACAGCATTACTTAGAAAATAACGTGCAGCAACAGCCCTGCCAGACGTATTACTGACATAGTGCGTAGTTGGTTAAAGTTTACGGATAAGCCGTGTGGAGGTGGCCTCAGGGACATTACTGGCGGGATTCTTCAATACGTTCTGTCAGCCAGTGCCTGACTTCACTTTCCCGCCAGCGGGAACTGCGGCCAAACTTGATGGGTCTCGGGAACAGACCATCCTTAATCAGCTTGTAGAACCACTTATCGGTTAAGCCCGTGAAGGTGGTGATGAAGACCATATCCACCAGCCTGTCATTCATCAGGTCGTTGTCGGGAGTCGGAAGATTGTTCATGACGATTGTCCTTCTGTCTTTGAGTGGGTAAAAGACAGGAGCCGCAGAACTAACCTGTTGATTTAAGGTCATGTTGCGTGCTCCGTCATTACAATCACTTCTCCGGTAATAAATTACTTTTCGCTTTGGCCTTAAACTGGCTACAGCCAAAATTACGCTCACCGTCGTCATTTTCTTTGGAGCGTTTTTTAGCGATATAGCAGATCCTCGTCAGGTAATTCTTATAATCCGGAGTATCAGTTCCTTCTCTGCGGTTTAACTCAAACACCCCCGCCAGCCAAAAACGAACGTTCTCCTTTGTTCCGTTTCTTAGCTTCAAAGCGTGGAACCATGCTTTGACAGACATCATCAGCAAAAAACCTCTTGCCTTCCCATCAAGATCCATTTTTAACATCATGCCTGTGAACACTTCACGGTTAACCAGCAGCACCAGGTGATAATGCTTGTTGCCATTAATCTCACCGAACTCTCTGGCCCATGCGTAATACACCGGGCAAGGGTATATGCGTTTACCTTCCCTGCTGCGTTTATTCATATAAGCGGCAATCTGCGCTTTCAGTGAGGCAATAAAACGGGTTATCACCGCAGATTCGTGACCTTTATGCTGGTTATGCTGCGGCAGGTATAAATCCAGCCCGAAGGCTAATACACGGGCATGCTTATTCATTACGAAGGCTGTCAGGTCTTCCAGACGCTGCATATGGTAGGCATTCTTCTCGCGGTTACTTTCTTTGCGTATCATTTCCGGGCTCTCATGCTTTGGGTGATATATCCATGAGTGCCTCAGTAACTTTTAATGCAGGTACAGGACGAGCAAAGAAAACACTGCCTCACACTATTACTGGCTTTAGCCTCTGATGGTAGCAAACTCCCTTTCCTGACGGTGCTATACCCCCTTCCCGATGATTCTCTGTATACCCTGTATCTGTAAGGTTCTGTTCATACTGTAGAGAGCAACAATAAACATATAATTGGTACCGGCAGTAAAGAATCACTGATATCGCCACCTGTCACCTCGTATACCCCTGCGGTATCGGGTTTCTGGCTGTTATTACTCCCCTTCATTCGGTCTAAAACCACTCTTAAGTTATCCCGGCACGCTGACTATGGGGCTATTTCTTGCTCTGGTTTGCGGATGAACATTTTACTGTCACTCATTTCACCATGCCGGGTATTGCCAAAAGCGGTTGCTTTTGCATGGAATACTTCTTTGATTTAAAGCAGTTTTTAAAAAGGTGCAGCACTGTTAAAATCTAAAAAATGCTGCACCTTATAAGGAATGTGTGATGGTAAGTAAAAAAAGGATAACGGTTAACCTTTCCTATCCTGAACTTCATCAGATGATAGTGGGTCTGGCGAAGAGAACGGGTAGTAGTAGTTCAGCTGTGATTCAGGACATGATTTTGGATGCCTTGAAGTACAGGATGGAAAACGATTCACTTTTACCTTCAGGTAAACTGGTGGCGAATAAAAATCTGGTGCCGGAAAAGGTTTTCAATGCAGGTTTTGAAATCAATAATTTGACTATAGATGGAATAGTCAGGGGAGCAACCGATGCGTTTCATCGTTTGTTTCAAAGAGATAGTTTTATTGAAACGCTTCCTTACATCATGTTTAGTGACGTGCCAAAGCCTGCGGAAGCGATAAACAAGAGGGATATACTCAGAAGAGTAATTGCATACCTACAGACAAAACTTCATGTCCCTAATAATAGTGAATTCAAACCGGCGTTATTTTTATTTTTCATCGGAAAGGTAACAATAAAATATAGACAGCACACCGCTGATGGCCTCGAAGTGAAAATTGATTATTCATGCAAGGTGATTCCTGTACATACTAAAAGATCAAACGACGATGAAGCGCTTTTGTTCGATCTGAACAACATTAAGTACAGAACATTTCATGACATGGCCAAAAATGGATGGAACAGAAAAAAACATTCACACCAGTTGTATATTAATGGGCTGGAGGGCATGCGCGGGGGCGGTTTTTTTGTCGGGGTTTTGTATGAGCCGCAATCACCAGATGAACTGGCTACCCCATCAGAGGGAGACTTTATTAGCAGCACAGGTCTCAAATATCGATTTTTTAGTCACCCATCAACGGTTAAAATCATAAAGGATCATTTTCCGAAATCAGTCACTATTGACCCGAATGGAACCACCTATACAGTAAAAGAAAAAACTATACAAGATTTGGACACGCTCAACCGGGCTATCAGGAAGCAGAATGCTGGCTGGTAATATTTAAATTACAGTCGTTTTTATCTCTGTATTATCCGTGTGATCTCACCCGAATTTAACACAATCTTTTTTCACCGTTCACTTTCAGAAAAGACCATGCCTCACTCTGAGGCATGGTCTTTTTTCATATCTCAATAAGGAACTAATAATGACACGTTTAGCCAGCCGCTTCGGTGCGGCCAATCTCATTCGACGCGACCGCCCGCTAACCCGCGATGAACTGGCGCATTATGTGCCGAGTGTATTCAGCGAAGAAAAGCATGAATCCCGCAGCGATAGGTACACATACATTCCGACCATTACCCTGCTTGATAACCTGCAACGTGAAGGCTTTCACCCTTTCTTTGCGTGCCAGACTAGAGTCCGAGACCAGAGCAAACGCGAACATACTAAGCACATGCTACGTCTGCGTCGTGAAGGACAGATCACTGGCAAGCAGGTGCCTGAAATTATACTGCTTAATAGCCACGACGGCTCCAGCTCATACCAGATGCTACCGGGGTTATTCAGATCGGTTTGCCAGAATGGACTAATTTGCGGTGAGAGTTTTGGAGAGGTACGTGTGCCACACAAAGGCAACGTGGTGGAGAAAGTCGTTGAAGGAGCTTACGAAGTGCTGGGGATTTTTGATCGCGTAGAAGAGAAACGCGATGCCATGCAGTCGCTAATGTTACCGCCACCTGCACAGCAGGCGATGGCGAAAGCAGCTTTAATCTATCGTTTTGGTGAAGAGCATCAGCCGGTGACGGAATCGCAAATCCTATCCCCACGCCGCTGGCAGGATGAGAGTAACGACCTGTGGACCACTTATCAGCGCATTCAGGAAAACCTGATTAAAGGCGGTCTGTCTGGACGAACCACCAAAGGTAAACGCGCCCATACTCGCGCCGTTAAAGGTATCGACGGTGATGTAAAGCTCAACCGTGCTCTGTGGGTGATGGCTGAGAATATGCTGCAGTTTGCTTCATGAACCTTTTTATTATCCCTTCCCCCAGGCCTTGCCAATAAACCGGCGAGGCTTTTTGTTTTAAGGAGCAAATATGTCTGTATTCAATTTATCCCCGGTATTTCCTGCAAACGAGCAACGCGTCATTCGTCGGGCATTACGCCTGCTGGAGAAATATCAGCGTCAACCGAGTGAGCCATTTAACTCCACCAGCTTCACTAAGACCTGGCTGCAATTACAGATGGCTCATCAGGAGCGTGAAGTTTTTATCGTGATGTATCTCGACAATCAGCACTGCCTGCTGGGATGCGAAACACTGTTTACCGGCACACTTAGCCATACCGAAGTGCATCCCCGCGAAGTGGTTAAATTGGCTCTGAAACACAATGCCGCTGCGGTAATTCTGGCGCATAACCATCCGTCAGGTACGACAGAAATCAGTCAGCAGGACAAACACATCACTCAGCGGATAGTGAAAGCGTTAGCACTGGTAGAAGTGCGAGTGCTGGATCATTTGGTTGTTGGGAATGACGTGGTTTCTTTTGCTGAGCAGGGTTTGCTTTAAACGGAGATTTTCATGTCAATCACACCACCTCATGAATGGGGTCTACAAAGCGATATCATCCCCCGCTTTGGCGCAAGGCTGGTACAGGAGGGCAAGCGTCTGCATTACCTTGCTGACAGGGCTGGTTTGACGGGGAGCTTTAGCCCGGAGCAACTGCAGAAACTGGATCAGAATTTCCCGCTGTTTATAGGTCAATTGGAAGCAATGCTGCGGTTCGGTGAGCTAAATCCACAGCAGCAACATCAGGTGAAAATTCATCTTACGGGTTTAACCTGCATAGCTGATACCCGTGGTAGCTGCGGTTACGTTTACATTTCTATTTATCCAACCCCGTAACACCTTCTCTCTTCTTCTTTTTCAGGATTCTATCCATGCACATTTCAACTGTACCGGCCACGGTGCCGGTTTCGCCACACCTGTCGCCCGTGCAAGTGTGGCAGCAACTTTTAACGTATCTGCTGGAGCATCATTACGGCCTGACGCTTAACGATACGCCATTCCATGACGAGGCGGCCATCCAAGAGCATATTGAAGCTGGTATTGCACTTGCTGATGCAGTGAATTTCCTGGTGGAACGCTATGAACTGGTACGCACTGACCGTAAGGGATTCACTTGGCAAGAGCAAACACCATTCCTGACCGCCACCGATATTCTCAGAGCCAGGCGAGCTACCGGATTAATAAATACCTGAATTCTTCGAGCCTCATTCCTGATTTTTACCTCTGAACTTCCCACCTTTTGTATTCATCGCATAATGCGCCTGCCACTCCCGGCAGGCGTGTTTGCTTTAATGGACGATTAACGATGCAAACAGAACCCGATGTATTAACGGAGCACAATGAACTCATCCTTTCGACTAGTATCGAGCGCGTTGTCACAGGCCGAGATACCGCCCTGAAACAGATCGAACAGCTCATTCAGCAGCTTGATGCCATTTCAGGGTTAACCTCAGAAATTGGCGGTGGTACAGCGCAAGACTGGGCGATGAAGCCAGGGCACCGCTACGATAGTTGGCTGACTGAGAAGGCTGATAAAGCGATGCCTGCCGTCACCCGCAATATCGACAGTAGTATCTGGCGCGATTTGATGCTGAAGTCCGGCATGATGGCCTTAATGGATACGCAGGCTCGCGACCAGTGGCATAAGAACCTGGAGGAGGGCGATCTTCCTGCTATCAGTGAGGCGAACATTCTCAGTACTTTTGAACAGTTACATCTGAACAAAATGGAAGTCTTTGAGCGCGGGATCATTAACGTCTTCAAAGGCCTGTCGTGGGATTATAAAACCAATAGTCCCTGCAGCTTTGGTAAGAAGATCATCATCAATAATCTGGTGAGCCACAATCGCTGGGGATTTAGTCTGAACTGGGGTTGGCGGAGGGATCAGTTGGCTGACTTGGAGCGAATGCTGTTTTTACTGAGTGGTAAATCAATACCTGACAACCGTAGCGATATAACTACTCGGTTGATGGCGCATATTCGAGATAACCCGGATAAGGGTGTTTATGAAGATGAGTTCTTCCGTATTCGCTACTTTCAGAAGGGCACTGCGCACTTGACTTTCAAGCGCCTGGATTTGGTCGAGAGGATGAATGATATTATCGCTAAACACTACCCAGGAATGTTAGCGAAGTAGTTTTGGAGAGTTTTGACGCCTACGGCGAACAAGCTTATGATCCAGCTTAATTTATTTTCCTAATGAAGGGACGGGTATGGGCAACAGAATGTGGATGATCCGCGGTGACGGCGGCAAGCTCTATGACGATTTTCGCGATAAGCAAATTGTAGGTATCGGTTGGTCTCAGCTGGCTCCATTAGTCAAACCCGGCCTGTCCCGAGCCCAGTTACTCGCCTTATACCAGGAGGCAGATCCCTTAACAAAGCTGGGAACAGCCCGTTCTGGTGCATCGCAGGTCTGGCGTTTTGTGAATGAGATCCAAAAGGGTGATTGGGTTATTACCTATTCGCCAGCCAACCGTACTTATTTGCTAGGCAAAGTTACTTCAGACTTCCAGTATCATCCTGAATGGGTGGAAGAGGGGATGGGTATCGCTCGGCAGGTTAAATGGAATACTCAAGAAATTGATCGCGATCGACTGTCTGTTGCTACCAAAAACACATTGGGTTCTACGCTGACGGTTTTCCAGCTTCCGGAATATGCGCTAGAAGAGCTTTTGCAGGATAAGAAACCCACTGCAGATGTAATTACTCAGAATCCAATTGCGATGGATGAAGATGAGGTTGTTTCTGATCCGCTTCGCGATATGGAAATGCTGGCGTTTGAGGGTATCAAAGATCGTATCAACTCTCTTGACTGGGATGAGATGCAAAATCTTGTTGCCGGAGTTTTACGCAGTATGGGCTATAAAACGCAGGTCTCTCCTGCGGGAGCCGATCGGGGTAAAGACATCATTGCTTCACCTGATGGGTTCGGTTTTGAAAATCCGCGTATCATCGTAGAAGTAAAGCACCGCAGGGAACAGATGGGAAGCCAACAGATACGCAGCTTTATCGGCGGTCGCCATAAAGACGATCGCGGGCTTTATGTTAGTACAGGGGGTTTTACGAAAGATGCTCGATATGAAGCCGACCGTTCAACAATACCACTGACGCTCTGGACACTTGATGATCTCGTCCGTGCGCTTATTGAGAACTACGAACAAGTTGATATCGAGACTAAACTTTTGGTGCCTTTGAAGAAAACTTTCCTGCCTGCCTGAATCTTGCTTTGATAGCCATATCGGTGTTCTACTGGTGTGGCTTTATACCCACTTGTAATGTCTATTTTTTGTACGGATCTTAGCTTGTGGGTACAAGTGCGGGTATAAAGATTTATTCCTGATTTTAAAATACATTGATATCAGTCTATTATGTGTGAAATTCGAGTCCGGCCTTCGCACCAAAAGATGCAATAATTAGCTACCTAAGGGTGGCTTTTTTTGTGTCTGAAATCTAGCCTTTGCAAGATCGTCCCCACTATATCGCTTGGCCTAACTAAATCTTCTTACTGATAGGATTACATTACCGGGTCTAACTTCCTCGGTAACTATGTCATTTTGAACCGAGTGAGATTTGAGGAGCATGATGTGTATGGTGGAAAATGAATGGTTATTATACAATTCAAGCGATTAAACATCATACTTGTGAATCGAACTGTAAAATTCTGTTGACGCGATTCTAAACTATACAAAACTATCACCAAAGTATGTGTTTATATACAGCCATTAGTATGCTTGAATATACATAGACAGAATTTTGCTTTTTGAGATTACTTATATGGAAACTAAAAAAAACTTTACTTTCATAGACTTATTTGCAGGTCTGGGAGGTTTTCATCTTGCGTTAAAACGATTAGGTGGCGTTTGTCGTTTTGCTGTGGAGTGGAAGGAGCCACTACAGAACCTATACGTAGAAAATTTTGGGATTAGACCACAAGGTGACATTACAAAAGTTCCTCTTGAAAATATACCTGATCATGATGTATTAACCGCTGGATTTCCATGTCAGCCTTTTTCTAAAGCTGGTGATCAGTTAGGCTTCGAATGTACAAAACAAGGAGGTTTATTTTTCAACGTAGTTGAAATATTAAAACATAAGCGTCCTAAGTTTTTTATTTTAGAGAATGTCCCCAATCTTTTGAAACATGATGAGGGGAAAACATGGATAAAAATCCAACAGTTTCTTGGTAAGGAAGGTCTTGGCTATAATATTGATGCCGCAAAACTTTCACCGCATCATTTTGGCATCCCACAGATTCGTGAACGTATATATATCGTTGGATCATTGTTGCCCCTTGAAAATTTTAGATGGCCGGAAACTTCGAATTTAGTTACTTCAATAGATAGTATTTTAGATGATAACCCGGTTAATGCAAAATCGTTATCTCCTCAAGTTATCGATTGCTTAAATGTTTGGAGTAAGTTCTTAGAACTATGCCCTCCTGAAGTTGAGATACCTTCTTTTCCTCTATGGTCAATGGAGTGGGGAGCAACTTATCCTTTCGAAAATGAAACCCCTTATGCAAGGAAGGTTCGCTTAGGAAAAGAAGGATTAAAAGGCTTTAGAGCGAGCCATGGTTGTAAAATTGGCCTGAAAAGAAATATTGATGATCGCTGGAAATTATTACCGAGTCATGCTCGAACAGAAGAATTTGAATTTCCTAAGTGGAAAAAAAACTATATCAGGCAAAACAGGCAATTTTATAATGATAATAAAGATTGGATTGATCAATGGTTACCTGATATTTTGAGGTTTCCTTCAAGTCTTCAAAAGCTTGAGTGGAATGTGCATGGCGAAGAGAGAGATATTTGGAAATATGTCCTTCAATTTAGGGCGTCTGGAGTGAGAGTCAAAAGAAGAACAACTGCTCCGAGCTTGATTGCGATGACTGATACCCAAGTCCCTATTATTGCATGGCAAAAACGTTATATGACCCCCCGTGAATGCGCAAAACTCCAAAGTCTTGATGAGTTACTGAAATTGCCAGAAAGCCCTACTCAAGCATTTCAGGCTTTGGGAAATGCAGTAAATACAAAAGTTGTTGAGTGGGTTGCAAGTGCATTATTAGATGCGTTTAAAGATGAAAAAGATATTATTCAAGTTAATATTTTAGAAAGTGGTTGTGTTGCCAATAATTAAGCCATTTTAAGGAGATTTTTATGGCACTTTCGAAAGTAGATGTGCGGCCAGGGATTAGTATATTGGCAGTTTTGCGACATCTCAATTATAAACCTTGGTTTGCCATCGGAGAGTTCGTAGATAATGCTTTGCAAAGTTTTTTAGCGAACCCTCGAACAAATGTACAGAAGACGCTCACTGTAGATATTCAAATTGATGCAACTCAACCTGCAAGAATATCAATTAAAGATAATGCTTTTGGTATTTCAATAGAGGATTTTCCTCGAGCTTTCAAGCCAGCATCCATACCTCCAGATAACACAGGATTATCTGAGTTTGGTATGGGAATGAAAAGCGCAGCCTGCTGGTTTTCACCAAAATGGGAAGTGCGCACATCTGTTATAGGTGAACCTATAATAAGAACAATATATTTTGATATTGATAATATGATTGCAGATGATGCCTATGAAATTGTTATAGAAGAGGCGTCAGGACTTAATGAACAACATTTCACAGAAATTATTTTGAATGATGTTTTTCATACACCTGTTAAGCGTACTATCTTTAAAATTAAAAGACATCTAGCAGGTATATATAGAGAATTTATTAGGGATAAGGTTTTGATATTAAAGGTTAATGGTGAGGAATTAACTTTTAAAGAGCCTAAAATACTTAATGCGCCCTATTTTAAAAGTACTGATGAAATATCTCTTGAGTGGCGAAAAAATATTAGTTTTACTTTCGGTGAAAATTTTAAAGTTAATGGTTTTGCTGCGATTAGGGCCATGGGTAATACTAGTGAAGCGGGATTCTCACTTTTAAGAAGAGGACGAGTTATACAAGGAAGCGCTGATGAAACTTATCGTCCATCCTATATTTTCGGAAATTCAAATAGTTATAGATTTCAGCGATTGTTCGGTGAGTTTCACATTGATGGTATAGATGTCAGCCATACTAAAGATGGTTTTAGGTGGGGTGAGTTCGAGCAAACTTTTCTCGAAATCCTAAGAGATAAATTAGATAGTGATGATTTGCCTTTGTTGCGTCAAGCTGAAGGATATAGAGTTAGAGGTAATAATAGTAAATTATTTTCTATCATTGAAAAAGCAGTGTCTAGTTCAGTTGAAGAAATGAAGATAGGATTGCCATTGTCAATACCTAATATACTCGATTCTGATTTAGTTGATGCTCCAGTTGAGACTGTTGTATGTAAATCTCAAATAATGAATAAGATTTTTGACATTTCATTCCGAGATCAGAAATGGTCAGTATGTATTGAAATATCTAATGAGTTTTCCAGTAGTGAGTGGCTGGCATTAAGTGACACTGGGAGGATAGGCGATGAAATCAGGCGATTACATATTCGCATGTCTATGTCTCACCCCTTGATGATCCAATTTGCGCAGAAAGATGGAGATGTATCAGAAGCTGTATTTCGTTTAGGAGCAGCATTGGCCATCGCAGAAGTTTTAGCTAGGGATTGTGGCGTTAGCAAAGCTGGTACTATTCGTAGAAATGTAAATGAGATATTACGTAATGTATTTTCTAAAAGGTGAATATAAATGAGCTTAGAAACTAAAATTACATTCAATAGTAATGGGATAAATTGGACGCCAAAGTCGGGTGAAGAAACAGGAGACTTTCTCGGACAGAGCGGGATGCCAGATGAAGCAAAAAATAAATTATTAGAAGATGCTATTTCGATTCTGTCACGTGGGGTTCCGCCTCAAGTAGAAAATGGTTTTGAAACTGGACTGGTGGTTGGTTATGTGCAAAGCGGAAAAACAATGTCGTTTGAAACTGTTGCAGCGCTTGCAAGGGATAATGGATTTCATATAGTAATAGTTATAGCTGGTACGTCAAATCCGTTACTTGCACAATCTTCTAATAGATTAAAAAAGGACTTAGGTTTAAATGATGTAAATAGAGGCCGTAGGTGGGTACAACTGGAAAATCCGACATCTTTAGATTCTGATGGACAGATGATTCGGAATACCCTTTCCATATCTAAGGACTCATCAACCGATGCAATCTATAAGAAAACTATTCTTATTACGGTCTTGAAAAATCATACACGAATAAAAAAATTAGCTGAAATTTTTGAAGCATTAGATCTAAATGGTACATCAGTCCTGATCATTGATGATGAGGCAGATCAAGTAAGTTTAAATACAGAAGCATCACAAGGTGAGGAAAGTGCAACATATAGTTGTTTGATAAGGCTTAGAAACGCTCTACCGAATCATACTTATTTACAATATACCGCAACTCCTCAAGCTCCGTTATTAATTAATATTATAGATTCTTTATCACCAAATTTTGTAAAAGTATTAGAACCAGGAGATGCTTATATTGGTGGCCGAGATTTTTTTGACAGAAACTCTTCGTATATAAAACTTATTCCTTCAAATGAAGTTCCAACTAAAGATAATCCCTTAACTTATCCTCCATCATCTCTACTTGATGCTCTGCGTATATTTATGTTGGGAGTAGCTGTAGGCATTAAGGAGTCGGGTAATACAGGTAATCGTTCTATGCTTGTCCATCCATCGCATTTAACAGCCCAGCATAAAGAATTTTATGGATGGGTACGGAGTATATTTGATGAATGGCAAACCTGTTTAGCATTACCAGATAGCGATTTAGATAAAATAGACCTTTTAAATGAATTTAGAAAATCCTATAACCACTTGAAAGAAACAACATGTTTACCGCCCTTTGAACAGGTGGCTAATTCCTTCGGTATTGCTTTTAAAAGTACTCAAATTGTTGAAGTAAACTCCAGAAAAAACAAAACTCCAGCAATTGATTGGCAGCATAATTATGGATGGATTTTGGTGGGGGGGATCGCAGTTGATAGAGGGTTTACAGTTGAAGGGTTGACTGTAACATACATGCCGAGGGGGGTCGGTGTTGGAAATGCTGATACTATCCAACAAAGAGCAAGATTTTTTGGTTACAAGAAAAATTATTTAGGCTTCTGCAGGGTTTATTTAGAACAAAGCACACTTGAAGCATTTAGAAATTACGTCACACATGAAGAAGATATTAGGAAGCAGCTTAAGATTGTAGAGTTGCAAAATAAACCATTAGACTCATGGAAAAGGGCTTTTCTTTTAGATTTGGATTTAAAACCTTGTAGGGATAGTGTTCTCGAATTTGATTACATGCATACAAAATTTTCTGATAAATGGATTATGCCAAAATTAATGTTTCCCTCGAATAACATAGTTAGTGATAATAGGGAGACTACAGCAGAGTTTTTAAGTCATTTATCTTTTGTTTCGGATGTGGGGCATAATGAACGCACTAAGACCCAGAAGCATTTAGTTTGTGATAACGTTCTTTTAAAAGATTTATATGAAAACTTGCTCATTAAACTGCGAGTAACTGGGAGTAACGATTCTCAAACAAACACTGCAATGTTATTACATTTAGCAAAAGCAATAGAAAATGATATTACTGAGAGTTGTATTGTTTATAGGATGAGCCCTAATGAACGAAGAATTCGCAAAATAAATTCCTATTTGTTCCAAGGGGCTTATCCCGTTGAGTCTTCACGCCGTGGCGAAATTTATCTTGGAGATGCAATGATAAAAGATCCTCTAAGAGTAAGTGTACAGATTCATTACATTGACTTAAAAATGGATAATCAAAGAATGATTAGTGACGTACCAGTCGTAGCAGTATGGATCCCTAAAAGATTAGCATGTTCTGTTCTTGTGCAAAATCATAATTAATTTTTTTTCCAAGGGCTCTGTAACAGAAGCCCTTCATTTTTTATCATTCTCTTGATAAGATTCTTGTCGCTCTATTTTCTTTTTCAGAATTCCATTAAACCAAATTTCATGTCGGTCTGGCCGATTATCTTTCGTAATCCATAACGAAAAAATATCTATTTCACTCATATGATTAAGTAATCTTTGCAATTCCATTTCGTTTAGGTCCGTAAACCGTCTTTCACCCTGCACCCGCTCACCGTTGCCATACTTAAAGGACACGTACCAGACGCCGCCAGGCTTAAGCGCATCCGCAAGCTTCTGCATCACTTCAGGCAACTCAGAAGAGGGGACATGTAGCAAAGAGGCACAGCACCAGATCCCATCGTACTGCGCTTTACCGTCGATCTCTGAAAACGTCATCAACTGCACGGGTAACCCGGTATGTTGCTTTGCCAGCTCCACCATCGCGGAAGAGGCATCAAAAGCATCCACCTGATAACCCATATCATGAAAGGCTTTTGCGTCCCGGCCTGAACCGCAGCCCGCATCCAGAACCTGGGCACCATGAGGCAGATGCTGGGTGAAGGCCTCGTAGAGCGAGGTCATATCGACATTGACCGTGCCATCGAAGAAATCTTGTGCGTGGTTCTGATAGTAGTGAAGTGTCATTAAAACGTTGCCTCGCCTTCCGCGTTGGGTTTCCAGGTATGGATAAGTTTGTCCAGCGCGGCCTGCCAGTTACGCTGAAGAAAGCTTTTCCGTGCTTCAGGACGTTGCCCTGTCTGTAGAACAATCGTCTCATGTAACGGCAGTTTGCTCTGAATAAAATACTCATTGCGGGTGTGTAACCGCTGCAGGAGCCTGAGGTCGGGAATGCGTGCAGATTTGCCTTCGGTACCACGGTTACAGCACCGACAGGCCAGCACTAAGTTCCATACCCCGTTAATATTGCTCACTTCATGGCGGGCAGCCCAGGGAATAAAGTGGTCGACGTCCGCCAGTTCTGCGTCGCCCGGTACCAGACTGATGGGTTTAAAGCAGTAAAAGCATCGTCCTTTCTGGTAACCATTCAGGCTGTCGCGGCAGCTGGTGATGTCTACGCGACGCGCATTCACCCTTGTGAACAGCAGCTGATTATCTTCGTCGAACTCCACGCCCACAAGATTACGTGAAATCCCCATCGACCAGGCCTGTTCCACCAGGTTCCAGCGGGCATTGGTTTCAAAGGCGAGGTTTTTATACTGCAGGCGTTCGCCCAGTAAATAGAAGTTATCCGTCAGGCGGATCCCGTTGTGGGTTTTGCGCTCATCAAGGAAAAAACGTTTATCGATCTCGCCCTGGTTCACGTAATGAAAGGCATCGATTACGTTGTTAAAGCCCAGGCGTACCGTCGCTTCAATGAGCTGGGCGTGGGTGATTTCACCTCGGTTGAACTTCAGGCAGGTTTCCAGAAATTGGCTGCTGCGGGAGGTGATCTGTTTTGGCGCATGCTTCAGGTGCTCGCAAAGATAACGGCTGAACGGCACGGCAAGCTGGTCGAGTGTTATCAAATCGCTGCCTGTCTTATCCACTTCATACAATGCTGACGCCAGCGCAAATTTGTAAGATGCGACGTTCCTTCCAAAGAGGATCACACCACGCCAGTAGTTCTCAAGCGTCGGATCGGCCTGATAAAATTCCATCGATGAAGTCCTGTTACGGTTGGCTGGGCAGGGCGTTACTAAAGCCTGTAACAGGATCACATAACAAAACCAGGGTGATGTAAATCGTTAATCTATAGGTTTGATGAATTTTTGTGGGATCTGAGAAGAAGGGCTGGATGCGATGAATTTGTCGTCTAAGGCAATTTAGCGAATGAATAGATTTCTGGATGAGGAAAATAAGACTGATTTTCAAGCCAGCGATTTACCAGTATCCCCCAAACCCATTCCCTGAATCCCCCTCGTATTTCCCAAATTTACCTATCGCAAAACCGCTGTATTTATATTCAGTTCTGTATAATAGGCAGCAGTAATTACGCCAGACGGAAAAACGCCTCTTCATGGGGATGTCCTCATGTGGCTTATGAAGACATTACTAACATCAGGGAGCAGGTCACTCTGCCAGCGGTTCGGTCTCGCCCCTGAGGGTACATGGTCAACTTGATAAACTTTGCTTCCTGACACACCTCTGATGTTACCGCCTAACGGCCTTACACGTTGTCTTACCACCAACGGGCTATTGTCTGAAAATCAGAGGTCTCTCGGAAGAAAACCTTCTTATGTCCGATTGCGCAGGAGTACGATAAGCCAACAAATCATTATAGATAAAAGGGTTATCTATGGCTCTACATGGAAAGTTCGTAATTAATGATGCGTACTACTCTCCGTTATCGTTTCCGGGTATAGGCACGTTTTTAGCTTTCTCTGGTAATGGTGCTTACCGTAATCGTGGAGCATGTGGAATGATCCCCAAAGAGGGGCCAGTACCAGCGGGTAAATACTGGATTGTTGACCGCCCTCAAGGTGGACTCAAGTCACAGCTAAACACAGTGGGAAAAGACATTTATAATCACTTCGCCAATGGTGCAACGTTCAAACATTCTGAATGGTTCGCATTATGGCGTGATGATTGGGGGATCGACGATTACACATGGATTGAGAGCGTTCAGCGTGGCAATTTCCGTTTGCATCCAGGCGTACTATCAGAAGGTTGTATCACTCTCCCACATGATTCTGATTTGCCATGTTGCGTAATGCTCTGTTGAGAAGCCAAAGAATAGATGTTCCTTGCATGAGGAAGCTACAGGCATACGGCACGATTGAGGTGATCTCCAATGGCAAAACATGCCCTTAGTTTATTCATCAAGATAGTGCTGTTCGCTGTTGTTGTGCTGATCGTTGCTGCAATGGTTCCGTATGATGGATTAGTTAATTCTATTACGGGGCTTTTTGATTTCCAGAGCGCCGATAAGTTTACCCGCTTCATTTTGGGTGAACCTGATTTAGAAGTTTGGGAATCGTTAGACGACTATTTTAGCATCTTAATCAATATATTAATCAGCGTACCTGTCATGAGCGCCATTACCACGGCGTACAGTGGCGCGACACACAAAGTTAGTCCAGCAGGCATCCCCAGAGAGTGGTTCAGTTCCACATTGCGACGGTTAGCTAAAATCTTCGGGTTTACCTTCCTGTTTTGGGCGTTATTTCGCTTGCTGCCTTATCAGTCTTTATTCCCAGATCAAACGTATTCAAATTTCACATTGGCGGCGATTGTGGG
Source organism: Enterobacter wuhouensis (assembly GCF_035835995.1). Lineage (NCBI taxonomy): Bacteria > Pseudomonadati > Pseudomonadota > Gammaproteobacteria > Enterobacterales > Enterobacteriaceae > Enterobacter > Enterobacter wuhouensis. The sequence continues at coordinate 653,953 of NZ_CP142124.1, forward strand.
CTTTCAGTTGCTCTTAACGATTGTTTGCTACTGGTTCATCACGAAAAAAATCACAACTAAAAGGAGTTTGTAAAATGCCTATTCCGGCTTACATGTGGCTTAAGGACGATGGCGGCGCAGACATTAAAGGAGCTGTAGACGTTCAGGATCGCTCAGTCGTTCTCCGAACTTGATAATAAAACGACTCATTGCCAGCCCGCAGATCGGCGAATGGTTGCTCTGAGGGCCATGCGGGCGCTCACCTTATATTCTGATAGTCCTCGCTGCGTAATTTCCCTGACCCAACCCTTTTCCTGAATCTCCCTCGCAAATTCCAAATTTACCCCACCCAAACCGCTGTATTTATATTCAGCTCTGTATAATGAGCACCAGAAATTACGCCGAACGGCGAAGGAAGTATCAAGTAATATCTAAAGAGAGAATTCGCGATATGAAGGTGCTGCAACACCCCCATACCGCTAACCACAACCAACTAGTAAGGAGTTGTATATGGCTGCGACGAATTTTAAGCCAGAGTTTACTGTTTGCAAAACAGAATCAGACGCTTTCACCGGCGTGATTGAAAACCGCGAGCTGGTACGCAAAAACAGCGCCCGCCGTCTTCACGGCAACCAGCCCAACGCGGCGCCCGTCCATCCCCGCGCGGAAACGCCGCAGGACAGTGCAGCCTGCTGCGAACTCTATGCACGCATAGACATGAAATACCTGCTGCTGGGTGGCGACTGGTTAACCCGTGCGGGCTTTATCAACGGCATGCCCGTGAAAATCCGCGCCATGAAAGATTGCATTGTGATTACGCCACAGCATACAAGAGAATTATGGGGATGCCTGGAAGGTATGAGCGTGGTGAATATAAATAAGCAGAAAGTCGCACAGTGGTTAAAAACATTTCCGGGAGCATTAAATGACACCGGCGATATTCCGGTAATTAAGCGTAACGCCTGATAAATATCCCGGCCCTGCGCCGGGATTGTTATCTATATCACTCTCAAAACACCGGCACCCCCAGCCCCACCTTCACCTCCCTCAACGTCGCCTGCGTCACCCCCTGCGCCCGTTCGGTCCCGCGCTTCAGCATCGCCATCAACTCGCCCCTGTCACGCATATACATCGCCCTCCGCTCCCGCATCGGCGCAATCAGCTCCTGCAGGCACGCTTCAAGCTCGTTCTTGCACGCCCGGTCACCCAGCCCGCCCGCCTGATAGTGCACCTTCATTGCCGCCACTTTCTCCTTGTCCGGATGAAACGCGTCCAGGTACGTAAACACCACGTTCCCCTCAATCTGTCCCGGGTCGCAGACCTTCAGGTGGTTCGGGTCGGTGTACATGGCGCTGACCGCGCGATGAATGGTCTCTTCGCTGGCCGAAAGGTGCAGCGTGTTGCCCAGTGATTTCGACATCTTGGCGCTGCCGTCGATGCCGGGCAGGCGGCTGGTGTCGCTCAGCATCGCCTTACAGTGGCGCAGCACCGGAACGGGCAGCAGGCTGTTCATCTTGTGCACAATCTCTTTGGTCTGCTCAATCATCGGCAGCTGGTCGTCGCCGACGGGCACGCACTCGGCCTTAAACGCGGTGATGTCCGCCGCCTGGCTGATGGGGTAGGCCATAAACCCGACCGGCAGCGAGCGGGCGAAGCCCTTCTGCGCAATCTCGTTTTTCACCGTCGGGTTACGCTCCACGCGGGCGACGGTGACGATGTTCATATACAGCATCGTCAGCTCGGCGAGGGCGGGCAGGGCAGACTGCAGGCAGATCGTGGTCAGGTTAGGGTCGATGCCTGCGGCGAGGTAGTCGGCCAGCACTTCGGGGATGTTGTCGCGGATCTTCTGCGGGTTGCTGCCGTTGTCGGTCAGCCCCTGCAGGTCGGCAATCAGCACAAACTGGCTGTGCGTCTGCTGGAGCGCCACGCGCTGGCGCAGCGATCCGACGAAGTGGCCGAGGTGCAGCGGGCCGGTTGGGCGGTCGCCGGTGAGGATGGTGGGGGCGTTCATAAAGACTCCTTAATGTGCAGTTGCCGAAAGGGGTCTTAGAAATGTGAAAGCCGCCTTTCGGCGGCTATATGAAAATGGGAAAAACTACTCCGTGCCGCCTTTAAGAAGGCAGCCACCAGCGGTTTACGGTGAGCACGGCGTGGTTTATGTTCATCTCTTTACCGTATCACGTCCGGCGCGAAAAACAAAAGGGCACGTCATGCTGCAATCACTCAACCATCTGACCCTCGCGGTCAGCGACCTGCAAAAAAGCGTCACCTTCTGGCACGAGCTGCTGGGGCTGACGCTGCACGCCCGCTGGAATACCGGGGCCTATCTCACCTGTGGCGATCTGTGGGTCTGCCTGTCGTACGACGAGGTGCGCCAGTATGTGCCGCCGCAGGAGAGCGACTACACCCACTACGCGTTTACCGTGGCGGAAGAGGATTTTGAACCGTTCTCGAACAAACTGGAGCAGGCGGGCGTCACCGTCTGGAAGCAGAACAAAAGCGAGGGGGCATCGTTCTATTTTCTCGACCCGGACGGGCACAAGCTGGAGCTGCACGTGGGCAGCCTCGCCGCGCGGCTGGCGGCGTGTCGCGAGAAGCCCTACGCGGGCATGGTGTTTACCTCAGACGAGGCTTGAGGCGCGCACCTTCAGCCTGCCCGCCAGCGTCACGTGCGTGGCGGCATCTTCCTGATTGCACAGGTACTCCACCGCCAGCCGTCCCAGCTCGCTGTAGGGCAACTGGATACTGGTCAGCGGCGGGGTGAGCTGCTCGGAGATCTTCTGGTCGTCGTAGCCCGCCAGCAGCATGTCCTGCGGGATGCGCACGCCGTTAACCGCCAGCGCCTGATAGCAGCCAATCGCCAGCCAGTCGCTGGCGCAGAAGATGGCGTCCGGGCGCTCGGCCAGTTCCAGCAGAGAGGTCGTCGCAGTAAAGGACTCGCTGAACTGCCAGTTGGTCTGGCGCACCAGGCCGTCGTCGCACGCGAGTCCGGCCTGCTGTAATGCCGCCTGGTAGCCCGCCAGACGCTGGCGCGAGGCCTCCATCCAGCTCTCCCCGGTGATGTGGGCGATGCGCGTGGCCCCGCAGGCGATGAGGTGTTTAGTGACCTGAAAGGCGTTGGCGTAGTCGTCCGGGATAAACGACGGCAGCAGCGGCGAGCCGGGGTCGCGCTGGTTGAGCAGCACCAGCGGGATGCGGGTGCAGTCCTGGAATGCCGTCATGTCCACCAGCGTGGTGACCGGAGACGCGAGAATAATCCCGATGCAGTTGCGCTTCTCCAGCTGGCGGATGATGTTCAGGGCCAGCTCGATGTCGTCGCCGTAGTCGTAGACGGTGAGCAGGGTCTCGTTGCGCCACGCGGCTTCCCGCGCCTGGCTGATGGCGTCGATAAACGGGTCGAAGCTCTGCATGGAGCTGACCAGCAGGGCGATCTCCTCCTGGTTGCGCGGGGCGTGGACGGCGGGGAGGCGGTCGTAGCCGAGCTCGGTAGCGATGTTAATCACCCGCTGGCGGGTGTCGTCGCTGAGCTTGATGTTGCGGGACTGGTTAAGCACCAGCGATACCGTCGCCTGCGACACGCCCGCCGCCCGCGCAATATCGTTCATCGTCACTTTCGTTTTTCGCTTCATCCGTCCTCTCCCTTTCGCGAATTCGCATCATACCCTAACCGCACGCTTTAGCGCCGTCGATCACGTTTCTCATTCATCGAAGCGTGAACTTTGTGAGGGGCATCGCTTTTCTAAACGCCGTGATTTGCGCATTTATCCCGCAACTAATATTTATTAGCTAAATATTATCAGTAAGAGGACGCGTAATGAAAGAGCAGTGGAGCAGGGAGCAGGCACAGGCGTGGTACGAGCAAAAAGGCTGGCTGTGCGGGTTTAACTATCTGCCGTCGACGGCGGTGAACTGGACCGATATCTGGCAGGAAGAGACCTTCGATGCCGCCACCATCGAGCGCGAGCTGGGCTGGGCGGCGGACGCGGGCTACAACACCCTGCGCATCAACCTGCCGTTTATCGTCTGGGAGCACGACCGCGACGGGCTGATGGCGCGCATCGACCGCTTTTTGACGATTGCCGACGGTCATGGTTTCAGCACCATGCTGACCCTGATGGACGACTGCGGCTTCTCCGGCGACGAGCCGTACCTCGGCCCGCAAAAGCCGCCCGTACCGGGCAAGCACAACAGCCAGGCGGCAGCGAGCCCGGGGCGCGACAGGGTGTGCGATCCCGAAAGCTGGCCGCACATTGAACTCTATATCCGCGACGTTGTCCGCCAGTTCCGCGAGGATAAGCGCGTGCTGCTGTGGGATCTCTATAACGAGCCGGGCAACCGCGGCATTTTCGCGACCGGCACGCAGGAGGTGCAGTACGACGCGAAGCTGGAGACCTGCGCGCACGCGCTGATGAAGCTCGCATTCCAGTGGGTGCGTGAAGAAGATCCGACCCAGCCGCTCACCGTCTGCGCGTGGCGTCTGCCGCCGGAAGAGGAGGGCGAGACGTTCTTCCAGCATCCGCTGGACCAGACCGCGCTGGCGCTCTCGGACGTGGTGAGCTTCCACGCCTACACCCACACCGGGCGCATGACGGCGATTATCCAGCAGCTGCAAACGCTCGGCCGCCCGCTGTTCTGCACCGAATGGCTGGCGCGCCACGTGGGCAGCACCATTGAAGAGCAGCTCCCGCTGATGTACGCGGCGAAGGTCGCGCCGTACCAGTGGGGGCTGGTGCGCGGCAAAACCCAGACGTGGCTGCCGTGGCCGGTGGTGATGAAGGAGTCCATGGACTACTGCCGCCTCTGGTTCCACGACGTGTTTGAGGAGAACGGCATCCCGTTCTCACGCCGTGAAATCGCATTAATGCAGCAGCTGCGCAAGATCGCCCCGCAAGTTCAGGGCTAATAATATCGACCCGGCGGACCACCGCCGGGCAACCAGGCAGGCATTTAACAATGGCAACGACAATGAAAATACCGTCTCGCGAGTTGTGGTCTTATTTTGGCTATGGTTTAGGTCAGTGTTTTAGCTTTGGTTTAGTGGGTTCGTTTATTAACTATTTTTACACCGACGTGCTGGGGATCTCGGCGCTGGCGGCGAGCACCATCTTCCTGATTGCCCGCGCGTGGGACGCGGTTCACGATCCGCTGTTTGCCAGCATAATGGACACCATTAACAGCCGGTTCGGCAAATTTCGCCACTTTTTGCTGATCGCGCCTTTGCTGATCACCGGCGTCACGCTGCTGTCGTTCTATAAAATCGAAGCGGACATGACCACCAAAATCCTCTACGCCGGGGTGACGTATATCCTGTGGGGGACGCTGTACGCCATCTCCGATATCCCGTTCTGGTCGATGTCGTCGGTGATGACCAACGACTCCGCCCAGCGCACCCGCGCGGTGACGGCGGCGATGCTCGGGGTGAACGCCGGGATTGCCTGCGCCAACATTTTCTTCCCGAAGCTGGCGGCGTTCTTCGCCCAGTACAGCAACGATAAAGGCTACTTTATGGCGGCGCTGGTGATGATGCTGGTGGGCCTGCCGCTGATGCTCAACGGCTTTATGCAGATCAAAGAGCGCGTGCCGCCGAGCCCGGAAAAGGTGACCATCCGCGACACCTTCCACAACCTGCGCCAGAACAAGCCGCTGTTTATCGTCCTGCTGTCGTTCTTCTTCTGCGTGTTCCACAACGTGGCGGGCGGGCTGTATATCTACTTCTTTATCAACAACCTGGGTGACGGCAGCCTTCAGATGGCAATTGGCGTGATGGGGATCGTGGCGGCGGTGCTGTGCCTGGTCGCGCCGATGCTGACGCGGCGGATGCAGAAGCGGAAGCTGTTTATGATCCTCTGCGGGCTGGACGTGGCGGTGCGCGTGGTGATGTGGTTTGTCGGGTATCAGCAGGTGACGATGCTGTTTATTCTGCTCGGCCTGAGCACGCTGTTCGTGATGATGACCAACATCCTCACCTCGTCGATGATTGCCGACACCATCGAGTACGCGGAGTACCACACGAACAAGCGCTGCGCGGCGATCACCTTCTCCGGGCAGACCTTTACCGGCAAGATGTCGGTGGCGGTGGGCGGCGGGTTAATCGGCGTGTTTCTGACGATGATTGGCTACGTGCCGCAGGCGCAAGTTCAGAGCGAAGGCGTGCTGTCGGGGCTGTTCTTCGGGATCTGCCTGCTGCCGGCGATAGGGTCGCTGATCCGCATCGTGTTTATGTCGCGCTTTACCTTTACCGAGGAGAAGCACGCGGAGATTTGTCGGCTGCTGGCGGAGCGGAACGCGTCAGCGAAAGCGCCGGGTGGCGGCTGCGCCTTACCCGGCCTACAAAACCCCGTGAGTCAATAAATCGCACAGGCCAACAAAACCCCGTGCATCCACAAATCGCACGGGGCATGTAGGCCTGATAAGCGAAGCGCCATCAGGCTTCGCGTAATGACTTACAGCGACTTCACAAACGCCAGCAGATCTTCGTTGAGCTGGTCCTGGTGGGTCAGCGCGAAGCCGTGCGGCGCGTTGTCGTACACCTTCAGCGTGGCGTTTTTGATCATCTCTGCCGCCAGCTTGCCGGTGCTTTCAAACGGCACGATCTGGTCGTTGCTGCCGTGGATCACCAGTGTCGGCACGTCGATTATGGCCATAATCCGGTGAGCCCGGGCAGAAGCATGAGCCTCCGCTTACGGTGAATTGATTAAGTAGCGCCCGCGTTGCGGGCGTTTCTTAAAAAAGCTACTTAATATCATGAAGCAACTTTAATAAGAGGCTATCACCGGTAGATTTAATTTTCTGAAAATAAACAGGCTCAGCTAAAGGCGAATCCCATTGGTGTATCTCATCCTTCTTAAACGGGATACATTTCATAGCGGTGTTTTTTAACCGTTTTATGCGAAGGTCATATTCGTCAAAGTTGTCTGGCGTAGTTTTCAGGCTCAGCGATCTGGCATGATTGATTTGCGTAGGGCAAATAAGCTGAATGTTTCCAAGCGAGAAAATGTTTACGCCGGTGATAAAGAATCTCGAAGGGATATCTTTATAGTAACGTGTGTTCCATGTTAAACCATCAAACATCGCTGGCGGGTGAGTGTGAGTATCTATGTAATATTGATGTGTGCGCCAGTCGCTAATGCCGGAAAGGTTCATGGTCATGTTAATGATCATATTGGGGGGGGGGCGGAAAATCATTGTCAGGACAAGCATGCTGACAGGAATAATGATTAGTGTATAAATGATTATTTGCAATAAATTTTTATTTTTCTTTTCGTTTATCAGGATCATTCCTGGGAAGATACCCACAATAATCATCGCGACCGAGAGTGCAAGGAAAATGATAACCTGTAAGAATGTATTACTTTCTTCGTTAAAATCTAGCTGACCCGCGATAAAAATGAGTGGGAAGATTTGTGTAAAAGCAGGGGCAATCAATAACAGAGGCAGCCAGTTCCTGACGGCGTTTTTCTGTAAATATTTTACATCACGCGTATCATCAACATCCTTATATGACTGAACGTTGAACATAAGCTTGTAGCATAAGCCATACGATGCGGCCAGTATTATGGCTATCGCTAAGGCAAGAACGATAAAACCATTTACATGCAGAAAAAATTGTAAGCAGAACGCTCCGATAAGCACAACGCACATTACAACGCTATTACCAAAACAGACTGAGGTAAAGCTATGTGTCAAACCTTCGTATTTAACAAACTCTTTCTCATGTGCGGTGTAAATTAAGTAAGCAAGGAAAGATGAGATAAAAATGACAAGGCTGAAGCCAAGTAGTGAGACAAGGGTAAACCCAAATATTATTCCTACTGCGCTACTCACGCTCAACGCATCATATAAAATATCAAGCCGGTCAATATTCGCAAGATAGAACCATATAACGCTAAATGTACAGGCTGTGACAAATGAAGAGGATGTTAAAATAGCGATGATAAACTTTCGAGTTAGCCGCTTATGAAACTGGATATTCATCTTATGTAGTCTCCCTTTGAAATGAAGGAATACTAGTCACAAGGGAGAGGAAGTTCTACGCTCAAATTTGGTATGCCCGGAAGTGCATATTCAGGCTGACGCCTTCTGGCGTCAGCCTCGGGAACTTACAGCGACTTCACAAACGCCAGCAGATCTTCGTTGAGCTGGTCCTGGTGGGTCAGCGCGAAGCCGTGCGGCGCGTTGTCGTACACCTTCAGCGTGGCGTTTTTGATCATCTCTGCCGCCAGCTTGCCGGTGGTTTCAAACGGCACGATCTGGTCGTTGCTGCCGTGGATCACCAGCGTCGGCACGTCGATTTTCGCCATATCCGGGCGGAAGTCGGTTTCGCCGAACGCGGTCACGCAGTCGATGGTGCCCTTCAGCGACGCCAGCAGGGCGATGTTCAGCGTCTGGGTCAGGGCACCGGCAGAGACGGTCTGCCCGGCGTTGATGCCGTAGAACGGCGTCGCGAAGTCGCTGATGAACTGGGCGCGATCTTTACGCAGTCCGTCGCGAATGCCGTCGAACACGCTCTGATCCACACCCTGCGGGTAGCTGTCGGATTTACCGAAGATCGGCGTCACCGCGCCCAGCAGCGCCAGGCCGGCAACGCGTGCGCTGCCGTAGTTGTTGATGTAGCGGGTCACGTCGCCGCCGCCCATGGAGAAGCCCACCAGCGTCACGTCCTGCAGGTCCAGCGTGGTAATCAGGTCGTTGATGTCGGACGCAAAGGTGTTGTAGTCGTAGCCGTTCCACGGCTGATCCGAGCGGCCAAAGCCGCGACGGTCAAAGGCGATGGCGCGGAAGCCGCGCTCGGCCAGATAGTTCAGCTGGCTGTCCCACATGTCGCCGTCCAGCGGCCAGCCGTGGCTGAAGAGAACCGGTTTGCCCGCGCCGCAATCTTTGTAGTAAATCTGCGTGCCGTCTTTTGCCTTAAACGTTGCCATAGTGTGTTCCTGTGCAGGTGATGGTTATGGTTATACCGGCGCGACCAGGTAGCGAATAGCCGGTGATGTTGTGCCCTGATGAAAAGCCAGAACGCGGCTCTGCAGCAGGAGGTCATTCATGGTGTGGCGCTCCTGCTGGCGCAGATGCTCGATCCAGGAGCCCATCAGGAAGGTCTCGATAAACAGGCCGGGGCGCTCAATATCCTCGTACACCGCCCAGCTCATCGCCCCGGCGCGACGGCGCACCCGGCGCAGTTCGTGGACCGCCTCGAGGAAGGCCTTCGTGTTCTGCGGGTCGATGATGTACTCGTGCGACACCAGCACCGGGCCGCGCTCGTTCGGCAGGTCAATCTCCACGCCGTCCAGCGGCTGGCCGCTCAGGTCGAGATTTAAATCAGGATCTTTCTCCAGCTTCCAGCGGAACACGGTAGCGCTCGCCAGCACCATCCCCAGCGTGGCGACCACCAGCGAGGTCGGGGTGCCGAAGCGGGAAGCGATCTGCCCCCAGATGGCGCTGCCCGCGGTCATCGATCCGAAGAACACCGTCAGGTAAACCGCCAGCGCGCGGGCCTTCACCCAGCGGGCGGCGCTGCGCTGCGCGCCGAGGTTGAGGGTGGAGAGCACCGCAATCCACGCGAAGCCGGTGAAGAACTCAAACAGGTTAAGCAGCCAGACGTGGCGCACGAACGCCAGCGCCAGCATGGTGAGGGCAAAGGTCAGGCTGGCGGCCACCATCAGGCGGTCGGCGTCCAGCCGCTGGCGCAGGCGCGGCAGCAGGATCGCCCCGGCAATCGCCCCCAGGCCAATGCACGCCAGCATCACGCCGTAGCCCGCAGGGCCTAAGCCCAGCTCGCGGCGCGCCACCAGCGGCAGAAGCGCCCAGCCCGCGCTGCCGAAAACGAAGAAGGCCACGGTGCGCACCAGCACGTTGCGCAGCACCGGCGCGGCGTGAACGTAGCGAATCCCGGAGCGCACCGCAGAGAAGAAGTGCTCCGGCGGCAGACGCTGAATGGACGGCGCCGGACGCCAGCGCCACAGCACCCACGCCACGCCGACCACGGACAGTGCGTTCAGGGCAAACACCATCCACGGCCCGGCGAGCGACAGCAGGAAACCGCCCAGCGCGGGGCCAATCGCCCGGCTGATGTTCACCCCGAGCGAGTTCAGCGCCACGGCGGCGCCCAGCGCCGGCTTGCTCACCAGATCGGGCACCACGGCCTGGAACGGCGGCGAGCTCATCGCCGCGCCCACGCTCAGCAAAAACGTCGCCACCAGCAGAACGGCGGGGGTAACGTGTCCGGTGAAGGAGAGCACCGTCAGCCCGGCGGCGGCGATGAACACCCACAGCTGGGAGAAGAGCAGGTATTTACGTCGATCGACGATGTCCGCCATCACCCCCGACGGCAGGGCGAAGAGGAACATCGGCAGGCTGCTGGCCGCCTGCACCAGCGCGATATCCAAAGGATCGGCGCTCAGGGTCAGCATGCTCCAGTTGATGCCGACGTCGCTCATCCATGAGCCGACGTTAGAGACTACCGTGGCGATCCACAGCATGCGGAACACCGGCTGGCTCAGCGGCTGCCAGGGCGAAACCGTCGATGCGGGCGTCGTCTCGACGTGTGCGTCGCGAACGTCGTTAACCTGGGTCATGCGAACCTCTCCGCTGCCTTACGCTGCAGCCGCCACTGGCCCGGCCCGGTGAGGGCGAGGGTGGTGAAGATAATCAGCAGCAGCCAGCCAAACTGCCCTTCGGCAATCGACCAGTTCGGGTGGACCGCCAGCATCGCCACCAGCAGCACGGCGATAATCGGCAGGCACGCCAGGCGGGTGTACACGCCCGCAATGATAAACAGCGGACAAACCACCTCGGCGACAATCGCCGGGATCAGGCTGGCGTAAGGCCCGAAGCCGAACGGATCTTCAATGCGCGTCAGCTCTTCGCTGAAGTGCAGCACCTTCGGCAGGCCGTGCACGTACAGCAGCAGCAGGCTGCCGGTCAGGCGCAGGAAGAACAGCCCCAGGTCGACCCGGGGCGGCATAGTGGTGTTTTTCATCAGAATGCAAAGCAGCTGCAGCCCAGCGCCCCCCAGAAAGCGTTATCGTCGGACACCGGCATCTCTGACGTGCGGGCGAGATCATGCTGGTGGCTGTGAACCCCGCACGGGCCGCTGCAGTGGTGGATAGGGCTCATGCCGACGCGTGCGGCCTGCGGCGGCGCGCTGCGGTAGTGGCCTGGCACCTTCACCACCGGGGACCACTCGGGCAGAACCGGAATGGCAGGCGGAGAAAGCGGGCCAAAGCTGCCTGCGGCATAGACGATGTCGCCATTGACCACCGTCAGGACGGACTCGATGCCCTTGATCTCCTCTTCCGGCACGCGGAAGTAGTCTTTGCTGAGCACGGCCAGATCGGCGAGCTGGCCGACCTTGATTTGCCCCTTCTGGTTCTGCTCGCTGGAGAACCACGCGCTGCCCTGGGTCCAGAGCATCAGGGCGGTATCGCGATCCAGGCGGGCGCTATGGTCGTACATCTGCATCCCGCCGACGGTGCGGCCGGAGACCAGCCAGTAGAGCGCGGTCCACGGGTTGTAGCTCGCCACGCGGGTGGCGTCCGTCCCTAAGCCCACCGGCACGCCGGTCTCGAGCATTTTCGCCACCGGCGGCGTGTGGCGGGTAGCTTCGATGCCGTAGCGCTCGGCAAAGTATTCCCCCTGGAAGGCCATGCGGTGCTGGACGGCAATGCCGCCGCCCAGTGCTTTGATGCGGTCGATGTTGGCCTGGGTAACGGTTTCCGCATGGTCGAAGAACCAGTGCAGGCCGTTGAACGGTATGTCGCGGTTCACCTTCTCGAAAACGTCCAGCATGCGGCTGATGGATTCGTTGTAGGTGGCGTGCAGGCGGAACGGCCAGCGGTGCTCCACCAGATGGCGCACCACGCGCTCCAGCTCGTCCTCCATGCCCGGCGCGAGGTCCGGGCGCGGTTCGAGGAAATCTTCAAAATCGGCGGCGGAGAAGACCAGCATCTCGCCCGCGCCGTTGTGGCGGAAGAAGTCGCTGCCCTGGCCCGGCGTGAGCATGTCGGTCCATTTTTCAAAGTCTTCCAGCTCGTGGCCCGGACGCTGGGTAAACAGGTTGTAGGCGATGCGGATGGTCATCTGCTTTTTCTCGTGCAGCTCGGCAATCACCTCGTAATCTTCCGGGTAGTTCTGGAAGCCGCCGCCCGCGTCGATGGCGCTGGTCAGCCCCAGGCGGTTCAGCTCGCGCATGAACTGGCGCGTGGAGTTGACCTGCTGCTCCAGCGGCAGCTTCGGCCCTTTGGCCAGCGTGGCGTAGAGTATCATGGCGTTCGGACGGGCAATCAGCATCCCGGTTGGGTTACCGTTGGCGTCGCGCTGGATCTCGCCGCCCGGCGGGTTCGGCGTGTCTTTGGTGTAGCCGACCACCTTCAGCGCGGCGCGGTTGAGCAGGGCGCGGTCGTACAGGTGCAGGATGAAGACCGGGGTGTCCGGCGCGGCGTCGTTGATTTCATCGAGGGTCGGCATGCGGCGCTCGGCAAACTGGAACTCGGTCCAGCCGCCCACCACGCGCACCCACTGGGGCGACGGCGTGCGCAGGGCCTGCTCTTTCAGCATCCGCAGGGCGTCGGCCAGGGACGGCACGCCTTCCCAGCGCAGCTCGAGGTTGTAGTTCAGCCCGCCGCGGATCAGGTGCAGGTGCGAGTCGTTCAGGCCGGGGATGGCGGTGTGGCCTTTTAAGTCGACCACCTTGGTGCCGTCGCAGTGGTGTTGCATCACCTCGGCGACGGTACCCACTTCCAGAAATTTTCCGTCGCGCACGGCAACGGCTTCCGCGAGAGGGTTCTCGCGATCGACGGTGTGAAACTGGCCGTTAACCAGAATAAGATCGGCTTTACCGAGGGTAACCATAACTGCTCCAGACTGAGAGGGGAATGGTCAGGATTATGGGAACCGGTTTCGGCAAAGATCCAGTTATACAATAGGATAGGTATACCAAAGTATAACTATACCTAAGGTTAACTATACGAAGAGATAATTACGCCCGGGCGGCGCGGGTCATAGGATGAATGCGATTTTATCGGCGTGCTCTTCACGGCGATTTTAACCTTTAACCTCACTGGATAATCTTATGACCTCTTCAAAGCTCGAAGTCTTAACCCCTGCGAACTGTCAGGTAATCTTCATCGACCACCAGCCTCAGATGGCGTTTGGCGTGCAGTCGATTGACCGCCAGGTGCTGAAAAACAACACCGTGGCGCTGGCGAAAGCGGCAAAAGTATTCAACATCCCGACCATCATCACTACCGTTGAGACCGAAAGCTTCTCCGGCAATACCTATCCGGAGCTGCTGGACGTGTTCCCGGGCCAGGACATCCTGGAGCGTACCTCCATGAACTCCTGGGACGACCAGAAGGTGCGCGACGCGCTGCAGGCCAACGGCAAGAAGAAGGTGGTGGTTGCCGGCCTGTGGACCGAAGTGTGCAACAACAGCTTTGCCCTGTGCGCGATGCTGGAAGGCGACTACGAAATTTATATGGTGGCGGACGCGTCCGGCGGCACCTCTAAAGAAGCCCACGACTTCGCGATGCAGCGCATGATCCAGGCGGGCGTGATCCCGGTGACCTGGCAGCAGGTGATGCTGGAGTGGCAGCGCGACTGGGCGCGTAAAGAGACCTACACCGCGGTGATGGACATCGTGCGCGAGCACTCCGGCGCGTACGGCATGGGCGTGGATTACGCCTACACCATGGTGCACAAAGCGCCGTCTCGCCAGAAGAGCGAGCACCGCACCTTAGCGCCGGTCCCGGCTCGCTAAGTTCCGCTGGCGGGCTGGTCCCTCATCCGGCTCGCCGCTGCCTCTTTCTCTGGAGTTCACAATGAGTACAGGGTTGATATCCCTCGCGGCAGGCGTGCTGATCGGCCTGATGTATGCCGTGCTGAAGGTGCGCTCCCCCGCGCCGCCGGCGCTGGCGCTGATTGGCCTGCTGGGCATGCTGGCGGGCGACCAGGCGATGCGCCATCTGATGTCCCGCGACGCCGCCGCCAGCGTGCAGGTGACGGTTCCGCAGGCGCAGCCCCCTTTGGGTGCGTCATCATGAAGGCCTGGATAATTTCGCTGGTATGCGGCGTGGCTGCTGGGGTAATTTACGCCCTGCTCGACGTCCATTCACCGGCCCCGCCGGTGGTCGCGCTGCTTGGCCTGTTCGGCATGCTGGTGGGAGAACAGCTGATCCCCATCGGGCGTCGTCTATTGAGCCGTGAACCGCTTACCCTGGCCTGGTTTCGCCACGAATGCGTGCCGAAAATCAGCGGGACTGCGCCCCCTGCGCCCGCGAAGGAAAGCCGCGACGCGTAACGCTTTGTTTGAGGAAAGACAGCATGACGCTGCCGTGGCGCATTGCCATCATTGATGACGAACGTTCTGTCCGCAGCGGGCTGAGTAACCTGCTGCAGTCGGAAGGGTATACGACCGATACCTTTGATTCGGCAGAGGTGTTTTTGAGCCATCCTCTCGCGCTGTCCGACGCCGCGCTGGTGATCGCCGACATCAAGCTGCGCGGCATGAACGGCATTGAGCTGCTTGAGAAGCTGCGCTTGCTGGCCGTGCCGCCGCCGCCAATACTCTTCATATCCGGTCATGCTGATGAAAATATGCAGCGGTACGCTCTCAGCCTGGGCGCCGCTGCATTTTTGCGTAAGCCTATTAACATCGATATTCTGCTGGATCACATTCAGCGGGAGCTGGCCCGCCGACAATAAGGATCGCGGATGAACGAACAAGCGTCGCCTGCATTTTGGCCTGCCCGTGGGGATCTTCACGACGGGCGGGCCTTTGTACTGAAAGAGGATGTGATTTTTACCGTGCTGGCGCAGGAGGGCGGCATCGCCTGGATGAACGGGCGGCATCCCCAGTCCGGCGGTTCGTTTATTATTGCCACCGCGGTCAGCGATGAAGAAGAGGAGCGGGCCACCCGGCTGCTGAAAAACGAGTTTGCCCTGCGCGATCGGCTTCACGACGGCTGGGCGATTCGGGCCGTGGCCTCAACCCAGTACCGCGGACGCTTCGCGCTGGTCTATGCCCCGTTCTCCTTTGAGCTGCTGGCGCGCCGGGCGGGCAAGGCGATCTCCGGCATCTCTCGCTTTATCGAGCTGGCAATCCGCATCTGCGTTCCCCTGCGCCAGATGCACCTGCAGAACCTCATTCACGGCGACATCAAGCCCGGCAATATTTTTGTGCATCACGACGCCACCTGCCGCCTGGGCAGCTTTGGCCTCTCCAGCAGCACCTCCGAGGCCTTCTCCCTGACCCGGCTTGCGGTCGCGGGCGGGACGCCTGCCTATATGTCGCCGGAACACACCACCCGCACCCGGCGCGCCGTGGATGGCCGCAGCGATCTCTACAGCCTTGGTATGGTGCTGTACGAGCTTCTCACCGGGCGTCTGCCGTTTGAACGGAGCGCAGACGACCAGACCCACTGGGCGCACTATCACATTGCCTCCGAGCCGCTTGCCCCGGGGCAGGTACGCCCGGACGTGCCGGAAATGCTTTCGACGATAATCCTCAAGCTGCTGGAGAAGAGCCCGGAGAACCGTTATCAGACGGTCGATGGCCTGATTGCCGATCTCCGGCGCTGCCAGGCGACGCTGACCGCCGAAGGCGAGATTGCCCGCTTTATTCCCGGCCAGCAGGACCGTTCCCCGGCCATTCATCTGGCGGATGCGCTGTTTGCCGCCCATCCGCAGGCCAATGAAGCCCTTGCCGCGTTCGAACGCGTCGGGCAGAACGGCGTGCCGGAGCTGGTCATCATTGGCGGCCCCTCGGGGATCGGCAAATCCTCCGTCATCGCCACCGCGCTAAAGGCGCTTCAGCAGCGCAAGGTGCTGCTGGCGGTGGGGAAGGTCGATCAGTTTTCATCCTCGTTGCCCTACGGCGTGCTGAGCTCGGCGTTTCGTTCCCTGACGCTGCACCTGCTTGGCCTGCCGGCGGAGGAGGTGACGAAGTGGAAAATCCGCCTGACCCGCGCCCTTGAGGGCTACGAGGAGCTGGCCGTCAGCCTGGTGCCGGAGCTGAATTTACTCGTGGAGAGCAAGCCGCGCCTCTCTGCGGATACGTTTTCCATCGACGCGCGGGCGCGCTTTAGCCACATGATGCTGGCGCTGGTCAGAACCTTTGCCACCCAGGGCGCGCCGCTGGTGCTCCTGCTGGATGATATTCAGTGGATTGATGCCGCTAGCCTGCAAACGCTAAAACACCTGCTGGTCACCTGCGGCGCGATCCCGCTGCTGGTGGTGGTGGCCCACCGGGATATCGGCTCGCTCTCTGACGCTTTCCTGCAAAAGCAGCTGGCGAGCCTGCCGGATTCGGCGCAGAACGCGACCACCATTATCCCGCAGCCGCTTACGGTGAAGGCCGTGGCGCGCTGGCTGGGCAGCATCTTCCATGTCCGCAGCGCCAGCACCGCCGATCTTGCTACCCTTATCCATGAAAAGACCGGCGGCAACCCGCTGTTTGTGCATGAGTTTTTCCGCCGCATCGTCGACGACGGGCTGGTGGTGCATAGCAAATACCAGGACAAATGGCAGTACGATCTGCAGGCCATCCGCGCCCGGCACTACACCGAGAACGTGGTCACCCTGGTGCTTGAGCAGCTCAAGGAGATGCCCGAAGAGACGCGCCGCCTGCTGGGCAGCATCGCCTGCCTGGGCTGCACGGGGGAGCTGGAGATGATGTGCCGCGTGGTGGGCGTGTCGGTGGCGGAAATCCGCTATGCGCTGCACCCGGCGGTGATCGCGCAGCTGATTGTGCTGACGGAAAAAGAGTACGCTTTCACCCACGACAGGGTGCAGGAAGCGGCCTTTGCGCTGCTGGACCCGGCTGAAAAGAGCCATCTGCACCTGACGACTGCCCGCCTGCTGGCCGATGCCGCGCGTCAGGCGGCGGGCAACGAGCTGCTGTTCCGCGCCGTGCACCACGTTACCGCTGCGCTGGACTGCATTCAGCCTGCGCCGCAGCGCCAGATGTTCCGCGAGCTGAGCCTGCTCGCCGCGCGACGCGCCAGGCGCACCGGGGACTACGCGTCGGCGCTCGGCTATATCCAGACCGCCAGAGCGCTGGGCAATGCCGGCGCGGTGTCTGATTTTATTCTCGATATCGAAGAGGCGGGGTGCGAGTTCGCGCTGGGCCATCTTGAGCGCACGCGCGAGCTGTGCGACGCCATTCTCGGCTCGCCGGGCGGGCTGACGGAAAAAGCGCTGGCGGCTAACCTGCTGGCGGAGGTCTATATGCGCCAGTCGGATATCCGGCTGGCGCTGGAAGCGGCGCTCTGCTGGCTGGGCGTGTTTGGCATCCAGATCAGCCGCTATCCGGAAAACGCCGAGTGCGACGAGGCCTGGCAGCAGTTCTGCACCCGCACGGGCGATGCGGCGCAGAACCCGTTCGCCCGGTTGACGGTCATGGAGAGCGCTGAGACCGAAGCGGTGATGAATCTGCTCTACAGCGCCAGCATTTTCGCCAGCTTTACCTGCCCGCGCCTGCACTTCCTGCTGCTTTGCCGGATGATGCACCTGACGCTCGATCGCGGCATTACGGGCGCGTCCACTACCGCTATGGCCTGGTTTGGCGTGCTGATTGGTCACCGTTACGGCGAGTACCGTCTGGGGTTTGAGTACGGCACGCTGGCCCGCGAGCTGGTGAACCGTCACGGCTACGGTGCCTATGAAGCCAAAACGCTGCTGCCGCTTGACCAGCTCAGCGTCTGGACCCAGCCGCTGTCGTACACCATCGAGTGCGCGAAAGCCTGCTTCACCTCGGCGGTGACCCACGGCGACATGACGATGGCCTGCTTTGCCGCCTGCCATCAGATCATCAACTTCCTCTCCCGGGGCGATCACCTGGACGGCGTGCTGACCAGCATCGAGCGCGGGCTGGCCTTCGTGCGCAAAACGCACTTCCAGGACATTGAAACCGTCCTGCAGATCCAGCGGCGCTACGTGGAGTTTTTGCGCACCCCTGCGATCGGCACCTGGAGCGCCGCGCAGGCGCTGCCGGAGGATCTGCTGCCCGCGCCGCCGGAGCAGGCGCCCGAGCAGACCTCGACCATGTTGTTCTGGTACTGGCTCTATCGCGGGATGGCGCACTTTACCTGCGGCGAGTATGCGGACGCGCAGGCGGATCTGGAGATGGCGGGCTGGTACGCGTGGTCCGCGCCGGGCCATATTCACCTGCTGGATTACCATCTCTACAGCGCGCTGGCGCTCTCGCGGCAGCTGACGCCGGAAACCTTCTCGGCGGATTACCGCCGCAGCATTCATTTCCACTACGACAAAATTGCCCTCTGGGCGCGCGTTAATCCGGGCACGTTCGCCGATAAAGAGGCACTGATTTACGCCGAAATCGTTCGTCTGGACGGCATGAACAGCATCGCGCTGGAGCAGTATGAAAAGGCGGTGCGGCTGTCGCGCGAGGGCGGGTTTAATCCCATCAACGCCCTGGCACACGAGCTGGCGGGGCGCTTCTCGCTGGCCTGCGGCTACCCGACCGCCTCGGACGCCCATTTTCGCGGGTCGATTGCCGCCTGGGGCCGCGCGGGCGCGCAGGCCAAAGTGCGCCAGCTGGAGCAGGATTTCCCGCACCTTCTGGCCGCCGGGCAGGCCAGCGGCTACGACACGGTGGCCTATGCTCAGAACGAGGTGATCCGCGACCTGCAGAGCGTGATCAAAGCGTCGCGTGCGCTGTCGGAAGAAATTAACCTGGAACGCCTGATTGAAAACCTGATGACGCTCCTGCTCGAACGCGCCGGGGCGCAGCGCGGCCTGCTGCTGCGCGTCAATGACAACCTTATTCCGGAGATCGAGGCCAGCGCCTGGACCAGCGCCGAAGGCGTGCGGGTGCGTATCCTCAAAGACGCGCCGATGGCTACCGACATGCCGCTGTCCGTGCTGGCGGCGGTGATCCGCACCGGGCAGGAGATCCGCACCGGCAAGCCGGAGGAGTTTCATCCGTTCAGCCAGGACCCCTATCTGGTGACGTCCGGCGCCGCCGTGATGTGCGTCCCGATGTTCAAGCAGGCGCGGCTGGTGGGCGTGCTGTATCTGGAAAACCGCCTGATGCCGGAGGTTTTTACCGCCGAGGACTCGCGGGTGGTGAGCCTCCTGGGCGCGCAGGCTGCGGTTTCGCTGGAGACGGCGCGCCTGTATGCGGAACTGCTGGCGGAGAACATCCAGCGCAGGCGCGTGGAGAAAGAGCTGCGCGCCAGCCAGACCTCGCTGATGCTGGGCGAGCAGATCAGCCACACCGGCAGCTGGCGCTGGGAGCTGGTGCAGGATCTGATGTTTATGTCCGAAGAGTACGCCCGCATCCTCGGCCTGCCTGAACAGCAAAAGATGATCTCCATGGCGGAATTTCTGACCTTTGTGCATCAGGACGATTACGCCCGGATCAGCGCTCTCGTCAACCAGAGCGTGCGCGACGGGCTTTCCATGCGGGCGGAGTTCCGCATAACCCGCACCGACGGCTCCGTGCGCTACATTCTGGGGATCGGCGATCCGGTCGGCGTCGG
This sequence comes from Enterobacter wuhouensis, assembly GCF_035835995.1. Taxonomy (NCBI): domain Bacteria; kingdom Pseudomonadati; phylum Pseudomonadota; class Gammaproteobacteria; order Enterobacterales; family Enterobacteriaceae; genus Enterobacter; species Enterobacter wuhouensis. The sequence goes on from NZ_CP142124.1 coordinate 673,428, forward strand.
CAGCGAGGTGAACGAGTATTACGGGATCATCACCGACATCACCAGCCAGCGGGCGGCGGAGGATGCCATGCGGGTGGCGCAGGCGGATCTGGCCCGGGTGTCGAGGGCGACTACCGTTGGCCAGCTCACCTCATCCATCGCCCACGAGATCAACCAGCCGCTGATGTCGATTGTCTCTAACGCCGGGGCAAGCCTGCGCTGGCTCAACCGGGAGCCCGCCCGGCTGGATAAGGTGTGCGAAGGCCTGGAGGAGATCGCCGCGGAAGGCGAGCGGGCGGGGGAGATTATTCGCAGCATTCAGTCTCTGACGCGCAAGCAGGATCCGACCTTTACGCGCATCGATCTGCACTACCTGATCCATCACATCATCACCCTCTCGCGCAGCGAGCTGGAGCAGCGACATATAAGCGTTGATTATCTGTTGCATGCCCGGAACAGCTTTATCACCGGCGACAGCGTGCAGATCCAGCAGGTGCTGCTCAACCTTGTGATGAACGCGGTGGAGGCGATGGCGGAGGTGACGGATCGTCCATGCTGCATCACGATATCCACCGCTAACTGCGTTGATAATAAAGTGATTTTCGAGATTGCGGACACCGGCAGCGGCATTGAACCTGAGCTTACCGAGCGCATTTTTGATTCGTTCTACTCGACCAAAGCGCAGGGCATGGGGATGGGGCTGACCATCAGCGCCAGCATTATCGAACGCCATCGGGGCAGGCTGTCCGCCCGCCGCGGCGATCCTTACGGCACCGTCTTTGCCTTTGCGTTGCCGCTGGCCGAGCAGGAAAGCTGAGGTTAATCCACCGGCTGGCTTTTGGTCAGGCGCTCAACGGCCCTGACCAGCTCGGCCACGGAGCGCACCTGCATTTTGTCCATCACGCGGCGGCGGTGCACCTTAACCGTAATTTCGCTCACGCCCAGCTCGGCGGCGATCTGCTTGTTCAACAGGCCGCTAATCGCCAGCTGGAGCACTTCATGCTCGCGCGGGGTAAGAGACATATGGCGCTGCTTCAGGGCGTAATGCTCCTTAAACTGAGCCGCATTGCTTTGCGCCAGCTTCAGCGCTGATTCAATGGAATCAATTAAGGCACTGGATTCAACGGGTTTGGTGAGGAATTCGTAGGCACCGCCCTTAATCGCCCGAACGGACATCGGGATGGTGCCGTGGCCGGTAAGAAAGATAATGGGTATCTCTCGCCCGCTGGCCTTCAGGGCATCTGCCACATCAAAGCCGCTGATGGCGGGCATCTGCATATCGAGGATCACGCAGGAGGGCAGATCTTCGAAGCGGTGCTGAAGGAACGTTTCTGCCGATGAAAACCCGATGGCGTGCAGGTCTGAAGACTCCAGCAGACCGATTACGGAGTGCCTGACAGCGTCATCGTCATCAACCACATAAACAATGTGTTCCATTCACGCCCCGGTGTGTGATCGGTAAAAAATCGAGAGGAAAAGCAGCCCCTTATAACCGTAAGGGACTGTTTGCACTGCGCATTCATACTAACACATTAGTTATCATTATCATTTACCAATATGAAAATGATATTAAAGTGTAATGAATATGTGGCGGATTGGTTAGTAACGAAACGCTGTTTTTATGCACCGACAAGCTCAACCCGGTTGCCGTCCGGATCGGCAATCACCGCTTCATAAAAGCCATCGCCGGTCATGCGCGGGGCGCTGAGCAGCGTGTCGCCTGCGCGCGCCTGCTCCGCCATGCTGTCTACCCTGGCCCTGCTGCCAACATCAATGGCGATATGCGCCCAGCCCACAAACTCCGGATGCGCGGGCGCGTCGGGCAGATCCGGAACCGTCATCAGTTCAATGGTCGGCCCGCCCTCAAGCGTAATAAAGTGCGATGCAAATCCCGGCCGATTTTTACTGACGTAGCGTTCGTTACTCTGCCCGCCAAAAACGGTTGTCCAGAACGCAACCTGAGCTTCCAGCCTGCGGGTCCAGAGCGCGACGTGTGCAATTTTCATAAGTTCCCTCGTTATGTGTCCGTGAGGACTTTCACCGGTAAAACAGGCTACACTCTGGTTTTGAGCGCGACAAGCTGAGGAAATAACAATGCACTACACACTGAAAGAAAGCGACAAGGATAAAGCGGAAGGGACAACCGGCGCGGGCGCTCTGCAGCAAAAACTGCTGGAATCGCGTTCGATTGTGATCTCCGGTGAGATCAACCAGGAGCTGGCCCAGAAGGTCATCACCCAGATGATCCTGCTGCAGAGCGTCAGCAACGATCCGATCAAGCTGTACATCAACAGCCAGGGCGGCCACGTGGAAGCGGGCGATACCATCCACGACTTCATCAAATTTATTCGTCCGGAAGTGCACGTTATCGGCACCGGCTGGGTGGCAAGCGCCGGGATCACCATCTTCCTGGCGGCGAAAAAAGAGCACCGTTACTCCCTGCCGAACACCCGCTTTATGATCCACCAGCCGCTGGGCGGCGTGCGCGGTCAGGCGACGGATATCGAAATCGAAGCGCGCGAGATCATCCGCATGCTGGATCGCGTGAACAAGCTGATCGCTGACGCCACCGGCCAGCCGCTGGAAAAAGTGAAAAAAGATACCGATCGCAACTTCTGGATGTCTCCGGCAGAAGCGCTGGACTACGGCATCGTGGGCAAGCTGATTACCCACTATGACGAGCTGAAGCTGGATTAATTTTTAGCCGCGCGTAGGTGTCGGGTGGCGGCTTCGCCTTACCCGACCTACGCGTGCTGGTTTGACCCATGACAAGTTCCCCCTCTGCTTTCTTGCCTATAATCGCGCCTGTTTACCCTCTCACTGGTGCTTACCATGGCGTATCAACTGAACCTGAACTGGCCGGAATTTCTTGAAAAATACTGGCAAAAAAAACCCGTAGTGCTGAAAAATGCCTTCCCGAATTTTGTCGATCCTATTACCCCGGACGAGCTGGCAGGGCTGGCGATGGAGCCGGAAGTCGATAGCCGTCTGGTGAGCCACTCCAACGGAAAATGGCAGGCCAGCAATGGTCCGTTTGAGCATTTCGACAATTTGGGTGAAACCGGCTGGTCGCTGCTGGCGCAGGCGGTAAACCACTGGCATATGCCGGCGGCGGAGCTGGTGCGTCCGTTCCGCGTCCTGCCGGACTGGCGTCTCGACGACCTGATGATCTCCTTCTCCGTGCCCGGGGGCGGCGTGGGTCCGCATATCGATCAGTACGACGTGTTTATCATTCAGGGGATGGGGAGCCGCCGCTGGCGCGTGGGCGATAAGCTGCCGATGCGTCAGTTCTGCCCGCACCCGGCGCTGCTGCACGTCGATCCGTTTGAGCCGATCATCGACGAAGATCTTGCCCCGGGCGATATCCTCTACATTCCGCCTGGATTCCCGCACGACGGCTTTACTCATGAAACCGCGCTTAACTACTCCGTGGGCTTCCGCGGGCCGAACGGCCGCGACCTGATCAGCAGCTTCGCCGATTACGCGCTGGAAAACGACCTGGGCGGCGAGCACTACAGCGATCCGGATCTCACCTGTCGCGAGCATCCTGGCCGCGTGGAGCAGTACGAGCTGGATCGTATTCGCCAGATGATGATCGCCATGATCGGCAGGCCGGATGATTTCACTAAATGGTTCGGCAGCTTTGTTTCAACCCCGCGCCACGAGCTGGACATCGCTGCCGCCGAGCCGCCGTATGCGCCGGAAGAGGTGCTGGATGCGCTGCAGGGCGGTGAGACGCTGTCGCGCCTGAGCGGCCTGCGCGTGCTGAACGTCAACGGCAGCTTCTTCATCAACAGCGAGCAGCTGGAAACCGTAGATGCAAACGCGGCGGATGCGCTGTGCCGTTACACCGAGCTGGGCCAGGCAGAGCTGGGCGAGGCGCTGGATAATCCGGCCTTTGTTGAAGAGCTGACCGGACTGATTAACCAGGGATACTGGTTCTTCGACGAGTAACAGGTGGCGGCGTTTAGCCTGGCCAAACGCCGCTTCATTCAAACCAGCATATTACAGGCCTTCCAGTAGTTCAGGAGCCGCTCATCGTCGCGCTCTTTCTCCGCCTTGATTTTCATGGCCTGCGCCAGGTTTTCTCGCGATACCTCATGGCCCTTTTGCACGATGTCTAAAACCGCCTCACCAAGAGCCAGCGAAATTTCTGTCCGATTATTGCGAATCGTCATAAATACCTCCTCGTTGGTTGCGATAGTTTAATTATGAAAGATAAATAATCCGTCGATAATAATTCATCTAATTCTTATTTTTTCGCCTCTGCGCTAAATAGACATAATATGCGATCCTGTCAATGATGTTTCAAAATGATAATAAGCGCCTGAAATCGGAATTTATGCGCTACAGTTAATTCCGTGCAACAGCCAAATAACCGAAACAGGAGAATGATTATGGTAGATAAAAGCGCAATTAAGGATCACACTCAGGTTGTAGCCAGCTGCGGAACGCACGTCGGTGTTGTGGATCATCTGGATGGTGAACGTATCAAGCTTGCTAAAAGCGATCCGGAATCAGGTGGTAAACACCACTATATTCCGCTCGGCTGGGTCGATAAAGTGGATGATAATAAAGTCATCCTGACCAAAAACCATAAAGAGGTTTTTGCTGAGTGGCAGGAAGCATAGTGCTTTACTGCATCCTGAAATAATATACGGCTCCGGCACAGGCTGGAGCTTGTTATTTTATTTCTGCATGGATAAATAACGCTTCGCTTATTTACTCGAAGCGGTGCGGCCCCCTCTTCCCCGCAATCTTTCGCGCTGGCATAGCCTTTGCCCCACCGTAATGGTAATCTTTCTCACTTATCCGCCCACGCACATGCCACTATGACCCAGTCTGCACACCGAAATACGTCCACCCGACGCCTCTTTTGCGTCGAAGACTTCATTGGCTTTGGCGAGCGCTACGGTATCGACTACCGCTTCCCGCAGCTTGTGGATGCCCAGGCCATCGGCAGCCCGGTGCTGCACGGCGATGTGGAGGAGATGATGCTCTCTTCCGGCATTTCGCTCACCCACTCAGACGTTCGCGTTTTGCAGCCCTATGAAACCACCTCTCGCCATAACAGCCCGCTCTATATGCTGGTGGTGCTCGAAGGATGCGTGACGTTAATGCTCAACGGCAGCGAGTACGCGGTGCGCTCCGGCATGGCGTTCAGCTCGCGTCTGAGCGAGGAGCAGGTGATGAACGCCCGTCATGACGCCGACAGCACCCTGAAAACGCTCTCGTTCGGCGTTTACCCGAACGATGCCCGGCGTGAAAGCCTGCTGGAATCGCTGCTTCAGGAGTGGGCGACCCTGAACCCTCCTGCGTCCGTCTGGCAGGTGCCGGGATGCGTCCTGTCGGGAATTCAGCACGCGCAACGGCAGGGATTAAGCCCGCTTTCCCGCAAGCTGCTGCTGGAAGGGCTGATGTACCAGCTTCTGGGGCATGGCCTGGACCATCTCCAGCAAAACGGGCCAACGCGGCCTGAACATGCGCGCCTGGAGCGCGTGCGCTGTATGCTGGAGCAGTCGCCGGAGCAGGATCACACGCTGGCGCAGCTTGCAGCCGTGGCGGCAATGAGTCAGAGCAGCCTGCGCAGCAAATTCCGCCAGCGCTACGGCTGCACGCTGTTTGATTACCTTCGCGACTGTCGCCTTGCGCTGGCGCGCCGCTACCTGCTGGAAGGCCACAGCGTACAGCAGGCCGCGTGGATGAGCGGGTATCAGCACGCCACGAACTTCGCCACCGCCTTTCGTCGTCATTACGGTCTTTCACCCGGCGACGTACGTAAAACCCGCTAACGTAATTTCTGTCGCCGCGCGAACGTGATTCGTGCGGTTTGGCATTGCGCATACATATCCTGGCGGCGCGCATAGCCGTTTGCTGCATCAAAAAGGTAATAATTCTTATTAACAATTAGAAATGCCTTTGGAGAGGATCATGTTTGCTAAATCGCGTCTGGCACTGCTGGTGGGATGGGTTACCGGTAGCGTCGCTTTTCCTTTGATGGCGCAGGATGCGCAGAAAACAGATACCGTGGTGGTCACGTCGCAGATGCAGTCTGCCGCCACCAAGCTTGAAACGCCGGATATCGAAACCCCGCAGTCCGTTTCTATCGTCACCCGCGAGCAGTTCGAAGAGCAGGGCGCAACCAGCGTGCGTCAGGCCGTGAGCTACACGCCGGGCGTGTATAGCAACCAGATTGGTGCCTCTAACCGCTTCGACTATATCGTTCTGCGCGGCTTCTCCGACGGTAGCCTGGATAACGTTTACCTCGACGGCCTGAAGATGATGGGCGACACCAACTCCCACAGTTCGCTGGTGGTCGATCCGTGGTTCCTCGACAACATTGAGGTGGTGCGCGGCCCGGCCTCCGTGCTCTACGGGCGCTCGTCGCCTGGCGGGATTGTGGCGCTCACCTCCCGCAAGCCGTCGTTCGATCCGGGCGGGGAGATCAAGCTTTTCGCCGGGAACAATAACCAGCGCGGGGCGATGTTCGACGTCACCGGGCCGGTGGACGATAACGACCGCGTGGCGGTGCGCCTGAGCGGGATGACCCGTTACGCTGATTCACAGTTCGATCCGCTGAAGGAAGAGCGTTACGCCCTGATGCCGAGCCTGACCTGGCGCATCACCGATAACACCCGCCTGGAGCTGATGGCCTATCTGCACCGCGATCCGGAAGGCGGTAGCCACTCCGGCCTGCCGTACGACGGCACGGTAGATCCGCACTACGGTAAGAAAATCTCCAATACCTTCTATGAAGGGGAGGATGATTACGACAAATACGATCGTCGCGAAAACATGGTGGGCTATAACGTCGAGCATATGTTCGACAGCGGCTGGTCGGTGCGCCAGAAGCTTCGCTACCTGCACACCAAAGTGGAGCTGAACCAGGTGTATGCCGCGGGCTGGCTGAATGAAACTGAACTCAACCGCGGCTATTCCGGCTCTGACGAGAAGATGAACGCCATCACCCTGGATAACCAGGTCGACGGCAGCTTCGACACCGGAGTGGTAAACCACCGCGTGCTGATCGGCATGGACTATCAGGATCGCAGCAACAATGTGAAGGGCTACTACGGCGGCTTCCCGCCGATAGACGCCTTCCACCCGGTGTACGGCGCGAAGCCGGACTACATCACCCAGTACAGCAAGGAAAAACACAAGCTGCGCCAGACCGGCTACTACCTGCAGGATCAGATGTCCATTGACCGCTGGCGCCTGACGCTGGGCGGGCGTTACGACCAGGTGAGCGTGTCTAACGTCGACAACTTCAACCACACCCGCAGCGATCTGGATAAGAACAACTTCAGCAGCCGCGCGGCACTGTTGTACCTGTTTGATAACGGCGTCGCGCCGTACGTGAGCTACTCTACCGCCTTTACGCCGACCAGCTTTGCCGACGAGAAGGGCAATATTCTGGACCCGATGAAGGGCAAACAGTGGGAAGCGGGCGTGAAGTATGAGCCGGAGGGGATGAACAGCCAGTTCAGCGCCTCGGTGTTCCGCATTAACCAGAAGAACATCGCCACCAAAGAGGAACCGACCGATCCGTACCGTTCCATCGGTGAAATCGAGTCCGAAGGCGTAGAGCTGGAGGCGATTGGTCAGCTGACCGACAGCCTGCGCCTGCAGGCGGCGTACACCTATACGGACATTCGCTACAAGAAGAGCAGCCCGGAGGAAGAGGGCAAGCGCGCCGTCTATGCCCCGCGTAACATGGCCAGCGGCTGGCTGAGCTACGACGTCAAAACCGGCCCGCTGGACGGCCTGACCGTTGGCTCCGGCGTGCGCTACGTAAACGGCATCACCAGCGATCGCCAGAATACCCATACGCTACCGTCGTACACGCTGGTGGATATGGTGGTGGGCTATGACCTGTCGAAGTTGGGCCTGACGGGCGTAAGCGCGCAGCTGAACGTCAATAACCTGACGGACAAGAGCTACGTGGCGGCGTGTAACTCGCTCTCCTACTGCTACTTCGGTGCAGAACGCAGCATTGTGGGCAGCGTTTCGTGGAAGTTCTGAGTCGTTGACGATTTCCACCCTCTCCCTGTGGGAGAGGGTTGGGGTGAGGGCAAAAAACGCACTACTCCTCCATCGCAATCACAATCGCTTCGCCCATCTTTCTCAACGCCTCGCGGTTCTTCTCGGTCGGCGGCAGCGCCACGTTGATCCGCAGGCAGTTGCGGTACTTCCCGGAAGCGGAAAACAGCGACCCGGCCGCCGCCTGGATCTTCAGCCGGCACAGCTGTTTGCTGACGCACACCATGTCCACCTTCTCCGGCAGCTCAATCCACAGCAGGAAGCTGCCCTGCGGACGCGTGACGCAAATCTCCGCCGGAAAATACTGCCGCACCCAGCAGGTGTAGGTTTCCATATTCTGCTGATAAATCTGGCGCATGCGACGCACGTGGCGATGGTAATGGCCGTCGCGCACAAACGCCGCTACCGCCATCTGCGTGCCCGGCACGTTAAACCCGCCCGCGGCATACTTCATGTGCATCACGCGGTCGTAATAGCGCCCCGGCACAATCCAGCCGACGCGCAGGCCCGGCGCCACGGTTTTGGTAAACGAGCTGCAGAGGATCACGCGGCCATCTATGTCCATCGAGTGAATGGTGCGCGGGCGCGGGTACTCTGCCGCCAGCTCGCCGTAAATGTCATCCTCAACGATGACGATATCGTGCCGCTGGGCCAGCGCAAGCACCTGCTTCTTGCGCGCTTCCGGCATGATAAAACCGAGCGGGTTATTGCAGTTCGGCACCAGGATCACCGCCTTGATCGGCCACTGCTCCAGCGCCAGCTCTAATGCCTCGATGCTGATCCCGGTTTCAGGATCGGTTGGGATCTCGATGGCCTTGATGTCGAACCCGCGCAGCATCTGCATGGTGCCGTGAAACGACGGCGACTCCACCGCCACGATGTCCCCGGGTTTACACACCGAGAGCAGGGCGATCGACAGCGCGCCGTGGCATCCGTTGGTGATGACAATCTCGTTCGCCGCCACCGTTGAACCGCCGTCGAGCATCAGGCGGGCGATCTGCTCGCGCAGCTCCAGGCGCCCGTCGAGCACGTCATAGCTCAGCATTTCAGCCGGATTATGCTGTGCAATGCGGCTCATCTCTCGCCACAGCGGCTTCAGGCTCGGCTGGTTAACGTCCGGCGATCCGCCGCCAAAGGAGATCATCTCTTTGTCAGCGCGGGCGTCCAGCAGCATCATCACTTCATCCCACTGGGTGACGTCCACGGGGCGCTGCACCGGGCGCGTCATGGCCGGAACGGGCGGCTGGGCCTTGCGCTGAGAGACAAAATAGCCGGAGCGCGGCTGAGGCGTGATCAGCTGGAGGTTTTCGAGAATATGGTAGGCCTGCTGTATGGTGCTGATGCTCACGCCGTGCTCCTGGCTCAGCGTACGCACCGACGGCAAACGTTCGCCGCTGCGATACAGCCCTTGTTCAATGCGTTCCGCCAGAAGATTGGCCAGATGTTGGTAGCGCGTCATGCTGTATCCTTTGTTTTCACCATACAGATTAGTAAACCAGTACAGATTGCCGCAAAAATTGCCATGCAGTTACTGTTTTAGCGGATCTGTATGTTAAACAAAAGTTGTTTTTGAATCTGTATTGTACGAGCCGATTTCCACGATGATATCCCCACTGGCACAGTGAGGAGAGCATCGTGGAATTCTATGAGAACCGTTCAAAACGTCCGTTCGTCGTGTTTGTCTGGATCGGCAAAACGATCTGCAACTGGTATCGCATCAACCGCACCCGCCGCATATTGAGCCAGATGAGCGACGAGCAGCTCAAGGATGTGGGGTTGTCGCGGTATGACGTGTAGGCGGCAATGCACCGCAGAACGTAGGCCGGGTAAGGCGCAGCCGCCACCCGGCGATTTCAGCTCAACAGCGCAAGCGTCTGCCGTTTCGGCCTTTCCAGCAAATCCACCGCCTCCTGATACGACCGCACGTTGTTATAGCCCATCACCAGCCCGTAGCGTTTGCCCGACCCGCGATACCATTCAGAAAGTGCGTTCACCTGCAGCTGCTGCGCCTGCCAGCAGTGCGCAATCTCCCGGTCGCAGCTTCCCTTCGTGAGAAACGCCACAACATGCATCCCGCCGTCGTTTTGCTCGGTGAAAAACAGATCGCCATACACCTCGCGCAGGGCGGCAATCATCCAGTTGCGGCGGGTCTGGTACAGGGCTCGCATTTTCTTGAGATGGCGGAAAAAATGCCCCTCGTTGAGGAACGCGGTGAGGATCTTCTGCGTCAGCACCGGCTGGCCGCTGGCGACGATGTCCGCGCAGTCGGTGAACGCCTCAACGGTGCTGGCGGGCATCACGATATAGCCCATCCGCAGCGACGGCATGATGGTTTTGCTGAAGGTGCCCATAAAGATCACCCGGTCGTGCTGGTCGAGGCTTTTCAGCGACGGCAGCACCTTGCGGGTGTAGTGAAATTCGCCGTCGTAGTCGTCCTCGACGATCCAGGCCTCGTGCTGCGAGGCCCAGTCGAGCAGCTGCTGCTTGCGCGGCAGCGAGAGGGTGACCGCCAGCGGGCTCTGGTGCGACGGCGTGACGATAGCAAAGCGGGCGTCGCGATGGTTGCGCAGCAGGTATTCGGTATCAACGCCAGAGCGATCGACGGGCACGGTGTGCAGCCGCGGCACGATCCGCTTGAGAAGCTGCTGTCCCATAAAGTAGCCAGGATCTTCAAACACCACCTTGTCGCTGCGGCTGGCGAGGGTATCGAGGATCAGCCGCAGGCTGCCGCTGTAGCCGCTGGTGATTAAGATCTGCTCGGCGCTGCAGGAGAGCCCGCGCGAGATATTGAGATAGCGGGCAATCGCCTCGCGCAGCGGATACCAGCCCAGAACGGGCGGGTTGAGCATCTCCTCCTGACGCATGGCGCGCGTTGCCTGGCCCGCCAGCAGCAGCCATTTTTTATAGGGAAAACTGTCGAGCGAGGGAATGCCGGGGCGCAGAAATCCCGCCCGCTCGCGCTGGCTGATGAGCGATTCTGGCAGCGTGCCGGTGGGCTGTTCCGCAGGCGCATTTTTGGCGGGCAGCAGAAGATCCGGATTCACCCGCGTGCCGCGCGCGCCCTGGCTCACCAGATACCCTTCGCCCGTCAGGATGGCGTAGGCCGTTTCGACGGTTTTACGCGCCACCTTCAGCTCTTCGGCCAGCACGCGGATGGCGGGCACCCTGTCGCCCGGCTTCAGCACGCCGCGCGTGATGTAATCGCGATAGCGAGAATAGATCTCGTGATAGCCGAGCTTCATGTCCTACCTCATTTTGGTGATTTTGTATCTTTTTACTATGTCATTAACGGCGTAGATTTGCCTCATCGCATGACACATGCCGCACAAAAAGAGGAAAGACAATGAGCACTCGCGTTAACCACCACAAAGCTACACCTGCCCTCGCCAACGCCCTGTCCGCCCTGAGCATGGAAGTGGCAAAAACCTCCATCGACCCGGCGCTGAAGCACCTGATCGACATTCGCGTGTCGCAGCTGAACGGCTGTACCTTCTGCCTGGACATGCACTCGAAAGAGGCCAAAATCGCCGGGGAGCGTGAGCTGCGCCTGTACCATCTGGCGGCCTGGCGCGAGTCTCCGCTGTTCAGCGCCCGCGAGAAAGCCGCGCTGGCCTTCACCGAAGCGCTGACGCAGATTGGGGTTCACGGCGTGAGCGACGCGCTGTACCGCAGCGTGGCGGAGCACTTCTCGGACGTCGAGATTTCAGAGCTAAACTTCGCCATCGTGGCGATCAACGCCTGGAACCGTCTGGGGATCACCTCCCGCATGGAGCCGGGATCGCTGGATGCGGCTTACGGGCTGAACAAGGCTAACCTGGAATAATTCCGCGCTCGCGGATCGTCGCCACCAGCGCCCGCAGTCCCGGCGGGACGTGGCGATGCCCTGGGTAATACAGGCGCAGCCCGGCAAACGGCTGCGTCCAGTCATCTAAGACGCTCACCAGTTCCCCGCTTTTCAGCTCGTCCTGAATATAGAGTTCCGGTAAAAACCCCACTCCTAAACCCGCCTTCACGGCCCGAATTGACGCGAAAAGATCGGACGTCGCAAAGCGCGGCGGCACGGCCAGCGCGTACGTCTCCCCGCGACGCGACAGCTCCCAGCGGTAGATCCCGCCGTGGGCCATGCGCATGCCGATCCCCTGATGCGAGAGCAGATCGTCCGGCGTCTGCGGAATGCCGTGACGCGAAAAATATTCCGGCGTGGCGGTGACGAGCTGGCGGATCTCGCCGGTCAGCGGCACGGCGATCATGTCCTGCGGCACGGACTCCTCAAGGCGGATCCCGGCGTCATAGCCTTCCGCGACGATGTCGATCATTCGCGCTTCGCTGACGGTCTCTACGCGCATCTTCGGGTAGCGGATCATAAAGTCGATCAGCAGTTGGTCCAGAAACAGGGTGCCGATATGATTCGGCACGTTCAGACGCAGCGTGCCGGTAAGTTCCCCGGCGTCGCCGTGGATCTCCTCGCTGGCGAGACGGATCTCCTGCAGGGCCGGGCCGATACGCGCCACGTAGCGTTGTCCGGCGTCGGTGAGCGCCACGCTGCGGGTGGTGCGGTTAAAGAGGCGGGTATCAAGGCGGCTCTCCAGCCCGGCGATGGCGTTGCTGACCGCCGTGGCGGACATGCCCAGCTCCTGCGCCGCACCGCGAAAGCTGCCGCGACGCACCACCGCCATCACCACTTCCAGCTCTGTCAGACCTGAACGATGCATAGATTATCCTAAAAATCGAAACAACCCTTGCAGCATAGCGTGGATTATCGCAACGGAGAAGCCGTGCCAGACTGTGTTCACACAGCCTGAGGAGGTTTATATGCACACCATCGAACAGATCTTTATTAACGGCGAATTTGTTACCCCGCACGGTACCGAGTGGTTTGATTTGTACAACCCGGCGACGGCGCGGGTCATCGGCCAGGTTCGCCTGGCGGATGAGGTTGACGCAGAGCGCGCCGTTGCGGCGGCAAAAGCGGCGTTTCCGGCGTGGTCGCAGACCACAAAGCAGGAACGCATCGCGGCGCTAAAACGTATGCACGTCGCCGTGGCCGCTCGCCACGACGATCTGCTGGAGGCGGTCATTGAAGAGTACGGCGCGCCCGCCTCGCGCTCGGCGTGGATGGCAAGCTATCCGGCGGAGGTGATTGCCCAGGCCATTGAGGCGCTGGAGGCGTTTGCATTCGTCACCCCCGCAGGCGCAGCCAGGGTGCAGATGACGCCGCTCGGCGTAGCGGGGCTGATTACGCCGTGGAACAGCGACGCGGGATTTATCTGCGGCAAGCTGGCGGCCGCACTGGCGGCGGGCTGTACGGCAGTCATCAAGCCGAGCGAAATGAGCGCCCTGCAAACCCGGATTGTCACCGAAGCGCTGCGCGATGCCGCCCTGCCGCCGGGCGTGTTTAACATCGTCACCGGGCGCGGCGACACGGTAGGAGAAACCCTCAGCCGCCATCCGGACGTGGCAAAAATCTCCTTTACCGGCTCGACCAATACCGGCAGGGCGATCCTGCGCAACGCGGCGGAGAGCTTTAAGCGCGTGACCCTGGAGCTGGGCGGCAAATCGCCGACGATCCTGCTGGATGATGTGGATCTGGCGCAGGCGATCCCGCTGGTGATTCAGGCCGGGTTTATGAACAGCGGGCAGGCGTGCGTGGCCGGAACGCGCATTCTGGTGCCGCAGGCGCGTAAGGCGGAGATCGAAACCGCGCTGGCGCAGGCCGTGGCGGCGGTCAAATCCGGCGACCCGCGCGATAGCGCAACGGACGTCGGCCCGATGGTCAGCGAAAAGCAGTGGCTGCGGGTGCAGGGCTATATCCGCAAAGGAAGCGAAGAGGGCGCGCGCCTGCTGGCGGGCGGCGAAGGGCGACCAGAAGGCACCCGGGACGGCTGGTTTGTGCGCCCGACGCTGTTTGTAGACGTTAACAATCAGATGACGATTGCCCGTGAAGAGATCTTCGGCCCGGTGCTGTGCGTAATCCCCTATCGTGACGAGGCGGAGGCGATTGCCATTGCCAACGACACAGAGTACGGCCTGAGCGCGATGGTGCTGGGCGGCGATGCGGACCGCGCGCGCCGCGTGGCGCAGCAGATTGTTGCAGGCCGGGTGCTGGTGAACACGCTTGCCCATGAACCGAAAGCGCCGTTCGGCGGGTTTAAGCACTCCGGCGTGGGGCGCGAGATGGGCGAGTGGGGGATTCGGGCGTTTATGGAGCCGCGGTCGATTCTGGGTTAAGACCCGCCCGGTGGCGCTGCGCTTACCGGGCCTACAGGAGCCCGTAGGCCGGATAAGCGCAGCGCCATCCGGCACAACACTTCGCTCCTTACCGAAGCATTGTGCTTTTCCAGCCTGCATTCTCTCCTCACCCTCACAACGGAGAGACACCCATGATTGCAGTCATTTTCGAAGCCAAAGCCGCGCCCGCGCATTAGGCGCGTTACCTGCAGCTCGCCGCAGAACTCAAGCCTCTGCTGGCGGACATCGACGGCTTTATTGATATCGAACGTTTTCAGAGCCTGACGACCGACGGCAAAATCCTGGTGGCGGGATGAAGAGGCCGTCCCCCCCTGGAAGCAGAGATCACCAGGCCCGGGCACGTTCACCGGTCATATCGTTACAGAGTAGCAAGGAACATAAAGTGAACGGAATGACCGCCGGAGTCGTATGTTCCCCCTCACCCCCGCCCTCTCCCTCAAGGGAGAGGGGGTCGTCCGTGCAGACATTATTTTGGGGGGAACCCTCTCGGGAGAGGGAGAACATCGTTTTCGCAATTCCTGCTCTTTCGCCTCTCGTTTCTTGATACTTATCCTGATAACTATTATCGTGATGGCGTAATACGAGAGGACTCCCCATGAGTGAAGAAGATCTGTTCTGCCGCAGGCCGATGGGCATGCGGATGGCGATGGTCGTGCGCCAGTGGCGCGCGGTGATCGACGACGCCATTCTCGATACCGGGTTAACCCAGTCGAGCTGGACGGTGATGATGCAGCTTCAACAGCTTGGGGATAACGTCTCGGTGAGCGAGCTGGCGGAGGTGCAGGGCATTGAACTGCCGCCGCTGATGCGAACCCTGACGCAGCTGGAAAAGCAGGGTTACCTGCTGCGCGCCGTATCGCCTTATGACAAGCGCATCCGGCTGTTGACGCTGACGCCTGAGGGTAAAACCGTTCTTAAAACGCTCACCCAGGTTATTGAGAACTTTCAGGCTCGCGTATCGCAAAACATCGCGCCGGAACATATCGACATTTTCAGCGCCACGCTGAATCAAATCGCCTGCAATTTGCGGACAATCCGCGAAGAAGATAACAAGACCGAAAAATAATGACTCCTGAACAAAAGTTTGCCCGCTGGGTAAGGGTAAGTATTGCCTCTTTCCTGCTGATGTTTGTCTACTTTATCGTCGCGGATATCTGGATCCCGCTGACGCCGGACTCCACCGTGATGCGCGTGGTGACCCCGGTGTCCGCGCGCGTTTCCGGCTACGTGGCGGCCGTCCACGTGCACAACAACAGCCAGGTCAAGAAAGGCGATCTGCTGTTTGAACTCGACGACACGCCGTTTCGCAATAAGGTCGAAGCCGCGCACATCGCGCTTGAGCAGGCTCGGCTCTCCAACGATCAGCTGGACGCGCAGATCGCCTCCGCGCAGGCCAGCCTGAAAACCGCCGTGCTGACGGCGCGTAACGACAAAGTCACCTTTGACCGTTACCAGAAGCTGAGCACGCTGCAGAACGTCTCCCAGTCAGATTTGGATAAGGTCCGCACCACCTGGCAGAGCAGCGAACAGTCCGTTAGCTCACTTCAGGCCAACATCCATAACCTGCGCATTCAGCGCGGCGAGCGGGACGAGCACCGCAACGTCACGCTGCAAAAATACCGTAACGCGCTGGATGAGGCCGAGCTGAACCTCGGCTGGACGAAGGTTTATGCCGAAGCCGACGGCACGGTGAGTAATCTGCAGCTTAGCCCGGGCTTTTACGCCACTTCCGGCTCGGCCGCGCTGGCGCTGGTGAACAACCAGACCGATATCGTGGCCGATTTCCGCGAAAAAAGCCTGCGCCATACCCATCAGGGCACCGACGCCGCCGTGGTTTTTGACGCCTTCCCGGGGCGGGTGTTCCGCGCCCACGTAACCAGCAGCGACGCGGGGATACTCGCCGGGCAGGAAGCGGTTAACGGTCAACTCTCCGAGCCGGAAACCTCCAACCGCTGGGTGCGCGACGCCCAGCGTATGCGCATTCACGTCGCGCTGGACGAGGCGCTGCCGAAGCATCTGCCGACCGGCGCGCGCGCCACCGTGCAGCTCTACAACAGCGAAGGACCGTTTGCGCGCTTCTTCTCCGGGATGCAGATCCACCTGGTGAGCCTGCTTCACTATGTTTATTAGTTCGATGTCTATTAGCACCCTGGCGCGGGTCTTTACCCCGCATGGCAACATCGTCTATACGGCAAATGACTTTCGCCAGACCCTGCGCATCGTCTTTGCCGGGATGATCGCGCTCAGCATCTCCAGCTTCTACAACACCAGCTACGGCGTGTTTTTTGTCGTCTACCCGATCATGCTCCTTTCGCTGGTGCCGGTCTTTAACCGACACGTGGCGAAGCAGTTTATCTTTAGCGCCTCGCTCAACTGCGTCGAAATGGTGCTCATCATCGGCTATCTTTCGCAATGGCCGGTCATCATGACGCTGGTGGTGTTCGCCCTGTACGTGATGCGTTTTCGCTTTATGAGCAAGGGGCCGCTGTTCCTGTTTGGCTCAATGGGCGTGGTCTGCCAGAGCGTGATGCTCAACTTTATGAGCTATCCCACCACTAACTGGCACACGCTTTTATTCTCCAACATCGAAGCGAGCGTGATGGCGGTATGCCTGAGCGCGCTGATGAACTACCTGCTGCCGGACGTTGAGCCGCGCAGGCCGCCGCCGCTGATCGAGAAAGACGATGCCCGCGTGCGACACGAGTCGCTGCTCTCCGGCACCGTCGCGACGATGATTTTCGTCATTTTTCAGATTAGCGATTTAAGCGACTCGCTCTCGGCGCTGATGGCGGGCATTTTGATCCTGTTCCCGATGCACTATCGCGGCTCGGTGATGAGCTCCATCTGGCGCGTGGTGGGCGTGGTGCTGGGCTGTATTTACATCCTCATCGTGCAGCTCGTCCTCTACGACCACAGCAGCCATATGCTGCTGATGATGCCGCTGATTGGCCTCGGTCTGGCGTTTGGGGCGCGTTTACACGTGATGGAAAAGGTCGGGGCAGGCGTAGGCTTCGCCAGTATTACCACCATCGGCATTATGTTCGGCCAGAACATGCACCCGGACAGCGATCTGGTGTTCAGCGATCTGTACCGCATCACCTCCGTCACCGTTGCGCTGGTGGCGACGCTGACGATGGTGTTTCTGGTGCACCTGATCCTGAACCGCTTCGAAACAACGCGCTACGTCATCGCGCCGCCAAAAGCGGAGTAATGCGCCAGCACGGCGGGCAGCTGTGAGAGTAAAAACAGGATCAGGCCAATCGTCCCGCCGACCAGCGTGCCGTTGACGCGAATGAACTGCAGATCTTTGCCGATGTTAAGCTCAATCTGGCGGGACATATCTTTGGCGTTCCAGCTTTTCACCGTGTCGCTGATGTGGCGGGTCAGGAAAGCGGCAAAATCCGGCGCGACGCGGTGCGCGGCCTGCTCCAGATGCTCGTTCAGCGAGGCCTGCAGGTTCGTGTCGTTCGTCAGGGTTTCACCAAACCACTGGCCGGCATTAGCGATACGCTGCTTCACGCGCGAGTCCTCGCTGTGCATATCGGCCTTCAGCCACTGGCGCAGGTCGGCCCACATCTCGCCCAGATAGCGGTTAAACGCGTCGTCATTCTTCAGATAGTGCTTGATGTTATCGGCTTTGGCCGCCATCTCCGGATCGTTTTTCAGGTTGTCGATAAGCTTCAGCGTGGCGCGGTCAAACGCCTGACGGATCTGGTGCGTGCGGTCGTGGGTGATATCGTCCAGCAGCGTATTCACCGCGTTCGAGACCATCTCCGCGCTCTGGTCGCCCAGCCATTCGGTGGGCAGCACCATCGCCTTGCGCGGGTGTTCGGTCTTGAGCCAGTGGACGATCTGGTCAGAGATAAACTCCCGCGTGCTTTCACGCTGAATTAGCGTAATCAGACGGCTGATGATCGCATCCAGCAGCACCTGATGGCGGTTGTTTTTGGTCATGCTCTCCAGCATGACGGCGCTGGTTTCGGTGAAATCAACCTTGTCGATGGCCTTATGCACCGCGCGTTTGAGCAGGCGCTGTATGCGCCCGTCGTCGGTGAGTTCCAGAAAACCGCTCATCACCTGAATCAGATGCTGCCCGACCCGCTGGGCGTTGTCGGGCTTGCTGAACCAGGTGCCAATCATCTGCGCCGGCTCGTAGCGGCGGATCAGCGCGACAAGGGATTGCGTATCGAGGAACTTTTCCTGCACGAACTGGCCAAGATTGTCGCCAATCCGGTCTTTATTGCGCGGGATGATCGCCGTATGGCGCGCGATAAACGGGATGGGCACCCGGCGAAACAGCGCGACGACGGCAAACCAGTCCGCCAGCGCGCCGACCATCGCCGCCTCGGCAATGGCCTTCACGCCGCGCACCCAGAAGGTCTGCGGCAGGAAGAGCGTGGTGATAAACGCCGCGACGGCAATCAGCAGCAGCGACAGCGCCAGCAGCTTGGCGCGTTTGAGTTCGGTATGTTTTTCCATGGGTTAAGGATAGAGGGTTGTGGGGGGAAAGTGCAAAGAAGGAGAAGGGCCTCTGCATTTCAGCTTCTGGAATGCGCCTTCAGAAAATGAAATTGAATGATGTCGACTGGTTCAATTTACGAACGTTTTGTATATGCTTTTTTGTATATACAATAAGGGAAGGGTAAACTATGCCAACGGAGTTTGAATGGGATACCAACAAAGCGAAAAGTAATCTCATTAAGCATGGGATCCGCTTTGAAGAGGCAGTTCTGGTGTTTGACGATCCTTACCATTTATCTCTGCAGGATCGTCATGAAAATGGAGAGTTCCGTTGGCAGACCATTGGCCTTGTACATGGTCTAATTGTCATTATGGTCGCACACACGGTACGTTTTGAAAGTGGTGACGAAGTCATTCGAATCATTAGCGCACGAAAGGCGGACCGTAAAGAGAGGAGCCGTTATGAGCATGGTTAAACATAAACGCGGTAGTGCGCTTGAGGTTAGTGCTCGTCGTGAGGCTGAGCTCAAAGCACTCGCCGAAAAATCGGAAGCAGAGATTGATTATAGCGATATCCCTGCCGCAGGGGATGAACAGTGGTCAGGGGCGGTGCGAGGGAAGTTCTATCGACCACTCAAAACTCAGGCATCTGTACGTATCGACGCTGACGTGATGGAGTGGCTTAAACGGCCTGGAAAAGGTTATCAGACGAGGCTCAATGCCATTTTGCGTGAAGCAATGCTGCGCGATCAAAACAAAAAATAAGCAATGGGCGGCGTTAGGCTGCCCGCTATCTCAGCGTATAATTTCCACCAACCGCCACACCACCCACACGCCAAACCCCATCAGCACCACTCCCGCCGTGCGCTCAATCCGCCACAGCGAACGGCTAAGCTTCTGTTGAACCGCTCGCAGCCCCATCAGCGACACCAGCGCCAGATCCCACACCAGCACCACCATCACCATCCAGACGCCGCAGGTCGCCTGTTGAAGCAGCGTCACGTCCGGCCCCAGCAGCGCCGTCATCAGCGCCAGATAGAACAGGGCATTCTTCGGATTAAGCAGCGCCGAGCCGAGCCCCAGCAGGATCTGCTTACGCAGCGAAGGAAAGCGCTGGTGGGTTTCATTCAGCGCCAGCGCCTGAGGTCGGCTGCGCACCAGGTGCGAGCCAATCCAGAGCAGGTACAGCGCGCCGGAGAGCTCAATCAACGTGAACAGCCACGCAAACTGGCGCAGCGCGCTCCATCCCGCAATCACCAGCAAAATGTACAGCCCGTTGCCTGCGGCAATCCCTACGCACAGCCCGGCGCTGCCGCGCAGGCGGTAGCGTGCGGCGTAGCCTACCAGCAAGAAAAAATCGGGACCCGGGCTCAGCAGGGCAACAAAATGCGCCAGCGCCAGGGCGAGAAATGCGGAGGGGAAGAACAGTTCCATAGCGACCTCTGAATAAAAACGGAGGTCAGCTTACGGTGTTCCAGAACCTATTTATTGTCTGATATTGATCGGCCGGTCGCGTACTGGCGGGGCGTAGCTGCGGTGTAGCTCACAAAGGTTTTGTGGAAATGGCTCTGGTCGGCAAACCCGCTCTGGTAGCCGACGTCGGCGATCTCATCTCCGGCACGCAGGCGCGCTTTGGCATATTCCACGCGGGAGACGTTGAGGAAACGCCCTGGCGTTAGGCCGGTGTCCTGCTTGAAGGTGCGGATCAGCGTCTCTTTACGCAGGGAAAATTGCCGGGCCAGGGCGTCCAGCGTGGGCGGCGCGGCAAGATCCTGCAAAATCGCCTGCTGCAGCTGCTGGCTGATTGGACGTAGTCTCTGCCTGTCTTCTCCATTCGAAGGAATTGCTGACAGCAACGCGTTCAGCGCCTTTGATGACATGTTTTCAACAACATCCAGATAGCGCTTAAAGAGTGATGCGTTACGAATGACCAGCTGCCCGAGGGGAAGGTCAGTGTCGATGTAGAGCATATGGTAGCTGCGGGGCTGCCCGGCCACCGGGTTACAGCTGTGCGGGACGTGCGCGGGGATCGCAATGATGTCGCCCGGCGTCAGCAGATATTCCTGCCCACCGCACACGCACCGCGTACTCCCCTCCATAATCGCGCCGATCGACACTTGCGCATGGCTATGACGCTTATACGCCTGCGTGCTCTGCCACGTGCTGCGCAGTTCGAGGCCGGGCACGCGGTTGAACGTCTGACGAACGAGGCGGGTATCGGGCATAGGGTATCCTTTTATGAGCTACGTTTTTTATACCATCCCGGTGGGTATCCCGACAGCGTCTCGCTAAGAACCGTCTGGATATACCCAACTTTACGTCCATAGCCAGTCAGAGTGACTACCCTTAATACCCTAAGCGGTAAATTAAGGAGATTCGACATGGCTTATCAGACAGTAAATCCTGCCACTAACCAGCTCATCAAAGAATACCCCTCACATACCGATGCGGATATCGAAGCGGCGCTCAAGGCGGCCGATGCGCTTTACCATTCGGACTGGGCGAAAGGCGACATTAACCAGCGCCTGCCGGTGCTGCATAAGCTCGCCGACCTGATCGACGAGCGCGTGGAGGATCTGGCAAAAATCGCCAGTCAGGAGATGGGTAAGCTCATTGAGCAGAGCCGTGGCGAGGTAAAACTGTGCGCGCAGATCGCCCGCTATTACGCCGACAACGCGAAGCAGTTCCTGGCGCCGGTGAAATACGAATCTGAACTCGGTGAAGCCTGGGTTGAGCACCATCCTATCGGCGTGCTGATGGCCGTCGAGCCGTGGAACTTCCCTTACTATCAGCTGATGCGCGTGCTCGCGCCGAACCTGGCGGCGGGGAACCCGGTAATTGCCAAGCACGCCAGCATCGTGCCGCACTGTGCCGAAACCTTTGCGCACCTGGTGCGCGAGGCGGGCGCGCCGGAAGGGGCGTGGACCAACCTGTTTATCTCCTCCGATCAGGTGGCGAATATTATTGCCGACGATCGCGTGCAGGGGGCGGCACTGACCGGTTCCGAGAAAGCGGGTAGCGTGGTCGCGGCGCAGGCCGCGAAGCACATCAAGAAATCTACGCTTGAACTGGGCGGTAACGACGTGTTCGTGGTGCTGGACGATGCCGACCTGGATAAAGCCGTGAAGATCGGCGTTAACGCGCGGCTCAACAACGCCGGGCAGGTTTGTACGGCGGCGAAGCGCTTTATCCTGCACGAGAAGATCGCAGACGCGTTCCTGAGTAAATTCACCGAGGCGTTTAAGCAGGTGAAAATTGGCGATCCGCTGGATGAAACCACCACGCTGGGGCCGCTGTCATCCAAAGATGCGCTCGAGACGCTGACTAAGCAGGTTAACGAGGCGGTGAAAAATGGCGCGAAGCTGCACCATGGCGGCAAGCCGGTTCAGCGTGACGGCAGCTTCTTTGAGCCGACGATCCTGACGCATATCTCGCGCGATAACCCGGCGTACTTCGAGGAGTTCTTCGGTCCGGTCGCGCAGGTTTACGTGGTGAAAAGCGATGACGAAGCGGTCGCGCTGGCTAACGATTCCCACTACGGCCTGGGCGGCGCGGTGTTCAGTCAGGATATCGAGCGGGCGAAGAAAATGGCGTCGCGCATTGAAACCGGCATGGTCTACATCAACTGGCTGACCGATACCGCTGCGGAGCTGCCGTTTGGCGGCGTGAAGCGCTCCGGTTACGGGCGCGAGCTGTCGGATCTGGGGATCAAAGAGTTTGTGAACCAGAAGCTGGTAGTCGTGCGTCAGTAAGCAGTAAAAAAACCTGCCGGTTGGCAGGTTTCCATGACCCTTTCTTGCCGGGTGGCGCTGCGCTTACCCGGCCTACAATGTGCAACAGTATCAGCAGATTGCACTGTTCACTGTAGGCCCGTGCGTAGCGCCGCCGGGCGAAGTACTGGCTTAGAAGCTCACGCCGCCACCGAAGTATGCGCCGTCAATCAGGGTGTGGTTAGGACGGCCGTCTTTGCCGTCAACGCTCACGTGGCGGTAGCCCACTTTCAGCGTAACCGGCTTGATTGGTGACCAGCTTACGCCGCCGTTCGCTTCAACGTAGTTTTTCACGCTGTTGTTCAGGCCGTCTGGTGCAACATAGCCTTCGCCGAAGACGTTAATGCTGTCGGTCAGGGCCACGTTCACGCCGCCACCGATTGGGAACGCCACGCCGTTATCGCCTTTCTTAGGGCCGATGTAGATAGCTTTCGCGCCAGCGTTCAGCATCACCGGGCCCACTTCCAGGTTGTAACCTGCGCCAACGCCACCGGTCTGGGTGCCGTCATCGGTGTTTTTGAGCCAGTTACCTTCGGTGTACAGGCCGGAAGAGGATTTACCCATTTCCACGTTCAGGTTAGTAAAGTTTTTACCCTGCTCAATGCTGCCGCCCATTGCCAGTGCGGAGCCAGAAACTACGGTCAGAGCGGAAAGGATAAGAACGTTGAGCTTTTTCATGAGTATTTCCTCGTCATCAAATTAATCTGAGGACACCTTAACAAGCGATGTTTATGACTGCAAATGTGACGGTGGTCGCGGTTTTATGCTGATTTTGTTAATGATTTTGCTTTTGATTGTTATGGCGGAGTTGGGGCAACATGACGTCAATACGTAATGCTTTTATGTTTAGATTGAGTTTAATTTTTATCTAAACGGACGCTGAACGGGGGAAGAAATAGTGATTTGAAACGCATTAATTGTATTTCTAATAATTTCCAAAAATGTTTCTGTTGAAATGGATAAATACCTAAGTTTACATTTTTATGTTTAATTTATACGCAGTCCCGAACTTTCTAAACGTTCCCGTTAACCCTTTTCCTCAGCGTGGGGGTTAACGGGACATGCCGCTATTTACGTAACCCTGCAAACGCCGCCCGAATTTCCTCTTCCGGCAGTTCTAAACCAATAAACACCATCACGCTGCGTGGCGTTTCATCGCCCCACGGCCTGTCCCAGTCGGCGCTGTACAGGCGCTGCACGCCCTGGAACAGCAGGCGGTTTGGCTCGCCGTCGATCCACAGCATGCCCTTGTAGCGCAACAGCCTGTCGGCAAACGACAGCAGCAGGTTCTCCATCACGCGCGATACCTCGCTGATGTCCACCGGGTAGTCCAGATCCACCACAATCGACGCCACGTCGTTTTGCTTATCCGCCATAAAGTGAAAGCGCGGTTTCGCGGTGACGTTCTCTTCCAGCATAAAGCCGCTGGTGTTGAACAGCTGAGACAGATCGATATCGCCGTGCGTCACGGTGTAAATCGGCGCGCGCGCGTTAATGCGCGTCAGGCGCTCGCGAAGTTTTTCGCTCTCACCGGCCACGTCGGTTTTGGTGAGCAGGATGCGGTCGGCGTAGCCCACCTGAGACTGGGCGATGGTGAACTGGTTCATCTGCTCGTCGGCGTGTACCGCGTCTACCAGAGCAATCACGCCGTCCAGCAGGTAGCGCTGGCAGAGGATCTCGTGAGAGAAAAAGGTTTGAATAATCGGGCCGGGGTCGGCCATGCCGGTGCACTCAATCACCAGACGGTCAAAGTCGATCTCGCCGCGATCGCGGCTGTCGAGCAGGTCCAGCAGGGCGTCTTCTAATTCGTTAGAGCGGGTGCAGCAGATGCAGCCGTTGGTGAGGGTTTTGATCTGGGTGGCGCGATCGCCTATCAGCTGGTCGTCAACGGAGACTTCGCCGAACTCGTTTTCGATGACGGCGATTTTGAAGCCGTGCTGTTCATTCAGGATATGGCGCAGCAGGGTGGTTTTGCCTGCGCCGAGAAAACCGGTCAGCAGGGTAACGGCAATCGGGGTCATGGTCTCTCCTTTAGCAGCAGCGGACGCCGCCTTCTCCACTTCCGCCGTAGCGCGCTTCCTGACGCTCGCGGAAGAATTCGGTGTAGGTCATGTACGGCTTATCCGGATGGTTGGTCTTCATATGCTCAACGTAGTTGTCATAGTCCGGAATGCCAATCAGCATTTTCGCCGCCTGACCGAGGTATTTTTTTGCTTCGCCTAAGTTACCAAACATTGTGGGTTCCAGACAAAAAAGCACCCCTCACCCCGACCCTCTCCCCAAAGGGGAGAGGGTGGAATCGTCCCCTCTCCCCTTTGGGGAGAGGGTTAGGGTGAGGGGATGTTTGTGAATTAATGGTGAGAAGAGGTCTTCACGCCGCCTTCCGGCACCGGCACGTACGGGGTTTCTTTATCCGTACGCCCGTCGGCGTTGCGCACGTTCATCCAGGTTTTGATACCGTAGAAGATGATGCTGTACACCACCACCAGGAACAGAATGCTCAGACCCGCGTTGGTGTAGTTGTTCACCACGATATGGTTCATGTTGGCAATCTGCTGCGCGGTCAGATCCCCGCCGCCTGCGGCAATCTTCTCTTTGTACTGGTTAGCCATGAAGAAGAAGCCTTCCAGCTGCGGGTTGGCGCTGAACAGCTTCAGGCCAAGCGCCCAGGTGGTGCAGAGCAGCAGCCACAGCGCAGGAACAACCGTTACCCAGATGTATTTGGTGCGTTTCATCTTCACGAGGACCACGGTACCGAGCACCAAAGCAACGGCTGCGAGCATCTGGTTAGAGATACCGAACAGCGGCCACAGGCTCTTCACGCCGCCCAGCGGGTCAACAACGCCCTGATACAGCAGGTAGCCCCACAGGCCGACGCAGCCCGCAGTACCCAGAATACCGGCGACCAGTGAATCAGTTTTCTTCAGGAACGGCACGAAGTTACCGAGCAAATCTTGCAGCATGAAGCGGCCCGCACGGGTACCGGCGTCCAGCGCGGTCAGGATGAACAGCGCTTCGAACAGAATACCGAAGTGGTACCAGAAGCCCATGTCCGCCCACGGCAGCACTTTGTGGAACACGTGTGCGATACCGACGGCCAGCGTAGGAGCACCACCTGCGCGGTTCAGCACGGACGGTTCGCCGATGTCTTTCGCGGTCTGCATGATCTGCTCAGGCGAAATCACGAAGCCCCAGGAGCTGACGGTCGCCGCGGCGTGTGCGCTCGCGTCCTTCAGCTGCGCCATTATCAGCGCCGCGTTGTCACCGCCCATCTCGTGCAGGTTCGGCATGGTAATGCCGAGGCCAGCAGGCGGGGTGTTCATCGCGAAGTACAGGCCCGGCTCGATGATGGAGGCTGCCACCAGCGCCATGATCGCCACGAAGGACTCCATCAGCATTGCGCCGTAGCCGATCAGACGCGCGTCTTTCTCGTTCGCCAGCAGCTTAGGCGTGGTACCGGACGCAATCAGGGCGTGGAAGCCAGAGACCGCGCCGCAGGCGATGGTGATAAACAGGAACGGGAACAGCGCGCCTTTCCACAGCGGGCCGGTGCCGTCGATGTACTGCGTGACCGCAGGCATTTTCAGATCCGGGTTAATCACCAGGATACCGATCGCCAGACCGACGATAACGCCGATTTTAAGGAAGGTCGCCAGGTAGTCGCGCGGGGCCAGAATCAGCCACACCGGCAGCAGCGCGGAGATAAACGCATAGCCAATCAGCGCGAAGGTGATGGTGGTGTCCTTGAAGGTCAGCGCCGGGCCCCAGTACGGGTCGTGCGCAATCACGCCGCCGAAGTAGATGGAGGCAACCAGCAGCACGATACCGATGACCGACACTTCACCCACGCGGCCCGGACGGATAAAGCGCATGTAGATACCCATGAACAGCGCAATCGGCACGGTTGAGCAGACGGTGAAGACACCCCACGGGCTTTCGGCCAGCGCTTTCACCACGATCAGGGCCAGCACCGCGAGGATGATGATCATAATCAGGAAGCAGCCGAACAGCGCGATAGTCCCCGGCACGCGGCCCATCTCTTCTTTGACCATCTCACCCAGAGAGGCGCCGTTACGGCGAGAAGAGATAAACAGCACCATAAAGTCCTGCACCGCACCCGCCAGCACCACGCCGGCGAGCAGCCACAGGGTACCCGGCAGGTAGCCCATCTGCGCGGCCAGCACCGGGCCGACCAGCGGGCCAGCGCCTGCGATCGCGGCAAAGTGGTGGCCGAACAGCACGTAGCGGTTGGTTGGCACGTAGTTCAGGCCGTCATTGTTAATGACCGCCGGGGTGGCGCGCGTCGGGTCGAGCTTCATGACCTTCTGCGCGATGTACAGGCTGTAGTAGCGATAAGCCACAAGATAGACGGAAACCGACGCGACCACGATCCACAGGGCGCTTACGTGTTCGCCCCGGCGTAATGCGACAACCGCCAGACAGAAAGCGCCGAGGATCCCGAGTAATGCCCAGGGCACGTGCTTCAGTAGTTTTTTAGTATCCATAATAGACCTGGTTTTTTATGTAAGAAAAAGGGGTCAGGGTTTGTTGTGAGGAGGTATTGATTAATGCTGGGGGGATCGTGCCAGATCTTTGCGCGCGTAAAGTACGGTAAATGGGTGAGTGGTTGAAAGCGATGCGTGAGCGGTCAAAAGCGAGGGCGAGTGGTTAAGGCTCGCCGCCAGCGGAGAAAAATATGTGATTGAGATCACTAAGGATAATCTACTCTTGTGCGGCTTCGCCGTTCACTTCATGACAATGCGTGCAGCGATTTTGCTGATAGGCCGGAAGCAGCTGATACTGCCCTTTGCCGTCGTGTTCGATAATCGGGGAGAGCGCCTGTAAATCGCGGTAAACCGTACGTTCGGTAATGCCAAATTTTTGCATCAGATCGCTACGAGTAACGTTTCCGTCGCGGTGCAGGGCAATAATAATGTCAACCAGACGTTCAGCCGAGCGGCTACGGGATGAAGGAGCCATAAGACTTTCCAGCGTTAAGGGGGCGGCTGGCGATAAGCGCCTGCCGCCCCGGAAAATTTATCTTATGGATAGTTAACGGCGTACTTTTGCGGAAACCTTAGCGTTTTTTTACGCCGGGGGATTAAATCGCGGCCTCCATCTCCATGACTACCGGGTGGAAGCGGCGTTTAAAATAGATCAGGCCGTGGCCCTCTTCACTGAGGATGATGTTTTTAATTTCAACAAGATAGACGAGATGCGTGCCGATGGCCTGCACCTGACTTATCTCGCCCTCCAGGCTTGCCAGCGCGCCTTTCAGCACCGGCTGCGCCAGCGGCCCTTTCTGCCAGCAGGAGAGGGTAAACCGCTCCTCCATGGCCATGCCGGTCATCCCGGCGAAGTGGCGGGCCATAATCTCCTGCTCGTGGTTCAGCACGTTCACGCACAGCCTGCCGTTGCCCTGAAAGACCGGATTCATGGCGCTGTTGGCGTTGATGCAGACCATCAGCGAAGGCGGTGTATCCGTCACCGAACAGACGGCGGTGGCGGTGATACCGCAGCGGCCCGCCTCGCCCTCGGTGGTGACCACATTAACCGCAGCCGACAGGCTGCTCATCGCGTCGCGAAAACGCAGGCGTTGTTCATCTGAATGCATTGCAACCTCCCGCTGCGCTATTTCAGCAGCTTGTCGAGCATGTTGATATCGCTGTTGTTGTGCAGGTGCGGCACCGTCCAGCCGTGCTGGTCGTATTCGGACATGCAGCGGTCGACCATCGCCATCATCTTGTCCATGTTGCCGGAGCTTTGCGCCTGGCGCAGACACTGCAGGCGGATCTCATCCTGGCTGCCGGAGTAGTTGATTTCGTACAGCTCGTGACGGCCGCCAAACTCGCTGCCGATGGCGTCCCACATCAGCTTCAAGATCTTGATGCGTTCGACGTGATCCATACCGTTCGAGCCGCGCACGTACTTCGCCAGATACTGGTCGATCTGCGGGTTGTTCAGGTCGCGGGCGCTGGACGGCAGGTAGATCAGACCGGACGTCACGTTACGCTCGATGATGTTCTTGATCTTGGCGTAGGCCATCGGGGCCATCACGCGGTAGGTTTGCAGCGCGGCGTGATCCGGCAGGTACGCGCCGTTGACCCACGGCGTGGCTTCGGAACACATGGAGTCGCTCAGCGCCCAGAACATGTTGCGCCAGGCCACCACTTCCCCGAGATCCGCCTGCACGCCGCGGAACTCCAGGGTGCCGGTGCACTCCAGGGATTTCTTCAGCAGGGCGGTGATGAAGTCGAGCTTCACCGCCAGGCGCACGCAGGCCTGCAGCGGGTACATCCGCGCAAAGCCGCCCTCCATCGTCCAGCGGCGGCAGCGGTCGAAATCGCGGTAGATCAGCACGTTTTCCCAGGGGATCAGCACGTGGTCCATCACCAGGATCGCGTCGTTCTCGTCGAAGCGGCTGGAGAGCGGGTAGTCGTACGGGGATCCGGTTGCGCCTGCCACCATCTCGTAAGAGGCGCGGGAGATCAGCTTCACGCCTTCGGCATCCATCGGCGCGACGAACATCAGCGCAAAGTCCGGGTTTTCGCCCATCACCTGCGCGGAGCCAAAGCCGATCATGTTGTAGTGGGTCAGCGCCGAGTTGGTTGCCACCACTTTCGCACCGCTGACGATGATCCCGGCGTCGGTCTCTTTCTCCAGCTTGATGTAGACGTCTTTCACCTCGTCCGCCGGCTTGTGGCGGTCGATCGGCGGGTTAACGATGGCGTGGTTGAAGTACAGGCCGGTTTCCTGAATGCGGGTGTACCAGTTGCGGGCGTTCTGTTCGAACTGGCCGTAGAAGGCCGGGTTAGCGCCGAGCGCGCAGCCGAATGCGGCTTTGTAGTCCGGCGTGCGGCCCATCCAGCCGTAGCTCAGGCGCGACCACTCGGCGATGGCGTCGCGCTGCTGGCGCAGGTCATCGGCGCTTTTCGCCACGCGGAAGAACTTATGGGTATAGCCGCCGCTGCCGGTGTCGGTGCCCCAGCAGAGGGTGTCCTGCATGTCCGGCTTGTGCAGCGCGTCGTACATCTGCGCGATGGAGGCCGCCGCGTTGCGAAACGCCGGATGGGTGGTGACGTCTTTGACGCGCTCGCCGTAGATATAAATCTCACGGCCGTCCTGCAGGCTCTTTAAATACTCTTCGCCGGTTAACGGACGTTTGGCATCAGCGCGGAAATCTTCAGGCTTCATAGGGACCTCGTATCGGAATAGTATTGTTAAACTTATGTTTTGTTTTTGTTGTTTAATTGAAGCCTGCGAGGGGCGTAACGTGAAGGGACGATTGGGACAACGGCGGGTACTTTTCGGGCGGGATTGGGATTTGTGATCGTTGTCCCCTCACCCTAACCCTCTCCCCTATGGGGAGAGGGTTAGGGTGAGGGGTAAGGTTTCACCGGTACTTTCTGCGCCCGATACGCGCTCGGCGAGCACCCCACTAAGCGGTTAAAAAACCGGGCAAAATAGGCCGGATCCTTAAACCCCAGCTGCCAGGCAATCTCGCTCACCGCGCTGTCGGAGAAGAGCAGCAGCCGCCTGGCTTCGCGAAGCTGGCGGTCGAAGATCAGCCGCTTCGGCGGGCGGTTGGCGAAGCGGCGGCAGATATCGGTCAGGCGGGATTCGGTCAGGTGCAGCTCGCTGGCGTATTCCGGCACCGTCCAGTGCTGGTGGTAGTGGGCATCTATCAGCTGGGTAAAGCGCTGGAACAGCTTCAGCTCGCCGCGCATGCCGCCGGAAGCGTGGTCGTCGAGCTTCGCGTTGCGCAGCAGCAGGGTAAAGACCGCCTGCGCCAGCAGGACCAGCGTGTGCTCGCGCCCCGGCAGCTGCTCCGTGGATTCCCGGGCAATCAGCTGCCAGTAGTGCTTCAGCGCCGCCAGCTCGTCCGGCCTGTCGGCCAGCGAGAGGCAGATCCCCGGCAGGCCAAACGCTTCCCGCGTACCGGGGTAGAGTACCTCGAGCAGCGGCCAGATCAGATCCTCGCGCACCGTCAGCACGTGTCCGTCGCTGTCGGATTCGGTAATAAACGCGTGCGGCACCGACGGCGGCGTGAGGACGAACAGCGGGGCCTGCACCGAGTAGCGGTGATCGTCGAGCTGGAGTTCAATCTGTCCGGTATCGAGAAAGTGCATCTGAAAATACTGGTCGTGACGATGCGCCTGCATGTCGCGGCCAAAAAAGGCCGCCATGCGGGCGAACGACTGGTAGTGCACATCGTCGGTACCCAGACTTTCGTCGTACTCCTTGCTGATATCAATGTTGGCGATGGGGCTCTGGCACATGATCGTTCCTCTGTTGATCCCGCTGCGTCATCGGAATGCGCGTCAGCACCAGCGCGCCGACCACCAGCAGCCCGGCCACAAACCACAGTCCGGAGCTAAAGCTGCCGGTCGCGTCGCGCAGGATCCCGATCAGCAATGGGCTGACGGCGGATCCGACGTTGCCGATGGCGTTGATCACCGCCAGCGCCACCGCGCGGGACTGCAGGCTAATCACCCGATCCGGCGTGGTCCAGAATATGGCCATGGCGGTAAAGGATCCGGTTGAGGCCATAATGATGCCAAGCAGCTGGATCAGGCTGTGATCGGTGGCCGAGGCCAGCATCCATCCCGCCGCGGCGAACAGGTACGGCAGGATGGTGTGCTTTTTTCGCTCTTTCAGCCTGTCGGAGCGGCGGCTCCACCAGATCATCCCAAGAATGGTGCAAAACTGCGGGATCGCCGCCAGCAGGCCGATGACGATATTGCTGCTTCCCGTGTTGAAGCTTTGCAGGATCTGCGGCGTCCAGATGTTGATGGCGCTGAGCGTGTTGGTCAGGCAGAAGTAGGCCAGCGTGTAGAGCAGCACCGCCGGGGTCAGCACTTCGCGCAGCGTCGAGCGCGGCGTGACGGATTGGGCAATGGCGACCTCCTGCTCGCGGGCGATCATCGTTTTCAGCGCCTGCTTTTCGTCGTCGTCCAGCCAGGTAGCCTGATCCGGCGTGTCGTTGAGGTAAAACCATGTCACCACGCCCAGCACCACCGACGGCAGCCCCTCCAGCAGGAACAGCCACTGCCAGCCCTTCAGGTTCCACAGCCCGTCCATCGCCAGAATGTACCCGGAGAGGATCGAGCCGAGCATCATGGTCACCGGCATGGCGATCATAAACAGCGCGTTGGCGCGGGCGCGGTGATAGGCCGGGAACCACCAGGTCAGATAGACCAGGATCCCCGGCAGGAAGCCGGCTTCGGCAATGCCGACCAGCATGCGCAGGACGTAGAGCGTGTGCGGGCTGGTGGCGAACATGGTGCAGGTGGAGGCGATGCCCCACACCACCATGATCCCGGCGATCCAGCGCCGCGCGCCGATCTTCGCCAGCATGATGTTGCTCGGGATCCCGCACAGCACGTAGGTGACGTAAAACAGCGTCGCGGCCAGGCCAAACATGGTCGACGTAAGGCCCAGATCTTTACCCATCGTCAGCCCGGCAAAGCCGATGTTGATGCGATCGAGAAACGAAAAGACAAACAGGATGAAGAGAAACACGATCAGGCGTCGGAACAGCTTGTTGATAACGCGATTTTCTACAGCTTTATTATCTTGCAGGGTAGAGGTCGTCATGGTGCGCTCCAGATCTTACGTTTAGTAGACGGATTTATTGTTATTCACTGACGTAGCCGGCTGTTCGATAAAGCGTGCCGCCAGCGCCTCCGCGCCGCGGGCGAGCAGGGTGGTGTCGACGCCGACGGCGACAAACAGCGCGCCAAGCTCAAGGTAGCGTTTTGCCAGCGGCTCGTTCGCCATTAGGATGCCGGGCGCTTTACCGGCGGCGCGTATCTGCGCGATCGCCTGCTCGATGGCGGCCTGCACCTCCGGGTGCTGCGGATTGCCGGCAAAGCCCATGTCGGCGCTCAGATCCGCCGGGCCGATAAACACGCCGTCGACGCCTTCCACGTCCAGGATCTGCGGCAGGTTTTTTAGCGCTTCGCGGGTTTCAATTTGCACCAGCACGCACATGGCGTCGTTGGCCTGTTGGAGGTAGTCCGGAATGCGGTTCCAGCGCGAGGCGCGCGCCAGGGCGCTGCCGACGCCGCGAATGCCCGCAGGCGGGTAGCGGGTGGAACGTACCGCCAGCCGCGCTTCGTCGGCGTTTTGCACCATCGGCACCAGCAGGGTTTGCGCCCCCACGTCCAGCAGCTGCTTAATCTGCACCGGATCGTTCCACGACGGGCGCACCACCGGCTGGCTGGGATAAGGCGCGATGGCCTGTAATTGGGTTAAGACGGTCTGCACGCTGTTCGGCGCGTGCTCGCCGTCGATCAGCAGCCAGTCGAATCCTGCTCCGGCCAGCAGCTCTGCGCTGTAGCTGCTGGTCAGCCCCAGCCATAAACCGATTTGCGGACGGCCCGCCTTCAGCGCCGCTTTGAATGCGTTTTGCATGGTGGTCTCCTTACACAAAGCGGCAGCTGATGGAGCCCATGCTGCCGTAGTCGACGTGGAAGGTGTCGCCTCTGCTGGCGGGCACCGGGCGGGTAAAGGAGCCGCCGAGAATGATCTGCCCCGGCTCAAGCTGCACGTCGTACGGCGCCAGCTTGTTCGCCAGCCACGCCACGCCGTTCGCCGGGTGGTTAAGCACGCCTGCGGCAACGCCGGTCTCTTCAATCACCCCATTGCGGTAGAGCAGGGCGGAGATCCAGCGCAGATCCAGCGCGTCGGGCTTAATCGGACGACCGCCGAGGATCACCCCCGCGTTGGCGGCGTTATCGGAGATGGTGTCGAACACCTTGCGCGGGCGCTGGGTTTCCGGGTCAACGTTGTGGCAGCGGGCGTCGATCAGCTCCAGCGCGGGGATGACGTAATCCGTGGCGTTGTAGACGTCGAAGATGGTGCAGTTCGGGCCGCGCAGCGGCTTCGCCAGCACGAAGGCCAGCTCCACTTCGATGCGCGGAACGATAAAGCGATCGACGGGGATGTCGCTGCCGTCGTGGAAGAACATGTCGTCCAGCAGCGCGCCGTAGTCCGGCTCGCTTATCTGGGAGCTGGCCTGCATCGCTTTGGAGGTGAGGCCGATCTTGTGGCCCTTCAGCACGCGGCCTTCGGCGATCTTCAGGCTCACCCATTCGCGCTGGACGGCGTAGGCGTCTTCAATGGTGATCTCCGGGTACTCCAGCGAGATCGCGCGGATCTGCTCCCGGGATTGTTCCGCCTGATGCAGACGATGGGCGATCAGGGTATGGGTACGTTTGTCGAGCATGGCGATATCCTTTGTGCGGCTGTTGCCGGGTGGCGCTGCGCTTACCCGGCCTACGTTCGGAGCCGTTGTAGGCCCGGTAAGCGCAGCGCCACCGGGCGAGCAAACGGCTACTTAAACAATGTGTGCACGTTGTTTTGTTTGTAATTGAGCGTCGGGTGCAGCTCGTCGAGCTCGAACGACAGCGCCAGATAGCGGGCGGCCATCAGCTCCGCAAAGTGAGTTTTGATCAGCGCAAACAGCATCTCCCCCACGGCTTCCCGGCTCTCCAGGCTGCGCCCGGAACCAATCTTCAGCGTCATATGCACAAAGGCGTAATCGTGCCTGCCGTCGGCCATCTGCCAGGTGTCCAGCCAGTGGGCGCGGCTGCGGATACCGCCGATGGGGAAGATGCCCGTGGCGGCGAGCGCTTCGTTGACTTTGGCGAACAGCCCCGGCAGGTCGGCCTGCTCGCGGATGTTGTCGGTACATTCAGCAATAAAGTGCGGCACGGTGGCTCCTTACGCGGGCAGCGGGAAAACGGCGTTAACCTGGCCGGTGCCGGAGCTGGCGAACAGCTCGGTGAGAAACTCCACCTTGCCGTCGTACTGGTCCCAGCCGAGCATCCCCAGCAGCATCACCGTGTCGTGCATGTTGCCCTCACCGTAGCAGTAGTCGGCGTACTCCGGCAGCATGCTGCAAAACTCTTTGAACTGGCCCTCGCGCCACAGCTTCACCACGCGCTCGTCCATCTGACGGTCGAACTCGCGGGTGTAGCTGTTCATCCCTTTCTCCGCGCGCTGGTCGTCGATAAAGCGGTGCGACAGCGAACCGCTGGCGAGCACCGCCACGGTGCCGTCGTATTTTTCGATCGCGCTGACGATGGCCTCGCCCAGCCTGCGGCTGTCGGCAAAGTCGTGAACCGTGCAGAACGCCGAGATGGAGATCACCTTGAAGTGCTTATCCGCGTTCATGTAGCGCATCGGCACCAGCGTGCCGTACTCCAGCTTGAGGCTCGGGATGTTGTGCGCTTTGGCGCGCACGCCCAGCTTCACCGCTTCGTCGGCGATCAGCTGGCCGAGTTCCGGGTTGCCGTCGTAGTCGTAGGTCATGTCGCGGATAAAGTGCGGCAGCTCGTTGCTGGTGTAGACGCCCGCAAAATGGTCCGCACAGTTGATGTGGTACGCGCTGTTCACCAGCCAGTGGGTGTCGAACACGATGATGGTGTCCACGCCCAGCTCGCGGCAGCGCTTGCTGATCTCTTTATGCCCGTCGATGGCCGACTGGCGGCAGCCGTGGTTTTTCCCCGGCAGCTCGGAGAGGTACATCGACGGAACGTGCGTGATTTTTGCCGCTAACGCTAATTTACCCATGATCAGACTCCCCACTTTGGAATAGGATGGTCGCCCATGGAGATGCAGACGTTCTTCATCTCCGCGAACACTTCGAAGCTGTACTCGCCGCCCTCGCGGCCGGTGCCGGAGGCCTTCACGCCGCCAAACGGCTGGCGCAGGTCGCGCACGTTCTGGGTGTTGACGAACACCATGCCCGCCTCGATGCTGCGCGCCAGGCGCAGCACCTTGCTGACGTCCTGGGTCCAGATATAGGACGCCAGGCCGTACTCGACGTCGTTGGCCAGGCGCAGGCCTTCCGCTTCGTCCTTAAACGGCAGCAGGCAGGCCACCGGCCCGAAGATCTCCTCCTGCGCCACGCGCATGCGGTTGTCGACGTCCGCCAGCACGGTTGGTCGCAGGAAGTTACCGCCCTTCAGGTGCGCAGGCAGATCGGTCGGTTTGTCCGGGCCGCCCGCCAGCAGGGTTGCACCCTCTTCAAGGCCGAGGCGGATGTAGCCGGAAACCTTCTCCCAGTGCTGTTGGCTGATCAGCGCGCCAATCTGGGTGTTCGGATCGGTCGGGTCGCCCACGCGCAGGCGGTTGGCGCGCTCGGCAAAGCGCTTGACGAATTCCGGGTAGATGCTCTGCTGGATAAAGATGCGCGAGCCCGCGGTGCAGCGCTCGCCGTTGATGGAGAAGATGGTGAACAGGGCGGCGTCCAGCGCGCGCTCGATGTCGGCATCTTCAAAAATCAGCACCGGGGATTTGCCGCCCAGCTCCATGGAGTACTTCTTCAGCCCGGCGTTTTTCATGATGTTGCGCCCGGTGGCGGTGCCGCCGGTGAAGGAGACGGCGCGCACGTCGTGATGGCGCACCAGCGCGTCGCCCGCCGTCGCGCCGTAGCCCTGCACCACGTTCAGCACGCCCGCCGGAATGCCCGCCTCCAGCGCCAGCTCGCCCAGGCGGTCGGCGGTCAGCGGGGAGAGTTCAGACATCTTCAGCACCGCGGTGTTGCCGAGCGCCAGGCACGGCGCGACCTTCCAGGTGGCGGTCATGAACGGCACGTTCCACGGCGACACCAGCGCGCAGACGCCCACCGGCTGCACCAGGGTGTAGTTGAGCATCTTGTCGTCGACCGGGTAGGTTTTGCCGTTCATCTGCTGGCACACCTCGGCGAAGAACTCGAAGTTGTGCGAGGCGCGCGGAATGAGCACGTTTTTGGTCTGGTGGATCGGCAGGCCGGTATCGGCGGTTTCCATGGCCGCAATTTCCGGCACGTTCTGGTCGATCAGATCGCCCAGACGACGCATCAGGCGCGCGCGCTCCTTCATCGGCAGGTTGGCCCATTTCGGGAACGCCTCTTTGGCGGCGGCGACGGCCTGGTGAATTTCAGCTTCACCGCCGGAGGCGACTTCCGCTAATACCTCGCCGGAGGCCGGGTTGGTGGTGTGGAAGTACTCGCTTCCGGCGACGTTTTTACCGTTGATCCAGTGGTTAATCTTTTTCATTTTGCAGTCTCCTCGCTGACAATTCGGTTCACCAGGCGTCCCACGCCCTCCACTTCCACCACCACCTCATCGCCCGGCACCACGTCGGACAGCCCCTTCGGCGTGCCGGTGGCAATCATGTCGCCCGGCTGCAGGGTCATAAAATCGCTCAGGTACGCAATCAGGTACGGGATGCTGAAGATCAGATCCGCCGTGGTGCCTTCCTGGCGCAGCTCGCCGTTGACGAAGGTGCGAAGGCGAAGGTTGTGCGGGTCGGGAATAGCTTCTTTCGGCACGACGTTCGGGCTGATGGGCGTTAATCCGTCGCGGCTTTTGACCCGCAGATTCGGGCGGTAGTAGTTTTCCAGGTAGTCGCGGATGGCGTAGTCGTTGCACACCGTATAGCCCGCAACATAGTCCATCGCCTCGGCTTCGCTGACCTTACGCGCGGTTTTGCCGATGACCACCACCAGCTCCGCTTCGTAATGCATGTATTCGATATTGTTCGGGCGCACCGACGTCTGGCCGTCGCCGTTGAAGGTGTTCGGCGCTTTGATAAATACCAGCGGCTCGGTGGGCGGCTTGAAGTCCAGCTCGCTGGCGTGATCGGCATAGTTCAGGCCGAGGGCAAACAGCGTGGCGTGCGGCGGCGTGCCGTGCG
Source organism: Enterobacter wuhouensis (assembly GCF_035835995.1). Taxonomy (NCBI): domain Bacteria; kingdom Pseudomonadati; phylum Pseudomonadota; class Gammaproteobacteria; order Enterobacterales; family Enterobacteriaceae; genus Enterobacter; species Enterobacter wuhouensis. The sequence goes on from NZ_CP142124.1 coordinate 710,615, forward strand.
CAACAGTGACGTCGCGCTCGTCCACCACCGGGTTTTCCAGCGGCGGGAAGCCTGCCGCCAGAATACGCACGCGATCGCCCGGGCGGATCTCGACGCGGCTGTGCGGCGTGCCGAGCAATATCGCATCGCCGGGATTGAGGGTGGCGAACTCGCTCAGGGCGCTCAGCAGTTCGGCGGCGCTGCGCTGAAGATCGGCCGTGTTCCAGTGGTCCGCTTCGCGGCCGTTGATCTCGGTGATGATGGTCAGGTTAGCCACGCTATCAACGGCGACCCGTTCGCCGAGGGGGCAAAATCCGTCCCGGCATTTGGCCTTGATGGCCGGGCGGTAGAAGCTCTCTTCCGGCAGGCTCACCTCGTTGGCCAGCGCATATCCGGCGATGTAGTCCGCCGCATTTTCTGCGCTGACTTTGCTGGCTTTTTTGCCGACGACCAGCGCTACCGTCGCACCGCTCAGCACCGTTTCCCCCTGCGGGAAGGGGATCGGCTCGCCCGTGCGGATCACCGTGTTATGCGGCTTGATAAACCACACGGCTGTTTTCGGCGGCGTGTTGTAGGGGGCTTTTTCAAACGCCTCGGCCCAGGCTTCTCGCTGGCTCTGGTGGTTTAGCGCCACCGCAAAAACGGTACCTTTCATTCACATACTCCTCAGGTCAACGGCCCGATATTGATTTCATTAATATGTTAATGATCTGGTTTTATGCTTTTACTGTTCGTTTCGCAATCAGAAGTGAAAAATTTGTGATATGAATAACAATAAATTTACATTATGTTATTAATAACGTTATAAAACAGCGTGTTAAAAATATTGAGTGGTTTCTGTTAGACTTTTTGGTGGAAAACGTGTTGTTTATAAAAGCATCTTTTATTGATTGTTTACTTGTTAATGATGTGAAGGGGAGAGGCTATGCATGACTCATTAACCATTGCGCTGCTGCAGGCGCGGGAAGCGGCGATGTCGTACTTCCGACCTATCGTGAAGCGCCATAACCTCACCGAGCAGCAGTGGCGCATCGTGCGCGTGCTGGCCGAAAATCCGTCGATGGATTTTCACGATCTGGCGTTCCGGACCTGTATTTTGCGCCCGAGCCTGACCGGTATTCTCACGCGCATGGAGCGCGATGGCCTGGTGCTGCGCTTAAAGCCGGTCAACGACCAGCGCAAGCTGTACGTGTCGCTGACCAAAGAGGGTAATACGTTGTATGAGCATGCCCAGGCGCAGGTGGAAGAGGCCTATCAGCAAATCGAGGCAGAGTACACGCCGGAGAAGATGAAGCAGCTGACGGCGCTGCTGCAAGAGTTTATTGAACTCGGAAACCGGCATAACGCAGCGCGGGAAGAAGAGTAAAAACCACAAATTCCAGGATGATTTTCGTAAAGTTTTCCCTTTCCAGGCCGAAAATTCTTTATCTGTCTGAAGGAAAGAGAAAACATGTTAAACCGTATCAAGATTGTCACCAGCTTATTGCTGGTTTTAGCTATTTTTGGCCTTTTACAACTCACATCCGGTGGTCTTTTCTTTAATGCGCTCAAGCATGACAAAGAGAATTTCACCGTCCTGCAAACCATTCGCCAGCAACAATCTACGCTCAACGGCAGCTGGGTCGCGCTGCTGCAAACCCGTAACACCCTGAACCGCGCGGGCATCCGCTACATGATGGATCAGAGCAACATTGGCAGCGGCGCGACCGTTTCCGATCTGATGCAGATTGCGTCTGCCTCCCTGAAGCAGGCGGAAAAAAACTGGGCGGATTACGAAGCCCTGCCGCGCGACCCGCGCCAAAGCGATGCCGCCGCGATGGAGATCAAGCGTAACTACGATATCTACCACGGCGCGCTGGCGGAGCTGATCCAGCTGCTGGGCGCAGGTAAAATCAACGCCTTCTTCGACCAGCCGACCCAGAGCTATCAGGACGGCTTTGAGAAGCAGTACGTGAGCTACCTGCAGCAGAACGACAAGCTGTACGAAACGGCGGTTAAAGACAGCAACAGCTCGTACACTCAGGCTATCTGGGTGCTGATTAGCGTGCTGATTGCCGTGCTGGTGGTGATCGTCGCCGTCTGGCTGGGCATTAAGCAGGCGCTGATTTCGCCGCTGAACCGCCTGATTGACAGCATTCGTCATATCGCCAGCGGCGATCTGGTGAAGCGCATCGACGTGGAAGGTTCTAACGAGATGGGCGAGCTGGCGGATTCTCTGCGCCATATGCAGGGCGAGCTGGTGCGTACCGTCGGCGACGTGCGTAACGGCGCGAACGCAATCTACAGCGGCGCGAGCGAAATCTCGATGGGCAACAACGACCTCTCTTCCCGTACCGAGCAGCAGGCCGCTTCTCTGGAAGAGACGGCTGCCAGCATGGAACAGCTGACCGCAACCGTTAAGCAGAACGCCGAGAACGCCCGTCAGGCGAGCAACCTGGCGCTGAGCGCGTCTGAAACCGCGCAGAAGGGCGGCAAGGTGGTGGATAACGTGGTGCAGACCATGCGCGACATCGCCGGCAGTTCGCAGAAAATTGCTGACATTATCAGCGTAATCGACGGCATTGCCTTCCAGACCAACATTCTGGCACTGAACGCGGCGGTCGAAGCGGCGCGTGCGGGCGAGCAGGGTCGTGGCTTTGCCGTTGTGGCAGGCGAAGTCCGTAACCTGGCGCAGCGCAGCGCCCAGGCGGCACGCGAGATTAAGAGCCTGATTGAAGACTCCGTGGGGCGCGTGGAAATCGGGTCGACGCTGGTTGAGAGCGCCGGTGAAACCATGGGGGAAATCGTGAATGCGGTGACCCGCGTGACCGATATTATGGGTGAAATCGCCTCTGCGTCTGACGAGCAGAGCCGCGGTATCGACCAGGTGGGTCTGGCGGTGGCCGAGATGGATCGCGTGACCCAGCAGAACGCCTCGCTGGTGGAGGAGTCTGCGGCGGCGGCGGCGGCGCTGGAAGAGCAGGCGAGCCGTCTGACCCAGGCGGTTGCGGTGTTCCGCATTCAGCAGGAGCAGATGAAAGCGCGCGAGTTCGCCTCGGCGAAGACCGTTGTTAGCCCGGTGATGTCGCGGAAAGCGGCAGCCACCGACGCGGGCGAGAACTGGGAAACCTTCTAATCCTGCGCGCTGTGCCGGGTGGCGGCTACGCCTTACCCGGCCTACGTTATTATGGATATTACAGAGGCAGCCGCATGGCGCAGCGGGAGTCATACGCTAAACCGTGCGCGGCCTCTTCCTCTCTTTTCTGGCGCAGTTCAGGCGTTAGCGCCGTCACCTCTTCAAACCCAAGTCGCGCATAAAACGGCGCATTCCACGGCACGTCACGGAACGTCGTCAACGTGAGCGAGCGGAGTCCTCTCATGCGGGCATGCTCGGCCGCGCGGGCGATGAGCTGGCGTCCTATGCCGTTGCCCTGCCAGTCCAGATGCACCGACAGTTCAACGATAAACAGCGATGATGGATGAACCTCTGCGAGGATAAATCCCACCGGCTGTCCGTCCGCGAACGCAGTCCAGCTGAGCCCCGTATCGACGTAGCCGAGATGACGTTCAGTCGACATGGTTTCACCGTCGGCCAGCCAGGCCAGCGCGCGATCGTCACGAAAGCGCTGGCCTGCCGCGCGTTCGATAGCCGGCAACATGCCAACGTCATGCCCTGCAGTAGGGTGGATAAGGATTTTCATGGCGGGAAGTATAGCGCGACTCGCCACGATTATTCCGAGCAGATCAGCAGCGGTGAGTAGAAGTTGCCGAGCACCATCGCCTCTTCCGGCGTGCGTTCAACGGTGAGCAGCCGTTTTTGTCCGAGCGTTAATCCTGCGACGTACTTTTCAAATACGCCTTTAGGCAATGCATCATGGCTGAACCGCTCGATCCCGGTAATGGTGATTTCATAAAGCGTGTCGTGCATGTGCCGCCAGCGAAAGGTTTCCTGACGGGAAACATCCCAGTCCCGTTGGGCGTTAAGGACATTGCCGTTGAGCGTTAAATAACCGCTGCCGTCGGGGTGAAAGCGCATCACGATTTCCCCCTCGAAGTTGAAGTTATTGTCATCACGCCGATCGGCGAAGGTCAGGCTACCCTCGCAGGTGACGGATAGGGGGGCCGTATAGCGAGACCACAGCACCGCGAGGACAATCACTATCAGGTTGAAGGCGACAATCAGCCCCATTTTTTTACGCGTCATGAATCACCATTCGTAGTAGTAAAGCGTGCGGCAGGTGCTGGCTTTGTTCTCTTTCGTCAGGGAACACTGGGAAAGAACCAGCCGCCCTTCGTGGCCGTAGAACAGCGTGTTCTGTATATGGAGGTAAAAAATTGAGTTTTTCAGGCAGGGCAGATTGCCATCGCGCTGGATTGCCTGCGCCAGCGCAATGGCCTTGCTGTGGAACACGTCCGCCAGCGGGGAAAAGGTATAGACCGGGCATTCGCCGATGTGGGTGAGCAGGTGCATTTCCGCATGCTGCTGATGTTGCTTTATCACCAACATCCAGACGCACAGCGCCACCACCAGGACGGTGAATCCGCCGCAAAACAGCAGCGCTGATTGATAGCGCCGGGGTGTTTTGCCCGATGCCTCGCGTTCCTGCCGATCGGGCTGAGGCTGCACCGTTATATCGGCACTCAGCATAAACCCCATTTTGGGCACGGTGACGATAAACGGCGTCTCCGGCACCAGGCCTGCCAGTATTTTACGCAGGATGCTGATGTACTGATTGAGCGAGTTATTGGAACCCTGCAGGCCACGCTCATCCCATACTTCGCGCAGGAAGGCTTCACGTTCAACGACGTTACCATGCCGTTTCACCAGCAGTTTCATAATGCTGTTGGCGGTGGTCGTGAGCACCTGGGGCTCAACGTCAGGCGCATCGACAAGTGAAATCGAACCGTCTTCGTCGTTGTAGACAAGGGCTTCAGCAAGCAGGAATTTCATAGCGTGTTTAAGGCAGACAGAGAAAATGAAATACAAACGGCGGGGGGATACCGCGCCGTTTATGAGGTAAGAATGTTATTTTATCCGCATTGTTACCGATAACATTGATCCAGTTTGGCTTTTGAACGATTAATAAGTGAGCGTAACAATCACGTCGTCAATGAATTCCCCTGTCCCGGTCAGGGGCTGGGCAGGCACCTCTCCATAAATGGTATAGCTTTGCGTTCCGCCGTCGGTGTTTGAAACATTGAGGGCGTCGCCGCTGCTGCGATCGCCCCAGCGTCTTGTCGCAGCGGCATCCTGCCAAAGCCCATAGCGCAGACATTGTCCTTCGCTATTGCAGACCTGCCGCTGGGTGCCGCTGGCATGCGTTCCGCTGCTCATCCCGAGCGCAAAGGCGGTGCCGGCAGGGCAGCGTGCGGATAATGTCGCCGTGGATCGCGTGGCGCTGCGCGTGCTGGTGCTGCTGAGCGTCCCGAAGTTGAGCGGGGTCACGCGTTGAATAAAGCAGCCGTCGTTCAGCGTGGCTTCGGCTCGGCTGGCGCCCTGGGTCTGTTCGCCATCGGCCGAGCCGTCCGAGCAGCTTTGCAGCGCCTCCTGAGAGGCTGCGCTCCGCCAGGAGATGCGTAAGTCCATGTTGTATTTGAAATAGCTGCGGGCAGGCAGCTGGCTTTGTCCGGCGGGAATGGTGGCGAGCAGCGGAAAGCTCCCGCTCACGGTGGCGTTGCTGGCGGCCACGAGCGTTTGCTGCATCAGGTTGCCGCTGGCGGGGGCATTCAGCTCCTGGGCGTGCTCAAAGGCGTTGAAGATGCGAAAAAGCAGAGCGTATTGTTTGCCCTCCTCATCGCCCGTCGACATCATTTTGAACGGTGAGCTTTCAACGCTGCTCAGGCATACGTTGATGTATTGCGTGGTCCCGTAATCCGCCTGGCAGCTAAATTTTACTTTGGTATTGGTGGTCGCCGCTTCGCCGGCCGTCAGCGTGCCGAAATTGATGCTGGCACCTGACGTCATCCAGCAGCTGAGCGCCAGCGCGTTAAGCGGCTGCAGGATGCCAATCCATAACAGTATTCTTAATGACACATCCGTTCTCCGATATTGACGGTGGCGGCGTCTGAAGGGCGTGACGGAAGGCTCACGCGGCACTCGCCTGCGGAAGTTCTCACGACCAGTTCGCCGGGCAGAGGCGGATCTTCCAGCCAGATAAAGCCGTCGCGGCCGACGATCGTGGTGCCGCCTGAGGTGGACACCTGACTCCCCATTTCGACCGGTTGGTGTTGCTCATCGACCAGCCTTGCCTGGACCGCGACCGCACGGTGCACGTCGAAATCGACCTTCACGGCGGTTGCTGTTCCCGGCCTGGCGTAGATGTCGGTAACGGGCGTCATGACATCTGCCGGGAGCGCCAGAGGATCGATGGTGACCTTATTGTTGTGATAGCGAGGCAGATCGGTCAGTAGCAGATAACCGTCTTCGTCGGTTTCCCCCGCCGGGCGATTTTCGAGCAGCACCGGGATATGCCCCGTGCCGCGGGTGGAAACCAGCGCCAGACCCTGCTCGCTGTAGCGCAGGGCGTGGACGGTGTGGTCCAGCAGCGTCAGGCTGCCTTCTCCGGACGCGTACTGGCTGTTCAGGTTTCTTCCGCGCTCCAGCCCCACGTGCCATTCGCCGTAGCGGCTCAGGTGGCCGACGTCGGCATATTTTCCATCATCGTTGCCGGCGCGTTTCCCCATTTGCCAGGACCAGCCGCCGGTCTGGTCGTCCGGTTGATGACGATAGTCCAGCCGCTGCGTGTCCTGACTTGCCTGCACCGAGACGGTATCCCGGTGGCCAAAGGGAACAGAGAACATCAGCTGTACGCTGTGCGAGGAGTCGGATAGCGAACGGGTATAGCTCAGCGTGGCGGAGAGCTGTGCCGGCAGCGTTGCGGACCAGGAGGCATTGAGGTAGCGCTGCCTGCTGCCCTGAATATTTTGTTGCACCCAGCCTGCGCCCAGCGAGCCAAAATGGCTAAACGAGTGGCTCACCCACAGGGAATCGCTGCGGCGGGCGGGCAGGGTGCCGCTCATGCGGGCGTTATCGGCAAAGGCGGCGTCCGTGCGCACCGTGCTGGCAGAAAGGCCGGTGCCGCCGCCGTTCCACTGCCAGCCCAGCCCCCATTTCACGCCGCTGCCGTACGGGCTGTCGCTGAACGCAAGGTGCTGGCTGACAACCCCCAGTTGAGGCGAGATCAGCCAATCCACGCCCATGCCTCCGTTATGCATTTTTCGCTGCTGCTCCGCGTGCAGCGCCAGCGTTAAGCGATTGTTTACGCCGTATCGCCAGCCTGCATCGGCCATCGGCGATGCGGCGTAATCCTCCGAGCGAACGGCATAGTTTTGCCGCATCCAGCCGATATCCAGCGAGCCGCTGCTCAGACCTTCCGCCAGCATGTCCGGAGCCCCGTACAGATCGAGCTGTACGGTGCGGCGCTGTCCATTGATGTCCGTGATAACCACCTGCGCCTGTCCGCTGCCGGTAAAGGTGGGCAGGGTATCGAGCCGGTATTCGCCTGGCGTGACGCGCTGGCTGCTCTGCTTTAAGCCGTCAATATAGAGATCGACCGTTGAGGGGAGAACCGCGCTGTCGCTGTACTGCGTGCGGGGGGCGGTGTTGAGCTGCGGGTTGAGCTGAAAATTACGTGCAAGATGAAGCCCGCCGAAGCGCACCTGGCGGCTCCAGCCTGTGCCGGTGGTCACGCTGTCGCCCAGCGCCAGGCTCATGAGTGATGACGGATAATCCCACTCCCAGCGCGTTTCAAGACGCGTGTGGCTTGATTGCTCTGAGCCGATCTCGTTCCCTGCGCGGCTGGAAAAACTGCTGCTCAGGATGCCCGGCAGCGCGCCGGATGCGGTAAGCGTGGTGAACGCGCTGGCCTGCTTCTGGCCGGGGCTATCGCGGGCATAAAGAGAGTACGCAAGGCTTACGGCGCCAATCGCCTTCGCCTGAGGATAGCGGTGCTGCTGCACCGGCGCTTCACTGACCAGATGCTGCTGGCCGTCGAGCGCCCTTACGGTAGCGGTGATAACAACCTGCTGGGCGAGCGTATCAAGGCTGACCTGCAGCCCCGGCTGGGCAGAGAGATTCACCCATTCACTGCGTCCTTTCGCGGTACGCAGCCCCAGCGTTTTCGCATCGCGGCGTGTCACCCACAGGGCATCACCCTCCACGCGACAGGCCCACAGCCCGTCGCGCGGTGAGTGATTGACGGTAATGGCCAGCCACTGCGTGGAGGCTTCGGCAGGCTCAGCGCGGGCCGTTAGCATGAGCGGCATCCAGAGCAGAACGGCGAGCAGTGGCAGGATGCAGGGAAATCTGGCTGGCATGACGGTTTTCATTGAGATAAACGCGCAGCGAGCTGAGCGTACGGCGCGCGTGCTGCCCGAGCGGGAGGAGATATTTCTGTCCCGGCAGTACATATCCCGCCAGTCCTTTCACGGTTTCTGCAACCTGCCCATCGGCGGTCAGAGCCTGTACGTTACTGAGACGAACATGCTGTTCTCCCGCGTTGTAACACTGAATTGCCCCAGGCGTTGTCAGCTGTTCGCAGTTCAGATCGCCGTCGCTGCTGGCGTCACGCTGCGTGCCGGCAATAAACACCGGGATGGAGTAGCGCAGGAGGAAATGCACCGCGTTACGCTCGCGGGTTTGCGCGTTATGGGAGGGCAGCTCATCAATGACCAGGCGGTAGCTTTGCTCCTGCTGACGCGCGCCGGGCTGCAGAACAATAATGCGGATCAGCTGCTGCTGGCCTGGGGCAAGCGCCGTCATTGCCGGGCTGCTGACGATCTCATCTGTCGGCGTCAGAACATCTTTACCGTTGGCCTGCGTCCAGTCATAGACGCGGATCTGCGCGTGGATGGGGGTATCGCCACTGTTAGTGAGATAGAGCGCCGTGGCCCGCTGATTGCTCTCCAGATCCAGAGTGACGGGGGCAACCTGCAGCGTAGCCCCCAGGGTATAGCGCGAGAGCAGCAGCAAGGCCAACAGCCAAAGAAGGGGAAGAAGATAAGGCCGACGCATGATTAATAGACCAGATTCAGCGTAACGTCGTCGGTGTACGTCCCGGCCTGCGCGGCGGCAAGCGCGCCGGCCTCTATCACGCCATACAGGGTTTCGCTCTGCTCCTGGCCGTTACCGGTGCCGGTGAGGCCCTGGCTGTTGGTCACCTGGGTCTGCTTGTTCTCGTCGGCGTAAAGTTTCCACGCAATGCTCTGCGCGCCAGAGCCGTTGTTCTCAGGTTTCAGCCAGAAGGTCCCGCTGTCGCTGTTATCGCTGCTGTAGGCAGAGAGGGTAAAAGGCGTGCCGTTGGTGCAGGTGACGTTGAGCTGCGTGCTGGCCTGAATTTCACCCGCTTCATCAGAGCTGTGGCGTGAGAAGCTCAAATCGTTGGCCTTCAGCGTACAGGACTTCACCACTTCCAGCGTTACATGCATGGTTGCCGTCGCGGTTTCTGCGGACATGGCGGTAACGGGAAGCAGAACAAGAGCACCGGTAAAAAGCGTGGGGAGTAATTTCATGATCTTATTTCCAGAATGACAAATCAGAGATAGAACGACTGCTGTTCCAGCAGGCAGATTTTGCGGTGAAATTCCGCCAGGTTGTGGCAATGGAATTTGCTCATCGCGTTACGCTTGTGGGTGTAAATCGTTTTCGGGGATTTATTCAGCAGCTGCGCGATACGCACCAGGCTGATGCCTTTGCTAAGCAGCGTGCAGACCCGCAGCTCCTGGCGCGTCAGCGTGGCATCGGGAAGGCCGTCGTTGCTGAAGTCCGCCTGACGTAACCGCTGGCTGAGCTGAATAATTGACAGGTTGTCGGCCAGTATCCTGACGCGCCCGGCGGGAAGGTAAACGCTAACGTCATTGATGCGGCGCTCGTCGGTGAATATCAGCCAGCTGTTGTCGGCGGTATCTCTCATCACCTGCTCGCGCAAGCGTAAAAGCGTTTCCGGGCTGACGCTGTTGATCCAAAAAATATCGGGGCGCGGCGTCATCATCATCGCGATAAGCGTTTTCAGGCCAAGCCACAAAAAGGCGTTTTCGCTCAGGATGATGATGTGAAATTGGGCGCGGCTGAGGGAGCTATTCATTGCTTGTTCCATAAGTAACCCTGTCCGTAATCGGCTACGCTTGCCCGCGCCAGCGCGTAGTCGCCAAAGGTTTCAATGCCTTCAATCAGCACCTTGCCGGCAAGCTTTTTGCAGTTGCGGGCGAGCTGCAGAAAACGCTCTTGCTCCGTTCGTCCGGACCAGAAGGTGTGTTTGTCGATCTTGATGCCGTTGAACAGAAACCGGCAGGCCAGCAGCTTCGGCAGAATGGCTTCGTAGACGTCATCGGCCCATACCTCGATTTTGCGCTGGCGCAGAGAGGCAATCCGCAGGCGCAGCTCGCGGGTTTGTTCGTGGCTGAGCTGGACAATTTCCTCGAGGTCGGTCAGCTCAATCGCCAGATCCTCCGGGCGCGGCGTTTCCATCATCAGCCTGTCGATGAAGTCCTCTTCCAGCAGCAGTTCGGAGGTGGTGTTCAGATAGTATTTACCGTTCTCCCGGCATGACATGGCATGACGAAGCTGAGAAAAAAAGTGCTGCTTTCGCTGAGAAAAAGACATCGCGCCGAAGTAGTGCTCCAGATTGACGTGGGGTTTTGCCGTAGAGAGCATCTCCCAGGCAATAACATGCTCCGTGTGTAGTGCCCGGATAGATTCGAATTTATAACCCGTTAACATGATGGAACTGCGTGTGACCTCGTAGAATATTTGTCGGGATCACACCCTACTTTTTTGGCTTCATTAAGAATATTTATAGATAAAACCAGATTAAATATGGTGATTTAATCTGGTTTATAAATGAATTAAAGGTTTATATATTTTATAAAATTCGCCCGGCAGGACGCCGGGCGGAGAGGGATTAGCTTTCGCTGTTAACGATTTTGATTTCGACCATGCCGATGCCAAGCTGGCGCGGGGAGTGACCGAGAATATTACCTTCGTTGGTAGACTGCGGATCGGGCGGCACAATCACCAGGGTATTGCTGCGCGACGGGTTATCGAAATGCAGCGTGGTGGTGGAGACGTCGTTTCCGAGCGTCAGCGTCTGCTCTTTATCACCGACGCGTACCGGAATAGGCCGGTTGGCGTTTGGCCCATAGGCCCTGGCGGTGATCACCAGATCGAATTTTTCCGGCAGAGGGTGGGCGTACTCAATTTTCACCTCGTTACCCAGCTGCGCGTTCGACCAGCGTCCCCAGGACTCAGGACGAGAGATGCCGCTAAACTGCTTAACCTCTTCCGGCGCGCCGGCCACGTTGAAGATGAAGCTGTCGGCCTTGTAGCGGATATCGTTGTCGACGATTTTCAGCAGATCGACGTTGCGCTGGTAGCGAGCGGTGTCGATAACCGTATCCTTAAACGCGGTTTTACCCTTCCACTGCGCGCTGTCGACGTGCTGAACGGTCTGTTCCCCGCCGAGCTGGCCCTGAGAGACGCACCAGTCGGTTGAGAGCGACAGCGGCTGCGACCAGAGCTGGCCCATTTTGTAGCACTTGTCGATCCAGACAAAGTTATCGCGCGGGGCGAAATCGGCCAGCTGGAAGCGCAGCGGGGCAGAGTATTCACTCTCTGGCAGGGGTTCGACGCGGTTGTCGGATACGCGCAGCAGCAGCGGCAGGCGGAAATGGCTGCCGGAGAAGGCGATCGTGTTTTTATCCCGATCGATGGTGAAATCCTTCATCTCTTTCGGGAAGTTCCACAGGCGGATGATGTCCGGCTTCCACGCGAGGATTTTCTCCTTCATGTTGAGGAACACCTCCGACAGGGACTGCCCTGACAGCGTGCTGCGGCCAAGGCCAATAAAGTTGTCGCCCCCCAGAATATCCAGCACCGTTGCGCCGTTATCCATCGAGTTACGCTTGGTGGCAATGACCTCCTGCTGGGGCTTGTCGCCGCGCATGACGAAGAACAGATTGCTGCGATCCAGTTTGTTTAGTTCATCCCAGGCGCTGTTTTTCATCGCCAGATGGTCAGACGAGACGACAATCACCGTGTTTTTGAAATACGGCGAGGCTTTGATTTTCTCAATGAGCGCGGCGATATGCTCCTGACTGCAGGTCACGGCGCTGAAGGATTTATTGCTTTTACCTTTGATGTCGTAGTTTTTGCGCTTACAGGTGCGCGAGACGAATCCGTCCGGATGGTGGGTATCGACGGTCAGGGCAAAGAGGGAGAAACGCTTGCCCGCGCGGGACAGCTCTTCAAATTTTTTCCAGGTTTCATCCAGCACGGTATCGTCGTAGAAGCCCCAGTCGTTACGATACGCGGGGTCTGCAACCGTGGTTTTTAACTCTTCCGAGCCGTAAAGATGGTCAAATCCATGGGATTTCAGGAACACATCTTTGCCGGCAAAGCGCAGGTTTGCGCCCTGCATAAAGTAGTTTTCGTAGCCGGAGTTTTTCAGGATATCGCCGAGGCAGATATTCTGCGGGAAGAAGCTCGACATCGACGCCGATGCGTTGCCTTCAAACGGCGCGAACAGCGGGATACCGCACTGGGAGGCGACCATGCCGGCGATGGTGTAATCGGTACCCGGTAACTGCATGGTCTTGCTAAAGTCGAGACCCTGGTCTTTCAGCGCGCCGAGATCGGGCGTCAGGTTCGGGAAAGCATCGCTATCAAAATAGGTGCGCTCCAGGCTCTCGCCGTAGATATAGACCAGGTTGAGCTTCGGGTTGTCTATCTTCTTCGCCGGCTCTTTGTAGTACGCCACGAAGTCCGGATCGCCATCGCGGGACTGGGATTTGACCAGCTCGGTGATCTGATGGAATGCAGGGCTGGCATCAACGGACGCCAGCGCCAGGAACAGCGCCAGCAGGCTGTAGCCATGATGATGCGGATGATGACGGCGGCGGCGTAGCACCCAGGCAAGCGTGCCAAAAATAGCGACCAGCGCCACGACAAGTCCCAGGCCAGGAAGTATGTACTTACTAACTCCTGCACCCGTCAGGCTGTTGGTGAGGGTATAGAGCACCGCATCGTTAATACCGTCTCCGGTGAAGTAATCGCTGGCGTACAGGGTAATGTTTAAAACAATAAAAATGCCGAGTACCACCAGCGTGGCGACAAACCACCAGGTGTTACGGCCGGCTTTCCAGGCGTAAACGCCGATGGAAGCCAGAAAAAGGATAAGGGACATTAATTCTGACAACAGCATATCCTCATGACGCCAGACGGTTAGCTGGCTACTGATTATTTTTTGGGTAACACAATGTAATGGCGATGTCGTTTAGCTGCAATTTTAGCGTCACGAAAGTGTGCAGTTGTTAGGATTTGGTTTATAAAATCGATTTTTTGAAGGCGGTCGCATCCTGGCATGCACAGGCTGAGAGGGTGGCAGGGGGGTAAAACACGCCTCTCACGCCGCGTTGCAAGACTATCGCAATAAACGCGGCGTGTTGTGGCAAAAAATGGGGAGGATCAGGAGAGGAAATTAACGCCTTGTTTCAGCACCAGATCGCAGGCTTTGGTTTTCACCTGTTTCGCCAGAGAGGAGTTACCGAGCGTGCTCAGGTTAAGCTGCTGGCCATTTTGCGCGTTGAGCAGGCCCTGAATACCGTCCATGTAGTTGGTGTCCGCTTTTTGTTCCTGCGTATCCAGACCCAGCTTACCCAGCACCTGATTTTTGATGTTTTGGGTATCGGTCACGGAGGCCAGCTTCTGCTTCGCGCAGTATTCCAGAATGCCCGCCGCGTTGTTCATTGTGCCCGCGCTCAGGCTCTGGGAGCTGTTACCCAGCAGGCTGGTAAGGGAGGAAGCCGACAGCCCACCCTGAGAACTGCCGCTCTCTTTGGTTAATTCGCTTGCTGCGCTGGAAAGCGACTCCTGCCAGGAGGCCGCCTGTGCCGCGCTGGTTGCCAGCAGTGCGCCGAAAAGTGTGCTGATAAGTAACTGTTTTTTCATCATGACTTACTCAATAAGGTCCGTTTTGGGCCGGAAGTGGTTCCAGTATATACCTCCGCGCCGCGCGCGATTCCTGGAACTTTCTTAATACTCTTTGCCGGTGACGCGGCTGCGATAGCTGTCCCAGTCGAAGATAACGTACAGGCTGTTGCCGAGCTTCATGCGATCCATCACGCGCTCTCCCAGCAGACGGGTCATCTCGTCGATATTGTGGTTCGTCAGCATGCCGGTGGGGCGTTTCGACGAGGAGCGCCGATCGACGATCTGGTTGATGATCACTTTTTCGTAGCGGGATTCGGTCTGCACGCCGATCTCGTCGATGACCAGCAGGTCAACGTTGCTCAGGTCGTTAAGCAGCTGTTCTTCGCTGGTTTCGCGGTTGCTGAAGGTGTCTTTCATGGCGGACATGATATCGGCCACGGTGATGATCAACACCGATTTTCCGCGCAGGAGCAGCTCGTTGCAGATAGCGGCTGCGAGGTGGTTTTTGCCGGTGCCGGGCTTGCCGCTGAAGATAAAGCTGGCGATATTGCCGTCGAACTCATCTACGTACTGGCGGGCCTGGCTGAGGGCGTTCATCTGTCCCTGTGATTCGACCCTATAGTTGTCGAAGGAACAGTTCTGATGCAGCGGCCGAATGCCCGAACGGTTAAAGGTGCGCTGCATTTTCATCGCCCGGTTTTCACGGGCAAGGGCGGCGGCACGGATCTCGCCCTGTTCTTTTTGCCACGCCAGCAGCTCCTCACCGGTAGTGAACGCTGGCTTCACGTTGGCTGGCATCATTTTTTGCAGACGTTTCATCAGGTCGCCGACGTTTTTCATTTCGCACCTCGGAATCCGTTAGGGATCTGTTTATCCGGTTCTGAAAACGCGTTGATATCGCGCTTGGGCTGGCCGTTGTTGCTGGCGCGGTTGATTTGAATGCTGCGCGCGAGCTTTTGCTGCCACTGAACGTGGTGGAACACTTTCCCTTCCGCCTGCCAGTAAGCGGTGAAGGCCGCCAGCTCTTCGGGGGTGACCGGCTGCGCGAGCGCAATGCCCCACAGCGCCGCCTGGCGCTGGAAATCGGCGTCCGGCTGCCAGCCTGCGTACATCGGGAATTTGCCCATTGGCACGGCGACGGGCGCGCTACTCGGCTCGTCAAAGAACTGGTTATCCAGCGTGACGTCGCTTGCCGGACGCGACAGCCGCGCCTCGATATCCAGAAGCTGTGCCAGACGCTCGGGCGTGATCGCGTAAAACGCCGGCGCGTTGTCGGCAAATACCGCGAGCGTACCGCCTTCGGCGTGGGTCAACACACCGCGAGGGTCGCGCATAAAGGCATCAATGCCAGCAATGCTGGTGGTCAGGATTCTGGAGGACATAATGCTTTCTCTACTGGGTTACTACGGGCGTGATATCGGCTTATGGTAGCACAGAGAGGAGGAGGGAATGGAGGGGATTTCCCCGGTGACGCTGCGCTTACCGGGGCTACAATTGTAGGCCTCATAAGCACAGCGCCATCAGGCATTTATCACGCGATGATGTTCAGCGTCACGTCGATATTGCCGCGGGTGGCGTTGGAGTACGGGCAAACGATGTGTGCCGCATCCACCAGCTTTTTCGCTTCGGCTGCGTCCATCCCTTCCACGTGAATGTTCAGCTTCGCTTCGATACCAAAACCGGTTGGCAGCGGGCCGATACCCACTTCGCCTTCGATAAACGCGTCTTTTGGCAGGGAGAATTTGTCGCGAGCCGCCACAAACTTCATGGCACCCAGGAAGCAGGCGGAGTAGCCGGCAGCAAACAGCTGTTCCGGGTTGGTGACGTCGCCACCCATGCCGCCCATCTCTTTCGGCACGCCCAGCTTAACGTCCAGTACGCCATCGGAAGAGGTGGCGCGGCCATCACGGCCTCCGGTTGCTTTTGCTTTGGCGGTGTAAACAACTTTTTCTAAAGACATGGCAGGTTCCTCATCTTACATTTATGTGTGCTATTAAATAGCGCGCGATGTTTATGGATAATAATAACGCGTAAAGTATAGCTTTACGCGCGGTGAAGCTGGTGACGCAAGTGTTCGAGCTGCTGCTTGAGTGCCAGCATCGTGTCGGTATCGCACTGGGCTGCACATCCCACGGCGTGCGGAATGCCCGTCGCCTGCTGCTGAAGGGCACGCCCCGCATCGGTAAGGGTGACCGCGACCTGACGTTCGTCCTTACGGGAGCGGTGGCGGGCGATCAGCCCTGCGCTTTCAAGACGCTTTAACAGCGGCGTCAGCGTGGCGGAGTCCAGAAACAGCCGTTCACCAATGTCCGACACCGTCACGTCATCCTGCTCCCACAGCACCAGCATGACCAGGTATTGCGGGTAGGTCAGGTTGAGGGGTGCCAGCAGCTGCCGGTAAAGCTTGTTAAGGGCCAGGTTTGCCGAGTAGAGGGCAAAACAGAGCTGGTTATCCAGCAGAAGCGCCGCGTTGGTGTCGTTTGTTTTTGCGTTCATGGATTGAATATAGATAGCGCACGATATAATTGCAAGCTATTTTATGGGCAGGTGTAGCGGAGTGCCACCTGGACCGCCATTTTCCGGTAGTGCTGACGTTGCGCCTGCTCATCCGCACCCTCTTCAAACAGCAGCGTAAAGGTGTAGCTGTTGGCCACGTAGTGGAAGCTAAAGCTGCTGATCAGGCGGTGGAGATCGCGGGCATCCACCGTTTGGTTAAACAGCTGTTTTTCTTTCCCACGCTGCAGGATATCTTCGAGCAGTTCAAGCGCGCTGCGGTTCACCTGGCGCAGATAGCTGGACTGCTGCATAAAGCGGCCGCGCTGCATGTTCTCCATGCAGATGATGCGGATGTAGTCAGGGTGATCGGCGTGGTAGTCAAACGTGGCTTCCACCAGATGCACCAGCGCTTCGACGGGCGGCATTCCTGCCAGGCTTAGCTGTTTTTCACTGGCGCGGATTTGGGTATACACATACTCCAGCGCCAGCAGATAGAGGTTTTCTTTATTCTTAAAGTGGTACACCACCATCCGTTTGGTGGTGCCTGCTTTCTCGGCTATTTGCTCCATGCGCGCGCCGTTCAGCCCGTATTCGGCAAACAGGGCGATAGCGCTCTGGAAAATGCTCTCTTTCAGGCTGGAGCCTTCATTGTGGTCGGGGAGTTCGCTGCCAGGGTTAGCCACATCCTTTCCTTATCGTCACCAAACGGAATGGGGGAGATTATCCCCGGCGTCGTTAAATATCAAACGCGCGGGCGTTTACGGTATAACCATAAGCCGGGGATCGACAGCCCGATAGAGAGCGCGCCGACAATGGATGAGGCTTTTAAAAAATTGCTCAGCAGGAGGATCATTTGCGGCTCACTGTAGCCGAAATGGCTGATTTTCACTGCGGAAATCATCGCCGTATAGGCTGAGATCCCCGGAAACATGGGAATAACGGCGGCGACGGTAAACACCTTTGGATGCGCCAGATACCAGCGCGACCACTGGATGCCAATACTCCCGACCAGCATGGAGGCCATGAATGTCGACCATTCGATGTTAAAGCCGGCGGTCATCATGACCATTCGCGATCCGTGGCCAATCGCGCCCAGCAGAGCACACCACGGAAGCGCGCGCTGCGGCACGTTGAAGACCATCGCAAAACCGACGGCGGGAATGGCGGCCAGAGCCATGTCCTGCGCCAGTGCAAACAGAAATTCCACTATGCCCATCCGCGTAACCCCCACAGCGTCATCGCCATAACCACGCCGATACAGGTCGCCAGCGTCAGCAGGCTAGCAATCGCCCAGCGCGCCAGCCCGGTGTTGATGTGCCCTTTGAACATGTCGGCAACGGCGTTAATCAGCGGGAAGCCCGGCACAAGCAGGAGCACGCTGGCGGCCATGGCCACGGTTGGCGTATTGGCAAACTGCGGCAGGCGCAAGAGCAGGCCAGAAACCGTGGTCGCCACAAAGGCGGTAATACAGAAGTTGATCTGCGGGTGCAGCTGTCGGTGCGTCAGCATCTGGCGAACATACATGGCGATGCTGCTGGCGAAAAAGGTAATGACAGCACCGTCCCAGCCGCCCTGATTGAGCTTGCAAAAGCAGGCGCACGACAGCCCCACCATAAGCACGACCAGCCAGCGCGGATAGCGCAATGGTTTGATTTGATTGAAGCGCTTTTCAATTTCTTTGAGGTCGAGAAGTTTATGTTCGGCCAGAATGACAATATGTTGCACCTCGGTCACTACGTGCATATTGATGCCACGATCGTGATTCTTGCGCGTGGAGGTCAGGCACTGGCCCTCTTTAATCGTGGTCAGCACAATGGCGTTTGATGAGATGGCGCTTTCGACGCTATCCATACCCAGCGCCAGCCCCAGCCGTGTAGAAAGCTCTTCGACGAGCGCGCTTTCGGCCCCATGCTGGAGCAGAAAAAGCCCGCACTGAATACATAGCCGCGTTGCTGCACGCTGCATTGACCGTTCTGCCTGCATGTCTTGCCCTGAAAGAAGATGGATGGCTTGCCTGATGGCCCGTAATGTTTACTTTTAACACAAAGTCCGGTGTCCGTTGCTCTGGGTCAGATCAAGATTTGTGCAAACAGCAGCAGCCTGGCTGGCGGTGATAGCCTTTTTAATTATCAACCTTGTGAATTTTTAAGTTCTAAATATATATAATTTTTATTAAGTTTTTCTAAATTTATATTTTCATTCTTTTAAGGTAGTTTGAATTAAAATTAATTGTCCTTTATGAGATATTAAACCTGTTTTGGGCGATTCTTAAATCATTAAATAATCTTATTTTCAGCTTGAATTAATCGGTTTACTCCCAGGGACAAAAACACATTACGCCTTGAAGTATTAGAAGGCTACTGAATAAATTAAAAATGGACACGGAGGGTCTATGTTGCCAGCGAATGGTAAACACGGAGTGGTGATCAGCAGGATACCCGTTATGCAAAACGGGTTGGGTGGTGTTATGTCGCGCCATTTTCCTGAGTTTGAATTGAGCTATTGCCGCTCGTTACAAGAGTTAACCTTGCTTCAGCTGCGCCGCGCTGAGGTAATCATTGCGGATGTTTCTGGTGATTACCGGAACCCGCGGGGCACGCTCGAAGAGTATTATGGTTTATTGAACCAATACCGTGATATTCACTGGATATTTTTAGTTTCTCGCCCCCTTTATCCCATTGCCGTTGAGCTACTCATGCGCCCGGAAAGTACGTTACTTTCGGATATGGAGCCGATAGAAGGCGTGATTAACGCTATTCGCGCAGGGAGCGAGCGGGCTGAGCGTATCAGCCAGACGTTACTGCAGCCAGAGCCCCAAAATTCTGAGGATGAGAGCGAGCATTTTATTGCGCTCACCCAGTCCGAACGCAAGGTGTTGCGCCTGCTGGGTAAAGGGTGGGGAATTAACCAAATTGCCACCTTGCTTAAGAAGAGCAACAAAACGATCAGTGCGCAAAAAAACAGCGCGATGCGCCGGTTATCGCTACGAAGTAATGCCGATATGTATGCCTGGATCAGCAGTACACAGGGAATGAGAGAACTGAGCTTAATCTCAGCCTATGGAGAGTACGAGGAATGGAAAAAACCGATTCAACAAGACATATCGCCGTCATCGAAAATTGCGCTATGAGTGCCGTAGGGCTGCAGCACCTCTTTGCTATGCCAAAGCTGAGTCATTACAAGCTGCACCTGTTTACTCAGTTCGATAGCTTCAAGGCGGTACTTCCTCACATCTCGTTTTTCTCGGTGATCTATTCACTGTCCGATTCGCGTCAGGAACGGAGAAACTGTTTGGCCTACCTGCGAGACCTGGCATTTACGCATGGGGATATTCAGCGCATTGTGTTGGCGTCTGATGAAGTGGAAGCGCGGCTGATAAGCCATCTTTCGCCTTCGCGCCTGCACGGCATTATCAGTAAATCGGTGTCGCTTGATCACTTACAGGAAGAGATGGTGGCATTGCTGAGTGAGACGCTTCGAATAAACGACAATATGCTGAACCATCTGTATGTGAACCAGAACAGGATGTTAAGCCCCACAGAGCGGGCGATATTGCGTTATATGTCTTCGGGCTACTCCATCCCCGAAATTGCCGCACAGCTTGAGCGTAACATTAAGACTATCCGGGCACATAAGTTTAATGCGATGGTCAAACTGGGGGTAAATTCTGACGTCGGGCTACTCGACGCGGCGGATATTATTACGCACCTTCCGACAAGAGAGTCGCGTGCTCCCTTGTTAAGCACGCCAGCATTCCTCTAGCCTCGCGTTGATGCGCCAGCCAGGTCTGGCGCTTCAATCAAATACAGACATCAACCCACCTGGCGGACGTCAGCTCCGCCATCCGATCCGGTGAAATGCGAACGGCACTGTGAATGGCGCCTGCTGCAGGCAGCACCTCAGCGTACTGTTTCAGAGAGATGTCGCAAAATACCGAAAGCGGGTTTTCCAGTCCGAACGGGCAGACGCCGCCGACAGGATGGCCGGTAATGGTCACTACCTCATCGCTGCTCAGCATGCGGGCTTTTGCACCAAAGGTATCTTTCAGTTTTTTGTTATCCAGACGCGCATCGCCCTTCGCGACCACCAGGATAACCTCATTTTTGACCTTAAGTGACAGCGTCTTTGCTATTTGCCCTGGCTCAACGCAATGAGCGGCAGCGGCCAGCGCAACGGTTGCGGTACTCTGACTAAGCTCAATAATTTCAATGTCCGGCGCGTTGTCGGTAAAAAACTGCTGTACAGACTGCAAACTCATTGTTTCCTCCTGACAAATATCCTGCGTAATCTGTCATAAGAAATTATGCTCTGTAAATATCTCTTCGGTAACAAATATCCCGCTCCGCCGATTTCTGGATCGCCTTCACATTCACAGAAACCGGTTACAGTAACCGGTTGCAGAGCGTGATGCGCCGATTAATACTGAGTACGTAACGTCCCCTGTATCCAATAATAAGAGCAAATTATGAAACCATTCCGTCTGAGCAGTACCGCTGGTACACGAGCCAGCAAGGTTGTGAAGCTGATTTATGGAACAACGTGTGGCGTGAAAACGCCTGTAACGAACGTCTGACAGGAGATCTGCTATGTCTGCCAACCATGCTGCGTTTAATCTGATATTTCGTTTTGTTGAGAATTACGTCAGCCCGATTGCCGGGCGGATCTCCTCCCAGCGTCATGTTATGGCAATCCGCGATGGGTTCATCTCCGCGATGCCGTTTATGATTGTGGGCTCGTTCCTGTTGGTGTTTGCTTACCCTCCTTTCTCGCCCGATACTACCTGGGGCTTTGCCCGCGCCTGGCTGGATATGGCGAAGCAATTTGAGGGCCAGATCCTGACGCCGTTTGATATGACGATGGGCATCATGTCCATTTATATTTGTGCGGCTATCGCCTATAACCTTGGCAAACATTATGTGAAGTCGCATCAGCTCGATCCCTTCATGTGCGCCATGCTGTCGCTGATGGCATTTCTGCTGGTCGCCGCGCCGAAAACAAAAGGCGCTTTGCCGGTAGACAGCCTGGGCGGGACGGGGATCTTTACCGCGATTTTGGTTGCGATCTATTGCGTAGAGATGATGCGTTTTCTGAAAGCGCACAACATCGGTATTCGGCTGCCGGACCAGGTTCCGCCGATGATCAAAAACTCTTTTGATCTGCTGATCCCGGTACTAGTGGTGGTGTTGACGCTTTATCCGCTGAGCCTGCTGATTCAGTCTCAGTTTGGCATGCTGATCCCGCAGGCGATTATGTCGGTATTCAAACCACTGGTATCCGCGGCGGACTCGCTGCCTGCGATCCTGCTGGCCGTGCTGATTGGTCATTTGCTGTGGTTCGCGGGGATCCACGGGGCGGCAATTGTCTCCGGCATGCTGCAGATGTTCTGGCTGACTAACCTCGGCGCAAACCAGACCGCGCTGGCTGCCAGCCAGCCGCTGCCGCACATCTTTATGGAAGCATTCTGGACATTCTTCATTGTTATCGGTGGTTCGGGGGCGACAATGGGGCTGGTGATCTGCTACCTGCGCAGCCGCTCTGCTCATCTGCGTTCGATAGGCCGTCTGAGCGTGGTACCAAGCTTCTTTAACATCAACGAACCCGTCATCTTTGGTACGCCGATTGTAATGAACCCGGTATTCTTTATTCCGTTCCTGCTGGCGCCAATGGTTAACGCCGTGCTGGCATGGGGAGTGATGAAGCTGGATCTGATTGGTCGCGTGATCTCCGTTGTGCCGTGGACGGCACCGGCTCCAATAGGCGCAGCGTGGGCGCTGGGCTGGGATTTCCGTGCGGCTATTCTGGTGGTGGTTCTGGCCTGCGTGTCGGCAATAATCTACTTCCCGTTCTTTAAAGTGTACGAGAAGCAGCTGCTGGAGCAGGAAGCGGAAGAAGCGCAGCGTAACGCGGAAGAGGAAAATCAGCAGGTAGCCTAGGTAAAAGCAAAACGGCAACTCATGTTGCCGTTTTTAGTGTTTGTTCTCTCTCCCTGTAGGAGAGGGACAGGGTGAGGGCATCAGGCCGGGCCAGTGTTTGTAGGCCCGGTAAGCGAAGCGCCACCGGGCAATTAACGGCACTACTTCAGCGTGCAATCCCCGCACTGCTGCACGTCCGGCAGGCGATAGCGCTGACAGCAGGTACGGCGCACCAGAAGGCCGTCACGCGGGACGACGGTACGGAATAAGGGGTTATCCCGCCCATCCGAAAGCTGTTTTGCGAAGAAACAGGACTGTCGTAGCGCATCAACCTTCTCATCGCCCAGCAGCGGTTTCATCTCCGTCAGATACCAGTGGATCAAATATCCGGTATTGCTCCAGATAAGCTTACCGTTTATCTCTCCCGTCGCTTCCAGCGCGTCAACTACGGGAACCAGCGCGTGGGTAACGAGTCGCTCCATACGCTCCTGAGCAGAAAGCAGGCTGGCGTCCCGGTCTTCGTGTAAGTCAATCCAGAAGCAGGCTGCACGCCCGGTTTCATGAAATTCGACGTGAAAATAATCCGGCGAGAGATCCAGCATGCTGTCCTGGGTTAACAAGGCCAGCATGAGGGGAGGAACCATCAAGCCGATATACCACTGTGCCCAAAGCGAGATCAGCGGTTTATTTTCCCGCGCAAGATTCGGCTGGTTGCGATAGATATGGTCTGAATAGGTGGCCAGCAGCGACTGCAGTTCTGTAGAACGCTGCCATTGGGAAAGCGTCATCGCAGCGTGCGGGTGAGCTTCATCAAGCTTGATAAAATCCAGCAGATGGGCTCGGGTTTCTGCAATCTTGTCGCGAATGGCGTCCGCAAGCGTAACGTTCCCGGTGGAGAGACTGGCTCGCCAGAGGAGAGGTTCAACGGCTTGTACGGTACGTGTGGCCATAGTTTGGATAGAAATCTAAATGATAATGATTGCCAATCCTAACTATTGCTCATTTCGATAGCAAGCCTTTTGTCCCTGATGCATGACGCTGCGTTTATATCGCCTGCAATTCGTCGCTGAGCAGGATGCTGTTGCGTCCCATATGCTTCGCTTCGTAGAGGGCTTTATCAGCTTTTTCCAGCGCGCGCTCAACGTCGTCACCCTCGTAAATCGCGATGCCGATGCTGATGGTGACGTTGGTCGCGACGCTTTCGTTGAACATATGCGGGATTTTCAAATCATACACTTTCTGCCGGATCTGCTCCGCGGTCTGGCGGGCATGTTCAAGCGAGATATTCGTCAGCAGCACCATAAACTCTTCGCCGCCGAAGCGCGCAACGATATCACGCGAACGGACGGCATCCCGAATGGCGGCAGAGACGCGAATCAACGCCTGATCCCCCATCATATGGCCGTAGTGGTCGTTGTACGCTTTGAAATGGTCGATATCCAGCAGCAGCACAAAGTGCTCGCCGTTCTCCACCGTCGGCAGGTTATCCAGCCGACTCTGCAGGCCGCGGCGATTATAAAGGCCGGTAAGCGGGTCCATCATGCTGAGGTCGGTAAGCGTTTCTCGTTCTTCCAGCAGGCGGGAGAGCAGCTCCTGTGCGAACCGGTCGTTGCGTCTTTGCAGGACGTGATGAATGCCAATCGCCACCACGGGAAGCGCAAAAGAGTAAATCATCCTTAACCAGCTATCCGGATCGCCGAGCCACAGGCAAACAATAAATGCAGGCAGTGAATGCAGCGTGAAGGCTTTGATATTGCTGGCAAACGCCAGCGAACCAATAAAGAGCACCGTCAACAGCGCCATGTTCAAATATGTCGCCCGATCGTGAGTAATTAACGAGAATTTAGAGGCGATCTGCCAGGCCCATAAAATACCGAAGATGGCCGAAACGATGGGAATATTTATTTTTCGCGTGCCGTCCTTTCCGTGCCAGATGAGCAGGCCCGCACTGAGCGTAAACACGGCAAACAGCGGAACAGATAATACGCGCACAGAATAGAGCGGGTTTGTTACCGAGAACAGCGCAGATATTGCGTTCAGAAAAAGAAATAAACGTAAAGATAATTGATATTTGCTATTGACCAAAGACCGCCAGGATTGTGATGTCATATTCGTGCTTTTTTAATAATATTTAATTAAAACAGATAAATAGGTGTTGTTCTGGGATAGTGAAAGCAAAAAAATTGAATTGTAATTATCAGATAAACTTTATAGGAAGTTAACAGGTGAGCAATTTATCACCTTACACATTTGCTGTCATTATGGGAAAGGTAAAGGTCGCGGGATTTTAACGGTGCGAGCTGACAAATGATAATTAATATCATATGATATTGGTTATCATTATCGTTTTGAAAGGGCGGATCATGTTGCACAGGGCGCTGGGAAGTGGTTGGGGGGTATTACTGCCGGGGGCAATACTTGGCGGTCTGATGTTTGCCGATCTCTCTATCGATATCTGGAAAGCCATCATTGTGTCAGGATTGCTGGTGACGTCTGCGATGATTTGGCATAAGCAGTTGCGGCATTTTGTGTTATTGCCATCATGCGTCGCGCTGGTCAGCGGAATACTGGTGATAGTGATGAGTTTGAAGTAACAGGGAAAAATGAGGCACTACAGGAAAACGACAGGAGAGAAGCAAGATAATTGGTGCGAGGGGGGGGACTCGAACCCCCACATCCGTAAGGACACTAACACCTGAAGCTAGCGCGTCTACCAATTCCGCCACCTTCGCACAGTCATCTTACTATTTTGATATCGCCTCGTTGGTGCGAGGGGGGGGACTCGAACCCCCACATCCTAAGGACACTAACACCTGAAGCTAGCGCGTCTACCAATTCCGCCACCTTCGCCCAGTGCGAGCAATATCAACGTGATTTATGGTGCGAGGGGGGGGACTCGAACCCCCACATCCGTAAGGACACTAACACCTGAAGCTAGCGCGTCTACCAATTCCGCCACCTTCGCATACCATCGACACTGTAAAAGTATCGTAACCACGGAGGCGCATTCTAGATGTTTTCAGCTTTACGTCAACAGAAAAGTGCGCACGTTTTATTGATTGCTGCAAAAATGGCCGGAACTGAAACGCCTGCTTGCCGGATGGCGCTGGCGCTTATCCGGCCTGCATTACATGGCGAATTATTTCTTCGCCTGACGCGTCATCACGGTGCGGTACACTTTGAAACGGCCAGTCTGGGCGATCACCTCGTGGAAGCCGAAGGTTTCATCCAGCACTTTCGGGTAGGCCAGGAAGGCGTTCGCGACGATACGCAGCTCGCCGCCGCTGTTAAGGTGACGGGTTGCGCCACGGATCAGCGTTTGTGCCGCTTCCAGACTGGTTTCCATACCGTCGTGGAACGGCGGGTTGGAGATGATCATGTCGAAGCGCCCGGTGACGTCGGAGAAGACGTTGCTGGCAACCACGTCGCCTTCAATGCCGTTTGCGGCGAGCGTTGCGCGGCTGGCTTCCACCGCCGGGGCGCTGACGTCACACAAGGTTAAACGCACTTTAGGCGAATGGCTGGCAAGCACCGTTGACAGCACGCCCGCGCCGCAGCCCACGTCCAGCACCTTGCCCTTAGTGTGCGGCGTCAGGGTAGATAACAGCAGCTTGCTTCCCACGTCCAGATAGTCGCGGCTGAACACGCCCGGCAGGGTTTTGATGGTCAGGCCGTCAAGCTCATACTCGCCCCAGAAGGCTTCGGCATCGAAGGTTGCCTGTTTTTCCAGACGACCGTGGTACAGGCCACAGCGGCGGGCGCTGTCGACTTTGTTTAGCGGCGCGTAGTCTTCCAGCATCTGTTCTGCACTGCGCACGCCGCTGCGGTTCTCACCGACCACGAAGATATCGCAGCCGACCGGCAGCAGGGAAAGCAGGTTCATCAGCTGGAACTGCGCTTCCGGCTTGTTCTTCGGCCAGTAGTAGATCAGCGTATCGCAGTCGGCAACATCGCTCTGCTCCGCCACCAGGCTAAAGCGCGCGCGCTCGCCCATCTGGCGGCTCAGCACCTGCCAGTGGTGATAATACTGGGTGTGGGCACGGCTTTCAGCACAGTCGAAACGCGCAGGCAGGTCATCCTGCATATCTCCGGCAAACAGAATACGGCTTTGTTCGAAATCATCACTGTGGCGCAGCAAGACTTCACTTGCCGGGGTAAATGCAGACATGAATTGTTCCTCAATAAACTCAGGCGGGGATTATAGTAGGTAGATGGCGCACTTTCGACACATTTGCTATATTTGCGCGCCTGAGAGACAGGAGTTTTCCCTATGACATCCCGACGAGACTGGCAGTTGCAGCAGCTGGGCATTACCCAGTGGGCCTTGCGTCGCCCGACGGCGTTGCAGGGCGAAATCGCCATCTCCATCCCAGCGCACGTGCGTCTGGTGATGGTGGCGGAGGAAATGCCTGCCCTGAATGAACCCCTTATCGGTGATGTCCTTCGCAGCCTGAAGCTGACGTCCGATCAGGTTTTACCGCTAACACCAGATCGGGTGGCGATGCTTCCCCCTGACAGCCGCTGCAACAGCTGGCGTTTGGGTGAGACGGACGCGACCTCTCTGCAGGGGAGCCAAATCTCCTCGCCAGCGCTTGACGAACTGAAGGCCGACCCAAACGCGCGTCGCGCGCTATGGCAACAAATCTGCGAATATGAACACGATTTCTTCCCTCACGACGCCTGATCTGACGACGGCATTCGAGATTGAAAAACGCGCCCACGCCTTTCCGTGGAGCGAAAAAACCTTCGCCAGCAACCAGGGCGAACGGTATCTGAACTACCGCCTGGACGTCGATGGCAAAATGGCGGCGTTTGCGATTACCCAGGTCGTTCTTGATGAAGCGACGCTGTTTAACATTGCGGTTGATCCTGCGTTTCAGCGCCGTGGGCTGGGGAGAGAACTGCTCGAGCACCTCATTCGGGCGCTCGAAACCCGTGACGTTTTCACCCTGTGGCTGGAGGTGCGCGCGTCGAACGTCGCCGCCATCGCGCTCTATGAAAGCTTAGGCTTTAACGAGGCGACAATCCGCCGTAACTACTACCCCACCGCAGAGGGACGTGAAGACGCCATCATTATGGCTCTGCCGATTGGATAACAAATAATAAGGTTGTAACGATGAAATGGGACTGGATTTTCTTTGATGCCGACGAAACGCTGTTTACGTTTGACTCATTCGGCGGCCTACAGCGGATGTTTCTCGACTATAGCGTGACCTTCACCGCTGAAGATTTTCAGGACTATCAGGCGGTGAACAAGCCGCTGTGGGTGGATTACCAGAATGGGGCCATCACCGCGTTACAACTGCAGCACCAGCGCTTCGACGTGTGGGCCGAACGCCTGAACGTGAGCCCGGGGGCGCTGAACGATGCCTTCCTGAACGCCATGGCGGATATCTGCGCGCCATTGCCTGGCGCAGTTTCCCTGCTGGATTCACTTAAAGGCAAGGCGAAGCTCGGGATTATCACCAACGGCTTTACCGCGCTGCAGCAGATCCGCCTCGAGCGCACCGGCCTGCGGGATCATTTTGACGCGCTGGTGATCTCCGAAGAGGTGGGCGTGCCGAAGCCGGACCCGCGTATTTTTGATTACGCGCTGGCGAAGGCCGGCAACCCTGACCGCGACCGCGTGCTGATGGTAGGGGATACCGCAGAGTCCGATATTCTTGGCGGCATCAGGTCCGGTCTGTCGACCGTCTGGTTAAATGCGCACGGCCGCGTGCAGCCGGAAGGCATCGAGCCGACCTGGACCGTCTCGTCATTAAGCGAACTGGAGCAGCTCCTGTGTAAACAATGATTGCCTGCCCCCCGTTGATGGGTAAAATAGCCGCAATTTCGTATTCCATGATGCGTGGCGTGCTGCCGCGCTTATAAAAGAAGATTTAATTATGACGTTGTCTCCTTATCTGCAGGAGGTGGCCAAGCGCCGCACTTTTGCCATTATCTCGCACCCGGATGCCGGTAAAACGACCATCACCGAGAAGGTGCTGCTGTTCGGACAGGCGATCCAGACTGCCGGTACCGTTAAGGGCCGTGGCTCCAGCCAGCACGCAAAATCTGACTGGATGGAGATGGAAAAGCAGCGTGGTATTTCGATTACCACCTCCGTGATGCAGTTCCCGTATCACGACTGCCTGGTGAACCTGCTGGACACCCCGGGCCACGAAGACTTCTCCGAAGATACCTACCGTACCCTGACGGCGGTGGACTGCTGCCTGATGGTGATCGACGCCGCGAAAGGTGTAGAAGACCGGACCCGTAAGCTGATGGAAGTTACCCGTCTGCGCGACACGCCGATCCTCACCTTTATGAACAAACTCGACCGTGACATCCGCGATCCGATGGAAGTGATGGACGAAGTTGAAAGCGAGCTGAAGATCGCCTGTGCGCCAATCACCTGGCCGATCGGCTGCGGCAAGCTGTTTAAAGGCGTTTACCACCTCTATAAAGACGAAACCTACCTGTATCAGACCGGTAAGGGCCACACCATTCAGGAAGTCCGCGTGGTAAAAGGCCTGGACAACCCTGAGCTGGACGCTGCGGTTGGTGAAGAGCTGGCCGCGCAGCTGCGCGACGAGCTGGAGCTGGTGAAAGGTGCGTCCCACGAGTTCGATAAAGAGCTGTTCCTGGCGGGCGAAATTACGCCGGTGTTCTTCGGTACCGCGCTGGGTAACTTTGGCGTTGACCATATGCTCGACGGTCTGGTGGAGTGGGCGCCGCGCCCAATGCCGCGCAAAACCGACACCCGCGAAGTTGAAGCGCAGGAAGAGAAGTTCACCGGCTTCGTCTTTAAAATTCAGGCCAACATGGACCCGAAACACCGCGACCGCGTAGCGTTCATGCGCGTGGTGTCCGGTAAATATGAGAAGGGCATGAAGCTGCGCCAGGTCCGTATCGGGAAAGACGTTGTCATCTCCGACGCGCTGACCTTTATGGCGGGCGACCGTTCGCACGTTGAAGAGGCCTATCCGGGCGACATCATCGGCCTGCATAACCACGGTACTATCCAGATTGGCGATACCTTCACCCAGGGCGAAATGATGAAGTTCACCGGCATCCCGAACTTCGCGCCGGAACTGTTCCGTCGCATTCGCCTGCGCGACCCGCTGAAGCAGAAGCAGCTGCTGAAAGGCCTGGTTCAGCTCTCAGAAGAGGGCGCCGTGCAGGTGTTCCGCCCAATCGCGAACAACGACCTGATCGTGGGCGCGGTCGGTGTGCTGCAGTTCGACGTGGTGGTTGCGCGCCTGAAGAGCGAGTACAACGTTGAAGCGATTTACGAATCCGTAAACGTGGCAACGGCGCGCTGGGTTGAATGTTCTGACGTGAAGAAATTCGAAGAATTTAAGCGTAAGAACGAGATCCAGCTGGCGCTGGATGGCGGCGATAACCTGACCTATATCGCCCCAACCATGGTGAACCTGAACCTGACGCAGGAACGTTATCCTGACGTTCAGTTCCGTAAAACCCGCGAGCACTAATCCCCCCTCAGAGCACGGCTGCCGCCGTGCTCGTCTTTAATTCCTGTCTTATTAATCCCTTGCGGAATGTTCTTAATTCATCGCAATTTCATGCCATTCGCGCGTTTTTTGCCCAATTTTGAAAGCGGCGCTGTGAGAGTGATCTATATTTAACTCAGTGTTTAGCACCGGGCACGGATGAATTAACTGTTCAATGCATGACTCAACGTTCTCCATTTCGCCCGTGTGTTTATTCGCAACATATAAAACTAGCAATAAGGGAAGTTTGTCGCCCGAATAACGGGCAAAACACAGGAATACATCGATGAATATGACAAGACTGAAGATTTCTAAAACTCTGCTGGCTGTGACATTGGGTAGCGTCCTGGTAAGTGGTTCTGCCCTGGCGGAAACCAGCACCATGGATAAAGCGCAGTCCACTGCTGATACCGCAGGGGAAAAAATCGATAGCTCTATGAATAAAGTCGGTAATTTCATGGATGACAGCTCAATCACAGCAAAAGTGAAAGCCGCGCTGGTGGATGATGAAGCCATCAAGAGCACCGATATTTCCGTTAAAACCGATAAGAAAGTTGTCACCCTGAGTGGTTTCGTTGAAAGCCAGGCTCAGGCTGAACAGGCAGTGAAGGTGGCCAAGGGTGTCGAAGGCGTAACCGACGTGAGCGACAAACTGCACGTCCGTGATGCTAAAGACTCCTCTGTGAAAGGTTATGCCGGGGATGCGGCAACCACCAGCGAAATCAAAGCTAAACTCTTAGCAGATGACATCGTACCTTCACGAAAAGTGAAAGTGGAAACCACCGACGGTGTGGTTCAGCTTTCCGGTACGGTAGATTCCCAGGCGCAAATTGAACGTGCTGAAACCATCGCGAAAGCCATTGATGGCGTCAAAAGCGTCAAAAACGACCTGAAAGCGAAGTAAATCAACACAATTCGCCCGTCTGGCTGAGGCCAGCGGGCGAAATAAGAACGACACTGGAATGACGCCGGTGAGTCGCCTGAGCGCTCACGTTTAGCGGCCGACATTAACTATGGTAAAGGAGAGGCTTATGTTTCGTTGGGGCATTATATTTCTGGTTATCGCGTTAATTGCCGCCGCATTGGGCTTTGGTGGATTGGCAGGTACAGCGGCCTGGGCAGCAAAAATTGTCTTCGTCGTCGGTATTATCCTGTTCCTGGTCAGCCTGTTTACGGGTCGACGCCGTCCGTAGCAAACGCAATATTTCATAAACAAAGTAAAGCCAGTCCTTGTGACTGGCTTTTTCTTGTTTGAGTCTCAGTGCCGGAGTGCGTTACTGTGTCTGAACAGAATAACGAAAACAGGAAGGCAGAGGTGGGGCAGCGAATTCCCGTTACGCTCGGTAATATTGCGCCGCTGGCGTTGAAACCGTTTCACGCAGGGCAGCTTGCGCTGGTGTGTGAAGGCGGCGGGCAGCGCGGCATTTTTACGGCCGGCGTGCTGGACGAATTTATGCGCGCGCAGTTTAACCCTTTCAACCTCTACTTTGGCACCTCTGCAGGTGCTCAGAATCTGTCCGCTTACGTCTGTAATCAGCCCGGCTATGCCCGCAAGGTCATAATGCGCTACACGACGTCGAAGGAATTTTTCAATCCGGTGCGTTTTGTGCGCGGCGGAAACCTGATCGATCTCGACTGGCTGCTGGAGTCCACCGCCAGCCAGATGCCGCTGGCGATGGACACCGCGGCACGTCTGTTTGATAGCGGAAAAGAGTTCTGGATGTGCGCCAGCCGGGGCGATGACTACTCTCCGGGCTATTTTTCGCCGCAGAAAGAGAACTGGCTCGACATCATTCGCGCCTCCAGCGCCATTCCCGGTTTTTATCGCACCGGCGCGCTGCTGGACGGGATTAGCTACCTGGACGGCGGTATCAGCGACGCCGTACCGGTACAGGAAGCCGCGCGACGCGGGGCGAAAACCATCGTCGTGATCCGCACCGTGCCCTCGCAAATGTATTACACCCCGCAGTGGTTTAAGCGCATGGAGCGCTGGCTGGGCGATAGCAGCCTGCAGCCGCTGGTGAATATTGCGAAGCTGCATGAATCGACCTACGGTGCGATGCAGCAATTTATTGAAAAACCGCCGGGCAAGCTGCGCATCTTCGAAATTTATCCGCCTAAGCCGCTGGTTAGCATGGCGCTGGGCAGCCGCCTGCCGGCGCTGCGCATGGACTACAAAACAGGACGGCTGTGCGGACGCTATTTCCTCGCGACGGTGGGGAAAATGCTGGCTGAGCAACCGCCCCTTCACCGACATAAGCGAATTATCACTCCCCCTGCTATTGTGGCGAATGACGCGCTGGCGATGCCGCTGGTCGACATTCCGCAGGCGAATGATGCGCCACTGGATAACGAGGATCTGGCGTGACGTACCGTTTTGTCGACACCCACTGCCACTTTGATTTTCCGCCGTTTACCGGAGATGAGCTGCAAAGCATCGCCCGCGCAGCAGACGCCGGCGTTCAGGCGATAATTGTGCCCGCAGTTGAAGCCGCATACTTCGATCGCGTGCTGGCGCTTGCCCGCCGCCATGATGCGCTGTATGCCGCGCTGGGCCTGCATCCAATTGTGATTGAACACCATCTGGACGAGCATATCGACAGGCTGGACGCAGTTGTGCAAACGGCAGGAAACAAGCTGGTGGCCATCGGCGAGATCGGGCTCGATCTCTATCGTGATGATCCCCAGTTTGAGCGCCAGCAGACGATCCTCGACGCGCAGCTCAGGCTGGCAAAGCGCCGCGATCTGCCGGTGATCCTCCACTCAAGGCGCACGCACGACAAGCTGGCGATGCACCTGAAGCGTGCCGATCTGCCGCGCAGGGGCGTGGTGCACGGTTTTTCCGGCAGCCTACAGCAGGCGCAGCGTTTTATCGATCTGGGCTATAAGATTGGCGTCGGTGGCACCATCACCTATCCGCGCGCCAGTAAAACCCGGGACGTGATGGCGCAGCTGCCGCTGTCGGCGCTGCTACTGGAAACCGATGCCCCCGACATGCCGCTCAACGGCTTTCAGGGGCAGCCTAATCGTCCGGAACAGGCGGCGCGCGTATTTACCACCCTTTGTGAACTGCGTAAGGAGCCTGAAGAGGTGATTGCCGATGCGCTACTTGAAAACACCCGTTCGGTATTTGGCATCGCGCTATAGATAAAGCGCCGGGCGGATCGCCCTAATCTTCTGCTTTTCCAGCGCTTCAGCCAGGGGTTCAACGTCCCCCGGCGTGGCGCTGCGCCATGATGCCGCCACTCCGTAAACGCCGTGCGCGTGAAACGCGTTGATGCGTACCGGTACGTTGCCCAGGGAGTGGATAAACGTGGTCAATGCTTCGATATGTTCCAGATAATCGCACTGCTCGGGGATCACCAGCAGCCGCAGCTCGGTTAACCGCTGATGCTGCGCCAGCCAGCGGATGCTCTGCTTAATCTGCGGGTTTTCGCGCCCGGTCAGGAAGCGGTGATGTTCGTTTCCCCAGGCTTTCAGATCCAGCATCGCCCCGTCCAGTACCGGCAGAAGCTTTTGCCAGCCGGTTTCACCCAGCAGACCGTTGCTGTCTACCAGACAGGTTAAGTGGCGCAGAGCGGGATCGGCTTTGATCGCCGTAAAAAGGGCGATCACAAACGGCAGCTGCGTGGTGGCTTCGCCGCCGCTGACGGTAACGCCCTCGATAAACGGAGCGGCTTTGCGGATCTGCGCGAGGATCTCCTCCACGCTAAAGCGATGCGCCATCGGCGTGGCCTGCTGCGGGCACAGGTGCAGGCAGGTGTCGCACTGCTGACACTGGCTCTCCTGCCACCAGACCCGCCCGGCCTGAATGTTCAGCGCATCGTGCGGGCAGTGGGGCACGCAGTCGCCGCAGTCGTTGCAGCGACCGATCGTCCACGGGTTGTGGCAGGTTTTGCAGCGCAGGTTGCACCCCTGCAGGAACAGCGCCAGGCGGCTGCCCGGCCCGTCCACGCAGGAGAAGGGGATAACCTGACTAACTAAAGCGCATCTGCTGTTCATGGCTTATCACGCGCGGCTGACGTTCCAGAATGCGGGTATTGCGTGCGGCTTCCTCTCCCAGCCAGGTGGTGTTGGTGCGCGATCCGGCCTCCCGATACTTCTCAAGATCCGACAGTC
Source organism: Enterobacter wuhouensis (assembly GCF_035835995.1). Lineage (NCBI taxonomy): Bacteria > Pseudomonadati > Pseudomonadota > Gammaproteobacteria > Enterobacterales > Enterobacteriaceae > Enterobacter > Enterobacter wuhouensis. The sequence goes on from NZ_CP142124.1 coordinate 744,517, forward strand.
GCACCATGTATCCGGTGACGCGCACCAGATCGTTGCCCGCCACGTTGGCGGTGAATTCACGCATACCGGCGCTAAAGGCGCCCAGGCACAGCTGCACCACGGCCTGCGGGTTACGTTTTACCGTCTCTTCCAGCGTCAGGATGTCGCTGATCCCGGAGTGATAGTGTTTGTGGTGTGGCGCAACGGCCAGCAGATGGGTAATCGGATCGGGCTCGTCGCCGTAAGGCAGCCGCGCGCCCGGCGTGGTGCCCGAATCCGAACTGATCCCCGACTGCGCATGGAGCATCGCGCGTTTTTTCCAGCCGTGTTTAACCGGCGTGTTCTCCACAAACGCCGCGAGCCGTTCGCTGATGCGATAGCCCAGGGCGTTGGCCTGCTCGTCCTTGCCGTAGCGTGCTTTCATTCCGCTCTTGTCACAGAGCGTGTTTACCGCTTCGGACAGGCCGTACATGCCAAACATCGGCACAAAACGATCTGCCTCAATCAACCCCTCTTTCACCAGGAAGCTATTCTCAAAGAATCCAGATTGCTCATACAGAAAATCGCAGCGTGCATCGATGATGGCCATTTGCTGCTCGCAGTAGTGCGGCAACGTGCGGGTAAAGAAATCTTCAACGGAGGCGCTGTGTTCAGCAATCGCCTTCAGGTTGAGGCGAACCAGGGTGCTGCCACCGCCTGCCAGCGGCAGTGAGTTGTAACAGCTCACCACGCCGTAACGACCTTTTGTGAAAATTTTATCATTCATCGGGCCATTAGAAATATGCGGTTTGCTGCATTCGCAAATATTTTTAGCCACCTCAAGCAGCAAATCATCCGGTGTGATTTCAGGATCGTAGATAAAGGTCAAATTCGGTGCGACCTGCTTCAGCTCCGCATCAGCGCGCAGAATGGCGCGCGTGACCGGCGTGTCTGCCGGGCCGATATTGGCGTGCATAAAGGCATCCGGCAGCGTGCGGTCGAGGTAGCGCCAGAAACGTTTTATTCGGCTATCGATCTCTTCCTGTGTTAGAATTCTAACATACGGTTGCAGTATCGCATCGAGCTGGCCCAGATACACGGGCATCGATGTGACGGACGGAACATGATGGTAGAGGATGGTTAACAGCGAGAGGGCATCGTCGAGATCGTTTGCCCCTTCCAGCTCCAGCCATTCTGAACCGTTAGCCAGGAATTTTGCGTAATCCGGCAGTACGTAGCGCGGCTTGTAAGGCGCATGGCCTTCGAACATATCGCAGATAAAGCCCTCGTCCAGCGCGGCGCGGGCAGCCGATGGCAGCGTGGGATAGGGCAGATTATTTTCCGCTTCCAGCGCCAGAAAATGACGTTTTTGCTCCGGGGTTAATACCGGGCTTGTCACAATGTGCTGGCAACGTTGTTGCAGGGCGTCGGGCATGTTCGCTTCCTTGATGGTTCTGCGGATGGTCAGTGAATTGTAGGAAGCCAGCCTGCCGGGGCTTTTGATCCGACAGGGGGTATCGCTGCTTTAGCCAGCAATTTACGCGCTAAAGTTTGAAGAAGATCTCATTACAGTAATGCAAATTTGTACGCAGTTTTCATTAACTGTGATGAATGTCGAAGTGTGGATGCGGGTGAATGTTAGAATACTCACAGACCCGCAAGGTAAATTTATACGGCACTGCCGTTGGAGAATGTTATGACCGACTTAACTGCAAGCAGCCTGCGCGCGTTGAAGCTGATGGACCTGACTACCCTGAACGATGACGACACCAATGAGAAAGTCATCGCCCTGTGCCACCAGGCGAAAACGCCGGTGGGTAACACCGCCGCCGTCTGTATCTACCCGCGCTTTATCCCTATTGCCCGCAAAACGCTGAACGCGCAGGGCACGCCGGACGTGCGCATTGCCACCGTGACCAACTTCCCGCACGGCAATGACGATATCGACATCGCGCTGGCAGAAACCCGCGCGGCGATTGCCTACGGCGCTGATGAAGTTGACGTGGTATTCCCGTATCGCGCGCTGATTGCCGGCAACGAGCAGGTCGGTTTTGACCTGGTGAAAGCCTGTAAAGACGCGTGTGCGGCGGCAAACGTGCTGCTTAAAGTGATCGTCGAAACCGGCGAGCTGAAAGAAGAGGCGCTGATTCGTAAGGCGTCTGAAATCTCCATCAAAGCCGGTGCGGATTTCATCAAAACCTCTACCGGTAAAGTGCCGGTTAACGCCACCCCGGAAAGCGCGCGCATCATGATGGAAGTGATCCGCGACATGGGCGTATCCAAAACCGTTGGCTTTAAGCCTGCGGGCGGCGTGCGTACCGCTGAAGACGCGCAGCAGTTCCTGGCGATTGCCGACGAGCTGTTTGGCGCAGACTGGGCCGATTCCCGTCACTACCGCTTCGGCGCGTCCAGCCTGCTGGCCAGCCTGCTGAAGGCGCTGGGCCACGGCGACGGTAAGAGCGCAAGCAGCTACTAAGTTTGAATTGCCGGGTGGCGCTACGCTTACCCGGCCTACCGGATCGTGGTCGGGTAAACCGTACCCGCCGCCATTCACCCGATTCCTCATGGGGGTTACCGTGTTTCTCGCACAAGAAATTATTCGTAAAAAACGTGATGGTCATGCATTAAGCGACGAAGAGATCCGCTTCTTTATCAACGGCATTCGTGATAACACCGTCTCTGAAGGGCAGATTGCGGCTCTGGCGATGACCATTTTCTTCCACGATATGTCGATGCCCGAGCGCGTGTCGCTGACCATGGCGATGCGAGATTCAGGAACCGTTCTGGACTGGAAAAGCCTCAACCTTAACGGCCCGATTGTGGATAAACACTCCACCGGCGGCGTGGGCGACGTGACCTCCCTGATGCTCGGCCCGATGGTGGCGGCCTGCGGCGGTTACGTTCCGATGATCTCCGGACGCGGCCTGGGCCACACCGGCGGTACGCTCGACAAGCTGGAAGCCATTCCGGGCTTCGATATCTTCCCGGATGACGGCCGCTTCCGCGACATTATTAAAGACGTTGGCGTGGCGATTATCGGCCAAACCAGCTCTCTTGCTCCGGCAGACAAGCGTTTCTACGCGACGCGCGACATTACCGCCACCGTTGACTCCATCCCGCTGATTACCGCCTCGATCCTTGCCAAAAAACTGGCAGAAGGCCTGGACGCGCTGGTGATGGACGTGAAGGTCGGCAGCGGCGCGTTTATGCCAACCTATGAACTTTCTGCTGCGCTTGCCGAAGCGATCGTTGGCGTCTCCAACGGCGGGGGCGTGCGCACTACCGCGCTGCTCACCGACATGAACCAGGTGCTGGCCTCCAGCGCCGGTAACGCCGTCGAAGTGCGCGAAGCGGTCCAGTTCCTGACGGGTGAATACCGTAACCCGCGCCTGTTTGACGTCACCATGGCGCTGTGCGTTGAGATGTTAATCTCCGGCAAGCTGGCCAAAGACGATGCAGAAGCGCGCGCGAAGCTGCAGGCGGTGCTGGACAACGGCAAAGCGGCGGAGATCTTTGGCCGCATGGTGGCCGCGCAGAAAGGCCCGACCGACTTCGTTGAAAACTACGCCAAATACCTGCCGACCGCGATGCTCAGCAAAGCGGTCTATGCGGATACCGAAGGCTTTGTTTCGGCAATGGACACCCGCGCGCTCGGCATGGCGGTCGTGTCTATGGGCGGCGGTCGCCGTCAGGCATCGGACACCATTGATTACAGCGTTGGCTTTACCGATATGACCCGCCTGGGCGACAGCGTTGACGGCCAACGTCCGCTGGCGGTGATCCACGCGAAAGACGAAGCCAGCTGGCAGGACGCGGCGAAAGCGGTAAAAGCGGCAATTAAGCTTGACGATAAAGCACCGGAAACCACACCGACTGTCTATCGCCGTATCACTGAATAACGGTATACTGATCTGATCGCTATTTTTTGAAGCACTACGTACGGAGAACAATTATGAAACGTGCATTTATTATGGTGCTGGACTCATTCGGCATCGGCGCAACTGAAGATGCGGATCGTTTTGGTGACGTGGGTTCCGATACCATGGGTCACATCGCGGAAGCCTGCGCTAAAGGCGAAGCGGACAACGGTCGTAAAGGTCCTCTGACCCTGCCAAACCTGACCCGCCTCGGGCTGGTGAAAGCGCATGAAGGTTCTACCGGTAAAATCGCAGCCGGTATGGACGGCAACGCGGAAGTGGTGGGCGCATACGCCTGGGCGCACGAGCTCTCTTCCGGTAAAGATACCCCGTCTGGGCACTGGGAAATCGCCGGTGTGCCGGTTCTGTTCGACTGGGGCTACTTCTCGGATCATGAGAACAGCTTCCCACAGGAGCTGCTGGACAAGCTGGTGAAGCGTGCCAACCTGCCGGGCTATCTCGGCAACTGCCACTCTTCCGGTACCGTGATCCTGGACGAGCTCGGTGAAGAGCACATGAAAACCGGCAAGCCGATTTTCTACACCTCTGCCGACTCCGTGTTCCAGATTGCCTGCCATGAAGAGACCTACGGCCTGGATAAACTTTATGAGCTGTGCGAAATCGCCCGTGAAGAGCTGACCGAAGGCGGCTACAACATTGGCCGCGTGATCGCGCGTCCGTTTATCGGCGACAAAGCGGGTAACTTCCAGCGCACCGGCAACCGTCACGATCTGGCCGTTGAGCCACCGGCGCCAACCGTGCTGCAGAAGCTGGTAGAAGAGAAAGACGGCCACGTGGTTTCCGTGGGTAAAATCGCGGACATCTACGCCAACTGCGGCATCACCAAAAAAGTGAAAGCCACCGGTCTGGACGCGCTGTTCGACGCCACCATCAAAGAGATGAAGGAAGCGGGTGACAAGACCATTGTTTTCACCAACTTCGTGGACTTCGACTCCTCCTGGGGTCACCGTCGCGATATCGCGGGCTATGCCGCCGGCCTGGAGCTGTTTGACCGCCGCCTGCCGGAGCTGATGGAGCTGGTGGGGGAAGATGACATTCTGATCCTGACCGCGGACCACGGCTGTGACCCAAGCTGGACCGGTACCGACCACACCCGCGAGCACATTCCGGTGCTGGTGTACGGCCCGAAAGTGAAGCCGGGCTCGCTGGGGCACCGTGAAACCTTCGCGGATATCGGCCAGACCATTGCGAAATACTTTGGTACGTCTGACATGGAATATGGCAAGGCCATGTTCTAAACGGATTGGGTGCGGCCTGATGCCCTCACCCCGGCCCTCTCCCACAGGGAGAGGGAGAACAGAATGTAGGCCCGGATCGCTGCGCGCCACCGGGCAAAAAAATTCAAATGAAAAGGAACTGAAGATGGCAACTCCTCACATTAATGCAGAAATGGGTGATTTCGCTGACGTCGTATTGATGCCTGGCGACCCGCTGCGCGCGAAGCACATTGCTGAAACCTTCCTGGAAGACGTGCGTGAAGTGAACAACGTTCGCGGCATGCTGGGCTTCACCGGTACCTATAAAGGCCGCAAAATCTCCGTTATGGGCCACGGCATGGGTATCCCATCCTGCTCCATCTACACCAAAGAGCTGATCACCGATTTCGGCGTGAAGAAAATCATCCGCGTGGGCTCCTGCGGCGCGGTGCGCATGGACGTTAAGCTGCGCGATATCGTTATCGGCATGGGTGCCTGCACCGATTCCAAAGTGAACCGCATGCGTTTCAAAGACCATGACTTCGCGGCAATTGCTGACTTCGGCATGGTGCGTGACGCGGTTGACGCGGCAAAAGCGCTGGGCGTTGAAGCGCGCGTGGGTAACATCTTCTCTGCTGACCTGTTCTATGCACCGGACGGCGGCGAGATGTTCGACGTGATGGAAAAATACGGCATCCTGGGCGTGGAAATGGAAGCGGCAGGTATCTACGGCGTGGCGGCTGAGTTTGGTGCGAAAGCGCTGACCATCTGCACCGTGTCTGACCACATCCGTACTCACGAGCAGACCACCGCTGCCGAGCGTCAGACCACCTTCAACGACATGATCAAAATCGCGCTGGAATCCGTTCTGCTGGGCGATAAAGAGTAATCTTTTCTGCCGGGCGGCGTTCGCAGCCCGGCATCTTCTTACTGCTGCGTTAACACTTCCCACATCAGATCGCTTTCAAGCGTGGTGATATCCGTTGAGTATGAAAATTGCCTATCGTTAAGGACGGGCGTCAATTTCATGGTGAAGCTCATATGGCTACCGCTTACCGGAGCCTGGTTATCGACGGCAATGATCCCATCGTTATTACGCAGCAACAGGCTTTCCTGACTCTCTCCGCTCGGGGTGAAATGGGTGCGATCGACCGTTTTGGAGAACGCGTAGCTTTTTCCGTCCACCACCATATTGCTCACGCGCACCGCCAAACCGCTGTTATCACCAAAATAGAAGCGGCCTTTTTCCCCTGCGCGGCCCTGGATAAACAGGGCGACAGGCTGGCTATCCTGGCAGTTAACGTTGACGTTGATCTCCCTGGACGGCATCTGGTTCCAGCCTTTTTTGGCCTCCACGACGTCATTCTGCTTCAGCAGGCCAAAGCTAATGCCGCTCGTGGTAAAGGAGAGCTGGCATTCATCATCCGCCAGGGCTACGTGGGTTGAAAGTGAAGATAGGGCTGCTACTGCAATCAGCAGATACTTACCTCGGGATCTCATTGGCAAACTCCTTTCGCCATTTCATAGAACGCGTCTTTGTCCTGCTGGTCGCTCAGCGTGTATTTAATGCGACACAGGCGCTGCATGTTGTCATCCACGGCGTACAGCGTCGGGCTTTTCGACATATCGGAAATGAAAATGCGCCCGTCATCGACGGTGCTGACCAGATAGTTGTTTTTCTCATCCACAATACTGGTGCCTTTCGGTAACCAGCTGCCGTCAGCCTGTTTCACTTCCAGCATCACGCGGCGGGTGTTAAGCACTTCAAAGTCCAGCTCTTTGAAGGCGGCGTGGGCTGCCGAGATATTTTTGATCCCGTTAGCCAGGTCCATGCTCTTCGGTAAGGTATTGGCGTTCACTTCGATACGTGACTTCCGCCACTCCGTCATTTCAGGCACGACGGCCTGACCCCAGCGGTCGGTCCAGACGCGACCCTGAGGCGTGGAGATTTCAATGCCGCTCTCGGGTTCACTCAGACGAGCGATACCGAAGGTCTCTTTCACCTCGTATGGCGAGAAGGTCAGGCCATGTCCATGCGCGGCGATCCCGCCGGAGAGCGTTGCACTGTAGTTGCGCTGGTCGCTGCCGCTGGAGCCTGCGCCAATGCCGAGCTGGGTATAATGCAGGTTGGTATTAATATTGCCGTTGAAGCTGTTTTCGTGGCTCTGGTCGTCACGATCGGCAGAGATATAGTAGTTTGTGTCCTGGCCCAGCGAACCGCTATTTTGCAGGCCATAGTTGGTCTTCTCACCCTGGCTGCGCATATACGCACCCACGCGCTGCGATCCCAGCGGGAAGCTGACGTTGACGTAAAACATATCATCGTCGTTCAGCGTGCTGTCATCGTCGTCCGACTGCTGGTTGACCGCGTGCTGCCAGTTGGCAGAGATATTCATGTACTTGAATGACTGTCCCCAGGAGACGATCACGCTGCGGGTATCATCGCTGTCATTGGTTGCCTGATAGCCGTAATAGCCCAGAGAGAAGGTGCCGAGCATATTATTGCTCCAGCTCAGGTTCGCGCTGTAGCTGCTCTGATAGCCGTCAAAGTCGTCGACAAGAGCTTCCGTCAGTTCGCGATAGCCGGTGCTGTATTTCGCTGCGCTGAGGCTGACGTTCAGGTTGCCCGGTATCGACATGCCGGCGCTCAACTCTCCCTTCGCCCCCTGCTGCGATTCGCCGTAGTTTGCCTTGCTGCCCAGCAGCGAGCCGGAAAGCGTCATGCGTTCAGCCGGGAGCCACTGCAGCATGCCCCCGACAGCCTGGTAGTCCTGGGCGAGCACGCCGGATGCGGTGGTGATCCAGTCTCTGTCGAGACGCCAGCCGTCGGAAACGTTGTAGACCCAGGGCATGGAGTAATCGCTGTCGACTTCGCGAACGCGACCCAGCGACATCGCCAGGCCCACCGGGCGCGATACCTGGAAGTTGAACGAAGAGGACGGCACGGTAAAGCGGGTAATGGAGTTGTCGGTCTCCACCACGCTGACGTCGAGGTTGGCATTGCTGCGGACCACGGGCACGTTTTCGAGGTTGAACGGCCCCGCGTTGACCAGCGTGGAGTAAATCAGCTGACCCGACTGGCGGACCTCAACGCGCGCCTGGTTGCCCCGCGCGAGTCCCTTAACGGTAACGCCCGGCGTATCCTGCGCTAAACCCTGTTCGGGAATAAACTGTACGCCGTTGATGGCCGCGCCGCCAAAAAGCGGAGACTGAACGTTAATTTGCCCGACCTGCGCGCGAACCTTCTGTGACTGGAACACGTGTTCACCGTAGGTATACAGGCTGTCTGAACGATATTCCCCGTTGTCGTCGGTGATCATATAGCGGCTACGCACCGCCCACTCAGCGATGTTTAACCCGGCTTCGAGGTTGGCCTGGGTATAATCCTGGCTCTCAGAACCGCTAAATTCACTGCGGCTGCTGAACAGGTTGTAGTTGAACAGCCCGGCCGTACCGCCCTTAATGAAGTTTTGCGGGGTCAGAAAACCGTTGTCCAGCGCCTCTGCCGGTAAATAAAGCTCCAGCGATTCGCTGCCGGGCATGGCGTTAATGACGGCAGAGGGATAATCCGCGAGCAAATCGTGGCAGGATTCATTCTTGCCGATGCGCAAGGGCATTAAGCCCGTGGCGCTGATAAAGTCCTCATCGGCACACACCTGACCCTTATCCCCAAAAAGCACTGCCAGAGATCCTTTGTCCACGCCGTTGATTTTGACTGAAACGGTATGTCTTCCAGGAAGAAAACGCGGCGCTTCGGAAAAGTACTCCGCCAGGTTTTTACTGATCCCGCGCGTGGCAAGAATATCCGTATCAAAGGTCACTTCCCTGGCCATCAACGGCGAGCCGGGGATAATTGAAACTGTCAGCGAGCAGTAAAGCGCTGCTCGAATCAAAGAGGCAAGGTTCAGGCTGTTCACGCATTAACTCTCATTATATTTATTGTTATTGACCCAGCGGTGCGGTGAAGTCCGGAACGTTAATGCCGTAGCGGCTGGCTGGATAGAAACGCACGGATTTATCGCCGGCAATCCCTTTCGCCACGCTGACGTCCAGCGTCTGGCCCGGCAGGATGTAGGTTTTCTGCAGCTTCCCGGCGGTATTGGACGGCAGGAAGGTGACGTTTTGCGCCAGGCGAACCACATAGGCGGACGGGTTTTTCACTTTGATGTTCTGGCCGCTACCGGACCAGGTCAGCAGCTTCCAGGCATCGGTGACAACGGGCAGATTTTTAGGGCGGATGAGCACCGGCAGATCCTGGCGCATGTTGAAGCCAATCTTCATGTTTTTATCGGTGTTTTTTGGCGGAATGCCTTCAAACGTCACGCGTTTGAGATGCTCAACCGTGAGCGGCTGCGGGTTCTGCATAATAAAGCGCAGCTGCTGCTGCTGGCCCGGCTCGACGCGAACGACCGGCTGGGTCACGTCCAGCTTGATGCCGGTGTCATCGGGCAGATCGATAATGGTGGTGTACAGCAGCGCAGGGCCGTTATCGGTGTTTTTGACGTTCATCACGCCGCTGTGGGTGGACTCATCAACGACCAGCAGCGTGGTTTCCGGCACCATGCCCGCGGCATTCGCCTGCGTTACGAGGGCAGAAAACAGGAATGGGGCGGCAAGCGCCAGTTTGCAAAGAGAGGATGATACAGACATCGAGATTATTCCTTTAACCTGATAAAAAGGCCTCCTCAATAAAAGGAGGCCTGGTTCATTCATTATCGCGGTGATAATTAGATATATTTCACGGTGATCGTTGCCTGGCCTGACAGATTGGTATCATCCGTAATGGCCAGCGTAGTGGTGTCTTCAATCGCCAGAGAAACCTTCAGCGGGAATACTGCAGTGGTGTAAGCCAGTGGCGCAGTGGTACCGGTGGTCGCCACGGTCATCATTTCGGCATTGCCGTTTTTGATGATACCGGTGGTAGATTTAGCCCAGGTCGGCGCGGTGGCCGCACCGGAGATTGGATCGACCTTCACGCCGTCAGCGGTGACGTTAGCAATGTCGGTGAAGACAGAATAGGCACCGATTTTCACGTCGCCTGCCAGACCCACGCCGTAAGACTGGTCTGCGCTGCTTACTGAACCGTTTGCGGCATCGCCGTTAGTGATGGTCACGCCAGTAGCGCGAGACGCCGCGCTGTCATCGGTAATGGTCCAGCCCGCTTTCGCACCGGCGTCCGGGCAATTGATGGTCAGGGAGATGTCTTTGGTGCCCAGCTGGTTGTCGGTGGTGGCAGACAGTTCAGACAGGTGGATACGGCCGTAGTCCACTACGCCGCCGCCGCTCAGGGTCGGGGTGCAGGCTTCAACAGAGAGCAGGCCGGTCACTTTCAGTACAGCGGTAGAGGCTGCGTTCGCGCCTGCGGCGGTCAGCGCCATCGCGACGGCACTGGCAAGTAAAATCTTTTTCATCGTTGTTCCTTAACGGTTAATTCATCGCGCCAATATCAGGGGCACAAAAGGGATTACAGGTAGTGAAGCGTAATGGTTGCCTGGCCGGCGATTGGGGTATCGTCAGTAATCGCCAGGGTGGATGTTTTTTCTACCGCGAGCGCGATGCGCAGCGGGAAGACGGCGTTGGTAAAAGCGATAGGCTGCACCGGCGTGATCTGAGAAAGAGTGTACTGCTCATCAGTTTGGGCATAATCAAATACTGTGGCATCAAAGAACTTCGACCATCCCTCAAGGGCATCTGTATTAGTATTGATTGATTCAATGACCTTTTGCGTAGTGCCATCGGCTGTTGACGCATTTTTGTTGATCGAAACGGCATAGGCACCGATATTGACGCCCCCTGCGGTTTTACCTACGCCAAAATGGTTAGGCTCGGAGCCACTGTAAACGTTGCCGCCGCTGAAGCCAGCACTGAGGATATCAATGTTGGCGGCACCACCTACGTTATCTTCAATAGTCCATGACACCTTGGTGGGTGAGGAACATGTAATGGAGAGCGTGGTGTCTTTGTGGCCTAGCTGGTTTGTTGCTGTTGAAGACAGCGTATCAACAAAATAGGTACCAAAATCAATGGTAACACCACCGCTCATGGATGGGGTACAGGCGTCGTTAGTCAGGACACCCTGAACTTTTAACTGTGCGGTAGAATCTGCAGCGTGCGCTGTTGCAGAAAGTGCCATAGCAACGGTTGTTGCAACTAATAACTTTTTCATCGTTAATCCTTAACGAAAATGTGAAGTAATCGCGGAAGGGATAATTAATATTATCTTGCGAGTCTGTATTTTCGTTTCGGGTGATGAATACGTCTATTTAGATTATTTGCAGCGTGTTTTCAGAAGAGCTAAATAAATAATGGAATGATAAAGTTAATAGTATGGCTGTTATTAAATGTAAATTAAATTTACTGAATATATTTACCCCACCAAAGCCGTTTCGCAGGCTTTAGTGGGATATCAGGTATTACTGAACCGCAGTTATTATCCACTGTGATAATTCCCGCAGCTCCTTTTCCTGCTCGGGGAAATCGCCGATCAGCGCATCGCATTCTTGCTGCAGCATATCCGCCCGATACAGGCAGCCCTGCAAACGTGCCGCCAGCGCCTCCAGCGGCGCCGGGTTCAGGCTGTCCGTAAACACCTGCGTGCGGGTGATATGGCCTTTCTCGACGTCAAAGTGCAGCTCCACGCCGCCCCATGTAAAACGCTCATCCAGCAGATGGGAAAACGCAGGCGCCTGGCCGAAGTTCCACTCCCAGCTGCTCTGGCGGGCAAAGGTTTCCGCGAAGTTGGGCAGGTCCGGGGTGTTATCCGGGGAGATGACTTCCGCGTCGACGCGCTCGCCGTAATGTTCAAAGAATGCGTCACGGATCGCATCGCAAATCTGCTCGTGGGTAATTCCCGGCAGCAGTTCAACCAGATTCGCCACGCGCCCGCGCACGGAGGTGATCCCCTTGGCCTGCAGCTTTTTCTTGTCCGGGTTGAGGTAGTTCGCCAGACGGCTCAGGTCGGCGTTCAGCAGCAGGGTGCCGTGGTGGAAGCCGCGATCCATCGTTTCGCGGTAGGCGGAGCCGGAGACCTTCCGGTCGCCCTCGGGGGTTTTCACCACCAGGTCGTTACGCCCGGACGCCTCCGCCGTCACGCCGAGCGAATTCAGCGCGTTGAGGACGATGGATGTTGAGATAGTTTTGTCGTACTCCGGTTTGCCCGCCATAAAGGTGAAGCAGGTATTGCCGAGGTCGTGGAATACCGCGCCCCCGCCGCTGCTGCGGCGCGCAAGGCGGACGTTGTCCTCTTCCATGCGCCGCGTGTTGCACTCTTTCCACGGATTTTGCGCGCGGCCAATCACCACCGTATCGGCATTGCGCCACAGAAACAAAACGCGCTGGGTGGCGGGCATCTGGCGGAAGATGCACTCTTCCACCGCGAGATTGAACCAGGGATCGTAAGAGTCAGAGATAAGCAGGCGTAACGTCGTCATGGCAGAGTTCCTTTTCCGAATCGTTCGCCTACTTTATCACTATTCTTTCTTCTCGCTCTCTTCGTCTTCGGGAACCGACCTGCTGGCGGTGAGCAGGAACGGCGACTGCTGCCAGCGGGTGCGCTTGCCCTGGAGCAGGGTACGTGCCAGCACGACGCCAATCGCCAGCGAGAGCAGCAGCATCAGGCGCAGAATATTGGTGGTGTTATCCACCTGTTTGGCTTCGGTCGGCAGGGTGTGGGTGTCGAGCGTCAGGCGCAGGTAGCCCAGTGGGCCATTCTTTCCCTGAATAGGTTCGACAATTTGCTGGTTGAAATAGCCCCCGGCTTTTTTGCCGTCCAGCGCCAGCCTGTCGCGCACGTCAACGTGCTCGCCCGCGCGGGCAATCAGATCGCCTTTTTCGTCGTAGACGCCTGCGTCCAGAATGCGGCTGTTCTCCGTTAACAGGCGTAAGACCTGGCCTATGCGCTTGTCATCGGGCGTTTCGTTACGCATGGACGGGGCGACGTTGAGCGTCACCTGACGCGCCAGCGTGCGGGCCAGCTCTTCAAACTGCGGGTTTCGTTGCCGTTGATGGTTCTGGCTAAACCATGATGCCCCTTGCATCAGCGCGACCAATAGTGCGAGACAGGAAAGGACAATCACGGCGCGATGTAGCCGGAATTTCAGTTTTGCGCGAGCCATATTCCACCTGCTGAAAATTTACGGCTTAATGTTGCCAGAAGTGATGGTTACAGGGTAGCCTCATGCGTTATTTTCCCTCTGGAACCTTCCGGCGCGAACGAATTTACAGGAGCTTCAATGCCGAACATTACCTGGTGCGACCTGCCAACGGATGTCTCTTTATGGCCAGGATTGCCGCTCTCATTAAGTGGCGATGAGGTGATGCCTCTGGATTACCACGCTGGCCGTAGCGGCTGGCTGCTGTACGGACGCGGTCTGGACAAGCAGCGTCTCACCCAATACCAAACTAAACTGGGTGCGGCGATGGTCATTGTGGCGGCCTGGTGCGTGGAAGATTATCAGGTCATTCGCCTGGCCGGTTCCCTGACCCAGCGCGCGACGCGACTGGCGCACGACGCCGGGCTGGACGTTGCGCCGCTTGGTAAAATTCCGCACCTGAAAACGCCGGGCCTGCTGGTGATGGACATGGATTCTACCGCCATCCAGATCGAGTGCATCGACGAAATCGCCAAACTGGCGGGTAGCGGCGAGCTGGTGGCGGAAGTCACCGAGCGTGCGATGCGCGGCGAGCTGGACTTCACCGCCAGCCTGAGGCAGCGCGTGGCAACCCTGAAGGGGGCCGATGCGAACATTCTGCGCCAGGTGCGCGACGAGCTGCCGCTGATGCCGGGGCTGACGCAGCTGGTGCTGAAGCTGGAGACGCTCGGCTGGAAAGTGGCGATTGCCTCCGGCGGGTTCACCTTCTTTGCCGACTACCTGCGCGACAAGCTGCGTCTGACCACCGTAGTGGCAAACGAGCTGGAGATTATGGACGGCAAGCTGACCGGGCAGGTGATCGGTGACATCGTCGACGCGCAGTACAAGGCCAATACCCTGACGCGCCTGGCGGGAAAATATGACATTCCGGCGGCGCAGACCGTGGCCATCGGCGACGGTGCCAACGATCTGCCGATGATCAAGGTTGCTGGTCTTGGCATTGCCTATCACGCCAAGCCAAAAGTAAATGAAAAGACGGAAGTGACTATCCGTCACGCTGACCTGATGGGGGTGTTCTGCATTCTCTCCGGCAGCATTAATCAGAAATAACGGTCTGCTTTGTAGGCCGGGTAAGCGTTAGCGCCACCCGGCGCGCAGGCCGCACAGATATAACGAGGTAAACCGTGGCGAAAGCTCCAAAACGCGCATTTGTCTGTAATGAATGTGGTGCGGATTATCCGCGCTGGCAGGGGCAATGCAGCGCCTGTCATGCCTGGAACACCATCACCGAAGTGCGTGGTGTGGCGGCTTCGCCGAGCGTGGCCCGTAACGAGCGCCTGAGCGGCTACGCGGGTAACGCCGGCGTGTCGAAAGTGCAAAAGCTCTCGGACATCAGCCTCGAAGAGCTGCCGCGCTTCTCCACCGGCTTCAAAGAGTTCGACCGCGTGCTCGGCGGCGGCGTGGTGCCGGGCAGCGCCATTCTGATCGGCGGTAACCCGGGCGCGGGTAAATCGACCCTGCTGCTGCAAACGCTGTGCAAGCTCGCCGAACAGATGAAAACCCTGTACGTCACGGGCGAAGAGTCGCTGCAGCAGGTGGCGATGCGCGCGCACCGCCTGGGCCTGCCGACCGGCAACCTGAACATGCTCTCTGAAACCAGCATCGAGCAGATCTGCATGATTGCCGAAGAAGAGCAGCCGAAGCTGATGGTGATCGACTCCATCCAGGTGATGCACATGGCGGACATTCAGTCCTCGCCGGGCAGCGTGGCGCAGGTGCGCGAAACGGCTGCCTACCTCACGCGCTTTGCCAAAACGCGCGGCGTGGCGATTGTGATGGTCGGCCACGTGACCAAAGACGGCTCGCTGGCCGGGCCGAAGGTGCTTGAACACTGTATCGACTGCTCCGTGATGCTCGACGGTGATGCCGACTCTCGCTTCCGCACCCTGCGCAGCCACAAGAACCGCTTTGGTGCGGTAAACGAGCTGGGCGTGTTTGCCATGACCGAGCAGGGGCTGCGGGAAGTCAGCAACCCGTCGGCCATCTTCCTGAGCCGCGGCGACGAAGTCACCTCCGGCAGCTCGGTGATGGTGCTGTGGGAAGGGACGCGCCCGCTGCTTGTCGAAATTCAGGCGCTGGTGGACGTGTCGATGATGGGCAACCCGCGGCGCGTGGCGGTCGGCCTGGAGCAGAACCGTCTGGCGATCCTGCTGGCGGTGCTGCACCGTCACGGCGGCCTGCAGATGGCGGATCAGGACGTCTTCGTTAACGTGGTCGGCGGCGTGAAAGTCTCGGAAACCAGCGCAGACCTGGCGCTGCTGCTGGCGATGGTCTCCAGCCTGCGCGACAGGCCGCTGCCGCAGGATCTGGTGGTCTTTGGCGAAGTAGGGCTGGCCGGGGAGATCCGTCCGGTGCCGAGCGGCCAGGAGCGTATCTCCGAGGCGGCGAAACACGGCTTCCGTCGTGCCATTGTCCCAGCCGCCAACGTGCCGAAAAAAATCCCGGAAGGGATGAAGGTCTTCGGCGTGAAAAAACTCGCGGATGCGTTAAATGTCTTTGACGACTTATAATTACGTAAATTTGATTTTGCAGGAGGCACCGTAATTTATGTCATCATTTGACTATCTCAAGACCGCAATCCGCCAGAAGGGCTGCACGCTGCAGCAGGTGGCGGATGCCAGCGGCATGACCAAAGGCTACTTAAGCCAGCTGCTGAACGCCAAAATCAAAAGCCCCAGCGCGCAGAAGCTGGAAGCGCTGCACCGCTTTCTGGGGCTGGAATTCCCGCGTATGCAAAAGAACATCGGCGTGGTGTTCGGCAAGTTTTACCCGCTGCATACCGGGCATATCTATCTGATCCAGCGCGCCTGTAGCCAGGTTGACGAACTGCACATCATCATGGGCTACGACGAAACGCGTGACCGTCAGCTGTTCGAGGACAGCGCCATGTCGCAGCAGCCGACGGTGCCGGACCGCCTGCGCTGGCTGCTCCAGACCTTTAAGTATCAGAAAAACATTCGCATTCATGCCTTCAACGAAGAGGGCATGGAGCCGTATCCGCACGGCTGGGACGTATGGAGCAACGGCGTGAAGGCGTTTATGGAAGAGAAGGGCATTGCCCCGAACTGGATCTACACCTCTGAAGAGTCCGACGCGCCGCAGTTCCGCGAGCATCTGGGCATCGAGACGGTGCTGATCGATCCGAAACGCACCTTCATGAACATCAGCGGGGCGCAGATCCGCGAAAACCCGTCCCGCTACTGGGATTACATTCCGACGGAAGTGAAGCCGTTCTTTGTGCGCACGGTGGCGATTCTGGGCGGCGAATCGAGCGGAAAATCAACGCTGGTTAACAAGCTGGCGAATATCTTCAACACCACCAGCGCGTGGGAGTACGGGCGCGATTACGTCTTATCCCACCTGGGCGGCGATGAGATGGCGCTACAGTATTCTGATTATGATAAAATCGCGCTCGGCCATGCGCAGTACATTGATTTTGCAGTGAAATATGCCAACAAGGTGGCGTTTATCGACACCGATTTCGTCACCACCCAGGCGTTCTGTAAAAAGTACGAGGGGCGAGAGCACCCGTTCGTGCAGGCGCTGATTGACGAATACCGCTTTGACCTGGTGATCCTGCTGGAAAACAACACGCCGTGGGTGGCCGACGGCATGCGCAGCCTCGGCAGCTCCGTCAACAGAAAAGAGTTTCAGTCCATGCTGGTGGAGATGCTGAACGAGAACAACGTTGAGTTTGTCCACGTGGAGGAGTCTGACTACGACTCCCGCTTCCTGCGCTGCGTCGAGCTGGTGAAGGAGATGATGGGGGAGCAGGGGTAAAAGACTTACCCCTCACCCTAACCCTCTCCCCACAGGGGAGAGGGGACGTTAACCTCCCTCTCCCTTTGGGAGAGGGCCGGGGTGAGGGGAACAAGCCACTCAATACTCAACCACCACTTTCCCCCGCATATGCCCTTCCAGCACTTTGCGGTGCGCCTCGGTAATGCTTTCCACGCTCAGCCCGTGCAGCGTTTCGCTGAGCGAGCTTTCCACCACGCCGTTATCCACCAGCTTGGCCACCTCATTGAGGATCTCCCCCTGGCGTGCCATATCCGCCGTCTGGTACATGCTGCGGGTGTACATAAATTCCCAGTGCAGGGCGGCGGATTTAGACTTCAGCTTGTCCTGATTCAGCGGATGTTCATTCTCAACAATTGAGCAGATATGCCCCTGCGGCGCAATCAGTTCGCTGACCGCATCCCAGTGCCCGTCGGTATCGTTGAGGATGAAAATATAATCCACAAAGGTCAGCCCCTGTTTCGAGAGCTCGCCTTTCAGATCGCGGTAGTTGACGACGCGGTCCGCACCGCGATCGCGACACCACTGTGCGGAATCTTCCCGCGAGGCGGTAGCGATCACCGTGACCTTACTGTTGTGCTTCGCAAACGGGATCGCCAGCGATCCGACGCCGCCCGCGCCGCCAACGATCAGCAGCGTTTTGTCCGATCCGGCATCCTGAATGTTCAGCCGTTCAAACAGGCCTTCCCACGCGGTGAGGGCGGTTAAGGGCAGTGCAGCGGCAGCCGCCCAGCCGAGGCTGGCAGGCTTACGCCCGACAATCCGCGCATCGATCAGCTGATGCGTGGTGTTGCTTCCCGAGCGGGTGATATCGCCCGCGTACCAGACTTCGTCGCCGGGTTTGAACCCGGTGACGCCAGACCCCACGGCCTTCACGATCCCGCTGGCATCCCACCCGAGCACGCGCGGATCGTTCAGCCCGTTTTTGGCAATGCCCGCATGGACTTTGGTATCGACAGGATTTATGGAAACGGCCTTCACCTCCACGAGCAGATCCTGCTCGCCGGGCTGCGGCATCGGTAAATCGATCTCAATGAAAGCGGCGGGGTTCGCTGGGTTAACGGCAATGGCTTTAACAGACATGGTGTGCTCCTCAATGGAATGCGTTTTGTTGAGGCTAGTCTATAAAGTGGACAGCTGCGTGATAAGATGGACAATCAAGAACGCAGCGTTCGTACAGGATGAACAATCATGTTTAAACAGCTTCAGGATATGGCGCTGTTCGCGCTAGTGGCCGAGATGGGCAGCTTTACCGCGGCGGCGCAGAAGGCGGAGCTGCCTAAATCCAGCGTCAGCCAGCGGATTAGCCAGCTGGAGCAGCAGGTGGGCATTCGCCTGCTGAACCGCACCACGCGCAGGATCAGCCTGACGTTTGCGGGCGAGCACTATCTGGTGCACTGCCGCGAGATGCTGGCGGCCAGCGAGCGGGCGGAGTACGCCATCCAGCGCCTGCGCGAAAACCCCAGCGGGCGGCTGCGGATCACCTGTCCGGCGGGGATTGGCGCAACGCTGCTGGCGCATCTGAACGCCGAGTTCCAGCTTCGCTATCCCGACGTGTCGCTGGATGTGTCGATCTCTGACGACGTGGTGGATCTTGTCGAGTCCGGCTTTGACGTGGCGCTGCGAACCGGCAAGCCGCAGGACTCCTCCCTGATTGGCCGCATGATCGGGCACTGCCCGCGCTACATGCTGGCCTCGCCGGACTATCTGGCTCGCCGGGAGCCGTTAGTCCATCCCCGTCAGTTGGTGGAGCACCGCTGCATTACACACCGGGCGTGGTCGGAGTGGCTTCTGCGAAGCGAAAGCGAGGATTATCGCTACCTGCCGGATAACGCCCACATGACCGATAATCTGGTATACGCCCGCGAATGTGCGATTGCCGGCGCGGGGATCACGCTGCTGCCAGCGTTCCTGGTGGAAGATAAGATCGAAAAGGGGGCGCTGGTTCAGGTGCTGCCGGAATGGAACGTCGAAGGCAACGACCTGTGGCTGGCGTACCCAAGCCGCAAGCTGAATTCACCTGCGCTGATGAGCTATATCGAGTTTGCGATGCAGTTTGATGAGGTGAAGCGGTATTACGTGGGTGGGTGATTGTGTGCGGCCTGATGCCCTCACCCTGGCCCTCTCCCACGGGGAGAGGGTACAAACATAAAAAACGGCAACCGAAGTTGCCGTTTTGCTTTTATTTCGAAATACGCTTGTACTTAATACGCTTCGGCTCCAGCGCGTCAGCGCCCAGCGTGCGTTTCTTGTACTCTTCGTATTCGGTAAAGTTACCTTCGAAGAACTCCACTTTACCTTCGTCCTGGTAGTCCAGGATGTGGGTCGCGATACGGTCCAGGAACCAGCGGTCGTGCGAGATAACCATCGCGCAGCCCGGGAACTCCAGCAGGGCGTTTTCCAGCGCGCGCAGGGTTTCGATATCCAGGTCGTTTGTTGGTTCATCGAGCAGCAGAACGTTACCGCCCACCTGCAGCAGCTTCGCCAGGTGCAGACGACCGCGTTCGCCGCCGGACAGCTCGCCCACGCGTTTGCCCTGGTCGGTGCCTTTGAAGTTAAAGCGGCCAACGTAGGCGCGGCTTGGCATCTCGGTGTTGCCGATACGCATGATATCCAGACCGCCGGAGACTTCTTCCCACACGGTTTTGCTGTTGTCCATCGCGTCACGGAACTGGTCAACGGAGGCCAGCTTCACGGTTTCACCCAGGGTGATAGAGCCGCTGTCAGGCTGTTCCTGACCGGACATCATGCGGAACAGGGTCGATTTACCCGCGCCGTTCGGACCGATGATCCCGACGATAGCCCCTTTCGGTACGGAGAAGCTCAGGTCGTCGATCAGCAGGCGGTCGCCGTAGGATTTACGCAGATTGCTGACTTCAACCACTTTGTCACCCAGACGGGCTCCAGGCGGAATAAACAGTTCGTTGGTTTCGTTACGTTTCTGGTATTCGGTGTTGTTCAGCTCTTCGAAGCGCGCCAGACGGGCTTTGCCCTTAGACTGACGGCCCTTCGCGCCCTGACGCACCCACTCCAGCTCTTTCTCGATAGACTTGCGACGGGCCGCTTCCTGAGAAGCTTCCTGCGCCAGACGCTGATCTTTCTGCTCCAGCCAGGAGGAGTAGTTGCCTTCCCACGGAATGCCTTCGCCGCGGTCCAGCTCCAGGATCCAGCCTGCCACGTTGTCGAGGAAGTAACGGTCGTGGGTAATCGCCACAACGGTGCCTTCGAAGTCGTGCAGGAAGCGCTCCAGCCAGGCGACAGATTCTGCATCCAGGTGGTTGGTTGGTTCGTCGAGCAGCAGCATGTCTGGTTTTTCCAGCAGCAGGCGGCACAGCGCCACGCGGCGGCGTTCACCCCCGGAGAGCTTCTCAACTTTGGCATCCCAGTCCGGCAGGCGCAGGGCATCCGCCGCGCGCTCCAGCTGCACGTTCAGGTTGTGACCGTCGTGCGCCTGGATGATCTCTTCAAATTTGCCCTGCTGCGCGGCCAGCTTGTCGAAGTCCGCATCCGGCTCGGCGTACTTCGCGTACACTTCATCCAGACCTTTCAGCGCGTTAACCACTTCGGCAACCGCTTCTTCAACGGATTCGCGAACGGTGTGCTCCGGGTTCAGCTGAGGTTCCTGCGGCAGGTAACCAATCTTGATGCCGGGCTGCGGGCGGGCTTCACCTTCGATGTCTGTATCGATGCCGGCCATGATGCGCAGCAGGGTGGACTTACCGGCACCGTTGAGACCCAGAACACCGATTTTTGCGCCCGGGAAGAAGCTCAGCGAGATATTTTTAAGAATATGACGTTTCGGCGGAACCACTTTGCCGACACGATGCATGGTATAAACGAATTGAGCCACGTTGGACTTCGCCTCTTTTATCATGATGAGTGTGGAATTCAGCCTCGAAGTGTAGCCTTTTTCACGCCCTAATCCCAGCCAGGAACGTCGGGAGTGTTAAAACGCGCAGGAAAGGTAAAAAAGTGTCCATAACGTGGCGCGTTGCAGGATGCCTGGTTAGCATAAGTTGATACGACTTTGACGTGGCAAGACGCCGCAACTAACGAAAAACAATGAGGAAGAGCTTGTGGAAAAAGCCAAACGGGTGGTCTGGCGTCTGCTGGCTGCCAGCGTATGCGTAATGGCGGTAAGCCAGGCGGTGCATGCCGATTCACTGGATGAACAACGTAACCGCTACGCCCAAATCAAACAGGCGTGGGACAATAAGCAGATGGACACCGTGCAGGCGCTGATGCCGACGCTGAAGGACTATCCGCTGTATCCGTATCTGGAGTATCGCCAGATCACCGACGATCTGATGAACCAGCCGACGGTCACCGTGAATAACTTTATTCAGGCGAACCCGACCCTGCCGCCCGCGCGTAACCTGAAGTCTCGCTTTGTGAACGAGCTGGCGCGTCGTGAAGACTGGCGCGGGCTGCTGGCGTTTAGCCCGGAAAAGCCTGGCACCACGGAAGCGCAGTGCAATTACTACTACGCCAAATGGGCAACCGGACAGCAGGACGAAGCCTGGGCGGGCGCGAAAGATCTGTGGCTGACGGGCAAAAGTCAGCCTAACGCCTGTGACTCGCTGTTCGGCGCATGGCGCGCGTCCGGCAAACAGGACCCGCTGGCCTATCTTGAGCGTATTCGCCTGGCGATGAAGGCCGGAAATACCCGCCTGGTCACCGCGCTCGCGGGGCAGATGCCGCCGGATTACCAGACCATTTCTACGGCGGTTATCGGTCTGGCTAACGATCCTAATTCAGTCCTGACGTTTGCCCGTTCAACGGGGGCTACCGATTTTACCCGCCAGATGGCGGCGGTCGCCTTTACCAGCGTGGCGCGTGACGATGTCGAAAACGCGCGGCTGATGATCCCTCAGCTGGTGCAGGCGCAGCAGCTTAACGAAGAGCAAACTCAGGAGCTGCGCGATACGGTAGCGTGGCGATTGATGGGCACGGACGTTACCGACGAGCAGGCCCGCTGGCGTGATGACGCGATTATGCGTTCTAACTCTACCTCAATCGTGGAGCGTCGCGTGCGGATGGCGCTGGGCACCGGCGATCGTCGCGGACTGAATACCTGGCTTGCGCGTCTGCCGATGGATGCCAAAGAGAAAGACGAATGGCGCTACTGGCAGGCCGATCTGCTGCTGGAGCGCGGGCGTGACGATGAAGCGAAAGATATCCTCCATTCTCTGATGCAGCAGCGCGGATTCTACCCGATGGTGGCGGCGCAGCGTCTGGGCGAGGAGTACACCTTCCGCATCGACAAAGCGCCCGCCAACGCCGATCCTGCGCTGACGCAGGGGCCGGAAATGGCGCGCGTGCGCGAGCTGATGTACTGGAATATGGATAACACCGCGCGCAGCGAGTGGGCGAACCTGGTGACCAGCCGCACGACGAACGAGAAGGCCCAGCTGGCGCGCTATGCGTTTGATAATCACTGGTGGGATCTGAGCGTGCAGGCGACGATCTCAGGCAAGCTCTGGGATCATCTCGAAGAGCGCTTCCCGCTGGCGTACAAAGATCTGTTCGATCGTTACACCAGCGGGAAGGATATTCCAAAAAGCTATGCGATGGCGATTGCCCGCCAGGAGAGCGCCTGGAACCCGAAGGTGCGATCCCCGGTGGGAGCCAGCGGCCTGATGCAAATCATGCCCGGAACGGCGACGCACACGGTGAAGATGTTTAACATCCCGGGCTACAGCAGTCCGTCACAGCTGTTAGATCCGGATACCAACATCAACATCGGCACCAGCTACCTGCAGTACGTTTATCAGCAGTTCGGCAATAACCGCATCTTCTCCTCGGCGGCGTATAACGCTGGCCCCGGACGCGTGCGTACCTGGCTTGGCAACAGCGCCGGACGTATTGATGCCGTAGCGTTTGTTGAGAGCATTCCGTTCTCGGAAACGCGCGGATATGTGAAGAACGTGCTGGCATATGATGCGTACTATCGTTACTTCATGGGAGAGAAAGATACGCTGATGAGCGATGCCGAGTGGCAGAAGCGTTACTGATCGCGGTGGGTTGTGTTATGCTGTACTCGCTAATGAGTACAAGAGGCAGCATAACATGACCCAGCATTCCCCGTATTCCTCGGCGATGGCCGAACAACGCAATCAGGAGTGGCTTCGTTTTGTGGAGTTGCTCCGCCAGTCATACGATAAGGATCTGCATTTGCCGCTTTTGCAGCTGATGCTGACGCCCGACGAGCGCGAAGCGCTGGGCACGCGCGTGCGGATTATTGAAGAATTGTTGCGCGGCGAGATGAGCCAGCGCGAGCTGAAAAACGAGCTCGGCGCGGGCATCGCGACCATCACCCGCGGATCGAACAGCCTGAAGTCTGCGCCGGTTGAGCTGCGCCAGTGGCTGGAAGCGGTATTGTTGAAAAACGCCGGATGACGATGGCTCAACGATAAATCGCGTTATGGAACGGGCTTAACGCCAGGATCACCGCCTGGTGATACACGCTTGAGCGCGTCAGAGCGCCCGCGGTAAAGACGCCGATTGCCCCTTCTTTGCGGCCAATCTCATCAATGCCGGTGTACTGCGACATCACCGGCCCCAGCGCTTCACCTTCGCGCACTTTGTCCAGAATGATCTCCGGCAGCGGCAGGGTCGCCGAGCGAGCCTCACCCCGCTGCTCGCGGCTTTCGATCACCACCCAGCTAAAAGTGGCCCCTTCGTCGATGCCCGCTTCAATAGCCACCCAGAAGTCAGCGTTCGGGGCCGCGGCTTTTGCATTTGCCACGCGATTCCGTGCGCCAGCGCGCGTTTCCTCGCTTCCGAACGGCTGTTCAGGTACGCCACTCTCGACGCCGACGGCGTCAATATGGCAGGATCCTTCGCCGAAGATCTCTTCAAATGCCCTTAGAATTGCCTGAATTTTGGCAGGATTAGTGGTAGCAGAGACAACATGGTGCATAATTAAGCTCGATTCAAAAAAACTCATCGCAGTATAACGGAAAAAAAGCATGTTACAGGTATACCTTGTTCGCCACGGTGAAACGCAGTGGAACGCCGAGCGACGTATTCAAGGCCAGTCAGACAGTCCCCTTACTGAAAAGGGCGTGCAGCAAGCGTGGCAGGTGGCAGAACGCGCCAGAACGCTGGGCATTACGCACGTTATCACCAGCGATTTAGGTCGCACGCAGCAGACGGCGCGCATTATCGCAGATGCCTGCGGCTGCGACGTCATGCTTGAGCCGCGCCTGCGCGAGCTGGATATGGGCGTGCTGGAAAAGCGCCATATCGACACGCTGACGGAAACGGAAGAGGGCTGGCGCCGCACGCTGGTGAACGGCACCGAAGATGGCCGTATTCCTGAAGGCGAATCCATGCAGGAGCTGAGCGTGCGTATGCATGCCGCACTGGCGGAATGCCTGAAGCTGCCGGCTGGGAGTCGCCCGCTGCTGGTGAGCCACGGAATCGCGCTGGGCTGCCTGGTAAGCACTATCCTGGGACTACCGGCTTACGCTGAACGCCGCTTGCGCCTGCGCAACTGCTCGATTTCCCGGATTGATTATCAGGAAAGCGCGTGGCTGGCGTCGGGATGGGTGGTGGAGATGGCAGGGGACATTTCGCATCTCGATGCCCCTGCGCTTGACGAACTGCAGCGTTAACGACGTACCGGAATCAAAAATTCCATACGCAGATCGATTGGGCCTTCTTCCGGTTTGACATTGCTTGCCGGGTAGTAGCGCTCAATATCCTGACCTTTACGGCGATTCAGATTCAGCATTGGCATGCAGGTCCCGTAAACGGTCAGGATAAAGTCCTGAACGCCCGTTCCCAGCCCTTCATACGAGAACATCACGTACTCGCCGCCTTCCAGCACAACCGGTTTAGAACCCTGAATGTAGCCGTTCGCCATCTCTGGCGTGAGCGCGGTGGTATAAAACACCTCCTGCTCGTCGTCTTTTTCGTGGCTAGGGCGCGTTTCGTTCAGGCCATAAAGGATCGGCGGGATCGCCGGAGCATGGCTCAGGAAATCGCGCCAGAACTGGACGCGCATCTGATGACGGAACTCAGAAATCTGCTCCAGAGAGCAGGAGTAGCTCTGGGTTGTGCCGATCAGATGGGTTTCCGGCAGGGTGACCATTTCGTATTTCGGCATGGCGAACTCGCCCAGACGCAGCGGCGGGCGCATGCCAAAGGAGCTCCAGTCTGGCGAGCGGCGATAGAGCGCTGGCGTCAACGAGAACTGTTTTTTAAAGGCGCGCGTGAAGGTTTGCTGCGAATCGAAGCGGTACTGCAGGGCAATATCCAGAATCGGGCGCGCGGTCAGGCGCAGGGCCACGGCAGACTTTGATAAACGGCGTGCGCGAATATAGGCACCGATAGCATGACCGGTAACATCTTTGAACATCCTTTGCAGATGCCACTTGGAATAGCCTGCTTTAGCCGCCACATTATCCAGTGACAAAGGCTGGTCGAGATGACCTTCCAGCCAGGTTAGCAGGTCGCGAATAATTCCAGCCTGATCCATATACTATCCTCATCCTTAAAACAGCAGGTGCCTGATAACAGGTTAGCGGATAATAGCACTTTTTGATGTTTTAGCATTCAGTGTTTTTTTTGCGCATTAATGCTTTTTGGAGCACATTATCGGCCAATATATTCTAATCCTGTGATCTTGCTACATTTTTGTCTAAAGTGTTGAATAATCGCTCAGTGTAATTTTAAAGAATGGTAACAATATGAAATACAAGACTTTGATCTTCACCGCGTTGATGTTGATGGTAGGGCGCGCAGCGCAGGCGGAACAGATTGGCTCCGTCGATACCGTGTTTAAAATGTTCGGCCCTGACCACAAAATCGTGGTGGAAGCCTTCGACGATCCGGATGTGAAAAACGTCACCTGCTACGTAAGCCGCGCGAAAACGGGCGGTATCAAAGGCGGACTGGGACTGGCGGAAGACACTTCCGATGCGGCGATCTCCTGCCAGCAGGTAGGGCCGGTTGAATTGAGCGATAAAATCAAAAACGGCAAAGCGCAGGGCGACGTGGTATTCCAGAAACGGACCTCGCTGGTGTTTAAGAAGCTGCAGGTGGTGCGTTTTTACGATGCGAAGCGCAACACGCTGGCTTACCTTGCCTATTCTGACAAAGTGGTGGAAGGCTCGCCGAAAAACGCGATCAGCGCGGTGCCGATTATGCCTTGGCATTAATTCAGGGATGAACCATGCAACAACCTGTGGTCTGGCTGGTTGAAGACGAAACCAGTATCGCCGATACGCTGATCTACATGCTTCAGCAGGAAGGATTTGCGGTAAAGGCGTTTGAACGCGGTTTACCCGTGCTGGAGGCGGCGCGGCGACAGGCTCCGGCGCTCGCCATTCTGGACGTCGGGCTGCCGGACATCAGCGGCTTTGAGCTTTGCCGCCAGCTGCTGGCGCAGCATCCCTCACTGCCCGTACTGTTTCTGACGGCGCGCAGTGATGAAGTGGATAAACTCCTCGGCCTTGAAATGGGCGCTGATGACTACGTTGCGAAACCTTTCTCCCCTCGTGAAGTCTGCGCCCGGGTAAGGACGATTTTACGGCGCATGCAAAAATCCGCCGCGCCAGCAGAAACGTTGCGTATCGGGCAGTTTGAACTGAACGAGCCTGCCGCGCGTATAAGCTGGTACGGTGAAGCGTTGCCCTTGACCCGCTACGAATTCTTGCTGCTCAAAACCTTGTTACAGGCGCCAGGGCGGGTCTTTTCTCGTCAGCAGCTCATGGACAAGGTGTGGGGTGAAAACGGCGAAAGTTTCGATCGCACCGTGGACACCCACATCAAAACCCTGCGCGCCAAGCTGCGGGCGGTGAACGAGGAACTGTCGCCCATCAGCACCCATCGCGGCATGGGCTACAGTCTGGGCCTTTACTGATGCGCATTGGGATGCGGCTATTGCTGGGATACTTCCTGATCGTGGCCGTTGCCGCGTGGTTTGTGCTGTCGATCTTTGTTCAGGAAGTCAAGCCCGGCGTGCGCAGAGCAACCGAGGGCACGTTAATCGATACCGCGACCTTACTCGCCGAAGTCGGTCGTGAGGATCTCCTTTCGGGCAATGCGCAGCAGGGCAAACTGGCGCAGGCCTTTTCACGGCTTCATCAGCGCCCTTTCCGCGCCAATATCGGCGGCATTCATAAAGTGCGTAACGAGTATCACGTCTACATGACCGATGCGCAGGGCAGAGTGGTGTTTGATTCCGCCGGTCTGGCCGTGGGGCAAGATTACTCGCGCTGGAACGATGTCTGGCTGACGCTTCGCGGCGAATACGGCGCGCGCAGTACCCAGAGCCATCCCGACGATCCGGAAAGCACGGTGATGTATGTTGCCGCGCCGGTTGTGGAGCAGGGCAAGATTATCGGCGTGCTGTCTGTTGGGAAACCTAACAGCGCGATGGCACCGGTTATCCATCGCAGCGAGCGGCGGATCCTGTGGGCAGGCGGAGCGCTGCTCGGCATTGCCCTGCTGATTGGCCTCGTTGTGGCCTGGTGGATCAACCGATCTATCGCGACGTTATCGCGCTATGCCGACTAGGTGACCACGGATACGCCTCTCCCGCTGCCTAATCCTGGCAGCAGCGAACTGCACAAGCTGGCCCTAGCGCTGGAGAATATGCGCATTCGCCTGGAAGGGAAAAACTACATTGAACACTATGTCCATGCGCTGACCCACGAGCTGAAAAGCCCCATCGCCGCCATACGCGGCGCGGCGGAAATTCTCGCCGAGCAGCCGCCGCCGCAGGTGGCCGCGCGGTTTATCGAGAATATTCTGGTGCAAAACGCGCGTATGCAGTCGCTGGTTGAAAAACTGCTCACCCAGGCGCGGCTTGAAAATCGGGTCGAGATTACGCCTCAGGCTGTGGGCGTCGATCTGCTGTTTACGCGGCTTGCCGACGCGCGCTCGGCGCTGCTGGCGGCAAAAGAGATTGGGCTGACCCTCCAGCCCGCTTCGCTTCATGTTGAAGGCGATCCCGACCTGCTCGAACAGGCGCTCGGTAATTTGCTGGATAACGCTATCGACTTTACGCCGCAGGGTGGCACCATTGAACTGGCGGCCCGGGAAGAGCAGGGGAAGATACAGCTCATCGTCACCGACAGCGGAAGCGGGATCCCGGATTACGCGCTGGAGCGTATTTTTGAACGCTTTTATTCCCTGCCGCGCGAGAACGGATTGAAGAGCAGCGGACTCGGGCTGGCGTTTGTTCAGGAGGTGGCGCGTCTGCATCAGGGAGAGATCATATTGCGTAATCGTGATGAAGGCGGCGTGATGGCCACGCTGACACTTCACCGTCACTTCACATAACTTCAAACTCACCCCACACAGCCTGGTTACGCTCTCCTCATCACAAAGGAGACGTAATGATGAAATCCCCCCTGTTCTGGAAAGTAAGCACCCTGCTGGGGTGCATCCTGCTGCTGTTAGTCCCGCTGTTTATGGTCAGTAACCTCATATCAGAGCGTGAAAGCTATCGTAACGATGTCGAAAATACGCTTCGCCAGAGCACCAGCGGACCGCAAAAGCTGGTCGGCCCGCTGATTGCCATTCCCGTGACGGAGATCTTTTACAAGATAGAGGACGAAAAGAAGGTCGAATACAAGAAAAGCTATATGCATTTCATTCTGCCGGAATCTCTGGTTGTGGAAGGGAACCAGCGCGTGGAGTCCCGCAGTATTGGCATCTACGACAGGCAAATCTGGAACACTGATCTTAAGATAAAAGCGCAGTTTAATACCGACAAGCTGAAGCAGCTGAAAGGGGAAACGATAACGGCGGGGCAGCCGTTTATCGTGACGGGCGTTGGCGACGCGCGGGGTATTGGCACGGTCAGTATCTCTAAAATCAATGGTGAGACGCTAAGCGTGGAACCCGGTTCAGGCGTCTACGGGGCGCTTGCTGGGATCCACATCCCGCTGACCGACAAAGCGCTGGAAGCCAAAACGTTTGCGCTTGAGATGTCCCTCAGTCTGGCGGGAACGGGCAGTTTTGCGGTGGTACCGGTAGGGCGTAATAGCGAAATGACGCTTAACAGCAACTGGCCGCATCCGGGCTTTATGGGCGATTACCTCCCTGTTAAGCATCAGATAGGCGAGTCTGGTTTCCAGGCAAACTGGCAGAGCAGCTGGTTTGCGAATAACCTTGAGAGCTGGTTCTACGACAAGGAGTCGCCGGAGTGGGAGGGACTCCCGGCCTTTAGCGTCACGGTCGCCACGCCCGCCGATCAGTATCAGCTGACTGACCGTGCGATCAAGTACGCCATTTTGCTGATTGCGCTGACGTTTATGGCCTTCTTTGTCTTCGAAACCTTAACCGGATTACGCCTTCACCCGATGCAGTATCTGCTGGTGGGGCTGTCGCTGGTCTTGTTCTATCTGGTGCTGTTGGCGCTGTCTGAACACGTCGGGTTTACGCCAGCCTGGGTTGTTGCAAGCCTGGTGGGCGCAGCGATGAACGGAATGTACCTGCAGGCCGTGCTGAAAAGCTGGAAGCGCAGCGGGATGTTTGTGCTGGCCTTGCTGGGGCTGGACGTAGTGATGTGGTTCCTGCTGCGCTCGGAGGACAGCGCGCTGCTGTTGGGGTCAGCGGTTCTCGCGCTGGCGCTGTTCGCCGTCATGTACCTGACCCGTCATTTCGACTGGTACTCGCTCTCTCAGCCGAAGCGACCTGAGCCACCCGCAGCACCAGATGACGATACGATGCGGATCTGGAAATAAAAAAAACGGCGCAAATGCGCCGTTTTTTAATGCGTAGACTGCGGGATTACTCCTGCAGGTCACCGCAGAAACGATAGCCTTCGCCGTGAATTGTGGCGATGATTTCCGGGGTATCAGGCGTAGATTCGAAGTGCTTACGAATACGACGGATAGTCACGTCTACGGTACGGTCATGAGGCTTAAGCTCGCGACCGGTCATTTTCTTCAGCAGCTCTGCACGGGACTGAATTTTGCCCGGGTTTTCGCAGAAGTGCAGCATCGCGCGGAATTCACTGCGCGGCAGTTTATACTGCTCACCGTTCGGGCTAATCAGCGAACGGCTATTGATATCAAGTTCCCAACCGTTGAACTTGTAGCTGTCTACGCTACGGCGCTCTTCGCTGATCGTACCCAGATTCATGGTACGGGACAGCAGGTTGCGTGCACGAATGGTTAACTCGCGAGGATTGAACGGTTTGGTGATGTAGTCATCCGCACCGATTTCCAGACCAAGAATTTTATCAACCTCATTGTCACGGCCCGTCAGGAACATCAACGCCACGTTCGCCTGTTCACGCAGCTCGCGCGCCAGAAGAAGGCCGTTTTTGCCCGGCAGGTTGATATCCATAATGACCAGGTTGATATCATTTTCAGAAAGGATCTGATGCATCTCTGCGCCATCGGTCGCTTCAAAGACATCGTAGCCTTCTGCTTCGAAAATGCTCTTTAACGTGTTGCGTGTTACCAACTCGTCTTCAACGATAAGAATGTGCGGGGTCTGCATGTTTGCTACCTAAATTGCCAACTAAATCGAAACAGGAAGTACAAAAGTCCCTGACCTGCCTGATGCATGTCGCAAATTAACATGACCGGCCTAACGTGACTAAAGTACGTAATTGCGTTCTTGATGCACTTTCCATCAACGTCAACAACATCATTAGCTTGGTCGTGGGTACTTTCCCTTTGGACCCGACAGTGTCAAAAACGGCTGTCATCCTAACCATTTTAACAGCAACATAACAGGCTAAGTGACACCGGACACCCAATAAAACTACGCTTCGTTGACATATATCAAGTTCAATTGTAGCACGTTAACAGTTTGATGAAATCATCGTAGCCGAATGCTAGCCTTTGTCACAATTTTTCAATAAACCAACTAGTTGCGGACATTGATTGATAAACAATACGAATCCAATTATCAAAGAGTATTCACACGGCCATTATCATTGTAAAACATAGGGATAATAGGCTTCTGTTAACATTCTAACTGATTGTTCACCCACAAAATAGTTTAGCGTCTTTAATTTGTTATGAAACGCTATTTCGGTGATTTGTGTTGCAATTTTGTAAATTCGTGCTGCGTAATATGTTGAAGCGCATCACGTTTTTATCCGCTAACTGATTAAAAAGAGAGCATAAATGCATCTGTCGATTGTGCTGGTAGCGCCAGCAAGAGCTGAAAATATAGGCGCGGCGGCGCGTGCCATGAAGACCATGGGTTTTACCGATTTGCGTATCGTGGACAGCACTGCGCATCTGGAGCCCGCGGCCCGTTGGGTGGCACACGGTTCGGGAGATATTCTTGATAATATAACGACTTACAGCACGCTTGCTGACGCGCTGCATGACGTTTCGTTTACCGTTGCGACCACGGCGCGCAGCCGGGCGAAGTTCCATTACTACGCCACGCCCGCAGAACTGGTGCCGATGCTGGAAGAAAAAAGCCAGTGGCTGGAGAACGCCGCCCTTGTGTTTGGTCGTGAAGATTCCGGGCTGACCAACGAAGAGCTGGAGCTGGCAGACGTTCTCACCGGCGCGCCAATGGTGGCGGATTACCCGTCGCTGAATTTAGGCCAAGCGGTCATGGTGTATTGCTATCAATTAGCATCCTTAATGCAAATTCCACAGCCCGCTATTACGGGTACCGATGAAAACCAGCTGGCCGCGCTTCGTGCGCGCGTGGAAAATCTGCTGGCGCAGCTGGGCGTCGCTGACGATCGAAAGATGGTGGACTGGCTGCAGCAGCGTTTGGGGCGACTCGAGCAACGCGACACGGCAATGCTGCACCGATTGCTGCACGATATTGAAAAAAAATTGGCCGAGTAAAATGCTGCCATATGTTTTTAGTGTGGCGGAAGTGTCTGTTATCAAGTGTTGCTTATGGGGGATTTGGATGAAAATAAATCCGACGGCAGCGGGACGTGAGAGTCATCCGAATTGTGATCAAATTAAAAATTCGTTGACTTAAGGTGTCCGATCCTTTAACCCTAAAAGGATACAGCACAGACAGATAATAATGACAGAGTACACAACATCCATGAAACGCATCAGCATCACCACCATTACT
The DNA here is from genome assembly GCF_035835995.1 of Enterobacter wuhouensis. NCBI lineage: Bacteria > Pseudomonadati > Pseudomonadota > Gammaproteobacteria > Enterobacterales > Enterobacteriaceae > Enterobacter > Enterobacter wuhouensis. Next base: position 776,587 of record NZ_CP142124.1, read on the forward strand.
ACAACCACCATCATTACCACAGGTAACGATGCGGGCTGACGCGTACAGGAAAAACAAAAAAAAGCCCGCACCCAGACAGTGCGGGCTTTTTTTTCGGCTAAAGGAAACGAGGTAGAACCATGCGAGTGTTGAAGTTCGGCGGTACATCAGTGGCAAATGCAGAACGTTTTCTGCGTGTTGCCGATATCCTGGAAAGCAACGCCAGGCAGGGGCAGGTTGCAACCGTGCTCTCTGCCCCGGCAAAAATTACCAACCATCTGGTGGCGATGATTGAAAAAACCATCGGTGGCCAGGATGCCCTCCCGAACATTAGCGACGCCGAGCGTATCTTCGCAGACCTGCTGCAGGGGCTGGCGGAGGCGCTGCCCGGCTTCCCGCATGCGCAGCTTAAAGCTTTCGTGGAGCAAGAATTTGCCCAAATCAAACACGTTCTGCACGGCATCAGCCTGCTGGGGCAGTGCCCGGACAGCATCAACGCGGCGCTGATTTGCCGCGGCGAAAAACTCTCCATCGCCATCATGGCGGGCGTGCTGGAAGCGCGCGGCCATAGCGTGACCGTCATCGACCCGGTTGAAAAACTGCTGGCGGTGGGCCACTACCTCGAATCCACCGTTGATATTGCCGAGTCAACCCGCCGCATTGCCGCGAGCAAAATTCCGTCTGACCACATGATCCTGATGGCGGGCTTCACCGCCGGAAACGAGAAGGGCGAATTGGTGGTGCTGGGCCGTAACGGCTCCGACTACTCCGCCGCCGTGCTGGCCGCCTGCTTGCGCGCAGACTGCTGCGAGATCTGGACCGACGTCGACGGCGTTTATACCTGCGACCCGCGCCAGGTGCCGGACGCCAGGCTGCTGAAGTCGATGTCGTATCAGGAAGCGATGGAGCTTTCCTATTTCGGCGCTAAAGTGCTTCACCCGCGTACCATCTCCCCGATTGCCCAGTTCCAGATCCCGTGCCTGATTAAAAATACCGGTAACCCGCAGGCGCCGGGCACGCTGATTGGCGCCTGCTCCGATGAGGATGGTCTGCCGGTAAAAGGTATTTCCAACCTGAACAACATGGCGATGTTCAGCGTCTCCGGTCCGGGAATGAAGGGCATGGTCGGTATGGCGGCGCGCGTCTTTGCGGCCATGTCCCGCAACGGTATCTCGGTAGTGCTGATCACCCAGTCTTCTTCTGAATACAGCATCAGCTTCTGCGTGCCCCAGGCTGACTGCCTGCGCGCCCGCCGCGCGCTGGAGGAAGAGTTCTACCTGGAGCTGAAAGAAGAGCTGCTGGAGCCGCTTTACATTCAGGAGCGGCTGGCGGTGATCTCCGTCGTCGGTGACGGTATGCGCACCCTGCGCGGCATCTCCGCTAAATTCTTTGCCGCGCTGGCGCGCGCCAATATCAACATCGTGGCGATTGCCCAGGGCTCGTCTGAACGTTCCATCTCCGTGGTGGTGGATAACGACGATGCCACCACCGGCGTGCGCGTGGTTCACCAGATGCTGTTCAACACCGACCAGGTCATCGAGCTGTTCCTGATTGGCGTCGGCGGCGTGGGCGGCGCGCTGCTGGAGCAGGTGAAGCGCCAGCAGGAGTGGCTCAAGAAGAAGCATATCGACCTGCGCGTCTGCGGCATCGCGAATTCAAAGGCGCTGCTGACCAACGTTCACGGGCTGAACCTGGAAAACTGGCAGGCCGAGATGAACGAGGCGAAAGAGCCGTTCAACCTGGGCCGCCTGATCCGTCTGGTGAAAGAGTATCACCTGCTTAATCCGGTGATTGTAGACTGTACCTCGAACCAGGCGGTGGCAGACCAGTACGCCGACTTCCTGCGCGAAGGATTTCACGTGGTGACGCCGAACAAAAAGGCCAACACCTCGTCGATGGATTACTACCACCAGCTGCGCCTGGCGGCGAGCAAGTCGCGCCGCAAGTTCCTGTACGATACCAACGTCGGCGCAGGCCTGCCGGTGATCGAAAACCTGCAAAACCTGCTCAACGCGGGCGACGAGCTGCAGCGTTTCTCCGGCATTCTCTCTGGTTCGCTGTCGTTTATCTTCGGCAAGCTGGACGAGGGGATGAGCCTGTCGGAAGCCACCCGCGCCGCGCGCGAGCTGGGCTATACCGAGCCGGACCCGCGCGACGATCTCTCCGGTATGGACGTGGCGCGCAAGCTGCTGATCCTTGTCCGTGAAACCGGACGCGAGCTGGAGCTTTCCGATATCGTGATTGAACCCGTATTGCCAGCAGAGTTTGATGATGGCGGCGATGTGACTGCCTTTATGGCGAACTTGCCGCAGCTCGACGATGCCTTTGCCGCACGCGTGGCGAAAGCCCGTGATGAAGGTAAGGTTTTGCGCTATGTTGGCAACATTGAAGAAGATGGCGTATGCCGGGTGAAGATTGCCGAAGTGGACGGCAACGATCCGCTGTATAAAGTGAAAAACGGCGAGAATGCTCTGGCGTTCTACAGCCACTATTATCAGCCATTGCCGCTGGTGCTTCGCGGCTATGGCGCAGGGAACGATGTTACGGCGGCGGGCGTGTTTGCCGATCTGCTGCGTACCCTGTCATGGAAGTTAGGAGTTTAACATGGTCAAAGTTTATGCCCCGGCTTCCAGCGCCAATATGAGCGTCGGATTTGACGTGCTGGGCGCGGCGGTCACGCCGGTGGATGGCTCGCTGCTGGGCGATACGGTCACGGTTGAAGCCGCAGAGAGCTTCAGCCTGAACAACGTGGGCCGCTTCGCCAGCAAGCTGCCGGCCGACCCGCGCGAAAATATCGTTTATCAGTGCTGGGAACGCTTCTGTCAGGAGATCGGCAAAAACGTGCCGGTCGCCATGACGCTGGAAAAAAGTATGCCGATTGGCTCGGGCCTGGGCTCCAGCGCTTGTTCCGTGGTCGCCGCGCTGGTGGCGATGAACGAGCACTGCGGCAAGCCGCTGAACAACAGTCGTCTGCTGGGGCTGATGGGCGAGCTGGAAGGGCGCATCTCCGGCAGCATTCATTATGACAACGTGGCGCCGTGCTTCCTCGGCGGCATGCAGCTGATGATCGAAGAAAATGGCATCATCAGCCAGCAGGTGCCAGGGTTTGATGAGTGGCTGTGGGTGCTGGCCTATCCGGGCATTAAGGTCTCTACCGCAGAAGCGCGTGCGATCCTGCCCGCGCAGTATCGTCGTCAGGACTGTATCGCCCACGGGCGTCACCTGGCGGGCTTCATCCACGCCTGCTACACCCGACAGCCGCAGCTGGCGGCGAAGCTGATGAAAGACGTCATTGCCGAGCCGTACCGCACGAAGCTGCTGCCCGGTTTTAACGAGGCGCGACAGGCCTCGATGGATATCGGCGCGCAGGCGTGCGGCATCTCCGGCTCCGGCCCGACGCTGTTCGCCCTGTGCGACAAGCCGGATACCGCGCAGCGCGTGGCGGACTGGCTCTCTAAACACTACCTGCAAAATCAGGAAGGCTTTGTTCATATTTGCCGTCTGGACACGGCTGGCGCACGAGTACTGGGATAATTAATGAAACTCTACAACCTTAAAGATCATAACGAGCAGGTCAGCTTCGCGCAGGCGGTAACGCAGGGACTGGGCAAAAATCAGGGGCTATTCTTCCCGCACGATCTGCCGGAATTCCCGCTGACCGACGTCGACGCGCTGCTGAAGCAGGACTTTGTCACCCGCAGCGCCAAAATTCTGTCGGCGTTTATCGGCGACGAAATCCCGCAAGAGCTGCTGGAAGCGCGCGTGCGCGCGGCATTTGCGTTCCCGGCCCCGGTGAAGCAGGTTGAGCCGGATATTGGCTGTCTGGAGCTGTTCCACGGCCCGACGCTGGCGTTCAAGGACTTCGGCGGCCGCTTTATGGCGCAGATGCTGACCCACATCAGCGGCGACAAGCCGGTGACCATCCTGACCGCAACGTCCGGGGATACCGGTGCGGCGGTGGCGCACGCGTTCTACGGACTGAAAAACATCCGCGTGGTGATCCTCTACCCGAAAGGCAAAATCAGCCCGCTGCAGGAAAAGCTGTTCTGCACCCTCGGCGGCAATATTGAAACCGTGGCGATCGACGGCGATTTCGATGCCTGCCAGGCGCTGGTCAAGCAGGCCTTCGACGACGAAGAGCTGAAGGTGGCGCTGGGTCTGAACTCTGCCAACTCCATCAACATCAGCCGTCTGCTGGCGCAGATTTGCTACTACTTCGAGGCGGTGGCGCAGCTGCCGCAGGAAGCGCGCAACCAGCTGGTGATCTCCGTGCCGAGCGGTAACTTCGGTGACCTGACAGCGGGCCTGCTGGCGAAATCCCTGGGTCTGCCGGTGAAGCGCTTTATCGCCGCCACCAACGCCAACGACACCGTGCCGCGCTTCCTGAAAGACGGCAAATGGGCGCCGAACGCCACGCAGGCGACGCTCTCTAACGCAATGGATGTATCACAGCCGAACAACTGGCCGCGCGTGGAAGAGCTGTTCCGTCGTAAGATCTGGCGTCTGGGCGATCTGGGCTACGCCGCGGTGACGGACGAAACTACCAAAGCCACCATGCGCGAGCTGAAGGCCGTGGGGTACACCTCCGAGCCGCACGCGGCGATTGCCTACCGCGCGCTGCGCGACCAGCTTAACCCGGGTGAATATGGCCTGTTCCTGGGCACCGCGCATCCGGCGAAGTTCAAAGAGAGCGTAGAAGCGATCCTGGGCGAAACGCTGCCGCTGCCGAAAGAGCTGGCGGACCGTGCGGACCTGCCGCTGCTGTCGCATGAGCTTCCGGCGGACTTTGCCGCGCTGCGTAAGTTGATGATGACTCGAGCGTGATTGTTGTCGGGTGGCGGCTACGCCTTACCCGACCTACAACGGCTCAGAACGTAGGCCGGGTAAGCGCAGCGTCACCCGGCAATAACGGTACCAATTGTAGGCCGGGTAAGCGCAGCGCCACCCGGCTTTTTTATGGAGAAATTAAGGAGAAATAAAGCAGGAAAAAAGCAGGAATTCCCAATAAATGCGGTCACTTAGCGTTTAGGATTGCAGAGAATAACATCCCCCGTTCCCTTCACGTACTCTCCTTACATCGGCCCACGTTGGGCAAGAAGAATAAGGAGTCACCTATGTCTAAACTGAAACCTGCACTCATCGCGCTTTCACTGATGCTGGTCGCTCCCATGGCGGTACAGGCATCCGAAATCACCCTCGTGCCTGCGGTAAAACTGCAGATTGGCGATCGGGACAATAACGGGCACTACTGGGACGGCGGCCGCTGGCGCGACCACGACTGGTGGAAGGCGCATTATGACTGGCGCGATAACCACTGGCGTCCGCATGATGAGCATCGTAAGCATGACAATCGCCATGATGACCATCACCACGATGACCACCGTGACGATCGTGGCCCGGACAGGAAGCACCATTAATGCAAAACCCCGCCAGCTGGCGGGGTTTGTTTTTACTGCTCGTGGCGCTTAAAGACCAGCTCGCCTTTGCCTGACGACGCCTCGTCAAAAAAATAGCCGTCGGTGTTAAAACCGGTCAGTTGCTCCGGCTTCGTCAGGCGGTTTTGAATGATGTAGCGGCTCATCAGGCCGCGCGCTTTCTTGGCGTAGAAGCTGATCACCTTGAACTTGCCGTTCTTCTCGTCGAGGAACACGGGCTTGATGATCTCCGCCTCCAGCTTTTTCGGCTTCACGGATTTGTAATATTCATCGGAGGCCAGGTTAATCACCACGTTATCGCCCTGGGCGCGCAGCGCGGCGTTCAGCTTATCGGTAATGATATCGCCCCAGAAATGGTACAGGTCTTTGCCTTTGGCATTTTCCAGGCGGATGCCCATCTCCAGACGATACGGCTGCATCAGATCCAGCGGGCGCAGTACGCCGTACAGGCCTGAGAGCATGCGCAGATGCTGCTGGGCAAAGTCGAAATCGGCTTCGCTAAACGTCTCAGCCTGCAGGCCGGTATAGACATCGCCCTTAAACGCCAGAAGCGCCTGGCGCGCGTTGTCCGGCGTGAAGTCAGGATGCCAGTCGTGGAAGCGCGTCGCGTTGAGATCGGCGAGCTTGTCGCTGATGCTCATCAGCGAGGCGATTTGCGGCGCGGAGAGCTTACGCGCTTCGTGGATCAGCTGTTGGGAATAGTCCAGCAGTTCGGGCTGGGTATAGCGCTCGGTGGCGAGCGGGCTCTGGTAGTCGAGCGTTTTTGCAGGTGAAATCAGAATCAGCATATCCAGTCCTTGCAGGAAATTTAGAGCGACTTTAGCAAAAAATCGCCCTGAATTGATCGATAGCTGCTATTGCCGCGGCAAATCATCCCAGGAGCCGGGGGCAATTTGCGCTTCAATGTCAGGATAGCGCGAGGGATCAAACACCGGCTGAACGCCGAGCTTCCGCTGGCGAAGATAATCCCGTGCGATAAGGGTAACGACAGGCGAGAGCAGCAAAATGGCCGTCAGGTTTGTGATGGCCATCAATGCCATAGCCACATCCGCCAGCTGCCAGACCAGCGGCATGCTGAGCAATGAACCAGCCATTACCATCAGGATCACCCCCAGACGCAGGAGCCTGAGGGTATGCCGCGAGTCGAGCTTCAGGAAGATAAGGTTGTTTTCGGCATAGATGTAGTTCACAACGATTGAGCTGAAGGCGAACAACATCACGATAAGCGAGACAAACCCCGCCCCCCATCCGCCGGCCAGGTTGACCAGCGCCTGCTGAACAAGCTGTATTCCGACGGCTTCCGACGCGTATGGAACGGGGCCTGCCAGCAGGACAATCATCGCGCTGGCGGAGCAGATCACGATGGTATCGGTAAAGACGCCAATCATCTGCACAATGCCTTGCGCTGCCGGATGCGGAGGCCACGACGCGGCGGCGGCCGCGGCATTTGGGGTTGAGCCCATGCCCGCTTCATTGGAGAACATGCCCCGCTGAAAACCTGCCGTGAGCGCCTGGCTCAGGGTATAGCCCAGCGCTCCGGATGCCGCTTCGCGCCAGCCAAACGCACTCTTGAAGATGGTCGCAATCACCGCAGGCACCTGGTCGATGTGCTGTGCGGTCACGAACAGGCTGGCCCCGACCCACAGTATCGCCATCACCGGAACCATCCACTGCATCAGCCGGGCAACGCCTTTAAGGCCGGTGGAAATGGTGAGCAGGATGAAGAGGGCTAAAACGGCGCCGGTTAACCACTCTGGACAGGCAAAGGCGTAGCGCAGCGCGTGCGCCACGGAGTTAGCCTGCACGGTGTTGAAAATAAGGCCGTAGGCGACAAGTAAAAAGATCGAGAACAGAACGCCCATCCAGCGCATCCCCAGCCCGCGAGACATATACCAGGCCGGGCCGCCGCGGAACTGGCCGTGTTTATCTTTCTCTTTGTAGAGCTGTGCGAGCGAGCATTCGGCAAAAGAGGTCGCCATGCCGATGATCGCCGTGGCCCACATCCAGAACACTGCCCCAGGACCGCCCGCGCCAATCGCCAGCGCAACGCCCGCCAGATTGCCGCTGCCGACGCGTGCTGCCAGGCTGGTACAGAGCGCCTGAAATGACGTCAACCCGCCCGGCTGCGGCGTGACGCTGTTTTTCAGACTTCTGCCAAATTTGCGGATGTAGCGAAACTGGATAAAACCGCTGCGCAGCGTAAACCATATACCTGCTCCCAGAAGCAGATATATCATGATGGAACCCCAAAGGATTTCGCTAATAAACGAAAAGAAATCAGGCATTAACATTCCTCTTGTTGATGCCAATATGAATATGTAAGCGCTACCACTGATTGAGCATGCGGGTACTTAGCTACCTGTTAATATTCCGAGTTTATCATACTCTGCCTTAGGGCACTGTCTGCGGTTGCGCTGCCCCTCACTCGTGTTATCATCAGGGCAGACCGGTTACATCCCCCTAACAAGTAAACCTGTCATTTTTCCGCTGCAGGCATGCTGTCGGTAGCGTGAATTATCCAGGGCACGTTAAAAGAGAAACACTATCATGACGGATAAATTGACCTCCCTTCGTCAGTTCACCACTGTCGTAGCTGACACCGGAGATATCGCGGCAATGAAGTTGTATCAGCCGCAGGATGCCACAACCAACCCTTCTCTGATCCTTAACGCCGCGCAGATCCCTGAGTATCGCAAACTGATTGACGACGCTGTGACCTGGGCGAAAGCGCAGAGCAACGACCGCGCGCAGCAGGTTGTGGATGCCACTGACAAACTGGCAGTGAACATCGGTCTGGAAATCCTGAAGCTGGTTCCTGGCCGTATCTCTACCGAAGTTGATGCACGTCTCTCCTACGACACCGACGCGTCTATCGCTAAAGCAAAACGTCTGATCAAAATGTACAACGATGCTGGCATCAGCAACGACCGCATCCTGATCAAACTGGCGTCCACCTGGCAGGGCATTCGCGCTGCAGAGCAGCTGGAAAAAGACGGTATCAACTGTAACCTGACCCTGCTGTTCTCCTTCGCGCAGGCGCGCGCATGTGCAGAAGCGGGCGTATACCTGATTTCTCCGTTCGTGGGCCGTATTCTGGACTGGTACAAAGCCAACACCGACAAGAAAGAGTACGCACCGGCTGAAGATCCAGGCGTGGTTTCTGTGACCGAAATCTACGAATACTACAAACAGCACGGCTATGAGACCGTGGTTATGGGCGCAAGCTTCCGTAACGTCGGTGAAATCATCGAGCTGGCTGGCTGCGACCGTCTGACCATCGCCCCTGCGCTGCTGAAAGAGCTGGCAGAAAGCGAAGGCGCGCTTGAGCGTAAACTGTCCTACACCGGTGAAGTGAAAGCGCGTCCAGAGCGCATCACTGAATCCGAGTTCCTGTGGCAGCACAACCAGGATCCAATGGCCGTAGACAAGCTGGCGGACGGTATCCGCAAGTTTGCTGTTGACCAGGGCAAACTGGAAAAAATGATCGGCGACCTGCTGTAATCATTCTGCGTGGCCGGGTTCCCGGTCACGCTACTTCTTTCGTACGCTGTCTGAAACTCCCCTCTGCGTGTATCATTCCCTTTAATCAGTACTTTTTGAATGGAATGGCTATGAATACCTTACGTATCGGCTTAGTGTCGATCTCTGACCGCGCCTCCAGCGGTGTTTATCAGGATAAAGGCATCCCCGCTCTTGAAGCATGGCTGGGCAGTGCGCTGACAACCCCTTTTGAAATCCAGACCCGCTTAATCCCCGACGAACAGCCCATTATCGAGCAGACGCTGTGCGAGCTGGTGGATGAGATGAGCTGTCACCTGGTGCTCACTACCGGCGGAACCGGGCCCGCGCGCCGCGACGTAACCCCGGATGCAACGCTGGCCGTGGCCGACCGCGAAATGCCGGGCTTTGGCGAGCAGATGCGTCAGATCAGCCTACACTTTGTTCCAACCGCCATTCTTTCTCGCCAGGTCGGCGTTATCCGCAAACAGGCGTTGATCCTGAACCTGCCGGGCCAGCCGAAGTCGATCAAAGAGACCCTGGAAGGGCTAAAAGCGGAAGACGGTAGCGTGATTGTGCATGGGATCTTTGCAAGTGTACCGTATTGTATACAGCTTCTTGACGGGCCGTATGTGGAAACGGATGACAAGGTCGTAGCAGCATTTCGTCCCAAAAGCGCGCGTCGCGAAACAATCTCCTGAAAATAACGTTTATGTGACATTAGCTGAAGCGGCGATGGCGGGATAACACTTTTACGGTATAGTAATTTTTTCTTTACGATTGCTGTAAAAATAAATCCACAACCAACGCATAATGGTTCGCTATGTCACATAACGCCCGACCTCTGAATCAACAGGATTATAAAACCCTCACGCTCGCCGCTCTGGGCGGCGCGCTGGAGTTCTACGACTTCATCATCTTCGTGTTCTTTGCCGCCGTGGTGGGGGAACTCTTCTTCCCGGCGGATATTCCGGAATGGCTGCGCCAGGTGCAAACCTTCGGCATTTTTGCCGCCGGGTATCTGGCGCGTCCGCTGGGCGGCATCGTGATGGCCCACTTCGGCGATCTGGTCGGGCGTAAGAAGATGTTTACCCTGAGCATTCTGCTGATGGCCGTGCCGACGCTGGCCATCGGCCTGCTGCCCACCTACGCCTCAATAGGCATCGTTGCCCCGCTGCTGTTGCTGTTGATGCGCCTTCTGCAGGGCGCGGCGATTGGCGGCGAAGTACCCGGCGCATGGGTTTTCGTGGCCGAGCACGTTCCGGCGCGCCGCATTGGTATCGCCTGCGGCACCTTAACCGCCGGGCTGACCATTGGCATTCTGCTAGGTTCAGTCGTCGCGACTCTCGTGAATACCAGCATGACGCAGCAGGCGGTGCACGAGTGGGGCTGGCGCCTGCCGTTCCTGCTGGGCGGGGCGTTTGGCCTGGTGGCGATGTACCTGCGCCGCTGGCTGCAGGAAACGCCGATCTTCATCGAAATGCAGCAGCGCAAGGCGCTGGCGCAGGAGCTGCCGGTGAAAGCGGTGGTGGTGCGCCACAGGAGCGCCGTGGCGATCTCGATGCTGCTTACCTGGCTGCTTTCGGCAGGTATTGTCGTGGTGATCCTGATGTCGCCGGTCTGGCTGCAGAAGCAGTACGGTTTCGCCCCTGCGGTCACGCTGCAGGCGAACAGTATCGCCACGATTATGCTCTGCTTCGGCTGTCTGGCCGCCGGGCTGGCCGTTGATCGAATCGGCGCAAGCCTGACCTTCATCGTCGGCAGCCTGCTGCTGGCCGCGTCGAGCTGGGCGTTCTACCATCTGGTGGGCAGCCACCCGGAGCAGCTGTTCCTGCTGTATGGCGTGGTGGGGCTGTGCGTCGGCGTGGTCGGCGCGGTGCCGTTCGTCATGGTGCGCGCGTTTCCGCCGGAGGTGCGTTTCACCGGCATCTCGTTTTCATACAACGTCTCTTATGCCATCTTCGGCGGACTCACCCCGATTGCCGTCACCGTGCTGATGGGCGTGTCGCCGATGGCTCCGGCCTGGTACGTGCTGGCGCTGTCGCTGATGGGGCTGGTGCTGGGCATCTGGCTGCGTCAGAAACCGGTTGAAGCAGCGGCGATAGCGGGATAACCGAACGGGCCGGGTCAGGCGAAGCCGCCGCCCGGCCTATCGTCTAGTGCGAAGGGGTATAGCTCAGGATAATGTTGTCATCCGGGATCGCGGTGAAGCGGGTGATTAGGGTGTGGTAATCCGCCTGCGGGTCAACGTCCTCAAACTGCGTTGGATAGAAGATTTTGCTCAGCGCCTCAATGGCGATGATGTTGTACGGGTTGTTGTAGAAGTGATGATACAGCGCCCCGGTATGGCCTTTTGCGACTGCCGGAATGCTGGCCACCCCCTGACGCGCCAGCAGGGCATTAAACGCTGCCGCCACGTCGCCTGCCGGGACGTTATAGCCGAATGGGATCACCGCCGTACCTTTACCCGGACGCTTAGACCCGGTCATCAGGTAGTAATCCGGGTTCATTGAGATAATTTTCTCGACCGAGATATTCCCGGCTGCGCCCGGCAGCAGCTGCGAGCCTATGTTGTTCCCGCCTGCCGCCTCGACCAGCCCGCCCCAGCCGTTACGGGCGTGGGTAAAGCAGCAGCCGTTATCCAGGCCACCAACGCCGGCTATTGGTTCGATAAACACCAGCGGCTTCTTGCTGACGTTCGCCAGACGCTGGTGGATTGTATCCAGACGCCGTTGATAGAAATCGATATAGGCCTGCGCGCGATCCGTCTGGCCCATGACCTTGCCCAGCAGGGCAATACTTGGGAGCGTGTTCTGGACCGGATGCAGTTCGTAATCCACGAAGACAACCGGGATATGCAGCGCCTCGAGCTTTGCCAGTACGCCGGTTTGCACCAGCGACGGTTTGGCACGAAGCTGGGCGATCATCAGGTCAGGCTGGCGGGAGATCACCGTTTCGAGATCGACGTTTCCCTGGTCGGAAAACTTCATGTCGAGGATCTTTTCTGCTTCCGGCCATTTACGCTTCAGCACGTTCCAGGTTTCAGTGTCCTGTTTTTTCGGCAGGTTGTTCCACGCCACCACGTGGGCGAACGGGTTATCACGCTCCAGCAGGGCGAGGGTGAAGATATCGCGCCCGTCCTGCAGGATGATGCGCGTCGGCGCGTGCTCGATAGTCACCGTGCGGTTGTCCAGATCCTTTACCGTGACCGGCCAGTTCTGCGCCAGCGCCAGCAGAGGCATAAATACCAGGGCCAGGCCGGCAGCGATTCGTTTTTTCAGCGTCATGTTTTCCCCGTCTTCTTTTTTATGGCGTTAACCCGTCGACCACCACGTGCGGTAGCCCACGGGAACAGTATTCAACCCGGCCATCCACGCCGTACACCGTAGCCAGATTGGCGGAATTCACCACTTCTCCCGGCAGCCCGCTGGCAATCAGCTCCCCGCTTTTGAGCATCATGGCGTAGTTCGCATGGCGCAGGGCAATGTTGATGTCGTGGATCACCACCACGGTGACGATGTTTCGCAGCTGCGTTTCGCGGGCAACGATATCCATTACGTGGAACTGATAGTTGAGATCGAGGGCGCTTAACGGCTCGTCCAGCAGCAGCAGGTCCGGCTCGCGGATAAGCGACTGCGCAAGGCCAATCAGCTGCTTCTGGCCGCCGGAGAGCTGGTCGAGGAAGCTCATCGCCAGGTGGGCAACGCCCAGCTTTTCGAGAATGGCGTACGCTTCCTGTTCCACGTTATGCGTACGCGTGCTGCCGCTTGCCCGGCGGGCGACGATGACCGACTCAAGGGCATGAAGATGCACGCCCTGCGGCAGGGACTGCGGCAGATACACCACCTTTTGCGCCCGCTTCGCCGACGGCAGCGTCATCAGGTCGTCGCCGTTGAGCAGCAGCGCCCCCTCGGCGGGATTAAGATCTGCAAGGGCGCGCAGCAGGGTGGATTTACCCGAACCGTTTGGCCCCAGCAGCGCGGTAATTTTTCCGCGCGGCAGCAGCGGCGTCGTTAAGCCACTGATGATCTTCTTCTTGCGATAGCCGGTGTGGAGATCGCGTACGAGCAGGCCGTCGGTCATACGTTCCCCCGGTTGCGGATAATGATGCTGAGGAAGAACGGCACGCCAACCAGCGACGTCACAATGCCCACCGGAATAATGACGCCGGGAACAATGTTCTTGGAAAATACGGAGGCCAGCGAGAGCACCAGCGCGCCGATCAGCATGCTGCCGGGCAGGTAAAACCGGTGGTCCTCCCCGAACATCATGCGTGAGATATGCGGCGCAACCAGGCCGATAAAGCCAACCGGGCCGACGAAGGCCACCGTCAGGGCCGAGATAATGCTGATGCGCAGCAGCGTGGTCATGCGCAGCTTTTTCACGTTGATGCCGAAGCTGACGGCACGATCTTCCCCCAGGCGCAGCGCGGTCAGCTTCCAGGCATTTTTCAGCGACAGCGGCACGATAATCAACAGGGCGACGGCCAGGATCGCCAGCTTATCCCACGAGGCGCGGGCCAGGCTGCCCATCGTCCAGAAGACCAGCCCCTGCAGGGTATCCTCGCTGGCGACGAACTGCAGAATGGAAATCAGGGCGTTGAAGGTAAAGACCAGCGCGATGCCGAAGAGAACGACGCCTGACGTAGCCACGCGGGTCCAGCGGCTGATGCCGTCGAGGATAAAGCAGGCCAGCAGCGCAAAGATAAAAGCATTCGCGGGAATAAACCATTTATCGTCGATGCCGGGAATGCCCAGCCCCAGCACAATCGCCAGCGCGGCGCCAAAGGAGGCTGCGGACGACACGCCCAGCGTAAACGGGCTGGCGAGCGGGTTGTTCAGGATGGTCTGCATTTCTGCGCCCGCCAGCCCCAGCGCCACGCCGACGGCGACGGCCATCAGGGCAAACGGCAGGCGAATATCCCAGACGATGACGCGCGTGCCCGCGTCGGCGGAGGCCGAATTGATCAGCGTGTGCCAGAGCGTAGAAACGGAGATGCCGGACGGCCCGAGAGTAAAGTCGAGGAGCAGGGAGCAGAGGATCAATACCAGTATTCCCCCCGCGAGAGCGTAACGGCGCAGGATGACCCGGCGGTAATGGGAAGCAACGGTAGATTCGTCAGGCTTTACCCTGGCGGCAAGGCTGGAAGTCATTGGATAACCTTATGCAACACAACAGAATCGTGGTACCTCCCACCGTTCCTGTGGAGAGCGCTGCATGATGTCCAATATCCGGGAGTTACCGGGCAAAGATATTTGAAGTGATAATGCTTATCAATTCAATAGTGAGGCTGTGGCAACTTCATTGACAGATTGTTTGAGTTCTGGCGGAAAAGTAATCGGATCCGAATGGAGAGACGTGCCTGCGCGGGCAGGCACGTCGAGAGGGCAATCAGTGTTTTTCACCAATCGGCAGGACGGTGCGGCCAAACTGCTCGTTCAGCACTTCACCCATTGCCAGGTAGATAGCGCTTGCGCCACACACCAGACCAATCCAGCCTGCTACGTGAACAATGCCTTCGTTATCCGCCAGGTGGCCAATCGCCAGCAGGGCGAACAGCACGGTCAGGCTCAGGAAGACGAACTGCAGCGCGCGGTTAGCCTTCAGGGTGCCGAAGAACATGAACAGGGTGAAGACGCCCCACAGGCCCAGGTAGACGCCCAGGAAGTGTGCGTTAGCCGCGTCGGCCAGACCCATCTTAGGCAGCAGCAGAATGGCAACCAGGGTCAGCCAGAACGAGCCGTAAGAGGTAAAGGCGGTGAGGCCGAAGGTGTTGCCTTTCTTATATTCCAGCAGGCCCGCGAAGATTTGCGCGATACCGCCGTAAAAAATGCCCATCGCCAGGATGATGCCGTCCATCGGGAACATCCCGATGTTGTGCAGGTTCAGCAGGATAGTGGTCATGCCAAAACCCATCAGGCCCAGCGGAGCCGGATTAGCCAACTTAGTGTTGCCCATAAGTCCTCAAAAAAATCATCATTAATATGGTGAAATGGTTAAACCCGCGTCAATTCTCCCTGACGGGGCGCGGCATAATAATGGGCGCAATCCATGCCGTCTATGATCTCATCAGGGTGAAATTAAAAATTTTTTTATCCCTCCCCCCTTGATGGATGCCGTTGCGACCCCATCTTGTAAGCAACCGCAGTGTGTGGACCTGAAAAAATCAAATCTGGGCAGTTGAAAAAGCACGTTCTGCCCTTATTACAGGTACACAACCACATGTTGACTGAATTTTTAGTGGAGACGTTTAGATGGGTAAAATTATTGGTATCGACCTGGGTACTACCAACTCTTGTGTAGCGATTATGGATGGCACTACCGCACGTGTGCTGGAGAACGCCGAGGGCGATCGCACCACGCCTTCTATCATTGCCTATACCCAGGATGGTGAAACTCTGGTTGGTCAGCCGGCTAAACGTCAGGCAGTGACAAACCCGCAAAACACCCTGTTTGCGATTAAACGCCTGATTGGCCGCCGCTTCCAGGACGAAGAAGTTCAGCGTGACGTTTCTTTCATGCCTTACAAAATCATCGCGGCAGATAACGGCGATGCATGGCTTGATGTGAAAGGCACCAAAACTGCACCACCGCAGATTTCTGCAGAAGTGCTGAAGAAAATGAAGAAAACGGCTGAAGATTACCTGGGTGAGCCGGTAACTGAAGCGGTTATCACCGTTCCTGCGTACTTCAACGATGCTCAGCGTCAGGCAACCAAAGATGCTGGCCGTATCGCAGGTCTGGAAGTCAAACGTATCATCAACGAACCAACCGCAGCCGCGCTGGCTTACGGTCTGGATAAAGAAGTCGGCAACCGTACTATCGCGGTTTACGACCTCGGTGGTGGTACCTTCGATATCTCTGTGATCGAAATCGACGAAGTTGACGGCGAAAAAACCTTCGAAGTTCTGGCAACCAACGGTGATACCCACCTGGGTGGTGAAGACTTCGATACCCGTCTGATCAACTACCTCGTTGATGAGTTCAAGAAAGATCAGGGCATTGACCTGCGTAACGACCCGCTGGCTATGCAGCGCCTGAAAGAAGCCGCTGAGAAAGCGAAGATCGAACTGTCTTCCGCTCAGCAGACCGACGTGAACCTGCCGTACATCACCGCAGACGCGACCGGTCCTAAACACATGAACATCAAAGTGACCCGTGCGAAACTGGAAAGCCTGGTAGAAGACCTGGTGAACCGTTCTATCGAGCCGCTGAAAGTTGCTCTGCAGGACGCTGGCCTGTCCGTATCCGATATCCAGGACGTTATCCTGGTCGGTGGTCAGACCCGTATGCCAATGGTTCAGAAGAAAGTGGCTGAGTTCTTTGGTAAAGAGCCACGTAAAGACGTTAACCCGGACGAAGCGGTTGCCATCGGTGCTGCGGTTCAGGGTGGCGTACTGACCGGTGAAGTGAAAGACGTACTGCTGCTGGACGTTACCCCGCTGTCTCTGGGTATCGAAACCATGGGCGGTGTGATGACTGCGCTCATCAACAAAAACACCACCATCCCGACGAAACACAGCCAGGTGTTCTCTACCGCTGAAGACAACCAGTCTGCGGTAACCATCCATGTGATTCAGGGTGAGCGTAAGCGTGCGGCGGATAACAAATCTCTGGGTCAGTTCAACCTGGACGGTATCAACCCGGCACCGCGCGGCATGCCGCAGATCGAAGTGACCTTCGACATCGATGCTGACGGAATCCTGCACGTGTCTGCAAAAGACAAAAACAGCGGTAAAGAGCAGAAGATCACCATCAAGGCATCTTCTGGCCTGAACGAAGCAGAAATTGAAAAAATGGTTCGCGATGCCGAAGCTAACGCGGAATCCGACCGTAAGTTCGAAGAGCTGGTTCAGACCCGTAACCAGGGCGACCATCTGCTGCACAGCACCCGTAAGCAGGTTGAAGAAGCCGGCGAACAGCTGCCAGCGGAAGACAAAACGGCTATCGAAGCAGCACTGAGCGCGCTGGAATCTTCTCTGAAAGGCGAAGATAAAGCGGACATCGAAGCGAAGATGCAGGAGCTGGCGCAGGCTTCTCAGAAGCTGATGGAAATCGCTCAGCAGCAGCACGCGCAGCAGCAGGCGGGCGCTGATGCCTCTGCGAACAACGCGAAAGACGACGATGTTGTTGACGCTGAGTTCGAAGAAGTGAAAGACAAAAAATAATCGCCCTTTGAACGGGTAATTACTGGCACGGGCGAAGAGGTTTCCTCTCCGCCCGTGCACGCATGTTAGGGGCAGATAAAATAAAATGGCGAAGCAAGACTATTACGAGATTTTAGGCGTTTCCAAAACAGCGGAAGAGCGTGAAATCAAAAAGGCGTATAAGCGCCTGGCCATGAAATATCACCCGGATCGCAATCAGGGTGATAAAGAGGCCGAAGCCAAATTTAAAGAGATCAAAGAAGCCTACGAAATCCTCACCGATGCACAAAAACGTGCGGCCTATGACCAGTATGGTCATGCAGCCTTTGAACAGGGCGGCATGGGCGGCGGTGGATTCGGTGGCGGCGGCTTTGGCGGCGGCGGCGCTGATTTCAGCGATATCTTTGGCGACGTGTTTGGCGACATCTTCGGCGGTGGCCGCGGTCGTCAGCGCGCGGCGCGCGGCGCAGACCTGCGCTACAACATGGATCTTACGCTGGAAGAGGCCGTTCGCGGCGTCACCAAAGAGATCCGCATCCCGACGCTGGAAGAGTGCGACGTGTGCCACGGCAGCGGCGCGAAAGCGGGAACCCAGCCGCAAACCTGTCCAACCTGTCACGGGGCCGGCCAGGTGCAGATGCGCCAGGGCTTCTTCGCGGTGCAGCAGGCCTGTCCACACTGTCACGGTCGCGGCACGCTGATTAAAGATCCGTGCAACAAGTGCCACGGTCACGGTCGCGTTGAGAAAACCAAAACCCTGTCCGTTAAAATCCCGGCAGGCGTCGATACGGGCGACCGCATCCGTCTGGCAGGTGAAGGTGAAGCGGGCGAGCACGGCGCACCGGCTGGCGATCTGTACGTTCAGGTTCAGGTTAAGCAGCACGCTATCTTCGAGCGCGAAGGCAATAACCTGTACTGCGAAGTGCCGATTAACTTTGCTATGGCCGCGCTCGGTGGTGAAATCGAGGTGCCCACGCTGGATGGTCGCGTAAACCTGAAGGTACCTGGCGAAACCCAGACCGGCAAGCTGTTCCGCATGCGCGGTAAAGGCGTTAAGTCCGTTCGCGGTGGCGCGCAGGGCGATCTGCTGTGCCGTGTCGTGGTAGAAACGCCGGTTGGCCTGAACGACAAGCAGAAACAGCTGCTGAAAGAGCTGCAGGAGAGTTTTGGTGGCCCGACGGGTGAGAAAAACAGCCCGCGCTCCAAAAGCTTCTTCGACGGCGTCAAAAAATTCTTCGATGATTTGACTCGCTAATCCGTTAGCTGACTTTCATTCTTCAAAAGCCCGGAAGCGATTCCGGGCTTTTTCTATTTGTGGGTATTGCTCGGTAAAACTGAATCTATACTCAATATTAATCTGTTTTTGCCGAGCTATATGGCTTGGTATTATGGTTTTATCGAGGTATTGTTGGTATAAGAGAGAACTTAAGTGAAATTACTACACCGTTTCTTTAGCAGTGAGGCGTCCGGTGGCGTGATCCTGATTATCGCCGCCGCCGCCGCGATGGTGCTGGCTAACTCAGGGTTGACCCGTGAGCTTTATCACGCGTTTCTGGAAACGCCCGTTGAGCTGAAAGTCGGTCTGCTTGAAATTAACAAGAACATGCTGCTGTGGATCAACGATGCGCTGATGGCCGTGTTCTTCCTGCTGGTAGGGCTTGAGGTTAAGCGTGAGCTGGTGCTGGGCTCGCTTGCCAGCCGCCAGCGCGCGGCGTTCCCGGTGATTGCCGCTCTGGGGGGAATGGTTGTTCCGGCGCTGCTGTTCCTGGCATTTACCTGGCAGGACCCGGTGGCGCGCCACGGCTGGGCTATCCCGGCGGCAACCGATATCGCCTTTGCCCTCGGGGTGTTGGCCTTGCTGGGCAACCGCGTACCGGTGGCGCTGAAAATTTTCCTGATGGCGCTGGCGATCATTGATGACCTGGGCGCTATCGTGATTATCGCGCTGTTCTACACCAGCGAACTGTCGATCCTGTCGTTGAGCGTGGCGGCTGGCGCCATCGCCGTGCTGGCGTTGCTGAATATTCTCAACGTGCGCCGCATCGGAATATACGTGCTGGTGGGCATGATCCTGTGGACGGCGGTGCTGAAATCGGGGGTACACGCGACGCTTGCCGGCGTGATCGTGGGCTTCTTCGTGCCGCTTAAGCCGCAGGACGGCAAGTCGCCAGCCAAACAGCTGGAGCATGTGCTTCATCCGTGGGTCGCCTTTATGATCCTGCCGCTGTTTGCCTTTGCCAACGCGGGCGTGTCGCTGAGCGGCGTGACGCTGGACGGGCTGACGTCCGTATTACCGCTGGGGATCGTCGCGGGTCTGTTCATCGGCAAGCCGCTGGGGATTAGCCTGTTCTGCTGGCTGGCGCTGAAGCTGAAGCTGGCGTCATTGCCGCATGGCACCACCTTTAAGCAGATTATGGCGGTGGGGGTGCTCTGCGGAATCGGATTTACGATGTCGATCTTCATCTCGACGCTGGCGTTTGGCGCGCATGCGCCTGAGCTTATCGTCTGGGCAAAACTCGGCATCCTTATCGGGTCATTACTGGCCGCGGTAATCGGTTATACCTTGTTGAAGGTGAAATTGTCAGGACAGGCCGTCCAGGCATAACGGGATACCGGGAGGAGGGGAGCCTTCTCCCGAAACACACTCAGGGAGAGAAGACGCGATGTCTCATTTGAATTACAACCATCTGTACTACTTCTGGCACGTCTATAAACAGGGCTCGGTGGTGGGAGCGGCAGAGGCGCTCTACCTGACGCCACAGACGATCACCGGGCAAATCAAGGCGCTGGAAGAGCGCCTGCAGGGAAAGCTGTTTAAACGCAAAGGGCGCGGCATTGAGCCAAGCGAGCTGGGCGAACTGGTGTTCCGCTACGCGGACAAGATGTTCACCCTGAGCCAGGAGATGCTGGATATCGTTAACTATCGCAAAGAGTCAAACCTGCTCTTTGACGTGGGCGTGGCGGATGCGCTGTCAAAACGGCTGGTGAGCGGCGTGCTGGATGCCGCGGTGGTTGAAGATGAGCAAATCCATCTGCGCTGCTTTGAATCTACCCACGAAATGCTGCTGGAACAGCTGAGCCAGCACAAGCTGGACATGATTATTTCGGACTGCCCAATCGACTCCACGCAGCAGGAGGGGTTGTTCTCGGTGAAGATTGGCGAATGCGGCGTCAGCTTCTGGTGTATTAACCCGCCGCCGGAAAAACCGTTCCCGGCCTGCCTGGAAGAACGCCGCCTGCTGGTGCCGGGAAGGCGCTCGATGCTGGGGCGCAAGCTGCTGAACTGGTTTAACTCCCAGGGGCTGAATGTGGAAATTCTCGGCGAGTTTGACGACGCGGCGCTGATGAAAGCCTTTGGCGAAGCGCATAACGCCATCTTCGTTGCGCCGACGCTTTACGCGCACGATCTCTATTCAGACCCGAGGATTACCGAGATTGGCAGGGTGGATAACGTGATGGAGGAGTATCACGCTATATTTGCTGAGCGAATGATTCAGCATCCGGCGGTGCAGCGAATCTGCAACCGCGACTACTCGGCGCTGTTTACGCCACCGGCAATCTGAAGGCATAAAAAAACCCGCGTTAAGCGGGTTCTTTAAACAAGCAACAACAAGTAGCGATTAAGCCAGTTTGTTGATCTGCGCGGTCAGGTTTGCTTTATGACGCGCTGCTTTGTTTTTGTGGATCAGACCTTTAGCAGCCTGACGATCCACGATTGGTTGCATTTCGTTAAATGCGTTCTGCGCTGCAGCTTTGTCGCCAGCTTCGATTGCTGCGTATACTTTCTTGATGAAAGTACGCATCATAGAGCGACGGCTTGCGTTGTGCTTACGAGCCTTCTCAGACTGTACGGCACGTTTCTTAGCTGATTTGATATTAGCCAAGTCCAACTCCCAAATATGATCTATGTGGACAATTCAAAGGCCGAGGAATATGCCCTCTTTGCCCTCTTTTGTCAATGGATTTGTGCAAATAAGCGCCGTTAATTAGCGACGCTACGTTACGTAGTGATGGCGCAGGATTCTACCAGCTTGTCTTGCGTGAATACAGCCTTTCGGCATAAAAATCGCAGTTCGCGGACAGATTTTTTTGCTGTGAAAGGTCAGCATGATGAAATCATTACGGCTTTCTGTTTTGCGTGAACAATCGCCGGTTAACCTTAACCGCTGTACAAGGTATACTTTGGCGATTTTCACTGTTTTGAGCCAGACATGAAGCTGATACGCGGCATACATAATCTCAGCAAAGCCCCACACGGGTGCGTGCTGACCATTGGTAATTTCGACGGCGTGCATCGTGGTCATCAGGCGCTGTTGCAGGGATTGCGTAAAGAAGGGGAGGCGCGTGGCCTGCCCGTTGTGGTGATGATTTTTGAGCCGCAGCCGCTTGAGCTGTTTGCGGGCGAAAAATCTCCCGCCCGTCTGACTCGCCTGCGCGAGAAGTTGCGCTATCTGGCCGAGTCCGGCGTGGAGTACGTTTTGTGTGTGCGTTTCGATCGCCGCTTTGCCGCGCTGACAGCACAAAATTTCGTCAGTGACCTGCTGGTGAAGCGTCTTGGCGTGCAGTTTCTTGCCGTGGGGGATGATTTCCGCTTTGGCGCTGGTCGTCAGGGCGATTTCTTGCTATTACAGAAGGCTGGTCTGGAGTACGGCTTTGACGTCACCAGCGCGATGACCTTCTGTGAAGGCGGCGTGCGCGTCAGCAGCACGGCGGTACGTCAGGCGCTGGCCGATGACGATCTGGATACGGCAGAAAACCTGCTGGGGCATCCGTTCACCATCTCTGGCCGCGTGGTCCACGGCGATGCGCTGGGCCGCACGATGGGTTTCCCGACGGCGAATATCCCGCTGCGTCGTCAGGTCTCCCCGGTTAAAGGGGTATATGCGGTGGAAGTGGCAGGGCTGGGCGATAAACCGTTTTACGGCGTCGCCAACATTGGCACGCGTCCTACCGTCGCCGGTGTGCGTCAACAGCTAGAAGTGCACCTGCTGGACGTTGTAATGGACCTCTACGGTCGCCATATAGATGTAATACTGCGTAAAAAGATACGCAACGAGCAGCGATTTGGTTCGCTGGATGAATTAAAAGCGCAAATCGCGCGAGATGAATTAACGGCCCGCGACTTTTTTGGGCTATCAAACCCGGCTTAAATGCCTACGTGATAAATACGGAACCGAGAATCTGATGAGTGACTATAAATCAACCCTGAATTTGCCGGAAACAGGGTTCCCGATGCGCGGCGATCTCGCCAAGCGCGAACCGGGAATGCTGGCGCGTTGGACCGATGATGACCTGTACGGCATCATTCGTGCAGCCAAAAAAGGCAAAAAAACCTTCATTCTGCATGATGGCCCTCCATATGCGAATGGCAGCATTCATATTGGTCACTCGGTTAACAAGATTCTCAAAGACATTATCGTGAAGTCCAAAGGTCTCACGGGCTTTGACTCGCCTTACGTTCCGGGCTGGGACTGCCACGGTCTGCCAATCGAGCTGAAAGTGGAGCAGGAGTTCGGCAAGCCGGGTGAGAAGTTCACCGCCGCTGAGTTCCGTGCGAAGTGCCGCGAATACGCAGCCACCCAGGTTGACGGTCAGCGCGCTGACTTCATCCGTCTGGGCGTGCTGGGCGACTGGTCGCACCCGTACCTGACGATGGACTTCAAAACCGAAGCCAACATCATCCGTGCGCTGGGTAAAATCATCGGCAACGGCCACCTGCACAAAGGCGCGAAGCCGGTGCACTGGTGCGTGGACTGCCGCTCTGCGCTGGCAGAAGCGGAAGTGGAGTATTACGACAAAACCTCTCCGTCCATCGACGTGGCGTTCCATGCCGTCGATCAGGATGCGGTGAAAGCCAAATTTGGCGTCTCCTCGGTAAACGGCCCGATCTCTCTGGTGATCTGGACCACTACCCCGTGGACCCTGCCAGCCAACCGCGCGATCTCCCTGTCCGGTGAGTTCGAATACGCGCTGGTTCAGGTTGAAGGTCAGGCGGTTATCCTGGCGAAAGATCTGGTTGAAAGCGTGCTGAAGCGCGCGCACATCGCCGACTACACCGTGCTCGGCACCGTGAAAGGCGACGCGCTGGAGCTGATGCGCTTCAAGCACCCGTTCCTGGACTTCGACGTTCCGGCGATCCTGGGCGACCACGTGACGCTGGATGCGGGTACCGGTGCGGTGCATACCGCCGGTGGCCACGGCCCTGACGACTACAGCATCAGCCTGAAGTACGGTCTGGAAATCGCCAACCCGGTTGGCCCGGACGGCTCTTACCTGCCTGGCACCTACCCGGCGCTGGACGGTATCAACGTCTTCAAAGCGAACGACATCATCGTCGACATGCTGCGCACCAGCGGCGCGCTGCTGCACGTTGAAAAAATGCAGCACAGCTATCCGTGCTGCTGGCGCCACAAGTCGCCGATCATCTTCCGTGCGACCCCGCAGTGGTTCGTCAGCATGGATCAGAAAGGCCTGCGCGAGCAGTCTCTGAAAGAGATCAAAGGCGTGCAGTGGATCCCTGACTGGGGCCAGGCGCGTATCGAATCCATGGTGGCCAACCGTCCTGACTGGTGTATCTCACGTCAGCGTACATGGGGCGTGCCGATGTCTCTGTTCGTGCATAAAGAGACGCAGGAGCTGCACCCGAACACCCTGGAACTGATGGAAGAAGTGGCGAAGCGCGTTGAAGTTGACGGCATTCAGGCGTGGTGGGATCTCGACGCCCGCGACATCCTGGGCGCTGACGCGGACAGCTACGAGAAAGTGCCGGATACCCTGGACGTGTGGTTCGACTCCGGATCTACCCACTCCTCCGTGGTTGACGTGCGTCCGGAGTTTGCCGGTCACGCTGCCGACATGTATCTGGAAGGCTCTGACCAACACCGCGGCTGGTTCATGTCATCCCTGATGATCTCCACCGCCATGAAGGGCAAAGCGCCTTACCGTCAGGTACTGACCCACGGCTTCACCGTGGATGGCCAGGGCCGTAAGATGTCCAAGTCCATCGGTAACACCGTTTCTCCGCAGGACGTGATGAACAAGCTGGGCGCGGACATTCTGCGTCTGTGGGTAGCATCCACCGACTACACCGGCGAAATGGCGGTGTCTGACGAGATCCTGAAGCGCGCCGCCGACAGCTATCGTCGTATCCGTAACACCGCGCGCTTCCTGCTGGCGAACCTGAACGGTTTCGATCCGGTGAAAGACATGGTGAAGCCGGAAGAGATGGTCGTGCTGGACCGCTGGGCGGTAGGCTGCGCGAAAGCGGCGCAGGAAGATATCCTGAAAGCCTACGAGTCTTACGACTTCCACGAAGTGGTGCAGCGCCTGATGCGCTTCTGCTCCATCGAGATGGGCTCCTTCTACCTCGACATCATCAAAGACCGCCAGTACACCGCGAAAGCGGACAGCGTTGCGCGTCGTAGCTGCCAGACCGCGCTGTTCCACATCGCAGAAGCGCTGGTGCGCTGGATGGCGCCGATCATGTCCTTCACCGCGGATGAAATCTGGGGCTATCTGCCGGGCGACCGTGAGAAGTATGTCTTCACCGGCGAGTGGTACGAAGGCCTGTTCGATCTCTCCAGCACCGAAGCGATGAACGATGCCTTCTGGGACGAGCTGCTGAAGGTGCGCGGCGAAGTGAACAAGGTTATCGAGCAGGCGCGTGCTGACAAGAAGGTCGGCGGCTCTCTGGAAGCGGCAGTGACCCTGTACGCCGAACCTGAGCTGGCGGCCAAACTGACCGCGCTGGGCGATGAATTGCGATTTGTCCTGTTGACCTCTGGTGCGAAAGTTGCGGATTATGCCGAGGCTTCTGCTGATGCTCAGCAGAGCGAACTGCTCAAAGGACTGAAAGTCGCGCTGAGCAAGGCCGACGGTGAGAAATGCCCGCGCTGCTGGCATTACACTACCGATGTCGGTCAGGTGGCGGAACACGCAGACATCTGCGGACGCTGTGTAAGCAACGTCGCCGGTGACGGCGAAAAACGTAAGTTTGCCTGATGAGTAAATCTCTCTGTTCAACAGGACTGCGCTGGCTGTGGCTGGTTGTGGTGGTGCTGATTATCGATCTGGGCAGCAAGTTCCTGATCCTCCAGAACTTCGCTCTGGGGGAGACGGTTTCGCTGTTCCCGTCGCTTAACCTGCACTATGCGCGCAACTACGGCGCGGCGTTTAGCTTCCTTGCCGACAGCGGTGGCTGGCAGCGCTGGTTCTTTGCCGGTATCGCGCTCGGTATCTGCGTGATCTTGGCGGTGATGATGTACCGCTCGAAGGCCACGCAAAAGCTGAATAATATCGCCTACGCGCTGATCATTGGCGGCGCGCTGGGCAACCTGTTTGACCGCCTGTGGCACGGCTTTGTGGTCGATATGATCGACTTCTACGTCGGCGACTGGCACTTCGCCACCTTTAACCTGGCCGATAGCGCAATTTGCATCGGCGCGGCGTTAATCGTGCTGGAAGGCTTCTTGCCGAAACCCGCCGCGAAAGAGCAGGCTTAATTGTCAATGCCGGGTGGCGCTGCGCTTACCCGGCCTACAGAATTTGTGGCCTCCCGTCCCGTAGGCCCGGTAAGCGCAGCGCCACCGGGCAACAGGTGACCCAAAACAAGCGAGCAATTTGCATGTCTAAATCCGTACAGAGCAACAGCGCGGTTCTCGTTCACTTCACGCTGAAGCTGGATGACGGCTCCACGGCTGAATCCACCCGCAATAACGGCAAACCGGCCCTGTTTCGTCTTGGCGACACCTCCCTGTCTGAAGGTCTTGAGCAGCAGCTTCTTGGCCTGAAAGAGGGCGAGAAAAAAGTTTTTTCGCTGGAGCCGGATGCGGCGTTTGGCGTGCCAAGCCCGGACCTTGTACAGTACTTCTCGCGCCGTGAGTTTATGGATGCGGGCGAACCGGAGGTTGGGGCAATTATGCTCTTTACCGCTATGGACGGCAGCGAAATGCCTGGCGTGATCCGCGAAATCAACGGCGACTCCATCACCGTCGACTTCAACCATCCGCTTGCCGGGCGTACCGTTCATTTTGACGTAGAAGTGCTGGAGATCGATCCGGCACTGGAGGCCTGAAATGCAGATCCTGTTGGCTAACCCGCGCGGCTTTTGCGCCGGTGTAGACCGCGCTATCAGCATTGTTGAAAACGCGCTGGAAATCTACGGCGCGCCGATTTACGTGCGTCACGAGGTGGTGCATAACCGCTACGTGGTGGACAGCCTGCGCGAGCGCGGCGCGATCTTCATCGAGCAAATCAGCGAAGTGCCTGACGGCGCGATCCTGATCTTCTCCGCGCACGGCGTTTCTCAGGCGGTGCGCAACGAAGCGAAAAGCCGCGATCTGACGGTGTTTGATGCCACCTGTCCACTCGTCACGAAAGTGCATATGGAAGTGGCGCGCGCCAGCCGTCGCGGTGAAGAGTCGATTCTGATCGGCCATGCGGGCCATCCTGAAGTTGAAGGTACCATGGGCCAGTACAGCAACCCGGAAGGGGGCATGTACCTGGTTGAATCGCCGGAAGATGTCTTTACGCTGGACGTAAAAAACGAAGCGCGTCTGTCGTTTATGACCCAGACGACGCTCTCCGTGGACGACACCTCCGACGTGATCGATGCACTGCGCCAGCGCTTCCCGAAAATCGTCGGGCCGCGTAAGGATGACATCTGCTACGCCACCACTAACCGTCAGGAAGCCGTGCGTGCGCTGGCCGAGCAGGCGGACGTGGTGCTGGTGGTCGGCTCCAAAAACTCCTCTAACTCCAACCGCCTGGCCGAACTGGCGCAGCGTATGGGGAAAGCGGCGTTCCTGATTGACGACGCGACGGATATTCAGGAAGCGTGGGTCAAAAATGCGGCCTGCGTTGGCGTGACCGCAGGCGCTTCCGCCCCGGACATCCTGGTGCAGAACGTCATTGCCCGCCTGCAGGAGCTGGGCGGCGGCGAAGCGGTGCCGCTGGAAGGACGCGAAGAGAACATCGTTTTTGAAGTCCCGAAAGAGCTGCGCATTGATGCCCGCGAAGTAGAATAATTTTCTTATTGTCGGGAAAATGCCGGTCGCGAAAGCTTCCGGCATTTTTGTTTCTGGTTAACTGTGATTCACCATCAACATTACGCGCTTTATCCGCAGGTTAATCGTTTAATCTGCCAGAATAATGTTGCTGTTCTCCTCGGGCCGGAGACTGAAATGAATCCAGACATCTTTCTACCACCTCAGGTGGCATGGGCTACCGGCGCGCTAGCCGGCGGGCCTCTTATCCGCAAAACGACCCGTCTTGCCGATCTTCCCGGCATCTTCGCGAATAGCGAGGCGTGGAAGTGCGGCGATCCACAACAAAGCGTGTATGACGTTGACGTCCTGGGCTCCCCGGTGGGTGAGGGGGCGCTTTTCGTCGGCGTCACCCACCTGCATGCAGGGCGCGTGGGCGATGAGTTCTTTATGACGCGCGGCCACTTCCACGCGCGTCGCGAACAGGGGGAAATCTATTTTGGCCTGCGCGGCGTGGGCTTGCTGCTGCTGCAGACGGAGGCGGGCGACGCGCGTCTGGAGCAGGTGACGGCGGGCTCAGTGCATAATATTCCGCCTTTTACGGCGCATCGCTTGATTAACACCGGCAGCGAGACGCTCTCCTCCCTTGCCGTCTGGTCGAGCATCGCGGGACACGACTACGCGGCGCTGGCGGAAGGCTTCGTCCTGCGGGTCTTTGCCGCCGGTCAGGGTATCGAGGTGCGCCATGATTAACTACGGCCTCGACATGACCATTACCCACCAGCCGCTCGGTTTTAGCTACGGAGAAGACGTTACCGGGCCGATGCCGGAGATCAGAACGCTGGATCAGATCCGTCCGTCGCTGCGCAACCCGGATTGCGAAGGGCCGGAGCAGGTGTACGCCATCGCAATGGACGTGGCGCGCCTGTCGGACAGGCAAGAGCTTGAAAAGCGGATGCTGCTCTTTGGCGTGGTGACCTACGCCGCCGGCACGCTCGGCGATGAGCCGGTCCGCAGCCAGGGCCATGTTCACCGCATCAGCCAGCACAGCGGATGGTCGCCGCCTGAGCTGTATGAAATCTGGCAGGGTAAAGCGATTATCTACATGCAGGAGTATGTCGACGACGATCCGGGACGCTGTTTTGCGGTGCTCGCGGGGCCGGGTGAGAAAGTGCTGGTTCCTCCGGGATGGGGGCACGCGACGATTTCCGCCTCGCCCAGCGAGCCGCTGACCTTTGGCGCGTGGTGCGATCGTGAATACGGCTTCGAGTATGACGCCGTTCGCGCGCGAAAAGGTCTGGCCTGGTATCCCTTAGTTCAGGGCGATCATATTGTCTGGCAGCACAACAGCCACTACAGGCCGGGGCGATTGCAGATGATCACGCCGAGGAGCTATCCGGAGTTCGGCATTACCGATGCGCCTGTTTATCAGCAGTTCATCGACGATCCGGCGCGCTTCCAGTTTATCTCACGTCCGGATAAAACGGCGGAGCTGTGGGTTAACTTCCATCCATAAAAAAACCGGGGCATTGCCCCGGTTCTCTTATCCGGCAAACAACCCGGACGCTACGCCAAGCGCGGCGAGTATGAGCAGCAATACCATCGCTTTTACCGGCGATACGCCGCGTTTTGCCATCAGATACCATGTCCCCAGCACCACGGCCAGCGGAAGCAGCTGTGGGAAAATACCGTCCAGCATCTGCTGCACGTGAATGTTAACCCCATCGCGGGTGATGAACTCCAGCCCGGTTCCCAGCTTCACGTAGCTGGCCGCCACGCCGCCCATGACGAAAACGCCCAGCAGCGAAAGCGCTTCCCGCAGCCGGGTGGATTTGCTGCTGACGAGCATCTCAACGGAGCCTGAGCCCATCTGGTAGCCCTTAAGGAACAGGAACCAGGAGCCGGGGAGAATAATGGCGAGCCACGCGACGGTATAAAACAGCGGGCCGAGGATATTACCGCCAGCCGCCAGCGCCATCCCAATGCTGAGGAGGATCGGGATCAGCATGCCGGGGATCATCGAATCGCCGATCCCGGCGATCGGCCCCATCAGGCCCACCTTCAGGGTGTTTATGGTTTCCCCATCAATTGGCTCGCCGTTGGCTTTCTTCTCTTCCAGCCCCAGCGCCATACCGTTAACAATCGCGCCAATCTGTGGCTCGGTGTTGTAGAACGACGCGTGGCGGCGCAGCATCTCGGTGCGCTGAGCCGCGTCGGGATAGAGCTTTTTTGCCACCGGCAGCATGCTCAGGCAAAAGCCGAAGGATTCCAGACGCTCAAAGCTCATTGAGGAGAGGTTGTGCATCATCCACGCCCGCCAGCAGCGGCGCAGATCCTTGCGGGTGAGTTTACGTTCTTCCATCAGAATTCATCCTCGTCGTCGGGTACGGGTGCTGAAGTCACGGCCTGCGGTGCTTCGGGTTTATAGTTGTAATGGATCAGCGCCAGCAGGGCGCCCACGATCACCAGCGCAACCATATTGAGCTTCAGGAAAACGATGCAGACGAAGCCCACCAGAAAGTAGATGAGCATGGTATAGCTTTTGATGATCTGCTTAAGCAGGATGGCAATACCGACGGCGGGCAAAATGCCGCCCAGCACGTTCATGGTGGAC
The DNA here is from genome assembly GCF_035835995.1 of Enterobacter wuhouensis. NCBI lineage: Bacteria > Pseudomonadati > Pseudomonadota > Gammaproteobacteria > Enterobacterales > Enterobacteriaceae > Enterobacter > Enterobacter wuhouensis. The sequence goes on from NZ_CP142124.1 coordinate 806,243, forward strand.
AGCACGACGTGCGGCAGGCTGTCCATAAAGCCGCTGATGTACTGCGCGCCAAAAAAGACGGCGATAAAGGTAGGCACAAAGCGCAGCACGAAGTTCATCGCCTGCGGCCAGATGGCGCTGTTGAGGTAGATCCCGCGCTCGTCGCCGTTCTCCAGGGCCACATCCGCCCGATGGTTCCAGAACGAGTTCAGCACCATCATGGCATTGAAGAGAATCGTTCCGGCGATACCGATGGTTGCCGCCAGCGCGACGGCAACCTCCGGTCCTTTACCGGAAAGTATCCCCAGCGCAATGGCCGGATACGCCACGAAGTTTAAATCTGCGGGCATCGAGCCGCCGGGGGTGACCATCGCGATATAGACCGCCTGCACCGCCACGCCAATCATGATACCGGTCTTGATATCGCCCAGGATCAGGCCAACCAGCATCCCGGAAATCAGCGGTCGGGAGAGGAGATACCAGCCGCCGGTCAGCCCTAAAAGCCACGGGCTGCTGAGCGCGCCCAGATAACACAGCAGGCCAATTAAAGACGCTTCGATAATCATTGTCTGCTCCTTATTTCAGCTTTTGTCTGGCGTCCTGCCAGGTGTAAAAACTGGCATCGGGCACCAGGCGGAATTCGATCGCGTGTCCGTGTTCGCTCAGCCAGTCGAATGCCGCCGCTTCATCCTGGGTGACCGACTGATTCGGGCCGATAGTGGTGGTGTTGGCGCGAGCGCTCATCGGCCCCACGTTGATTTTGCCGTTGCTGTTTTTCAGGCTAATGCCGGCCTGTTCAATGCGCTGCAGCGTGATCGGAGATTTGCCGATCACAAAATAACGCTTCTCGCTGGCGATCACTTTTGGCAGTTTTTCGATCGCGGTGGCCGTATCGAACAGCCACACTTTGGTATCTGAGACGGCCCCCTTCATGACCGATGACAGCAGCGGGTCGGCCGCGACGGCATCGTCAATGGCTACGATGCCGTCGCAGGGCAGCTCCTTGGCCCAGCGTGTGATGAGCTGCCCGTGGATCACGCGGTCGTCGATGCGAACAAAAGAAATACTCATATGCGGCTCCTTAAAAGTCGTCTGTCTGTGCAGAATCTACCGGCTTCGCCTGTACCAGCGTCGGCAGAGTGAGTTCGATAATGTGCGCGGCAGCATGATGAACATCCCGTGCCGCCATCACCTCGTCGGTTTGCAGCAGCATCGGGAAGTTGACCCCCGCCACCACCGCGACCGGCGGCTGCGTGCGCGGATTAAACGCGGCCTCACAGGCCACGTTCCACGGCGTGCCGCTTTGCATATCGCACAGCACCAGCACGCCGTCGGCGTTAACGCCTGCCGCGTCTAGCGCGGCGCTGAAGTCGCGCCGGAAGCCCTCAATTCCCGCCTGTTCCGTCAGGCACACGGCGTGAACGCCGGGCAGATCGCCGTACACCATCCGGCCGCTTTCCAGCAGCGCGGCGGCTAATGGGCCGTGGGTGGCAACAAGAAAATGAATCATCGCTAGCTCCTTACCCAGGCTTTGATGGTCGCCAGCGCCTGCCCGGAAGCGTTGGCTGACGGTGAAATGCGGTATTCCCCCACGGATGCCGGAATGATGAAGGTTTCGGCGTAATGGACGATAAACGGCTCAAACGCCCCGGTTGGGCTATCGACAATCGCTTCGCTGCCCTCCACCAGATTCAATACGTTCACGCCGCCTTCGGTATGGTGCACGACGGGTTCGCTAAACCAGTGGCGGCGAGTTTCGATAAATTCACGCTCGTGCAGGCCGGTGCGTTCTTCGCGCCAGCAGTTGCCTTCCGCGATCGGTTCGAACTGATTCACCAGATGCTGATGCACCCATTGGGTATCGCGCTGCCAGTCAATCACCTTTTCGCCGTGCTCCAGATGGACCGGACGCGGCAGGCCGTCCAGGCCCAGACGGCCCCAGTCCCACAGCTTGAAGGTGAAGATATACGGCGTGGCGCTGATCTCCAGCACCATGGTTCCCGCGCCGGAGCAGTGCACCGTACCGGCGGGGATCAGGAAATGGTCGTGCTTTTTCGCCGGGATCTGATTCACGAAGCGGGCATCATCAAACGCTTTTTCACCCCGCCCCGCGCGCCGGAGATCGTCCATCATGACCTGAGGTTCGGTGCCGGTTTTGGTGCCCAGGTAGACCACGGCATCCGGCTCGGCTTCCAGAATGTAATAGCTCTCATCCTGGGTGTAGTGCATTCCAAACTGCTGCTGGATGTATTCCGTAATCGGATGGACCTGGAAGCTCAGATTTTGCCCACCAATGGTATCGAGGAAATCAAAGCGGATCGGGAACTCTGCGCCGAAACGCGCGTGAACTTTCTCGCCCAGCAGAGCGCGAGGTTCAAGCAGGACCAGATCCTGAGAGGGGATCTCGATCCGCACTGCGCCAAAACGCAGTAACAGGCTGTTCTCCTCGGGCACGCAGTCGAAACACCATGCGTAGTTGGGTGCAGAGGGATCGAGATCGAATTGCTGTTTCATCCATTGGCCGCCCCAGACGCCGGGATCGAAAAAGGGCACCACGCGGAAAGGCCGCGTTGTCGTCTGCTCAAGCCCCGCCCGCAGGGCTTCACCGCTGACCATCGCCGGCTGGTCCGCTCGGGTGGTATCCAGTAAAAAATCGGCGCGCCTGAGCAGCGGCGTTTTGTGGCGATCGAAGACGCGCCATTCGACAAAAAAGGCGCGCTTGTAGCGGCGGAGCATGTCTTCCTGCTGATTCTCTGCGCCCCAGTTTCCCATCTCGCCGCTGCGCATGCGCTGCTGGATCTCCCAGCGCGGCAGATCGGCATACGCCAGCACATCACCGGGGTGGACAAGCGCCGCGCCGGGACCGTAAATCACAATCAGCCCCTCAGGGCACTGATGCACCTGATTCTGCAGGGCCTCTAAGCGCGCGGAATCGAAAAATTCACCGAGCTGGTGGCAGGAGAGTACGCCAAAGACGCGGTCGTCGGTGAGGTTGCGCGCCAGCATCTCATGAATGGCGCGCTCATCCTGTCGCGCCTGCTCAACGTTGATCGTCAGCGCCGGGCGTAACCGCGGCAGCACGTTCTCTTCAAGTTCGGTCATGCGCACGCCGGGATAGCAATCAATCACCAGGACAGTGCGGCCGCGCTGCTGGGTTTTTGCAGCAAGGATGCGGGTAATCGCCTCCCATCCCTGCCATGCGCTGTCGTCAAAGCCTTGAATCGTCACCGTGGGGAATTTGTCGTAAGTGGTCATTATATCCTCCGTATTCGTTATTTAAGGTTATTCGATTAACCGAATTTGAGAAGAGTGGTTAACGCGATTAACCCGCCATAAATGGCAATCAAATCGGGATCGGCGGCGGTAGTGTGAAGAGTCTCACAGGGAAAAATGCAAAAAATAGGTTATTCGATTAATCTGTAGGGGTGACTAAGGAGGCAATATGACGGGAATTACTCTGGCCGATGTCGCGAAACGCGCCGGCGTGTCAACGGCGACGGTCTCTATGGTGCTTTGCAACAAAGGCCGTATTTCGCAAAGCACGCGTGAACGCGTGCTCAGGGCGCTGGACGAGTCGGGCTATGTCTACAACCAGACGGCGGCCAATTTGCGCAATCGCAGCAGTAACCAGGTCGGGCTGCTATTACACGATATCACCAACCCGTTTTACGGTGAGATGACGGCGGGGCTCAGCCATGAAATGGAGCGCCATGAGCTCCTGCTTTTTCTGGCAAATAGCGAGGAATCCGCAGAGCGGCAGCAAAAATTCGTCGATTCGCTGATGCGCAATAACGTCGGCGGCATGGTGCTGTGCGCGGCCCGCGAAACGCCACAGGCCTTTTTTGACGGGCTGAAGCGGCGCAACATTCCCGCTATCATGGTCGTGCGCCCGCTGAACGATCCGGATTTTGATTTTGTCGGAACGGACAATTTCCTGGGCACGCAGATGGCGACCGAGCATCTGCTCAGAATGGGGCATCGGCACATTGCGTTCATCGGAGGAAGCCAAAACTCAGGCTCGCGGGCGCAGCGTATCGGCGGCTTTACCAGCAAGCTGCTGGAGTACGGCGTCACGCCGAATCCTGCCTGGATCAGAACCTCGCAGGCCAGCCAAAGCGACGGCGCGCGCGTGGCGGAGGCGCTGCTCCTGGAGCATCCGGAGATCGGCGCGGCGATTTGCTATCAGGATATTGTGGCGCTGGGGGTGATGCAAAGCCTTCGCAAGCTGGGCCGCGAGCCGGGGCGTGATTTTGCGCTGGTCGGCTTTGACGACATTACCGAAGCGGCGCTGGTGCAGCCCGCGTTAACCACCGTATCGGTGGCGGCAAAAGAGATTGGCCGCAAAGCCGGGGAGTTACTGTACAGCCGCATACAGGGCAACGACGAACCCCCTAAACGGATCATCCTGCCGCCTGCGCTGGTGGTGCGGGAATCATGCGGTTTTCGCTGACGATCATGTCTTTAACTGATATCTCTCCCTGTTTATCATTAAATTCTAATTATCGGCGTTTTCAGTGGCAGCCGCAGCGAAGGCTGGTTAATCTGAAAACGATTTACATCATTTTAACGTAAGAGAATAACTATGCATGATGCACAGATCCGCGTCGCCATTGCGGGCGCGGGTGGACGTATGGGCCGTCAGCTGATTCAGGCGGCGCTACAGATGGATGGCGTGGCGCTCGGCGCGGCGCTGGAGCGCGAAGGCTCATCGCTTCTGGGTACCGATGCGGGTGAGCTTGCGGGCGCAGGCCAGATGGGCGTAACCGTGCAAAGCAGCCTGGACGCGGTAAAAGAGGATTTTGACGTATTCATTGATTTTACGCGCCCGGAAGGCACGCTGAATCACCTGGCCTTTTGCCGTCAGCACGGCAAAGGGATGGTCATCGGCACCACCGGTTTCGATGATGCCGGTAAACAGGCCATTCAGGATGCGTCCGGTGAGATTGCCATCGTCTTCGCGGCAAACTTTAGCGTGGGCGTTAACGTGATGCTGAAGCTGCTTGAGAAGGCGGCGAAAGTCATGGGCGACTATACCGACATTGAGATCGTTGAAGCGCACCATCGTTATAAAGTTGACGCCCCATCCGGCACCGCGCTGGCGATGGGCGAAGCGATTGCTTATGCAATGGATAAAGATTTAAAAGACATTGCGGTCTATTCCCGCGAAGGCCACACCGGCGAGCGCGTCCCGGGCACCATTGGTTTTGCTACCGTTCGTGCAGGTGACATCGTCGGCGAACATACCGCGATGTTCGCCGATATTGGCGAACGCGTGGAGATCACGCATAAAGCCTCCAGCCGCATGACCTTCGCAAACGGTGCAGTACGTTCCGCGCTGTGGCTTAAAGACAAGCGTAATGGACTTTTTGATATGCGAGACGTACTCGATCTTAACAATCTGTAAGATTTATTACCCATCGTGATGTGGTTATTGCAGTCGTAATATATTGATTGCATAGGGCAATATTTTATTGCCCTTTTATTTTATCCTCTTCACTTAAAAAATAGTAAATAACGCCTAAAACTGCATTTCTTTCTCGGTTTTTGTGTTGCGGTAATGTAAATTTTGACCATCTGGTCTACTTTTTAGTGTTCTCACGCCTGGATTTTCACTAAACTTGTCGCGCAAGCGGTTTCTATAGTGATTTACCTGATCTTTTTGCCGCTTAATCTCCATTCAGGCCGTCAGTCTCGCAAAAGAATAAACAAAATATCCGTTTTGAGTTGACTTTTACCCACCAAATCCCCAGAATGCCGCCGTTTGCCAAAAATCCGCTGGCAACACATTTGCATTGATTCATGATGTGGTTATGAATTAATATGCAAATAAAGTGAGTGAATATTCTCTGGAGGGTGTTTTGATTAAGTCAGCGCTATTGGTTCTGGAAGACGGAACCCAGTTTATCGGTCGGGCCATAGGGGCAACGGGTTCGGCGGTTGGGGAAGTCGTTTTCAATACTTCAATGACCGGTTATCAAGAAATCCTCACTGATCCTTCCTATTCTCGCCAAATCGTTACTCTTACCTATCCTCATATCGGCAATGTCGGCACCAATGCGGCTGACGAAGAATCCTCTCAGGTACATGCGCAAGGCCTGGTCATTCGCGACCTGCCGCTGATTGCCAGCAACTTCCGCAATACCGAAGACCTCTCTTCCTACCTGAAGCGCCATAACATCGTGGCGATTGCCGATATCGATACCCGTAAGCTGACGCGCCTGCTGCGCGAGAAGGGTGCACAAAACGGCTGCATCATCGCGGGTGATAACCTGGATGCGGCCCTGGCGCTGGAAAAAGCGAAAGCTTTCCCGGGCCTGAACGGCATGGACCTGGCGAAAGAAGTGACCACCGCGGAAGCCTACGGCTGGACGCAGGGGAGCTGGACGCTGGAAGGCGACCTGCCGGAAGCGAAAAAAGAGAGCGAGCTGCCGTTCCACGTGGTGGCCTACGATTTCGGCGCCAAGCGCAACATCCTGCGCATGCTGGTTGACCGCGGCTGCCGCCTGACGGTGGTTCCGGCGCAAACGTCTGCTGAAGAGGTGCTGAAGATGAATCCGGACGGCATCTTCCTCTCTAACGGTCCTGGCGACCCGGCGCCGTGCGATTACGCCATCGCCGCCACCAAGTCCTTCCTGGAAACCGACATCCCGGTATTCGGCATCTGCCTCGGCCATCAGCTTCTGGCGCTGGCGAGCGGTGCGAACACCGTTAAGATGAAGTTTGGTCACCACGGTGGTAACCACCCGGTGAAAGACATCGATAACAACATGGTGATGATCACCGCGCAGAACCACGGTTTTGCCGTGGACGAAGCGTCCATGCCGGCTAACCTGCGCGTGACGCACAAGTCGCTGTTCGACGGCACCCTGCAGGGCATCCATCGCACCGACAAGCCAGCGTTCAGCTTCCAGGGGCACCCTGAAGCCAGCCCGGGCCCGCACGATGCCGCACCGCTGTTCGATCACTTCATCGAACTTATCGAGCAATACCGTAAGACCGCTAAATAATCAGGAGCTGAGAAGACAATGCCAAAACGTACAGACATAAAAAGCATCCTGATCCTCGGCGCTGGCCCGATTGTTATCGGCCAGGCCTGCGAATTCGACTACTCCGGCGCACAGGCGTGTAAAGCCCTGCGTGAAGAGGGTTACCGCGTAATCCTGGTCAACTCCAACCCGGCGACCATCATGACCGACCCGGAAATGGCTGATGCGACCTACATCGAGCCGATTCACTGGGAAGTGGTGCGTAAAATCATCGAGAAAGAGCGTCCGGACGCGGTACTGCCAACCATGGGCGGCCAGACGGCGCTGAACTGCGCGCTGGAGCTGGAGCGTCAGGGCGTGCTGGAAGAGTTCGGCGTGACCATGATTGGTGCGACCGCCGACGCGATTGATAAAGCAGAAGACCGTCGCCGCTTCGACGTGGCGATGAAGAAAATCGGCCTCGACACCGCGCGTTCCGGTATCGCACACAATATGGAAGAAGCGCTGGCCGTCGCGGCTGACGTGGGCTATCCGTGCATCATCCGTCCATCGTTCACCATGGGCGGCACCGGCGGCGGTATCGCCTACAACCGCGAAGAGTTCGAAGAGATTTGCGAGCGCGGTCTGGATCTCTCCCCAACCAAAGAGCTGCTGATTGATGAATCGCTGATTGGCTGGAAAGAGTACGAGATGGAGGTGGTGCGTGATAAAAACGACAACTGCATCATCGTCTGCTCCATCGAAAACTTCGATGCGATGGGTATCCACACCGGCGACTCCATCACCGTTGCGCCAGCCCAGACCCTGACCGACAAAGAGTATCAAATCATGCGTAACGCCTCGATGGCGGTACTGCGTGAGATCGGCGTGGAAACCGGCGGTTCTAACGTGCAGTTCTCCGTGAACCCGAAAACCGGCCGTCTGATTGTTATCGAAATGAACCCGCGCGTGTCCCGTTCCTCCGCGCTGGCTTCTAAAGCGACCGGCTTCCCGATTGCGAAAGTGGCGGCGAAGCTGGCGGTGGGCTACACCCTCGACGAGCTGATGAACGACATCACCGGTGGCCGCACCCCTGCGTCCTTCGAGCCGTCCATCGACTACGTTGTGACCAAAATTCCTCGCTTCAACTTCGAGAAATTCGCGGGCGCGAACGACCGTCTGACCACCCAGATGAAATCCGTCGGTGAAGTAATGGCGATTGGCCGCACGCAGCAGGAATCCCTGCAGAAAGCGCTGCGCGGCCTCGAAGTGGGCGCGACCGGCTTCGACCCGAAAGTGAGCCTGGACGACCCGGAAGCGCTGACGAAAATTCGTCGCGAGCTGAAGGACGCGGGCGCAGAGCGTATCTGGTACATCGCCGATGCCTTCCGTGCGGGCCTGTCCGTCGACGGCGTGTTCAACCTGACCAACATCGACCGCTGGTTCCTGGTGCAGATTGAAGAGCTGGTGCGTCTGGAAGAGCAGGTCGCGGAGCTGGGCATCAACGGCCTGGACGCTGACTTCCTGCGCGTGCTGAAGCGTAAAGGCTTCGCCGATGCGCGTCTGGCTAAGCTGGCGGGCGTGCGTGAAGCGGAAATCCGCAAGCTGCGCGACCAGTACGACCTGCACCCGGTCTACAAGCGCGTGGACACCTGTGCGGCAGAGTTCTCCACCGACACCGCCTACATGTACTCCACCTATGAAGACGAGTGCGAAGCCAACCCGTCCGTCGACCGCGACAAGATTATGGTGCTGGGCGGCGGTCCAAACCGTATCGGCCAGGGCATCGAGTTCGACTACTGCTGCGTACACGCCTCCCTGGCGCTGCGTGAAGACGGTTACGAGACCATCATGGTCAACTGTAACCCGGAAACCGTATCGACCGACTACGACACCTCTGACCGCCTCTACTTCGAGCCGGTGACGCTGGAAGACGTGCTGGAAATCGTGCGCATCGAGAAGCCAAAAGGCGTTATCGTGCAGTACGGCGGCCAGACCCCGCTGAAGCTGGCGCGCGCGCTGGAAGCGGCAGGCGTGCCGGTTATCGGCACCAGCCCGGACGCGATTGACCGTGCGGAAGACCGTGAGCGTTTCCAGCAGGCGGTTGACCGTCTGAAGCTGAAACAGCCGGCGAACGCCACCGTTACCGCCATCGAAATGGCCGTTGAGAAGGCGAAAGAGATTGGCTACCCGCTGGTGGTGCGTCCTTCCTACGTGCTGGGCGGCCGCGCGATGGAAATCGTTTATGACGAAGCCGACCTGCGCCGCTACTTCCAGACCGCGGTGAGCGTGTCGAACGATGCGCCAGTGCTGCTCGACCGCTTCCTCGACGACGCGGTGGAAGTGGACGTTGACGCCATCTGCGACGGCGAAATGGTGCTGATTGGCGGCATCATGGAGCACATCGAGCAGGCAGGCGTGCACTCCGGTGACTCCGCCTGTTCTCTGCCCGCGTACACCCTGAGCCAGGAGATCCAGGACGTGATGCGCCAGCAGGTGCAGAAGCTGGCCTTCGAGCTGCAGGTTCGCGGCCTGATGAACGTCCAGTTCGCGGTGAAGGACAACGAAGTCTACCTGATTGAAGTGAACCCGCGCGCGGCGCGTACCGTACCGTTCGTCTCCAAAGCCACCGGCGTTCCGCTGGCGAAAGTGGCGGCGCGCGTGATGGCGGGCCAGACGCTGGCGCAGCAGGGCGTGACCAAAGAGATCATTCCACCGTACTACTCGGTGAAAGAAGTGGTGCTGCCGTTCAACAAATTCCCGGGCGTTGACCCGCTGTTAGGGCCAGAAATGCGCTCTACCGGGGAAGTGATGGGCGTGGGCCGCACCTTCGCAGAAGCGTTCGCGAAGGCGCAGCTGGGCAGCAGCTCCACCATGAGAAAATCGGGCCGTGCGCTGCTCTCCGTTCGCGAAGGCGACAAAGAGCGCGTGGTTGACCTGGCCGCCAAGCTGCTGAAACAGGGCTTCGAGCTGGATGCAACCCACGGTACGGCGATTGTGCTGGGCGAAGCCGGCATCAACCCGCGCCTGGTGAACAAGGTGCATGAGGGTCGTCCGCACATTCAGGACCGCATCAAGAATGGCGAATACACCTACATCATCAACACCACCGCAGGCCGCCAGGCGATTGAAGACTCCAAGCTGATTCGCCGCAGCGCACTGCAGTACAAAGTGCACTACGACACCACCCTGAACGGCGGTTTCGCAACGGCCATGGCGCTGAACGCGGATGCCACCGAGAAGGTGATTTCGGTCCAGGAAATGCACGCGCAAATCAGCAAATAATCTGCTTTATCACGTAGGCCCGGCAGGCGGCAGCGCCGCCGGGCAAATGGCGGGTGGCGCTTCGCTTACCCGCCCTACGTTTTCCTTTCCCTTCTTCGGAACCTTCTGGTTTTCCATCCGCTTTCAGTCAGTTAGCCTAAAATGGTTAGGTAGATAACCAAATTCAACTGAGAGCAGGGGAAAACACCATGCAAAATAAACTACTGATCGCTTCCGTTCTGGCTGCCACTGCAATGTTTACCGTTGCGGGCTGTTCATCTAATCAGGCCGTAAAAACCACCGATGGTAAGACCATTGTCACCGACGGCAAGCCGCAGGTAGATGATGACACCGGCCTGGTGTCCTATAAAAATGCCGAAACCGGCCAAACCGAGCAGATTAACCGTGACCAGGTTAAATCAATGGGCGAACTCGATAACTAGTTCAGATTTATGACGTTAGCCCGTCAATAATATTCACTATTAGCCTGCTGAATTACTGACTACACTCTTTTGGTAAAAGAAAGCAGTAAAACAACAGGCTAATTAATGATTCTGATAATTTATGCGCACCCGTATCCGCAGCACTCGCATGCGAATAAGCGGATGCTTGAGCAGGTAAGGACGCTCGATAACGTAGAGATACGTTCCCTCTATCAACTCTATCCCGATTTTAATATCGATATCGCCGCCGAACAGGAGGCGCTTTCCCGTGCCGATCTGATTATCTGGCAGCACCCGATGCAGTGGTACAGCACGCCCCCGCTCCTCAAGCTGTGGATCGATAAGGTCTTTTCTCACGGCTGGGCGTATGGCCACAACGGCAAAGCGCTGCAGGGCAAAAGCCTGATGTGGGCCGTGACCACCGGCGGCGGTGAAAGCCATTTCGATATTGGTTCGTTCCCCGGCTTTGACGTGCTGGCGCAGCCGCTCCAGGCGACGGCGCTCTACTGTGGCCTGAACTGGCTGCCGCCTTTTGCGATGCACTGTACCTTTGTCTGCGACGATGAAACGCTGCAGGCGCAGGCTCGCCACTACAAACAACGCTTACTTGAGTGGCAGGAGACGCACAATGGATAGCCATACGCTGATACAGGCGCTGATTTATCTCGGCGCGGCGGCGCTGATTGTGCCCGTGGCGGTTCGCCTTGGGCTGGGCTCGGTGCTTGGCTATCTGATTGCCGGATGCGTGATTGGCCCCTGGGGCCTTCGCCTGGTGACCGATGCCGAAGCGATACTGCATTTTGCGGAAATCGGCGTTGTGCTGATGCTGTTTGTCATTGGTCTTGAGCTTGATCCGCAGAGGCTGTGGAAGCTTCGCGCCTCGGTGTTCGGCGGCGGTGCGCTGCAGATGCTGGCCTGCGGCCTGCTGCTGGGCGGCTTCTGTATCCTGCTGGGAATGGAGTGGAAGGTAGCCGAGCTTATCGGCATGACGCTCGCCCTTTCCTCAACGGCCATTGCCATGCAGGCGATGAACGAACGCAACCTGACCGTCTCTCAGATGGGGCGCAGCGCGTTCTCCGTACTGCTTTTCCAGGATATTGCCGCCATTCCGCTGGTGGCGATGATCCCGCTGCTGGCGGCAAGCGGCTCTTCCACTACGTTAGGCGCATTCGCGCTGTCGGCGCTTAAGGTGGCTGGCGCGCTGGCGTTAGTTATTCTCCTGGGCCGCTACGTGACCCGTCCGCTGCTGCGGTTTGTTGCGCGCTCTGGCCTGCGCGAAGTGTTCAGCGCCGTTGCTCTGTTCCTGGTGTTTGGCTTTGGCCTTCTGCTGGAAGAGGCCGGGCTGTCGATGGCGATGGGCGCCTTCCTGGCAGGCGTTCTTCTGGCAAGCTCTGAATACCGCCACGCGCTGGAAAGCGATATCGAGCCGTTTAAAGGATTACTGCTGGGGCTGTTTTTCATCGGCGTCGGGATGTCCGTCGACTTCGGCACGCTGGTTACGCATCCGCTGCGGATTGTTATCCTGCTGGTGGGCTTCCTGGTTATTAAAATGGCGATGCTGTGGCTGATTGCCCGCCCGCTTAAAGTACCGAATAAACAGCGCCGCTGGTTCGCCGTGCTGCTGGGGCAGGGGAGCGAGTTCGCCTTCGTCGTCTTTGGTGCGGCGCAGATGGCGAACGTGCTCGATCCGGAGTGGGCGAAGGCGCTGACGCTGGCCGTGGCATTGTCGATGGCCGCTACGCCGATCCTGCTGGTGGTGCTGACGCGTCTGGAGAAATCGGGTAGCGGCCAGGAGCGCGAGGCGGATGAGATCGACGAGGAGCAGCCGCGCGTCATCGTTGCCGGTTTTGGGCGATACGGGCAGATCGTTGGGCGATTACTGCTCTCCAGCGGTGTGAAGATGGTCATCCTCGATCACGATCCTGACCACGTGGATACCCTGCGTAAATTCGACATGAAGGTGTTCTACGGCGATGCGACCCGCGTCGATCTGCTGGAATCTGCCGGGGCGGCCAAAGCCGAGGTGCTGATTAACGCCATCGACGATCCGCAAACCAGCCTGCAGATGGTGGAGCTGGTGAAAGCGCACTTCCCGAATCTGACCATCATCTCCCGCGCGCGCGATGTGGATCATTATATCCAGCTGCGTCAGGCGGGCGTTGCGGCACCGGAGCGTGAAACGTTCGAAGGCGCGCTGAAGTCTGGCCGCATGGCGCTGGAAAGCCTGGGGCTGGGAGCGTATGAAGCGCGCGAGCGTGCCGACCTGTTCCGCCGCTTTAACACCGACATGGTCGAAGAGATGGTGGCGATGGCGAGCAGCACGGCGTCGGAGCGCGCGGCGGTGTTTAAACGCACCAGCGCGATGCTGACGGAAATCATTAATGAGGATCGCAACCACCTGTCGCTGGTCCAGCGTCACGGCTGGCAGGGCACGGATGAGGGCAAGCATACCGGCAATCCTGAAGACGAACCGGAGAGTAAACCTTCCGCGTGAAGTGGAGTTGCCAGCAATAATAAAAAATTTCTGTTTCTTTACCCTGCCGCCAGTCGACGAAAGATTAAGCTTTCCGTATAGTGGCGGCAATTTTTTGCATCCGGGAAATTTTCAATGATCAGTCTGATTGCAGCGCTGGCGGTAGACCGCGTTATCGGTATGGAAAACGCCATGCCGTGGAACCTGCCTGCCGATCTCGCATGGTTTAAACGTACAACGTTAAACAAGCCGGTAGTGATGGGCCGCCTGACCTGGGAGTCGATTGGTCGTCCATTGCCGGGCCGTAAGAATATCGTTATCAGTAGCCAGCCGGGCACTGACGATCGCGTTCAGTGGGTTAAGTCCGTGGACGACGCGATCGCCGCCTGCGGTGACGCCGAAGAGATCATGGTGATCGGCGGTGGTCGTGTGTATGAGCAGTTCCTGCCGAAAGCGCAGAAGCTGTATCTGACGCACATTGATGCGGAAGTGGAAGGGGATACCCATTTCCCGGATTACGATCCGGACGAGTGGGAGTCGGTGTTCAGCGAATTCCACGATGCCGACGCGCAGAACTCGCACAGCTACTGCTTCGAGATTCTGGAACGTCGTTAAGCTATTTCCCCTCACCCTGCGGTGAGGGGAATGCGTCAGGAGGCGACGGCCTCACCTTCCCCTAAGTCCAGCTGTCGATTGGACGGCTGCACGAAGTACGCTTTATCTTCCCAACGTAAGCAGGTCAAATCCCCGCCCCAGCAGCAGCCGGTATCCAGTCCGTAGATCCCTTCTGGCGTGCCTTTACCTTCAAGCGCAGCCCAGTGGCCAAATACGACGCTGTACTCGTTTGTCACCGGCCCAGGAATGGCAAACCACGGTTTGAGCGGTGCGGGCGCGCTTTCAGGCGTCTCCTTCGAATACATATCCAGCTGTCCGTTGGGGAAGCAGAAACGCATGCGCGTAAAGGCGTTAGTGATAAAACGCAGGCGCGCCAGGCCGCTGAGATCCTCGCTCCAGTGGTTCGGCATATCGCCGTACATGGCATCGAGGAAGAAAGGATAGGAGTCGCTCGCCAGCACCGCCTCGACGTCGCGCGCGCAGGTTTTTGCCGTCTCCAAATCCCATTGCGGCGTGATCCCGGCATGTGCCATGACCAGCTTTTTCTCTTCATCAACCTGCAAAAGCGGCTGTCGGCGCAGCCAGTTGATCAGATCGTCGGCATCCGGCGCTTCCAGCAAGGGCGAGAGCCTGTCCTTTGGCTTGTTACGGCTGATCCCGGCGAAGACCGCCAGCAGATGCAGGTCGTGATTGCCCAGCACCATGCGTACGCTGTCGCCGAGTGATTTGACGAATCGCAGCACGTCCAGCGAGCCGGGACCGCGCGCGACTAAATCCCCCGTCAGCCAGAGCGTATCCTGGCCTGGAGTAAAGTCGACCTGCTTTAACAATGCGATCAGTTCATCGTAGCAACCGTGAACGTCGCCAATCAGATATGTAGACATGGGATTAATGGATGAGTGTGGTTACGGCGAGACGGAACACAGGAATAGCAACGCGGAACGCGTTGCCATCGACGTCGACCATTTCATAATGGCCCTGCATGGTACCCATTGGCGTTTCAATCACCGCGCCGCTGGTGTACTGATACTCTTCGCCAGGATCAATGTGCGGTTGTTCACCCACCACACCCTCACCCTGGACTTCGATTTCGCGGCCATTGCCGTTGGTGATAAGCCAGTAACGCCCCAGCAGCTGCACAGGCATCCGCCCCAGGTTGCGAATGGTCACGGTGTACGCGAAGACATAACGTTCTTCATCCGGTGAGGATTGCGATTCAACATAAATGCTTTGCACATGGACACAGACGCGGGGCGAATCAATCATGGCTTAACTCTCCTTCGGCGGGGCATTTTCGCTGATGTAATTAGCCAGCTTGCAGTACTGCTCGACGGAAATATTCTCCGCACGCATGGCCGGGTCGATCCCCAGCTCGGCTAGTACCTCAACGGTAAACGAATTGCTCAGGCTGTTGCGGATCGTTTTACGGCGCTGGTTAAACGCTTCTGTTGTGATACGGCTCAGTACGCGCAGCTCTTTGACCGGGTATGGCTTCACCTTGTGCGGCACGAGGCGCACAACCGCAGAGTCTACTTTCGGTGGCGGCGTGAACGCTGACGGCGGCACTTCAAGTACCGGGATCACGTTGCAGAAATACTGCGCCATCACGCTTAAACGACCATACGCTTTACTGTTCGGCCCTGCAACCAGACGGTTAACCACCTCTTTCTGCAGCATGAAGTGCATGTCGGCAATGGCATCAGTATAGCTAAACAGGTGGAACATCAGCGGGGTGGAGATGTTATACGGCAAGTTACCGAATACGCGCAGCGGCTGGCCCATTTTCTCTGACAGTTCGCCAAAGTTCATGGTCATCGCATCCTGCTGATAAATCGTCAGCTTCGGCCCGAGGAACGGGTGCGTTTGCAGACGTGCCGCGAGATCGCGGTCGAGCTCGATAACCGTCAGTTCGTCAAGACGTTCGCCGACGGGTTCGGTCAGCGCGGCAAGACCCGGGCCGATTTCGACCATCGCCTGACCTTTCTGCGGATTAATAGCCGAGACAATGCTTTCGATCACAAACTGATCGTTGAGGAAGTTCTGCCCGAAGCGTTTACGGGCTAAGTGGCCCTGATGGACTCGATTAGTCATTGAGTATTAACAATCATTTTGATGGCGAGATTAAGCGCCGTAATAAAACTGCCGACATCCGCTTTCCCCTGGCCTGCCAGATCCAGCGCAGTACCGTGGTCAACGGACGTTCGAATAAAGGGTAAACCGAGGGTGATATTCACGCCGCGGCCAAAGCCCTGGTATTTTAGCACGGGCAGGCCCTGATCGTGGTACATCGCGAGCACGGCGTCGGCATTATCCAGGTATTTAGGCTGGAAAAGGGTATCCGCAGGCAGCGGCCCGCTGAGGTTCATCCCCTTCGCTCGCATCTCCTCAAGCACCGGAATGATGGTGTCGATCTCTTCGGTGCCCATGTGTCCGCCTTCCCCGGCGTGCGGATTCAGGCCGCAGACCAGCACGTGCGGCTGCGGTATCCCAAATTTGGTCTGCAGGTCGTGATGCAAAATCCCGATGATCTCGCGAAGGAGCTCAGGGGTGATGGCATCAGGAATGGCTTTGATCGGCAGATGGGTTGTCACCAGCGCGACGCGCATCTCCTCGGTGGCCAGCATCATCACCACTTTCGGGCTGTGCGAGCGCTCTTCAAAGAATTCGGTGTGTCCGGTAAACGGGATGCCGGCGTCGTTGATAACGCCTTTATGCACCGGGCCGGTGATCAGCGCGGCAAACTCACCGTTCAGGCAGCCGTCGCACGCGCGCGCCAGCGTCTCGACAACATAGTTGCCGTTTTCAGCGCTGAGCTGGCCTGGTACAACGGGCGTACGAAGTGGGACCGAAAGAAGGGTGAGGGTGCCGGCCTGCTGTGGCGCGGGCTGCTGGCCTTCAACATAAGGGAGGAGCGTTAAAGGCAGACCGAGCAATGTTGCCCGGTCCTGTAACAGCGTTGCATCAGCGCAGATGACCAGCTCAACGGGCCAGCTGCGCTGGGCGAGCTGGACAACAAGGTCTGGCCCAATCCCGGCGGGTTCGCCGGGAGTGATCACAACGCGATGCTGTTTCATCAGTTGCTCAGTATTTTCACGTAAGCGCTGGCGCGTTGTTCCTGCATCCAGGTTGCCGCTTCTTCAGAGAATTTACGGTTAAACAGCATACGGTAGGCTCTGTCTTTCTGCGCCGCGTCGGTTTTATCCACGTTGCGGGTATCCATCAGCTCAATCAGGTGCCAGCCAAAGGAGGAGTGTACCGGCGCGCTCATCTGGCCTTTGTTCAGCTTCATTAACGCATCGCGGAACGCCGGATCGTAGATATCCGCTGCAGCCCAGCCGAGATCGCCGCCCTGATTAGCAGAGCCTGGGTCCTGAGAGAACTCTTTAGCCGCTTTGTCGAAGGTGGTTTTACCGCTCTTAATGTCGGCCGCAATTTGCTGCAGCTTAACCCGGGCCTGATCGTCGGTCATGATCGGTGATGGTTTCAGCAGAATGTGGCGAGCATGCACTTCCGTCACGGAAATATTCTGGCTCTGACCACGCAGATCGTTCACCTTCAGAATGTGGAAGCCGACGCCTGAACGGATTGGCCCTACGATATCGCCTTTCTTCGCGGTGCTCAGCGCCTGAGCGAAGAGAGAAGGCAGTTCCTGAATGCGTCCCCAGCCCATCTGGCCGCCCTTCAGCGCCTGCTGGTCTGCAGAGTACGTGATGGCGAGCTTGCCGAAGTCACCGCCGTTACGCGCCTGTTCAACGATAGAACGCGCCTGGCTTTCCGCTTCTGCAGCCTGATCGGAGGTTGGGTTTTCCGGCAGTGGGATCAGGATGTGGCTCAGGTTCAGCTCCGTGCTGGCATCGTTCTGGGTGCCCACCTGTTTTGCCAGCGCGTCCACTTCCTGCGGCAGGATCGTCACGCGGCGACGCACTTCATTGTTGCGCACTTCCGAAATCAGCATCTCTTTACGGATCTGATTGCGGTAGGTTGGGTAGCTAATGCCATCATAAGCCAGACGACTGCGCATCTGATCCATGCTCATGTTGTTTTGCTTGGCGATGTTGGCGATTGCCTGATCGAGCTGTTCGTCAGTGACCTTCACACCCATTTTCTGACCCATCTGCAGAACGATCTGATCCATGATCAGACGCTCCAGGATCTGATGGCGCAGCGTAGCGTCATCCGGAAGTTGCTGACCTGCCTGGTCCGAGTTGAGCTTCACAGATTTCATCAGACCGTCAACGTCGCTTTCAAGCACAACGCCGTTGTTAACCACAGCGGCGACTTTATCAACAACCTGGGGTGCGGCGAAGCTGGTATTCGCAACCATAGCGACACCGAGCAGCAGCGTTTTCCAGTTCTTCATACTTTTTCCATTTCAATTAACCGCAGAGCGGATTACGTTGTAAATCAAGCACATTACAATGAGCTACGGTACGGCAGAATGTTTGAACGCAGCATTTTCTGCGTACCCAGACCGTAGTTGGAGCTCAGGCCGCGAAGCTCGAAGTTAAAGCCAATCACGTTATCGTATTCGCTTTGATTGTTTTTGGTATCCCAGCCGTTAAGCTTGCGTTCGTAACCGACGCGCAACGCATAACAGCAGGAGTTATATTGCAGCCCCACCATTTGGTCTGCCGCTTTATTGGCGTTGGTATCGAAGTAATACGCCCCGACGATTGACCAGCGATCGGCAATCGGCCAGCTCGCAACGGCACCCACCTGCGAGATACCGTCTTTATACTGTTCCTGAGTCCAGGTCTTATCGTTGTTGTTTTTTGGCAGCGTAGCCTGAATATATTCAGGGCTGGCATAACGATAATTCAGCTGAACCAGTCGGTCTTCATCACGACGGTATTCGATAGTGGCGCTACTGTTCGCGATGTTATCCAGGCGGGTGTCATACTGCACGCCGCCGCGCAGACCCCAGCGGTCCGTCATACGCCAGTAGGTATCACCGGCCCAAACGACAGAACCTGTCTTATCGTTATCTTCCCACTGTAAATTTTGCTCATCTCCCGTACGTGATTCCGTGAAATAGTAGATTTGACCAACAGAAACGTTAAAACGTTCAACTGAGGCATCATCATATACACGCGTGGTCACGCCGGTAGTGAGCTGGTTTGCAGAAGCAATACGGTCAAGACCACCGTAGGTACGGTCGCGGAACAGGCCGCTATAGTCAGACTGCAGCAGCGAGGAGTCGTAGTTGTTGATGTTGCTCTGATCGCGATACGGTACGTACAGATACTGCATCCGCGGCTCGAGGGTCTGAGTATAGCCATCAGCCAGCAGCCCCATATCGCGCTCAAAGATCAGCTTGCCGTCCATTTTAAACTGCGGCAGGGTACGATTTACGGACTCTTCAAGGCGTGCGTCATTGCTGGTGTTATAGCTATCAACATTCTTCTGCTGATAGTGGGTTGCCATCAGCTTGGCTTCGGTGTTCAGGCTCGCCCAGTCGTTTGACCACGGCAGGTTGATCGTCGGCTCGATATGAAGACGCGTCGCTTCCGGCATATCGGAGTTGGTATTCACGAAATGTACGGCCTGTGCGTAAACGCGGGTATCGAATGGCCCCACATCGTTTTGATACCAGTTAACGTCCAGCTGCGGTTCAGCACCATAGGTACTGTTGGTCTGGTTGCTGAAGACCTGGAACTGTTTGGTGGACACCGTGGCGTTAAAGTTCTGGATGGCATAGCCAGCACTGAATTTCTGCGTCGCGTAGCCGTCGGTACTTGAACCGTATTTGGAATCAAAGTCGTTGAAATAGGTGGAGTCACTGACCTTGGTGTAGTCGACGTTAAAGCGCCAGACCTGATCCATCACCCCGGCATGACGCCAGTAGAATAACCAACGGTGACGATCGTCGCCGGATGGGTTATTTGTCGTATCGTCTTTATAAACGTTATCTGACGGCAGGTAATCCAGCTCCATTAAGCCCGTACCCGCTTTAGTCAGGTAACGGAACTCGTTCTCCCACATGATATTACCGCGCTTGTGGATATAGTGCGGCGTGATCGTGGCGTCCATGTTGGGCGCGATGTTCCAGTAATACGGCAGGTAGAACTCAAAATAGTTCGTGGTGCTGTATTTGGCATTGGGGATCAGGAAGCCGGAACGACGTTTGTCGCCCACGGGAAGCTGTAAATACGGGCTATAGAAAACAGGTACCGGGCCGAGCTTGAAGCGCGCGTTCCAGATCTCTGCAACCTGCTCTTCACGGTCATGAATCACTTCACTCCCGACTACGCTCCAGGTATTCGACCCCGGCAGACAGGAGGTGAAGGTACCGTTTTCAAGAATCGTGTAGCGGTTTTCACCGCGCTGTTTCATCAGGTCGGCATCACCACGCCCCTGACGTCCCACCATCTGGTAATCACCTTTCCAGACGTTGGTATCTTTCGTATTCAGGTTTGACCAGGCTTTCGGACCTTTCAGGATGACCTGGTTGTCGTCGTAATGCACATTACCCAGTGCATCCACCGTACGTACCGGTTCGACCGCACCTTCCGGCTGCTTCTGGTGCAATTGCACTTCATCGGCACGCAGGCGGCTATTGCCTTGGTTAATATCGACGTTGCCCGTGAACGTCGCGTTGTCCGGATAGGTGCCTTTAGAGCTATCGGCAGTAATGGTTACCGGCAAGCTATTCGTATCGCCCTGAACCAGTGGGCGATCGTAGCTTGGGACGCCAAGCATACACTGCGAGGCGAGATCGGCTGCCAGCCCCTGCTGACTGTACAGAGCGGCACCAATCATTGTGGCCAGGAGGGTGGGGATACGTTTTTTCATACGTTGTATTTTATTGTTCCGTCATCAGTGGCTACGGCTTACAAACGCTCAGAGACTATCTTACTCATCAGCGCAGTACCAGCGTTAATCCTGCCCGTTTGCGCGCCAAGTGTTAGGCTCGCTATCGAATGACGAGTATGATAAAGCAAATTATAGGCGATGTCCTTCAATTGACCGTGGCTTGAACACAGTGATTATGGCGTTGCGTCGACCAGGAACATGACTATCCGGGGAGTATATGCAGTATTGGGGTAAAATAATCGGCGTTGCGTTCGCCATCGTAATGGGTGCCGGGTTTTGGGGGATCGTACTTGGGCTTATTATTGGGCACATGTTTGATAAGGCGCGCAGCCGCAAAATGGCCTGGTTTGCCAACCAGCGCGAACGTCAGTCACTCTTTTTCTCGACCACCTTTGAGGTCATGGGGCACTTAACCAAATCCAAAGGGCGCGTGACGGAAGCCGATATTCAGGTTGCCAGCATCTTTATGGATCGCATGAATCTGCACGGCGATTCCCGCCTGGCCGCACAAAATGCGTTTCGTATCGGCAAAGCGGATAACTATCCGCTGCGCGAAAAAATGCGTCAGTTCCGCAGCATCTGCTTCGGGCGCTTTGATTTAATTCGGATGTTTCTGGAAATCCAGATTCAGGCGGCCTTTGCCGATGGCTCTCTTCATCCCAATGAGCGGGACGTTTTATACGTCATTGCTGAAGAGTTGGGGATCTCCCGCATGCAGTTCGACCAGTTCCTGCGCATGATGCAGGGCGGCGCGCAGTTTGGCGGCGGCTATCAGCAGCAATCCTCCGGCGGCGGCTGGCAGCAGGCGCAGCGCGGTCCAACGCTGGAAGATGCCTGTAACGTCCTGGGCGTGAAGCCAACGGACGATGCGACAACCATCAAGCGTGCCTACCGTAAATTAATGAGTGAACACCACCCGGACAAGCTGGTCGCGAAAGGCTTACCGCCAGAAATGATGGAAATGGCGAAGCAAAAAGCGCAGGAAATTCAGAAAGCGTACGAGCTCATAAAAGAGCAGAAAGGTTTTAAATAGAAAAATGGCCCGACGATGTCGGGCCATTTTTTTAGAAGTCTACCGGAGCTTTAAAGGTCATCGCGTTACCAAAGACCGGATGGGTAATGGTGAGCGTCTGCGCGTGGAGCTGCAGACGTGGCGCTAAGGCCAGCGCTTCAGGCGGGGCGTAAAACCGATCGCCGAGGATCGGATGGCCCAGGGCGAGCATATGCACGCGCAGCTGGTGCGAGCGTCCGGTAATCGGCTTGAGCAGAACGCGCGCGGTGTTATCCGGCGCGTACTCCAGCACTTCATACTCGGTTTGCGCCGCTTTGCCGGTTTCATAGCAGACCTTCTGCTTGGGTCGGTTCGGCCAGTCGCAGATCAGCGGTAAATCCACCAGCCCTTCCGCGGGGGCCGGATGGCCCCAGACGCGCGCGACGTACTGCTTTTTCGGCTCGCGCTCGCGGAACTGGCGCTTCAGTTCGCGTTCTGCTTCTTTATGCAGCGCCACCACAATCACGCCGCTGGTGGCCATGTCCAGGCGATGAACGGACTCAGCATGCGGATAATCGCGCTGAATGCGCGTCATCACGCTGTCCTTGTGCTCATCCAGACGCCCCGGAACGGACAACAGGCCGCTCGGCTTGTTGACCACCATAATGTGCTCATCCTGATACAGAATGACCAGCCAGGGATCCTGAGGGGGATTGTAGGGCTCCATCACCATCTTGCGCTCCGTTTACTGATGCGTCACAACGATAAGACGCAGGGCGTCCAGACGCCAGCTCGCCTGATCCAGGCTTTCCATCACCTGCTGACGATTGCTCTCAATCGCAGCCAGCTCGTCGTCACGGATGTTCGGGTTCACCGCTTTTAACGCTTCCAGACGGGACAGCTCGGCTGAAAGTTTGTCGTCGGCTTCGGTACGCGCCGCGTCAATCAGCGCGCGGGCCGCTTTTTCAACCTGCGTTTCGCCCAGCTGCAGAATCGCGTGCACGTCCTGCTGAACGGCGTTGACCAGCTTGCTGCCGGTATGGCGGTTAACCGCGCTCAGCTGACGGTTGAAGCTTTCGAACTCCACCTGTCCTGCCAGGTTCGTGCCGTTTTTGTCCAGCAGCAGACGCACCGGCGTTGGCGGCAGGAAGCGGGTGAGCTGAAGCTGCTTCGGCGCCTGCGCCTCCACAACGTAGATCAGTTCAACCAGCAGCGTACCGACCGGAAGCGCCTTGTTCTTCAGCAGAGAAATGGTGCTGCTGCCGGTATCGCCGGAGAGGATCAGATCCAGACCGTTGCGGATCAGCGGGTGTTCCCAGGTGATGAACTGGGCGTCTTCGCGGGACAGCGCCACATCACGTTCAAAGGTGATGGTGCAACCGTCCTCCGGCAGGCCCGGGAAATCCGGAACCAGCATATGATCGGACGGCGTGAGGACGATCAGATTTTCGCCGCGATCGTCCTGGTTGATCCCAACGATGTCGAACAGGTTCATGGAGAAGCCGATCAGGCTGGTGTCATCATCTTGTTCTTCAATGCTCTCGGCCAGCGCCTGCGCTTTTTCACCGCCGTTGGAGTGGATCTCCAGCAGGCGGTCGCGGCCCTGTTCCAGCTGAGCCTTCAGCGCGTCGTGCTGCTCGCGGCAGGATTTGATCAGGTCGTCAAAGCCGTCAGTATTTTCCGGCGCAGCCAGGTAGCCGATCAGGTCGCTATGAACCCGATCGTAAATGGCGCGCCCGGTCGGGCAGGTGTGCTCAAACGCGTCCAGACCCTCGTGGAACCAGCGCACCAGTACGGACTGGGCGGTTTTTTCCAGATACGGAACGTGGATCTGAATATCATGCGCCTGACCGATACGGTCCAGACGGCCGATACGCTGCTCCAGCAGGTCCGGGTTAAACGGCAGATCGAACATCACCAGGTTGCTGGCAAACTGGAAGTTGCGGCCTTCAGAGCCGATTTCAGAGCACAGCAGCACCTGCGCGCCGCTGTCTTCTTCACCAAACCAGGCGGCCGCACGGTCGCGCTCGATGATCGACATGCCTTCGTGGAACACGGCGGCGCGAATGCCTTCCCGCTCGCGCAGAACCTGCTCCAGCTGCAGCGCGGTGGCGGCTTTGGCGCAGATCACCAGCACTTTTTGCGAACGGTGTGCGGTCAGATAGCCCATCAGCCACTCAACGCGCGGATCGAAGTTCCACCAGGTGCCGGTATCGCCTTCGAATTCCTGATAAATCTGTTCCGGGTAGAGCATGTCACGCGCGCGCTCTTCTGCCGTTTTACGCGCGCCCATAATGCCGGAAACCTTGATTGCCGTCTGATACTGGGTCGGCAGCGGCAGCCTGATGGTGTGCAGCTCGCGTTTCGGGAAGCCTTTGACGCCGTTACGGGTGTTTCGGAACAGCACGCGGCTGGTGCCGTGGCGATCCATCAGCATGTCGATAAGCTCTTTACGCGCGGATCCTGCGTCGTCGCTGTCGCTGTTGGCGGCATGCAGCAGAGGTTCGATATCCTGCTCACCAATCAGATCGCTCAGGGTGTTCAGCTCGTCGTTAGAGAGGCGGTTGCCCGCCAGCAGCAGCGCAACGGCATCCGCGACCGGACGGTAGTTATTCTGTTCTTCAACGAACTGCGCAAAGTCGTGGAAACGGTTTGGATCGAGCAGGCGCAGACGGGCAAAGTGGCTTTCCAGACCCAGCTGTTCAGGCGTTGCGGTCAGCAGCAGGACGCCGGGCACGCGCTCGGCAAGCTGTTCGATAGCCATATATTCACGGCTTGGCGCGTCTTCGCTCCAGACCAGGTGGTGCGCTTCGTCGACCACCATAATGTCCCATTCGGCGTCGCACAGGTGCTCCAGGCGCTGCTTGCTGCGGCGCACGAAGTCCAGCGAGCAGATCACCAGCTGTTCGGTTTCAAACGGGTTGTCCGCGTCGTGCTGCGCTTCCGCATAGCGTTCGTCGTCAAAGAGGGCAAAACGCAGGTTAAAGCGGCGCAGCATCTCAACCAGCCACTGGTGCTGCAGCGTTTCTGGAACAACAATCAGCACGCGCTCGGCGGCGCCGGAAAGCAGCTGTTGATGCAGGATCATGCCCGCTTCGATGGTTTTACCCAGACCCACTTCGTCAGCCAGCAGGACGCGCGGCGCATGGCGACGGCCCACGTCATGGGCGATGTTCAGCTGGTGGGGGATCAGGCTGGTGCGCTGGCCGCGCAGGCCGCTCCACGGCATACGGTACTGTTCACTCTGGAACTTGCGCGCGCGGTAGCGCAGGGAGAAACGATCCATACGGTCGATTTGCCCGGCAAACAGGCGATCCTGCGGCTTGCTGAAGACCAGCTTGCTGTCGAGCAGCACTTCGCGCAGGATAACGTTGGCCTCGTCAGTGTCCAGGCGAGTCCCGATGTAGGCGAGCAGTCCATTCTCTTCTTTTACGTCTTCAATCTTGAGCTGCCAGCCGTCATGGCTGGTCACGGTGTCGCCCGGATTGAACATCACGCGGGTAACAGGGGAGTCATTGCGAGCGTACAGACGGTTTTCACCGGTGGCAGGGAAGAGGAGGGTAACCATACGCGTATCGATTGCTACGACGGTTCCTAATCCAAGTTCGCTTTCTGTATCGCTGATCCAGCGTTGACCAAGTGTAAAAGGCATAGTTGTTCGGCTCTAATCTTTAATTGCAGGCAATAGTTCGACCCCCGTCAAAAAAGACGGTCATCGAAAAATGGGTCCGGGAATGGAAAGGGCGCTATGGTACTGGATGGCAGCCATTTCGTCACGCGTCAAAATAGGCCAAGCTGTCCTGTCACTAGTGTAGCAAAATCATCGTCGATGAAGGGTAAAATTCCCTCCGCAACCGGCTGAAGCTGACGCGTCAGATAGTGATCGTAATCAAGCGGCGACTGCTGGTAATCAACCGGTTCCGGGCCGCTGGTGGTCCAGACATACTTGATGGAACCCCGGTTTTGATACTGCTGGGCGCGCCCCCGCCGTACGTTCTCTTCGTCCGCCAGACGCGCGGCGCGCACATGAGGGGGCACGTTGCGCTGGTACTCTGCCAAAGGGCGGCGCAGGCGCTTGCGATACACCAGCTGCGCGTCAAGTTCGCCCGCCATCAGGCTGGCGATGGTTTCGCGGATGTAGTCCTGATACGGCTCATTGCGGAACACCCGCAGGTAGAGCGTCTGCTGGAACTGCTGCGCCAGCGGCGTCCAGTCTGTGCGTACCGTCTCCAGCCCTTTAAAGACCATCCGCTGCTTGTCGCCTTCCTGGATCAGCCCGGCGTAGCGCTTCTTGCTGCCCTGATCGGTCCCGCGAATGGTAGGCATTAAAAAGCGGGCGAAATGCGTTTCAAACTCCAGCTCCAGCGCGCTTGTTAACCGCTCTTTTTGCAAATTCTCACGCCACCAGTCGTTCACAAACGCCACCAGCGCTTTGCCGATCTTCGCTGCGTCCTCTTCTGAATGCGCGCCTTTCAGCCACACGAAGGTGGAGTCCGTGTCGCCGTAGATGACGTCATAGCCCCGGGATTCAATTAGCGCTTTCGTCTGGCGCATAATCTCGTGCCCGCGCATGGTAATGGATGACGCCAGACGCGGATCGAAGAAGCGGCAGGCGCTGGTGCCCAGCACGCCGTAGAAGGCATTCATGATGATCTTCAGCGCCTGTGAAAGCGGCTTGTTTCCCTGGCGTTTCGCCTCTTCGCGGCCGTGCCAGATGTTGCCCACAATCTCCGGCAGGCAGTGTTTCTCGCGCGAGAAGCGCGCCCCGAGGAAGCCCTCGGTACTGCGTTCGTCATCCGGCTGCGCCATGCCCTCAATCAGCCCGACGGGGTCAATCAAAAAGGTGCGGATAATCGACGGATACAGGCTTTTATAGTCCAGCACCAGCACCGAGTCGTAAAGCCCCGGGCGGGAGTCCATGACATATCCGCCGGGGCTGGCCTGCGGCGGCACGTCGCCGAGGTTGGGGGCGACGTAGCCTGCGCGGTGCATCCGGGGAATATACAGATGGCCGAAGGCGGCAACCGAACCACCGTGCCTGTCGGCCGCCAGGCCATTCACCGTCGCGCGCTCCAGCAGGAACGGCATGATCTCGGTTTTGTGGAATATCCGCGTGACCAGCTCGCAGTCTTTCAGGTTATAGGTTGCCAGCGCCGGTTTGTCTTCGTTAAAGCGACGGTCGATCTCATCCATTCTGTCCCACGGGTTGTCGATGGATTTGCCCTCGCCGAGCAGCTCCTGAGACACGGCTTCGAGCGAGAACGAGGAAAAGTTCCAGAAGGCGGACTTTAGCGCCTCGATGCCGTCGATAATCAGGCGTCCGTTGGCCTGCGCAAAGAAAACGCCGTTCTTAAAACCGTGCTCGCGCCACTCCAGCTCGGTATTTCCGCGCCCCAGCATCAGCGGGATACGGTAGCGCTCGGCGTGCTTTTGCAGCACGCGCAGGTCGAACTGCACCACGTTCCAGCCGATCAGCACATCGGGATCGTGCTCGGCAAACCACTGGTTAAGCTTCTCCAGCAGCTGCGGACGGCTGTTGACATACTCAAGCCGGAAATCCAGCGCGGACGCATCGCCATTCGGCGGCCCGAGCATATAGACAACCCGCTGCCCGCAGCCTTCAAGCCCAATGCAGTAAAGCTCGCCGTGGCGGGTGGTTTCAATATCCAGAGAGACCCACTTCAGCGGCGGGCGATAGTGAGGGTTAGGCTTCAGGCGTGCGTTCACCAGGCTGCCGCTATGCGCGGTGCCGTCAACCCAGACGGGGGCGGTAATGAACCGCTCCATCAGAAAGCGTTCCGGTGGGCGGATATCCGCTTCGTAAAGCGTCACGCCCGCTTCGCGGAGCAGCTTTTCGTAGCGCATTAATTGACGATGGGCGCGGCAGTAGAGGCCGTAAACCGGCTGGCGGTGGAAATCTTTCAGTTCAAGCGGGGTGAGACGCCAGCCGTTTTCGCCGCGCAGCAGCTGTTTCACCTTCTCGACGTGGGCTTCAGGAATAAAGGCCACGGATTCCTGCGGCGGCAGCGTAACGTGCAGCGGGCCGTTGTTCGTCGCCAGCCAGAACGCGACCTCGGTGCCCTGAGGGGTATCCCGCCAGTGTCGGGTCAGTAAAAAGCCTTCTTGCGCCTGCGCCACGCCGTTATCCCAGAAAACAAAACCAGGCCTGATTATAGCCTGGTTAAGGGGTGTTTGCTGGGGTTTTATACAGTGCCTGTTTTGCCGGATGACGCTGCGCTTATCCGGCCTACAGGCTACTGCCCGTAATACGCCTTCGCGCCGTGCTTGCGCAGGTAATGCTTATCGAGCAGGGTCTGCTGCATGTCCGGCAGCTGCGGTGCCAGCTGTCGGCAGAAGATCCCCATATAGGCGACCTCTTCGAGCACAATCGCGTTATGCACCGCGTCTTCCGCGTTTTTCCCCCAGGCGAACGGGCCGTGGGAGTGCACCAGCACGCCGGGCATTTGCGCCGCGTCGATACCCTGTTTTTCGAAGGTTTCAACAATCACGTTACCCGTTTCCCACTCGTACTCACCGTTAATCTCCGCATCGGTCATCAGGCGCGTGCAGGGAATGGTGCCGTAGAAGTAGTCCGCGTGGGTGGTGCCGGTCGCCGGTATGGACTGGCCCGCCTGTGCCCAGATGGTCGCGTGGCGCGAATGGGTATGCACAATCCCGCCGATGGTCGGGAATGACCGGTAGAGCAAGCGGTGAGTCGGCGTATCGGAGGACGGTTTTTTCTTACCTTCGACCACTTCGCCGGTCTCGAGGCTGACAACGACCATATCGTCTGCGGTCATCACCGTGTAATCCACGCCGGAAGGCTTAATCACGAACACGCCTTTTTCCCGGTCAACGGCGCTGACGTTGCCCCAGGTCAGGGTCACCAGATTATGTTTCGGCAGCGCCAGGTTAGCTTCGAGCACCTGACGTTTGAGATCGTCTAACATAGTTGTCTCCTGCCGGATGGCGCTTCGCTTATCCGGCCTACAGGATCGTAGGCCCGGTAAACGCAGTGCCACCGGGCATTCAGGGCTTAGCGTTTTGAACCGTAATAGACTTCGTTCCAGCGCAGCGCGTCTTTGAACGCAGGCAGGCGGGTCTCGTTATCAATGACGGTCAGCTCGATATCGTGCAGCTCGGCGAACTGACGCATATCGTTCAGATCCAGCGCGTGGCTGAATACCGTGTGGTGCGCGCCACCGGCCACAATCCAGGCTTCGGACGCGGTTGGCAGGTCTGGCTGCGCTTTCCACAGGGCGTTGGCGACCGGCAGTTTCGGCAGGGAATGCGGCGTTTCAACCGCATCGACGCAGTTCACCAGCAGGCGGAAACGATCGCCGAGGTCGATCAGGCTGGCGTTGATGGCCGGGCCCGTACGGGTGTTGAAGATCAGGCGTGCCGGATCGGCTTTGCCGCCGATGCCGAGATACTGCACGTCGAGGATCGGTTTCTCTTCCACGGCGATCGTCGGGCACACTTCCAGCATGTGGGAGCCGAGCACCAGGTCGTTGCCGTTTTCGAAGTGGTAGGTGTAGTCCTCCATAAAGGAGGTGCCGCCCTGCAGACCGGTCGACATCACCTTCATGATGCGAAGCAGAGCGGCAGTTTTCCAGTCGCCCTCGCCCGCAAAGCCGTAGCCCTGCTGCATCAGACGTTGTACCGCCAGGCCCGGCAGCTGTTTCAGGCCGTGGAGGTCTTCAAAGGTGGTAGTAAAGGCGTGGAAGCCGCCCTGTTCGAGGAAGCGCTTCATGCCCAGCTCGATGCGCGCCGCGTCCAGCACGTTCTGTCGCTTGTCGCCGTTGATTTGTGCCGCAGGAGTCAGGCGGTAGCTGCTTTCGTACTCGTCCACCAGCGCGCTCACGTCGCCATCGCTGATTTCATTCACCACCTGCACCAGGTCGCCCACGGCCCAGGTATTTACGGAGAAGCCGAACTTGATCTGCGCGGCGACTTTATCGCCGTCGGTGACCGCCACTTCACGCATGTTGTCGCCGAAACGCACCACTTTCAGGTGGCGGGTATCCTGCTTAGAGACGGCCTGACGCATCCAGGAGCCGATACGTTGTTGCGCCTTGCCGTCCTGCCAGTGGCCGGTGACCACCGCGTGCTGCTGACGCATACGCGCGCCGATGAAGCCGAACTCGCGGCCGCCGTGCGCGGTCTGGTTCAGGTTCATAAAGTCCATGTCGATGCTCTCCCACGGCAGGGAGGCGTTGAACTGGGTATGGAACTGCAGCAGCGGTTTGTTGAGGATAGACAGGCCGTTGATCCACATTTTTGCTGGCGAGAAGGTGTGCAGCCACACCACCAGACCGGCGCATTTATCGTCGTAGTTGGCGTCGCGGCAGATGTGGGTAATTTCGTCCGGCGTGGTGCCCAGCGGTTTTAGCACCAGCCTGCACGGCAGTTTAGCTTCCGCGTTCAGCGCGTTAACCACGTGCTCCGCGTGTTTCGTCACCTGCTGCAGCGCTTCCGGCCCGTACAGATGCTGGCTGCCAATCACAAACCACACTTCATAGTTATTAAAAATGGTCATCATCGTGTCCTTAATGTGTCAGGGTTGCCGTAGTGTCCGCGGTGCTTTTGGCCGGGGCGGCGACAGGGAGATAGTGAAGCTCGGCGCTTTTTGCCCATTGCTGGTAGCGCTGATAAAGCTGTTCGAAGCGTTGCGCCTGCTGGGCGCGCGGCTGAAGGGTATTTTCGACGGCGCTCGCCATATGCTGCTGCGCGGTCGGGATGTCGGCGTGAACGCCTGCGGCCACGGCGGCGAAAATCGCCGCGCCCAGCGCGCAGCACTGATCGGAGGCCACAATCTGCAGCGGACGGTTCAGCACGTCGCAGCAGGCCTGCATGATCACCGGGTTTTTACGGGCGATGCCGCCCAGCGCCATCACGTTGTTCACGTCGATGCCCTGCTCGGTGAAGCACTCCATAATGGCGCGCGCGCCGAAGGCGGTAGCGGCAATCAGGCCGCCGAACAGCGCAGGGGCGTCGGTTGCCAGGTTGAGATCCGCGATCACCCCTTTCAGGCGCTGATTGGCGAACGGCGTGCGGCGGCCGTTAAACCAGTCCAGCACCACCGGGAGGTGATCGAGAGACGGATTTTTCGCCCAGGCTTCGGTGAGCTGCGGCAGAAGCTGCTTTTTGCTCTCGGCAATCTGGGCTTTCAGTTCAGGGTGCGCTGCCGCCAGCCGATCCAGCGGCCAGCCCAGCACGCGGCCAAACCAGGCGTAGATATCGCCAAACGCGGACTGACCGGCTTCAAGGCCGATAAAGTCCGGCACCACGCTGCCGTCCACCTGGCCGCAGATGCCTTTTACCGCGCGGTCGCCGACGGTAGCTTTATCCGCCGTCAGGATGTCGCAGGTAGACGTGCCGATAACTTTCACCAGGGTATTGGGCTGAGCGCCCGCGCCCACGGCGCCCATATGGCAGTCGAATGCCCCGCCGGAGATGGCCACGTTCTGCGGAAGCCCCAGGCGTTTTGCCCACTCTTCGCAGAGGGTGCCGACCGGAATATCGGCGGTGAAGGTGTCGGTAAACAGCGGGTATTTCAGGCTCTTGTTGATAATCGGGTCGAGCTCATCGAAGAACGCGGCTGGAGGCAGGCCGCCCCAGCTTTCATGCCATAACGATTTATGCCCGGCGCTGCAGCGGCCGCGGCGGATGTCCTGCGGGCGCGTGGTGCCGGAGAGCAGGGCTGGCACCCAGTCGCACAGCTCAATCCACGATGCCGCAGCCTGCGCGACCGAAGCGTCCGCGCGGGTGACGTGCAGAATTTTCGCCCAGAACCACTCGCTGGAGTATATGCCGCCGATGTAGCGCGAATAGTCGGTTTTGCCCGGCTGATGGCACAGGCGGGTGATGGCTTCAGCCTCTTCCACGGCGGTATGGTCTTTCCACAGCACGAACATGGCGTTCGGGTTGTCGGCGAACTCCGGGCGCAGCGCCAGCACGCGGCCTTCTGCATCGACCGGGGCTGGCGTTGAGCCGGTGCTGTCGACGCCAATGCCGACAATCTCTGCGCGCTGTTCGCCGCTGAGGTCTGCCAGCACGGTTTTGATTGCCGCTTCCATTGATTCAATGTAGTCACGCGGGTGGTGGCGGAACTGGTTGTTTGGCGCATCGCAATAGCGCCCCTCTTGCCAGCGCGGATACCACTCAACGCTGGTTGCTATCTCCAGGCCGGTCGTACAGTCCACTGCCAGCGCGCGAACCGAGTCGCTGCCAAAATCGAGGCCAATCGCAATTGCCATGGTGTTGCTCCATCAAAAAACAGGTATGGGAGAACATTAGAGACTGGGGGCGAAAATCGTCAGGCAGGATCCGCTAATCTTATGGATTAAATTGCTGTTACGATTGAAAGTGTGACGCCGTGCAAATATTCAATGTGGACATTTCTGCCGCACTTATAGACACTTTTGTTACTGCTTATCTGCCAGCGATGGCGGAGAAATCAGGGGCGAAGGCTGAAACATGGCGGACGTAAAAGAGGCGCGAGGCTTTTTGGTGCGTTTCGCAGGCCATTTTTATACTGCTTTTAACGATATGGACAAATGGTTTCCTTCGGGAGCGCCGGGAGAACTGAATCTATGGCCGAAACGCAAAACGATCCCCTCCTGCCGGGCTATTCGTTTAACGCCCATCTGGTGGCGGGTCTGACCCCTATCGAGGCTGAGGGATACCTCGATTTTTACGTCGATCGTCCGCTGGGGATGAAGGGTTTTATTTTGAATCTCACCGTGCGCGGAGAAGGGATCATCAAAAACGGTGACCAGCAGTTTGTTTGCCGCCCCGGCGATATGCTGCTGTTCCCGCCGGGAGAGATCCACCACTACGGGCGCCACCCTGATGCCAAAGAGTGGTATCACCAGTGGGTCTACTTCCGCCCGCGCGCCTACTGGCAGGAGTGGCTGTCGTGGCCAGCGATCTTTGCCCATACCGGTTTTTACCGTCCGGATGAGGCGCATCTGTCGCAGTTTCGCGAGCTGTTTGCCCAGATTATCGAGGCCGGGCAGGCTGGCGGGCGCTACGCCGAACTGCTGGCGATTAACCTGCTTGAGCAGGTGCTGCTGCGCCGCATGGAGGCGATTAACGAATCGCTTAACCCGCCTCTGGATAACCGCGTGCGCGATGCCTGCCAGTACATCAGCGATCACCTGTCTGACAGCCAGTTTGATATTGCCAGCGTCGCGCAGCACGTCTGCCTTTCACCGTCCCGGCTATCGCACCTGTTCCGCCAGCAGCTTGGGGTGAGCGTGCTGAGCTGGCGCGAGGATCAGCGCATTAGCCAGGCGAAGCTGCTGCTCAGCACCACCCGGATGCCCATTGCCACCGTGGGCCGTAACGTGGGCTTTGAGGATCAGCTCTATTTCTCTCGCGTCTTTAAAAAATGCACCGGCGCCAGCCCCAGCGAATTCCGCGCGGGATGTGAATAAACGGTAAACATTCAGGTGAACTTCAGGAGCATCCTGTAAACTATTCAGACAATTGATGCCTTGACGCGGTGCAGGGCGCTAAGCAGAATCGCTGATTCGTTTTCTGACCGGAATAGTTATGCAGGCATTGCTGGAACATTTTATCACCCAGTCCGTTATGTACTCGCTCATCGCCGTGGCGCTGGTGGCGTTTCTGGAATCGCTGGCGCTGGTTGGGCTGATCCTGCCCGGCACCGTGATGATGGCGGGGCTTGGCGCGCTGATTGGCAGCGGTGAAGTTAATTTCTGGCAGGCGTGGCTGGCCGGTATTGTCGGCTGCCTGCTGGGCGACTGGATCTCCTTCTGGCTGGGCTGGCGCTTTAAGAAGCCGCTGCACCGCTGGTCGTTTATGAAAAAGAACAAAGCCTTGCTGGATAAAACCGAGCACGCGCTGCATCAGCACAGCATGTTTACCATTCTTGTCGGCCGCTTTGTCGGGCCAACGCGTCCGCTGGTGCCAATGGTGGCCGGGATGCTGGATCTGCCCGTTGCGAAGTTCGTGGTGCCGAACATTATCGGCTGCGTCTTCTGGCCGCCGTTCTACTTCCTGCCGGGTATTCTGGCCGGTGCGGCCATCGATATTCCTGACGGAATGCAAAGCGGCGAGTTTAAATGGCTGCTTCTGGGAACGGCGGTGCTGCTGTGGCTGGCGGTCTGGCTCTGCTGGCGCCTGTGGCGCAGCGCAAAAGCCAGCGTCGACCGCCTGACGCGCTATCTCCCGCGCACGCGCCTGCTCTGGCTGGCCCCGCTGACGCTGGGTGTGGCCGTGGTAGCCCTGGTCGCGCTGATTCGTCACCCGCTGATGCCGGTATACGGCGAGATTTTATTAAAAGTGGTCAGCCGTTAAGGACTTTTTCCCTCTCCCCGTGGGAGAGGGTCAGGGTGAGGGCATCAGACAGCACGAATGCCCAACAGCGAAGACGCTCCCGCCTTACCACTCAGCAGTTCTTCTGTTTCACCATCCCACAAAATACGCCCCTCCGCGATCACCACCGATCGCGGCGCGATGCGGGCTGCGTCCTCAATGCTGTGCGACACCATCAGCATTGTGAGCTGCTGACGCTGGCAGACATCCTGCACCAGGGTCAGCATCTCCTGGCGCAGCGCGGGATCGAGCGCAGAGAAGGGTTCATCCAGCAGCAGAACGGGCTGCTCGCGCACCAGACAGCGCGCCAGCGCCACGCGCTGACGCTGGCCGCCGGACAGTTCGCCCGGTAGCCTGTCGATAAACTCAGCGATCCCCATTTGCCCGGCAATCAGCTCCAGCTTGTGTCGCTGGGCGTCGTTCAGCCTGAGTCCCGGATGCATTCCCAGCGCGATGTTTTGCCGTACCGTCAGGTGGGTAAACAGGTTGTTTTCCTGAAACAGCATTGAAACAGGGCGCTTTGCCGGCGGGGTGCGGGTATGGTCACGGTTCTCAATCACGATCGTTCCGCTTGCCGGTTGCAAAAAACCGGCGATCAAATTGAGCAGCGTACTTTTCCCCGCGCCGCTTGGGCCAAGCACGGCAATCATCTCCCCCTGACGCACGGAGAGCGTAAAGCGCATCGGCAGATGCTGGTAGAGCCAGGTTACATCAGTCAGTTCTAACATCACGCCCCGGTAGTTTTTCGATAACGGTAAATAACGCAAAGCACAGCAGCAGCAGTAAGAGTGCCGTGACGGCTCCATCCTGGCTGCGGTAGGAGCCAATTTGCTGATAAAGCCAGAACGGCAGCGTGCGGAAGTCTTCATTGCCGAACAGCGCCACGACGCCAAAATCCCCTATCGACAGCACGCAGGCGAAGGCCAGCGCCTGCGCCAGCGGTCGTTTAAGGGCGCGGAGTTCCACCACCTTCAGCCGCTGCCAGCCCTGCATCCCCAGCGACTGACAGAGCAAACCGTAGCGGCTGTTCACGTCGCGCATCGGGTTTTCCAGCACCTTGAGCGCGTAAGGGATGGCCATCAGGGCGTTGGTAAAAATCACGATGCCGTCGGCGCTTTCCGGCAGGCCAATGGTGCTGTTGAACAGTAAAAAGAAGCCCGTCGCCAGCACGATGCCCGGCATCGCCAGGATCAGCATGCCCGTCAGCTCCAGCATTTGCCCGGCCTTACGAGCCTGACGCGCGTAGAGTTCACGGCTGCTCCAGAGCAGCATCATGGTCAGTATGACGCACAGCAGCCCGGCGGCCAGCGCGATGCGTACCGAGGTCCACGTCGCCTGCCAGAGCACGGGCTGTTGCAATACGGAAACAAGATTGAGGTTCAGACCGTCGACGACAACGGCCAGAAGCGGCGGCAGCAGAAGCAGGAGCGCCAGCGCGATAAGGATAAAATCGGTGATGCGGCTGTGCAGGCTGTCCTGCGGATCGCGCCAGCCCGCTATCTGGTTACTGCCGGGAGAAATGGCTTTGCTCAGGCGCTGGCTCAGGAGCACCAGCACAAGACAGCACGCCATCTGCACCATCGCCAGCAGCGCGGCGCGGCCCGGATCGTAGTCGTAACTCAGCGCCTGAAAGATCGCCAGCTCGATGGTGGTGGCCTGCGGCCCGCCGCCGAGTGACAGCACGGTGGCAAAGCTGGCGAAGCAGAGCATGAAGATTAATGCCGCCACGGGCGGGATCTGACGGCGCAGCCACGGCCATTCAACAAAGCGGAAGAATGACCAGCCGCGCATGCCGAGCTGGGCGGCAACCTGACGCTGTTCGCCCGGAATATTCTCCAGCGCCTGCAAAAAGAGCCGCGTCGCCATCGGCATATTGAAAAAGACGTGCGCCAGCAGAATGCCCTTCAGGCCGTAGGGAGAGAAGGTCCACTCCAGGCCTAAAGATGCAAAGAGTGTGGCCAGCCAGCCCTGACGGCCATACACGCTCAGGATGCCAAATACCGCCACCAGCACCGGCAGGATCAGCGTCATCGCGCACAGGCGCAGCAGCGCCTGCCGGCCGGGAAAACGTCTGCGGTACAGCGCTCTCGCGAGGAAGATGGCCGGGATCGTCGACAGCAGCGCGGAGAGAAAAGCCTGCCAGAAGGAGAACCGGATAACGTGCCAGAGATAGCTGTCGTGCCAGAGCGCGAGCAGATCGCTCTCCGGCGCGTTGAGCCACAGCGCGAGAAAAGCCCCCAGGCTGACCGCCACCATCAGGATGGCGGCCATAAGCCCGGGAATTAACCAGCCGGGGATCAGCGGCTGACGGCGCGTTGCCATTCACTTACCCATGCGGCACGCTGCGCGGCAACCTGTTGCGGCGTAAACTCCAGCGAGGCTGTAGGTTTGGTCAACTGCTCGAAACCTGCGGGCAGGGCAACGTTAGTGACCGGATACATCCAGTTGCCCGTCGGAATGGCGTTCTGGAACGCCGGTGAAACCATAAATTTCAGGAACTTCTCGGCCAGTTCCGGCTGCTTGCTGGCGGCGGTACGCGCTGCCACTTCCACCTGAAGGTAGTGACCCTCAGCAAAATTCGCCGCCGCGTAGTTATCTTTCTTCTCGGCGATGATGTGGTAGGCCGGAGAGGTGGTGTAGCTCAGCACCAGGTCGCTTTCGCCTTTCAGGAACAGGCCGTAGGCTTCGCTCCAGCCCTTGGTCACGGTGACGGTTTTGGCGGCCAGCTTCTGCCACGCTTCGGGGGCTTTATCCCCGTAGACCTTTTGCATCCACAGCAGCAGGCCCAGGCCCGGCGTGCTGGTGCGCGGATCTTCGTAAATCACGCGCCATTTCTGGTCACTTTCCACCAGCTCTTTCAGGCTCTTCGGCGGGTTTTTCAGCTTGTTTTTGTCGTAAACAAACGCAAAGTAGCCGTAGTCGAACGGCACAAAGGTGTCGTTCTTCCAGCCGCCCGGCACGTTAACGGCATCTGCCGCAACGCCGCTTTTGGCAAACAGCCTGGTTTGCGTGGCGGCTTCCAGCAGGTTGTTATCCAGCCCGAGCACCACGTCGGCCTTGCTGTTTTTGCCTTCCATGCGAAGACGGTTGAGCAGCGACACGCCGTCCTCCAGCGCCACGAACTTCAGCTCGCAGTTACAGTCGGCTTCGAAGGCTTTTTTGACTACCGGGCCAGGCCCCCAGTCGGCAGAGAAGGAGTCGTAGGTGTAGACCGTCAGGACGGGCTTCGCAAAAGCAGGCAGCGCAAATAGCGCCAGCAGGGGGAGAACATTTTTTAACACTTTGCACCTCAAGGTTGAGTGGCAAAGGATTTTGAGAGACAGCCTCAAATCCCTTCGCCGGCGTTATCCGGATCAGGTTCGACGGGTATTATCTCAGCGCACATCAGTGATGCAGCACCCCGTTGAGAACGGCGCTATTGTAATGATTTGGTGAATATTACGAAAGCGTTATGGCTCCGGCGGTGCAAACCAGGCGGATTTGAAATCAAACCAGCCCAGGGTATTCATCCGCAGGCCGCGCATGCTGCGCTGGCCCTGAATCATCAGCCAGTGGTGGATCAGCGGCACGATCGCCTGCTCGGCCAGCAGCTGCTGGCACCAGGTGGCAAGGTTCATCTCGCCTGCACGCCATTCGGCGGCGTCCTCATGCCAGTCCCGGTCGATGCAGTGCTGGATCAGGGGGACTTCATACAGATGGGAAAAGAGTGAGAAATCGAGCGGCAGGGTGAAGTTGGCGCTGTTCAGCCAGATATCGCTGGTGATATCGCCGCGATGCCATTCATCGTAGTCGACTTCATGGATCTCCAGCTTAACGCCCTCGGCTGCTAACAGTTTGCCCATGATTCTGGCGATAAAGCGGTGCTCCACGTGCTCGCGGTAGTAGGTCAGGGTGATGGACTCCAGCCCGGCGGGTTTATCACTGCGCGTCGGGCGGGCGTGGTGCCAGCGAGGGAGCAGGCCGTACGCCGGGAACCAGTATGTCTGGTACTGCTCTTCCGCATGGTAGATCAGATTGGAAGGGGATAACACGTGGCTGATCCACTTGCGGACGGCCTGATTTGCCCCACGGTGGGTGCGGCGGTCAAACAGGAGATAATAGCATCCCTCCTCCAGGCGACTCTCCACGGCTTTTTCTCCCGTGGTGGGGCCTTCCAGCGTCAGCCCGCAACTCAGGTCTTCATTGAGATCCGGTAATACCCACACGTTCACTTCGTCGATCAGCGCCCGATAGCCAAAGTAGTCGTCGAACGCGCGGATTTTCAGCTGGTTGCTGTTATTGCGGGAGACGGCGTAGGGGCCGGTGCCAATCGGCTGGCTGGCAAAATTGTTCAGCGATTCCCATTCGCCGGGCAGAATCATTGACGGCACATAGCCCAGCAGCCAGGGAAGCCACTTATCCTGCTGCGACAACTCGATATCCAGCGTCCAGGCCGTGGGGGAGTGGACGCGGGAGATATGGGAGTAGAGCGGGAGCTTGCGGACGCGTTCCAGAGAGGCGATGACGTCGTGCATTTCCAGCTCGCGGCCGTGGTGAAAATGGATGCCGGGGCGTAAGAAGAAGCGCCAGTGAAGCGGGGAAAGCTGCTGCCAGTGGTGGGCGATATCCGCTTCCAGTTCCCCGTTTTCCTCATTTATGCGCGTCAGGCCGCTGAAGATTTGCCGGGCCATGTGGGTTTCTGAGCGGCGTAAGGCCGTGCCGGGCAACAAATTTTTCATTGGGCGATAGTAGAGTACCCGCAGGATATGTCGGCCCTGACGAAAGCTGCGTCCGAGATGGGAAACCAGCATCTGGCGCACGGCCGCCTTATCGCCCACCAGCTGTACCAGCTGATCGATGCGATCCTGCTCCAGCAGATCTTCCGCACGCTGCTGCTGCAGCGCCAGGCCGGTATAAAGGAAGGTCAGGCGCGAGCGTTTGCCGCGTCCCGCCTCAGCCTCCCAGTTCAGCCAGCCCTGCTGCTGCATGGTGTTGAGCAGCGTGCGCATGTGGCGACGCGAACAGCTGAGCAGATCGGCCAGCTCGTTCAGCGTGGTCTCTTGCGATTGCCCCTCACAGCACTGCCAGAGGCGGATAAACTGTTGTTGCAGACGACCGGAAGGCATAAAAGGGGAACTCCTCACAAAAAACCAGCAATTTATTAATCCCTATATTAGGCCAATAATTCTTCTCGATGAAGCGAGGAGGTTAATTATGAAGAGGTC
The DNA here is from genome assembly GCF_035835995.1 of Enterobacter wuhouensis. Classification (NCBI taxonomy): domain Bacteria; kingdom Pseudomonadati; phylum Pseudomonadota; class Gammaproteobacteria; order Enterobacterales; family Enterobacteriaceae; genus Enterobacter; species Enterobacter wuhouensis. Next base: position 845,335 of record NZ_CP142124.1, read on the forward strand.
TACCGCACGTCAGTTTTATCAGCAGTACTTTTCAGCGACAAAGGGAACGTCCTGGCTGGCCCGCCAGTGTGCAGAGCAGCGGCTGAAAACGTTAGAAGAATTGATGCAGTGGGACGTTACGAAACCGACCTCTTCTCGCTAACTCGCCTCGATCATGTGTGACTGAGTATTGGTGCTAATCACCCGCCAGCAAAATGTTTTTGCTGGCTTTTTTCGTTTATTATTCACCCAATTTCGATTCGCTTTCACAAGGACTTGCGCATGCTGTGGTTGATGACGATGGGGCGACGCCTGAACGGCGTGTATGCTGCTTTTATGCTGGTCGCCTTTATGATGGGCGTGGCGGGCGCGCTTCAGGCGCCGACGCTGAGCCTGTTCCTCAGCCGCGAGGTGGGGGCGCAGCCGTTTTGGGTCGGGTTGTTTTATACCGTCAACGCCATTGCCGGGATTCTGGTCAGCCTGTGGCTGGCAAAACGCTCCGACGCCCGGGGCGATCGCCGCAGGCTGATCCTCTTTTGCTGCGCCATGGCCGTGGGCAACGCGCTGCTCTTTGCCTTCAATCGTCATTACCTGACGCTGATCACCTGCGGCGTGCTGCTGGCCTCTCTCGCGAATACCGCCATGCCGCAGCTGTTCGCGCTGGCTCGCGAATATGCCGATAGCTCGGCGCGGGAAGTGGTGATGTTCAGCTCGGTGATGCGCGCGCAGCTCTCGCTGGCGTGGGTCATCGGGCCGCCGCTGGCCTTTATGCTCGCGCTGAATTATGGCTTTACGACCATGTTTTCCATTGCGGCGGGGATCTTTGTCATCAGCCTGGCGCTCATTGCCTTTGTGCTGCCGTCGGTGGCGCGCGTTGAACAGACGACGGATAAGCCCATCACTCAGGTGAGCGGCTGGCAGGATAAGAACGTCCGCATGCTGTTTATCGCCTCCACGCTGATGTGGACCTGCAACACCATGTACATCATCGATATGCCGCTGTGGATCAGCAGCGATCTGGGTTTACCGGACAAGCTCGCGGGGGTCCTGATGGGCACCGCCGCCGGGCTGGAAATTCCGGCGATGATCCTGGCCGGGTATTACGTGAAGCGCTTTGGAAAACGCCGGATGATGATCGTTGCAGTGGCTGCCGGGGTGCTGTTCTACGCGGGGCTGATCCTATTCCATTCGCGGGAGGCGCTGCTGGCATTGCAGCTGTTTAACGCGGTGTTTATCGGGATCGTTGCCGGGATAGGCATGCTCTGGTTTCAGGACTTAATGCCGGGGCGAGCGGGCTCCGCGACCACGCTTTTCACCAACAGCATTTCTACGGGCGTCATCCTTGCCGGCGTGATTCAGGGCGCGCTGTCGCAAAGCTATGGCCATGCCTCGGTGTACTGGATGATTGCGGCGATTTCGGTGGTTACGCTTGGGCTGACCTGCCGGGTTAAGGATGTTTAATTCTGGAAGGCGGCTTCACGAAATGAAACGACTTTCTGACGGGAACGAAGAAGGCGCATAGAGTGCGTGGCGGGTGCTTGAGGCTGTTTGCCTCAGGCTTTCGCAAGAGGCAAACAGTGGAGAGTCCCACATCAAAAAACTGATGGGGAGACAAACTTCACAACGATCATTGCGAGGTGAGTCTCTTCATTGCCGAAAAGCAATAAGGAGGCTGGAATGCCAAAACGTAGTCAAATCAATGGCCCGCACCCTGCGGGCCATTGCCTTTAGCCCATAAACGCAGGCTGTTTTTTCTCGTATGCTGAGATAGCGTCTTCGTGCTGGAGCGTCAGGCCGATGCTGTCCAGACCGTTCAGCATGCAGTGGCGGCGGAAGGCATCAATGCTGAAGCTGTAGGTCTTATCACCGGCTTTCACCACTTCCGCTTCCAGATCTACCTCAAACGAAATGCCCGGATTCGCCTGTACAAGCGCAAACAGCTCATCGACCTGCGCATCGCTCAGCGTCACCGGCAGCAGCTGGTTGTTGAAGCTGTTGCCGTAGAAGATATCCGCGAAGCTCGGCGCGATAACCACCTTAAAACCGTAGTCGGTCAGCGCCCAGGGAGCGTGTTCACGCGACGAGCCGCAGCCAAAGTTTTCTCGCGCCAGTAAAATCGACGCGCCTTTGTATTCCGGGAAGTTCAGAACGAATTCCGGGTTGGGTACTTCGCCCTTATCGTCCAGGAAACGCCAGTCATTAAACAGGTGCGCACCAAATCCCGTGCGCGTTACTTTCTGCAAAAACTGCTTTGGGATGATCGCATCGGTATCGACGTTAGCGGCGTCGAGTGGGACAACCCGGCCCGTATGTTGGGTAAATTTCTCTGCCATGATTGTCTCCTTATTTCAGGCTGCGGATATCGGCGAAATGGCCGGTGACTGCCGCGGCGGCGGCCATTGCCGGGCTGACCAGATGGGTACGCCCACCGCGGCCCTGGCGGCCTTCAAAGTTACGGTTGCTGGTGGAGGCGCAGCGCTCGCCCGGATTCAGGCGGTCGTTGTTCATGGCCAGGCACATGGAGCAGCCCGGCAAGCGCCATTCGAAGCCTGCTTCGATAAAGATCTTATCCAGACCTTCGGCTTCTGCCTGGGCTTTCACCGGGCCGGAGCCAGGCACCACCAGCGCCTGCACGCCCGGCGCCACTTTGCGGCCTTTGGCGATCTCTGCCGCCGCGCGTAAATCTTCGATACGCGAGTTGGTGCATGAACCGATAAAGACTTTATCGATGGCGACATCCGTCAACGGAACGCCAGGCTTCAGGCCCATGTAGGCCAGCGCTTTTTCAGCGCTTGCACGCTCAACCGGATCGGCGAAAGAGGTTGGATCGGGGATGCTGTCGTTGACGGAAATCACCTGGCCTGGGTTGGTTCCCCAGGTCACCTGCGGCGCAATCTCTTCTGCCTGCAGGGTGACAACGGTATCAAAAGTTGCACCGTCATCGGTTTTCAGGGTCTTCCAGTATTCAACGGCATCGACATAATTCTGCTCTTTTGGCGCGTGCAGGCGGCCCTTCACGTAGTTGAAGGTAGTTTCGTCCGGGGCGACCAGACCGGCTTTTGCCCCCATTTCGATGGCCATGTTGCACAGGGTCATACGCCCCTCCATGCTCAGCGCCTGAATGGCTTCGCCGCAGAACTCCACAACGTGGCCGGTGCCGCCGGCGCTGCCGGTTTTGCCGATGATCGCCAGCACGATATCTTTCGCCGTGATGCCCGGCGCGGCTTTGCCCTTCACTTCAATCTTCATGGTTTTGGCGCGGCCCTGCTTGAGGGTCTGCGTCGCCAGTACGTGCTCTACTTCAGACGTGCCGATGCCGAACGCCAGCGCGCCAAACGCGCCGTGGGTCGCGGTATGGGAGTCACCGCACACGATGGTCATGCCCGGCAGGGTAATCCCCTGTTCTGGCCCCATCACGTGAACGATGCCCTGATAAGGGTGGTTCAGGTCGTACAGCTCAACGCCGAACTCGTTGCAGTTCTTAATCAGCTCCTGCATCTGAATGCGCGCCATCTCGCCGGACGCATTGATGTCTTTGGTCTGGGTCGAGACGTTGTGATCCATCGTCGCGAAGGTTTTACCCGGCTGACGTACCGGGCGCCTGTGCGCGCGCAGCCCGTCGAATGCCTGCGGGGAGGTCACCTCATGCACCAGATGGCGGTCGATGTACAACAGCGGGGTTTCGTTTGGCGCCTCGTAGACAACGTGCGCGTCAAACAACTTTTCATATAACGTCTTCGCCATGATTACACCCCTTCAGCGACATAGCGGGCAATGATGTCGCCCATTTCATCAGTACTGACTGCCGCCGTGCCGCGCGCTAAATCGCCGGTACGGATGCCTTCTTCTAACGCGCGGTTAATCGCGTGTTCAATTGCGGTTGCCGCGTCGCCTGCATCCAGGCTGTAGCGCAGCAGCAGGGCCAGAGAGAGGATCTGCGCAATCGGGTTGGCAATGTTTTTTCCCGCGATGTCCGGCGCGGAGCCGCCCGCAGGCTCATACAGGCCAAAGCCTTCTTCATTCAGGCTGGCGGAGGGCAGCATGCCCATGGAGCCGGTGATCATCGCGCACTCGTCTGACAAAATATCGCCGAACAGGTTGGAGCACAGCAGGACGTCAAACTGGGACGGATCTTTAATCAGCTGCATCGTCGCGTTATCGATGTACATGTGCGACAGCTCAACGTCCGGGTACTGTTTCGCAATTTCACCGACGATTTCGCGCCACAGAATGGATGACTGCAGCACGTTCGCCTTATCAATGGACGTCACCTTGTGGCGGCGCTTGCGCGCAGATTCAAACGCGATGTGGGCAATACGTTCAATTTCGAAGCGGTGATACACCTCGGTGTCGAACGCTTTCTCGTGTTGTCCGCTGCCTTCGCGCCCTTTTGGCTGACCGAAGTAGATCCCGCCGGTCAGCTCGCGTACGCAGAGAATGTCGAAACCGTTAGCGGCGATATCCGCACGCAGCGGGCAGAACTCTTCCAGGCCCTGATACAGCTTCGCCGGACGCAGGTTGCTGAACAGCTTGAAGTGTTTACGCAGCGGCAGCAGCGCGCCGCGCTCAGGCTGCTCAGCCGGCGGCAGGTGTTCCCACTTCGGGCCGCCCACGGAGCCAAACAGCACGGCATCGGCGTTTTCGCAGCCTTCAACGGTCGCTTTCGGCAATGGCGTGCCGTGGTTATCGATAGCCACGCCGCCCACATCGTAATGGCTGGTGGTAATTTTCATCGCAAAACGCGCGCGAACGGCTTCCAGTACTTTCAGCGCCTGTGCCATCACTTCCGGACCAATACCGTCGCCCGGCAACACAGCAATATGGTAATTCTTCGACATTACACGGTTTCCTTGTTGTTCTCTTTATTCTGAGCTTTGCGTTGCAACTCTTTTTCGACTTCGGCGGCGCGCCAGATGTTGTTCAGGACATGCACCATCGCTTTGGCAGAAGATTCGACGATGTCGGTCGCCAGACCCACGCCGTGGAAACGGCGGCCGTTGTAGTTGACGACGATATCAACCTGGCCCAGCGCGTTTTTGCCATGGCCTTTGGCCGTCAGGTCATATTTAACCAGCTCAACGTCATACTCGGTGACGCGGTTAATCGCCTGATAGATGGCATCGACGGGGCCATTACCGTTTGCCGCTTCGGCTTTAATGTCGTCACCGCAGGCCAGTTTGACCGATGCGGTGGCGATGTCGCTGGAGCCGGACTGCACGCTGAAGTAATCCAGGCGGAAATGCTCCGGTTCTTCCTGCTGTTTGTTGATGAACGCCAGCGCTTCCAGGTCGTAGTCGAACACCTGGCCTTTTTTATCGGCCAGCTGCAGGAAGGCGTCGTACAGCTGATCCATGTTGTAATCGCTGTCCTTGTAGCCCATCTCTTCCATACGGTGCTTCACTGCGGCACGGCCAGAGCGAGAGGTCAGGTTCAGCTGCACCTGGTTCAGGCCGATGGATTCCGGGGTCATGATTTCATAGTTTTCACGGTTCTTAATGACGCCATCCTGGTGAATACCGGAGGAGTGTGCGAACGCGCCGGTGCCGACAATCGCCTTGTTGGCGGGAATAGGCATGTTGCAGATCTGGCTGACGGTCTGGCTTGTGCGCCAGATTTCGTTGTGATTGATGCGCGTATTCACGTTCATGATGTCTTTGCGCACCTTGATCGCCATGATCACTTCTTCCAGCGAGCAGTTACCGGCGCGCTCACCGATCCCGTTCATTGCCCCTTCAACCTGACGCGCGCCGGCGTGAACGGCGGCGATGGCGTTGCCTACGGCCAGACCCAGGTCGTCGTGGGTATGCACAGAGATAATCGCTTTATCAATATTTGGCACGCGGTCATACAGGCCGGTAATGATGTTGGAGAACTCAAACGGCATGGTGTAGCCGACGGTGTCCGGGATGTTGATAGTTTTAGCGCCCGCGTTGATGGCGGCTTCAACCACGCGCGCCAGGTCTTCGATTGGCGTACGGCCCGCATCTTCACAGGAGAATTCAACGTCATCCGTATAGTTACGCGCGCGCTTGACCATGTACACCGCGCGTTCGATAACCTCGTCCAGCGTGCTGCGCAGCTTGGTGGCGATGTGCATTGGCGAGGTTGCTATAAAGGTATGGATACGGAAGGCTTCGGCCACCTTCAGCGACTCGGCTGCAACGTCGATATCTTTCTCAACGCAGCGCGCCAGGCCACATACGCGGCTGTTTTTAATGGTACGCGCGATGGTCTGTACGGATTCGAAATCACCCGGAGACGAGACGGGGAAGCCCACCTCCATCACGTCGACACCCATGCGTTCCAGAGCCAGCGCGATCTGCAGTTTCTCTTTAACACTCAGGCTCGCCTGTAATGCCTGTTCACCGTCACGTAAGGTGGTATCGAAAATAATGACTTGCTGGCTCATGTGTTAGGTCCTTGTCAGTCTTAGGGCGCCTTGCTACGAGCATAAAAAAACCCGCGCAGTGGCGCGGGTTTTAGTCTTACTGGTGACGATTCAACGCTGAATTTCGCCCGCCAGCCTACCGCGCACAGTGGATGCGTTTAGTAGTAGTAGACCGGTGAAACGAATGGTGCGTGTCATGAATCGTGCTCCGTTAAATTCAATATGCTTTTAGTGGTACTGGATACGACAATCTATGTCAACCCCTGAGGGCGAAAACGTACACTATCGCCCGTTTCGCCAGTCGGTTTACTTTAGCTTATTGTGCTGGTTTTCAATCTCATGACCATTTTAATTGTCTATTTTTGGACTGGCGATTTGCTTTCTGAATGATTTAAACATATTTAATAGCAATTCTACATATTTACTGCATTATCGAAGAGAGGAATAAAATGCCTTTTATTTCACTTATTTATACATGGGGTGAATGGTTTTGGGCTGAGTGGGAATAACGCCATGATAAAAAATTGTTAACTACTATTAGGGCGGCGCAGTTAATAATTTAATAATACTTAAGCCATGATTAACCAGAGGGTGATTGTCTATTCGTCTGGATTATGGTTTCATGCTACCCCTAATGTTATTGATATCAATTAATCTGTTTTCGAATGCCTCATCAATGATGTTTGATAATCTAATCTTTTGATGGGGCTTCCTTTATATTTTCCGAATTTTAAACAATTCTCTTTCGCTGGTCGTATATGCATGGTAAATCATATTTTTCGAACTTATTACTGTACCTTGGCAAAGGGAGTTTAGCGTGACAGTGGAGTCAAGAATGCCAGAAAATAATATTAATCAACCTCAAACCTATGATGGGGTTAAACCGCAATTACGTACAGTGGATCTCAATCTGTTAACCGTATTCGATGCGGTGATGCAGGAACAGAATATTACGCGTGCAGCACAGTCGCTTGGCATGTCTCAGCCTGCCGTCAGTAACGCAGTGGCTCGCCTTAAGGTTATGTTTAATGACGAGTTATTCGTTCGCTATGGCAGAGGTATTCAGCCTACCGCCCGTGCGTTCCAGCTCTTTGGCTCCGTTCGTCAGGCGCTGCAGCTGGTGCAGAATGAGCTGCCTGGATCCGGTTTTGAGCCCTTAAGCAGCGAGCGCATATTCCATCTGTGCGTATGCAGCCCTCTGGATAATTATCTGACGTCAATTATTTACAACAAAGTTGAAGAGATTGCGCCAAATATTCATCTGGTATTTAAATCATCACTTAATCAGAATACAGAGCATCAGCTTCGCTATCAGGAAACAGAGTTTGTCCTGGGGTATGAAGAGTTTCGCCGTCCGGAGTTTTCCTGCGTACCGCTGTTTAAAGATGAAATGGTGTTAGTTGCCAGTAAAAAACACCCGCGTCTGAATTCCCCTCTGCGTGAAAGCGATGTTTATAACGAACAGCACGCTGTTGTTGCGCTCGATAGATATGCGTCATTCAGCCTGCCCTGGTATGACACGCCGGATAAACAAGCGAGCGTTGCGTATCAGGGGATGGCCATGGTCAGCGTGCTGAACGTTGTCTCCCAGACTCAGCTGGTGGCGATTGCGCCGCGCTGGCTGGCAGAAGAATTCGCAGAGCAGCTGGATCTGCAGATTATGCCTTTGCCACTCAAGCTAAACAGCCGTACCTGCTATCTTTCCTGGCACGAAGCGGCCGGCCGTGATAAAGGTCATCAATGGATGGAAGAATTACTTATTAGCGTTTGCCGCCGATAAGGAAGTCAGGATAAATCGCATCACCACGTGCGGTTTGTCCTGTTATTTTCATTGATAGTAAAATTTTATTCTGTGTGGATTTTTTTTGGCGGCTGCCGCACGCTTAAAAATAGATGATTTCCTGAATCATGCCGTTTTTAAGCGATGATTTATTCTCTCCATCCTTTATCTCAGAGGAATTCACCATATCCTCTCTCAATGCCTGTTTTTTCTGCTTTGACGGCCGTTTGTCCCGCCTGGTTTGCCAATTGCCTGCCTCATAACGAGCGGTTAAGGTAACGATCACTCTGCAAAATATAAGATTGGCTTAGCCTAATCGTAAGACGGTGTGGAAATGAATTCTGCTGTCCGTCTATAGCAAAATGCCTGGAGGCAAAGCATGGAGATGTTGTCTGGCGCGGAAATGGTCGTCCGGTCGCTTATCGATCAGGGCGTGAAGCAGGTGTTCGGCTATCCTGGAGGCGCAGTCCTCGATATTTATGATGCGCTTCATACCGTGGGTGGCATAGACCATGTGCTGGTACGTCACGAGCAGGCGGCGGTGCATATGGCTGACGGATTAGCGCGTGCAACGGGTGAGGTGGGCGTTGTGCTGGTCACCTCCGGGCCGGGGGCAACGAATGCCATTACCGGGATTGCGACGGCGTATATGGACTCTATCCCGCTGGTCATTCTCTCCGGGCAGGTTGCCACCTCCCTGATTGGTTACGATGCCTTCCAGGAGTGCGACATGGTCGGGATTTCGCGCCCGGTGGTTAAGCACAGTTTCCTGGTCAAACAAACCGAAGACATTCCAACCGTTTTGAAAAAGGCCTTCTGGCTGGCGGCAAGCGGCCGTCCCGGGCCGGTGGTGGTGGATCTGCCAAAAGATATTCTCAATCCGGCTAACAAGTTGCCGTACGTCTGGCCGGAAGCAGTGAGCATGCGCTCCTATAACCCGACGACGCAGGGGCACAAAGGCCAGATTAAGCGAGCGCTGCAAACGCTTATGGCGGCCAAAAAACCGGTTGTCTACGTTGGCGGCGGTGCGGTTAACGCAGCGTGTGAAACGCAGCTCCGTGAGCTGATCGAAAAGCTCAATCTTCCTGTCGCCTCGTCGCTGATGGGGTTAGGGGCGTTCCCCGCCACGCATCGACAGGCGCTGGGGATGCTAGGCATGCACGGCACCTATGAAGCCAACATGACGATGCACAACGCCGATGCGATCTTTGCCGTCGGCGTGCGCTTTGACGATCGCACGACCAACAACCTGGCAAAGTACTGCCCGAACGCTACCGTGCTGCACATTGATATCGATCCGACCTCAATTTCTAAAACGGTGCCGGCAGATGTGCCGATCGTCGGAGATGCCCGACAGGTTCTGGACCAAATGCTGGATCTGCTGACGCAGGAAACCACGGCACAGCCGCTGGACGACATTCGCGACTGGTGGCAGCAGATCGAACTGTGGCGCGCGCGGCAGTGCCTTAGATACGATACGCAAAGTGAACATATTAAGCCGCAGGCGGTGATCGAAACGATCTGGCGCCTGACGGGAGGCGATGCCTATGTGACGTCTGACGTGGGGCAGCACCAGATGTTTGCAGCCCTTTACTATCCCTTTGATAAACCGCGTCACTGGATCAACTCGGGCGGCTTGGGCACGATGGGCTTTGGCCTGCCCGCTGCGCTGGGGGTGAAGCTGGCGCTGCCGGATGAAACCGTGGTCTGCGTGACGGGGGATGGCAGTATTCAGATGAATATTCAGGAGCTGTCTACGGCGCTGCAGTATGAGCTGCCGGTACTGGTGCTGAACCTGAACAACGGCTATCTCGGGATGGTGAAGCAGTGGCAGGATATGATTTATTCTGGCCGTCACTCTCAGTCGTACATGAATTCCCTCCCGGACTTTGTACGCCTGGCGGAATCCTACGGCCATATCGGCATGCGGGTGAGCGATCCGGCAGAGCTTGAAGCGAAGCTTGGCGAAGCGCTTGAGCACGTGAAGAACAACCGCCTTGTGTTCATGGACGTCATCGTCGACGGCACGGAGCACGTTTACCCGATGCATATTCGCGGGGGTGGTATGGACGAAATGTGGTTAAGCAAAACGGAGAGAACCTGATATGCGCCGGATATTATCGGTATTACTGGAAAACGAGTCTGGCGCATTGTCCCGCGTCATTGGACTTTTCGCACAGCGTGGCTACAACATAGAAAGCCTTACCGTTGCTCCGACTGACGATCCCACGCTGTCACGCATGACCATCCAAACCGTCGGCGACGCCAAAGTGCTCGAGCAGATTGAAAAGCAGCTGCACAAGCTGGTCGATGTGCTGCGCGTGAGCGAGCTGGGGCAGGGCGCCTACGTTGAGCGTGAAGTCATGCTGGTAAAAATTCAGGCGAGCGGATATGGCCGTGAAGAGGTGAAACGCAATACGGATATCTTCCGTGGGCAGATCATCGACGTTACGCCTTCTATATATACGGTTCAGCTGGCGGGGACGAGTGACAAGCTGGACGCTTTCCTGGCGTCGGTGCGGGATGTGGCAAAAATTGTTGAGGTTGCGCGCTCGGGGATTGTTGGCCTGTCGCGCGGCGAAAAGATCATGCGTTAGCTGTCAAAAAGGTTCGCCTCTTTCTGCCCGGTCACCAAAGCCGGGCTTTTTTTTGCACAAACCAACGCGAATGCAGATAAAAGCGATTGCCGCGGTGACTATTCTGCGATTAGATGTTAAAAGATTTAACCATAACCTTGACAGGGCCATGGACTCTTTACTTTTTTTAAGGGGCAATTGTGAAACTGGATGAAATCGCTCGGCTAGCCGGCGTGTCACGAACAACGGCGAGCTATGTGATTAACGGTAAAGCGAAGCAGTACCGCGTCAGCGATAAGACCGTTGAAAAAGTCATGGCGGTGGTTCGTGAACATAACTACCATCCAAATGCTGTCGCAGCCGGTTTACGTGCCGGGCGCACCCGCTCTATTGGCCTGGTGATCCCAGACCTGGAAAATACCAGCTATACCCGTATCGCCAACTACCTTGAGCGTCAGGCCCGCCAGCGGGGCTATCAGCTGCTGATCGCCTGTTCGGAAGATCAGCCTGATAACGAAATGCGCTGTATTGAGCATCTTCTGCAGCGTCAGGTTGATGCCATCATCGTTTCAACCTCGTTGCCGCCAGAGCACCCGTTCTATCAACGCTGGGCCAACGATCCGTTCCCTATCGTTGCGCTGGACCGCGCCCTGGACAGAGAGCATTTTACCAGCGTCGTGGGCGCCGATCAGGATGATGCCGAGATGCTGGCGGCGGAGCTGAGAACTTTCCCGGCTGAAACGGTGCTGTACCTTGGGGCATTGCCGGAGCTTTCCGTGAGCTTCCTGCGTGAACAAGGGTTCCGCACCGCCTGGAAGGACGATCCGCGCGACGTTCACTATCTCTATGCCAACAGCTATGAGCGTGAAGCTGCCGCGCAGCTGTTCGAAAAATGGCTGGAAACGCACCCGATGCCGCAGGCGCTGTTCACCACGTCGTTTGCCCTGCTGCAGGGAGTGATGGATGTTACGCTGCGTCGCGACGGACAGCTGCCCTCCGATTTGGCCATCGCAACCTTTGGTGATAATGAACTGCTCGACTTCCTGCAGTGCCCGGTGCTGGCAGTGGCTCAGCGCCACCGCGATGTGGCTGAACGCGTGCTGGAGATTGTTCTGGCAAGCCTGGATGAGCCACGTAAACCGAAGCCTGGGCTAACCCGCATCAAACGAAATCTCTACCGCCGCGGCATTTTGAGCCGGCATTAATGAATGAGCGGGGCAGTGCAAACAGCCCCGTTTCGCTAAAATAATTTGCAGAAATCATTCCCGTATAAAAATTAGGATAATTCTTTAAGGATCCTACCCTGCTATTTTTCTTAATTCGTTAAGGCTTTTAAATCGCCTTTTAAAGAACATTTATACGATTTTTAAACACCGCTTCTGTCTTATTTTGTTACAAACACCCTTCGGTCGATGAATATTCAGACGTTTTTCCACCATTGCAGCTGGCTTGCGGGCAAGAGAGCCTGCTCGCGCAGTGCCTCGATGCATCTGGCGCTGTCATCCCCGGAGAATATGTCTTAAAATGCCGCCCGCGTCGCAAACTGACACTTTATATTTCCTTGCGATGATATTGAGTGAGCCTTAACGCTAGTGTGCATATTCGGTTTTTTTCTTACAAATATTCATAACGTTAATTTTGCCTCGCCAGTTGTGCAGTTATTAACCAGGTCTGTTTATCTCTGTAAATAGCGCCCTTTCGGCTTCATATAGAGAGAGTCCTGGCTTGACAAGCTTTTCCCTCGCTCCGTAAACTCCTTTAGGTGGGAATTTGTGGGTTAAAGTGGTGAGGAGGGGTGAGGCTGGCATGTTCCGTGGAGCAACGTTAGTCAATCTCGACAGCAAAGGGCGTTTATCGGTACCAACCCGATACCGCGACCAGCTGATCGAGAACGCTTCAGGTCAAATGGTTTGCACCATTGACATCAACTCCCCCTGCCTGCTGCTTTACCCTTTACCCGAATGGGAAATTATTGAGCAAAAGCTGTCGCGACTGTCGAGCATGAACCCGCAGGAACGCCGCGTACAGCGGTTGTTATTGGGACATGCCAGTGAATGTCAGATGGATAGCGCAGGGCGATTACTGATTGCGCCCGTGTTGCGGCAACATGCCGGTCTGACCAAAGAAGTGATGCTGGTCGGGCAGTTCAACAAGTTTGAACTGTGGGATGAAACGACCTGGTATCAACAGGTCAAGGAAGATATCGACGCTGAGCAGTCCGATTCCGCAACATTATCGGAACGGCTGCAGGACTTGTCTCTATAAATATGATGGAAAATTATAAACATACAACGGTGCTGCTGGATGAGGCCGTCAACGGCCTGAATATTCGTCCGGACGGCATCTACATTGATGGCACTTTTGGTCGCGGTGGCCACTCGCGTCTCATCCTCTCTCAGCTTGGAGAGGAAGGGCGTCTGCTGGCAATCGATCGTGACCCGCAGGCGATTGCCGTTGCGCAAACCATCGATGACCCACGCTTTTCCATCGTGCATGGACCTTTCTCTGCGCTCGCGGACTACGTTGCCGAGCGCGATCTTACGGGCAAGATCGACGGGATTCTTCTCGATCTTGGCGTCTCTTCACCCCAGCTTGATGATGCCGAGCGCGGCTTCTCCTTTATGCGCGACGGCCCGCTGGATATGCGCATGGACCCAACGCGCGGCCAGTCTGCCGCAGAATGGCTGCAGACCGCTGACGAAGCCGATATTGCCTGGGTGATCAAAACCTTTGGCGAAGAACGTTTCGGTAAACGCATTGCGCGCGCTATCGTTGAGCGTAACCGTATCGATCCGATGACCCGCACCAAAGAGCTGGCCGAGGTGATTGCCGCGGCTACGCCGGTGAAGGATAAGCACAAACACCCCGCGACGCGTACCTTCCAGGCGATTCGCATTTGGGTAAACAGTGAACTGGAGGAAATAGAGCTGGCGCTAAAAAGCTCGCTCGGCGTGCTGGCCCCGGGAGGGCGGTTGTCCATCATCAGCTTCCATTCGCTGGAAGACCGCATTGTGAAACGCTTTATGCGCGAGCAGAGCCGCGGTCCGCAGGTTCCTGCGGGGCTGCCGATGACGGAAGAACAGCTCAGAAAACTGGGTGGCCGTCAGCTGCGAGCACTAGGCAAGTTGATGCCGGGCGAAGAAGAGGTGGCAGAGAATCCACGTGCCCGTAGTTCAGTGCTGCGTGTAGCAGAAAGGACGAACGCATGATCGGCAGAGTGACAGAGACCCTAAGCAAAGTTAAGGATTCGTTAGGAAGCAACGAGCGCCATGCCTTGCCTGGCGTGATCGGTGACGATCTTTTGCGGTTTGGGAAGCTGCCACTCTGCTTGTTCATTTGCATCATTGTCACGGCTATTACGGTCGTTACGACGGCCCACCATACCCGTTTATTAACTGCGCAACGCGAGCAGATGGTACTGGAACGCGATGCGCTGGATATTGAATGGCGCAATCTGATCCTTGAAGAAAACGCGCTCGGCGATCACAGCCGGGTTGAACGGATCGCAACGGAAAAGCTGCAGCTGCAGCATGTTGATCCTTCGCAGGAAAATATCGTAGTACAAAAATAAGGGAAAACGCGACGCATGAAAGCAGCGGCAAAGACGCTAAAACCAAAACGTCAGGAAGAACAGGCCAACTTTGTCAGTTGGCGTTTTGCGTTGCTTTGCGGCTGCATTTTACTGGCGCTGGGTTTCCTGCTGGGTCGCGTGGCGTGGCTGCAAATCATCGCCCCTGACATGCTGGTCCGTCAGGGGGATATGCGCTCCCTGCGCGTGCAGGAAGTGTCGACTTCCCGTGGCATGATCACCGACCGTTCTGGCCGCCCTCTGGCGGTGAGCGTGCCGGTGAAGGCGATCTGGGCCGATCCGAAAGAGCTGCACGACGCCGGAGGTATCACGCTCGATAACCGTTGGAAGGCGCTTGCGGATGCGCTGAAGATGCCGCTGGACCAGTTAGCCTCACGCGTGAATGCGAACCCGAGAGGGCGCTTTATCTATCTGGCGCGTCAGGTGAACCCTGACATGGCGGACTACATCAAAAAATTGAAGCTGCCTGGGATTCACCTGCGTGAGGAATCGCGCCGTTATTATCCTTCCGGCGAAGTAACCGCTCACCTCATTGGTTTCACCAACGTCGACAGTCAGGGGATTGAAGGCGTTGAAAAAAGCTTTGATAAATGGCTCACCGGCCAGCCCGGCGAGCGCATTGTGCGTAAAGACCGCTATGGTCGCGTAATCGAGGATATTTCCTCAACGGACAGCCAGGCCGCACACAACCTTGCGCTGAGTATCGATGAGCGCTTACAGGCGCTGGTTTACCGCGAGCTGAACAACGCCGTAGCCTTTAACAAGGCGGAATCGGGCAGTGCCGTGTTGGTCGATGTCAGCACGGGTGAAGTGCTGGCGATGGCCAACAGCCCGTCCTACAACCCAAACAATCTCACCGGGACGCAGAAGGATGTGATGCGTAACCGTACCATCACCGACGTGTTTGAACCGGGCTCTACCGTAAAACCGATGGTGGTGATGACCGCGCTCCAGCGCGGCATCGTCAATGAAAGTACCGTTCTGAATACGATTCCTTACCGCATTAACGGCCATGAAATCAAAGACGTGGCGCGTTACAGCGAACTGACCCTGACCGGGGTCTTACAGAAGTCGAGTA
Source organism: Enterobacter wuhouensis (assembly GCF_035835995.1). Lineage (NCBI taxonomy): Bacteria > Pseudomonadati > Pseudomonadota > Gammaproteobacteria > Enterobacterales > Enterobacteriaceae > Enterobacter > Enterobacter wuhouensis. The sequence goes on from NZ_CP142124.1 coordinate 860,725, forward strand.
ACGTCGGTGTTTCCAAGCTGGCGTTAGCGATGCCGTCCTCAGCGTTAGTAGAGACTTACTCACGTTTTGGACTGGGAAAAGCGACCAATTTGGGGTTGGTCGGAGAACGCAGTGGCTTATATCCTCAAAAACAACGGTGGTCTGACATAGAGAGGGCCACCTTCTCTTTCGGCTATGGGCTAATGGTAACCCCGTTACAGTTAGCGCGAGTCTACGCAACGATTGGTAGCTATGGCGTCTATCGTCCGCTGTCGATTACCAAAGTTGATCCACCAGTGCCGGGCGAGCGAATCTTCCCGGAATCTATCGTACGTACCGTTGTACACATGATGGAAAGCGTGGCGCTGCCGGGCGGCGGCGGCGTGAAGGCGGCGATTAAAGGCTATCGCATCGCCATTAAAACCGGTACGGCGAAAAAAGTGGGGCCCGATGGCCGCTACATCAACAAGTACATTGCCTATACCGCAGGCGTTGCGCCTGCAAGCAATCCGCGTTTTGCGCTGGTGGTCGTCATTAACGATCCACAGGCGGGTAAATACTACGGCGGCGCCGTCTCCGCGCCTGTGTTCGGGGCCATCATGGGCGGCGTGTTACGCACCATGAACATCGAACCGGATGCGCTGGCGACGGGCGATAAAAGTGAATTTGTAACTAATCAAGGCGAGGGTACAGGTGGCAGATCGTAATTTGCGCGACCTTCTCGCTCCGTGGGTGCCAAACGCACCGGAGCGAGCACTGCGAGAGATGGTGCTGGACAGCCGCGTGGCTGCGTCTGGCGATCTCTTCGTGGCGGTGTTGGGTCATCAGGCGGACGGGCGTCGTTATATCCCGCAGGCGATTGCGCAAGGTGTTGCTGCCATTATTGCTGAGGCCAAAGATGAGGCAACAGACGGCGAAGTGCGTGAAATGCACGGCGTGCCGGTTATCTATCTCAGCCATCTGAATGAACGTCTCTCTGCACTGGCAGGGCGTTTTTATCACGAGCCGTCCGACCAGCTGCGTCTGGTGGGCGTGACGGGCACTAACGGTAAAACCACCACCACGCAGCTGATGGCGCAGTGGGCGCAGCTGCTGGGTGAAACCGGCGCGGTGATGGGTACCGTGGGTAACGGTCTGCTGGGTAAAGTGAGCCCGACGGAAAACACCACCGGCTCGGCGGTAGATGTACAGCACGTGCTGGCCGGTCTGGCAGAGCAGGGAGCGACCTTCGCCGCAATGGAAGTTTCTTCCCACGGGCTGGTACAGCACCGCGTAGCGGCGCTGAAGTTTGCCGCGTCGGTGTTCACTAACCTGAGCCGCGATCATCTTGATTATCATGGCGATATGGAGCACTACGAAGCCGCGAAATGGCTGCTCTACTCCACCCACCATCACGGACAGGCGATCGTTAACGCAGACGATGAAGTTGGACGTCGCTGGCTGGCGAAGCTGCCGGATGCGGTTGCCGTATCGATGGAAAACCACATTAACCCGAACTGCCACGGCCGCTGGCTGAAGGCGGTTGAGGTGAACTATCACGACAGCGGGGCAACGATCCGCTTTGCTTCCTCATGGGGCGACGGTGAACTTGAAAGCCGCCTGATGGGCGCCTTCAACGTCAGCAACCTGCTGCTGGCGCTGGCGACGCTGCTGGCGCTGGGCTATCCAATGGCCGAACTGCTGGACACCGCTGAGCGTCTGCAGCCGGTTTGTGGCCGTATGGAAGTGTTCAGCGCACCGGGCAAACCGACTGTTGTCGTCGATTACGCCCACACGCCGGACGCGCTGGAAAAAGCGCTGGAAGCGGCTCGCCTGCACTGCGCCGGTAAGCTCTGGTGCGTGTTTGGCTGCGGCGGCGATCGCGACAAGGGCAAACGTCCGCTGATGGGCGCTATTGCCGAGCAGTTCGCGGATATTCCGGTGGTGACAGATGATAACCCGCGCACCGAAGAGCCGCGCGCCATCATCAACGATATTCTGGCGGGTATGCTTGACGCCGGCCGCGCGCGCGTGGTCGAAGGCCGTGCAGAAGCGGTGACTAACGCCATCATGCAGGCGCGGGAGAACGATGTGGTTCTGCTGGCGGGTAAAGGCCATGAAGATTATCAGATCGTGGGCAACCGCCGCCTGGACTACTCGGATCGCGTAACGGCAGCACGGCTGCTGGGAGTGGTGGCATGATTAGCCTTACGCTAGCCCAGGCCGCTGCCATCCTGAACGGCGCGCTGCACGGTCAGGATCTGACGATCGACGCCGTAACGACGGATACCCGCAAAGTCACAGCGGGTTGCCTGTTTGTGGCGCTGAAAGGCGAGCGCTTTGACGCGCATGATTTTGCAGAGCAGGCCAAAGAGAACGGTGCCGGCGCGCTGTTAGTCAGCCGCAAGCTCGATATCGATCTGCCGCAGATTGTGGTGAGCGATACCCGTCTGGCATTCGGTGAACTGGCGGCATGGGTACGCCAGCAGGTTCCAACGCGCGTCGTAGCGCTGACCGGTTCATCCGGTAAAACGTCCGTAAAAGAGATGACGGCGTCTATCCTCAGCCAGTGTGGCAACACGCTTTATACCGCGGGCAACCTAAATAATGACGTTGGCGTGCCGATGACATTACTCCGCCTGACCAAAGAGCATGAGTTTGCCGTGATTGAACTGGGCGCGAACCATCAGGGTGAAATAGCCTGGACCGTGAGCCTGACGCGTCCGGAGGCGGCGCTGGTGAATAACCTTGCCGCCGCGCACCTCGAAGGTTTCGGGTCGCTGGAAGGCGTGGCGAAAGCCAAAGGTGAGATCTACACCGGCTTACCGGCTGACGGCATTGCCATTATGAATGCCGATAACAACGACTGGCTGAACTGGCAGAGCATCATTGGGTCGCGTAAGACCTGGCGCTTCTCGCCGAATGCGGCCAACAGTGACTTTACCGCCACCCATATCCATGTGACGTCGCACGGAACGGAGTTCACCCTCAACACCCCAACGGGTGGCGTGGATGTGCTGCTGCCGCTGCCGGGTCGCCATAACATCGCCAATGCCCTTGCGGCGGCGGCGTTGTCCACGGCGGTCGGCGCGTCTCATGAAGCGATTAAAACGGGTCTGGCAAACTTGAAAGCCGTTCCCGGACGCCTGTTCCCGATCCAGCTGGCGGAGAACAAGCTGCTGCTGGACGATTCCTACAACGCCAACGTTGGCTCGATGACGGCGGCGGCGCAGGTACTGTCTGAAATGCCGGGCTACCGCGTGATGGTGGTCGGTGATATGGCGGAGCTGGGCGATGAAAGCGAAGACTGCCATATCCAGGTTGGCGAAGCGGCGAAAGCGGCGGGAATTGACCGCGTGCTGAGCGCAGGAACGCTGAGCCAGGCAATTAGCCAGGCGAGCGGCGTTGGCGAACATTTTGCCGATAAAGCCGCATTGATTGAGCGTCTTAAGGCGTTGATTACAGAAAAACAAATTGTGACTGTGCTTGTGAAAGGTTCACGTAGTGCCGCCATGGAAGAAGTTGTGCACGCATTACAGGAGAGCGGGACATGTTAGTTTGGCTGGCCGAACATTTGGTCAAATATTATTCAGGCTTTAACGTCTTTTCCTATCTGACGTTTCGCGCCATCGTCAGCCTGCTGACTGCGCTGTTCATCTCCCTGTGGATGGGCCCGCGCATGATTGCCCGTCTGCAAAAACTCTCTTTTGGTCAGGTTGTACGTAACGACGGTCCGGAATCGCACTTCAGCAAGCGCGGTACGCCAACCATGGGCGGGATTATGATCCTGACCGCTATTGTCGTTTCCGTGCTGCTGTGGGCGTATCCGTCCAACCCTTACGTCTGGTGCGTTCTGACGGTTCTGGTGGGGTACGGGATCATCGGTTTTGTCGATGACTATCGCAAAGTGGTGCGTAAAGACACCAAGGGTCTGATCGCCCGCTGGAAGTATTTCTGGATGTCGGTGATCGCGCTGGGCGTGGCCTTTGCGCTGTATCTGGCAGGAAAAGACACGCCAGCCACCGAGCTGGTGGTGCCGTTCTTCAAAGACGTGATGCCGCAGCTGGGGCTGTTCTACATCCTTCTGGCCTACTTTGTGATTGTTGGTACCGGCAACGCCGTTAACCTGACCGACGGTCTGGACGGCCTGGCGATTATGCCGACCGTCTTCGTCGCGGGCGGGTTTGCGCTAGTCGCATGGGCGACCGGTAACATGAACTTTGCGAATTACCTGCATATTCCGTACCTGCGTCATGCGGGCGAGCTGGTGATCGTCTGTACGGCGATTGTCGGAGCGGGCCTCGGTTTCCTGTGGTTCAACACCTATCCGGCTCAGGTCTTTATGGGTGACGTCGGTTCTCTGGCGCTCGGTGGCGCGCTGGGCATTATTGCCGTGCTGCTGCGCCAGGAGTTCCTGCTGGTGATCATGGGCGGCGTATTTGTGGTTGAAACCCTGTCGGTCATCCTTCAGGTCGGTTCGTTCAAGCTGCGCGGTCAGCGCATCTTCCGTATGGCGCCGATTCACCATCACTATGAACTGAAAGGCTGGCCGGAACCGCGCGTCATCGTGCGCTTCTGGATTATTTCGCTGATGCTGGTGCTGATTGGCCTGGCAACGCTGAAGGTACGTTAATCATGGCAGATTACCAGGGCAAAAAAGTCGTTATCATCGGGTTGGGCCTGACCGGCCTTTCCTGCGTGGACTTTTTCCTTGCGCGCGGCGTCACGCCGCGCGTGATGGATACGCGTGTCTCTCCGCCGGGTCTGGACAAACTGCCGGAACAGGTTGAACGCCACCTTGGTGGTCTGAATGATGACTGGCTGCTGGCAGCCGATCTGATCGTTGCCAGCCCGGGCATGGCGCTGGCGCATCCTTCTCTGAGCGCTGCTGCGGATGCGGGCGTTGAAATTGTCGGTGATATCGAACTGTTCTGCCGCGAAGCGCAGGCTCCGATTATTGCCATTACCGGTTCAAACGGAAAAAGCACGGTCACTACGCTTGTCGGCGAGATGGCAAAAGCAGCGGGTAAAAACGTCGGTGTTGGCGGCAATATTGGTCTGCCAGCCCTGATGCTGCTGGATAAGGGCTGTGAGCTGTACGTGCTGGAACTCTCCAGCTTCCAGCTTGAAACCACCTACAGCCTGCACGCCGCCGCCGCAACGATCCTGAACGTGACCGAAGATCATATGGACCGCTACCCGTTTGGCCTGCAGCAGTATCGCGCCGCAAAGCTGCGCGTTTACGAAAATGCCAAAATCTGCGTGGTCAATGCGGATGACGCGCTGACCATGCCGGTGCGCGGCGCGGACGAGCGCTGCATCAGCTTTGGTATCACCATGGGTGACTATCATTTGAACCGCCAGCTGGGCGAAACCTGGCTGCGCGTGAAGGGCGAGAAAGTGCTGAACGTGAAAGAGATGAAGCTTTCCGGCCAGCATAACTACACCAACGCGCTGGCCGCGCTGGCGCTGGCGGATGCCGTTGGGCTGCCGCGCTCGTCCAGCCTGAAGGCGCTAACGACCTATACTGGCCTGGCGCACCGCTTCCAGCTGGCGCTGGAGCACAACGGCGTGCGCTGGATCAACGATTCCAAAGCCACCAACGTGGGAAGCACGGAGGCGGCACTGAACGGCCTGCACGTGGATGGCACGCTGCACCTCCTTCTCGGCGGTGACGGCAAATCGGCTGATTTCTCCTCCCTGAAACAGTATCTCGCCGGGGATAACGTCCGCCTGTACTGCTTTGGCCGTGACGGTAGTCAACTGGCCGCGCTACGTCCAGAGATTGCCGAGCAAACTGAAACCCTGGAGCAGGCAATGCGTTCCATTGCGCCGCGCGTGAAGCCTGGCGACATGGTGCTGCTTTCCCCTGCCTGTGCCAGCCTCGATCAGTTTAAGAATTTCGAACAGCGTGGTGATGTCTTTACTCGCCTGGCGAAGGAGTTAGGCTGATGCGTTTATCTCTCCCTCGCCTGAAAATGCCGCGCCTGCCAGGATTTGGAATTCTGGTGTGGCTGTTTGCGGCGCTGAAAGGCTGGGTGATGGCTTCGCGGGATAAAGATTCCGATAGCCTGATCATGTACGACCGCATGCTGTTCTGGCTCACGCTCGGGCTTGCAGCGATCGGCTTTATCATGGTGACCTCGGCCTCCATGCCCGTTGGACAACGGCTGGCAAACGATCCCTTCCTGTTCGCCAAGCGTGACGGGCTGTACATCATCCTGGCGTTCTGCCTCGCGCTGGTGACCTTGCGTCTGCCGATGGCCTTCTGGCAGCGGCACAGTACGGCCATGCTGATCGCCTCGATCATCATGCTGCTGATCGTGCTGGTTGTGGGTAGCTCCGTTAACGGGGCATCGCGCTGGATTGCCTTTGGCCCGCTGCGTATTCAGCCTGCAGAGTTCACCAAACTCTCCCTGTTCTGCTATCTGGCTAACTATCTGGTGCGTAAAGTCGACGAGGTGCGTAACAACCTTCGCGGCTTCTTAAAGCCGATGGGCGTTATCCTGGTACTGGCGGTCTTACTGCTGGCGCAGCCTGACCTCGGCACCGTAGTCGTACTGTTTGTGACCACGCTGGCGATGCTGTTCCTGGCGGGTGCCAAGCTGTGGCAGTTCATCGCCATCATCGGGATGGGGATTTCCGCGGTTGTGCTGCTGATCCTCGCCGAGCCTTACCGTATCCGCCGCGTGACCTCGTTCTGGAACCCGTGGGAAGACCCGTTCGGCAGCGGCTATCAGCTGACGCAGTCGCTGATGGCGTTTGGCCGCGGCGAAGTCTGGGGGCAAGGCCTGGGCAACTCGGTGCAAAAACTGGAGTATTTACCCGAGGCGCACACCGACTTCATCTTCTCCATTATTGGGGAAGAACTGGGTTATATCGGTGTGGTATTGGCGCTTTTAATGGTATTCTTCGTCGCTTTCCGCGCCATGTCGATTGGCCGTAAAGCGCTGGAGATCGATCACCGCTTCTCAGGTTTCCTAGCCTGTTCAATTGGTATCTGGTTTAGCTTCCAGGCATTGGTTAACGTCGGGGCCGCAGCGGGTATGCTGCCGACCAAGGGCCTGACGTTGCCGTTAATCAGTTATGGTGGTTCGAGCCTGTTGATTATGTCGACGGCCATCATGTTTTTGTTGCGTATAGATTATGAGACGCGTCTGGAGAAAGCCCAGGCGTTTACACGAGGTTCACGATGAATCAACCGAAGCGGTTAATGGTGATGGCAGGCGGTACCGGCGGACACGTGTTCCCGGGGCTGGCGGTTGCGCACCATTTAATGGATCAGGGCTGGCAGGTACGCTGGCTGGGAACCGCAGACCGCATGGAGGCCGATCTGGTGCCGAAGCACGGTATTGAGATCGACTTTATTCGTATTTCTGGCCTTCGTGGCAAAGGCATCAAGGCGCAGCTTTTAGCGCCCGTGCGCATTTTTAACGCCTGGCGTCAGGCCCGCACCATCATGAAGCAGTTTAAGCCAGACGTGGTGCTGGGGATGGGCGGGTATGTGTCTGGCCCCGGCGGGCTGGCGGCGTGGTCGCTGGGTATTCCCGTTGTGCTCCATGAGCAGAACGGCATTGCCGGCCTGACCAACAAATGGCTGGCGAAAATTGCCACCAAAGTGATGCAGGCCTTCCCAGGTGCGTTCCCAAAAGCGGACGTTGTGGGGAACCCTGTACGTGTAGATGTGTTGGCACTGCCGTTGCCGGATGCGCGCCTGAATGGCCGTGAAGGTCCGGTTCGCGTGCTGGTTGTCGGCGGTTCACAGGGCGCACGTATCCTGAACCAGACGATGCCGCAGGTGGCCGCAAGGCTGGGCGATGCCGTGACCATCTGGCATCAAAGCGGTAAAGGCGCTCAGCAGGCCGTTGAGCAGGCTTACGCCGAGGCGGGGCAGCCGCAGCATAAAGTGACCGAATTTATTGACGACATGGCCGCCGCCTATGCCTGGGCCGATGTTGTGGTTTGCCGCTCCGGCGCGTTAACGGTGAGCGAAATCGCCGCTGCCGGTTTACCGGCGCTGTTTGTGCCGTTCCAGCACAAGGACAGACAGCAGTACTGGAATGCGCTGCCGCTTGAAAAAGCCGGCGCCGCGAAGATTTTTGAGCAGCCACAGTTTACCGCCGATGCGGTCGCCACCACCCTGGCGGGCTGGGATAGAAACGCCTTGCTGGAGATGGCACAGCGCGCGCGCGCGATCGCCATCCCGGATGCGACGGAGCGGGTGGCAAAAGAAGTGAGCCTGGCAGCCCAGGCTTAACCCTCGCAGCGCGTGTTGCGCTGCACGAATTTTTTAAGTAGTCGATGGCGTTTAGAGAATGAATACACAACAACTGGCGAAACTGCGTTCTATCGTGCCCGAGATGCGTCGCGTCCGGCACATTCACTTTGTCGGCATCGGCGGTGCTGGCATGGGCGGTATTGCCGAAGTGTTAGCTAACGAAGGTTATCAGATCAGCGGTTCCGATCTGGCGCCAAACCCTGTTACGCAGCAGCTAGCGTCGCTTGGGGCGACTATCTATTTCAACCATCGCCCGGAAAACGTGCGCGATGCGAGCGTGGTGGTGGTGTCCAGCGCCATCTCCTCTGAAAACCCGGAAATTGTTGCCGCCCATGAGGCGCGTATTCCGGTGATCCGCCGCGCTGAGATGCTGGCGGAGCTGATGCGTTTCCGTCACGGCATCGCGGTTGCGGGCACGCACGGTAAAACCACGACCACGGCAATGGTATCCAGCATTTATGCGGAAGCCGGACTGGATCCGACGTTCGTCAACGGTGGCCTGGTAAAAGCCGCCGGCGTGCACGCGCGCCTTGGACACAGCCGTTATTTGATTGCGGAAGCGGATGAGAGCGATGCGTCGTTCTTGCACCTGCAGCCGATGGTGGCGATTGTCACCAACATCGAAGCCGACCATATGGATACCTACCAGGGTGACTTCGAAAATTTAAAGCAGACGTTTATTAATTTCCTGCACAATCTGCCGTTTTATGGACGTGCGGTAATGTGCGTCGACGACCCGGTGATCCGCGAGCTACTGCCGCGCGTCGGGCGTCAGATTACCACCTATGGCTTTAGCGAAGACGCTGACGTGCGCGTGGAAGAGTACAAGCAGGTTGGGGCGCAAGGGCATTTCACCCTGGCGCGCCAGGACAAAGAGCTGCTGCAGGTTACGCTGAACGCGCCGGGCCGTCATAACGCCCTGAACGCGGCGGCGGCGGTGGCTGTAGCCACAGAAGAAGGCATTGAAGACGAGGCGATCCTGCGCGCGCTGGAAAGCTTCCAGGGCACGGGCCGCCGCTTCGACTTCCTCGGTGAGTTTCCGCTGGATGACGTTAACGGCAAGGCGGGCACCGCCATGCTGGTGGACGATTACGGCCACCACCCAACGGAAGTGGATGCGACCATCAAAGCGGCACGCGCGGGCTGGCCGGATAAAAACCTGGTGATGATCTTCCAGCCGCACCGCTACACCCGTACCCGCGATCTGTATGACGATTTCGCCAGCGTGCTGTCTCAGGTCGATACGCTGCTGATGCTGGACGTTTATTCCGCGGGCGAAACGCCGATTCCGGGCGCTGACAGCCGTTCTCTGTGTCGCACCATCCGCGGACGCGGTAAAGTGGACCCTATTCTGGTTTCGGACCCGGCACAGGCGGCGGAAATTCTTGCCCCGGTGCTGACCGGTAACGATCTGATTCTGATTCAGGGTGCGGGAAATATCGGCAAAATCGCCCGTACCTTAGCCGAAATCAAACTGAAGCCGCAAACTCAGGAGGACGAGCGTCATGGCTGATAAGATTGCTGTCCTGTTTGGCGGCACCTCCGCCGAGCGCGAGGTTTCCCTGAACTCAGGCGCAGCCGTGCTGGCGGGCCTGCGTGAAGGCGGCGTGGATGCGCACCCGGTCGATCCGAAAGAGGTCGATGTGACGCAGCTGAAAGCGATGGGCTTCGATAAAGTCTTTATCGCGCTGCACGGTCGCGGCGGTGAAGACGGCACGCTGCAGGGGCTGCTGGATTTAATCGGCATGCCGTACACCGGCAGCGGTGTAATGGCGTCCGCCATCTCCATGGATAAACTGCGCAGCAAACTGCTGTGGCAGGGGGCAGGCTTGCCCGTTGCGCCATGGGTTGCATTGACGCGCCGTGAATTTGAATTGGGCCTGTCAGACAGCGTTAATACACGCATTGCTGCACTGGGCTTGCCGGTTATTGTTAAGCCGAGCCGCGAAGGCTCGAGCGTGGGAATGTCTAAAGTCGATAAAGCAGGGGATTTGTCCTCTGCCTTAGCGCTGGCATTTCAACATGATGAAGAAGTTCTGATTGAAAAATGGCTCAGCGGGCCGGAATTTACCGTCGCGATGCTTGGCGAAGAAATTTTACCGTCAATTCGCATCCAACCCGCCGGAGTCTTCTATGATTATGAGGCGAAGTATCTCTCTGATGAGACGCAATATTTCTGCCCAAGTGGTCTTGAAGCAGAACGTGAAGCAGATTTACAGTCCCTGGTGCTTAAAGCCTGGAATGTTCTGGGATGCCGCGGCTGGGGACGCATTGATGTGATGCTCGACGGTGATGGGCAATTTTACCTGCTGGAAGCAAATACGTCCCCTGGCATGACCAGCCACAGCCTTGTGCCGATGGCGGCGCGTCAGGCGGGAATGAGCTTCTCGCAGTTAGTCGTACGTATTCTGGACCAGGCGGGCTGATATGTCTCAGGCTGCATTGAACACGCGCAACCGCGAAGAAGAGGAAGAGTATTCGTCTTCACGCCGGAGTAATGGAACGCGTCTTGCAGGGATTATTTTCCTGCTCGGGGTGCTGTGCACCGTGTTTATCAGCGGCTGGATGGTGCTGGGCTGGATGGAAGACGCGCAGCGTTTACCGCTCTCTAAGCTGGTGGTGACCGGCGAGCGTCACTACACGCGTAACGATGATATTCGCCAGTCCATTCTGGCCCTGGGTTCGCCTGGCACCTTTATGACGCAGGACGTCAATATTATCCAGAGCCAGATTGAACGTCTGCCGTGGATAAAACAGGCGAGCGTAAGAAAGCAATGGCCTGATGAATTGAAGATTCATCTGGTTGAATATGTGCCCATTGCGCGTTGGAATGATCAGCACATGGTAGACGTGGACGGAAATTCCTTCAGCGTCCCAAGCGATCGCGTCAACAAGCAAAATTTACCGATGTTGTATGGCCCTGAAGGCAGCGAAAATGAAGTGTTACAGGGTTTTCGCGATATGGGGCAGGTGCTGGCCAAGAACCGCTTTACGTTAAAAGATGCCGCGATGACGGCGCGCCGCTCCTGGCAACTGACGTTAACGAATGGCATTAAGCTCAACCTTGGCCGCGGCGACACAATGAAACGTCTGGCGCGTTTTGTAGAACTTTACCCGGTTTTACAGCAGCAGGCGCAGACGGACGGCAAACGGATAAGCTACGTTGATTTGCGCTATGACTCAGGCGCAGCAGTCGGTTGGGCGCCGGCTCCGGTCGAGGAACCTAATCAGCAACAGAATCAGGCACAGGTACAGGCAGAACAACAATGATCAAGGCGACGGACAGAAAACTGGTAGTTGGACTGGAGATTGGCACCGCGAAGGTTGCCGCTTTAGTAGGGGAAGTTCTGCCCGACGGTATGGTCAATATCATTGGCGTGGGCAGCTGCCCGTCCCGTGGTATGGATAAAGGTGGGGTAAACGACCTTGAGTCGGTGGTGAAATGCGTACAGCGCGCCATCGATCAGGCTGAACTGATGGCAGATTGCCAGATTTCCTCTGTCTATCTGGCCCTTTCTGGCAAGCACATCAGCTGCCAGAACGAAATCGGTATGGTGCCGATTTCAGAAGAAGAAGTGACGCAGGAAGACGTTGAAAACGTTGTGCATACGGCGAAGTCCGTGCGCGTTCGTGACGAGCATCGCGTACTGCACGTGATCCCGCAGGAATACGCCATCGACTACCAGGAAGGGATCAAAAACCCGGTAGGTCTTTCGGGCGTGCGTATGCAGGCAAAAGTGCACCTGATCACATGTCACAACGATATGGCGAAGAACATCGTTAAAGCCGTTGAACGTTGTGGCCTGAAAGTTGACCAACTTATTTTCGCCGGTCTGGCCGCGAGTTATTCCGTGCTGACCGAAGATGAACGTGAACTGGGCGTCTGTGTGGTCGATATTGGTGGTGGTACAATGGACATGGCCGTGTATACCGGCGGTGCGCTGCGCCACACCAAAGTGATCCCTTATGCAGGGAACGTTGTGACCAGCGATATTGCCTACGCCTTTGGTACGCCACCGAGCGATGCAGAGGCGATCAAAGTGCGCCACGGTTGTGCACTGGGTTCTATCGTCGGTAAAGATGAGAGCGTTGAAGTGCCGAGCGTAGGCGGTCGTCCGCCGCGCAGCCTGCAGCGCCAGACGTTGGCAGAGGTGATTGAGCCGCGCTATACCGAGCTGCTCAACCTGGTTAACGAAGAGATTTTGCAGTTGCAGGAGCAGCTTCGCCAGCAGGGCGTTAAACATCATCTTGCGGCGGGGATTGTATTAACCGGCGGGGCAGCGCAAATTGAAGGTCTTGCGGCCTGCGCTCAGCGCGTGTTCCATACGCAGGTGCGTATTGGTGCGCCGCTGAATATTACCGGTTTAACGGATTACGCTCAGGAGCCGTACTATTCAACGGCCGTGGGCCTGCTGCACTACGGGAAAGAGTCCCATTTGAGTGGTGAAGCAGAAGTGGAAAAACGCGTCTCGGTGGGGTCGTGGGTCAAACGACTGAACACCTGGTTGCGAAAAGAGTTTTAATTTTTTTAAGAGACCGGAGAGAATTAGCGGTCTCGGGCGACAGGCACAACGGAGAGAAACTATGTTTGAACCAATGGAATTAACCAACGACGCGGTGATTAAAGTCATCGGCGTCGGTGGCGGCGGCGGTAACGCCGTAGAGCATATGGTGCGCGAGCGCATTGAAGGCGTTGAATTCTTTGCAGTCAACACCGATGCGCAGGCACTGCGTAAAACCGCGGTAGGCCAGACTATCCAGATCGGCGGTGGCATCACCAAAGGGCTGGGCGCTGGGGCTAACCCGGAAGTCGGTCGCAACGCGGCTGAAGAAGATCGTGAAGCCCTGCGCGCTGCACTGGAAGGTGCGGACATGGTCTTCATCGCAGCAGGCATGGGCGGCGGTACGGGTACCGGTGCAGCGCCTGTTGTGGCTGAAGTGGCAAAAGATTTAGGTATCCTGACCGTTGCTGTCGTGACCAAGCCTTTCAACTTCGAAGGCAAGAAGCGTATGGCATTCGCGGAGCAGGGCATCACCGAGCTGTCCAAGCATGTGGACTCTCTGATTACCATCCCGAACGACAAACTGCTGAAAGTTCTGGGTCGCGGTATCTCCCTGCTTGACGCTTTTGGCGCAGCAAACGACGTGCTGAAAGGCGCGGTTCAGGGTATCGCTGAACTGATTACCCGTCCTGGCCTGATGAACGTCGACTTTGCTGACGTTCGCACCGTGATGTCCGAAATGGGCTATGCGATGATGGGCTCTGGCGTGGCAAGCGGTGAAGACCGTGCGGAAGAAGCGGCTGAAATGGCGATCTCTTCCCCACTGCTGGAAGATATCGATCTGTCCGGTGCGCGCGGCGTGCTGGTCAACATTACCGCTGGCTTTGACCTGCGTCTGGATGAGTTCGAAACCGTGGGTAACACCATCCGTGCGTTCGCTTCCGACAACGCGACCGTGGTAATCGGTACTTCTCTTGACCCGGAAATGAACGACGAACTGCGCGTTACTGTTGTTGCCACCGGTATCGGTATGGACAAGCGTCCTGAGATCACCCTGGTGACCAACAAGCAGACTCAGCAGCCGGTGATGGATCGTTACCAGCAGCACGGTATGGCTCCGCTGACTCAAGAGCAGAAACCAGCCGCGAAAGTGGTTAACGATACCACTCCGCAAACGGCGAAAGAGCCAGATTATCTGGACATCCCAGCGTTCCTGCGTAAGCAAGCTGACTAAGAATTGGCTGGAATTTGGGGATTTGCGCTCTTTGTGCTAAACTGGCCCACCGTTAGTGATATACACTCTCGGTTGGATAGTTAATTTGGCGAGATTATACGATGATCAAACAAAGGACACTTAAACGTATCGTTCAGGCGACTGGCGTCGGTTTGCATACCGGCAAGAAAGTCACACTGACGTTACGCCCTGCGCCGGCCAATACCGGGGTCATCTATCGTCGCACCGACTTGAATCCACCGGTAGATTTTCCGGCCGATGCCAAATCTGTGCGTGATACTATGCTCTGTACTTGTCTGGTGAATGAGCATGACGTGCGGATTTCTACCGTAGAGCACCTGAACGCCGCCCTGGCGGGTCTGGGTATCGACAACATCATTGTTGAAGTCGATGCGCCAGAAATCCCGATCATGGACGGTAGTGCTGCTCCGTTCGTTTATCTGTTGCTGGATGCCGGCATCGAAGAACTGAACTGCGCGAAGAAATTTGTTCGTATCAAAGAGACCGTTCGCGTCGAAGATGGCGACAAATGGGCTGAATTCAAACCGTACAATGGTTTCTCGTTGGACTTTACCATCGACTTTAACCATCCTGCGATTGATGCAAGCACCCAGCGCTATGCGATGAACTTCTCTGCTGATGCGTTTATGCGCCAGATCAGCCGTGCTCGTACTTTCGGCTTTATGCGTGATATCGAATATCTGCAGTCCCGCGGCCTGTGCCTGGGCGGCAGCTTCGATTGTGCCATCGTTGTTGACGATTATCGCGTACTGAACGAAGACGGTCTGCGTTTTGAAGATGAATTCGTTCGTCACAAAATGCTGGATGCCATCGGCGACCTCTTCATGTGTGGTCACAACATCATTGGTGCATTTACCGCGTTTAAATCCGGTCATGCGCTGAACAACAAACTGTTGCAGGCCGTCCTGGCAAAACAGGAAGCCTGGGAATATGTGACCTTCGAAGACGAAGCTGAACTGCCGCTGGCCTTCAAAGCACCGACTATGGTTCTGGCGTAACGGTTCAAGCCGTTTCGTAAAAAATCGACTGGTTAACCTGGTACTCTCTCCGACCAGGCAGGCCAGTCGTTTTTATTTCTATCCTTCATTAGTTTGTCCCTGCGCCTCCTGTTGCCTGTCATGCGAAGAAAATCTGTGCGTTAGCTGCATTCTTGACCGTTTTTCCCTGCTGCACTACGTCATTCCTGCTGATGTACATTGGCTTTAGTGGTAATATCTGGGCGCTAAAAAGAATATCTGAACTCAGCCTGCACAGGCTGGCTTATGTGGTGGAGCAAGTGAGCGGAATACTGACGCGCTGGCGACAATTTGGCAGACGTTACTTCTGGCCGCATCTCTTATTGGGGATGGTCGCGGCGAGCCTCGGCTTGCCTGCGCTCAGCAATAATGCCGAAGCCGCGGCTCCGACAAAGACCTCCACGTCCAAACACGATCTCACCACGCGGGTTAACTTTACTAACCTCGCACTGCTTGAAGCCAACCGCCGTCCTAACTTCTCGGTTGATTACTGGCACCAGCACGCTATCCGCACGGTTATTCGCCATCTGTCCTTTGCCATGGCGCCGCAGGCCATGCCTGCAGCCGAAGAGACGCTGCCGGTTCAGGCGCAGCACCTTGCCCTGCTGGATACGCTCAACGCGCTGCTTACCCAGGATAGCCAGCCGCCTGTCACGGTCCGCCAGACAGCGCCAGCAGCGTTTGTCTCCCCCGCATCCTTCTCGATTTCGACATGGATTAGCCAGGTCCACGGCATCCGTGCCGGGCCACAACGCCTCAGCTAAATTAACGCTTTTTCAATACCTTAATTTATCTGCCCATCTGGGGCGTTTGAGAATTTATTATGCTAATCAAATTATTAACCAAAGTTTTTGGTAGTCGTAACGATCGTACCCTGCGCCGCATGCGTAAAGCCGTCACCGTCATCAACGGTATGGAACCCGCGATGGAGAAGCTGTCTGATGACGAGCTGAAGGCCAAAACCGCGGAGTTCCGTGCGCGTCTGGAAAAAGGCGAAACCTTAGAAAGCCTGATCCCGGAAGCCTTTGCCGTTGTGCGTGAAGCGAGCAAGCGCGTCTTCGGCATGCGCCACTTCGACGTGCAGCTGCTGGGCGGCATGGTGCTCAACGAGCGCTGCATCGCGGAAATGCGTACCGGTGAAGGTAAAACCCTGACCGCAACGCTGCCGGCGTACCTGAACGCCCTGACCGGTAAAGGCGTTCACGTCGTTACCGTCAACGACTATCTGGCGCAGCGTGACGCCGAAAACAACCGTCCACTGTTCGAATTCCTCGGCATGACCGTGGGTATTAACATGTCCGGCCTGCCGGCGCCCGCCAAGCGAGAAGCCTATAACGCGGACATCACCTACGGTACCAACAACGAATACGGCTTCGACTACCTGCGCGACAACATGGCGTTCAGCCCAGAAGAACGCGTTCAGCGTAAGCTGCACTATGCGCTGGTGGATGAGGTGGACTCCATCCTGATCGATGAAGCGCGTACCCCGCTGATTATCTCCGGCCCGGCTGAAGACAGCTCCGAGATGTATCGTAAAGTCGACAAAATCATTCCTCACCTGCTGCGCCAGGAGAAAGAAGACTCCGACACCTTCCAGGGCGAAGGCCACTTCTCCGTTGATGAAAAAGCGCGCCAGGTAAACCTGACCGAACGCGGCCTAGTTCAGATTGAAGAACTGCTGGTGGCTCAGGGCATCATGGAAGAGGGTGAGTCACTTTACTCCCCGAGCAACATTATGCTGATGCACCACGTAACGGCAGCGCTGCGCGCTCACGCGCTGTTCACCCGCGACGTTGACTACATCGTGAAGGACGGTGAAGTTATCATCGTTGATGAACACACCGGCCGTACCATGCAGGGGCGTCGCTGGTCAGATGGCCTACACCAGGCGGTTGAGGCCAAAGAAGGCGTTGATATTCAAAACGAAAACCAGACGCTGGCATCCATCACCTTCCAGAACTACTTCCGCCTGTACGAGAAGCTGGCAGGGATGACCGGTACTGCCGATACCGAAGCGTTTGAATTCAGCTCTATTTACAAACTGGATACCGTAGTTGTTCCAACCAACCGCCCGATGATCCGTAAGGATATGCCGGATCTGGTCTACATGACCGAAGCGGAAAAAATTCAGGCGATCATTGAGGACATTCGCGATCGCACCGCGGCAGGCCAGCCGGTGCTGGTGGGTACTATCTCCATTGAGAAATCCGAAGTGGTTTCTCACGAGCTGACCAAAGCGGGCATCAAGCACAACGTTCTGAACGCCAAGTTCCACGCCAAAGAAGCAGATATCGTTGCGCAGGCGGGCTATCCGGGCGCGGTGACCATCGCGACCAACATGGCGGGTCGTGGTACCGATATTATGCTGGGCGGCAGCTGGCAGGCGGAAGTCGCCGAGCTGGAAAACCCAACTCCAGAGCAGATCGCGCAGATCAAAGCTGACTGGCAGGTTCGCCACGACGCCGTTCTGGCATCCGGTGGTCTGCACATCATTGGTACCGAGCGCCACGAATCACGTCGTATCGATAACCAGCTGCGCGGCCGTGCGGGTCGTCAGGGTGATGCCGGTTCTTCCCGCTTCTACCTGTCTATGGAAGATGCGCTGATGCGTATTTTCGCCTCTGACCGCGTTTCCGGCATGATGCGTAAGCTGGGTATGAAGCCAGGCGAAGCTATTGAGCACCCGTGGGTCACCAAGGCGATTGCTAACGCACAGCGTAAAGTGGAAAGCCGCAACTTCGATATTCGTAAGCAGCTGCTGGAATATGATGACGTAGCTAACGATCAGCGTCGCGCGATCTACACCCAGCGTAACGAACTGCTGGACGTGTCTGACGTAAGCGAAACCATCAACAGCATCCGCGAGGACGTGTTCAAAGCCACTATCGATGCGCATATTCCTCCGCAGTCACTGGAAGAAATGTGGGATATCGAAGGCCTGCAGGAACGTCTGAAAAACGACTTCGACCTCGATCTGCCAATCAAAGAGTGGCTGGACAAAGAGCCCGAGCTGCACGAAGAAACCCTGCGTGAGCGTATCTTCGAAAACGCGCTGGAAGTCTACAAGCGTAAGGAAGAGGTCGTTGGCGCAGAGATGATGCGTCACTTCGAAAAAGGCGTCATGCTGCAGACGCTCGATTCCCTGTGGAAAGAGCACCTGGCAGCGATGGACTACCTGCGTCAGGGTATCCACCTGCGCGGCTATGCGCAGAAAGATCCGAAGCAGGAGTACAAGCGTGAATCCTTCTCCATGTTTGCTGCTATGCTGGAATCGCTGAAGTATGAAGTGATCAGCACCCTGAGCAAAGTTCAGGTACGTATGCCGGAAGAAGTGGAAGCGATGGAGCAGCAGCGTCGTGAAGAAGCTGAGCGTCTGGCGCAGATGCAACAGCTGAGCCACCAGACCGACGAAAGCGAAGCTGCAGAGGCGATTGCCGCGCAGGCTGGCGATCGTAAAGTAGGGCGTAACGATCCCTGCCCATGCGGATCCGGTAAAAAATACAAGGCGTGCCACGGCCGTCTGAGCTAAAACGTTAACAAATCGAAAAGGCGCAGAAATCTGCGCCTTTTTTATGGACGTGACAATATGAAAACACTGCAAATCGCCGTCGGGATTATTCGCAATCCGCAGAACCAAATCTTCATTACGCAACGCGCCGCCGACGCCCATATGGCGAACAAGTGGGAGTTCCCTGGCGGGAAAATCGAAGCAGGTGAAACGCCGGAACAGGCGCTGGTTCGTGAACTTCAGGAAGAGGTGGGTATCATCCCGCTTGGTGCAACGCTGTTCGATAAGCTGGAATACCAGTTTCCGGATCGTCACATTACGCTGTGGTTCTGGCTAGTGGAAAGCTGGGAAGGTGAACCCTGGGGAAGAGAGGGGCAGCCGGGCGGCTGGGTTTCACTTCATGCGAGTGATGCCGAAAAATTCCCTCCGGCAAATGCGCCCGTCATTTCCCGGCTGACGGGCAAACCGTAGGCCTGCCAGGCGAAGCGCCAGCAGGTTTTAAACACTAACGCTGCTCTTCGCTCCAGTCATCGCTGTCCGAGAGATCGCCTTCGCTCGGTATACGTTTCTCTTCCGCCGCCCATTCGCCCAGGTCAATGAGCTGGCAGCGTTTACAGCAGAATGGGCGAAACGGACTTACTTCGCCCCAGACGACGGTTTTGCCGCAGGTTGGGCAGTTTACGGTGGTTACGTCAGACATCGGCACTCCTTAACAACAGGCCAGTTCAAAATCGAGGCGTTCCGGCACGGTGCCATTCTCGCTGTCCAGCGGCATAAAGCGAATCGCAAAGCGGCTCTTATGCCCGGAGATTTGCGGGTAAAGCTGTTCACCAAGGGACAGGTTAAGACGCAGCAGATCGGCATCGTCACCGTTGTCCTGATAGAAACCATTCAGGCTGGTTTGTTTGCGGAACGGAGCTGAGTTACGGATCAGATCGAGGATCAGCGTAAGCGTCTGGTTCATCGGCTCCAGGCTTGCCATCCAGCTGTTCACCTGCGCGTCGCGCTGAGCCTGTGGCATATGCAGCCACATGTGAAGGGTTGGCAGATCGAAGCTGCAGCAGCCGCCAGGAATACTGAGACGCTGGCGCACCAGGCCGATCAGACGGTCTTCGCGCAAAAATTGCCCGACTCGCGGAGCTGCCATCAGAACCGTGCTGCTGTTTTTCAACTGCTGACGCAGCGAATCGATGCGGCTTTGGTCAACGCCCGGCACCTCTGTCCAGGCCTGCAGCTTACGCTGCTGGCGTTCCAGTTCTTTCAGCAATTCAGTGCGAACATCACCACGTTCAATCACATCCAGCAGGTCGCCAACGTTGCGGAAAAAATGCAGTGCAGCGGCGTGGTCGTTGACGGGCAGCTGCTGCGAAAGCTGTTGAATAAGAAACTCGATGCGCAGCCAGGTACGCATTTTTTCGTTAAGCGGGTGCTCAAAAAGGATATGGGTCGACATTATGGTTTTTCCTGTGCAACGGCCTGCGCGGCGAGCGTCAGATACTGCTCGTGCAGACGGGCAACATCCGATGCGATCGCATCTGGTGCGCCGTTATTATCAATAACATCATCCGCAACGGCAAGGCGCTGAGCGCGCGTGGCCTGTGCGGCTAGGATCTGTTCTGCATGTTCACGTGAGACATGGTCGCGCGCCACGGTCCGCTGGATCTGCGTTTCGGGGGCAACATCAATGACCAAAACCCTATCGGCTTTATTCTGCAGCTGATTTTCTAACAGCAGCGGAACCACCCAGAGTACATAAGGCGAGCGCGCGGCGGCAATCTGACGCTGAGTTTCCTGATGGATAATGGGGTGGAGCAGGGCATTAAGCCAGACCTTTTCAGCAGAATCAGAAAAAATGCATTCGCGAAGCTGACGGCGATTGAGCGTGCCGTCCGCGTTGAGGATTAGCTGACCAAAATGCGTCTCGATGGCCTGCAGTGCGGGTGAATCTGGCTCTACCACCTGACGGGCAATGATATCGGCATCAATAATCGTGATGCCCAGACGAGAAAACGCGTCCGCAACGGTACTTTTACCACTACCGATGCCGCCGGTTAATGCGACGATATACCCCATTAAATCAAATCCTGGGAATTATTCATTAGTAAAATCAGTTGCTTAAAATTTAAACATGCGTCCACAAATGTTTAGCTCTCATTACCTGCTTTTTACCAGGTAAATTTATAGGATTGTAGCGTAAAAAAAGAGAATTTCGCAGTCTTGCGGAGCAGGTTTTAGTGCGTATGATAGCGTCACTGGAGTTGTGCTTTTAATAAATTTGCCTCTAACCCCAGGAATCCGCACATGCGTATCGAAGAAGATCTGAAGTTAGGTTTCAAAGACGTTCTTATCCGCCCTAAACGCTCTACACTGAAAAGTCGCTCAGACGTTGAACTCGAACGTCAATTCACCTTTAAACATTCCGGTCAGACCTGGTCTGGCGTGCCGATCATCGCCGCTAACATGGATACCGTCGGGACCTTCGAGATGGCAACCGCGCTGGCGAAATTTGATGTGCTTACCGCTGTGCACAAACACTACACGCCGGAAGAGTGGAACGCGTTTATCGCCTCTGCATCTGCAGACGTGGTGAAGCACGTGATGGTGTCAACCGGCACATCCGATGCGGATTTCGAGAAAACCAAACAGATCCTGAACGCTAACCCGGCGCTGAGCTTTGTCTGCATTGACGTGGCGAATGGTTATTCCGAGCACTTTGTGCAGTTCGTCAGCAAGGCGCGCGAAGCCTGGCCGACCAAAACCATCATTGCGGGCAACGTGGTGACCGGGGAAATGTGTGAAGAGCTGATTCTGTCCGGTGCAGATATCGTGAAGGTAGGGATTGGCCCGGGCTCAGTATGCACCACGCGCGTGAAAACAGGCGTTGGTTATCCGCAGCTGTCCGCCGTGATTGAGTGTGCCGATGCGGCGCATGGTCTGGGCGGTCAGATCATCAGCGATGGCGGTTGCACCATGCCGGGCGATGTTGCGAAAGCCTTTGGCGGCGGCGCAGACTTCGTGATGCTCGGCGGTATGCTGGCCGGTCACGAAGAGAGCGGCGGCACCGTGGTTGAGGAGAACGGCGAGAAATTTATGCTGTTCTACGGCATGAGCTCTGAATCCGCGATGACGCGTCACGTGGGTGGCGTGGCAAAATACCGCGCGGCCGAAGGTAAAACCGTGAAGCTGCCGCTGCGCGGCCCGGTCGAAAATACGGCGCGTGACGTTCTCGGCGGCTTGCGCTCCGCCTGCACCTACGTTGGCGCATCTCGCCTGAAAGAGCTGACGAAACGCACAACGTTTATCCGCGTTCAGGAGCAGGAAAACCGCGTATTCAATAGCCTGTAATGGCTCTTGCTGGCGCACGCCCGTGCGCCAGCACTATTCAGCACTATCCCGCACTCATCGCATCCCCCAGATGAAAAATTGGCAGATACATGGCGACAACCAGAGTGCCAACGATCGCGCCCGTCACAATCAACAGTAAGGGCTCCAGAAGCGCCGCCAGGCTATCGGCCTGCTGAAAGGTTTGCTCTGTGTGGTGACGAGCAAGATTCTCCAGCATGATATCCAGCGCCCCCGAGATTTCTCCTGTTCTAATCAGCTGGATACAAAGCGGCGTAAAGACTGCCGCCTTCTGGAAGGATGACCAGACGGGTAAGCCCTTTTCAATATCCTCTCTGATCTTTTGGAGTATTCCTTGCCAGTATGGGCTGTCGACGGTCTCTTCTGCGCTCGCCAGCCCCTGTAAAAAGGCAATACCTGCATGCTGCGTTAGTGATAACACGGTGAAGATACGCCCCAGCATTTGCCCCCTTGCCAGCGCTCCTGTAACCGGCACGTGCAGCAGGAGACGCTGCCAGCGGGGGTGCTGCCGCTGACGGTATATCACGGCAATCGGAACAAGCAGCGCAGCGAAAAGCGCTAAGCCGTACGACTGAAGGAATGACGCCAACCCCATGACCATCTGCGTCAACAGGGGGAGTGGGGTGTTAAAGGTTTTGTAGATAGCCGCGAATTCCGGCAGCACCAGCGTGACCATTGCCAGCACCACGAGGATGGCCAGCGTCAGGATGATCGCCGGATAGCGCAGCGCTTTTTTCACCTTCGCACCAAGCAGCAGCTGGGACTTTTGTTGTTCTGCCAGCTGGCGGCAGCACGCCTCAAGATTCCCCGTCAGCTCGCCGGTTTTAACCATTGAAACATAGAGCGGGCTGAACACATTCGGCCACTTCTTCAGCGCCTCCGAGAAGGCACATCCTTCGCTAAGGTCGTCGGAAAAGCGTTGCAGCAATGCCTGCCACTGCTTCATCGGATGCTGCTCCGCCAGCATCTGCAGGCTGTGAGATAACGTCAGGCCAGCCTGCAGCAGCGTGGCGAGCTGGCGAAACATTTCGTAGCAGTGCTCGGGCCGCCAGCGCCGCTGCGGTGAACAGCGGTTGAGCATAATAGGGTGAAGGCCTTTAAGCATCAGTCCGGCAAAGGCCGCTTCCCGATCGGTAGCCCAGAGCGTTCCGGACAGCGAATCTCCTTCGGCGGATAGCGCGCGCCAGCGCCAGAGTTGATTAGCAGCCATCGGGCATGCCCAGTACGCGCAGCAACTCTTCAAGCGTGGTGAGCCCTTGCTCAACGGCCATGCAGCCATGTTCAAACAGTGAGGTCATTCCAGCCTGGCGGGCGCTGTCTTCTATCACTTCGATACTTGCCCCACTGGCGATGGCCTGCCGGAGGGGGTTGTCGATGGTGAGCACTTCAAAAATGGCCACGCGACCATAAAACCCGTGATAGCAGCGGTCGCAGCCTGCAGGTTGCCAGCGTGGAAGCCGGCGGGGCCAGACCGAATGCGGCAACTCCCTTCGCTCCTGGGTTTCCTGTCGGCAGTGTGGGCACAGGCGGCGCACCAGCCTTTGGGCGATGACCATTGAAAGCGCAGAGGAGATCATCCAGCGTGCCACGCCCATTTGCTGCAGGCGAATCAATGTTTCAGCCGTCGAATTGGTATGCAGGGTCGACAACACCAGATGCCCGGTCTGCGCAGCGTTAATAGCAATCTCTGCCGTTTCGCCGTCGCGGATTTCGCCCACCATAATGATATCGGGATCCTGACGAAGCAGCGCCCGCAGCACGCTCTGGAAGGTTAATCCCGATCGGGGATTGATCTGCGTCTGGTTCAGTCCGGCAAGCGGGATCTCAATCGGATCTTCCACGCTGCAGATATTAACGTCAGGCGTATTGCGGGCCTGCAGCGCGCTGTAGAGCGTGACGGTTTTACCGCTGCCCGTCGGCCCTGTTACCAGAATCAACCCCTGCGGCTGATGGAGTACCTCGGTAAAACGGCTCAGCTGCTCGGGGCTCATCCCCAGCTTTGCGGGTTCCAGCGCCTGTTGAACCTGATGGAGCAGGCGCAGAACAATCTTCTCCCCGCCGCTGCACGGGAGTGTCGCGATGCGAAAGGAGACGGATTCGTTTGCCAGCTCCACCGTAAACTGTCCGTCCTGCGGTAGGCGGCGTTCGGCAATATCCAGATTCCCTAGTACTTTTAAGCGGGCGCTGAGCGTTGCTGCCAGCGCGGCGGTAAGCGGGGGCTGAGGGCAAAGCACGCCGTCAACACGCAAGCGGATCTGACAGGCGTGTTCCATTGGTTCAATGTGGATGTCCGATGCGCGCTGGTTTATCGCCTGCTGCAGCGTGTGATTGAGGATATCCACCGCTGAATGTGCCGCCGTTACAACCGGCAAATGCGTTTGCATTGCCATCTGCCGATGTTTTTCCATGCGTTCGGCACTCCAGCACTCAATATCAATACGCTTTTGAGTGGCGAAGCGCAGGGCTTCCATCAGTTCCGATGAGGGCTTGCCCGCCACGGCGATGCTAATCATGTCGGTATCGCTGGTGAGCAGCAGGGAGTGATGGCGCTGGCACAGGGCGACAAGTTGTTCTGAATTCATCGTGCCTCCCGTCAGATATCGTTAAAGCGGAAGACGTCTTCGCAGGCCTGCTTGAGCGCGCTGTCGTTGCTGATATTGCAGCTGCGCGTCCAGCCCGTCATGCCGTTGCCGTCGTTCCACTGTGGCGTCATGACCACCACAAGCCCGTTGAGGCTCTCCTGGCCAGTCAGGGTTACAACGCCTTGTGTCACGCTCATTCCTGAGACATATCGCGTGGTTGTTGGAGAAGGAATACCGTTACTGCCGCCGTCACAGCTCGCTACGCCGCCGTGATCCAGGGCGCAAAGTTCTATAGCCGTGCGATAGGGAATGAAGGTTTGCAGCATATCGTCAATGCCGCTTTTCGCAGGTAGTTCTGGTAGGCGGGTACGCCAATGGCGCTCAGGATGGCAATAATGCCGATGACGACCATCAGCTCAATGAGTGTGAATCCTTGTTGTCTGTTCATAACTGCTCCTCGGTTTACGTGGCGCTACTCTGGCAGCGAGAGGCGGCAGGCACGAGGGGCAAAAATAGAATCGTGAAGCGGTTTTCAGGGATTTATTGCGGGGTTGCAGTGCAGGACATCAAATCTGCGAGCGGGGCTGAAATTCCCCTCTCCGGGCGGAGAGGGGAGATAGCGTTATTTGAAGCGCATCGAGAGGTCGAGGGCGCGCACGTGCTTGGTCAGGGCGCCGACGGAGATGTAATCAACGCCGGTTTGTGCAAATTCACGAATGGTTTCAAACGTCACATTGCCGGATACCTCCAGCTGAGCCTGCCCATTGGTCAGCCTGACCGCCTCGCGCATCTGCTCCGTTTCGAAGTTATCCAGCATGATGATGTCGGCACCGGCCTTGATGGCCTGCTCCAGCTCTTCCAGGCTTTCGACTTCCACTTCAACCGGGACGTCAGGGTGCAGCCAGAAGGCTTTCTCCACCGCCTGGCGCACGGAGCCAGAAGCAATAATGTGGTTCTCTTTGATCAGGAAGGCGTCGGATAATCCCAGACGATGGTTTGCGCCGCCGCCGCACAGCACCGCGTATTTCAGGGCGGTACGCAGGCCCGGAAGCGTTTTACGGGTGTCCAGCAGCTGCGTGCGGGTGCCGGCCAGCAGGTCGACGTAGCGGCGCACTTCACTTGCCACGCCAGACAACGTCTGCACGAAGTTCAGCGCGGTACGCTCGCCGGTGAGCAGCACGCGGGCGGGGCCGTCCAGCTCGAACAGCGGCTGATTTGCTGTGATAGCGTCGCCGTCGTCGACGCGCCAGGTTATCTGCACCTCGTCGCCCGCCAGCTGGGTGAAGACCTCTTCTACCCAACGTTTTCCGCAGAACACGCCGTCTTCACGCGTAATAATTACCGCATGCGAGCGCGTCTCTTTCGGCAACAATTGCGCGGTAATATCGTTGTCGGCATTAACGTCACCGCCCAGGTCTTCTTTCAAAGCATGGGCAACGCTTGCCGGGATATCCATGTTAATACGTTCCAGAAGCGCGTCACGTCGGTGGTCGGGGTTGTAGCGGCGAGGCGGCATGATAAAACTCCAAATTGGTAACGAATCATAATATTGAAACATGCTACTCTGAACCGAGTAATAGCACCATACAGAAGGAGTTCCAGCATGTTGTTAGAAAACGGATGGCTGGTGGATGCGCGGCGTGTGCCCTCGCCGCACCATGACTGCCGCCCGGAGGATGAAAAGCCCACACTGCTGGTTGTTCATAATATCAGTCTCCCGCCCGGGGAGTTTGGCGGTCCGTGGATCGATGCGTTATTCACGGGAACCATAGATCCCACTGCCCATCCTTTCTTTGCTGAAATCGCGCATCTGCGCGTGTCGGCGCACTGCCTTATACGCCGTGACGGTGAAGTGGTTCAGTATGTTCCTTTTGATAAGCGCGCCTGGCATGCCGGCGTGTCGATGTATCAGGGGCGCGAGCGCTGCAACGATTTTTCCATTGGCATTGAACTTGAAGGAACGGATCTAACGCCTTACACCGATGCGCAGTATCGGGCACTGGTCGCCGTTACCCAGGCGCTGATAAAGCTTTATCCCGCCGTTGCTGAGAATATTACGGGGCACAGCGATATCGCCCCCGAAAGAAAAACCGATCCTGGCCCGGCATTCGACTGGTCACGGTTTCACGCCATGCTTACCGCGTCGTCAGAATAAGGAGATAACATGACGTTGTTTACCATGCTGCTGGTTATCATCGCCGAACGCCTGTTCAAGCTCGGTGAACACTGGCAATTAGACCATCGGCTGGAGGTGTTTTTCCGCCGCATTAAGCATTTCTCTATGCTGCGTACGCTGCTGATGATGGCAGGCGTGATGGTGATAACCTTCCTGCTGCTGCGCGCGCTGTACGGACTCTTTTTCAACGTGCCGCTGCTGGTGGTGTGGATCCTGCTCGGCGTGCTGTGCATCGGCGCGGGCAAGGTGCGTTTGCACTATCACGCTTACCTGAAAGCGGCGTCCCGTGACGATGCCCACGCCCGCGGGGCCATGGCGAGCGAGCTGACGATGATCCACGGCGTGCCGCCGGACTGCGACGAGCGGGAATTCCTGCGCGAGCTGCAAAACGCGCTGCTGTGGATTAACTTCCGCTACTACCTCGCGCCGCTGTTCTGGTTTGTGGTGGGCGGCCCGTGGGGGCCGGTACTGCTGATGGGGTATGCGTTCCTGCGCGCCTGGCAGACCTGGCTCGCCCGTTACCTGACGCCGCACGAGCGCTTGCTGTCCGGCATTGATGCCATTCTGCACGTGCTTGACTGGCTGCCGGTGCGCCTGGTGGGCGTAGTGTACGCGCTGATCGGCCACGGTGAAAAAGCGCTGCCCGCGTGGTTTGCCTCTTTGGGCGATCGCCACACCTCGCAATATCAGGTGCTAACGCGTCTGGCGCAGTTCTCGCTGGCGCGCGAACCGCATACCGATAAGATTGAAACGCCGAAGGCGGCTGTTTCAATGGCGAAGAAAACGTCGTTTGTGGTGGTGGTTATCGTGGCCTTGCTGACCATTTACGGCACGCTGGTATAGGCCAGCGCGCCGCAGCGGTTAAAGCGTATCGGCAGGCGGGATGCCAAAATCAGGCATCCCGTTTTCATCCCAGCGGACAAGCTTCAGACGCGTATGGCGATTCGGATCGTACAGCGGATCGCCCTCAATTTTGGTGTAATTACGCGCGTGATACACCAGCACATCTTCCCCTTCCGGCGTCTGCGTAAAGCTGTTGTGGCCCGGGCCGTACTGGCGATTTTCATAGCTGGTGACAAACACCGGGCGCGACGATTTATGCCAGTTTACCGGGTTTTGCGGATCGGCATTCATGTCTATCCACAGTAGCCCCATGCAGTAATTTTCGTCGGTAGCGCTGGCGGAGTAGCTGATAAACAGCTTGTCGCCATGGAACAGTACCGCCGGGCCTTCGTTCACCCAAAAACCGCGGCACTCCCAGTCATACTCCGGCTTGCTGAGCATCACCGGCGCGCCTTTCAGCGTCCACGGGTTTTCCATTTCACACAGATAGAGATTGGAGTTGCCGGAGATATTCGGGGCCTTTTGCGCCCACAGATACCAGCGCCTGCCCTGATGAATGAAGGTGGTGGCGTCCAGCGCGAAGGTGTCAAACGGCGTTTCGATCTGACCTTTCTCGACCCACTTACCGGTAAGCGGATCGCTGTCTGCACATTCCAGCGCAAACATGCGGTGCTGGAACATCCCGAGTCTGTCGAGCGCCTGCGTATGCGTGGCGGCAAAATAGATGTACCACTTGCCGTCGATGTGGTGCAGTTCCGGCGCCCAAATCAGCTGGCTCATCGGGCCGCTCTCGGGTTTACGCCAGACCACCACTTCTTCTGCATTACGTAAGCCTTCCAGCGATTCTGCGCGGCGGATCGCCAGCCTGTCGTACTGCGGCACGGAGGCGATAAAATAGTACTGCCCCTCATGGCGTAAAATGTAGGGGTCGGCACGTTGTTCGATAAACGGGTTTGGCCACTGATGCATTCGGCTCTCCTTATTTTGTCTCTGCGGCTTTGAGTTCCTGATAGTCGTTCAGCTCGCGGTAGTTGTTGCGACGCTTTTCCAGATCGGACTGGATCTGCTTCATGGTTTCACGGTCCACCTTCAGCAGACGTACCACGCCCGCAGTAATCAAATAACCCACGCCGGGAATGACGGTGAACAGCAGCACGATGCCGTTGATGGCGTCGGCGCTTTGCGCTTTTGCTCCGGCGTCGTAACCGTACCAGGAGAGCAGGAAGCCGACCATGGCTCCGGCAATCGCCAGCCCCAGCTTCAGGAAGAAGATGTTGCCGGAGAAGCTGATCCCCGTAATGCGCTTGCCGGTTTTCCACTCGCCGTAGTCGTCCACGTCGGCCATCAGCGACCAGTGCAGCGGAGACGGGATCTGGTGCAGGATGTTCAGCAGGAAATAGAGCACCACGATGGTGACGGTGGCTTTCGGATCGAAGAAATAAAAGGCGGTTGAGAAAATCGCCAGCACGATGTTGGTCCAGAAGAACACCTTCAGCTTGCACCAGCGGTCGGTCAGCACTTTTGCCAGCACGCTGCCGAGCATCATGCCGACGACGCCCAGGCTGATAAACAGCGTGGCGAAGTGGGTGCTCTGGCCCATCACCCAGGTGACGTAATACATGGTGGCCGCCATGCGGATAAATCCGGGGCAGACGTTGCAGAGCGTTAACAGCAGAATGCGTACCCACTGGTCATTTTTCCACACGTCTTTGAGATCGTTTTTCAGCTCGTCGTGGGTCTGTACCGCCGGGCGCACGCGCTCGCGCACGGTCGCGAAGCAGAACAGGAACATGCAGGTTCCAATCAGCGCCAGCACGGTCATCGCCATCTGGTAGCCTTTGGCTTTGTTATCACCCCCGAACCAGTCGGCCATCGGCAGCAGCGTTAATGAGAGCAGCAGCGTGGCGATACCGACCAGCACGAAGCGATACGACTGGCAGGCGACGCGCTCTTTCGGGTCGTTGGTGATCACGCCGCCCAGCGAGCAGTAAGGGATGTTGATCGCCGTATAGGTCAGCGACAGCAGGAAGTAGGTGACGAAGGCATAGATAACTTTGCTGTTATAGCTCCAGTCTGGCGTGGTGAACATCAGGATGCTGAACAGCGCGTAGGGGAAGGCGATCCACAGCAGCCATGGACGAAATCGGCCATATTTACTGCGGGTACGGTCGGCAATGGCACCCATGATCGGGTCCGTTACGGCGTCAATGACGCGAACCGACAGCAGCAGCACGCCCACGAGCGCAGGTGCCAGACCAAAAATATCCGTATAAAAATAGTTAACAAACAACATGATGGCGCCGAAGATGATGTTGCATCCCGCGTCGCCCATGCCATAGCCGATCTTTTCTTTTACTGACAGTTTGTTGTTATCCATCGACAGCTCTCCGGGTTTCGGTATGGAGAGAATTATTTGCTGGCAAAGGAATATATGCGTTGCAGGATAAAGGCGGTGATATGGATGAAATGGCTGTAGGGGAGAATTTGTGAGGAAGGTAACATCACGCTGCACCCGCAAATCGGGTGCAGCGTGATGAGGATTAATGTGCTTTCACCGTTTTGGCATTTTTCTGCTTAACCATATAGCCCACGCCCAGGATCGCAATCCAGACCGGGATCAGGTAAACGGAAATCGCCATGCCTGGGGTGATAAGCATAATGACCAGTACGGCCGCCATGAACACCAGGCACACCCAGTTACCCAGCGGATAAAGCAGGGCAGGGAAGCGGGTAGTCACGCCCTGCTGCTGCTTGGCGCGGCGGAACTTGATGTGCGCCAGGCTGATCATCGCCCAGTTGATCACCAGGGCAGAGACCACCAGCGCCATCAGCAGGCCGAAGGCCGATTCCGGCGCCAGGTAGTTAATCAGCACGCACAGCGCCGTAACCACTGCAGACACAATAATGGTGTTCACCGGCACGCCGCGTTTGTCGACGTTGAGCAGCGCTTTCGGGGCGTTACCCTGCTGAGCCAGACCGAACAGCATGCGGCTGTTGCAGTATACGCAGCTGTTATAAACAGACAGCGCCGCGGTCAGAACAACCACGTTGAGTGCGTTTGCCACAAAGGTGTCGCCCAGCTCGTGGAAGATAAGAACAAACGGGCTGGTGTCGGCGGTCACGCGGGTCCACGGCAGCAGGGAGAGCAGCACGGCCAGCGAGCCCACGT
This sequence comes from Enterobacter wuhouensis, assembly GCF_035835995.1. NCBI lineage: Bacteria > Pseudomonadati > Pseudomonadota > Gammaproteobacteria > Enterobacterales > Enterobacteriaceae > Enterobacter > Enterobacter wuhouensis. Next base: position 891,375 of record NZ_CP142124.1, read on the forward strand.
AGAAGATCAGGATGCGGTAGATAACCTGGTTAGTCGCTTTCGGGATACTCTGCTCCGGATTATCGGCTTCCGCGGCGGTAATCCCCACCAGCTCAAGACCACCGAAGGAGAACATGATGATGGCCATCATCATTACCAGGCCGGTCATGCCGTGAGGCAGGAATCCGCCCTGTTCCCAGAGGTTGCGCACGGTGGCCTGCGGGCCGCCGTTGCCGCTGAACAGCAGCCAGCCGCCGAAGAGGATCATCGCCACAACGGCAACCACCTTAATGATGGCGAACCAAAATTCCATCTCACCGAACACCTTTACGTTGGTGAGGTTGATGGCGTTGATCAGGACGAAGAAGGCCGCGGCGGACGCCCAGGTGGGGATCTCCGGATACCAGAACTGGATGTATTTACCGACGGCCGTCAGTTCGGCCATGGCAACCAGAACGTACAGCACCCAGTAGTTCCAGCCCGATGCGAAACCGGCAAAGCTGCCCCAGTACTTATAGGCAAAGTGGCTGAATGAGCCTGCTACAGGCTCTTCTACAACCATTTCACCTAACTGGCGCATAATCAGAAACGCAATAAAACCGGCAATCGCGTAACCCAAAATAATGCCGGGACCGGCTGACTGGATAACGGATGCGCTGCCCAGAAACAGGCCGGTACCAATAGCGCCGCCCAGTGCGATGAGCTGTATGTGGCGGTTTTTAAGGCCGCGCTTTAGCTGATCGCCATGCTGTTGAGCTTCCATGTGAAACCTCGTGTGTGGTTGTTATGTTCACGCTATGCGTGTGTAATTATGAAAGTCCATATTCTGTATTTAATTCTTTACGGTTAACGAGACCGAAAAAAGCGGAGATGACTTCCGTAAGCGCAAGAATAGTGGTAAGCGCCTGTGAATGCACCTGCTTTATGAAGGGTCGATGACGACTTGAATAAAAAGAGAGCATTTGTAAATTGCCCCGCTAACGCGTCCTTTCCCAACCTATAGAATAGAAATGCTCCATAAGTGGGCGAATTTTCATGATTTGCCATGTTGAATCGCTTCAGATTGCAAAAACCCTCGTTTCATTAAGGTTAAAACTGCCTCTTTGGTAGTAATCAACTCATTTGTGCAAAGTTACATTTCTGAAACGTTATTTCTGTAAGGTTGTTAAAATGTGCAGGGTTTACTGATTTCAATCAAAACCAATATGGACAGAAGGTGAATACTTTGTTACTTTAGCGATACGAACTTGAAATTGGTAAGACCAATTGACTCCGGGCAAAAAGGCGTAAGACAGGGAATATGGCCTACAGCAAAATTCGCCAACCAAAACTATCTGATGTGATTGAGCAGCAGCTGGAGTTTTTAATCCTCGAAGGGACACTGCGCCCGGGCGAGAAACTCCCGCCAGAACGCGAGCTGGCAAAACAGTTCGACGTTTCACGCCCCTCTCTGCGTGAGGCGATTCAACGCCTCGAAGCAAAGGGCTTGCTGCTTCGTCGCCAGGGCGGCGGAACCTTTGTGCAAAACAGCCTGTGGCAGAGCTTCAGCGACCCGCTGGTAGAACTTCTCTCTGACCACCCAGAATCCCAGTTTGATCTGCTTGAGACCCGTCACGCGCTTGAAGGTATCGCGGCCTATTACGCCGCCCTTCGCAGCAATGATGAAGATCGCGTGCGTATCCGCGAGCTGCATCAGGCCATTGAACGGGCACAGCAGTCCGGCGATTTAGACGCCGAATCCAGCGCCGTTGTCCAGTATCAAATTGCCGTCACCGAAGCGGCGCACAACGTGGTGCTCCTCCATCTGCTACGCTGCATGGAGCCCATGCTGGCCCAGAACGTTCGTCAGAATTTTGAATTGTTGTATGCCCGTAGGGACATGCTCCCGCTGGTAAGCAACCATCGCACCCGAGTATTCGAGGCGATAATGGCCGGGGAACCGGAGCAGGCGCGCGAAGCGTCGCACCGCCATCTGGCTTTCATTGAGGAAATCTTGCTGGACCGCAGCCGTGAACAATCGCGTCGCGAACGTTCATTACGCCGCATACAGCAACGAAAGGATTAAGCGCCAGAAATTTTAGAGCGCGGCAACTAAACGCAGAACCTGTCTTATTGTGTTTTCTGGCGAAAATACAATGGGACAGGTTCCAGACAAATCAACGTATTAGATAGATAAGGAATACCCCCATGTCAGAACGTCTCCAAAATGACGTGGATCCGATCGAAACTCGCGACTGGCTACAGGCGATCGAATCGGTCATCCGTGAAGAAGGTGTTGAGCGCGCTCAGTATCTGATTGATCAGCTGCTTTCAGAAGCGCGCAAAGGCGGCGTGAAAGTGGCTGCAGGTGCAGGGGCTAACAACTACGTAAACACGATTGCCGTCGAAGACGAACCGGAATACCCGGGCAATCTGGATCTGGAACGTCGTATCCGTTCTGCAATCCGCTGGAACGCCATCATGACCGTTCTGCGCGCATCCAAAAAAGACCTGGAACTGGGTGGCCACATGGCGTCCTTCCAGTCTTCTGCAACCGTTTACGAAGTGTGCTTCAACCACTTCTTCCGTGCAGCGAACGAGAAAGACGGCGGCGACCTGGTGTACTTCCAGGGCCACATCTCTCCGGGCATCTATGCACGTGCCTTCCTGGAAGGTCGTCTGACTGAAGAGCAGATGAACAACTTCCGTCAGGAAGTTCACGGTAAAGGTCTGTCTTCTTATCCGCACCCTAAACTGATGCCTGAATTCTGGCAGTTCCCGACCGTATCTATGGGTCTGGGCCCAATCGGTGCGATCTATCAGGCTAAATTCCTGAAATACCTGGAACACCGTGGTCTGAAAGACACCTCCGAGCAGACCGTTTACGCCTTCCTGGGCGACGGCGAAATGGATGAGCCAGAATCCAAAGGTGCGATCACCATCGCCACCCGTGAGAAGCTGGACAACCTGTGCTTCATCATCAACTGTAACCTGCAGCGTCTGGATGGTCCGGTAACCGGCAACGGCAAGATCATCAACGAACTGGAAGGCATCTTCGCAGGTGCTGGCTGGAACGTGATCAAGGTCATGTGGGGCGGTCGTTGGGACGAGCTGCTGCGTAAAGACACCAGCGGTAAGCTGATCCAGCTGATGAACGAAACCGTTGACGGTGACTACCAGACCTTCAAATCCAAAGACGGTGCCTACGTTCGTGAGCACTTCTTCGGCAAATATCCTGAAACCGCAGCGCTGGTTGCAGACTGGACTGACGAGCAGATCTGGGCCCTGAACCGCGGTGGTCACGATCCGAAGAAAGTCTACGCTGCACTGAAAAAAGCGCAGGAAACCAAAGGTAAAGCGACCGTAATCCTGGCCCATACCATTAAAGGTTACGGCATGGGTGATACCGCAGAAGGTAAAAACATCGCTCACCAGGTTAAGAAAATGAACATGGACGGCGTGCGTTATATCCGCGACCGTTTCAACGTTCCAGTGACCGATGAGCAGGTAGAAAACCTGTCTTACATCACCTTCCCGGAAGGTTCTGAAGAGCACAAGTACCTGCACGAACGTCGTCAGGCGCTGAAAGGCTACCTGCCAGCTCGTCAGCCAAACTTCACCGAGAAGCTGGAACTGCCTGCGCTGGAAGACTTCTCTCAGCTGCTGGAAGAGCAGAACAAAGAGATCTCTACCACTATCGCCTTCGTTCGTGCCCTGAACGTGATGCTGAAGAACAAGTCGATCAAAGATCGTCTGGTTCCAATCATTGCCGACGAAGCGCGTACTTTCGGTATGGAAGGTCTGTTCCGTCAGATCGGTATCTACAGCCCGAACGGCCAGCAGTATACCCCGCAGGACCGTGAGCAGGTTGCATACTACAAAGAAGACGAGAAAGGTCAGATCCTGCAGGAAGGTATCAACGAGCTGGGCGCAGGCGCATCCTGGCTGGCTGCTGCGACCTCTTACAGCACCAACAACCTGCCGATGATCCCGTTCTACATTTACTACTCCATGTTCGGGTTCCAGCGTATCGGTGACCTGTGCTGGCAGGCTGGCGACCAGCAGGCTCGCGGCTTCCTGGTAGGTGGTACTTCCGGTCGTACGACCCTGAACGGTGAAGGTCTGCAGCACGAAGATGGCCACAGCCACATTCAGTCTCTGACTATCCCTAACTGTATCTCTTACGACCCGTCTTACGCGTACGAAGTGGCAGTCATCATGCATGACGGTCTGACCCGCATGTACGGTGAAGCGCAAGAGAACATTTACTACTACATCACCACCCTGAACGAAAACTACCACATGCCGGCAATGCCAGCAGGTGCCGAGGAAGGTATCCGTAAAGGTATCTACAAACTCGAAACCCTCGAAGGTAGCAAAGGTAAAGTTCAGCTGCTGGGCTCCGGCTCTATCCTGCGTCACGTACGTGAAGCAGCGCAGATCCTGGCGAAAGACTACGGCGTGGGTTCCGACGTGTACTCTGTGACCTCCTTCACTGAGCTGGCGCGTGATGGCCAGGACTGTGAGCGCTGGAACATGCTGCACCCAATGGAAACCCCGCGCGTTCCGTACATCGCTCAGGTGATGAACGACGCGCCAGCGGTGGCGTCTACTGACTATATGAAACTGTTCGCTGAGCAGGTTCGTACTTACGTTCCAGCTGATGATTATCGCGTTCTGGGTACCGACGGCTTCGGTCGTTCTGACAGCCGCGAAAACCTGCGTCACCACTTCGAAGTTGATGCTTCTTACGTGGTTGTAGCAGCACTGGGCGAACTGGCTAAACGTGGCGAAATCGATAAGAAAGTGGTTGCGGACGCAATCACCAAATTCAACATCGATGCAGAAAAAGTTAACCCGCGTCTGGCGTAAGAGGTAAAAGAATAATGGCTATCGAAATCAATGTACCGGACATCGGGGCTGATGAAGTTGAAATCACCGAGATCCTGGTCAAAGTAGGCGACAAGGTTGAAGCTGAACAGTCGCTGATCACCGTAGAAGGCGACAAAGCCTCTATGGAAGTCCCGTCTCCTCAGGCTGGCATCGTTAAAGAGATCAAAGTCTCTGTTGGCGATAAAACCGAGACCGGCAAACTGATCATGATTTTCGATTCCGCCGACGGTGCAGCAGCTGCTGCACCTGCGCAGGAAGAGAAGAAAGAAGCCGCTCCGGCCGCCGCTGCTCCAGCAGCTGCCGCGGCAGCGAAAGAAGTCAACGTGCCTGACATCGGCGGTGACGAAGTTGAAGTCACTGAAATCCTGGTGAAAGTGGGCGACACCGTTGCGGCCGAGCAGTCACTGATCACCGTAGAAGGCGACAAAGCCTCTATGGAAGTGCCGGCTCCGTTCGCCGGTACCGTTAAAGAGATCAAGATCAACACCGGCGACAAAGTGTCTACCGGGTCGCTTATCATGATCTTCGAAGTGGCGGGTGCTGCACCTGCTGCCGCGCCAGCACAGGCCGCTGCTCCGGCTCCGGCTGCTGCACCAGCAGCGGCTGGCGGCGCGAAAGACGTTAACGTACCGGACATCGGCGGTGACGAAGTTGAAGTCACCGAAGTGATGGTGAAAGTGGGCGACAAAGTTGCCGCTGAACAGTCGCTGATCACCGTTGAAGGCGACAAGGCTTCCATGGAAGTCCCTGCGCCGTTCGCGGGTACCGTTAAAGAGATCAAAATCAGCACCGGCGACAAAGTGTCTACCGGCTCTCTGATCATGGTCTTCGAAGTGGAAGGCGCTGCGCCTGCCGCAGCACCGGCTGCCGCGGCTGCTCCAGCACCGGCTGCTGCACCGGCTCAGGCTGCTAAACCAGCCGCTGCCCCTGCTGCTAAAGCAGAAAAATCTGAGTTCGCTGAAAATGACGCTTACGTCCACGCGACCCCGCTGATTCGTCGCCTGGCGCGCGAATTCGGTGTGAACCTGGCGAAAGTGAAAGGAACCGGCCGTAAGGGTCGTATCCTGCGCGAAGACGTTCAGACCTACGTGAAAGACGCGGTGAAACGCGCCGAAGCTGCACCAGCTGCAGCCGCCGGTGGCGGTATCCCGGGCATGCTGCCATGGCCGAAAGTCGACTTCAGCAAGTTCGGCGAAATCGAAGAAGTGGAGCTGGGCCGCATCCAGAAAATCTCTGGTGCTAACCTGAGCCGTAACTGGGTAATGATCCCGCACGTTACGCACTTCGATAAGACCGATATCACCGATCTGGAAGCGTTCCGTAAACAGCAGAACGCCGAAGCTGAGAAGCGCAAACTGGACGTGAAATTCACCCCAGTGGTCTTCATCATGAAAGCGGTTGCTGCGGCTCTGGAACAGATGCCACGCTTCAACAGCTCCCTGTCCGAAGACGGCCAGAAGCTGACGCTGAAGAAATACATCAACATCGGTGTTGCGGTTGATACGCCAAATGGTCTGGTTGTTCCGGTCTTCAAAGACGTGAACAAGAAGAGCATTACCGAGCTGTCCCGTGAACTGACCACCATCTCCAAGAAAGCGCGTGATGGTAAGCTGACTGCCGGCGAAATGCAGGGCGGCTGCTTCACTATCTCCAGCATCGGCGGCCTGGGTACCACCCACTTCGCGCCGATTGTGAACGCGCCGGAAGTGGCGATCCTCGGTGTGTCCAAGTCCGCGATGGAGCCGGTGTGGAATGGCAAAGAGTTCGTGCCGCGTCTGATGATGCCAATCTCTCTGTCCTTCGACCACCGCGTGATCGACGGTGCTGATGGTGCGCGCTTTATCACCATCATCAACAACACCCTGAGCGACATTCGCCGCCTGGTGATGTAATCGAAAAGCCGGCCAATCGGCCGGCTTTTTTCTGATAAGCTCATGAGGTTTGTGAGGTTATTGGCGAAAGCGATAATTCGTGAGCCGTTTGTTGTTTCAAAATTGTTAACAATTTTGTAAAATACGAGCGGATAGAACGACCCGGTGGACGACGGGTATAAATTAAGAGGTCATGATGAGCACAGAAATCAAAACTCAGGTCGTAGTACTTGGGGCAGGCCCGGCAGGTTACTCCGCAGCGTTCCGCGCAGCGGATTTAGGTCTGGAAACCGTCATCGTAGAACGTTACAGCACCCTCGGCGGTGTTTGTCTGAACGTCGGCTGTATCCCTTCTAAAGCGCTGCTGCACGTAGCGAAAGTTATCGAAGAAGCCAAAGCGCTGGCTGACCACGGTATCGTCTTCGGCGAGCCGAAAACCGATATCGACAAAATTCGTACCTGGAAAGAGAAAGTTATCACTCAGCTGACCGGCGGTCTGGCGGGTATGGCCAAAGGCCGTAAAGTGAAAGTGGTAAACGGTCTGGGTAAATTCACCGGCGCGAACACCCTGGAAGTGGAAGGCGAAAACGGCAAAACCGTGATCAACTTCGACAACGCGATCATCGCGGCAGGCTCTCGCCCAATTGAACTGCCATTCATTCCACATGAAGATCCACGGGTGTGGGATTCCACCGATGCGCTGGAGCTGAAAGAAGTGCCGAAGCGTCTGCTGGTTATGGGCGGCGGTATCATCGGTCTGGAAATGGGTACCGTGTACCATGCGCTGGGTTCAGAGATCGACGTGGTTGAAATGTTCGACCAGGTTATCCCGGCGGCAGACAAAGACATCGTTAAGGTCTTCACCAAGCGCATCAGCAAGAAATTCAACCTGATGCTGGAAACCAAAGTGACTGCCGTTGAAGCGAAAGAAGACGGTATTTACGTTTCCATGGAAGGCAAAAAAGCCCCTGCTGAAGCGCAGCGTTACGACGCCGTGCTGGTAGCAATCGGCCGCGTGCCGAACGGTAAAAACCTCAACGCTGGCGCAGCTGGCGTGGAAGTGGACGACCGTGGCTTCATCCGCGTTGACAAGCAGCTGCGCACCAACGTGCCGCACATCTTTGCTATCGGCGATATCGTCGGTCAGCCAATGCTGGCGCACAAAGGTGTTCACGAAGGTCACGTTGCCGCCGAAGTTATCGCCGGCATGAAGCACTACTTCGATCCGAAGGTGATCCCATCAATCGCCTACACCGAGCCAGAAGTTGCCTGGGTGGGTCTGACCGAGAAAGAAGCGAAAGAGAAAGGCATCAGCTACGAAACCGCCACCTTCCCGTGGGCTGCTTCTGGCCGTGCTATCGCTTCCGATTGCGCAGATGGCGTGACCAAACTGATCTTCGACAAAGAGACTCACCGCGTGATCGGTGGTGCGATTGTCGGTACCAACGGCGGCGAGCTGCTGGGTGAAATCGGTCTGGCTATCGAAATGGGCTGCGATGCGGAAGACATCGCGCTGACCATCCACGCTCACCCGACTCTGCACGAGTCCGTGGGCCTGGCGGCAGAAGTGTTCGAAGGTAGCATCACCGACCTGCCAAACGCCAAAGCGAAGAAGAAATAAGTTTCTTCTGCTTACCAGACGCCTCTTCGGAGGCGTTTTTTTTTGCCTGAAAACTACCCGATCTGGTAGTCATCTCATTGATATTTCCACTAAAAAATTCCTTTCATCTGCCGATACCTTTTTCTCCATTGTGTGGCTACTGGCCGCGCGGTTTTGAGGTTCTGGGCTCTTTATTACACGAAAAAAGGAAAAGGTATGTCTTTGAAGAAAGTTGCGGTGATTGGCTTAGTGGCAGCAGCGATGACGCTGACAGGGTGCGGGGCGGTAACAACGGCGGTGAAGAAACGTAATCTGGAGGTGAAAACCCAGATGAGCGAAACCGTCTGGCTTGAGCCTTCTAATGAGAAAACTGTCTATATTCAGGTTAAAAACACCTCCGATAAGGACATGAGCAACCTGCAGACCCTGCTGGCCAACGACCTGACGGCGAAGGGCTATAAAGTCACCAGCTCACCTGACGGTGCCTATTACTGGGTACAGGCTAACGTTCTCAAAGCCGACAAAATGGATCTGCGTGAAGCGCAGGGCTACCTGAAAACCGGGTATGAAGGTGCCGCCGTGGGCGCTGCGCTGGGCGCTGGCATCACGGCTTACAACAGCAACTCTTCCGGCGCAGCGCTGGGCGTGGGCCTGGCGGCCGGTCTGATCGGCATGGCGGCTGACGCAATGGTGGAAGACGTGAACTACACCATGGTCACCGACCTGCAGATCTCCGAGCGTAGCAAAGCGAAAGTGACGACTGATAATATTGCAGCACTGCGTCAGGGGACCTCCGGCGTGAAGCTGCAGACCAGCAGCGAGCAGGGCGATCGCGCGAAGTATCAGACCCGCGTGGTGTCTAATGCCAACAAGGTGAACCTGAAGTTCGAAGAGGCGAAACCGGTTCTGGAAGCGCAGCTGGCGAAGTCTGTCGCCAACATTCTTTAAGAAAACAGCCGGGCGCGGCTTCGCCTGACCCGGCCTGCCTGCCTTATGGGGCGACAGGTTGCCAGCTTTTATCCGGCCGGTACGCGGTGAGCGCATTTGCTTTATGCCCTGAATCGCTGCCGAGATCGCTCTGGTATACCCTGTCGCTCTGATTAATTACGAAGCTCATGACGCCCGTTTGCCCGTATGTGACGGGCCAGGCGACCATTGCAAAGCCGTTGCTCTCCGGCAGGATGCGGAACCTGTACCCGTGATAGCCCGTACCGGGTTCTTGCGGACTGAACGCCGGACCAAGCGGGCTAGGGGCTTCACCGGGTTGCGCAGGCCAGTAGAGGCCATCCTTTTTTCCGTCTGAGCTGACAATCTTCTGCGCATACTTCTGGTTCATCGCGAAATAGCGTTGCTGGGCGTCAACATAGGCGTGCAGGGCTTCAATAGCCGCGAGTTCATTGCGTCCGATTTCGCGCGTCAGGATCTCCTCAGCGGCTTCCCTGATGACAAATTGCCAGCCGGAGGCGACTTTGATTACCGGCACAGGCAGCTGCCAGCCCCCGTCACCGACAACGAGGTGGGCCGTATCGCCATCGATAACGGTGTTATGACGAACCTTCCAGTCACGCAGGAAGCGATCGACGGCATCAGGATCGAACCCCTCTGGCGGCAGAAAATCGCGCCAGTTTTCTCCAAGCAGGCTATTCATCGCGGTTTCATTTTGAGTGCTGATGGCGCTGACCAGCGCATCGGTCGCCTTCTCTGGCGTGCTAAAGGATTGCTGGGCCATCGCGGCGGCTGAGACCATGAATAACACCATTCCACTGAGCAGTTTACTTTTCATGTCGGTTCCCTTAACGAGGACGGAATTCGCGGTGTTCGGCGCGGCCAGCACCGACCTGCCGAGGCTGCTGATTACGGGCTGACAGCTGTCGGCTCTGAACGCCCCGCTGCTGCTGCGCTTGCCAGCTGGCTGAGCGGCTGTCGTTGCCGCTTAGCGCGTTGGCCCGGCTGGTTCGCTGCTGGATATTCCGCTGCTGTACCGGTTGCGCTATCCGTTTCTCAGTGGTCTGGCGGTTTTCTCGCTGCTGCGCGGTGCTCCGCTTCGCCGTCTGCGGTCTGGTGTCGTAACCGCGGTAGTTGTTGCGCTGGGAAATTTGCCTGAGCTGCTGGCCTGAGGCCAGACGCTGGGCATCTTTGGTGCCGGGACGTGCCGTCTGTGGGAATGTTTTTCCGGTCGATTTCTCCATCTGGCTCAGAGCGGCCTGACGCTGGCTGTCGCGGTTGACGGGTTTTTGCTGCGTCGCGCTCAGCCCGGTTGCCGTATTTGTAGAGTGGAAGCGATTATTCAGCTGAGCATTTGGATACGGGACCCCTTCACGATTGGCCGGGTTGTGCTGCCAGGTGAGGTTAGCGTCAGTAAGATGCTGACCGCTGATTTTATTGAAATTATTAACGTTAATATTGATGTTGTTATCGCCGTTGCGATTATAGCCACCGTGATGATCCCAGTCGTCGTCGTGATGGTGATGATCCCAGTCATCATCATCATCCCAGTCAATATTGCTAAAGATGGCATAGGTGGTCGCCACGCCCAGGCTGAAGCCTAAGCCCTTGACGAAGCTGTTGCCAAACTGCTCCCCGGGCGAAGGGGGAAGATAGGTTGGCGGGTAGGCCGTGTTTGGCCATGTCCCGTAAACCGCGTTCGGATTATAGGTGGGGACGTATATCACCTGCGGATCGGCGGATTCGATTTTGATCACCGTTGGGCTTGCGGTGGCGGTGGTCGATTCGCTGGCGGCAGCTTTAGCCGGTTCGGGTTTAGTTTCGGTGGTCACCGTCTGCTGCGGCGTGGACTTGAGCGCTCCGGTTTGCTGCGCCAGCAAGCGCAGACGTTGGACCGAATCCATCACATCTTTTGGCTGCGCGAGAAAGGCATCGCCAAGATTTTGTACCCACGGCGGGTTTTCCCCCATCAGCGACATCAGCTGAGGGAAGGCAACCAGCGACTTCACGCTTGGATCCCACGGCTGGCCCGCAACGGCCTGGATAGCGGCATCGCCCTGCATTTTGGGATTATCTTTTGACCACTGCGCCGCCTGAATGACGTTAGACGGGTAGGTCGAGGCCATTAATATTTGCGACAGCAGCGCATCCGGATAGAGCGCGACAGGGGCGACCCACTGATCGATCTGCGCGGCAGAGTAAACAGGCGTGACGACAGGCGCGGGTTGGGCGACGACCGGCTGTTGTGCGACGGGGGCAGGTGCTGCGGGTAGCGTTGCGCGACTTTTAACGAGCATAACGCCTGAGGCGGCAAACAGACCGGCACTGCAGAGAAGGACCAGCAGATGTGGCTTAAAGGGCAACTTCATAAAATGACTCCAACGAGACAGGCGCTGTGCCGTGAGGCGTTCTTGTTGCCGCGAGTATTATTCACCCGTGTATTACAGTTTTGACTTTTCTTGGGAAACGACCCGGTGCGTCCGGATAAAGAGTGTGTGCATTTATTACACAATTATACCTGCTGGCCGAAAAGCCGTAGGACATTCAGAAGGCCGCTCTTGCGAGCGGCCAGCAGCTAGTTGCCGAGGTTAACAACAAACAGCACCGTGATGTCGGATATGTTCCAGCCACCGTGCAGTGCGGTTAGCAGTAAACCGGTCACAATGATCAGCGCAGTGATTCGCATCTCCATTGCGTGCGTTCCTGTACAGGCTACGCGGGTTCATTCTCCACCGGGAAAGGCAGAACCAGGCAAATTGGGGTTTTGCCACGTAGGTTACGGAACTGCTCCCGGGCCCGGTGACTGGTTGCTACACCAGCGAAGCAGGCCGAGAAAAAGAGTAGTAGTTTCAAAGGATCTTAAGAAGGGTAAAAATGCATTTACATAAGCTTTCATCCAAAATGGGAAGGCGCTGCGCAGAATAAAAAAATCACCTTGCAAGTCGATAGGATGGAGAGCAAAATTCGCTGAGTTGGGGTTTTGCCGCAAAACTGCCAGCCCGGTGTGCTACCACCGTAAGGCAACAAATTAACCGCTATCAGGCGGTTTTTTTGTACCTTAAATTTGCCTCGTCCCCGCGCTATACCATCCTTAACGATTCAGCAAATTATTTAATGTTGCTTTTTTGTAAACGGATTAACACTGTGCAGAAATCCTGCTATGCTGCCCGACGCGGTATCGGGCATTTACCCTACAAACTGCTGTCTCACAGGAGCGTGAAGAGAACGCCGGCCGCATATGACAATGAGAGCGAGGAGAACCGTCGTGCTAGAAGAATACCGTAAGCACGTAGCAGAACGTGCCGCCGAGGGAATTGTACCCAAACCTTTAGATGCAACCCAAATGGCCGCGCTCGTCGAGCTGCTGAAGAACCCGCCTAAGGGCGAAGAAGAATTCCTGTTAGATCTGTTGATCAACCGCGTACCGCCTGGCGTAGATGAAGCTGCCTACGTTAAAGCCGGATTCCTTGCCGCTATCGCCAAAGGCGAAGCCACCTCCCCGCTGGTTACTCCTGAAAAAGCGATTGAACTGCTCGGCACCATGCAGGGTGGTTACAACATTCATCCGCTGATTGACGCGCTGGACAATGAAAAGCTGGCGCCAATTGCCGCTAAAGCGCTCTCTACAACGCTGCTGATGTTCGATAACTTCTACGATGTAGAAGAGAAAGCCAAAGCGGGCAACGCTTACGCGAAGCAGGTGATGCAGGCGTGGGCAGATGCCGAATGGTTCCTGAACCGTCCTGAGCTGGCTGAAAAAATTACCGTTACCGTCTTCAAAGTGACCGGTGAAACCAACACCGATGACCTCTCTCCGGCGCCGGACGCGTGGTCTCGCCCGGATATCCCTCTGCACGCGCTGGCGATGCTGAAAAACGCCCGTGAAGGTATCGAGCCGGATCAGCCGGGCAGCGTTGGCCCGATCAAACAGATCGAAGCCCTGCAGAAAAAAGGTTACCCGCTGGCCTACGTGGGCGACGTTGTGGGTACCGGTTCTTCCCGTAAGTCCGCAACCAACTCCGTGCTGTGGTTCATGGGCGACGACATCCCTCACGTGCCGAACAAGCGCGGCGGTGGCCTGTGCCTGGGCGGCAAAATTGCCCCTATCTTCTTCAACACCATGGAAGATGCGGGCGCGCTGCCGATCGAGGTGGATGTATCCAACCTGAACATGGGCGACGTGATTGACGTTTACCCGTTCAAAGGCGAAGTGCGCAACCACGAAACCAACGAGCTGCTGGCAAGCTTCGAGCTGAAAACCGACGTGCTGATCGACGAAGTGCGCGCCGGTGGCCGTATCCCGCTGATCATCGGCCGTGGCCTGACCACCAAAGCGCGTGAAGCGCTGGGTCTGCCGCACTCCGACGTGTTCCGTCAGGCGAAAGACGTGGCGGAGAGCAGCCGCGGTTACTCGCTGGCGCAGAAAATGGTGGGCCGCGCGTGCGGCGTCGCCGGTATTCGTCCGGGCGCGTACTGCGAGCCTAAGATGACCTCCGTGGGCTCTCAGGATACCACCGGTCCAATGACCCGTGATGAGCTGAAAGACCTGGCGTGCCTGGGCTTCTCCTCTGACCTGGTAATGCAGTCCTTCTGCCACACGGCGGCGTATCCGAAGCCGGTTGACGTGACCACGCACCACACGCTACCTGACTTCATCATGAACCGCGGCGGCGTCTCTCTGCGTCCGGGTGACGGCGTCATCCACTCCTGGCTGAACCGTATGCTGCTGCCGGATACCGTGGGTACCGGCGGTGACTCTCACACCCGCTTCCCAATCGGTATTTCTTTCCCGGCGGGCTCCGGTCTGGTGGCGTTTGCTGCCGCGACCGGCGTGATGCCGCTGGATATGCCGGAATCGGTGCTGGTGCGCTTCAAAGGCAAAATGCAGCCGGGCATTACCCTGCGCGACCTGGTTCACGCGATCCCGCTGTATGCGATTAAACAGGGCCTGCTGACCGTTGAGAAGAAGGGCAAGAAAAACATCTTCTCTGGCCGCATTCTGGAGATTGAAGGTCTGCCGGATCTGAAGGTAGAGCAGGCGTTCGAGCTGACCGATGCCTCCGCCGAGCGTTCTGCTGCGGGCTGTACCATCAAGCTCAACCAGGCGCCGATTGAAGAGTACCTGACCTCCAACATCGTGCTGCTGAAGTGGATGATTGCGGAAGGCTACGGCGACCGTCGTACGCTGGAGCGTCGTATCCAGGGCATGGAAAAATGGCTGGCGGACCCGCAGCTGCTGGAAGCCGACGCCGACGCAGAATACGCGGCGGTGATCGACATCGATCTGGCGGACATCAAAGAGCCAATCCTGTGTGCGCCGAACGATCCGGACGACGCGCGTCCGCTGTCTGCGGTGCAGGGTGAGAAGATCGACGAAGTGTTCATCGGTTCCTGCATGACCAACATCGGCCACTTCCGCGCGGCCGGTAAGCTGCTGGATACCCATAAGGGCCAGCTGCCAACCCGCCTGTGGGTGGCGCCGCCAACCCGTATGGATGCGGCTCAGCTGACCGAAGAGGGCTACTACAGCGTGTTTGGTAAGAGCGGTGCGCGTATTGAAATCCCTGGCTGTTCCCTGTGCATGGGCAACCAGGCGCGCGTGGCCGACGGTGCGACGGTGGTGTCCACCTCAACCCGTAACTTCCCGAACCGTTTAGGTACCGGTGCGAACGTCTTCCTGGCCTCTGCGGAGCTGGCGGCGGTTGCGGCGCTGATTGGCAAACTGCCAACGCCGGAAGAGTACCAGACCTTTGTGGCTCAGGTGGATAAGACCGCGGTGGATACCTATCGCTATCTGAACTTCGACCAGCTCTCTCAGTACACCGAGAAGGCTGACGGGGTGATCTTCCAGACGGCAGTATAAAAAACGACCCCTCACCCTGGCCCTCTCCCCAAAGGGGAGAGGGCATATAACCCCCCTCGCCCCTTTGGGGAGAGGGGCTGGGGGTGAGGGGACATTTTTTTATTTTCATTCCTCCCACCTCTCACGCTTTTTTTCTTCCTCGCTGCTGCGATAATTACCCTAATGGCTTTGCAGAGGAAAACGCTATGGATTACGAATTTCTGCGCGACATCACCGGAGTGGTGAAAGTGCGTATGTCGATGGGCCACGAAGCCGTAGGACACTGGTTTAACGAAGAGGTGAAAGAGAATCTTGCGCTTCTTGATGAAGTTGAACAGGCGGCAGATACGGTGAAAGGCAGTGAGCGCTCCTGGCAGCGCGCCGGGCATGAATACACGCTGTGGATGGACGGCGAAGAGGTGATGGTCCGGGCCAATCAGCTTGAGTTTTCAGGTGACGAGATGGAAGAGGGGATGAGCTACTACGACGAAGAGAGCCTGTCGATGTGCGGCGTGGAAGACTTCCTTCAGGTAGTGAACGCATACCGCGATTTTATGAAACAGAAATAACAGACCGGAGCATCCCTGCTCCGGTTTGCTTTTACACGACCGGAATATTTCGGCCGTAGTAGATTTCGCGCATCTCTTTCCAGAGCAGGTCCGTGATGGCCTTACGCTCTTCTTCGCTCAGATCTTCCGGTTTGGTATGGAACATGTAGTGCTTCAGGTCGAATTCCTTGAGCAGCATCTTGGTGTGGAAGATGTTCTCCTGGTACACGTTCACGTCCATCATGTCGTACAGCGATTTCATGTCCTCAGACATAAAGTTCTGGATGGAGTTGATTTCGTGATCGATGAAATGCTTCATGCCGTTGATATCGCGGGTAAAACCGCGCACGCGATAATCAATCGTGACGATATCGGATTCCAGCTGGTGGATTAAATAGTTCAGCGCGTTCAGCGGCGAGATAACGCCGCAGGTCGACACCTCGATGTCGGCGCGGAACGTACACAGCCCGCCTTCCGGGTGGCTCTCCGGATAGGTGTGCACGCAGATATGGCTTTTATCCAGATGGGCGACCACCACTTCCGGCAGCGGGCCCGGATGCTCGGTTTTATCGATAAGCTTCGGATCGACCGGCTCTTCGCTCACCAGAATGGTGACGCTCGCGCCCTGTGGCTCATAGTCCTGACGGGCAATATTCAGAATATTGGCGCCGATGATCGAGCAGGTTTCTGACAGGATCTCCGTCAGGCGGTTGGCGTTGTAGAGTTCATCGATATAGGCGATGTAGCCATCGCGTTCTTCTGCCGTTTTGACGTAGCAGATATCGTAAATACAAAAACTCAGGCTTTTCGTCAGGTTGTTAAAGCCATGCAGTTTCAGCTTTTTCAATTAGCTCACCCCCTTTGAGGACAGTGCGTCTTGCAGATACTGCGGCAGGGCAAACGCGGCGGTATGCACGGCCGGGTTGTAATAGCGACATTTAAGGCCGGCCTGGTGGAAGCGCGCCTGAATGATTTCGGTCGAGAGGTGGCGAAGCACCTCGTTGTCGCTCGCCCAGGCAAAGGTCATGATACCGCCGTAATAGGTCGGGATCGCGGCCTGGTAGAAGCTGACGTCGCCAAAGTAGGTGCTCAGCTTGCGGTGGCTGTCGAGGGCTTCATCCTGCTGCAGGAAGCAGACCCCGTTTTGCGCGACGAAGATCCCGCCGGGATTCAGGCAGCGCTTACAGCCCTCGTAGAATGATGACGTAAACAGCGACGCGCCCGGGCCGATGGGATCGGTGCAGTCAGAGATAATCACATCGAAGGTTTGTGCGGTCTGGTTGACGAAATTGACGCCATCGTCGATAACGAGATTGAAGCGCGGATCGTCATAGCTGCCGGCGTTGTGGTTCGGCAGGTACTGGCGGCAGAACGAGACCACGCCCGCGTCAATTTCCACCATGGTGATGGTTTCGACGCTTTGGTGGCGAGAGACTTCGCGCAGCATCGCGCCGTCGCCGCCGCCGATGATCAGCACGTGCTTCGCGTGGCCGTGGGCCAGCAGCGGGACGTGGGTCATCATTTCGTGATAGATAAACTCGTCGCGCTCGGTGGTTTGCACCACGCCGTCCAGCGCCATCACGCGGCCAAAGGCGGCGTTCTCGAAGATTATCAGATCCTGATGATCGGTTTTCTCATGATAAAGCACGTTATCAACGGCAAAATACTGACCAAACTGGTCATGCAGCGTTTCTTGCCATACCGTTTTTTCGGTCATGGGCTGTCATCTCCTTCTTTAACATCTATGACATCCAGCAGAAGGGGCACAACACATCACCGCCGAAGCGGTTAAAGGGTCAACAAGGGCGTCGGGAAGGTTACTTCACGTAGGCGAGCAGGCTGAGTGAATCGCGTGCCAGCGCTTTGCATTTTTTTGCAGTGGGGATGCCAATACCGCTTAAGTCGCGATAGCTGTCTTCACCGAGCGCCTTCATGTCGAAGCTGTCGTAGTTGCTGAGATCCCATTGGTTCTGCTGGGCAAAAAAGACCAGTGCGCGGCGAATCTGCCCGTTGGGTAAATTCTGGTAGCCACAATCATTTTTCAGGAATACAAAAACTGCCGTCAAATCAGCCATATCTTCCGCTTCATTTTCACTTAGCGCATAGCTGTTCGCGCACATAGCCATCAGGCTGCCGAACAAAATTGTCCTGAAAAACGTCTTCATTGTTTCTACCACTGCATCACGGAAAATTAACGTTAGCATACTTGATGCCAGGCCGACGATCTTTATTATTGCCGCCGTGCTTGACCTTCCGGTAAGGGGAGGGTTTATGCTCAAAAGATCGCCGCCTGGAAATAAGGAAATGAACATGCAACGTCGTGAATTTTTAAAATATTCCGTTGCGCTGGGTGTTGCCAGCGCACTACCGCTGTGGAGCCGCGCGGCCTTTGCGGCCGACCGACCCGCCTTACCCATCCCCGATCTGCTCACCGCAGACGCCCGGAGCCGCATTCAGCTCGTTGTGCAGGCCGGTAAAACGACTTTTGGGGCCAATACCGCCACAACATGGGGCTATAACGGTAACCTTCTCGGCCCGGCGCTTCAGCTGCGCAAAGGGAAAGCGGTGACGGTGGATATTCATAACACGCTTGCCGACGAGACCACGCTGCACTGGCACGGCCTGGAAGTGCCGGGCGAGGTAGACGGCGGTCCGCAGGGCGTGATTAAACCCGGCGGCAAACGCAGCGTGACCTTCACGCCGGACCAGCGCGCGGCGACCTGCTGGTTCCACCCGCATCAGCATGGCAAAACGGGCCATCAGGTGGCGATGGGTCTGGCGGGACTGGTGCTGATTGAAGATGACGAAAGCCGCCTGCTGCGCCTGCCGAAACAGTGGGGCATCGACGATGTTCCAGTGATTGTGCAGGACAAGAAATTCAACGCTGACGGGCAAATTGACTATCAGCTGGACGTGATGAGTGCGGCGGTAGGCTGGTTTGGCGATACGCTGCTGACCAACGGCGCGATCTATCCGCAGCACGCCGCGCCGAAGGGCTGGCTGCGCCTGCGTCTGCTTAACGGCTGTAATGCCCGCTCCCTGAACTTTGCCGCCAGCGACAAACGCCCGCTCTACGTGGTGGCGAGCGACGGCGGCCTGCTGCCGGAGCCGGTGAAGGTGAGCGAGCTGCCGATGCTGATGGGCGAACGCTTCGAGGTGCTGGTGGACATCAGCGACGGCAAGCCGTTTGACCTTGTGGCCCTGCCGGTCAGCCAGATGGGGATGGCCGTTGCGCCGTTCGATAAACCGCATCCGGTGCTGCGTATTCAGCCTTTACTGGTGACCGCTTCCGGCACGCTGCCTGACACATTAACCACGCTTCCCGCTTTGCCTGCGCTTGACGGACTCACGCAGCGCAAGCTGCAGCTTTCCATGGACCCGATGCTCGACATGATGGGTATGCAGGCGCTGATGAAAAAATACGGCAACCAGGCCATGGCGGGGATGCACCACGGGCAAATGATGGGCCATATGAATATGGACCACGGCAAAATGGGCGGTATGGATCACGGCGGTCACGGCTTTGATTTCCACAACGCCAACCGGATCAACGGTAAAGCTTTCGATATGAACACGCCGATGTTTGCCGCCGCGAAGGGGCAGTTCGAACGCTGGGTCATTTCAGGCGAGGGCGACATGATGCTGCACCCGTTCCATATTCACGGCACCCAGTTCCGCATTCTTTCTGAGAACGGCAAAGCGCCGGATGCGCACCGCGCGGGCTGGAAGGACACGGTGAGGGTGGAAGGCGGCGTCAGCGAGGTGCTGGTGAAGTTTGACCACGACGCGCCGAAGGAGTTTGCCTACATGGCGCACTGCCATCTGCTGGAGCATGAGGATACGGGGATGATGCTGGGTTTTACCGTATAAAAAAAGCCGGGTGGCGGCTTCGCCTTACCCGGCCTACATAGGGCACCCGTAGGCCCGGTAAGCGCAGCGCCACCGGGCTTTTCAGTTACTTGTTTTCGTCAGGCAACGCATACGCGACGATGTAGTCGCCCATCTTCGTGCCAAACGAACCGTGACCACCCGCAGAGATGACAACGTACTGCTTGCCATTCACTTCATAGGTCATCGGCGTGGCCTGTCCACCGGCCGGCAGACGGCCCTGCCACAGTTTCTCTCCGTTGGTCATGTTGTACGCGCGCAGGTAGTTATCTGCGGTTGCCGCGATGAACAGCACGTTACCGGCGGTGGAGATTGGGCCACCCAGCATAGGCATACCCATATTGAACGGCACCGGAACCGGCATCGGGAACGGCATGCTGTCCTGTGGCGTACCAATACGTTTTTTCCACACGATCTGGTTGGTTTTCAGATCCAGACCGGAGATGTAACCCCAGGCAGGCTGTTTACACGGCAGACCAAACGGAGACAGGAACGGGTTCAGCGTCACGCCATACGGAACGCCGTACTGCGGCTGGATGCCGGCTTCGGTACCGCTGCCTTTCGCGTCTTTCGGCTGCTCCATTGGGTTGCCGGGACCGCGCGGGATCAGGCGGGAAACGAACGGCAGCGCCATCGGGTTAGCAATCGCCACCTGACGGTTAGGGTCGACGGAGATACCGCCCCACTCGAACATCCCCAGGTTACCCGGGAAGACCAGCGTGCCCTGCTCTGACGGCGGCGTGAAGATGCCTTCGTAGCGCAGCTGGTGGAACATCACGCGGCACACCAGCTGGTCAAACATGGTGGCACCCCACATGTCTGCACCGCTGAGGTCTTTCTTCGGACGGAAGCTCAGGTCAGAGAACGGCTGCGTTTTGCTGACGTAGTCGCCTTTTGCAGCACCCTGCGGAACCGGTTTTTCCGGTGCAGGCACAACCAGCTTACCGTTGCTGCGATCCAGCACGAAGATGTTGCCCGTCTTGGCCGGAGCGTAAATCACCGGAACGGTTTTGCCGTCAACGGTAATGTCCGCCAGCGTCGGCTGGGACGGCATATCCATATCCCACAGATCGTGGTGTACGGTCTGATAGCTCCACGCCAGCTTGCCGGTGGTCGCGTTCAGCGCCACGATAGCGCTCGCGTAACGCTCCTGCTCCGGCGTACGGTTACCGCCCCAGATATCCGGGGTGGTCACGCCCATCGGCAGGTAGACCAGGTCCAGCTTCGCGTCATACGCGGCCGGTGCCCAGGAGTTTGGCGAGTTAAAGGTAAAGGTGTGCTCGTCCGACGGGATCGCGTTTGGATCTTTCGCGCCCGGGTCAAAGGCCCACAGCAGTTTACCGGTGTTTACGTCGAAACCACGGATAACGCCGGAGGTTTCACGCGTGGAGAAGTTATCCGTTACCGAACCGGCAATCACGATGGTTTTATCGGTGATGATTGGCGGTGAGGTTGGCTCATACAGACCCGGCGTGGTGTCCGGCATGTTGGTCTGCAGGTTCAGGATACCTTTGTTGGCAAAGGTTTCGCACAGCTTGCCCGTTTCGGCGTTAATTGCGAACAGACGTCCATCGTTCACCGGCAGCATAATGCGGCGAGGGCAGTCGGCGATGACTTCCGGGCTGGCATTATCGGCGCGCGCTTCGTGGTAAGAGACGCCGCGGCAGGTGACGTGCTGGAAGGACGGGTTGGAGTTCAGCTGTGGATCGAAGTGCCATTTCTCTTTACCGGTGGCCGCGTCGAGCGCGAACAGACGCTGGTGCGCCGTACACAGATAAAGCATGTCGCCAACCTTAATCGGCGTCACTTCGTTAGTCAGCTCGCCCGGATCGTTCGGCATTTTCAGGTCGCCGGTGCGGAATACCCAGGCTTCCTTCAGGTTTTTAACGTTGTCCGCGTTGATCTGCTTCAGCGGAGAGTAGCGTTGACCTTCCTGATTACGACCATACGCAGGCCAGTCGCCGTCCGCTACCTGAGAGATAGCTGCAGCTGGCGTGGATTCTGCGTTCAGCGTACCGTTGATCTCCTGCGGGTCGTTAAAACCGGCCCAGGTCAGAATGCCGCCGGTTATCAGCAGGGCCACAACCAGGCCCGCAACAGCACCGCTGGACGGCACGATCAGGCGACGCCAGACGAACGGCAGGATCAGCCAGATGCCAAAGAAGACCAGGATGTCGCTGCGAGGCGTCAGTGCCCAGAAGTCGAACCCGACTTCCCAGACGCCCCAGATCATAGTGGCAAGGAGGAGAGCGGCATACAGCCACAGCGCGGATTGTTTTCTACGCAACAGCAGAACGGTTACGGCAACCATAACCAGACCCGCAATCGGGTAGTACCAGGAGCCGCCTAAAGCGACCAGCCAGACGCCACCGATCAACAAATACAGCGCGCAGAAGGCTGCGAACGCGGCTGTTAATGTCACCAGTAAACGCGGCTGCTTAGTTTTTGTTTCAGCCATAGAAAGTGTACTCGTCAGTTTTGTTAATTATTTGCTAGCAACTAATTATAGGTATTAACAAGTGTGATCGGAATCACAAAATTTGCTTTTTATAACTCATACGCCAGGGTTATCCATTTGCTGTTATAATGGCTGGCTTGCGTATCGATGCCGGAAATACATTCACCTGCATTGAGAGATTTTCATTAAAATCATATGGTTAGTAATATGAAACATACTGTTGAAGTGATGATCCCGGAAGCCGAGATCAAAGCGCGTATCGCCGAACTGGGTCGTCAAATCACCGAACATTACAAGGACAGCGGTAGCGAAATGGTGCTGGTTGGTCTGTTGCGTGGCTCTTTCATGTTCATGGCAGACCTGTGCCGTGAAGTGCAGGTGTCCCATGAGGTCGACTTTATGACCGCCTCCAGCTACGGCAGCGGCATGTCCACAACCCGTGATGTGAAAATCCTGAAAGATCTGGATGAAGATATTCGTGGCAAAGATGTGTTGATCGTGGAGGACATCATCGACTCCGGCAACACGCTCTCTAAAGTGCGCGAGATCCTGAGCCTGCGTCAGCCTAAATCGCTGGCGATTTGCACCCTGCTGGATAAGCCAGAGCGCCGTGAAGTGCAGGTGCCGGTGGAGTTCGTGGGCTTCTCGATTCCGGACGAATTCGTCGTCGGCTACGGCATTGATTACGCGCAGCGTTATCGTCATCTGCCGTATGTCGGAAAAGTAGTGATTCTGGACGAGTAGTGTCTTTGCCCGGTGGCGCTGCGCTTACCGGGCCTACATAGAGCACACCTGTAGGCCGGGTAAGGCGCAGCCGCCACCCGGCTTCGGTTATTTATGGTTCATATGCTTTAGCTTGAGGTTGGCAATGCCTGAACGGTAACGCTGCTCCAGCGTTTCGCGGTTGGTGGCGGTCACTTCCAGATTGCGCAGCAGGCCATCGTGAATACCGTACGCCCAGCCGTGGACCGACACTTTCTGCCCGCGCTTCCACGCCGATTGCATGATGGTAGAGTGGCCCAGGTTATACACCTGCTCCATCACGTTCAGCTCGCACAGCGTGTCCATTCGACGCTCCTGCGGCATTTCGCCCAGCAGTGAGCTATGTTTGAACCAGATATCGCGGATGTGTAGCAGCCAGTTATCGATTAACCCCAGCTCCGGGTTTTCGACCGCCGCCTGTACGCCGCCGCAGCCGTAGTGTCCGCAAATGATGATGTGCTCGACTTCCAGCACGTCAACGGCATACTGAACGACAGAAAGGCAGTTGAGATCGGTATGAATGACAAGGTTGGCAACGTTACGGTGAACAAAGAGTTCGCCAGGCTCAAGACCGGTCAGGCGTTCTGCCGGTACGCGGCTATCGGAACATCCAATCCATAGAAAGCGCGGGTTCTGCGCTTGCGCCAGTTTCCCGAAAAATCCGGGGTCTTCTTCAACCAGCATCTTTGACCATAGTGCATTGTTGCTGATGAGTGTATCTATGTCATTCATGGACGTTAACGGCCTGTAACCAAGTAATTGCGTTGCGCTACTATAGGGTAACCCGACTTTTAATGAAACCACACAACGTGTGTCAGAACTATAGGTAAGTTTAATTCATGGCGATTGCACTTGAGCTTGAGCAGCTTAAAAAAACCTATCCGGGCGGCGTTCAGGCGCTGCGCGGGATAGATCTCAAAGTAGAGGCCGGTGATTTCTACGCGCTTCTGGGGCCGAACGGGGCAGGGAAATCCACTACAATCGGGATTATCAGTTCCCTGGTTAACAAGACGTCTGGCCGGGTAAGCGTGTTTGGCTACGACCTGCAAAAAGATGTGGTCAACGCCAAGCGCCAGCTGGGGCTGGTGCCGCAGGAGTTCAACTTTAACCCGTTCGAGACGGTGCAGCAGATCGTAGTTAACCAGGCGGGTTACTACGGCGTTGAACGTAAAGAGGCGCTTGAACGCAGCGAAAAATACCTCAAGCAGCTCGATCTTTGGGAAAAACGTAACGAACGTGCGCGGATGTTATCCGGCGGGATGAAGCGCCGCCTGATGATCGCCCGTGCGCTGATGCACGAGCCAAAATTGCTGATCCTCGATGAACCAACCGCGGGCGTGGATATCGAACTGCGTCGATCTATGTGGGGCTTCCTGAAGGATCTGAACGATAAAGGCACCACCATCATCCTGACCACCCACTATCTTGAAGAGGCTGAGATGCTGTGCCGCAACATCGGCATCATTCAGCACGGCGAGCTGGTGGAAAATACCTCGATGAAAAATCTGCTCTCCAAGCTGAAGTCAGAAACCTTCATCCTCGATCTGGCGGCGAAAAGCGCGCTGCCGAAGCTGGAAGGGTACAACTATCGTCTGGTCGATACCTCGACGCTTGAGGTGGAAGTGCTGCGCGAGCAGGGCGTTAACAGCGTCTTCTCACAGCTGAGCGCGCAGGGGATTCAGGTCTTAAGTATGCGTAACAAAGCGAACCGACTGGAAGAGCTGTTTGTCTCGCTGGTACATGAAAAACAAGGAGACAAGGCATGACGCATCTTTTCTGGGTGGCGCTGAAAAGCATCTGGGCGAAAGAGATTAACCGCTTTATGCGCATCTGGGTGCAAACCCTGGTGCCGCCGGTGATCACCATGACGCTCTACTTCATCATCTTCGGCAACCTGATTGGTTCCCGGATTGGTGAGATGCACGGCTTTACCTACATGCAATTTATCGTGCCGGGTCTGATCATGATGGCGGTGATCACCAACGCCTATGCCAACGTGGCGTCGTCGTTCTTTAGCGCCAAATTCCAGCGTAACATTGAAGAGCTGCTGGTTGCCCCGGTGCCGACGCACGTCATTATCGCGGGCTATGTCGGCGGCGGCGTGGCGCGCGGTTTGTGCGTAGGCATTCTGGTGACGGCGATTTCGCTGTTCTTCGTGCCGTTCCAGGTCCATTCGTGGCTGTTTGTCGCGCTGACGTTATTGCTCACCGCGATCCTGTTTTCGCTGGCGGGCCTGCTGAACGCGGTGTTTGCCAAAACGTTCGATGACATCAGCCTGATCCCGACCTTCGTGCTGACGCCGCTGACCTATCTGGGCGGGGTGTTCTACTCCCTGACGCTGCTGCCGCCGTTTTGGCAGGCGCTGTCGCACCTGAACCCCATTGTCTACATGATCAGCGGCTTCCGCTTTGGCTTCCTCGGCATTACCGATGTGCCCCTGTTCACCACGGTGGCGGTGCTGGTGGTGTTTATCATCGCCTTCTACCTGCTGTGCTGGTATCTGATCCAGCGCGGGCGTGGTTTACGCAGCTGATTTTCCGCCCGGTGACGTCCTGTTGCCGGGCACTTTTTTGACAGTTATCACCGTAAGCTAACCTTCACTCCGCTAAACTACTCGCCTGCTAAGGAGAGAGAGCTATGCTTGGATGGGTTATCACCTGCCACGATGAACATGCGCAGGACATGCTGGATAAGCTGGAAGCCAGATTTGGGCCGCTGCCGCAGTGCCGCGCGGTGAACTACTGGCGCGGTTTAAGCACCAATATGCTCAGCCGCATGATGTGCGATGCGCTGCATGAAACCGACACCGGCGATGGCGTTATCTTTCTGACCGATAAATCCGGCGCCGCGCCTTACCGTTCCGCCGCGCTGCTGAGCCACAAGCACGAAAACTGCGAGGTGATCTCGGGCATCAACTATGCGCTGCTGGAAGCGATGTACCCCCAACGCGAGACCTTAACCAGCGCTGAGTTTCGCAATACTCTCGTTGATATGCAGGTTCCGGGCGTCAGCAGCCTGTGGCACCAGCAACAGAAAAACCCACCTTTCGTTCTGCTCCATGATCTGTATAAGAATTAAACATTGGTATTGATGTCGCTTTTGCTACAATGGCGACTGATTTCCTGTATCGATTTATATCCCATGTTCATGCGCGTTATTTTCCTGCTGTTGCTGCTGATTTCCGGCGGCGCATCTGCAAGCCTCATCAGCCAGCAAGGGCTTCCCGCCCGGTATATGCAAACCACCGAAGATGCGGCCATCTGGGCGCAGGTAGGAAACGCAGTCGTGAACGTGGGGAACGTCAGGGCAGGGCAGATCCTGGCCGTCGTGCCAACCTCTGCTGACTACTACGAGTTTCGTTTTGGGTTTGGCACGGGATTTATCGATAAAGGGCATCTCGAAGAGGTGCAGGGCAAGCAGCGCGTTGAGGACAGCCTTGGCGATCTTAATAAGCCGCTCAGCAACCAAAACCTGATCACCTGGAAAGACACGCCGGTGTATAACGCCCCCACCAGCGGGAGCGCGCCGTTTGGTACGTTAAGTTCTAACCTCCGCTATCCGATTCTGAACAAGCTCAAAGACCGTCTGAACCAGACCTGGTATCAGATCCGCATCGGCAATCGTCTGGCGTGGATCAGCAGCCTGGATGCGCAGGAAGATAATGGACTTCCGGTCCTGACCTACCATCATATTTTGCGGGATGAAGAGAACACCCGTTTTCGCCATACTTCCACGACCACCAGCGTCCGCGCATTCAACAACCAGATGGCCTGGCTACGCGACCAGGGCTATACCACGCTGACGATGTACCAGCTCGAAGGGTACGTGCGTAACAAAATGAACCTGCCGGCGAAATCGGTGGTGATTACCTTTGACGACGGCCTGAAGTCCGTCAGCCGCTACGCTTACCCTGTCTTGAAAGAGTACGGCTTCAACGCTACGGCGTTTATTATCTCCTCCCGCATTAAAGGGCATCCCCAGAAGTGGGATCCAAAATCGCTGCAGTTTATGAGCGTTAAGGAGATTAAGGGCATTCAGGATGTGTTCGACATTCAGTCTCACACGCATTTCCTACATCGCGTTGACGGGTATAAGCATCCGATCTTGCTGAGCCGAAGCTATCACGTGATCCTGTTTGATTTCGAACGCTCGCGGCGCGCGCTGGCGCAGTTTAATCCGCGCGTGCTGTATGTCTCTTATCCGTTTGGTGGATACGATAATAAAGCGATAAAGGCGGCGAATGATGCCGGTTTTCATCTGGCGGTGACGACGGTGAAAGGGAAGGTGAAGCCGGGGGATAATCCGTTCTTACTGAAGCGCCTGTATATTTTAAGAACGGATTCGCTGGAGACGATGTCGCGGCTGATCAGCAATCAGCCGCAGGGGTAGGTTAGTCGTAGGTGATCTGGAAAGTGATGTTGTTACCAAAGCTACCCACGGTGACAGGGTCAGTGCCGACTTTGACCAGTTGAGCCGTAAAGGTTTTGTCAATCATATGCGTTTCTGGGCCGAACGAATCGGAATGGGCCAGAAGCAATTTATAGCTGTCAGCCTTAATGTGAGAAGTGTTACCTGGCATCGTTAACAGCACGCCTACCCCACCAGCAGCGGTCACGCCGCTACCCTGCAGAGAGTTGGTAAAATAACCTTTATCCGTGGTGGTATATGCGGAAGTCAATGTCGTCCAGACTTCGGTTGTATTTATGCATGTTCCAGAAATTTTAAACTCTACTGCCGTGGTGTTCCCATTTTCAACATCTGCTGCGAACCAGTCTCCGAGGTCGACATTGGAGGGTGCACGCATCGCGCAGGTCGGGCGATTCAACGGAATACTAAACGACATTTCGGACATATTAACCAGCGGACGCGGATGGTCTTCCGTTGTGGTTCCATCAGGATTACCCAAAATTATTTGACCGATCGGCCCAGTGGATGCAGTTAAAAAATCTTCGTCAGCAGGCACACCCGTGAACCCATTCGTTTGCCAGAATTCCATACGAACATGCCACGTTTTACCGTCTACCGCACCTTCATTATCGTGAGTGTCGCCGGTGAGATAAAATCCATTTGGGTTGAACGGGAACCACGCTGTCACGGCGTTACCATCTGGATAAAAGGCCAGCGTGTAGACAATCCCGGCGATGTTGGTGCGAAACGTGGCTTTGCCATCTATGTTGCCTTCCAGCATAGCACTATTGGTCATCTGATAGACGTTTTCACCGTCGTTACCCACCGCGCAATGCGATTTTAACGCAGGGGTCGTCTCCAGAATAATGGTGCTACTGATCTGAACAGGCGTGGTAACTGTTCCAACGGGGAGGGGTGTTATAACAGGTTGAACACCAAGGGACATTATTTGCAGTGTATCATTACTGTCAAATTTACATTCCATTGCAGCATGTGAAAACCCGGAGATTCCCAACATTACTATGGCTAAAGCATAGATTTTTTTATTCATCATAAATCCTTTTATTCGTAGCTTACGTCGACCAGAACGCTACTAACTACAATACCGCCGGAAACGATACCTGTGTTCTGATAACGCGCGTAAAATCCATAATCCTTTATATAATTGTCACCACTTCCACTGACATCATAAATAACTTTAGAACTGCCGTCGCTGTTCAAAACGTTAGTATGGAAATCGTCTGAAAAGATAACAATCCCCACATTTGAAGCTGCGCCAACAGTAGCCTCGTTTTTGAACACCTGATTGTGATTGCTCCAGAAGCCTGCCTTAGGTGTAAAGCTAAATTTTAGTTGGCTGAGGCTTGTGTCATCTCCATCACCCGCGAAGCAATTGTCTACGTGGATTGTGAAAGGTGTACCGGCTGCATCATCGGTTGGCGATAAGCGATCGCTCTTGTCATTGTTATAAAACCAGCCTCGAGCTACGGTCGGTAAATAAATCTCTCCGCCGTTTTCAACGGTTAACCGGCAGGTATTATTAACAATGTTCGCGGTCAGGTTCATGTTCACACCTGAACTTGCCTGGCATACACCAGGCAGGATGCTACCAGCCAGTCCGATAAGCAACATCAGACCGGGCTGGCGTAAAGTAAACGGTGATAGTTGCATAATGATTCCTGAATTACTGATACGCGATGGTAAACGTTATTGGTGCGGTAACAGCGCCGGTTCCTACATCAGAGATAGTTTTGTCCTTACCAATCACAATACGTGAATTCATCGGGAACTCACCGGTGCCGTCAGTGATGGTAACTTCCTGGGCGGCTGGCGGCGTGTTACAGCTCATTAGAAGACCTGTATCAACAACGCCGGACCAGATTTCAAAGCCTGTTGCTAAGCCTCCCGAATAGGAATCTCCGTTTGCAGCTGTGCCAGTACACGCACCACCTGAACCCTTCGCAGCTGATACCGTTGCTTTGGATACGCCAGAACAGTTGGTAAGAGAGATTTTCAGCGGCTCGACGCGGGTTTTATTCACCAGATCAGATTTGTATACGTCACCGAATGCAATTTCAGTGGCTGCTGTACCTGCATTATTAAGGACTTTAGCGGTACAGGTGCCTGCCGTGACTGTTGTTTGAAAGGTCATTTCGACACTGCTGGTGCCGGTAATTGCCGCATTCGCCATTCCAGAACACAGCAGGGTTGAAAAGGAGAAGGCGATAAAGGTTGGTTTAAATTTCATAATATTGCTCCGGTTTCCTGCACCAATCACTCGTAACTGAACTCAAAAGTCGCTACAGCCTTGAATTCGCCAATAGACATTCTGTTCGTTTGGGTTTCAAGCATTTTGGCGACTAAAGGAACTTCTTTACTCTGGAGTTCTGCGGCGGTCCATACCAGGCGCTCGGCATCGTTAGTTGAGTTAACGACAAATGGCGCATCGGGAGCAGATGCTCTTGCAATATTGATACCCGCATAATCTGCACCACCTGCACTAGCGTTAATTTGGTTAATCAGCGCTGATGGGATATAGCCTGATTTAGTGCCTTTAACCGTAGTTTTTAACGATTTTAAGGAAGACGGGCATTCCACCAACACGATTTTGAAATTAGCGGTTGCTGTCCCAGCTCTGACATCGGTAAGACGCACCTGGCCATTATCACCAATCGTCAGCGTCTGTTGATTGTCGGAGCCCGTACCACCAACCAGTTTCATATCGCAGGTGGTTTCGCGAATATTGGCAGTGAAGTTGACGTTGAGATCTGTGGCTTCGGCCAGCGCCGAGCCAGATAAAGCCAGCGTCGCCATGGCAACGATCGACAGGCTAAAAATATTTTTTTTCATGCTTACTCTCATCTATTTTCCTGAATAATTACATCTGGCACTGCTGGTTATTGAGTACCGTAGTAAGTCCTACTTTTTGAGCATTAGGTAATACCTGATAATGAACGTCACATCTGCTGCCCTTTTCATTTCCCCAGACAATATGCAGCACACCCTGATCTTCAACGCCGCGGATATAGGCCTGCCCGGCTTGTCCCACGGTGCCAACAGATTCATTTTTTTCGTTTAACACATCGGCACCCAAAGGAATAAACCCTTTGTCAGTACGCTGGAGTTCCAGTATTAACGAACGGCCTTCATCCGTTTCGAAATTAACCAGTACGACGGAACCGCTTCGAGGAACCGTAATCTCGCTGGTGTTTTTAATTTCAACGTCACTTTCGAGAGTGCTAATATCTAAATAAACGCGGTTTTCACGATAGGCCGACATATAAGGCAAAATACCGTAACCGGAGTCGCCAATTTCACTGTTGCCGAAACCTATACCCGCGCCTTTAGCGCCGCTTGCTTTAACCAATGCCAGCGCATCGTTGTCACCAATACTGCCAGGTGCAAACGCAATACCGCCAGAATGGAGAACCATGCCGCCGCTATAGGAGGCTGAGTACTGTTTGCTATTGTCATCGCCATAGGTGGCGGATAAGCCGAGTGGGCCATATTCGCTGTTATACGAACCGTAACCGCTTATCTGATTTAGATTGCCGTAGTTTCCGCTATTGGATGCTGCGCTTACGGAATAACTCATCTTATTATCTTGCGTGTTTCCACCTGCCGATGTGTTAAAACTCGTACCGCCTTTCAGATCTGAACGTAGTCCCATATTAATGTTAGAGAAACCGCCAGAGCGTGAGCCATCGTGCGAGAATGCGTTCAGCGGTATGCTAAGGCTTAAATAAACGCTGTCGTCTTTTTTCCCAGTCTGGTCATAAGTACGCTGCAACGACAGGCTATAGCTGCCGTAGGTAAAACTGTTGTTATATCCAATGTTATAGTTGGATGTAGAACCTGTGGCGTTCCAGTAATCCTGCCACGTACCGCTGACATAGATAGAGCCGAAACTATTTTCCCCGGCGTTTAGCGGCTGGTTAAGACTAATTTGCACCTGATTTTTGGTACGCTGATAGTCTGCATAAAGCTCTTCGTTTGAGTCATAGCTGCGGTTTGAATATTTTTGCCGGGTAATACTGTCACGAAGCTGGGCCGCATCGGTAAGGCTAAGATAGTCTTCCGTCGAGAAACGATAGGCTGCAACGTTAAACGAGGTATTTGTAGCCTCAATCATTTTGCTATAGGTTACGCGATAACTTTGACCGCTAAGAGTATCGAGACCCTCAATTTCAGCATGTGATTGGGTAGCATCAACTGCAAAAGCACCAATTTGGGTATTCATCGCCAGACCTAAAATTCCGGCGTAAAAGTCCATATCGGTAAACTGAGCGCCGACGTAACCTGTAAAGGTATTATTCAGGCCGTAATAAAGCGTGCCGTAACCGACTTTAGGTGCATCCAGCAACGAATCATCTTTGAGCTCACCAACGCCAACGTCCCAGCGTGATGCACCCGGACGAAGCATTTGCGTAACGGATGAGAATGGTACGGTAAAGGAGCGCTTGCTGCCGTCAGCTTCTTCTATGGTGACCAGCAAATCATTGCCGTAACCGGTTGTACTGAGATCATTAATTTCAAATGAACCCGGAGGCACCGATGTTTCATAAATTTTATTGCCGCTCTGCATAATGCTGACTTTCGCGTTGCTGTTTGCGACGCCGCGAATGACAGGTGCATAACCCGTTGACCCCATAGGCAACATGCGGTCGTCACTGTACATGCGTGTACCACGCAGGCTCATTGAGTTAAACGCTTCGCCACGCGTATAGGAGTCACCTAAAACGAACTGAGCGCCCAGCTTTGTAATATCACGCTGGAGATAGATATCCTGACTTGAATATTTCGTGCCGTTATCCTGATCCCAGTTTAGGTTTCCGCGTGAACGGAGGCGCCATGGTCCCATATTGAGGCCGTAGCGTAAGCCCATGTAGGCGCTTTCTGATGTGCTGCCGTTACTTTCGCTACGCCATGCATTTGTATCGTATGAAATAAGCGCAGCCGGAATACCGTTATCCCATAGCGAAGGATCAACGTAACCCGTGGGACGTTTAAGCACATAGATTTGCGGAAAATTAAGATCTAACGCCTGTTTGCCACTGTCATAGCTGACCGAGGCATGAGGGAAAGACTTTTTGATGTCAATACACGTCGTATTATCATCGTCGTCCAGTTCTGAATCCAGCGTACTGGTGTCGACTCCCGATTGTGCCAAAAGCAGTTTGGTCACGCATGGTGCTGCACGAGGTGTCCCATTATCTTTAAATGTCACCTCAACGGTAGATTTTAGTTTACCGTTCAGATTGATCTTTGTGCGATATACGCCGGGCATCACCGGGTTACCATTCGCGAACCGATTAATATCAATATTGGTACTACCACTCAAAAGAAACTGTTCGTTAAATTCGATGGTTTCTTCATTATCGGGTAGATCATCTACAGATGTTGAATTTTCTGCGTAAACACAGAAAGGTAATGCCGCGCTAATAGCGAGGCATAACAGTGAGCGTCGAAATATCATGGTACATCCACTTAATCAGTGAGGATAGTTATATCCACAGAGTTAATGCTATCAGTTATTTTTTATTAAGGATGTACGGTTATTTCACTGCAGCTTTATGATGATCTGTTCCACCATAATCATTGATGGTGTCATATTCGACATCACCATTTACTGCAGAAGATAAACCTTTGACCACCATAGCGGCCTCGCTAAACGGTTGTACTGACTGATGAACAGCCTCAAATGTTTTCTGGCTGGACTTAATTTTAACCTGAGAAACAGACACGTTGTAAGGTGAGTTATTATGTGCAACCAGCTGCACAGTATTACCTTCTTTTTTCTGCGTCCAGGTCAGTTTTTCTGCAGCATCGCCCGGCGTGCCTTTTAAGCCCTCAGGACGGAAAAAGAATTTTATACGCGTTCTAAATGCCAATTGCAGCTGGTTCAGATTCTCTTTTGATTCAGCTTTTGATTTCGGCGGAATCTCAAGAACGTTAAACCAGAAAAGGGATTCGCGATCCTGTGGCAATGGCGTACCCGTATAGGTTATACGTACGGACTGACCCTTTTTGGGATCAATACGTGAAACGGGTGGCGTAATTATAAACGGGAGCTTAAGTTCCTGCGGGTTAACACCGTCGCGGCCATCGTCCAACCAGGTTTGCACCAGAAGTGGCTTATTACCATGGTTATCAAGGTTAACAACCACGTCTTTAGACGACTGAGGATAAACGATACGCGTACCCGAGATAACAATATCTGCGCATGCATTAAACGCAGTAAAAAGAGATGTGACGAGCAATAAGGTCGTGAAACCCTTAGTGATTGAAGAATTTGTCATTTTTCCACTTCCTTTTGGAATTTTACAAACGCCCCGCATAAAAAGGGGGCGTTGACTTAAAATTTACGCGTTCTTATTCGTAAATCATGGTGAAGGCAACTTGTGCCTGCACGGTACCCGCGGATACTGGGTTAGCCGCAGCATCCCAACCCTGACCCTGGGTATAGGCTACGCGGTAGTACAGGTTGCCTGCACCGCTGGTGGCGTCGATGGTTGCTTTCTGAGTGTTGTTAGTCTGATCAATTTTTACCAGATCGGTAGCAGAGTTGCCGTCGTTTGACAGTACCAGGTTAACGTTCTTGGCAGAGCCCTGAGCGTTGCTTGGTGGAACCAGCAGGCCACCTTCAGTAGAAGAAGAACCCGCCCATGAAGCGAACTGAGCAGACGCTTTCTTAACGGTGTCGGTATCGCAACCGGTCAGGGACAGGGAGAATTTCTTCTCGCCCAGAGTGCTGGTGGTACCCAGAGCATTCGCGAAATCTTTTACGAAAACGGTGTCAAGAGTTACGTCAAAGTCGTTACCGCTTTGATCGATTTTCTGGTCAAGGGAAACCTGGCAGGTGTTGTTGCTTACCATGCCGTGGAAAGTAACAGTACCGGTATCAGAATCCGCTGCTGCAGCAGAACCTGCTGCCAGAACCGTTGCCATTGCAATTGCCAAACCATATTTCTTAAAAGTCATTTTAATATCCATATTGATAGAAACAAGTAAATACAAAATCTTTCTTTTTGAAAATTAAATTTCGCAGCGGATTCTATGGGGTTTGACTTTTAAAATATACAGCGAATGCATGATATTAACTTAATGCATATTTAAGTTAATTTAAAGGTAGTAATCAGATTTTGTAACGAGGGTATTTAATATTGTTATAATACTTTATTGACCCATTTATTAAGTGAATATAAATAAATGGGTCAGGACATATTAACGATCAAGCCACCTGAACTGGAATAGCCTTCGCAGTGCGCTTCATTTCATTATCGCCTTCAAAGTAGGCGACCTTTGGCTGCCAGCGGCGCGCTTCTTCGTCGGACATCATCACAAAGCTGGCGATAATTACGATATCCCCAACGTCCGCGCAGTGCGCAGCAGCGCCGTTAACGGAGATGATTTTAGACCCGCGCTCGGCGGCAATCGCGTAGGTGGAGAAGCGTTTGCCGTTGTTCACGTTCCAGATATCAATCGCTTCGTTTTCGAGAATACCCGCCGCGTCGAGAAAATCCTGGTCGATCGCGCAGGAGCCTTCGTAATGCAGGTCGGCCTGAGTGACGGTCACACGGTGAAGCTTACCTTGCAGCATTTTGCGAATCATTACGTTTACCTTTAATCTTCCGGGTAGAAAAACTACGCCAGCTCAACCACTTTGTTGTCGATAAGGCGGGCCTGGCCGAGCCATGCCGCCACCAGAATAACCGCACGTTTACTGGCTTCTGAAAGCGCCAGGAGCGTGTCGGCATCCCGAATTTGAACGTCGTCAGCGCGAAGGCCTTTATCGTTCAGCGCCTGCTCGGCGAGGGCGATGATCTCTTCGGCGGTCAACTCTTTCGCCAGCAGCTGTTCAGCCATGGTGTTCATCACTTTGCTTAGGGCAGGGGCGATTTTACGCTGATCGGCGGTCAGGTAGCCGTTACGGGAGCTGAGCGCCAGACCGTCTTTGGCACGCACAATCGGCACGCCGACAATCTCGATGTCGTAACCCATATCGGCGACCATCTTGCGAATCAGCGCCAGCTGCTGGAAATCTTTCTCGCCGAAACAGGCAACGTCTGGCTGCACCAGGTTAAACAGCTTGCTGACGATGGTGGATACGCCGCGGAAATGGCCCGGACGGCTTGCGCCTTCGAGCATCGTTGAGATGCCCGGGACGTCAACGTAGGTGGCGTCTTCCGTTCCCTGCGGGTACACGTCCGCGGGTGCCGGAGAGAAAACAATATCCGCGTGGCGTTTTTTGAGCTTCTCGCAATCTTCCTGCAGCGTACGCGGGTAGCGCGCCAGGTCGTCCGCGCGGTCAAACTGCATGGGGTTAACGAAGATACTGACCACCACGATATCAGCACGCGCTCTCGCTTCATCGACGAGCTTCATATGGCCGTCATGCAGATTGCCCATGGTCGGGACCAGTGCGATACGTTTACCTTCCTGACGTGCGCGACGGATGTGCTGGCGCAGCAGCGGCAGGGTTTCAATGATTAGCACAACAAGACTCCTTAATGGAAACTGTGTTCTTCGCCCGGATAGACGCCGGACTCAACCTCGGCAATATACTGCCGCACAGCAGCACGCATGTCGCCTGCTTCTGTCAGGAAATTTTTGGCAAACTTCGGGATATGCCCGCCGGTAATGCCAAAGGCGTCGTGCATCACCAGGATTTGGCCATCGGTAACGTTGCCTGCGCCAATGCCGATAACCGGAATCGACAGCGCGTCGGTGATGCGTTTAGCCAGCTCAACCGGCACGCACTCCAGCACCAGCAGCTGCGCGCCAGCGGCTTCCAGCGCAACGGCATCGTCAAACAGCGTCTGCGCAGCATCACCGCGCCCCTGTACCTTATAGCCGCCAAAGATGTTCACGGACTGCGGCGTGAGGCCTAAATGTCCGCAAACGGGTACGGCACGCTCGGTGAGCATTTTCACGGTCTCAACCAGCCAGGCGCCGCCTTCGATTTTGACCATATTGGCACCGGCGCGCATCACGGCAGCGGCATTTTCAAAGGCTTGTTCTGGCGTGGCGTACGCCATAAACGGCAGATCGGAAAGAAGCAGGCAGGCGGGGGCACCGCGACGAACCGCTCGCGTGTGGTAAGCGATATCCTCAACCGTCACTGGCAGAGTGGAATCATGTCCTTGTACCGTCATCCCTAACGAATCCCCGACCAGCATGACGTTGATACCTTCTTCGGCAAACAGCTTGGCGAAGCTGTAGTCATACGCCGTGATGGTGGCGAAGCGTTTGTTTTCCTGTTTGCATTTCTGCAGTAAGGAGATGGTGGTTGGTTTCATACTGTTTCCTGATGGCCTAAGCGAATCTTTGCGCATTCTAACAGTAACATTCGAGGGAACAATGATTTTAGGCAATCGATTAACCACAAATATTTGATGGTTAACCGATAAGGAAATTGGGTTACCAGCGGGCCGGTTTTTCCGCGCCGAGATCGTCAAGAACAGACTTCAGCGAGCTGCCGTCAGGGAAGATAAGATCGGGGGCGACCTCAAACAGCGGCCAGAGCATAAACCCGCGGTTTTTCATGTCGTAGTGGGGAACGGTCAGGCGATCGGTATTAATCACCTCATTGCCAAACAGCATAATGTCGAGGTCGAGCGTGCGCGGCCCCCAGCGTTCGGCTTTGCGAACGCGACCCTGCTGCAGCTCAATACGCTGGGTATTATCCAGCAGCGCTTCGGCATCCAGAGCCGTTTCCAGGACCACGGTGGCGTTCAGGTAATCTGGCTGATCCTGAGGCCCCAGCGGCGGCGTACGGTAGAATGAGGACGCTGCCACGATCCGACTTTGCGGGATCGCCCCCAGCGCCTGAACGGCAGCGTTCACCTGCTCCAGAGGAGAGGCTAGATTGCTGCCGAGGGCGATATAGGCGAGGGTCACGCAGTACCTTCACGGCGCGGCGCGCGTTTACGCGGGCGACGATGGCGGCGACGCGGTTCTGGCTCTTCATCCAGGTTGGTCAGCATACCTTTTTGCTCAGGGGGTGCGGAGGCCTGAAACTCACCCCACCACTGCGCCAGACGCTGCAGCTCCTGGTTCTTTTCGATTTCAGCACGCAGAGAGAGCAGATCGAATGCGGCGCGGAACTTAGGATGTTCCATCAGCTTCCAGGCGCGTTTACCCTGACGACGCGACATGCGCAGCTGAAGCTGCCAGATATCGCGCACCAGCGTGGTAATACGTTTAGGAATAGCCAGCGTGCGGCAGCCTTCGTCCAGCACGTCGTTTGCGGCAAGCGCGAACGCGTCGTAATAGGCCAGACCGCTCTCCTGAGCAATTCGCTGGGCAGCTTCTAAAAGCGGATACCAGAACATGGCGGCAAACAGGAAGGCCGGGTTCACGCGCAGATCGTTGTGGATGCGGGTATCGGTATTCTTCAGCACCTGCGCAATCATGCGCTCCATCGGGCTATCGCCGTTTTCGGTGAAATAGCGCGTAATGGTCGGGAACAGCGGCTGGAACAGATTGTATTCGCGCAGCAGTTTGTAGGTTTCGAACCCGTAACCGGCCTGCAGCAGCTTCAGCGACTCTTCAAACAGACGGGCTGGAGGCACGTCGTTGATAAGCGTAGCCAGGCGCGGGATCGGCTCTGCCGTCTCCGGGCTGATGCGCATGTTCAGCTTGGCGGCGAAACGCACGGCGCGCAGCATGCGCACGGGATCTTCGCGGTAGCGTGTTTCCGGCGTGCCGATCAGGCGGATGAGGCCATCTTTCAGGTCCTGCATTCCCCCTACGTAATCACGCACGGTGAAATCCGCCACGCTGTAGTAAAGGCTGTTGATGGTAAAATCGCGACGCTGGGCATCTTCTTCGATAGAGCCGAAGATATTGTCACGCAGCAGCATGCCGTTCTGGCCCTGCTGAGACGTCGTGCGATCGGATACGCCCGCTTCGTGATGGCCACGGAACGTCGCCACCTCGATGATTTCCGGCCCAAACATGACGTGCGCAAGGCGGAAACGACGGCCAACAAGACGGCAGTTACGGAATAACTTACGTACCTGGTCAGGCGTGGCGCTGGTCGTCACGTCGAAATCTTTTGGTTTTTTGCCCAGCAGTAAATCACGCACCCCACCGCCGACGAGATAGGCCTCGTAGCCTGCTTTATTCAGACGATAGAGCACCTTGAGGGCATTTTCACTGATATCTTTGCGGGAAATATTGTGCTGCTCACGCGGAATAACCGACATGCGGTTTTGCGCAATAGCGTCGTTCGCCATGCTCTCTTCGCGGCTTAGCACCTTACGGCAAAAATTAGCGACTCGGGTAAAAATGGTACACCTCGTAGTGTGTTTTGTTATGAAAAAAAGCGGCTAATCATAGCTCAGCGCAACGCATTTGAGAATGCTGGATTTTCGGCACCGCGCTGAGGGTCCAGTTGGCGACCGCCAAATCGAGCAGTTCATCAGTGCGAAGATCCTGCCATTCGCTGTTTACATTCTGGTTGAGAAATCGCAGCGCGTCGATCAAAACGGGGCGCGGATCGCCGTCTGGCAGGGCTGGCGCATGATTCTGTTTCGACAGCTTATTACCCTGTTCATTGACCGCCAGCGGTAGATGAATGTAATCCGGCGCCGTCCAGCCAAGCTGCTGATAAAGCGATATTTGCCGCACGGTCGGTTCGACCAGGTCTGCCCCGCGCACAATTTCCGTGACGCCCTGAAAATGATCGTCCACCACCACGGCCAGGTTATAGGCGAACAGGCCGTCGCGTCGATGGATGATAAAATCCTCACGCGCCAGACGTTCGTCCGCCTGAATCTCACCGGACAGCAGGTCGGTGAAGCGCGTCACCGGGGCGCGCTGCAATAAGCGCACGGCGGCATTTTCCGCGGGATGGTTAAGCGTGCGGCAGTGGCCGTCATAAACGCCCCCCACGCTTTGTATGCGCGCGCGGGTGCAGGTGCAGTTATAGGAAAGCCCTTGAGCGCGAAGCCAGGCCAGACGTTCCCGATAAGCCTCATGACGCTTTGACTGCCAAAGCACTTCGCCGTCCCAGTGAAGGCCGTAATGTTCCAGCTGACGCAGAATGGTTTCTGCCGCACCGGGAACTTCACGAGGAGGATCAATATCTTCAATACGAACGAGCCATTTACCCTGACGGGCGCGAGCCTGCAGGTAGCTGCCGAGGGCGGCTATTAATGAGCCGAAGTGTAGTTCACCGGAAGGAGATGGCGCAAAGCGCCCGATATAGTGAGATTCAGACATAGTCACTGTAACAAGGCGGGAGAGACTCCCGCCTTTGTAGTGTATAGACGGCGCGGGTATTAGCCGGCCATCTGTTTTTCGCGGATTTCTGCCAGCGTTTTACAGTCGATGCACAGATCGGCTGTTGGACGCGCTTCCAGACGACGAATACCGATTTCAACGCCGCAGGATTCGCAGTAGCCAAAATCTTCGTCCTCGACCTTTTTCAGCGTTTTCTCGATCTTTTTAATCAGCTTGCGCTCGCGGTCACGGTTACGCAGTTCGAGGCTGAATTCTTCTTCCTGAGCGGCACGGTCTACCGGGTCCGGGAAGTTTGCAGCTTCATCCTGCATATGTGTAACGGTGCGATCGACTTCATCCCTAAGTTGATTACGCCATGCTTCAAGAATACGCTTGAAGTGCGACAGCTGGGCTTCGTTCATATACTCTTCGCCCGGCTTCTCTTGATACGGCTCCACCCCAGCGATGGCGAGAATACTCAGGGACGATGTTTTACGGTTTTGCCCTTCTTGCATGTTGCTTCTCCTTAACACGCACTATCGATCCCCGTGTTGGGGGAAAAATCAGGTCGCTATAAATAGCAGATGCTTTTCCGTATGGCAATTATCTAAACGTAACACTTGACAAGCCTGTGAGGAAAAGCGTATTTGCGCACGCGGCCAGAACACTTATTCGTCAATCGTCTAATCCCTTATAAGACAATGGGAAGAGAGGATCTCAGAGTCATATTATCGGCAGAAAGTTCCGCTTTATACGCGAAAACCTCCACCCCCTGCTTTTGTGCCTCATTCAACAATTGTGCGTATTTAGGATCGATATGACGGGCGGGGGAAAATCGTTCAATCGCCGAATGCAAAACCGCAAACAGCAACACCGCGCGTTTGCCCGCCGCCGCAACACTCATCAACTCTCGCAGATGCTTCTGGCCACGTAGCGTTACCGCATCCGGAAAGTACCCCTTTTCCTGTTCCGCTAACGTCACTGATTTGACTTCAATATAGCACTCAGGACGGTCTTCCGCCTGTAACATAAAGTCAATTCTGCTGCTTTCATCGCCATATTTCACTTCACTTTTTAACGTGCTGTAGCCCACCAGTTCAGGGAGGCCATCATTAATCAGCGCTTCCTTCACTAATTGGTTTGCACGCAATGTGTTGACACAAATAAATGCCCCTTGCTGCGTTTCGGTCATTTCCCAGGTATGCGGATATTTGCGTTTAGTATTTTCTGATGTGGAATACCAGACCCTGTCACCCGGCGTCGCGCAACCGGTCATTGCACCGGTGTTGGGGCAGTGCAGCGTCAGCTGTTCGCCGTCGGGCGTGATGACGTCGGCAAGGAAGCGTTTATAGCGTTGGATCAGCGTGGCGTGTTGTAAAGCGGGACTAAACTTCATCAGAATTCCTTTCAGGGTTGCCCAGCGTCCAGCGCTGGATCGGCGTGTATCGCGTGCGGCCTCGCGCAAACGCTGATTCGTAAAGCGAAAATTCGTTGACCGGAAAAGCCCAGTGAAAGCCGGGCGCGGGGATGGCAACGGCGTGTCCCGCATCGCGCAGCAGGGTGATATGCGGGTGAAAGGGCTGCGGGCTCTGGTAACAGCCGCTGCGGGCCGCCTGCGCCCGGAGCATATTCGCCAGCTGGAGCAATCCGCGTGGCGGCTGGCGCGTACCCAGCCAAAGCACGCGTGAGCGCAGCCACTGCCCGGCATCGTCAAGATGCAGGGTAAATTCCGGCTGGGCAATACGTCCGGCCATTGCAGCTAACGCGCGCTGCTTGTCGGCGCTAACGTCGCCAAGAAAGGCCAGCGTCAGGTGCAGATTCGCCGCCGCAACGGGACGGCCCGCTTCTGGCGGGAAGTGTTCAGCGCGCCAGCGAACGATTTGCCGCTGTACGGGGGCTGGCAACTCAATGGCGAAAAACAGCCGTTTTGACTCAGACATACGGGGGACTCGGTAATGATATCCGCCGATGCTACAATGTACGCCGACTAATGTTAACCCTCTGGAGCTGTTAGTGTCCTCATTGCCGGTCGCCGTCGTCCTTCCCGAGCTGCTCGCTGCCTTACACGTTGCCCCGCAGGTTTTGCTCAACGCGCCCACGGGAGCCGGTAAATCGACCTGGCTGCCGCTGCAGATCCTGAAACAGGGAAATATCCCCGGAAAAATCATCCTGCTGGAGCCGCGCAGGCTAGCCGCACGTAACGTGGCCCAGCGTCTGGCGGAACTGCTGGATGAAAAACCGGGCGAGACGGTGGGATATCGGATGCGCGCCGAAACCTGCGTCGGGCCGTCCACGCGGCTTGAAGTGGTAACAGAAGGCATACTGACCCGCATGCTGCAAAACGACCCGGAGCTGACGGGCGTCGGGCTGGTGATCCTGGATGAGTTCCACGAGCGCAGCCTGCAGGCCGATCTGGCGCTGGCGCTGCTGCTGGACGTTCAGCAGGGGCTGCGGGACGATCTGCGTCTGCTCATTATGTCCGCCACGCTCGACAATGCGCGCCTGCAGCAGGCCTTGCCTGATGCGCCTGTTATTTCCTCAGAAGGGCGGGCGTTTCCGGTCGAGCGGCGCTATCAGACGCTTCCCGCTCACCAGCGCTTTGATGAAGCGGTTGCCATCGCGACGGCGGAACTGCTCCGTCAGGAGCCCGGTTCGCTATTGTTGTTCTTGCCCGGCGTGGGTGAAATCCAGCGCGTGCAGGATCAGCTGGCCGCACGCGTGACCGGCGATGTGGTGCTTTGCCCACTGTACGGCGCGCTGTCGCTGACGGAGCAGCGTAAAGCGATTCTTCCCGCCCCGGCGGGGCAGCGGAAGGTGGTGCTGGCAACCAACATTGCTGAAACCAGTTTGACCATTGAAGGCATTCGCCTGGTGGTGGATAGCGCGCAGGAAAGGGTGGCAAGCTTTGACCCCCGCACCGGACTGACTAAACTGCTTACGCAGCGTATCAGCCAGGCGTCGATGGTGCAGCGTGCGGGCCGTGCGGGGCGTCTGGAGCCGGGCATCTGTTTGCATTTGATCGGCGCAGACCAGGCTGAACGTGCGGCTGTACAAAGCACGCCGGAGATTTTACAAA
The DNA here is from genome assembly GCF_035835995.1 of Enterobacter wuhouensis. NCBI lineage: Bacteria > Pseudomonadati > Pseudomonadota > Gammaproteobacteria > Enterobacterales > Enterobacteriaceae > Enterobacter > Enterobacter wuhouensis. The sequence continues at coordinate 933,851 of NZ_CP142124.1, forward strand.
GCGACCTCTCCGGGCTGGTGATGGATCTGCTGCAGTGGGGCTGCCCGGATCCTGAACAGCTCACCTGGCTTAATCCTCCGCCTGCCGTGAACCTCGCTGCCGCGCGCACCTTGCTGACCCAGCTTGGCGCACTGGAAGGCGAGCGTCTGACGGCGCGCGGCCAGAAAATGGCGGCGCTGGGCAACGATCCGCGTCTGGCGGCGATGCTGGTGGCCGCGCATGGAGAAGATGAAATTGCCACGGCGGCAAAACTGGCGGCTATTCTTGAGGAGCCGCCGCGCGGTGGCAGCAGCGATCTGGGACAGGCGTTTGCGCGCAATCAGGGAAACTGGCAGCAGCGGGCGCAGCAGCTGTGCAAACGTCTGAACAGCCGGGGCGGTTCACCTGACAGCGATAAGATTGCCTCCCTGCTGGCGCTGGCTTTCCCCGACAGGATTGCACGTCGCCGTGGGCTTGACGGGCGCTACCAGCTGGCAAACGGCATGGGGGCGATGCTGGACAGCGATGATGCGCTCACGCGACGTGAATGGCTGATCGCGCCGCTCTTGCTACAGGGGAGCCACTCCCCGGACGCGCGAATTTTGCAGGCGATTGCCGTGGACATTGACGCCCTGACGCACGACTGCCCGCAGCTGCTTCAGCAATCGGACATCGTGGAGTGGGATGATGCCCAGGGTACGCTGAAGGCGTTTCGGCGTAGCCAGATTGGTAAACTGACGATCGGGACGAAGCCGCTGGCAAAGCCGTCGGAAGAGGAGTTGCACCAGGCGATGCTGAACGGCATCCGGGAAAAAGGTCTGAGCGTCCTGAGCTGGACGCCGGAGGCCGAGCAGTATCGAATCCGCCTGCACTGCGCGGCGAAGTGGCTGCCGGAACACGCCTGGCCTGCCGTGGATGATGAAACGCTGCTGGACTCGCTTGAGCGCTGGCTGCTGCCGCAGATGGGCGGCGTACATTCGCTGCGGGCGCTTAAGGCGCTTAATGTTAAGGTCGCGTTACAGAATTTACTGGACTGGTCATTGCGTCAACGTCTGGATAGTGAACTGCCTGGGCATTACACTGTGCCGACCGGAAGCCGGATTGCCATTCGTTATCATGAGGATAATCCTCCTGCGCTGGCAGTACGCATGCAGGAGATGTTTGGCGAAGCAACCACCCCGTCCATCGCTGAAGGGCGGGTGCCGCTGGTGCTTGAGCTGTTATCGCCCGCGCATCGTCCGCTGCAGATCACCCGCGATCTGGGGGCGTTCTGGGCGGGAAGCTACCGGGACGTGCAAAAAGAGATGAAGGGGCGGTATCCCAAACACGTCTGGCCGGACGATCCGGCGAATACCGCGCCGACGAGGCGGACGAAGAAGTATTCGTAAGTTAGGGGAAAGAGGGGAGTGCGGCCTGATGCCCTCACCCCGACCCTCTCCCACGGGGAGAGGGAGAAAATAATTTTGAGAGATTTCTTCTTTCACGGTGATGTGGAAGAAAAGAGAATCTGGCCTTTGCGCCTGAATGTTGCGGAGAAAAAGCATGGCGGGGAATGACCGCGAGCCAATAGGACGTAAGGGAAAACCCGCGCGTCCGGCGAAGGAAAAAGTGAGCCGTCGTCGCCTCAGAGATGAGGATTATGACGATGACTATGAAGACGATTATGAGGATGAAGAACCGATGCCGCGTAAAGGGAAAGGCAAAGGGCGTAAGCCTCGGGGCAAGCGCGGCTGGTTCTGGCTGCTGCTGAAGCTGTTCATTGTTTTTGTTGTGCTGATGGCGATTTACGGTGTCTATCTGGATCAGAAGATCCGCAGCCGTATCGACGGGAAAGTCTGGCAGCTGCCGGCGGCCGTGTATGGCCGCATGGTGAACCTTGAGCCGGATATGTCGATCAGCAAGAACGAGATGGTGAAGCTGCTCGAGGCAACCCAGTACCGTCAGGTAACCAAAATGACGCGTCCGGGCGAGTTTACGGTGCAGGCGAAAAGCATCGAGATGATCCGCCGTCCGTTCGACTTCCCGGACAGCAAAGAGGGGCAGGTGCGCGCGCGTCTGACCTTTGATGGCGATCGTCTGGAAACGATCGAGAACATGGACAACAACCGTCAGTTCGGTTTCTTCCGTCTCGATCCGCGCCTGATCACCATGCTGTCGTCAGCGAATGGCGAACAGCGCCTGTTCGTGGCGCGTAACGGCTTCCCGGATCTGCTGGTGGACACGCTGCTGGCGACCGAAGACCGCCATTTCTACGAGCACGACGGCATCAGCCTCTACTCCATTGGTCGTGCGGTGCTGGCAAACCTGACCGCCGGTCGCACGGTGCAGGGGGCGAGTACGCTCACCCAGCAGCTGGTGAAGAACCTGTTCCTCTCCAGCGAGCGCTCTTACTGGCGTAAAGCCAACGAAGCGTACATGGCTGTGCTGATGGATGCGCGCTACAGCAAGGATCGTATCCTTGAGCTGTACATGAACGAGGTATACCTCGGTCAAAGCGGCGATAACGAGATCCGCGGCTTCCCGCTGGCGAGCCTGTACTACTTTGGCCGTCCGGTAGAAGAGCTGAGTCTGGACCAGCAGGCGCTGCTGGTGGGCATGGTGAAAGGGGCGTCCATCTACAACCCGTGGCGTAACCCGAAGCTGGCGCTGGAGCGTCGTAACCTGGTGCTGCGCCTGCTGCAACAGCAGCAGGTGATTGATCAGGAACTGTACGACATGCTGAGCGCGCGTCCGCTGGGCGTTCAGCCGCGCGGCGGCGTGATCTCTCCGCAGCCAGCGTTTATGCAGATGGTGCGTCAGGAGCTGCAGTCTAAGCTCGGAGATAAGGTCAAAGATCTCTCCGGCGTGAAGATCTTTACTACCTTCGACTCCGTGGCGCAGGATGCCGCTGAAAAAGCCGCGGTGGAAGGTATTCCGGTCCTGAAGAAACAGCGCAAGCTGAGCGATCTTGAAACGGCGATGGTGGTGGTTGACCGTAACACCGGTGAAGTCCGCGCGATGGTCGGCGGCGCTGAGCCGCAGTTTGCGGGCTACAACCGTGCAATGCAGGCGCGTCGTTCGATTGGTTCCCTGGCAAAACCGGCGACCTATCTCACCGCGCTGAGCCAGCCGAATCAGTATCGTCTGAATACCTGGATCGCCGATGCGCCAATCTCCCTGCGCCAGCCTAACGGCCAGGTGTGGTCTCCGCAGAACGATGACAAGCAGTTCAGCGGCCAGGTCATGCTGGTGGACGCGTTGACCCGCTCCATGAACGTACCGACGGTTAATCTCGGTATGGCGCTCGGCCTGCCGGCGATTGTTGATACCTGGCAGAAGCTCGGCGTACCAAAAGATCAGCTTCATCCGGTACCGGCAATGATCCTGGGTGCGCTTAACCTGACGCCAATCGAAGTGGCGCAGGCGTTCCAGACCATCGCCAGCGGCGGTAACCGCGCGCAGCTCTCTGCGCTGCGCTCGGTCATCGCTGAAGACGGTTCCGTGCTGTATCAGAGCTTCCCGCAGGCGGAACGCGCCGTTCCGGCACAGGCGGCGTATATGACGCTGTGGACGATGCAGCAGGTTGTTCAGCGCGGTACAGGCCGTCAGCTGGGGGCTAAATACCCTGGTCTGCACCTTGCGGGTAAAACAGGCACCACCAACAATAACGTTGATACCTGGTTCGCCGGTATTGATGGCCGCGAGGTGGTGATTACCTGGGTAGGCCGCGACAACAACCAGCCAACCAAGCTGTACGGTGCGAGCGGGGCGATGTCGATTTACCAGCGTTATCTGGCAAATCAGTCTCCGGTTCCGCTGAATCTGGTGGCGCCGGAAGATATCGTCGATATGGGCGTGGATGATTCCGGTAACTTCGTCTGCGGCGGCGGAATGCGTTCTCTGCCGGTCTGGACGACCAACCCGGATTCGCTCTGTCAGCAGAGCCAGCCTGAGCAGCCAACGGGCAACCCGTTTGAGCAGTCTTCTCAACCTCAGCAGCCGCAGCAGCAACAGCCGCAGCAGCAGAATGAGAAGAAAGATAGCGACGGCGTGGCTGGCTGGATTAAGGACATGTTCGGCGGGAATTAATTAGTTTCCTGGATAAAAAGCCGCTTTATCATAAAGCGGCTTTTTTGTATTTACATTTTGAATTATTTTAATTTTTGTACATTACAAATTAAGTATTATTAAGGTGTTGTTTTTTTCATAGCAATCATGGGGTTGCTAGGTAGTGAAATTATTTCGTCCGTGAGCACGCTGGACACATTGAAGAATAATCTGATGTAATCCTCTCCGCGAATTCACTTCTCTTACAGAACTTCCTTATTAATAGGCGTTCTTGAGGTAAGCGATCTCCCACTTTATTGCGCATTCTGGCGAAAGTTATCTTTGCCTGGAATGGATGCCGACATAAACAAATATAAGGATATTGTTATGAATAAATCTATTTTTACATCTTTACTGGCCGGAAGCTTCCTGGCGGCTCTGTCTCTGCCGGTCTTTGCCGCGAATGATTCCGGCACGGTAAATTTCGCCGGAAAAATCGTGGCGGATACCTGCGAGATTAATGTTGATGGCACGGGGACGAATAGCTCCACCGTCACTTTTGCAGACACCTATCCCTCAGACTTTGGTACTGACGGTCAGGTCGGCACGTCCAGGGCCTTTAAGATTGAAGTGAAAAAATGTGACCCGCTGATCGCTAAGCTGAACCTTAAGTTCAGTGGTTCCACGACGGATGCTGCCTCTAAACGCCTGCAGAACGATCTCACCGGCGCAGGCAATGCGACCAACGTGGGTATCATCGTCAGCAACGACAACGGCTCGAAAGGCGACGTGGTCTTTGACGGCTCGGTACCGGACGCAGGGACCGATGTTGCGAACGATGCAACGGGTGCTGCGGCATCTGTCTTTAACTACACCGCGAAGGTTATTCAGGTGGGTGATACCAAACCGACTGCAGGTCATTATTCCTCATCTGCAACATTCGAGGTTGTTTATCGCTAATGCATTATCGGCAGCCTGAAAGGGCTGCCTTCTGGAACGCTGTATGAATTATTTATCTAAATTGTTATTTGGTTGTTTACTTATTTCTTGCTGCTCAGCGCAAGCAAACGTGGTGCTCGGCGGTACGAGAATTATTTACCCGTCGAATAAATCTGAAGTTCAAATTGCGCTGAAAAATAAAGATCCTCATACGCGTTACCTGGTACAAAGTTGGGTGAGTTATCCCAACGACGCAAAAGCGCCTTTCATTATTACGCCGCCCGTCTATAAGTTGCAGGAAAACCGTCAGACCCTTTTACACATTATTTTTACCGGCGATAAGAAAAGCTTGCCCGCAGATCGTGAGTCCCTGTTTCTGGCGAACGTGAAATCGGTCTCGGCGTTATCGTCCGAACTGAAGGACAAGAATACGCTGCAATTCGCAATGAAAACGCGTCTGAAGCTTTTCTGGCGTCCTGCAGATTTGAAAGAGGCTGATGCCCTGCAGGCCTACGAAAAAATCACGTTCCGCCGTCAGGGGGACAGGCTCATTGCGAAGAACCCCACGCCGTTTTACGTCTCCTTCGGCGAGCTGGCCGTTGGCGGAAAAAATGTCCCGGTGGTTGAGACAAAAACCACGCCGGGCGCCATTTCAATGATGGTAGCGCCTTTCAGCGAGCAGAATTTTACGCTGCCTAAACCGGCAAACGGGCCGGTGACCTGGACCGCTATCAGTGATTTCGGCGCACAAACTCCTCAGCGCAAGCAGGCTCTTTAAACACACCATGTTGGGATCTTATGTCGTCATCTCCATTTCACAAGCAGGCTCTGAATGGGATCGCGCTGGCGTTGCTAGCCATGATCCAGCCTGCAAGTGCAGATGACGAATTCAACCTGCGTATCCTGGAGATGGATACGCCGCTGGAAAACACCTCAACGCTTAAAAACTTCATCAATGACAACGGCCTGCTTCCCGGAAACTATATGACGACCGTGATGTGGGATCGGGATGTTGTCGATAAGCGGACGCTGAGCTGGGTGCTGTCTGATGATAAGCAGCGCCTGCTGCCTGAGTTGACCAAGGCGGATCTGCGCGAGCTAGGCGTAAAAGTCGACACGATCCCGGATATGAAAGACCTGGAGGATTCGGCGAAAATCGACGACATCTCCCATTTTATCGAGAATGCCCGATACGATTACGATCAGGATAATCAGACGCTCAGGCTGGTGATCCCCCAGATTTACCGTGACCAGGCCGCGGCTGGCGCTATCAGTCCAAAATTCTGGGATGACGGTGCCCCCGCCGCCTGGACAAGCTACCAGCTCAGCGGCTCTCAACAGCACTATAGCGCCGGCAAAACCTCCTCTTCGTGGCTTGGCCTCGACTCAGGGATCAACCTCGGCGCGTGGCGGCTGCGTAATAACAGTACCTGGAGCGACAACGCCGGTTGGGATGCCATCGCCAGCACGCTGCAGCGCGATATTAAAACCCTGAAAAGCCAGCTTGAGATGGGGCAGACGTACACGAACGGCGAGCTGTTCGACAGCGTGCAAATGACCGGCGTGAAGCTGGAGACGGATACCTCCATGCTGCCCACCAGCCAGCAGGGGTTTGCTCCCGTTGTGCGCGGTATCGCGAACAGCGATGCGAAGGTCACCATCAAGCAAAACGGTTATACCATTTACCAAAGCAACGTCTCGCCGGGGCCTTTTGAGATCCGCGATTTAAGCCAGGTCACCTCCGGCGCGGATCTGGAGGTGACGGTAGAAGAGGCCGACGGCAGCGAGCATAGCTTCATTCAGGCCAGCGCCTCGGTGCCGGTGCTACAGCGCGAAGGGGCGTTTAAGTACTCGCTGGCGGCAGGACGCTATCGCGGGAATGAAGGTGAGGATGAGCCAGCCTTTGTGCAGGGAACGGCGATCTACGGTCTGCCGTATGGCGTAACGGCCTATACCGGTGCGCTCGGGGCATCGCTTTATCACGCGATGCTGGCGGGTGTGGGGGCCGATCTTGGTCGCTTCGGTTCGGCATCCATGGATGTTACCGCCGCCCGCACGGCTTTTGATGACGGACGAGATGACGCCAGCGGGCTGTCGTGGCGCGCGCAGTATTCGAAGGATATTCCGGATACCGACACTAACGTCACGCTTGCCAGCTACCGCTACTCCACGGCAGGGTTTTATACCTTCCAGGAGGCTATCGATCGGCGCGATGACGCCATAGACGACGGTATTTATACCTATCGCCGCACCAATAACCGCCGCAGCCGTATGCAGGTGAACCTTTCCCAGCGTATTTCCGACTGGGGCTCGGCATACCTTAACACCTATCAGCAGGACTACTGGAACATGGCTGGTCACGAACGCAGCGTCAGCGCGGGCCTCAGTTCCAGCTGGCGCGGGAACACCTGGTCGGTAAGCTATAACCTGACCCGCACGCCCGACGCTGACAGCGACAGGCAGATGGCGCTGATGGTTAACATTCCTCTCTCTCAGTGGCTCCCGAACTCCTGGGCAACCTACAGCGCGAACACCGCCAGCGGCGGATTTGTTTCACATCAGGTGGGGATTGGCGGCACGGCGCTGGAGAACAACAACCTTAGCTATAACCTCCAGCAGACCTACGCCAATCAGAATACCGGCTACGGCGGCAGCCTGTCCGGACGCTACCGCGGATCGTCCGGTGACGTGGGGATGGGCTACAGCTACGGGGGCGATAACCGTCAGTGGAACTACAGCGCTCAGGGTTCAATCGTTGCCCATGAGCATGGCGTCACCCTGGGTCAACCGGTGCGCGACGCCTTCGCTATTGTGCATATCAAAGAGGGCGATAACGTCAAGGTCCAGAACGGGCGAGGGATCTACACCGACCGTTTTGGTAACGCAATCGTCCCTTCGCTAACCGCCTACCGCAAGAATGGCATTACGGTAAACACGCAGGATCGTGAGGATATTGAAATCGCTGCTGCCACCCAGGATTTCGTGCCAACCAAAGGCGCGGCGGTCTCTGCCAACTTCGATGCGCGGGTAGGGCAACGCGCGCTTATCACTCTGCTGTACCACGGCAAACCGGTGCCGTTCGGTGCGATTGTCACGCAGGAAAGCGCAACGGCTATCGTCGGTGATGATGGCGAAGTCTGGCTCACCGGCCTGCACGACGCGCTTTCCCTGAGCGTGCAATGGGGGGAGGGGAGCGATCAACAGTGCGCCTGGACGGGGAATTTACCGGCCTCGCGCCCGGCAAGTATTTTGAAAATGACGGTGAACTGCCAATGAAACTTTGCAGAGAAACGCTTATCGGCGCGATGGCTGGCGTCATCATGCTGTTTTCACTACCGGCTTTCGCCTCCTGTACGTTTACGGGAGGAGGAGGAAACGGCGGGGTTGTCACCTTTAACATTCCCGCCGTTATCCAGCTCGAGCCGGATGTGCCGGTTGGCACCATCATTTATGACGCCAGCGTGGAATCAGGTGATATTACGCAAAGCTGCGATGGCAACTCTGTTCAGGTGAACAAAGGCTACCTTTCATTAAGCGACGCCGACGCCCGTGAAGATATCTTACCCGGGGTATATAAAACGAACGTGGCGGGAATAGGCATTCGCGTTGCGGCGTCCACAACCCAATCCCCCAACTATAATGAAGAAGACCTTATCAGGCCGAGTATCTACGTTGGCATGATTCGAAGCTTTTCAACGAACTATAATTATCGTGCCGCCGCGCAGCTGATTGTTATCGGCCAGGTCGAAGAGGGCGAGCTTAATACGTCGCTGTTAACCTCGCGTGAAACCTATGACGATGACGTGATTGGTGAAATCCGTTTTTCCCCGACAAGCGTGCGCATCACCACCAACACCTGCAACCTGGTGGATAAAAATATCTACGTGCCGTTGAAAACGGTCAACTCGCAGGATTTCAGCGGGGGGTATTCGGATATCCTGACCGACGATAGCTTCAAAATTGATATCACCGACTGTTCCGCCGGAACAAAAATTGATTATCAATTCACCAGCACCGGGTCAACTGGCGTGACGGACGGGAACGTGCTCAAGGTTGCTACCGGAGACAACGCCGCAGGCGGTGTAGGCATTCAAATCCTGGACAAGAATAATACGGTGCTGCAGTTCGACCAAAGCTATACGGCGATAACCAGCACCCAGAATAAAGTTCCGGTCGAGATCCCTCTCAAAGCCCGCTACATCAAAACGGGAGAGGTAAAAGCCGGTAAGGTGGATGCCGTCGCCACATTTGAACTCTTCTACCGTTAAGTCCCTGAGGCCCGTTTCGACGGGCTTTCGCGATCATTTCCCTAACTTCATTAACCCTCTATTTTCATCTGATTAATTCTTAAACCCTTAAATCTTGTAGGGCCGCTTACTGCTTGCTATGCAGCCAGCGTTTCGCATATTATTCTGCGGTCATAATAATAATTCTCGTTTACGTTATCATTCACTTTTCCATCAGAGATCCATCATGGCGCTTTCCAATACTGCTCAGCCAATTAACACGTCGCTGCGGAAAATCGCGGTCGTCGTCGCCACAGCGGTTGCCGGCATGTCTGCTTTTGCTCACGCAGCCGAAACCCCTAATAAAGAAGAAACCATTACCGTTACCGCCGCACCGGCTGCACAGGAAAGTGCCTGGGGACCTGCCGCGACTATCGCCGCAAGACAATCCGCGACCGGGACCAAAACGGACACCCCGATTCAGAAGGTTCCACAGTCTATTTCTGTGGTCACCGCCGAAGAGATGGCGCTGCATCAGCCACGCTCTGTTAAAGAAGCGCTGAGCTACACCCCGGGTGTGGCGGTAGGTACTCGCGGTGCGTCAAATACCTATGACTATCTCGTCATTCGCGGCTTTGCTGCCGACGGCCAGAGTCAGAATAACTACCTCGACGGTATGAAGATGCAGGGCAACTTCTATAACGACGCGGTGATTGACCCTTATATGCTGGAGCGCGCCGAAATCATGCGTGGTCCGGTTTCCGTTCTGTACGGAAAAAGCAGCCCGGGTGGCTTGCTCAACATGGTAAGTAAGCGCCCAACCACCGAGCCGCTGAAAGAGATCCAGTTCAAAGTCGGTACCGACAGCCTGTTCCAGACCGGCTTTGACTTTAGCGATGCCATCGATGATGACGGTGTTTACTCTTACCGCCTGACCGGCGTTGCGCGTTCCAACAATGCGCAGCAGCAGGACAAAGGGGAACAGCGTTATGCCATCGCGCCGTCTTTCTCCTGGCGTCCGGATGATAAAACCACCTTCACGTTCCTCTCCTACTTCCAGAACGAGCCTGAAACGGGCTATTACGGCTGGTTGCCAAAAGAGGGAACCGTTGATCCCCTGCCAAACGGCGATCGTCTCCCGACTGACTTCAACGAAGGTGCGAAGAACAACACCTACTCCCGTAACCAGAAAATGGTGGGGTATAGCTTCGACCACGAATTTAACGATACCTTTACCGTGCGTCAGAACCTGCGCTTTGCAGAGAACAAAACCTCGCAAAACAGCGTTTACGGTTATGGCGTCTGCACCGACCCGGCGAACGTCGGCAGTAAACAGTGTGCGGCCTTAGCGCCAGCGGATAAAGGCCATTATCTGGCACGTAAATACGTTGTCGATAATGAGAAACTGCAGAACTTCACCGTTGATACCCAGCTGCAAAGCAAATTTGCGACCGGCCAGGTGGATCATATCCTGCTGACCGGCGTTGACTTTATGCGTATGCGTAATGACATCAACTCCTGGTTCGGTTACGACGACTCTGTGCCGCTGCTGGATCTCTATCATCCGGTTAACAGCAACTTTGATTTTGGATCAAAAGATCCGGCAAACTCTGGCGCGTATCAAATCCTCAACCGCCAGAAGCAGACCGGCCTGTACGTTCAGGATCAGGCGCAGTGGGATAAGGTGTTGGTCACTCTGGGCGGTCGTTATGACTGGGCCGATCAGGACTCGTACAACCGCGTATATAACACCACGGCTAAACGTGATGACAAGCAGTTCACCTGGCGTGGCGGCGTAAACTACCTGTTCGACAACGGAGTAACGCCTTACTTCAGCTACAGCGAGTCCTTTGAACCCGCTTCTCAGACCGGGGCGAGCGGCAACATTTTCGCACCGTCAAAAGGCAAGCAGTATGAAGCGGGCGTGAAATACGTGCCGAGCGATCGTCCGATCGTTATCACCGGTGCGGTATATCAGCTGACCAAAACCAACAACCTGATGGCTGACCCTGCGGGCTCATTCTGGTCGGTTGAAGGCGGTGAGATCCGTGCTCGTGGCGTAGAGCTGGAAGCGAAAGCGGCGCTGTCTGCGAGCGTCAACGTTGTGGGTTCCTATACCTATACCGATGCTGAATACACCACCGACACCAACTACAAAGGTAACACGCCTGCGCAGGTGCCTAAGCATATGGCATCCGTGTGGGGGGATTACACGATGTTTGATGGCCCACTGTCTGGCCTGACGCTGGGTACTGGCGTCCGTTATACCGGCTCCAGCAAAGGCGACCCGGCGAACTCCTTCACCGTGGGCAGCTATACCCTGGTGGATGCGCTGGTCAGATACGATCTGGCGCGCGTAGGCATGGCAGGCTCAAACGTCGCGCTTCACGTGAACAACCTGTTCGATCGTGAATACGTTGCGAGCTGCTTCAACACCTACGGATGCTTCTGGGGTGCTGAACGTCAGGTTGTTGCTACCGCGACATTCCGCTTCTAATCTCTCTTTGGGCACGGTTCGCCGTGCCCTTTTTATTTAAGTTGGCTGACATGCAGGATAATAAGATCCACTCCGACACCACTTTCACGCTCAACCATCTCTCCTTCCGCGTACCCGGGCGCACCCTGCTGCATCCGCTCTCTTTGACCTTCCCCGCAGGTAAAGTCACGGGCCTGATTGGCCACAACGGTTCCGGTAAATCCACGTTGCTGAAAATGCTGGGGCGCCATCAGCCGCCGTCAGAAGGCGATATTATGCTAGATGACCAACCGCTTGAGAACTGGAACAGTAAAGCCTTTGCCCGCAAAGTGGCGTACCTGCCGCAGCAGCTGCCGCAGGCGGAAGGGATGACGGTGCGTGAGCTAGTGGCGATTGGGCGTTATCCGTGGCACGGGGCGCTGGGGCGCTTCGGCGTGGCCGACAGAGAGAAAGTGGAAGAGGCGATTGCGCTGGTCGGGCTAAAGCCGCTGGCGCACCGCCTGGTAGATAGCCTCTCCGGCGGCGAACGCCAGCGCGCGTGGATAGCGATGCTGGTGGCGCAGGACAGCCGCTGTCTGCTGCTGGATGAGCCGACCTCCGCGCTGGATATTGCCCATCAGGTTGACGTGCTGGCGCTGGTGCATCGTTTAAGCCAGCAGCGCGGCCTGACGGTGATTGCGGTGCTGCACGATATCAACATGGCCGCACGCTACTGCGACTACCTCGTCGCGCTGCGCGGGGGGGAGATGATTGCCCAGGGTACGCCAGCTGAGCTGATGCGCAGCGAAACGCTGGAGCACATCTACGGTATTCCTATGGGTATTTTGCCTCACCCTGCCGGGGCTGCACCGGTGAGCTTTGTGTACTGATGCTGGACTCAATGATTAGCCGCCGCCGCCTGCTGACGGCCATGGCGCTCTCTCCGCTGCTGTTAAAAATGAACGCGGCGCGCGCTGCCGCAATCGATCCGCACCGTATTGTGGCGCTGGAATGGCTGCCGGTGGAGCTGATGCTGGCGCTGGGCATCACGCCGTACGGCGTGGCGGATATTCCAAACTACAACCTGTGGGTGAACGAGCCGAAGCTGCCGGACTCGGTGATCGACATCGGCCTGCGTACGGAGCCAAACCTCGAGCTTTTGACGCAAATGAAGCCGTCATTTTTGTTCTGGTCTGCGGGCTATGGCCCGTCGGAAGAGACCATGGCGAAGATTGCCCCCGGCCGCGGGTTCTCCTTCAGCGACGGGAAAAAACCGCTGACGATGGCGAAAAACTCCATCAACGAGATGGCGCAGTTTCTGAACCGGGAAGCCGAGGCGAAACGGCATCTCGCCGAATTCGACGCGCTGATCGCCTCCCTGAAGCCGCGCTTTACCAACCGCGGTGACCGCCCGCTGCTGATGGTGACGCTGCTGGACGCCCGCCATATGCTGGTCTTCGGCAAAAACTGTCTGTTCCAGGAAGTGCTGGACAGCTTTGGTATTCGCAATGCCTGGGAAGGGGAAATGACCTTCTGGGGCAGCACCGCCGTCGGGATTGACCGCCTGGCGTCGTTTCGTGACGTCGACGTGCTGTGCTTCGATCATGGCAACGAGCGCGATATGCAGGCGCTGATGGCAACCCCGCTCTGGCAGGCGATGCCGTTCGTGCGCGAGCAGCGCTTCCTGCGCGCGCCGGCGGTGTGGTTCTACGGCGCGACGCTGTCGGCCATGCACTTTGCCCGCGTGCTGGATAACGCCCTGGGAGGCAAAGCATGAATACGCGTATTGCCCGCTTCCCGGCGCTGCTGCTGGTCCTTTTATTTCTCGCCGCGCTGGCGTTAAGCGGGTTCAACCTGTCGACGGCGTTACCGCCAGGGCAGTGGCGTGCCGCGCTTGCCGTGCCGGATATCGACAATATTCAGCAAATGCTGTTCCACTACAGCCTGCTGCCGCGCCTGGCGATCTCGCTCCTGGTCGGTGCCGGATTAGGGCTGGTGGGCGTTCTGTTCCAGCAGGTCCTGCGTAACCCGCTGGCCGAGCCGACGACGCTCGGCGTCGCGACCGGTGCGCAGCTCGGGATCACCATCACTACGCTGTGGGCGCTGCCGGGGGCGTTAACCTCGCAGTTTGCCGCGCTTGCAGGCGCCTGCGTGGTGGGTGCGCTGGTCTTTGGCGTGGCGTGGGGGAAACGTCTTTCTCCGGTTACCTTGATTCTGGCGGGGCTGGTGGTCAGCCTCTACTGCGGGGCCATTAACCAACTGCTGGTGCTGTTCCATCACGATCAGCTGCAAAGCATGTTCCTGTGGAGCACCGGTACGCTCACCCAGACCGACTGGAGCGTGGTGCAGCGCCTGTGGCCGCAGCTGATTGGCGGCGTGGTGCTGACGTTGTTACTGCTGCGTCCGCTGACCTTAATGGGGCTGGACGACGGCGTGGCGCGTAACCTGGGGCTGGCACTGTCGCTGGCTCGCCTTGCCGCATTAACGCTGGCGATTGTGCTAAGTGCGCTGCTGGTTAACGCGGTGGGCATCATTGGCTTTATCGGCCTGTTCGCGCCGCTGTTGGCGAAAATGCTCGGGGCACGCCGCCTGCTGACGCGTCTGATGCTGGCGCCGCTGATTGGCGCGCTGATCCTCTGGCTCTCCGATCAGATCATTCTCTGGCTGGCACGCGTCTGGATGGAGGTTTCCACCGGGTCGGTGACAGCGCTTATCGGTGCCCCGCTGCTGCTGTGGCTACTGCCGCGTCTGCGCAGCATCAGCGCACCGGCGATGGATGCGGGCGACAAGGTTTACGCCGAGCGTCAGTCCGTGCTGTGGTTCAGCCTGGCCGGGCTGGCGGTGCTGATTATCGCATCCTTTGCGGCGCTCTCTTTAGGGCGTGACGCAACGGGCTGGCACTGGGCGACGGGTGATTTACTCCATGAACTGCTGCAGTGGCGCTGGCCGCGTATTTTCTCTGCGCTGATCGCGGGGGTGATGCTGGCAGTGGCGGGCTGTATTATCCAGCGCCTGACCGGTAACCCGATGGCAAGCCCGGAAGTGCTGGGGATCAGCTCCGGTGCGGCCTTTGGCGTGGTGCTGATGCTGTTCCTGGTGCCGGGAAATGCCTTTGGCTGGCTGATGCCTGCCGGGAGTATTGGTGCGGCCGTGACGCTGCTGATTATCCTGATTGCCTCCGGTCGTGGTGGCTTTTCGCCGCACCGTATGCTGCTGGCAGGGATGGCGCTCAGCACCGCATTCACCATGCTGCTGATGATGCTGCAAGCGAGCGGGGACCCGCGCATGGCGCAGATCCTGACCTGGATCTCAGGCTCTACCTACGGCGCGACCGGAAGCCAGGTTGTGCATACCGGGATCGTCATGATTGTCCTGCTGGCGATGGTTCCGCTGTGCCGCCGCTGGATGACGATTCTGCCGCTGGGCGGTGAAACCGCGCGTGCGGTCGGGATGGCGTTAACGCCAACGCGCGTGGCGCTTCTGCTGCTGGCGGCGTGCCTGACGGCTACGGCAACCATGACCATCGGCCCGCTGAGCTTTGTGGGATTAATGGCTCCGCATATTGCCAGAATGATGGGCTTCCGTCGGACCCTGCCGCATATCGTCATGTCCGCC
Organism: Enterobacter wuhouensis; assembly: GCF_035835995.1. Classification (NCBI taxonomy): domain Bacteria; kingdom Pseudomonadati; phylum Pseudomonadota; class Gammaproteobacteria; order Enterobacterales; family Enterobacteriaceae; genus Enterobacter; species Enterobacter wuhouensis. The sequence goes on from NZ_CP142124.1 coordinate 949,091, forward strand.
CTGACGGGGGGGCTGATCCTGGTCTTTGCCGACTGGTGCGGAAGGATGGTGCTGTTCCCGTATCAGATCCCGGCGGGTCTGCTGTCGACCTTTATCGGTGCGCCGTACTTTATTTATCTGTTGAGAAAGCAGAGCCGGTAATAAAAGTAAACGGCAATCCTTAGATTGCCGTTTTAATGTTTGCTCCCTCTCCCCGTGGGAGAGGGTTGGGGTGAGGGCATCAAGCCGCACATCTTAGAGCTTCGCAAACACCTTGCGCGCCGCGTCGATGGTGTTGTTGATATCGTCTTTGCTGTGCGCCACGGACATAAAGCCCGCTTCGAACGCGGACGGTGCCAGATACACGCCTTCCTCCAGCATCAGGTGGAAGAAGCGCTTGAAGCGTTCAACGTCGCACTTCACCACGTCCTGATAGCAGGTCACGGTTTTCGCATCGGTGAAGAAAATCCCGAACATGCCGCCCACGTGGTTAACTACCAGCGGAATACCGGCTTCTTCTGCCGCTTCCAGCAGACCGTTTGCCAGCTGCGAGGTCAGGTCGGTCAGGGTTGCATGAATACCCGGCTGCGCCACTTCGGTCAGACAGGCGAAACCTGCGGCCATCGCGATCGGGTTACCGGAGAGCGTACCCGCCTGGTAAACCGGGCCGGTAGGCGCCAGAGCTTCCATCACATCCTTACGACCGCCGAACGCGCCGACGGGCATACCGCCGCCGATGATTTTGCCGAGGCAGGTCAGGTCCGGCTCAACGCCGTAGTACGACTGTGCCCCAGCCAGCGCCACGCGGAAGCCGGTCATTACTTCGTCGATGATCAGCAGCGCGCCGAACTCATCGCACAGGGCGCGCAGGCCCGGCAGGAAGTCTGGCTGCGGTGGGATGCAGTTCATGTTGCCCGCGACCGGCTCAACGATGATGCAGGCAATTTCCTGCGGATACTGCTCGAACGCCGCACGAACGGTGCTGAGATCGTTATAGGTGCAGGTCAGGGTGTGTTTGGCAAAATCCGCAGGCACGCCCGGTGAGTTCGGCTGGCCGAGGGTCAGCGCGCCGGAACCGGCTTTAACCAGCAGGCAATCCGCATGGCCGTGATAGCAGCCTTCGAATTTGATGATTTTGTCGCGGCCGGTAAAGCCGCGCGCCAGGCGAATGGCGCTCATGGTCGCTTCGGTCCCGGAGTTCACCATGCGCACCATGTCCATGGTCGGTACCAGTTCGGTCACCAGCTCCGCCATTTTGACTTCCATCTCGGTTGGCGCACCGAAGCTCAGGCCACGCTGGGCGGCTTCGATGACCGCATTGCGGATCGCCGGATGGTTATGACCCAGCACCATAGGGCCCCAGGAGCCGACGTAATCGATGTAGGCTTTGCCGTCGACATCAAACAGGTACGCGCCGTCAGCACGTTCGATAAACAGCGGCGTTCCGCCTACGCCGGTAAAGGCGCGAACGGGAGAGTTCACGCCGCCTGGAATTAGCTCGCGGGCTGCACTGTAGAGGTTTTCAGACTTGCTCATGGCGTCGTTCCTGGTTCGTATAAAATGATTAAGCGCACTATTCTAAGGGATCCGCCGTACGTTATGAAATTTTTGCCTCCTTAATGCATAAACAAATGTTAAGGATTTTTCAGGATACGTGGCGATGGTCTCTGGTAAACTCCTTGCGGCGATTTGTATGACGAAAAAAGAACAGGCAATGAAAGCAGAATCTCCCTCTTTTGAACAACAACAGTTTGCGCGCGCGCAGCACCGTATCAGCATCCGGCGACTGCTTAATCGCGACAAAACGCCGCTGGCGATCCTGATGGCCGCCGCCGTGGTCGGTATCCTTGCGGGTCTGGTCGGTGTCGCCTTTGAAAAAGCGGTGAATGCCGTGATCAACTGGCGCATAGGTACAATTGCCGGGTATGCAGAAAGCAAATGGCTGGTGTGGATTTGGGCATTCGGCTTATCGGCCCTGCTGGCGATGGTGGGCTATTTTCTGGTGCGCAAGTTTGCGCCAGAGGCCGGTGGTTCGGGTATCCCGGAAATTGAAGGCGCGCTTGAAGAGCTGCGTCCGGTGCGCTGGTGGCGGGTCATTCCTGTGAAGTTTATTGGCGGCATGGGCACCCTGGGGGCGGGGATGGTGCTCGGACGAGAGGGGCCAACGGTTCAGCTTGGCGGGAACGTCGGGCGCATGGTGGGCGATCTGTTTCGGATGCGCAGCGCCGAAGCGCGCCATACGCTGCTGGCAACGGGGGCCGCAGCCGGGCTTTCCGCGGCGTTCAACGCGCCGCTGGCGGGCATCCTGTTTATCATCGAAGAGATGCGCGCCCAGTTTCGCTATAACCTGATCTCCATTAAGGCGGTGTTTACCGGCGTGATTATGTCGAGCATCGTTTTTCGCATTTTCAACGGCGAAGGCGCGGTGATTGAGGTAGGGAAACTCACCAATGCGCCGGTGAATACGCTGTGGCTGTATCTGATCCTCGGCATGATTTTTGGCATCGTTGGCCCGCTTTTTAATACCTTCATCATTCGCACTCAGGATATGTTCCAGCGCATTCACGGCGGGAAGACAAACAAATGGGTGCTGGTGGGCGGCTTGCTGGGTGGGGTATGCGGCATCATCGGCCTGATAGAACCCAACGCAACGGGCGGCGGCTTCGGGCTGATCCCTATTGCCGCTGCGGGAAATTTTAGCGTCGGTCTGCTGCTGTTCCTCTTTATTTCGCGGGTGATCACCACGGTTCTTTGTTTCTCTTCCGGTGCGCCGGGCGGCATTTTTGCGCCAATGCTGGCGCTCGGTACTTTGCTGGGAACGGCGTTCGGCATGGCCGCCGCCGCAGGATTCCCGGCGTACCATCTTGAGGCGGGAACATTCGCCGTTGCCGGTATGGGGGCGCTGCTGGCGGCCTCCCTGCGCGCCCCGTTAACCGGCATTGTGCTGGTTCTTGAGATGACCGACAATTATCAGCTCATATTGCCAATGATCATTACCTGCCTTGGCGCGACACTATTAGCCCAATTCCTGGGTGGAAAACCGCTATACTCCACCATTCTTGCCCGTACCCTGGCGAAGCAGGAGGCTGAGCAGGCCGCGTCGCGGAATACTTGAATGAATTACCAGGGTATTAGATAATGAAAAAAAGAATTGGGTGATTTTTGCCCAATTGCAGTAAGCAGTATTCATGGGAGCATAAAATGAGTGATGACGTCGTAGCAGTGCCGCTCGAATTTACCGAAGCAGCAGCCAAAAAAGTGAAAGTCCTGATTGCCGATGAAGACAATCCGGATCTGAAACTGCGTGTTTATATTACCGGTGGCGGCTGCAGCGGCTTCCAGTATGGCTTTACCTTTGACGACCAGATCAACGACGGCGATATGACTATCGAGAAGCAGGGCGTCGCGCTGGTGGTTGACCCGATGAGCCTGCAATATCTGGTGGGCGGCGCGGTTGATTACACCGAAGGTCTGGAAGGTTCGCGCTTCGTGGTGACCAACCCGAATGCGACAAGCACCTGCGGGTGTGGTTCTTCGTTCAGCATCTAAGAGGTGCGGGCTGATGCCCTCACCCCGGCCCTCTCCCACAGGGAGAGGGAGAAAAGACTAAAAACGGTAACCTTGCGGTTACCGTTTTGCGTTTACCTGTCATCCAGCGCAAACGTCGGCAGCTTAAGGTGCCAGCGTATCGCCGCTAAGCGAATCACCAGCGTAACGACCATCCCCAGCATCGCAGCGTTCTCAAGCGGGACCGCAAAGGTGTAGTACGCCGTGGCGTGGACAATTCCGCCAACGATACAGGCCGTTGCGTAAATTTCGGTGCGCAGGATCATCGGCACTTCGCGCGCCAGAATGTCACGAATAATCCCGCCGCCCACGCCGGTCAGCACGCCCATACAAATCGCCACCATGGGGCCGGTGCCAGCATTAAAGGCTTTGTTCACCCCAATCCCCACAAACACCGCCAGACCGACGGCATCCAGCACCGGCAGCACCCATTTCGGCAATCTGCGGGGCTGGCGAACTAATGCAATGGTTAACATACAGGTGACCATCGCGACGACCAGGTCTGTCGGATCTTTAACCCAAAATACCGGGCCGTTGGCCAGCGCCATATCGCGGATCGTTCCACCGCCCACCGCCGTGACAACGCCAAGCACCAGCACGCCAAACGGGTCCATGCGTAGTTTTCCGGCGAGCAAAACGCCGGAGATAGCAAAAACGGCTGTGCCAAGAATATCCAGCCAATACACGAGCATCGTTAAATCCTCGAACGGGGTGTTTATGTTTTAGTGACTCTCCGCCAGTGCGGCACAGAGTTGTTTTGCGGCGAGGATAATACGCGGGCTGGCGCGTTCAAACCAGTCACCGTTGAGTGGGATCACCGGAATGTTGAGCTGGCCTTGCCAGAATTGTTCAATTTTAGGAATCTCGCTCGCACTTCCGACCACGACAATGGCCTGCGGCTGGCGAGCCAGAACCTGTTCCCGGCTGACCTGCGGCCACGGCACGCGGCTGGCAGCGAAGATATTTTCGCCCCCGCAAATCTCCAGGACCTGATTCTGTATAGAGCCTTGCCCGGTGGTGAACAGCGGTTGGCTGCCAAACTGCAGGAAGACGCGCTTTTTGCTGGAGGTGTCGTATTTATTTTTCAGCGCCGAGTAGTCGCTGAGCATCCGATCGGCCTCGGCTTCGGCTTTCTTCGGCGTTGGGCTATAAGGCGCCAGCGCGCGAAGGGCCTGAGCGACCTGCTCGATGCTCACGGCGTCTACCCACATCACCCTGATACCCAGGGAGGTGAGCTGATTGACCTGACGCTCGGCGTTTCCACCACGCCAGGCCAGCACGAGGTCAGGCTTAAGCGCCACAATGCGCTCAAGATTCATCCCTTGCCATGTCGACACTTGTTCAATACCGGCGGCCTGGGGCGGGTAGTCTGAAAAACTGCTGACCCCCACCGGCACGATCCCGGCGGCGAAAGCCAGCTCGGTGTTAGCGGGGGAGAGGGTAATCACACGCGGCGCGGCGAATAGCCACGCCGGTGCGAGCAGAAGCAGGGCAGCAAGCGCCCTTAGCGTATCTTTAGCCACGCGCCAGATTCTGCACCAGGCGTTCCACCATCACGGTGGACTGTTTTGCAGCAACGGCCAGGAACTCGTCAAAGCTCAGGTGAGACTGCTGATCGGCCACGTCGGAGATCGCGCGAACGACCACGAACGGAACGCTGAAGTTATGGCAAACGTGAGCGATCGCGGTCGCTTCCATCTCAACGGCCACCGCCTGCGGGAAGTTGTGACGGATTTTCGCAAGGCCAACGGAGCCGTTAATAAACGCATCGCCGCTGACGATCAGGCCGCGTACCGCGTTGAGGTTCAGTTCGGCGATGCAGGTTTCTGCTGCCGCAACGAGCGCATCGTCCGCTTTAAACCCGGCCGGGCAGCCCGGAAGCTGGCCGTATTCGTAACCGAACGCGGTCACGTCTGCATCGTGGTAGCGCGCTTCGTCAGAAACCACGATATCACCCACCTTCAGCGTCGGCGCCAGGCCACCCGCTGAGCCGGTATTGATGATGACGTCCGGTTTGCAGCGCTCAAGCAGCAGGGTCGCACCCAGCGCAGCAGCAACTTTACCGATGCCAGATTTCAGCAGAGCAACGTCAACGCCGTTCATTTGGCCGGTATAGATCTCGCAACCACCAAGAGAGAGGGTCTGACGGTTCTCAATTTTGTCACGCAGGAGCGTAACTTCTTCTTCCATTGCACCAATAATGCCGATTTTCATAGATTTACTCGCGATGTGCCTTGTTAAGATGCATAGTCTATCATGCGGTTAAGGGGAAACGCATTCTCACGCGGGGGAGCACATGTCACCAATCGATTTTCGAACCAAAATTAACTGGCACCGACGGTTTCGTTCGCCGCAGGGCGAGAAGAGTGAACATGAGATCCTGCGAATTTTCGAAAGCGATCGTGGGCGCATTATCAACTCGCCGGCTATCCGCCGTTTACAGCAAAAGACTCAGGTCTTCCCGCTTGAGCGTAACGCCGCGGTACGCACGCGCCTGACCCATTCAATGGAAGTTCAGCAGGTTGGACGCTACATTGCGAAAGAGATTTTAAGCCGGCTCAAAGAGCAGCGATTGCTGGAAACCTATGGCCTCGACGAGCTGACGGGGCCTTTTGAAAGCATCGTTGAAATGGCCTGCCTGATGCATGACATCGGCAACCCGCCGTTCGGGCATTTTGGCGAGGCGGCGATCAATGACTGGTTCAAGCAGCGGCTTTTCCCTACGGATGCGAAGAGCCAGCCGCTCAGCGACGACCGCTGTACGGTGCGTGATTTGCGCCTGCGGGAAGGCGAAGAGGGGTTAAACGAACTGCGGCGTAAGGTGCGTCAGGATCTCTGTCATTTTGAAGGCAACGCGCAGGGCATCCGGCTGGTGCACTCTCTGATGCGTATGAACCTGACCTGGGCGCAGGTGGGCTGTATCCTGAAATACACGCGACCTGCCTGGTGGATGGGTGAAACGCCTGCCTCGCACAGCTATTTAATGAAAAAGCCGGGCTATTACCTCTCTGAAGAAGCCTATATTGAAAGGCTGCGTAAAGAACTTTCGCTGGCGCCCCATGGCCGATTTCCACTGACGTGGATAATGGAAGCCGCCGACGATATTTCCTATTGCGTGGCCGACCTGGAAGATGCCGTCGAGAAAAGAATATTCAGCGTCGAGGAACTTTATCAGCATCTTTATGATGCCTGGGGCAAGCATGAAAAAGGTTCTCTGTTTGCTCAGGTCGTCGAAAATGCCTGGGAAAAATCGCGCTCAAATTCATTAAGCCGCAGCACTGAAGATCAGTTCTTTATGTATTTGCGGGTCAACACATTAAATAAACTCGTGCCCTACGCGGCCTCGCGTTTTATTGATAATTTGCCGATGGTGTTCAGCGGTGAATTCAACCATGCGCTGCTGGAAGATGACAGCAGCTTTAGCCAGCTGCTTGAGCTTTATAAACACGTCGCTATGCGGCACGTGTTCAGCCACCCGGATGTCGAACAGCTGGAACTGCAGGGGTACAGGGTTATCAGCGGCTTGCTGGAGATTTACAGCCCGCTGCTGCAGCTATCCGTGGAGGAGTTTAGCGATCTGGTCGCTAACGAACGCGTGCGGCGGTTGCCAATTGAATCCCGGCTTTTCCAGAAACTGTCTACCCGCCATCGTCTGGCATACGTTGAAGCGGTCGGTAAGCTGGACAGGCACGCTGCACAATGGCCGGTGATGGAATATTATTATCGCTGTCGTCTTATCCAGGACTATATCAGCGGCATGACGGATTTGTATGCCTGGGATGAATACCGCAAGCTTATGGCCGTGGAATAATCCCGGAGTTTTGTAAAGACGACCAATAAATTTTTACTTTTTCCATAAACTTAATCCCGGAACTAAGCGGTATAAAACGAATCTGAGTTACACAGCAATTTTGCGTTATCGGGTAAATCGAGATTGAGAAACATGAAAAAAACCACATTAGCAATGAGTGCACTGGCTCTGAGTTTAGGTTTAGCGCTGTCCCCTCTGACTGCTACTGCAGCCGAGACGGCGTCGTCGGCAGCAACCGCGCAGCAGATGCCAAGCCTGGCACCGATGCTCGAAAAAGTGATGCCATCGGTGGTGAGTATTAACGTTGAGGGCAGCACGACCGTCAATACGCCGCGTATGCCGCGTAATTTCCAGCAGTTCTTTGGCGACAACTCGCCGTTCTGCCAGGACGGTTCGCCATTCCAGAGCTCTCCGTTCTGCCAGGGCGGTGGCGCAGGCGATGACGGCCAGGGCGGTGGCGGCCAGCAGCAAAAATTCATGGCGCTGGGCTCGGGTGTCATCATTGATGCCGCAAAAGGCTATGTTGTGACCAATAACCACGTAGTCGATAACGCCAGCACCATTAAGGTTCAGCTGAGCGATGGTCGTAAATTTGATGCAAAAGTAGTGGGTAAAGATCCACGCTCCGATATCGCGCTGATCCAGATCCAGGATCCGAAAAACCTGACGGCGATTAAGCTTGCCGATTCTGACGCGCTGCGCGTGGGCGACTACACCGTTGCCATTGGTAACCCGTTTGGTCTGGGCGAAACCGTGACCTCCGGCATCGTTTCTGCGCTGGGGCGCAGCGGCCTGAACGCGGAAAACTACGAAAACTTTATCCAGACGGATGCGGCGATCAACCGCGGTAACTCCGGCGGTGCGCTGGTGAACCTGAACGGCGAGCTGATCGGTATCAACACCGCAATCCTGGCACCGGACGGCGGCAACATCGGTATCGGTTTTGCTATCCCGAGCAACATGGTGAAAAACCTGACCGCGCAGATGGTGCAGTATGGCCAGGTGAAACGCGGTGAGCTGGGCATTATGGGGACTGAGCTGAACTCCGAACTGGCGAAAGCGATGAAAGTTGACGCCCAGCGCGGGGCCTTCGTCAGCCAGGTGATGCCGAACTCTTCTGCGGCAAAAGCGGGTATTAAGGCGGGTGATGTGATCACCTCCCTGAACGGTAAGCCAATCAGCAGCTTTGCCGCGCTGCGTGCTGAAGTAGGTTCAATGCCGATTGGCAGCAAAGTGACTCTCGGCCTGCTGCGTGACGGTAAGCCGGTTAACGTGAGCCTGGAGCTGCAGCAGAGCAGCCAGAATCAGGTGGACTCCAGCACCATCTTCAGCGGTATTGAAGGTGCGGAGATGAGTAACAAAGGGGCAGATAAAGGCGTGGTGGTGAACAACGTGAAAGCGAATTCACCGGCTGCCCGTATCGGCCTGAAAAAAGGTGATGTGATCATGGGTGCAAACCAGCAGCCGGTGAAAAACATCGCTGAGCTGCGCAAGATCCTCGACAGCAAGCCTACCGTGCTGGCGTTGAACATTCAGCGTGGTGATACCTCTATTTATCTGCTGATGCAGTAATCCTCCCAGGCCCCTGCGGGTTGTCCGCAGGGGCTTTTCTCTTTTCTGTGACCCTTTCCACAAGTCCATACTTCTCCCTCAGACTTTGTGCATTCGCACAATGCGACCGCTGCTGAACTCCCCTATGCTTGAGCTCTGCTCACAGGAGGGTTACATGGCTGGCTGGCATCTTGATACCAAAATGGCGCAGGATATCGTAGCGCGCACCATGCGCATCATCGATACCAATATCAACGTAATGGATGCTCGTGGGCGCATTATTGGCAGCGGCGATCGTGAACGCATTGGGGAATTGCACGAAGGCGCGCTGCTGGTGCTGTCCCAGGGGCGGGTGGTGGATATTGACGATGCGGTCGCAAAGCACCTGCACGGCGTGCGTCAGGGGATTAACCTGCCTTTACGCCTCGAAGGGGAAATTGTCGGCGTGATCGGCCTGACCGGCGAGCCGGAATCCCTGCGCAAATACGGCGAACTGGTCTGCATGACCGCCGAGATGATGCTCGAACAGTCGCGGCTGATGCATCTGCTGGCGCAGGACAGCCGCCTGCGCGAAGAGCTGGTCATGAATCTTATTCAGGCCGAGGAGCATACGCCCGCACTGAGCGAGTGGGCGCAGCGCCTGGGCATCGATCTGAACCAGCCGCGCGTGGTCGCCGTCATTGAAGTGGATAGCGGCCAGCTTGGCGTGGACAGCGCGATGGCCGAGCTGCAGCAGCTGCAAAATGCGCTGGCGACGCCGGAGCGCGATAATCTGGTGGCGATCGTTTCTCTGACGGAAATGGTGGTGCTCAAACCGGCGCTCAATTCCTTTGGCCGCTGGGATGCAGAAGATCATCGCCGCCGCGTGGATCAGCTCATCGCGCGCATGAAAGAGAACGGTCAGCTGCGTTTTCGCGTTGCGCTGGGCAACTATTTTACCGGGCCGGGCAGCATTGCCCGCTCCTGGCGTACCGCGCGTACCACCATGATGGTGGGCAAACAGCGCATGCCGGAAAGCCGCAGCTATTTCTACCAGGATCTGATGCTGCCGGTGCTGCTCGACAGCCTGCGCGGCGGCTGGCAGGCCAACGAGTTGGCGCGTCCGCTGGTTCGTTTGAAAGCAATGGATAACAACGGCCTGCTGCGCCGCACGCTACAGGCCTGGTTCCGCCATAACGTCCAGCCGCTGGCGACGTCGAAAGCGCTGTTTATTCATCGCAATACGCTGGAATATCGGCTTAACCGAATCTCGGAGCTGACGGGGCTGGATTTGGGAAACTTTGACGACAGGCTGCTGCTGTACGTGGCGCTTCAGTTAGACGAGCAGAGGTGAGGCACCCGGCCGACAAGTACAAGTAGGCCCGGTAAGCGTAGCGCCACCGGGCGATAAAACGGCTTATTTGTTGCGAGTTAACTTCTCAAGATCCGCTTCAATCTCGCTGATCTTGTTGGTCACAACGCTTTCCAGATGACGCAGGTCATCGAGGATCTTACGTTTGAGATCGACTTCGGTACGGTCGCGCTGGCAGATCTGATCGAGTTCATCGATCACATAGCGCAGGTTAGGGCTGATTTCCTGGACTTCTTTGTAACCCTGACCGATGCCATCGGCGACGACGGTCTTACGCTGGCGTGGATATTTAAACTTCACGCTTTTGGCGAAAAACTCTCCTTTGTCCTTATGAAAATAGATTTTTAGAATATCGTTATTGGCTTCCTGACGCAGACTGTAGCGATCGATTTCATCAGGATTGGTAATGCCCAGACTTTTCAGATTATCGTACATAGCGGTACCCTTATCTCAACATAACCTTTGAATAATTAACGAAAAAATCCTTTTCCGCTACCCTCAGATGCAAAAAGCGAGAGCATCCTTGAAAAACGGTACTCCATTTTCGCCTGTCGGCGCGCAAGCAAGGAGCATAAGCCTAACTCGTTTATTGTAGTTTTTGGCTACCCCGTCAAGAGGAAATCAATATGAGAATGAAATTGCTACCGTAGCCGCCATAAATAATTGTCGGTAAATAAGCAGTCGCAATGAAAAAAGGTGTTGCAGGTATCAATGGCTATCAGGGCCCGGCAGGAGGCTGGGGCGCAGTAAAAGCCGTCACCGCGTCGGTATTTTCGCAACGGGCTGTCGCCCGCGATATTATCGCCATGTTTAAGATGAACCAGGTCTCGGGCTTTGACTGCCCCGGCTGCGCATGGCCAGACCCCGGCCACCGCGCGCCGATGGAGCTGTGCGAAAACGGCGTCAAGGCCGTCTCCTGGGAAACCACCAGCAAAAAAGCCTCACCTGAATTTTTTAGTCGCCATCCGGTTTCCACGCTGTGGCGCTACAGCGATTACGAACTGGAAAACGTGGGTCGTCTGACCCATCCCATGAAGTATGAAGCCGCAACGGACCGCTGGCAGGCGGTAGAGTGGGATGTCGCCTTTCGGGAAATCGGCGAACGCCTGCGCAGCTACGATTCCCCGGAACAGGTAGAATTTTATACCTCCGGGCGTACCTCCAATGAAGCGGCCTTTTTATACCAGCTTTTCGCACGCGAATACGGCAGCAATAACTTCCCGGACTGTTCCAACATGTGCCACGGGCCGACCAGCGTTGGTCTGACGCGCGCCATCGGCCTTGGCAAAGGGACGGTGGCGCTGGACGATTTCGAACGCTGCGATCTGGTTATTTGCATCGGGCACAACCCGGGCACTAACCATCCACGTATGCTGACCACGCTGCGGGAGGTGGCTAAACGCGGCGGGAAAATTATCTCCATCAATCCGCTTGCGGAGCGCGGGCTTGAGCGCTTTAGCTTCCCGCAAAGCCCGAAAGAGATGTTCTCCGGGCAGGCAACGACGCTGAGCAGCCGCTATTACCAGGTTAAAATGGGCGGCGATTCGGCGCTGCTCAAAGGGATCATGAAGGCCCTGATCGAGATGGATGAAGCACGGATTTTGCTCGACCAGCCTTCGTGTCTCGATCACGCGTTTATCGCTGAACATACCGCCGGTTATTCGGCGCTGTATGAAGATTTACGCCAGTGCAAATGGGCAGAGCTGGAGAAGGAAAGCGGGCTGACGCACGGCCAGATGGAAGACCTGGCCGACAGCTATAGCAAATCCCGCGCGACCATCGTCTGCTATGGGTTGGGGATCACCCAGCATAAAAACGGCACCGAAAACGTTCAGCAGCTGGTGAACCTGCTGCTGCTGAAGGGCAATATAGGCAAGCCCGGCGCGGGGATCTGCCCCCTGCGGGGCCACTCCAACGTGCAGGGCGATCGCTCGGTTGGGATTAACGAAGCCGCACCCGACGATTTTTTACAGCGCCTCGAAGATCGTTTTGCTATTAAGGTTTCGCGTCAGCATGGCCGTTCGAGCGTCGAGAGCATTCGCGCCATCGAACGCGGTGACGCCAGAGCGCTGATCTGTATGGGCGGTAATCTGGCGGTGGCGATGCCGGAACCGCAGCGCACCTTTGCCGCAATGAAAACGCTGGATATGCAGGTTCATATCGCCACCAAACTCAACCGATCGCACCTGCTGCTGGCGAAGCATAACTACCTGCTGCCCGCGCTGGGGAGAACCGAGCGGGATCTTCAGGCCACGGGCATTCAGTCCGTCACCGTCGAAGATGCGATGTCGATGGTTCATGCCTCCTGCGGCGGCCTGAAGCCGGCTTCACGCTGGCTGAAATCAGAGCCCGCGATTGTGGCGGAAATGGCGCGCGCCACGCTGCCTCACTCCCCGGTGAACTGGGAGGAGATGAGCGGTAACTATGCGCTGATCCGCGAGGCGATTGAAGCGGCGATCCCGGCGTTTGCCGGATACAATGCCCGCATCGCTGAGCCCGGCGGCTTCCGAATGGATACCCCGGCTTCACGTCGGGAGTGGCATACGCCGAACGGCAAAGCGAACTTTGTGGTTGGGCGTCTTGCCGCCGTCGATCGCCTGCATCAGCCCTCTGATGCGCTGATCCTGGCATCGCTGCGCAGCCACGATCAGTACAACACCACGATCTATGGCATGGACGATCGCTATCGCGGCATCACCGGTCGCCGGGACGTGGTTTTCCTGAGCGAGACGGAGGCCAGATCGCGCGGGCTGGTGCAGGGCGATGTGGTTAACGTGCAGGCGCTGGAGGATAACGGCCAGCCTGCCGAAGGGCGGGAAATGCGGGGTCTGACGGTGGTAATCTACAGCATGGCTGCCGGATCGATCGGCGCGTACCTGCCGGAGGCGAACGTGCTGCTGTCGCTGGATGCGGTTGACGCCGAAAGCCTGACGCCCGCCTACAAAAGCGTGCCGGTTGTCATCACCAGAGCGTAGAAAAACAAAACCCGCCAGAAGGCGGGTTTTTTATTGCGATACCGACATTAGTCGATGGTACGCAGCAGTTCGTTGATACCGACTTTGCCACGGGTTTTCGCATCCACTTTCTTCACGATAACCGCGCAGTACAGGCTGTATTTGCCATCTTTCGACGGCAGGTTGCCGGAAACCACCACGGAACCCGCTGGCACGCGACCGTAGTGAACTTCACCGGTTTCGCGATCGTAAATGCGGGTGCTCTGGCCGATGTAAACGCCCATGGAGATCACGGAGCCTTCTTCCACGATCACGCCTTCAACCACTTCGGAGCGCGCGCCGATGAAGCAGTTGTCTTCGATGATGGTTGGATTAGCCTGCAGTGGCTCCAGTACGCCGCCGATGCCGACGCCGCCGGACAGGTGAACGTTTTTACCGATCTGCGCGCAAGAGCCGACGGTTGCCCAGGTGTCCACCATAGTGCCTTCGTCAACGTAGGCGCCGATGTTCACGTAGGATGGCATCAGCACGGTGTTGCGTGCGATGAATGCGCCCTGGCGAACTGCCGCAGGCGGCACGACGCGGAAACCTTCTTTCTGGAAGCGCGCTTCGTCGTAGTCGGCGAATTTCATCGGCACTTTATCGAAGTAGCGGCTTTCTGCTCCGTCGATAACCTGGTTATCGTTAATGCGGAAAGAGAGCAGCACGGCTTTCTTCAGCCATTGATGAGTGACCCACTGACCGTCGATTTTTTCTGCCACGCGCAGCGCGCCGGAATCCAGCAGGGAAATAACCTGGTTTACCGCTTCACGCGTAACGGTATCCACATTTGCCGGGGTGATCTCGGCGCGACGCTCAAAAGCGGACTCAATAACGTTCTGTAACTGCTGCATTGTTTACTCTTTCCATTTCACTAAAAAACACGTCACCCTTTATCGTTTGGATTGAGGGCTGCTGTCAACCGTTGTTGCACTTCAAGCTGCAGGTCATTATTAAGGGCACGCCGGTCCGCCGTCGCGATTATAAATAAATCTTCTACTCGCTCGCCAATGGTTGTAATTCGGGCGCCATGAAGCGAAATTCCCAGATCGGCAAAAACCTGGCCGACGCGGGCAAGCAGTCCCGGCTGGTCGAGCGCGATCAGCTCCAGGAACGATTTACGGTCGGTATGGGTCGGCAGGAAATTGACCTCGGTATCGACGGTAAAGTGGCGCAATTTTGACGGCTGTCGACGCGGCTGCGGCGGCTGCCAGCTGTGCTGGGTGATCGCCTGCTCCAGACCAAAGCGTATTCCTTCATGCCTGTCCGACGACAGCGGGCTGCCGTCCGGCTCCAGCACGATAAAGGTGTCCATCGCCATGCCGTCGCGGGTGGTGAAAATCTGCGCGTCGTGAACGCTCAGGTTACGCCTGTCCAGCTCGGCGCAGACGGCGGCAAACAGATAGGCGCGATCCGGGCTCCAGATGAAGATCTCCGTCCCGCCGCGCGTGGCCTGGGGGCTGAGCAGGATCATCGGTTTCGATAAGTCATGCTTCAGCAGATGCCGGGCGTGCCAGGCGAGCTGGTTTGGGCTGTGGCGCACAAAGTAGTTGGCGCGACAGCGCGCCCAGATCTGATGCAGCGCCTCTTCGTCAATGTTATCCATCCGCAGCAGCGCCAGCGCCTGGAGCTGATGATGGCGCACGCGTTCGCGCATGTCCGGGGTATTTTGCATCCCGCGGCGCAGCTGTTTTTCGGTGGCGAAGTACAGCTCGCGCAGCAGGCTCTGCTTCCAGCTGTTCCACAGGGTTTCGTTGGTGGCGCAGATATCGGCAACCGTCAGGCAGACCAGATAGCGCAGGCGATTTTCCGTCTGCACCTCTTCGGCGAACTGCTTGATGACTTCCGGATCCTGAATATCGCGGCGCTGGGCGGTGACCGACATCAGCAGGTGGTGGCGGACCAGCCAGGCCACCAGCTGCGTTTCGCGCGAGTTCAGCCCGTGCAGCTCGGCAAATTTCAGGACGTCCTGAGCGCCCAGCACCGAGTGATCGCCCCCGCGGCCCTTGGCGATGTCGTGGAACAGGGCGGCGATCAGGATCAGCTCAGGATGGGCCAGACGCGGCCACAGCTCAACGCACAGCGGATGGCGGGAGCGCGTCTCTTCCTTCGCAAAGCTTTCCAGCTTGAGCATCACGCGGATGGTGTGCTCATCCACGGTGTAGGCATGGAAAAGATCGAACTGCATCTGGCCGACGATATGCGACCACTGCGGCATATAGGCCCACAGCACGCTGTGGCGGTGCATCGGCAGCAGGCCGCGGCTGACCGCGCCCGGATGGCGCAGCATGCTCAGGAACAGCGAGCGCGCTTCCGGGATGTAACACAAGGGCTGCTTCAGGTGGCGGCGCGCATGGCGCAGGTGGCGCAGGGTGGTGGAGTAGATCCCGGTGATGGTGCTGTTGCGCACCATGGTATAGAACATCCGCAGGATCGCCTCCGGCTCGCGTATGAACAGCGTTTCATCGCGCAGATCGATGAGCGTGCCGCGCAGCTGGAATTCGTCATCAATGGGACGCGGCTTTTCGTCCGCCGTCAGCGCCAGAATCGCTTCGTCGAACAGCTGCAGCAGCATTTGGTTCAGCTCGGTCACCCGGCGGGTGACGCGGAAGAAATCCTTCATCATGTGCTCAACCGGCTCGTTGCCTTCACCCTGATAGTTCAGGCGCTGGGCAACGCTCAGCTGACGGTCAAACAGCAGGCGGTTGTCGTAGCGGGTCACTTCCAGATGCAGGGCGAAACGGATGCGCCACAGCAGGTGCAGGCATTCGTTAAGTTCGTTACGCTCGGCCTCGGTTAAGAAGCCGAAGCCGACCATTTCGTCCATCGAGGTGGCGCCAAAGTGGCGACGGGCGACCCACTGCAGGGTGTGGATGTCGCGCAGGCCGCCCGGGCTGCTTTTGATATCAGGCTCGAGGTTATAGCTGGTGCCGTGGTAGCGCTGGTGGCGCTGATTCTGTTCTTCGACCTTGGCGGCAAAGAATTTTTCTGACGGCCAGAAGCCGTCGCTGAAGATGTGCTTTTGCAGTTCCAGGAACAACGCGACGTCGCCGATCAGCAGACGGGTTTCAATCAGGTTGGTGGCGACGGTCAGATCGGATAGCCCTTCCAGCAGACACTCTTCCAGGGTGCGCACGCTGTGGCCGACTTCCAGCTTCACGTCCCAGAGCAGGGTCAGCAGCTCGCCGATTTTCTGCGCCTGCTCGTCCGGCAGCTTTTTGCGGCTTAAGATCAGCAGGTCGATATCGGAAAGCGGGTGCAGCTCGCCGCGGCCATAGCCCCCGACGGCAACCAGCGCTACGTCGCTAATCTGCCCGAAGCCGTAGTCAATCCACAGGCGCTGCAGCAGCTGGTCGATAAATTCGGTGCGCGCTTCGATGAGCTGCTCGGCAGAAATACCCGCGTCAAACGCGCTTCCCAGCCAGCGCTGGAAGACGTCCATGTGCGCTTTGATGTCGGCACACTTTAGCTCGTGCGGCGGCCAGACGCCCGGGTTGTCGGGCTGGTCGGGGAGGGTGGGAAGAGCTGTGTTAGCATACTGTTCGGGTAAAAGATTACTCATCGTGCGCCACCCATAAGAAAAAGCTATCGCCATTAAAAAAGCCGGCATTTGCCGGCTCTTTTATCACTCAATGTTCGTCAGTATCGCCGGGATGGTGTCATCCTTGCGCAACGTCATAATTTCGCAGCCGTTGTCTGTTACCACAATAGTATGCTCATACTGCGCAGACAAGCTTCTGTCTTTGGTTTTCACCGTCCAGCCGTCTTTCATGGTGCGAATACGGTAATCGCCGGAGTTGACCATCGGCTCGATAGTGAAGGTCATGCCTTTCTGCAGCACCACGCCGCCGTCATCCGCATCGTAGTGCAGAACCTGCGGCTCTTCGTGGAAGACGCGGCCAATGCCGTGACCGCAGTATTCACGTACCACGGAGAAACCTTCCGCTTCCACAAACTTCTGGATAGCCGCGCCGATAGTGCGCAGGCGGATGCCCGGCTTAACCATCTTCAGCGCCAGATAGAGGCTCTCTTGCGTCATTTTGCACAGGCGCTCGCCCAGAATGGTTGGTTTGCCCACGATGAACATCTTAGAGGTGTCGCCGTGGTACTCATCTTTAATGACGGTCACGTCGATGTTCACGATGTCGCCATCTTTCAGCAGCTTTGCGTCGTCCGGAATACCGTGGCACACCACTTCATTAATAGAGATGCAGACGGACTTCGGGAAGCCGTGGTAGCCGAGGCAGGCGGAGACCGCGTGCTGCTCGTTGACGATGTAGTCATTACAGATACGATCCAGCTCGCCGGTGCTGACGCCCGGTTTGACGAACGGCTCGATCATTTCCAGCACTTCAGCGGCCAGACGACCGGCGACGCGCATCTTTTCAATTTCTTCAGGTGTCTTAATAGAGATAGCCATGTAATCTGTCCATCGGTGTCGAATTTTTCGACAATACTAGTCTGTGTTGTCAATGGTATCAGTCAGGCGCACCCCGTGCCAAATTGAGAATCATTAACAGCACACTCCGCCAACAACTGTTGGTTTCTGGTCGTGTTTTGTGGTATAAAGCGCGCCGGACTTCCGATCCATTTCAGATACACAGGCTGGACGGAAGCGACAAATCTCACTTTGTGTAACAACACACACGTATCGGCACATATTCCGGGGTGCCCTTTGGGGTCGGTAATATGGGATACGTGGAGGCATAACCCCAACTTTTAATATAGAGGTTTTAAACATGGCAACTGTTTCCATGCGCGACATGCTCAAGGCTGGTGTTCACTTTGGTCACCAGACCCGTTACTGGAACCCGAAAATGAAGCCTTTCATCTTCGGCGCGCGTAACAAAGTTCACATCATCAACCTTGAGAAAACTGTACCAATGTTCAACGAAGCCCTGGCTGAGCTGAACAAGATCTCTTCCCGTAAAGGTAAGATTCTGTTCGTTGGTACTAAGCGCGCTGCAAGCGAAGCTGTGAAAGATGCTGCTAACAGCTGCGACCAGTTCTTCGTGAACCATCGCTGGTTGGGCGGCATGCTGACCAACTGGAAAACCGTTCGTCAGTCAATCAAACGCCTGAAAGATCTGGAAACTCAGTCTCAGGACGGTACTTTCGACAAGCTGACCAAGAAAGAAGCGCTGATGCGCACTCGTGAACTGGACAAGCTGGAAAACAGCCTGGGCGGTATCAAAGATATGGGCGGCCTGCCAGACGCGCTGTTCGTAATCGATGCAGACCACGAGCACATCGCAATCAAAGAAGCTAACAACCTGGGCATCCCAGTATTCGCTATCGTTGATACCAACTCCGATCCGGACGGCGTTGACTTCGTTATCCCGGGTAACGACGATGCAATCCGTGCTGTTAGCCTGTACCTGAGCGCTGTAGCTGCTACCGTACGTGAAGGCCGTTCCCAGGATCTGGCTTCTCAGGCGGAAGAAAGCTTCGTAGAAGCTGAATAATAAGGTTTCACCCCTTATTAGTACCGTGTATGAATAGGGGCCAATTATCGGCCCCTTTTTTCAATTTATACTGTTTGGCTTATGGCCGGGCAGTTCACATCTCCCGAGGATTTAAGAATGGCTGAAATTACCGCATCCCTGGTAAAAGAGCTGCGCGAGCGTACTGGCGCAGGCATGATGGATTGCAAAAAAGCGCTGACTGAAGCGAACGGCGACATCGAGCTGGCAATCGAAAACATGCGTAAATCCGGTGCGATCAAAGCAGCTAAAAAAGCAGGCAACGTTGCTGCTGACGGCGTGATCATCACCAAAATCGACGGCACCTACGGCATCATTCTGGAAGTTAACTGCCAGACTGACTTCGTTGCTAAAGATGGTGGTTTCCAGGCATTTGCTAACAAAGTTCTGGACGCAGCTGTTGCGGGCAAAATCACTGACGTTGAAGTGCTGAAAGCACAGTTCGAAGAAGAACGTGTTGCGCTGGTTGCTAAAATCGGTGAGAACATCAACATCCGTCGCGTATCTTCCCTGGAAGGCGAAGTACTGGGTTCTTACCAGCACGGCGCACGTATCGGTGTTCTGGTTGCGGCTAAAGGCGCTGACGAAGAGCTGGTTAAACAGCTGGCAATGCACATCGCTGCAAGCAAGCCAGAATTCGTTAAGCCAGAAGACGTGTCTGCTGAAGTGGTAGAGAAAGAGTACCAGGTACAGCTGGACATCGCGATGCAGTCTGGTAAGCCAAAAGAGATCGCAGAGAAAATGGTTGAAGGCCGCATGAAGAAATTCACCGGCGAAGTTTCTCTGACTGGCCAGCCTTTCGTTATGGATCCAAGCAAGTCTGTTGCTCAGCTGCTGAAAGAGCACAACGCTGACGTAACTGGCTTCATCCGCTTCGAAGTGGGCGAAGGCATCGAGAAAGTTGAGACTGACTTCGCAGCAGAAGTTGCTGCAATGTCCAAGCAGTCTTAATGATTGAAAAGGAGCCGCCTGAGGGCGGCTTCTTTTTGTCACCCGTCATACGAAATCAGACAGGCTCCTGTATCGCTGTGCTGATTTGCGACATATCATGTCGCCAGAATTAACCCCCATCTTAATCGTTGACAGTCTCAGGAAAGAAACATGGCTACCAATGCAAAACCCGTGTACAAACGCATTCTGCTTAAGCTGAGTGGCGAAGCGCTGCAGGGATCGGAAGGCTTCGGTATTGACGCAAGCATCCTTGATCGCATGGCACAGGAAATCAAAGAACTGGTCGAACTGGGTATTCAGGTTGGCGTAGTTATTGGCGGCGGCAACCTTTTCCGTGGTGCTGGTCTGGCGAAAGCGGGGATGAACCGCGTTGTGGGCGACCACATGGGGATGCTGGCCACCGTGATGAACGGCCTGGCAATGCGTGATGCGCTGCACCGTGCCTATGTGAACGCGCGCCTGATGTCCGCTATTCCTCTGAATGGCGTGTGCGACAACTACAGCTGGGCAGAAGCAATCAGCCTGCTGCGTAACAACCGCGTGGTGATCCTCTCCGCCGGTACGGGTAACCCGTTCTTTACCACCGATTCCGCTGCCTGCCTGCGCGGTATCGAGATCGAAGCCGATGTGGTTCTGAAAGCGACCAAAGTGGACGGCGTGTTTACTGCCGATCCGGCAAAAGATCCTTCAGCCACCATGTACGATCAGCTGAGCTACGGCGAAGTGCTGGATAAAGAGCTGAAAGTCATGGATCTTGCCGCCTTCACGCTGGCTCGCGACCACAAACTGCCGATCCGTGTCTTCAATATGAACAAGCCAGGCGCACTGCGTCGCGTGGTCATGGGTGAAAAAGAAGGCACTTTGATCACGGAATAATTTCCGTCGACGATAAATACAGGTAAGATTCCGCTTTACTTTGTAGTGGTATCTTACCTGGACGCGCCTTTGGCGCTGTCATGAATTAAACGCGACTATACTTAGCACACCTGTAGCGCTGTGCTGGCGGATAGTCTGCCTGAGACAAGTTTTCAAGGATTCGTAACGTGATTAACGACATCAGAAAAGATGCTGAAGTACGCATGGAAAAATGCGTTGAAGCGTTCAAAACCCAAATCAGCAAAATTCGTACTGGCCGCGCTTCCCCAAGCCTGCTGGATGGCATCATCGTAGAGTACTACGGCACGCCAACTCCGCTGCGTCAGCTGGCGAGCGTTACCGTAGAAGATACCCGTACGCTGAAAATCAACGTATTCGATCGTTCTATGAGCCCGGCTGTTGAGAAAGCGATCATGGCTTCTGACCTGGGCCTGAACCCAAGCTCTGCGGGCGCTGACATTCGCGTTCCGCTGCCTGCGCTGACCGAAGAGCGTCGTAAAGACCTGATCAAAGTGGTGCGTGGCGAAGCTGAGCAAGGTCGTGTTTCCGTACGTAACGTGCGCCGCGACGCGAACGACAAAGTGAAAGCACTGCTGAAAGAAAAAGAGATCAGTGAAGATGATGACCGTCGTTCCCAGGACGACGTGCAGAAGATGACTGACGCGGCGATCAAGAAAATTGATGCGGCGCTGGCAGATAAAGAAGCGGAACTGATGCAGTTCTGATTTCTGTCGTACACTGATAAACGCCGTTCAGAGAGACGTTATGTCTTGCTGGCGGCGTTTTGCTTTTAGCTGATCTAACTTTTCGGGCATCTCATGAAGCATTTAACTCTCCTCGGCTCAACGGGTTCAATCGGTTGCAGCACTCTAGACGTAGTTCGCCATAATCCTGAACGCTATACCGTGACGGCGCTGGTAGCCGGTAAGAACGTGCAGCGCATGGTCGAGCAGTGTCTGGAGTTTACGCCCCGCTATGCGGTGATGGATGACGAAGAGAGCGCCCGTCAGGTGAAAGCGCTGCTGCAGGAATCGGGCAGCCGCACCGAGGTGCTCAGCGGCCAGCAGGCGGCCTGCGACATGGCGGCGTTGGATGAGGTTGATCAGGTGATGGCGGCAATCGTCGGGGCGGCAGGGCTTCTGCCGACGCTTGCCGCTATTGATGCCGGTAAAGATGTCCTGCTGGCGAATAAAGAGTCGCTCGTGACCTGCGGGCGCCTGTTTATGGAGGCGGTTAAGCAGCGCGGGGCGCGTCTTTTGCCGGTCGACAGCGAACACAACGCCATTTTTCAGAGTTTGCCGCAACCTTTTCAACAGAACCTGGGGTACGCTGACCTGGAGCAGAATGGCGTCGTGTCGATTCTGCTTACCGGGTCTGGTGGCCCGTTCCGCGAAACGCCACTGTCTGAACTGAGCGCAATGACGCCAGACCAGGCGTGCCGTCATCCGAACTGGTCGATGGGACGTAAGATTTCCGTTGATTCTGCCACCATGATGAACAAAGGTCTGGAATACATTGAAGCACGCTGGCTGTTCAATGCATCAGCGAAGCAGATGGAAGTGCTGATCCACCCGCAGTCGGTGATTCACTCTATGGTGCGCTATCAGGATGGCAGCGTACTGGCGCAGCTGGGCGAACCGGATATGCGTACGCCAATTGCACACTCAATGGCGTGGCCAAACCGTGTGCAATCCGGAGTGAAACCACTCGATTTTTGCAAGCTGAGTTCATTGACGTTTAGCGAGCCTGACTACGACCGCTATCCGTGTCTGAAGCTTGCAATGAATGCCTTCGATCAAGGGCAGGCGGCAACCACAGCACTCAATGCAGCTAATGAGATAACCGTAGAGGCATTTCTGAATCAGCGGATTCGTTTTACCGATATTGCGACAATGAATTTGTCGGTACTCGAGATGATGGATTTGCGTGAACCACAGAGCGTGGAAGAGGTGCTGGCGGTGGATCAACAGGCTCGCAGTATTGCGCGTAAGCAGGTGACACATCTCGCAAGCTGGTGATAAAGCAAGCACTAGTGGTTGTGCTATTTGTTAGCGTAGGGCTTCGGTGATATAGTCTGCGCCACCTGATCGCAGGTATTTGACTTTACGTGGTCAGGTAAGCCGTGGTTTGACACGGCTTTTTTATGTATAGGCTTCAGTATTCCTGAGTACCGTTAAATCCTTTTCAGGGACAAAAAACGCGTTATGTTGTCTGCGAATCAACCAATAAGCGAAAACTTGCCAGCGCATGGCTGTCGTCATGTAGCAATCATCATGGATGGCAACGGCCGCTGGGCGAAAAGACAAGGGAAGATACGAGCCTTTGGGCATAAAGCGGGGGCGAAGTCCGTTCGCCGCGCCGTTTCTTTTGCCGCCAATAACGGCATTGATGCGTTAACGCTCTATGCTTTTAGCAGTGAAAACTGGAATCGACCACCGCAGGAAGTGACTGCGTTGATGGAACTGTTTGTGTGGGCGCTCGACAGCGAAGTAAAAAGCCTGCACCGCCACAACGTCCGCCTGCGTATCATTGGCGAAACCAGTCGTTTCAACTCACGTTTGCAGGAACGGATTCGCAAAGCAGAAGCGCTGACCGAAAATAATACCGGTCTGACGCTCAATATCGCGGCGAATTACGGTGGACGTTGGGATATTATCCAGGGCGTTCGGCATCTGGCCGAGCAGGTTCAGGAAGGGCTGTTGAGACCCGACCAAATTGATGAAGAGGCGCTGAGTCAGCAAATCTGCATGAATGAACTGGCACCTGTGGATTTGGTAATTAGGACAGGGGGAGAACACCGCATAAGTAACTTTTTGCTTTGGCAAATCGCCTATGCCGAACTTTACTTTACTGATGTTCTTTGGCCCGATTTTGATGAACAAGACTTTGAAGGTGCGCTGCATGCCTTTGCCAATCGAGAGCGTCGTTTCGGCGGCACCGAGCCTGGTGGCGACAAAGCCTGATGGGGGTAGCTTTTGCTGAAGTATCGCCTGATTTCCGCTTTTGTATTAATACCCATTGTCATTGCGGCGCTGTTTTTACTGCCTCCAGTGGGATTCGCTATTGTCACGCTGGTGGTGTGTATGCTCGCCGCGTGGGAATGGGGACAATTTAGCGGTTTTACCTCCCGCACGCAGCGCGTTTGGCTGGCGGTGCTCTGTGGCTTCATATTGGCCCTGATGTTGTTTACCTTGCCTGAATATCACCACGATATTCATCAGCCGCTGGTGGCGGGTTCCCTGTGGATATCGTTGGTTTGGTGGATTACTGCTCTCGTGCTGGTGCTTTTTTATCCAGGATCTGCGGCGCTATGGCGTAATTCTAAAGTGCTGCGCCTTATTTTTGGCCTGCTCACAATTATTCCTTTTTTCTGGGGTATGGTCGCACTGCGCGCCTGGCACTATGACGAAAACCATTACAGCGGCGCGCTTTGGCTGCTTTATGTGATGATTCTTGTCTGGGGGGCTGACTCTGGTGCCTATATGTTTGGTAAACTGTTCGGCAAGCATAAATTGGCGCCGAAAGTTTCTCCGGGCAAAACCTGGCAAGGATTCATCGGCGGCTTGTTTACAGCAGCGATTATCTCCTGGGGCTACGGCGTCTGGGCGAATCTGGAAGTGGCTCCGTCCACGCTGCTGGTATGCTCAATTTTTGCTGCTCTGGCTTCGGTACTCGGTGATTTAACCGAAAGTATGTTTAAGCGCGAAGCCGGAATTAAGGACAGTGGTCATCTGATTCCAGGTCATGGCGGGATACTGGATCGCATTGACAGCCTGACAGCGGCTGTTCCTGTGTTTGCTTGCCTGCTTTTACTGGTATTCGGGACGATTTAACGGAAGGTTTTATGCTGAGCATTCTCTGGAATCTGGCGGCGTTCGTAGTTGCACTGGGTGTACTGATTACCGTGCATGAATTTGGCCATTTCTGGGTTGCTCGCCGCTGTGGCGTGCGCGTGGAGCGATTTTCCATCGGCTTTGGTAAATCGCTCTGGAAGCGCACCGATCGCCACGGCACTGAGTTTGTCATTGCCCTTATCCCGTTGGGCGGCTATGTCAAAATGCTCGACGAACGCGTCGAGCCTGTCGCCCCAGAACTCCGACACAGCGCGTTTAACAACAAAACCGTTGGACAACGTGCTGCCATCATCGCTGCCGGTCCGGTAGCCAATTTCATCTTCGCTATCTTCGCCTACTGGCTGGTGTTTATCATCGGTGTCCCTGGCGTGCGCCCGGTTGTCGGCGAAATTACCTCCGGTTCTATCGCGGCCAGTGCGCAAATTACGCCGGGAATGGAACTTAAAGCGATTGATGGCATCGAAACCCCTGATTGGGATGCCGTGCGATTGCAACTGGTGGCGAAAATTGGCGATGAGCAGACGACCGTCAGCGTATCGCCTTTTGGATCTGACCAGCGGCAGGAAAAAGTGCTGGATTTACGCCACTGGCGTTTCGAGCCAGACAAAGAAGATCCCGTCTCCGCTCTGGGCATTCGGCCACGCGGCGCGCAGATTGAGCCGGTCCTGGCTGAAGTACAGGTCAATTCGGCAGCGAGCAAAGCGGGTTTGCAAGCGGGCGACAGGATCGTTAAAGTCGATGGTCAACCATTAACACAGTGGATGACCTTTGTTACTCTGGTGCGCGATAATCCTGGCACTTCGCTTGCGCTGGAAGTGGAAAGGCAGGGGAGTCCACTTTCGTTAACGCTGATCCCGGATAGCAAATCGGGTGGCAAAAAGGCAGAAGGGTTCGCCGGCGTCGTGCCGAAAGTGATCCCGCTGCCAGATGAGTACAAGACAATACGCCAGTATGGGCCGTTTAGCGCCATCCTTGAAGCCACGGATAAAACATGGCAACTGATGAAGCTTACGGTCAACATGTTGGGGAAATTGATAACCGGTGATGTGAAACTGAACAACCTCAGTGGGCCAATTTCAATTGCCCAAGGGGCTGGGATGTCAGCGGAATTCGGGGTGATTTACTATCTCATGTTCCTTGCGCTCATTAGCGTGAACCTGGGGATAATCAACCTCTTCCCGCTTCCCGTTTTAGACGGGGGGCATCTGCTGTTTTTAGCGATTGAAAAGCTAAAAGGCGGACCGGTATCCGAGCGAGTTCAAGACTTTAGTTATCGCATTGGCTCGATTTTGCTGGTGCTGTTAATGGGGCTTGCACTTTTCAATGATTTCTCTCGGTTGTAAGAGAGTTAGTTAGGAAGAACGCATAATAACGATGGCGATGAAAAAGTTGCTCATAGCGTCGCTGCTGTTTAGCAGCGCCACCGTATACGGTGCTGACGGGTTCGTAGTGAAAGATATTCATTTCGAAGGCCTTCAGCGTGTCGCCGTTGGTGCGGCCCTCCTCAGTATGCCTGTGCGCCCCGGCGATACGGTTAATGATGATGACATCAGTAACACCATCCGTGCTCTGTTTGCCACTGGCAACTTTGAGGACGTTCGCGTGCTGCGCGATGGTGATACGTTACTGGTCCAGGTAAAAGAACGTCCAACGATTGCCAGTATCACTTTCTCCGGTAACAAGTCGGTGAAAGATGACATGCTCAAGCAAAACCTTGAAGCATCTGGCGTTCGCGTGGGTGAATCCCTGGATCGCACAACCCTTTCAGATATTGAAAAAGGTCTGGAAGACTTCTACTACAGCGTCGGTAAGTACAGCGCCAGCGTGAAGGCGGTTGTTACTCCGCTGCCGCGTAACCGTGTTGACCTTAAGCTGGTCTTCCAGGAAGGTGTTTCTGCGAAGATCCAACAGATCAACATCGTGGGTAACCACGCGTTCAGCACCGATGAACTGATCTCTACCTTCCAGCTGCGCGACGAAGTGCCGTGGTGGAACGTTGTCGGCGATCGTAAATACCAGAAACAGAAGCTGGCGGGCGATCTTGAAACCCTGCGCAGCTACTATCTGGACCGCGGTTATGCTCGATTCAACATCGACTCGACTCAGGTCAGTCTGACTCCGGACAAGAAAGGGATCTACATTACGATTAACATCACGGAAGGCGATCAGTACAAGCTTTCGGGTGTTGAAGTGAGTGGAAACCTGGCGGGGCATTCTGCAGAAATCGAATCGCTGACCAAAATTCAGCCGGGCGATCTGTATAGCGGTTCTAAAGTTACCAAAATGGAAGACAGCATTAAGAAGCTGCTTGGCCGTTATGGTTACGCTTATCCGCGCGTTCAGACTCAGCCTGAAATCAACGACGCGGATAAAACCGTTAAGCTTCACGTCAACGTTGACGCGGGTAACCGTTTCTACGTGCGTAAGATCCGCTTTGAAGGTAACGACACCTCTAAAGATTCCGTTCTGCGTCGCGAAATGCGCCAGATGGAAGGGGCGTGGTTGGGCAGCGACCTGGTAGACCAGGGTAAAGAGCGCCTGAACCGTCTGGGTTACTTCGAAACCGTTGATACCGATACTCAGCGCGTGCCGGGCAGACCGGACCAGGTTGACGTCGTCTATAAGGTTAAAGAGCGTAACACCGGTAGCTTCAACTTCGGCGTGGGCTACGGTACTGAAAGTGGCGTGAGCTTCCAGGTCGGCGTTCAGCAGGATAACTGGCTGGGTACGGGATACTCTGTAGGGATTAACGGTACTAAGAACGACTACCAGACCTACTCTGAGTTCTCTGTGACTAACCCATACTTCACCGTTGACGGTGTAAGCCTGGGCGGTCGTATCTTCTATAACGACTTTAAAGCAGACGACGCGGATCTGTCCTCCTATACCAACAAAAGTTATGGTGTAGACGGAACGCTTGGCTTCCCGATCAACGAATACAACACCCTGCGTGCAGGTTTGGGCTACGTGCATAACGACCTGTCTAACATGCAACCGCAGGTGGCGATGTGGCG
The DNA here is from genome assembly GCF_035835995.1 of Enterobacter wuhouensis. NCBI lineage: Bacteria > Pseudomonadati > Pseudomonadota > Gammaproteobacteria > Enterobacterales > Enterobacteriaceae > Enterobacter > Enterobacter wuhouensis. Next base: position 976,521 of record NZ_CP142124.1, read on the forward strand.
TTATCTGGACTCCATCGGCCAGTCAACCAGCAAAAGCGGTGATAACAACGGATTTGCGGCGGATGACTTCACCTTCAACTACGGCTGGACGTATAACCGCCTTGACCGTGGTTACTTCCCAACGGAAGGTTCTCGCGTCAACCTGAACGGTAAAGTGACCGTACCGGGTTCCGATAACGAGTTCTACAAGGTGACGCTGGATACCGCGTCCTACTTCCCAATTGATGACGACCATAAATGGGTTGTTCTGGGTCGCACCCGTTGGGGCTATGGCGATGGTTTAGGTGGCAAAGAACTGCCGTTCTATGAAAACTTCTACGCCGGTGGTTCAAGCACCGTGCGTGGCTTCCAGTCCAACAACATTGGTCCGAAAGCAGCGTATTACGGCGGGAACGACTCGGATAACTGCGACAAACCAGCGAAAGATGGCGCGGGCAATGCCAACGTCTGTAGCTCAGATGATGCAGTAGGCGGTAACGCCATGGGTGTTGCCAGCCTGGAGTTCATCACGCCTACGCCGTTTATCAGCGACAAGTATGCGAACTCTGTGCGTACCTCGTTCTTCGTGGATGCGGGTACCGTTTGGGATACCAACTGGGAGAATACTGCCCAGACGCGCGCGGCAGGTATTCCAGACTACAGCGATCCGAGCAATATTCGCATGTCTGCGGGTATCGCATTACAATGGATGTCACCGCTGGGGCCGTTGGTCTTCTCCTACGCCCAGCCGTTTAAGAAATACGATGGAGACAAAGCGGAGCAATTCCAGTTTAACATTGGTAAAACCTGGTAATAATCCGCAGCAATGGAATGCGTTGGCAGTGTAGCGCTGACAACCGGCGATCGGTCAAACGGTCGCCTTGCCACGCAAAGAACGGCACCTCCGGGTGCCAATGGGATGGTAAGGAGTTAATTGTGAAAAAGTGGTTATTAGCTGCAGGTCTCGGTTTAGCGATGGCAACCTCTGCTCAGGCAGCAGACAAAATTGCAATCGTCAACATGGGTAATTTGTTCCAGCAGGTTGCACAGAAAACAGGTGTTTCTGCGACTCTGGAAAACGAATTCAAAGGCCGTGCTGGCGAACTGCAACGTATGGAAGGCGATCTTCAGTCTAAAATGCAGCGTCTGCAGCGTGATGGTTCTACCATGAAAGCGAGCGATCGTAGCAAACTGGAAAAAGACGTTATGGCTCAGCGCCAGACCTTCTCCCAGAAAGCACAGGCGTTTGAGCAGGATCGTCAGCGTCGTTCTAACGAAGAGCGCGGCAAGCTGGTGACTCGCATTCAGTCTGCTGTTAAAGCAGTTGCTGCCGATCAGAGCATCGATCTGGTTGTTGATGCGAACGCCGTGGCTTTCAACAGCAGCGATGTTAAAGACATCACCGCTGATGTTCTGAAACAGGTTAAATAAGTAATGCCTTCAATTCGACTGGCTGATTTAGCTCAGCAGTTGGATGCAGAATTACACGGTGATGGCGATATCGTCATCACCGCTGTTGCGTCCATGCAATCGGCTAAAGCTGGCAACATTACCTTCATGGTAAGCCCTAAGTACCGTGAACATCTGGCTCAATGCCAGGCGTCAGCTGTTGTTCTGACGCAGGACGATATTCCGTTTGCCGCAAGCGCTGCATTGGTAGTGAAAAATCCCTACCTGACGTATGCACGTATGGCTCAAATTCTTGATACCACGCCGCAGCCGGCGCAGAACATTGCTGCCAGCGCAGCAATCGATGCGACGGCGACGCTGGGTAGTAACGTAGCGATCGGCGCTAACGTCGTTATCGAGTCCGGCGTTGTTCTGAGCGATAACGTTGTCATTGGCCCGGGCTGCTTCGTTGGCAAAAATACCAAAATCGGTGCGGGCACCCGTTTATGGGCTAACGTCTCCGTTTACCATGAAGTCGACATCGGCGAAAATTGCCTCATTCAGTCCAGCACAGTGATTGGTTCGGACGGTTTTGGCTACGCTAACGATCGTGGTAACTGGGTGAAGATCCCGCAGCTTGGTCGCGTGATTATTGGCGATCGTGTCGAGATCGGCGCCTGTACCACGATTGACCGTGGTGCGCTTGACGATACCGTGATCGGCAATGGTGTTATCATTGATAATCAGTGCCAGATTGCACATAACGTTGTGATTGGCGACAATACCGCGGTTGCGGGGGGCGTGATCATGGCTGGTAGCCTGAAAATTGGCCGCTACTGCATGATTGGTGGTGCCAGCGTGATCAATGGCCATATGGAAATATGCGACAAAGTGACGGTGACAGGTATGGGCATGGTAATGCGTCCTATCACTGAACCAGGCGTCTATTCCTCTGGTATTCCGCTGCAACCGAACAAGGTATGGCGTAAAACAGCTGCTCTGGTGATGAATATTGATGATATGAGCAAGCGCCTCAAAGCGATTGAGCGCAAGATCGATCAACAAGACTAAGCGTTCATCCGTTTTAACGCTAATTTTCCCGGCCTGTCGGCTTTTTTATAAACCGGCAGGCCGTGTTATTATTGCTACTTAGTACATTAGACAGGAAGAGTATTTTGACTACTGACACTCATACTCTGCATATTGAAGAGATTTTAGAACTTCTGCCGCATCGCTACCCGTTCTTACTGGTAGATCGTGTGCTGGATTTTGAAGAAGGTCGTTTTCTGCGCGCAGTGAAAAATGTCTCCGTTAACGAGCCGTTCTTCCAGGGACACTTCCCTGGTAAGCCAATCTTCCCGGGTGTGTTGATCCTGGAAGCGATGGCTCAAGCTACCGGTATTCTGGCGTTTAAAAGCGTTGGTAAACTGGAGCCGGGTGAACTGTATTACTTCGCAGGTATTGATGAAGCACGCTTTAAGCGCCCAGTCGTACCTGGTGATCAGATGATCATGGAAGTCACTTTTGAAAAAACGCGTCGTGGCCTGACTCGCTTCAAAGGCGTAGCGCTGGTTGACGGCAAAGTTGTTTGCGAAGCGACGATGATGTGTGCTCGTAGCCGGGAGTCCTGATACGTGATTGATAAATCTGCCTTTATTCATCCTACTGCCATCGTGGAAACCGGTGCCATCATTGGTGCTAACGTCCACGTTGGCCCGTTCTGTATTGTTGGACCCCATGTCGAAATTGGTGAGGGTACAGTACTGAAATCTCACGTTGTGGTGAATGGTCACACGACCATTGGCTGCAATAACGAGATCTATCAGTTCGCCTCCATCGGCGAAGTTAACCAGGATCTGAAATATGCTGGTGAGTCGACCCGTCTGGAAATTGGCGATCGTAACCGTATTCGCGAAAGCGTCACCATTCATCGTGGAACAGTACAGGGTGGTGGGTTGACGAAGGTGGGCAGCGATAACCTGTTTATGGTTAATGCGCATATCGCGCATGACTGTACCGTAGGTGACCGCTGTATTCTTGCCAACAACGCAACGCTGGCAGGACACGTATCGGTTGATGATTTCGCAATTATTGGCGGCATGACCGCAGTCCATCAGTTCTGCATCATTGGTGCACACGTGATGGTCGGTGGGTGCTCAGGTGTGGCGCAGGACGTCCCACCTTACGTGATTGCGCAGGGCAACCATGCCACGCCGTTTGGCGTGAACATCGAAGGCCTCAAGCGTCGTGGCTTTAGCCGCGAAGCGATTACAGCGATCCGCAACGCGTACAAGCAGTTGTACCGTAGCGGTAAAACGCTGGAAGAGGCGAAGCCGGAAATTGCCGAGCTGGCGAATAAGCACCCGGAAGTGAACGCGTTCATGGAGTTCTTTGACCGTTCAACAAGGGGTCTGATTCGTTAATGGTCGACAGTCGTCCGCTTACGATAGCCCTGGTCGCCGGAGAAACCTCCGGCGATATTCTTGGTGCAGGTCTTATCCGTGCGCTCAAGGCACGCGTACCTAACGCCCGTTTCGTTGGCGTGGCGGGTCCGTTGATGCAGGCCGAGGGCTGTGAAGCCTGGTACGAAATGGAAGAGCTGGCCGTGATGGGCATCGTTGAGGTGCTGGGGCGCTTACGCCGCCTGCTGCATATTCGTGCCGATCTCACCCGCCGTTTTACCGATCTTAAACCCGACGTGTTTGTTGGGATCGATGCGCCTGATTTCAACATTACCCTTGAAGGGAATTTGAAAAAACAGGGAATTAAAACCATCCACTATGTCAGTCCGTCCGTCTGGGCGTGGCGACAGAAACGCGTTTTCAAAATTGGACGATCAACCAATCTGGTGCTGGCGTTCTTGCCTTTTGAAAAAGCGTTTTACGACAGATTTAACGTTCCATGCCGCTTTATCGGCCATACCATGGCGGATGCTATGCCGCTGGACCCGGATAAAAACGCGGCCCGCGACGTGCTGGGAATTTCCCATGATGCGCACTGCCTGGCCCTGCTGCCGGGAAGCCGCGGTGCAGAAGTTGAAATGCTCAGCGCTGATTTCCTGAAAACAGCACAAATTCTTCGCCAGACCTATCCGGACCTTGAAGTGGTCGTCCCGCTGGTTAATCCCAAACGCCGCGAGCAGTTTGAACGTATAAAAGCCGAAGTAGCGCCAGATCTGCATGTTCATCTTCTGGACGGGAAGGGTCGTGAGGCAATGGTCGCGAGCGATGCTGCACTGCTGGCCTCCGGCACGGCAGCCCTGGAGTGTATGCTGGCGAAATGCCCGATGGTGGTGGGCTATCGTATGAAGCCGTTCACCTTCTGGCTGGCAAAACGTTTGGTGAAAACGGACTATGTTTCACTGCCCAACCTGCTTGCCGGGCGCGAGCTGGTGAAGGAACTCTTGCAGGATGAGTGTCAGCCGCAGGCGTTAGCCGATGCGCTGCTGCCCCTGATTGCCAACGGCAAGACCAGCCACCAGATGCACGATACCTTCCGCGAACTGCACCAGCAGATCCGCTGTAATGCCGATGAGCAGGCGGCTGACGCGGTGCTGGAGTTAGCAAAATGATGGAATTTGTTTATCCACATACGCACCTCGTGGCGGGCGTGGATGAAGTAGGGCGCGGTCCGTTGGTCGGCGCAGTGGTCACTGCTGCGGTGATACTCGATCCTGCGCGCCCGATTATCGGGTTAAATGACTCTAAAAAATTGTCTGAAAAACGCCGGCTGGCGCTGTTTGACGAAATCACAGAAAATGCGTTGGCCTGGAGTCTGGGGCGCGCCGAGCCGCATGAGATCGACGAGCTGAACATCCTTCATGCCACCATGCTGGCGATGCAGCGCGCCGTTGCCGGGCTCAGGATTGTGCCTGAATATGTGCTGATTGACGGTAATCGTTGCCCACCGCTCCCGATGCCTTCAATGGCGGTTGTGAAAGGTGACAGCCGGGTTGCCGAAATCAGCGCGGCGTCTATCATTGCCAAAGTGACGCGCGACGCCGAAATGGCCGCGCTTGACCTCACTTATCCTGCGTATGGTTTCGCCCAGCACAAGGGATATCCAACCGCTTTCCACCTGGAAAAGCTGGCTGAACATGGCGCAACTGAACATCACCGACGCAGTTTTGGCCCGGTGAAACGTGCGCTGGGACTGGTGTCCTGAATCAAGACGCAAGCAATTAAGTAACGCGGAATCTGAAGATGGCTGAACCACGTTTCGTACACCTGCGGGTGCATAGCGACTACTCCATGATTGATGGGCTGGCGAAGACCGGGCCGCTGGTGAAAAAGGCGGCCTCGCTTGGCATGCCTGCGCTGGCGATCACCGATTTTACCAACCTGTGTGGCCTGGTGAAGTTTTACGGAACGGCGCATGGCGCGGGTATAAAACCTATCGTCGGTGCGGATTTTCACGTGCAGAGCGACGTGCTCGGCGATGAAATGACCCAGATTTCCGTGCTGGCAATGAACAACACGGGTTACCAGAATCTCACTCTGCTGATTTCAAAGGCGTACCAGCGCGGCTACGGCGCACTTGGCCCGTGGATCGACCGCGACTGGCTGGCAGAGCTGAACGAAGGGCTGCTGCTGATTTCCGGCGGTCGTATGGGCGACGTAGGCAAAAGCCTGATGCGTGGCAACAGCGCGCTGGTGGATCAGTGCGTCTCGTTCTATGAAGAATATTTTCCGGATCGCTACTATCTGGAGCTGATCCGTACCGGACGCGCCGACGAAGAGAGCTATCTGCATGCGGCGGTCGCTCTGGCGGAAGAGCGCGGCCTGCCCGTTGTGGCGACCAACGACGTGCGTTTCCTCGAACCGGGCGACTTTGACGCGCATGAAATTCGCGTTGCGATCCACGACGGCTTTACCCTCGACGATCCCAAACGTCCGCGCAACTACTCCTCGCAGCAGTATATGCGCAGCGAAGATGAGATGTGTGAACTCTTCTCCGACATTCCGGAAGCGCTGGAAAACAGCGTTGAGATCGCCAAACGCTGCAACGTGACCGTGCGTCTGGGCGAATATTTCCTGCCGCAGTTCCCGACGGGCGACATGACCACGGAAGATTTCCTGGTCGTAAAATCGAAGGAGGGCCTGGAAGAGCGTCTTGAATTCCTCTTCCCGGACGAAGCGGTTCGCAAAGAGAAGCGCCCGCCTTACGATGAACGTCTGGATATTGAGCTGCAGGTTATCAACCAGATGGGCTTCCCGGGCTACTTCCTGATCGTGATGGAGTTTATCCAGTGGTCGAAAGATAACGGCGTGCCGGTAGGCCCGGGCCGTGGTTCCGGTGCGGGATCGCTTGTGGCCTATGCGCTTAAAATTACCGACCTCGACCCGCTGGAGTTTGACCTGCTGTTCGAACGTTTCCTCAACCCGGAACGTGTTTCCATGCCCGACTTCGACGTCGACTTCTGCATGGAGAAACGCGACCAGGTGATCGAGCACGTGGCGGACATGTACGGTCGTGACGCGGTATCGCAGATCATTACCTTCGGTACGATGGCGGCCAAGGCGGTTATCCGTGACGTGGGGCGCGTGCTGGGCCACCCGTACGGGTTTGTCGATCGCATCTCTAAGCTGGTGCCGCCCGATCCGGGCATGACGCTGGCAAAAGCGTTTGAAGCCGAACCACAGCTGCCGGAAATCTACGAAGCCGACGAAGAAGTTAAAGCGCTGATCGACATGGCGCGCAAGCTGGAAGGCGTCACGCGTAACGCCGGTAAGCATGCGGGGGGCGTGGTTATCGCGCCGACCAAAATTACCGACTTCGCACCGCTCTACTGCGACGAAGCGGGTGAGCACCCGGTTACTCAGTTTGATAAGAACGACGTGGAATACGCCGGGCTGGTGAAGTTTGACTTCCTCGGCCTGCGTACGCTGACGATCATCGACTGGGCGCTGAAGATGATCAACCCGCGCCGGGAGAAGCAGGGCCTTGAGCCTATAGACATTGCCGCCATCCCGCTGGATGACAAGAAAAGTTTCGACATGCTGCAGCGCTCGGAGACGACGGCCGTCTTCCAGCTTGAATCCCGCGGCATGAAAGATTTGATTAAGCGTCTGCAGCCCGACTGCTTCGAAGATATGATCGCGCTGGTGGCCCTGTTCCGTCCGGGCCCGCTGCAGTCGGGGATGGTAGATAACTTTATCGACCGTAAGCACGGGCGCGAAGAGATTTCTTACCCGGACGTTCAGTGGCAGCACGAATGCCTGAAGCCGGTACTGGAGCCTACCTACGGCATCATCCTGTACCAGGAACAGGTTATGCAGATTGCCCAGGTGCTCTCTGGCTACACCCTTGGCGGCGCGGACATGCTGCGTCGTGCGATGGGTAAGAAAAAGCCGGAAGAGATGGCCAAGCAGCGCGGCACCTTCGAAGAAGGCGCGAGAAAAAACGGTATTGATGGCGAACTGGCGATTAAAATCTTTGACCTGGTCGAAAAATTCGCCGGGTACGGATTCAACAAATCCCACTCCGCTGCCTACGCGTTGGTTTCATATCAAACGCTTTGGCTGAAGGCGCACTATCCTGCAGAATTTATGGCGGCGGTAATGACCGCCGATATGGACAATACCGAGAAGGTGGTTGGCCTGGTGGACGAGTGCTGGCGTATGGGGCTTAAAATCCTGCCGCCGGATATTAACTCGGGTCTGTATCATTTCCACGTTAATGAACACGGGGAAATTGTTTACGGTATCGGCGCGATCAAAGGCGTGGGTGAAGGCCCGATCGAGGCGATCATCGAGGCGCGTAACAACGGCGGTTACTTCCGCGAGCTGTTCGATCTTTGCGCCCGTACGGATACCAAAAAACTGAACCGCCGCGTGCTCGAAAAACTGATCATGTCCGGGGCGTTCGACAGGCTGGGGCCGCACCGTGCCGCGCTGATGAACTCGCTTGGCGATGCATTAAAAGCGGCGGATCAGCACGCAAAAGCGGAAGCCATCGGCCAGGCGGATATGTTTGGCGTACTGGCAGAAGAGCCAGAGCAGATTGAGCAGTCATACTCAAACTGCCAACCCTGGCCAGAACAGGTTGTGCTGGATGGGGAACGTGAAACGTTAGGCTTGTACCTGACGGGGCACCCGATCAACCAGTATATTAAAGAAATTGAGCGCTATGTCGGCGGCAACAGGCTAAAAGACATGCATCCGACAGATCGTGGTAAAATCACCACGGCTGCGGGGCTCGTGATTGCTGCAAGGGTAATGGTCACCAAGCGCGGCAATCGTATCGGCATCTGTACGCTGGATGACCGTTCCGGGCGTCTGGAGGTGATGTTGTTCACCGACGCGCTGGATAAATACCAGCAATTGCTGGAAAAAGACCGCATACTTATCGTCAGCGGACAGGTCAGCTTTGATGACTTCAGCGGGGGGCTTAAAATGACCGCCCGCGAAGTGATGGACATTGACGAAGCCCGTGAAAAATATGCTCGCGGGCTTGCTATCTCGCTGACGGACAGGCAAATTGATGACCAGCTTTTAAACCGACTCCGTCAGTCTCTGGAACCCCACCGCTCGGGGACCATTCCAGTACATCTCTACTATCAGAGGGCGGATGCACGTGCGCGGTTGCGCTTTGGTGCAACGTGGCGTGTCTCTCCGAGCGATCGTTTACTTAACGATCTGCGTGGCCTCATTGGTTCGGAGCAGGTGGAACTGGAGTTTGACTAATACAGGAATACTATGAGTCTGAATTTCCTTGATTTCGAACAGCCGATTGCTGAGCTGGAAGCGAAAATCGATTCTCTGACAGCAGTTAGCCGTCAGGATGAAAAACTGGATATTAACATCGACGAAGAAGTGCATCGTCTGCGCGAAAAAAGCGTAGAACTGACGCGCAAAATCTTTGCCGATCTCGGCGCATGGCAGGTAGCCCAGCTGGCGCGTCACCCACAGCGCCCGTACACCCTGGATTATGTCCGCCTGGCGTTTGATGAATTTGACGAACTGGCAGGCGATCGCGCTTACGCTGACGATAAAGCTATCGTTGGCGGTATCGCACGCCTCGACGGACGTCCTGTGATGATCATTGGTCATCAGAAAGGCCGTGAAACCAAAGAGAAAATCCGTCGCAACTTTGGTATGCCGGCACCAGAAGGCTACCGTAAAGCCCTGCGTCTGATGGAGATGGCTGAGCGTTTCAACATGCCAATCATCACCTTCATTGACACCCCGGGTGCATACCCTGGCGTGGGCGCGGAAGAGCGCGGTCAGTCTGAAGCCATTGCACGCAACCTGCGTGAAATGTCTCGCCTGAGCGTGCCGGTCATCTGTACCGTTATCGGTGAAGGTGGCTCCGGCGGTGCGCTGGCCATTGGCGTGGGTGATAAAGTGAATATGCTGCAGTACAGCACCTATTCCGTTATCTCTCCGGAAGGCTGTGCGTCCATTCTGTGGAAAAGCGCAGACAAAGCGCCGCTGGCTGCTGAAGCCATGGGCATCATTGCGCCACGCCTGAAAGAGCTTAAGCTGATCGACTCCATCATCCCAGAGCCGCTGGGCGGTGCGCACCGTAAGCCGGAAGTGATGGCCGCGTCCCTGAAAGCGCAGCTGCTGGCGGACCTGGCAGACCTGGACGTGCTGAGCAAAGAAGACCTGCTCAACCGTCGCTATCAGCGTCTGATGACCTACGGTTACGCGTAAGCGTCACAATTATCTGAAAAGCCGCACATTGTTGCGGCTTTTTTTATACCTGCGGTTTACCCTGGCTATGCTTAGCTAATGTTTTTTAAGGAGGTACGCCATGAACATCATTGCCATCATGGGGCCACACGGCGTCTTTTATAAAGACGAGCCCATCAAGGAGCTGGAGCAAGCCCTGCAGTCCCGCGGATATCAGCTGATCTGGCCGCACAACAGCGCCGACCTGCTGAAGTTCATCGAGCATAACCCGCGTATTTGCGGCGTGATCTTTGACTGGGATGAATACGACCTGGAGCTGTGCAGCGAGATCAACAAGCTGAACGAATATCTCCCGCTGTACGCGTTTATCAATACCCACTCGACCATGGACGTCAGCGCCAATGATATGCGGATGGCGCTGTGGTTCTTTGAATATTCGCTTGGCGTGGCGGACGATATTGCGAGCCGCATTCAGCAATACACCGGCGAGTATCTCGATAACATTACGCCGCCGTTTACCCGCGCGCTGTTTACCTACGTGAAGGAAGGCAAATATACCTTCTGTACGCCGGGCCATATGGCGGGAACGGCCTATCAAAAAAGCCCCGTAGGCTGCCTGTTCTATGATTTTTTCGGTGGCAACACCCTCAAAGCGGACGTGTCGATATCGGTCACTGAGCTAGGGTCATTGCTTGACCATACCGGCCCGCACCTGGAGGCGGAAGAATATATTGCCCGCACTTTCGGCGCCGAGCAGAGCTACATGGTGACCAACGGTACCTCGACATCAAATAAAATTGTCGGGATGTATGCCGCACCGGCGGGAAGCACGCTGCTCATCGACCGTAACTGCCATAAATCGCTGGCGCATCTGTTAATGATGAGTGACGTCGTCCCGCTCTGGCTGTCACCGACGCGTAATGCGCTGGGCATTCTTGGTGGCATTCCGCGCCGTGAGTTTACGCATGACGCCATCGAGCGTAAGGTCGCAGCGATACCCGGCGCGAGCTGGCCCGTCCACTCCGTGATCACCAACTCGACCTACGACGGGCTGCTCTACAACACGAACTGGATTAAGCAGACGCTGGACGTGCCGTCGATCCATTTTGATTCCGCGTGGGTGCCGTACACCAATTTCCATCCAATTTATGAAGGGAAAAGCGGCATGAGCGGCGAGCGCGTGCCCGGTAAAGTGTTCTTCGAAACGCAGTCGACGCACAAGATGCTGGCCGCGTTTTCGCAGGCCTCGCTAATTCACGTTAAGGGCGAGTACGACGAAGATACCTTCAACGAAGCCTTTATGATGCACACCACCACCTCACCGAGCTATCCGCTGGTGGCCTCCATCGAGACGGCAGCGGCGATGCTGCGCGGTAACCCGGGCAAACGCCTGATTAACCGTTCGGTGGAACGCGCGCTGCATTTCCGTAAGGAGGTTCAACGGTTAAAAGATGAGGCGGACGGCTGGTTCTTTGATATCTGGCAGCCGGAAGATATTGACGAGGCGGAGTGCTGGCCGGTCGCACCGGGTGAAAGCTGGCACGGCTTCCGCGATGCGGATGCAGATCATATGTTCCTCGATCCGGTAAAAGTGACGATCCTGACGCCGGGTATGGACGAGCAGGGCGTAATGGGCGATGAAGGGATCCCCGCCGCGCTGGTGGCGAAGTTCCTGGATGAGCGCGGCGTGGTGGTGGAAAAGACCGGCCCCTATAATTTATTGTTCCTGTTCAGCATCGGGATCGACAAAACCCGCGCAATGGGGCTGCTGCGCGGCCTGATGGAGTTTAAGCGCGCTTACGATCTGAACCTGCGGGTGAAGAACATGCTCCCGGATCTCTATGCAGAAGATCCTGACTTCTACCGCAATATGCGCATTCAGGATCTGGCGCAGGGCATCCACAAGCTGATCCGCCAGCACGATCTGCCGCGCCTGATGCTGCAGGCGTTTGACGTGCTGCCTGAAATGAAGCTGACGCCGCATAAGGCCTGGCAGCGCCAGGTGAAGGGTGAGGTGGATACCATCGAGCTGGAAAACCTGGTCGGACGCGTGTCGGCCAATATGATCCTGCCCTATCCGCCAGGCGTACCGCTGCTGATGCCGGGCGAGATGATCGCCGAAGAGAGCAGGGCGGTGCTCGATTTTCTGCTGATGCTCTGTTCCGTGGGGCGTCACTATCCGGGCTTTGAGACGGATATCCACGGTGCGAAGCGCGATGAACAGGGCGTGTACTGGGTGCGAGTCCTAAAATAAGCGTGACCGCTTGCCAGGCTCGGGTTTTCGGTTGTAACGTTCAGGCATCATAAAAAGGAGAAGCTATGCTGGGTTTAAAAGCTGTTCATCATATTGCGATCATTGCCACCGATTACGCGCAGAGCAAGGCGTTCTACTGCGATATTCTTGGCTTTACGCTGCTAAGCGAGGCCTACCGCGAGGAGCGTGACTCCTGGAAAGGGGACCTGGCGCTCAACGGGCAATATGTGATTGAGCTATTCTCTTTTCCTTTCCCGCCTGCGCGCCCGTCTCGCCCCGAAGCCTGCGGCCTGCGCCATCTGGCCTTTAGCGTTGACGATCTGGATAGCGCGGTCAAACATCTGGAATCTCACGGCGTGGCGTGCGAAGCGATCCGCGTCGATCCGTTTACCGACAAGCGCTTTACCTTTTTCAACGATCCGGACGGCCTGCCGCTGGAGCTTTACCAGCAGTAATGCCCATCCTGTGTGATAATGCCCGCTCAGTTCGGGCATTTTTTATGTGTAAGTTCCTATGACCTCATCTGCTATCGCACAAGCCGTTTCACCGTACCGCCAGCTGCTGGTGGGATTTAGCGGTGGCCTGGATTCCACCGTTCTTCTCCACCGCCTTAAGCGTTGGCGCGATCGAGAACCTGACGTACGGCTTCGGGCGATGCATGTTCATCACGGGTTAAGCCCTCATGCCGATGCCTGGGTGGCGCACTGCGAAGCGCTCTGTGCTTTGTGGGAAATCCCGCTGAACGTTGAACGGGTGATGCTGGTGGAGGAGGGGCTGGGCGTTGAGGCGCAGGCGCGCAAGGCCCGCTATGCCGCTTTTGCTCGTTCACTGCTGCCCGGCGAAGCGCTGGTGACGGCGCAGCATCTGGACGATCAGTGTGAAACCTTTTTGCTTGCGCTGAAGCGGGGAAGCGGCCCGGCGGGCTTATCCGCCATGCCCGAGCGCGCGGCGTTTGCCGGAACCGAATTAATCCGCCCGCTGCTGGGTGAAACGCGCGCTTCTCTGGAAGCCTGGGCGCGCGAATATCGGCTGAGCTGGATTGAGGATGAGAGTAACCAGGACGACAGCTACGACCGTAACTTCCTTCGTCTGCGCGTGATGCCCCTGCTGACCGAGCGCTGGGGACACTTTACAGAAGCGACGGCCCGGAGCGCTACGCTCTGTGCCGAACAGGAAAGCCTGCTGGATGAACTTCTCAGTGAAGAGCTTGCAGGGTTAACGTCTGCTGAAGGTGCCCTTGCTATTGCGCCGCTGGAAGCGATGAGCGCGGTGCGCCGTGCTGCGCTGTTACGCCGCTGGCTGGCCTCACGTCATGCCGTTATGCCGTCGCGAGCGATGCTGAGCAGGATCTGGGATGAAGTGGCTCAGGCGCGAGACGATGCCACACCGAGCGTCCATCTGAACGGCTATGAGGTCAGGCGCTATCAGGGAAAACTGTGGTGGATAAAATCTCGTTCGTCGCTTTCTGACGTTGTGCTCAACTGGCCCTCGGTGGAGCACGCGCTAGTATTGCCCCACGGCGCGGGCAGCGTATCCCTGACGAATGCGGGTCACGTGCGTCTGCCAGAACCGGATGAGCCGGTCACAGTGCGCTTTAAGGCCGGTGGTTTGCTGCATATTGTTGGGCGCAATGGCGGAAGGAAGCTCAAGAAAATCTGGCAGGAGCATAATGTCCCGCCCTGGCTGCGCGATACCACGCCGCTGCTGTTTTACGGTGAGACGCTGGTTGCGGCTGCCGGTGTGTTCATTACGCAAGAGGGATGGACAGATAAGGGAGTTTGTTTTGAGTGGAAGGCGTAACGGGCAGCAGGGCTGCCCGTTGATATCATCAGGATTCGCTCACCACGACGGTGCCGATTTCCGGGTGGCTGAAGCTGGCTATCTTGTCGAGGCGCAGTTCACGTGTAGCCCCCGCATCCTCCACAACCAGGTATTCCACGTTCTTACGCGAAACCAGGTCGCTGGCTTTCGCCTTTAGCACTTCGCCATCTTTTAGCTCCAGCGTCAGTATCAAATGATGCTGGCAGGCGAGTTCGAGGTTGTCATAGTCATCACAATTGATGGGTTGATAAGTTTCATTCATCGACATAATCGCTCACCAGTAAATTCGCCGCAGCATACGCTGCTTTTTCCCTGACCGATTCTGAAAGGCTCTCATCGGAGGCCACTTCATTAAGCACTTTCAATACACAGCCCAACGCGTCCGGAACGTACCCCAGATCGCCGCTGGCGATTTCCGCATACCGTTTGCGAATTAACTCACAATAATTATTCACATCCCCTCCCGCCAGCGCACTGACTTACTGTGAGATATCATTAAGCCTACGAAGATAAACTCGGTTTAGCAAGGTGACTATACCATACTCATTTAAGCAATATCAGAGCCTTGATTGAAGGGTATTCATCACCAGTAACAGCCTTTTGCCGCTGTTTTCGCTACAATGAGCGCCTGATTCGAATGGAGTTCTCTCATGGCGCTGAAAGCGACAATTTATAAAGCGGTGGTCAACGTGGCTGACCTGGACCGCAACCAGTTTCTGGATGCGTCATTGACGCTGGCGCGTCATCCGTCTGAAACGCAGGAACGCATGATGCTGCGCCTGCTGGCGTGGATTAAGTATGCCGACGAGCGCCTGCAGTTTACCCGTGGGCTGAGCGCAGAGGACGAGCCTGAAGCCTGGCTGCGTAACGATCACCTGGGTATTGATCTGTGGATCGAACTCGGTCTGCCGGACGAGCGCAGGGTTAAAAAGGCGTGCACCCAGGCCGCAGAAGTGGCGTTATTCGCGTATAATCAGCGCGCTGCGGAGATTTGGTGGCAGCAAAGCAAGAGCAAATGCGGGCAGTTTAAAAACCTCACCGTCTGGTATCTGGATGACGAGCAGCTGGACCAGCTGAGTGAGTTTGCGGGGCGAACGATGGTTCTGCAGGCGACGATTCAGGATGGCGCGATCTGGCTCTCGGATTCTCAGAATAATCTGGAAATCCATCTGACGGCGTGGCAGCCCGCGTCATGATTGTTGTGTCCCGAAGCGTGAGCATTCCTGACAATGAGCTGGAGATAACCGCGATCCGTGCTCAGGGGGCGGGTGGGCAGCACGTGAACAAGGCGTCAACGGCCATCCATTTGCGCTTTGACATTCGGGCCTCCAGCCTGCCAGAGTATTATAAAGAAAGTCTGCTTGCGGCCAGCCATCACCTGATCACCAGTGATGGCGTCATTGTGATTAAAGCGCAAGAGTACCGCAGCCAGGAGCTCAACCGGGAAGCGGCGATTGCTCGTCTGGTGGCGATGATAAAAGAATTAACGGCAGTGCAAAAAAGCCGTCGGGCTACGCGGCCAACGCGCGCATCAAAAGAGCGTCGGCTGTCGTCAAAGGCGCAAAAATCCACAGTGAAAGCACTACGCGGTAAAGTTCGTCGCCCGACAGAGTGACGAAAGGGAACACACTTTTCATAAGGAATTCATTGTGAAAAAAGCATTATTTTCAGCGCTTGCAGTAAGCACGCTGTTTGCGCTTTTTGGCTGTAACAACCGTTCGGAAACGCAGGTTTTACAGCCTACACAAACGGAAGAGTTGAAACCGATGCAGCAGAGCTGGCGCGGCGTATTGCCTTGCGCAGACTGCGAAGGTATCGAAACATCGCTGTTCCTGCAAAAAGATGGCACCTGGGTAATGAACCAGCGCTATCAAGGGGCGAAAGAACCGTCGTCCTATGCCACATATGGAACCTGGGCACGCACGGCTGAAAAGCTGGTGTTGACGGACACGACGGGGGATAAAACCTATTTCCGCGCCAAAGGTGAAGGGATGGAGATGCTCGATCGTGAAGGTAATCCGATTGAGTCCCAGTTCAACTACACCCTGGCACCGGTTAAAGCAGCGCTGCCTTCAACGCCTATGGCAATGCGCGGCATGTATTTCTACATGGCGGATGCGGCCATCTTTACCGACTGTGCAACCGGCAAGAAAGTTAGCGTGGCGAACAATGCGCAGCTTGAACGCGATTACGCCGTCGCGCGGGGCAATGACAGCAAGCCGGTATTGCTGACGGTTGACGGTCACTTTACGCTGGAGCCGAACCCAGACAGCGGTGAGATGGTGAAAACGCTGGTGGCTGACAAAGACGCGAAGTTTGCTGCGGGCAAAGACTGTAACAGCAAATAAGCCAGCGTTGAGCCATTAAAAAACCCCGCCGGAGCGGGGTTTTTTGTTTCTTAACCCTTGATGGCGTTCACGAGGTAATCAAGAATGTCGCCAGTCTTGATCATCTGCTTCTCGCCGCTGCGACGGTATTTGTACTCAATCTCGTCGCTATCCAGGTTACGGTCGCCGATGACAACGGTGTGCGGAATACCGATCAGTTCCATATCGGCAAACATAACGCCCGGGCGCTCTTTACGGTCATCCATCAGCACGTCGATGCCTTTTGCACGCAGTTCAGCGTAAAGTTTTTCCGCCAGCTCCTGCACGCGGTATGACTTGTGCATGTTCATTGGCAGAATAGCCACCTGGAACGGTGCGATGTTATCCGGCCAAACGATGCCGCGCTCGTCGTAGTTCTGCTCGATAGCGGCAGCCACAACGCGCGTTACCCCGATACCGTAACAGCCCATGGTCAGAACCTGATTGCGACCGTCTTCACCCTGAACGGCAGCGTTCATCGCGCGTGAGTATTTATCGCCCAGCTGGAAGATGTGGCCCACTTCGATACCGCGTTTGATCATCAGCGTACCCTGGCCGTCCGGGCTTGGATCGCCTGCGACCACGTTACGGATATCTGCCACTTCTGGCGTCGCCACGTCGCGATCCCAGTTGATGCCGAAGTAGTGTTTACCGTCGATGTTCGCGCCGGCAGAGAAATCACTCATCGCGGCAACAGTGCGGTCAACCACCACAGGGATTGGCATGTTAACCGGGCCCAGTGAACCCGGGCCTGCGTTTACAACGGCGCGGATCTCAGCTTCGGTGGCAAACGTCAGCGGGCTGGCAACCTGCGGCAGCTTTTCTGCCTTGACTTCGTTCAGTTCGTGATCGCCACGCACCAGCAGAGCAACCAGCGGGAATGCGCTGCCTTCTGTGGATTTCACCAGCAGGGTTTTCACCGTTTTCTCAATCGGCAGGTTGAACTGTTCAACCAGCTCGGCGATGGTTTTTGCGTTTGGCGTATCAACCAGCGTCATCTCTTCGGTTGCAGCCGCACGAGGTTCTTTTGGTGCCAGCGCTTCTGCAAATTCGATGTTCGCAGCGTAATCAGAGGTGTCAGAGAAGATCACATCGTCTTCGCCGCTCTGTGCCAGCACCTGGAATTCGTGGGATGCGCTACCGCCGATAGAGCCGGTATCAGCCTGCACGGCGCGGAAATCCAGACCCATGCGGGAGAAGATTTTGCTGTAAGCCGCGTACATCGCATCGTAAGTCTCTTGCAGCGATTCCTGAGAGGTATGGAAAGAATAGGCGTCTTTCATCAGGAACTCGCGAGAACGCATCACGCCAAAGCGAGGACGCACTTCGTCACGGAACTTGGTCTGGATCTGGAAGAAGTTCAGCGGCAGCTGTTTGTATGAGCTCAGCTCATTACGGATCAGATCGGTAATGACTTCTTCATGCGTTGGGCCGAGGACAAACGGACGATCGCCACGATCGGCAATGCGCAGAAGTTCTGGACCATATTGCTCCCAGCGACCGCTCTCCTGCCACAGTTCAGAAGGCTGAACGACCGGCATTAACACCTCGATGGCACCGGCGTTGTTCATCTCTTCACGCACGATGTTTTCGACTTTTTTCAGGACGCGCACGCCGGTCGGCAGCCAGGTGTATAACCCGGAGGCCAGCTTGCGGATCATCCCGGCGCGCAGCATCAGCTGGTGGCTGATCACCTCGGCGTCGGCAGGTGTCTCCTTCAGAGTGGAGAGCATATAATGGCTAGTACGCATGTTGTTACGTTTCCGTTTCGACGATTGGAACAGGCTGAAACGCCAGCCTGACACAAAAAAAGTGGTTTAGTTTACCAGTGTGGCAAAGATGCCAAAAGAGAGGAGGTTAAAATTACCTGGGTTCCAGAGCAAACACTTCAAAACCTGCCTCAGTCACGCGCCAGCGAACGTTAAAATCCAACAGCCAGACGGCGTAGGTTTTCCCGGCTTCCTCTTCTTTACGGTAGGCGGGGCGGGGATCCTGAGCCAGCACCTCAACGATAAAGTCCCGAAGGCGGGGATAGCGTTTTTCCAGCGGGCCGAGCTGGGCCGCTATCTCTGGCGTGAAGTTAACGGGCATATCCGCCAGCGGTGCGTCCTGCGCATAGCTGGCGCGGGCATCGGGGAGCGCTTCGGCAAAAGGCAGATACGGCTTAATGTCGATAACCGGCGTGCCGTCAACCAGGTCAAGGCTACCTAGCTCTAGGATCACCCGATCCTTCTGACAGCGTATGCCTTTCAGTTCGACCAGCGACATTCCGACCGGGTTTGGGCGGAAGGTTGAGCGGGTCGCAAACACGCCCATTCTTGTGTTGCCGCCCAGACGAGGAGGGCGCACGGTAGGACGCCAGCCTCCTTCCATGGTCTGGTGAAACACAAACACAACCCATAAATGGCTGAACGCCTCGAGCCCGCGTACCGCATCTGCCTGATTGTATGGCGCGATTAAGTGAAGCTCACCACCGCGGCTTGTCACGAGTCCAGGCTGGCGCGGTACGGCGAACTTCTCTTTATAAGGTGAGCGGATAACGCCTATCTGCCCGAACTGAAATGAACTCATTTCGCCGTGATGTTAAGCGCGGAACCGATGCAAACCGCCTGACGGTAGCAGCCCGGCGTACCGCTGGTGACTTCACAGCTGTGCAGCAGCACCGCGTTGGCTTTCATTTTTGAAGCGTTAATCTGCATACGCTTGCGTGCCGTTGGGATGTTGGGTGGAGAGTCCTGATTCGTTGCCTGACAGGATTCGCCGCTCACTTCACCCAGTTCACGGAATGGCTTGCCCACGAGATCGTCGGCTTTAGTAATAATACGTACCGGCGCAGGACGAGGCGCTTTCGGTTTTGCTGGCTCCGCTTTTGGCGGGGTTGCAGTGCTTTGAACAGGTTCAACAGGAGATCTGCTTAGCATGGAACAGCCGCTCAGCATCAGTGCTAAAAGACAGATCGGTAAAGCACGCATAATAGTTCCTCAGTGGATAATCAAAACGTCAGATATTGAATCAGTTGCCTGCACAAATGACAAGACGGGCATAAGCCCGTCTTGATGATATTACACTGCGGTGAGATTACCAGCCTTTAACAGCGCCGCCGTTAAACACTTTGTTGGCTTCCTGGTAAACTTCGTCAGACTGATAAGCCTGAACGAACTTCTTCACGTTCTCTGCGTCTTTGTTGTCTTCGCGGGTCACGATCAGGTTAACGTACGGGGAGTCTTTGTCCTCAACGAAGATGCCGTCTTTAGCAGGGGTCAAGCCAATCTGGCTCGCATAGGTGGTGTTGATAACCGCCAGAGCAATCTGTGCATCGTCCAGAGAACGCGGCAGCTGTGGTGCTTCCAGCTCAACCAATTTCAGATTTTTCGGATTCTCGGTAACGTCCAGAACGGTTGGCAGCAGACCCACGCCGTCTTTCAGCTTAATCAGGCCCACTTTCTGCAGAAGCAGCAGGGAACGGCCGAGGTTGGTTGGGTCGTTAGGAATGGCGACCTGTGAGCCAGGCTGTAGTTCATCCAGAGATTTGATCTTCTTGGAGTAACCGGCGATTGGGTAAACAAAGGTGTTACCCACGCCAACCAGCTTGTAGCCGCGATCTTTGATCTGCTGGTCAAGGTAGGGTTTATGCTGGAAGGCGTTAGCGTCGATATCGCCTTTGCTCAGCGCTTCGTTCGGCAGAACGTAATCGTTAAAGGTGACCAGCTCAACGTCCAGACCGTATTTCTCTTTAGCAACTTTCTGTGCCACTTCAGCAACCTGCTGTTCCGCACCCACGATAACGCCCACTTTAATATGGTTTGGGTCTTTTTCGTCCTGACCGCAACCCACCAGTGCCAGAGAGCCGATCAGCGCGCCTACCGCTGCAAAGGTCTTTAATTTAAACGCCATGTTATATCCTTAACTCGTCGAGTTTGTGTTGTGTGTAACGTTATTTGTGAGTAACAGCCCGGACGATGCGATCGCCAGAGAATTGGATTAAGTAAACCAGAACAACCAGCAATACCAGAACGGTGTTCATTACGGTAGCGTTATAACCAATATAGCCGTACTGGTAGCCAATCTGGCCTAAACCGCCAGCGCCCACTGCGCCACCCATCGCGGAATAACCAACCAGCGTGATGAGCGTAATGGTTGCGGCATTCACCAGGCCCGGCAGCGCTTCAGGCAGCAGAACTTTGCGCACAATCTGCATTGGCGTTGCGCCCATTGCGCGAGAGGCTTCAATCAGACCGGTTGGGATCTCCAGCAGGGCGTTTTCCACCATGCGGGCGATAAACGGCGCAGCGCCTACGGTTAGCGGAACGATAGCCGCCTGCAGTCCAATGGATGTGCCGACAATCACGCGAGTAAACGGAATCATCCATACCAGCAGGATAATGAACGGGATCGAGCGGAAGATATTCACCAGCGCGGAGAGCGTGCGGTACAGCTTCGCGTTCTCAATGATTTGACCCGGACGCGTGACGTACAGCAGCACGCCCACCGGCAGTCCAATCACAAAACCAAAGAAACCTGATACGAAGGTCATTGCCAGCGTTTCCCAAACGCCGCGAACCAGCAGCCAAATCATCGGCTCAGACATAACCCAGTACCTCTACTTTTACGTGATGTTCTTGCAGCCAGGCAATTGCCGCCTGGGTTTCTTCCAGTGTGCCGTGCATTTCCGTCAGCATGATGCCGAACTTCACGCCGCCGGCGTAATCCATCTGCGCGCTAATGATATTGTTGTTCACGTTAAAGCGACGCGCGGTTTCGGATAGCAGCGGGGCATCGACGGACTGGCCGGTAAACTCCATGCGCAGCATCGGAACGCTGTCTGCTGCCGCTTCTGTTTTCAGGCGCTCCAGATAATCTTCCGGAATATCCAGATGCAGCGTGGATTGAATAAACTGCTGCGCCAGGGGCGTTTTCGGATGCGAGAACACTTCGCTTACCGTGTCCTGTTCGATCAGCTCACCGTTGCTAATGACCGCCACGCAGTCGCAGATGCGTTTCACCACATCCATCTCGTGCGTAATAAGGAGGATCGTCAGGCCCAGGCGACGGTTAATGTCTTTCAACAGCTCGAGAATAGAACGCGTGGTTGCCGGATCCAGTGCGCTGGTCGCTTCATCACACAGCAGTACTTTAGGATTGCTTGCCAGCGCACGGGCAATCGCCACGCGCTGTTTCTGCCCACCGGACAGGTTCGCCGGGTAGCTATCATGTTTGTCGCCCAGACCCACGAGGTCGAGCAGTTCGGTGACGCGACGCTTCACTTCTTCTTTAGGCGTGTTGTCCAGCTCCAGCGGCAGCGCGACGTTGCCGAACACGGTGCGGGACGCCAGCAGGTTAAAGTGCTGGAAGATCATGCCAATCTGGCGGCGCGCTTTGGTCAGTTCTTTTTCTGAGAGGGCGGTCAGTTCCTGACCGCCTACCTCTACGCTGCCCTGGGTTGGGCGCTCAAGCAGGTTAACACAACGGATCAGCGTACTTTTACCTGCACCCGATGCGCCAATGACGCCATAAATTTGACCAGCAGGAACATGCAGGCTGACGTTGTTCAGCGCCTGAATGGTTCGGTTCCCCTGCTGGAACACTTTGGTGATATTGGAAAGTTTAATCATTAGATTATTTTTATCGTATGTAAGTTAGCCGTGGCATTTTGTTCTGCCAGATACGGGTGATGACCGTAAACAAAACGGATGTTAAGGCATCCAGACGTCTAAATCAATCCAACTCTGTGTGATGAGCACTTTATTGCGCTGCGATTCATGAGATACTAGCCGAACATGCCTTTTTCAGGAGCAAACCGGTGGCAAAATCAGTACCCGCAATTTTTCTCGATCGTGATGGCACTATTAATGTGGATCATGGTTACGTCCATGAGATTGATGAGTTCGAGTTTATCGAGGGCGCAATAGATGCCATGCGCCAGCTGAAAGAGATGGGTTATGCGCTGGTGGTCGTGACGAACCAGTCCGGCATTGCACGTGGGAAATTTACCGAAGCCCAGTTTGAGACGCTGACGGAATGGATGGACTGGTCGCTGGCCGATCGCGGTGTGGATCTTGATGGTATCTACTATTGCCCGCATCACCCACAGGGAACAGTAGAAGAGTATCGCCAGACGTGTGACTGCCGTAAGCCACATCCAGGGATGTTCATCTCTGCGCAGGAGTTCCTGCAGATTGATATGGCTGCTTCTTATATGGTGGGCGATAAACTGGAAGATATGCAGGCAGCAGCAGCAGCTGGCGTAGGAACCAAAATATTAGTTCGCACCGGTAAACCCGTAACGCCAGAAGCAGAAAATGCAGCGGATTGGGTGATTAATAGTCTGGCTGAACTGCCAAAAGAGATTAAAAAGCACCAAAAATAGCCTTTTTGGTGAAAAGATGAGCGGTTGAAATAAAAATGCATTTTTCCGCTTGTCATTCCTCGGCGGCCCCCTATAATGCGCCTCCATCGACACGGAACATGTGAATCACTTCACACAACAAACGGTTCGGTTGAAGAGAAAAAATCCTGAAATAACGGGTTGACTCTGAAAGAGGAAAGCGTAATATACGCCACCTCGCAACGGTGAGCGAAAGCCGCGTTGCACTGCTCTTTAACAATTTATCAGACAATCTGTGTGGGCACTCAAAGTGACATGGATTCTTAACGTCGCAAGACGAAAAATGAATACCAAGTCTCTGAGTGAACATACGTAATTCATTACGAAGTTTAATTCACGAGCATCAAACTTAAATTGAAGAGTTTGATCATGGCTCAGATTGAACGCTGGCGGCAGGCCTAACACATGCAAGTCGAGCGGTAGCACAGAGAGCTTGCTCTCGGGTGACGAGCGGCGGACGGGTGAGTAATGTCTGGGAAACTGCCTGATGGAGGGGGATAACTACTGGAAACGGTAGCTAATACCGCATAACGTCGCAAGACCAAAGAGGGGGACCTTCGGGCCTCTTGCCATCAGATGTGCCCAGATGGGATTAGCTAGTAGGTGGGGTAACGGCTCACCTAGGCGACGATCCCTAGCTGGTCTGAGAGGATGACCAGCCACACTGGAACTGAGACACGGTCCAGACTCCTACGGGAGGCAGCAGTGGGGAATATTGCACAATGGGCGCAAGCCTGATGCAGCCATGCCGCGTGTATGAAGAAGGCCTTCGGGTTGTAAAGTACTTTCAGCGAGGAGGAAGGTGTTGAGGTTAATAACCTCAGCAATTGACGTTACTCGCAGAAGAAGCACCGGCTAACTCCGTGCCAGCAGCCGCGGTAATACGGAGGGTGCAAGCGTTAATCGGAATTACTGGGCGTAAAGCGCACGCAGGCGGTCTGTCAAGTCGGATGTGAAATCCCCGGGCTCAACCTGGGAACTGCATTCGAAACTGGCAGGCTAGAGTCTTGTAGAGGGGGGTAGAATTCCAGGTGTAGCGGTGAAATGCGTAGAGATCTGGAGGAATACCGGTGGCGAAGGCGGCCCCCTGGACAAAGACTGACGCTCAGGTGCGAAAGCGTGGGGAGCAAACAGGATTAGATACCCTGGTAGTCCACGCCGTAAACGATGTCGACTTGGAGGTTGTGCCCTTGAGGCGTGGCTTCCGGAGCTAACGCGTTAAGTCGACCGCCTGGGGAGTACGGCCGCAAGGTTAAAACTCAAATGAATTGACGGGGGCCCGCACAAGCGGTGGAGCATGTGGTTTAATTCGATGCAACGCGAAGAACCTTACCTACTCTTGACATCCAGAGAACTTAGCAGAGATGCTTTGGTGCCTTCGGGAACTCTGAGACAGGTGCTGCATGGCTGTCGTCAGCTCGTGTTGTGAAATGTTGGGTTAAGTCCCGCAACGAGCGCAACCCTTATCCTTTGTTGCCAGCGGTTAGGCCGGGAACTCAAAGGAGACTGCCAGTGATAAACTGGAGGAAGGTGGGGATGACGTCAAGTCATCATGGCCCTTACGAGTAGGGCTACACACGTGCTACAATGGCGCATACAAAGAGAAGCGACCTCGCGAGAGCAAGCGGACCTCATAAAGTGCGTCGTAGTCCGGATTGGAGTCTGCAACTCGACTCCATGAAGTCGGAATCGCTAGTAATCGTAGATCAGAATGCTACGGTGAATACGTTCCCGGGCCTTGTACACACCGCCCGTCACACCATGGGAGTGGGTTGCAAAAGAAGTAGGTAGCTTAACCTTCGGGAGGGCGCTTACCACTTTGTGATTCATGACTGGGGTGAAGTCGTAACAAGGTAACCGTAGGGGAACCTGCGGTTGGATCACCTCCTTACCTTAAAGAACCTGCCTTTGTAGTGCTCACACAGATTGTCTGATGAAAAATAGCAGTAAAAATCTCTGCAGGCTTGTAGCTCAGGTGGTTAGAGCGCACCCCTGATAAGGGTGAGGTCGGTGGTTCAAGTCCACTCAGGCCTACCAAATGCTTCCTGATACTGCGTTGCGGAACAACTCGCATACTTCAGTATGCTTCGTTATTCCACGCCTTGTCTCAGAAAGCATTACCGGTACAGAGATTAGTGTATACGATGGGGTTATAGCTCAGCTGGGAGAGCGCCTGCCTTGCACGCAGGAGGTCTGCGGTTCGATCCCGCATAGCTCCACCATCCTTTTACTGCGAAATACAAGAAAACTTCAGAGTGAACCTGAAAAGGTGCACTGCGAAGTTTTGCTCTTTAAAAATCTGGATCAAGCTGAAAATTGAAACGACACACCTTAATGGTGTGTTCGAGTCTCTCAAATTTTCGCAATCATGAAGTGAAACATCTTCGGGTTGTGAGGTTAAGCGACTAAGCGTACACGGTGGATGCCCTGGCAGTCAGAGGCGATGAAGGACGTGCTAATCTGCGAAAAGCGCCGGCGAGGTGATATGAACCTTTGACCCGGCGATGTCCGAATGGGGAAACCCAGTGTGTTCCGACACACTATCGTTAACTGAATACATAGGTTAACGAGGCGAACCGGGGGAACTGAAACATCTAAGTACCCCGAGGAAAAGAAATCAACCGAGATTCCCCCAGTAGCGGCGAGCGAACGGGGAGCAGCCCAGAGTCTGAATCAGCTTGTGTGTTAGTGGAAGCGTCTGGAAAGTCGCAGGGTACAGGGTGATACTCCCGTACACGAAAGCACACATGCTGTGAACTCGAAGAGTAGGGCGGGACACGTGGTATCCTGTCTGAATATGGGGGGACCATCCTCCAAGGCTAAATACTCCTGACTGACCGATAGTGAACCAGTACCGTGAGGGAAAGGCGAAAAGAACCCCGGCGAGGGGAGTGAAAAAGAACCTGAAACCGTGTACGTACAAGCAGTGGGAGCCTCTTTATGGGGTGACTGCGTACCTTTTGTATAATGGGTCAGCGACTTATATTCTGTAGCAAGGTTAACCGTATAGGGGAGCCGAAGGGAAACCGAGTCTTAACTGGGCGTTAAGTTGCAGGGTATAGACCCGAAACCCGGTGATCTAGCCATGGGCAGGTTGAAGGTTGGGTAACACTAACTGGAGGACCGAACCGACTAATGTTGAAAAATTAGCGGATGACTTGTGGCTGGGGGTGAAAGGCCAATCAAACCGGGAGATAGCTGGTTCTCCCCGAAAGCTATTTAGGTAGCGCCTCGTGAACTCATCTTCGGGGGTAGAGCACTGTTTCGGCTAGGGGGCCATCCCGGCTTACCAACCCGATGCAAACTACGAATACCGAAGAATGTTATCACGGGAGACACACGGCGGGTGCTAACGTCCGTCGTGAAGAGGGAAACAACCCAGACCGCCAGCTAAGGTCCCAAAGTCATGGTTAAGTGGGAAACGATGTGGGAAGGCACAGACAGCCAGGATGTTGGCTTAGAAGCAGCCATCATTTAAAGAAAGCGTAATAGCTCACTGGTCGAGTCGGCCTGCGCGGAAGATGTAACGGGGCTAAACCATGCACCGAAGCTGCGGCAGCGACGCGTATGCGTTGTTGGGTAGGGGAGCGTTCTGTAAGCCGTTGAAGGTGGCCTGTGAGGGCTGCTGGAGGTATCAGAAGTGCGAATGCTGACATAAGTAACGATAATGCGGGTGAAAAGCCCGCACGCCGGAAGACCAAGGGTTCCTGTCCAACGTTAATCGGGGCAGGGTGAGTCGACCCCTAAGGCGAGGCCGAAAGGCGTAGTCGATGGGAAACAGGTTAATATTCCTGTACTTGGTGTTACTGCGAAGGGGGGACGGAGAAGGCTATGTTAGCCGGGCGACGGTTGTCCCGGTTTAAGCATGTAGGCGGAACGATTAGGTAAATCCGGTCGTTTATTAACGCTGAGGTGTGATGACGAGGCACTACGGTGCTGAAGTAACAAATGCCCTGCTTCCAGGAAAAGCCTCTAAGCATCAGGTAACACGAAATCGTACCCCAAACCGACACAGGTGGTCAGGTAGAGAATACCAAGGCGCTTGAGAGAACTCGGGTGAAGGAACTAGGCAAAATGGTGCCGTAACTTCGGGAGAAGGCACGCTGATATGTAGGTGAAGCCCCTGCGGGTGGAGCTGAAATCAGTCGAAGATACCAGCTGGCTGCAACTGTTTATTAAAAACACAGCACTGTGCAAACACGAAAGTGGACGTATACGGTGTGACGCCTGCCCGGTGCCGGAAGGTTAATTGATGGGGTTAGCGGCAACGCGAAGCTCTTGATCGAAGCCCCGGTAAACGGCGGCCGTAACTATAACGGTCCTAAGGTAGCGAAATTCCTTGTCGGGTAAGTTCCGACCTGCACGAATGGCGTAATGATGGCCAGGCTGTCTCCACCCGAGACTCAGTGAAATTGAACTCGCTGTGAAGATGCAGTGTACCCGCGGCAAGACGGAAAGACCCCGTGAACCTTTACTATAGCTTGACACTGAACACTGGTCCTTGATGTGTAGGATAGGTGGGAGGCTTTGAAGCGTGGACGCCAGTCTGCGTGGAGCCGTCCTTGAAATACCACCCTTTAATGGCTGGTGTTCTAACGTAGACCCGTAATCCGGGTTGCGGACAGTGTCTGGTGGGTAGTTTGACTGGGGCGGTCTCCTCCCAAAGAGTAACGGAGGAGCACGAAGGTTAGCTAATCCTGGTCGGACATCAGGAGGTTAGTGCAATGGCATAAGCTAGCTTGACTGCGAGAGTGACGGCTCGAGCAGGTGCGAAAGCAGGTCATAGTGATCCGGTGGTTCTGAATGGAAGGGCCATCGCTCAACGGATAAAAGGTACTCCGGGGATAACAGGCTGATACCGCCCAAGAGTTCATATCGACGGCGGTGTTTGGCACCTCGATGTCGGCTCATCACATCCTGGGGCTGAAGTAGGTCCCAAGGGTATGGCTGTTCGCCATTTAAAGTGGTACGCGAGCTGGGTTTAGAACGTCGTGAGACAGTTCGGTCCCTATCTGCCGTGGGCGCTGGAGAATTGAGGGGGGCTGCTCCTAGTACGAGAGGACCGGAGTGGACGCATCACTGGTGTTCGGGTTGTCATGCCAATGGCATTGCCCGGTAGCTAAATGCGGAAGAGATAAGTGCTGAAAGCATCTAAGCACGAAACTTGCCCCGAGATGAGTTCTCCCTGACTCCTTGAGAGTCCTGAAGGAACGTTGAAGACTACGACGTTGATAGGTCGGGTGTGTAAGCGCAGCGATGCGTTGAGCTAACCGATACTAATGAACCGTGAGGCTTAACCTTACAACGCCGAAGCTGTTTCGGCGAACGAGACAGAGACGATTTTCAGCTTTGATACAGATTAACAGAATTTGCCTGGCGGCTTTAGCGCGGTGGTCCCACCTGACCCCATGCCGAACTCAGAAGTGAAACGCCGTAGCGCCGATGGTAGTGTGGGGTCTCCCCATGTGAGAGTAGGGAACTGCCAGGCATCAAATTAAGTAGTAAGCCGGTGCATAAATCCGGTGGTTACAGAAGTCTTCGGTGGAGCGGTAGTTCAGTCGGTTAGAATACCTGCCTGTCACGCAGGGGGTCGCGGGTTCGAGTCCCGTCCGTTCCGCCACTTATTAAAAGCCCTGAGCTAACGCTCAGGGCTTTTTTCTTATCTGCTGCATCATTTTTGCTAAATAAGCAAAAATCCTCTGCGTTTTACGCTCTTTTTCTGCATAACCGCACCAGCCATAATCTTCCTCAGCTTACGAACACGATTATTAAAGAGGAATCATATGGCTATCCCTGCATTTGGTCTGGGCACCTTCCGCCTGAAAGACGACGTTGTTATCGCATCCGTAAAAACTGCGCTTGAGCTGGGCTATCGTACCGTTGATACGGCACAGATTTACGATAATGAAGCTGCCGTCGGTCAGGCCATCGAAGAAAGCGGTGTGTCGCGAAACGAGCTTTTCATCACCACGAAAATCTGGATTGAGAACCTCAGCAAAGATAAGCTGATCCCGAGCCTGAAAGAAAGTTTGAAGAAACTGCGTACAGACTACGTGGATCTGACGCTGATCCACTGGCCATCACCCAATGATGCAGTCTCTGTAGAAGAGTTCATGCAGGCGCTGCTCGAAGCGAAGAAAGAGGGATTAACCCGTGAAATTGGGATCTCCAACTTCACTATCCCGCTGATGGAAAGAGCGATTGCGGCTGTGGGTGCAGAAAACATTGCCACCAACCAGATTGAACTGTCACCGTACCTGCAAAACCGCAAAGTGGTGGACTGGGCCAAACAGCACGGTATCCACATTACCTCTTACATGACGCTGGCCTACGGTAAGGCGTTGAAGGATGAGGTGATTATTCGCATTGCAGAGAAACACAACGCCACTGCTGCGCAGGTTATTCTGGCATGGGCGATCGGTGAAGGTTATGCCGTGATCCCGTCCTCAACCAGGCGTGAAAACCTGGCAAGCAACCTGCTCGCGATGGATCTCAAGCTGGACGAAGAAGACAAAAAAGCGATCGCCGCCCTGGATTGCAACGATCGCCTGGTGAGCCCGGAAGGGTTAGCGCCAGACTGGGATTAATACTCTCCCTCCCTCTGTACCCAAAACCCTCACACAGCTCCTTTCGGAGCTGTTTTTATATGTTCGCTCAGGAAGTCGATAAAGGCGCGTATGCGCGTGCTGACCGCTCTGTCACTGTAATAGACCGCACTAAAAGGCATCTCAACCGGCAGGCGCTTATCGGCCATCAGCTCCACAAGTTCACCGCGTGCAATCTCCTTATCAATCATGTAATCCGATAAGCAGGCGATACCATTCCCTGTAAGACACAGCTGCTTCAGCGTTTCCCCGCTGTTGGATGATAGTCCGCAGCTGATTTCATGAAGCTGGCCGTCATGGCAGGCTACAGGCCAGGTATTCAGCGAGACGGGCTCTGTAAAGCCCAGACACAGGTGCTGCTTAAGATCTTCCACCGTCTCCGGTTTCCCATGTTCAGCGATATACTCTGGCGACGCGATTATTTTACGGTAGCTGGTGAACAGCGGACGGGCGCGCAGGCTTGAGTCCGTTAAGGTTCCCGCCCGGATGGCGACGTCGACCTTTCGTTCAATAAGATTGATAAATGTCTCAGAGGAAACCAGCGAGAGCGTCATCTCAGGATAACGTTCGCGGAAAGGTTTAATCAACGGCATCAGAAAGTGCAGCACGACAGGGGTGGCTGCATCGATACGCAGAAGCCCCCGCGGCGTACTGCGGGATTCCATAATCTCGGTTTCAGCCGCCGCCATCTCCTGCAGAACAGACTGCACGCGTCTAAAATAGCGCTCTCCTTCTTCCGTCAGGCTCAGCTGGCGCGTTGTTCGGTTGAGGAGGCTCACCCCAAGCTTCATCTCAAGTTTTTTCACCGAGCGGCTTATAGCCGAGTTAGCTTGCCCCAGCTGTTCGGCTGCACGGCTAAAGCTGCCGCTTTCGACGACGGCGACAAAGATTGTCAGCTCTTCCGATGTTGCTTTCATTGTTGCCTCATCCGCAAAATTCAATTGATATTTTGACCATTTTTGTTATTTAACCACCGGCGCATACTTCCTGTCATCTTAATCCTGAAGAGACGGAGTATTTTATGCCACTGGCGCTACTTGCCCTCACGATCAGTGCCTTTGCGATAGGCACGACCGAGTTCGTTATTGTAGGACTGGTTCCTACCATCGCTCATCAACTTGCTATTTCGTTGCCCTCGGCCGGACTACTGGTGTCAATCTACGCATTGGGCGTCGCCGTCGGTGCGCCAGTATTGACGGCGCTGACCGGGCGTTTCCCCCGTAAACAACTGCTGATTGCCCTGATGGTGCTTTTTACCGCTGGCAACCTTCTGGCCTGGCAGGCGCCGGATTACACGACTCTGGTTATTGCCCGACTGCTCACCGGCCTCGCGCACGGCGTGTTCTTCTCCATCGGTTCAACCATTGCAACAAGCCTGGTGCCTAAAGAGAAAGCGGCGTCAGCCATTGCAATTATGTTTGGTGGATTAACTGTCGCGCTGGTTACCGGCGTGCCTTTGGGAACATTTATCGGACAGCACTTCGGCTGGCGTGAAACCTTCCTCGCCGTATCTCTTCTGGGCGTGATTGCGCTGGTCGCCAGTATGCTGTTGGTGCCATCAAATATTCCGGGCCGGGCGAACGCAAGCCTGAGCGATCAGATAAAGGTACTGACACATCCGCGCCTGCTGCTCATCTATGCCGTTACCGCGCTGGGCTATGGCGGCGTGTTCACCGCTTTCACCTTCCTGGCGCCGATGATGCAAGACCTGGCGGGCTTCTCCCCCAGTGCCGTGAGCTGGATTTTGCTCGGCTACGGTATCTCAGTCGCAATCGGTAATATCTGGGGCGGCAAGCTTGCTGATAAACATGGCGCAGTACCTGCTTTGAAGTTCATCTTTGCGGCACTGGTCGTTCTGCTATTGATCTTCCAGTTCACGGCATCCATGCAATATGCTGCGCTGGTCACCGTTCTGGCGATGGGGATCTTTGCCTTTGGTAACGTGCCGGGGCTACAGGTCTACGTGGTGCAGAAAGCCGAGCAGTACACGCCGAACGCGGTGGACGTGGCATCGGGTTTGAATATTGCCGCGTTTAACATTGGTATTGCGATCGGCTCCATTATCGGCGGACAAACTGTTGAACACTTTGGCCTGACCCAAACGCCATGGATTGGTGCTGCGATTGTTCTTGCTGCCTTCCTGCTGATTGGCCTGAGTGGACGTCTTGATAAACCTGCTCGCGTGGCGCTCGGATAAATATCAGTAAGTGCTTGCTTACAAAACTGGAAAGCGCTTTCTGAGAAATTGCGTTGAAAGTGTGACCTAAAGTCCCTATAACATTAGAACCAGTCCGTTTTCCGGGCTGGTTCACGTTATAGAGGTTGTTTCCAAAAGTGCGAAAGAATACCTATGCCATGCGTTATGTTGCCGGAATGCCCGCGGAGAGAATTATGCCTCCGGGGTCATTTGCGAGCATTAGCCAGGCATTGCCCGCCGGTACGCCGTTAAGCAGCGATGACAAAATTCGGGTCCTGGTGTGGAATATCTTTAAACAGCAGCGCGCGGAGTGGTTATCCGTGCTCAAGAATTTTGGCAAAGATGCCCATCTGGTACTGCTGCAGGAGGCGCAAACGACGCCTGAATTGGTTCGGTTTGCAACAACTAACTACCTCGCCGCCGATCAGGTGCCGGCATTTGTCTTGCCGCAGCACCCCTCCGGTGTGATGACGCTTTCCGCCGCGCATCCGGTTTATTGCTGCCCTCTGCGTGAGCGAGAGCCTATCCTGCGTCTGGCTAAATCGGCGCTGGTAACCGTCTATCCGCTTCCGGACACCCGCATGCTGATGGTGGTGAACATCCACGCGGTGAACTTCAGCCTCGGCGTCGATGTGTATAGCAAGCAGTTACTGCCTATTGGCGATCAGATTGCCCATCACAGCGGGCCCATCATTATGGCGGGAGACTTCAACGCCTGGAGCCGTCCGCGTATGAATGCGCTGTATCGCTTTGCACGCGAAATGTCGCTGCGTGAGGTCCGCTTCAGCGATGACCAACGCAAAAAGGCCTTTGGCCGTCCTCTCGATTTCGTCTTCTATCGTGGTTTGAGCGTGCACGACGCCTCCGTTCTGGTGACGCGCGCCTCCGATCACAATCCTCTACTAGTTGAATTCAGTCCCGGCAAACCTGATAAATAATGGTGTGTCAGGTCTGCCGTGGGGCAGGCCTGTGCGGGAGCTGCCCTTTATTTTTTTAAACAACAAAAGGACAGTAAGATGACAACAACACATTCCCATCATGACAACGTAGAAAAACAGTTTGGCTCTCAGGCAAGCGCCTATCTGAGCAGCGCCGTGCATGCTTCTGGCAATGATCTGGTTCGTCTGGGGGAGCGTCTGAAGGCATTCCCTCAGGCAAAGGCGCTGGATTTAGGCTGTGGGGCAGGGCACGCCAGCTTTACCGCCGCGCAGCAGGTGTCTCAGGTCACGGCATATGATTTATCCAGCCAGATGCTGGAGGTGGTAGCTGAGGCCGCAAAAGCCAAAGGGCTGAGCAACGTCACCACCCGTCAGGGCTACGCCGAATCCTTACCCTTTGAGGATGCATCCTTTGACGTTGTCATCAGTCGCTACTCCGCACACCATTGGCATGATGTGGGGCAGGCATTGCGGGAAGTGAAGCGTGTACTCAAGCCGGGGGGGATTTTCATCATCATGGACGTGATGTCTCCGGGGCATCCGGTTCGTAATATCTGGCTGCAGACGGTAGAAGCTCTGCGCGATACGTCCCATGTACAAAATTATTCCAGCGGGGAGTGGTTGTCGTTTATCACCGAAGCCGGTTTGATTTCGCGCTCATTGATAACAGACCGGCTGCCGCTGGAATTCAGTTCGTGGATTGCGCGTATGCGCACGCCTGAAGCCTTAAGTCAGGCCATTCGGATGTATCAGGAGAGTGCTTCTGCGGAGGTGAAGGCCTACTTTGAACTGCAGGAAGATGGATCGTTTACCAGCGATACGATCATGGCCGAAGCGCAAAAAGCAGGGTAAAACAAAAAAGGCACCGGGGGAATCGGTGCCTTTTTATCCGAGATCGTGTAATCAGGAGTCTGGCGTAGCGCTGTTTTTCACAAACAGCGTGAGCTGGTCGCCTGGTTGCAGATTGTCAGTATCGTTGTTCCAGCGCATCACATCTTTGATGTTCACGCCGTGTCGTTTAGCGATACTGGACAGCGAATCACCTTTACGCACGCGATAGGTAATGCTATCGCTGTTTTTGGCGAGACGCTGTGCGCTGCTACCTGCACCAACCGTCAGAGTTTGACCCACTTTCAGACTTGAGCCGCGCAGGTTGTTCCACTGCTGCAGATCTTTTGAATTCACGCCAAGACGTGATGCAATGCCCGAAAGCGTATCGCCTGAACGAACCTTATAGCTGCGGCTGCTGACTGATGAAGCATCCGCGATCAGCGTTGACTGAACGGCGGCAATTTCACCCGAAGCTAAAGACTCGCGTAACTGCTCTGCATGTTTCTGCGGAACCATCACATACCGTGGGCCAGTTGCTCCCAGAGTTGAGCCTTTAACACCTGCATTAAAGGTTTTCAATTTACTTACCGACATACCCGTCATATCGGCAACCTGTTGAATATCAACCGGGCTGCTGAGGCGAACGCGCGCCAGTGCACGACTTTCGTCTGGTGTTGGCAGTTGTACACCGTAACGCTTACTGTTCTTGAGAATATCGCTCAAGGCCAGCATCTTCGGTACGTAAATTTTCGTTTCTTGAGGCAGTGAGAGCGACCAAAAATCGGTGGACTTACCACGCGCTTTGTTTGCTTTCATTGCCTTCATTACACGACCTTCGCCGCTGTTATACGCCGCGACAGTTAACAACCAGTCGCCGTCAAACATCTTGTTCAGACGTTGCATCATGTCGAGAGCGGCTGTCGTTGAAGCGACAACATCACGACGCGCATCGTAGCTGCGGGTCTGTTTCAAACCATAATTGCGCCCTGTGCTCGGAATGATCTGCCAGATGCCTGCGGCATTGGCGCCAGACGTTGCGTGTGGGTCAAAAGCGCTCTCCACTATGGGTAGGAGTACCAGCTCCATAGGCATGTTACGTTTCTTAACTTGCCCGGCTATCCAGTACATATACGGCTCTGCCCGTAACGTTACATCGTGGAGATAGCTCTTATTCCTCAAATACTTCTGTTTCTGTTCGCGAATCCGGGTATTTTCCGGAATTCCCATCTTTAGCTCGTCGCCAATAGAGGCCCACAAGTCCTGTTCCTGCGCAAATGATGTTCCATCGTCCATCCACCGCGCCGAACTTGTAAACTTCCCTGCTTCCCCTTGACCAGCTGCAGAAAGGCTCTGTGCGTGCTGTTGTACGTTGTTGCCAGTCTGCGACTGGCAACCTACAAGCAGGACAGAGGCGAGTAATATCGCTTTTGCCTTCATGTGTGTGTCAATAGTTGCTTAAAAGACGAGCGATGATAACGGCGAAATTTTGAAAAGGCAACCCGCATTTATCTGAAGTTATCTTTCTTTGACCTTAACCATGCAAATCGCTGTTCTGGTTGTTGCAAATTTGTTTCTTGGTTAATTTTATTAATTAAATCAACATCATCAGTTCGTAAAAATAAATTTATTCTCCGCTCGTTTTTCAGAATTACGGGTAGTGTTTTTTGGTTTTTTGCACGTAACTCCTTCACTTCCTGATAGTAATCCTGAATAGCACGATCGTCTGGTAAAACGCTGACGGCAAACTTCATATTCCCTAAAGTATACTCATGTGCGCAACATATAAGCGTATCCTCGGGTAGCGCATTAATCTTTTGTAAAGACTGATACATTTGTTCAGGTGTACCCTCAAAGAGTCTGCCGCAGCCGCCAGAAAACAGCGTGTCGCCGCAAAATAGATAAGGTTTACTGTAGAAACAGAGATGTCCCGAAGTGTGACCTGGTGTAGCAAATACGAAAAATTCCCACCCCAGTATGAGGATATTTTCGCCTTCTTCGACTACTTGCGTTGTACCTTTATCTTGTGTTTCTGCTGGCCCGTATACCACAAGATGCGGAAACCGGGCGCGCAGTTCGGATACTCCACCAACGTGATCGTTATGATGATGGGTGAGGAGTATGGCCTCTGGCTGCCAGCCGTTCTCATTGATGGCACGTAGAACCGGGGCAGATTCTCCGGGATCGACAATGATGCATCGGCGCGCGTCATCGACCAAAACCCAGATGTAATTGTCCTGGAAAGCAGAAATACTGATAAGATTCATACATTACCTCTTATAGCGTGGCGGGTGCGTTTATGAAACCGGCAAGGATACCTCAGACTGTCACAGCACCGGAACGTTGGGCGGAACTGCCCTGGGGTGAATACTATCGCGAGGCGTTAGAGCAACAGCTCAAGCCGTGGCTCGCAAAAATGTATGGCTTTCACCTGCTTAAGATTGGCAATCTCAGTGCGGAAATCAATACCGAAAGCTGCGCTATCTCACATCAGGTTAATGTCTCTCTCGATGGTGCACCGGTTCAGGTGAAAGCCGATCCCCTGCATCTCCCCTTTGCTGAAAAATCGATTGATGCCTGCCTGCTCGCACACACCTTACCCTGGTGTAGCGATCCGCATCGTTTGTTACGCGAAGCCGATCGCGTGCTGATTGATGATGGCTGGCTGGTGATTAGTGGGTTCAATCCGTTAAGTCTGATGGGATTACGAAAGCTCGTCCCCGTGTTACGCCACACGCCACCCTATGACAGCCGGATGTTTACGATGATGCGCCAGCTCGACTGGCTTTCACTGCTGAACTTTGAAGTGCTCGGCTACGGCGGTTTTCAGGTATTGCCCTGGGCAAGAAAGGGCGGCGTTGTGCTTAGCACCCATCTCCCAGCGTTAGGCTGCATGCAGTTTATCGTCGCGCGTAAGCGGACAATCCCTCTTACGCTCAACCCGATGAAGCAGAGCAAATCTAAATCGCAGATCCGCCAGACCGTTGGCGCAACGCGTCAGTATCGAAAACCCTGATCAGGATTCTGGTTGATACCCAGTATCTTCATGAGCGGGATTTGACGCAGCCGCGCGCGCAAGTTCGTCACAGCGTTCGTTTTCGGGGTGACCAGCATGGCCTTTCACCCATTCCCATTTTATTTCGTGCTGGCCCAGCGCCGCATCAAGGCGTTTCCAGAGGTCGACGTTCTTGACCGGCTTCTTTTCAGCCGTCTTCCAGCCGCGTTTTTTCCAGTTGTGAATCCACTGGGTAATGCCCTGGCGCACGTACTGGCTGTCAGTGCTCAGCACCACGTCACAGTGTTCTTTTAAGGCTTCCAGCGCCACGATGGCGGCCATCAGTTCCATGCGGTTGTTGGTGGTCAGGAAATAGCCTTCGCTAAAGGTTTTTTCGTGCTCGCGGTAACGCATAATGGCGCCATAGCCGCCAGGTCCCGGGTTGCCAAGACAAGATCCATCGGTGAAAATTTCTACCTGTTTACGCATCTCTGGTAGACTTCCTGTAATTTGAACGTTCAGTTAAACGATAAGTCTGACATAAATGACCGCTATGAGCACTGCAATTACTCGCCAGATTGTTCTTGATACCGAAACCACCGGTATGAACCAAATTGGCGCGCACTACGAAGGGCACAAGATCATCGAGATCGGTGCCGTTGAAGTCGTGAACCGTCGTCTGACAGGGAACAACTTCCACGTTTACCTCAAGCCCGATCGGCTGGTGGATCCGGAAGCGTTCGGCGTTCACGGTATTGCCGATGAGTTCTTGCTGGATAAGCCGACTTTTGCAGACGTGGCGGACGAGTTCCTGGAATATATTAAGGGCGCCGAGCTCGTCATCCATAACGCCTCGTTCGATATCGGCTTTATGGATTATGAATTCAGCAAGCTCAATCGTGATATCCCGAAGACGAATACCTTCTGCAAGGTGACAGACAGCCTGGCGCTGGCAAGGAAAATGTTTCCCGGCAAGCGTAACAGCCTCGATGCTCTTTGTTCACGCTATGAAATAGACAACACCAAGCGAACGCTGCACGGCGCACTGCTCGATGCCCAGATCCTGGCCGATGTCTACCTGACCATGACTGGGGGGCAGACGTCGATGAAGTTCAGTACGGAGAATGAATCGCAGCAGACGCAGGGAGAAGCGGGCATTCAGCGCGTTGTGCGTCAGGCTAGCCGCCTGCGGGTTATTTTAGCCAGCGATGAAGAACTTCTGAATCATGAATCGCGTCTCGATTTGGTTCAGAAGAAAGGTGGCAGCTGCATGTGGCGCGCTTAAATAGCGTGAGAATGCCTGTAAATTCACCGCTTGGGTGATTTTTGCAGCAAACGATTCAAAAGCTAAGAAAAAGCGTTGACGAGTTCAGAGGCAGACCGTAATATTCGCCTCGTTCCCCAAACGGGAACAGTGGAGCGGTAGTTCAGTCGGTTAGAATACCTGCCTGTCACGCAGGGGGTCGCGGGTTCGAGTCCCGTCCGTTCCGCCACTATTCAGAAGGCCTGAATCAGAAATGATTCAGGCCTTCGTCGTTTTATCGCTGAAAAAGATTACCCGCCTCAGCACTTTCATTGGTTAACAAAAAGTTAATAAACACAGTGCATTTAATTAACAAATGCACGTTTTTAGTGCGTTATTTGCACTCATTTTGTGCATTACGTCCACATCTCCCTCCCGGCACGACCTCGATTTGTAATAATTATGTAAAAATAATTCATAGAAAATCATCCAGTTACCGGCCATTTTCCAAAAAGCTCCTGAACCAATGCGCTATTGGTTCGTTTATTGCTTAATCATTAGCACGATAAGTTGCACGTCATATCAATAACTTATCGTTAATAAAAATAAAGTAATGATGATAGCGAGCGAACCAATATGGAAAAACCGTCACGGTTTCTGGCAAATTCCAGCACCGCGCTTGAGCAGCTGCGCGGGCTAATCAATCAGCACGAGTCAACACCAGGCATTCCGCTGCCCACTGAACGTGAGCTGTCGGACACTCTCGGCGTAGGGCGGCGTGAAGTCCGTCGTGCGCTGGACGTGCTGGAAGAAGAAGGGCGAATCTGGCGTAAGCAGGGCAAAGGGACCTTTATTGGCCCGGCAGCTCCCGTTGAACCGCTGGCCCTTCAGGGATTGGTTCAGCAAACCAACCTTCTGGAAGTGATGGAAGCTCGTTTACAGCTCGAACCCGGCCTGGCCCGGCTTGCGGCACTGCGTGCCACCAGGGAAAACCTCGCGCTTATGCAGCGCATGCTGGAACGCATTGACAAGGTCAGCCCGGACGACCGCGACCTTAATGAATTATGGGATAGCGCTTTTCACCGTGCCATTGCCGAGGCCGCAGGCAACCGCCTGATGCTCGGGCTGTTTGATGCCATTGACGCCGTACGGCGCGAGCCGAGCTGGCAGCATTTGCGCGAGCTTGCACGAACCCCTGAACGTGTCGACAGCTATAACGACCACCACCACAAAATCATGTCCGCGATTATTCATCGCCAGCCCAATGAAGCCGCCGCCGCGATGCGGGAACACCTGCTCACGCTGCAAACCGCCCTGATTCAGGCTATTCACCTTGAGGACGACTCCACGCTATGACGACGATACCCTTTAAGGACGCTACGCCCGTACTGCGGCTGCAAAACCTCAACGTTAAATTCGCGGGCTCCCCGGTCAGCGTGCTGGACGGTATTTCGCTGACGGTTAAAGCGGGCGAAACGCTGGCGCTGGTGGGCGAATCCGGCTGTGGAAAAAGTATCACCTCGTTAGCGCTGATGGGCTTACTGCCTGCCAGCGCGCAGATTGTCAGCGGTGAGATGCAGTTTCGCCGCCATGACCTGCGCAAGCTCTCGCCGCGGGAATACGCTGACCTGCGCGGCAGCGAGCTGGCGATGATATTCCAGGAGCCCATGACCTCGCTCAATCCGGCGTTTACGCTGGGCGATCAGCTTGGCGAAGCGGTCATACGCCATCAGAACGTCTCGCGTGCAGAGGCGATGAGCGTCGCGCTGCAAATCCTGGAAAAGGTGCAAATCCCGGCGGCAGAGATGCGCCTTAAGGCTTACCCGCATCAGCTTTCCGGCGGTATGCGCCAGCGCGTGATGATTGCCATGGCGCTGATTAACCATCCCAAACTGCTGATTGCCGATGAGCCGACTACAGCGCTCGACGTCACTATTCAGGCGCAAATCCTCTCCCTGCTGAATACCTTAAAAGAGGAAACCGGAACGGCGGTGCTGATGATCACCCACGATTTAGGCGTGGTGGCCGAAGTGGCGCAGCAGGTAGCGGTGATGTATGCCGGACAGGTGGTTGAGCAGGGAAGCGTAGAGGCAATTTTTGCCGATCCGCAGCACCCGTACACCATCGGCCTGATGGGCTCGATCCCGTCCCTTGGCGCACGCAAAGGCCAACTTTCAACCATTCCCGGCGCGGTACCGCTGCCGGAATCCATGCCTGAAGGCTGCCGCTTTGCCACCCGCTGTCCGTTTGCGCAGACGCGCTGTCACGCTGAAAAACCACAGCTCAACACCCTCGGCACCGGCCATCAGGTCGCCTGCTTCCGCGTGCCGCTCGAACACCACATTGCCCTGGGAGAGACCGCATGACCACGCCCATTCTTGAAGCCCGCGACCTGAGCAAGCGCTTCCCCGGCCCGAAAAAACTCTTTTCCCCGGCCCGTTTTGTCACGGCGGTCGACCGCGTTTCGCTTGCCGTCATGCCGGGCGAAACGCTGGCGATTGTCGGCGAGTCCGGCTCCGGGAAATCCACCCTCGGCCGCCTGCTGCTGCGCCTGCTGGCCGCCAGCGAAGGGCGCGTGTTTTATCAGGGGGAGGAGATCACCGACGCCTCGGGCGCTCGCCTGAACCAGCTCCGCCGCGAGCTGCAGATCATCTTTCAGGACCCCTTTGCCTCGCTGAACCCGCGCATGACGGTGGAGCAGATCGTCGGTGAGCCGCTGTGGCTGCATCAGAACATGAAAAAAGCGGACCGCCAGTACCGCGTCGCCGAGCTGCTCAAAACCGTTGGCCTGCCTGCCGCCTGGGCCGGGCGCTATCCGCACGAGTTTTCCGGCGGGCAGCGCCAGCGTATCGGCATCGCGCGCGCGCTGGCTTCCGGGCCGAAGCTGCTGCTGGGCGACGAGCCGGTATCCGCGCTGGATGTCTCCGTTCAGGCGCAGGTGGTCAACCTGCTGGAAAGCCTGAAGCACCAGCTTGGGCTAACGATGGTGATTGTCGCCCACGGCCTGGCGGTGATCCGCCACATGAGCGACCGCGTGGCGGTCATGTACCTTGGGCAAATCGTCGAGCTTGCCACCGTGGATGAGATTTTTGACGCGCCGCTGCACCCCTACACCCAGGCATTGATCGCGTCTGCACCGCAGATGCAGCCGGGGGTTGAGCGCGACGCGCCGCTGCTGCAGGGGGATCTGCCCAACCCGGCCAGCCCGCCGTCCGGCTGCCGTTTCCATACCCGCTGTCCGTACGTTACCGATGAATGCCGCCAGGTTGAGCCGATTAATCAGGTCCTCGACGGCGGACGTCAGGTTGCCTGCCACCGCTGGCAGGAGATCAACCGCGATCGCAGCGTTATCCAGATCGCACCGCCATCCGCCGCTTTTCTGCGCCGCCGCGCGCTGTTTGAACACGCGGCCACTCACTCGTCCCTTCCTTCAAGGAACTCATGATAATGACAATGCGTAATTCTCTTTTGACCGTACTGGGAAGTGTTATGTTGCTTGGCGCGGCGCTGCCCGCCCATTCTGAAAGCGTGCTGCGAATCGGTCTGGGCGCAGACCCGGACATGCTCGACCCGCATCTGGCGCGCACCTACTATGGCCGCTTCGTCTTTGCCTCCCTGTGCGACAGGCTGGTGGACGTCGACGAGCACCTGAAGGTCGTACCGGGTCTGGCTAAATCCTGGGCCTGGAGCGATGACGGCAAAACGCTGACAATGGATCTGCGCGACGGCGTCACCTTCCACGACGGCGAGAAATTCGATGCCGCCGCCGCAAAATACAACCTCGACCGCGCTCTGACCCTCAAAGGCTCCCTGCGTAAAAGCGAGATCTCCTCCGTTGAATCGGTCGAGGTCACCGGCCCGATGCAGATTGCGCTGCGCCTGAAAACGCCCGATGCCGCGCTGCTGATGCAGCTCACTGACCGCGCGGGCGCGATGATGGCCCCGGAGGCGGCGAAAAAGCCTGACTTTGCCGCTCACCCGATCTGTTCCGGCCCATACAAGTTCGACAGCCGCGTGTCGCAGGACCGTATCGTTCTGACGCGCTTTGACAACTACTGGAACAAAGACGCCTACCACTTTGACAAGATTATCTATCTGCCGATCCCGGATGCCTCCGTGCGCCTCGCGAACCTGCGCGCGGGCGATCTCGATCTGACCGAAGGCATCGCCGCCAGCGACGTTAAAACCGTGGAAGCCGACAGCAAGCTGGCGCTGGCGAAGGTAACCGGCCTGGGCTATCAGGGCATCACCTTCAACATCAACAACGGCAAGGTGCCGGCGAACGATCCGTTCAAGGACGCCCGCGTGCGCGAGGCGTTTTCACAGGCCATCGACCGCGATGCGTTAAACCAGGTGGTCTTTGAGGGGCTCTACACCCCGGCCAACCAGGCGTTTTCACCGGTCAGCCCGTATCACGTCAACCTGCCGGTGCCGCCGCGTGACGTTGACAAGGCAAAAGCGCTGCTGAAAGCCGCCGGTATCACCGCGCCGCTGACCGTCAACCTGCTGGTGCCGAACAACCCAACCTCGCAGCAGGTGGGTCAGGTATTGCAGGCGATGGTCGCTGAGGCCGGATTTAACCTGAACCTGCAGATGACCGAATTCGCCACGCTGCTGGATCGCCAGCAGAGCGGTGACTACCAGCTGAGCTTCTCCGGCTGGTCGGGCCGCCCGGACCCGGACGGCAGCATCTACGGCTTTATCAACAGCAAAGGCACCCTGAACGACGGCCGCTACAGCAACGCGCAGGTTGATGAATGGCTGACCCAGGCGCGCCAGAGCACAGATCAGGCCGCACGCCAGCCGCTGTACGACAAGGTGGTGAAACAGCTGCAGACCGACATGCCGATTGCCTACCTCTACTTTGAGCCGCGCATTTTTGGCCTGAACAAAAGCGTGCAGGGCTTTAAGCCGTATCCGGACGGCATCGTGCGTCTGGCTGGCCTATCGCTGGCGAAATAAACGTCCTAAGGAGAACCCATGCTGGAACTGATTTGCAAACGTCTGCTGCTGGCCGTCCCGACGCTATTGCTGGTGAGCATGATGGTGTTCGGGCTGCAAAAGCTGCTGCCCGGCGATCCGCTGATCGCCATGGCCGGGGAGGAGCGCGACCCGGCGGTCATTGCCCAGCTGCGCGCGGAGCTGAACCTCGACGCGCCCATCCCGGTGCAGTACTTCAACTGGCTGACGCGGGCGCTGCAGGGCGATCTGGGCGTCTCCTTACGCACCCACGAGCCGGTGACGCAGCTGATCGCCAGCAAGCTGCCGGTCACGCTGGAGCTGTCGCTGCTGGCGATGATTATCGCGCTGGCTTTTGGCATCAGCATGGGGATCCTCGCGGCGGTGAACAAAAACAGCTGGGTCGATCACGGGGCGAACTTCGTGGCGATCTCGGGGATCTCGATCCCGCACTTCTGGCTGGGGATTCTGCTGATTCTGGTCTTCTCGGTGAATCTGCAGTGGCTACCCGCGTCCGGCTACGTGCCGTTCAGTGAAGATCCAATCCAGAAC
Source organism: Enterobacter wuhouensis (assembly GCF_035835995.1). NCBI lineage: Bacteria > Pseudomonadati > Pseudomonadota > Gammaproteobacteria > Enterobacterales > Enterobacteriaceae > Enterobacter > Enterobacter wuhouensis. The sequence continues at coordinate 1,019,668 of NZ_CP142124.1, forward strand.
CTGCGCACGCTGCTGCTGCCCGCGTCCGTGCTCGGAACCGGCCTCGCGGCAACGCTGATGCGCCACACCCGCGCCTCGATGATTGCGGTGCTAAAGGCGGATTACATCCGCACCGCGCGGGCGAAAGGGCTGCTGCCGAAGGCGGTGATCCTGAAGCACGCGTTTCGCAACGCGCTGGTGCCGGTCATCACCCTCACCACGCTGCTGTTCGGCGAGCTGCTGGGCGGCGCGGTGCTGACAGAGCAGGTCTTCACCATTCCGGGCTTCGGCAAGATGATCGTCGACTCGGTATTCAACCGTGACTACGCGGTGGTGCAGGGCGTGGTGCTGATCGTGGCGATTGGCTTTCTGATGCTCAACCTGCTGGCCGACGTGCTCTACGTCCTTATCAACCCGAAAATGCGAGGTTAACCATGGCGGAACTGACAACGCAAACCGTTGCCCCCGCGCTGCCGCGCGCGCAGAACCGGGTGCTGAAGAAATTCCTCGCCAACAAAAGCGCGGTGATTGGCGCGGTGGTGGTGGGCTTCTTTGTGCTGGTGGCGCTTCTCGCGCCGTGGATTGCCCCGTTCGACCCGGTTAAGGCCAACTTCCTGGCGGTGCGCAAAGCGCCGTCGGCGATGTACTGGTTCGGCACCGACGAGCTGGGGCGCGACATTTTATCCCGCATTATCTGGGGGGCGCGCACCTCGCTGATGGCGGGCTGTATGTCGGTCGTTATCGCGGTGGTCATCGGCGTGCCGCTGGGGCTGGTGGCGGGCTACTTCCAGAAGATGTGGGACGGGGTTATCTCGCGGTTTATCGAGGCGCTGCTGGCCTGTCCGTTCCTGATCATGGCGATCGCGCTGGGGGCATTTTTAGGCCCGAGCCTGACCAACGCGATGATCGCCATCGGTCTTTCGGCGATGCCGATCTTCGCCCGCCTGACGCGCGGGCAGGTGATCGCCATTCGCAACGAAGAGTACATCGACGGCGCGCGGGCGATTGGCCTGCCGGATCGCTGGATCATCATTAAATACGTCCTGCCTAACGTCATGTCGCCGATCCTCGTGCAGGCCACGCTGGCCATTGCCTCGGCGATTATCGCCGAAGCCAGCCTGTCGTTTTTAGGGCTGGGACAGCAGCCGCCCAACCCCTCCTGGGGCTCCATGCTCAACACCGCGAAAGGGTTTCTTGAGCAGGCGCCGTGGATGTCCGTGTTCCCCGGCGTGGCGATTTTCCTTGCCGTGCAGGGCTTTAATTTACTTGGCGACGGGCTGCGCGATGCGCTCGATCCGCGCCACGACTAAGGAGTCATGATGACCAAAGCGCTTGATTTTACGTCCGGTTACGATTCACGACGCCCGCCGATGCTGGGCCATAACGCCGTTGCGACGTCGCAGCCGCTGGCGGCGCAGGCGGGCATGAAAATGCTGCAGCTGGGCGGTAACGCCGTTGATGCGGCCATTGCCACTGCGATGGCGCTGACGGTGGTTGAGCCGACCGGCAACGGGATCGGCAGCGACGCCTTTGCCATCGTCTGGGACGGTGAAAAGCTTCACGGTCTGAACGCGTCCGGCCGCTCGCCGGCCAGCTGGCATGCAGATCTCTTTGCCGGTAAAACCGCGGTGCCGGAAATCGGCTGGGACGCGGTGACCGTACCGGGTGCGGTATCCGGCTGGGTGGCGCTGGCGGAACGCTTCGGCACGCTGCCGCTGACCACGCTGGCGCAGCCTGCCATTGACTATGCGCGCAACGGTTTCCCGGTCTCCCCGCTGATCGGCCATCTCTGGCAGCGCGGCTATAACAAGCTGAAAGATCAGCCTGGCTTTAGCGCCTGCTTTGCGCCGGAAGGCCGCGCCCCGCGCGTTGGGGAGATCTTCCGTAACCCGGCGCAGGCGAACTCGCTGGAGCTGATTGCCAAAACCAACGGCGACGCGTTTTACCGCGGCGAGCTGGCGCAGAAAATTGCCGCCTTCGCTAAAGAACACGGCGCGCACCTGACCGAAGAGGACCTGGCAAACCACCGCGTTGACTGGGTGGAGCTGCTGTCGCGCGACTTCGCGGGCGGGTCGGTGCAGGAGCTGCCGCCGAACGGCCAGGGGATCGCCACGCTGATTGCGCTCGGCATTCTAGAGCAGTGCGGCATTGAGCAGCATCACCCGGATTCCGTGCAGGGGCTGCATCTCTCCATCGAGGCGATGAAGCTGGCGCTGGCGGATCTCGACCGCTACGTGGCGGATGAAGAACACATGGAGTTCGCGGCGAAAGAGCTGCTGAGCGACCATTACCTCAAGTCGCGCGCCGCGCTTATCGATCGCGATAAGGCTTCCGATTTTGTCTACGGTTCACCGACGCAGAGCGGCACGGTTTACCTCAGCGCCGCAGATTCCAGCGGAATGATGATCTCCTTTATTCAGTCCAACTTTATGGGTTTCGGTTCAGGCATCGTGGTGCCGGATACGGGGATCAGCCTGCAAAACCGGGGCTGCGGGTTTGTGCTGGATCCCAATCACCCGAACGCGCTGGCGGGCAGCAAGCGCCCGTTCCACACCATCATTCCGGGCTTTGCGATGGACGGCAACGGGCAGCCGCTGATGTCCTTTGGCGTGATGGGCGGCCCGATGCAGGCGCAGGGGCACATGCAGATGGCGCTGCGCATTATGCTGCACGGGCAAAACCCGCAGGCGGCGATTGACGCCCCGCGCTGGCGCGTGGTGCAGGGCAGGGAGGTGATCGTCGAATCGACGTTCGATCGCAATACGATCGCCGCACTGCGCGAGCGCGGGCATCAGATCGTGGTGGAAGACCCGCTGCAGGATTACAACTTCGGCGGGGCGCAGGTGATTTACCGTATGCCGGAAGGGCACTACGTTGCCGCGACGGAAAGCCGCAAAGACGGGCAGGCGTTGGTGAGTTAATGTTTTAACCTCCCTCTCCCTTTGGGAGAGGGGCGGGGTGAGGGGATAATTTCACCCAATGCTAAACGGATCCGCATCCTGCCACGCCGGAAACTTCTCCCGGTACTCCTTCAGCGCCGTCAACGACAGCTCGGCATCAATGCGTTTCGCCTGGTGCGGCTCGGCGGTGGCGATAATCTCGCCCTGCGGGTTCACCACCCGGCTGTCGCCGCGGTAGTGATGCCCGTTGCCGTCGGTTCCCACGCGGTTACAGCCCACCACATACGCCTGGTTCTCAATCGCGCGCGCCGCCAGCAGCGCCTGCCAGTGCAGGGAGCGCGGCGCAGGCCAGTTGGCCACGTACAGCGCCAGGTCGTAATCGTTGCGGTTGCGCGACCACACCGGGAAGCGCAGGTCGTAGCAGACCAGCGGCAAAATGCGCCAGCCGCGCCACTCAAACACCACGCGCTCGTGACCCGCCTCATAGTGATGATGCTCATCCGCCATGCGGAACAGGTGGCGTTTATCGTAAAAATGCACTTTCCCTTCCGGCTCCACCAGCAGGAATCGGTTCACGGGCCCGCGCTCGGTTTGCAGCGCCGCACTACCGGCAATCAGCGCGTTGGTCTGCTGCGCTTTGGCATGCATCCACGCCACCACTTCCTCCTGCGGCATCGACTGTTTAGCCGCTTCCATGGCGAAGCCGGTCGTGAACATCTCCGGCAGGACAATCACGTCGCGCCCGGTAATCTCTTCCAGTTGACGATCGAAGTGGCGCAGGTTGGCAGGGCCATCCATCCACACTAAAGGTTGCTGCAAAATCGAAATCTTCAAACCAGGCACGATACAGGCTCCTCAAACGACCGCTTTTTGACACTGTAGCACGTCATTACGGGAAAATGTGGCAATAAAAAACCCCGCGCGAGGCGCAATGCCGTTCACTTAAGCGGAGCGGCATGGGTGTCCACCGGAAAGAGGGTTTTTGACATCTTAACCGCCATCGGCCTTGATGGTCGGGGGCGTTTTGTGATGAACAACGCTTCCAGATTTCCCCGCAGATGCTCCGGTCGTTGCGGGATTGTCCCCGGTGAGTGGTCTGACATTGCTGACTGCGACGATCTCACTATGGAATACTATATATATAGAAAGAGCCATAGATTCTCTGAGGCGAAAAGGACTCCCGCTAAATGAACAGCTTATTGCGCATCTGTCCCTGCCAGGATGGGAGCACATAAATCTCAGCGGGGATCACGTCTGGCGAACAAACCTCAAGCTGGGACAGGGTAAGTACCGTACGTTACTATCAGTGGATAGTAGTCTGTACAAAAAACAGGCTTAACGTAGGATAATTTCCGGATTCCAGGCGGACCCCAACATGAATGGACTGTTCGACATCAGAAAACGCTGGAGATGGAGCAAAAACAGAAGCAGCGCTCAGGGTCATCAATAACGCGGTAACTTGCCGGAAACGGCACTTTCAGTGCCATTTTTCGACGAAACTGGCGGTGATTCACCTAGCTGCATAGATATGCAGAGGGTTAAAATTTATCAGGTGCGTTGCCAGTGGTTTTGCGGTTTACCAGCCACGACTGTAGCACGTCAGACCCCGGAAACGCCGCCAGTGGTGATCTGGCGGTGCTGATAACAGATGTTATGTTTAATCGTGTTCTGTCAGGTCCAGTTCTTTGAGTGTTTTAAACCCATTTTCTGACACTCTATAACGAGAGTGCTTTGTTTCTTCGTTGTAAATTACATCGACTAAACCATGTTCGACTAAATTAGTGACAATTCTCGCTACGTTGCCAAATCCGGGGATTCCTTTCATAGAAAGTGCGCGGTCTAGAATTATCCAGCTCCAATCCATGTCTTTTTCAGACATGACTTTTAGTACGTTAATTTCTGTCTTCGTGATCGTCATTTCAGTGCGTCCGGGTGGAATAGGTCACCGTCTTTAAGTTTAAAATCTTCTAACGTTGCTGTGTGTGCATTGTTCCATAGATCATAGCTAGCAGGCCCTTCAGGTTCACCTGATTCCCAACCTAAATTGCAATAACGTTGGAATTCTCTGCATTCGTGTGTGTAGTAATTTAGATCTACTTGTTCGGGGGGAAGATCACCTTTTGCAATGTTTTTTAGCCTACCAATCATCACATCGTTAGCAGGGTCGTGGTCGAATCGTGATATATGTTTTTCTACGGTTGCGATCCCTTCATGAGTGACATTCACCCCATCCGTCGTCAGATTTTCGATCGGTCCACCTGCCAGTTCGGGATCAAACGTTCTTCCCGATGCAGCCCCTCTCGCCCCGAAATGCTCAAGCTCTTCCAGTTCTGGGAACCGCATCCTGCCCATCGTCAGCCCTGCCACGACAGATACGCCAGCAATGATCAGTCCTTTGTTATCCATGACTTGATCGTAACCAGCTAACGTGTCGCCGCCTAGCTGCTGTGCGGCCTGATGGAATCCCTCTATGTTGCCGTTGTACACACCTCCGCCGGCCATCAATCCTCCAGCTATTTTGCTGTTGATTACTTTGCCCGCCTGAGCGTGCTGCACGGGTTCTCCGGAAGTGCGGAACTTCACGGTTGGTGCGGGTTTTCTACCGTTCTGGTTATTGATGGCATGTCGAAAAGCGCGCTGAAAATCACTGACAATCCAGCAGAACGGATCTGCATTATTAAAAATCAGCTCACCACCGGTTTCGATGTGGAAAGGGTTTACCGTTTCGTCCCAGTCTTCGTCTGTATCCAGACCGATAACCCAGCCCTCCATCAGGTTTATTTCCAGATCATCATAAACCGGGTCGTAACCCGTTCGCTGATAGGGTTTGTTGTTAAAACCGTCCCTCTGTCTGGGAACCTCATTTACTGGTGGTGACGTGTAGTTTCGGTAGTCCAAGTCATAGCTTACAGTCGCTTTTTCCAGTGCCGCTTCCGGTGTCAGAATATGCTGGAAATCTTCGGGAGAGAGCTCCCGTTCGAGTTCCCACAGCGTGTACAATCTGAACATCAGACGTCCTTTTCATCCATGTGTCCTGTATGGATTCTCCGCTCTTTCTGCTTGTTAATCAACCATTCGGGGGCAGTTTGGAGATCGGAAATTTTGGGCTCCGTTTTCCAGGTGTACCCCATCAAGAATGGCTCCACGCAGCTGCTGGCGTGCCGATCATTGGTTACCCCAGATAAGTCAGACAGTGTTGTATCCACTCTGCGGGAAGGTGTTCGACAAACATCTGGGCAGATGGCGGCGGCATAAGAGGGTGGTCACTGAAATCGAGCAGATCGTTGATATGTGGCATAAGAAAACGGCTCCCTGTGGTGGAAGCCGTTATAGTGCCGTAGTTTAAGGATCGGTCAACTGATCCTTAACTGATCGGCATTGCGCGCGAGGCGGGGTTTGTACAAGCGAAACGCGTTACGCCGCTTCAGGTTTGCGGTGCTTCTCCGGCAGCTTTACCGGCTGCGTCGCCAGCTCTTCCGGTTCGAAATCATCCACGTTAATGCTGCGCAGACGACTTTCTTCGGCTTTCACCAGCAGAGCGGCTTCATCTTTATTGATAATACCACCGGCCAGCGCCTGTTTTGCCAGTTCGTCCAGACGGGTAAACGGCAGGTTTTTACCCAGCTGCTTACAGATCTTCTGGTGAATCGGATCGGCAGCCATCACGTCCAGCAGCGCCTCTTCCAGCAGGCCCACCGGGTTGTGTAGCGTTGGCTCAAGATACTGACCGCGGCCGATACGGGAGCGGGTTGCGCTCGGTACCTGCAGGATCTTCGCCACTTTATGATCCAGCTTGTCAGACGGCGCCAGATGGTGACGACCGGTCGGGAAGATCACCGCGCGCAGAGCGCCCGCCACGAAGCGGTTCGGGAAGTTCGCGAGCAGGTCGTCAATCGCCTGCTCCGCCTGATACATCGCATCCTGAACGCCCCAGTGCACCAGCGGCAGATCCGCTTCCTGACGGCCTTCGTCGTCGTAGCGCTTCAGGACCGCCGAGGCCAGGAAGATCTGGCTCAGCACGTCGCCCAGGCGGGCAGAGATACGCTCGCGACGCTTCAGGCTGCCGCCCAGCACCGCCATGGAAACGTCAGACAGCAGGGCCAGGTTGGCGCTCAGTCGGTTCAGATGCTGGTAGTAACGTTTGGTCGCATCGCCGGTCGGCGTCGCGCTGGTAAGACCGCGCGTCAGGCCCAGCCAGAAGCTGCGAACCTTGTTGCTGCCCACGTGACCGATATGTTTGAACAGCAGCTTGTCGAAGGCATCCACGTCGTTGTTCTGCGCGGCAGCCATCTCTTCCAGCACGTACGGATGGCAGCGAATCGCGCCCTGACCGAAGATCATCATGCTGCGGGTCAGGATGTTTGCCCCTTCCACGGTGATAGCAATCGGTGCGCCCTGATAGCCGCGCGCCAGGAAGTTGCCTTCGCCGAGCATAATGCCTTTGCCGCCTGCGATATCCATCGCGTCAATGATCGACTGCTGCGCGCGGTGGGTACAGTGGTACTTCACAATCGCCGATAGCACGGCCGGTTTTTCGCCCAGCATGATGCCGTAGGTAATCAGCGACGCAGCGGCGTCCATCACGTAGGCATTGCCCGCGATACGCGCCAGCGGTTCTTCGATACCTTCCATCTTGCCGATGGAGATTTTGAACTGACGGCGGATGTGGGCGTACGCGCCAATCCCCATCGCGACCGACTTCAGACCGCCGGTTGAGTTCGACGGCAGGGTAATGCCGCGGCCCACCGACAGACATTCCACCAGCATACGCCAGCCCTGACCGGCCATTTTCGGACCGCCGATGATGTAGTCAATCGGCACAAAGATATCCTGGCCGCGGGTTGGACCGTTCTGGAACGGCACGTTCAGCGGGAAGTGACGGCGACCAATTTCAACGCCTGGGGTAGAGGTTGGGATCAGCGCGCAGGTAATGCCCAAATCTTCTTCACCGCCCAGCAGTTTTTCCGGGTCAGAGAGCTTAAAGGCCAGACCCAGCACGGTGGCGATAGGCGCCAGGGTGATATAACGCTTATTCCAGGTCAGGCGCATGCCCAGCACCTGTTCGCCCTGCCATTCGCCCATGCAGACCACGCCGGTATCCGGGATCGCGCCTGCATCGGAGCCTGCTTCCGGGCTGGTCAGCGCGAAGCAAGGAATTTCCTGACCGCGTGCCAGACGCGGCAGGTAGTGATCTTTCTGCTCTTCAGTACCGTAGTGCTGCAGCAGTTCGCCCGGGCCTAAGGAGTTAGGCACGCCAACGGTAATCGCCAGGATCCCGGAGACGCCCGCCAGCTTTTGCAGCACGCGAGCCTGAGCGTAAGCGGAGAATTCGAGGCCGCCGTACTCTTTCTTGATGATCATCGCGAAGAAGCGATGCTCTTTCAGGTAAGCCCACAGCTCTGGCGGCAGATCGGCCATTTCATGGGTGATGGCAAAGTCGTTTGCCATGCGGCACGCTTCTTCCACCGGACCGTCAATGAAGGCCTGTTCTTCAGCGGTAAGACGCGGCTGCGGATAGTTGTGCAGCTTTTTCCAGTCCGGGTTGCCCTGGAACAGGTCGCCTTCCCACCAGGTGGTGCCTGCATCAATCGCTTCTTTCTCGGTGCGCGACATCGGCGGCATCACCTTGCGGAAGCCTCTGAACACCGGCGCGGAAATCATTGCCTTGCGCATCGGGGTCAGGTTAAACGGCAGAAGAATGATGGCAAGAGGGATTAAAAGCCAGATATTCCAAAGGCCTGCGACGCCAAGCGCTGCCGTCCATGCCAGAAGAATCAGGCTGCTCAGAAATAAACTTACGCGGTGATAGAACAGCACACCGAGCAGAATAACGGTTGCGAGAATGCTCAAAATCATCATAAAGAAAAGCTCCCTTGCTTGTAGGAGGTCTGACCACTTGTGATGATATGGTTGTAGTTGATGTGAATTCCTTTAGCAATGTGTTTACAAAATAATTACAACCTGGTTCACATTGTTCGCGTTTTAGTCGGCACGAAAAATCAAAACGCCGGACGATTCGCATGGCTTTAGCTTCTCGCTTTTCCCGCTATCCGGTACACTCCACTGAGTTATTTCATCAATACTGAAGGATTATCCTCATGTACCAGGATCTTATTCGTAACGAACTGAACGAAGCGGCGGAAACGCTGGCGAACTTTCTGAAAGATGATGCCAATATTCACGCTATTCAGCGCGCAGCGGTCCTGCTGGCCGACAGCTTTAAAGCCGGTGGCAAAGTGCTCTCCTGCGGTAACGGCGGTTCCCACTGTGACGCGATGCACTTCGCAGAAGAACTGACCGGACGCTATCGCGAAAACCGCCCGGGCTACCCGGCGATTGCGATTTCCGACGTGAGCCACATCTCCTGCGTAGGCAACGACTTCGGTTACGACCACATCTTCTCCCGCTACGTTGAGGCGGTAGGCCGCGAAGGCGACGTGCTGCTGGGGATTTCTACCTCCGGCAACTCCGGCAACGTGATCAAAGCGATCGCCGCCGCGCGTGAAAAAGGGATGAAAGTCATCACCCTGACCGGTAAAGATGGCGGTAAGATGGACGGTACGGCGGACGTTGAAATTCGCGTTCCCCACTTCGGTTACGCTGACCGCATTCAGGAAATTCACATCAAAGTGATCCACATCCTGATTCAACTGATCGAAAAAGAGATGGTTAAGTAAGACTTCGCTGGGGGGCACCGGTGCCCCCCGCTGTTGTGGAGGTGTTTTATGTGCGAACTGCTCGGGATGAGCGCCAATGTGCCAACCGATATCTGCTTTAGCTTCACCGGGCTGGTTCAGCGCGGCGGGGGAACCGGGCCGCATAAAGACGGCTGGGGGATCACCTTCTACGAAGGCAAAGGGTGTCGCACGTTCAAAGATCCGCAGCCCAGCTTTAATTCACCGATTGCCAAACTGGTGCAGGACTACCCCATCAAGTCCCGCTCGGTGATCGCCCACATTCGTCAGGCAAACCGTGGCGAAGTGGCGCTGGAGAATACCCATCCGTTTACCCGTGAACTATGGGGCCGTAACTGGACCTATGCGCACAACGGGCAGCTTACGGGCTATAAATCACTGGAGACGGGCAATTTCCGCCCGGTAGGCGAAACGGACAGCGAAAAAGCCTTCTGCTGGCTGCTGCACAAGCTGACGGAGCGCTATCCCCGCACGCCGGGCAACATGGCCGCCGTATTCAAATACATCGCGACGCTGGCGTCTGAACTGCGTGAAAAAGGCGTGTTCAACATGCTGCTCTCTGACGGGCGCTATGTGATGGCGTTCTGTTCGACGAATCTGTTCTGGATCACGCGTCGTGCGCCGTTTGGCGTTGCGACGCTGCTGGATCAGGATGTGGAAATAGACTTTCAGAAAGAGACCACACCGAACGATGTGGTCACAGTCATTGCAACGCAGCCGCTGACGGGCAACGAAACCTGGCAAAAGATTATGCCAGGCGAGTGGGTGTTATTTTGTCTCGGGGACCGTGTAATTTGACGCCAGCTGCGGGTGGACGACTTCGTGGCTCAGCGGCTTGCTGACCACGTAACGACCATCGACGATAGAGACGACTGGCGGCTTGTGGGTCTGCTCAAAGTAGTCATAGCCCGGCTTCAGCTGTTTCCAGAAATCCGCGTAGTACGAGTACTTGTGACGCGCCATGTTGGCATCGGTCATGCGGAACGGATAGATGCTGACCTGTACGTTAGGCTGGCCGAATACCAGCGCGCCGGTCACAAACTGGAAGATCTCATCAATACCCGAGTCCGTCATCGCGTAACAGCCGACAGACACGCAGGCACCGTGGATCATCAGGTATTTACCTTCATAGCCATGGGCGCGGTCAAAGGCATTCGGAAAGCCGATGTTAATCGCTTTATAGAAGCGGCTGTCAGGTTTTAACTGGCTACGCTGAACGTTGTAAAACCCTTCCGGGCTTTTGAAGTCGCCCTGGCGCTGTTTTGGCCCCAGCCCGCCGGAGTAGTTACATATTTTATAGCTGTCGAGCAGCTGATATGTCTCACCCATTTTCACAAACAGGTCGAGTGTGCGCTCTTCCTTGAAGATTTGAATATAAACCGGCGATCCCATTAACTGTTGCTTATATTCTTTGCTGATCGGCGTGGTGGAGCTGCTGCTGCTGAGCAGCCCGGCAAACGACACACACGGAATCAGAAGCATCGCAATGAACAATGCGATTTTACGCATACTACGAGTTCCTTGATAAAACTATGACCAACTTGCCAGGACGGCAAAAGAGACCCGAAATCAGATAAATCTGGACAGGAGCGCTCACATTAGCACCGATAAAGATTTTCGCAAGAGCCAACCTTTGGGTTTACACATTAGTTTTACTTTATAACCGATCCAAATTGCCTTGACTCCAGGAACTTTGCGTAATGGCTCGCATTTCGGTGTCTGCAACGGCGGTTTCCCTGCCCGGAAAGAGAGTGAAATGGTAAACTTCACCTCCTCTGGATTGTTGTTCATGGAAACTTGCTAACCACATGTTTAAAATCAGAAAAGGACTAGACCTGCCGATCGCCGGCGTGCCTGAACAGCACGTTTCGACGGGCGCAAGCATTTGCCATGTTGCTCTTTTAGGTAACGATTACATGGGAATGCGCCCTTCAATGCTGGTACAGGAGGGCGATCGCGTCGTTAAAGGACAGGCGCTCTTCGAGGATAAAAAAAATCCCGGCGTCATGTTTACCGCACCTGCCTGCGGCACCGTAGCGGCAATCAACCGTGGTGAACGCCGCGTTCTTCAATCGGTTGTTATCCGCATTGAAGGCGATGAGCAGCGCGAGTTTGCCCGTTTCGATGTGGCGGACATCGCGACGCTCAGCCGGGATACCGTGCAGGCGCAGTTGCTGGACTCCGGCTTGTGGACGGCATTTCGCACGCGCCCCTTTAGCAAGACACCCGTTCCCGGCGAGTTACCTGCCGCCATCTTCGTTACGGCTATCGACACGAATCCGCTCTGTGTCGATCCTGAGCCTGTCATTCTGGCGCAGCGCGCGGCTTTTGATGCCGGGCTAACGGTGCTAACGCGCCTGACGGCAGGGAAAATACACGTCTGTCAGGCGAGCGGCGGCAAGCTCGGCGGCCATCCTCAGGGGCAAGTTACCTTTAACGCCTTCGCCGGCCCGCATCCGGCGGGGCTGGCTGGCACCCACATTCACTTCCTTGAACCGGTGAGCCTGACGAAACAGGTCTGGCATCTTAATTACCAGGACGTGATTGCCATCGGAAAGCTTTTTACGACCGGCGAATTGTGCACCGAGCGCGTCGTTGCCATTGGCGGACCGCAGGCTGCAAACCCGCGTCTGGTGCGTACGCTGCTGGGGGCAGACATCAATGAACTCCTGGTCGGTGAAACAAAAGAAGGTGAAAACCGCCTGATTTCCGGCTCGGTACTCGGTGGACGCCAGGCTGTTGGCCCGCAGGCTTACCTGGGGCGCTTCCATCTTCAGGTCAGCGTCGTTCAGGAAGGACGCGAGAAAGAGCTCTTCGGCTGGGTTTTGCCGGGTGCTGAAAAATACTCCGTGACCCGCACCACGCTTGGGCACTTCCTGCGCCATAAGCTCTTTAACTTTTCCACCAGCACGCACGGCGGCGAGCGCGCCATGGTTCCCATTGGCAACTACGAGCGCGTGATGCCGCTGGATATTCTGCCGACCGTCCTGCTGCGCGATCTGCTGGCAGGAGATACCGACGGCGCGCAGGCGCTGGGCTGCCTTGAGCTGGACGAAGAAGATCTGGCGCTCTGTACCTATGTCTGTCCGGGGAAATACGAATACGGACCGGTATTGCGCGAGGTGTTAACCCGCATTGAGCAGGAAGGATAACCGATGGGCTTAAAACACCTCTTTGAAAAAATTGAGCCGCACTTTACCGAAGGCAAACTGAAGAAGTATTACCCGCTCTATGAAGCGACAACGACGATCTTCTACACGCCGGGGCTGGTGACGAAAGGGGCGGCACACGTTCGCGACGCCATCGACCTGAAGCGAATGATGATTCTGGTCTGGTTTGCGGTCTTCCCGGCCATGTTCTGGGGCATGTACAACGTCGGCCTGCAGACCATTCCGGCGCTGCACCATATGTACGATGCGCAGCAGCTGGCGCAGGTGATTCAGTCTGACTGGCACTATCGTCTGGCGCAGTCCCTGGGCGTAAGCTTTAGCGCCGATGCGGGCTGGATAAGCATGATGACGCTGGGTGCGGTCTTCTTCCTGCCGATCTACATCACCGTCTTTATCGTGGGCGGCTTCTGGGAAGTGCTGTTCGCCATCATTCGCAAGCATGAGATCAACGAAGGCTTTTTTGTCACCTCGATTCTGTTTGCGCTGATTGTCCCACCGACGCTGCCGCTCTGGCAGGCGGCGATGGGGATCAGCTTTGGCGTGGTGATTGCTAAAGAGATCTTCGGCGGCACCGGGCGTAACTTCCTCAACCCGGCGCTGGCGGGGCGTGCCTTCCTGTTCTTTGCGTATCCGGCGCAGATCTCCGGGGACCTTGTGTGGACGGCAGCGGACGGCTTCTCAGGCGCAACGCCGCTTTCGCAGTGGGCGGCCCACGGCGGCGAAACGCTGGTGAACAACGCGACGGGCCAGCCTGTGACCTGGTTTGACGCCTTTATTGGCAACATCCCTGGCTCCATCGGGGAAGTTTCTACGCTGATGATCTTGATTGGCGGCGCGATCATTCTGTTTGGGCGCGTGGCCTCCTGGCGCATCGTGGCAGGCGTTATGGTGGGCATGGTGCTCACCGCCACGCTGTTCAACCTCATTGGTTCAGATACCAACCCGATGTTCTCCATGCCCTGGTACTGGCATCTGGTTCTCGGCGGCTTCGCCTTCGGCATGATGTTTATGGCGACTGACCCGGTCTCAGCCTCGTTTACCGATAAAGGTAAATGGAGCTACGGGGTGCTCATTGGCGTGATGTGCGTATTAATTCGCGTGGTCAACCCGGCGTATCCGGAAGGGATGATGTTGGCCATTTTATTTGCCAACCTGTTTGCGCCGCTGTTCGACTATCTGGTTGTGCGTGCCAACATTAAGCGGAGGAAGGCGCGTGGCTGAAATTAAATCGAACGACAGCATCGGCAAAACGCTGCTGGTGGTGCTGGTGCTTTGCCTGGTCTGTTCTATCGTGGTGGCGGGCTCTGCCGTGGGGTTAAAGCCGCTGCAGCAGGAACAGCGCGCGCTGGATAAACAGCGCAATATCCTCGCCGTCGCCGGGCTGATGCAGGAAGGCATGACGAAGGATGACGTTGCAGACGTGTTTGCCGAACGCATCTCCGCACGGCTGGTGGATTTAAAAACCGGTGAACTGCTGGAGAAAGACCCTGCGAAATATAACCAGGCGCAGGCGCTAAAAGATCCGCAGATGAGCACCGTGCTGGATGCATCACAGGATCCTGCGGGGATTAAGCGCCGCAGTAATTTCGCGGAGATCTACCTAGTCCGCGACGAACAGAAGCGCGTGCAGGAGGTGGTTTTGCCCATCTACGGCAACGGGCTATGGTCGATGATGTACGCCTTCGTGGCGCTGGATACCGACGGCCGTACGGTCAAAGGCATTACGTATTATGACCAGGGTGAAACCCCTGGACTGGGTGGCGAAGTGGAAAACCCTAACTGGCGTGCGCAGTTTGTCGGCAAGAAGGTGCTCGACGACAACGGCCAGCCCGCGTTAAGGGTGATGAAAGGGGCCGCGCGTCCGGGCGACGACTACGCCGTAGACGGACTTTCAGGGGCAACGCTCACCTCTAACGGGGTGCAGCACAGTTTTGACTTCTGGATGGGCGAGCTGGGCTTTGGTCCTTTCCTGAAAAACGTACGTGAAGGAGCGCTAAACAATGGCTGATGCGGGTGAACTGAAAGAAGTCAAAAAGGTGCTCATTGGCCCACTGTTAGCCAATAACCCGATAACTCTGCAGGTGCTGGGCGTATGCTCGGCGCTGGCGGTAACAACCAAGCTGGAGACGGCGGTCGTGATGACGCTGGCGGTAACGCTGGTTACAGCGTTTTCCAGCATGTTTATCTCCATGATCCGCCACCACATCCCGAACAGCGTGAGGATCATCGTGCAGATGGCGATCATCGCCTCGCTGGTGATCGTGGTGGATCAGCTGCTGCGCGCGTTTGCCTACGAAACCTCAAAACAGCTTTCGGTGTTCGTTGGCCTGATCATCACCAACTGTATTGTGATGGGGCGGGCGGAAGCCTATGCCATGAAGATGCCGCCGCTGGCGAGCTTTATGGACGGTATCGGCAACGGCCTCGGTTACGGCGTGATCCTGCTGACGGTAGGCTTCCTGCGCGAGCTGATTGGCAGCGGCAAGCTGTTTGGCATCCCGGTGCTGGATACGGTGCAGAACGGCGGCTGGTATCTGCCAAACGGTCTGTTCCTGCTGGCGCCAAGCGCATTTTTCATTATCGGTTTGCTGATCTGGCTGATTCGTACGTTGAAGCCTGAGCAGCAGGAAAAGGAGTAACCGACAATGGCTCATTACCTGAGTTTATTTGTGCGCGCGGTGTTTGTTGAAAACATGGCGCTCGCGTTCTTCCTGGGCATGTGTACCTTCCTCGCGGTATCCAAAAAGGTGTCGACGGCATTTGGTCTGGGCGTGGCGGTGACGGTCGTGCTCGGGCTTTCCGTGCCTATCAATAACCTGGTGTTCAATTACGTTCTGCGAGACGGCGCGCTGGTGGAGGGCGTTGATCTTAGCTTCCTGAACTTCATCACCTTTATTGGTGTGATTGCCGCCCTGGTGCAGATACTTGAGATGATCCTCGACAAGTATTTCCCGTCGCTCTACAACGCGCTGGGGATCTTCCTGCCGCTGATCGCGGTGAACTGCGCCATCTTTGGCGGCGTCTCGTTTATGGTTCAACGCGATTACAACTTCAGTGAATCCGTCGTCTATGGCTTTGGCTCTGGCATCGGCTGGATGCTGGCGATTGTCACCATGGCGGGGATACGCGAAAAAATGAAATACGCCAACGTGCCCGCGGGTCTGCGCGGCTTAGGGATCACCTTTATCACCACCGGGCTGATGGCATTAGGTTTTATGTCCTTCTCCGGTGTGCAGCTATAAGGGCTAACTAATGGAAATCATTCTTGGCGTGGTGATGTTCACGCTGATTGTACTGGTGCTGTCGGGGCTAATCCTGGCCGCGCGCGCAAAGCTGGTGAATTCCGGCGATGTCATTATTGATATCAACGATGAACCGCAAAATCAGATCCGCGCTCCGGCCGGAGACAAGCTGCTTAATACGCTCTCCGGCAGCGGGATATTTGTCTCCTCAGCCTGCGGCGGCGGCGGGTCATGCGGACAGTGCCGCGTAAAAGTAAAAGAGGGTGGCGGTGATATCCTGCCAACCGAGCTGGCGCATATCACGAAGCGCGACGCAAAAGAGGGATGCCGTCTGGCCTGCCAGGTTGCGGTGCGTCAGAACATGAAGATTGAGCTGCCGGAAGAGATTTTCGGCGTCAAAAAATGGGCGTGCGAGGTTATCTCTAACGATAACAAAGCCACCTTCATTAAAGAGCTCAAGCTGCGCGTTCCTGAAGGGGAGAGCGTTCCGTTCCGTGCGGGCGGGTATATTCAGATTGAGTGTCCTGAGCATACCGTGGCCTACGCGGATTTCGACGTGCCGGATGAATACCGGGCGGACTGGGATAAATTTAATCTTTTCCGCTTTGTCTCAGACGTGAAAGAGCCGACGCTGCGCGCTTACTCAATGGCTAACTACCCGGAAGAGAAGGGCATTATCATGCTCAACGTGCGTATCGCCACACCGCCGCCTAACGTGCCGGATGCGCCACCGGGCGTGATGTCATCGTATATCTGGTCCCTCAAGCCTGGCGACAAAGTAACGATCTCCGGCCCGTTCGGCGAATTCTTTGCCAAAGATACCGACGCGGAAATGGTCTTTATCGGCGGCGGCGCCGGTATGGCCCCGATGCGATCGCACATTTTTGACCAGCTCAAAAGGCTTGGCAGCAAGCGTAAAATCAGCTTCTGGTACGGCGCGCGCTCGCTGCGCGAAATGTTCTATGACGATGAATTTGAACAGCTGGCGCGTGAGAATCCGAATTTTACCTTCCACGTGGCGCTCTCCGATCCGCAGCCGGAAGATAACTGGACGGGCTATACGGGCTTCATCCACAACGTGCTGTACGAAAACTACCTCAAGCAGCACCCGGCGCCAGAAGACTGCGAATTCTATATGTGTGGACCGCCGATGATGAACGCCGCCGTGATTAAGATGCTTAAAGATCTCGGCGTGGAAGACGAGAACATCATGCTCGATGATTTTGGAGGCTGATGATGCTGACGTTTCTGGCAACCTTTGTGGCGTTTGTGCTGGTGGTGTTCGGCATGTCGTTAGGCTGGATCGTTAAGCGCAAAAGCATCCAGGGCAGCTGCGGCGGTATCTCTTCTATTGGGATGGAGAAGGTCTGCGACTGCCCGGAGCCCTGCGATGCCCGCAGGAAAAAAATGGCACGCGAGCAGCAGCGTCAGCAAAATAGAATTATCTAATAGAAAGGCCGCGTCCTGCGGCCTTTGTTGCTTATTTTGCCCAGCTTTTCGCTTTCGCGGGTGAATCCACCAGTACCCCTTCGGCACCCAACGCCCTGGCTTTCTGATAATCTTCATCAGTGTTCACGCCGATAAAAATCAAATGCGCATTGCCCTGGGAGCGGAAGCAATCAACGGCTTCTTTATCCCAGGTTAAGGTTGCAGGGGAGATGCCTTCACCTAAGGTAAATTTCTCGACCACTTCGACCTTTCTGTTCAACTCCAGTCCGTACCAGTAATCATTCATTTTTTGGGAGGGTGGAAGGCATTCGTGGCTTAACGAAATATTGGCCAGACGCGTGCGCGTTTCGCTGCGGGTAACAAAGCGAGGGATTTCGGCGGGTAATGCTTCCAGGTAACGATCTTCTGTTGAATAGATGCGGACCCGATTCAGACTGTTGGTTTCTTTCAATACGTCAAGCAGCCGCTTACCCATCATGCTCGGATCGGCATCAGGGGATTTGATATCAATAAAAAATCGCGTATCGGGCCAGGTCGTCAGCACCGATTTCAGCGTAGGTATCGAAGTATGAAGCAGGTTTTCCGGCAGTCCCTTATCCTTCCACTTGACGCTGGTATCCATCTTAGCCAGCTCCGCAAATGAATACTGCGACACCTTTCCTTGCTGATTGGTTAACGCTTTCAGGTCGCTTGGGCGATACAGCACCGGAACCCCATCCCGGCTTAACTGAACGGTAACCCAAATCACATGCGCCTGGTTCTCAAGCGCCAGCTTGATTGCCGGAAGGGTATTTTCAGGCGCATCGGCAGTGCCGCCTCGGTGCGCAACGATCTCCGGATTGGCTAATGCTGCGCTCGCCAGGAAAAATAATGAGAACGAAATGATTTTCTTCATGAATAAATATTCTCCATTTATTTATTAAGTATATGTATATAAAGGTTTTATTTTGATTATATGTAACATCTTTTTATGACAAATGTGAGACATGAAAACAGCTGACGCATTTTTCGCCTTTTGTTATACTGTATATAAATACATGTGTGGTGTGACCGATGCGCAAAATAATCCATGTCGATATGGACTGCTTTTTTGCCGCAGTGGAGATGCGTGACAACCCGGCGCTGCGGGATATTCCCATCGCCATTGGCGGCAGCCGCGTTCAGCGTGGTGTGATCAGCACCGCCAACTATCCCGCGCGCAAATTTGGCGTGCGCAGCGCGATGCCGACGGCGACGGCGCTGAAACTCTGCCCCCATCTCACGCTTTTACCTGGCCGCTTCGAGGCCTACAAAGAAGCCTCCGTGCATATTCGTGAGATTTTTTCTCGTTACACTTCCCTGATTGAACCGCTGTCTCTGGACGAAGCCTATCTTGATGTGACCGACAGCGTGCACTGCCACGGCTCCGCCACGCTGATGGCGCAGGAGATCCGCCAGACGATTTTCAACGAGCTGAATCTGACGGCGTCTGCGGGTGTGGCGCCGGTGAAGTTTCTCGCCAAAATCGCCTCCGATTTAAATAAGCCCAACGGCCAGTACGTCATTACGCCGGATGAGGTGCCTGCATTCTTAAAAACGCTGCCGCTTGGCAAAATTCCCGGGGTGGGTAAAGTCTCCGCCGCAAAGCTTGAAAGCATGGGGTTACGCACCTGCGAAGACGTGCAGCGAAGCGATCTCGCCATGCTGCTCAAGCGGTTTGGGAAGTTTGGCCGCGTGCTGTGGGAGCGCAGCCAGGGCATTGACGATCGTGACGTTAACAACGAACGGCTGCGGAAGTCCGTTGGGGTTGAGCGAACCCTCATCGAAGACATTCATGACTGGGCGGACTGCGAAACCATTATCACGGAACAGCTTTACCCTGAGCTGGAACGACGCTTAATCAAGGTGAAGCCGGACCTTCTCATTGCCCGTCAGGGTATCAAATTAAAATTCAACGACTTCCAGCAGACCACGCAGGAACACGTCTGGCCGCGTCTGAATAAAGACGATCTTATTGCGACGGCGAAAAAAGCGTGGGAAGAAAGACGAGGCGGGCGAGGGGTCAGGCTGGTGGGATTACACGTCACGCTGCTGGATCCGCAGCTGGAGCGACAGCTGGTATTGGGATTGTAAAAAAGTGGGTGAGTTCACCCTCTCCCACAGGGAGAGGGCTGGGGTGAGGGCATTACTTAACCGGGATCGCCTTCAGCAGTTCAGTCAGCAGCGTCCAGTAGTGACCGACGCTTTCGATATGAACCTGCTCATCCGGCGAGTGCGGACCGGTAATGGTTGGCCCGATAGAAACCATGTCCATGTCCGGATACGGCTTCTTGAACAGACCACATTCCAGACCCGCGTGGATAACCTGAATGTTCGGCGTGCTGTTGAACAGACGCTGGTAAGTCTCGCGCACCAGCGCCATGACCGGAGAGGTTGCATCCGGCTGCCAGCCCGGGTAGCTGCCTTTTGCAGACGTTTTCGCGCCCGCCAGCGTGCCCAGAGATTCCAGCATGCTCACCACGTACTCTTTACCGCTGTCGATCAGGGAACGGATCAGGCAGATGATCTCTGCGCTGTCGTCAGCCATGGTGACCACGCCCACGTTCAGCGAGGTTTCGACCACGCCTTTAGCGACGTCAGAGTTGCGGATTACGCCGTTTGGCGTCGCGTTCAGCAGCTGAACAAAGCTGTCGCGAGACTGCGCGGTCAGCGCCGCTTTATCCGTGGAGACGGATTCCAGCACGACGGTCAGGTTTTTCTCTTTCTCAGACAGCTCGTTTTTCAGGATGTCGAGATAAACGCTGGAGAGTTTTTTCAGCTCGTCCGCTTTTGCCGCAGGCACGGCAACGGTGGCGAAGGCTTCGCGCGGGATCGCGTTGCGCAGGGTGCCGCCGTTGAAGTCTACCAGACGCAGATCCAGCTCGGCCGCGTGGCCAGCCAGGAATCGTGCCAGCAGCTTGTTGGCGTTGCCCAAGCCTAAGTGAATATCGCCGCCGGAGTGGCCGCCCTTCAGCCCTTTCAGCGTCAGCTTGAAGGTCTCGAAGCCAGCAGGAATGGCTTCACGGGACAGCGGCAGGGTAGAGATGAAGTCAATCCCGCCCGCGCAGCCCATGTAGATCTCACCTTCTTCTTCGGAGTCGGTGTTGATCAGGATATCCGCCTGCAGCCAGTTCGCCTGCAGACCGAACGCGCCGTCCATGCCCGCTTCTTCGGTCATAGTCAGAAGCACTTCCAGCGGACCGTGCTCAACGCCGTCGTCCGCCAGCACCGCCAGGGCAGAAGCCATGCCGATGCCGTTGTCCGCGCCCAGGGTCGTGCCGCGCGCTTTCACCCACTCGCCGTCGATGTACGGCTGGATAGGATCTTTGGTGAAGTCGTGAACGGTATCGTTGTTTTTCTGCGGAACCATGTCCAGGTGCGCCTGCAGGACAACCGCTTTGCGGTTTTCCATGCCTGCGGTGGCAGGTTTACGGATCAGAATGTTGCCAACCTGGTCGCGCTCGGCGTGCAGGCCCTTTTCTTTTGCCCAACCCATAATGTGTTCGGCGAGCTGTTCTTCGTGATAGGAAGGGTGCGGAATAGAGCAGATTTTGGCAAAAATATCCCACAGGGGCTGTGGAGATAACTGAGACAGTTCAGACACGATAAGTCTCCTTGTCGAGGCGCTGCAAAACAGTGTTGCAGGTCACAGGGTTAGCAGGTTAATAGTTACCACAAGACAGGCTTGCGAGATGCCTCTGAGAATACCACTTTCTCCGGCGGCGGGTAGCATAAAGCATGTAAAAACTCAGGCTCAGGGCGCTAAACACTGGTTTTTAGTGCGTCAGATCTCTATAATCTCGCGCAACCTATTTCCCCCTCGAACACTTTTTAAGCCGTATATAAACAGGCTGGGACACTTCACATGAGCGAAAAATACGTCGTCACCTGGGACATGTTGCAGATTCACGCACGCAAACTGGCTGCGCGTCTGATGCCTTCCGAACAGTGGAAAGGCATTATTACCGTTAGCCGTGGCGGTCTGGTACCGGGGGCGTTGCTGGCTCGTGAGCTGGGTATTCGTCATGTCGATACCGTATGTATCTCCAGCTATGACCACGACAACCAGCGTGAGCTGACCGTGCTGAAGCGCGCGGAAGGCGACGGTGAAGGCTTCATCGTAATTGATGACCTTGTGGATACCGGCGGCACCGCGGTGGCTATCCGCGAAATGTATCCAAAAGCGCACTTCGTCACGATCTTCGCCAAACCTGCTGGTCGCCCACTGGTTGACGATTACGTGATTGATATCCCGCAGGATACCTGGATTGAACAGCCATGGGATATGGGCGTGGTCTTCGTACCGCCTATTTCAGGCCGCTAATACCAGTACGTAACTTTACACGCCCGGCTATGCCGGGCGTTGTTCTTTTTAGCCTGCAGCGCGTTACAATAGTCTTCATCTGACGTATCCATGGAGGCAACGCAATGACGCAGGCGAATCTCACCGAGACTCTCTTCAAACCCCGTTTCAAGCACCCTGAAACGTCGACGCTGGTGCGTCGGTTTAACCCTGGCATCATGCCTTCCGTGCAGTCAGCGTTAGACGGCAAAAACGTGCCCCACTGGTATCGTATGATTAACCGCCTGATGTGGATCTGGCGCGGAATCGATCCGCGTGAAATCCTCGACGTGCAGGCGCGTATCGTCATGAGCGAATCTGAACGGACCGACAGCGAACTTTACGATACGGTGGTGGGCTATCGCGGCGGAAACTGGATTTACGAATGGTCGAAGCAGGCGATGCTCTGGCAGCAGAAAGCTAGCCAGGAAGAAGATGCTGCGATTAGCGGGAAGCACTGGCTGCATGCGGCCAATCTTTACGCCATTGCTGCTTACCCGCATCTGAAAGGGGACGAACTGGCAGAGCAGGCTCAGGCGCTGGCAAATCGTGCCTATGAAGAGGCGGCGCAGCGTCTGCCGGGCCAGATGCGCGAGCTTGAGTTCACGATACCGGGCGGTGCACCCGTCACCGGGTTCCTGCATATGCCTGAAGGCGACGGCCCGTTCCCGACGGTGCTGATGTGCGGTGGGCTGGATTCGCTGCAGATTGACTATTACAGCCTGTATGAGCGCTACTTCGCACCAAAAGGGATCGCGATGCTGACGCTCGACATGCCTTCTATTGGCTTCTCGTCGAAGTGGAAGCTGACTCAGGATTCGAGCCTGCTGCACCAGCATGCGCTAAAAGCGCTGGAAAATATCCCCTGGGTCGACCACACCCGCGTGGCGGCGTTTGGTTTCCGCTTCGGTGCAAACGTCGCGGTGCGTCTGGCTTACCTTGAGTCATCCCGCCTGAAAGCGGTGGCCTGTCTTGGCCCGGTGGTACATGCCCTGCTCAGCGATCCGGCCCGCCAGGGGAGCGTGCCGGAAATGTACCTGGACGTGCTGGCGAGCCGCCTTGGCATGCATGATGCATCAGACGAAGCGCTGCGTATTGAACTTAACCGTTACTCGTTAAAAACCCAGGGGTTGCTGGGGCGCCGGTGCCCGACGCCAATGCTGTCAGGCTTCTGGAAAAACGATCCTTTCAGTCCGGAGGAAGAATCGCGCTTAATCACTTCGTCATCTGCGGATGGCAAACTGCTCGAAGTACCGTTCAGCCCGGTGTATCAGAATTTTGACAAGGCGTTACGGGAGATTACCCGCTGGATCGCTCAGAGATTGTGTTAATAGTTTGCTAAATTTTGATGGTTTGGTAAAACAGTGGCTTCACAAAAGGAGATCGCAATGACGTTACCGAGTGGACACCCGAAAAGTAGACTGATTAAGAAGTTCATGGCTCTTGGCCCGTATATTCGAGAAGAGCAGTGTGAAGAGAATCGCTTTTTTTTCGACTGCCTGGCTGTTTGCGTCAACGTGAAGCCAGCACCTGAAAAACGTGAGTTTTGGGGCTGGTGGATGGAAATGGAAGCACAGGAAAAACGCTTTACCTATAGCTACCAGTTTGGCCTGTTCAATAAAGACGGGAACTGGCAAGCTGCACCGATCAAAGATCAGGAAGTGATCGACCGCCTGGAGCATACGCTGAAAGAGTACCTCGGCAAGGCAACCGCCTTGCTGGCAACGCTGGATCTGAAGCTGGAACCGGCGGATGACTTTTCCAGCGAAGCGGTTAAGCTGACGGCCTGATGGTCTTCTCCCTCTCCCCGTGGGAGAGGGCCGGGGTGAGGGCACCAGACCGCATTTATCCGCGACAATAAAAAAAACCGGCATCGAGCCGGTTTTTTTATTTCCATACGATTAGAACTGGTACGTCACACCCAGCGCGACGATGTCATCGCTGCTCACGCCCAGCTTATTATCGTCATCGATCTGGTTAATTTTATAATCAACAAACGCAGACATATTTTTGTTGAAATAATAGGTCGCGCCCACGTCGATGTATTTCACGAGATCTTCATCACCGATACCTTCGATATCCTTGCCTTTGGACTGAACGTAGCCCAGGGATGGACGCAGGCCAAAGTCAAACTGATATTGCGCTACCACTTCGAAGTTCTGCGCTTTATTTGCAAAACCACCTGAAATTGGGGTCATATTACGGGTTTCAGAATACATTGCCGCTAGGTAAACATCGTTCGCGTCATATTTCAGACCGGTTGCCCAGGCTTCCGCTTTCTTGCCTTCACCGCGTGCCAGCAGGTTCTGGTCGTTGGTGCGATCAGAGTTGGTGTATGCGCCACTGATAGCGAAATCGCTGCCGCCGAAATCATAGGTCAGAGAAGTACCAAAACCGTCGCCGTTCTGTTTTTTGGCGTCGCGGTTTTCGTTTTTACCCTGGTACTGCAGGGTCATGTCAAGACCGTCGATAGCGCCGAAGAAGTCAGTGTTACGGTAGGTCGCCAGGCCGGTGGAACGCTTGGTCATGAAGTTATCGGTCTGCGCGGAAGAGTCGCCGCCGAATTCCGGGAACATATCGGTCCAGGCTTCAACGTCATACAGTGCGCCCAGGTTACGACCGTAGTCCAGGGAGCCAAAATCTTTGAGTTTCAGACCCGCAAACGCGAGACGGGTTTTCTGTGAGGAGTCGCTCTCGGCCTTGTTGCCGGAAAACTCCGCTTCCCAACGGCCATAGCCGGTCAGCCGATCGTTAATCTGCGTTTCGCCTTTAAAGCCAAAACGCACGTAAGTCTGGTCACCGTCTTTAGAATCATCATCACTGATGTAGTGCATTGCTTTAACTTTGCCGTACACGTCCAGTTTATTCCCGTTTTTATTATAAACTTCAGCTGCGTGAACAGATGCGGAAGCCACCACGCCCATTACCACTAATGCCAGAGTACTCTTTTTCATTTTCAATCCTGAGTGTTATATACGCGCTAAAAATTCGCTGGACGATAAGCTCATGCTTAAGTCCCGTGAAAAAACAGGAAGGGTTTTATCGTTCTGGAATGAAAGTTTTATGACAATCTAAGAATAATTTTAAAAAACTGTGATTTATTATTTCGGTAATAAAAGTGTCAACGTCTGCCGCTACGCTTCCTGATCCCGCGCAACAAAGTGTTTCGCGAACCGTTAAGGCAGTTGGCAACGAGGCTCACACCTGTTAAAACGTCTGATTAACATCATTTTCCCTTATTGTTGAACGGCAGAGAATCATGAGTGATAGCCAGACGCTGGTGGTAAAACTCGGTACCAGTGTGTTAACAGGCGGATCGCGCCGCCTAAATCGCGCCCACATTGTTGAGCTTGTACGCCAGTGCGCTCAGCTGCATGCCGCAGGGCATCGTATTGTTATCGTGACCTCCGGGGCGATTGCCGCCGGGCGTGAACATCTGGGCTACCCAGAACTCCCCGCGACGATCGCCTCCAAGCAGCTGCTGGCCGCCGTGGGACAAAGCCGGCTCATTCAACTCTGGGAACAGCTGTTCTCCATCTATGGCATTCACGTCGGGCAGATGCTGCTGACGCGCGCGGACATGGAAGACAGAGAGCGCTTCCTGAACGCGCGCGATACGCTGCGTGCGCTGCTCGACAACAACATTGTTCCGGTAATTAACGAGAACGATGCCGTCGCCACCGCTGAAATCAAAGTGGGCGACAACGACAATCTCTCCGCGCTGGCGGCCATTCTGGCGGGTGCGGATAAATTACTGCTCCTCACCGACCAGCAGGGGCTGTTCACCGCCGATCCGCGCTCCAACCCTGAAGCGGAACTGATTACCGACGTTCACGGCATTGACGATGCGCTGCGCGCCGTCGCGGGCGACAGCGTTTCTGGCCTCGGCACCGGCGGCATGGGCACCAAGCTGCAGGCTGCAGACGTAGCCTGCCGCGCCGGCATCGACACCATCATTGCGGCGGGCAGCCGCCCGGGCGTGATTGGCGACGTGATGGAAGGCATCTCTGTGGGCACGCGCTTCCACGCCCAGGAATCCCCGCTGGAAAACCGCAAGCGCTGGATTTTCGGTGCGCCTCCGGCAGGCGAGCTCACCGTGGACGAAGGCGCCACCGCCGCAATTCTGGAAAGAGGAAGCTCATTACTTCCAAAAGGAATTAAAAGCGTGACAGGCAACTTCTCGCGTGGTGAAGTGATTCGCATCCGTAACCTTGAAGGTCGCGACATTGCCCACGGCGTGAGCCGCTATAACAGCGACGCGCTGCGCCGCATCGCGGGCCATCACTCGCAGCAAATCGACGCCATTCTGGGCTATGAGTACGGCCCGGTTGCCGTGCATCGCGATGACATGATTATTCGTTAAGGAGCCAGAACATGCTGGAACAAATGGGCGCCGCCGCGAAGGCCGCCTCTTACAAACTGGCGCTCCTTTCCAGCCGTGAGAAAAACCGCGTGCTGGAAAAAATCGCTGATTATCTGGAATCACAGTCCGAGCAGATCCTGCTCGCCAACGAGCAGGATCTGCTGGAAGCCCGCCGCAACGGCCTGAGCGAAGCGATGCTTGACCGTCTGGCGCTGAATCCTGCGCGCCTGAAAGGCATTGCCGACGATGTTCGTCAGGTCTGCAGCCTCGCTGACCCGGTAGGGCAGGTGATTGACGGTGGGCTGCTCGACAGCGGCTTACGTCTGGAGCGTCGCCGCGTGCCGCTCGGCGTGATTGGCGTCATTTACGAAGCGCGTCCAAACGTGACCGTTGACGTCGCCTCCCTGTGCCTGAAAACCGGCAACGCTGCCATTCTGCGCGGTGGGAAAGAGACATGGCGTACCAACGCCGCGACGGTGAACGTCATCCAGCAGGCGCTGGAAGAGTGTGGTCTGCCTGCGGGCGCCGTGCAGGCGATTGAAAGCCCCGACCGTGCGCTGGTGAACGAGATGCTGCGCATGGACAAATATATCGACATGCTGATCCCACGCGGCGGCGCAGGCCTGCACAAGCTGTGCCGCGAACAGTCGACGATACCGGTGATCACCGGCGGAATCGGCGTGTGCCATATCGTGGTGGATGACACCGCTGAGATTGAACCGGCGCTGAAGATTATCGTGAACGCCAAAACCCAGCGTCCGAGCACCTGCAATACGGTAGAAACGCTGCTGGTGCATCAGGGCATCGCGAACGCCTTCCTGCCTGCGCTGAGCAAGCAGATGGCGGAGAGCGGCGTGACGCTGCATGCTGATGCCAACGCGCTCGCGCTGCTTCAGGACGGCCCGGCAAACGTGGTTCCCGTAAAAGCCGAGCAGTATGACGATGAATTCCTGTCGCTGGACTT
Source organism: Enterobacter wuhouensis (assembly GCF_035835995.1). Taxonomy (NCBI): domain Bacteria; kingdom Pseudomonadati; phylum Pseudomonadota; class Gammaproteobacteria; order Enterobacterales; family Enterobacteriaceae; genus Enterobacter; species Enterobacter wuhouensis. The sequence continues at coordinate 1,046,790 of NZ_CP142124.1, forward strand.
GAACGTGAAGGTGGTTGCCGATCTCGATGACGCTATTGCGCACATTCGTGAACACGGCACGCAGCACTCTGACGCGATTTTGACGCGTACCCTTCGCAATGCCGATCGCTTCGTGAACGAAGTGGATTCATCCGCAGTGTACGTGAACGCCTCCACCCGCTTCACCGACGGCGGACAGTTCGGTCTGGGAGCAGAAGTGGCGGTCAGCACGCAAAAACTGCACGCGCGCGGTCCGATGGGGCTGGAAGCACTGACCACCTACAAGTGGATCGGCTTCGGCGACGATACGATTCGTGCGTAAATAAAACGCGGGTGATGCAAAAATAGCCGTTTGAATCAAAAGGGCATTGACGCATCACCCGGTTAGATCTAACCTTTTGCCCCGTGGTTACGCTCGTAACCGGCCTCTCAGTGCCGATATAGCTCAGTTGGTAGAGCAGCGCATTCGTAATGCGAAGGTCGTAGGTTCGACTCCTATTATCGGCACCATTTCAACTTCCCCAAACGTCCGTATTCATCCATAATAACCTTGATTTATAAAGATTTTACTGATTTTTTGTCCATCGTTGTCCGTAACCATCCAGTAGAATCCGATACGGAATGTGTTTAGGATTGTGTATATGTTCCTGTTCGGTCTTGGATTCCTGTACACGTTCCTTTAAGTGATATGAAGATTCGCCGCGCTAAGCTTGAAGCAAAAGTCTATACACTTAGAGACGAGCTAGGGCTCTCGCTGATAATAGAACCTAATGGCAGCAGAGTTGGCTATTCCGCTATTGTTTTGCCGGTAAGCCTAAAATGATCTCGCTTGATGTTTATCCGACGATCAGACTGGCCGATGCTCAGGAGCGTCGTGACGGTGCCCGAAAACTGATTGCCGCAGGAAAAACCTAGTGGGGTTCGAAAAGAGCAGAAGATTGCTTTGCAAACGGCATCTGAGAGCGCGTTTGATAAGTTAGTCAATGGCGTTAGGTGTGTAAGTACAAGGCCAGTCTGCGAAATTAAACCGCTAGAACTGATTAGTCTAATGCTAAAAATTGAGAAATGTTGTGCGTTAGAAAAAATGTGGAGAGTTCAGAAGAGTTATTCAGTGGTTTTTCGCTATGCTATAGCCCCCGGAAGAGCTGAGTTTAACCCTGCAGCGGATCTCTCTTGCGCCCTCAAAGTACATCAATCCAATCATTTCCCGTTCCTAAGAGCTGATGGATACCCAATTTTATGCACTCCTTAGATAGTAAAATAGGGAGTAATCTTGTCCAGATTGCATTAAATTACTTATGATTGTGGGAGTAAGAAACATAATATAACGTGCTGCATTGTGGGCAGAATTTGATCTGGATAACGCTCTTTAGAAAATTCACGCTAAAAGGATGAAAATGCGGAGGGCATATCTTGTGCCATTATCCAATAAAGCGTTAGATTTACTCAAAGAGCTCAAGATAATGACTGGTACTGTTAACTATCGTTATGTTTTTCCGGGGCGGGATGATCCGAACAAAACGATGAGTGAAGCAAGTATAAATCGTGTTATCAAATGTATCGGTTATGCTGGGCGATTAACCGGGCATGAGTTTTGGCATACTTAATGAACAATTTTATACGATAAGGGCTTTGAGTCGGGTCAGACAGAGACCCAGCTAGGTCACATTGATAAAAACGTGATTATAGGTAAGTATAATCATGCTTAATATCTTTCTTAAAACGTAATATGATGGAATGGCACTCTAACACTTTTGTAAACAGGACTTGATATGGAACTTGAACAAATTTACTATGATGCATTAAAGGGAAACTGTTTCCTCTTCTTGGGGGCGGGATTTAGTTATGAAGCAAAAAATGCTGCAGACGAAAGATTTCCTAGTGCAGATAAATTAGCTACACAACTCCAAGATAAATTAGATTATGATGAGGAACGCCCCCAACTTAAACAGGCCTCAGAAGATTATATCGATGAGTTTGGTAAAGAAGCTCTTTTTAAAATAATATCTGATACATTTAGAGTTAAAACTACTAACGTTGACTATTCAGTATTAGCGAAAATGAAGTGGCGAAGGTTTTATACCACAAACTATGATGATTTAATTGAGCAAACTTTTAGGGAACAAAAAGTAAACATCCATTCTTTGTTAATAAACGATGAGCCATCTCTAATGATACCTGGAGAAATATCGTGTATTCATTTAAATGGTTTCGTAGAAAAGATGGAGTTAAGTAAGTTTGATAGTGAATTTAAGTTGACTGAAACTAGTTATTTGACGCAAATGTTTACTAATAGTAAATGGAAGACTGTTTTCAACGCAGATTTGAGAGAGTGTGATCGTGTATTTTTTATAGGTTACTCTTTGTACGATCTTGATATTGAGAAAATTTTAGTCGAAAATCCTGAAATTAACCGTAAATGTGTTTTCATAACAGAAGAAAAACCATCTTTAAGTCTACAAAAAAAACTAAGCAAATATGGAAGTATACTGAAGATTGGTGTGGCTGGTTTTTTAAATGGGTTAGAAAATACATTAAATGTATTGGGTGATGTAAAGTCAGAATTTAGATATGAAAATGTACATCGTTACGATTCAGTTATACCAGACTCAAGTGTTACAACAAAAGATATTATTTCTCTTTTCTTGTATGGTAGTGAGAAGCAATCTGCTATAAAAGATTCTATATTATCTGGAAATTCAAATTATTATATTTTCCGGAGAAAAATAAAAGATCTAGATCATGATTTAAAAAGATACTCTTGCGTGGTTGTCCACTCAAAATTAGCAAACGGCAAATCGATGTTTTGTTTGGGAGCTATGGAGCACCTTACGTCTCTCGGTTATACAGTATTCTCATTGAATAATAGCAAGGATATTACATCTGCAGAGATAGAGAATTTAAAGAAAGAAAAAAGACCCGTTTTGATTATCGAAAACTACCATCGATATATTCCCACTCTTCAGTTGCTCGGAGCAATGAATACCGATAATATCAAAATCATTCTTACATGTAGGACTGAACTGCAAGAGATATATGTCGAAAATTTAGATGATCTCGGATGGTCAAGTTTTGAAGTGGATGTTAATTACCTGACCAAAGAAGAATTGACTGCAGTAATTAATATTATGGGGGCAAATGGTCTTTTTGGTGAACGTTCAAATTTGAATGAAAAACAAAAATTTGATTATCTGGCTAAAAATTGCCGAAGAGAAATTTCTCTTATTTTAGCTGATATTTTAAAAGCGCCTCAAATTACCGAAAGGATAAATGAGTTATTAAGTAAAGTGCGAAAGGATAGTGAGCTTGAAGAATGCTTGCTCGCTTGTTCTATAGCCTCATATTTAGGTTACGAGTTTGATAGTATAGATATCCAAACTCTAACTTCTGCTAGGGGAATAGATAAAGTTAAGTATTTAAAGGATGAAACAACATCTCAAATACTAGAAAAAAACTCACAAGGATTAGTTGTTTTAAAAAACCCAGTGTTAGCTAAACATATTTTAGCTGCTAAGGTGGAAACCAATCCAAATGAATTTCTAAAATTTTTAGTTGAATTCTATGGAAAGTTAAATCAATACTCTTCTTATGAAAGAAAGTATTATGACTTAATGAAAGATATTAATGTTTTTTCAAATCAGCTTAAGTTGTTTGGAGAAAAAAATTGTGTGACTATAAATGATTTTTATGATAGGGTGCGATTATACTCTGATAATAGTAGGAATCATCATTTCTGGTTGCAATTCGCAATAGCAAAACTTTCAATTAAAGAATATGATGATGCTAAGACATACATTGAAACAACCATTTCCTTAGCAAAAGATCGTCGTTATAATTTTGATTGGGTTAACTGTCAGTATGCACGTTTAGTTATTGAAACCGCTAATCTTGTTGACAATACAAAAGAGATTATTGAAAGATTGAGATTTGCATCTAATTTAATTATAAATCAAAACAATAGACATTATCCATTCCGGGTTGCTTGCAGTTTTGTATACTATGCAAGAGATAATCAGGCAACAATTGATCTTGAAACGAAGAAAGTTATCGCAGAGATTTTAAGGTTGTTTGATGCTAAATATTTTAAAACAATTTCTCAACTTAGGAATAAAGAACATCCAGTTATGGTCAATTTTAAATCTACAATAGGGCAGTTTTTCAAAAACAATCCAAATCTTTAAATATATTAGGGGAGTGCAATGCTCTCCCCACCTCTCCTGCCCGCTTCATACGGCCGTTTTTATGCAGGTGTATTAATCGGCACAGGTCGCGCCGTTTCTGGCGTAGTGGTGGGAAATAAGATTCAGAAATTTGCAAGAAAAGCCATGCACCTTAAGGATACATGGCTGATTTCGAAAAAAAAGGGAATATTCGGGGGATTATTGCGTGCTACAGTGCGGCCTGCTCTGTACTTAGGTGGGCGTAAATCAGGTCCTCTACCGGGAGTGAGTTTCTCGCGATTAGCATCCCGCGAGGCCGTGTCTGGCCTGTATCGGATGATCGTTAAAATATCTCTTACCTTAGCGGAATAAATAATTTTCATCTGCGTCTAGCCAGGCTTATAGGGCCTCATGCAGATAATCTACCGGGTACGGCATGGCGCTCTGTTTTACTGCGGAAAGCTGTTCGTTATAATCTGTCAGCTGAAGTGCCAGCGTGGTGATCAGTTCCTAGCCGGGTAACTGCAGAAAGCCATGGAGCCGATTGAGAATACAGGAACGTGTTCAGGCTAAAAATGTTCGAGCTGAAGCTGCCCATTATGCTGAAAAAGTACGGCCCTGATTATGAAAAGTGGCACACAAAGCAGGGGATACAGAACAATCGATCGCTGAAAGAGGAAAGCTACGTCGACTGGCTGCCTAAGTGGCACAGGATGAACAATTCACCCTTCACCTTCTTTTCACCGTGTATCACTTACAGGTTTTTATAAAAAACCAGAGGTCAACAGAGTGATCAGCAAAATCTATAAAAACTTTTTATCCCCCTGCGCATCGCTTGATCCTATACATCCAGAATGAGCAAAAATCACTTTGATAAAAGTGGACTATTCACTCTACACCAACTCATTACAACCTAACTGAATGACATAATATTATAATTGTTCGAGGTAAACAGTTAAACGCAAAAAACTTTTTCTTAGTTAGGATTAGATTCAAAAAATGGACGTTATTGCCGATGTGTATAGTCTTATTTATCGAAATTTTAATTAATTCAGTTTATTGTGTTGTTGTGTTGGTAGCGATTATCGAATCATTTAATTAAAAGCATTATATCAAACCCACACCTTATCCCAGCATCACGTTTTCTGAACCTTTATCTTTCTTGTACATCTTTTTCTTTTTTTAATTAATTTTAAGTAAATCAACCAATAATGATGCTTATATAATCTTAAAATTACCTGTAAACATTGCTGGCTTGATTGCATTTTCTCTACACTCATTTAGCTCCTGATATGAAATCCTTACTGGCTCAAGGATGGATTGAGGTCGTAGCAAATGGCTATAAAAACATTTGTCCTTCGTACAGGTAAAAAATTCTGTACATAATATGCTTTATTCTTTGCTATGGTCTTATGCCTAAGGCAGAGCACTTTCTTAATATTGAGGTGGCATCCCAGTGGAGTGAAGTAATATATGGGGAAGATAATATTGAGACACTATATGATTTATTCGATGACGTTGATATTGTCGTTGCATTTTTTGTGACGACAATAGTATATCTTTTTATTATGAAATCAATAAAATATATGAGGAAATAAAATGCCAACCCCTCCCTATATGTGGCTAAAAGACGACGGTGGCGCTGATATAAAAGGCTCCGTTGATGTTAAAGATCGTGAAGGTAGCATAGAAATCATTGGCCTTAGCCACGGGATTAATCTCCCCGTGGATAGCATGAGTGGAAAAATAACCGGTACACGCCAGCACTCATCAATGATGATTGAAAAAGAGGTTGATAGCTCCACGCCCTATTTATACCGCGCTGCTGCGACTGGCCAGACGCTGAAAAGCGCAGAAGTTAAGTTTTATCACATAAATGACGCTGGTCAGGAAGTGAGTTACTACACGGTCATGATGGAAAATGTGAAGATCACTGGCGTTAACTGCGGGGTTGCCAACGTCAAAATGCCAGGCAACTATAAGATGAATCATGTTGAAAGCGTCAGTATGCAATATGAAAAAATCACGTGGCGTATCGTAGACGGCAACATCCAGTTTGCAGATGCATGGAATGAGCGACACACCGCCTGAATATAAAAGGGGGGACCATCACCATCACCCCCTCAGCCATCTTCCATACTCGTCTGGCCAGTCCACCGTCTCCGTTCCCCGCTTCCCCATCCCAAAACCATGTCCGCCCGTCGGATACCTATGCATCTCAACCGGGACGCCATGCTCCCTGCACGCCTCAGCCATAATCAACGAATTGTGGGGATCGGAAAGCGGGTCGTCTTCTGCCTGTACGATAAAACACGGTGGTGTAGTAGTTGTGACGTAATTCTGCACCGACCCTGCATACTCCTCTGCCGCAGACGCGTGCGGTCCCACCAGAATTCTGTGCGTAGAGGTATGGGTGTAAGGTTTTTGAAGGGTAATCACCGGATAAATCAGCGCTGCACCGTCAGGTTTGGCACTTAATTTATCAATCTCATCCCGCGCAGGATACGAGCGATAGTCAAATCGTGTGGCCGTCATGCCCATCAGGTGCCCACCTGCAGAAAATCCCAACACGCTAACGTGTTTTTCTCGCTGGCGAATAATCCGCAACGCGCGCTGGGCATCCTGCAGTGCCACCAGATTTCCATCGTTCCAGCCTTCGGCGGGCAGGCGATAGTTCAGGATATACGCGGTAAATCCGCGCGCGTTCAACCACCGTGCGGCGGGAATGGCCTCTTTACGGTTTTGTATACGCTTATAACCTCCCCCGGCTGCAATTAACACCGCGCGTCCGTTAGGTGAGGAGGGGGCGAGCATACTCAGGCTCGGTATCGAGATAGTGTGCAACGCACCAGAAGATGTATACATGCGCGATCCTTTAGGCCCACCGCCGCCCGGCGGAACACCTTTCCACAGCGCGGTCTCTACCCCTGCATCCGGCGTGTCAGAGGCAAAGGAAAATCGGGCTGTTGCCGTTGCCGCAGCAAGGCCTAGCAGAAAATGACGGCGGTTCATTGTCCTCCCGGGAATGGCATAGCGACATTTTTATCCACGACACCCACACCACTGCGTCAGCAGCGCATGCAGTTTAGCCGGCTCCAGCGGCTTGCGCAGCACCATGTATCCCTCCTGCTCCGCCTCCAGCAGAACCGGCGAGTTAAACTCGCCGCTGACCATCGCGCCGCTCATGTCCGGCAGGCGTTCAAAAAGCGCTTTCAGGATGTCGAAGCCGCTCTCACCGGATCGCAGGCGCTGGTCGCACAGCACGGCGAACGGCGTGAAGCCGTCGTCGATGATGGCGAACGCCTCTTCAGCGGAGGCCGCACAGCGCACGTTGATTCCCCAGATGCTCATCAGGCTCTCCCAGGCGGACGTCACCAGCGGGTCGTCATCGACGACCAGACAGGAGCCGTGCAGCGGAGCATAGCGTACCGGCGGGGCGGTATTGTCACAGGCGGGCGGGGAATCCTGCGAGACGTCTTCGCCAGCATAGCGGGTGAAGCGCATCCAGAATCGTGAACCTTTGCCCTCAATGGACTGCATCCCGTACTTCACCTTCATCATCCTGGCGCAGCGGGCAACCACCGCCAGGCCTAGCCCGTGTCCGGCGCTGTCGATCTTCCATGCCAGCTCGGGCCGATAGTAGGGCGAGAAAATTTTGCCTTTCTCGTCGTCGGCGATGCCGACGCCCGTGTCCCACACCTCAACAAGGCAATCGCCGCCGCGCGGCCGGATGGCGACCAGCACGCCGCCCTGCTGCGTATAGCGAAGGGCGTTTTGAACCAGGTTGATCATGGATTGTCGCACCAGCAGCGGATCGCCCATCACGTAGATGCGGCGTTTAGGCCGCCACATGCGCAGCCGCAGGGCGCGGCTGTTGGCCTCTTCGCGAAACAGCGTGATCACCGAGTCGAGCAGGGCGCCAATGTCCACTTTGGTCGGGGCGGTGAGCACATTCCCGGATTCAATCTTGCTGAGATCGAGCAGGGAATTGAACATCAAATGCACCGAGCGGACGCTCTGCTGCAGGTCAAGGAGCTGGGGGGTCAGGCTGTCGTCCCGGTTTCGGTGGATAATCGCTTCGATCAGAAAACCCATGGCGTGTACCGGCTGGCGCAGGTCGTGGCTGGCTGTCGTCAGGAACTGGTTTTTATCCAGCAGCGCCTGCTCCGCTTCCTCTTTGGCCTGTCGGAACTGTTCTGCCAGGCGTGAGCTTTGCTCTTCAAGCAGCGCTTGCTGAATGAAGAACGCATGCGACGTTAACGCATGGCGATAAATGGCGAAGCCGTACAGCAGGTTCAGCATCAGCACGATGAACATCAGATCGTCCAGCCGCCAGATGATGCCGAGGTTCAGTACGCCCCAGGAGGCGAAGAAAAAGCGCGTAAAGGTGCTGATGACCGGCGTCAGATGCGTCGCGTTGGCGGCGACGATAGCGGCAATACTGATATTCAGGAGCAGGAAAAAGTCAAAGTTCTGCGTCTGCGGGGTAATTAAATAGAGGGATGAAATCCCCAGCCCGTGAATAAGAGCGATCTTATTTATGCGTGGAAGCCAGCGGCGCAGGACGTCCTCTTCATCCTGCTCTTTCGCTTCGCGCCGGTAGCGTCGGTGCAATATTCGGATCGCCACGGCACATAGCAGGTAAATGATTATCCAGGTAAGGGTTGGGCCAAGATCGTCGCCCAGCAAATTTATCCAGATGGCGAAAGGAATGCCGACAAAAGGCACGGCGCTGAAGCTGAACACCAGCCGCAGAAAAGTATTGTTTAGCAAACGGATCTGCGCGGGCGGAGAGATCCCTTCGTTCTGTAAGCTCTGGAAAAACCTCATTCCGACGGTTCCCGCTTGCCATGCAGAAGGGTGATGGCTTCTACCCGACTATTAACGCCTATCTTTTTAAGGATATTGCTAATGTGTTCTTTGACCGTGGGCTCAGAAATTGAAAGCTGTGCGGCAATTCGTTTATTTGGCAGGCCGCGCATAATCATATTTAACACGTCAATTTGTCGCGGCGTTAAGTTAAATTTACTTAACTTCTCGTTATTCGCCTTTACGGATAAATCGTTCCCCTCGGGAAACCAGGTGAGATTATCAGTAAGTGCGAAAACGGCCCGTGAGAATATTTCAGGCGGCTCGCTTTTCAATACGAAACCATGCCCTCCGGAGGCGTGAACTTTTTGCCAGATATCGTTGTTATCATCTCCGCTGACCACCAGGAGTCGTACCTGTGGGTAAAGCTGTTTCACTTCTTTCAGTAATTTCAACGCCGTGCCGGACGAAAGCCAAAAATCGATTACCAGCAAGCGCGGCGGGCCATTATCCCTAATTTGACGGTAGCAATCATCCTCATTCGTCACCACGCACGCCTGCTTAAATCGGCAATGCGTAATCAGAAAATTGGCGATGCCGCTTGCTACCAATGGATGGTCATCAACGACCAACGCATAATTCTGCCCCAAAGGAATCTCCTTTCACCTTCGCATAACTAAGAGTACGGATGAATTATTATCTACCCACCCTACTTTAGGAGGGTTTTTTCGAATAGGAAAGGGAAATATATTAATCGCACATTTGGGTGATAGAAAACATAAATACAATCAGAGATATTAACTGGTTGGATATAAAGGATAATTTATGAAAAGAACGCTTATCGTTTTAACCGCTACAATGATGCTGGCCGGTTGTTCCACGCTGAAAACAGATCAGGCTATTCCGCTGCTGCAGGCGGAAACCGCTAAAATGCTGGGCCTGGGCTCGTCCGATGAAATAACCGTAACCAACGTTAATGGCGCCCAGCCTGATGCACTCGGCGGACAAAATCTCTCTTATCGCGCGACGACGGAAAAAGGGCGGATTTTTGATTGCTCGTCAATGATGATGCCGGGGATTTTAGGATCGGCACCGACGCTGAGCGCGCCAACCTGTACACCCGTCGTCACACACAAATAAATAACTTCACATCAAAAGGCGTAGATAAATAACGCCTTTTACATTTTCTGACGTCTCTGAGTTTTCATATAAAAACGATTTTCCTGACATCACGCTAATGAGTACGGAGATAGCCCGTGAATAACTCTACATCGCCTTCTTTAGCGGTTAAGACACCGCTTTCCAGACTTTACCTCGCGTTATTTTCCGCGCCGCTGCTACTGCTTTCACCTGCCGATTTCGCCCGCGCAGCCGATGCAATTTTTGACGGCGACTCGCGTATTACCGAAACGCTGGGCTACACCGGAGATGTTTACGTTGGACGTAACCAGCGCGGAAACCTGCTGATCGATAATGGTAAAATCACCGCCTATAACATCAATATTGGCCGACTGTTCAACGGCCAAATTTATGAAAGCCTGGTCACGGTCCGTGGACCCAATGCCGAGCTTAACGCGGTGAACGACCAGTATGTCCTGCGCGGCGACCTGAATCTTGGCCTCGGCACCCTGCGGGTCGAAGAGGGCGCGCTGGCCAGCGCGAAGGAGATCGTGGTCGGCACCACCCGCGGCTACGACAGCCACCTTATCGCCACGGGCAGCGGCTCGCGCGTGACCAGTAATTTTCTCAGCGTCGGCACCGATCTGGGGGCACGCTCCACGCTGGCGATTGAAGATGGCGCGGTGCTCAGCACAGCCTACGACGCGCGCATCGGCAATGGTACCGGGCCGGGTGAAGCCGACGCGCTGAGCCCCAAAGCCACCGTCACCGGTGCCGGTTCGCAGTGGAACGTTGGCCGTACGCTGACGCTGTATGGCGATATGGACGTGCTGAACGGCGGGGCGGTAAAGGTTGCTAACGTGCAGGTGGCGGGCGTCTCCGGGGCAGGTAAAACCGCCGAACTGGTTATTGCCGGGAAAGACTCGCGCTTTACCAGCGCCAGCAGCGTGAACGTGGGCGACTATGGCAACGGCGTGCTGTCGGTCATTGACGGCGGTGCATTTTCCGCGGGCAGCAATGAGCTGGTCTTAGGCACGACCAGCTCCGGCTCGAACCGCGGCGCGCTGATAATCGGCAGCCGCGGCAATATGGATACCGGAACCGGCCTGACCGAACCGACGCTGGGCGCGGCGGGCGGCGCGGGCACCATCGATGCGAAGACGGCAATCAGCCTGCGGGGCGGGCTGTTCGGCAGCTATGTCTACTTTAACCATACCGACGCTAACTACGTGTTTAGCAACACGATGAGCGGTGAAGGTGAGGTGATCAATACCGCCGGGCAGACAACGCTGAACGGCGATCTTTCAGCACTGCAGGCGAACGTGACCGCGCGCGGTGGCAAAGTCATTATTGCCAGCAATATCAACACTCAGCCTGAAGACGATATCTTTGATGTTCAGACCCTTAGCGCCGAGAACGGCGGTACGCTGATCCTCAACGCGACGGCGGGCTCCGACGTTAACAACGGGCAGGGTTACAGCAGCGCTGCGTCAATCAAGGCCGGCGGTACGCTGGGCGGCAACGGCACGCTCGGCCAGACCGAGATCCTGTCCGGCGGCCATATTTCGCCCGGCGATGGCGGCATTGGCACGCTCACCCTGAAACGTTACCTGAACTTTATCGGCGAATCCTTCTATGACGTTGATATTGCGGGTGATGGCAGCAGCGATCGGCTGCTCGTCTCGGGCAAAACTACCATCAGCGATCGGGCCAAAGTTCAGGTCACCGCGCTCGATCCGCAAACCAGCTACAAAACGGGCCAAAGCTACCGCATTTTAACCTCTGACGGGGGAATTGACGGCCAGTTCGCGGGGGCGATTTCAAAATCCGCCTTCCTGGACGTGGCGCTCAAGCAGGGCAATAACGCCGTCGATCTGACCATCGCGCAGAAAGAGATCGGCGGCGAGAACCCTGGTGGCGAAAATCCGGGCGGAGAAAACCCCGGCGGTGAGAATCCGGGCGGTGAGAATCCTGGTGGAGAGAACCCGGGCGGTGAAAATCCGGGTAGCGGCAAGCCGGGGATTTTCCAGACCGTGGCCAAAAGCAGCAACCAGTGGAATACCGCCGGCGCGCTCTCCACGCTGACGCAAAGCGGCCCGTCGCTGGCGCTGTACAACTCCCTGCTGGCGCTGAGCGCGCCGGAAGCGCGAGAGGCGTTTAACCAGCTGTCCGGTGAAGTTTATCCGTCGATGCAGTCCAACCTGATCGCCGGCAGCACGCAGGTGTTTAACGTGTTAAACCAGCGCATGCAGCGCGCGTTCGATAACGACAGCCTGGCAATATCCCCGTTAGCGATGTCGCTGGTGCAGCAGCCGGAGCCGCAAAACAACGGCGTTTGGGGCCAGACCTTCAGCTCCTGGAGCCGAAACAGCGGCGACGGTAACGTGGGCAAGCTGGACGGCAACACCACCGGCTTCCTGCTGGGGGCGGATCGCAAGCTGGCGGACCATAGCGTGCGTGTCGGTGGCTACTTCGGCTACAGCCGCGGTGATTACGACGTCGACAGCCGTCGTTCCTCAACGGATACCGACAACTACCACCTTGGCCTGTATGCGGCTGGACAACAGGATGCGTTCTCCCTTCGCGGCGCGCTGGGCTACACCTGGCACAAGATCGAAGGCGAGCGCAATGTTGATTTCAGCGGCTTCTCGGATCGGCTGAAGTCGGATTACGACGCCAACTCGCTGCTGGCGTTCACCGAGGCGGGCTACCGTTTCGGCCAGCCGGATATGAATATCGAGCCGTTCGCTAATTTATCGTACATCCGACTGCATACCGACAGCTTCAGGGAAGACGGCGGTGCCGCCGCGCTGAGCGTGCGTAACGACACGATGAACACCTTCTACTCCACCCTCGGGGTGCGCGGCGTGACCGAGCTACCGAAGAACGTTAACCTCTACGGTTCGTTGGGCTGGCAGCACGCCTACGGCGATAAGAACACCTCATCGCGCATGGCGTTTGCGGGCAGCGACGCGTTCATTACTCAGGGTCAGGCCGTCGATGAGGACGTGATGGTGGGCGATATCGGCGTGAGCGTACAGCTGTCTCGGGCTGCGACGCTGGACGTGGGCTATCAGGGACAATATGGTGCGGATACCCGCGTCAACGCGGTTAACGCGAATCTGCGCTGGTCGTTCTGAACCTGAATTCATGCTCGTAAACAGACAGACCCGCTTGATGCGGGTCTTTTTTTGTTGCGGTATTGTTAACTTCCCATTACGCTTTGCGTTTTCGGAGAAACAGCATGTCCGTCACCGATGCCCTTCTTGCATTCACCTTCGCTGCCACGCTTCTGACGCTCACCCCCGGCCTCGACACAGCCTTAATCCTGCGAACCGCCGCCGCTGATGGCAGTAAAAAAGCCATACACGTCGCGCTGGGGATTGATACCGGCTGCTTTATCTGGGGGGCAGTAGTGGCGTTTGGTCTGGGCGCGCTGCTGGCCGTCTCTGAAGTCGCGTACTCGCTGCTAAAGTGGTGTGGTGCAGCGTATCTGTGCTGGCTAGGCCTCCAGCTGTTGCTTCGCCCGCGGCAGCAGTTTTCCCTCTCAGCAGAAGGCCGTGCCCGCAGCGGCAACGGTTTTTTGCGCGGCATGTTAGGGAATGTCCTGAACCCTAAAATGGGCATCTTTTACGTTTCGTTTCTCCCGCAGTTTATTCCCGCAGGACATTCGCCTTTTGCCTGGACGTTTTTGCTGGTCGGGATTCATGTGCTGATCGGCACGCTCTGGTCACTCACGCTGATTATTGCGACGGGATATGCTGCGGATGTGCTGAAAAAGCCTGCCGTGGTGAAGTGGATGGACCGAACAACCGGCGTCGTGTTCCTGCTGTTTGCCGCAAAGCTGGCGATGAGCAAGCGATGAACTGCCGGGTGGCGCTGCGCTTACCCGGCCTACATGCGGCAATAATACGCCGTTCATTGTAGGCCCGTGCAAGCGCAGCGCCGCCGGGCAAAGGTTACTCCCGTTTTTGGGCGATAAGCTGAATCATATTAAAATACGCTCCGGCACCGGCGTCCATGATCGGCACCATCATCTCCTGCGCGATCTCACACGCCATAAACTCGTCCCACGCCTGCTGGCATGTGTCCATTTCGCGTACCGTGGTTAGCGTAATACCCGGCTCTTTCTCCCAAAGCGCTTTCCACCAGTGAAGCGGGTAAAAGTACCACTCGGGCGTCCAGAAAGGCTTCACGACCTCCGGCAGATTGTCTTCGCTGTAGTCGCCGATAAATCCGGGAACCGCAGCGGCAAAATGCCCGCCGGGTTTGAGGTACGGCAGGAGCGTAGCCAGCATGGTGTCGTTGCTACCGAAATACTGGTACGCGTCCACGCTCACGATCAGGTCGAAGTAGTCATGCGCAAAGGGGATCTCTTTTGTTGCATCTACCAGAAGCGGGAAAATTTTCCCGGCCAGCCCCAGCGCGGTGAACCGCTCTGCGTTCTCGGTGGGGGCGATCCACAGGTCGGCGGCAAAGACCGTCGCACCGTATTTCTCTGCGAGAAGGATAGAGGAGATCCCCTTTCCGCAGCCGAGATCCAGAATGCGCATACCCGGTGTTATCGGAAGCTGTGCCACCAGCTCCTCGGTTAGCCGCATGGCGTTTGGACCCATCATGGTGTCGAGTAAAAAAGCGCGATCGTAGCTGTCTGTATAAGGTGTATTCATCACTGCTCCTTAGCGATTATCCAGCTGGGCGCGAACGTTGTTCAGCCCGGAGGTGTTGATGCGGTAAGGCTGGCCGTTCACCGAACGGATCAGCTTCTTGGTGCGGAGTTTTTTAAAAACGGCGAGCGTGCAGTCGCTGAGGAGCATCCCTTCGCGGGTATAGCATTCAACGGAGGTGACGCGGCCAGCGCTGTCGCGGACGTGCGCAATACGTCCACCTTTTGCGAGAACGTGTAAGGTACGTTGTTCCTGACGGGATAAATTCATACCGGAAAACCTGTTTAATCATCATGCGTAAAAACGAGCCCACACCAGCAGGTGCGTGCGTAAGGTTTAGGCGCAGCGATAACCAGTCCGTCCTGAAAAGGGCGGGAAACTGATTATCAGATGATTACATTCTCCAGCATCAAAGCCTCGGTGAGAGTTGAAAGGTATTTACGTGGTGAATAATAACACCTGGTTTATGTAGGGGAATGGGAAGCTGTGAAAACTGTGACCCCGATCGTCCCGGCAGGCCACGTATAGTCGTATATATAGCGGGAAGAACGTTAGATAAAGCTCAATTTTTTCATTGGGATGCCGTTATAAAGGTAGATTTACAGCAAAGGGAATTAATGCAATATGGAGACAGCGACAGCCACTCTTACCGCTCGCCTCGAGGATTTTTTCGAAAACTGGCCTAAAAACCTGACAATCAGGAATAGTAGATCTTCGCCAGCCTCATTTCCATCAACAACAGCCCTGGCGCGCTTTTTGGCGCAGCTTGAACAACCGCTTCAGTCGCTACATTACGCTACGATAGGCTTCAATCCCTGGGAGGCCGCTGGAATAGGTCACAACGAAGTGCGTAATTCAGCGTTGCTGGCCTGGCTACTTGATCCTCGGGAAAGCCATGGCTTTGGCAGAGCCCCGCTTCATGCGCTTTTGCAACTGATCAACGCCAAGCGTGCCGATTTTCCTTTGGGATATCAGCGCTATTGCCGGATTGAAGTGGAAAAAAATCCGAGCGGAGACAGCCGCAACCGGGTTGATATTGAAATCGATACCGATGCATTTTTCCTGCTCATTGAGGTAAAGATTCGCGCGGGGGAGCAGGAGGAACAGATGCAGCGCTACTGCGAGGAGGCCGCTGCCAGAGCCGGAGCACGAAAGTGGGCGGTGGTATTTCTGACCGTGCACGGTGGCGCATCGCTAACGGCCGGGCCGGATGCTCTTCCCGAACAGGTTCCGGCCATATCCTGGCGCAGGCTTTCAAACGCATTGCGCGCCGCCGTCTCGGCCCCTTATCAGGACATCATTTCCTCTCAGCCAGTTTCTCCCTCCAGGCTGATGGCTGCGTGCGCAGCACTTCATTTTATTGACCACATACGCAAATTGTAACGAAGGAAAAATGGATGAGTTATTACAACGAGGAAGAACGTAAAGCCGGAGCGATGCTGCTTTCACAGCTGAGCATGTTTAACCAGGCGGCAGTGGTGTTTGAAACGGTTGTCGCCCCAGCGTTCTGGAAGGGGTTTGATCAATGCGTCACGCAATTTATTCAGTCTAACGCTTTTCTTGGGAAATCTGACATCGAAGCCAAAGACGTTCTCTGGATAGCTCCAGCCTCGTGGTGTATAGGAGAAGATCATTACAAATGCTGGTTTGAAAACCACCAGACTCCCTGCAAGGAGAATGATTACCTGCTAGCCGTATTAACCCGCTGTGCGACTGAGACAACTGCATTCGGATTTCGTCTGGCGATTAACGGCAGCGCATATGGCGGCGTGCGTAATTTAAAAAATTACGCCCAGGAAGAACGTTCGCGTGCAGCGCGAGACAAACTCGCTGCGTTCGGATTTGAAGATCAGGGTAAAGGGAATTTCTTCCTTCCCCTGTTCCTTAATATCGCCCAGCTCTCAGAGTGCTGGCTGGAATACGGTGCATTTCCAGTGGAACATCCAGTATTTGAACCGCTTAATACCGTTCTTGAAACATTAAGAAGTGCGATGCCGCTTATTGATCAAATCCTGTGTCCGCTTGAAGTCCCCCAGTAAGTCATGCCGGGTTACGCCCGGCAACGCGCTAGCCCGCCTCCAGCATCCCAAAACTCACAATCCGCGAACGTCCCAGCTCTTTCGCCCGGTACAGCGCCACGTCCGCCGCGCGCAGCAGGTTGTCGCTCTGGGCGTGCTCTGGATAGCAGGCGATACCGATCGAGACGTCCACCGGCCCAATCTCAGACAGCCCGTAGCGGAGCGATAGCGCATGCACGCCGTTGTAAATCTCCGTTGCGCAGGCATGCGCTGCGTCCTCATCCGCGCCGGTGAGCAGCGCCAGAAACTCTTCGCCGCCGTAGCGGAAGGCCAGTCCGTTATCATGTACCGCCCGCTGAATAATGGTTGCGACGCTTTTAATCACCTGATCCCCAGCCTCATGACCAAAGCGGTCATTAATGCTTTTGAAGTGGTCGATATCGATCATCAGGCAGCTTACCGGCTCCTCGTTGCGTATGGCCTGCTTCATCTGCGTGCGCAGCGTGTCTTCCAGATGATGGCGGTTACGCAAGCCGGTGAGCGGGTCGAAGAGGGCTTTTTCCAGCAGGGCATCGCGCAGCCGCTGGTTGGCCAGCGCCAGACCCAGCGCCTCGGCCATCAGTTCCAGATAGGCGCGGGACGGCGCGGTTTCAGGCGTAATGTTCTGGAAGGAGAGCAGGCCGATGGCTTCGCCCTGGGCAATCAGGGGCACGCAGAGCGTTCGATGATTTTGCGATTCAGGCAGGTGATAGCACGCGATATCCGGTTCACCGCTGACCG
Organism: Enterobacter wuhouensis; assembly: GCF_035835995.1. Classification (NCBI taxonomy): domain Bacteria; kingdom Pseudomonadati; phylum Pseudomonadota; class Gammaproteobacteria; order Enterobacterales; family Enterobacteriaceae; genus Enterobacter; species Enterobacter wuhouensis. Next base: position 1,064,322 of record NZ_CP142124.1, read on the forward strand.
GCGGATGGCTTTGTCCACGACGAACGGCCCAGCACGCGTCAGGGTGAAACGGTTTTTTCTCTCCTTCCGGCGAGAGCCATTCAGCCGCGCAGCGCATCTCCCACGCCTCGCGATCGATAATATACAAGCGCCCCGAGATGCCGGGTGCAATATTGGGGGCGAACAGCTCGGCCACGTTGATCACGTCGGCGAAGTTTTCGCAGCCCTGCAGTCGCTGGGTCATTCGCGCCAGCAGTTCGCGGATCGCCCAGTCGGCATCGCGCTCTTTTTCCAGCCGCTGCCGCGCCAGGCCGTTTTCACGGAAGATACGAATGGCCTGCGCCATATCGCCAATTTCGTCGATCTGGGTGAAGTTTGGAGTTTCGACGGCGTAATCCTGCGAGGCCAGACGATGAACTACGTCGCTCAGCCGGACGACCGGATGAAGTACGCGTCGTTTGAGAATAAAGCCCATGACGAACAGAAAGAGCAGGGCGGTCAGGCCGACCATGATCTCAGAGGCTGTTCGCAGGTTTTTCGAGGTTTTCGTGGCAGCCTGCACGTCGGCGATGACGCGTTTGTCGAGTATCTGGCGGAAATGGTCGATCTGCATCTGCGCGCGTTCGAGCTCTTGCTCATAATAGGTGCCATAAAGCAGGGCAACGGCCTGTTGCTCTTCACCTCGTGCCATACTGCTCAGTGCGGTTTTCTGCTCGTCCTGCAGTTCATTAATGATGTTTAATCCATCCTGGAGCAGCAACAGCTCTTCGCCCGATGCGCCGTTATCTTTTAGCTGCGCCAGACGATGTTCAACGTTCTTTAGTTCGCTCTCTTTCTGCTGATACTCTTCCAGAACAGAAGGTTCTTTTTTGATAACGAACAGGCGTGCCAAATCAGAGAGCATCCAGGCATCTGTTTCTACATCTTCCGTCAGCTGATCGAACACCTGCCGTTGCTTAACGGCCTGGCGCTCAACGTTGTCTGCGTGGGAGGCCATCAGCATCACGATGCCGGAGGCGATGGTCAGGCACACCGTGGCACCGTAGGCCCAGTTGGTTATCGTGGCGATTCGCACCTGTGGGGTCCTTCTGCGGCATAAGTGGGGGAGCGTTTTTCAAATTATAGAAAATGTTTGATTTCGCGTGAAAAAAAAGGCGGCACGAGGCCGCCTTCCTGAAAGGGGAGCGTCACAAATCCGGCGGATTTTTCCCCTCTTCGATGAAATCGGCATCCAGCTCTTCGGCGTTGCCTTCGTGGTCGCGGCCTGAGAACAGGTTCCAGCAGGCGATAAACAGCGCGGCAATCAGCGGACCAATGACAAAACCGTTAATCCCGTACAGCTCCATCCCGCCAAGGGTCGAGATCAGAATCAGGTAGTCCGGCATTTTGGTGTCTTTGCCGACCAGCAGAGGGCGCAGGATGTTATCCACCAGCCCAACGATAATGACGAAGAAGCCGACGATAAACAGCCCTTGCCACAGCTGGTGGGTAGCGAACAGGAAGATGGCCGCCGGAACCCAGACGATAGCGGAGCCAACCGCAGGCACCAGCGAGAGGAACGCCATCAGCGCGCCCCAGAGCACGCTGCCGTCAATGCCGACAATCGCGAACGCGATGCCGCCGAGCGTCCCCTGCACCACGGCGACTACTGCCGTACCTTTTACCGTCGCGCGGGACACGCCGACGAACTTGGCGAACAGGTGCTGCTTGGCGAAGTCGGACAGCGGCAGAGAATCGAGGATCTGACGCACCAGATACGGCCCGTCCTTCAGCAGGAAGAACAGCAGATAGAGCATGATGCCGAAGCTGATGGCAAAACCGAACGTACCCTTACCAATCAGGAACGCGCTGCCCGCCAGATACTGACCGCCCTGCAGCGCCACATCCGAGAGCTTTTTCTGGATCTGCTGGGCGTTGGTGAGGTTGTGATCGGCCAGGAAGCCGGTTGCCCAGTCGGGCAGGCGGTTAAATATTCCGGCGACCACTTCCGGGAACTGGGTATTGTTCTGCTGCAGCTTGGTGTACACCACGTTCAGCTCGATGGCGAGCGAGGAGAGGATCACCATCAAGGGGATAAACACGATCAGGCAGATGATGCAGAGCGTCAGGAACGACGCTAGCCCGTTGCGCTCGCCCAGCGCCGTACGCAGCTTATTTTTCACCGGGTTAAAGATGATGGTCAGGATTGCGGCCCACAGTATCGCGGAGAAATAGGGCGACAGCACGTCAAAGAAGGCCCAGGTGACGAGGGCGAGAATAAAAATGAAGAAACCTTTGGTCAGTCCATTAAAGCGCATAGTGAGTCCTGGTAACGAATAAACTGTGACGACTATAGAACTGATTTGAGGATTTACCAATAAATGTGCGGGTGGCGCGACGTGCCCGGTTGGCTAGCTTTTTATTAACAATCACGGTATAACACCTTCTTTGGATGTTTAGATGTCCATACGTTTAGAAGGTAATATGCAAACAGAACACGAAAATGGGCAGCTAAAGCGCACCATGAAAACGCGCCACCTGATTATGCTCTCGCTGGGCGGCGTGATTGGTACAGGGTTATTCTTCAATACCGGATACATCATTTCCACCACCGGCGCGGCGGGCACGCTGCTGGCGTATCTGATTGGCGCGCTGGTGGTCTGGCTGGTGATGCAGTGTCTGGGCGAGCTTTCCGTAGCGATGCCGGAGACCGGCGCGTTTCACGTCTACGCCGCCCGCTACCTGGGCCCGGCGACGGGCTACACCGTGGCGTGGCTTTACTGGCTGACCTGGACGGTGGCGCTCGGGTCGAGCTTCACCGCCGCCGGGTTCTGCATGCAGTACTGGTTCCCGCAGGTGCCCGTCTGGGCGTGGTGCGTGGTGTTCTGCGCGGTGATTTTCGGCCTCAACGTTATCTCGACGCGCTTCTTTGCCGAAGGGGAGTTCTGGTTCTCGCTGGTCAAAGTGATCACCATCATCGCCTTTATTATCCTCGGCGGCGCGGCGATCTTCGGGTTTATCCCGATGCAGGACGGTTCCCCCGCGCCGGGCTTGAGCAACATCACCGCCGAGGGCTGGTTCCCGCACGGCGGCCTGCCTATTCTGATGACCATGGTGGCGGTGAACTTTGCCTTCTCCGGCACCGAGCTGATCGGCATCGCGGCGGGTGAAACGGAGAACCCGCACAGGGTGATTCCGGTGGCGATCCGCACCACCATTGCGCGCCTGATTATCTTCTTTATCGGCACGGTGTTTGTGCTGGCGGCGCTGATCCCGATGCAGCAGGCTGGGGTGGAAAAAAGCCCGTTCGTGCTGGTATTTGAAAAGGTCGGCATTCCTTACGCGGCGGATATCTTTAACTTTGTGATCCTGACGGCGATCCTCTCGGCGGCGAACTCCGGGCTGTACGCCTCGGGCCGGATGCTGTGGTCGCTCTCTAACGAGAAAACGCTGCCGCGCTGCTTCGCCCGCGTCAATAAAAACGGCGTACCGCTGACGGCGCTGTCCGTTTCCATGCTCGGCGGCGTGCTGGCGCTGTTCTCCAGCGTTGTCGCGCCGGACACGGTGTTTGTCGCGCTGTCGGCGATTTCCGGTTTCGCGGTGGTGGCGGTGTGGATCAGCATCTGCGCGTCGCATTTTATGTTCCGTCGTCGCCATCTGCAGTCCGGCCAGCCGCTTTCTGCGCTGCAGTACCGTGCGCCGTGGTATCCGGTTGTGCCGGTGCTGGGCTTTATCCTCTGCGTGGTGGCCTGCGTCGGCCTGTGGTTTGATCCGAGCCAGCGCATTGCGCTTTATTGCGGGCTGCCCTTTGTCGCCCTGTGTTATGGTGCCTACTACCTGACCCGACATCTGACAACGCAGGAGCCTGAACATGTCGCAGAATAATCCGCTTACCGCCCTCCTTGAAACGCAGCCGTTTATGGTGCTGGACGGCGCGATGGCAACGGAGCTGGAAGCGCGCGGCTGTAACCTTGCAGACAGCCTCTGGTCTGCCAAAGTGCTGGTAGAAAACCCGGAGCTTATCCGCGAAGTGCATCTTGACTACTACCGTGCCGGGGCGCAGGTTGCGATCACCGCCAGCTATCAGGCCACGCCTGCGGGCTTTGCCGCGCGCGGGCTGGACGACGCGCAATCCCGTGCGCTGATTGGTAAAAGCGTCGAGCTGGCGCGTAAGGCGCGCGAAGCGTACCTGGCCGAAAACCCGCACGCGGACACGCTGCTGGTGGCGGGTTCCGTGGGGCCTTACGGAGCGTATCTGGCGGATGGCTCTGAGTACCGCGGTGACTACGTGCGTAGCGCTGACGAATTCACGGAATTCCACCGTCCGCGCGTGGAGGCGCTGCTGGACGCGGGGGCAGACCTGCTGGCCTGCGAAACCCTGCCGTCCTTTGCGGAGATCAAAGCGCTGGCCGCGCTGCTGGCCGAGTATCCCCGCGCCCGAGCGTGGTTCTCGTTTACCCTGCACGACAGCGAGCACCTGAGCGACGGTACGCCGCTGCGTGAGGTGGTCAGCGTGCTGGCAAACTATCCGCAGATTGTGGCGCTGGGCATCAACTGTATCGCGCTGGAAAACACCACCGCGGCGTTGAAATACCTGCAAAGCCTGACGGCGCTGCCGCTGGTGGTCTATCCGAACTCGGGCGAGCATTACGACGCGGTGAGCAAAACCTGGCACCATCACGGCGAAGCGTGCGAGACGCTGGCGGGGTATTTGCCGCAGTGGTTAGCGGCAGGGGCGAAGCTGATTGGCGGGTGCTGTCGCACCACGCCGAAGGACATTGCGGAGCTTAACGCGCAGCGCTGAGTCTTTTGCCGGGTGGCGGCTGCGCCTTACCCGGCCTACAAAATACAACAACATGCACGAACCGTAGGCCGGGCAAGCGCAGCGCCGCCCGGCACACATCACGCAGCCTCAGCCAATACAAACATCCCGTACGGGTGGATCTCCAGATAGTACGCATCGCCCACGTCCGGCTGCAGCCGGGTGGCGTTCACCTGCAGTAAAATCTCCTGGCCGTGCCAGTCGACAATCACCTCATACTGCGGCCCCATGTAGGCGACGTGGCGGATAGTGCAGCGCTGGCTCTCTTCCCCGCGCTGGCTCAGCGTAATTGCCTCCGGACGCACGCCGACGGTGCCTTCGCCCTGCGTGGCAAAGTGCAGCGGGCGCGGCAGACGGTAGCCGTAGATCTCGACAACATCCTCGCTGAAGCGGGCCGGGAACAGGTTGGCATCCCCCATAAAGCTCGCCATAAAGCGAGAGGCCGGCTGGCGATAGAGATCCTGCGGCGAGCCAATCTGCATGATGTTGCCCTTGTTCATCACCAGCACGGTATCGGATACCGCAAACGCCTCGCTTTGATCGTGCGTCACGTACAGCGAGGTGATGTTGAACTGCTTTTGCAGCTCGCGAATTTTGTCGCGCATGCTGCGTCTGAGGTTGGCGTCGAGGTTGCTCAGCGGCTCATCGAACAGCAATACTTTTGGCTTGAGGATCAGGGCGCGGGCCAGCGCCACGCGCTGCTGCTGGCCGCCGGAAATCTGGTCTACGTAGCGGTCCTCAAACCCGTCAAGATCCACCATCGCCAGGGCTTCTTTAACCCGCGTTTTTATCTCAGCGCGCGACACGCCCAGCATCTTCAGACCGTAGCCCACGTTCTCGCCCAGCGACATATGCGGGAAGAGGGCGTAGGACTGGAACACCATGCAGATATCGCGCTGCTGAATGGAGCGGTGGGTCACGTCCTCGCCGTCGATGTAAATCTGTCCTTCGGTTGGTTTTTCCAGCCCCGCGACCAGACGCAGCACGGTGGTTTTACCGCAGCCGGACGGGCCGAGCAGCGTCACCATTTGTCCCTGCGGGATCGCCAGGTTGATGTTTTCAATCACCGTGTTCGCGCCAAAGCGCTTGGTCACGTTGCGCAGTTCAACGAAATGTTTCTCAGTCATAGTGTTACGCCTGGTTTTTGGCTTTTGAACGGGAGATACGCGCCTCGCCGATCAGCCAGTCAAAGAGGAAAATGATCGCCAGCATGACCACAATCAGGATCGAGCCGTAGGCAATCGCCACGCCGTATTCGCCGTCTTCCACGCGGTTCAGAATGTAGGCCGTTGCCACGCGGGTATCCGGCGTGACGAGGAACACAATGGCGCTGACGGTGGTAATGGCACGCACAAAGCTGTAGATGAGCGCCGACAAAATGGCGGGCCTCAGCAGCGGCAGCAGGATGTGTGTGATGGTGCGCAGGCTCCCGGCACGCAGGCTCAGCGAGGCCTCGTCCAGCGACTTGTCGATCTGCCCTAAGCCCGCGATGCCGGCGCGAATGCCGACCGGCACGTTGCGCATCACCATCGAGATAATCACGATGGCCGCGGTGCCCGTGAGGTACACCGGCGCGCTGTTAAAGGCCAGAATGTACGACACGCCCGCCACGGTGCCCGGCACGGCAAAGCACAGCATGGTGGTGAACTCGATGGTCTTTTTGCCCTTAAACTGCTGGCGCACCACAACCCAGGCGATCAGCAGGCCGAAGGCGGCGGTGATCGGCGCGGCGATCCCGGCGTAGAGCAGGGTATCGAGCAGCGAAGGCCATGCGCCGTCGCTCATGCCCTGGCCGAACAGCTTGATAAAGTTATCCAGCGTCAGGGTGTAATCCACGCCCCAGTTGACGGTAAAGCTGCCGTAGAAAATGCTGCCGTAGAGCAGGGCGTTAAAGGCGATCCACACCGCCAGCAGTGCGATCACGCTCCACACCAGCGTCACCGGCAGCGGCTGAACGTCGCCGCGGTACGATTTACCGGACACCGTCACATAGGAGCGCTTGCCGATCCACATGTACTGGATGCAGAACACCAGCAGCGAGAACAGCAGCAGGAAGGCCCCGAGGGTGCTTGCCGCCTGATAGTCCAGCTGCGAGCCGGTAATGTAGAAGTAGATCTGCGTGGCCAGCACGTCGAAGTTCCCGCCCAGCACCAGCGGGTTACTGAAGTCGGCCAGCGACTGCACAATCACGATTAAAAACGCATTTGCCAGCGCCGGCTTCAGCAGCGGAACAAAGACGCCGTTGAAGGTCTGCCAGCGGCTGGCGCGCAGGGTGTACGACGCCTCTTCCAGCGACGGATGAATGGTTTTGATCGCGCCGTCGAGGATCATAAAGGCCATCGGCGTGAAGGCCAGCACCTGCGCCAGCCAGATGCCGGTGAAGCCGTACAGCCAGTTGGTATTGGTTAACCCAAACCAGTCCACCATCAGCTCGGTAATATAGCCGGAGCGCCCCATCATCAGCGTGACGCCCAGGCCCACCACGAACGGCGGAGTAACGATGGGAAGAATCGAGAAGATACGGCCAATGATGGCGCTGCGCCGGGCGATGCGCGTGGTGTATATCGCCAGCACCAGGCCAAAGAAGGTGCAGCCGATCCCCACGGCAATCGACAGCAGAATCGAGTTGATGATGACCTGGATAATGTGCGCCTGCGACAGCACGCTCATGAAGGCCAGCGGGGCGAATTCGCCAGCGTCGTTGGTGAACATCGGAATAAAGATGGCGATGCTCGGCCAGACGATAAAAATGCCGATCAGCGCGACGATGGTAATCAGCGAGCCAATCACAAAGCGGTCGCCTCCCAGCCACTCCAGACGAGTCAGGGCCAGGGTCATGATCGCCCCGAGCGCCACAAACAGCACGATAGTGGCATAGCCTAAACCGCGTCCTTCCACTGTGGCGCTGATGACCACGAACGCCATGCACAGCAGCGCCCAGCCCGCATCGAGGTAGTGACGGCTGCGCTGCTCGCGCTTCGCTTCGTTAAACGGGCGCACCAGCAGCAGGCTCGGCAGCAGGTACCACAGCCAGCTAACGTTGAAATGGGACCAGCCGTAGGCGTCGAGGATCTCATCCCCGGTAGACTCCAGCAGGCCGTAATCAAGGCTCCAGCTCGGCAGCAGGGCAAAGGCCAGCCAGCCGAGTAAAACCCACAGGAATACCGCATCCCGTTTTTTGGCGGGATGAAGAGCAAGTGTCTGTGACATAAGTTTTCCGGGTGTTGGATGCCCGGCGGATGAATACCGCCGGGCGATAACCACTGTTCGCGGGCTTATTTACCCATCTTCACGTCGCTGACCCATTTATTGATCAACGCTTTACGTACGTCGGTGGAGCCGTACTTGTCCATGTCATAGCTGATGAGCTTCAGGTCATCGAGCTTGAGCGAGTTCGGCGAGGTTTCCGCCGTGGTGTTGGTGAGGATTTGATAGGATTTACCCTTCTTCCACGCCAGCTCCTGCGCCTCTTTTGAGAGCACCCAGTCCACGAACAGCTTCGCGTTCTCTTCGTTGCGCGCGCCCTTCAGAATGCTCACGCCGCCAATTTCATACCCGGTGCCTTCGCACGGAGAGATCAGCTCCAGCGGCGCACCCTGCTCTTTTTCCAGCGAGTAGTCGTGGAGGAAGCCGATGCCGATGGCGGTTTCACCGCGCGCGGCGTTACGCGCTGGGGCAATGCCGGATTTGGTGTACTGGGAGACGTTGCCGTTGAGCTGTTTCAGGTAGTCGAAGGCCTGATCTTCACCCCACAGCTGGACGAAGGTCGCCAGCGCGGTATAGGCGGTGCCGGAGCTTTGCGGATCGGCGATCTGGATCTCGCCCTTGTATTCCGGTTTGGTCAGATCCTTCCAGCATTTTGGTACCGGCAGGTTCTTCTCCTTCAGGCGCTGGGTGTTGACGCCAAAGCCTAAGATCCCGACGTAGACCGCGGAGGAGAGGTTGCCTTTCACCTTGGCCGGATCGCGGAATTTCTCCATGATCTGCTCCAGGTTTTTCGATTTATAGGGCTGGAGCAGCCCCATCTCACCGGCCTGGGACTGCGGGTCCAGCGTGCCGCCGTACCAGACGTCAGCCTGCGGGTTTTTCTTCTCGGCATCCACCTTCGCCAGCGTGCTGCCGGAGCCGTTGCGGATAAACGAGGTTTTGACATCGTACTTTTCGCCGAACGCTTTGGTTTCGACTTCGCACATTTCGTTGGTGGCGCTGCAGTACACTACCAGACGGCCTTTAGCCTGCGCTGCACCGGTTAAGGTGGCCAGCGCGATCCCGGAAGCAATGAGGGTAGAGAGAAGCGTTGTTTTCATTATTCAGCCCTTTTTATGACGTTATGTGACTGCGAGAAGCGGTGATGCCCGCCATCAGCAATGGCATCAGTAATAAACCCATCAGGACGGCGGCTATCGACAGTAGGCTGAACATCCCGGACCAGCCGTAGCGTTCAATTACCTGCGACAGCGGCCACCCGGCCAGCGAGGCGCCCAGATAGGCAAATACGCCGAGAAAGCCGGTAATCGAGCCTGCCGCCTGCTTGTGTCCGCACTCAACGGCGGCAAGGCCAATGAGCATCTGCGGACCAAAAACGAAAAATCCCACCGTAAAAAAGCACATCGCCAGCAGGGCGTAGTGGTGAACCGGCGCCAGCCACAGGGCGGCGACCGACACCATCAGCCCAAGCGTGAACAGCAAAATCATCGGCGCGCGCTGGCCGCTGAACAGCAGATCCGATCCCCAACCGGCAAACAGCGCGCCCAGCAATCCGCCCACTTCAAACAGCATGACCGTGGCGTTGGCGCTGAGAAGATTTACGCCGTGGCTCTCCGCCAGCCAGATATTGCCCCAGTCGTTCAGGGCGATTCGGATGAGATACACCAGCACATACGACGCCCCGAGCAGCCAGATCATCGGGTTTTGCAGCATGGTGGTACGCAACATCTGCCACAGCCCCATCGGCGGGCTTTGCTGCTGCTGGCGCAGCTCCAGCGGATCGCTCCGCCACTCCCCGACCGTGGGCAGACCCTCTTCCTGCGGTGTACCCCGCAGTTGTGTGGTCAGCCACAGGCCGAGCACGATGCTGATGATCCCCGGTGTCAGCATCGCCGCCTGCCAGCCCCAGCGTTGGGCGGCAACGGCGCAAATCAATGGAATAATCGCGCCACCCATGTTGATGGAGGTATTCCAGCAGCCCCACCAGAAGCCGCGCTCGTTGCGCGAATACCAGTGGGTCAGCAGTCTGGCGCAGGGCGGCCAGCCCCAGCCCTGAAAGAAGCCGTTCAGCGTCCAGATAAACAGCAGCAGCGGGAACGAATCGCTAAAGCTGAACAGCACGTTCAGCACGCCCGTCGCCAGCAGCCCGATGCCCATAAACGCGCGCTGTCCATGGCTGTCGTGCCAGAGCCCGGCGGCGAATTTGGACAGTCCGTAGCTGAGATAAAACAGCGACCCGATAAGCCCGATATCGCCCTTGCTCAGCCCCAAATCCAGCTGTAGCGCGGGTAAGACGTAGTTCAGGCTTTTTCGCGTCAGGTAAAACGCGGCGTAGCCAATCGCCATACAAAGGAGCAGCCTGGGGCGCAGCGCCCGGTAACGTTGTGAAACCTCTTCAGCAGACAGTGCGTGCATGGCGTTCTCCGTTTGAGATGACTGTAGGCAAGCGCGGCGTAAATGGGATGAGACAAAGTCTGGTGTGGCTAAGACTTTTTCCTGGCTAGAGGTGCGTTTGTTGCAAATTTGTGGGCAGGTTAACAATTACGCGCGTCCCGGCGTGGGATTCCAGCGTCAGCTCGCCGCCGAGGGCGGAGACGCGCTCGCGCATGCCCTGAATGCCGAAGCCGGGCTGCTGCTGAGGGCTGATGCCGCTGCCGTTATCGCGCACCTCAAGGTGGAGCCGCGCGTGCCGCTGGCAGAGGAGGATCGTGACTTCGCTGGCGTTGGCGTGTTTGCAAACGTTGTTGAGCAGCTCCTGAAGCAGGCGATACAGGGTAAAGACCAGCGTTTCGCTCTCCGGCGGCGTGGGTAGCCGGTAGTCAAAGCGGCAGCGGATCCCGCGTTCAGCAAAGGCAAACTCGTTGACCAGGTGGTGCAGGGCCTCCTGGAGCGACAGCTCGTCGAGCACCGGCGGGCGAAGCTGGCGCAGCAGCTGACGCGTGGAGCGGTGAATACGCCTTGCGAGATCGTTGATCTGCCCGGCGGCCTCAATGGCGAGCGGCGTATCGCCCGCCCGCTTCACCAGCTGGGACTGGATCTGGATGGCGGTGATGTTCTGGCCGATTTCGTCGTGAAGCTCGCGGGCCAGCTGCTTGCGGGTGTCCTCTTCGGAATGGATCAGTTTTTCCGCCAGCGCCCGTCTGGCCTGAAGCTCGTTCTCAAGCCGATGGCGATAGCGCTCAAGGTTCATCGCCAGATGCTGCTGGCGGCTGATGGCGATCCCCAGGCCAATCCCCAGCAGCGACTGGGTAGAGAGAAAAATTTCCAGTTCCAGAAGGTCGCTAAACCCGACGCCTACCTGGCGGGCAATGGTGATCATCATGCTGCCGAGCAGCCCGGAAAGGACACCTCCCTGCCAGCCGAATTTCCACGCCATCACCACGTTGGGCAGGAACACGATAATCAGCAGCAGCCGCTCCAGCGCCGGGGAGAGCACCATCTGCGTGCCTATGCCGATAATAAAAAACAGGCTGCACCAGACGATCAGCGAGGTGCGCAGCGGAGGATTGCTGGTATCCAGCCCCAGCAGGTGGTAGCGATGCTGCTGGCGTAAAAATTCGAATACCAGATAGACGAACGGCGTCAGGAGCACGCCGCCGGTAAAGGAGCCAAGCAATAGCAGCGTGGCCGGGCTGTCGAGAAAGGGCGACAGAATCAGGGTTTGCAGCAGGGCATTTACCGTCACCGCCGCGATCAGGATCGACAGCCGCTGCCAGTAGAGCGGGAAGCGGTGCCAGTAGCGCTGCGCCAGCCAGGCGCTGACGATGCCGATAAGCGGCACGGCCAGCATCAGATAGCGTGTGAGGAGTTGCTCACCGTGCAGCCACAGAATGGCGGCAAGGGGGGAAAGCACTAACGCGGGCCAGAAGCGGCGGGAAAGTAAAATCATCAGCGCCAGCCACACCCCCTGAGGCAGAAACAGCACCGCCTGCTGGCCGTTGTGGGTAAGGTAGAAGCTCAGCGTCCACAGCATCAGCCAGCCGGTGCCCCAGGCTAGCATAATGAACAGAGAAAGGATTAGATGCCGGACTGCGCACCGCATCAGTGGCCCGTCAGCAGCTGGTTATCCAGCGCGAAATGCACCAGATCGATGGTGCTGTTGCACTGGAGCTTGCCCAGCACGTTGGCACGGTGGACGTGTACCGTCTTGTGGCTCAGCGAAAGCGTATAGGCGATTTCCTTCACGCTTTCTCCTTTCACCAGCAGCTCAAACACTTCGCGCTCGCGCGGGGTGAGCGCCTCAAGCACGTTGGGCATCGGCTCGCCGCCGCGCAGGGCTTTTACCGCATCGGCACACAGGTAATGTCCGCCCATGCCGACGGACCGCACGGCCTGCACCAGCTCCTCCGGGCCGCAGCGCTTGGTCAGATAGCCGCTGGCGCCCGCATCGAGGGCGCTTTGCACAAAGGCCGGGGTGTCGTAGATGCTCAGGATGATGGCGCGAAACGTTGGCCGCTGCAGGCGCAGGCGCTTGAGCAGGCTAAGACCGTTTTCGTCCGGCATCGCGACGTCCATCACCGCCACGTCGATATCGGTGCGCGACAGTACGGGCCACGCCTCGGCGGCGCTGCTAAACTGGCCCTCAACCACAAGATCGTCTTCCAGACTTAACAGCTGGGCGAAACCGGAACGTACCACCACGTGGTCGTCCACCAGCACCACTTTAATCATCTCGACACCTTTTGCTCATTCGTTGACCTATGATGCCCGTTGCCGGCGGGCTGGCAATCCTGCGGCTGCGGTTATGTAACCGATGTAACAAAATTGCAATAAAGGTCCAACCCACTTTTTAACTATCCTTTGCCGCTTTTTATCTAAAAACGAATCGTTATGAGCGATTCATTTTTATTCCTTTATCAAAATTCCCGCGCCGGAAATACTGCCCTCATAACAACAAGGGGAGCAGGCACTATGGCAATTTCATCGCGGATCACATTACTCGGCACGCTGGCGCTGTGGGCATTTCAGGCGCAGGCGGTGGACGTCACCGTCGCGTATCAAACCTCTGCGGAACCGGCGAAAGTCGCGCAGGCGGACAACACCTTCGCCAAAGAGAGCGGGGCGAACGTCGACTGGCGCAAGTTCGACAGCGGCGCGGCCATCGTGCGGGCGCTGGCCTCCGGCGACGTGCAGATTGGCAACCTCGGCTCAAGCCCGCTGGCGGTGGCGGCCAGCCAGCAGGTGCCGATTGAAGTTTTCCTGCTGGCGTCCCAGCTCGGCAACTCCGAAGCGCTGGTGGTGAAGAAAACCATCACCAAACCGGAAGATCTGATCGGCAAGCGCATCGCCGTGCCGTTCATTTCAACGACCCATTACAGCCTGCTGGCGGCCCTTAAGCACTGGGGCATCAAGCCGGGCCAGGTGCAAATCCTTAACCTGCAGCCGCCGGCGATTATTGCCGCCTGGCAGCGCGGCGACATCGACGGCGCCTACGTCTGGGCACCGGCCGTGAACGAGCTGGAAAAGGACGGTACCGTGCTGACCGACTCCGAAAAAGTGGGCCAGTGGGGCGCACCGACCCTCGACGTGTGGGTCGTGCGCAAAGACTTTGCCGAGAAACACCCTGAGGTGGTGAAGGCCTTCGCGAAAAGCGCGATTGACGCCCAGCAGCCGTACATCAGCAATCCGGACGAATGGCTGAAGCAGCCCGCCAACCTGGAAAAACTGTCTCGCCTGAGCGGCGTGCCTGAAGCGGACGTGCCGGGGCTGGTGAAGGGTAATACCTACCTGACGCCCGCGCAGCAGGTGCAGCAGCTGACCGGGCCGGTGAATAAAGCGATTGTGGATACCGCCACCTTCCTGAAAGAGCAGGGCAAAGTGCCTGCGGTGTCGGCGGATTACAGCCAGTACGTCACCGATCGCTTTGTGAAATAAGGAGTCCGCCATGCTGAATATTACGAACCTGTACGCCGATTACGGTGGTAAGCCCGCGCTGGAGGACATTAACCTGACGCTGGACAGCGGCGAGCTGCTGGTCGTGCTGGGCCCGTCAGGGTGCGGAAAAACCACGCTGCTGAATCTGATCGCCGGGTTTGTCCCTTATCAGCATGGCGCTATTCAACTGGAAGGCAAAAAGGTGGAAGGCCCCGGCGCCGAGCGCGGCGTGGTCTTTCAGAACGAAGGGCTGCTGCCGTGGCGAAACGTGCAGGAAAACGTGGCGTTTGGCCTGCAGCTCGCCGGCGTTGGCCGTGAGCAGCGGCTGGCGACGGCGCGGGAGATGCTGAAAAAGGTCGGGCTGGAAGGGGCGGAAAAGCGCTTTATCTGGCAGCTTTCCGGCGGACAGCGCCAGCGCGTCGGGATCGCCCGCGCGCTGGCAGCCAATCCGCAGCTGTTGCTGCTGGACGAGCCGTTCGGGGCGCTGGATGCCTTCACCCGCGAGCAGATGCAAACCCTGCTGCTGCGCCTGTGGCATGAAACGGGCAAGCAGGTGCTGCTGATTACGCACGACATCGAAGAGGCAGTGTTTATGGCAACCGAGCTGGTGCTGCTGTCGCCGGGGCCGGGCCGCGTGCTTGAACGGCTGCCGCTCGAATTTGCCCGTCGCTACGTGGCGGGGGAGCCGGTGCGCAGCATCAAATCCGATCCGCTGTTTATCGAACAGCGTGAATACGTCTTAAGCCGCGTGTTTGAACAACGGGAGGCCTTCTCATGAGCATCGTCTTCAGTGAAAAAACGCGCCGCACGCGTCTGGCGCTGCGCTGGCCTTTCTCGCGCCAAATCACGTTGAGCGTTGGTACGCTGCTGGTGCTGCTGGCTGTGTGGTGGGCGGTTGCTGCCCAGCAGTGGGTCAGCCCGCTGTTTCTGCCGCCGCCGGGACAGGTGCTGGCCAAACTCATTACCATTGCCGGGCCGCAGGGCTTTATGGATGCCACGCTCTGGCAGCACTTAGGTGCAAGCCTGGCGCGCATTCTGGTGGCGCTGCTGGCAGCGGTGGTGATCGGTGTTCCGGTCGGCATCGCGATGGGCTTAAGCCCGACGGTGCGCGGCATTCTCGACCCGCTGATTGAGCTGTACCGCCCGGTGCCGCCGCTGGCCTATCTGCCGCTGATGGTGATCTGGTTCGGCATCGGCGAGACCTCCAAAATCCTGCTGATTTATCTGGCGATTTTTGCCCCGGTGGCCATGTCGGCGCTGGCGGGCGTGAAGAGCGCCCAGCAGGTACGCATTCGTGCGGCGCAGTCGCTGGGCGCCAGCCGCACGCAGGTGCTGCTGTTCGTGATTTTACCCG
The DNA here is from genome assembly GCF_035835995.1 of Enterobacter wuhouensis. Taxonomy (NCBI): domain Bacteria; kingdom Pseudomonadati; phylum Pseudomonadota; class Gammaproteobacteria; order Enterobacterales; family Enterobacteriaceae; genus Enterobacter; species Enterobacter wuhouensis. Next base: position 1,079,537 of record NZ_CP142124.1, read on the forward strand.
GCGCGCTGCCGGAAATTTTAACCGGGCTGCGCATCGGCCTCGGCGTGGGCTGGTCCACGCTGGTGGCGGCGGAGCTGATTGCGGCCACGCGCGGCCTTGGGTTTATGGTGCAGTCGGCGGGGGAGTTCCTGGCGACTGACGTGGTGCTGGCAGGGATCGCGGTGATCGCCGCGATCGCCTTTGGATTAGAACTGGGGCTGCGCGCGCTACAGCGCCGCCTGACGCCCTGGCATGGAGAAATACAATGAGTGAACGTCTGACCATTACCCCGCTGGGGCCGTACATTGGCGCGCAGGTGTCGGGCCTGGATGTGACCCGTCCGCTGAGCGATAACCAGTTCGAGCAGCTGTACCACGCGGTGCTGCGCCATCAGGTGGTGTTCCTGCGCGAGCAGGCAATCACCCCGCAGCAGCAGCGCGCGCTGGCCCTGCGCTTTGGCGATCTGCATATCCACCCCGTCTATCCGCATGCGGAAGGGGTGGAGGAGATCATCGTTCTGGACACCCACAACGATAACCCGCCGGATAACGACAACTGGCACACCGACGTAACCTTTATCGAGACGCCGCCCGCCGGGGCGATTCTGGCGGCGAAGCTGCTGCCGGAAACCGGCGGGGACACGCTGTGGGCCAGCGGCATTGCGGCCTTTGAGGCGCTCTCCGCGCCGTTCCGGACGCTGCTGAGCGGGCTGCGGGCGGAGCACGACTTCAAAAAATCATTCCAGGAATACAAGTACCGCAAGAATGAAGAGGAACATCAGCGCTGGCAGGAAGCTGTGGCGAAACATCCTCCGCTCCTGCACCCGGTGGTGCGCACCCATCCGGTCACGGGCAAGCAGGCGCTGTTTGTGAACGAAGGGTTCACCACGCGCATTGTGGACGTGTCCGAGAAAGAGAGCGAGGCGCTGCTGGGCTTCCTGTTCGCGCATATCACCAAGCCGGAGTTTCAGGTGCGCTGGCGCTGGCAGGAGAACGACCTGGCGATTTGGGATAACCGCGTGACGCAGCACTATGCCAATGCGGACTATCTGCCGCAGCGAAGGATTATGCAGCGGGCGACGATTCTGGGGGATAAGCCGTTCTATCGTGCGCCTTGATCCCCTCACCCTAACCCTCTCCCCAAAGGGGCGAGGGGACTGCCCGGTGCGGTTTTCACCCTCTCCCTGTTAGGGAGAGGGCTGGGGTGAGGGTCTTAAATGCGCCTCAATATACCGCTGGTAGCGGTTCGCCTTCAGGTAACACAAATCCACCAGCACCAGCCCGTCGACGCAGTTGTTAAACGCCGGGTCGCTGCCGAAATCGATAAACTGCACCCCGCCGGGCTCGCACAGTTCGGAATACTGCTTGTAGAGAGGCGGAATGCCGCAGCCCAGATTGCCGAGCAGGAACTTCAGCTTCGTCAGATCGTCGACGTAATCCACGCCGCCAAACTGCGCCAGCACGTCCGGCAGCGATGCGGGATACGGCTGGCGCGACGCGGCTAACGGATGCGTCGCCGGAAACCACAGGCGGTAAAATGCCACCAGCAGATCCCGCGCGGCAGGCGGTAAGCCGCCGGAAATGGAGACCGGCCCAAACAGGTAGCGATAGTGCGGATAACGCGCCAGGTAAGCCCCAATGCCGGACCATAAATAGTCCAGACCGCGACGCCCCCAGTAGCGCGGCTGAATAAAGCTGCGCCCCAGCTCAATGCCGTGCTCAAGCACGTCCTGCATTTTGTCGTCGTAACGGAACAGGCTGTAGCTGTACAGCCCCTCGACGCCACGCTTTTCCACCTGCCGGGCGGTCGGCATAAAGCGATACGCGCCGACGATCTCCAGATCGTCGTCATCCCAGAGGATCAGGTGCAGATAGTCATCATCATAGCGGTCGGTGTCCCGGCGCTTGCCGCTGCCTTCCTCCACGGCGCGAAACGCAATCTCACGCAGGCGCCCCAGCTCTCGCAGCACGGGAGCCTCTTCCTGCCCGTTGCGTTGCCACAGGTAGATGGCTTTGCCGTCGCCGGTTTTGCCCAGGCATTCCGCCTGCGCCAGCTCGCGCTTCAGCGTGGCGCGATCTTCCGGGCGGGCGATGGCGCACTGGGTTTTGAAGACGCCGGGCAATCCCTTGCCAAGACGTATCACGTGCTGACGGCACCGTTCGGCCATCTCGCGCGACGAAAGCGTGGCGCTAAACCAGCTGTTCCAGGCAATTTGCTGGCCGATTTTAATCGGCAGCTGGCTATGGCGGCGGCGGAACATCTGCTGCATGAGCAGCAGCAGGGGCAGCGTAGGCGACACCAGCGTGCTGGCGTAAAAGAGCAGGCTGTTGCGCGCCTGAATATGCACCGGCAGCAGCGGCACGCGCAGCTTGCCGGCGAGTTTGATAAAGCCCGAATGCCATTTTTTATCGCGTATCCCTTGGCGCGTCGGGCGCGACACTTCTCCCGCCGGGAAGAAGATCAGCACGCCCGCGCTTTGCAGATGCTGCTCCATCTGCACCAGCGACGCTTTGGCGGTCCTGCCGCCCATGTTGTCCACCGGAATAAACAGCGAGCTGAGTGGTTCGAGGTGGGTCAACATGCGGTTAGTGACGACTTTGATATCGCGGCGCACGCGCGATACGGCGTACATCAGCGCCAGCCCGTCAAGGGTTCCGGTGGGATGGTTGGCAATAATGACCAGCGGGCCATGTTCGGGGATGTGTTCGAGATCGCGGGTTGAAACGGTGCAGAGAATATCGAGGTGTTCCAGAACGTTCTCCACCATATCCAGCCCCTTCAGGTGGCGGTGGGTTGCGGCAAACTGCTGGAATTCTTCTTCGTAGAACAGTCTTTTTAACAGATTTTTTTGCCAAGGGGCGGGCCTCGCCTGGGGCCAAAGATCGTCGAGAACGCTGTCGAGACTAAACATGGTTACTCCTCCTGCCGTCTTGCGAAGACAGTAGAAGGAGCAGATGTCGGTTGTATTGCAGTTTGGTGAAGATTAGCGGAGGATTTTTTTCTCGGCCAGATCCAGCGCGAAGTAGCTGAAGATCAGATCCGCGCCCGCGCGTTTGATCGCCCCCAGGCTTTCAAGGATCACTTTCTCTTCGTCAATCGCACCCGCCTGCGCGGCGAATTTGATCATCGCGTACTCACCGCTCACCTGATACGCGCCCAGCGGCAGCTCGGTACGCTCGCGGATGTCGCGCAGGATGTCGAGATACGCGCCAGCCGGTTTCACCATCAGGCAGTCTGCGCCCTGGGCTTCATCCAGCAGAGACTCACGAATGGCTTCGCGACGGTTCAGCGGGTTCATCTGATAGGTTTTACGGTCGCCTTTCAGCGCCGTGCCTGCGGCTTCACGGAACGGGCCGTAGAAGGAGGAGGCGAATTTGGTGGAGTAGGACATGATGGCGGTATCGGTAAAGCCCGCCGCGTCCAGCGCCTGACGAATCGCCTGAACCTGCCCGTCCATTGCGGCAGACGGCGCGATGAAATCCGCACCTGCAGCAGCGGCAACAACGGCCTGCTTGCCGAGGTTTAACAGGGTGGCGTCGTTATCCACGCCGCGATCGCACAGCACGCCGCAGTGGCCGTGAGAGGTGTATTCGCAGAAACAGGTGTCGGACATGACGATCATCTCCGGCACGGTCTCTTTACAGATGCGCGACATGCGGGCAACCAGGCCGTCTTCTTTCCACGCATCGCTGCCGGTGGCATCGGTGTGGTGGGAGATCCCGAAGGTCATCACCGAGCGGATGCCCGCGTTGGCAATGCGTTCGATCTCACGCGCCAGATGCTTTTCCGGGATGCGCATCACGCCCGGCATGGCATCAATGGCTTTGTAGTCATCGATCTCTTCTTCAACAAAAATCGGCAACACCAGATCGTTTAAGGTCAGTGTTGTCTCTTCAAACATAGCGCGCAGTGCAGGTGACTTGCGCAGGCGACGGGGACGTGCAATTAAATCGGTCATGGTATGCCTGACGTTTGTGGAACAAAGAGGGCTAGTGTACCTGAAAGCACGGCAGGGTGTTTTACTAAAGTGGGCATTTTGAGTTTGTGCAATATCCCAGGTTATCTCTTTTTAAACCCTTATATACTGTGGCGAGATTTAAATTTATACCCGGCAGTAATATTGGTGGGGTTTTTAGATTGCATGGAATATATAGATTAAAATGATCTATTTATTTCTATTATATTTATCGTGATGATGGTAGAGAATTTTAAGTTTCTGTTTTTATAATATTTGTATTGGGTGGCTAATGTTTCTTGGTTTTTTCGGTATTATTTGTCTGGATACGGACTTAATGGAATCATTCATTGAACCTTTTCGAATTGAAAATGCATAATTCCTTCCGCAATTAAACGTTGCAACATTATTTGATGGACAAACTTGCTTACGTCCCTGAGGAGGGATGACCCAATGCAAACATGGAAAAAGAAACTGGTTGTATCTCAACTTGCATTAGCCTGCACCCTGGCTATCGCTTCTCAGGCCAATGCGAAGGATATTTCCGGCACCACGTATAATACATTTGGATATGATAATACCGCGACGGCCCCCTGGTATTATGGCTACGCAGACTGGGATTACTCAGATGCCACCCACGATGGTGATATTTACCCGGTGATCAATAAATCAACGGTAAACGGCGTTATTTCAACGTACTATCTGGATGACGGCGTCAATGGCCGGGCAAATGCGCTGACGATTTCCAACAGCACCGTTAACGGCATGATTACGTCAAAATGCATGACGTCGACCTGCTCCGATGGCGTGGATACGGATGGCACCACGCATTCTCAGTACGATCGTTTTAGTCTGACGGTCGATAACAGCACCATTAACGACGCCTATGAGCATTATGCTTATGACGTTGTGAATGGCGACACCACCGAAACCCATTATCAGGATACCTATGCTCTGGGTAACGCGATTACGCTGGATGTGGAGTCTGATATTGTTATCCAGAATAACTCCCACGTGGCGGGTATTACGCTGACGCAGGGTTATCAGGAGCTGGATAATACTCCGTACGACGGTGTTGAGGGCGTTGCTAACAATACCAACGTCTTTACCGACACGCTGGTGGTGAAAGACTCCGTGCTGACCTCCGGCGCATACAGCGATCTGGGCACCAGCGGCTTCTACGGTCAAACGGCGAAGCCGAGCGATTACGGCGAAACCAATGCCACCGCGGCGGATGACGCGGCGCTGATCGTGGCTGCCGGCGCGTCTGATAACGCAATGCAGACGACCGCCACGTTCGATCACTCCACCGTGACCGGCGATATCCTCTTCTCCAGTACCTTCGATAACAACTTCTACGTCAATGGCGATCCGGCAACGGATACCACCGACGACGGCGTATACAACCCAACCACCAACGGCTGGGATGATACGGATAAGCTGGACGTCACCCTGACCAACGGCAGCAAGTGGGTAGGCGCGGCACAGTCCAGCGTTGAGGCCATCAGCACCGCGCAGATGTACGGTGAGGGCTACAGCGACGTTGACTGGAGAACCTTGTCGCCAAACAGCATCTGGCCTGACTCCACTTTCGACACCAACGGCCACGTGGCGGGTGAAGAGGTCTATCAGAGCGGCCTGTTCAATGTTGCCCTGAACAATGGCTCCGAGTGGGATACCCGCAAAGTATCTAACATCGACACCCTGACGGTGAATAATCAGTCCCAGGTGAACGTTGAAAACTCGGGCCTGCTGGCGGACTCCATTACCCTGACCAATGCGTCATCGCTGAATATTGGCGACAGTGGCGCGGTCGCAACAGACAGCCTGTATCTCGACAGCGATAGCCGTGCGGCGCTGACCGAAGAAACAGCCGAGCTGTATGCGAATACCATTACCGTGGACAACGGTGCCGAGCTGGCGCTGGGTCTGGGCCAGGTCGATACCCACAGCATGGTCCTGACCGACGGCGGCGTCCTGAACGTTGCCAGCCGCGATTACGTGCTGAACAGCGATCTGAACAACGCGCGGTATATCACCAATGACAAGAGCAAGGCCGATTACGATTACGGCGTTGTTGCTCTGAACTCTGACGGTCATCTGTCGGTAAACGGTGACGTTGCGGGCAACTACAAGGTGCTTATCGACGATGCGACCGGTGCCGGCTCCGTTGCTGATTACAAAAACAAAGAGATTATCCGCGTTTATGATAACAACGCGGATACCGCTGCCAGCTTTACCGCCGCGAACAAAGCTGATTTAGGGGCATATACCTATCAGGCGCAGCAGAAGGGTGACACCGTTGTTCTGCAGCAGAAAGAGCTGACCGACTCTGCCAACATGGCGCTGAGCATTCCTTCTGCCAATACCAACATCTGGAACCTGCAGCAGGATACCGTTGGCACGCGTCTGACCAACAGCCGTCATGGCCTGGCGGATAACGGCGGGGCGTGGGTAAGCTACTTCGGCGGTAACTTCGACGCCGATAATGGCGACGTGAGTTACGATCAGGACGTGAGCGGCATCATGGTCGGTGTCGATACCCGTATTGACGGCAACAATGCTAAGTGGGTTGTCGGCGGTGCGGCAGGCTTCGCGAAGGGTGATATCAGCGATCGCACCGGTCAGGTCGATCAGGATAGCCAGACCGCAATGATCTACGCCTCTGCGGCGTTTGCGAACGATGTCTTCCTCGACAGTTCCCTGAGCTATACCCGCTTCAACAGCGATCTCTCTGCAAACATGAGCAACAGTCAGTATGTGGATGGCAACACCACAACCGACGCAGTGGGCTTTGGCATGAAGCTGGGCTACGACTGGAAACCAAACCTGTCTGGCTACGTCACTCCTTATGCGGCGGTGTCCGGTCTGTTCCAGTCCGGGGATGACTACCGTCTGAGTAACGACATGCGTATCGATGGGCAGTCTTACGACAGCCTGCGCTACGAGCTGGGCGTGGATGCGGGTTATACCTTCAACTACGGCGGCGATCAGGCGTTGACGCCTTACTTCAAGCTGGCCTACGTGTATGACGATGCTGATAACAGCGCCGACATTAACGGTGACAGCATTGATAACGGCGTTGAAGGCTCTGCGGTTCGCGTGGGTCTGGGCACGCAGTTCAGCTTCACGAAAAACTTCAGTGCCTACACTGATGCAACCTATCTCGGCGGCGGCGACGTTGACCAGAACTGGGGTGCAAATCTGGGTGTGAAATATACCTGGTAAAAGATAAAAGCGGGGGAATTCCCCCGCTTTCTTATATTACGTAAAAAATAATAAAGAACCGACATATACAGATGACTTGAGGTCTGCATGAACGTCGATGCGAAACCACTTTCTGAATTAAGCCGGCTCGTACAGTGTCTGGAAGCAGCCAGTACGCCATTTAAAACCTTGCCACAGAATGTCATATCACCCGGCAATAGTGATGAACCTTATACCTTTGTGATACAAACCGGCATTATCGCTATTCATCGTAAATCAGATGAGCTCCTCGTGGGGATTGCGAAGGCACCCTATATTTACGGCCTGAGCGCCTGGATGAATGACAGTCATCAGGAATATCAGATGACGGCACACACTTCCTGCAGCGGATTTTATTTACCTGCCTCAATGTCGCGGCAGCTTATTCAACAAAAGTCCCTCTGGCAGGAGGCTTTTTGCTGGCTGTCCTGGATTAACCATATTCTGGGGAAGCGCGATATTCAGCTGGTTGGAAATAATTCCTACAGCCAAATAAGGGCGATGCTGCTAAATATGGCCGAATGGGATGATACGCTACGGTCAAAAATTGGTGTTATGAATCATATTCAGCGCAGCACGCGTATTTCGCGCTCGGTGGTCGCGGAGGTTCTGGCTGCCCTACGGCAGGGAAATTACATCAATATGAGCCGGGGCAAACTGGTCAGCATCAACCGTTTGCCCACTGACTATTAACCCTAATTCGATGCCGTGAGCACCTGCGCTTTGTTGGCGCTCAGCTCAGCAACCAGGTTATTAATCCCGTCACTCATATTGACGAAACGCGTGTTCGGCGAGCGGGTGACGACCACAAACGCCCCGACGTTGGACTGCGGGATCATTGCCATATAGGTGATGAACCCGCCGCCCCCGCCCGTTTTCTGAATAATACCCGGACGGCCCTCTTTTGGTGCCATATACACCCAGCCCATGCCAAGCGCATCGGCTTTACCGGGTACATCCATACCGATGACGCGGTGCAGCTGGGTGCGCTGGTAAATCAGCGTCTGCATACGATCGGCCTGGCTGCTGCGCGCGTAGAAATCTGACGAGAGGAACTGCTGCATCCAGCGCATCATGTCGCCGGGCGTGGAGTACACGCCGCCGCTGCCGACGGCGGCGAGAGTGTTGTTACACGGGCTGGCCCCTTTCTCGGCCACCATCAGGCGGGCGCACTGATCCGGAGAAGGGGTAAACGTGGTGTCTTTCATACCCAGCGGGCGGGCGATCTGCTCTTCGAACAGCCTGGTATACGGCTTGCCGGAGGCCGTAGACAGGGCGTCGGCCAGCAGGTCAAACGCCAGATTAGAATACGTGGCCTGCGAGCCCGGCGCGGATTTCAGCGTGGCGGTGCTCAGGTAATTCCAGCGCTGTTCCCGGGTTGGCCAGACAAAGACGGGGCGATGGGCCGCGCCGCCAGGCTGTTCGCGCGGAAGGGCGCTGGTATGGGTTGCGAGGTTGACGAGCCGGATCGGCGTCCCCTGGTACGTCGGCACCCGAGCGCCAGGCGGTGCATATTTACTCAGCGGATCGTCGAGCTTCACCACGCCCTGGTCGAGCAGCTTCACCAGCAGTTCGCTGGTCATCAGCTTGGTAATGGAGGCGATACGGATCACCGAATCCAGCTGTGGGTGAATGTTATTTCCCGGACGCGTTTCACCGAAGCTGCGAAAAACGCGCTGGTTACCGTCGATAACCACCATCGCCATTCCCGTTGCGCCACTCCCGTAATAGATGAGGTTCGCGTAGCGATCGGCGATATCAGAGGCCAAAACCGGGGCCGTCAGCGGCTGTGCTGCCTGGGCGGTGGAGAAGCTCACCGCACACAGCGCGGCGAAAGAGAGCAGACAACGTTTCAACGAAAAGCATCCATCAAGTCAATAAGGTGAGTAAGGGGTATTTATACTACTAATCGGAGCCGCGCAATGGGCCGAATTGCATAACGATAGCGAGAAAAACGTAACCATGGGTAAATATGAATAATTTACCTGCGACCCATCTCCCATTTTGTGACATCGGGCTTATGATAGAGGCCTTTTTCGCGAAGCCCGATGTAACGCACCGAAACAATTCTCGAAAAATGGAAAGCGAACTAATAATAAACCCTCAGGTCTGACTTTTTTGCCCGGTCCGGGAGGCTGGTCCGGGGCAGGTTTTCGTGTGGTGATGTGTTGAGCACAGCAACAGCCATAACAACAAGAAGGAAGCATAATGTTTAAGTCTTTTTTCCCAAAGCCGGGGCCATTTTTCCTGTCGGCATTTATTTGGGCACTGATTGCCGTCATTTTCTGGCAGGCTGGCGGCGGCGCGTGGCTAATGCGTATCGCGGGCGCTACGGGCGACGTGCCGATTAGCGCGGCACGTTTCTGGTCGCTGAGCTATTTGCTGTTTTACGCCTACTACACGGTATGCGTGGGGCTGTTCGCGCTGTTCTGGTTTGTCTATTCGCCGCACCGCTGGCAGTACTGGTCGATTCTGGGCACGTCGCTGATCATTTTTGTCACCTGGTTCCTGGTGGAAGTCGGGGTGGCGGTGAACGCCTGGTATGCTCCGTTCTACGATCTGATCCAGACCGCGCTGAGCGCGCCGCACAAGGTGACCATTAATCAGTTCTATCAGGAAGTGGGCGTCTTCCTCGGCATCGCCCTTATCGCTGTTGTGATTGGCGTAATGAATAACTTTTTCGTCAGCCACTACGTGTTCCGCTGGCGCACCGCCATGAACGAACATTATATGGCGCACTGGCAGCACCTGCGCCATATCGAAGGCGCCGCACAGCGTGTGCAGGAAGACACCATGCGTTTTGCCTCTACCCTTGAAGATATGGGCACGAGCTTCATCAACGCCATTATGACGCTGATTGCCTTCCTGCCCGTGCTGGTCACGCTTTCTGCGCACGTTCCGGAGCTGCCGATTATTGGCCATCTGCCGTATGGCCTGGTGATTGCCGCGATTGTCTGGTCGCTGATGGGGACGGGGCTGCTGGCGGTTGTCGGGATTAAGCTGCCGGGCCTGGAGTTTAAAAATCAGCGCGTCGAAGCGGCGTATCGTAAAGAGCTGGTGTACGGGGAAGATGATGCTAACCGCGCGTCGCCGCCAACCGTTCGCGAGCTGTTCGGCGCGGTGCGTCGTAACTATTTCCGCCTCTATTTCCACTACATGTATTTTAACATCGCGCGTATTCTGTACCTGCAGGTGGATAACGTTTTCGGTTTGTTCCTGCTGTTCCCGTCTATCGTTGCGGGTACCATTACGCTGGGTCTGATGACGCAGATCACTAACGTCTTTGGTCAGGTTCGCGGCTCGTTCCAGTATCTGATCAGCTCGTGGACGACGCTGGTGGAGCTGATGTCTATCTACAAACGTTTACGCAGCTTCGAGCGTGAGCTGGACGATAAAGACCTGCAGGAAGTGACCAATACATTCAGTTAATACAGGGAGTTGCTATGTCCTTTGCCGTACCGCGCGTCTTACCGTTGTCCCTGCTGGCCGCTTTTGTGCTGGTGGGATGTGCTGAAAAAGGCGCTGCGCCGCTCAAGAAAGGTGAGAAACCGGTCGATGTGGCAAGCGTTGTGCGGCAAAAAATGCCCTCCACCGTGAAGGATCGCAGCGCGTGGGCAGACGCGCTGGCTAAAACCTTTGAAAGCCAGAAGATTGCCCCCACCGAGGAGAATATCTGCTCGGTGCTGGCGGTCGCGCAGCAGGAGTCGATGTACCAGTCGGACCCTGCCGTGCCGGGGCTGAATAAGATTGCCTGGAAGGAGATCGACCGCCGCGCGGAATCGATGCATATCCCGGTATTCCTGGTCCACACCGCGCTGAAGATCCCTTCGCCAAACGGCAAAACCTACAGCGAACGGCTGGATACGGTAAAAACGGAGAAACAGCTCAGCGCCATCTTTGATGATTTCATCGACATGGTGCCGATGGGGCAGAAGCTGTTTGGCTCGCTTAACCCTGTTCACACCGGTGGGCCGATGCAGGTTAGCATCGCCTTCGCGGAGAAACACACCGACGGCTACCCGTGGAAAATCGACGGCACCGTGCGCCAGGAAGTCTTCTCTCTGCGCGGCGGCCTGTGGTTTGGCACCTACCACCTTCTGAACTATCCGGCGAACTATGATGAGCCGCTGTACCGCTTTGCGGACTTCAACGCCGGCTGGTACGCAAGCCGTAACGCGGCCTTCCAGAGTGCGGTCAGTCGTGCAAGCGGCGTGAAGCTGGCGCTGGATGGCGATCTGATTGCCTACGGCAGCAGCGAGGCGGGGAGCACCGAGCGTGCGGTGCGTAAGCTTGGGGCAAAGCTTGATATGAGCGACAGCGATATTCGTCGGCAGCTGGAGAAGGGTGATAGCCTGGCGTTCGAGAAAACGGATTTGTACAAGAAGGTGTTTGCGTTAGCTGAGCAAAAAAGCGGGAAAGCGTTACCGCGGGCAATCCTGCCGGGAATTCAGCTGGAAAGCCCGAAGATCACGCGTAACCTGACCACGGCGTGGTTCGCTAAGCGCGTGGACGATCGTCGGGCTCGCTGTATGGGGCTTTAGTGGCGGCGACGCCAGCGCAGTACTAGCGCGACAACGCCCAGGATCGTACAGCCGGTAAGGAACGGGATCAGGCCAAACAGGGTGCTAACGCCAAAGCCAATCTCTACGCGGGGGCGTCCGCTATCCTGCACCTGCATCAGGTGTTCATAAACGCCCGGCGCATGGACCAGCATATTAAGGAGCTGGGAACCGGCCCAGAAGCAGAACAGGACAAACAGGGCATAGGCAATATTACCCGCCGTAGAGGTTCTAGGTTGTTTGCCGCCAAAAATCGGTTTCGACAATGTAAAATCAGCCATAAAGACCTCCCGAAATGTCACTCTGCTCATACGCGTCTTACAGGTGAAGTGTGACAGGTCATAGCATTTGTCAATATCAGAATCGTGGTAATTTTCTCCAGGGATTACTCCTGGATTGTCGATTTCTGCAGCACATCACAATTTTGTTACTTAAGTGAAATTGCGTCGCGTTTCAGAATTTCCGCATGCGCCACAGACCTGGCGATAAAACTGTGAGAGGATGTCTCTTTTCCCTGCCGGAGTTGTCATGAAGCTCACGTCTAAACTACGCCGTGACTGGCATTACTATGCCTTTGCTATTGGGCTGATTTTTATTCTTAACGGCGTTGTCGGGCTGTTGGGTTTTGAAGCGAAAGGCTGGCAAACCTACGCCGTTGGGCTGGTGACCTGGGTGATAAGCTTCTGGCTGGCAGGATTTATTATCCGCCGCCGCCCTGAAGAGGCGACAGCGGAGGGTGTAGAGAAAGTCGATTAACCGTTAACCGAGCTTTTCAGCGCGCGGTCTGCGGCATGGCGCTCAAGCGCCAGCTCGATCAGGCGGGTGATAAGCTCAGGGTAGCTAATCCCGCTCGCCTGCCACAGTTTTGGATACATGCTGATATTCGTAAAGCCGGGCAGCGTGTTGATTTCGTTGATCACTACCTCATTGTCCGGCGTCAGGAACACATCCACGCGCGCCATGCCGCTGCACCCGAGCGCCTGATAGGCCTCAACCGCGATCGCGCGGATCTTATCGTTCACGTCATGATCGAGCGCGGCGGGTACGACAACCTGCGCGCCTTTATCGTCAATGTATTTGGTGTCGTAAGAGTAGAAATCGCTGTTTAACACCACTTCACCGCAGGTGCTTGCCTGCGGAAAATCGTTACCTAATACGGCGCACTCAATTTCACGGCCCTTGATACCCTGCTCAACCACCACCTTATGGTCAAATTCAAAAGCCAGACGCACGGCGTCGGTAAATTGCGCTTCGGTGGTGACTTTGCTGACGCCGACGGAGGAGCCCTGGTTAGCGGGTTTCACGAACAGCGGCAGGCCCAGCTGGGCCGAGATTTGCGCGAAACTATGCTTATCACGATTTGCGCGCGTAAGGGTGACAAACGGCGCAATATTCAGCCCGGCATCGCGCAGCAGGCGTTTGGTGACGTCTTTGTCCATGCAGGCGGCCGATCCCAGTACGTCGGAACCCACAAACGGCAGGTTAGCCATGCGCAGCATGCCCTGCAGAGAACCGTCCTCGCCCAGCGTGCCGTGAACAATAGGGAAGATAACGTCGATCTGAGCAAGCGTGCGCGCGCTACCGGCATCGATAAACTGACCCTGAAGCACGCCCGGCACCGTCGCGACGCTGGTTTCAGAAGGGTTGAGGGCGATGTGCGCCGGATCGTCGGCGTTTAACAGATACTGGCTGGCATCGTTAACGTGCCACTGGCCTTGTTTATCAATGCCCAGCAGCACGACGTCAAAACGGTTCTTATCAATTGCATCAACGATATTTTTAGCCGATTGCAATGAAACCTCGTGCTCTGCTGATTTGCCCCCAAAGACAATCCCTACGCGCTGCTTTGCCATCTCACTCTCTTCCAGTCTGACGAAAAGCCAATAACATACCACGATGCCCGGCGGGATTCGCGGCCTTCTGCCATAATGTTTTGGTGTGCCAGGAGGGGAAGGTGAAAGGAAAAAAATTACTGACCGTTTGCGTTATTGTCGCTGCCGCAACAGTGGGTTATCGCTGGCTGCCGTCTTACTACAACCCTTTCACACCGCTTACCCTTGACGATCCGCCCGGTAAAATTACGCAGTATAAGCTTCGGCGCTTAACGCCAGAGGCGTGCGGGGCGCTGCTGTCTCAGGCCAATCAACGTAAGCTTATTCGCACGCAGCCCGTTGCCGACAGTGCCGGAGCGTGCCCGCTCGCTAACGTGGTTCGCGTTCGCGACTTTGGGCCCGTCAGCCTGAGCAGCAGCTTTCTGGCCAGCTGCCCGCTGGCGCTCAGCTCGGCGCTGTTTGTTAGCCAGCAGGCCAGGCGGCTGACCAAAACCCTGATGGGGCGCGAGCTAACGCGCATCGATCATCTGGGAAGCTTTGCCTGCCGTAATATTTACCATCGCGCGGATGCGCGACGAAGCGAACACGCCTCCGCCGAGGCGCTGGACATTAGTGCCTTTCGGCTGGCCGGCGGCGAACGCGTGACGGTACTGAAGGGCTGGACGTCAGCGAAAACGCAGCCCTGGCTTCAGGCCCTGCTTGCCGCAAGCTGCGGCTATTATGGCAACGGCCTGGGGCCAGACTATAACGCGGCGCATGCCAATCACTTTCATTTAGGCATGCGCGGCTTCGGGCTCTGTCGATAAAAGCATAATCTTCCGCCAGTGGCGGGTTGAATTGTGACTTGTTTCACAAATATGATGACTGGGAAGATAAAACACCAAAGTCAGCGAAGGCGCATCTCAGGCACTACGCGAGCGAACGTAACTTGCTAATCTGTAGGCGAATTCGCCTAAAAATGAAGATTGTGTCGTTTATGGAATCCTGGAAAGTAAACCTCATCTCGGTCTGGTTCGGCTGCTTCTTTACCGGCCTGGCCATCAGCCAGATTTTACCCTTCCTGCCGCTGTACGTGTCGCAGCTGGGCGTCACGTCCCATGAAGCACTCTCAATGTGGTCCGGCTTGACGTTCAGCGTGACGTTTCTGGTGTCCGCCATCGTGTCGCCGATGTGGGGCAGCCTGGCGGATCGCAAAGGGCGCAAGCTGATGCTGCTGCGGGCTTCGCTGGGAATGGCGATAGCTATTTTGCTGCAGGCCTTTGCCACCAACGTCTGGCAGCTGTTTATCCTCCGCGCCATTATGGGGTTAACCTCCGGGTATATCCCTAACGCGATGGCGCTGGTGGCCTCGCAGGTGCCGCGTGAGCGAAGCGGCTGGGCCTTAAGCACGCTCTCCACGGCACAGATCAGCGGCGTGATCGGCGGCCCGCTGCTGGGCGGCTTCCTGGCCGACCATGTCGGCCTGCGCGCGGTGTTTTTTATCACGGCAATACTGCTGGTGGTCAGTTTCCTGGTCACGCTCTTTCTGATCAAAGAAGGGGGCCGGCAAATCGTCAGTAAATCCGAACGCCTGAGCGGAAAGGCGGTGTTTGCCTCGCTGCCCTATCCCGGCCTGATGATCAGCCTGTTTGTCACCACCATGGTGATCCAGCTCTGCAACGGCTCAGTCGGCCCGATTCTGGCGCTGTTTATTAAGTCGATGGCGCCTGACAGCAACAACATAGCGTTTCTTGCCGGGATGATTGCAGCGGTGCCCGGCGTGTCGGCGCTGATCTCCGCGCCGCGCCTGGGCAAGCTGGGCGACAGAATTGGCACGGCGCGCATCCTGATGGCCACGCTGATTTTTGCGGTACTCCTCTTTTTCGCCATGTCATTCGTCACTACGCCGCTTCAGCTTGGCGTGCTGCGCTTCCTGCTGGGCTTTGCCGATGGGGCAATGCTGCCCGCGGTGCAGACCCTGCTGGTGAAGTATTCCAGCGATCGGGTGACGGGACGTATTTTTGGGTATAACCAGTCCTTTATGTATTTAGGCAATGTTGCCGGTCCGCTTATTGGTGCTTCTGTTTCCGCTATGGCGGGTTTCCGCTGGGTATTTGCCGCGACGGCCGTCGTGGTGTTGCTTAATATTATCCAGCTGGCAATTGCCCTGCGTCGTCGCAGACAAATTGCCGAGGCGAAGGGAGCACGCTAATTCGCCGCGATATACATTATATATTCTTATGGCTGCCGCATTTTTATATAACAAAATGCGGCTGTTTTTTTATAGAAAAACGTTTCGCTCGCAGGCCTGAATATCTATTTTGGCAGCGATGTCACTTTTGCATAAGATAATACTTTTCTTCTCTTTGCATTGAACAATGAGAATGCTAATTTCATGGAAAATCCCATAAGGAAATAGCACGATGAAAAATCTCATTGCTGAGTTGCTGATCAAGCTTGCACAAAAGGAAGAAGAGTCAAAAGAGTTGGTCGCCCAGGTCGAGGCGCTGGAAATTGTTGTGACGGCGCTCCTCAGACGAATGGCTGAAAACGATCAGCAGTCGCTGATTGAAAGCATCGAAGGCGCGCTGGAAGGTGCCAGGCCTGATTCACAGGTCCCCGCTCGCGATGCTGAAATGCTCCAGCAATACGTAAAGAAGCTTTTAAGGCATCCCCGCAGCTAGGCTGTCACAGGACGTGACGGTCTGTCATTGAAATGTCATGCGGGTTGCCTATAGTCGCTCTGTTTTTATTTTTATGTATTTGTACATGGAGAAAATAAATTGAAACAGAGCGCACTTTTCATCGCACTACTCCCCCTGTTATTTGCCCCTGCTATTCAGGCTGAAACGACGAATACCCGCGTGCTGGATAATCGTGCCGCACAGGGCGATATCACTCAGCCTGGTGGCGCACGCCGTCTGTCAGAAGATCAGACTGCAGCTATTCGCGCCTCGCTGAATGACAAACCGGCTAAAAATATAATTCTGCTGATCGGCGACGGCATGGGTGATTCAGAAATTACGGCAGCGCGAAATTATGCAGAAGGCGCGGGCGGATTTTTTAAAGGCATCGATGCATTACCGCTGACCGGACAATATACCCATTATGCGCTGGATAAAAAAACCGGAAAGCCGGATTACGTAACGGATTCCGCGGCGTCTGCAACGGCGTGGTCAACCGGCGTGAAGACCTATAACGGCGCGCTGGGCGTAGACATCCACGAAAAAGATCATCAAACCATCCTGGAGATGGCAAAAGCGGCGGGGCTGGCAACCGGCAACGTCTCTACCGCTGAACTTCAGGATGCGACGCCGGCTGCGCTGGTGTCCCACGTGACGTCGCGAAAGTGCTACGGCCCGTCCGTCACTAGTGAAAAATGCCCGACCAACGCGCTGGAAAAAGGCGGCAAAGGGTCGATTACCGAGCAGCTGCTGAATACGCGTGCTGACGTCACCCTGGGCGGCGGGGCAAAAACCTTCTCAGAGACGGCGACGGCGGGCGAATGGCAGGGCAAAACCCTGCGCGAGCAGGCGCAGGCTCGCGGTTATCAGATGGTAAGCGATGCGTCCTCTCTGGCTGCGATAGCCGAGGCGAACCAGGATAAACCGCTGCTGGGCCTTTTCTCTGACGGCAACATGCCGGTGCGCTGGGAAGGGCCGAAAGCCTCTTACCACGGCAGCCTGGATAAGCCCGCGGTAACCTGTACACCCAATCCGAAACGGGACAGCAGCGTGCCAACCCTGGCGGCAATGACGGATAAGGCCATCTCTCTGCTCAGCAAGAGCGAAAAAGGATTCTTCCTGCAGGTCGAAGGCGCGTCAATCGACAAGCAAGACCATGCGGCAAACCCGTGCGGCCAGATTGGTGAAACCGTCGATCTGGACGAAGCCGTGCAAAAGGCGCTGGAATTTGCGAAGAAAGACGGGAATACCCTCGTGGTCGTCACCGCCGACCATGCGCACGCCAGCCAGATTATCCCGTCCGATACCAAAGCACCTGGGCTCACTCAGGCGCTGAACACTAAAGACGGTGCGGTAATGGTGATGAGCTATGGCAACTCGGAAGAAGAGTCTATGGAGCACACGGGCACGCAGCTGCGTATCGCGGCCTACGGCCCGCATGCGGCGAACGTGGTGGGGCTGACGGATCAAACGGATCTGTTCTACACCATGAAAGCGGCGCTCAATCTGAAATAAGCAAAACGCCCGGCGGAAAGCGTAACCGCCGGGTGGTTTTTTCCCCGTAACGAACCAGACTTAACGTGGAACTTCACATAAAGGATGGTGCAATGAAAACAACAATTCTGGTTACCCTACTCTCGGGCGTGTTCCTGATGGCCTCGGCGAACGCAGCAGAGAGGACCCTTACCCCTCAACAGCAGCGTATGACGACCTGTAATCAGCAGGCGACGGCGCAAACCCTGAAGGGCGATGCCCGCAAGACCTACATGAGTGATTGCCTGAAAAATGGGGCATCTAAACCGGGCGAGAAAAGCCTGACGCCGCAGCAGCAGAAAATGCGCGAATGTAACGCTCAGGCCACGCAGCAGATGCTGAAGGGCGACGATCGCAGCAAGTTTATGAGCGCTTGCCTGAAAAAACAGGCGTAGTCCTATCGGGTGAGCCGCTCTCCTGGCTCACCCGAAATTTCATACTTCCCCCGAAAGCCCCCTCTCTATAATTTGGGAAAATGTTTCAGAATATTCCCAAAACATGATGAATGACGAAAATTTTTACAATAAAGAGAGCATTCGGGAAGAGTGGCAGCAAAACCTTTCTCAGGATGACGCACACCGCACCGGCATCCAGTTTGCCCGGCGCATGCGGCTGGCGCGAGTGGTCGGGCTGGCGGGCATGTTTTTCCCCATTGCCGACGTGCTGGTGACGCATTTTCTGCCCGGCGGCTGGTGGCTATTTCTGGTTGGCTGGGCGTTTGTCTGGCCCCATCTTGCCTGGCAGATTGCCTCTCGTGCGCCCGATCCGCATCATCGGGAACGTATGAACCTGAAGGCTGATGCCGTCATTGCCGGCGTGTGGATTGGCCTGATGGGGGGAAACGCGCTTTCCACGGCCGCGCTGATCATGATGATAGGCATGAATATGATGGGGGCGGGCGGCTGCCGCTTGTTTTTCGCGGGGATGGTAATGACGTCTGTGTCCGCCCTGGCGTCATTACAGCTCACCGACAGCGTGGTAACGCTTTCCCCGGGCCTCCTGGAGTGGTGGCTGACGCTGCCCATTTTTATGTTTTATCCCGTGCTGTTTGCCTGGGTAAGCCATCGGACGGCAATCCGGCTGGTAGAAAACAGGCGGCAGCTGGAGCAGATGAGCACCCGGGACGGCATGACCGGGGTCTATAACCGACGCCACTGGGAGACGCTGCTGCGTGATGAATATGAAAAGTGTCGCCGCAGCCATCGCCAGACAACGATTTTGCTGATCGATATCGATCACTTCAAAAGCATTAACGACACCTGGGGACATGACGTCGGGGATGAAGCGATTATCGCCATCACCCGACAGCTGCAGATGACGCTGCGCTCAGGGGACTGTATCGGCCGTTTTGGCGGGGATGAGTTCGCGATCATCATGTCCGGTACGCCTGCTGAACATGCAATTGCCGCGATGTCGCGCGTTCACGAGCGGCTGAAAAAATTATCCCTGCCGTGCGCACCCGCGGAGCGGCTGCGTATCAGCGTTGGCGTGGCCCCGTGGGGCGAACATTTTGGTCACTACCGGGAGTGGCTGAAGGCGGCAGACGTCGCGCTGTATAAAGCCAAAAATGCCGGGCGAGGCCGCACTGAAGTGGCCGCCTGACGCCCGACTATCGCGATCAGGACTTGCTTAACGTCTCTGATTTTTCCATGCACTTGGTCATGGCTTCGATTACCGCCGCGCGGAATCCTCGCTCTTCCAGCACGCGCACGGCTTCAATGGTGGTTCCGCCCGGCGAGCAGACCATATCTTTCAGCTCACCCGGATGCTTACCGGTTTCCAGCACCATTTTGGCGGAGCCCATGACGGCCTGTGCGGCGAACTTGTACGCCTGCGCGCGCGGCATCCCGCCGAGCACGGCGGCATCGGCCATTGCTTCGATGAACATAAAGACATACGCGGGAGCAGAGCCGCTCACCCCGACAACCGGATGGATCATCGACTCGGCAATCACCTCCGCTTCGCCGAAGCAGCGGAAAATATTCAGCACGTCCGCCACGTCCTCTGACGTGACCAGCGCGTTAGGCGTGACGGAGGTCATCCCGGCGTTAACCAGTGACGGCGTGTTTGGCATCGCACGCACGATTTTACGGTCATGGCCGAGGGCGCGCGCCAGCTGGTCCAGGGTCACGCCTGCGGCTATCGATACCACCAGCGTCTCTTTATTCAGGCTGGAGGTGATCTCGCTCAATACCTTGATCATGATGTTCGGCTTAACGGCGCCAAAGACGATATCCGCGACCTGGGCAACTTCCTGCGCGCTTTCTGCCGCGTTGATGCCGTATTCGTCACGCAGTGCGGCAACTTTGTCCGGGGACGGGGTGTAGACCCAAATCTGTCCAGGCAGGACCTGCCCGCTGGCGATCAGGCCGCCCAGGATGGCTTTACCCATGTTGCCGCAGCCGATAAACCCGATTTTCTTCTCCATCACGTCTCTCCGTTATTATGCGTTGTTATCGCTGATTGATAGGGTTATAGCTTAACAACGAAAAGCAGGCGACAATAGCCATCATTGCTAAACCGGGGAGCCAATATGGCCATTTGGGTTGATGCGGACGCCTGTCCGAATGTGATTAAAGAGATTCTGTTCCGCGCGGCGGATCGCGTGCAGATGCCGCTTACGCTGGTGGCGAACCAGAATATTCGCGTCCCGCCGTCGAAGTTCATTCGTTCCCTGCGGGTTCCTGCCGGGTTTGACGTGGCGGATAACGAAATTGTCCGACTTTGCAGCGCCGACGATCTCGTGATTACGGCCGATATTCCTCTCGCTGCGGAAGTGCTGGAGAAAGGGGCGGCAGCGCTTAACCCGCGCGGTGAGCGATATTCGCCGTCGACCATCCGGGAGAAACTCACGATGCGCGATTTTATGGATACGATGCGCGCCAGCGGCGTCCAGACCGGCGGGCCCGACAGCCTGTCGCAGCGCGATCGCCAGCAGTTCGCCGCCGAGCTGGATAAATGGCTGCTTGAAGTCAAGCGACGCACGGCGTAATGATAACCATTGTCAATTTGTGGTACAGTGTGGCCTCCACAGGGTTGTCATCCCGTACCGCTTTGCAGTAAAGTAAACGCAACATCTTCTGCAATCATTTCTTTACAGTCTTCAGCCTTCCGGCATCAAGGGGAAACACCTGGTTATGAACCCACCCATCTTCTTAGTTGGCCCTCGCGGCTGTGGGAAAACCACCGTTGGCACGGAGCTGGCGCGCGCATGCGACAGTCAGTTTGTCGATACCGACCACTGGCTGCAGGAAAATGCGGGTCAAAGCATCGCCGGGATCGTCGAAAACGAGGGATGGGAGAGCTTTCGCGCGCGCGAAACGGCCACGCTGGAGGCGGTGACTGCACCGTCCACCGTGATTGCGACCGGAGGCGGTATCATTCTCGCGGACTATAATCGCCACTTTATGCGTGAAAAAGGGATCGTCATTTACCTCTGCGCCCCGGTTGCTACCCTGGTTGGGCGCCTTGAAGCGTTTCCGGAAGAGGGGCAACGCCCTGCGCTGACCGCGAAGCCGCTCAGCGAAGAGGTGAGTGAAGTGCTGGCGGAGCGCGATGCGTTATACCGCGAGGCGGCTCATCACGTCGTGGATGCATCCGCGCCGCCCAAAGAAGTGGTTATTCAGATTATTACCGCCCTCCGTTTGGCTTGCGCCAGCTAGCTGCCGTCTATACTCATAGCTCAGACACTTAAAAAGGATGAGCTATGCCAACCAGACCTCCCTATCCGCGTGAAGCGCGTATTGTTACCGTCGAAAAAGGTAATGCCGATCAAACCGTCACCTGGTATCAGCTGCGTGCAGATCACCCCAAACCAGATTCGCTGATCAGCGAACACGAAACCGAGCAGGAAGCGCTGGACGCTAAGCGGCGCTATGAGGATCCTGAAAAGTCCTGATAAAAATCTGATTTCGTTACAACCGTGCTTAAATCACACTTTTAACTCACCGGTAATGTTAAGCAGGAGTTAATATTTAGTTATTACAGGCGGATTCGAAAGGGTCCTGCGATCTTTACATTTCAATGTCGGGATCGCCTGCTACGATTGGTGCTGTTTTGTTGGAAAAATGAACTGTGCAGCGTAGTGAGCCTGTACCTGTGTGAAGGCTGGGGTAGTAATGGAAGGCGATCAAAATGAAGGCGACGTTGGCGATCCTCACTATTGGTGTGGTCCCTGTAAGCGAAGTGTTACCGCTCCTGACGGAGCATGTCTCTGAACAACAGATCACGCATCTTAGCCTGTTGGGCAAGATGAGTCGGGAAGAGGTCATGGAAGACTACGCTTTAGAAGAGGGGGAGGATCCCCTACCGACGTTATTAAGTGACGGTAAACTGGCGCATGTATCGCGCCAGAAAATCGAGCGCTCGCTTCAGGGGGTAATAGAAGTCCTCGATAATCAAGGGTATGACGTAATTTTACTGATGAGTACCGCTCCGATTAAGGGACTCATTGCACGAACCTCGATACTGCTGGAGCCGATGCGGATTATTCCCCCGCTGGTGGCCTCGATTGTTGATGGTCATCAGGTGGGCGTGATTGTTCCTATTGAGGAACTTCTCGATAATCAGGCGGCTAAATGGCAGGTACTGGAAAAAACGCCGCTCTACGCGCTGGCCAATCCCGTCTGGGATAGCGAAGCAGCGCTGATCGCGGCGGGACAGGAGCTGTTGGACAGAGGCGCGGACGTACTTATCCTCGACTGCCTAGGTTTCCATCAGCGTCATCGTGATTTACTGCAAAAGGCGCTTGATGTTCCGGTGCTGCTGTCGAATGTTTTGATGGCGCGTCTGGCATCAGAGCTGCTGGTGTAATGATTTTGCGTGACAGGTCATGAGCATGGCCCCTATAGTGGATTTTTATCTATAAATATAAGGGCCAGTTCATGCTTCAAAGTAACGAATACTTTTCCGGTAAAGTGAAATCCATCGGTTTTACCAGCAGCAGCACTGGCCGCGCCAGCGTTGGCGTGATGGCTGAAGGGGAATACACCTTTGGCACCGCGGAAGCTGAAGAGATGACGGTCGTCAGCGGTGCGCTGAACGTCTTGCTGCCGGGTGAAACGGAATGGACGGTTTACGCTGCCGGTCAGGTGTTCAACGTCCCGGCTCACAGCGAATTCCATCTGCAGGTTGCTGAGCCTACCTCTTATCTGTGCCGCTACCTGAAATAAAAAAATAAGCCGGGTGGCACCAACGCTTACCCGGCCTACGCTTTGCCTGTTATCTCTGCGCTTCGCCGCCAAGCCCTTCTACCAGGCTCTCGATCAACGCTGCCAGCTCCCCGGTCATCAGGATAAAGTCCGCGTCAAAGCGCTGGGCATAATCTTCCCGATCGATATCTTCGTTCTGATCGCGCAGCTCGTCGCAGAATTTCAGACGCTTCACGGAGCCGTCGTCGCACATCACGAACTGAATACGCTGCTGCCAGTCGAGCGCCAGTTTCGTGACCACCTTGCCCGCTTCAATGTGCACGGCGATCTCATCGCTGACCAGATCCTGCTTCTTCGCACGGATCACGCCGCCGTCTTCCAGCAACGCTTTCAGCTCCGCTTCGTCGAGGATCTGGAAGCCCTGCGCTGCCGTTCCGCTGCGCACCCATTCGGTCAGGGTCAGCTCAATCGGCGTTTCCAGCGCCAGCGGTACCACCGGTAAAGAACCGAGGCTCTTGCGCAGCAGGGCCAGCGTATCTTCTGCTTTCTTGGCGCTGGCGCAGTCCACCATGATCAGCCCGTTGACGGTGTCGATCCACATCATGGTCTGGCTGAAGCGGCTAAAGGCGCGCGGCAGCAGCGAGTGCAGCACTTCATCCTTCAGAGAGTCTTTTTCCGTCTTCTTCAGTTTACGGCCCTGCTCTGCTTCCAGCTTGAAGATTTTCGCCTCAAGCGCCTGCTTAACCACAGGCGTTGGCAGGATTTTCTCTTCCTTGCGGGCGCAAACGATGATTTGACCCGTGCTGCTGGCGTGGGTCAGTGCATCGCTTTGTGAACCCATTGGCGGAACCCAGCCGGTTTTCGCCATATCCTGGCTACCGCAAGGGGAAAAGCTATAGGCGGCTAACTGTTTTTCCATCTCTTCAGCGCGCAGCGAAACGTCGCGGCTGAGACGGTAAACCATCAAATTTTTGAACCACAGCATGATAATTTCCACGGCCTTGTCGTTAAATCAGCGGGCATGATAACGAATTGTCGCATCGCTTGCATTGCTAATCGGGAAGCGTGCTTCTACTCTGTTGATAATCAAAATAATGAGGAGAGTCTTGTGCGTATTGGGATTGATTTGGGCGGCACCAAAACAGAAGTCATTGCGCTGAGCGAGCGGGGAGAGCAGCTGTTCCGCCACCGCCTGCCCACGCCGCGCGATGATTATCACCAGACTATCGAGACCATTGCCCGGCTTGTTGAGATGGCAGAGCAGGCGACGGGGCAGACGGGTACCGTCGGAATGGGCATTCCCGGCTCGATTTCTCCCTATACCGGCGTGGTAAAAAACGCCAACTCCACCTGGCTGAACGGTCAGCCGTTTGATAAGGATTTAAGCAAACGCCTGAACCGCGACGTGCGTCTTGCCAACGACGCTAACTGCCTGGCGGTATCGGAAGCCATCGACGGTGCGGCGGCAGGGGCGCAGACCGTTTTTGCGGTGATAATCGGCACCGGCTGCGGCGCGGGCGTGGCCTTCGGCGGACGCGCCCACATTGGCGGTAACGGCACCGCTGGCGAGTGGGGGCACAACCCGCTGCCGTGGATGGATGAAGATGAGCTTAAATACCGCGCGGAAGTGCCGTGCTACTGCGGAAAGCAGGGCTGTATCGAGACGTTTATCTCCGGCAC
Source organism: Enterobacter wuhouensis (assembly GCF_035835995.1). Classification (NCBI taxonomy): domain Bacteria; kingdom Pseudomonadati; phylum Pseudomonadota; class Gammaproteobacteria; order Enterobacterales; family Enterobacteriaceae; genus Enterobacter; species Enterobacter wuhouensis. The sequence goes on from NZ_CP142124.1 coordinate 1,104,134, forward strand.
CGGCTTTGCCACCGACTACCACCGTCTGAGCGGCCAGCCGCTCAAGGGCAACGAAATCATGCGCCTGGTCGAAGAACAGGACCCGGTCGCCGAGCTGGCCCTTAGCCGCTACGAAATGCGGCTGGCGAAATCCCTGGCGCACGTGGTGAACATTCTCGATCCGGACGTGATTGTGCTCGGCGGTGGGATGAGCAACGTTGACCGGCTGTACGCCACGGTGCCAAACCTGGTGACGCAGTGGGTCTTTGGCGGCGAGTGCGAAACCCCGATCCGCAAAGCGGTGCACGGGGATTCCAGCGGCGTGCGCGGCGCAGCGTGGTTATGGCCGGAATAAACGCAAAACGGCAACTTGCGTTGCCGTTTTTAATGTTTGTACCCTCTCCCCGTGGGAGAGGGCCAGGGTGAGGCAAGGTAAAAGCAAAACAGCAACGTATGTTGCTGTTTTTGATGTTTGTACCCTCTCCCTGTGGGAGAGGGTCAGGGTGAGGGCATCAGACCGCACCCTCCCACCATTCACCCCACCGCAAACTCCTTATCCAGCCTGCTGTACCCCAGCCCGTTAATTTTCTTCACCTTAATCTGCACCGGAATGCGCTCTTTCATCGCCTCAACGTGGCTGATAACACCGATGGTTTTCCCGGTGGCGTTCAGCGCGTCGAGCGCATCCAGCGCCGTATCCAGCGTTTCGCTGTCGAGCGTGCCAAAACCCTCATCCAGGAACAGGGAATCAATCCGCGTTTTATGGCTCACCAGATCGGAAAGGGCCAGCGCCAGCGCCAGGCTCACCAGGAAACTCTCGCCGCCTGAAAGCGTGCGGGTGTCGCGTACCGCATCCGCCTGCCAGGTATCGACCACCTCCAGCTCCAGCGCGTCGCTGACCTTACGCTGCAGCAGATAACGGCCATGCAGGCGGTTAAGCTGCTGGTTGGCGAGCCACACCAGATTGTCGAGCGTCAGCCCCTGGGCAAATTTACGGAATCGATCGCCGGTGCTGGAGCCAATCAGCGAATTCAGATAGCCCCAGTCCTCGGCCTGGCGGGTGGCGTCTTCGATTTGCTGCATAAGCGCCTGCTGATGCAGACGGTTATCGCTGTCCTGCTTCAGCTGCTGGCGGATCTCACCCTGGCGAGTGGTGTTCTCCCGAAGCCGCTGTGCCAGCTGCTGCAGCTGGCTTTGCAGGGTATGCAGATCGGCCTCCAGCGTGTGCGGACGCTGTGCCTGATGCGCCTGCAGCTGCTGATTAGCCTGGCCGGAAAGGGCCGCGGCCTGCTGTATCTGGTTTTCCAGCGATTGTTTAAGCTGTTCGAGGTGGCGAATTGCGTCGTCATCCAGCAGCGCGGCAAGGAACGCGTCCCGATCGGCAAAGCAGCTCGCCGAGAGCGCCGCGGTGAACTGCGTCTGCGACTGCTGCAGCCGCTCTTGCTCCAGCGTTTCCTGCTGATGCTGCGCGGTGAGCTGGCTCTGTAGCGACACGCATTCGTCGTGCACGTCGCGCCAGCCGTCCGGAATGGCCGGTTCGGCCTCTTCGCCGCGCGTTTCCGGAAGCGTGTCGAGCAGCGGCTTCAATGCGTTTATGCGTTCCAGAAGCACGCCGTGCTGCGTTTGTTTCTCCTGCCACTGCGCAAATTCCGCTTCGCGGGCGTGCAGCCAGGCGGCTTCATTACCGTCTTCAGGTACGTTAAGCGATAGCGAGAGCAGGGTGTGTTCCAGCGCCTGGCGAGCGTTCGTCAGCTGCTGCTGATACTGTCGCTCCTGCGCTTCCTGCTCATTTAACTGGTTTTGCAGGGTGAGACGTTGGCTGAGCTGATAAAGCTGACGCTCGTACTGTTCCTGCTCGTTCATCCACGGCGTGATATCTTCCTGAATATTCAACGCGATGTTCAGGGAAGCGCAGGCTTCCATCCACTCTTTAGTGAGTGCTTGCTCTTCCTGAGAGAGAGTCTGCGCTTCGTCCGTCTCGCGCTGGATCTGCTGAGTCAGGGCATTAACCTGTCCCAGCACCAGCAGGCCTTCCTCTTTAAGCGCGGCGACCTCTTTTTCCAGGGCATCACGGCGGCGCTGGTTATCCGTCAGCTCAAGCGACTGGTATTGCTCAACGGCGGGGTGCTCGCTGGAGCCGCACAGCGGACAGGGTTTGCCTGCCTCAAGCTGCGAACGGTAGTTCTCCAGCTTTTTAATCGTCGCTTCGCTTTCGCACAGGGCCTTCAGGTCCAGATAGTGCTGGTGTTTCTCTTTGTACTGCTGGCGGCGCAGCGCCAGCGTTTCATTGAGTTTATTTTGATCGGCCTGGGCCTTCTGCACGCTTTCACCGCTCTGGCGCAGGCGCTTTTGCAGCGGCTGATAGCGGGCATGCAGCGACGTTAGCCGCTGGCGCAGCGTGCGTGACCGGGACTGCTGCTCCATGGCCGCGTTGACCTCATCCGCCGTCAGCGTCAGCGCATTTTCCGGCATCTCGGCCAGCCTGTTGCGTAATTCACTCATCCGCGCAGCAAGCGAGGCTAACTGCGTTTTATCGCGATTAAGCTGCGAGAGCTGGGCGCGCCAGCCGGCAATCTCCTGCCCCAGCAGGCGATAGCGCTCGTGCTCCGCCAGCCACTGCGCCAGCGCCGTCAGTTCGGTCTGAAGCTGCTCATGATTCCGCTGGGCGGTATGACGGATCCGCGCGCGCAGTGCGGTTTTGGCCTGTAAGCGAGTATTTACTTCGATAATTCGCTGCTGGGTTTGCGTCAGACGCGCGGTTTGCCCCTGATGGTGCTCCCAAAGCGGTCGAAGCTGGGCAGCGGGCAGAGCGAGCTGGAGCTTTGCCAGTTCTGGCGCAGCGTTCGTCAGCGCCTGCTGCGCCTGCTGCTGCATCGCGGAGACGCGCTGTTGCTCAAGCACGAGCTCATCATGGCGCGTAAGCCACTGAAAATCTTTCTGTTGGTTTTGCTGCTGAACCAGCAGGGTTTTCTCTTCGTCAGTAAGTGCCTGCAAACTTTGCTGTAACTGCTGCTGTTGCTCTTCGCTCAACAGCACGACGCCCGCCGCCTGCGCCTCGCACTTTTCAAGCACGCTGCGTGCGGCTTTGTGTTTTTCAAACACCATGGCGGAAATCTGGCCGTAGATCTCGGTGCCGGTCAGCTCTTCCAGCAGCTCGGCGCGATCGCTCGGCCTGGCATTAAGGAAGGCGGCAAACTGTCCCTGTGAGAGCAGCATTGAGCGGGTAAAGCGGCCGTAGTCCAGCCCGGTGAGCGTCGCGATTTGCTCCAGTTTATCCGTGACCTTGTCGGCCAGGATCTTGCCGTCTTCGCAGCGCGCCAACTCTACGCGCGGTGCTTGTAAGTTCCCGTCCGGCTGGTTGCGGGCGCGGTTCTGGCTCCAGAAGGCGCGATAGGCAACGCCTTTTACCTCAAATTCCACTTCCGCCAGGCACTCGGCGGTGTCGCGCGTCATTAGGTCGTTTTGCGCCTGCGACACCTTCTGCAGACGCGGCGTTTCGTGATAAAGCGCCAGACAGATGGCGTCGAGCAGGGTGGTTTTACCTGCCCCGGTCGCGCCGGTGATGGCAAACAGACCGTTGCTGGCAAAGGGCTCGGCGGTAAAGTCGATCTTCCACTCGCCCTTGAGTGAGTTGAGGTTCTTCAGACGCAGGCTCAGAATTTTCATGCGTTTTCTTCCTCGTCATTGAGCGCGTGCAGGGTAAGCGCAAAGAGCTCGGTAAGCCTTTTGCGCTTCACGTCGTCAATCTCTTCCTGGGATAGCCGACGCTCAAATACCTCTTCAACGCTGAGCTCGCTAAGCGTTTCACGCTGTGCGCTTAACAGAATTTTCTCGCGCTGTTCCCGGCTGCGGCGCACCAGTAAAACCTCCACGGGGAGGTCTTCCGTCAGCGCCTGAATTTTCCGCTGCATATCGTGCAGGTAGTCGTCGGTCGTGATTTCGATATCCAGCCAGACGGGCGGAACCTGCTCGGCACCACGCCACTGTTCGAGCTGCTCAGTGATGGCCGCCAGATCGCCTTTTAGCACCGCCAGCGGCTGGGTGACGGGCACCTCCAGCGTCTCAACGGCGCTGAGTTTGCCCTCGCTAAAGCTCACCAGGTGCACGGATTTTGCTTTGCCGGTTTCATCAAAGCTGAGCGAGACAGGCGATCCGCAGTAGCGAATGTGCTCGCAGCCGCCGATGATTTGCGCCCGATGAATGTGCCCGAGCGCGATATAGTCGGCGGCCGGAAAGTTTTGCGCCGGAAAGGCGTCCAGCGTACCGATATAGATGTCACGTACGGCGTCACTTTTACTGGCCCCGACGGTGGTGAGATGCCCGGTCGCAATCACCGGAATCGGCTGGTCGCCTCGCAGGGCGCAGGCATCGGCATGCTGCTGGTGATAATAGTCGGTGATGGCCTGTAACAGATGCTGTTGTTTTTCGCCGCCGGACAGTCCCGCCTGGCTTTGCACGATATCGCGCGGGCGCAGGAAGGGAACTGGGCACAGCACCGCACCCGGCGTGCCGTCGCGTTTTTTCAGGATCTGCGGCGCGTGTCCGGCGCTGGCGACCACGGTAGTATTGAGAAAGGCCAGAATGTCGCGCGACTCATTGAGCGTCGCCACGGAGTCGTGGTTGCCAGCAACAATAACCAGATGACAGCCCGTTTGCTGCAGATTCACCACGAAGCGGTTATAAAGCTCGCGCGCATAGCTCGGCGGCGAGCCGGTATCAAAGATGTCACCCGCCACGATAATCGCGTCAACCTCGCGAGACTGGGCCGTGTCCAGCAGCCAGTTCAGGAACGCTTCATGCTCAGCAGCGCGGCTTTTGCTGTAAAAGTTTTGACCCAGATGCCAGTCCGAGGTGTGAAGTATGCGCATAACAGATCCGTGGCAAAAAATGGTGGAGGGGATTATAAACTTTCAGGGGGCGGAAAATAACCGCTGTAATAAAACAACAGTTTGCCATTTATAGTGGTACTGTTTTTCATAAATCTGTCATAAATCTGACGCATAATGACGCCGCATTACAAACTTGTAACTTAATAAGATAAGACAGGGCAAAGTATGGCGAGACGTATTCTGGTCGTAGAAGATGAAGCTCCAATTCGTGAAATGGTGTGCTTCGTGCTCGAACAAAATGGCTTCCAGCCGGTTGAAGCGGAAGATTATGACAGCGCGGTGAACCAGCTGAATGAACCCTGGCCCGACCTGATTCTGCTGGACTGGATGTTGCCCGGCGGCTCTGGTCTGCAGTTCATCAAACACATCAAGCGTGAAGCGATGACCCGCGATATTCCGGTGGTGATGCTCACGGCGCGCGGTGAAGAGGAAGATCGCGTGCGCGGTCTGGAAACCGGCGCGGACGATTACATCACCAAGCCGTTCTCCCCGAAAGAGCTGGTCGCCCGCATCAAAGCCGTGATGCGCCGCATTTCCCCGATGGCGGTGGAAGAGGTGATCGAGATGCAGGGCCTGAGCCTTGACCCCACCTCACACCGGGTGATGACGGGCGAAAATCCCCTCGATATGGGGCCTACCGAATTTAAACTTCTGCACTTCTTCATGACCCATCCGGAACGCGTCTACAGCCGCGAGCAGTTGCTGAATAACGTCTGGGGGACTAACGTCTATGTCGAAGACCGGACGGTTGACGTCCATATTCGCCGCCTGCGTAAAGCGCTGGAACTGAGCGGCCACGATCGCATGGTGCAGACGGTCCGCGGCACGGGTTATCGTTTCTCAACCCGTTTCTGAACAATGACAGGAGTGTGACGCGTGCTGGAACGTCTGTCATGGAAAAGGCTCGTCTTTGAACTGATCTTATGCTGTATTCCGGCCTTCATTCTGGGGGCCTTTCTTGGACATCTGCCCTGGTTTTTGCTGGCATCGGTTACGGGATTACTGATCTGGCATTTCTGGAACCTGCTGCGCCTTTCCTGGTGGCTGTGGGTTGACAGAAGTATGACGCCTCCGCCGGGAAGCGGGAGCTGGGAGCCGCTCTTATACGGTCTGCACCAGATGCAGATGCGTAATAAAAAGCGCCGCCGCGAGCTGGGAAGCCTGATCAAGCGTTTCCGCAGCGGCGCGGAGTCGCTGCCGGATGCGGTCATTCTGACCACAGAAGAAGGGACCATCTTCTGGTGTAACGGCCTGGCACAGCAGCTTCTTGGCCTGCGCTGGCCGGACGATAACGGACAGAACATCCTCAACCTTCTGCGCTATCCGGAGTTCACGCTGTATCTGAAAAAGCGTGACTTTACCCGCCCGCACAATCTGAAGCTCAATAATGGCCGGCACCTGGAAATTCGCGTGATGCCCTACAGCGATCGGCAGTGGCTGATGGTGGCGCGCGATGTAACCCAGATGCACCAGCTGGAAGGGGCGCGGCGTAACTTCTTTGCCAACGTTAGCCACGAGCTGCGCACGCCGCTGACGGTGCTTCAGGGCTACCTGGAGATGATGCAGGAGCAAACGCTGGAAGGGGCGCCGCGCGAGAAAGCGCTGCACACCATGCGTGAGCAAACGCACCGGATGGAAGGGTTGGTTAAGCAGCTGCTTACGCTTTCGAAAATTGAGGCAGCGCCTTCGCTCGCGCTGACTGACACCATCGACGTGCCGATGATGCTGCGGGTTGTTGAGCGTGAAGCGCAGACGCTCAGCCATAAAAAACACGAGCTTACCTTTGAGGTTGATAACAGTCTCAAGGTGCTTGGCAGCGAAGATGAGTTGCGCAGCGCTGTCTCCAATCTGGTGTATAACGCGGTGAACCATACGCCGGAAGGGACGCATATTCGGGTGCGCTGGCAGCATACGTCGACGGGCGCGGAATTTAGCGTTGAGGACAACGGGCCGGGCATTTCCCCAGAGCATATTCCACGCCTGACCGAGCGCTTTTACCGTGTGGATAAAGCGCGATCCCGGCAGACAGGAGGGAGTGGCCTGGGGCTGGCGATTGTGAAACATGCCGTGAACCACCATGAAAGCCGTCTTGATATACAGAGCACGGTGGGGAAGGGAACCCGCTTTAGCTTCGTCATCCCGGAACGATTAATTGCCAAAAAGATCGCCTGACGGCAGGCGTGTCATTTTACCTTTCCACAGGCCAGCGCACGCTGGCCTGTTTGCTTTGCGGTCAAGCGAAACGCGAGTGAATTTTATACGGTTGATGCTTTTTTGTTCGCATGATTAGCCATGCGTTTTTCTTATAACTGGCGTATTATGCTGGTCTGTATTTTCATGCTGGCATATTGTTCTGGTTTTACGATCCCTCCTTGCCTTTAAACGTTATAAGCGTTTAAATTGCCCCCCATATACTGTCAGACCGACTGTATTTGCGTGGTAAATCGAAAAACTATTCTTCGCCACGCCAGGACGGGAGCATATCCCGCTGAAATTGAGTAAATTTTCCGCTGTATTGTCCCGCGAGGGATGGCGAAATTCTCAACGTTTTCAACACCACATCCACAGGCAGTAAGGTTTTATGACCCATCACTTAAAATCGCGTGACATCATCGCGCTGGGCTTTATGACATTTGCGCTGTTCGTTGGCGCAGGTAACATCATTTTCCCTCCAATGGTTGGCTTACAGGCGGGTGAACACGTCTGGACCGCCGCGTTTGGTTTCCTGATTACTGCCGTGGGCCTGCCGGTCCTCACCGTTGTTGCGCTGGCGAAAGTCGGCGGCGGCGTGGACAGTCTCAGCACCCCGATTGGCAAAGTGGCTGGCGTTCTGCTGGCGACCGTCTGCTATCTGGCCGTTGGCCCGCTGTTTGCGACTCCGCGCACGGCGACCGTCTCCTTCGAAGTGGGGATCGCTCCGCTAACGGGTGACGGCGCGATGCCGCTGTTTATCTACAGCCTGGTGTACTTCGCGATCGTGATTCTGGTTTCCCTCTATCCTGGCAAGCTGCTGGATACCGTGGGTAACTTCCTGGCTCCACTGAAAATCGTCGCGCTGATCGTGCTGGCGGTTGCCGCTATCGTCTGGCCAGCCGGTCCTATCAGCACGGCGATGGATGCGTACCAGAACGCGGCCTTCTCTAACGGCTTCGTTAACGGCTACCTGACCATGGATACGCTGGGCGCGATGGTGTTTGGTATCGTTATCGTTAACGCCGCGCGTTCTCGCGGCGTGACCGAAGCGCGCCTGCTGACCCGCTATACCATCTGGGCTGGCCTGATGGCCGGTGTTGGCCTGACGCTCCTGTATCTGGCGCTGTTCCGCCTGGGCTCTGATAGCGCAACGCTGGTTGACCAGAATGCGAACGGTGCGGCTATCCTGCACGCTTACGTTCAGCACACCTTTGGCGGTGCGGGCAGTATGCTGCTGGCCGTGCTGATCTTCCTGGCGTGTCTGGTGACGGCGGTTGGCCTGACCTGCGCTTGCGCAGAGTTCTTTGCCCAGTATCTGCCGCTCTCTTACCGCACGCTGGTGTTTATCCTCGGCATCTTCTCTATGGCGGTGTCGAACCTCGGTCTGAGCCACCTGATCCAGGTCTCTATTCCGGTGCTGACGGCCATCTATCCGCCGTGCATCGTGCTGGTGGTGCTGAGCTTTACCCGTCCATGGTGGAACAACGCGTCGCGAATTATTGCGCCAGCCATGTTCATTAGCCTGATTTTTGGTATCCTTGACGGAATTAAAGCATCGGCCTTCGCAGAAATCCTGCCCGCCTGGACACAGCGTCTGCCGCTCTCCGAGCAGGGCCTGGCCTGGCTGATGCCTACCGTTGTTGCGCTGGTTCTGGCGATTATCTGGGACCGTGCTGCAGGGCGTGAGGTTGCATCGAACGCCCATTAATCAACGGCAGCAAACTGTTTAACCACGGGGCTTAAGGCCCCGTGGTTTTTTGTTTTTTTCGTGTTGAATGGCAAGATTTAAATGGAAAGCACTAACAAACTTAAACGTGGGCTAAGCACGCGCCACATCCGCTTTATGGCGCTGGGCTCTGCTATCGGTACCGGCCTTTTTTATGGCTCGGCAGATGCCATCAAAATGGCCGGTCCAAGCGTGCTGCTGGCCTATATTATCGGCGGCGTGGCGGCCTATATCATCATGCGCGCGCTGGGTGAGATGTCGGTTCATAACCCGTCCGCCAGCTCTTTCTCCCGCTATGCGCAGGAAAACCTGGGCCCGCTGGCCGGCTTTATCACCGGCTGGACCTACTGCTTTGAAATCCTGATAGTGGCGATTGCCGACGTGACCGCGTTTGGGATTTATATGGGCGTGTGGTTCCCGGCGGTGCCGCACTGGATATGGGTGCTGAGCGTGGTGCTGATCATCTGCGCCGTCAACCTGATGAGCGTGAAGGTGTTTGGTGAGCTGGAGTTCTGGTTCTCGTTCTTCAAGGTCGCGACCATTATCATCATGATCCTCGCCGGTTTCGGCATCATCATCTGGGGCATCGGTAACGGCGGCCAGCCGACCGGCATCCATAACCTGTGGAGCAACGGCGGCTTCTTCAGCAACGGCTGGCTCGGCATGGTGATGTCGCTGCAGATGGTAATGTTCGCCTACGGCGGCATCGAGATCATCGGCATTACCGCCGGTGAAGCGAAAGACCCGGAGAAATCCATTCCGCGCGCCATTAACTCCGTGCCGATGCGCATTCTGGTGTTCTACGTGGGGACGCTGTTCGTGATCATGTCCATCTACCCGTGGAACCAGGTCGGCACCAACGGCAGCCCGTTTGTACTGACCTTCCAGCATATGGGCATCGCCTTTGCCGCCAGCATTCTGAACTTTGTGGTGCTGACCGCGTCGCTTTCCGCGATCAACAGCGACGTGTTCGGCGTAGGCCGTATGCTGCACGGCATGGCGGAGCAGGGCAGCGCGCCTAAGGTGTTTGCCAAAACCTCACGCCGCGGAACGCCGTGGGTGACGGTCGTGGTGATGACCGTGGCGCTGCTGTTCTCGGTCTACCTGAACTACATCATGCCGGAGAACGTCTTCCTGGTGATTGCGTCCCTGGCGACCTTCGCGACGGTGTGGGTGTGGATCATGATCCTGCTTTCGCAAATTGCGTTCCGCCGCCGTCTGTCGCCGGAAGAGGCCAAAGCGCTGAAGTTCAAAGTGCCGGGCGGCGTGCCGACGACCATCGTCGGCCTGATCTTCCTGGTCTTTATTATTGGCCTGATTGGCTACCATCCGGATACCCGTATCTCTCTGTACGTGGGCTTCGCGTGGATCGTCCTGCTGCTGGTGGGCTGGATGTTTAAGCGCCGTCGCGACCGTCAGCTGGCAGAAGCGCAGTAATCTTTTTTCTCCCTCTCCCTGTGGGAGAGGGAATTTTGCCTCATCCTCCTTTCTCCTCCCCCAATAATCCCGAACGTGATGAGCTATCCTTAACCACCCTGTGGCAAGGTGACGTCAATTTCATCAAAGGGGATTCGTGATGTTAAATGCCTGGCACCTTCCGGTTGCCCCGTTTGTTAAGCAAAACAAAGACAACCTTGTGATCACGCTCTGGCTGGCGGGGGAAAATCAGCCTGAACGCGTGACGCTCCGCGCCGAAATCGATAATGAAGAAACGTCGCTCAAGATGCATAAACAGCGCAGCCAGCCGCAGCCGGGCGTGACGGCGTGGCGGGCGAATATCGACCTGCGCAGCGGGCAGCCGCGCCGCCGTTACGGCTTCAAGCTGCTGTGGAACAACCGTCAGCTGTGGTTTACCCCGCAGGGGTTCAGCCGGTTTCCCCCTGCGCGGCTGGAGCAATTTGCCGTCGACTTCCCGGACAATGGGCCGCAGTGGGTTAACGACCAGGTGTTTTACCAGATTTTCCCGGACCGCTTTGCGCGCAGCGAAAAACGCACTGCCGCTCAGGACAAGGTCTATTACCACCATGCGGCCGGTCATGACGTCATCCTGAAAAAATGGGATGAACCGGTGACCGCCCAGGCCGGTGGCTCAACCTTTTACGGCGGCGATCTCGACGGCATCAGCGAAAAACTTCCCTACCTGAAAACGCTCGGCGTGACGGCGCTGTACCTGAACCCGGTATTTAAAGCGCCAAGCGTGCACAAATACGATACTCAGGATTATCGCCACGTTGACGAACAGTTTGGCGGCGATGAGGCGCTGCTGCGCCTGCGTGCGAACACCAAAAATGCGGGCATGCGCCTGATACTGGATGGCGTGTTTAACCACAGCGGCGACTCTCACGCCTGGTTTGATCGCCATAACCAGTCGATGGGGGGCGCGTGCCATAACCCGGACTCGCCGCAGCGCGACTGGTACAGCTTCAACGACGAGGGGCGCGCGCTCGACTGGCTCGGCTATGCCAGCCTGCCAAAGCTCGATTTCCAGTCACCCACGCTCGTGAATGAAATTTACGGCGGGGAGGACAGCATTGTGCGCCACTGGCTGAGTGCGCCGTGGAACATGGACGGCTGGCGTCTGGACGTGGTGCATATGCTCGGCGAAGCGGGCGGGGCGCGAAACAATCTTCAGCACGTTGCGGGCATCACCCGTTCCGCAAAACAGGCTCAGCCGGAGGCGTTTGTCTTTGGCGAGCACTTCGGCGACGCTCGGCAGTGGCTGCAGAACGATGCGGAGGATGCGTCGATGAACTATCGCGGGTTTACCTTCCCGCTGTGGGGATTCCTCGCTAACACCGACATTTCTTACGATCCCAATCATATCGACGCTGAAACCTGCATGGCGTGGATGGACAACTACCGGGCCGGCCTGTCGCACCAGCAGCAGCTGCGGATGTTTAACCAGCTCGATAGCCACGACACCGCGCGCTTTAAATCCCTGCTCGGCAAGGATGTGGCGCGTCTGCCGCTGGCGGTGACCTGGCTCTTCACCTGGCCGGGCGTGCCGTGCATCTATTATGGAGACGAAGTGGGGCTGGATGGGAATAACGATCCGTTCTGCCGCAAAACCTTCCCGTGGGAGCCAGAGAAGCAGGACAAGGTGCTGTTCAGCCTGTATCAGCGCATGGCTACGCTGCGCAAGCAGAATCAGGCTTTGCGCTACGGCGGCTGCCAGGTGGTTTATGCCCACGACAACGTGGTGGTGTTTGCCCGCGTCTACAACCAGCAGCGCGTGCTGGTGGCGATAAATCGGGGTGAGGCCTGTGAAGTGGTGCTGGACGACTCGCCGCTGCTCAACGTGAAGGCGTGGCAGCTGAAGGAGGGCAAGGGCACGATTCAGGAAGGGATACTCTCGTTACCCGCTATTTCCGCCTCCGTCTGGTTCGGGAACTGATCGGCAACAAACAAAAAGGCCCGCATAAGCGGGCCTTTTTCGTAAACCGTGCCGATTACAGGCTGGATACGTTCTCGGACAGGTATTTAGCCACGCCGTCTGGAGACGCGTTCATACCTTCTTTACCTTTTTCCCACTGAGCCGGGCACACTTCACCGTGCTCTTCGTGGAACTGCAGCGCGTCAACCATGCGCAGCATTTCGTCGATGTTACGACCCAGCGGCAGATCGTTCACTACCTGGTGACGTACGATGCCGTTTGCGTCGATCAGGAAGGAACCGCGCAGCGCAACGCCAGCGTCCGGATGTTCGATACCGTAAGCCTGCTGGATTTCGCGTTTGATGTCCGCAACCATCGCGTATTTCACCGCACCGATGCCGCCGTTGTCGACAGGGGTGTTACGCCATGCGTTGTGTACAAATTCAGAGTCGAAGGAGACGCCAACAACTTCTACGCCACGCTTCTGGAATTCTTCGTAACGTTTGTCGAACGCGATCAGCTCGGACGGGCAAACGAAAGTGAAGTCCATTGGCCAGAAGAACAGAACGGTCGCTTTACCGTTGGTGTGCTGTTTGAAGTTGAAGTTTTCAACGATTTCACCGTTGCCCAGAACTGCTGCAGCTGTAAAATCCGGAGCCGGACGAGTTACCAGAACCATATGATTCTCCTGTAGATACTAAGGTTATTTGGAACGCAACGCGGGCCAGTATAGAGAGTGTTCGGGAATAAGACAAAGAGGTGGCGACAATCGTTCAATAAGATTTCACCTATCAATATAAATAGAGTCACAGCTGTTTGTTTTTCGCCTGCGCCATCATGCGCGGATAAAACTGCCAGAATCGCGTTTCCAGCGCATCGTAATGTTCGTCCAGGTCATACCAGGAGTCGCGCAGCGCGTCCAGACGCGGGCGACGGCTCGCCATCCCGTTCAACACGTTCTGAATGAAATCCATCTCGCGGTAGCGCTCCAGCCAGCGTTCGGACCAGAGATAGTTGTTCAGATTCACAAAGCGCGGCGGCGAGTCGGGCAGGATGATCGACACCTGCTGGCGGGCATAGCGCACAAAATCCGGCAAGGGCATCTCCGGCGACAGCTGTTCCCAGTGGCGCGACAGAAAATGATCCCACATTACATCGAGCGTGATCGGCGCAACGCGGCGCGTTTCGGGGCGGAACCAGGCTTTAGCCTCCGTCACCTCCGGCAGGTTATCGGTCAACACGTCGATGCGGCGGTGCATAAAAATCCCGTCGACAACCTCGGGGGAATAGTCCTCCGCGGGGTTACCGCGTACAAAATCGGCCAGCAAATTGCCCGAAAGTGAGCTGTCGGCGAGGTGAGCGAGATGCAGGTGAGCGAGAAAATTCATGCGTTTTATTTGTCCGGAAGCGGCTAGTTGTTGCAGCAAAAGGGTGTGAGCACTAGACTATGCCGCCTGTTTTTAAGTCACGAGTATACGTCATGCGCGTCGCCGATTTCTCCTTTGAACTACCCGAATCCCTGATTGCTCACTATCCCATGCCTGAGCGCAGCAGCTGTCGCTTGCTGTCACTGGACGGGCCTACGGGCGAGCTGACGCACGGTACTTTCACCGATTTGCTCGATAAGCTCAACCCTGGCGATCTGCTGGTCTTTAACAATACCCGCGTGATCCCGGCGCGCCTGTTTGGCCGTAAAGCCAGCGGCGGCAAGATTGAAGTGCTGGTCGAACGTATGCTCGATGATAAGCGTATTCTGGCACATATTCGCGCCTCCAAGGCGCCGAAGCCGGGTGCCGAACTGCTGCTGGGCGATGACGAGAGCATTAAGGCGACCATGACCGCACGTCACGACGCGCTGTTCGAGGTGGAATTCAACGACGAGCGTACGGTGCTCGATATCCTGAACGCCATCGGCCACATGCCGCTGCCGCCGTACATTGAGCGCCCGGACGAAGAGGCCGACCGCGAGCTGTACCAGACCGTCTACAGCCAGAAGCCTGGCGCGGTGGCGGCACCGACTGCGGGCCTGCACTTTGACGAGCCGCTGCTGGAAAAACTGCGCGCCAAAGGCATTGAGATGGCGTTCGTGACGCTGCACGTCGGCGCAGGGACCTTCCAGCCCGTGCGCGTGGACAGCATCGAAGACCACATCATGCACTCTGAATACGCCGAAGTGCCGCAGGAGGTCGTGGATGCGGTGCTGGCGGCAAAAGGCCGCGGCAGCCGCGTGATTGCCGTCGGGACCACGTCCGTGCGCTCGCTTGAGAGCGCCGCGCAGGCCGCGAAAACGGATTTAATCGAGCCGTTCTTTGGCGATACGCAGATCTTTATCTACCCGGGCTATCAGTACAAAGTGATTGACGCGCTGGTGACCAACTTCCATCTGCCTGAATCGACGCTGATTATGCTGGTTTCCGCCTTTGCGGGTTATCAGCATACGATGAACGCCTACAAGTCTGCGGTAGAACAAAAATATCGCTTTTTTAGCTACGGGGACGCGATGTTTATCACGTACAATCCGCTGGCTTTGAATGAGCGTGTCGGGGAATAACTCCGCGGCACCGTTTTACAACGTTGGACTGTTTTTCTGACGTCGGAGAAAAAATGAAATTTGAACTCGATACCACCGATGGCCGCGCGCGTCGCGGTCGCCTGGTGTTTGATCGCGGCGTGGTAGAAACCCCCGCGTTTATGCCTGTGGGCACCTACGGCACCGTAAAAGGGATGACGCCGGAAGAAGTTGAAGCCACTGGCGCACAGATTATCCTCGGCAACACCTTCCACCTGTGGCTGCGTCCGGGTCAGGAGATCATGAAGCTCCACGGCGACCTGCACGACTTCATGCAGTGGAAAGGCCCCATCCTGACCGACTCCGGCGGCTTCCAGGTCTTCAGCCTGGGCGATATTCGTAAGATCACCGAAAAGGGCGTTCACTTCCGTAACCCGATCAACGGCGATCCGATTTTCCTCGATCCGGAAAAATCGATGGAGATTCAGTACGATCTCGGCTCCGACATCGTGATGATCTTCGACGAATGCACGCCGTACCCGGCGGACTGGGATTACGCCAAACGTTCCATGGAGATGTCCCTGCGCTGGGCTCAGCGTAGCCGCGACCGTTTTGACTCCTTACAGAACAAAAATGCGCTGTTCGGCATCATCCAGGGCAGCGTTTACGAAGATTTACGCGATATCTCCGTTAAAGGTCTGGTAGAGATAGGCTTTGATGGCTACGCTGTCGGCGGTTTGGCTGTGGGTGAGCCGAAGGAAGATATGCACCGCATTCTGGAGCATGTCTGCCCGCAAATCCCGGCGGACAAACCACGATACCTGATGGGTGTGGGGAAACCAGAAGACCTGGTGGAAGGCGTTCGTCGCGGCATTGATATGTTCGACTGCGTGATGCCAACCCGTAACGCGCGTAACGGCCATCTGTTCGTGACCGACGGCGTGGTAAAAATCCGTAACGCGAAGCATAAGAGTGACACCAGCCCGCTCGATTCCGAGTGCGATTGCTATACCTGTCGCAATTATTCCCGCGCGTATTTGCATCATCTCGATCGTTGCAACGAGATTTTGGGCGCGCGTCTCAATACCATTCATAATCTTCGTTATTATCAGCGCTTAATGGCTGGTTTACGTAAGGCTATCGAAGAGGGTAAATTAGAGAGCTTCGTGACTGATTTCTACCAACGTCAGGGCCGGGATGTCCCACCTTTGAACGTTGATTAATTTTAATAATGAGGGAATTTGAATGAGCTTTTTTATTTCTGATGCGGTAGCAGCAACAGGCGCTCCAGCGCAGGGCAGCCCAATGTCTCTGATTCTGATGCTGGTTGTGTTCGGTCTGATCTTCTACTTCATGATCCTGCGTCCACAGCAGAAGCGCACCAAAGAGCACAAAAACCTGATGAACTCCATTGCGAAAGGCGATGAAGTGCTGACCAACGGTGGCCTGGTCGGTCGCGTGACCAAAGTAGCTGAAAGCGGCTACATTGCTATCGCTCTGAACGATACCACTGAAGTGGTTATCAAACGTGACTTCGTAGCTGCCGTTCTGCCGAAAGGCACCATGAAGGCGCTGTAATCCCAACTTTTCCCAAAGGGAACTGCCGTGTTAAACCGTTATCCTTTGTGGAAGTACATCATGCTGGTCGTCGTGATTATCGTCGGCCTGCTGTACGCGCTTCCCAACCTGTATGGTGAGGATCCGGCCGTTCAAATCACTGGCGCGCGCGGTGTCGCCGCCAGTGAGCAAACGCTGATCCAGGTCCAGAAAACGTTACAAGAAGAAAAAATTACCGCTAAGTCTGTGGCACTGGAAGAGGGCGCAATTCTTGCTCGCTTCGACACCACCGACACGCAGCTCCGCGCCCGTGAAGCGCTGATGGGCGTGCTGGGTGATAAATACGTCGTGGCGCTTAACCTTGCTCCTGCAACCCCACGTTGGCTGGCTGCGCTGAACGCAGAGCCAATGAAACTCGGTCTTGACCTGCGTGGTGGCGTTCACTTCCTGATGGAAGTGGATATGGATACCGCGCTCGGCAAGCTGCAGGAACAGAATATCGACAGCCTGCGCAGCGATCTGCGCGACAAAGGCATCGCGTACACTACCGTGCGCAAAGAAGATAACTACGGCATGAGCATCACCTTCCGCGACAGCGCGGCGCGTGACCAGGCTGTGACCTATCTGTCTCAGCGTCACCGCGATCTGGTGATCACCTCTCAGGGCAGCAACCAGCTGCGTGCGGTGATGACGGATGCGCGTCTGAGCGAAGCGCGTGAATACGCCGTTCAGCAGAACATCAACATTCTGCGTAACCGTGTAAACCAGCTGGGCGTGGCCGAGCCGCTGGTACAGCGTCAGGGTGCTGACCGTATCGTGGTGGAACTGCCGGGTATCCAGGATACCGCGCGTGCGAAAGAGATTCTGGGCGCGACTGCAACCCTGGAATTCCGTCTGGTTAACTCCAACGTCGATCAGTCCGCTGCCGCCTCTGGCCGTATCCCGGGCGACTCCGAAGTGAAACAGACCCGCGAAGGTCAGCCGGTTGTGCTGTACAAACGCGTGATCCTGACCGGTGACCACATCACCGACTCCACTTCAAGCCAGGATGAGTACAACCAGCCGCAGGTTAACATCTCGCTGGATAGCGCGGGCGGTAACATCATGTCTAACTTCACCAAGGACAACATCGGCAAACCGATGGCGACCCTGTTCGTGGAGTACAAAGACAGCGGTAAGAAAGATGCCAACGGTCGTGCGGTGCTGGTGAAAGAGGAAGAGGTGATTAACATCGCCAACATCCAGTCTCGTCTGGGTAACAGCTTCCGCATCACCGGTATCAGCAACCCGAACGAAGCGCGTCAGCTCTCGCTGCTGCTGCGTGCCGGTGCGCTGATTGCGCCGATTCAGATTGTTGAAGAACGTACCATCGGTCCAACCCTGGGTATGCAGAACATCAAACAGGGTCTGGAAGCGTGTCTGGCCGGCCTGGTGGTGTCCATCCTCTTCATGATCTTCTTCTACAAGAAGTTTGGTCTGATTGCGACCTCTGCGCTGGTGGCGAACCTGGTGCTGATTATCGGCATCATGTCCCTGCTGCCGGGGGCGACGCTAACCATGCCGGGTATTGCGGGTATCGTGCTTACCCTTGCGGTGGCGGTCGACGCCAACGTACTGATAAACGAACGTATTAAAGAAGAGCTGAGCAACGGTCGTTCTGTGCAGCAGGCGATTGAAGAAGGCTATAAAGGCGCGTTCAGCTCCATCTTCGATGCGAACGTAACAACACTGATTAAGGTTCTTATCCTGTATGCAGTGGGTACTGGCGCGATCAAAGGCTTTGCGATTACTACCGGTATCGGTGTCGCAACGTCGATGTTTACCGCTATTGTCGGCACCCGTGCCATCGTGAACCTGCTGTACGGCGGCAAGCGCGTCAAAAAGCTGTCTATCTGAGGAGTGCGTTGTGGCACAGGAATATACTGTTGAACAATTGAACCATGGCCGTAAAGTCTGGGACTTTATGCGCTGGGACTACTGGGCCTTCGGCATTTCAGGTTTTCTGCTGATTCTGTCCATCGTCATTATGGGCGTGAAGGGCTTTAACTGGGGGCTCGATTTCACCGGTGGTACGGTGATTGAAATTACCCTGGAAAAACCGGTCGATATGGACGAAATGCGTCTGTCTCTGCAGAAAGCGGGCTTCGAAGAGCCGCTGCTGCAGAACTTCGGCAGCAGCCGTGACATCATGGTGCGTATGCCGCCGGTGCACGATGCTAACGGCAGCCAGGAGCTGGGCAGCAAGGTCGTACAGGTTATTAACGAAACGACCAGCCAGGATGCAACGGTTAAGCGTATTGAGTTCGTCGGCCCGAGCGTGGGTGCGGACCTGGCGCAGACCGGTGCAATGGCGCTGATGGTGGCGCTGATCTCCATCCTGATTTATGTCGGTTTCCGCTTTGAGTGGCGACTGGCGGCAGGCGTGGTTATCGCGCTGGCGCACGACGTGGTGATCACCATGGGCATACTGTCTCTGTTCCACATTGAGATTGACCTGACAATTGTGGCATCCCTGATGTCCGTTATCGGTTACTCACTGAACGACAGTATCGTGGTATCTGACCGTATTCGTGAAAACTTCCGTAAGATCCGTCGCGGTACACCGTACGAAATCTTCAACGTGTCGTTGACCCAGACGCTGCACCGTACGTTGATCACATCGGGTACCACCTTGATGGTTATCCTGATGCTGTTCCTCTTCGGTGGCCCGGTACTGGAAGGCTTCTCGCTGACCATGCTGATTGGTGTGTCTATCGGTACGGCGTCGTCCATCTACGTGGCGTCCGCACTGGCACTGAAACTCGGCATGAAGCGCGAGCATTTGCTCCAGCAGAAAGTCGAAAAAGAAGGGGCGGATCAGCCGTCAATTCTGCCGTAAGACATCGTCAGAAGCGTTATCGAAATCCCGGTCTATTGACCGGGATTTTTTTTGCCTGCTCCTGACAAACACTCCTGACAGTATGCTGTCAGGAGCCCTGTCGTAGACTCCTTCTGAACCCAAACAACAGGCAGGAGGACGTATGAAAAGTGTGATTAACTGGTTTGAAATTCCGGTCGCTGATATGGATCGCGCCATTACGTTTTACGAGCCGGTGATGCAGGTTACGCTTCGTCGCGAGAAAATGGACGTTGCAGAGCTGGCGATTTTCCCGCACGAAGATCCGGCGACCGGCGGCGCGCTGGCAAAATTTGACGGTATTACGCCTTCAACGCAGGGCGCTATTATTTACCTGCATACTGACAGTCTGGCGGCCACGCTCGATCGAATCGCCTCGGCGGGCGGTGAGTGCGTGTTTGGCCCGCTTGAATTGCCAAACGGCATTGGTACTATCGCTTTGTTTACCGACTGCGAAGGTAACCGCGTCGGCCTCCATCAACCTGCCTGAGAGCGGATTCATACATGACCCGACGCGCTGACCGTTTGTTTCAGATTGTGCAGATCCTGCGGGGCAGGCGTCTGACAACGGCAGCGCATCTGGCGGAGAGGCTTGGCGTGTCGGAGCGCACGGTCTACCGCGATATCCGCGACCTGTCTCTCTCTGGCGTGCCGGTAGAGGGCGAGGCGGGAAGCGGATATCGGCTGATGTCGGGCTTTGATTTACCGCCGCTGATGCTGACCAATAAAGAGTCTGAGGCGCTGATTGTCGCAATTCGCCTGCTTAAAACCTGGGGAGGCGAATCGCTGTCGCGCGAGCTGGAGTCTGCCCAGGAGAAGGTGCTGGCAATACTGCCGGAGGAAAGCAGGCGCAAGGCTGAGCAGACGCGGATCTACGCGCCGGACATTGCGCTTCAGCCGCATTCGCGCAGCGGGTTTGATGTGATCCATCAGGCGATATCCGCCCAGCGCGTGCTGGCGCTGCATTATCGTGATGAAGCCGGGCAGCTCTCAAAGCGCGAGGTTCAGCCGCTGGGGCTGTTCTTCTGGGGCGAGCACTGGCTGCTGGCCGCATGGTGTGAACGGCGCGATGACTACCGCTGCTTCCGGCTCGACAGGTGTTTGAATATCGCATTGACGGAAAGACGCTTCAGCGAGAGTGCGGACAGGTCTTTGGCGGATTTTTTGCGGAAGGTTAAGCAGTAAAAAGCCAGCTTTTGAGCTGGCTTTTTTGCCCGGCGGCGCTGCGCTTGCACGGGCCTACAGGTTTTGTAGGCCGGGTAAGGCGTAGCCGCCACCCGGCACCAACCACAAGGTTAGAAGTTATAACCCACCACCAGGTAACCACCCCAACCGGTAGAACGGACGTTTTCTTTCATCCAGCTCAGGTCGGCATCGTCATTCCACTGGCCGCCGTTGTGCCAGTAACGCGCGACGACAGAGTAGTGCCAGTGATCGTAGTTCAGCGCCAGGATATGGCTTGAGGCGATAGAGTCGTTGGTACGCTGCTTGATGCCGTTCTCTGCGTAAGCACTCTTGTCGCCCAGGTCTGAACCCCAGTCAAAGTTGGTGAAGCCGATGTAGCTCAGGTTACCGCCCCACAGCTGGGTGATTGGCACAAAGTACTTCACTTTGAAACGGTAGCCGTCCCAGTCGTTTTCGTTCTCAGCACCGTAGTTCTGCCACTGGTATTTCGCGTACACGTTCATGGACAGGCTCATCGGCAGGCCGGTGTCGATGTCGGTACCCAGACCCATATACCAGGTGCTCTGACGACCGGACTTGTTACGGCCCATGTCGTAGATGTAGTTGTTGGCGAAATACCACTCTTTAAACGGACCAAAGCTCAGGTCTGCACCGGTCAGCTTATCGATGGAGAAGCGCGGTTCGATTTCCATGAACAGCGGGGAACCGTGGTTCCAGATACCTTTCGCATCGGTGTTACCGCCGAAGAAGACCGGTGCATCCATATAGCCATAGAAATCAAACCAGTCTTTCTTGGCGAACGCTTCGTATTCCAGGTAGGTATCGTTGCGGATCTGAGGTCCGAAACGGGTGTGGTAGCTGCCTACCACGTTAACGCTCTGGTGCCACCAGTCGGAGAGGTATTGTGGTTTATCGTTTTCCGCTGCGTTAACAGTGAAGGAGGTGGAAAGTGCCAGTACTGCACCGGCTGCGAGTAATGTTTTTTTCATAATCATGCCACTGATTGAAATTCCCTTCCGGGAGTGAAAAATGCGCGATTTGCGTATCAAAATATTTCGTGTTTCTGCGGAGCCTATTATAGGAATCCCTGCTCACAAAAATATGTGTTGTTTCACATATCTCTCATGCACGTAATCGATTGCGTTCACGTTTGCGTACTTTAAACGGCGGGGATTGTAACGGCAATCATTTATGTTGCCAATCTTTGCGGGATGTAAATGTTAGCGGAGTGACATTGCACTCCGCTAAGAAGGAGGGAAATTACTGCGCGGCGGGCTGAATATCGTGGATGCGAATAAAGCCCAGCTGGTCCAGCGTTAGGCCGCTCAGTTGAACCGGGATATCAACGTCGCTCGGCGCAAGCGTGCTCGCCGGAGCGGTGAACAGCTGGTTCTTCACGTTCACTTCCTGGTAATTCTCCGTCGTGCCCTGAATCTGCCCCCACTCTACGGTGCCGCTAAAGGCGGGCAGGGGATCGTTCGATTCCCCCTGAATGCGTAATGTTGCGCGAGTACCATCCGCGTTCGCTGCAACATTCACCAGGGACATCTTTAAGGTGCCGATCTGGCTGTTGAGGCGTGCAGGCGTATTGGCACCGGGCAGGAGGTACACCCCGCTGCTGGACTTCGCATTCAGCGCATTTTGCTGGGTAATCTTGACGGTTTCTTTGTTCAGCTTGTCCATCGCCGTATTCAGCGTGTTCACGCTTTGTTTCATCTGGCGAACTTCGGTCTGCTGTGCGCAGGCGCTAAGGGTGAAGAGGCTCCCCACCAGCAAAATTTTCAGGTAACGTCTTGTCATTGCGTTTATTTCCTTGAAATAACGGATCTTCGTTATGGTAGCCAGCCTCGCAATGAAAGACATAGATCCTTTGTCTCAAAAAGCTCTTCCTTTGTTGTCAGGCCAGATCAGGGTAAAATGAAAGTCAGTTAACCGGATAACAGGGATACCGTATGCATTGCCCATTCTGCTCCGCTGTGGATACCAAAGTCATCGACTCTCGCCTGGTGGGCGAAGGGTCCTCCGTACGCCGCCGTCGGCAGTGTCTGGTGTGCAACGAGCGTTTCACGACCTTTGAAGTCGCCGAGCTGGTGATGCCTCGCGTGGTAAAAAGCAACGACGTGCGCGAGCCGTTTAACGAAGAGAAGCTGCGCAGCGGAATGCTCAAGGCCCTGGAAAAACGGCCGGTCAGTGCGGACGACGTCGAAATGGCGTTAAACCATATTAAATCCCATCTCCGCGGTTTAGGGGAGCGCGAGGTGCCGAGCAAAATGATCGGCAACCTGGTGATGGAGCAGCTGAAAAAGCTCGATAAAGTCGCCTATATCCGCTTCGCCTCTGTGTACCGCAGCTTCGAAGATATCAAAGAGTTTGGCGAAGAGATCGCCCGCTTACAGGACTAAGCTCATGCAGGATGAGATTTATATGGCGCGAGCCATGAAGCTGGCGCAGCGCGGACGTTTTACGACCCACCCTAACCCGAACGTCGGGTGCGTCATTGTTAAAGATGGCGAGATTGTGGGCGAGGGTTATCACCATCGCGCGGGCGAGCCGCATGCCGAAGTGCACGCGTTGCGCATGGCGGGCGAGAAGGCGCGCGGCGCGACGGCCTACGTCACGCTGG
Source organism: Enterobacter wuhouensis (assembly GCF_035835995.1). Lineage (NCBI taxonomy): Bacteria > Pseudomonadati > Pseudomonadota > Gammaproteobacteria > Enterobacterales > Enterobacteriaceae > Enterobacter > Enterobacter wuhouensis. The sequence goes on from NZ_CP142124.1 coordinate 1,127,064, forward strand.
AGCCCTGCAGCCACCACGGGCGCACGCCACCGTGCTGTGAAGCGCTAATTGCCGCAGGCGTATCGCGCGTGGTCGCCTCGATGCAGGACCCGAATCCTCAGGTGGCCGGGCGTGGCCTGTACCGCCTGCAGCAGGAAGGGATCGACGTCAGCCACGGCCTGATGATGCAGGACGCCGAAGCAATTAATAAAGGATTCCTGAAGCGTATGCGCACCGGTTTCCCGTATATTCAGCTCAAGCTTGGCGCCTCGCTGGACGGTCGTACGGCAATGGCAAGCGGTGAAAGCCAGTGGATCACCTCCCCGCAGGCAAGGCGCGATGTGCAACGTCTGCGTGCGCAAAGTCATGCTATCCTCACCAGCAGTGAAACCGTTCTTGCTGACGATCCGGCGATGACCGTACGCTGGGACGAGCTGAGTGCCGATACCCAGGCGCTCTATCCGCAGGAAAACCTGCGCCAGCCGCTGCGTATTATTATCGATAGCCAGAACCGCGTGACGCCCGAGCACCGGATCGTGCAGCAGCCCGGCGAAACCTGGATTGCCCGCACCCGGGAAGATACGCGCGAATGGCCGGAAGGCGTGCGCAGCATCATGGTGCCAGAACACAACGGCCATCTGGATCTCGTGGTGCTGATGATGTTGCTCGGCAAGCAGCAGGTGAACAGTATCTGGGTAGAAGCCGGACCCACGCTGGCCGGTGCGCTGCTTCAGGCGGGGCTGGTGGACGAGCTTCTCGTTTACGTTGCGCCTAAACTGTTAGGCAACGATGCGCACGGCCTGTTTGTGCTGCCCGGCCTTGAAAAACTGGCCGACGCACCACAGCTCAAATTCAGCGAGATTCGTCCGGTAGGTCCGGATGTCTGCCTCCATTTAACGACAGCGTAATTGCTCCTGAAATAGGGAAGCAGTGCGCAAAGTATTATGATAAAATCCGCCCCCCTGCGGGGCCAAATGAACCCGTAAAGGAAGAGTATGAACATTATTGAAGCTGCTGTAGCTACCCCGGACGCTCGCGTCGCCATCACCATTGCGCGTTTCAACAACTTCATCAACGACAGCCTGCTGGAAGGTGCCATCGACGCCCTGAAACGTATCGGCCAGGTTAAAGATGACAATATCACCGTTGTTTGGGTTCCAGGTGCTTACGAACTGCCTCTGGCAGCGGGCGCGCTGGCAAAAACCGGTAAATATGACGCGGTAATTGCGCTGGGTACGGTTATTCGTGGCGGCACTGCCCACTTCGAATACGTTGCGGGCGGTGCAAGCAACGGTCTGGCACACGTTGCGCAGGATGCTGAAATTCCTGTCGCGTTTGGCGTGCTGACTACCGAAAGTATTGAACAAGCTATCGAACGCGCTGGCACCAAAGCCGGCAACAAAGGCGCAGAAGCTGCACTGACCGCGCTTGAAATGATCAATGTATTGAAAGCCATTAAGGCCTGATTTTTTTGTAAGGGGAATTCCGTGAAACCTGCTGCTCGTCGCCGCGCCCGTGAATGTGCCGTTCAGGCGCTTTACTCCTGGCAGTTGTCCCAGAACGACATCGCTGATGTTGAATACCAGTTCCTGTCAGAACAGGACGTTAAAGACGTTGACGTCCTGTACTTCCGTGAACTGCTGTCGGGAGTGGCGACTAATAGCGCGTATCTCGATGGTCTGATGAAGCCATACCTGTCTCGCCTGCTCGAAGAGCTGGGCCAGGTGGAAAAAGCAGTGTTGCGTATTGCGCTGTTTGAACTGTCTAAACGTGACGATGTGCCGTACAAAGTGGCCATCAACGAAGCGATCGAACTGGCGAAAACCTTCGGCGCTGAAGACAGCCACAAGTTTGTGAACGGCGTGCTGGATAAAGCCGCACCTGCGATCCGTCCCCGCAAAAAGTGATCCGCTAACCGGAGTCTTGCGCTGCCTGCCGGCGGTGCGGCTCCGGTTTTTTTATTTAATTTGCTGAGGCATAACGTATGGCATGCGGCGAATTCTCCCTGATTGCCCGTTATTTCGACCGTGTCAGAACCTCTCGTCTTGATGTTGAAACCGGCATTGGCGATGACTGTGCACTTCTCAATATTCCTGAAAAACAGACGCTGGCAATCAGCACCGACACCCTGGTGTGCGGGCGTCATTTCCTGGCGGATATCGATCCTGCCGATCTGGCCTACAAGGCGCTGGCGGTGAACGTGAGCGATCTGGCGGCGATGGGGGCCGATCCCGCGTGGTTAACCCTGGCCCTGACCCTACCGAATGTCGATGAAGCCTGGCTTGAGGCCTTCAGCGACGCGCTGTTTGACCAGCTTAACTACTACGATATGCAGCTGATTGGCGGCGATACCACCGCCGGGCCGCTGTCGATGACGCTGGCGATCCACGGCTATGTCCCGGTTGGCCGCGCGCTGAAGCGCTCGGGCGCAAAACCGGGCGACTGGATCTACGTGACCGGCACGCCGGGCGACAGCGCGGCTGGGCTGGCTATTCTGCAGAAGCGTCTGCAGGTTGAAGATGCGAAGGATGCGGCGTATCTGGTGAAGCGCCATCTGCGCCCAACGCCGCGCATTCTGCACGGACAGGCGCTGCGCGATCGCGCCAGCTCGGCTATCGATCTCTCTGACGGGCTGATCTCAGACCTCGGTCATATCCTGAAGGCCAGCGGCGTGGGCGCACGCATCGATCTCGATACGTTTCCTCTCTCAGATCAGCTTTTGCGCCACGTTGATCCCGATCGCGCTCTGGAATGGGCGCTTTCCGGCGGAGAAGATTACGAACTGTGCTTTACCGTTCCTGAGCTGAACCGTGGAACGCTGGACGTGGCGTTGGCCCATCTTGGCGCACGGTTTACCTGCATCGGGCAGATTATGCCGGAGAGTGAAGGGCTGAAGTTTGTGAAAGACGGCGCGCCGGTTACGCTCGACTGGAAAGGCTACGATCACTTCGCGTGAGTTTGTGCGCGCTGTATTGCCGGGTGGCGCTGCGCTTACCCGGCATACAAATAGGTGCGATCGTAGGCCGGGTAAGGCGAAGCCGTCACCCGGCAAGCGTTTACTTAAACCCTACCACCGGATGCTGCTGATACGGCGTCTCCAGCTCGGCAATCTGCTCCGGCGTTAGCGTAATATCAACCGCACTCAGCAACTCATCCAGCTGTTCCTCACGCGACGTGCCGATAATCGGTGCCGCAACCCCGCGCTTGCTCAGCAGCCACGCCAGCGCCACCTGAGCGCGCGTCGCGCCGGTATCGTCGGCGATGCCTGCCAGACGCTCGGCAATCAGCGCATCGCTGCCTTCCGTTCCCTCATACAGCGTTTTGCCAAACTCGTCCGACACCGAGCGGGCGGTGGTTTCGCCCCACGGGCGGGTCAAGCGGCCTCGCGCCAGCGGGCTCCACGGGATCACCGCCACGCCTTCCTGATAGCACAGCGGCAGCATCTCGCGTTCTTCTTCGCGGTAGATCAGGTTGTAGTGATCCTGCATGCTGACAAAGCGCGCCCAGCCGTGCTGCGCCTGCAGTTCAAGCGCCTGCGCAAACTGCGAGGCATGCATGGACGATGCGCCGATATAACGCGCTTTCCCCATTTTTACCACGTCGTTCAGGGCTTCCAGCGTCTCTTCAATTGGGGTGTTGTAGTCCCAGCGGTGGATCTGCAGCAGGTCGACGTAATCCATGTTCAGGCGGCGAAGGCTGTCATCGATGGAGCGCAGGATCTGCGCGCGGGAAAGACCTTCAGTCAAATCGCCAACCTGGTGGTACACCTTGGTAGCAACGACCACGTCCTCGCGGCGGGTAAAGTCGCGCAGGGCGCGGCCCACGATCTCCTCGCTGCTGCCGTCGGAGTAGCTGTTGGCGGTATCGAAGAAGTTAATGCCGCCGTCGAGGGCGCGCTTGATGATGGGGCGGCTGCTCTCTTCCGGCAGCGTCCAGGCGTGCTTGCCCCGGTCAGGTTCGCCGAAGGTCATACAGCCCAGGCAAAGTCGGGAAACCTTAAGGTCAGTTTTTCCAAATGTAGTGTATTGCACGATCCGCTCCTGCTGTTTTAAACATTAGGTTTAAGCATAGCAGGAGCGGAAAAGGGGGGATTATGCCAGCCAGGCGCGGATTTTGGCTTCGATACCGGCCGCGTCCAGGCCAATAGCCGCCCGGGCCTCGTCCTGCGTGCCCTGCGGAATGAAATGATCGGGCAGACCGAGATTCAGCACTGGGATCATTTTGCGATTTGCCATCAGCACCTCGTTCACGCCGCTGCCTGCGCCGCCCATGATAGCGTTCTCTTCCAGCGTCACCAGCACGTCATGATCTTCCGCCATGCTGAGGATCAGGGATTCATCCAGCGGTTTCACGAAGCGCATGTCCACCAGCGTGGCGTTCAGCGTTTCGGCAACGCTGGCAGCTTCCGGCATTAACGTGCCGAAGTTCAGGATCGCCACCTTTTCACCGCGACGTTTCACCAGACCTTTACCAATCTGAAGTTTTTCCAGCGGAGCCAGCTCAACGCCTACCGCGTTCCCACGCGGGTAGCGCACGGCGCTCGGGCCGTCCTGGTAGTGGTAGCCGGTGAACAGCATCTGGCGGCATTCGTTCTCGTCGCTCGGCGTCATGACAACCATGTCCGGGATACAGCGCAGGAATGACAGGTCAAACGCGCCCTGGTGCGTCTGGCCGTCGGCCCCGACGATGCCCGCGCGATCGATAGCAAAGAGCACCGGCAGCTTCTGGATAGCGACGTCGTGGATCACCTGGTCGTAGGCGCGCTGCAGGAAGGTGGAGTAAATCGCCACCACCGGCTTGTAGCCGCCAATCGCCAGCCCTGCCGCGAACGTCACCGCATGCTGCTCGGCAATCGCCACGTCAAAATACTGGTCAGGGTATTTTTTGGAGAACTCCACCATGCCGGAGCCTTCACGCATGGCAGGCGTTACCGCCATCAGCTTGTTGTCTTTGGCCGCCGTTTCGCACAGCCAGTCGCCAAAGATTTTTGAATAGCTCGGCATGCCGCCGCTGCTTTTCGGCAGACAGCCGCTGGTCGGGTCGAATTTTGGAACCGCGTGGAAGGTGATTGGATCTTTTTCCGCCGGTTCGTAACCACGCCCTTTTTTAGTCATGATGTGCAGGAACTGCGGGCCTTTCAGGTCGCGCATGTTCTTGAGTGTCGTCACCAGCCCCAGCACGTCATGGCCGTCTACCGGGCCGATGTAGTTAAAGCCCAGCTCTTCAAACAGGGTGCCCGGTACCACCATGCCTTTGATGTGTTCTTCGGTACGCTTGAGCAGCTCTTTAATAGGCGGTACGCCGGAGAAGACCTTTTTACCGCCTTCGCGCAGGGTGGAGTAGAGCTTGCCGGAAAGCAGCTGCGCAAGATGATTATTCAGCGCGCCCACGTTCTCGGAGATCGACATCTCGTTATCGTTGAGAACAACCAGCATGTCCGGCTTGATATCGCCCGCATGGTTCATGGCTTCAAAGGCCATCCCAGCGGTGATGGCACCGTCGCCAATCACGCAGACGGTGCGGCGCTGCTTGTTCTCTTTCTCTGCGGCAACGGCAATACCGATACCCGCAGAAATAGAGGTGGAAGAGTGGCCGACGCTCAGGACGTCATACTCGCTCTCGCCGCGCCACGGGAACGGGTGCAGGCCGCCTTTCTGGCGAATAGTGCCTATTTTATCGCGACGCCCGGTCAGAATTTTGTGCGGGTAGGCCTGGTGGCCTACATCCCAGATGAGCTGATCGAACGGCGTGTTATAGACGTAATGCAGCGCCACGGTCAGCTCAACCGTGCCAAGCCCGGAGGCGAAATGGCCGCTGGAGCGGCTAACGCTGTCGAGCAGGTAGCGACGCAGCTCGTCGCACAGCTTCGGCAGGCTCTCTTTCGGCAACAGACGTAACTCCTGGGTGGAGTCTACTAACGCCAGTGTCGGGTATTTGGCAATATCAAAACTCATCAAAGGCTCATCGAGATAGGTTATTTATTTATCACGCTGGATTATGTAGTCCGCTAGCGCTTCCAGTGCCGAGGTATCCAGCGATTGCGCGGCCAGCTGATTCAGCGACTGGCGGGCATCTTCAATCAGATCCCGGGCTTTACGTTGGGCTTGCTCAAGGCCCAGCAGGGCGGGGTAGGTACTTTTGCCAAGCTGCTGGTCCGCACCCTGACGTTTACCCAATGTTGCAGTATCGCCCACCACATCCAGAATGTCATCCTGAACCTGGAATGCCAGACCGATACTTTCTGCGTATCTGTCCAGAATCGGCAGGGCTTTGCGCCCTTGTTCACCCGCGCTCAGCGCGCCCAGGCGAACGGCTGCACGAATGAGCGCGCCCGTTTTATGACGGTGAATGCGCTCCAGCTGTTCCAGATTAACCTGACGACCTTCCGCCTCTAAATCCAGCGCCTGACCACCGCACATGCCGGCCACACCGCTCGCTATGGCAAGCTCAGAAACCATCGCCAGGCGGTCGCGGTCACTCACTTCCACCATCGGCGCATCGCTTAAAATCGAGAATGCCAGCGTCTGCAGCGCGTCGCCCGCAAGAATGGCGTTCGCCTCGCCAAACTTAATGTGGCAGGTTGGCTGACCGCGACGCAGATCGTCGTCGTCCATCGCCGGGAGATCGTCGTGGATCAGCGAATAGGCGTGGATGCACTCAACCGCAGCGGCCGGGGCGTCCAGCGTGTTATCGCTGATACCAAACATGTTGCCCGTAGCGTACACAAGGAACGGGCGCAGGCGCTTTCCACCCAAGAGTGCGCCATAGTGCATAGCTTCAACCAGCGGAGTGTTCTGAAAAGGCTGTGGCGCAATAAAACGGCGCAGGGCGTCGTTGGCGCGCACGACGCGCGCCTCAAGCTCGTTGGCAAAATCCATTTACTCGGCGTCCGGTGTGAATGGCGTGGTTTTCGCGTCTTCGCTGTCGGAAAGCAGGATTTGCACGCGCTGCTCGGCCTGCTGCAGTTTGACCTGCCCCTGGCGCGCCAGCTGTACGCCACGCTCGAATTCGTTGAGCGCCTCTTCCAGCGGGAGATCGCCGCTCTCAAGACGGGTAACAATTTGCTCCAGTTCACTCAGCGCAGTTTCGAAACTGGCCGGTACGTCGTTCTTCTTCGGCATAGTGAATTGACTCTTATATTCTTCGCCCCTACATGGTAACGGACTCAGGGCAATTATCAAATAACGCGGGCGGCGCGTTGGTGGTATACTTGCGCGCCTGGATGCAGCCACGGGTGTGGGCTGCTGTATTATTTTCCACTACAAGCCGTTACAGGCTTGCCTAAGAAACATTGCCGCCATGAAGTTTATCATTAAATTGTTCCCTGAAATCACCATCAAAAGCCAGTCTGTGCGTTTGCGCTTTATTAAAATTCTCACCGGGAACATTCGTAACGTATTAAAGCACTACGACGAAACCCTTGCCGTGGTGCGTCACTGGGACCACGTAGAAGTGCGCGCCAAAGACGAAAACAAACGTCTTGATATTCGCGACGCGCTGACCCGCATTCCGGGTATCCACCATATTCTGGAAGTGGAAGACGTCCCGTTCAGCGATATGCACGACATCTTTGAGAAGGCGCTGGTGCAGTACCGCGACCAGATCGAAGGCAAAACCTTCTGCGTGCGCGTGAAGCGTCGCGGTAAGCACGAGTTCAGCTCTATCGAAGTCGAGCGCTACGTGGGCGGCGGTCTGAACCAGCACGTCGAGACGGCGCGCGTGCGTCTGACCAACCCGGACGTGACCGTTAATCTGGAGATCGAAAACGATCGCCTGCTGCTGGTAAAAGGCCGTTACGAAGGTATCGGCGGCTTCCCGATCGGCACCCAGGAAGACGTGCTGTCGCTGATCTCCGGCGGCTTCGACTCCGGCGTCTCCAGCTATATGCTGATGCGTCGCGGCTGTCGCGTACACTACTGCTTCTTCAACCTGGGCGGCGCGGCGCACGAAATCGGCGTACGTCAGGTGGCGCATTACCTGTGGAACCGCTTCGGCAGTTCACACCGCGTGCGTTTTGTGGCGATTAACTTCGAGCCTGTCGTTGGCGAGATCCTCGAAAAAGTGGATGACGGCCAGATGGGCGTGGTGCTGAAGCGCATGATGGTGCGCGCGGCGTCTAAAGTGGCCGAGCGTTACGGCGTACAGGCGCTGGTTACCGGCGAAGCGCTGGGCCAGGTCTCCAGCCAGACGCTGACCAACCTGCGTCTTATCGACAACGTGTCCGATACGCTGATCCTGCGTCCGCTGATTTCCCACGACAAAGAGCACATCATCGATCTGGCGCGCGAAATTGGCACCGAAGATTTTGCCCGTACCATGCCGGAATACTGCGGCGTGATCTCGAAAAGCCCAACCGTCAAGGCGGTGAAGGCGAAGATCGAAGCCGAAGAAGAGAACTTCGATTTTGCTATCCTGGAAAAAGTGGTCGCGGAAGCGTCCAACATTGATATCCGCGAGATTGCCCAGCAGACCGAGCAGGAAGTCGTTGAAGTTGAAACCGTGAGCGGTTTCGGCGCTAACGATGCGATTCTGGATATCCGCTCCATTGACGAGCAGGATGACAAGCCGCTTAAGGTGGAAGGCGTGGACGTGGTTTCTCTGCCGTTCTACAAGCTGAGCACCAAGTTTGGCGATCTCGACCAGAGCAAAACGTATCTGCTGTGGTGTGAGCGCGGGGTGATGAGCCGCCTGCAGGCGCTGTATCTGCGCGAGCAGGGCTTTGCGAATGTGAAGGTGTATCGCCCGTAGCTTCTAGCCGGGGAGTGCGGCCTGATGCCCTCACCCCGGCCCTCTCCCACGGGGAGAGGGAGAACACCTATTCGTAATAATTATAAATTCCCGCCGGCATCACCAGCGACGACGCGACTTCATACGCTTTTTCACGCCCGACCAGCAGGTCAATAATCTTTAAGCCAAAATCAATCGCGGTGCCCGGCCCCTGGCTGGTCAGCAGGTTGACGCGCGGGTCCCAGACGACGCGTTTATCCACCCAATGTTCTTCGGGGATCGTATCCTTAAGCCCCGGGAAGCCGGTCATGTTGCCGATGGGGAAGATATCGTGAGGAATCAGGACCGTGCCGGCGGCGGCGCAGATCGTTGCGACGATGCGGCCAGACAGATGGAACTGACGCACGGTTTCAACCAACAGCGGGCTGTCGCGAAAACATTCCGCGCCTTTTAAGCCGCCGGGCAGGACGATGATGTCGTAATCGCCGTCAGCCACCTGAACGAGCGGTGCGTCCGCCAGGATCTTCACCCCGCGTGAACAGGCGATCGCAAGATTACCGTCGCTGGCGACGCTGGCGGTGGTGACCGTGATGCCGCCGCGCACCATCAAATCGATAGTGGTGACGGCTTCCATCTCTTCGCTACCAGGGGCGAGGCATACCAGAGCTGACGCGCTCATACTCATTCTCCTTACGTTTAACCAGGTCATACAGGCGGGCGTTTTCCGGTACGGCAACGCCGTGCGCGCGGGCGCGTTTGAGCAGATAGCCGGTAATGTAGTCGATCTCCGTATGGCGTAACGCCCTCACGTCCTGCAACATGGAGGAGATATTTTCCGCCGTACTATCAATCACCTGTTCGACATAATAGCGTAAATCATCTGCGGAGGTGTGCAGGCCTTCGCGCTCGATGACCGACGCGACTTCCTCGCACAGCGTGGCAATCTCCTGCGGGGCGTTTTTTAGCTCCCCGTTCGGGCAGTCCCGGAGCGCCGTCAGCGGGTTAATGACGCAGTTCACCGCCAGCTTGCGCCATAGCTGCGGGCGAATGTTGTTATGCCATGCCACGTCCGGCAGCACCTTTTGCAGAACGTCCGCCAGATAGCTGTAGTCACCGTCCTGCTCGCGGGCAGGGCCGATATGCGTCACCCCGCTGGCAACATGGACGATGATAGTGCCATCGCGGCGCGCGGCGTGGGTGGTCGTCGCCATCAGCAGCGGCTGAGGGATACTTTTCAGTTCGTCAATGGTCCCCATGCCGTTATGCAGCAATAGAATCGGCGATCCAGGGGGGAGCTGCGCGGCCAGCGTTTTTACCGCATCGGAAACCTGCCACGCCTTGAGCGTCACCAGCAGCAGGTCGCTTTGCGCCAGGAAGTCAGGATCGTTCGCGGTCAGGGATTCGTTAAAGATACTTCCGTCTTCACCAATCAGGTTTACACTGCAATAGGGCTGGGGCACGCGCAGCCAGCCCTGTACCTCGTGTCCGTGTTTGCACAGCGCGGTCAGCCATAGCTGACCCAGGGCTCCGCATCCGAGCACTGTAATTTTCATCGTTCCTCCTCACCTGCAACTGCGCCAGGTGTTACGGCCTAAGTATAGCGCCGTCAGCTAAGCTTCTCGTTATGCCTCGTTGCGGGTATTATGCAACGCAACAAAAATGAAGGGAGAAGAAAAGATGCCATCTTTCGATATTGTTTCCGAAGTTGATATCCAGGAAGTGCGTAACGGCGTGGACAACGCAAGCCGTGAAGTTGAGTCACGTTTCGATTTCCGTGGCGTTGAGGCGACCTTTGAGCTGAATGACGCAAATAAGACCATCAAGGTGCTGAGCGAGTCAGATTTCCAGGTCAACCAGCTGCTCGATATTCTGCGCGCTAAGCTGCTGAAGCGCGGCATTGAAGGTACTTCACTGGATGTGCCGGAAGAGTTCGTCCACAGCGGTAAAACCTGGTTCGTCGAAGCCAAACTGAAGCAGGGCATTGAGAGCGCGGTTCAGAAGAAAATCGTTAAGCTCATCAAGGACAGCAAGCTGAAGGTTCAGGCGCAGATCCAGGGCGAAGAGATCCGCGTGACGGGCAAATCGCGTGACGATCTGCAGGGCGTGATGGCGCTGATCCGCGGCGGCGATTTGGGACAGCCGTTCCAGTTCAAAAACTTCCGCGATTAAGACCAAAAAGCCCGGTTTCAACCGGGCTTTTTTTTAAGCTTTCAGGGCCTGCTCAACCTCGAAGCGGTTGGTTACCTTGCTGTCAATTTTGACATAGGCGCTGCGCTCTTCCGGGGCGATGAGCACTTCACTGACGCCCTCCGTTGCTTCAAGACGCTGTTTCAGCGCATCGTTAATATCTACGCTATCCGGGATTTCTACGCGCAGGCTGCTTACGTAGCGCGGTTCCTTCATGCTGCTGGCAACCAGCAGCCAGACCATCGCCAGCAGCGCCCCCGCCAGAAACACGGTTTGCGAATCAAACAGGCCGTCCACCCAGCCGCCGAGCGAGCCGCCAATGGCCACGCCGAGGAACTGGCTGGTGGAGTAAATGCCCATCGCCGTGCCTTTGTAGCCCGCCGGGGATTCCTTGCTGATAAGCGACGGCAGCAGGGCTTCCATCAGGTTAAAGGCCAGGAAGAAGATCTGCACGCCGATGACCAGCTCCCAGAAGTGCGGGCCGGAGCCCCACAGCACAATTTCGGCAATCAGCAGGAGCGCCACGCAGCCCACGAAAACGCGCTTCATTTTGCGCTTCACTTCGGCGTAGATAATAAACGGCACCACGGAGACGAAGGAGATCAGCATCGTCACCAGATAGATTTTCCAGTGCTCGGCGGCGGGGAAGCCCGCGGCGGCAAGCTGGCCGGGCAGGGCGACAAAGGTCGACATCAGCAGAATGTGCAGGCACATGATGCCGAAGTTTAGCTTGAGCAGTCGTGGCTCAACGAGCACCTTGCTGAAGCAGCCCTTCACCATGCCGGATTCACGGTTGAGCACGTGGTTTTTGCTGTCCGGGACCACCCAGAGCGTAAGCGCGATCCCAACGGTCGCCAGCGCGGCAATCATCCAGAAGAGGGCGTGCAGGCCAAGCTTGTGGGTAATAATTGGCCCGAGCACCATTGCAATTGCAAACGTCACGCCAAAGCTGACGCCGATGAAGGCCATTGCCTTGGTGCGGTTCTGCTCGCGGGTGAGGTCTGACAGTAGCGCCATCACGGCGGCGGCAATCGCGCCGGAACCCTGCAGGGCGCGGCCTAAAATAATGCCCCAGATGGAGTGGGAGAGGGCGGCAATGACGCTGCCAAGTACAAAAATCAGCAGACCGCCGACGATCAGCGGCTTACGGCCAACGCGATCCGAAAGCAGGCCAAAGGGGATCTGGAATACCGCCTGGGCTAAACCATAGATCCCAATCGCCAGGCCAATCAACGCCTCGCTGGCCCCCTGCAGCGCCATGCCGTACGTGGTCAGAACAGGCAGGACCATAAACATGCCAAGCATCCGTAGCGAGAAGACAGTCCCTAAGCCCCAGGTCGCGCGTAGCTCGCCCGGCGTCATTTTATAATCGTTCATTACCACCTCAGTTCAAAAGCAGGCCATAGTGTAGTGCGGGGAAGGGGCGGGGTAAATAAAGGGTTATTTAACAAATATTACATGCGTGATTAATAGATTCAGTGAATAAAAAAAGGGTGCCGAAGCACCCCTTTATTTACCTGTTTTGACTTACCAGACGTACGTCAGCAGGCTATGTGAATCTGGCACCATGAAATCCACGGACATCATCACGGACAGCGAGGTGATGGCAACAATCGAGAACACAAACAGCTTGCGCGCCCAAACCTTGTCATCTTCCACCTTGTAACCGCGCAGCGCCATACCGAGCCACCAGACGCTCACCGCAGCCGCCACGACCAGATATTTATATCCGGCGTAACCGCCCAGAGAGAGCATCAGCGTTGCCACGGCAAAGGCGATGATGTACAGCGTGATGTGGTTCTTGGCAACCGAAATGCCCTTCACGACCGGCAGAACCGGGATGTTCGCTGCCTGATAATCCTTGAAGCGGAAAATCGCGATGGCATAGGAGTGCGGCATCTGCCACAGGCTAAAGATAGCCAGCAGGATCAGCGCACCGCTGTCGAACTCGTTCGTGACGGCGCAGTAGCCAATCACCGGCGGCGCAGCGCCGGAGAGTGAACCAATCAGCGTACCGTAGACGGAGTGACGTTTCATATACAGGCTGTAGACGCCCACATACACCACGAACCCCATTACCCCCAGCCAGCAGGCCAGCGGGTTAGCGCCAAACCACAGGAGCATAAAGCCAGCAATACCCAGCAAGGTGGCGTACACCAGCGAGACGGAAGGGGCGATCAGGCCTTTCACCAGCACCCGATTTTTGGTCCTTTCCATCTTCTTGTCGATATCCATGTCGATGTAGTTATTAAATACACAACCGGACGCAACAACCAGGGACACACCGACCAGCGTGTAGATAAAGAGGGTGTAATCAATGCTGCCCTTAGAGGCCAGCAGGAACCCTCCGATCACGGAGATCAGGTTGCCAAAGATGATGCCTGGTTTCGTTACTTGCAGGTATTGCTTAAACATACTCGCCGCTCTTAGTGAACCATCATGTTGTAGTTAAGGTTCCACATAATCCAGATGGAACCGACTACCAGGATAGCGATGATAATCACGGTAAAGATAAAGGCCGTCATATTCCAGCCTTCATCGGACTTGGTGTTCATGTGCAGGAAGCAAACCAGATGCACCAGAATCTGAATCACCGCGGTCACCAGGATTGCGCCCAGGATAACCGGCTTAGATGCAGAACCGTTCATCACCATCCAGAACGGAATGACCGTCAGGATGATCGACAGGATGAAACCTGTCATGTAGGTTTTTACGCTGCCGTGGGAAGCGCCATGATCGTTAGAATGACTCATTACATCGCCCCCATCAGATAGACAACAGAGAACACACAGATCCATACCACGTCCAGGAAGTGCCAGAACAGGCTCAGGCACATGATACGGGTACGGTTAGTATTGGTCAGGCCGCGACGGTGTACCTGGAACATCAGTACCGCCATCCAGATCAGACCAGAGGTCACGTGCAGACCGTGGGTTCCGACCAGCGCGAAGAACGCGGACAGGAAGCCACTGCGATCCGGACCGAAACCTTCCATGATCAGGTGATGGAATTCATAGATTTCCATCCCGATAAATCCAGCACCAAACAGCCAGGTCAACGCCAGCCAGGAAACAACCTGGCTCTTGTTGTTTTTGTACATGGCGATAGCCGCCATGCCGTAGGTGATGGAGCTGAACAGCAGCAGTGCGGTTTCAACCAGAACGAACGGCAGCTCAAAAATGTCCTTGCCGGCCGGGCCGCCCGCTGTGCCGTTCACCAGAACGGCATAGGTTGCGAACAGACAGCAGAACAGAATGCAGTCGCTCATCAGGTAGATCCAGAAACCGAAGACTTTCATCGGCCCGGTATCGTGGTGCGCATGCTCATGCGCGTGGGCAGTTGAGTGCGCCAGAGTATCAGTTGCCATTTTTCAGCCCCGCTTTAGAAATCTCGTCGAAATGCTGATTTTCCAGCTTTTCAACTTCACGGACTGGTACGTAGTAGTCCACGTCCTCGTCAAAGCTCTTCACAATCCAGCTGATTACGATGCCGGCGAAGCCAACAATCGCCATCCACCAGATGTGCCAGATCATTGCGAAACCAAATACCGTTGCGAATGCGGCAATCACGATGCCCGCGCCGCTGTTTTTCGGCATGTGGATCTCTTCGTAATGAGCAGGTTGCTTGTACGCTTCACCTTTTTCTTTCATTTCCCAGAATGCGTCGCGTTCATGGATCTGCGGCACAACGGCGAAGTTATAGAACGGAGGCGGAGAAGAGGTCGCCCACTCCAGCGTACGGCCACCCCATGGGTCACCGGTCAGGTCACGGTTCTGGTCGCGGTCGCGAATAGACACGTAGAACTGAATCAGCTGAGACGCGATACCACAGGCAATCAGCACTGCACCGCCGGCTGCAACCATCAGCATTGGGTGGAACTGCGGATCGATCTGCTGGCTCAGGCGACGGGTCATACCCATGAAGCCCAGCACGTACAGCGGCATAAACGCCACGAAGAAGCCGATGATCCAGAACCAGAACGCGCGTTTACCCCATTTTTCGTTCAGCGTGAAGCCGAACGCTTTTGGCCACCAGTAGGTTACGCCAGCGAAGCAGCCGAAGACCACGCCACCGATGATAACGTTATGGAAGTGCGCAATCAGGAACAGGCTGTTGTGAAGAACGAAGTCAGCACCCGGTACTGCCAGCAGTACGCCGGTCATCCCACCTACGGAGAAGGTCACGATGAAGCCGATGGTCCACAGCATCGCTGAGTGGAACACGATACGGCCCTGGTACATGGTGAACAGCCAGTTGAAGATCTTAACCCCGGTAGGGATCGCGATAATCATGGTGGTAATACCGAAGAAGGCGTTTACGTTCGCGCCCGCACCCATGGTGAAGAAGTGGTGCAGCCAAACGATGAACGACAGAACGGTAATACAGACGGTTGCCCACACCAGCGAGGTGTAACCAAACAGACGCTTACGCGAGAAGGTTGCCGCGATTTCGGAGAACACGCCGAACACAGGCAGAACCAGGATGTACACTTCCGGGTGACCCCAGGCCCAAATCAGGTTGATGTACATCATCATGTTGCCACCCATATCATTCGTGAAGAAATGGGTGCCCAGGTAGCGGTCCAGGGTCAGCAGCGCGACGGTGACGGTCAGAATTGGGAATGAAGCAATAATCAGGATGTTGGCGCACAGAGATGCCCAGGTAAATACCGGCATCTTGAACATGGTCATGCCAGGGGCACGCATCTTGATAATGGTCACGAAGAAGTTGATACCGGTCAGGGTAGTACCGACACCGGAGAGCTGAAGCGCCCAAATCCAGTAATCGACGCCTACGCCAGGACTGTACTCAATTCCCGAAAGCGGCGGGTAGGCCAGCCAGCCGGTCTGAGCAAATTCGCCCACGCCCAGCGACAGGTTAACCAGGATAACGCCGACAACCGTGAACCAGAAGCTCAGGTTGTTCAGGAACGGGAACGCCACGTCGCGCGCGCCGATTTGCAGCGGTACGACAACGTTCATCAGACCGATAACCAGCGGCATCGCCACGAAGAAGATCATGATTACGCCGTGGGCGGTAAAGATCTGATCGTAGTGGTGCGGCGGCAGGAAGCCGGCTTCACCCGCCGAGGCGAGCGCCTGCTGGCTACGCATCATGATCGCATCCGCAAAGCCACGAATTAACATGACGATACCGACGATGCAGTACATGATACCGAGTTTTTTGTGGTCAACCGAAGTCAGCCACTCATTCCACAGGTAGCTCCACTTACCGAAGTAAGTGATCAAGCCCAGTAAGGCTGCGCCACCGATGATAATTGCAGCCACCGTAATCACGATAATCGGTTCGTGATACGGCACTGCATCCAGTGTCAATTTTCCGAACATTTTCTTCCTCGGCCCCTTAGTGAGCGGTTTCCGCGTGGCTCATGTCCATACCTTCCATACCTTCGTGTGCGCTGTGCTCACCTTCAGGCTGGGTCATGTCCATGCTCTTGCCGTGATCCATAAATTTGCCAATAACGTCTTTGAACAAATCAGGTTTCACATTAGAGAAGTACTCCACCTTGTTGTATTCGCTAGGCGTAGCCACTTTTTCGAACGCCGCCATGTCAGACATGGTGTTAGTAGACTGCTTCGCTTTTTCAACCCACTGGTCGAATGCGGCACGGTCTGGCGTAGCGATAGCTTTGAACTTCATACCCGAGAAGCCCGGGCCACTATAGCTGGCGGAGATACCGTCGTAGGTGCCTGCTTCATTGGCGATCAGGTGCAGATTAGTCTGCATACCGGCCATCGCGTAGATCTGGCTGCCCAGACGCGGGATGAAGAAGGAGTTCATTACGGAGTTGGAGGTCACTTTGAACTGAACCGGAGTGTTCGCCGGGAAGGCGATCTCATTCACGGTAGCAATGCCCTGTTCCGGATAGATGAAGAACCATTTCCAGTCCATGGAGACCACTTCAATGGTAATAGGTTTCTCATCGTGAACCAGCGGTTTGCTAGGCTCAAGCGCGTGAGTGGTTTTCCAGGTCAATACGGCAAGGAACAGGATGATCAGGATAGGCACCGTCCAGACCACAGCTTCCACTTTATTGGAGTGTGACCAGTTAGGGCTATACTTCGCATCTTTATTGCTCGCACGATACTTCCAGGCGAAACCAACAGCCATCAAAATGGCTGGAATAACCACAATCATCATCAGGCCAAATGCCGTCAGAATCAACGAACGTTGTTCCAGTCCAATCTGTCCTTTGGGGTCTAGTAGTGCAGAATCGCAGCCACTGAGTAATACAGTGCCCGCGAATAATGACAACCATCCCAAACTTTTATTGTATTTCCCGAGTCTCATTTAACGACCTCAATTCCACGGAGTCTGGTGGCGTTTAAAGTGTGGGGGCATTTTACGGGAAGGTTACATTACTGTAAACATCATTAGGGCTGTGTCAGGAAGGTGTTACCGGGTTCTGCCGCACATGTCACAAGTGTTGCAAATTATGTCGTTTTTTAAGACGGAAGCCGCATGACATGGGCTTTATAACGAACGAACCTCCAAGCATACCCTAAAAGGGGCAATTGGTATAACCATTATCAAAAATATACAAAAAATTAACAATTAATTATCAATAAAAAGACATTTAAAAAACGAAAATTCAATCTTTCAAAAGCTGAATCGTTTAATGAAAAATAGCGTTTTGGAATTAGCTCCAATAATTTCCAAATTCTATCCCGCACAAAACAACAAATATTTTTTTTGCCGCTGCCGGTTATTTCACCGTTATAATTACGCCTCGTGATTACAACGGGAAATAACCTTTCGTTTATACCTTCAGGTCAGCTGGGTTTTACGCAGCGCAAGGAAGTCGAGCAGTCCACCGATCAGAATCCCGGCAATCGCCAGCAGCGCGCCCGCGTCTAAAAGAAGGGCTTCGAACGGTAGCGACAGCCCGGTCGTCGCATTGATAATCAGCACCGCCAGCCAAAGTACCAGCGCAAAACAGCCCACCATCAACAGCCGCAATGCAAAGCGGTAGGCGCGAGAATATTCGGTGCGCGGCATAAAGTGCTCTGTTCGCTGGGTATATTCCAGCGTCTGGCGACACACCAGCAGTAATAAAATTCCCGGCACGGCGGCGACCACCGAGAAGAGATAAAACGTCGGCCAGCCGTGGGCCTCAACAAACCAGCCGGCAATGGGGCCGACGTAAACGCGGCCAACGGCGGAGAGCGCCGAGAGCAGGGCAAACTGCGTGGCGGAAAACGATTTGTTGCACAGGGTCATCAGCAGGGCCACGAAGGCTGCGGTTCCCATCCCGCCGCAGAGGTTTTCGAAGAACACCGCGGTCGCCATGCTGATCATATGCTTGTCGGTAATCGACAGCAGCCAGTAACCCGCGTTCGATGCCCCTTGTAAAATGCCGAAGATCAGCAGGGCGCGGAACAGCGTCAGGCGCTGCATCAACACCCCGCCGTAGAGCGCCCCGATGATGGTGGCAAACAGCCCCAGCGTTTTGTTCACCACGCCCACTTCACCGGCGTCAAACCCAACGCCGCGAATCAGGAAGGTGGTGGTCAGGCTCATGGCAAACGCGTCGCCCAGCTTATAGAGGACGATCAAAAGCAGAATGAGCCACGCGTTGTTGCGGCCAAAGAAGTCGCGCAGCGGTTCGGCAACGGCCTGTTCCAGCGAGCGCGGCACCGGGATCACATCGCTCGGTTCAGGCGCAAGCAGGGTGGCAATAATGCAGGGGATCAAGAATGCGGCCATCAGCCAGTACATGCCCTGCCAGCCGAGATAGCGGTCGGCCAGCCACAGCGCCAGGCCGCCGGAAACCAGCATGCCCAAACGGTAGCCGAGAACGCTGATTGCAGCACCCGCGCCGCGTTCGTCAGCGGGCAGCACGTCCGTCTTCCAGGCATCAAAAACAATGTCCTGCGAAGCGGAACAGAAGGCAATCACCACCGCAAGCGCCGCCATCCAGCGCAGCTGCGTTGACGGCTCGAGGAAGCCCATCGCGGCAATCGCCACGAGCAGCAGAAGCTGAGTTATCACTAGCCAGCCGCGACGCCGGCCGAGGAACGGCGGCGTGTAGCGGTCCATCACCGGCGACCACAGGAACTTAAAGACGTAAGCCTGGCCGACGAGCGAGAAGAAGCCGATGGTTTTGAGATCGATATTCTCGACGGTCATCCACGCCTGCAGCGTACCGGAGGTGAGCGCGAGGGGTAAACCGGAGGCGAAGCCGAGGATCAGCAGGATGGCTGATTTCGGTTGCTGGAAAATGCGTAAGTAATGACTGGACATGTTTTATAAAACTGACCCGGCTAAGCACCGGGTCAGTCAGCGGGATTAGCGCGCGTTCTGCTTGATGAAGTCGTGGATGCTGGTGTCCTGCGCCATATCTGCAATGGTGTCGGTCAGCACGCTGTTAACCGCGTCGGCGATATTTTTGTTAGAGGCCTGGAATGCGCCTTCAACGGAGTAGCTCGCACGGTAGTTTTTGTTCATCTTGTTGCCATTCTTCGCGGTGGCGATGATGGCAATATCCGCTTTGGTAGAGATGTTGTAGCGCACGTTACCCTGGGAAACGTCTGCGTACAGGTTGTTGACGATGATCTGCAGATCAACCGCACCGCTTGGGCCAACCATATAGCCGCGGGAGGTCATTTGCTTCTCGAGCACTTCCTGCAGCAGGAAGCGCAGGTCGCGGGACGCGGTCAGGGTAACCTGCTGGTTGTCGCGGGTGACTTTTGCCAGCGCCTGATCCTGGCGCTGATCGGCACCGTTGATGCTAACGGTCACGCCCATCAGGCTCGGGTCCTGCTGAGGCAGGGTGATTTTTGGTGAAACATCAATGGTGGTTGGCGGGGTGGCACAGCCTGCCAGCATAAAAATCGCTACCAACGGAAAGAAGAGTTTTTTTAACATTTTCAGGTTCTCAACGAATCGTAAGCATATAAAGAGAAAAATTGCCGTCATCATAACATCGCCAACGGCCAGGGGAAGTGGTCAACGCATGTAAATTCATCGCCTTGTCTGAAATCTGACCATCTCACCGCTTTTCTCTACCTGTGAATGACAAAACGTATGAGCCTCACAGTGAACTTCATTCGTTTGAATGAGAAAATCGGACGAAAGCTAAATATTTGTTGTGTTGATGTAATGGAAACGGTAAAAGCGGCTAACATTTAAAGGGATGGGTGACATCCTGGCGTTGTCGGAGGAGTAATTTCATGATGATACGTGAGCAGATAGAAGATAAATTAAGGGCAGCGTTCGACCCTGTGTTCCTCGAAGTTGTCGACGAAAGCTATCGTCATAACGTGCCGGCGGGTTCTGAAAGCCACTTTAAAGTGGTTCTGGTCAGCGATCGTTTTCAGGGAGAACGCTTCCTGAACCGACATCGCATGATCTACAGCACCCTGTCGGAAGAACTCTCCACGACCGTACATGCGCTGGCATTGCATACCTACACCATTAAGGAGTGGGAAGGCTTGCAGGATACGGTAGTCGCCTCACCGCCCTGTCGCGGTGCAGGCACCTTAGCCTGAAAAATCGGATTTGCAACTGCCGGAGTTTTTCCAGTATGTTGCATAGAGATTTCGTCAAAACGGCCTACGGGCCGTTTTGTTTTGTCTGAGTTTTGAGCGGATGGTGCGATTTTAAGGCTAAAAATAGCCTTAAAGTGTGAAAAAAGCCGCAGCAACATGCCCCAACCGTTCTCGACTCACCTAAGTGATGCCGCTATAATGCCGCGTCTTATTGAATGTCTTCGGGATGATTCTGGCGACAGGGAATGTGAATCTGCACTAAGAGAGCATCCCGGTAAACACAGACAGATTCAGAGTTGACCGAGCACTGTGATTTTTTTGAGGTAACAAGATGCAAGTTTCAGTTGAAACCACTCAAGGCCTTGGCCGCCGTGTAACGATTACTATCGCTGCTGACAGCATCGAAACTGCTGTGAAAAGCGAGCTGGTCAACGTAGCAAAAAAAGTACGTATTGACGGCTTCCGCAAGGGCAAAGTACCAATGAATGTTGTTGCTCAGCGTTATGGCGCTTCCGTGCGTCAGGATGTGCTGGGTGAACTGATGAGCCGCAACTTTATCGATGCGATCATCAAAGAAAAAATCAATCCGGCCGGTGCGCCAAACTACGTTCCAGGCGAATACAAACTGGGCGAAGACTTCACCTACTCCGTAGAGTTTGAAGTGTACCCGGAAGTCGAGCTGAAAGGTCTGGAATCTATCGAAGTTGAAAAACCGATCGTTTCCGTGACTGACGAAGACGTTGACGGCATGCTGGACACCCTGCGCAAGCAGCAGGCGAACTGGAAAGAGAAAGAAGGCGCAGTTGACGCTGAAGACCGTGTCACCATCGACTTCACCGGTTCTGTAGACGGCGAAGAGTTCGAAGGCGGCAAAGCGTCTGACTTCGTACTGGCAATGGGCCAGGGTCGTATGATCCCAGGCTTCGAAGACGGTATCAAAGGCCACAAAGCGGGTGAAGAGTTCACCATCGACGTGACCTTCCCTGAAGAATACCACGCTGAAAACCTGAAAGGGAAAGCAGCGAAGTTCGTTATCAACCTGAAGAAAGTGGAAGAGCGCGAACTGCCAGAACTGACTGAAGAATTCATCAAGCGTTTCGGCGTGGAAGATGGTTCTGTTGCGGGCCTGCGTACCGAAGTGCGTAAGAACATGGAACGCGAGCTGAACGGTGCTGTGCGCAATCGTGTTAAATCTCAGGCGATCGACGGCCTGGTGAAAGCGAACGAGATCGACGTCCCGGCTGCACTGATTGACAGCGAAATCGAAGTTCTGCGCCGTCAGGCTGCACAGCGTTTCGGTGGCAACCAGCAGCAGGCGATGGAGCTGCCGCGCGAGCTGTTCGAAGAGCAGGCTAAACGCCGCGTTGTTGTTGGCCTGCTGCTGGGCGAAGTCATTCGTACCCACGAGCTGAAAGCTGACGAAGAGCGCGTTAAAGGCCTGATCGAAGAGATGGCTTCTGCGTACGAAGATCCATCAGAAGTTGTTGAGTTCTACGGTAAGAACAAAGAGCTGATGGACAACATGCGCAACGTCGCACTGGAAGAGCAGGCTGTTGAAGCGGTACTGGCGAAAGCTAAAGTGTCCGAAAAAGCGACCTCTTTCAACGAACTGATGAACCAGCAGGCGTAATTTCGCCCCAACGGTTTAAAGTTTGAACAGAAAACCCGTTGCCCTCCGGCGACGGGTTTTTTTTATCACACCAATAGCCCAGGAAGAGTGCTAAAACGCCCTTTCAGTGTTAGCGTAACAACAAAAGATTGTTATGCTTGAAATAGGGCAATGTGAACCCCATAAGTATGTAATCCCGATGAATGAGACTGGCTGATAATCCGTCCATAAGGTTACAATCAGTGCAGCAGGTGTTTTCAATTTTGATCCAGGAGACGGAAATGTCATACAGTGGCGAACGAGATAACTTTGCACCCCATATGGCTCTGGTGCCAATGGTTATTGAACAGACCTCACGCGGTGAGCGTTCTTTTGATATCTATTCCCGTCTGCTCAAGGAACGCGTTATCTTTCTGACCGGCCAGGTGGAAGACCACATGGCTAACCTGATCGTGGCGCAGATGCTGTTTCTGGAAGCGGAAAACCCGGAAAAAGACATTTACCTGTACATTAACTCGCCGGGCGGCGTGATCACGGCAGGTATGTCCATTTACGACACCATGCAATTCATCAAGCCGGATGTGAGCACCATCTGTATGGGACAGGCCGCATCCATGGGGGCATTCCTGTTAACCGCAGGGGCGAAAGGCAAGCGTTTCTGCCTGCCAAATTCCCGCGTGATGATTCACCAGCCGCTGGGTGGTTACCAGGGCCAGGCGACGGATATCGAAATCCACGCCCGAGAAATTCTGAAAGTAAAAGCGCGCATGAATGAACTTATGGCGCAGCATACGGGTCAACCTCTCGAGCAGATCGAGCGCGATACTGAACGCGATCGCTTCCTCTCAGCTCCAGAGGCAGTTGAGTACGGCCTGGTCGACTCCGTTTTGACCCATCGTAATTGATGCCCGCGACGCGAGTGTGCCGCTATACTAAGGTAGGGCGGCATTCTGCCGAGAGCAGCTTGCGTCTGAGAATGGCATTTGCGTCGTCATGTGCGGCACAAAGAACTTAAAAAGAGGTTTGGACTCATGACAGATAAACGCAAAGATGGTTCGGGCAAACTGCTGTACTGCTCTTTTTGCGGCAAAAGCCAGCATGAAGTGCGTAAACTGATTGCCGGGCCGTCCGTGTATATCTGCGACGAGTGTGTCGATTTATGTAACGACATCATTCGCGAAGAGATTAAAGAAGTTGCCCCGCACCGTGAGCGTAGCGCGTTGCCGACACCGCATGAAATTCGTCATCACCTTGACGACTATGTCATCGGTCAGGAGCAGGCGAAGAAGGTGCTGGCGGTGGCGGTATATAACCACTACAAACGTCTGCGTAACGGCGATACCAGTAACGGCGTCGAACTGGGCAAAAGTAACATTCTGCTGATCGGGCCAACCGGCTCCGGTAAAACGCTGCTGGCTGAAACCCTGGCGCGCCTGCTGGATGTTCCGTTCACCATGGCGGATGCCACCACCCTGACCGAAGCCGGTTATGTGGGTGAAGACGTTGAAAACATCATTCAAAAACTGCTGCAGAAGTGCGATTACGACGTGCAGAAGGCGCAGCGCGGGATTGTTTACATCGATGAAATCGACAAAATCTCCCGTAAGTCTGACAACCCGTCCATTACCCGTGACGTGTCGGGTGAAGGCGTGCAGCAGGCGCTGCTGAAGCTGATTGAAGGTACCGTTGCGGCGGTGCCGCCACAGGGTGGCCGTAAGCATCCGCAGCAGGAGTTCCTGCAGGTTGATACCTCCAAGATCCTGTTCATCTGTGGCGGTGCGTTTGCAGGCCTGGATAAGGTGATTTCTCACCGTGTTGAAACCGGCTCCGGCATTGGTTTCGGCGCAACGGTGAAATCCACGTCTGAAAAGCCGAACGAAGGCCAGCTGCTGTCGCAGGTTGAACCGGAAGATCTGATCAAGTTTGGTCTGATTCCTGAGTTCATCGGTCGTCTGCCGGTTGTGGCGACGCTGAACGAACTGAGCGAAGATGCGCTCATCCAGATTCTGAAAGAGCCGAAAAATGCGCTGACCAAGCAGTATCAGGCGCTGTTCAATCTGGAAGGCGTTGAGCTGGAATTCCGCGACGAAGCGCTGGATGCCATCGCGAAGAAAGCGATGATCCGCAAAACCGGCGCGCGTGGTCTGCGTTCAATCGTTGAAGCGGCACTGCTTGATACCATGTACGATCTGCCGTCGATGGAAGATGTTGAGAAAGTGGTTATCGACGAATCCGTTATTGGCGGTCAGACTAAGCCGCTGTTGATTTACGGTAAACCAGAAGCCCAGCAGGCATCTGGCGAATAATTCACCAAATCATACAAGCAGTTAATCAAAAAGGGGGGATTTTATCTCCCCTTTACTTTTTCCGTATTCATGGCGTTGAATGTGTGGGAAACATCCCCATATACTGGTTACATGTTAATGGTTGTGTGAAGCACAGTTACATGACCAGTTTACCTGGCGGACACTAAACTAAGAGAGAGCTCTATGAATCCTGAGCGTTCTGAACGCATTGAAATCCCCGTATTGCCGTTGCGCGATGTGGTGGTTTATCCGCACATGGTCATACCCTTATTTGTAGGGCGGGAAAAATCTATCCGTTGCCTCGAAGCCGCCATGGATCATGATAAAAAAATCATGTTGGTGGCGCAGAAAGAAGCATCAACGGATGAGCCGGGTGTAAACGATCTTTTCACCGTCGGGACCGTGGCCTCTATTTTGCAGATGCTGAAGCTGCCTGACGGCACCGTGAAGGTGCTGGTAGAAGGCCTGCAGCGTGCGCGTATTACCACTTTGTCAGACGATGGCGAGCACTTCTCTGCGAAGGCAGAGTACCTTGATTCGCCTGAGCTTGATGAGCGCGAGCAGGAAGTGCTGGTGCGCACCGCGATTAGCCAGTTTGAAGGCTATATCAAGCTGAACAAGAAAATCCCACCGGAAGTGCTGACGTCGCTGAACAGCATCGACGATCCTGCGCGTCTGGCGGACACCATCGCCGCACACATGCCGCTGAAGCTGGCTGACAAACAGTCCGTGCTGGAAATGTCCGACGTGAATGAACGTCTGGAATACCTGATGGCGATGATGGAGTCAGAAATCGATCTGCTGCAGGTTGAGAAACGCATTCGCAACCGCGTGAAAAAGCAGATGGAGAAATCGCAGCGCGAGTACTATCTGAATGAGCAAATGAAGGCCATTCAGAAAGAGCTAGGCGAGATGGACGACGCGCCGGACGAAAACGAAGCGCTGAAGCGTAAGATCGACGCGGCGAAGATGCCGAAAGAGGCAAAAGAGAAAGCCGAAGCAGAACTGCAGAAGCTGAAAATGATGTCTCCGATGTCGGCTGAAGCGACCGTCGTGCGCGGCTACATTGAGTGGATGGTGCAGGTTCCGTGGAACGCCCGCAGCAAGGTCAAAAAAGACCTGCGTCAGGCGCAGGAAATCCTGGATACCGACCACTACGGCCTGGAGCGCGTGAAAGACCGCATTCTTGAGTACCTCGCGGTACAAAGCCGTGTGAACAAAATTAAAGGCCCAATCCTGTGTCTGGTGGGGCCGCCAGGGGTGGGTAAAACCTCTCTGGGTCAGTCCATCGCTAAAGCGACCGGACGTAAATATATCCGTATGGCGCTGGGTGGCGTACGCGATGAAGCGGAAATCCGCGGTCACCGCCGTACCTACATCGGTTCTATGCCGGGTAAACTGATCCAGAAAATGGCGAAAGTGGGCGTTAAAAACCCGCTGTTCCTGCTCGATGAGATCGACAAGATGTCGTCGGACATGCGTGGAGACCCTGCGTCTGCACTGCTGGAAGTGCTTGATCCAGAACAGAACGTGGCGTTCAGCGATCACTACCTGGAAGTGGACTACGATCTGAGCGACGTGATGTTCGTGGCTACCTCCAACTCCATGAACATTCCGGCGCCGCTGCTGGACCGTATGGAAGTGATCCGTCTCTCGGGCTATACCGAAGACGAGAAGCTGAACATCGCTAAGCAGCACCTGCTGCCGAAGCAGATTGAGCGTAACGCGCTGAAAGCGAACGAGCTGACCGTTGAGGACAGCGCGATCGTTGGCATCATCCGCTACTACACCCGTGAAGCGGGCGTGCGTAGCCTTGAGCGTGAAATCTCTAAACTGTGCCGTAAGGCGGTTAAACAGCTGCTGCTGGATAAGAGCCTGAAACACATCGTGATTAACGGCGATAACCTGCATGCTTACCTCGGCGTTCAGCGCTTCGACTACGGTCGTGCCGACAACGAAAACCGCGTAGGCCAGGTCACCGGTCTGGCATGGACGGAAGTGGGCGGCGATCTGCTGACCATCGAAACCGCCTGCGTGCCGGGCAAAGGCAAGCTGACCTACACCGGCTCGCTGGGCGAAGTGATGCAGGAGTCCATTCAGGCGGCGCTGACCGTGGTGCGCGCGCGTGCAGAAAAACTGGGCATCAACGCAGATTTCTACGAAAAACGCGACATCCACGTGCACGTTCCGGAAGGGGCGACGCCGAAAGATGGCCCGAGCGCAGGTATTGCGATGTGTACCGCTCTGGTTTCCTGCCTGACAGGGAACCCGGTGCGTGCCGATGTCGCAATGACCGGTGAAATTACGCTGCGTGGTCAGGTTCTGCCAATCGGTGGATTAAAAGAAAAACTGCTGGCGGCACATCGTGGTGGGATCAAAACCGTATTGATTCCTTACGAGAATAAACGCGATCTGGAAGAGATTCCGGACAACGTGATTGCCGATCTGCAGATCCATCCGGTTAAGCGCATTGAGGAAGTTCTTAGTCTCGCACTGCAAAATGAACCCTCCGGAATGCAGGTTGTAACCGCAAAATAGTGACCTCGCGCAAAGAGCGTCAATAAAAACAAGGTTGGTAAGTCATTTCGGACTTGCCAGCCTTTTTTTGTATAGCTAATTTAGATTGCTGATTGGGCTAGCCATCAACAACGGGTGTTGTAAGGTCATGGCAGGCCTGATATAACTGCTGCGCGGTCGCGTTGTGAAGGATTCAGGCGCGATATAAATTATAAAGAGAGGAAGAGAACAGTGAATAAATCTCAACTGATTGACAAAATTGCTGCGGGTGCTGATATTTCTAAAGCTGCAGCTGGACGTGCGTTAGATGCATTAATTGCTTCTGTTACTGAATCTCTGCAGGCTGGGGACGACGTTGCACTGGTAGGCTTCGGTACTTTTGCTGTTAAAGAGCGTGCTGCCCGTACTGGCCGCAACCCTCAGACCGGTAAAGAGATCACCATTGCTGCTGCTAAAGTGCCTGGTTTCCGTGCAGGTAAAGCGCTGAAAGACGCAGTAAACTGATTGCTTTCCCGCTTCAGGGAAGCCGAAAAGTACAAGGGCGCATCATTTGATGTGCCTTTTTTGTTTGTCCAGACCTGATTTGTGCGAGTTTATGCGAGTTGTGGGCTGACAATTGCCCTGTTTTCTTGTCACAATACGCCTTTACGCGCGACGGTCAGGATTTTCCGTCAGCGTCAGGTAACCAGTCACCTACAGCGGAGTGTTGTTACACCATGATGGACAGCTTACGCACGGCTGCTAACAGTCTCGTGCTCAAGATCATTTTCGGTATCATTATCGTGTCGTTCATTTTGACCGGCGTGAGCAGTTACCTTATCGGCGCTGGCGCCAACTATGCCGCAAAAGTGAATGGCCAGGAAATCAGCCGTGGGCAGTTCGAGAATGCTTTCGCGGGTGAACGTAATCGTATGCAGCAGCAGCTGGGCGACCAGTTCTCTGAGCTGGCGGGGAATGAAGGGTATATGAAGACCCTGCGTCAGCAAACGCTCAACCGCCTTATCGATGAGGCTCTGCTGGACCAGTATGCTAAAAACTTAGGTTTGGGCATCAGCGACGAACAGGTTAAAAAAGCCATTTTTTCTACCCAGGCCTTCCAGTCTAACGGTAAATTCGACAACGCCCGTTACAACAGCATCGTGAACCAGATGGGCATGACCGCCGATCAGTACGCGCAGGCGCTGCGTAACCAGCTGACCACTCAGCAGCTCATCAACGCCGTTGTGGGCACCGACTTCATGCTCAAGGGTGAAACTGACGAACTGGCCGCGCTGGTATCTCAGCAGCGTGTCGTGCGTGAAGCGACCATCGACGTCAATGCGCTGGCGGCAAAACAGCAGGTCAGCGACGCTGAGGTTAACGCGTACTACGAGCAGAACAAAAACACCTTCGTTGCGCCTGAGCAGTTCCGCGTGAGCTATATCAAGCTCGACGCTGCTGCGCTGCAGGAAACGGCCTCTGACGCGGACATCCAGTCATACTACGATCAGCATCAGGATCAGTTCACTCAGCCGCAGCGTAACCGCTACAGCGTGATTCAGACCAAAACTGAAGCCGATGCCAAAGCGGCGCTGGACGAGCTGAACAAGGGCGCAGATTTTGCGACCGTAGCGAAAACCAAGTCTACCGACATCATCTCTGCGAAAAATGGTGGTGATATGGGCTGGCTGGAAGACGCGACGACCCCGGAAGAGCTGAAAAACGCAGGCCTCAAGGAAAAAGGCCAGCTGTCTGGGGTGATCAAATCCTCCGTAGGCTACCTGGTGGCGCGTCTGGACGATGTTCAGGCAGCAAAAACCAAGCCGCTGGCTGACGTTCGTGATGATATCGCGGCGAAAGTGAAGCAAGAGAAAGCCCTGGACGCCTTCTATGCGCTGCAGCAGAAGGTAAGCGATGCCGCGAGCAACGACAACGAATCGCTGGCAGGCGCAGAGCAGGCGGCGGGCGTTAAAGCGGTTGAAACCGGCTGGTTTGGTCACGACAACCTGCCGGAAGAGCTGAACTTCAAACCGGTTTCTGACGCCATCTTCAACGGCGGGCTGGTCGGCGAGAACGGCACGCCGGGCAGCAACTCTGACATCATTACCGTGGACGGTGACCGTGCATTTGTTCTGCGCGTCAGCGAGCACAAACCGGAAGCGGTCAAACCGCTGGCGGAGGTGAAAGATCGGGTTGTGGCGCAGGTTAAGCACAACAAAGCTGAACAGCAGGCGAAAATGGATGCCGAGAAGATCCTGGTGGATCTGAAAGCCGGTAAAAATGACGCGCTGAAAGCGGCTGGCCTGAGCTTCGGTGAAGCCAAAACGCTGAGCCGTACCGGTCAGGACCCTATCAGCCAGGCCGCGTTTGGTCTGAGCCTTCCAGCGAAGGACAAGCCGACCTACGGCACCACGACCGACGTGCAGGGTAATGTGGTTCTGCTGGCGCTGGACGACGTGAAGGCGGGCACCATGCCGGAAGAGCAGAAGAAAGCGATGGTTCAGGGGATCACCCAGAACAATGCCCAGATTGCCTTCGAAGCGATGATGAGCAACCTGCGTAAAGAAGCCAAAATTAAGCTGGGTGACGTGGTGACTCAGCAGCAATAATTACGGATCTGCTCGCAGATTTTCGTAACGCTCTGCAAAAACTAAAGGCCGCTTTCGCGGCCTTTTCCATTTCTGCAATCTGCTGTTTGTGCCTGTTTTTCCTTGCGGCTATCGTGACGTGGCTGTCAACAAACAAGGAGATAACAGCATGAAACGTGGAATCAAAGCACTGTTAATTACGCTGACCATTGCCGCTACCGGGATGAGCGTCGGCGCGCTCGCGGCAGCGCCTGCCGCTAAAACGCAGGCCTCGCAGAGCCAAACCCACTCAACTGCGCAGGTTGCAGAGCAGACGAAGGCTACCGACGTCGCTAAAAAAACCGATGACGACGGTACGCGCGTCAGCATCAATTCGGCGTCTGCAGACGATCTCGCCCGCGCAATGAACGGCGTGGGGCTGAAAAAAGCTCAGGCTATCGTCAGCTACCGCGAGGAGTACGGTCCCTTTAAAACCCTCGACGATCTCAAGCAGGTTCCCGGTATGGGCAGCGCGCTGGTTGAGCGCAACCTCTCACACCTGACGTTGTAATTACGCATTTTCTTGCACTGCGGCAATTTTTTGCCAGGATAAAGAGGTCATACCAGTTATGACCTCTCACCCTACAATAACAGTTAAGGCTATTGCGCTATGCAGACAAAAATCAAAGTACGCGGTTTCCACCTCGACGTTTATCAGCACGTGAACAACGCCCGCTATCTTGAGTTTCTCGAAGAAGCGCGCTGGGACGGGCTGGAAAACAGCGAGAGCTTTCAGTGGCTGACCGCGCACAATATTGCGTTCGTGGTCGTCAACATCAACATCAACTACCGTCGTCCGGCAGTGCTGGGAGATGTGCTGATCGTCACCAGCCAGGTTCAGCAGCTAAACGGCAAGAGCGGCGTGTTAAGCCAGGTTGTGACGCTGGATCCTGAAGGGCAGGTGGTAGCCGATGCGCTGATTACCTTTGTCTGCATTGATCTTAAAACTCAGAAAGCGCTGCCGCTGGAAGGGGAGCTGCGAGAAAAGCTGGAGCTGATGATCGCGTAGAAAGTTTGTCTTTTATAAAAGACAGAAGGATTTTTCAGGGATAGAATAATGGACAGGGACTACGTTGTTGAACGTTATCGGACCCCTGACGGAAAAGTACCGTTTGAGGAGTGGGTAGCGAAGATGAAGCGAAAGGATCCGGAGTTAGCGTTTCGGATCCTTCTACGAATTGACCGTGCTGAGAAAGGGAATTTCGGCGATTACCGATATCTCAGAGAGGGGATCTGGGAATTGAAAATGGATTGTGGTCCCGGCTATCGAATCTATTTTGCGGTACAACATCGGAAGATCCTGTTGTTGCTGATCGGCGGTGACAAAAAGAGTCAAAAGACTGATGTGAAGCTGGCAATAGATTACTGGAAAGACCATCAAAAGGATAAACCGGATGAGCAAGAGCCAACGAAAATTTTCTAGTTCCGTCAGCCATGATGAAGCCGTCGTAAAAATGCTTCGTGAAAACCCTTCTTACGCTCAGCTATATCTGCAGGTTGCCCTGGATGAGATTTATGAAGATCAGGGGATCCCTGCATACTTAATCGCGTTAAGACGTGTTATCGAATCCCGCGGCGGCATAGGGGTAATCGCTGCCAAAGCCGGTCTGTCCCGTCAGCAGCTATACCGGACCTTATCAGACAACGGCAACCCAACGCTGACAACGCTGATGAAAGTCACCCGTGCTGCCGGTGTAAAACTTTTCGACAGCACGGTCAAGTAGCCCTATTTAAGCCCGGTTTTTTTCTGCATCGCGGCCATCACGCCGACTTTATCGGCAAGATAGTGGTTCAGCCCGTTCGCACGCAGATTACATGCCGCGCACTGGCCGCAACCGTCGCCTTTAATGCCGTTGTAGCAGGTCAGGGTTTCGCTGCGCACCAAATCCAGCTTGCCCCAGTAGTCTGCCAGCGCCCAGGTTTCCGCTTTATCCAGCCACATCAGCGGGGTTTCAAAGCGCGTCTCTTTCGCCATTCCCAGATTAACCGCGTGATTCAGCGCTTTTACGAACTCATCGCGACAGTCAGGATAGCCGGAAAAATCGGTTTCACACACGCCCGTGATCACCGCTTCGGCTTTCACCTGATAGGCATAAATGGCCGTCAGGGTCAGGAACAGAATATTGCGTCCCGGCACGAAGGTATTGGGAATGCCGCTGGCGTCGGGCTCGTAGTCCGGTACGGGAATGCTGTCGCGCGTGAGGCTGCTGACGGCCAGTTCATTTAGCAGCGTCACGTCTAGCACCTTGTGCGCGCGCGCGCTCAGTTTCAGGGCCAGTTCGCGGGCGACGTCGATTTCAGCGCGGTGGCGCTGACCGTAGTCAAACGTCACGCAGTGAACCTCATCATACTGATGAAGGGCCTGAACCAGGCAGGTAGTGGAATCTTGTCCTCCGCTGAACACGACGACGGCACGTTTCATAAATCATCTCGACAGTTACGGTAAAAACGTCATGTTACCGCCTCACTCCAGCGTCGACCAGCTTCTTCACGATTTGGGGGCTGGAAGCCAGGCTTCGGTAAAATCAAACCAGCCGCGGGTATTGAGTCGAATGCCGTTTACGCCCGGCGGGGCGCTGATTTGATATTGATAGTTAAACAGCGGCGTCAGCACCGCGTTTTCCATAAGCTGATTGAAAATAGCTTTCAGCCCGGCATGTCGAGCCTGCTCATCGGCCTGCGTCTGTACCGCATCCAGGGTGGCCTGCAGATGGGCATATTGCGGCGCACTGAGCAGGTGCGGCCAGAGCGTATCGCAGCGGAGCCACTGCTCAAGCGTGTACTCTGGCGCTTCGCCAATCAGCCTGTCACCCATCATGATGTCTGCCTCCGCCAGGCGCAGGCACCCGTCCCAGGTTTTGGCATCGTGAAAGATAACCGTCAGATCGCAGCCCTGCTGTGCAAGGTACTGTTTTAGCTGGCCCGCCATGGTGTGCAGCTCAACGGGGAGATGGTAAATCAGCGTTAATTTTTCAGGCAGGGCAACCTCTGTCAAGTCTGGCCATTGGGGTATAGACCAGCCGGGAAGCAACTCCTCCGTTGGCGTAATCAACCCTTCGTTTAGCGGCAGCGTATGCAGAAGCGCCGACAGGTGAATGATATTAATCAACCGTCGCGCCTGCATTTCATTCAGCCGCGCGCTCTGCTTCAGGGTGAGATAGCAGAAGCCGAGACTGGTGCTGTTGCTCACCAGGCGCAGGCTTTCCAGCTCGTCCGGCTCGCCGATGGCAATTTGCACCGGATGACGACAGCTTGTTCCCAGCCCGTAGTCAAAGAGCGTCGGCGTGATCCAAAACTCAATGGCCTTCAAAAGTGGATGGCTAAGGTGGTACTGCTCATGGCTTTCAAGGCGCACCAGGTCGGGATCGAACACGCTCAGTTTGAAAGGGCCGCTGCCCGTCATGGGCTGGTCGGGATGGGCGAGGCCGCT
Source organism: Enterobacter wuhouensis (assembly GCF_035835995.1). Classification (NCBI taxonomy): domain Bacteria; kingdom Pseudomonadati; phylum Pseudomonadota; class Gammaproteobacteria; order Enterobacterales; family Enterobacteriaceae; genus Enterobacter; species Enterobacter wuhouensis. The sequence continues at coordinate 1,159,937 of NZ_CP142124.1, forward strand.
GGAGTAGGCCGCCAGCCGGTGCGCCAGCCAGTAATCAGGCTGATGCAGGGTAAAGGTCAGGCACTGCGGATGCGTGACCTCAATGCGCAATACGCTCTGAAAGAGTTTACGTAAGGCAGGCAGTGCCTGCAGCGTTGTCAGACTCCGCTGCAGCTGCTCCGTCTCGATTTTATCGCCGCTATGCCAGTGAAGCGTAGAGCGGATATAAAAATGCCAGCGTAGCCCCTCGTCCGACACTTCCCAGTGATGCGCCAGATCGCCCGTCGGTTCGTTGCTGTTACCGTGGAAACGCGTCAGCCCGGAAAAGACATGCCCCGCCAGATGCTGCTCTGCCCGACCGGGCAAAAAGCCGGGATGAAGCGGCTCCAGCGAACGGTAGTAGGGAATACGCAGCGTTGGCGTATCGTTTTGCCAAAGCCCGCCCATGTAAGGATGGAGCAGCAAGCGCAGCTCATCAGGCGCCAGCTGCGCCAGTTCCAGGGCGTTATGCTGTTGTCCGCTTTTGAGCGCCTCTTCCATCATGGCATTACGCAATGATTCAGGGGTGACGTGGAACGTCAGCTCCCCGCGCTTACCGCGCCCGGACTGCGCGCGCCAGCTTAGCCAGCCCGCCTCCTGAGCCTGACGCAGCAGGGTGCGAACGTGCCGTTCGCTGCAAAAGCAGCGGCTGGCAAGTTCGCTAACGGTGGCCTGCTGTTGCGCGCCTTCTGAAGGTTGCCACAGGCGTTGATACTGTTTAAGACGGTTGAGCTGGCGCATGATAAACCCGGAACAATTATTATCATCTATTCACTATTACTTCCGTATATCTCACGCAATACTGATGCACAAGTTAATCGCATCACATTTCGGGAGTAATCATGGCCAGGCTCGCTGCATTTGATATGGACGGCACGCTGTTAATGCCGGATCACCGTTTAGGGGAGAATACCCTGAGCACGCTGAAGCGCCTGCATGAACGCGATGTGACCCTGACGTTTGCCACCGGTCGCCACGTGCTGGAGATGCGCCATCTATTAGGGGCATTTTCACTTGATGCGTTTTTGATCACAGGAAACGGCACGCGGATACACTCCGTTGAAGGCGATGTGCTGCATCGTCAGGATCTTAACCCGGAAGTGGCGGATATCGTGCTGCACAGCACCTGGGACACGCAGGCCAGCATTCACGTGTTCAATGACGAAGGCTGGTTTACCGGTCGTGAAATTCCCGATTTGCTGCACGCGCACGTATACAGCGGCTTTAAATATCAGCTTATCGATCTGCGGCGGATCCCCGCCCACGCGGTGACTAAGATCTGCTTCTGTGGCGATCATGACGATCTCTGCCGCCTGCGCATTCAGCTCAATGAGGCGCTGGGCGACCGGGCGCACCTGACCTTCTCGGCGGTAGATTGTCTGGAAGTGCTGCCGGTCGGCTGTAACAAAGGATCTGCCCTGGCGGTCCTGAGCGACCACCTGGGCTTAACGATGCAGGACTGTATGGCGTTTGGCGACGCCATGAACGACCGCGAGATGCTGGACAGCGTGGGTCGCGGTCTGATAATGGGGAATGCGATGCCGCAGCTGATTGCAGAGCTTCCTCACCTGCCGGTTATTGGCCACTGCCGTAACGAAGCGGTGTCCCATTTTTTGACGCATTGGCTGGACAAAAACAACCTCCCGTATTCCCCCGAATAGTGAGACCCTTCCAGCAAGCCAGGCTTCGGCCTGGCTTTTTTTATTTCACCAGCTCGACAATCTGCGCTTTCCACGGCGCGATGTCGCCGATATTCGCCTGCACCCACTCCGCATTGTAATAGGTGTCGAGGTAGCGCTCGCCGCTGTCGCACAGCAGCGTGACGATGGAACCGGTGCGGCCCTCTTCGCGCATGCGGGCGGCAAGCTGCAGTGCGCCCCACATGTTGGTGCCCGTCGAGGCGCCCACCTTGCGGCCGAGCTGCGTCTCCAGCCAGTGCGCGGTGGCCACGCTGGCTGCGTCCGGCACGCGCAGCATTTCATCGACCACGTCAGGAATGAACGACGGCTCCACGCGCGGACGACCGATGCCTTCGATTTTGCTACCCACGGGGCTGCGCAGAGCGGCATCACGGCTTTGCCAGTAGTCGAGGAACACGGAGTTCTGCGGGTCAACCACCATCAGCTGGGTATCATAGCCCTGACAGCGGATATAGCGCCCGATAGTGGCCGACGTGCCGCCCGTACCTGCACTCATCACAACATACGCGGGCACCGGGTGCGGCTCGTGGGTCATCTGGCGGAAAATACTGTCGGCAATGTTGTTATTGCCGCGCCAGTCGGTGGCGCGTTCCGCGAAGGTGAACTGGTCCATATAGTGGCCGTTCAGCTCGCGCGCCAGCATTTCAGAGGCGGCGTAGATTTCGCAGGCGCTTTCAACAAAGTGGCAGCGTCCGCCGTAAAATTCGATCTGTTCGATTTTGCGTTTTGCGGTGCAGGAGGGCATCACGGCGATGAACGGCAGGCCAAGCAGGCGGGCAAAGTAGGCTTCTGACACCGCCGTTGAACCGGATGAGGACTCAATGATGGTGGTGCCTTCTTTAATCCAGCCGTTACATAAACCGTACAGGAACAGCGAGCGCGCCAGACGATGCTTCAGGCTGCCGGTTGGATGAGTGCTTTCATCCTTCAGGTACAGCTGAATGCCCGCAAACCCGGGCAACGTCAGGCGGATTAAATGGGTGTCTGCCGAGCGCTGGTAGTCGGCATTGATTTCGCTGATGGCATGTTTAACCCAGGTGCTATTCATCGTATGTATCCATTTGTCATTTTGTGCCCAGCATAGCGAAAAGCACAGAAAAAATTGTTGCTATCTTGCCTTTAAAATAGAATGAAGGGAGAAAAATTTTCTCTGTGAGGTGGGTATGCTAGATAAAATTGACCGCAAGCTGCTTTCATTGCTGCAAAGCGACTGCACCCTCTCTTTGCAGGCGTTGGCAGATGCCGTTAATCTGACCACCACACCGTGCTGGAAACGCCTCAAGAAACTGGAAGATGACGGCATTCTGCTGGGGCGCGTCGCGTTGTTAGATCCCGAAAAACTGGGGCTTGGACTGACCGCCTTTGTTCTGATAAAAACGCAGCATCACAGCAGCGACTGGTATTGCCGGTTCGTGACGCAGGTTTCGGACATGCCGGAGGTTCTGGGTTTCTGGCGTATGGCCGGAGAGTATGACTACCTGATGCGCGTCCAGGTCGCTGACATGAAGCGCTACGATGATTTTTACAAGCGGCTCGTCAACAGCGTACCGGGCCTGTCGGACGTCACCTCGAGCTTTGCGATGGAACAGATTAAATACACCACCGCGCTACCCATTGAATAACGTCGTCAAATACCTTCAGGAACAAACTTCGTGCGATTATTTGCCCAATTAAGCTGGTACTTTCGTCGGGAGTGGCAACGCTATCTCGGCGCCGTATGCCTGCTTATCATTATTGCCATTCTGCAGCTGATCCCGCCGAAAGTGGTGGGATACGTCGTGGATGGCGTTACGGAACAGCATTACACCACCGCACGGGTGATGATGTGGGTTGGCACGCTGGTGCTGACCGCGGTGATTGTCTACCTGCTGCGCTACGTCTGGCGCGTGCTCTTATTCGGTGCGTCCTATCAGCTGGCCGTTGAGCTGCGCGAAGATTTTTATCGCCAGCTGAGCCGCCAGCATCCGGAGTTTTACCTTCGCCATCGCACCGGGGATCTCATCGCCCGCGCCACCAACGACGTAGACCGCGTGGTCTTTGCCGCCGGGGAAGGGGTGCTGACGCTGGTGGATTCACTGGTGATGGGCTGCGCGGTACTGATCGTCATGTCGACCCAAATCAGCTGGCAGTTAACCCTCCTGGCGCTGCTGCCGATGCCAATAATGGCGCTGGCGATCAACCGCTACGGTGAAAAGCTGCACGAGCGCTTCAAGCTGGCGCAGGCGGCGTTTTCATCGCTCAACGATCGCACCCAGGAGAGCATGACCAGCATCCGCATGATCAAAGCCTTTGGTCTGGAGGATCGCCAGTCCGCGCTGTTTGCCGCCGATGCGGCCGATACCGGGGCGAAAAATATGCGCGTGGCGCGTATTGATGCCCGCTTCGATCCAACGATCTATATCGCCATCGGCATGGCAAACATGCTGGCGATCGGCGGTGGCAGCTGGATGGTGGTGCAGGGCTCGATGACGCTCGGTCAGTTAACCAGCTTTGCGATGTATCTGGGACTGATGATTTGGCCGATGCTGGCCCTGGCGTGGATGTTCAACATTGTCGAGCGCGGCAGCGCCGCCTACAGCCGCATTCGCTCCATGCTGGCCGAAGCGCCGGTCGTGAATGACGGCAGTGAGCCGGTGCCCGAAGGACGCGGGGTGGTGAAGGCTGATATCCGGTCATTTAGCTATCCGCAGACGGAACATCCGGTGATCGAAAACGTGAGCTTTACGCTGCAGCCCGGCCAGATGCTGGGCATCTGTGGCCCAACGGGATCGGGAAAAAGCACTATTCTGTCGCTGCTCCAGCGCCATTTTGACGTGACGCAGGGCGACATTCGTTTCCACGATCGTCCCCTGACGAGCCTGCAGCTGGACGGCTGGCGCAGCCGCCTGGCGGTCGTCAGCCAGACGCCGTTCTTATTCTCAGATACCATCGCCAACAATATTGCCCTCGGCCACCCTGCCGCCACGCAGGAAGAGATTGAACACGTCGCGCGCTTAGCCAGCGTTCATGACGATATTTTGCGCCTGCCGCAGGGCTATGAAACGGAGGTCGGCGAACGCGGCGTGATGCTCTCCGGCGGACAAAAACAGCGAATTTCTATTGCCCGCGCGCTGCTGCTGAACGCTGAAATCCTGATTCTGGATGATGCGCTCTCCGCCGTCGATGGCCGCACCGAGCATCAAATACTGCACAACCTGCGCCAGTGGGGCGAAGGGCGCACGGTCATCATCAGCGCTCACCGCCTGTCGGCATTGACGGAGGCCAGTGAGATCCTCGTACTGCAGCACGGACACATTGCCCAGCGCGGTCAGCACGATCGGCTGGCGGAGCAGGCTGGCTGGTACCGGGATATGTACCGCTATCAGCAGCTTGAGGCGGCGCTGGATGAGGAGGTCACCCATGCGTAAGCTCGGAACGATGTGGCCGACGCTGAAGCGTCTGCTTGCCTACGGCTCTCCGTGGCGTAAACCGCTGTCCATCGCCGTGCTTTTGCTGTGGATTGCGGCGGTTGCGGAGGTTAGCGGCCCGCTGCTTATCAGCTATTTCATCGATAACATGGTCGCAAAAAGCTATCTGCCGCTGGGGCTGGTGGCTGGGCTGGGCGTGGCCTATGTGGGACTACAGCTGACTGCGGCGGGGCTGCACTATGCCCAGTCGCTGCTGTTTAACCGTGCAGCCGTGGGCGTTGTTCAGCAGCTGCGTACGGACGTCATGGACGCCGCGCTGCGCCAGCCGCTCAGCGAGTTTGATACTCAGCCTGTCGGGCAGGTGATCTCTCGCGTCACCAACGATACCGAAGTGATCCGCGATCTGTACGTCACGGTTGTCGCTACCGTATTACGCAGCGCGGCGCTGATTGGCGCGATGCTGGTAGCGATGTTTAGCCTCGACTGGCGCATGGCGCTGGTGGCGATCGCCATCTTCCCGGCGGTGCTGATCGTGATGGTTATCTATCAACGCTACAGCACGCCGATTGTGCGTCGCGTGCGCGCCTACCTCGCCGACATCAACGATGGCTTCAACGAAGTGATTAACGGCATGAGCGTGATCCAGCAGTTCCGCCAGCAGGCGCGCTTTGGCGAGCGGATGGGCGAGGCCAGCCGTTCTCACTATATGGCGCGTATGCAGACGCTGCGCCTGGACGGTTTCCTCCTGCGCCCGCTGCTGAGTCTTTTCTCGGCGCTGGTGCTCTGCGGCCTGCTGATGATGTTTGGCCTGACAACGCGCGGCACTATTGAGGTCGGGGTCCTGTATGCCTTTATCAGCTATCTTGGGCGTCTTAATGAACCGCTGATTGAACTCACTACCCAGCAATCCATGCTGCAGCAGGCCGTGGTGGCAGGCGAACGCGTATTTGAATTAATGGACAGACCGCGTCAGACCTACGGCAACGACGACCGCCCGCTGCAAAGCGGGGCAATTGCTTTTGATAATGTCTCCTTTGCCTACCGCGACGACCAGCTGGTGCTGAAGGACATCAACCTGGACGTTCCGTCGCGCGGCTTTGTCGCGCTGGTTGGGCATACCGGCAGTGGCAAAAGTACGCTGGCCAGCCTGCTTATGGGATATTACCCCTTAACTCAGGGCGAGATCCGCCTGGACGGCCGTTCGCTTGCGTCACTCAGCCATAACGTGTTGCGTAAGGGCGTCGCGATGGTGCAGCAGGACCCGGTTGTGCTGGCGGATACCTTCTACGCTAACGTGACGCTGGGGCGGCCTTATACCCATGAGCAGGTCTGGGACGTGCTTGAAAAGGTCCAGCTGGCAGAGCTGGCGCGCGGGTTTAGCGACGGGATCAACACGAAGCTGGGTGAACAGGGGAATAACCTCTCCGTTGGGCAAAAGCAGCTTCTGGCGCTGGCGCGCGTGCTGATCGAAACGCCGCAGGTGCTAATTCTGGATGAAGCCACGGCCAGTATCGATTCGGGCACCGAGCAGGCTATCCAGCAGGCGCTGGCCGCCGTGCGTGACCATACGACGCTGGTGGTCATTGCCCATCGTCTTTCAACGATTGTCGAGGCGGATACCATTCTGGTGCTGCACCGCGGGCAGGCCGTAGAGCGCGGTACGCACCGAGAGCTTCTGGAGGCGAAGGGGCGCTACTGGCAGATGTATCAACTACAGCTTGCGGGCGAAGAGCTGGCCGCCAGCGCGCGCGAAGAAGAGTCGCTTAGCGCCTGATGCACCAAAAGCAGGCAACGCGCTAACAGCCAAAGCTGTTGGTGCAAAACTGAAACGCACCCTGCACCGTCATGGTGCGTTTTTTTTCATCAGTCGTTTACTTTGCGCCGTATCAGGCGACTTCACACGCGCTTTCCCTCTGTTTTCAATTCTGGCACATCCCTTGCAGTATCCCTTTCGTGTTAGCTGCGGCCATTACCGAATTCTGACTGGAGGGGATCTATGAAGCTGGTTACGGTGGTAATTAAACCATTCAAACTCGAAGACGTGCGTGAAGCACTGTCCTCTATGGGTATTCAGGGACTGACTGTTACCGAAGTGAAAGGCTTTGGTCGTCAGAAGGGGCATGCCGAGCTTTATCGCGGGGCGGAATACAGCGTTAACTTCCTGCCAAAAGTAAAAATTGATGTCGCGATTGCGGACGATCAGCTCGATGAAGTCATCGACATCATCAGCAAAGCGGCCTACACCGGCAAAATTGGCGACGGCAAAATTTTCGTTGCTGAACTGCAGCGCGTCATTCGCATCCGTACCGGCGAATCCGACGAAGCGGCACTGTAAATAACGCCTGGCACACAGTGATAGGGATCGAGAAAATGAAGATAGCAACAATCAAAACGGGTCTGGGGTCGCTGGCGCTGCTGCCGGGCCTGGCCATGGCTGCCCCTGCTGTGGCAGACAAAGCCGATAACGCATTTATGATGATCTGCACCGCGCTGGTGCTGTTCATGACTATTCCGGGCATTGCGCTGTTTTACGGCGGCCTGATCCGCGGTAAAAACGTGCTCTCTATGCTAACGCAGGTTGCCGTGACGTTCGCGCTGGTGTGCGTGCTGTGGGTGGTTTACGGTTACTCGCTGGCCTTCGGCGAAGGTAACGCCTTCTTCGGCAGCTTCAACTGGGCGATGCTGAAGAATATTGAGCTGACCGCGCTGATGGGGTCCTTCTATCAGTATATTCACGTTGCGTTCCAGGGCTCATTCGCCTGTATTACCGTGGGCCTGATTGTCGGCGCGCTGGCGGAGCGTATTCGTTTCTCTGCGGTGCTGATTTTCGTGGTGGTCTGGCTGACGCTCTCCTACGTGCCGATTGCGCACATGGTCTGGGGCGGCGGTTTGCTGGCGTCTCACGGTGCGATGGACTTTGCGGGCGGGACCGTTGTCCACATCAACGCCGCGGTTGCGGGTCTGGTGGGCGCGTACCTGATTGGCAAACGCGTGGGCTTTGGGAAAGAGGCGTTTAAGCCGCACAACCTGCCGATGGTCTTTACCGGTACGGCTATCCTCTACTTTGGCTGGTTCGGCTTCAACGCCGGGTCTGCAAGTTCGGCTAACGAAATCGCCGCGCTGGCCTTCGTGAACACCGTTGTCGCGACGGCAGGTGCGATCCTCTCCTGGGTGTTTGGCGAGTGGGCCGTGCGCGGTAAGCCGTCTCTGCTGGGTGCCTGTTCCGGCGCGATTGCTGGGCTGGTCGGTATTACCCCTGCGTGTGGCTACGTGGGCGTCGGCGGTGCGCTTCTGGTGGGGCTGGTGGCGGGTCTTGCCGGCCTGTGGGGCGTGACCGCACTGAAGCGTATTCTGCGCGTTGACGACCCATGCGACGTGTTTGGCGTCCACGGCGTGTGCGGCATCGTCGGCTGTATAATGACCGGTATCTTTGCCGCGAAATCTCTGGGCGGCGTGGGGTATGCAGAAGGCGTGACGATGGTTCATCAGGTGCTGGTACAGCTGGAAAGTATTGCCATCACCGTTGTGTGGTCTGCGGTTGTCGCCTTCATCGGCTACAAGCTGGCGGACATGACCGTCGGGCTGCGCGTACCGGAAGAGCAGGAACGCGAAGGTCTGGATGTGAACAGCCACGGCGAGAATGCCTATAACGCCTAACAGACAGCAAAACGGCAACCGAGAGGTTGCCGATTTTAGTGTTTATTCCCTCTCCCCGTGGGAGAGGGCCAGGGTGAGGGCATCAGGCCGCACAAGATCACCCTCGATTACGCATCACCCCTTCCTGCACTGTAGAAGCCACCAGCACGCCATCCTGCGTATAAAACTCCCCACGCACAAACCCGCGAGCGCTCGACGCTGACGTGCTCTCCACGCTGTAGAGCAGCCATTCATTCATATCAAATGGACGGTGGAACCACATGGAGTGGTCAATGGTTGCGACCTGCATCCCTTTCTCCAGGAACCCAACGCCGTGCGGCTGTAGCGCAACCGGCAGGAAGTTGAAATCAGACGCGTAGCCCAGCAGGTACTGATGTACGCGAAGATCTTCCGGCACGGTGCCATTGGCTCGCATCCAGACCTGACGCTTGGGTTCAGCGGTGTGGCCTTTCATCGGGTTATGGAATTCGACAGGGCGGATTTCCAGCGGCTTATCGCAGAGAAACTTCTCTTTAACCTGCGGCGGCAATAAATGCGCGAGCGCGCGGGCAATGTCCGTCTCAGACTGAAGATCGTCCGGCGACGGGGCGGGTAGCATCTCTTTCTGATGCTCATAACCCGGCTCTGGCGCCTGGAACGAGGCGGTCATGTAAAAGATGGGTTTGCCGTTCTGAACGGCCGCCACGCGACGGGCGCTAAAGCTGTTGCCGTCACGTAAAACCTCAACGTCGTACACAATCGGCTTTGCACTGTCGCCAGGGCGTAAGAAATAGCTGTGAAAGGAGTGCACCAGACGGTCTGTCGGGACGGTTTCCTTGGCCGCGTACAGCGCTTGTCCTACCACCTGTCCACCGAAAACCTGGCGTAAGCCTAAATCTTCGCTCTGCCCGCGATAGAGTCCTTCCTCTATTTTTTCCAGATTCAGTAATGTCAGCAGATTGTTCAGTGCTTGACTCATAGTCGTCCTCAATAAACGCCGTGGCGAAAGATACGCAGAGTATAACGCAGAAATGAAAGTGGTCCGATGGGTAGAATAGTCTGAATATCGGCTCGAAATTAGGCATTAATCAGTGATTTGTGCCACACTTGTTTACGTTATGTGAATGAAACGACATCGGATGGGATCGATCCCGCTGGTGCATTGATGATAAGGAGACTTCAATGAAACTCGTGCCAATGCTAAGTGGTATAGCAATTGCGGTAGCGCTCTCTGCTTGCGCCGGTAAAAGCGCTCAGGTGCCCGTGCCCGCTGCAGATCCTAACGGGATAAATACACTTTCACAGCAGTCCATTCAGCAGCCAAATGTGTCCGGTACTATCTGGATCAAGCAGAAAGTTGCCTTACCGCCGGATGCGGTATTAACGGTAACCCTGTCTGACGCCTCGCTGGCGGACGCGCCGTCTAAGGTTCTGGCGCAGCGTGCGGTGCGTACAGAGGGTAAACAGGCACCGTTCAGCTTCGTGTTGCCGTATAACCCATCAGACGTGCAGCCAAACGCGCGTATCCTGCTGAGCGCGGCGGTAACGATCAACGATAAGCTGGTCTTTATCACCGATACCGTGCAGGAAGCCGTTAACAACGGTGGAACCAAAGTCGACCTGAACCTGGTGCCGGTAACGCAAACGGCACTCCCGGTTGCGCCACAAGCGAACCAGCCGGCTGTCCCTACGCCGCCTACCCAGCTGTAATTAAGGCTAAACCCTCTCCTGCGGGAGAGGGTGTCAATCAGTACACCCAGCGGTACTTCTGCAAATCTATCTGCCCCGACCCTGACACCTGTATCCCCTCGGAAAGCAACGCCTGACGCTGGCGCTGAAGATCCGGCCCGGTGAGCGAAATCGCGCCGTGACGATTCACCACGCGATGCCACGGTAAGGTGCTTCCCTCCGGAAGCCGCTTCAGTACGCCGCCGACCTGGCGCGCGGCACGGGGAGAACCGGCAAGACGGGCAACGTCGCCATAGGTTGTGATATAGCCTTCCGGGATTGAGGCCACGATTTGCCATACACGCTGTGGAAAGGTGTCGTGTTCGTCCATATCTATGCCTGTGGGATTGTCTGGACAGCCATGTTAAACTAGGTTCTTACTGATTACTGCGCCTGTTTGCGCAATAAACCAGCATTCGGACGCCTGCGGCTTGCAATTACAGGGCGGCATAGCGATAATGCGCCAGCGCGTTGGTTAACAACGCTCTCAATGGGGGCCCTGTTGGTTCTCCCGCAACGCTACTCTGTTCACCAGGTCAGGTCCGGAAGGAAGCAGCCAGGGCAGACGACGTGTGTGCCGGGATGTAGCTGGCAGGGCCCCCACCCATTTCAGCCTCCATGATCCCCTTACTCTACCGCCAGTTAAAATAGCCTTTATTATATAAAGGGTATTTAATAGTCTGCGTAATATATCTTTCATTTATTTGAAATATTACTGTCATAAACCTGTAATAATAGACTGTCATTTTATTATTGGGTGTCTTTTTTCCGTCATAAGCAAAAAATATAGATCTGGCTTAGGCGGATAACTTCGTGTATTAAATAAAGAACTTATTCCGAAGGGAAGTAACAATCATGGCTACTGCGGTACTAAACGTTAAAATTGATGAAGCGCTGAAAGAAAGACTTCGCCACTACGCGGAAGTGAATAACGAGAATTTAAGCGTGACGACAGAAAAACTGCTGCTGCTGGGATTTGAAGCAGTAGAAGAGGCGGGAGTATCGGAAGAGGATATTGATAATCAGCATACGGAAGAAGAGAGTGTAAATCCATTTACTCCTAAAGAAATCAAAGCACTACGCAAACTTCTGAAGAAGAGAAAATGAAACAACAACCGTCAACTGCCTGTGACTACAAAGAGGCCTGCGATCTGTTACGCTCAGGCTACGTCAAGCATGTACGTCTCGGCTGGAATGTAGGAAGCGATGAGTTCTTTCGTATTGCGTCTGACTGGTGTGACACCGGCGCAAAAATAAAGAAAGAGGGTGAAAGTTTTGTTATTTCGCTGAAAGGTTTCCCTATTCCTCCGCAGCACTAAATCCTGGCCGGTGAAAACTGCTGACTGCATGCATTACAGTCAGCAGTTTTTATTATTTACATTATACCAGGCTGCGCTTAATTGATGGCGTGCTTTTATTTAGCGCCAGCCAAAGCGGTTTAATTCTTAGCAGCGCTTCTTCAAGCCGATCCGGGTCGAGCGTGAAGGGCATGCGTAAGTAGCGATCAAACGCACCGGAAAGACCAAACCGCGTGCCCGTTCCCAGATTTATCCCCAGCGTTTCGGCACGTGCGGCCAGCTGCGTCGCATGCATGCCGGGCAGCTCTATCCAGTAGGAAAGCCCGCCTTCGGCCTCCTGAAATCGCCATTCAGGGAAGTGCTTTTGCAGCAGCTCGCGACACCGGCTGCGGTGTGCCTTCAGCATTTTTCGGCGCGCGGGCAGGAAGGAATCGCTATTTTCAATCAGCCACTGTGTTGCCAGCTGTTCCAGTATTGGCGAGCCCAAATCAAGGGTATCGCGGGTCTGGGTCAGCGCTGCGATGGTGCGCGAGTTGGCGCGGATCCATCCGAGGCGAAGTCCTCCCCAGAAGCTTTTTCCGGCGGAGCCGAGCGTAATCACGTTTGCCCCCGGGTTAAAGGAGGCCAGCGGCGGCGGCGGCGGCGCGTCAAACCACAAATCCACCATCGTTTCATCGACAACCAGCGTGGTGCGTGTCTGCGCAGCAATATCGGTTATGGCCTGACGGGTGGCGCGGTCCATACAGCGCCCTGTTGGATTGTGGAAATCCGGCATCAGGTACGCCAGGCGGGGGGCCGTCTGGGCAAGCGTTGCCGCGAAGCCATCCGTATCCCAGCCCTTATCCGGCAGCGAAACGCCCACGGGCCGACATTGCGCCCCCTGGATAGCGGCGATCGCCAGCGGATAGGTAGGATAATCAACCACGACGCGATCGCCCGGGCCGGTCATCATCCGCAGCACCAGCGCAAAGCCGCTCACTGCACCGTTTACTACCATCACTTCATCTGCCTGGGTCGGCAGCCCTCGCGCGGTATAGCGGGCGGCAATAGCTTCGCGCAGTGCCAACAGCCCAAGCTGATCGTACCCCGTCAGGGTAAGGTGCTGCGGAATGGTCGCGAGCGCATGGGTGTAGGCCTGGTGGATTTCGGGTCCGGCATTGAGCGCGGCAGTCGAGAGATCCAGCGCCGCGCTGGCGGCTGACAGGGTGGGTATGGCGCGGGTATCCGGCAAAATCACGCGTGAGCCGCTGCCGTGTCGGCTCTCGAGGTATCCCTCCTCCCGCAGATGGGCCAGCGCGCTGCCGATGGTTGTCCTGCTCACGTCCAGCGCAGTGGCCAGCTCCCGTTCGCCCGGCAGCCGCGTGCTAAGCGCCAGCCTGCCGTCAAGAATTAACAGACGTAATCCGTCAGCCAGCTGACGCCAGAGCGGGGTACGCGACGAGGGCTGCTGCCAGTGGCCTAACAGGCGGACCAGAGACTGGCTTCCGAAACGACGTGATGACATGTGCAGTCCACTATTTCAAAACTGGACATTAATCATAATGCCATTTTGGTTCAGGATGAAAGTCTGGTTATTCGGAGAAGATAAAAAATGCTACGTCGTCTGGTACAGCTTTACGTCGGTCTGGGGCTTTACGGCCTGTCCACCGCAATGTTTATTCGCTCGGATCTCGGTGTCGATCCGTGGGACGTTTTTCACCTTGGGGTGGCACTGCAGCTGGGGATGAGTATCGGTACGGTGATTATTTTGACCGGGGCGGCGGTGCTGCTGCTGTGGATACCGCTTCGTCAAATGCCGGGGCTTGGCACTATCAGTAACGTAATCTGTATCGGCCTCGCGGCGGATGCTTCGATGGCGCTGATCCCCGAGCTGACTTCGCTACCGATACGCATCACCCTGCTGCTGTCCGGCATTGTGGTGAATGCAATTGCAACGGGTATGTATATTGGCGCGGGCTTTGGTGCCGGGCCGCGAGATGGCCTGATGACAGGGATCCATGCGCGTCTTGGCTGGTCGATTCGCAGCGTGCGAACCGGGATCGAGGTGAGCGTGTTAATTATCGGCTGTATTCTTGGCGGAACGTTTGGCGTAGGCACCGTGGTGTATGCCCTGACCATTGGCCCTATGATTCAGCTCTGCCTGCCGTGGTTCCGGCAGAAGCCGCGCGTAGATAACATTCCTCAGCCGGAGCAGATTGTTTAATTTTGCGAAGCGCTCACATGCTTTAAGGGTAACGCTATGCCACAATAGTGGACCCTCTCGACGCGAAGCCGGAATGCATGAAAGCGATCACCCTTTATGATGTCGCCCTCCTTGCGGGGGTTTCTTACCAGACCGTTTCCCGCGTGATTAACGATGCGGAGCATGTCTCCGCCCGCACGCGGGAAAAGGTGCAGCGGGCGATGGCCGAGCTGCACTACGTCCCTAACCGTGGCGCACAGCAGCTGGCGGGAAAACGTACGCGTACCCTGGGGCTGATCACCACCGATCTGGCGCTGCATGCGCCTTCGCAAATAGCCTCTGCCGTAAAATCCCGCGCGCTGGAGCAGGGGGCGAGCGTGCTCATTTCGATGGTGGAACATCCGCAGCAGTGCCAGGCCGCCATCCAGGAGCTGCTGGCGCAGCGCGTGGACGCACTGCTGGTCAACGTCCCGCTGGACGATCCGCTTGCCGAACAGCTCAAAACGCTGGCTGCGTCCGTACCGGTGCTGTTCCTGGATGTTTCTCCTTCTGCGCGGGTCAACAGCCTGGTGTTTAATGCCGGGCAGGGGGCCAGCCTGGGGGCTGAACATCTTCTCTCCCTGGGGCATCGGCGTATTGCTCTCCTGAGCGGGCCAGAAAGTTCCGTCTCTGCGCGCGCGCGCCTGGCGGGCTGGAAAGCCTCGCTGGCGCAGTCCGGGCTTGAGCCCGTAGCGGTGGCCTACGGGGAGTGGAGTGCGGCCTCCGGATATGAAAAAGCCCATCAGCTGTTATCGGGCGCGCAGTTGCCCGACGCGATTCTGGTGGCGAATGACCAAATGGCGCTTGGCGTAATGCGTGCCTGCGCCGAAAAAGGGATTGCGGTGCCGGGGCATATTTCTATTGTCGGGTTTGATGATACCGCCGACAGCGCCTGGTTTTCTCCTCCCCTTACGACCGTTCGTCAGGCCTTCCGCGAGGCGGGCGAGCGAAGCGTGGAATGGCTATTGGCGCCCACGCAGGAGAAAAACGGCTGGCAAATGCAGCTGCCCGTGACCTTAATCGCACGGCATTCCAGCGCGCCTCGTGCAGCCGATCGAGCCGATCGTGACGATCTTGCCCGGCAGTTGAAGGCTCTGACGCTTCTGGCAGAGAAAATCGCGCGGGAGTAATGCTTTTGTGATCTGACTCGCTACGTTGCGATCGGACACTTTACCGCCATACATTACCAGGGCATGTTGACTAAAATTGTGAGCGCTTCGCAACGAGGTAAACATGTCTGATACATCACCGCTGACTCTCAGCGCAATTCTGGCTCGCCGGGACTGGGAAAACCCTGGCGTAACGCAGTGGAACCGCCTGGCAGCGCATGCGCCGTTTCATAGCTGGCGAAATGAAATCTTAGCCAGAGAGGATGCCGGCTCGGTCAGCCGACGCTCTCTTAACGGGGCGTGGCGCTTTAGCTTCTATACCGCACCTGAGCACGTTCCGCAGGCATGGCTCGCGGAGGATAACGCTGACGCGGTTGCGATGCCTGTTCCGTCAAACTGGCAGATGCAGGGCTTCGATACCCCCATCTACACGAACGTGACCTATCCCATTGCCGTCAATCCGCCTTTTGTTCCGGCAGAAAATCCTACCGGTTGTTACTCGCTCACATTTGAGATGGACGAGGCCTGGCTGCAGAGCGGGCAAACCCGCATCGTGTTCGACGGCGTAAATTCGGCGTTTCACCTGTGGTGCAACGGCCAGTGGATAGGCTATTCGCAGGATAGCCGACTGCCCGCCGAGTTCGATCTCTCTGCCGTTCTGCGCCCGGGCGAAAACCGCCTGGCGGTAATGGTCTTGCGCTGGTGTGACGGGAGCTATCTGGAAGACCAGGATATGTGGCGCATGAGCGGCATTTTCCGCGACGTAACGCTTCTGCATAAGCCGGAAACGCAGATCGCCGATTATCACGTCGTAACCCGTCTGAATACTGAATTAGATCGCGCGACGCTGAACGTCGATGTGGCGCTGGCGGGCGCGAAATTTAGCGAGTGCGAAGTGGCCTTTACCCTCTGGCGTAACGGCGAAAAATGCGCCAGCGCCACCCAGCGTCCCGGCTCCGACGCGGTGGATGAGCGGGGAAGCTGGGCAGAGCGCTTGACGGTATCGCTACCCGTTGCCGCTCCCGCACTGTGGAGCGCTGAAGCGCCGGAGCTGTATCGCCTGACGATCGCGCTGCTGGACGGGGAGGGGAATACGCTGGAGGTTGAAGCCTGCGACGTTGGCTTCCGCCGCGTTGAAATCAGCAACGGCCTGCTGAAGCTCAACGGTAAACCCCTGCTCATCCGCGGGGTGAACCGCCATGAGCATCACCCGGAAAACGGTCAGGTGATGGACGAAGCAACCATGCGTCGCGACATCGAACTGATGAAGCAGCACAACTTTAACGCCGTCCGCTGCTCTCACTACCCGAACCATCCCCTGTGGTACACCCTTTGCGATCGCTACGGGCTGTACGTTGTCGATGAAGCCAATATCGAAACGCACGGCATGGTTCCAATGAGCCGCCTTTCGGACGATCCCCGCTGGCTGCCCGCCATGAGCGAGCGCGTTACCCGCATGGTGCTGCGCGACCGCAACCATCCGTCGATCGTTATCTGGTCGCTGGGGAATGAGTCCGGGCACGGCGCGAATCACGATGCGCTCTACCGCTGGCTGAAAACCACCGATCCTACGCGTCCGGTGCAGTACGAAGGCGGCGGGGCAGATAGCACCGCCACCGATATCGTCTGCCCGATGTACGCCCGCGTCGATTGGGATCAGCCGTTCCCGGCCGTGCCGAAATGGTCTATTAAGAAGTGGATCGGCATGCCGGATGAAACGCGTCCGCTGATCCTCTGCGAATACGCCCATGCGATGGGAAACAGCTTCGGCGGATTCGCTAAATACTGGCAGGCATTTCGCAGCCACCCGCGCCTGCAGGGTGGGTTTGTCTGGGACTGGGTCGATCAGGCGCTGACGAAGAAAGATGAGAAGGGCAATCCTTTCTGGGCCTACGGGGGGGATTTTGGTGATACGCCCAATGACCGACAGTTCTGCCTTAACGGGCTGGTGTTCCCCGACCGCACGCCGCATCCGGCACTATACGAAGCGCAGCGCGCCCAGCAGTTCTTCACCTTTACGCTGGTCAGCACCTCTCCGCTGGTTGTGGAGGTGCAGAGCGATTATCTGTTCCGCCAGACCGACAACGAGCTGCTGAAATGGTCAATAACCCGCGACGGGAAAGCGCTGGTATCGAGCGACCTGACGCTGTCTATTGCACCGCAGGGCGCGCAGCGTCTGGAGATCCCGCTGCCCGAACTCGCGGCCGAGCCGGGCGAGGTCTGGCTGAATGTTGAGGTGCTTCAGCCGGAGGCGACGGCGTGGTCACCAGCCAATCATCGCTGCGCCTGGGATCAGTGGCCGCTTCCCGCACCGCTGTACGTTGCCGCCCGCGAAGAGACGGGCGAGACGCCAGTTTTAGCGCATAAAGAGGGCGTTCTGGAGATAACGCATCAGCATCAGCGCTGGACGTTCGATTGTGCCTCAGGAAACCTGACGCAGTGGTGGCGCAATGGCGTTGAAACCTTGCTCTCACCGCTGGTGGATAGCTTTACCCGCGCCCCGCTGGATAATGATATTGGCGTGAGCGAGGTAACGCGAATCGACCCGAATGCATGGGTTGAACGCTGGAAGGCGGCGGGGATGTATGATTTAACCTCGCGCATGCTGCTGTGTGAAGGGAACCAGCATGCGGACGGCGCGGTGGTAACGACGCAGCACGTCTGGGAGCATCGCGGCAAGGCGCTGTTCCTGAGCCGTAAGGTCTGGCGGGTTGACGCGCAGGGCGCGCTGCATGCCGACGTCGAGGTGCAGGTTGCCTCCGATATCCCCGAACCGGCGCGCATTGGCCTGAGCGTACATCTCGCCCAGGCGCCGGACACGGTGCGCTGGCTGGGGGCGGGGCCGCTGGAAAACTATCCGGACAGAAAGCTGGCCGCGCAGCAGGGGCGCTGGGAGTTACCGCTGGAAGAGATGCATACGCCTTATATCTTCCCGACGGATAATGGCCTGCGCTGCGATACCCGCGAGCTTGAGTTTGGCCCGCATCAGCTGCAGGGACATTTCCATTTCTCCCTGAGCCGCTACGGCCAGCAGCAGCTGCGTGAGGTCACGCACCATCACAAGCTTCGTGAGGAGCCGGGATGCTGGCTCAATCTCGATGCGTTTCATATGGGCGTGGGCGGCGATGATTCGTGGAGTCCGAGCGTTTCGCCTGAGTTCATCCTGCAAAAGCGCCAGCTACGCTATCGCGTTACCTGGCGGCAACGGCCGGAGTAACTGACTCAAGTAACGTGCTGCTCAAGGTTGTGTTCGGCCCAGAGCACGAATTCCACCTTCGGCAGCGCCTTACTATAGTACCAGCCCTGACCATACTGCACGCCGTGACGATGCAGCCAGTCGAGCTGGCCCTGGGTTTCAATGCCCTCGGCAACCATCGCCAGCTTGAGTGATTTCGCCATTTCAATAATGTGCGGCGTGACGTTTTTGTACTCCAGCGCATCCACAAAAGATTTGTCTATTTTTAGCGTGTCGACGTCCAGATCCTGCAGATAGCTCAGGCTGGAATAGCCGGTCCCGAAATCATCAATATATACAGGGTGCCCCGAGCGGCGGAATGCGGCTATGGCGGGGGCGCTCACTTTGGGATCGGCAAAACCGCGTTCGGTAAGCTCAAGGGCAATTTGTCCAGGATGGACTTCCCATTTGTTCAGCAGGTTATGAAGCAAAGGTGGCAGCTTGCCGGAGGTCAGATCGTCGGACGCGAGATTAATGGAAATATGCTGATCCGGATGGTGATGCAGCCAGTGCCCCATATCTTCGAACACTTTTTCCACGATGAGCTGGGTTAACGGTGAAATAAGGCCAGTCTGCTCTGCCAGCGGCACAAAAATATCGGGTGACAAGCTGCTTCCGTCTGGCTGCGGCCAGCGCGCCAGCGCCTCGGCCCCCACGATCTTACCGCTGCACAGCGCCACAATGGGCTGATAGTGCACCACAATATCGCGCCCGTTTATGGCGTCCTGCAGTCGGTTTTTGGGCGACTGGATGCGGCGCAATATGCGGATCAAAAACAGGGCGGCAAGCAGGCTAACCAGCATGCCAAAGGGAAGCCAGAAAAAGAGCTGCTTATGCCAGCTCTCTTCCAGCGGTTTCAGCGCGGCCCATGCCACCACGGTATATCCCAGGTCGGACACCGACTTTGCAATGTACATTGAACCTTTGTACTGCAGTTGCGTCAGGCTCTGGGTTTCCAGAAGTTGACGGATGTGGGGGTTAAGCGAATCGCTCCTCGCGAAAATAATATTATTGCCATGACCGATTAGCGCAGCATCGGTGCGCATAGAGCCAAAGGGAATGACATCGACCAGCGATTCAGGGTCAATCATCACCAGATAGTGTGCTTTACCCAAAACGGCCATGTAGTGATTAAAGCCCAGATCGTTTTGCGTGGTGATCCAGGCGCTGTAGCCGTCAGAGGTCACGCGCATGGGAGGCGGAAAAGGCCCGGCGTGGCTGACCTGCTCCAGCGAGGAGCAGACGGGTTTGAGGTTGTCGACGTAAATCACTTCCTGCACATAGCGATATGAGAACGTGAGCCGGCGCAGCTCTCGCAGGTGCATCTGACTGCAGGGCAGATAGGTGATTGTTTGCAGCTGCGTAAGGGCATCTTTTGCCTGTCCCACGACTTTGTCTGCCCGAAGCATCACGCGGGAGGCGTAGTTTTCCAGCGCATCAACGAACTGTTTTTCCGCCTGGCGATGCGCCAGCCAGATACTGAGGCAAATCGGTATCAGCACAGAAAAGATCAATATGCCTGTCACCAGGCTGACCAGATGTCGGGTTTTCATGCTGCTGTTTCCTTCTCATATGCCCGTTGCAGTAGCACTGAGTGTGATCGCCTGAGGAGAAAGATTTTACCGCGAAATGATATAGTTATAGCACGCGACGGTCATTGATTTCAGCCTGGTGTTGGTAAATCACAAAATCTTGTCGGAGTGGTAGCGCATTATCAGGGGTTGTTTTTGCGGCGAGGCTCGGATATTATTTTGTTATGTTATAACAAAACATGAGAAGACAGCGATGAAACCTGATATCCATCCAGCCTATCGCACCGTTGTGTTTCACGACACCAGTGCCAATGAATACTTTAAGGTCGGCTCAACCATCAAGACCGACCGCGAAATTGAACTCGACGGTGAAACCTTCCCGTATATCACCATCGAGGTTTCTTCAAAATCGCACCCGTTTTATACCGGTAAGCAAAAAACGTTCTCGACAGACGGCAGCGCAGCGCGCTTCCGCAAGCGTTTTGGCGGCTTTCTTAATGCGAAGCGAGGTTAATCATGCAGGTGCTTAACTCACTTCGCAGTGCCAAACAGCGTCATCCGGACTGCCAGATCGTCAAACGCAAAGGGCGTTTGTACGTGATCTGCAAATCTAACCCGCGCTTTAAGGCGGTTCAGGGACGTAAAAAAAGACGCTAAGCGCGTTGTTCTCGCCAGCTTTCCAGGGATCTTCTCTGCTTGCCATCGGGCGTGAAATTGCCGATGGCAAGCCAGTTTTCAAACGCGCTCGCCAGCGCCGGCCATTCGTTGTCCACGATCGAAAACCAGTCGGTGTCCCGGTTGTGGCCTTTGACGACCAGCGCCTGGCGAAAGCGCCCTTCAAACTGAAAGCCCAACCGCAGCGCCGCCCTGCGGGAAGGCTCGTTCAGGCTGTTGCACTTCCATTCGTAGCGTCGATAGCCCAGGGTATCAAACACGTACTTCATCAGCAGGTATTGAGCTTCCGTTGACATCGGCGTGCGGCTGAGGAGCGGGGAGAAATGCACGTGCCCCACCTCCACGACGCCATTTTTGGGATCGATGCGCATCAGCGCCAGCGTGCCCACCGGGGCCTGCGTCTGATTATCGATAACGGTGAAATGCATTGGATCCGATAGCGCGCACACGCTTTCAACCCACCCGGTAAATTCGGCTGCGGTCGCATCGGGCTCACGCAGCAGCCACGTCCAGCTTCGCGTGTCTGCAGCAAGGGAATAAGCGGAAAACAGCGCATCGGCGTGTTCCACCCGCAGCGGTTCCAGCCGGCAGTACTGACCCTGAAGCGTTGCCCGGGAAGGGTACGGTCGTGGCTGCCAGTCGACAAGCGCGTCGCCTACGGGCTGCCCAAACTGGTTAAACGTATTCATCTTCATCTCCTTGATAGTGAAAGAGCTTTAGGCTAGTGAATAACTGGTTCCTTAAAAAGAACCAACGCGCTATGTTTTGTTGGTACCACGAGGAGAATGGATGAATATTCCGGGCGACGATTTTTATACTTTAGTGAGTGCAGCGCTGAAAAAACGCGGCGAAGAAACCCTGCAGCGTGCGCTCTATCTGGCGCTGCGGGAGTCTATCTTGTGTGGGAGATTGCAGCCCGGCAGCAGGCTGTCCGGCTCGCGTACCCTGGCTCAGCAGCTCTCCCTGTCCCGAAACACCGTCAACGCAGCGCTGGAGCAGCTTACGCTTGAAGGATATCTCCTGCGCAGCCGTCAGGGAACGCGGGTGGCGCAGCTGGCGCAGCGTGACGTTGCCCTGGATTTACCTGAGCCCGCCGTCACGCTTGCCAGACGCGTCGCGCAGCTTCCCGCTCCCGTTGCCAGAGATACACCCGTTCCGGCCTTTACGCCGGGCACGCCCGCCATCAATTATTTTCCTCTCCCGCTGTGGCGCCGCCTTTACGATCGCGTGCTGCGCGAGGAGGGCAGTGCACTTTTAGGCTACGGCGATCCGGCTGGAGAACCGTCGTTACGATCGGCTATCGCCCGCCATCTTGCGATATCACGCGGTATTGATTGCGACGCGAGTCAGATAGTGATTACCGAAGGCGCACTCGAAGGGGTTAACCTGTGCACGATGCTGCTGAGTGAACCGGGCGATGTTGTATGGGTAGAAGATCCTGGGTATGCCGGGGCAAAAAGCGCATTTGCAAAAGCAGGCCTGACGATGGCAGGTATGCCGGTTGATGAAGAAGGGATCTGCTGGGAAGGGCAACAGGCACCGCCCCCTTCGTTTATTTTCACCTCGCCTTCGCATCAGTTTCCGTACGGAAGCGTGCTCAGCGCGCGGCGGCGTCTGGCACTGCTGGAGCTGGCCCAGCGGCACAACGCCTGGATTATTGAAGATGATTACGACAGCGAGTTTCGCTATACCGGCGAACCCGTCCCGGCGATGCTGGGAATGGTGAACAATGCGCCTGTGGTTTATCTCGGCACCTTCAGCAAAACGCTTTTTCCGTCACTCAGAATCGGTTTTATGGTGCTTCCTCCCGCCCTGGCGAAAGCGGCTCTCCCTGCCATCGGCGCGTTATTGCGCGGCGGTCACCGTGCAGAACAGCGAACCCTCGCGCTGTTTATTGAAGAAGGGCACTACGCTCGCCATCTTGCCGCCATGTGTCGACTCTATCGTAAACGCTATCTGCAGCTACGCGAGGCGCTGGACGCGGAGCTGGCCACGGCGCACCGCATTCTGGCGGGTGAAGGGGGAATGCATCTTACGGTGTCGATTGAGGGCATCGACGATCGGCGGCTTGTCCAGCAGGCGAGGGCGTATCAGCTTGCTCCCGCCGCGTTGAGCGGGTACTACCTTGATGCCCGGCAGGGGCAAACGGGTCTTGTATTGGGCTACGGTAATACTTCCGCGTCACAATTCGCGCCGGGTATCCGGCGCATACAGAGGTTAATTACGCTGCAGCAGGGCGGGAAAGGGTAAAGACATCATAGAAGGAGAGATCGCCTTTTGTTGAAACCATTTTCTGCAGTTTCTCTTTGAGGCCTGTCTCTACTGCCGGGGAATGCATGATGCTGTCGATTAATTCCGATGGCACATAGCGGGTGTTATACCATTCGCCGTTATAGCAGACCCGGAAATCAAGTACGTCGATATCTTCATAGCGATAGCGTGGGTTGACGTCGAAAAAGAAGAACGCGTTAAATACCACAAACAGCACAACGAGCAGCCACACGGAGTCCACCAGGGTTTCGGATGTTAGCATCACCACAAGCGTTGCCAGCCAGGCCGCGTACATGGCGACAAACAGCCCCGGATGTTTGCGGATAAAGCTAATGCTAAAGCGCGGGCGATTGTCGCGCTTTTCGCGAATGTTAAGATCGTCGATGATGGCGGTAAGCAGGCGCTGTATCTCGGTCATTTTTTACCTTCATGAATGTTGAAAATACAGGGGATCTGCCTATTTTAGGGGAGCCACCAGGCTGAAAAAAGTAACAGTTGTGCCCTGAAAGACCATAACAGTTCAGCTACAGCATTTTAATAATTTTCGCCGGATTACCACCGACCACCGCGTTGGCAGGGACATCTTTTGTTACTACCGCTCCGGACGCCACGACCACATTGTCACCCAGGGTTACGCCAGGGTTAATGACGGCCCGCCCGCCAATCCAGACGTTATTGCCAATGGTCACGGGTTTGCCAAATTCAACGCCGCTGTTCCGCTCGCCTGCATCCAGCGGATGGGTCGCGGTATAAATATGTACGCCGGGCGCGAGCATGCAGTTGTCGCCGATATGAATGGGGCAGACATCCAGCATCACGCAATCGAAGTTGGCGTAGAAGTCTTTGCCGAGGTAAATGTTATAGCCGTAATCACAGCGGAAGCTGGGCTCAATATATGCCCCTTCACTTTGCCCCAGCAGGTCGGCCAGGATCGTCTGGCGCTCGATTTTTTCATCGGGGGCGGTATGGTTATAGCGGTGAACCTGATGTCTCGCACGCATTCGGTCGGCCCTTAGCGTCTCATCACCCGGGCGATAATGTTCGCCTGCAATCATCTTCTGTTTTTCAGTACTCATGGGAACCTCTCTGGATACACTTACCACAGCGTAAAGGGGATTGACCAGAAAGGGAACGTTCCCGAAAAGCTGATGTGACTACAGTCACAACATTGTTGCTGATGAGCACTTTTTACACGGGGACCTGGCGTACGCACAGGGATCGTAATTCGAAAGGTGAATTCAGCTTAGAAAGTGGTGCAGAACCTCTAAAGAGACGCTTCGAACATTAACGGACAAATTTCCACACGGAAGAGGGTATTTTGTCATAAAGTTTATTCATTGTGAGCTCAGCAAGCCGATGATCAGCCGCTGAATAAAATACAGCCAGTTCATTATCGGAAAGCTCGTATTTATTCTTCTCAATGACACGTTCAAGCGTGTCAATAGACTGACAGCGTCGCAAGCGCATTAAATAATCGATTTTTGTGAGTGGTTTTTCAGACATAAATTCACCTTAGTAATTGTAATAATTTTAACAGGAAAGGCTAACCGGGTTAGCTCTGCTCACGTTGACAAAACAGCGAAATAGACGATTTCCCGATTTACGCCATTTCTGCAAATCCTGTGCGTTAATGCCGTAACTGCTGAACAACATAAAGGTGTCATCCAGGTATTCGTCAATTTGCTCAATCAGCTTATTATCTTCATTATACTTAATTTTATAATTAAGTGCGAAGGTTGCGATATGCTCAATCAGCTCATTTAACTGTAGATTGATGGCAGAGGTTGGGTCATTCACCCAGCCATGATTGCTTTCATCAAGATTAGCAAGGCAGTCATGGTACAAGGATTCGCAGAGAAATTTCAACTGCGCGATATCATGCCTTTTTGGCGAGTACTCGTCCATAGCGCATCCCCTTTTGTCACCGAACATCAATGTCGGGATGGATACAACTTACTTAGCCACACGGGTGCTGTGTTCCTGATAAACCTAACTATAAGCCACTCTGATCAAGATTTCACCGCGCTATTACGAAAAATTACAATTAAAACGTCAGTTTGCGAGCCTTTACGCAAATGGCGATCCTGAATCAGACAATTTTATCTTCACTCATCCTTGTTTTTTTACGTCATCCTTACGTTTCATTGAGTTAGCATTAACCTTCAGATGAAGTCCAGATTCGGATTTCTCTTTCAATAGAACGGCTTATTAGGAATATTCCTAATATGTTACCGGAAGAAATGAAATTAAAAAAAGGATGAGTTCGTTGATTAGCTTATCCATTAATTATGGTATGTCTAAATACAATGGCCGTAAATAAAGAGAACAACAATAAGCGTAATTTATGATTTTCTCATTAAAATGAAAAAGGCCGCAAATGCGGCCTTTTTATAGGATGAAACCGGTATCAGTGATGTTCTACCGAGTGATTATGCTCAATATCTTCACTCTTACGGCTAAAGCGGCGGCGAACCACCACGAAGAACACCGGTACAAAGAAGATGGCGAGCACGGTCGCGGTGACCATACCACCCATTACCCCTGTACCTACCGCGTTCTGGGCGCCGGAACCCGCACCAGAGCTGATAACCAGCGGCATAACGCCGAGGATAAACGCCAGAGACGTCATCAGGATTGGACGCAGACGCATACGCACGGCGTCCAGCGTCGCCTCAATCAGACCTTTGCCTTCTTTCTCCATCAGATCTTTGGCGAATTCCACGATAAGTATCGCGTTCTTCGCCGACAGGCCAATGGTGGTCAGCAGGCCCACCTGGAAGTAAACGTCGTTGGTCAGTCCACGGAACGTTGCGGCAAGGAGCGCACCGATAACCCCCAGCGGCACCACCAGCATAACGGAGAACGGAATCGACCAGCTCTCGTACAGCGCCGCCAGACACAGGAACACCACAATCAGTGAAATGGCGTACAGGGCAGGGGCCTGGTTACCGGACAGACGTTCCTGGTAGGACATGCCCGTCCAGTCATAGCCGATCCCCGCCGGCAGTTTACCGGCCAGCTCTTCCATCAGGTTCATGGCTTCACCGGTACTGCGGCCCGGTGCGGCCTGGCCCAGAATTTCCATGGAAGGCAGACCGTTATAGCGTTCCAGACGCGGTGAACCGTATTCCCAGCGCGAGGTTGAGAAGGCGGAGAACGGTACCATCTGGCCGTTGCTGCCGCGAACGTACCAGGAATTGATATCGTTCGGCAACATGCGGTATTCCGCTTCGGACATCACGTACACTTTCTTCACGCGACCGCGGTCGATGAAGTCGTTAACGTAGCTACCGCCCCAGGCTGCGCCCAGCGTGGTGTTGATGTCGCTAATGGAAACGCCCAGCGCCTGTGCTTTTTCCTGGTCGATATCGATCTTGTACTGCGGGGTATCTTCCAGACCGTTAGGACGCACGCCGACCAGCAGGTCAGGGTGTTTCGCCACTTCACCAAACAGCTGGTTACGCGCCTGCGTCAGTTTTTCATGACCCAGACCGCCCTGGTCGATCAGCTGGAAGTCAAAGCCCGTTGCCGTACCCAGCTCAACAATCGCTGGCAGGTTAAAGGCGAAGACCATCGCGTCTTTAATCTGCGAGAAGGTGCCCATCGCACGGCCAGTAATCGCTTCAACTTTGTTCTCATCGCCCGGACGATCCGCCCAGTCTTTCAGAGAAACGAAGGCGATACCGGTGTTCTGACCACGACCCGCAAAGCCAAAGCCGTTAACCGCAAACACGGATTCAACGTTGGCTTTCTCTTTGGTGAGGTAGTAGTCAGTCACTTCATCCAGCACTTTCTGGGTACGTTCTTGCGATGCACCCGCAGGCAGCTGCGCCATGGTCAGGAACACGCCCTGGTCTTCATCCGGCAGGAACGAGCTTGGCAGACGAACGAACAGGTAAGCCATGCCCACCACGATGATGATGTAGAGCAGCAGGTAACGACCGGTACTGCGCAGGATATTGCCCACGCTGTCGGTGTAATGGTGCGTGCTCTTATCAAACATGCGGTTAAACCAGCCGAAGAACCCTTTATGCTCGCCGTGGCCACCTTTCTGAATCGGTTTCAGCATGGTTGCACACAGGGCAGGCGTCAGGATCAGCGCCACCAGCACCGACAGGGCCATTGCCGAAACGATGGTGATGGAGAACTGGCGGTAAATCGCACCGGTAGACCCGCCGAAGAAGGCCATCGGGATAAATACCGCAGACAGGACCATCGCGATACCGACCAGCGCGCCCTGGATCTGACCCATTGATTTACGGGTCGCTTCCTTCGGCGGGAGCCCTTCTTCCGCCATTACGCGCTCGACGTTCTCGACCACCACGATGGCGTCATCCACCAGCAGGCCGATGGCGAGCACCATCCCGAACATCGTCAGGGTGTTTATCGAGTAGCCGAATATCGACAGGATCGCGAAGGTCCCGAGCAGTACGACCGGCACGGCGATGGTTGGGATCAGCGTCGCGCGGAAGTTCTGCAGGAACAGGTACATCACCAGGAAGACGAGAATGATCGCCTCAACCAGCGTTTTGACCACTTCGTGAATCGAGATTTTAACGAACGGCGTAGTGTCATACGGGTAAACGATTTTCAGACCTGACGGGAAGAACGGTTCCATCTTCTTCAGCTCTGCGCGGATCGCCGTGGCGGTGTCCAGGGCGTTAGCGCCCGTTGCCAGTTTGATACCCAGACCGGAAGCCGGTTTACCGTTAAACTTCGCGATGATGTCATAGTTCTCACCGCCCAGCTCAACCTTAGCCACGTCGCGCAGGCGAACCTGCGAACCGTCCTGATTCACCTTCAGCAGAATTTTGCTGAACTCATCGGCGGACGTCAGACGCGTCTGCGCGATGATCGAGGCGTTAAGCTGCTGGCCTTTGACCGGCGGCGTACCGCCTAACTGACCGGCTGCAACCTGGGCGTTCTGCGCTTTAATGGCGCTGATCACGTCAACCGGCGTCAGCTGGAAGTTGTTCAGCTTGTTTGGGTCCATCCAGATACGCATTGCGTACTGGGAACCGAACAACTGAACGTCACCCACACCGGAGGTACGGCTGATGGCGTCCTTCATGTTGGCGCCCACGTAGTCGGAAATATCCTCCTGGGTCATGGTGCCGTTGGTGTTGATAACGCCGACAACCATCAGGAAGCTGCTTGACGATTTCTCGACGCTCACGCCCTGCTGTTGTACTTCCTGCGGCAGGAGCGGCATGGCCAGCTGCAGTTTGTTCTGCACCTGAACCTGCGCGATGTCAGCATCCGTACCAGACTGGAAGGTCAGGGTGATCTGAACCGTACCGGTTGAGTCACTGTTTGAGGACATGTACATCAGGTTATCGATACCGTTCATGTTCTGTTCGATAACCTGCGTAACGGTATCCTGCACCGTTTTTGCATCAGCCCCCGGGTAGGTTGCGGAGATCGTCACCGCCGGTGGCGCAATCGTTGGATATTGCGCGACGGGCAGCTTCAGGATCGCAAGTCCCCCAGCTAGCATGATAATTATGGCGATCACCCACGCAAATATGGGGCGATCGATAAAGAAATTAGGCATGTCTTAACGGCTCCTGTTTAAGTTAAGACTTGGTTTGTTCTGACTGGCCAGCGGCCGAAGCGTGTTGTTTCTCGTCAGATTTCACTTCCTGTGCTTTGACCTGCGCGCCAGGACGAACTTTTTGCAAACCAGTAATAATCACGCGATCGCCATCTTTCAGACCTTCCGTCACCAGCCACTTATCGCCAATCGCCTGCGTTGCGGTGATATTGCGCGTTTCGACTTTGTCATCTGCGCCCACAACCAGCGCGCTCGCATCGCCGCGTGGCGTACGGGTCACACCCTGCTGAGGGACCAGAATTGCGGTTGGGTTAGTCCCTTCTTCCAGACGCGCGCGAACGAACATCCCCGGCAGCAGCGTTTTATCCGGGTTCGGGAAAATCGCACGTAAGGTGATAGACCCCGTGGTCTGATCGACGGTCACATCAGAAAATTCCAGTGTGCCTGCCTGCGGGAACTTGATACCGTCGTTAGTCACAAGCTCAACTTTGGCTTTGCCGTTTTCCTGCTTCAGCGTGCCGTTTGCCAGCTCTTGCTGAAGGCGCAGGAAATCGTTGCTGGACTGCGTCACGTCAACGTAGATCGGATCAAGCTGCTGCACGGTGGCCAGCGCGTTCGTTTGGCCGTTCTGTACCAGCGCCCCTTCCGTCACGGAAGATTTACCAATACGACCGCTGATAGGTGAGGTCACTTTGGTATAGGCCAGGTTGATACGCGCGGTTTCAACAGCCGCTTTGGCGGCCACAACGGCGGCGTTAGCCTGCTGTGCATCTGCCAGGGCAGTATCGTAATCCTGTTGACTGATGTATTTCGTGCCGAGCAGTTTTTTGTAGCGATTCACGGTCAGCTGGGCGATTTTTGCTGCAGCGTCGGCTTTCGCCAGGTCGCCTTTAGCGCTTTCATAAGACGCCTGATAGGTTGCTGGATCAATCTGATACAGAGACTCACCGGCTTTCACATCACCGCCTTCGGTGAAGTTACGTTTCAGGATAATGCCGTTTACCTGAGGACGAACTTCCGCAATGCGGTATGCGCTGGTGCGGCCTGGCAGTTCTGTTGTCATCTGCAGAGGTTCGGATTTGAGCGTCACCACGCCAACTTCTGGCACCTGCTGAGCTCCCTGTTGAGCCTGTTTGTCGTCACATCCTGTAAGCGCTAAGCTGCCTGAGAGCATCAGAACGACCGCCAGAGGCGTTAACCCTCTGTTTTTGTTCATATGTAAACCTCGAGTGTCCGATTTCAAATTGATCAATGGTCCTGAGTCTAAAAACCCATTGCTGCGTTTATATTATCGTCATGCTATGGTACATACATTCATAAATGTATGTAAATCTGACTCCTGTAAATTCACTGACGTATGGCACGAAAAACCAAACAACAAGCGCTTGAAACCCGACAACACATTCTGGATGTGGCAATGCGTTTGTTTTCTCAGCAGGGTGTGTCCTCAACCTCACTGGCGCAGATTGCTCAGGCCGCGGGCGTCACGCGGGGAGCGATTTACTGGCATTTTAAAGACAAGTCAGATCTGTTCGGTGAAATCTGGCAACTTTCAGAGTCCAGCATTAGCGATCTTGAGACTGAGTATCGGGCAAAATTCCCTGACGATCCACTCTCAGTATTAAGAGAAATATTAGTATATATCCTTGAAGCAACGGTAGTTGAAGAACGTCGCCGGTTAATGATGGAAATAATTTTTCATAAATGCGAGTTCGTTGGCGAAATGGCCGTCGTCCAGCAGGCGCAGCGCAGCCTGTGTCTGGAGAGCTACGAC
Organism: Enterobacter wuhouensis; assembly: GCF_035835995.1. Lineage (NCBI taxonomy): Bacteria > Pseudomonadati > Pseudomonadota > Gammaproteobacteria > Enterobacterales > Enterobacteriaceae > Enterobacter > Enterobacter wuhouensis. The sequence goes on from NZ_CP142124.1 coordinate 1,190,095, forward strand.
CGCATTGAGCAGACGCTCAATCAGTGCATGCAGGCAAACATGCTGCCCGCCAATTTACTCACCCGCCGGGCGGCTATTCTGCTGCGAAGCTATATTTCGGGGCTGATGGAAAACTGGCTTTTCGCGCCGGAATCCTTTGACCTTAAACAGGAAGCGCGCAGCTACGTCGCGATTCTGCTCGAGATGTGCCAGTTCTGTCCGACGCTGCGCAGCGATGCCCCGACGCTCAGCGCTTAATTAGCTCAGATAAGAATCTTCGCGCTATCCCGCTTTCAACGGGCGTGATATTCTGCGTGCCGGACTATTTTCGGTCATCTTCTGACATCATTCACGACTATGCTGCACACCAATCGCTCGCAACATCCTGTTCTTGCATTTCTTTTCGCGACGCTGTTTTTCTTTGTCACCGCGCCGCTTACGTGGGCTCGCGCCGATAACAGCAATGATATCCCCACGCGTACCGACGTTCAGTCCCAGCTCGACACGCTGAACAAACAAAAAGACCTCACGCCGCAGGATAAACTCATCCAGCAGGATCTGACCCAAACGCTGGAGTCGATTGATAAAATCGAGCGCGTCAAAGCAGAAACCGCGGCGCTGCGTCAGAAAGTCGCACAGGCGCCGGAAAACATGCGCAAGGCGACAGAGGCGCTGTCTGCCCTGAGCGACGTCGATAATGACGATGAAACCCGCAAAACGCTCGCGACGCTTTCGCTGCGTCAGCTGGAGTCACGCGTGGCACAACTGCTCGACGATCTGCAAACCGCGCAGTCCGATCTCGCCACCTACAACAGCCAGCTGGTTTCGCTGCAAACCCAGCCGGAGCGCGTGCAGAACGCGATGTATGCTGCGTCTCAACAGCTTCAGCAGGTCCGCAACCGCCTGAACGGCACGACGGTTGGCGAAGGCGCATTACGTCCGACGCAGCAGACCCTGCTGCTGGTTCAGCAATCCTTACTCAATGCGCAAATTGAACAGCAGCGTAAAAGCCTGGAAGGGAATACGGTGCTGCAGGATACGCTGCAAAAACAGCGCGACTACGTCACCGCAAACATTAACCGCCTGGAGCATCAGCTTCAGCTTCTTCAGGAAGCGGTCAACAGCAAGCGCCTGACGCTGACGGAAAAAACGGCGCAGGAAGCCGTCTCGCCGGATGAAACCGCCCGCATTCAGGCCAACCCGCTGGTGAAGCAGGAGCTGGACGTTAACCATCAGCTGAGCCAGCGCCTGATTCAGGCCACGGAAAGCGGTAACTCGCTGGTGCAGCAGAACATCCAGGTCAAAAACTGGCTGGATCGCGCCCTGCAGGCGGAACGTAACATTAAAGAGCAGATTGCGGTGCTGAAAGGCAGCCTCCTGCTCTCGCGAATTCTCTACCAGCAGCAGCAGACGCTGCCGTCCGCCGACGAGCTGGAGGACATGACCAACCGCATCGCCGATTTACGTCTGGAACAGTTCGACGTCAACCAGCAGCGCGATGCGCTTTTCCAGAGCGATAGCTTTGTCGCTAAGGTGGAAGAGGGCCACTCCGCCGAGGTGAATCCGGAAGTACACGACGCGCTGCTGCAGGTGGTGGATATGCGCCGCGAGCTGCTCGACCAGCTCAACAAGCAGCTGGGCAATCAGCTGATGATGGCCATCAACCTGCAGATTAACCAGCAGCAGCTGGTGAGCGTCTCGAAAAGCCTGCAGGAGATTCTGACCCAGCAGATTTTTTGGGTGAACAGCAACAAGCCGATGGACTGGGACTGGATCAAATCCTTCCCGGAAGCGCTGAAAGCGCAAATCAAGAGCATGAAAATCACCGTCAACTGGGAGAAAGCCTGGCCCGCGGTGATGATTGCCTTCCTGGCGGGATTGCCGCTGCTGCTGATTGCTGGCTTAATCCGCTGGCGCCTGGGCTGGCTCAAGAAATACCAGGCGAAGCTGGCCTCCGAAGTGGGGCAGCTGCGAAACGACAGCCAGCTGCACACGCCGAAGGCAATCCTGATTGACCTGATCCGCGCCCTGCCGGTCTGCCTGCTCATTCTGGCTGCCGGGCTGATCCTGCTGACGATGCAGCTTAATATCAGCGATCTGCTGTGGGCGTTCAGCAAAAAACTGGCGCTGTTCTGGCTGGTATTTGGCCTGTGCTGGAAAGTGCTGGAAAAAGACGGCGTGGCGGTGCGTCACTTCAACATGCCGGAGCAGCTCACCAGCCATTGGCGTCGCCAGATTGTGCGCATCAGCCTGGCGCTGCTGCCGCTGCACTTCTGGTCGGTTGTGGCCGAGCTTTCCCCGCTGCACCTGATGGATGACGTGCTGGGGCAGCTGGTGATTATGCTGAACCTGCTGCTGATTGCCGTCCTGATGTGGCCGATGTGCCGCGACAGCTGGCGCGATAAGGAGTCCCACAATCTTCGCCTGGTTACCGTAACCGTGCTTGCGATCATACCGCTGGCGCTGATGGTGCTGACCGCAACGGGTTACTTCTATACCACCCTGCGCCTGTCGGGCCGCTGGATCGAAACGGTCTATCTGGTAATCGTCTGGAACCTGCTGTTCCAGACCGTGCTGCGCGGCTTGAGCGTGGCGGCGCGCCGTATCGCCTACCGCCGTGCTATTGCGCGTCGTCAGCATCAGGTGAAGGAGGGGGCAGAAGGCGCAGAGCCGCAGGAAGAGCCGACCATCGCTCTGGAGCAGGTCAACCAGCAAACGATGCGTATTACCATGCTGGTGATGGTGGCGCTGTTCGGGGTGATGTTCTGGGCCATCTGGTCTGATTTGATCACCGTATTTGCCTATCTCGATAGCGTCACGCTCTGGCAGTACAGCGGCACCGAGGCGGGCGCCACGGTGATGAAAAGCGTGACCATGGGCAGCCTGCTCTTTGCGCTGGTCTCGCTGGTGGTCGCGTGGGCGCTGATCCGCAACCTCCCGGGCCTGCTGGAAGTGCTGGTGCTGTCCCGCCTGAACCTTCGACAGGGCGCGTCGTACGCCATCACCACCATTCTGAACTATGTGATCATTATCGTCGGCGCGATGACGGTCTTTGGCTCGCTGGGCGTCTCGTGGGATAAGCTGCAGTGGCTGGCCGCCGCCCTCTCGGTCGGTCTTGGTTTCGGCCTGCAGGAGATCTTCGGTAACTTTGTTTCCGGCCTGATCATCCTGTTCGAGCGTCCGGTGCGCATTGGCGATACCGTCACCATCGGCACCTTCTCAGGAACCGTCAGCAAGATCCGCATCCGTGCGACCACCATCACCGACTTCGATCGCAAAGAGGTGATCATCCCGAACAAAGCGTTCGTGACCGAGCGCCTGATCAACTGGTCGCTCTCGGATACCACCACCCGCGTGGTGATCCGCCTCGGCGTAGCCTATGGCTCCGATCTGGACAAAGTGAAAGAGGTGCTGCTGAAGGCGGCGTCTGACCATCCGAAAGTGATGCACGACCCGGCGCCAGCGGTGTTCTTCACCACCTTCGGGCCGAGCACGCTCGATCACGAGCTGCGTCTGTACGTGCGCGAGCTGCGCGATCGCAGCTACACCGTCGACGAACTTAACCGCGCGATCGATCGCCTGTGCCGTGAAAACGACATTAATATCGCCTTCAACCAGCTTGAGGTTCACCTGCGTAACGAAAAAGGTGAAGAGCATACGGAAGTGAAGCGCGAGATTAAGGGTGACGATCCGACTCCTCACCCTAACCCTCTCACCTGAAGGGAGAGAGAATAATCTGGTGCGGGCTGTTTTTTACCCTCTCCCCTCAGGGGAGAGGGCAGGGTGAGGGGGAAGTTTCCCCTCAAAATCCCGCTTAACAATCTCCAGCGCCTTCAGCACCGTCTCCGCCGGGAGCTCATGGTTCTCCAGCAGCATAATCAAATCGACGGCCAGCTTGACCTCGTCGGGTGCATTTTCCAGTGACATCTGTGTGGCTCCTGTTAACGGGTCAACCGTTCAATGACGCGTTCAATCTCGTCCAGCGCCTGACGACAGCGGACGATGCGCCCTTCAAGCGCGGTTATTTCGCGCATCAATAGCTGCTGTTCTTCAAGCGTTTCGGCGGCGTTAAGCCGCGTCTCGCGCTCGCGCTTCATCTCAAACAGACGGCGCTCAAACTCCTGGTTCTCCAGCCGCTTGCGCTGCCATTTGCCGAGGCCCGGCGCGGGGCTGTCCCAGGCGCGCAGCGGCCAGGCGGCGATTTCACGGTGCAGGGCGGTGATCTGCTCGGTGAGGTGTTCCGCAAGCCAGGCGACCTGCTCCTGCTGTTCCGCCTCTACCGCGTGGCGCAACTCATCAAGATTCGTTTGCGCCTCAGCAAGATAATCCTGAATTAACGTGCTGCGGGTACGAAAAAGCTGTCGATCAAAGCGCGGCTTCAGCGTGGCGTGTCCCATCAGCGGCGTGGCCTTGGCGCGCAGCGTCGTCAGCTGATTTTGTAGCGTCTCAAGAAGCAGGGCTGTTTTCAAAACGCTCTCCAGTGGTAAAGTAGCCGTTCAGTTTGATAACGATTCGCATTATGCAGCGTACTATTTTAATCATCATTGGCTGGCTTGCGGTAGTGCTGGGCACGCTGGGCGTTGTTTTGCCCTTACTGCCGACCACGCCGTTTATCCTGCTGGCGGCCTGGTGCTTCGCCCGCTCGTCGCCGCGTTTTCACCACTGGCTGCTCTACCGCTCGTGGTTTGGCGGCTATCTGCGCCACTGGCAAAAACACCGCGCCATGCCGCCCGGCGCGAAGCCGCGCGCGATCGCCGCGATCCTCATCACCTTCGCTATTTCATTATGGCTGGTGAAAATGATGTGGGTGCGTATTCTGCTGCTGGCGATCCTGACCTGTCTGCTTTTCTTTATGTGGCGGATCCCCGTGGTTGATGAAAAGCAACAAAAGCACTGAAGCCTCATCATGGCTGTTGCAATTATCACGCGCAGCCAGTAAATTCGACCGTTTTCGAGCACAGGTGCGCCTGGTCAAAGGTTAAACAATTGTTGCCTTGGCCGACTCGTTGCGCGCTGTGAGTAACACTGTTTCATTTAGGCACAAACCGATGACCGCAACTGCACAGCAGCTTGAATATCTGAAAAACAGCATCAAAAGCATCCAGGACTATCCAAAGCCTGGCATTCTTTTCCGTGATGTCACCAGCTTGCTGGAAGACCCGAAAGCGTACGCGCTCAGCATTGAACTGCTGGTCGAGCGTTATAAAAACGCCGGGATCACCAAAGTAGTAGGTACCGAAGCCCGTGGCTTCCTGTTCGGCGCACCGGTTGCGCTGGCGATGGGCGTGGGTTTTGTGCCGGTGCGTAAGCCGCGCAAGCTGCCGCGTGAAACCATCGCAGAGAGCTACGAGCTGGAATACGGCACCGATCAGCTGGAAATCCACGTGGATGCCATCAAGCCAGGCGACAAAGTGCTGGTGGTGGACGATCTGCTGGCGACCGGCGGCACCATTGAAGCGACCGTGAAGCTGATCCGTCGTCTGGGTGGTGAAGTGACCGACGCGGCATTCATCATCAACCTGTTCGATCTGGGCGGCGAACAGCGCCTGGAAAAACAGGGTATTACCAGCTACAGCCTGGTGCCATTCCCGGGTCATTAATCCCGTTCCTCACAACCTCGCTCAATGAGTGAGGTTGTGATAGCATTCCCCCCCATAAATTCACCTTCCAGCGTTGCAGAGCCTGCCCATGAGTTATCAGGTGTTAGCCCGTAAATGGCGACCACAAACCTTTGCTGACGTTGTCGGTCAGGAACATGTGCTGACGGCCCTGGCGAACGGCTTGTCGCTAGGTCGCATCCATCACGCCTATCTTTTCTCCGGCACCCGCGGCGTCGGTAAGACCTCTATTGCCCGTTTGCTGGCAAAAGGTCTCAACTGCGAAACCGGGATCACCGCCACGCCGTGCGGCGTGTGCGATAACTGCCGGGAGATCGAGCAGGGGCGTTTTGTCGACCTGATCGAAATCGATGCCGCCTCGCGCACCAAAGTGGAAGACACCCGCGATCTGCTCGATAACGTGCAGTACGCCCCGGCGCGCGGCCGCTTCAAGGTCTACCTGATCGATGAAGTGCACATGCTGTCGCGCCACAGCTTCAACGCCCTGCTGAAAACGCTGGAAGAGCCGCCCGCGCACGTGAAGTTCCTGCTGGCGACCACCGATCCGCAAAAGCTGCCGGTCACCATCCTGTCGCGCTGCCTGCAGTTCCACCTGAAGGCGCTGGACGTTGAGCAGATCCGCGCTCAGTTGGAACACATTCTTGATGAAGAGAAGATCGTCCACGAACCGCGCGCCCTGCAACTGCTGGCCCGCGCGGCGGACGGCAGCCTGCGTGATGCGCTAAGCCTGACCGATCAGGCGATTGCCAGCGGTGACGGCAGGCTCTCCACCGACGCGGTCAGCACCATGCTCGGCACGCTGGATGACGATCAGGCGCTGTCGCTTATCGAAGCGATGATTGCCGCCAACGGTGAACGCGTGATGTCGCAGGTTGACGCCGCCGCCGCCCGAGGCGTGGAGTGGGAAGCGCTGCTGGTTGAAATGCTCAGCCTGCTGCACCGCGTGGCGATGCTGCAGCTTTCTCCGTCGGCCATCGGCGCGGATATGGCCGCCATTGAGCAGCGGATGCGTGAACTTGCCCGCACCGTGCCGCCTGCCGACGTTCAGCTTTACTACCAGACGCTGCTGATTGGCCGCAAAGAGCTGCCGTTCGCGCCGGATCGCCGCATGGGCGTTGAAATGACGCTGCTGCGCGCGCTGGCGTTCCACCCGCGCATGCCGCTGCCCGAACCGGAAGTGCCGCGACAGTCCTTCGCGCCGGTCGCGCCCACGGCGGTGATGTCGCCGCAGCAGGTGCCGCCGCAGACGACACCGCCGCCGCAGCAAAATGTGCCGCTGTCGGATGCCACCAGTTCGGTGCTTGCCGCACGCAGCCAGCTGCAGCGTGCGCAGGGAGCAACCAAACCAAAAAAGAGTGAACCGGCAGCGCCTGCAAGAGCGCGGCCGGTTAACAACGCCGCGCTTGAACGACTGGCTTCGGTAACGGAGCGCGTACAGTCGCGCCCGGCACCGTCCGCGCTCGAGCAAAAAGCCCCGGCGAAAGAAGAGGCCTACCGCTGGAAGGCGACCACCATCATCGAAACGGTGAAGGAAGAGGTCGCCACGCCAAAAGCCCTGAAAAAGGCGCTGGAGCACGAAAAAACGCCGGAGCTTGCCGCGAAGCTGGCTGAAGAATCAATCGAGCGCGACGCCTGGGCCGCCGAGGTCAGCAAACTGCAGCTGCCGAAGCTGGTGGAGCAGGTCGCGCTGAACGCCTGGAAAGAGCAGGACGGCAACCAGGTGCGTCTGCACCTGCGGCCTGGCCAACGGCACCTGAACTCCCCGGGCGCGCAAAAGGCGCTGGCGGAGGCGCTCACCGCATTGCAGGGTACGCCGGTTGAATTGACTATCATTGAAGATGATAATCCCGCAGTGCGCACGCCGCTGGAATGGCGTCAGGCTATTTATGAAGAGAAGCTCGCGCAGGCGCGCGAGTCGATTATTGCGGATAACAACATTCAGACCCTGCGCCGGTTCTTCGACGCCGATCTGGATGAAGAGAGTATTCGCCCCCTTTGATCGTGAGTCTGACTTACGGTTGTAATCCTTAAACGTGAAAGAGAGAGAAGCCTATGTTCGGTGGAAAAGGCGGTCTGGGTGGCCTGATGAAGCAGGCTCAGCAGATGCAGGAAAAAATGCAGAAGATGCAGGAAGAGATCGCTCAGCTGGAAGTCACGGGTGAATCCGGTGCCGGCCTGGTGAAAGTGACCATCAACGGTGCGCACAACTGCCGCCGCGTGGAAATCGACCCAAGCCTGCTCGAAGACGACAAAGAGATGCTGGAAGATCTGGTTGCCGCCGCGTTTAACGATGCCGCGCGCCGTATCGACGAAACCCAGAAAGAGAAAATGGCCTCTGTTTCCAGCGGTATGCAGCTGCCGCCGGGCTTTAAGATGCCATTCTGATGCAAACCAGTCCGCTGCTCACGCAGTTAATGGAAGCACTGCGCTGCCTGCCGGGCGTTGGCCCGAAGTCGGCGCAGCGCATGGCGTTTACGCTATTACAGCGCGACCGCAGCGGCGGGATGCGCCTGGCGCAGGCTCTGACCCGCGCCATGTCAGAAATTGGTCACTGTGCGGACTGCCGTACCTTTACCGAGCAGGACGTGTGTAACATCTGCACGAACCCGCGCCGTCAGGAAAACGGCCAGATTTGCGTGGTAGAGAGTCCGGCGGACATCTACGCCATTGAGCAAACCGGGCAGTTTTCCGGCCGCTACTTCGTGCTGATGGGGCATCTTTCCCCGCTCGACGGCATCGGCCCGGATGATATCGGTCTTGACCGCCTTGAACAGCGTCTTGAGTCCGAGACCATCAAAGAGGTTATCCTCGCCACCAACCCGACGGTGGAAGGGGAGGCAACCGCCAACTATATCGCTGAACTGTGCTCGCAGTACGGCGTTGACGCCAGCCGCATCGCCCACGGCGTGCCGGTGGGCGGCGAGCTGGAAATGGTCGACGGCACCACGCTGTCGCACTCGCTGGCCGGGCGTCATAAGATTGTTTTCTGACCAAACGGAGGCTGCATTCGTGGCCTCCGCTTGAAAATCTCCCCCCTTATCCCCATCTCTCACTCAACGTTTTACAACCCCATTAAATGGCATTGTTGAGGTCGACTTAGATGAAAGGACAAGAAACCCGTGGTTTCCAGTCAGAAGTAAAACAGCTTCTGCACCTGATGATCCATTCCCTGTATTCCAACAAAGAAATCTTTCTGCGTGAGCTGATTTCCAACGCCTCGGACGCGGCGGACAAGCTGCGCTTCCGCGCGCTGTCCAACCCGGATCTGTACGAAGGCGACGGCGAGCTGCGCGTGCGCGTCTCGTTCAATAAAGAGAACCGCACCCTGACCATCGCCGATAACGGCATCGGGATGAACCGCGACGAGGTGATCGACCACCTCGGGACCATCGCCAAATCCGGCACCAAAGCGTTCCTCGAGTCCATGGGCTCTGACCAGGCGAAAGACAGCCAGCTGATCGGCCAGTTCGGCGTGGGCTTCTACTCGGCGTTCATCGTGGCGGATAAGGTCACCGTGCGCACCCGCGCGGCGGGCGACAGCGCCGAGAACGGCGTGTTCTGGGAGTCCAAAGGGGAAGGCGAGTACACCGTTGACGACATCACCAAAGCGGATCGCGGCACTGAGATCACCCTGCACCTGCGTGAAGGCGAAGACGATTTCCTGAACGACTGGCGAGTGCGCTCCATCATCAGCAAATATTCCGACCACATCGCGCTGCCGGTTGAGATTGAAAAACAGGAAGAACAGGACGGTGAAACCGTTGTCTCCTGGGAGAAAATCAACAAGGCGCAGGCGCTGTGGACGCGCAACAAGTCTGAAATTAAAGACGACGAATACAACGAATTCTATAAGCACATTGCCCACGACTTTACCGACCCGCTGACCTGGAGCCACAATCGCGTGGAAGGAAAGCAGGAGTACACCAGTCTGCTGTACATCCCGGCGCAGGCGCCGTGGGACATGTGGAACCGCGATCACAAGCACGGCCTGAAGCTGTACGTGCAGCGCGTGTTCATCATGGACGACGCCGAGCAGTTCATGCCGAACTACCTGCGCTTCACCCGCGGCCTGATCGACTCCAACGATCTGCCGCTGAACGTTTCGCGTGAAATTCTGCAGGACAGCACGGTGACCCGCAACCTGCGCAACGCGCTGACCAAGCGTACGCTGCAGATGCTGGAAAAACTGGCGAAAGACGATGCGGAAAAATATCAGACCTTCTGGAAACAGTTCGGCCTGGTGCTGAAAGAAGGCCCGGCAGAAGACACCGCGAACGTCGAAACCATCGCCAGGCTGCTGCGCTTTGCCTCTACGCATACCGACTCCTCCGCGCAGACCGTGTCGCTGGAAGAGTACGTCTCCCGCATGAAAGAAGGGCAGGAGAAGATCTACTACATCACCGCCGACAGTTACGCGGCGGCGAAGAGCAGCCCGCACCTGGAGCTGCTGCGTAAGAAAGGCATCGAAGTGCTGCTGCTTTCTGACCGCATCGACGAGTGGATGATGAACTACCTGACCGAGTTCGACGGTAAATCCTTCCAGTCCGTTGCCAAAGCCGACGAGTCCATCGACAAGCTGGCGGACGAAGTGGACGAAAGCGCGAAAGAGGCCGAGAAGGCGCTGGAGCCGTTCGTTGAGCGTGTGAAAACCCTGCTGGGCGAGCGCGTGAAAGAGGTGCGCTTCACGCACCGTCTGACCGATACGCCGGCGATTGTCACCACCGATGCCGACGAAATGGGCACCCAGATGGCGAAGCTGTTCGCGGCGGCGGGCCAGGCGATGCCGGAAGTGAAATATATCTTCGAGCTGAACCCGGATCACCCGCTGGTGAAACGCGCGGCGGATACCCAGGACGAAGCCCGCTTCGCCGAGTGGGTTGAGCTGCTGCTGGATCAGTCCCTGCTGGCCGAGCGCGGCACGCTGGAAGATCCTAACCTGTTCATTAAGCGTGTGAATGCGCTGCTGCTGGCGTAACTAAACACCTGCCCCTCACCCTGCCCTCTCCCCAAAGGGGAGAGGGTATTCAAATTCCCTCTCCCCTTTGGGGAGAGGGTTAGGGTGAGGGGGAACCAACCGCACTAACCCAAATTATCTCCCCCCTTAACCGTTTCAGCCTCCCCGCCTTCCTTGAGCCACGCCCGTTCTGGTGGTATTGTTTAGCGCTTTTGAAAAATTGAAACGACATTTGAGGGGATTTTCGCAATGCGTATTATTCTGCTTGGCGCTCCGGGCGCGGGTAAAGGAACTCAGGCTCAGTTCATCATGGAGAAATACGGTATTCCGCAAATCTCTACCGGTGACATGCTGCGTGCCGCTGTGAAATCTGGCTCCGAGCTGGGCAAACAGGCGAAGGACATCATGGACGCGGGCAAGCTGGTGACTGACGAGCTGGTTATCGCCCTGGTAAAAGAACGCATCACTCAGGAAGATTGCCGCAACGGTTTCCTGCTGGACGGTTTCCCGCGCACCATTCCTCAGGCTGACGCCATGAAAGAAGCGGGCATCAACGTGGACTACGTTCTGGAGTTCGACGTGCCGGACGAGCTGATCGTTGACCGTATCGTTGGCCGTCGCGTACACGCTGCCTCAGGCCGCGTTTACCACATCAAATTCAACCCGCCTAAGGTTGAAGGCAAAGACGACGTGACCGGCGAAGAGCTGACCACCCGTAAAGACGATCAGGAAGAGACCGTGCGTAAGCGCCTGGTGGAATACCATCAGATGACCGCGCCGCTGATCGGCTACTACTCCAAAGAAGCGCAGGCGGGTAACACCAAATACGCCAAAGTTGACGGCACCCAGGCCGTGGCTGACGTACGTGCAGAGCTGGAAAAAATCCTCGGCTAATGCACTCTTCTCACCCGGTTTCTCCGGGTGAGAAAAATTCTCATTTTTCCTTTCACTGCAATTGGTTCCGTTTAAACGCATTTCCGCTACAATTGACAACCTATCAAATGGTTAAGAGGCGTGAATGAGTCAGGCGAAAACCGGCATCCTGCTTGCCAATCTGGGCACTCCAGAAGCACCCACTCCAGACGCGGTAAAACGCTACCTGCGACAATTTTTAAGCGACACGCGCGTTGTGGATACCCCGAGACTGCTGTGGTGGCCGCTGCTGCGTGGCGTCATTCTGCCGATTCGTTCTCCGCGCGTGGCAAAACTCTACCAGTCCGTCTGGATGGAAGAGGGCTCGCCGCTGATGGTGTACAGCCGCCGCCAGGAAAAAGCGCTGGCTGCCCGCCTGCCTGATATGCCCGTCGCGCTCGGCATGAGCTACGGTAAACCTTCGCTGGAAAGCGCGGTGGAAAACCTGCTCGCGCAGGGCGTTGACCACATCGTGGTGCTGGCGCTCTATCCACAGTATTCGTGCTCCACGGTGGCTGCCGTGTGGGACGAGCTGGCGCGTATTCTGAAGACGCGACGCCGCATTCCTGCGGTGACCTTTATTCGCGACTACGCGGATAACGATCTGTACATCAAGGCGCTCGCCAGCAGCGCGCGCGCGTCGTTTGAAAAGCACGGCGAGCCGGATCTGCTCCTGCTCTCCTATCACGGCATTCCGCAGCGTTTCGCCAATGAAGGTGACGACTACCCGCAGCGCTGCCGCGATACCACGCGCGAGCTGGTCTCTGCCCTTGGACTGCCGCCGGAGAAGGTGATGATGACCTTCCAGTCTCGCTTTGGCCGCGAGCCATGGCTCACGCCGTATACTGACGAAACCCTCAAAATGCTGGGCGAGAAGGGCGTGAAGCATATTCAGGTCATGTCGCCGGGCTTCTCGGCAGACTGCCTGGAAACGCTGGAAGAAATTGCCGTACAAAATAAAGAGTTCTTCCTCGAGGCGGGCGGAACAAAGTACGAGTACATTCCGGCACTTAACGACTCCCCTGAGCATATCGACATGATGGTCTCGCTGGTGACGAAAAGCCGCTGATCGCGCTTGAGGCCGGGTTTGTGCTACCATTCCCGGCCCATAATCCTTGCACAGTTCAGACCATGAAATTTCCCGGTAAACGTAAATCTAAACACTACTTCCCCGTCAACGCTCGCGATCCGCTCCTGCAGCAAATCCAGCCGGAAAACGAAACCAGCGCCGCGTGGGTGGTGGGTATCGACCAGACGCTGGTGGATATTGAAGCCAAAGTGGACGATGCGTTTGTCGCGCGTTACGGTCTGAGCGCCGGGCATTCGCTGGTGATTGAGGACGACGTTGCCGAAGCGCTGTATCAGGAGCTGGTGCGCGAAAACCTGATTACCCATCAGTTCGCCGGTGGCACCATCGGCAATACCATGCACAACTACTCCGTGCTGGCAGACGACCGCTCGGTGCTGCTGGGCGTGATGTGCAGCAATATCGAAATCGGCGGCTACGCCTACCGCTATCTCTGCAACACCTCCAGCCGTACCGATCTGAACTACCTGCAGGGCGTCGACGGGCCGATTGGCCGCTGCTTTACGCTGATCGGTGAGTCCGGCGAGCGTACCTTTGCCATCAGCCCGGGCCATATGAACAAGCTGCGCGCCGAGAGCATCCCGGAAGCGGTGATCGCGGGCGCCTCTGCGCTGGTGCTGACCTCCTATCTGGTGCGCTGCAAGCCGGGCGAGCCGATGCCGGAAGCGACCATGAAGGCGATTGAGTATGCGAAAAAATATGACGTACCCGTTGTCCTGACGCTGGGCACCAAATTTGTTATCGCCGATAACCCGGAGTGGTGGCAGGCCTTCCTGAAGGAGCACGTTTCGATTCTGGCGATGAACGAAGAAGAGGCCGAAGCGCTGACCGGCGAAAGCGATCCGCTCCTGGCGTCCGATAAAGCGCTGGACTGGGTGGATCTGGTGCTCTGCACCGCCGGGCCGGTGGGCCTGTATATGGCGGGCTTCACGGAAGAAGAGAGCAAGCGCAAAACCCAGCATCCGCTGCTGCCGGGGGCGATTGCCGAGTTCAACCAGTACGAGTTCAGCCGCGGTATGCGCCATAAAGACTGCACCAACCCGCTGCGCATTTACTCCCACATCGCGCCATACATGGGCGGGCCGGAGAAGATCATGAACACCAACGGCGCGGGCGACGGCGCGCTGGCGGCGCTGCTGCACGACATCACCGCCAATGCCTACCACAAAACCAACGTGCCGAACTCCAGCAAGCACACGTTTAGCTGGCTGACCTATTCGTCGCTGGCGCAGGTATGTAAGTACGCGAACCGCGTGAGCTATCAGGTGCTGAACCAGCACTCCCCGCGCTTAACGCGTGGCCTGCCGGAACGGGAAGACAGCCTCGAAGAGGCGTATTGGGATCGTTGATTGCTAAAAGAAAACCCCTCACCCTAACCCTCTCCCCTATGGGGAGAGGGCTGGGGTGAGGGGACCAGGCCGCACCAAAATTAACCCGTCACCGCCTCTTCAACCGGCGGTTTCTCCAGCAGCGTCAGCATAGTATTCGCAATCTCACGCTCGCCCATTACCACCTGATTCGCGCCGCGCTCGGTAATGTACTCCACCTCGTCGTCATAGTGCGCCCGGGCGATAATCTCAATCGTTGGACATTTCTCGCGCGCGGAAGCCACAATCTCACCGGCTTCATAGCCGTTCGGGATGGTCAGCAGCAGCCAGCGGGCGCAGTCGAGGTGTGCAAGATTCATAATCTCTTCGTTCGCTGCATTACCCAGCACCGCGCGAATGCCGCGCTCGCGAAGCTCGTCGACGCGGGTGCGCGATGTTTCTATCACCACCAGCGGAATGCCCTGCGCCATCAGCTTCTCACCGAGCAGGCTCCCCACGCGGCCAAAGCCGACCAGCAGCGCGTGGTTGCAGATATCCACCGGGATCTGCTTCTCTTCCTCCGTCGCCTCTTCCAGCGTCAGCTCTTCGAGCGTTTCGGTTTTATCGAGGTATTTTTCCAGCAGGGCAAACAGCACCGGGTTTAGCATGATGGAGAGGATCGCCCCCGCCAGCACCAGGTTTTGTCCGGCCTGAGGGAGCAGATTCAGCGCCATACCCAGGCCCGCCAGGATAAACGCGAACTCACCAATCTGTGCCAGGCTGGCGGCGATAGTCAGCGCCGTACGCGGCGAGTGGCCGAACATACGCACCAGGAAGAAGGCCGCCGCCGATTTACCAAAGATGATGATCGCCAGCGTGCCCAGCACCGCCAGCGGCTGATGGATCAGCACCATCGGGTCAAACAGCATTCCGACGGAGACAAAGAACAGCACGGCGAACGCGTCGCGCAGCGGCAGGGTGTCGTGCGCGGCGCGGTGGCTTAGCTCGGACTCGTTCAGCACCATCCCGGCAAAGAACGCGCCCAGCGCGAAGGAAACATCGAACAGCTCAACGGCGCCAAAGGCGATGCCCAGCGCCAGAGCAAGAACGGAGAGCGTAAACAGCTCGCGGGAGCCCGTCGCCGCGCTGCGGGACATGATCCACGGCACCAGGCGGCGACCCACCAGCATCATGATGGCGATAAAGGCCACGACTTTACCGATGGTGATACTCATGTCAAGCGCCAGCGAGGCAAAGCCGACGTTGTTTTTTTCCATCATGCCGGCGACGGCAGGCAGCAGAACCAGCGTCAACACCATCACCAGATCTTCAACTATCAGCCAGCCAATCGCGATTTGTCCTCGCTGGCTGTCTATCAGCTGTCTCTCTTCAAGCGCGCGCAGCAGCACCACGGTACTGGCGGTTGAAAGACACAGCCCAAACACGATGCCGGTCATCAGTGACCAGCCCAGCATCGCTGAAAGCGCCATCCCCAGCAGCGTCGCCACCCCTATCTGGGCGATCGCACCCGGTATGGCGATCGACTTTACCGCCATCAGGTCCTTAAGGGAAAAATGCAGGCCCACGCCAAACATCAGCAGAATCACGCCCAATTCCGCCAGTTCAGGAGCCAGTTTGGTATCCGCCACGAAACCCGGCGTGAAAGGACCCGCCAGAACACCCGCTAACAAATAGCCGACAAGAGGAGAAATACGCAGTTTGTTGGCAATCATGCCAAGGATAAAAGCAAGCACAAGTCCACCAACAATGGTGGTGATAAGCGGTGTGGCGTGGTGCATTCCGTCTCCTTTCGCGGTGAGTGTTCCATTTTTGGTGTGAATACCAAAAAGCCGATTAATAGTTTATGACAATTTTCAGGCTTATGTTTATGAATAATTGTTGAAGTTTGAATAAAACGGCAATATGGATGCAAAAAAGCAGGATATGACAAAATCGGCAAGGGTAAGAAGACGAAACCCTTATGGTATGAGGGGGAGGGGCCGCCAAAGTTTAACTTTGGCGGCCTGTAAATCATGCTTTGTGACGGTTGTCAGGCAGGAATATGGTCAACATCCCCAGAAGTGGCAGGAAAGCACAGATTTTATAGACCAGGAAAATGCTGGTGTGGTCCGCAACCATCCCCAACACCGCGGCGCCAAGGCCACCCATACCGAAGGCAAAACCGAAAAAGAGGCCGGAAACCATACCGATACGCCCGGGCAGCAGCTCCTGCGCGTAGACCAGGATAGCCGAGAAGGCAGACGCGAGGATGAAACCAATGATAACGGTTAAAATCCCCGTCCATTCAAGGGTTGCGTACGGCAAAATGAGGGTAAACGGCGCTACGCCGAGGATCGAGCCCCAAATGACATATTTACGCCCAATTTTATCGCCCACTGGCCCGCCAATAACCGTGCCTGCCGCCACCGCAAAGAGGAAGGCAAACAGGTGAAACTGGGCGTTTTGTACCGATAATCCGAATTTTTGCATCAGGTAAAAGGTGTAATAGCTGCTGATGCTCACCATATAGAAATATTTCGAGAATATCAGCACCAGGAGCACGCTTACGGCCAGGATAACCTTGTTGCGGGGAAGGGGATTGATAACCTTCGCTACAGGTTTGCCCTTATTCACGCGGTGCTGCGCAGCGTACCAGCGGCTGATCTGCGCCAGCACCACGATCGCCAGCAGGGCGGCCAGCACAAACCACGCCACGTTGCCTTTACCGTACGGGGCGATGATCACCGCCGCCAGCAGCGGGCCGAGGGAGCTACCGAAGTTACCGCCCACCTGGAACAGGGACTGCGCCAGCCCGTGCTGTCCGCCGGAGGCCATGCGCGCCACGCGTGACGACTCCGGGTGGAACACCGACGAACCCGTTCCCACCAGCGCGGCGGCGACCAGCACCGCTTCAAAGCTGCCCGCCATTGCCAGCAGCACCAGCCCGCTTAGGGTAAAGCACATGCCAATCGGCAGCGACCACGGCATCGGGTATTTGTCCGTCCAGTAGCCCACCACCGGCTGCAGCAGCGAGGAGGCCAGCTGGAAGGTCAGGGTGATCATCCCGATCTGCACGAAGGTTAACGAGAACTCAGACTGCAGCAGCGGGTAAATTGCCAGGATCAGCGACTGGATCATGTCGTTGAGCAGGTGAGACAGACTGATTGCGCCTAATACTTTAAATGAGGTGCGCGATTTTGGCGGCGACGCCGGAGCGCCCGAAACGGGCTGGGTTGATTCACTGATTGCCATAAATACCACGTCGTTTTGTTATTAGAAATGCAGGGTGTAATTATTATCCAACTAACATACCCGTCCGCGACATTTGAAGAAAGTCGCAATTCTGAAAACATATTTGTCTATTCTTGTGAGTCACTGTAATTTTTGCGTTTGTCTATTGGTCAGGGAGAGAGATGATGAAGTTAATGAAGCGTGGCGTCGCGCTGGCGTTGATAGCGGCCTGGGGGATGATGAGTTCACCTGCGCAGGCGTATGAAAAAGATAAAACCTATAAAATCACCATTCTGCATACCAACGATCACCACGGCCATTTCTGGCGCAGTGAATACGGTGAATATGGGCTGTCGGCGCAAAAAACGCTGGTGGACGGTATTCGCAAAGAGGTCGCCGCAGAAGGCGGCAGCGTGCTGATGCTGTCCGGAGGCGATATTAATACCGGCGTGCCGGAATCCGATTTGCAGGATGCCGAGCCTGACTTTCGCGGTATGAACTTAATTGGCTATGACGCGATGGCCGTTGGCAACCATGAGTTCGACAACCCGCTGAGCGTGCTGCGCCAGCAGGAAAAGTGGTCCAAATTCCCGTTCCTCTCCGCCAATATTTATCAAAAAAGCACCGGGGAGCGTCTGTTTAAGCCATGGGCGCTGTTTAAGCGTCAGGACCTCAAAATTGCGGTCATTGGTTTAACCACCGACGACACGGCAAAAATTGGCAACCCTGAATTCTTTACCGATATCGAATTCCGCAAACCGGCAGACGAAGCGAAGCTGGTGATCCAGGAATTGCAGCAGAACGAAAAGCCGGACGTGATTATCGCCACTACCCATATGGGCCACTACGATAACGGCGAGCACGGCTCCAACGCGCCGGGAGACGTGGAGATGGCGCGCAGCCTGCCGGCAGGCTCGCTGGCGATGATTGTGGGCGGTCACTCACAAGATCCGGTGTGCATGGCGTCTGAGAATAAAAAGCAGGTGGATTACGTGCCTGGCACGCCGTGCGCGCCGGATCGTCAGAACGGTATCTGGATTGTCCAGGCCCACGAGTGGGGGAAATACGTCGGCCGTGCCGATTTCGAGTTCCGCAACGGCGAGATGAAGCTGGTGCACTATCAGCTTATTCCGGTCAACCTGAAGAAGAAAGTGACCTACCCGGACGGGAAAAGCGAGCGCGTACTTTACACGCCTGAGATCCCTGAGAATCAGCAGATGCTCTCCCTGCTGACGCCGTTCCAGAGCAAGGGCAAGGCCCAGCTGGACGTGAAGATCGGGACGCTGAACGGTAGACTGGAAGGGGATCGCAGCAAGGTGCGCTTCGTGCAGACCAATATGGGCCACCTGGTGCTGGCGGCGCAAATGGCGCGCACCGGTGCGGACTTTGGCGTGATGAGCGGCGGCGGCATTCGTGATTCCATCGAAGGCGGGAACATCACCTACAAGGACGTGCTCAAGGTGCAGCCGTTCGGCAACGTGGTGGTGTATGCGGACATGAGCGGTAAAGAGGTTATTGAGTACCTCACCGCCGTCGCGCAGATGAAGCCGGACTCGGGTGCCTATCCGCAGTTTGCCAACGTTAGCTTTAACGCAAAAGAGGGCAAGCTTAACGATCTGAAGATCAAGGGCGAACCGGTTGACCCGGCTAAAACGTACCGTCTGGCAACGTTAAGCTTTAACGCCACCGGCGGCGACGGTTATCCGCATATCGATAACAAACCGGGCTATGTGAATACCGGCTTTATCGACGCGGAAGTGCTGAAACAGTATATCCAGCAGAATTCACCGATTGACGTGAATGCCTATGAGCCGAAGGGTGAGGTGAGCTGGCAGTAGTGCGGGTTGTTGTTTTGCCCGGTGGCGCTGCGCTTACCGGGCCTACGGGTGCAAAATGTAGGCCGGGTAAGGCGTAGCCGCCACCCGGCTTTTCTTTTACTCCCGGCGCGCAATATCCGCAAATTTCGCGTCCAGCATTTCCGCCAGATCGTCTGCGGCCAGCTCAATATCCAGCCCGCGCTTGCCGCCCGAAATATAGATCGTCTCAAACTCCTGTGAAGGCGCATCGATCAGCGTCGGCAGGCGTTTTTTCTGCCCGAGCGGGCTGATGCCGCCGACCAGATACCCGGTGGTGCGTTGCGCAACCATCGGATCGGCCATATCGACCTTTTTTGCTCCCAGCGCTTTCGCGACCTTTTTCAGATCCAACTGCCCGGCAACGGGCGTGACCGCGACGGCGAGATGCTTCATATCCCCGTTTACCGCCACCAGCAGCGTTTTGTAGACCCGATCGGCGTTTAGCCCCAGCTTGCGCACCACTTCGTCACCAAAGTTGGTTTCATTCGGATCGTGATCGTAAGTGTGGATCCGGAAGGAAATGTTGTTTTTTTCGAGTAATTTAACGGCGGGAGTCATAGCTACCCTTCTTGCGACAGACAATTCATGCCAACAGCATACGCCTGACGTTTGTCTAAAAAATAGCACCATCTTGCGCAATAGTATTGGCAGTGATGGTCACTTTGAGCGACAATCGGCTCAACCGAAGGTCTCCTTCGGCATAATAAAAACGATGAAATTCCTCTTTGACGGGCCAATAGAAATATTGGCCATTTTTTTATTTCAGCAGCGACGGCAAATTCCCTTCTCCGTACAAATGTAACGCGCCAACGGCCACAACGTAATATCCAGCAGGCAGAGCGTGCAGCGTCTCTCGCCAGGCTTTGTTGCGCTCGTTCATCAGCACGTCATACAACGATTCACTGAACGTCGACGGTAGCGCCAGCTTACCGTCCGTCGGCGGGGCATTCAGCCACCAGCCGATCATGGTTTGCAGCAGCCGCGCGTTGGTGTGCCAGTGGGTCAGCGTGTCATCCAGCAGCATCAGGCCGTCGTCGGGAAGCTGGCGAAGCAGGGCTATCTGGCTATCGGTGCCTTCCAGCTCGATGATGGGCATGCTGCGCGCCCTCGCCGCATTCAACAGCTGGTAATCGATGCCGTAATCGCCGCGCAAGCCAAGACGCTGCGCCTGCGTGGCCTGTAACACCATCGCAATCTGCCAGAGCGGCAGAGTATCCAGCATGGAGAGGGACACGCCAACCTCATCGGCGAGGCGCGTCAGCTCGGTGAACTGCTGCTCATTCAGCCGCTCGGCCAGAGGACGATCGCTTTCAAGCCCGGCAAAGGGCGAGTCGTGACCTGAGATATCCGCTTCGACGACCAGCGCATCGGCGCTCTTCAGGCGTTTTACCAGGCCGGGTGGCAGGGGAGACATATCCTGCGTGCCCATATGGATGCTGCCGACCAGATGGAGATGCTGTCCACCGGGTAGCGAAATATCCATACCGGGCCAGGTATAGCGGCGAGGGAAAAGGGCGCGAAACGACGCTTTTATACGATTAAACAGGCTCATACGCGCTCCATGACCGGAAAGGTTCATGCTAGCGCGTGGGGAAGGGGGGCGCAATAGGCGAACGCCGTCAGGTTTCGTAGGCCTGATAATCGCAGCGCCATCAGGCAAAAAAAGCCGGGTGGCGCTGCGCTTACCCGGCCTACTTCTGGCATTCTACGCTTTCGGTTTAAACCGCAGCAGACGGTTGGCGTTGCTCACCACGGTGATGGAGGAGAGCGCCATCGCGGCCCCCGCGACTACCGGGTTCAGCAGCGTGCCGGTCAGCGGCCACAAAATCCCGGCGGCAATGGGGATGCCAAACGCGTTGTAGATGAACGCCCCCAGCAGGTTCTGCTTCATGTTGCGCAACGTGGCTTTCGAAATGGCCAGCGCATCCGCAACGCCCATCAGGCTGTGGCGCATCAGGGTAATGGCCGCCGTTTCAATGGCCACATCGCTCCCGCCGCCCATGGCAATACCCACCTCAGCCTGCGCCAGCGCCGGGGCGTCGTTGATCCCGTCGCCGATCATCGCCACCTGACGACCCTGGCTTTGCAGGTTCTTGATAGCGTCGGCTTTGCCATCCGGCAGCACGCCAGCGATCACTTCATCAATGCCCGCCTCTTTGGCAATGGCGTTGGCGGTAGTGGGGTTATCCCCGGTCAGCATCACCAGGCGATAGCCCGCGCGATGCAGGCGTTTCAACGCATCAACGCTGTCCTGTCTAAGCGGGTCGCGAACGGCCAGCAGCGCGGCGGCTTTGCCGTCAACGGCGAGCAGAACCGGCGTAGCGCCCTGCGAGGCCTGAGCGTTCAGCTCGTGTTCAAGCGCCGAGGTATCAACACCGTTTTCATTCAGCAGCGCCTGATTGCCCAGCAGCAGCGTGTGGCCCTCGGCTTCACCGCTGACGCCGAGCCCGTGCAGGGTGCGGAAGTTGCTCACCTGCGGCAGAGTCACTTCACTGGCTTTGTCAAGAATGGCGCGGGCCAGCGGGTGGCTGGACCCTTGCTCCAGCGCGGCGGCAAGGCGCAGCGCGTCAGCCTCAGAGAAGTCGAGAGCGTGCACCGCCACGACCTGCGGTTTGCCTTCGGTCAGCGTACCCGTTTTATCAAACAACAGCGTGTCGAGGGTGCTGGCCCGCTGCAGCGCGTCGGCATCCCGCACCAGTACGCCAAATTCGGCCGCGCGGCCTACCCCGGAGATAATCGACATCGGCGTCGCCAGGCCAAGGGCACACGGACAGGCGATAATCAGCACCGTGGTGGCAATCACCAGGGTGTAGACAATCTGCGGTGCCGGGCCGAAGAAATACCAGATGGCCGCGCTCAGCAGGGCGATACAGACCACGACGGGAACAAAAATAGCGGAGATTTTATCGGCGAGCTGGCCGATCTCCGGCTTGCTGCTCTGCGCCTGGCGCACCATGCGGATGATACGCGACAGCGTCGTGTGGCTGCCGACGGCGCTGGCGGTAAACAGCACGCTGCCGTCCTGCACCACCGTACCGGCATGAACGGCGTCGCCGTCTGATTTCTGCTGAGGGATAGGCTCGCCGGTCAGCATCGCTTCATCCAGCCAGGCTTCGCCCTGGGTTATCTTACCGTCAACCGGAACGCGGTCGCCCGTCGTCAGGCGCAGCGTCATGCCGGGCTGGACGTCCGCCAGCGGGACGCTTTTCTCCCCCTCGTCCGTGACCACGCGGGCCGTCGGCGGGGTTAAATCGAGCAATCTTTCCAGCGCTTTCGAGGAGCGCTGACGGGCGCGGGCTTCCAGCATATGGCCCAGGTTAATCAGGCCGATAATCATCGCGCTCGCTTCATAGTAGAGGTGCCGCGCCTCCATCGGGAACCACTGGGGCCAGACGTTCACGCTCATGGAATAGAGCCACGCCGCGCCCGTTCCGAGCGCCACCAGGGTGTCCATCGTCGCGGTGCGGTTTTTCAGGCTCTTCCAGGCGCTGGTATAGAAATGCCCGCCGGCAAAGACCATCACCGCCAGCGTAATGACGCCAATTGCCAGCCACAGCGTGCGGTTGTCGTCGGTGACCATCATGTTGTCGCCAATCATGCCCCACACCATCACAGGGATACCGACCAGCAGGGCGACGATCGCCTGCCAGCGGAAGCGCTTCATGGTGGCGATAGCCGTTTCCTGCTGGCGCTCGCGGCGTTTGGCATCATCTTCGATGGCCTCCGCCCCGTAGCCCGCTTTCTCAACCGCCTGCACTAAATCTGCGGCGGAGGCACTGCCCATCACCAGCGCGGTGCGCTCCGCAAGATTGACCCGTGCCTGCGCGACGCCCGGTACGGCCTGCAAGGCGTTTTGTACCCGGGAGACGCAGCTGGCGCAGCTCATGCCGTTGATCAGCAGCTGTTGGCTGTCGTCAATGTCATCCGCTGCCGGAAGCTCAGGAGTGGCCGCTGTCAGCGCTTCCGACGGGGATGATGACTCTGCCAGCGGTTTAGCCTTTGGGTGGCTTAACTCCGCCCCGTAACCGGCCTGCTTGATGGTATCGATCAGCGCGTCGGCGCTGGCGCTGCCGGTCACGGCGGCACGATCGATAGTCACGTCAGCGCTTTCAACGTCAGGGCGCTGTTCCAGGCTTTCTTTAACGCGTTTGACACAGTGGCCGCAGGAGAGGCCGTCCAGCGTCAGGTCTATAGTGTGAGACATAACAAAACTCCCGTATAATGAACTGGTCAGTAGTTGACCGGAGTAACGCTTTTCGCTAACTGTTATGAAGGTTAAACCTTCCATCAAGGGGAAGGTCAAGGGGGAAATGTGAATATCAGTGATGTTGCGAAAAAAACCGGGTTAACCAGCAAAGCTATTCGCTTTTATGAAGAGAAAGGGCTGGTCACGCCGCCGCTGCGCAGCGAAAACGGCTACCGCAGCTACACGCAGCTGCATCTTGATGAACTGACGCTTCTGCGCCAGGCAAGGCAGGTGGGGTTTAATCTGGAAGAGTGCGGCGAGCTGGTTAACCTGTTCAACGATCCGAAGCGCCACAGCGCCGACGTGAAAAAGCGCACGCTGGAAAAAGTGGCGGAGATCGAACGCCACATTGTCGAACTACAGGCGATGCGCGAGCAGCTCCTGGGGCTGGCGGCATCATGTCCGGGAGATGACAGCGCCGATTGCCCGATTATCGACAACCTTTCTGGCTGCTGTCACCGTAAGGCGCATGCTTAACAGGCCTTAACCCGCAGGGTAATGCCTTCCACCGCAATGACTTCAACCTGCGTTCCGGCGCTGAGGTTGTCGTCAGCCACGACGGGCCACGAGCTGTCGCCCACGCGCATGTGCCCGCGCCCGTTGACCAGCGTAGTATCCAGCGTAAAGCGCTTGCCGACGATCTGCTGTCCGCGCTGGTTAAGGTGTGCGTCTGCGGGCGTCTGTTCCTTAACCCGTTTGTTCAGCCAGCGCCACCAGAGCCACGCCGCCACCAGCGTCAGGACGGCAAACAGCGCGCCCTGCCACGCCCACTCCAGCGGCAGGATCCAGACCAGAAGCCCGGTAATCACTGCGGCGATACCGCTCCACAGCAGGTAGCCGTTGCCGCCCAGCATCTCCGCCGCCAGCAATAAGCCGCCGAGGCTTAGCCAGAAGGCATGAGGATGTGCAACGATCAGCTCAATCATTTTTTGCGCTCGTTCCCGCTGTCTTTGATTAATTCCGCAATGCCCGCGATGGAGCCCATCAGGCTGCTGGCCTCCAGCGGCATCATCACCACTTTGCTGTTGTTCGCAGAGCCGATCTCTTTCAGCGCGTCGGTATATTTTTGCGCGACAAAGTAGTTCACGGCCTGGATATCACCGGCGGCAATCGCCTCGGAGACCATCTGGGTGGCGCGGGCTTCCGCCTCGGCTGAACGTTCACGCGCTTCGGCCTGTAAGAATGCGGACTGACGATCGCCCTCTGCCTTCAGGATCTGCGACTGCTTTTCACCTTCTGCCTTGAGGATCTCGGCCTGACGCACCCCTTCGGCTTCCAGAATATAGGCACGCTTGGTTCGCTCGGCCTTCATCTGGGCGTTCATGGAGGCGATCAGCTCCGCCGGCGGACGCACGTCGCGGATCTCAATGCGGGTGACCTTGATCCCCCACGGATTCGTCGCTTCATCGACAATGTGCAGCAGGCGGGTGTTAATGCTGTCGCGCTGGGAAAGCATCTCGTCCAGCTCCATCGAGCCGAGCACCGTTCGAATATTGGTCATGGTGAGGTTGACGATGGCCAGCTCGAGGTTGCTCACCTCATAGGCCGCTTTTGGCGCATCGATGACCTGAATAAAGCAGACCGCGTCGATGGTAACGTTGGCGTTGTCCTTGGAGATAATTTCCTGAGAAGGGATATCCAGTACCTGTTCCATCATGTTGATCTTGCGACCAATTCTGTCCATGAACGGCACGATCAGGCTTAATCCCGGCTGCAGCGTGTTGGTGTATCGACCGAAACGCTCTACGGTCCACTGATAGCCCTGCGGGACAATTTTGACACCCGCGCCCACGATGACCAGCGCGACGAAAATAAGGACAGGAATAACGATGAGCATAAAAACCTCCTGTTTTGCATGCTGTGATAAGAAAATCCGCGTGTTTGTTAGCCGTAAGTATATCGGCTATTGGGGGGAAATTCGCCCCTGTAAAGAGGTGGGAAACAGACTCTCGGGAAATAAGCAGCCCCGCAGAAAGCGGGGCAGGAAAAAAGGTTATTTATAATGGAAGGTAAAGTCTGCAATAAGCGTATCTTCACCGGCGTCCGCAATCGCTTTAGAGAGACTTTGGTAGTATGCCTCAAGCCCGATTTCATCTACGTGCTGCAGCTGTTCCCGGATTGGCGCACAAAAGAGCGCCGAATTGCCCGCGCCCACGCGCTTATTGTTGGGGGGAAGCTGGCCTGTAATGCCCTTAAACCAGGTACGGACCGCTCCTTTGAGCGATGTAGGGGCTTCATTCATTGATTCGTAGCCGGTCAGGACCTGCAGGGTCGGGAAACGATCGGCGTTTACGGCCTCTTTCAGTCGGCTATAGAATTGACCGAAGAGTTCGAAAGACTGAAGGTCCGTAACGCGGGGTTTGGTTGTTTTCCCCTGAATATTTCCGCTTCTTTTGTGCACCGGCTGCGCTGCTGCCGCTGACATCTTGCCGAGCTGCAGGTCAAAGAGGAGATTTGCATGCTCGCGTCTTTTCTTTACGTCAGGGAAACGTTCGATAAAAGCATGAATGAACTCTGGCGTGACCAGATCGGCAAAGTCATGGTTAACTAACCATTGGCCTCGGGCAAACTCACCCGGATCCTGAAACCAGGCCGGAACTTGCCCTGGTTCAAACTCTTTAACATTCCCTTTGCTATCAACTTCAACAAAGCGAGCGCCATTATCAAAGGCAAAACGGCAATTTTTAAGCTGGATAACGGGTTTCATCTTCAGCAGACCGTTGACGAACCTGACCAGCTCTCCGCCAAAGACAAATGCCGTAACAGATTCAGAAGCAATAGCCGCAAGAAGCTGGTCTATTGTTTTTACCCCGGGTTCAAGCGCGGAAAACTCATAAAAAGTGTGATTATTAGACATTCTGGTACTTCCTTATTGTGCTGCGCGCAGAGTTTAACACCACTTTAACGAAGGTTCTAAACCCTGGGTGCGGAACTGCCAGCGTGGTCACACTGTAAACTGTAAAGATAAACTGTAAAATGTGTTCAATAAGTGATGCGTTAAAAGGGAACAGAGATGAACAATAAAACGAAGCTCTTGCAGGCTAAGGACGTTGGCTTTCATGTCGGTGGTAATATCATCCTTCAGCACGTGGATATAAGCCTCTCACCGGGTGAATTCAAACTCATCACGGGCCCCTCGGGCTGCGGTAAAAGCACGTTACTGAAGATTGTGGCCTCGCTGCTCAGCCCGACGGAAGGCACCATTATGTTTGAAGGAAAAGATATCGCGACGCTTTCGCCGGAACGCTATCGCCAGCAGGTCTCCTACTGTGTGCAAACGCCTTCCCTGTTTGGCGAGACGGTTTACGACAACCTGATTTTCCCGTGGCAGATCCGCGAAAAAACGCCGGAGCCGGAAGCGTTCATTGCCGATCTCGCCCGCTTTGGCCTGCCCCAGGAAACGCTCACCAAATCCATTCACGAGCTGTCGGGCGGAGAAAAACAGCGCGTGTCGCTGATCCGCAACCTGCAGTTTCTGCCGAAGGTGCTGCTCCTCGACGAGATCACCAGCGCGCTGGACGACGACAATAAACGCAACGTTAACGACATCATTCATCGCTACGCGCGGGAGCAGAACATCGCTGTGCTGTGGGTGACGCACGACGCAAATGAAATTACCCATGCGGATGATGTCATCAGGCTGGCGCCGCAGGGTGGGAAAATGCAGGAGGCACACCGTGGGTGAACATAATATAACTAACGAATCGCTGGCGCTGTCGATGGTGCTGGTATTGGTCGCAATCGTGGTGAGCTACCGGGAAAAGCTGGGGCTGGAGAAAGATATCCTGTGGAGCATCTGCCGCGCGGTAATCCAGCTCATCATCGTTGGCTATGTGCTCAAGTATATTTTCAACGTCAACCATGCGGTGCTAACGCTGCTGATGGTGCTCTTTATCTGCTTCAATGCGGCCTGGAACGCGCAGAAGCGCAGTAAATACATCGATAAAGCATTCGTTTCATCGTTTATTGCCATCACCACCGGAACGGCGCTTACGCTGGCTGTGCTGGTTCTCTCGGGCTCTATTGAATTTACCCCGATGCAGGTGATTCCGATCTCCGGGATGATCGCCGGCAACGCGATGGTGGCCGTGGGGCTGTGCTACAACAATCTGGGGCAGCGATTTAGCAGCGAACAGCAGCAGCTGCAGGAGAAGCTGAGCCTTGGGGCAACGCCGAAGGTGGCCTCTGCGCGGCTGATCCGCGAAAGCATCCGTTCGTCGCTGATCCCAACGGTGGATTCGGCGAAAACGGTAGGGCTGGTGAGCTTGCCGGGGATGATGTCGGGGCTGATTTTTGCCGGTATCGATCCGGTGAAAGCGATTAAGTATCAGATCATGGTGACCTTTATGCTGCTCTCTACGGCCAGCCTGTCGACAATTATTGCCTGCTATTTAACCTACCGGAAGTTTTACAACTCGCGTCACCAGCTGGTGGTGACGCAGTTGAAAAACGTGCGGTGATTGTGCCGGGCGGCACTGCGTTTGCCCGGCCTACGATTCGTGCTTTTGTAGGCCCGGTAAGGCGAAGCCGCCACCGGGCAAAGTGCATCAATATAACAACGCGTAAAGCTGACGGCGATACTTCGAGGCCAGCGCGTCACCGGTGCCCAGCGCGGCCAGGATCTCCTGGAACATCTTGCGCGCCTGGCCGTCTGCGGCGGCGAGGTCTTTTTGCAGATGGCTGAACAGCAGCGCCAGCGCTTCTTCGTTACGCCCCACCTGATGCAGCTGCAGCGCCAGCTGGCTTGCCAGTGCGGCATCCGTCGGGTTGTCGGCAACCTGCTGCTGAAGCTGCTGGATCTCCGGAGTGTCCGCCGCCTGTTTCAGCAGTTCAATCTGCGCCACCAGGCCCTGATAGCGGGTGTCCTGATCCTGCATCGGAATGGTTTTCAGCACGGCTTCTGCATCTTCTGAACGGTGCAGGGCGATCTGCGTTTCCGCCAGCAGCAGGCCAATCTGGCTATCCTGATTCGACAGCTGCCACGCGTCTTTCAGCAGCGGCAGCGCCTCGTCATATTTGCCTTCCTGCATCAGCGCCATGGCTTCCTGCGCTTTCAGCTCCTCTTCACGCGGCAGCACTTTATCCAGCAGGGCGCGGATCGCCTCTTCCGGCTGCGGCCCCTGGAAGCCATCCACAGGCTGACCGTTCTGGAACAGGTACACCGTTGGGATAGCGCGCAGGCCAAACTGAGAGGCCACCATGGGCTCGGCGTCACAGTCCAGCTTCGCCAGTATGAACTGACCGTTATACTGCGCGGCCAGGCTTTCCAGTACCGGCGTCAGCTGCAGGCAGTGCTGGCTGCGCTCAGACCAGAAGTAGAACAGCACCGGCTTAGTCATTGACTGTTCGAGCGTCTGCTGCAGGTTAGCTTCAGTGATATTGACGATATTCTGTACGGACATGCGGAATTCTCTTTTATCAGTTTGATCTTTACATGGGGGTGAGCGACGGCGCTTCAACTCAGCCGTGTAAAATTTTGTCCATCACCCGGCCCGGCAGCAGGCGTTTTAGCCAGCCGACGGCATGGGTAACCAGCGTGACCGGATAGCGCATTTTGGGTTTATCGCTCTCAAAAGCATGGCGCACTTTGGCGACAACCGCGTCAGGTCCGAGGGTAAAACGTGCGGCAATGCCGGGGTTCTCGACCGGTTTGTCAGACTGCGTCTGGTTCACGTTATCGGTAAAGCGGGTGCGGATGGGGCCGGGTTCAATCAGGCTCACCCTGATGCCGCTATGGCGTAACTCCATGCGCAGGGCGTCTGACCAGGCTTCCAGCGCATATTTGCTGGCGGCATAGGCGCCGCGACCTGGGGTAGAAATCAGCCCCATCACCGAGGAGGTCATCACAATGCGTCCTTCACCGTGCGGCACCATCGCCGGGAGCAGGCGCATGGTCAGCTGATGCACGCCGAAGAAGTTAGCGGAGAACTGCTGCTCCAGCTGCTCGCGTGAAATTGTCTCCAGCGGGCCATAAACGCCGTAGCCGGCATTATTAAACAGGCCGTACAGGCGGTTGCCGGTCAGGGTAATCACCTCGTCGGCGGCGCGTTCAACGCTTTCGGGCGAATCCAGATCGAGCAGGATGCCCTTAAGGCCCATCCCGTTCATGCGGTCGACGTCTTCGGGTTTGCGGCAGGCCGCCAGTACCCAAAATCCCTGACGTTTTAATTCAAGCGCGCTCTCAAGGCCAATTCCGCTGGAACATCCTGTTATTAAGACCGATTTTTGCATAACTTTACCTGTCAGGATCTCCACGTAATCAGGAGTCATGTTTAACTAAAGGGGCTAACCGTGTTGCCATCCAGTCGGCAATAAACGGCTGTGCATCGCGATTGGGGTGAATACCATCGTCTTGCATCCATTGGGGTTTGAGATAGACCTCTTCCATGAAAAATGGCAGCAGCGGAATATCAAACTCTTTGGCAAGCTTAGGGTAAATCGCGCTAAAGGCCTCATTATACCGACGACCGTAGTTGGCGGGCAGGCGAATTTGCATCAGCAGCGGCTGGGCATTGGCCGCCTTAATGTCCTGCAAAATGGTGCGCAGCGTCTGCTCCGTTTGCTGAGGCTGGAAGCCGCGCAGGCCATCATTACCGCCCAGCTCCACCAGCACCCAGCGCGGCTGATGCTGCTTGAGTAAGGCGGGAAGGCGCGATAAGCCTTGCTGCGACGTATCGCCGCTGATGCTGCCGTTGACGACAGCGGTTTGCGTCTGCCATTTGTCATTTAGCAGGGCCGGCCAGGCCGCATTGGCCGCCATGCGATAGCCCGCGCTCAGGCTGTCGCCCAGAACCAGTAACGTGTCCGCTGCCGCCGCGCGGAAGGTCAACAGAATCATAAACAGGAAGGGCAAATGCCAGCGGAAAACAGTGTTGAAGTTCATCGTCTTAAGAAGTCCGTCGGTCAGGGGGAACACGAGCTTTCCATCCTTACCGGAGTTGAACTCGTTGTCAAACGCGCCGAAACCATCGCGCTGATTGGCGAATCCGGTTCCGGTAAGTCCACGCTGCTGGCGATTCTGGCCGGCCTGGACGACGGCAGCAGTGGCGAAGTCAACCTTGTCGGCCAACCGCTGCACCAGCTTGATGAAGAGGCGCGCGCCGCGCTGCGCGCCCGGCATATCGGTTTTGTCTTTCAGTCCTTTATGCTCATCCCCACCCTGAACGCGCTGGAAAACGTCGAGCTGCCGGGGCTTCTGCGCGGGGAAAACACCCGTGAAAGCCGCGATCACGCGAAAGCGCTGCTGGAACAGCTGGGGCTGGGCAAACGCCTCAACCATCTTCCGGCCCAGCTTTCCGGCGGCGAGCAGCAGCGCGTGGCGCTGGCGCGCGCGTTCAACGGCCGGCCTGAAGTGTTATTCGCCGATGAGCCCACCGGCAATCTCGATCGTAAGACCGGGGATAAAATTGCCGATCTGCTGTTTTCCCTCAACCGCGAGCACGGCACGACGCTGGTTCTGGTCACCCACGATCCGCAGCTCGCCGCCCGCTGTGACCGACGCCTGCGCCTGGTGAACGGTGAATTGCAGGAGGAAGCATGATCGCACGCTGGTTCTGGCGCGAATGGCGCTCGCCCTCGCTGCTGATTGTATGGCTGGCGCTAAGCCTGGCGGTGGCCTGCGTGCTGGCGCTCGGCAGCGTCAGCGACCGCATGGAGAAAGGCCTCAGCCAGCAGAGCCGTGAATTTATGGCGGGGGACAGGACGCTGCAAAGCTCGCGCGCCGTTCCGCCCGGCTGGATAGATGAGGCCCGCCGGATGGGGCTGAAGGTCGGCGAGCAGATTACGTTCCAGACCATGACCTTTGCGGGCGACACGCCGCAGCTGGCGAGCGTGAAAGCCGTCGATGATGTCTACCCGATGTACGGGGAGCTTCAGACCAGCCCGGCGGGCCTGAAGCCGACATCCGGCACGGTGCTGCTGGCGCCGCGCCTGATGGCGTTGCTGAACCTGAAAACCGGCGACAGCATCGACGTGGGTGACGCCACGCTGATAATTGCCGGGGAGGTGGTTCAGG
Organism: Enterobacter wuhouensis; assembly: GCF_035835995.1. Classification (NCBI taxonomy): domain Bacteria; kingdom Pseudomonadati; phylum Pseudomonadota; class Gammaproteobacteria; order Enterobacterales; family Enterobacteriaceae; genus Enterobacter; species Enterobacter wuhouensis. Next base: position 1,221,299 of record NZ_CP142124.1, read on the forward strand.
AACCCGACTCGGGCTTCAACCCGTTCCAGCTTGCGCCACGCCTGCTGATGAATACCGCTGACGTGGCAAAAACCAACGCCGTGCAGCCGGGGAGCCGCGTCACCTGGCGCTATAAGTTTGGCGGTACGCCCGCGCAGCTTGATGCGTATGAAAAATGGCTCCTGCCGCAGCTCAAGCCGGAACACCGCTGGTACGGGCTGGAGCAGGACGAAGGGGCGCTCGGCAAATCCCTTGAGCGTTCCCAGCAGTTCCTGCTGCTGTCGGCGCTGTTAACCTTGCTGCTGGCGGTCGCGGCGGTTGCCGTGGCGATGGGGCACTACTGCCGCAGCCGCTACGACCTGGTGGCAATCCTCAAAACCCTCGGCGCGGGCCGGGCGCAGCTGCGCAGGCTGATCGTCGGCCAGTGGCTGATGGTGCTGGCGCTGTCTGCCGTTACCGGCGGGGCTATCGGGCTGCTGTTTGAGAAGCTGCTGATGGTGCTGCTAAAGCCGGTTCTGCCCGCAGCGCTTCCTCCCGCCAGCCTCTGGCCGTGGCTATGGGCAATCGGCGCGATGACGGTGATTTCGCTGCTGGTAGGGCTACGCCCGTACCGGCTGCTGCTGGCAACGCAGCCGCTGCGCGTGCTGCGCCGTGACGTGGTTGCCAGCGTCTGGCCGCTGAAGTTTTATCTGCCGGTGATTATCGCCGTGGCGGTCGGGCTGCTGGCCTGGCTGATGGGCGGCAGCACGCTGCTGTGGGCCGTGCTGGCGGGGGCCGTGGTGCTGGCGCTGCTGTGCGGCGTGGTGGGCTGGCTGCTGCTCAACGTGGTGAGAAAGCTGACGGTCAAATCGCTGCCGGTGAGGCTGGCGGTGAACCGCCTGCTGCACCAGCCGTGGTCCACGCTCAGCCAGCTTTCGGCGTTTTCGCTGTCGTTTATGCTGCTGGCCCTGCTGCTGGTGCTGCGCGGCGATCTGCTCGATCGCTGGCAGCAGCAGCTTCCGCCGGAAAGCCCGAACTACTTCCTGATCAACATTGCCCCGGAACAGGTCACGCCGCTGAAGGGCTTCCTGTCGGAGCACCACGTTATTCCGGAGTCGTTCTATCCCATCGTTCGCGCGCGCCTGACGCAGATTAACGGGCAGTCGACGGACGGAAATAAAGACGAATCGCTTAACCGCGAGCTGAACCTGACCTGGCAGGATAAGCGCCCTGACCACAACCCGATCACCGCCGGAACCTGGCCACCCAAAGCGGGTGAAGTGTCGATGGAGGAGGGGCTGGCGAAGCGCCTGAACGTGAGGCTCGGGGACAGCGTGACCTTTACCGGCGACACGCAGGATTTCAGCGCGAAGGTGACCAGCCTGCGCAAGGTGGACTGGGAAAGCCTGCGGCCAAACTTCTTCTTCATCTTCCCGGCAGGGGCGCTGGACGGGCAACCGCAGAGCTGGCTGACCAGCTTCCGCTGGGAGAACGGCAACGGCATGCTGACCCAGCTTAACCGAGAATTCCCGACGGTGAGCCTGCTGGACATCGGCGCGATCCTGAAGCAGGTGGGTCAGGTGCTCGATCAGGTAAGCCGTGCCCTGGAGGTGATGGTGGTGCTGGTGACGATCTGCGGCGTACTGCTGCTGCTGGCGCAGGTGCAGGTTGGCATGCGTCAGCGCCATCAGGAGCTGGTGGTTTACCGCACGCTGGGGGCAGGAAAGCGCCTGCTGCGCGCCACGCTCTGGAGCGAATTTGCCCTGCTAGGGCTGGTGGCCGGCCTGGTGGCGGCCATTGGTGCGGAGACGGCGCTGGCGGTGCTGCAGACCAAAGTCTTTGACTTCCCGTGGGAGCCGGACTGGCGGCTGTGGATCACGCTGCCGGCGTGCGGCGCGGTGCTGTTGTCGCTGTGCGGCGGCTGGCTCGGAACGCGGCTTTTAAAAGGTAAAGCGCTGTTCCGACAGTTTGTAAGTTAATTTACGTCCGTGATGATTACGCACCGGTTTATATGCTGGTGCGTAATCACTTAGTAGCACAAAACGGTAATACCACAAGCGTTAGTAGCACAAATCATTAAAAACCCGCCCACACAGCCAGATTATTTCCAGTTAATATTCACCTGCTAAATATTTAGCAGCGTGTCTATCAAGGAAAAATAATGACTATAAAAAAATCAGCGCTGGCGGCAACGATCGGCGCGGCAGTGGCATTAACGTCCTTCGCAACGCAAGCGGAAATCACCGTTCTGAAACAAGATCCTCAGGCGGGCGATCCGCTGAGCCGCCTGAACTTCACCGTTGGCGGCAGCATCCGTCCTCAGTTCAACATGATGACCGGCGACGGCGACAAAGGCTCCTACAAGCGTAACGGCTTCGACGGCGGCACCCGCTTCCGTTTTGCAGCAGATTACTACCTGTTTGATGACATCAGCTGGATCAGCTACTACGAGCTGGGCGTGAATATTCCTGCGCTGTTCGACTGGGACAACCACTACGCAGAAGGTGCGAACAACACCTCTCGCCGTATGCTGTACACCGGCCTGAAGAGCGATACCTGGGGTACGCTGACCTTCGGTCAACAAAACAGCGTTTACTATGATGTGGTTGGCGTGAAAACCGATATCTGGGACTATGACATGATTGGTCAGGCGCCGGGTAACGGGATTAACGGTGACTACGACGGTTCTTATCGTTCACGCCAGATGCTGAAATATAAGAAAACCGTGGGCGATGCAGACATCTACGCATCTTACCTGTTTGAAGACAGTGAATACCTGCCGGGCAACGGCCTGCGCTACAAGCGTAAAGGCGGCGGCTCGCTGGGTCTGGATTACCACCTGACCACCGATCTGACCTGGGGCGCTGCGTGGAACTATACCCGTGCAGACATGCGTAACCCGGAAAACGGCGACAGCAAAACCTACGACCAGAACATCCTGGGTACCGCACTGAGCTGGACGCCGGACAACTGGACCTTCTCTGCCGGCGGCGGCTGGTACCAGAACTTCATGACCACCAAAAAAGTATCGACCAACAACTACTTTGCCGGTGATGCATGGGGTATCGAGTACTTCGCAGGGTATAAATTCCCAATTGGTCAGTATGCGGTTAAGTCTATCCAGCCTTACTTCATGGGCGATCGCATCGAGTACGTGAACGGTCGTAACTACCAGCGCATCGACAACGGCGTGGGTATCAGCTTCCAGCTGGATTACGGTTTCCGCGTGGATTACGAACACGTGTTCACCTCCAGCACCGACGATCTGGGCGACATGAACCTGGTGCGTCTGCGCTACGATTTCTAACCCTCACCCTAACCCTCTCCCTGAAAGGGAGAGGGAACAGACGGGTAGAACATGTAGGCCGGGTAAGGCGTAGCCGCCACCCGGCTTTTTTCAGCGATTAAGCCACTCGGCAATTTCTTCGAACGTCCCGCGATACACAATCTTCTCCGCTTTTTTCTCCAGCTGATAGCCGTACATCGGGTCGTAATAGTCCTTCAGCAGCGGCGCAAGCCAGCTGAAGTGTGCGTCGGTGCTGCCGGATCGTTGCTGTTCCAGCAGCGCGGAGTCTAACAGCGCGGTGAATTCCGCAAAGCGCTGCAGCCCCAGACGGCGGCGGATGGCGAACAGGCCGTGATGCAGGTACTCGCTGTACTCTTTCCAGCCCGCGTCTTCACCGTAGGCGGCAGAAAAATCGGCCCACATATGGTCGAAATACTCTTCGCGCAGGCGCTCAAGACGGACGTCAAACGGATCGTCGACGACCACGATAGGGGCGTCAACCATGCGGTCGCGCAGGCACTCCGGCAGGTGATTAGATCCAATCATCCGGCCCTCGTCTTCCAGCACCCAGCGCGCGGCGTCTTTTTTCAGCAGCTCGACGGCAAGATGATTTTCAAAGCTCGCCTGGGAAAGCTGCGGCGTCAGCGTGCGGCCAAACGATGAGCCGCGATGGTGCGCCAGCCCTTCCAGATCGATGCCCTGAGCGTGCTGCTTCACCAGCAGCGTTTTACCGTTTCCGGTGCAGCCGCCGATAAGCACCATCGGCTTTTGTGACTGCTCGACCGTCACCTGAATGGCCGTCTGACGCAGGGCCTTATAGCCGCCGCGGATCAGCGGGTACTCGACGCCCGCCTCTTTCAGCCACGCCTGTGAGATGTGCGAACGCTGGCCGCCGCGCGCGCAGCAGAGATAGCCCTCAGGATGAGCAAGGCTGGCTTCCCGCCAGGCGCTGATGCGCGCGCTGCGCGTGTCGCCGTTCACCAGGCTATGGCCGAGCGCCAGCGCGGCGTCCGGTCCCTGACGCTTATAGCAGGTGCCGACGGCGGCGCGTTCGTCGTCGTTCATTAAGGGCAGGTTGATAGCCGCAGGCATCGCGCCCTGGGCGAATTCGATCGGCGCGCGAACGTCGATCAAAGGGGTATCCGACGCGAGGATCGCGCGATAGTCCGTTCCATCGTTCATGGTTTTTCCAGAAGAAAACTGAGCAGCAATGGGCGGGGATTTTACGCCGGGGAGGGGGAATATCAACTCCCCGGCGGAGGGAGAGCTATTTTAGCTTTGATTGTGCCCAGACGATGCCGCTCGCATACTCCGGCGGCAGCAGCGGGACGATCGCTTCCAGCGTGGCGCTCAGGCGGTCCGTATCGGCGTCGTTCAGGTTCAGGTGACCCACTTTACGCCCCGCGCGCACCTCTTTGTCATACCAGTGCAGATGCACCAGCGGCAGCTTCAGCCAGTCATAGTTCAGATCGGTGCCGATCAGGTTGATCATCACCGACGGGCTGTTGACGACCGGCTGCGGCAGAGGGAGATCGACGATCGCGCGCAGGTGCAGCTCAAACTGGCTGATGGACGCGCCGTTTTGCGTCCAGTGGCCGCTGTTGTGCACGCGCGGCGCCAGCTCGTTAATCAGCAGGCCGGACGGGGTGGTGAAGCACTCCATCGCCATCACGCCGACATAGCCCAGCTCGTGCATGATGGCTGAGAGCATCTCTTCCGCCTGCGCCTGCTGGTCAGCATTTGCGTGGGGGAAGGCGACGCTGGTGCGCAGAATGCCGTCCTGATGCAGGTTGTGCGTCAGCGGATAAAACACGGTGTGCCCGTCGTGCCCGCGCGCGCCAACCAGCGACACTTCGCCGCTGAAGTTTATGCCCTGCTCAACGATGCACTCGCCGTAGCAGTCGTCCGGCAGCTCTGCAGTTTCATCGGCGCGCAGGCGCCACTGCCCGCGGCCGTCATAGCCGCCCACGCGACGCTTCACGATCGCCAGCTCGCCCAGCATGGCGAAGACGTCATTCCACTCGCTTTTGTCGGACAGGAGCTGCCACGGCGCGGTCGCCAGGCCGAGCTTGTCGAACAGCTGTTTCTGCGTCAGGCGGTCGGCGATGATTGGGAACACGTCGCGGTTCACGAAGGCGTTATGGCGCGCCAGCTCGCGGGTCAGCGCGGTTTCCGGCCAGCGTTCAATCTCGGCGGTGATCACGCTCTGGTGGAACGGCACGGCTTCCGGCTCGGCGTCCAGCCCGACGGGCCAGACGGCAATGCCCAGCGGCTCGCCGGCCTGACGCAGCATCCGGCCTAGCTGGCCGTTGCCGAGGACGCATACCTGCTTCATGCATCACCCCGCGGGTCAGGGTTATCAAGCACCTCGTCGGTCTGGGCTTTACGCCAGTCCGCCAGACGCTGACGCAACGCTTTATCGTGCGTCGCCAGAATTTGCGCCGCCAGCAGGGCGGCGTTTGCGGCACCCGCTTTGCCAATTGCCAGCGTGCCGACAGGAATGCCGCGCGGCATCTGGACGATAGAGTAGAGGCTATCCACGCCGCTTAGCGCGGCGCTTTGCACCGGGACGCCCAGAACCGGCACCAGGGTTTTAGCGGCAATCATGCCCGGCAGGTGTGCTGCGCCGCCCGCACCGGCAATAATCACCTCGTAACCGTTCTCTTCGGCGCGTTCGGCGAAGCTAAACAGTTTGTCGGGGGTACGGTGCGCGGAGACCACTTCGACGTGGTGCGGAACATTCAGGATTTCAAAGATTTCGGCGGTGAACTGCATGGTAGCCCAGTCGCTTTTGGACCCCATCACGATGGCGACACGCGCCGGATTATTGCGGGAAGACATGCGTCTTAAAACTCCTGTGGTGCGAAACACACTGCTTTCGAGGGCACAGAGAATAGCATGTAATACGGGCAAGGAAAACGGTTGCGCGGTTAAAAGGTGAGCCGTTGTGGGCGGGAATGCATAACAAAACAGACCGCATTTGGCGGTCTGTTTTAGGCGTTTACTGAAGATCCCCTGCGGTCAGGTTTTCTTTGTCGAACGCGTGGCTGACGTCAATATGATTCACCATGCCGGTGTCCATATTTGAGCCTGCTTCGGGCATGGAGAAGCGATTCTCCGCCGCCATTGCGCCAGTGGACACGAAAGCTGCTAACAGCAGGGCGCTCACGATGCTGATTTTTTTCATTCTCTGTTCCTTCCTCATCGTCTTGTCGCTGTCGCAAGTCTCAACTGGCGGCACGGCAATCTGTGTTCTTATTTAGTCAGTTCTGCAGTCATGTGTACGCGGTTGTTGAACTGTGCGCTGGTGATTTTGTAAGAGGCACCCTGTTCAGCGGCCTGGGCAGCAATTTTCGCTTCTGCACGGTCGAGAGTTGAACCGGTCGCGCTAATGCTCTGTGCGAAAGTACCGAAAGAAACCAGGGAGAGAGCCGCAACTGCAACGAAAGTTTTGATAGATTTCATGGTCGTATTCCTTAAGTGTTTTGTTTGGGATAGGGCGTGTTGCCCTGATGTGATAAATAATAGACCGACCACGGAGTGATTAAAATCGAAACAATTTGCCGATATCATTCAAAAAAAATGAATATGCTTGATCATTTAGTGCGGTGGGGTATTTAGAAAGGAAAGGCGATCAGCTCAACGCCCTGCGGCGTGACTTTGACCATTGACCCCTCAGTGTGCCACGCGCCCAGCACTACGCGGTGGGCGGGTTCGCCGTTGGCGATAAGGGAATGCACGTCAGGACGATGGGTATGCCCGTGGATAAGCCACTGGACGCGATGTTTTTCCATCACGTCGACAACCGCCTGCGGGTTCACGTCCATGATGGTCATGGATTTACTGCTGTTGGCGGCTTTGCTGCCCGCGCGCATTTTTGCGGCGATACGGCTGCGGATAAACAGCGGCAGTGCCAGGAACAGCCTCTGGATCCACGGTGTATGGACCTTGGCGCGAAACGCCAGGTAGCCGGTATCGTCGGTGCAGAGCGTATCGCCGTGCACGATCAGTATCTTACGGCCATAGAGGTTGAGCACCTGTTCCTCCGGCAGCAGCGTCATGCCGCTTTCGCGGGCGTAGCGCTGGCCTATCAGGAAATCACGGTTGCCGTGGATGAAGTAGCAGGGGACGCCGGAATCAACCAGCGCCTTAATGGCGGCGGCCATTTCACGGTGCAGCGGATTAGGATCGTCGTCGCCAATCCAGGCTTCAAACAGGTCGCCCAGAATGTACAGCGCATCGGCGCTTTTCGCTTCACCGCGTAAAAAACGCAGAAAACCGGCGGTAATCGCCGGTTCTTCCGTTTGCAGATGCAGATCCGCAATAAAGAGTGTCGCCACGAATTACTCGCTGACGGTCACGCTTGTAATCACAACGTCTTCTTTAGGAACGTCCTGGTGCATACCGCTGCGGCCAGTAGAGACGGCTTTGATCTTGTCAACCACGTCCATACCTTCAACCACTTCTGCGAATACGCAGTAGCCCCAACCCTGCAGGCTTTCGCCGGAGAAGTTCAGGAAGTCGTTGTCAGCCACGTTGATGAAGAACTGCGCGGTTGCGGAGTGAGGCGCCTGAGTACGGGCCATTGCCAGCGTACCGCGGGTGTTTTTCAGACCGTTATTCGCTTCGTTTTTGATCGCTTCTTTGGTCTCTTTCTGGTTCATGCCAGGTTCGAAACCGCCGCCCTGGATCATAAAGCCGTTGATCACGCGGTGGAAGATGGTGTTGTTGTAGAAACCTTCGCGGCAGTAGTCCAGGAAGTTTTTAACTGTTTCAGGCGCTTTGTCATCAAAGGTCTTGATTACGATATCGCCATGATTAGTGTGGAAAGTAACCATTTTTGCATCCTGTTCCGTTATTGTGGTACGTCGACCCGCGTTCGGGTCATCTATAGGGGCTTGTTATAGCATAACCACAGGATGCGATCACCTTGCATTGTGTGCTGCTTCGGGTTTGAATTACGGGTAGAATACCCGGTTTTCGTCCACACACGTGTTTACATGGAATCTTCGATGTTAAAAATCTTTAATACAATGACGCGCCAAAAAGAGGAATTTAAACCTATCCATGCTGGGGAAGTCGGCATGTACGTGTGTGGTATTACGGTTTACGATCTCTGTCATATCGGCCATGGCCGTACCTTTGTTGCCTTCGACGTGGTATCCCGCTACCTGCGCTTCCTGGGGTATACGCTGAAGTACGTGCGCAACATCACCGATATCGACGATAAAATCATCAAGCGCGCTAATGAAAACGGCGAAAGCTTCGTTGCGCTGGTGGATCGTATGATCGTCGAAATGCACAAAGATTTTGACGCCCTGAATATTCTGCGCCCGGACAGCGAGCCGCGTGCGACCCACCATATTCATGAAATTATCGAGATCACCGAGAAGCTGATCGAACGCGGTCACGCCTACGTGGCGGATAACGGCGACGTGATGTTCTCGGTGCCGACGGACCCCACCTACGGCGCGCTTTCCCGTCAGGATCTGGACCAGCTCCAGGCCGGCGCGCGCGTAGACGTGGTTGACGTGAAGCGTAACCCGATGGACTTCGTGCTGTGGAAGATGTCCAAAGCGGGCGAACCAAGCTGGCCGTCCCCGTGGGGCGAAGGCCGTCCAGGCTGGCATATTGAGTGTTCGGCGATGAACTGCAAGCAGCTGGGCAAACACTTCGATATTCACGGCGGCGGTTCGGACCTGATGTTCCCGCACCACGAAAACGAAATCGCGCAGTCCACCTGCGCCCACGGCGGCGAGTACGTGAACTACTGGATGCACTCCGGGATGGTGATGGTTGACCGCGAGAAGATGTCCAAATCGCTGGGCAACTTCTTCACCGTGCGCGACGTGCTGAAGTACTACGACGCGGAAACCGTGCGTTACTTCCTGATGTCCGGCCACTATCGCAGCCAGCTGAACTACAGCGAAGAGAACCTGAAGCAGGCGCGTTCGGCGCTGGAGCGTCTGTACACCGCGCTGCGCGGGACCGACAGCTCTGTTCCTGCCGCGGGCGGGGAGGCGTTTGAAGCGCGCTTCGTTGAGGTGATGAACGACGACTTCAACACCCCGGAAGCCTACTCCGTGCTGTTCGACATGGCGCGCGAAGTGAACCGCCTGAAGTCAGAGGATATGGCCGCGGCGAATGCGCTGGCGTCCCATCTTCGCAAGCTCTCTTCCGTGCTCGGCCTGCTGGAGCAAGAGCCGGACGCGTTCCTGCAGAGCGGCGCGCAGGCGGACGACGGCGAAGTGGCGGAGATTGAAGCGCTGATTAAGGCGCGCCTGGAAGCGCGTCAGGCGAAAGACTGGGCGGCGGCGGATGCGGCGCGTAACCGTCTGACCGAGATGGGCATTATTCTGGAAGACGGCCCGCAGGGGACCACCTGGCGCCGTAAGTAATTTCCACCCTCACCCTAACCCTCTCCCTAAGGGAGAGGGGATCGTTCGGTTGTCTCCCTCTCCCCGTGGGAGAGGGCCGGGGTGAGGGCATCAGCGCGCGCGCCTCCACCACAGCAACCCCATCAGCACTGCCCCCGGCAGCCACACCCACAGCAGTTCCGAGATAATGACCTGATGCCCGTACGGCGTTGCATAGCGCGACAGCGCAAACGGCGCGACCTTGATCGCCTGCCACGGCGCGAAGAACCGTTCATCCGACCACGGCCACAGCCAGCCGACGCCTTTTCCGCCGGTGGTAACGGAATCCAGCAGGCTGTGCGACAGCAGCGAGACGGTTAAAAACAGCCAGCACCGCGTCAGGCTGGCCCGGAACCATCGTCGGCCAAGCAGCACGCACAGTAACGGCACCACAAAGGCGAACAGCAGGGAGTGGGTAAAACCGCGATGGCCGAAAATATTGCCGTAGGCGACGCCAAATTTAAACGCCAGCACGTCGGCGTCCGGCAGCATCGCGAGCACGACGCCGGCAAACAGCAGGCGGGGAGGGATGACTTTAGTTCCCAGGCCTAAGCCCAGGCAAAGAGGTACAGCGGCGTGAGTGATAACGGTAGGCATTGCAATTATTCCCGGCAAATCATGGAAATATAGCAGCGAATTCGCCCCAGCAAACCTGCGCCAAATTCTGAATTTACGCCGACTCGCGCGCGATAAGCTGCCCGGAAAGGGTAATGCGCTGGGTTTGCAGATCCGGCTCTTTCAGCTTGCGGATAATCAGCCCCGCCGCCTGACGCCCGGTTTCGTCGCTGGCCGATGATACGTAGGTGAAGGACGGGGAGGTAAGGTTAACGTGGAGCATATCTTCAAAACCGACCAGCGCGACCTGCTGGGACAGGAACACGTCTTTTCCCACGGTGCGGCCCACCTGATGAATGCCGGAAATAGAGCCGATCATCGCATCCGGCGAATGGCAGAGCAGGGCGGTGATGGAGCTGTTCTTCTCCAGCAGCTGGCGCGTAGCCATCGCGGCGGCCTGCGTGTCGTCGCTGCAGGCGGGGGAGTATTCGTCGCGCAGGACCAGCCCGTTCTGCGTCATCGCGCTGCGAAAACCGAGCAGGCGCTGCTCGCGGATCAGGCAGCCTTCGCGCCCGCCAATGTAGGCGATGTTGCGGTGCCCGCGCTCGATCAAATAGCGCGCGGCGAGGTTCGCTGCCTGGCGATTGTCGCGCATCACAAGGTTGCATTTTTCATCCAGCAGAGACTGAGACACCGCAACCAGCGGCAGCGGGCACTGGCGAATTTGCTGGGGCAACGCTGCGTTGCGGGTGTCAGACGCAAGATAGATGACGCCCGCGACGCCCTGCTGCTTGAACGACAGCAGGGTGCGTTCCAGATGTTCACGGTCGTTCAGCGGCTGGCCGAGAAAAACCATATAACCCTGCTTTTCCAGCTCCTGAACGATGCTCGCCATCACCTTGATGGAAAAGCTGTCGCTGAAGTCGCGCAGGATCAGGCCGATGAGGTTGGAGGTGTTGGCGCGGAGGTTGGCAGCGGCGACGTTATGAACATAGCCCAGCGTCGTGATGGCGGCATTGACCTTCCCGATCGTCGCCTCTGAGATTTTCCCTTTCTGGCGTAGCACCAGCGACACGGTCGAAACCGAGACGCCCGCGTGCTTTGCGACATCAATGATGCTGACTTTCTTCAAAACCGCTCCCTGAAATTTACCGATTATCAGCCAGATAAGACACGTCGCCCAGCGTACAGGAGACGTGTCGTTCAGGCATCTTATTATTTGCCGATCATGGTGGACATGGTCTGGGCGATAAACTGTGCTCTGGCACCGAAAATCACCTGAATACCGTTGTCGCCCACGAAGACCACGCCGCGTGCGCCGAGTCCGTTGAGGCCGTCTTTATCCACCACGTCGCTCTTCGCCACTTCCAGACGCAGGCGGGTGATGCAGGAACCCACGGAATCGATGTTCTGCGCGCCGCCCAGCAGGCCGATGATTTCGGTAGCAAGTTCGGAATCGGACTTATCGTTTGCATTGGCGGTCACTTCAGTGCGTCCCGGCGTTTTCACGTCGAAGCGACGGATCACGAAGCGGAAGGTGAAGTAGTAAATCAGCGCCATTGGAATACCGATGATAATGGCGCTCAGGAAGTTGGTCTGGTAGCCGTTAAACGACGGCAGGATCCCGAACGACAGGTAGTCGATAAAGCCCGCCGAGAACGACTTGGCGATATGCGCATGCAGCAGGTACATGGTCATGTACGCCAGACCCGCCATGATGGCGTTAAAGACGTAAAGGATCGGGGCCACGAAGATAAAGGTGAACTCTACCGGCTCGGTGATCCCCGTCAGGAAGCAGGTCAGCGCCGCAGAGAACAGAATACCGGCCGCGATTTTCTTATTCTTCGTGTGCGCTTCGTGATACATCGCCAGGCACGCCGCGGGCAGCGCGAACAGCATCAGCGGGAACTCGCCCTGCATGAACTTACCGGCGTTCTGGTAGGTGTCGCTGCTGAAGGATTTCACCCCTTCTTCCAGCATCTTGAACCAGATGGTCTGGTCGCCGTGGATCACCTGGCCGGCCTGGGTGGTGTAATCCCCGAACGAATACCAGAAGGACGGATACCAGATGTGGTGCAGGCCGAGCGGGATCAGCGCGCGTTCCACCAGACCGAAGATAAAGGTCGAGGCCGCCTGATTATCGCCATTCACCACCACGGAAAGGGCGTCGATACCGGACTGAATATGCTGCCAGACGTACGGCAGCAGCAGGCCGAGCAGGAACGACAGGAACGCCGTCGCAATGGCTACAAAACGCTTGCCGGAGAAGAAGCCGAGGAATTCCGGCAGCTGCATGGTGTGGAAGCGGTTGTAGCACCAGGCTGCGAGAATGCCGCAGATCAGGCCGCCAAAGACGCCCATCTGCAGCGTCGGGATACCGACCACCATGGCGTATTTCCCGCCCTGAGAGGCCATTTCCGGCGTGATGCTTAACACGGTGCTGATGGTGATGTTGGTGACAAACACCGAGACCGCCGCAGAAAGCGCCGCGATGCCGGATTCCGACGCCAGGCCGACGGCGGAGCCAATGGCGAACAGCATCGGCAGGTTATCAAAAATAACCCCGCCCGCGTTCATCATCAGCGGCAGGTGGAACTTATCGCCGAAGGCCAGCAGCAGGCCCGCGGCGGGAAGCAGTGAAATTGGCAGCATTAAGGCGCGACCAATCATCGATAACTTAGACAGCGATTTAACAAACCCTGATATCAGACTCATGCTGACTTCCCCCGAGAAGCGCTTTTATTAGCGCTGTTATTGTAAGTAGAACGTTTTAGTAGAACGTTCTACTTATCGTGATGAAAGCATGAATTTCGCGCAACTTAAATTTCACATTTCTTCAGATGAAAGCGTGATTGTTTGAAGTTGATCGATAATTAACCGTGATGGATGTGGGGGAATTTTTTATCCCCTCTCCCTGTGGGAGAGGGTTAGGGTGAGGGCAACTGACGGCTCACGCCGTAACGGTTACGCTCTGACCTTCAAAGCTCACGGTCTGGCCCGCGACAATCTTGCAGCGCTTGCGGGTTTCCACCGCACCGTCGACTTTTACCCGCCCGTCGGCGATAACGATTTTTGCCTGCGCGCCGCTCTCGCTCCAGCCTTCCAGCTTGAGCAGGTCGCACAGCTCTACGTGCGGGTGTTTACCTAAAGAAAAAGTGGCCATCTTACGCGTCCTCTACGTCGTGATACTCCTCGCACGCCTGCAAGGTATTCTGAATTAATGTTGCGACGGTCATCGGGCCTACGCCGCCCGGAACCGGAGTGATGTAAGACGCGCGCGCGGCGGCATCCTCGTACACCACGTCGCCGACCACTTTGCCGCTTTCCAGACGGTTAATCCCGACGTCCACGACAATCGCGCCTTCCTTGATCCACTCGCCCGGAATAAAGCCCGGCTTACCGACCGCAACGATCAGCAGGTCCGCATTCTCGACGTGGTGACGCAGGTTCTTGGTGAAGCGGTGGGTCACGGTGGTGGTGCAGCCCGCCAGCAGCAGCTCCATGCTCATCGGGCGGCCGACGATGTTGGAGGCACCAATGACCACGGCGTTGAGGCCGTAGGTATCGATGTTATAGCGCTCCAGCAGCGTCACGATCCCGCGCGGGGTACACGGGCGCAGGCGCGGCGCGCGCTGGCACAGGCGGCCCACGTTGTACGGGTGGAAACCGTCGACGTCTTTGTCCGGCGCAATACGCTCCAGCACCTTCACGTTGTCGATGCCCGCAGGCAGCGGCAGCTGAACCAGAATACCGTCGATCTCTTTATCGGCATTCAGAGTGTCAATAAGTTCCAGCAGTTCTGCCTCGCTGGTGGTTTCCGGCAGGTCGTAAGATCGGGAGACGAAGCCCACCTCTTCACACGCTTTGCGCTTGCTGCCGACATAAATCTGCGATGCCGGGTTGCTACCAACCAGCACAACAGCTAACCCAGGGGCGCGTTTTCCGGCCGCTCTACGGGCCTTCACTTTTTCCGCAACCTCAGAGCGCACCTGCTGCGCAATCGTTTTACCGTCAATAATCTTTGCTGCCATCAGAGAGAAGATTCCGTCTGTAACGTTCAAAAGGGGGGATTGCCTTTATTTTGTCAGAAGCGAGCGCCGCTGTCAGTCACCCTTTGCGAGATTTCGAAAACTGACCCTGAAGCCCCTGGTTTTGTGATGGTCAATTTCTTAGGCCTGATTAGGATGTGACCTGGCGAAATGACAGCGTTTTGACATATTTTAAAATACATTCATGGGCTACTTTATCTCCTCCGAAATAAGCCTTCAATTTATCAATTGAACATATTTCTTATTCCCGATAATTCACGGGAAGGGTTATTTACATCTTAAAGGAATAGACATGAAATTCAGCAATATTGCATCTACCGTAATTGCTTCTCTGGCCCTGGTCGCGGGTGCCGCTCACGCAGAAGATACCACCACGCCGGTTTCCGTAAATGGCGGTACCGTGCATTTCAAAGGTGAATTAGTGAATGCGGCATGCTCAGTAAATACTGATTCTTCTGAGCAGACCGTTAAGCTCGGCCAGTACCGTACCGCGAAATTTACCAAAGTGGGTGACACCACCTCCAATATTCCGTTCACCATCGAACTGAACGATTGCGATCCGCTGGTTGCGAAAACCGCTGCCGTTGCGTTTACCGGTCAAATTGATGCGACCGATAAAACCCTGCTGGCCGTTAGCTCCGGCAGCAACGACAACACCGCGAAAGGCGTGGGTATTGAGATCCTCGACAGCAAATCCAGCGTCCTGACGCCGGACGGTGCCACCTTCTCTGCTGCGCAGACGCTGATCGAAGGGACCAACACCCTGAACTTCACCGCGCGCTATAAAGCGACCGCGGCGACCACCACCCCAGGTCAGGCGAACGCAGACGCAACGTTCGTCATGAAATACGAATAAGACTTTCGCACAGGGATGTCGCTGGCCTCAGGGAGGAGGCCTTTTTATTGCTCACGCCGGGAACAAAGGATGACAAGGATTGGGATTGTACTGTTAACCCTTGCGATTGCCCCTGCCGCAAACGCACATACCGTGGTCATCGACGGCGGTAAGGTTCACCTCAGAGGCGAGCTGGTCAACGGTGGCTGCGCCGTGGCGCCTGACAGTCAAAGTATGCGCATCGATATGGGGCAGTATCGGACCAACGCGTTTTCCGGTGTCGGCAGTTTTTCCACGGTGAATGTGCCGTTTACCGTCCGGCTGTTGGACTGCAGCGTCGACGTCTCGCGCACCGTGGGTATTCAGTTTCAGGGGGTAACCCCCGCAGAAGATCCGCAGGTTTTCCTGGCGACATCGCGGCCAGGCGAAACGCCCGTCAGCAGCGGGGTGGGGCTGGCGCTTTTCGACGAACAGCAGCGTCAGATTATCCCAAACGCCACGGCGGTCAGCTGGTTACCGATTAACACCAGCGAGCTTGCGTTTCATTTCAGCGCCCGATACCGGGCAATTTCCGAACACCTCGTGCCAGGCGCTATTCAGTCGGACGTCTGGTTTACGTTGATTTATCCCTAACGCCTGCGAACACATTAATAAAGGTACGGTTGTGATGAACATCCTAATTAAACCAGGTCTGATTTTATCGCTTATTTTGATGATGATTTCCGCAAGCGCAAATGCCTCCGGCGGAATTGCGCTGGGCGCCACGCGCGTTATTTATCCGGCAGAGGCTAAACAGACATCGCTGGCGATCACCAACAGCAATAAAAAAGAGCGTTACTTAATTAACGCGTGGATTGAAAACGCCAGCGGGCAAAAAGAAAAAACGTTCGCGGTAACGCCGCCGCTGTTCGTCAGCGAGCCGGATAGCGAAAACACGCTGCGTATTATTTATGCGGGCCCGGCGCTGCCCGCCGATCGCGAATCGCTCTTCTACATGAACGTAAAGGCGATCCCGTCGGTAAGCAAATCGCAGCAGGAGGGAAACAACGTCCTGCAGCTCGCCATTTTATCACGCATCAAGCTGTTTGTTCGCCCGGCTAACCTGGCGATGCCGCCGGAAGAGGCGCTCTCTCAGCTGCGTTTTGAACGCGTCGGGAACCATCTCAAGGTCAGCAACGCGTCGCCGTATTACATCACCCTGGTCAACCTGAAGCTGGGCGCTCAGGCGCTGGATAACCTGATGGTCGCACCGAAAAACTCGGCGCAGCAGGTGCTTCCGGCAGCCGCGGGCGGCACGCTCTCCTGGCAGAGCGTGAATGATTATGGTGCCATTACGCCGACGCGCAGCGTAAATCTGTGAGCAGAGTCAGGGCGATGAACACTCAATGGCGTTACTGCCCGGTTGCACTGGCTCTGATGACAACGCTCTGGCCGCACGCCGGCTGGGGTGAAAGCTACTTCAACCCGGCCTTTTTATCCGATGACACCGCTAACGTGGCGGATTTGTCGCGTTTTGAACAAGGGCACCAGCAGGCGCCGGGCATTTATCGCGTGGATATCTGGCGTAACGACGAGTTTATCGGGACCCAGGACGTACGCTTTGAACAGGCTGAGAATACCCCGCAGGTGGCGGGCGGCCTGTCGCCGTGCATCACGCGGGCGATGCTCGATCGTTTTGGCGTCAACGTTGCGGCCTTCCCGGAGCTGGCGAACGTGCAGGGCGATACCTGTGTTCCGCTGACGACGGCCATCCCCGGCAGCGAAACGGCATTCAACTTTGCGTCGCAGCGTTTGAACGTCAGCCTGCCGCAGGTGGCGATGCAGAACAGCGCCCGGGGCTATATTCCTCCTGAACAGTGGGATGAGGGCATACCGGCCGCGCTGGTGAACTACAGCTTCACCGGCAACCGGGGCAGCGACGACGACAGCTACTATCTGAACCTGCAGAGCGGGCTGAACTACGGTGCCTGGCGCCTGCGTAACAACGGCGCGTGGCGTTACACCGAAAGCAACGGCCAGCGCCACAGCCAATGGCAGAATATTGGCACCTGGGCCGAGCGCACCGTGATTCCGCTGAAAAGCGAGCTGGTATTGGGCGACAGCAATACCGGTAACGACGTGTTCGACAGCCTCGGCTTTCGCGGCGGGCGGCTTTATTCCTCCGACAGCATGTACCCGGACAGCCTGCAGGGCTACGCGCCAACCGTGCGCGGTATCGCCCGCACGCCAGCCAAAGTGGTCGTTCGCCAGAACGGCTACGTTATCTATCAAAGCTACGTCCAGCCGGGCGCCTTTGCCATTACCGACCTGAACCCGACCTCCTCAAGCGGCGACCTGGACGTCACGGTTGAAGAGAAAGACGGTAGCCAGCAGCGCTATACCGTGCCGTACTCCACCGTGCCGCTGCTGCAGCGTGAAGGGCGCTGGAAGTATGACCTGGTGGCGGGGGATTACCGCAGCGGCAATAGCGAGCAGGATACGCCGTTCTTTACGCAGGGAACGCTGATTGCGGGCCTGCCCGACGGCTATACGCTCTACGGGGGAACGCAGCTGGCATCGCGCTATACCGCGCTGGCTATCGGTGCCGGTAAAAACCTGGGCGACTGGGGGGCGGTTTCGCTCGATCTCACGCACGCCCGCAGCCAGCTGGCGGACGACAGCCGTCATGAAGGGCAGTCGCTCCGTTTTCTCTATGCAAAATCGCTCAACAGCTTCGGCACCAACTTTCAGCTGCTTGGCTACCGCTACTCCACGAAAGGCTTCTACACCCTGGACGATGTGGCCTGGCGCTCGATGGAAGGCTACCAGTACGGCGACAGCAAGGACGAGGACGGCGTACCGGACGTGCAGAGCTATCACAACCTGACGTGGAACAAAAAAGGGCGCTTCCAGCTCAATATCTCGCAGTCGCTGGGGGATTACGGCTCTGTGTATGTGTCGGGGAGCCAGCAAAGCTACTGGGGCACCAGCGAATCGAACGTCTGGTATCAGCTGGGCTATGCCGGCGGCGTGCAGGGGATCAACTACTCCGTATCCTGGTCGTGGAACAAGGCCGTGGGCATTGACGGCACGGACAGGATCGCGTCGTTTAACGTCTCCGTGCCGTTCAGCCTGTTTACCCGCAGCGGCTATCGTCGCGATAGCGCCCTCGACAGAGCTTACGCGACCGCATCCGCCAGCCGTAACAGCGAGGGCGATTCCAGCTGGCAAACCGGCGTCAGCGGGACGTTGCTTGAGGATCGTAACCTGAGCTACAGCGTTACCCAGGGGCATACCAGCAGCAATGGCTCCAGCGGTAGCGCGAGCGCCAACTGGCAGGCCACCTACGGCACGCTGGGCGTAGGCTACAACTATGCCCGCGACCAGCACGATCTCAACTGGCAGCTTTCCGGCGGCGTGGTGGGACATTCAGACGGCGTGACGTTCAGCCAGCCGCTGGGCGACACCAACGTGCTGATCAAAGCGCCGGGGGCGACGGGCGTGAGCGTCGAAAACCAGACCGGGGTGAGAACCGACTGGCGGGGCTACGCGGTGATGCCGTACGCCACCGTCTACCGCTACAACCGCGTGGCGCTGGATACCAACTCCATGAGCAACAACACCGATATCGAAAACAACGTGAGCAGCGTGGTGCCCACCAAAGGGGCGCTGGTGCGTGCGAGCTTTGAAACCCGAATCGGCGTTCGCGCCCTGCTGACCGTCATGCGCGGTAACCAGCCCGTGCCGTTTGGCGCGGTGGTACGCGAAACGCAGAGCGGCGTCACCAGCATGGTAGGGGATGACGGGCAGGTCTACCTCAGCGGGCTTCCGCTGGACGGGGAGCTGCTTATCCAGTGGGGCGACGGCATGCAGTCCCAGTGTCGCGCGAAGTACCAACTCCCGCCTGAAAGCCAGAATCAGGCCATTACCCTCGCGGGGGCACGCTGTGATCGCTAACAGGAAACCAATGATGACTCTTTTTCGCAACGTATTCGGCGCGGCTTTGCTGTGCAGCGCGCTGCCGGCCTGGGCGACGGTCTGTCAAAATTCGACGGGTTCCGCGAAGGACATTTCCTACGATCTTTCGAACGTGTTCGACAGCTCGAACAACAAACCCGGGCAGATCGTCACCCTGGCGCAAAAATCCGGCCTGGTGGGGGTAAACGCCATTTGTCCAAAAGGAACGAGCGGCAAATCGACCATGCGTAGCTACGTGACCGATCTGCCCATTACCACGGTGATCGACAGCTATAAGTATGTGAAGCTCAATGATTATCTCGATGGAGCAATGCAAATCCACGATGATTTCGCGGGCACGTTTTATCCGCCCGCGGATTATATCCAGATGGGGCAGCACCCGAACGTGCCGAACAATAAGGCCTTCCCGGTCACGGATTCGAAGCTGGTGTTTCGTCTGAGGGTCACGCGACGGTTTATCAACATGGTGGTGATCCCGCAGCAGACCATGTTCCGGGTGTATGTCACCACAACCCGCTCCGATCCGCTGACGACGGCGGTTTATACCATCAGCTACAGCGGGACGATTCAGGTGCCGCAAAGCTGTGCGATAAACGCCGGCCAGATCGTGGAGTTTGATTTTGGGGACATTCGCGCGTCGTTGTTCAGCGATGCTGGGGCAGGAAACCGCCCGCAGAAAGTCTCGCCGCAAAGCAAAACCATCGCCATCAAATGCACCAACGTGGAGGCAAACGCCCTGCTGACGATGCGCATTGAAGCGGAAAAAGTGTCCGGCAATGCGCTGGTTTCTGATAACGCGGACCTGGGATTTGTAGTGGCTAACGAAAACGGTGTCCCGCTGACGCCCAACAACCTGACCAGCAAAATCCCGTTCCGACTGGACGATAGCGCCCAGGCGCAGGTGGCGATTCGGGTCTGGCCGGTGAGCATTACGGGCAACAAGCCTGCCGAGGGGCGCTTTACGTCACGCGGCTATCTGCGTGTGGATTACGATTAAGGAGTGGGAATGCGTAACGGGTTCCGATTTTTTGCGGCAACGCTGTGGATGCTTCACGCCAGCGCGCAGGCGGTGACTGCGCTGGGCGAAATCAATATTGAGATGCACGGCAACATTGTGGATTTTACCTGCGTGGCGGAGGGCAGCGATAGCGACAAGGTTGTCAAACTGGGAACCTGGCCGACGAAGCAGCTCCGCACAGCGGGCAGCCGCACGCAGCCCATGCCCTTTACGCTGAAGCTTACCGGCTGCCCGCCGGGGTCGGCCTCCATAACGTTTTCGGGGAAGGTAAACGGAAGCGATAGCGGACTATTGGCCCTGAATGACGGCAGTAACGCTAATAACGTGGCCGTTGAGATCCTTGACGGCGATAAGACGCGTCTGGCTCTGCAGCAGGCCAGCCAGCCGGTAACGGTGGATGCGCAGGGGAACGCGGAACTGTCGTTTTATGCCAATTATATCGCGACGGCTGACAACCCTCAGCCCGGGCGGGCTGACGCGGATGCCACCTTCATGATTAATTATAACTAGCGCTGACCGCACTCCCTGCAACTCACATAAGTTGCGGGGAGTGAATTCAGGTTATAGCAGCTCGTGCGCTTTTGC
Source organism: Enterobacter wuhouensis (assembly GCF_035835995.1). Classification (NCBI taxonomy): domain Bacteria; kingdom Pseudomonadati; phylum Pseudomonadota; class Gammaproteobacteria; order Enterobacterales; family Enterobacteriaceae; genus Enterobacter; species Enterobacter wuhouensis. Next base: position 1,241,958 of record NZ_CP142124.1, read on the forward strand.
GTAATCAATTAATTCGACAATGCTTTGCACGCCGAGCTTGGAATAAATATTGGACTTATGCGCACTAATGGTTTTGTTGCTTAATAGCAGCTGTTCTGCAATCTCCTTATTTGATAATCCATTTGCCAGATAACGCAATACCGTCACCTCGCGATTCGATAATGGCATATCCACCACATCGCCTTTCCCGGAACCCAGATGGTTAATAAAATTCAGGGTTTCTGAAGGGAAAAAAGAATAGCCCATCAGGATCATTTCTACCGCGTTGTAGATTTCACCCAGATCTTTTCGCTTGCTGACAAAGCCATTTGCGCCTGCGCGAATCGCCCGGCCCGCGTAGAAGGACTCTGATTTAGAGGAGAGAAACAGAACCTTAATGTCTTTATTTAAGTTCCTGATTCTTTTGAGTAATGCCAGTCCATCGGTGCCCGTGAGTTCAATGTCAAGGATCACCAGGTCGATAGTATGATTACGGATACAGTCAAGCACCTCATGGCTGTCGCCAGACTTGAGTTTGACGATGATATTTTTATTTTTCTGTAGCAGGACTTCTATCGACATTCTGACAATAGGGTGTTCGTCCATAATGATAACGGATGCCGGTTTCATTTTTTATGCCTCAGATTGTTAAAAGCGTTATGCTGAGTTTTGTAAAACTCACGAAATGCCGGAAGGATAAATATGCAGATCCTTATACGGTGTATTTCCCTGGAAAGAGCGAAAGCATCCTTGTTTACGTAGTGAAAAATCAGTGCCTCAGCGCGTATGGCTCAATTGGCTGACGGTGGCAAAAAAGCGTTTTCTTATTCATATTTGAAACACGTCTTATTATACCGTGTAAGTTTTCTCCGAAAACCCTGTAAATTATTTTCTACTAATTGCTTTGTATTATCTTCTGGATCTGAATGACTATTATTTTAATTTTAGCGGAATTATCCTGCTATCCGATTTACAGCATTCTTTCGTCTTTATGTAATAACAAAAAATAACATATATTGCTTAATGTTAATTGGTTGTTAATAAATTTATGGCATGGAGAGGGGGCCGGGCGGGCACGCCTTTGCCGGAAAAGTGCGGCGAACCTTTACGGGAAAGCGCTGGAATGCCCTTCGGGAAAAAACCAAATGAAGCAGCAGGATATGCTGTTTCAGTCACTTTATCGTCTTGACCAAAGCTGACAAGCTGCTTGTTTTTGCATCATTATCATCCTGTTAACGGAAGCGCTATTCCTCTAACACATGGAGGAAAGTGCTGGAATTTACCTGTTCTTAAACATTTCGCTTGGTTTAAGTTGATGAATTAGGAATAGTTTTAAAATTTAATGAATTGTTAATATTAAACATAAAAGCAACATTGCTGATAGGCAATTTCTTAAAGGTCTTTAGGAATTAAGAGGTTAGTGGGTAAGTTATCGTGCGCAGTCTGAGATATTGTTAAGAAGATGGAGCAGTTCCTGGCGATGACTCAAACCAAGCTTCGTCAGAATGCAGCCGAGACGATAAATAATGCGGCTGTAAGGCCGATTTTGCATAAGCGCTATCTGACGCAGAGACTTCCCGCGCGACATCTCCTGCAAAATGGGCCACTCGGCCCGAGAGAACCACTCTTTCTGTACGCCTGGAGGCGGCCTGGTTTCCAGAAGCCGACGCTGAAGCGTTGCGGCCGTCAGCTGGCGCTCGAGAACATGGAAAGGACCGGCTGCTTTACAGAACAGGCGCGTATCATAATCATCCGCCCTGATTAACAGATGCGGCGTAAGAAAAGGCGGGTAGAGGCTGTGCCTTCTCAGCTGCTCCAGCCTGTCGATGAGCGTCGTTTTATGACTCTCTACATCCACTACCAGACGGGAAGATGGCCACTGGTTCAGGGCGCTAAGGGCAACGTCCAGCGCGGGATAATCGCAACAGCTGCTCAGAGGGAATTGCCCGTTCAAAAATCCCGCGCGCAGGAAGTGATCCTCCGTGACCAGGATGATATACGGCGCATCCGTTTTACGGGCCAGGTTTTTGGGCTGGCTTAAAAATTCAAGCCGGTCGAAAAAGGGGGGAGCAAACGGCGAGTGGGTGAATCCCAGAGCATCACTTCCTGTACGACGCCGCCGGTAACGGCGCACGGTCATTCGCATGGCTTCCCTCCTGGAGATGCTGCTTACTTCTCCGGCCATGTCCAGGATGGCCAGTAATATCCCTGGCCGAGTCCTGCGCCTGCCCGCTGCGCACAGGCAAGATCCCTTTCAGTTTCAATACCTTCGATAAGCACATTCCCGGCAAGTTGAGCGCAAAGAGAAACCAGCTGTCCAAGTGCGGGGGTGTTACGCAAGCGCCAGAATGCTTCTTTATCGATTTTGATGCCGTGTAAGGGCAATCGATAGCATAAAAAGCGCTGCGCTAACGTTTCATCAACGTCATCCAGCCAGATGCGGTGATCCTGTAGAGTGAGCCGCTTCAGCCGCTGGATGACCTCACGCTGCTGCGCACCGGTGAGCGTCAAAAATTGTGCAGGTTCGACAATCTCAATGTTGAGCGGTGCGCCATCCATCCGCAGCAATCGCTGAAAATTTTCCGGCACGGTCAGTACGGTTATCGGCAAATTGATGAAAAGGTTATTGCAGGCCGGGCTATTTTTTAGCGCCGCGCGCTGCGCCTCGAGTAGCGTAAACAACCGCCCGGCGGATTGCCTGCGAAAAAAGTCCTCGCTTTGCTGCGTCGGGGACATCACGCTGAGCACTTCCACGCCCACCCTGCGTAAGGTGGAGAGCGCCACGATAGGCTCCAGCTTTATGCCAACGATGTCCTGAGAAACGTGTTTTAAACGGGGGGGCGTATACGCCTGATTTTGCGCTGTCACGCCGGTATCCTGTTGTTTGCCATCGCACCAGTGTGACCGCGGGATGCAGGGGTTAACAGCAGGCGTTACTTAAATGAGGCCAGGCTTTTTCGCAACGGGGAAAGAGGTGAAGCACGCGCGCCGAATGTCGAAAAAATAGTCGTATTTACAATCGACTAGCCGTAATCAGCCCGGAAGAAGGAAAAGGCATTGACTCACCTGTCATTGACCGTATAATTCCAGGCGTTTCACCACCGCGAAGTTTTTACTTCTCCGTGCGCCCTTAGCTCAGTTGGATAGAGCAACGGCCTTCTAAGCCGTAGGTCGTAGGTTCGAATCCTACAGGGCGTACCATTCTACCCGCTCGCTTCCCTTCATATACCTGTCTCGGCCTGGTCACAACCACGCTTTTGTTGCACCTTTACGCAGCCCGTTAAATAATCGACTAATAAATAGAACGCTAATAAATTATTATTATTTTCATCTTAAGGTTTTCTTAATCTTTAATTTTTCACTTATTTTACTCTGGATTTTTATCACACCAAATTCATCTTCAGGGATATTTTACACTTTTACATCTAAACTGGATTGATAGTAATTATCATTAGCGTTTTTGTATGCTTTAATCCTTACCCGCTAAGCCATTCGTTATTATTTACATTGGTCTATTAAGGATATTTCTATGCATTCTCGCCTGCTGTCATGTTTCTCGCTTGCCTTGCTTTCATCGTCAATTTTCCTTTCAACACAAGCAGTTGCCGCCGATAACAACGAAGGCATTGTGGTGTATAACGCGCAGCATGAAAATCTGGTGAAGTCCTGGGTGGACGGTTTTACAAAAGAGACCGGTATTAAAGTGACTTTACGCAATGGCGACGACAGCGAGCTGGGTAATCAGCTGGTTCAGGAAGGTGATGCGTCTCCTGCGGATGTATTTTTGACGGAAAACTCCCCGTCGATGGTATTAGTTGATAATGCAAAACTGTTCGCAACGTTAGATGCGGATACCTTAAAGCAGGTCCCGCCGGGATATCGTCCGGCACACGGCCGCTGGATTGGCATTGCTGCCCGCAGCACGGTGTTTGTCTATAACCCGAAAAAACTGAACGAGCAGCAACTGCCAAAATCGCTGATGGATCTGGCCAGGCCTGAGTGGAAGGGCCGCTGGGCGGCTTCTCCGTCCGGTGCCGATTTCCAGGCAATCGTCAGCGCAATGCTGGCGCTGAAAGGCGAGCAGGCGACGCTGGACTGGCTCAAAGCGATGAAGGCTAACTTTGTTGCCTACAAAGGCAACAGCACCGTGATGAAAGCGGTGAATGCCGGACAAATTGATGGCGGGGTGATCTATCACTACTACCGTTTTGTCGATCAATCCAAAACGGGTGAAAACAGCAAAAATACCCAGCTCTATTACTTCAAAAATCAGGACCCGGGCGCGTTTGTCAGCCTCTCTGGCGGCGGCGTCATGGCATCCAGCAAACATAAAGAACAGGCTCAGGCCTTCGTTAAGTACATCACCGGTAAAGAAGGCCAGGAGCAGCTGCGCACCAACAACGCGTTTGAATATGCGGTGGGCGTGAACGCGGTCTCGAATCCGAAGCTGGTGCCTCTGAAGGATCTGGATGCGCCAAAAGTTGAACCTTCAACGCTCAACGGTAAAAAAGTTATCGAGCTGATGACGAAGGCCGGCCTGCTGTGATCCTGAGAGTAAAGTGAACGTCCTATGTCTGGTCTGAGTCTCGATATCGGCAAAAGCAGATTACGGAAGCCTGTTCGCAGGCGTCCTGCACTGCCGATGGTCATGTTAGCCGCGTTGTTTTCAGTACTGGCGCTTCTGCCTTTGGGTTTTATCGTAGCCATTGGCATTGAGACCGGCTGGGAGAACATTCAGGCGCTGGTGTTCCGCCCGCGTGTTGCCGAGCTGCTGAGCAACACGCTGTGGCTGACGGCGCTTGCGGTACCGCTGTGCATTGTCCTGGGCGTGGCGATTGCCTGGCTCACGGAGCGCACAACGCTTGCCGGGCGGGGGATGTGGTCTGCGCTGGCGGTAGCCCCGCTGGCGATCCCTGCGTTTGTACAAAGCTATGCCTGGGTGAGCGCAGTTCCCTCCCTGCACGGTCTTTCCGCGGGCGTGTTTCTCTCCGTGTTAGCCTACTATCCGTTTATTTACATGCCGGTGGCGGCGGTGCTACGCCGCCTCGATCCGACGCTTGAGGATGTGGCCGCCTCGCTGGGTACACCTCCCTGGCGGGTCTTTTTCCGCGTGGTCTTACCCCAGCTTAAGCTGGCGATCTGCGGCGGGGCGCTGCTGGTGGCGCTGCATCTGCTGGCAGAATATGGCCTGTACGTGATGATCCGTTTTGACACCTTCACCACGGCAATTTATGACCAGTTCCAGTCAACCTTCAGCGGCCCGGCGGCGAACATGCTCGCGGGCGTGCTGGCGTTGTGCTGCCTGGCCATCCTGGTGCTGGAAGGGGTGACGCGCGGCAAAGCGCGGTATGCGCGAATCGGTGCCGGAGCTGCCCGCGAGCAAAAGCGCTGGATGCTGAAGCCTGCTGTTGCTGCACTGAGCCAGGTGATGTTTCTGTCGCTGGTGATGCTGGCGCTGGGCGTTCCCCTGATTGTGCTGTGCCGCTGGATAGGGCTTGGCGGCGTGGAAATCTGGATGAGCGCCGATCTCTGGCACTCGCTGCGCCAGACGCTAATGCTGGGCGTGGGCGGGGCGCTGCTGACGACGGCCTGCGTGATCCCGATAGCCTGGCTCGGCGTTCGCTATCCGCACCGCCTCTTCCGCATGCTTGAAGGGTGCATCTATATCACCAGCTCTCTGCCGGGAATTGTGACCGCCCTCGCGCTGGTCACCGTCACGATCCATTACGCCCGTCCGATCTATCAGACGGAAATCACGCTGTTCCTCGCCTATGTGCTGATGTTTATGCCCAGGGCGCTGATTAACCTGCGGGCCGGGATCGCCCAGGCGCCTGTGGAGCTGGAAAACGTAGCCCGCAGCCTTGGCAGCACGCCGGGAAAAGCATTGTGGAGCGTTACCCTGCGGCTGGCCGCACCGGGTGCCGCTGCGGGCGCGGCGCTGGTATTCCTCGGCGTCAGCAATGAGTTGACCGCCACGCTTCTGCTCTCCCCGCTGGGCACGCGCACGCTCTCCACCGGCTTCTGGGCCCTGACCAGCGAGATCGACTACGTGGCCGCTGCGCCTTACGCAATGCTGATGATCCTCATCTCCTTACCGCTCACCGCCATTCTTTATGTGCAGTCTAAAAAAATTGCAGGGCTATGACATGCTTGAACTCACGTCCATTTCAAAATCGTTTTCCGATGCTCAGGTGCTGGAGAATGTAAACCTGAGCGTTGCACCGGGAAGCCGGACGGCGATTGTCGGGCCGTCCGGTTCGGGGAAAACGACGCTGCTGCGCATACTTGCCGGGTTTGAAACGCCGGACGCCGGGCGCATCGTGATGCAGGGGCGAACGTTGTTTGATGAAAACAGTTTTATCCCGGCTCACCAGCGCGGCATCGGCTTTGTTCCGCAGGAGGGAGCGCTGTTCCCGCACCTCAACGTGGCGGATAACATCGCCTGGGGATTAGAGGGCAGCCGCCACGAAAAGCGTAAGCACGTGGACGCGCTGATGGAGAGGGTGTCTCTGGACAGGCAGCTTGCCGCGCACTGGCCGCACGAGATTTCCGGCGGTCAGCAGCAGCGCGTGGCGCTTGCCCGCGCGCTGGCGCAGCGTCCCTCGCTGATGCTGCTCGACGAACCTTTTTCCGCCCTGGATACGGGGCTGCGCGCGATGACCCGCAAGGCCACCGCCGAACTGCTGGCGGAGGCGGGCGTTGCCTCTATTCTGGTTACCCACGATCAAAATGAGGCACTCTCCTTTGCGACGCAGGTGGCCGTGATGCGTTCCGGTCGATTTACCCAGGTAGGATCGCCCTTTGAGGTTTACACCCAGCCTGTGGATGAAGAGACGGCACTGTTTCTTGGCGATGCGGTCATCTTGCCCGCCCGGCTTTCTAACGGACGCGCGCTCTGTGCCCTGGGCGAAGTGCGGACGGACAACGCGCATGCGGCGGGTCAGGGCAGGATTATGATGCGTCCTGAACAACTTCGGGTGACGGCCTGTGCGCAGCAGGACAGCCCTGTATCCATTATTGATGTGGATTTTACCGGTCATCTCTCCACGCTCACGCTGGCCCTTGTCGGGCAGGAGGAACCCATCGCCCTGAAAACGGTTAGCCAGGCAGCCTGGCGTCCGGGCATGGCCGTGCGTATTGATGTTATCGGCAACGTTCGCGTTTTGAATATTCTTAACGCTCGTTAGTATTTTTATACAACGGATTGTTATAAAAGAATTTTCCTGAACGTATGGCATTTCCTGAGATCCTCTACCATGCTCATTAAACCTTACAGTGGGTCGTGAGGTTTTACGTAGTTGCTGATTAATCTCAAGGAAAAAAGGTTATGAAAAAGACGACTGCTATTTTGTTGGGAACGGTATTTCTGTTTACAACCAGCACCTTTGCGGCTGAGCTGCTGACCAAAAGTGAGTTCGAGAAGGTCGAATCTCAGTATACAAAAATCGGTACGGTGAACACCTCGGGTGAAGTATCGGTGGATGATGCCAAAAAAGAGCTGATTGAAAAAGCGGACAAGGAAGGCGCCGATGTGCTGGTCCTGACGTCAGGTAACACCAACAATAAAATTCACGGTACGGCCAATATTTACAAGAAAAAATAACCTCCTCACAACCACCCCGATTGCGGGGTGGTTATCCAGCCTCTGTTAGCCAGCCATCCCAATCAGTTCCCTCATCGGAACCGGCCTGCACAGGTGATAGCCCTGCAAAAAATCACACGCTTTCGTGCGCAGATAGTCGGCCTGGCATTGGGTTTCGACGCCCTCGGCAATAATCCTCAGATGCATATTCTTCGCGAGCGCGATCAGGCTGTCCACGAGACGGGTATCGCCATTTTCACCGATTTGGCCAACGAACAGTTTATCGATTTTGATGAACTCAGGCTCCAGGGCGTAAATATAGGAGAGGTTCGAATACCCCGTACCAAAGTCGTCCAGCGCAACGGAAATACCGGATTTTCGCAGTACGGCAAACCACTCGCTCAGCTGCGGGGTGAAATGCAGCGGATGCCTCTCCGTGATTTCAATAACCAGCTGCACGCGGCTGTCGGCGAATTTTTGCAAAAGCTCAACCGTGTCCGATTCAAAGCGCGGATCGAGGCAGTTGTAGGGGCTCAGGTTAAGATTAATGTACAGGCCATCAGGGAAAAGATGGATGTGGTGCTCGAGATCGGCAATCACCTGTTGAATGAGCTGATGCGTCAGCGGGGCGATGAGGTTGCGTTCTTCCGCCAGAGCGATAAAGGTATCCGGCGCAACGTTGCCATACAGCGGATGCCTCCATCTGGCCAGGACTTCAATGCCTGCAAGAGTGCCCTTCTGGCTGTCGAAGAAGGGCTGATAGACCGGCCGGATTTGGCGCTGAGCAATGGCCTTGCTCAGCGTTTTTTCCGGTGCACGGGTAAAAAGACGCGTCATCAGAATTTGACCCAGTCGTTAGGTTCTTTGGCCGACGGGTGCTTCAGGACGGCAGCGCTGCTTTGCGGACGTTTTTGCACGCGAGCGGTTTGATCGTTCGAGACGCGGAAAATCGAGACGACGTTTTCGAGCTGAACGGCCTGATCCTCAAGCGAGCTTGCCGCCGCGGAGGATTCTTCCACCAGCGCGGCGTTTTGCTGGGTGGTGGTGTCCATTTCGGCCATCGCCTGCGCAATCTGGGAAATACCGCGACTCTGTTCGTCGGTAGCGGCGGCGATTTCGTTCATGATGTCGCGGACCTGCGCCACGGAGGTTTCGATTTTGGTCATCGCATCACCCGCGCTCTCCACCAGGCTAAAACCGGTATCGACATGCACGACGGACTCGTTGATCAGGTTCTCAATCTCTTTTGCCGACTGGGCGCTGCGCTGCGCCAGGGTACGCACCTCGGCGGCGACCACGGCGAAGCCTTTCCCCTGATCGCCCGCGCGGGCGGCTTCAACGGCGGCATTCAGCGCGAGAATGTTGGTCTGAAACGCGATGCTGTTAATGACGGTGGTGATTTCTGAAATCCGGTGCGAGCTGCTGCGCACGTTTTTCATGGTATCGATCACCTTCAGTGAAATCTGGCTCCCTTCAGTCGCGTTCTGCGACGCTTCATCCGCCAGCAGTCGGGCATGGTTGGCATTTTCCGCGTTCAGCGCCACGGTCGAGGTAAGCTCTTCCATGCTGGCGGCCGTTTCCACCACGGCGGCAGACTGCTGCTCCGTTCTGGCTGAAAGATCCATATTCCCGGCGGCAATTTCCGAGGACGAGCGGGCAACGCTTTCCACGCCGTCATGCACCTCGCGGATAATTTTCTTGAGATTGTCATTCATGGTGGAGACGGCGCGCATCAGCAAGCCCAGTTCGTCAAGGCGAGTGCTGGCGAGCGTGCTGGTCAAATCGCCCCGGGCAATATTCTCGGCAACGTGCAGCGTTTCATTCAGCGGGCGAGTTATCGAACGGGTGATCGCCAGCGCCAGCAGCATGCCCAGCACGATACCTATGGCGGCGACAATGCTCATTTGCGTCTGAATACTGTCCACGGTATCAAACACTTTTTGCTGCTGTCGGGTAAACATGGTCTGAATGGCGTCCGTCAGCGCAACCGCATTAGCGGTTAACGCCTCCGACAGCGTGGCCTGCTGCTGCCAGGCGTTTTTATAGTTGTCCACCTCGGCTGTGATGCGCTTCATCTCCTCAATGCCTTCGAGCACCCATTCTTTCCCATCGTCAGACAAAAGCGGCAGCAGCTTACCGGAGTCGGTAATTCCCGTACTGAGACGCGCGAGTACCGCCTGGCGCAACGCATCCGTCGGGTGTTGCTTATACAGAGACACCTGCGAGTCGATATCGCTCATAATGAACGCCACCTGAGACGCCAGCAGTGCCTGCTCCGGCGTCAGCGTCGCGTTACGGCTCAGCCTGGTGGCGATTTCTGAGTTATCGCACAGGCCCTGCGTATTGAGTTTCGCCTCGCTCTCTTTCTTTTCGTTTAGCGCGGCGGTAAATAACGACAGGGTTTTAACGTAGCTGTTCACGGCGCGCCCGGTGGCGTCAACGGTGCTTTTCCCGTCTGAGGTCCAGTCAAATTTTTCCAGCTCGGTCACCGTTGCCTTCATGCGCTGGGCGGCGGCGTTCGTCTTGTCCAGGTACTGCCGATCCAGCGTGTACTGATAGCTGGTGCGGTTGAGGCGCACGGCAGAAAGCGCGTTAAACAGATCGGTGGTATGACCGTTTTTATCGACTTTATCCTGGACGTCGTACAGCCCAAGTAACCCCGTAACGAGAATAGCCGACGTCACCAGCAGTACGGCAGTAAACCCGAAAAATAATTTCTTGCTGACTTTTAAATTATTAAAACGATTAAATATATTCATAGGTTTTTTCCAGTCTCGGCGATCGCCGAGAAACAGTGCTATCGTCACTAACGGAGTAATAAAACGCGTTGAAAATGAGATAAAAAAAAAGCCCCTCGCACGGACGTGCTCAGGGCAAAACCTGGGTTGACATCACTCACTCAGGCTATCTGTCTTCTCCTCTTTTTTAACGGAATGAGCCGGGAGTTCGCTCATTCTGTAATATACCGGGATGACGTCCGGATAATTAATAATGTAACCGCGCCCTCTAATATTGCGGATGAAATCATCGGGCAGTCCAAGCAGGCTGAGTTTATTGTTTAGATTGTGCAGGACCTGCCATAATCGTTGGGTTGAGGGGCTCAGGTCGTGAGCCTCCCATATCTCTTCAAACAGTTCCTCTTTTGAAACGGGCTTCGTTCTGCCATTCATCAACAAATAAAGGAAAAGCCGCAGCATTGTTTCGTTAAAATAGATGGATGCAAAGGCTATGCTTTTTTCAGTATGGCTCCCGGAGAGTCGGTATAGCCTGCGATTAGAAATGTCGAAATGAATTTCATCACCAATCATGAATCCATATAGACGATAACTCATGTCTTAAACCTATATTCAATTAAACCAGGGAGCAACCCTGCATATAAGCGTTGAGATAATCCATACCTTTTGTGTGGAGGATTATATTGCCGCTATCAATGCTTTCCAATACGCATCCTTATGCGCTATGAGAAACTGGCTATGTAACATGCGCTCATGGCGTATTTGTCGATGTAAGCTGTATTTTTAGCGCAAAAAACTACCCAAACGCAGATTATCTTTCATTTGTTTTAAAATTAAATACGCGATCGATGCCTCAATATAAAAGTGCAAAATTTTAAAAACTATCAGCATATCTGCCTGTCCTGGCGGGCTGGCTTTTGCACGTCAGGTTAATCCTTTGCGATGTCACTCACGTTACGAGGTCTGAGCAACAAAGTGGAATGAAGTTAAATGATTTATACTGATCGTATAGAGGCGCAGAGCGGACTAAAAATGCAGGATAGCGCATTGTTTAAAAGTCAATGCGTTGATAAATAAAAATAAAATCCTGAATCAGAAACTGAATACGGACGCGGTAATATAACAACGATGAATATATTTCACCCTTGTACCTTACCGGCAGGTGCCCCATGAAGCCGGCCTTTCTGATTAATGGCTCCGTGTTGTTTGAGCCAGATAAGCGTCGGCTGGGCCCGCTTGCGGGCTACCCGGAACATGCGGTCTTGCTGCACGGCCCGGTCAGTGAGTGCTTGCTGCAACTGCTTGAACATAACGGAGAGGTACTCACGCAACGCTATCTGTTTGCTGCAGTATGGGAAAAACAGGGCGCGGTCGTGACCACCAATGCGCTGTATCAAACCATCGCCTCAATCCGTAAGGCGTTAAAAACCGCCGGTCTGGCAGAAAATGTTGTACAGACGGTGCCTAAAGAGGGTTTTAAGTCAATTGCGCAAATTGAAACGGGCACCCTCCAGGACTTTATCGATTCGGCAGTTCCTGTGCCAGCCGAAATACCTTCTCAACGTCACGCTTCGTCTTATTCACTCATCGCCTATTTTCTGGCTGGACTGCTGTTTATCGTCTCTTGCTCGGTGTTATATTTCCAGCTTGAGGGACAGCGCGCGAGTTTTGATGATTATCAATACGTGGGTAAAATCAAGGGATGCGAAGTGTATTCATCCTGGCATGATGAAATGAGAAGTCGGCGTGCGTTCATTGCCCGTGACGGGCGTTATCCCATTCAGTGCCGCTCGGGCGGCGTGGCTTATATCACGCTCAATCGTTTTCAGAATGGCACCTCGGTGATGATATGCGATAAAAAACTGAGCAATGACGACGCTCAATGTGATGCCATTGTCTATCGGGAGCAATATCATGAGAGTGAATAGCCTGATTGTGCGCTGGCTGGTTATAACCCTGGCGATTATTGCGCCACTGCTTTACGCCTGGTATCTCAGTTACCAGAAAAATCATTTTACCTGCGAAAGTCACTTAACGATCGTCGACAATGACTGGCGGGTAGATTCCATTATGACCTTTACTTTTAATAATGGCACCGGCAGTTATGATACCACCGGGGAATATACCGAGGCGGGCCAGCAGCCTGTCACCATCAGCAATAAAATCGCTTTTAACTACTGGTATGAAGATGGCAGGGTTATTCTGGTCGCCAGCGAAACGAATGAACTGCCGAAAAAAGACGAACCTTTCCGCCATGATATTCCTGATTTCTTCCACCATCGCGACAGCGGCATCAGCATACAAATTATGCCGGTAAACGCCCACAGCTACCTCTTTAGCTTTGGTAATTCGCCCACGTTTTACTGCACCAAAGACTGAGCGGGAATACCCCTTTTCATCGCACTCCTTTTAATTTAATGCCTTAGGCATATTTACACTTGATCATACAAAGATAATGAGTATAGTTCTCATTCTCTTTAGTGTTTGCGGGCGCCGACGGATATTTCCCGCATCAACAGTGAGCAGATCTCACACGGAACACTGGGTATGACGGTGGAACCTGCTCTGGCTTGACAGCCTGCCAACACAATCATAATCGCAGCCGCATGCGACGCAGATCCCCGCCTGACTCTCTTTAAAACGGTAAAGGATGTTCCTGATGACCAAAAAACTGTCCGCGCTGGCGCTGCTCGTCGCTGCTTCACTTTCCGGCTGCGCTGCCCGGCACGCCGCCCCCGCACCTGACGTCCCGAAAACCGTAACGGCTCCGGCAGAAACCGGCGTCCTCAAGCGCGAGCTCGCCGACGGCCTGTACGAAATGGTGCTGAACCAGAAAGGCGACGCGCTGTTCGTTGCCAGCGCTGAAGGCTTCAAGGATGTGCAGGGTGGGGTGATCTACAAGCTCGATCCCACCACGCTGAAAACCATTGGCCGCAGCCATACCGATCTGAAAAACTTTGCGATGACCCTCTCCCCGGACGGGCACACGCTCTACGTCACCAACTCGCTGGACGGCGGCATTAGCGCTATCAATACGGCTGACGGCAAAATCAAAAAACGCCTGATGTTCACCGAGCGCAACAAAGAGGGGTTCCCGTTTGGCGCGCGTGAAATTTTGCTCCATGAAGGCACGCTGTACGTTGGCGGCGTGGGCGATCCGGGCGTGATTTGGGTGGTTGACGCAGAAACCCTGAAGCTGAAAAAAACCATCAAGAATGCCGGCCAGTGGGTCACCGGGCTGCTGTGGTCTGAGCAAACCGATCGTCTGTATGCGGCGAACGGCGGCGGTGAGATCCTGGTGATTAACCCGCACGGCAACAAAATCGAAAAACGCTGGAAGCCGCTGGGCGACAAGCCTGCGCTGCTGCTGAACCTGGCGGAAGACAACGCCACCGGGCGTCTGTTCGTCACCGATAACTCCAAGGCGAAAACTACGCTGGTGCTGAATATCCATACCGGGGAGGTAATCAAACAGCTGGATGTGGGCGATTCGCTGGCGGTGAAGTTCAACGCTAAACGCAACGAGCTTTACATCACCCAGCGCGAAAGCGGGAAACTGCTGAGCCTGGACGCTACCTCCTATGCAGTGAAGCAAACCTGGGATCTGCCGCCGAATCCTAACAGCCTGCTGCTGTCGGCGGATGGCCAGACGCTCTACGTCACCGTGAAGCAGGCTTTCAATAAAGACCACTCGACTAACGGGCCGGACAGCGTCGTTCGCATCGCACTTAACTAAATTCTAAGGCCCGGCAACGGGCCATTTTTGCGCGCTTTTTTCATGAGTAACGTATGAACAACACCACAATGCACAAAACGCTGCTGGCGCTCGCCGTTGGCGCGGTTACGCACTCCGCCTTTGCGGCGGAGACTAAAAAAGAGGACACCCTTGTTGTCCAGGCCGCACCTGCCGACGATTTCAAACCCGGCGGCGACCAGCTCGTTCCGGCCTTCCTCGATGGACAGGTGGCGAACGGCGGGCGCATGGGCATGCTCGGCCAGCAAAACGCCATGGACGTCCCGTTCAATATCATTAGCTACACCTCGAAGCTGGTGGAAGACCAGCAGGCGAGAACCATTGCCGACGTTCTGGCGAACGACGCGGGTGTTCAGAACGTACAGGGCTATGGCAACAACTCCGAAACCTACCGCATTCGCGGCCTGAAGTTTGACGGCGACGACATGACCTTTGGCGGCCTGTCCGGCGTGCTGCCGCGTCAGGTGGTGGATGCACAGATGGTCGATCGCATTGAGGTCTTTAAAGGCGCCAACGCCCTGATGAACGGAGCGGCCAGCTCCGGCGTTGGCGGGATGATCAACCTTGAGCCTAAGCATGCCGGCGATACCCCGCAGGCGAAGGTGGGCGTCGACTACACGTCCGATTCTCAGATTGGCACCACGCTGGATGCGGGACGCCGCTTTGGTGACAATGACCAGTTTGGCGCGCGCGTGAATCTGGTGCATCGCGAAGGCGAAGCGCCGGTTGCTAACGATCGCCGCCGCACTACGCTGCTCTCCACCGGGCTTGACTATAAAAGTGACAGCTTCCGCACCTCTCTGGACGTGGGCTATCAGAAGAAATCATTCCACGGGAGTGAAACCGGAGTAAATATCTCCGCCGTTGATTTCATTCCTGAGCCGCCAAAAAACGATCGTAACTATTCCCAGAAGTGGGCTTACAACGATATCGAAAACGAATTCGGTATGTGGCGCAGCGAATACGA
The DNA here is from genome assembly GCF_035835995.1 of Enterobacter wuhouensis. Taxonomy (NCBI): domain Bacteria; kingdom Pseudomonadati; phylum Pseudomonadota; class Gammaproteobacteria; order Enterobacterales; family Enterobacteriaceae; genus Enterobacter; species Enterobacter wuhouensis. The sequence continues at coordinate 1,256,975 of NZ_CP142124.1, forward strand.
TATTACCGACAGCTGGACGGCCTACACCGGCCTTGGCGCGCAGCACGCCCATGAAGAAGGGCTATACAGCGGAGCTAAGCTGTGGAAAAAAGACGGCACGGCGACGGCGACGCGCCTGGACACAAATCGTATTAGCGACTCCGTCAGCGGAATGGCGGGGATTCGCGGTAACTTTGATACGGGCTTTGTGTCGCATAAGGTCAACGTCGGTTACTCGGCGATGACCAAAAACGAAAAAATCGCCTGGAAAATGTCGGCTGCGGCGGATAATCCGTATACCAACATCTACCATAATACGGGCGTCAACGCGCCTGACAGCACCAACTTCAACGGCCTCGGCGGGAAATATAGCGATCCGCTGACCAGCGGCCGCACCCGCACGCAGGGCTGGCTGCTGAGCGATACCCTGGGCGTGCTGGACGACACGCTGCTGTTTACCGCAGGCGCGCGCCACCAAAAGGTGGTCATTCGCGGTTATGACAAACAAACCGGGCTGGAAAATAAAGGCGACTCCTTTGACGGCAGCCGCTGGATGCCAACCTACGGCGTGGTTTACAAAGTGCTGGATGAAGTTTCACTCTACGCCAACCACACCGAAGCGCTGCAGCCGGGTAAAACCGCGCCTAACACCGCCACCAACTACGGTCAGAGCACCGGTATCGTTCACTCTAAACAGAACGAAGTGGGCGTGAAGGCAGATTTTGGCCGCGTGGGCGGTTCACTGGCGCTGTTCGAAATCAAAATGCCCTCCGCTATTCTCGACAGTCAGACCAAGCACTACGGTCTGGATGCGGAGCAGCGTAACCGTGGCGTCGAGCTGAATGTTTTCGGCGAGCCGATGCTGGGCTTGCGCCTTAACGCTGGCGCGACCTGGCTGCAGGCGGAGCTGACCAAAACGAACAACGGCGTGAATCAGGGGAACAATGCGATTGGCGTGCCGAGTTTCTACGCTGTGCTGGGCGCAGAATATGACATCAAGCCTATTGATGGCCTGACCGCAACGGCGCGCGTGAACCACTCGGGATCGCAATATGCTGACCTGGCGAATACCAACAAGCTGGACAGCTATACCACGCTGGATCTGGGCATGCGCTATCGCTTCGCCGTGAACCACAACCAAAATCAGATGACCCTTCGCGCGGGCATCGAAAACGTAACCGATGAAAACTACTGGGCGGCGGTAGACGATACCGGCACCTACCTGTCTCAGGGCGAACCGCGCACCTTTAAGGTTTCGGTTGGCTACGAGTTCTAAGCGTTCCACCCTCGTTATCAGGGGCAGGGATGCCCCAATCCCTTGCTACCACCAGCATGAAGTGTTAAAACGTGCCCCTTCTAAAAAAGAGACAGGGGTAGGACGTGAAAGACGCGTCATCCGCTTCAGCCAACGGTAGCGCTGAAGCCTCGTCGGATCAGAATCCGACGCTGCAACGTGGTTTGCAAAATCGACATATTCAGTTAATCGCCCTCGGCGGCGCCATTGGTACCGGGCTGTTTCTCGGCATCGGCCCCGCCATTCAGATGGCCGGCCCGGCGGTTCTGCTGGGTTACGCTATCGCGGGGATTATCGCCTTCCTGATCATGCGCCAGCTCGGCGAGATGGTCGTTGAAGAGCCGGTGTCAGGCTCGTTCGCGCACTTTGCCTATAAATACTGGGGCCCGTTCGCAGGCTTCCTGTCCGGCTGGAACTACTGGGTGATGTTCGTACTGGTGGGGATGGCGGAGCTGACCGCCGCAGGCATCTATATGCAATACTGGCTGCCGGACGTCCCAACGTGGATCTGGGCAGCGGCCTTCTTCATCATTATCAACGCCGTTAACCTCGTGAACGTGCGCCTGTATGGCGAAACCGAGTTCTGGTTTGCGCTGATTAAGGTGCTGGCGATTATCGGCATGATCGGCTTTGGCCTCTGGCTGCTGTTCTCCGGCAACGGCGGCGAGCGCGCCACCATCGACAACCTGTGGCAGCATGGCGGCTTCCTGGCGACCGGCTGGAAAGGGCTGATCCTCTCCCTGGCGGTGATCATGTTCTCCTTCGGCGGATTAGAGCTGATAGGGATCACCGCGGCCGAAGCGCGCGACCCGCACAAAAGCATCCCGAAAGCGGTCAACCAGGTGGTATACCGTATCCTGTTGTTCTACATCGGTTCGCTGGTGGTCCTGCTGGCGCTCTATCCGTGGGTGGAAGTAAAGTCCGACAGCAGCCCGTTCGTGATGATTTTCCACGACATGAACAGCAACCTGGTCGCATCGGCGCTGAACTTCGTCATTCTCGTGGCGTCGCTCTCGGTCTATAACAGCGGCGTCTACTCCAACAGCCGCATGCTGTTTGGTCTTTCCGTGCAGGGTAACGCGCCGAAGTTCCTGACCCGCGTCAGCCGTCGCGGCGTGCCGGTCAACTCGCTGCTGCTTTCCGGGGCCATAACCTCGCTGGTGGTGCTGATTAACTACCTGCTGCCGAAAGAGGCCTTTGGCCTGCTGATGGCGCTGGTTGTCGCCACGCTGCTGCTGAACTGGATCATGATCTGCCTGGCGCACCTGCGCTTCCGCGCGGCGATGCGCCGAAAGGGACGCGAAACGCAGTTCAAAGCGCTCCTCTATCCGGCGGGGAACTATATCTGCATCGCCTTCCTGGCGCTGATTCTGGTGCTGATGTGCACCATGGATGAGATGCGTCTTTCCGCGATGCTGCTGCCGGTGTGGGTGGTGTTCCTGTTCGTGGCGTTTAAGCTCTCGCGCAAAAAGTAGCACGGTTTTCTCCCTCTCCCCGTGGGAGAGGGCCGGGTGAGGGCACCAGGCCGCACCAAACCAGACCGCACCCGCCTTCACGCCCGGTGGCGCTACGCTTACCGGGCCTACAAAATCCCAAATCACCTCCAGCTCAACCTTTATCGTGACCCCCCTCCCAAATCTGTTTCGATCCACAGGATCTTTATTTTGTAATCGATTACTTTTCATTTGAACTGTTTTGTAATCGATTACTTTTTCTGGGTGAGGCTCATCATGGTGTTAACAACTGAAAGTAGTGGAAAGGCGATAGCACAGCACCGGATGCTGGTTCCGCGTCTGTCGCTGATGATGTTTCTGCAGTTTTTTATCTGGGGTAGCTGGTCGGTCACGCTCGGCCTGGTGATGACCCAGCACAATATGTCTCTGCTGATTGGCGACGCGTTCTCCGCCGGGCCAATCGCGTCTATCCTCTCGCCGTTCGTGCTCGGGATGCTGGTGGACCGCTTCTTCGCCTCGCAGAAGGTGATGGCGGTGATGCATCTGGCGGGCGCGGCCATCCTCTGGTTCGTACCGGGGGCGCTCGTGGCTGAAAACGGCGTATTGCTCATCGGCCTGCTGTTTGGCTACACGCTCTGCTACATGCCGACGCTGGCGTTGACCAACAACATCGCGTTTCACAGCCTGGCGAACGTCGATAAGACCTTCCCGGTGGTGCGCGTGTTTGGCACCATCGGCTGGATCGTGGCGGGCATTTTCATCGGCGTGACCGGCGTGGCGTCCAGCGTGACCATCTTCCAGGTGGCGGCGGCCAGCTCCGTGCTGCTGGCGATCTACAGCCTGACGCTCCCGCACACGCCAGCACCGGCCATAGGGCTGCCGGTGAAGGTGCGCGATCTGTTCTGCGCGGATGCCTTCGCGCTGCTCAAAACCCGCCACTTCTTCGTCTTTTCCGTCTGCGCGATGCTGATCTCCGTTCCGCTCGGCACCTATTACGCCTACACCGCCTCATACCTGGCGGATGCCGGCATTGCCGACGTCAGCACCGCCATGTCGTTCGGGCAGATGTCGGAGATCTTCTTCATGCTGGTCATTCCGCTGCTGTTCCGCCGCCTGGGCGTGAAATACATGCTGCTGATCGGCATGCTGGCGTGGTTCGTGCGTTACGCCATGTTCGCGCTGGGCGTGAGCGAGGAGGGGCGCTTCCTGCTCTATATCGGCATCCTGCTGCACGGCGTGTGCTATGACTTCTTCTTTGTGGTGGGCTTTATCTATACCGACCGCGTGGCCGGCGAAAAGGTGAAGGGCCAGGCGCAGAGCATGATCGTGATGTTCACCTACGGCATCGGCATGCTGCTCGGCTCGCAGATTTCCGGCGCGCTCTATAACCGTCTGGTGGCGGGGCAAACCGTGCCGCAGGCGTGGGTGACATTCTGGTGGATCCCGGCGGTGGCTGCCGCGGCGATCGCGCTGATTTTCCTTCTCACGTTTAAGTATGACGATGACAAGGCGTAACGTTCAGGAGGTGGTATGAGGACGATGAAAGGACCCGGTATTTTTCTGTCGCAGTTTATCGGTGCAGAAGCGCCGTTCAACACCCTCGACGGGCTGGCCGGGTGGGCAGCCGGGAAAGGCTATAAAGCGGTGCAGATCCCCTGCAACCATCCGCACATTTTTGATGTGGCGAAGGCGGCCGAGAGCCAGAGCTACTGTGATGACATTACCGGCAAGCTGGCCGCGCACGGGCTGGTCATCAGCGAGCTGTCGACCCATCTGGAGGGGCAGCTTGTGGCGGTAAACCCGGTCTACAGCGACGCGTTTGACCACTTCGCGCCCGCCGCCGTGCGCGGCAACGATGCGGCGCGCCGGGCGTGGGCGACGGAGAAGCTGAAGCAGGCGGCGTTGGCTTCAGCAAGACTAGGCCTGAAAGCGCACGCCACCTTCTCCGGCTCGCTGGCGTGGCCGTTTTTCTACCCGTGGCCGCCGCACAACGAGCAGCGTTTTCAGGAAGCGTTTCAGGCGCTGGCAAACCGCTGGCGGCCGATTCTGGATGCGTTCGACGAGCAGGGCGTGGACGTCTGCTTTGAGCTGCATCCGGGGGAAGATCTGCACGACGGCGTGACCTTCGAGCGTTTTCTGGCGCTGGTGGATAACCATCCGCGCTGCAACATTCTCTTCGACCCAAGCCATATGCTATTGCAGCAGATGGACTACCTGACCTTTATCGACATCTACCACGCGCGCATCAAGGCGTTCCACGTGAAGGATGCCGAGTTCAGGGCCAACGGGCGCAGCGGCGCGTACGGCGGCTACCAGCCGTGGATCAACCGCGCCGGGCGCTTCCGATCGCTCGGCGACGGGCAGATCGACTTTAAGGGCATTTTCAGCAGGCTGACCCAGTACGACTACGACGGCTGGGCGGTGCTGGAGTGGGAGTGCTGCCTAAAGGACGGCGAAGCCGGCGCCAGTGAGGGCAGCGAGTTTATCCGCCGCCATATCATCCCGGTCTCCGGGCGCGCGTTTGACGACTTCGCGGCGGGAGGCAGCCATGATTAACGTCGGGATTATCGGCAGCGGGTTTATCGGCCCGGCGCATATCGAGGCGCTTAGGCGCCTAGGTTTTGTGCAGGTGGTTGCCCTGTGCGACGGAACCCTTACTCAGGCGCAAGAAAAAGCGCGCCAGCTTAACGTGCCGCACGCGTACGGCAGCGTGGAGGAACTGCTCGCACATCCCGATCTGCACGTGGTGCACAACTGCACGCCGAACCATCTGCACGCGGAAATTAACCGCAAGATCCTGCGCGCGGGCAAGCACGTGTTTTCCGAAAAGCCGCTGTGCATGACTCCGGACGAGGCGCGCGAGCTGGTGGCGCTGGCGGAGCAGGCAGGCGTGGTGCACGGCGTGAGCTTTGTCTATCGCCAGTTTGCGATGGTGCGCCAGGCGGCGAGCATGATGCGCGCGGGCAGCGTCGGGCGGCTGTTCGCCGCGCACGGCAGCTACCTGCAGGACTGGATGCTGCTGGAAACCGACTACAACTGGCGGGTGGATGCCGCGCTCGGCGGCGCATCGCGCGCGGTGGCGGATATCGGCTCCCACTGGTGCGACACGGTGCAGTTCGTCACCGGGCGACGCATAACCGAGGTGATGGCCGATCTCGCCATCGTCTGGCCGACGCGCAAAGCCAGCGTGTCGGGCAATCAGACTTTTACCCACGATGCGCACGCGCAGTATGAAGACAGGCCGGTCACCACCGAAGACTTCGGCTCGGTGCTGTTCCGCTTCGACGACGGCAGCAGGGGCAGCTTTAGCGTCTCGCAGGTGAGCGCGGGGCGCAAAAATCGCCTGACGTTTGAGATCAACGGCAGCGAGCGGTCGGTGGCGTGGGATCAGGAGATCCCGCAGCGGCTGTGGATCGGGCATCGCGCGCAGGCCAACCAGACGCTCACCGACGATCCGGGCCTGATGAACCCTGACGTGGCCGACAGCGCCCACTTCCCCGGTGGGCATATCGAAGGCTGGCCGGACGCGTTTAAAAATATGATGGCGCAGTTCTACCGCGCCGTTCAGGCGGGGGCGATGGCGGATAAACCGCCGTTTGCGACCTTCCACGACGGCGCGAACGTGATGTATATCATTGATGCGATAGTGAAAAGCCATCAGCAGCAGCGCTGGGTGCGCGTGGCGTATTGACGCGTTGCCCGGTTCGCCGGGCAACCGTTTTATGGTAGCCTGCACAAAACGCTAACCGCAGGATGTGTCGTCGCTATGTCTATTCAGAAAATCGCTCAGCTCGCCGGAGTCTCCGTGGCGACGGTCTCCCGCGTGCTCAACAACAGCGACACCGTGAAGGCGAAAAACCGCGAGCGCGTTCTGCAGGCGATCCAGGAGAGCAACTACCAGCCGAACCTGCTGGCGCGCCAGCTGCGCACCGCCCGCAGCTATATGATCCTGGTAATGGTCTCCAACATCGCCAACCCGTTCTGCGCCGAGGTGGTGAAGGGCATTGAAGAAGAGGCGGAGAAAAACGGCTACCGCATCCTGCTATGCAACTCCGGCTCGGACATCGAGCGCTCCCGCTCGGGCTTAAGCCTGCTGTCGGGCAAAATCGTCGACGGCATTATCACCATGGACGCCTTCTCGAAGCTGCCGGAACTGGCCGCGCTGATTGGTGCCGCGCCGTGGGTACAGTGCGCCGAATACGCCGATGCGGGCGCGGTCTCCTGCGTGGGGATTAACGACGTCGATGCCTCGCAGCACGCCGTCAGCCAGCTGGCCGAAAGCGGGCGCACGCGTATCGCGATGATTAACCACGACCTCAGCTATAAATATGCCCGCCTGCGCGAGCGCGGCTACAAGAGCGTGATCCACCTGAAGGACCTGGACTATCAGGCCGTGGAATACGCCAGCGATCTCAGCTCGCGCGCCGGGATGGCGGCGATGGAAAATCTGCTGAAAAAGAACCCGCCGGACGCGGTCTTTGCGGTGTCCGATACCCTGGCCGCAGGCGCGCTGCGCGCGATTCAGCAGGCGGGGCTGCGGGTGCCGGAGGATATCGCGGTCGTGGGGTTTGACGGCACGGAGCTGGCGGACATGATTTCGCTCACCACCATTGAACAGCCGTCGCGGGATATCGGGCGCAAGGCGGTCGACCTGTTAATGAACAAAATCGACAACCCGGACGCGCCCACGGAAAGGGTAATGATGGACTGGCGCTTTATTTCCCGCGCCAGCACCTGATTATTTAACGAGTGCGCCCGCCAGGGATCGAATATCGTTCCCGGTCGGGGACTGGTGAATGCGCAGACCAAATTCATCCACCACCGCGTATATATGGTCGAAAATATCCGCCTGAATCTCCTCATATTCCGCCCAGACCACCGTGTTGGTGAAGGCGTATATTTCAATCGGCAGGCCGTTAGCGTCCGGCGCGAGCTGGCGCACCATCAGCGTCATATCTTTGCGAATGCGCGGGTGGTTGCGCAGATATTCATTCAGGTAGGCGCGGAAGGTGCCGATATTGGTCATCTTGCGCAGGTTTAATACCGATTCCCCTTCACCGTTCTCCTGATTCCAGAGGGTAATTTCCTCGTGTCGCGCGGCCAGATACGGCTTCAGCAGCCTCGCCTGTATCAGCTTCTGCTGCTCCTGCTCGTCGAGAAAATGAATGCTGGTGGTGTCGATATTCAGGCTGCGCTTAATGCGTCGCCCGCCGGAGGCTGACATGCCGCTCCAGTTGATAAAGGCGTCGGATACCAGCGCCCACGTCGGAATGGTGGTGATGGTGTTATCGAAGTTGCGCACCTTGACGGTGGTCAGGCCGATGTCGGTCACCGTGCCGTTGGCGCCGTACTTCGGCATCTCCAGCCAGTCGCCGAGCTTGAGCATGTCGTTGGCGGAAAGCTGAATGCCCGCCACCAGGCCGAGTATCGGATCTTTAAAGACCAGCATCAGCACGGCGGCCATCGCACCCAGACCGCTGATCAGGATCGCCGGTGACTGGCCGATCAGCAGGGAAATAATCAGTATCCCCACCAGGATGGCGCTGACCAGCTTAACGCCCTGGAAGATCCCCTTCAGCGGCAGCTGCGACGCGGTGGCCATTTTCTGTGACAGATTAAATATCACGTCCAGCAGCGAGAAGAAGGAGAGAAGGGCATAGACCATTACCCACAGCTTCGCGCAGGTAGTGAGTATTTCCGCCGCTTCGCTGCCTTTTTGCAGCCACAGAACCGCCTGAACGTTGACGATTATCCCCTGCAGGGTAAAGGCCACGCGGCGAAATAATTTATTCTCGGTAATGATCTGCAGCCACAAATGGCTGCTTGCCCGCGCGCGCTTTTCAAAGGCGCGGAGCACCATTTTGTGCAGAATAAAATGAACGATGATGGCGGTAAGAAAAATAATACCAAAGATAATCACTAAAGAGGTGGTGTGATTAATTTCAATCCCTAACTCTTCAACCTGAGCAATTAATTCCTGCATAACGTCTCCTGTATTGATGCAGCCCCATAATGGCGGCTGCGGATTAATTATGCAAATTCACGGGCTTATTTGGTGGCCTGGCAAACCTTTACCACCGGTAAACAGAGACGATGGCGCATGCGCAGCGTCGCCAGCGCCAGCGCGACCATCATCGCGGTTTCAACCAGCAGGAAAACGTTAACCGCCTGGGTGTAGTCCCCGTGATGGTTTTGCAGCGCGTGCAGCAGAATCGCGCCAAAAATGGCCGGACCCAGCCCCAGCGCGGCCTGCTGCAGCGTGCTGAGAATGGCGCTCGCGGCCCCCGCGTCGTCAGGCTTGATATCGCGCATCCCGATGCGGTAGAAGCTGTTCACAATTAACGCCTGCCCGTAGCCGACCAGCCCGGTCGCTGGTGCCAGCGTCAGCGCGGTGTTGTTCATCCCCCACGTGCGGAAGGTGGCAACCAGCGCCAGCAGGCCGACAATCTGGATCGCCAGCCCGGTGAGCAGAATGGTGCTGGTGCTGTAGCGGGCAATCAGGCGCGGCGCGAACCACGCGGAGATAAAGTAGGTCACTCCGAGGGCAATAAAGCTGTTCCCGGACTGCCACGGCGCCATGCCAAGGCCGGTCTGCATGGTCAGCGCCATGCAGAACATAAACCCGGACCAGACGCTGAAAAAGAGCATCGCAATCAGCACGCCAAAACGGATGCTGCTGAGCTGCATCAGACGCGGCGGGATCAGCGGGTGCGCATCTTCACGCTCTTTTTTACGCGCGTTCAGCACCATTAAATATGCCAGTGGAATAATGGCCAGCAGCGCAGCCTTCAGCGGCCATGACCAGTGCCACTGCGGGCCGAGCGCCATCGGGAACAGCAGGCAGCAGAGGATCATCGCCAGCAGAGCCGTACCCGGCCAGTCGATGCGCGACGGGGTATCGCGGCGGGTCTCCGGCACGTAGCGGCGGCTCAGCGCCAGCACCACCAGACAAATCGGCACGTTGATGAAGAAGGCGTTACGCCAGCCCAGCCCGGCGATGTCCGCCGACACCAGCCAGCCGCCGCCCATCTGGCCGACGATGAACGCAATCCCGCCGATGCCGCCGAACAGGCTGATCGCTTTTGCGTGCGCCGTGCCTTTTAACGTCACGTGCAGCGTCGCGAGAATTTGCGGCACGATCAGCGCCGCGCCCGCGCCCTGAACGATGCGCGCGGCCAGCAGCTGTTCGATATTGCCCGCCATGCCGCACAGCAGCGAGGCCAGGCCAAAGCTCGCCACGCCCCACATAAACAGGCGACGACGGCCGAGGTTATCCCCCAGCTTGCTGCCGAGCGCCAGGCAGACGGCGAAGGCCACGCCGTAGAGCGCGACGATCAGCTCCAGTTCGGTCGCCGTGGCGTGTAAAGAGTGGGTGATGGAGTCCAGCGCGACGTTGGTGATTGAGGTATCAATCAGCGGCAGCATCTGGCCTGTTAACAGCAATATCAGGCCAGCGCGGCCCGGTGAAACAACTGACGTATTCATGGGATCTCCATTGCGTCATTCATCAGATGGTCGTAGCATCAACCATCTGATAAACGGGTACCAGTTCTTGCTTATACTGGTACTGGCACTACCATGCAGGGGGATTTATGGCCTTGATGTCTGAACCCGTCGTCTCACTTCAGGATGACACGCGAAAACAGCTCGGCGCATTTTTGCGCGCCCGCCGTGAAAGCCTCGATCCGCAGCGTCTCGGCCTGCCGCGCAGCGGGCGCCGACGCACGCCGGGCCTGCGCCGCGAAGAGGTGGCGATGCTGGCCGACGTGGGCGTGACCTGGTACACCTGGCTTGAGCAGGGCAGGGACGTCAATCCGTCCAGCGCGGTGATGGCGGCTGTGGCGAAAGCCTTGCAGTGCACCCCAACCGAGGCCCGACACCTGTTTGTGTTAGCCGGTTTGCCGCCGGGCGAAGCGCCGCAGGCGGTCTGCTGCGAGGGCATCAGCGAAGGCACGCGCCGCCTGCTCGACACGCTGATGCCGAAGCCTGCCAGCATCCAGAAGCCGAACTTCGACATCGTGGCGTGGAACGACAGCTTCGGGCACCTGATGGGCGTCGATTTCAATGAGATCCCGCCGGAAGACCGCAACTGTATTTACCTGTTCCTCACCCATCCGGCGTGGCGCGCGCGTCTCGGCAGGCGCGACGACGTGCTGCCGATATTTGTCTCCTACTTCCGCGCGGCGATGGCCGAGCACCGGGGCGACCCGCTGTGGGAAGCGAAGCTTGCGCGCTTCTTTGCCGTGTCCGAAGAGTTCAAAACCCTGTGGCACCAGCGCAACGACGTGCGCGGCGTGGAGAACCAGCTCAAGCTGTTTACCCATCCCGAACTGGGGGATTTTACGCTGCAGCAGATGTACTGGTACTCCGCGCCGCGAAACGGGTCGCGGCTGCTGGTGTATCTGCCGGTGGACGAAGCGGGGGAGAGGGCGATGGAATGGCTGGCGGAGCAGGTAAAATGAACGTCACCCGCAAACAGGAACGCCTCCTGCGCCGCGCGCTCACCGAGTGGGAGCAGGAGGGCGCATTAACCGCCGACGAGCACCAGCGCCTTGCCGGAACCTTACGCCGCGTCACCATGGACTGGCAGCGCCTCAGCCGTTATGCCTTCTGGACGGCGCTGGCCTGCGTCATTATCGCCATTGGCAGCCTGTTCTCCGACAGCGAGCTGATGGCGCGCATCATCGAATTCTTCGCTTTCTCTTCTCTCGCCCGCATTGGCCTGCCTGCGGTGATTGCGGTGCTGTTTTACCTGTGGGGATTCAGCCGACAGCGGCGGGAAACCCGGTGGCACTACAGTACCGAGGCGATTCTGTTCCTCGGCGTGCTCTTTACCGCCATCGCGCTCTGGCAGCTTGGCGAGCGGCTCGATAACGGCAGCGGTCACGTTGCGCCGCTGTTCCTGGCCGGATGCGCGATCTACGGGCTGGTGGGCTTCTTTGGCCGTTCGGGGCTGGTGTGGCTGTTTTTCCTGCTTTCGCTCGGCAACTGGTTTGGCGCAGAGACGGGCTACATGTCCGGCTGGGGCGCGTACTGGCTGGGGATGAACTACCCGGTGCGGTTTATCTTCTTCGGCGGCGCGCTGCTGGCGCTGTGCCGGGTGTTGCGTGCAGTGCTGCAGGTGCGGCATCTCTATGCCACCAGCAAAGCCATGGGGCTGACGTACCTGTTTGTGGCCCTGTGGATCATGTCGATTTTCGGCAATTACGATATCGACAGCTGGTACAGCGTCACGCAGGCCTCGCTCCTGCCGTGGGCGCTGCTGTTCGCCGTGGCGGCGGTGCTCTGCATTTACATCAGCCTGAGAACCGACGACGGGATGCTGCGCGGTTTTGGCCTGACGTTCCTCGCCGTTAACCTCTATACGCGTTACTTCGAATACTTCTGGGACGGGATGAACAAGGTGGTGTTCTTCCTGATCCTGGCGGCGTCGCTGGCGGTGATTGGGCGGTATGCGGAGAAGATTTGGCATGCGGGGAAATAAATTTTTTGCGAGGCGCTTTCAGGTAATTATTGCGGATCCGGTATGACCCGATAAAAGCAGGTAAGGTAAGTCATTAAAAACAATGTTAGCCTTTAATGCAAATTGCCTTATGTGCTAATATCATCAGGGATGAAATACCGTGTTCAGACTTATCGTTCATGAGGCGGTCAGGGAAGAGATTCTCTTACTGCCTGCAGGGGTGCAGGCGAAGCTAATTCGCCAGCTTGATAAATTGCGCTTAAACCCGACGGCTCTTCGGGAACCTGACAGCAAACCATTGCCGCATGGTCTGTTTGAAATCAGGACCGTTGGGCTGATCCATACCCGAGGTATTTATGTTTACCAGCGGGAAAAGACGATTTTTCTTTTGCGTGTATTTGTTAAGAAGACGCAAAAAACGCCCTCAGCTGAACTCCGTCTGGCATTAAAACGACAACAGGAGATGTTGGATGAGCAAGAAGATTATTGACTGGGATGCACTCAGAGCGGAACTGTTAAGCGATTCAGAGGTTCAGGCTTCTTTTGATGCAGAAGAGCGCAAGGAGCGCCTGCGAGAGATGCTGGCGCAATGGCGCGACCATGCTGGTCTTACGCGCGCACAGGTGGCGGAGCGAATGGGCGTCAGCGCACCCACCGTATCAAGAATGGAAGCGAATATTACCCGGGCGAGCCTTGATACGTTAACGCGTTATGCACTGGTGTGCGGGGTTAAACACCCGCAAATTACGCTTTACTGAAAACAGGCACGCCGGAACCCAGCGTGCCACTAAGGATCAGCACTCGGTCACAATCGTACTCAGCGGCAGTCGAGACTTCGGCAGCGTGGCGTTGAAATCTTCCACGCTGTGATGCCCAACCGGCACCACCACCAGGCTGGTGAAGCCTTTCTCTTTCAGGCCAAACTCTTCGTCGAGAATAGCGGCGTCGAAACCTTCAATTGGTACCGCGTCCAGACCCATCGCGCCCACGCCCAGCAGGAAGTTGCCGACGTTCAGGTAAACCTGCTTCGCCATCCACTGGTCGTCATCCTTCAGATCCACGCGGTGCATGTCGGCGAAGTAGTGGCGGCCTTTATTGTTGGCAGCTTTAGCTTCTGGCGTGTTGAAACGGCCATCGGACTCTTCCTGATCCACCACGCGCTCAAGCCAGGCATCGTCCAGCGCGGTTTTCGCGCAGAACACCACCACGTGAGAGGCGTCCAGCATTTTGCGTTCGTTGAACACGTAAGTGCCCGCAGCGGATTTCGCCACGCGCGCTTTCCCTTCCTCGGTGCTTGCGACAATAAAGTGCCACGGCTGGGAGTTGGTGCTGGACGGGCTGTACTGCAGCAGGGTTTTGATTTTTTCCGCTTCTTCCGCGGTCAGTTTTTTGGTTGGGTCGAACGCCTTGGTCGAGTGACGTTTCAGGGCGACAGAAATGATATCCATAACAACTCCTGGTGATGAAATTCGCCCGTACGCGGGCGCGAAAGGTGAGCAGATTACCGCGCGAAGCGGGAAAAGATAAGTGCGATTCGAGCGGTTAATCTGTTCGTCTCAGGCGAACAATCAGGCCGGGCGTATCCATTTTTGGTCTTTTTTGGGCAGCTTATCGACCACCAGGTTCCATGAGTCATTGATGAAATCGGTAACCACTTCAGGCGTGATGTCATCGGTGCCGTAGAGTGAGATCCAGTGCTTTTTATTCAGGTGATAGCCCGGTTCAACGCCGCGGTAAATCTGCTGATTCAACAGCGATTTTTCAGGATCGGATTTCAGGCTGACGTGGGGGCGACCGCGTACAACCGCCATCAGCATAAAAATCTTCCCGCCCACTTTAAACACGTCGTATTCGGGCCCAAACGGCCAGCAGTGTTCCGTAAAAGGCAGTTCCAGCGCCACGCGTTTCGCGTGTTCCTGCAAGGACTTACCGTCCATCGCTATCCTCCTGAGCCAGCCCGCGCCACATGGCCTCAAAGCCCAGCGCTTTAAAATCGACGGCCCGGGACGGATCGCGAGTGGCAAATTCCATCGTCGTTTCGGCCAGCGATAAGAAAATCGCATCGCCGAAGGTTTTAAATTCGTCGGACATAAACACCTGACGCACCGAGCGGCGGCACAGCTCGTGCAGCTCCGGGAACATATCCTTCACGGCCTGTTCCGTCTCGGCGTTGATCTTCTCACTGACGCCCAGCTGGCGAATGGCGGCGTGTGCGAGAGGGTTTTTAATCCCCCAGTCGACATAGCTGTTCCAGATGTTACGCGTGTGCTCTTTGGGCTGGGTGAGTGAGCGATCCAGATTAGACAGCATCGCCTGGCAGAGATCCTGCTTCAGGTGCAGGTAGAGGGCATTCAGCAGATCGTCTTTCGTCGCAAAGTAGCGAAACAGGGTGCCTTCGGCAACGCCCGCGTTACGGGCAATGAGCGCCGTTGAGGCGGCAATCCCCGACTGCGCAAATGCAGCGGTTGCTGCTTCCAGTAAGGCCTGTTTTTTATCTTCACTCTTCGGACGTGCCACTAAATTCTCCCCTTTGTCAATTGTAAAAAAGCGTATTGAAGCATGCGGTTCATACTGCTGCAACGCGGAATGTCAAAGATCGAAAACGTCTTGACGATATATTCATCGTATCTAATAATGAGTGCTTACTCACTCATAATCAAGCTTAACCCGCGTAAACCATCGGACGGGGCGCGTATTCGGGTCAGGAAATGAAAAAGCCTCTATTCATCTGCGTGGTGTTTGTCATGATTATTGCTTCAGCGGCCAGTTTACCTTTTGTTCTGAACGCCGGTTTCGGCCAGCCCCCGCAGGGCGATCGGCTTTCCGAGGTGGAAGCCTCCCCGCAGTATCGCGACGGGACATTCCACAATACGCTGCCGACGCCGGGCTTTACCGGTCAACAAAATATGCTGGTGGCGTGGTGGCAGTTTCTGACCCGTAAAACCGAAAACGCACGACCGGCGCAGCCGCTGCCGCTGGTGAAAACCGATCTCGCGAGCCTGCCGCTGGAGCAGGATACCCTGGTGTGGCTCGGCCACTCGTCATGGTATATGCAGCTGGCGGGGAAACGCATTCTGATCGACCCGGTGCTTGGCAACTACGCCGCGCCGTTTTCGTTCCTCAATAAGGCCTTTGCCGGTGAGTATCCGTGGCATGCGGAGAGCATGCCGGAGATCGACCTGCTGATTATCTCGCACGATCACTACGATCATCTGGATTACACCACCATCAGGGCGCTGCTGCCGAAGGTGAAGCGCGTAGTCACGCCGCTGGGCGTGGGCTCCCACCTGCGCTACTGGGGCATGAACCCGGAGATTATCGACGAGCGGGACTGGAACCAGGCGGTGCGCATTAGCGATGAACTGACGGTGCACGTGCTGCCGGCGCGCCACTTTTCCGGGCGCGGCATCAAGCGCAATCAGACCCTGTGGGGCAGCTTTATGTTCGTCACGCCAGGGCAGAAGGTCTATTACAGCGGTGACTCCGGCTATGGCCCGCACTTCAAGGCCATCGGCGAGCAGTTTGGCGAAGTGGATTTAGCCATCATGGAAAACGGTCAGTACGACCAGGACTGGAAGTACATCCACATGCTGCCGGATGAAACGGCGCAGGCCTCGGCGGATCTCAACGCGAAAGCGGTGGTGCCGGGACACAACGGGCGCTTCGTGCTGGCGAAGCACACGTGGAACGATCCGCTGATCCAGCTGGCGCGGGCCAGCAAGGACAAAAATTATCGGTTGCTGACGCCAGAGCTGGGCGAACCGGTTCGCGTGGGCGACAGCACGCAACAATTTCGTGAGTGGTGGGAATAATGTTTAACCGAGAAGCAGAGGGGGAGAGCAGCATGACTATTTCCGCTCAGGTCATCGACACCATCGTCGAGTGGATTGACGACAACCTACATCAGCCGCTACGCATCGAAGAGATTGCCCGCCACGCGGGATATTCGAAGTGGCACCTGCAGCGGCTGTTTATGCAGTACAAGGGGGAGAGTCTGGGGCGCTATATTCGCGAGCGCAAGCTGCTGCTGGCGGCGCGCGACCTGCGTGAATCGGACGAGCGCGTGTACGACATCTGTCTGCGCTACGGGTTTGACTCGCAGCAGACGTTTACCCGCATATTTACCCGCACCTTCAACCAGCCGCCGGGCGCGTACCGTAAAGAGAACCACAGTAGGGCGCACTGAAAAACATCCCCTCTCCCCAAAGGGGCGAGGGTGTAATCGTCCCCTCTCCCCGTAGGGGAGAGGGTTAGGGTGAGGGGCCAGACCGCACCCAGTTTACCAGCTGTAATTCACCGTCGCCGTCACCGTCCGGCCAATCCCGTAGAAGCACGCCGTATCGCTTGCGCACGATGCCACATACTTCGTATCCGCCACGTTATTGACGTTGAATTGCACGCTCGCCCCTTTCAGGCTGCGGCTCATCTCGCCCAGGTCGTAGCTGACCATCGCGTCATACAGATCCACCGACGGCACCTTGAAGGTGTTTTTTGCGTCGCCGTAGCTGGTGCTGATGTAGCGCATCCCCACGCCCGCGGTCAGGCTCTTGAGCGCGCCGCCGGGCACGGTATAGCTGGCGAAGGCCGAGGCCATATGCGCCGGAATACGCGCAGGCGTTTTGCCTTCGGTCCCCGCGACCGTGGTGCTTTTAGTTTTCGCATCCGTGTAGGTGTACGAGCCAATCAGGTTGATGTTGTCCATCAGTGTAGAGTGGATTTCTGCCTCAACGCCCTTCGAACGCACCTTGCCCGCGTTCTCAAACCAGCCCTCGGCGCTGTTGTAGGTCGCCACGTTGTCCTGGGTTAAATCGTACAGGGCCAGGGTCATCAGGGTGGTATCGACCGGCTGATACTTCAGGCCAATCTCGGCCTGCTCGCCGGTGGTCGGCTTAAACGGCCCCACGCCCGGCGCGCGGTTGGTTTGCAGGTTCGGTTCAAACGAGGTGCTGTAGCTGACGTACGGCGACAGTCCAGAGTCGAACGCGTACAGCAGGCCGGTACGCCAGGTGAACTTGCTGTCGTTTTGCTGGGCAAAGCTGCCGTCGGTGAAGTCATTGGTGCGCACTTCGCTCCAGTCGTAGCGCCCGGAAACCAGCCACTCCCAGCGGTTCCAGCTCATCTGGTCCTGCAGATACAGCCCCATCTGGTCGAGATTTTGCTGTTCGTCGGTGGCGGCCTTAAAGGTACTTTCGTCCACGTTTACGCCGTATACCGGGTTTCGCCAGTCGAGGTCATACTGCGAGCCGCTCCCGCGCGCCAGCAGCTGTTTATCTTTGCTGGTTTTATAGTCGAATCCGCCGAGCAGGGTATGGGAGACTTCACCGGTATTCGCCAGGTACTCCAGCTGGTTGTCGAGGCCAAATTCGTTGGTGGTGCGCTCCTCGTGCTGGGCGCGACGCGTTAGCACCGAGCTGTTGGCGGCGCTGGTGGCGTAGACCAGATACCGGTATTTCTGCCTGATGGTGGCGTAACGCGCGTTCTGGCGGAAGGTGAGGTTATCGGCGAACTGGTGTTCAAGCTCGTAGCCAATCATCGTCTGCTCGCGCCAGGACTGATTATAATCCGGATCGCTGACGTTAAAGTCGCGCGGGATGTACTTCCCGTCGACGCTTTTTACCGTGCCGTAGGCGGGCAGGAAGTTGCGGTAGCCCGCGTCCGGATCTTTCTGGTAGCTGGTGAGCAGGGTAAAGCGGGTCAGATCGTTCGGGTACCAGGTGATCGCCGGAGCAATCGCCATCCGCGTCTCTTTGTAATCATCTACCTGATTATGCTGGGTGCGGGCAATCCCGTTCACGCGATACAGCACGCGGCCGTCGTCGCTGAGCCTGCCGCCGACGTCAAATGCACCTTCGGCGAGGTCGTTATTGCCGGTGCGGAACTGCACGTTATGGATGGATTCAGCGGTCGGGCGCTTGCTGGTCATGCTGATGAGCCCGCCCGGGTTCACCTGGCCAAACAGCACGGACGCCGGGCCGCGCACTAGCTCCACGCGCTCCAGTAGCCACGGATCGATGGTGCCCGTCTGTGACGAGGCCGTTGCGCCAAAGCTTAATCCGTCGAGGAATTTCGGCACATAGCTAAAGCCGCGCACAAACACCTCGTCGTTACGGTTTGACGATCCGCGATACTCGGTGAACACCCCCGCCGAGTAGCGCAGCGCCTGCGACACGGAGGTGACGTCCTGCATCTGCATCTGATCGCGGGTGATCACCGACACCGACTGCGGCGTCCTGACGATCTCAGCGCTGGTTTTGGTCGCAGAGAGAGTTTTTGTCGCCACAATCCCCTTCACGGGCGCGGTGGGCTCCTGACTCGTCCCTTGCGTCACCGTGATGGTTTCTTCTTTCGTTTCTGCCTGAGCCGTCACGCTGGCCGCGGTCAGGCTCAGCAGCCAGAGCTGCATTATCTTATTATTTTTAAACATTTTTGTTGAACGTCCTTGGTTGCTATCGCCATAAAAACACCGGTAAATCGGTCTGGATGATATTGCAAATTATTACCATTTGCATTAGCGTTGTTAACAAATTTCGTCGGGGAACATGCGGTAATGAAGAGGGTATGGAGTGGGTTGTTATTAGGGATAGGCGCGCTACCCGCCGTGGCGGCGACGTGCGAACACTCTTCCCTTCAGGGCGATGTGCAGGGGAAGTTTGATGCCAGCGGTGAAGTCTGTTTTTTACTTCCGCCGCTGGACGAGAATTACGTATCCGCCACGCTGAACGGCGTGACCGATGCGCGCCTGCTGGACGGGCAAAACCGCCGCATTCGCACGCTGGTCGAGAATGGACCCGCCGACGGGGAACACACGCTGCTTTTTGCCCTCCCGGTGAAGCAAAGCAGCTCGCTGGTGCTGCACGGTGAAGCGGGCAAGCCGTGGCGTTTTCAGTGGCGAATGAAAGAGACCTCCGCCTTATCGCGCGAACAAATCCTGGCGCCTGAAAGCCCGACGCTTCAGGCGCTGGCAAAAGAGATTGCTGCCGGTGGGAGTACCAACGCGTTCTGGCAGGCGCAGAGTCGGCAGGGAACGCCGATGGTGGAGCCGGTAGACGCAGAACATAAGCGCGTCACCTTCCTGTGGCGCGGCGCGCGGGATAACGTTTTTATTCTTGGCTCACCGGCGGGGGATCACGATCCGCTTTTCCGGCTGGGCAAAAGCGACGTCTGGTTCCGCAGCTACGTGGTGCCCGCCGATACGGTGATGCAGTATAAGCTTGCGCCGGACGTGCCGGTCATTGACGGATCGCCACGCGACCAGCGGCGCGCGATCCTGGTGAGCGCCCAGGCCGATCCGCTCAACCCGACGTCCTTTGGTGAACAGAAAACCGATCGCTGGAACCGCTATTCATTGCTCGATCTCAGCCCCGCGCGCTACTGCACCGTTCAGGCCACGGCGCAGCCGCTGGTGCACGGCACGCTGAGCCGTCAGAACATAGCGAGCAAGATCCTCGGCAATTCCCGCGAAGTGATGGTCTACAAGCCGCGCGGCGCACAGCCCGCGCGCTGGACGCTCATCCTCTTCGACGGGCAGATTTATCAGGATGAATACCGCTTCGCCAACGTGCTGGACGGTCTTATCGCCCGCCATCATCTTCCTCCGATTAACGTGGTGTTTATCGACAGCCTCGATCACGCCCGACGCGGCAAAGAGCTGCCGCCAAATCCGGACTTCGCCGACTTTATGGCGCACGAGCTGCTGCCGTGGCTGCGCGGGCAGGGCATTGCGATGCAGCGGCAGAAAACGGTGCTGGCGGGGTCGAGCTACGGGGGAATTGCCTCGTCGTGGGTGGCGCTGCGCTACCCGCGCCTGTTTGGCAACGTGCTGAGTCTTTCAGGCTCGTACTGGTGGGCGCCGAAGGGGGAAGCCCACGGCTGGCTGACGCGCCAGTATCAGCAGTCGCCGCCGTATCCGGTGCGATTCTGGCTGCAGGCCGGGAAGTTCGAAACCGCGGGGCCGGGCGGGGGGATCTATCGCACAACCCAGGAATTTGAACAGGTATTGCGGGAGAAAGGCTATCGCGTCAGTTTCAGTCCGTCATCCAGCGGCCACGACTACGCGGCCTGGTGCGAAGCGCTGATCCACGGCATGCGTGATTTCACCGGCCTACGACGCCAGTGAAAACCAGCGGCGCCAGACGAAACGCAGGATGAAGAATTCGATGGCGCCGAGCGCTAAAAACCACAGGCAGAACAGAATGGTGTAAAGCTGGTTAAGATCGACCATGTGGAAGGTCGTCATCAGCTTCTGCGCCAGCACCAGACCCAGCGACGGCGCGGGTAGCAGCAGGCAGGAGATCAGGGCCAGCAATAAAATGCCCCCGGCCGTAAGCAGCGATTCTAACGGGTGTTTCATCGTAATGTTAATCGTCAGTTAAAAATGTCATTGTCCGGCATCCTGTTTCGTAAAGCAATATCAATCCGGCCGACGAATTTGAATATCACATAGCCTTTATTCCGCATTTCATAACTAAAAAAAGAATAATATTGGCCGGTCGATTAAATTAATATCGCGTTATGTAAATAAACGTCTGTATCAGGAAAATAATTTTACAAACGTATAGGTGCTGTATCCAATTAACGTAGCAATAACAATGGCTGCGACAATGTATAACGCCAGGCGCCGTCCGCGATAAATACCAAACATGCTGTCTCCTTGTTTAATGTTGGTTTAGAAATATTTTGTAAAAATCATCTTATCGAATTAATTTTTAGCAGTTTTGAATAACTCCGTTGTCATTATATTGCTTTAGATCAATTTAACCCGCAAGAATTAAAATTGAATTAATTAAAGCCAGAAGGGAATTCCGGCTTCCGTCCACCGGATATTGAAGGAAAAATACCATGACCAAAAAAAATTTCTCACAGAATATGCCACCCGCGGGCGGGCAGGCGTACCAGCAGACCGTAGAGCAGGTGCTCGCTCAGGCGCAGAGTCAGGCTAACGGCCTGGACCGCGCCGAGGCGCAGGCGCGTTTGCAGAAGCATGGCCCGAACGCCCTGCCGGAGAAAAAAGGCAAGCCGGGCTGGCTGCGTTTTCTCGCGCACTTTAACGATGTCCTGATTTACGTTTTGCTTGCAGCGGCCGTATTAACCGCGGTGATGGGCCACTGGGTCGATACGCTGGTTATTCTCGGCGTGGCGGTCATCAATGCCTTAATTGGCCATATTCAGGAAAGCAACGCGGAAAAATCGCTGAAGAGTATTCGCAATATGCTCTCCAGCGAGGCGCGCGTTATTCGTAACGGCAACCACGAAACGATACCCACAACTGAAATAGTCCCGGGCGATATTATTGTATTACGCGCGGGAGATCGTATTCCGGCGGATATGCGCTTAATCGAAGCGCATAATTTACGCGTGGAAGAGGCGATTCTGACCGGTGAATCCACCGTGGTGGATAAGCACACAAATCCGCTGAGCGGCGAACTGCCGCTGGGCGACCGCACCAACATGGTCTTCTCCGGGACGACCGTGAGCGCGGGCGGTGGCGTCGGCCTGGTCACCGCGACCGGTAAGGATACGGAGCTTGGCCACATCAACCAGATGATGGCGGGCATCGAAAAGCACCGCACGCCGCTGCTGGTGCAGATGGACAAGCTGGGTAAAGCCATTTTCGCCATTATCCTGGCGATGATGGCCGCGCTGTTTGTTTTCAGCCTGGTGTTCCGCGAGATCCCAATGGGCGAGCTGCTGCTCTCCCTGATTAGCCTGGCGGTGGCCTCCGTGCCGGAAGGTCTGCCGGCGATTATCTCCATCATCCTCTCACTGGGCGTGCAGGCGATGGCGCGCAAGCGGGCGATTATCCGCAAGCTGCCGACGGTTGAAACCCTGGGCGCGATGACCGTGGTGTGCTCGGATAAGACCGGCACCCTGACCATGAACGAGATGACGGTCAAAGCCATCATCACCGCCGACACCTGCTATCGCGTGGACGGCAACAGCTACGAGCCGGTGGGCAACATTTACCTGGAAGGCAGCGACGAGCCGGTGCAGATCCAGCCGGGCACCGTGCTGGAGCAGTACCTGCGCACCATCGACCTGTGTAACGACAGCCAGATGATTCAGGACGAGCGCGGCCTGTGGGGCATTACCGGTGGGCCGACCGAGGGCGCGCTGAAGGTGCTGGCGGCGAAGGCTAACCTTGCGCCGGTCATGACCACGCTGATTAACAAGATCCCGTTCGACTCGCAGTACAAGTACATGAGCACCCACTACCAGATTGGCGGTGAGGAGCAGATCCTGATCACCGGCGCGCCGGACGTGATTTTCGCCCTGTGCGCCCAGCAGCAGACCCGCAACGGCACCGAAGCCTTCAACCGCGCGTACTGGGAAGCCGAGATGGAGCGCTATGCGCGTCAGGGGCTGCGCATGGTTGCCGCGGCGTTCAAGCCGGCAAACGGCGAGAAGGAACTGACGCACGACGACCTGAGCCACGGACTGATCTTCCTCGGCATCGCCGGGATGATGGATCCGCCGCGTCCGGAAGCCATTGATGCGATTAACGCCTGCCAGCAGGCGGGGATCCGCGTGAAGATGATCACCGGGGATCACCCGCAGACGGCGATGAGCATCGGCCAGATGCTGGGGATCACCAACAGCGAGCAGGCGGTCACCGGCTACCAGCTGGAGAAGATGGACGACGCCGCGCTGGCGGAAGCCGCGGTGAAGTATGATATCTTCGCCCGCACCAGCCCGGAGCATAAGCTGCGCCTGGTGAAAGCGCTGCAGGACAAAGGCGAAATCGTCGGCATGACCGGTGACGGCGTGAACGACGCCCCGGCGCTGCGCCAGGCGGACGTGGGCATCGCGATGGGCATCAAGGGCACGGAAGTGACCAAAGAGGCGGCGGACATGGTCCTGACGGACGATAACTTCGCCACCATCGCCAGCGCGGTGAAAGAGGGGCGTCGCGTCTACGACAACCTGAAGAAGACCATTCTGTTCATCATGCCTACCAACCTCGCGCAGGGGCTGCTGATTGTGATTGCGCTGCTGGCGGGGAACATTATTCCGCTGACGCCGGTGCTGATTCTGTGGATGAACATGGCCACCTCCGCCACGCTCTCCTTCGGCCTGGCCTTTGAGGCCGCCGAGCGCAACATCATGCGCCGTCCGCCGCGTCAGACCGGACAGCACGTGATGGATGCCTACGCCGTGTGGCGCGTGGCCTTCGTCGGCACCATGATTGCGATTGCTGCCTTTGCGCTGGAAGCCTGGCTGGCCCCGCGCGGCCACAGCGCGGAGTTCATCCGCACCGTGCTGCTGCAGATGCTGGTCTGCGCCCAGTGGGTGTACATGATTAACTGCCGCAACACCGACGGGTTCTCCCTGAACCGCGGCCTGCTGGCGAACAAAGGTATCTGGCTGGTGACGGGCGTGCTGTTCCTGCTCCAGGCGGCAATCATCTACCTGCCGTTTATGCAGATGCTGTTCGGCACCGAAGCGCTGCCGCTGCGCTACTGGTTTGTGACTCTGGCGGTCGCGGGCGTGATGTTCTTCGTCGTCGAAATCGAGAAGCGACTGACCCGCAGGTTCCGTAAGGCTGCATAACGAAAACCTTAAAACCTTACCCCTCACCCTGCCCTCTCCCCAAAGGGGAGAGGGTGTTCAAGTTCCCTCTCCCCTTTGGGGAGAGGGTTAGGGTGAGGGGAAAACACTGAGGTACTTATTAATGAAACTCCCAATCCTGTTCGCGCTCCTCGCCTGCACCCTGCAACCCGCCTTCGCCGCCGCCATTCCCGTTCGCGTCGCCGCCGTGGAGCAGACCGCCCACGCCGCCGAGCGCCAGATCCCGGGCCGCATTGAAGCTATCCACACCGTTGAGCTGCGCGCGCGTACGGAAGGCGCAATCGTCAAAGCCCCGTTCCGCGACGGACAGTACGTGAAAAAAGGCGATGTGCTGTTCGAGCTGGACGATGCCGAGCCGCGCGCCGCGGTGCGTCTGGCGCAGGCCGAGGTAAAAAGTGCAGAAGCCACGCTGCGCCAGGCGCAGCAGCAGCTTTCCCGCTTTGAAAGCCTGGGCAGCAGCAACGCCATCAGCCGTCACGACGTGGATAACGCCCGCATGCAGCGCGACGTCGCCAGCGCGGCGCTGGAGCAGGCGAAAGCCCGCCTCGAAACCCGCAACGTCACCCTGAGCTATACCCGCATCACCTCGCCGATTGACGGGCGAGTGGGGCACAGCAACTTCCACGTCGGCAGCCTGGTCAACCCCGCAAGCGGCGTGCTGGTGGAGGTCGTGCAGCTCGATCCCATCCGCATCGCCTTTGCGCTGGAAGAGGGAGCCTTTGCCACCAAAGCCGGACAGCATCCTGATATTAACGCCATGAAAAAGGCCTGGCAGGCGCTTATCGACAGCAACGG
Source organism: Enterobacter wuhouensis (assembly GCF_035835995.1). Lineage (NCBI taxonomy): Bacteria > Pseudomonadati > Pseudomonadota > Gammaproteobacteria > Enterobacterales > Enterobacteriaceae > Enterobacter > Enterobacter wuhouensis. Next base: position 1,281,525 of record NZ_CP142124.1, read on the forward strand.
CCAGCGCGTCAGCGGTGAACTGACCTCCGTGGATAACCGCATCGACCCGCGCACCGCCAGCGTGATGCTGCGCGCCGAGTTCGCCAACCCGCGCCATCAGCTCCTGCCCGGCGGTAACGTGAACGTGATCCTGCGCCCGACCAGCGAGCAGCCTGTCCTGACCCTGCCCGCCGCTGCCGTACAGCAGAACGGCGAAGGGTTCTTTGCCTGGGTGGTTAATGCCGACGGCAAAGCCGAAATGCGTCCGCTGAAGGTTGCCGGACAGATTGGCCAGCAGTTCCAGATTTCATCCGGCGTGAAGCCCGGTGAGCGAGCGATTACTGACGGCGCGCAGCGCGTGCAGCCCGGTGCCGCCGTCCAGATACTGAATTAAGGAGCCATCATGCTGACGTTTTTCATCAAACGCCCGCGCTTCGCGATGGTGATTGCGCTGGTCATCACCCTGCTGGGGGCCATCGCGCTGAGGATTATTCCCGTAGAGCAGTACCCGCAGATCACGCCGCCGGTGGTGAATGTGTCAGCGTCATGGCCCGGCGCCAGCTCGGCTGACGTGGCAGAAGCGATAGCCACGCCGCTGGAGACCCAGCTGAACGGCGTGGATCACATGCTCTATATGGAGTCCACCAGCTCGGACGAAGGCACGTATAGCCTGAACATCACCTTTGCGGCGGGGACCGATCCGGATCTTGCCGCCATCGACGTGCAGAACCGCGTGGCGCAGGCCGTGGCGCAGCTCCCGACCGAGGCGCAGCAAAACGGCGTGCAGGTGCGCAAGCGCGCCACCAACCTGATGATGGGGGTAAGCCTTTACTCACCGGACAACACCCACACGCCGCTGTTCGTCAGCAACTACGCCAGCACCCAGGTGCGCGAGGCGCTGTCCCGCCTGCCGGGCGTCGGGCAGGTGCAGATGTTTGGCGCGCGCGACTACAGCATGCGCATCTGGCTGCGTCCGGACCGCATGAACGCCCTTAACGTCACCACCGACGACGTGGCGCAGGCGCTGCGCGAGCAGAACGTGCAGGGGGCGGCAGGCCAGGTCGGCACGCCGCCGGTGTTTAACGGCCAGCAGCAGACCCTGACCATTAACGGGCTGGGGCGCCTGAATCAGGCCGAAGACTTTGCCGACATCATTATCCGAGCGGGCGAGATGGGCCAGCTGGTGCGCCTGAAGGACGTCGCCACCATCGAGCTCGGCTCGCGCAGCTACAGTTCCGGCGCGCAGCTGAACGGGCACGACTCCGCCTACCTCGGCATCTACCCGACGCCGTCCGCCAACGCCCTGCGCGTGGCCGATGCGGTGCGCGCGGAGCTGGAGCGCCTCTCGACGCGCTTCCCGGACGACCTGGTCTACGAGGTGAAATTCGACACCACCTCCTTTGTTGCCGCCACCATTAAAGAGATCGGCGTCTCGCTGGCGCTCACCATGCTGGCGGTTGTGGTGGTCGTTTCCCTGTTCCTGCAAAGCTGGCGCGCGACGCTGATTGTCGCGCTCGCCATTCCGGTGTCGCTGGTGGGCACCTTCGCGGTGCTCTACACGCTCGGCTACTCCGCCAACACCCTCAGCCTGTTCGCCATTATTCTGGCGCTGACCATGGTGGTGGATGACGCCATCGTGGTGGTGGAGAGCGTCGAAACGCTGATGGCGGAAGGGCAGAGCCGCACGGCGGCGACCGCGCTGGCGTTGCGCCAGATCGCCGGGCCGGTCATCGCGACGACGCTGGTGCTGCTGGCGGTGTTTGTGCCGGTGGCGCTCCTGCCGGGGATTGTCGGCGAGCTGTACCGCCAGTTCGCGGTGACGCTCTCCACCGCCGTCACGCTCTCAAGCCTGGTGGCGCTCACCCTGACGCCCGCTCTGTGCGCGATGCTGCTGCGTCCGCGCCCGGAAAAACCTGCCGCGGTTTATCGCGCCTTTAACCGCGGGCTGGACGCCACGCGCGGTTTCTACACCCGCATCGTGAACGTATTAAACCAGCGCCCGTGGCTGGCGCTGCTGGCTACCTCGGGCGCGGCGGCGGTGGTGGCGTTCAGCTTTACGTCGATGCCAAAAGGCTTCCTGCCGCAGGAAGACCAGGGCTACTTCTTCGCCAGCGTCCAGCTGCCGGAAGCGGCCTCGCTGGAGCGCACCGAGGCGGTGATGACCACGGCGCGCGAATTAATAATCAAAAATCCGGCGGTGGAGGACGTGATTCAGGTGTCCGGGTTTAACATCCTCAACGGCACCAGCGCCTCCAACGGCGGGTTTATCTCCATCATGCTCAAAGACTGGAGCGAGCGCCCGCCGCTGGACGAGGTGATGGGCACCCTGCAGCGCCAACTGCTGGCTCTGCCGGAAGCAACCATCATGACCTTCGCGCCGCCGACGCTGCCGGGGCTGGGCAACGCCTCCGGCTTCGACCTGCGCATTCAGGCGCAGGCGGGGCAGAGCCCGGCGGAGCTGGAGCGCGTGACGCGCGAGGTGCTGGCGAAAGCCAACCAGCATCCGCAGCTGAGCCGCGTGTTCACCACCTGGAGCAGCAACGTGCCGCAGCTGACGCTGACCGTTGACCGCGAGCGTGCCGCGCGCCTCGATGTGCCGGTGTCGCGCATCTTCAGCAGCCTGCAGACCGCCTTTGGCGGCACGCGCGCCGGGGATTTCAGCGTCAACAACCGCGTTTACCACGTGGTGATGCAGAACGAGATGCAGTGGCGCGAGCGCGCCGAGCAGATCAGCGAGCTGTTCGTGCGCAGCAACAGCGGCGAGCGGGTGCGCCTGAGCAACCTCGTCACCATCACGCCGACCGTCGGCGCGCCGTTCCTGCAGCAGTACAACCAGTTCCCGTCCGTGTCGGTGAGCGGCTCGGCGGCGGCTGGGGTGAGCAGCAGCACCGCGATGGCGGCGATGGGCGAGCTTCTGGCGGAGAATCTGCCAGCGGGATACGACTACGCCTGGAGCGGCATGTCGTATCAGGAGCAGCAGACCGGCAACCAGGCGATATGGATCGTGCTGGCGGCGGTGGTGATGGCGTGGCTGTTCCTCGTCGCCCAGTACGAGAGCTGGACGCTCCCGGCGAGCGTGATGCTCTCGGTGCTGTTCGCCATCGGCGGGGCGCTGGTCTGGCTGTGGTTAGCGGGCTACGCCAACGACGTGTACGTGCAGATAGGCCTGGTGCTGCTGATCGCGCTAGCGGCTAAAAACGCAATTCTTATCGTGGAGTTTGCCCGCGCGCGGCGCATGGACGGGATGACGATTGTCGATGCCGCAAGGGAAGGGGCCTCGCGCCGCTTCCGCGCGGTGATGATGACCGCCGTGTCGTTCATCATTGGCGTCCTGCCCATGATGCTGGCAACCGGGGCCGGTGCCCAGAGCCGCCGCATCATCGGCACCACGGTGTTCAGCGGCATGCTGGTGGCAACCGTGGTAGGGATCCTGTTTATCCCGGCGCTGTTCGTGCTGTTCCAGCGCCTGCGCGAGTGGGGTCACGGCCTTACGGACTCGTCGCCCACAGCTCGCAGTGCTTCTGCACCAGAGAAATCAGCGAGCCGCCGTCGGCGATAAACTCCCGCATGCGCTGCGCCTCGCTCTTGCCCTGCTTTAACAGCAGGGCAATTTCATTGATCGCGCTCGTCGCGCCGAGCTTCTCGGCCGACGGCGCAACCTGCTCCAGCAGCCACGAAATGTCTTCCGCCACGGTTTTGTGCTCACCGGTGTGCACGTCCGTCAGGATCCCCTCCAGCCCGTAGCGACACGCCTGAAAACGGTTAAAGCGGTACAGCAGAAAATCTTTTTCCTGATGCTTATAGGGCCGCGTGGTTAGCAGCCAATGCGACGTCGCCTGAATAAGCCCGGCGATGTTAATCGCGTGGCCGAGCGTCAGCGGCGTATCCATCACCCGCACCTCCACGGTGCCGAAGTGCGGGCTGGGGCGGATGTCCCAGTGCAGATCCTTAATGCTGTCGATCATGCTGGTGGAACTCAGGCGGCGGAACAGCCCCTCGAACTCCTGCCAGCTGTTGACCCACGGCATCTGGCCGTTATCCGGAAAGCCTGAGAAGATGTTGAGCCGCGATGAGGAGAACTTCGTGTCGGTGCCCTGCATATACGGCGAGGCGGCCGCCAGGGCGATAAAGTGCGGCACGAAGCGCGACAGGCCGTGCAGCAGATAAATCGCGTCGTCTCCGGTCCGGCAGCCGACGTGCACGTGCTGGCCGAACACCGTCGCCTGCAAAATCAGATAGCCAAAGCGCTCCAGCGTGACGTTATAGCGCTCGTCGTCGCACACCTCCTGACGCTGCCACTTCTGGAACGGGTGCGTCCCGCCGCCGCAGATCTGGATATGCTGCTCCGCCGACGCGCGCAGGATGCTCTGCTGCATCACCGAGAACTGCGCCGCCGCCTGGTCGATGGTCTGGCACACGCCGGTGGCGATTTCGAGCATGCTCTCGGTGATGTCGTGTTTGACTTCGCCACCTTTGATGTCGTCTTTGACGGCGGCGATGAGCGCGGAGGAGTCCTGGCTCAGGTCGTAGCCCGGCGGGTTAACCACCTGTAGTTCGAGCTCGATGCCGAGGGTGTAGGGTTCAGAGGATTTAAAGTCGGGTAGGGGCATGGTGCACTCCGTTGGCTGTTATGTGTTGAGTATAGACAACGGGCGTGGCGCGCTCGTCTCAGGGTGGTATAACTGTTAGCAGGCTTAGCAAAAGGGGAGTGAATGATGTCTGACTATCCAACCATTGCGCTGATAGGACCGGGTGCGATTGGTACCACCATTGCAGCGGTACTGCATGATGCGGGCCGCACGCCGCTGCTGTGCGGACGCACCGCGCATCCGGAGTTACGCCTGCGCCACGACGGGGGCGAAACCGTGGTGCCCGGCCCGGTATTGACCGATCCGTCCGTCATTACGCGCCCCGTCGATCTCGTTTTCGTGGCGGTAAAAACGACGCAAAATGCCGACAGCGCCGGATGGCTGCGCGCGCTGTGCGATGAAAATACCGTGGTCTGCGCGCTGCAAAACGGCGTGGAGCAAAAAGCCCAGCTTGAGCCTTTGGTTAATGGGGCAACGGTGCTGCCGTCGGTGGTGTGGTTTCCGGCCCAGCGCGAGCCGGATGCCTCCGTATGGCTGCGCGCCAAACCGCGCCTGACGCTGCCGGACGTACCGCACGCGCAGCGGGTGGTGGAGGCGCTTCACGGTACGCGCTGCGCGGTTGAACTCTCAACCGATTTCGCCACCGTTGCCTGGCGCAAGCTGCTGCAAAACGCGGTCGCCGGGCTGATGGTGCTGGCCAACCGCCGCGCAGGGATGTTCAGGCGCGAGGACATCAGCGAGCTTGCGTTGGCCTACCTGCGCGAGGGGCTTGCCGTCGCCCGCGCCGAAGGGGCGAAGCTGGACGATGACGTTGCTGAGGAGATTCTGGCGAACTTCCAGCGTGCGCCAGTGGATTTAGGCACGTCGATCCTTGCCGACCGTCAGGCCGATCGCCCGATGGAGTGGGATATCCGCAGCGGGGTGATCCAGCGCTACGGCCGCAGGCACGGGATTGCGGTGCCCATCAGCGATGTGGTGGTGCCGCTGCTGGCGGCGGGGAGCGAGGGGCCGGGCTAACGTCCGATGTTTTTCCGTTCGGCAAAGTAATGGGCGGGCGTGCTGCCCATCGCTTTTCTAAACAAGGTGATAAACGTATTCATACCTGAGAGTGGCGGCGGGCCGATAGAGAGGAAGTGAGATGAATATGAATGTCCGCTCTGTGCCAGGAGCGGACATTGGCTGAATAGATAGAAAGCAGCCGTGATGTGTTTTCATTAACGCTGGTTACGTTAGAATAGCCTCGATGAAAACGAGAGAACTGGAGTAAAAATGTTTGCTGATTTTGGTATCGTGAATTTCTGGACGTATCTGCTTGGTGCGACACTGATAGTTCTTGCTCCTGGCCCTGAGACCATGTTCGTGATTAAAACAAGCATTACGAGCGGCATCAAACGAGGCTTTGCTGCAATATTTTCCATTCTCATGAGTGACGTACTTCTGGTTCTGCTGGCATGGTGTGGGCTTGCCGCAGTCATAAGCTCAACTCCAGCCTTGTTTAACGCCATCAAATACGCAGGTGCTGCCTATCTTTTCTATCTCGGTGTCCAGACGATATGCGCTATCTTTAAGCCAACTGTCGAAACGAGTCAGGAAAAGAAATCTTCAGCTGATGCTAAGGGGATCATCGGGCGTGGAATGCTTGTTACTCTACTGAATCCAAAGACGCTGCTGTTCTATATCTCTTTCTTCGCTCAGTTCATCAATGTTCAGGCTGAACATTCCTGGATGGCGTTTATCATCCTTGCAGCAGTAATGTTCGCGATTACTCTCGTTTATTTCGGTTTCCTCGTTTTCTGCGGCTCTTATCTGCTAAGCCGTTTGAAAGGCAACCGTAGATTATCAACCATTGGAAACGCGCTGGTAGGTATGTTCTTCATTGGATTTGCAGCGCGACTCGCAAGCGCAACCTCCTAACGAGACAGCTAAACCGCCTCACGGCGGTTTTTTTTACGTTCTTACGCTGGATGGGACGTCCGCTTTTCGCTCGTAGCAGACCTCGCAGTATGTCAGGCGATCCACTTCATGCCAAAAGCGGACATGATTAGCAATTTAATCGTTCATGCTCGATATCCCTGATTTATCCGCCTCAACACTTACGCTGACATTCAGTCTTTTCGCTTCCATAGTTATCATTTTTTGAGCAAGAGCCATGTCCCCACCATGCACACGGTCTATCAATGTCTGTACGATTGTCATCATTAAAAATGGCTGATTGGCAGGATAAAAATCTGCCATATTTATGCCGTAATCTGATATTTCTTGGTGCGCGGCTTTCTCTGTTTTTTCAACTATGTTAGCCACTTCCTCAGTCATTTTATCGATATGGCTGAAGACAACACGATTGATAATGTTAATTTGTTCAGGAGTGAAGGTCTTTTCCATCCGGACTCGCCTTTTAGGTTGTAAGTATCCTGAAGGATATCATGTTTTGACCAGACGACCGGATGCGTGATTTTGCCTTGTCTTTACTAGTCAGGGTTAACGGCCGTTTTCGCCAAGATTAGTAAATGATCATTATTTAAGTTCAACATTATGCCCGCTTTTCGCGCTTCACAGACATTCAACAAACAATATTGCATCTTGCGCAAGGCCGAAACCCCCGCTGCATACCCAGCAGAATTCCGGCCTACCATCACCCTCCTCAGTGCGCCGTTATATACGGCTCCTTCACAAACTCCGCCAGCAGCCAGACCATATCATGCAGCAGCCCGGTGAGTTCTTTCGCCACGCTTGCAGGCAGCGTTCCGCCCATCACTGCCAGCGTTAACGCCACGGCATAGTCCACCTGCAGCGTCGTCTCCTGCCAGCAGTCCGGCACGCATGAGTTGATCTTCTCCCCCGCAATCAGCTGTTCAACCAGATACTGCGGGAGTTCAGCATCGCAACATTCACGCAGTCGCTTTAGCACCTCCAGCAATCGCTTACAGAGCGTGGCAAATGTCACTGCGTCGTCAGTTTCCACCAGCACGCTCACATACGCGGTGCAGGCGTCGGCCAGTTCAAAGAGATCCGCAGATTCGGAAACGGGTAAGTTGATGAGATGATGAACGGCGCTTTCTTCAGAAAGCGCATAAGAAAACTCAGGGATAGTCGCCATTTAGCATCCTCTTTAAGTAAGAAATGTCACGTTATGCTAACGGGTTCCTACGCCCGGCTGCGGATGTGCCGCAACGCAGGCACTTTACGACCGCGAAGAAGGGATGAAAAGGGATAACCCTGAATTACATAAGGTTGCTTGCAGGTATGCGAGGCGGCTTCCAGAAGGGCATTGCCGGGCGGCGGCTACGCCTTACCCGGCCTACAACAACCACCAACCAAACCCACCGGGCGCGGCCGTTACCCCTCGCTCATCATCGCCAAAAACCGCTTCACCGTCCGCGAACGTTCAAATCGTCGCCAGCAGATGGCGATATCGGTATAAAGCGCTGGCGCGCTCAGCGCATGATAGGTGACATTCGGCTGTGAAATGGCCGCCATCGACTGCGGCACCAGGGCGAACCCGCCGCCCGCAGAGACCATGCTCAAAGAAGATGAAAGCTGGGACGACTGCAGCGCGCGTTTTACGTCAATCCCGGCCCGCTCGCAGCAGCCGTACACGCGGTCGTACAGCCCCGGCGCGACCTCCTGCGGGAACAGCACCACCGGCGTATCCCGAAGCTGCTCCAGCGCCAGCGAATCACACTCTGCCAGCGGATGGTCGCGATGCAGCGCCACCACCATCGGCTCCCGGTCGAGGATTTTCAAGTCAAATGCCTTGCTGCTTTCGCAAGGCAGCCGCACAAAGGCGATATCCAGCTCGCCTTCCGCCAGCATCGTCATCAGCGACGACATGTTGGCTTCCACCTGGTGAACCCGCACCGCCATGTTCTGCACCTGATACTGGCGGATCAGGGTGAAGATTTTGGGATGAAAGGCGTCGGAGCTGGTGATGCCAATCGACAGGCTGCCGTTCAGCCCGCGCGCGATGCCCCGGGCCTTCTCCAGCGCGGCGTCGCTCATCGCCAGGATCTTGCAGGCGTCCTCGTAGAAGGTCTCTCCCGCCTCGGTCAGCTCCACGCCGCGCGTCAGGCGCCTGAACAGCGGCGTGCCCACTTCCTCTTCGAGCCGCTTGATCTGCTGACTCAGAGGAGGCTGTGAAATACCCAGCGCTTTGGCCGCCTTCGTGAAGTGTCGCTCGCGTGCCACGGCGACAAAATACCGCAGATATCGAAGTTCCATATCAAAAACGTCTCAAACCAGCATGGTTTCTATATTGGAACTCTCTGCTGAATCGGGTCAACATTTATTTAACCTTTATAAATAAAGTTGAAGAGGACCAGCACGATGCTGCATTCATCTGCCTGCGACTGTGAGGCCAGCCTGTGCGAGACCCTGCGGGGGTTCTCCGCGCAGCATCCTGACAGCGTGATCTATCAGACATCGCTCATGAGCGCCCTGCTAAGCGGCGTGTACGAAGGGGAGACCACGATCGCCGACCTGCTTTCGCACGGTGATTTTGGCCTTGGCACCTTTAACGAGCTGGACGGCGAGATGATCGCCTTCAGCAGCCAGGTCTACCAGCTGCGCGCCGACGGCAGCGCCCGGGCCGCGAAGCCGGACCAGAAAACGCCGTTCGCGGTAATGACCTGGTTCCAGCCGCAGTACCGCAAAACCTTCGACGGGCCGGTCAGCCGCCAGCAGATCCACGACGTCATCGACCAGCAGATCCCCTCCGACAATCTGTTCTGCGCGCTGCGCATCGACGGCAATTTCCGCCACGCCCACACCCGCACGGTGCCGCGGCAGAAACCGCCGTACCGCGCGATGACCGACGTGCTGGACGATCAGCCGGTGTTCCGCTTTAACCAGCGCAAGGGCGTGCTGGTCGGGTTCCGCACGCCGCAGCACATGCAGGGCATCAACGTGGCGGGCTATCACGAGCATTTCATCACCGACGACCGCCAGGGCGGGGGCCATCTGCTCGACTACCAGCTGGAGAGCGGCGGGCTCACCTTCGGTGAAATCCACAAGCTGATGATTGACCTGCCCGCCGACAGCGCGTTCTTACAGGCCAACCTTCACCCCAGCAACCTTGATGCGGCCATCCGTTCCGTCGAAAACTAACAGGAGAACACCGTGAACAGTGAGAAACAGTCGCGTCAGTGGGCGCACGGCGCCGATATGGTCGTTGCCCAGCTGGAAGCGCAGGGCGTGAAGCAGGTGTTCGGCATTCCGGGCGCGAAAATCGACAAGGTCTTTGACTCCCTGCTGGACTCCTCCATCGAGATTATCCCCGTGCGTCACGAGGCGAACGCGGCGTTCATGGCGGCGGCGGTAGGGCGATTGACCGGCAAGGCCGGGGTGGCGCTGGTCACCTCCGGGCCGGGCTGTTCCAACCTCATCACCGGCATTGCCACGGCTAACAGCGAGGGCGACCCGGTAGTCGCGCTGGGCGGGGCGGTGAAGCGCGCCGATAAAGCCAAGCTGGTGCACCAAAGCATGGACACCGTCGCCATGTTCAGCCCGGTGACGAAATACGCCGTTGAAGTCAATTCACCGGAGGCGATTGCCGAGGTGGTGTCGAACGCCTTTCGCGCCGCCGAACAGGGCAGGCCGGGAAGTTCGTTCGTCAGCCTGCCGCAGGATATTGTCGACCAGCCCACCGCGGGCGCGATTTTGCCCGCCAGCGGTCCGGCGCTGATGGGCCCGGCACCAGAGTCAGCCATTAACGACGTGGCGAAGCTGATTGAAAAGGCTAAAAACCCGGTCATCTTACTCGGCCTGATGGCGAGCCAGCCCGCGAACAGCGCCGCGCTGCGCACGCTGCTGGAGAAAAGCCGCATTCCGGTCACCAGCACCTATCAGGCCGCCGGGGCGGTGAATCAGGAGCACTTCACCCGCTTTGCCGGACGCGTCGGCCTGTTCAACAACCAGGCGGGCGACCGGCTGCTGCACCTGGCGGATCTGATTATCTGCATCGGCTACAGCCCGGTGGAATACGAGCCGTCCATGTGGAACAGCGGCGACGCGACGCTGGTGCATATCGACGTGCTGCCCGCCTACGAGGAACGCAGGTATGTTCCCGATCTCGAACTGGTGGGGGACATCGCCGAAACGCTGAATCAGCTCGCCAGCCGCATCGACCATAAGCTGGAACTCAGCCCGCGCGCCACGGAGATCCTCGTCGATCGCCAGCATCAGCGCGATCTCCTCGATCGCCGCGGCGCCTCGCTCAATCAGTTTGCCCTGCATCCGCTGCGCATCGTGCGCGCCATGCAGGACATCGTGAACAGCGACGTGACGCTCACCGTCGACATGGGCAGCTTCCACATCTGGATCGCCCGCTATCTCTACAGCTTCCGCGCGCGTCAGGTGATGATCTCCAACGGTCAGCAGACCATGGGCGTTGCGCTGCCGTGGGCGATTGGCGCGTGGCTGGTGAACCCGGGCCGCAAGGTGGTATCGGTCTCCGGCGACGGCGGCTTCCTGCAGTCGAGCATGGAGCTGGAAACCGCGGTGCGCCTCAACGCCAACGTGCTGCACATCATCTGGGTGGATAACGCCTACAACATGGTGGCGATTCAGGAAGAGAAAAAATACCAGCGTCTTTCGGGCGTGGAGTTCGGCCCGGTCGATTTCAAAGCCTATGCCGACGCCTTCGGCGCGAAAGGCTTTGCCGTGGAGAGCGCGGACGCGCTTGAGCCGACGCTGCGCGCGGCAATGGATGTCGACGGCCCGGCAGTGGTGGCTATTCCCGTCGACTACAGCGATAACCCGCTGCTGATGGGCCAGCTCCATCTCAGCCAGATTTTATGAATCAATATAAGGACAGAGACATGCAAAAAGTAGCTCTCGTAACCGGCTCGGGCCAGGGGATTGGTAAAGCGATCGCGCTTCGCCTGGTGAAGGACGGCTTTGCCGTCGCCATCGCGGATTACAACGAGGAGACGGCGAAGGGCGTGGCCGATGAAATCATCCGCAGCGGCGGCAAGGCCGTCGCCGTGAAGGTGGACGTCTCTGACCGCGACCAGGTGTTCGCGGCGGTGGAGAAGGCCCGCACCGCGCTGGGCGGCTTTAACGTCATCGTCAACAACGCCGGGGTCGCGCCGTCTACCCCTATCGAGTCCATCACGCCGGAGATTGTCGACAAGGTTTACAACATCAACGTGAAGGGGGTCATATGGGGCATTCAGGCCGCGATTGACGCTTTTCGCAAAGAGGGGCACGGCGGCAAGATCATCAACGCCTGCTCCCAGGCGGGCCACACCGGCAACCCTGAACTGGCGGTCTACAGCTCCAGCAAGTTCGCGGTACGCGGCTTAACCCAGACCGCCGCGCGGGACCTCGCGCCGCTGGGGATCACCGTTAACGCCTACTGCCCGGGCATCGTCAAAACGCCGATGTGGGCGGAAATCGACCGTCAGGTCTCCGAGGCGGCGGGTAAACCGCTCGGCTACGGAACCGAAACCTTTGCCAAACGCATTACGCTTGGCCGCCTGTCCGAGCCTGAAGACGTGGCCGCCTGCGTTTCATACCTCGCCGGACCGGACTCCGACTACATGACCGGCCAGTCGCTCTTGATTGATGGTGGGATGGTGTTTAACTAAATTCTAATAAGCTCTGACATGAACTTTCCCCTGCACGATTGCAGGGGCTTTTTTTTGTCTCCTCAGCCATTGTGCATTACACTGCGCGCTGCAAAACTTTAGTCTCAGAGATCTGACAGGCGGTAACAGCGATGAACGGTACAATCACAACGTGGTTTAAAGATAAAGGCTTTGGATTTATCAAAGATGAAAACGGCGACAACCGCTATTTTCATGTGATTAAGGTCGCCAACCCTGATCTGATTAAAAAAGATGCGGCGGTGACATTCGAGCCAACCACCAATAACAAAGGCCTTTCCGCGTATGCGGTGAAGGTGATCCCTGAAAGCAAGCACCTCTTTATCGCGGGCGAGCGCGTGAAGCTCACCTCGATCAAATCCTTCGTGGTGTTCAGCGAAGAAGAGCCGGTTGATGCCAAAATCGACAAAGAGAACGCGGTGCTTTCGGTAGGGCTGCTGATGAACAGCATCAAGCCGAAGTCCGATAAAAAGCCGGGCGAAACGCGTTCGGTGAAGAAGCTGGCGATCACCACCTTCCAGAATACGACGATGATCTTCACCGAAGACGAGATCGACATCGACGCCACGGTGAAGCTGCTGAAGTAACGTTTTGCCGGGTGGCGGCTACGCCTTACCCGGCCTACGAAACCCGTGCGGCGCTCGCCGCCGCACGGTTTACCCCATCCTGTGCTCGCCCCTTAACATCGCCTCACGGTCAAACACCCGCTGGATCTCCCCGTGCGCCATAAACGCTGCCCGGTCAGACATATGCGCAATCACGTCCGCATCGTGGCTCACCAGCAGATAGGTCATGCCGTGCTCGGCCTTCAGGCGGTTCAAAAGATTGAGAATTTCCGCCTGCACGGACATATCCAGCGCCGAGGTCGGCTCGTCCAGCAGCAGAAGCTGAGGCCGCAGCAGCAGCGCCCGGGCAATGGCCACGCGCTGGCGCTGTCCGCCGGAAAGCTGATGCGGATAACGCCTGCCCGCGTCGGCTGAAAGACCAACCTGCCGCAGCGCATCCGCTACCTTTTCAGGAACCTGCTTTTCGCCGTGGATGTGTAACGGCTCCGACAGGGTGCGCTCAACGGTGTGGTTTGGGTGCAGCGACGCCCACGGATCCTGAAACACCATCTGCACGTTGCGGCGAAGCTCGCCTTCAAAACGTCGTCCTGGCCGCAGCGCGCCTCCCAGGATCGAAATGCGGCCGTTCCACTCGCGCTGCAGCCCCGCCAGCACGCGCAGAATAGTCGATTTCCCGCAGCCGGATTCACCGATCAGGCTGAAGGTTTCGCCTTGCTCGATGGCAAAGCTGGCGGCGGACACCGCCGTTTTCTCTCCGAAGCTCACCTGGAGCTGATTGACTTCAACGAGCGCCATTGTCGGCCTCCTTCCACGGCTGCGAGCGGTCCAGCGTCGGCAGCATCTGGCCGTAGGTTTCCGCATTGGGTCGGCAGGTCCACAGGGTGCGCGTATACGGGTGCGTCGCCTGCGAAAGCCGGTTCGCCGCCATCTCGTCTACCTTTTCACCCTGATACATCACCAGCACGCGGTCGCAGTGTTCCGCCACCAGCGGCAGGTCGTGGCTGATCAGCAGCATCGCCATCTGCCGCGCCTCGCACTGCTCCACCAGCAGCTCGAGGATCTGGTTGCGCAGGCGAGCGTCCAGCGCGGAGGTGGGTTCGTCGGCGATCAGCACCTGCGGGTTGTTGATGAGCGCAATCGCGATCATCACCCGCTGGCCCATGCCGCCCGAAAGTTCGCCGGGGTAGCGCTGGAGTACCTGCTCGTTCAGCCCGACGGCGCGGATGACGTCGTGAATGCGCGCCAGGCGATCGGCGCGGGGCAGGCGCTGATGAAGCGTTAATGCCTCATCAAGCTGGGCGGCGACGTTTTTTACCGGATTCAGGGCGTAGCGCGGGTCCTGCAGGACCATCGCAATGCCATTGCCGCGCAGCGCCTGCCAGCGGCGGGTGCTCAGGGTCAGCAGGTCGTTGTCGAGCACGTTAAGCTGGCGGGCGCTCACGATGCCGGGTTTACGCACCAGCCCCATCAGGGCGCGGGCTGACATCGATTTCCCCGAGCCGGATTCCCCCACCAGCGCCAGCCGCTCGTTGCCAAGCGTGAAGCTCAGGTTGTTGACCACGCGCGCGGCGGGGTAGTCGATATTCAGCGCATCGACGATAACGCGTTGTTCAGTCATGCTGTGGCTCCAGTACGTCGCGCAGGCCGTCGCCCAGCAGGTTAAAGGCCAGGCTGGCAAACAGGATCGCCCCGCCCGGAATGGCGGCAATCCACCACTGGTCGAAAATCACCTGCATGCCGTCGGCGATCATCGCGCCCCATTCGGCCATCGGCGGACGCGCGCCAAGGCCGAGGAAGCCCAGCCCGGCGGCGGCCAGAATAATCCCCGCCAGGTCCAGCGCCAGCCGCACAATCGCGGACGGCAGGCACAGGGGCAGAATATGGCCGACCAGCAGGCGCGGGCCACGAATGCCCATCATCTCGGCGGCGGCGAGGTAGTCGCTGTGGCGCAGGCGCTGGATCTCGCTCCGCGCCTGACGCGCGTAGGCGGGCCAGGTGGTTAAGGCCAGCGCCAGCGCGCCGTTGACCAGCCCCGGGCCAAGCATCGCCACAAACGCGAAGGCAAGGATCAGGCGCGGCATCGACATTACCACGTCGGTAAAGCGCATCAAGATGCGCTCCAGCCAGCCGCCGTAGTAGCCGGACAAAATCCCCACCAGCAGCCCCGCGGGCAGGGTGATAACGGTAACCAGCGCCACCAGCCCGAGCGCCGGACGGGTGCCGTAAATCAGGCGCGAAAGCAGGTCGCGCCCGTAGCTGTCGGTGCCCAGCCAGTGCTGGTGATTGGGTGCCTGCAGGCGCGCAGCGGCGTCCTGCCAGTTCGGGTCAAGCGGCGCAAGCCACGGCGCGAACAGGGCGATAAGCACCAGCAGCGCGATGGCACTCAGCCCGCAAAACGCGGCAGGGGAGCGGCGCAGGCGGCGTAAGAAGAGATAAAACGGCATTAGCGCACCCTGGGATCGGTTGCCCGCACGAGTAGGTCGGTAAGGTTGTTGATCAGCACAAAGCTCACGCCAATCAGCAGCGTGCCGCCCATAATGGCGGTGGTGTCTCCGGCGAACAGGGCCGTGGTGAGATAGCGCCCGATGCCCGGCCAGGAGAAGACGGTTTCTGTCAGCACCGCGCCCTCCAGCATGCTGGTGTAGGCCAGTGCAATCACCGTCAGCAGGGTGCTGCGAATGTTCGGCAGCACGTGGCGCAGCAGGATGGTCATCTCCCCGGCACCCTTGGCGCGGGCGAGCAGAATGTACTCTTTGTTCATCTCGCTCAGGCAGGCGGAGCGCGTCAGGCGCGTGATGCTCGCCAGCGAGTAATAGGCCAGCAGCAGTACCGGCAGCACAAGGTGGCTGATGGCGTTGCGGAACGCCTCGCGGTCGCCGGAAAGCCAGGTATCAATCAGCGCAAAGCCGGTGCGCGGTTCCACGGTAAACTGCCAGATATCGTCCAGCCTGCCGGGGCCCGCGCTCCACTGCAGCTTCGCGTAGAACAGGGCCAGCATCAGCAGGCCGAGCCAGAAAATCGGCACCGAGTTGCCGAGCAGGGTGAGGGTTCTGATGGCTAAATCGAGCGGCGAGCCGGCGTAGCGGGCGCACAGCACCCCGGCAATCACGCCGAGGACGGACCCGATGATTAACGCCAGCGTGGCCAGCTCCTGCGTAGCGGGGAACGCGTGGAGTAAGTCCTGCAGCACCGGCTGCCCGGTGGCGCTGGCCGTGCCTAAATCACCGTGGGCGAGGTTTTGCAGATAGTGCCAGAACTGCACGGGCAGGGGCCGATCCAGCCCGAGCTGGTGGCGTACCTGATCGTAGGTAGACTGGCTGGCGTGGTCGCCCACGATCTGCAGCACGCGATCGACAGGTGAAAACGCCGAGAGCGCAAACGTGACGAGCAGCAGCCCGAAGAGCGTGAGCAGCAGGGTCAGCAGACCCTGAAGCACGCGGGTGGAAAGATGTGGCATGGGAAAATCGTTATCCTGAAAATATGCACGGACGACCCCCTCTCCCTTTGGGAGAGGGCGGGGGTGAGGGGGAACAGGCGACTCTATTGCGCGATGTTGCCCTCACCCCAACCCTCTCCCACGGGGAGAGGGAGAAAGGCTACTTCGTGACGCGGTCGTACCAGACCATATCCGCGTTCAGCCCCTGCTGATACCCCTTCACGTTATCGCGCACCACGATCTGGGTTTTACCCTGATCGACGAACACGTACGGCGAGCTATGCTGCAGCTGTTCCTGCATTTTCTTGTACAGATCCAGACGTTTCGCCGGATCCGGCTCGGCCACCGCCGCCAGCGTGGCCTTGTTCAGCTCCGGAATTTTCCAGCCGTTAAGCCCCGCCACGGTGCTGGATTTGCCGTCGTTCCACGCGAAGGCGCTGGCGTTGGAGTGCGCGTCGAAGTAGTCCGGGATCCACAGACGGATCGCCGCCTGATGCTGTTTCGCGCGCACGCGGGCGTACACCTGGCTACCCGCTGCGGGCAGCAGATCCACCTTCACGCCGCCCTGCGCAAAGCTCGCCTGCATCGACTGGGCGATGGTGATAAACGGCGGCTTGTTCTCCACGTCCAGCGTGAAGTGCGCGTCCTTAATGCCCGCTTTGGCGAGGATCGCTTTCGCTTTTGCCGGGTCAAACTTGAACGGATTATCTTCCAGCGCGCCCGGCAGCCCGACCGGCAGGAAGCTCTGGTGTACAAAGTACTGGCCTTTCAGCAGGTCTTTGGTGATGCCTTCATAGTCCACCAGCCAGCGCGAGGCTTCCCAGAACGCCGGGTTGTTCAGCAGCGGGTTGGCGCTGTTGCCGGTGTTAAACACCAGATAGTTTTGCTCGGCGGACGGAATGCTCAGCACCTTCGCGCCCGGCTTGCCGTCCAGGGCGCTAATCTGGTCTGCACCCAGGTCGCGCGCCACGTCCGCGTCACCCTGCTGGATCAGCAGGCGACGGGAGGCCGGGTCGGGAACGTTTTTAATGATGATGCTTTTGAGCTTCGGCGCGCCGCCGGGCGCTGACTCGTTGGCTTCCAGCACGATGGCCTGATGCGGCTGATAGACGCGCATTTTGAACGCGCCGCTGCCCGCCGAGTGCATTTTCAGCCACGCGTTGCCGAAGTCGTTATCCTTCACGTTTGCCGCAACCTGCTTCTCATCGACGATGGAGGCAATCGGCGTGGAGAGGATATTCAGCGCCACCGACGGGCTGACGTCCGCCGTCCAGTGAAGCGTGAGGGTATGGTCGTCCACCTTTTTCAGCTGGCTGGCGATGTTGCTCGCGTCCCAGCCCAGCACGTTGAGAATAAACGCCGGAGATTTGTTCAGCGTCACGGCGCGGGTGTACGAGAAAATCACGTCTTCCGGGCGCAGCGGGTTGCCGGAGGCGAATTTCGCATCGGGCTTGAGTTTGATGGTCAGGGTTTTTGCTGCCGCGTCCGCGTCCCAGCTTTCTGCCAGAATTGGGGTGATTTTTTCCGGATTATCGCGGTCCGGCTGAACCAGACGCTGATAAAGGCTCGGCACGGTCTGGATGCTGGAAAGCTCGTTGGCTTCGGCCGGGTCGAGGCTCACGATATCATCAAGGCCTTGGGCGACAACCAGCGTGTTGGGCGGAGTAGCGGCGTGGGCAGCGCTTGAGAGCGCAGCCAGCACCAGTAATGGCAGCAGTTTTTTAGTCATAGCGATCCCTGAAGAAAATATATTGTGATTGTTTTATGCTCCGCTACGGTAGGCTGACTAAGGATTTCCTCAAAGTCGAAATTCTGCTTTGCTTATGCCATCCGGGTATAACGCATTCGGCCTGGTTATTAGTCACGTCTCTTTTCGTCCGCTTTTTAACCTGCTATAACAAATCCCTTACCTTTCAGGGAGTCACCGCCGTGCCCGAAATCAACCATCATGGTCAAACCGTTAACGATATTGTTCCCGACTGGAAATGCGCGCAGGTATTAACCCGCACGGCGCTGACCGGCCAGTATTGTCGTCTGGAGCCGCTGGATGCGGACCGCCACTCTGCAGACCTGTTTGACGCCTACGCGCTGGGGGACGACAGCGACTGGACGTGGCTTGCCAGCACCCAGCCGGAAAGCGTGGAGGCCACCGCGCACTGGGTGCTGGGAAAGGTGCTGGATGATGACCTGGTGCCTTTCGCCGTTATTGATGTACAGACCGAAAAGGCGGTCGGGCTGGTGAGCTATATGGCGATCGAGCGTTTTCTCGGCTCGGTGGAAATCGGCCACGTCACCTGGTCGCGCAGGATGAAAGGCACCCGCATCGGCACCGAAGCGGTGTGGCTGCTGCTGAAAAATGCCTTCGAACATAAGTACCGTCGGCTGGAGTGGAAGTGCGATTCGATGAACACCGCCTCTCGCCGCGCGGCGGAGCGGCTGGGATTCGTCTGGGAAGGGCGGCTTCGCCAGAAGCTTGTGCGCAAAGGGCGCAACCGCGACAGCGATATGCTCTCTATTATCGACGGCGAATGGCCGCAGCGCGATGCGGAGCTGCGCGCCTGGCTGGCGGCGGAGAATTTTGACGGGGAAGGGCGGCAGGTTAAGCGGCTTGAGGATTTTCGTTTATAAGAACGTTTATGTAGGGTACAGCGAAATTCTGTGATTAATCTGCCGAAATCACGATTTCAATTAAGTTGGTTTTGCCGGACTGCAGTCCCTGAGTTACCGCGGCGGTGATGTCCGCCGCCTCTGTGACCCGACAGCAGCGAATGCCCATGGCGGTGGCGAGCGACTGAAAATCGATGTGCGGGTTAACCAAATCCATTCCGATAAAGCGCCCCAGCGTCGTCGAACTGTAGGTAGGCTGGCTCTTCATAAAGTTTTTGAGAACGTTGTACTCCAGGTTATTCATGACGATAAAGGTCACGGGAAGCTGTTCGTGTGCCGCCGTCCAGAGCGCCTGCGGGGAATACAGGGACGCGCCGTCGCCCATCAGGCACACTACCGGCTCGCGGCCCAGCCCCAGCGAGTGGCCGACTGCCGCAGGCATACCCCAGCCCAGCCCGCCGCCGCGCATAAAGTAGTAGCGCAGGTGCTGCTGGTCCGAGATCACCCGGCGAACGTGCCTTGCCGTTGCAATCGCCTCGTCGACAATCGTGGTGCCCGGCGGAACGGACTTTATCACCTCGTAGGCCGCGACCATCGGCGAAATCGCCGGGCGCAGCCGCTCGGCTGCCAGCCGTTCTTCCTGCTCCTGCCACTCTTTTTCACGTTCAGCGCGTGCCGCTTTGAGCAAGCGCTGATGCGTCAACTTGCTTGCCACCCGGCGCTGCTCAAGCTTCGGTAACAGTGCCTTCAGGGAGAGTTTGATATCCCCCATTACCGAGAGGCGCGTCGCGTAGGTGCGGCCCAGCTCGTTCATGTCGGCGGAGAGCTGGTATACCGCGCACGAACCCGGGATCGCGTCCCCTTCGCTGTACAAAATGGTGATCAGGCTTCTGCCGCCGATGATAAACACCGCGTCGTAGCCATTGACGATGCCGGCGATTTCGCAGGCGGTGGTGGGCATATTGCCGCGCCAGAGCGCGTGCTGTGTGGGAAAGGGGAGATTCAACGGCCAGGAGGAGCCGTAGACGTGGGCGCCGAGCGCTTCCGCAAGCTGGACTATCTCCTGCGTTGAGCCGCTGGTGTGTACTTCATCTCCCGCCACGATCATGATCCTGCCGGGCGTAACCTGGCTCAGCTCCTCCGCCAGTTCGTCCAGCGAGCCCGCCACGGTGTGGTAGTTCACCTTAGAGGCCGTTTGTATCCCGGCGTCGCTGAGCTCCTCCATCACGTTCATCGGCAGGGAGAGCAGCACCGGGCCCGCGGGAGGGTAGCTGGCAGCATGAAAGGCGCGGCGCACCAGAACCGGGAGCTGATCCGCGCTGGTGACCTCCTGCGCCCACTTCACCACCGGAGCACCGATGGAGACAATGTCATCGTACAAAAGCGGATCGCGCACGTAGTGCCGGGTGTCCTGCTGCCCGACGGTCACAACCAGCGGGGTTTTCATGATCCGCGAGTTGATTAAATTCCCCATGCCGTGCCCGAGGCCGCTGGCGGTATGTAAATTGATAAAACCGGTTTTGCCGGAGGCTTTCGCATAGCCGTCGGCAATGGCAACCACGCTGCTCTCCTGGAGTGCCAGAATATAGTGAATGTTTTCATGCCGGAGCAGGGCGTCAATCAGCGGAAGTTCCGTCGTGCCGGGGTTGCCAAATATATATTCCACGCCTTCACTCTCCAGCACGTCGAGGAGAATATCGGCACCTGAGCGCATATTTAAATCTGATAAGGACGTTAATGATTTAATCATAATGACACCTCATTCAGTATTAATTAAGTCATGCTAAAATTCTTCCTGCGTCGGTCGGACAATAATTTCATTCACATCAACGTCGTTGGGTTGTTCAATAGCAAATAAAACGGCGCGGGCAATCGCGTCTGCCGGTATGGCCTGCTTATAAAATTCATGCAGGAACTGTTTGCTCGGGGCATCAGAGCTGCCGAACTGCAGCTCGCTTTCGACCGCGCCCGGAGAAATCAGTGTGGTTCGGATGGTCCTGCCCGCCTCCTGGCGAAGGCCTTCGCTCAGGGCGCGAACCGCGAATTTCGTGGCGCTGTACACCACGCCTCCGGGAGCAAGGACCTTGATGCCCGCCACGGAGGCAACGTTAATAAAGTGTCCGCTTCCCTGAAGCTGGAACACCGGAAATGCCGCCGCGATACCGTACAGCACGCCTTTGATATTGGTATCAATCATCCGGTCCCACTCGTCGGTTTTTAGCTCGCTGAAGGGGGCGATGGCCATAAAACCGGCGTTGTTTATCAGCACGTCCACGCGCTGATATGCCGCGACGGCAGCATCGATCGCCTTTTGCACCTCTTCCTGGCGCGTGACGTCGGCCTTAACGGCAATCGCCTGTCCGCCCTGCTGAATGATCCGATCCACCAGGGCGTTAATCCTCTCAAGGCGGCGCGCCACCAGGACCAGCGAAAATGCCTTATCCGCTAAATACAGAGCAATAGCCTCGCCGATCCCGCTGCTGGCGCCGGTGATAACAATAACCTTGTTTGCACTATTATTCATGATCTTATCTCACTGTTGTGTGATTCAAAAAATAAAAGGCAGGAAAGGATTAAAGAATAATGACAGATTCTTTAATCCTTAAAGCGATATATTGTATATTTTGAATGGAATGACATTCGATTAAACTTAATAGAGTTCAGGAGAGAGTGTCAATAACGTTTTAAATAATTAAATTCATTGTCGTGCTAATATTTAATTCTTATATGTAAAAGTGAATATTATCGAAATAAGGTTTGGCCTTGAAAATGCTCTCTTTTCGTATCATGGCGAAAGGTGTATTAAGACGCTTGCGGCCCTGCGAGCAGGGCCTGAGAATTAAATTTTGCCACTGTAGAGCACGGGGCCGGTGGGTTGACCGGTGGGCGATCCCCCCTCGGGCTCGAGGCTTATGGCTATTATTGCGTCAGGAGTAAGGGTTTCGTTCTTCAGGACAACGCTCGTCGGTACAGCGTTATGCAGCAGGCCCAGGGAGATCGGGGCCTCACCGGCAGGGATCAGCCAAAGCTGCAGGCTATTTTGCGCCGCGACGGCGTTGGGTCTGAGAGGGGTTATGCTCAGATACTGGCGGCGGGCGTCCGCACTGACAATCCACTGCCCGTGCTGTTGGGCATCGTTGAGCACCATCAGCGGTGCGAGTTCCGGCGTGCGGGTGGTATACCATGCTACCGCGCTAACGGCGGCGATGCCGGCCGCGACCATCCAGCCGAGATAAGGCCGGCTTTGGCGCAAAGGCTTTTTCGGCGGCAGATCGAGGGCGATCCGCTTCCACACCGTCTCGGGTGGGGTAACGGGCGCAAGATGGCTGTCGAGCGTGCTGAACGTTTCCTGCCAGTACGCCACGCGGGCGGCCAGACCGGGATCAGCGGCAAGCCTTTTCTGGAACTGAAGCCGCGCCCCGCCGCGGAGGGTGCCGAGGGCATATTCCGCAGCCAGCATGTCATCGCGTTTTTCGCTGTCATTCATAGGCCCACGCACTCCCGAAGATGATCCATCGCGCGGCGGATCCAGCTTTTTACCGAGCCCACGGGCTGCTGGAGCCAGTCGGCAATGTCGCTGTGGGACATGCCCTGATAGTAGGCGAGCGTAATACTCTGGCGCTGTTCGTGACTCAAATGTTCCAGACAATGCCTGAGCCGTGCTGCCTGCGCGTCGTCGTGCCAGTTATTCTGCTCATCGCTTTCGCTCAGCAGAATATCTTCCGAATACGACTCTTCACGGGCGGCAGCCCGGGTTTGCCCGCTGCGCAGCCAGTCAATACAGCGGTTGCGAACAATATGCGTAAGCCAGGTCATCGGGGAGCTCAGGGTGGCGTTATAGGTTTCGGCTTTACTCCAGACGGTGACAAAACAGTCGTGAAGGATCTCTTCTGCCCAGGCGCGATGGCGCAACATGCGCAGCGCGACGGCAAACAGGTGAGGCGAAGTGAGGCGGTAAAGTTGTTCAAATGCGCGGCGATCGCCGTTTGCGACCGCCTGCATTAATTTCAACTGCTGTTCAGCCAGCGCGTTATCCATGTTTTTCCCGGAAGGCAACGTCACACTTCCGAAGTATAGACAACTACTTAGGCATCAGGACGGTATCAATCACGTCGATCACGCCATTTTTCTGATGGACGTCGTAGGTGCTGATGTTCGCCACGTTGCCTTTACCATCCTTGAGCTGAATATTGTGCGGGCCGTTGCTCATGATCCACAGCGGTTGCCCGTTAACGGTTTTCAGCTCCGCGTGGCCGCCGCCCTGCTTAATTTTCTGCTCAAGCGCTTTCATATCGTAATTACCCGCAACCACGTGGTAGGTCAGAATACTGGTGAGCAGCGCTTTATTTTCCGGCTTCACCAGATTGTCGACCGTACCCGCAGGCAATTTTGCAAACGCCGCATCGGTTGGCGCAAAAACGGTGAAGGGCCCTTTGCTCTGCAGGGTATCCACCAGGCCAGCCGCTTTGACCGCCGCCACCAGCGTGGTGTGATCTTTTGAATTCACGGCGTTTTCAACAATGTTTTTGCTCGGGAACATTTCCGCTCCGCCCACCATTACGGAGCCAGACGTCATGGCCGCTGATGCGCCTGCACAGAAGAGCAAGGCGCTGGATACCAATGCAACACTGAGTAGCTTTTTCATCATTTATCCTCGGATTAAGGAGCAAAGGCGTTGCTCACATACTCACATACGAGGGCAGGGGGGAAACTGGATGCAGGGAAATGAAAATAAATTTTTGGCGGGCAAGTGAATTCCCTCTCCCCTTTGGGGAGAGGGTCAGGGTGAGGGGAAATGACTTAGCGCCTTACCGGTGCCCCGTTCGCCACATAATACGCCGCCGTGCTTTTCGCCAGCGGCTCGCGGCCGCGAATGGCGTCGGCAACCTTCTCGCCAATCATAATGGTGGTGGCGTTCAGGTTGCCGGTGATGATCTGCGGCATAATTGACGCATCCACCACGCGCAGCCCTTCCAGCCCGTGAACGCGACCTTCGCCGTCGACCACCGCCATCTCGTCATAGCCCATCTTGCAGGTGCCGCACGGATGGAAGGCGGTTTCGGCGTGGTTGCGCACGAACTCGTCCAGCTGTTCGTCGGTCTGGCAGTCGATGCCCGGGCTGATCTCGCGCCCGCGGTATTTGTCCAACGCCGGCTGGTGCATGATCTCGCGGGTGATGCGGATCGCGTCGCGGAACTCCTGCCAGTCCTGCTCGTGGGACATATAGTTGAACAGGATCGCCGGATGCTGGTGCGGATCGCGTGACGTAATGCGCACGTGGCCGCGGCTCGGGGAACGCATGGAGCCGACGTGGCACTGGAAGCCGTGCTCTTTTACCGCGTTCGAGCCGTTGTAGTTAATCGCCACCGGCAGGAAGTGGTACTGGATGTTCGGCCACTCGAATTCTTCGCGGCTGCGGATAAACCCACCCGCTTCGAAGTGGTTGCTCGCGCCCACGCCGGTGCCGCCAAACAGCCACTCTGCGCCAATCTTCGGCTGGTTCCACCACTGCAGGGCAGGGTAGAGGGAAACCGGCTCTTTGCATTCGTACTGAAGGTACATCTCCAGGTGATCCTGCAGGTTTTCGCCCACGCCGGGTAAATCATGCACCAGCGGAATATCGAACTGCTTCAGCAGCTCGGCATTGCCCACGCCGGAGCGCTGCAGGATCTGCGGGGAGGCAATCGCGCCTGCGCACAGCAGCACCTCTTTCTTCGCCGTCGCTTTGGATGGAATGGTGCTTTCGCCTTCCAGCCACTCGACGCCCACCGCGCGCTTGCCTTCGAAGAGGATGCGATCGGTCATGGCGTGGGTGCGGATGGTCAGGTTCGGACGCTTTTTGGCCTGGTCCAGGTAGCCGCGTGCGGTGCTGGCGCGTCGGCCCTGCGGCGTGACCGTGCGGTCCATCGGGCCGAAGCCCTCCTGCTGATAGCCGTTAAGATCGTCGGTGCGCGGGTAGCCCGCCTGCACGCCCGCTTCCACCATCGCCTCAAACAGCGGGTTCACGCCCGGTTTGGAAGTGGTGACGCTCACCGGACCGTCTCCGCCGTGGTAGTCGTTCGGGCCCACGTCGCGCGTCTCTGCCTTGCGGTAGTAGGGCAGGCAGTTGAGGTAGCTCCAGTGCTCCAAACCCGGCTCTTTAGCCCAGTTGTCCAGATCCATGGCGTTACCGCGGATGTAGCACATGCCGTTGATCAGCGACGAGCCGCCCAGCCCTTTGCCGCGCCCGCACTCCATGCGGCGGTTGTTCATGTACGGCTCTGGCTCGGTTTCATACGCCCAGTTGTAACGCTTGCCCTGCAAAGGGAACGCCAGCGCGGCGGGCATCTGGGTGCGGAAATCAAAGCGGTAATCCGGCCCGCCCGCTTCAAGTAGCAGCACGGTGGTGTTCGGATCTTCAGTCAGTCGCGTTGCCAGTACGTTGCCGGCAGAGCCGGCCCCGATAATGATGTAGTCAAAGTGCAAATAAACCTCCCGGTTAAAATATGGACTGGAATTTACCCATCTCAACCTGGATGGACTTCACCTGGGTGTAGCTCTGCAGCGTCATCACCCCGTTCTCGCGGCCGATGCCGGAGTGCTTGTAGCCGCCAACCGGCATCTCTGCGGCGGATTCACCCCAGGTGTTGATCCAGCAGATGCCCGCTTCGAGCTGATGAATGGCGCCGTGGGCGCGGTTCAGGTCGGCCGTGACGATGCCTGCCGCCAGACCGTAGTCTGTGTCGTTGGCGCGGCGAATGGCTTCTTCATCCGTTTCGTAGGTGAGGATGGACATCACCGGGCCGAAGATCTCTTCGCGCACGATGGTCATCTCGTCGGTGCAGTCGGTGAAGACGGTCGGGGCGATCCACGCGCCGCTGTCAAAGCCTTCGCCCTTCAGCACGTCGCCGCCGCACAGCACGCGCGCGCCTTCCTCTTTGCCTTTGGCAATGTAGCGCAGCACGCTGTCGCGGTGCGGGAAGCTGACCATCGGGCCGAAGTTGGTGGTTTCATCGAACAGATCGCCCGCGCGGATGCGGCCCACGCTCTCAACGATTTTCTGCTCAAACGCGGCTTTAAATTTCGCGGGCACGAACACGCGGGTGCCGTTGGTGCACACCTGGCCGGAGCTGAAGAAGTTCGCCATCATGGCGATGTCTGCCGCGAGATCGAGATCCGCGTCGTCAAAAATGATCAGCGGAGATTTGCCGCCCAGCTCCATCGTCACCTCTTTCAGGGACGAGGCCGCCGAGTTGGCCATCACCTTTTTGCCGCTGGCGACGCCGCCGGTAAAGGAGACTTTGGCGATGCCTGGATGCTCGGTCAGGAACTGGCCGGTCTCCGCGCCAACGCCCGGCAGGACGTTAAACACGCCGTCCGGCAGGCCGGCTTCGGTGTAGATCTCGGCGAGCTTGAGCGCGGTGAGCGGGGTGACCTCGCTCGGCTTGAAGATCATCGCGTTGCCCGCCGCCAGCGCCGGGGCCGATTTCCACAGGGCGATCTGGATCGGGTAGTTCCACGCGCCGATGCCCGCCACCACGCCCAGCGGCTCGCGGCGGGTGTAGACGAATGAGGTCTCACGCAGCGGGATCTGGCTGCCTTCCAGCGCCGGGATCAGCCCTGCGTAGTACTCCAGCACATCCGCGCCGGTGACGATGTCAACGGTTGAGGTTTCGGAATACGCTTTACCGGTGTCGAGGGTTTCCAGCTTCGCCAGTTCGTCGTTGCGCTCGCGCAGGATATCGACAGCGCGACGCAGAATGCGCGAACGCTCCATGGCGGTCATCGCCGCCCAGATTTTTTGCCCGCGTGTTGCGCTCTCCACGGCGCGATCGACATCTTCTCTTCCGGCGGCCTGTACGGTCGCCAGAACGTCACCGTTGGCCGGGTTGATGGTCTCGAAGGTGCGACCGCTGGTGGCGGATGTATAACCACCATTGATATAAAGCTGCTGTTCTGCCATTCGGGACATAAATCCTCCTCGGTTAGTCGGTCGGTAAATGCTGGCTGATAAAGTGGCTGGTGAGCGATTGCGCCAGGGTTTTATCCAGCGGCTTTCCGCTCAGCGCGGCGCGCAGCCATAGCCCGTCGATCAGCGCCGCCAGCCCGTAGCCCGCCTCTTCGGCCTGCTCGCGCGGCAGTTCGCGGCGAAACTCGTACACCAGATTCGACAGCAGACGGCGGCTGCTCACCTGCTGCAGGCGGTAGAGCATCGGCTGGTGCATGCTGCTCGCCCAGAAGGCCAGCCAGGCCTTCATGGCCGCGCCGCTGGTCTGGGTTTCATCAAAATTGCCGCCGACAATCGCCTGCAATCGCTGCTCCGCGCTGCCGTCCGGCAGGGCGTGCAGGCGGCTCAATACCGCGTCGCGAAGCTGGCCGGTGATGTCGCGCATGGTCGCTTCCAGCAGACCGTTTTTGTCTTTGAAGTAGTGGCTGATGATCCCCGTGGAAACGCCCGCCCGACGGGCGATCTGCGCGATCGTCGCGTCATGCATACCCACCTCATTTATTGCTTCCAGCGTGGCATCGATTAGCTGCCTGCGCCGGATCGGCTGCATCCCCACTTTGGGCATTTTTGCCACTCCATTCATCAGCGTTGGTAATACATTAAAGCGGTTTTTGATTGGACGTTCAATATAAAATGTGTCTTAATTGTTGCGGTTTTGGATTTCAATAGTTACAAAAACAGTGGGGATACTGGATGACAGACCTTTCACAGGACAGAGAAAAAGACAAAATCAACCCGGTCGTTTTTTATACTTCCGCCGGGCTGATTTTGTTGTTTTCCCTGACGACGATCTTCTTTCGTGATTTTTCTGCCGAGTGGATTGGGCGCACCCTGAACTGGGTGTCGAAGACCTTCGGCTGGTACTATCTGCTGGCCGCGACGCTCTATATTGTCTTCGTGGTCTGCATTGCCTGCTCGCGCTTCGGTTCGGTGAAGCTCGGGCCGGAGCAGTCCAAGCCGGAGTTCAGCCTGCTGAGCTGGGCCGCAATGCTGTTTGCCGCCGGCATCGGCATCGACCTGATGTTCTTCTCCGTGGCGGAACCGGTCACGCAGTATATGCAGCCGCCGGAAGGGGCAGGGCAGACGATGGAGGCCGCGCGTCAGGCGATGGTCTGGACGCTGTTCCACTACGGCCTGACGGGCTGGTCGATGTACGCCCTGATGGGCATGGCGCTCGGATACTTTAGCTATCGTTATAATTTGCCCCTCACCATCCGCTCCGCGCTTTACCCGATCTTCGGTAAAAAGATTAACGGCCCGATTGGCCACAGCGTCGACATTGCGGCGGTGATCGGCACCATCTTCGGTATTGCGACGACGCTCGGGATTGGCGTGGTGCAGCTCAACTACGGGCTGAGCGTGTTGTTTGATATCCCGGATTCGATGGCGGCCAAGGCGGCGCTGATTGCGCTCTCCGTCATTATCGCCACCATCTCGGTGACGTCGGGCGTGGATAAAGGCATCCGCGTGCTGTCCGAGCTGAACGTGGCGCTGGCGCTGGGCCTGATCCTGTTCGTGCTGTTTATGGGCGACACCTCGTTCCTGCTCAATGCCTTGGTGCTGAACGTGGGCGACTACGTGAACCGCTTTATGGGCATGACGCTGAACAGCTTCGCCTTTGACCGCCCGGTAGAGTGGATGAACAACTGGACGCTGTTCTTCTGGGCGTGGTGGGTGGCGTGGTCGCCGTTTGTCGGCCTGTTCCTCGCGCGCATTTCGCGTGGCCGCACCATCCGTCAGTTTGTGATGGGCACGCTGATTATCCCGTTCACCTTTACCCTGCTGTGGTTGTCGGTGTTCGGAAACAGCGCGCTGCACGAGATCATTCATGGCAATGCAACCTTCGCGCAGGAAGCGATGGCGCACCCGGAGCGCGGCTTCTACAGCCTGCTGGCGCAGTACCCGGCGTTCACCTTTAGCGCCTCGGTGGCGACCATCACCGGCCTGCTGTTCTACGTCACCTCGGCGGATTCCGGCGCGCTGGTGTTGGGGAACTTCACCTCGAAGCTGAAGGACATCAACAGCGACGCGCCGAACTGGCTGCGCATCTTCTGGTCCGTCGCCATCGGCCTGCTGACGCTCGGCATGCTGATGACCAACGGTATCTCTGCGCTGCAGAACACCACGGTGATCATGGGTCTGCCGTTCAGCTTCGTGATCTTCTTCGTGATGGCCGGGCTGTATAAATCGCTCAAGGTAGAAGATTACCGCCGCGAAAGCGCCAGCCGCGACACCGCGCCGCGGCCGCTGGGGGCGCAGGACAGACTGAGCTGGAAGAAACGCCTCTCACGCCTGATGAACTACCCCGGCACGCGCTATACCCGACAGATGATGGAGACGGTGTGTTACCCGGCAATGCAGGAGGTGGCGCAGGAGCTGAAGCTGCGCGGTGCCTACGTGGAGCTGAAAAACCTGCCGCCGGACGAGGGCGAGAACCTGGGGCACCTGGATCTGCTGGTGCACATGGGCGACGAGCAGAACTTTGTCTATCAGATCTGGCCGCAGCAGTATTCGGTTCCCGGCTTTACCTACCGGGCGCGCAGCGGGAAGTCGACCTACTACCGGCTGGAGACCTTCCTGCTGGAAGGAAGCCAGGGGAATGATTTGATGGACTACAGCAAGGAGCAGGTGATTACGGACATTCTGGACCAGTACGAGCGGCACCTGAACTTTATCCACCTGCACAGGGAAGCGCCGGGGAACAGCGTGATGTTCCCGGATGTGTAAAACTCAATCTGAAAACGTATAAAGGCATCGCCGTTGCCCTCAAGCCGGGTGGCGGCGATGCCTTACCCGGCCTACAAAATCGGTTTACCGTAGGCCTGATAAGCGAAGCGCCATCAGGCATTCATTGTGCAATGCGTTTAAAGGGCAATCACGTCTTCATTTATAGTTATCATTTGATTGTTTCTTTCTGCGCGGGTTTCATCCATGCGTCGCCATAAAGAATATTGCCTTGCACATAATTCCACTGTATGCCCCGGAATCTAAGTCCAACCACTTCATGCATATTCGGCGCTGAGCTGCCGGGGTAATAAACATGCGTGAAGTCCAGAGATGAGATCACCACGCTATCAAGCGTAATGGTGTAGATCTCTCTTTCTGCTCCCGCTTCAGCAATTTCATAATATTTGATAATGGCTTTTTGCAGGCGTCTGCCCTCGCAGGTGGCAACGGCAAGATAAGGACTCACTTTATCTAATTCCTTATGCACGGTAACCGGACCATGCTGCCGTGTACCAGTCATATTCCCGGTATGGCTGTCTACTGCCTGCCTTATGCCGTAACTGCTGTTCATAATTTCGATAGCACCTTCCCGGCCTGGCATCATACAGTCGCCCTGAATGAGCATTCCGTTCTCATCGTAGAGAAATAAGTAAGCGGGTAATGACATTATAACCCTCCTAAATGAGTAAGCTGTCCGTCATTATCAATAAAGAATTCGTGATGATAATTTTTATTATTTAAACCGTAGCTAATAACATACGTATAGCCATACTCCCATTTCACATCTATGCAACTATTAGGATAAGACCAACTGAGTTTATTACTTCCTGAACTTGTGATAGTTGTAATGTCGGGACCTTTGCTGGAATCAATGGTGTAATAGTTCACGACATCTTTTTTATCAATACTAAAGCAAACATGGTTTCCATCAATAAAAGTAGCTCTGGGATGAGACAACGGGGGGCATCCAGGACATCCCGTCAGGAGAATACATAATGGTGAGATGAGCGTTATAGTTTTCATCCTGGGAATCCTTGTAGAATGTTTTTATATTTGTGAAGCAGAGAATATACGGGTTCATTCGAATTAATATCCCGATATTTTGGCAGGAATTTATATTTTTCAAAGCCATAAAATTGTAATAGCCAGTAATCACTTACGATCGATGCTTGCTGTTCTAATCCATAATGCAATAGATCTACTTTATCTAAGCTATAGTAGTAATCAGCAATACCAGAGAATAATCCCCTTGTTCTGACAAACATCCTTTTTTGGGCTTGCCATACGTGCATCATTTCATGCATGAATAGGTGTTTTTTATCTAACAATTTTTCTAATGAAAAATCTGGGGAATATGTGTCTTCTCTAAACCACATTTCCCCGTTAGGAGTCATCGCTACATTTACAGGTTGCAAATTAAAAGGAAGATAGCTTTCCCTGTGCACCCAAACCAGATGATAGCGAATGCTGTAACCGTAAAGCGTCTTCGCCAGGGCGATTTCACCAATCGTGAGCTGTCGGACCCCTCCCGGATTAATCGGGGTTCCCGATGTGGGATGAATCCTTTCGTTAACGGGCATGTCAATTCCCTTTATTTAATATGGATATTGACCGTAAATCATACGCCTGAGCGGCAGAGAAAAAAGAACGCACTTTTCCTAAAACTCCCGGATGGCAGCGCTCATTGACACAACTTTAATGATAACCATTTTCATTTAAATATAGCCTGTGCTATACCTTATAGCACGGGCTAATTTTGCTTTGAATTTAATCACCTCAGGAGACTTCTGCGATGCACCCACGGCAAGGAATTATGCGTCTGTTGCTCGGCGCGCTGCTCATGACCGCGACCACTACGGGCGCGCTGGCGGCTGAAAAGTTTCAGGTTATCACCACCTTTACCGTTATCGCGGATATGGCGAAAAATGTGGCGGGTGAGGCCGCAGACGTGACGTCCATTACCAGGCCGGGCGCTGAAATTCACGAGTACCAGCCCACGCCGGGTGATATCAAACGCGCGCAGAAGGCGCAGCTGATCCTGGCGAACGGCATGAATCTGGAGCTGTGGTTCCAGCGCTTTTATCAGCACCTGAACGGCGTGCCGGAGGTGATTGTTACCAGGGGCATTATGCCGATGGGGATTAGCGAAGGGCCGTATAACGGCAAGCCCAACCCGCACGCGTGGATGTCGCCGGACAACGCCCTGATTTACGTCGATAACATCCGCGACGCATTGATTAAGTACGATCCGGCCAACGCGCAGACGTATCAGCGCAACGCTGAAGCTTACAAGCAGACGATCACCGCCACTCTCGAACCGCTGCGCAAGCAGGTTGCGGAGATCCCCGAAGACAAGCGCTGGATGGTGACCAGCGAAGGTGCCTTCTCCTATCTTGCGCGGGATCTGGGGATGAAAGAGCTTTACCTGTGGCCGATCAACGCCGATCAGCAGGGCACGCCTCAGCAGGTGCGCAAGGTAATCGACCTGGTGAAAAAACATCATATCCCGGCGGTGTTCAGCGAAAGCACGGTTTCCGATAAGCCCGCGCGGCAGGTGGCGCGGGAAACCGACGCCCGCTACGGCGGCGTGCTGTATGTCGACTCCCTGAGCGCGGAAAACGGCCCGGTGCCGACCTATATCGATCTGCTGAACGTCACCACCCGCACGCTGGTGCAGGGCATCCGTGACGGCATGAAGGAGTAACCATGCACGAGGGGATTGTTGTCTCAGACGTGACCGTGACCTACCGCAACGGCCACACGGCGCTGCGCGACGCGTCGTTCAGCGTGCCGGGCGGATCGATTGCCGCCCTGGTTGGGGTGAACGGTTCCGGCAAGTCCACGCTGTTCAAGGCGGTGATGGGCTTCGTGCGCGCGGCGAGCGGCACTATCTCCATTCTCGGACTACCGCCTCACCGGGCGCTGCGCCAGAACCTGGTCGCCTACGTGCCGCAGTCGGAAGAGGTTGACTGGTCGTTTCCGGTGCTGGTCGAAGACGTGGTGATGATGGGCCGCTACGGGCACATGGGGTTTCTGCGTCGGCCCAAAGATCGCGACAGACAAATCGTGACCGACGCCCTGAAGCGCGTGGATATGCTCGAGCTGCGCCATCGGCAGATTGGCGAGCTGTCCGGCGGACAGAAGAAGCGCGTGTTTCTGGCCCGGGCGATTGCCCCGCAGGGTGAGGTGATCCTGCTCGACGAGCCGTTTACCGGCGTGGACGTCAAAACCGAAGCCAGGATCATCAGCCTGCTTCGAGAGCTGCGCGACGAGGGCAAAACGATGCTGGTCTCGACCCACAATCTGGGCTCGGTTACGGAATTCTGCGATTACACGGTGATGGTCAAAGGCACCGTGCTGGCGAGCGGCCCGACGGAAACCACCTTTACCGCCGAAAATCTCGAGCGCGCCTTTAGCGGCGTGCTGCGCCACGTGGTGCTCAGCGGCTCGGAGGATCGCATTATTACCGACGACGAGCGCCCCTTCGTGACGCACCGTCAGGAGGCCAAATGAACGCGCTTCTGGAACCCTTCGGCTACGAGTACATGCTCAACGCGATGTGGGTCTCGGCGATGGTGGGCGGGCTGTGCGCGTTTCTCTCCTGCTACCTGATGCTTAAAGGCTGGTCGCTGATCGGCGATGCGCTGTCGCACTCCATCGTGCCCGGCGTGGCGGGAGCCTACATGCTCGGGCTGCCGTTCTCGCTGGGGGCGTTCCTCTCGGGCGGGCTGGCGGCGGGCAGTATGCTGTTTCTCAACCAGCGCAGCCGCCTGAAGGAGGACGCCATCATCGGGCTGATCTTCTCCTCCTTTTTCGGGCTGGGGCTGTTTATGGTCTCGCTCAATCCGACCTCGGTGAATATTCAGACCATCGTGCTCGGCAATATTCTGGCTATCGCCCCGGAGGATATCGTCCAGCTGGCGATTATCGGCGTGGTGTCGATGGTTATCCTGCTGTTCAAATGGAAAGATCTGATGGTGACCTTTTTTGATGAGAACCACGCCCGCGCCATCGGCCTGCGTCCTGAACGCCTGAAGATTCTTTTCTTTACCCTGCTGGCGGTCTCCACCGTGGCGGCGCTGCAAACCGTCGGCGCGTTTCTGGTGATCTGTCTGGTGGTCACCCCCGGCGCGACCGCGTGGCTGCTCACCGACCGCTTTCCGCGCCTGCTGGTGATTGCCGTCGCCATTGGCAGCATCACCAGCTTCCTCGGCGCGTGGGCCAGCTACTATCTGGACGGCGCGACCGGCGGCATTATCGTGGTCGCCCAGACGCTGCTGTTCCTGCTGGCGTTGGTCTTTGCGCCGAAGCACGGGCTGCTCGCCAGCCGCCGCCGCGCGCGGGAGGCACGCTCATGATGGCGCTGCTCCTTGAACCCTTCCAGTTTGCGTTTATGAACAACGCGCTGCTGATTTCACTCCTGGTGGCCGTGCCCTGCGCGCTGCTGTCGGTATTCCTGGTGCTGAAAGGCTGGGCGCTGATGGGCGACGCCATGAGCCACGCGGTGTTCCCCGGCGTCGTGCTGGCGTGGATGATGGGCCTGCCGCTGGCGCTGGGCGCGTTTGTGGCCGGGCTGTTCTGCGCAATCGCCACCGGATACCTGAAGGATAACAGCCGAATCAAGCAGGATACGGTCATGGGGATCGTTTTTTCCGGCATGTTCGGCGCGGGCCTGATCCTCTATATCGCCGTCAAGCCCGAGGTGCATCTCGACCACATTCTGTTCGGCGATATGCTGGGCATTAACGGGATGGATATTCTGCAAAGCGGGATCGTGGCGGGGCTGATCGCGCTGGTGATTGGCCTGAAGTGGCGCGACTTTCTGCTGTTCTGCTTTGATTATCAGCAGGCGCAGGCGAGCGGCCTGCGCACCCGCTGGCTGCACTACGGCCTGCTGTGCATGGTTTCGCTCACCATCGTGGCGACATTGAAGGCGGTGGGGATTATTCTGTCGATCTCGCTGCTGATTGCGCCCGGCGCGGTGGCGGTGCTGATCACCCGGCGCTTCCACATGGCGCTGCTGGTCGCGGTAGCGGTTTCAGCCCTCGTGTCGGTGAGCGGCGTGTATGCGTCGTTTTATCTCGACAGCGCGCCCGCGCCGACCATTGTGGTGCTGTTTGCAGCGGTGTTTATCGTGACGTTTGCGGTCACCAGCGCGAAGGCCCGTCGGCAGGAGAACGTGACAGCAGGGTGATAACCCCATCGCCGTTGTGTAGCCAGTGAAGCGTGAAGGCGGTGCCTTCGTCAAACCCCGTCAGCGGACGGGTCAGCGCCAGCATCAGCGTCTCTTTATCGAGCATCGTGATGCGGGCGCTGTCAAATCCCATATATGACTTCACCTTCGGGAAGAGAGCCTTAAACAGGCTCTCTTTGGCGCTGAAAACCAGCGTCAGGGCGAGGGCAAACGGGTAGCCGGAGCGTGAAAGCACGGCCTCTTCCTGCGCATCGATGATGCCGTCTTTGATTTCCAGGGCTTCGTTTTCGGGGAGGATCGTTTCACAATCGATGCCGATTAGCGCAGGGTGTTGCGTGACGACGGCCATCGCCCGCGTGCCGCTGTGGGTGATGCTGCCGGAGATACCGTCCGGCCAGATCGGTTCGCCGCTGGGGCCGATCCCGGGGACGGCGTGGTCAGGTAATGCATGCGCGGCGGCGATGCGGCCTGCCAGGTGGTCAGCCTTGCGTTTGCGCCCGGCGTGCGATAGCTGCGCGTGATGGGGGAGCCAGATAAGATCGGCGTCGCTGAAGGTGGCGGGGTCGAAGGTGATGTGATGAAGGGTGAGGCCTGCGAGGGAAAATGTGCTGTAGGCTGTGTGCATGGTTTTCCCCCTCACCCTGAACCTCTCCCCGTAGGGGAGAGGGTGGATTGACTTCAGTGCCTTAAAAATGCGTATTCACGCTCATATACCAGGTACGACCCGGTTCATTATACGTGTAGGCACCCGCACCGTACATATACGCGCCCGTCGTGGTGTTACCCGTGGTCTGGGCATTACCCGCGCGCCACTGGCGCTTGTCGAAGACGTTATCAATCCCGCCGGTCAGGCTGACGTTTTTGGTCACGTCCCAGGTCGCGCTCAGGCCAACGATGCTGTACGGGCTAACTTCATCTTTCTCAGACCCGGTCACAGGCTGACCTTTGTAGTTGTACTTCTTCGGCTGCTGCTTGCCGTACCAGGTGAAGGTCGACTGGAGCGACACGTCCTGATGAACCTGCCAGCTCAGGGTAGAGTTCAGCGTGTACTCAGGAATGATTGACAGACGGTCGCCGGTCTCCTTGTTCTTGCTCTGCAGCATGTAGGTGATGTTGTTGGTCCAGTTGATCGTGTCGCTGACCGGCACGTTCAGGGAGCCTTCCAGACCTTCAACGACGGCCTTCGGCACGTTTTCCCACTGGTAAATATCGGTGGTGACCTTGCTGGTAGACGTCTGGCCAATCGGCGCGTAGCCCGCTTCAATCTTGTCGCGATAGTCGTTGCGGAACCAGGTCACGCCCGCCAGCCAGCCGTCGTGCTTCCACTCCAGGCCAATCTCCTTGTTAATGCTGGTTTCGGCCTTCAGGTCGTCGTTACCCATCATGTAGCAGCCCACGCCGTCGGAGCTGGCGTAGCAGCCCTGGCCTTTGCTGTACAGCAGGTAGTTCGGGTTGGTCTGATACAGGCTCGGGGCTTTATAAGCGCGCGCGATGCCCATCTTCAGTGTGAAGTCATCGCCAAGACCCTGCGACAGGTTCAGGGACGGGCTCCAGTTGTTACCCACAATCGTATGATGGTCGAAGCGCAGCGCCGGGGTCAGCATGGTGCTGTCGGTCAGCTCCATGTTGTTCTCGGCGAACAGGGAGAAAATCTCCGCCGAGGAGTACGGGCTGCGGTCGTCGCTCATGCCCGGGATGGCGCCGCCCTGCTGGGTTTGGGTATTGGAGGTGGAATCCTTCATGCGCTGCTGGTTCCACTCGGTGCCCAGCGTCAGGTTCTGGTTGACGAGGAAATCGATCGGCAGGTTGATTTCACTGTGCAGCATCACGTCGGCTAGGTCGGTGTCGGTGAATTTATTGCTGTTGAACAATCCTTCCAGACCGCCCGCCAGCCCTTCGCCCAGGCGGGAGTTGCGGGTGTGCTCGTACTGCGCCCAGCTGCTGGTGGTGATACCGTTATCCCAGCCGCCGTTCCATGTCACCGCAAAGTTCTGACGATAAATACGGTTAGTCTCTTTACCGTAGTTCTTCTTCACCAGGCCGTTGGAGCTGTTGTCGTTGTTGGTGTTCTGGGTATCGCCCGCGTAAAGGTTGTTCTGTCGGCTGTAGCCGGCTTCAAATTCGAGGGACTGCATTGGCGCAAAGTCCCAGCGCACCACGCCGTTAATATCTTTGTTTTCCACACCCTCGCGGCCAGCCGGCAGCGTGTCGGCGTAGGCACCGGTACGATCGGACTGGTGGCCCTGGTTGATATCCCACGCGTCGGCCTGGGTTTTATCCAGGTTGCCGAACATGCGGAAGCTGAAGTCGCCGCCCAGCGGGCCGCTCAGGCTGAAGTTGGTGCGCTTGGTGGAACCTTCGTCCTTGTGTTCCGGGGCGTTCAGGTAGGTGTTCCAGGAGCCGTGCCACTGGTTGTCGAATTTTTTCGTGATGATATTGACCACGCCGCCTGCCGCACCGTTGCCGTAGCGAGCCGCAGCCGGGCCACGGATCACTTCGATGCGCTCTATCATCTCCGGCGGTACCCAGCCGGTATCGCCGCGGGTGTCGCGCTCGCCGCGCCAGCCCAGACGGATGGAGTTGCGGCTGGTGACCGGCTTGCCGTCGATCAGAATAAGAGTGTTTTCCGGGCCCATGCCGCGGATGTCGATCTGGCGGTTGTTGCCGCGCTGGCCGCTGGTGGAGTTACCGGTCAGGTTAACGCCCGGCATGGTACGGATGATTTCAGCCACGTCGCGAGCGGGCGGGTTTTTACGGATTTCATCGGCCGTGATGGTCGACACGCCCGGCGCCTGCAGGTTCTGCTCGGCGGCGGTGATCACCATCGTGTCTTCGTGCTGCGCGGTGGTGGTGTTGTCGTCTGCCAGCGCTGGCAGCGCGACGCCGTAAATCCCTAAGTTGACCAGCAAGGCCAGGGAGTGAATCTTCTTATTCATTGTACGTCCCGCTTTTATGGTTATTTAATGAGCGCGCTTCCCACAGCGCGGGCATTACGCTATTGCAAATGCAAATAGTTATCAATAATATTATCAATAAAATTTGCTCTGAAACAAAAAAGACTGTTAAACATGGGGTTATAAGGGTGACGGCGTTAACAACCGGAAGTGAAGCGTGGTGGCAGTCGAAAAGCGGGCCGGAATGGGAACGTGAGAAGGAGCGCTATCGCGTCACCTTCTGGTGGCGGGACCCGGCGGGAACGCAGGCGACGTCGGCGGTGAAGCGCGTCTGGCTCTATATCACCGGCGTGACCGATCACCATCAAAACGCGCGTCCGCAGTCCCTTGAACGCATCCCGGATACCGACGTCTGGCAGTGGCAGGGCGAGTTCAGCCCCGAATGGCGCGGCAGCTACTGTTTTATTCCCTCCGATAACGAAAATGATTTTGCCAGCGCGGTGTTTGAAGGCGAGCGGCCGGACCGCATGGCGCTGCGCGAAGGCTGGCGCAAACTCTTGCCGCACGCGGTGTCCGACCCGCTGAATCCGCAGAGCTGGCGCGGCGGGCGCGGTCACGCCGTCTCGGCGCTGGAAATGCCTGAGGCCCCGGTACAGCCGGGGTGGAACACTCCGGATACGCCATACAAAAAGCCCGTCTGCATCGAATGGACCAGCGAGCGGCTGGGCAACCGTCGCCGCGTCTGGATTTTTACCACCGGTGATGAAGATCCCGAGCGCCCGCTTGCGGTGCTGCTCGACGGGCAGTTCTGGGCCGAAAGTATGCCCGTCTGGCCCGCGCTGGCGTCGCTCACCCATGAAGGCAAACTGCCGCCTGCGGTCTACGTGTTAATCGACGTGATTGATACCGCGCACCGCAGCCGCGAACTGCCGTGCAATCCCGATTTCTGGCTGGCGGTGCAGGAAGAACTTCTCCCGCAGGTCAAAAACCTCGCGCCGTTCAGCGACCGCGCCGACCGTACCGTCGTGGCGGGACAGAGCTTCGGCGGGCTTTCTGCGCTATACGCAGGGCTCAACTGGCCGCAGCGCTTTGGCTGCGTGCTCAGCCAGTCCGGTTCCTACTGGTGGCCGCACCGCGGCGCGCAGCAGGACGGGCTGCTCATCGAGCAGCTTAAAGCGGGTGAAAAAACCGCACGCGGGCTGCGCATCGTCCTTGAGGCCGGGCGCAACGAGCCGCTTATCTTTCGCGCAAATCAGGCGATTCACGCCGAACTACAGCACACACAGCAACCGGTTATCTGGCGTCAGGTTGACGGCGGACACGATGCGCTTTGCTGGCGCGGTGGGCTGACGCAGGGGCTGATGGCCCTCTGGCAGCCGCTTTTTCACTAACGGAGTCTGTATGGAATTCAGCAATCCTTTCGATAATCCGCAGGGACAGTTCGCCATTTTGCGTAACGACCAGGGGCAGTACAGCCTGTGGCCGCAGCAGTGCGAGCTGCCCGCAGGCTGGCGCTTAGTCTGCGAGCCACAGCCCCAGGACGGCTGCCAGCAGTGGCTGGCGGAAAACTGGCAAACGCTTGAACCGTCTCATTTTGCGGGGGAAGCAGCATGAACCGTCTTCCGCTTGTCGCCGCCCAGCCGGGTATCTGGATGGCGGAGCAGCTTTCCACGCTGCCAAACGCCTGGAGCGTGGCGCACTATACCGAACTGAAAGGCGACATCGATGCGCCATTGCTGGCAAAAGCGATTGCTAAAGGCATGATGCAGGCCGATACCCTGCGGATGCGCTTCGCTGAGGATAACGGCGAGGTGTGGCAGTGGGTGGATGCGTCCATGATGCTGCCGGAGCCGTCCATCGTTCGCGTCGATTCCCATGCGGCTGCCGCGGCGCTGATGGAGGCCGATCTTAATCAGAACCTGCGCGTCGACAGCGGTCAGCCGCTGGCGTTTCACCAGCTGATTC
Source organism: Enterobacter wuhouensis (assembly GCF_035835995.1). NCBI lineage: Bacteria > Pseudomonadati > Pseudomonadota > Gammaproteobacteria > Enterobacterales > Enterobacteriaceae > Enterobacter > Enterobacter wuhouensis. The sequence goes on from NZ_CP142124.1 coordinate 1,321,073, forward strand.
AGGTGGGGGAAAACCGCTGGTACTGGTATCAGCGCTATCACCATCTGGTGGTGGATGGCTTCAGCTTCCCGGCGATTACCCGCCAGATCGCCGCTATCTATCGAGCCTGGAAAAACGGCGAGAACACGCCGGATTCCCCGTTTACCCCGTTTTCGGAAGTGGTGGAAGAGTATCAGCGCTATCGCGACAGCGAGGCGTACGCGCGCGACGGTGCCTTCTGGGCGGAGCAGCGCAAGCAGCTTCCTTCTCCGGTGTCGCTTTCTGCTGCTCCTTTACCGGGCCGCGCGGCAACAACCGATATCCTGCGCCTGAAAATTGCAATGGACGGCCGCGCCTTCAGCCAGCTTGTGCAGGCGGCAGGGCAGGCGCAGCGCACCGATCTGGCCCTTGCGCTGGTGGCGCTGTGGCTGGGCCGCCTGACCGGACGGCTGGACTACGCCGCCGGGTTTATCTTCATGCGCCGCATGGGGTCCGCCGCGCTGACCGCGACGGGGCCGGTGCTTAACGTGCTGCCGCTGGCGGTGAATATTAACCCGCAGGAGAGCCTGCCGGCGCTGGCGCTGCGCCTGGCGAACCAGCTGAAAAAAATGCGCCGTCACCAGCGCTACGACGCCGAGCAGATTGTGCGCGACGGCGGGCGCGCCGCGGGTGAAGACGCGCTGTTCGGCCCGGTGCTGAACGTCAAGGTGTTCGATTATCAGCTGGATATCGACGGCGTGGAGGCCATCACCCACACGCTGGCAACCGGCCCGGTGAACGATCTGGAGCTGGCGCTGTTCCCGGACGAGCAGGGCGGCCTGAGCATTGAGATCCTCGCCAATAAACAGCGCTACGACGAAGCGACGCTTTCCCGCCACGTTGCGCGCCTGAACGCGATGCTGCTGCAGTTTGCGGCCAACCCCGACCTGCGCTGCGGCGACGTGGAAACGGTTTCTGAGCAGGAGTACGCCCAGCTGGCGCGCATCAACGATACCGGGCTGGCGCTGCCGTCCACCACCCTTGCGGAGCTGGTGGCGGAGCAGGCGAGCAAAACGCCGGACGCCCCCGCGCTGGCGGATGCGCACATTGAGCTCAGCTATCGTCAGATGCGCGAGCAGGTCGTCGCGCTGGCGAACCTGCTGCGCGCGCGCGGCGTTAAGCCGGGCGACAGCGTGGCGGTGGCGCTCCCGCGCTCGGTGTTCCTGACGCTGGCGCTGCACGGCATCGTCGAGGCGGGTGCCGCGTGGCTGCCGCTGGACACCGGCTACCCGGACGACCGCCTGCGGATGATGCTGGAGGACGCGAAGCCGTCCCTGCTCATTACCACCGACGAGCAGCTCCCGCGCTTCAGCGATCTGCCGATTACGGCGTTTAGTTACAACACACTGTTACCGGCTGCGGAGGCTGAGCCGCTGCGGCTGGCGACGCCGGAGCAGACCGCGTACATCATCTTTACCTCCGGTTCGACGGGCCGCCCGAAAGGGGTCATGGTCGGCCATACCGCCATCGTTAACCGTCTCAAGTGGATGCAGGATCATTACCCGCTGGACGCGACGGACGTGGTGGCGCAGAAAACGCCGTGCAGCTTTGACGTGTCGGTGTGGGAGTTCTGGTGGCCGTTTATCGCCGGGGCGAAGCTGGTGATGGCCGAGCCGGACGCGCACCGCGATCCGCAGGCGATGCAGAGCTTCTTTGCGCAGTACGGCGTGACCACCACCCACTTCGTGCCGTCGATGCTGGCGGCCTTTGTCGCCTCGCTGACCCCGGAAAACGCGGCGTGCTGCAACACCCTTAAGCAGGTGTTCTGCAGCGGCGAAGCGCTGCCGACCGAGCTGTGCCGCGAGTGGGAACAGCTCACCCGTGCACCGCTGCACAACCTTTATGGCCCAACGGAAGCGGCGGTGGACGTCAGCTGGTATCCGGCGTTTGGCCCCGAGCTGGCGGCGGTGGAGGGCAACAGCGTGCCGATTGGCTTCCCGGTGTGGAACACGGGGCTGCGCATTCTGGACGCGATGATGCGCCCGGTGCCGTTCGGCGTGGCGGGGGATCTGTATCTCACCGGCATTCAGCTGGCGCAGGGGTATCTGGGCCGTCCGGACCTTACCGCCAGCCGCTTTATTGCCGACCCGTTTGCCCCCGGCGAGCGCATGTACCGCACCGGCGACGTTGCCCGCTGGCTGGACAACGGCGCGGTGGAATATCTCGGCCGCAGCGACGATCAGCTGAAAATTCGTGGCCAGCGCATCGAACTGGGCGAAATCGACCGGGCGATGCTGTCGCTGCCGGACGTGGCCCAGGCCGTGGCGCACGCCTGCGTGTTCAACCAGGCGGCGGCCACCGGCGGCGATGCCCGCCAGCTGGTGGGATACGTGGTCTCTGAATCCGGCTTACCGCTGGACCGCGACGCGCTGCTGGAATCCCTTAAAGCGCAGCTGCCGCCGCACATGGTGCCGGTGGTGCTGCTGCAAATCAGCGCGCTGCCGCTCAGCGCGAACGGCAAGCTTGACCGCAAGGCGCTGCCGCTGCCGGAGTTGACCAGCAAAACCACAGGCCGCGCGCCGGAGACGGAAACCGAATCCGCCGTGGCGCAGGCGTTTTCTGCCCTGCTGGGCTGCGAGGTCAACGATATTGAGGCCGACTTCTTTGCCCTCGGCGGACACTCGCTGCTGGCGATGCGCCTGGCCGCGCAGCTAAGCCGCGCATTCGACCGCAAGGTGACGCCGGGGCAGATTATGGTCGCCTCGACGGTGAGCAAGCTCAGCGCGCTGCTGGACTCGCAGATGAGCGACGAGCAGGCGCAGCGGCTGGGGTATGAAACCCTTCTCCCGCTGCGTGAAGGTAACGGCCCGACGCTGTTCTGCTTCCATCCGGCGTCCGGCTTTGCCTGGCAGTTTAGCGTGCTTGCGCGCTACCTCAGCCCGCGCTGGTCGATTACCGGCATTCAGTCCCCGCGCCCCGACGGGCCGATGCAGCAGTGCGCGGATCTGGATGGGGTGATTGAGCACCACCTGGCTACGCTGCGTAAGCAGCAGCCGCAGGGGCCGTATTATCTGTTCGGCTATTCCCTCGGCGGCACGCTGGCGCAGGGGATTGCTGCCCGTCTGAGCGAGCAGGCTGAGGAGGTGGCCTTCCTTGGCCTGCTGGATACCTGGCCGCCGGAAACGCAAAACTGGGCTGAGAAAGAGGCCAACGGCCTCGATCCGGAGGTGCTGGCGGAGATCGAGCGCGAGCGTCAGGCGTTTATCGCCGCTCAGCAGGGGCAGGGCTCCAGCGAGCTGTTTAACGCCATCGAAGGTAACTACGCCGACGCGGTGCGGTTGCTCACCACGGCGCACAGCGCAAGGTTTGACGGCAAAGCGACGCTGTTCGTCGCCGAGCGCACGCGAACGATGGATCCGCAGGTTGCGTGGTCGCCGTGGGTGGCGGAGCTTGAGGTGTACAGCCAGGACTGCGCCCACGTGGATATCATTTCACCGCAGGCGTTTGAGAAGATAGGGCCGGTGTTGAAGGAGATATTGGGGTAAGGTCAAAAGCCCCTCACCCCAGCCCTCTCCCCAAAGGGGAGAGGGTGTAATCGTCCCCTCTCCCCTTTGGGGAGAGGGTCAGGGTGAGGGGACATCAGACCGCACGTTTGCCAAGCGGCACAACCAGCGGCGTGCCCGCCACCGGATCGTCAATAATCATGCAGCGCATGCCGTAGATCCGCTCGATCAACTCCGGCGTCACAATCTCTTTCGGCGCGCCCTGCGCCACAATCTCACCGTCTCGCAAGGCAATCAGATGCGTCGCATAGCGGCACGCCTGGTTTAAGTCGTGCAGCACCGCCGCCAGGGTATACCCCTGCGTGCGGTTGAGCTCGCTCAGCAGCTCCAGCAGGTCAATCTGATGGCTGATGTCGAGCCAGGTCGTCGGCTCATCCAGCAGCATGATCGAGGTCTCCTGCGCCAGCACCATCGCGATCCACGCGCGCTGACGCTGCCCGCCGGAAAGGGTGTCCACGCTCTGCAGGGCCAGATCGGTAATCCCCGTCGCCTGCATCGCGCGGCTGACCGCCTCGTCGTCCTCTTTGCGCCAGCGGGTAAACAGCGGCTGGTGCGGATAGCGCCCGCGCGAGACCAGCTCCTGCACCGTGATGTCCCCCGGCGTGGTGGCGTTCTGCGCCAGTAGCCCGATGCGCCGCGCCACCTCTTTGCTGGCGAACCGCTGGATCTGCTCCCCGTCGAGGAACACGCTGCCTTCAGACGGCGTCATCAGGCGGCTCAGGGTGCGCAGCAGGGTCGATTTGCCGCAGCCGTTTGGCCCGATGATTGCCGTGAAGTGGCCGTCCGGAATGGCGACGGATAAATCACGGGCAATGATTTTTTTGCCGTAGCCGAGGGTGAGGTTTTCGCCGCGCAAGCGGGTGGTTGTGTCTGTCATTTCTTGCGTGACTCCTGAACGAGCAAGACGATGAGGTAAATCCCGCCGAGGCTGACGGTCACTACGCCCACCGGCAGTTGATAAGGCATAAACAGCTGCTGGGCGCAGAGATCGGCGGCCAGCAGCAGCAGCGCGCCGCACAGCGCCGCCTGGGTTAAGCCCCAGCGCGCCGTCCCGCTAAGACGGCGGGCAATGTGCGGTGCCACGAGGGCGATAAACGAGATCGGCCCGGCGATAGCGGTAGAGGCGGCGGTCAGCAGTACGGCGACCAGCATCAGCATCAGGCGCGAGCGCTCGACGCTTACGCCCAGCGCGCAGGCGCTGTCGTCGCCCATCTCCAGCAGGCGCATACGCCGCACCAGCAGCAGCGCGCCGATAAACATCAGCACAATCAGCGGCGCGGCGGGCCAGGTTTTGCCCCACGTCAGGCCGTTGAGGGAACCGGCGTACCACAGCCCGGCGGAGAGCGCGGTTTCCAGCGACGCCTGTAGCAGAAGCCAGGTATTAAAGGCCATCAGCATGGCGCGGATGCCGATCCCGATGATGATCAGGCGGAAGGTGTCGATGCCGTTGCGCCAGGCCAGCGCCCAGATCAGTAATGACGTCAGAATGCCGCCCGCCATTGCCGTAAAGGTAATCGCCGTCAGGTGCTGGCCAAACAGCACCATCGCCACCAGCACGCCGCTCCAGGCCCCGGTGTTGAGGCCCATCACGTCCGGGCTGCCGAGCGGATTGCGCATCAGCGACTGGAATATCGCACCGCTCGCGCCGAGCGCCGCGCCGACGAGCACCGCCATCGCCACGCGCGGCAGCCGCCATTCGGTCACCACCATGGTGATATTGCGCGGCGCGCTGCCGAGCAGGGCGTTAAACACCTGAGCAAAATCGAGCGTCACCGCGCCGCTGCGCAGGCTCCAGACCGTAAGCAGTGCAATGGCGAGCACAAGGAGGGAGACGCTGGTGAGTAAACGACGGGACGGGGCCATCATGCGCCACCTCCGCGTTTACGGCGTACCAGGAAGATCAGCACCGGCGCGCCGATAAAGGCGCTGACCACCGAGACGCGCAGCTCGCCGGGAACCAGCAGGCGGCCCAGCACGTCGGCAAACAGCAGCAGGGCAGGGGTGGCCAGCAGCGTCACCGGCAGCGACCAGCGGTGATCCGCCCCCACCAGCCAGCGCGCCATGTGCGGCATCATCAGGCCGATAAAGGCAATGGGGCCGACCACGGCGGTCGCGCTGCCGCACAGCACCGTGATGGTCAAAAGACCAACCAGCTGCGTGCGCGCCACGCGGTTGCCGAGGGCGGTCGCGGTGTCGCTGCCGAGGCTCAGGCTGTTGAGCGCCCGGCTTAAAAACAGCGCCACGGCGGCGGCGATGATGACCGGAACCACCACCACTTTTAAGGTTTCAAGGGTGCGGATATCCAGCGATCCGGCCTGCCAGAAGCGCAGCTGGTCGTAAACGTCCGGATTGAGCAGGGCGATGCCGTTGGACAAGCCTTCCAGCACCGCCGCGAGCGCCACGCCCGCCAGCGTCAGGCGGACTGGACTCAGCTGCCCGCCGCCCTGGCTGCCGGTAAAGGCCACGACCAGCGAGGCGGCCAGCGCGCCGCAAAAGGCCATGACCAGCTGCTCGGACGGAGACGTCAACCCGAAGAGCGCCGCGCCGAGCACGATGGCAAAGCTGGCGCCGGAGTTAACGCCGAGAATGCCGGGGTCGGCCAGCGGGTTGCGGGTGAGGGTTTGCATCAGGGCTCCGGCAAGGCCGAGCGCGCCTCCCGCCAGCAGTCCGGCAAGGGTGCGGGGCAGGCGGGCGTCGAGCACGATGATGCAGTCGGCGCTCTGGCAGGTACCGGAGAGCGCATCGACAATAACGGACGCGGGCAGCGGCTTCGCGCCAACCAGCAGACTGAGTGCAATCGCAAGGATCAACAGCAGCAATAAAACGGGCACGGCAACGGCGCGCACCGCGGAAGAGGAAAACGACATAGCAACGTCCATGATGTGATAATGATAGTAATTATCGTTATCTATCTTATTTGGCTATGTTAGCATGTGCGCCCATGGAAATGGTAGACCGATACCTCAAGGCCTTGTCATGAATCAAAAATCCTGGCTGCTCAACCTCAGCCTCCTCAAAACGCACCCGGCGTTTCGCGCCGTCTTTATCGCCCGCTTTATCTCCATTTTATCCCTCGGCCTGCTCGGCGTTGCCGTGCCGGTGCAAATCCAGACCATGACCCACTCCAGCTGGCTGGTGGGGCTATCCGTCACCTTAACCGGCGGGGCGATGTTTATCGGCCTGATGGTGGGCGGCGTGCTGGCGGACCGCTACGAGCGTAAAAAGCTGATCCTGCTGGCGCGCGGCACCTGCGGGGTGGGCTTTATCGGGCTGTGCCTGAACGCGATGCTGCCGGAGCCGTCGCTGATTGCGATTTATGCCCTGGGGCTGTGGGACGGTTTCTTTGCCTCGCTGGGCGTGACGGCGCTGCTGGCGGCCACGCCCGCGCTGGTCGGGCGCGAGAACCTGATGCAGGCGGGGGCGATCACCATGCTCACCGTGCGCCTCGGGTCGGTGATTTCGCCGATGGTGGGCGGCCTGCTGCTGGCAACAGGCAACGTGGCGTGGAACTACGGCCTGGCGGCGGCGGGGACCTTTATCACTACCCTGACGCTGCTGCGCCTGCCGCTGCTGCCGCCTCCGCCGCAGCCGCGCGAGCATCCGCTGAAATCGCTGATGGCCGCGATTCGCTTTCTGTTCAGCAACCCGCTGATTGGCGGCATTGCGCTGCTTGGCGGCCTGCTGACGATGGCGAGCGCCGTGCGCGTGCTCTATCCGGCATTGGCGGGTGAGTGGCAGATGAGCGCCTCGGAGATTGGCATTCTCTACGCCGCCATTCCGCTCGGCGCGGCGTGCGGGGCGCTGACCAGCGGCAACCTGGCGCAGAGCGCGCGTCCGGGATTGATTATGCTGCTTGCCACGCTGGCGTCGTTTATCGCCATTGGCTTCTTCAGCCTGATGCCGGTGTGGGCGCTGGGCGTGTTGTGCCTGGTGATTTTCGGCTGGCTGAGCGCCATCAGCTCGCTGTTGCAGTACACCCTGATCCAGACCCAGACGCCGGAAGGGATGCTCGGGCGCATTAACGGCCTGTGGACGGCGCAGAACGTGACGGGCGATGCGATTGGCGCGGCGATCCTCGGCGGGCTGGGGGCGATAATGACCCCGGTGGCCTCGGCGAGCAGCAGCGGGTTTGTACTGGCAATTATTGGTGCGGTTTTATTATTGTCGTTGGCAGAATTGCGCCGATTCAGGCAGGAGAGTGTGTTGACCGACGGTGCGGCCTGATGCCCTCACCCCGGCCCTCTCCCACAGGGAGAGGGAGGGGAAATGCCTACTTAAACAACGCACTCAATCTGTCTAACACCAGCATCGCGCTGTAATAATCCAGGCGGAACGTCTCGGTTCCCAATGCCCAGACGCGCTTGTTCTGCACGGCGGGCAAATGCGCCAGCAGCGGGTTGGCGTAAATCGCGTCGACGTCTTTCTGGTCGCCCGCAAACAAGAACAGCCCTTCGCCGTTCAGCCCCGTCGCCAGGTTTTCCCCGCCCAGCTGAATAATGTCGTGGCGTTTGCCCTGGCTTTTGGAGGTCTGCAGCCCGGCGGGCAGTTCCGCCAGCGTAAAGCCCAGCTGGTGCAGCAGCTTGCCCTGCGCGGATTCAGCGGTCCACAGGTTGGCGCTGTGCGCGGCAGCGGTGTAGACGATGGCGTTCACCGGCTGCGGCGGCAGCTTCATCTGCTGTTTCACCTGCGCGAGCTGTTTATCAAACGCGGCAATGCGCCCGGCGGCCTGTTTTTCCTGCCCGGTGAGGGTGCCCAGCTGCGTCAGCAGTTCCTGCCAGCTCTTGTCGTCGTAGTTAATGATAAGCGTGGGGGCGATGGCGGAGAGCTGATCGTACAGCGCCAGCGCGGAATCTCCGCCGGTGGCGCTGATGAGGATCAGGTCCGGCATCTGGGCCGCGACCGCTTCGGCGCTCGGCTCACCGATGTACAGCCGGGCCAGCTTGCGCTGTTTTGCGATATCTCCCCACTGGCGTAAAAAGCCCTGCGCATCCGCCACGCGGTTGTTCGGCGTGGTGGCACCGCTGGCGACGACCGGGGCGTCAATCGCCAGCAGCGATCCGGTTAAGGTTACGCTGGTGGAGACAATGCGCGTCGGCTTGCTCTCAAGCGTGTGAACGCCGCGGCTGTCGGCCACCTGACGCGGCCAGTCGGCGGCGGTGGCTGAGGTTAGTCCTAAAACAAAAAATCCTGTTAAAAGAAGGGCATTACGGCAAACGGCAGGGAGTTTCACGGAGCGGCATCCTGTTTTTATTGAAGTTAATGCTTCTCATTTTCATGATTGCGGGGAAGGGATGCAAGCGTTAGTCGCACAAGTTGTTTGCTCTGCGGTTGACACCGGGGCGCTGTGAGATTAGGTTAGCCATCGAAAATATAAATGATAATCATTATTACTGCTTTTATCATTTTAGGAGGATGATATGGATACGTCATTGGCTGAGGACACCCAGCACACCGCGACCACGCTGCAATCAGACAGCTTTTTCTTTATGTCGCCCTATCGCAGTTTTACCACGTCAGGCTGTTTTGCCCGCTTCTCTGAGTCCGCCGTCGGCGGCGACGATCCGAACGGCAACTTCCAGCAAAAATTAGCCCAGGCTTTCCAGAACGCGAAGGCCAGCGGCATTGCCCACCCGGTGATGGTGGGCGCTATTCCGTTCGATACCCGCAAACCGTCGTCCCTGTTTATCCCCCAGCGCTGGCAGACCTTTTCTCGCCCGGCGCGCCAGCAGTCCTCGCGCTATTTCTCCGCCGCGCAGGCGCTGAACGTGGAAAAACGGACCGAGATCCCACCGCAGCCGGTGTTTGAAGAGATGGTTGCCCGCGCCGCGTCGCTGACCGCCACGCCGCAGGTGAACAAGGTGGTGCTCTCGCGCCTGATCGATATTGCGGCCGACAAAACCCTCGACAGCGGTGCGCTGATGGAGCGCCTGATCGCCCAGAACCCGGCGAGCTTTAACTTCCACGTGCCGCTGGAAGACGGCGGCGTGCTGCTGGGCGCAAGCCCGGAGCTGCTGCTGCGCAAAGAGGGCGCGCACTTTAGCTCGCTGCCGCTGGCAGGCTCGGCGCGCCGTCAGCCGGACGACGTGCTGGACAGAGAAGCGGGCAACAAGCTGCTGGCCTCTGAAAAAGACCGTCACGAGCACGACCTGGTGACCCAGGCGATGAAGGCCGTTCTGGCACCGCGCAGCCACCATCTCAGCATGCCGGATTCTCCTCAGCTGATTACCACCCCGACCCTGTGGCACCTGGCGACGCCGGTAGAAGGTGACGCGCGTGAAAATGAAAACGCCCTGACCCTGGCCTGCCTCCTGCACCCGACGCCTGCCCTGAGCGGATTCCCGCATCAGGAGGCGAAACAGCTGATTGCCGAGCTGGAGCCGTTCGACCGCGAGCTGTTTGGCGGCATCGTCGGCTGGTGCGACAGCGAAGGCAACGGCGAATGGGTGGTGACCATCCGCTGCGCGCGTCTTCGCGAAAATACCGTGCGCCTGTTTGCCGGCGCGGGCATTGTCCCCGCCTCCTCGCCGGTGGGCGAGTGGCGCGAAACCGGCGTGAAGCTCTCCACCATGCTCAACGTTTTTGGTTTGCACTAAGGAATACTCATGACCATCCCCTTTACCCGCTGGCCTGAGGAATTTGCCCGCCGCTACCGTGAGAAAGGCTACTGGCAGGATCTGCCGCTGACGCACATTCTGACGGATCGTGCGCAAAGCGATGCCGTGGCGATTATCGACGGCGAGCGGCACATTACCTACCGCGCGTTTAATCAGGCGGTGAATAACCTGGCCTCTGCCCTCCAGGCGCAGGGGCTGCACCGCGGCGAGACGGCGCTGGTGCAGCTCGGCAACGTGGCCGAGTTCTACATCACCTTCTTCGCGCTGCTGCAAATCGGCGTGGCGCCGGTCAACGCGCTCTTTAGCCATCAGCGCAGCGAGCTGAACGCCTACGCCGCGCAGATCAAACCCGCCGTGCTGATTGCCGATCGCGACCACGCGCTGTTCGCGGGCGATGACTTCCTCAACGCCTTTGTGGATGAGCACCGCTCGGTCCGCGTCGTATTGCTGCGCGGCGATCGGGGCGAACACGCCCTGGAAACGGCGATTGCGCGTCCGGCCGACAACTTTATCCCGAACCCGACGCCCGCCGACGAAGTGGCCTTCTTCCAGCTTTCCGGCGGCAGCACCGGCACGCCGAAGCTGATCCCGCGCACGCATAACGATTACGACTACAGCATCCGCCGCAGCAACGAGATTTGCGGCATTACCGCCGAAACGCGTTACCTCAACGCCCTGCCTGCGGCGCATAACTACGCCATGAGCTCGCCGGGATCGCTCGGCATCTTCACCGCCGGGGGCTGCGTGGTGCTGGCGAACGACCCGAGCGCCACGCTCTGCTTCCCGCTGATTGAACAGCATCAGGTTAACGTCACCTCGCTGGTACCGCCGGCGGTCAGCCTGTGGCTGCAGGCGATTGCCGAAGGGGCGGGGAACGGTCAGCTTACGTCGCTGAAATTGCTGCAGGTGGGCGGTGCACGCCTGTCCGCCACGCTCGCGGCGCGCATTCCGGCGGAAATCGGCTGTCAGCTTCAGCAGGTATTCGGCATGGCGGAAGGGCTGGTGAACTACACCGCGCTCGACGACGCGCCGGAACGCATCATCAACACCCAGGGCCGTCCGATGTGCCCGGACGACGAAGTGTGGGTGGCGGACGAGCACGGTAACCCGCTGCCGCGCGGCGAAGTCGGGCGTCTGATGACGCGCGGGCCCTATACCTTCCGCGGCTATTTTAACAGCCCGGAACACAACGCCAGCGCCTTTGATGCCGACGGCTTTTACTGCTCCGGCGACCTGATCGCCATCGACGAGCAGGGGTACATCACCGTGCAGGGGCGCGAGAAGGATCAGATCAACCGCGGCGGGGAGAAGATCGCCGCCGAGGAGATCGAAAACCTGCTGCTGCGCCACGAGTCGGTGATCCACGCCGCGCTGGTGAGCATGGAGGACAGCCTGCTGGGCGAAAAAAGCTGCGCGTATCTGGTGGTGAAACAGCCGCTGCGCGCGGTCGAGGTGCGCCGCTTCCTGCGCGAGCAGGGCGTTGCCGAATTCAAGCTGCCGGACCGCGTGGAGAGCGTGGATGCGCTTCCGTTAACGCCGGTCGGCAAAGTCGATAAGAAACAGCTGCGCCTGTGGCTCGCTGAACGCGCCCGGGGCTGAGGAACAGAGTATGGCTATACCAAAATTAACCGCTTACGCGCTGCCGACCGCCGCAGAGCTGCCGACCAATAAAGTGAACTGGGCCTTTGAGCCGGAGCGCGCGGCGCTGCTTATCCACGATATGCAGGAGTACTTCCTGAACTTCTGGGGTGAAAATAGCGCGATGATGCAGCAGGTGGTGGCGAACATCGCTAAACTGCGCGCTTACTGCAAAGAACACAACATACCGGTGTACTACACCGCCCAGCCGAAAGAGCAGAGCGATGAAGACCGCGCCCTGCTGAACGACATGTGGGGGCCGGGCCTGACCCGCTCGCCGGAGCAGCAGCGTATCGTCGCTGAACTGACGCCGGACGAAGCCGACACGGTGCTGGTGAAGTGGCGCTACAGCGCGTTTCATCGCTCGCCGCTCGAGCAGATGCTGAAGGAGACGGGCCGCAACCAGCTGCTGATTACCGGCGTGTATGCCCACATCGGCTGCATGACCACCGCCACCGATGCGTTTATGCGCGACATCAAGCCGTTCTTTATCGCCGACGCGCTGGCGGATTTCACCCGCGACGAGCACCTGATGTCGCTGAACTACGTAGCGGGACGCTCGGGCCGCGTGGTGATGACCGACGAGCTGCTGCCGTCCGTTCCGGCAACCAAAGCCGCGCTGCGCGAGCTGATCCTGCCGCTGCTGGACGAGTCCGACGAGCCGATGGATGACGAAAACCTGATCGACTACGGTCTGGATTCGGTGCGCATGATGGCGCTGGCCGCCCGCTGGCGCAAGGTGCACGGCGACATTGATTTCGTTATGCTGGCCAAAAATCCAACAATCGACGCCTGGTGGGCGCTGCTCTCCCGCGAGGTGAAGTGATGGGTTTTGATTTTACCGGCAAAACCGTCTGGGTGACGGGCGCGGGGAAGGGGATTGGCTACGCGACGGCGCTGGCGTTTGTGGAGGCGGGCGCGCAGGTGACCGGGTTCGATCTGGCGTTTCCGCTGGGTGATTATCCGTTCGCCACCGAAACGCTGGACGTGGCGAACGCCGCGCAGGTGCAGGAGGTGTGCGGGCGTGCGCTGACGACGCTTGAGCGCCTGGACGTGCTGGTCAACGCGGCGGGCATTCTGCGCATGGGGGCGACGGACCAGCTCTCGCAGGAGGACTGGCAGCAGACCTTCGCGGTCAACGTCGGCGGCGCGTTCAACCTGTTCCAGCAGACGATGGGCCAGTTCCGCCGTCAGCAGGGCGGGGCGATAGTGACCGTGGCGTCCGACGCGGCGCACACGCCGCGCATCGGCATGAGCGCCTACGGCGCGTCGAAGGCGGCGCTGAAAAGCCTGGCCCTGACCGTCGGGCTGGAGCTGGCGGGTAGCGGCGTGCGCTGTAACCTGGTGTCGCCGGGCTCAACGGACACCGACATGCAGCGCACCCTGTGGAAAAGCGACGATGCGGAGCAGCAGCGCATTCGCGGCTTTGGCGAGCAGTTTAAGCTCGGCATTCCGCTCGGCAAGATTGCCCGTCCGCAGGAGATTGCCAGCACCGTGCTGTTCCTCGCTTCGGATGCCGCCAGCCATATCACCCTGCAGGATATCGTGGTGGACGGCGGCTCCACGCTGGGGGCGTAAGATGATCTGGAAACGTCATTTATCGCTCGACGCGCTGAACGCCACCAGCGAGAACACCCTGGTGGCGCATCTCGGCATCGTCTATACCCGCCTCGGGGACGAGACGCTCGAGGCCGAAATGCCGGTGGACGCCCGCACCCATCAGCCGTTTGGCCTGCTGCACGGCGGTGCGTCGGCGGCGCTGGCGGAAACGCTGGGATCGATGGCCGGTTTTCTGATGACCCGCGACGGGCAGAACGTGGTTGGCACGGAGCTGAACGCCACGCACCACCGGGCGGTGTCGCAGGGTAAGGTGCGCGGCGTGTGCCAGCCGCTGCATCTCGGGCGCTCCAGCCAGAGCTGGGAGATTGTGGTGTTCGACGAGCAGGGGCGGCGGTGCTGCACCTGCCGGTTGAGTACGATGGTGCTGGGTTGATTTTGTGCGGTTTGTTGCCCTCACCCTAACCCTCACCCTAACCCTCTCCCACAGGGAGAGGGGACGGTTTAGTGCAAAATTACGTGTAGGCCGGGTAAGGCGAAGCCGCCACCCGGCGTTTACAATGTCGAGACGATCCGCTTTAACAAGCGAATTCTCGGCTCAATCGACGCTTTATCCAGCCATTCCGCGGGGCTGTGGAACCCGGCGCCAATCGGGCCCAGTCCGTCGAGCGTCGGGATGCCCAGCGCGGCGGTGTGGTTGGCGTCGCTGCCGCCGCCGACCGCCTGCCAGGTAATGTCGATACCCTCCGCTTTTCCTGCCGCTTCAACCTGCTGCATCAGGGCCTGCGTCGCAACGCTGGCTGCCATCGCCGGCTTGTGATTCACCCGCGCAAGCGTAGTGGTCACGCCGTCTAAAAAGCCGTTTTCACATAACGCTTCCAGCGCCTGATTCACCCGGTCGTACTCGTCGTTTTCCCAGAAGCGCACGTCGAGTTCGGCTACGGCGTTATCCGCCACCACGTTTGCCGCGCTGCCGCCGTGGATCACCCCGACGTTGAGCGTGGTGCCGCGATCCCAGTCGGTTAGCGCATTAATGGCGATAACGCTGTTTGCCAGGGCGGTAATTGCCGAGCGGCCTTTTTCCGGATCGTTACCCGCATGCGCCGCCACGCCGCTGAAGGTGAGGTGATAGCCCGCCATCCCTTTACGCGCTTTCACCAGCGAACCGTCGGCGCGGGCGGCTTCACACACCAGCACGCAGCGGGAACGCTTCGCCAGCTCGCCGATCCATTCGTGGGAGTGCACCGAGCCGGTCTCTTCGTCCGGGTTCATCGCCACGGCTATCGCGAGACGATCGTTGTCCGCGGCGTCGAGCCCGCGCATCGCCCACAAAATATTCAGAAGTCCGCTCTTCATATCCGACACGCCGGGGCCATACAGGCGGGTATCATCCTCGCTCATCGGGCGCTCGGCGACGGTGCCGGGGGCAAAGACGGTATCGAGATGGCCGACCAGCAGCACGTCAAAATGCTCCGCCTGCGGCTTATTGCAGACGAACACGCCCGGGCCCACCTTATCGCCCAGATTAACCTGCTCGGTGTGCCAGCCCTCTCGCTGCCAGAGCTGCTGCATAATGCCCGCAACGGCGGCAACGCCCGCAATGGTCTGGGTGCCGCAGTCCACGTTCACCAGGGTTTTCAGCTCTTCAATATAGTGGTCAAGATTCATGTTCACGTCCTGTTCAGAGAATAATGCGCATCAGCAGCATGGCTAAAAACGCGTTGACTACCGAGATGGCGATCATCAGCGGGATACGTTTGGCGCGGGTGCCGATCACGCCCAGAATGCGGCCCAGATACTGCACCTGCGAGCCCATCAGGTAGATGGCGGGTGCCAGGATCGCCAGGTGCTCGCCGGTAATAATGCCTTTATCAAACAGGCCGATGGCGACGCCGATCCCGCCGCCCATCGACATCCAGCCGCCGATCAGCACGGCGGCGGCCTCACCCGGCAGGCCGAACAGGCCCATCAGCGGGGCGAAGATCATGCCCAGCCCTTTCAGCGCGCCGGTAATTTCCAGCGCTTTGATGATGATAAACGCCATCACCACGTTGGGCAGGGTGCTGCCGGTGGCAATGCCCCAGCCCTTGCGCGCGCCTTCGACAAAGACATCGGTAATAACGGGATTTGACTGTGGGGCACTCATGCGGCGTCTCCTTCTGCCGGTTGTTTCGCAGGGGCTTCTTTGCCCGTAAACGTCAGGATCAGGCGCAGCATATTCGCGCCGACAATCTTCATGATGAACATCACCGCAATACAGGCTCCGATGGACGTGGGAACCGCCGCGGTGCCGTCAACGGCGACCAGCGTAAAGAGGATCGCGCCGGAGGAGAAAAAGTTGGTGATCATTGCCCCGGCGGAGAACTGGAACATGGCGAACACGTCTTTCTCTTTTTCGCTTATTTGCCCTTCGTCTGACAGGTTGCGGGTCAGCGACGCGCCCACGTCGGTGCTTTGCAGGCTGCCGATCAGCGCCAGCCCGGTGGTGCCGGGAATGCCCAGCAGCGGGCGCAGCAGCGGGGTTAAGAGCTTGCGGGCGGCACGCAGGGCGCCGTAGTGCTCCAGCACGTTGATCATCCCCAGCGCGAACATCACCGCGGGAATTAAGCCGAGCGCGAAGAGAAACCCGTCCATCGCGCCGCTGCCGCCGGTGCCGCGAAAGGCGCTGCTGGCGGTCGTCAGGATGCCATCATCCAGGCTGGCCTTACTGACCACTTTGCCAAACGCGCCGTTGAGGGTGGTGAAATCAAAAACGCCGTACCACTCCTTTCCGCCCAACAGGCCGGAGAAGAAAACGGCTGCAAACGCCAGGGCGAAGTACGCGCCGGGCCCGACCTTATACTCCTGAGGTACTGAACTGTTCATATCCTTTTCCTTGTAAGCGCGCGATCGCGCAGGATCATTCTGGCGAGGTTATAACCAAAAAAAATGATACAAATCATTCCGTAAGGCGGTGGCAGGATGAAAAAGGCAAAAGTGTGACCGGTGACGGCGCGAAAGTGATCGGCTTAACACTGTGGTGTAAATGTCTGGTTTGACCACGCATAATTACGTTTCAAAGTTGTTAAATTTCCGCCGTTGTTCTAGAAACAAAATGTAACAACTCACGGTTTCACTACAGCGGAAAACAACTATGAACAACTCAGGGAAATACCTTACATGGGCAGGGCTCTCCGTTGTGGGAGCCTTTGCCCTGGGCTATATCGCCCTTAATCGGGGGGAACAGATCAACGCGCTCTGGATCGTTGTCGCCTCCGTTTGTATTTATCTGATCGCCTATCGTTTTTATGGTCGCTATATCGCGAAGAACGTCCTGGGGGTTGATAGCACGCGCATGACGCCCGCCGTGCGCCATAACGACGGGCTGGACTACGTGCCGACCGATAAAAAGGTGCTGTTCGGCCACCACTTCGCGGCGATTGCCGGGGCGGGCCCGCTGGTGGGGCCGGTGCTGGCGGCGCAGATGGGCTACCTGCCGGGGATGATCTGGATCCTCGCCGGCGTGGTGCTGGCGGGGGCGGTGCAGGACTTTATGGTGCTGTTCGTCTCGACCCGCCGCGACGGGCGTTCGCTGGGTGAGCTGGTGAAAGAGGAGATGGGGGCAACCGCCGGGGTGATTGCGCTGGTGGCGACCTTTATGATCATGGTGATCATCCTCGCGGTGCTGGCGATGATCGTGGTGAAAGCGCTGACCCACAGCCCGTGGGGAACCTATACCGTGGCCTTCACCATTCCGCTGGCGCTGTTTATGGGGATCTACATTCGCTACCTGCGCCCGGGGCGCATCGGTGAAGTGTCGGTAATCGGTCTGGTGTTCCTGGTATTCGCCATTATCTCCGGCGGCTGGGTGGCGGAAAGCCCGACGTGGGCACCGTGGTTTGACTTTACCGGCGTACAGCTGACCTGGATGCTGGTGGGCTACGGCTTTGTGGCGGCGGTGCTGCCGGTGTGGCTGCTGCTGGCTCCGCGCGACTATCTCTCCACTTTCCTGAAAATCGGCACCATCGTCGGGCTGGCTATCGGCATTCTGATCATGCGCCCGACTCTGACCATGCCCGCACTGACTAAATTCATCGACGGCACCGGCCCGGTCTGGACCGGTAACCTGTTCCCGTTCCTGTTTATCACCATCGCCTGCGGCGCGGTGTCCGGCTTCCACGCGCTGATTGCCTCCGGCACTACGCCGAAGATGCTGGCGAATGAAAATCAGGCCTGCCTGATTGGCTACGGCGGCATGCTGATGGAGTCCTTCGTCGCCATCATGGCGCTGGTCTCGGCCTGTATCATCGACCCGGGCGTGTACTTCGCGATGAACAGCCCGATGGCGGTGCTGGCCCCTGCCGGAACCGTTGACGTGGTGGCGTCTGCCGCGCAGGTGGTAAGCGGCTGGGGCTTTGCCATTACCCCTGAAACGCTAACGCACATTGCCAATGAGGTGGGCGAGCAGTCGATTATCTCCCGTGCGGGCGGGGCACCGACGCTGGCGGTGGGCATGGCCTACATCCTGCACGGCGCGCTGGGCGGGCTGATGGACGTGTCGTTCTGGTATCACTTCGCCATCCTGTTTGAGGCGCTGTTTATCCTGACGGCGGTGGACGCGGGAACCCGTGCGGCGCGCTTTATGCTGCAGGACCTGCTGGGGGTGATCTCCCCGAACCTGAAGCGCACCGACTCGCTCCCGGCTAACCTGCTGGCAACGGCGCTGTGCGTGCTGGCGTGGGGATACTTCCTGCATCAGGGCGTGGTCGATCCGCTGGGCGGGATCAACACCCTGTGGCCGCTGTTCGGTATCGCCAACCAGATGCTGGCGGGCATGGCGCTGATGCTCTGCGCGGTGGTGCTGTTCAAGATGAAGCGCCAGCGTTACGCCTGGGTGGCATTAGTGCCAACCGCATGGCTGCTGATTTGCACCCTGACGGCGGGCTGGCAGAAAGCCTTCAGCCCGGACAACAAGGTGGGCTTCCTGGCAATCGCCAACAAGTTCCAGGCGATGATCGATAGCGGCAAGATCCCGGCGCAGTACACCGAGTCCCAGCTGTCGCAGCTGGTGTTTAACAACCGTCTGGACGCCGGGCTGACCATCTTCTTTATGGTGGTGGTCGTGGTGCTGGCGTTGTATTCTCTCAAGACCGCGCTGGCGGCGTTGAAAGTCGACAAGCCAACGGCGAAAGAGACGCCCTACGAGCCGATGCCTGAAAACCTGGAAGAGATTGTCACCCAGGCCAAAGGGGCGCATTAACCAAATCCCCTCACCCCAGCCCTCTCCCCAAAGGGGAGAGGGTGTTGTAAGTTCCCTCTCCCCTTTGGGGAGAGGGTTAGGGTGAGGGGGAAACAAACGAGAAACTGATTATGTTCGACACCCTTTCCAAAGCAGGTAAGTACCTGGGCCAGGCCGCCAAAATGATGATTGGCGTGCCGGACTACGACAACTATGTCGAGCATATGCGCGTCAACCATCCGGACCAGACGCCCATGACCTACGAAGAGTTTTTCCGCGACCGCCAGGACGCCCGCTACGGCGGCAAGGGCGGGGCGAAGTGCTGTTAACCCTCTTTCGGTAAATAGAGGCTGATCTGCTCCTGCTTGCAGCCGTAGATTACCGCCAGCTTTTCGCGGGTGCGCTTTTGCGGACGGGAGTCCAGCGCTTCAAGCTGTGATACGGCGGACTGACTGATGCCGAGTTTCTCCGCCACCTCCTGCTGGGACATGCCGCGCAGTATACGCCACGCGGCCTGCAGGCTGACGTTCTGCCAGGTCATGATGCTGCACACTTCTCCGGGCAATTCCACGTCATCCAGACTGTCGTGTTCGACCTCAATATCCTCCAGATCGTCGTCGGTTTCGTCGTCAATTTCTGCCATCTGTAAGAGCATACGAAAATATTCGTGATAGGGAATAACGACGTACTGCGTTTTCCCGTTATCGTCCTTGATTAGCTGTACAGCCATAGTTGGCACTCTCCTCATGCAGGTAAGTCGTTGAAGTTCTGCGCTTGACGGCCAAAACATAACAATGGTCATCGGGATCGTCGCGAAGCGTATAGATGATGCGGTAATCGCCTACGCGTAGCCGGAAATGATCTTCTGTCGCCGATATTTTTTTGATATCGGGCCGGGGAGCCGAGCGGTCATCCAGCTCAGCAAGCTTTACCTCAATGCGACGCTGATACCGCTCGTCAATCTTTGAAAACGCCTTCTTTGCACCATTGGACCAGACAATCTTCATCCGTACCTCCACTGTACGCCCACACAAAATATAAGGAAATAATAAGACTATTAGATAAATTCCGAATTTCTTATGGGGTACTGTAGAGCGGAGAAAAAACGGGAGAAAGCGGCAAAACGCAAACCTTCGAGGCTGCTCGGAAACGCCTCTGTCGGGCGACAGAGGCGTGCAGGAAATATGCGATCAGGCGTTCAAACCGCCGTCCACGTCCAGACCGGTTCCGGAGATTTGCCCGGCAAGCGGGCTGGCAAGAAACGTGACCGCAGCCGCGACGTCTTCCGGCTGGCCGTAATGACCCAACGCAATAAGCTGACGCTGAGAGTCAGCCTGTTCGCCGTCTTCCGGGTTCATATCGCTGTTGGTGGGGCCGGGGTGGACCAGATTTACGGTAATGCCGCGCGGCCCTAAATCGCGCGCCAGCCCGCGGGTGAGGGAGTTAAGGGCAGATTTGGTCATCGAGTAAACCGCGATCCCCGGCTGCGCCACGCGGTTCGCCAGACAGCTGCCGATGTTGATAATGCGCCCGCCGTCGGACATGTGCACCAGCGCTTCCTGAATGGCGATTACCACGCCGCGAATGTTGACGTTGATAAGGGCGTCAATATCCGCCAGCGTCATGGACTCTAGCGGGCCGCCGCGCGCAATTCCGGCGTTGTTGATCAGAATATCCAGCCCGCCAAGGGAACGCGCCGCGTGGGTGACGGCATCCTGAATGGCCTGCGCGCTGGCGCTGTCGGCCTGAATCGCCTCGCCGTGCCGCCCGAGCGCCTTAATTTCATCGGCGACCGCCTGGGCTTTATCGGCGGACTTTTCATAGGTGATAACCACGTCGGCACCGGCGCGCGCCAGCGACAGGGCAATAGCCCGACCCAGCCCGCGGCTGGCGCCGGTGACCAGCGCCTTCTTACCTGTTAAATCGATCTGCATGATGACCTCGTTACGAGAGTGGTGAGAATCATCATTAGGTATAGACGGTCGGCGCAATTAACGGCGGAAGGATTCCACCTTCTCAAACGCGGCGCGCAGAACCTCAGGCGTTAACGCAACCGGCAGATAGTGAATCGACTCCACCGGGCGCAGGGTGTGGGCAATGACCTTATCCAGCGCTTCCCGGTTATTGATGTCGACGTCCAGCTCGCGAAGCGTGGTCGGCAGGTTAAAGCGCTGGTACGCCGCCACCAGCTGCGCCAGCACGTCGTCCTGGCCGAGCAGGGCGCTCTGCACCAGAATGCCGTAGGCTACCTTGGTGCCGTGCAGGTATTTTTCCGTCTGCGGCAGCACGGTCAAGCCGTTGTGCACCGCATGCGCTGCCGCCACGCGCGTATAGCGTTCGCCCAGGCCGCCGACCATCCCGCCGCCGGCGATAATCGCGTCCACCACGTCCCGAAATGCCTGCGTCTGGTCGCCGCGCTGCTGGTCGGCCAGCGCCTCTTCGCTGCGCTCCAGCAGCACGTCTCGGATCGCCAGCGCGCCATTGATGCCCAGCCGCACGGTCAGCGGCAGGTTCTCCGGCTCAGGTGCCAACACCACCGCTTCGTACCACTTCGCCAGCGTATCGCCGATGCCCGCCAGCAGATATTCCGCCGGGGCGTTAAGGACGATCTGCGGCTCCACCAGCACCAGGAAGTTGGCGTCGTCGAAAATTTCGAACTGCAGCGCCTGACCGGCATCGTTGTACCAGACGGAGAGCGGCGTCCAGGCCGCGCAGGTGGCGGCGATAGTGGGGATGCCCACGAACGGTACCCCTAAGCGGCGCGCCACGGCCTTGACGGTATCCATCACCGCGCCGCCGCCGACGCCAATCACCACGCTGGCGTTGCTGCCGGACTCATTCACCAGATGGGTGACGTCGTGCTCGCTGCAGTGGCCTTTAAACAGCAGATGTTTCGCTCCCGGCGCGTTAAAGCTCTCCGGCAGGAAGGGGCGCGCGCCCTCGATAGCGCGCTCGCCGAAGATCCACACCGCGCGGGACAGCTGGTCCGGGGTGAAGAATTCATTCAGATGCGCAAGGCTGCCTGGATGAGAGAAGTAGTTCGCCGGGCCGGGCACGACGCGAATATCGGTGTTGCTCATGGTGTTGTCCTTTTTTTAGCAAGCGCTAACCCGATGTTATGTCTGGACATCCGGATGGCTAATAATATTTCGCTTTATCTTATGCCTTTTCCGTCGTTGTCAGTCAACCGGAGCTGTGAAAAATTCGATAAATCAGAAGAGTAATGAAGGATTTACGCGGATGGTTTCCAGTCGCCTTGAGATGCGCGGTATCAGCCTGGCCTTTTCCGGCTTTCAGGCGCTGTCGCGCGTGAATTTCACCTTAACCGGCGGATCCGTACATGCGCTGACCGGTGCCAACGGCGCGGGGAAATCGACCCTGATGGCGGTGCTGTGCGGCACGCATGACCACTATGAGGGTGAAATCAGCATTAACAACCAGCCGGTGACGATCCGCGAGCCGCTGGACGCCAAACGGCTGGGGATCCACCTCGTGCAGCAGGAGGTGGACGTGGCGCTGATCCCGGGATTAAGCATTGCCGAAAACATCATGCTCGACCAGCTGGCGCAGCCGGGACACCGCTATAGCTGGCGCACCGTACGCCAGCAGGCGAGGCAGGCGCTGGCGCAGCTCGACGTTTCACTCGACGTTCGCCGTTCCATCGACAGCTGTTCACTGGCCGAAAAGCAGCAGATTTTGCTGGCACGCGCCCTGTCACACCACTGCCGTTTTTTGATTCTTGATGAGCCCACCGCGCCGCTGGATGCGCACGAGAGCGAGCGCCTGTTTGCGGTGGTGAGACGTTTAAAAGAGCAGGGCATCGGCGTGGTGTTTATCTCCCACCGCATTCACGAGCTGAAGGCCATCTGCGACACCTTAACGGTGCTGCGTGACGGCAAGCTGATCGAGACCGGCCCGATGGCCGATCTTAGCGGTGAAGCGATCGTCGAGAAGATGCTCGGCCACGTGCTGAGCGATATCTATCCGCCCGCGCGACCGCCGCACGGCGACGAAACGCTGCTGCGCGTTGAGGGGCTTCACGACGACGCGCTGCTAAAAGATATCTCCCTGCACCTGCGCAAAGGCGAAATTCTCGGGATTGCCGGGCTGGCGGGGGCGGGGAAAACCGAACTCTGCAAGGCGCTGTTTGGCGCCACCAAAAGCCTCGTGGCGCGCGGCGAGCTGAACCATCAGGCCTGGCAGCCGCGCGATCCGGCCGACTCCGTGCTGCGTGGTCTGGCGCTGGTGCCGGAGGAGCGCCGCAAAGAGGGCATTTTTATCGACGAGCCGGTGAGCATGAACCTTGCCGTGTGCGCGGATAACAGCTTCTCGCGCTGGAGCCTGTTTGGCCATCGTCAGGCGTGGCGCTGGGCGGAAGAGGTCATCGCCCGCGTCGGCGTGCGCGCGCGTGGGCCGGGGCAGGTGCTGCGCCGCCTGTCCGGCGGCAACCAGCAGAAGGTCGCCATCGGCAAATGGCTGCGCAATGACGCCAGCGTGCTGATATTCGACGAGCCGACCAAGGGGGTGGACGTGAAGGCCAAAACCGACCTGTTTCAACTGATCGACGGCCTGGCGCGCGAGGGCAAAGGGGTGATTTACGCCTCGGGCGAGTTTGCCGAGCTGGTCGGGCTGTGCGACCGCATTTGCGTGCTGTGGGACGGGCGCATCGTGGCGGAAATCGCCGGGGCCGAGGCCCGGGAAGAGACACTACTTTATTATTCAACCGGAGGAACGGCGTCGTGAGCAAGGCCCTTTCAGTGACCGCGGCGGCGTCTGGCCGTCAGCAGATTTTCGATTTTCTCTACAAGTGGGGCATGCTGTTAACCGTCGTCGCGCTGGTGGCCGTGTTTGGCCTGGCGTCGGACAGCTTCCTCGATCCGAACAACATCATCAACATTCTGCGCTCGATTGCCATCGTGACGGTGATTGCCATTGGCGTGTCGATTTCATTGACCATCGGCGGGTTCGATCTCTCTGTCGGATCCACCGCCTCGCTGGCGAACGCGCTGGTGATTTCGCTTTTCGTCTGGCACGGCTTTGGTACCACCGAGTCGATTCTGATTACGCTGGCGCTCTGCACGCTGGTGGGGCTGTTTAACGCCTTCATGATCGTCATCCTGCGCATTCCGGACATGCTCGCGACGCTTGCCAGCCTGTTTGTGATTCAGGGCGTGGCGATGACCTACAGCTACGGCGGCTCGATTACCGAGAACATGGTGCTGCCGAGCGGCGATATGGCGGAAGGGACCATTCCGGCGGCGTTCAGCCTGCTGGGGCAGGTGCCGACCATCGTGATCGTCATGCTGGTGGTGACCGTGCTGGCGCAGCTGGGGCTGTCGCTGACCACGCACGGACGCCGGATGTACGCCATCGGCGGCAACCCCGAAGCGGCGCGCCTCTCCGGCATTCGCACCACGCGCTACAAGGTGGCGGCCTACGTGATTGCCTCGCTGCTGGCGGGCCTGGGCGGGATTTTGCTGGCGTC
Source organism: Enterobacter wuhouensis (assembly GCF_035835995.1). NCBI lineage: Bacteria > Pseudomonadati > Pseudomonadota > Gammaproteobacteria > Enterobacterales > Enterobacteriaceae > Enterobacter > Enterobacter wuhouensis. The sequence goes on from NZ_CP142124.1 coordinate 1,345,106, forward strand.
GCGCATCGGTTCGTCGCAGGTGAATGCGGGCGGCGGATACCTGATGGATGCGGTGGCGGCGGCGTGGATCGGCTTCTCGCTGGCGGGTTCCGGGAAACCGAACGCGCTGGGTACGCTCGTCGGGGCGGTGATCCTCGGCGTGCTGTCGAACGGGCTGGTGATGCTCTCCGTGCCGTATTACGCCATGGACATTATAAAAGGGCTGGTGCTCGCAGTGGCGCTGGCGATGACCTACATACAAAAACGCTGACAACACAACGGGATAAAAAATGAAAAAGATTGCACTCTCTTTGGTGGCACTTGGACTGCTCACGGCTCTGCCAGGCTTCGCGGCTACGCCCGCGCCGGTTCCGGCGGCCATTGCGAACCATGACGGCCCGATCCGCATCGCGGTGATCCGCAACCTCGGCTCGGACGACAACACCACGCAGTTTGTTGCCGGGGCGATTCAGGAAGGGAAAAAGCTCGGCTTTAAGGTCAGCACCTTTTTAAGCAACGGGGATGACGCTAAATTCCAGGACTTCGTGAACCAGGCGATCAGCCAGAAATATGACGGGATTATTCTCTCTCAGGGGCGCGATCCGTACTCCACCGCGCTGGTGAAGAAGGCGGTGGATGCCGGTATTAAAGTCGCGGTCTTTGATACCGCCGTTAACGGCGAGATCCCGGGCGTGACCGTCACCCAGCAGGACGATGCCTCCCTGACGAACCTCTCCTTCGGCCAGCTGGCGAAAGATTTCAACGGCAAGGCCAATATCGTCAAGCTGTGGGTCGCGGGCTTCCCGCCGATGGAGCGCCGTCAGGCAGCCTATAAAGAGCTGCAAAAGCAGTATCCGGACATCAAAGAGCTGGAGTCCATCGGTGCCGTCTCCTCTGACGTGCAGGGCGATACCGCCAACAAGGTGGGTGCGATCCTCGCGAAATACCCGAAAGGCAAAATCGACGCCATCTGGGGCACCTGGGACGCCTTCAGCCAGGGCGCGTATAAGGCGCTGAAGGAGAACGGCCGCACCGAGATCAAGCTCTACAGCATCGACATCTCCAACCAGGATCTGCAGCTGATGCGCGAACCGGGCAGTTCGTGGAAGGTGAGCGTGGCGGTGGATCCGAAGCTGATTGGCGCGACGAACGTGCGTCTGGTGGCGAACAAGATTGCCGGGGAAGCGACGCCTGCAACCTACGATTTTAAAGCGGCCGCCATTCCGCAGGCGCTGCTGACCGCCCAGCCGGGGCCGGTGAACGTGGCGTCTCTGGGAAAAATCATTCCTGGCTGGGGCCAGACGGAAGATTTTATCGCGCCGTGGTTTGCGACGCTGGAAGCGAAAAACAAGTAAAACCAAGCCGGGTGGCGTCAGGTGCGGCCTGATGCCCTCACCCCGGCCCTCTCCCTTTGGGAGAGGGGGAAAACCAACAGGAGCTCAAGGTGACTTCTTTACCCCCTCCAGAATACAGCCGCAATATGCGGCTGATTGGCCATAGCGACCAGGGCGGTCGTCCGGACGGCGTGCAGCTGATGGTGCACCGCGGCTTCGCGTATATCGGCCATATGGTGTCGCAGGGCTTTTCGATTGTCGACGTGCGCGACCCGAAGAACCCAAAGGCCGCAGGCTACGTGCCCGCGCCGCCCGGCACCTGGAACGTGCACCTGCAGGCGCATGACGACCTGCTGCTGGTGATTAACGCCCGGGATCTGTTTGCCGATGCCCGCTTTGCCGACGAGAAGGTGTACTACACCCGCCAGGTGGGGGAGACCGTCAGCGACGTGCAGGACAAAGGCTGGAGCGCCGGGCTGCGCGTGTTTGATATCTCCACGCCGGACAGGCCGCGCGAAATCGGCTTTCTGTCGCTGAGCGGCATCGGCATTCACCGCATCTGGTACGTCGGTGGCCGCTGGGCCTACGTTTCAGCGCTGATCGACGGCTTTACCGACTACATCTTCCTGACCATCGATCTTGCGGACCCGCGCAAGCCCGAAGTGGCGGGGCGCTGGTGGCTGCCGGGGATGAACCAGGCAGAAGGGGAGAGGCCGAACTGGCCGGAAGGGAAACGCTACGCGCTGCACCACGCGATTATCGCTGGCGATACCGCCTACGGCAGCTGGCGCGACGGCGGCCTGACGCTGCTGGACGTGAAGGACCGCACCCGGCCGAAGCTCATTAGCCACCGCAACTGGAGCCCGCCGTTTGGCGGCGGGACGCACACCGCGCTGCCGCTGCCGGACCGCGATTTGCTGGTGGTGCTGGACGAAGCGGTGCTGGATAACCAGGAGGACGGCGAGAAGCTCATCTGGCTGTTTGATATCCGCGAGCCGTCGAACCCGGTGAGCATCTCGACCTTCCCGCAGCCGGATGAAACCGACTACGTGGCGAAAGGGGCGCATTTCGGCCCGCACAACCTGCATGAGAATCGGCCGGGGAGCTTCGTCAGCTCGACGCTAATTTTTGCGACCTATCAGAACGCGGGCGTTCGCGCGTATGACATTTCCAATCCGTATCGACCGGTGGAAACGGGGGCGCTGGTGCCCGCCGCACCGGAGAGGATGATGGACACGCGGCCGAATCGCCCTCAGGTGATCCAGTCGTGCGACGTGTTTGTGGACGCGCAGGGGATTATTTACAGCACGGATTATAACGGTGGATTGTCGGTGATTGAGTATTTGGGGTAAGTGCGGTTTGATGCCCTCACCCCGGCCCTCTCCCACGGGGAGAGGGAGAAAATCAGCTGTACTGTCGCACTCGTGCCACCAGCTCTTCCGCGCTGTCGATGCGGTCGGCAATGACGATCAGCGCTTTACCGAGCGTTATCGCATGGCGCAGGCATTCGTGGCGCATCGTCTCGTCCTGAATGGTGTCGATATCCGCCACGTGGGAAAGCCCGACGCTGCGGCGAATGAGCTCGGTGCCGCAGAACCCGATGGCGTCATGCCAGACCTTTTTCAGGAACGCGGAGGCATAGCCCGGTGCGCTAAGCGCGGCGTCGCGGGCTTTTTCGTTTGCCAGCGCCTGGAAGCGTTCCGCGAAGGTGTTCCAGAGTTCTTGAATATCGGTCAGGCGCTGCTCGCGCGCGGCGGCGGCATCGCGAATGCCCAGATGCCCCGGCAGGCCGCAGAAGTTCAGCAGCAGGTTGCCGATGGCGGTGCCGAGGTCAAAGCCAATCGGCCCGAAATAGCCGAACTCGGCGTCGATGGCCTTCAGGCTGCCGTCGGCCACAAAAATCGACCCGCTGTGAATATCGCCGTGCAGCAGGGCTTCAGCCTGAGAAAAGAAACGGTGCTTAAGGGAGGCCACGGCAATTTTTAGCTGGGCGTCGTCGCGCAGGGCCGCTACGTCATTTTCCAGCTCGGCCGGGTAGCTGTTGCGCTCGTGGATCTGGTACGGATCGTTGAAGAACAGATCTTCGGTGATCTCGCACATCTCCGGGTTGATGAACTGCGCCACCTGCGCTTTTTTATCGTGCGGGTGCAGGTAGAAATCGCTGGTGTGGAACAGCGCGTGCGCGAGGTATTCGCCCAGCTGCTGCGCCGCCTGCGGGTAGTAAATATTGCTGATCAGCTCGCCGCGCCAGATGCGATGGCTGGAGAGATCTTCCATCACCATTACCGCCAGCTCCGGGTCGAAGTGGTGGATTTTTACGGTGTGCTGCGGGCTGTGCTTGTAGTGCTCGACCAGCGTTTGCGCCTCAAGACGGGCGCGGTCCAGCGTCAGCGGCCAGGACTCCCCGACGCAGCGCACGTAGGGCAGCGCCTGCTTGACGATGATGCGGCTCACGTCCGCGCTGTCGAAAATTTTAAAGACCAGATTGAGGTTGCCGTCGCCTACCTCCTGCGCCTCCACCAGCGATGATGGGTCATCAAGGCCGCCAAACTGCCTGGCATACTCCACTGCGTCCTGAGCGGTAAAGGTACGGTATTGCGACATGGCCTGTTCCTCACGGTTTGCTAATAAAGACATGTAGACGTCTATACATCTGGATTTCATCCTGACACAATGTGCTACAACAACGCAACAGGGAATTAACGACATGCAGACATTACAGACGACCAGCCTGCGGGTGGCGGATAATCAGCTCTTTATTCTCGACCAGCAGGCGCTTCCGCAGGAGAAGCGCTGGCTGGATGCTTCGACGGTCGAGGCGCTGGTTGGGCACATTCATGCCCTGCGGGTGCGCGGCGCGCCGCTGATTGGTCTTTCTGCAAGCCTGCTGCTGGCGCTGCTGGCAGAAAGCGGCAAAAGCCGCGACGAGCTGGCGGCGGCGGTGGAAACCCTGCGCGCGTCGCGCCCCACGGCGGTGAACCTGATGAACAATCTCGACCGCATGAAGATTGCGCTGTGGCAGGAAGATTATGTTCCGGCGCTGGTAGCCGAAGCGCTGCGCCTGATTGACGAAGACAAACGGCTTTGCGACGCGATTGCGAAAGCCGGCAGCGCGCTGGTGAAGCCCGGCAGCCGCCTGCTGACCCACTGCAACACCGGCGGGCTGGCAACGGCGGGCGTCGGCACCGCATTGGGCGTGATTGCACGCGCGCATCAGGACGGTAACGTCAGCAACGTCTGGGTGGATGAAACCCGTCCGCTGCTGCAGGGCGGTAGACTGACCGCATGGGAGCTTGGCGAGCTGGGCGTGCCGTATCGGCTGATTACCGATTCCATGGCCGCCAGCCTGATGGCCAAAGGGGAAGTGGACGCCGTGTGGGTTGGCGCAGACCGCATTGCCGCCAACGGTGACGTGGCGAACAAGATCGGCACCTATTCTCTGGCGGTGCTGGCGAAATTCCACGGAATTCCGTTCTACGTGGCCGCCCCGCAAACGACCCTCGATCCGGACTGCCCGAACGGTGACGCGATCCCGATTGAACAGCGCGCCGCCAGCGAGGTGACGGGCGTAGCCGGAAGCTTTGGCGCGGTGCAGTGGGCGCCGGAAGACGCGAAGGTCTATAACCCGGCGTTCGACGTCACGCCTGCCTCGCTGATTAGCGGCTGGGTGCTGGATACGGGCGTGGTCACGCCGGAAGCGGTGGCAAACGGGAAATTCGCCTGAGTCCGGCTATCCTTGTAAGGGATTCCCCTGAGAGGACAATATCGTGACGCTCGATCCTGAAACAGACTTAAAACTGGAGCAAGTGTTGAGGTATGTGAAGCCTCTTCAACCCCCTCTCCCTTGAGGGAGAGGGCTGGGGTGAGGGGGAGAATTCATTGATCAAGTCGAAGACAGATTTCTCTTTTTGGTATTCCTCATCTGGCAAGGTTGGTTGGAGCTAATGTACAGAGGATTATCGCCAGCATTTAATCATGGTTGGAAAAGGAAATACCAACACGCTGTTTCCCCTCACCCTAACCCTCTCCCCGGAGGGGCGAGGGGACGGTTCGGTGCTGGCTCATCAAGCGAGGCGCGGATACGCATCCGCGATTGCATCGCCCGTAAACTGGGCCACCCAGCCTTCCGGGTTATCGAAAATACGGATCGCCGTAAAGTTCGGCTCTGAGCCCATATCAAACCAGTGCGGCGTGCCCGCGGGAACGGAAATCAGGTCGTTTTTCTCACACAGCACCTGATACACCTCATCGCCAATGTGCAGGCAAAACAGCCCTGCGCCTTCTACGAAGAAGCGCACTTCGTCTTCGCCGTGGGTGTGTTCGTTCAGGAACTTCGCGCGCAGCGCCTCTTTCTGCGGGTTGTCGGCGCGCAGGCTGATCACGTCCCAGCTCTGATAGCCTTTCTCCGCCACCAGCTTGTCGATCGCATGCTGATACGCCTCGATCACGGCTTCGGGCGCGGGATCGTGTCCTAAATCGCGATCCGCAGCCCAGCGTTCAAAACGCACGCCTTTAGCGTTGAGCTGCTGGGCGATCTCGGCGGCGTCGGTGCTGTGCCACTGGTGTTGACTGGCGTCTTTATCGGAATAAATGGTCAATGCGCTCATGAAGGGATCTGCTCCGGATTAATCTCGTCAAACTGGTGGACCTGATGGTGGTGGCTTGCGCCGTCATCATCGCCGCGAATCAGCTGCAGGGTGCGAAAACCTGCCTGTTCAGCCGCGTCCAGCTCCTGATGAATATCGGACAGGAACAGGATTTGCGACGGGGCGATGCCCGTTTGCGCCGCAATGTTTTGATAAGACTGCACCTCGCGCTTGGCGCCGATGTGGGTATCAAAATAGCCGCTGAACAGATGAGTAATATCACCTTCGTCGCTGTAGCCAAATAACAGTTTCTGCGCGGCAACGGAGCCAGAGGAATAAACATAGAGATCAATCCCTTGCGCCCTCCATTTTTCCAGCGCAGGCAGTACGTCCGGGTAGAGGTGGCCGGTAAAGTCGCCGTTCACGTAGCCGTCTTGCCAGACGATCCCCTGCAGGGCTTTCAGCGCGGTGGATTTGCGGTCTTCATCCATAAAGGCAAACAGGGCGTCGGTAAGCTCGCCTGCACCGGCGTGCGGGTTGCCGATTTCATCACGCAGGTTGTCCAGAATGGATTTCACCGGCTCGGCGTACTGCTGCGCGGTCACGAAGGCCGCCAGCCGCTCGCGCGCGTAGGGGAACAAAACATCATGGACAAAACGAATATCGCTGGTGGTGCCTTCAATATCCGTCACAATTGCGCGAATCATACTCTCTCCAGTTGTCGTAAACGCATTTCACATTCAAACAGGAATTCCAGTCCTTCCAGATGACGGCGGGCTTCGGCCACGTCGCGTCCCCAGCAGGTTAAGCCATGACCGCGCAGAAGAAAACCATATTTAAGCGGGCGTTCCTGCGCGTAATGGGCGATTCGGGAGGCGAGGGCGTCAATATCCTGGTCGTTATCAAAGACCGGGATGGAAATCGTATCCAGATGCGTGGTCTGTCCGGTGAGGGATTTTTGCATCTCAAAGCCGCTGATGTTGAGCTCGGCTTCTTTGACCAGACGCGAGAGCACCGTGGCGTTGACGGTATGAACGTGCAGGACGGCGTTGGCCTCCGGGAACAGGCGATAGATGAGGGTGTGTAGCCCCGTTTCGGCTGATGGCTTACGACCAGACGGCGCGCGGTTGGTGGCGATTTCAACCTGTAGAAAATCTTCCGTCGTCAGGCTGCCTTTGTCTTTACCGGATTCGCTGAGCCAGCACAGGCGTTCGTCCTGACGCACCGACATGTTGCCGCCGGTGGCCGGTGCCCAGCCTTTGGCGCCAATCCAGCGGCAGGCGTCGACCAGATGTGTGAGTTGCAGGTTGTCTGTCATTTCCTTTTACCCTCGCGGCCAGGAATATTCATATGGTATAGACGTCTAAGCGTCTTGATTGCCAAAGACTAACATCGTGTTATAGTGTCAGCAACATAAGTATTACAAGCAGGCACAGTACAATGAGCAATAACGCATTGATTCCGCAGAGTAAACTTCCCAATCTTGGCACCACTATCTTCACGCAGATGAGCGCCCTGGCGCAGCAGCACAACGCCATTAACCTCTCGCAGGGGTTCCCGGATTTCGACGGCCCGACCTATCTGCAGGAGCGTCTGGCGTATCACGTGGCGCAGGGGGCGAACCAGTATGCGCCGATGACGGGCGTGCAGGCGCTGCGTGAAGCCATTGCGGATAAAACGGCCGAGCTGTATGGCTTCAAGCCCGATGCGAACAGCGACATCACGGTGACGGCAGGGGCAACCGAAGCGCTGTATGCAGCGATAACCGCGCTGGTGCGTGCGGGCGATGAAGTCATCTGTTTTGATCCGAGCTACGACAGCTACGCGCCAGCCATCGAGCTTTCCGGCGGCGTGGTGAAGCGCGTGGCGCTCCAGCCACCGCATTTTCGTCCTGACTGGCAGGCGTTCGCCGCGCTGCTGAGCGACAAAACCCGGCTGGTGATCCTGAATACGCCGCACAATCCGTCCGCAACGGTGTGGCAGAAGGCCGATTTCGCCGCGCTGTGGCAGGCGATTGCCGAACGTGAAATTTACGTTCTGAGCGATGAAGTCTATGAGCACATCTGCTTTGCAGAGGAAGGCCACGCCAGCGTGCTGGCCCATCCGCAGCTTCGCGAGCGCGCGGTTGCAGTGTCGTCGTTCGGTAAGACCTATCATATGACCGGCTGGAAAGTGGGCTACTGCGTGGCACCGGCCGCCATTAGCGCCGAGCTTCGCAAGGTGCACCAGTACCTGACCTTTGCCGTGAACACGCCCGCCCAGCTGGCGCTGGCGGATATGCTGCGCGCCGAGCCGGAGCACTACCGCGAGCTGCCGGACTTCTATCGAAAACGCCGGGATCTGTTTGTGGACGCGCTGAGCAAAAGCCGCCTGGAGATTTTACCCTGTGAAGGAACCTACTTCCTGCTGGCCGACTACAGCGCGATTTCCGATCTGGACGACGTCAGCTTCTGCCAGTGGCTGACAAAAGAGGTGGGCGTGGCCGCCATTCCGCTGTCGGTGTTCTGCGCCGATCCCTTCCCGCACAGGCTGATTCGCCTGTGCTTTGCGAAGCAGGAATCGACGCTGCTGGCGGCGGCCGAGCGTCTGAATACGCTCTGATTATTTTACCGTCCAGGCTTCAGAGTAACGACGGTCTGCAAACAGCTCCAGCAGGCCGTTAATCTGCTTGAGGCGCAGCACCTCGTCGCTATCCATCCCAAGCTCTTTGCCTATCTTCTCGTTGTCCCAGCCGAGCTGCACCAGTTCGCGCACGATCTCAGACATGGCGTTGATCTGATGCCGCCCGCGCGCGCGGTTGTGGCGAATGGTAGCGGCCATGCGGTTATGTTTATCCTGCCGATCCCGGCGCAGACAGGTGACGGGCAAATACCCTTTGAGCTGGCGCTTTAATACCGCACGGTTCGAGCCGATTTCATGCCGGTGAAAACCATCCACGATTTCGTAATGATGCGGTTCGCTTTCGGTCACCACAATGGGCTGGGTGAACCCATCTAGCTCCAGCGACTTGCTCAGCAGCCGTTTTTCCGGCGGCGCCACCGTATTGGGGTTGTAATCGTTGGCCGTAATATCGTCTTGTTTGATCCACATTACGCAGTCGATAGGCTGATCGCGGAAAGGGCTGTTTTCATGTATCGCCTCGCGAAACGCATTAATGGCGTCAATTCGCTCATCCTCAGGAAGAGACTGCAGATAGCTTTGTATCTCGGTGATTAGTCGTTGTCGCATAAAATTCCCCACTCCTTGCGTTTTGTTTTCACCCGCTCGCTGTAGCGCTGATAGTGTTTAGGCTTATTTGGGCTGAACGAAAGCGCCCGACACCAGTAGTCGTTATTGAGTAAAACCTTACAAATACGTCGCCAGGAGGGGATATCTTTTGAACCGATGTCGCCTTCCTGCGTATCAGGAATGTCTGACATCCCCTTTTTTTGATACCAGTGAAGATAAATCGCGATTTTATTGCGGTAATGCTCAGCCGTATTTTGCGGCATGCTGTCGAGGAGCAGGAGGGCATATTCACGCCAGCACAGGTGGTTAGGTTTCAGGATTTTCCTGTGACCATAAAAATGATTATCGTGACCGGCATAAATACCGCCGCTGCGCACGCCGCTGACGCGTTGACACATGGCGGCCCAGCGCTCGGGCTCCACGACGTGATAGAGCCACAGCCCCTGGCGCTGCTCCGGGCCAAAAGGTTCACAAATTCGCATATAGCGCGGGGGCACCCCGGCCTGGTACATCAGGTCGTAGAGCGGGTTATAGCATCGGCCCGTTTTGGCAAACCAGGTCCAGATATCGGCGGTTTTCCAGTCGTACAGCGGGTAGATATACCAGGCATGTCCGCCGGGCGCGACGGTGGTCCAGGGCTTGTCATCTGAAAACCGCTGCTTGCGCGCGCAAGCGATAGCCAGAAAGCGGTTGTACGACTCGTCGGCACGGATGCCAACCAGCACGGCCGCGGGGCGATTGCAGGAAAACCAGTCGGAAAAGCAGCGAACGAAATCCTCAAAGCTCATGCCCGTCTGGTAGAAGGGGAAGAAGGCGGGATCGGTTATTGCCTCTTCCGGGGGAGGGCGTACCCATTCGGTGTTTGGCTCCCAGCATTGCCATTCCGGCTGGAATTGCGAGAGCGAGTTCTGCGTCGTCAGGGGGAGCGCCACCCACCAGAAGTGGTCTATGACATCAGCGTAAAGCGTACGCATACGCTCAACGTGCGAAATGGTGTAGGAAAATTGCGCTTCCCAGTCGATGAATAAGACGTCTATTTTCCGTTTCATCCTGCGTGCCTGCAGTGCCGTAAGATGGAGCATGACGGTAGAATCTTTCCCGCCTGAAAATGAGACGCAGACCCGGGATAAATTATCCAGAGTCCAGGCTATTCGCTCCTCAGCAGCGAGGACGACATTTTGATTGAGGGGATACTTGTAAATTGACATGATCGCTCTCTTCCTGAGTAAATAAGACCATACAACACTGTCAATATTAGGGAGAGGATAATTTCAGTCAATAAATAATCTCAATTAAGATGTTAGATTTTATATATTACCGTGGTGAATGAATCAAATATCCTGGCCCCGAAAGTGAGAGGCGCCAGGGTAAATGTCAGGGTAAGGTTATTTCTTCAATAAAGCTCGAGAATGCCGAACTGTTTAATGCGGAGCGGTTATACATCATATAAATATCTATGCTGGGAAACTGTATATCCGTTTCTATTTTCCGAAGATTCAGCGCTGCGCCGTATTGTTCAAAGGCGGGAACGGGCGCTAAACCGAGAAGATCGGTTGAGCTGATCATCGTCAGGAGCGAAATAAAGGAGTCGCTGCGAAAGATAATATTTCTTTCAGGTAAAGCGTGCGCGGCTTTATCCTGATAGTTCTTTACGCTCGTTTCGTTGCTGAGATAGGCGGTGAAATGCTCATTCAGGATCGCTTCACGCGTAGGGTTTTGGCCGATGCGCGGGTGATCTTCCCGGCACAGCAGGGCGAAAGGCAGCTTATGGAACAGGCTGCAGGCGATGGAACGGCTGTTCAGCGGCAAAAAAGAGAAGACCAGGTCGGCTTTTCGGTAGGCCAGGAGATCCTCGGCGGAATCGGGTGAGAGCAAAACATCATGTAATTCAATTTCATAGTTGTATTTTTTCATGAGCAGCAGCATCGGCCCGAGCATGATTTTTGTGCTCATAAACTGCGGACAGTAAATCACAAAATTCTTTTTAAGACCGCTGCTGTGCATGATATTGATGGTCTGCTCAAGCTGGTTAAGGTTCTGTTCCAGATGCTGATGCAGGTTAACGCCCACGGTGGTGGGGGTAATCCCTTTTCCGGAGCGAATAAACAGGGGATCGTTAAGCTGACCGCGCAACCGCTGGAGTGACTGGCTCACGGCAGAGGGGGTGATATACAGAGTTTCGGCGGCCTTACTGATGCTAAGATGCTGATAGATGCACTCGAAAATGACCAACAGATTGAGATCGAATTTTTTAAGGTCGTAGAGGTTTGCCATGTTTCGTCCTGAGGATGCCGTGTTTGCTGTGGTTATCACATCACTGATAACTATAGATTGAAGTTAACCATTTACAATCCCTGTGGTTAACTCACTTAATTTTAGTTTTAAGTCACCTTAATATATCACGCTATCAAATTAATGAAACAAAACTTCAAGGGTGATTAAGATAATTTTATCTTTGAATAGGGAGTGAATTAATTGAATGACAATTGGCATTTATATAAGGTGAGTGATTCATCACGGAACTATATTTATAACAATCTGAGAACATGTTCGATCAAACCTATCACAGCCATAGGCAGGACTATCTCTCTTATGGATTGCTCATTGTCCGCGTGAATGGTGTAATCAAAACGCTGTTACCGCCTTGATATAAAGGGTTGTAGAGCGCAACGCAACGCCAGCGTCGGCTGGCACTGAATGTACCTGCGGGGAATTCAGGTATCAGGGCCGCCCGTTGAGGCGGCCTTTTTACTTTCTGGTTCCCTTTAATAAGGTTCATCTTGCTGTCTTGTTAAAGTTGTAAGGTTTGGCTGATTGATTTGATAAAGCATACGCATTAGCCCCGATGAAAAAAGTTGGTTACCTTACATCTCAACGAAAACACGGAGGAAGTACAGATGTCTTTGATTAACACTAAAATTAAACCTTTCAAAAACCAGGCGTTCAAAAACGGTGAATTCATCGAAGTTACCGAGAAAGATACCGAAGGCCGCTGGAGCGTCTTCTTCTTCTATCCGGCTGACTTCACCTTCGTTTGCCCGACCGAACTGGGCGACGTGGCTGACCATTACGATGAACTGCAGAAGCTGGGCGTAGACGTTTACTCTGTCTCTACCGATACCCACTTCACCCATAAAGCATGGCACGGCAGCTCCGAAACCATCGCGAAAATCAAATACGCGATGATCGGTGACCCGACTGGCGCCCTGACCCGTAACTTCGAAAATATGCGTGAAGATGAAGGTCTGGCAGACCGTGCCACCTTCGTTGTTGACCCGCAGGGTATTATCCAGGCTATCGAAGTTACCGCTGAAGGTATCGGCCGTGACGCATCTGACCTGCTGCGTAAAGTGAAAGCCGCTCAGTACGTGGCTTCTCACCCAGGCGAAGTGTGCCCGGCGAAATGGAAAGAAGGCGAAGCGACGCTGGCTCCATCCCTGGACCTGGTCGGCAAGATCTAAGTCTGCAAAGCCTGGCGGCGCTGCGCTTGCACAGGCCTACCGTATCGTAGGCCGGGTAAGCGAAGTACCACCCGGCAATCAATGGGCGCACCCGCGCCCATTTCATTCCAGCACCATGATGCAAGTTGCATTCAGGCCGCCCGCATAAGGCAGCTTGCATGATGACGTCTTAAGAGAGGGAAGAACAATGCTCGACACAAATATGAAAACCCAGCTCAAGGCCTACCTTGAGAAACTGACCAAACCCGTTGAGCTGATTGCCACGCTGGATGACAGCGCAAAATCGGCAGAGATCAAGGAACTGCTGGCGGAGATCGCCGAGCTGTCGCCGAAGGTGACCTTCAAGGAAGACAATACTCTGGCGGTGCGCAAGCCTTCTTTCCTGATTACTAACCCAGGCTCTGACCAGGGGCCGCGCTTTGCCGGTTCTCCGCTGGGTCACGAATTTACCTCGCTGGTGCTGGCGCTGCTGTGGACCGGGGGTCATCCGTCAAAAGAAGCGCAGGCGCTGCTGGAGCAGATCCGCGATATCGACGGCGATTTTGAGTTTGAAACCTATTACTCGCTCTCCTGCCACAACTGCCCGGACGTGGTGCAGGCGCTGAACCTGATGTCAGTCCTGAACCCGCGCATTAAGCACACGGCGATTGACGGCGGCACCTTCCAGAACGAAATCACCGATCGCAACGTGATGGGCGTACCGGCGGTCTACATGAACGGCAAAGAGTTCGGCCAGGGCCGCATGACGCTGACCGAAATCGTTGCCAAAGTGGATACCGGTGCAGAAAAACGCGCGGCGGAAGAGCTGAACAAACGCGAAGCCTACGACGTGCTGATCGTCGGTTCCGGCCCGGCGGGCGCGGCGGCGGCGGTTTACTCCGCGCGTAAGGGCATTCGTACCGGCCTGATGGGCGAACGCTTTGGCGGCCAGGTGCTGGATACCGTGGACATCGAAAACTACATCTCCGTGCCGAAAACCGAAGGCCAGAAGCTGGCCGGCGCCCTGAAGGCGCACGTTAGCGACTATGAAGTTGACGTCATCGACAGCCAGAGCGCGAGCAAACTGATTCCGGCTGCGGTTGAAGGCGGTTTACACCAGATTGAAACCGCGTCCGGCGCGGTGCTGAAAGCGCGCAGTATTATCATTGCGACCGGCGCGAAATGGCGCAACATGAACGTGCCGGGTGAAGATCAGTATCGCACCAAAGGCGTAACCTACTGCCCGCACTGCGACGGCCCGCTGTTCAAAGGCAAGCGCGTGGCGGTGATCGGCGGCGGTAACTCCGGCGTGGAAGCGGCTATCGACCTGGCGGGTATCGTTGAACACGTGACCCTGCTGGAGTTCGCACCTGAAATGAAGGCCGACCAGGTTCTGCAGGATAAGGTTCGCAGCCTGAAAAACGTCGATATCGTGCTGAACGCGCAGACCACGGAAGTGAAGGGCGACGGCAGCAAAGTGACCGGTCTGGAATACCGCGACCGCGTAAGCGGCGATGTTCACAGCGTGGCGCTGGCGGGGATCTTCGTGCAGATTGGTCTGCTGCCAAATACTACCTGGCTGGAAGGCGCGATTGAGCGCAACCGCATGGGCGAAATCATCATCGATGCCAAATGCGAAACCAGCGTGAAGGGCGTGTTTGCGGCGGGTGACTGTACGACCGTGCCTTACAAACAGATCATCATCGCCACTGGCGAAGGTGCGAAGGCGTCACTGAGTTCGTTTGACTACCTGATTCGCACCAAAACAGCATAATAAAAGAAAGTAAGACTACACCTGCAGCAGCCACCTCTTTATGAGGTGGCTTTTTTTATACCTATTTTAAGACTCTTTTTCCTCTCAATTATTTTCGTCACCGCCTACTGCTTGCGGTAATTGCCTGCTCCGATCAAAGAAATTAATAAGCCTGCTGATAATATCTCGTCGTTTTTTGTTGATTGATATTTATATTTAACATGAATGATAAAGATATATTCACAACTTCAATATATAAAGCGTTAACCCCTTTTGAAATAAATGGATTAATGCTTCGCGATTTTTTTAACGCGGCAGATATTTCGTCACGACAGATCTCCCTGCGCCATTTATGCGCGGATAGCGAACCGTTGCAGCAAGATGAGGCGTTAGAGGTTGAGTATGACTTCAACGCGCTGTTTGTCGGGCCTGCGACGCTGCTGGCGCCCCCTTACGCCTCTGTCTATCTGGGCGATGAGCCGCTGTTGATGGGCGCTACCACGCTTAGCGTGCGCGAGTTTTTGCAGAGCATGGGGCTTGTCGTCACCGATGAAAATGCGGTGCCTGACGATCACATCAGCGTTGAGCTTGAGCTGGCGGTGATGCTCTGCGCGCATGCCCGCACATCTCCGCACTATCATGACGCGCTCGCCCGATTTGTGACGGGGCATCTCGAATTATGGCTTCCTGCTTTTATTGAAAAAATAAATCAACGTGCGACAACACCCGCAATTAAACGTCTCGCATTGCAATTAACCAATTGGTTTGATGAATTAAAAACGAGAGTAATATTATGAGCATTGATAAAGGGCAGCTAAACAGGCGCTCCTTTTTAAAAGGGCTGATTGCGTTAGGCACCGTCGCCGCCTTGCCCGGTGGATTATTATCGTCCCGCTGTGCGATGGCGCAGCCGCCCATTCCGTTTAACCCGAAAACCTACAAAATTTTCCGCAACGCCTGCCCGCGTAACTGCTACGACACCTGCAGCTTAAAAACCTGGGTCAAAGACGATGTGATCGCCTTCGTCGACGGTGCGAGCGAATCCACATTCACCCACGGCGCGCCGTGCGTGAAAGGGCTGACCTATCCGCGCCGCGTTTATTCTCCTGACCGTATCAAATACCCGATGATTCAGGACGGGCGCGGTAGCGGGAAATGGCGTCGCATCTCCTGGGATGAGGCCATGCAGCGCATCGCCAGCAAGATGCTGGAGATCAAAAAGAAAGATGGCTCCATGCTTGGCCTCGCGCTGTCGAAGTATTCCGGCAACCTCGGCGTGATGAGCTATGCGGTTGAGGGGATGATGTCCTCCCTCGGCTACACCACGCGCTTTGCGGGTACGCCGTGCTGGCCTGCGGGGATTGATGCCCAGCACTACGATATGGGCGACATGTGGTGTAACGACCCGGAAGATATGGTGAAAGCCAAATACATCATCCTCTGGGGCGCTAACCCGGCGTGGTGCTCCATGCACTCCATGAAGTACATCTACCAGGCGCGTGAGAAAGGGGCGAAAGTGGTGGTCATTGACCCGCTGTTCTCGCAAACCGCCGCTAAGGCCGACCTCTATCTGCGGGTTCGCCCGGGCTCAGACGGCGCGCTGGCGCTGGGGATGGCGCGCCACCTGCTGGATATTGGGCGCGTCGACGAGGCGTTTGTGAACAACTTTTCCCACGGCTACCCCGAGTTCGAACAGTACCTGCGCAGTCACGTTACCGTCGAGTGGGCGGCGGGGATCTGCGGCCTGTCGGCGGATGTGATCCGTCAGCTGGCGGAAGAGTTCACCGCCGTGAAACCCGCCACCGTCTGGATTGGCTACGGGATGCAGCGCCACGTCAACGGCGGGGCAAACGTGCGCGCCATTGATGCGTTTGTCGCCATGACCGGCAACATCGGCGTGGAAGGGGGCGGAGCCCGCTACGGCCATCTGCAGACCTGGGGCTATAACTATCACGCAATGACGCAGAAGCCACCGGCGGGGTCCGTGGGGATGGAGGGGGCCGGCGGTCCGGTGGGCGAGTTCGTCAGCGACAGCGGCGAAAAGAGCCAGTACGCCGACCGTGCGCTGAACCTTAACCAGACCGCGCAGAGTATTCTGGACGCCAACGATCCGCCAATCCGCATGCTGTGGGTGGCCTGCAAGAACCCGTTCGCGCAGGACTTTGACCGCAACAAAATGGAAAAAGCCTTTAGCAAGCTAGAGATGGTGGTGTGTGTCGATCAGTTCTTCAACGAGACGGTTCAGCATGCGGATATCGTTCTGCCGGTCACCACCACCTTTGAACATTGGGATCTCTCGTCCTCTTACTGGCACTACTGGCTCTCGGTGAACGAGCCGGCCATTAAGCCGATGTACGAGTGTAAGAGCGATCTGGACATTGCCGCGCTGCTCTCGCGCACCATCAATAAAATGGAGCCGGGTGCCTGCACCTTCCCGCAGGATATCGACCAGAAAACATGGCTGGATCTGGAATTTAACGACGGCATGGCGAAGCAGTTCGGCATCCGCTCGTGGGACGATCTGCTTGACGGCCCGGCCAAGGCAAAAATGGTCAGCACCGCCGCCTGGCACGATCGCAAGTTTAAAACGCCATCGGGCAAATATGAGTTCCTCTCTGAGCTGTGTGAAAAGAACGGGCACAAAGCGCTGCCGGAGTATCTGCCGGCCGCAGAAGGCAAGCTGCCGTTCCACCTCTTCACGCCGCATTTGCAGTACGGTTTGCACTCCCAGTTTGTGAACCTTGACTGGATGCAGGTCTTCTGGCCCGAGCCGTTTGTGTATATCCATCCTGCCGCGGCGCAGAAAAAGGGCATCCGCGATCTGGCGACCGTACGGGTATTTAACGAAGCGGGTGAGGTGACGCTGCGGGCGAAGATCACCACCAACATACCGGAAGATTTCCTGGTGATGTATGAATCCTGGTTTAACAAACTCAAACACAACGTGCAGAACGTGGTGAAAGACACGCCAGCCGATATGGGCAAGATGGCAACCGGCGCGCCGGGCGCGGCGATCCACAGCCAGTTTGTTGATATTGCCCTTATCGCGAATGAAGGAGCAGACGCATGAGACGCGCATTTTTAGTGAACAGTGACAAGTGTATCGGCTGCCGTGGATGCGCGATGGCCTGCAAGAGCTTTAACCAGCTTGAGCCGGATCGCTTCTGGCGCTACGTTTACCCGCTGGATAAAGAAATTTATCCCCACGAGGAGCGGGCATTTTTCTCGCTGGCCTGTAACCACTGCGAAAATCCGGCCTGCCTCGCGGCGTGTCCGGTAGAAGCCTACACCAAACGTGATGATGGCATCGTGGTGCACAACCCTGAACGCTGCATCGGCTGCAAAAACTGCATCCGCAACTGCCCTTACGGCGCGCCGCGCTTCAACGAGGAAACCAAAAAGGCCGAGAAGTGCAGCATGTGTTACGAGCGTCTGGATGTCGGCATGGCGCCTGCCTGCGTAAATGCGTGCCCGGTCGGGGCGCTGACCATTATTGACCTGGATGCCGATCCGCTGCCGAACAATGCCGTGCAGTATCCGCCGGGTTTCCCGAAAATGCCGCAGCTCAATCCGGGCACGCGCTTTATTCTGGCCCGTCAGCCAAAACAGCCGGGGGATAAATAATGGAAAATTACGAAATTCCGCTGGTTATTTTTACCGTGCTGAGCCAGTTGTCCGTCGGGATGACGCTGCTGCTCACCTGGCGCACGCTGCGCGGTGACGTACACGGCAACCGTATTCAGTGGCTGATTACCGGGCTGATTCTGGGGGCGGCGTCCGTGGCGGCAATCCTCCATCTGGCGCATCCGGAGCACGCCTATAACGCGCTGATCAACCTCAAGCACGCATGGCTGAGCCGAGAAATTCTTGGCGCGACGCTGTATGGCGGCACCATCGGCCTGGCGTTTCTCAGCAAAAGCAATAAGGGGGCTGCGCTACTGGCCTCTCTGTTCGGCATTTTGCTGGTGGTCGTGCAGGGAATGACCTATGCGGCGCCTGCGATGCAGGCCATTGCCAACGGCATGACGATGATGCTGTTCTTTGCGACCGTCTGGGTAATGGGCTGCGCCGCCACGCCGCTGATTGGGCTGAAGCCCGCCACGGCCGCGCTGCGCCAGGGCATTCTCACGCTGGTGGTGCTGATGATTGCCGCCCCGGTTATCTGGCTGAGCGGCGGCACCATCATGAAAATGACCGCCCATGCCTGGCTAAGCTCGCCGCTGTATCTCGGAAGCCTTCTGTGCTGCGCGGTAGGGTTTGCGCTCACGCTGATGCGTCAGCCAAAACAGAAAATGCTGTTTGCGATCCTGCTGGTGGGGCTGGTGCTCGGTCGCCTGACCTTCTTCGGCGATACCGTCAGCACTATCGTGAATATTGGCCACCTGTACTGACAGGAAAAACCCCGCGAGCGCGGGGTTTTTTGTCTGCATTTAGCGGACGACCATCACCGGGATGTGGGTGTGGCGGATCACGCTCGACGCGTTAGATCCCAGCAGGTGCGTGGTGATCGACGGATTACGCGAGCCGATAACCACGACATCGGCCTTCAATTCGCCTGCCAGTTCGTTCACGGCGTCACGCACGCTGCCGAACCGGACGTGGGTTTTAATGCGGGCAGGATCAATGCTGAAGTGCTCAACCATGGTTTGCAGGCGCGTTTCGGCTTCGTGCTGCAGATGCTCTTCGAAGCGACGCACGTCGGCGGCAAAGCGGTGCAGGCTCAGGCTGGCAGAACCCGGTAATACGTGCAAAAGATGAATAACGCCGTCTTCTTGCGCCAGAAACTCGGCGTGGCGTACGGCCTTGTCGCTCAGTTCCATTTCAAAAACATCAACCGGCATAATGATTGTCTTATACATACCCGTTTCTCCTTGTTTATAAACGCTGAATTCATTCAAACATAAAATATTATCGGTTTCTGTAACCTCAACAGCACTTTTTTATCTCGCCAGGATAAATCTCAAAACGCCCCGATTTCAGGGCAGACCTTCAGAGGACGCTACCCTTTTAGAAGCTGCTCACATCCTTTCGGAGGTTGCATGAAAGCACTCACGTACCACGGTCCACACCATGTTCGCGTCGAAAATGTTCCCGATCCCGTTATTGAACAACCCGATGACATCATCCTGCGCGTCACCGCGACGGCGATTTGCGGTTCCGATTTGCACCTCTATCGCGGCAAGATCCCCAAAGTTGAGCACGGCGATATTTTTGGCCACGAATTCATGGGTGAAGTGGTCGAAAGCGGAAGGGATGTCAAGAATTTACAGAAAGGCGATCGGGTGGTGATCCCCTTCGTGATTGCCTGCGGGGACTGCTTCTTTTGCCGTCTGCAGCAGTATGCCGCCTGCGAGAAAACCAACGCCGGGCAGGGTGCGGCCCTGAATAAAAAGCAAATTCCGGCACCGGCCGCGCTGTTTGGCTACAGCCATCTCTACGGCGGCGTGCCGGGCGGGCAGGCGGAGTACGTCCGCGTGCCGAAAGGGAACGTCGGGCCGTTCAAGGTGCCGCAGCTCCTCTCTGATGACAAGGCGCTGTTCCTCTCTGATATTTTGCCAACCGCCTGGCAGGCGGCAAAAAACGCGCAGATTGAAAAAGGCTCCAGCGTCGCCGTTTTCGGGGCGGGGCCGGTCGGCTTGCTGACCATAGCCTGCGCCCGGCTGCTCGGCGCAGAACAGATTTTCGTCATAGACCATCACCCGTACCGCCTGCGCTTTGCCCAGGAGCGCTATGGCGCAATCCCCATTAACTTCGATGATGACAACGACGCGGCGGAAAAAATTATCGAGCAGACGGCGGGGCAGCGCGGCGTGGATGCGGTGATTGACGCCGTCGGGTTTGAAGCCAAAGGCAGCACCACGGAAACTATCCTCAGCAACCTGAAAATTGAAGGGAGCAGCGGTAAAGCGCTGCGCCAGTGCATTGCTGCCGTGCGTCGCGGCGGCGTGGTGAGCGTACCCGGCGTTTATGCCGGATTTATACACGGTTTTCTGTTCGGCGATGCGTTTGATAAGGGACTCAGCTTCAGGATGGGGCAGACGCACGTTCACGCGTGGCTGGGCGAGCTGCTGCCGCTCATTGAAAAAGGGTTGCTTACCCCGGAGGAGATAGTTACGCATTACCTGCCGCTGGCGGATGCCGAACGCGCCTACAGGATTTTTGAGAAGCGGGAAGAGGAGTGCCGCAAGGTGATCCTGGTGCCCGGTGCAGAAAGTCCGGAGGCGGCGGAGCAGAAGGTGAAGGGGTTGGTCAACGCCTTTCCCGGCGGCGTGGTGTGATGTAGCACGCCTACCAGTGACGCTCGAGATACAGCACTGCCGCGACGATAATCGCCAAAATACACATGAAAATTAGTGTGATACTCAGTATCTCACCCATGACCGTCCCCGCGGCACCAAAACAGATTAAGCGTGGATTAAGGGGATTTTGGGTGATATAGGACATTCGGGTGAAATTGCGGAAAGAGGATGCAGGCGCATCCTCTGTGCAAAGCGGGGGCGCTTGTTCAGAAGGGATTAACGGAGATAATCGCCTGCGGCTTCGGGCTGGTAGAGCAGCTCAAGCACTTCCAGATGGGTCGAGGCGCCGCCCGGTAGCTCCCAGTGGATGGTATCGCCCGTGCGCAGGCCAAGCAGGGCTGCGCCTACCGGTGCCAGTACGGAAAGCTGCGCGCTGCTGTCGGTCATCTGCGCCGGATAGACCAGCGTGCGGGTCAGCTCTTCCCCGGTGGTCAGGTTGCGGAATTTGACCTGGCTGTTCATGGTCACCACGTCATGCGGCATGGTTTCCGGCGTGCACATTTGCGCCCGGTCGAGTTCTTCGTTCAGCGCGTCGGCTACCGGGAGCGAAGCGAATTCAGCTTTTTCCAGAAGTCGGTCAATGCGTTCTGCGTCGAGTTCATTAATGATAATTGTGGGTCTGGACATTTATTACTCCATGTCGTTAATGCTGCGTGTAACGCAGAAACCAATCCAAAAGAAAACCCTCGCCGTCTGGCAGCGAGGGTTTAACTCCCCTGATGATACTCATTGCGCGACCAGGTTTGAAGTGATGTCGGTCACATTCATCCGTCTTATGAATTTTTGGCGAAAAACGTGACGCTCCGCAAATTTGAATTATCCTTTTTAAGCGCCCTCATCCGGCGACTACCCGCATTCAGCCTTCCTTATCAGGAGATCTCATGAGCGATTACGACAAACTTACCTTGAAAGACGGCAGTTATTTGCATTTTAAGGACTGGGGAAGTGGGCAGCCGGTGGTGTTCAGCCACGGCTGGCCGCTGACGGCAGATGCCTTTGAAGATCAAATGTTGTTTCTGGGGTCAAAAGGATTTCGCGTAATAGCGCACGACCGACGTGGGCACGGTCGCTCCGCGCAGCCGTGGGACGGGCATAATATGGATCAGTACGCTGACGATCTCGCCGAGCTGACCGAGCATCTTAACCTTAAGGATGCCATACACGTTGGCCATTCCACGGGCGGCGGCGAAGTGGCGCGTTACGTTGGCCGCCACGGAACGCAGCGCGTGGCAAAAGCCGCGCTGATTGGTGCCGTTACGCCGATTATGATCAAAACCGATTTCAATCCGAACGGCGTGCCGAAAGAGGTCTTTGATGGTATTCGGGAAGGAGTGGTGAACGATCGTGCAGCCTTCTTCTATGAGCTGAGCGCGGCCTTTTATGGCTATAACCGCGCCGGCGCGAAAGAGTCGAAGGCGGTACGTGAAAGCTTCGTTGAGCAGGGGCTGCAGGGTTCCATCAAGGCGCTGTACGACTGCGTAAAAGCCTTCTCAGAAACCGATCTGCGTGACGATCTGAAAAGGATGACTATCCCAACGCTGGTGATCCACGGTGATGACGATCAAATCGTGCCGATCGACACCTGCGGGCGCGTGGCGGCCGAGATCCTGCCTGATGCCGAGCTGAAAGTGTATGCCGGCGGTTCGCACGGCATTTGCACGACCCATAAGCACCAGATTAATGACGATTTGCTGAAATTTATTCAGTCTTAATTTCTGGCGGAATGCGTTACGCTGAGCGTCCTGAATCAGGGCGATGAGCGAAACGCATTTCGCGTCTGCCCCACCAATGAGAGAGCCAAATGTACTTCTATCAACCGTCTCAGGGGCACGGCCTGCCGCATGACCCGCTGAACGCCATTGTCGGCCCGCGTCCGATTGGCTGGATCTCCTCCTGTGATAAAGACGGGCAGCTAAACCTGGCGCCCTACAGCTTTTTTAACTGCTTTAACTATCGTCCGCCGATCGTCGGTTTTTCCAGCAACGGCTGGAAGGACAGCGTGCGTAATATCACCGAAACCGGCGAGTTTGTCTGGAATCTGGCAACGCGGGATTTAGCCGAGGCGATGAATGAAACCTCCGTTACGTTGCCCCACGGTGAGGACGAGTTTACCTTTGCCGGATTAACGCCGGCTGCCAGCAGGCTGGTGAACGCGCCGCGCGTGGCGGAAAGCCCGGTGAACTTTGAGTGCCGCCTGTCGCAGTGCATTCAGCTGACGGGCGCTGACGGCACGCCTGTCGACACCTGGCTGGTGCTGGGGGAAGTGATTGGGATCCATATTGCCGACACGCTGCTGGAAGAGGGGATTTACCAAACCGCGAAGGCGCAGCCGATTCTGCGGGCAGGTGGACCGACGGCGTACTACGGCATCAGCGACACCCACCGCTTTGATCTGGTTCGCCCGGATGCCCGCAGAGGATAAAATGATTGATAACCGGCTTCCCGCCGATCGGCAGTTTTTTGCAGACCTGCTCAGCGGGCTGGTGCTGAATCCGCAGCAGCTGGG
Organism: Enterobacter wuhouensis; assembly: GCF_035835995.1. Taxonomy (NCBI): domain Bacteria; kingdom Pseudomonadati; phylum Pseudomonadota; class Gammaproteobacteria; order Enterobacterales; family Enterobacteriaceae; genus Enterobacter; species Enterobacter wuhouensis. Next base: position 1,368,231 of record NZ_CP142124.1, read on the forward strand.
GCGCGTCTGGTTCGCGCACTCGCCTGCGTCAGCGCCTGCCGGATGTTTTCGCGCAGAGTGGCCACGGCTCGACGTGGTGCTGCGCGGCGTTTATGGCAACGCGCTTATTCCTGAACAAAAGGCGATTCGTCAGGGAGAGATGCTGTTTCTGCCCGCTCGGGCGGCAAACGTGCCGATGTTTGAAAAAACGGTCATGCTGCTGAGTATTGTTTTTGCCCCGTCCTGGCTGGGGCTGGCGTTTCAGGCTCCCGGCAATGGACAGCCCCAGCGGAACGTTGAGCTTCCGCACCCCGAACGGGGGGAGTGTGCCGCTATGCTGATGGCGCTGACCCATCTGAGCGCCTCTGCGCAGGATCAGGATATCATTCAGCCGCTGGCGCTGAGCCTCCTGCACTGGTGTCGCAAGGTTGCCGGGTTGCATCCTGAACCGGGGCTGTCTCGCGGGGATTTTCTCTATCAGAGTATCTGCAGCTGGCTGCAGGAAAACTACGCGGAACCCGTTTCGCGCGAGGGCGTCGCCGCGTTATTTAACATTTCGCCTAACCATCTGTCGCGTTTGTTTTCTCAGCATGGAACGATGAGCTTTGTCGATTACGTGCGCTGGGTACGAATGGGAAAAGCGCGCACCATCCTGCAAAAATACCACCTGCCGGTGGGCGAGGTGGCGAAGCGCTGCGGCTATCCCGACAGCGACTATTTTTCCAGGCTGTTCCGGCGCCAGTTTGGGCTGACGCCGGGTGAATACCGGGCGCGTTTTCAGTAGCGATCAGAAGCTGATTTCGGCATTCAGCAGGTCAAGCAGGCCCTGCGGCGAGTCTGCTGCGAAGAGCGCCTCCCGAAACGCCTTGTTCACCAGCTTTCGCGCCAGCTGGGAGAAGACCTTAACGTGGTTATTCCCTTCCTGCGCGCCGAGCGTCAGCATGATCACCAGCTCGACCTCACCCATCTCTGACTCCCAGTCGATAGGTTTTTCCAGACGGGCGATGCTGATGCTGGAATGGCGTATCCACTGGGATTTGGTGTGCGGGATCGCGACGCCAAACCCGACCGCGGTGGTAACAATCTCTTCGCGCTGCCAGACATCTTCCTCCAGCTCCAGCGGATTTTCGGTGCGCCCCTGAATCGCCAGGTTGCCGCACAGAAACTGGAGCACCTGCTCTTTTGACGTGAGCGGTTCGTTAAAGACGATGGTTTCCAGCGCCAGCAGCGGGCGCGGCGGCTCTTCCGGCGTGAAGTCCGCCAGCAGCGTTTCTATCTCCTCAGCGCTGCGGCATTCGCAGGCCTGCTCCGCCAGCGTCCGACAGGCATCGCTTTCCAGCTGGCGAAGCTGCGCCTTGACCGCAGGAATGCGCGGCCCGCTCATGCTGAACTCATCAATGCCCAGGCCCAGCAGTAAAGGAAGATAGCGGCGCTCGCCGCCCAGCTCGCCGCAGATGCCAACCCATTTTCCGTGGCGATGGGCCGCGTCGACAATCTGGCGCACCATGCGTAAAAACGACGGCGTAATCGGGTTATACAGCGGCGACACGCGCGGGTTGTTGCGGTCGACCGCGTACAGGTACTGGGTCATGTCGTTCGAGCCGATGCTGAAGAAATCCACCTCGTCGCAGAAGTGATCGATGATAAAGCACACCGAAGGCACTTCGACCATAATCCCCAGCGGCAGGTGCGGGGTATGGCGTAGCCCTTGCGACGTTAGCGCCTCGCGAACCTTCTGCAGCTCCTGTTTGACCCATAAAATCTGATCGAGGCTATGCACCATCGGGATCATCAAAAGCGCGTTGCCGCTGGCGCCCGCGCGCAAAATGGCGCGAAGCTGGGTGCGAAACAGATGGGCAAACTCCGGGTAAATGCGTACCGCGCGATAGCCGAGGAACGGGTTCTCTTCCTGCGGAATGTTGAGATACGGGATCTGCTTATCGCCGCCGATATCCATCGTGCGGAAGATAACGGGTTTGCCCTCGGCGGAGAGTAAAACCTGCTGATAGGCTTCAAACTGTTCCTGCTCGTCCGGCGCGGTATCGCGATCCATATAGAGCATTTCGGTTCGAAACAGACCCACGCCCTGCGCGCCGCTGGCGAATGCGCCGGGGGCTTCCAGCGCGCTGCCGATATTGGCAGCAATATCTACCGGCACGTTATCCCGGGTCAGCGCCGGCAGCCCGGCGTCTTTGATCTGCTGCTGATGGCGTTTGTCGGCAAGGCGCTGCGCTACGCTGTAATAATGATTAACGGCCTCATCCGGCTCGGTGACCAGTACGCTGCACACGCCGTCCAGTATCACCTTTTTGCCCGCGTACGGCTCCAGCGAGGCGACCTTTAGGCCGCTCAGTACGGGTATCGACGCGGCGCGCGCGAGAATTAACGTATGCGACGTGCGCCCGGTTTTCTCCAGCACCATCCCTTTCAGATGGCGGGTATCAAGGCTTAAGAACTGGCTTGGGGTTAAATCTTCCGCCACCAGAACGGTGGGCGTATCCAGGGTGAAGGCCGACGTTGGCTGAAGCTCAGGCCAGGTGATACTCAACAGCTGCTCGCTGATGTCGCGGATGTCGCTGACGCGCTCGCGAAGGTAATCGCTGGCCGAGAGCGAGAGCTTATTGCAGATCTGCTCCATGTTGCGAATGATCGCCTCGGCCAGGCTAAGCCGCTCTTCGTCGATCAGGCGGCGAATATTTTCCCCAAACTCATCGTCCTGAATCAGCGACAGGTGAGCGCTGATGATGGTTTTGCTCTCGCCGTCCAGCCCGCGCAGGCGATGGTTAAGCTGCTCCGCAAGCGTGGCAAGGCTGTGCTCCAGGCGAGTAATGTCCTCCGGGGAGGCTGGACGCTGGCGATAACGCTGAAGGTTGTCGCTCTGCCAGCCGCGCAGCGTACCGGCGCCGATGCCGCTGGCCAGCGTGATGCCGTGCTGTAGCTGCGGGTTGAGCCGCACGAGCGAACGCGGAAGGGGATGCGCAACGTGCGGCGCATCGCCGGAGGGAATGCTGTCGCTGTCGATGAATTCTGAACTGAGGTACTGATCAAGCGCGCGTCTGGCCTGCTCTTCATCGCTGCCGCTGATTTCCAGCACGCAGCTGTCGTTAAACAGCGTGCCGGTGCTGATGAGCGCCAGCGAGCTTTTGCCGTCCGCGTGGGTGTTTAGCCGCTTATTGATAAAACGAATATCGCTGCGCCACGCGCTGCACTGCTCCTTTAACGCCCAGGCTGGCCGCGCGTGCAGGCCGTTGGGCAGCGGGCAGAAAAACTCAATCGAAAGCATATTTTCTCCTTACCGCGTGAGATCAGCACCTGAAGTCCGTCAGGTGAGCCACGGTCTCACGGTTCATGCATGCCGCCAGCGCGACAAGCAGTTGATGGGTGTATTCAATGTCTTTTTCATCGGCAATGGACGCGGCGCAATGCCCGTGCCGGGTTGGGGGGCCGAGCACCACGGTGGGGATGCCCGTGCCGGAAAGATGCACCGCGCCACCGTCCGTACCGCCGTTGCTGAACATATCTTTTTGCAGCGGGATGCCTAACGGGCGCGCCACTTTTTCGATGAAGGCGGTGAGTTTCGGCGGGGCGATAAGGGTTTTGTCATACAGCACCAGCATTGGCCCCGCGCCGATTTGCCGGTGATTCGCGCTGCCGTAATCAAAGTTTTTTGACCAGCAGGCGGTATCCAGCACCAGCGCAATATCGGGGTTAATCGCTCGCGTGGCGGTCTGTCCGCCGCGCAATCCCACTTCTTCACTGGAGCTGGCAACCAGCCACAGTTCACACTCAAGCGGAGCCTGATGCATCTCGCGCAGCAGGCTAATCAGCAGGTAACAGCCCAGGCGGTCGTCGAAGGCTTTGCCCATCACCCGGCCGTGGGGAAGGGCGTGAAAAGGCGTATCGAAGGTCACGCGATCGCCTGCGTCAATGCCGCTGGCAAAGACCTCTTCCGCTGAGGTCGCTCCCGTGTCGACGCGCAGATTGTCTACGGTATCGCCTTTAACATCCCCATCCAGCAGGCCGTGGATTTTAGCGCCGGCGCGCGTGGTGATGCGCACGGGCTGTAGCGTGCGGGCCATCATGCGCACGTTGCCGATGGGTAAAACGTCAATCGCGCCTTCCCGGGACACGCTGCGCACCATAAAACCGACTTCATCCATGTGGGCGCAAACCATCACCTTCGGCCCGCTGCTCTGGTTCACGCGGATGAGCACTGAGCCGAGGCCGTCAAACTGCACCTCTTTATGGTACTTCTGTGCCTCCGCGATCAGGATATCGCGCACCTCCTGCTCTGACGCCGCAATGGCATCGGCTTCGCTCAGCGCGCGCAGTAATTCATGGTCCATCAGCGTTCCCCCGTCAGCAGCAGCGTTTTATCGGTGTCGTAAAGCACCTCGGCGCCCGTTTCCGTCACCAGAATGACGTCCTCAATCCGCACGCCGCCCACGCCGTCAAGGTAGATGCCCGGTTCGACGGTCAAGAGCATACCGGGCTGCAGCAGCGTAGTATCGGTGGGCGAGAAGCGCGGATTTTCATGCACATCAATGCCGATGGCGTGGCCGGTGTTGTGGCCAAACTGCGGGCCATAGCCTGCGCGTTCAATAATTTCGCGCGCGGCGCTATCCACCTGACGGCACGGAACGCCCGGGCGAATCGCCCGGATCGCAGCGAGCTGCGCCTCCAGCACGATCTGGTAGATCGCATACAGCGGGTGGTCCTCAGGCGCCTGCTGTTGCCCGGCGACAAGGAAGGTCCTCGTCATGTCCGAGCAGTATCCCTGGTGTTGGGCGCCAAAATCGAGGGTGACCAGCTCGCCTGCCTCAATCACTTTGTCAGAGGCTTTACCGTGCGGCAGTGCGCCGCGCGGCCCGCTGGCTACGATGGTGTCGAAAGAGGGCTTGTCCGCCCCCTGCAGCTTCATAAACCACTCCAGCTCGGCGGCGACGTCGCGCTCGCGCATGCCCGGCTGAATAAAGCGCCGGATATGCTGCGCCGCGCCGTCGGCAATGCGGCAGGCCGCGCGAATGCGGGCAATTTCATCCGCCGTTTTTATCTGCCGCAGTGCGTCGAGGGAGATACCGCAAAGCGTCGCATGCAGCGTGTCGCGCCACCGGCAGCCCGTTTGCCAGCTGACGTGTTCGCCTTCAAACCCCAGCGCGGTGAGGCCTTCGTCGGCAACGATCCGGTTCACCACCGCGGTAAACGGGTTTGCGGCATCGAGCAGATGCATCTGGTAGCCCGCCGCGCGCGACGCGATATCGTTGTAGTAGCGAAAATCGACGAGGATATGCGCGCGGGTTTTCGTGACCAGCACGTAGCCCGACCCGGTTGAAATGCCCAGATGCGGCTGTTTGTTCTGACGCGATGCGATCAGAACGCCGTCCAGTTTTTCTGCCGTGAGCCAGCCGCGAAGCGTTGTCAGTAAATCCATCTTTTTTACTCCGTTACAGCGTATTGATGGCGAGTTTTCCGCGCTTGTGCAGGGCGTTCCGAATAGTCACCACCAGCAGCGCCGTAATCACCGCGCCGACCAGGATGCTCAGCATATAGGCACCCAGATTGGTCACCAGCGGCCAGGCCCAGATGGCCGATTCAGGGAACCACTGCACGGCGCCCAGCGCGGTCGCGGTCATCGCCCCGGCGATGGCGCCGATCATGTAGGCAGGCAGCGTTGCGAGCGGATTTTCCAGCAGGAACGGGATCGCCCCTTCGCTGATGCCCATAAAGGCGAGGAACATCGCGGTTTTTCCCTGCGGATAAAGCTGCGGGCTAAACAGGCGTTTACCGGTCAGGCGGCGATCGATAAGCGTTGCCAGCCCCAGACCAATCGGTGGGATGACAATGGCGACGGCGCGTGACGTAATCGGCAGCACGTGGTCGGTGGTTAATCCCAGCCCAACAAAGCCCGCCGCCTTGTTGATGGGGCCTCCGAGGTCAATGGCCGTCGCGGCGGCCATGCCGATAGCGTACATCATCGAGCCTGCCTGGCCTGCGGCAAGCAGCAGGGCGCGCATGCCGGCGTTTAACCAGCCGCCAATCGGGGTGATGACGTAGTACATTGCCAGCATCACGAACAGGGCCGAGATAATCGGGATCAGAAACGTGCTTTTGAAGGCCAGCAGATACTGCGGCACGCTGATTTTGGCATTCAGCCATTTCACCAGATAGCCAGCGGCAATAGCGATAATCAGCGCACCTATAAAGGTGGAAGGCACCGGTTTGGTGGCAAGCCAGGTCAGTTTTTCAGGATCGAAGTTCAGCACCAGCGTGGGCTGCGTAGCGACCAGGCCGCCAATAAATCCGGCCGGGAAGGCCAGCTTGCCGCCGATGGAGTTGGCGACAAACGCCGAGAACATCGGGATCGCAAAGCTAAACAGCAGCCCGCCGAAGGACTCCGTCAGATAGCCGAACTTCAGAACGGAGAGGTTAAACCCGGTGAATTTGCCCGAGTTCAGCGCATCCATAATGCCGGTATCCGGCGGGATTTCCAGCCAGACGTAAGCGATAAGCTGTGAAATAGCGAGGATCACCCCGCCCATAATGAGCGTCGGCACCATGCGGGAGATGCCCGACATAATGTGCTGGGGCAGCTCTTTCCAGAAGGTACCGCCCGCGGCGACCGGCGCGGGTTTGATTGCGAGCGTGTCGCCCTCGTGACTTTCCGGGCGAACCGCACTGCGTTTTTTAATTGCCATGACGAAAACCCCTGAGGTTGAGGATTATTATTGTTCTGCTGCAATCATCTCTTCGATCTCTTTCAGGGTGCCCGCCGCATTTTTAATGGCGTCCTGAAGCGTGATCTCGTAGACGTCGCGCGTTTCAAAGCGCTCGTTATCTTCTGGCGTAATGGCGATGGCGTGGATAATGATGTCGGCGTCGGCAATATCCTGCGCCGTCAGGCGATTCTGAATACCGTCCGCGCCCTGGGTTTCAATTTTGACCTCGTAACCTGCTTCAACCGCAGCGTCTTCCAGCGCCTGAGCGGCCATAAAGGTATGCGCCAGGCCCATCGGGCACGCGCACAGTGCAATCAATTTTTTAGCCATGTGAAATTCCTCCTGTAGGTGACGGAACGATTATGGCGGTGAGTTTTCGATTGTGTTTACCGGATAAATAATGCAATGGCTGGATAAATGATGCAGGTGTGCGGAAGTGTGACGCGAATCGTCATATAACGGAAATGAATGACAAGCCGGGCAAAGGGTGCCCGGCGGGGGTTAATAGCCGACCTTATCGACGGTAAATCGTTTACCGCAGTTGCCCGGATGAGGCTGTGGCGCAAAGGATGCGGCAGAGAGCGGATTATTGATGGTGTCGGCTTTCAGGGAGATCTGCATTTCGGTCAGATAAGCAGGATTACCGCTGCAGCTGAGCTTAACGGCTCTGACGTTATCTTTACCCCAGGCCTTAGCCACCGCGTTGTCAAAATCGTTGCGGCTGACGGTTTTACCGTAGTTTGCCGCAAGGAACTGGCCCACGGCGCTGGCTTTCACTTCCTGGTTCATACGCACCATGGTGCCGAAGTAAGCGTCAGGATCAAAACCGAAGCAGACGCCGTGTTTGGCATATTCGTAGCGTTCGAGGCACGAGTTACCACCCGCCCCGGGCATGACGCCGTTGAGCTTTGCGGCTCCTGACAGCGATAGCCCCGTTTCGGCAGCAGAACATTTACGGCTGGCCTTCGCCTCCGGCATATACGGGACAGGGCGCGTCGCGCAGCCAAAGCGCATCCAGCGGCGTTCATCCACGCCGCGCGCCGCGATAGATTTCGGCAGGCCCGGCCACAGTCCGTGGACGGTCAAAAAATCAGTTTTGGTGTTGCTCTCTTTTTGCAGACGACATTCGTCAGGTTCATTGCGATTGCGTTCGACCATGCTCTGGCAAAAACCGGTCTGCCAGGAAAGGGCCAGAACGTAGCGATCGAAATCGCCATATTGCGTTGCCTTGAGTGGGTCTGCCTGTGCGGAGAATACACAGAGTGCAAGCGCCATTGCGCCAGACGGGATAACGATATCCTTCCTGAACATTTGATTTCCTGATCGGTGGGGTGCGATTTATTTCTGGAAGTTATTAAAGCACAAAAAGCGCCCGCAGGCGCTTTTGGAACAGCAGGAATTTCGCTTAGGCCGCGCCGGGAACCAGCACTTCCGTGGCGATGATGACGATGATCAGCCCGACGAGTACAGGCACCGAGGTGCGTTTAACCACTTCAAACGGCGAGATTTTTGCCATCCCCGCAACCGCAACCACCACGCCAGATACCGGAGAAATGGTGCGGCCAAGGTTGGACGCCTGCAGCATCGGAATGGAGAGGTAGGCCGGGTTAATGCCGGAGGAGTGCGCCAGTTTCGGGATCATCTCCACGAACGCATAGAACGGCGCGTTACCGGAACCGGTCGTCATCGCCGCCAGCATGGTCAGCACCACCAGGACCAGCATCAGAATAATACTGGCTGAACCAAACGAGGTGGCGATGGAGATCAGGCTCTGGATAAAGCCAATGGTGCTCAGGCCCTGCGCAAATACGCCCGCGGCAACCAGCAGCATGACCACGCCCGCGAAGGCATCGGCCATCCCGCGATAGGCGACCTCCAGGCCAGAGAACACTTTTTGCGTGTTGAAACCGCGTACAAACTCCAGCACCGCGGCCAGCAGCATGCAGATAACCAGAATGGTGATGATGTGCAGTTGCGGGCCCCATTTGCCGTCGAAAATCAGCACGCCGATAATAGGGGTGAAGGGCAGAATAGAGTAGAACGCCGGCGCGGTAGTGGTGATTTCGCTCACGTCCATCATCTCATGGCTGATGTTCTCTTTTTTATCCAGGTAGCGCTGCCAGAAGAAGTGGGTAATCCCCATTCCCACGATAGCCACAATGGAAATAGGCAGCGTGGTTTTAAAGGCGAAGTCAATGAGCGACATTTCAGCGGCCTTTGCAGCCAGCACGACGTCACCGGACGTCGGGGAAAGAATAATGGCCGCCGGGGACGCACAGATTGCCGCCGCCGCGCCGCGGCTGATGCCGACGTTAACCATCACCGGGAATAAGGTCGCCATTAACAGCACGCCCAGACCGGTGGCCGATGAAACGGCCAGAGACATCAGGCAGGCGAGGAAATAGGCCGCAACCATCAGCAGATAAGGGGAGTTAATATACTGCAGCGGTTTGGACGCCAGCTTCACGACCATATCGTTCGCGCCGATATGGGTCATATAGGCCGCAAAACCACACAGCATCATAATCATCATGCCCAGATCGCCACCGCGGCTCATGAGCAGAATTTTAATGTACTCAACAATGTCCGTCGCGGTATAGCCCGTGCTGGTTTCGCTGGCAGGTAAAACCGGATGGCCCATTAGGGCACTAATGATCAGCAGCGTTAAGCCGCCGACAAATAACACTCCGGTGGCCGAGTATCCTTTAATGATGTAGCGTGCTACACCGACGATGACGACGACTCCGATAAGGAGTTCGATAAACGTAAGCATGGTTTCCCCTGTATCCTTGCTGCCCGAGAGCACAAAAAATCAATAAAATAAAAGAAGGGTGAGAATGTGCCGAATTAATGGCCAGTCCTTGCTGATTAAAATCAATAAAGATACTACTAAAGGAGATATCGACGATATTTTTGCCACCGCACTAACATTTATGCCATATCGATATTGACCCGCTAAGACACCATTATATGTCATTAAATTGATAGTCAACTGTTAATGCATTGGAGGTGATTTTCCCCGGGAAGGAGATGTAACGTAAAACTCGTTAAAAGCGCTTTTCATTCATTCTTTTGCCTGCCTATACTCTCGCCACTTTTTTCAACCTGACGATCCCACTATGCACGCCAGCTGGACCTATCGCCTGCGCTTTCTCAAAAAGCATCTGTTGATGTTTTTGATGGCGTTTGGCTGGCTGATGATCCAGAGTCAGGTTGCCGTCGCGTCTCACAGCTGCACCATCGACGTGCGTGGCGAGGTGGCCGCTATCCAGCATATGGATATGATGGCGACGCCGGGGATTCACAGCGCTGCTGATGCTTCACCGCTTTGTGAGAAACACTGCGTGCCGGATCAGGCACAAAAAGATCCTGCCCAACCGCAGCTGGTGGCGATCCCTGCCGCCATGACCCTCACCCTGAATTCACCAGAATGCACCTCCGCGAGCCATTCTGCGTGGTCAGTAACCCCTCCAGCAGTAGGGCCGCCGGCAACGATACGTTATTGCCGGTTCAGAGAGTAAATAACCCTGTTAATCCGTTGTTTTTATTCAATTAACGTTTAACAGGAGTTTTATCATGCGTGCTTTATTCCTTTCCGCGCTGTTCGGCGCGTCCGTTTCTGTTGCTTCTTTTTCCGTTCAGGCCAGCCAGAGCTGGCAGGGCCACGGCGTGCTTCAGTCCGTCTCCGATCGTTCCGTCATGCTCCAGCACGACGCCATACCCGAACTGAAATGGCCTCCGATGACCATGCCGTTCACCTTATCCCCGGATGCAAAGCTGAACGGTGCGAAACCGGGTGACGAGGTGACCTTCACGCTTGAGCGTGCAGGTGACGGCTTCCGGATCGTCTCGCTGACGCCAAAGCGCTAAGCGAGGACGCCATGAAACAACACACACTGAGCCTGTGGCTCGGTGGGGTGTTGTTCGGCCTTCTCAGCTCCGCCGTGCAGGCGGAGCCGTGGACGCTCGAACAGACCCTGACCGAGGCACAGCGCTATTCGGCGGAGCTATCTGCCAGCCGCAACGAAGCGCAGGCGCTGGATGCAATGGCGGATTCCGCCACGCAGTTACCCGATCCGAAGCTGAAGTTCGGCATAGAAAACGTTCCTGTACAGGGCAATAACGACGGGCGCATGACGCGTGAAGGCATGACCATGCAGAAGATTGGCGTCATGCAACGCTACGTCAGTTCAGAAAAGCGGGACCGTAAGGCACAGACTTTACAGGCGCAGGCGAGAGGGGTGCTGGCGAAATCGGAGGCCATCCGTGCCGCCCTTCAGCGCGATACCGCTCAGGCATGGCTGGATTTGGCGCTCGCGCAGCAGGCGCTTGGCACGGCTAAAAATCTGGTCAGCGAAACCGAGCGTCAACGCGGGGTGCAGAAGGCGAGCGTCGGCGCGGGCAGCTCGAACCCGGACAGCGTGCTGGCGCTGCAGATGACCCTGAGCGCCATGCGCGATAAAGAGACGCTTGCACAGCGTGACGTACGGCTGGCGCAAAGCCGTCTCCTGCAGCTGACGGGGCGAGCGATTTCAGACGTGCGCGGCCCGTTACCACGCTATCAACGGCTCCCGGCAGAGGAGATAACGCTGGAGGAAGGCATTGCTCAGCATCCGGAAGTGGAAGCGGCACGCCGCGAGGCGGAGACGGCGAAAGCCCGTTCTGCTCAATCCGCAGTGGCTGCGATCCCCGACGTGGATGTCGAGGTGTTCTACGCCCACCGTGCCGAAGGCTATGACGATATGGCAGGGGTGATGTTCAGCGTGGATCTGCCTCTTTTCCAGTCCAGACGTCAGGACAAGGATTATGCCGCCGATGTTTCCCGCTCTATGCAGGCGGTCGACCAGCTCACGCTCCTCAAGCGCGAGCACGTTGCGCAGGTCCAGACGCTGGTGGCGCAGTATCAGGCGGCACAAACCCTGTGGCAGCGCCAGCGGGATGAGGTGTTGCCTTTACAGCGCCAGCGGCTGGATGTGCTGACGGCACAGTATCGCTCCGGACAGTCAGATCTCTCGACGCTGCTGGAGGCACGCCGCGGCGTGCTGGACACGGCGCTGGCGGTCAATCAGGCCGAGCGCGAGATGGCGCGAACCTGGGCCGCCGTGAACTGGTTGATACCGCAGGAGCTTGCCCAATGAAAACAACAACCTTAACGGCCGTCGCGATCGCCGTCATCGTGGCCGCCGGCGGTGGCTACTACGCGGGAACGAAACGGCCCCATCAAACAGCAACGCCTTCTCAACCCGCTGAACGCAAGGTGCTTTACTGGTACGACCCCATGGTGCCCGGACAGCGATTCGATAAACCGGGCAAATCGCCCTTTATGGATATGGATCTGGTACCGCGCTATGCCGATGAAGAGAAAGCCGCGGCTGGCGTTAGCATCAGCACGCAGCAGCAGCAAAATCTGGGGATGAAAACGGCCAGGGCGCAGGTGCGCCAGCTGGTATCGCCTTTCTCGGCCTTTGCCACGGTATCCACGGACGAACGCAGCGTGTCGGTCGTCTCGGCTCCGGCCAGCGGGGTGGTAACGAAATTGTTTGTCAACGCGCCTCAGCAGCAGGTGAAAGCCGGGGAACCGCTGGCGCAGCTGTGGATACCGCAGTGGACGACGGCGCAGCAGGAGTATCTGGCGGTTCGCCAGCTTGGCGATGCCGGGTTGACGCAGGCGGCGCGCGAACGGCTTGCGCTGCAGTTTATGCCGGAAGAGGTCATCAGAATGCTGGAGCGCAGCGGAAAGCCCCAAACGGCAATGACGCTTCGTGCCGCTCAGGCGGGATACGTGGTGAAGCTGGACGTGCGGGAAGGTGCGCAAATTACCGCAACTGCGCCCCTTTTTGAGGTCGCCAGCCTCGATCCCGTCTGGCTGGTCATTGATTACCCCCAGACGCAGGCACAGTCTCTTGCGGTGGGCAATAAGATGGTCGCTACCAGCGAGAGTTGGCCCGGCGAGCAGTTCCACGGCACCGTCAGCGAGCTGTTGCCGCAGATGGAAACGACCACCCGAACGCTAAAAGCGCGCGTGGTGCTGGAGAATCCCGGGCAAAAGCTCAAACCGGGAATGTATCTCACCGTTGCCCGTGCGGAAGAATCCAAACGTCCGCCCGTGCTCGCCGTGCCCGAAGAGGCGGTGATTCATAGCGGGGGATCTTCACGTCTTCTTATTGCCACGGGCGACGGCTATTTCCATCCGGTGAATGTCGAGACGGGGCTAACGGCGCAGGGGTGGACGGAGATCCGCTCGGGGCTGAAAGAGGGCGACAGCGTTGTGACCTCCGGGCAGTTCCTGATCGACTCTGAAGCCAGCCTGCGGAGCGTAATGCCGGAGGTGACGCCATGATTGCGGCTATTATTCGGGCTTCGTTACGAAACCGACTGCTGGTGATCCTGGTCGCGCTGGTGATGGCCGGCTGGGGAGTGTGGTCGGTGCAGCGTGCGCCGCTGGATGCGCTTCCCGATCTGTCGGACGTGCAGGTTATCGTCAAGGCGAGCTATCCGGGTAAAGCGCCACAGGTGATTGAGGATCAGGTGACCTGGCCGCTGACGACCTCCATGCTCTCGGTGCCCGGCGCGAAAACGGTTCGCGGCTTTTCCATGTTTGGGGATGCCTACGTCTACGTGCTGTTTGAAGATGGCACCGATCTCTACTGGGCGCGTTCCAGAGTCCTGGAGTATTTGAGTCAGGTGCAATCGCAGCTTCCTGCCGGCGTTAAGGTGTCCCTGGGGCCGGACGCTACCGGCGTGGGCTGGATTTACGAGTATGCCCTGGTCGATCGCAGCGGCAAGCATAGCCTGGCGGATCTGCGGGCCATTCAGGACTGGACGCTGAAATTTGAGCTTAAGGCGGTGCCTAACGTGTCGGAAGTGGCAAGTATCGGTGGCATGGTGCGCCAGTATCAGATTGTGGCCGATCCCGCGAAGATGCGCGCGCTTAATATCACCCACGGCCAGCTTTCCGGTGCCGTTCAGGCAGCGAATAAGGAGAGCGGCGGTGCGCTGCTGGAAATGGGCGAGGCGGAGTATATGGTGCGAACCACCGGCTATTTGCGCTCGCTGGACGATTTCCGCAACGTGGTTATCACCAGTCGCGACGGTGTACCCATCCTTCTCAAGGATGTCGCGACAATTGGCTTCGGCCCTGAAATCCGCCGTGGCGTCGCGGAGCTTAACGGGGAAGGCGAGGTCGCCGGTGGCGTCGTCGTGATGCGCTACGGGCAGAACGCTCAGGAGACCATTCATGCAGTGAAGGAGAAGCTGGAAGCGTTACGGAAAACGCTGCCGCAGGGCGTTGAGATTGTCCCGGTGTATGACCGCTCCACGCTCATTGAGGCGTCCGTCAAAACCCTGACCCACAAGCTGCTTGAAGAGTTTGCCGTGGTGGTGGTGGTCTGCGCGCTGTTCCTGTTTCATTTCCGCTCGGCTCTGATGGCGATCGTTTCGCTCCCGCTGGGCATCCTGGGCGCATTCGTGGTGATGCACTATCAGGGGATCAACGCGAACATTATGTCGCTGGGCGGTATTGCCATCGCCATCGGCGCGATGGTGGATGCGGCGATTGTGATGATTGAGAACATGCACAAGGTGCTGGAGCAGTGGCGGCATGATAATCCGGGCAAAGAGCCGGCGTCGGGAGAGTACTGGCGTCTGGCGGAGCGTGCGGCGGTAGAGGTAGGGCCGGCACTTTTTTGCAGCCTGCTGATTATCACCCTGTCGTTTATCCCGGTGTTCTCGCTTGAAGCGCAGGAAGGGCGGATGTTCTCGCCGCTGGCGTTTACCAAAACCTGGTCAATGGCCGTGGCGGCGGGGCTTGGGATCACCCTGGTCCCCGTGCTGATGGGCTATTTTATCCGCGGGAAAATCCCGGATGAGAAAGCCAATCCGATTAACCGCGCGCTGATCCGCCTGTATGAGCCGCTGCTGGATAAAGTACTGACCTTCCCCAAAACCACCCTGGTGCTGGCGTTCGCGCTTTTACTCGCCACGCTCTGGCCGCTAAGCCGCCTGGGGAGTGAATTCATGCCGCCTTTGGACGAAGGGGATCTGCTGTATATGCCGTCTACCTTGCCGGGTATCTCTGCCCGGGAGGCCTCGCGTCTGTTGCAGCAAACGGACAGGCTAATCAAAAGCGTTCCGGAGGTAGCAAGCGTGTTTGGTAAAGCCGGACGCGCGGAGTCGGCAACCGATCCCGCGCCGTTAACCATGCTGGAGACCACCATCCACTTTAAGCCTCGCGAGGAGTGGCGGCCCGGCATGACGCCGCAGAAGCTGGTCGAGGAGCTGGATAAAACGGTATCGCTGCCCGGCATTGCTAACGTCTGGGTTCCGCCTATTCGCAACCGTCTTGATATGCTCGCAACCGGGATTAAAAGCCCGGTAGGCATTAAGGTGAACGGCAATAATATTGCGGATATCGAGCGCGTGGCGCAGCAAATTGAGCAGGTGGTGAAGCACGTTCCCGGCGTGACGTCTGCGCTGGCGGAGAGGCTGGCGGGCGGGCGCTACGTCGACATTCGAATCGACAGGCAGAAGGCCGCCCGCTATGGCGTTTCCGTTGATGAACTGCAGAGCATGGTTTCGACGCTGGTGGGTGGGGATAACATTGGCGAGGTGCTCAACGGACGCGAGCGTTACCCGATCAATCTGCGCTACCCGCGCGATCTGCGCGATAACGTCGACAAGCTGCGGGTATTACCGGTGATTGCGGCGAACGGTAGCCAGGTGGCGCTGGGAGAGCTGGCCGATATCGTCGTTACCGAGGGGCCGCCGATGCTGAAAAGTGAAAACGCCCGCCTGTCCAACTGGATCTATGTCGATTTGCGCGGACGCGATCTGAAGTCCGCCGTGGATGAAATGCAAACACGGGTAGCGGAAAATGTGGTTTTGCCCCAGGGCGTTTCGCTCTCCTGGTCCGGTCAGTTTGAATATCTCGAACGCGCAACGGCGAAGCTCAAAATAGTTTTGCCGCTAACGCTAATGATTATATTTCTGCTGCTTTGGCTGACGTTTAAGCGGGTGACGGATGTCCTGATAATAATGGGGACATTACCCTTCGCTCTTATTGGTGGAGTCTGGCTGCTGTGGCTGCTTGAATATAATCTCTCTGTGGCGGGAGCGGTAGGATTTATCGCTCTTTCTGGTGTTGCCGCGGAATTTGGCGTAATTATGATTCTCTATCTAAATCATGCGCTGGATAAATACCGAAGTCGCGATCCTGACGGTGGAAATGCGGTATTGATGCGGGCTATTCATGAGGGCGCGGTGCTGCGCGTGCGTCCAAAAGTGATGACGGTGGCAACCATCATGGCGGGGCTGCTGCCCATCATGTGGGGCGGCGGCAGCGGCTCTGAGGTGATGCAACGCATCGCTGCGCCGATGATCGGTGGAATGGTGACGGCCCCCTTACTGTCGATGCTGGTTATTCCCGCCCTGTATAAATTGTTACATCAACGTTAAATGTACATTCCTGCATATGCTTATTTTGGTGTGCAGGAAGTTACCTATCGGAATATTCCCATAACTCCCGTCATTAATTAAGAATAACGCTGATGTTGTTAAGACTTCATTCAAGTATTCTATGGTAAACTTTGCTTTGAATACTAAGAATGGTAATTGCATTGTGATCGCACGGAATAGATTTTTTCTCATTTTATTGTTTATTTTTGGACAGTTAACCTTCTCTTCTGTTGCGCAGGCAGAAGGTAACGAGGCCGATAATGGCTGGTTCTCTACCTTTACGGACAATGTTTCGCAAACCTGGAAGGAGCCAGAACACTATGATCTCTATATTCCAGCCATAACCTGGCACGCGCGTTTCGCGTACGACAAAGAAAAAACGGATCGCTATAACGAACGTCCGTGGGGCGCGGGTTTTGGCCAGTCTCGCTGGGATGAAAAGGGCAACTGGCACGGGCTCTATCTGATGGCCTTTAAGGACTCATACAATAAGTGGGAGCCTATCGGCGGTTACGGCTGGGAGAAAACCTGGCGGCCGCTGGCTGACGATAACTTCCGCCTGGGGCTGGGCTATACCGCTGGCTTTACCGCGCGCGATAACTGGAAGTACATTCCGATTCCGGTGCTCTTGCCGCTGGCCTCCATTGGCTATGGACCGGCAACTTTCCAGATGACTTACATACCCGGAACCTATAACAACGGTAACGTTTACTTCGCGTGGATGCGTTTTCAGTTTTAACTGAAAAAACGTGACGTGTTGGTGAAAAAATGCACTGACGTTGAAACCGATAGGATAA
This sequence comes from Enterobacter wuhouensis, assembly GCF_035835995.1. NCBI lineage: Bacteria > Pseudomonadati > Pseudomonadota > Gammaproteobacteria > Enterobacterales > Enterobacteriaceae > Enterobacter > Enterobacter wuhouensis. Next base: position 1,385,176 of record NZ_CP142124.1, read on the forward strand.
AAAACGCCCGGCAAAAATTAACGCGACTTTTGTCACTTTTTATCAAAGAACCGCTGGACAAAAGGTCCCGCAATTGGTGTACTGATACCCGACACAGCATTTGTGTCGTTTTTTAATGTAAAGGTAATTTTGATGTCTAAGATTAAAGGTAACGTTAAGTGGTTTAATGAGTCCAAAGGATTCGGTTTCATTACTCCTGAAGATGGCAGCAAAGATGTGTTCGTACACTTCTCTGCAATCCAGTCTAATGGTTTCAAAACCCTGGCTGAAGGTCAGCGCGTTGAGTTTGAAATCACTAACGGTGCCAAAGGCCCTTCTGCTGCTAACGTAATCGCTCTGTAATTCAGACGCGTCAGCAAGAATTTCAAAACCCGCTCACTGAGCGGGTTTTTTTCGTTTTGAATCAACCCAGCAGATACATTTTCAGGAAGCTGGCGATAATCAGGACGCTTAACAACACCATTCCCGCACTCATCAAGCTCTCTTTCATTCTGTCACCCTCGTTCAGTATTGCCCTCAGAGTGACAGAGAAAAATTAAGCCAACATTAACGTCCCGATGGTCAGTGCGCACTGGCGGAAGAAAATAGCCAAAATGCGATCCCCGTCATCGCAAAAGAGCCGAGCATGTTAACCGCAACGTTGGTCAGCGCCCAGCCGATTCGCCCTTCCTGAATCAGAAAAACCACTTCGGCAGAGAAGGTTGAGAATGTCGTCAGGCCGCCGCAAAAACCGGTGGTAATCAGGACTTTCCACATGGGGTCAATATGGGTCATACGGTTAAACCAGGCGAGCCCCATGCCGATGATAAATGCGCCAATCAGGTTTGCTGCCAGGGTTCCCATCGGAATAGCCTGATGCAGGGGATTAAACCGCATGCTTAAAAGCCATCGCGCAACGCTACCCGTGCCCCCACCGATAAAAACGGCTATAAGTAGTTGTAACACGCTAAATACCTGCTATTTGATCTATAAGATCATCGAGTTTAACGCCGATTATAACCAGGGGACAAATATGTATGTTGCGGTAGGGCAGTTTGCGGTGACGCCCGACTGGGAGGTTAATGCGCAAAAATGTATCTCCCTGATGGCGGAGGCACGGCTGAAAGGCGCATCTTTACTGGTTCTCCCGGAAGCCCTTCTGGCGAGGAATGACAACGAGCCCGATCTCTCGGTAAAGTCAGCGCAGCCGCTTGACGGGGCATTTATACGCATGCTGTGTCAGGAGAGTGCCGGGAATGCCCTGACCACCGTTCTGACTATTCATGTACCCTCTACGCCAGGACGAGCTGTGAATACGCTGGTAGTCCTGCGGGCGGGGGCAGTTATCGCAAGCTATGCGAAGCTACATCTCTATGACGCATTCAGTATTCAGGAATCAAGGCTCGTTGATCCGGGAGACGCCGTTCCGCCGCTGTTGGACGTGTGTGGGTTCAGGATTGGATTGATGACCTGCTACGACCTGCGTTTCCCCGAGCTGGCACTGAACCTGGCGCTACAGGGGGCGGATATTCTGGTTTTACCCGCCGCCTGGGTCAGGGGGGCGTTAAAGGAGCATCACTGGGCAACGCTGCTGGCCGCACGGGCTCTGGATACAACCTGCTATGTGGTCGCGGCAGGCGAGTGCGGAAATAAAAATATTGGCCAGAGCAGGGTGGTCGATCCGCTGGGCGTGACGGTCGCGGCGGCGGCGGAAGCGCCGGTTTTATTGATGGCGGAGATAATTTCAGAAAGAATTGCGCTTGCGCGCCAGCAATTACCCGTTCTTCGTAACCGGCGGTTTGCGCCACCGCAATTATTATGATGATTTTTTCAACAATGCTTGATTCATCTCGTTACAGATTGCTATTGTGTGCACGCGCCAAATGACCGTTAATACGATCGGGTTTTTGGGGCTGAATGCAGCCTGTTTTATGTAAAGAAGGTATCTATGGGTGAGATTAGTATTACCAAACTGCTGGTGGTTGCCGCACTGGTCGTCCTGCTGTTTGGTACCAAGAAGTTACGCACGCTGGGTGGAGATCTGGGTGCAGCCATTAAAGGCTTTAAGAAGGCGATGAACGACGATGATGCGGCTGCGAAGAAAAGCGCCGAGGATGACGTTCCTGCAGAGAAGCTTTCTCACAAAGAGTAACGGCAATGCCTGCGGGCTTGCGAAAAAAAAACCGGCACATGAGGCCGGTTTTTTTGTATTAGTGTAAAAGGATATTACAGGTTTATTTAACTTCTTCGCCTTTCGCCTGCATATCGGCATGGTAAGACGAGCGAACGAAGGGACCGCAGGCCGCGTGGGTGAAGCCCATCGCCATCGCCTCGGCTTTCATCTCATCGAACTCATCCGGGCTGACGTAGCGCTGTACCGGCAGGTGATGGCGGCTCGGCTGCAGATACTGGCCCAGCGTGAGCATGGTCACACCGTGGCGGCGCAGATCGCGCATCACTTCGATAATTTCGGCATTCGTTTCGCCGAGGCCAACCATCAGGCCGGACTTGGTCGGAATATGCGGATGAGCTTCTTTAAAGCGCTCCAGCAGCTTCAGGGACCAGTTGTAGTCTGCGCCCGGACGGACCTGACGATAGATACGCGGCACGTTCTCAAGGTTGTGGTTAAACACATCTGGCGGCGTTGCGGTCAGAATGTCCAGCGCGCGGTCCATACGGCCGCGGAAGTCAGGCACCAGCGTCTCAATCTTAATGCTTGGGCTTTTTTCACGGATGGCGGTAATGCAATCCGCAAAGTGCTGTGCTCCACCGTCGCGCAGGTCATCACGGTCAACGGAGGTGATGACGACATAACGCAGGGCCATGTCGGCGATGGTCTGGGCCAGCTTAAGCGGCTCGTTCGCGTCAGGCGCAACGGGGCGGCCATGCGCAACGTCGCAGAACGGACAGCGGCGGGTACAGATGGCACCCAAAATCATAAACGTCGCGGTACCGTGGTTAAAACATTCAGCAAGGTTCGGGCAAGAAGCTTCTTCACACACGGAGTGAAGGCCATTCTTGCGCATCGCCGCTTTGATCCCCTGGATACGCGAAGAGTCAGCCGGAAGTTTAATTTTCATCCATTCCGGTTTTCTTAACAGCGCCTCGCGCTCTGTTGCCACGTTTTTAACCGGGATAAGGGCCATTTTATCGGCATCGCGGTATTTAACACCGCGTTCCATCACAATGGGTTTACTCATAGCGTGCGTGTTCCAGTTGCGAATATCGAAGGAAAGCGTTTCAATTCAAGGGAATGTTGTAATTATCAACTATTTTTGAACGAACGACAGGCAGTATATCATTGAAACGGTCGATAAAGCAGCCTGCCGGGTCGCCAATTTGTAAAATAGTTGTTGTTTTGTGCCTTTTGCCCTGCATGGCGCAGGGGCTTATGCTGCACGTCGCTGTCAGAAGGCCTGACGGATGACGTTAATGACGTTTTCCAGCACCGGGTCGCGCAGGCTTAGCTTGTTGTAATGCAAGGATATTTCAACCGTTTCTGCATTGAGCTGGCTCAGCGGAATACTTTGCAGCGGCCAGCATTTGCGCAGCAGATTGAAGAGGCGGACAGGCATCACGCAGAGCATGTCGCTGCTGCCAATCAGGGCTGCTACGGTAAACATATTGTAACTGCTAAAGCTGATCTGGCGTTCAGGGAAGAGTTCGTCTAAACGCTGACGCTGCGGGTTCTGCCCATGGCCCTCGGTCATGAACGACGAATGCTCATACTTGCGCAGGCTTTCCAGGGTTAAAGGTTCGCTGAACGCTGGATGCTGCTGCCGACACACGAGTGTCAGATGGTCGGCATAGAGAACATTCTGCCCTAAGGCTCTGGCAGTGAAGCTATTGCTGTCGATTATCAGGTCGGTCTGGAATTGCGCCAGCTGAGTTTCCGGCTCATTTATGGGAACGTTGCGAATCAGCAGCTGCGGCGCATGCTGTTTTATGGCCTGGTAGATGGCCGGCATCACCAGAACCCCCAGAGAAGGGGAGGTGCCAATGGTGATGGTCCGCTGTTTGTCATAGCTACCGGTTAGATCCAGTGCCCCCAGGATCGATTCCAGCCCCTGGCTGATGTACTCGTGAAGATGCGTGGCGTAGGCGGTTGGCGTAACCCCCTGACCCTTACGAATGAATAAGGGGTCAGGAAATATCGCGCGCAATTTTTGAATTGACTGGCTAATTGCCGATGGCGTGAGATTAAGAATTTTCGCAGCGTTAACGATACCCTTGTGGACATATACCGCCTCAAAAATAGTCAGCAAATTGAGATCAATATTACGTAAAGTCCGAAAAATTTGCGGCTTATCTTGTCCACCAGGTTCATTCAGGCGTTTGGCTGGTAAATTAGTAGACTCCACGCGTTCACTCCGTATTCATTCATAGTATGAATGATAGTTGAATTTATTTATTATGCTTGTAGAGATTCGTAAAGTGCTGGTTGTGTTTCACTTGTTTATCAAAAACAAAAAGTTGTGTGATTATCACGCAAGTTACATAGGTTCTGCAGGCAGCAATGGCTGTAGAGTAAATAATATGTAACGCCAATATTCGGGCGCTTCGAAAATATAGAATCTGCGGATTATTGTAAAGTATAAAAGCGGCAAATAAGCAGTGGCCCGTCAAATAATCGAGCCAGGATGTATGATGTATTAAGCAGGGATATATTCGTGGGAAGGATTGTTAAGCAGCGCTAAAAAGTTGTTTAAAAGTACAGGACGAATATTATCTGGCGTAGCGGTCTCAACCCACTGGCGCATTTGCGTCATTTCCATTCCGGCATAGCCGCAAGGATTGATGCGCTGAAACGGCGTGAGATCCATATTTATATTCAATGCCAGCCCGTGGAACGAGCAGCCTTTACGGATGCGCAGGCCTAAAGAACAGATCTTCATTTCACCAACATAAACGCCCGGCGCATCGGCACGCGGATGGGCTTCTATACCGTATTCACCCAGCGTGTTAACCACGGTTTGTTCCAGCAGGGTAACCAGTTCGCGTACGCCCAGCTTACGGCGTTTCAGATTAAGCAAAACGTACATCACCTGCTGCCCGGGGCCGTGATACGTCACCTGCCCGCCACGGTCGCTCTGAATCACCGGGATATCGCCCGTCATCAATAAATGCTCGGCTTTCCCTGCCTGGCCCTGCGTAAACACGGGAAGGTGCTCAACCAGCCAGATCTCATCGGGGGTGGTGTCGTCGCGTGAATCGGTGAAGTCATGCATGGCCTGGGAGACAGGCTCGTAAGGTTGAAGCCCGAGTTGACGGACGAGAATTTTATCCTGGAACACAACAACGTCTCCGAAGACGAGGGACAAAAGATGGGAGGGAGTATATCACAGCGGGGAGGCGGGTTACCCGGTAAACCGGGTAACCGCAGAGGGACTACAGCACCATACGAACAATTTCGATATTGCCGAGTTCTTCGTACAGCGTCTCAACCTGCTCAATGTGAGTCGCGGTGATGGTAATAGAAACCGAGTGGTAGTTGCCCTTGCTGCTTGGTTTTACTGACGGAGAGTAGTCGCCCGGCGCATGGCGCTGTACCACTTCAACCACCTGATCAACCAGCTCAGGTTTCGCCAGACCCATCACTTTGTAAGTAAATGAGGTAGGGAATTCAAGCAGTTCGTTAAGTTTGGTTTTCATGTCAGCTCCGGCGTAACGTCAAAAAATAATAACTCCCACGTCAGGTGGGAGTTATCAGGATACTTAGTATATGGGGATCAAAATCACACTTTCAAGTGTTCAATTTTTAGCCAAACCAGTGGTGGAACATCAATTTAATGTAATCAATGATTTTGCCGAAGAAATTGCCTTCCGGAATTTCATCCAGGACTACGAGCGGGCGCTGGTCGATGGTTTTGCCATCCAGCTGGAAGTTGATGGTGCCCACAACCTGGTTTTTCTGCAGCGGTGCGTGCAGCTCGGTGGTGTTGAGCACGTAGCTCGCTTTCAGATCTTTCATGCGGCCACGAGGAATGGTGAGATAAAGGTCCTTATCCACGCCCAGCGAAGCACGATCGTTATTACCGAACCAGACCGGCTCAGAGGCGAACTCTTTCCCCGCTTTCAGCGGATTCACGGTTTCGAAGAAACGGAAGCCCCAGGTCAGCAGTTTTTTACTTTCGGTTTCGCGGCCTTTGAAGGTGCGACCACCCATCACGGCGGAGATCAGGCGCATCTGGCCTTCAGTGGCGGAAGCCACCAGGTTATAGCCCGCTTTATCGGTATGGCCGGTCTTGATACCGTCAACGTTCAGGCTGTTATCCCACAGCAGGCCGTTACGGTTGGTCTGACGGATGCCGTTGAAGGTAAACTCTTTTTCTTTGTAGATAGTGTATTCGTTTGGCACATCACGGATCAGGGCCTGACCAATCAGGGCCATGTCACGTGCGGAGCTGTACTGACCGTCTGCGTCCAGGCCATGTACGGTCTGGAAGTGGCTGTTTTTCAGGCCCAGCGCAGAAACGTAGCTGTTCATCAGGCCAACAAACGCGTCCTGGCTGCCCGCGGCGAAATCGGCCATTGCCACGCAGGCATCGTTACCGGACTGCAGGTTGATACCACGGATCAGCTGAGAAACGGGTACCTGCATGCCAGGCTTCAGGAACATCAGCGATGAACCCTTGAACACCGGGTTACCGGTTGCCCACGCATCGTTACCGATGGTCACCAGGTCGGTTTCTTTGAATTTACCCGCCTTCATGGCCTGGCCGATAACGTAGCTGGTCATCATTTTGGTCAGGCTGGCCGGATCGCGACGGGCATCGGCATTCTGTTCAGCCAGAACTTTGCCAGAGTTGTAATCGATCAGGATGTAGGATTCCGCGTCGATTTGCGGAACGCCAGGGATCATGGTCTTGATGTTCAGGTCATCCGCGTGCGCTGCAGAGAGTGCAGCCGCGCAAAGGGCCGTGGTGAGCGCGATGCGCTGCACAAAACGAGCAGAGAAAGTGGTCTTCATGGTCGAACTACGACATCCGTGATGGAATTAAAAAAAGTGCCTTACTATAGCAAAAGCTATACAGGCAGGCATCCGACTTTCAGTGCGACTTTGTGAATGTAAGTTACACAAATTGACAATTCGGATACCGCCGATTAATTACTTCGCAACAGTGATAAATGACTGCAATTTCGCTTCATTTTGCAAACGTTGCTGCAGGGCGACTGCCTGCGATTTGCTGGCAAACGGCCCCATCTGGATACGCCAGACCGCGCCGTTTTGCTCAACGCGGCCCGGGACATCAAACTGCTGGGTCAAGCGCTGCTGATACTGCTGCGCACGTGCCCGATCGCTCACCGCGCCAACCTGCACCACAAAGCCGCCCGCAGAGGTGGCCGGAGCAGACGCTGGCGCACTTTGCGCGGTAGTCGGAGCCGTTACGGGCGCTGGCTGAGTAACCGGCGTGGCTACAGGAGCGGGCGTTGGCTCGCTGCCTTCCAGCACGCCCGAGGCTAAGGTCGTCGGCGCGCCCAGGAAGCCGCTACTTTTTACCGGAGCACCCGTGCTGTCATCGCTTTGCAGGGTGTCGTTGCTGATGGGGCGAATTTCTCCCCCGGGCTGAGCAGGCTCAGCCGGGGAAGACACGCTTCCCATTCCGCCGTCCAGATTCGGGCGGTCGGGGAGGGCGTAAGTCTGTTTTGCCACCGTCGTACAGGCTGTGCCTGGCCCGGAGAGCGAACCATCCTGCGCCACAATAATCGGGTCGATACGGACCTTGGTATTGTTCGAGGTGTTCAGGCGATCGGCGGACGCACGAGAGAGTGAAATCACGCGATCGTTACCGTAAGGGCCGCGATCGTTAATTTTCACCACGATCATTCGGCCATTCGCCAGGTTTGTTATGCGGGCATAGCTCGGGATAGGCAGCGTTGGATGTGCAGCCGTCAGCTGCGTTGGGTCGAAGGCTTCGCCAGACGCGGTCAGATTACTGCCGGGTTCCGCATCATAGATAGCGGCAAAGCCAGCCTGGCTGAAGCGGGACGGGTCCTGAACGATTTTGTAGCTTTTGCCGTCGCGCTGGTAATCCTGATTTGCCGTTGCGTTCGGCTGTTCATAGACCGGTTCGGCACCGCTAATCTCAACGATTGGGCCATTACAGACCGCAGGCTGCGGCGGCGCAACGGTCGCCTGCTGCTGACCATCATCACTTGTACATGCAGCAAGTAAACTCGCTGCAATGCAGATCCCCAGCCACTGCTTACGCATTGCGATCCCCTTATTTTTATACGCTTTTTGACAACATTTTTCTGTGGGTGTGGATCGACATCACGATACCAAACCCGGCCATCAACACGATCAGTGCCGAGCCTCCGTAGCTCACTAGCGGCAGCGGTACGCCTACAACCGGCAGAATACCACTCACCATACCAATATTTACGAAGACATAAACGAATAAAATCAACATCAATCCACCGGCCATGACGCGACCAAAGGTGGTTTGCGCGCGTGCGGCAATCCATAGCCCTCGCATGATCAGCAGCACGTAAAGCGCCAGCAGGATCAGGATGCCAACCAGCCCCAGTTCCTCCGCCAGCACTGCAAAGATGAAGTCCGTATGGCGCTCTGGCAGGAACTCCAGCTGAGACTGCGTGCCGTGTAGCCAGCCTTTACCGCGCAGGCCGCCGGAGCCAATGGCAATTTTTGACTGAATAATATGATAGCCCGCACCCAGCGGATCGGTTTCCGGATCGAGCAGCATCATCACGCGCTGGCGCTGATAATCATGCATCAGGAAGAACCACAGGATGGGAATAAAGGCCGCAACCAGCACTACGGCGATGCCAATCAGACGCCAGCTCAGCCCCGACAGGAACAACACAAACAGGCCGGAGAGCGCGATCAGAATCGAGGTGCCAAGGTCAGGCTGCGCCGCAACCAGCAGGGTTGGCAGGAAAATCAGCACCAGCGCGATCGCGGTATTTTTAAGCGAAGGCGGGCAGACGTCGCGGTTGATAAAACGCGCCACCATCAGCGGCACGGCAATTTTAGCAATTTCCGACGGCTGGAAGCGGACAATACCCAGGTCAAGCCAGCGCTGCGCACCTTTGGAAATGGCACCAAAGGCATCTACCGCAACCAGCAGCACGATACAAAATATGTAGAGGTAAGGCGCCCAGCCTTCGTAGACGCGCGGCGGGATTTGCGCCATGACCACCATAATGACCAGGCCCATCGCAATCTGGCCAATCTTGCGCTCCATCATGCCGATGTCCTGGCCGCTGGCGCTCCAGATAACCAGAGCGCTGTAGACCAGCAAAGCCAGCAGGATCAGCAGCATGGCTGGGTCGATGTGGATTTTGTCCCACAGCGATTTTTTATTCGGATTATCCGTCATGATTATTGGTCCTCCGCCGCAGCGGCTGCCGGGTTTTCTGCCGGCAGGTCGGTGTTGTTGTCGCCCAGCATAATATGGTCGAGGATTTGACGCATGATGGTACCCACAGCCGGACCTGCACCGCCGTTTTCCAGGATCATCGCCACCGCAACCTGCGGGTTATCATAAGGGGCAAACGCCGTCATGAGCTTGTGGTCACGCAGACGTTCCGCAATTTTGTGTGCGTTATAGGTTTCGTTTGCCTTCAGGCCGAAGACCTGCGCGGTACCTGATTTGGCGGCCACTTTGTAAGGGGCACCGGCAAAGTATTTATGCGCCGTCCCGTTAGGGCGGTTTGCTACGCCGTACATCCCGTCTTTAGCGATTTCCCAGAAGCCGGAATGAATATCGCCCACCGGGGCTTCGTGCGGCTGCATCCACGGCACTTTTTTACCGTCTTCAACCGTACTCTGCAGCAGGTGCGGCACTTTTACCACGCCATCGTTGATGAGGATCATCATGGCTTTGTTCATCTGCAGCGGGGTGGCGGTCCAGTAGCCCTGGCCGATACCTACCGGAATGGTATCACCCTGATACCACGGCTTTTTAAAGCGCTTGAGCTTCCATTCGCGGGTGGGCATATTGCCTGAGCGTTCTTCTGAGAGATCGACCCCGGTGTAATGCCCGTAGCCAAATTTACTCATCCACTCGGACAGGCGGTCAATCCCCATGTCATAGGCGACCTGATAGAAGAAGGTATCCGCGGACTCTTCCAGCGATTTGGTCACGTTCAGATGGCCATGGCCCCATTTTTTCCAGTCGCGATAACGCTTTTCTGAGCCCGGCAGCTGCCACCAGCCCGGGTCAAACAGGCTGGTATTGCGGTTGATCACCCCTGCGCTTAACGCAGACACGGCGACATAAGGTTTGACCGTCGATGCAGGAGGATAAACGCCCTGGGTTGCGCGGTTTACCAGCGGCGTATTGGGATCGTTAAGCAGGCCGGAATAGTCCTTGCTGGAGATGCCGTCGACAAAGAGGTTAGGGTCGTAACTTGGCATGGATACCATCGCCAGAATGCCGCCCGTACGCGGATCGGTGACCACAACGGCAGCGCGGCTGCCGGCCAGCAGGGTTTCAATATACTGCTGGAGCTTAAGATCGAGCGTCAGATAGACGTCATGTCCCGCCTGAGGTGGAACCTCTTTCAGCTGGCGGATCACGCGGCCACGGTTGTTGACTTCAACCTCTTCGTAGCCGGTTTGTCCGTGCAGGACATCTTCGTAATAGCGCTCAATGCCCAGCTTGCCGATATCGTGCGTCGCGGCGTAGTTCGCCAGCTTGCCGTCCTTATCGAGGCGGTCAACGTCTTTATCGTTAATTTTGGAAACGTAGCCAATCACGTGCGTCAGCGCAGAGCCGTAAGGATAGAAGCGGCGCTTGTAGCCCTTTACTTCCACGCCCGGGAAACGGTACTGGTTTACGGCAAAGCGGGCCACCTGCACTTCGGTCAGGTTTGTTTTAACGGGAATAGAGGTAAAGCGGTGCGAACGAGCGCGTTCTTTCTTGAAGGCGGCGATATCGTCGTCGGTGAGATCGACAACGCCCTTCAGCGCTTCCAGCGTATCCTGCACGCTGTCGACCTTCTCCGGCATCATCTCGATCTGGTAGATGGTGCGGTTTAACGCCAGCGGCGTGCCGTTGCGGTCATAAATAATGCCGCGGCTGGGCGCGATAGGCACCAGCTTGATACGGTTTTCGTTCGAGCGCGTCTGGTAATCGGTAAATCTGACAATTTGCAGATTATAAAGGTTGGCGATCAGCACGCCGGTCAGCAGCAAAATCCCCGTAAAGGCGACCAGCGCCCGGCGCACAAACAGCGCGGACTCAGCCGTATAGTCGCGAAAAGAATTCTGTAGTTTCATCCGCTGCTTAATCTACCCTGGTCATTCACTACTCGCGGTGATATGGGTGGTTGGTAGTAATGCTCCACGCGCGATAGAGGCTTTCTGCCACCAGAACCCGAACGAGCGGGTGGGGAAGCGTCAGCGCGGAGAGGGACCAACTTTGTTCTGCTGCCGCTTTACAGGCGGGGGATAGCCCCTCTGGCCCGCCAATCAACAGACTGACGTCACGGCCATCCTGCTTCCAGCGCTCCAGTTCGTGCGCCAGCTGCGGCGTATCCCAGGGTTTTCCTGGAATATCGAGGGTCACGATGCGGTTTTTGCCTGCGGCAGCCAGCATCAGCTCTCCCTCTTTATCGAGAATACGTTTAATATCCGCGTTCTTGCCGCGCTTGCCTGCTGGGATCTCCACCAGTTCGAACGGCATATCCTTCGGGAAACGGCGCAGATACTCGGTAAAACCGGTTTGTACCCAGTCCGGCATTTTTGTGCCGACGGCGACCAGCTGCAACTTCACGCATTAACCCCAGAGTTTTTCCAGCTCATACAGGCGACGGCTCTCTTCCTGCAGGACGTGGACAATCACATCGCCGAGATCGACTACCACCCAGTCAGCCGTGGCTTCGCCTTCCATGCCAAGCGGATAAAGCCCTGCAGCGCGTGATTCCTGAACCACGTGGTTAGCGATAGAAACTACATGGCGAGTGGATGTCCCGGTGCAAATAATCATGCAATCGGTGATGCTGGATTTACCCTTTACGTCGATAGCGATGATGTCCTGACCTTTCAGGTCATCAATTTTGTCGATAACAAAATCCTGGAGTGCTTTACCCTGCAAGTTTTCCCCCTGGGGTGAATAAGATGGTGCAACTATGAATTTGTGGCCAGACAGTATACCTGAACTGACGCCAGTGTCGGGACAAATGTCGCCGGCCGGGCTTTTGAAGGCGGGTATCATCCCACCCTCCGCCTGAGATTGCATCGCCATTTTTGTAAAACAATTTCTGTAAAGCAATGAACGGCGGGAAAGTCTGGCAGCGGAGGATAACAGTATGGCTTACTCTGTCAAGGCAGGATAATCAATAAGGCGCTATTTCGTGCTGCCCGGCTATGCGTCTGCGCTTTTCTGATACAGCCCATGCTCGTGAATATACGCCAGCACTGAGGATGGCAGCAGATCGTCGCAGGCCAGCCCATTCTGCAGCCGCTCACGAATAATGGTCGCAGAAATATCAAACCACGGCGTCTCCGCCAGATAAATCTTGCCGGCGGGCAGGGTATGCAGATCTTCTACATTGTCGGTCAGATGGGCCTCAAGCCAGTCCTGATACTGCTCTTCCCGCATGGTTAACGGATAGCCCGGGCGGCGGCAGACGAGAAGGTGGCTGTTATCCAGAATGGTTTCATACTGGTGCCAGCTGGGGAAGTTAAGCAGCGAATCCTGGCCAATGATGAAGGCCAGCGGCCTGTGTGGCCCTTGCTCTGCCCGCCACTCCTGCAATGTTTGCGATGTCCACGAAGGGGTATCGCGGCGCAGTTCCCGCTCGTCCAGGCTAAAGAGCGGTTTATCCGCTATTGCCAGCGCGAGCATCTCTTTACGCTGCTCGCTGGTTGCTTCAGGCTGAGGGCGATGGGGCGGGACATTATTAGGCATGATGGTTACGCGCTTCAGGCCAATTAAATTTGCCAGTATTTCGACGGGCTTAAGATGCCCGTAGTGGACCGGATCGAAAGTCCCGCCGTACAACGCCTGTAGTGAATGCATACTATCCATCGATAAATACGTCAGCCAGCGCCTTGTGGCAGAGCAGAAGTGAAAGGCTCTCCAGCTCCGCCCAGATTGACTGGCCGTAATCTTGTTTTAACGTAAGCTCAGCGCGCATCAGCAATTGAATTGCCTGACGAAGCTGCTCGTGGCTCAGGCGGTTGATTGCCTCAGTGGTCATCGCCCGGCGGTTTTGCCATACGCGGTGTTTATCAAACAGCGATCTTAACGGCGTAGTGGCCGACTGACGTTTGAGATTGATCAGCAGCAGCAGTTCGCGCTGCAGCGTGCGCAGCAAAATGACGGGTTCACTGCCTTCCAGCCGCAGCTGCTGCAAAATATGCAGGGCACGTTTGCTCTTAGCCGACAGCAAGGCATCCACCCAGTGGAAAGGGGTAAAGTGCGCAGCATCATTTACGGCCTGCTCCACGCGCGGCAAGGTCAGTTTACCGTCAGGCCACAGCAGGGAGAGCCTGTCCAGCGCCTGTGCCAGCGCCAGCAGGTTGCCTTCATAGCAGTAGCAAAGCAGTTGATTCGCTGCGTCATCCAGCTGCAGGTTATGCTGTTTTGCGCGCGCGGCGACCCATTTTGGCAGGTGTGCCTGTTCAGGCGTCTGGCAGGTAACCAGCACTGCGTGAGTCGCCAGCTGGGTAACCCATGCTGCGTTTTCCTGCGCTTTGGTGAGCTTGTTGCCGCGTACAATCAGCAGCAGATCGCTGTGCAACAGGCTAACCAGCGTAGCAAGCTGTTCATTGATAGCCGCGTTAGGACCATTTTCCGGAAGCAGGATCTGGATCGTCTGGCGCGACGCAAACAGGCTCATCGCCTGGCAGAGCGAAAAGAGGGCATTCCAGTCGGTACTGTTATCCAACTGGAACGTATGATGTTCATCGAAGCCCTGAGTCGCCGCCACATGGCGAACGGCATCAAGGCTTTCCTGAAGTAAAAGCGGATCGTTTCCGAGAAGCAGATACGCCGCGCGCAGCCCTTCATTGAGCTGCGCGCGGAGTTGTTCAGGATACAGCCTGATCATCAGTTACCCATGGAGGTAGAAACAGGAGACGCATCGGCATCCGGTTTTTCGATGATGTCAGAGCCCTGCTTCGTTGATGCGGCAATACTCGGCAGTTTGCGGATCAGCTGTTCCGCAGCCTTGTCGTACATTTCGTTGATGATAATCTGCTGCTCGGCATCTTTCGCCAGAGCCGTTTGCGGGTTATCAAAGAACGAACGGTACACTTTGGTGCTGATTGGGTAGATGTCTTTACCCGGGATTAGCACTGCCGCGTTAACCGACATGACCATCTGGTACTCAGCGGTACGCCCGTCCTGGAAGATAGAAGCCGTATCTTTGCTCAGGGTCATACCCAGAACACGGAGAGACGGTACATCCTGGCGCAGCGTATCTTTCTCGACAAGCTCAACGCCGTTCAGGCGCAGCTGATTACGAATGGCACGGCTGAGCGGGCCATTCGGATCCGATGAGTCGAAAATCATCGTTTTCATCTGGGCAGGCACTGCCGTGGTGTTGCGCAGGTGCCAGCCGCAGCCAGCGGTGACAAGCACCGCCAGAGATAAGAGTATTGTTGCCAGTTGTCGCACGTTTCCTCCCGCGCTTAGCCAACGACCAGATTCAGCAATTTACCCGGTACGTAGATCGCTTTACGTAGGGTAACGCCCTCAAGATATTTCGCAACCAGCGGTTCCTGGCCTGCGCGTTCGCGAACCTGCTCTTCGCTTGCATCTACGGCCACGGTAATTTTACCGCGCACCTTGCCGTTAACCTGTACCACGACCAGCGTGGTGTTTTCCACCATTGCCGCTTCGTCTGCGACCGGCCACGGCGCGTTGTCGATATTGCCTTCGCCTTTCAGCTCCTGCCACAGGGTAAAGCTAACGTGCGGAGTGAACGGGTTCAGCATGCGAACGACGGCCAGCAGCGCTTCACGCATTAAGGCACGATCCTGCTCGCCTTCCTGCGGTGCTTTCGCCAGCTTGTTCATCAGTTCCATAATAGCCGCAATTGCGGTATTGAAGGTCTGACGACGACCAATATCATCGGTGACTTTTGCAATCGTTTTATGAACATCACGACGCAGGGCCTGCTGATCTTCAGTCAGTGCAGCCACGTTGAGGGCCGGAGCTTCGCCCTGAGAGGTGTGCTCATAAACCAGTTTCCAGACGCGCTTCAGGAAGCGGTTCGCGCCTTCCACGCCGGATTCCTGCCACTCAAGGGTCATGTCAGCCGGAGAAGCAAACATCATGAACAGACGTACGGTGTCTGCGCCGTAGCGTTCAACCATGACCTGCGGGTCGATGCCGTTGTTTTTGGACTTGGACATCTTGCTCATGCCGGTGTAAACCAGTTCATGACCTTTAGCGTCTTTCGCCTTAACGATACGGCCTTTCTCGTCGCGCTCGACAATCGCATCAACCGGAGAAACCCAGTTACGCTCGCCGTTCTCGCCGACGTAATAGAAGGCATCCGCCAGTACCATTCCCTGACACAGCAGCTGCTTAGCCGGCTCGTCAGAGTTCACCATGCCTGCATCACGCATCAGCTTGTGGAAGAAGCGGAAGTAGAGCAGGTGCATGATGGCGTGTTCGATACCGCCAATGTAGATGTCTACCGGCAGCCAGTAGTTTGCCGCATCGGAATCCAGCATGCCTTCCTGATACTGCGGGCAGGTATAGCGCGCGTAGTACCAGGAGGACTCCATAAAGGTGTCGAAGGTGTCAGTTTCGCGCAGCGCAGGCTGGCCGTTGACGGTGGTCTTCGCCCACTCAGGATCGGCTTTTATCGGGCTGGTAATGCCGTCCATGACTACGTCTTCCGGCAGGATCACCGGCAGCTGATCTTCTGGCGTTGGCATCACGGTGCCGTCTTCCAGAGTCACCATCGGGATTGGCGCACCCCAGTAACGCTGGCGGGAAACCCCCCAGTCGCGCAGACGGAAGTTAACCTTACGCTCGCCGACGCCCAGAGAGGCCAGCTTGTCGGCAATGGCGTTGAAGCCCTCTTCAAAGCTCAGGCCGCTGAACTCACCGGAGTTGAACAGGGTGCCTTTTTCAGTCAGCGCTTGCTCAGACAGGTCGGGTTCAGAACCGTCGGCGTTCAGGATCACCGGCTTGATGTTCAGGCCGTATTTGGACGCAAATTCATAGTCGCGCTGATCGTGGCCCGGTACGGCCATGACCGCGCCCGTACCGTACTCCATCAGCACGAAGTTCGCCGCCCAGACAGGGATGGCTTCGCCGGTCAGTGGGTGGATCGCTTTAAAGCCGGTATCCACGCCTTTTTTCTCCATCGTCGCCATGTCGGCTTCGGCCACTTTGGTATTGCGGCATTCGTCGATGAAGGTCGCCAGCTCCGGATTGTTTTCGGCTGCTTTCTGCGCCAGCGGGTGACCTGCGGCCACGGCCAGGTAGGTCGCACCCATGAAGGTGTCCGGACGGGTGGTGTAGACGGTCAGAGTTTGGTCGTAGTGCTCAACGTTGAAGGTAATTTCTACGCCTTCAGAACGTCCGATCCAGTTGCGCTGCATGGTCTTAACGGTGTCAGGCCAGTGATCCAGGTTATCCAGATCGCGCAGCAGTTCGTCAGCGTAGGCGGTGATTTTGATAAACCACTGAGGGATCTCTTTACGCTCAACTTTGGTGTCGCAGCGCCAGCAGCAGCCGTCGATAACCTGTTCGTTCGCCAGCACGGTCTGGTCGTTCGGGCACCAGTTAACGGCAGAGGTCTTCTTGTACACCAGGCCTTTTTTATACAGCTCGGTGAAGAATTTTTGTTCCCAGCGGTAGTATTCCGGGGTGCAGGTTGCCAGCTCGCGGCTCCAGTCATAGCCAAAGCCCAGCATTTTGAGCTGGTTTTTCATGTACGCGATGTTGTCGTACGTCCACGGCGCCGGGGCGGTATTGTTTTTTACCGCCGCGCCTTCCGCAGGCAGACCGAAAGCATCCCAGCCGATTGGCTGCAGCACGTTTTTGCCCAGCATACGCTGGTAGCGTGCAATCACATCACCGATGGTGTAGTTACGCACGTGGCCCATGTGTAGTCGACCAGAAGGATAGGGAAGCATCGACAGGCAGTAATACTTCTCTTTGCTCTCGTCTTCGGTTACTTCAAAGGTGCGCTTCTCGTCCCAGTGTTGCTGGACTTTTGATTCTATCTCTTCCGGGCGGTATTGCTCTTGCATGGCAGCCAGTGGTCCTGTTTTCAATACAGCTACAAATGTAGCCAATGGATGTGGTAATTCAGATCCGCATAGCATAGCCCAAACGCCCGCGTCAAAACAGCCTTTCGCACAAATGCACTTTGCAGGAATTTACCGGGTCTGTGCTTCACCTGACAAAGCGGCGGCGAAATAAGGTCTATTATTAGAAATAGTTACTTACCCGGGAGGCAAAATGATGAACAAGGTTGCTCAATTTTACCGCGAACTGGTGGCGACACTGACGGAACGGCTGCGTAACGGCGAGCGCGATATCGATGCGCTGGTTGAACAGGCGCGCGTGCGGGTGGCGCAAACGGGTGAGTTAACGCGAACCGAAATTGAAGAGGTGACGCGCGCGGTACGCCGCGACCTGGAGGAGTTTGCCCGCAGCTACGAAGAGAGCCAGGATGAAGTCGCCGACAGCGTCTTTATGCGGGTCATCAAAGAGAGCCTGTGGCAGGAGCTGGCGGATATCACCGATAAAACCCAGCTGGAGTGGCGCGAGGTGTTCCAGGATTTGAACCACCACGGGGTCTACCACAGCGGTGAGGTGGTTGGGCTGGGGAATCTGGTGTGCGAGAAGTGCCATCACCACATTGCGGTTTACACGCCGGACGTGCTGCCGCTGTGTCCGAAGTGCGGGCACGATCAGTTCCAGCGCCGGCCGTTTGAGCCCTAGGTAACGCGTGGGTTGCACCCTCTCCCTGTGGGAGAGGGCCGGGGTGAGGGCATCAGGCCGCAGAATAATAAGCCAGCCTTTCCGCCAGCAAATCCACAAACGCTTCCCGATTGATGTCCATCATCACCGTGGTATTCGGTTTATTCCCCGTCAGCGAGTAATAATCCACCACGGTCATGCCCTGCGTATATTTCCCCTGCGTCTCCACGCCAAGCCAGCGGTCGACCGTGGTGAACATTTCCGGTTTTAACAGCCAGGCAACGGTGCACGGATCGTGCAGCGGCGCGCCGCGGAAGCCCCACTTCTCGGCTTTGTGATACTCCATAAAGAAGTCGAGCAGTTCGGCCACGGTTGTCGCAACCGGGTTACCCACGGCGCGGAAACGCGCAATATCGTCTGCCATAATCTGCGCGCGGTGGGTAACATCCAGTCCCGCCATCACAATCGGTAATCCTGACTGAAAGACGATCTCCGCCGCTTCCGGGTCGACAAAGATGTTGAACTCCGCCGCAGGGGTCCAGTTACCCAGCCCCATTGAGCCGCCCATTATGACGATACGGGCGATTTTATCGTGCAGTTCCGGATGGCTGTTAAGCAGCAGCGCAACGTTGGTCTGCGGGCCTGTCGCCACCAGCGTCACGGGTACAGCGCTTTCACGCAGCACCTTTGCCATCAGCTCTACGGCGGTGCAGCGTTGCGGCGCAAAGCCTGGCTCCGGCAGTGCCGGACCGTCCAGCCCGCTTTCCCCGTGGACGTTGTCCGCAATGATCAGCTCGCGCATCAGCGGCTTCACGGCCCCGCCGGCGACAGGAATATCGGTGCGTTTGAGCAGCGTGAGCATGCGCAGCACGTTGCGCAGGGTTTTTTCAGGGGTCTGGTTTCCGGCGGACGAGGTGACGGCTTTCACGTCGAGTTCAGGGGAGGCAAGAGCGAGGACGAGGGCGATCGCGTCATCATGACCCGGATCGCAATCGAGAATAATAGGCTGTGCCATAGCGTTCTCCATACGTAGCGTTATTTTGTGACAAGGTTAACGCTGCAGTGTGACGCCGACGAGAAGCAGAGTGTGAAAGCGTGAAGCAGTGCGCAATCCGCAGATTGCGCACCGGGAAGATTAATGCAGAATTTTGGCGAGGAAGTCTTTGGCGCGGTCGGATTTCGGGTTGGCGAAGAACTCTTCTTTCGGAGAGTCTTCCACAATTTTCCCTTCGTCCATGAAGATGACGCGGTTGGCCACTTTACGGGCGAAGCCCATTTCGTGGGTTACGACCATCATGGTCATCCCTTCGTGCGCCAGCTCGACCATCACGTCCAGCACTTCGTTGATCATCTCTGGATCGAGTGCCGACGTTGGCTCATCAAATAGCATCGCCACCGGATCCATACACAGCGCGCGGGCGATCGCCACGCGCTGCTGCTGTCCGCCGGAAAGTTGTGCCGGGAACTTATTGGCATGTGCCGAAAGCCCCACGCGTTCCAGTAACTTTAAGCCTTTCTCGCGCGCCGCTTTTTTATCGCGCTTAAGCACTTTCACCTGCGCCAGCGTCAGGTTCTCGATAATAGAGAGGTGGGGGAACAGCTCAAAATGCTGGAACACCATGCCGACGTGGGAGCGAAGCTGGGCCAGGTTGGTTTTCTTGTCGTTCACTTTGGTGCCGTTGACGACGATCTCACCCTGCTGCACCGGCTCGAGGCCGTTCACGGTTTTGATCAGCGTCGACTTACCGGAGCCGGAGGGCCCACACACCACCACCACGTCGCCTTTTTTCACTTCGGTGGAGCAGTCGGTCAGCACCTGAAAGTGCCCATACCATTTAGAAACATTTTTCAGGGAAATCATTACACAGTCCTTTTCTTCAGCCAGCTGACCAACAGCGATGCGCTTAAACTAATCACAAAATAGACTCCACCCGCGAAGAGCACCATCTCAACCTGCGTACCATCACGCTCGCCAATGGTGGACGCGGTACGGAAGAAGTCTGCCAGGCTCAGGACATAAACCAGCGAAGTATCCTGGAACAGCACGATGCCCTGGGTCAGCAGGAGCGGAACCATGGCGCGAAACGCCTGCGGCAGAATAATAAGCTGCATGGATTGCCAGTGGGTCATCCCCAGCGCCAGCGCAGCGCTGGACTGCCCGCGTGAGATGCTCTGAATACCCGCACGGATAATCTCGGAATAGTACGCGGCCTCGAACATCGAGAACGCCACCATGGCGGAGATCAGGCGGATATCGGTTTTCGGCGACAGCCCCAGCACGTTCTGCAGGAAACCGGGCACTATCAGGTAAAACCACAGCAGCACCATCACCAGCGGGATGGAGCGGAAGACGTTGACATAGGCGGTGGCGAACCAGGCGAGCGGCTTAAAGCTCGACAGGCGCATGACCGCCAGCAGGGTGCCCCAGACGATACCGATGATGATGGCAATTACGGTGATCTTTAAGGTGATCGCCAGGCCATCCAGCAGGTAAGGCAGGGATGGAACGATAGAACTCCAGTCAAACTCGTACATTATTTGCCCCCCAGATTGCCCGGCAGGCGAATTTTGCGTTCAACCAGGTTCATCACCAACATGATGAAAGCGTTAATCAGAACATACGCGAGCGTGATCGCCGTGAAGGATTCCCACGCATGGGCGGAATAATCCAGCAGCTTGCCCGCCTGTGCGGCCATATCCACCAGGCCAATCGTCGAGGCGATGGCCGAGTTTTTCACCAGGTTCATCATCTCTGAGGTCATCGGCGGCACGATAACGCGATACGCGTTTGGCAGCAGCACGTAGCGGTAGGCCTGCGGCAGCGTCAGCCCCATCGCCAGCGCAGCATTCTTTTGCCCCCGCGGCAGTGACTGAATGGCGGCACGCACCTGCTCGCAGACGCGCGCGGCGGTGAACAGCCCCAGACACAGCATGGAGGAGACGAAGAACTGGACGTTAGGGTCAAGCTCCGCCTTGAACCACATGCCGATATTTTCCGGCAGCAGTTCCGGAATGACCAGATACCAGGTAAAGAACTGCACGATCAGCGGAACGTTACGGAACAGTTCCACATAAAGCGTGCCGAGCGTTGAAAGAAAGCGGTTAGGGACGGTGCGCAGAATACCGAACAGCGATCCGACAAGAAACGCGATGATCCACGCCGTTATCGATAGCGCGACGGTAACCTGAAAGCCGCTCCACAGCCAGCCAAGATAGGTGGTGTTGCCGAACGGGGCTTGTTGCAGAAAGATGCCCCAGTTCCAGTCAATTGACATAATAAACTCCAGAAAAAAAAGGGTAGCAGCGCTACCCTCGAAGATTGGTGAGAAGCTCATTTTTCGCGCCGAGTGGGGAACGATCCACTCAACGTATAGTCTGTCCATGCTTCCCGACAATCGAGAGGGCAGGAGATCCCGCCCCTGTCGTTCTAATTAGTTAAGAGCTTTATCGTTTGGTGATTTGAACAGCGCTTTCATGTCGTCAGACAGTTCGAAGTTCATGTTGAGATTTTTGGGTGGAATCGGGTTCTTGAACCACTTGTCGAACCATTTTTCCGCTTCGCCGGAGGTCTGCGCCTGCGCGATGGTGTCATCAATCAGCTTTTTGAAGTCAGCGTCATCTTTACGCAGCATACAGCCGTAGGCCTCTTTAGACTGCGCGGTGCCGACGATTTCCCAGTTGTCAGGTTTCTTCGCTTTTGCACGTTCACCTGCCAGCAGGGCATCATCCATCATAAACGCGACGGCACGGCCGCTTTCCAGAGTACGGAAGGAGTCGCCATGGTCTTTCGCGCTGATGATGCGCATATCCATTTTCTTCTCGTCGTTTAGCTTATGCAGCAGCACTTCAGACGTGGTACCCGACGTCACAACGACGGCTTTACCCTTCAGGTCAGCAAAATCTTTAATCTCGCCGCCTTTCTTGGTCAGCAGACGCGTCCCTACCACGAAGATCGTGTCGGAGAAGGCGGCCTGTTTCTGACGCTCGAGGTTGTTGGTGGTAGAACCGCATTCAAAATCGAAAGTGCCATTCTGCAGCAGGGGAATACGGTTCTGCGAGGTGATTGGAATCAGCTTCACCTGCAGGTCAGGTTTGTTCAGCTTTTTCTTCACAGCTTCAACGATGGCGTTGGAGTAGTCCTGTGAATAGCCCACGACTTTTTGCGTGTTGTCGTAGTAAGAGAACGGGACAGAAGATTCACGGTGGCCGACCACGATCACGCCGTTTTTGGCAATCTTGTCGAGAGTGCTTCCTGCTGCCGGAGCGTCTTCAGCGTGAACGACGCCTGCAGACATCCCCATCACCAGCATTGCTGTGGCCAGTTTACGTAATTGCATACCCAACTCCTTTCTTATCAGCGCCAGTGACGCATTGATACCCATTGTGATGTTGTTATATCTCGCGCGATGCGAGTGCAGTGTTATGCAAGCTTGTTAACATTTAGTCTGGCTTAATGTAAAGATTTTGCTGCGTTATTGTTTATTTTTGCGAAGCGCGCCGCACCATTCAGAGGCAATAATCTCTCGTTGCACCGTTTCGGTGCTACCGACGAACTACGCTGGTGCGACAAGGTTGCACGTTAAGCCGTAACTGCGTTTTCGTGAATAAACAAAGCAATAGGCGTGCCAGATTTAAAAATTGGGAGGGATTGTCGGGTGGCGGCTACGCCTTACCCGACCTACAGCAAGGGGAAAGTAGGCCGGGTAAGCGTCAGCGCGACCCGGCAACAGAAGGTGAGGTTATTTACGACGCTGACGCAGGCTCATCAGCACGGCGCCAAAGCCGAACAGTGCGGTCAAAATCCACAGCGGCCAGTTCCCGGTGCGGGCGTACGGCGTCAGCCCCGTGGTTGGCGTGACTTTCGTGGTCAGTACCTCACGGGTAAACTGCGGGATCATCGCCTGAATTTCACCCTGCGGACCAATCACGGCGGTGATGCCGTTGTTGGTGCTGCGCAGCAGCGGACGCGCCAGCTCCAGGGAACGCATGCGCGCCATCTGGAAGTGCTGCCACGGGCCAATAGACTTACCAAACCATGCATCATTAGAGATGGTCAGCAGGAAGTCGGTATCCGGACGGAAGTTATCGCGCACCTGCTCGCCGAGGATGATCTCGTAGCAAATAGCCGCCGTCAGGGCGAGGTTGTGGGCGTGCAGCTGAGGCTGAACGTACGGACCGCGGCTGAATGAGGACATCGGCAGGTCAAAGAACGGTGCCAGCGGGCGAAGAATTGACTCCAGCGGCACGAATTCACCGAACGGCACCAGGTGGTTCTTGTTGTAACGGTCGGTGGAGCCGTAGCTGTATTCGCTATCCTTGCCGAGCGTAATGATGGTGTTGTAGGTATCGTAGCGGTTCTGCTGATTCAGGCGTGCGTCAACAATCCCGGTGATCAGCGTGCTGCCGCGCGCCAGCAGCAGGTCGTTCATCATGTTGAGGAACGGCTGCTGGTTAATTTCCAGATCGGGAATAGCGGACTCCGGCCAGATAATCAGCTGCGATTTACCCATCACCTTTTCGGTGGCGTTGGCGTAGATCTTCAGCGTATTCAACAGCTCTTTTTCGTCCCACTTCATAGACTGCGGGATATCGCCCTGCACCATGGATACCTGCATGGCGCGTTCCGGAACGAGGGTATACCACTGGATATAGCGCAGCGGGAAGGGCAGGGCGAACAGCACCAGCGCCACGGCCAGCGGCTTCCAGCAGCGCGTCACCAGCGCCAGTACCAGCAGGCCGCTCACGACCATCAGCAGGAAGTTAATCGCTTCAACGCCCATCACCGGTGCCAGCCCTTTCAGCGGGCCGTCAATCTGGCTGTAGCCGAACTGCAGCCACGGGAAGCCGGTGAGTACCCAGCCGCGCAGGAACTCGGTAATTTGCCAGACAACCGGCGCGGCAATGGCCACGCGCAGCCAGGTGGTTTTAGGCCACAGGCGGGAGAGAATGCCGGCGAACAGGCCGGTATAGAGCGAGAGATACGCCGCGAGCAGCACAACGAGGAAGACGTTAACCGGCCCCGGCATGCCGCCAAACTGCGCGATGCTGACGTAGACCCAGTTGATGCCTGAGCCAAACAGCCCCAGCCCCCAGAAGTAGCCGATGGCGGCAGCCTGTACCGGACGACGATTCAGGGTCAGGCCCTGCAGCCCCATCAGGGAGAGAATGGCCGCGGGCCAGATGTCATAAGGAGAAAAAGCCAGCGTACCGCTGGCTCCGAGCAACAGCGCCAGCAGCAAACGGACGCGCTGGCGTTCAAGTAATGGGGCAAATGCCATTTACATTAATCTTCCAGTTTTGGCACCGGTGAGTCGTCCGGTGTTCTGACGTGAACCTGAATAATACGTCGGCTGTCGGCCATGGCGACTTTGAATTGGTAACCGTCGATGTCAACGGTCTCACCGCGCGCCGGAAGATGACCAAAGGCCTGCATCACCAGCCCGCCGATGGTATCAACCTCTTCATCGCTGAAGTGGGTGCCGAAAGCGTCGTTGAAGTCCTCAATGGAGGCCAGCGCGCGCACGGTCCAGGTGTGGCGGCTGAGCTGACGGAAGTCGATATCTTCTTCTTCGTCATACTCGTCTTCGATTTCGCCGACGATCAGCTCAAGGATATCCTCGATCGTGACCAGACCGGACACGCCGCCAAATTCATCAATAACAATCGCCATGTGGTAGCGCTGAGAGCGAAACTCTTTCAGCATCCGATCCACACGCTTGCTTTCCGGCACAACCACCGCCTGGCGTAACACTTTTTCCATGCTGAAGGCTTCGGCATCGCTGCGCATAAACGGCAGCAGATCTTTGGCCATCAAAATCCCTTCGATGTGATCTTTGTCTTCGCTGATGACCGGGAAACGCGAGTGGGCGGATTCGATGATCACATCGAGGCACTCGTCCAGCGTCTGGTTACGTTTCAGGGTAATCATCTGCGAGCGGGGGATCATAATATCGCGGACGCGCTGGTCGGCGATGTCCATCACCCCTTCGAGCATTTCGCGCGTATCTTCGTCGATAAGGTCGTTCTGCCCGGAATCACGAATCAGCTCCAGCAGTTCATCACGGTTTTTCGGTTCGCCGTGGAAAAGCTGGTTCAGAATGAGGGAGAAAAATCCCTTTTTACCGTTTGTCGTGTCGCTACTGTGTGAATTGTCGTCGCTCATGGCGTTTGTTAAGGGTTCTCTTGTGAGTTCAACGTTTGCCGCCGCGTGATGTCCTTACGCGGCGGCACGGTAGTCGGTCAATAGACTGACTATTCTTTCTCGGCAATGTACGGATCCTCATAGCCCAGAGCAAGCATTATCTCTGTCTCGAGGGACTCCATCTCTTCCGCTTCGTCATCTTCAATGTGATCGTAGCCCAGCAGGTGCAGGCTGCCGTGCACCACCATATGCGCCCAGTGGGCCTCAAGCGGCTTCTGCTGCTCTTTCGCTTCCTGTTCAACCACCTGACGGCAGATGATCAGATCCCCCAGCAGCGGCATCTCAATCCCGGGCGGCGCTTCGAACGGGAAAGAGAGCACGTTGGTCGGCTTATCTTTCCCGCGGTAGGTCAGGTTAAGCTCGTGGCTTTCTGCTTCATCCACCAGGCGAATCGTGACTTCTGATTCTTCCTGAAACTGGGGGATAACCGCATCCAGCCATTTCTGAAACTGTGCCTCTTCTGGCAGACCGGAATTATCTTCACAGGCCAGCTGTAAATCGAGGATCGCCTGACTCATTTATTCTCTTGCTCCTGCGCGTCGCGCTTGCGTTCCGCGGCCAGTTCGGCCTTACGTTTTTGATCTGCCTCTTCCCAGGCTTCATAGGCGTTAACGATGCGCGCGACCACCGGGTGGCGCACCACGTCTTCGCTGTGGAAGAAGTTAAAGCTAATTTCGTCGACTTCAGCGAGCACTTCGATAGCGTGGCGCAGGCCAGACTTGGTGCTGCGCGGCAGGTCGATCTGGGTGACGTCGCCGGTGATAACCGCTTTTGAGTTAAAGCCGATACGCGTCAGGAACATCTTCATCTGTTCGATGGTGGTGTTCTGGCTCTCATCAAGAATGATAAACGCGTCGTTAAGCGTGCGCCCGCGCATGTAGGCCAGCGGCGCAACTTCGATCACGTTACGCTCAATCAGCTTTTCAACCTTCTCAAAGCCGAGCATTTCGAACAGCGCGTCGTAGAGCGGACGCAGATACGGGTCCACTTTCTGACTTAAATCGCCCGGCAGGAAGCCGAGCTTTTCACCCGCTTCAACGGCAGGGCGGGTCAGCAGAATACGACGCACGTCCTGACGCTCCAGGGCATCCACCGCAGCGGCAACCGCCAGATAGGTTTTACCCGTACCCGCCGGGCCCACGCCGAAGGTGATGTCGTGGTCGAGGATGTTGGCGATGTACTGCGCCTGGTTCGGCGTGCGCGGCTTAATCACGCCACGCTTGGTCTTAATATTGATCGCCTTGCCGTAGTCCGGCACGCTTTCCGCGCTCTGCTCAAGCACGCGCGCTTCTTTAATGGCGAGGTGAATTTGTTCCGGCTCGATATCTTGGGTCTCGCCGCGCATCGGGGCGGTATCGACATACAGGCTGCGCAGGATATCCGCCGCCGCGTTGACGCAGATAGGGCGTCCGGTGAGTTTGAAATGGTTATCGCGACGATTGATTTCGATACCCAGACGTCGCTCCAGTTGCTTGATGTTGTCATCAAACGGCCCGCACAGGCTCAGCAGGCGAGCGTTGTCTGCAGGCTCAAGGCTAATTTCACGCGTGTCTATATTCAAACCGTTCCTCTTTGAGTGTTTTGTAGGCCTGGCATCATAAAACTGTCATACCGAAAGTATTCACGCCTGAGAAAAAAGGCGCAAGCATTGCTATGCATATTGGGGACGATGAGAGGAAATACAAGGCCTGCCGGAAAGGCAGGCCTGAAGGATTACGGCTGGTAAATGCCCACGCCAGAATCGTTGACTTTGCGGGTGCGAGAAATAACGGATTCCGGCGATTCAGCAATTCGCAGGCCCATTTCGTCCTCGGTGCGTACCAGCTTCGCGCGCAGGGAGTTGGTCAGCACGTCGACAATTTCGACGTCCACGAATTTACCGATCAGGTCCGGCGTGCCTTCAAAGTTCACCACGCGGTTGTTCTCGGTACGACCGGACAGTTCCATAATGCTCTTGCGCGAGGTGCCTTCTACCAGAATACGCTGGACGGTTCCGAGCATCCGACGGCTCCAGGCGTTGGCCTGCTGGTTGATGCGCTCCTGCAGAATATACAGACGCTGCTTTTTTTCTTCTTCCGGCACATCGTCAACCATATCTGCGGCTGGGGTTCCCGGACGCGCAGAGAAGATGAAGCTGTAGCTGACGTCGAAGTTTACCTCGCCGATGAGCTTCATGGTGCGTTCGAAGTCGTCGGTGGTTTCGCCAGGGAAGCCGACGATAAAGTCGGAGCTGATCTGAATATCCGGACGCGCGGCAAGCAGTTTGCGGATGGTGGATTTGTACTCCAGCACCGTATGCGGGCGGCCCATAAGGTTGAGCACGCGGTCGGAGCCGCACTGAATCGGCAGGTGCAGGAAGCTCACCAGCTCTGGCGTATCGCGGTACACGTCAATGATGTCGTCGGTGAACTCCATTGGATGGCTGGTGGTAAAGCGGATACGGTCGATACCGTCAATCGCGGCTACCAGGCGCAGCAGTTCGGCAAAGCTGCCGATGGTGCCGTCGTAGTTCTCACCGCGCCAGGCGTTAACGTTCTGGCCCAGCAGGTTAACTTCGCGAACGCCCTGCGCGGCAAGCTGCGCGATTTCAAACAGAATATCGTCCGCCGGGCGGCTGACCTCTTCACCACGGGTGTAAGGCACCACGCAGTAAGTACAGTATTTGTTGCAGCCTTCCATGATGGAGACGAAGGCGGTCGGGCCATCGGCGCGCGGCTCTGGCAGACGGTCAAACTTTTCGATCTCCGGGAAGCTGACGTCAACGACCGGGCTACGGCTGCCGCGAACCTTGTTGATCATCTCAGGCAGGCGGTGCAGTGTCTGAGGGCCAAAGACAATGTCCACATACGGGGCTCTCTGGCGGATCAGCTTACCTTCCTGCGACGCGACGCAGCCGCCCACGCCGATGATCAGGTCCGGATTTTTACGCTTGAGAAGCTTCCAGCGGCCTAATACGTGAAAGACTTTTTCCTGCGCTTTTTCACGGATCGAACAGGTGTTAAGCAGCAGCACGTCCGCTTCTTTCACGTTTTCTGTCAGCTGGTATCCGTGGGTTGAATCCAGCAGATCGGCCATCTTGGATGAATCGTATTCGTTCATCTGACAGCCCCAGGTTTTTATATGGAGTTTTTTAGTCATCGACTTGCTCAGCTCAGGATTGCAAGCCGCGTATTGTAATGCTTTGGTGGGGTTGTGACCAGTGTGAAGGTTATGCGTCTCAAGACCACAAAAATCCGGTAAACTTAAGGGATTCTCCAATAAGGAAAAATGACCATGACACTCCAACACACCGAAGTTGCCGTTGTCGGCGGCGGTATGGTCGGCGGCGCGCTGGCGCTGGGGCTGGCACAGCAGGGATTCGAGGTAACGGTAATTGAACAGGCTGCTCCGCCGGCCTTCGATCCTGCCAGCAAACCTGACGTGCGCATTTCTGCCATCAGCGCGGCGTCGGTCGATCTGCTGCGCGGGCTGGGCGTCTGGGAGGCGGTGCTGGCGATGCGTGCGCATCCCTATAGCCGCCTCGAAACCTGGGAGTGGGAAAATGCCCACGTCGCGTTTGATGCCGCCGAGCTGAAGCTGCCGCGCCTGGGCTATATGGTAGAGAATAACGTGCTCCAGCTCGCGCTCTGGCAGGCGCTGGAGGCGCATCCAAAGGTGACGCTGCGCGTGCCTGCCTCGCTCAAGGCGCTGCATCGTCATGACGGTGGCTATATTCTGACGCTGGACAACGATGACGAGCTGGCCGTGAAGCTGGTGGTGGGAGCCGATGGCGCCAACTCGCAGGTCAGACAGATGGCCGGAATTGGCGTTCACGCCTGGCAGTATCAGCAGTCCTGCATGCTGATCACCGTTCAGTCTGAAAATGCGCCCGGCGAAAGCACCTGGCAGCACTTCACCCCGAACGGCCCGCACGCGTTTTTACCGCTGTTTGATAGCTGGGCGTCGCTGGTGTGGTACGACAAACCGGCGCGCATTCGCCAGCTGCAGGGGCTTTCGATGGAACAATTACAGCGTGAGATTATGCTGCATTTCCCGAGCCGCCTGGGTCGCGTCACGCCGGTTGCGGCTGGGGCATTTCCCCTCACGCGCCGCCATGCCCTGCAGTATGCCCGCGAGGGGTTAGCGCTGGTGGGTGATGCGGCACACACCATTCACCCGCTGGCCGGGCAGGGCGTAAATCTTGGATACCGTGACGTTGACGCCTTACTGGACGTGCTGAGCAACGCGCGCGGCCATGCGGAAACCTGGGCCAGCCATCAGGTGCTGAAGCGCTACCAGACGCGGCGCATGGCGGATAACTTCATCATGCAGTCGGGGATGGATCTGTTCTACGCCGGATTCAGCAACGACCTGGGGCCGGTGCGCATTTTGCGTAATATTGGATTGATGGCGGCAGAGCGTGCGGGTGGTTTGAAGCGTCAGGCGCTGAAATACGCCTTAGGACTTTAATCTTTATTCCCTCTCCCCGTGGGAGAGGGCCAGGGTGAGGGCATCAGGCCGCACTATTCTGAACGACAAAAACAAAAAAGCCCGCAGAGCGGGCTTTTTTGTTACTTGAGTGGCTGGGGTGCAGGGATTCGAACCCCGGAATGCTGGTATCAGAAACCAGTGCCTTACCGCTTGGCGACACCCCAATTGCGTTAAACAGACTGCTTAACGACTTTTTAAATTGGCTGGGGTACGAGGATTCGAACCTCGGAATGCTGGTATCAGAAACCAGAGCCTTACCGCTTGGCGATACCCCAACAATTTTTTCTAGTCTATCGAAACATTCGACAGATTACTAATATGGTGGCTACGACGGGATTCGAACCTGTGACCCCATCATTATGAGTGATGTGCTCTAACCAACTGAGCTACGTAGCCAGTACTGCAATCTTCGATGGCTGGGGTACCTGGATTCGAACCAGGGAATGCCGGTATCAAAAACCGGTGCCTTACCGCTTGGCGATACCCCAATACCGCGGAGAACCGCAAAATCGAAGAAATATGGCTGGGGTACCTGGATTCGAACCAGGGAATGCCGGTATCAAAAACCGGTGCCTTACCGCTTGGCGATACCCCATCCGTGCAACGCTTACCTGGGAATGGTGCGGGAGGCGAGACTTGAACTCGCACACCTTGCGGCGCCAGAACCTAAATCTGGTGCGTCTACCAATTTCGCCACTCCCGCAAAAAAGATGGTGGCTACGACGGGATTCGAACCTGTGACCCCATCATTATGAGTGATGTGCTCTAACCAACTGAGCTACGTAGCCATCTTTTTTTCGCGTTACCTTATCGGCGTTGCGGGGCGCATTATGCGTATAGACCCTTGCAGCGTCAACACCTTTTTCAACGAAAATAGCCGGAATGCGATCGTTTGGTTAGGTTGCGAACAGCGAGGCCGAATATTCGACAATTATTGGTTATTAATCGGTTTTAAGCGATGAAAAGTGAGGCAAAAAAAAATCAGGCCCCGGAGGGCCTGATTGCATTCTGAACCTTATTTATAGGCTGACTGGTGAACGCCTACCGCGCGTCCTGACGGATCGTTCATGGATTTGAACGATTCATCCCATTCAATGGCTTTGGCGGAAGAGCAGGCGACGGACGGGCCACCCGGCACACACTCCGCGGCACTCGGAACCGGGAACAGCTCTTCGAAAATCTCGCGGTACAGATACGCTTCTTTGGAACCCGGCGTGTTGTACGGGAAGCGGAAGCTTGCGGTTTCCAGCTGTTGGTCAGAAACCTGTTTTGCCGCTACCTCTTTCAGGGTGTCGATCCAGCTGTAACCAACGCCATCGGAGAACTGCTCTTTCTGACGCCACGCAACGCTTGCCGGCAGGTAGGATTCGAAGCATTCGCGCAGGATATGTTTTTCCATTTTGCCGTTGCCGCACATTTTATCCTGCGGGTTAATGCGCATCGCCACGTCGAGGAAAGCCTTGTCCAGGAAGGGCACGCGCGCTTCCACGCCCCAGGCGGACATTGCTTTGTTGGCACGCGCGCAGTCAAACATATGCAGCGCCTGCAGCTTACGCACGGTTTCTTCGTGCAGCTCTTTGGCGTTTGGCGCCTTATGGAAGTAAAGATAGCCGCCAAACACTTCGTCGGAACCTTCACCGGAGAGCACCATCTTGATGCCCATCGCCTTGATCTTACGCGACATCAGGTACATCGGCGTAGAGGCGCGGATGGTGGTCACGTCATAGGTTTCAATGTGATAGATCACATCGCGGATCGCATCCAGGCCTTCCTGCACGGTGAAGTGAATCTCATGGTGCACGGTGCCGAGATGGTTTGCCACTTCCTGCGCGGCCTTCAGGTCAGGTGCGCCTTCCAGGCCCACGGCGAAGGAGTGCAGCTGCGGCCACCAGGCTTCAGAGCGCTCCTGATCCTCCACGCGACGCGCGGCGAACTTCTTGGTGATCGCAGAGATCACGGAGGAGTCCAGCCCGCCGGAGAGCAGCACGCCGTACGGCACGTCTGACATCAGGTGGCTTTTTACGGAATCTTCCAGCGCCTGACGCAGCTCGGCTTTGTCAGTCACGTTGTCTTTCACCGCGTCATAGTCGAACCAGTCGCGCTGGTAGTACTGGCGGATCTCGCCGTCTTTGCTCCACAGGTAGCTGCCCGCCGGGAACTCTTTGATGGTGCGGCACACCGGGACCAGGGCTTTCATTTCGGAGGCAACGTAGAAGTTGCCGTGCTCATCGTGGCCCATGTACAGCGGGATAATGCCGATGTGGTCGCGGCCAATCAGATAGGCGTCTTTTTCGCTGTCGTACAGGGCGAAGGCAAACATGCCCTGCAGATCGTCCAGGAACTCCGGACCTTTCTCCTGATACAGCGCCAGGATCACTTCACAGTCGGAACCGGTCTGGAACGCGTAGCGGTCGCCGTATTCGGCGCGCAGCGCCTGATGGTTGTAGATCTCACCGTTGACGGCCAGCGCGTGCGTTTTTTTCTCGTTATACAGCGGCTGTGCACCGGCGTTGACGTCAACAATGGACAGACGTTCGTGAGCCAGAATCGCTTTATTGCTGGCGTAAACGCCGGACCAGTCCGGACCGCGATGGCGCATCAGGCGGGACAGTTCGAGTGCCTTTTTACGCAGTTCGCCCGCGTCAGTTTTAATATCCAGTACGCCAAAAATTGAACACATAACCTTCTCCGTTAACCCTGTTGCTTTGTAATGTTGCTTGCTTATGAAAATGCCGCAAAGGGGCAGGGCACGCAAGGGTTTTGCAGCCTAAAACGAAAAAAGTGCAATGGCGATTGTTGAATAGTGAAAAAAGAGTACGTCATGAGCGTTTTTATTGATGGTTATGCAATAAAATGCACCTTTCGTTAGATGGGTGTTTATTTTTATGGGCTGAAAATGAAAAACCACGCCCTGAGGCGTGGTTTGGGATCAGATGATGTCGATTTCGTCGACGGAGGGGTAAATCCAGCTCGGGCGGAAGGGCATGGAGTCAATGTCATCAATTTGCGAGACGCCGGAAAGCACCAGAATGGTTTCCAGACCCGCCTGGAAACCGGCCAGAATATCGGTGCGCAGGTTGTCGCCGACAATCACGGTTTCTTCGGAGTGGGCCTGCATCTTGTTCAGCGCGGCGCGGATGATCCACGGGCTCGGCTTACCGACCACAAACGGCTTACGGCCCGAGATTTTTTCGATGCCGGCGCACAGCGCGCCGCAGGCCGGATAAAACCCACGGCCGTGCGTGTCCGGGTTGGTGGCGATGAAACGCGCGCCGCTGGCGACAAAGTACGCGGCTTTATGCATCATCTCCCAGTTAAAGGAGCGCGTTTCGCCAACGATCACAAAGTCCGGGTTCACGTCGGTAATGGTAAAGCCTGCCTTATACAGTTCGTGGATCAGCGCGCCTTCACCGACCACGTAGGCTTTTTTCCCTTCCTGACGCTTCAGAAAATCTGCCGTCGCCATTGCGGAGGTATAAAACACGCTGTCCGGGACGTTGACGCCCGCGGTGGCAAAGCGGTTTGCCAGATCCTGACCGGTTTGGGAAGGGTAGTTCGTGAGAAGAACCAGTGGCATTCCTTTGTCGATGATGCGGTAAAGAAACTCCGCAGCACCCGGCACGGCAACGTTGTCGTGCATCAGCACGCCGTCGATATCACAAATTACATTCTTAATGGTCATGGACTTCCCGACATCAAAAAAAGAAGGCGTTACTATAAGGTCCGATCAACTTTCCAGCAAATGTTGCAGGAGAATACCGTTGAGCATGGCGCGTTTTACTAGGGCAAAAGCACCGATCGCGGAGCGGTGATCCAGCGTAGAGCGCACCACCGGTAAGCCCTGGCGAAACGCCTTCAGCGCCTGGGTATTGATGCAGCCTTCGATAGCGGGCAGTAAGACTTTTTCTGCTTCGACAATTTCACCGGCGATCACCACTTTCTGCGGGTTGAACAGGTTGATGGCGATGGCGATGGTTTTACCCAGGTGACGCCCAACCTGCTCGATAACCTCGCAGGCCAGCGCATCGCCCTTATTGGCGGCCTTGCAGATGGCGCCGATCTTACAGTCGTCCAGGGTTACGCGGCTTTGGTAGCCTTGTTCCAGCAGATGACGAACGCGGTGTTCGATGGCGGCGTTGGCAGCTACCGTTTCAAGGCAGCCGAAGTTGCCGCAGTGGCAGCGCTCGCCGAGGGGTTCCACCTGAATGTGGCCAATCTCGCCCACGTTGCCGTTGCGGCCGATGAAAATGCGGCCGTTGGAGATAATGCCCGCGCCCGTACCACGGTGAACGCGCACCAGAATAGAGTCTTCGCAGTCCTGGCTCGCACCAAAGTAGTGCTCTGCCAGCGCCAGCGAGCGAATGTCGTGACCCACAAAGCAGGTGACCTTGAAGCGCTTTTCCAGCGCGTCCACCAGCCCCCAGTTCTCCACCTGTATATGCGGCATATAGCGAATAACGCCGCTTTCCGGGTCGACAAGGCCCGGTAGAATCACGGAGATAGCAATGAGTTCGCGGATCTTGCGCTGACAGCTCTCGATAAACTGCTCGATGGTGTTCAGCAGCGCGTGTTCCAGCGTCTCCTGGGTGCGTTCCGGCAGGGGATAGTGCTCTTCGGCGATGGCTTTGCTGCTCAGATCGTAGAGCGTAAGGGTGGTGTCATGACGACCAAGACGGACGCCAATGGCCTGAAAGTTGCGGGTTTCAGTCACGATGGAGATGGCGCGGCGCCCCCCGGTGGAGGCCTGCTGATCGACTTCTTTGATCAGGCCGCGCTCAATAAGCTGACGCGTTATTTTTGTCACGCTGGCGGGAGCAAGCTGGCTTTGTTCGGCTATCTGAATGCGTGAGATTGGCCCGTGTGAGTCAATCAGGCGATAAACTGCCGCGCTGTTAAGTTGTTTAACGAGATCGACATTACCGATTTGAGCTTGTCCGCCTGGTGTCATACTTTTACTTACTCAGTGACGACCTCGTTACCATTAACGATGGTCTTAATAATTTTATAATCGTGTGTGAACGCCGTCAGGTTTGCAACCATACCCGGTGCAATTCCGCCAAGCTGTTTATCCACGCCCATTGCGCGAGCCGGGTAAAGCGTTGCCATACGCAGCACTTCATCAAGGGCAATACCGCAGTGCTCGACCAGGTTACGCACCCCTTCAATCATCGTCAGGGCAGAACCGCTCAGCGTGCCGTTCTCATCCACACAGAGTCCATTGCGGTAGTATATTGTTTTACCAGCAAAAATGAACTGCTCAATATTTGCCCCTGCTGGCGCTGTGGCATCTGTCACCAGACAGAGCTTGTCGCCCTTCAGGCGCTTGGCGTTGCGGATGTTGGTGTAATCGACGTGCAGGCCGTCGGCGATAATGCCGCAGTAAACGTCTGGCTCATCCAGAATTGCCCCGACAAGACCCGGTTCGCGGCCCGTAATATACGGCATAGCGTTATAAAGGTGGGTCGCAAAGGTAATACCTGCGCGGAAGCCCGCTTTGGCTTCTTTCAGCGTGGCGTTTGAGTGACCTGCTGACACTACAATACCGGCGGCAGCCAGCTTGCTGATAACGTCAGTGCCGGTCATTTCAGGTGCAAGCGTCACTTTGGTGATGACATCGGCGTTAGCACACATGTAGTCAACCAGCTCAGCGTCCGGTTTGCGGACGTAGTCCGGGTTATGCGTACCTTTCTTGACCATGTTCAGCCACGGTCCTTCGAGGTGCAGACCCAGCGCCTGGTTAGGATGTTTCGCCAGATATTCGCGCATCACGCGGATACCCTGCTTCATCAGGTCATCGCTGCTGGTAATCAGCGTGGGCAGATAGCTGGTGCAGCCCGATTTCTCGTTGGCTTTCTGCATGATCTCCAGCGTTTCAACCGTCACCGCATCGGCTGTGTCATTAAACTGCACGCCGCCGCAGCCGTTAAGCTGTACGTCGATAAAACCGGGGGAGATTATTGCTCCATTGAGTGAGCGCTGTTCCATCTCCGGCGGCAGCTCGGCCAGCGGGCAAACACGTTCAATCAGGCCATTCGCGATAACAATCGCGTGGTCATCCAGAATTTCATGGCCGGTATAAATCCGACCGTGGGTTAAAGCGTACATAACGACCCCCGGTTTAAAAAAAGCGACCGCCTCTATACTGAGAGGCGGTTATTCAGTTACAGACCTTTGATGTTCTCTGCTTCCAGCTCGTTGAAGTATTTCAACGTTTTCACCTTCAGCTCCATTGTGGACGGTTCGTCACACACAACGACGGCTTTAGGGTGCAGCTGCAGGCAGCTGATGGTCCACATGTGGTTAACGTTGCCTTCAACGGCAGCCTGGAGCGCCTGCGCCTTCACGCCGCCCAGCACCAGAATCATCACCTCTTCGGCATCCAGCAGGGTGCCTACGCCAACGGTCAGGGCGTATTTTGGAACCTGGTTCACGTCGCCGTCAAAGAAGCGGGAGTTTGCCACGCGGGTGTCATGGGTCAGCGTTTTAATGCGGGTACGGGAAGCCAGAGAAGACGCCGGCTCGTTAAAGGCGATGTGACCATCGTTACCCACGCCGCCCATGAACAGATGGATTTTACCGTAGGAACGGATTTTTTCTTCGTACTGACGGCATTCTGCGTCAATATCAGGCGCGTTACCATTCAGCAGGTTAATGTTTTCAGCTGGAATATCAACGTGATCAAAGAAATTACGGTGCATGAAGCTATGGTAGCTTTCCGGATGCTCCTTCGGCAGGCCGACGTATTCGTCCATGTTGAAGGTCACAACGTGCTTGAAGCTAACCTGGCCTGCTTTGTGCATCTCAACCAGTGCTTTATAGGCGGTCAGCGGCGTGCCGCCGGTTGGAAGGCCGAGAACGAACGGACGATCGGCAGTTGGTTTGAATGCGTTAATGCGGTTAACGATATGACGAGCAGCCCATTTACCGACTTGTTCAGCTGTTGCCAGGGGAATCAGTCTCATTGTTCACCTCTAAAGTTTAAGTAGAAACGTGGGCGGATGATTCTTGCAGCCTGATACTTTAGCGTAACCTGGAACCTTTCAGGCCGGATCAATCCGTCTTGATTTTTTGAATGAT
The DNA here is from genome assembly GCF_035835995.1 of Enterobacter wuhouensis. Lineage (NCBI taxonomy): Bacteria > Pseudomonadati > Pseudomonadota > Gammaproteobacteria > Enterobacterales > Enterobacteriaceae > Enterobacter > Enterobacter wuhouensis. The sequence goes on from NZ_CP142124.1 coordinate 1,421,770, forward strand.
AAAATAAGTTTTCGCTGTTAGCCAGTGAAAGGGAGGGTTAATTACGATATTTGGTGACAAAAATCACAAAAAATGGGTGTTTAATTTGCGATACGAATTAATTTTCCACACACTCACAATGCCAGTGAATCATCAACTGTATTTATAGTTAGTGACACAATAAAAAACACAGCTGAGAACGTGCCTGAAACGGGGTCTCATAGGGGGAAGAAAGTGAGTATTCTAGGTTATTTACAAAAGGTTGGCCGCGCGCTTATGGTGCCGGTTGCCACGCTGCCAGCGGCAGCGATATTAATGGGTGTCGGTTACTGGATTGATCCGGTAGGCTGGGGTGGAGACAACGCGTTAGCGGCGTTCTTCATTAAGTCTGGTTCCGCCATCATCGACAACATGTCCGTGCTGTTCGCCATTGGTGTGGCTTACGGTATGTCCAAAGACAAAGACGGTGCTGCGGCGCTGACCGGTTTCGTGGGCTTCCTGGTGCTGACCACGCTCTGTTCCCCGGCTGCGGTTTCCATGATCCAGAAGATCCCGGCGGACCAGGTGCCTGCCGCGTTCGGTAAGATCAGCAACCAGTTCGTGGGTATCCTCGTCGGTATTATCTCTGCGGAACTGTACAACCGCTTCAGCAGCGTTGAGCTGCCGAAAGCGCTGTCGTTCTTCAGCGGCCGTCGTCTGGTGCCGATCCTCACCTCTTTCGTGATGATCTTCGTTGCGTTCATCCTGATGTACATCTGGCCGGTGATCTTCGACGGTCTGGTGAACTTCGGTGAACACATCCAGAAGCTGGGTTCCGTCGGTGCGGGCGTGTACGCGTTCTTCAACCGCCTGCTGATCCCGGTCGGTCTGCACCACGCGCTGAACTCCGTGTTCTGGTTCGACGTTGCCGGTATTAACGATATTCCTAACTTCCTGGGTGGCGCACAGTCCATCGAAGCAGGTAAAGCGGTTGTGGGTATCACCGGTCGTTATCAGGCAGGCTTCTTCCCAATCATGATGTTCGGCCTGCCGGGTGCAGCGCTGGCTATCTACCACTGCGCGCGTCCAGAGAACAAAGCGAAAGTGCTGGGTATCATGATGGCAGGTGCGTTCGCGGCCTTCTTCACCGGTATCACCGAGCCGCTGGAATTCTCCTTCATGTTCGTTGCGCCAGTGCTGTACGTGATCCACGCCGTGCTGACCGGTATCTCCGTGTTCATCGCTGCAAGCATGCAGTGGATTGCCGGTTTCGGCTTCAGCGCCGGTCTGGTGGATATGGTGCTGTCGTCCCGTAACCCGCTGGCGACCCACTGGTGGATGCTGATCCCACAGGGTCTGGTGTTCTTCGTTATCTACTACGTGGTGTTCCGCTTCACCATCACTAAATTCAACCTGATGACTCCGGGTCGTGAACTGGCGGTTGCCGGTAGCGAAGCGGATGGTCAGGACGTGAACGTGAGCGCAGATAAAGAGCAGGATGTTGCGGGTCTGGCGCGTCAGTACATCGCCGCAGTAGGCGGATCTGACAACCTGACCGGTATCGACGCCTGTATCACCCGTCTGCGTCTGAACGTGAAAGACTCTTCTCTGGTGAACGAAGCGCTGGCAAAACGTCTGGGTGCCTCCGGCGTTATTCGCCTGAACAAAACCAGCGTGCAGATTATCGTCGGCTTCGTGGCTGAGAAAATTGCTAACGCCATGAAAACCACCGGTCCGGTCGCCGCAGCAGAAGCCTCTGCCGCACCTGCTGCTGCACCAGCCGCTGCAAAACCGCAGGCTGTGCCAAATGCCGTGACTATTGCCGCGCTGGTTTCCCCGGTCACCGGTGACGTGGTTGCCATTGAGCAGGTGCCAGACGAAGCCTTCGCCAGCAAAGCGGTCGGTGACGGCGTGGCCGTGAAGCCAACGGATAAAACCGTTGTGTCTCCTGCTGCCGGTACCATCGTTAAAATCTTCAACACCAACCACGCATTCTGCCTCGAAACCGAGAAAGGCGCGGAGATCGTTGTCCATATGGGTATTGATACCGTTGCGCTGAACGGTCAGGGCTTTACTCGCCTGGTGGAAGAGGGTGCAGAAGTGGTGGCAGGCCAGCCGATTCTGGAAATGGATCTGGACTTCCTGAACGCCAACGCGCGCTCCATGATCAGCCCGGTCGTGTGCAGCAACATCGACGACTTCAGCGGCCTGGTTATTCAGGCAAAAGGTCAGGTTGTTGCGGGCCAAACGCCACTGTATGAGATTAAAGGCAAGTAATCGCTCCTGAGTAGAGTCATGCCTTAAGCGGCGGGGGATTTCCTCCGCCGCTTTTTTTTGCAGCAAATGCCCCCATTATTTTCTCAAGAGACGTTTTAAGGGTTGTCACTACGTCCGGCTTATAAGATCATATGCCGTTATACGTTGTTTACGCTTTGAGGAATCCACGATGAGTGAGGCAGAAGCCCGCCCGAGTAACTTTATTCGTCAGATCATCGATGAAGATCTGGCCAGTGGTAAGCACACCACAATTCATACCCGTTTCCCGCCGGAGCCGAACGGCTACCTGCATATTGGGCATGCGAAATCTATCTGCCTGAACTTTGGTATTGCGCAAGACTATCAGGGCCAGTGCAACCTGCGTTTCGATGACACCAACCCCGTAAAAGAAGACATCGAATACGTTGAGTCCATCAAGAACGACGTGCAATGGCTGGGCTTCAACTGGTCTGGCGATATCTGCTACTCCTCTGACTATTTCGATCAGCTGTACGCCTACGCGGTTGAACTGATCAATAAAGGTCTGGCGTATGTTGACGAACTGTCTGCTGATGAAATCCGTGAATATCGCGGTACGCTGACCGCGCCGGGCAAAAACAGCCCGTTCCGCGATCGCAGCGTGGAAGAGAACCTGGCGCTGTTTGAAAAAATGCGTGCCGGCGGCTTCGAAGAAGGCAAAGCGTGCCTGCGTGCGAAAATCGACATGGCGTCTCCGTTCATCGTGATGCGCGATCCGGTGCTGTACCGCATCAAGTTTGCTGAACACCACCAGACCGGCAACAAGTGGTGCATCTATCCGATGTACGACTTCACCCACTGCATCAGCGATGCGCTGGAAGGCATTACGCACTCCCTGTGTACGCTGGAGTTCCAGGACAACCGCCGCCTGTACGACTGGGTGCTGGACAACATCACCATTCCCGTGCATCCACGTCAGTACGAGTTCTCTCGTCTGAACCTGGAATACACCGTGATGTCCAAGCGCAAGCTGAACCTGCTGGTCACCGACAAGCACGTTGAAGGCTGGGATGACCCGCGTATGCCAACCATCTCCGGTCTGCGCCGTCGCGGCTATACCTCCGCGTCTATCCGCGAGTTCTGCAAACGTATCGGCGTCACCAAGCAGGACAACACCATTGAGATCGCTTCACTGGAGTCCTGCATCCGTGAAGACCTGAACGAAAACGCTCCGCGCGCGATGGCGGTTATCGACCCGGTTAAGCTGGTAATCGAAAACTACCCGCAGGGCGAGAGCGAGCTGGTGTCTATGCCTAACCATCCGAGCAAGCCGGAGATGGGCACCCGCGACGTGCCGTTCAGCGGCGAGATCTGGATCGATCGCGCTGACTTCCGCGAGGAAGCGAACAAGCAGTACAAGCGTCTGGTGATGGGTAAAGAAGTGCGTCTGCGTAACGCATACGTAATCAAAGCCGAGCGCGTGGAGAAAGATGCGGAAGGCAACATCACCACCATCTTCTGCTCTTACGATGCAGAGACCCTGAGCAAAGATCCTGCTGATGGTCGTAAAGTGAAGGGCGTTATTCACTGGGTGAGCGCGACGCATGCGCTGCCTGTAGAAATCCGCCTGTACGACCGTCTGTTCAGCGTGCCTAACCCAGGTGCTGCAGAAGACTTCCTGGCGACCATTAACCCTGAGTCACTGGTTATCAAGCAGGGCTTCGCTGAACCGTCACTGAAAGCCGCGGAAGCCGGTAAAGCGTTCCAGTTCGAGCGTGAAGGTTACTTCTGTCTCGACAGCCGCTACAGCACAGCAGAAAAACCGGTATTTAACCGTACCGTAGGTCTGCGTGACACCTGGGCTAAAATCGGCGAATAATATCGCTGCTCTGGTCAATGAGAAACAAACGCCGCGGTAAGCGGCGTTTTTTTTATTTATCGATCATGTCATTAACGGACTGTTGAAATACTATTTCCCCAAAAAACAGGTCAATGAGGTGCTACTTATTTTTCTAAAAAAAGTTTGTGTATTTATCAAATTACATAAGGTCAAAAAATAGGCATAAAATTTCGGCGTTACTGCCTGAAAAATCTCGCTATATCCCGTCATTCCTCGCTTCACCGCAAATGTTACAAAGCACTACTAATTATGTGCACTTCGTCATAATCCTGACTTTTGCTTATTAAAAAGCATTGATAATTCGCGTCGCGAAAAATAACCTAAAGGCGGTAGTTAATTCGAGGGTATTTCTAACTACCCCTGACCATTAGGTCTTTTATATTTTCGCCGTTTTAGGCGTTTTAATTCGTCAAAGAGGAATAATCTATGCGTACGTTCAGTGGCAAACGTAGTGCGCTGGCGCTGGCTATCGCCGGCGTGACGGCAATGTCGAGCCTGGTAATTACCCCAGAAGCTAAGGCAGAAGGATTCATCGATGATTCTACCCTCACGGGCGGTATTTATTACTGGCAGCGTGAGCGTGACCGTAAAGACGTCACAGAAGATAAATATAAAACCAACCTTTCTCACTCCACCTGGAACGCCAACCTGGACTTCCAGTCGGGTTATGTCGCCGATATGTTTGGTCTGGATATCGCCGCGTTTACGGCCATTGAAATGGCTGAAAACGGCGACAGCGCACACCCGAACGAAATTGCCTTCTCCTCCAGCAACAAAGCCTATAAAGAAGACTGGTCCGGCGATAAAAGCGGTATCAGCCTGTACAAGGCCGCAGCGAAATTCAAATATGGTCCGGTCTGGGCGCGCGGGGGCTATATTCAGCCAACCGGCCAGACGCTGTTAGCCCCGCACTGGAGCTTTATGCCGGGCACCTATCAGGGCGCAGAAGCCGGGGCGAATTTTGACTACGGCGATGCGGGCGCGCTGAGCTTCTCCTATATGTGGACCAACGAGTACAAAGCGCCGTGGCACATCGAGATGGACAAGTTCTATCAGGGCGATCGTAAAACCAAAGTGGATTATCTCCACTCTTTGGGTGTGAAGTACGACTTTAAAAATGACCTTGTCCTGGAAGCGGCGTTTGGTCAGGCTGAAGGCTATATGGATCAGTATTTTGCTAAGGCATCGTATAAATTTGATATCGCTGGCAGCCCGCTTTCAACCAGCTATCAGTTCTATGGCGCACGTGATAAAGCCGATGCGCAAAATAACTTAAAGACTAACGATGACGTCGCGCTGGCCAACGATTTATATGACGGCACGGCCTGGCTGCAGGCTTTAACCTTTGGCTACAAAATTGGCCAGGTCGATCTTCGTCTGGAAGGTACCTGGGTTAAAGCAGACGGTAATCAGGGCTTCTTCCTGCAGCGCATGACGCCAACCTACGCTTCCTCAAACGGACGCTTAGATATTTGGTGGGATAACCGCTCTGACTTCAACGCCAATGGTGAAAAAGCGGTCTTCTTCGGCGCGATGTACGATCTCAAAAACTGGAACCTCGCAGGCTGGTCGGTTGGCGCTTCCTACGCTTACGGCTGGGATGCAAAACCAAGCAGTGCACCAATCTACGATCAGAGCCAGCGCCTGAAAGAATCTGCCTACAGCCTGGATGCAGCATATGTACTGCAGGATGGTCGAGCCAAGGGCACGATGTTCAAGCTGCACTTCACGCAGTATGACAACCATTCCGATCTGCCAAGCTATGGCGGTGGCTACAACAACATCTTCCAGGATGAGCGTGACGTGAAATTCATGGTTATCGCACCATTCACTATCTTCTGATGAACGCGCCGGCGGGCTATGTCCCGCCGACATGGAGACTGCACATGATGAAAAAAATGGTAATCGTCGCGCTGCTGGCATCGGGGCTGGTGGGGTGTGCGCAGGATCGGGCGCAGAAAGAGGATTCACGTCTTAAAGAGGCGTACAGCGCCTGCATCAACACTGCACAAGGATCGCCGGAGAAAATCGAGGCCTGTCAGAGCGTGCTTAACGTGCTGAAGAAAGAGAAAGCGCATGAGCAGTTCGCGACGCAGGAGAACGTCCGCGTAATGGATTATCAGGCCTGCATTCAGGCGCGTAAAACCGGTAACGATCAGGACGTAGCGAAGCGTTGCGATAAGATCTGGGACGAGATCCGCAATAACAATAAATAAGTTGCTTTACGCCCGGTGGCGCTGCGCTTACGGGGCCTACAACGGTGTCACAGCCCGTAGTCCCCGTAAGCGCAGCGCCACCGGGCTTTTTTCAGGCAAAAAAAAGCCAACCTTACGGCTGGCTCAGAGTATGAACACTCACTTATTTTGCGTCGTGCGCATGTTCATTTTCGCGGCAATCGCCTTCTGCACAGTGACCGTAGAGGTACAGGCTGTGGTTGGTCAGGCGGATGCCGTGACGCGCGGCGATTTCACGCTGGCGTGATTCGATTGAATCATCGCTGAATTCAATGACCTTGCCACAATCGAGGCAGATCAGGTGATCGTGGTGGTGCTGCTGGGTCAGTTCGAAAACGGATTTACCGCCTTCGAAATTATGACGGGTAACAATGCCCGCGTCATCGAACTGGTTCAGCACACGATACACGGTTGCCAGCCCAATCTCTTCGCCCATGTCGATAAGACGCTTGTAAAGGTCTTCCGCACTGACATGGTGATTGTCTGGCCCCTGAAGCACTTCAAGGATTTTTAACCGAGGAAGCGTTACTTTCAGGCCAGCCTTCTTTAATGCGGTATTGTTGTCAGTCATGCGGAATCTGTCCTGTTGCTAAACGATTCACTTCTAAAGAAGAAGTGACAGAAAATGCACTTGGGATAATGCGTCTCATTATAGAACTGCCATGCCTAAATGAAAACTGCAAGTCTCAAGCAAAGTATGCTTATAAAAACGTGGTATCACCAACAAACTTGTTCGATGGCACCCACTTTTTACCAGGGGGATATTGTACAGGTCTGAGCGAAAAAGTTAAAAGTTTGTAGCAATTAATTTAATCGGTTTTACCTGGAAAACGGGCGCAGCCGGAGCTGCGCCGCAGGAGTATCAGGCGTTAAGGATGTCGTCCAGGTTCAGCTCTTCGCGAACCTGCTTAACCCATTTTTCAACGCGCTCAGCGGTGAGTTCCGGCTGGCGATCTTCGTCGATAGCCAGACCCACGAAGTGGTCGTCATCCGCCAGGCCTTTGGACGCTTCAAAGTGGTAACCCGCCGTCGGCCAGTGGCCTACGATAGCAGCACCGCGCGGCTCAATGATGTCGCGGATGGTGCCCAGCGCGTCGCAGAAGTACTCTGCATAGTCTTCCTGATCGCCGCAGCCGAACAGGGCAACGAGCTTGCCGTTGAAGTCCACTTCTTCCAGGGTTGGGAAGAAATCATCCCAGTCGCACTGCGCTTCGCCGTAGTACCAGGTGGGAATGCCCAGCAGCAGGATGTCATAGCCTTCGAGATCTTCTTTGCTGCTCTTGGCGATGTCGTGCACATCGGCAACGTCTTTACCGAGCTGTTTTTGAATGTTTTTTGCGATATTTTCGGTATTGCCGGTATCACTGCCGAAGAAAATGCCGATGATTGCCATGAGTAAAATAACCTCTTGAAACTTAATGGTATGGTGGCGCAATTTGTCCACGGATAAGGGCAATAATAGCAGAACAGGCAACCCTGCGGAAACAGCTATCGCGCAGGACTGCACTCTGTGCTACATGAAAAGGGTAATAAAGGAGATTTTCAGACTTATGCCTTGCCGCGCAATGTCTCAAGCTGGGTGATTAACATCTCTTCAATCAGCTCGCTGCGGCTGATGTTACGCGCCTCGGCCAGCTCATTCAGTGCATCGACGGCATCGGCATTGAGCTTCAGTTCGACACGCTTAAGCCCACGATTTTTATCGCGTTTAAGCTGGTTGCGTTTATTAATACGCAGCTGTTCATCGCGCGAAAGCGGATTCGTTTTCGGTCGTCCCGGTCGACGCTCATTCGCGAACAGATCTAGTGTCGTACGGTCCGTTTGTTCTTTGGCCATGATTCTGAGACTTCGGGGGAAACACGCCGCCCTGCTAATGCCCGGGCGATAAGCGCGCCATCATACATCAGCGAAAACGGCACGCCAACGACTGGAAGCCCGCAGACTTCCAGTCGCTGTCTTTTTAATCAATTCGCTGTATCAGTGAGATAGCGACGGATGGCACGCAGTACGGCGTCAGGCTTTTCGGCGTGAACCCAGTGTCCGGCACCGGCGATAACGTGGGCGCGCGCCTGCGGGAATTGTGCCAGCAGGGCGTCACGGTACGCGTCGGTGACGTAAGGTGAGTTCCCGCCGCGGATAAACAGGGTAGGGTGCGGCCAGGCGGGAATGCTTTCCCAACCCACGATGTTGTTGTACTGCTCCCAGAGCACCGGCACGTTAAAACGCCATTGCCCGTCGACGAACGACTTCAGCAGGAACTGCACGACCCCTTCCTCATCCAGATGCTCACGCATCACGGCGGCAGCCTGCTGGCGCGTCGCGACACCCGCTTCTGTGACCGCATTAATGGCGGCGAAGATCTCATCGTGACGGCGGACGTTGTAATCCACAGGCGCGACGTCAATGACAATCAGCCCGTTGATACGCTCCGGCGCAAGCGCCGTCAGGGCCATTACCGCTTTGCCTCCCATTGAATGCCCGATCGGCGTTACCTTCTTCAGGTTATGTGCATCCAGCGTATCCAGCAGATCCTGCGCCATCGCCGCGTAGGTCATCTCGTCGGAACGCCCGGAAAGGCCGTGATTGCGCATATCAACCTGTAAAATATCGTGATCGGTTACCAGATCGCGCGCCAGCACGCCCAGGTTATCCAGGCTACCAAACAGCCCGTGAACCAGTACGATGGGAGGATTATTGTTCGGCGATTGTGCAGATTGCGCTCGGGTATTCAATTTCATGGCAAAGTTCTTTTTTTACGTATGTCAGGTTAGGGTATCATGTTGACCATTCTGCCGCCCGGCTGCAAGGTTCCAGTTTAATCTGACTTTTGCCGCCAACCGGGTTTGACGCTATCCGCTGTTGGGATTTGACCCTATAATCCCAACGACTTGTATTCAGATAAGATATCGCACTGGATTAAGATGAAAACAATCGAAGTTGATGACGAACTCTATCAGTTTATTGCCAGCCAAACGCGGCATATCGGGGAGAGCGCGTCCGACATTTTACGGCGTATGCTTAAAATTTCCGCCGCCTCACAGCCTGTCACCCCTGTCGCTAAAGATGTCGTGTCTCAGCCGAGCGTTGTCGCGCAAGCTAAACCGGCCGCGGCGCAGGTAAAAGATAAAGTGCGCGCGATGCGCGAGCTGCTGCTCTCCGATGAATACGCCGAGCAGAAAAAAGCGGTTAATCGCTTCATGCTGGTGCTGTCTACACTTTATTCACTGGATAACAATGCGTTTGCTGAAGCGACCGAGTCGCTGCACGGCCGCACGCGGGTCTATTTCGCGGGCGACGAGCAGACGCTGCTGCAAAATGGCAACCAAACCAAACCTAAGCATGTCCCGGGCACACCGTACTGGGTCATCACCAATACCAATACGGGGCGTAAGTGCAGCATGGTTGAACACATCATGCAGTCTATGCAGTTCCCGGCGGAATTGATTGAAAAGGTTTGCGGTACAATTTAACCCTTGCATCAGAAGGACCAGGCAATGGCAAATCACAGCCGTGCAGGCCAACCTGCACAACAAAGCGATTTGATTAACGTCGCTCAACTGACCTCCCAGTATTACGTGCTGAAGCCGGTCGTGGGCAACGCAGAACACGCAGTGAAGTTTGGTACATCAGGTCACCGCGGCAGCGCGGCGCGCCATAGCTTTAACGAACCGCACATTCTGGCCATTGCCCAGGCTATCGCGGAAGAGCGCGCCAAAAATGGCGTTACCGGTCCGTGCTACGTGGGGAAAGATACCCACGCCCTGTCTGAACCGGCGTTCATTTCCGTGCTGGAAGTGCTGGCGGCAAACGGCGTAGACATGATTGTTCAGGAGAACAACGGCTTCACGCCAACGCCTGCGGTGTCTAACGCCATCCTGGTGCACAACAAAAAAGGCGGTGCGCTGGCTGACGGTATCGTTATCACGCCATCCCACAACCCGCCGGATGACGGCGGCATTAAATACAACCCGCCTAACGGTGGCCCGGCAGACACCAACGTCACCAAAGTGGTGGAAGACCGCGCCAACGCCCTGTTAGCCAACGATCTGAAAGGCGTTAAGCGCATTTCTCTCGATGCCGCCATGGCGTCCGGTCACGTGAAAGAGCAGGATCTGGTGCAGCCGTTCGTAGAAGGGCTGGCGGAAATCGTCGATATGGCGGCCATCCAGAAAGCCGGCCTGAAGCTGGGCGTGGATCCGCTGGGCGGCTCCGGTATCGAATACTGGAAACGCATTGCCGAGCATTACAAGCTGGATCTGACCATCGTGAACGATCACGTCGATCAGACCTTCCGCTTTATGCACCTGGACAAAGACGGCGCGATCCGCATGGACTGCTCCTCCGAGTGCGCGATGGCGGGCCTGCTGGCGCTGCGCGACAAATTCGATCTGGCGTTTGCTAACGACCCGGATTACGACCGTCACGGCATCGTCACCCCGGCAGGGCTGATGAACCCGAACCACTATCTGGCCGTCGCGATTAACTACCTGTTCCAGCACCGTCCGCAGTGGGGCAAAGAGGTAGCCGTCGGTAAAACGCTGGTCTCCTCCGCAATGATTGACCGCGTGGTCGAGGCGCTGGGCCGCAAGCTGGTAGAAGTGCCGGTGGGCTTCAAGTGGTTCGTTGACGGCCTTCACGACGGCAGCTTTGGCTTTGGCGGTGAGGAGAGCGCGGGCGCGTCCTTCCTGCGCTTCGACGGCACGCCGTGGTCAACCGATAAAGACGGCATCATCATGTGCCTGCTGGCGGCGGAAATCACCGCGGTCACCGGTAAGAACCCGCAGGAACATTACAACGAGCTGGCGGAGCGTTTTGGTGCGCCAAGCTATAACCGCATTCAGGCCGGTGCGACCTCTGCTCAGAAAGCCGCTCTGTCCAAACTCTCTCCGGAGATGGTCAGCGCAAGCACCCTGGCGGGCGACCCGATCACCGCGCGTCTGACGGCGGCGCCGGGTAACGGTGCGTCTATCGGCGGTCTGAAAGTGATGACCGAAAACGGCTGGTTCGCCGCGCGTCCATCCGGTACCGAAGATGCGTACAAAATCTATTGCGAAAGCTTCCTCGGCGCTGAGCACCGTCAGCAGATTGAAAAAGAAGCGGTAGAGATTGTCAGCGAAGTGCTGAAAAACGCGTAAGTGCGGTTTGTGTGCCGGGCGGCACAGTGTTTGCCCGGCCTACAACAACGATCGTAGGCCCGGTAAGCGCTAGCGCCACCGGGCTTTTTTTTAACTATGCTTGTTCTTCAATTCAAATCTCGGCGATACCAGACCGTACAGCGTCCAGCCCATAAAGGTCACCATCGCGCCGTAGAGCATCGCTTCCTGGCCGGACGAGTAGAGCGCATAGAAGCTGTAGATTGCCCCTATCAGCGCCACGATGTTGGCCACACGCGCCTTGCGCGGATCAACCTTCGCCACCTTCTGGATGATCACCAGCGCCGCCATCGACAGAATATACGGAATGATGTTCGTCACCACCGCCAGGTTGACCAGCACGTTGAACTGGCTGTTCAGCGACGGGCTAATGGTCATCAGCGACAGGCCGCTCTGGAAGATGACTATCGCCAGCATGCCCTGCACCGGCGCGTCAGATTTGCTCACGCGGGAGAAGATTTTCGGGAAGTAGCCTTCGTCAGCCGAAGATTTGAACACCTGGGCGATGGTGAACTGCCAGCCGAGAAGGGAACCGCAGCAGGACATCACCATCAGACCCATAATCACTTTCCCGACTTCCGGCGTGAACATCTGCGCGAAGGCCAGCCCGAACGGCGCCGTGGAGTTAGCCAGATCCATATTGGGTACGATGCCTGCAATCACGTTAGTTGAGACGATGTAGATCACCGCCGCGCCCAGCGTGCCACCGAGGACCGCAATCGGCACGTTCTTCTCCGGATTCTCTACCACCTCCGCGTTCGCGCAGGCGGATTCGAGCCCGAGGAAGGCCCACAGCGTCATGGCAATAGAAGAGCCTACTGCGGTAAAGAACGGCACGTGGTGCGGGTTCCAGGAGTTGGCGTACAGCGTTGGGCTAAACCAGAACCAGCCGATGATGCACAGACCGACAACCGGAATAATCACGCCCCAGACGGTGATGCTGGAGAGCTGCCCGGTGATACGCGCGCCGCCAAAGTTTGCCACGGTGCAGATCCACAGCACGCCGATGGTTGCCAGCCCAATCTGTACCGGGCTGAGCGTGGCGCCAAACAGCTCCGTACCGTAGCCCACCGCGGAGATGGCAATCGCCACGTTGGCGATCAGCAGCGACACGCCGTAGGTGTAGTTGGCCATAAAATTGCCCGACTTGCCGAATGCGTATTCGGCATAGCCGCCCATCCCGCCAGACTTACGGCTGAACATCCCGCACTTGGCGAATGCCCACGCCAGCGCCATTGAGCCGACCGCCGTCACCAGCCAGGAGATAATCGAAATGGTCCCTACTTCGGCCAGCTTGGTTGGCAGCATGATAATCCCGGACCCCATCATGTTCACCATGGTGAGGATGGTGAGCTGCACTACGCCCATCTTATTGGACTTACTCATAATTTTTCTCCTTTCAGCAGCGCAGGCTGAGCGGCGGGCTGTTTGATCACGTAGCAGCGAACCTGTTTGCGACCGTCGCACTCTTCGATGTATACGCCCTGCAGCTCCGGCGCAAAGCCCGGCAGAAGATTGATCCCTTCTTCCAGCGCGGCAAAGTAGCGCAGCACGGAACCGCCCCAGACTTCGCCAGGCACCACGCACAGCACTCCCGGTGGGTAAGGCAGCGCGCCTTCGGCGGCGATGCGGCCTTCCGCGTCGCGCAGGGAGACTAGCTCGACCTCTCCGCGCAGATACGCATAGTTCGCCTCCTGCGGGCTCATCATCACGCGCGGGAAGTGGGACTTGCGGAACATCTCTTTTTGCAGCTGCTTCACGTTGTTGCGGGCGTACAGGTCATGCATCTCCTGACAGATCTGGCGCAGGGTGTAATCCGCATAACGTTCCGGATGCTGTTTGTAGAGAGAGGGCAGAACCTCCTTCAGCGGCACATCGCTCTCAAGCAGCTTTTCGAAGCGCACCAGCTGCGCCACCAGCTGCTGCAGTTTGCCCATGTCCTCCGCAGGCGTGAGCAGGAACAGGATCGAGTTGAGGTCGCATTTCTCCGGCACGATGCCGTTTTCACGCAGGAAGTTGGCGAGGATCGTGGCGGGCACGCCGAAGTCGTCATATTCGCCGGTGCGGGCGTTGATGCCCGGCGTGGTCAGCAGCAGCTTGCACGGGTCGATAAAATACTGATGCTCAGCGTAGCCTTCAAAAGCGTGCCAGCGTTCACCCGGTACGAAGTGGAAGAAGCGCAGATCGGTCGCAATTTCCGCCGTGTCCCAGCTTTCCCACGGGCGGCCATCCACCGTTTCCGGCACGAAGGGGCGCAGATACCGGCAGTTCTCCAGGATCAGCTTGCGCGCTTCGATACCGTTCACCACGCAGTCCATCCACATGTTGCGGCCGCTTTGGCCCTCATGCATACGGGCGTTGATGTCCAGCGCAGCGAACAGCGGATAAAACGGGCTGGTGGAGGCGTGCATCATAAAGGCGTTGTTAAGACGCTTGTGCGGGACATAGCGCTGTTGCCCTTTGATATGGCTGTCTTTCTTATGGATTTGCGAGGTCTGCGAGAAGCCGGCCTGCTGTTTATGCACCGATTGCGTGACCAGGATCCCCGGATCGTTCTCGTTCAGCTCCAGCAGCAGCGGCGAGCAGTCGGCCATCATCGGAATAAACTGCTCATAGCCCACCCAGGCGGAGTCAAACAGGATGTAGTCACAGAGATGGCCAATCTTATCCACCACCTGACGGGCGTTATAGATGGTGCCGTCGTAGGTACCCAGCTGGATCACCGCCAGGCGGAACGGGCGTACGTCGCGCGCGCGGCCTGAAGCAACCTCCGAAACCAGCTCGCGCAGATAGCTCTCCGCAAAGCAGTGCGCGTCAATCCCGCCGATGAAACCGTACGGGTTGCGCGCCGTTTCCAGATACACCGGCGTTGCGCCAGCCTGGAGGAGGGCACCGTGATGGTTAGATTTGTGGTTGTTACGGTCGAACAGCACCAGGTCGCCCGGGGTGAGCAGGGCGTTAAGCACCACTTTGTTTGACGATGAGGTGCCGTTCAGCACGAAGTAGGTCTTATCGGCGTTAAAGACTTTTGCCGCATGCTGCTGGGCGATGCATGGCGCGCCTTCATGGATCAGCAGATCCCCCATCGCCACGTCGGCATTACACAAGTCCGAGCGGAAAAGCGTTTCGCCAAAGAAATCGACAAACTGATTACCGGCCGGGTGGCGGCGAAAGAACTGGCCGCCCTGATGACCCGGGCAGTCAAAGGCGCTGTTGCCCTGCTTTACGTAATCGACCAGGGCGCGGAAGAAAGGCGGCCGCAGCTGGGTTTCGTACTTCTGGGCTGCGGCTTCCAGCTGGCGTCCATAGAATTCATTGCTGGTATCCGAGTGCTCGAAAACGCCCTGAATACGCGGCAAATAATCCGCCGGGACAATCTCCTCTTTGTGGGTGGCAATAAAAACCGGAATACCAAATCCGGTGGCTTCTAATTCTTCTATAGCGCCTTCGGCAATATCGCTCACGGCCATTACGACGGCGGCAACGTCAATATAGTCAGTCGCGCGGGCATCAACTATCTCGCGGTGAGTCGTAAAACAATCAGGGCAGGTACGGCTGGCGGCGATTTTTAAATTTTTCATCTTTATCTCTTTATTTTGAAAACAGGAGTCCCTCGATTTCTCGTAAAAAAAGAAATCGATATTCACCGGAAAAAAAGCAAAGTGAGGCCGCTGATAAAAAATCAGCTAATTGCTTTTTTTAAGTAAAATCCAGTCCGCCCGGCTGCGGATGCGTCTGGAACAAGAGAAATGAGCGCACGTCTCTACAGGCAATTGCCTGTTAAATAACGTATTTCAGGATAACCTGTGAGCGGGTGCGCCAGAAGTCGAAGGACTACCGGGCGTTGAAGAGATGAAAGTCAAAACAGTTACGGTGGGCAAACATCATGATATGCGTTGTTCGCCTTATATGGGGCATTAAACGATTGTTGTTTTCCATGCTTAATTTCCTTTCAGTAATTGAAAGCATGGTCATTTTATCCATGAAGGGATGATTAACTGTGAAGAAGATCACCGTTAACCGATCATTTCAGAAATAATTAGTCGCCATGAGTGCATAATGCAGATCAAAATGCTGTTTTGTTGTTTATGCGTTAACAGGTTGTATTATTAATGTTTTAAAGGTGCGGGAATAATTCAGGAAATACCGGATTGATTATTTTTGAATATTGCTTCGGGAGGGTTTAAGTTATTTTAAGAGTTAATTTGAATAACTATTCAAAGCATAAACCGATAACCGATACCGGTTTCAGTTAATAAATGACGAGGGCGCGCGGGGTCAACTTCCAGTTTCTGACGAAGGTGCCCCATATATATGCGTAAATAGTGACTATGCTCCACCGCATTGGGTCCCCACACCTGACTTAACAGCTGGCGCTGGGTGAGGACCTTACCGTGGTTATTGAGCAGCACGGCGAGCAGTCGAAATTCTATTGGCGTGAGGTGAATCTCATCTTCACCGCGCATTATGCGCCGGGCGGCCAGATCAACCCGGATATCCCCAAACGCATAGGTGGGATCAGCGGGCGCGGTTGCGCTATGGCGGCGCAGCGCCACGCGAAGGCGAGCCTGCAGTTCGCCAATGCCAAAAGGTTTGATCAGATAGTCATCCGCCCCGGCGTCCAGCGCCGCGATTTTATCCGTCTCTTCAGTTCGGGCGGAGAGAACCAGAATCGGCATCTGGCTCCACTGGCGAACTTCACGGATAAAATCAATGCCGTCACCGTCCGGTAGCCCTAAATCGAGGATCACCAGGTCCGGCTTGCGCGTGGCGGCCTCAATTAATCCCCGTTGAAGCGTGCCCGCATCATGAACGCGCAGGCCGTCGCCTTCCAGCGCGGCGCGCAGAAATCGGCTAATAGCAAGTTCATCTTCAACAATCAGAACGTTAATCACAAATCCTCTGGTAATTCATCGAGTTCTGGAGGGTTATCGAGTGGAAGTTTAACACAAAAACGCGCGCCGCCTTCCGGACGGTTTTCTGCTGAAAGGGTGCCACCGTGCACCTCGACGATCGCCTGACAAATTGCCAGCCCCAGCCCCACGCCGGGAATAGCTGACTCTTTATTACCGCGCGCAAATTTTTCAAAGATTGCATTTTCTTGCCCTGCAGGAATGCCGGGTCCGTTATCCCAGACTTCAAGCTGCAGCACCTGATTGTCCACCGAGGCATTCACGCCAATCTGTGCCTTTGCGCCCGCATATTTGCCCGCATTTTCCAGCAGGTTAATGAGCACGCGTTCAAACAGCGGCCCATCAACGTGGATCAGCGTCAGCGGGTCAGGCATATTCAGCGCAATGTGGCGGCCACCCAGCCCCGGCTCGAGCATTTTCAACGCGCTGCCCACCACTTCTTCAAGCGTAAGCCACTCTCTTTTGAGGTTAAACCCGCCGGACTGAATGCGCGCCATATCGAGCAGATTATTCACCAGGCGCGTGGTGTTGAGCACGTGCTGGCGGATCTCGCTGGCCTGCACTGCGTGTTTTGACCCTTCAGCCGCGAGGTCCAGCGTCAGGATTTCCGACTGCCCGAACAGGACGGTGAGGGGGGTGCGCAGGTCGTGAGAAAGCGCCGCCAGCAGTGAATTTCGGATGCTCTCGCGCTCGCTTGCCAGCCGCGCCTGCTCTTCGCTGGCGGTCAGCGCCAGCCGCTCCAGCGCGCTGGCGACGAGCAGGGTGAAGGTTTCCAGCAGGCGCTGCTGCTCGGGGATCATCAGCTGGCGCAAATTGGTTGGTTCGACGATGACCAGCCCCTGATTTTTATCCGCGCTGCGCAGCGGCAATATTTGGTACGGCACGCCGGGCAGGGTGTCGGTTCCCGCACCCGCCGGTAATCCCTTATCAAAACTCCAGCGCGCGATAGCTTCATCCCAGGGCGTCATACCCGTGGCGGAGGTGAGCGGACGAAGCGTGCCATGCTCGTCCGGAAGCAGGATGAGGTTACTGGCGTGAAACGTCGAACGGATAAACTGCTCGCTGGTTTGCACGATATCCTGCTGAGTCCGGCCCACCGCCAGCGATTTTGACATCTCATACAGATGTCGCGTGCGCTGCTCGCGATAGCGCGCGATACGCGCCTGGTAACGAACGCCCGCCGTCAGGTTCCCGATCACCAGCCCGACGGTGAGCATGACGCCAAAGGTAAGAATGTACTGCACGTCGGAAACGGCGAGGGTCCCGCGCGGGGCAATGAAGAAAAGGTCGAAACTGACCACGTTGATAACCGTCGCAAGCACCGACGGCCAACGTCCGTAAAAGAGCGCCACCACCACCACGCCGAGCAGGTAGATCATCACCAGGTTGGCGGCGTCGAAGGCGATCAGCCACTGGCTGGCAATGACGGTAATCAGGGCGCAGAGCACGACGGCGACAAGGCAGCCGCGGATCTGAATCCGCCATTTATCGCCGAAGGCGCGGGCGTCCGGCGCGCGGTTGGGTAACGGCGTGGGCTTGTCATCCAGCGCCACGATCACCAGATCCAGATCCGGCGCGCGGCGGGCCAGCCTGTCGGCAAAGGATTCGCGGCTAAACCAGCGCCGATGCTGGCGGCGGCCTATGACAATTTTCCCCAGGTTATGCTCGCGGGCGTAGCGCAGTATAGCTTTATCTTCCTGAGAGTCGGACAGGGTGGCGGTTTCCGCACCCAGCTCCTGTGCCAGCCGCAGCGAGCCGAGGATAGCGCGACGCTGATTTTCAGGCAGGGCGTGAAGCTGCGGCGTCTCGACATACACCGCGTGCCAGACGCTGCCAAATTTCGCCGCAAGCCGCGCGGCGGTGCGGATCAGCTTCTCATTGCCGCTGCCGTGCCCGATGCACAGCAGAATGGCGTCGCGGGTGTGCCAGACGCGTTCTTGCCCCTGCAGGTCGCGCCAGGCGCGCATCTGGTCATCAACCCGGTCGGCGGTACGGCGCAGGGCGAGTTCGCGCAGGGCAATCAGGTTGCCTTTGCGGAAGAAATGTTCGATGGCGCGCTCGGCCTGGCCTGCAATATAGACTTTGCCTTCGTGCAGGCGCTGGCGAAGGTCGTCGGGAGGAAGGTCGACCAGCACCACCTCGTCGGCGGAATCAAAAAACGGATCGGGGACGGTTTCCCGCACCTGAATGCCGGTCACGCCGCTCACCACGTCGTTCAGGCTTTCGAGATGCTGAACGTTGACGGTGGTGAACACGTCGATGCCGGCGTCCAGCAGCTCTTCCACGTCCTGCCAGCGTTTCGGATGACGCGAGCCTGGGGCATTGCTGTGCGCCAGCTCGTCCATCAGGATCAGGGCAGGGCGGCGGGCGAGGGCGGCATCCAAATCAAATTCTGTCACCAGCCTCCCGCGATGGCTGATGCGGCGGGGCGGCTGGGTGGCAAGCCCCGTCAGCAGCGCCGCCGTCTCTTTCCGTCCGTGGGTTTCCACCACGCCGATCAGAATATCAAGCCCCTGCGCCCGCAGCCGCTGGGCTTCCGTCAGCATGGCGAAGGTTTTCCCGACGCCCGCGCAGGCGCCGAAGAAAATTTTCAGTTTGCCGCGGTGGGCTTCAGCCGTCTGTTCGAGCAGCCTGTCCGGGTCCGGGCGCATGGGCTCGTCGGTCATTTAGTTTTTCCTTAGCGCGTCCAGCGCCAGATTCAGCTCAACAATGTTCACTACCGGCATGCCGATGAAGCTGACCAGCGGCTTTTGCGTGTGCTCGGCGACCAGCTGGCTCACCTGCTCGACGGACAGCTGGCGGGCTGCGGCCACGCGCGGGATCTGCCATGCCACGGCTTCCGGCGTCAGGCTATAGTCCAGCCCGCTGGCCGAGGCGGTGACCAGTTCAACAGGTACTTCGCGGCTGGCCTGCGGATTGGCGGCGCGCAGGGTAGCAACGCGTTCCGCAACGGCCTTATCCAGCTCAGGATTACTGCCGGCCAGATTGCTGCCGCCCGATGCCATCGGATTATACGGGCTTTCCGCAGTGGCGGAAGGGCGTCCCTGGAAGTAGCGAGCGTCCGTAAAGTTCTGCCCAATCAGGCGCGAGCCCCGGTTTTCGCCGTTCTGGATAATCAGCGAGCCGTTGGCCTGGTCCTGAAACCACCACTGGCCGAGCGCCGTCGTCACCAGCGGGTACAGCCCGCCGGTAATAAGAGACAGTAGAATAAACAGAAGTATAGCGGGGCGTAACATCGTCATTTGATTCACCTTTTAGACCAGCCCAAACAGCGTCAGGAGCACGTCGATAACCTTAATACCAATAAAGGGCACAACCAGCCCGCCCAGACCGTAAATCCACAGGTTGCGGCGCAGCATGGCGGCCGCCGTCAGCGGCTTATAGCTCACCCCTTTCAGCGCCAGCGGAATAAGAAAGACAATGATCAGGGCGTTAAAGATCACCGCGCTGAGAATGGCCGATGACGGAGAGTGCAGGTGCATCACGTTAAGCGCGTTCAGCTGCGGATAGGTTGCCGCAAACGCCGCCGGAATGATGGCGAAATACTTTGCCACGTCGTTGGCGATGCTGAACGTGGTCAGCGAGCCGCGCGTCATCAGCATCTGTTTCCCGATGTGCACCACTTCAATCAGCTTGGTCGGGTTAGAGTCGAGGTCGACCATGTTGCCCGCCTCCTTTGCCGCCTGGGTGCCTGAGTTCATCGCCACCGCCACGTCGGCCTGCGCCAGGGCAGGGGCATCGTTGGTACCGTCCCCCGTCATCGCCACCAGACGGCCCTCCGCCTGATACTGGCGGATCAGCGCCAGCTTGGCTTCCGGCGTGGCCTCGGAGAGAAAATCGTCCACGCCCGCTTCGGCGGCGATGGCGGCTGCGGTCAGGCGGTTATCCCCGGTGATCATCACCGTTTTGATGCCCATTTTGCGCAGCTGCGCAAAGCGTTCCTTGATGCCGCCTTTGACGATATCCTTCAGGGCTATAACGCCCAGCACGTTCGAGCCTTCTGCCACCACCAGCGGCGTGGCCCCCTGCCGGGCAACGCTTTCGACCAGTTTGTCCACCTCGGGCGGGAAGTGGCCGTTATTGGCTTCAATATGGCGACGGATGGCGTCAACGGAGCCTTTACGGATCATCCGGTCCTGAATGTTAATACCGCTCATGCGGGTCTGGGCGGTAAACGGTACAAAGGTCGCGTGCAGGCTCTGCACGTCGCGCTGGCGCAGGTTGAAGCGCTGTTTCGCCAGAATCACGATGCTGCGGCCTTCCGGGGTTTCATCGGCAAGGGATGACAGTTGCGCCGCGTCCGCCAGCGTTTTTTCATCCACGCCCGGTGCCGGTAAGAAGTCAGAGGCCTGACGGTTGCCCAGCGTGATGGTCCCGGTTTTATCGAGCAGCAGCACGTCGACGTCACCCGCGGCCTCAACGGCGCGTCCGCTGGTGGCGATCACGTTGGCACCGAGCATACGGCTCATCCCGGCCACGCCGATGGCGGACAGCAGGCCGCCGATGGTGGTGGGGATCAGGCACACCAGCAGGGCGACCAGTACGGTGGTGCTGACTGCCGTGCCGCCATACGCAGAGAACGGCCAGAGGGTCGCGGTTGCCAGCAGGAAGACGATGGTGAGGGCGACCAGCAGAATGGTCAGGGCAATTTCGTTCGGCGTTTTGCGGCGCTGTGCGCCTTCGACCATGGCGATCATCCGGTCGAGGAAGGTTTCGCCCGGGTTGACGCTGCACTGGATCACCAGCCAGTCGGAGAGAATGCGCGTCCCGCCCGTCACGGAGGCAAAGTCACCGCCCGATTCGCGGATAACCGGCGCGGATTCACCGGTGATGGCGCTCTCGTCAACCGAGGCGCCGCCTTCAATCACTTCCCCGTCGCACGGGATAATGTCACCCGCTTCCACCAGCACCACGTCGCCTTTGCGCAGCTCATCTGCCGGAACGTGGTCCATCTGCGCGCCGTATTTTGGTTCGCGTAATTTGCGGGCAAATGCGGTTTTTTTCACCCCTTTCAGGCTGTTGGCCTGGGCCTTGCTGCGGCCTTCTGCCAGCGCTTCGGCGAAGTTAGCGAACAGCACGGTGAACCACAGCCACAGGCTGATGGCGCCGGTAAAGGCCGCATTTCCTGAAAGGTGGCCGGTTCCCATGGCAATCGCCAGTGCGGTGGTCAGCACGCTCCCAATCCAGACGATAAACATCACCGGGTTGTGCCACTGAACGCGCGGACTTAGCTTTTTCACCGCATCCATGAGCGCCTGACGAACTAACGTCGGTTCGAGCAGGGCGAGTTGTTTACGACTCATGTCAAATTCTCCGCAAATCAGCGTAAAGAGAGGGTTTCCGCGACCGGGCCTAACGCGAGGGCGGGGATAAAGGTCAGAGCACCCACCAGCAGCACGGTGCCAACCAGCAGGCCAACAAACAGCGCGCCGTGGGTGGGCAATGTACCGGTGGTGGTCGGCTGGATTTTTTTACTCACCAGAGAGCCCGCGATAGCCATAACGGGAATAATCACGCCGAAGCGGCCAGCGAACATGCAAAACGCCAGCAGGCAGTTCCAGAACGGCGAGTTGGCGCTCAGGCCCGCAAAGGCGCTGCCGTTGTTATTGGCGGCAGACGAGACGGCGTAAAGCACTTCGCTGAAGCCGTGAATGCCGGGGTTGAAGATGCCGCTGCGTCCGGCCTCGGTCATCAGCGCCAGCGCGGTGCCGAGCAGCACGAGGGCTGGGGTAACCAGAATCGCGAGCGCGGTTAATTTCATTTCGCGCACGTCGATTTTTTTACCCAGATATTCCGGCGTGCGCCCAATCATCAGCCCGGCGATGAACACCGCCAGCAGAACGAACAGCAGCATGCCGTACAGGCCCGAACCGACCCCGCCAAACACCACTTCGCCAATCTGCATCAGCCACATCGGGATCATGCCGCCGAGCGCCGTAAAGGAGTCGTGCATGGCGTTCACCGCCCCGCAGGAGGCTGCCGTGGTCACCACCGCATACAGGCTGCTGGCAAGAATACCGAAGCGGCTCTCTTTGCCTTCCATATTGATGCTGCTGTTGGCGCCGAGCGGCATAAAGTGGCCGTTGCCGTGCCATTCGGCCCACATCACCAGCGCGACGCAGATGACGAAGATGAATGACATCGCCCACAGCAGGGTTCGCCCCTGACGGCGGTCGTTAACCACGTCGCCGAAGGCAAAGCAGAGCGCGGTAGGGATCAGGAATATCGCCAGCATTTGGACGAAATTAGTGAGCGCAGTTGGGTTTTCAAACGGATGCGACGAGTTGGCGTTGAAGAAGCCGCCGCCGTTGGTACCCAGCATCTTGATCGCTTCCTGCGAGGCCACCGGCCCCATCGGCAGGAGCTGTTTTGCCCCTTCAAGCGAGGTGTACGGCGCGTAAGGAAGCAGGTTTTGCAGCGTGCCCTGCTGGATAAAGAACAGCGCAATAAGCAGCGCGATGGGAAGCAGGACCCACAGCGTAATGCGGGTTAAATCCACCCAGGCGTTGCCCAGCGTGCTGAAGTTCTGACGTGCAAACGCGCGCGTCAGGGCGAAGATCACCGCGATCCCGCTCGCGGCAGAAAGGAAGTTCTGCACGGTCAATCCGGCCATCTGGCTGAAGTAGCTGAGCGTGGTTTCACCGGCGTAAGACTGCCAGTTGGTGTTGCTCACGAAGCTCACCGCCGTGTTCAGCGCCAGGTGCCAGGAGAGGCCCGGAAGCTGTTGGGGATTGAGCGGCAGAACGCCCTGCAGCATCAGCATGGCAAAGAGGGCAACCAGGCCAACCACGTTCAGCAGCAGGATCGCCATCAGATACTGACGCCAGTTCATCTCCGAATCGCTTGTCCCCAGAACGCGCCAGATCCCTTTTTCAACACGTTCCGTACCAGGTAAGGCCACGTTGTTGATCATCCGCGCCAGCCCCGCGCCTAACGGCCTTGCCAGTACAAACAGCACCAGTAAAAAGCTGGCAATAAGCAAAAACGCCTGAGCAGCCATCAGAATGCCTCCGCATTAATCAGGGCGTAGACCAGATAACCCAATAACAGGAACACCAGCACGATGCCGGTAATCAGACCTGCACTCACAATCCACCTCCGGGTGACATTTGTATTTGTGCTAACGGTAGGATTTATGGCGCAAAGATTTCGCAAAAATCAGAAGGGCGGGTGTAAAAAAAGTATAAAAATGGCAAAGCCCACAATTTAACTATTGATATGTAAATCGTTAACTTTTTTGTAACTTAGTTACGGCGGAAATGTAAATATTCACTAAATGGATGAAAATAAGTGGTCGGATGAGTAGTAAAATTACAAACAAAGCGATATTATTTTAGCCAGGTCACAGATTTTGCATTTTCCGGATGACGTTTCCGGCCAACTATAGGGGAGAAAATTATGGATCTTTATAAAGAGTTTCCGGCTCATATCGTTTTCATGCGCCGCACCTTCGCCGTAGTGGCTGGCGTGCTGGCCCTGCCGGTAATGCTGTTCTGGAAAGATCGCGCACGTTTTTACAGCTATCTGCACCGCGTCTGGGCGAAAACCAGCGAGAAGCCGGTATGGATGGACCAGGCCGAGAAAGCGACCTGCGATTTCTACTAAAAAAAAGAAAGATTACACACAGCAATAAAAAAACCGCCAACAGCAATGTGGCGGTTTTTTTCCCTCGGGATTCGCGGTCCGTTGGGTGAACTTCAGGCTCTCGTCAGAGGCTTACAAGAATATCTCCTGTCCTTAAGTAATTAAACCATAACGCCCTAAATATATTCTTAAAACACATTTCAGTAGATGACGTTTTACCCCTGGGCCAACTATTATGCGGCGTCCCTTTCCGCCATCTCGCACATGGGCACCGGTCCCGGGAGAGGTGTTACCACAACCGTAAGTCAGGCTCTCGTCAGAGCTTGTGTCCACCGACTTATCACCGGTGGTGAACGGTGGAGCGGTTAGCTGCAGGGACCGCATAATGAAACGCTATTTTTGCATTGCGTTCATTGTCGCCAGCGTATTCGTTGTAAAAAGTGATGAACCGACCGCGTTTGTTGCATTTTCCACGATAGCGCAGGACAAGTAGCGTTAAGGCCGCCTCGTGCGGCCTTTTTTATTTCATCCCGTCTACACTTCATGGCAAAGTAGTTCAATGCATGCTTTTTCCTTTTACGGCATGCCCTTACGGACATAATGGACAATTGCCTGGAGTTTTATGCCCACCCATCTGGTTTGGTTTCGCGCGGACCTGCGCGTACATGACAACATCGCCCTTGCGGCCGCCTGCCGCGACAAAAATGCAAACGTACTGGCCCTGTTCATCGCTACGCCCGAGCAGTGGCAGCAGCATAATATGGCGCCGCGCCAGGCGGCTTATCTCCTCTCGCACCTGAATGATTTGCAGCAAACGCTCGCCGAGAAGGGCATTCCGCTGATCTACAAAGAGGTGGGGGATTTTGCGGCACAGCTGGGGACGGTGCAGGAGACGTGTCGGCAGCACGACGTCACGCATCTCTTCTACAACTACCAGTACGAATACAACGAGCAGCAGCGTGACCGCCAGCTGGAGAAAATGCTGGACGATGTGGTCTGCGAAGGGTTTGACGACAGCGTGATGCTGGCGCCGGGAAGCGTCATGACCGGCAACCACGAGATGTATAAAGTCTTCACGCCGTTCAAAAATGCCTTCATTAAACGCCTTAAGGAGGCGCTGCCGGAGTGCGTTGCCGCACCCGCCGGGCGGGGCAAGCCCCTTACGGATCTGCCTGCGCTGACGTTTGATTACCCCCAGGAGCCGTTTGATGAAACCCTTTTCCCCGCGAATGAGAAAGCGGCTATCGCCCAGCTGCGCCAGTTCTGCAGGCAGGGTGCGGCCGACTACGAAGCGCGTCGGGATTTCCCCGCGATTGAAGGCACAAGCCGTTTATCAGCCTGCTTAGCGCTGGGCGCGCTCTCTCCGCGCCAGTGTTTGCATCGTCTGCTGGCGGAGCAGCCGCAGGCGCTGGACGGCGGGGCGGGTGCTGTCTGGCTGAATGAACTTATCTGGCGCGAGTTTTATCGTCATCTGATGACGTATCACCCTGATTTATGTAAATATCGTCCCTTCATTCGCTGGACCGATAATGTTAAGTGGCTGTCGAATGACCGGCAGCTGAAAGCCTGGCAATCCGGGCAAACGGGCTACCCGATAGTCGATGCCGCGATGCGCCAGCTCAACGAAACCGGCTGGATGCACAACCGTCTGCGAATGATTACCGCCAGCTTCCTGGTAAAAGATCTGCTTATCGACTGGCGCGTCGGGGAGCGCTATTTTATTTCTCAGCTGATCGATGGCGATCTGGCGGCGAATAACGGCGGCTGGCAGTGGGCTGCCTCTACCGGAACCGATGCGGCGCCGTATTTCCGGATTTTTAATCCGACGACCCAGGGGCAACGCTTTGACGCTGGCGGCGAGTTTATTCGCCAGTGGGTGCCTGAGCTTCAGGACGTGCCCGCGAAAGCGATCCACGACCCCTGGGCATGGGCGGATAAGCAGGGCGTAACGCTCAATTATCCCCGCCCGATAGTCGACCACAAACAGGCGCGCGTCGCCACGCTGGCGGCGTACGAAGCCGCCCGCAAAGCATAAGAGAGTGATGATGAAAAACAGCGAACTGGAAAGCCTGATAAACGACAAACTCAACGTCTCCGCGTTCAGCGACTACGGTCCGAATGGCCTGCAGGTCGAAGGCCGTGAAGCGGTGCAGAAAATTATCACCGGCGTGACGGCAAGCCAGGCACTGCTGGACGAAGCCGTACGTCAGGAGGCCGATGCGGTCATCGTTCACCACGGTTATTTCTGGAAAAATGAATCGCCGATTATCCTCGGCATGAAGCGTAACCGCCTGAAAACGCTGCTGGCGAACGACATCAACCTGTACGGTTACCACCTGCCGCTGGATGCGCACCCGGAACTGGGCAATAACGTGCAGCTGGCGCAGCTGCTCGGTATTACCGTGATGGGCGAGATCGAGCCGCTGGTGCCGTGGGGCGAGCTGGCGATGCCGGTGCCGGGACTTGAGCTGGCCTCGTGGATCGAAGCGCGCCTGGGGCGTCGTCCGCTGTGGTGCGGCGACACCGGGCCAGATACCGTGAAGCGTGTGGCCTGGTGTACCGGGGGCGGCCAGGGCTTTATCGACAGCGCCGCGCGCTTTGGCGTGGATGCGTTTATTACCGGTGAAGTCTCCGAGCAGACGGTTCATTCCGCCCGCGAGCAGGGCCTGCATTTTTACGCGGCGGGTCATCACGCTACCGAGCGCGGCGGTATTCGTGCCCTCAGCGAATGGCTGAAGGAAAATACCGATCTGGACGTGACCTTTATCGATATCCCTAACCCGGCCTGATGAGAGGTAGTTAAGTGCAGCGAGCGCGTTGTTATCTTCTGGGGGAAACCGCGGTGGTGCTGGAGCTGGAGCCGCCCGTTACGCTTGCTACGCAGAAGCGTATCTGGCGGCTGACGCAGCGTCTGGCCGATATTCCGGAAGTGGTTGAGGCCATTCCGGGAATGAACAATGTCACCGTGGTGCTGCGTAATCCGCACACGCTGGCGCTGGACGCCATCGAACGTCTGCAGCGCTGGTGGGAGGAGAGCGAGGCGCTGGAGCCGGAATCCCGTACCATTGAGATCCCGGTTGTCTATGGCGGAACGAGTGGGCCCGATCTGGGCGTGGTGGCTGAACATTGTGGCCTGACGGAAAAACAGGTGGTTGAGTTGCACAGCTCAGTGGATTACGTGGTCTGGTTCCTGGGGTTCCAGCCGGGATTCCCGTATCTGGGCGGCTTATCATCCAGATTGCATACGCCGCGACGCGCTGAACCCCGGCTGAGCGTCCCTGCGGGTACGGTGGCAATTGGCGGCGAACAGACCGGCATTTATCCGCTCGCCTCACCGGGCGGCTGGCAGCTTATCGGGCACACGTCCACGCCGTTATTTGAACCGGGGCAGGATGCACCAATCCTCCTTAGACCTGGCGATACGCTGCGCTTTATCCCGCAGAAGGAGGGGATATGTTAACGCTTATTCGCGCAGGGCTTTACACCTCCGTGCAGGATGCCGGTCGCTTTGGCATGCGCCAGTCTGGCGTGAGCTATTGCGGCGCGCTGGACCGTCCTGCGCTTGAAATCGCCAACGTGCTGGTGGGCAACCCCGGCAATACGGCAGCGCTGGAAATTACGCTGGGCCAGTGCGTGGTGGAGTTTAGTCAGGAAACCTGGTTTGCCTTAACCGGGGCAGGGTGCGATGCCACGCTGGACGGCAAAGCGGTGTGGACAGGCTGGCGGCTGCGGGCAAAAGCCGGGCAGCGTCTGACGCTCAAGCGCCCCCTGCACGGGGTGCGCAGCTATCTTGCGGTTGCGGGCGGTATTGACGTGCCGGAGGTGTTGGGCTCATCCAGCACTGACCAGAAAGCGGGAATAGGCGGTCATGAAGGACGCCTGCTGCGCGACGGCGATCGGCTGGCAATCAAACCCTCAGCGCGCCATTTCTCGACGGCTCAGGGCGTTAAGCAACTGCTGTGGGGAAACCGCATCCGCGCCTTGCCCGGGCCGGAATATCATGAGTTCGACGAGGCCTCTAAGGAGTCCTTCTGGCGCTCGCCGTGGAAAATCAGCCCGCAAAGTAACCGCATGGGCTACCGTCTGCAGGGCCAGCCGCTGAGCCGCACCACGGATCGGGAAATGCTTTCCCACGGTTTGCTGCCCGGCGTGATTCAGGTGCCGGGTAACGGACAGCCGATTGTGCTGATGAACGATGCGCAGACAACGGGCGGCTATCCGCGAATTGCCTGCATTATCGAAGCCGATCGCTACCATCTCGCGCAAATTCCCCTCGGACAGCCGATTCACTTCGTGCAGTGTTCGCTCGAGGAGGCGCTAAAGGCGCGACAGGATCGGCAGCGTTATCTCGAACAGCTGGCGTGGAGGCTCGATGGCAAAGATTGATTTGAATGCCGATCTGGGGGAGGGCGGCACCGCCGACGCGGAACTGATGACATTGGTGTCGTCAGTCAATATTGCCTGCGGATTCCACGCGGGCGATGCGCATACCATGCTCGCAAGCGTGCGCAATGCCATCAAAAATGGCGTCGCGATAGGTGCTCATCCGAGCTTTCCTGACCGGGAGAACTTTGGCCGCACGTCGATGGATCTCCCGCCTGAGACGGTCTACGCTCAGGTGCTCTACCAGACTGGCGCGCTGGACGCGATGGTTCGCGCTGAGAACGGCGTGCTGCACCACGTGAAGCCGCACGGCATGCTTTACAACCAGGCGGCAAAAGATCCGGCGCTTGCGGACGCCATCGCCCGCGCGGTGCGGGACTGCAATCCGGCGCTGATTCTGGTCGGACTGGCGGGGAGCGAACTGATTCGCGCCGGAGAGCGTCTGGGATTAACCACCCGGCAGGAAGTCTTTGCCGATCGGGGCTATCAGCCTGACGGCAGTCTGGTTCCCCGCACGCAGCCGGGCGCGCTGATTACCGATGAAGAGCAGGCGCTGGCGCAGACGCTGGAGATGGTTCGCTCTGGACACGTCACGGCGATTGACGGCACGTCTGCGGCGGTGAAGGCTGAAACGGTCTGTTTACACGGCGACGGCGAGCATGCGCTGCAGTTCGCACGCCGCCTGCGGGCGGCATTTGCGGAGCAGGGTATTTGCGTCAGCGCCTGAAATCACAATAAGGACGAAAAGATGCCTGAAGGTCCGGAGATCCGCCGCGCGGCGGATAGCCTGGAGGCGGCGATAAAGGGCAAACCCCTGACGGACGTCTGGTTTGCCTATCCTCAACTGAAGCCGTTTGAATCCCAGCTGGTAGGGCAGACGGTGACCCATATTGAAACGCGCGGCAAGGCCTTGCTGACGCACTTTTCCCATAACCTTACGTTATATAGCCATAACCAGCTTTACGGCGTCTGGCGGGTGGTTGATGCGGACGAGCAGCCGCAAACCACGCGCGTGCTGCGCGTCAGGCTGCAAACGGCGGATAAAGCGATCCTGCTTTACAGTGCGTCGGATATCGAAATGTTAACGCCGGAGCAACTGCTCACTCACCCGTTTTTGCAGCGGGTAGGTCCGGACGTGCTGGACATGCGCCTGACGGCGAGCGACGTGAAGGCCCGGCTGTTATCGGCAAAATTCCGCAACCGGCAGTTTTCAGGTTTATTTCTCGATCAGGCCTTTCTTGCCGGGCTGGGCAACTACCTGCGGGTAGAGATCCTCTGGGAAGCCCGGCTGGCACCTCAGCATAAAGCGTCGCAGCTGAGCGATGAACAGCTGGAGGCGTTATCCCACGCGCTGCTGGATATTCCGCGGCTGTCGTACAACACGCGCGGCCTGGTGGATGAGAACAAGCATCACGGGGCGCTGTTTCGCTTTAAGGTGTTTCATCGGGCGGGAAAGAAATGCGAGCGGTGCGGCGGGATTATCGACAGGATTATGCTCTCTTCCCGACCTTTTTACTGGTGTCCACACTGCCAGAAATAAAAGTAAAACGGTAACCAAAGGGTTACCGTTTTCAAGGTTTTCTCCCTCTCCCTGTGGGAGAGGGGCGGGGTGAGGGCATCAGGCCGCACCCAACTCCTGTTAGCGCTTAATATCAGACTTAAAATCACGCTGCTCGTAGCCGGTATACAGCTGACGAGGACGGGCAATTTTCATGCCTTCGCTGTGCATTTCGTTCCAGTGCGCAATCCAGCCTACGGTACGGGCCATGGCGAAGATGACGGTGAACATGGAAGACGGAATGCCCATCGCTTTCAGAATAATGCCAGAGTAGAAATCGACGTTCGGGTAGAGTTTCTTCTCGATGAAGTACGGGTCGTTCAGCGCGATGTGTTCCAGCTCCATCGCCACTTCCAGCAGGTCATCTTTGGTGCCCAGCTCTTTCAGCACTTCGTGGCAGGTCTCACGCATGACGGTGGCGCGCGGGTCGTAGTTTTTGTAAACACGGTGACCGAAGCCCATCAGGCGGAAGGAGTCATTCTTGTCTTTCGCGCGACGCACGAACTCAGGAATGTGCTCAACGGTGCTGATCTCTTCCAGCATCTTCAGTGCCGCTTCGTTCGCGCCGCCGTGCGCCGGTCCCCACAGGGAGGCGATGCCCGCAGCGATACAGGCGAACGGGTTCGCGCCTGAAGAGCCCGCGGTACGGACGGTAGAGGTAGAGGCGTTCTGTTCATGGTCAGCGTGCAGGATCAGGATACGGTCCATCGCGCGTTCCAGCACCGGGTTCACTTCGTACTCTTCGCACGGCGTGGAGAACATCATGCGCAGGAAGTTACCGGCGTAGGAGAGGTCGTTGCGCGGATACACGAACGGCTGGCCGATGGAATATTTGTAGCACATCGCTGCCATGGTCGGCATTTTGGACAGCAGGCGGAACGCCGCGATATCACGGTGGCGCGGGTTATTCACGTCAAGGGAGTCGTGGTAGAACGCCGCCAGCGCGCCGGTAATCCCGCACATGACCGCCATCGGGTGAGAGTCACGGCGGAACGCATGGAACAGACGGGTAATCTGCTCATGGATCATGGTGTGACGGGTCACGGTGGTTTTGAATTCATCGTACTGCGCCTGCGTCGGCTTTTCGCCGTTCAGCAGGATGTAGCACACTTCCAGATAGTTGGATTCGGTGGCTAACTGATCGATGGGGAAGCCGCGATGGAGCAGGATACCTTCGTCACCGTCAATGTAGGTGATTTTGGATTCGCAAGATGCGGTAGAGGTGAATCCAGGGTCAAAGGTGAAAACTCCTTTGGAACCCAGCGTACGGATATCAATAACATCCTGACCGAGCGTGCCTTTTAGCACATCCAGTTCAATAGCAGTGTCACCACCCAGGGTGAGCTTTGCCTTTGTATCAGCCATTTACGGTCTCCTTAGCGCCTTATGCTTAAGACTGCTGTTCACCGGATTTGCCTTCAGCTGTTAATCACCGTTACCAGATTGTTATTTGGCTTACCGCTCAGCTCACGAGGAGAAACCAGGGTACAGAGCTATGGCGCCTTGCAGGTAAACGGATGAAATATCAGTGAAATAACAGCAAATCAGCGTTTTTGCAGTCCGAATTATTCAAACCTGTATATCACTAATAACTGTCCTGATAACTTCGGTCAATACCATCACACTGTTACATAACTATTTGTCAGGTGAAAGAGAGACCTCATAACTTTTGCGCATTATATGCCTTTTCTGATGACGTTTGTAACAATATTGTTTAACATTTGTCAAATCAGATGATTAAAAATTAAAAAGATGTTGTTATCGTGACCCTGATCACTGTTCCAGAGAAAACCCGACAAACTGTATGTAGGTTAATTGTAATGATTTTGTGAACGGCCTATACTGCCGCCAGGTCTCCGGAACACCCTGCAATCCCGAGCCACCCAGCGTTGTAACGTGTCGTTTTAGCATTTGGAAGCAATGTTTTGCATGACGCGCAGTTATAGAAAAGGAACGCTGCTTGACCCGCATCGCAGTCCGGAGGAAGGAAACAATAAGAACAGCATGTGGGCGTTATTCATGATAAGAAATGTGAAAAAACAAAGACCTGTCAATCTGGATCTCAAAACGATCCGGTTCCCTGTAACAGCAATAGCGTCCATTCTGCACCGCGTATCCGGTGTGATTACGTTTGTGGCGGTCGGTATTCTGCTGTGGTTGCTGGGAACCAGCCTCTCGTCCCCTGAAGGATTCCTCCAGGCCTCCGCCATTATGAACAGCTTCTTCGTGAAATTTATCATGTGGGGCATTCTGACCGCGCTGGCGTACCACGTTGTAGTGGGTGTTCGCCATATGCTGATGGACTTTGGCTACCTGGAAGAGACATTCGAAGCCGGGAAACGCTCCGCTAACATTTCATTTGTGATTACTGTCGTGCTTTCACTTCTCGCAGGAGTTCTCGTATGGTAAGCAACGCCTCGGCATTAGGACGCAACGGCGTACATGACTTCATCCTGGTCCGTGCTACCGCCATCGTTCTCACCCTTTACATCATCTATATGATCGGTTTCTTCGCGACCAGCGGCACGCTGACGTGGGAGATCTGGAGCGGTTTCTTCGGATCGGCCTTCACCAAAGTGTTCACCCTGCTGGCGCTGTTCTCCATCCTTATTCATGCCTGGATCGGCATGTGGCAGGTGTTGACCGATTACGTTAAACCGCTGGCGATTCGCCTTCCTCTGCAGCTGGCTATTGTCGTTGCACTGGTGGTTTACGTTATTTATGGATTCGTTGTGGTGTGGGGTGTGTAATGAAACTGCCAGTCAGAGAATTTGATGCTGTTGTGATTGGTGCTGGTGGCGCAGGTATGCGCGCAGCGCTGCAAATTTCCCAGAGCGGCCAGACCTGTGCGCTGCTCTCTAAAGTTTTCCCAACCCGTTCCCACACCGTGTCTGCGCAGGGCGGTATTACCGTTGCGCTGGGTAACACCCATGAAGATAACTGGGAATGGCACATGTACGATACGGTGAAAGGTTCCGATTATATCGGTGACCAGGACGCCATCGAATATATGTGTAAGACCGGCCCGGAAGCGATTCTGGAGCTGGACCATATGGGCCTGCCGTTCTCCCGTCTGGAAAATGGCACCATCTATCAGCGTCCGTTTGGCGGTCAGTCGAAAGATTTCGGCGGCGAGCAGGCGGCGCGTACCGCGGCAGCGGCTGACCGTACCGGTCACGCGCTGCTGCACACCCTGTATCAGCAAAACCTGAAAAACCATACCACCATCTTCTCCGAGTGGTACGCGCTGGATCTGGTGAAAAACGCCGATGGCGCCGTCGTCGGCTGTACCGCGCTGTGCATCGAAACCGGTGAAGTGGTCTACTTCAAAGCGCGTGCAACCGTGCTGGCGACCGGCGGCGCAGGCCGTATCTATCAGTCTACCACCAACGCCCACATCAACACCGGTGACGGCGTCGGTATGGCTATCCGCGCGGGCGTGCCGGTACAGGATATGGAGATGTGGCAGTTCCACCCAACCGGTATCGCCGGTGCGGGCGTTCTGGTCACGGAAGGCTGCCGCGGTGAAGGCGGCTATCTGCTGAACAAACACGGCGAGCGCTTCATGGAGCGTTATGCCCCGAATGCGAAAGACCTGG
This sequence comes from Enterobacter wuhouensis, assembly GCF_035835995.1. Classification (NCBI taxonomy): domain Bacteria; kingdom Pseudomonadati; phylum Pseudomonadota; class Gammaproteobacteria; order Enterobacterales; family Enterobacteriaceae; genus Enterobacter; species Enterobacter wuhouensis. The sequence continues at coordinate 1,455,287 of NZ_CP142124.1, forward strand.
CGGGTCGTGACGTGGTGGCGCGTTCCATCATGATCGAAATCCGTGAAGGTCGCGGCTGTGACGGCCCGTGGGGCCCACACGCCAAGCTGAAGCTTGACCACCTGGGTAAAGAGGTTCTGGAATCCCGTCTGCCGGGCATCCTTGAGCTGTCCCGCACCTTTGCACACGTCGACCCGGTGAAAGAGCCGATTCCGGTTATCCCTACCTGCCACTACATGATGGGCGGTATTCCGACCAAAGTGACCGGTCAGGCGCTGACCGTGAACGAGCAGGGCGAAGACGTGGTTATTCCTGGCCTGTTCGCGGTAGGCGAAATTGCCTGCGTATCCGTACACGGCGCAAACCGTCTGGGCGGCAACTCCCTGCTGGACCTGGTGGTGTTTGGTCGCGCGGTGGGTCTGCACCTGCAGGAATCCATTGCCGAGCAGGGTGACCTGCTGGACGCAACTGATGCAGAAATTGACGCTTCCCTTGAGCGCCTCAACCGCTGGAACGGCAACCGTAACGGCGAAGATCCGGTGGAAATCCGCAAGGCGCTGCAGGAGTGTATGCAGCACAACTTCTCGGTGTTCCGTGAAGGTGACGCGATGGCGAAAGGGCTTGAGCAGCTGAAAGCGATCCGCGAGCGTCTGAAAAATGCCCGTCTGGACGACACCTCCAGCGAGTTCAACACCCAGCGCGTTGAGTGTCTGGAGCTGGATAACCTGATGGAAACCGCCTACGCCACTGCGGTGTCGGCAAACTTCCGTACCGAGAGCCGTGGCGCGCATAGCCGCTTCGACTACCCGGATCGTGATGACGAAAACTGGCTGTGCCATTCCCTGTATCTGCCAGAGTCGGAATCCATGACGCGTCGTAGCGTCAACATGGAACCGAAACTGCGTCCGGCGTTCCCGCCGAAGATTCGTACTTATTAATGCGGAGACAGGACAATGAAACTCGAATTCTCAGTTTATCGTTATAACCCGGATGTAGACGACGCTCCGCGTATGCAGGATTACACCCTGGAAGCGGAAGAAGGTCGCGACATGATGCTGCTGGATGCCCTGATGCAGCTGAAGGAAAAAGATCCAACGCTGTCGTTCCGCCGCTCCTGCCGTGAAGGGGTCTGTGGCTCTGACGGCGTGAACATGAACGGCAAAAACGGTCTGGCCTGCATCACGCCAATTTCGGCGCTACAGCGTCCTGGTCAGAAAATTGTTATCCGTCCTCTGCCAGGCCTGCCGGTCGTGCGTGATTTGGTGGTAGACATGGGGCAATTCTATGCACAATATGAGAAGATTAAGCCTTACTTATTGAATAATGGGCAAAATCCACCCGCTCGTGAGCACCTACAGTCTCCTGAGCAGCGTGAAAAACTCGATGGGCTGTACGAGTGTATTCTCTGCGCATGTTGTTCTACGTCCTGCCCGTCGTTCTGGTGGAACCCGGACAAGTTTATCGGCCCGGCCGGCCTGCTGGCTGCCTATCGCTTCCTGATCGATAGCCGCGACACCGAAACCGATAACCGTCTGGAAGGACTGAGTGACGCTTTCAGCGTATTCCGCTGCCATAGCATCATGAACTGCGTCAGTGTATGTCCTAAGGGGCTGAACCCGACGCGCGCTATCGGCCATATTAAGTCGATGCTGCTGCAGCGCAGTGCGTAAGTAGTGAGAGGGGAGCGCTGTTCCCCTCACCCTAACCCTCTCTCTAAGGGAGAGGGAACAGATTGCAGGAAATCTTTAAAAACTGCCGACGACCTTCCCCCTCTCCCCACGGGAGAGGGTCGGGGTGAGGGGAAACCCTTAAGACAGTTTCTAAAGGTTCCTTCGCGGGCCAAATGAAAAGAGCTCGCAGGTGAACCCCGGCACGTACACGCGGTGTGCGTGGTAGTTTCTACGGCGAAAGTAAGCATAAAAATGCTTAAGGGATCACGATGCAGAACGGCGCAATGAAAGCCTGGCTGGACTCTTCTTTCCTTTCTGGTGCAAACCAGAGCTGGATTGAACAGCTCTATGAAGACTTCTTAACCGATCCTGACTCAGTGGACGCAAACTGGCGTTCCATGTTCCAGGAGTTGCCTGGCACGGGAGTCAAACCGGATCAATTCCACTCCAAAACACGTGATTATTTCCGCCGTCTGGCGAAGGATGCCTCACGTTACTCTTCTGCGATTTCCGACCCTGACACCAATGCGAAGCAGGTTAAAGTCCTGCAGCTTATCAACGCTTATCGCTTCCGCGGTCACCAGCATGCAAATCTCGATCCGCTGGGACTGTGGCAGCAGGATCGTGTCGCGGATCTCGATCCGGCGTATCACGATCTGACCGAGGCCGATTTCCAGGAAAGCTTTAACGTAGGTTCTTTTGCTATCGGCAAAGACACGATGAAGCTGGGCGAGCTGATTGACGCGCTCAAGCAGACCTACTGCGGCTCCATCGGCGCGGAATATATGCACATTACCTCCACCGAAGAGAAACGCTGGATCCAACAGCGTATCGAATCCGTGGCGGGTCACGCCAACTTCTCGACGGAAGAGAAAAAACGCTTCCTGAACGAACTGACCGCAGCAGAAGGCCTTGAGCGTTATCTGGGTGCGAAATTCCCGGGTGCAAAACGCTTCTCGCTGGAAGGCGGCGACGCATTAGTGCCCATGCTGAAAGAGCTGATCCGCCATGCGGGTAACAGCGGTACCCGTGAAGTGGTGCTGGGCATGGCGCACCGCGGTCGTCTGAACGTGCTGGTCAACGTGCTGGGTAAAAAACCGCAGGACCTGTTCGACGAGTTCGCGGGCAAGCATAAAGAACACCTCGGCACCGGCGACGTGAAGTACCACATGGGCTTCTCGTCTGATATCGAAACCGATGGCGGCCTGGTTCACCTGGCGCTGGCGTTTAACCCGTCGCATCTGGAAATCGTCAGCCCGGTGGTGATCGGTTCCGTTCGTGCGCGTCTGGATCGTCTGGACGAGCCGAGCAGCAACAAAGTCTTGCCAATCACCATTCACGGTGATGCGGCCATTACCGGCCAGGGCGTGGTTCAGGAAACCCTGAACATGTCGAAAGCGCGTGGTTACGAAGTGGGCGGTACCGTTCGCATCGTGATCAACAACCAGGTGGGCTTCACCACCTCTAACCCGCTGGACGCGCGTTCAACCCCGTACTGCACCGACATCGGTAAAATGGTGCAAGCGCCAATCTTCCACGTAAACGCGGATGATCCGGAAGCCGTTGCTTTCGTCACCCGTCTGGCGCTGGACTACCGCAATACCTTCAAACGCGACGTGCTGATCGACCTGTTCTGCTATCGCCGTCACGGCCACAACGAAGCGGATGAGCCAAGCGCAACCCAGCCGCTGATGTATCAGAAAATCAAAAAGCACCCGACGCCGCGTAAAATCTATGCTGACAAGCTGGAAAGCGAAAAAGTGGCGACGCTGGAAGATGCGACCGAGCTGGTCAATCTTTACCGCGACGCGCTGGACGCGGGTGAGTGCGTAGTGAAAGAGCTGCGCCCAATGAACATGCACTCCTTTACCTGGTCGCCGTACCTCAACCACGAGTGGGATGAGAGCTACCCGAACAAGGTTGAGATGAAGCGCCTGCAGGAGCTGGCTAAACGCATCAGCACCGTACCGGACGCTATCGAAATGCAGTCTCGCGTAGCGAAAATCTACGGCGACCGTCAGGCCATGGCGGCAGGCGAGAAGCTGTTCGACTGGGGCGGCGCGGAAACCCTGGCTTACGCAACGCTGGTTGACGAGGGCATTCCCGTTCGTCTGTCCGGTGAGGATGCGGGCCGCGGCACCTTCTTCCACCGTCACGCGGTGGTTCACAACCAGTCTAACGGTTCAACCTATACCCCGCTGCAGCACGTGCACAACGGTCAGGGCCAGTTCAAGGTCTGGGACTCCGTGCTGTCTGAAGAAGCGGTGCTGGCCTTCGAATACGGTTACGCCACCGCTGAACCGCGCACCCTGACCATCTGGGAAGCGCAGTTCGGCGACTTCGCCAACGGTGCGCAGGTGGTTATCGACCAGTTCATCTCCTCCGGCGAACAGAAGTGGGGCCGTATGTGTGGCCTGGTGATGCTGCTGCCGCACGGTTACGAAGGGCAGGGTCCGGAGCACTCCTCCGCGCGTCTGGAACGTTATCTGCAGCTTTGCGCCGAGCAGAACATGCAGGTCTGCGTGCCGTCTACCCCGGCTCAGGTGTACCACATGCTGCGTCGTCAGGCGCTTCGCGGTATGCGCCGTCCGCTGGTGGTGATGTCACCGAAATCGCTGCTGCGTCATCCGCTGGCGGTTTCAAGCCTGGATGAGCTGGCTAACGGCACCTTCCTGCCGGCCATCGGCGAAGTGGACGAGCTGGACCCGAAAGGCGTTAAGCGCGTTGTAATGTGTTCTGGTAAGGTTTATTACGACCTGCTGGAACAGCGCCGCAAGAACGATCAGAAAGATGTCGCCATCGTGCGTATCGAACAGCTTTATCCGTTCCCGCATCAGGCGATGCAGGACGTGCTGAAACAGTATGCTCACGTACATGATTTTGTCTGGTGCCAGGAAGAGCCGCTCAACCAGGGCGCATGGTACTGCAGCCAGCATCATTTCCGTGAAGTGATTCCATTTGGGTCTGCCCTGCGTTATGCAGGTCGCCCGGCCTCCGCCTCTCCGGCGGTAGGGTATATGTCCGTTCACCAGAAGCAGCAGCAAGATCTGGTCAATGACGCGCTGAACGTCGATTAATTAAAGGATACATAATGAGTAGCGTAGATATTCTTGTTCCCGACCTGCCTGAGTCCGTAGCAGATGCGACCGTCGCCACCTGGCACAAAAAACCGGGCGATGCCGTAAAGCGCGATGAAGTGCTGGTAGAAATCGAAACTGACAAAGTGGTACTGGAAGTACCGGCCTCGGCGGATGGCGTTCTGGACGCGGTGCTGGAAGATGAAGGTACAACCGTCACCTCTCGTCAGATCCTGGGCCGCCTGCGTGAAGGCAACAGCGCGGGCAAAGAGTCCAGCGCCAAGTCTGAAGAAAAAGCGTCTACCCCAGCGCAGCGCCAGCAGGCCTCTCTGGAAGAGCAGACAAACGATGCGCTGAGCCCGGCGATCCGTCGCCTGCTGGCTGAACACAGCCTTGACCCGGCCGCCATCAAAGGCACCGGCGTGGGCGGTCGTCTGACTCGCGAAGACATCGACAAGCACCTGGCGAAAGCGCCTGCTCAGGCAGAAGCGAAAGCCCCTGCGGCGGCACCGGCAGCGCAGCCTGCTCTGGGCGCCCGCAGCGAAAAACGCGTGCCGATGACCCGCCTGCGCAAGCGCGTGGCCGAGCGTCTGCTGGAAGCGAAAAACTCCACCGCGATGCTGACCACCTTCAACGAAGTGAACATGAAGCCAATCATGGACCTGCGTAAGCAGTACGGTGACGCGTTTGAAAAACGTCACGGTATCCGTCTGGGCTTTATGTCCTTCTACGTGAAGGCGGTGGTTGAAGCGCTGAAACGCTACCCGGAAGTGAACGCCTCTATCGACGGCGATGACGTGGTTTACCACAACTATTTCGACGTCAGCATGGCGGTGTCTACTCCACGCGGCCTGGTGACCCCGGTTCTGCGCGATGTGGATACCCTGGGTATGGCTGACATCGAGAAAAACATTAAAGAGCTGGCTGTGAAAGGCCGCGACGGCAAGCTGACCGTAGACGACCTGACCGGCGGTAACTTTACCATTACCAACGGCGGCGTATTCGGCTCGCTGATGTCTACCCCGATCATTAACCCGCCGCAGAGCGCGATCCTGGGTATGCATGCCATTAAAGATCGCCCGATGGCGGTAGACGGTAAAGTGGAGATCCTGCCGATGATGTACCTGGCGCTCTCTTACGATCACCGCCTGATCGACGGCCGCGAGTCCGTGGGCTTCCTGGTCGCGATTAAAGAGCTGCTGGAAGATCCAACGCGTCTGCTGCTGGACGTCTAGTAACTATTTAGCATCACCTGCCCTGTAGGCCGGATAAGCGTAGCGCCATCCGGCACACAGATCGCGCCGGTCTACAGGTTTGAAGATAACGATTACCCTGAAGGATGGATAGAACACATGAACTTACATGAATATCAGGCCAAACAGCTGTTTGCCCGGTATGGCTTACCGGCTCCGGTGGGTTATGCCTGTACTACCCCGCGTGAAGCAGAAGAAGCCGCATCTAAAATCGGTTCCGGCCCGTGGGTAGTTAAATGTCAGGTTCACGCTGGTGGCCGTGGTAAAGCGGGCGGTGTGAAGGTTGTTAAGAGCAAAGAAGAAATCCGCGCCTTTGCTGAACATTGGCTCGGCAAGCGCCTGGTCACCTACCAGACAGATGCAAACGGCCAGCCGGTAAACCAGATCCTGGTTGAAGCGGCGACCGACATCGCGAAAGAACTGTACCTGGGCGCGGTTGTTGACCGTAGCTCCCGTCGCGTGGTGTTCATGGCGTCTACCGAAGGCGGCGTGGAAATCGAAAAAGTGGCGGAAGAGACCCCGCACCTGATCCACAAAGTAGCAATCGATCCGCTGGCGGGCCCAATGCCTTACCAGGGTCGCGAACTGGCGTTCAAGCTGGGTCTGGAAGGCAAGCTGGTTCAGCAGTTCACCAAGATCTTCATGGGTCTGGCGAACATCTTCCTGGAGCGCGATCTGGCGCTGATCGAGATCAACCCGCTGGTGATCACCACCCAGGGCGACCTGATCTGCCTCGACGGCAAGCTGGGCGCTGACGGCAACGCGCTGTTCCGCCAGTCCGATCTGCGCGAAATGCGCGACCAGTCTCAGGAAGACCCGCGTGAAGCGCAGGCTGCACAGTGGGAGCTGAACTACGTGGCGCTGGATGGCAACATCGGCTGCATGGTTAACGGTGCGGGCCTGGCAATGGGCACCATGGACATCGTTAAGCTGCACGGCGGTGAGCCAGCAAACTTCCTCGACGTGGGCGGTGGCGCAACCAAAGAGCGCGTAACCGAAGCGTTCAAAATCATCCTCTCTGACGATAACGTGAAGGCGGTTCTGGTGAACATCTTCGGCGGTATCGTGCGTTGCGACCTGATCGCAGACGGTATCATCGGTGCGGTTGAAGAAGTGGGCGTTAACGTTCCGGTTGTTGTGCGTCTGGAAGGTAACAACGCTGAACTCGGCGCGAAAAAACTGGCTGACAGCGGCCTGAATATTATTGCAGCGAAAAGTCTGACGGATGCAGCTCAGCAGGTTGTTGCCGCAGTGGAGGGGAAATAATGTCCGTTTTAATTAATAAAGATACCAAGGTTATCTGCCAGGGCTTCACCGGTAGCCAGGGGACTTTCCACTCCGAACAGGCGATTGCCTACGGTACGCAGATGGTTGGCGGCGTAACGCCAGGTAAAGGCGGCACCACGCACCTGGGCCTGCCGGTGTTCAACACCGTGCGTGAAGCGGTAGAAGCGACGGGCGCAACCGCGACCGTGATCTACGTTCCGGCCCCGTTCTGCAAAGACTCCATTCTGGAAGCCATCGACGCAGGCATCAAGCTGATCATCACCATCACCGAAGGTATCCCGACGCTGGATATGCTGACCGTGAAGGTGAAGCTGGACGAAGCCGGCGTGCGTATGATCGGCCCGAACTGCCCGGGCGTTATCACCCCAGGCGAATGTAAAATCGGCATCATGCCGGGCCACATTCACAAGCCGGGCAAGGTGGGCATCGTGTCCCGTTCCGGTACCCTGACCTATGAAGCGGTTAAGCAGACCACCGACTACGGCTTCGGCCAGTCCACCTGCGTGGGCATCGGCGGTGACCCGATCCCGGGCTCTAACTTCATCGACATCCTGAAGCTGTTCCAGGAAGATCCGCAGACCGAAGCGATCGTGATGATCGGTGAGATCGGCGGTAGCGCGGAAGAAGAAGCGGCTGCTTACATCAAAGAACACGTAACCAAGCCGGTTGTGGGTTATATCGCGGGCGTGACCGCGCCGAAAGGCAAGCGTATGGGTCACGCAGGCGCGATTATCGCAGGCGGTAAAGGTACGGCAGATGAGAAATTCGCAGCGCTGGAAGCCGCAGGCGTGAAGACCGTTCGCAGCCTGGCGGATATCGGCGAAGCACTGAAATCCATCATTAAGTAAGTCCTCTCTGCTCCCCGAAAGGGGAGCGTTGATATAACTAAATGTCCGTTTCGACATGGTTGGCCGCTGAATAGCGGCCTTTTTTATTGCCTGCGTTTGGCGATGAGGGTGAATTTATAGTCGTCGCTGTTAAAGACGTTGCGGCTGTATTCAAACACCCGCCCGTCCTTCAAAAATCCGCGAGACACTTTCTCCAGAATCGGCCGTGTCGGATCGAGCGCCAGCGCGGCGATGGCCTCCTGCGATGGCATAACCGGCGCAAGCTCCTGCTCGCTGCGATCGATCGTCATCTTTTTAATCTGCTCAACGTAATGGTATTTCGAATTTTCCATCACTTCCCAGGTAAGGTCGGGGAACATCGCCAGCGGCATCCACGTCTCCTCCAGGTTCACCGGCTTTTGCTTGATGAAGCGCACGCGTTTTACGTGCCAGACTTTATCATCCGGCGCGATCGCTAATTTATCGGCCAGTTTTACGTCGGCTTTCAGCACCTCGAAAATGCGCACGTCGCTGTGGGTATCCACGTTCCGGTCGGCCAGCTTCTCGTAAAAGCCGGTGAGCTGATAAATATCGTAATTCACGCGCTCCTCTTTGACATAGGAGCCGCTGCCCTGGATGCTCTCGATAATCTGTTCTTCCGTGAGCAGCCTGAGCGCCTGCCTTACCGTTACCCGGCTGACGCTGAACGCCTCCTGAAGGCTGGATTCCGTCGGCAGCGCATCACCGGGTTTTAACTCACCGGCGTTAATTTTTTCACGAAGCGCGTCGGCGATCTGCCGATACATCGGTTTGTTGCCCATGAACTCTGCCTTTCTAATACCTTTTCACGGAATTATGCCTGCCGTTCATAATTTGTAAATAATACAATTTAAATACAAATTATAAGATAAAGAGAAAGTGATCACATAAATGTATTTTTTGGTCTGCCACAATCGCGCTCAGACAATAACAACATAAGTGTGAGGATCTTGATGAACCTGACGACCCTGACCCACCCCAGCGCGGTTTGTGTGCAGGCGCAGTATGCCAGTCGTGATGAGGCGATCCGCCAGCTCGCGGCGCGGCTCGCGTCGCTGGGAAAAATTACCGACGGCGATGCGTTTATAGCGGATGTCTTTCATCGCGAATCTTTGGGGCCCACCGCGCTGGGCGAAGGGCTGGCTGTTCCGCATGGCAAATCGAGCGCGGTGGCGGAAGCGGCCTTCGCCGTTGCCACGCTGAGCCAGCCGCTGGAGTGGGAAGGGGTGGACGGCCCGGAGAAGGTTGAGCTGATCGTCCTGCTTGCCATTCCGCCCGCCGAAGCGGGATCGACGCATATTCAGGTGTTGACCGAGCTGACGTCTCGCCTGGCGGATGACGCGCTCCGGGCCCGCGTGATGGCGGCGACCAGCGCGGAAGATCTGCTAGCGGCGCTTGAAGATGCTCCGCAGGACGACGCGGTGAAAACCCTGATAAATGCGCCAACCGTCGTCTGCGTCACCGCCTGTCCGGCCGGTATTGCCCATACCTACATGGCCGCTGAATACCTGGAAAAAGCAGGGCGCAGGCTGGGTATCAACGTGGTGGTCGAAAAGCAGGGGGCGAACGGCATTGAAGGTCGCATCACCCCGCAGCAGCTGAAGGCGGCGCGGGCCTGTATTTTTGCGGCGGAAGTGGCGATCAAGGAGGGTGAACGTTTCAACGGTATCCCCGCTATTTCGGTGCCGGTGGCGGAACCGCTGCGTCATGCCGAAGCGTTAATTGAGCGTGCCCTGGCGTTACCGTCCTCGCCCGATGAACGGCCGGTGCAGGGAGAGAGAAAGAGCGTTAAAACGGAGCTCAAGCAGGCGCTTTTAAGCGGTATCTCCTTTGCGGTGCCGCTGATCGTCGCCGGAGGAACGGTGCTGGCCGTGTCGGTACTGCTGGCGCAGATACTCGGCCTGCAGCATCTTTTCGATCAGGAAAATTCATGGCTGTGGATGTACCGCAAGCTCGGCGGCGGCATGCTCGGCATTTTGATGGTGCCGGTGCTCGCGGCCTATACCGCCTACTCGCTGGCGGACAAACCCGCGCTGGCGCCGGGCTTTGCGGCCGGTCTTGCCGCCAACATGATCGGCTCGGGGTTTCTGGGGGCCGTCGCGGGCGGATTAATCGCCGGCTACCTGATGCGTTGGGTAAAAAACCATATTCGCCTCAACAACCGCTACAACGGATTTTTAACCTATTACCTCTATCCGGTCATCGGCGTGCTGGGGGCGGGCAGCCTGATGCTGTTTGTGATTGGCGAACCGGTGGCATGGATCAACAACGCGCTGACGGCATGGCTTAACGGGCTGTCAGGGGCAAACGCGCTGCTGCTGGGCGTCATTCTTGGTTTTATGTGTTCGTTCGATTTAGGTGGCCCGGTAAACAAGGCAGCCTACGCGTTCTGTCTCGGGGCGATGGCGAATGGCGTGTATGGTCCGTACGCGATCTTTGCTTCCGTCAAAATGGTGTCGGCCTTTACCGTCACCGCCTCGACGATGCTGGCTCCGCATCTCTTCAAACAGTTTGAAATCGAAACCGGCAAATCGACGTGGCTGCTTGGCCTGGCGGGTATTACCGAAGGGGCAATCCCGATGGCGATTGAAGATCCGCTGAGAGTGATAGGCTCGTTTGTTCTCGGCTCGATGGCGACGGGCGCGATTGTCGGTGCCATGGGGTTAGGGCTATCTACGCCAGGGGCAGGGATTTTCTCCCTCTTTTTACTGCATCACGCCGGAATGGGCGGCGCAATCGCTGCGGCCGGCTGGTTTGGCGCGGCACTGGTGGGAACCGCTATCTCCACTCTCATTTTACTTATCTGGCGACGTCAGGCCGTTAAGCGCGGCAAGTACGTCACTGAAGACGTTACGCCATAACACGCACACAGGAAACGAAGATGAAAGCTGTATCTCGCGTTCATATCACGCCGCATATGCACTGGGACCGTGAGTGGTACTTCACCACCGAAGCGTCACGTATTCTCCTGGTCAATAATATGGAGGAGATCCTCACCCGCCTTGAACAGGACGAGGAATATAAATACTACGTCCTCGACGGCCAGACGGCGGTGCTGGAGGACTACTTTGCGGTAAAACCGGAAAACCGCCCCCGCGTGAAGGCGCTGGTCCAGGCCGGAAAGCTCATTATTGGTCCCTGGTATACGCAGACGGATACCACGATTGTCTCCGGCGAGTCGATTGTGCGTAACCTGATGTACGGCATTCGCGACTGCATGGCGTTCGGCGAGCCGATGAAAATTGGCTATCTGCCGGATTCGTTTGGTATGTCCGGCCAGCTTCCACACATTTATAACGGTTTCGGCATTACGCGCACGATGTTCTGGCGCGGCTGCTCGGAACGTCACGGGACAGATAAAACCGAGTTTCTCTGGCAGAGCCAGGACGGCAGTGAAGTAACGGCGCAGGTGCTGCCGCTGGGCTACGCGATTGGTAAGTACTTACCGGAGGATGAAGCCGGGCTGCGTAAACGCCTCGACAGCTACTTTGAGGTGCTGGAAAGCGCCTCCGTGACTAACGAAATTTTGCTGCCTAACGGCCATGACCAGATGCCGCTGCAGCAGAACATTTTTGCGGTGATGGATAAGCTTCGCGAAATCTACCCGCAGCGAAAATTCGTGATGAGCCGCTTTGAGGAGGTCTTCGACCATATCGACGCCCATCGGGAGGCGCTGGCGACGCTGAAAGGCGAGTTTATCGACGGGAAGTACATGCGTGTGCACCGAACGATTGGCTCCACGCGGATGGATATCAAAATTGCCCATGCCCGTATCGAAAATAAAATCGTCAACCTCCTCGAGCCGCTGGCGACGCTCGCCTGGACGCTGGGCTTTGAGTATCACCACGGCCTGCTGGAAAAAATGTGGAAAGAGATCCTGAAAAACCACGCGCACGACAGCATCGGCTGCTGCTGCAGCGACAAGGTGCATCGCGAAATTGTCTCCCGCTTTGAGCTGGCTGAGGATATGGCTGACAATCTGGTCGCTTTCTACATGCGCAAGATTGTCGACAACATGCCGGAAAGTGATGCCGATAAGCTGGTGATGTTCAACCTGATGCCCTGGCCGCGGGAAGAGGTCATCAACACGACTCTCCGTCTGCGCGCCAGCCGTTTTCGTTTGGTGGATGACAAAGGCAACGAGATCCCGTATTTCATTCGCGGCGCGCGCGAGCTTGACCCTGGCTTGATTGACCGACAAATCGTCCATTACGGGAACTACGAACCTTTTATGGAGTTCGATATTCAGGTCAGCCAGATCCTGCCGTCGATGGGCTATCGCACGCTCTTTATCGAGCCGCATGTTGCCGGGAACGTGCTCGCTCCGGCAAAAGGGACCGACGCGCTGCTGGAAAATGCCTTCTGGCTGATTGATTTAAACGCCGACGGCACGCTGCGCCTGCGGGATAAAGAGACCGGGCTCATTTATGACCGCGTGCTGGAAATGGAGGAAAGCTCGGATGACGGGGACGAGTACGACTACTCGCCTTCGCGAGAAGAGTGGAGACTCACTTCAGCACAAGGGCAGCATGATGTTGAGGTCACGCATGAGGGCTGGCAGAGCAGGGCGGTTATCCGTCACCGCATGGCCGTTCCGGCAAACCTCACCGAGCGCTCGGCCCGCCAGCAGAATGGCGCGCTCGGTGCCGAGATTGCGGTCACGCTCAGCCACAACAGCAGACGCATTGACGTGGAGGTACGCCTGGATAATCAGGCTGATGACCACCGCATTCGCGTGCTGATCCCCACGCCGTTTAGCACGCAGGAAGTGTTAGCGGATACGCAGTTTGGTTCCATTACCCGTCCGGTGCAGGATGAGGCAATGGAAATCTGGCAGGAGGAAGGCTGGAAAGAAGCGCCGGTGCCCGTCTGGAATTTGCTCAACTACGCCGTCCTTCGGGAGAGACGCAACGGACTCGCCCTGTTCACCGAGGGGCTGCGTGAGTTTGAAGTAGTGGGGGATGACAAAAAAGCCTTTGCATTGACCCTGCTTCGCGGCGTTGGGCTGCTCGGGAAAGAAGATCTGCTCCTGCGTCCCGGCAGACCGTCGGGTATTAAAATGCCCGTTCCTGATTCGCAGATGCGGGGGGCGTTAACCAGTCGGTTTAGCCTGTACAGCTTCAGCGGAACGCCTGAAAGCGCCGGCGTAGCGCAGCAGGCAAAGTCATGGTTAACGCCGGTGCAGTGCTATAACAAAATCCCCTGGGATGCGATGAAGCTCAATCGTTCGACGTTCATGACGCCACTGAGCTACAGCCTGTTTTCTCTTTCGCCAACGGGGTGCGTGCTCAGCGCAGTCAAAAAGGCGGAAGAACGCGATGAGCTGATCCTGCGTCTGTTTAACCCTTCCATAACCAGTGTGAATGATGCCCAGTTAGCAATAAATCAGTCCGTAAGACGGTGCTGCGAAACAGACATGAACGAGCAGATAAAAACCGGGGAAAATGTGCAGGGGATGATGTGGGCGTTCAAACCGGGCGCGTCGCGCACGTTTAGCATTTTGTTCGACTCATAACCGACGACAAGAGAAAAGGCTGTAGGCCCTGCAGCCTTTTTTCATTAAATAGTCACACAGTGGTGTTAATTTAAAGGGGCGTAAAAGTAAAATAAAAGTAATTCCACAAGGTACAGTTTGCCCGCGTAAAATGAGGGTGAGGGGACTATCATTAAATGTTTACCCGGCCAGTCCGGCATTTTTCTTTGGGCGTTAAATAAAATCACTTCTGTTTATATTTCCTCTTGCGATTGATAACTAACAACACCTCCAAATGTACATATCATTAACATGGTTTTTACCATTCTCACCATGATTAAACATGGTTAACATTGAGAGCCGTTTTTGATTTAAATCAATGTTTAATCCTTGGAAAAAACCTTCAAAAGGCGCTAAATTGTCCCCGATCAAAATGGCCGAAAAGCGGTAGTTTTGCTATAAGTTGATCACCGTCGTAAAACGTAAATGTGATTCAATAAAAACCTGTTTATTGTAAGGGTTTTGCAGCGTATTATATTTACGGGATCAATTTTGGTTTTTTTTAACGTATTTGTAACCTGACGTCATCGTTTTTATCCTCCCTAAGGGTAATAACGACGACAGGGATGCGAATAATTTGTATTGGGGCATGCGTGTGAATCTCTTTCTGACGGGGTTCACTCTCGGAGTCTTCATGCGATGAGCAAGGAGTCATAATGTTAGACATAGTCGAACTGTCGCGCTTACAGTTTGCCTTGACCGCGATGTACCACTTCCTGTTTGTACCACTGACGCTCGGTATGGCGTTCCTGTTGGCGATCATGGAAACGGTTTACGTCCTCTCCGGCAAACAGATTTATAAAGATATGACCAAGTTCTGGGGCAAGTTGTTTGGTATCAACTTCGCGCTGGGCGTGGCTACCGGTTTAACCATGGAGTTCCAGTTCGGGACTAACTGGTCTTACTATTCCCACTACGTAGGGGATATCTTCGGTGCGCCGCTGGCCATTGAAGGTCTGATGGCCTTCTTCCTCGAATCCACCTTTGTAGGTCTGTTCTTCTTCGGCTGGGACCGTCTGGGCAAAGTCCAGCATATGGCAGTGACCTGGCTGGTCGCATTAGGCTCTAACCTGTCCGCGCTGTGGATCCTGGTCGCGAACGGCTGGATGCAGAACCCCATCGCCTCTGATTTCAACTTCGAAACCATGCGTATGGAGATGGTCAGCTTTGCCGAGCTGGTCCTGAACCCGGTTGCACAGGTTAAATTCGTTCACACCGTGGCATCGGGCTACGTGTGCGGCGCCATGTTCGTGCTGGGCATCAGCTCCTACTACATGCTGCGCGGTCGCGACTTCGCTTTTGCAAAACGCTCCTTTGCTATCGCTGCAAGCTTCGGTATGGCTGCGATTCTGTCCGTTATTGTTCTGGGTGATGAATCCGGTTACGAAATGGGCGACGTGCAGAAAACCAAACTGGCTGCGATTGAAGCCGAGTGGGAAACGCAACCGGCTCCGGCTGCCTTTACCCTGTTCGGTATTCCGGATCAGGATGCGCAGGAAAACCGCTTCGCTATTCAAATCCCTTACGCGCTGGGCATCATCGCGACGCGTTCCGTCGACAAGCAGGTCACTGGCCTGAAAGATCTGATGGTGCAGCACGAAGAGCGTATCCGTAACGGGATGAAGGCTTACTCGCTGCTGGAACAGCTGCGCTCTGGTTCAACCGACCAGGCCGTTCGCGACCAGTTCAACGACGTGAAGAAAGACCTGGGCTACGGTCTGCTGCTGAAACGCTATACCCCGAACGTCTCCGACGCGACGGAAGCACAGATTCAGATGGCAACCAAAGACTCTATTCCACGCGTTGCGCCTCTGTACTTCGCGTTCCGCATCATGGTGGGCTGCGGCATCATCATGCTGCTGATTATCGCGGCGTCCTTCTGGTCAGTGATTCGTAACCGTATCGGTGAGAAGAAATGGCTGCTGCGTACGGCGCTGTACGGTATCCCGCTGCCGTGGATTGCCATTGAATCCGGCTGGTTTGTTGCGGAGTATGGCCGTCAGCCGTGGGCGATCGGTGAGGTGCTGCCAACCGCGGTAGCGAACTCATCCCTGACGGCGGGCGATCTGATCTTCTCCATGCTGCTGATTTGTGGTCTGTACACCCTGTTCCTGGTAGCTGAACTGTTCCTGATGTTCAAGTTCGCGCGCCTTGGCCCAAGCAGCCTGAAAACCGGTCGCTATCACTACGAGCAGTCCACCGTGACTACTCAGCCGGCACGCTAAGACAGGAGTCATCAAATGATCGATTATGAAGTATTGCGTTTTATCTGGTGGCTGCTGGTCGGTATTCTGCTGATCGGTTTTGCGGTCACGGATGGTTTCGACATGGGCGTGGGCATGCTCACCCGTTTCCTCGGCCGTAATGACACCGAGCGTCGAATCATGATCAACTCCATCGCCCCGCACTGGGACGGTAACCAGGTGTGGCTGATCACCGCGGGCGGCGCGCTGTTCGCCGCCTGGCCGATGGTCTATGCGGCTGCGTTCTCTGGTTTCTACGTGGCGATGATTCTGGTGCTGGCGTCTTTATTCTTCCGTCCGGTTGGTTTCGACTACCGCTCTAAGATTGAAGACACCCGCTGGCGCAACATGTGGGACTGGGGCATCTTCATCGGTAGCTTCGTTCCACCGCTGGTGATTGGCGTGGCGTTCGGTAACCTGCTGCAGGGCGTGCCGTTCCACATCGACGAGTACATGCGTCTTTACTACACCGGTAACTTCTTCCAGCTGCTGAATCCGTTTGGCCTGCTGGCGGGCGTGGTGAGCGTCGCGATGATCATTACTCAGGGCGCGACCTATCTGCAGATGCGTACCGTGGGCGAACTTCACCTGCGTTCCCGCGCTACCGCCCAGGTTGCCGCTCTGGTCACGCTGGTCTGCTTCGCACTGGCCGGTGTCTGGGTCGTGTACGGTATTGATGGTTACGTGATTACGTCGGCGATTAACCATGCCGCACCGTCTAACCCGCTGACCAAAGAAGTGGCGCGTCAGGCGGGTGCCTGGATGGTGAACTTCAACAATACCCCTGCGCTGTGGGCTATCCCGGCTCTGGGCGTGTTGCTGCCGCTGCTGACCATGCTGACGTCTCGTCTTGAAAAAGGTGCTCTGGCGTTCGTGTTCTCTTCACTGACCCTGGCGTGCATCATTCTGACGGCCGGTATTGCCATGTTCCCATTCGTGATGCCGTCAAGCACCATGATGAATGCCAGCCTGACGATGTGGGATGCGACCTCCAGCCAGCTGACGCTGAACCTGATGACGTATGTTGCTTGTGTGTTCGTACCGATTATCCTGCTCTACACCACCTGGTGTTACTGGAAGATGTTCGGTCGTATCACGAAAGAAGATATCGAAAGCAACACTCATTCACTGTATTAAGTAAGGAGCTGAATATGTGGTATTTCGCATGGATTTTAGGGACGCTTCTTGCTTGTGCATTTGGTGTCATCACTGCCCTGGCGCTTGAGCACGTTGAAGCGTCTAAAGCAGGTGAAGAAAAACACTAATGAACATTATCGCAACGTTATATGCGGTAATGGATAAGCGCCCGTTACGGGCGCTTTCTTTAGTGATGGCATTACTGCTGGCAGGCTGTATCTTCTGGGATCCGTCGCGCTTCGCGGCAAAGACCAGCGAGCTGGAAATCTGGCACGGCTTCCTCATTATGTGGGCGGTGTGCGCTGGGGTAATTCACGGCGTGGGCTTTCGTCCGAAAGCGCTTCACTGGCAGGGGATCTTTTGCCCGCTGATTGCCGACCTCGTACTCCTCGCAGGTTTGATTTTCTTCTTCTCCTGAATAAGAAATGTCCGTTGACGTTATGGGCTTACCCGAGCCCATAAAAATTTACTCTCCGTTTACTTTCTCCCATTCCAAACCATCATTCCCGCGCGTATAGTAGCGAAGTTTGAAAGCTCCAACTTTTCTTGTATTACCGGGATGTAAAGTGAATACAACGCTGTTTCGATGGCCGGTTCGTGTCTACTACGAAGATACCGATGCCGGTGGTGTGGTCTACCACGCCAGCTACGTTGCTTTTTATGAACGGGCACGCACAGAGATGCTGCGCCATCATCACTTTAGCCAACAGGTGCTGTTGGCTGAGCGAGTTGCCTTTGTGGTACGCAAGATGACGCTTGAGTATTTTGCGCCTGCCAGACTCGACGATATGCTCGAAGTCCAAACTGAAATTACATCAATGCGCGGGACCTCACTGGTGTTCACGCAGCGGATAGTCAATGCAGAGAACACCGTACTGAACTCAGCTGAAGTACTGATTGTCTGTGTTGATCCAACCATAATGAAGCCTCGTGCGCTTCCTAAGTCTATTGTCGCGGAGTTTAAGCAGTGACTGACATGAATATCCTTGATTTGTTCCTGAAGGCAAGCCTTCTGGTTAAACTTATCATGTTGATTTTGATTGGTTTTTCTATCGCATCCTGGGCCATCATCATCCAGAGAACTCGTATCCTCAATGCGGCAGGCCGTGAAGCCGAAGCGTTTGAAGATAAGTTCTGGTCTGGTATCGAACTTTCTCGTCTGTATCAGGAAAGCCAGGGACGCCGTGATAACCTCTCAGGCTCCGAACAAATTTTCTATAGCGGTTTCAAAGAGTTTGCGCGTTTGCACCGCGCCAATAACCATGCGCCAGAAGCGGTCGTTGAAGGTGCGTCGCGTGCGATGCGTATTTCCATGAATCGTGAGCTGGAAACTCTTGAGACGCACATTCCTTTCCTGGGTACCGTCGGCTCCATCAGCCCGTATATCGGTCTGTTTGGTACGGTCTGGGGGATCATGCACGCCTTTATCGCGCTTGGCGCGGTGAAGCAGGCGACGTTGCAGATGGTTGCGCCAGGTATTGCAGAAGCACTGATTGCGACCGCTATCGGTCTGTTTGCCGCTATCCCGGCGGTTATGGCTTATAACCGTCTGAACCAGCGCGTGAACAAACTGGAACTGAACTACGACAACTTTATGGAAGAGTTCACTGCGATTCTGCACCGTCAGGCGTTTACCAGCACCGAGAGCAACAAGGGGTAAACCATGGCCAGATCGCGTGGACGAGGTCGTCGCGAGCTCAAGTCCGAAATCAATATCGTCCCGCTGCTGGACGTACTGTTGGTACTGCTGCTGATCTTTATGGCGACGGCACCCATCATTACCCAGAGCGTGGAAGTGGATCTGCCGGATGCGACTGAATCACAGGCGGTAAGCACCAATGACGATCCTCCGGTCATCATTGAGGTTTCCGGCGTAGGGCAGTACAGCGTGGTGGTAGAGAAAGATCGTATGGATCAACTGCCGCCTGAGCAGGTTATTGCCGAAGCGCAACGTCGCCTGGAGTCAAATCCGAAAACGGTCTTCTTAATCGGCGGTGCGAAAGACGTACCTTACGATGAAATCATTAAAGCGCTGAACTTGCTACATAGCGCGGGCGTTAAGTCGGTTGGCTTAATGACTCAGCCTATTTGATCATCTGCGTAGTTTTTGGGAACCGATAGTGTCAAAGGCAACCGAACAGAACGACAAGCTTAAGCGAGCGATAATCGTCTCCGCAGTGCTGCACGTTATTCTTTTTGCAGCGCTGATCTGGAGTTCGTTCGACGAGCACATTGATGCATCGGGCGGCGGCGGTGGTTCGTCCATCGACGCCGTTATGGTGGATCCCGGTGCGGTAGTGCAGAACTATAATCGTCAGCAACAGCAGCAGGCGAGTGCCAAACGTGCTGAAGAGCAGCGTGAAAAACAGGCGCAACAGCAAGCGGAAGAGCTGCGTGAAAAGCAGGCCGCCGAGCAGGAACGCCTGAAGCAGCTTGAGAAAGAACGTTTGCAGGCGCAGGAAGCGGCGAAAGAGCAGGCGGAACAGCAGAAGCAGGCTGAAGCTGCCGCGAAGAAAGCGCAGGAACAGCAAAAGCAGGCTGAAGAAGCGGCGGCTAAAGCAGCAGCGGACGCAAAAGCGCAGGCTGATGCCCAGGCGAAGCTAGCGGCGGATGCGGCGAAAAAAGCCGCAGCCGATGCTCAGAAGAAAGCGGAAGCGGAAGCTGCGAAAAAAGCCGCTGCTGATGCGCAGAAGAAAGCCGAAGCGGAAGCCGCGAAAAAAGCCGCTGCCGATGCACAGAAGAAAGCAGAAGCGGAAGCCGCGAAGAAAGCCGCTCAGGAAGCAGAGAAGAAAGCTGCTGCTGATGCTGCGAAGAAAGCGGCTGCTGCCGAGAAGGCTGCGGCGGAAAAAGCGGCTGCCGCGGAGAAAGCCGCCGCTGACAAAAAAGCTGCAGCTGAGAAGGCTGCTGCCGATAAGAAAGCGGCTGCTGAAAAAGCCGCAGCCAAAAAGGCGGCTGCCGCTGAAAAAGCTGCCGCTGCCGCCGGTGTTGACGATCTGCTGGGCGACCTGAGTTCAGGTAAGAATGCGCCGAAAACCGGCGGAGGAGCGAAAGGTAGCGGCCAGCCGTCGAAAGACAGCGGTACGTCCGGTGCTAACGGTGGTGCGACTGGTGCAGATATCAGCGCCTATGCGAAGCAGATCCAGGTTGCGATTCAGAGCCGACTCTTTGACGCAGGCCTGTATCAGGGCAAGCAATGCGTCTTGCATATCAACCTTGCGCCAGACGGCAGGTTGAAAAACGTGACGTCTGAAGGGGGCGATCCTGCGCTTTGTCAGGCTGCGCTGGCTGCAGCAAGATCGGCGAACATTCCTAAACCGCCTAGTGAGGCTGTTTACGAAAAGATAAAAGATGCCAAACTGGACTTTAAGCTGTAATCATCTCTTCTTACGGAAGTATGAAAAACAGTCTATTGTCGTAATTGGGATAAGTAGTTTTGTATATTTGGGTTTGTTAACATTCTGCTAAATTATCGTGGGTAAGGTTACCCAGATAAGGGAGATATGATGAAGCAGGCATTACGCGTAGCATTTAGTTTCTTAATGCTGTGGGCAGCTGTGCTGCACGCAGAAGTACGTATCGAGATCACCCAGGGGGTGGACTCGGCGCGCCCAATCGGTGTTGTTCCGTTCCAGTGGGCTGGCCCAGGCGCTGCGCCTGAAGATGCCGGCGGCATCGTAGCGGCGGACCTGCGTAACAGCGGTAAATTCAACCCGTTGGATCGTTCTCGTCTGCCGCAGCAGCCGGGCAGCGCGCAGGAAGTACAGCCTGCCGCATGGTCTGCGTTGGGTATTGATGCCGTGGTTGTGGGTCAGGTTACGCCTAATCCGGACGGTTCGTTCAACGTTGCATGGCAGCTGGTTGATACCGGCGGTGCGCCGGGTACGGTTCTGGCTCAGAACTCGTACAAGGTCACCAAACAGTACCTGCGCTATGCGGCTCACGCTGCCAGCGATGCGGTATTTGAAAAGCTCACCGGCATTAAGGGCGCGTTCCGTACCCGCATCGCCTACGTGGTGCAGACCAACGGCGGCCAGTTCCCTTACGAGCTGCGCGTATCTGATTACGACGGTTACAACCAGTTCCTGGTGAAGCGTTCTTCTCAGCCGCTGATGTCCCCAGCCTGGTCTCCGGACGGCTCTAAGCTGGCCTACGTGACCTTTGAAAGCGGTCGTTCTGCGCTGGTAATCCAGACGCTGGCTAACGGTGCTGTTCGTCAGGTTGCTTCGTTCCCGCGTCACAACGGTGCACCGTCGTTCTCTCCTGACGGCTCCAAGCTGGCGTTCGCACTGTCTAAAACCGGTAGCCTGAACCTCTACGTGATGGATATTGGTTCCGGTCAGATCCGTCAGGTAACGGATGGTCGCAGCAACAACACCGAACCAACCTGGTTCCCGGACAGTCAGAACCTGGCCTTTACCTCTGACCAGGCAGGCCGTCCACAAATCTACAAAATTAATGTTAACGGCGGTGCAGCGCAGCGTATTTCCTGGGAAGGTACACAGAACCAGAACGCAGACGTAAGCAGCGACGGTAAGTTTATGGTAATGGTCAGCTCCAACGGTGGGCAGCAGCACATTGCCAAACAAGATCTGGTAGCGGGTGGCGTGCAAGTTCTCTCGTCAACGTTCCTGGATGAAACGCCAAGTCTGGCACCTAACGGCACTATGGTAATCTACAGCTCTTCTCAGGGGATGGGATCTGTGCTGAATCTGGTTTCTACAGATGGGCGTTTCAAAGCGCGTATTCCGGCAACTGATGGACAGGTAAAATCACCTGCCTGGTCGCCGTATCTGTAAATAATAATTAATTGATTACTAAAGGAATCTTAGAAATGCAACTGAACAAAGTGCTGAAGGGGCTGATGATCGCTCTGCCTGTAATGGCAATCGCGGCGTGTTCTTCTAACAAGAATGCAAGCAATGACCAGAGCGGCGAAGGCATGATGGGTGCCGGCACCGGTATGGACGCGAACGGCAATGGCAACATGTCTTCTGAAGAGCAAGCGCGTCTTCAGATGCAGCAGCTGCAGCAGAACAACATCGTTTACTTCGATCTGGATAAATACGACATCCGTTCTGACTTCGCTGCGATGCTGGATGCTCACGCTAACTTCCTGCGTAGCAACCCGTCTTACAAAGTCACCGTAGAAGGTCACGCGGACGAACGTGGTACTCCAGAGTACAACATCTCCCTGGGTGAGCGTCGTGCTAACGCCGTTAAAATGTACCTGCAGGGTAAAGGCGTTTCTGCTGACCAGATCTCCATCGTTTCTTACGGTAAAGAAAAACCTGCAGTACTGGGTCACGACGAAGCGGCTTACTCCAAAAACCGTCGTGCCGTACTGGTTTACTAAGAGAATTGCATGAGCAGTAACTTCAGACATCATCTGTTGAGTCTGTCGTTACTGGTTGGAATAGCGGCCCCCTGGGCCGCTTTTGCTCAGGCACCAATCAGTAGTGTCGGCTCAGGCTCGGTAGAAGACCGGGTCACTCAACTCGAGCGTATCTCTAACGCTCACAGCCAGCTTTTAACCCAGCTTCAGCAACAACTTTCCGACAATCAAAGCGATATTGACTCTCTTCGCGGTCAGATTCAGGAAAGCCAGTACCAGCTGAACCAGGTTGTGGAGCGTCAGAAGCAAATCCTACAGCAGATGGATAGCCTGAGCAGCGGCGGTGCGGCAGCACAGCCAGCAGCGGGCGATCAGAGCGGTGCAGCTACGCCAGCGCCGTCAGCTGATGCTTCTGCCTCGACAGGAGCGCCTGTACAGAGCGGTGACGCGAATACGGACTACAACGCGGCCATTGCCCTGGTGCAGGACAAATCTCGTCAGGACGATGCTATCGTTGCGTTTCAGAACTTCGTGAAGAAATACCCTGATTCCACTTACCAGCCAAATGCAAATTACTGGCTTGGTCAGCTGAATTACAACAAGGGTAAAAAGGACGATGCGGCGTTTTATTTTGCCTCTGTGGTGAAAAATTACCCTAAATCGCCAAAAGCGCCCGATGCGATGTTTAAGGTCGGCGTAATCATGCAGGACAAAGGTGACACTGCGAAAGCCAAAGCGGTCTATCAGCAGGTGGTCACAAAATTCCCGGGCACCGAAGGTGCTAAACAGGCGCAAAAACGTCTGAGTTCGATGGGATGATTATCGCATGACCAGAAATCGTGTTATTTCTGGTCGTGCAGCATGATTACTAAGCAGTTAAGTGATCTTCATCGAAATTTTTGTTGCGCAGAATTCTTAAATCAGTAATATATGCCGCCGTTGCCACGGGATATCAAACAACGTGAAAACAGCGTAAAAGTGGGTCGTTAGCTCAGTTGGTAGAGCAGTTGACTTTTAATCAATTGGTCGCAGGTTCGAATCCTGCACGACCCACCACTTAACGCAAAACCAGTAGTACAGAGTGGGTGATTAGCTCAGTTGGTAGAGCATCTCCTTTACACGGAGGGGGTCGGCGGTTCGAGCCCGTCATCACCCACCACTCGGGTCGTTAGCTCAGTTGGTAGAGCAGTTGACTTTTAATCAATTGGTCGCAGGTTCGAATCCTGCACGACCCACCAATTTTAATATCTTACTCAGATATTAAACGTGAAGGATAACGTTGCTTCAGCAACGGCCCGAAGGGCGAGGCGAAGCCGAGTCATCCTGCACGACCCACCACTTTCTGGTGGTACCGAGTAAAAATCTTCGAAGTCAGCACCCGAATGGGTCGTTAGCTCAGTTGGTAGAGCAGTTGACTTTTAATCAATTGGTCGCAGGTTCGAATCCTGCACGACCCACCACTTCGAAGAAAAAATCCCGCAAGGGGTCGTTAGCTCAGTTGGTAGAGCAGTTGACTTTTAATCAATTGGTCGCAGGTTCGAATCCTGCACGACCCACCAATGTAAAAAAGCGCCCTAAAGGCGCTTTTTTGCTATCTGGCGTTCAGAAACCCATCCTGTAGGTCGGGTAAGGCGAAGCCGCCACCCGACAAATGCTATCCGCACCTAATCCCGGTGACATTTTTCCTCAAGTTCGCTATCTTGTTTAGTATACAAAACACAATTGCCATCCGTTTTGCTATGTTGCGCAAAAGAAAGGCAATATTGTTAAGCCAGTAAAACGAGAAGCCATAATGAGTGTGATGTTTGATCCAGAAGTCGCAATTTATCCCTTCCCGCCAAAACCCGTCCCGCTAAGTCAGGATGAAAAGCAGTTCTACCGCGAGAAGATCAAGCGCCTTCTCAAAGAACGCGATGCGGTGATGGTGGCGCATTATTACACCGATCCTGAAATTCAGCAGCTGGCGGAAGAGACGGGTGGATGCATTTCCGATTCGCTGGAGATGGCGCGCTTTGGGGCAAAGCATCCCGCTTCGACGCTTCTGGTTGCCGGCGTGCGTTTTATGGGGGAAACGGCAAAAATTCTCAGCCCTGAAAAAACCATCCTGATGCCGACGCTCAACGCCGAATGTTCGCTCGACCTTGGCTGCCCTATTGATGCGTTCACCGCCTTCTGCGATGCGCATCCCGACCGCACCGTCGTGGTCTATGCCAATACCTCTGCGGCGGTAAAAGCGCGTGCGGACTGGGTGGTAACCTCCAGCATTGCCGTCGAGTTGATTGAGCACCTGGATAGCCTGGGAGAAAAAATCATCTGGGCGCCGGATCGCCACCTGGGAAGCTACGTGCAAAAGCAGACCGGTGCGGATGTGCTGTGCTGGCAGGGGGCGTGCATCGTTCACGATGAGTTTAAAACGCAGGCGCTGACCCGGATGAAGGGGCTCTACCCTGACGCCGCTATTCTGGTGCACCCCGAATCACCCCGGTCGATTGTCGATATGGCGGATGCGGTCGGCTCAACCAGCCAGCTTATCAACGCGGCAAAAACGCTACCCCACAAGCAGCTTATCGTGGCGACCGATCGCGGGATCTTCTACAAGATGCAGCAGGCGGTGCCGGAAAAAGAGCTCCTGGAAGCGCCAACGGCAGGAGAGGGGGCGACGTGCCGCAGCTGCGCGCACTGTCCGTGGATGGCGATGAACGGGCTGAAGGCCATTGCTGAAGGGTTAGAAACCGGCGGCGCCGCGCATGAAATCCACGTGGATGCTGCCCTGCGCGAAGGGGCGTTAATTCCGCTTAACCGCATGCTGGATTTTGCGGCTACACTACGTACTTAATTCAATACGCTCTGGGGAAAAGATGGATTTTTTTAGCACGCAGAACATCCTGGTTCATATACCGATTGGTGCAGGTGGCTATGACCTGTCATGGATTGAGGCCGTCGGCACCCTGGCGGGCTTACTCTGTATCTGGCTGGCAAGTCTTGAGAAAATCAGCAATTACGCGTTCGGACTGATTAACGTTACGCTCTTTGCAATCATCTTCTTCCAGATCCAGCTATACGCCAGCCTGCTTTTGCAGCTGTTTTTCTTCGCGGCAAATATTTACGGCTGGTACGCCTGGTCGCGGCAGAACGGTCAGCAGGAGACGGAACTGCAGATCCGCTGGCTGCCTTTGCCCAAGGCCATCGGCTGGCTAACGGCCTGTGTGGTTGCGATCGGACTCATGACCGTCTTTATAAACCCGGTATTCGCCTTCCTGACGCGCATTGCGGTGTCGGTGATGTCCGCTGTCGGGTTGAACGTGACCATGCCTGAGCTTCAGCCAGATGCCTTCCCGTTCTGGGATTCCTGCATGATGGTGCTGTCGATTGCGGCGATGGTCCTCATGACCCGTAAGTACGTTGAGAACTGGCTGCTGTGGGTCATCATTAACGTCATCAGCGTCGTTATCTTTGCGTTGCAGGGCGTGTATGCGATGTCGCTGGAGTATCTGCTCCTGACCTTCATCGCCCTGAACGGCAGCCGCATGTGGATTAACAGCGCGCGCGAGCGTGGCTCTCGCGCGCTTTCCAGCTAATGGTGATGATGATGTGAATGGCCGGACTGCGCCTCGCTCAGGTGGCAGTCTGGCCCGTTACAGGGTTGATACTCCATCTGGATGGTTGCGTGCGCAATCTCATAGTGATGTTCGAGAAAGTGGCGGATACGTTCAAGCAGCGCATCGTGATCGTGGGGCGGTATCACCTGGGCGTGTAGCGTCATGATCGGTTTCTCCCCCACCAGCCAGACGTGAACGTGGTGAACGTTTCGCACCTCCGGTATGGAGCGGCACAGGTTACGCTTCAGTTCACCGATATCCAGCGCCGCAGGCGCGCCTTCGAGCAGCTCATTGACGCTCTCCTTCAACAGACGCCAGGCGCTGCGCAACACAAGGCACGACACCAGTACCGAAAGTATCGGATCGATGGGCGTCCAGCCGGTGCCGAGAATAATCAGTGCCGCAACTATTGCGCCAACCGAGCCCAGTAAATCTCCCAGAACGTGCAGCGCCGCTGCGCGCACGTTAAGGTTCTTTTCGCTATTTCCGCGATGCAGTACCCAGAAGGCGAGAATGTTGGCCAGCAGCCCGGCAATGGCGATTATCATCATCGTCCATCCGGCTATGGGCTGCGGATGCCTGAAGCGCTGGAAAGCCTCCCAAACGATAAGAATGGTGATCGCGACCAGTGCGATAGCGTTAACGAAGGCGGCGAGCGTAGTGAGCCTGAGCCAGCCGAACGTGTGACGAGCATTGGGTGGACGACGCGCGAACTGCACGGCTAATAATGCGAAAAGCAGGGCGGCGGCATCGGTAAGCATATGCCCGGCGTCAGCCAGCAGAGCCAGAGAGCCTGACACCAATCCCCCGATAACCTCAATGACCATAAACGTCGCGGTGACGCCAAAGGCCAGCAGCAGACGTTTTGCGTTGTCATCCCCGGGAGTAGCGGTGTGTGAATGCGAGTGCGACATATCTTATTCCCTGATTGATTGATCTCCTGAGTGTAGCGTTTTTAATGAGTTAAATAAAAAAGGAGAGCACAGGCTCTCCTTTTTTCACGGCAGCTTATGATTACTGCGTAGTGCCGTCCGTTTTGGTATCGGCATCGTTACCCACTTTGTCATTTGGGTTCGGGCATTTACCGTCTTTACACATGGAGTTTTTGTGCACTTCATCGGTGGTCATGCCATCGTGATTCATCGTCCCTGAATCGGTCCCGTTCGGATGCAGCATTGTGCCACCGGTGTTGGTATTGCCGGTGTTGATGTTGTTGTTATCAACGTTGTTTGGGGCAATATTCTGTTTGGCATCCGGAGCGACCTGGCCCGCTTCTGCGGCGGCATTGGCATCGCCGTTGCTGCCAGAAGCGCTCGAATCGGCCGCAAGGGCGCTGCCGCTTGCCAGGGTAAGGGTTGCTGTCAGGAAGAGTGTGGCCAGTTTCGTCATTTTCATCATGGTGCTCCTGTTCTGGTCGTTATGCTGGATAACATTTTCCAACAGTGCATCTCGTGCAGTGGCGAAAGATTCCACCATTCTGACTTACGTCAGTATGGAATCGCGTATAAGCAATAAAAGTTGGTTGTTACAATTAAAAAGTCTAGAGCAGATCTCATTTTTCGCTATTTTGTGGCGTTTATTAGGTCAATTCCAGGAATTATCTGCGCGAAGTGTAAAAGCCAGTTTACACTTCCAGGCCGACGAGATAGATTGAAAGGATTGCATTCCTTACGAAAGATATGGCAGAGCTGGAAAGAAGATGAATTATCAGAACGACGATTTACGCATTAAAGAGATCAATGAGTTATTACCTCCTGTAGCACTCCTTGAGAAATTCCCCGCCACTGAAAATGCTGCAAATACGGTGTCTCATGCCCGCAAAGCGATCCACAAGATCCTCAAAGGTAACGACGATCGTCTTCTGGTGGTGATTGGCCCGTGCTCTATTCACGATCCCGCAGCGGCAAAAGAGTACGCAGCGCGTCTGCTTACCCTGCGCGAGGAGCTGAAAGACGAGCTGGAAATCGTAATGCGCGTTTACTTTGAAAAGCCGCGTACCACGGTGGGCTGGAAAGGGCTGATTAACGACCCGCACATGGACAACAGCTTCCAGATCAACGACGGACTGCGCATCGCGCGCAAGCTGCTGCTGGAAATCAATGACAGCGGCCTTCCGGCCGCGGGCGAATTCCTGGATATGATCACGCCGCAGTATCTGGCCGACCTGATGAGCTGGGGCGCAATTGGCGCGCGTACCACGGAATCCCAGGTTCACCGCGAGCTGGCTTCCGGCCTTTCATGCCCGGTTGGCTTTAAAAATGGCACTGACGGTACGATCAAAGTCGCCATCGACGCGATCAACGCCGCGGGCGCGCCGCACTGCTTCCTCTCTGTGACCAAATGGGGCCACTCAGCGATTGTTAACACCAGCGGTAACGGCGATTGCCACATCATCCTGCGCGGCGGCAAAGAGCCGAATTACAGCACGAAACACGTGGCCGAAGTGAAAACGGGCCTCGAAAAAGCGGGCCTGTCACCGCAGGTGATGATCGACTTCAGCCACGCTAACTCCAGCAAGCAGTTTAAGAAGCAGATGGAAGTGGGCGCGGACGTTTGCCAGCAGATCGCCGGCGGCGAGCAGGCGGTGATTGGCGTGATGATCGAGAGCCACCTGGTGGAAGGCAATCAGAACCTGGAAGGCAGCGAGCCGCTGGTTTACGGTAAGAGCGTCACGGATGCCTGCATCGGCTGGGACGATACCGATACGCTCCTGCGCCAGCTGGCGAACGCGGTAAAAGCGCGCCGGGGCTAACTCCTGCAGCACAAATAAAAAAGCGCGGAAGGCTCCGCGCTTTTTTTATGCCTTGCGAAAATTACTTCGCTTTACCCTGGTTCGCGACAGCCGCTGCTTTAGCAGCGATTTCGTCAGCGTTACCGAGGTAGTAGTGTTTGATCGGTTTGAAGTTTTCATCGAACTCATACACCAGCGGTACGCCGGTAGGGATGTTCAGTTCGAGGATCTCGTCTTCACCCATGTTGTCCAGGTATTTTACCAGCGCACGCAGGGAGTTACCGTGAGCGGCGATGATCACGCGCTCACCGCTTTTCAGGCGTGGCAGAATGGTTTCGTTCCAGTATGGCACAACGCGATCGATGGTCAGCGCCAGGCTTTCAGTCTGCGGCAGCTCGGCATCGGTCAGTTTTGCGTAACGTGGATCGTGGCCCGGATAGCGCTCGTCATCTTTGCTCAGTTCAGGTGGGGTCACCGCAAAACCGCGACGCCACTGCTTAACCTGCTCGTCGCCGTATTTCTCAGCGGTTTCCGCTTTGTTCAGACCCTGCAGCGCACCGTAGTGGCGCTCGTTCAGCTTCCAGGATTTTTCAACCGGCAGCCAGGCCTGATCCAGCTCGTCCAGCACGTTCCACAGCGTGTGGATGGCACGTTTCAGCACAGAGGTGTAAGCAAAATCAAAGGTGAAGCCTTCATCCTTCAGCAGTTTGCCTGCCGCTTTGGCTTCGCTTACGCCTTTCTCGGACAGATCAACGTCGTACCAACCGGTGAAGCGGTTTTCGTTGTTCCACTGGCTTTCGCCGTGACGCACCAGAACCAGCTTAGTTACAGCCATATCGTACTCCTCATAAGCTTTATTGAATGATAACAATTCTCATTATATTGCCGTGGACCTGCCAGCAGCAACGCTTAACCCTAACCATAGCGAAAATAGTCTCTGAGTGTAAGGTGCTTGTGAATCCAGGGTTATGATTTTGTCTGCGATCGGCGCTATTTTCAGCAAGGCGAACAGAAAAAAGCCCTCGATGTGAGGGCTGGCGTTATTTGCCGGATGGCGCTTTGCTTATCCGGCCTACCCGTAGGCCCGTGCAGGCGTAGCGCCGCCGGGCATTAAGCGTGCGGAATGAAATGATACTCTGTGACGCTCACGTACTCTTCGCCGGGGCGCAGCACGCAGTCAGGCTGCGGCCATTCAGGGTGATTCGGGCTGTCGGGCAGGAACTCGCTTTCCAGCGCCAGACCTTGCCAGTCGCTGTACTCCTCGTGCTCGCGCGCCGTTGTTCCGCCGAGATAATTGCCCGAATAGAACTGCAGGGCAGGCGCGGTGGTGTAGACCGTCATCTGCAGCTTCTCATCTGCAGACCAGACCTGTGCGGCGGGTTGGGTGACATCACCTTTGGCCTGCAGCAGAAATGCGTGGTCGTAACCTTTCACCTTGCGCTGGTCATCGTCGCTCATGAAATCCCGGGCAATGGTTTTTGCCTCACGGAAATCAAAGCTGTTGCCGATTACCGATTTTAGCCCCTGATAGGGGATCCCCATCTCATCTACCGGCAGATACTCATCCGCAAGGATTTGCAGCCTGTGGTTACGCACGTCGCACTGGTTGCCGTCAAGGTTGAAGTACGCGTGGTTGGTCAGATTGACCGGGCACGGCTTATCAACCGTTGCGCGATACTCAATGGCGATGCGGTTATCTTCGGTCAGGGTAAAACGCGCCGTTGCGGCAAGATTGCCCGGGAAGCCCTGATCGCCATCCTGTGAGTCCAGAGAAAACAGCGCTTCGGCGTCATTTTGCCGCACAATTTTCCAGCGGCGTTTATCAAACCCGTCCGGGCCGCCGTGCAGCTGGTTCTCACCCTGGCTTGGAAGCAGGGGGTACTGCACGCCGTCGAGCTCAAAACGGCTCTTCGCGATGCGGTTAGCATAGCGCCCAACGGACGCGCCCAGATAGGCGGACTGATTGACGTACTGCTCAGGCGAGGCGCAGCCGAGCAGGGTCTCGCGCACGGTGCCGTCCGGCATTGGTATGCGGGCGGAAAGAAGGGTAGCTCCCCAGTCCATTACCGTCACCACCATCCCTGCACTGTTGCGCAGGGTTAACAGGCGATACGGCAGACCATCCGGTGCCAGGGTTGGCGTTTCGTTTAGCACTGTCCGGCTCCTTGTGATGCTTTGCAGACGTAGAAGGTTTCTTTGATACCCGTTTTGGCTTCGTATTGTTTCGCTACGGCGTCCTCAACGGCAGGGACCAGCTCTTCCGGGACCAGCGCGACGATGCAGCCGCCAAAGCCACCGCCGGTCATACGCACGCCGCCCTTATCGCCGATGGCCGCTTTGACAATCTCTACCAGGGTGTCGATCTGCGGAACGGTGATTTCAAAATCATCGCGCATGGACGCGTGTGATTCCGCCATCAGCTCGCCCATGCGCTTCAGGTCGCCTTCCGCGAGGGCAGTTGCCGCTTCAACGGTACGGGCATTCTCCGTCAGTATGTGACGAACGCGTTTCGCCACGACCGGGTCCAGCTCGTGCGCCACCTTGTTAAACTCATCGAGCGAAACGTCACGCAGGGCAGGCTGCTGGAAGAAGCGCGCGCCGGTCTCACACTGCTCGCGGCGGGTGTTGTACTCGCTACCTACCAGAGTGCGTTTGAAGTTGCTGTTGATAATCACGACCGCCGCGCCTTTTGGCAGCGGAACCGCCTTAGTGCCCAGCGAGCGGCAGTCAATTAACAGCGCATGCTCTTTTTTGCCCAGCGCGGAGATCAGCTGATCCATGATGCCGCAGTTGCAGCCCACAAACTGGTTTTCCGCTTCCTGGCCGTTCAGCGCGATTTGCGCCCCGTCCAGCGGCAGATGATAAAGCTGCTGGAAGACGGTGCCCACGGCCACTTCAAGTGATGCAGAGGAGCTCAGGCCCGCGCCCTGCGGCACGTTGCCGCTGATGACTAAATCCGCACCGCCAAAGTTCTTGTTTCGCTTCTGCAGGTGCTTCACCACGCCGCGCACGTAGTTGGACCACTGCTGGCTGTCGTGCGTCACAATCGGAGCATCGAGGGAAAACTCGTCAATTTGGCTGTCGTAATCGGCAGCAATGACGCGCACCTTGCGATCG
This sequence comes from Enterobacter wuhouensis, assembly GCF_035835995.1. Lineage (NCBI taxonomy): Bacteria > Pseudomonadati > Pseudomonadota > Gammaproteobacteria > Enterobacterales > Enterobacteriaceae > Enterobacter > Enterobacter wuhouensis. The sequence continues at coordinate 1,487,111 of NZ_CP142124.1, forward strand.
TCGCGCTTTGCGCAGCTGATGACCGTCTGATAATCGATGGCGCACGGCAGCACGAAGCCGTCGTTGTAATCGGTATGTTCACCGATCAGGTTAACGCGACCGGGCGCCTGGATAACGTGGGTGGCAGGGTAGCCAAATTTTTCAGCAAACAGGGATTGTGTTTTATCTTTCAGACTCATTTTTTAGACTCCTGATTCGCGGTAATGGACATCGCTAACGGCACGCAGACGTTCTGCAGCCTGTTCTGCCGTCAGGTCACGCTGGGTTTCCGCCAGCATTTCGTAGCCCACCATAAATTTACGCACCGTCGCAGAGCGCAGCAGCGGCGGATAGAAATGGGCGTGCAGCTGCCAGTGCTGATTCTCTTCGCCGTTAAACGGCGCGCCGTGCCATCCCATAGAGTAGGGGAAAGAGCACTGAAAAAGATTGTCATAGCGGCTGGTCAGCTTTTTCAGCGCCAGGGCAAGGTCGTCACGCTGCGCGTCGCTGAGATCGGTAATGCGCTGCACGTGCGCTTTCGGCAGCAGCAGCGTTTCAAACGGCCACGCGGCCCAGTAAGGCACTACCGCCAGCCAGTGTTCGGTTTCCACCACGGTACGGCTGCCGTCTTTCAATTCACGCTGCGTGTAGTCCACCAGCATCGGCGAGCCGTTTTCCGTGTAATACGCTTTCTGCAGACGGTCTTCACGCTCGGCTTCGTTAGGCAGGAAGCTGTTCGCCCAGACCTGACCGTGCGGGTGCGGGTTAGAGCAGCCCATCGCCGCACCTTTGTTTTCGAATACCTGCACCCACGGATAGGTCTGGCCCAGCTCCGCGGTTTGCGCCTGCCAGGTGCTGACGACCTCTTTCAGCGCGTCCACGCTCAGCTCCGGCAGCGTTTTGCTGTGATCGGGCGAGAAGCAGATCACGCGGCTGGTACCGCGCGCGCTTTCGCAGCGCATCAGCGGATCGTCACTTTGTGGGGCATCCGGCGTGTCGGTCATCAGTGCGGCGAAATCGTTGGTGAAGACGAAGGTACCCTTGTAGTCCGGGTTTTTATCCCCGGTAACGCGCGTGTTGCCCGGACAGAGGAAACAGTCCGGGTCGTGCTGTGGCAGCGTCTGTTTTGCAGGCGTCTCCTGCGCCCCCTGCCAGGGGCGCTTGGCGCGATGCGGGGAAACCAAAATCCATTGTCCGCTTAACGGATTAAACCGACGGTGCGGATGATCGACGGGGTTGAATTGCGTCATGACGGATCCTTAGTCCGGATAGCCCTGCGGATGGCGTGACTGCCAGTGCCAGGTATCCTGTGCCATTTCATCAAGCGTGCGCGTCACACGCCAGTTAAGCTCTTTATCGGCTTTGGTTGCATCAGCCCAGTACGCCGGCAGATCGCCATCGCGACGCGGCGCGAAGTGATAGTTCACCGGCTTACCGCAGGCTTTGCTGAACGCGTTAACGACGTCCAGCACGCTGCTGCCGATACCCGCGCCGAGGTTGTAGATATGCACGCCCGGTTTGTCCGCCAGCTGCTGCATCGCCGCAACGTGGCCGTCGGCCAGATCCATGACGTGGATATAGTCGCGCACGCCGGTGCCGTCTTCGGTGGGATAGTCGTTGCCAAAAATCGCCAGCGAGTCGCGGCGGCCTACCGCCACCTGCGCGATGTACGGCATCAGGTTGTTGGGAATACCCTGCGGATCTTCGCCCATATCGCCCGACGGATGGGCGCCGACCGGGTTGAAGTAGCGCAGCAGCGCAATGCTCCACTCCGGCTGGGCTTTTTGCAGATCGGTCAGGATCTGTTCCACCATCAGCTTGCTTTTGCCATACGGGCTTTGCGGTGTACCGGTCGGGAAGCTTTCAACGTAAGGGATTTTGGGCTGATCGCCATAGACGGTGGCGGATGAGCTGAAGATGAAGTTTTTCACGTTGGCAGCGCGCATGGCGGAGATTAAACGCAGCGTGCCGTTGACGTTGTTATCGTAATACTCAAGCGGCTTTGCCACCGATTCGCCGACCGCTTTCAGGCCCGCGAAGTGGATAACGGTATCGATCGCATGATCGTGAAGGATTTCGGTCATCAACGCTTCATTGCGGATGTCGCCTTCCACGAAAGTAGGTTGTTTACCGCCAAGACGTTCAATCACAGGCAGCACGCTGCGCTTACTATTGCACAGGTTGTCGAGGATGATGACATCATGGCCGTTTTGCAGTAGCTGCACGCAGGTATGACTACCAATGTAACCGCTACCACCTGTTACCAGAACTCGCATATTTCGCTCCATTGGGCTTATGGTATGAATTAACCATAGCATAACAGAGATGCGAAAAGTGTGACATGGGATAAAATAGTGGAATCGTTTACACCGATTTTCACTCGCCATTTTTGCAGCGATAGCGGCATTCTAAATCAAAGAGATAGGAATGTAATGCTGCAGGTTATCTGAAAAGAGGAGGGCAGCGCCCTCCGGGTTTAGTCAATCTTGCTCAGAAGGTAGCGATAGCTTTCGCCGTCCGGGACAAACTCAAGCCGGTGGGTGATGCAGGAAGGGGCGTCTTCTGCGTGGTGTGACACAAAAAGCAGCTGCGTTTCGCCTTCGCCTATCAGCACGTCCACGAAGCGGCGGATCAGCTGGCGGTTAAGCGGGTCCAGCCCCTGAAGCGGCTCATCCAGGATCAGCAGCGTCGGGTGTTTCACCAGCGCGCGCACGATCAGCGCCAGCCGCTGCTGTCCCCACGACAGGCTATGAAACGGCGCATCGGCGACCCGGCTATCTATGCCCAGGATATCCAGCCACTGCTGGGCCAGCTTGTGCTGTTTGTCCGATACCGCCTGATAAATGCCGATAGAGTCAAAATAGCCGGAGAGGATCACGTTGCGTACCGTGGTGCTGACGCGGTAATCCAGATGCAGGCTGCTGCTGACGTAGCCGATGTGCTTTTTGATGTCCCATATGGTTTCGCCGCTGCCGCGACGGCGGCCGAACAGCGTCAGATCGTTACTGTAGCCCTGGGGATGATCGCCGGTAATCAGGCTCAGCAGGGTAGATTTACCCGCGCCGTTAGGGCCAACAATCTGCCAGTGTTCACCCGGGTTAACCGTCCAGCTCAGGTGATTGAGAATCGGACGATCGTCATAGGACACTACGCCGTCGTGTAGCACTATGCGCGGCTGGTGGGGCTCGAGCCCATGACGCGCCGACGGGGCATCGGGTTCCGGAAGCGAGATGCCATCCAGCTTCTCGCTGTGCGCGAGCTGGGCAATCAGCGCCTGCTTGAGCAAGGCCGCTTTTTCACCGGTTTCGGTCAGACTACAGTCCGCCAGCACGCCCGCGTTCTGCACAAACGCCGGAATTTCATCGAAGCGATTAAGCACCAGCACGATGGTGTATCCCTCCTGATTGAGCGAACCGAGCAGGGTTGCCAGCTGGGCGCGGGACTGCACGTCCAGTCCGTCGAAAGGTTCATCCAGGATCAGCAGCTCGGGCTCGCTCATCAGTGCCTGGCACAGAAGCGTTTTGCGCGTCTCGCCGGTCGAGAGGTACTTAAAGCGCCGATCGAGAAGGGCGGTAATGCCAAACTGCGCTGCCAGCTGCTGGCAGCGGGCGGGATCGTTGACGCTGTCCTGAATAATTTCTGCCGTGGTGCGGCCGGTATCCTCTTCACCGGGGCTAAGCAAATCGGTGTTGTTGCGCTGCCACTCGTCGCTGACCAGCTTTTGCAGCTGTTCAAACGAGAGGCGGGTCAGGCGGGTAAAGGTGGTATGGCGTTCGCCTTTGAGCTGAGTCAGCTCACCGGCCAGGGCACGCGCCAGCGCGGACTTGCCGCTTCCGTTAGTGCCGACAAACGCCCAGCTTTCGCCCGCGCGCAGTGTTAAATCAGGAAGCGTGAGCGTGCGGGTGTCGCTAAGACGAAACGTGCCTTGCGAAATATGCAATGATGACATGATTTATCCCATTTTTTGCAGCAATTAACGTCAGGGATACTCACTGTCGGCACGATTGTCAATGCGCTTAGCACAACGTGGCGATAATCACCCGGTCTGCATTGAAATATGCGGTAACTTCAGCACCTTCTTCTAGTTCAGTCGCCTGGGCTGCGGGGACGGTGGCGCAGAGCATCTGCCCGTCCGGCAGCGTCATCAATACCTCACACTGCTCGTCGCCGCGTTCAATATGGCTGATTGCGCCCTGCAGCTGATTATCGGCATCTATAGCGCGCTCGGGATTAAGGGTGATGCTGACCCACGGGGCTTTAAGTAAGACCAGCACTTCTTTGCCTTCGTCCAGCCCGAGGCGCTGCCCGCTTTGCGCGGTAATCGCCGCTTTCAGGCGGGTCGCGCCATCCGCCAGCAGGATGTCGATATGCTGCTGTACCTGCGAATTGTCGCGAGCCGTTACCGTACCAAACCACTGGTTACGCGCGCTCGTCTGGAGCGAGAAGCGGGATATGGCGGCTAACAGGCTGTCCAGCGGGAGGTTGTCATCGTCGCTCAGCACGTCAAAGGCCTTCTGCTGGATCTGAGCGAGCAGATCGTAAAGCTGAATCAGACGCTGCCCGTAGCGGGTAAGCACCGCGCCGCCGCCGCCTTTGCCGCCCGTGGCGCGGTCAACCAGCGTTTGTTCGCTCAGGGTATTCATTTCGTTGATGGCATCCCAGGCACTTTTGTAGCTGATGCCGGCGTTTTTAGCCCCCTGGCTAATTGAGCCCGTTTGTTCTATTTGTTTAAGCAGGGCGATACGTCGCGGATCGGCGAAAAGCTTCTGCTGAAGTCGTAAGGTAAGGAGAATTTCGGCCTGCATAACAGTGTCCTGGCAAAGAGTCTATTGTGACCCAAATGGTGCAGGGCGCAAAGTGCACCGCACAAAAGGGGATGTTTTTCTCACTTTTCAGGGTAGAATACGCTATTCACAATAACTGGAGAAAACCATGTTAGAGTTGTTGAAAAGTCTGGTATTCGCGGTAATCATGGTACCAGTAGTGATGGCCATCATCCTCGGTGCCATCTACGGCCTGGGTGAAGTGTTCAACGTCTTTTCGAACATTGGTCACAGAGACCAGCCTAAAAAGCAGCAATGATTCCTCGTAAAACGCCCGGCTAGCCCGGGCGTTTTGCTCTCAAGTATTTCCCTCTCTCGCCGATATTATCTGTAGCATTGTGTCGATTTACTCATTAATCGGTACGATATAACGCTAGGATATCCCCGGAGTTGTCGTTATATTTGTGTGTATATAACGAAACTCACAGGAGCTACAGATGGCACGTACATGGGTACGCCTTTTCGCAGGCGCAACGCTGACGCTTTCCCTTACCGGACACGCGCTGGCCGACGAAGGTAAAATTACGGTCTTTGCGGCGGCATCGCTGACCAACGCAATGCAGGATATCGCCGCGGCGTACAAGAAAGAGCAAAAAGTGGACGTGGTCTCCTCTTTCGCCTCTTCGTCTACGCTGGCACGCCAGATTGAAGCGGGCGCACCTGCTGACCTGTTTATCTCTGCCGATCAGAAGTGGATGGACTACGCGGTTGAGAAGAAATCGATTGATACGACAACCCGCGAAACGCTGCTCGGCAATAGCCTGGTTGTGGTTGCACCAAAGGCCAGCGCGCAGGGCGATATCACCATCAACAAAGCGACAAACTGGACCCGTCTGTTAAGCGGTGGCCGCCTGGCGGTTGGCGATCCGGATCATGTTCCGGCAGGCATTTACGCAAAAGAGGCGCTGCAAAAGCTGGGCGCCTGGGAGACGCTTTCACCTAAACTGGCTCCCGCGGAAGACGTTCGCGGCGCGCTGGCGCTGGTCGAGCGCAGCGAAGCGCCGCTGGGGATTGTTTACGGCTCCGACGCCGTTGCCAGCAAGGGCGTGAAGGTGGTGGGTACTTTCCCGGAAGACTCCCATAAAAAAGTGGAATACCCTGCTGCGATTGTTGATGGACATAAAAATGCGACCGTGACGGCCTTCTATGACTACCTGAAGGGGCCAGAAGCGTCAGCAATCTTTAAACGTTATGGATTTACGACTCGCTGATGATATTGACCGATCCTGAATGGCAGGCCGTGCTGCTGAGCCTTAAAGTCTCTTCCCTGGCAGTGGTGCTGAGTTTACCCTTCGGGATCTTCTTTGCCTGGCTACTGGTCCGCTGTAAGTTTCCGGGCAAAGCCCTGCTGGACAGTGTTCTCCATCTTCCCCTGGTTTTACCGCCCGTTGTGGTGGGTTATCTGCTACTCATTTCGATGGGACGACGCGGTTTTATCGGCGAGAAGCTTTACGACTGGTTTGGCCTGACGTTCGCGTTTAGCTGGCGCGGGGCGGTGCTGGCGGCGGCGGTGATGTCTTTCCCGCTGATGGTCAGGGCGATCCGCCTGGCGCTGGAAGGCGTCGATATCCGGCTTGAGCAGGCGGCCCGCACTCTGGGCGCCGGGCGCTGGCGCGTCTTTTTTACCATCACGCTACCCCTGACGTTGCCCGGCATTATTGTGGGTACGGTGCTGGCCTTTGCCCGCTCGCTGGGCGAGTTTGGCGCAACAATCACGTTTGTGTCGAATATTCCCGGCGAGACGCGAACCATTCCCTCGGCAATGTATACCCTGATTCAAACGCCGGGCGGTGAAGGAGCTGCGGCGCGGCTGTGCATCATCTCAATCGTGCTGGCGCTGGTTTCTCTGCTGGTGTCTGAGTGGCTGGCGCGTCTTAGCCGCGAGCGGATGGGGAAATAATCATGCTTGAGCTTAACTTCATCCAGACGCTGGGAACGCATACCCTCACGCTTAACGAGACGCTGCCCGCGAGCGGTATCACCGCCATCTTCGGCGTGTCGGGCGCGGGGAAGACCTCGCTAATCAATGCGATTAGCGGCCTGACGCGCCCTCAGTCGGGCCGGATCGTCTTAAATAACCGCGTCTTAAATGACGTGGAGAACAAGATTTATCTCTCGCCGGATAAGCGCCGTATTGGCTATGTCTTTCAGGACGCGCGGCTTTTTCCGCACTACAGCGTGCGCGGCAACCTGCGCTACGGGATGGCGAAAGGCATGGCTGCGCAGTTTGATAAGCTGGTGGCGCTTTTAGGCATTGAACCGCTGCTCGACAGGCTGCCTTCTTCGCTTTCGGGCGGTGAGAAGCAGCGCGTGGCGATCGGCAGGGCAATATTGACCGCGCCGGAATTGCTGTTGCTCGACGAGCCGCTGGCCTCGCTGGATATCCCGCGAAAGCGCGAGCTGCTGCCGTATCTGCAGCGTCTGGCGCGTGAAATCAATATACCCATGCTCTACGTCAGCCATTCGCTGGATGAGATCCTCCATCTTGCCGACAAGGTGCTGGTGCTGGAAGAGGGCAGCGTCAAGGCCTTTGGCAATCTGGAGGAGGTGTGGGGCAGCAGCGTAATGCACCCCTGGTTGCCCCGGGAACAGCAGAGCAGCATTCTGAAAGTGAGCGTTCTGGAACACCATCCACACTACGCGATGACTGCCCTGGCGCTGGGCGACCAGCATCTTTGGGTCAATAAGATCGACAAACCGCTGCAGTCCGCGCTGCGGATCCGCATTCAGGCATCGGATGTTTCGCTGGTGCTGCAGCCGCCGCTGCAAACCAGTATTCGAAATATCCTGCGCGCCAAAGTGGCGGAGTGTTTTGATGACAACGGCCAGGTAGAGGTGAAGCTTGAGGTCGGCAGCAGGACGCTCTGGGCGCGCATCAGCCCGTGGGCCAGGGATGAGTTAGGCATCAAACCCGGCCTGTGGCTTTACGCGCAAATCAAGAGCGTCTCCATCACCGCCTGATTACAGCAGGTGGGTGTAGATATACTGCGCGATGCTGTCGGTGGTGTTATCGCCAATCACCACGTTAGCGCGTGCTTTCACGGCGTCATCAGCATTGCCCATCGCCACGCCCGTTCCGGCGGCTTCCAGCATGCTGATGTCGTTATAGTTATCGCCAAAGGCGACCACATCCTGCATCGACCAGCCTTTTGATTCCACAAACTGCGTCAGGCGCTTGCCTTTGCTGTTGCCTTTACGGGCGATGTCCACCTGATCGTGCCAGGACCACTCGCACTCCAGCCCCAGCGTTTCTTCGACGTGTTTCGCAAAGGCGTTCAGTTTAGCGGTATCTTCATCCGTCAGGGCGAATTTCCATATAGCCTCGACGTCCTGTGCCGCCTGGCGCAGGGAAGATACCTGCGTAAAGACGGGACGCTGGGCCTCCGGCAACGACAGCGCCCAGTTGCTGGTGCGCACGACGTGGCCGGTTGGGCGCTCGTACACCATCGCATTATCAACATACATCAGGCCGTGAACGGCATGCTCATCCAGCAAATCAATCAATTGCAGCGCCTGAGCCACCGGCAGCGGATCGGATTCTAAAACCTTTTTTGCCTGATAATCATACAAATAGGTGCCATTACAACAAATTGCAGGTGTATCTAACGCCAGTGCCTGATAAAAAGGATGAATGGCAACGTGATGTCGACCCGTTACGATGAGGAGTTGATAGCCTGCTTCCTGCGCACGTTTAAGCGCTTCGAGGGAAGAGGGAAGAAGGGTTTTCTGCGGGGTAAGTAAGGTACCGTCTAAATCCAGAGCAATCACACGCGAGGTCATTTGTTTTTCCGGGTTAATATTGAATTTATGTTCTGATGGGATGTTACACCCAGAGGCGAAGGCTTCAAAATCCCCGTCGACAATTCAGCATTCACCGTTAAAAGTTAACTACTTTCATGCGCAGTGAGGAGAGAGTATTCATGAAACAAACCGTTTATACCGCCAGCCCTGAAAGCCAGCAGATCCACGTCTGGCGTTTAAATACCGAAGGGACACTCACGCTGGTTCAGGTTGTTGATGTGCCAGGACAGGTTCAGCCGATGGTCATCAGTCCGGATAAACGTTTCTTGTACGTGGGCGTGCGCCCGGAGTTCCGCGTGCTGGCCTACCGCATCTCTCCGGACGATGGCGCGCTGACCTACACTGCCGAAGCGCCACTGCCGGGCAGCCCAACCCATATCTCTACCGATCGCAAAGGCAACTTCGTCTTCAGCGGCTCCTATAATGCGGGCTGCGTAAGCGTGACCCGACTGGAGGACGGTATACCGACGGATACCGTTGATGTCGTTGAAGGGCTGGAAGGCTGCCACTCGGCGAATATCTCCCCGGATAACCGCACCCTGTGGGTCCCTGCGCTGAAGCAGGATCGCATCTGCCTGTTTACCCTCAGTGATGACGGTCATCTGGTGGCGCAAACCCCGGCTGAAGTGACCACCGTAGAAGGCGCGGGTCCGCGCCACATGGTCTTCCATCCTAACCAGCAGTATGCTTACGTGGTAAACGAACTGAACAGCTCGGTGGACGTATGGGAGCTGAAAGATCCTAACGGCCAGATTGAGTGCGTGCAGACGCTGGATATGATGCCGGCCGATTTCGCCGATACCCGCTGGGCTGCGGATATTCACATCACGCCTGATGGACGTCATCTGTACGCATGCGACCGCACCTCCAGCCTGATCACCGTGTTTAGCGTTTCTGAAGATGGCAGCGTGCTGGCGATTGAAGGCTTCCAGCCAACGGAAACCCAGCCGCGCGGCTTTAATGTCGATCACAGCGGTAAATTCCTGATTGCGGCGGGGCAAAAATCGCACCACATTGCGCTGTATGAAATCAAAGGCGAGCAGGGCTTGCTGGAAGAGAAGGGGCGTTATGCCGTCGGCCAGGGGCCAATGTGGGTTGTGGTTCACGCTCACTAAGCGGCTTAAAACAAAAAACCTCGCGAATGCGAGGTTTTTTTATCTTTATAGGCCGGGTAAGGCGACGCCGCCACCCGGCAAAACAGCTTACTGCTTAGGCTCTGCGACCACTTTGCTACCCAGACCGCGGTTGTTGTATTCCCACATGCGGTTGAAGTTTGCGTCGTTCAGATTGCGCTGCACCTCACCCTTATCATCCACCGCACCGGTATTGCCGGAGAACGGACGTTTAGAGATAGCGGCATCCGCCCACGGTTTCGCCATGTTGAAGCCTTCGTTGATGACGCTGTCGCGGATCACGACCTGACCGTTGGTCGCAGAGTCCACGTCCAGAGAGCGGCCCAGCTGCGCGACGCCGTCGCCTGCTGCGGTGAAGCGGCTATTGACTGCGAGGAAGCCGTAGAACAGGTTTGACTGCGTAGCCGGAGCAAACACATAGCCTTCCTGCTGCGTGCGCGAGTTCACCACGCGGAAATCGGTGTTATCAAACACCACCGCGCCACGGCCGGATACCAGGTCCACGTCGCCTTCAACGTAGCTGTTAGTGACCAGCGTACGGGTCAGACGGTTCGTTTGCAGGGTGTTCTGCACGCCGCTGTTGGTGACGAAGAAGGTGTTCTGGCGACCCAGAATGTTCACGTTGTTAATTTGCACCTGGTCGCCGTCGCTACGCAGCGCTACGGCCTGATGGTTGCCCGCATCAACGCTGTCACCCACGGTGTTCTGAATGGTCAGGTTTTGCAGCTGCAGGCCATTGTTCTGGGACCAGACCACGGCGGAGCACATCACGCCAATGGTGGCGGAACGCTTGCTCTGGCAGTTATCAAACATGTACCACGCCGGTTTGCCCGGCATATATTTACCGGCCGGATTCACCAGATGGCGCCACGTGGTGCTGTCGATTTCAGAATCAATCGCCAGGCCAATTTTCACGTCGATGGCTTTTTCGCCCATCCCGTAGATCGTGATGCTGCCCGGCGCTGCCGGAACGTAAACGGTACCTTCGTATTCACCAGGCAGGATCGCAATGTACTGACGTGATGCGCTGTGTTTGGTGATGGCAGCGTCGACCGCAGCCTGAATAGAGGTATGCGTTACGCCCTGCGCACCTGCCGGCCCAACAACGAAGTTAGGCTGTTTCGGCAGATTAATAGAAGAAGGGGTCCACGGGGTTGCCTTTGGATCCATCGCCGAGAAGTAGTTCGCACGGGTGAAGTTCTTCGCTTCTCCCGCTGACAGGATCGGGCGGGACGCCGTGCCCGGCGCAACCTGCTCAGAAGGCTGCTGATCCGGTGGGGTTGAACTACAGGCGGATAATGTCGCGCCAAAGGCGAGTGCTAACGCCAGACGGGAAATCCTGGAAATATTCAAGGTGAAGCTCCTGGGTATGCAAGTCTTTATTGGATAGACGAAATAGCCTGCTTTTTTATACTAAGTTGAGCGAAACGGGAAGATAAAAAGGGTAAAAGTTGCATTTTCCCGCGCAGCACGCGGGAAATTCATCACAAATAAATAACATATTCGCGAAAGGCGGTTGACAGCAGGCAGCAGATGAAAATAAATGTCTATACAACCCATGACAAGTGGAATGCCCATGCAGCAGCTTCATCCCGACGATGTGATATGGCGAAATGCGCGACTGGCAACAATGGTTGCAGATGACCCCGCGCCGTACGGCCTGAGAGAGCAATACGCGTTGGTGGTTCGAGGCCAGACCATCCTGGCCGTAATTCCCGAGTCCGATATTCCCGCGGGACATCGCAACGGCGTCGATCTCGGCGGGCGGCTGGTGACGCCGGGCCTGATCGACTGCCATACCCATCTGGTTTTCGGCGGCGATCGCGCGGCGGAATGGGAGCAGCGTCTCAATGGCGTTTTATACCAGACCATCAGCGAGCAGGGCGGTGGAATCAACGCCACCGTGACGGCCACGCGCGGCAGCTCAACTGATGCCCTGCTGAACGTTGCGCAAAGCCGCCTTGAACGTCTGATGAACGAAGGCGTCACGACCGTTGAAATCAAATCGGGATACGGGCTGAACGCCGATGCCGAAGAGAAGATGCTGCAGGTTGCCCGCCAGCTGGGCCTCAACAATCCGATTGATATCAGCCCTACGCTCCTCGCTGCGCATGCGGTTCCGGCGGAATACCGGCAGGAGCCCGACGCCTATATCACGCGGGTGTGCGACGAGATTATCCCCGCGCTGTGGCAGAGGGAGTTATTCGACGCGGTGGACGTCTTTTGTGAAAAGGTTGGCTTCACGCCTGCACAAACCGAGCGGGTTTTCCAGGCGGCTACCGCGCTGGGTATTCCGGTGAAAGGGCACGTGGAGCAGCTGTCGAATCTGGGCGGCGCGGCGCTGGTCAGCCGCTATAAAGGCCTTTCTGCGGACCATATCGAATACCTTGATGACGCTGGCGTTCAGGCGATGGCGCAAAGCGGTACCGTTGCCGTGCTGTTGCCCGGTGCCTTCTATTTTCTTCAGGAGCGCCAGCGACCGCCGGTTGCGCAGCTCCGCAAATATGGCGTGCCAATGGCGGTCGCCACCGACTACAACCCGGGGACCAGCCCCTTTGCCAGCATTCATCTGGCGATGAACATGGCCTGCGTGCAGTTTGGCCTTACGCCAGAGGAAGCCTGGGCCGGCGTGACGCGGCATGCCGCGAAGGCCCTGGGGCGCGGCGAGACGCACGGGCAGCTGCGGGCCGGATACGTCGCCGATTTTATCGTCTGGGATGCGCAAAACCCGGTGGAGATGGTCTACGAACCGGGACGTAATCCGTTGTATCAGCGCGTATTTCGAGGGACCGCGGTATGAGGCTGTGGCAACCCGTATCACCTGACGTCTGGCAGGGGCGTGACGATAGCGCCGAAGCCAGCAACGCCAGGCGTATTTTCCAGACCCTGCACCGGCAGGCGCAGTTCATCCCGCTTTCGTCAGGCATTGCGTTGATAGGCTTTGAATGTGATGCGGGAGTCAGGCGCAATCACGGCAGGCCGGGAGCCGCAGAGGCGCCCGACGTGCTACGCAAGGCGCTGGCGAACATGGCCAGCCATCAGGGACATGAACGGCTTGCGGATATGGGCTCGATTTATGTCGAGGGCGAGGAGCTTGAAGCCGCACAGCAGGCATTAAGCGATGCGGTAGCGGCGTGTCAGCAGTCGGGAATGCGCACCCTTGTCTTTGGCGGCGGGCATGAAACCGCCTGGGCGCACGGTCGCGCCGTGCTGGAAGCCTTTCCGAACGAGCGCGTGGCGGTGATTAATCTTGATGCGCATCTGGATCTGCGCAACGCCGATCGCGCTACCTCCGGGACCCCGTTTCGCCAGCTGGCGCGCTACTGTAATGAACGCGCGCGCGAATTTCAGTACGCCTGTTTTGGCGTAAGCCGCGCGGCGAATACCCAGGCGCTGTGGGATGAGGCGGAACGCCTGAACGTTACGCTGGTGGAGGACCTTCATTTTCGCCGCGAGGCGCTGTCGTCGCTCGAAACGGTGCTGGCGCAGGCCGACCGCGTTTATCTGACCGTCGACCTGGACGTGCTGCCCGCAGGCGAAATGCCCGCGGTTTCCGCGCCTGCAGCGTTAGGCGTACCGGCGCTTGATCTCATGCCGGTCATTGAAAAAATCTGCCGCAGCGGAAAGCTGCAGGCTGCCGATCTGGTAGAGTTTAACCCGCACTACGATCGGGACGGGCAGGGGGCAAAACTCGCCGCCCGTCTGGCCTGGCAAATTGCTCACTGGTGGGCATAACACCCTGTAAGGAGTCATGATGTTTTCACGCTCGCCCCTGTCGCAACCGAGCCCTCCCGCGCCTTTCTATGAAAAGGTGAAGCAGGCGATCAGCGAAAAAATCGCGGCGGGCGTCTGGCGTCCGCACGATCGCATTCCGTCGGAGGCGGAGCTGGTCGCGCAGTTTGGCTTTAGCCGGATGACCATCAACCGGGCGCTGCGTGAGCTTACCGACGAAGGGCTGCTGGTGCGTCTGCAGGGCGTCGGCACCTTTGTTGCCGAGCCAAAAGGACAGTCGGCGCTCTTTGAGATCCGCAGCATTGCGGACGAAATTGCCGCGCGAAACCATCAGCACCGCTGCGAGGTGCTGGTGCTCGAGGAGACGCTGGCCAGCGCCGAGCAGGCGTTGGAGCTTAACGTCAAAGAAGGAACCCGCATTTTTCATTCGGTGATGGTGCATTACGAGAACGACATTCCGGTGCAGATTGAAGACCGCTGCGTCAACGCCGGGCGCGTGCCGGACTATCTAAATCAGGATTACACCCAGACCACGCCGCACGCCTATCTCTCGCTGGTTGCGCCGCTGACGGAAGGGGAGCACATCGTAGAAGCGGTACGCGCCACGCCGCAGGAGTGCGAGCGGCTGCGCATTAAAGAGCACGATCCGTGCCTGCTGATCCGCCGCCGGACCTGGTCCTCGTCGCACATTGTGTCGCATGCCCGGCTGCTTTTCCCGGGTAACCGCTACCGGCTGCAGGGCCACTTCATGTCATAAGTTTTATAAGCGTGATCGCTAACGCAATATAGCAAAATTGTATCTTTTTTGTTAAATGCTGCCTTGTGTGTGCTTGTCTATACAAGTATATCTAAATACATCATCTGTCCCGTATGAGGAGCACACAATGTCGTCAGGTAAATACCGCCAGCAGGATGTCCGCGCGCCGCGCGGCACCACCCTCACCGCCAAAAGCTGGCTCACCGAAGCCCCGCTGCGCATGTTGATGAACAACCTTGATCCTGAGGTAGCGGAAAACCCCCACGAGCTGGTGGTCTACGGCGGCATAGGCCGCGCCGCGCGCAACTGGGAATGCTATGACGCCATTGTCGAGTCCCTCACCAACCTTGAATCCGACGAAACCCTGCTGGTGCAGTCCGGCAAGCCGGTTGGCGTATTCAAAACCCACAAGAACGCGCCGCGCGTGCTGATTGCCAACTCTAACCTGGTGCCGCACTGGGCGACCTGGGAGCACTTCAACGAGCTGGATGCCAGAGGGCTGGCGATGTACGGCCAGATGACGGCGGGAAGCTGGATCTACATCGGCAGCCAGGGGATTGTGCAGGGCACCTACGAAACCTTCGTCGAGGCGGGTCGCCAGCACTATAACGGCTCGCTCAAAGGCCGCTGGGTGCTCACCGCGGGTCTTGGCGGCATGGGCGGCGCGCAGCCGCTGGCCGCCACGCTTGCCGGTGCGTGCTCGCTGAACATTGAGTGCCAGCAGAGCCGCATTGATTTCCGCCTGCGTACCCGCTACGTCGATGAACAGGCCACCGACCTGGACGACGCGCTGGCGCGCATCAAAAAATACACCTCCGAAGGCAAAGCCATGTCGATTGCCCTGTGCGGCAACGCGGCGGACATTCTCCCGCAGCTCGTCGCCCGCGGCGTGCGCCCGGATCTGGTTACCGACCAGACCAGCGCCCACGATCCGCTGCACGGTTACCTGCCAAAAGGCTGGACGTGGGAAGACTATCAGCAAAAAGCGGAAACCGACCCGGAAGGTACGGTACTCGCTGCGAAACGCGCCATGGCAGAACACGTCTCCGCCATGCTGGCCTTTAGCCAGATGGGCATTCCGACCTTTGACTACGGCAACAACATCCGCCAGATGGCGAAAGAGATGGGCGTGACTAACGCGTTCGACTTCCCGGGATTCGTTCCGGCCTATATCCGCCCGCTGTTCTGCCGCGGCATTGGACCGTTCCGCTGGGTTGCCCTGTCCGGCGACCCGGAGGATATCTACAAAACCGACGCCAAAGTAAAGGAGATCGTCGCCGACGACGAACACCTGCACCGCTGGCTGGACATGGCCCGCGAGCGCATTAACTTCCAGGGCCTGCCGGCGCGTATCTGCTGGGTTGGGCTGGAGTGGCGGCAAAAGCTGGGTCTGGCCTTCAACGAAATGGTGCGCAGCGGTGAAGTCTCCGCACCGATCGTCATTGGCCGCGACCATCTGGACTCCGGCTCCGTCGCCAGCCCGAACCGCGAAACCGAAGCCATGCGCGACGGCTCCGATGCCGTGTCCGACTGGCCGCTGCTGAACGCCCTGCTGAATACCGCCAGCGGCGCGACCTGGGTGTCGCTGCACCACGGCGGCGGCGTCGGGATGGGCTTCTCCCAGCATTCGGGGATGGTCATCGTTTGCGACGGAACCGATGAAGCTGCCGCGCGTATCGCTCGCGTGCTGCACAACGACCCGGCTACCGGCGTGATGCGTCACGCGGATGCGGGTTACGAAATTGCCATTGACTGTGCCAAAGAGCAGGGGCTGAACCTGCCGATGATCCCTGCCACACAAGGAAAGCAATAATGAATGCATTAACACTGACTCCCGGCTCGCTGACGCTCACGCAGCTGCGTAACGTCTGGCGTAAACCGGTCACCCTTTCGCTGGATGCAAGTGCCCATGCCGCCATTAACGACAGCGTAGCCTGCGTGGAGGCGATTGTGGCCGAGGGGCGCACCGCCTACGGGATTAACACCGGCTTTGGGCTGCTGGCGCAGACCCGCATCGCCACGCACGATCTGGAAAACTTACAGCGTTCGCTGGTGCTGTCACATGCGGCGGGCGTGGGTCAGCCGCTGGATGATGAGATTGTTCGCCTGATGATGGTGCTCAAAATCAACAGCCTGGCGCGCGGTTTCTCCGGCATTCGCCTGAGCGTGATCCAGGCGCTGATGGCGCTGGTGAATGCAGAAGTCTATCCGTGGATCCCGGCAAAAGGCTCCGTTGGGGCATCCGGCGATCTTGCGCCGCTGGCGCACATGTCGCTGCTGCTGCTCGGCGAAGGCCAGGCGCGCTGGCAGGGCGAGTGGCTTCCTGCGAAGGAGGCGTTGCAAAAAGCGGGCCTGGCGCCGATCACGCTGGCGGCGAAAGAGGGGCTGGCGCTGCTCAACGGCACGCAGGCATCGACCGCTTTCGCGCTGCGCGGCCTGTTTGAAGCGGAAGATCTGTTTGCCTCGGCGGTGGTGTGCGGTGCGCTAACCACCGAAGCCGTGCTGGGCTCGCGTCGCCCGTTCGATGCGCGAATTCACGAGGTGCGCGGCCAGCGCGGGCAGATCGATGCCGCCGCGATGTACCGTCACGTGCTTACCGACACCAGCGAAATTGCCGATTCACACCATAACTGCGAGAAGGTTCAGGACCCGTATTCCCTGCGCTGCCAGCCGCAGGTGATGGGCGCGTGCCTGACGCAGCTGCGCCAGGCAGCCGAGGTGCTGCTGGTGGAAGCCAACGCGGTGTCCGATAACCCGCTGGTGTTCGCCGAGGAAAACGAGGTGGTCTCCGGAGGCAACTTCCACGCCGAGCCGGTGGCGATGGCGGCGGATAACCTCGCGCTGGCGATTGCCGAGGTGGGCGCGTTGTCCGAGCGTCGTATCGCGCTGATGATGGACAAGCATATGTCCCAGCTGCCGCCGTTCCTGGTGCGTAACGGCGGGGTCAACTCGGGCTTTATGATTGCGCAGGTGACGGCCGCAGCGCTGGCGAGCGAGAACAAAGCGCTGTCGCATCCGCACAGCGTGGACAGCCTGCCAACGTCAGCGAACCAGGAAGATCACGTTTCGATGGCCCCGGCTGCCGGGCGTCGCCTGTGGGAAATGGCCTCTAACACCCGCGGCGTGCTGGCCGTTGAGTGGCTGGCGGCGTGTCAGGGTATCGACCTGCGCGAAGGGCTAAAATCCAGCCCGCTGCTGGAGCAGGCGCGTCATGCGCTGCGCGAGCATGTATCTCACTACGATGACGACCGCTTCTTTGCGCCGGATATTGATAAGGCGATGCAGCTTCTGGAAGAGGGGCGGCTGGTAGGGTTGTTGCCGCCGGTGTTGTGATTTTTTTGCCCTCACCCTAACCCTCTCCCACAGGGAGAGGGAATTGCCCGGTTTTCTCCCTCTCCCTGTGGGAGAGGGCCGGGGTGAGGGCATCAGCCCGCACTATTACGAATACATCGCCGTAATCGACGCGCTGCCAAGCGTGTGGAAATGCACGTTAAACCCGACCATCGCGCCGCTTGCGCCTTCATCGACCTCGATCTTCTCCACATCCAGCGCGTGCACCGTGAAGATATAGCGGTGGGTTTCCCCTTTTGGCGGCGCCGCGCCGCCGTAGCCCGCTTTACCAAAATCGGTGCGGGTCTGGATCGCGCCTTCAGGCAGGGCAACCAGGTCTGAACCGGAACCCTGCGGCAGCACGCGCGTGTCGGCAGGCAGGTTCGCCACAATCCAGTGCCACCAGCCGGAGCCGGTTGGTGCGTCGGGGTCGTAGCAGGTCACGACAAAGCTTTTGGTTCCGGCGGGAACCTCGTCCCACGCCAGGTGCGGGGAGATATTGTCCCCCTGATAGCCCATGCCGTTGAAAACGTGGCGCTCCGGCAGCTTTTCGCCGTCGCGCAGATCTTTACTGATGATTTTCATACGGTTTACCCTCGTTGATCGCTCGTTCAGGAAGTGTAACGCATGGGGTTAAATCGTGAAATGCGCCGGAATGTTAACGGCTGTTACGACCGCGTCGGTTAATTGACGCAGCTGTTCCGGCGCGATGCTGTACGGCGGCATCAGGTAGATAAGCTTGCCGAACGGCCGCACCCACACGCCCTGCTCAACGAAGAAGCGCTGCAGCGCCGCCATGTTGACCGGATGCGTTGTTTCAATGACCCCGATGGCGCCCAGCACGCGAACGTCCGCGACGAATTCTGACGCAGAAGCCGCATCCAACTCTTGCCTGAGCTGCGCCTCAATCGCCGCGACCTGCGTTTGCCACTCGCCGCTCTCCAGTATGGTGAGGCTTTCGCTTGCGACGGCGCAGGCCAGCGGGTTGCCCATAAACGTCGGGCCGTGCATAAAGCAGCCCGCCTCGCCGTCGCTGATGGTGTCGGCAACGTGACGGGTCGTGAGCGTGGCGGAGAGCGTCATGGTGCCGCCGGTCAGCGCCTTGCCCAGACACAGAATATCCGGCGCAATACCCGCATGTTCGCAGGCAAACAGCTTGCCGGTGCGGCCAAAGCCGGTGGCGATCTCATCGGCAATCAGCAGAATGCCCTCGCGGTCGCACATCCTGCGAATACGCCTCAGCCATTCCGGATGGTACATCCGCATTCCGCCTGCGCCCTGCACAATCGGCTCCAGGATCACGGCGGCGATGTCTTGACGATGCGCCGCCATCAGCCGCGCAAAGCCCACCATTTCCATCTCGTCCCACTCGCCGTCGAAGCGGCTCTGCGGGGCCGGGGCAAACAGGTTTTCCGGCAGATAGCCCTTCCACAGGCTGTGCATGGAGTTGTCCGGATCGCACACCGACATCGCCCCGAAGGTGTCCCCGTGATAGCCGTTGCGGAAGGTGAGGAACCGCTGACGGGTTTCGCCCTTCGCGTGCCAGTACTGCAGCGCCATTTTCATCGCCACTTCCACCGCCACGGAGCCGGAATCGGCCAGGAACACGCACTCCAGCGAGTCAGGCGTCATCGCCACCAGACGACGGCAGAGGTCCACGGCGGGCTGATGGGTGATTCCGCCAAACATCACGTGCGACATCTGGTCAATCTGCGCCTTCATCGCCGCGTTCAGGCGCGGGTGGTTGTACCCGTGAATGGCGGCCCACCAGGAGGACATCCCGTCAACGAGCCGTTCGCCAGTAGCAAGATGCAGCTCGCAGCCGTGGGCCGAGGCCACGGGGTAGACGGGCAACGGGCGGGTGGTGGAGGTGTAAGGGTGCCAGATATGCTGCTTGTCGAAGGCGAGATCGTCCTGGGTCATAATCGACTTGTAAACCATTTTGAAAAGTTTTAGGTTTACAAGTATAAACCGAACCGACAATTAACAAAACCCTTTGGAGAAGCCCAATGGCTCACCACGCACGCTGGACGATGTCGCAAGTCACTGAATTATTCAATAAACCTTTCCTGGAGCTGATGTTTGAAGCGCAGCAGGTGCACCGTCAGCACTTCGACCCCCGCCATGTTCAGGTCAGCACGCTGCTGTCGATCAAAACCGGTGCCTGTCCTGAAGATTGCAAATATTGCCCGCAGAGCGCGCGCTACAAAACCGGCCTGGAGTCCGAACGGCTGATGGAGGTGGAGCAGGTGCTCGACTCGGCGCGCAAGGCGAAGAACGCCGGCTCGACCCGCTTCTGCATGGGCGCGGCGTGGAAAAACCCGCACGATCGCGACATGCCCTATCTGGAGCAGATGGTCAAAGGCGTGAAGGAGATGGGCCTCGAAGCCTGCATGACGCTCGGCACGCTGAACGACGAACAGGCGCAGCGCCTCTCGGCGGCGGGGCTGGATTACTACAACCACAACCTCGACACCTCGCCGGAGTTCTACGGCAACGTCATTACCACGCGTACCTATCAGGAGCGCCTCGACACGCTGGATAAAGTGCGTGAGGCCGGGATCAAGGTCTGCTCGGGCGGTATCGTGGGCTTAGGTGAGACGGTGAAAGATCGTGCCGGACTGCTGCTGCAGCTCGCGAACCTGCCGACCCCGCCGGAAAGCGTGCCGATCAACATGCTGGTGAAGGTTAAGGGCACGCCGATGGCGGACAACGAGGATGTGGATGCGTTTGATTTTATCCGCACCATCGCGGTGGCGCGCATCATGATGCCGACCTCGTTCGTGCGCCTCTCTGCCGGTCGCGAGCAGATGAGCGAGCAAACGCAGGCAATGTGCTTTATGGCGGGCGCCAACTCCATCTTCTACGGCTGCAAGCTGCTGACCACGCCGAACCCGGAAGAGGACAAAGACGTGCAGCTGTTCCGCAAGCTGGGGCTGAACCCGCACCAGACCGAGGTGCTGACGGGCGATAACGAACAGCAGCAGCAGCTGGAGCAGCAGATTTTCAACGCCGATACCGACCAGTTCTACAACGCGGCAGCCGTATGACCTGGCAGGCACGTATCAATACCGCGCTGGACGAGCGTCGGGCGGCGGACGCTTTTCGCGTACGCAACGTCGTGGAGAAGGGCGCGGGCCGTTTTCTGATCCGCGAGGGGCGGCGGTTCTGTAATTTCTCCAGCAACGATTACCTCGGGCTGAGCCAGCATCCGGCCATCGTTCGCGCCTGGCAGCAGGGCGCGGAGCGTTACGGGGTAGGCAGCGGCGGCTCGGGCCACGTGAGCGGATACACGACCGCGCACCGCGCGCTGGAAGAGGCGCTTGCCGACTGGCTGGGCTATCCGCGCGCGCTGCTGTTTATCTCCGGCTTTGCCGCCAATCAGGCGGTGATTGCCGCGCTGATGGGCAAAGACGATCGTATTGTTGCCGATAGGCTTAGCCACGCCTCGCTGCTGGAGGCGGCAAATTTAAGCCCGGCTCAGCTGCGCCGCTTTGCCCATAACGATGCGGGGCAGCTCGCTACGCTGCTGGATAAACCCTGCGACGGACAGCAGCTGGCGGTCACCGAGGGCGTGTTCAGCATGGACGGCGACAGCGCGCCGCTTGCCGCGCTGCAGGAGGCGGCAAAACGGCAAAACGCGTGGCTGCTGGTCGACGACGCCCACGGCATTGGCGTGATGGGCGAAGAGGGGCGCGGCAGCGCGCACCTGCAGAATGTTAAACCCGAACTGCTGATTGTCACCTTCGGCAAAGGCTTTGGCGCGAGCGGCGCGGCGGTGTTGTGCAGCGAGTCCGTTGCCGACTACCTGCTGCAGTTCGCGCGGCATCTGATTTACAGCACCAGCATGCCGCCCGCGCAGGCCGTGGCGTTATCCGCCTCGCTGGCGGTGATCCGAAGCGCTGAGGGGGAAGAGCGTCGCCAGCGCTTAAACGGGCACATCGCCCGCTTTCGCGAGGCGCTGCGCGCGCTGCCGTTCCGGACGACGGACTCTCAAAGCGCTATCCAGCCGGTGATTGCAGGCGACAACAGCCGCGCGCTGTCGCTGGCGGACGGGCTACGCGAGCGCGGAATGTGGGCCACCGCCATTCGCCCGCCAACCGTGCCCGCAGGGACAGCCCGTTTGCGGCTGACCCTGACGGCGGCGCACGAGGCGCAGGATATCGATGCACTTGTGGAGGCGCTACATGTCGCCGGTCAATAAGCAGGCCGTCGCGGCGGCCTTTGGCAGGGCAGCGCGCAGCTATTCACAGCATGATGAACTGCAGCGACAGAGCGCGAAGGGGCTGCTTGCCGCACTCGGTGAATATAATTTCCCGCAGGTGCTGGACGCCGGCTGTGGGCCAGGAGGCAACAGCCGCTACTGGCGCGACGCGGGAAGCCACGTCACGGCTCTCGACCTGTCCGCACAAATGCTTGATGAAGCGCGCCAGCAGCGGGCCGCAGACCGCTATCTGCAGGCGGATATCGAAGCCATACCGCTGGCGGACGCGCAGTTCGATCTGGTCTGGAGCCACCTGGCGGTGCAGTGGTGCACCAGCCTGCCGCAGGCGCTGGCTGAACTTTACCGCGTAGCGCGACCGGGCGGGAAGGTGGCCTTTACCACGCTGCTGGAAAGCTCGCTGCCGGAGCTTAATCAGGCGTGGAAAGCGGTGGATGCGCAACCGCACGCGAACCGTTTCTTATCGCACGAGCAGGTGACGCTGGCGCTGTCCGGCTGGCGCTATCGCAGCGCGGTGCAGACCATCACCCTCAATTTTGACGACGCGCTCAGCGCCATGCGCTCCCTCAAGGGGATTGGCGCTACGCACCTGCACGCCGGGCGGGAGAGAAAACCCCTGACCCGCGGGCAGCTGCAGCGCCTCGAGCTGGCCTGGCCGCAGCAGCGGGGTGAGTTCCCGCTCTCTTATCAACTATTTCATGGGGTTATTGAACGTGGCTGAACGCTATTTTGTCACCGGAACGGATACGGAAGTGGGTAAAACGGTGGCCAGCGCCGCGCTGCTGCAGGCCGCGCGCCTGCAGGGAAAATCCACCGCAGGATATAAGCCCGTTGCCTCCGGCAGCGAGATGACGCCGGACGGATTACGCAATTCCGACGCGCTGGCGCTCCAGCGCAACAGCACGATTGAACTCGCCTATTCCGCGGTGAATCCGTACACCTTTGCCGAGCCGACCTCGCCGCACATCATCAGCGCCGACGAAGGACGTCCGATAGATTTTGCCGTGCTGTCTGCCGGATTGCGTTCGCTGGAAGAGCGGGCCGAGTGGGTGCTGGTGGAAGGCGCGGGCGGCTGGTTTACGCCGCTTTCGCAAGAGCAGACCTTTGCTGACTGGGTACAGGCCGAGCGTCTCCCGGTGATCCTGGTTGTCGGCGTGAAGCTGGGCTGCATTAACCATGCGATGCTGACGGCGCAGGCCGTGCAGCAGGCAGGACTGCCGCTGGCGGGCTGGATCGCTAACGACGTGGTTGCGCCGGGGAAACGCCATCAGGAGTATCTGGCAACGCTCAGACGCGTGCTGCCCGCGCCGTTCCTCGGCGAGATCCCGTGGCTTCCTGACGGTGCGGACAATGTCGAGACCGGCCGCTATCTCGATATCAGCGCCTTGCCTCTCGCGACATCCAGTGAGCGATAAGCTCATCATCAAGCTCGTTAACGTGGCCCTGCGCCACGTTACGCCCGCGATAAAGCATGCAGAAGCGATCCGCGAACCGACGGATAAACGACAGCTGCTGCTCTGCCAGCAGGACCGTCATCCCTAACTCCTGACTTAGCCTCACCAGCAGCTGCCCTAGCTTCTGGGCGAAGCTCTGTCCGGCGCCGTGCATCGGCTCGTCCAGAATCAGCACCTGCGGTCGATTGACCAGCGCATTGGCCAGCGCCAGCTGATACTGATCTTCCGGTGAAAGGGCGTTGGCGCGGGTTTGCCGCAGGGCGTAAAGCTGTGGAAAAAGATCGTAAATATCGCTTTTCACCGCAGCATCAGGCATACCCGTTGCCCGCACCGCAATGTGCAAATTATCTTCTATGGTCAACTGGGAAAAGATCCGCCTGTCCTGCGGAACATAGCCAATGCCCAGCAGGGAACGCTGCTCGGGTATCTTGCTCAGCAAATCGCAGGGCGGGGCACCGGCTTCATGCCAGACGATCGTACCACTCTCAACCGGTAACGCACCGGTGATGCAGTTCATCAGGGTTGTCTTGCCCATCCCGGGTAAACCCACAATTCCGGTGCATAAGCCTTTCGGTAAATCTAAATCGACATTCCATAGCGTATGTTGGCTTCCGTAGAACTGATTCACTGCGCGCAGACTCAACATCTTTCTCTCCTTAAAATGCGTATGGGCAAGGCTCATTCTATTTTCTGCAAAATGCCTGCCAGAACCCTTAAATCGTTTAAAAAAGAGCCTTTTTTAGGAATAAGTCGCTGCTTTGCGGCCTGCAGGCTGCAGGAGTGCACCGCGACAGTGCTGGAGAGAGAAGGAGGATGGTGCAGCGCCATGATGACGGAATTGTGAGTAAGATCTCACCAATACGTTATGTGCGGCTCAGCTGATGAATAGCAAAAAAGAGCTATAAAAATTTTTTGTCGCCGCTTCGTGGGAAAAACCGGGAATTTGCCGAGTGGCGCGCCATATGGGCTGGAAGCAGTTATCCACTATTCCTGTGGATAACCATGTGCATTAGAGTTAGAAAACACGCGATAAGCGAGAGAATACGCGGGTTACGCGCAAATTGGTGCGAAACGCGGCTTTAAGAAATATCGTTTAATTATTAAAGGGTTGGATAAAAGCAATCACCGTCACGAAAGTGTCACTCGCTGCCCTAAAACGCCCATTACACAGCTTGACAAATGTTAAAAAAGGAAAACTTCTGGGGATAACCCGTATCGGCTGGTGTTTTATCTTGTCCCTGTCTAAATTCCGACCGGGATCGCGCTAATCATTCATGCGCTACTCTAAATATCCTGACATGCCACTGGTTTTTCATCCAGTGTTTTTTACTGGCATTCCTGGCCACAACGAGTAAAATTATTCACCTGCCGCTTTTTACGTCATCAGGTTGTCGCCAATGAGTAAACCGTTCAAATTGAATTCTGCTTTCCGTCCTTCAGGCGATCAGCCTGAGGCGATACGTCGTCTCGAAGAGGGTCTGGAAGACGGGCTGGCGCACCAGACGCTGCTGGGGGTGACCGGTTCGGGTAAAACCTTTACCGTTGCTAACGTTATTGCGGATTTGCAACGCCCCACGATGGTGCTTGCCCCCAACAAAACGCTGGCGGCGCAGCTGTACGGCGAGATGAAAGAGTTCTTCCCGGAAAATGCGGTGGAATATTTCGTCTCCTACTACGATTACTACCAGCCTGAGGCCTACGTCCCCAGCTCAGACACCTTCATCGAGAAGGATGCCTCGGTAAACGAACATATCGAGCAGATGCGTCTGTCGGCGACGAAGGCGCTTCTGGAGCGTCGCGATGTTGTTGTGGTGGCATCGGTTTCAGCCATCTACGGTCTGGGCGATCCCGATCTTTACCTGAAGATGATGCTGCACCTGACTCAGGGGATGATCATCGACCAGCGCGCGATACTGCGCCGTCTGGCCGAGCTGCAGTACACCCGTAATGACCAGGCGTTCCAGCGCGGCACCTTCCGCGTGCGCGGGGAGGTGATCGACATCTTCCCGGCCGAATCGGACGATATGGCGCTGCGCGTTGAGCTGTTTGACGAAGAGGTTGAACGGCTGTCGCTGTTCGACCCGCTGACCGGACACGTTGAGTCGACGATCCAGCGCTTTACCGTCTACCCTAAAACGCACTACGTGACGCCGCGCGAGCGTATCGTGCAGGCGATGGAAGATATCAAAGTCGAGCTGGCCGATCGTCGTAAAGTGCTCCTGGCGAACAACAAGCTGCTTGAAGAGCAGCGCTTGAGCCAGCGTACCCAGTTCGATCTGGAAATGATGAACGAGCTGGGCTACTGCTCCGGTATCGAAAACTACTCGCGTTACCTTTCCGGGCGCGGGCCGGGCGAAGCGCCGCCAACCCTGTTTGACTACCTTCCGGCGGATGGCCTGCTGGTGATTGACGAATCCCACGTCACGATCCCGCAGATCGGCGGGATGTACCGCGGCGACCGGGCGCGAAAGGAGACGCTGGTGGAGTACGGCTTCCGCCTGCCGTCGGCGCTCGATAACCGTCCGATGAAGTTTGAAGAATTCGAGGCGCTCGCGCCGCAGACCATCTACGTATCGGCAACGCCGGGCAACTATGAGCTGGAGAAATCCGGCGAGGACGTGGTGGACCAGGTGGTGCGTCCGACCGGGCTGCTTGATCCTATTATCGAGGTTCGTCCGGTTGCGACGCAGGTGGACGACCTGCTCTCCGAGATCCGCGCCCGTTCCGCCATCAACGAGCGCGTGCTGGTCACGACGCTGACCAAACGCATGGCGGAAGACCTGACGGAGTATCTGGAAGAGCACGGCGAGAAGGTGCGTTACCTGCACTCGGATATCGATACCGTAGAGCGCATGGAGATCATCCGCGATCTGCGTCTGGGCGAGTTCGACGTGCTGGTGGGGATCAACCTCCTGCGAGAAGGTCTGGACATGCCGGAAGTGTCGCTGGTAGCCATTCTGGACGCCGACAAAGAGGGCTTCCTGCGTTCCGAGCGTTCGCTGATCCAGACCATTGGCCGCGCCGCGCGTAACGTCAACGGGAAAGCCATTCTGTACGGAGACAAGATTACCCCGTCGATGGCGAAAGCGATTGGCGAAACGGAACGTCGCCGCGAGAAGCAGCAGCGCTACAACGAAGAGCACGGCATCACGCCGCAGGGTCTGAACAAGAAGGTGGTGGACATTCTGGCGCTGGGTCAGAACATTGCCAAGACCAAATCGAAAGGGCGCGGCAAGGCGCGTTCCGTGGTGGAAGAGGATACCGTCGTACTGACGCCGAAAGCGCTGCAGCAGAAAATCCACGAGCTGGAAGGGCAGATGATGCAGCACGCGCAGAACCTGGAGTTCGAAGAGGCGGCGCAGATCCGCGACCAGCTGCATCAGCTGCGGGATCTGTTCATCGCGGCATCGTGAGTAAGGTCATGTTTTCTCCCTCTCCCCGTGGGAGAGGGCCGGGGTGAGGGCATCAGGCCGCACAAAGCGGCCCTAACCCAATGCCTGAATCGCCTTCTCCAGCGCCTCGCGCAGCAGGTGACGGTCGTGGCGATACTTGATGTCGCTCGCTTCCAGCGGCTCCTGAACCACCACCCGATCCCCAATACCGGACACATCCACATTCGGGCCTACCACCACGCCGTCGATAATTTTCTTACCGACGTACTGCTCCATTAGCTCCAGCTTGTTCGCCAGCGACAGGCTCGCCGCCGCCGGGCTCAGCTCACGCCCAAGATTGCCGATATAGACCATCGGGGCTGGCGTTCTGCGCAGCGCCTGCGCCAGCTCCTTCACCAGCAGGATCGGCATCAGGCTGGTGTAAAAACTGCCCGGGCCAATCAAAATCAGATCCGCTTCGCTGATGGCTTCAACCGCTTCGCGCGTGGCAGGCACGCTCGGGTAGGTCATTAGCTCTGCCGGCGGCAGCAGAAGCTGGTCTATGTTCACTTCGCCGTAAACTTCATGCCCTTCCACGTCGATAGCCATTAAATCGACCGGATGTTCCGACATGGGGATCAGAAACGCATCGACTTTAAGCAGGTTTCGAATGAGGTTGATGGCTTCGAGAGGGCGCACGCTCAGGTGATCCAGCGCCTTTAACATCAGGTTTCCAAGGTTATGGCCCGATAATTCACCGTTCCCGCCAAAACGGTACTCAAACATCGCCGAGGCAACGCTGGGTTCTGTTATTAACTGGTTCAGACAGTTACGCATATCGCCCCAGGCTATTCCGCCCTCGGCGCGGCGGATCCGGCCGGTAGATCCCCCATTATCGGTCGTGGTCACTATCCCTGTTAATCTGGACCCCAGGGTGGATAACGACGACATTACCCGTCCCAGACCGTGGCCCCCGCCGAGGGCGACGACGCGGTCAAGATCCGCCAAAGTGCGATTGCGCATACACATTCCTTATCTCATTCGATCTGCGTAACAGTAACCCAACTACCCCTAAAAGACGATGCCTCAGCCGTAGCTTAATGACGTATATCAATGCGAAAGTGCTGCTTTTAGGTATTCTGTAGCGAAAATGCACGATCATGGCGCTATATAGATAATTATATAGCGTAAGGCGATAATGGCGAAGTGATGATTTACGCGCTACTATCGCCATAACCACGTTTTCGAATTTGAAAACATACACTCTAGCCCTGGCGCCTGTGTCGAACGATATGGCGCCCTGGCCGTGGCGGATTTGCCACCAGGGTACAGAAAGAAATGACTGTGCCTCCCGTATCTGGAAAGGTGTACATGGCTTCACAACTTACTGATGCTTTCGCGCGTAAGTTTTTCTACTTACGTCTGTCGATTACCGACGTGTGCAACTTCCGTTGCACCTATTGCCTTCCCGACGGCTACAGGCCGGGTAAGGTCACCAACAACGGCTTTCTCTCCGTCGATGAAGTCCGCCGCGTCACGCGCGCCTTCTCTGAGCTCGGCACGGAAAAAGTCCGCCTGACCGGTGGGGAGCCCTCACTGCGTCGTGATTTCCCCGACATCATTGCCGCCGTGCGTGAAAACGAGCGTATCCGTCAGATTGCGGTTACCACCAATGGCTACCGCATGGCGCGCGACGTGGCGAGCTGGCGCGAGGCGGGCCTGACCGCGATCAACGTCAGCGTCGATAGCCTCGATGCGCGACAGTTCCACGCCATTACCGGACAGGACAAGTTCCAGCAGGTGATGGACGGCATCGACGCGGCGTTCACTGCGGGCTTCGACAAGGTCAAAGTCAACACGGTGTTGATGCGTGATGTGAATCATCATCAGCTGGACACCTTCCTGGCGTGGATCAAACCGCGCCGCATTCAGCTGCGCTTTATTGAGCTGATGGAAACCGGCGAGGGCAGCGAGCTGTTCCGCCGTCATCACATCTCCGGCATGGTGCTGCGCGACGCGCTGCTGAGACGCGGCTGGATCCACCAGATCCGCCAGCGCAGCGACGGACCGGCGCAGGTCTTTTGTCACCCGGATTACGAAGGGGAAATTGGGCTTATCATGCCCTATGAGAAAGATTTCTGCGCCAGCTGTAACCGTCTGCGCGTCTCCTCCGTCGGCAAGCTGCATCTCTGCCTGTTCGGCGACGGCGGCGTAGATCTTCGCGATCTGCTGGAAGACGACGCTCAGCAGGAGGCGCTTGAAGCGCGCATTTCTGAAGCGCTGACGCATAAAAAACAGACCCACTTCCTGCATCAGGGCAACACCGGCATTACTCAGAACCTGTCCTACATCGGCGGGTAAACAGTCTTAGAAGGAACCAGAAGATGAGTCAGGCAAGCGCAGAATTTATCCCGACACGCATTGCTATTCTTACCGTTTCCGATCGCCGTGGTGAAGAGGACGATACCTCCGGCCACTGGCTGCGCGAGGCGGCCCACGAGGCCGGGCACCACGTCGTTGATAAAGCCATTGTCAAAGAGAACCGCTACGCCATTCGCGCGCAGGTGTCACAGTGGATTGCCAGCGATGAGGTGCAGGTGGTCTTGATCACCGGCGGCACCGGTTTTACCGCAGGCGACCAGGCCCCGGAAGCGCTGATCCCGCTGTTTGACCGCGAGGTTGAAGGCTTCGGTGAGGTGTTCCGCATGCTCTCCTTTGAAGAGATTGGCACCTCCACGCTCCAGTCGCGCGCCGTGGCGGGCGTGGCGAACAAGACGCTGATCTTCGCCATGCCGGGTTCGACCAAAGCCTGCCGCACCGCGTGGGAAAACATTATCGCCCCGCAGCTGGATGCCCGCACCCGTCCGTGTAATTTTCATCCCCATTTAAAGAAATAAGCTATGTCGCAACTGACCCACATTAACGCCGCCGGTGAAGCGCATATGGTGGATGTTTCCGCCAAAGCCGAAACCGTGCGCGAGGCGCGCGCCGAGGCGTTCGTCACCATGCTGCCAGAAACCCTGGCGATGATTATCGACGGCAGTCACCACAAGGGCGACGTCTTTGCCACCGCCCGCATCGCCGGGATCCAGGCCGCCAAGCGCACCTGGGATTTAATTCCGCTTTGCCACCCGCTGATGCTGAGCAAGGTGGAAGTGAACCTGCAGGCGCAGCCGGAGCATAACCGCGTGCGCATTGAATCACTCTGCCGCCTGACGGGCAAAACCGGCGTTGAGATGGAAGCCCTGACGGCGGCGTCCGTGGCGGCGTTGACTATCTACGATATGTGCAAAGCCGTGCAGAAAGATATGGTCATTGGCCCGGTGCGCCTGCTGGCGAAAAGCGGCGGCAAATCCGGTGATTTTAAGGTGGACAGCCATGATTAAAGTGCTCTTTTTTGCGCAGGTGCGCGAGCTGGTCAATACCGACAGCCTGACGCTGGACGCGCCGTTTGAAAACGTTGCCGCGCTGCGCGCGCATCTGGCCGCGCAAGGCGACCGCTGGGCGCTAGCGCTGGATGAAGGCAAGCTGCTGGCAGCCGTTAATCAGACGCTGGTGGAGCTCACCCACCCGCTGAAGGAAGGCGATGAAGTGGCCTTCTTCCCGCCGGTGACAGGGGGCTAAGATGGCGGAAACCCGAATTCTGGTCGGCCCTGAACGCTTTAACGTAGGCACAGAATATGACTGGCTGGCGGAGCGTGATGAAGACGGCGCGGTGGTGACGTTCACCGGCAAAGTGCGCAACCACAACCTCGGCGACAGCGTGAAGGCGCTGACGCTGGAGCACTATCCGGGGATGACGGAAAAATCGTTGGCGGAGATTGTGGAAGAGGCGCGTGGCCGCTGGCCGCTGGGGCGCGTCACGGTTATTCACCGCATCGGCGAGATGTGGCCAGGCGAGGAGATTGTCTTTGTCGGGGTGACCAGCGCGCACCGCAGCAGCGCGTTCGCGGCAGGGGAGTTCATTATGGATTACCTCAAAACCAAAGCCCCTTTCTGGAAGCGTGAAGCGACGCCGGAAGGCGACCGGTGGGTGGAATCCCGCGACAGCGACAAGCAGGCGGCCAGCCGTTGGTAACAGGTTTACTTTGATGTGTTAGTCTTAACGTGTGTGTTAACTTAATCAGGAGTGAATCATGGACCGATTTCCGCGTTCCGATTCAATAGTACAGCAGACCCGTAGCGGCCTGCAGACGTATATGGCTCAGGTGTACGGCTGGATGACGGTCGGCCTGCTGCTTACCGCGTTTATCGCGTGGTATGCGGCAAATACGCCAGAAGTCATGATGTTTATCTTCTCGAGCAAAATAACCTTCTTTGGCCTGATCATTGCGCAGCTGGCGGTTGTTTTTGTCCTTTCCGGTATGGTGCATAAGCTCAGCGCCGGCATGGCTACCACGCTGTTTATGCTCTATTCGGTGCTGACCGGGCTCACGCTCTCCAGTATTTTTATCGCCTATACCTACGCCTCCATCGCCAGCACGTTTGTGGTGACCGGCGGGATGTTTGGCGCGATGAGCCTCTACGGCTACACCACCAAGCGTGATCTGAGCGGTTTTGGCAGCATGCTGTTTATGGGGCTGATTGGGATCGTGTTGGCGTCGCTGGTGAACCTGTGGCTGAAGAGCGAAGCGCTGATGTGGGCCGTAACCTACATTGGGGTGGTGGTCTTCGTCGGGCTGACGGCCTACGACACCCAGAAGCTGAAGAACATCGGCGAGCAGATTGACGTGCGCGACAGTTCAACGCTGCGCAAATACTCGATTGTCGGTGCGCTGACGCTCTATCTCGACTTCATCAACCTGTTCCTGATGCTGCTGCGTATTATGGGCAACCGTCGTTAAGGTTGTTTTGCCGGGTGGCGGCTTCGCCTTACCCGGCCTACGAAACGCGAACCGTAGGTCGGGTAAGGCGAAGCCGCCACCCGACTTATTCACTTCGCCAACATCCTCTCATTCTTCGCCCGCAGCTTCTTCGCCCGACTCTCCAGCGCCAGATAACAGACCGTCGCCAGCGCCAGCGGCAGGAAGTAATAAATCATGCGGTACGCCAGCAGGGCGGCGATGATTGTCCCCTGAGAAACATGTTCCCCCGCAAGCAGCGCGATAAACACCGCTTCCAGCACGCCGATCCCCGCCGGTATGTGGACAATCACGCCAGCGATACTGCTCACCAGCAGCACGCCGAGCACGAAGAAGTAGTTCACGTCTTCGCCAATTAATAGCCAGATAATCGCCCCCATCGCCATCCAGTTGGCGCTGGAAACCACCATCTGCAGCACCGCGAACTTCCACGAGGGCAGCACCAGCTTTTGCCCTTTGATGGTCATATGCCGACGCTTGGCAAAGGCGCAGGCCCACAGGTAAACGGCGATGATCAGCAGCAGCACGAAGCCTAAAATCCGCAGCGTGGTTTCATCGATATACCAGTGCGCGGGCAGCTGCACCACGCCGATGGTGAAGATCACGCCGCCGAGCAAAATATAGCCCAGCCAGTTGGTGGTGATGCTTAACGAGAAAATGCGCGTGATGGTCCCACCCGGCAGGCCGAGGCGCGAATATAAGCGATAGCGCATGCCAATCCCGCCGACCCAGGTGCTCAGCGTCAGGTTGAAGGCGTAACAGATAAACGACACCAGCATCACCTGACGCTTGGCCAGCTTGTGGCCGCAGTAGGCCCGGCCCAGCAGGTCATAACAGCCGTACATCAGGTAGCTCACGATGACCAGCCCAACGGCACCCAGCAGCACCGTCCGGTTGTAGTTGCGGATAACCTTCCACACCTCTTCCCAGTCAACTTTTTGGGCGTACACCACCAGCAGCACCGCGACGGCAATAAAGAACAGCCAGGTGAGGATTTTCTTCGCCACACGCCAGCGTGGATGAGATTTTGACATCAGGTTTTCCCTCCGTCTTCCGCCTCAACGCGGTCCTGGGTTTCCATTTCGGGCTGAACCGGCGGGTCCACCTGCGCAAGCTTCGGCGTGTGCGCGGGCAGCCAGCCGACCATGGCCGGGAAGTGGCGCAGGAAGTGGAACACCACCACGCCGACGCCAACGTTCCACCAGCTGCGTTTTGGCACCATGGATTGATCCACTCGCACGCAGTCCTTGTCGATCAGCCCCTGAAGGTTTTCGCGCAGGGTATGATTAAACTGGCGATCGTGGATGATCAGGTTCGCCTCCAGATTAAGCGACAGGCTCAGCGGATCGAGGTTGCTGGAACCCACGGTTGCCCAGTGGTCATCCATCACCGCCACTTTGCCGTGCAGCGGGCGGCGGCGGTATTCATATATCTGAACGCCGCTCTTGACGAGATAGCGATACAGCAGGCGCGCGCCCACCTTCACAATCGGCATATCGGGCTCGCCCTGCACGATAAGCTTCACGCTCACCCCGCGTCGGGCCGCGTTGCGCATGGCGTGCAAAATACGGTAGCCGGGGAAGAAGTAGGCGTTGGCGATAATCACCTCACGCTTCGCGTTCGCCAGCATTTTGAGGTAATGCCGCTCGATATCGTCCCGATGCTCCTCGTTGTCCCGCCAGACAAACAGCGCCTGGGCCTCACCGGGCCTGCGGTTCTCTTCCGGGCGATGACGACGTCGCCACCAGCGGCGCGCGGCCTCTTTGCCGGGTAAGTTTTCCAGCACGAATAGCTGAATGTCCTGAACCACCGGCCCTTCAATGCGGATCGCGTAGTCCTGCTTCGCCTCAGGACCGTAATCCGACATGTGCTCGGCGGAGTAGTTAATGCCGCCCACGAACGCCACCGTTTCGTCCACCACGACAATTTTGCGGTGCATACGGCGGAACAGATTCGTGCGCATGCCGAACAGGCGCGGGCCGGGATCGTAGTAGCGGAACACCACGCCTGCGGAGGTAAGCTCGTTAACAAATTCATCGCTAAGGTCCGGCGAACCGTACCCGTCGAGCAGAACCTCGATGGTTATACCGCGCCGGGCGGCATGCAGCAGCGCGCTGTGCAGCTGCTTGCCCACGTTGTCCTCAAACCAGATAAAGGTTTCAAGAAAGACTTTCTGCTGCGCGTGGCTAATGGCCTCAAAGACCGCCGGATAAAAGTTATCGCCATTTTCCAGCAGCGTAATGCGGTTTCCTTCCTGCCATGTACATTTCATAAGTGGATCTCCGCGCTCAGCGGGGCATGGTCTGATAAATGTCGCCAGTTGAGTAACGCCAGCGCGGTAGGGCTGCTGGCATGGGCGTTTTTCACATAGATGCGGTCAAGGCGCAGCAGGGGGAAACGCACCGGGAACGTCCGCGCAGGCCGACCATTGGCGCGGGTGAAAATCTCCTCCAGCCCGGCGTTTACCTTCAGCGGATGGTTGGCCCGCTGCCGCCAGTCGTTAAAATCGCCAGCGACGACCACCGGTTCACCTTCCGGCAGCGCGTTGCTCCAGTCGGCCAGCATCTGCAGCTGCGCCTGACGGTGCTCTTCGCGCAGCCCGAGATGCACGCAGCCGACATGAACGGGGAACGCCAGATCCGGGGGCGTGATACGGCAGTATAGCAGCCCACGTTTTTCGCTTTCCCCCACGGAGACGTCGCGATTTTCGTAATATTCGATGGGAAAACGTGACAGCACGGCATTGCCGTGATGGCCTTCCGGGTAGACGGCGTTGCGTCCGTAGGCGTAATCACTCCACATCGTATCGGCCAGAAATTCATAGTGCGGCGTGTCGGGCCAGTTTTCGACATGCATTGGGTGTACGTCGTGCGCGCCCATCACCTCCTGCAGGCAGACAATGTCCGCGCTGACGGTGCGCACGGCGTCGCGTAGCTCCGGTAACATGAAGCGACGGTTAAATGCTGTGAAGCCCTTATGAATGTTTATCGTCAGCACCTTAAGCGAGAAATGCTGCGTTTTATGAGTCATATGCACCTTCCAGGGTCATTATCCTGATGAAAATAAAGTGTAGTCGGCGTCACAAAAAGGTGCGGTGTTACGGAATTTTCCGTAAAGTGCGGTAGTCTGAACTAGCAGATAAAAATCCTTCAGGAGAGAAGCCATGAAGTGGCAACAACGTGTTCGTGTCGCAACGGGTCTTAGTTGCTGGCAGATAATGTTGCATTTACTGGTCGTGGCCGTACTGGTGATGGGCTGGATGAGCGGCACGCTGGTGCGTGTTGGCTTAGGGTTATGTGTGATTTACGGCGTGACCGTGCTGTCGATGCTGTTCTTGCAGCGCCATCATGAGGCGCGCTGGCGTGAAGTGGGTGATGTGCTCGAAGAGCTCACCACCACCTGGTATTTTGGTGCGGCAATGATCGTCCTGTGGCTGCTGTCACGCGTGCTGCAAAACAACCTGCTGCTGGCCCTGGCGGGTCTGGCAATCCTCGCAGGGCCTGCGGTTGTCTCTTTGCTGACCAAAGAGAAA
Organism: Enterobacter wuhouensis; assembly: GCF_035835995.1. Classification (NCBI taxonomy): domain Bacteria; kingdom Pseudomonadati; phylum Pseudomonadota; class Gammaproteobacteria; order Enterobacterales; family Enterobacteriaceae; genus Enterobacter; species Enterobacter wuhouensis. Next base: position 1,522,107 of record NZ_CP142124.1, read on the forward strand.
AAGCTACGCAATGTTTCGTCTAAACATCGCATAGGCCACTGAGCCCGTCGTGGCCGCTATGACCAGTAGCGGCCACAAACTTCCCCAGACAATGTCCAGACTCGCATCTTTAAGATAGATCTGCTTGGTGATATCCGTGAAGTGACGAATCGGGTTAATCCACGTTATAACCTGCAGCCACACCGGCATATTCTCGACGGGGGAGACGTACCCTGAGAGCAAAATCGCCGGCATCATAAAGACGAATACCCCGATAAACGCCTGTTGCTGCGTGGAGCAGAGCGCCGAAATCAGCAGCCCGAACCCCACCAGCGACAGCCCGTAAATCAGCATCGTGAAGTAAAACAGCGCCAGCGATCCGGCGAACGGGATCTGGTAAGCAAAGATCCCCACGCCCAGCACGATGGTGGCCTGGAATGTCGCCACAATCAGCGCCGGAACCGCTTTGCCGACGAAAATCTGCCAGGTGGCGAGCGGGGAGACCAGCAGCTGATCCAGCGTGCCCTGTTCGCGCTCGCGCGCCACGGACAATGACGTCACGATCATCACCCCGATGGTGGTGATCATGGCAATCAGCGACGGTACCACAAACCACTTGTAGTCCAGATTCGGGTTGTACCAGTTGCGCACCACCAGCTCGCTGTTGTTGGGCTTAGGTTTTCCCTGCATCAGCTCCTGCTGGTAATCCTTCACCACCTGCTGCAGATAGTTGGCCGCTATCTGGGCGCTGTTAGAGTTACGCCCGTCGAGGATCAGCTGCATCGGCGCGGTCTGGAAGGTATCCAGGTTACGGGAAAAATCCGCCGGGAAGCGCACCAGCAGCAGGGCCTTTTGCGTGTCGATGGTCGGCTGGATCTCCTGCGGGCTTTTCAGCAGCAGGATGTGGGTGAACGCTTTCGCCCGGGCAAAGCGCTGGGTCAGCTCGACGGAATGTTTGCCGTTATCTTCGTTGTAAATGGCAATGGTGGCGTTGGTCACCTCAAGGGTGGCGGCAAACGGGAACAGTAAAACCTGGATCAGCACCGGCAAGACCAGAATGGCGCGGGTTTGCGGCTCGCGCAGCAGGGATTGCAGTTCTTTGCGGATCAGTGTCCATAAACGGTGAAACATCGCGTCGTCCTCCTGTCGGGTGGCGCTTGCGCTTACCCGACCTACAAAATCCGATGGCTAATCTAATCTTCTTTTCGTTTTCATCCACGTCAGCCCGATAAACATCACCGCCGACGCCATCAAAAACAGGGTGTTGATAATCAGCACCACCGGAATATTCCCCGCCAGGAACAGGCTTTGCAGCGTGCTCACGAAGTAACGCGCCGGAATAATGTAGGTCACGGCGCGGATGACGGCGGGCATACTGTCTATCTGGAAGATAAACCCGGAGAGCATAATCGACGGCAGGAAAGCGGCATTAAGCGCCACCTGCGCGGCGTTGAACTGGTTGCGGGTAACGGTGGAAATCAGCAGCCCCATGCCCAGAGTGCTGAGCAAAAACAGGCTGGTGATAAAGAACAGCAGCACCAGCGAACCGCGGTACGGCACGCCGAGGATAAAGACGGCGACCAGCATACAGAGCAACATCGCCAGCATGCCGAGGAAATAGTAGGGGATGAGCTTGCACAGCAGCAGTTCAACCCGCGTCACTTCGGTAGAGAGCAGCGCCTCCATGGTGCCGCGCTCCCATTCGCGGGCAATCACCAGCGAGGTCAGGATCGCGCCGATCACCGTCATGATGATCGTCACCGCGCCCGGAATAATAAAGTGCTGGCTGATGGCGGCGGGGTTAAACCAGTAGCGCGTCTGCACGTCGATCAGCGGTTCAAACGTCTCCCCCCGGTCTTCCGCGCGCTGCATCTGCCACAGCTGCCAGATCCCCTCCGCGTAGCCCTGCACAAAGTTGGCGGTGTTCGGCTCGCTGCCGTCGGTGATGACCTGAATCGGCGCATCGGCGCCCGAGCGGGCCATGTTGGCGGCGAAATCCACCGGGATGACGATCAGGCCGCGAATTTTCCCTGCCTGCATTTTCTGGATCAATTCCTGCCGGCTGTCGCTGATGGTGGCGTCGATGTAGGGCGAGCCGGTCATGGCGTGGGTAAAGTCCAGCGCCTCTTCGCTCCGCTGCTCCAGCAGGATGCCGACCCGCAGCTTGCTGGAGTCGAGGTTAATGCCGTAGCCAAAGATAAACAGCAGCAGCAGGGGGATCACCACCGCGATCAGCCAGCTGCTGGGATCGCGCACGATCTGGCGCGTCTCTTTAACGCACAGGGCGCGCACCCTGCGCCACGAAATGGCGTTACTGCGCATGGGCATTCTCCTTATCCCAGTCGTGGATGAGGGTAATAAACGCCTGCTCCATGGTCGGGTCCGGGACCTCCTGGTCGGCGGCCTGTTCCTTCAGGTCGTCCGGCGTGCCGTGGGCAATCAGCTTGCCGCGATAGACCAGCCCGATGCGGTCGCAGTACTCCGCCTCGTCCATAAAGTGGGTGGTCACCATGACGGTAACGCCTTTCTCCACCATGCTGTTGATATGCAGCCAGAATTCGCGGCGGGTAATGGGGTCAACGCCCGACGTCGGTTCATCCAGAAACAGAATGTCCGGCTCGTGCATCAGCGAGCAGGCGAGCGCCAGCCGCTGCTTAAAGCCGAGCGGCAGCTCGTCGGTGGCGTGGGTGGCAATGTTGGTTAACGCGAAGGCGTCGCTCATGCGGCGGATTTTCTCGCTCTGCGCCCGGCCGCGCAGGCCGTACACGCCGGAGAAAAAACGCAGGTTCTGCTCGACCGTCAGGTTGCCGTACAGCGAAAACTTTTGCGCCATATAGCCAAGCCGCTGGCGCGCCTTGCCGGAGCTGACCTTCAAATCCATATCCAGCACCAGCGCCTTGCCGGACGTCGGCACCAGCAGGCCGCACATCATTTTAAAGGTGGTCGATTTTCCCGCGCCGTTTGGCCCGAGCAGGCCAAAAATCTCCCCGCGCTTCACCGCAAAGTTGACGTTGTCGGTCGCGGCAAAGTCACCGAACTTCTTGGTCAGGGACTTGGCCTCGATCACCGTTTCGCCCGGCGTGCCTTCAACCGTGTGCAGAATGGCCGCGAGCGGCGATTCCGACGTCCCCGCGCCCCCCAGCAGATCGATAAAGGCGTCTTCAAAGCGCGGAGCGGTTTCCTCAATGTCAATTTCCGGCATCCCTTTCGCCTGACGAACATCGTCGGCGGTAGCCTCCTTTTTGAGGATCACGCGCACCGAACGTCCCTGAATCATTCCGTCGCTCACCTGCGGCAGCTTAAGCACCCGCTGCAGCAGCCTGCGGTTAGACTCCTGCGGGCTGTGCAGCAGGAAGCTGCGCCCGGCCATGCTCTGCGTCAGCGTCGTTGGCTCACCCTGATAGAGCAGCTCGCCTTCGTTCATCAGCAGCACGTCGCGGCACTGTTCCGCTTCGTCGAGGTAGGAGGTGCTCCAGAGGATCAGCATCCCGTCGCCCGCCAGCTCGTGCACCATCTGCCACAGCTCGCGGCGGGATATCGGGTCAACGCCCACGCCGGGCTCATCCAGCAGCAGCACCTTCGGCTTGCCCACCAGCGTGCAGGCCAGCCCCAGCTTCTGCTTCATCCCGCCGGAGAGCTTGCCCGCCAGCCGGTCGGTGAACGGGCCGAGGGAGGTAAACTCCAGCAGGCGCGCGAAGGTTTTCTGCCGCGTTTCGCCGGTGACGCTGCGCAGATCGGCATAGAGATTCAGGTTTTCCATCACCGTCAGATCTTCGTACAGGCCAAACTTCTGCGGCATATAGCCCATAATCGCATGAAGGGGGCCGTCGTCTTTGATCGGGTCAAGGCCGAGCACGCTGGCGGAGCCTTCGTCCGGCTTCAGCAGACCCGCCAGCATCCGCATCAGCGTCGTTTTGCCCGCGCCGTCCGGGCCCACCAGACCGGTCACATAGCCTTTCTGGATGGTGCAGTTCAGCGGCGCGACCGCCGGCTTGTCCATCCCCGCGAAGCGTTTGACCAGGTTGTTGAGCTGAATAACCGCGTCATTCATGTCGTTCCCCGTCGTTCACTGTTACGGTGACGGGCATGCCCTGGCGCAGCGCGTCGTCCGCGTCGGTCACGATGATGCGCAGGCGATACACCAGGTCGGTACGCAGGTCCGGCGTTTCAACCGTTTTCGGGGTGAATTCGGCGGTCGGGGAGACAAAGCCCACTTTGCCGTGATAGGGCTTGTCCGGACGGCCGTCGGTGTAAAGCAGCAGCTCGCGGCCCGGCTGCATCTGGCCGAGGTTCGGTTCGTCGATATAGGCGCGCACCCACACCGGGCGCGTCAGGGAGAGCGTTAAGACGGTGCTGCCCGCGCTGAGCATGCTGCCTGGCTCAACGGCGCGGGTCATCAGCGTGCCGTCAGACGGCGCGATTAAGGTGGTGTCGTGCAGATCCAGCTCCGCCTGGGCCAGCTGCGCCTGCGCCTGCTCAAGGCTGGCTTTCGCCTGAGCGATATCCTGCGCGCGGTTGCCGGTGCGGTACTGGCTCAGTTTATCCTGCGCGGATTTCAGCGTCGCCTGCGCCTGGTCGCGTGACGAGCGCGCATTTTCCAGGTCATTGGCAGAAATGGTGCGGCTTTTCCACAGCCCCTGCTGGCGCGCGTAGAAGTTCTGCGCGTAGTCATAGGCGGCTTTCGCCTGCTTAACGGCGGCGGCGGCCTGGGCGATCTCTTCATCGCGATAGCCTGCCAGCATCAGGTCATACTGCGCCTGCGCCACCGAAACGCCTGCCTTGGCCTGCATCAGGGCGTTTTCGTAGGGCGCTTTATCCAGCATCCCCAGCGTCTGCCCGCTTTTAATGGCATCGCCTTCGTCAACGCTCAGCGACGCCAGCCGCCCGCCGACGCGGAAGCTCATATTCACGGTGCGTATATCGACGTTACCATACAGCGTCAGGCCTTTATCCTGCTGGCTTTGATACCACAGCCAGCCGCCGACTCCCGCAGCAAGCAACACAACAACCACCAGAACGATGGCGACAGGTTTTTTCATGACTTCAGGCTCCTTTGCGTTAAGCCATTCAGGATCAGATCGAGATGACAGGCGATAACCCGGCCAATCTGCGCGGCTTTATCCTCATCGAATTGTGTCCAGCCCGTGCGTAACAGGATGGTCTCACGCCCCAGACGGAAGGCGAGCACTTCGCCCAGCAGGGCATGGGTATGCAAAATCGTCTCGGTATCGTTGGCCTCCCGGCCGGTATAGGCCGCAATGAGCCGCGTAAGGTGCGAGTGCATCGGCGCAATCACCTGGTCATGTACCAGCTGGTAGGCGGCGGAAGGCGAAAGCTGTTCGCGTGAGATAAACTTACTCAGGTTCAGCGTATCGTCGTGCGTCAGCAGGCGGATCATGTTGTGGCAGGCGTTGAGGATAAGCTGACGGATGGCGGCACGGTCAGGCGCTGGCTGGCTGAACAGCGCGGTGGCCTCCTCGACGTGCGGGCGAAAGTTCCTCTCGATAAAATCGGCGATCCACTGCGCGCAGGCGAGGTATAAATCCTCTTTTGAGCCAAAGTAGTAGGTGATGGCCGCAATGTTCTGCCCGGCCTGCGCGGCAATATCCCGCGTGGTGGCGTGCAGGCCATACTCACCAAACTGCGCCAGCGCGGCGGCGATAAGCTGGCTTTTGGCCTGTTCACCTTTGGTTGTTGTGGGTGTCGTATTCATAGCAGCATTAAAAATTAATCAATCGATTGATTAAGATTATGCCTGATTCGCCTTTCCGTCGAGTGAAGGCTGAGGGATATTTTATGCGCCACGTCACAAAAGCTGCTACACTCCGCTGCTTCGCGACACTGTGGTTTTTGTCCTCCTAATTGTTATATCTCCCTGAAAACTACACCTGTGATGGTCGGGGCGGTTCGGAGTTTTTATGTCTTTTGATTCCCTTGGCCTGAACCCTGAAATTCTGCGTGCGATTGCAGAGCAGGGCTACGTCGAGCCAACCCCTATCCAGCAGCAGGCGATCCCCGCCGTTCTTCAGGGCCGTGACCTGATGGCCAGCGCCCAGACCGGCACCGGTAAAACCGCCGGCTTTACGCTGCCGCTGTTAGAGCTGCTGGTTAAAAACCAGCCGCACGCCAAAGGTCGTCGTCCGGTTCGCGCGCTGATCCTCACCCCAACCCGCGAGCTGGCGGCGCAGATTGGCGAGAACGTGCGCGAGTACAGCCGCTACCTCAACATTCGCTCGCTGGTGGTTTTCGGTGGGGTAAGCATTAACCCGCAGATGATGAAGCTGCGCGGCGGCGTGGACGTGCTGGTGGCAACGCCGGGCCGTCTGCTGGATCTTGAACACCAGAACGCCGTTAAGCTTGATGGTATTGAAATTCTGGTGCTGGATGAAGCTGACCGCATGCTCGACATGGGCTTCATTCACGATATCCGTCGCGTGCTGGCCAAGCTGCCCGCGCGTCGTCAGAACCTGCTTTTCTCCGCGACCTTCTCTGATGAGATTAAAGGCCTGGCAGAAAAGCTGCTGCACAACCCGCTGGAAGTGGAAGTGGCGCGCCGCAACACCGCCTCCGAGCAGGTGACGCAGCACGTTCACTTTGTGGATAAAAAGCGCAAGCGGGAGCTGCTCTCCCAGATGATCGGCCAGGGCAACTGGCAGCAGGTGCTGGTCTTTACCCGCACCAAACACGGCGCTAACCACCTGGCGGAACAGCTCAACAAGGACGGCATCCGCAGCGCGGCGATCCACGGTAACAAGAGCCAGGGCGCGCGTACCCGTGCGCTGGCGGACTTCAAATCCGGCGACATCCGCGTGCTGGTGGCGACCGACATCGCCGCCCGCGGTCTGGACATCGAAGAGCTGCCGCACGTGGTGAACTACGAGCTGCCTAACGTGCCGGAAGATTACGTTCACCGCATTGGTCGTACCGGCCGCGCGGCGGCAACCGGTGAAGCGCTTTCTCTGGTCTGCGTGGACGAGCACAAGCTTCTGCGCGACATCGAGCGCCTGCTGAAGAAAGAGATCCCGCGCATCGAAACCCCAGGCTATGAAGTGGACCCGTCCATCAAAGCCGAGCCGATTCAGAACGGCCGTCAGGGCGGCGGTGGACGTGGTCAGGGCGGCGGCGGTCGCGGTCAGCAGCCGCGTCGTACAGAAGGTGGCGCGCCGAAATCATCCGGCAAACCGCCGCGTCGTAACAACGACAGCAAACCGGCGGGTGAAAACCCGTGGCGCAGCGGCGAAGGGAAACCGGCAGGAGAAGGGCAGCGTCGACGCCGCCCGCGCAAGCCTGCTAACCCGCAGTAATCTGGAAGCCCGGTCGTAAAGCCGGGCTTTTCTTTTTGCGGCAACCCAAAGAAAGTGCCACAATAGTGGCTGTTTATACAGTATTTCAGGTTTCCCGATGGCTTTAACCGCTGCGCTCAAAGCGCAAATTGGCGCATGGTATAAGGCGCTACAACAGCAGATCCCCGACTTTATCCCCCGAGCGCCGCAGCGGCAGATGATTGCTGACGTGGCCAAAACGCTCGCCGGGGACTACGGGCGACATCTTGCGATTGAAGCCCCAACCGGCGTCGGGAAAACCCTTTCATACCTTATTCCCGGCATTGCCATCGCCAGGGAAGAACAGAAAACGCTGGTGGTCAGCACCGCCAACGTGGCGCTGCAGGATCAGATCTTCAGTAAAGACCTGCCGCTGCTGCGAAAAATCATCCCCGAGCTGCGTTTTACCGCGGCGTTTGGACGCGGGCGCTACGTGTGTCCGCGCAACCTGGCGGGGCTCGCCAGCAGCGAGGCGACGCAGCAGGATCTGCTGGCCTTCCTCGACGACGATCTCACGCCGAACAACAAGGCCGAGCAGGAACTCTGCGCCACGCTCAAGGTCGATCTTGACGGGTATAAGTGGGATGGCCTGCGCGACCATACCGACAAAGCCATCAGCGACGATCTGTGGCGCAGGCTCAGCACCGATAAAGCAAGCTGCCTGAACCGTAACTGCCACTACTACCGCGAGTGCCCGTTCTTTGTCGCCCGTCGCGAAATTCAGGAGGCGGAAGTGGTTGTGGCCAACCACGCGCTGGTGATGGCGGCACTGGAAAGCGAAGCGGTGCTGCCGGAGCCCAAAAATCTGCTGCTGGTGCTTGATGAAGGCCATCACCTGCCGGACGTGGCGCGGGACGCGCTGGAGATGAGCGCGGAAATTACCGCCCCGTGGTTCCGCCTGCAGCTCGATCTGTTCTGCAAGCTGATTGCCACCTGCATGGAGCAGTTCCGCCCGAAAACCACGCCGCCGCTGGCGGTCCCGGAGCGGCTGAGCGAGCACTGCGAAGAGGTCTACGGCCTCATTTCATCGCTGAATAACATCCTGAATCTTTACCTCCCGCAAACGCAGGAGGCCGAACACCGCTTCGCAATGGGCGAACTGCCGGAAGAGATAATGGAGATCTGCAAGCAGCTGGCGAAACTTCTTGAGAAGCTGCGCGGCCTGGCAGAAATGTTCCTGAACGATCTCAGCGAGAAAACCGGCACGCACGACGTGGTGCGCGTTCACCGCGTCCTGCTGCAGATGAACCGCGCGCTGGGCATGTTTGAATCACAGAGTAAGCTCTGGCGACTGGCCTCGCTGGCGCAGGCCTCCGGCGCGCCGGTCACCAAGTGGGCCACGCGGGAAGAGCGGGACGGGCAGGTGCATCTCTTTTTCCACTGCGTGGGCATTCGCGTGGCCGATCAGCTGGAAAAGCTGATCTGGCGCAGCGTGCCGCACGTGGTGGTCACTTCAGCCACGCTGCGCTCCCTGAACAGCTTTTCTCGCCTGCAGGAGATGAGCGGCCTGAAGGAGAAAGCGGGCGACCGCTTCGTGGCGCTGGACTCGCCGTTTAACCACTGCGAGCAGGGCAAGCTGGTCATTCCGCGCATGTCGTTCGAGCCGCTCATCGACAACGAAGAGCAGCATATTGCCGAAATGGCGGCCTACTTCCGCGAACAGGTCGAGAGCAAAAAGTACCCCGGCATGCTGGTGCTGTTTGCCAGCGGGCGGGCGATGCAGCGTTTTCTTGAGTTCGTGACCGATCTGCGCCTGCTGCTGCTGGTGCAGGGCGACCAGCCGCGCTACCGCTTGGTGGAAACGCACCGCAAGCGCATTGATAACGGCGAGCGCAGCGTGCTGGTGGGGCTACAGTCGTTTGCGGAAGGTCTGGACTTGAAAGGGGACTACCTGACGCAGGTGCATATTCATAAAATCGCCTTCCCGCCCATCGACAGCCCGGTAGTGATCACCGAAGGCGAGTGGCTGAAAAGCCTGAACCGCTATCCGTTTGAGGTGCAAAGCCTGCCTGCGGCGTCGTTTAACCTGATTCAGCAGGTGGGGCGTCTTATTCGTAGCCACGGCTGCTGGGGCGAAGTGGTGATTTACGATAAGCGTCTGCTCACCAAAAACTACGGCCAGCGGCTGCTGAACGCGCTGCCGATCTTCCCGATAGAGCAGCCGGAGGTGCCGGAGGTAAAAAAACGCCCGGCAAAACTGGCCGCCGGGCGTAAAAAAAGCATCCGTGCTAAGGGGCGCGGTCCTACTGGTAAGTGAAGGTCACCTGAATCACGCTGCTGAACGTCCCGGCGCTGACGGGCATGGAGGTGGCGTAATAGCGCGCGGCGAGCGGAAAGGTGGCCGTGTGGTCGGCAGTATTAATCGGGACGCTAAATGCCGCCTGTGGGGCGATGAGGATCTTGTCCTGGCGATCCGCCAGCTCCAGCGCCAGCCCTTTTGCGCTGCCGGTATTGGCAAATTTTGTGGGGTGTACGCTATCGGCCTGTCCATAGAAAAAGGCGGTAACCAGCGAGCGCGTGGTCGGACAGTGCGTCAGCAGCAGGGAGAAGTCTTTCCACGCGCCCGTATCGCCAACGTCTTTAAAACTGCCCGACACCGCCTGGCCTAAATCCACCGTCAGGTTGCGGCTGGCGCTGTCGATGACGCAGGTATTGGCGTAAATATTCCCCTTCATCTGGATCTGAATGTCGTCTGCCTGTGCCTGGGCCATCAGCCCCAGCATGAGTATCGCAATGGTCTTTTTCATGTCGTTCACTTATAGGCGAGGGTGATGGTGGCAACGGTGTTGGCCGGTCCGGGTGTGACTACATCGCTGATTTGTTCATAGCGAACCTGGAATGGAATGGCCAGCGTTTCGTTGGCTACCGCTTCGCGTTGGGTGTTTACGTAGGTATCGAACGTGGCGATATTGTTGTCGAACACCATTTGAACCCCGACGCCCGTTGCCATGCCGGTCTGCTGAGTGAGTTTCAGCACGCCTTCGAACGCCGTTTCATACCCGTTTGAACTTGTCACTTTTACCTCGGGCTGCACGGTGCTGTTACAATTCACCGTGACGTCAAAATTCTGCGCCGGAGAAGAGAGGGTTCCCACGCTCACAAACGAACTGACCGGGAAATCACCCAGATCAACCGTCAGATTTCTTGGCAGGACGGAGCAGGTGACATTCTGGAAATTGACGTTACCGGCGTAGGAGATAGTGTTCGGACTCCCGATGCCGTCATTGCCATACACGCCGATACCGAACTCGGTTTGCGCCTGCATCAGGGTACCGGACTGGACTGCCTCACTGGTTTTCACCAGTTCAAGGGTGACGTTAAAATCAAATGACTGCATTCCGTCATTTGACACATAGCCAACTGGCGTACTGCGGGAATCGCAGGCGGTTTTGCCCCCTCCAGTAATACGCTGACCTTTATCATTCATTAATGCCACGCCGACGCCGGGTACGCCCGAATCATAAACTCCGGTTAACCCGGGAATTTCCGAGCCGCTTCCGTAGTAGCAGGAGATGATTTCCATCCCGCTCTCGTAGGGATGATCGCAGTTGCCCGCAACATGCACCGTCTGTTCAGAGCCGGGGATAGTGGCGCCCACAGCCAGCGTTGTCGGGACCGACAGGGTAGCGACGTTAATCATTTTCGGCATATCAGGCGTGGAACAACTTGCCTTCGCGTGCGGCATAAATAACGCGGCGGTACCCAGAACCAGTAAGAAAAAGCACTGTTTAATCATTTGCATAATGTTTAGCCTGAACGGTGAATCAGTGACACTGCGCGGCAGCGTTAATGATGCTGGTTTTCTCTTTCTCATCCGTTAGCGCATAGTCAGCGACGCAGTGCTCGCTCGCATCCTGTCCCCAGGAGACGGCGAGATGCCCTTGCTGCGGCAGGCCAGAGAGGTATGTCTGGCCGTCATTCCCGACAATAAACTCGCTGTCCTTATCGTCCGTGGTCACCGTTGCGCCGAAGGGCAGCGGTTTTCCGTTTTGCGTGAGCGTCATCAGCACGCGGCTACCCACCCGGGTGTTAAAGCTCGCGCGCACCACGGCGCCGCGCGTTGGGGTGACAACCTGCGCCGCGTGCGTCACGTCGGCATCGTCCGGCAGCGTTTCGGTATCCAGCGCGATGGTGTTGTGACGATACGCGGTAACGAACGGTACGACGGTATAGCCGCGGAAATCCGTCTCAACGCCGGTCTGGTTAGCGATATGCGTCCCGTGCGTGCCCGGCGCTTTCACCAGGGCGATGGTTTCGCCGAGCGGCTGGCTCAGGGTGATACCGTTGGCATGGGCAATCACGCCTCCCTGCAGCCCGACGTTGACGGTTTGCTGATATTTGTCCTGGCTGACGCCGCCGCTCACCTCGCCGTAGGTGGCTTTATAATCAGCGTTCATGCTGGTTGAATTACCGCTTCCGGAGCGGCTGAGTCCTTCCTGGATATTCCAGTTCAGGTTGTCTTCCTTCAGTGCCGTGCCGTTAAGCCCGATATTCTGCGTGGTGCCGTCTTTGGTGTTATTCATGTTGTAGGTGGCCCAGGTGTTGTGCATCCAGCGATCGAGCGGAACGGAGACGTTCAGCGAGAACTGGTTGTCGTTCGTCACCTCTTCACCGTCCTCATCGCTGTCGTTGGTGTTTTTGTTCATGCTGTAGCTCAGGCTGTAGCTGACGCCGTGCCAGCTGTTGTTATAGCTGACGCTCATGGAGGTCATGTTCTGGCTCTGGCTCCAGTATGTTTCTTTGACCAGGCTCAGCGTAACGGAGCCCCAGCCTTCAGGCAGCGTCTGGTCGATAGTGGCTTCGGTACGGGCGCGGCGCTGCTGCGGTGCTGACCAGTCGTCAGAGCGGGTATATGACTCCATGGTATCCTCCATGGTGTAAAACCCCTTGCTGTTGTAGCGATAGCCCGCGAGCGAGAAGTTGGTTCCCGAACCGGCAAAATCTTTGCTGTAACGGACGCGCCAGGACTGGCCTTTGCTGGACTGCTGCTTCTTCAGCAGGGCTTTGGCGCGGGTGACGTCGATGGAGAACGCGCCCAAATCGCCCATGTTTTTTCCGGCGCCCAGCGCCTGCGACTGATAGTGGCTGCTCTGCTGCACGCCGCCGTACGCGGTGAAGCCATAGGGCAAGCCATAGATGGCGCTGCCTTGGGCAAAGGGCGTCTTTTCCACGTCTTTGTCATAAGAGCGATAACGCCCGGCGGTGACGCTGTAGCGCAGATTTTTTTCACGCTGCAGAACCGGCACGGAGGCATAGGGCACCACAAAATGGCTTTCGCTGCCGTCGGTCTCTTTTACCGTCACCTGCAGGTCGCCGCTGCTGCCGGTCGGGTAGAGGTCGTTAATTTCAAACGCGCCGGGGGCAACGGTATTCTGATAAATGACGTAACCGTTCTGACGCACCATCACCAGCGCGTTGCTGTGGGCGGTGCCGCGAATGATAGGCGCATAACCTTTTTCGCTGTCCGGCAGCATGTCGTTGTCGGAGTTGAGCTGCACGCCGGTGTAGGGCACGCTGTCGAAAACATCTGAAGGCGAGGAGCTTTGTCCTACCGTCAGGTCGCTTTTCATCGCCACAATGTCGCGCTGCGCGTAGGTATAGACGGAGGAAAACTTTTGCTCCTCCTCCTTGCCCGTGGCGCTGCGGTTCCAGGTGGAATAATTGCGCACGCGCCAGGCCCCGACGTTAAGGCCAGGCCGCAGGTTGACGTACTGGCTGCTGTTGTCCTGTTCTCCCTGCTGGCGCGCATGGCTCTGGCTGGCCGTGGCGCTGTAGTTCAGCAGCCCCGCGGTGATCCCTTCATCGAACTCCTTGGGGTCGATATAGCCGCGTGGGACCTTGCCGAGCGCCATCTGAGGAATGCTGAGCAACAGCTGCTGGTTGCGAACGTGAAACGAAGCGGAGGCCGCAGGAATGGCGGTTAAATCGGCACACTGTCCTTTAGCCATCAGCTGCGGATATTTTTGGGTTCTGATGCCGAGGCTTTTTAAATCGTTCAGGCTAAAGCAGGGCTGAAGCGAATTATTACCCTGAGCATCATTTTTTAAGGTGAAGGTCACGTCACGGGTATCAATTTTATTATTATTGATAAAAATGGTGACCTGATATTTTCCCGGCGCTTGTCCTGGGCCCTTCTCGTAAACCGACAGATCGGTTTTCCCCTGCTGTGGATTATCAATATCCAGCAGTGCCGGGTTGAAATAATCATCGGCCATCGCCTGCTGCGCAAAGATCGCCATTACCAGACTACACAGAATGATCGGCAATAACGAAATACGGCATGTGAAAGGCTTTTTATGGCTGTACATGATGATTTTTATTTGTCTACGCGCAATATTAACGAACGGATGTCGTCCATGTCTGGCTGATGCTGCCGTAATCCGTAATGATGGAATACGCGACGGTGGAACCGCCCACGCTGCCGGGTAATGCAAAGTGAGTTTCCGTTTTAGGCACCGCCCAGGTGGCTTTTGTGACTTTCTGACCATTCAGCGTCACGGCCTGGAAATTCATATAGAACGGCGTAGGGTTATTCACCACCAGATCGTTGCCTTCACGACGCCACTCAAGTTTATCTGCCACATCTTCAGGTTTGCCTTTTACCGCCGACGGGCGATACAGCAGTTTAATGCGGGTATTAATGGCGATTTGCAGGGTATTCATCCCCTCGACGTGTTTTGACGATGGGATCGCTTTGATGTTGAGCCAGTACAGGGATTCGCGATCGTCGGGTAAATTACCACCCGTGCGCACGACGCGCAGAACGTTATCCTCTTTCGCATCCAGGCGAAAAAGCGGTGGGGTGATTAGAAAAGGTGCTCTGGCCAGATTTTTACCGCCGGAATCGACCCAGGACTGTACCAGATAATCCGTAGCATCTGGATTTGAAAGACCAAGAGATGATTCCTTTTTATCTCCCTGGTAAACCAGCCGTGTGCCGTTAATCACGACACCTGCATGTGCAGTGGCGGCAGCCAGTAAAAGAGTGCTCAGTAAATAACCGTGGCGCATAAATATTTCTCAATAAAAATAAGAGATATTAACGCTGATAACGTTAATATCTCAGGATTGATAATATCAGTTATAAATAACGGTAAAAGTCGATACAGAGTTAGCCGGGCCTGCGGTAACTGCCGCATCGGTTTGAATATAACGCGCACCGAACTCAAGGTCGTTCACCGCCGTGCCGGATGCTAACGGATATTGTTGAGTAGGGGTATACAGGCTGACCGGTTGCTCAGAGGAGTCAACCAGCTGAATAGCCACGCCCGTTGCGGTATCCGCGCCTGGCGTTAATGCCAGCGTGGAGTTGTTATTTGCATCCGGCGTACCGCCAAAGTTAATTGCCGCAGAGGTGACTGTTTCCGGACAATCTTTTAGCTGAATATCAAACTTTGTTAACGTGCTGGTGGAGCCTGCACCGGTAAATACGGTTTTAGAGACTTTACCTAACTGTACGTTTAACGGGTTGCTTAACCCATTAACGACCTGACAGGCAGAATCGATAATTTCACCGGTAAAGTTAATTTGCCCTTCGCCGTTTGTAGCCGCAAATGCGGATGCGGAACATCCTACCGTTGCAGCAATGAATAAACCTAAAGCAACCTTGTTCATAATAAATCCTGATATGTTTCTGGTGAGCGCGTTGCCTGGACGTTTTCACCCGTGACCTCAATGACTTTTCGTTGGTTATTTAATCAAAAAATGTATGGGTAAGAATCTTCTATAGCCATCACAAATAATTCCGAAAAGGCTTGCGTTTATTTTTTATCGTCAAAACAGAAGGTTAATTCCGCAGATAAAAAACTAACGGCCGGGCGTCCTTCAGGGCTATATTGTTAACAAGATGAAGCTGTCAGGAGAGATGTCGTGGATTATCGTAAAATTATCAAAGAGGTAGGGCGTGGAAAAAACCATGCCCGCGATCTGGATCAGGAAACGGCTCACGCGCTGTATACCCATATGCTGAATGGCGATGTGCCAGAACTTGAGATGGGTGGCATCCTGATCGCCCTGCGCATCAAAGGCGAAGGTGAAGCCGAAATGCGCGGCTTTTATGAGGCTATGCAGGCGCAAACGCTGCGCTTATCGCCGCCGCTGGCAAAGCCCATGCCGATTGTGATCCCAAGCTATAACGGCGCGCGCAAGCAGGCCAACCTGACGCCGCTCCTGGCTATTTTATTAAACAAGCTCGGTTTCCCGGTGGTGGTGCACGGGGTGAGTGAAGATCCGACGCGCGTGCTGACGGAAACTATCTTCGAGCTTTTAGGCATCGAACCCACTCTGCATGCGGGGCAGGCGCAGGCGAAGCTGGACGGGCATCAGCCGGTTTATATTCCCGTCCGCGCGCTCTGCCCGCCGCTGGAAAAGCAGCTGGATATGCGCTGGCGAATGGGCGTACGTAACAGTGCGCACACGCTGGCAAAACTGGCCACGCCGTTTGCAGAAGATGCGGCGCTGCGCCTGTCCAGCGTATCGCACCCGGAGTACGTGACGCGAGTAGGCAAATTCTTCGAAGAAATTGGTGGCCGTGCGTTGTTGATGCATGGAACAGAAGGTGAGGTTTACGCTAATCCACAGCGATGCCCTCAGCTGATGCTGATTGATTCTTCCGGCTCACGCGTGGTGTATGAGCGTGGGGCAGAAAATAGCGAGGTTATCCTGCCTCAGGCAAAAGATCCGCATACGACCGCGCACTGGATAGAGCAGTGTCTGGCCGGAAGCGTTCCCGTTCCGCACTCGATCACGCTGCAGATGGCCTGCTGTTTGCTGGCAACCGGTGAGGTGGAAACGGTGGACGACGGGCTGGCGCGGGTCGCCCGGTCCTTTTAAGCAAAAAAAAGCCCGTCCAGTGGCGGACGGGCAAACAAAGGGTAACAACAACAGGGTCAATGAGGGTTGGAGCATCTCACCAGAGGGTAGGGTGAGGGTAGTACATTCATTCAGTCGATTATTTGTAGATAACCGCAGTGCCGCTCAGTTTGTTATTGGCGTTCGCGGAGGTAATGGTGTATCCGCTTGCGCCTGCTGCAGCCGCTTTCTCAGCCAGTTTTGCTTCCAGACCGTCCAGCGTGGTTGCGCCTTCTGCACTCACCACACCGATTTTATTCATGTTCTGTGCCTGAGTAGAAGAGACCGCTTCCGCGGCGAATGCGCCAAAGGACAGAGCGGACAGGGCAACAGCAGCAACAGCATATTTAATGGTTTTCATGGTTAATCTCTCGCAGGTTATTCTGTTAAGGGGACGATGTTCCGTCGATGTGATAAGTATCACGTTTTTTTGCGAGAGATAAAATCGAAGAGAATTGACGTGGTTGCTCAAAAAAATTGAATGACAAATAACTTATTGATTATTAATAAATTCGGAACGGCAATTGACACTTCTTGTCGCTTCGCTTTACAGAGCAGCGATCGAGCGCACATTTTGCTACGTGCAGTTCCGAAAATCGTGAGCGTAAAGGAAACCGCTTGCGCGGTGATTTTAGGTAAAGGAAAGTCAACGTAACTGGCTGTCTTTCGATCCTCTACGATTATATCCCGAATGTGAAGCATTTTTTGAATCTTTATTCTGCTGACAGGTTATGCATAACCGCACGCCAGGAATGGCCTTACGACGCGCCTCGGGGATCGGATCGCCGCATTCCTCACATTCATGCAAACTTTCGCCGCGCGGAATTTCACCGCGCGCGCGGGCAACCGCATCTTCAATCGTACTGTTGATCTGTTCATTAACGGCGTCGTCATTCGCCCAGCCGGAAGCCATACGTCCTCCTGTTTGTGTTAAGCGCATTGTATGAATATGGGGTTAAAAATCGTACAGTCAAGGCGCGGAAAAGAGAAACTGCATCCGCTGTGCGGATGCAGTTGTGGGCGTGTATGAGCGGTTATTTATAGATGGTGGCTGTGCCGTACATATGGTTATCTCCGCCAGCGGAGTTCACCACGAAGCCTTTAGCACCCTCCTGGCGGGCTTTTTCAGCCAGCTTATCCTGGAGGTCGTCAAGGTTACTCGCCCGGCTTACCGAGACCGTACCCGCAGCCTGCAGCTGACTGGTATCATTATTTTCGGTCAGGGACTGAACTGACCAGGCAGAGAAGGACACCGTGGCCAGCGCGCCGGCGATTACAACAAGGGTCAGGTAGTTTTTCATAATCACATCCTCAGGGGAAACAACAGGTGATTCCCCTTAAGTTTAGAAGCCCCGCGAGTGTGATTTAGCGCAAATATTTGATGATGATCTGCTTATTTTTTGAACGATATAAATTGACGATTTGCTGACAGATCATAGACATAAAGGCTACTGATTTATGGCGTATTTTTGTGCACCGCACACAGTTATTTACCGTTGGGTCTGCAAAGGGTATCTTACGCCGCTGTTTAAAGGAGAACGCCATGACTTCCCAAAAGCCGGGATTGCACCCACGAAATCGCCACCGCAGCCGCTACGACATGAACGCGCTGTGCCAGAGCTGCCCGCAGTTACAGGGCTTCATTGTACAGACGCCCGCCGGTGAACCTTCGGTCAACTTCGCTGACCCGCTGGCGGTTAAAATGCTGAACAAAGCGCTGCTTGCCCACTATTACGGCGTGGCGAACTGGGATATTCCGGAAGGTTTTCTCTGTCCGCCCGTTCCTGGCCGCGCAGATTACGTCCATCATCTCGCCGATCTGCTTGCAGAAGGTAATGAGGGCGTCGTTCCGCAGCAGGCCACCATTCTGGATATCGGTACCGGGGCAAACCTGATTTACCCCCTGATTGGCGCTCATGAATACCAGTGGCGCTTCACCGGGAGTGAAATCGGCGCAGAGGCATTCTCCAGCGCGCAGGCGATTATAAACGGAAATCCGGGCTTAAGCCGGGCAATCCGCCTGCGTCGTCAGAAAGATGCAGGTTCGATCTTCAACGGCATTATCCATAAAAATGAACAATACGATGCCACCCTGTGCAACCCGCCGTTCCATGATTCAGCCGCCGCGGCCCGCGAGGGCAGCGAGCGCAAGCGCCGTAACCTGGGTCAGGCTGAGGATGCTGCGCTGAACTTCGGTGGCCAGCAGCAGGAGCTGTGGTGCGAGGGCGGTGAGGTGGCGTTTATCCTGCGTATGATTGCGGAAAGCAAACAGTTTGGCCGTCAGGTGAAATGGTTCACCACGCTGGTTTCGCGCGGCGATAACCTTCCGCCGCTCTACCGTGCGCTAACCGAGGCCGGCGCGGTGAAGGTGGTGAAAAAAGAGATGGCGCAGGGGCAGAAGCAGAGCCGCTTTATTGCCTGGTCGTTTATGGAAAACAACAAACGCCGCAAATAGCACTCCGTCGTAGGCCGGGTAAGGCGAAGCCGCCACCCGGCATCCGCGCTATAAGGTTGGCTCCTGCGGGGGAAGCTGTGCGGTCGGCGAAGGCAGCACCTGATACGTCTGCACCGGCATACGCACATCCGCCAGGTCAAAGTGTTTTTTGACCATGCTGTCGAGCGCAAAGCGCACCGTCCACTGCTTCAGCGGCTGGGTAGTGAACGACACGCGAAGGGTAAACGCCGTGTTCGTCAGCCCGACAATCCCGGCAAACGACGGTTCGCCAATCACCAGCCCGCGGATATCTTCCATCTGCATCAGCTCTTCTACCGCATCCCGCAGCGCCTGTTTCGCTTTATCGGCATCCTCATGGCGATCCACATCGTAATTCGCCACTACCGAGCCAATCCCGCGCACAAAGTTGGCGAAGGTGGTAATCGATGACCACGGAATGATGTGATAGGCCCCGGTATCCTGACGCACGCCGACCGAACGAATGGACATCCGCTCAACCGTGCCGGTTAACGGCCCAATGGTGACCAGATCGCCCGTGTTCATGCCGTTCTCAAACTGAATAAAAACGCCTGTAATAATATCTTTCACCAGCGTTTGCGAACCGAAGGAAATGGCCAGCCCCAGCGCACCCGCACCCGCCAGCAGCGGGGCGATATTCACGCCGATTTCCGAGAGCACAATCATGATGGTAATGGTGCTGATGATCACCGCCAGCGCGTTGCGGAACAGGGTTAACAGCGTGCGGGCGCGGGCGCTCGGCAGCGGCCTGCCGTGAATATCGGACACCAGCCGGTTCTCGATAAGGCTCGCCAGCAGCGTCCAGCCGACAGCGGAGAAGAACAGGATCAGCGCAATGCGGATTAACACGTCAACGGTTTTCTCCCCCGCGCCGTTGTGCAGCCAGTTCCAGAAATCAAACAGGCTCCAGGCGTTCAGCAGCAGCATGATCGCCACGCAGACGGTCAGAATACGCGCCACCTTCAGCGATACCGACATCCAGCCGTTGACCCGCTTTTGCAGTTCCGGGTAGTTACGCTGCACCTGCGGTGACAGCGTGATGGTTTTCGAGATCCAGCGAGAGAGCAGGCCGGACGCAAAGGCCGCAACGCCAATGATGGCCAGGCTTTTAAACGTCGCCCCCATCATAAACTTCAGGCTGTTGCCCGGATCGAACAGCGAGAAGAAGCACAGCACGATAAAGTACGCGCTTGCCAGCCAGTGCCACACCAGCGCGAAGGCGCGGATAAACAGGCTGAAGAAGGAGAGAGAGCGATCGGCCAGGTGAAGCAGACTTTCGGTGATCGCCTTTTTGTTATGGAAAATCAGATACAGCGCCCAGACGGTAATACAGAGCATGATCAGCACGTTTGCCAGCGCGCCAAACTGGACGTTCACCTGGTTTGAAATAATCGGCACCGCGACCAGCAGGCCGTAGCCTATCAGGCCGCTAAGCACGCTCAGGCGCAGCGCCCAGTATTTCGCGCTTTCATCGTTGATGTTGAAGGGGCGAAGCTCGGGCACGCGCGGGCAAAAGATGACCCGCAGCAGCGCCTTAAAGAACTCGATCAGCGCGAAGGCGTTCAGAAACAGCCCCTGCTGGAAGGCGATGGTTTTGTTGCCCGCATTGAGCCGGTCGGCCAGCAGCTGGCCGATAAACAGCGTGAGCGCCAGCAGGAGTAAATCAATAATAAAGGCAGACGCGATCATGGCGGGCAGGTGAAGCCAGCTGCTTTTTTGCTGGTTCTTTTTGCGGCCCCATTGCCCCATTTTGCGATACAGCGGCCAGGCACACAGGCGCACCAGCCAGTAAAAAAGAAAGACTCCGCCCGCCAGCATTAAAAACTGGGTGGCGGCAGTGGAAAACGTCTGTGGATTAAACGGCTTGTGCGGGGAACCAATCAGGTTGCGGTAGAGCTGGGCGAAGCGAGAAGAGAGCGCTTCCCCATACTGACGGCTAACGTCGGTCACGTTCTCCAGCACCGTTTTTTGCTCTTTCACGTCTGGCGGGGTAATGGCAGGCACGGGCTCCCGCGGCGGCGTGGCGGCAACTTTGCGCAGCTGGCCAATAAGCTCCTGCCGCGAGGCGTCGTTTTCCAGAACGTCAGCCAGCGCGCTGTACGCGGCTTTTTTCTGTTCAACGTCAGGCTCCTGAGGCGGGGCGCTCTCCTGCGTCGCAGTGGTTCCGGTGGTGACGCCGGGGATCGCGACGGCGAACGATGGCGCACTAAACAGGCTAAGCAACAGCAGCAGGATCCACGGCACGGCGTCCTCCGGTAAAAATGTCCAACAAAATGATAAGTATAGAGGGCAGGGAGCTAAGGGGGATTTTTGGGAACAATCTGGCGTAAAAAAGCCGGGCATGCCCGGCTCTGCTGAATACTGTGGATTAGGAAACGTGCTGCAGGAACTCCTGCAGGCGCTGGCTCGGCGGGTTCGCGATCAGCTCCTGCGGATTGCCGTCCTCGGCGATACGCCCTTTGTCGATGAAGATCAGACGCGAAGCCACCTTCTCGGCAAAGCCGATTTCGTGGGTCACGATGACCATCGTCATCCCTTCTTCGGCCAGATCCTGCATCACCTTCAGCACTTCGTGGCGCAGCTCAGGGTCGAGTGCCGACGTAGGCTCATCAAACAGCATCATCTTCGGCTTCACCGCCAGCGCGCGGGCAATCGCCACGCGTTGCTGTTGACCGCCCGACAGCTCGGACGGATAGTGGTGCGCACGCTCCGCCAGGCCAACCTTCGCCAGCAGATCTTTCGCCAGCGTTTCCGCTGCCGCTTTGTTGGCACCGCGCACGCGCAGCGGGCCGAACATCACGTTTTCCAGCGCCGTCAGGTGCGGGAACAGGTAGAACTGCTGGAACACCATGCCTGCTTCCTGACGGATCAGACGTTCGTCCACCTTCGGGTCGTTGACCTTCAGGCCATCGACAATCAGATCGCCGCTGGTGATCTCTTCCAGCTTGTTGATGCAGCGCAGCAGGGTCGATTTACCGGAGCCGGAAGGCCCGATAATCACCACCACTTCACCCTGGCTGACGTTCAAATCAATATTGTGCAGCACCTGGGTTGGGCCAAAGTGCTTGGAAACGTTTTTAAATTCAATCACAGGATTTTCATCCTTCTTTCAAGACGACGCAGAACAAAGCTCAGAACCAGCGTGATGATCAGGTAAACAACGGCCACCGCACTCCAGATTTCGAGCGCGCGGAAGTTGCCGGCAATGATCTCCTGGCCCTGACGGGTCAGTTCAGCAACGCCGATAACGATGAACAGCGACGTGTCCTTAATGCTGATGATCCACTGGTTACCCAGCGGCGGCAGCATGCGGCGCAGCGCCAGCGGCAGAATAACGTGGCGAATGGTTTCGCGACGGGAAAGCCCCAGGGCCAGCCCGGCTTCGCTGAAGCCTTTATGAATCGACAGTACGGCGCCGCGGGTGATTTCCGCAATGTACGCGCCGGAGTTGATCATAATGGTCACGACCGCGGCGCTGAACGGGTCAATGCGCAGATCGTTGAAGGCCATTGGCAGGGCGAAGTAGATGAACATGACCTGTACGACAATTGGCGTACCGCGGATCACTTCGATGAAAACCAGTGCGATGTGGTTTGCAATCCAGCCGCCGTAGGTGCGGGCGAAACCGGCGACAAGGCCGATAATCAACCCGCCAACCAGACCGAGGACCGAAATCCACAGGGTCATTTTGGCGCCTTCAAGCAAGAGAGGAATGGCAGGCCAGATGGCGCTCCAGTCAAACTGCATGATGTATTCCTGTATACCGTGGTGAAAACTAAAATGAGTCAGAGGGCTGACTCAAATTGTAGGCCCGGTAAGCGCAAGCGCCACCGGGCATTACAGTACCTGATAATTCAGGCTGGATTATTTAGGTTCAGTACCGAACCATTTTTTATAGATTTCGTTGTACGTACCGTTCTCTTTCAGGGTTTTCAGCGCGCCGTTCACCTTGTTGCGCAGCTCGTCGCTGCCTTTCGGGAACGCGATGCCGTACTGCTGTGCTTCCAGAGAGTCACCTACCGCTTTGAACTTGCCGTTGCCCGCCGTTTTGATGAAGTACAGGATGTTCGGCGTGTCGTGCAGAACCGCGTCAGCACGGTTAGTACCGAGCTCCATATAGGCGTTGTCGATGTTAGGGAACTGACGCAGATCTTTGGTTTTGATATTTGCTTTTGCATAATCAACGGAACCGGTGCCGCTCTTCACCGCAACCACTTTACCGTCGAGATCTTTCACGCTTTTTACGTCGTTATTATCCGCTTTGACCATCACCAGCAGGCCGCTTTTGTAGTAGCCGTCGGAGAAGTCGATCGCTTTTTTGCGTTCGTCAGTAATGGTGATACCCGCCAGCGCCAGGTCAACGTTTTTGGTCTGCAGTGCCGGGATGATGCCGCTGAAGTCCATCGGCTTCAGGGTGTAATCCAGTTTGAGTTCTTTTGCGACCGCAGCCCACAGATCCACGTCAAAACCAACGTATTTATCACCCTGTTTGAATTCAAACGGAACGAACGCCGTGTCGGTCGCTACAACCAGTTTGTCGGCGGCATGGGATGACACCGCAAAAGCCAGGGTAAGTGCAGCCAGTGAAACTTTTAATACAGACTTCATAGCATTTCCTTTTATATCCACGGGGCGATCCCCTGCGAGAACAAGTTGCACAATGAAAAAAACGTGCCAACTTTACAAGCTCTTGTTTTGCAAAGGGGAGTGCGTCACGCATTGCACAATAATCGTGGCAATGGCGATGTTATGCACCAAACTGGAGCACCGTTTTGGTGCGCATCATTCAGGGCATTTGACGTGGTGCTATTTAGCGCAAATTCAGACGAAAAAACAATCTTCTATTAACGGTTGTGTGAAGTGATTATTACATTTTGTTCACTTTTGCAGGTGTGGAAGCAAAAAGTGTGCACCATAAACGTGCAAAACCCCCGCATGACGCGAGGGTTTGATTAGAAATCCGTATGGATTACTCGATGTTAGACTCAATGAACCACAGGAACTGGTCCAGATCGCGAGACGCGGCGGTGAAGATATCAGCGGTATCTTCGTCCTTCGCTTCGCCAATCGCTTTACGTACGTCATTTGCCACAATCGCGTAGCGGTCAGCCAGCTCTTTCAGGTGATCCTGAACGGTATGGATATCCAGCGGGTAGCTTTTCAGTGGCGTTTTGCTGTTGATCACCTGCGTGGTACCCAGGGCAACGCCGCCCAACTGCACGGCACGTTCTGCCATGGTATCCAGATGCGTAACCAGTGCCGTGCGGAATCCGTCCAGCATTTCATGAACGGCAATAAAGTTGGCACCGCGCATATTCCAGTGTGCTTGTTTGGTGATCAGCGAAAGATCGATGAATTGGATCACCTGGCGATTCAGCAACTCAATCGTCGCTTTCTTGTCGCTATCCGATACATCGTTACGGGTATAAAGCAGATTAGACGCTTTCGTTTTCACCAGTTTAGCGGTACTCATAATCTCATATCCTCTTGATGTGTGTGTCCCAGGTAATTACGGAACTAAGTATAGCACCTGATTTTTTCTCTGCGATTTGGCGCTGCCTATCGGTTTAATAGCGAGAAGGATGTTGAGTTTATAAGTGCATGAATAATAGTGATTATTTTAAAATTGATGCAGATCAATCTTAATTTGATATGCATTACTGGTTTCGGGGGGATATTTCTGCAGTATGACAAAGTATGTCAGAAATTATAATAACGACGGCACCAGACTTTATTCTGCATGACGGTGACGCCATGCAGAATATACGCCATTAATTGACGTCCACGTTATGGACTTTTGGCTCCGGGCGCATGGTAAGCGTCGACCCCATTGACGCTGCGATAATGGAACAAAGCGCCAGCGTCTGGGTAAAGGTGAGGGTTTCGCCGAGGAAAACCATTCCGGAGATGGCCGCCAGCGCGGGTTCCATGCTCATCAGGGTGCCGAAGATTCGCGTGGGCAGACGCGTCAGGGCAATCATCTCCAGCGAGTAGGGGAGTGCCGTCGAGAGAACAGCAACCGCCAGCCCAACCGGGAGGATGGACCACTGCCAGATGGACTCCGTGGCCTGCGCCATACCGATCGGGACAAAAATAATGGCGGCAATCAGCGAGCCAAGGGCAACGGTCGCCGGGCCGTGCTCTTCCCCGGCACGCTGCCCGGTAAGAATGTAGACGGCCCAGCAGGCACCCGCGCCCAGCGCCAGCGCTGCACCCGTCAGATCTATCTGCGTTACGTCCTGGCCCAGCGGCAGCAGGAACCAAAGCCCGAGAACGGCTAATATTACCCAAATGAAGTCAACCGGCCGGCGGGAGGAAAAGAGGGCTACCGCCAGCGGCCCCGTGAACTCGAGGGCAACGGCGATCCCAAGGGGGATAGTCTGAATGGAGAGATAGAACATATAGTTCATCCCGCCGAGCGCCAGTCCGTAGAACAGGAGAGGCAAGCGCTGCTCTTTTTTGAAACGCAGCCGCCAGGGCTTAAAAATGACGACGAGGATCAGAGTGCCTAACGCGATACGCAACGCCGTAACGCCGGGTGCGCCTACCAGCGGGAAAAGCGATTTCGCCAGCGATGCGCCACTTTGGATAGACATCATCGCTATCAATATTACGACAACCGGCATCCAGACCGACGTCCTGCGGGATAACCCAGGCATCCTTTCTCCTGTCAATTTTGTCAAATGAAGTAAAAAACGCAGTGTAAATGAAATAAGCGGCTACGGTTGAGCTACTGTTGAAAAAAATCCAGGAGAAATCCGTAAAATGGACGGGCACTGGTTGATTTATCATCGAAAAGATTAGGAATAATCTGGATGAATGTAACGGTGAGGTCGCGCAAAATCAGCGTTGAGACGTGAAAAACGGGCGAGATTTGAATAAGATAGCTGATTCTGGAAACGTTCTGTTACAGGAAAGGCTTCATTAGACATCACGAATCTCAAAGAGTTTCACAAGATTTTTTGATATATTTAAAACTTACGGATTTACTTGAAGCACATTTGAGGTGGTTATGAAAAAAATTGCATGTCTTTCAGCACTGGCCGCTGTTCTGGCTGTTTCCGCAGGTACCGCTGTAGCTGCGACTTCTACCGTTACCGGTGGTTACGCACAGAGCGACTATCAGGGCGTAATGAACAAAGCTAACGGTTTCAACCTGAAGTACCGTTATGAGCAGGATAACAACCCGCTGGGCGTGATCGGTTCTTTCACCTACACCGAAAAAGATAATTTCGACAACGGTGCTTATAACAAAGGTCAGTACTACGGTATCACTGCTGGTCCAGCTTACCGTCTGAACGACTGGGCAAGCATCTACGGTGTTGTAGGTGTTGGCTACGGTAAATTCCAGCAGACTGAAAACGAATCTGCTAACCGTACTGCAAGCAACAGCGACTACGGCTTCTCCTACGGCGCAGGTCTGCAGTTCAACCCAATCGAAAACGTTGCTCTGGACTTCTCCTATGAGCAGAGCCGTATCCGCAACGTTGACGTTGGCACCTGGATCGCAGGCGTAGGTTACCGCTTCTAATCACTTCGGTGAGCCAGTAAAAAATCCGCCCAATGTGGCGGATTTTTTTTTGGAAGGTAAAAGCAAAACGGCAACCAGAGGTTGCCGTTTTTAGTGTTTGTCCCCTCTCCCCGTGGGAGAGGGCCAGGGTGAGGGCATCAGACCGCACGAGACGGAAGATATTACTTACTCTTAATATCGAAAATATCCGTACCCAGGTGGTTATAGTCAACTTTCTGTAACTTGAAGTTGGTAATGTAAACTGGAGGAGCTTTCTTGTTTGAGACAAACGGGTAAGCTTTTTTTATCTGCTCCGCAGCAATTCCCGTCCATTGCGAAAAGAACGCCAGAAAATCATTCGCTGACCGGCGCGCTTTAATGATGCGATGGGTTTTATCGTCACTCGACAACACCATGAACGGCACCTGGAAGTTCTGCTGGAACTTATCATCATGCGCCAGGTACTGCACCTCTTTGCCCCGTTCCTTGAACGCCAGCCCGTGGTCGGAAAAATAGACCAGCGAGAAACTGTCGCCGGTATTGCGTAACTGGGTATACAGCTTGCTCAGCAGATCGTCGGTTTGCGTCATGGTGTAGAGATAGCATGACGTCTCTTTCGACTGCACAAACTCGGCGTATTTCCCCCCGGTACGATCGCACGCCTGCGGATGCGAGCCCATCAGGTGCAGAACAATCAGCTGCGGCTGAGTGCGCTGGGTGGCAAAGACCTGCGCCGTCATTTTCAGCAAGGCTTCATCTTTGGTGTTTTTATCGGCTTCAAAATCGCCGTTTTTCAGAAACTGCACCTCGTCCGCGCGCTTCGCAATGCTGGCAATAGCGGTATCGTATTCACCAATCTGGCCCTGGTTTGAGAACCACCACGTCTGGAAGCCCGCGCGGTTAGCGAGCGTAACGAAGTTATCCTGAAACTGCGGCTTACCGTCGACCACGCGATTCAGCGTCAGGCCAAGTGATTTCTGCGTCGAACCGCTGGCCGCCACATAATCGGTAAAAAACGTGCCGTTGACCGAACTGGCAAACGGTGTGTTATCCCAGTGGCCGCCAAACGCGCCCAGCGCATCGCGGCGCGCGCTTTCACCAATCACCACGACATAGGTATGGTATTTTGGCTTCACGGCCAGCACGTTCCAGGTGTCTTTCATATTGGAAAGCTCGGCCATGCGCGCCTGCTCGTCGAGAACCTCTTTGTTGTTAACCACGACATCTTTGACAAAGCGGAACACCGGGTAGCCCGTGTCTTTCAGCTTAAACACGCCGCCCCAGGCAAGGTTTTGTACCGGCGTGACGAAGAAGGTGACGACGCTGAACGCCAGACAGAGGCTTTCAATTCTGCCCCACGCTTTTTTCTCGGCCTGCTTACGACGGACCGCAATCACGCCCAGCGCAAAAATGAAGAGGCCAACCACATAGTTGTACCAGGGGAAGATCGTCAGGATCTCCGTTGACTCTTCCATATTGGTAGAGTGCAGCGCCAGCAGAGTATTGAAGTTTGGCGAACCGTAAGCCTGGCCAAACGGGAAATAGGATGCCGCAACCAGCGAACAGATCCCGATGAGTACTTTCTGAACGCGCGGCGCGCTGTGCCACAGAAGGTGAAGGATACAGGTGAAGGCAACGGCATAAAGCAGGCTAAAGGGATAGCCAAGCGCGAAGTTAATCAGCAGCGATTGCAGAAAGTAGAATCCCGTCCACGGGTTTAAGGCCCGGCTGCGGGTAGCAAGTGTTTCTTTCAGGGTTACGTTCATAGTTCACTATCGTGAAACGCCATGTGCTCACCCTGGCGCCAAGGGTCAAAGCCTGCCTGACAGTGCGTGGAGAGGGAATGAGGGTCCGCTTCAGCGAGCCGCAAATAGTGCAGGGCTGCAAGAAGATAGTGCGAGCGCGAAATAAGGTCAACAGTTGCTAAACAGATGTTTTGCGAAGGGGGCTGCAAATCCGCAAAAAAGATCGGGAATAAGGCGGCCAGAGGCCAGCGTACAGAGGATGTGTGACGGAAAAATGAAGCGGCGTGCCGCGACGCCGCTTAGTGGGATGACTTGTCGTCCTGATGCGGTTTGTTGTTGAACATATCGCACAGCATATTCAACAGCAGCAAGCGCACTTTAAACGGAGAGTGGGTAAACACGTTCATACACCTCTTGAATTCATTCATATGGCCTCCTGGTTTGAGATCCCTTCGATCCGTGAAGGGTGACTGCATTACATACAGATATAGCACAGGCTATATTGTATAGCTATGGCTAATTCGTTAATTTTTTGTGCTTGTAGAGCTATGGTTTACAATGTTCGCTCTTGATACCGGGCGCTGGAAGCGTCATCCCCACTGAGGAAGTACAATGAACCGTCGCGCAGGTAAGCCAACAACAAAAAAAACGACGCAACTGGTGAATGTTGAAGAGCACGTTGAAGGGTTTCGTCAGGTGCGCGAAGCCCACCGACGGGAGCTGATTGATGACTATGTAGAGCTGATCTCCGATTTGATTCGGGAAGTCGGCGAAGCACGTCAGGTGGATATGGCCGCCCGACTGGGGGTTTCTCAGCCAACGGTTGCCAAAATGTTAAAACGCCTGGCAACCGTCGGCCTGATCGAAATGATCCCCTGGCGCGGCGTGTTTCTGACGGCGGAAGGCGAAAAGCTGGCCCAGGAGAGCCGCGAGCGTCATCAGATCGTTGAAAACTTTTTGCTGGTGTTGGGCGTTAGCCCGGAGATTGCCCGCCGGGATGCCGAGGGGATGGAGCATCACGTCAGCGAAGAGACGCTGGTGAGATTCCGTGAATTTACCCTTAAATACGGACCCGGCGCAGAATGACGCTTCCTGGACTGCAGGCGCTGGCCCGCGATCGCTTCTTTCATCTCTTATTACTTATCGGCGCTGGATTAAGTTTTTTTGTGCCGTTTACCCCGCATACCTGGCCTGCTGCCATCGACTGGCGCACCATCATCACCCTGAGCGGCTTAATGATGCTCACCAAAGGGGTAGAGCTGAGCGGCTATTTCGACGTGCTGGGTCGCAAGATGGTCCGCCGCTTTGCGACCGAGCGCAGGCTGTCGCTGTTCATGGTCTTTTCTGCGGCGGTGCTGTCGACCTTTCTGACTAACGATGTGGCGCTGTTCATCATCGTGCCGCTGACGCTTACGCTGCGTAAGCTTTGCGAAATTCCGGTGACTCGCCTCATTATTTTTGAAGCGCTGGCGGTTAACGCGGGTTCACTGTTAACCCCTATCGGTAACCCGCAAAACATTCTGCTCTGGGGACGCTCTGGGCTGTCGTTTGCCGCCTTTACCTGGCAGATGGCGCCGCTGGCGCTGGTGATGATGGTATCCCTGCTTGCGGTCTGCTGGTTTGCCTTCCCGGATAAAAAGCTGCAGTACCATAGTGGAACAGCGGGTCCGCAGTGGCAGCCCCGGCTGGTCTGGAGCTGTCTGGCGCTGTACGTCGTGTTCCTGATTGCGCTGGAAATGAAGCTTGAGCTGACGGGCGTGCTGCTGGTCGCCGCCGGGTTCCTGGTGCTGGCAAGACGCGTGCTGGTGAGCGTGGACTGGACGCTGCTGCTGGTTTTTATGGCGATGTTTATCGATGTGCATCTGCTTATTCAGCTGCCTGCGCTGCAAAACGTCCTGCACGGCGTGAGCGGACTGTCTCAGCCGGGGCTATGGCTGACGGCAATTGGGCTTTCGCAGGTTATCAGCAACGTGCCCTCTACCATCCTGCTGCTCAACTATGTTCCCCCTGACGCGCTGCTCGCCTGGGCGGTGAATATCGGCGGCTTTGGGCTGCTGCCCGGCTCGCTGGCGAACCTGATTGCCCTGCGCATGGCCAACGATCGCCGCATCTGGTGGCGCTTCCATTTATGGTCGATCCCGATGCTCGCCTGGGCCGCCGCGATCGGATTCGGACTAATCCTTCTCATATAGTGCGCTATTTGTCAGTTTATCCTGGCAAATGTATAGCAACGTCCTAGCTTTAGTGAACGGCATAGTGTGATGCCGCTCACTGACAGGACCGTTGCTGAACTATGGCTGAAGATCAATCCCCGCCTGCTGACGAGCAGGAGAACAACAATAACGCGCGCAAGCGTCCGGGCAAAAAACCGTTAATTATCCTCGGCATCGTCGTGGTGGTAATGGTCGTCGTGGCGTTAGTCTGGTGGTTTTTAACCCGTAACGAAGAGACGACCGACGACGCCTTTACCGACGGCGACGTGGTGACCATTGCTCCCAAAGCGGCAGGCTATGTAACCGAGCTGCGCGTGCGTGACAACCAGCGCGTGAAGAAGGGCGACCTGCTGGTGGTTATCGATCCCCGCGATAACGCTGCCCAGCGCGATCAGGCCCAGGCCCAGCTGGGGCTGGCGGTTGCTCAGCTCCACCAGGCGCAGGCGCAGCTGGCGCTCTCGAAGGTGCAATACCCCGCCCAGCGTGACGAAGCCAAAGCGCAGGTGCTAAAAGCCCAGGCCGATATGGCTAACGCGCAGGCCGAGTACCGCCGCCAGCGCGGCGTCGACCCGCGCGCGACTACGCAGCAAAGTATCGATTCCGCCAATGCCCAGCTGCGCAGCGCCCAGGCCGGTCTGGCCAGCGCGCAGGCGCAGCTTGAGGTGGCGGAGCAGGTTCAGCTGCAGATCCGCCAGCAGGAGACGAACGTTGAAGCCCGCGAACGGCAGGTCGATCAGGCTAAAGCGCAGCTCGAAACCGCGAACCTGAACCTCGCTTATACCGAAGTCCGCGCCCCGTTCGACGGCTTTGTCACCAAACGCAACGTCCAGCCCGGCACGCTGGTGCAGGCGGGATCGGCGCTGTTCTCGCTGGTTTCCCCGAACGTGTGGGTCGTGGCGAACTTTAAAGAGTCGCAGCTTGAACGCATGAAGCCGGGCAACAAGGTGACGGTATCCGTGGATGCCTGGCCGGATATGGAGCTTGAAGGCCATATCGACAGCATCCAGCAGGGCAGCGGCTCGCGCTTCTCCGCGTTCCCGTCGGAAAACGCCACCGGCAACTTTGTCAAAATCGTTCAGCGCGTGCCGGTGAAAATCGTGATTGACAAAGGTCTGGACCCGAACAGGCCGCTGCCGCTGGGGCTGTCGGTTGAGCCGAAGGTCACGCTCGAATGACGGACCACAGCCACGACAGCTGGAAGCCTGCCAGCAACCCGTGGGCGGTGGCGATCGTGGTGACGCTGGCGGTGTTTATGGAAATACTGGACACCACCATCGTCAACGTGGCGCTGCCGCACGTGGCGGGATCGCTCTCGGCCAGCTACGACGAATCCACCTGGGTACTGACCAGCTACCTGGTGGCGAACGGCATCGTATTGCCTATCTCCGCCTTCCTGAGCCGGCTGTTTGGCCGCAAGCAGTTCTTCCTGATCTGCATCGTGATGTTCACCATCTGCTCGTTCCTGTGCGGCATCGCCACCGAGCTGTGGCAGATCATCCTGTTTCGCGTGATGCAGGGCTTCTTCGGCGGCGGGCTGCAGCCCACGCAGCAGTCGGTGCTGCTCGATTACTTCAAGCCCGAAGACAGGGGCAAAGCCTTTGGCCTCTCGTCGATTGCCATTATCGTTGCGCCGGTCCTCGGGCCAACCCTGGGCGGCTGGATCACCGATAACTACTCCTGGCGCTGGGTGTTTTTCATCAACATTCCCGTGGGGATTGTGACGGTGCTGGCGATCTACCAGCTGCTGGAAGATCCGCCGTGGGAGAGCAAATCTAAAGAGAAGCTCTCCGTCGACTGGACGGGGATTGGTTTTATCGCCCTCGGTCTGGGCTGCCTGCAGGTGATGCTTGACCGCGGGGAAGACGAGGACTGGTTTAACTCTGACTTTACCCGCATCTTCGCCGTGTTGACGCTTATCGGCATTGTCGGCGCGATTTACTGGCTGCTGTACGCCAAAAAGCCGGTGGTGGATCTGCACTGCATGAAGGATCGGAACTTCGCCATTTCCAGCCTGTTAATGGCAGGGATGGCGATGATCCTCTACGGCAGCTCGGTGGTGATCCCCCAGCTGGCGCAGCAGGATTTAGGCTATACCGCCACCTGGTCCGGGCTGGTGCTTTCGCCCGGGGCGGTGCTGATTGTGTTGACCATTCCGCTGGTGCTGAAGCTGATGCCGGTGGTGCAGACGCGCTGGATCATCGCCTTTGGCTTTACCTGCCTGGCGGTGTCGTTCTTCTGGTCCCGCACGCTGACGCCGGATATCGACTTCGAAACGCTGGTGCTGTTCCGCAGCGCGCAGTCGATTGGGCTGGGGTTCCTGTTTGTGCCGCTGACCACCATCGCCTTTATCTCGATCCCGAGGCGGCTGAACGCCGACGCGGCGGCGCTGTTTACCATGTTCCGCAACGTGGCCGGGTCGATTGGGATTTCGCTCTCGACGGCGGCCATCACCGAGCGATCGCAGGCGCACAGCGCCCATCTGGCCTACCACGCCTCGCCGTTTAACGAGCAGTTCCAGCTGGCGATACGCGAGAGCGCCCAGGCGATCCAGAACTTTACCACCCAGGTGGGCGACCCCACCGGCATCGCCACCGGGCGCATGTACCAGACGATGATCGAGCAGTCGCGCTTCCTGGCCTACATCGACGTGTTCACCCTTCTGAGCGCGGTGGCCTTTTTACTGATTCCGTTTTGTTTGTTGCTCTCGCCGGTTAAGAGCGAGGGGAGTGCAGGAGCACACTGATGATACACAGACGTTTACACCCCCTGATGATAATGATGCTGCTGGTGGGCTGCGCCGTGGGGCCGGACTATCAGCAGCCCGCACCACCGGCCGTCACGCACTGGAACGACAGGGGCGACGGCGAGGTGAAGTCGAAAACCACCTCCGGCGCGACCAACCCGCGCTGGTGGAAAACCTTCGGCTCGCCGCAGCTCGATAGCCTGGTGGAGCGCGCCATCGCCGGGAATTTGTCCCTGCAGCAAACGGTGCTGCGCATCGCCGGGGCGCGTGAGCAGATTAACCAGGCGGGCGGCGCGTTTTTCCCGTCGGTGAACGGCAATCTGCAGGCGACGCGCCAGCAGCTCGGGCTGGAAGGGGAGCTAAAATCCCACGGCGTTTACGACCAGCTGGATAACGTCGATCCGCAGCTGCGGGGCGCGCTTGGGCCGCTGACGCAGCCGATAAACCTCTACCAGGGCAGCTTCGACGCCCAGTGGGAAATCGACCTGTGGGGCAAGGTGCGCCGTCAGGTGGAGGCCGCCGAAGCGCAGCAGAAGGCGGCGATAGAGCAGCGTAACGACGCGCTGGTGTCGCTGGAAGCCGAAGTGGCGCGCGCGTGGCTGCAGCTGCGCGGGGCGCAGAGCATTATCGCCACCCTGAATACCCAGATTGAAAGCGCGCAGCAGACGCTGGATCTCACGGAAAGCCGCCAGCGCGGCGGGCTGTCCCCTCAGATGGACGTGGAAAATGCCCGGGCGCAGCTGGGCAATCTTGAAGCGCAGCTGCCGCAGTATCAGGCGCAGGAGCGGCAGGCGATGAACGGCCTGGCGATCCTGCTCGGCAAGCCGCCGGGCGCGCTGGATGCAGAATTGCAATCCGCGCAGCCGATGCCCGCGCTGCCGGATATCGTGCAAACGGGCATTCCGTCGACATTGGCGCGCCGTCGTCCGGACGTGCGCGAAGCCGAGGCGAACCTCCATGCCGCCACCGCGCAGATTGGCGTATCGGTGGCGGAGCTGTTCCCGAGCTTTACGCTTTCCGGGCAGTTCGGCCTGCGCAACAGCGAGTCGAACTGGCTGACCGACTGGAGCAGCCATTTCTACAGCTTCGGCCCGCAGGTCTCCATTCCCATCTTCCAGGGCGGCCGTCTGGTCTCCAGCGTCAAGGTGGTGCGCGCGCAGCAGGGCGCGGCGGTGCTGGACTATCGGCAGACCGTGCTGACGGCGCTCGGGGATGTGGAAAATGCGCTGGTGAGCTATCGCACCGACCAGCAGCGTGAAGCGGGCCTCGCGAAGACCATCGATGCGCTGCAAAACGCCTTTGACCTGGCGAGCGATAGCTACAGACAGGGGATCGCCAGCTTTATCGACGTGCTGGACGCCCAGCGTCAGCTGGCGCAGGCTCAGCAGCAGCGCGCGCAGGCGCAGGTGCAAAGCGCGCTCGATCTGGTGGCGCTGTACAAGGCGCTCGGGGGCGGCTGGGAGCCGTATCAGCGAGTACAGCTGCCGGACTACAAGGTCTTTGGGGAAGCCCCGCGCGGGTAATCAGCTAACGGCGATGACTCTGGCCGGATCCGCACAGCGAATCCGGTCTTTTTATTGGGCGAGAACTTAATATTTTGACCGGAAAATTTAAGCATTTTTTAGCCAACATCAGCTTTATGGCTGGCACCATAATTTCGTTCTTACTTACTTAAGGGAACTAAGAATGAGTTGGAATAAAGATGTTGCTGTTTCACACCTCCGGTCACACGCTCTTGGTCGTTCGCATAACGAATGCGCGACTTTTACCAGAGAGGCTATAGCGGCAGGCGGCATTCGACTGGAGAGAACGCTAAACGCCAAAGATTACGTGCCAGCATTGCTGCGTGCGGGATTTCGTGAAGTCCCGCCGGGTTCAACCTTATTGAGCGGTGATGTCGCAGTGATCCAACCCTATCCGGGAGGAAACGCCAGTGGACATATGACAATGTATGATGGGACGCAATGGATCTCCGATTTCCGACAGCGCAGCATGTACCCTGGCCCAGGGTATCGCGCGGCTCAACCGACTTTCAAAACATACAGGATGAATTGATGCGAGCCGCAATGGTGTTATGCGCATGTTTGCTCTCAGCTTGCGCAGTTAAGCCGGATCAGAGCGCGCCGACGCGAGTACATTCTTTTTACGCCACGTATCTGATGTCTCTTACAAGTAGCGACAATGAATATACGCCGTCTGACCTGCGCGAATATGTCTCTGCTGACACGATCAAGAGACTGAATGATATAGACTCGATACCCGAACAAGACCTGCTGGGATCGGATTACTTTGCTTATGCGCAGGACTATGATCCATCCTGGGTGTCGGCGCTACATGTCGGTCCAGCCAAATCGTTTATGGGGGGTGAGGTTATGCCCGTCTGGATTGGGAGAGAAAACGGTGGAAAAGTAGAGCTGCAGGTATTCGTTCGTCGTGAGGCTGGCGCATGGAAGATATACAGGGTTCGTGATGTCACCGACAACTATGAGCACCCCATATTCAATGCCGGAGCAATTGCCCAGGCAAAAGTTGCGGCCCAAAGCGGGCTTTAAACATTGAACAGGAACGTAGCCTCGGCAACAGCCGGGGCTTTTTATTTCTATCAATCTCACAAAAAACGATCCTCCTCTTTGATCGAAATTTCATCTTCGCCTATATGACTAGTCATGAAATTTAAATGACTAGTCATATAGGGAGCGACCATGAACAAATCATTGCCAGCCAACTTTTTATGGGGCAACTCGGTGTCCAGCATGCAGACGGAAGGGGCCTGGAACGAGGGGGGGAAGGGGATGTCGGTCTATGACATTCGCGAAGCCGGGGAGAATATCTCGGACTGGAAGGTGGCAACCGACTCTTACCACCGCTACCGGGAAGATTTCGACCTGATGCAGGATCTCGGCATGAATTGCTACCGCTTCCAGATCTCCTGGAGCCGCGTCTGCCCGCAGGGTGACGGCGAGTTCAATGACGAAGGCATCGCGTTTTACGACCGCTTTATCGACGATCTCATCGCCCGCGGCATTGAGCCGATGGTCTGCCTGTACCATTTCGATATGCCGCTGGCGCTGGCGCAGGAGTATAACGGCTTCAACGACCGCCGCGTAATGGACGCCTTTATTCGCTACGGCAAAAAGATGATCGACTGCTTTGGCGACCGCGTGAAGTACTGGCTGACCTTCAACGAGCAGAACATCTTCCATATGCCGGAAGCGTTCCGCATTTCGGGCTACATGAAAGGCGAGAAAACCCTGCGCGAACTGTACGAGCTGCAGCACCATACGATGGTGGCGCACATGGCGCTTACCGAATACCTGCACCAGACCAAACCGGGCCAGCTGATGGGCGGTATGCTGGCGCACCAGCTGATCTACCCGGCCACCTGCAAACCGCGCGATATCTTCTGCGCCCAGCAGTACGACGAATTCCTTAATCAGAACCTGCTGCGCGTCTTTGCCGGCCAGGGCTACAGCCCGGCGGTGATGGCGGTGGTTGAACAGGAAGGCTTTGACGATATCTACCGCGCCGAAGATCTTGCCCTGCTTGCGCGCACCAAAAACGATTACATGGCCTTCAGCTATTACGCCAGCAAAACGCTGGACAGCGATGCCATCCCTGAAGGCACGCCGGTGAACGATTACCTGCTGCACGGCGAGAAAAACAACCCGTACCTGAAAGCTACCGAGTGGAACTGGCAGATCGATCCGCTGGGCTTCCGCACCATCATCACCCGCTACGCCAACGACTGGCGTCTGCCGGTATTCCCGATTGAAAACGGCATCGGGGTGATTGAGTCCTGGGACGGCGTGAACCCGATAGAGGATACCTACCGCATTGACTATCATCGGGCGCACATTGATGCCATGAAACAGGCGATGTTCGAGGACGGAGCGGAGGTGATCGGCTATCTCGGCTGGGGGTTGATCGACATTCTTAGCTCACAGGGCGACATGCGTAAGCGCTACGGCGTGGTCTATGTCAACCGTGAGAACCACGACCTGAAAGACCTGAAGCGCGTGCCGAAGAAAAGCTACGCGTGGTTAAAACAGGTTATCCATACCAACGGACGCGAGATGTAAGCCGTACGCTGCCGGGCCGTTTTTGTGACTGATTGATGGGAACTATCCGCTATGTCTGAAGCAAAAATAACACCGCACATGCAGTCCTTCGTCGATAAATTTGTTGAGTTTTCAGCGCGCCTGGCTAATCAGGTGCACCTTCGCTCCCTGCGCGACGCCTTTGCGACGGTGATGCCGATTTTCATCCTCGCCGGTCTGGCGGTGCTGGTGAACAACGTGGTGTTTCCGTGGATTTTTGAGGGCGACACGCTTGCACAGTTTAAGGTGTGGGGCGAGGCGATTATCAACGGCACGCTGAACATCGCCGCGCTCCTGCTGGCGCCGATGATTGCCTGGTCGCTGGCGCGCAACAAAGATTTCGACAATCCGGTCTCGGCAGTGGTTATCGCCGTGAGCAGTTTTATCATCATGATGCCGATGCGCCTGCAGCTCACGCCCGTCGGCGGTGAGGCTACGGTGAACGTCACGCAGGTGCTGACGTTTGCCAATATCGGCTCCACCGGCATTTTTGCCGGGGTGCTGATCGGCCTCCTTTCCACGGAACTGTTTATCGCCATTTCGCGCCTGAAGGCGCTGCACATTTCGCTCGGGGAAAACGTGCCCCCGGCGGTCAGCAAATCCTTTACCGCGCTGATCCCGACTATCCTCACGCTCTCTCTGTTTGCGGTACTGGCGGCCGTGCTGGCAAACGTGCTGCATACTGATCTGATCCATCTTATTACGACCTTTATCCAGCAGCCGCTGCGGCTAATCAACACCAGCCTGCCGGGGACGATTTTTATCTACAGCTTCGGTAACTTCCTGTTCACGCTCGGTATTCACCAGTCGGTGGTGAACAGCGTGGTGCTGGAACCGTTCCTGCTGATCAACACCAACGAGAACATGCTCGCCTTTGCCAACGGCCAGCCGATCCCGCATATCATCAACAACATCTTTGTGCCGACGTTCGGCATGGTGGGGGGCACCGGCAGCACGATCTCGTTGCTCATTGCCATCTTTATCTTCTCGCGGCAAAAATCGGCAAAACAGGTGGCGCGCCTGTCGCTGGCGCCTGGCCTGTTCAACATCAACGAGCCGGTTATTTTTGGCCTGCCGATTGTCTTTAACCTGCCGCTGATGATCCCGTTTGTGCTGCTGCCCGCCATCGGCATTTACGTCGCCTGGCTTTGCACCACGCTGGGGTTGATGTCGCGCTGCGTGGTGATGATCCCCTGGACAACGCCGCCGATCCTGAGCGCATGGCTGGCAACGGCGGGGGACTGGCGCGCGGTGGTCGTGCAGTTGGCAATCATTGTTTTTGGTGTATTCTTCTACCTGCCTTTCCTCAAGATTGCCGAGCGAGTGGCGTTGAAAAACAGCGGGATAGAAAACTAATCATAAGGGAAGGACGATGGCGGCGAAGTACATCACCATAGCGCGGGAAATTAAAAAACGCATCATCACCCAGCAGTACGCCGCCAATGAACCGCTGCCGGACCAGTTTGCGCTGGCGGCGGAGTTCAGCACCAGTCGGATGACCATTCAGCAGGCCATGCGCCAGCTGATTGTCGAAGGGCTGGTCTATACCCGTCAGGGGCAGGGCACGTTCATACGCAAAAACTTCCTGCAGCTTTCGCAGTGGGATCTCTCCGGCAGCGACTACTTTGGCGCAACTAAAACCTGGGAGCATCTTGGCAAGGTAACCAGCCAGGTAGTGCATTTTGAACTGCGCTTCCCTAACGAGAAAGAGCAGGCATCGCTGATGATCAACGCCGATGCGCCCATCTATGACTTTATTCGTTTGCGCCTGTTAAACGGTGAGCCGATGTCGCTGGATTCAACGGTCATGCCGCTGAACCTGGTGCCGGGCCTGAATAAAACGCATCTTGAAAGCTCGGTGTTCAGGTACGTGCAGGAGACGCTGGGGCTGAAAATCATGGGCTCTTATCGGGTCGTGAGAGCGCTAAAGCCGAATACGCTGGACATGCAGCATCTGGTTTGCGAAGAAAGCGATCCGGTGCTGGAGGTGGAGCAGGTGATCTATCTGGAAGATGGCACACCGCTGGAGTATGCCCACTGTCACTACCGTTACGACCACGGGGGGATTGTGATCGTCAATAACGGTTAATCAGGCGCAGGTTTCGAAATAGCTGTCGGTGTCTTTGATATAAAGATCGTTCTGACACAGGTGCTGAATCTGCCCCGGCTTAAACGTGAAGCGAATTTTCTGTAGCAGAGAGCGCTTTATTTTGCTGGTATTAGCGCGAGATAATCCGTAGTCATGAATGATTTCATGAACATAGCGAATGCTCTGGGCCGACACATAGACAGGCGTTTTCGTTAACTGAATTAATTTGCTGATCCAAATGTCGTCCGCGCGCGGACAAACCTTCAGAAAATCCTCATTGAAGTGAAAATATTCCGGGATCATCTTTTTCTTAAGCACCACGCCGCCAAGGCCGGTGATGATGTAATCCTGTTCGACCACCTTCGGTGCGGTGATGAGCGGGAAATTGCGGTAAGTATCAAGAAGTTCTTTTTTCTTCTTTACCGTTTTACGCACGCGGGCAGCAACCACATATTCCTGATTATGGCGATAAAAATCATCCAGCAGGGTTTCCGCCCACACTTCGTTATAAATGGCATCATCGTCAGCGTAGATCAGGATATCGTCTTCTGCCGCAGCCTGCAGTGCCGGGAATAACTTGCGGTAAGGGCCGGTATTTTTGACCCATTTAAAAACCAGGTTGGTGCCGGTCAGTCGAATTTTCTCAACCCATTCCGGCTCTTCAGTGATGCCTTCATCGCTGAGGTAAGGCGTGCTGGATACCCACACAACAATTTGATCGACCTTTTTACTCTGATTCGCAAGTGACCACACTGTTTGCGAACAGAGATAAAGGCGTGATTTTGTTGTTGTTAAGTTAATGCTGATCATCGAACTATGCGGCTCCAGGAAGATTAAAAATCTCGATAAATACAGAAAAAACTGATTTTTCGAGATTGCGCATCATAACACTTAGTCAAAATGATGTAACCCCGCCCGCATAGCAGAAAATGGCTGGAGTCGGATTAATAGCAATTTATGCATTTAGGCACAGAAGGGGTGTGGCTTTAAAAAAAAAGACCCCGACAGGTCGGGGTCTCATGATTTAACGCTATTTGTGTCGCGATCAGTTCAGGCGCACCGGCATACCCGAGCGGTTCTGAACGGCCTGATCGACAACGGTGGTTTCAACGTCAGCCTGGGAAGTTACAGCCTGCACTGCGCTGGTCAGGGTGACTGGAACGATTTCATTGTTGTTGATCTGGTCTTCGCTGGTGGACAGCGGGTTGTGCACTTCGATGTAGCGGCTACCGTCTGGTTCAGAGGTCGCTTTCACCGGTTCGTTGATGAACTGGACGCGCGTACCGACCGGCACGTTATCGAACAGGAACTTGATGTCTTCGTTACGCAGACGTACGCAGCCGTGGCTTACGCGCAGGCCGATACCGAAGTTGGCGTTGGTACCGTGGATGGCGTACAGACGGCCAATGTACAGCGCGTACAGGCCCATTGGGTTATCCGGGCCTGCTGGCACAACGGCTGGCAGCGGTTCGCCCGCCGCGATGTATTCCGCGTGCATTTTGGCGGTAGGGGTCCAGGTTGGGCCCGCTTTCTTACGCTCAACCTTGGTAGTCCAGTTCAGCGGGGTATCTTTACCCAGCTGACCGATGCCGATTGGCAGCACGATCACGGTATTGGTGCCTTTCGGGTAGTAATACAGGCGCATTTCGGCGCTGTTGATCACGATACCTTCATGGACGGTGTCCGGCAGGATCAGCTGCTGTGGAATGTTGAGCACGGTACCGGCTTTTGGCAGGTACGGGTCAACGCCCGGGTTGGCTTCCAGCATGTTGGACAGGCCGAGCTGATATTGCGCAGCAAAATATTCCAGCGGCTGGGAGTTGCCTTCCGGCACGATCACTACCTGGTTTTGACCCACCAGACGGCTTCCGTCTGTCGGCAGGGGATACGTCACCGCTGAAGCGGTCTTACAAAAACCTACTACGGCTAACGCTGCCGCAAAAAGCGTTGTTAATTTCATGTTCATGTTTTGCGAGGTATCTAAGCCATTCAGGCGATGAGTTGATAAGTCTGAATCTGTGATGGGAGCGCATTATATGTGCATTCCCGCTAACAGGGAATTCAGATGTGTACGAAATCACACTTTTTTCGCTTTTGTTAAATTTTAGTGCATTACTGCAACACGGGATCTCAATTCGGAATTGTGGCATAATGCCGTGTTTATCACACTTTTCGCAGGAATCTCCCCGTGTTAGTTACCAGCAACGTCACTATGCAGTTTGGCAGTAAGCCGCTGTTCGAAAATATTTCCGTCAAATTTGGCGGCGGCAACCGTTACGGCCTGATTGGTGCCAACGGTAGCGGCAAATCCACCTTTATGAAGATCCTCGGCGGCGATTTAGAGCCGACGCTTGGCAACGTGTCGCTCGATCCGAACGAGCGCATCGGTAAGCTGCGTCAGGATCAGTTCGCCTTCGAAGAGTTCACGGTGCTTGATACGGTGATCATGGGGCATGGGGAACTGTGGGAAGTGAAGCAGGAGCGCGACCGTATCTATGCGCTTGCCGAAATGAGCGAAGAGGACGGCTACAAAGTGGCCGATCTGGAGACGCAGTACGGCGAGATGGACGGTTACTCCGCCGAAGCGCGCGCGGGCGAGCTGCTGCTGGGCGTGGGCATTCCTGTTGAACAACATTACGGCCCGATGAGCGAAGTCGCGCCAGGCTGGAAGCTGCGTGTGCTGCTGGCGCAGGCGCTGTTCTCTAACCCGGACATCCTGCTGCTCGACGAACCGACGAACAACCTGGACATCGACACCATCCGCTGGCTGGAGCAGACGCTGAACGACCGCGACAGCACCATGATCATCATCTCGCACGACCGTCACTTCCTGAACATGGTCTGTACGCACATGGCGGATCTGGACTACGGCGAGCTGCGCGTTTATCCGGGCAACTACGACGAGTACATGACGGCGGCCACCCAGGCGCGTGAACGTCTGCTGGCGGATAACGCCAAGAAGAAAGCGCAGATTGCTGACCTGCAGTCCTTCGTCAGCCGCTTCAGCGCCAACGCCTCTAAGTCGCGTCAGGCGACCTCGCGTGCGCGTCAGATCGACAAAATCAAGCTGGACGAAGTTAAAGCCTCCAGCCGTCAGAACCCGTTCATCCGCTTCGAGCAGGACAAAAAGCTGTTCCGTAACGCGCTGGAAGTGGAAGCCCTGGCAAAAGGTTTTGAGAACGGCCCGCTGTTCCAGAAATTCAACCTGCTGCTGGAAGTGGGCGAGAAGATTGCCATCCTCGGTGCCAACGGCGTGGGTAAATCCACCCTGCTGAAAACCCTGGTTGGCGAGCTGCAGCCGGACAACGGCACCGTGAAGTGGTCTGAAAACGCGCAGATTGGCTATTACGCGCAGGATCATGAATACGAGTTCGAAAACGACCTCACCGTCTTCGACTGGATGAGCCAGTGGAAGCAGGACGGCGACGACGAACAGGCAGTGCGCAGCATTCTGGGCCGTCTGCTGTTCAGCCAGGACGACATCAAAAAGCCGGCTAAAGTGCTCTCCGGTGGTGAGAAGGGCCGCATGCTGTTCGGCAAGCTGATGATGGAAAAACCGAATATCCTGGTGATGGACGAACCGACTAACCACCTGGACATGGAGTCTATCGAATCCCTGAACATGGCGCTGGAGATGTATCAGGGCACCCTGATCTTCGTCTCTCACGACCGTGAGTTCGTCAGCTCGCTGGCGACCCGCGTGATCGAAATTACGCCAGAGCGCGTGGTGGACTTCACCGGTAATTACGAAGATTATCTGCGCAGTAAAGGTATCGACGGCTAAAAAAAAGCCGGGTGGCGGCTTCGCCTTACCCGGCCTACGTTCTATCCCCTCTCCCTGTGGGAGAGGGTGAGGGCATCAGGCCGCACTACACCACCCACTCGCCCCCTTCAACCCCGTTCACCAGCAGCGTACGTTTTTCCCCTACAGGCAGCGACACCTTCAGCGCTTTCCACGCCGGACGATAATCCCCGCGCGCGTTCACCTTCAGGTTGATGGTTGCGCCGTCGCACACCATGTCCCATTCCACCCACAGCGCATTGCCGTTCTGATAGCCCCAGCTTTCGCCGTCGTCTTCAAACAGCATGCCCGAGGTTGTCCCGACGCCCTTCACCGGGAACAGCTTCAGCTCGCGGGTATTGTCTTTTTCAGCGGACACGTGGGTAATGCGCTCGCTCAGCGGCAGACCGGCACCGGCGCGCACCAGCAGCGGCAGTTTCTCCAGCGGCGCGTCGAGAACGATCGACTGGCCGCCCGCATACCACGCGTGGGTGTAAAAATCGTACCAGCCGGTGGCGTTATCCGGCAGCCAGACGCGGCGCTCGCGCTGCCCGGCTTCGACCACGCTGGCCACCAGCAGATCGCGGCCCAGCAGGAAATCATCGCACTCCTCAAACGTCTGCGCATCGTGCTCGTGGTCGAGGAAGGTCGGGCGGAGCATCGGCTCGTCGTCGGCATGCGCCTGCCAGAGCAGGGTGTAGAGATACGGCAGCAGGCGGTAGCGCAGCTCCACCGCGCCGCGAATGGCCGGCGTGACGCCCGGGTACATCCACGGCTCGTTCACGGTGCGGTCGTCGTTCCACGAGTGAATGGTAAAGCGCGGATGCATCACGCCGTTCTGCACCCAGCGAACGAACAGCTCGGCGTCCGGCTTGTCGCCGGAGAAACCGCCGACGTCGTGACCGACGTTGAACAGGCCGGACAGGCTCATGCCCAGCCCCATGCGGATGTTATAGCGCAGGGTGTCCCAGTTGGTGCGGTTGTCGCCGCTCCAGGTCTGGACGTAGCGCTGCATCCCGGCGCAGCCGGAGCGGGAGATCAGGTACGGGCGCTTTTCCGGCGCGAAACGCTGCTGCGCTTCCAGCGAGGCGCGCATCATCAGCAGCGGCATTACCGGGCGAATGTGCTTGATGGCGATCTCCTTGCCGAAGCCAAAGCAGCGCGCTTCTCCGTCCCACACTTCATATTCGTTGTTATCGTTCCAGGTGGAGTCGATGCCCATCTCCAGCAGCTTCGTGGTGACGCCGTTCTGCCACCACTGAACCGTCTGCGGGTTGGTAAAATCGAGGTGCGAGCCTTCGTCATCCCAGAAGCTGGAACGTTCCGGTGCATCGGTTTCTGAATCGCGAATGAACAGGCCGCTTTCCGCCACTTCGCTATAGCGCGGATGATCCTGCAGCAGGCACGGCTTGATGTTGGCCGCAAGCTTTAGCCCAGCGTCGTGGAACGCCTGGCTCATCACCTTCGGCTGCGGCACCTTGTCATAGTTCCAGTTGAAGACGTAGCGCTTGCCGTTGATGGAGGTATAGCCGGAGGAGAGCTGGAACGAGTCGCACGGAATGGCGTGCTCTTCGCACAGGCGGATGAAGTTCATCAGCTGGTTCTGCGCGTCCGGCGCGTCGGTGTAGTGCATGGTCGAGCCGCTGTAGCCCAGGCTCCATTTCGGTCCGAACAGCGTTTTTCCGGTCAGGCGCACGAAGGCTTTGGTGACGTCCAGCACGCGCCTGCCGGTAAACATGTAGTAATCAATATCGCCCGCTTCCGCCTGCCAGCGGCGATAGGCTGTGTGGTAGTTGTCAATTTCGTTGCCCAGGTCCAGCCAGCAGTTGCTCAGGTTGTCGTAGAACAGGCCGTAGCTCACGTCGTCGCGGCGGGTGAGGGTGAACGGGATGTGCTTGTAGAGCGGGTCGGTGCTGGACGCGTTGTAACCCATCGCGTCGAGGTTGC
The DNA here is from genome assembly GCF_035835995.1 of Enterobacter wuhouensis. Classification (NCBI taxonomy): domain Bacteria; kingdom Pseudomonadati; phylum Pseudomonadota; class Gammaproteobacteria; order Enterobacterales; family Enterobacteriaceae; genus Enterobacter; species Enterobacter wuhouensis. The sequence goes on from NZ_CP142124.1 coordinate 1,566,856, forward strand.
GCATCTCGTAGCGTTTACCGTTGCGCTGCAGATCGCCCGCTTTCTCGCCCAGGCCGTAGAAACGCTCGTCCTTACGACGGCTGAGATAATGCGCCACGCCGTCGCCGTGGGCGTTCAGCAGGTAGGCGCTGGTCGGACGGTCGTTGACCAGCGGCTGCCACTCGCCCGCGTCATTGCGGTAGTGCCACTCCAGCCACAGCGGCTGGTGGATCGTCACGCGCAGCCGTTCGGTTGCCACGGTGAGCGTCTCGCCCTGCTGCGTCAGGGTCCAGGCGGGGCAGGAGAAACCGCTTATGTCGTCACGACGGCGGCCTTCCCAGGGTACGTCTTTTTCCGGCGCGATGCTCCAGGTGCGGTCCAGCGCCAGCTCGCCCTTGCGCTTAATCAGCACGCGGAACAGGTTTTCTTCCAGCACGTACAGGCACAGGCGGTGCTGGCTATCGACCAGCAGTTCCAGATGGTTTGCCGACTGCTTATCTACGGTCCAGTTTTTCAGGGTTTTCATATGCAATACATCCACTATCAGGCGCGCTTGGCGCGGCGTTCAGCAATAAATGCTACCAGGAAGACAGCGCCAATCAGGTCAAAGAAACCCATGGCAATAAAGAGCGGGTTAAAGCCGATTTTGTCGGCGGTCACGCCGATTAACAGCGAGAACAGGAAGCTGGCGATCCACGCCGCCGAGCCGCGCATGCCGTTGACGGTCGCCATCTGGCCTTTGTCGAACGACTCCACGACCAGGGCGCTCAGCATGCAGGAGATGATCTGGTGCCCGAAGCCACCGATGGAGATCAGCACGATGGTGATATACGGGTCGCGGGTAATGGCCACGATGCCCAGCGAGATCATCAGGAACGCGCCCGTCACGGAGCTGGCGACGACCGAGTTAACGCGGGAGCAGCCGAACAGGCGGGTGTACAGACGCGTCAGGTAGCCGCTCGCCACGCTGCCGAGGTCGGCGGCGAGGAACGGCAGCCAGGCAAACATCGCAATCTGCTTCAGGTCCATGCCGTGCTCTTTGGCGAGGTACAGCGGCACCCAGAAGCTCAGCACCGCCCAGGCCGGTTCAGCCATAAAGGCCGGGATGGCGATACCGTAGAAGCGTTTGTTTTTCGAGACGGTTTTCAGCGCGGTCAGGAAGGGCAGCTTCACCGCAGGCGGTTCGTTATCCTGCTTGATAAACGCCAGCTCGTCCTTGCCCAGGTTCGGGTGCTGCTCCGGGTTATGGTAGAACGCCCACCACAGGATCACCCACAGCAGCGCCAGCACGCCGGTAAACATAAACGCGCCCTGCCAGCCGAACGAGGCGTGAGCGAAGTAGATGATAGGCGGGGCCAGCATCGCGCCGATGGAGAAGCCCACGCCCGCCCAGCCTGCGGCAACGGGGCGCTCTGATTTCGGGAACCATTCTCCGATGGTTTTGGCGTTCGCGGGGGTAGCGGCGGCCTCAGAGGCACCCATAAAGAAGCGCAGAATCGCCAGGTGCAGCCAGCTTCCGGCGCCCGCGTGGAAAATACACATCAGCGCCCAGAGCCCGGCGCAGACCATAAAGCCTATCTTCAGGCCGATAACGTCAATCAGCCAGCCGCACAGGGGCTGGAAAATGGTGTAGGCGATCTGGAACGCGCCGACGATCCAGGAGTACTGCTCGGTGGTGATCCCGAGGCTCTCTTTCAGCTCGGGGGCAAGAATGCCTAACGAATTTCGGGTGATGTAGTTAACGGTGACGCCAAGTAAGAACAGCACCAGCACGTACCAGCGCAGGTTCTTGATGACGCGACGGGTTTTGCTTGTCGCAACGGTGTTATTGATGTCCTGACTCATTTTACTCTCCACAAGACGGACGGTAGGGGACGGAGGTTCAGGTGTCACACAGGTTTTTATGGCTTTGATTGTTATCGGTTTTAAAGCTTGAAGTTGCTATACAACTAGTATGGAAGCTGTGTGACAAGTTCACCTTAAGGGAGATTGTGGGAGGGAAATAGTCAATTTTGTGCAAACTTTCTCATTAAGAACGTCAATCCTTTGGCATGATGGCTGCAACGTCAGTTATGAACTGAAAAGCAGGCTATGAAAATTTTTTCATTTCGCAAATGGAGCCAGATCACAAAATGGACAAAAGGCTAAAAATCACTGAAATTGCCGCCCGAACCCAGCTCTCTATCAGCACGGTTTCCCGCGTGCTGGCGGGGAAAGCCAATACCAGTGAAAAAGCGCGCGCAAAGGTGCTGGCCTGCGCGCGGGAGCTGGGCGTGATGGACGGCATGGCGGCAGGGCGTTTGCTGTTGAATAGCCTGGTGGTTTTTGCGCCGCAGCGCGCCTTCGACGAGCGGTCCGACATCTTTTACTACCGCGTGATACAGAGCATCAGTAAAGGTCTCGCATCGCACGAGGTTCGCCTGCGCTACTGCGCGCTGGAGGAGAACGACAGCGACGCGCAGCTGTTTCTGGCGCGCATGAACGAGCCGGATTCCCAGGCCGCCATACTTCTCGGCATTGACGATCCGCATATTCACGATCTGGCGGTGGATCTGGGTAAACCCTGCATGTTGATTAACTGCCGTGACCGACACATGCGCCTGCCTGCGGTTGCCCCCGACCATCGTGCCATTGGTGAGCGTGCGGCGGAATACCTGTTCGAGATGGGACACCGCGAGGTAATGACCGTGCTGTGCCTGCGTCGTTACACCATGGAGCTGCGCCTGTCCGGCGTCCGCGACGCGTGGCGGTCTCATAATCTGAAATTTACCGACAAACGCGATCTGCTGGTGGCGCCGAGCTTTAGCGCGCGTGAAACGGAGCGGATGGTGAACGAATGGCTTGAAAAACAGCAGGGAAAGGACCTGCCGACCGCGTTTCTCGTGGGCGGCGACTTTATGGCGGCGGGCACCATTAGCGCCTTACAAAACCACGGACTGCGCGTCCCGCAGGACGTGTCGGTGATGAGTATTGACGGCTTTAACCTGGCGGCAATCCAGGATGTGCCGTTAACGGCGGTGCACGTTCCGCGCGATGAGCTGGGCACGGAGGCGGTACATATGCTCCAGCAGCGGCTGATGCGCCCGGACGCACCAGTGGGGACGTTACTGCTTAACGGCACGCTGGCCGTACGGGAATCGGTACGGCGGATACGTCAGGGAAAACGACGCACCGCCGTTGAGCGGGAAGGGCTATACGACAGTTAAGCCATGCCCAGCGCGCGCTTGCCGTGGATGTTGAGATCGTTCACGGTAAAGCGGTCCTGCCAGGTTTTTTCGTAGTCTTCACGCGGGAAGTCTCCCGGCGACGCGCCGGTTTCCAGCGCCTCCTTGACCTTTTTCGCGTAGGCGAGGTTTTTCTCGCACATCGGCGCGGCAGGGATATACATCACGTTGCCCCAGCCCTGCTGATTTTCCACCGGCGCGACGGAGTGGATCACATCGCAGTGCCACCACACGGAATCGCCCGCCTCGAGTGCCGGAATGCTGGTCAGCGCCTCGATGAGCAGCGGGTGCCACTTCTCGGAAACCGGCAGCACGCGCCCCGGCGCCACGCCGCACAGCTCGTCTTCCGGCACGTCGTCCAGCAGCGGGCGCAGAAGAATATAGGCCATCGCTTCCGGGATCGGCACCACGTGCAGCAGCCCCTGTCCGGGGATCATGTCCGACAGCGCCGTCCAGCCCTGGAAGGTGCGGAACACCGAGCATTTGGTGGTGTTGTCGACGGTGTACTCTTCCACTTCGGTGCGGTGCGCGGCGTTCCACGGATCGTACTTATCGACGTTGCCGTCAAACACGCGGGCAAAGACCTGCTGATAGGCCGGAAGCAGCCAGCGCTCTAGCGCGCCGGAGTCGGTATGCGCGCCCAGCCCTTTCGAGGTGGTTCCCGGCGCACGGCGGCGGATACGGTCCGGGTAAATCACGCTCACGTCCGGGTCGAACCACTGCTTGCCGTTGCTCTCGAACGTCCATAAACGGTTCAGGAACGACTGCACCTGCGCCATCTCTTCGCTCTGGCGCGCCTGCATCTGCGCCTGCGACCAGTAGATCGGGTAAATCTCCGGGCGGGATGCCGTTAAGGTGCCGAAGAAGTTATCGCCTGGCCCTTTGTACACGTCGTCAAATTTGTTCAGATCGAGGTAGTCGAGCATCGACCGATCCCACGCCAGCGCCTGCTCGCGCGGGAAATGACCTTTAATCACCGCGCAGCCGCGGCGCTTGACCGCCTCGCGCTGAGCGTCGGTGATGGCGCCGTTTTTCACATCCGCAAACGGGATCTCCGGCCAGACGGATTCGCCTTTGTTCTTAAGGGCGTTGATCTCCGCCACGCGGGTGGCAATTTTGTCGCTGAGCTTATCAAACACCGCCTGCACGTCGCCGATCTGCGCGCGCAGCTCACGTTTTAACTGACGGATTGCCGCTTTGGGATCCGCTGGCAAAGTTTCACTGGTAAAGGTCATAACCGCCTCGCATCTTTCATTCGAAAGTAAAAGTGTCTACAAGTGATACTTTAAGTTAAAAATAAGTTAATGCAAGTTTAAAAACTTGACGCAAGCCACAGGACGGAAAAAGAGTGAGAGGCCGGAGCGAGGCTCCGGCGAGGAGAGGATCAGGCGTCGAACGGGGAATGGTTCTCGAGCACGGCCTGAATGACGTTCAGCGCGCCCTGATGGTTGTTGTCGTCGGTGCTGTAGCGGCTGATGTCTTTGATGCTTTCCGCCGCGTTGCCCATCGCAAAGGAGTATTTCACCAGCTTCAGCATCTCGGCATCGTTGCCGCTGTCGCCAATGGCCACGCATTCTTGCGGGGAAATTTTCCAGCGTTTCAGCAGGCGGCTAATGCCGTTGGCCTTATGCAGGCCGGGGATAATCAGATCGACAAAGCCAAAGCCGCTGGTGACCGGCTTCATGATGCCGTCCAGGGAGACGTGAAGTTTATCCACCAGCTTAGGGATATCGCTGTCCGGCAGGTTCAGGGAGAACTTAAACAGCACGTCGTCAATGTCGCGGTAATCGCTGATGCGCTTTAAGCGGTGGTAGTGCTTTGACATCAGCGCCACGAATTCTTCAGGGGCCTGGTCGCTGACGTAGGCGCTCTCCAGCCCGCAGGCCACAAAGTTTAGACCTTTGTCTTTCAGCAGTTCGCCAATGACGATTTGTAACTCATGGCGCGTTAGCTCGCCGTGGAAAATCTGTTCCCCGCGCTCGAACACCAGCGCGCCGTTTTCCGCCACGAAGGAGATCTGCTCTTTCAGCTCCGGAAAGAAGGAGATGAGCTGGTAATACTGGTTGCCGCTGGCGACAACAAATTCAATGTCGCGGGCTTTAAGCTGTTCAAACTGTGCCTGGAAGCGGTCACGATCGTACTGCTTGGCATCATCAAGGAAAGTTCCGTCCATATCGGTGACGATAACTTTAACGGTCATACTGTGCTCCTGGGTCACTGCGTTTTGAAACATTCTAATAACAAGGTGACGGGGAGCACAAATTTAATTTCATTCGAAAGTAAAAACAAAACGGCAACCTGGGTTGCCGTTTTTAGTGTTTTCTCCCTCTCCCCGTGGGAGAGGGCCGGGGTGAGGGCATCAGCGTGCGCATTTCCCCTTAAGGGATAAACCGTTACAGCGTATGCTCAGTACGCGCAATAATATCGTCCTGCGCATCCGGCGACAGGGCGGTGAAGAACGCCGAGTAGCCCGCCACGCGCACCACCAGGTCACGATACTGGTCAGGATGCTTCTTCGCTTCCAGCAGCGTTTCGCGCGACACGATGTTGTACTGAATATGCCAGCCCTTATGCACCTCGAAGAAGGTGCGCAGCAGCACCATCAGCTTCTGGCGATCGCTGTCGTTTTCCAGCGTTGACGGGTTCAGCTTCTGGTTCAGCAGCACGCCGCCGAGAATGGCTTCGGTCGGCAGTTTGCCCACCGAGCCGATTACCGCCGTCGGGCCGAGATGATCCGTACCGGAGGCCGGGCTTGCCCCTTCCGCCAGCGGGGTGTGTGCCTTACGTCCGTCCGGGGTGGCCATTGTCGCCGCGCCAAACGGCACATTTGCGGAAATAGAGGAGGTGCCCGCGTAGTAGTTACCGCCAATCGGGCCGCGGCCATGGCGCGGGTTGTGGTACTGCTTCAGCTCTTCGATGTAGGTCTGATAGGCACGCGTCAGCAGCATGTCCACGCTGTCGTCATCGTTGCCGTACTTCGGCGCGCCGTTGATCAGGCGCTGGCGCAGCTGCTCGTGGGTCAGCCCGTCGAAGTCATCCGCCAGCGCGGCCGCCAGCTGCTGCTGACCGATAGTACCCTGTTCGAACACCAGCTTCTTCACCGCCGCCAGGCTATTGCCGAGGTTGGCGATACCCACCTGCAGGCCGGAGACCCAGTCATACTTCGCGCCGCCCTGCTTGATGCTTTTCGCACGTTCGATGCAGTCGTCCACCAGCGCCGAGCAGAGAATATCGTGGACGTTCTCTTCCAGCATGGTATCCACCACGTACTCAATCTCGATGGATTTGCGGGTGTAGTAGCGGATCTGGCTGTCCCACGCCGCCATCACTTCGTCGAAGTTGTCGAAGTTACCGGCTGAGAGCGCTTTCTCCTGCGGCAGGAACACCTTGCCGCTGGTGGCGTCGCGCCCGCCTTCCAGCGCTGCCAGCATCACGCGGGCGAAGTTGATGAAGCTCATGCCGGTGCAGCGATAGCCCCACTTGCCGCCCACCGCGGTTTCGATACAGCCGATGGCCGCGTAATCGTAGGCATCGTCGCGCTCAACGCCGAGCTTGATGAATTCCGGGATCACGATTTCATCGTTGTTGAACGCGGGCATGCCGAAGCCGCAGCGGATCACCTGCACGCAGGCGTCGAGGAAGTCGTTGCTCATGCCCGCGTGGTAGCGCACGCTCAGGTTCGGCTGGGTGGAGCGCAGGCGACCACAGGATTCCAGAATTGCGTAGGAGAGTGGGTTTACCGCGTCCATTGGCTCACCGTTGACCAGCTTCTGGCCGCCGATGGTGACGTTCTGGTACAGCGGGCTACCGGCGGAAGCCTTGGAGTGAGAGCCGGAGCGGATCTTGTTCACTTCCAGCAGCTTCAGCCAGCAGCTGTGCAGCAGCTCGATGGCGTGTTCGCGATCCAGGCTCTGGTCAAGCTCTACGTCGCGGCGGTAGTACGGATAGAGATACTGGTCCATACGCGCGAAGGAGACGGAGTGGCCGTTGGACTCAATCTGCAGGATCAGCTGAATGAAGTAGCACAGCTGCAGCGCCTGCCAGAAGGTTTTTGGCGGCTCGTGGGCAATGATGTCGCAGTTTTCCGCCATCGCCAGCAGCTCGTCGCGGCGGCTTGCGCGGGTTTCGGTCGCGGCCATCTCGCGCGCCAGATCGGCAAAGCGTTTGATGTGCAGACTCACCGCTTCCAGCACGATATCGATCGCCTTCAGGAACTGGTCGCCGTGCAGGTCTTCCAGCACCGTCAGGTTGATGCGCGAGCGGCGCTCGGCCACTTTGGCGCGCAGGCCGTCGAGACCTTTCTCCAGCACCAGCGGGAAGTTAACGGCCAGGTGCGCGTCGCCGGAGGTCATGTTGCCCTCGGCTTTGATAATGCCGGTTTCCAGCAGGCCTTTCTGCTCGTCGGTGAACATGCCGTAGCAGCGATCCTGCACCGTCTGGCCGCGCCACCACGGGCAGATCTCATGCAGCACGCGCTTGTTCTCTTCGCTCACCGCAAAGCCCGCGCCCGGGCGGTCCGCCAGATCGTCGATCTCTTTCTCAATCCAGGAGACGGTGTATTCCGGGAAAATCGGCGCGGCGCGCACTTCGCTTGCCTGGTTACCGATGATCAGCTCGTCGTGTTTGATCCAGATGGTGCGTTCAGCCAGGTGATGCGCCAGCGCCAGGGCGCGACGCACCGGGATCGGCTTGTCCATGTGCTGCTGATACATTTCGGTGTAATGCTGTGCGCGCTCGGTACAGACCGGTGGCTTAACGATGTGCACCAGGGCCATTTTGTGCGCCTTAATGCGCTCGCTGAGGGTGTTGAGATTCAGGGTTGTCATAGGTTTATCCTCGTAAGGTCGCGGTTAACCCTTTCTGGCAGGCGTACTGCTGCGCGAAGTCCAGCAGGGCAGGGTTATCCAGCGGTTTGTCAGGGGCAGAGTAGGGTTGGCCGAGCAGGGTGTATTTGTTCATGCCCAGCGTGTGATACGGCAGAAAATGAATATCCTCGACGCCGAGTTCGTCGGCGGCGAAGTTGGTGATGGCGGTTATGGACGCTTCATCGGCGTTAAAGCCCTGGATCAGCGGCACGCGGATGGTGATTTTTTTCCCGGCCGCGGCAAGGCGTTTCAGGTTATCCAGGATCCGCTTAGCCGAACCGTCCGTCCACTGCCTGAACACCTCACCGTCGACGTGCTTCAGGTCGGCGAGGAACAGATCGACGTAGGGTAATGACGGCTCGATATAGTGCCACGGCACGTGAAGGCAGGTTTCCACGGCGGTGTGGATCCCCTGTTCGTGGCTGGCCTTAAACAGGGCGTGCGCCAGCTCAGGGTTCATAAACGGCTCGCCGCCGGAGAGGGTAATCCCGCCGCCGCTGCGATCGTAGAAGGGTTTATCGCGCAGCACGGTTGTCATGATCTCCTCGACCTGCTGTTCTTCACCGCAGACGGTGAGCGCCTGCGTCGGGCAGCAGTCGGTAAGGGCAGTGAGCGTCTCCTCATTCAGCTTTTCGCGGTGGATGACCAGCCCGTTCAGCGCGCGTTCGATGCAGCCCGGTGCCGCCTGCTGGCACAGGTCGCAGCCGTCCAGGCACAGGCGCGCATCAAACAGCACGTCCCGGCTGCGGGATCGGCTTTCCGGGTTCTGGCACCAGCGACAGCCCAGCGAGCAGCCTTTCAGGAACACCACGGTTCGAATGCCGGGGCCGTCGTGGGTTGAGTAACGCTGAATATTGAAGATCATGATTTTGCCTCTCATCTTGCATATGAAGATTAAATGACTTTCGAATGAAAGTTATCTTGATGCAGGTCAACTCTTGAGCAGGTTTTGTCGTGATAGGGTAAGTGCAGGCTAATTTTGAGGGTGACATCATGGAACTTTATCTCGACACATCTGACGTTGCGGCAGTCAAAAAGCTGGCGCGTATCTTCCCGCTGGCGGGCGTGACCACTAACCCAAGCATTGTGGCGGCAGGCAAAACGCCGCTGGACGTTTTGCTGCCAGAGCTGCACGACGCGCTGGGCGGTAAAGGTCGTCTGTTCGCTCAGGTGATGGCGACCACCGCCGAAGGGATGGTGGAGGACGCGCGCAAGCTGCGCGCCATCATTAACGACCTAGTAGTGAAAGTACCGGTGACCGCGGAAGGGCTGGCGGCAATCAAGATGCTGAAAGCTGAAGGCATCCCGACGCTGGGCACGGCGGTTTACGGTGCCGCGCAGGGGATGCTCTCCGCGCTGGCGGGAGCGGAATATGTCGCGCCTTACGTTAACCGCGTGGACGCGCAGGGCGGGGACGGTATCCAGACGGTTGTTGAGCTACAGCAGCTGCTGACGCTGCACGCGCCGCAGTCAAAGGTGCTGGCCGCGAGCTTTAAAACGCCGCGTCAGGCGCTGGACTGCCTGCTGGCAGGGTGCGAGTCCATCACGCTGCCGCTGGACGTGGCGCAGCAGTTTATTACCTCTCCGGCCGTGGATGCGGCGATTGTGAAGTTTGAGCAGGACTGGCAGGGAGCGTTTGGAAGGACGTCTATCTAATGCTGTTGCCGGGTGGCGCTCACGCTTACCCGGCCTACGATTTTCTCCCTCTCCCTGTGGGAGAGGGCCGGGGTGAGGGCATCATCCCGCAGCAGGGTTTAACCTCCGCACACTTCACACCCCGGGTTACGCATCAGCTTCATCTCGCGGAACTGGCAGGTCATCGCGTCATACATCACGATTTTCCCCGCTGCCGGGGTGCCGTAACGCGCCAGCACCTTGATTGCTTCCATCGCCTGCATCGACCCCATCACGCCGACCAACGGCGCCATCACGCCCGCCTCAACGCAGGTCAGGGCGTTCTCGCCGAACAGGCGGCTCAGGCAGCGGTAGCAGGGTTCACCTTCCGCGTACGTGAAGACGCTGATTTGCCCCTCCATGCGGATCGCCGCGCCGGAAACCAGCGGGATTTTGTGGGCAAAACAGCCCGCGTTCAGCTGGTTACGGACGGTGACGTTGTCGGTGCAGTCCAGCACCAGGTCGTGCTGCGCAATCTGCAAGAACAGCGCGTCGTCATCCAGCATTGCGTCAATCAGGGTGAACTGAACGTTGGGGTTGATGCGCGCCAGCGCCGTGCGGGCAGAGTCCACTTTCGGCTGGCCAACCGTCGCGTCGCTGTGCAGCGTCTGACGCTGCAGGTTGGACACCGATACGGTATCGAAATCCAGCAGCGTCATCCTGCCTACGCCCGCCGCCGCAAGGTACTGCGCGGCGGCGCAGCCCAGACCGCCGAGGCCAACAACCAGCACGCTTGCTGCTTTAAGCGCTTCCTGGCCCTCGAAGTCAAACCCTCGCAGCACAATCTGGCGGTTGTAGCGCATCATCTCCGGGTCGCTCAGCTCCACCGTCATCTCAGCCTCCGAACAGGTGATTAAAGCTTTCGACCTCAACCCACTCGCCTGCTTCCACATTGCCGCGCTCGCGCTCCAGCACGATAAAGCAGTTGCCCTGGCTGAAGGAGCTGAAAATGTGCGAGCCCTGATGCCCGGTGGTGCTCACTTCCAATTCGCCGTCCGCGTTGCGCGTCAGAATGCCGCGCTGGAAATCGAGGCGGCCGGGTGATTTTTTCAGGCGCGTGGCGGCGCGCACGCGCTGGCGTGCCGGCAGCGGGCTGGCGCTGTTGCCGGAAAGCTTCGCCAGCAGCGGGAGCACCAGCTGGTAGAAAGTGAGTGCCGCCGAGACCGGGTTACCCGGCAGGCCGCAGAACCAGCCGTGCGTGAGCTTGCCAAAGGCGAACGGTTTGCCCGGCTTGATGGCCAGCTTCCAGAAGGCGATTTCGCCCAGCTCTTCGAGGATGGTTTTGGTGTAATCCGCTTCGCCCACGGAGACGCCGCCGGAGCTGATGACCACGTCGGCAGCGTTATCCGCTTCGATAAACGCGGCGCGCAGTTTTTCCGGATCGTCAGGAATAATGCCGAGGTTAATCACCTCACAGCCCAGCTGCTCCAGCATCAGGTGTACCGCCAGGCGGTTGGTATCGTAAATCTGGCCCTCCTGCAGCGGCTGGCCCGGCAGCTGCAGCTCGTCGCCGGTGGAGAAAACGGCGACGCGCACCTTGCGGATCACGTCGATTTCCGCAACGCCGAGCGAGGCCAGCACCGGCAGTTCACCTACCGTCAGCTTCTGTCCGGCGGCAAAGACCGTTGCGCCAAGCGTGATATCTTCGCCCGTGCGGCGGATGTTCTGGCCCGCTTTAACGTTCGCGGTAAAACGCACGCCATCGTCGGTCTGTTCGGTCTCTTCCTGCATCACCACGGCGTCGCAGCCGGCCGGAACCGGCGCACCGGTCATGATGCGCACGCAGGTGCCCGCAGGCCACTCGCCGCCAAACGGCTGACCCGCAAAGGCTTTACCTGCTACCGGCAGGGCGTTACCCGTCTGAATATCCGCCAGGCGTACCGCGTAACCGTCCATCGCGGAATTATCAAACCCCGGCACGTTAAGCGGAGAGACGATATCGCGCGCGGCAATACGGCCAAAACAGCGCACGAGGGGCAGCGTCTCAACGTCATGCAACGGGGAAACTCGGTCAAGCATCTGCGTGAGTGCCGTCTCAAGCGGCATCAGTCCGGCGGTAAAATCCATGGTGGGCTCCTGCGGAGTAACAACGAAAGCGCTCATTATGGCAGAAAAGTGCGGCTAACTGTATGACCCGATGGGTGTACGCTTTACATCACAGTTGCGTCTTTCTATATTCAAAAATCATCTGAAGTTTCATCGACGATAATGATATTTATAGAAAAAGCCGCAAATCAGGCTGACGGGTGAGGCGAAATGGTTAATGCGGTAATCGCGATTCATGGTGGCGCCGGGGCAATCACCCGTGCACAGCTCAGCCCTGAGCAGGAGAAGCGCTACATTGACGCGCTGTCTGCCATTGTGGAAACGGGGCAGCGAATGCTGGAGGCGGGCGAGAGCGCGCTGGATGTGGTCACCGAGGCGGTGCGCCTGCTGGAAGAGTGCCCGCTGTTTAACGCGGGGATCGGTTCAGTCTATACGCGGGATGAAACCCACGAGCTGGACGCCTGCGTGATGGACGGGATTACCCTGAAAGCGGGAGCGGTAGCGGGCGTGAGCCGTCTGCGAAATCCCATCCTGGCCGCGCGTCTGGTGATGGAGGCGAGCCCGCACGTGCTGCTGGCGGGGGCGGGCGCAGAGCAATTTGCCTTCGAGCACGGGATGGACGCGGTATCGCCCGATCTGTTCTCCACCGAGGAGCGTTACCAGCAGCTGCTGAACGCCCGCACGGCAGGAAAGACGCAGCTTGACCACGCCGCGCCGCTGGATGAGCGCACCAAAATGGGCACCGTTGGCGCGGTTGCGCTCGATAAAGCAGGCAATCTTGCTGCCGCAACCTCGACCGGCGGGATGACCAACAAGCTGCCGGGGCGGGTAGGCGACAGCCCGCTGCCGGGGGCAGGATGCTATGCCAATAACGCCACGGCCGCCGTGTCCTGTACCGGAACCGGCGAAGTCTTTATTCGTGCACTTGCGGCATACGACATCACCGCGCTGATGGACTACGGCGGACTAAGCCTGAGCGAAGCCTGCGAGCGCGTGGTGATGGAAAAATTGCCCGCGCTGGGCGGCGTCGGCGGGCTTATTGCGGTGGATCGTGAGGGCAACGTGGCGTTGCCGTTCAACAGCGAAGGGATGTACCGCGCCTGGGGCTATGCGGGTGACGAGCCCAGTACGGGGATTTATCGTGAATAAGGGGGCAACGCGTGCCGCACAGTGAAGAGCTGGACAGCCGGGAAGTACTGGCGGTTCATCAGCTGAATATTGCCTTTCAGGAAGAGCGGCAGTTCATCCCTGCAGTACAGAATTTATCGTTTTCGCTTAACCGCGGCGAAACGCTGGCGATCGTGGGGGAGTCCGGTTCAGGTAAATCCGTTACCGCGCTGGCATTGATGCGCCTGCTTGAACAGACGGGCGGGCAGGTGACCAGCGAACAAATGCTGCTGCGCCGCCGTAACCGACAGGTCATCGATTTAAACGAACTGAGCGCCTCGCAGATGCAGGGCGTGCGCGGGGCGGATATCGCCATGATCTTCCAGGAGCCGATGACCTCCCTGAACCCGGTCTTTCCGGTGGGGGAACAAATTGCCGAGTCCATTCGGCTGCATCAGGGGCTGAGCGGCGATGAAGCGCTCCTTGAGGCCAAACGGATGCTTGAGCTGGTACGTATTCCGGAGGCGCAGGCCATTTTAGCGCGCTACCCGCACCAGCTTTCCGGCGGAATGCGCCAGCGGGTGATGATCGCCATGGCGCTGTCGTGCCGCCCGGCGGTGCTGATCGCCGACGAGCCGACGACGGCGCTGGACGTCACCATTCAGGCGCAGATCCTGCAGCTGATCAAAGTGCTGCAGCAGGAGATGGACATGGGGGTGATTTTTATCACCCACGATATGGGCGTGGTGGCGGATATCGCTGACCGCGTACTGGTGATGCACCAGGGGCACGCCGTGGAGACGGGCACGGTTGAGCAGATCTTTCATGCGCCTGTTCATCCTTACACCAAAGCGCTGCTGGCGGCGGTGCCGCGTCTTGGGGCGATGAACGGCAGCGATTTACCGCGCTGTTTTCCGCTCAACACCCAGGAGCTGGCAGAACAACAGGAAGTCGAACAGGATACGGTGGTGCCGGGCAAACCGATCCTTGAAGTGCGCGATCTGGTCACCCGTTTTCCCCTGCGCGGCGGAATACTGAACCGCGTGAAGCGCGAAGTGCATGCGGTTGAAAACGTCAGCTTTGACCTGTGGCCAGGCGAAACGCTGGCGCTGGTGGGGGAGTCCGGCTGCGGTAAATCCACCACCGGGCGGGCGCTGCTCAGGCTGGTGGAATCGCAGGAAGGGAGTATTACCTTCAACGGGGAGCGTATCGATACCCTGCCGGACAGCCGGCTGCAGGCGATACGCCGGGACATTCAGTTCATATTTCAGGACCCGTATGCCTCTCTCGATCCGCGCCATACGATAGGGTACTCGATCATGGAGCCGCTTCGGGTGCATAACCTGCTTGACGGCGAAGCGGCGCAGCGTCGTGTGGCCTGGCTGCTGGAGCGGGTGGGGCTGAAGCCCGAACACGCCTGGCGCTATCCGCACGAATTTTCCGGCGGTCAGCGGCAGCGTATTTGCATTGCGCGGGCGCTGGCGCTGAACCCGAAGGTGGTGATTGCGGATGAGTCCGTCTCGGCGCTGGACGTCTCTATCCGCGCGCAAATCATCAACTTAATGCTCGATTTGCAGCGGGATATGGGGATCGCGTTTCTCTTTATCTCGCACGATATGGCGGTGGTTGAGCGTATCAGCCATCGGGTGGCGGTGATGTACATGGGGCAAATCGTTGAAATTGGCCCGCGCCGCGCGGTTTTTGAAAATCCGCAGCATCCCTATACCCGCAAGCTGATGGCCGCCGTACCGGTTGCCGATCCTGCGCATCGCCACGCCCAGCGCGTGCTGCTGCAGGACGAAATGCCGAGCAATATTCGAAAAAGGGGCGAAAGCGTGGAGCGGGTTACGCTGCGCGAAGTCGGCCCCGGACATTTTGTCGCACCGCCGCGTCAGGACAATGCATTCTCGCGGTTATAACGTACAACAGGCAGGAGAACACAATGGTTAAATTTGTTGCTCGGACATGGCTGTTAGCCGCGAGCGTGACGGCAGCCCTGGCCGCATCCCCCGCGTTCGCTGCCAAAGATGTGGTGGTGGCGGTTGGCTCCAATTTCACAACGCTCGATCCGTATGACGCTAACGACACGCTGTCGCAGGCGGTGGCGAAATCGTTCTACCAAGGGCTGTTTGGCCTGGATAAAGAGATGAAGCTGAAAAACGTGCTGGCGGAGAGCTATACCGTTTCGGATGACGGGCTGGTGTATACCATCAAGCTGCGCTCCGGCGTGAAGTTCCAGGACGGCACGGATTTCAACGCGGACGCGGTGAAGGTGAACCTCGACCGCGCCAGCAACCCGGAAAACAGCCTCAAGCGCTATAACCTGTACAAAAACATCGCCAGCACCGAGGCGGTTGACCCGGTGACGGTGAAAATTACCCTGAAAGAGCCGTTCTCTGCGTTTATCAATATCCTTGCGCATCCGGCAACGGCAATGATTTCGCCAGCGGCGCTGAAGAAATACGGCAAGGAGATTGGCTTCCACCCGGTCGGCACCGGCCCTTACGAACTGCTCACCTGGAATCAGACCGATTTTGTGAAGGTGAAGAAATTCGCCGGATACTGGCAGCAGGGATTACCGAAGCTGGACACCATCACCTGGCGTCCGGTGGTGGACAACAACACCCGCGCGGCGATGCTGCAAACCGGTGAAGCGCAGTTTGCCTTCCCGATCCCGTACGAACAGGCGGCGCTGCTTGCTAAAAACAGCAAGCTGGAGCTGGTTGCCAGCCCGTCAATCATGCAGCGCTACATCAGCATGAACGTCACGCAAAAACCGTTCGATAACCCGAAGGTGCGTGAAGCCATCAATTACGCTATTAACCGCCAGGCGCTGGTGAAGGTGGCCTTTGCGGGCTATGCCACCCCGGCAACGGGCGTGCTGCCGCCGGCCATTGAATACGCGCAACGCTATGAGCCATGGCCGTACGATCCCGCTAAAGCGCGCGAGCTGCTGAAGGAAGCCGGTTTCCCGAATGGATTTAGCACCACGCTGTGGTCGTCCCATAATCACAGTACCGCCCAGAAGGTGCTGCAGTTCACCCAGCAGCAGCTGGCGCAGGTGGGGATTAAGGCGCAGGTCACCGCAATGGATGCCGGACAGCGTGCGGCGGAAGTGGAGGGCAAAGGGCAGAAAGAGAGCGGCGTGCGGATGTTCTACACCGGCTGGACGGCCTCTACCGGCGAAGCGGACTGGGCGCTTTCCCCGCTGTTTGCCTCGCAGAACTGGCCGCCAACGCTTTTCAATACCGCGTTCTACAGCAATCCGCAGGTGGACAAAGACCTGGCCGACGCGCTGAAAACGACCAAACCGGAAGAGAAAGCGCGCCTGTATAAAGAGGCGCAGGACACCATCTGGAAAGAGTCGCCGTGGGTGCCGCTGGTGGTCGAAAAGCTGGTGTCTGCCCATAACAAAGCGCTGACCGGGTTCTACATCATGCCGGACACGGGCTTTAGCTTTGAAGACGCGGATCTAAAATAAACTCATGCTGAATTATGTTTGTAAACGCCTGCTGGGGCTGATCCCGACGCTGCTGATCGTGGCGGTGCTGGTGTTTTTGTTCGTTCATATGCTGCCGGGCGATCCGGCGCGTCTGGTGGCGGGGCCGGAGGCTGATGCGACCGTTATCGACCTAGTGCGCAAGCAGCTGGGTCTCGACCAGCCGCTGTATAAGCAGTTTCTGCACTATATGGGCAACGTGCTGCAGGGCGATTTTGGCACCTCGATGGTGTCGCGTCGCCCGGTATCGGAAGAGATCGCCAGCCGCTTTATGCCCACCTTCTGGCTCACCCTCGCCAGCATGAGCTGGGCGGTGGTGTTTGGGCTGGGGGCGGGGATTGTCGCGGCTATCTGGCGCAACCGCTGGCCGGATAAGCTGGGCATGGCGCTGGCGGTGACCGGCATCTCCTTCCCGGCGTTTGCGCTGGGCATGCTGCTGATGCAGATCTTCTCCGTCGAGCTGGGCTGGCTGCCGACCGTGGGCGCCGACACCTGGAAGCACTATATTCTCCCCTCCATGACGCTGGGCGCGGCCGTTGCCGCGGTAATGGCCCGCTTTACCCGCGCTTCGTTTGTTGACGTGCTGAGCGAAGACTACATCCGCACCGCGCGGGCGAAAGGGGTGAGCGAGAAGTGGGTCATCCTCAAGCACGGTTTTCGCAACGCGATGATCCCGGTGGTGACGATGATGGGGCTGCAGTTTGGCTTCCTGCTGGGCGGCTCTATCGTGGTGGAGAAGGTCTTCAACTGGCCGGGGCTGGGGCGCCTGCTGGTCGATTCGGTCGACATGCGCGATTACCCGGTGATACAGGCAGAAGTCCTGCTCTTCTCGCTGGAGTTTATTCTTATCAACTTAGTGGTGGACGTGCTCTACGCCGCCATTAACCCGGCCATCAGGTACAAGTAAGATGCGATTGTTGAACTGGCGTCGTCAGGCGGTGTTAAGCGCTATGCCGGGGCTCAAGCCGGACCATATCCGCACGCCGTGGTCTGAATTCTGGCGGCGTTTCCGTCGCCAGCCTGTCGCCATGACGGCGGGGCTGTTTGTGCTGCTGCTGATCGTGGTGGCCATTATTGCGCCGTGGGTGGCACCGTTTGATGCCGAAAACTACTTTGATTACGATCGTCTGAACGACGGTCCGTCGATGATGCACTGGTTTGGCGTGGATTCGCTCGGACGCGATATTTTCAGCCGCGTGCTGGTGGGCGCACAGATATCCCTGGCCGCAGGGGTATTTGCGGTATTAATCGGCGCGGCGATCGGCACGGTGCTGGGGCTGGTAGCCGGGTATTACGAAGGCTGGTGGGACCGCATCATCATGCGTATCTGCGACGTGCTGTTTGCCTTCCCCGGCATCCTGCTGGCGATTGCGGTGGTGGCGATCATGGGCAGCGGGATGGCGAACGTCATCATTGCGGTTGCGGTCTTTTCGATACCTGCCTTCGCCCGTCTGGTGCGCGGCAACACGCTGGTGCTGAAGCAGCAGACCTTTATCGAATCCGCCCGCAGTATGGGGGCCAGCGATACCACGATCCTGTTCAGCCACATTCTGCCGGGTACGGTGTCGTCCATCGTGGTCTATTTCACCATGCGCATCGGCGTATCGATTATCTCGGCGGCCAGCCTGTCGTTTCTGGGGCTAGGCGCGCAGCCACCGACGCCGGAGTGGGGCGCGATGCTGAACGAGGCGAGAGCGGATATGGTGATTGCACCGCACGTGGCGATCTTCCCGAGCCTGGCGATTTTTCTGACCGTGCTGGCTTTTAACCTGCTGGGAGATGGGCTGCGCGACGCGCTGGATCCGAGGATTAAGGGGTAGGTTTATTGCCCCTCACCCTAACTCTCTCCCCGCAGGGGAGAGGGGACTGCTAGGTGCGGTTTTCCCCCTCGCCCCTTTGGGGAGAGGGTCGGGGTGAGGGGAATGTAATTAAACCCGGCTACCCCACAGGTCATACTCGTCCGCGTTTTCAACCTTCACGCGAATAATATCACCCGGCTTAACGTTGGTTTCGCCGTTCAGGTACACCGCGCCGTCGATTTCAGGGGCATCCGCCATGCTGCGGCCAATCGCGCCTTCTTCGTCCACTTCATCGATGATGACCAGAATTTCGCGGCCCACTTTTTCCTGCAGACGCTCGGCAGAGATCTGCTGCTGCAGCTGCATGAAGCGGTTCCAGCGCTCTTCTTTCACCTCTTCCGGTACCTGATCCGCCAGCTCGTTGGCGGTTGCGCCTTCTACCGGGCTGTACTTGAAGCAGCCCACGCGGTCCAGACGCGCTTCCTTCAGGAAGTCGAGCAGCATCTGGAAGTCTTCTTCGGTTTCACCCGGGAAGCCGACGATGAAGGTGGAGCGCAGGGTCAGTTCCGGGCAGATTTCGCGCCACTGCTTGATGCGCGCCAGCTGGCGGTCAACGGAGCCAGGGCGCTTCATCAGCTTGAGAATGCGCGGGCTGGCGTGCTGCAGCGGGATATCCAGGTACGGCAGAATTTTGCCTTCCGCCATCAGCGGGATCACGTCGTCAACGTGCGGGTACGGGTAGACGTAGTGCAGACGCGTCCAGATACCGAGCTTGGACAGCTGCTCGCACAGGCCCACCATGCTGGTCTTCACCGGCTCGCCGTTGTGGAAGCCGGAGCGGTGTTTGACGTCCACGCCGTAGGCTGAGGTGTCCTGAGAGATGACCAGCAGCTCCTTCACGCCCGCGTCGGCCAGACGTTTGGCTTCTGCCAGCACTTCGCCGATAGGGCGGCTCACCAGATCGCCACGCATGGACGGGATAATGCAGAAGGTGCAGCGGTGGTTGCAGCCTTCGGAAATTTTTAAGTAAGCATAGTGGCGCGGCGTCAGCTTCACGCCCTGTTCCGGCACCAGGCTCAGGAACGGGTTGTGCTTTGGTTTTGGCACGTAGTGATGAACATGTTCCAGCACCTGCTCGTAGCTGTGCGGGCCGGTGATCTCCAGCACCTTCGGATGCACTTCGCGGATCTGATCCACTTTTGCGCCCAGGCAGCCGGTCACAATAACCTTGCCGTTTTCAGTCAGGGCTTCGCCGATGGCTTCCAGAGATTCCTGAACCGCGCTGTCGATGAACCCGCAGGTGTTAACGATCACCATATCGGCGTTGTCGTAGCTTGGCACCACGTCATAGCCTTCGGTACGAAGTTCGGTCAGGATGCGTTCGGAATCCACCAGGTTTTTCGGGCAGCCGAGGGAGACGAAGCCGATTTTCGGCTGGTGCGTAACATTGCTCATAGGTTAAAAATTCATCAATTATGGAGTTATCAGGGCGGGATTTTACAGCGTATTGCGGGGGATTTATACACTCTTTGCAGGGCAGATGACGCCCTCTGAGGTTGTAACATTGTAAATGATGTTAATCAGTTATGATTTATTGATCTCAAGCAGACAATTGTACAAAAATTAACCTTATTCTGAATGTGCAACATGGCTGACAGAGGAGGAAAAAGCATGTCCGTTGACAGACTGAAACGCGATCTGCTTTACAAGCTGATCAACGCCCGACTCGACCTTGCTGCTTATCTCCAGTTGAGGAAGGCCAAAGGGTATATGTCAGTCGGCGAAAGCGAACATCTGCGTGATAACTTCTTTGAACTTTGCAATTTTATGCGTGAAAAAGCACCCGTTCTGAAAGCGGAATACGCAGAAAGCGAGCTAATCGCGCTGCGTCGTGCCGCCGAAATGCTTTCCATCGCAGGGGTATGCCTGATGAATGGGCGTCATGATTGCCCCAATTTTATTGCCGTGGACGCAGAAAAGCTTGAGAACTGCCTGACGACGCTCTCTCTTTGCATCATGTGTCTCAACAAGCACGCTCAGCTTGAAGAGCATTAGATCCGGGGGAGGTAACTCCCCCTTCTGATTAAGCTTTTGTAAAAGTAGTAACGCGACCGGGGGTTGTGGCTAACCTTTAAGCCATATGCCGAAAAAGGAGCGCGTTATGCATCGATCCTCCCTGATTTTCCTGCCCGCGTTGTTATTTCCCGCTTATCTTCTTGCCGCGCCGGGCGCGGTGAACGTAGAGGTGTTGCAGAACCGGCTCGATCATCCCTGGTCACTGGCATTTCTGCCGGATAACAAAGGGCTGCTCGTGACGCTTCGGGGCGGGCAGCTAAAACACTGGCAGGCGGGGAAAGGGCTTTCCGATCCGATCGTCGGCGTGCCCAGCGTCTGGGCAAACGGACAGGGCGGGCTGCTCGACGTGGTGCTGGCACCGGACTTCGCAAAATCTCGACGAATATGGCTCAGCTATGCCGAAGAGGGGGATGACGGCAAAGCGGGAACGGCGGTGGGCTATGGCCGCTTAAGCGACGATCTCTCGCGGATTGAAGCCTTCCGGGTGGTGTTACGCCAGACGCCGAAGCTCTCCACGGGGAACCACTTTGGCGGTCGGTTAGTGTTTGACGGTAAAGGCTACCTGTTTATCGGCCTCGGGGAGAATAACCAGCGCCCGACGGCGCAGGATTTGGACAAGCTACAGGGCAAGGTGGTGCGTCTGACCGAGGATGGAAAAGTGCCTTCGGATAACCCCTTTGTGAACACCTCCGGCGCGCGTCCTGAAATCTGGTCCTACGGCATTCGTAACCCTCAGGGGATGGCGATGAACCCCTGGAGCGACGCGCTGTGGCTTAACGAGCACGGCCCGCGCGGCGGGGATGAAATCAACATCCCAGAAAAAGGGAAGAATTACGGCTGGCCGCTGGCGACCCACGGCATTAACTACAGCGGCCTGAAGATCCCGGAAGCCAAAGGTGAGCACGTTGAAGGAACCGAAAAGCCGCTGTTTGTCTGGAAGGTTTCACCTGCCGTGAGCGGTATGGCGTTTTATAACAGCGACGTCTTCCCGCAGTGGAAAAATAAGCTGTTCGTCGGCGCGTTGAAGGAAAAGGACGTTATCGTCATGAGCGTGGACGGCAACAAGGTGACGGAGGACGGGCGCATTCTGGGCGATAACGATCGGCGCATCCGCGACGTGCGGGTCGGGCCGGATGGTTATCTCTATGTGCTGACCGACGAATCGGACGGGCAACTGTTGAAGGTTAGCCCGTCCGACGGGTGATCAGGTAACCGGGATCATCACGACCTTGCGGTACGCCGGGCGATCGCTCAGCTGCTGGAGCCAGCGCTCGAGATGAGGGCGCGGCGTCCATTTCAGCCCCATATTGGTCAGATTCCAGATGAAAGGCGCAACGGCGATATCGCCCACGCCGAAGGCGTCGCCGGAGAACCATGCGTGCTTCGCCAGCTCGTCGTCCATCATCGCAAACAGAGTTTCGCAGGCGTCCTGTGCGGCATGAATGGCGGGATAATCTCGCTCGGCTTCAGGCGTCCGGATAAGCCCCATCAGGATCACGCGGTGAGTCGGAGAGAGCGTCTGGTTCGCCCAGTCCATCCACTTTTCACCCTGCGCGCGCCGTGCCGGGCTGTCCACCCACAGGCGGTTCTGTCCGTACTGGGCGGCGAGGTAACGCACAATCGTGTTGGACTCCCACAGCGTCGCGTCAGTTTCTTCATCGCGCAGCAGCGGCACCAGGCCATTTGGGTTCATGGCCAGATAGTCGGCCTCTTTGTTCACGCCAAACTCCAGGCCTGCCATCACCTGCTTAAACGGTAAATCCAGCTCTTCCAGCGTCCAGAGCACCTTCTTCACGTTGGTTGAGTTGTTCCTGCCCCACAGCGTAATCATATTTACTCCCGATGAGATGTGAATCCGAGTCAGCGATTCGCCATGTTGAGATAAACCTAACAATTACGCAACAGGAGACAAATAAATCGCATGAATCAAAGCGTATCGGGACGTTATTGCATAAACTTTAAAAACTTTACCTGGTTTAGGTTTCTTTAAAAGTTTTAGTGCGCTATTACTCATCGCTTCTTGCGACACGGTGATGTGACGTAATTTTTTGAATGGACACTCGGGTGGCATTTATGACGCGAAAAATGACTTCTCTGCGCGGCCTGGCGGCAGGCTCTGCGCTCCTTTTCCTGTTTGCACCAACTCTCTATGCGGCCGAGCAGGCTGCGCCCGAAGCGCCGCCGGTGGATGCGCGCGCCTGGATCCTGATGGATTA
Organism: Enterobacter wuhouensis; assembly: GCF_035835995.1. Taxonomy (NCBI): domain Bacteria; kingdom Pseudomonadati; phylum Pseudomonadota; class Gammaproteobacteria; order Enterobacterales; family Enterobacteriaceae; genus Enterobacter; species Enterobacter wuhouensis. The sequence continues at coordinate 1,589,341 of NZ_CP142124.1, forward strand.
CGCCAGCGGGAAAGTGCTGGCAGAAGGCAACGCCGACGAGCAGCTTGACCCGGCCAGCCTGACAAAAATCATGACCAGCTACGTGGTCGGGCAGGCGTTAAAAGCGGGCAAGATTAAGCTCGATGATATGGTCACCATCGGGAAGGACGCCTGGGCGACCGGCAACCCGGCGCTGCGCGGTTCTTCCGTGATGTTTCTCAAGCCTGGCGATCAGGTTTCCGTTTCCGATCTGAATAAAGGGGTGATCATTCAGTCGGGTAACGATGCCTGTATTGCGCTGGCGGATTATGTGGCGGGTAGCCAGGATTCATTCATTGGGCTTATGAATGGCTACGCGCAGAAGCTGGGCTTAACCAACACCACCTTCAAAACGGTTCATGGCCTGGATGCGCCGGGCCAGTTCAGCACCGCGCGCGATATGGCGCTGCTGGGGAAGGCGCTGATCCACGACGTGCCGGATGAATACGCCATCCATAAAGAGAAAGAGTTTACCTTCAACAAGATCCGCCAGCCTAACCGCAACCGTCTGCTGTGGAGCAGCAACGTCAACGTGGACGGCATGAAGACCGGCACAACGGCAGGGGCGGGCTACAACCTGGTGGCTTCCGCGACCCAGGGCGACATGCGCCTGATCTCGGTCGTGCTGGGCACCAAAACGGACCGCATTCGCTTTAACGAATCAGAAAAGCTGCTGACCTGGGGCTTCCGCTTCTTTGAAACCGTGACGCCGATTAAGCCCGATGCCACGTTCATCAGCCAGCGCGTCTGGTTTGGTGACAAGAGCGAGGTGAATCTGGGGGCCGGCGAGGCGGGTTCAGTGACTATTCCGCGCGGCCAGCTGAAAAACCTGAAGGCCAGCTATACCCTGACCGATCCACAGCTGACCGCGCCGCTGAAAAAAGGCCAGGTCGTCGGGACGATTGATTTCCAGCTGAACGGCAAATCGATTGAACAGCGCCCGCTGATCGTGATGGAAGCGGTAGAAGAGGGCGGCTTCTTCAGCCGGATGTGGGATTTCGTGATGATGAAATTACACGGATGGTTTGGCAGCTGGTTTAGCTAAACCTTATGGGTTTTCTCCCTCTCCCTGTGGGAGAGGGCCGGGGTGAGGGCATCAGGCCGCACCCCTCTCAATACATCAACTTCACCTGCTGCGCCTTCGCATAGGCCACATACTCGTCATCCGGCCGGCAATCGCTCACGATGGCGTCAAACTGCGCCAGTTCACCCATTCTTGCCGAACGCACCTTGCCAAACTTGCTGCGATCGACAACCAGCACGTGGTACTGCGCCGCATTTAATGCCCAGTGCTTCACCGGCAGCTCTTCCAGGTTAAAGCAGGTTGCCCCCTGACGGACGCTCACGCCTGCCGCAGAGTAAAAGGCGATATCCGGGCATAGGTTGCTCAGCGTGTCCTGGAGATCCAGCGGCTTGAAAATGGCGTTGCTGGCGTGGAACTCTCCACCGCAGAGGATCACCCGGCACTCGGGCTTTTCCTGCAGCGCCAGGAAGGTGTTTAACGAGTAACAGACGGCGGTAAAGGGAATGCTGCTGTCGATGGCTTCGATGATCCACGGCGTAGTCGTTCCGCAGTCAAAAAACAGCGTCTGATGCGGCTGCACCAGCGAGGCCGCAAGCCGCGCGGCTTTGCGTTTTTCTTCAACCAGACGCGTCTTTTGATCGCTAATCAGGTAATGGCTGGCGCTGCGCGGCTCCAGCACGATATAGCCGCCCAGCAGCACCACGGGGGCGCTCTCGCTGTTCAGGTCACGACGAATGGTCATCTCGGAGACGCCGAGCAGAGTGGCAGCCTCTTTCAGATGCAGCTTATCACTGCGCTTCAGCGCCTGGAGCAGCTGAGCAATGCGGTCATCGCGACGTGTTTCCATAGTTCCTCGGGGTAAAAAAGTGAGCCCCCGCAGGGCGGGGGCTCAAGTGTAACCTGTCAGACCGGGGTTAGTCACGTATCCAACCCTTGCGGATCGGGAGGGCAAACAGCACGCGATAAACCCGAGATAAACCGCGATAGAGCGCCGGGCCGAAGAGGCTCCAGAGGATTGACGCGCTGACGCAGCCCATCAGCCCCACCAGGAAGCCGCCTACCATATCCAACGGCCAGTGGACGCCGAGATAGACGCGGGACCAGGCGATAGCGGCCGCCACCACCATGAGCACCGCGCCGGACCACAGGCGATGCCAGAAGAAGAATGCCAGGGCAAAGGTAAAAATCACCGTGCCGTGATCGCTCGGGAAGGAGTCATCCGGCGCATGGTGCAGGAAGGTATAGCCGACACGATCGACGAAGGGACGATCGTGCGGGAAAGCGTGTCCGAGGATGTAGCTGGCTAACACGCTAACCCCGAGAGCCATCGCCATTTTTATCACCAGATGGCGCTGCGCCGTCACCTGGTCACGGGGGCCCCACAGCCACAGGACAACGGCCAGCACGGGAACGATGCTGATCAGGTCTTTCGCCAGAAACGTGGCGAAATCAAGCATCCACTCGGGAGACGCCGGGGTGGCGTTGATCAGATAAAACAGCTCGTAGTTCAGTTGCTCTAACATAATGTCGTTACTCTTTAGCAAACCGGGTGGAAACAAGTCCGTAGACCACCACCTGGGAAAACCAAACCCACCACCCGGCCCACAGGTTGTGAGAGAAGAAATGTGCGCCGCGCATCACCTGGCCATACCCCATTGCCAGGCCCAGCGTCGCGCCCAGCGCCACAAAGAACCAGGCCAGGCGAGGACGCTCGCGCCAGAAGGCGAAAAACAGCCCCATCACCATGAAACCGCTGGAGGCATGGCCGCCGGGGAAACAGCGTCCGGGGCCGCTTTCCGCCGGGGGGGAACTGAACAGGGGATAAGAGACTGCCTTACCGCCGTATTCCACCAGATCCCACGGGCAGCTGTGGTGGCTCATACTTTTAAGCAGGCCCACCACCAGTGCGCCAAGCCCCATCAGCAGCGCGGCTGTTACCAGCCGTGCGTTGCGCTTGTAAGCACCATAAAACAGCGCCGCGGCACCCAGCGCGATGGCGATATACTTCGCCAGCCGGTGGTTCAGCAGATCCAACAGATGATTTTTCTGCAGCGGGAAGCTCTGTGTCGCCGCGTCGTACCAAAACCCTGTGATCCATCTATCCAGCGCTTCATCGCGAGATAGCCAGGTAAACACCACGGCAAGGGCTATCAGCACGAAAAGCTGATAACCATAAAAGCGGGGCGGCAAACGGTAAAGGCGTTTTGTCTTATTGGTCTGTAACTTAGACAATTCTGAACGGCTGGAGTTAAGTGCCATAATTTGGGTCGGTGACGTGAAATATCGCTATCATATAAGCGTCAACTTAAGGAAACCTTAAACAACAACACGATGTGCTTTATTTCTGTTTTATCTCGATAATGTGCTATCTCAGCGTGCGGCAATTCATTACACTCATCGCGATTTTTTCATCATAAAGAGATTGCATGATAAACCGTTCTTCTTCCGGTCATCGTCTGGGTCGTCAGGCGTTACTGTTTCCCCTGTGTCTGGTGCTCTACGAGTTTTCTACCTATATCGGCAACGACATGATCCAGCCCGGCATGCTGGCCGTGGTGGAACAGTACAACGCCGGTATTGAGTGGGTGCCAACCTCCATGACCGCCTATCTGGCTGGCGGCATGTTTTTGCAGTGGCTGCTCGGGCCGCTGTCGGACCGTATTGGCCGTCGTCCGGTGATGCTGACGGGCGTGGTGTGGTTTATCGTGACCTGTCTTGCCACGCTGCTGGCGCAAAATATTGAACAGTTCACGCTGCTGCGTTTCCTGCAGGGGGTCAGCCTGTGCTTTATCGGCGCCGTCGGCTATGCCGCCATCCAGGAGTCGTTTGAGGAGGCGGTGTGCATCAAAATTACCGCGCTGATGGCGAACGTGGCGCTGATTGCGCCGCTGTTAGGGCCGCTGGTGGGGGCGGCCTGGGTGCACGTCGCGCCGTGGGAGGGGATGTTTATTCTCTTCGCGGTTCTCGCCGCCATCTCCTTCTTTGGCCTGCATCGCGCGATGCCGGAAACCGCTACCCGCCTGGGTGAAAAGCTGTCGCTGAAGGAGCTGGGACGCGATTACAAAGACGTCCTGAAAAACGTTCGCTTTGTGGCGGGGGCGCTGGCAACCGGCTTTGTGAGCCTGCCGCTGCTGGCGTGGATTGCCCAGTCCCCGGTCATTATCATCAGCGGTGAAAAGCTCAGCAGCTACGAATACGGCCTGCTGCAGGTGCCGATCTTTGGCGCGCTGATTATCGGTAACCTGGTGCTGGCTCGCCTGACGGCACGGCGCACCGTACGTTCGCTGATTATCATGGGCGGCTGGCCGATTGCGGCGGGGCTGATCCTTGCTGCGGCTGCGACCGTGGCGTCATCCCACGCCTACCTGTGGATGACCGCAGGGCTGAGCATCTATGCCTTCGGTATCGGCGTGGCGAACGCCGGGCTGGTGCGCCTGACGCTGTTTGCCAGCGAGATGAGTAAAGGCACGGTGTCGGCGGCAATGGGCATGCTGCAGATGCTGATTTTTACCGTCGGCATCGAGGTGAGCAAACACGCCTACGCGTTTGGCGGCAACGGGCTGTTCAGCCTGTTTAACCTTGCCAACGGCGTGCTGTGGGTAGGATTAATGGTGGTGTTCCTGAAAGACAAACGCGTCGGAAGCGCACTGCAGCCTTAACCTGATTATTCCCTCTCCCCGTGGGAGAGGGCCAGGGTGAGGGCACCAGGCCGCACGCGATCAATGAAACGGCGCGTCCCCGTTCAATGCCTTCTCAATCACGTTTAAAACGCCTTCTTCGTTGTTATGCGGCGCTTCAAAGCGGGCAATGGCTTTAATATGCGGTCTGGCATTGGCCATCGCGAAGCTGAATCCTGACTGACGCAGCATTTCCACGTCGTTCCCGCTGTCGCCAAAGGCCACCACCTCATCGTCCTCAATCCCCCAGCGCTGCTGCAGGATCCGCAGGCCGTTAGCCTTATGCACGCCGGGGATAATCAGGTCGATACTGCCGTGCCCGGTGGTGACGGGCACCATGATATCGCCCAGCTTTTCATGCAGCATGGGCTGAATCAGTGGGATTTCGTCGTCAGAGACGTTAAGCCCGAATTTGAAGAAAATATCGCTCAGGTTGTTGAAGTCATTCACCCGTTCGAGGCGGTGATAGTATTTTGACGCAATATCAATGAACGCATCGTCATAGGCGTTAAGCGTATAGGCGCTGCCTTTCCCGCAGGCAATAATCTCAATGCCCGGCACGTCGAGTAACACCGCCGCGACGGCGTCGAAATGTGCTTTCGTCAGCTCACCGTTGAACACGTCTTCCCCGGCATCAACCACCCAGCCGCCGTTTTCGGCCACGAAGGCGATCTCATGCGCGATCTCCGGGAAGAAAGAGATCAGCTGGTAATACTGGTTGCCACTGGCGACGACGAAGCGAATGCCTTGCTCCTTCATGCGCGCATACTGCGCCAGAAAACGTTCGCGATTGTAGGTCTTAGCATCGCTAAGAAAGGTACCATCCATGTCGACTGCAATCAGTTTAACGCTCATATCCCTTCTCCAGTGTCGTGTGTTCTGCTTCCGGCTTTGCCACCGCCCGCGCCACCAGCGCTGCGATAAGCACTAATCCTAATACCACCAGCATGGCGCTGCGCAACCCGTAGTGCTCGCCCAGGAAACCGAGTAGCGGTGGCCCTACCAGGAAGGCGAGATAGCCGGTGGTTGCCACCACGCTGACGCGCGTTGGCGCATCCGGGCCGGTATCGCTGGCGGCGGAAATGGTCAGCGGGAAGCCAAGCGACGCGCCCAATCCCCACAGGATCACCGAAACGCCGGCAATCCAGTCCACGTCCACAAAGATGATCATCGCGATACCTAACCCGCCGAGCAGAGCACTGGCGCGCACAACGGCCACGCGGCTATAGCGGTCAATAAACCAGCCGCCGGTAAAGCGCCCGACGGTCATGCCCAGGGTAAACCCGGCGTAAATCAGCGAGCCGGAGGTTGGGCTAAAGCCGTGTCCGTCCACCATCAGCAGCGGCAGCCAGTCGTTGGCAGAGCCTTCGGCAAAGGCCATCGCCAGCACCACCACGCCAATCAGCATTAGCTGCATATCGCGGTAGAACGGCAGCCCTTTTTCAGCCGATTTGTGTTCGTTAGCGGAGTTTTTACCCGTGCCGTCAGGGATCAATCGGATACCGGTCAGGATCGGGATAATACACACCAGCGCTGCCAGCAAAATATGCAGGTTGGCCGCAATGCCCAGCGCCGTTAGCGCCATCCCTACGCCAGCCCCCGCCAGCGTGCCGAGGCTGTAAAAACCGTGCATCATCGGCAGCACGGTTTTGTTCATCTCCTGCTCGACGGCGGCCCCTTCGACGTTAATTGCTACTTCCGCCGAGCCGAAGCTGCCGCCAAATACCGTCAGCCCCAGCGCAAACAGGATAGGCGAGGCAAACCAGAGCGCGACGCTCAGCACCACCATTCCGAACACCGCGCAGCACATGGTGGTGCGGATCACCGCCCGCGTGCCGAAGCGCTTGACCAGCCACGCGGAGCAGAGAATGCCGCTCATCGAGCCTATCGAGAGGCCGAAGAGCACTATGCCCATTTCTGCCGTGGAGACGGACAAAATATCGCGGATCGCAGGCGTACGCGTCGCCCAGGAGGCCATTAACAGCCCTGGAATAAAGAAGAACATAAACAGCGCCCACATGCGGAGCTGCAGGGCTTTGCGGGGAGAGGTCTGCGTCATTGGGATAGCACCAGAAGTACAACAATAGCGACAACACTAGCAAGTTTGTGTACATTTGTACATAAACCGGATGAGGAATTTATGAGCAGACCACCGAACGATCCGCACCGCCGGGAAAAAATTCTGCAGGCGACCCTGGACACCATTGCCGAGCACGGCATCCATGCCGTCACGCACCGTAAAATTGCCAGCTGCGCGGGCGTACCGCTGGGGTCGATGACCTACTATTTCGACGGCATGGAGCCGCTGCTGGAGGAGGCCTTCACGTGGTTCACCCGGCAGATGTCGCAGCAGTACCGGGATTTCTTCGCTGGCGTCACCGGCCCTGAGATGGCGTGCGAGGCTATCACCTCCTTAATCCACAGCTCGCAGGTGACGACGCCGCACAACATGGCGCTGATGTATCAGCTCTACGCCTTCATGCACTGCAGCGCGGCGCTGAAAACGGTGATGCAGGACTGGATGAAGATGAGCCAGGATACGTTGGAGCAGTGGTTCGACCCGGTCACCGCCCGCGCGCTGGACGCGTTTATTGAAGGAATGACGCTGCACTATGTGACCGACCGCGCGCCGTTAACTCGCGAAGAGATCCGGGCGATGGTCGGGCGGATAGCGTGCGAGGGCGGCCGTTAGGTATCCCTTGCCCCGGGTATATCTACTTGTGGACGATCTGTTTCCCGCTGGCGTCCACGATGGCTTCGCCATCCTCTTTTGTAAACGCCCCTTTCTGCGCGTCCGGCAGGATGTCGAGGACGACTTCTGAAGGGCGACACAGGCGAGTGCCCAGGGGCGTCACCACAATCGGGCGGTTGATCAAAATCGGATGTTGCAGCATAAAATCGATAAGCTGGTCGTCGGTGAAGTTATCTTCGGCAAGGCCGAGCTGCTCATAGGGCTCCACGTTTTTACGCAGCAGATCCCGCACCTGAATTCCCATCTCGGCAATCAGGGTGGCTAGCTTATCGCGCGACGGTGGGGTTTCCAGATAGAGGATAATCTCTGGCTCCGTGCCGCTGTTGCGGATCATCTCCAGCGTGTTGCGCGAGGTGCCGCAGGCGGGGTTGTGGTAGATAGTGATGTGGCTCATATCAGTGGCTCATTACAGGGTGAAGGAGAGACGTAGCGCCAGCGCGGCGAGCGTCACAAACAGGACCGGCAGCGTCATAATGATGCCTGTCCGGAAATAGTAGCCCCAGGCGATCGTCATGTTTTTCTGCGCCAGCACGTGGAGCCAGAGCAGGGTGGCAAGGCTGCCGATAGGCGTGATTTTCGGCCCCAGATCGCAGCCAATCACGTTAGCGTAAATCATCGCTTCCTTGATCAATCCCGTCGCCGTACTGCCCTCAATGGAGAGCGCGCCGATCAGCACCGTGGGCATATTATTCATTATGGATGACAGGAACGCGGTGATGAACCCGGTACCCAGCGTGGTAGCCCACAGCCCGTGTCCGGCCAGACTATCCAGTACGCCTGAGAGATATTCCGTCAGCCCGGCATTGCGCAGGCCATACACCACCAGGTACATCCCCAGCGAGAAGATAACGATTTGCCACGGTGCGCCGCGCAGCACTTTTCCGGTGTTTATCGCATGTCCGCGCTTTGCGACAGCGAATAAAATCAGCGCGCCGACGGTCGCAATGGCGCTGACCGGAATACCGAGAGGTTCAAGTACGAAGAAACCGACAAGCAGAAGCAGCAGGACGATCCAGCCCGTTCTGAACGTTGGGAGATCGTGAATGGCCCGCGCGGGCTCGCGGAGTTTTGCCAGGTCATATTCCGGGGGAATTTCCTTGCGGAAGAAGAGATGCAGCATCACCAGCGTTGCGGCGATCGCGGCGATATCCACCGGGATCATCACCGAGGCGTATTCGCTGAACCCCAGCTTGAAGAAGTCTGCCGACACGATGTTGACCAGGTTGGACACAATCAGCGGCAGGCTGGCGGTATCGGCGATAAAACCTGCTGCCATCACGAAGGCCAGCGTGGCCTGCTTGCTGAACCCCAGCGCCAGCAGCATGGCGATGACGATAGGGGTCAGGATCAGCGCCGCACCGTCATTGGCAAACAGCGCCGCCACGGCTGCGCCCAGCAGCACGATATACGTAAACAGCATTCGCCCGCGACCCTTTCCCCAGCGGGCAACGTGCAGCGCCGCCCACTCGAAAAAGCCGGACTCATCCAGCAGCAGGCTGATGATGATGACGGCGATGAAGGTTGCCGTGGCGTTCCAGACGATATTCCACACGACCGGTATATCGTTAATGTGAATCACGCCGCTGGCCAGTGCCAGCACGGCGCCGATGGTGGCGCTCCAGCCGATACTGAGCCCTTTGGGCTGCCAGATGACCAGTACCAGCGTAAACAGAAAAATAGCCCCTGCCAGAAACATTTTTTACTCCGTTACATCTGTTTTTGTGAATGTGTTTTGCTTAGCACGAACCCGGAAGTTTGTTTTTCAGCTTCATGCGCGTCTCTTCCCGCAGGCAGTTCCAGCTGGAGTCGATAACGGTTGCCGCCCACGCAGGCATGGTGGGAGAGAGGCGGTAATAGACCCATTTCCCCTCGCGACGGTCAATAACCAGCCCGGACTCGCGCAGCAGCGCCATGTGGCGGGAGACCTTCGGCTGCGACTCTGTGGTCGCGGCGCAGAGATCGCAGACGCACAATTCTCCCGCTTCACGGAGCAGCATGACGATGGCGAGCCGCGTTTCGTCGGCGAGGGTTTTGAAGAGCTGGAGCGGGTGGAGCATGGGAGTTCCTGCAGGTGTAATAGTTTATATATGTATAATCATATATGTTTTGATTGCAGGAGAGAAGCAGAGATGAGAGGTACGGGAATTTCAGGCAACAAAAAACCCATTTATGCAATCGGGTTAGTGAAAATAACAATTTCTATATAATCAAATAGTTATATTGGTTATTAGGAGCGGTGATTACGGGGCAATGCCAACCGCTGTCGCCACTTTGTCGCCATTTGGCAATGTAGCTACAGCTTGATGCGGAGTTGCTGTCCAGAGGCTTTGACGCCAGTGAAACGGAAGTGGATCTGCTTCTGCGTGGCGGCAGCCTGCCATCTGGAGCCGGGCTGCGCCTGTTCTACCGGAACCAGCGCCTACAGGAGGATGACAAATGGCGTCAGTGGTACTGACAGCGCAGAGAAATGGCATATCTATTAATCAAAGAGTTAGCTGAGTAAAAAACTATTTCAGCTTTAAAATTACATGATTTTCTGTGTATATAAACAGTAATATTGGGAGGGAGTTGTGAACGATTTGTTCATGGAGTCACTTGCACTGCAGCGGATAGAACTTATGGCCCAGCTGGTTGCCAGCTCAGATTGTAGCGATGACGACAAGGAGGTTGCGATTTCGTGACTGTCGGAGCTGACAAGCGATCTGGTTATCAGGCTGAATGAATATGGAGTAGGGCAGGATGAGAGTACGCATTAGTGATTCCGCACGATGGGAAACTCCCTCTCATATGGCACCCTGCGGTTTGAGAACGCAGTGCATGTCTATGGTGCATGGATTCGCATGATCTAAAAAGGATCGCAATGGGTCGGGGCCGCCAGAACTGGCGCGCTTTCCGGCCTGTCATGCACCTGCATGAAAACCACTACACAAAGCGGGCAGGCGTGGCGGGGATACGAGCGCGCGTAATCATAAACATCTACCAAAAGATGAAAATCCATACCTAGTAATATATTATTGCCAGCATCTATCCAAAGGAAGGTATGTCTAATGCGATATTTTATTGAAAATATTCTTTTTAAGAGAAACGAAGGGCCTTACGAGCTAAAACTTGGAGGTAAAAATCTAATAATCTCAGGTAACAATGGTTCGGGGAAAACAAAGCTGATTGAAAGGATATTTAATTTTATTGAAAAATCAGTCGATTCTCATAATCCATTCACTAAAGACCAGCTTATAAAGGAGCTTGAAAATTACAAGCAAAATCTGGAGTATAGTAATCGTGGAGAAGGGAATTATAGCTATTTTTTATCCACAGTCGAATCTCTAACACAGCAATTAGCTGATTTTGATGATTTTAATATTATATTTAATGAATTGGTTGATTTTAGGGTTTCTGTAAAGGAAAAGAAATCAATAATAAGGTTGTTCCCTGCTATTCGTGAGGCTAATATAAAAAATGACGGGAGGATTAGTAGCTTAAACTTGTTGCTGAGTGAATATTCACAAGCTCAAGATAACAATTCTAAAATAGATGCTGGTATGTATTTTGAAAGATATATTGTTGCATTGTGGAATTATGCGCTTGTTAGTAAGGGTTCAGGAAATGAAAGTGACTCTCAGCGGGTTTTTAATATTATAGAGAGTATCAATAATGATTTAAAAGAGCTGTTTGAAGATGATAGTCTAAAAATGGATTTTGATTTGGAAAAGCTCAAAATCTATCTTTTACAAGATAATAAAGAACCATTTGGATTAGACCAGTTATCTTCTGGATTTTCATCAATTCTCTCTATATACGCTGATTTATTAATTAAAGCTGAATTGGACAAGATTAATAAACATGATATGAACGGGATTGTATTAATCGATGAGATTGATGCTCACCTTCACGTTACACTTCAAAAGAAAGTATTCAGCTTTTTTTCATCCTCCTTCCCAAATATGCAATTTATTGTTACTACCCATTCGCCTTTTGTAATTCAGTCAGTTTCTGATGCAGTTGTATTCAATCTTTCAACATTGGATCAGATGGGTGATTTATCACTCTACTCATACACATCTATTATAAAAGGATTGCTCGGAGAGGATGTATCTTCAAATAGATTAAATTCTATGGTCGAAGAGTTGATAGGTTTTACTGAAAAAAATATCTTCGATGATAGATTTGATAAAGTACTTAACTTATTGGAAAAAAACATTGACTTTTTAGATAAGTCTGCGAAAGCTGCAGTTATGCTCGCTAAAAGTAAACATTTAGATTATAGCGAAAGGGAAGAAGATGTTTAATGTCAAAAGAAATATCTCTGCGCCTGCATGCTTGGCAAGAAATGTCTATAATCATGTTACTGTGGTAAATGCCTTGGAAACCATATTTCATGGGAAGTGTTATTTGTGTGAGCAAGGTAATCTTATGGATCCAGAGATCGAGCATTTTATACCTCATCGAGGTATTGCTGCCATAAAATATGATTGGGATAATTTATTCCTTGCGTGTAGTCGCTGTAATAGTATTAAAAGTGATTCTTATGAAAATTTACTAGATTGTACAGATGATAATTTTGACGTTTTTAGCGAAATAGTCCATTTAGCTGGGAACGCTATAACTAGTGGTGTTCAGGTTTACCCTAGAAGAAAAAGGGCCAGCAGAAAGGTTTTAAATACTGTCGAGTTAATAGATAAATGTTTTAATTCATCTACTACTGGTTTGAGAGGTATTACAAAGGTAAACTTAACAGAGAAGTTACAAGAGGAGTTATATTACTTTACTGGTTGGCGTATGAAACTTGTTAGTGCGAGAAGTACCCTTGCTGAAATTCAGGAGGCAAAAGAAAAATTAGCAGCAATGTGCAGTGTATCATACCCGTTTTCAGTATTCTGGCGCTGGCATTTACTAACTGATATTAGGGTGATGAAAAAATATCCGGATATTCGAGTAGACCTTGATTTTTAGGTGGTAGGGCCGTGTTACGGCCCTGATAATTAAGTTAGATTATAGTTCTCGAGTTTTATTATATTATCGCCTATCCAGCCATTAATTTCCTGCAATCGTTTCTGAAGGGGCGACAACTCGTTTCTGACAAATACCACACTTGCCTTCTCCACATCCCCAAACCCCCCAACGTTACTCGGCATAATCCCCATCATCTGCGGCGGAACGCGGTGCGCCGCCATCATGTCGTCCCGGCTCACGTTCTTGATGTTCAGAAACTCATCCTTTGCCGCGACCTCTGACAGCGGGATGATCAGAATCCCGTCCTTTTTGCCGTTGGGCGAGTACATAAACAGGTTGCGGAAGTTGCCCGGCCCTTTGGCGCTTTTCATCGCCTGGCGGATATTGTTCACGTCCTCCTGGTTCTGCGCGGCATCGGTCATGTACATGATGAACCCCGCGTGGCTGCCGTTGATGTAATACTTGCGGCGGAACAGGGTGGCGGACTCGTTGAGCAGGCCGGAAGGGATGGCGGACAGGTATTCCGGGAGGCCGTAAATCTCCTGGTTCAGGTCCGGCTCCATCAGGTGAAATATGCTGCCTTTGGTAAACTCATAGGGCTGTGTAGTCATGCCGTATTGCACAAATCAGTAGGTATCGAGATCGATTCCGCGGCGGGTGTATTTCGCCAGCGATGGCTCCAGCGACAGAATGCCGCCTAGCCGGTTCGTCCGTTTCTCCAGATATGCATTACCGAACACCAAATAATCCTCCACAAAGCGGCTGAATGCCTGCTGGCTCAGCAGCGGGTGCGGGAAACGTGCTGGTCAGGATGTTGCGCTTCACGGCAATCGGTGAGCTGTGATGCACGGCCGCACGATAGGTCCGCGCCAGCCCGTCAAAACTCACTGGCGGCTCATACCACTTACCTATCTGCACGCATTCCACATAGTCCAGCAGTTCGCGGCGGTTCAGCACCGGGATCGGGTCGCCAAAGCTGAACGCTTCGGCGTGAGTCGGGTTCTTCTGATGTGCGGCCAGGCCGCGCATACACGCAGTAGCTTTCAGGTTTCCAGCGAAACCAAAGAACGATACAACCAGTGTGCTAATATCGAGTGCGGGCATACGTTCGTGACGCATGAAATTTTTGTCCGTTCTGTCTGCCGTCCGCAAAAAATCAGCGCCGCACCACCTCATCCGAAAGGAATGCAGGAACAATTAGCTTACTGATACTAACCCGCCAGTGGCGGTTTTTTTTATGACTGATATCCGCAAAACGAACTTACGTTGTAACGCCAATTTGCTACCCGCAAATCATTTCAGGCGATTGATGCATGTTAACTTTTCTTTCGTCTGCAATGTGAGGAATCGTAAGTAGGGAGAGTCTATGAGTTCTGGTAAGTATTGGATAAGTAACAACTACATTTACGGGCCTAAAGATTCAGGCCGCTTCTGGATTTCAGGAGGATACATCTATGGGCCAAGGAATTCTGGGAAATACTGGATAAGTGGTAACTACATATACGGATCTAAACACGGTGGGAAGTTTTGGATAAGTGGTGGCTATATCTACGGACCTTCCGGTCTGGAGCTACCATGGCTGTCTTAGCGCTGCCGCCACTTTGTCGCCATGCAAGTGAAAGTGATGTTGTAAACGATTGATTTTACAGGGTCTGAATTTCAGGCAACAAAAAACCCATCAACCTTGAACCAAAACGGCGGGGTTGATGGGCTCCACAAATTGGGGACATCAAAGAAAAGCAGTGGCACTAGTTATGACTGCCCCCTGATAAAAAAGTTCTGCGCGTAACGAAAATAATTTTCACCACGCGCAAACTTGAGACTTATCCGAGTCCTGGCCAGATGATGATGATCAGCGTACCCGCCAGCGTGAGCAGTACGTTAGCGATGGCATAGGTGCCTGCATACCCCAGGGCCGGGATGTTGCTGCGCGCGGTATCGCTGATGATTTCCATGGCAGGCGCACAGGTACGCGCGCCCATCATGGCCCCGAAGAGCAGGGCGCGGTTCATGCGCAGCACGTAGGCGCCGAACAGGAAACAGATAACGACCGGTACCAGGCTGACGATAAGTCCGGAAACCAACATCTGCCAGCCGACGGCGCCAAGGCTATGGCCAATGCCGCTACCGGCACTCAAGCCAACGCCTGCCATAAACACCATCAGACCGAACTCTTTCACCATGTTCAGCGCCCCCTGCGGGATATAGCCGAAGGTTGGATGGTTCGCTCGCAGGAAGCCCAGCATGATCCCGGCGAACAGCAGTCCGGCGGCGTTACCGATGCCGAAGCTAAAGTTGCTGAACTGGAAGGTGATCATCCCGATCATCAGGCCAACAATAAAGAAGGCGCAGAAGGCCAGCAGATCGGTGACCTGGCTGTGAATGGAGATAAAGCCGATGCGGTCGGCAACGGTTTTCACGCGTCGCGCGTCGCCGCTGACCTGCAGAACGTCGCCTTTGTTGAGCACGACGTTATCGTCGATAGGCATCTCAATCTGGCTGCGGATCACGCGGTTGAGGAAGCAGCCGTGGTCGGTCAGCTTCAGCTGCGCCAGACGGCGGCCCACGGCGTTATGGTTTTTCACCACGATCTCTTCGGTAACGATGCGCATGTCGAGCAGGTCGCGGTCGAACACCTCTTTGCCGTTACGGAAGCTGGGGTCGAGGCGCGCGTGCGCATCCGGGTAACCCACCAGCGCGATGTCATCGCCCATCTGCAGCACCGCGTCGCCGTCCGGGTTCGCCAGAATGCCGTTGCGGCGAATACGCTCGATGTAGCAGCCGGTCTGGCGATAAATACCCAGCTCGCGCAGGTTTTTACCGTCCGCCCAGGCCACCAGCTCAGGCCCAACGCGATAGGCGCGGATCACCGGGAGGTAGACTTTACGCTTGGAGTCAGTATCCAGGCCGCGCTCGCGGGCGATGGTCTGGGCGCTGGTCTGCAGGTCCTGATGCTGCAGCTTCGGCAGGTAGCGCGCGCCGACAATCAGGCTCACAAGACCAATCAGATAGGTCAGGGCATAGCCCAGGCTCAGGTGGTCAAGTGCAGTAGAGAGTTGGGAACCGGCCATGCCGGAATGGCGTAACGTATCACCCGCACCGACCAGAACCGGCGTGGAGGTCATAGCGCCGGCCAGCATACCGGCCGTTAACCCGATATCCCAGCCAAACAGTTTGCCCAGCCCTAACGCAATCAGCAGGGCGCTGCCGACCATCACCAGCGCCAGCATCAGATAATTTTTGCCGTCGCGGAAGAAAATCGAAAAAAAGTTCGGCCCCGCTTCCACGCCAACACAAAAAATAAACAGCATAAAGCCTAAGTTGAGCGCGTCCGTGTTAATGCTGAAATGCTGCTGACCTAATAATAAGGAGACGACTAAAACGCCAATGGAATTACCAAGTTGAACTGACCCCAGGCGCAATTTACCCAGGCAGAGGCCCAACGCCAGTACCACAAATAATAACAGGATGTAATTCCCATTTAACAAGTCTGCGACGTTTATATTCACGGAGGCTAACTTCTTGTTTACCAGTAAGTTGTTGAATGAAAGGACTATTTGGGCTACTGTTTTTAGCGTCAGGGAAAACGACAACATTCCCTGCTTCCTAATAAATTCCCTAAAACAATAGCAAGCGGATAGTTTAATCGTATTAGCTATCGACAGCTACCTATTATCGCATAACCGTATGCGGGCTTTGGCACGGATTGCCACATTGCTTTATCTGACTGGGCGTCCACCGGACGAATGTGTATTTGATAGAGATGTAGTCAGGAGGATTGTGTGAACAATAAACGAAACTGGGCGGGTGTGGTCAGCTGCTTTTTGCTGTTCACGGTCGTGTGTATGTCGCTCGCATTTAATGTGAAGGGTGCGTTCAGAGCGTCAGGTCATCCTGAACTCGGGCTGCTCTTTTTCCTTTTGCCTGGGGCGGTGGCAAGCTTTCTCTCGCGTAATGGCGAGGTGGTAAAGCCGCTGCTGGGGGCGATGCTTGCCGCGCCTCTGTGCCTGCTCATGATGCGCTTAATGTATATCTCATCCAGAAGCGTCTGGCAGGAGCTGGCGTGGTTGCTGAGCGGGGTATTCTGGTGCGCGCTGGGCGCGCTCTGCTTCCTTTTTGTGCGTAGCCTGCTGCACAGACGGAAACGGCAAAACTAAAAACGCCCTCGCGGAGAGGGCGTCTGTGCATTACTGAGCGGCAAACAGGCCCAGATTTTCTTTGGCGTAGGCTTCGAAATCAGTGCAGCCGCCAATGTGTTTCTGATCGAGGAAGATCTGCGGTACGGTTTCAACCGGTTTACCCACGGTTTTTTCCAGATCCGCTTTGCTGATGCCTTCCGCGTGAATGTCCACGTAGCGGAAGTTGAAGTCATCACGCTCTTCTGTCAGTTTCTCAGCCAGCTCTTTTGCGCGCACGCAGTAAGGGCATCCTGGACGACCAAAAATTACTGCAAACATTTCTCTCTCCTCAAAAAACAAGCCTGACGGCGAATAACGCTATAGTGCACGATAACCTGCCGTCATGGAAAGAAGGTTTCGCCTGTCGCTTTAATATCTACGAGCTATGTTTCGCCAATTACATGCTCTTCATCTTTGCCTATACTGGCAGCCATACCGCGTAAAGACAGACAAAGAGAGAAAGAATGACGCCAACTATTGACCTGCTCCGTTCCCACCGCTCCATTCGCCATTTTACCGATGAGCCAATCACCCAGGCCCAGCGCGAAGCGATCGTCGACAGCGCGAGAGGCACGTCCAGCTCAAGTTTCCTGCAGTGCAGCTCTATTATCCGCATCACCGATCCGGCGATGCGCGAACAGCTGGTGACGCTGACGGGCGGGCAGAAGCACGTGGCCCAGGCTGCCGAATTTTGGGTGTTCTGCGCCGACTTTAACCGCCATCTGCAGATCTGCCCTGAAGCGGAACTGGGCCTGGCCGAACAGCTGCTGCTGGGCGTGGTGGATACCGCGCTGATGGCGCAAAATGCCTTCACGGCGGCGGAATCGCTGGGATTAGGCGGCGTCTATATCGGCGGCCTGCGTAACAACATCGAAAGCGTGACCGAGCTGCTCAAGCTGCCAAAACATGTCCTGCCGCTGTTCGGCCTGTGCCTCGGCTGGCCGGCGGATAACCCGGATCTGAAGCCGCGCATTCCCGCCGCGATGCTGGTACATGAAAATCACTACCAGCCGGTGGATCAGGACGTGCTGAATCAATACGACGAAGAGCTGGCGAACTATTACCTGACGCGCGACAGCAACAACCGCCGCGATACCTGGACCGACCATATTCGTCGCACCATCATCAAGGAAAATCGCCCGTTTATTCTCGATTATCTGCATAAACAAGGCTGGGCGACGCGATAGTTCCTTCTGTATGATATGCAGGCTTTTCCCATGTCGTTAGAGAGGTGCAGGGTGAAAATTGCCATATTGTCCCGGGATGGAACGCTCTATTCATGTAAACGCCTGCGAGAAGCAGCGGCGAAACGCGGGCATCAGATCGAGATCCTCGATCCGATGTCCTGCTATATGAACATCGACCCCGCCGCGTCGTCGATTCATTACAAAGGCCGCAAGCTTCCCCACTTTGATGCGGTGATCCCGCGCATTGGCTCCCAGATTACCTATTACGGCACCGCCGCGCTGCGCCAGTTTGAAATGCTGGGCAGTTACCCCCTCAATGAATCCGTCGCTATCTCCCGCGCCCGCGATAAGCTGCGCTCGCTGCAGCTGCTTGCGCGTCAGGGGATCGATCTGCCCGTCACCGGGATTGCCCATTCGCCGGACGACACCAGCGACCTGATCGACATGGTGGGCGGTGCGCCGCTGGTTATCAAGCTGGTGGAAGGCACCCAAGGCATTGGCGTGGTGCTGGCGGAAACGCGCCAGGCGGCTGAAAGCGTGATTGACGCCTTTCGCGGCCTTAACGCTCACATTCTGGTGCAGGAGTATATCGAAGAGGCCAAAGGGCGCGATATTCGCTGCTTCGTGGTTGGAAATGAGGTGGTCGCCGCCATTGAGCGTCAGGCGAAAGAGGGCGATTTCCGTTCAAATCTCCATCGCGGGGGCGTGGCGCGGGTGGCAGAGATCAGCGAGCGTGAACGCGAGATTGCCGTAAAGGCGGCGCAAACGCTGGGGCTGGACGTGGCGGGCGTTGACCTGCTGCGGGCGACGCGCGGGCCGCTGGTGATGGAAGTTAACGCCTCGCCGGGGCTCGAAGGCGTGGAAAAAACCACAGGCGTCGATATTGCGGGTAAAATGATCGCATGGATCGAGCGTCATGCGACGCCGGGCTACTGTCTTAAAACGGGTGGTTGAATAGATTACCGCGCGCTTTTTGCGTACCCTATGCACAGATTATATTGAAGAGGCTGCACAGCGATGGATTTACAGGTCGTCCCTACACTGGATACGTTACGTCAATGGCTTGATGATGCCGGTATCACCTTCTTTGAATGCGACTCCTGCCAGGCGCTGCATCTGCCTCATATGCAAAATTTCGACGGTATTTTCGATGCCAAAGTCGATCTGATTAACGACGTCATTCTTTTCTCGGCGCTGGCTGAGGTGAAACCCTCTGCGCTGCTGGCGCTGGCCTCCGACCTGTCAGCGATTAACGCCAGTTCTTTGACGGTGAAAGCGTTTCTGGACATACAGGATGATAATCTGCCGAAGCTGGTGGTTTGCCAGTCTTTATTCTCCGGTGCCGGGCTTTCGTTCAAGCAGTTTGCCTGGTTTATGCGCCTGAGCGAAGAGCAAATTTCGATGGTGATGATGGAAGCCAACGCGCATCATCTGCTGTACAGCACCGAAGACGATGCAGAGAATAATGATGCATCTCCCAATTTTCTTCACTAAGCCTGCCTGACTTTTGCGCAGTCGCTGCCAGAGCGGCTGCGTAACACCATTTTTTCTGCTGCTTTTAACCTTCCTGTAAAGAATTTTTCACCTCCTCTGAGGCCATTTCGGCTTATCCCGTAGACATAACCTGCATAAAAAATTGATAAAAGGCGTTTTTTCATCTGGGCTATAGCCGGAGACACGGGCTACAGTTATTCTTGCGATGCTTAAAAAAGCGAGCGGATCCTGCCGGATAAAGGGCGTTATTTTTATTTCGGGCAGAGCGACAAACTATGCATGATTATTGCATATCTTCAGATTGCACAGTTTTAGCTCGTTTGTTAACGAGCTTTCAGAAGGAATAAAGATATGATCGCCTTGAATAAAAAATGGTTATCGGGTCTGGTTGCGGGTGCTCTGATGGCCGTCTCTGCCGGCACGCTCGCTGCGGAACAAAAAACGCTCCACGTTTATAACTGGTCTGACTATATTGCGCCGGATACCGTCGCCAATTTTGAAAAAGAGACCGGCATTAAAGTGGTCTATGACGTGTTCGATTCCAACGAAGTGCTGGAAGGCAAGCTGATGGCAGGCAGCACCGGCTTTGATCTCGTGGTGCCATCTGCGAGCTTCCTGGAGCGTCAGCTCACCGCGGGCGTGTTCCAGCCGCTGGATAAGAGCAAGTTACCGAACTGGAAAAACCTAGATCCGGAGGTGTTGAAGCTCGTTTCGAAACACGACCCGGACAACAAATATGCCATGCCTTATCTCTGGGCGACCACCGGCATCGGCTTTAACGTCGATAAAGTGAAAGCGGCGCTGGGGCCTGACGTGAAGCTGGACAGCTGGGACGTGGTGCTGAAGCCGGAAAACCTCGCGAAGCTGAAAAGCTGCGGCGTCTCCTTCCTCGATGCGCCGGAAGAGATCTTCGCCACCGTGCTTAACTATCTCGGCAAAGATCCGAACAGCAGCAAGGCCGACGACTACACCGGCCCGGCAACCGATCTGCTGCTGAAGCTGCGTCCAAACATTCGCTACTTCCACTCGTCGCAGTACATCAACGACCTGGCAAACGGCGACATCTGCGTGGCTATCGGCTGGGCGGGCGACGTCTGGCAGGCGGCAAACCGTGCTAAAGAAGCCAAAAACGGCGTGAACGTTTCCTACTTCATTCCGAAAGAGGGGGCGCTGGCCTTCTTCGACGTTTTCGCGATGCCTGCTGATGCGAAAAACAAAGACGAAGCCTATCAGTTCCTCAACTACCTGATGCGTCCGGACGTGATTGCCCACATCAGCGACCACGTCTACTACGCTAACGGCAATAAGGCGTCCGTGCCGCTGGTGAGCGAAGCGATCCGCAATAACCCGGCTATCTACCCGCCTGCGGACGTATTCGCCAAGCTGTTCACCCTGAAGGTCCAGGACCCGAAAATTGATCGCGTGCGCACCCGCGCGTGGACCAAGGTGAAAAGCGGCAAATAGCGTTTGTCAGATGTAGGCCGGGCAAGCGCTAGCGCCGCCCGGCGATGCGCACCATGACGGTGCGTTTGCACCCGTTTTGATCTCTACCGGAGAACACCCCGTGAATGACGCGATCCCCCGCCCGCAGGCGAAAGTCCGTAAAGCGCTGACCCCGCTGCTTGAAATTCGTAACCTCACCAAATCTTTCGACGGCCAGCACGCCGTGGACGACGTCAGCCTGACGATCTACAAAGGCGAAATCTTCGCGCTGCTTGGCGCATCGGGCTGCGGTAAATCCACCCTGCTGCGTATGCTGGCCGGGTTTGAGCAGCCGACCGCCGGGCAGATCGTGCTCGATGGGGTCGATCTCTCCAGCGTGCCGCCGTATCAGCGCCCGATTAACATGATGTTCCAGTCTTACGCGCTGTTTCCGCACATGACGGTGGAGCAGAACATCGCCTTTGGCCTGAAGCAGGACAAGCTGCCGAAGGCCGAAATCACCGCGCGCGTGGCCGAGATGCTGAGCCTCGTACACATGCAGGAGTTCGCGAAGCGTAAGCCGCACCAGCTCTCCGGCGGCCAGCGTCAGCGCGTGGCGCTGGCGCGCAGCCTGGCGAAACGCCCGAAGCTGCTGCTGCTTGACGAGCCGATGGGGGCGCTGGATAAAAAACTGCGCGACCGCATGCAGCTGGAAGTGGTGGACATCCTTGAACGCGTGGGGGTGACCTGCGTGATGGTGACCCACGACCAGGAAGAGGCGATGACCATGGCCGGACGTATTGCGATCATGAACCGCGGGAAGTTCGTGCAGATTGGCGAGCCGGAAGAGATTTATGAGCACCCGACCACCCGCTACAGCGCGGAGTTTATCGGGTCGGTGAACGTCTTCGAGGGGCTGCTGAAAGACCGCCAGGAGGACGGGCTGGTGATTGAATCGCCGGGGCTGGTTCATCCGCTGAAAGTTGACCCTGATAACTCCGTGGTGGACAACGTGCCGGTCTACGTGGCCCTGCGCCCGGAAAAAATCATGCTCTGCGATGAGCCGCCCGCCGACGGCTATAACTTCGCCGTCGGGGAAGTGGTGCATATTGCCTATCTGGGCGATCTCTCCATCTATCACGTGCGCCTGAAAAGCGGACAAATGCTCAGCGCCCAGCTGCAAAACGAGCACCGGTATCGCAAGGGACAGCCAACCTGGGGCGACGAAGTGCGCCTGTGCTGGGACGCGGACAGCTGCGTCGTACTGACGGTATAAGGAGCGATCATGAGCACACTTGAACCTCCAGCCCGCGTCAAAAAGCCGGGCGGCTTTGGGCACTGGCTGGCGCGTATGCAGATGAACCACGGCCGCAAGCTGGTCATCGCCATGCCGTACGTCTGGCTGATCCTGCTGTTCCTGCTGCCGTTCCTGATCGTCTTTAAGATCAGCCTGGCGGAGATGGCGCGGGCGATCCCGCCGTATACCAACCTGCTGGACTGGGCCGACGGGCAGCTGACGCTGACGCTTAATCTCGGCAATTTCCTGCAGCTCACCGACGATCCGCTCTATTTCGAAGCCTATTTGCAGTCGCTGCAGGTGGCGGCGATCTCGACGATCTGCTGTCTGCTGATGGGCTACCCGCTGGCGTGGGCGGTGGCGCACAGCAAGCCGTCGACGCGCAACATTCTGCTGCTGCTGGTGATCCTGCCGTCGTGGACCTCGTTCCTGATCCGCGTGTATGCGTGGATGGGGATCCTGAAAAACAACGGCGTGCTGAATAACTTTCTCATGTGGCTCGGGGTGATCGACCAGCCGCTGACGATCCTGCATACCAACCTCGCGGTTTATATCGGCATTGTGTACGCCTATCTGCCGTTTATGGTGCTGCCGATCTATACGGCGCTGACCCGCATTGATTACTCGCTGGTGGAAGCGTCGCTCGATCTCGGCGCCCGACCGCTAAAAACCTTCTTCAGCGTCATTGTCCCGCTGACCAAAGGCGGCATTATCGCCGGATCAATGCTGGTCTTTATTCCGGCGGTGGGGGAGTTCGTGATCCCGGAACTGCTCGGCGGCCCGGACAGCATCATGATTGGCCGCGTGCTGTGGCAGGAGTTCTTCAACAACCGCGACTGGCCGGTGGCCTCGGCGGTGGCGATCGTGATGTTACTGCTGCTGATCGTGCCGATCATGTGGTTCCACAAGCATCAGCAGAAACAGATGGGAGATCGCGGATGAACAACCTACCGGTAGTGCGCTCCCCGTGGCGAATTCTGATCCTGGTGATTGGCTTTACCTTTCTGTATGCGCCCATGCTGATGCTGGTGATCTATTCGTTCAACAGCTCTAAGCTGGTGACGGTCTGGGTGGGCTGGTCGACGCGCTGGTACAGCGAGCTGTTCCACGACGACGCGATGATGAGCGCGGTGGGCTTGAGCCTGACGATTGCCGCGCTGGCGGCGACGATGGCCTGCGTGCTGGGCACTATCGCCGCGCTGGTGATGGTGCGCTTCGGGCGTTTTCGCGGCGCGAACGGCTTTGCCTTTATGATCACCGCCCCGCTGGTGATGCCGGACGTGATCACCGGCCTATCGCTGCTGCTGCTGTTTGTGGCCCTGGCGCACGCCATCGGCTGGCCTGCGGATCGCGGCATGTTGACCATCTGGCTGGCGCACGTCACGTTCTGTACCGCCTACGTGGCGGTGGTGATCTCCTCGCGCTTGCGCGAGCTGGACCGCTCGATTGAGGAGGCGGCGATGGATCTCGGCGCGACGCCGCTGAAGGTCTTCTTCATCATCACGCTGCCGATGATTATGCCGGCGGTGATATCCGGCTGGCTGCTGGCGTTTACGCTTTCGCTGGACGATCTGGTTATCGCCAGCTTTGTCTCCGGGCCGGGCGCGACGACGCTGCCGATGCTGGTCTTCTCCAGCGTGCGCATGGGGGTGAACCCGGAGATTAACGCCCTGGCGTCAATTATCCTCGGCGTGGTCGGAATTGTCGGATTTATCGCCTGGTATTTGATGGCGCGCGCGGAAAAACAGCGCGTGCGTGATATCCAGCGTGCAAGACGCGGCTGAAGCATTTAAAATTTCCAGTGAAGTGCCGCGCATGACGCGGCACTGTTTTTCAGGGAAGTAAAACATTGGGATTCTTTCAAAAAACACGTCATACGCACGCTCGTCCGAACGTTCCTGCGCTGGTGCAGGTGGCGGCGCTCGCCATTATTATGATCCGCTGTCTTGATGTGCTGATGATCCTCAACACCCTGGGCGCGCGCGGCATCGGCGAATTCATTCACCGCAGCGTGCAGACGTGGAATCTGACGCTGGTCTTTTTGAGCAGCCTGGTGCTGGTGTTTATCGAGATTTACTGCGCGTTCTCGCTGGTGAAAGGGCGAAACTGGGCGCGCTGGGTCTACCTGCTGACGCAGGTGACGGCGGCCAGCTATCTGTGGGCCGCCTCGCTGGGTTACGGCTATCCGGAACTGTTCAGCATTGCCGGCGGATCGAAACGCGAGATTTTCCATTCGCTGGTGATGCAAAAGCTACCGGATATTCTGGTGCTCTGCCTGCTTTACCTTCCGGCTTCCAGTCGGAGATTCTTCCGCCTGCAATAATGTGTATAATCGCAGCCCTCGTAATCCTTAAGGTTTTCATATGCAGTGCGCACTCTATGACGCCGGTCGCTGCCGCTCCTGTCAGTGGATAGAGCAGCCGGTCCCTCAACAACTCACCGCCAAAATGACCGACCTGCAACAGCTGCTGGCTGAACACGCGGTGGGCGAGTGGTGCGCACCCGTCAGCGGCCCGGAGCAGGGCTTTCGTAATAAAGCCAAAATGGTCGTCAGCGGCAGCGTCGAAAAACCGCTGCTGGGAATGCTGCACCGCGACGGCACGCCGGAAGATCTCACCGCCTGTCCGCTCTATCCCGTCTCGTTTGAGCCGATCTTTGCCGCGCTTAAGCCGTTTATCGCCCGCGCGGGGCTAACGCCCTATAACGTCGCCCGCAAGCGCGGCGAGCTGAAATACCTTCTGCTGACCGAAAGCCAGACTGACGGCGGCATGATGCTGCGCGTTGTGCTGCGCTCGGAAACTAAGCTGGAGCAGCTGCGCGCGGCGCTGCCGTGGCTGCAGGAACAGCATCCGCAGCTCAAGGTCATCACCGCAAACATCCAGCCGGTGCATATGGCGATCATGGAAGGGGAGAAAGAGATTTTCTTCACCGAGCAGCACGCGCTGGCAGAAAACTTCAATAACGTCCCGCTGTGGATACGCCCGCAGAGCTTCTTCCAGACTAACCCGGTAGTTGCCAGTGCGCTGTACGCCACCGCGCGGGACTGGGTCCGCGCACTGAACATCAGCCACATGTGGGATCTCTTCTGCGGCGTGGGCGGCTTCGGCCTGCACTGCGCCACGCCAGAAATGCAGCTGACCGGCATCGAGATTTCCGCCGAGGCTATCGCCTGCGCGAAGCAGTCCGCCGCCGAGCTGGGGCTAACGAATCTGCACTTCCAGGCGCTGGACTCGACGCAGTTCGCCACCGGGCAGGGCAACGTGCCGGAACTGGTGCTGGTCAACCCGCCGCGCCGGGGAATTGGCAACGCCCTGTGCGACTACCTCAGCCAGATGGCGCCCGATTTTATCGTCTACTCCAGCTGCAACGCGCAAACCATGGCGAAAGACATCGCCCACCTGCCGGGCTACCGCATTGAGCGCGTTCAGCTGTTCGATATGTTCCCGCATACCGCGCATTATGAAGTGCTGACGCTGTTGGTGAAAACGCGCTAATCCTTAACATCGCCCGGTGGCGCTGCGCTTACCGGGCCTACAATCTGGAGTAGGCCGGGTAAGGCGTAGCCGCCACCCGGCATGAACCCGGCACAATGTTCAACAAAATGTGAACTCTTCATCCCTGCAAAATCGGGTAAGCTTACGTCATAAGAACTGAATAAAGGCTTACCCATGAAGCAGATCCTGCTGGTGGAAGACGACCACGATATCGCGGCGCTTCTGCGTCTTAATTTAGAAGATGAAGGCTACAGCATTACCCACGAACCCGACGGGGCTAAGGCGTTACAGCGTCTGGAGTCCCAGCCGTGGGATGCGGCGATCCTCGACCTGATGCTGCCTAACGTTGACGGGCTGGAGATTTGTCGCCGCATCCGCCAGATGACCCGCTATCTGCCGGTGATCATCATCAGCGCCCGCAGCAGCGAAACCGACCGCATAACCGGGCTGGAAACCGGTGCCGATGACTACCTCGCCAAGCCGTTCTCGGTGCAGGAGCTGATCGCCCGCATCAAAGCGCTGTTTCGCCGCCAGCAGGCGATGGGGCAGGCGCAAACCTCGGGGCTGATTCAGGCGCACGGCCTGACGATCGACCCGCTGGCCCGCGTGGTACGCCTTAACGGTCAGGACATCGATCTCACGCCGCGCGAGTTCGAGCTGCTGTACTTCTTCGCTCGTCATCCCGGCGACGTTTTCTCGCGGCTTGCGCTGCTGGAGCAGGTCTGGGGATATCAGCACGAAGGCTATGAGCACACCGTCAACACCCACATTAACCGCCTGCGCATCAAGATTGAGAAGGATGCCGCCGAGCCGGAAATCATTCGCACCGTCTGGGGCAAGGGCTATAAATTTGCGGAGCAGAATCATGATGCGCCGCTTTAGCCTCAGCCAGCGGCTGACGCTGCTGTTTATTCTGCTGATGATGCTCTGCGCCACCGTGGCCTGCGCGGTGCAGCTTTACACCAGCATGCAGTACGGCAACGCGATGGTGCAGCGGCTGTCGGGCGGGCTGGCGCAGCAGATCGTGCAGCGGGAACCTATTCTGGACGCGCAGGGCAGGGTCGATCGCCGCGCGCTGAAGCCCCTGTTCGATCGGCTGATGACCTTCAATCCGAGCGTCGAGCTGTACGTCGTTTCCCCCGACGGCGAGATCCTGGCCGATGCCGCGCCGCCGGGCCATATTCAGCGGCAAAGGATCGACCTTGCGCCGATTCAGACCTTCCTGAGCGGCACTGCCATACCGATACTGGGCGACGATCCCCGCAGTCAGAATAAAAAGGTCTTCAGCGCCACGCCGCTGCGGCAGGACGGCGAGCTAAAAGGCTACCTGTACATTATTTTGCAGGGCGAAGAGTCGAACGCGCTGGCGGAGATGGCCTGGCACAAGGCGCTCTGGAGTACGGTGCTGTGGTCACTGCTGTGGGTCGCCCTGTTTGGACTGCTCGCAGGAATGCTGATTTGGTACTGGGTGACGCGTCCGGTGAAGCACCTGACGATGGAGGTCGCCGGGCTGGAGCAGGACAGCATGAGCGCCATTAAACGGCTGGCAGCCGAGCCGCTGGAGCCTGCCGTCAACGACGAAGTGGCGATGCTGCGGAACAGTTTCATCGAGCTGGCGCGCAAAATCACCTCCCAGTGGGATCGGCTGGCCGACAGCGACCGCCAGCGCCGGGAGTTTATTGCCAATATTTCGCACGACCTGCGCACGCCGCTGACCTCGCTGCTGGGCTATCTGGAAACCTTGTCGCTGAAATCCGCCACCCTCACGCCGCAGGAGCATCAGCAGTATCTCGCCACCGCGCTGCGTCAGGGGCAGAAGGTGCGGCACCTGTCCCAGCAGCTGTTTGAGCTGGCGCGCCTTGAGCACGGCGGTATTAAACCGCAGCGCGAGCGCTTCGCGATGGGGGAACTGATCTCCGACGTGGCGCAAAAGTTTGAATTAACCGCCCGCACGCGTGAAGTAAATCTGCATATTGACGTGCCGGGACCGCTGCCGCTGGTGAACGCCGATGTGTCGATGATCGAACGCGTAGTGACCAACCTGCTCGATAACGCGATGCGCCACACGCCAGCGGGCGGGGAAATACGTCTGGCGGTCTGGCAGGAGAATGAACGGCTGCAGGTCGAGGTGGCAGACAGCGGAACGGGCGTGGAGGCTTCGCTGCGCGACGATCTGTTCCAGCGGCCTTCGGCGTTGAATACCCAGGCATCGCGTGAGAATCGCGGCGGGCTGGGGCTGTTAATCGTTAAGCGAATGCTGGAGCTACACGGCGGTGGGATCGGGCTGATGGAATCGGTGAGCGGGGCGAGGTTCAGATTTTTCGTGCCACTTTGAGAGATTGCCGGGTGGCGCTGCGCTTACCCGGCCTACAACCCCCCGCGTAGGCCGGGTAAGGCGAAGCCGTCACCCGGCAAAAGAGATTTACTGCGGGAACCACTGGTCGCTGATTTTCTGATACGTACCGTCGGCTTTAATCGCCTTCAGCGCGCCGTTCAGTTTTTCCAGCAGGGCCTTGTTATCCGGACGCACCGCGATGCCGAGGCCCGTGCCAAAGTACTGCGGATCGGTCACCTTCTCGGTTGCGGTCCCCAGCTGCGGATTGGTTTTCAGCCACTCGTTCACCACGGCGGTGTCGCCGAATACGCCGTCGATACGGCCATTTTTCAGGTCAATAATCGCGTTCTGGTAGCTGTCATAGGCCACGGTTTTCACTTCAGGATGCTTGTCCTGCAGGTATTTCTGGTGCGTGGTACCGTTTTCCATCCCGATGCGTTTGCCTTTCAGCTGATCGAAAGAGGTATAAGCCCCTTTTTTCGCAATCACCACCGCAGAGTTGGCGTAGTACGGGTCGGTAAAGGAAACCTGCTTGCTGCGCTCAGGCGTGATGTCCATACCGGAAATCACCGCGTCGTATTTTTTGAATTTGAGCGACGGGATCAGGCTGTCAAAGGCATGGTTGGTAAAGGTGCAGTCGGCCTGCATCTGCGTACATAGCGCTTTCGCCAGATCGATATCGAAACCGACGATCTGGTTGCTGGCATCCAGCGATTCAAACGGCGGATAGGTGGCGGAAACGCCGAAGTTGATTTTGTCTGCTGCGGATGCGCCAGCGGCGAAGGTTGCCAGTAATGCGGCCAGAACTAACTTTTTCATTGTCATACTCCCGTCTGTAAGTCTTATGGAAAAACAATGCCAGTAATTGAATTTATATGCAATATAAATGATTAAATATTATTTTAATTGCAAAAAAAAACGGATAACCAAAAGGTTACCCGCATTGATTAATCACATTTATGCAGTTCTTGCCGGGTGGCGCTGCGCTTACCCGGCCTACGATCTGCGCTCAAACGCTAACGCTCTGCGCTCGATCAGACGCATCATCAGCGTCAGCAGACCGTTGACCACCAGATACACCAGACCCGCCGCACCGAACACCATCACGTCGTAAGTGCGTCCATAGAGCAGCTGCCCGTGGCCCATCACTTCCATCAGGGTGATGGTGTAGGCCAGAGAGGTACTCTTGAACACCAGCACCACCTCGTTGGAATACGAGGAGAGCGCGCGCTTAAAGGCGTACGGCAGCAGAATCGCCAGCGTGTCTTTCTTGCTCATGCCGAGCGCCCCGCAGGACTGCCACTGGCCTTCAGGGATGGCGCGGATCGCACCATAGAACAGCTGGGTGGTATAGGCCGCACTGTTCAATGAGAGCGCAATCAGGGCGCAGAGCCACGGCTCGGAGAGCAGGTGCCAGATAACCGGATACTCCTGCAGCGACGGGAACTGGCCCGGGCCGTAGTAAATCAGGAAGATCTGTACCAGCAGCGGCGTGCCGGTAAACAGGGTGATATAGGCGCGCACGATCCACACCAGCACCGGCGTTTTCAGCGTCAGGATGATGGTGAAAATCAGGGCCAGGATCAGCGCCACCACGATAGACGCCACGGTCAGCGTCAGGCTGGTGTGCAGCCCCTTCATCAGCTCGGGTAAGTAGTCAAGCATCAGCCCGGTCTCCGTTCAAAACGCGTTGCGCGCAGGTCGATGCGTTTGAGGATGTACTGACTCAGCAACGTGATCACCAGGTAGATAGCCGCCGCCACGATGTACCAGGTAAACGGCTCCTGGGTACGGGTGGCGATACTTTTGGTCTGCAGCATTAAATCGTTCACGCTGATGAGGCTCACCAGCGCGGTGTCCTTCAGCAGCACCAGCCACTGGTTGCCCAGCCCCGGCAGGGCGTGACGCCACATCTGCGGCATCACCAGGCGGAAAAAGATCGCCGCTTTCGACATGCCGAGCGCCTGGCCGGACTCCCACTGCCCCTGCGGAACCGCCTTTAGCGCGCCGCGCAGCGTTTGTGACGCATAGGCAGAGTAGAGCAGGGAGAGGGCAATCACGCCGCACAGGAACGGGCTGACGTCGAAGTTTTCAATCTGCATCTGCACCGGGATCTGCGCAAACCCAAGATTAATGGTAAAGCCGTCCGACAGCGTTAACAGCAGCTGAGAGGAACCGAAATAGATAAACAGGACCACCAGAATTTCCGGCAGCCCACGCAGCACGGCCACCAGCGCGGAGCCCGTCCATGCGACGGGGAACCATTTAGCCGATTCCCACACCGCAAAGAACATCGCCAGCACGAGGCCGATGATCAGTGCACAAACGGCAAGGCCGACGGTCATACCGGCGGCGCTTGCTAAAGGAAAAATTTCATTCATCAGGAATTACTTCTGGAACCATTTTTGGTAGATGGTTTCGTAGGTGCCGTCTTTCTTCACTTTTTCCAGCGCAGCGTTGAATTTCTGCTGCAGCTCGGTGTTGCCCTGACGCACGGCGATGCCCAGGCCGGTGCCGAAGTAGGCTTTATCGGTCACTTTATCGCCGACTGGCGCCAGCTTGTCGTTGGCTTTCAGCCATTCAGTGACCACCGCGGTATCACCAAACACGCCGTCGATACGGCCGTTCTGCAGGTCCAGCTTCGCATTCTGGTAGCTGTCGTACGGAACGGTGGTGATTTCCGGGTGTTTATCCATGATGAATTTCTGATGCGTGGTGCCGTTCTGCACGCCCACTTTCTTGCCTTTCAGCTGGTCGATGGAAGTGAACTTGCCTTTCTGACCGATGAACAGGGCGGAGTTGTCGTAGTAAGGGGTAGAGAACAGCACCTGCTTTTCACGCTCGGGGGTGATGTCCATACCGGCCATGACGGCGTCGATGCGGCGGAACTTCAGGCTCGGGATCAGGCTGTCGAACGCCTGGTTGCTGAAGGTACAGGTCGCGTCGATCTCTTTACACAGGGCGTTAGCCAGGTCTACGTCGAAGCCAACAATCTTGTTGTTCGCATCGATGGATTCAAACGGAGGATAAGACGCTTCGGTGGCGAAACGAATGGTCTGGGCTGCGGTAGCGGAAAGGCTGACGCTAGCAAGCAGCGCGGCAATCAATACTTTTTTCATTATCATTTTCCCTAACACATCAGTGAGATAAGTAATTTTTAAACGCATCGGTTTGCGGGCTGGTGAAGCAGCTCGCGTCACCTTGCTCGACGATATACCCGTTTTCCATGTAAACCACGCGGCTGGCGGTTTTACGCGCCACTTCCACTTCGTGGGTTACGATGACCTGAGTAATGTTGGTTTCCGCCAGCTCGCGAATGATGCTCACGATCTGGGCGGTGATTTCCGGGTCCAGCGCCGCGGTTGGCTCATCAAACAGCAGCACCGCAGGCTCCATCATCAGCGCACGGGCAATCGCCACGCGCTGCTGCTGGCCGCCGGAGAGGTGTAAAGGATAGCGATCGCTGTAGGGCTTCAGGCGCAGACGTTCCAGCAGCTTTTCGGCGCGCGCCATCGCCTGGTCCTTGCTTAAACCGAGCACGCGGCAGGGCGCTTCAATCAGGTTTTGCAGGACGGTCAGGTGCGGCCAAAGATTGTATTGCTGAAAAACCATGCCGACGTTTTGACGCAGTTCACGAATCGCTTTATCAGACGGCGTTTTCGCAAAATCAAAATGGTTACCGGCAATCGCCAGCGTGCCCGAGCGGGGCATTTCAAGCAGATTAAGGACACGCAGAAGGGAGCTTTTGCCCGCGCCGCTTGGGCCGAGCAAAACCAGCGTTTCGCCCTCCGGGCAGCTCAGCGTGATGTCGAACAGCGCCTGGTGTGCGCCGTAGAAGCAGTTAATGCCGTTTAGTTTAATACTCATCGGGGCAGTCTTTACTCATCCAGGCAATCTATAGCAATTGAGGCCGCAGATAGTACCGTTGACAGAATAGTTATGCAATATTTCTGCGTTAAAAGTTAAATATAACCCGTCATACTCACTAAACATAGCACAAAATAGCGAAGGCCAAAGGCGGCGAGTATAAATGTCGGCATTCCGCATGAAATGCCGCACATTTTACGGGGTTTACGCTTTTTAAACGGCTGTTTTAGCGATTCTCAATCGACTGGCGAAGCGTGCCTGCCGGGGCATGTACGCTGCCACCGATGTAGCGTACGTCGTCGACGGCCCAGCACTTGCCTTCGCGGATCATCAGCACTTCATCCTGCCAGGACTGGCTGCCCTGGGTCAGCTTCACGCGCAGGGGAATGTTCCGCGCGTCGGTGTTCGGGATAGTGGACGCGCTGGCAACGTCTGCGGTGTCTGGCAGCGTGGTGCGACTGGAGAACGGATCGGACTTCAGCAGCGCGTTATGCTGCGGATCGCGCGAGGCATCGTTCAGCAGCTTTGCCAGCCCGTCGCTCAGGTACGGACGCAGGCCGGTGAGATCGTTGCCGCGGTGCTGAATGCGATAATCATAGAACTGCTGCGCCACGGTATCCGGGCCGCCCTCAATGCAGGGGCCGCTGCGGGTGCCGATATCCTTAAAGGCTGGCGTGACCGGGGTGGTGCAGGCGCTGAGCACCAGCGCACAGGGCACTAAAAGCGTTAAAGCAGAGTAGCGCATGTTGATTTCCTTATTTGTTAACTATCCTTTCAATCATAGCGTAACGAACCGATAATGCTGTTGCTAAGGCATTGAACGCTAAAGAAGGAGATAAAGTATGCAATTTTCAACTACCCCGACCCTGGAAGGGCAGCCGATTACCGAATACTGCGGCGTGGTCACCGGTGAAGCGATTCTGGGTGCTAACATCTTCCGCGACTTTTTTGCCGGCATCCGCGACATCGTCGGCGGTCGCTCTGGCGCGTACGAGAAAGAGCTGCGCAAAGCACGAGAAATTGCTTTTAAGGAGCTGGGCGAGCAGGCCAAGCCCTGGGCGCCGATGCCGTTGTCGGGATCGATATCGACTACGAAACCGTGGGCAAAGATGCCAGCATGCTGATGGTAAGCGTTAGCGGTACGGCGGTGAAAACCCGTCGATGAAGCGTCCGCTTTCCACACTCCTGCTGGCGTTGCTGCTGGCAGGGTGCGCCTCGGAAAAAGGCGTCGTTGATAAAGGTGCCTACGAGCTGGATACCCGGCATCAGGCGCAGGCGGCGTACCCGCGTATAAAGGTGCTGGTGATCCACTACACCGCCGATGATTTCGACAGCTCGCTGGCAACCCTGACGGACAAAAACGTCAGTTCCCACTATTTAATCCCCGCCATTCCCCCCGCGCCGGATGGAAAACCGCGCATCTGGCAGCTGGTGCCGGAGAGCGAACTGGCCTGGCACGCGGGCATCAGCTTCTGGCGCGGCACCAACCGCATCAACGATACCTCTGTGGGCATTGAGCTGGAAAACCGCGGCTGGCAAAAGCGCGATGGCGTGAAAACATTTACCCCTTTCGAGGGAGAGCAGATTGCGGCGCTGGTTCCGCTGGCGAAGGACATTATTGCCCGCTACGACATTAAGCCGCAGAACGTGGTGGCGCATTCCGATATCGCCCCGCAGCGTAAGGACGATCCCGGCCCGCTGTTTCCCTGGCAGGCGCTGGCCCAGCAGGGGATCGGGGCCTGGCCTGATGCCGATCGCGTGAATTTCTATATCAACGGACGCCCACGCTATCAGGAGGTAGACCGCGCAGCATTGCTCGATCTGCTGATGCGCTATGGCTACGAGGTGCCCGACAACGCGACGGAGCAGCAGCAGAAGAGGGTGATAACCGCATTCCAGATGCACTTCCGGCCCGCGGTGTGGAGCGGCGTCGCGGATGTTGAAACCCTGGCGATTGCAGAAGCGCTGTTAGAAAAATACGGGCAGGGGTAATCCTTCGGTTACCCCCGAATGAGTATTTTTAGGCTATTTTCGTTAAGATTAATCTTAAGTAAAAACTCAATTCATTTTTAGTTAATTGACTTAAAATTATCCGGATTTAAGATGGACACATAGCTTGCTAAGTAATGAAGCAAACAAATTTAAAAAACGCTGATTTTATTTTTCTCTTTAATGTTTTCATCAGGAAAATATTCAGGGATTCAGGCCCGCTCGCCTAAATTCTGTCTTTTAAATTTCACATCTTAAATCGGGTATAACAATGTTAAGCATCTATGCAAAAAAATTACGTCCGCAAAATGAAATGAACGCGATTATTGCTGCAACGTCAGGTTTTGAAGAGAAGACGTTAAAAAAATGGCAAAAAATTTCGACCAGTGATTCACAATATATCCATATTATTGTCAGCGGTGAAGTTGAGTTCCGCCGTGAATCGGACGAACTCTGCATGTTCACCACGCAAGGGTCGTGCGTCTTTGGCCTCTCTTCTATGTATTACAGCTCAACGCATATGTACGGCCTCGTGCGCGCTAACACGGTTGTTCGCTCCATCAAAAAAGAGACCTTCGTCCAGATGTTGACCGAGCATAATCTGTGGCCTGAACTGACCAAAGTGCTTTCCTGGTATGTTTGCATGCTGAGCAAGCGTGATGATGTCCTGGTTGCCCGCAGCGCCTACGCCGTCGTGCGCGAATTCCTGTACGAAATTAACGATCTGATTGTTCATCATCAGCGTGATATCAACATCTATGATTATATTCAGGAATACACTAACCTGGCTCGCAGCACCATTATTAAAATCCTCTCCGATCTAAAGAAAGGGCAATATATTGTGGTGGAAAAAGGTCGACTTCTTAATCTCACCGCGCTGCCAGAAAAATATTGATTACTCCAGCCGGTCTCCTTTTATCGATAACGGAGACCGCACATTATCTTTATGTAGAACACTGTTTTGCGAATTATCCTGCGTTTCGTCTACGGGCGGCGCGGGAATTTTGCCTTGAGAATAATCCTGCTCTTGTTCCTTTAACGCCTGCTTAAATAACGCGGTTAGCGATGAATCGTCATTGCCTGCCCCGTCGCGGGCATCTTCATGCGCCTCGGTGCCGGGCAAGGTATCCCGCGACGTATCGTGCGGAACTGCGCTATCGGGGGCCTGCTGCCAGTCGGAATCGTCGCTGTTAATCGGCAGATCCTGCATGGCCGGCACGTCAGCGGGCATCTGCACCGGGGCGGGTTTCGGGTGCGGATGCGGGAACGGTTTACTCACGTACACATAATGCATATCCGACAGCTGCGTGTCCGGTTTGGCCACGCTCACTTTTACCGGCACGGGGGCAGGGTGGCGCAGGTTCCAGTAAATATGCGCATACAGCCCCGCCATCAGCATGGCGCAGAGCCCCAGCATCCATAAAAGGCTTTTGCCGAGAACGTTTTTCAGGCGCGGGACGCGGTACGAAAACCAGACCGCCTCCCCGGAAGTGTAGCTGCGCTGGGCCGCAAGACAGATGGTAGACATTAGGAATGCTTCTCCTGCTTTTTCACGTCCGGAGTCGCACGGGAGGCCTGGATCAATACGCTCGGCGTGGTGTTGGTTTCACGCATCAGCTGCATCAGCGTATCCTCGCCCGGAATTCCGTCCACGTGCAGATTCATTTTTTGCTGGAACTCACGCGTGCGTTTCATCATCTCTGCGGTCCAGGTTTGTGAATGCGTTTCAGGCTCGGCCAGCGCCTGGCTTAACTGCTGGTCGAGCCAGCCCAGATCTTTTGCGTTGCTGGCGGCGCTAATGGCGTCTTTGCCTTCCGGCGTCAGCCGGTGCAATTGCGTGTAGTTTCCGGTGGCATGCTGGTTGAACCAGCTGCGGCTCACCTGCCAGGTGCGGTTGTTCATCAGCAGATCGAGAGACGTATCCCCCACGCGGGCGACCACGGCGTAGTTAAGGTGATTGCCGGTTCTCAGCTCGCTGACCCACGGATAGCCCTCATGCGCCAGGGCATCCGGTGCGGCGTTGCCCTGTTTACACATCAGGTTGACCTTAGCGGCGTTCTGGCACAGGGCATCTTCCGCCGACGCGTCATAGCCCCACATCAGATACAGCTGGTGCATGGCGTCCGGCTGATTCACCATCTCATTATCGATAACCGGCACAGCAGGTGCCTGAACTTTTGGCGTCTGCTGCTTCCAGCTGACGGGAACCGGGAGTTGAACCGGAAGGCGTGCATTAACAGAGGCGGTCAAATACCAGCCGCAGGCGGCGAACAGCACCGATGCGAACAATCCCACGGCTGCCAGGCGCTTACCGTGTTTTTTCGCCGGCAGGATCTCACCTGCCGCCAGGCGCAAATGACGAGGGCTAACCTGAGCGGCGCGCTCTGTCCATGCCGCCAGCAGTGACAGGTGCGCCAGTTCGTTCAGCCTGCCGATATTCCCTTTTGTCAGGGCATGCATTTTACGCACGCGGGCCGGCGTTAAGGGCGACGTCTCGCACCCATGCTCTTCGCACTGCGCCTGCACGTAGTCGAGCGTTTCGCGACAGGTCAGGGGGCGTATAACGTGATGCGTATGAATGTATTCGCGCAGTTCAGGCTGCTGCATCAGCACCGCATCCTGAGCCGCCGCGCCCATCAGCACGACGGACAGGCGGAAGTCCAGCTCCTGAGCGCGGGTGAGCAGCATCGCCAGCACTTCCCGGCAGCTGTCTTTCATCGCTTCGGTATGGGCGATCGCCAACACTTTGGCTTTTGCTTTCCCTTCCTGCCACTGACGCAGCACGGCATCAACCGCCTGCATACGGTTCTTGCTCTCTTTCGTTCCCGGGCTGAGCTTGTACAGCAGGCTACTGGCGCTCAGTTTTGGAAACGCATTGATGGCGAGCACGGAACCGGTGCCGGACTTCAGCCCCTCGCTGAGCTGGGCCAGCAGCTGGGCGTCGTCGCTAAAGAGCCCCATAATTCCCGCCTGCTGCGTTTTCTCTTTCAGCAGGTTGAACACGTCCTGATGATAAGGCACCAGAAAATCCCCGGACAGGCGGGTTATCTTCCGAAAGGGCGGGTTTTTAAAATTGAAGTGGCTCTGATACATAACGACTTACCGTCTCTGATTAGGAATAGCAACAGGACGAGAAAGTAAGGCAACGCTACTTAAGGGTCAATTTACGTACAGGGTAAAAATATCCTGCTCTCAGGGTCTAACATCTGGATTTTATACGGTCAATATTTTTCTTTATTAAAGTTAGTGGCAAAGTCAGTGGTCGTATTTGCGCCAGATAATTACTATTTTCACACCTATTGGCGCAGTACGACGCTGCTTATTTTCGCTTTGCTAAAGGCCAGATGAAAAATGAGGTTCTCATTTCTGTCACGGTGGATAACGCCTTGCATTATGTTTGTGCTGTTAATTTTTTGCGGCCAGCAAGGGTATCTGACGTTTAAAGAGTATAAAAAAGTTACGAATAAGTTGGCTAATTCAGATGAGCAGCCGCTTAAAAACCGCCGTGATGAAAAGACATTCACGCTTTTTACCGCAGCAGTTCGCCAGGACAACGTTCCGACGGCGGTAAAAGCCCCGCTGGCGGCGGAAATCGAAGGGATCGTGAGCAGCGATGACGCGTGGTTGTCCTTTGCGGTCATCAAAACGCCGGGCGGTCAAAAAAGCTATCGCGAGGGCGAGGCGCTGACCGGTTTTAACGACGCCTTTATTCAGGAAATTAACAAAGACAACGTGGTGGTTAATTACGAAGGCGCTACGCAGGTGCTGGCGTTAAATAAACCCGACTATTTTAAGGGCGGCGTTGATAGCGGCCCGGTAGCCAAATCGACGAAAGATGCAGGCGCGGACAGTTTGCATCTGGATGATTATCTGGTGTTAAAACCGCTAATCGAAAAAGGCCAGCTGGAAGGCTACAACATTAATCCAAGGAATGCCTCCTCCTTCTTTAGCCATTCAGGGCTGCAAAAAGGTGACGTGGCTGTAAAAGTGAACTCTGTCGATATGACCAATGAGGGCGATGCAAAAAGCGTTATTGCCAGCTGGTCAAAAATGAAAGAAGCGGAGGTCGTCGTCAGGCGCCACGCTCACCTGGAAAATATTCGGGTTAATGTTCTAAACAATTAACAAGTGTACAGACATGAAGAAATTTCCCTGGGCGTGCGTGGCGCTGACCGCATTGTCGTTATATTCCAGTTCGCTGCTTGCAGCCAACTTTAGCGCGAGCTTTAAAAATACCGATATTCGCGAGTTTATCGATACGGTAGGCCGCAACCTTAACAAAACCATTCTCGTCGACCCGTCCGTTCAGGGCTCGGTGTCGGTGCGAACCTACAACGTGCTGACGGAAGATGAGTACTACCAGTTCTTCCTGAGCGTGCTGGACCTGTACGGCCTGTCGGTGATCCCGATGGATAACGGCATGGTCAAAGTGGTGCGCTCAAGCGTGGCCCGCACCGCGGGCGCGCCGCTGGCCGACAGCAAAAATCCGGGCAAGGGCGATGAGATCATCACCCGCGTCGTGCGCATGGAGAACGTGCCGGTGCGCGAACTGGCCCCGCTGCTGCGCCAGCTCAACGACGCCACCGGCATCGGTAACGTGGTGCACTTCGAGCCTTCCAACGTGCTGCTGTTGACCGGTAAAGCCTCGGTGGTGAACCGCCTGGTGGATCTGGTGCAGCGCGTGGATAAAGACGGCATCCAGCGCCGCGAAATCGTGCCGCTGCGCTTTGCATCGGCCAAAGATCTCTCTGACATGTTGAACAACCTCAACAACGAAGAGCAGAAGGGGCAGAACGCGCCGCAGCTGGCGACCAAAGTGGTGGCGGATGACGAAACCAATAGCCTGGTGATCAGCGGCTCGGAGGATGCGCGCATGCGTACCCGCTCCCTGATCCATCAGCTGGATCGCGAGCAGAACAACGAGGGGAATACCCGCGTCTTCTACCTCAAATACGCCAGCGCCACGAAGGTGGTGCCGGTACTGACCGGGATTGGCGAACAGCTGAAGGACAAGCCGGGTACCGCAAAGGCGAAAACCGCGAGCGCCTCGACGGATCTGAACATTACCGCCGACGAGTCGACCAACTCGCTGGTGATCACCGCCCAGCCTAACGTGATGAACTCGCTTGAGAAGGTGATCGACAAGCTCGACATCCGTCGTCCGCAGGTGCTGGTGGAAGCGATCATTGCTGAAGTGCAGGACGGTAACGGCCTGGATCTCGGCGTGCAGTGGACCGGCAAGCACGGCGGCGTGCAGTTCGGCTCAACCGGCCTGCCTATCAGCCAGATTAAGAACGGCACAATGAAAGGGGCCAGCTTCACCGGCCTGGCGACCGGTTTCTTCAACGGCGACTTTGGCGCGCTGATGACCGCGCTCTCCACCGACGGCAAAAACGACATTCTTTCTACGCCGAGCGTCGTGACGCTGGATAACAAAGAGGCGTCGTTTAACGTTGGGCAGGACGTGCCGGTACTGTCCGGCTCCCAGACCACCAGCGGCGACAACGTCTTTAACTCCGTGGAGCGTAAGACCGTCGGTACCAAGCTGAAAATTGTGCCGCAGATTAACGACGGCGACATGATCCACCTGAAGATTGAGCAGGAAGTCTCCAGCGTTGACAACAGCGCCACGGAAGACGCCAGCCTCGGCCCAACCTTCAACACGCGCACCATCAATAACGAAGTGATGGTGCACAGCGGGCAGACGGTGGTGCTCGGCGGCCTGATGGAAAACGTGACCAAGCAGTCGGTTTCCAAAGTGCCTCTGCTCGGCGATATCCCGCTGGTCGGCCAGCTGTTCCGCTACACCTCGCAGGATTCGTCCAAGCGTAACCTGATGGTGTTTATCCATACCACCGTCCTGCGCGACGACGACAACTACAGCGCGGCGTCGAAAGAGAAATACGATCAGATCCGCGCCCGCCAGCAGCAGCGCGTGGAAGAGAAAAAGCTCGGCATTATTGAGCCAGCGGATAACGCCGTTCTGCCCGCGTTCCCCGTCGACGCCAGCGCCGCACCGGTGAAAACCAGCGCCAGCGCGTCACGCAATCCGTTCAAACAGTAAGGCGGAGGGGCAAACGTGGACGAACTGAGTAAAGCGCTGTGCAGCAGCAGCTACGCAAAAGATAACGGCGTTCTGTTTTACAACAATGACGTCTATATCCGTGAAGATACCCCGGCATCTGCACTGCTGGAGGTGCGCCGGGTGCTGGGACGCGCGTTCGTCCCGGTCACCCTGGCGCCGGAAGCCTTTGACGAGCTGCTGGCCAAAATCTGGCAGCAGAGCAGCGGCGTGTCGCAGCAGCTGGTGGACGACATGGACGCGGATATCGATCTGATGGCGTTAACCGAGGAGATCCCGGACAACGAGGATCTGCTCGATAACGACGAAAACTCCCCGGTGATCCGCCTGATCAACGCCATTCTCGGCGAAGCGGTGAAAGACGGCGCGTCGGATATCCATATTGAAACCTTCGAGCGCACGCTGAGCATCCGTTTTCGCGTTGACGGCGTGCTGCGCCCGGTGCTGCAGCCGGCGCGTAAGCTCGCGCCGCTGCTGGTGTCGCGCATCAAGGTGATGTCAAAACTCGACATCGCCGAAAAGCGTCTGCCGCAGGATGGCCGCATCTCCCTGCGCATTGGCCGCAAGGCGATCGACGTTCGCGTGTCGACCATTCCGTCCCAGTACGGCGAGCGCGTGGTCATGCGCCTGCTCGACAAAAGCAACCTGAAGCCCGACATCAACAAGCTGGGCCTGATTGATGAAGAGCTGGAGAAGTTAAAAGGGCTGATTGACCGCCCGCACGGCATCATCCTGGTCACCGGGCCGACAGGTTCCGGTAAAAGTACCACCCTGTACGCCATTCTTTCGGCGCTGAACGGCCACGAGCGCAACATCCTGACCGTTGAAGACCCGATTGAATACGAGCTGGAAGGGGTGGGGCAGACGCAGGTTAACCCGCGCGTGGACATGACCTTTGCCCGCGGGCTGCGCGCCATTCTGCGTCAGGACCCGGACGTGGTGATGATCGGGGAAATCCGTGACGGTGAAACCGCGCAAATTGCGGTGCAGGCGTCGCTCACCGGTCACCTGGTCATGTCTACGCTGCACACCAACAGCGCCGCAGGGGCGATAACCCGCCTGCGGGATATGGGGCTGGAGTCCTTTTTAATCGGTTCATCGTTGCTCGGTGTCATTGCCCAGCGTCTGGTGCGTCGGCTGTGTAGCCACTGCCGTACCACCAGTCCGCTGGACGCCAATGAAAAAGCGCTGTTCAGCTTTATGGACGCACCGCCCAAAGCGATCTATCGCGCGGTGGGCTGCGAGCACTGCCGCCAGAGCGGCTATCAGGGCCGCGCCGGTATCCATGAATTCCTGGTGGTGGACAGCACCATGCGCCGCGCCATTCATGAAGATAAGGACGAAATGTCCATCGAAACGCAGCTCTTTAAGCAGGCCTACAGCCTGCGTGAAAACGGGCTGCTGAAGGTGATTAGCGGCGTAACCTCTCTGGAAGAGGTGATGCGCGTTACCGCCGAGCGCGGGGGGGATGCGTAATGGCCTTCTACGCCTGGACGGCGACGGACGCGGCGGGCAAAACCCAGCGCGGCACCCTGCAGGCCGAGGGGCAAAAGCAGGTTCGCCAGATGCTTCGCGAGCAAAAGCTAATGCCCGTCAGCATCACCGAAACCCGCGAGGCGGCGGCGTCCGGTAAGGCAAAGACCGGGGCAAAGCTCTCCACGCCGGTGCTGTCGATGTTTACCCGCCAGCTCTCGACGCTGGTCAACGCCGCGCTGCCGCTGGAGAGCGCGCTGAAGGCGATCTCAAAGCAGACCGAAGACAAAAAGCTGGCGGCAATGGTCGTGGAAATCCGCGAGAAGGTGGTGGAAGGGCACACGCTCTTTGACGCCTTCAGCCAGTTTCCGCGTACCTTCGACAAGCTCTACTGCACGCTGGTAATGGCCGGGGAAAAGACCGGCCATCTCGGCGATGTGCTGGAGAAGCTGGCGGAGTACAACGAGCAGCGCCAGAAGATGAAAAGCAAGCTGACGCAGGCGATGGTCTACCCGATTACGTTAACCGTGGTCGCTATCGCGGTGATCAGCATTCTGCTGGTGGCGGTGGTGCCGCAGGTGATCGAGCAGTTCACCCACATGAAGCAGCAGCTGCCGATCACCACCCGCACGCTGATTGCGGTGAGCGATTTCCTGCAGGCGTACGGCATTTATATTGTGGGCATCCTTGGCGGTGGGTTTGTCGGTTTCAAAACCTGGCTCAGAAATGCCAAAAACCGTTTTCGCTGGAACCGCTGGCTGGTAAACGGTTCGCCGATTAAAAAGCTGGGGTGCGCCATCAACAGCGCCCGCTACATCCGCACCCTGAGCATTCTGCAGGCTAGCAGCGTGCCGCTGCTGGAGGGGATGTATATCGCGATGGACGGTATCGAAAACCTCTACGCCCGGCAGGTGCTGGAGCAGGCCGCGGATACCGTGCGCCAGGGGGCATCGCTTTACGCGGCGCTGGAGCAGGCGAAGTTATTCCCGCCGACCATGCTGTACATGATTGCCTCTGGCGAAGAGAGCGGGGAATTAGGCAATTTAATGGACCGCGCGGCGGAAAACCAGGAATCGGCATTACAACATCGCATTACGTTAACGCTGTCAGTATTTGAACCGGCGCTGGTGGTCTCCATGGCGACGATTGTTTTATTCATCGTGCTGTCAATATTACAACCGCTTCTGCAACTTAATAATATGGTAGGTTAAATCATGGCTATAAAAAGAAAACACCTGGCTCGCCAGGCGGGCTTCACGCTGCTCGAATTAATGGTGGTGATCGTTATTCTCGGCGTTTTAGCGAGTATGGTGGTGCCAAACTTAATGGGCAATAAAGAAAAAGCGGATACGCAAAAAGCGACCAGCGATATTGTCGCGCTCGAAGGCTCGCTGGATATGTACAAGCTGGATAACCACCGCTACCCGACCACCGAACAGGGGATGCAGGCGCTGGTGACCAAGCCTGAGATCGCGCCTATTCCGAACGGCTACCGCGCCGACGGCTATATCCGCCGCCTGCCGCAGGACCCGTGGGGCGGGGATTACATTCTGGTCAGTCCGGGTGAACACGGTGCCGTAGACGTATTCTCTGCCGGTCCGGACGGTGAAGCTAATACCGCCGACGATATTACGAACTGGTCTTTAGATAAGAACGAGAAATAATGAAACATCAACGCGGCTTTACGTTGCTGGAAATTATTCTGGCGCTGGTG
Organism: Enterobacter wuhouensis; assembly: GCF_035835995.1. Classification (NCBI taxonomy): domain Bacteria; kingdom Pseudomonadati; phylum Pseudomonadota; class Gammaproteobacteria; order Enterobacterales; family Enterobacteriaceae; genus Enterobacter; species Enterobacter wuhouensis. The sequence continues at coordinate 1,632,294 of NZ_CP142124.1, forward strand.
ATATTTGCCAGCTGCGCCATGATGGTGGTGTCAACAATACCCTCGCGCAGCGGTGCGGATATATTTGGCCAGCAATTGAAAGCCCTCGTTGATTATGGTTCAGACCGTGCGGTAATGGACGGGAATATCGTGGGGCTGGTCATCACAACGAATAGCTATCAGTTGGTGACGCTCGAGGATAAAAACGGCGAGCGCCGCTGGGCGCCGTTATCCGCGGGCCGCATTACCACTAAAGGTGATTTCCCGGAGGAGATGCACGTTTCGCTCTCGCCCCAGCGTCTTGCCGCCACGGTGGCGTCCGAGCCGCAGGTGCTCTTTTTGCCGGACGGTGAAATCAGCCGCTTTACGCTCACGCTGCAAAGCTACGACAAACAGCACCATTTCCGCGTGGTGTCGCAGGGCGCGGCCCCGGTATCGGTAGAGAACGATGGCTAAAGGCAAGGCTAAGCAAACGGGCATGACCCTGCTGGAGGTGATGGTCGCGCTGGTGATCTTCTCCACCGCCGCGCTGGCGCTGATGAACTCGGTCTCCCTGAACGTGCGGTTTACCCACGGTCTGGCAGATACGCTGCAGGCGAGCTGGGTAGCCGAGAACCAGCTGGCAGAAGCGCAGCTCACGAAAACCGATTTCCCGGATGCAGAGCAGCAGGGAACCGAAATCATGGGCGGGCGCAGCTGGGACTGGCGCAAGCAGCGGGTTAAAACCGCTCACAACGGCTGGGCGAATGCGATCCGCGTGTATGCGGAAGGCGATGAAAGCCAGCCGGTTATTTCGCTGGAGATCATTCCGCCGGGAGAAAGCAAGTGAAGAACACCCGACGCCAGCGCGGATTTACCCTGCTGGAGATCATGATTGCGCTGACCATCTTTGCGGTGATCAGCACCCTGGCCTGGCAAATTCTGGACGGCGCGATGCGCACCAGTTCAGCCACCGATGCCAGCGCGGCAAAGCTTAACCAGCTGCAGCGCGCCTGGAGCCTGATGGAGCGTGATTTCTACCAGCTGCAGGCGCGCGCGCCGCGCAACGAGCCGGATCTGTTTCGCGAGAGCGACGATGCCGTTGAGTTAACCACGCTGAACGGCGTGAGCGGCACGGTGCAGCTGGAGCGCGTGCGCTGGCGGCTTGAAGAGGGGCGGCTGTTTCGCGACGTCTGGCCGATGATTGACGGCCCGGCGGACGCCAGACCCGACGACGTGCCGATTGTCAGCGACGTGAAATCGCTGGAGTGGCGCTTTTACCGCCAGGGCTGGCAGAAAAGCTGGAGCGATCCGGCCCATCTGCCGGACGGCGTAGAGATGACGTTGACCATGAAAAACGGCGATACCTGGCGCTGGGTGTTTACCACACCGGGCGATCTGCCTGAGGCCGCTGCGCCAGCGCCGGAGGCCACGCCCGCGCCGCCGCTGACGCCGGAAGTGAAGCCATGAGCCAGTTAAAGAAACAGAAAGGCGTTGCCCTGCTGGTGGTGCTGATCCTGCTGGTCATGATGTCGGCGCTGGCCGCCAAAATCAGCCAGCAGTTCTGCCGCAACCTGCAGAAAACCTATTATCAGGTCAGCCAGCAGCAGCTTCGCTGGGCGATGCAGGCGCAGGAGAAGGTGGTCAAGGATCGGCTGCAAAACGACGCCAGCGGCGAAAGCAAAGCGCTCGCGCCCGATGGCGACTGGCACCAGCCGCTGGAAACCCAGGGCGAGGATTATACGGTGGTGAGCCAGGTTGAGGACGCGCAGAACTGCTTTAACGTCAACAACCTGCTGGCCGCTGAGAAAACAGCGAAGGCGCCTGATGCGCCTGCCGTCGTGGAAAAACCGCGCAAGCAGCAGATTGTTGAACAGCTTCTGACCGACAGCGGCGTAAGCCATGCCGCGGCAGAAGAGGTCTATCTCCAGCTGGTGGATTATCTCGACGGCGATACCACGACGGCGAAAGAGGGCGCGGAGACGGATGCCTGGGCAGGCGTGGTGCCCGCCCGGCAGCCGGCGAATCAGATGATGCGAACGCTTGCCGAGATCAGGCAGCTGCCTGCGTTTCCGGCTGCCGCTTACCCGAAGGTGAGCAAGCTGTTATGTGCATTACCGGACACCGCCAGCAAGGTGGATGTGAATACCCTGAAACCGGAGCAGGCCGCCTTACTGGCCGCCCTGTTCCCGGGAAAACTCACCGAAGATGATGCCGTTCGCCTGATTGATGCGCGTCCGGAAGGGGGCTGGGAGGATATGGAAACCTTCAGCAAGGTGCTGGAGCAGACCTTCCCGCAGTTAAAAGATGAACTTCCGCAGGTGGCCGAGCTGTTATCGATCAATAGCCGCTACTTCCGCGTGAACTACACCGGCAATACCGATGAATTAACGCTTCGCGTGGTGAGCCAGCTTCAGGTCAGTAACGAAGCGGGTGAGATCGTGACGTGGCAACGTCGTTACCGAATGAGTGAATAAGAAAAGTAGAACGCTATGAAACAGGTCCTTTTTGTTCGTCCCGACAGCCGCGAGGGCGGGAAAATAATGTGGTGTGAGTCCGGCAGCCAGCAGGTTGGCGTGCTTGAGAACCTCGACGCGCTGGCGGACCACCCGCTTGCCGCCCGCGTCTGTTTACTGCTGCCCGCCAGCAATATGATCTTTCGCCACTTTACGCTGCCGAAAAAAGTGGCCTCGCAGGCGATGGCGTTCTCGTGGATGGCCGAGGAGACGCTGATTGGCGACGTTGATAACCTTCACTGGACGGTGCTCAACAAAAAGGGCGCCGAGGTCGATGCCGTCGCGATCGACGCCAGCGTCCTACGCGGCTGGTTAAACCGTCTTCAGGAGGCCGGGCTAAAAGTCATTCAGGCGCTACCGGATGCCTGGCTGCTGCCGGTGACGGCTGGCGGCAGCACGCTTGTCGCGCAGGATGAGAGCTACTGGCTGCGTTTATCCCCGCATACCGCCGGGGAAATGGAGGCGAGCCTGCTGCCGCTGCTGATGCACAAAGCGGGTGGAGGTGAAGTGTGCTGCTATGGCGATGCGCCGGACGGCGTCAGCGTGGACGTCCTGCACCCCTGGCAGCATCCGCTGGTACTCATCCAGCCCCGGTGGCAGGGCTGTCGCGTCAACGTGCTGCACGGTGAATTTAGCCCGAAGGCGGGGAACGGTCGGGCAGCCAAAGGCCTGAAGGCGGCGATGGTGACGGCGGGTCTGTTGTCTCTCGGCCTGCTGCTGGGGCCGCGCATTGCGATGGCCTGGATGCTGGTTCAACAGGAAAATCAGGTCCAGCAGGAAATCGTGCAGGTTTACCAGCACCATTTCCCCAGCATGCGCCATCAGACCAACATCAAATATCACTTTGGCCAGAACATGAAGAAACAGGCTAAAGGCGTGTTCCTCCAGCTTGATGAGCTTGAAAAGGCCAGACAGTCGGTTCCGGCAATGGAAATTAATCTGTTTGAATTTGATAGCGCCGAGGGCGCGTTAACCCTGAGCGTGAGTGCCCAAAACGCGCAGGCATTACAGGAATTTATTCGCCAGGCCAGTCCGAACTTTGAATTATCGTTGCAGCCAATTTCGAAGGACGCGCCTTATACCGCTATGATCGCAGGGAAATATAAATGAAAGAGAAAGTGTTGCAGCTCAAGGCGCGTTATCAGAATTACAGTGCGCGAGAAAAAACCATATTAAAAGCGTGTGCTGCGGCGCTGTGCTGTGCCGCAATTTATTACGGTGGGATGCTTCCCCTGGATAATATGATTAAAAATAGCCAAATGACCCTTAAGCGACAAACGGAAACATTAAGCTGGATGGAGGCGGAAATTGATAAAAACCACCTCCCGGTAATGCAGGTGAAAACCGATAATCCCCGCAGCGTCGTTGAAAATAGCGCACATGAGATTAATTTAACGCTGACCGACGTGCGTCAGGATGGTCAGACGCTGGCGTTCGTGGTGAATCGGGTCAACGTTTATGAATTAAAAAACTGGCTGCGGGAGATGAACCTGGCATCCGGGGTCAGGCTGGAGAAGATGAACCTCACGCCGGTGGACCACCTTAGCGACGTGAAAGCGGAGATCCAGCTGACCTGGAAAAAAGTGGTATGAACGCCCTGATGCTTGTCAGGGAGAGCTATCCCGCCGGGTTCGCCGTCATGAGCGGCGTCTTCGGGGCAATCATCGGCAGTTTCCTGGGCGTGGTTGCGGATCGCGTTCCGGGCATGGTGATGGAGGAGGAGGGGAGCGGTAATTTGCTCTTTCCGGCCTCGCACTGCCCGGCGTGCCAGCACAGGCTTGCCGTCTGGGAGAATATCCCGCTGGTCAGCTGGCTTTGCCTGCGCGGTCGCTGCAGCCGGTGCGGCAGCGCTATTCCTCTCAGCGTATGGTTGGTCGAACTTTTTAGCGGGCTGTTTTTTGGCGTCACCGCCTGGTGTATGCCCAACCTCGAGACGCTGCTCGCCCTGTGGCTGTTGGCCGCATTTTTACTGCCTCTGGCGATGATCGACTGGCAGCACCAGCTGCTGCCGGACTGCCTGACGCAGCCGCTGCTGTGGGCGGGGTTATTAATCCATGCTATGGGAACGTCGTTGCCCTTACGCGACGCCCTGTTTGGCGCGGTGGCCGGCTATCTGTCGCTTTGGCTGCTCTACTGGGCGTTTCGCCTGTGCACCGGACGCGAAGGGCTGGGATACGGTGATTTTAAGCTGCTGGCGGCGTTAGGCGCCTGGTGCGGCTGGCAGGCATTACCCTCGCTGGAATTAATCGCTGCGCTAGGCGGTATTATCGGCTATTTCGCGTTAAATAATTTAAATAAAAATAACCTCACTATTTCTTTCGGACCTTACCTCTCATTTGCTGGAATAGTGGTGTTTATTGGTCAGCAGTTTGCTTTCACATTTTAAATATTTCGGTCAAGTTTTTTTATAAATTTTTTCGACGGTGGAAGAGAAGGACGTCTCTTTGCGCCCTGTGTATCGTAAGGGATATAAGCTACACGGATTTTAGGCTTGTATCTTTTTATGGAGGAATACAACGCAGCAAGAAGTTATTTGGTCACGGCTTTCAGGTTGGTTAAATACGCATTACGCGAAAAGACGCCATGTTCTCATGGAAGACATGGGTTATTAACGTTACGAATAAAATTATCAGGAAATAAAAATGAAATTTATGAAGCCTAAATATCTGGCGCTTTTTGTTGCAGCCGCAACAAGCTCAGTATTTGCAGCGGCACCGGGTACGCCTTCTATTACATCGGGCAATGACAAATTTGCGCTGGTGGAAGTTGATCAGGCGGCGCAGGACTATAACAACCTTATCAAAGTCCATAAAGACGGCGTTGATGTGAAGGTTGAGTGGAACGTCTGGAGCGGCGACGCGCCGACGTCTGCAAAAGTGCTGCTCGATGGCCAGACCGTCTGGACCGGGGCAGGCAGCGCAGCAGGCTCTGCGACCTTTAAGGTGAAAAAGGGCGGCCGTTACCAGGAGCAGGTTGAGCTTTGCAACGACAGCGGCTGCACCAAAAGCGCCAGCAAGCTGATTATCGTTGCGGATACCGACGGTAGCCACCTGCTGCCGCTGAGCACGCCGCTGCTGGAGAACAACAAAACTTTCGCGCAGCACACTGACAAAGTCGTTGGCGCTTACTTCCCGGAGTGGGGCGTGTATGACCGTAACTTCTCTGCGGACAAAATTCCCGTCGCCAACATTAACCACCTGCTGTACGGCTTCATTCCAATCTGCGGCGGCGACGGCATTAACGACAGCGCCAAATCTTCCGGCGCGCTGGAATCCCTGAAGCGCGCCTGCCAGGGCCGTCAGGACTACACCGTGGCGATCCATGACCCGTGGGCTGCGCTGCAGAAACCACAGCAGGGCGTCAGCAACTGGGACGACCCGTACAAAGGCAACTACGGCCAGCTGATGGCGATGAAAAAAGCCCATCCTGACCTGAAAATTCTGCCATCCGTAGGCGGCTGGACCCTGTCGGATCCGTTCTATCAGATGGATAACAAAGTGCTGCGCGACCGCTTCGTTGCGTCCGTGAAGGACTTCCTGACCACCTGGAAAGTGTTCGACGGCGTGGATATCGACTGGGAATTCCCGGGCGGCGGCGGTGAAAACGCCAAGCTGGGCAACCCGCAGACCGATAAAGCGACCTACACCGCCCTGATGCACGACCTGCGCCAGATGCTGAACGAACTCTCTGCAGAAACGGGCCGCACCTACGAGCTGACCACCGCCATCGGCGCGGGCAAAGATAAGATCGAGGACGTGGACTACAACACCGCGCAGCAGTACATCGACCATATCTTCCTGATGGGCTATGACTTCTACGGCGCGTGGAGCAATACCGACCTGGGCCACCAGACGGCGCTGTACGGTGCGTCCTGGAAACCGGACACCAACTACACCACCGACAACGCGGTGAAAGCGATGCTGGAGCAGGGCGTTAAGCCTGGCAAGATCGTGGTGGGTGCAGGCATGTACGGCCGCGGCTGGACCGGCGTTCACGGTTACACCGGCGATAATCCGTTCACCGGCACCGCAACGGGCCCAATCCCGGGTACCTGGGAAAATGGCATCGTTGACTACCGTCAGATTGTGAACCAGATGCTGGGCAAACCAGGCTGGGAATACAAATATGACGAAGCGGCCGAAGCGCCGTACGTCTTTAACAAGTCCACCGGCGAGCTGGTGACGTATGACAACGCCCGCTCGGTGCTGGCGAAAGGCAAATACGTGCTGAACAAAAACCTCGGTGGTCTGTTCGCATGGTCTATCGAGTCTGATAACGGCGATATCCTGAACGCCATGAACGAAGGCCTGCTGGGCGGTAGCTCAACGCCGGTTGAACCGGTTGTAACTAACCATGCGCCAGTGGCCACCGCAGCCGATCAGAACGTGACCGGCCCGGCAACCGTGACGCTGGACGGCTCTGCTTCCAGTGACCAGGACGGCGATGCGCTGACGTACAAATGGACGCAGGTTTCCGGCTCTACCGTCGCCCTCGCGAATAGCACCAAAGCGAAAGCCAGCTTTAGCGTTCCGGCTGTGACAAGCGACCAGAACCTGGTCTTCCGTCTGACCGTGACCGACGCTAAAGGGCTGAGCAACGCTATCGACGTCCAGGTTGTGAACAAAGCGCCGAAAGCCAACCAGGCGCCGGTGATCAATGCCATGGAAGCCGTGACCGTTGAATCCGGTGAATCGATCTCCCTGCATGCGCAGGCCTCCGATCCCGATGGTGACGCGCTGACCTACAGCTGGAGCGTACCGGCTGATATGAACGCAACGGGTACCGATACCGCCAACGTTCGCATCACTGCGCCAGAGGTCAACAATGCCTCTTCCTACACCCTGAGCGTGATTGTGACCGACGGCAAAACCAGCGTGCAGTCTAACGTGCAGGTAACGGTGAATCCGAAGCCAGCAGACGTCACGCCGCCTGCTGATGACGTAACCCCTCCTGCTGACGACGTGACGCCACCCTCTGATGACGTCACTCCGCCGTCTGACGAAGGCACGGCAACCGGCAGCTGCGACGCGCCTGTGGATGCTAACGCCAGCAAATATGCCGCGTGGGATTCCAGCAAAATCTACAACAATGGCGATACCGTGAGCTTCGACCATCTGGTGTGGAAAGCGAAGTACTGGACGCAGGGTAACCAGCCTGGCTTCGGTGCCGAAGCATGGGAACTGGTGAGCAACGTGAAGATGAACTGGCGTTCTGACCTGGTTTACAACGGCGGCGAAACCACCACCTACCAGGGCAACGTTTACCGTGCCAAATGGTGGACCCGTGGTGATAACCCGGCTAGCAGCGACGTATGGGTGAAAGAAGGCGCAGCAACAGACTGCAAATAATCTAACCCGATAAACGCTCACCATTCCCGTCTGGGAGTGGTGAGCAATTCAAAATTCATTTTACAGGATGTGGGTAAGGAGAAATAACCGAAACTGCCAGAGGGTATAAATGAAAAAATTAATTTTGATGTTGTTGATAATAAGCCAAAGCGCACTGGCAAACTGTTGGGATAACGCCGCGCACTATTATCATGTCGATCCCTATTTATTGTACGCGATCGCCAATGTTGAATCGGGAATGAATCCGTATGCGGTGGGGCAAAACCACGATGGCACGCGTGATGTCGGGTTAATGCAGATCAATAGCTCGCACTTTACCGAACTTGAAAGCAGAGGCATCGATGAATATCGGCTGATGACTGAACCCTGTACCTCCATCATGGTCGGGGCATCCATCCTCTCCGGGATGATAAAGGTGTATGGCTATAACTGGGAGGCAGTCGGCGCGTATAACGCCGGATTAAAAAAAGAGAATTATCCGCAGCGAATGGTGTATGCCCACAAGGTCTGGAAAAAATATCAGCAGTTGAAATTAGCGGCGCAATATTAAGGTTTTTTATTTTTGAAGAATTCCTCAAGGGTGTTCTTCGAAAAGTGAAAACCGCTGTCTGTGGTTTATTTATTAATGGATTAATACATAAGCCGGGATTCTATATTTAAACTTCTATTAACAGGAATACTGAAATGAACAAAAGGACGTTACTGAGTGTACTGGTTGCGGGTGCGTGCGTTGCACCGTTTATGGCGCAGGCCGCCTCGCTGCAGGCAACCACCAGCGAGCCGTACACCATGAAAGCCAGCGATCTGGCGAAAAAAGAGAAGGAACTGACCAGCTTCCCGCTGATGGCCTCGGTAAAAGAGACCATCCAGACGCTGGACAATGCGCAGGTAGAAATGATTGAGCCAGGCCGTGCGGCGAACCCGGACAACGTGAAGCGCGTTGAAGGGATCGTGAAGGCCAGCGACTGGGAATACCTGTTCCCGCTGCGCGCGCAGGCGTACACCTATAGCAACTTCCTGAAAGCGGTGGGTAAATTCCCGGCGCTGTGTAAGACCTACAACGACGGTCGCGACAGCGACGCCATCTGCCGTAAAGAGCTGGCAACCATGTTTGCTCACTTTGCGCAGGAAACCGGCGGCCACGAAAGCTGGCGTCCGGAAGGCGAATGGCGTCAGGCGCTGGTTCACGTGCGTGAAATGGGCTGGAGCGAAGGCCAGAAGGGCGGCTATAACGGCGAATGTAACCCGAGCGTCTGGCAGGGGCAGACCTGGCCGTGCGGTAAAGACAAAGACGGTGACTTCCTGAGCTACTTCGGCCGCGGCGCGAAGCAGCTGTCCTACAACTACAACTACGGTCCGTTCTCTGAAGCGATGTACGGCGACGTGCGTACCCTGCTCGACAAACCTGAGCTGGTGGCGGACACCTGGCTGAACCTGGCGAGCGCGATCTTCTTCTTCGCCTACCCGCAGCCGCCAAAACCTAGCATGCTCCAGGTTATCGACGGCACGTGGCAGCCGAACGATCACGATAAGGCCAACGGTCTGGTGCCGGGCTTTGGCGTGACCACCCAGATCATCAACGGCGGCGTAGAGTGCGGCGGCCCGACTGAAATCGCGCAGTCTCAGAACCGTATCAAATACTACAAAGAGTTCGCGAACTATCTGAAGGTGCCTGTTCCGGCAAACGAAGTGCTGGGCTGTGCGAACATGAAGCAGTTCGACGAAGGCGGCGCCGGTGCCCTGAAGATTTACTGGGAACAGGACTGGGGATGGAGCGCGGATACGCCGAGCGGTGAAACCTACTCTTGCCAGCTGGTGGGCTACCAGACGCCATTCAGCGCGTTCAAAGAGGGTGATTACAGCAAGTGCGTGCAGAAGTTCTTCAAGGTTAACATCGTGAACGACGACGGTTCTGCCACCACGCCGGATGAAACCCCGGTAACGCCAGCGCCAACCCCAGCCGAAGATGAAACGCCGGCCCCAACGCCGGATGAAACCCCGGCAGAGCCAGTGATTGCAAACCACGCTCCGGTGGCGCAGATTGCAGGCCCAATCGGTGCCGTTGACGCAGGTGCGCAGGTCTCCCTGAGCGCGGAAGGCTCCACTGACGCAGACGGCAACAAGCTGACCTACACCTGGCGTTCACAGGATGGCCAGACGGTGTCCGGTGAAGACAAAGCGGTTGTGACCTTTACGGCGCCAGAGTCTGCAACGGCTCAGCAGTATGAAGTTAGCCTGACCGTCAGCGACGGCGAGCTGAGCAGCACCACGTCCTATCTCCTGAACGTGAAGGCCAAAGCGGCTACGCCATCTCAGGACGACTCGTCTTATGCGGCGTGGAGCGCGAATAGCAAATATAACGCGGGGGATATTGTGAACAACCACGGTAAGCTGTTCCAGTGCAAACCGTTCCCGTACAGCGGCTGGTGTAACAGCGCCCCGGCATACTATGAACCGGGCGCAGGCCTGGCATGGGCTGATGCCTGGACGGCTCTGTAAAAGCAAACGGCAACCCTCGGGTTGCCGTTTTAGTGTTTGCACCCTCTCCCCAAAGGGGCGAGGGGACAGCACGGTGCAGTTGTAGGCCCGGTAAGGCGAAGCCGCCACCGGGCAAAAAGGCTAGCGATGAAGCTTCCCGTGATCCCGCAGCCACGCCGCCGTGCGCACAATCCCGTCATCCAGCGTCACAATCGGTTTATATCCCAGCTCAGCCTCCGCGCGCGAAATATCCAGCGTGAAATCAAAATTCAGCTTCGACACGCCGTAGTGCGTCAGCGCGGGCTCCCTGGCGGACTTACTGCCAAAGCGCTCCATGCTGCGGGCGATCATATCCAGCATTGGGTAAGGGACGGAACGGATGCGGCAGTCGATCTGCAGCTCGTCAATTAAGCGCTGCACAATGCTGCGCAGGGTGCAGGGTTCGCCGTTGGTGATGTTATAGGCACGGCCTGACACCAGCCTGTCGCTGTCCGGCTGGCTCGCCAACCACATCGCGTGCACGGCGTTTTCGTAGTAGGTCATATCCACCAGCGCATCGCCCCCGCGCGGCAGCAGCACGCTGCCGTAGTGGTGCATCATCTGCGCCAGGCGCGGGATAAATACTTTGTCGTGCGGCCCAAACAGGCTCTGCGGGCGCAGTATGGTAAAACGCGTATGCGGGTTCGACTGTGCCAGCAGGTCGATAACCTCCTCGCTGGCGGCTTTGCTGCGGGCAAATTCGCAGGCAAACCGCGCGGGACGGAAATCTTCCTTAACGTCGCGGTGGTGGTGATAGTCAAAATAGAGCGACGGGGAGGAGATGTGAATAAAGTTACGCACGCCCCAGGCAACCGCCCATTCGCCCAGACGGCGCGTGGCGCGCACGTTGGCGAGGTCAAAGGCTTCCTGGGTTCCCCACGGAGAGGTAAAGCTGGAACAGTGCCACAGCGTATCGATACCGGCGAGCATCACCTTGGCCTGAGAGGAGACCAGCTCCGTCAGGTCGGCATGGACAAATTCTGCGCCCATTTTTTGCAGCAGCTTACCCATCGCTTCGTTGCGACCGGTGGCCCTGACGCTGATGCCTTTGTTGCGCAGAAACTCGACCGCATTTCGGCCTAAGCCGCTGGTCGCCCCGGTAACCAGTACCTTCATATCAATCCACTGTGTTGAAAAGAATTTCGTGCGCATTCTTTCGTGAATTACGACGTGTTGCAATGGGAAAGGTGAAAGAATAAGAGTTTTATTTACTTCTTTTCCGTCTTTTGTTCTGCCAGCTGCGCGATACGTTTTGCCATTCCGCGGAAGATAAACAGGTGGGCGGGGATCATCAACAGCCAGTAGAACAGGCCGGGCATTCCGTGGGGATGCCACCAGGCGCGGACGTCGAGTTCCCGGTGGTCGCCTTTGTCTTTCAGCGTGAAGCAGAGCCGGCCCAGCCCCGGCGCTTTCATGCCGAACAGCAGCGCCAGCTGTTTCTCTGGCTCAACGATAATCACCTTCCAGCTGTCTACCGTATCGCCCACGTTCAGATACGGGGCGGCCGGGCGACCTTTCGCCAGACGATGGCCTACCAGCAGATCGAGCGCGCCGCGCGTCTGCCAGAGAATATTGCCAAAGAAGTAGCGCTCTTTTCCGCCTATCTGGTTGACGACCTCCCACAGGTCTGCAAGGCTTGCGGACGTTTTCACCGTGCAGCCCGCCTGTTTTGGGTAGTAGCCATATTCCGGCCGCCAGCGGGCAAAGGCCTGCGCGTCGTAGCCCCAGTCGCTGGAGTTCACCAGCTTCTCCTCTTCTTTCAGCGTATTGCGTACGGCGTCGTCGAAACGGATCAAATCTTGCGGGATCAGCGCACGCAGTTCGCGATCGTCGGCCAGCAGGTCGTGTTTTAGCCCCTGAATCAGCGCTTTTGCCGTGGTCGGCGGTACCGACGTAATGACGTTTAAAAACCACACCGAGATCCAGCGGGTCGGGAAGGGGACGGGAACCAGCCACCGTCGGCGGCCGCTGACGCGCATAAAATGCTCAAACTGCTCCTGGTAGCTCAGCACTTCCGGGCCAGCGGCTTCCAGCACGCGGTGCTGCTCCGCCGGGTGCTCCAGCAGCGCCACCAGATAGTGGAGCAAGTTCTCCAGCGCAATCGGCGTGGTGCGTGAGCGCACCCAGCGCGGCGGCGTAAGCACCGGCAGGTTATAAACCATATCGCGCATCACTTCGAAGGCGGCGGAACCGGCCCCGACGATGATCCCGGCGCGCAGTTCGGTGACGGGAATGTTCGCGCCGCGCAGGGTATCTGCCGTGAGCTGACGGGCGCGCAGGTGATCGGACTGCTCGCTTTCGGGGGCCTGTAGCGAGCTTAAAAAAATCACCTGCTTCACCGGCGTTTGCAGCAGGGCATCGCGGACGTTCATCGCCACCTGACGCTCGTGGGCGATAAAATCCCCGCCTTCGCCCATGCTGTGCACCAGGTAGTAAAGTGTGTCGACCCCTTCCAGCAGGGCGGGTAGCGCCTTCGGCCAGTTGAGATCGACGTTGTGGCACGTCACGCCCGGCAAACGATGCTTTTGCAGGCGCTCCGTGCTGCGTGCCGCTGCCAGCACCTGATGACCCTGCTGGCTTAACGCTGCGGTGAGATGCTGACCGATATACCCGCTGGCGCCGAGCACCAGAATGCGTTGCGGCACGTGATGCTCCTTATCGCTGTAAAAACGCCTGCCAGTGTTTCACCACGTCCGCCAGCTGCTCGCGGCTCACGTCGAGATGCATGACCAGGCGCACGACAGGTGAGGCGTTGATCAGCACGCCGCGTGCTTTCATAAATTCGCCCAGCGCGGCGGCGTGCTCGTCACCGACGCGCACGAAAAGCATGTTGGTGTCGTGACGCATCACGTCGGCACCACTTTCGCGCAGCTGCGCAGCCATCCACGCGGCGTTGTCGTGATCGTCCTTCAGGCGCGCCACGTTATTTTTCAGGGCATACAGCCCGGCAGCCGCCAGAATACCGGCCTGACGCATGCCGCCGCCGGTCATCTTACGCCAGCGGTTGGCGCGCTTGATGTAGTCTGCGTTACCGACCAGCAGGGAGCCGACTGGCGTGCCCAGACCTTTAGAGAGGCAAATGGTGAACGAGTCGCAATATTGCGTAATCTCTTTCAGCTCGCAGCCGTACGCCACCACGGCGTTAAAAATACGCGCGCCGTCAACGTGCAGGCCGAGCCTGCGCTCGCGGGTAAAGTCCCACGCTGCTTTCAGGTACTCGCGCGGCAGCACTTTGCCGTTGTGGGTGTTTTCGAGGCTGAGCAGCTTTGTGCGGGCGAAATGAATATCGTCGGCTTTGATTTTGGCCGCGACTTTATCCAGCGGCAGGGAGCCGTCCGGCGCGGCATCGATTGGCTGCGGCTGAATGCTGCCGAGCACCGCTGCGCCGCCTGCTTCATACAGGTAGTTATGCGCGCCCTGGCCGACAATGTACTCTTCGCCGCGCTCGCAGTGGCTGAGCAGCGCCACCAGGTTAGCCTGCGTACCGGTCGGCAGGAACAGGGCCGCCTCCTTGCCGCTCAGCTCTGCCGCATAGCGCTGCAGCTCGTTGACCGTCGGGTCATCGCCGTAGACGTCGTCCCCGACCGGGGCGGCCATCATCTCTTCGAGCATGGCGCGGCTCGGGCGGGTTACGGTATCACTACGTAAATCAATCATGTCATATCCTTATACGCTTCACCCTTCACGCCGCCTCGGCGTTGGCGTTGGCTTCGCCCTCAAACCCCAGTCACATAGTTATCTATGCTCCTGGGGATTTTCGGGCTTGCCGCCTTGATGCGACATGAATGGTTTTGCGTATGACTTTAAAAGGATATTTTTACCTGAGCCAGTTGGTTTTTGCCAGTTCGATCACTTCGTCACCGCGCCCGCTGATGATGGCGCGCAGCATATACAGGCTAAAGCCTTTAGCCTGCTCGAGCTTGATCTGCGGCGGGATTGCCAGCTCTTCTTTGGCGACGACGACATCCACCAGCACCGGACCGTTAATGGAGAAGGCGCGCTGCAGGGCTTCATCCACCTCGGAGGCTTTCTCGACGCGAATGCCGGTGATGCCGCAGGCCTCGGCGATGCGCGCGAAGTTGGTGTCGTGCAGCTCGGTGCCGTCCGTCAGGTAGCCGCCGGCCTTCATCTCCATCGCCACGAAGCCCAGCACGCTGTTGTTAAAGACCACGATTTTCAGCGGGAGCTTCATCTGCACCACCGAGAGGAAATCCCCCATCAGCATGCTGAAGCCGCCGTCGCCGCACATTGCTACCACCTGACGCTCCGGTGCGGTGGCTTTCGCGCCCAGCGCCTGCGGCATGGCGTTCGCCATCGAGCCGTGGTTGAACGAGCCGAGCAGGCGGCGTTTGCCGTTCATCTTCAGGTAGCGCGCCGCCCAGACGGTTGGCGTGCCGACGTCGCAGGTGAAGATGGCGTCGTCGTCGGCAAAGTGGCTGATTTGCTGCGCCAGATACTGCGGGTGAATGGCTTTGTCGCTCGGTTTGGCGAGGTCGTCCAGCCCCTTGCGCGCGTCGCGATAGTCGCTCAGCGCCTTATCAAGGAACTTGCGGTCCGTTTTTTCTTCCAGCAGCGGCAGCAGGGCGGCGAGGGTGGATTTGATGTCGCCGATCAGCGCCATATCCACTTTACTGTGCGCGCCGATGCTCCCGGGATTAATGTCGATCTGGATGATTTTGGCATCCGACGGATAGAAGGCACGGTACGGGAACTGGGTGCCGAGCAGGATCAGCGTGTCGGCATTCATCATGGTGTGAAAACCGCTGGAGAACCCGATCAGGCCGGTCATGCCCACGTCGTACGGGTTGTCGTACTCCACGTGCTCCTTGCCGCGCAGGGCGTGGACGATCGGCGCTTTTAGCTTGCCCGCAAATTCCACCAGCTCTTTGTGTGCCCCCGCGCAGCCGCTGCCGCACATCAGGGCGATATTGCTGGAGTAGCGCAGCAGCTGCGCCAGCTTTTTCAGCTCCTCTTCCGCAGGCGTCACGACGGGCTGCGGGGCGTGATACCAGTGGCTGCTGGCCCCTTCAGGTGCGGCCTTGAGCGCGACGTCGCCGGGGATAACGACGACCGAAACGCCGCGGTTCAGCACGGCTTTGCGCATGGCAATCGCCAGCACCTGCGGGATCTGCTCCGGCGATGAAACCAGCTCGCAGTAGTGGCTACACTCGCGGAACAGCTCCTGCGGATGCGTCTCCTGAAAATAGCCGCTGCCGATTTCGGATGAGGGAATGTGGGCGGCAATGGCCAGCACCGGCACGTGGTTACGATGGCAGTCGAAAAGGCCGTTAATTAAATGCAGGTTTCCCGGCCCGCAGGAGCCGGCGCAAACGGCCAGCTCGCCCGTAAGCTGCGCTTCGGCACCCGCGGCGAACGCGGCCACCTCTTCATGGCGGGTGGGCATCCACTCGATGGTTTTCATCTTATTGAGGCTATCGCTCAGTCCATTCAGCGAGTCGCCGGTTACGCCCCAGATACGCTTAACGCCAGCCTGTTCGAGGGTTTTTGCTATGTATGCAGCCACGGTTTGTTTCATGGGTGTCCTTCTCCTTTTTGTGATATCGCTTACAAGCTTAGAAGAAAGTCTGCGTATTGCCCGCCAAATACCCCCAATTAAAAGGTGCTTTTCACGCGCAATTATTCGGCATAATCTGGTGATACCTCGGGTGAAAACAGGAATCATTTCAAATGGTTAAATCATTGTTAATCGCTGTTAATGAAAAGCTAACGTGCGACGATCTTGGCAAACTCTTGTTACGACTTGCCGTCGGTGGGCTGATGCTTTTTCACGGTTTGCATAAGTTATTTGGCGGGGTGGGATTTATCAGCGGCATGCTGGTGGAAAAGGGACTGCCGGGGTTTATCGCCTATGGCGTATTGATTGGCGAAGTGGTCGCGCCGATCCTGATTGTTATCGGGCTCTTTACGCGTCCGGCCGCGCTGGTGCTGGCGTTTACGATGATTGTCGCGTGGCTGATGGTCGGAACGGGCAAAACCTTTGCGCTGGATGCGGTAGGCGCATGGGCCATTGAAAGCCTGGTGTACTTCTTTATCGGCGCGCTGGCAGTGGCGTTTTTAGGGGCAGGGCGGTTTGCGGTAGGGAAAGATCCGGCGTGGCGGTGAGGATAACAAAAGCCCGGTGGCGCTAGCGCTTACCGGGCCTACGAAGAGCCAGCATGTACAAAGTAGGCCGGGTAAACGCAGTGCCACCCGGCAAAAATGGTGGCACCGCATCACATTACGCCAGCACCAGATCGCCCTGCGGATGGCACGAACACGCCAGCACATAACCCTCGGCGATGTCAGCCTCGGTCAGCGTCATGGTGCTGGTGACCGTATACTCACCGGAAACCACCTTCGTCTTACAGCAGCCGCACACGCCGGCGCGACAGGCTGCCACCACCGGAACCTTATTGCTTTCCAGCGCCTCCAGCAGCGTGGTGCCCACGCGGCCAAAGAAGGTCTGGGCAGGCTGCAGCTTGGTGAACTGAATCCCGCTGGTTGCCGCTTCCGCCACGGGCGTGAAGAACTGCTCTTTGAAGAAGCGGGTCACGCCAAGCGCCTTCACTTCTTTCTCGACGATATCCATGTACGGCGCCGGGCCGCAGGTCATCACGGTGCGGTTCGCAATATCCGGCACGCTCTGCAGCAGCTCGCGGCTAAGGCGGCCGGGCACAAAACCGTGCGTCGCATTGTTTTCCGCCACCAGCGTCACCGGATAATTGCGCCATTCTTCCGCAAAAATAACATCTTCCGGCGAGCGTACGCTGAAGATCACCTGCACGTCAGCCTGCGGACGGTTCTTCGCCAGCCAGCGGCGCATCGACATCACCGGCGTCACGCCGCAGCCCGCCGCCAGCAGCAGGAATTTATCCTCTGCTTTATCGTCACAGGTGAAATCACCCTGCGCGTCGGACAGCCAGATATAGTCTCCACGCTTCACGTCGCGGGTCAGCCACTGAGAGCCTGCACCGTCATCAATGCGGCGAATGGTCAGCGTAATGTACTCGCTCACGCCCGGCGTGGAGGAGATCGTGTAGGCGCGCAGGGTGTCCGCAGCGTTGCGGACGCTGACCAGCGCATACTGACCTGCACGGTACGGATAGTAGTCGTGACACAGCAGCGACAGCGTCCACACATCCGGCGTCTCCTGATGGATGTGATGAACCTGCATCCGCCACGGACATTGTGAGGTTGGCATGGTCATGACTCTCTCCTTACGCGCTCAGCAGCTGCTTCATATCGTCTTCAACGTTGGTCACGGAACGCAGACCAAATTTCTCGTTCAGCACCGCCAGCAGGTCCGGCGTCAGGAAGCCTGGCGCGGTCGGGCCGGTGACGATGTTGGTCACGCCCAGGGAGAGCAGGGTCAGCAGGATGACAATTGCTTTCTGCTCGAACCATGACAGCACCAGCGACAGCGGCAGATCGTTCACGCCGCAGCCCAGCTTCTCTGCCAGGGTGACGGCCAGAATGATGGCAGAGTAAGCGTCGTTACACTGACCGGCATCCACCAGACGCGGCAGCCCTTCGATGTTGCCGAAGTCCAGCTTGTTGAAACGGTATTTGCCGCAGGCCAGGGTCAGGATCAGGCAATCGTCCGGTACGCTGGTGGCGAAGTCGGTGAAGTAGTTACGCTCGCCGCGCGCGCCGTCGCAGCCGCCAATCAGGAAGATGTGGCGCAGTTTTTCACGGCTCACCAGGTCAATCAGGGAATCGGCAGCGCCCAGCAGGGTTTCGCGACCGAAGCCGACGGTGATCAGGTGTTCGATTTCGCTGTACGGGAAGCCGGCCATCTGCTGCGCCTGAGCGATAACCGGACCGAAATCGTCGCCTTCGAGGTGGCTCACGCCCGGCCAGCCGACGATGCTACGGGTCCAGATGCGGTCATCGTACGCGCCTACGGTTGGGTCGATGATGCAGTTGGAGGTCATCACGATTGGGCCAGGGAAGCGGGCGAATTCAACCTGCTGGTTCTGCCAGCCGCTGCCGTAGTTACCGACCAGATGCTTAAATTTACGCAGCTCCGGGTAGCCGTGCGCGGGCAGCATCTCACCGTGGGTATAGACGTTAACGCCGGTGCCTTCGGTCTGCTTCAGCAGGTTGTAGAGATCTTTCAGGTCGTGACCGGAAATCAGGATGCACTTGCCCTCGGTCGCTTTCACGTTCACCTGAGTCGGTGTCGGGTGGCCGTAGGTGCTGGTTTCACCGGCATCCAGAATGCTCATCACGCGGAAGTTCATCTGGCCGATCTCCATTGAACACTCCAGCAGCGCGTTCATATCGGAAGGCCATGTGCCCAGCCACGCCATGATTTTGTGGTACTGGGCGTAGATGTCGTTGTCGTACTGACCGAGCACGTGCGCGTGTTCCATATAGGCCGCTGCACCCTTCAGGCCGTACAGGCACAGCAGGCGCAGGCCGAGAATGTTCTCGCCAATCGCCGCTTTGTCTTTGTTTGGGGTAAATTCTGCCGCCTGACGCTGCAGATCGCCCAGGTCGTCGCTCACCAGCTGCAGCTCTGACATTGGGTTTTCTACGCGTGCGTTCGGATCGGCGTTCAGGCACTGGGCTTTCAGCGCTTCACGCAGGGCAATGGCCTCGCGGGCGTAGCCGACAATACGCGGAGAATCGAAGTTAACGTTGGTCAGCGTCGAGAAAAATGCGCGCGGGGCGAAGCTGTCGACGTAGTGGTCAACAATACCGTATTCGCGGGCCTTGAATGCCCATGCGGAGAGACCCTGCAGGGAGGCAATCAGCAGATCCTGCAGGTCTGACGTTTCTGCGGTTTTACCGCACATACCCTGTGCGTAAGAGCAGCCGTTGCCTGCCGGGGTACGGATGGTTTGTTCACATTGCACACAAAACATAATCACACCTGTTAAAGTTATATTTGATATACATGTTTAAGGTTATGCCTGTGCCAGAACGGTGAAAAGACCTTTCTTCTACAAAATAGAGGGATATTGATTTAGCGCAATTTTGGCGGCAGGAAACCTACCGCCAGAGGGGTATCAGGCGGAGAAGAACGCCATCAGAACGGGAACCAGCAGGCTCAGAATAAAGCCGTGTACGATGGCGGCAGGCACCATCTCCAGGCCGCCGGAGCGTTGCAGTACCGGCAGGGTAAAGTCCATGGACGTCGCGCCGCACAGGCCCAGTGCGGTAGAGCGGCTGCGGCGCACCAGCCCCGGGATCAGCATGATGGCAATCAGCTCGCGCGCCAGATCGTTAAAGAAGGCGGCGCTGCCAATCACCGGGCCAAAGGATTCGGTCAGCAGAATACCGGAAAGCGAGTACCAGCCAAACCCGGACGCCATCGCCAGGCCTGTTTTCAACGGCAAATCGAGAATAAAGGCGTTTATTATCCCGGCGACCATCGAACTGGCGATCACGACAACGGCTACCATCATTCCCCGACGATTAAGGACAATCTGTTTTAGCGTCATGCCATTATTTCGCAGCTGAATACCAATCAAGAACAGCAGGAAGATCAGGGTATATTCGCTGGCTTCCGTGGCGTGCTGCAAAAATGCCCATCCGGTAAGTCCAAGAAGAAAGCCGAGTACCACAACGCCGCACAGTTTTAAGGATTCCAGCGCCATCGCAATACGCGAAGGCAGTTTTTCCTGATGGTGCGTATTTTTCCACGGAATAGTACGTTCCAGCCAAAACAGCGCGGCAATATTGCAGAGCAAAATAACCGCCACGGTGACGGCAGAATAATGCAGGATGGACAATAAATTTGCGGCCAGGTTATCCAGGAAGGCCAGGCTTATCCCCATGAAAAAAAGAATGACGTAGACAATCCAGCTTAGAAAACGGTTGATGAGCCTCAATGCGGATTCACGGTGCAGCGGGATAATGTAGCCCACGATCAGGGGCAGCAGAATAATGAGGAGTCCTGAAAACATGAACAGCCGGTCCTTGTGAGTATCTGTTAAGCGCCAGAGACACTACCCAATAAAGGCTGTTCAGTAAAGCGGCAAAAAAAAGCCGGGTGGCGGCTACGCCTTACCCGGCCTACAAGTGCACTCTCACGTAGGTCGGGTAAGCGTTAGCGCCACCCGACATTACAGGCCGCACTTAATTAATCGCGTTTTTCCAGCAGGGTGCGATAGAGCACGCCGCCCAGAATACCGCCGATGATGGGCATCACCCAGAACAGCCACAGCTGCTGAAGCGCCCAGCCGCCCTGGAAGATAGCAACCGCGGTGCTGCGCGCCGGGTTGACGGAGGTATTGGTCACCGGAATGGAGATCAGGTGGATCAGCGTCAGCGCCAGACCAATCGCGATTGGCGCAAAGCCCGCCGGAGCGTGCCGGTCGGTTGCGCCGTGGATCACCAGCAGGAAGCCTGCGGTCAACACAATTTCAATCACGATGGCAGACAGCATGGAGTAGCCGCCAGGAGAGTGTTCGCCGAAGCCGTTAGAGGCGAAGCCGCTGGCCGCGGCGTCAAAGCCTGCTTTGCCGCTGGCAATCACGTACAGAAC
The DNA here is from genome assembly GCF_035835995.1 of Enterobacter wuhouensis. Classification (NCBI taxonomy): domain Bacteria; kingdom Pseudomonadati; phylum Pseudomonadota; class Gammaproteobacteria; order Enterobacterales; family Enterobacteriaceae; genus Enterobacter; species Enterobacter wuhouensis. Next base: position 1,653,128 of record NZ_CP142124.1, read on the forward strand.
CGCCGCAGCAATAATGCCGCCAATAACCTGGGCAATAATATAGCCTAATACGTCTTTCAGCGGGAAACGACCGCCCGCCCATAAGCCCAGCGTCACAGCAGGGTTAAAATGACCGCCGGAAATATGTCCTACCGCGAATGCCATGGTTAAGACCGTTAACCCGAACGCCAGCGCGACGCCGACGAAACCAATGCCTAATTCCGGAAACGCTGCTGCCAGTACTGCGCTACCGCAGCCGCCAAACACCAGCCAGAATGTACCAAAACATTCTGCCGCTAATTTTCTAAACATAACCACCTCAATAATAAACTTCCGCACGCTTCCCCGCGCACGGGCTATATCGCCATAAAGGGATGACGACTCAAAGAGCCATTATTTTGAAACCAACAACATCCCTTCGCCACTTAAATAAATTCGTTTAATTTGATTTAAGGCAATGTGATGTTATTCCTTGTTCAACCAGGAGGTAAATAGAGCATAGTCCAAATATAAGGTGGTTGTATATTCTACTGTCGTACCCTACATCCTGCCGCTATACTGCTGATAACTTAAAGGAAAAAGTGCTCATCTCGCGGGGGATATATGCTTCTCGAACGTGTGGAAATTGTCGGGTTTCGCGGTATCAACCGCCTGTCGCTGCAGCTGGAGCAGAACAACGTCCTGATCGGGGAAAACGCGTGGGGGAAATCCAGCCTGCTCGACGCGCTGACGCTCCTGCTTTCCCCCGAAGAAGATTTGTACCACTTCGTCCATGATGACTTCTGGTTTCCGCCGGGCGACGTTAACGGGCGCGAGAAGCACCTGCACATCATTCTGACCTTCCGGGAGTCTGAGCCGGGGCGTCACCGCGTGCGCCGCTTCCGGCCAATGTCGCCGTGCTGGGTGCCGTGCGATGATGATTATCATCGCATTTTCTATCGTCTCGAAGGGGAGATGGCCGAAAACGAAGGCGTACTCACCCTGCGCGAATTCCTTGATGAGAAAGGCAATCCCATCCCGCTGGATGATATTGACGACCTGGCCCGGCATTTAATTCGCCTGTCGCCCGTACTGCGCCTGCGTGATGCGCGCTTTATGCGTCGTATTCGTAACGGTACGGTGCCCAATATGCCGGATGTTGAGGTTACCGCCCGCGAGCTGGATTTTCTTGCACGGGAACTGGTGTCGCGCCCGCAGAATCTGACTGACGGCCAGATCCGTCAGGGGCTTTCCGCGATGGTACAGCTGCTGGAACATTACTTTTCCGAGCAGGGAACGGGGCAGTCACGCCATCGCCTGATGCGCCGCCGCTCTCACGATGAACAGCGAAGCTGGCGCTATCTCGACATCATTAACCGGATGATCGACCGGCCAGGAGGGCGCACCCATCGGGTGATATTGCTTGGGCTCTTCTCCACGCTGCTGCAGGCTAAGGGCACCGTTCGGCTGGATCGCGATGCGCGCCCGCTGCTGCTGGTGGAGGACCCGGAAACGCGCCTGCACCCGATTATGCTTTCCGTGGCCTGGCATCTGCTTAATTTGCTCCCGCTCCAGCGCATCACGACCACCAATTCAGGTGAATTGCTATCGCTCACGCCGGTGGAATATGTTTGTCGTCTGGTGCGCGAGTCGTCCCGCGTCTCTGCTTTCCGGCTCGGGCCGGGGGGCCTGAGCGCGGAAGACGGACGCCGCATCGCGTTTCATATTCGCTTTAACCGGGCGTCGTCGCTGTTTGCCCGCTGCTGGCTGCTGGTGGAGGGAGAGACCGAAACCTGGGTGATCAACGAGCTGGCGCGCCAGTGCGGACACCACTTTGATGCGGAAGGGATTAAGGTTATCGAGTTTGCGCAGTCGGGCTTAAAGCCGCTGATCAAGTTCGCCCGCAGGATGGGCATTGAGTGGCACGTGCTGGTAGACGGTGATGAGGCCGGTAAAAAGTATGCCGCGACCGTGCGCGGCTTGCTCAACAACGATCGGGAAGAGGAACGTGAGCATCTGACCATTCTGCCCGCGATGGACATGGAGCACTTCATGTACCGCCAGGGATTCGACGACGTCTTTCATCGCGTGGCGATGATCCCCGTGGATGTGCCGATGAATATGCGGCGGGTCATCGCCAAGGCCATTCATCGTTCGTCAAAACCGGATTTAGCGATAGAAGTGGCGACGGAAGCGGGAAGGCGGGGCGTGGAGTCCGTGCCCACGCTGCTGCGTAAAATGTTCTCCCGCGTGCTCTGGCTGGCACGCGGGAGAGCCGATTAGCCGCGGGCTGCCCGGGCTGCCTGAGCAATCAGGCTATCCAGCAGCTCATAGCGACGGCGATATTCAGAGCGTTTTTTGCTCGCAATCTCTTCCATCGGTTTGCGCGGCATGGTGAGCGGCAGCGCGAAGTTACCGTTGTCCTGCTTTTCACCGCCGATAGAGAGCCAGAAGCTGTCGTAATCTGCCAGCAGTTTGCCCTCTTTTTTCTTGCGGTAACGCCAGCTGCGGTAGATGTGCGTGGCGTTGCTCACCGCGACAATCTGCTCAACCGGGAACGCAGCGCCGAGCGTCATGGCGGCTTCAACCAGCAGGCGTTTCGGGAACAGGCCGTGGCACGCTTTGGTCGCGCCCTGGATCAGCTCATGGGGAACATGCGCTTTCGCGCCCTGCAAGCCGCCGATAAAGAGCGTGGTTTTCCCTTCAAACTGGCACAGCGTGAAGGTCATTTCCGCCAGCACCGTGTTCTGTTCGTCGCAGAAGGAGAGGGTGGCTTCACCTTCTTTATCCAGGAACGCGTCTGCGCACAGGCGAACGGTAAACTGCCGTTCATCTTTACCGGTTAACGTAAGCAGGGCGATCCCCTGTTTGGACAGATAGCCGTTTAGCAAGGTCGCCGGAAGCGTGCGGTTCATCGTCTGATAGTGCCAGTTAAGCGATTCCAGCGCGTGCTGGCGATCCATATTCACGGTCAGCCACGGGCGATGCAGGCGGCAGGGAAGCCCTGGCTGCACCTGGAGCATTTGCATCAGGCGGGGCTGTTTTGCCAGGTTTGCCAGCAGGCGCGCCGTACTGAACGGTGTCGCCAGCGAGCGCAGGATAAACTTGCGTCGATAGGCCGGGTTTTGCCACGCAAGCCCGGGGGTGATTTTCCCGAATGCCAGGTTTTTGAACAGTTGCCAGCCGGATTTAGGTTGTGGCAGGTGTGAATAAGGTGTATCGACGATGGAAGACATGATAGATCCTGCTTCTTGTGGAATTTCTCTATTTCAGCAGGCGAACTATCAACGTCTCGTAAACAAATTGTGACGATTTAGGGAAACAGGGGTTTCGTTGAAGAGTCGTTTAGATAAAATCAGCCGTGATGATAGCCAGAATAATTAATTGGAATTTATATGAACCTGAAGGGAAAACGCAGAAAGCTGTTTCTGCTGCTGGCGGTAGTCGTGCTGGTCGGTGGTTACTGGGTATGGCAGGTGCTCAACGCTCCTGTGCCGCAGTATCAAACGTTAATCGTGCGCCCGGGCGAGCTGCAGCAAAACGTGCTGGCGACGGGCAAGCTGGACGCGCTGCGCAAGGTCGACGTGGGCGCGCAGGTCAGCGGCCAGCTGAAAACGCTGTCGGTCGAAATTGGCGATAAAGTCAAAAAAGGCCAGCTGCTTGGCGTTATCGACCCCGAACAGGCCGAAAACCAGATCCGCGAAGTGGAAGCGACGCTGATGGAGCTGCGCGCCCAGCGCGCGCAGGCGCAGGCGGAGAGAAACCTCGCGCAGGTGACGCTGACGCGCCAGCAGGCGCTGGCCAAAACGCAGGCGATTTCGAAGCAGGATCTGGATACTGCCGCAACGGAGCTGGCGGTGAAGCAGGCGCAGATTGGCACCATCGACGCGCAGATCAAGCGTAATCAGGCCTCGCTGGATACGGCAAAAACCAACCTCGACTACACCAAAATCGTTGCGCCGATGGCCGGTGAGGTGACGCAAATCACCACGCTGCAGGGGCAGACGGTGATCGCCGCGCAGCAGGCGCCGAATATCCTGACGCTGGCGGACATGAGCACCATGCTGGTGAAAGCCCAGGTCTCAGAGGCGGATGTCATTCACCTCAAGCCGGGGCAGAACGCGTGGTTTACCGTGCTCGGCGATCCGCAGACCCGCTATGAGGGCGTGCTGAAGGACATTCTGCCGACGCCGGAAAAAGTGAACGATGCCATCTTCTACTATGCGCGTTTTGAAGTGCCGAACCCGCAGGGCGTGCTGCGTCTGGATATGACCGCGCAGGTGCACATTCAGCTGACCGGCGTGAAGAACGTGCTGACCATTCCGCTCTCTGCGCTGGGCGAATCCGCCGGCGACAATCGCTACAAGGTGAAAGTGCTCCGCAGCGGCGAAACGCGCGAGCGTGAAGTGGTGATAGGCGCACGGAACGACACCGACGTGGTGGTGGTGAAAGGGCTGGAAGAGGGTGAGGAGGTTGTCACCAGCGAAAGCCTGCCCGGAGCCGCCAAATGACGGCGCTGCTTGAGCTGAATGATATTCGTCGCAGCTATCCGTCCGGCGACGGCCCGGTGGAGGTGTTGAAAGGGATCTCCCTGCGCGTGGAGGCCGGCGAGATGGTGGCGATTGTCGGGGCGTCGGGCTCCGGTAAATCGACGCTGATGAACATTCTCGGCTGCCTGGATAAGCCGACCAGCGGCACCTATCGCGTGGCGGGAACGGATATCTCCACGCTGGACAGCGACGCGCTGGCGAAGCTGCGCCGGGAACATTTCGGCTTTATCTTTCAGCGCTACCATCTGCTCTCGCACCTGAGCGCGGCGCAAAACGTGGAAGTGCCCGCGGTCTATGCGGGCGTGGAGCGGAAAAAGCGGCTTGAGCGCGCGAAGGCGCTGCTCACGCGCCTTGGGCTGGCGGAGCGGGTGGACTATCAGCCGTCGCAGCTGTCCGGCGGCCAGCAGCAGCGCGTGAGTATTGCCCGCGCCCTGATGAACGGCGGGCAGGTGATCCTCGCGGATGAACCAACGGGAGCGCTCGACAGCCACTCCGGTGAAGAGGTCATGGCGATCCTCCATCAGCTGCGCGATCAGGGGCATACGGTGATTATCGTCACCCACGATCCGCAGGTAGCGGCGCAGGCCGAACGGATTATTGAGATCCACGACGGCGAGCTGGTCAGCAACCCGCCGCCGCGTGAGTCCAGAGCGGCGGCGCCGAAAGAGGCGCTCCCGGCATCGACCGGCTGGGGACAGTTCTCCAGCGGCTTTCGTGAAGCGCTCACCATGGCCTGGCTGGCGATGGCGGCCAACAAAATGCGCACCCTGTTAACGATGCTCGGCATCATCATCGGCATCGCTTCGGTGGTGTCGATTGTGGTGGTGGGCGACGCGGCGAAACAGCTGGTGCTGGCGGATATCCGCGCCATCGGCACCAACACTATCGACGTCTATCCCGGCAAAGACTTTGGCGACGATGAGCCGCAGAATCAGCAGGCGCTAAAATACGACGATCTGGCGGCGATCCAGAAGCAGCCGTGGGTGAACTCCGCCACGCCTGCGGTTTCGCAAAACCTGCGCCTGCGCTACGGCAACATTGACGTGGCGGCTAGCGCGAACGGCGTGAGCGGCGATTATTTTAACGTGTACGGCATGACCTTTAGCCAGGGCGCGACGTTCAATGCCGAACAGCTGGCGGGCAGGGCGCAGGTCGTGGTGTTAGATGACAACTCGCGCAGGCAGCTCTTCCCGAATAAAACGAACGTGGTGGGCGAGGTGATCCTCGTCGGCAACATGCCTGCGACGGTGATCGGCGTGGCGGAAGAGAAGCAGTCGATGTTTGGCAGCAGCAAGATCCTGCGCGTCTGGCTGCCCTATACCACCATCTCAGGGCGGATTATGGGCCAGTCCTGGCTCAACTCCATCACCGTTCGCGTGAAGGAGGGCTACGACAGCGCCATGGCCGAACAGCAGCTTGAGCGGCTGCTCACCCTGCGCCACGGGAAGAAGGATTTCTTCACCTGGAACATGGACGGTCTCTTGAAAACGGCGGAAAAGACCACACGTACTCTTCAGATGTTCCTGACGCTGGTGGCGGTGATTTCGCTGGTCGTTGGCGGTATCGGGGTGATGAATATCATGCTGGTGTCGGTGACGGAGCGCACGCGGGAGATCGGTATCCGCATGGCGGTCGGGGCCAGAGCCAGCGACGTGCTGCAGCAGTTTCTGATTGAGGCGGTGCTGGTATGCCTGGTGGGCGGGGCGATGGGCATTGCGCTTTCGATGATGATCGCCTTTGCGCTGCAGATCTTTCTACCGGGTTGGGAGATCGGCTTCTCGCCGGTGGCGATCCTCACGGCGTTTCTGTGTTCGACCTTCACCGGGATTTTGTTTGGCTGGCTACCTGCACGCAACGCGGCGCGGCTGGACCCGGTGGATGCGCTGGCGCGGGAATAACCCGAAAATAAAAATGCCAGCCGATCGGGCTGGCATTTTGCCTGCGGGGTGTACACAATGAATCAGAGAGCTATGCGACTGCTTCTGCTTCAACGGGGACGATCAGACTGGCATGATTGCCTTTTGGCCCCTGGTGTACATCGAACCGAACGGACTGCCCGGCTTTGAGCGTCCTGTAACCATCCATTTGAATGGTGGAATAGTGAGCGAAGATATCCTCGCCGCCGCCTTCGGGGCAGATGAAGCCAAACCCCTTGGCGTTGTTGAACCACTTAACAGTACCCATTTCCATGCTTCGACATCCTTCGTAAATCTTATAAATTAAGATGGAATGAACCGGTGGTGGAGTGGGGGCTGTTCAAAACCTCGCCAACTCACGCTTGTACAATTTAGATAAACGAAAGATGCCGTCAAGCATTTGGCGCTGGAGTTGGGACAATAATCAACCAAAATTTGAAGCAGTTAACGCTATTGCAACAGTTTGTGACAGACATCGCGGATGACAGTAATAGATGATTGTTATCTAACATCTGAGGTAGATTCAAAGTGGTTATGCATAATGGGTAAGACCAACGACTGGCTGGATTTTGACCAGCTGGCGGAAGATAAAGTGCGCGACGCGCTAAAACCGCCATCTATGTATAAAGTTATGTTAATGAACGATGATTACACGCCGATGGAATTTGTTATTGACGTGCTACAAAAGTTCTTTTCTTATGATGTAGAACGTGCAACGCAACTGATGCTTACCGTTCATTATCGAGGCAAAGCGATCTGCGGCATCTTTACTGCCGAAGTCGCGGAAACCAAAGTGGCGATGGTGAACGACTATGCAAGGGAGAACGAGCATCCGTTGCTGTGTACGCTGGAAAAGGCCTGATAAGGCATAAAATTGGGGGAGGTGCCTATGCTCAATCAAGAACTGGAACTCAGTTTAAACATGGCTTTCGCCAGAGCGCGTGAGCACCGACATGAGTTTATGACCGTCGAGCATTTACTGCTCGCACTGCTTAGCAACCCATCTGCCCGCGAAGCGCTGGAAGCCTGCTCCGTGGATCTGGTGGCGCTACGTCAGGAACTCGAAGCCTTCATCGAACAAACCACACCGGTGCTGCCAGCCAGTGAAGAAGAGCGCGACACGCAGCCGACGCTCAGCTTCCAGCGCGTGCTGCAGCGCGCGGTATTCCACGTCCAGTCTTCCGGACGTAGCGAAGTGACTGGCGCAAACGTCCTTGTCGCCATCTTCAGCGAGCAGGAGTCACAGGCTGCCTACCTGCTGCGTAAACACGAAGTCAGCCGCCTTGACGTGGTTAACTTTATCTCTCACGGAACGCGCAAAGACGAGCCTAACCAGGCATCGGATCCCAGCAATCAGGTCAATAACAATGAAGAGCAAGCAGGCGGGGAGGATCGTATGGAAAACTTCACCACCAACCTTAACCAGCTTGCTCGCGTTGGCGGTATCGATCCGCTGATTGGCCGCGATAAAGAGCTGGAGCGCGCGATCCAGGTGCTGTGCCGTCGCCGCAAGAACAACCCGCTGCTGGTGGGCGAGTCCGGCGTGGGTAAAACCGCGATTGCCGAAGGGCTTGCCTGGCGCATTGTGCAGGGCGACGTGCCGGAAGTGATTGCCGACTGCACCATCTACTCGCTGGATATCGGCTCGCTGCTGGCGGGCACCAAATACCGCGGTGATTTTGAAAAACGCTTCAAGGCGCTGTTGAAACAGCTGGAGCAGGACACCAACAGCATCCTGTTTATCGATGAGATCCACACCATCATCGGCGCAGGTGCGGCCTCCGGTGGCCAGGTGGATGCGGCGAACCTGATCAAACCGCTGCTCTCCAGCGGTAAGATCCGCGTGATGGGCTCCACGACCTATCAGGAGTTCAGCAACATCTTTGAGAAAGACCGTGCCCTGGCGCGCCGCTTCCAGAAAATCGACGTCACCGAGCCGTCCGTGGACGAAACGGTGCAGATCATCAACGGCCTGAAAACCAAGTACGAAGCGCACCACGACGTGCGTTACACCGCGAAAGCGGTACGTGCGGCGGTGGAGCTGGCGGTTAAATACATTAATGATCGTCATCTGCCGGATAAGGCGATTGACGTGATTGATGAAGCGGGTGCGCGTGCGCGCCTGATGCCGGCCAGCAAGCGTAAGAAAACCGTTAACGTGGCGGACATTGAGTCCGTGGTGGCCCGCATCGCGCGTATCCCTGAGAAGAGCGTTTCTCAGAGCGACCGCGACACGCTGCGCACCCTCGGCAATCGCCTGAAAATGCTGGTCTTTGGTCAGGATAAAGCCATTGAGGCCTTAACCGAAGCGATCAAGATGGCCCGCGCCGGACTGGGGCATGACCACAAGCCTGTCGGTTCCTTCCTGTTCGCTGGCCCGACCGGCGTGGGGAAAACCGAGGTGACGGTTCAGCTCTCCAAAGCGCTGGGCATTGAGCTGCTGCGCTTTGATATGTCCGAGTATATGGAGCGTCACACCGTCAGCCGTTTGATTGGTGCGCCTCCTGGCTACGTGGGCTTTGACCAGGGCGGCCTGCTCACCGACGCGGTGATCAAGCATCCGCACGCGGTCCTGCTGCTCGATGAAATCGAGAAGGCGCACCCGGACGTGTTCAACATCCTGCTGCAGGTGATGGACAACGGGACGCTGACCGACAACAACGGGCGCAAGGCGGACTTCCGCAACGTGGTGCTGGTGATGACCACCAACGCCGGTGTGCGTGAAACCGAGCGTAAATCCATCGGCCTGATCCACCAGGATAACAGCACCGATGCGATGGAGGAGATCAAGAAGATCTTCACGCCGGAGTTCCGTAACCGTCTGGACAACATTATCTGGTTCGATCACCTGTCTACCGAGGTGATCCATCAGGTGGTGGACAAGTTCATCGTCGAGCTGCAGGTTCAGCTGGATCAGAAAGGCGTGTCGCTGGAAGTGAGCCAGGAGGCCCGCAACTGGCTGGCCGAGAAAGGCTACGACCGTGCGATGGGTGCCCGTCCTATGGCGCGCGTGATTCAGGACAACCTGAAGAAACCGCTGGCGAACGAGCTGCTGTTTGGCTCGCTGGTGGACGGCGGCCAGGTGACCGTGGCGCTGGACCAGGCGAAGAACGAGCTGACGTACGATTTCCAGAGTGCGGCGAAGCACAAGCCGGAAGCGGCTCACTGAGTTGTAAGGTAAAAGCAAAACGGCAACTTCGGTTGCCGTTTTTTTTTGTTTTCTCCCTCTCCTCGTGGGAGAGGGCCGGGGTGAGGGCATCAGGCCAAGGTAAAAGCAAAACGACAACAGTGTTGTCGTTTTTTAGTGTTTTCTCCCTCTCCCTGTGGGAGAGGGTTGGGGTGAGGGCATCAGGCCGCACAGGAATTTTGCGAGGCGCTTTCCAGTTTCTTTCGAAGTCAGTTGCTGGATAAATCCACAGTAATAAAATGGCGGCGCACTTGCAAAATCAGGTGCCGGGATTGGCGTCCTGAAAGTGTGTGAGCAGCAGTAATGCTGCAGGCTTCGTTCGCCCTAAGGAAAAGGGTATAATTCTGCATCTGGCGGGCGAATCGGAAGCTTCTTTTGAAGCGCCAGTAGCACACACACTGGTACGCCAATTCCTTTTCGTCCGCCGCCAGCAAATTGGCGTTTCCTGCGGTGGTAAATTCAAAGTGTGTGAAGGAATTACCCAATGAATACAGAAAACAATTTCGCCCATTTATACACCGAACTCTCCCACAACCCCGATCTCCCAACTCTGGCCGAGCGCTGCAAGCTGCTCACCGAAATCCTCCTCGACTGCAAATCACTCCCGCAAACGCAGCCTGTTTGCCGTTGTCTCGGAGCTTACCTGGAAGAGGTGAAATCCGGCCTCACAGAATCCATGCGTGATTTTCAGGTGGTGGAATTTGAGGACGAAGCGGTACAGCCGCGACAAAAAGAGTGGTTGCTTGAAGATACAGATACGAAATGCGACTACTGCCGGGCGTTAAACCATGTGCTGCTGGTGTCGCATTTTGACCGCGATATGTTGCCGCACCTGACGGGATTACTCCACGAAATGGCTCATTCTATGGCGGGGGATTTAATCGCTCCTGTACAACCCTGGATGACAATACATCTTCCAACGCAGCAGCACTAAAGCCATAAATAAAAAAGGCCGGGATTATCCCGACCTTTTAAATATTCATCTGCCATTACAGGCGAAAACAATTAGCGACTACGGAAGACAATGCGGCCTTTGCTCAGGTCGTACGGGGTCAGTTCAACAGTCACTTTGTCGCCCGTTAAAATGCGGATGTAGTTTTTGCGCATTTTACCGGAGATGTGCGCAGTTACCACGTGACCGTTTTCCAGCTCTACGCGAAACATGGTATTAGGCAACGTATCAAGTACGGTACCCTGCATTTCAATATTGTCTTCTTTGGCCATCTAATCCTCTGGGGTATCACTACCAAGTTTTGAACCGGCAAGATAATGCCGAAATTCATCAATTAAGTAAAGAATTGCGCGATTAAAACGCAGCAAAACAGTTTCAGCGCATTGCCCAAGCGTCACGGTACAACCGAACAGGAAGCGCATTCGTAAAGGGGAGACAACAGGATAAACGTCAGGACGTTATCTGAAGCGAGGGTCCCAAACGGCGGCGGGGCAACAGGCAGAAGCTACTCTGCGGCGTAATTATAACACCCTCATAAAAAATATGCGGAAAACATTTAGGCATTGGGCAGAAAGAGTGTACGCGGCACCCAGAAGTCGCGCGGGAGCTTCTCCTGGCGGCAATTATCGAGGCGCTCAATGTAATCCCGACGGGAGATTTCAACGGCGCCGAGTGAAGCCGTGTGCTCATTGAGCACCTGGCAATCTAACAGCTGTCCCCCGCGATGTGCAAAGGCCTGGCAAAAAACCAGCAGCGCGGTTTTTGAAGCGTTTACCGCGCGGGAAAACATCGATTCGCCGCAGAACAAGGTCCCCTGCGCTACGCCGTACATACCGCCGACAAGCGCTTCACCTTCCCATACCTCGATAGAATGCGCGTAGCCAAGCTCATGCAGCTGATGATAGGCGGTGATGATATCGCGGGTGATCCACGTCCCTTCGTGACGATCTTCAGCACAGCCTTCAATAACCTGACCAAAGGCGTGATTCAGGGTGACACGGTAGGGTGACTTTGCATGGAAGCGCTTCATGCTGCGGCTCAGGTGAAACTGCGCTGGCCACAGTACGGCACGGGGATCGGGCGACCACCATAAAATCGGATCGCCGGGCGAGAACCACGGAAATATTCCTCGCTGGTAGGCCATCAACAGACGCGCAGGACTGAGATCGCCGCCCAGTGCCAGCAACCCATTAGGTTCACGCAGCGCCCCTTCCGGAGAGGGGAACGCAATATTATGACGAGAAAGCTGGACCAGGCGCATGACAGCGGAACTCCAATACGCGAGTAAGGATCGGTACAAATATAGTCTACAGACGCTGTTTAAACTGGTAGTAGCGACCCTGTTTTGCCAACAGTTCTGCGTGATTACCTTGCTCAATAATGTGTCCGTTGTCCATCACAATTATCCGATCGAAACTCGCCAGCCCGCGCAGGCGGTGCGTGACCATTAATACCGTCTTACCGACCATAACCTTAGCCAGTAAATCAAGGATTTGGCTTTCGGTAGTCGCGTCCAGCCCTTCGGTGGGTTCGTCGAGCAGCATCAGCGGCGCATCGTGCAAAAGCGCACGGGCAATGGCCAGACGACGCAGTTCGCCCCCGGAGAGCTGACGACCGCCTTCACCCAGCCAGCTATTCAGTCCTTCGTCCTCAAGCAGCTTATGCAGCCCAACCTGTTCCAGCATCGCGCTTAGTTCATCATCAGATGCTTTCGGCGCGGCAAGCAGCAGGTTGTCGCGCAGGGTCGCGCTAAAGAGATGCACGCGCTGCGGAACTACGCTGACGGTCTTGCGTAAGGCCTGCTCGCTGAAATCAGCCAGCGGCATCTCGTTAAACAGGATCTGTCCCTGCTGCGGGTCCCATGCGCGCGTCAACAGCTGCAAAAGCGTTGACTTACCGCAGCCGGTACGGCCCAGGATCGCAATGCGCTGGCCCGCGCTAACTGAAAGATTGATCCCTTCCAGCGCGTTCTGCCCCTGCTTGTCGTAGGCAAACGTGACGTTATTCAGCGTCAGCGCAACCTGAGCGGGAACCGGAGTCTGATCGGCAGCGAATTTCACCTCGGGTTCCTGCTCGGCAATGTCCGTAATGCGCAGGGCAGAGGCGATAACCTGCCCAAGATGCTGGAAGGCTCCCGTCACGGGCGCAAGCGCTTCGAACGCCGCCAGCGCACAGAAGACGAAGAGCGCGATCAGCGGGCCTGGCTGCATATTGCCGCCCACGCCGCCGGAGGCCATCCACAGCATCGCGATGACCGCGACGCCGCCGATAAGCATCATCAGCGCCTGGGAAAAGGCCGTCAGCTCAGACTGTCGGCGCTGGGCTTCGTGCCAGTTCAACTCCGTGCTTTCCATACGCGCGCGGTAACGCCTGGTGGCACCGAAAATGGTCAGTTCTGCCTGTCCCTGCAGCCAGGAGGTCAGCTGCTGCCGATATTCCCCGCGCAGACGCGTCAGGTTTTCGCCGGTGGATTTACCCGCTCGATAGAACAGCGGCGGCAGAACAATGAGCGTCAGCAGCATGATGCCGCCAAGCGTCAGCGCGATTGGGACGTCCAGTACGCACAGCCCCAGCGTCACGACCACTATCACCACGAAGGCGCCGACAATCGGCGATATCACGCGCAGGTAGAGGTGATCCAGTGTATCGACATCCGCCACCACGCGGTTGAGCAATTCGCCCTGACGAAAACGTGCCAGCCCGGCAGGGGATAGGGGCAGCAGCTTGCTAAAGGTGTAAATACGCAGGTGCTGCAGCACGCGGAAGGTCGCGTCGTGGCTGACCAGACGCTCAAAGTACCGCCCGGCCGTTCGGGTGATGGCCGTCCCGCGTACGCCCGCTGCAGGCAGCATATAGTTAAAGCTGTATAAGCCGGCAAAGCCCGCGACGGCAGAAGCGGACAAGAACCAGCCAGAGAGCGTAAGCAGGCCGATGCTCGCCAGCAGGGTAATAATTGCCAGCACGATGCCCAGCGTCAGCATCCATTTGTGGCGTTTATAGAGCGCAAGATAAGGAAGCAGGGCGCGCATCAGATGTCCTCCTGACGGTTCGCCAGCAGGGTGGCGAACGGCCCCTGCGCGGCAACAAGAGAGGCGTAATCGCCTTGCTCAACGATTTGGCCGTTTTCCATTACCCAGATCCCATCCCAGTCGGCAATGCCTTCCAGCTGGTGGGTGACCATCAGCGTGGTTTGCTGCAGCGAAGCCTCATTCAATGCCTGCATCACGCGCTGTTCGCTGTGTGAGTCCAGGCTCGCAGCAGGCTCGTCAAGCAGCATTAGCTGGCACGGATTAAGCAGCGCGCGCGCAACGGCAACGCGCTGAGCCTGCCCGACGGAGAGCCCGGCAGACTGGTCACCGACGACCGTATCGACGCCCTGTTGAAGCAGCGGCAGAAACTCGCTGACCCAGGCGCGATCGAGCACGGACTGGAGCTCATCTTCACGCGCATCCGGGCGCGCCAGAAGCACGTTTTCACGCAGCGTGGAGGCCGGAAGCTGCGGGTTTTGACCTACCCAGCTCAGCTGTTTACGCCAGGCATCAGGGTCAAGATCGCGCAGTTCGGTTTTATTAACCCGCAGCGAACCGGTATAGGCCATAAAGCCGGAAAGCGCATTCAGCAGGGAGCTTTTCCCTGAACCGCTGGTGCCGACCAGCACCACGCGTTGTCCGGCTGGCAGGGTAAAGTTCAGCGGACCCGCGAGCACTTTGCCTTCGGGCGACAGAATGGAAAAGTCCTGCGCTTCAATGGTCACGGGGTCTTTAGTATTCAGCGTCACGTCACCCCGCTCCGGGTGTGCCAGCGGCGTTTCCAGGAACGTTTTCAGGCTATCGGCTGCGCCAACCGCCTGCGCTTTGGCATGATAAAAGGTACCCAGATCGCGAAGCGGCTGGAAGAATTCCGGAGCCAGGATCAGCGCCAGGAATCCGGCGGAAAGGGTAACCGCCGTGCCGTAGTGGCCGAAATCCAGCGCGCCAAGGTAAGAGAAGCCGAAGTAAACAGCCACCAGCGCAATCGACAGCGAGGTAAAGAATTCGAGTACGCCGGATGACAGGAATGCGAGACGCAGCACTTCCATGGTGCGCTGGCGGAAATCCTGCGACGCATGGCGAATGTTTTCGGTCTCTGCTTCACCGCGGCCAAAGATACGCAGGGTTTCCATCCCGCGCAGACGGTCAAGGAAATGGCCGCTCAGGCGACCCAGCGCCAGGAAGTTACGACGGTTAGCATCCGCCGCGCCCATCCCGACCATCGCCATAAACAGCGGGATCAGCGGAGCCGTACCCAGCAGAATCAGCGCGGCGACCCAGTTAATCGGGAAAATGACGATCACGATCAGCAGCGGTACAAAAACGGCCAGCGCCATCTGCGGCAGGTAGCGGGCGTAGTAGTCGTGCATATCGTCAATTTGCTCGAGGATCAGCGTTGCCCAGCTCCCGGCGGGTTTCCCCTGAATCCAGGCTGGCCCGGCTTCCTGTAGACGGTCAAGCACCTGTCGGCGGATCTCATAGCGGATATGTTGTCCCGCGTGAAAACCGACGCGTTCACGCAGCCAGACGACCCAGGCGCGCAGGACAAAGATCAGGATCAAAACGACAAACGGCAGAAGTAGCGCCTCGCGCGGGATGTTCTCCACGATCATATGATTAAGAATGCGGGCCAGCAGCCATGCCTGGGCAACAATCAACAGACCGCTGATGAGCCCCAGAAGACGGGAGATCATAAGCCAGCGGCGGGAAATAACGCTTTGCTGTTTTAGCCAGCGTGTTAACTCTTGTTGACGGGTTTTTTCCATTGCGTACTTTGCAGGTGACGTTATAAGAAATTAGACAACTGCATGTTACACGCGGGGAAAAATAAAGGCGACCTGTGGCCGCCTTTATTTACGTTTGTTACTGACTTGTAAAGATTATTTACCTTGTTCAGCCAGCCCGTCGAGGTAGCGCTCGGCGTCCAGCGCGGCCATGCAGCCGGTGCCCGCAGAGGTGATGGCCTGGCGGTAAATATGGTCCATTACGTCGCCCGCAGCGAACACGCCCGGGATGCTGGTCTGGGTTGCGTTGCCGTGAATGCCGGACTGCACCTTGATGTAGCCGTTTTCCAGCTCAAGCTGACCGTCGAAGATTGCGGTGTTCGGGCTGTGACCGATTGCCACGAACAGGCCAGCCACTTCCAGTGATTCCACGTTGTCGGTGTTCTGCGTGTCGCGCAGGCGCAGACCGGCAACGCCCATCTGGTCGCCGGTGACTTCTTCCAGCGTACGGTGGGTGTGCAGCACGATGTTGCCGCTCGCCACTTTGTCCATCAGGCGTTTGATCAGGATCTTCTCGGCGCGGAAGGTGTCGCGGCGGTGGATCAGGTGCACTTCAGAGGCGATGTTCGCCAGGTAGAGCGCTTCTTCTACTGCGGTGTTGCCGCCGCCGATAACCGCCACTTTCTGGTTGCGATAGAAGAAACCGTCGCAGGTGGCGCAGGCAGAGACGCCGCGGCCTTTAAACGCTTCTTCAGACGGCAGGCCAAGGTAACGGGCCGATGCGCCGGTAGCGATAATCAACGCGTCACAGGTGTACTCGCCGCTGTCACCGGTCAGACGGAACGGACGGTTCTGCAGATCGACCTTGTTAATGTGGTCGAACAGAATTTCGGTTTCGAATTTGGCAGCATGCTCATGCATACGCTCCATCAGCAGCGGCCCGGTCAGGTCATTCGGATCGCCTGGCCAGTTTTCTACTTCGGTTGTGGTGGTCAGCTGACCGCCTTTTTCCATGCCGGTGATCAGTACCGGATGCAGGTTAGCGCGTGCAGCATAGACCGCTGCGGTATATCCCGCAGGTCCAGAACCAAGAATTAGCAGCTTACTGTGTTTAGCCGTGCCCATGAGATCCCCATTGTTGTTGGCAGACATTTGGCTGGATTGTAGGGAATTTGTTGCCGTAAAAAAAGAGCACAGCAATTTTGATATCGATATGTGCGATAGGCGCTGTCGATAAATCAATCGCTATAACATAACTCTTTCTACTGCAATCCGGTCGTTTATAAGGCAATAAAATGATGATTAATACCCTACCGTAATGAATATCCGGCATGTTGTACTAAAAATCGATGTTTTGCTTTGACAATCCCCTGCGCTTTTGCGAAAACATTCAAGGAAGAAAAAAAACCGCATGACTCGTGTGCCGCATAGGCATGCAGAGAAATGCCATTTTTACCGGGTCAATGAAATCTACGCATGGCGTGGACAGACGCCATACGTGATGTCGGTGACTGCCTTCGGGCAACGGTCTTCTTAACAAACAGAACCCGAATCCGCATCGCGTCTAATACATAACCAGGCGATGTGATGAATAACGGGTACAGGCTCTGAACAGTGATGTGCACAGGGTCCAGGCAGGAGTAGGGAAGGAATACAGAGAGACAATAATAATGGTAGATAGCAAGAAGCGCCCTGGCAAAGATCTCGACCGTATCGATCGTAACATTCTTAATGAACTGCAAAAGGATGGGCGTATTTCCAACGTCGAGCTTTCAAAACGTGTGGGACTTTCCCCGACGCCGTGCCTTGAGCGTGTGCGCCGACTGGAAAGACAGGGTTTTATTCAGGGCTACACGGCTCTGCTTAACCCGCATTATCTGGATGCCTCACTTCTGGTATTTGTTGAGATTACTCTGAATCGTGGTGCGCCGGATGTGTTTGAACAATTCAACTCCGCTGTACAAAAACTTGAAGAAATTCAAGAGTGTCATCTGGTTTCCGGTGATTTCGACTACCTGTTGAAAACGCGCGTACCAGACATGTCTGCCTACCGTAAGCTGCTGGGTGAAACCTTGCTGCGTCTGCCGGGCGTGAACGACACCCGTACCTATGTGGTGATGGAAGAGGTTAAACAGAGCAATCGTCTGGTAATTAAGACGCGCTAACACGGAACAGGTGCAAAATCAGTGTAGTTTGATTACACTCCTGTTAATCCATACAGCAACAGTGCCGGGGAGCCCCGGCGCTGTTGTCCGTTTTAGCAAACAGGCAGGATATGCCTGATACCTGGAGAGCCTTTCTTGAGCCAGGAATACACTGAAGACAAAGAAGTCACATTATCGAAGCTAAGCAGCGGACGTCGTCTCCTTGAGGCGTTGCTGATTGTTATTGCCCTTTTTGCCGTCTGGCTGATGGCCGCTTTACTCAGTTTCAACCCCTCAGATCCTAGCTGGTCACAAACCGCATGGCATGAGCCTATCCATAATGTCGGTGGCGTTCCCGGCGCCTGGCTTGCGGACACCCTGTTTTTCATTTTTGGCGTGATGGCCTACACCATTCCCGTCATTATCATTGGCGGATGCTGGTTTGCCTGGCGCCATCGCCAAAACGATGACTATATCGATTACTTCGCGGTGTCGCTGCGCCTGATAGGTGCGCTGGCGCTGATCCTGACCTCCTGCGGGCTGGCGGCGATTAACGCCGACGATATCTGGTACTTTGCCTCCGGTGGCGTCATCGGCAGCCTGTTAAGTTCTGCCCTCCAGCCGATGCTTCACAGCAGCGGCGGCACCTTGACGCTGCTCTGCATCTGGGCTGCCGGATTGACCCTGTTTACCGGCTGGTCCTGGGTGAGTATCGCCGAGAAAATTGGCAGCTTTATCCTCACTCTCCTGACCTTTGCCAGCAATCGTACCCGGCGCGACGATACGTGGGTCGATGAAGACGAATATGAAGATGAGTACGACGAGGAAGACGATGCGCCCGTGCAGCGTCGTGAGTCTCGTCGCGCGCGTATTCTGCGTGGCGCGCTGGCGCGTCGGCAGCGCGTGGCTGAAAAATTTGCCAATCCGCTCGGGCGTAAAACCGATGCGGCGCTCTTCTCCGGCAAGCGCATGGATGAAGACGAACAGGTTGAGTACCGCGCGGCGGGTGCCGCCGTCGATCCTGACGATGTGCTGTTCTCCGGTAATCGCGCGATGCCCGGCGATTATGACGAATACGATCCGCTGTTAAACGGTCATTCCGTCGCAGAGCCCGTCGCCGTTGCTGCGGCTGCTACCACGGCGGCACAGGCTTATGCTGCGCCCGTTGAGGCCGTGATGCCGTCTGCGCAGGTTCCCGCGCCGGAATCCGCTATCCAGCAGCCGGTTGTTGAATGGCAAACTGCGCCAGGCGTCCACACGCCGGAGCCTGCGATCGCGCCTGAGCCCGAAAGCTACGTGCCTGTACAACAGGAGCACTGGCAGCAGCCTTACCAGCCTGAGCCAGTGTATGAGCCGCAGGGGTATCAGGAATACCAGCAGCCGGTTGCGCAGCCTTATCAGGAGTATGTGCCTGAGCCGGTCGAACAGGCTCAGCCGTATGTCGAGCCTGAACCTGAAGTGGTAGAAGAGACGAAACCGTCTCGCCCGCCAATGTATTATTTTGAAGAAGTAGAAGAGCGCCGTGCCCGCGAGCGCGAGCAGCTGGCCGCCTGGTATCAACCGGTGCCTGAGCCCGCGCAAGAGCCTGCGGTGAGAACGCCTTCTGTTTCCGTACCGCCAGTCGATCCAACGCCTGCTGTGGCCCCGGTGGCAGAAAGCGTGAAGCAGGCCACTGCGGCAGCCGCCGCCGCTGCACCTGTGTTTAGCCTTGCTACGGGCGGTGCACCGCGTCCGCAGGTGAAAGAGGGCATTGGCCCACAGCTGCCTCGCCCTAATCGCGTTCGCGTACCCACCCGTCGCGAGCTGGCCTCCTACGGTATCAAGCTGCCTTCTCAGCGTATGGCTGAGGAAAAGACGCGCGGAACTGATTACGAAGATGATGCCGATGAACTGCAGCAGGATGAGCTGGCGCGCCAGTTTGCCGCGACGCAGCATCAGCGCTACGGTGAGGAATATCAGCACGACGAACGCGTTCAGGAAGATGAAGATGATGCAGCAGAAGCGGAACTGGCACGCCAGTTCGCCGCGACGCAGCAGCAGCGCTATTCCGGCGAACAGCCTTCGGGCGCGAACCCGTTCTCACTGTCGGATTTTGAATTCTCGCCGATGAAAGATCTGGTGGACGATGGCCCGAGTGAACCGTTATTCACCCCGAGCGTCATGCCGGAAGCTGAACCGGTGCGCCAGCAGCAGCCAGCGCCACAGCAGTATGCCCAGCCGCAGCAACCGCCTTCTGCGCAAAGCTATGCGCAACCGCAGCAGGCACAGCAGCCGCCGCAGTTCCAGCAGCCCGCACCTAAGCCGCAGGAGAGCCTCATTCACCCGCTGCTAATGCGTAACGGTGACAGCCGCCCGCTGCAGCGCCCGAGCACGCCGCTGCCGTCGCTGGATCTGTTAACGCCGCCGCCGTCAGAAGTGGAGCCGGTCGATACCTTTGCGCTTGAGCAGATGGCGCGTCTGGTTGAGGCCCGTCTGGCAGATTTCCGCATCAAGGCAGACGTAGTGAACTACTCTCCGGGTCCGGTGATCACCCGCTTCGAGCTGAACCTGGCGCCGGGCGTAAAAGCCGCGCGTATCTCTAACCTGTCCCGTGACCTGGCGCGATCGCTGTCGACCGTTGCGGTGCGCGTGGTGGAAGTTATTCCAGGCAAACCTTACGTTGGCCTTGAGCTGCCGAACAAGAAGCGGCAGACCGTCTACCTGCGCGAAGTGCTGGATAACACCAAGTTCCGCGATAACCCTTCTCCACTCACCGTGGTGTTGGGTAAAGATATCGCCGGCGATCCGGTAGTCGCAGACCTGGCGAAAATGCCTCACCTGCTGGTAGCGGGTACGACCGGTTCCGGTAAATCGGTCGGCGTAAACGCCATGATCCTCAGCATGCTCTATAAAGCGCAGCCGGAAGACGTGCGCTTCATCATGATCGACCCGAAAATGCTGGAGCTGTCGGTGTACGAAGGCATTCCGCATCTGCTGACCGAAGTTGTGACCGACATGAAAGATGCCGCCAACGCCCTGCGCTGGAGCGTCAACGAAATGGAACGCCGCTACAAGCTGATGTCAGCGCTGGGCGTGCGTAACCTCGCCGGTTATAACGAAAAAATCGCCGAAGCGATGCGTATGGGACGTCCTATTCCTGACCCATACTGGAAGCCGGGTGACAGCATGGATGCCCAGCATCCGGTGCTGGAAAAACTGCCTTACATCGTCGTTCTGGTGGATGAATTCGCCGACCTGATGATGACCGTCGGTAAAAAAGTCGAAGAGCTGATTGCGCGTTTGGCGCAGAAAGCGCGTGCGGCGGGTATTCACCTTGTACTGGCGACTCAGCGTCCTTCCGTTGATGTGATTACCGGCCTGATTAAAGCCAACATCCCGACCCGTATTGCGTTTACCGTATCGAGCAAAATTGACTCGCGTACTATTCTCGACCAGGGCGGCGCGGAGTCGCTGCTGGGGATGGGCGATATGCTCTACTCCGGCCCGAACTCCACCTCGCCGGTGCGCGTCCACGGTGCGTTCGTGCGCGATGAGGAAGTTCATGCTGTCGTGCAGGACTGGAAGGCGCGCGGACGCCCGCAATACGTTGACGGCATTACCAATGACACCGAAAGCGAAGGGGGTGGCGGTGGCTTTGACGGCGGGGAAGAGCTTGATCCGTTATTTGACCAGGCGGTTAATTTCGTCACTGAAAAACGTAAAGCCTCCATCTCCGGCGTGCAGCGTCAGTTCCGTATCGGCTATAACCGTGCGGCGCGTATCATCGAGCAGATGGAAGCCCAGGGCATCGTCAGCGAGCAGGGGCACAACGGTAACCGCGAGGTGTTGGCACCCCCGCCGTTCGAATAACCTTTCAGCGATTGCAAAGAAGGGTAAATCAGCCAAAATTAAGCATATTCTTCTGTCGCCTGCCTCCGGGCAGGTCCAGAATAGAAACGGAAACCCCATATCGGGAAGACGTATTTTAAGGAATAACAATGAAAAAAATCGCCATCGCCTGTGCATTACTTTCCAGTTTTGTTGCCAGCAGCGTCTGGGCTGATGCGGCCAGCGACCTTAAAAGCCGACTGGACAAAGTGAGCAGCTTCCACGCCAGCTTCACGCAAAAAGTGACTGACGGCAGCGGTAACGCGGTCCAGGAAGGTCAGGGTGATTTGTGGGTAAAACGCCCCAATCTGTTCAACTGGCACATGACCCAGCCGGACGAAAGCATTCTGGTGTCCGACGGTAAAACCCTGTGGTTCTTCAACCCGTTTGTTGAGCAGGCAACCGCGACCTGGCTGAAAGATGCCACAAGCAATACGCCGTTTATGCTGATTGCCCGTAACCAGTCCAGTGACTGGCAGCAGTACAACATCAAGCAGAACGGTGATGAGTTTGTCCTGACGCCGAAAGGCAGCAACGGCAACCTGAAGCAGTTCACCATTAACGTGAGCAGCAACGGCACGATCAATCAGTTCGGTGCGGTTGAGCAGGACGATCAGCGCAGCAGCTACCAGCTGAAAACGCAGCAAAACGGCGCTGTTGATGCATCTAAATTTACCTTTACCCCGCCGCAGGGCGTAACGGTGGACGACCAACGTAAGTAAGAGGCCTGAGTGGGCAACCTGTCGCTCGATTTTTCTGATAATGCATTTCAACCTCTGGCCGCGCGTATGCGGCCAGAAAATTTAGCCCAGTACATCGGCCAGCAGCACCTGCTGGCTGCGGGAAAACCGTTGCCGCGCGCCATTGAGGCCGGACACCTGCACTCGATGATCCTCTGGGGACCACCCGGGACCGGCAAAACCACCCTGGCTGAAGTGATCGCCCGCTATGCAAACGCTGATGTTGAACGTATTTCTGCAGTCACGTCCGGTGTAAAAGAGATCCGCGAAGCCATCGAGCGTGCGCGGCAGAACCGTAACGCCGGGCGCCGCACGATCCTGTTTGTAGATGAAGTTCACCGCTTCAACAAGAGCCAGCAGGATGCCTTCCTGCCGCACATCGAAGACGGCACGATTTTCTTCATCGGCGCCACCACTGAAAACCCGTCTTTCGAACTCAATTCGGCACTGCTCTCTCGCGCGCGCGTTTACCTGCTCAAATCGCTAACCACCGAGGATATCGAAAAGGTACTGACTCAGGCGATGGACGATAAAGCACGCGGCTACGGTGGGCAGGATATCGTTTTGCCTGACGAAACGCGCCTCGCGATTGCCCAGCTGGTCAACGGCGACGCCCGCCGGGCGCTGAACACGCTGGAAATGATGGCCGACATGGCCGAAATAGATGCTTCCGGCAAGCGGGTACTGAAACCGGAACTGCTCACCGAAATTGCCGGGGAGCGCAGCGCGCGTTTTGATAACAAAGGCGATCGTTTTTACGACCTGATTTCGGCGCTGCATAAGTCCGTGCGCGGCAGCGCGCCGGATGCCGCGCTTTACTGGTACGCGCGCATTATCACTGCGGGCGGCGATCCGCTGTACGTCGCGCGTCGCTGTCTGGCGATTGCCTCCGAAGATGTGGGTAACGCCGACCCGCGCGCCATGCAGGTGGCTATCTCTGCCTGGGACTGCTTTACCCGCGTCGGGCCTGCGGAAGGCGAGCGCGCCATTGCACAGGCGATTGTCTATCTGGCCTGTGCGCCGAAAAGTAATGCGGTGTATACCGCCTTCAAAGCGGCGATGTCAGACGCGCGCGACCGGCCGGACTATGACGTGCCGGTTCACCTGCGCAATGCGCCGACCAAGCTGATGAAAGAGATGGGCTACGGGCAGGAGTACCGCTACGCCCACGACGAGCCCAATGCCTACGCCGCCGGGGAGGACTATTTCCCGCAGGAGATGGCACAAACCCGCTATTATCACCCCACAAACAGAGGTCTTGAGGGCAAGATTGGCGAAAAGCTCGCCTGGCTCGCCGGACAGGATCAAAATAGCCCTATAAAACGCTACCGTTAGCGCTATCGTTGCGGTAATGTTGGCAATGTATCCTTGTGGCCGCAGGCTGTGGTCACATTTCCCTATTTAAATTCGATAAGCACAGGATAAGCATGCTCGATCCCAATCTGCTGCGTAATGAGCCAGACGCAGTCGCTGAAAAACTGGCACGCCGGGGCTTTAAGCTGGACGTAGATAAGCTACGCGCTCTTGAAGAGCGTCGTAAAGTTCTGCAGGTACAAACTGAAAATCTGCAGGCAGAGCGTAACTCTCGATCGAAATCCATCGGCCAGGCGAAAGCGCGCGGGGAAGATATTGAGCCATTACGCCTGGAAGTGAACAAGCTGGGTGAAGAGCTGGATCAGGCAAAAGCTGAACTGGACGTTCTTCAGACCGAAATTCGCGATATCGCCCTGGCTATCCCGAACATTCCTGACGACAGCGTACCCGTCGGCAAAGATGAAAACGACAACGTTGAAGTGAAACGCTGGGGCACGCCTCGCGAGTTCGACTTCGAAGTGCGCGATCACGTGACGCTGGGCGAAATGCACGCGGGCCTGGACTTTGCCGCTGCGGTTAAGCTGACCGGTTCTCGCTTCGTGGTGATGAAAGGCCAGATTGCCCATCTGCACCGTGCGCTGGCGCAGTTCATGCTGGATCTGCACACCGAGCAGCACGGCTACAGCGAAACCTACGTTCCGTATCTGGTGAATCACGATACGCTGTACGGCACCGGCCAGCTGCCAAAATTTGCCGGCGATCTGTTCCACACTCGTCCGCTGGACGAGGAAGCAGACAGCAGCAACTACGCGCTGATCCCAACCGCGGAAGTGCCGCTGACCAACCTCGTGCGCGATGAGATCATCGACGAAGACGATCTGCCAATCAAGCTGACGGCACACTCTCCGTGCTTCCGTTCTGAAGCCGGTTCTTACGGTCGCGACACCCGTGGCCTGATCCGTATGCACCAGTTCGACAAGGTTGAGATGGTGCAGATCGTTCGTCCTGAAGAGTCTATGGACGCGCTGGAAGAGATGACCGGTCACGCTGAGAAAGTGCTGGAGCTGCTGGGCCTGCCGTACCGCCGTATGGCGCTCTGCACCGGCGACATGGGCTTTGGCGCCTGCAAAACCTTCGACCTGGAAGTGTGGGTGCCTGCGCAGAACACCTACCGTGAAATCTCCTCCTGCTCTAACGTCTGGGATTTCCAGGCGCGCCGCATGCAGGCACGCTGCCGCAGCAAATCGGACAAGAAAACCCGTCTGGTGCATACCCTGAACGGCTCTGGTCTGGCGGTGGGTCGTACGCTGGTTGCCGTGCTGGAAAACTACCAGCAGGCTGACGGCCGTATTGAGATCCCGGAAGTCCTGCGCCCGTACATGAAAGGCCAGCAGTTCATCGGTTAATTATTTGCCTTAAAACAAAAAAGCGCCTCAGGGCGCTTTTTTTATGCCTGTGAATTGATGCGAAGCAATAACCCATCCCTCCAAAGTAGTAATACTTCCTCCCACGAAAGTTAGCATAAAAATCTGATAACGAACTCATTCGTTATATATAAAACTACATAGCGGTCTGTGCCGCCTCTCTTTTCTTTGTGAGCAACCAAAGTGAGTCTTTATGAAAATCAAAGCGCCTGATGCGTTAATGGCTGCCGAGGTCACTCGCCGTGGGTTGATGAAAACCACGGCTATTGGCGGTCTGGCTGTTGCCAGCAGCGCCTTCACGCTCCCTTTTTCTCGTCTGGCGTCGGCTGCGGATGCACTGTCCCCGGCTGCGGCAGCGGAAAAAGTGGTGTGGAGCGCCTGCACCGTAAACTGCGGCAGCCGTTGTCCGCTGCGTATGCACGTGGTGGATGGTGAGATCAAATATGTCGAAACCGATAACACCGGCGACGATAACTACGAAGGGTTACATCAGGTTCGCGCCTGCCTGCGCGGGCGCTCAATGCGCCGCCGCGTTTATAACCCCGACCGCCTGAAGTATCCGATGAAACGCGTGGGTAAGCGCGGGGAAGGGAAGTTCGAGCGTATCAGCTGGGATGAAGCCTACGATATCATCGCGACCAATATGCAGCGCCTGATCAAAGAGTACGGCAACGAGTCCATCTACCTGAACTACGGTACCGGAACGCTTGGCGGCACGCTGACCCGCTCCTGGCCGCCGGGAAAAACGCTCGTTGCGCGCCTGATGAACTGCTGCGGCGGCTATCTCAATCACTACGGCGACTATTCGTCTGCGCAGATTGCCGCTGGCCTGAACTACACCTACGGCGGCTGGGCGGACGGCAACAGCCCGTCTGATATCGAAAACAGTAAGCTGGTGGTACTGTTCGGCAACAACCCGGGCGAAACGCGCATGAGCGGCGGCGGAGTAACCTACTACCTCGAACAGGCGCGCGCTAAATCGAACGCACGCATGATTATCGTCGATCCGCGCTACACCGACACCGGTGCAGGGCGTGAAGACGAGTGGATCCCAATCCGTCCCGGGACGGACGCCGCGCTCGTCAGCGCTCTGGCGTGGGTGATGATCACCGAGAACCTTGTCGATCAGCCGTTCCTCGATAAGTACTGCGTCGGCTATGACGAGAAGACCCTGCCGGCCAGCGCGCCGGCTAACGGCCATTACAAAGCGTATATTCTCGGTCAGGGCAGCGACGGCGTGGCAAAAACGCCGGAGTGGGCTTCTACTATCACCGGCATTCCGGTCGAGCGTATTGTCCAGCTGGCGCGCGAAATCGGCTCGGCGAAACCCGCCTATATCAGCCAGGGCTGGGGACCGCAGCGTCATGCAAACGGCGAGATTGCGACCCGCGCCATTTCGATGCTTTCCATTCTGACCGGCAACGTCGGTGTACACGGCGGTAACTCCGGCGCGCGCGAAGGCTCGTATGAAGTGCCGTTTGAACGTATGCCGACGCTGGACAACCCGGTTCAGACCAGCATCTCCATGTTTATGTGGACGGATGCGATTGAACGCGGCCCGGAAATGACCGCGCTGCGCGACGGCGTGCGCGGCAAAGACAAGCTGGACGTGCCGATCAAGATGATCTGGAACTATGCCGGTAACTGTCTTATCAACCAGCACTCCGAAATCAACCGCACCCATGACATCCTCCAGGATGACAAGAAGTGCGAAATGATAGTGGTGATTGACTGCCACATGACCTCCTCGGCGAAATATGCCGATATTCTGCTGCCGGACTGCACCGCCTCCGAGCAGATGGATTTCGCCCTGGATGCTTCCTGCGGGAATATGTCCTACGTGATCTTTACCGACCAGGCCATTAAGCCGCGCTTCGAGTGTAAAACCATCTATGAGATGACCTCTGAGCTGGCGAAACGCCTTGGCGTCGAGCAGCAGTTTACCGAGGGGCGGACTCAGGAAGGGTGGATGCGTCATCTGCATGAACTCTCCCGCAAGGCCGTTCCGGATCTGCCGGACTTCGACACCTTCCGCAAGCAGGGCATGTACAAACAGCGCGATCCGGAAGGCCATCACGTGGCGTACAAGGCGTTCCGTGAAGATCCGCAGGCGAATCCGCTCACCACGCCGTCGGGCAAGATTGAGATCTACTCCGAAGAGCTGGCGAAAATCGCCTCTACCTGGGAGCTGCCGGAAGGGGACGTTATCGATCCACTGCCAATCTACACGCCTGGCTTCGAAAACTATAACGATCCGCTGGCGGACAAATTCCCGCTGCAGCTGACAGGTTTCCACTATAAAGCGCGCGTGCACTCGACCTATGGCAACGTTGACGTGCTGAAAGCAGCGTGCCGTCAGGAGATGTGGATCAACCCGATGGATGCAAAAGCGCGTGGCATCAGCAACGGTGACCGCGTACGTATCTTCAACGGTCGTGGTGAGGTGCACATCGAAGCCAAAGTTACACCGCGCATGATGCCTGGCGTAGTCGCGCTGGGGGAAGGGGCCTGGTACAGCCCGGATGCAAACCGCATCGACCAGGCAGGCAGTATTAACGTACTGACCACGCAGCGTCCGTCGCCTCTGGCGAAGGGCAACCCGTCCCACACGAACCTCGTTCAGGTTGAAAAGGTGTAAGGAGTAACCGATGACAACCCAGTATGGATTTTTTATTGATTCCAGCCGTTGCACCGGGTGCAAAACCTGCGAGCTGGCCTGCAAAGATTATAAAGACTTAACCCCGGACGTCAGCTTCCGTCGTATCTACGAATACGCGGGCGGCGACTGGCAGGAGGATAACGGCGTCTGGCATCAGAACGTCTTTGCCTATTACCTGTCGATCGCCTGTAACCACTGCGAAGATCCGGCCTGTACCAAGGTCTGCCCGAGCGGCGCGATGCACAAGCGCGAGGACGGTTTTGTGGTGGTGGACGAAGACGTCTGCATCGGCTGCCGCTACTGCCATATGGCCTGCCCGTACGGTGCGCCGCAGTATAACGAAGCCAAAGGACACATGACCAAGTGCGACGGCTGCCACTCCCGCGTGGCCGACGGTAAAAAGCCGATCTGCGTGGAGTCCTGCCCGCTGCGCGCGCTGGACTTTGGCCCGATTGAGGAGCTGCGTAAAAAGCACGGCCAGCTTGCGGCCGTCGCGCCGCTGCCGTCTGCACACTTCACCAAGCCGAGCATTGTGATTAAACCTAACGCCAACAGCCGCCCGACAGGGGATACCACCGGCTATCTGGCAAACCCGAAGGAGGTGTGAGATGGGAAGTGGATGGCATGAATGGCCGCTGATGATCTTCACGGTCTTTGGGCAGTGCGTTGCGGGTGGTTTTATTGTGCTCGCCCTGGCGTTATTAAAAGGCAATCTGAACGCCGAGCAGCAGCAGCGCGTCGTGTTAAGCATGTTTGGCCTGTGGGTGCTGATGGGCATTGGCTTTATAGCCTCTACGCTGCACCTGGGGTCGCCGATGCGCGCGTTTAACTCTCTGAACCGCGTGGGCGCATCCTCACTCAGTAATGAGATTGCCAGCGGGGCAATCTTCTTTGCGATCGGTGGGCTGGGATGGCTGCTGGCGGCGCTGAAGAAATTGCCTGCGGGCGTGCGCAGCCTGTGGCTGATCGTGACCATGGTGCTGGGCGTGGTGTTCGTGTGGATGATGGTGCGCGTCTATAACACCATCGATACCGTTCCAACCTGGTACAGCGTCTGGACGCCGATGAGCTTCTTCCTGACGATGTTTATCGGCGGGCCGCTGCTGGGCTATCTGCTGCTGCGCGTGGCGGGTGTTGATGGCTGGGCAATGCGCTTGTTGCCTGTCGTTTCGCTGCTGGCGCTGGTGGTGAGTGCCATTGTCGCCTTGATGCAGGGGGCCGAGCTGGCAACGATCCACAGCTCAATCCAGCAGGCTTCTGCCCTGGTACCGGATTACGGTTCACTGATGGCGTGGCGCATTGTACTGCTGGCGGTCGCGCTGGCGTGCTGGATTGCTCCTCAGCTAAAAGGCTATCAGCCTGCGCTGCCGGTGCTTTCACTGGCCTTTGTGCTGATACTGGCAGGTGAGCTGATTGGACGCGGCGTGTTTTACGGCCTGCATATGACGGTCGGTATGGCTATCGCCAGCTAATTTCTTTTTTTGTTATAAAAAGCCGGGACATAGCGCCCGGCTTTTCTTTTTTCATTCATGAAATTTTTCGACTGATGTTTCGCTTTTAAATTTCCCGGATATAAATAAAAACAAATAGATAATTAATATTGCTAGCAGGCTTTGCATTAGCAGGATGAGTTTTTTAAATCGACAGGCGGCATATCGTGCGAGCCGCCTGAAACGGTGGATTGACTTTGTTTTTGCCGGTGGCATGATGCGCACGAAATCTGAACTTCCTCACGGTTTTTAATCCATGACCACCTATACCCGGCCAGTGCTCCTGTTGCTCTGTGGCCTGCTTCTGTTGACCCTGGCGATCGCAGTGTTGAATACGCTCGTCCCGCTGTGGCTCGCCCATGAAAACTTACCGACCTGGCAGGTGGGTATGGTTAGCTCATCCTTTTTTACGGGCAATCTTCTGGGGACGTTATTAACGGGCAGCCTTATTAAACGCTTTGGCTTTAACCGCAGCTATTATCTGGCGTCGCTGATTTTTGCCGTTGGATGTGCAGGGCTTGGCCTGATGGTCGGCTTCTGGAGCTGGATGGTCTGGCGCTTTATCGCTGGCGTAGGCTGCGCGATGATCTGGGTTGTCGTGGAAAGCGCGCTGATGTGCAGCGGCACCTCCCGCAATCGCGGACGCCTGCTGGCGGCGTATATGATGGTGTATTACGTGGGAACCGTGCTCGGCCAGCTGATGGTCAGTAAGTTGCCGACGGATCTGATGAGCGTGCTGCCGTGGGTGACGGGTATGGTGTTGGCCGCAATCCTGCCGCTGCTCTTTACGCGCATTGTGAATCAAAACAGCGAACATCAGGAAGCGACGCACGTCTGGCCGATGCTGCGACTGCGTCAGGCGCGCCTGGGCGTTAACGGCTGCATCATCTCCGGGATTGTTCTCGGCTCGCTGTATGGCCTGATGCCGCTCTACCTGAACCACCAGGGCGTGAGCGATTCCGGTATCGGGTTCTGGATGGCGGTGATGGTCAGCGCCGGGATCGTAGGGCAGTGGCCTATTGGTCGTCTGGCTGACCGCTTCGGTCGCCTGCTGGTGCTGCGCGTTCAGGTGTTCGTGGTGATCATGGGATGTCTTGCCATGCTCAGCAATGCCGCAATGGCACCCGCCCTGTTTATTCTGGGGGCTGCGGGCTTTACGCTCTATCCCGTCGCGATGGCCTGGGCCTGCGAGAAAGTTGAGCACCATCAGCTGGTGGCGATGAACCAGGCGCTGCTGTTGAGCTACACCATCGGCAGCTTGTTGGGGCCAACCTTCACCTCGGTGTTGATGCAAAACTATTCCGACAACCTGCTGTTTATCATGATCGCCAGCGTGTCGTTTATCTACCTGCTAATGCTGCTGCGAAAAGTGGGCGAGCATCCAACGCCAGTGGCTCACGCCTGATTAAATAAAAGCCTGTCGATGACAGGCTTTTTTGTCCCCATCACATCTCAGACTTTTACTCATTGTTTGTTTATCGCGGCAGACGATAATTCACATGAGTTCTACCACTAAAAGGCAGCAATCATGTCTACACGTCGTTTTTCCACTACCGCACTTGCCGTAGTGTTGTCTTTAACGTTTGCAACGGCTCCGGTCATGGCTAATCCTGGAAACGGGAATGGCGGTGGCCACGGAAACGGTGGCGGACAGGGTAATGGCGGCAGTCATGGTAACGGGAATTCTGGTAACCATGGCAATAAGCAAAATAACGGTCAGGATAACCCAGGAAAATCGGACAAGAGCTTTAAAAA
Source organism: Enterobacter wuhouensis (assembly GCF_035835995.1). Classification (NCBI taxonomy): domain Bacteria; kingdom Pseudomonadati; phylum Pseudomonadota; class Gammaproteobacteria; order Enterobacterales; family Enterobacteriaceae; genus Enterobacter; species Enterobacter wuhouensis. The sequence continues at coordinate 1,683,837 of NZ_CP142124.1, forward strand.
CAGTAAGGATGTCGGTAACGATGTCGACGCGCGCGTGAGCTTCGATCATGCCCGCCATCTGGCGCTGAATTATGGCTTAACGGGCTATGACTCTCTGCCTCCGGGTATCGCGAAAAACCTGGCGCGCGGCAAGCCGTTGCCTCCGGGCATTGCGAAGAAAACCGTACCGGCCTCAATGCTGGGTCAGCTTCCTTCCTATCCAGGTTATGAATGGCGCGTGGTCGGAGACGACCTGGTCTTAATTGCGCTGAGCACTGCGATTGTGACGTCCGTTATTAACGGCGTCTTTAAATAGAATATAAAAAGGCCCGGTTAAACCGGGCCTTTTTTAATACATCACCTTGTGGCCGTACTGTTCAAGAATACCTTTGACGCGTTCCATCGTCTCTTTTTTCGGCGGCTTCACGCCATCCAGTTTGTACTCTTCGCCCATTGCCACCCATTTGTGTTTACCCAGCTCGTGATAGGGCAGAAGCTCAATTTTCTCGACGTTGCCCATGTCGCGGGTAAATTCCCCGAGGCGGTGCGCGGAGTCGTCGTCGTCTGACCAGCCAGGGACCACCACGTAGCGGATCCAGGTTTTAATGCCTTTATCGGCAATGTATTTGGCAAATTCCAGCGTGCGGTGGTTAGAGACGCCAACCAGGTTCTGGTGGATCTCGTCGTTCATCTGCTTGAGATCGAGCATGACCAGATCGGTTACGTCGAGCAGTTCGTCAATGACCGGATCGTAGCGGCGAACAAAGCCGTTGGTGTCCAGACAGGTATGGATCCCTTCTTTGCGGCAGGCGCGGAACCAGTCGCGGACAAACTCCGCCTGGAGGATGGCCTCGCCGCCGGACGCGGTGACGCCGCCGCCGGACGCGTTCATAAAGTGGCGGTAGGTCACCACTTCTTTCATCAATTCTTCAACGGTCACTTCTTTACCGCCGTGCGTATCCCAGGTGTCACGGTTGTGGCAGTACAGGCAGCGCATCAGGCAGCCCTGGAAGAAGGTGATAAAGCGGATCCCCGGGCCATCGACGGTACCACAGGATTCAAAGGAGTGAATGCGACCAATAGTTGACATTGCGGTGATATCTCCGAATTTGGCCCATCCAGGGGCCTATGTAGGTGCACAGCTCAAAGGCTATGTCGAGTCTGTTTTGGCTGTTATCCATTAAGTATAGATAGCGGACAAAAGAGACTGAGGCGGAGAGGGTGTTAAAAAGGCCCCACTTGCGTGGAGCCTTTATTGTACGCCTTTTAACGCGTGATTTCAGTCAATTCCACTTACATGGACTGAGTGAAAGTACGGGTGATAACGTCCTGCTGCTGTTCTTTAGTCAGGGAGTTAAAACGTACTGCGTAGCCAGATACGCGGATGGTCAGCTGAGGATATTTCTCAGGGTGTTCCATCGCGTCGAGCAGCATTTCACGGTTCATGACGTTCACGTTCAGGTGCTGACCACCTTCGATGGACGCTTCGTGGTGGAAGTAACCGTCCATCAGACCCGCGAGGTTAGTTTTACGCACTTCGTCGTCTTTACCCAGCGCGTTTGGCACGATAGAGAAGGTATAAGAGATACCATCTTTCGCGTAAGCAAACGGCAGTTTAGCAACAGAGGTCAGAGAGGCAACCGCACCTTTCTGGTCACGACCGTGCATTGGGTTCGCACCTGGGCCGAATGGCGCGCCAGCACGACGACCGTCTGGGGTGTTACCGGTTTTCTTACCATACACAACGTTAGAGGTGATGGTCAGAACAGACTGAGTCGGGATAGCGTTACGGTAGGTAGTGAGTTTCTGAATTTTCTTCATGAAACGTTCTACCAGGTCAACCGCCATGTCATCAACGCGAGCGTCGTTGTTACCAAACTGCGGATATTCGCCTTCGATTTCGAAGTCTACGGCCAGGCCGTCTTCATCACGGATTGGTTTAACTTTCGCATATTTGATTGCAGACAGGGAGTCAGCAGCAACGGACAGACCTGCGATACCACATGCCATGGTGCGAACTACGTCACGGTCGTGCAGTGCCATCAGAGAAGCTTCGTAGCTGTACTTGTCGTGCATGTAGTGAATGACGTTCAGTGCAGTCACGTACTGTTTAGCCAGCCAGTCCATGAAGTGATCCATGCGATCCATCACTTCGTCGAAGTTCAGAACGTCGCCTTTGATCGGTTCAGACTTAGGACCAACCTGCATTTTCAGTTTTTCATCAACGCCGCCGTTGATGGCGTACAGCATGGTTTTCGCCAGGTTTGCACGCGCACCGAAGAACTGCATTTGTTTACCAACAACCATTGGGCTTACGCAGCATGCGATAGCGTAATCGTCGTTGTTGAAGTCCGGACGCATCAGGTCATCGTTCTCGTACTGCAGAGAAGAGGTGTCGATGGACACTTTAGCGGCGAATTTCTTGAAGTTCAGAGGCAGTTTTTCAGACCACAGAACGGTGATGTTCGGCTCCGGAGAAGGACCCATGGTGTACAGGGTGTTCAGGAAGCGGAAGCTGTTTTTGGTTACCAGAGTACGGCCGTCAACGCCCATACCACCGATAGATTCTGTTGCCCAGATTGGGTCACCAGAGAACAGCTCATCGTATTCAGGGGTACGCAGGAAGCGAACCATACGCAGTTTCATGACCAGGTGGTCAATCATTTCCTGAGCGTCTTGCTCGGTGATTTTGCCTGCTTTGATATCACGTTCGATGTACGCATCCAGGAAGGTGGATACGCGACCGAAGGACATTGCTGCGCCGTTCTGAGACTTAACAGCGGCCAGGTAGCCGAAGTAGGTCCACTGGATAGCTTCCTGAGCATTGGTTGCAGGACCAGAGATATCGCAGCCGTATTTAGCCGCCATCTCTTTGATCTGACCCAGCGCACGGTGCTGTTCAGCAATTTCTTCACGCAGACGGATAGTCGCTTCCAGGTTTACGCCGTTTTCCAGGTCAGACTGCAGGGAAACGAACTGCGCGTATTTGTCTTTCAGCAGGAAGTCGATACCGTACAGTGCGACGCGACGGTAGTCACCGATGATACGGCCACGGCCATACGCATCCGGCAGACCCGTCAGAACGCCAGACTTACGGCAGTTCAGAATGTCTTTGGTGTAAACATCGAATACGCCCTGGTTGTGGGTTTTGCGGTATTCGGTGAAGATTTTTTTCAGCATTGGGTCCAGCTCGCGGTTATACGCTTTGCATGAACCTTCTACCATTTTGATGCCACCGAACGGGATGATTGCGCGTTTCAGTGGTGCTTCAGTCTGCAGACCAACGATTTTCTCAAGGGCTTTGTTGATGTAGCCAGCATCATGAGAAGTGATGGTGGAAGCAACGGAGGTGTCAAAATCAACTGGCGCGTGAGTGCGGTTTTCCAGTTTAACGCCTTCCATTACGCTGTCCCACAGCTTGGTGGTCGCGTCAGTTGCGCCAGCCAGGAAGGATTCGTCACCTTCATACGGGGTATAGTTTTTCTGAATGAAGTCACGGACGTTTACTTCATTCTGCCAGTCACCTTTCGCAAAACCTTCCCAGGCTGTGGCTAACTTTTCATTAAGCTCGGACATGTAACACCTACCTTCTTAAGTGGATTTTTTATTTACTGCCTGAGACGACCATTAATGATGGTTGTCGCCACGCAGGTAAATGACCCAGTATGTCAACCCAACTAACAGACCCCCACCGATAATGTTCCCGATAGTGACGGGGATCAGGTTATCAGTAATGAAATTCATGATAGTCAGGTGAGAGAAACTTTCCGGAGTTGAACCAACTGCGGTCCAGAACTCTGGGCTCGCAAAGTTGCGGATAACAATCCCCATTGGGATCATGAACATATTCGCAATACTGTGCTCGAAGCCGCTGGCAACAAACATCGCAACCGGCAGAACCATAATCATGGCTTTGTCCATCAGGCTGCGACCGGAGTAGCTCATCCAGACCGCCAGGCAGACCATCAGGTTTGCGAGGATGCCAAGCGCTACGGCTTCGATAAATGTATGGTGCATTTTGTGGTCAGCGGTTTGCAGGACGTTAAGTCCCCAGCCGCCGTTAGCGGTCATGTACTCGCCAGAGAGCCACATCAACAGAACAAAGAGCAGACAGCCAATCAGGTTACCAACGTAGACGTTAAGCCAGTTGCGCGCCAGTTGGCCCCAGGTAATTCTTCCGCTGGCTTTTGCCACAACAATCAACACCGTCGAGGTGAAGAGGTCGGCACCGCAGATGACGCAAAGAATCAGACCCAGTGAGAAGCAAATACCACCAATCAGTTTCGCTATGCCGAAAGGCATCGCGGCAGTGCCGGTAGTGGCAGTGATGTAGAAGACGAAAGCGATGGAGATGAACACCCCGGCCGTGATGGCCAGAAAGAACGTCGTCATCGGGTGTTTCGTTGCTTTATAGACACCCGCTTCTTCGGCCACTTTGGCCATCGCAGCTGGGAGTAAAAGATCAAAAGGGTTGTCAGCTTTCACACTAACTCTCTCTTTATTAAGTCGGCGACGAGATACTAACAAAGCATTATAGAAGAGAAATTGATATAGATCATATCTCGCCTGGCTTATAGGCCCGCAGTGTGTATGGTTTTACAGCAAATGCGGAGTAAGTATTTGATTATCCATATAAAAATAAATTTTAAAAGTTATGAAAAGAGTTGAATTTTTTCGGGCGACCTCCCGTACAACAGTTAATTAAAATGGAGTATTTACCATAATAAGTAACAGTAAAGCTCAGGTAAGTATTATTATATTTACCCGTATTTAACTTAAATATTACAATCAACAATCATTGCCGAAAAAAATAAAAAAGGGGCAATGAAATTGCCCCGTAATATAGCTCAGGCGATTGAATACGCCTACAGCTGATAATGTTATATGCGGTTATTTTGACCAGTAAGCCGCTTTCGCTTTCTGAAGTTTTTCATACGCGTTCAGCAGCGACTGATGTGCCGGGAAGGCCTTCAGATCGCTATCAACAGCCTGCAGGCCATAGAACGGCTCTTCACCGCTCAGCGCCGCGCTGGCGGCTTCGACTGCGTCTGCGCCATACATACGAACAAACGCATTCAGATACTGCAGCGGCTCGCGGTCGTCTTCCTGTGCGAGCAGTAGCAGGGTTTGCAGACAGCGGTAGTAGTTGGTGCGCTCGGCGGAGAAGACGGACTGGTTGAATTCCATCGTCCACTCGGTCCAGGCCAGAGCCTGATCCAGATCGCCACCCGCAAGGGCCAGCATCGCTTTCAGCTCACCGATACGCAGCGTGTACCAGCCGTTGTCTTTACCGGTTGCCAGGCCCAGCAGCTCACGCACGCGGGTGAAGTCATCGTGGCCCTCTTCGTCCAGCTGGGCGATGAGGTTCAGGTAATCTTCTTTTTCCCACTCGCTGCCCGGTAAGGCCAGCAGGGTTTCACGCAGGTGTGCGCCCATGCTGTTGTTCGCCAGCCACAGATCTTCCGCCGGATAGATGTCGGACATGCCCGGCACAATAATACGGCACGCGTAGACGCCCAGGTGTTCGTAGTCAGCAATATAGACTTCCCGATCTTCCGCGTTGAAGATAGCCATCAGCGTGGCGAACTCTTCTTCGGTGGTGCCTGCAAAGCTCCAGTCAACGAACGGATAGTCCGCGTCCTGCTTGAACATATCCCAGGAGATCGAGCCGCTGGAGTCGATGAAGTGGGTTTCCAGGTTGGTGTGCTCGGCCACTTCTTCGTCGTCGAAGGTTGGCGGGGTGAACACGTCCAGATCCTTCAGGCTACGACCCTGCAGCAGTTCGGTCACGGTACGTTCCAGCGCCACGCCGAAGTCCGGGTGTGCGCCGAAGGAGGCGAAGCAGGTGCCGTTAGCCGGGTTGAACAGCACGACGCAGATAACCGGATATTTACCGCCCAGCGAGCCGTCGTAGGCAAAGATTGGAAAACCTTCCGCTTCCAGTTTGGCGATGGATTCTACCACGCCAGGGTAGCGCGCCAGCACGTCGGCCGGAATTTCAGGCAGGCTGATTGATTCGGCGATGATGCGGTTTTTGATGTGGCGTTCGAAGACTTCGGACAGACCCTGCACGCGCGCTTCGTTGCGGGTGTTACCGGCAGACATGCCGTTGGACACATACAGGTTGCCAACGATGTTCATCGGGATATACACGGTCTGCTCATCAGACTGACGGGTGAACGGCAGGGCGCAAATACCGCGGTCTTCGTTACCAGACTGCAGGTCAATCAGCATGCTGGCGGTCAGTTCGTTTTCCGGATCGTAGAACGCGCGCAGACGTCCATCGAGAATGCCTTCCGGCAGTTCATCGTCTTCGGTCAGCGGGAACCATTTTTCATTCGGGTAGTGAACGAAGGGGCCGTTGGCGATGGTTTCACCCAGCCAGAAGTCGGCGAAGAAATAGTTGGTCGACAGACGTTCAAAATACTCACCCAGCGCAGAGGCCAGCGCCGCTTTTTTCGTCGCGCCTTTACCGTTGGTGAAGCACAGCGCACAGTCTTTGTCGCGAATATGCACGGACCAGACGTGAGGCACCGGATTCAGCCAGGAGGCCTCTTCGATATTAAAGCCGAGGTCGGTCAGTTTCTGCTGGAAGCGAGCGATGGAATCTTCCAGAGCGGCGTCTTTGCCGGGGATAAACGTTTGGGTCATGGCGTTCACTTTTATCGTACGTAAAGCGCGCAATGATACGGGTTTTGCGTGACGGGTGCTATCTTCGGCGAAAATAAATGGCTGGGCTATGCTTAGTGACAGTAACCTACTGTTAAGGCATAGAAAAATGAAAGCTTTCGATCTCCAGCGGATGGCGTTTGACAAAGTTCCCCCCGAGTTTCTGTGGGAAGTGGCGCTGCGCAGCCTGTATACCTTTGTTCTCGTCTTCCTGTTTCTCAAAATCACCGGGCGGCGCGGCGTTCGGCAGATGTCACTGTTTGAAGTGCTCATCATCCTGACGCTGGGCTCGGCGGCGGGGGACGTGGCGTTTTATGACGATGTGCCGATGGTGCCGGTGTTTATCGTCTTCGTCTCGCTGGCATTGCTGTACCGGCTGGTGATGTGGCTAATGTCGAAAAGCGAAAAACTGGAAGATCTTCTCGAAGGCAAACCGGTGGTGATTGTAGAAGACGGGCAGCTGGCCTGGCAGAATGTTAAAAGTGCCAACATGACCGAGTTTGAGTTCTTTATGGAGCTGCGCCTGAGCAGCGTGGAACAGCTGGGACAGGTGCGGCTGGCGATAATGGAAACCAATGGGCAAATCAGCGTCTATTACTATGCTGACGACGACGTTAAGCCCGGCCTGTGTATCCTGCCGGATATGCTGATTGAGCGGTTCAGGGTCGTACCTGAAACCGGGGAGTATGCCTGTATAAAATGCAGCCATGTCGTGGGGATGCATGCGGGCGATCATCAATTATGCCCTCGCTGTGCAAATCCCGAATGGACGAAGGTTAGCCGGGCTAAACGTCTTACCTGACAGCCAATTTGTCGGTTTTGTGACACCGAGATGGCAGATTGTTTTGTGTGACGTGCGCCACATTTTACGGGTCATAAGTTTTAGACATTGCGGCGCGTGTCACTGAATGATAAAACCGATATCCACAGTTATAACTTATGGCTTTTAGCGTGGTGAGGGGAAATGGCTCAAGTCTTTAATTTCAGTTCAGGTCCGGCAATGTTACCGGCGGATGTACTTAAACAGGCTCAGCAGGAGCTGTGTGACTGGAACGGTCTGGGTACGTCGGTGATGGAAATCAGCCACCGTGGTAAAGAGTTTATTCAGGTGGCGGAAGAGGCAGAAAAGGATTTTCGCGATCTGCTGAACATTCCCTCGAACTACAAAGTATTGTTCTGCCACGGCGGCGGACGCGGCCAGTTTGCCGGGATCCCGCTGAACATTCTGGGCAATAAAACGACGGCTGACTACGTTGACGCGGGCTACTGGGCGGCCAGTGCGATTAAAGAAGCGCACAAGTACTGCACACCGAACGTTATCGATGCCAAAGTGACCGTTGACGGCCTGCGTGGCGTTAAGCCAATGAGCGAGTGGCAGCTTTCCGGTGACGCGGCATATCTGCATTACTGTCCGAACGAAACCATCGACGGTATCGCTATTCATGAAGAGCCAAACTTTGGCGAGAATGTGGTGGTAACGGCAGATCTCTCATCGACCATTCTGTCCACGCCTCTGGACGTCAGCCGTTACGGCGTTATCTACGCCGGCGCACAGAAAAACATCGGCCCGGCGGGCCTGACCATCGTTATCGTACGTGAAGATCTGCTGGGCAAAGCGCATAAGTCTTGTCCGTCGATTCTCGATTATACCGTGCTGAACGACAATGATTCGATGTTCAACACCCCACCAACCTTTGCCTGGTATCTCTCTGGCCTGGTCTTCAAATGGCTGAAGCAAAAGGGCGGCGTTGCGCAGATGGACAAGATTAACCAGCAGAAGGCTGAACTGCTGTATGGCGTGATTGATAAAAGCGATTTCTACCGCAACGACGTGGCGAAAGCCAACCGTTCCCGCATGAACGTGCCGTTCCAGCTGGCAGACAGCAGCCTGGATAGCGTATTCCTGGAAGAGTCGTTCGCTGCGGGCCTGCACGCGCTGAAAGGCCACCGCGTGGTGGGGGGCATGCGTGCTTCAATCTACAACGCGATGCCGCTGGAAGGCGTTAAGGCCCTGACCGATTTCATGATCGACTTTGAACGTCGTCACGGTTAATCGCGCTGTTTTCACCCCCACAGCCGCTGCTGCGGGGTTTTTATTATGTTGAGTTGAGAGTTTAGTTTTCATGGAATCCCTGACGTTACAACCTATCGCGCGGGTAGATGGCACCATCAATCTGCCTGGTTCAAAAAGTGTCTCGAACCGCGCTCTGCTGCTGGCAGCTCTGGCACACGGCACCACCGTCCTGACAAACCTGCTGGACAGTGATGACGTTCGCCATATGCTCAATGCGCTGAAAGCGTTGGGAGTTCACTACACGCTGTCTGCTGACCGTACCCGTTGTGAAGTGATCGGCAACGGGGGGGCATTGCAGTGTACGGAAGCGCTTGAGCTGTTCCTGGGCAACGCGGGGACCGCGATGCGTCCGCTGGCGGCGGCCCTGTGTCTGGGAAGCAATAACATCGTGCTGACCGGCGAACCGCGTATGAAAGAGCGCCCGATTGGCCATCTGGTTGACGCCCTGCGTCAGGGCGGCGCGCAGATTGAGTACCTGGAGCAGGAAAACTATCCGCCACTTCGCCTGCGCGGCGGTTTTACCGGCGGTAGCGTTGAGGTTGACGGTAGCGTCTCCAGCCAGTTCCTGACCGCGCTGCTGATGACCGCACCGCTGGCCCCGCAGGATACGGTTATCAGCATCAAGGGCGATCTGGTTTCTAAACCGTATATCGATATCACGCTGCACCTGATGAAAACCTTCGGCGTTGAGGTTGAAAACCAGTCTTACCAACGCTTCGTGGTTCGCGGCGCGCAGCGGTACCAGTCTCCGGGCAACTACCTGGTTGAGGGCGATGCCTCCTCGGCATCCTACTTCCTCGCCGCGGGCGCCATTAAAGGCGGCACGGTAAAAGTGACCGGTATCGGTCGTAACAGCGTGCAGGGTGATATCCGCTTTGCTGACGTGCTGGAAAAAATGGGCGCGGTTGTCACCTGGGGCGATGACTTCATCTCCTGCACCCACGGCGAGCTGAACGCCATCGATATGGACATGAACCATATCCCTGATGCGGCGATGACCATTGCCACGGCGGCGCTGTTTGCCAAAGGCACGACGACGCTGCGTAACATCTACAACTGGCGCGTGAAGGAAACTGACCGTCTGTTCGCAATGGCGACCGAGCTGCGTAAGGTCGGGGCAGAGGTAGAAGAGGGTGAAGATTATATTCGCGTGACCCCGCCGGCAAAACTGCAGTTTGCCGAAATCGGCACTTATAACGATCACCGTATGGCAATGTGCTTCTCGCTGGTGGCGCTGTCCGATACGCCTGTCACTATCCTCGATCCAAAGTGTACCGCCAAGACTTTCCCGGACTACTTCGAGCAGCTGGCGCGCATCAGTACGCTGGCCTGATAACATCATGCCGCATCATCGGGTGCGGCATTTCCTTACGCTTCCTGACGTTCATTCCTGCCCATTTCTTCTACACTCAGCTTCAATCATTCCGTAATTTGCACGCAAAGGTAACAGTTGCGCACGTTGGCGCGTATAATGCGCGGCGTTCATGTTAACGGTATGCCTTAATTAAGGAGAAAACGATGACGGCAGTTGCCCCGGTAATCACCATTGATGGGCCTAGTGGCGCAGGGAAAGGTACTCTGTGTAAAGCGATGGCGGAAGCATTGCAATGGCATCTTTTAGATTCGGGAGCAATCTATCGCGTGCTGGCTCTGGCTGCGCTGCACCACCACGTGGATGTTGCGTCAGAAGAGGCGCTGGTACCGCTGGCTGCGCATCTTGATGTGCGTTTTGTCTCCACCGACGGCAACCTCGAAGTGATCCTTGAAGGGGAAGACGTTAGCGGTGAAATCCGTACTCAGGACGTCGCTAACGCGGCCTCCCAGGTTGCCGCATTCCCACGCGTTCGCGAAGCGCTGCTGCGTCGCCAGCGTGGCTTCCGTGAGGCCCCGGGTCTGATTGCCGATGGGCGCGATATGGGAACCGTCGTTTTCCCTGATGCGCCAGTAAAAATTTTCCTTGACGCTTCCTCGGAAGAACGTGCTCAACGCCGCATGCTTCAGTTGCAGGAGAAAGGGTTTAGTGTTAACTTTGATCGCCTTTTATCCGAGATAAAAGAGCGCGATGACCGCGATCGTAACCGCGCCGTCGCCCCACTTGTTCCTGCAGAAGATGCATTAGTTCTGGATTCAACCAGTTTAACTATTGAGCAAGTGATTGAAAAAGCGCTACAATATGCGCGCCAAAAACTGGCACTCGCGTAATCGCGACCGATTTAGCAGTACCCCCGCTGCAATGGATTGACGGCGGGTATGTGAAACAACCCCATCCGGCACGGAGCCAGGTGGACGTTAATATTAACCTGAAGATTAAACATGACTGAATCTTTTGCTCAACTATTTGAAGAATCCTTAAAAACAATCGAAACCCGTCCGGGTTCCATCGTTCGTGGTGTTGTTGTTGCTATCGACAAAGACGTAGTACTGGTTGACGCCGGTCTGAAATCTGAGTCCGCCATTCCGGCAGAGCAGTTCAAAAACGCCCAGGGCGAGCTGGAAATCCAGGTTGGTGACGAAGTTGACGTTGCTCTGGATGCAGTAGAAGACGGCTTCGGTGAAACCCTGCTGTCCCGTGAGAAAGCTAAACGTCACGAAGCTTGGATCACGCTGGAAAAAGCTTACGAAGAAGCTGAAACTGTGGTCGGTGTTATCAACGGCAAAGTTAAAGGCGGCTTCACTGTTGAGCTGAATGGTATTCGTGCGTTCCTGCCAGGTTCACTGGTAGACGTTCGTCCAGTCCGTGACACCCTGCACCTCGAAGGCAAAGAGCTTGAGTTCAAAGTAATCAAGCTGGACCAGAAGCGTAACAACGTTGTTGTATCCCGTCGTGCCGTTATCGAATCCGAAAACAGCGCAGAACGCGATCAGCTGCTGGAAAACCTGCAGGAAGGCATGGAAGTCAAAGGTATCGTTAAGAACCTCACTGACTACGGCGCATTCGTTGACCTGGGCGGCGTTGATGGCCTGCTGCACATCACCGACATGGCGTGGAAACGCGTTAAGCACCCAAGCGAAATCGTGAACGTTGGCGACGAAATCACTGTTAAAGTGCTGAAGTTCGACCGCGAACGTACTCGTGTATCCCTCGGCCTGAAACAGCTGGGCGAAGATCCATGGGTAGCTATCGCTAAGCGTTACCCAGAAGGTACTAAACTGACTGGTCGCGTTACCAACCTGACCGACTACGGCTGCTTCGTTGAAATCGAAGAAGGCGTTGAAGGCCTGGTGCACGTTTCCGAAATGGACTGGACCAACAAAAACATCCACCCATCCAAAGTTGTTAACGTTGGTGATGTAGTGGAAGTGATGGTTCTGGATATCGACGAAGAACGTCGTCGTATCTCCCTGGGCCTGAAACAGTGCAAAAACAACCCATGGCAGCAGTTCGCGGAAACCCACAACAAGGGCGACCGTGTTGAAGGTAAAATCAAGTCTATCACTGACTTCGGTATCTTCATCGGCCTGGACGGCGGCATCGATGGCCTGGTTCACCTGTCTGACATCTCCTGGAACGTTGCAGGCGAAGAAGCAGTACGAGAATACAAAAAAGGCGACGAAATCGCTGCAGTTGTTCTGCAGGTTGACGCAGAGCGTGAGCGTATCTCCCTGGGCGTTAAGCAGCTCGCAGAAGATCCGTTCAACAACTGGGTTGCACTGAACAAGAAAGGCGCAATCGTAAACGGTAAAGTGACTGCAGTTGACGCTAAAGGCGCAACCGTAGAACTGGCTGACGGCGTTGAAGGTTACCTGCGCGCTTCCGAAGCTTCACGTGACCGCGTTGAAGATGCAACTCTGGTTCTGAGCGTTGGCGACGACGTTGAAGCTAAGTTCACCGGTGTTGACCGTAAGAACCGTGCAATCAGCCTGTCTGTTCGTGCTAAAGACGAAGCTGATGAGAAAGATGCAATCGCAACTGTTAACAAACAGGAAGATGCAAACTTCTCTAACAACGCAATGGCTGAAGCTTTCAAAGCAGCTAAAGGCGAGTAAGATCAAGTTCTCAGCATCATTTGAGCTGTAACGCATTTACAGCGATAAGGATGAGGAGCAGACTTGACAGATTACAGGATTCGTCCTGTAATCAATAACAAAGGGCGGCTACGGCCGCCCTTGTTTAATGAGCTGTTCAGCTAATTGGTTTGAAAGGAACCGGAGGAATCATGACCAAGTCAGAATTGATTGAAAGACTTGCCAGTCAGCAGCCGCATGTCCCAGCGAAGGCTGTGGAAGATGCTGTTAAAGAGATGCTGGAGCATATGGCCACCACTCTTGCCCAGGGCGAGCGCATTGAAATCCGCGGTTTCGGAAGTTTTTCTCTGCACTATCGTGCTCCACGTACCGGGCGTAACCCGAAAACTGGCGATAAAGTCGAGCTGGAAGGCAAGTACGTTCCACACTTTAAGCCGGGTAAAGAACTGCGCGATCGCGCCAACATTTACGGCAACTGAGTTTAGCCATTAGGTTAAACTGGGTTTAAAAGAAAGCACCTGCGGGTGCTTTTTTTGTTTTTCTCCCGGCGCTTTCTGAATCTGTGCCGCACTTCTTGTGTTGTTTTTCTGCAAGCGATGAAATAGCGCTCGGCCTTTATCGTAACCTTTCGTTTTTCTGTCTGACGACCCGCTTTGCTATCCGCATACTTCCCAAAAATGGGAGGTAAACATGGGGATACCCGTCATTAGCGCTTGTGCCATTCTGGCAATTATTCCGTTGTATTGGTTACCCGTTTTGCCGAGTCTGCAGACTGTGTGGACGATGATGGCTGCTGGGGTAGTCTTTGCCATTCACAAAAAAAGAGCGCTGCGTTGTGCAGGCGTTGGAATACTCTTTTTTTGCTGGGGTATGCTGGCTGCACATGAAGGCGTCTGGCCGATGCAACACCTAACGGCCGGGCCGCAGAAAGCCGAGGTGATAATTACCGCCACCGATGGCGCAACGACGCATCAGGCAAAAATTGTTGCACTCAATGGCAAGCGCTGGTGGGCGTCTACGGGGGTGACGCTCTACGGCAATTATCTGCCGCAAAAAGTGTGCGCCGGGCAGCGCTGGGCCATGACGCTTCGGCTCAGGGCTGCGCATGGCGAACTGAATGACGGTGGTTACGATCCCCAGCAAAGCGCTTTTGCACGCCATCAAACGCTTAGCGGACGATTTACCGAGGCGGAGGTGATTGACGGTCGCTGTAGCGTGCGCGCCCAATATCTGCTGTCGCTGCAGAATACGCTCTCTGCATACCCGTGGGGAGGCGTGATCCTGGGGCTTGGAATGGGGGAGCGTCTGGATGTACCGCGGGAAATAAAAAACCTGATGCGTGAAACCGGTACGCTGCACCTGATGGCGATTTCGGGTTTGCATATCGCGCTCGCGGCATCCCTGGTCTGGCTAATTGCCCGCGGGGTCCAGTTTTTAATGCCATGCCGCTGGATCGGCTGGCAGATGCCGGTCCTCGCCGGGCTACTCTTTGCTGTTTTCTACGCGTGGCTAACCGGACTACAGCCTCCCGCCTTGCGCACGGTAATCTCCCTTGCCGCGCTGGCTGCGCTGCGAATGAGTGCTCGACAGTGGTCTCCATGGCAGGTCTGGCTATGCTGTGTGGCGGCGATCCTGATATGCGATCCTCTCTCTGTGCTTTCTCAGAGCCTGGCTTTGTCGGCGTTTGCCGTGGCCGCGTTGATTTTCTGGTTTCAGTGGCTGCCTTTCCCAAACAGGCAATGGGCTCGTCGACTGCGGCCGCTGGTGAACCTTGTCTATCTGCAGATCGGAATGTTGCTGCTGCTGATGCCCCTTCAGGTCCTGATTTTCCATGGATTTAGCCTCTCTTCACTGGTAGCGAATCTCTTTGCCGTTCCCCTTGTCACGTTCATCTCCGTACCGCTGATATTGTCCGGCATGCTGTTACATCTGTTACCGGTGGTATCTCTGGAAACGTCCATCTGGTTTATGGCAGACAGATCCCTTGCCGCACTGTTCTGGCTGCTGATGCGTTTGCCGGATGGCTGGCAGAGCGTTGATGAACGCTGGCAATATCTGACGCTGCTGCCCTGGTTTGCAATTATCGGTTGGCGCTTTCGCGCATGGAAAATGCTACCGGCAGCGTGCATTGCCGGTAGCGTTGTTCTGGCATTCCCTGTCTGGAATACGGCAAAAAACGATAGCTGGACGTTGCACATGCTGGATGTGGGGCAGGGGCTGGCGATGGTTATTGAACGCCACGGCAAGGCAATTTTATATGACACCGGCCTGGCGTGGCCTGGGGGAGACAGTGCACAGCAACTCATTATCCCCTGGCTTCGCTGGCATCATCTCCAGCCAGAGGGCGTCATTCTGAGTCACGAACACCTCGATCACGCGGGGGGATTGACGTCACTTCAGAGGGCCTGGCCAGAAATGTGGATAAGAAGCCCGCTGCGCTGGGCAGGCCATCTTCCCTGCTTTCGAGGGCAGACGTGGCAATGGCAAGGATTAACCTTTACCGCCCACTGGCCACCGGAAGGCTATGCTGCAAAGGGCAATAATCATTCCTGCGTGGTGAAAATTGATGATGGTGAGCAGAGTGTTTTACTCACAGGGGACATTGAAGCCCATGCCGAACACGCTATGCTTAGCCATTACTGGCGATTTCTGGCCTCCACGCTTATTCAGGTTCCCCATCATGGGAGCAATACGTCATCGTCAACGCCGCTGGTGCAGCGCGTGGAAGGAAAAATTGCGTTAGCTTCAGCTGCGCGTTACAACGCGTGGCGATTCCCGTCAGTTAAAGTGGTCAGACGTTACAGAAAAGAGGGCTATATCTGGCATGATACCCCCCGCTCTGGACAAATATCGGTGACGTTTTCACGCCATAACTGGCAAATCCGACGTCTGCGAGATCAATATTTACCTCGTTGGTATCATCAGTGGTTTGGCGCGCCAGTAGATAACGGGTAGAATATGCGGCTATTTCAACAAATGCTGGTTTTTTGAATGCATAACGACAAAGATCTCTCCACGTGGCAAACATTCCGCCGACTATGGCCGATGATTGCGCCCTTTAAACCAGGCTTGATCGTGGCGGGCATAGCGTTAATCCTCAACGCAGCCAGCGATACTTTTATGCTATCGCTTCTCAAACCGTTACTGGACGACGGTTTTGGTAAAACGGATCGCTCAGTGTTGCTATGGATGCCTCTGGTGGTTATCGGACTGATGGTCTTACGCGGTATCACCAGCTATATTTCCAGCTACTGCATTTCCTGGGTTTCAGGGAAAGTGGTGATGACCATGCGCCGCCGTCTGTTTAGTCACATGATGGGGATGCCGGTCTCGTTCTTTGACAAGCAATCTACTGGCACGCTGCTGTCTCGTATTACCTATGACTCAGAGCAGGTGGCTTCCTCATCCTCCAGCGCGCTCATTACGGTCGTGCGTGAAGGCGCGTCCATCATCGGCCTGTTCGCGATGATGTTCTACTACAGCTGGCAGCTGTCGATCATCCTTATCGTTCTGGCACCGATTGTGTCTATTGCTATTCGCGTGGTGTCTAAGCGCTTCCGCAATATCAGCAAGAACATGCAGAATACGATGGGGCAGGTGACGACCAGCGCAGAACAGATGCTGAAAGGGCATAAGGAAGTGTTGATCTTCGGCGGTCAGAAAGTCGAAACCAAACGCTTTGATAAGGTCAGCAACAAAATGCGCCTGCAGGGGATGAAAATGGTTTCGGCCTCTTCCATCTCCGACCCGGTGATTCAGCTGATTGCTTCCCTGGCGCTGGCATTTGTGCTGTATGCCGCAAGCTTCCCAAGCGTTATGGAAACACTGACGGCGGGTACTATCACCGTCGTCTTCTCCTCCATGATTGCGCTGATGCGTCCGCTGAAATCGCTGACGAACGTTAACGCCCAGTTCCAGCGCGGGATGGCCGCTTGCCAGACGCTGTTCAGCATTCTGGACTCAGAGCAGGAAAAAGATGAAGGGACGCGCGCGATTGAGCGTGCTAAGGGTGACGTTGAGTTCCGCAATGTCACCTTTACCTATCCTGGCCGTGAAACGCCGGCGCTGCGCAATATCAACCTGACCATTCCGGCGGGCAAAACCGTTGCGCTGGTTGGGCGTTCAGGTTCGGGTAAATCCACTATTGCCAGCCTGATTACCCGCTTCTATGACATTAACGAAGGTGAAATCCTGCTGGACGGTCACGACCTGCGGGAATATACCCTGCAGTCGCTGCGTAATCAGGTGGCGCTGGTTTCTCAGAACGTGCATCTGTTTAACGATACGGTCGCGAACAATATTGCCTATGCGCGTACGGAAGAGTACAGCCGCGAGCAGATTGAGAACGCTGCCCGCATGGCGTATGCAATGGACTTCATCAACAAGATGGATAACGGCCTGGATACGATTATCGGTGAAAACGGGGTTCTGCTCTCCGGCGGTCAGCGTCAGCGTATCGCCATCGCCCGTGCGCTGCTGCGTGATAGCCCGATTCTGATTCTGGATGAAGCGACTTCCGCGCTGGATACGGAGTCTGAACGCGCTATTCAGTCCGCACTGGATGAACTGCAGAAAAACCGTACGTCACTGGTGATTGCTCACCGCCTGTCGACCATTGAACAAGCCGATGAAATTGTCGTTGTTGAAGATGGCGTGATCGTGGAGCGCGGAAGCCACGCTGATTTGCTGGCGCATCGCGGTGTGTATGCTCAGCTTCACAAGATGCAGTTCGGCGCATGATCGCACGCATCTGGTCCGGTGAGTCACTGCTGTGGCTGCTGCTTCTCCCGCTCTCCTGGCTCTATGGCCTGGTGAGCGGTGCCATTCGTCTGCTGTATCGACTGGGGTTGAAGCAGGCCTGGCGCGCACCGGTTCCGGTTGTGGTTGTGGGGAACCTCACTGCGGGGGGGAATGGCAAAACGCCGGTCGTTATCTGGCTGGTAGAGCAACTCCAAAAACGCGGTATTCGCCCGGGCGTTGTGTCGCGAGGTTATGGCGGTAAAGCCGCGCAGTACCCGCTGTTATTGAAAGCGGATACAACGACCGCCGAAGCCGGTGATGAACCGGTTTTAATTTATCAGCGCACGGGCGCCCCGGTTGCCGTATCCCCGGTGCGCAGCGACGCCGTTAAAGCGCTTCTATCCGGGCACGGTGTGCAAATTATCATCACCGATGATGGCCTGCAGCATTATGCCCTTGCGCGCGATAAAGAGATTGTGGTCGTTGACGGGGTTCGTCGTTTTGGTAACGGCTGGTGGCTTCCCGCAGGGCCGATGCGTGAACGCGCATCGCGCCTTAAATCCGTTGATGCGGTGATTGTTAACGGCGGTGCGGCAAAAGCGGGTGAAATTCCTATGCATCTGCAGCCTGGCAACGCGGTCAACCTGCTGACCGGCGAACGCAAGGCCGTTGATCAACTGCCAGCTCTGGTGGCGATGGCGGGCATTGGCCATCCTCCGCGTTTCTTTGCGACGCTCGAACAATGCGGTGCGCGGCTGGAAAAACGCGTTCCGCTGGCCGATCATCAGGCGTTACTGGCGGAGCAGGTTGATGCGCTCACCGCGCCAGGCCAGACCTTGATCATGACGGAAAAAGATGCGGTGAAATGCCGTGCCTTTGCGAAGGAAAACTGGTGGTACCTGCCGGTTGACGCTGAGCTCAGCGGCGAGCAGCCGGAACAATTGCTCAAGGAACTTATTGCGTTAGTGCGATAACGGCACACGCGGTTCTGGCGGCGCTTTGACTGACAGGAAAACGCATGTCTTTACCGCAACTCTCGCTTTCAGCTGCACGAAATCTCCACCTTGCCGCGCAGGGGCTGCTCAAAAAGCCCCGCCGCCGCGCGCAGCCCGCCGATATCCTTTCTACCGTGCAACGCATGTCGTTGTTGCAAATCGACACTATCAATATTGTTGCGCGCAGTCCTTACCTGGTGCTGTTCAGCCGCCTGGGGAACTATCAGCCGCAGTGGCTGGATAATGCCCTGAGCAGGGGCGAACTCATGGAGTACTGGGCGCACGAGGCCTGCTTCCTGCCGCGCAGTGATTTTGCACTGGTGCGTCACCGTATGCTTTCCCCGGACAAGATGGGCTGGAAGTATCGCCAGGAATGGATGCAGGAGCACGCTGCGGAAATCGAACGGCTTATTGCGCACATTCAGGAAAACGGTCCGGTACGCTCCGCCGATTTTGAGCACCCGCGAAAAGGGGCAAGCGGCTGGTGGGAGTGGAAGCCGCACAAACGTCATCTCGAAGGGCTGTTTACGTCGGGCAAAGTCATGGTGATAGAGCGGCGTAATTTTCAGCGCGTCTATGACCTGACGCACCGCGTGATGCCTCACTGGGATGACCAGCGCGATCTGCTCACCCAGGACGCAGCAGAAGCCATCATGCTGGAAAATAGCGCCCGCAGCCTGGGGATTTTCCGCCCCCAGTGGCTGGCGGATTATTATCGGCTGCGCCAGCCCGCCTTAAAGCCCCTGCTTGAGAAGTGGCAAGACGAAAAGCGCATCGCTCCCGTGACGGTCGATACTCTGGGTGAAATGTGGCTTCACGCGGATTTACACCCGCTACTACCTCAGGCTCTGGAAGGGAAACTTCAGGCGACCCACAGCGCAGTGCTGTCACCGTTTGATCCGGTTGTCTGGGACAGAAAACGGGCCGAACAGCTGTTTAATTTTAGCTACCGGCTGGAATGCTATACCCCCGCGCCGAAGCGTCAGTTTGGCTATTTCGTTTTACCACTGCTGCATAAAGGGCAGCTGGTCGGGCGCATGGACGCAAAAATGCACCGTAAAATCGGCACGCTTGAAGTCATTGCGCTCTATCTTGAAGCGGGCGTTAAGGTGACGGCGACCCTGGAGAAAGGAATAACCTCCGCAATTAGCGAATTTGCACGCTGGCAGGGAGCACACGGCGTGACGCTGGGCCGTATACCCGATGGGCTGTTTACATCCTGTCGAAGTGGCTGGGAAACAGGCACTCCCTGAAAAAGGAATGTGTTAAGCTTTAGCGATTACCCATACGGAGGAACTATGGATCACCGTTTACTTGAAATTATTGCCTGCCCGGTGTGCAACGGCAAACTCTACTATAGCCAGGACAAACAAGAGCTGATTTGCAAGCTGGACAGCCTGGCTTTCCCGCTGCGTGACGGTATTCCGGTTCTGCTGGAAAACGAAGCCCGTTCCCTGGTGGCAGAAGAGAGCAAACCATGAGTTTTGTCGTCATTATCCCGGCGCGCTATGCGTCAACGCGCCTGCCGGGTAAACCACTGGTGGACATCAACGGCAAGCCAATGATCGTCCACGTGCTTGAGCGAGCGCGTGAATCCGGTGCAGATCGCGTGATTGTGGCAACCGATCACCCTGACGTGGCGAAAGCGGTTGAAGCCGCGGGGGGGGAAGTCTGCATGACCCGCGCCGACCATCAGTCCGGCACCGAGCGTCTGGCAGAGGTGGTTGAAAAATGCGGATTCAGCGACGATACGGTCATCGTTAACGTGCAGGGCGATGAGCCGATGATCCCGGCGGTCATTATTCGCCAGGTTGCAGAAAATCTCGCGCAGCGTCAGGTGGGAATGGCCACGCTTGCGGTGCCTGTTCATCATGCGGAAGAGGCTTTCAATCCCAATGCCGTGAAGGTGGTGATGGACGCAGAAGGCTACGCGCTGTACTTCTCTCGGGCCACCATTCCATGGGACCGCGATCGCTTTGCGGCGTCAAAAGAGACGATTGGTGATACCATTTTGCGTCACCTCGGCATCTATGGCTACCGCGCGGGCTTTATTCGCCGCTACGTTACCTGGGCACCGAGCCCGCTCGAGCATATCGAAATGCTGGAGCAGCTCCGCGTGCTTTGGTATGGCGAAAAGATCCACGTTGCCGTTGCCGAGGAAGTACCCGGCACGGGTGTTGACACCCCCGAAGATCTTGAGCGCGTTCGCGCAGAGCTGCGTTAACGCTATCCACATCCCTCCATTCGGGGGGATGTTCTCCCGCCGGCGTATTTTTCCTGTTTCTTTTCCATAATTGATCTCTTCCGGGTGACATCTGCTCTCTGCACGCTCATTATAAAAGCAGTAGTCTTAATGGGGGTAATCTCATATGGAACAGCTGCGTGCCGAACTTAGCCACCTGCTCGGCGAGAAGTTAAGCCGGGTTGAGTGCGTGAGTGAAAAGGCAGATACCGCACTCTGGTCGTTATACGACAGTCAGGGAAACCCAATGCCGCTCATGGCAAGAAGCTTTACCTCGCCGGGCGTCGCCAGACAGCTCGCGTGGAAAATGTCTTTGCTGGCGCGGGAAGGGACAGTCCGTATGCCAACGGTCTACGGCGTGATGACGCATGAAGAACACCCCGGTCCGGATGTGCTGCTGATTGAACGCCTGCGCGGCGTCTCTGTGGAGGCTCCTGCGCGATCGCCCGAACGGTGGGAGCAGCTTAAAGACCAGATTGTTGAAGCGCTGCTGGCCTGGCATCGGCAGGATAGTCGCGGGCTCGTTGGCCCGGTTGACAGCACGCAGGAAAACCTGTGGCCGCTCTGGTATCGCCAGCGCGTTGAAGTCCTGTGGGGAACGTTGAACCAGTTCAACAACACCGGTTTAACCATGCAGGATAAACGTATTTTATTCCGCACCCGGGAATGCCTACCCGCCCTGTTTGAAGGTTTTAACGACAACTGCGTGCTAATACACGGCAATTTTACCCTACGCAGCATGTTGAAGGATCCCCGAAGCGACCAGCTGCTGGCGATGGTCGGCCCGGGCATCATGCTTTGGGCGCCGCGCGAGTATGAGTTATTCAGGCTTAGCGACAGCGGCTTTGCGGAAGGGCTGCTGTGGCACTATCTGCAGCGCGCCCCCGTCGCGGAAGCATTTCTGTGGCGGCGCTGGCTCTACCTGCTCTGGGATGAAGTGGCGCAGCTGGTGAATACCGGACGGTTCAATCGCGCCAACTTCGATCTCGCCACAAAATCACTCTTGCCCTGGCTCGCCTGACGCTCCCTTAAGCCACTGCCAGACTCTCCCGAGCGTTTCGTAACCGACGCGATCGCTATGCATCAACCATATGGGGGACGGGATCGCCCGTTCCCACGGGTTGAGCGGCGCATCGATGGCTATCTGATTTGCTGGTGCGGGCAGCGGGTGCAAGCCTTGCTTTTCGAAGAAGATCATCGCTCTCGGCAGGTGTGAGGCGGAGGTGACCAGTAAAAACGGCGCATCGCCGATAGCCTGCTTCACCGCCGCGGCCTCCTCTTCCGTATCTTTAGGGCTATCCAGCGTGATGATTGAGGCGCGCGGCACGCCAAGCGACTCCGCGACCCTTGCACCGGCTTCAGCCGTACTGACCGGGTTCGTTTTGGCCGCAGCACCGGTGAAGATCATTTTCGCCCCGGGGTTGGCGAGCCACAGACGAATACCCTCGTTTAACCGTGGAAGACTATTGTTAATAAGGTTCGAACTGGGCGCCCAGTTTGGGTCCCAGGTGTAGCCACCGCCCAGCACCACGATGTAGTCCACTTTCTGATTTCCCTGCCAGGTCGGGTAGGTCTTTTCGATCGGGCGCAGTAAGCCATCGGCGACCGGTTGCAGGCTTAATAACAAAAGTACAAGCCAACCCAGCGTTACGATCGATTTGCCACTTTTCTGAAAACGGCTGAACCAAACCAGCACCAGGCCCAGCGCGATGAGCAGTAGCAGCAGCGGAAGGGGGAGTAGCATCCCGCCCACGTATTTTTTCAGAGTGAAAAGCATCCTTTTTGGTTCCTTTTTTAACCATACAGCAGGCTATTAGTCGTGATATTACACCAGAGAGGTTCATTCTCCGCGCGGGTGTGACAAAATAGCGGTTTTGCAGTGAATGAGTGGAACCCTCCCAATGCGGGATCGCAATTTTGATGACATCGCGGAAAAGTTTTCGCGCAACATTTATGGCACCACCAAAGGCCAGCTTCGTCAGACGATCCTCTGGCAGGATCTGGACAAGCTGCTTGCCGAATTTGGTGACCGCAGGTTGCGCGTGCTTGATGCCGGTGGCGGGGAAGGTCAGACGGCAATTCTGATGGCGCAGCGGGGCCATCACGTCACACTTTGCGATCTCTCTGCCGAGATGGTTGCGCGCGCCGAGCGAGCAGCAGAAGAGAAAGGTGTGAGCGACAACATGCATTTTATACATTGCGCCGCTCAGGACATTCCCCAGCATTTGGAAACGCAGGTTGATCTGATATTGTTTCATGCTGTGCTCGAATGGGTCGCTGAACCGCAAGCCATGTTAAAAACGCTGTGGTCGATGCTGTGCCCGGGCGGTGCGCTATCGCTGATGTTCTACAATGCCAACGGCCTGCTGATGCGAAACGTGCTGGTGGGCAATTTTGGCTATGTGCAGCAGGGTATGTATAAAAAGAAACGACGCACGCTTTCACCGGATTTCCCGCGAGAACCGCAGCAGGTCTATGGCTGGCTGGAGGAGATCGGCTGGGAGATCACCGGTAAAACAGGCGTGAGGGTGTTTCATGATTATCTGCGTGATAAACAAAAACAGGATGACTGTTTAGACGCCTTAACAGAAATAGAAACGCGGTATTGCCGCCAGGAGCCTTATCTGAGCCTTGGCCGCTATATACACGTCACCGCGCGCAAGCCGCAGATGCAAGGATAATCTATGAGTGAATTTTCCCAGACAGTCCCCGAACTGGTTGCCTGGGCCAGGAAAAACGATTTCTCCATCTCGCTGCCGGTAGACAGACTCTCTTTCCTGCTGGCGGTTGCCACGCTGAACGGCGAACGGCTCGATGGCGAAATGAGTGAGGGTGAACTGGTGGATGCGTTCCGCCACGTCAGTGATGCGTTTGAGCAAACCAGCGAAACCATTAGCGTGCGTGCCAACAACGCAATCAACGATATGGTGCGTCAACGTCTGCTGAACCGCTTTACCAGCGAGCAGGCGGAAGGAAACGCCATCTATCGTTTGACGCCTCTGGGCATCGGCATTACCGATTACTACATTCGCCAGCGCGAATTTTCGACGCTGCGTCTTTCCATGCAGCTGTCTATTGTGGCGGGCGAGCTTAAGCGCGCTGCCGACGCGGCGGATGAAAACGGGGACGAGTTCCACTGGCACCGCAACGTTTATGCGCCGCTGAAATATTCGGTTGCCGAGATTTTCGACAGTATCGATCTGACCCAGCGCCTGATGGACGAACAGCAGCAGCAGGTGAAAGACGATATTGCGCAGCTGCTAAACAAAGACTGGCGAGCGGCCATCTCCAGCTGTGAACTCTTGCTGTCAGAAACCTCCGGTACGCTGCGCGAGCTGCAGGATACGCTGGAGGCGGCGGGGGACAAGCTGCAGGCTAACCTGCTGCGCATCCAGGATGCCACGCTGGCGCATGACGATCTCCATTTTGTCGACCGTCTGGTCTTTGACCTGCAGAGCAAGCTCGATCGCATTATCAGCTGGGGCCAGCAGTCTATCGACCTGTGGATTGGCTACGACCGTCACGTGCACAAATTCATCCGTACCGCGATCGATATGGATAAAAACCGCGTCTTTGCGCAGCGTTTGCGCCAGTCGGTACAGACCTATTTCGATGCGCCGTGGGCGCTGACCTACGCCAACGCCGATCGTCTGCTGGATATGCGCGACGAAGAGATGGCGCTGCGCGATGAAGAGGTCACCGGTGAACTGCCGCCGGATCTGGAATTCGAAGAATTCAACGAAATTCGCGAGCAGCTTGCGGCGATGATCGAAGAACAGCTCGCTGTCTACAAAACCAGACAAGTGCCGCTGGATCTTGGCCTCGTGGTGCGCGACTATCTGGCGCAATATCCGCGTGCGCGCCATTTCGATATCGCCCGCATTGTTGTAGACCAGGCCGTGCGC
The DNA here is from genome assembly GCF_035835995.1 of Enterobacter wuhouensis. Classification (NCBI taxonomy): domain Bacteria; kingdom Pseudomonadati; phylum Pseudomonadota; class Gammaproteobacteria; order Enterobacterales; family Enterobacteriaceae; genus Enterobacter; species Enterobacter wuhouensis. The sequence continues at coordinate 1,708,407 of NZ_CP142124.1, forward strand.
CTGGGTATCGCGCAAGCAGATTTCACCGGCCTGCCGCCGAAGTGGCAGCCGATTAACGATTACGGAGCCAAGGTACAGGCGCATGTCATTGACAAATATTGAACAAGTGATGCCACTTAAGCTGGCACAGGCGCTGGCGAATCCGTTATTTCCGGCGCTGGACAGCCAGCTGCGTGCCGGTCGTCACATTGGTCTTGACGAGCTGGATAATCACGCCTTTTTGATGGACTTCCAGGAGTATCTGGAAGAGTTTTATGCGCGCTATAACGTCGAGCTTATTCGCGCGCCGGAAGGATTCTTCTATCTTCGCCCGCGCTCCACGACGCTGATTCCGCGTTCCGTACTCTCCGAGCTGGATATGATGGTCGGCAAAATTCTCTGCTACCTGTATCTCAGCCCGGAACGCCTGGCGAATGAAGGGATCTTCACTCAGCAGGAGCTTTACGATGAACTGCTTGCGCTCGCGGATGAGGGCAAACTGCTCAAGCTGGTGAACAACCGCTCTACGGGGTCGGATCTTGACCGTCAGAAATTACAGGAAAAGGTTCGCTCTTCCCTGAACCGTCTGCGTCGTCTGGGCATGGTCTGGTTTATGGGCCACGACAGCAGCAAATTCCGCATCACGGAATCTGTCTTCCGCTTCGGCGCCGACGTGCGTGCGGGCGACGATGCGCGAGAAGCGCAGCTGCGCATGATCCGCGACGGCGAAGCGATGCCGGTGGAAAACCATTTGCAGCTCAATGACGAGCATGAAGAGAATCAGCCGGATAGCGGGGAGGAAGAGTAATGATTGAACGCGGTAAATTTCGCTCACTAACGCTGATTAACTGGAACGGTTTCTTTGCCCGAACCTTCGATCTGGATGAGCTGGTGACGACGCTCTCCGGCGGTAACGGTGCGGGTAAATCCACCACCATGGCAGCATTTGTTACGGCGTTAATCCCCGATTTGACGCTGCTGCACTTCCGTAACACCACCGAAGCGGGCGCGACAAGCGGCTCTCGCGATAAGGGCCTGCACGGTAAGCTCAAAGCCGGCGTCTGCTATTCGGTGCTGGACGTGATCAACTCGCGTCACCAGCGCGTGGTGGTGGGCGTGCGTCTGCAGCAGGTTGCCGGTCGCGATCGTAAAGTGGATATCAAACCCTTTGCCATTCAGGGGCTGCCGACCTCCATGCAGCCCACGGCGCTGCTGACGGAAACCCTGAACGAACGTCAGGCGCGCGTGCTGACGCTGCAGGAGCTGAAGGATAAGCTTGAAGCCATCGAAGGCGTGCAGTTCAAGCAGTTCAACTCCATTACCGACTACCACTCCCTGATGTTCGACCTGGGCGTGGTGGCGCGTCGTCTGCGTACCGCCTCGGACCGTAGCAAATACTACCGTCTGATCGAAGCCTCCCTGTACGGCGGTATCTCCAGCGCCATTACCCGCTCCCTGCGCGACTATTTGTTGCCAGAAAACAGCGGCGTGCGTAAGGCCTTCCAGGACATGGAAGCCGCGCTGCGTGAAAACCGCATGACGCTGGAAGCGATTCGCGTGACCCAGTCCGACCGTGACCTCTTTAAGCACCTGATCAGCGAAGCCACCAACTACGTGGCCGCGGACTATATGCGCCACGCCAACGAGCGTCGCGTGCACCTTGACCAGGCCTTGGAGTACCGTCGCGAGCTGTTTACCTCCCGCAAGCAGCTGGTGGCAGAGCAGTACAAGCACGTCGAAATGGCCCGCGAGCTGGGCGAGCAGAACGGTGCAGAAGGGGATCTGGAAGCCGATTACCAGGCCGCCAGCGATCACCTGAACCTGGTGCAGACCGCGCTGCGTCAGCAGGAAAAAATCGAGCGCTACGAAGCGGATCTCGATGAGCTGCAAATTCGTCTTGAAGAACAAAATGAAGTGGTGGCCGAAGCCGCCGACATGCAGGAAGAGAACGAAGCCCGCGCCGAAGCCGCCGAGCTGGAAGTGGACGAGCTGAAAAGCCAGCTTGCCGATTACCAGCAGGCGCTGGACGTGCAGCAGACGCGCGCCATTCAGTATACTCAGGCACTGCAGGCCTTACAGCGTGCGAAAGAGCTGTGCCATCTGCCGGATTTAACGCCTGAGAGCGCGGACGAATGGCTGGATACTTTCCAGGCCAAAGAGCAGGAAGCGACCGAAAAGCTGCTTTCCCTTGAACAGAAAATGAGCGTGGCACAAACGGCGCACAGCCAGTTTGAACAGGCCTACCAGCTGGTGGTGGCGATTAACGGCCCGCTGGCGCGTAATGAAGCATGGGACGTGGCCCGCGAGCTGCTGCGCGACGGCGTCAACCAGCGTCATCTGGCCGAGCAGGTTCAGCCGCTGCGCATGCGTCTGAACGAGCTGGAACAGCGCCTGCGCGAGCAGCAGGAAGCCGAGCGTCTGCTGGCAGAATTCTGCAAGCGTCAGGGTAAACAGTACGATTTTGACGAGCTTGAGGCCCTGCACCAGGAGCTGGAGGCCCGAATTGCCGCGCTGTCTGACTCCGTATCCAACGCCAGCGAACAGCGTATGACGCTGCGCCAGGAGATGGAGCAGCTTCAGTCCCGTTCGCAAAGGCTGCTGCAGCGTGCCCCGGTCTGGCTTGCGGCGCAAAGTAGCCTGAACCAGCTTAGCGAGCAGTGCGGCGAAGAGTTCGAGTCCAGCCAGGACGTCACCGAGTATCTGCAGCAGCTGCTTGAGCGCGAGCGCGAAGCGATTGTTGAACGCGACGAAGTGGGCGCGCGTAAACGTGACGTCGACGATGAAATTGAGCGCTTGAGCCAGCCGGGCGGTGCGGAAGATGCGCGCCTGAACACCCTGGCCGAGCGTTTCGGCGGCGTCCTGCTGTCCGAAATTTACGATGACGTAGGTCTGGATGATGCGCCGTACTTTTCCGCGCTGTACGGCCCGTCGCGTAACGCGATTGTGGTTCCGGACCTGTCGCTGATTTCCGAGCAGCTTGCCGGACTGGAAGATTGCCCGGAAGATCTCTATCTGATCGAAGGCGATCCGCAGTCGTTCGATGACAGCGTGTTCAGCGTCGACGAGCTGGAAAAAGCGGTGGTGGTGAAAATCGCCGATCGTCAATGGCGTTACTCTCGCTTCCCGGAACTGCCCCTGTTTGGCCGCGCCGCGCGTGAAAACCGTATTGAAAGCCTGCACGCCGAGCGTGAAATGCTGTCTGAACGTTTTGCGACGCTGTCGTTTGACGTACAGAAAACCCAGCGCCTGCACCAGGCCTTTAGCCGCTTTATTGGTAGCCATCTTGCGGTCGCTTTTGAAGCCGATCCGGAAGCTGAAATTCGCAAGCTCAATACCCGCCGCGGCGAGCTTGAGCGTGCCATTGCTAATCATGAAAATGATAACCAGCAGAGCCGCGTCCAGTTTGAACAGGCGAAAGAGGGCGTTGCTGCGCTTAACCGCATCCTGCCGCGCCTGAACCTGCTGGCGGATGAGACGCTGGCCGATCGCGTGGATGAGATCCAGGAGCGCCTGGATGAAGCACAGGAAGCCGCGCGTTTCGTGCAGCAGCACGGCAACCAGCTGGCGAAGCTTGAACCGGTCGTCTCCGTGCTTCAGAGCGACCCGGAGCAGTTTGAGCAGCTTAAAGAAGACTACGCCTGGTCGCAGCAGGTGCAGCGTGAAGCGCGCCAGCAGGCGTTTGCCCTGACGGAGGTAGTGCAGCGTCGCGCCCACTTTGGTTACTCCGATTCGGCAGAAATGCTGAGCGGTAACAGCGATCTGAATGAAAAGCTGCGCCAGCGCCTTGAGCAGGCTGAGGCCGAGCGTACCCGCGCTCGTGAAGCCATGCGTACACACGCTGCACAGCTGAGCCAGTACAGCCAGGTCATGGCCTCGCTGAAAAGCTCCTTCGACACCAAAAAAGAGCTGTTAAACGATCTGCACAAAGAGCTGCAGGATATCGGGGTGCGTGCCGACAGCGGTGCGGAAGAACGCGCGCGCATTCGTCGCGATGAACTGCACAGCCAGCTCAGCAACAACCGCGCCCGCCGCAATCAGCTGGAAAAAGCGCTGACCTTCTGCGAAGCGGAGATGGACAACCTGACGCGTCGCCTGCGCAAGCTGGAGCGCGACTATCACGAAATGCGCGAGCAGGTCGTGACCGCGAAGGCGGGGTGGTGCGCGGTGATGCGCATGGTGAAAGACAATAACGTTGAGCGTCGTCTGCACCGCCGCGAGCTGGCGTACCTTTCCGCCGATGAACTGCGTTCCATGTCGGATAAGGCGCTGGGTGCACTGCGTCTGGCGGTTGCGGATAACGAGCACCTGCGCGACGTGCTGCGCATGTCCGAAGATCCGAAGCGCCCGGAGCGGAAAATTCAGTTCTTCGTGGCCGTTTACCAGCATCTGCGCGAGCGTATTCGTCAGGACATCATCCGTACGGACGATCCGGTCGAAGCCATCGAACAGATGGAGATCGAGCTGGGCCGCCTGACGGAAGAGCTGACCTCCCGCGAGCAGAAGCTGGCGATCAGCTCCCGCAGCGTGGCGAACATCATCCGCAAAACCATTCAGCGCGAGCAGAACCGTATCCGCCAGCTGAACCAGGGCCTACAGAGCGTGTCGTTTGGGCAGGTAAACAGCGTACGTCTGAACGTGAACGTGCGCGAAGCGCATTCAACCTTGCTGGACGTACTGTCTGAGCAGCATGAACAGCACCAGGATCTGTTTAACAGCAATCGCCTGACCTTCTCCGAAGCGCTGGCGAAGCTGTATCAACGCCTGAATCCGCAAATCGACATGGGTCAGCGTACTCCGCAGACCATCGGTGAGGAGCTGCTGGATTACCGTAACTACCTGGAAATGGAAGTTGAGGTTAACCGTGGTTCCGACGGCTGGCTGCGCGCTGAGTCTGGCGCACTTTCTACCGGTGAAGCGATCGGTACCGGTATGTCGATTCTGGTGATGGTTGTTCAGAGCTGGGAAGATGAAGCGCGTCGCCTGCGCGGAAAAGATATCTCCCCATGCCGTTTGCTGTTCCTGGATGAGGCGGCTCGTCTTGATGCCCGCTCCATCGCCACGCTGTTCGAACTGTGCGATCGCCTTGATATGCAGCTCATCATCGCGGCACCAGAGAATATCAGCCCGGAAAAAGGAACCACCTATAAGCTGGTGCGTAAAGTGTTCCAGAATAGCGAACACGTTCACGTGGTGGGTTTACGCGGCTTTGCGCCGCAGCCGCCGGAGTCGTTGCCGGGTACGGCTGACGCTTCCTGAGGCGTTTTGTTACAAAGAGCGGCGCAGTAGCGCCGCTTTTTTTTTACACTTCGCTTGTGCTTACGGCTGCGTTATCTTTAAACTTCTTTACATAAGGTAAGGCAACAGATTTTCTGCCTACCTATAATGAAAGAAAGCCCCAATGTGATGGGCATGTCGTGAGAAAACAGGGGGCAAGGGATGTTGCTAATGAAAGATCGTGGTCGTCGGCTGTCAGCACTGAGTTTTTGCCTGGCAGTGATATTTGCTCCACTGTTCACCGCGCAGGCTGATGAGCCTGAAGTTGTTCCGACCGACAGTTCCGCAACGACGGGCGCGCAGCCTACGTCGTTGTCGCAGCCGCTGGATCAGTCGCCAGCGACGGCCATTATGGCCGGTATTAAGCCGTTGCCAGAAGGTATCGACATCGGGGCGCTCAGCCAGCAGCTCCAGTCCGGACTGCCGTCTGGCTATACGCCTGCGTATATCAATCAGCTTACGCTGCTCTATGCCGCGCGCGATATGAAACCTATGTGGGAAAATCGCGATGCGGTACGCGCCTTCCAGCAGCAGCTGGCAGAAGTGGCGATAGCCGGCATTCAGCCGCAGTTTACGACCTGGGTCGAGCTTCTGACCGACCCGACGGTGACGGGGCAGGCGCGCGATGTGGTCCTTTCTGATGCCATGATGGGCTACCTCCAGTTTGTGGCCGGCATTCCGGTGAATGGCAACCGCTGGTTGTACAGTGAGAAACCCTACAAGCTGGCGACCCCGGCGCTGTCGGTTATTAACCAATGGCAGCTGTCGCTGGATAATGGCGATCTGACGCGCTTTGTCGCAAGCCTGGCGCCTTCGCATTCACAGTACGCCACAATGCATCAATCGCTACTCGCGCTGGTGGCTGATTCTCGCCCGTGGCCGCAAATGCGGGGAACCGCGACGCTTCGTCCGGGGCAGTGGAGCAGCGATGTGCCTGCGCTGCGTGAAATCCTTAAACGTTCTGGCATTCTCGACAACGGGCCAAAGATTGCCCTTCCCGGAGACGACGCGCAGGATGTGGTGGTTAGCCCGTCCGCGCCGGTGAAAGAGAAGCGAGCCGTTGTGTTGAACAATAAGCCGGCGGCCTACGACCGCGAGCTGGTCGCGGCGGTCAAGCAGTTTCAGGCCGCTCAGGGGCTGGGAGCCGATGGGGTGATTGGTCAGTCAACGCGCGACTGGTTGAACGTTTCCCCTGCGCAGCGGGCCGGGGTGCTGGCCCTCAATATTCAGCGTCTACGCCTGCTGCCGGGCACAGTATCCACCGGCATCATGGTGAATATTCCGGCCTATTCTCTGGTCTATTATCTGAACGGTAGCGAAGCGCTGGCCTCTCGCGTGATTGTCGGGCGGCCGGATCGTAAAACGCCGATGATGAGCAGCGCGCTGAATAACGTGGTGGTGAACCCGCCGTGGAACGTTCCGCCTACGCTGGCCCGCAAGGATATTCTGCCTAAGGTCTGGAACGATCCGGGGTATCTGGAACGTCACGGCTACACGGTGATGCGCGGCTGGAACAGCAAAGAGGCGATCGACCCGTATATGGTCGACTGGTCGACGATTACCGCATCGAACCTGCCTTTCCGCTTCCAGCAGGCGCCTGGTGCGCATAACTCGCTGGGACGTTACAAGTTCAATATGCCAAGTTCAGATGCGATTTATCTGCACGACACGCCGAACCACAACCTGTTCCAGAAAGATACGCGAGCGCTCAGTTCCGGCTGCGTGCGCGTGAATAAAGCCTCTGAGCTGGCGAATATGCTATTGCAGGATGCGGGCTGGAACGACACGCGTATCTCAGATGCGCTGAAGCAGGGGGATACCCGTTACGTCAACATCCGACACAATATTCCGGTCAATCTTTACTATCTGACCGCGTTTGTAGGCGAAGACGGGCGAACCCAGTATCGTACAGATATTTACAATTATGATCTCACGGCGCGATCCGGCGCACAAATTTTGCCAAAAGCTGAACAATTAATCAGGTAAATGAAGCAGTTCGGGAAAATGTATTGTCGTAAGTTATGGTGAATACGGGGCAATATGGCTGTAGGCCGCGTATTTGCTGGGGTTGGGCGCCTTGACGTACCAGGCTTTGCCAGTTAAGGTGCCCTTCGTGCGCTAAGCATATTGACGATTTCATTGACCTGTAGACCTGATTATCATGGACAAATTTGACGCTAATCGCCGCAAACTGCTGGCGTTAGGTGGCGTTGCGCTGGGCGCAGCCGCCATCCTTCCGACGCCAGCATTTGCCACCCTCTCGACACCACGTCCGCGTATTTTGACGCTCAACAATCTTCACACCGGTGAGTCGCTTAAAGCGGAGTTCTTCGATGGCAGAGGCTATATTCAGGATGAATTAGCAAGGTTAAATCATTTTTTCCGCGACTTCCGCGCGAATAAAATTAAGGCCATCGACCCAGGATTATTCGATCAGTTATTCCGCCTTCAGGGCCTGCTGGGAACCAGCAAGCCTGTGCAGCTCATTTCTGGATACCGTTCTCTGGATACCAATAATGAACTGCGTGCCCACAGCCGTGGGGTAGCGAAAAAAAGCTATCACACCAAGGGGCAGGCAATGGATTTCCATATTGAAGGCGTTTCGTTAGCCAATATTCGCAAAGCTGCGTTATCTATGCGTGCAGGTGGTGTAGGATATTACCCACGTAGCAACTTTGTGCATATTGATACCGGTCCGGTAAGGCACTGGTAATAACGAAACACAGGAGCAGTATGAACTATCGTATTATTCCGGTTACCGCGTTCTCCCAGAATTGTTCATTAATCTGGTGCGAGCAAACCAAACTGGCCGCGCTTGTCGATCCCGGTGGTGACGCCGAGAAAATCAAGCAGGAGGTTGCTGCAAGCGGCGTTACGCTGATGCAGATCCTTCTCACTCATGGTCATCTCGATCATGTGGGCGCAGCGGCTGAACTGGCTGAATACTACGGCGTGCCGACGATCGGCCCGGAAAAAGAAGATGAGTTCTGGCTGCAGGGTTTACCTGCCCAAAGCCGCATGTTTGGCCTTGATGAGTGTCTGCCATTGACGCCCGATCGTTGGCTGAACGAAGGAGAGCGCGTTAACGTAGGGAATGTGACTTTACAGGTGTTGCATTGTCCTGGGCATACGCCAGGCCATATCGTCTTCTTTGACGACCAGTCGCGTCTGCTGATTTCCGGCGATGTGATTTTCAAAGGCGGCGTAGGACGCAGCGATTTCCCACGCGGCGATCACGGTCAGCTGATCCAGTCGATTAAACAGAAGCTATTGCCGCTGGGCGATGACGTGACGTTTATCCCGGGTCATGGGCCAATGTCAACGCTGGGCTACGAGCGGTTGCATAACCCCTTCCTTCAGGATGAGATGCCTGTCTGGTAAATCGGATGAAATAAAAAAGCCTGCATAACGCAGGCTTTTTTTATGAGCGTAAATTACAGTACGGCGACAATCGCTTCGCACAGCGGCGCCATGTTATCAGGGGTCATGCCTGCAACGTTCACGCGGCCAGACGCTACGGCGTACACGCCAAACTCTTCGCGCAGACGCAGAACCTGCTCTTTGGTCAGGCCGCTGAAGGAGAACATGCCGTTCTGCTTGATGATGAAGCTGAAGTCGCGGTCAGCGCCTTTCTCTGCCAGAGTGTTCACAAACAGCAGGCGCATGCGCTGAATGCGCTGGCGCATATCGTTCAGCTCTTGCTCCCAGATCGCGCGCAGGGCATCGTTGCTCAGAATAGTAGCAACAACGGACGCACCGTGTGCCGGTGGGTTAGAGTAGTTAGCGCGGATCACGGACTTCATCTGGCTGAACGCACGATCGACGGTCTCTTCGTTTGCCGCAACCAGCGTACAGGCACCTACACGCTCGTTGTACAGGCCAAAGTTCTTGGAATAAGAACTCGCAACAATCAGTTCCTGATGCACTGCAGCGAATGCGCGCAGGCCTTCAGCATCTTCTTCCAGACCACGAGCAAAGCCCTGGTACGCAAAGTCGAACAGCGGCAGCCAGCCTTTTTCTACGGAAAGTTTAGCCAGGTGTTCCCACTGCTCAAGCGTTGGATCAATACCGGTTGGGTTATGGCAGCAGCCGTGGAACAGCACCACGTCACCCGCCTGCGCTTCGCTCAGGCTGGCCAACAGGCCGTCAAAGTCGAGAGAGTGGTTTGCCGCATCGTAGTAAGCATATTCGCGCACTTCCAGACCCGCAGAGTTAAACACGCTCTTGTGGTTCGGCCAGCTTGGGTTGCTGACCCATACGCGCTTAACAGAGGTATTTTTTGCAAGGAAATCCGCCGCCACGCGCAGCGCGCCGGTACCGCCAGGGGTTTGTGCTGTGCGAGCGCGCTTGCTGCTCACGATTTCGCTGCCTTTACCGAACAGCAGTTCCTGGGTGCAGCGACCAAACTCAGGGATACCATCGATACCGAGGTAGTTCTTGGTGGTTTCATTTTCCAGCAGATACTGCTCGGCTTTCTTAACGCTGGTCAGTACCGGAGTTTTGCCGGTTTCATCTTTATATACACCAATACCCAGGTTGATTTTGCCAGGGCGGTCGTCGGCACGAAACAGATCGGCCAGGCCCAGAATAGGGTCGGCAGGAGCGGCGGTAATGTTCTCAAACATGACGAAGTTCCATTGTGATTACAGAAGTGAAATCCGCTATCAGGTTAACGGTAGATTTACAAAATGCCAACCGTTTGCGACGAAAAGCGTGCGGCTTTTCAAAAGTCGCCATTATTTTCTGTCAGGCATAAAAAAACAGGGCCGAAGCCCTGTTCATTAAGCATATAACAACGTGGTGTACTGATTAGAACTGGTAGGTTACGCCAACGGTAGCCTGGTTGTCAGAGCCAACCCAACTGGTGGACGCATCTTTGTCGTCCAGCAGGTTGAAGCGGTAGTCACCGTACACGTTGAAGTTCTTGTTGAAGTAGTAAGTCGCACCGGTGGTGATGTATTTCGCCAGGTCACGGTCGCCGATGCCGTTCAGGTCTTTACCTTTGGACTGAACGTAAGAAACGGAAGGACGCAGGCCGAAGTCGAACTGGTACTGTGCGATAACTTCGAAGTTCTGAGTTTTGTTAGCAACATCGTACACAGTCGCAGTGCTATCGCCCAGGATGCTCATGTTGCGGGTTTCAGCATAAACGGTCGCCAGGTAGATGTTGTTCGCGTCATATTTCGCGCCAACTGCCCAGGACTCAGCTTTATCGCCTTTACCATCTTCTTTCTGGTCCAGGGTACGGTTTGCAGTGCTGTATGCACCGATCAGACCGAAGCCTTCGCCGAACTCGTAGCCCAGGGACAGACCAACGCCGTCACCGTTCGCTTTACGCAGGTCGCTACGGTCGTTTTTACCCTGATACTGAACGCCAAAGTTCAGACCATCAACCAGACCGAAGAAGTTGTTGTTGCGGTAGGTCAGCAGGCCAGTAGAACGGCTGGTCATGTAGTTATCAACATAGCCGCCACCCCAGGTTTCGCCAGAGAACGACGGAGCCATATCGGTGTAAGATTCTACGTCGTAAACGATACCGTAGTTACGACCGTAGTCCAGAGAACCTGCTTCAGAAACCTTGATACCCGCGAATGCCAGACGAGTTACGTTGGTCTGGTCGCCTTCTGCAGCGCCAGCGCGCGCACGGTATTCCCACTGACCGTAACCGATCAGGTCATCGTTAATCTGAGTTTCGCCTTTGAAGCCGATCTGGCCGTAAGAGGAGTCAGCGTTTTTGTGTTCGCCAGAAGTGGTGAAGCCGTGCTCACCAACAACTTTACCGTAGAAGTCCAGTTTGTTGCCGTTTTTGTTATAGATTTCTGCAGCGTTTGCTGCACCGGCTACCAGCAGGGCAGGGATAACCACTGCCAGGATATTGCGCTTCATCATTATTTATTACCCTCATTGGTTTTTTTATGACACTCGCCACTGCCGTCAATAAATTCTGTCAATAAATATTTCCGGAACTATTGATGAGAGTTTGGTGTCTTTATGTATCTGACAGGCATCTTTCCATTCATAGAACCGTTTCGCTAGCCTGAAAGTGCTACAATCCTCAAGATTCGGTAATAAAAAGAAATTATGTGTAACCAAATGTGTATTTTTGGGAACTTTGTGAACCACCTCAAATTTCAGAACTGATTGGCTAATTAAACGACTAAATCATTCCTATATATATGAATTGCTTATGTTTAATTTGGATAAAGGCAATTCATATCAACAGAAGTTAAACGACAGGTTTTTTCTTATGACCGTAAAAAGACTTCTGGATGGCTAAGAGATTGGCTGAAATTTGTGCTATTGCTTGAGGATGTAATAAACGCAATGAGAGTGCGGTTTATTTTTTGTTCACAGGTGTTTCGTGGAAATAAAACGTAACAGGTAGTGGTTGTAACGGGGTTGTGGTTTAAAAATGCTGACTTTTCGCTGACGAAAACTGACACAGCAGAATAAAATAATGGCCAGCGTCTGCTGGCCATTATTAATTGTGTCGATTAGAAGCTGGCGTTACGCGGGGTACGTGGGAAAGGAATCACGTCGCGTACGTTCTGAACGCCGGTTACATAGGCAATCAGGCGTTCAAAGCCCAGACCAAAACCAGAGTGCGGCACGGTGCCGTAACGGCGGAGATCGCGATACCAGCCGTAGTCAGCCGGATTCAGCCCCATCTCTTCCATGCGGGCATCCAGCACGTCCAGACGCTCTTCACGCTGAGAGCCACCGATGATTTCACCAATGCCCGGAGCCAGTACGTCCATCGCGGCAACGGTTTTACCGTCTTCGTTAAGGCGCATATAGAAGGCCTTAATGTCTTTCGGGTAGTTTTTGACCACAACCGGTGCTTTGAAGTATTTCTCTGCCAGATAACGTTCGTGCTCGGAAGAGAGATCCACGCCCCAGTAAACCGGGTTCTCAAACTTCTCGCCGCATTTTTCGAGAATAGCGACCGCGTCGGTATAGTCTACCTGCGCGAAGTCAGCGGAGACGAAGCGCTCCAGACGAGCGATCGCATCGTTGTCGACGCGCTCGGCGAAGAATTTCATGTCGTCAGCACGTTCTTCAAGAACGGCTTTGAACACGTACTTCAGCATCGCTTCTGCCAGACCGGCAACATCGTTCAGATCGGCAAATGCTACTTCCGGCTCCAGCATCCAGAATTCCGCCAGGTGACGGCTGGTGTTCGAGTTTTCAGCACGGAAGGTTGGGCCGAAGGTGTAGATCTTAGACAGCGCGCAGGCGTAAGTTTCGCCGTTGAGCTGGCCGGAAACCGTCAGGAAGGCCTCTTTACCAAAGAAGTCTTTGTCATAGTCCACTTTGCCTTCCGGCGTGCGCGGCAGGTTTTCCATATCCAGCGTAGAAACGCGGAACATTTCACCGGCACCTTCGGTATCGGAAGCCGTGATCAGCGGGGTGGACACCCAGAAGTAACCCTGCTCATCGAAGAAGCGATGCAGCGCCTGGGCCAGAGTGTGGCGCACGCGGGCAACCGCACCAATCAGGTTGGTACGCGGACGCAGGTGCGCAACTTCACGCAGATACTCGATGCTGTGGCGTTTAGCCGCCATCGGATAGGTATCCGGATCTTCCACCCAGCCGGTCACTTCAATGGCTGATGCCTGAATTTCGAAACTCTGGCCCTGGCCCGGTGAAGCCACGACAACGCCGGTAACGATAACGGAACAGCCCGTTGTCAGGTGCAGAACGTCATCATTGTAATTGGGCAGAGAATTATTAATGACGGCCTGTACAGGATCAAAGCAGGAACCGTCATAGACGGCGAGGAAGGAGATACCAGCTTTAGAATCTCGACGAGTACGCACCCATCCGCGCACGGTGACTTCTTGGTCAACGGCGACGCGGCCCTGGAGTACGTCGGCTACAGGCACAACGCTCATAAATATTCTCTCTGTTAATAGTCGGAAAAAATAACCACTTGTCCGCCCACGTAGGGGGGATATCTATGTTACCTGGCATCTGGCATCAGACAAGCAGATTTCGCAGTCTTAAGAGAAGAAATAAGAAATAAATAAGGGAAGGGGAGCCATAAAGGCTCCCTGAGGCGGTTAACTGGCTTTTTTAACCTGAGGCAGATCGAAGGCTTTGCGTAACGCGCGTACAAACGCTTTGTCATGGCAGATGGTTTTGCCCGGGCTGTCGGAGAGTTTTGCCACCGGCTTGCCGTTACATTCCACCAGCTTAATGACGATATTCAGCGGTTTTACCTGAGGGATGTCGCAGCTCAGGCGCGTACCGATCCCGAAGCTCAGGTTCACCCGCGATGAGAAGTGGCGGTAAAGGTCGACGGCTTTCGACAGATCGAGGTTATCGGAGAAGACCAGCACCTTGCTCATCGGGTCGATACCCAATTTTTGGTAATGGGCGATGGCTTTTTCACCCCATTCCACCGGGTCCCCGGAGTCATGACGTAATCCCTGATAGCGCTCGGCGAACTCAGGGCCGAAGTCGCGCAGGAAGGCATCCATCGTAATGCAGTCGGTGAGGGCGATGCCCAGCTTATCCGGGTATTCGTCCAGCCACGCGGCCAGCGCGGCGCGCTGGCTGTTGGCGAGATCGGGGCTGATCTGCTGGTGCGCCTGGAACCACTCGTGCGCCTGTGTGCCCATCGGGGTGAGATCGAGACGACGCGCCAGATCGTAGTTACTGGTGCCAACAAACCACGGCTCCTGTTGCAGGCGTCTGACGATCGCCTCCTGAACCTCGCGGGAGAAGCGGCGGCGCGTGCCAAAATCCATCAGGCGGAAGCGGGACATATCCAGCCCTTCGGTCAACCGGGAAAACTCAACGAGCTTGTTTTCCAGAGAGGCGACCGCCTGCGTCACGCCGGTCTCAGGTGAGCGATAGCGATGCGCCAGCTCGCTGATCACCGCCAGAAGCGGAACTTCCCACATGATCACTTCACGCCACGGCCCCTGAAGGCGAATATCCAGCTTGCCGTTGTCATTGGTAATGGTGACCTGTTCCGGCTTATAGCGGAAATCGCGCAGCCAGTTCAGATAGTCGGCTTTGAAGAAGGGCAGGCCCGAAAGCCACTGGTATTCGTCGTCCTGCAGCGTCAGATGCTGCATAGCATCGACCTGTTCACGAATGGAGTCTGCGTAGATACCCAGCAAGTCGTCGCCCCGGCAGCGAAATTCAGCCGCAACGTGGACGTCATGGTAATGGTGAAAAACGGCTTGCTGCATATGCAGTTTATACGCGTCGGTATCCAGCAACGTATGCAGAACAGGAGAAGCGAATTGAGTCATAGGTGCGCAGTAGCATCCTCTCACGGGAGCGTTTAGTACAATAAACAACTCCGGAGTATACCTGTTTTAGTGATTTATTGAACCCCGATCACAACATAAGCTGCCTTTAGGGTCGAGAGCATTTCGTGCCTCGTGTTATATAAATGTAGCGAAAAAGGGGTTTGTAACTGAAAAGATGAACATTCTGCGTAGCGCGTTTTACACAACAGGAATATATTGAAACGTTACTCGACAAACGATGCATAAGGTTTTCTATGACACAACAGCCACAAGCTAAATACCGCCACGACTACCGTGCGCCGGAATACCTGATTAGCGATATCGATCTGACTTTTGACCTGGATGCCACCAAAACCGTTGTGACGGCGGTCAGCCAGGTAGCGCGCCAGAGCGCGACTGCGGTGCCGCTGCGTCTGGATGGTGAAGACCTGACGCTGGTCTCCCTGCATGTTAATGATGAAGCCTGGACCGACTATAAAGAAGAAGGCAACCAGCTGGTGATTAACGGCCTGCCGGAACGCTTTACGCTGCGCATCGTGAATGAAATTAGCCCGGCCGCTAACACCGCGCTGGAAGGGCTTTACCAGTCTGGCGTGGCGCTGTGTACGCAGTGTGAGGCCGAGGGCTTCCGCCACATTACCTGGTATCTGGATCGCCCGGACGTGCTGGCGCGCTTCACCACCAAAATCATCGCCGACAAAACCTTGTATCCGTTCCTGCTCTCCAACGGCAACCGCGTGGGCGAAGGCGAGCTGGAGAATGGCCGTCACTGGGTGCAGTGGCAGGATCCGTTCCCGAAACCGTGCTACCTGTTTGCGCTGGTGGCGGGTGACTTCGACGTGCTGCGCGACACCTTTAAAACCCGTTCAGGCCGCGACGTGGCGCTGGAGCTGTTCGTTGATCGCGGTAATCTCGACCGTGCGCCGTGGGCAATGACGTCCCTTATTAACTCCATGAAGTGGGACGAGGAGCGTTTCGGCCTCGAGTACGATCTCGACATCTATATGATCGTCGCCGTCGACTTCTTCAACATGGGCGCGATGGAAAATAAAGGCCTTAACGTCTTTAACTCCAAATACGTGCTGGCGCGCACCGACACAGCAACCGATAAAGACTACCTCGATATCGAACGCGTGATTGGCCACGAGTATTTCCACAACTGGACCGGTAACCGCGTGACCTGCCGCGACTGGTTCCAGCTGAGCCTGAAAGAGGGCCTGACCGTCTTCCGCGACCAGGAGTTCAGCTCCGATCTGGGTTCGCGCGCGGTAAACCGCATCAACAACGTGCGCACCATGCGCGGGCTGCAGTTTGCAGAGGATGCCAGCCCGATGGCGCACCCGATTCGCCCGGATAAAGTCATCGAGATGAACAACTTCTATACCCTGACGGTGTACGAGAAGGGCGCTGAAATTATCCGCATGATCCACACCCTGCTGGGCGAAGAGAACTTCCAGAAAGGGATGCAGCTGTACTTCGAACGTCACGACGGCAGCGCCGCCACCTGCGACGACTTTGTGCAGGCGATGGAAGACGCGTCCAATGTCGACCTCTCTCACTTCCGCCGCTGGTACAGCCAGGCCGGCACGCCGATCGTGACCGTCAAAGACGACTACAATCCGGAAACCGAGCAGTACACCCTGACCATCAGCCAGCGCACGCCGCCAACGGCCGAGCAGGAAGAGAAACATCCGCTGCACATTCCGTTCAGCATTGAGCTGTACGATAACGAGGGTAAAGTTATCCCTCTGCAGAAGGGCGGCCACCCGGTGCATCAGGTGCTGAACGTGACCCAGGCAGAGCAGACCTTCATCTTTGATAACGTCTACTTCCAGCCGGTCCCAGCGCTGCTGTGCGAGTTCTCCGCGCCGGTGAAGCTGGAGTATAAGTGGAGCGATCAACAGCTGACGTTCCTGATGCGCCACGCGCGCAACGATTTCTCCCGCTGGGACGCCGCGCAAAGCCTGCTGGCGACCTACATCAAGCTGAACGTGAACCGTTTCCAGCAGGGCCAGCCGCTGACGCTGCCGGTGCATGTGGCCGATGCGTTCCGCGCGATCCTGCTGGACGAAAACATCGATCCGGCGCTGGCGGCTGAAATTCTGACGTTGCCGTCCGCGACGGAAATTGCCGAGCTGTTTGACATCATCGACCCGATTGCGATCGTAGCGGTGCGTGAAGCGCTGACCCGCACGCTGGCCACCGAGCTGGCGGACGAGTTCCTGGCCATTTACAACGCTAACAGGCTGGATGCGTACCGCGTGGAACATGCGGATATCGGCAAACGTTCCCTGCGCAATACCTGCCTGCGCTATCTTGCCTTCGGTGACGTTGAGCTGGCAAACGCCCTGGTGAGCAAGCAGTATCACGACGCAGACAACATGACCGATGCGCTGGCTGCCCTGGCCGCAAGCGTTGCCGCCGAGCTGCCGTGCCGCGATGCGCTGATGCAGGAGTACGATGATAAGTGGCATCAGGATGGTCTGGTGATGGATAAGTGGTTTATTCTGCAGTCCACCAGCCCGTCAGCCGATGTGCTGAGCACCGTCCGCGGCCTGCTGAAGCACCGCTCGTTCACCATGAGCAACCCGAACCGCGTCCGCTCCCTGATTGGCGCGTTTGCCAGCAGCAACCCGGCCGCTTTCCACGCGGAAGACGGCAGCGGATATCAGTTCATGGTGGAAATGCTGACCGAGCTGAACAGCCGTAACCCGCAGGTGGCGTCTCGTCTGATTGAGCCGCTGATCCGCCTGAAACGCTACGACGCGCAGCGTCAGGCGAAGATGCGCGCCGCGCTTGAGCAGTTGAAAGGGCTGGAAAACCTGTCTGGCGATCTGTACGAGAAGATTGCTAAGGCGCTGGCCTGATAGAAAGCTTAACCCTCCCTCTCCCTGTGGGAGAGGGCCGGGGTGAGGGCATCAGGCATTAGCCGTAATCAACGCGCGCTCGCTCACCCCGCGCTTCATCACCCGATCCAATACCTCCGCTTCCAGTTCCGCCAGCCTTGCCGAGCCTACGCGACGAGGCCGCGGGATATCTACCGTCAGATCCAACCCGATTTTCCCTTCTTCTATGAGCAGCACCCTGTCCGCCATCGCCACCGCTTCGCTGACGTCGTGCGTCACTAAAAGCACGGTAAACCCATGGTCTTGCCAGAGGGACTCAATCAAATCCTGCATCTCGATTCGCGTCAGGGCATCGAGCGCACCGAGCGGTTCATCGAGTAGCAGCAGGCCCGGACGGTGTATCAGCGCCCGCGCCAGCGCCACGCGCTGTTTTTGTCCGCCCGACAGCGCCGCAGGCCACTCCCCGGCACGGTTTTCCAGCCCGACGGCGGCCAGCGCCTGACGTGCGCTATCCCGCCAGCTTCCTTTCAGCCCCAGGCCAACGTTGTCGATAACCGTTTTCCACGGCAGGAGTCGCGCGTCCTGGAACATCATGCGCGTGTCATCCTGAATCTTCGCCAGCGGCGTTGTTCCTGCCAGGATTTCACCGCCGTTAGGCGCCTCAAGCCCGGCCAAAAGACGCAGCAGGGTGCTTTTGCCGCCACCGCTGCGGCCGACTACGGCCACAAACTGCCCGGCGGGAATATGCAGATCCAGCCCGTTCAGAATGGTGTTTTCGCCGTAGCGTTTGGTGACGCCGTTCAGCAGCAGCGGCGTCCCCTGGTTCAGTCGTGCTGTATTCATGCTTTCGCCTCCTGAAGAGTGTAGGCCGGGTTCCAGCGCAGCCAGCTGCGCTCCAGCCACTGGGCGCTAACGTCGGCAAGTTTGCCGAGCAGGGCATAAAGAATAATGGCAACCACCACCACGTCGGTTTGCAGGAATTCCCGGGCGTTCATCGCCAGATAGCCGATGCCCGAGTTGGCCGAGATGGTCTCCGCCACAATCAGCGTTAGCCACATCAGGCCGAGCGCAAAACGCACCCCAACCATGATGGAGGGCAGGGCACCCGGCAGGATCACGTGTATAAAGAGGGAAAAACCCGATAAGCCGTAGCTGCGCGCCATCTCGACCAGACCGCGATCGATATTGCGGATGCCGTGCCAGGTGTTGATATAAATCGGGAACAGCGTGCCCAGCGCCACGAGGAAGATCTTGGCGCTTTCATCAATACCAAACCACAGGATAACCAGCGGGATCAGCGCCAGATGCGGCACGTTGCGCAGCATCTGAATGGAGGTATCCAGCAGCCGCTCGCCCCAGCGGGAAAGCCCGCTGATCAGGCCCAGCACCAGGCCTATGCTGCCGCCGATGGAAAAGCCAATCAGCGCGCGCCACGAGCTGATCGCCAGATGCTGCCACAGCTCACCGCTCACGCTTAGCGACCAGAACGCCTCTACAACGCCCTCAGGAGAGGGCAGAATGCGGCTCGACAGCCAGCCGGTGGACGACGCAAGCTGCCAGACAGCAATAATGCCGACGGGCAAAAACCAGGGGGCGGCGCGCAGCAGCCATTTTTGTGAGGTGGCAGACATGGTGACTCCTTAGCTTTGCGCGGCTTTTCGCGGAATAAATTCGTTAGCTACCGCTTCGCCCTGAGACTGAAGCGGCTGGGGCTGCGGAACGTCCGGGATGGCGACATCCAGATGCGGGAACAGCAGTTCACCCACCTTGTACGCCTCTTCGAGATGCGGATAACCGGAGAGAATAAAGCTGTCGATGCCCAGGTCAGCGTATTCATTAATACGCGCTGCGACGGTAGGGCCATCGCCTACGAGTGCAGTTCCCGCGCCGCCGCGAACGAGGCCGACGCCCGCCCACAGATTCGGGGCGATCTCCAGGTTTTCGCGCTTGCCGTTATGCAGCGACGCCATCCGGTGCTGTCCAACGGAGTCGGTTTTGGCAAACGCGGCCTGCGCTTTAGAAATGGTCTCATCGTCAAGATGGGAGATTAAACGGTCGGCTGCCCGCCAGGCTTCCTCGTTGGTTTCGCGCACAATCACGTGCAGACGAATGCCGAAGCGTACCTTACGGCCGTGCGCGGCGGCTTTGGCGCGCACCTGCTCAATTTTCTCTTTGACAAGCTCCGGCGGCTCGCCCCAGGTGAGATAGAGGTCAACCTGCTCTGCTGCCAGATCTTGCGCCACATCCGATGACCCGCCGAAATAGAGGGGAGGGCGCGGCTGCTGTACCGGCGGGAAGTAGAGCTTCGCGTCGCGAACGTGAATATGTTTGCCTTCAAAGGTGACGGTTTCACCTTCCAGCAGACGCCGCCAGACGCGGGTGAACTCGGCTGAGGCTTCATAGCGCTCGGTGTGATCGAGGAACACGCCGTCGCCCGCCAGCTCCTGCGGATCGCTGCCGGTAACCAGGTTGAACAGCGCGCGTCCGTTTGACAGCCTGTCCAGCGTTGCCGCCTGACGCGCCGCCACGGTGGGGGAGACAACGCTCGGGCGAAGGGCAACCAGGAACTTCAGGCGCTGGGTGACGGGGATCATTGAAGCGGCAACCAGCCAGGCATCTTCACAGGAGCGGCCCGTTGGGATCAGCACTCCGGTAAAGCCGATTCGGTCTGCGGCCTGCGCAATCTGCTGGAGATAGCCGTGGTCAACCGGACGTGAGCCCTCTTCAGTGCCAAGGTAGTGCCCATCACCGTGGGTGGGTAAAAACCAGAATAGATTCAGACTCATGATTTGGCTCCTTCTTTGCCTGCGGGCTGCCAGATGCGGTCGCGAATATCGACCTGCTTTGGCACCAGATGATTTTGATAAAAGAGATCGGCGGTTTGCTGCTGAAGCGCGGCGACGTGCGCATCCACGGGGGTAATGGTGGTCGGCGGACGGTGGTTGAGATAGCTCGCAATCACCGGCTCAGGCAAGCCCATGGTTTTCGCCAGCAGGGCAATACTCTCCTGACGCTGGCTTTGGGTCAGCGCATCGGCCTGGGTAAAGGTATCCAGTACGCCCTGAATAAACGCGCCGTTCTTTTCCGCATAAGGACGTGCGGCCAGGTAGAACGAGCCGGTCTGCTTCAGCGTGGTACCGTCTTTCAGCACGCGAACGCCGCCCTGCAGTAATGCGGCGGAGTAGTACGGATCCCAGATGGCCCAGGCATCAACATTCTTCTGCTGGAATGCGGCGCGCGCGTCGGCAGGCGTCAGGTAAACAGGCTGAATGTCGGTGAACTTGAGCCCGGCTTCTTGCAGGGCACGCAGCAGCAGGTTGTGTGAGCTGGAACCTTTCTGGAAAGCAACTTTATGCCCTTTAAGATCGGCGACGGTTTTGATCTCACTGTTTTCAGGCAC
This sequence comes from Enterobacter wuhouensis, assembly GCF_035835995.1. Classification (NCBI taxonomy): domain Bacteria; kingdom Pseudomonadati; phylum Pseudomonadota; class Gammaproteobacteria; order Enterobacterales; family Enterobacteriaceae; genus Enterobacter; species Enterobacter wuhouensis. The sequence continues at coordinate 1,729,172 of NZ_CP142124.1, forward strand.
CAGAATGACTTCGGCTTTTGGCTTTGCGGGTTCGACGCCCACGTAAACCAGGTCCGCCCCGGCAGCCTGCGCAAAGATAGGCGGTATGTCGCCCGTGCTGCCCAAATCAATACTGCCGACGTTTAATGCCTCCAGCATCTGTGGGCCTGCGGGAAACTCCACCCAGGAGAATTTGGTGTCCGGGTAGCGCTTCTCCAGCAGCTGATGGCTTTTCGCCAGCACCATGCTGACGCTGCCTTTTTGATAGCCGATGCGCAGGCTTTCTGGCGCGGTTTCTGCCGCCTGAGCCAGGGACGAGAGGGCCATCAGCCCGACCAGGCCGATACGGGTTAATGTCTTAAACATGGGCGATTCCTTGCGGTTGACCGTATGCCGGTGCCTGAATGTCTTTGCGGTGCAGCGCCTGCCAGAAGGTTTCCAGCGCGTTATCGAGGCGAGTTTGCAGATTCGGCGTAAAGTGGGGTTTATGCTGGTAGTCGATGACCTGCGAGTCATCAGCAAAGACGCCGTGGAGGATTTCCTGCGCCTTTAACGCATTGAGCACGGGCTTCAGGGCATAATCCACCGCCAGCAGATGGGCTACCGTACCGCCGGTTGCCAGGGGCAGTACAACCTTGCCGTCCAGGGCTCGCTCGGGAAGCAGATCCAGCAGCGTTTTTAGCGCGCCTGAAAAGGAGGCTTTATATATGGGCGTTGCCACAATAAGCCCGTCAGCGTCGTTGAGCTGCTCAATCAGCGCCTTGAGCGCAGGGCTATCAAAACGGGCGTAGAGCAAATCTTCGGGTTCGAAGTTATGCAGATTCCAGTGGCACACCTCGACATCCAGGGCGTTGAGCTTTTCGCGGGCGTATTCCAGCAGCGCGCTGGAACGAGAGGGAAACCGTGGACTTCCGGCCAGAGTAATGACGCGCATGTTTGCTCCTTATAACCAATTGTTTGCTTTTATCTAACATTCATAACAATTTTCAGGAGTGTGACATTGCAGAGTTATTCCACTAAATGATTTATCTGCAATTAAAATGCGAAAAAGTGCATAAGAAATGGGCGGCGAGGTAAACGATTGCGTTTTACGCTGGTTTTTTTGCCACAGGTCAATTCCCTTTCCGGGCAGGATCGCACATAATCCCCTCCCGGTCTGCACACCGGGAATCCAGGAGAGTTCATGTACTACCCCTTCGTTCGTAAAGCCCTTTTCCAGCTCGATCCTGAGCGCGCTCATGAATTTACATTCCAGCAATTACGTCGTATTACAGGCACGCCTCTGGCCGCGCTGGTGCGCCAAAACGTGCCGGAAAAACCCGTCCACTGCATGGGCCTGACGTTTAAGAATCCACTGGGTCTGGCGGCCGGTCTGGATAAAAATGGCGCGTGCATTGATGCCCTGGGCGCGATGGGCTTTGGATCTATTGAAATCGGCACCGTCACGCCGCGCCCGCAGCCGGGAAATGATAAGCCGCGCCTGTTCCGCCTGGTGGAGGCGGAAGGGCTGATCAACCGCATGGGCTTCAACAACCTCGGCGTGGATCATCTGGTTGAGAACGTCAAAAAATCTCATTTTGACGGTGTCTTGGGTATCAATATTGGCAAAAATAAAGACACGCCCGTCGAGCAGGGTAAAGATGACTATCTGATTTGTATGGAAAAAGTCTATGCCTACGCCGGCTATATTGCGGTGAATATTTCTTCACCCAATACCCCGGGTCTGCGCTCTTTGCAATATGGTGATGCGCTGGACGATCTTCTGAGCGCCATTAAAAATAAACAAAATGCGCTGCAGGCGATCCACCATAAATATGTTCCCGTGGCGGTTAAGATCGCGCCGGATCTTTCTTTAGAAGAATTGATCCAGGTCGCCGATAGTTTAGTACGCCATAATATTGATGGCGTCATCGCAACCAATACGACTCTCGATCGCTCCCTGGTTCAGGGAATGAAAAATTGCGATGAAGCGGGTGGCTTAAGCGGACGTCCGGTACAATTAAAAAGCACTGAAATTATTCGTGCCCTGTCTGCCGAATTAAATGATCGCCTGCCGATTATTGGCGTGGGCGGAATCGACTCCGTGATAGCTGCGCGTGAGAAGATGGCGGCTGGCGCCTCGCTGGTGCAAATTTATTCTGGTTTTATTTTCAAAGGCCCGCCGCTCATTAAAGAAATCGTCACGCATATCTAAACTTTTACCTTAATCAGACAACCAGGGCTTTATTTCCGGCCCTGGTTGTTTTATATTCCGTCATTGTTGCTTATTTAGACATTATGGTCTTTTATTAATGTTGATATAAACGAGGCGGCAAACAGGACATTTTTAGAACAGGGTGTTTGGGGGACGGGAGAGACACATGCGAATTAAACCTGACGATAACTGGCGCTGGTATTTTTGCGACGAGCACGATCGAATGATGCTCGATTTAGCCAATGGCATGTTGTTCCGTTCTCGTTTTGCGCGCCGAATGTTGACCCCGGATGCCTTCTCGCCTTCGGGTTTTTGCGTTGAAGACGCTGCCCTTTATTTCTCCTTTGAAGAAAAATGCCGCGACCTGATGCTTTCCAAAGAGCAGCGCGCCGAGCTGGTATTAAATGCGCTGGTGGCGATCCGTTTCCTGAAGCCGCAGATGCCAAAAAGCTGGCACTTTCAGGCACACGGCCTCAGCTGGTCGCCTGTCACGGGTGATGCAGCCAGCGTTAACCTGAGTGATACCGCAGAAGAGGTGAATTTGCTGGTGGTTGAGCCTGGCGAAAATGCGGCGCTCTGTCTGCTGGCGCAGCCCGGCGTGACCATTGCCGGGCGCATGATGCAGCTTGGTGATGCCATTAAGGTCATGAACGACAGGCTGAAACCGCAGCTTCGCGTTGATGCATTCAGCCTGGAGCAGGCCGTTTAAGCTTTCAGCTGCACGGAGGTTTTCGGAACGCAGCTGCAGCACAGGATTGTACCATCCTCGCCAATAGCTGATTTCTTCAGCGCGCTGACTTCGCCTTCGACCAGCGTAATACGACAGCAACCGCAGATACCCGCACGACAGGAATACGGCACGCGGATCCCCGCCTGCTCCAGCTGCTCAAGTAAAACCTGCTGATTGTTCCCTCGGATGAGCTGACCCTGCCAGTGAATGTCCACTGCCGAGCTGACCTCAGTCACAACGTCTACGGACTCTTCTTCCTGACCTGCGCCATAAACGCGCGCGGGCCCGCGGGCGAGTATTTCCACCTCGTCCCCGACGCGGATCGCTCCGCTTGAGCGCGGAATGAGGTTCTGACCGAAATCCACATCCCCATTGTCCTGCGCGGTGCGGAATGACTGCAGGGTTTTCAGAGGTTCGCCAGACGGATGTTTTTGTCCCTTCTCGGGGCTTACCGTGGTGAAAATGCAGCGGCTGCACGGCTTCACGACGTCGAAAATGACGCTGCCAATGCGGATCACTTTCCAGGTATCTTCTTCCCAGGCGTCAACGCCCGTCACGACCAGGTTTGGGCGAAACTGCTCCATCTGGACGCTGGCCTTACAGCGGTTTTGCAGATCGCGCAGCGAGGCTTCGTTGGTAAGCAGAAACGGGAAGCCATCGGCAAAGGAGAGGGGCACGGCGTCATGACGCTTCACGCGACGCGTCAGTTCGGGGCCAACCCAGCGCAGCTGTACGTCGCGGGAGAAGAAACCGCTCAGCCAGCGGTTAATATCCTCCGGGGCGATGCGCGCGGTAAAATGATTGCCCCAGACTTCCGTTGGCGCATCGACAGGCGCAAAATCAGCAAAGCGAATCACCGCGCTGGAACCGTCCGGCGCGGTAAGGTGCAAACCGTCATGAAGCGGGGAAGGGGTGAAGCGCACCATCTGTGGAAACTGACGGGCCGTAATAAACGTACCGTCGGGCTCGGTGACCATAAAGATACGATCGAAGGCAAATCCGCTCATGTCGGCCAGCGCGTGCGAAACGCCAATACCGCGCATTGATTTCACCGGATGGATAAAAAGCCTGGATAAGGTCGCCACTGCACACTCCCACAAATGAAAATAAGCCTTCAACTTTATGACATACACGCCATATTAGCTATAATGCGCGACAATTTTCTAAGAGTTAAAAGTGACGATATGAATTCTCTGTTTGCCAGTACGGCCCGTGGGCTGGAAGAGCTGTTAAAAACTGAACTGGAAGGCCTGGGCGCGCAAGAGTGCCAGGTAGTTCAGGGTGGTGTCCATTTTGAGGGCGACACGCGGCTTATTTACCAGAGCCTGATGTGGAGCCGTCTGGCGTCGCGCATCATGCTGCCGATGAAAGAGTGTAAGGTCTATAGCGATCTTGATCTCTATACCGGCGTACAGATGATCGACTGGACAGAGATCTTCACCCCGAACGCGACCTTTGCCGTGCACTTCAACGGCGTGAACGATGAGATCCGCAACAGCCAGTACGGCGCGCTGCGCGTAAAAGATGCCATCGTGGACTGCTTCACGCGTAAAAATAAGGAACGCCCGAACGTCGATCGCGAAAATCCGGATCTGCGTATTAACGTCTGGCTGAACGGCGACACGGCGAGTATCTCTCTCGATCTGAGCGGTGCGGGCCTGCACCTTCGCGGCTACCGCGATCGTACCGGTATGGCGCCCATTAAAGAAACCCTGGCCGCCGCCATCGTCATGCGCTCAGGCTGGCAGCCGGGCACCCCGCTGCTCGACCCAATGTGCGGTTCCGGTACGCTGCTGATTGAAGCCGCGATGCTGGCAACCGACCGCGCGCCGGGGCTGCACCGCGGCCACTGGGGCTTTAAAGGCTGGGCGCAGCATGATGAAGCGCTCTGGAAAGAAGTCAAAGACGAGGCTCAGACCCGCGCCCGTAAAGGCCTGGCGGAGTACACGTCCCATTTCTACGGTTCGGACAGCGATGCACGCGTGATTGAACGCGCGCGCAGCAACGCCCGTCGCGCAGGTATCGGGGAGCTGGTCACCTTCGAGGTGAAAGACGTAGCGAACCTGACCAATCCGCTGCCAAAAGGCCCGTACGGCACGGTGATCAGCAACCCGCCGTACGGCGAGCGTCTGGACAGCGAGCCTGCGCTGATTGCCCTGCACAGCCTGCTGGGCCGCAATATGAAGGACTACTTCGGCGGCTGGAATCTCTCCCTGTTTAGCGCCTCGCCGGAGCTGCTGAGCTGCCTGCAGCTGCGCGCCGATCGCCAGTTTAAGGCGAAGAACGGCCCGCTGGACTGCGTGCAGAAAAACTACCATCTTGCAGAAAAAGCGGCGGACAGCAAGCCGTCCGGCGTGGCGGAAGATTACGCCAACCGCCTGCGCAAGAACCTGAAGAAATATGAAAAGTGGGCGAAGCAGGAAGGCATTGAGTGTTATCGCCTGTATGACGCCGACCTGCCGGAGTACAACGTAGCGGTTGACCGCTACGCCGACTGGGTTGTGATTCAGGAATATGCCCCACCGAAAACCATCGATGCGCAAAAAGCGCGTCAGCGTATGCTGGATGTGATTGCTGCCACCATCGCCGTGCTCGGCATCACGCCGAACAAGCTGGTGCTGAAAACCCGTGAACGCCAGAAGGGCAAAAACCAGTATCAGAAGATGAATGAGAAGGGCGACTTTATTGAGGTGGGCGAGTACAACGCTCGCCTGTGGGTTAACCTGACCGACTATCTGGATACCGGCCTGTTCCTGGACCACCGTATCGCCCGCCGCATGCTGGGCCAGATGAGTAAGGGTAAAGACTTCCTCAACCTGTTCTCCTACACCGGCAGCGCGAGCGTTCACGCCGGTCTCGGCGGCGCGCGCAGCACCACTACCGTGGATATGTCCCGCACCTACCTGGAGTGGGCAGAGCGCAACCTGCGCCTGAACGGCCTGACCGGTCGCCAGCATCGTCTGATGCAGGCCGACGTGCTGGGCTGGCTGCGCGATACCGACGAGCAGTTCGACCTGATCTTCATCGATCCGCCAACCTTCTCCAACTCCAAGCGCATGGAGGATAGCTTTGACGTTCAACGCGATCACCTGCGCCTGATGACCGACCTGAAGCGCCTGCTGCGTAAAGGCGGCACCATTATGTTCTCGAATAACAAACGCGGCTTCCGCATGGATCACGACGGTCTTGCTGAACTGGGACTGAAAGCACAAGAAATCAGCCAAAAAACGCTGTCTCAGGACTTCGCCCGTAACCGTCAAATCCATAACTGCTGGTTGATTACCGCGGTCTGAAAGGAAAAATAAATGTCATTAATTAGCATGCACGGCGCGTGGCTCTCTTTTAGCGATGCGCCACTTCTCGATGATACTGAACTGCATATTGAAGACAACGAACGCGTCTGTCTGGTAGGCCGTAACGGCGCGGGTAAATCCACGCTGATGAAAATCCTCAACCGCGAGCAGGGTCTGGATGACGGTCGTATCGTTTACGAGCAGGATCTGATCGTCTCCCGCCTGCAGCAGGACCCTCCGCGTAAAGTGGCGGGCACGGTTTACGATTTCGTCGCGGAAGGGATTTCTGAACAGGCTGAATACCTGAAGGGCTATCACGAGATTTCACATCTGGTGATGACCGATCCGAGCGAAAAAAACCTTAATGAAATGGCGCGCCTGCAGGAGCTGCTGGATCACCACGGCCTGTGGCAGCTCGAAAGCCGCATCACCGAAGTGCTGGACCAGCTTGGTCTGGACGCGGATACGGAGCTGGCGTCGCTCTCCGGCGGCTGGCTGCGTAAAGCCGCGCTGGGGCGTGCGCTGGTCAGCGGGCCGAAAGTGCTGCTTCTGGACGAACCGACCAACCACCTGGATATCGAAGCGATTGACTGGCTGGAAGGGTTCCTGAAGACCTTTAACGGCACCATTATCTTCATCTCGCATGACCGTTCGTTTATCCGCAACATGGCGACCCGCATTGTTGACCTCGATCGCGGCAAGCTGGTGACCTATCCCGGCGATTACGATACCTATCTGCTGGAAAAAGAAGAAAACCTGCGCGTGGAAGAGCTGCAAAACGCGGAGTTTGACCGCAAGCTGGCACAGGAAGAGGTCTGGATCCGTCAGGGCATCAAAGCGCGTCGTACCCGTAACGAAGGCCGCGTGCGCGCCCTGAAGGCAATGCGTAACGAACGCAGCGCCCGCCGCGAAGTGATGGGCAGCGCGAAGATGCAGGTTGAAGAGGCGTCCCGCTCGGGCAAAATTGTGTTTGAGATGGAAGACGTGAATTACCAGGTCGACGGCAAAGTGCTGGTGAAAGACTTCTCCGCTCAGGTGCAGCGTGGCGACAAAATTGCCCTGATTGGCCCGAACGGCTGCGGTAAAACCACGCTGCTTAAGCTGATGCTGGGCCAGCTGCAGGCGGACAGTGGCCGCGTTCACTGCGGGACAAAGCTGGAAGTGGCCTACTTCGACCAGCACCGTGCCGAGCTGGACCCGGACAGAACGGTGATGGATAACCTCGCTGAAGGTAAGCAGGAGGTGATGGTTAACGGTAAGCCGCGTCACGTTCTGGGCTACCTGCAGGACTTCCTGTTCCATCCTAAGCGCGCCATGACGCCGGTGCGCGCGCTTTCGGGCGGAGAGCGTAACCGTCTGCTGCTGGCGCGTCTGTTCCTGAAACCAAGTAACCTGTTGATTCTCGATGAACCAACCAACGACCTGGATGTCGAAACGCTGGAGCTGCTGGAAGAGCTGATCGACGGATACCAGGGCACCGTGATGCTGGTGAGCCACGATCGTCAGTTTGTTGATAACACCGTGACCGAATGCTGGATTTTCGAAGGTGAAGGCAGGATTGATCAATATGTCGGCGGCTATCACGATGCGCGAGGCCAGCAATCGCAGTCTTTGGCGCAAAAACAGGCTAAATCCAAAATTGCACCGGAACCTGTTGCCGCAAAAGCAGAAACTGTCAAAAAAACGCCTGCTAAAATGAGCTATAACCTGCAGCGCGAACTGGAAGGGCTGCCTCAGCGTCTGGAAGAACTGGAGGCGGCGCTTGAAGCGCTGCAGGTTCAGGTCGCTGATGCCTCATTCTTTACGCAGTCGCACGACTATACTCAGAAAATATTGGCTGAACTGTCCGCGGCTGAAAAAGCCCTGGAAGAAGCATTTGAGCGCTGGGAGTACCTTGAGTCTCTGAAAAACGGCGCATAAACAGGGATAACATATGTGTGACCAGCACCATGCCGACAGGCATATATTATGCTCGCAATGCGATATGCTCGTGGCGTTGCCAGAGCTTGGTCACGGACATAAGGCAACCTGTCCGCGCTGCGGCGCAACGTTGACAACCGAGTGGGATGCGCCAAGGCAACGTCCCACCGCTTATGCGCTGGCAGCCCTCTTCATGCTGCTGCTCTCCAATCTCTTCCCCTTCATCTATATGAAGGTGGGAGGGATGACCAGCCAGGTGGATTTGCTTGAGATCCCGGGCGTAATGTTCTCCGAAGATTACGCCAGCCTTGGCACCTTTTTCCTTCTGTTCGTACAAATTGTTCCGGCGTTGTGCCTGGTGGTGATCCTGCTGCTGGTCAACCGTGTCCGGATGCCCACCTCCCTCAAAATTAAACTCGCGCGCGTTCTGTTCCAGCTTAAAAGCTGGGGAATGGCCGAAATATTTCTGGCGGGTATACTGGTCAGCTTCGTCAAGCTGATGGCCTACGGCGACGTGGGGATAGGCAGCAGCTTTATTCCCTGGTGCCTCTACTGCGTACTCCAGCTGCGCGCCTTCCAGTGCGTTGACCGGCGCTGGGCATGGGACGATATCGCGCCTGCGCCCACGCTGAATCAAAGGGTGAAGGTGGGTGTTACGGGGATCAGACAGGGTTTACGTTCCTGCTCCTGCTGCACCGCCGTGCTGCCTGCGGATCTGGACGTGTGCCCGCGTTGCGAAACCAAAGGATATGTACGGCGTAAAAATAGCCTGCAGTGGACCATGGCGCTGCTGGTGACGTCGATCATGCTTTACCTTCCCGCCAACATCCTGCCAATTATGATCACCGATTTGCTCGGCGACAAAATGCCCTCGACAATCCTTGCCGGGGTGGTTTTGCTGTGGGGGGAAGGGTCGTATCCGGTGGCGGGCGTCATTTTTATCGCCAGTATTATGGTGCCGACGTTAAAGATGATTGCGATTGCCTGGCTCTGTTGGGATGCCAAGGGGCATGGCAAACGCGACAGCGAACGCATGCACCTGATTTATGAGGTTGTTGAGTTTGTTGGTCGCTGGTCAATGATTGACGTGTTTGTGATTGCGGTTCTCTCTGCGCTGGTGCGCATGGGAGGGCTGATGAGTATTTATCCCGCAATGGGAGCGCTAATGTTTGCGTTGGTCGTCATTATGACCATGTTTGCGGCCATGACCTTCGACCCTCGTTTATCGTGGGATCGTGAGCCCGAGTCAAGCCATGAGGAAGAGTAAGAGCATGGAAAATAAGAGTGGAGAGGCGAAAGTTCAGAAGGTCAGGAACTGGTCGCCGGTGTGGATTTTCCCCATTGTGACGGCGCTGATCGGTGCATGGATCCTGTTTTACCATTACAGCCATCAGGGACCGGAAGTCACGCTGATCACCACCAACGCTGAGGGTATTGAAGGCGGCAAAACCACCATCAAAAGCCGTAGCGTGGATGTGGGTGTAGTGGAAAGCGCAACCCTGACCGACGATCTGACGCATGTAGAAATCAAGGCGCGTCTGAATGCCGGGATGGAAAAGCTCCTTCACGGTGACTCCGTATTCTGGGTGGTGAAACCGCAGGTTGGCCGCGAAGGGATCAGTGGCTTAGGCACCCTGCTGTCCGGTGCCTACATTGAGCTTCAGCCGGGTACGAAAGGCGTTCAGCCGGGACAATATCAGCTCCTTGATTCTCCACCGCTTGCGCCGCCTGATGCAAAAGGTATCCGCGTTATTCTCGACAGTAAAAAGGCGGGCCAGCTTTCACCTGGCGATCCTGTGCTGTTCCGTGGCTATCGCGTGGGGTCGGTGGAAACCAGTACGTTCGATCCGCAAAAGCGTACCATCAGCTACCAGCTCTTTATTAACGCACCAAACGATCGTCTGGTGACCAGCAACGTACGTTTCTGGAAAGACAGTGGGATCGCCGTGGATCTGACTTCTGCGGGCATGCGTGTGGAAATGGGCTCCCTGACCACCCTGTTTGGCGGCGGTGTTAGTTTCGACGTGCCTGAAGGGCAGGATTTGGGTCAGCCGGTGGCTGAGAAATCGGCGTTCCGACTTTTTGACGATCAAAAAAGCATTCAGGACGCGCTCTATACCGATCACATCGACTATCTGATGTTCTTCAAAGATTCCGTCCGTGGCCTGCAGCCGGGCGCACCGGTTGAATTCCGCGGCATCCGTCTCGGTACCGTAGGGCAGGTCCCTTACTTCGTGCCTGGCCTTAAGCAGATGCTGGATGACGACTACCGTATTCCGGTGCTGATCCGCATTGAGCCAGAACGTTTGATCAATCAGATTGGCAAAGATCAGGATATCGGCGAACATATTTCCGATCTGATGAATCGTGGTTTGCGCGGCTCGCTGAAAACCGGCAACCTGGTGACAGGCGCGCTGTATGTGGATATGGACTTCTATCCAAAAGCGCCGGCTATTACCGGTATCCGTGAATTTGGTGGCTACCAGATTATTCCAACGGTCAGCAGCGGTCTGGCGCAGATCCAGCAGCGTCTGATGGAAACGCTGGATAAGATTAACAACCTGCCGCTGAATCCAATGATTGAATCCGCGACCCGTTCGCTGAGCGAAAGCCAGGCGACAATGCGCCGTCTGCAAACCACGCTGGATAATGTCAATAAGATCACCGCAAGCCAGTCCATGCAGCAGCTGCCGCAGGATATGCAGAAAACATTGCGTGAACTCAACCGCAGCATGCAGGGCTTCCAGCCTGGCTCGGCGGCGTATAACAAGATGGTGGCAGATATGCAGCGCCTGGATCAGGTCCTGCGTGAGCTGCAGCCGGTACTGAAAACGCTAAACGAGAAGAGCAACGCGCTGGTGTTTGAAGCGAAAGATAAAAAGGATCCTGAGCCGAAGAGGGCGAAACAATGAAAAAATGGCTAGCGATTGTCGGAGCGATGGTATTAACGGCCTGTAGCTCGGGCAGTGAAAACAAAAGCTACTACCAGCTGCCGTTGACCGTGCAGGCCGGTACGCAAACCAGCGCGTCGCAGGGTAACCGCCTGTTATGGGTTGAGCAGGTTTCAGTGCCCGATTACCTCGCTGGAAACGGCGTGGTGTATCAAACCAGCGACGTTCAGTACGTAATTGCCAACAACAACCTGTGGGCCAGCCCGCTGGATCAGCAGCTGCGCAATACGCTGGTGGCTAACCTGAGCAGCCAGCTTCCGGGCTGGGTCGTCGCTTCACAACCGCTGGGGAGCGATCAGGACACGCTTAACGTCACCGTGACAGGCTTCCATGGCCGCTACGACGGCGTGGTCGTGGTCAGCGGCGAGTGGCTGCTTAATCATCAGGGACAGCTCATTAAGCGTCCTTTCCATCTTGAAATGAAGCAGCAGAAAGATGGTTACGATGAAATGGTGAAAGTTCTGGCACAAGGCTGGGCGCAAGAGTCGACCAGCATCGCCAGGGAGATTTCCCGTCTTCCATAAGTAAAATTCATGGTAAAAAGCCGCCTTCAGCGACTCGCTGATTGCGGCTTTTTTTTCGTTTTGAGTTCAGGCTGTTACTTGTGCCACGTCACACTTTTTGTACAAATGAACTTTTGGCTAGCTCACAAATATGACACCCGTATGAATTTTGAACGTTGACGCTGAGACAGATTCGGGGTATTCGTTATCTGTGCTTGCACACTTTGCAATCACTGTTTTCTTTCCACCAGACAAAAGAATGAGGGAAACGAGGCATGAAGAGACAGAAACGAGATCGCCTGGAAAGGGCTCATCAACGTGGTTATCAGGCTGGCATCGCCGGACGTTCGAAAGAAATGTGTCCCTATCAGACTCTGAATCAGAGGTCGCAATGGTTAGGGGGCTGGCGAGAAGCCATCGGAGACAGGGCAGTACTTGCTTGATAGCGTCTCTTTAAAAAGAAACCTCCGCACTGCGGAGGTTTCGCCTTTCTGACGCCGCTTAAAGCAGAGGTTAGAAAGCAGAGGTATCCTGGAACAGGCCCACTTTCAGATCGTTAGCGGTATAGATCAGACGACCGTCAACCAGCACTTCTCCATCCGCCAGGCCCATAATCAGACGACGGTTAACGATGCGCTTGAAGTGGATACGGTAGGTGACTTTCTTCGCGGTAGGCAGAACCTGACCGGTAAATTTGACCTCGCCTACGCCCAGCGCACGGCCTTTGCCTTCGCCACCCAGCCAGCCGAGATAGAAACCAACCAGCTGCCACATGGCATCCAGGCCCAGACAGCCAGGCATTACCGGATCGCCAATAAAGTGGCAACCGAAGAACCACAGGTCCGGGTTGATATCGAGTTCCGCTTCTACGTAGCCCTTATCAAAGTTGCCGCCGGTTTCGGTCATTTTTACGACACGGTCCATCATCAGCATGCTAGGGGCCGGTAACTGCGGGCCGTTTGCGCCAAACAGTTCACCGCGACCAGAGGCAAGAAGGTCTTCTTTTGTATAGGATTCGCGTTTATCTACCATGTTCTCAGTAAGCCTTATTTTATTGAAGGACGCAGGATAGCTAACACGTGTACGCTGAACAAGTCCGATCAGTTCGGACTAAACCAACTCAGCCAGCGCAACGGCCATGGATAACGATGACGAGCATCCTGCTGTGTCGCCTGAGCAATACGTTCCTGGATAGTCTGCATCAGGGTCGTTTGCCCCTCACCGTCCCACACAAGGTTTGTCAGTAAGGGTAGTGCATCCTCAATACCTTCGATGGCCCAGATGAAGAATTGTTCCTGTTCGACGGCATCCAGGAGCGACTGGCTGAGGCTTAAATGACGTACGTTGGGGGCCGGGATGATCACACCCTGTTTGCCGTTCAATCCACGCTGCTGGCAGATAGAGAAGAATCCTTCGATTTTCTCGTTCAGACCCCCAACGGGCTGAGCACGACCAAACTGATCAACCGAGCCGGTGATTGCGATGTTTTGGTTGACGGGCACTTCTGCCAGGGCGCTAATGAGGGCGCACAGCTCGGCCATAGAGGCGCTATCGCCATCCACTTCGCTGTAGGACTGCTCAAACGTCAGCGAGGCGGAGAAGGGGATCTGTTGCTCAAGCTGGAGTTCGGACATCAGAAATGCCTGCATGATCATCATGCCCTTGGCGTGAATATTGCCGCCAAGCTCGGCTTTGCGTTCAATGTCAGTAAATTCGCCGTCACCAATGTGCACAACGCAGCTGATTCGGGATGGCTCTCCGAACGCGCGCGGGTGGCCAGGGAATTCAATCACCGACAGGGCGTTGATTTGACCAATGCGTTCGCCTTCAGTCTCGACCAGGATTTGTTCCAGCAGAATTTCATCCTGCATGCGGTCGGCAAGATAGCCTTCGCGCCACTCTCGCTGGGCCAGCATCTGAACGAGTTGTTCACCGGTGAAGCTACCGTTACCGCTGACCACGCCGACTTCACGCAGCTGTTTACCGATCCAGAGAGGGCAGAGCGGCAGAGTCTCCTGGTCGCCGGTGTAGCGTACCGCCTCACGGATTAAACCAGGCCAGGCATCTGCAGCAGGGGTAGGAAGGGCAAACCGTTCAGCGACGGCCATCACCCACTGACACCACTGTGCCATGTCATCAGCGTCGGCAATCTGAATGTTGTCTTCATACTCGCTATAGACCGCCTGTTCTGCCAGCTCCGGCTCCATTTCCTGGAAATCAGCCAGTGATTCGCGATCGCCCGTCAGCACGACGGTAAGCGACAGCGGCATAGACGGGACAGAAACCGGCAGAGGGCGTGACTCATCATAGCCAACCCAGTCAAAACGTTGCTGACTCACAATCGTTTTCAGGCGCATCCACAGCAGCGGCTGGGAAAGAAGGGTTCGCAGGGAAATGATCAGCACGCCGCCATTCGCGCGATGCACTAAGCCCGGCGTCAGGGACAGCTCGCCGTTAAACTGGCGAAGACAGCCAAAGAGTTGTTCTGCCTCTGTCCAGCTAGCGGTAACCACTTCGCCAGCAGCAGCAAAACGCCCATCGGCCTTCTGCGCAGGTTCAAAAGTGACATCATGTCCGGAAATACGATACTGGCCGCCATAAACGGTATCCGCCTGTGGCTGTAGCTGGCGCACGGCATCACCCAGAAGCGTCAAATACTCGGCTTCTTCCGGGGCTTTGAGCAGCATGAAGGGGGATGTTGCCCACGGGCTTAACACCTGCTCCAGCGCGTAATGCAGACGCGGTTGTGTATCGCTAAGTATAAATTCGTGTTCTTTTGTGAGGTCTGGCTGTGTAAACAGCTCCTGATAGCTCTCGGTATCCGGAACCAGGTCACGCCATGCAAGTTTCGTAATGGTCAAAGTTGATGTTTTTTAGTCAGATGTAAAACCGTGGAGTATACCGTAAGCCGGGGTCTCTTCCCAACAGGATTGGGGAATTTGGCGAGGGAATCCTCTGCGATGTTTCACAGGATATGATTTCTTTTCAGCAGATTGCCAAAAAACTGATATTCTGAACAGAGTTACGAGGTAACACTGAGATCGCAATGAAATATCAACAACTGGAAAATCTCGAAAGCGGCTGGAAATGGAAGTACCTGGTCAAAAAGCACCGTGAAGGGGAGCTGATCACCTGCTACATCGAAGCCAGCGCAGCGCAAGACGCCGTGGATATTTTGCTGACGCTCGAAAATGAACCGGTACAGGTTAATAGCTGGATAGAGAAACACATTAATCCGGCACTGCTTAACCGGATGAAGCAAACTATCCGCGCGCGCAGGAAACGGCATTTTAATGCCGAGCATCAGCATACCCGCAAAAAGTCTATCGATCTGGAGTTTATTGTCTGGCAACGCCTTGCCGGTCTGGCGCAACGGCGTGGAAAAACACTGTCGGAAACGGTCGTACAGCTGATAGAAGATGCCGAACATAAAGAGAAATATGCCAGCCAGATGTCGACGTTGAAGAATGACCTTCAGGCTTTGCTGGGTAAAAAATAAGCTTTTACGCTTTTTCAGACAATAAAAAACCCCGCGTAGCGGGGTTTTTTTATAAGACGATAACTTATGCCGCTGGCTGAGTTACAACGTCTTTGATGCCTTTAACTTCGATCTCTACGCGACGATCTGGAGCCAGGCAGTCGATCAGTGCAGCGCGAGCTTTCACGTTGTCACAGGTGTTGCCAGTAACTGGGTTAGATTCGCCCATACCGCGTGGGGAGATCTTGTTAGCTGGGATACCTTTAGATACCAGGTAATCAACAACGGACTGAGCACGTTTCTCAGACAGTTTCTGGTTGTAAGCGTCAGAACCGATACGGTCGGTGAAGCCCAGAACCACTACAGAACCATCTTTAGGATCCAGGTTGCTCAGCTGGGTGTACAGCTGATCCAGTGCCTGCTGACCTTCTGGTTTCAGGGTAGCTTTGTTGAAGTTGAACAGAACGTCAGACTTCAGAGTGAAGTGCTTGGTCTGTACTTCTGGAGCTGGAGCCGGCGCTGGAGCAACGATTGGCGCTGCATCTTCCTGCTGGCCGAAGCGGTAGGAAACACCTACGCTCAGCATGCCGTTGTCTGGACGAACACCAACGGTGTTGCCGTCGCCGATGTTGTTAACCCACTGGTATTCCAGACGGGTAGCGATGTCACGGGTCATAGCCCACTCAACGCCACCAGCGAATACTGGGGAAACACCGGTGTCGTGGTTGTCGCCAGCAACATTGTTGCTAGAGTCTGCACGCCATACCATGCCGCCCAGACGGGTGTACACGTCCAGATCGTCAGTTACTGGGTAACCCAGTTTAGCGGTCAGCTGAACACCCTGAGCTTTGAAAGCGCCATTGGTGTTGTTGCCTTTGTATGGCATACGACCTAACCAGTCGTAACCCATTTCAAAGCCAACATACGGGTTAACCTGATAGCCACCGAACGCACCTGCACCAAGCTGGCTCTCATGAGTAGGGCCATCGTTGTTCAGTTCGCTGTTGTACCAGCCGGTGTCATGGAACTGAGACCAGCCCAGTTTACCACCTGCATACCAGGTATTATCTTTCGGAGCGGCCTGCGCTACGGTAGCGAAGCCAGCCAGTGCCACTGCAATCGCGATAGCTGTCTTTTTCATTTTTTGCGCCTCGTTATCATCCAAAATTTGCCATGAAGATCTCTTTCGAGAAATCACGGTTAAATCCTTCACCGGGGGGCGTGGTCAAATATAAATCTACCGATATCTTCGGCTTAGGCCGAGCACCCCTGGCGATGTAAAGTCTACAACGTAGCTGAAAACTTACAAGTGTGAACTCCGTCAGGCATATGAAAAAAAAAGTTCCGTATACCTATTATTTAACATTTTTCGAACAGAATTTGTGCAGTAAAATTAAGAGGAACCGCACCAGACAAGCCTTTCCGCAGTTTTGGCGACGGGAACTAATTCCACTTCCTGTGGTCAAAAAAAATTCCAGGAAAACTCTTAAATTTGCTCAATGATACAAATTTGAGTGAATTTTTAGGCCAGAACGTTGTCCTTTGCGATATGAATCTGGGTGAACCGGACGCATGATGAACCCGATCGCATGTCCTTCTTCCGCTGCTTCAGTCAGACGAAAATGTTCCTCTTCCGTTAACTCCTCAGACAACCATCCAATCACGACGCTGTAATTTCCGGTGCGCAAGGCGCGGATCATTGATTCAACCGTATCGCACGGCGAGAGTTGGTTAATTTGCATAACTTTTGTTAGCGGCAGGCCCGCAGACTGAACCCATTCCCGGCTCAATTTTTGCTGCGGCGTCAGCCAAAGCTGCCAGCGTGACTGCTGGCCAAGCTGTTGTAATAACGGCAGTAACAGAAGTTGGGTTAACAAAGGCTGGTCTTCACGATAAACCACTTCACTGATAAGACCTGTCGAGAGGCGCCCGACGGATTTCTGCGCAACACCGTCAGCGGTAGTAGAGAAAGATGTTGAGCGATTTGCATAGCCTGAAGTGTACATATTCATTCCAGCCCTGTAGTTACTGTATGAATATACAGTAACCCCTGTATGCCCAAAGATCAACTTCATTTTCGGAAAGCGACTCGCAAAATTCGTTCATTATTGGCTTCCCTGAAAAAATCATCTTGCTCATTGGCAATAAGTTGCCTATTTTCCTGCTAACGGATCCGCTAGTAAGAAATTCTGCTGTTATTGTATGATTTTTAAAGGAATTATTATGAAAAAGATATCTTATGAACGGATTTATAAGTCGCAAGAATACCTGTCCCCGTTGGGTGAAATCCACCATCGTGCGCTTTTCGGCGGCTATACCTTGGCCGTGGATGATGCGGTTTTCGCAATGGTGTCAGATGGCGAACTCTACCTGCGAGCCTGCGAAGAAAGCGCAAAATACTGTGTAAAGCATGCTTCCTCTTTCCTGACCCTCATGAAGCGGGGGCGCCCGGTGCTGCTTAATTATTATCGCGTCGATGACGGCCTCTGGCAGGACAGACAAAGACTGCTTCAGCTTTCGTCATTTGCACTCGATGCGGCAAGAAAAGAGCGCTATCAGCGGCATCAGCGCAATCGGCTCAAAGATCTGCCCAACCTGACGTTTCAACTGGAGGTTTTGCTCTGTGAGGCCGGGATCACCAACGAAGAGACGTTGCGGCAGCTGGGTGCGAGAGAGAGCTGGCTGAAAATGCGGGCAAAAAACAAAGCGCTAAGTATGAAAATTCTCTTTGCGCTTGAGGGGGCAATAGAAGGGCTGCATGAGGCGGCGCTCCCGGCGCTGATTCGCCAGGAGCTAACCGAGTGGCTTAATGCGCTGCCCGATCTGCAGGAAAATCACTCCTCCAGGTAGCGATTTGCTGCTGCAGTCGGCAAATTTCTGGCAGCAGAGCGATAAGCAGGCCAATCTGCTGAAGAACCAGTGGCGCTTTGCTGTCGTTACCCGGATCAAGATGCGCAATGCGTTGTGCCAGTTCATCAAGAGCATGCTGAACGCGCGGCTCGTCGGCTGGCAGATGATGAAGCGCATCATCGACGTAACAGACGGCGTCATCCAACAAGGCGAGAATGCCCGGGTTGGTGAGTTTTTCCCGGTGTGCCCCAAGCGTGGAGATATAGCTTGTAAACGTATGATTCAGGCAGAGCAGGCGGAAGGCCGTCTCTCGAATGTCTGCTGTAGCACGAGGTTCCGTAGACATGTTAGAGACAACCGACGCCAGTTCAGCATCACTGTTATGGGCATCCCGGCGGGCAATGCGGTACGCCAGGCGGTTATCGCGCCCCTGATGATACTGTTCCAGGATGGCATCAAGGTATCTGCAGTTGGCATTCATTGCCCGGTCCAGCACGCGCGGTAGATTGCGAAAACGCCAGTCTGGCCAGATAAAGCTTACCGCCGCCCATGCGATCGCGCAGCCGATCAGCGTATCGATCACTCGGGGAAGAGCGACTTCAAAACCCTCACCTAGCAGATTAAAACAGAGCAAAACCAGAAGCGTGATGAACATCGTTGCATGCGCATACTGGACGTTGCGAAAGGCGAAGAACAGCACGCCGGTAATCACGATCAGGATAAGCTGTCCTTCGATGGACGGCACGAAATAGAGTACCGGTAGCCCGATCGCAACCCCCACCAGCGTACCGATAATACGCAGCGCAAGGCGGTGTCGGGTGGCGTTATAGTTTGGCTGGCAGACAAACAGGCTGGTCAGCAAGATCCAGTAGCCGTGATGCAACCCGGTAATCTGGATAAAGGCGTACCCCACGCAGAGCACCAGGGACATTCTTACCGCGTGGCGGAAGAGGGCCGATTCCGGCGTAAAGTTGCGGCTCAAGCGTAACCACATATCGCTAGCGCTGTGCACGCTGTCATCGGCAAGCTGATTTTCCGCATCATTACGCGGAAGTGCCATTGCCTGCTCTGACTCAATGGTAGCCAGCTGAGCGTCTATCGCCCGTAGGTTATTGAGCAGAAAACCCAGCGCTTTGATCTGTTCCGGCGACGTTCCGCTGGCCTGTACGCGGTCGAGCGCTGCATCGAGGTGGCTAAAGGCGCGTTCAAAAAGCGGATCGTGCTGGTAGGGGGTGCGCAGCAGTATCGAACGCGCCAGCTGCTGGCAGGCCTGGGACTGCATGGACAGCAAGCGCTGGAAGCGGAACATGACGTCGCTATAGCGAAACTTTTCGCGCAGAGAGGCATACTGTACATGCGAAGAGCTGGCACGTTCATGAATGTCCTGTGCGGCAAAGTAATAATGCAGCGTTCTTCGCGTGCCGCGCTGGCCGCGATCGCCCCGAAGGCGGGTGAGCAACGAGGCCTTCGTCTGGTTTAGGGTTGCGACCAGCTGACCGTTTGCCAGGGCCAGATCGTAAAGCGGCGCCTGACTCTCCTCTTCGATATCCGGGTCAAATAGCCTGGATTTGAGTTCAAGGTAGCGGGCTAGCTGCTCATAGCTGCGTGCGAGATTATCCTGCAGGGGACGCACCGGAAAGATGAGATGGCCGGTTAGCGTCAGCAGGTTATACCAGATAGCGCCCAGCAGCAGCAGAACGGGCTGCTGATACCACTGATCGTAAAGTGAAACCCCCAGCATCGTGTAAATGGCTATCAGCAGGGCCCCAAACGCGATGGTGGCATAGCGCTGCCCAAGGCCACCGAGCAGGATAAATCCGCTGGTGGAAAGCGTCAGGCCTAACGCGAACAGCCAGGGCCAGGGGAAAAGCAGTTCGACAGAAGCGGAAGCAATAAAGAAACAGATGAGGGTAATAACAAGGTTGCGAAGTCGCCCCGCTAAACGATCGTCCAGATCCGCAAGCGCCCCCGCCACCACGCCCAGAGTAAGCGGTATGGTGAGCTTCACGTCATTCAGCCACCATGGCAGGGCGACGGTACCGCATAGTGCAATAAAAATTCTGACGTTATAAAGCCAGGAGCTGTTCCAGGTATAGCGGCGTAGCAGTGGGCTTAGCATAAGCGCGGCCAGTCCTTATTTACTGAAAACGACGGCGAGCGTTCGCTTCTCGCGCCGCCTGTGCCACTTCAACCGGAACAACCCTGCGTCCGACGGGCCACAGCGCAATGGCGGCAATCTTGAAGTTCGCGATCCCCACCGGAATACCAATAATGGTGATGCACTGCGCAATACCGGCCAGAATATGCATCAGGCACAGCCACCAGCCAAAGAAAATCAGCCACAGCACGTTCAGCAGGGTGCCGCCCGTATTCATCAGCGCATTTTTTCTCTCTGGCTCCAGCTCGTCAACGTGGACAGCCTCATTCCCAAAGGGGATAAGCGAGAGTTTGGTGATTTCCCAGCAGGAGCGGGTCAGCGGAAGCGTAAAAATAAGTACGACGCTCACCAGGGTTGCAAAGAGCCAGGAAAGGGTGGTGGCAAAACCGCCCAGGACAAAATTCAAAATATTCAGAACGGTACGCATAAACCCTCAGTTCCTTTCGATATGATTAACGCTTGGTGATTGTAACGTTTTTTTAGGCTGGAGCACCTTAAAACTGGCAGTTAAACTATCAGACAAATTATCTCTTCATGGATCCGGCTGGATATGGAACTGAAAGCAACTTCTATGGGCAAACGCCTGGCGCAGCACCCTTACGACAAGGTCGTCCTCCTGAACGCGGGGGTGAAGGTCTCGGGTGAACGCCACGAATACCTCATTCCGTTTAACCAGCTTCTCGCCATTCACTGCAAGCGCGGGCTGGTGTGGGGCGAGCTGGAGTTTGTGTTACCCGCCGATAAAGTTGTGCGCCTCCATGGTACCGAGTGGGCGGAAACGCAGCGCTTCCATCATCATCTGAATACGCTCTGGCAGCAGTGGAGCCATGATATGAGCGTGATTGCCGCGCAGGTACTGCAGCAGGTGCTGGACGATATTGCGCAGAGCAATGCGCAACAAAAATGGCTGACCCGTCAACAGACCGCCGGGCTGCAGCACAAGATCCGCCAGGCGCTTACGGCGTTGCCATTACCTGCAACGCGTCTCAACGAGTTTGATAATTGTCGTGACGCCTGGCAGCGGTGTCAGGCCTGGCTGACCGACATCGATAAGAGCCGTCTGGCGCACAATCAGGCGTGGACCGACGCCATGCTCACCGAATATGCCGATTTCTTCAGCACTGTCGAATCATCGCCGCTCAACCCTGCGCAGGCGCGCGCGGTGGTCAATGGCGAGCAGTCGCTGCTGGTGCTCGCGGGTGCCGGAAGCGGCAAAACGTCGGTGCTGGTCGCGCGCGCGGGCTGGTTACTGACCACCGGCGAGGCCGTTGCCGACCAGATTTTGCTCCTGGCTTTTGGGCGCAAGGCGGCACAGGAGATGGACGAACGTATTCAGGAACGCCTGCACACCCAGGATATTGCCGCCAGAACCTTCCATTCCCTTGCGCTGCATATCATTCAGCAGGGCAGCAAGAAAGTTCCTTCCATAAGCAAACTGGAAAACGACACCCAGGCGCGGCAGGCGCTGTTCATTAAAACGTGGCAGCAGCAGTGCAGTGAAAAAAAGGCGCAGGCAAAAGGGTGGCGTCAGTGGCTCGAGGAGGAGCTTGGCTGGGCGGTACCGGAGGGCAGCTTCTGGCAGGATGAGAAGCTGGCGCGTCGTCTGGGATCGCGCCTTGACCGCTGGGTCAGCCTGATGCGTATGCACGGGGGTTCCCAGGCAGAAATGATCGAAAACGCGCCGGAGGCGATCCGCGATCTGTTTTCAAAGCGCATTAAGCTGATGGCCCCAATGCTGAAAGCCTGGAAAACGGCCCTGAAGGATGAAAATGCCGTCGATTTCTCTGGCCTGATCCATCAGGCCATAATCATTCTCGAAAAAGGCCGCTTCGTCAGCCCGTGGAAACACATTCTGGTGGATGAATTCCAGGATATTTCCCCCCAGCGCGCCGCGCTGCTTTCGGCACTACGGGCGCAAAATAAGCACACGTCGCTGTTTGCCGTGGGCGACGACTGGCAGGCCATCTACCGGTTTAGCGGGGCGCAGCTCTCCCTGACCACCGCGTTTCATCACTATTTTGGTGAGGGCGATCGCAGCGATCTGGATACCACCTACCGTTTCAATTCCCGGATTGGCGAAATTGCCAACCGCTTTATTCAGCAGAATCCGCATCAGCTGGCTAAGCCGCTCAACAGCCTGACGCCGGGGGATAAAAAGGCGGTTACCCTGCTGGCAGAAGATCAGCTCGAGCCGCTGCTGGACAAGCTCAGCGGCTACGCAAAGCCCGATGAACGCATTCTGGTGCTGGCGCGCTATCATCATCTCAAACCGGCCGCGCTGGAAAAGGCCGCCACCCGTTGGCCGAAGCTGCAGCTTGATTTTATGACCATCCACGCCAGCAAAGGCCAGCAGGCGCATTACGTCATTGTGCTGGGACTCAAGGAGGGGAGCGACGGTTTCCCGGCTCCGGCGCGCGAATCAATAATGGAGCAGGCGCTGTTGCCGGCGCCCGAGGATTTCCCGGATGCGGAAGAGCGACGCCTGCTGTACGTGGCGATGACCCGCGCGCGCCATCGCGTCTGGCTGCTGTTCAATAAAGAGGAGCCATCCGTGTTTGTCGATATCCTGAAGAGTATTGATGTGCCGGTAGCGCGTAAACCATAAGGATGTCAGGCAAGATTTTGTAGGCCGGGTAAGGCGAAGCCGCCACCCGGCAAAAAGCTAATTCAGTCTCTCGGAAAGATAACGCTGATAATCCGGAATAAGGATCTCAACCGGGGAGTTAAACTGCGGTGATTCAATGATGAAATCCGCCGTCGACAGGTTCGTCGCCACCGGAATGTTCCAGACCGTAGCAAGACGCAGCAGCGCTTTCACATCCGGATCGTGCGGAACTGCATTCAGCGGGTCCCAGAAGAAAATCAGTACATCAATCTTCCCTTCCGAAATTTTCGCGCCTACCTGCTGGTCGCCACCCATCGGGCCGCTCAGCATGGCGTTAACCTCCAGGCCCGTTTCGCGGTGGATCAGGTTGCCGGTTGTGCCGGTCGCTGAGAGGTTATGTTTTTCCAGCAGCGACTGATGGCGGCGAACCCAGTTCAGCAGCATCTGTTTACAGTGATCGTGCGCGACCAGCGCAATGTGTTTGCGTTCCGGGAGGGTGCGTGTTGTCAGTTCCATAAGCGTGTCCGTAAGATTAACCCATCACACGATGACGGGAACTGCCTGATGCTGCAAGAGAAAGGAGAAAAAAATGTGGCTTACGACGAAGGTTGTTGCTTTACCCACTGTAAAAAACGGGCTCGCGTATCAGGATCGGCCTGCTGGAACCAGAATTTCAGGCGCTGCTCGGTTAACGTTTGTGACTGAGGCGGTATAACATCCAGCTCGGATACGCCGGATAACAGCGTGCTGTCGTCCGCCATCATGGTGGCAAATTGCGGCAGCGAGGCGCGCTTATTCGCCTTGTTATAGTTTTCCGTATCGGCTTCGTAATTTGTTCCTTTCGGTGATTGGGTTATCGCCAGAATATCCAGTTTCACCGGGATCGGCATTGAATCGCCGTCCAGCAATTCAATGCGAGGAGCGGCGTCAAACGCGACGGCCTCTTTGTCCGTTTCCAGGCGCGGCAGGTTAAAATTGACCTTGCTGATGCGCTGGGTGTTAAAGCTGAGGATCAGCGGCGGGGAAATATACATCCGCTGCTCATGGTTAGCCAGGCGGATGGGTTTTTCGATGCGAAACACGACCTGATGCGGCCCGTTGTCCAGCTCGATGCTGTCCGCGCCGCGCAGTAACGAACTGGAGACTTTTTTTCCGTCCAGCACCAGCAGATCGATATCGGTCGACAGTCGAAGCGTCGTGGCAAAGACGCAAATCGGCATCACTAACGCAATCACAGCAGAGGCAAGGCCGGCTTTCATAGGGTGCTCCTGTCAGGAAAACCTTCTTCGCAATAATGTATCTAAATTTTTCGAAAATCATGTTTACTAACATATAGACATATTTTGCCGTTTTGCCCTCATACATCCGTATGGGATGAATGGTTGAGATGCGCGCTTTGGCGTACACTTTTAAAAAAGCCAGGAGGAAGACCATGAAAGAGAACGATATTGCCGAGATTTTGACGTCCACGCGCACCATTGCGCTGGTGGGGGCGAGCGATAAGCCGGATCGCCCAAGCTACAGGGTAATGAAGTACCTTCTCGATCAGGGCTACCACGTTATCCCTGTTTCACCCAAGGTGGCGGGCAAAACGCTGCTGGGCCAGCAGGGATACGCCACGCTGAATGACGTGCCGGAAAAAGTGGATATGGTGGATGTGTTCCGAAATTCTGAGGCCGCATGGGAAGTGGCGCAGGAAGCCATCGCCATTGGGGCAAAAACGCTGTGGATGCAGCTGGGCGTTATTAACGAGCAGGCCGCCGTGCTGGCGCGCGACGCGGGGTTGAACGTGGTGATGGATCGCTGTCCGGCGATTGATATCCCCCGACTGGGGCTGGCGAAATAAAAAAAGCCCGGTCGTCGGGCTTTTTTTTCACGCTTAGTTCCGCAGGCGAGGCGCCTGTAGCTGTTTGCGGATAGTCTGAGCAAGTTCATCCATCGTGGGTTGCTCCGGATGTTCATCCTGCAGTTCACTACTCAGCTGCGCTTCGGCAAGATAGGTATGGACGGGCTGACCGTCGTCACCTTCCATTACCACATGATACCAGGGCGCGGCGCGAAGCTCTGCGTCAACCGCCAGCTCGTCTGCTGACGGTTCATCAAGGGAATACTCCGGGTCGATATCCACGACCACACCCAAATACCCAAGCAAGGTGTGGCGGACCTGCTGGCCGATACCGAATTTGCTGGCAATCATAGTCACCTCCCGGGAAACATTACATACACCTTATGTGCGGGCAATATTTCTCATTTCAAGTTACATGACGCGACAGGCAAACCCTTTCAGATACAGCCCTTCCGGGTAGGTAGCGATCACCGGGTGGTCGGCGGCCTGACGGAACTGCTCTATAAATTGTACATCACGACCGGCATCTATTGCGGCATCGGCGATGATTTTTTGGAATAAATCGGTCGTCATGAGGCCGGAGCAGGAGAAGGTCAGCAGCACGCCGCCCGGGTTCAGCAGCTGGATCGCCAGCATGTTGATGTCCTTATAGCCGCGGCAGGCGCCCATCAGCTGGCTTTTGTTTTCCACGAACTTTGGCGGGTCCATGACGATAACGTCGAATTTCTCACCCTGGTCGCGGTATTTGCGCAGCAGCTTGAACACGTCATCGCGCACGAACTCCGCTTTGCTCAGATCCAGCCTGTTCAGCTCGACGTTCTGTTTCGCCACGTCCAGCGCTTCCTGGGAGGTGTCCACGCTGACAACCTGAGCGCAGCCGCCCATCAGGGCAGACACCGCAAAACCGCCGGTGTAGGAGAAGCAGTTCAGCACGCGCTTGTCGGCAACGTACTGACGGGTTGCCAGACGGCTGTCGCGCTGATCGAGGTAATAACCGGTTTTATGGCCGCCCTGAATGTCGACCAGCAGCTTCATGCCGTGCTCTTCGATAGGCAGCAGGGCAGGCGGCAGTTCGCCGGTGACCGGCCCCTGCGTCAGCTCCAGCCCCTCTTTTTTACGTACCGCCACGTCGCTGCGGTCGTAAATGGCGCATTCCGGGAAAACGGACTGAAGGGCGCTAATCAGCGCGGCGCGCTGATATTCTGCCCCGGCGCTCAGGAGTTGCAGCACCAGGAAGTTGCCGAAGCGGTCAATCGTCACGCCAGGCATACCGTCTGACTCACCGGCGATCAGGCGGTAGCTGTCCAGCCCGTCACGCTTTGCCAGCCAGTCACGCCACTGGCGGGCCTGCTGCAGGCGGCGAACGAAGAAATCGATGTCGATGGTTTCGTCTTTATCGAAGGTCCAGACGCGGGCGCGGATCTGAGACGCTGGCGAGTATGCGCCGCGCGCTAACCATTTCCCCTGATGGTCAACGATATCAATGGTTTCACCGAGGCTGGCTTTGCCTTCCATACGGGCAACGGCGCCGGAGAACACCCAGGGATGGCGGCGCAACAGTGACTTCTCGCGCCCTTTGGCTAACACTAAACGTACACTCATAATTTGCTATTCTGTCGATTCCAATGAAATGGCCGCCATTTTCCCGAGTTCGGTGGGGAATTGCAACGCGCCAGACGGATAAGGAGAAGGAAGATGTCAAAAGTCTGCACCATTGCCTGGGTTCACGGCGTCGTACAGGGCGTGGGATTTCGTTACAGCACGCAGCGTGAAGCCGTTCAGCTTGGCCTGACGGGATACGCGCGTAACATGGATGACGGCAGCGTTGAGGTGCTGGCGTGTGGTGAAGCGGAGCAGGTTGACAAGCTGGTGGCGTGGCTGAAGGCGGGCGGGCCGCGTAGCGCGCGGGTTGACAAGGTCTTAACGGAACCTCATCAACCCGGCAAGGAATACGTAAACTTCGGTATTCGCTATTAAATGCACTTCACCGGCTTAGGCAGTCCGGCGATTTTGGTCGCCTGTTTTGCCGGGCCTTTCGGGAAGAGGCGATACAGATAGCGGCTGTTGCCTTTCTCTTCGCCGAACTTATTCGCCATCGCCTTGACCAGCATGCGGATGGCGGGAGAGGTATTGAATTCAAGATAGAATTCGCGCACGAAGCGCACCACTTCCCAATGTTCAGGGGAGAGGGTGATGCCTTCGTTTTCCGCAATTTTCTCCGCCAGCGGTTCGCTCCAGAGCGTCGTATCTTTCAGATAGCCTTCGCTATCGGTCTCAATTTCCTGGCCTGCAAAAATGAACATAATCTTCTGTCGTGTGAAAAATATCGGCCCCAGTGTAGCAAAAAAGGGCCGGGGGGATAAACCGCGACCTACAGGAGCAGCTGCAGCAGGTTGTTGGCGTTGAGTTTTTTCAGGGCATTGCATTTGTGCGTTGAAACCTGTTTTTCCGACATGTGGGTCACGATGGCTATATGGCGCACGGGCAGCCCGGTAAGCATCAGATCAAGCACGTTGAATTCAATCCCGGTCAGGCAGCAGTCAAGACTGCGGACGCGGCGAGGCTCTTTAGCCAGCAAATATGCCGCATCCGCAACGGAGATCCGGTCATCGATGATGTAAATCGGTAGCGTGGCGAAGCGTTTACGCAAATGCGTGGCCAGCGCCCAGCCTTTTTCGTTACAGACCAGATAAAGGCTGCCCTGCCAGCGGGCGGCTTCCAGCCTGAGCAAGATGTTAATCAGCGCCTGATGCGTGGCCGCAACCGAGAAACGACAGCGGATGACCAAAACGCGCCTGGCGAGCAGCGACGGCTGCCACCTTACGGTGTCGCTCTGCACCTGACGCGGAACGCCACGGCGCAGCAGCGCATAGCGCAATCCTTCGGCGTAAAAACGGTTATTGTCGAGAATAGCGTAGCTCACGGGGACCTCGTTATAGCGTACTGGGGGTATAGATAACGCGCAGCGTGCCGGTGTAATCGCCCGCATTTTTGCTGCTGGCGGCAAACGAAGGCGTCTTCAGGACGATCGGCGCGGGAATGCAAAGCACGCTTTCGCGGCCGCCGGGCAGAATGACCTGGCGCAGATGCTGCGGATCGTTCGTGCCTTGCCACACCAGCGTTTTACCGTTGGCAGCGGTTTCCGTTGCGCCGGTGATCGGATTGGTCACAAGAACCTGATAATCAAGACGATCCCGCGCGTCGGTCTGGCTTCCACCGCGACGGCGGATTGAAAAGGCCCCCTCGGTCCGGCCAGCCGCGGCGAGCCCGTCATCCTCAAACCGGAGGTACGCGCGGGTGCTGGCGCTGTTATTGCCGTCGTACAGGCACATGTCCACCGTGCTTTCACCCTGGATCTCACTCCCGCCGGGCCGTCCCGGGAAGTTGGTCAGGTTGAGGTTTACAATAGGCGTCGAGTGCGGAAATGCGGGCAGGTAAATCTGCTGATTGCCCGGGTCGACCACCTCGATACGCACCGTCGCCTGCCAGGTGGCGATGCTGAGATAGCCGGGGCATCCCACGTTCACATCGTTGAAGTTCCCGCCGCAGTCGGCGCTTCCCCATTGACGCAGGTCCTGCCTCAGCGTGGCGGTCCAGATGCCCGGCTGGGCGAGCTTGTCCAGTTCGCTTCTCACAATGTAGTAATCGAAATAGGGCTCTCTGTTCCAGGCGGTGATATCGCCCGTCCCGCCGGTAACAAAGCTGGCGAAGGTAAAGACTTTACTGTTGATAAACATGTGGTGTTCGCCGTACACCTTGATATCCACCGTTTTTTTGGTGAGGGCATGGGTAAAACGGAGCGAGATGGGATAAGGCGCAGCCGGGTTTGCCGAAAACCAGACCGGGGCAGTCATGCAGGCCCCGTAGGTGGGGTCGGTGCGGGAACGACAGGTCAGGGTATTTCGCCCCCATTTTTGCGGATCGGCGGTATCGTAGCCGCTCGGCTCATGCACCCAGATGTCAAAGCGTGCCGGGGGCGCGGAGCGATCGTAGCTAATTCCCACGCTGGTATTACGCCCGGCAGGGGCGCCCGCCTGCGCCTGGCCTGCCCACAGGATAAAGATCGTTAAAATTAAGAGAGACTTATTCACATCATTTCCCTTTGGTAAGGTTCTCTGCATTCATTGCGGTTGGGCCAGTCGGCACCGAACGTCCGGCAAGCATCAGCTGCGCCTGCTGCTGGACGGCATCCGGCAGGGCAGAGAAGGTCAATTCCCGACAGGGGATCGAACCCACGTAACGCACCACGTCGCGCATGCTTTTCACGTTCAGCGCGCACTGATAAAACTGCTGCTGACGCACCAGGTAGAGGTTATGCAGCAGCGCATCGCTGTGGGCACTAAACCCACCGTTGCCGAGATCGCTCCAGCCGTTCACGTTCAGCGGCACGCCGCCGATAAACGGCGTATGGCGTTCGTCGGTGAGCTGGCCGAGCCAGGTGTAGCTCGCGGTGGTTTGCACGTCCCGACGCAGCATTTTGCCCGGCACCATAAACAGCGTTCTGCTGCCCGAACCCTGCGTAATTTCACTGCTGACGCCGTGGGAAACATTCAGCGATTCGTTCACCGTCAGCGTGGTTTGCTGATAGCCCGGCACGGCGAACAGGGCGCGGCTGTTTGCCGGAATATCCGCGCTGCCGCCGTTGTCCAGCGACACGGCGACGCGAGGGTCCTGCGAATCCTCAGGCGTAGCGACCTGCACGGCGACAGCAGACGCAGGGCGCCCGTCGCTCCAGCGGCCCATCCACAGCCCCGAGCGCGAGAGGGCGAGGGTAGAGCTGTAGTTGCCGCTGCTGCTTAGCGTATGCCGCTGCTCCTGACGATCCCAGGCGTCGCTCACCGTCAGGCTTCCGTTGCCGTATCGCCCGCCCTGGCGCGTGTAGGCCGAGGTATTGAGCGAATCGCCATTAATGCCCGAGGCGCTCAGGCCATACTCATTCTCGCCGCGCGCGTCGGCATACCAGTTATGCGCCACGTTATAGCTCAGCTGATTCTTTTCCCGCTGCTGGTGCTGCCAGGTCGCGCCCACGGAGGTATAGCTTGAGGCATCACCCTGGCGGTTATGCGCCAGCGACACGCTCACGCTCAGGTAGCCGCCTTTGTCCTTGCCCTCGCGGGAATCATCCCGACGCATGAACAGGTTGATGCTGCTGTTGACGTTCAGGCCGCGGGCGCTAAACGCGTTGCTCAGACCGCCCTGCCAGGCCCGCGTGCGGGAGCGGGTCATATAGACCGACTCCCACGGCAGGCCCGCGTCGTGGCGATCGTCATTGTCCGGCAGCTCTCGCCGGGAGACGTACCGCCCTTCGTTGCGGTTGTCCGAATACCCCAGGCTGGCATACCAGGAACCGACGGGGACGGAGAACATCACCGACAGGCTGCGATAACAGCCGTTCACCGCGTCGAATCCCGCGCTGCGGGTATTGCAATTGTCCGCCGACAGCGCGTTGCGATAGACGCTCAGGGAAAATCCATCGCTGTAGCTGATTTGCTGAATATTGCCGCGTTGTCCTTCGCTGCCGTAGAGGTAGCTAAACCGGGTGCTTAACACGCCGTCGACGGGGCCCGCATTGAAGCCGCGGCTCCAGTCGAGGGCGTTTTCGATAAAGCGCTGGTTTCTCATCACCGTTGCGCCGCTGGTCAGTGCCAGCGTCGGCGTGACGGGCAGGCGCACGCCCGCCTGCGCGACGGCGCGGCGCTGTTCGTCTGCGTCGCTATTGTCCGTTTCGCCCGCCTGCAGGAACCACTCGACGCGGTCAAACGGCGTAATGCCCGTTCGGGTAAACGGCACCTGCTCGGTGCGCGTCAGCCGGTTATTTTCGTAGATGGACAGCGTCACGGTATAGCTTCCGTCCGGGAACGCGCGGGTATCCAGGTTTTGCGCACCGGCGTTGAGATAAAAGCTCGCCAGCAGCTGGTTGCCCCGGCGTGCGTCAATGCGGGCATCGTGGGAAAGCAGCACGGTGATGGGCGTTCCCTTCGACTGTTGAACCGGGTTGATCCATGCTCTAGTTGAGCCCGTGCGCAGGCCGCGAATTTTACCCAGCGGAAGCTGGCTGAGCGTGATATTCCCCCCGGCGTTGCTGAACAGGTCTCGCGTATCCATCGCGCCCATCTGCACATAATATTGACGCAGTAAATCCTGGCGGAACCAGGCGTTATTGACGGTCATTTCCTGCTGTTGCTCGTGACGGGAACGCTGGCCCAGCCAGGTCCAGTCCAGATTGAGGTAGCCATCCTGCGTGACGGCAAGCGCGCCGTTGCCCTGAACCGTCGCTGACTGGTAATCCCGGTCGGCGACAAAGTTGATGTTTTGCTGATGTATCAGCGCATTTTCGGTGCCCTGCGTGGGCTGATACCACTGATTCTCCGCCGTCGGTTTTGGCAGGAATTTTTTGTCCAAAAACAGGCTAATACGGGCGTTGTTTTCGTCATAAATAATGGCCGCGCGCCGGGTGTCGATATAATCGCATCCCGTCGCCGAGCCGTTGCTGCTGCAGGCCAGGTTGCCGTTACGGGCAAGCGGAACGGCCAGTGCGGCAGAGACGGTGGCGATCAGGGCAGGGTCGTCATTAAACTGGCGCTTGATGGCCGCGACTACGGTATCCGGCGCGACAAAGCTCACCGTTTCAAGATTAATATCCGTTTCAAAAAGGCCAAGCGATTCGCCGTACAGGCTGACTTCCGTCCACAGGCGCTGCGTTTTTGCGAGATCTTCAAACCCTGCCGGAACGGCCATCTCGGCGCAGGCGAGTTGGATAGATGCGGGTAACAAAGCAACAAAGAGGAGAGTATTTCTGTGAAACGCCATGAACGAGCCTCGACATCATCCTGACGTCAGAGGGTGAATACCCTCTGACGTTATTCCTTAGGTGCTGGGTGTTACGCACCGCCTTCCGTGGTGGTCGCCTGAGTCAGCATCAGGCTAACAACGCCGCTGTACTGGCCGGTTTTCAGAATGCCTTTGGTGGTCTGAGAAATGGTCAGAGGCAGTACCGCAGAACCGTTTTCAATGCTGCCCGGGAACAGTTCAGTTCCGGTAAATTCGGCATCGGCGGTGGTTAGGGTTTTATCACCCAGCTTCACGGTCATCGGTACGGCCTGATCGCCTTCCGTATTGCTCAGCTGTGCAGCGCTTACCAGGCGAACCTTGACGTTGCTGGTGGCGGAGTTTGACCATACCTTGGTATTCACGCGGTAGCTTTCCAGCCCGCGGCCAGGCAGATACTGCATATCGATGCTGGCCGGCAGAGGCGTATTATCGGCCTGGGTCAGGTCCAGCTGCGAATCAACGCTGGCGTTGACGGTAATATCTTTCTGGATCGCCAGGACGCTAACGGACGTGGTCATCGCGGCAGCAATCATCAGAGGTTTAATTAATTTACGCATTGATATCTCCATATTTACAAATGAGCACCTTGGCTCTTTAAACAAACCACACGTGGTTTTTTTACAGTGACGTCGTGTTATTGCACGACGGGTAAATCAGCTTCCTCAGCGGTTTTTTTCACCCAGTTGAAGTAGCGGAATTTATATTTTTGGCCTTTAACCTGCGCGAGCGTTTTTAATTTCCGCTCGGTATCCGGGTAAATCGTGGCGTCTTCTTTCACCCATTTGCAGGTTTCATCCGACTGACAAATACCGATCTCCCTGAGCGGGACGCGCAGCGTGCCGCTGTTCTTTAACGTCCCGCGAGCCGGGTCGATTGACAGCGAAACGAGGCTTTTTTCCGGCGCGAGATGGACGAGCGCGCCCCATATAACGTTGACCCCCAATTTTGCCGTTGCGCCAGATTCTTCTGAATGCCCTGGAATAATGCTGTCAGGCTGCTTCACGCCTTCAAAATAGACCCGCCAGGTACTCTCCTTCGCCGGCGGCGTGAGTGATACCAGACGAACCACGCGCATTGCGCCTGCCGAGAGGGCGAATTTTTCGGGCGTGACCACTACGCCGCCTTCTTTCCACGAAGCCACGTCAATCTCTTTTTCCTGCGGCGTTCCCGGATTAAGAATTTTCTTTTGCCTCACTCGAATGAACTGAATATCATCCGTTTTAGATGCCACTTTTATTTGCGCCGCACCGGAACTGTCCACGTTGAGTTCCATGGGATACACGCTCATATTGGCCATTGTCATTTCCGAGAAAAATGACGCTGACAGCGCGGCGATATAAAAGGCAGTTTTCTTATTCACACTATTTTTCTGTTTCACTTTCGGTCCGCCTGCGTTGAGTTCTTTCCCGGCGCATTCACAACGGGACACCCTCTGCTAACGTATTGCTTCAGGGCAGGGAAACTTTAACCAGAACAGCGGTTTGTGAAAATTTGTATTAATTAACTCGTTATATACAGTTTTTTATCCTGCTTTCCTGGCTTTAAGGTTGTATAGTTAAGCGAAAATACCGCGACCCGGGATGGGGAGAAAACTCCTTCTGATGAAAAAATAATCAGTTCAGGAGGCGATTTTCTTGTCGTTGTATCAGGGATTAAAAAGCATGCGGTAACAGCCGAGAATGAAAGATGTTTTTTATATGCAATAATTCGTTGTTATTCGATCCTGAAGCACATGCAATAAGTATTGTTGGGCAACCCGAGTCTGTATTAACGCTTTCGGCTCCGGCCGTTCGTCTTTTACAGGAATTTATTCGCCATAAAGGGCGCGACCTGAGCCGGGAGGAATTGATCACTCGCGTGTGGGAGGAGTTCGGCTTTACGCCATCGGGAAATAACCTCAATAAGGCGGTAAGCGAATTACGCAAAAGTTTCCACGCCCTGGGCGACAGCCACGAGTTTATCGTGACCGTGCCCCGGTTTGGATTCCGCTTTGACGCCGACGTTATTTTTAAGCCCGTAGAGAGCGTTACGCCCGAAGTGCCTCAGCCATCCGTCGAACAGCCGTCAGGATATAAGCGTTTATCCAAAAAGTGGTGGCTGGTTTTAGCGGTATTAACGACGTCAGCCGTGGGGCTTAGCCTGTTTTTTAGCCGACAGCTTGAGATAACCGTGCCCGCGACCCTAAAACCCGTTAAGGAAAAAATAGCCGGCTGTCGGCTTTGGGTGGTTAACGATCATGGCCGACCGCTGGTGTTATCGAAACTGACCGAGCTGCTGAAGAAAAATAACGTCGCGTGCGAGCGTGAGGAGTACAACATTTATTATTTCAGCGCCCGCTTTTCGCTTGCCGCCGCCGATGAGGTGTTCATCGGTGCCTGCCCGGTAAGTGAAGCCAGCCTGTGTAAAACTATTCGCTATAAAAGCGGGGCGGAAGAATGAAAAACAAACTTCTGTTCGGGCTGGGTGGCGCGGTTATTGGCGGAGCGTTTGCGCTCTTTATCTACACGGGCGGGGCCTATAAGCGCGATGCGCTGGCCTGCAGCACCGAGTTTAATTTTACGCGCAATGAAGGAAAGGCAAATGAAGTGAAGGTCAACGCCGTTGCCCAGTTCTATTTTCATCGTAACGGCACCGGCCTGACCACCTACAAAGGCGCGGCAAAGGCTGAGGGCCGGAGCCTGATCGTTGACAGGGACGTGGATTTTACGTGGGAGCGACGGGACGATGATAAGGTGATTGTCCTGAGCTACACCAAAACCTGGCGTCGACACAATGACAATACCCCCGATGCCCAGTGGGGAAGCTTCGCCTGGCCGACCGCCCGCTACTATCTCACGATCTCCGAGCTTTCGCCCTCGGTGTGGCTGATTCAGGACCGGCGTTACCCCACCTATATTTGCCGGGGTGATTAAGGCATAAAAAAAGGAGAATGCCGGGGCATTCTCCTTTTTATAATTCACGTTCTGCTTAATCGCGGCTTGCGAAGCCCAGGATGCTCAGCAGGCTGACGAAGATGTTGTACAGCGACACGTACAGGCTCACGGTTGCGCGAATGTAGTTCGTCTCGCCGCCGCGAATAATGTTGCTGGTTTCAAACAGGATGGCACCCGATGAAATCAGGATAAACACGGCGCTGATCGCCAGATGCAGAGCAGGCAGCTGCAGGAAGATGTTCGCCACCATACCGACCAGCACCACCACGATACCCGCCATCAGCATCCCGCCGAGGAAGGACATATCCTTACGCGTGGTCAGCACGTAGGCCGAGCAGCAGAAGAACACCAGCGCGGTGCCGCCCAGCGCCATACCGATCAGGTCACCCATTCCGGCAGACAGGTAAGCGTTAAGGATTGGCCCCAGGATATAGCCCAGGAAGCCGGTGAAGGCGAATGCAGACAAAATACCGACCGGTTTGTCAGCGGTTTTGTAGGTCAGGAACATCAGGCCATACATGCCGACCAGCGTCAGGATAAGCCCCGGAGACGGCAGCATCAGCACGGTGCTGGCGGTTGCGGTGATTGCGGAAAACGCCAGCGTCAGGCTGAGCATAAAATAGGTATTGCGCAGCACCTTGTGGGTGCTGAGTAGCGATGTGCGGTCGCGTGAAGACGTAATAATACGATCCATGAGTCACTCTCTTATGACAGATGTAATTAACGGCAAGAATAGGAAACGGGACGCCAGACTCAAAATGGTTTTACCCATCTTTACTCAGCACGTTAGCGCTGAAGCTGGTGATTTATTCTAAAGAAATCCTTTTCAACGGTATGAACAGCGGTTTGACGGCTTTATTCAGATCAACCTCTTATAGGTTACTGAAATATATTGCCTTATTTAAGCCCGAGCGCTAAGAGTTATTTCCGGATCGTCATAAAATAGACAATAAGGCGAAGGAAATGAAACCACAAACACGCACTAACTTTACACTCTCTTTGTTAACCGCCGCCATACTGTGCGCCAGCACGGCAGGCCGGGCGGCTAACGTGCCGGCAGGAACCCCGCTGGCGGACAGGCAGGAACTGGTCAGGAATAACGGCAGTGAGCCCTCATCGCTGGACCCGCATAAAGTCGAAAGCGATGTCGAATTCAATATTATCAGCGATTTATTCGACGGGCTGGTGAGCGTATCCCCGCAGGGCGAGATACAGCCGCGCCTGGCGGAGAAATGGGAGAACAAGGACAACACCGTCTGGACGTTCCATCTGCGCCCGGGCATCACCTGGAGCGACGGCACCGCGATTACCGCCGAGGACATCGTCTGGAGCTGGCAGCGTCTGGTCGATCCTAAAACGGCCTCACCGTACGCCAGCTATCCGGGCAATATGCACATTGTGAACGGGGCGGATATTGCCCAGGGCAAAAAAGCCCCCGACACGCTCGGCGTGAAGGCGGTCAACGACACCACGCTGGAAGTGACGCTCACGCAGCCCAACGCGGCCTTCCTGGCGATGCTAGCGCACCCGTCGCTGGTCCCGGTGGATAAGGTCCTGATTGGTCGCTACGGTGATAAGTGGACCAAACCAGACCATTTTGTCAGCAGCGGCGCGTATAAACTGTCGCAGTGGGTGGTTAACGAGCGCATCGTGGCCGAGCGTAATCCGCGCTACTGGGATAACGAACATACCGTTATCAACAAAGTGACCTATCTGCCCATTACGTCCGAAGCGTCGGACGTCAACCGCTATAAGGCGGGTGAAATCGACATCGTTTATACGGTGCCGATCAACCAGTTTGCCCAGTTGAAGAAAACGCTGGGCAGCGAACTGGACGTTTCTCCGCAGCTTGCCACTTATTATTACGAGTTCAACACCACCCGACCGCCGTTCAACGACGTTCGCGTGCGTAAGGCGCTGAACATGGCGCTGGATAAGGACATCATAGCAGAGAAAGTCCTGGGACAGGGGCAGCGCCCGGCGTGGCTAATTAGCCAGCCGGATATCGGTGGCGTGAAGTTACAGAACCCGGACTACGCCAGCTGGCCGATGGACAAACGCATCGCCGAGGCGAAAAAGCTGCTGGCCGAGGCCGGATTTAACGCCGATCATCCGCTCAGCTTCAACCTGCTCTATAACACCTCTGAATCGCACCAGCGTATCGCCATTGCCGCCAGCTCGATGTGGAAGAAAAATCTCGGCGTGGACGCGAAGCTGCAAAATCAGGAGTGGAAAACCATGCTGGACACTATGCACACCCACAACTTTGACGCGGTGCGCTATGCCTGGATCGCCGATTACGACGACGCGGCAACCTTCCTGAATAACTTCCGCACCGGCGACAGCGAAAACACCAGCCAGTACAGCAACCCTGACTACGACAAGGCGTTGATGGATGCTGCCAAAGCGAAAACTCCGCAAGAGCGCGGTAAGTTCTACCAGCAGGCAGAAGATCTGCTCGGGCGAGATGTTCCCGCGATCCCGGTTTATCACTATGTTCGCACGCACCTGGTGAAGCCGTGGGTGGGGGGATTCACGCCGGACAAGCTCGGGTACTATTTCACTAAAGATATGTACATCAAAAAGCACTAAGGCTGGACGGTGTATTTTATGCTGAGAAAATGGCCAATATGTTGTCTATTCAACCGATTAAACGCATTTTGGCTATTTTTAAAGCGAACGAATGGGCGTGCTCTTTACAGCACGCGGTGAGGTGTTTATAGTGCGCCTCACTTAGGAAGCGTGGCCGAGCGGTTGAAGGCACCGGTCTTGAAAACCGGCGACCCGAAAGGGTTCTAGAGTTCGAATCTCTACGCTTCCGCCAAATTCGAAAACCCTGCGATAGCAATATCGCAGGGTTTTTTCGTTTACGCCATCTGATACCCAATCGCGATCCGTGCCGCTTCCCGCCTGACCAGGGCTTTGACGTTCCAGGTCATTTCAATTTTTTCCGGGGTCAGGACTTCGTCCGGTTCGCCTGCGGCGGAAACCCGCCCGGATTTAAGAAGCACCAGTCTCTGGCAAAAATTTGCCGCCAGGTTAAGGTCGTGCAGTGCGACGACCACCGTGAGCGGGAGGCGAGAAATGAGCCGCATCAGCTCCAGCTGGTGCTGAATGTCCAGGTGGTTTGTCGGTTCATCAAGCAACAGCACGCGCGGCTGCTGGGCCAGCGCGCGGGCGATCTGGGTTCGCTGGCGCTCGCCTCCCGATAATTGCCGCCACCTTTTCTTACGCAGTTCGCACAGCTGCATCTGGATTAAGGATGCATTCACCGCCGCTTCATCCTCGCGGCTGGCGCCCTGAAACGCCCTTTTGTAAGGCGTGCGCCCCAGGCGCACAATCTCCTCGACGGACAGATCGCCGTCGACCTCCACGTGTTGAGGGACAAACGCCATGCAGCGGGCACGCGCTTTTAGCGGCATTTTCCCCAGCGCCACGTCCCCGATCGCAACGTGATGGGCGTGGCGGGGGAAAAGGCCGGCAAGGCAGCGCAGCAGCGTGGATTTTCCCGAGCCGTTAGGGCCCAGAAGGCCGGTGATTTGCCCGGATGAAAACTCGAGGGTGATATTGTTCAGCACGGTCTGGGCCTGCCGGGTCATCGTCAGTCCGGAAACAGAAATATTCATTTTTTATCCTCCCTGTTGCGATAGAGAAGTATGACGAACGCAGGAGCGCCCACCAGGGCCGTCACCACGCCGATGGGGAGCACCTGGTTCGCGATAAGGGTTCGCGACACAATATCGGC
Organism: Enterobacter wuhouensis; assembly: GCF_035835995.1. Taxonomy (NCBI): domain Bacteria; kingdom Pseudomonadati; phylum Pseudomonadota; class Gammaproteobacteria; order Enterobacterales; family Enterobacteriaceae; genus Enterobacter; species Enterobacter wuhouensis. Next base: position 1,767,188 of record NZ_CP142124.1, read on the forward strand.
CAGGATCATAAAGTGGGCGCCAGTGAGAAACGTCAGCGGGATGGAATGGCGATGGCCCGATCCGCTCAGCATGCGCGTCGCGTGCGGGATAACCAGCCCGACAAATCCTACGGCTCCGATAGCGCTTACCAGCGTTGCCGTGACCAATGCGCAGACCAGCAGCAGCGCGATGCGCACCAGGGTCACCGGAATACCCAGCGTCGTTGAAACCTCATCCCCAAAGGTGAAGGTATCCAGCGCCCGGGAAAAGATGAACACGGCGAGCAAGCCGGAAAGCGTGACGGCCAGCGCCAGCAGCGCGTCGGGCCATCGAACGCCGCTCAGGCTTCCCAAAAGCCAGAACATTACGCTGCGGGACTGTTCGGCATTGGCGGACGTACTGACGACATACGCCGTCAGGGCGTTGAAAAGCTGCGTACCGGCTATCCCCGCCAGCAAAATCCGTGGCGGACTGGCGGTCATGCCGTTGGTAATCACCATGATAAGCGCAAAAGCGGCGCAGGAGCCGATAAAGGCACCGCTGCTGACGCCCAGCGTGCTGCCGCCGAGCCCCAGGAGCATAACGCACACCGCGCCCAGCGAGGCGCCGGCGGAAATGCCCAGCAGATAGGGTTCCGCCAGCGGGTTGCGCAGTATCGACTGCAGAACCAGACCGCAGAGCGCCAGGCCGCCGCCGCTGCACGCCGCCATCAGGGCCCGACTCATGCGGTATTGCCAGATAATGCCTTCCTCTATCTGCGGCAGGTCGAACGAGGTGAGTCCCAGCCCGTTGAGTATGGCTTTACCCGTACTCGTGAAAGAGATGGTGATATCGCCAATGCTGGCGGCGAAAATCAGCATCAGGGGCAATGCCAGGACGCCAGCCGCCAGCAGCCCGTGCTGCCGGGAAGTGGATGACAATTTTCTCATTGTTCGCGCTGAAACGCTGCCAGCCGCTGGCTGATGTGTTCAACCGCATCGACGTTGCGCAGCGAGGGATTTAGCGACATCGCCGGGACCACGATAATGCGGCCTTTCTGAACGGCTGGAATGTTCTTTGTCACCGGATCGCTTCGCAGAAACGCTTCTTTTATCGCCACGTCGTCGGCCGGATAGAGTCGGCGGGACATATCCGCAATCACGATGACGTCCGGCTGCGACCGGGCGATATGTTCCCAGGTCACGGCGGGCCACTCATCGTGGGAATCGATGACGTTCTGTAAACCGAGCGTGCTGGCGATCCAGCCGGGCGCGCCGTAATTACCCGCAACCCAGGGATCGCCGTTCAGGCGGCTGCTGGAGAACCAAAAGACGACCTTCAGCGGCGTGGAGGAGGCGCGCGCTCTGGCTTTTGCCTTATCAATGCGCGCCGTCAGCTCGCGGTTGAGCTGCTCGCCCCGCGCTGAAACATTAAAAATGGCCGCCAGCTCCGTAACTTCGCGTTTGATTTCCGTCAGCGTAAAGGGTGCGGTGCGCGCCCCGTCAGCGTTCGAATTCTCCGTAACCCCTTTGTTCATGCAGTCGGCAGGGGAGATCCACGTCTTTACACCCAGCGACGAAAACTGTTCGCGGGTGCCCACTTCACCCTGCGGGCCGATATGCCAGTGATACTGCGCGAGGACGAGGTCGGGTTTCTGCGCCACGACGGCTTCAAATGACGGCGAATTATCGGCAAGCTTATGAAGGTTTTTGCCTTTCTCAGCCAGCGCGTCCGGCAGCCTGCCAAACCAAACCGACGTGGCGCTGATGTTGCTTTCCAGGCCTAACGCCAGCAGCAGTTCAGTTTCGTGTTGGCCGACGGTTACGACCCGCTGAGGCGGCTGCGTAAACGTCTCCTTGAGCCCGCAGTTTTCCATCGTTAACGGATAACTTGTTGATGCAAATGTGATATGCGTAAACGTCAGCAGTGTAGCCAGCAGCAGCGCTTTATTGATAGACACGATCCTGAACTCCAAATTGTTATGTTATAACATAATACATAGTTTTATGTTCAGAGCAACAGAGAGCAGTAAAGGGGGATTTCTGGCGGAAGACATTCAAATTCCTTCATTTCCCGCTTTACATAGCGCCGAGAGATGTTTATAGTGCGCCTCACTTTGGAAGCGTGGCCGAGCGGTTGAAGGCACCGGTCTTGAAAACCGGCGACCCGAAAGGGTTCTAGAGTTCGAATCTCTACGCTTCCGCCAAATTAGAAAACCCCTGCGATAGCAATATCGCAGGGGTTTTTGCTTTGGGGCGGTGCGGTGGGTTATTCCAGCCCCAGCGTGTACTGGGCAATTTTGAAGTAGATAATCAGCCCGGTGCCGTCAATCAGCGTGGCGATGAACGGCGCGGAGACCACGGCAGGATCGATACGGCAGCGTTTGAGGACCATCGGGATAATGGATGACACAATCGCGCTCCACAGCGTAATGCACACCAGCGTCAGGCTGACGATGAGCGTGATTTCCAGCCCTATGCCCATCATCCAGGCGCGAATACAGCCGGCAATGCCCAGCGTAACGGCAATCATCAGCGAGGTGGTCATCTCTTTACGCAGCACGCGCCCGACGTCGCGCAGATGGACTTCGCCCAGCGCCATCGCGCGCACCAGCGTCGAGGTGATCTGCGTGCCGCTGTTCCCGCCCGTGCCAATCAGCAGCGGAATGAAAAACGCCAGCGCAATGGCGGATTCAAGCGCCTCTTCGAAATGCTGGATCACCGAGCTGGTGTAGGCTTCCGCGACAAACAGCAGCAGCAGCCAGACGGAGCGTTTCTTCCACAGGTTAAAGGCGCTGGTTTCCAGATACGGCTTTTCGAGCGGCAGCGTTGCGCCCTGAAGCTGGGCGTCTTCGGTGACGTCGTCTTCCAGCAGGTGGGCAATTTCGCGCTCGGTCAGGCAGCCGACCAGCTTGCCGTGCGTCACCACTGGCACCACATCCGCGCTGCCGTGAGCCAGCAGTCCGGCAACATCGGCACGTTCATCGTCGGGTTTAACCTGGATAAATTCCGATATCATCAGTGCCTTCACCGGCTGTAGCGTATCCGCGGTCTGCAATAATTTGCGCACCGCAATCATGCCCGCCAGGCGTCCGTTATCTTCAATAAAAATATGCGACGGAATATCATCGTCTTTTAATTTTTCGAAAAACTGCTCGCGCGCCAGCGCCACGCATAATGAAATATCGAGGACGATAAAATCGGTATTCATATATTGCGCGACCGCGCTGTCGTTGAATGCCAGATTTTGGTTGTGAATAGCGTAAGACATAGTGAATTCCCTTTGAATAATAACATCTCTCAGGGGCGAGCAAGACAGGGCATGTCGAAGAGGAGATCCCCACGTCCTGGGTTCAGCACTGTACACCGTATCCCGCAAGGGAAGTTATACTGACAAAGCCTTGATTCGACAGTGCCTGTTTTACCCTGTGCCGGTTCTCTCGAACCCACCAGAGCGATAACGTGTATTTGTACAGGAGCCTCGCCATAACGAGATCGTTGTAAAACGAGAGGGATAATACGCTTATTTAATATTGCCGCTCGGGAAATTAAATAATGTTTAAGAACGGTTTAGAAGAATCTTATTAATAAAGCGTTGAGGATTTATTTAAGGTGATTCATTTCTAATGAAGAATTAAATAATCAATGGAGGAGAGGAAAATGACGTGGCTTGATAATTTGCTGAATCATTTTGCGCTCTACCCGGCACATCTTTTCGCGCTGTTATTTGTGATGGCGCTGAGTAAATCGACGGTGCTGATCTCCTCCGTGCTGCCGCCCGCCTCGGTGATGCTACTGGCGGGCATAACCGTCAGCCAGGCGAGCATGCATCCTGCGCTGGCGTGGCTGGCCGTGGTGTTGGGCGCAGCGGCGGGTTCGGTGCTGAACTACCATATCGGCCAGCTGATGGGGCACTCCCGGCTGGTCACGCGTTTCACCTCAAAGCATGCCGACAAGTTCTTGCGGGTACAGCATCAGCTGCAAAAGAACGGTGTCATCGTGCTGTTTACGTCGCGCTTTCTGGCGGTGTTGCGTTACATCGTCCCGCTGGCGGCGGGGATGCTCAGGCTGAATGCAGCAAAGGCCTACGCCGTCAGCCTGCTTTCCGCCTGCGTATGGGCGGCGCTGTATGTCGGCATCGTCACCGGCATCAGCGCCTTTTGAGTTACAGACTCCCCATTCCGCCGTCCACCAGCAGCTCCGTTCCTAACGTGTAGCTCGACTCGTCGGACGCCAGATAGAGCGCGGCTTTTGCCAGCTCCGTCGTCGAACCCATTCTGCCGAGCGGGACCAGCTTGATGACCTCAGCCATCATCGCGTTAAGCGCCTCGTCGCTCAGGCCCGTCTTCGTAAACGCCGGGGTTTCTACCGGGCCGGGGCTCAGGCCGTTGACGCGGATCCCGCGCGGTAGCAGCTCCGCCGACAGCGTGCGCGCCAGCGACAGCAGGGCGGCCTTGCTCGCGGCATACACGCTGCTGGTGGGCAGGCCAATGCGGGCGCTCACGGAGCCGCAGAGGATCACCGAGGACGGGTTATTCAGCAGCGGCAGCAAAGCCTGAATGAGAAAGAACGGTCCCTTCAGGTTGATGTTCATCAGGCGGTCCCAGGCATCCTCCTGCCAGGCTTCCAGCGGCGCGTGCGTCACGTCGCCCGCGTTGAGAAACACCGCGTCCAGGCGCGGCCAGCGGGCGGCGAGAGTTTCCGCCAGCGCTTTTTGCGAGGTGATATCTCCCGCATCGGTCGGGATCACCCAGGCCTTATCGCCCAGAATGCGCTCTGCTTCGGCAAGGGTATCCGGATTACGTCCGGTAACGGCAACGTGCGCGCCTTCGGCGATAAACGCCTGCGCGGTGGCGAGGCCGATGCCGCTGGTGCCGCCGGTAATCAGCGTATATTTCTCTGTTAAACGACCCATGTTGTTCTCCTGAAATGTCACTGGAGAAAGCACTATAGAAACGTTAGTATCGAAAGGGAACCAGGTACCAAATGGATACTAAAGCGGCAAGAGGTGTGCTATGGCAGAAATGCTGGACGTGTCATGCGAAAAAAAATCTGAGGTTTACACCTGCCCCATGACGCAGTTTGTGAACCTGATTTCCGGTAAATGGGCGATCCCGATCCTCTATCGCCTGATTATCCTCAATACGCCCGTGCGGTTTGGCGAGCTGCTCAGGGCGGCCGCGCCCATCACCCAAAAAGAGTTGACCAAACAGCTTCGCCTGTTTGAACAGCGCGGGCTGGTAACGCGGACGGTCTATCCGGAGATCCCGCCGCGCGTGGAGTATCAGATAACCGACCTGGGGCTAACCCTTCAGGGAGCGCTCTCCCCGCTGGCCGCCTGGGTAAGCGAGTACGGCGACCAGCTGGAGCGTTAGGCTAGCGTTTGACGTAGCGCGGTGCCGGAATGCCGGTGCGCGCGCTGCCAAACAGCTCAAGGCGCGCCGCTTCGTAGCGATCCCACAGGCCGGCGTCGTGCATCGGCGGGATGGTGATGAGCTCGCCCTGATCCAGACCCGCCAGCGACGCGTCGACCATATCGTCGGTGGTCATCACCGACCCTTCCGGCAGATCGTTCACCGTGACGCCTGAATGGCTCCAGATTTCCGTCGCCGTGGCGGCGGGCAGCACGGCCTGAATGCGCACGCTGCTGTCGGCAAATTCTTCCTGTAACCCACGGGTAAAGCTCAGTACCCACGCCTTGGTGGCGCTGTAGAGGGCGCTACCGGCGCGGACGTGTAGCGCTAACACCGAGGCGATATTGATCAGCGTCCCGCGGTTTTTCTGCGCAAGGCGGGGCAGGATAGCGTAGGTTAAGCGCATCAGCGCCGTGGTGTTCAGGGTGTTAATGGCCTGATGCTGCGCCACCTCGCCCGAGAGGAACGGGGCCATTTGCGCCGTGCCCGCGTTGTTGATAAGCGTATCAATCGCGGTATTGCTGCGCAGCTCCTCTTCCACGGCGCGGATCCCGGTCTCGTCGGTGAGATCGGCCACCAGAATATCGACGGCCACACCGTAGCGCGTGCGCAGGTCGGCAGCGAGGGTTTTCAGGCGATCCTCGCGGCGGGCGACCAGCACCAGGTTAGCACCGCGCGCGGCAAGACGATCGGCATAAACGGCACCGATTCCGGAGGAGGCACCCGTGATCAGGGCGGTGGTGATTTGCGTAGTCATCGTGCGTTACCTCAAAGCAAAGTGGGTTATTTGGTTTCAATATGAAACTGAATTAACTCTCTGTCATTTGGTTTTATAATGCAACCATATTGCGCGCAATTTTTTACTTTTGCCGGGCGGGGGCGATCAGGAGGGGAGCTTAGGCACGATCTCTTCTGGGGAAAGCTGGCGGCCGTCGTCGGCGATAAGCGCCAGTTTACGCAGGGGTTTACGCTGTTGGGTATCAACCAGCACGGTGCCGCATTCGTTGTCGGCAAACAAAAATTCATTGCCCCACTGCGACAGGGCGACCAGCACCGTTTGCAGGGCGCGGCCTTTGTCGGTCAGGACATACTCCTGCCAGGCGCTGCCGTCGGACGCGGGCTGGAGCGTGAGAATGCCTTCCTCCACCAGCAGCTTCAGGCGCGTGGTCAGCATGTTCTTGGCGATACCGAGGCTTTTTTGAAACTCGCCGAAGCGTTTGATGCCGCGCAGCGCGTCGCGAACAATCAGCAATGACCACCAGTCCCCCACGATATCCAGCGAACGGGCGACAGGGCAGGTGCTCTCTTCAAGGCGGGTACGTTTCACAATACGGTCTCCAGCGGGGGTATGGTTTTATTATAAAACTGTTTTACGCCATCCGTAAGCGAGTTAATCATCAGTTTGAGAAATGCTTCCCGGAAAATTGTCACGGATCTGTCACACTCAGTGCGACATTAAAAAAACGCATGAGGAAAAAGGGATGAGAAAAGCACTACTTGCTGTTGCAGTGGCTGGCAGCCTTTCACTGACGTTTGCCGTACAGGCGCAGGACACGCCGGACGGGTATCAGTTAGAACAGGTCCTGATCATGAGTCGCCATAACCTGCGCGCGCCGCTCGCCAATAACGGCAGCGTGCTGGAGCAGTCCACGCCGAAGCAGTGGCCGGAGTGGGAGGTGCCGGGTGGTCAGCTCACGACCAAAGGCGGCGTGCTGGAGGTCTATATGGGGCACTATATGCGCGAGTGGCTGGCGCAGCAGGGAATGGTGACCAGCGGCGAATGCCCGCCAGCGGATAGCGTTTATGCCTACGCCAACAGCCTGCAGCGCACCGTCGCCACCGCGCAGTTCTTTATCACCGGCGCGTTCCCGGGGTGCGACATTCCCGTCCATCACCAGGAAAAAATGGGCACCATGGACCCAACCTTCAATCCGGTGATCACCGACAATTCGCCGGAATTCCGCGAAAAAGCGCTCAAGGCGATGGAGTCCGAGCGGCAGAAAATGCAGCTTGATGAGAGCTACAGGCTGCTGGAACAGCTGACGAATTACGCCGACTCGCCGTCCTGCAAGGAGAAAAAAGTCTGCTCCCTGACGGAGGCGAAAGATACCTTCAGCGCTGACTATGAAAAAGAGCCCGGCGTTTCCGGGCCGCTCAAGGTGGGGAACTCGCTGGTGGATGCCTTCACCCTGCAGTATTACGAAGGCTTCCCTACGGACCAGGTGGCCTGGGGCGAAATCAAAACCGACCAGCAGTGGCGCGTGCTGTCTAAGCTGAAAAACGGCTATCAGGATTCGCTGTTCACCTCCACCGACGTGGCGCAAAACGTCGCCAAACCGCTGGTGAAGTATATCGACAAAGCGCTGGTGACCGAGCAGGCTAAAGCGCCAAAAATCACTCTTCTGGCCGGGCATGATTCGAACATCGCCTCGCTGCTCACCGCGCTGGACTTCAAAACTTACCAGCTGCATGACCAGCAGGAGCGCACGCCGATTGGGGGCAAAATTGTCTTCCAGCGCTGGCATGACAAAAACGCCAACCGCGAGCTGATGAAGATTGAGTATGTTTACCAAAGCTCGGAACAGCTGCGAAACGCCAGCGTGCTGTCGCTGGAATCCCCGGCACAGCGCGTGACGCTGGAGCTAAAAGGGTGCCCGATTGATGCAAACGGCTTCTGCCCAATCGATAAATTCAATGCGGTGATGAACGACGCGGCGAAATAGAAGAAAACCCCCCGCTGCGGCGGGGGGGAACGTTAGACGTTTTTACGTTCGATGGTTTGCTCACCCCAGAAGAGCGAGTCTTTGTCCGTTTTTTCAAAGGCGCGGATCAGCACCTCATCGCTGCCTTCTTCCCAAATCTGCTCTGCCAGCTTTTCGTCATATTTCGCGACTTCAAAGATAGCCTCGGCAATTTCCGGTGAAGTATTACGTAAGCTTGCCCATTCGCCCACGTGGTGAGCTTTAGATTCTTGCGTTGGCATACTTGTCCTCCTGTTGGGGTTTAGCCGTGCAGTTTTTTGGCAATACCCGCGACGTGTTCACCCTGATAGCGGGCGATAGCCAGTTCTTCTTCACTTGGCTGGCGCGAGCCGTCGCCACCGGCAATGGTGGTTGCACCGTACGGCGTACCGCCGCGCACCTGAGAAACATCAAACAGTTCCTGTGCGCCGTAGCCAATCGGCACAATGACCATCCCATGATGTGCAAGGGTAGTCCAGGTTGAGGTGATCGTCTGCTCCTGGCCGCCGCCGGTGCCGGTAGAGCTGAATACGCTGGCGACCTTGCCGTACAGCGCGCCAGAGGCCCAGAGTCCGCCCGTCTGGTCGAGGAAGGTTCGCATCTGGCCGGACATATTGCCAAAGCGGGTAGGGGTGCCGAAGATGATGGCATCGTAGTCAGCCAGTTCCTGCGGAGTTGCCTGAGGTGCGTTTTGCGTTTTACCGCCCGCTTTTAAGAACGCCTCGGCATTCATGGTTTCCGGTACGCGTTTCACCACCACCTCAACGCCGTCCACCCGGTTTGCGCCTTCGGCAACGGCGTGAGCCATGGTTTCAATGTGTCCATACATGGAATAATAGAGCACCAGAACTTTTGCCATTTTGCATCACTCCTCGTTTGTTTTTTCTGGCAGCGAATCGCTGCGTTCATTTAAAGATAAGTCGTGATAGCCAGACTGCAAATTTTAACGCCACTTCTTTGATTTATAACAATATGTTAACGATTGTGCCTTGTAGCAATATGAAACATATTCACCGGGTGAATTTTTCAGAATGATAAGAAAGACTTATGGATAATCTCTTGCTGCGTGTCTCCAAATCACGCGGATGTTATTGCAGAATATTACCTTCGGCTTGCCGGATGGCCTCATTCCACTAAGCTTAGTTTCACGCGGCGCAGTTAAAGGTACTGAACTTTTGTCGCGAGGTGAAAGAATCCTCTTTTACTGAATGCAGTATGATGTCTAATGTTTCACATTCTGGAGGTTAGAGATGGCAAACCATCGTGGTGGTTCCGGTAATTTCGCTGAAGACCGTGACAGAGCATCAGAAGCAGGTCGTAAAGGTGGCCAGCATAGCGGAGGTAACTTCAAGAATGATCCGCAACGTGCATCAGAAGCTGGCAAAAAAGGGGGTAAAAACAGCCATGGCAGCAATAGCAAGTAATACGCCGGGCTAACTCCCTGCCGCCGGGTCTCCCGGCGGTTTTTTTATTTCTGCAACATTGAACTGTAACCAAAGGCATCGCACACTACAGGATTGTTTCTTAGTGCTGGTGTCTCATGTCTCTCTCCCGTTTCAAATTCTCCGTCAAACCTCAGGAAGCGATCCTTATTCTGATCACCATGTTCTGGGGCGGAACCTTCCTTGCCGTCCAGTATGCGGTTACGCTGAGCGATCCCTTCTTCTTTGTCGGCCTGCGCTTTGCGACGGCGGCGATTGCCGTGGCCTTAATCTCGCTAAAAACCCTGCGCGGATTAACCCTCAGGGAGCTGAAGGCCGGGGTGGCGATTGGCGTTGCGATTGCGATGGGCTACAGCCTGCAGACGTGGGGACTACAGACCATCTCCAGCAGCAAATCGGCGTTTATCACCGCCATGTATGTGCCGCTGGTGCCGCTCCTGCAGTGGCTGTGTCTGGGAAGAATGCCGGGTTTGATGTCCTGTATCGGTATCGTGCTGGCGTTTATCGGGCTGATTTTACTGGCCGGGCCGGAAAACAACCTGCTGGCGCTGGGGCCTGGCGAAATGATCACCCTGGTGGGGGCGATCGCCATTGCGGCGGAAATTATTCTGATCAGCGCCTGGGCGGGAAAAGTTGACGTCAAGCGCGTCACGGTCGTGCAGCTGGCGACGGCGTCGCTGGTAGCCTTTGCCGCTATGGTTCCCGCAGGGGAATCAGTGCCCCCGATGTCCACCGGCCTGGTGGTGGTGGCTCTCGGGCTTGGGATCTTCAGCGCCATTATTCAGGTCACCATGAACTGGGCGCAGCGCAGCGTATCCCCGACCCGGGCAACGGTCATCTACACCGGCGAGCCGGTGTGGGCCGGTATCTTCGGACGCATTGCCGGGGAGCGCTTGCCGCTGCTGGCGCTGGTTGGGGCGGCGTTTATCGTTGCCGGGGTGCTGGTGAGCGAGCTAAAGCTCAAGCGGAAGAAAAAAACGCTGTCGGAGAATGACGGCGCGGTGGCCTATGGAGAGCAGGAATGACGCAAGGCGCGGTGAAAGTACCCGGCAAACGTTCGCGGGCGGTAAGCGCCAAAAAGCAGGCGATCCTCAGCGCGGCGCTGGAGACCTTTTCGCAGTTTGGCATTCACGGCACGCGCCTTGAGCAGGTTGCGGAGCAGGCCGGCGTGTCGAAAACCAATCTCCTCTATTACTATCCCTCAAAAGAGGCGCTGTATGTGGCGGTGATGCAGCAGATCCTCGATATCTGGCTGGCGCCGTTAAAAGCGTTCCGCGAAGAGCTGGCTCCGCTGGTGGCAATCGAGGAGTACATCCGTCTGAAGCTCGAGGTATCGCGCGATTACCCGCAGGCGTCGCGGCTGTTCTGTCTGGAGATGCTGCAGGGCGCGCCGCTGCTGCAGGAAGCGCTGACCGGCGATCTAAAACAGCTGGTGGAAGATAAGTCGGCCATTATTGCCGGATGGGTCGCCAGCGGAAAATTGGCTCCCGTCGACCCGCATCATCTGATCTTTATGATTTGGGCCGCAACGCAGCATTACGCTGACTTTGCGGCCCAGGTTGAAGCGGTGACCGGTAAAACCTTGCAGGATGAAGCGTTTTTCCAGAGTACGCTGGACAACGTGCAGCGGATGATTATCGAAGGGATCCGCGTGCGTTAGTTTCCCTCACCCTAACCCTCTCCCCAAAGGGGAGAGGGGACTGTTCTGTGCTGTCTTTTCTCCCTCGCCCCTATGGGGAGAGGGGACAGCTTAAATTGCCCTCTTCACACTGCATCAGGGAGGCCAGAAAGGCTTCGCGCTCCACCGTTTTCTCTGCCAGGCACTGGTTGATAATCATCGGCTGAACGGTGCCGCCTTCGGTTCCTGAACCCATCAACTTACAGTCCGCATCACGCAGGGCGATCCACGACTGCTGCGCCTTTTTCAGCAGGTCGCGCTGCGGGGCAGCCGCGCGCTTCATAGCCGCCTGGTAGGTCTGGTTAAGCTTTTTATCCGCAGCCTGGTACTGCCCGGCCGCGCAGGCGTTGAGTTCCGACTGGGTGCTGGCGTTAGCGCATCCATCGGCCAGCGCGTTTACGCTCATAAGCAGGGCTGCACCTGCGATCAGACAGTATTTCATCATCCCCTCCATGTAAAAAAGCCGGATGCGCTGCGCATATCCGGCCTACGGTTGTTGTGTAGCCCCGATAAGCGTAGCGCCACCGGGGAGAATTTACACGATTAGCCGATGGTCATCAGGCTGGCGTTACCGCCCGCCGCCGCGGTGTTGACGCTGAGCGAGCGCTCCACGTACAGACGCTCCAGCAACAGGTTAGTCTCCCCGCGCGCAAAGCCCTGCACCGAAACGATCGCGCCGCTGCGGGCCGCCACCTGCTCGCACAGTTCGCGCAGCTGGTCGGAATCACCGTGATAGATCGCCGCGTCGAACGGCTGATCCATGAGGGCATCGGCCTTCGCAAAGTGAATGCGGGCAGAAACGGCTTTCGGCAGCTGTTTTGCCAGGTCACGATGCAGACCGTCTTCCGGCCACAGCACCTCACAGCCTGTGGCGGCGGCGGCGGCCAGCTGCACCAGCGCGTCCTGTTCGTTATCCGCCACGCACAGTACGCGCTCGCGCGGCATCAGCGTCCAGGTGTTGCGCTCGCCGGTTGGCCCCGGCAGCAGACGCTGCGTACCGGCCTGCGCCAGCTCGCCGTACTGCTCTGCAACGGTGCGAAGTTCCGGGCGCTTATCTGCCCACTTGATGAGTGCGTCCAGCGGCTGGGTCAGCACGGCTTTCACCTGCGTATCCACCGGATAATCCGCGTCCTGACGCGCCAGCGTCACGCCCAGCGCGTTTTCCGGACGGTTCGCCAGCAGGCGGTACAGGTAGAGTGGACCGCCCGCTTTCGGACCGGTGCCGGAGAGGCCTTCGCCGCCGAACGGCTGCACGCCGACGACCGCGCCGACCATGTTGCGGTTAACGTACAGGTTGCCCACCTTGGCGCTGCCGGTTACGTGCGCGATGGTTTCGTCGATACGGGTATGCACGCCGAGGGTCAGACCGTAGCCGGAGGCGTTAATCTGATCGATAAGCTCGTTGAGGTTGTTACGGTTGTAGCGCACCACGTGCAGCACCGGGCCGAAGACCTCTTTTTTCAGCTCGTCGAAGTTTGCCAGCTCAATCAGCGTTGGCGGCACGAAGGTGCCGGTCGGCCACTCGCGGGCATCTTCGCCGTTCTCACGCACCGCCTGGAACACCGGACGGCCCTTGGCGCGCATGGTCTGAATGTGGTTTTCAATATTCGCTTTAGCTTCCGCGTCGATCACCGGCCCGATGTCGGTGGTGAGACGGCCCGGGTTGCCCATGCGGCATTCGCCCATCGCGCCGCGCAGCATTTTCAGGGTGTGATCCGCCACGTCGTCCTGCAGGCACAGCACGCGCAGGGCGGAGCAGCGCTGGCCGGCGCTGTCGAACGCCGAGGCCAGCACGTCAACCACTACCTGCTCGGTGAGCGCGGAGGAGTCCACGATCATGGCGTTCATGCCGCCGGTTTCCGCGATGAGCGGGGTTGGGCGTCCCTGGGCATCCAGGCGGGTAGCGATGTTGCGCTGCAGGAGGGAGGCTACCTCGGTTGAGCCGGTAAACATCACGCCGCGCACGCGGTTATCGGAGGTCAGTTTGGCACCGACCGTTTCACCGCGGCCCGGCAGCAGCTGAATAACGCCCGCCGGCACGCCGGCTTCCAGCAGAATGTTGATGCCCTGTGCGGCAATCAGCGGGGTCTGTTCGGCTGGTTTTGCCAGCACGCTGTTGCCTGCGGCAAGGGCGGCGGCAATCTGGCCGGAGAAGATCGCCAGCGGGAAGTTCCACGGGCTGATACAGACGACAGGGCCGAGCGGACGGTGCGTTTCATTATCGAAATCATCGCGAACCTGGCCGGCGTAGTAGTGCAGGAAGTCAACGGCCTCGCGCACTTCGGCAATGGCGTTGCTGAAGGTTTTACCCGCTTCGCGCACCAGGATGCCGATAAGCTGCTGCATCTGATCTTCCATCAGCACCGCCGCGCGCTCCAGAATGGCGGCACGCTCCTGCGGCGGGGTGGCGAACCAGATTGGCGCGTTGTTCACCGCGTTGTCCAGCGCCTGGTCCACTTCCGCTTCCGTGGCTTCACGCACGTAGCCGACGATATCCTTCGGCTCCGCCGGGTTGATCACCGGCTGCATCTCGCCGTCCTCGACGGGCTGCTCAAGAATCGGTTTGGCCTGCCACTTCTGCAGTGCGCTGTTGAGCAGGGCAGAGGAGAGGGAGGCCAGACGGTGCTCGTTCGACAGGTCCAGCCCTGCAGAGTTGACGCGGCCTGCGCCGTACAGCTCGCGCGGCAGGGCAATCTTCGGATGCGGCAGGCCGATCTGACCTTCCTGCGCCGCCATCTTCTCAACGGCCTGCACCGGATCGGCCACCAGCTCGTCCAGCGGCAGCGTGGTGTCGGCAATGCGGTTAACGAAGGAGGTGTTCGCCCCGTTTTCCAGCAGACGACGCACCAGATACGCCAGCAGGGTTTCGTGAGTGCCCACCGGAGCATAGATACGGCACGGGCGGTTCAGCTTGCCGTCCGCCACTTTCCCGGTCACCTGCTCGTACAGCGGTTCACCCATGCCGTGCAGGCACTGGAACTCGTACTGGCCCGGATAGTAGTTCTGACCCGCCAGGCTGTAGATCGCCGCCAGAGTGTGGGCGTTGTGGGTCGCAAACTGCGGATAGATCAGGTTCGGCACGCCGAGCAGCTTTTTCGCACAGGCGAGGTAGGAGACGTCGGTGTAAACCTTGCGGGTGTAGACCGGATAGCCTTCCAGACCTTCCATCTGGGCGCGTTTGATTTCGCTGTCCCAGTAGGCGCCCTTCACCAGGCGGATCATCAGGCGACGGCGGCTGCGGCTTGCCAGGTCAATCAGGTAGTCGATGACGAACGGGCAGCGCTTCTGGTAGGCCTGGATAACGAAGCCAATCCCGTTCCAGCCCGCCAGCTCCGGCTCGAAGCACAGCTTTTCCAGCAGATCGAGGGAGATCTCCAGGCGGTCGGCCTCTTCTGCGTCGATGTTAATGCCGATGTCGTACTGGCGCGCCAGCAGGGTCAGGGACTTCAGGCGCGGGTAGAGTTCTTCCATCACCCGGTCGTACTGCGCGCGGCTGTAGCGCGGGTGCAGGGCGGAGAGCTTAATGGAGATGCCCGGGCCTTCATAAATCCCGCGGCCGTTGGAGGCTTTGCCGATGGCGTGGATCGCCTGCTGGTAAGAGACCATGTAGGCCTGCGCGTCGGCGGCGGTCAGCGCCGCTTCGCCCAGCATGTCGTACGAGTAGCGGAAGCCTTTGTCTTCCAGCTTGCGGGCGTTCGCCAGCGCTTCGGCAATGGTTTCGCCGGTGACGAACTGCTCGCCCATCAGGCGCATCGCCATGTCCACGCCCTTGCGGATCAGCGGTTCGCCGCTCTTGCCGATGATGCGGTTCAGGGAGCGCGACAGATTGGCTTCGTTGTGGGTAGAGACCAGCTTGCCGGTAAACAGCAGGCCCCAGGTTGCGGCGTTCACAAACAGCGACGGGCTGCGGCCAATGTGGGAATGCCAGTTGCCGTTGCTGATCTTGTCGCGGATCAGCGCGTCGCGGGTGGCTTTGTCGGGAATGCGCAGCAGCGCTTCCGCGAGGCACATCAGCGCCACGCCTTCCTGTGAGGAGAGGGAAAACTCCTGCAGCAGCCCCTGCACCATCCCGGCGCGGCCGGTGGCGGTTTTCTGGTTGCGCAGCTTGTCGGCGAGCTGATAGGCCAGGCTATGCGCCTGTGCGGCAATGGCTTCCGGCAGGCGGGCCTGCTCCAGCAGCATCGGCACGGCGTCGGTTTCGGCACGGCGGTAGGCGCCGGTAATGGCGGCACGGCTGACGGACTGGGGCAGGATCTGCTCGGCGAAGTCGAGGAACGGCTGGTGGTTCTCTTCGGCAGCGGCTGTCGCTTCTTCGCTCTCATTGGCGGCACCCGCCAGCAGGGCAGGCAGCTCCGGCAGACCTTCGTCGCTCTCCAGTCTTTCCAGATAGTTAAAAATCGCCTGTTTGATTAGCCAGTGCGGCGTGCGGTCAATTCGGGTGGCTGCGGATTTAATCCGTTCGCGCGTTGCGTCATCCAGCTTAACCCCCATGGTGGTCATCCCCATGCCAAAACTCCTGTTGTTCTTTAATTACGTTTGGTCGTTAGCGTGAAATATCCACCATGTTGCAACTTTGTGCAACCGTGTTAAATGTGACCTGGTCTGCAAGCTGGGAAATGAATGGATTGTTAACGAATGGTTAGCTGGAAAAAATAGCGGGCTTCTGCATGTGAGGCCTGTTTTTATGCGGAACTTAACACTTTTAAAAGGTGCAACCCGTAAAAGCGTGAGCGAGTGCAACCTATAGGAAAGACGTATAAAACCAGGGATGAATTTGATGTAAATGCAGTGTTAAATCGTTTGTCAGCGGGATGCGCATACGGCAGGATAGCGCGCCCAACAGAAACACAAGATACATTCACCTCGTTCCGGTGATCATATAACAAGGCAGCCCGGACGGTTGTCGCTCGACACATTTGGAGAATTTAAATGGCTATTAGCACACCGATGCTGGTGACATTTCTCGTTTATATATTTGGCATGATCCTGATAGGGTTTTTGGCATGGCGTTCAACGAAGAACTTTGACGACTACATCCTGGGCGGCCGCAGCCTGGGCCCAATGGTGACGGCACTCTCTGCGGGCGCATCCGACATGAGCGGCTGGCTGCTGATGGGGCTGCCGGGCGCGATTTTCATCTCTGGTATTTCCGAAAGCTGGATTGCCATCGGCCTGACCGTGGGCGCGTGGGTCAACTGGAAGCTGGTGGCAGGCCGTCTGCGCGTGCACACCGAAGCCAACAACAACGCCCTGACGCTGCCGGACTACTTCACCGGTCGCTTCGAAGATAACAGCCGCGTTCTGCGCATTATCTCTGCGGTCGTTATTCTTCTGTTCTTCACCATCTACTGTGCCTCCGGCATCGTGGCGGGGGCGCGCCTGTTCGAAAGCACCTTCGGCATGAGCTATGAAACGGCGCTGTGGGCCGGTGCGGCGGCAACCATTCTGTATACCTTCGTGGGCGGTTTCCTGGCCGTAAGCTGGACCGACACCGTGCAGGCGAGCCTGATGATTTTCGCCCTGATCCTGACGCCGGTGATTGTGATTTTCACCGTCGGCGGCTTTGGCGATTCGCTGGAAGTGATCAAGCAGAAGAGCATTGAAAACGTCGACATGCTGAAGGGGCTGAACTTCGTTGCCATCGTCTCCCTGATGGGCTGGGGGCTGGGCTACTTCGGCCAGCCGCACATTCTGGCGCGCTTTATGGCGGCAGATTCTCACCACACCATCGTTCACGCCCGTCGCATCAGCATGACGTGGATGATCCTGTGCCTGGCGGGCGCGTGTGCGGTCGGCTTCTTCGGCATCGCCTACTTCAACAACAACCCGGCGCAGGCGGGCGCGGTGAACCAGAACGCCGAGCGCGTGTTCATCGAGCTGGCGCAGATCCTGTTCAACCCGTGGATTGCCGGTATCCTGCTCTCCGCGATCCTGGCGGCGGTCATGTCCACCCTGAGCTGCCAGCTGCTGGTTTGCTCCAGTGCGATCACCGAAGACCTCTACAAAGCCTTCCTGCGTAAAGACGCGAGCCAGAAAGAGCTGGTATGGGTAGGGCGCTTTATGGTGCTGGTGGTGGCGCTGATTGCCATCGCGCTGGCGGCCAACCCGGAAAACCGCGTGCTGGGCCTGGTTAGCTACGCGTGGGCGGGCTTTGGTGCGGCATTTGGTCCGGTCGTTCTGTTCTCCGTCATGTGGTCACGTATGACCCGCAACGGCGCGCTGGCGGGCATGATCATCGGTGCGGTGACCGTCATCGTCTGGAAGCAGTTCGCGTGGCTGGGCCTGTACGAAATCATCCCGGGCTTCATCTTCGGCAGCATCGGTATCGTGGTGTTCAGCCTGCTGGGCAAAGCGCCTTCTGCCTCCATGCAGAAACGCTTTGCGGAAGCGGACGCGCATTACCACTCCGCGCCTCCGTCTAAGCTGCAGCCGGAATAATTTTCTCACGTAACACCGTAGGCCGGGTAAGCGTTAGCGCCACCCGGCTTTTTCTTGCAAATTTTCCAGAATTACGTTGATATCGCTGCACTTATAACAATGAGGATAGCGAAGCATGACAATCAAAACAGGGTTGATGGCGGCGGCACTATTGATGCTGGCTGGCTGCAACGCGCCATCACAGCACGCGGCGGTAGAGACCTGCAGGGCAGATAACCAGATGCAGCAGACCACGCTCTATTTCGGATTAAATCGTCCGGCCGGGGCACAAATCACAGGCAACGAATGGCAGCAGTTTGTTGACCAGGACGTGACGCCGCGCTTCCGCGATGGCTTAACGGTGTTTGACGCGCGCGGGCAGTGGCTGGGGAACGACGGGAAAGTGGCGCGCGAACCCAGCAAAGCGCTGATGCTGATCCACGGTAAAGATGCCCAGAGCGAGAAGAACATCGAAGCGTTGCGCGGGATCTATAAGTCACGCTTCGCGCAGGAGTCGGTGATGCGGGTCGACCAGCCAGTGTGCGTGCAGTTTTAATAAAAACGGCGGGATAACCCGCCGTTATTGTATCGTAGGCCCGTGCAAGCGAAGCGCCGCCGGGCACAAACGGCACAAAACTTACAACACCAACCCCGCAAAGCTCGCCGACAGTAGGCTCACCAGCGTCGCGCCGTACACCAGACGCAGGCCAAACCGCGACACCACGTTGCCCTGCTGTTCGTTCAGGCCCTTAATCGCCCCGGCCACAATGCCGATGGAGGCAAAGTTAGCGAACGACACCAGGAAGATGGATAAAATCCCCAGCCCGCGCGGTGACATCTGATGGGCAATTTTTTGCAGCTCGATCATCGCCACAAATTCATTCGCCACCAGCTTGGTCGCCATAATGCTGCCCGCGTTCAGGGCATCGCTCAGCGGAATACCCACCAGCCACGCCAGTGGATAAAACACATAGCCCAAAATCTGCTGGAAGCTCATGCCGAACAGGCTGGAGAAAAGGGCGTTCACGGCGCTAATAAGGGCGATAAAGCCGATCAGCATTGCCAGAATAATCATCGCCACCTTGAAGCCGGCCAGAATATACTCGCCCAGCATTTCAAAGAAGCTCTGGGACTCGTGCAGTTTTTCCAGCTTGATATCCGGCTCCGCCTCCGGGCGCACAGGGTTAATGACGGAGAGAATAATAAAGGTGCTGAACATGTTCAGGATCAGCGCCGCCACGACAAATTTGGCGTCAAGCATGGTCATATAGGCACCGACAATCGACAGGGAGACGGTCGACATCGCCGTAGCGGCCATGGTGAACAGACGGCGCGAGGAGAGATCCCCCAGCACGCCCTTGTAGGCAATGAAGTTTTCCGACTGGCCGAGGATCAGCGAGCTTACCGCATTGAAGGATTCCAGCTTGCCCATGCCGTTCAGTTTTGACAGCAGCGTGCCAATTACCCGAATAAAGATCGGCAAAATTCGCCAGTGCTGAAGAATACCGATCAGTGCGGAAATAAAAATAATCGGACACAGTACGCCAAGGAAAATGAACGCCAGCCCTTTTTCACCCATTCCGCCAAAGACAAAATTGGTCCCTTCGGCGGCAAATTTAAGCAGCGACTCAAAGAAGCCGGAAACATATTTAATAATGAACAGGCCGCTTTCGGCGTGCAGGAAAAAGAACGCCAGCGCAATTTCAATAACAATCAGCTGGAGAATAAAGCGAATGCGAATTTTTCGGCGGTCGAAACTCACCAGCCAGGCGAGCGCGAGGATGATCACCAGCGCCAGCAGGAAATGGACAATCTTGAACATGGTTTATTTTCGGTTGGTTTTCGAGGCGGATATTTAGCCACAGCGCCGCTTAACCGTAAACGGGCATTTTCGTTATAACTTATAAACTTAACGGTTACGATCGCAACTATTACCTCGCGATGCGTTTACATCTCGTCATTAAAACACCACACATTTCGCTTGTTTTTCTTACTGCCGTAATGATAATCACTATCACAAGAATTTACCTTTCTTTGCATCACTTGACCGCGTTAAACATTTAAGGTGTCGGCATGTTTGTTCCATTTCTCATTATGTTACGTGAAGGCCTCGAAGCGGCCCTGATTGTCAGCCTTATTGCCAGCTATCTGAAGCGAACCCAGCGCGGGCGCTGGATTGGGGTGATGTGGATTGGGGTGTTCCTTGCCGCGGCGCTCTGCCTGGGCCTGGGTATCCTCATCAATGAAACTACCGGCGAATTCCCGCAGAAGGAGCAAGAGCTGTTTGAGGGCATCGTCGCCGTGATTGCGGTGGTGATACTCACCTGGATGGTGTTCTGGATGCGCAAAGTCTCCCGCAACGTGAAGGTGCAGCTGGAGCAGGCGGTCGATAATGCCCTGCAGAAAGGCAATAACCACGGCTGGGCGCTGATCCTGATGGTGTTTTTTGCCGTGGCGCGCGAGGGGCTGGAATCGGTCTTCTTCCTGCTGGCCGCGTTCCAGCAGGACGTGGGCATCTGGCCGCCAATCGGCGCAATGCTGGGGCTGGCAACTGCCGTTGTTCTGGGCTTCCTCCTCTACTGGGGCGGCATTCGTCTTAACCTCGGGGCGTTCTTCAAGTGGACCAGCCTGTTCATTCTGCTGGTGGCGGCCGGGCTGGCGGCGGGCGCAATCCGCGCCTTCCATGAAGCGGGCCTGTGGAACCACTTCCAGGACGTGGCGTTCGATCTCAGCAACGTTCTCACCACCCATTCACTGACCGGCACCCTGCTCGAAGGTATCTTCGGCTATCAGGAAACGCCGAGCGTTAGCGAAGTGGCGATGTACTTTATTTATCTGATTCCGGCGCTGGTGCTGTTCTTTATGCCATCGCGCCCCAGCGCTCAGCCGTCGCGTACTGCGCCCTGAAGTGCTCATTGTAGTTACAACATACTTTTAAAGGGAAGGGTCATGACAATTCAATTCCGTCGTAGTGCGTTACAGGCTGGCGTGGCAGCGCTGATTGCATCTGCCTTCGCCGCTCAGGCAGCCGATGTTCCTCAGGTGAAAGTCACCGTCAATGATAAACAGTGTGAACCGATGACCCTCACGGTTAACAGCGGTAAAACCCAGTTCATTATCCAGAACCACAGCCAGAAGGCGCTGGAGTGGGAAATCCTCAAAGGCGTGATGGTGGTGGAAGAGCGTGAAAACATCGCCCCCGGCTTCAGCCAGAAGATGACCGCCAACCTGCAGCCGGGTGAATATGAGATGACCTGCGGCCTGCTGACCAACCCGAAAGGCAAGCTGATTGTGAAAGGCGAAGCCACGAAGGATGCCGCGAAGGGCGAAGCGCTGCTCAGCCTGGGCGAGGCCATCACCGCCTATAAAGCCTACGTCACCAAAGAGACGGCGGACCTGGTCGCGGGCACCAAAGCCTTTACCGACGCGGTGAAAGCGGGAGATCTCGAAAAGGCGAAATCCCTGTACGCGCCAACCCGTCAGCACTACGAGCGCATCGAGCCGATTGCCGAGCTGTTCTCTGACCTTGATGGCAGCATCGACGCCCGTGAGGACGATTACGAGCAGAAGGCCGCCGATCCGAAATTCACCGGCTTCCACCGTCTTGAAAAAGCCCTGTTTGGCGACAACTCCACCAAAGGGATGGAGAAGTACGCCGAGCAGCTGAACGGCGACGTGCTGGAGCTGCAGAAGCGCATCAGCGAGCTGGCGTTCCCGCCGTCAAAAGTGGTGGGCGGCGCGGCAGGCCTGATTGAAGAAGTGGCCGCGAGCAAAATCAGCGGTGAAGAAGATCGCTACAGCCACACCGACCTGTGGGATTTCCAGGCCAACGTCGACGGCGCGCAGAAAATTGTCGACCTGCTGCGCCCTCAGCTGCAAAAAGAGAACGGTGAACTGCTGGCGAAAGTCGATGCCAACTTCAAGAAAGTTGACACCATTCTGGCGAAGTACCGCACCAAAGACGGCTTCGAAACCTACGACAAGCTGACCGATGCCGACCGTAACGCGCTGAAAGGGCCGATTACCACGCTGGCGGAAGATCTGGCTCAGCTGCGCGGCGTTCTGGGTCTGGACTAAGCACAATGAACAAGCATGACGAGCACGACGTGGCGGAACCATCCCGACGTCGTTTGTTAAAAGGGGTAGGGGCGCTGGGGGGCGCGCTTGCCCTGGCCGGTGGCTGTCCGGTGGCGCATGCGGCTAAGCCGCAGAGCGCGCCCGGCACGTTGTCGCCGGATGCCCGCATGGAGACGCAGCCGTTTTATGGCGAGCACCAGTCGGGCATTCTGACCCCGCAGCAGGCCGCTATGATGCTGGTGGCGTTTGATTCGCTCGCGAGCGATAAGGCCGATCTGGAGCGCCTCTTCCGCCTGCTGACGGCGCGTATTGCGTTTCTGACGGCGGGCGGCCCGGCGCCGGATACGCCGAACCCGCGCCTGCCGCCGATGGATTCCGGTATCCTGGGCGCGTTTATCGCGCCGGATAATCTGACCATTACCGTCTCACTCGGAGAATCGCTGTTTGACGCGCGCTACGGCCTGGCACAGCACAAGCCGAAAGCGCTGCAAAAAATGACGCGCTTCCCGAATGATTCTCTGGACGCGGCGCTGTGTCACGGCGATCTGCTCCTGCAGATATGCGCCAACACGCAGGACACGGTGATCCACGCCCTGCGCGATATCATCAAGCACACGCCGGATCTGCTCAGCGTGCGCTGGAAGCGGGAAGGGTTTATCTCTGACCACGCGGCCCGCAGCAAAGGGAAAGAGACGCCAGTTAACCTGCTGGGCTTTAAGGACGGCACGGCCAACCCGGACAGCAGCGACGCGGCCCTGATGAAAGACGTGGTGTGGGTGACGGCGAACCAGGGCGAACCGGCATGGGCGGTAGGCGGCAGCTACCAGGCGGTACGGATTATTCAGTTCCACGTCGAGTTCTGGGACCGCACGCCGCTGAAAGAGCAGCAGACCATATTCGGCCGCGACAAGCAGAGCGGGGCACCGCTGGGCATGAAGCACGAGCACGATGTGCCGGACTACGCGAACGATCCTGACGGGAACACCATCGCGCTCGACAGCCACATTCGCCTTGCCAACCCGCGCACCAAAGAGACGCAGTCGAGCCTGATGATGCGTCGTGGCTACAGCTATTCGCTGGGCGTGACCAACTCCGGCCAGCTTGATATGGGGCTGCTGTTTGTCTGCTATCAGCACGATCTGGAGAAGGGCTTCCTGACCGTGCAGAAGCGGCTCAACGGCGAAGCGCTGGAAGAGTACATTAAGCCCATCGGCGGCGGCTACTTCTTCGCCCTGCCGGGCCCGCGCGATCGGAACGCGTACCTCGCTCAGGGGCTGATCGAAGCCTGATAATCGTCCCTGCGACCGTTCGCGGGGACATTATTTTTTCATATGACTATCCTGTTGTTATATTTCTGTAATATTTCTATATAAGACTGAATTCACTGCAGGTGCAGTCTGAAAAGTTGCATCCAGGTAAAATAAATGTTGCATTTATGATAAACCCTGATGTACTTAAGATAAGACAGCGGTAGTTCCCGGCAGTGATGCTCGTCACTATGGAGATCGCGAATGGTTGCGTCCTGTACTGGACAAGGTAAACACAAAAACCGCAGCACCCGGCGCGGAGGCCCAGACTCCGGCAGCGATTTCCTCACCACTAAATTCTCCCCCCTTCCTCAAGAATCTGATTCGACCGACGTGCAGAACGGTGCGCGTAGCTGTTCCGTATCGTCATCCGATAAAGCAAGCAATGGCTTACAAGGAAGCCAACCCTCTGATGTTCGTGCGCATAATCGTGCCGAAGCCGGCGCGTGTGATGAATACCAACAACTCAAGGTGCTATCCATGGGAAGACAAAAAGCAGTGATCAAAGCTCGTCGCGAAGCAAAACGTGTGCTGAGACGGGATTCACGTAGCCATAAACAGCGTGAAGAAGAATCGGTCACCTCGCTTGTGCAGATGAGTGGCGTAGAAGCAATTGGCATGGCCCGAGACAGCCGTGATAATTCTCCAATTGTGGCGCGCAATGAGGCTCAGGCGCACTACCTGAATGCTATCGAGAGTAAACAGCTCATCTTTGCAACCGGTGAAGCCGGATGCGGGAAAACCTGGATCAGTGCAGCCAAAGCGGCGGAAGCATTGATCCATAAGGACGTGGAGAGAATTATCGTCACCCGTCCGGTACTGCAAGCTGATGAAGATCTTGGCTTCTTGCCCGGAGATATTTCGGAGAAGTTTGCCCCGTACTTCAGGCCCGTTTATGACGTGCTGGTGAAGCGACTGGGTGCATCCTTTATGCAGTACTGCCTGCGGCCAGAGATTGGCAAGGTGGAAATCGCGCCGTTCGCCTATATGCGCGGACGTACATTTGAAAATGCGGTCGTCATTCTTGACGAGGCTCAGAACGTGACCGCTGCGCAAATGAAGATGTTTTTGACGCGCCTCGGGGAGAACGTGACGGTCATCGTTAACGGCGATATTACCCAGTGCGACCTGCCGTCCGGCGTGAAATCCGGACTCAGCGACGCCATGTCACGTTTTGAGGAAGATGAAATGATCGGGGTGGTCCGCTTCACCAAAGAGGACTGCGTGCGTTCGGCGCTCTGTCAGCGCACGCTGCAGGCGTACTACTGAGTTTGCTGTGGTGTTCAAGGCCCGGGAAACCGGGCTTTGTTATTTACAGGGTTTAAATCTTGTGACAAGCACGGCGGAATACCCCCGCGCTTTTTATTATTTTTAGAAGAGTCGGAATCGAAAAAGCATTAATGTCTCAAAACTGTATTCACGTGGTTTATTAGTTGCTGTTATCATGTTCAGAATTAATAATTTTTAACATTGAATGAATTTTTGTTTCATTTTCACAAATATCGTTAAAGTAAAAATAGTCGTAAAAACATTGCGTTATTAAATAATTTGCTGGTTAACACGTTTGTGTTCCTGTTTCAAGTATCTAATGTTGGAATAATATTTAGCTATCGCCCACCATTCGTATTTTGGATAATTGCCGCAGCCTGACAGGGATGATTTATTTCGATAAGTCGAGGTAGATACAAATGTATATTTTGTTTATAGGCGGAGCAGGGATGATATTAAATTTCTAATATAAAGGTACGAGTAATGAATAAGTTCGCAGTTAAGGGGTTAACGCTGGCATTAATGATGGCTGGAGGCTCTGCGATGGCCGCTCTCCCTAGCGGTGCAACGGGCACGACGGTTTCTGGCGGATCTGTTCATTTTACGGGCTCTGTCGTGGATGCAGCATGCGCCGTGTCGCAGGATTCAGTGAATAAAGAAGTTCCACTGGATCAGGTGCGCCTTGCCGCATTTGGTACTACCCCTGGTGCGGGTGTGGCTGCGGGTCAGAAAAAGGCATTTTCGATTACTCTGGCCGACTGTGACAGCACCGTAAGCTCTCAGGCTGCAGTAACTTTTAACGGGACTGAACCGCAGGGTCTTCCGGGCGCGCTGGATAACACTGCCGGGGCGGGTGGCGCGCAGGGTATCGGTATCCAGATCTATGATGCTGATGGCAGCGCATTACCGTTAGGCCAGGAGTCCAAAGCGACAACGCTGATTGATGGCACGAACAACCTCAATTTTACCGCCGACTATATTACCACCTCGGATACTGCGCCAACGGCCGGGACAGTTGACGCAACCGCAACCTTCAACGTGACCTATCAGTAAGTTATCAGGATAACGCTGTGCCAGGGAAGGTGCGCTTAACGGGGGCAGAGATGAAACTGAAAAGCATAGCGTTCAGCATGGCGATGCTCGCCGCTGCCGGTTGTTCTGGTGGCACAATTTTAATAAGGCAAATCATGTTTACTCTTACCCGTATGGGCTCATTATGCGGAGCCATGGCCCTTGCCGGGCTGGGATTATTTTCTTCTGCAGCCCAGGCCGCCGGCTATGGTGGTATTGCGCTTGGCGCAACGCGCGTTATCTATCCTCAGGGCAGCAATCAGATTTCTTTGCCGGTCAATAACACCGATCGTGCTTCTGTATTTCTCATCCAGTCGTGGGTAGAGAATGCAGCCGGGCAGAAAAGCAACGACTTTGTGGTCACGCCACCGCTTTTCGTTATTAAGCCTGAAAAAGAGAATACCCTAAGAATTATCTATGCCGGTGATAATACTCTGCCAAAAGACAGGGAGAGCCTGTACTGGATGAATGTCAAAGCCATCCCTGCGGCCAGCAAAGATATTCAGAATAAAAATACGCTGCAGATCGCGGTATTAAACAGAATTAAATTATTCGTCCGCCCGAAGAATTTATCCATGCAGTCCGTTGATGCGCCAGCCCAGCTGCGGTTCCACCAAAATGGTAATACGCTGATCGTTAAAAATCCGACGCCTTATTTTATCACTCTGGTGAAGCTCCATGAGGGGAGCACCGATCTGCCTGCAGTTATGGTTCCTCCAATGGATCAAGCCCATGTCGCGTTACCGAAAGGCGCGCAGGGGAAAATTATGTTCCAGACGGTGAGTGACTACGGAGCGGATACGCCATCACAGAATGCCGTAATGGATTGATATTGATAAGGTGTCGGCAGCGTAATGACTATTCGAATTAAAAATATTGCCCTGGCAGTAAACAGGGTGATAGCGAATAACCCGCACAAAATATTCACAATTATTTTGCCGACAGTGATGGGTTTTTCACCCTTCAGCGGTCATGCAGAAAATTACTTTAACCCCGCGTTTTTGTCAGGCGATGCCTCTGCGGTAGCGGATCTATCCCGCTTCGAAAATAACAACGGGCAGATACCGGGAAAATACAGGGTCGATATTTATCTGAATAACCGCTTTGTGTCGACGGAGGACGTCAATTTTAAGGCCGCGAAGAATAGCAAGGACGATTCCGGCTTAGCGCCGTGCTTCACGCTTGCGCGCATGGAAGCGATGGGGCTGAATGCTAAAGCCTTCCCCGCGCTGGCTAAGCTTGCCCCTGAGCAGTGCGTTCCCTTTCAGGCGATACCGGAGTCTGGCACTGAGTTTGATTTTGAACATCAGCAGCTGAACCTCAGTATTCCTCAGGCGGGTCTGCAACAAAGCGCCAGGGGCTATATTCCCCCTGAGCAGTGGGATCAGGGGGTGAATGCCCTGATGACCAGCTACGATTTCTCCGGCAGCAACAGCGGCGGTGAAACGCATGAAGACAGTTATTACCTGAATTTGCAAAGTGGTCTGAACCTGGGCGCCTGGCGCCTGCGCGACTATTCGACGTGGAACTACACCCGCGGTGAGGGGAGTTCGCAGAGCGAATGGGAGCATATTAGCACCTACGCCGAAAGGACGATTGCCCCGCTCAGGGCGGAGCTGACGGCAGGGGAGAGTTATACCCCAGCCGACGTTTTTGATTCTCTAAGCTTTCGGGGCGTACAGATCGCCTCCGATGACAATATGCTGCCCGATAGCCTGAAGGGGTTTGCGCCGACGGTGCGTGGAATTGCGAAAAGTAATGCAAAAGTCACCATTAAGCAGAACGGCTACGTCATCTATCAAACCTATGTATCGCCGGGCGCATTTGTTATTAGCGATCTGTACCCGACGTCATCCAGCGGCGATCTGCAGGTTGTGGTGAAGGAAACTGACGGCAGCGAAAATACCTACGTCGTGCCTTATTCCGCCGTTCCTCTGCTGCAGCGTGAAGGACGGTTGAAATATGCGGCGACGGTAGGCCGGTATCGCAGCAGCAACGATCAGCAGGATGACGTCGGTTTCGGACAAGCGACGCTGATCCGGGGGCTGGCGCACGGCATGACCGCCTATGGCGGCACGCAGGTTTCCGATGCCTATCATGCATTTGCCGTCGGCATGGGGCTGAATATGGGGGACTTCGGTGCGATATCCCTGGATGTTACCCAGGCAAACAGCACGCTGGTGGACGGCAGCCAGCACGATGGTCAATCCGTTCGCTTTTTGTATGCCAAGGCCCTGAATGAACTCGGCACCAACTTCCAGCTGCTGGGCTACCGCTATTCCACACAGGGGTTTTATACCCTGGATGAAACGACGTATAAGCATATGGACGGCTATATTGGCGACGATCGCTCGAAGGACGACGACCATGACGGGAAGCCGGATGAGCCTGTCTGGAGCGACTTTTATAATCTCTACTATACGAAGAAGGGCAAAATACAGGCCAACGTCTCGCAGACGCTGGGAGACAAAAATTCGCTATTCATTACCGCGTCAGAGCAAAGCTACTGGCATACGGACGAAACGGATAAGCTGCTGCAAATTGGTTACAACGGAAACTGGCACGATATTTCCTACAGCCTGACGTGGAATTACGACCGTTCTCCCGGTGAAGATGAGGCGGATGAAACGCTCGCCTTTACCGTTTCTCTGCCCGTTGGCCAGTGGCTGGCAGGC
Source organism: Enterobacter wuhouensis (assembly GCF_035835995.1). Taxonomy (NCBI): domain Bacteria; kingdom Pseudomonadati; phylum Pseudomonadota; class Gammaproteobacteria; order Enterobacterales; family Enterobacteriaceae; genus Enterobacter; species Enterobacter wuhouensis. Next base: position 1,795,237 of record NZ_CP142124.1, read on the forward strand.
CATGATAATTCGGATATTTATCATGCCGCCAATACGATGAATGCGTCGTACAGCATGAACAACGATCGCCACGGACAAACGTCACAAACCACCGGCTTAAATGGCACCCTGCTTGACGATAATAATTTGAGTTACAACGTTCAGGAAAGTTACGGCAATCATGGAGTGGGCGACAGCGGTAATACCAGCCTGAATTATCAGGGAACCTACGGCAATGTAAAAGCCGGGTATAACTACAGTGACGGATACCATCAGACGAACTATGGCCTGAGCGGAGGCATTGTCGTACACGGTGATGGCGTCACCCTCAGCCAGCCGCTAGGGGACACCAATATTCTGGTGGAGGCGCCGGGAGCGGCGGGCGTAGCGCTGGAGAACAGCACCGGAATTAAAACGGACTGGCGCGGCTACGCGGTTATTCCCTATGCCACCACCTATCGAGAAAACCGCGTGGCATTAAATACCAACTCTTTGGGAGAGGATGTCGATATTGAAGATGCGGTCACCAATGTTGTCCCCACGCAGGGGGCAATGGTTCGCGCGAAATTCGATGCCCATGTCGGTCTGCGCTCGCTAATGACCTTATTCCATAACGGTAAGCCCGTGCCGTTTGGGGCGACGGTTTCTCTTAATAAAAGCAATGAAGAGAGTCTGGTCGGTGATGACGGACAAGCCTATTTGTCAGGATTATCGCCAGAAGGCCAATTACGCGTTCAATGGGGCAAGGATGCCGATCAGCATTGTGCGGCACCGTATCGGCTACAGGATACCGATCCACATTCAATTATAAAAATGAACCTTACCTGTAGCTAAGAAAATAACCTCACGGGTGACAAAATGAATTTACCGATAAACAACGCCGTTGGCATCGTCTTATTTACGCTGCTTTTTTCTGGATGCAGTTATGCCGACTCCTCGTTGACGACCTGTACCAACAGTACGGGAACGGCGGGGATTGAAAACTTTGATTTCACGTCAACGTTGACCAGCGATCAAAACGTCGCCGGAAAGACGGTTCAGCTGGTGCTGTCGGGCGGAGTCGGGGTCGAGGCCGTATGTCCGAAGGACAGCTCGAATGATGATAATTCAACCTACCGATCTTATGTCACACGATTTCCCGTCGATGAAAAAGATGGCAGCTGGCAGTACGTTAAGCTGAACCCCTATTTAGACGGGGCGGTGAAAGTGGTCGACAGTACCGCGGGCGATATCTATCCGCCGGTAAACTACGTTCACATGGGGGTGGATTCAAACGTATCCAAGGGGCGTAATTTTCCTGTCGATGACAGCGACGTGACTCTTCAATTAAAAGTTATTCAGCCGTTCATTGGTTCGTTAACTATTCCGCAAACGCTTATGGATGACGTATATGTTACGCGCGACAATACGACGCCCCTGACGGAGCCAGTCTACGCATTGTCATTTAGCGGTGTAATTACCGTGCCTCAAACCTGCACGGTGAACAGCGATCAGGTTATATCCGTAGATTTTGGCAATATTAACAGCAGCGCATTTATCAACAAGGGGCAAATCGCTGCGGGCGTAAACCCTGTGACCAAATCAGTGCCCGTTAAATGTTCTGGCGGCGTGTCTGCAACGGCTAATTTAAGCTTTCGTTTTCAGGCAACGGCTGATGCGAATGAGCCCACCGCTGTTGCCAGCGACAACGCTGATATAGGCGTCCAGTTTGCTGATACTCAGGGAAATGTCATCACCCCGAATACGGGTACGCTTCCGTTCCAGCTAAATAATGATGAGGCAACCGTCTCCTTTATGGTTTATCCGGTCAGTACGACAGGTAAAGAACCCACGCCTGGGGTATTCCATTCTCAGGCTTACGTTGTTGTGGATTTTTATTAAAAGGCGTTCTGGATGAATTATCGAACTCTTTTGAGAATAGTTGCGGGGGGATTATATATGCTCATAAGCGGCACTGCCTGTTCATCGGGTAATGGTGTTGAAATTGACGTCAGTGGAACCGTTGTTGCAAGCGGGTGTGATGTAAGCAGTACATCACAATCCGTTCCCGTTGGCGATTTCAGCAGCGCTACGTTTAAATCGGTAAATGATACCTCTGCTGAAAAGGACTTACCGATAACATTAACCAACTGTAGTAGCGACATTTCCGGCGCTGCGGTGACATTTTCTGGCACGGCGGATGCCGACAATGCGGATTTGCTGGCGCTGTCCGACACCTCTGGCGCCGGGGGGATGGCGTCCGGGGTGGGTATCGAAATTCTGGATCCCAATAAAAAGCCTGTGGCGTTAAATTCGCTCAGTGACGAAATTCCCTTAACCGCGGGCGATAATGCGCTGACGTTCTATCTGCGTTACAAGGCCACCCAAATACCGGTTAGCCCGGGAAATGCCTCATCGATTATGTATTTTGACCTGGTATATCAGTGAGCGCGATGATGAAAATACACTATGCCTGGATGATTGTTGGTTTGCTTAGCATTCTTCCTGACGTGGGGATTGCCCATGACGGCACGGTTAATATCACCGGGTCAATTTACGCCAGCAGCTGCGATGTTGACAGCAGCAGCCAGTCTCTGCCTGTCGATATGGGGGATTTTTCGTCCAGCGGCTTTAGCGCGGTAGGCGATGTTCAGGGAAAGAAAAAATTGAGTATCAATTTGTCAAACTGCACCACCGGCATAGAGGGGGCGACAATTACGTTTACGGGTGATAGCGACAGTACGAACACCGCGTTATTGGCTCTGAGCGATACCAGCGGCGGTGGCGGAATGGCCAGCGGAGTAGGGATTGAGATCCTCGATAAAGATTCGGCTCAGCTGGCCATTAATACCCTCAGCAAACAATACGCGATAGCGGCGGGCAATAACGAGCTTGATTTTTACCTGAGTTACATGGCGACAAAAATCCCGGTAACCGCAGGTAATGCCTCTTCTGTTATGTATTTTGATTTGAGCTATCAATGATGACCAGATTTATATGGCTTGCTGCGGTCCCGCTTCTGTATTGTGCCGTGACTTCTGCACATGATGGCAGCATTAATGTGAGCGGGGCTATCAAGGACAATACCTGCACGGTCGCGCTGAGTTCGTTGTCATTATCCGTTCCTTTAGGGGATATTGCCTCCAAAGCCTTTACGGCAAAGGGGACGGGGTCATCGCCGGTTTCTTTTACGGTTGACCTGCAAAAATGTGGGGCGGCGGCATCCGGGGTGAGCTTTACCTTTATCGGGGAAGGAGACATGCATGATAATTCGCTGCTTGCGCTGGATCTGCTTAATCGCGCTAAAGGCATTGGTATTGAAATCCAGAATGAAAACCATGACAGGCTGCCGTTAAACCAGCCAACGCCAGATTATCCAATTAATCCTACGCTGGTGGATAATAAATATATTTTTTACGCTCGCTACATTGCAACGACAGATCGCGTCACAAGTGGTAAAGCGACGGCAACAACGGTATTTACGTTAACCTGGCAGTAAAACGAGAGTGAGTAATGTTTAAAAAATATGTCCTGGCTGGGGTAGGGTTAATATTAACCTCCATGGCCGCGCATGCTGGCGTTGTCATCGGCGGAACGCGCTTTATTTTCGATCAAAAGAAATCGAGCATTACCTTTGAGGTGAAAAATACGTCGCAGACGCGTTTCCTGGTGATGTCAAAAGTGCTTGATGAGAATGGAATCGCATCAGATAAGGTGCCTTTTATTATCACTCCGCCACTGTTTACGCTCAGCCACGGGCGTAGCAACCTAATCCGTATCCTGCGAACGGGCGGGGATCTTCCAGACGATCGGGAAAGTTTGTTCTGGCTCAGCGTGGCGAGCATTCCAGGAACGCAGGGAAAACAGCCCGAAAACACGCTACAGGTCGCCATTCGCAGCCGGATGAAATTATTTTATCGCCCCTCGGGATTACAAGGCAAAGAAGAGGATGCTTATAAAAGAGTCTCCTGGTCAAAGCAAGGCAACCATTTACGTGCAGCAAACCCGACGCCTTATTATGTCACGCTCTTTAATTTGCGGGTCGATGGCCACAGCATCGAACGGGCCGGAATGCTGTCGCCCTTTTCCTCTCGTGAAATCGCGGGTTATCAGAGTGACGCGTTGAGTGCGGTACGGTGGCAGAGCATTAATGATTATGGCCGGGTAATGCCTGCCCGGCTGAGCCATGTCAAATAATCCGGTCCGGTCGATAATGAGCCTACATCCCAAAGTCTTACCCAACTTTGTCGTCACCGCGCTGGGAGGGATCTACCTTCTGGCAATGCATGTCATTTTACCCAACAACGGCGGAAGCGGGGCCGATCTGCCCGAGTCGCTGCTAGTCTGGAGCCTGATGCTGCTGATGACGGCCATCGGATTCCTGTTTTTTCTCCGAAAACCGGTTTACCTCAGCTCGACGCTGAAGTGCATTATCCTTGCGGCCTCCTTAATGACGTTACCGCTGGCATGGAGTTCCCATCGCGACTGGATCTTCGACTCCCTTGCGCAGTTTGGTGGGCTGTGGGCCGGGGTATTGCTCTACGCGATGCTCATAAACTGTCGTTTTGGCGATGTGCAGATCAAATGGCTACTCTACATGATTGCGCTGGCGGCCGTGATTCAGGCCCTCTACGGCCTGGCCGGACTCTCTTATCCTGCGCTTCTGCCTGATTTTGAACAGCGGGTATTGCAGGTTGTTCCAACGAACGTAGGGGTTTTCCAGCAGCGTAACGTCACGGCTTCGTTTCTTGCCGTGGGCGGGGGGAGCCTGCTTTTTATCCTGGGATCGTCTTTCTTTATCTGCAGGTCCCGGCAGCGCGAATTGATGCGAAAAGCAGTTGTCTTTTCAGGGATTGTCATTATCTATTACGCCCTGACGAACCTACAGTCGCGGATTGGATGGCTGAGCGGCTGTTGTGTTTTTATGGGAATGCTGTTGCTTTACGGGCGTCAAGAAACACCGCTTGCCACGAGATTTTTGCTTTTACTTGCTCCCGTTACCGGCGTGACCTGGTGCGTGCTGGTGATGAACGGAACGCTGCTTGAGGCGTTGCACCAGCATGATGGCTCTAACCTGCAGCGGTTGATGATACTGCATGAGACATGGCGGATGATCCTCCTTCATCCCTTAAAGGGGTGGGGATACGGGAGCTACATCTGGAGCTTTTCGCACTTTATCGCCGACAGGGCACAGCCCATTGATAATGGCGCCTCTGTCGTCTCTTATCCTCACAACGAGTTCCTTTACTGGTGGATAGAAGGGGGGATAGTCGCGCTATCCGGCCTGTTCGTGGTCTGCTTTGCGGGTATGCGATTGCTGTTTCGTTCGACCGAAAAAAACAAACTGGCATTTTTTATCTGTCTCCTGCCGCTCCTGCTGCATACCCAGGTCGAATATCCGTTTTATCAATCGGCGGTACACTGGCTCAGTTTTATACTGCTGCTCAGCCTGATTGACCGACGGGATGACGATAAGGACGCTGCTGCCGGTGGCGCGATGAGCCTGAATATCAGTACGATTTACCTATCTGCTTTTTTGCTTTTCATGGCCATGATTGTCATTATTTCGCTGCGAAATGAGTTAATTCTGACCAGGTTTGAATCGCAACCGGATGATTTCTATCATGAGGTATTATCCCTGCCTGAAACCGGCGTAGGCACCGAGAGGTTAAGACGTCTCAACGCTGAAGCGCTGATAATTGATTATAAGCATAACAATGATGTGAGAGCGTTGCGGCAGTTCAGCGCGGCAGCGTCACGATGGTTGGAAACCTGGGGGGATGCAGACATGTACGATAATCTTATTGAGGTTAACTATTTTCTGGGAAACAAGCAAACCGGCGACAGTTTTAAGAGAGAAGCCAGTCGATTATTTATGCAGGATGACCGTTTTAAGCATTAAAATCGGTCATGGTTTCCAGTGATATATGTAATTGACTCAGAAGGCTTCCGGTAATTTTGACAGTGACATAAGTATGCCGGATTCTATTTGTATGTAGTCGCCTTTTTTGAGTTCAGCAAGGATGCCCAAAATTCGGCTTTTTGAGGCCCGGGTTCTGTGGTGAATAAATGATGCGACGGTGATTTGCTTCCTTATTTCTTCGGGGTAGGTCCATATTTCGGCTAACAGCGTTTTTATCTTGCAATATATATCATTACCCGTGAGCTCAGTATCTCGGGAGCACATAATCATAAGACGTTGCGCGAGAATTTTAGCGATATCGCGCCAGAGATTGAGTTCATCAGATTTTTGTAAAAAGATATCAACGGGGACAAGCCATCCGGTACACAAGGTTTCGGCCTGAATGTAATGCTGCGGCCTTCCTTTTACGTTGTGAAAGTAACTGTATCCGTCAATAAGGCCGAATATGGCAGGTGCAAACGATGTTCCAATGTGAAGGTTGGTACGTCGGTGGCAGAAGGAAAAACAGCCTTTTTCTACCAGAACAATGAAGAAGTTATCTTTTGAACTGGAGAGTAACAGCTTTTTGTTCGCGGGTAGAATGAAGGGCCGACCATAGGATATTAGTTCATTATGGATTCTAATAATGGCTTCTATGGGCTTGGTTTCGATGCTGAATCTAAATGCGCTCTCCTGCTCGGAAGCAGCGTCTGAAGGTAATAGCATATTGCTCTCGGTTATGTAATATTTATTTTGTACTATAACAGTATTGCGGGATGATCCCAGAAATAACCGGTGCTATGATCTTATTTTGTGATGGGATTCTATTTTTCCCCTTGCTCATTAATATTTATTTACGTCTTGTTGTATTCTTTTTTTGAATGTGAATTTCAAAAATATAACCGGCGACAGGCTAATTGATTTTTTTTACATTGAATTTAATACGTTACGCACTAATAATTCTGCTGATGTTCAGGAGGTTTCGATGCTGAAAACATACTATTTAAATACAACCACTCTCGATACCGGTGAGCATGAACTGCATGTTGCTGAATGCGAGGAATTATCAACGACGGTACAACCTCGCGAGCTGGGCGTGTATTTCGACGTTGAGAGCGCCGTGAATGCAGCTAATATCATGGGATATGATTGCGTGGTGTGCTGCAAATGCTGCGGGGAATAGCGTTGTCGAACGCCCAAAGGCGTGCAATATGCGAAAAAAAAGCCCGTACTTTCGTACGAGCTCTTTCTTAAATATGGCGGTGAGGGGGGGATTCGAACCCCCGATACGTTGCCGTATACACACTTTCCAGGCGTGCTCCTTCAGCCACTCGGACACCTCACCATATTGTTTTGCTGCCTGACCGCTTGGGGGGCAACGGGGCGCTACTATAGGGAGTTGCGCTAAAACGGTCAAGCAGATTTTCAGCTTTAATGCGCGTTCGGTTAAGCCTTAATCAGCTTTTACCGCAAAGCCTGTAATCAACGCTGCGAATCGAGCACTTCGCTGTTTTTCACCACTTCCTGCGCCTTGCCGTAGCTTTCGATCAGTAACTGATAGGCAGGGAAGATATGGGTGTAGACTTCAGCCCATTCTGCAGCATCTTCCCGGTTCCATGTCCGCTGGATCTCAGAGGCTACCGCCGCCGTATCCATCGGCACTACGCCAGCCTGCACCACGCGCGCCAGGGTGATCTCCTGCGCCATTTTGCTGTAGGTGCCCGAAGCATCAATCACCGCAAACACTTTATAGCCATCCGCCACGGCGCTGATTGACGGGAACGCCATGCAGACGCTGGTGATCGTTCCCGCAATAATCAGCGTTTTACGCCCGGTGGCGTTTACCGCCGCCACAAATTCCGGGTTATCCCAGGCGTTAATCTCGCCTTTGCGCGCAATGTACTGCGCGTGGGGCGCGTTGGCATGGATCTCCGGGATGAGCGGTCCATTCGGCCCTTGCGGAACGGACGCCGTGGTGATCACCGGGATCTTCGCCAGGGTGGCGATTTTCGCCAGCGCTGCCGCACGGGCGCGCAGTTCCGGCATGGGCATGTCACCGACGGTCTGGAACAGACCGCTCTGGTGGTCAATGAGCAGCATCACCGCGTCGTTCACGTCAATGGCCGGACGAGCGCCGTTAAAATTAGCAGGGGTAGACATTTTTTCTCTCCTTTATTACGTTCAGATCTGGCCGAAGCGGCCGGAGTTGAAATCACGAATGGCTTCCGCGATTTCCGTTTTACTGTTCATCACAAACGGGCCGTAACCCACCACTGGCTCATTAAGCGGTTCCCCGGCCATCAGCAGAATTTTGGCATCGCTGCTGGCTTCCAGATGCAGTTTGTCGCCTTCCTGACTCAGCACCACGAGCTGCGCTTCTCCCGCCTGGGCCGTGCCGTTCACCGTGACGTTACCTTCAAGAATGACCAGCGCGGTGCTCCAGCCGTCGGGCTGAGCGAGTGTTAGATGGTGCCCCTGCCTCAGGAAAACATCCCAGACATTCAGCGGCGAGAACGTATGCGCCGGGCCTGTTACGTCGTTGTAGCGACCCGCGATAACCCGCAGCGTTCCGCTATTGTCCGGTAACGTCACAACCGGGATGTCGCTGCTGGTGATGCTCTGATACCCGGGGGTCGCCATCTTGTCTTTTGCCGGCAGGTTGACCCACAGCTGCAGCATTTTGAGCTCGCCCCCTTTTTGCGAGAAGGCGCTGGAGTGAAACTCTTCATGCAGAATGCCAGCGCCAGCCGTCATCCACTGCACATCGCCGGGACCAATAACGCCGCCTCTGCCGGTGGAATCACGATGCTCTACTTCGCCGGAATAGACGACGGTGACCGTTTCAAATCCACGGTGAGGATGTTCACCTACGCCACGTTTCGCCCCATCTGCCGGAAAGGTGTACGGACCTGCATAATCCAGCAGCAGGAACGGGCTAAGCGGTTCGCCGTGCGTCTGGTAAGAAAACATCGAACGTACCGGGAAACCATCGCCAACCCAGTGCTGGCGGGGAGCGGTATACACGCCTGTTACGTTTTTCATGATTAACTCCTGATGTTCCGTTGATGTAATTAGCTTATATTCAGAGTTAATATCCCGGTAGATAGTGAAAATGACATTCACTGTTCTTAAAATGGAACAATGGGGGCGTATGCAGGATCTCAATGATTTCGTGTGGTTTGTGAAGGTAGTGGATCATGGCGGGTTTGCCGCGGCGGGCCGGGCGCTCGACCAGCCTAAGTCGAAGCTGAGCCGCAGGATTGCACAGCTGGAGGAGCGGCTGGGCGTTCGGTTGATACAGCGGACCACGCGGCAGTTTACGGTGACGGAGGTCGGGCAGACGTTCTATCAGCACTGTAAGGCCATGCTGGTAGAAGCCGAAGCGGCAGAGGAGGCCGTGGCGGCGCTGCAGGCTGAACCGCGCGGCGTCGTCAGGATCACCTGTCCGGTAACGCTGCTGCACGTGCATGTTGGGCCTATGCTGGCGCGTTTTATGGCGCGTTATCCTGGGATCAATCTTCAGCTGGAAGCGACCAACCGGCGGGTCGACCTGGTCGGCGAGGGCGTAGACGTGGCGATCCGGGTGCGCCCGCGTCCGTTTGATGACAGCGACCTGGTGTTAAGGGTGCTGGCAGACCGGGGGCACTGTCTGGTCGCCGGACCGCAGCTTATTGAACGGCTGGGCAATCCGGCCATGCCTTCTGAACTCAGCGAATGGCCCGGTTTGAGCATGGGGGCCGGGAAGCAGGTGCATAAGTGGGAACTCAGCGGGCCGGGAGGGGCAAAGGCGGAGATCCATTTCGCACCGCGCTTTATCACCACCGACATGCTGGCGCTGCGGGAGGCGGCGATGGCGGGCGTGGGCGTGGTGCAGTTGCCGATTCTGATGGTGAAGGATCAGCTGGCGTCAGGAGAGCTGGTTCGGGTACTTGACGCGTGGGAGCCACGACGAGAGGTGATCCATGCGGTCTATCCATCACGGCGGGGGCTATTGCCGTCCGTCAGAACGCTGGTGGATTTTCTCACCGATGAATATGCGCGAATGGTCGAAGAGTAATACGTTTTGTAGGTCGGGTAAGCGCAGCGCCACCCGACGTGAATGATGCACAATGCAATATGCGAAAAAAAAGCCCGTACTTGCGTACGAGCTCTTTCTTAAATATGGCGGTGAGGGGGGGATTCGAACCCCCGATACGTTGCCGTATACACACTTTCCAGGCGTGCTCCTTCAGCCACTCGGACACCTCACCATATTGTCATCCCGGTGTTGCCGGGACGGGCGCTAATGTAAGGAAAAGCCGAACTGCCGTCAACCCACTTTTTCAGTAAATTAGCGCATTTAGACAAACTTCAGCCAACCTGATTCCTAAATGTGCTGAAAGCGCCTTTTTTATCAACAACGCGGTTTGCCGATAAATTTGTTATGCTGGCAATCCAGTTGAAAATGAAAATAAAACAGCGCAATAAAAGGCAGGAATGACCATGGATATTATCTTCTATCACCCTACATTCGATACCGCTTACTGGATCAACGCACTTTCGGCTGCGCTGCCCGACGCTCGCGTTCGCGAGTGGAAGCACGGCGATAATGAACATGCAGACTATGCGCTGGTCTGGCATCCTCCGGTTGACATGCTCCAGGGCCGTAAGCTGAAGGCCGTGTTTGCCCTTGGTGCCGGCGTGGATTCGATTCTGAGCAAACTGAAAGCGCACCCTGAAATGCTGCCAGAGGATATTCCCCTGTTTCGCCTGGAAGATACCGGCATGGGGCAGCAGATGCAGGAGTACGCCGTCAGTCAGGTGCTGCACTGGTTCCGCCGCTTTGACGATTACCAGGCGCTCAAGCAGCAGTCACGCTGGGAGCCTCTGCCGGATTATCCTCGCGAAGCGTTTACCATCGGGATCCTCGGCGCTGGCGTGCTCGGCTCAAAAGTGGCAGAAGCGCTTGCGCCGTGGGGATTCCCGCTGCGCTGCTGGAGCCGCACCCGCAAGGATTACCCCGGCGTCGAGAGTTTTGCCGGTGCAGACGAGCTGCCTGCGTTCCTGAAAGGCACGCGCGTGCTCATCAACCTGCTGCCCAATACGGCGGAAACGGTGGGGATCATAAACGGTGCGCTCCTGAATCAGCTTGCCGACCAGAGCTACGTCATGAACCTGGCGCGCGGCGTGCATCTGGTAGAGGCGGATCTACTGGCCGCTCTGAACAGCGGCAAGCTCAAAGGGGCGATGCTGGATGTCTATAGCCGCGAGCCGTTGCCGACGGAAAGCCCGCTCTGGGCACACCCGCGCGTGGCGATGACGCCCCATGTGGCAGCCGTGACCCGTCCGGCGGAAGCGGTGGCCTATATAACCCACACCATTAGCGAAATGGAAAAGGGCAACCCGGTCACCGGGCAGGTCGACAGACAGCGAGGATACTGAGTCAAACCCGGCGTTAGCCGGGTTTTTGCTAATAATAGCGACCGATAACTGCTATCCTTGGGAAAAACAGCAGAGGAGAGAAAGATGTATCCCGTAGACCTGCATATGCACACCGTCGCCAGTACCCACGCGTATAGCAACCTCCATGATTATATCGCCCAGGCTAAGATCAAAGGCATCAAGCTGTTTGCGATTACCGATCATGGCCCCGATATGGCGGATGCGCCGCACTACTGGCATTTTGTGAATATGCGTATCTGGCCACGTCTGGTGGACGGCATCGGGATACTGCGCGGCATCGAAGCGAATATCAAAAATATCGACGGTGAAATCGACTGCACCGGTCCGATGCTGACCTCGTTAGACCTCATCCTGGCAGGTTTCCATGAGCCGGTCTTTGCGCCGCAGGATAAAGAAACCAACACCGCGGCGATGATTGCGACCATTGCCAGCGGTAACGTACATATTATCAGCCATCCGGGTAATCCTAAGTATCCGATTGATATTCAGGCCGTTGCCCGGGCGGCAGCGAAACATCGCGTGGCGCTGGAAATTAACAACTCCTCATTTGTACACTCGCGCAAGGGCAGTGAAGCCAACTGTCGCGAAGTGGCCGCGGCCGTGCGTGATGCCGGGGGCATGGTGGCCCTGGGCTCCGATTCGCATACCGCGTTTACGCTGGGTGATTTTACCGAGTGCCTGAAGGTACTGAACGATGTAGGGTTCCCGGAAGATAAGATCCTGAACGTTACGCCGCGTCGCATGCTCGATTTCCTGGAATCGCGCGGAATGGAACCGATTGACGAATTTGCCGATCTCTAATTGTGTAATGGAATAAAAAAATGAATGAATTCTCCATCCTTTGTCGCGTGCTGGGTACGCTGTATTACCGCCAGCCGCAAGACCCGCTGCTGGTTCCGCTCTTTACGTTAATTCGTGAAGGGAAGCTGGCGCAGAACTGGCCGCTGGAACAGGATGATTTGCTGGAACGCTTGCAAAAAAGCTGCGATATGCAGCAAATTTCAACGGATTACAACGCGCTTTTCGTGGGTGAAGAGTGCCGTGTCTCGCCATTCCGCTCTGCCTGGCAGGAAGGCGCAACGGAAGCAGAAGTGCGCGCCTTCCTTTCCGAGCGCGGTATGCCGTTGACCGATACGCCTGCCGATCATATCGGCAAGCTGCTGCTGGCGGCGTCCTGGATTGAAGATAACGCAGGGGACGATGAAAACGAAGCCATCGAAACCCTGTTCGAAACCTATCTGCTGCCGTGGGTCGGCACCTTCCTTGGTAAAGTGGAAGCCCATGCGGCCTCGCCGTTCTGGAGAACGCTGGCGCCTCTTACCCGCGATGCCGTAGCTGCAATGTGGGATGAGCTTGAAGAAGAGAATGAAGAGTGATTTAGATCACAAATCTTCTGCAACGATACATTTCAACTTGCATATAGTGTGCTTCCGATCGCATTTATGGGATGCGCATCTGCTAAGATGCGCACCATGAACATATTACTTTGCATTGCACTCACCACGGGCATCCTCTCCGGACTTTGGGGATGGGTGGCGGTGTCTCTTGGCTTACTGAGCTGGGCCGGGTTCCTCGGCTGCACGGCCTACTTTGCCTGCCCGCAGGGTGGGGTGAAAGGGCTGTTTATCTCCGGCTGTACGCTGATGAGCGGCGTTATCTGGGCGCTGGTGATCGTGAAGGGCAGCGCGCTGGCGCCGCACCTTGAGATTCTGAGTTACGTCATGACGGGCGTGGTCGCCTTTTTAATGTGCATCCAGGCGAAGCACCTGCTGCTCTCGTTTGTGCCGGGAACCTTCATGGGGGCGTGCGCAACCTTTGCAGGGCAGGGGGACTGGCGGCTGGTGATCCCTTCCCTGATGCTCGGCTTACTGTTCGGCTATGCCATGAAGAACAGCGGCCTCTGGCTGGCGGCGCGGCGGGAGAAGGCGCAAAACATTCCTGCGGTGAGTGAATAAAAAAAGGCGAGATTGTTATCTCGCCTTTTTTATGCGCGTCCAATCAGGATTCCGGAGGAACTGACATATCGCGGTATTTCACCAGTACCGGGTTTTGTGATTCAGATTTGTTCTGCAGATCCCAAAGCCCACGGTCAATACCGTCGTTAATCAGGAAGATAACGCCGGTCTCGATGGCGGACATCAGGCACATCATGACCGGTTCATTAGAGGTATACCCAATTTCGCCTTCCAGTAAACGCTGATAGTCGATAAAGCGGAAAACCCCGGCCTGTACTTCATAAGACAGAATGGTTTTGCTGGTGTTAACGGAAGAGAGGACTTCCCCCGTGCTGACGTTAACAACGCGCAGGTTAACGGCAATTTGGTCAAGCTGGTACTGCGTATCGGCCCCGATACCGAAATAACGCGCCCCGACGCCCCCTGATTTCACATTGCTTTCGTAACCGATGATCGAGCCTTCAATCATCACGTTGGCGGCGGCAAGGGATTGCAATGGCATTCGGTTATTGTTCGCGACGGTACCATTTTCCTGGGCGGCACGAATAATTTTACGTTCATTCAACAGGTTTTGAAGTCCCTGACGCTCGAGAGGGATAAACCACCGTGAATCCTTGAGTGCGGTAACCAACATAGCGGTAGCGCTTTGCGGCACAGCCGTTGAGAAGTTACTCGCCGGATACGGTTTAAATTGCCCCGTTTCATCCTGAATATTATAAACCGAGACAAATATTTTACCCGTAGGCGCAGGTAAATGCGTTAAATCACGGTAGCTTTGGGCCCGAGGCATTAAGGTTGGTTTTGCAGCTTCTTTAGGTGGAGCAGTTAAACAACCGCTCAATAAGCACACTGCAACTAATATCAGGAAGCGCTGCATGATCGTTGTCCTTATTTCGAGGTTGTTTAGAAATCTGTCGAGTTACTTTGTAGGCCGGAAACCTGAATCGTCGATGTTTTTCCGGTTTTACGATCGGTAACATTCAGCTGGAGCTGCCCATCCTTATTGGCGATATCGACAATAAAGTCGTTGGTCACCATTCGGCCAGGTTTGCCGGTATTTATATTGGTCAGCAGTCCGCCCAAAATCTGCGACTGGATGGCCTGGGTGAAGTTGTCCAGCGCTGATGGGGTGTCGACGCTAAAGTCCTTATAGCTGGGGTCTTTATAGGAGTTTTGGGCCTGGGCTTCGTTCAGCATGAACGCGCCGTTGTTGGGATTGCCACCAAAGTTAGGGTTGCGGAACTGGAACGTCATATTTCCGGCCCAGCTTATGGGTGTTATAAGCATTAACGAAACAACTGCATATGCAATACGCATGACAGCCTCCGGATATAGGGTCGCTAGAACTCGTCTTTTGCTAAATCGCTGGTGCTTAATAGCGCTTTATCTATTTGCAGGCGATTAATAGCGTCTTCAGTTAGTGCCAGTGCCTGGTCCACATTTTTTTCGAAGTCCAATTTTGTAGGGAATAAAAACGTTTGATATATAACGTCTGAATTTGCCGTTATTGTTATCCAACTTCCCCATCGTGCACTGGGCCGTTCGTTGATTGTTAAATTTCCAGTATATGTACTGTCCCATTTATCACTGAAGGCGCGATAAAAACTGTGCCCGATAGATGAAACGGTATGGTCTGTTAACAATCCGGGAACTTCGACCTCGACGGCCTGAACATTCCCTGCGGCGAGCAGAATGCCCGCTGCGGCAATCCAACTCAACGTGCGTTTCATGTGATTAACGCCTGAGGTTATCGTTTGCCCATGAAACTGCCTGAGTTCGGTTTTTAACAGCTATCTTCTTGAAAAGATTATAGAGATGCGTCTTAACGGTATTTTCGCTGATAAATAACGAACGGGCGATTTCAATATTTGAGGCGCCAATGCGCAACTTGTTCAGGATCTCTTTCTCACGATGCGTCAGCAGCGCGGACTCAGAGCTGTTGTAGCGATAATTTCCGGAGTGCGTGATGAGATAGCTGGCAAGCTTTTGCGAGAAATAGCACTCTCCACGCAATATGCCCTGCAGGCCTTCTACCACCCGATCTTCTTCTTCAGTGACGTAAAATACGCCATTGATATGCGGCCAGCTTTCGATGTCTCTGAAAGGATACTCATCAGGTGTGTTCAATAATAGCACGCGGATATTATTGTTTTTCCTGCTTAAATTGTCTTGCCAGTAATGGATGAGCTTTTTATCCGCTTCCATCATATCCAGCAAAATAATGCTGCCAGCAGCAATATCATCAAAAGAACGTTGAATATTATGCAATTTCCCGTTCAAGGATAACGTTTGCTTTAAATGCTGTAATAAAGCGGTCGCTTGTAAAGAAGGCTTTGTGATCAACAGTAATGTATGACCATGTAAACTATGGACTTCATTAAACATGATGAAACCCCACTTTTTTTTAACACCTGACAGCTGCCCTCTGAATAAGAAAGAGGGCACCAGAAGTACTGACAGATGTTGCACTGCTGTGTGTAGAATCAGACCATAACCTCCACAGGGAGGTAAATATAAAACAAATTTCGTACATCTGATTTCAATCTAGCTATTACGAATTTTAAAGCAAGTGTTAATCATGTAACCAAATGTAAAAATCAATATTAATTTGTTAAAAACAGAGATTTGAAATGCTGTGTTTTGATAGGAAAGTTGTACAGGTTAATAACCCTGCACAGATTTTAAAAATCATACAAATAATTATAGAAGATTGATAGCTAACGATATATTTAATTTTATTTAATTGATGATGTGGTATGAGTCGCTGGAAATGACTAAGTACGCGACCGCGCGTCAAGCCATCTTAAGAAAACACGGTTGATGTCACGGCCTGAGAGAAATGTCACCCAGGCGTCGCCCTGGTAAGTGCGTAAATCAGGCTGTGCACGCCGCTCCGCATTTGAACAATAGGGCAAGAATAAATATTGTTTAAAAAACTAAGCTGAACTGATCACAGTGGTTTTTGGCAGGAATTAATACTTTGAGGTGATATTAAAAACAAAAATAACCCGCGCGGGTGAGATATTAAAAATGTTTCGCCAGACATACTCTTCACCGTAACGACGCATTAACAACAAATGAGTCGTTTTAACACGAAGTCACAGTAGCAAAGGTATGTTGGTGATATATAGCCAGGTCCAGGGTGACAACATGAAAAACACATCGTTATTTATGATGTTTACATTACTGGGTGTGCCTGGGTTTGTAGCCGCGGCGAATTCAGATTTAGCCAATGCTGAATATAACTTCGCGGTTAATGAATTAAGTCGCTCCTCGTTAAATCAGGCAGCCATTATTGGTCAGCAGGGCGTAAATAATGACGCTCAGGTTCGTCAGGGCGGGGCAAAATTACTGTCCATTGTTACCCAGGATGGGGGTGGCAACAGAGCGAGAGTTGATCAATCAGGGACTTATAACTATGCGTATATCGCTCAGAGCGGCGTCGCGAACGATGCGAGTATCACGCAGGATGGATATGGTAATAGTGCGAAAATTATCCAGCACGGGTCGGGTAATAGAGCAAATATTACGCAGTACGGTACGCAGAAAACCGCAGTTGTAGTGCAAAAACAGTCGCAAATGGCCATTCGCGTTATTCAACGCTAGCTATTTCGCGGCGACGTTAATCAATCCGATGGGGGTTTACCATGAAATTTATCAAAGTGGCAGCGCTTGCAGCAATCGTAGTTTCTGGTAGTGCTATGGCGGGTCTTATTAACCAAGGTGGCTGGGGTCATGGCCCGGGTAATAGCGGCGGTCCAAAATCAACGCTGGATATTTACCAGAATGGTGGCGGTAACTCAGCTGTCGCCTTGCAGTCGGATGCAAGAAATTCAACGCTGTCAATTAGCCAGACGGGTGGCGTTAACGGGGCAGATGTTGGACAAGGTTCTGACGACAGCACCATTTCCCTGACCCAAAACGGCTTTGGTAACAGTGCTACACTCGATCAGTGGAACGGTAATCACTCCACCATGAACGTCAGCCAGTACGGCGGTGGCAACGGTGCCGCTGTTGACCAGACCGCATCCGGCTCGACCGTTAACGTTCAGCAGATTGGTTTTGGTAACCACGCTCAGGCGCACCAGTACTAATTCCACATCTACGCTGCATAAAAAACAGGGCCTATGCCCTGTTTTTTTTCGGGGGAATCATGAACACGCTATTACTGCTTGCTGCGCTCTCAAGCCAGATAACCTTTCAGACATCGCACCAGGGCAATATGACCACCATTATTCCTCAGGTGATATTAACGGAATCGTGCGAGTGCCAGGTTCAGATCCTTTCTGTCCGGCAGGGGCAGGGCGGGCAAAGTACGTCGCAACAGCAAAATAGCTTTTCTATACCCGCTAATCAGACGATTGATTTGACGAGGTTGAGTTTAAATATTGGCGCAGGGGATAGGGTGAAAATTACCGTCACCGTATCTGATGGAAAATCGCTTCATTTATCTCAGCAATGGTCACCACCCGATTCTGCGCTTTAAACATTCATAAAATCAATATGTTGATGGATATGGCGAGAGTGAAGGGTTGTTACTAAGCTGGTATCAGGAACTGAAAAAATCTGCTTTCAGCCGCCTGGTATGACGTTTGTGATAATAAAGCGCTTCACCCCTCAAGGACGATCCTTATTGAGGAGTACGCCAGATGACCAAATATACCGCTCAACTTGTTTCAGGCCTCGGCCTGATCGTATCTGCTTTTATTACCCCCGCGTTTTCTGCCACCGTTGTTAACGGCGGCGTGATTCATTTCCGCGGCGCTATCGTTGCAGACCCGTGTGAAATTACGCCGCAGCAGCAACAGTTTTCCGTGTCATGCCCACAGAATAACCGGATGCAAACACGGACGGTCAGCTATGAGGAGGCGCTGAACGGTAAAACGACCAGCGACAATATCGCCAGCCTCAGCATGAAATATCTTAATCCAGAAAAAACGCTCGCCGTTGTACAAATTCAGTATCGATAACCCGTCTCTTCCGCCGCCCGGCGGGAGAGGTTTTCATCCGATAGTTTTTTTTCATCCTCTCCTCTGCGATACACTTAAGAAAATGGCGGGCAGGAGAGGGGTAGTATGATACCGCAAATTGAGGTTGTTCACGGCGATATAACGACGCAGCGCGTCGACGTGATCGTCAATGCTGCAAATTCTTCGCTGATGGGCGGGGGCGGAGTGGACGGCGCTATTCACCGCGCTGCAGGGCCGCAGCTGCTGGAGGCCTGTAAAACGGTGCGCCAGCAGCAGGGGGAATGTCCACCCGGGCATGCCGTTATTACCCTCGCAGGCGATCTTCCTGCAAAAGCGGTGATACATGCCGTCGGGCCGGTATGGCACGGTGGCGATCGGCACGAGGCGAGAATTCTGGAAGACGCCTACCGTAACTGTCTGCGCCTTGCCGCCGACAACGGCTATAAAACGATGGCTTTTCCGGCCATCAGCACAGGGGTTTACGGTTATCCCAAAGCGGCGGCGGCAGCGATCGCTATTGACACCGTTTACCGCTATTTATCCCTTAAGCCGATGCCTGAGAAGGTTTTCTTCGTCTGTTTCGATGAGGAAACCACGCATATTTATCAGCAGCTGCTGGCAACGCGCAGGCAGGAGCTAGAGTTCTGAGAGGCAAAAACGGCGCACCCGGTGCGCCGTTTTCGTTATGAGGCTTTGGCCTGCGGTTTCCCGGAGAAGAGGAAGCGCAGCAGCGGGACCCGCAGATGGATCTCATAGAGCACAACGGCAATCCCAATCACAAACACCAGCCCGGTGAAGAAGCCCAGCGTATTGGACGCGATGTGCGGCGTAATGTAGGCCCCGAAGAACAGCGTCAGCGGGTGATGCACCAGATAAATAAACAGCGAGGCGTTGACAAAATAGGTCACCCGGCTGGATTTAAAGTTCAGCAGGCGATGGCCCAGCGCAAACACCACATTGACCATCCACAGGCCGAGCAGCATCGTGATAACGCTCTCCGTCTCGTACATCCAGGCGTCGCCGCTGCCATAGCGTTGATTCAGGAGATAGGCCGCAAAGGCAGCGGCGGCACCCGCGGTGCACCACGGTGACGGCGTGGTAAACAGGGACTTCAGCTTAGGATAAACAAACGCCAGCGCCCCAATTAAGAAGAAGGGGATGTAGAACAGCGACTGCATCACGACAAAGTTAAACAGACCGTCGCTTAAAATCGGCGGATACACGATAAATAAGGTGCGTCTTACGGCCGCATACAGGATGCCCAACAGCAAAAAGAGTACGGACAGTTTGCCCAGCGTAATGTTGGCAAAGAAGGCGTCGGCCTTGCTGCTCAGGTGGCGGCGCAGTCGGCTGAAGATGACCAGGCTTACCGTCGTAAGCACAACCAGAACCAGCAGGAACCAGAGGTGCGACACCAGCTCCCACACCAGGGTGTTGTACTTTTCATAGAGCGAGAGGTTCGGCCAGTTTTCCGCTTTGCCCTTAACGTACTGCAGCATGATGAACTGCGGCAGCGTTAACAGAGGAATAGCGGTCAGCATCGGAATGCCGACGCGCTCGACGCGCACCTTCCACCAGCGCTTGATCGGGTAGCGCAAAAACAGCATGTAGGAGAAATATCCTGAAATGACAAAAAACACCTGCATACGGAAGGCGTGGATAAAGTCATTAAACAGCGTAAGCCACCATGAAGGTTCAGGACTGTTTACATGCCAGGTGTGGCTGGAGTAGATCAAGGAAATGTGGAAGGGGATCCCCAACAGCATCAGCCATGCCCGGATCGAGTCGAGGAAATATTCACGTTCGGTAGGTGTTGTGCTCATATAACGTTGTGCATTCTCAGACTTTTCGTCTTATCCCTAAGACTCATAATGGTTACATTCGACGCCAACCCTACACCAAGACCGACACCCTGTCTCCAGGATAAGCACGCAAAGTGAAAAGCGGTTTCTTTCATTTGCTTAATCCATGAGCCAGCGAGCTGAACAAAGCAGTGATAATGTTGTCGGATTGCCTGAGTTTCCATTAAAATGGATCGGATCGATATAAGCACACAAAGGGGGAAGTGCTTACTTATTATGAAACATAAACCACAGATGATGAAAATGCGTTGGTTGGGTGTTGCAGTTGTGTTGTCACTGTATACCTCATCGGCACTGGCCTTTAACATCGACGATGTCGCAAAAAAGGCAAAATCGATGGCTGGCAAGAGCTATGAAGCGCCAAAAAGTAACCTGCCCTCCGTTTTCCGCGACATGAAGTATGCGGACTATCAGCAGATCCAGTTCAATCACGATAAAGCGTACTGGAACACTATTAAAACCCCGTTCAAGCTTGAATTTTACCATCAGGGGATGTACTTCGATACGCCTGTTGCCATCAACGAAGTGACGGCAACCGCGGTACGTAAGATTAAGTACAGCCCGGATTATTTCAATTTTGGCGATGTGCAGCACGACAAAGATACGGTTAAAGACCTGGGCTTCGCCGGCTTCAAGGTGCTTTACCCAATCAACAGCAAAGATAAAAACGACGAAATCGTCAGCATGCTCGGTGCCAGCTACTTCCGCGTGATCGGTGCGGGGCAGGTATACGGGCTTTCGGCGCGTGGTCTGGCTATTGATACCGCGCTGCCATCAGGTGAAGAATTCCCACGTTTCCGCGAGTTCTGGATCGAGCGTCCAAAACCAACGGATAAACGTCTGACAATCTATGCGCTGCTGGACTCCCCTCGTGCAACGGGCGCATACCGCTTCGTGATCATGCCGGGACGCGACACCGTCGTTGACGTGCAGTCCAAAGTTTACCTGCGCGATAAAGTGGGCAAGCTGGGCGTTGCACCGCTGACCAGTATGTTCCTGTTCGGGCCGAACCAGCCGTCTCCGGCGACCAACTTCCGCCCGGAGCTGCATGACTCTAACGGTCTCTCTATCCATGCCGGTAACGGCGAGTGGATCTGGCGTCCGCTGAATAACCCGAAACACCTCGCGGTGAGCAGCTTCGCGATGGAAAATCCGCAGGGCTTTGGTCTGCTGCAGCGTGGCCGTCAGTTCTCTCGCTTTGAAGACCTGGACGACCGTTACGATCAGCGTCCAAGCGCCTGGGTAACCCCGAAAGGTGACTGGGGTAAAGGGAAAGTCGAGCTGGTTGAAATTCCAACCAATGACGAAACCAACGATAACATCGTCGCTTACTGGACCCCGGATCAGCTTCCGGAAGCCGGTAAAGAGATGAACTTCAAATATGCCATTACCTTCAGCCGCGACGAAGACAAACTGCATGCGCCGGATAACGCGTACGTTATGCAGACTCGCCGCTCTACGGGCGATGTGAAGCAGTCAAACCTTATCCGTCAGCCTGACGGTACGGTGGCATTTGTGGTGGACTTTGCGGGTCAGGACATGAAAAAACTGTCTCCGGATACCGCAGTGACCGCGCAGGCCAGCATTGGTGATAACGGTGAGATCGTTGAGAATGCCGTGCGTTATAACCCGGTAACGAAAGGGTGGCGTTTGACCCTGCGCGTGAAGGTGAAAGATCCAAAACAGACCACTGAAATGCGCGCCGCGCTGGTCAGCAACGATCAGCCGCTGAGCGAAACCTGGAGCTATCAGCTACCTGCCAATGAATAATATATCTGAATATATTGATGCCATGCCGCTGACGGATATTGAGAAAGCGGCACTGCCAAAGAGCGACATCCGCGCGGTGCAAACCGCGCTGGATGGTGAGCATCGTCAGTTTACCCGTGATGATGACACGCCGCTGGGGTCGGTTAAGACTCGTCTGGAGCGTGCCTGGCCGGATTCGCTTGCGGAAGGACAGTTGATTAAAGACGACGAAGGACGCGACCAGCTGCAGGCGATGCCGAAGGCGACGCGTTCCTCAATGTTCCCCGATCCGTGGCGCACCAACCCGGTGGGTCGCTTCTGGGATCGCCTGCGCGGGCGTGATGTTACCCCGCGCTACCTGTCGCGCCTGACCAAAGAAGAGCAGGCCTCCGAACAGAAATGGCGTACCGTTGGGACCATCCGTCGCTATATCCTGTTGCTGCTGACGCTGGCGCAAACGGTGGTCGCCACCTGGTACATGAAGAGCATTCTTCCCTACCAGGGCTGGGCGCTGATCAACCCTGCTGACATGATTGGCCAGGATATCTGGGTCTCCTTCATGCAGCTTCTGCCCTACATTCTGCAAAGCGGCATTCTTCTGCTGTTCGCCGTTCTCTTCTGCTGGGTTTCCGCCGGTTTCTGGACCGCGCTGATGGGCTTCCTGCAGCTGTTAATGGGCCGTGACAAATACAGCATTTCAGCGTCAACGGTCGGGGATGAACCCCTGAATCCTGAGCATCGTACCGCGCTGATCATGCCTATCTGTAACGAAGACGTTGACCGCGTATTTGCGGGGCTGCGCGCCACCTGGGAGTCCGTAAAGGCCACCGGGAACGCAGCGCATTTCGACGTCTACATCCTGAGCGACAGCTACAATCCGGATATCTGCGTTGCCGAGCAAAAGGCCTGGATGGAGCTGATTGCGGAAGTGCAGGGCGAAGGGCAGATTTTCTATCGCCGTCGCCGCCGTCGTGTGAAGCGTAAAAGCGGCAACATCGATGACTTCTGCCGTCGCTGGGGCAACCAGTACAGCTACATGGTGGTGCTGGACGCCGACTCCGTCATGAGCGGTGACTGTCTGAGCGGCC
Organism: Enterobacter wuhouensis; assembly: GCF_035835995.1. Classification (NCBI taxonomy): domain Bacteria; kingdom Pseudomonadati; phylum Pseudomonadota; class Gammaproteobacteria; order Enterobacterales; family Enterobacteriaceae; genus Enterobacter; species Enterobacter wuhouensis. Next base: position 1,818,163 of record NZ_CP142124.1, read on the forward strand.
TGGTCCGCCTGATGGAAGCAAACCCGAATGCGGGTATCATTCAGTCCTCGCCAAAAGCGTCCGGTATGGACACGCTGTACGCACGCTGCCAGCAGTTTGCGACTCGCGTTTACGGGCCGCTGTTCACAGCGGGCCTGCACTTCTGGCAGCTGGGTGAGTCTCACTACTGGGGCCACAACGCGATTATCCGCGTGAAGCCGTTCATTGAGCACTGTGCGCTGGCGCCGCTGCCGGGCGAAGGGTCCTTTGCCGGTTCGATTCTGTCGCATGACTTCGTGGAAGCGGCGCTGATGCGTCGTGCGGGTTGGGGCGTCTGGATTGCTTACGACCTGCCTGGCTCATACGAAGAACTGCCGCCGAACCTGCTGGACGAGCTTAAGCGTGACCGCCGCTGGTGCCACGGTAACCTGATGAACTTCCGCCTGTTCCTGGTTAAAGGGATGCACCCGGTTCACCGGGCGGTATTCCTGACGGGCGTGATGTCCTATCTCTCTGCACCGCTGTGGTTTATGTTCCTTGCGCTGTCTACCGCATTGCAGGTGGTACACGCCCTGACGGAACCGCAGTACTTCCTGCAGCCGCGTCAGCTGTTCCCGGTGTGGCCGCAGTGGCGTCCTGAGCTGGCGATTATGCTGTTTGCCTCGACGATGGTGCTGCTTTTCCTGCCTAAGCTGCTCAGCATCATTCTGATCTGGTGCAAAGGTTCGAAAGAGTACGGTGGATTCTTCCGCGTGACGATCTCCCTCCTGCTGGAAGTGCTGTTCTCGGTCCTGCTGGCGCCCGTGCGTATGCTGTTCCACACGGTGTTTGTGGTCAGCGCATTCCTGGGCTGGGAAGTGGTCTGGAACTCGCCGCAGCGTGACGATGACTCCACGCCGTGGGGAGAAGCCTTTATGCGCCATGGCTCGCAGCTGCTGCTGGGTCTGGTGTGGGCTGCAGGGATGGCCTGGCTGGATCTGCGCTTCCTGTTCTGGCTTGCGCCGATTGTCTTCTCGCTGATCCTGTCACCGTTTGTCTCGGTGATCTCCAGCCGTTCAACGGTGGGTCTGCGTACCAAGCGCTGGAAGCTGTTCCTGATCCCGGAAGAGTATTCACCGCCGCAGGTTCTGGTCGATACCGACAACTACCTGCAGCAGAACCGCGAGCGTTCTCTGGCCGACGGTTTCATGCACGCGGTGTTTAACCCGTCGTTCAACGCCCTGGCAACGGCAATGGCGACCGCGCGTCACCGCGCCAGCCATGTGCTGGAGATTGCCCGCGACCGTCACGTTGAGCAGGCGCTGAACGAGACGCCGGAAAAACTGAACCGCGACCGTCGACTGGTGCTGTTGAGCGACCCGGTAACGATGGCGCGTCTTCACTATCGCGTGTGGTCCGCGCCGGAGAGGTATTCTTCCTGGGTGAACTACTACAAAGAGCTGAAGCTCAATCCGCTGGCGCTGAAGGCGAAGTAAGTTGTTAAGCAGGGCGCGCGTGCGAAGCGCCGCCCGCCAAATAAAATACCGGCTGTGAGGCCGGTATTTTTTTAGAGGTTACAGATGAGAATAGTCATCGTTGTCCTGATGGCATGCCTGCTCAGCGGCTGCGGCAGTATTATCAGCCGCACGATACCGGGGCAGGGGCACGGCAATCAGTATTACCCGGGCGTGAAATGGGACGTACGCGACTCGGCATGGCGCTACCTTACCGTGCTCGATCTGCCGTTCTCGCTCATATTCGATACGTTACTGCTTCCCATCGATGCCAGGCACGGACCCTATGAGTAATTAACGCTCATCCCACTCATCCGCCGCGGTTTGGCCTTCTTCCGTGTCCAGCGGCGGCTCGAGCTGAAATTCACCCTCATCCCATTCATGGAGGGTATTTTCCTCCATCCACTCCTGGCGAAGCTCAATTTCGTCATAGTCGCCGTCGAAGACGGCCTGCGCGCCTTCACCGCTCACCATCGGCAAACATTCGCCTTCTTCACCATCGTCAGCAAAGAATTCGGCCTGCCACATGATATCCCCGTCCTGCAGGACGTATTTTTGGATATTCAGCTGCTGTACGTTTGCGTCTTCTTCCTCAATGCCGGGATTATTGGCAAGGAACTCTTCGCGAGCAGCGTCAATCGCTTCTTCCAGCGTGGCGTACATGGTCATTGGTGTCTCCCTGTTTTCCTGATGGTTTCAGGGAAAGAATAGCTGAATATCAGATTCTGCAAGTATGAAGATGAAAATAAGCGATGGTAGATTTGTCTTATTCAGGTACGGGACGTAACGCCCGGGATAAGCTGAACCACGAATAGAGGGCATTAAACAGGACGACGCCAGCGGTGACGATAAATACGGCGCGGAAACCGAAGCTGGCGGAAACGGCCGCCCCAACCAACGGCCCGGTAACGTTGCCGATATCACGGAATGACTGGTTGTAGCTAAAGATACGTCCGGCGATTTGGTTGGTTGAATTATAAACCAGCAGCGTCTGGACAGCCGGTAATAACGCGCCGTCAGCCGCCCCGAGCAAGAAGCGCAGCAGCCCAAGCTGCCACGGCGTTTGCACCATCGACATCGGAACAAGCAGGATAACGGAAATCACCAGGGCGCAAATCAGGATTTTTTCCGGGCCAACGCGGTCGCCCAGTTTCCCCAGCCGTGGTGCGCTGAGGAGCGCCGCCACGCCGGGCACGGAGGCAATGAGCCCGCTGATAAACGCGATATTGCTGACGTTGCCAGCCAGATCGCGCACGTACAGCGTCAAAATTGGCGCGATGGAACCGGTCGCAACCTGAATGATCATCGTCGTGATAAACAGGCTCAGCACCAGCCTGGGGTTCTTCAGCGAGCTCAGCACGTCCCGGGCGTGAAGCATCTCTTTCTTAGGCACCGGGATAAAGTTTTCACGGATACAAAGCAGCGTGACGATAAAGCAAAGAAATAAGACGCTGGCAGTGATGAAAAAGACAGGCCGTAAGCCATAGGTATCAGCCAGTAATCCGCCGGCCAGCGGCCCCAGCAGCGCGCCGCTCACGCCGCCGGTTGATAAGGTACCGAGCGCCCAGCCGCTTTTATGTCGCGGGATTTGCGTGGCGATCAGGGCATTGGCGTTGGGGATAAATCCACCCAGCAGACCCAGCAGCGCGCGTAATATCAGGAACTGCCAGACGTTCTGCGCCACCCCCATCAACGCCATAATGATGGCCATCCCCAGCGCCGAGCGCAGCAGCATAATTTTGCGTCCTTTTCGGTCGGCAAGGCCGCCCCAGAAGGGGGAAGCAATCGCCGAGAACAAAAAGGTGATGCTGAACACCAGGCCAGACCACATGTTAAGCGAGCTGTGGCCCGTCACGCCCAGCTGTTCAACGTAGAGAGGCAGAAAAGGCATGACCAGGCTAAACGCCGCGCCCGTGAGAAAACAGCCGAGCCAGGCAACCGCGAGGTTGCGTTTCCAGTTTATGGGGGCATCTGAGGGTGACATAACTATCCGCATAACGAGGTGCAGGGCACCATGAATGATGGAGTAATAAGCCTGCTAATTATGCGCCTGGGTTATGATTGCCGCAATGAGGGGGAGCTTTTAAAGCTAAAAGAGCATGCGGCCAGCAGGCCGCATGGGGATCAGTAACGAGACGGCACGCCTTCAGGGCGGGTCTTAAAACGACGGTGCAGCCACATGTACTGCTCAGGGGCGAGCATAATGCACTTTTCGACAATGCCGTTCATCCAGCGCGCGGTGGTTTCAGCATCATCCAGCGGCGGGGTAAGCTCCGGTTCAAGCATGATCAGCTGATAGCCTGAACCATCCGGCTTGCGGCGCGGGACGAACGGAACAATGGCGGCTTTGGACATTCGCGCCAGCATCCAGGTACCGGAGGTGGTTGCCGCCTCGTCAACCGCAAAGAAGGGAACAAACACGCTCGCCTGCGGGCCGTAGTCGTGATCGGGGGCATACCATACCACTTCACCGGATTTGAGGGCGCGGATCATGCCCTTCAGGTCCTTACGGTCGATCATGCTTTTGTTCGAGCGCATGCGGCCGTTGGTCTGGATTAAGTCGATCACGGGATTGTCATTCGGCCTGTAGACGCCAATACCCGGCGCCTGCATGCCAAACATGCGTGCGCCAATCTCCAGGGTCAGAAAGTGTACGCCAATCAGCAATACGCCGGTTTGATTCGCCTGAAGCGTATGCACGGGCTCCATGCCGGTTCCGGCTACTTCGGTCCAGCGCGCCATGCGTTTGTCTGACCAGAACCAGGCCATCCCGGTTTCCATCAGCCCCATGCCTACGGATTCGAAATTCTTCGTGACCATTTCATGACGTTCCGCTTCGCTCATCTGCGGGAAGCACAGCTCAAGGTTGCGGTAAGAAATTCTGGCGCGACGTTTCATCAACTTTTGCGCGATATGGCCTAAACCTTTACCCAGGCGGAATATGACAGGGTAAGGGAGTTGTACAAGAAGCCATAAGAATCCAATGCCTGTCCAGGTTATCCAATAGCGGGGATGCAAGAGAGAGGCAGTAAATTTCGGTAACTGGGTCATGTCTTTCCTGTGTTCTGACGTCCTGTTTGGGCATTGTCTCATTTTTTGAGGCAGAGCCAAAATGTCTCACTTCGAAATGTGCACGAATGCAGCACATGTTAATCCTGATAAATCAGACCGTGTGAAATGTAGCGTAAATTGTGTGGATGTAAATTAACTTTGTTTGCTATATGATGCCGACCGATTTTATTTCTCTCACGATTGCAGGACTTGTACACCATGCCAGTGTTACACAACCGCGTATCGAATGAGATGTTGAAGGCGCGCATGTTGGCCGAAACCGAACCGCGCACGACCATCTCGTTCTACAAATATTTTACTATCCACGATCCGCAGGCGACCCGCGATGCCCTCTACCAGGCATTCACCTCGCTGAATGTTTTCGGGCGCGTCTACCTGGCGCATGAAGGCATCAATGCGCAGATTAGCGTTCCTGAAAGCAAAGTCAGCGACTTCCGCGATACCCTTTACGGCTTCGATCCGGCGCTGAACGGCGTGCGGCTGAACGTTGCCCTGGATGATGACGGGAAATCGTTCTGGGTACTGCGCATGAAAGTGCGCGAGCGCATCGTGGCGGATGGTATTGACGACCCGAGCTTTAACGCTGCCGATGTCGGTGAGTATCTGAAAGCCGCTGAGGTGAACGCGATGCTGGACGATCCGGACGCCGTGTTCATCGACATGCGCAACCACTACGAGTATGAAGTGGGGCATTTTGAGAACGCGATGGAAATCCCGGCCGATACCTTCCGCGAGCAGTTGCCAAAAGCCGTTGAGATGATGCAGGAACATAAAGATAAAAAAATCGTTATGTACTGCACCGGCGGTATCCGCTGCGAGAAGGCCAGCGCGTGGATGAAACATAACGGTTTCAACAAGGTTTGGCACATCGAAGGCGGCATTATCGAGTACGCGCGACGTGCGCGTGAGCAAGGTTTACCGGTGCGCTTTATCGGTAAAAACTTTGTCTTTGATGAGCGCATGGGCGAGCGTATTTCAGACGACATCATCTCGCATTGCCACCAGTGCGGTGCGCTGTGCGATACCCATACCAACTGCAAGAATGACGGTTGCCATCTGCTCTTTATCCAGTGCCCGGCGTGCGCTGAGAAGTTTAACGGCTGCTGCAGCGAGTTGTGCAGCGAGGAGAGCGTACTGCCTGAAGAAGAGCAGCGCCGCCGCCGCGCGGGGCGTGAAAACGGGAATAAGATTTTTAATAAATCCCGTGGCCGACTGAATACCAAACTGGGCATTCCTGACCCCGAGTAAAGACAACGCCCGGCAGTTAATTCTGCCGGGCGTGTTAATTACGACTTCTGCTGAACCCCTTCCACGGAAATAACCAACTCGACATCCTGGGATGCCGGACCTAAATCCGTCGTGATATTAAAATCTTTCAGATGAATTTTACCCGTGGCTTCAAAGCCAGCCCGCTTGCCTCCCCACGGATCGTCACCCTGACCGATTAATTTAGCGTCAAGGGTGACGGGTTTCGTGACGCCGTTAAGGGTCAGGTTGCCGGTAATATCCAGCTTGTCGCCCTCTTTTTTCACGCCGGTGGACGTAAATGTAGCCTGCGGGAATTTCGCCACATTCAGGAACTCTGCGCTGCGCAAATGTTTATCGCGTTCTGCGTGATTGGTGTCAACGCTGTTGGTATTAATGGTCACGTTCACCTTATCGGCTGCCGGGTCTTTCTCGTCGAAGCTGAATGTCCCGTCGAAGTCTTTAAAGGTACCGTACAACCAGCTATATCCCAGATGCTGAATACGGAAATTGACGAAGGCATGCTGTCCTTCTTTATCAATTTTATAATCAGCAGCCACGGCTGAACCGGCGGTGAAAAGCAGTGAACCTAATGCGATCCCTAACAGGTGTTTTTTCATTTTATGCTCCAGAGTCAACTGACGAACGGCCAAGCATGCGCTTTAGCGTATCGTCTTTATCGATGAAATGGTGTTTGAGGGCGGCGAGGCCGTGCAGCACTGACAGGATCACAACGCACCATGCCAGCCAGAGATGAACAACGCCCGCAGCGTCTGCCTGGGAACCTGCATCGGCGAAGGTTGCCGGAACGTCGAAAAGGCCAAAGACGCTTACGGGCTTGCCGTCTGCGGTTGAAATAAGGTAGCCGCTAATCAGAATGGCGAAGAGAAGAACATAGAGCACGACATGGGCGGCAACGGCACTCAGGCGCGTAAGTTTGCCGTGATTGCGTGGCGCGCCAGGCGGCGGGGAAATTCGTCGCCACAATACGCGGAAAACCAGGCCCATCATTAGCAGGACGCCAATGCTTTTATGCAACTCGGGTGCCTGATGATACCAGCCATCATAATAGCTGAGCGTCACCATCCAAAGCCCAAGCCCGAACATTCCATATACGGCAAGCGCAAATATCCAGTGCAAGCCTATGGATATTATTCCGTATCGATGGGGAGAGTTTCGCAATTGCATAAAGATTACCATTCTCAATATTAGAACAGTCAAAATGAACGGGGAGAAACAATATTGCAACTGAAATAAATAGATAATGATTTTTATTTTATTTATTTCAGCGAATTTGAAAAGGATCCGGGCAGGTAATTCAGCAGCTTCGAGGAAGAGGTAAATTCAGACGTTGGCGCGATTAAATCAAATTAAAGTAATGTCAAAAACTGTCAGCTTTCGCTTTCAATAAAATACAATGTATATAAAGTCAATGATTGCCAGTAGCGCCCACAATAAAATATAGAGCATAAAATGCTCACGAATATTATTGATGAGAAAGCCAACGATCCTGCGCATAACGCTCCATTATCATGTGCGAAGAAAATGGCCCCGGACCGTCCGGAGCCAGGAAAGGATTATCCGTTAAAACGGGCGAGGGAGAAGGGAGTCAGATCAAACTGCGGTTCAACACCCTGAGCAAACTGTGCGGCAATTTCACCCAGAACGGAGGCAAACTTGAAGCCGTGACCGCTCAGGCCGGTGATGAGCAGCGTATTGTCATGCCCGGGCAGGGTATCGATAATAAAGTCTTCATCCGGCGTATTGTCATACGTACAGGCCGCGCCGTAGAGCAAGCCCCCTACGCCTGGCAGAATATTGCGCAGGAAAGAGAATGCTTCGGAACCATCCTGAGGGTAGTCGCCGAAGGGTTTGCGCTCTTCAGGTGAAGAGACGATCTGCCCGCCGTTGTGTTTGCCGATCTTCAGCGCGTCCTTCTCGGAAGGGAAACCGTAAAATTGGTCGCCGTTGGGCAGTTCGCCGGTAAACGCCGGGAATTTGTTTTGGCTGCTGTAACGGCCGTCTGACTGAAACCAGGAGAATACCTTACGTACGGGCTGCACGGGCAGGTTAGGCACGAGTCGGGTGACCCAGGTTCCCGCGCTAATCAGGAGACGAGATGCAGAGTAGTCCCCGTCCTGCGTAGTGACCGTCACGCCGTCAGCATCATGCGTAATGGCGTCCACCGCGCAGTTAAAAAGCTGCGCGCAGCCCGCTTTTGCGGCAAGATCGATCCAGGTTTTGATGGCGGTTTCGCAGTGGAGCACGCCGGAGTTGGCTTCAAACAGGCCGATATAATCCTGCGGAACGGTAATTTCCGGCCAGCGTTTCATGATGGCCGAAGCGTCAAGGCGCTCCACGTCGAGGTTAAACGCTTTTGCGCTATGTTCGACGTTGGCGAGGAACTCAGAGGTGGACGGGCCAAGGTTGATAACGCCCGTACGCTCGAAAATACGCTCTTCGGTCAGTTTCGCCAGTTCATCCCATAGCGTCTGCGCGCGCAGTACCAGCGGAACATAGCGTTCACCCTCACCGTAGGCATGACGAATCAGTCTGGTATCACCGTGGTGACTGCCTTCCGAATGCGGTGGCAGGTGGGCATCAATCATCAGGACCTTCAGACCTGCTTGTGTCGCATAATAACCGGCGGCAGAACCTACTGAGCCGCTGCCAATAATGATTAAATCGTATTTCATCTGTATCTCTCACACTCACGCTTTGTTAGCAGAGTAATTAACAACCGGGGGAGATACAAGGGAGAAATAAATAAGGCACCCCGGGGGTGCCTGTTGAGTGAAAAATGGGCATGAGATTAATGCCGTTTATACTCATTTTCCTGATAGTCGCCAGATTCTATTTTTGCGATGCCTGCTTCTAAAATAGAAATAAACTGACGAGCGACGTCTGTCGTAAGCCACAGCGTCTGTCCAACTTCCGCTTCCTCACGGTTGAGTTGATTTGGGGTCTGGTAGTGCAAACGCAGCATCAGCGCATCGTAGCTATCTACGGTACTGATATCCCAGCCGACCAGCGGGTGGGTCTGGATGACTTCGCTATTCTTTTCCATTATAACCCCCTTAATGCGTGTTAGAAGACAACGGCTTGAGGTTCAATGCATGTTTTTCTGAAAGCATCTTCAGTATACAAGTAATAAGGGTTCCTAAGGGAAAAATAAACAGCTAGCAACACATTTTTCTGTCTTTTAGGATAATTAGAACAATAAAACACCGTCTTGTTCACGATTTTCTAAGAAGATGCTGAAATAATTTGAACTTATGGCTGGCGGGATCAAAAAAAGCCGGGGCGACCCGGCAAAAAACACAATGAGGGAGCAAATTTAATCTGTTATGAACCAGTCGTCGGCGCTTTCCCAGGTTTCCTGCAGGATTTCGCTGATGCGGTCTTTGTCTTCTTTCGCTCCGCCGATGACGGAGAGGTTGTTTGCCGTGGCGTAGCGCACGGTGACGGCGCTGTCGTTCTGCGGAAAGGTATTATGGATACGACGGGATAACTCACCCGCCAGCGCATCGAGTGCGCCGGCAGGTAATACGGTTGTTTTGGCTACGGTGACTTCAATACGCATAAATGCCCCCTGTGTAATATACTGTTTATATATACAGGCAATCTGTCAAATTGGCAACAAGGGGCGTTGATTATTTAGCGTTTTACCGTCCAGCGTACGGTTTCACCAGCCAGGAAGGGGATCAGCGTATCATCGGTCAGCGGAATGGATTCCACGACCTGACTCTCTTTACGCTCCAGCTCAATGAAGCCGTCATTCACCGGCAGCCCATAGAAGCGCGGGCCGTTAAGGGAGCAGAAGCCCTCGAAGTGCTGCAGCGCATCCATCTCTTCAAACACGGTCGCGTAGCTGGCAAGCGCGGTCGGGGCGTTGAAGCACCCTGCGCAGCCGCAGCTTGCTTCTTTACGATGACGCGCGTGCGGGGCGGAGTCGGTGCCCAGGAACGCGCGAGAGAAACCGCTGGCAACCAGCTCGCGAAGGGCCTGCTGGTGTATATTGCGCTTGAGGATTGGCAGGCAATACAGGTGAGGGCGAACGCCGCCCACCAGCATGTGGTTGCGGTTAAACATCAGGTGCTGAGGCGTGATGGTCGCGGCGATCAGCTCGTTACCGTCGCGGACGTATTCAGCGGCATCTTTGGTGGTGATATGTTCAAACACCACCTTCAGCGCGGGCAGGCGCTGGCGTAAAGGCTCCATCACGGTTTCGATAAAACGGGCCTCACGATCGAAGATGTCAATCTCGGCGTGCGTGACTTCGCCGTGAACCAGCAGCGGCATACCCAGCTTTTGCATGCGTTCCAGAACCGGCATGATGGCATCAATGCTGGTGACGCCGTGGCTGGAGTTTGTGGTGGCATTGGCCGGATAGAGCTTGGCTGCGGTAAACACGCCTTCGTTAAATCCGCGCTCCACCTCGTTCGGGTCGAGCGAGTCGGTCAGATAGCAGGTCATCAGCGGGGTAAAATCATGCCCGGCCGGAACGGCATCAAGGATACGCTGGCGGTAGGCGATAGCCGCATCGACGGTGGTGACTGGCGGAACCAGGTTTGGCATAACAATCGCGCGGCCATAAATTTCGCTGGTGTAGGGCACGACGGTTTTGAGCATATCGCCATCACGCAGATGGATATGCCAGTCGTCGGGGCGGCGGATTTTAAGAACCTGGGATTGTGCAGTCATGGAAGCTCCGGCTTGAGAGAGATCAGTCATAAGATGGCTGTTTTTGCCGGACACAAATCATAAGCGGAAACGTTTTCGTTTGCACACATTTCTGTAAAAAAAAGGGCGCCCGTGCGCCCTTGAGGTTACTCGGTGAAGGGAATGATAATTTCTCCCGGCTTCACCTCTATCCCTTTTGCATATTTCTTCGCGAGCGCTTCACCCTTGCTCTTGTCCTCGCTCAGGACGTAGGCAGGCTGCTGGTTGAAGTAATTGCGCAGGGACTGATTCAGGTAGGGCATCAGGGTCTGCAGTACCGGCTTCATTTTATCCGGCGTCACGACCGCATCGACGATCTCCATTTCCTGGAGGAAAATAGCCCCTTTCTCTTTGTTGAAGACGGGCAGCGCTTTCAGCTTAAGCTTAATGTCCGCTTTTTGGTTGCCGAACAACGACGTCATATCCAGACGGGCATCCCCGGAAAGGGTCACTTTATTTGGCTCTTCGCGACCAATCTGGCTGGCAAGATTGCTGAGGACGATGTGCGCGTCGGCAAGGCCCGGCACGCCGATGTCTTTAGAAAAGTTGTTATGTTTTTCCAGCGCCTGATTAATTTCCTGTTCACTGACGGTGTATTGCGTAAGCTGATTACAGCCAACCAGCAGGCCGCTGACAATAAATGCCGCGGCAATGACAATCTTTTTCATAGTGTTCCTCAACGAAAATCGGCGCATCTGTCCTGATGCGCCAGTATGTCAGCGTGAATTCGCATAAACCAGCAGAAAAAACTGATATTGAAGGCGGAAAAGCGTTCCGCCAGAGGGAAGGGCTACGCGCCGGGTTCGAGCATACCGCTCGACAGGCGTTTCGAACTGAACTGCCACCACAGGGCGACGAGCGTGATAAAGCCCACCGCGCCGAGCATCATCCACGGGAGTTCCGGCTGGCTTAGCGCTTTACCGGCATCGAACAGCCAGCCGCCGCCGGTATAGCCCAGCGCGCCGCCCAGGGCCAGCCCCAGCCGGCTGAAGCCCATGTAGCTGCCGCGAGCGCGGGCGTCCGCCAGCGAGGCACTCAGCGTTTCACGTGCCGGCTCGGCAATAATTGAACCGATATAGAAGGTGCAAATCAGCATGAACAGCTGCTGCAGCGAATTGACCAGGCCGATAGGCATCATGCTCAGCGTCATCAGCAGAAGTCCGGCCATCAGGCGATGCTCCAGGCGAAAGCGCCGTTCGCTCCAGCGGGCAATCGGATAGAGCAGCGTCAGGGAAAGAGAGGCTTCGATGGCGTACATCCATTTAACGGCGGCAGGCGTGCCCGCGATGTCGTTAACCATGATGGGCAGCATCAGCATGACCTGGACGGCCAGCATGTAGTAGCCCGTCAGGGTCAGCACATAGGTGACAAATCGCCTGTCGCGCAGCACGCGGCCCAGACCTTCGCGCACCGGCGCTTTGACCGTCGACAGTTTCCAGGCTGGCAGATACAGGCCGTTAAACAGCGCGCACAGCATAAAGAGCACGGCGCCGGTCGCGCAGACCAGGCGGAAGTCATACTGCAGCAGCCAGCTTCCCAGCAGGGCGCCAATCACCGCGCCGGCGCTGTCCTGCATCATCAGAATTGAGAAGAAGCGACCCCGGTGCTGGGGGCGAATTAATTTCACCACCAGCGCGGTGCGCGGTGGATCGAAGAGCGTGCCGCCAATCCCGGAGAGGAAACAGGAGAACCAGAGCAGCCAGGGCTCATGGGCGACCGCCATCGTGGCAAACCCTGCCGCACGCAACAGCATGCCGGTGACGATCATCGGCTTAGCGCCAAACCGGTCAGCAATGGCCCCGCCAAAGACGCCCAGCCCCTGCTGGACAAACTGGCGTAGCCCCAGCGCAATACCCACCATCAGGGCAGCCCAGCCCATCTGATCGACAAAGCGAATCGAGATAAGCGGAAACACGACAAAGAAGCCGAGCACGACCAGCATGTTATCGACTAGCAGGAAATATTTACCCAGGCTCCTGGCCTGTGATACGCGGGACATTTTCCCTCCAGGGAAAATAAGAAGGTGAGCACGCTAACATTCTGCGGTGTCGCCGCGCGTTTTCCCACCCCTCCCCGTGACAATATTTTTTTATCAAAAGAGGGCTTTGATTGAGAGTTCTCATCGAAAAATGTGAAATGAGGTCAAAATGGTATGTCACTGTTTTCACAGACGGCACGGGCGCAGGTATAGTAAAGCTAATCGGGTAGAACAGAAGTAACGGGAAGGAGTGGTATCGATGTTTGGCTATCGCAGTAACGTGCCAAAAGTGCGTCTGATAACGGACAGGCTGGTCGTTCGTCTGGTGCACGAGCGTGATGCCTGGCGTCTGGCGGATTATTACGCCGAGAATCGCCAGTTTTTAAAACCCTGGGAACCCGTTCGTGACGAGAGCCATTGCTACCCGTCAGGCTGGCAGGCGCGCCTGGGGATGATCGCGGAATTTCATAAACAAGGCAGCGCATTCTATTTTGCGCTCCTGGACCCGGACGAAAAAGAGATTGTCGGCATCGCCAATTTTTCTAACGTGGTGCGCGGATCGTTCCACGCCTGCTACCTCGGCTACTCCATCGGCCAAAAATGGCAAGGGCAGGGGCTGATGTTTGAGGCGCTGACGGCGGCCATCCGCTATATGCAGCGCACGCAGCATATCCATCGCATTATGGCGAACTACATGCCGCATAATAATCGCAGCGGGGATCTGCTGGCACGATTAGGGTTCGAGAAAGAGGGATATGCCAAAGACTACCTGTTAATTGACGGCGAGTGGCGCGATCACGTCCTCACGGCATTAACCACCCCGGACTGGACCGCTGGTCGTTAAGGAGCAAAGATGAAATATCAGTTAGACGGTACGGAAGCGCGCGTTATCGGGTGCTTGCTGGAAAAACAGGTCACGACGCCAGAGCAGTACCCGCTCTCTGTCAACGCGGTGACGATGGCCTGTAACCAAAAGACCAACCGCGAGCCGGTGATGAACCTTAGCGAGCATGAGGTTCAGGACGTGCTGGATGCGCTGGTCAAGCGCCACTATCTGCGCACCGTCAGCGGCTTCGGCAATCGCGTCACCAAATACGAACAGCGCTTTTGTAACTCCGAGTTTGGCGACCTCAAGCTGAGCGGTGCGGAAGTGGCGTTGATTACCACGCTGCTGCTGCGCGGGGCGCAAACCCCGGGCGAGCTGCGGACGCGCGCGTCCCGCATGCATGAATTTAGCGATATGCAGGAGGTTGAGCAGACGCTTGACGGGCTGGCTACGCGTGAGGATGGCCCGTACGTGGTGCGGCTGGCGCGCGAGCCGGGCAAGCGGGAAAGCCGCTATATGCACCTGTTTAGCGGTGACGTTGATACGTCACCCGTCGCGATCGAATCCGATTCCTCCGCGAACAATGAAGGCCTGGCGGCGCGCGTGGAGGCGCTGGAGGAAGAGGTGGCCGGGCTGAAGCAGCGCCTGGATGCATTGCTGGCACATCTGGGAGAGTAACGTTGAAAAAATTACGTGTAGGCGTGGTGGGGCTGGGCGGCATTGCGCAGAAGGCCTGGCTGCCCGTATTAGGGGCTGCGACGGACTGGACCCTGCGGGGCGCATGGTCACCCTCGCGCGAAAAAGCCGAGCGCATCTGCGAAAGCTGGCGGATACCCTATGCCAGCTCGCTGTTGGATCTAGCGCGCGACTGCGATGCGGTGTTTGTTCATACCTCAACCGCAACGCACTACCAGGTCGTGAGCGAGCTGTTGAACGCGGGCGTTCACGTCTGCGTGGATAAACCCCTTGCCGAAAACCTTCAGGACGCCGAGCGCCTGATTGAGCTGGCGGCACGTAAAAACCTGACGCTGATGGTGGGCTTCAACCGACGATTTGCCCCGCTTTATCAGCAGCTCAAAGCGCAGTCCGCCAACATTGCTTCGCTGCGTATGGATAAACACCGTACGGACAGCATTGGGCCAAACGATTTGCGCTTTACGCTGCTGGACGATTACCTGCACGTGGTGGACACCGCGCTGTGGCTGACCAACGGAAACGCTCAGCTGCAAAGCGGTATCCTGCGGACGAATGACGAAGGTGAGATGGTCTATGCCGAACATCACTTTGCCGTCGAGCATCTGCAGGTGACTACCAGCATGCATCGCCGCGCGGGCAGTCAGCGCGAATCTGTCCAGGCCGTTACCGACGGTGCGCTTTATGACATCATCGATATGCGCGAATGGCGGGAGGAGAAGGGTAACGGCGTGGTTGCGCTGCCGGTGCCCGGCTGGCAGAGCACGCTGGAGCAGCGCGGTTTTGCCGGTTGCGCCCGTCATTTTATTGACTGCGTACAAAATCAGACGGTTCCTGAAACCGCCGGCGAACAGGCGATTATGGCGCAGCGCATTGTGGAAAAACTCTGGCGCGATGCCATGAGCGAATAACCCGCTGTAACATCTGCGGATAGTAATTCGTTGAAATCCGGTTAGACTAAGCGCCGCTTGTTGGCTATGCCGGGTGGCGCTTGCGCTTATCCGGCCTACATATCCGTAGGGTTGTGGAAATTCACGTTAATGAACTTATTAAAATCGCTGGCAGCCGTCAGCTCGATGACCATGTTTTCCCGCGTGCTGGGCTTTGCGCGCGATGCGGTGGTGGCAAGGGTCTTTGGCGCAGGGATGGCAACGGACGCCTTTTTCGTGGCATTCAAACTGCCGAACCTGCTGCGCCGCATATTTGCGGAAGGCGCATTTTCTCAGGCGTTTGTGCCGATTCTGGCGGAATATAAAAGCAAGCAGGGCGAGGATGCGACGCGCGTATTTGTCGCTTATGTCTCCGGCCTGCTGACGCTGGCCCTGGCGGTGGTCACCGTGATTGGGATGCTGGCCGCGCCGTGGGTGATTATGGTGACGGCGCCCGGATTTGCCGATACGGCAGACAAATTTGCGCTCACCTCGCAGCTGCTGCGCATTACCTTTCCTTATATTCTGCTGATCTCGCTCGCCTCGCTGGTGGGCGCGATCCTGAATACCTGGAACCGCTTCTCCGTGCCGGCGTTTGCGCCGACGTTTCTTAACGTCAGCATGCTCGGTTTTGCGTTGTTTGCCGCGCCGTATTTTAATCCGCCGATTCTGGCCCTGGCGTGGGCGGTAACCGTGGGCGGCGTTCTGCAGCTCGCCTACCAGCTGCCGCACCTGAAGAAAATCGGCATGCTGGTGCTGCCGCGGATCAACTTCCGCGATGCGGGGGCGATGCGGGTGATCAAGCAGATGGGGCCGGCGATCCTCGGCGTCTCCGTGAGCCAGATTTCACTGATTATTAATACCATTTTCGCCTCCTTCCTGGTCTCCGGATCGGTTTCCTGGATGTACTATGCCGATCGCCTGATGGAGTTCCCGTCTGGAGTGCTGGGCGTGGCGCTGGGCACCATTCTTTTGCCGTCGCTGTCGAAAAGCTTCGCCAGCGGGAATCATGATGAATATTGCCGCCTGATGGACTGGGGATTACGCCTGTGCTTTCTGCTGGCGCTGCCAAGCGCGGTTGCCCTGGGCATTCTGGCGAAGCCGCTGACGGTATCCCTGTTCCAGTATGGTAAATTCACCGCCTTTGACGCAGCGATGACCCAGCGCGCGCTTGTCGCCTATTCTGTCGGCCTGATGGGATTGATTGTGGTTAAAGTGCTGGCTCCGGGCTTTTACTCCCGCCAGGATATCAAGACGCCGGTTAAGATCGCCATTGTGACCCTGATCATGACGCAGCTGATGAACCTCGCGTTTATTGGCCCGCTCAAGCATGCCGGTCTGTCGCTATCGATTGGTCTGGCGGCCTGCCTGAACGCCGGCCTGCTGTACTGGCAGCTGCGCAAGCAGGATATCTTCACCCCGCAGCCGGGCTGGGCGCGTTTTCTGCTGCGACTGATTGTTGCCGTGCTGGTGATGTCGGCGGCACTGCTCGGGATGATGCACGTAATGCCAGAGTGGTCGCAGGGCACGATGCCTTACCGCCTGATGCGCCTGATGGCCGTGGTCGTGGTTGGGATCGTCGCTTACTTTGCGACGCTCGCGGTGCTGGGCTTTAAGGTGAAAGAGTTTGCCCGCCGCACGGCATAAACACAAAAGGGGAGTCCACCCTGAGGTGCTCCCCGCTGCATGATGTGACGCAGAGGCGTCAAATCGAAATCTTTTTCCCGCCGGTCACGCGCGCCGTGGCGGTCTGACCATCCGCCCCGTACAGTCCCGTTTCTTTATGCGGTTTTAAAACCTCAAGCGCCTGCTGGTTACGCACTATCTGACCTTCAAGAAGCCAGCCGTTGTGCTGGTTGAGATCGCGCAGGTGCTGGGTTTTTTCTGTAATCGTCTGCCAGCGTTCAACAATCTCATCATTTGCGCTGCGCTTGGGATCTTGCTCAGCGCGACGCTGCTGCTCCAGATAGTCCAGCGTTGCCAGAAGCGAACTTTTGTCTTCAGTAATGCGTTGCAGCGCGCTGCCGTTAACCTGACCGGAAGACAGGTGCTGCTGTTCCGCATCCATTACGGTTTTCAGGTCGTTCAGAACAACCGTCATTTGATCCAGTATTTCTGACAGTCGACTCATACCGTTAGTTACTCTGTAAGAAACTCTGCGCGTCCTGAATCAGCGCGTCAGCGATTTTGCTGGTATCCATTTTCAGCTCACCGTTACGAATAGCCGTCTTCAGCTGTTCAACACGTTCCATGTTGATATCGCCGCTTCCCGGCTGCATCAGTTTTGCCTGGGCATCGCTCAGGGTGACGCTGGTGCTGTTCGCGGTGGTCGGTTTTTCCAGACGCGTTTTCTGCGGCGTAGCGTCATTCGTTTCGCGAGGTTGTACAGTGCTTACCGGCTTCAGGGCTGATGTACGATCAATGCTCATATTATTGTCCTCATCGAGGGTTCGCGGCGTTTGCGCCTGACATCATCATTAGTTGAATATTTATCGGCAGCCGTCACGAAATCTTTAAAAAGATTATAGGTTAATCAGAATATTCCCATCAGAATCGACCGTCCCGCTCACCACCTGGCCTGAGGACATTCTGACTCGGGCATTTTGCGCCACGGCGGCGTTATTTAACGCCTTCCCTTCACTGTTAATACTAAAGCCGTCACCGTTGGCCACCACCATCACCTGCTGTCCTGCTTTTACGCGCCATGCCTGACGAAGCATCGTGAGCTGTATCGGCTGGCCTGGCGCCACATCGCGCAGGCTTACGGCCTCCTGCGCCTGATTAATATCAAGCATTGTCCTCGGCGGAAGCTGGTCAAGACGTCCACGCTTCAGCGTGACGCTGTTGGCCTGCAGCAGGGTGCCGCGCGCGATAGGGACGGCCGCGACAACATAATTGCCCGTCGCCTGAACCACAACCTGCAAATAGCGTTTTTCATTGGCGCAGCGCGCGAGCACGTTCACGTTGCCCCATAGCTTTGTCGTGCCCGTCACGTTGAACGATGGCTGCTCGCAGGACGGATACAGGTTAGGCGGCGTGCGCACGGTCACGCTGACGTCATCGCTAAATCCTGCCAGCTGCTGAGCAAAAAAGGTCGTTAGCCGATCCTGTAAATTTTCCGCCTCAACCAGGGGACTTAACAGTAAGAGGGTTGCCGCCAGGCCACTTTTCAACGTCCGCATCGCAGGTTCCACCGTTTTCAGAATTGAGAGGATTTTACCTGCAGTGGTTTTGCATCAACGGAATAAATAGCGACGCATTTTGCGCTTATTCCGTCGATAAGGGAGACGGCATGAGATTTAAGCTGTGAACTGAAATTTTCCCATCAGCGGAGGAGACATGCTCGATAAACTCGACGCCGCGCTACGTTTTCAGCAGGAAGCGCTCAATTTGCGCGCCCAGCGGCAGGAGATTTTAGCTGCCAATATCGCTAACGCGGATACCCCCGGGTTTCAGGCGCGCGATATTGATTTTTCCAGTGAACTTAAAAAAGTGATGGAGCGTGGACGTGCCGAAGGAACGGGTGTCGCACTTGCACTGACGTCCTCACGCCATATTCCCGCACAGGCGATGACCGCCCCAACGACCGACCTGCTTTACCGCATTCCCGACCAGCCATCGCTTGACGGTAACACCGTTGACATGGATCGGGAGCGTACACAATTTGCCGATAACAGCCTGCAGTACCAGACGGGGCTGACCCTGCTGGGTGGACAAATTAAAGGCATGATGAGCGTCCTTCAGGGGGGCAACTAATCGATGGCTTTGCTGAATATTTTTGATATTGCCGGTTCGGCGCTAACCGCACAGTCCAAACGTCTGAACGTGGCCGCCAGTAACCTGGCCAACGCCGACAGCGTGACCGGGCCAGACGGACAGCCGTATCGCGCGAAACAGGTGGTCTTTCAGGTCGATGCTGCGCCGGGCGCGGCGACGGGCGGCGTGAAAGTCTCTGACGTGGTAGAGAGCCAGGCGCCAGACAAGCTGGTGTATGAACCCGGTAACCCCCTCGCGGATGCCAGTGGTTACGTCAAGATGCCTAACGTGGACGTGGTGGGCGAGATGGTGAACTCCATGTCGGCTTCACGGAGCTACCAGGCCAACGTCGAAGTGCTTAATACCGTGAAGAGCATGATGCTCAAAACCCTCACTCTCGGCCAGTAAAGGAGACACGCATGTCCATCGCCGTGAATATGAATGATACGACCAGCTCGGGCGTATCCGGCACAAGTTCGACGGGCTCCAGCTCCCTGACGGGCAGCAGCGCTAACGACCTGCAAAGCAGCTTCCTCACACTGCTGGTGGCGCAGTTGAAGAACCAGGACCCCACCAACCCGATGCAAAACAACGAGCTGACCACGCAGCTTGCGCAGATCAGCACCGTGAGCGGCATCGAGAAGCTCAATACCACCCTGGGCTCCGTCTCCGGCCAAATCGACAGCAGCCAGTCTCTGCAGGCCGCCAACCTGATTGGTCACGGCGTGATGATCCCAGGTACCACCGTTCTTGCCGGCAGCAGTACCACCGACGGCACGACCACCACCTCAACAACGCCGTTTGGCGTTGAGCTGCAGCAGGCGGCGGATAAAGTGACCGCGACGATCACCGATTCCACCGGTGCGGTCGTGCGCACCATCGATATCGGTGGGCTGAGCGCGGGCGTTCATACCTTTACCTGGGATGGCAGCATGACCGACGGCACCACGGCGCCGAACGGTTCCTACAAGGTTGCGATCAGCGCCAGCAACGGCACCACGCAGCTGGTGGCGCAACCGCTGCAGTTTGGCCTGGTGCAG
The DNA here is from genome assembly GCF_035835995.1 of Enterobacter wuhouensis. Classification (NCBI taxonomy): domain Bacteria; kingdom Pseudomonadati; phylum Pseudomonadota; class Gammaproteobacteria; order Enterobacterales; family Enterobacteriaceae; genus Enterobacter; species Enterobacter wuhouensis. The sequence continues at coordinate 1,837,896 of NZ_CP142124.1, forward strand.
GGCGTGATTAAAAGCAGCGACGGCAGCAAACTGGATTTGGGTACTTCCGGTACCACCACACTCGACGAAGTTCGGCAGATTATCTAAGCCTTTACACTTATCAGGAGTAAGTCATGGCCTTTTCTCAAGCGGTCAGCGGCCTGAATGCTGCGGCCACCAACCTGGACGTCATTGGCAACAACATCGCCAACTCCGCGACCTATGGTTTTAAATCCGGCTCTGCGTCTTTTGCAGACATGTTTGCCGGTTCCAAAGTGGGCCTGGGCGTTAAGGTTGCGGGCATCACTCAGGACTTTACCGACGGTACCACCACCAACACCGGTCGTGGTCTGGACGTTGCCATCAGCCAGAACGGTTTCTTCCGCATGGTCGATTCCAACGGCTCCGTGTTCTACAGCCGTAACGGCCAATTCAAGCTGGATGAAAACCGTACCCTGGTGAACATGCAGGGCCTGCAGCTGACCGGTTATCCGGTGGCGGGCACGCCGCCAACGGTACAGACCGGCGCGAACCCTCAGGCGATCACCATCCCGAACACCCTGATGGGCGCGAAAGCAACCACCACGGCAACGCAGCAGATCAACCTCAACTCGACGGATGATAAGCAGACCGGTGCGTTCGATGCGACCAACCCGGATACCTATAATAAAAAAGGGACCGTGACCGTCTTCGACACCCAGGGTAACGCCCATAACATGTACGTCTACTACGTGAAAACAGCGGACAACAAGTGGGATCTCTACACCCAGGATGGCAGCGTGGCGGGCTCTGCGGCAACCAAAGCTGCGCAGATGAGCTTTGACAGCAACGGTAACCTGGAAGGCGTGTACAACTACGGTGCTGGCGGTGCGCTGAGCTCGACGCCGAACACCACGCCGTCTATTGATATCACCACGGGTTCCGTCAGCGGTGCAGATCCGGCGACTTTCAACCTGAACTTCCAGAACTCCATGCAGCAGAACACCGGCACCAATAACGTGGTCGGTACTACCCAGAACGGCTACAAGCCGGGTGACCTGGTGAGCTACCAGATCAACGACGACGGTACGGTTGTGGGTAACTACTCCAACGAACAGACTCAGGTGCTGGGCCAGATCGTCATGGCGAACTTCGCCAACAACGAAGGCCTGCAGTCAGAAGGCAATAACGTCTGGTCTGCCACGCAGTCCTCAGGCGTTGCGCTGCTGGGCACGGCGGGCACCGGTAACTTCGGCACGCTGACCAACGGCGCGCTGGAAGCGTCCAACGTTGATCTGAGTAAAGAGCTGGTGAACATGATCGTCGCGCAACGTAACTACCAGTCGAACGCGCAGACCATCAAAACCCAGGATCAGATCCTCAACACGCTGGTTAACCTGCGTTAAGCGGCTGACGGGAAAGCGCAATGGATCACGCAATATATACAGCGATGGGCGCCGCAAGTCAGACGCTCAATCAGCAGGCGGTTACGGCCAGCAACCTGGCAAACGCCTCTACGCCGGGCTTCCGCGCGCAGCTTAACGCGCTGCGTGCGGTGCCGGTAGAAGGGCTTTCGCTGCCAACGCGTACGCTGGTGACGGCCTCTACGCCGGGTGCAGACATGACGCCAGGCCAGATGGATTACACCTCTCGCCCGCTGGACGTTGCCCTGCAGCAGGACGGCTGGCTGGCGGTGCAAACGGCAGACGGTAGCGAAGGCTATACCCGTAACGGCAGCATCCAGGTGAGCGCGACCGGACAGCTGACGATTCAGGGGCATCCGGTGATGGGCGAAGCGGGCCCGCTCACGGTGCCTGAAGGATCTGAGCTGACCATCGCGGCGGACGGAACGATCTCGGCATTGAACCCCGGCGATCCGGCCAATACCGTCGCACCCGTCGGGCGTCTGAAGCTGGTTAAAGCGGAAGGCAAAGAGGTGCAGCGCGGCGACGACGGCATGTTCCGTCTGACCCAGGCGGCGCAGGCCACCCGTGGCGCCACGCTGCAGGCCGATCCGAGCATTCGCGTAATGTCGGGCGTTCTTGAAGGCAGTAACGTCAAGCCGGTGGAAGCCATGACCGACATGATTGCCAGCGCCCGCCGTTTTGAAATGCAGATGAAGATTATCAGCAGCGTGGATGAAAACGCGAGCAAGGCTAACCAACTTCTGGCTATGAGTTAACAGGACTCCTTATGATCAGTTCTTTATGGATCGCGAAAACCGGCCTGGACGCGCAGCAAACCAATATGGACGTTATTGCCAACAACCTGGCAAACGTCAGCACCAATGGTTTCAAGCGTCAGCGTGCCGTTTTCGAAGATTTGCTTTATCAAACCATTCGCCAGCCGGGCGCTCAGTCTTCCGAGCAAACGACGCTGCCGTCCGGCCTGCAGATTGGTACCGGCGTACGTCCGGTGGCAACTGAACGTCTGCACAGCCAGGGCAACCTGTCTCAGACCAACAACAGCAAAGACGTCGCCATCAAAGGGCAGGGCTTCTTCCAGGTGCAGCTGCCTGACGGCACCTCTGCCTATACTCGCGATGGCTCTTTCCAGGTGGATCAGAACGGCCAGCTGGTGACGGCGGGCGGCTTCCAGGTTCAGCCTGCGATCACCATTCCTGCCAATGCCCTGAGCATTACCATTGGCCGTGACGGTGTAGTCAGCGTGACCCAGCAGGGGCAGGCCGCGCCCGTTCAGGTTGGGCAGCTGAACCTGACCACCTTCATGAACGATACCGGTCTGGAAAGCATTGGTGAGAACCTGTACACCGAAACGCAATCCTCCGGTACGCCAAATGAGAGTACGCCGGGCCTCAACGGTGCGGGTCTGCTCTATCAGGGTTATGTCGAAACCTCTAACGTTAACGTGGCGGAAGAGCTGGTAAACATGATCCAGGTTCAGCGCGCGTATGAAATTAACAGTAAAGCAGTGTCGACGACCGACCAGATGCTGCAGAAACTGACGCAACTCTAAGGTGTAGCCCGGTGCGGTAACCCCCGCACCGGCTCCCTGTTTTCGAAGATGAAGGCAATGCAAAAAAACGCGGCGTTTCGTTATCCAGTACTGACTGTTCTGGCCGTCACCCTCAGCGGATGTGCCTGGATCCCGTCTAAACCATTGGTCGAGGGTGCGACTACCGCCCAGCCCGTTCCCGGCCCCGCGCCCGTGGTGAACGGCTCCATTTTCCAGACCGCACAGCCGATTAACTACGGTTATCAGCCGCTGTTTGAAGACCGCCGCCCGCGTAACGTCGGCGATACGCTGACCATTGTGCTGCAGGAAAACGTCAGTGCGAGCAAGAGCTCGTCGGCGAACGCCAGCCGCGACGGCAAAACCAATTTCGGCTTCGACACCGTTCCACGCTATCTGCAGGGCCTGTTCGGCAATGCGCGTGCGGATGTGGATGCCTCTGGCGGCAACACCTTTAACGGTAAAGGCGGCGCGAACGCCAGCAACACCTTCAGCGGTACGCTGACGGTCACGGTTGACCAGGTTCTGGTTAACGGCAACCTGCACGTGGTGGGTGAAAAGCAGATCGCCATTAACCAAGGCACTGAGTTCATTCGCTTCTCCGGTGTGGTTAACCCTCGCACCATCAGCGGCACCAACACCGTACCGTCCACCCAGGTGGCGGATGCGCGCATCGAGTACGTCGGTAACGGCTACATCAATGAGGCGCAAAATATGGGCTGGCTGCAGCGCTTCTTCCTTAACCTATCGCCGATGTAAGCGAGGTGACCCATGCTTAAATTTCTCTTCGCCGTGGCGTTGTCCCTAGTGGCAACCGTTGCCCAGGCTGACCGCATCCGCGATCTCACCAGCGTACAGGGCGTACGTGAAAACTCCCTGATTGGCTACGGCCTGGTGGTGGGGCTGGACGGCACGGGCGACCAGACGACCCAGACGCCATTTACCACCCAGAGCCTGAACAACATGCTCTCCCAGCTCGGCATTACCGTCCCAACGGGCACCAACATGCAGCTGAAAAACGTGGCGGCGGTGATGGTTACGGCCTCCTTCCCGGCATTTGCGCGCCAGGGGCAAACCATCGACGTGGTGGTTTCCTCCATGGGTAACGCCAAAAGCCTGCGCGGCGGTACGCTGCTGATGACCCCGCTGAAAGGCGTCGACAGCCAGGTTTACGCCCTGGCGCAGGGCAACATCCTGGTCGGCGGCGCGGGCGCATCTGCAGGCGGAAGCAGCGTGCAGGTGAACCAGCTGAACGGCGGGCGTATCACCAACGGGGCAATTATCGAGCGGGAACTGCCAACCCAGTTCGGCTCGGGTAACACCATTAACCTGCAGCTGAATAACGAAGACTTCACGATGGCGCAGCAGATTGCCGACACCATCAACCGCAGCCGCGGCTACGGCAGCGCAACCGCGCTGGATGCGCGCACGGTGCAGATCAGAACCTCCACGGGCAGCAGCAACCAGGTGCGCATGCTGGCGGATATCCAGAACATGGAAGTCAACGTTCCGCTTCAGGATGCCAAAGTGATCATCAACTCGCGCACCGGCTCGGTGGTGATGAACCGCGAAGTGTCGCTGGACAGCTGCGCCGTGGCGCAGGGTAACCTCTCCGTTACGGTCAACCGCTCCGCCAACGTTAGCCAGCCGGACACGCCGTTTGGCGGCGGCCAGACGGTGGTGACGCCGCAAACGCAGATTGATCTACGCCAGAGCGGTGGCTCGCTGCAAAGCGTTCGCTCCAGCGCCAACCTGAACAGCGTGGTGCGTGCCCTGAATGCGCTGGGCGCAACGCCGATGGATCTGATGTCCATCCTGCAATCGATGCAAAGCGCCGGATGCCTGCGCGCCAAACTGGAAATTATCTAATGCTGACCGATAGCAAGCTGCTGACCGGCGCGGCGTGGGACGCCCAGTCGCTGAACGAGCTGAAAACCAAAGCGGGAAAAGATCCGGCGGCGAACATCCGCCCGGTCGCCCGCCAGGTGGAAGGGATGTTTGTGCAGATGATGTTGAAAAGCATGCGCGAAACCCTGCCGAAGGACGGGATGTTCAGCAGCGATTCTACGCGTCTTTACACCAGCATGTACGACCAGCAGATTGCGCAGCAGATGACCGCCGGTAAAGGACTTGGTCTGGCTGACATGATTGTTAAACAGACCGAAGCCGCGCAGGGGATCCCACCTGAGGACGCGCAGCAGCAGGTGCCGATGAAGTTTGACCTGGAAACGGTGACCAGCTATCAGAACCAGGCGCTGACGCAGATGGTGCGTAAGGCGATGCCAAAACCGGCAGCGACCAGCGACGAACCGCTCTCTGGCGACAGCAAAGACTTCCTGGCGCAGCTCTCTCTGCCCGCGCGTCTCGCCAGCGAGCAGAGCGGCGTGCCGCATCACCTGATCCTGGCGCAGGCCGCGCTTGAATCGGGCTGGGGCCAGCGGCAGATCCGCAGGGAAAACGGCGACCCGAGCTTTAACATCTTTGGCGTGAAGGCCAGCGCCAGCTGGAAAGGGCCGACGACGGAGATCACCACCACCGAATATGAAAACGGTGCGGCGGTGAAGGTCAAAGCCAGGTTCCGCGTCTACAGCTCGTATCTTGAAGCGCTGTCGGACTATGTCGGGCTGTTGAGCCGCAATCCGCGCTATACCGCCGTGACCCAGGCGGCCACGCCGGAGCAGGGCGCTCAGGCGCTGCAGAATGCCGGCTACGCCACCGATCCGAACTATGCGCGCAAGCTCACCAGCATGATCCAGCAGCTGAAATCGATGGGTGAGAAGGTCAGCAAAGCCTATAGCACAGATATCGAAAATCTGTTCTGAAAGTTCTCAAGTCCCGGTGGAGGCTGCCGATAACCTTCATCAGGACTCGTGTCTGAAAGTATAAAAGGAACCCCCATGTCCAGTTTGATTAACAGCGCCATGAGTGGCCTCAGTGCTGCACAGGCGGCACTCAATACCGTAAGTAATAATATTTCAAGCTATAACGTGGCAGGTTATACCCGTCAAAACACCGTTCTTGGCGCCGCTAACAGCACGCTGACCGGCGGTGGCTGGGTGGGTAACGGGGTGTATGTCTCCGGCGTGCAGCGTGAATACGATGCATTCATTACCAATCAGCTGCGCGCGGCGCAGACGCAGAGCAGCGGGCTGACCACGCGCTATCAGCAGATGTCAAAGATTGACGATGTGCTTTCTGACACCACCAACTCGCTCGCGACCAACCTGCAGGATTTCTTTAAAAGTCTGCAAACGCTGGTGAGCAACGCGGAAGATCCGGCTGCGCGTCAGACGGTGATCGGCAAAGCGGATGGGCTGGTAAACCAGTTTAAAACTAACGATCAATACCTTCGCGATCAGGATGTGCAGGTCAATACGGCGATTTCCACCAGCGTCGATCAGATCAATAACTACGCGAAGCAGATTGCTAACCTCAACGATCAGATTTCCCGTCTGACCGGCGTGGGCGCGGGCTCATCACCAAACGAACTGCTCGACCAGCGCGACCAGCTGGTGAGCGAGCTGAACAAGATTGTCGGCGTGGACGTGACCGTCCAGGACAGCGGCACCTATAACATCTCTATCGCCAACGGATACTCCCTGGTGCAGGGCAGCACTGCCAGCCAGCTGGCGGCGGTGAAGTCCAGCGCAGACCCTTCGCGTACGACGATTGCCTATGTTGATACGGCGTCCGGCAACGTCGAGATCCCGGAAAAGCTGATTACCACCGGTTCGCTGGGTGGGCTGTTAACCTTCCGCGCGAAGGACCTGGATCAGGCGCGCAACTCCCTTAACCAGATGGCGCTGGCGTTCGCTGATGCCATGAATACCCAGCATCAGGCCGGCTTTGATGCGAACGGCGTCAAGGGCGGCAAACTGTTTGATTTTGGTTCTCCGTCGGTGCTGAGCAACACCAAAAATACCGGCACTGCCTCCGTGACGGCGACCATGACGGACAGCACCAAGGTACAGGCGACAAACTATAAGGTTGAGTACAACGGTACCGACTGGACGATCACCCGCCTGTCTGACAACACCAGCTTTACGGCCACGCCGGATGCCACAACGGGTAACCTGTCGTTTGACGGCCTGAACGTTAACATCAGCGGTAATGCAGACAAAAAAGACAGCTTCATCGTGAAGCCGGTGAACGACGTCATCATGAATATGGACGTTGCGATCAGCGATGAGTCTAAGCTGGCAATGGCTTCCGCCAGCGACAGCGGCGAAAGCGATAATACCAACGGTCAAAAGCTGTTGGATCTGCAGAACGCCAAGCTGGTGGGCGGCAATAAAACCGTTAACGACGCCTATGCTGCGCTGGTCAGTACGGTGGGGAGCACCACGGCGTCGCTGAAAACCAGCAGCGAAACCAAAGACAACGTGGTGACGCAGCTGACCAAACAGCAGCAGTCGATTTCCGGGGTTAACCTGGACGAAGAGTACGGCAACCTGCAGCGTTATCAGCAGTATTACCTGGCAAACGCGCAGGTGCTGCAAACGGCGAGCACGCTGTTTGATGCATTGATCAACATTCGCTAAGGCTGAGGCATAGAAAATGCGTATTAGTACTCAAATGATGTATGAGCAGAGCATGCGCGGAGTGACAAACTCCCAAAGCCTCTGGCTCAGCTATGGCGAGCAGATGTCTACCGGTAAGCGCGTAAACCGTCCATCTGATGACCCGATTGCCGCCTCGCAGGCCGTTGTGCTGTCGCAGGCGCAGACCCAAAACAGCCAGTATGCGCTGGCGCGTTCCTTCGCCACGACCAAGGTGTCGCTGGAAGAGAACGTGCTGTCCCAGGTGACAACCGCGATTCAGTCCGCTCAGGAAAAGATTGTGAATGCGGGCAACGGCACCCTGAGTGACGATGACCGCGCCTCGCTGGCTACTAACCTGCAGGGTATTCGCGATCAGCTGATGAACCTTGCGAACAGTACCGATGGTAATGGTCGTTATATCTTTGCGGGTTACAAAACCGAGGCCGCGGCCTTTGACCAGACTACCGGGGCCTATAACGGCGGGGATAAGGCAATCAGCCAGCAGGTTGACGCCGCGCGTACCATGCAAATCAGCCATACGGGCACCCAGGTTTTCGATACCTTTACCAGCAATGCAAAACCAGAGCCGGACGGCAGTGCGCCGGAAACGAACCTGTTTAAGATTCTGGACAGCGCGATTGCTGCGCTGAACACGCCCGTAGAAGGTGACCAGACCAAAGCCGATGAGTTTACCGCTGCGATCGATAAAGCCAACCGTGGCCTGAGCAACTCGCTGAACAACGTGCTGACCGTACGCGCCGATCTGGGTATCAAGCTGGATGAGCTGGGCAAGCTGGATTCGCTGGGTGATGACCGCGCGCTGGGGCAGACTCAGCAGATGAGTGACCTGGTGGACGTTGACTGGAACTCGGTTATCTCTTCTTACTCCATGCAGCAGGCGGCCCTGCAGGCGTCTTATAAAGCGTTCAGCGATATGCAGGGCATGTCTCTGTTCCAGATGAATAAGTAACATCCTGACCTCTTAGAACACGTTCTGAAACTGGGCGTGTTTTGCCTGCCCAATCCTGATGGATTGGGCATTTTTTTAGGCGGCGTTTGCGGATGCCGCGCTGACGCGGGCGCTTTCAACCAGACGGATCGCAAGCGCAATCGCACCGCATGCCGTCGCCAGCGCGACCACGCCAGGCCAGCCCGCCAGGGTGTATATCTTGCTTCCCAGGGCCGAGCCCAGTGCCATGCCGATAAATACAACCGTAAACAGCAGGGCGTTCAGACGACCGCGCGCCTGCGGTTCAAGGCTATAGACCAGATTCTGATGTGCCACCAGGCTTGACTGCAGGCCAAGGTCGAAACCGACGGCGGATATTGCAATCAGAATAAGCTGTCCGTGGATACCCAGCGCAGGCATCAGGAACATTAGCGCAAACGAGATTGTGACAAGCAGTGCGCCAAGCTGGGTGACTTTCCCTGCGCCCAGCTTGTCGGCAAGACCCCCTGCCAGCGGGGCAGCCAGCGCGCCTGCGGCACCCGCGATACCAAAACCGCCCGCGACGGCACTGCCAAGGTGATAGCGCTCCAGCAGCATGACCGCAAGCGTAGACCAGAAGGCGCTAAAGGCAATCGAGAGAAAGCCCTGTGCCATCGCGGCGCGACGCAGTGCCGGGTAACGACGCCACAGGTGCTCCATTGAGCGCATCAGCGCCGGATAGCCTAGCGCGGAATGAACGGCAAAGCGGGGAAGAACGGCCCACATCACCACGCCGACAAACGCAATGCTCGCGGCGGCCAGCTGATACATAACGCGCCAGCCAAAGGCTTCGCCGACCACGCCGCTGACGGTTCTCGACAGCAGTATCCCGAGCAGCAGACCCGTCATCACCGTGCCCACGGTTTTTCCCTGTTTGCCTTCAGGAGCAAGGATGGCGGCGGCGGGCACGATATCCTGTGCCATGGTGGCCGCCATCCCGATCAGCAGGCTGGTTAACAGCAGCGAATGTAGCTGCCCGGTCAGGCTGCAGCCCAGCAGGAACAGCGCCAGCGCCGCGCTTTTTATCAGGATCAGCGTTCTGCGGTCGTGGCGGTCGCCAAGCGGAAGCAGGAAGAGAATACCTAACGCATAGCCTGCCTGAGTGAGGGTGGGAACCAGCCCCATGCCTTCAATACTCAGATGAAGGTCTGCGCCCATCAGCGGCAACAGCGGTTGCGCATAGTAGATTGAGGCCACGCTAAAACCAGCCCCCATTGCCAGCATAAAAATCACCCAGCGGCTTACGGCGCGGTGAGCAGATGTTGTGTTCATAGAGATTCCTCATTCGTTGTGTAGCGCTATTTTTTATCAGTACAGCTTGCGGCGGTAGAAGGCCTGGTGGTAAAACGCTTATACGTTGAACGTATAAGCAAAAAAATAATGAAGCGAACTGAACGTATAGACAGAGTTGAACTCATGCGAACCTTCGTTCGCATCGTTGAGGCGGGATCGCTCTCTGCGGCTGCGCGACAGCTTTCGACGACCCAGGCGACGGTGAGCCGGCGCCTGCAGTCGCTGGAAACCCTGCTGGGGGTGCGTTTGCTGCTGCGTACCACCCACACGACCCGGCTGACGGACGACGGGGAGCGATGCTACCAGCATGCCCGGCGGGTAATTGACAGCTGGCTGGCGCTTGAGGATGAGGTCGGGCACGCGGAGGATGAGCCGGTTGGGGTGCTGCGCGTGCGTGCGCCGCACGCGTTTGGTCAGGATCAGCTCCTGAAACCCTTAACCGAATTTTTGCAGCGCTATCCGCTGCTATCCGTGGAGTGGATGCTCAACGATCGTTCGGCTGACTTTCTTGGCGACAACCTTGACTGCGCAATAAGGGTGGGGGCGGAAGTCGATCCGGCAACCGTGTCGGTGTTGTTGGCCGAAGTCCCGCGCTCCGTGGTGGCCTCCCCGGCGCTGCTGGCCCGCTTTCCGCCTGTTATGATGCCGGAGGATTTACAGCTGCTTCCCTGGGTGGCCATCAGCTCCTTCTACCAGCACCATGTCGAGCTTTCTCACGACGGTACGGCCTCAACCGCGCGTATTGCCATCACGCCGCGCCTCAGCACGGACAGCTTGTATGTCGCACGAAATACCGCACTCACCGGGCTGGGCGTGGCGGTGGTATCCAGCTGGACGGTACAGGACGATATTCGGGAAGGGCGCCTGGTGCATTTACTGCCGGAGTGGCAGCCCGCGGCGCTGCCGGTGCATCTGGTTTATCCCTGGTCTCGCTACTACCCGGCGCGCCTGCGTCGCTTTCTGGATATGATGCGCCAGATCATGCCGGAGTTGACCGGGATGCGAAAACCCGTGCAGCAGGCATAAAAAAGCCGACCCGAAGGTCGGCTTGTACGTCTCAGTGAGCGTTACTCAACGGACTGAGGACGGGTGGCTGGCGCGGTAGCCTGGTGCGTTGCACTGTGGCCACCGGCAGAGCCTTTGCCGTCAAAGTTGAACTCAGGGCGAACCCAGTCGCTGTGACGCGGCGCTTCTGGCACATATTCAGGCGCAGGTGCGCGAGTCATTGGCGCAGTCGCAACGTGTGCAGGTTCAGATGCTGGTGCAGCAACAACCGGCTCAGGTTTAACCTCTGGCGCCTTCACCTCTTCGGCTTCGCGAACAGGTTCAACCTCGATGGCAACGTCCGGAATCACTTCTTCAGCAACGGTTTCGACCACGGCTTCAGCGGTTTCTTCCACCGGAGCTGCAGGCTCCACTTCCTCTGCGACCTCTTTGGCTACCGCGGCATCTTCTTCGGCGATAAGCTGCGGTGCGGCATCAACCGGCGCGGCAATCACTTCCGGATGGGTGGTTTCCACTTCAACAGCCTGCGGTGCTTCAGCTTCAACAGCCTGAGGTTCAACCACGGTGGCGGTTGCAGCGATCGCTTCTTCAACCGGTGCGGCTGGTGCAATCAACTCTTCGGTGACAGCCTGTTCTTCAACAATCTGCTCCGGACGCGCAACAGGATAACGGATCCAGACTTTACCGGATGCCATTTCAGGCGACGCGCACGCGATGGCTAATGGCATTGGCGACTGGGTCGGGTAACGCTCGTCACGGTAACGACGACGACGCTGTCCGCTGACGCGCAGATGACGTGGAGAGCGGCGTGAACGACGCGGCATTCCTGCGTTATCACGGCCTTCACCGTTTTCATCCTGCTCAACGTTGCTTTCTACCACGGCCGGCAGGTCCACTTTAGCCAGCTGGGTGTTCGGCGCGGTTTCCGCTGCTTGTTCAGCAACAACTGCGGTTTCTTCCGTTGACTCGGAGGCAAAGCGCACTTTCTGAGCCAGCTGGCGCGGCTTACGACGCGGCATAACCTGAGTACGTTCTTCCTGCTCAGCTTCCTGCTGTTCAACAGGCGCTTCGCGGTTCAGGTTTTTAACTTCCTGCTGCGCCTGACGCTTATCGTCGTTGCGACGGCGATTGCGCTCGCGGCGCGGCTGCTGCTCGTCGCGCTGTTTGCTCTTCTCGGACTCGTCGCCCGCCGGTTGGCGAATTTCACGATCTTCAACATTCTGCTGCTGTTTCTCGCGACGGTTGCGACGGTTGTCTTCGCGCTGCTCGCGGCCTTCGTTGTTGTCAGAACGGTTATCGCGGCGCTCGTTACGGTCGCTGCGATCGTTGCGGTCATTGCGATCGCGACGGTTGTTTTGACGTTTACGACGATCCTGCTGACGCTCAGGCTTCGCTTCTTTCGGTGCTTCTTTAGGTTGCTCCGGCTGAACCTCTGCACCTGCAAACATCTTCTTCAGCGCGCCGAAGAGACGGCTCAGCAGGCCCGGCTGTTCTGGCTGCGCTTTGGCTGCTTCCGGTGCAGCTTTTTGTGCAGCAGGCTTAGCGGCTGGTTTTTCCAGTACGGCTTCAGGCGGCGCTTCCGGCATGATGAAGGTCGCTAGTGCAGGCTGCTCAGGCAGTTTACGCTCGGCAGGCTCTTCATCGGACGGCAGGGCCATCTCTTCTTCATGCAGCTTCGGCAGCAGATAGCTGAGCGTAGAGGTCTCTTCACCCTTACGCACGCGGAGCACGTGGTAGTGCGGCGTTTGCATCTGGTCGTTTGGCACGATGATGCAGCGAACGCCGCCCTGACGCGCTTCGATTGCACTGACCGCTGCACGTTTTTCGTTCAGCAGGTAAGAGGCCACGGGCACAGGAACGATCGCGTGTACTTCTTTGGTGTTCTCTTTCAGCGCTTCTTCTTCAATCAGGCGCAGAATGGAGAGGGACAGCGATTCGTTATCACGCACGGTACCCGTACCGGAACAGCGCGGGCAGACGTGGTGGCTGGACTCGCCCAGTGACGGACTCAGACGCTGACGGGACATCTCCAGCAGGCCAAAACGTGAAATGTGGCTGATCTGGATACGCGCACGGTCCTGACGCACCGCTTCGCGCAGGCGGTTTTCAACCGCACGCTGGTGGCGAACAGGGGTCATGTCGATGAAGTCGATAACGATCAGACCACCCAGGTCGCGCAGGCGGAGCTGGCGGGCGATTTCATCAGCGGCTTCGAGGTTGGTGTTGAAGGCCGTCTCTTCGATATCGCCACCGCGAGTTGCACGCGCGGAGTTGATGTCGATAGCGGTCAGCGCTTCGGTAGTATCGATAACGATAGAACCGCCGGACGGCAGGCGCACTTCACGCTGGAAGGCGGACTCAATCTGGGATTCGATCTGATAGTGGCTGAACAGCGGGATTTCACCGGTGTACAGTTTAATTTTGCTGGTGAAATCCGGACGACCCAGCGCGGCGATGTGCTGGCGAGCCAGCTCAAGCACTTTCGGGTTATCAATCAAAATTTCACCGATGTCCTGACGCAGATAGTCGCGGAAGGCACGCACGATAACGTTGCTTTCCTGGTGGATCAGGAACGGTGCAGGGCGGCTCTCGGCTGCTTTTTGGATGGCTTCCCAGTGCTTCAGGCGGAAGCTCAGATCCCACTGCAGCGCTTCGGCAGATTTGCCTACGCCTGCGGTACGAACGATAAGCCCCATGCCGTCCGGCAGCTCAAGGCTTGCCAGCGCTTCTTTCAGCTCGGTACGGTCATCACCTTCGATGCGGCGAGAAATACCACCCGCACGCGGGTTGTTTGGCATCAGAACCAGATAGCTCCCCGCCAGGCTGATAAAGGTGGTCAGTGCGGCACCTTTGTTGCCACGCTCTTCTTTATCAATCTGAACAATAACTTCCTGACCTTCGCGCAGAACATCTTTGATGTTCGGACGGCCATGAGCGTTGTAGTTTGCAGGGAAATATTCGCGGGCGATTTCTTTCAGAGGGAGGAAACCGTGACGCTCAGCACCGTAATCGACAAATGCAGCTTCAAGGCTTGGTTCAATGCGGGTGATTTTGCCTTTGTAAATGTTCGCTTTTTTCTGTTCGTGTCCAGGACTTTCGATATCCAGATCGTACAGGCGCTGCCCATCCACAAGGGCGACACGCAACTCTTCTTGCTGAGTTGCGTTGATTAACATTCTTTTCATCGTAACTTACTCGTTATTCTTACATTGACGACAAAGCTGCGGGCAAGGTGACGCTTTCCGGGGTATGAACCGATGGCCTCGTGTCTATTCACGTCGCCAACCTCACGGTTGTCGCCCGCTTAAGAGGCGCAGAGTGTCGGTTGCCTGTATTTCATACGGAAACACAGCGCAATTATCAGGGGAATTGCCTGGGAAAACTCTCCAGAGAACAATCCTTATACCGGGAAGTACTGCAACCCGCAGCCCGCTAACTGCCTGAAAGATCAATACGTCTTACGCCATTGCTGCGTGGATGATCGGTCAGACAAAATTGGTCATTCCGTCGACATCCTTACAAAACCCGGATTTAGCGCGGAAAACGGATTCATTATTCCATTGCTAGCCGGGTTATAGCAAGATGACTTTTACCAATTATCACCCGGTTACTCACAGTTTCTTCACTTCAACGTGGCGATTGGTTTAATAACCACCAAATCGATTGCGCGAAACGGGGGGACAGGCCGGATAAAAGTAAATATAAGCATAGAAAAATGAGTGGCGCTAATGCCTGACGATATTTAGAATCGCCAACCATGAAAACAGAGACTCCAGCCGTAAAAATGGTTGCTATCGCGGATGACTACGCGGGGCAACGTATCGATAACTTCTTGCGCACCCAACTGAAGGGCGTGCCGAAGAGTATGATTTATCGCATCCTGCGCAAGGGCGAGGTGCGGGTTAACAAAAAACGCGTGAAGCCAGAGTATAAACTCGAAGCCGGTGATGAAGTGCGTATCCCGCCGGTTCGCGTGGCCGAGCGTGAAGAAGAAGTGGTTTCGCCTAAGCTGCAAAAAGTGGCAGCGCTGAGTGACGTTATCCTTTATGAGGATGATTACATCCTCGTGCTTAACAAACCGTCCGGTACGGCAGTCCACGGCGGAAGCGGACTGAGCTTTGGGGTGATTGAAGGGCTGCGGGCGCTGCGCCCGGAAGCGCGTTTCCTTGAGCTGGTGCATCGTCTTGACCGCGACACGTCCGGCGTGCTGCTGGTGGCGAAGAAACGTTCCGCGCTGCGTTCGCTGCACGAGCAGCTGCGCGAAAAAGGGATGCAGAAAGATTACCTGGCGCTGGTTCGCGGTCAGTGGCAGTCCCACGTTAAGGTGGTGCAGGCACCCTTGCTGAAAAATATTTTGCAAAGCGGCGAGCGCATCGTGCGCGTCAATCAGGAAGGGAAGCCGTCCGAGACGCGCTTTAAAGTTGAAGAGCGGTATGAGTTTGCCACGCTGGTGCGCTGCAGTCCCGTCACAGGCCGAACCCACCAGATCCGCGTGCATACGCAGTTTGCGGGCCATCCTATTGCGTTTGATGACCGCTACGGCGATCGCGAGTTTGATAAACAATTAGCGGGCACGGGGCTGTCGCGTCTGTTCCTGCATGCGGCTGCGCTGAAGTTTACCCATCCAAATACGGGCGAAACTATCCGTATCGAAGCGCCGCTGGATGAGCAACTGAAACGCTGCCTGAAGGTTCTGCGCGGCTAGGGTAAACGTAAAACGGCAACGAATGTTGCCGTTTTTAATGTTTGCTCCCTCTCCCTGTGGGAGAGGGCCGGGGTGAGGGCATCAGGCCGCAGGGATCACATCGTCAGCGGATTACACTCCTCACGCCTCAACATCTGACAAAGCGCAATCAGCGGCAATCCGACCAGCGTATTCGGATCGCGACCGTCCAGCTTGTCGAACAGCGCAATCCCCAATCCTTCACTTTTAAAGCTCCCCGCACAGTTCAGCGGGCGCTCCCGGCGCACGTAGTCCATAATCTCTTGCTCGCTGAGGTGGCGGAAGTGTACGTCGAACGGCTCGCATTCGGTTTGCAGATGGCCGGTGGCGGAGTTATAGAGCGCCAGGCCAGTATAGAAGGTTACGATAGTGCCTCGCGCCCGCAAAAGCTGTTGGCAGGCGTTCTCCTCTGTATGAGGCTTGCCGGTAATTTCGCCGTCGAGTACGCAAACCTGATCGGAGCCTATAATCAAATGGGCAGGATAACGTGCGGCCAGCGACTGCGCTTTCTCCTGCGCAAGGCGGGTCACCAGATGGCGCGGTGATTCACCGGGCTGAGGCGTCTCATCTACGTCAGGAGCGGCGCACTCAAACGGGAACCCAAGTTTTTCCAGCAGCATTCGGCGGTAGGGTGACGTGGAGGCGAGAACAAGATTTGGCATATTTTTATCACCAGATATAGCGTATCGATGCCAGCCATTTTAAACTACAGGCCGCAATGTGTGCGAATAATTGGCAAAAGGCAGCTCTGGTTGCCTTTTTCTTTGACTCTATGACGTTACAAAGTTAATATGCGCGCCCTATGCAAAAGGTAAAATTACCCCTGACTCTTGATCCGGTTCGTACGGCTCAAAAACGCCTCGATTATGAAGGAATCTATTCTTCCGATCAGGCCGAGCGTATTGCCGAATCCGTAGTCAGTGTGGACAGTGATGTAGAATGCTCCATGTCGTTCGCTATCGACAACCAGCGCCTCGCCGTTTTAACCGGTGATGCAAAGGTGACGGTAACGCTCGAGTGTCAGCGTTGCGGGAAACCGTTTGTACAGCATGTTCACACAACGTATTGTTTCAGTCCGGTTCGTTCTGACGAACAGGCTGAAGCACTCCCGGAAGCGTATGAGCCGATTGAGGTTAACGAATTCGGTGAAATCGATCTTCTGGCTCTGGTTGAAGATGAAATCATCCTCACCTTGCCAGTGGTTCCGGTGCATGATTCTGAACACTGTGAAGTGTCCGAGGCGGACATGGTCTTTGGGGAATTGCCTGATGAAGCGCAAAAACCAAACCCATTTGCCGTATTAGCCAGCTTAAAGCGTAAGTAATTGAGGAGTAAGGTCCATGGCCGTACAACAGAATAAACCAACCCGTTCCAAACGTGGCATGCGTCGTTCCCATGACGCGCTGACCGCAGTTACCAGCCTGTCTGTAGACAAGACTTCTGGTGAGAAACACCTGCGTCACCACATCACTGCTGACGGTTTCTACCGTGGCCGCAAGGTAATCACTAAGTAATCACGCGCAAGCGTGATGAAGCTTAGTGAGGATTTCCCCAGGCAACTGGGGAAACACCAAACCAGGCAGTGACGATACCTTGACACGTCTAACCCTGGCGTTAGATGTCATGGGGGGAGATTTTGGCCCTTCCGTGACAGTGCCTGCAGCATTGCAGGCACTGAATTCTAATTCGCAACTCACACTTCTTTTAGTCGGCAATCCCGACACAATCACGCCATTACTTGCAAAAGCTGACTTCGAACAACGTTCACGTCTGCAGATTATTCCTGCGCAGTCAGTTATTGCCAGTGATGCCCGGCCATCGCAGGCTATACGCAATAGCCGCGGCAGCTCTATGCGAATCGCGCTGGAGCTGGTGAAAGAAGGGCGAGCGCAGGCTTGCGTTAGCGCGGGGAATACCGGCGCGCTGATGGGGCTGTCGAAATTATTGCTCAAGCCAATCGATGGCATTGAGCGCCCGGCGCTGGTGACGGTATTACCGCATCAGCAGAAAGGCAAAACGGTGGTGCTGGATCTCGGTGCTAACGTTGATTGTGATAGTACAATGCTGGCTCAGTTTGCCGTGATGGGCTCGGTGCTGGCAGAAGACGTGGTCGGGATACCTAATCCGCGCGTTGCGTTACTGAACATTGGTGAAGAAGAGACAAAAGGCCTGGACAGCATTCGTAACGCTGCCGAATTGCTCAAACAGGTTCCCTCCATCAACTATATTGGTTATCTCGAAGCCAATGAGTTGCTGACGGGCAAAACGGATGTATTAGTGTGTGATGGCTTCACCGGAAACGTAACGTTGAAGACCATGGAAGGGGTCGTGCGTATGTTCCTTTCTTTGCTTAAATCGCAGGGAGAGGGCAAAAAAAGTGCCTGGTGGCTGATTTTATTGAAGCGTTGGTTACAAAAAAGCCTGACGCGGCGATTCAGTCACCTCAACCCCGACCAGTATAATGGCGCCTGTCTGTTAGGATTGCGCGGCATCGTGATTAAGAGTCATGGTGCCGCCAATCAGCGAGCCTTTTCCGTCGCGATAGAACAGGCAGTGCAGGCGGTGCAGCGACAAGTCCCTCAGCGGATTGCCGCTCGCCTGGGATCTGTATTAGCTAAAAGTGACTGAGCGTACATGTATACGAAGATTTTAGGTACCGGCAGCTACCTGCCAAAACAAGTGCGAACCAACGCCGATCTGGAAAAAATGGTAGATACGTCTGACGAGTGGATTGTCACGCGCACAGGTATCCGTGAACGTCGTATCGCCGCGCCAGACGAAACCGTGTCCACCATGGGTTACGAAGCCGCACAGCGTGCTATCGACATGGCGGGCATTAATAAAGAAGACATCGGTCTGATCGTGGTTGCCACGACGTCTGCTACGCACGCTTTCCCAAGCGCGGCGTGCCAGGTGCAAAACATGCTCGGTATTAAAGGCTGCCCGGCGTTTGACGTGGCTGCAGCGTGTGCCGGTTTCACCTATGCACTGAGCGTTGCCGATCAGTATGTTAAATCAGGTGCCGTGAAGTATGCCCTGGTGATCGGTGCCGACGTGCTGGCGCGTACCTGCGATCCAACCGATCGTGGGACGATCATTATTTTTGGTGATGGTGCGGGTGCGGTACTGCTGGGGCAGTCCGAAGAGCCGGGCATCATCTCCACGCATCTGCATGCCGACGGTAGCTATGGCGAACTGCTGACGCTGCCTAACGCCGATCGCGTGAATCCGGATAACTCGATTTACCTGACCATGGCAGGGAACGAGGTGTTCAAGGTGGCGGTGACTGAGCTTGCCCACATTGTCGACGAGACGCTGGCCGCGAATAATCTTGAGCGCACCGCGCTTGACTGGCTGGTGCCGCATCAGGCGAACCTGCGCATTATCAGCGCAACGGCCAAAAAGCTGGGCATGTCGATGGATAACGTTGTGGTGACGCTGGATCGTCATGGCAACACCTCTGCGGCGTCGGTACCGTGCGCGTTTGATGAAGCGGTACGCGATGGACGAATCAAACGGGGCCAGCTGGTCCTGCTTGAAGCCTTCGGTGGCGGTTTCACCTGGGGTTCCGCGCTGGTTCGTTTCTAGGATAAGGATTAAAAGATGACGCAATTTGCTTTTGTGTTCCCGGGACAGGGCTCTCAAACCGTTGGGATGTTGTCTGAAATGGCAGCAAACTATCCGGTAATTGAAGAGACTTTCCGTGAAGCTTCCGATGCGCTGGGTTATGATCTGTGGGCGTTAACGCAACAGGGTCCGGCAGAAGAGCTGAATAAAACCTGGCAGACTCAGCCAGCGCTGCTGACCGCATCCGTTGCGCTGTGGCGCGCATGGCAGCAGCAGGGCGGTAAAGCTCCAGCCCTGCTCGCCGGTCACAGCCTGGGCGAATACTCTGCCCTGGTCTGTGCAGGCGTCATTGCCTTTGCTGATGCCGTACGTCTGGTTGAACTGCGCGGTAAATTCATGCAGGAAGCGGTACCGGAAGGCACCGGTGGCATGTCGGCCATTATCGGCCTGGATGATGCCGCCATTGCAAAAGCGTGTGAAGAATCTGCTGAAGGGCAGGTGGTTTCGCCGGTAAACTTCAACTCCCCGGGCCAGGTGGTTATTGCTGGTCATAAAGAGGCGGTTGAACGTGCAGGCGCAGCCTGTAAAGCCGCGGGCGCCAAACGCGCGCTGCCGCTGCCGGTGAGCGTACCTTCTCACTGTGCGCTGATGAAGCCTGCTGCCGACAAACTGGCGGCTGAGCTGGAAAAAATTACGTTTAACGCACCGACGATTTCCGTTGTGAATAACGTCGATGTGAAATGCGAAACCGCGCCGGAAGCTATCCGTAATGCGCTGGTTCGCCAGCTTTACAGCCCGGTACAGTGGACCAAAACCGTTGAGTTTATGGCGTCACAGGGCGTAGAGCATCTGTATGAAGTCGGTCCTGGTAAGGTCCTCACCGGTCTGACAAAACGTATTGTTGACACCCTGACTGCCTCGGCGATTAACGAGCCGGAAGCACTGTCAGCGGCACTCGCGCAATAAAAGAGGAATACCATGAGTTTTGAAGGAAAAATCGCGCTGGTCACTGGCGCAAGCCGCGGTATCGGGCGTGCCATTGCTGAAACACTGGTTGCGCGCGGCGCGAAGGTGATTGGTACAGCAACCAGCGAGAATGGCGCTCAGGCCATTAGCGAGTATCTGGGTGCGAACGGTAAAGGTCTGGTGCTGAATGTGACCGAACCTGCATCTATCGAATCTGTTCTGGAAAATATTCGCGCAGAGTTTGGCGAAGTGGATATTCTGGTAAATAATGCCGGTATCACACGCGACAACCTGCTGATGCGAATGAAAGATGATGAGTGGAACGATATTATCGAAACCAACCTGTCATCTGTATTCCGTCTGTCAAAAGCGGTAATGCGCGCTATGATGAAAAAGCGTCATGGTCGTATTATCACTGTTGGTTCTGTGGTTGGTACCATGGGAAATGCTGGTCAGGCTAACTACGCTGCGGCGAAAGCAGGTCTGATCGGTTTCAGTAAGTCGCTGGCGCGTGAAGTTGCGTCTCGCGGTATTACTGTAAACGTTGTTGCTCCGGGCTTTATTGAAACGGACATGACGCGTGCGCTGACTGATGATCAGCGTGCGGGTACACTGGCGGCAGTTCCAGCGGGTCGTCTTGGCGACCCTAAAGAAATCGCCAGTGCGGTTGCATTTTTAGCCTCTGACGAAGCGGGTTACATCACTGGTGAAACCCTCCACGTCAACGGCGGGATGTACATGGTTTAATCACGATCGAAAATATTTGCGTTATTAGGGCAAATGGCCTCAAAATAACGTAAAATCGTGGTAAGACCTGCCGGGATTTAGTTGCAAATTTTTCAACATTTTATACACTACGAAAACCATCGCGAAAGCGAGTTTTGATAGGAAATTTAAGAGTATGAGCACTATCGAAGAACGCGTTAAGAAAATTATCGGCGAACAGCTGGGCGTTAAGCAGGAAGAAGTTGTGAACTCCGCTTCCTTCGTTGAAGACCTGGGCGCAGATTCTCTTGACACCGTTGAGCTGGTAATGGCTCTGGAAGAAGAGTTTGATACTGAGATTCCGGACGAAGAAGCTGAGAAAATCACCACCGTTCAGGCTGCCATTGATTACATCAACGGTCACCAGGCGTAAGTGAACATCTCCAGGCGGTCATTCGACCGCCTGAGTTTTATCTTTTTTAGTCCCACGAATCTCTTTTTTTATCCCTCCCTGGAGGACAAGCGTGTCTAAGCGTCGTGTAGTTGTGACCGGACTTGGCATGTTGTCTCCTGTCGGCAATACCGTAGAGTCCACCTGGAAAGCTCTCCTTGCCGGTCAGAGCGGCATCAGCCTAATCGACCATTTCGATACTAGCGCCTATGCAACGAAATTTGCTGGCTTAGTAAAGGATTTTAACTGTGAAGAGATCATCTCGCGCAAAGAACAGCGCAAGATGGATGCCTTCATTCAATATGGAATTGTCGCTGGCGTACAGGCCATGCAGGATTCTGGCCTTGTCATTACGGAAGAGAACGCAACCCGTATCGGTGCCGCTATCGGCTCCGGGATTGGCGGTCTTGGCCTGATCGAGGAAAACCATACGTCTCTGATGAATGGTGGCCCGCGTAAGATCAGCCCGTTCTTCGTTCCGTCCACGATTGTGAACATGGTGGCAGGACACCTGACCATTATGTTCGGTCTGCGTGGGCCAAGCATTTCTATCGCTACCGCATGTACGTCTGGCGTGCATAACATCGGCCAGGCCGCGCGTATCATTGCGTACGGCGATGCAGATGCTATGGTTGCTGGCGGTGCTGAAAAAGCCAGTACCCCGCTGGGTGTGGGCGGTTTTGGTGCGGCGCGTGCGCTGTCTACCCGTAACGATAACCCTCAGGCGGCAAGCCGTCCGTGGGATAAAGATCGTGATGGCTTCGTGCTCGGCGACGGTGCGGGTATGATCGTACTTGAAGAGTACGAACATGCGAAAAAGCGCGGTGCGAAAATTTATGCTGAAATCGTTGGTTTCGGTATGAGCAGCGATGCTTACCACATGACGTCACCTCCAGAGAACGGCGCAGGCGCTGCGCTGGCAATGGAAAACGCGATTCGTGATGCGGGTATTACCCCTGCACAGATTGGCTACGTTAACGCGCACGGTACTTCTACCCCTGCGGGCGATAAAGCAGAAGCTCAGGCTGTTAAGTCTATCTTCGGCGAATCTGCCAGCCGCGTGATGGTCAGCTCAACGAAATCCATGACCGGTCACCTGTTAGGTGCGGCGGGGGCTGTAGAGTCAATCTACTCCATCCTTGCGCTGCGCGATCAGGCCGTTCCGCCAACCATCAACCTGGATAACCCGGATGAAGGTTGCGATCTGGACTTCGTACCGCACGAAGCGCGTCAGGTTAGCGTTATGGAGTACACCCTGTGTAACTCCTTCGGCTTTGGTGGCACTAACGGCTCGCTGATCTTCAAAAAGGTCTGAGTCCGGTTAGCCCCTGACGAAAAAAAGGTCCGCTTGTCGGGCCTTTTTTATTAAGTGTAATCTTCTTGTCCGGTTCAGGACATCCTGCCAGACTGATCCTCCACGTAGAAGGAGCCACCATGTTTTTGATCAATGGTCGTGAGCAAGATTCTCTTCCTGCCAGCGACAGGGCGACTCAGTTTGGTGATGGTTGCTTTACGACGGCACGCATTCTTAACGGCGATATCTGTCTGCTCGACGCGCATATCCTTCGCCTGCAAACGGCCTGTGAAAGGTTAATGATCCCCTATACGGACTGGGACGCGCTGCGGCGCGAAATGAGACAGCTGGCTTCAGGAAAGCGCAGCGGTGTTCTCAAGGCGATTATCAGCCGCGGCAGCGGTGGTCGCGGCTACAGCGGGGCCAGCTGCGTGCATCCTACGCGCATACTGACCGTGTCCGCGTATCCTGCCCACTATGAGCGCTGGCGTGAAGAGGGCACGGTCCTGACCCTCAGTCCCGTCCGTCTGGGGCGTAATCCGATGCTTGCCGGCATAAAGCACCTTAACCGGCT
This sequence comes from Enterobacter wuhouensis, assembly GCF_035835995.1. NCBI lineage: Bacteria > Pseudomonadati > Pseudomonadota > Gammaproteobacteria > Enterobacterales > Enterobacteriaceae > Enterobacter > Enterobacter wuhouensis. The sequence goes on from NZ_CP142124.1 coordinate 1,860,934, forward strand.
GGAACAGATACTGATCCGTACTCATCTTGAACAGACGGACGCCGATGAGGCGCTGGTTCTTGACAGCGAAGGGTGCATTACGGAATGCTGTGCGGCTAATTTACTCTGGCGGAAGGGCCGTGACGTATTCACGCCTTCCCTGAAGCAGGCTGGGGTGGACGGTATTATGCGCCAGTTTTGTTTACGGCATCTGGCACACTCTGGTTTTCGCGTTGTCGAAGTTAGCGCAGGGGAAGACGCGCTGCTGGCCGCTGATGAAGTTATCATCTGCAACGCGCTGATGCCCGTTGTTCCCGTTCGTGCGTATGGCCAATGCTGCTGGTCTTCGCGTGAGCTGTTTCAGTTTTTGGCCCCGATATGTGAGCACACTCTATAGTCATGAAGAAAATGTTGCGCTTTGTCCTCCTTCTCATCGTCGTGCTGGTTATTGCTGGCGGAGCAGGAATGTGGAAGGTTCGCCAGCTGGCGGACAGTAAAATCCTGATTAAAGACGAGACGATTTTTACCCTTAAAGCCGGCACCGGGCGGATGGCGCTGGGCGAGCAGCTTTACGGGGACAAGATTATCAATCGTCCACGCGTATTCCAGTGGCTACTGCGCATTGAACCCGAGCTTTCTCACTTCAAAGCCGGTACGTATCGCTTCACCCCGGGTATGACGGTGAGGGAGATGCTGCAGCTGCTGGAAAGCGGTAAAGAAGCACAGTTTCCGCTGCGCTTTGTTGAAGGCATGCGCCTGAGCGATTACCTCAAACAGCTGCGCGACGCGCCGTATATCAAGCACACGCTGAAAGATGATAGCTATCAGACGGTGGCTGAGGTGCTGAAGTTCGAGCATCCCGAGTGGGTGGAGGGCTGGTTCTGGCCGGATACCTGGATGTACACCGCAGGCACAACGGATGTCGCTATCCTGAAGCGTGCGCACAAAAAGATGGTTGCGGCGGTGGAGTCTGCATGGAAAGGGCGCGCTGACGGCCTGCCGTATAACGATCAAAACCAGTTTGTGACGATGGCTTCCATCATCGAAAAAGAGACGGCGGTTGCGGCAGAGCGCGATCGGGTCGCCTCGGTGTTTATCAACCGCCTGCGCATCGGTATGCGGCTGCAGACCGACCCGACCGTTATCTACGGCATGGGCGAGAGCTACAGCGGCAAGATATCCAGAAAAGATCTGGAGACGCCAACGGCGTATAATACCTACGTGATTAGCGGTTTACCGCCGGGCCCGATCGCCACGCCGAGCGAAGCGTCGCTCAACGCCGCCGCGCATCCGGCTAAAACACCGTATCTCTATTTTGTGGCGGATGGAAAAGGGGGACATACCTTTAACACCAACCTTGCCAGCCACAATCGCTCTGTTCAGGACTATCTGAAGGCACTTAAGGAAAAAAATGCGCAGTAAATACATTGTCATTGAGGGACTTGAAGGGGCGGGTAAGACCACCGCCCGCAACGTGGTGGTCGATACCCTTAAAACGCTTGGCGTCGCGGAGATGGTTTTCACCCGCGAGCCGGGCGGTACTCAGCTGGCGGAAAAGCTGCGCAGCCTGGTGCTGGATATTAAATCCGTTGGCGACGAAGTTATCACTGACAAGGCAGAAGTGCTGATGTTTTACGCGGCGCGCGTGCAGCTGGTTGAGACGGTTATCAAACCGGCCCTGGCGGAAGGCAAATGGGTGATTGGCGATCGTCATGATTTGTCGACCCAGGCCTATCAGGGTGGGGGCCGTGGTATTGACCAGACCATGCTGGCCACGCTGCGTGATGCCGTTCTCGGCGATTTTCGTCCCGATCTGACGCTCTATCTGGACGTGACGCCAGAAGTCGGTTTGAAACGCGCCCGCGCGCGCGGCGAGCTGGACCGCATTGAGCAAGAGTCTTTCGACTTCTTCAATCGTACACGAGCACGCTATCTTGAACTTGCCGGTAAGGACCGCTCCATTCGCACCATCGATGCGACGCAATCCCTGGAAGACGTTACGCGGGATATTCAGCGTACCGTCATGCAGTGGGTAGAGGAGCAGCAGGCATGAAATGGTATCCATGGTTGCGCCCGCATTTTGAACAGCTGATCGGCAGCTATCAGGCCGGGCGGGGGCATCATGCGTTACTGATTCAGACGCTGCCGGGAATGGGTGATGATGCGTTGATTTACGCCATCACCCGCTTCCTGATGTGCCAGCAGCCGGAAGGGCACAAAAGCTGCGGTAAATGTCGCGGCTGCCAGCTGATGCAGGCGGGTACGCATCCTGACTACTACACGCTGGAGCCTGAAAAGGGTAAAAGCACGCTCGGGATTGACGCCGTGCGTGAAGTCAGCGAGAAATTATATGAACACGCGCGGCTGGGCGGTGCAAAAGTGGTGTGGCTGAAAGATGCGGCCATACTGACCGAGGCGGCGGCCAACGCGCTGCTGAAAACGCTGGAGGAGCCGCCGGAAAAGACGTGGTTCTTCCTGTCATGCCGTGAGCCCGGACGATTACTCGCGACGCTGCGCAGTCGCTGCCGTCTTCACCACCTTGCCGCACCTCAGGAAGCCTGGTCCCTGACCTGGCTTTCACGTGAAGTGACGGCGTCACAAGAAGCCATGCTGGCTGCGCTGCGCCTGAGCAGCGGTGCACCGGCTGCGGCGCTGGCTTTGCTGCAGAAAGACGTCTGGTCGCAGCGCGAGGCGCTCTGTCGGGCTGTTGAAACTGCACTGGACAGCGGTGACTGGCTGAGTGTGCTGCCTGCGCTGAACAGCGACCAGGCCGCAGAGCGTCTGCACTGGCTGGCCGCACTTTTGCTGGATTCGCTTAAGTTGCAGCAGGGAGCCACGCTGCTGAGCAACCCTGACGTTTGGCCCCTGGTGAATACGCTGGCGAACCGCCTGTCAGGTACTTCCCTGCGCGCAATCCTTCATGAGGTTTGCCATAGCCGCGAACAGCTCTTGAGCGTGACGGGGCTTAACCGCGAGCTTGTGCTGACCGATCGGCTGCTGAGTATTGAACACTATCTGCAACCCGGCGTAATACCGCCCGTTTCCCACCTCTGAGAGAGACATTATGTTTTTAGTCGACTCACACTGCCATCTTGATGGCCTGGATTATCAATCCCTGCATAAAAACGTGGACGATGTGCTGGCGAAAGCCGCCGCCCGCGATGTGAAATTTTGCCTGGCCGTGGCGACCACGCTGCCGGGCTATCGTGCCATGCGTGACCTGGTGGGCGAGCGCGATAACGTGGCGTTCTCCTGCGGCGTCCATCCGCTGAATCAGGATGAAGCCTACGACGTTGAAGACTTACGCCGCCTGGCGGCGGAAGAGGGCGTGGTCGCAATGGGTGAAACCGGGCTGGACTATTTTTACACGCCGGAAACGAAACCCCGCCAGCAGGAGTCCTTCCGCAACCATATCCGTATTGGCCGCGAGCTGAACAAGCCGGTTATCGTGCATACCCGTGACGCCCGCGCGGATACGCTGGCGATCCTGCAGGAAGAAAAGGTGACGGATTGCGGTGGCGTACTACACTGTTTCACAGAAGACAGAGAAACCGCGGGCAAGCTGCTTGATTTGGGCTTTTATATCTCGTTTTCGGGGATCGTGACGTTTCGTAATGCAGAACAGCTGCGTGATGCAGCGCGCTATGTTCCGCTCGATCGTATCCTGGTGGAAACCGACTCGCCGTACCTGGCGCCGGTACCGCATCGCGGTAAAGAGAACCAGCCAGCCATGACGAGAGATGTTGCAGAGTATATGGCCGTTCTGAAAGGCGTCAGCATCGATGAGCTGGCCCACATCACGACGGAAAACTTCGCAAATCTGTTCCACATCGACCCCGCCCGCCTGCAATCTGTCTGATACACCTGTTTTTTTTAGGCTCGTAATTAATAAGCAAAGCGAGTAAAGTTCACCGCCTCATTTGGGGCGGTGATGGTGTTTTTAGACACATCCAGACATCCTTTTTGTAAATTACTGAAAGTTTTTCGGCCGTCTTAAGCTGAAACGTGATAGCCGTCAAACAAACCTGGAGTGATTTATTTTACTCTGTGTAATAAATAAAGGGCGCTTAGATGTCCTGTCCACGGCGCGGTACTCCCCCCGAGCCAATGCGTGAAAAGCGTAAAAAAAGCACAAATACTCAGGAGCACTCTCAATTATGTTTAAGAATGCATTTGCTAACCTGCAAAAGGTCGGTAAATCGCTGATGCTGCCAGTATCCGTACTGCCTATCGCAGGTATCCTGCTGGGCGTCGGTTCTGCTAACTTCAGCTGGCTGCCAGCCGTAGTTTCCCACGTGATGGCCGAAGCAGGCGGTTCTGTTTTTGCTAACATGCCGCTGATCTTCGCTATCGGTGTTGCTCTGGGCTTCACCAATAACGACGGTGTATCTGCACTGGCCGCTGTTGTTGCCTACGGCATTATGGTGAAAACCATGGCTGTGGTTGCGCCGCTGGTTCTGCATTTACCGGCTGAAGAGATCGCTGCAAAACACCTGGCCGATACCGGTGTTCTCGGCGGTATTATCTCCGGTGCGATTGCCGCGTATATGTTTAACCGCTTCTATCGCATCAAGCTGCCTGAGTATCTGGGCTTCTTCGCGGGCAAGCGTTTCGTTCCGATCATCTCTGGTCTGGCAGCGATTTTCACTGGCGTGATCCTGTCCTTCATCTGGCCACCAATCGGTTCCGCCATCCAGACCTTCTCTCAGTGGGCTGCTTACCAGAACCCGGTTGTGGCGTTCGGTATCTACGGCTTCATCGAGCGTTGCCTGGTACCATTTGGTCTGCACCACATCTGGAACGTTCCTTTCCAGATGCAGATTGGTGAATTCACCAACGCAGCAGGTCAGGTATTCCACGGCGATATCCCACGTTACATGGCAGGCGACCCAACTGCAGGCAAACTGTCTGGTGGCTTCCTGTTCAAAATGTACGGTCTGCCAGCCGCTGCGATTGCAATCTGGCACTCTGCTAAACCAGAGAACCGTGCAAAAGTGGGCGGTATCATGATCTCCGCAGCGCTGACCTCGTTCCTGACCGGTATCACCGAGCCGATCGAGTTCTCCTTCATGTTCGTTGCGCCGATCCTGTACATCATTCACGCGGTACTGGCTGGCCTGGCGTTCCCAATCTGTATCCTGCTGGGTATGCGTGACGGTACGTCCTTCTCTCACGGCCTGATCGACTTTATCGTGCTGTCTGGTAACAGCAGCAAGCTGTGGCTGTTCCCAATCGTGGGTGCGTGCTACGCGGTTGCGTACTACACCATCTTCCGCGTGCTGATCAAAGCATTGGACCTGAAAACCCCAGGTCGTGAAGATGCGTCTGAAGACAGCAAAGCTGGCGCAACCAGCGAAATGGCTCCAGCGCTGATCGCAGCCTTCGGCGGTAAAGACAACATCACTAACCTGGACGCGTGTATCACTCGTCTGCGTGTGAGCGTTGCTGACGTCGCAAAAGTTGACCAGCCTGGGCTGAAAAAGCTGGGCGCAGCGGGCGTCGTTGTTGCAGGTTCTGGTGTTCAGGCAATCTTCGGGACTAAATCCGATAACCTGAAAACCGAAATGGATGAGTACATCCGCAACAACTAAGTTGTGATGTGGGGAGACTGAGGCAGCCGAATGGCTGCCTTTTTTATTGGGTGCGGTTCAGAGATCCGGACGACATTTGTAGGCCGGGTCAGGCGTAGCCGCCACCCGGCAAAAAGCGCGCACAAAAAAAAGGAGCCCTTCGGCTCCTTTTGTTACAACGGACAGCTTAGAAACTATAGGTTCCGCTCACGGAGAAGTTACGCGGTGCGCCATAAACGCCGTAGGTTCCCAGATAGTCATAGTACTCTTTGTCGAAGACGTTGTTCAGGTTGCCCTGCACCGAAAAGTTTTTGGTAACCTGGTAACGCGCAAACAGGTCGACAACGGTATACCCATCCTGAGCGATCTGCTTAACGCCCTGAGGCCCCGGCGTTTCAAAATCATACCAGGTTTTATTCTGCCAGCGAGCGCCGCCGCCAACCGCCAGTTCCGGCAGCATCGGCAGCTGATAGCGCGTAAACAGTTTAAGTGAAGTACGCGCCTGCTGTGGGTTCACCGCGTTACCGTCTTCATCTTCAGCAATGTAGCGGCTCCCGCCGAAGGTTAACTGCCAGTTGTCGGTCAGCGCGCCGTTCAGCTCGAACTCAATACCTTTACTCACGGTACCATCAATGGATTTATACGCCGTTTGACCGCCGGAGCCAGGAATAGTCGTGCCTGTTGAAACAGCCACGTTGTCTTGTTCGATACGGAATACCGACACTGTTGCGGTGAGGCGGGTGTTAAACCAGTCGCCTTTCACACCCGCTTCGTAGCTTTTGCCGGTCGTGGGATCGATGAACTTGCTGTTCACATCCCGCTGGCCGCTAGGCTGGAAGATGGAGGTGTAGCTGGTGTAGACGGACCAGGTATCGTCGATATCATAAATCAGCCCCGCATAAGGGGTGACGTCGTGGAATTTCGCGTTACGGATCTCATCCGGCTTGCGCTCAAGGTTGTATTTTGCGCTCCATTCGGTGTAACGCGCGCCCAGAATCAAATGCAGTGGGTCAGCAAGAGAGAGGCGGGTTGCGGCATACGCGGATTTTTGACGAATAACGTCGCGCTGGTAAAGCGCAAAATCCGACCAGGTTGGATTCGCCAGCTTACCGTTGTAGTCGTAAATGCTGCCGACATCCATCAAACCGTAGTTATCATTGACAGGATAGGAGTTGTCATAGCTATTACGCTGACGGCTGTAGCTCCCGCCCAACATCAGCTCATGCTGGCGACCCAGCAGATCGTATCCACCACGAACGAATGCGTCTACGGAGTCCTGCTTGCGTTCGCCGCGGTTCCATCCGCCCCATGCGCCCTGGAAGAGGGAAGCATCGTACAGGCCGGTTGCTTTGTCCGGATAACCATCAATGTACATCAGCTTGCTGTCGAAATTGGTTTCGGCATGCATGGCGTTAACCTTTGCCTCCCAGCCGTTGTCAAAACGCTGCGTCAGGTTGGCAAAGACCTTAGTGGAGTCCTGGTTCGAGTACGTCCAGTCGGCGGCGGTGTTAAAGCCGCGGCGGAAATCTGTTTTACTGCCGTCGCTAAACATCGAAGGGAAACCGCCCCAGGTAGGGCTATCCTCTTCGCTTTCCTGATAGTCATAGCCCACAGAAAGCGTTGTAGAGTCAGTCAGATCGGCATCGACAACGCCGTACACAAACTTCTTACGGTAGTGATTACGCTCAACCCAGGAGTCTTTATCCTCATAGCCCGTGATGACGCGACCGCGCACGTTGCCTGATTCGGTGAGCGGAGCCTGGAGATCCAGCACATAGCGCTGTTTATCCCAGCTGCCGTAGGTGGCGGATACCGAGCCCTTGAATGCTTTGCTGTCGGCGTGTTTGCGCACCATGTTGACGTAAGCAGAAGGGTTCCCCGTACCGCTCATTAAGCCTGCAGCGCCTCGAACCACTTCGATCTTATCGAAGATTGCGGTATCGCCCGCCGTATCACCAAAGTTCCAGCGGTTATCCAGGAACGTCGGCATATCCTCATAGGCAAAGTTACTGATGAAGAAGCCGCGTGCATAATAGTTTGTACGGCTGGTATCGATGCGGGATGCGCTCACGCCAGTCGTGTTATCCAGAACCTGCCCAATGGTGTTCAGCTCCTGGTCCTGCATACGTTGCTGGCTAATCACACTAACAGACTGCGGGATATCGCGTGGAACGAGTAACAGCTTGGTCCCGGTGGTGGTGGTTTTGACGCTGTAGTCTTGATCCTGTCCAGTGGAAGGATCCTGAGCGTTATCAAAACCGCCATCAACCACCACGGTATCTTCGTCAGCGGTGGCGGCGAAACTTACGGTTGGCGTCAATGCCATAGCAATACAGGCTGCCAGCAACGAAGGCGTTGCGACAGGCTGACGTTGCCCATCCCTGGTGTGATTAATGAAAGACATCATCAAACCCTTAATAATGGTGAAGGTTATATGCATCAGTCCCGCTAGCACGGGCTGAGGTCGTTTTCTATGTTAAAAATGCGCATGAAAATGCAAATGCGAAATATACGCATTGTGATTATCGCTGTAAACAGATGTGTCAGGCGGAACTGAAATATTGTTTCAGGGAAATCTGTTGCGGGAGCGGTCACTCTCCAGCCAGCTACTGGGCAAACAGGAAAGAAATCGTGGGAGAAGGTTGAAAGGACAGGAGAATCTCGCTCATACTCTTGAGTTATGTCACACGGTAATAAAGACAATGTGTGCTAATAGCGGACGCACCACGCCAGATTAATCAAAAAAGGAAAAGGTCATGGCTGAAGAAACCATTTTCAGTAAAATTATTCGCCGCGAAATCCCGTCGGATATTGTTTATCAGGATGAACTGGTGACGGCCTTCCGGGACATTTCCCCGCAGGCACCGACGCATATCCTTATTATCCCCAATATTCTGATTCCGACCGTGAATGACGTAAAAACTGAGCATGAAGTGGCGTTAGGCCGTATGCTGACAGTGGCCGCGAAAATTGCCGAGCAGGAAGGCATTGCTGAAGACGGTTACCGGCTGATCATGAACTGCAATCGCCACGGCGGCCAGGAAGTTTATCATATTCACATGCATCTGCTGGGCGGACGTCCTCTGGGACCGATGCTGGCACATAAAGGTCTTTAACATGCTTAAAGGGCGTATTGCGGCGCTGATAGTAACAATGACGATCGTTGGGTGCAGCGCACGTCCGGCGATCCCGGTCAGTGATGAACAAACGCTGGTAATGGAATCCTCCGTGCTGGCTGCGGGTATTACGGCGGAACAACCCGCATTGACCATCAGTGAAATCGAGTCTTCTGCCTCCTCTACGCTCTTTAACGAAAGACACGAACCCGTGACGGTGCACTATCGTTTCTACTGGTACGACGTAAGAGGTCTTGAAATGCACCCGCTTGAAGCGCCGCGCAGCGTCACCGTTCCGGCTGGAAAATCGGTAACGCTCTATGGCAGCGCCAACTATCTGGGTGCGCATAAGGTAAGACTTTATCTTTATCTCTAAGGGGTGAACCTTGATTAAAAATATGAGCCGCTATGCGCTCGTGACAGCTTTTGCACTGTTCCTTGCTGGGTGCGTGACGCGCACGGAAGAACCTGCACCTGTGGATCAGGCTAAGCCGGGGACGGAACAGCCGACGCAGCCAACGCAGCCGCAGCCAACCGTGCCGTCCGTACCGTCCATTCCGGCACAGCCTGGCCCGATTGAACATCCGGACCAGACGTCTCAGCCAGCACCACGCGTGCGTCATTACGACTGGAACGGCGCAATGCAGCCGATGGTGGGCAAAATGCTGCAGGCGCAGGGCGTAACGGCGGGTAGCGTCCTGCTGGTGGACAGCGTTAATAACCGCACTAACGGCTCCCTGAACGCCGGTGAAGCGACGGATACGCTGCGCAATGCGCTGGCAAACAACGGTAAATTCACGCTGGTTTCGACCCAGCAGCTGGCGGTCGCCAAACAGCAGCTCGGCCTGTCCCCGCAGGACAGCCTCGGTTCGCGCAGCAAGGCGATCGGTATCGCCCGTAACGTTGGCGCACAGTACGTGCTGTACTCTAACGCCACCGGGAACGTAAATACGCCAGCGCTGCAGATGCAGCTGATGCTGGTTCAGACGGGCGAAATTATCTGGTCGGGTAAAGGTGCCGTTACGCAACAATAACTGCACGCGCGACGAGATCCTGACGCGCTATTTTCCTCAGTATCGCCTTTTCGCGCCCCAAGCCCACGTCGGGCTTGGCGGCGCGAGCTGCATTATCGCGCAGGGCGAGCGCCGTCTGGTGCTGCGCCAGAATCACGATCTCAGCGCGCCCGCTTCCCACTTCCGCCGTCAGTATCGCGCTCTCAAACGTCTGCCGTCGGATGTCGTGCCGAAACCGCGCTTCTTTATGAAGGGCTGGATGGCCGTGGAGTATCTTGCGGGCGAGGTCAAAAGCGCGCTGCCGGACACGCCAACCCTCGCGACAATCCTGTATCATCTGCACCGCCAGCCGCGCCTGGGATGGCGAGTTAGGCTCCTTCCACTTCTGGAACAGTACTGGCAGCATGCCTCACCGGACAGGCGAACGCCCCTCTGGCTTGCTCAGCTTAAGCGGCTGCGCAAACGGGGAGAGCCGCAGCCGTTGCGGCTCTTGCCGCTGCATATGGATGTTCATGCCGGGAATATTGTTCATACGCCAACGGGCGTCAGGCTGATCGACTGGGAATATGCCGGCGATGGCGATGCGGCATTGGAGCTGGCTGCGGTCTGGGTACCGGATGAAGCCTCGCGCGAGCAGCTGGTTGTGGACTATGCCCGCCGATCGCAGATGGATCCCGCCATGCTGGCGCGTCAGGTCAGACGCTGGCAGCCGTGGGTGCTGATGCTGATGGCGGGCTGGTTTGAAATGCGCTTTGCGCAGTCTAAAGACAAACACTTTATTGCGCTGGCAGATAACGCCTGGCGTCAGTTACACATCAAAGGATAAGAGAGGTTCGTGTGGGTCCAGTCATGTTGGATGTCGAAGGGTTTGAGCTGGATGCGGAGGAGCGTGACATTCTGGCGCACCCGCTGGTAGGCGGACTGATTCTGTTTACCCGCAACTATCACGATCCGGAGCAGCTGCGCGAACTGGTTCGCCAGATCCGCGCAGCGTCGCGCAACCGTCTGGTGGTTGCCGTCGATCAGGAAGGCGGACGCGTTCAGCGCTTCCGCGAAGGCTTTACGCGGCTGCCAGCAGCACAATCCTTTGCGGCGCTGCTGGGTACGGAAGAGGGCGGCAGGCTGGCGCAGGATGCCGGCTGGCTGATGGCGAGCGAGATGATCGCCATGGATATCGACATCAGCTTTGCGCCGGTTCTGGACGTGGGGCATATCAGCGCCGCGATTGGCGAGCGCTCTTACCACGACGATCCGCGCATTGCGCTGGCGATGGCGACCCGCTTTATTGACGGTATGCACGATGCAGGCATGAAAACCACCGGCAAACACTTCCCGGGACATGGCGCCGTAACGGCCGATTCGCACAAAGAGACGCCGCGCGACCCGCGCCCTGAGGCAGAGATCCGCGCTAAAGATATGTCCGTGTTCCGCTCGCTGATAACCGATAACAAGCTGGATGCCATCATGCCGGCGCACGTCATCTATAGCGACGTGGACCCGCGTCCGGCCAGCGGCTCTCCGCACTGGCTGAAGACGGTGCTGCGCCAGGAGCTTGGGTTCAACGGCGTTATTTTCTCTGACGATCTGTCGATGGAAGGGGCGGCGATTATGGGCAGCTACGCGGAGCGCGGCCAGGCGTCGCTGGATGCGGGTTGCGATATGATCCTCGTCTGCAATAATCGTAAAGGTGCGGTCAGCGTGCTGGATAACCTGTCGCCGATCAATGCAGAGCGTGTTACACAATTGTATCATAAAGGTTCATTTAGCCGTCAGGAGCTGATGGACTCGGCGCGCTGGAAGACGATCAACGCCCAGCTTGAAGCACTGAATGAGCGCTGGCAGGCATACAAGGCCAGCCTGTAAACCCCCGGAAGGCGTAGCGTGGTGAGAAGACAATGATCATCTATTTACACGGTTTTGACTCAAACAGCCCAGGTAATCATGAGAAGGTGTTAAAGCTGCAGTTCATCGATCCGGATGTACGGCTGATAAGCTACAGCACGCGCCATCCGAAGCATGATATGCAGCATTTGCTCAAAGAAGTGGACAAGATGCTGCAGCTCAACGTCGACGATCGTCCGCTGATTTGCGGCGTCGGTCTGGGGGGATACTGGGCTGAGCGTATCGGTTTTTTATGCGATATGCGCCAGGTGATTTTCAACCCGAACCTGTTCCCGAATGAGAACATGGAGGGCAAAATCGACCGCCCGGAAGAGTATGCCGATATTGCCACAAAATGCGTGAGCAACTTCCGGGAAAAGAACCGCGACCGTTGTCTGGTGATCCTTTCCCGCAATGACGAAGCGCTCAGCAGCACCCGCGCCGCGGAACTGTTGCACCACTATTATGAAATTGTCTGGGACGAAGAGCAGAGCCACAAGTTCAAGAACATCTCCCCGCATCTGCAGCGCATTAAGGCCTTTAAAACGCTGGGCTAAGATCCGCACTGAAAATGTACAAGCCCGGCCGCGTAAGCGAGCCGGGCTTTCTTTTTGTCCAGAATTGTCTACTTTTAAGCCATCAAAACTTGATGCATATCAATTTTGGTATGACCAATGCGCCTGACGTGTTATTCTCAATTCACCTGAATGGTTTCAGTGCTGTAACCTGTTGTTAATTAAGGGTTATTTTTATAACTTTTAATTAACAATTGGTTAATAATTTGAGGGGGTCACGTTGACTACGCCATTGAAAAAGATAGTGATTGTAGGCGGTGGTGCTGGCGGGCTGGAGCTGGCGACACAGCTGGGCAAGAAGCTCGGTCGCGGTAAGAAAGCCAAAATTACGCTGGTGGATCGTAACCACAGCCACCTGTGGAAGCCGCTGCTGCACGAAGTGGCGACCGGATCTCTGGATGAAGGCGTGGATGCGCTGAGCTATCTGGCGCACGCGCGCAATCACCATTTCCAGTTCCAGCTGGGTTCCGTGGTGGACATCAACCGTGAAAGCAAAACCATTACCCTGGCCGAGCTGCGTGACGAAAAAGGCGAGCTGCTGGTGCCTGAACGCAAGCTGCCGTATGACACGCTGGTGATGGCGCTGGGCAGTACCTCTAACGACTTCAACACGCCGGGTGTGAAAGAGCATTGCATCTTCCTGGATAACCCGCACCAGGCGCGTCGTTTCCATCAGGAAATGCTGAACCTGTTCCTGAAGTACACCAGTAACATGGGCGCGAACGGCAAGGTGAACATTGCCATTGTCGGCGGTGGCGCGACGGGCGTGGAGCTGTCTGCCGAGCTGCACAACGCGGTAAAACAGCTGCACAGCTACGGTTACAAGGGCTTAACCAACGACGCGCTGAACGTGACGCTGGTGGAAGCGGGCGAGCGTATTCTGCCTGCACTGCCGCCGCGTATCTCTGGCGCAGCCCACAGCGAGCTGACCAAACTGGGCGTACGTGTTCTGACGCAAACCATGGTGACCAGCGCGGATGCCGGTGGCCTGCATACCAAAGATGGTGAGTACATCGAAGCAGACCTGATGGTCTGGGCGGCGGGTATTAAGGCACCTGACTTCATGAAGGATATCGGTGGCCTGGAAACGAACCGTATCAACCAGCTGGTGACCGAGCCGACGCTGCAAACCACGCGCGATCCGGACATTTACGCCATCGGCGACTGCGCGTCCTGCGCGCGTCCGGAAGGCGGATTTGTGCCTCCGCGAGCGCAGGCGGCGCACCAGATGGCAAGCCTCGTGCTGCACAACATTCTGGCGCAGAGCAAAGGCAAACCGATGAAGGCGTACGTCTATAAAGATCACGGCTCGCTGGTGTCGCTCTCTAACTTCTCCACCGTCGGTAGCCTGATGGGCAACCTGATGCGCGGATCGATGATGGTGGAAGGGCGCATCGCTCGCTTCGTGTACATCTCACTATACCGTATGCACCAGATTGCGCTGCACGGCTACTTTAAAACCGGCCTGATGATGCTGGTTGGCCGCATCAACCGCGTTATCCGCCCGCGCCTGAAGCTGCATTAATCCTCTCCCCCTCCGGGCTTCCGGAGGGGTTTTTAGCATATCGTGCTGCACATCGCCCATTGAGTGCTTAAGAGTTCTCTTAAATACAAATCCCCCCTCCGTTTTGATCCTTTATCTGATTGGCGAACACCGTCCTTCATTGCAAAATTGTTACCAATAGCAACAAAGGAGGAAGTCCCGTGAATAAATCAATGTTGGCGGGTATAGGGATTGGCGTCGCTGCTGCGTTAGGTGTGGCTGCCGTTGCCAGTCTCAACGTACTTGATCGTGGCCCGCAGTATGCGCAGGTTGTGTCCGCAACCCCGATTAAAGAAAGTGTTAAAACGCCGCGTCAGGAGTGCCGCAACGTTGCGGTGACGCACCGTCGTCCGGTTCAGGATGAAAACCGCATTGCCGGTTCTGTACTGGGTGCGGTAGCCGGTGGCGTCATTGGCCATCAGTTTGGGGGCGGCCGGGGTAAAGACGTTGCGACCGTGGTCGGCGCGCTGGGCGGCGGCTATGCCGGTAACCAGGTGCAGGGCGCGATGCAGGATAACGACACCTACACTACCACTCAGCAGCGCTGCAAAACCGTCTATGACAAGTCGGAAAAAATGCTGGGTTACGACGTAACCTACAAAATTGGCGACCAGCAGGGCAAAATCCGCATGGACAAAGACCCGGGCACCCAGATCCCGCTGGACAGCAACGGTCAGCTGATACTGAACAATAAAGTGTAAAAAAGCGGTTCTCTGAACTTAGCTCCTCAAGCGCTCAGGCTGAGGAGCTTTTTTTTTGCCGCTTAGAACGTCAGCGCGTAGTTCAGACCAAAGGTGCGGCCCCGGCCTTTATACTCATATAACGCTGCGTTGCCGTAGTTTGGGCTATACAACAGCGGCGCGCGCTGCCCCCACACGGTGGTGTACTGTTTATCCAGCAGGTTTTCGATGCTGAACGACAGTTTGCCCAGCGGCAGCTGATAGCTGCTCAGGAAATCAACGGTGTTGTAACCGTCAATTTTGTTTCCTGCCGCGTCGCTCAGATCGAAGGTCTGCTGAGTTTGCAGACGCAGGGTCCACGGCTCGGGCGCCCAGCCGACGTAGGCCGTCGCCTTCGACGGCGACGCCTGCGTCACGTCCCATTTTTCCCACGAGCCGTTGGTCTTAATCTCCGATTTCAGCACGTTAACGTTACCGCCAACGCTCCATACGCTATCAGGAATAAAGTAATCCACCGCGCCTTCCACGCCATAGATCCGCCGTTCCTGCGGGTTAACGTCGATAGTCATATCGGCGCGGTTGATGTCGATAGACTTGTCAGAGAGGGAGTAGTAGGCCGCAATCTGGGTGCGCAGGTTATTCCCGGTAAAGCGCCAGCCCAGCTCGTAGGAATCCACCTTGATACCTTCGAGCTGCGCGTCGCCAGGATTCACGCTCTTGATTAACGCCAAGTGACCCTGGGCATCCGGTTTTGCATAGGAACCGTTGCCGTAGTATTTGCCCGGGTCCGGCAGCTCAACGCCCTGTGAGAAATTAAACCAGACCTGCTGCTGCTCCGTGATATGCGCAAGGATCCCGGCGTTAAACAGCAGGTTGTCGTAATCGGTTTTGCCACCCGGGATGGCGTCTGCCGACCTGGCCGTTCCGTTAGCGATTGCCTGCTGCTGTGAATAAGCAACAAAATCATCAACCCGATTTTCGGTCCACTGATAGCGAACGCCGCCGCTCAGGGTGAAAACATCATTGATGTCGTAGCTGTTTTGCAGGAATGGCGCAACGTTGGTGATGCTGTAGCCCGGGTAACGGCCCGTTGTGTATTTGGACGCGTTGTTCATCCCGCCTGACGGCACTGAGTTCGCCAGGTCAAAGAACATCTGGTTGGAATTAAAGGTTTCGTGGTCGGCATCAAGCCCCCAGGTCATCTGCCAGCCGTCCAGCGGCGTGCTGTTCAGCGTCAGCTTTGCGCCGTACTGATCGGTGTTTTGCTCCGAGGCCGAGAAGCTGGTGATGGTTTTTTTCTTTTGATCGACGGTCGGGAAGGGGTAAAAGCGCAGGGATTCGTCGCGATAGTAAATTTGCCCGACCAGCTCCTGCCCCCAGAAATCAGAGTCTGAATACTGCAGGCTGATCAGGTGGCGCTCGGTGCCCGGAATGCGGTCGGAGCTGAACCCGCTGCGGGTGCGCGCCGTTCCGTTCCCAAGCACCGCGCTCATGTTTTTATCCAGGTAAAGCCCGTAATCATCGTCGCCCTGGCTTTTATAGTATTGGGTCACGACCTGAAGCTGGCGCGTCTCGTCGATCTCGATCGTACCGGTTCCCATCACGTCCAGACGATCGGAGTGCTGTAACCCTGTCTGGGTATTGTCGAAGGTGAGGGCATCGCCGTTACCGTCGTACCATCCGCCAAAACGCTGATAGGCCACGGACAGGCGTCCCGAGGCGTGGTCATTTCCGCCGCTGACGGCTGCGGCAACGCGTTCGTCACGATCGTTACCGTTGTTAAAGCCGGTTTTGCCCCCCAGCTCCAGATCGACCTGCGTCTCTGGCTGCCCTTTTTTAGTCACGATATTGATCAGCCCGCCCGTACTGCCGCCGCCGTAGAGGGCTGTTGAACCGGAAATGACTTCAATATGATCGATGTTAAAGGGATCGATGGAATCGAGCTGGCGGCTGTCGGTTCTCGAGGAGTTAAGGCGTACGCCATCCACCAGCACGACGATCGCGCGGCCGCGCATATTCATGCCGTAGTTAGTTCGCCCCTGGCTGCTGACGTCCATCCCCGGGATCAATTGCCCAAGAATGTCCTTGAACTCTTTGCCGCCCTGAACCTGTTGTTCAATTTCCTGACGTTCAATCACCCACGTGGTTTGCGCCATCTCCGCCACGGTGCGGTGGCTGCGGTTAGCGCTGACGACCAGGTTTTCTTCAGTGGTTTGTTCAGCGTAAAGCGGCATTGCCATAGCCAGCAATACCGGATTGAGCACCCAGAGGCTCTTTTTCATCATCATTCCTTATTGAGCATTCGCTCTTTTATTGGCAGGTCGTAGAAAAGCAAACAAAAATATGCAAATGCGAATACTGCCGATAATAAAAAGCATTATCAACCTGAGAGAAATTAGGGGTTGCGAAAACTCAGTAGGGAAGAAGCAAAAAGGGCGGCAAGCCGCCCTGAGGATTAGATTTTGAGAAGCTCGGGCCACAGGCGCAGCGTGGTCCGGGTAATGCTTTGCAATTTCTCCAGCGATGCGCCTTCACGAGCGCTGATCGACATACCCTGCAAAATACAGCTCAGGTATTGCGCCAGCTCCTGCGGACGGCAGTGCGCCGGAATTTCGCCGCGCTGCTGGCGCTGCGCCAGGAACGTGCTCAGCGTCTCTTCCTGCATGGCGTGGCGTGATTTCACCGTATTAGCGATCTCTTTAGAGGAGGCCGCAAGGGTGGCGGAGGTGTTAATCATAAAACAGCCCGCGGGTGTATCTTTGCTGGTAAAGCAGGTGGCGACGGCGCAGAAATAATCCTGCAGCGCCTGCTCGACGCTTTTTTCTTCACAGAAGAGCTGGGCTTCGTGTTTCGCCGCAAAGCGCGAAATGTACCGGTCCAGTACTGCCCTGAACAGCCCCTCTTTATTCGTAAATTCTGCATACAGCGTCGGCGCTTTGGCTCCGGTGGCTTCCACCAGATCGGAGAGCGAGGTCGCTTCATACCCATGTTGCCAGAAGAGTGTCATGGCCTTATCAAGCGCTGCATCCCTGTCGAACACTTTTGGTCGGCCACGGCTTTTCTTCGCGCAACTCGTGACGTCGGTTGTCATTTGCCGTTGGTCCTCTGTTGGTTTAGTGAATGACCATTATAAAAATAAACCACATTCGTAACCAGCGCTGTTTTCTTAAAAATAAATTAATCCTATGGTTATGAAAATTAACGAAATTAAAATTAAATTAACGGTCGTTATAAAAATATGTTGACGTGTGACCTGGATCACATCTATCATTTACCTATCGATCGTTAAGTAAATAACTTGCGACCCCAAATTCATCTGCCTAAAGGTAAAAATCATGAAAAACGTAAAAACCCTGATCGCTGCCGCTGTACTGAGTTCAATGTCATTCGCAAGCTTTGCCGCTGTAGAAGTGCAATCTACGCCGGTTGACCAGCATAAAGTGGGTACCATCTCTGCAAGCGCAGGCACTAACCTGGGCTCACTGGAAGACCAGCTGGCTCAGAAAGCTGAAGCTATGGGTGCCAAATCGTTCCGCATCACCTCAGTGACCGGTCCGAACACCCTGCACGGTACTGCCGTCATCTACAAATAAACGTAACGAAACCCTCCGCTACGTTTAATGCCACTGCAATAAAAAACGCCCTGCACATGCAGGGCGTTTTTCGTTGTCTCTTACATCGACTGTTGGGCAATATCGTGGTGCCTGGTGACATCCGTCGGCATACCGGAGCGCGCTTCCATCGCGCGTTCCATCACCGCGCCATCGGTTGCGGCGTGCGTTTTGAAGTTCACCATGGCCGCATTCAGGTTAATCGGCAGGGTTTGCGGATCGTCACCGATGTTTTTCGATAACGGCTGATGGATCTCGACCAGGCGTACGCCGCCCGGCTCTTCAGATACCTTGATTGGCGTGTTGATGATATTCACCTTCGTGCCCGGGGTAATCACCTTGTAGAGCGTTTTAATATCGTCATCGCGCAGGCGAATACAGCCAGAGCTGACGCGCATCCCGATCCCGAAATCCGCATTGGTTCCGTGCAGAAGATAAACGCCACCGTAAGCGGCAAGGCGGATCGCGTGGTGCCCCATCGGGTTATCGGGCCCTGCCGGCACCACTGCCGGGAGGTCAATACCCTGCGCTTTATAACGCGCGCGTATGTTGGCCGTTGGTGTCCATGTTGGGTTGGCACGCTTATCGGATACCGTCGTTACCATCGTCGGCGTGAGCGTGTCGCCGCCCAGTTGACCAATACCGATAGGGTAGACGGTGACTTCGTTCTTGCCTGGCGGATAGTAATAAAGGCGCAGTTCTGCGAGGTTAATGACGATCCCTTCGCGCGGCGCGGCGGGCAAAATGGTCTGCAGCGGAATGGTCAGTACGCTACCCGCGCGCGGGACATACGGATCAACGCCGGGATTGGCCTGCAGCAAGGCCAGGAACCCAACGTTATATTTCTTTGCAATCGCTTCCAGTGAACCACCGTTGTTTTCAACCACATGAAAACGATTTTGTCCGACGACGTTGCTGCCGGCAGGCGGAAGCGGCCAGGTATTTGCATGAGCCGGAAGCGCCATCGCGACGGTGGCAGCCAGCGCAAAGAGGGTTATCCAGCGAGTAAAACGCGAAGAGGTCATCATCACCATAATCCATATAAATATTAAGGTTATTGTTTTATAAGGCGTTAATGATAATTATGGTGAATGTACGTGTCGGGAAGATCGGGTGAAATGCAAAGACTTTGTAAATTGTCACCCCCGGTAGCATGACGCTAGCGGGGGTGAAGGAGGATTACGCGATCGCGTTTTCTTCAAGCTGGCGCATAAAGTTCCGCACCCAGTCCATACGGGTCTTGCGCTCCGCCAGCTCCTGAGTGAACTTCAGGCGCGTTGGGCCGTCCAGGCGGAAATGCTGAGGTTGTTTTTGCAGCAGGCCAATCAGCCACATCGGGTCGACGTGGTTTTTCTCTGCAAACTCGATCGTGCCGCCTTTTTCGTTCCCCTCAAGCTTGCGAATACCCAGCTTCTGCGCCTGTTGCCGCAGCCGGGCGATATCCAGCAGATTTCTCGCCGCATCCGGCAGCAGCCCGAAGCGGTCGATCAGCTCCACCTTGATCTCTTCCAGCTCATTTTCCTTTTTCGCACTGGCGATACGCTTGTAGAACGACAGGCGAGTATTCACGTCAGGAATGAAATCATCCGGCAGCAGGGAAGGCATGCGCAGCTCCACCTCCGTCTGCTGGCTGGTGAGATCTTCCAGCGACGGCTCGCGCCCCGCTTTCAGGGCATCGACGGCGTTTTCCAAAAGCTCCATGTACAGCGAGAAGCCGATGGTTTCCATCGAGCCGCTCTGGTCTTCGCCCAGCAGCTCTCCGGCGCCGCGGATCTCGAGATCGTGGGTCGCTAACGCAAAGCCCGCACCGAGATCTTCCAGCGAGGCGATCGCTTCCAGACGCTTTTGTGCGTCGGTGGTCATCGCTTTCGGATGCGGGGTCAGCAGCCAGGCGTAGGCCTGATGGTGCGAACGTCCGACGCGGCCGCGAAGCTGATGAAGCTGCGCCAGACCAAAATGATCCGCGCGTTCGATAATGATGGTGTTCGCGGTCGGAATGTCGATACCGGTTTCGATGATGGTGGTACACACCAGCACGTTAAAGCGCTGGTGGTGGAAGTCGTTCATCACCCGCTCCAGCTCGCGCTCGCGCATCTGTCCGTGACCGATGGCGATCCGCGCTTCCGGCACCAGCTCCGCCAGCCTGTCTGCTGCTTTCTGGATATTTTCTACGTCGTTGTAGAGGTAATACACCTGGCCACCGCGCAGCACTTCGCGCAGGATCGCCTCGCGCACCACCAGATTGTCATACTCGCGGACGAAGGTTTTCACCGCCAGACGGCGGGCAGGCGGCGTGGCGATAATCGACAGATCGCGCATGCCGCTCATCGCCATGTTCAGCGTACGCGGAATTGGCGTAGCGGTCAGGGTAAGGATATCGACGTCGGCGCGCATGGCTTTGATACGCTCTTTATGGCGCACGCCGAAGCGGTGCTCTTCGTCGACGATCAGCAGCCCCAGATCCTTCCACTTCACGTCGCTTTGCAGCAGCTTGTGGGTGCCGATCAGAATGTCGATTTTGCCGTCAGTGGCCTGCTCCAGAATCTGCGTCTGCTCTTTGGCGCTGCGGAAACGCGAGAGCATCTCGATGCGCACCGGCCAGTTGGCGAAGCGGTCGCGGAAGTTGTCGAAGTGCTGCTGGGCAAGCAGGGTGGTCGGGACCAGCACTGCCACCTGCTTGTTATTCTCCACAGCCAGGAAGGCGGCGCGCATCGCCACTTCGGTTTTACCGAAGCCCACGTCACCGCACACTAATCGGTCCATCGCCAGCGGCTGGCACATGTCGCTCAGGACGGCATTGATGGCCTGAGCCTGATCCGGCGTGGTTTCAAACGGGAAGCTATCGCAGAACAGCTGATACTGTTCTTTGTCGTGCTTAAAGGCGAAGCCCTCTTTCGCCGCGCGCTGGGCGTAGATGTCCAGCAGTTCCGCCGCCACGTCGCGCACTTTTTCCGCCGCCTTCTGACGCGCGCGCGCCCAGGCGTCGCCGCCCAGCTTGTGCAGCGGGGCATTATCTTCTGCACCGCCCGCATACCGGCTGATCAGGTGCAGGGATGACACCGGCACGTAGAGTTTCGCGTCGTTGGCGTAGGTGAGCATCAGGTATTCGCCTTTGATGCCGCCCGCTTCCAGAGTGGTCATCCCCTGATAGCGCCCGACGCCGTGCTCGAGGTGTACGATCGGCTGGCCCGGGTGCAGTTCGGCCAGGTTGCGGATCAGCGTGTCCGGGTTAATGGTGCGGCGGCTGTCCTGACGACGGCGCGCGACGCGCTCGCCCAGCAGGTCGCTCTCGCAGATCAGGGCGATGTTATTGATCGTATCGATAAACCCGTGCTCGGCGGCACCGATCATCAGATAGCGGCCGTTACCGCTGGCCTCGCTCAGGCGCAGAATACGCTTCGGCGCGATTTTGATGCGCCCCAGCAGTTCACCCAACGCTTCACGGCGGCCTTCGCTCTCGACGGAGAACACAACCGGTCCGGTAAAGGACTCCAGGAACTTGCGCAAATTATCCAGCGGGGATTTTTGCTGCGCCTGTACGGCCAGGTCGGGCAGCGTCTGGAAGGCCAGGTTGGTATTGGCGGCTTTATCGGCCAGCGAGTCGGTTTTGAGCTGCATGCGCGGCCAGCGCTTCAGCTCCGCGTTCAGCTCGTCGGTGCGCAGCCACAGCGTTTCCGGCGGCAGCAGCGGGCGCATCGGGTCAACGCCCCGGTTCTCAAAGCGGGCGCGTGTTTCGCTTTCAAAGCGGCTGGCGCTGGCGTCGATATCCCCCGTATTCACAATCAGCGTATTGGCCGGGAAGTAGCTAAACAGGGCGGGCAGCGGCTCGTTAAAGAACAGCGGCTGCCAGTATTCGATCCCGGCAGGAAGCGTGCCTTTGCTGACCTGCTGATAGATATGTTCAGCATCGCGCTTGACGTCGAATTTATCGCGCCACTGGCTGCGGAACAGCTCAATGGCGGTTTTGTCCGTCGGGAATTCATGCGCGGGCAGTAAATTGATGGAGTCAACTTCCTCCAGCGTGCGCTGGGTGTCGGCGTCAAACACCCGCAGGCTGTCGATTTCATCATCGAAGAAATCCAGGCGATACGGCTGGTCGCTGCCCATCGGATAGAGATCGAGAAGCGCGCCGCGCGTGGCGTATTCGCCGTGCTCCATAACCTGATCGACGTGACGATAGCCGGCGCTGTCCAGCTGCGCGCGCAGGGCGTCACGGGACAAACGCTGGCCTTTTTTCATCACCAGGGCATGGCCGTGCAGATAGCTGTGCGGACACACGCGCTGCATCAGCGTGTTGACCGGCACAATCAGCACGCCGCGCTGCATGGTTGGAAGCTGATACAGCGTCGACAGGCGCGAGGAGATAATCTCCTGATGCGGGGAGAAGCTGTCGTACGGCAGCGTTTCCCAGTCGGCCAGGCTGAACACCAGGCTATCGGTGAACTGGCGAATTTCATCGTGCAGGCGCAGGGCATTTTGCATGTCCGGCGCAACCAGTACGACCGGGCCCGGATGGCGCTCGGCAATTTCTGCCACCAGCGTGGCGCAGGCTGCGCCCGTGAGTTCGCCCAGCTGGCGCTGATCGCCCGCTTTCACAGGCAAGGAATAACGATAGTGTTCAGGCATGGCTATGTCAGATTCTCTTATGGATATACCTACAGTATTGGGGCATATCTCTGATACGCAATGCCTTTATTATCCGCGATCGTTTTGCATTAGCAAATCGTAACCGCACGGGGAGAGATTTTGCCCCCGAAAGGGGGCAGGGAGGGGATTAGCGGGTAGCCGGAGCCGCGGAGAGGCGCGTTGGCGGCGAGAAAAAGAGATCGCCAAACAGCGCGGTAGAGAGCTTACGCGCGCCCAGGCCCACCAGCGTGCAGACAAGCAGGCTGACAAATGGATAGACCAGAATCAGCGTTAACTCTGCCCAGACCGGCCAGTACGCGGCGTTCATTTCACCGATCAGGATCAGGCTAAACGCCTCGATTAAGATGCGGTGGGTGGTATAAATCGCAATCGTATTTGACCCCACCACGTTGAGCAGGTTGCTGGGATGCACGGCATAACGCTGCTCGAGGCTGTAGAAGAGCTTCATGATCAGCACTATCGACAGCAGGGAGAGCAGGAGAGGAACATTCGCAAACCACAGCACCACGGACACCGCGCCAAACGCGAGCGTCGGCAGCCAGACGCGGCGCATGACCAGCCCCTTCATCCACGTCATCAGCTGTGCCCCGTACCAGGCGCCCATGCTGTAGTAGATCATATTGCGCACCACGCTGTTCATGCCCCACCACGGCAGCGGAAGGAAGTTAATCGCCACGCTGGCTAACGCCAGAATACCCAGCATCGGCAGCTTCCAGCGGCTCAGCAGTTTACACAGCGTGAAATAGACCACCAGCGCGTAGAGATACCACAGGCTGGTGCTGGCGGTAAGCATGCCGCGGAGAAAGCCGGTTATTGAATCGGCATAGGCGGCATTTGACGAGGTTGCCAGTTCACGCTCCGGCGCAAGCCAGGCGTTCAGGTGGCTCAGGGCCTGCCACTGTAAGATGCCCCACAGCGCCAGCACCCAGACGATGCTCCAGATCCGTTTGTCGAGGCTGGTGCGCCAGTCCACCTCGTCAATGTAACGACGGATAAGATAGCCAGAGATAAAGAAGAATACCGGCATGCGGAACGGGGCGAGATAGAGATTAAAATAGACCCAGCATTTGGCGAGCAGCCCGGACAGCGGGTGCTGCAGCCCGTCCAGATGAGGATAAAAGGTGATCACCGAGTGGTAAATCACCACCAGGCAGATGCACAGCCCTTTTATCTGGTTAATCCATAATGCTTTTTGTTTCATCGGTTACGAAGACCTGTTTTGCCATAAACGAAGGAGCAATTGTTGTAAAACCCAGCCCCGATGTAACGGGTAACAGTCTGTATCAGGACGCTTTTCGGAAAAGGTGGAGGCTGATTGAGTGGCGATTGACGAGTAGTATCCTGATTTATCTGATTTTTTCGGAAAAATGATTACCAAAGCTTACGGTTTCAGTCATTTACGCTTAGCGGATTCGCTTATATACTCGTGGGTCTGCTATCAGCAACCAGACGGATTTCATGTACCAACCTGTCGCACTTTTCATAGGCTTACGTTACATGCGTGGGCGCGCCGCGGACCGCTTCGGTCGCTTTGTCTCCTGGCTTTCGACTATTGGCATTACGCTTGGCGTGATGGCACTGGTGACGGTGCTTTCCGTCATGAACGGCTTCGAACGCGAGCTGCAAAACAACATCCTGGGGCTGATGCCGCAGGCCGTTCTCTCATCGAACAACGGTTCCGTTAACCCGCAACAGCTGCCGGAAAGCGCGGCGAAGTTGCAGGGCATCACGCGCGTTGCGCCGTTAACCACGGGTGACGTGGTGCTGCAAAGCGCGCGGAGCGTGGCGGTCGGCGTGATGCTGGGGATTGACCCGGCGCAAAATGACCCGCTGACGCCGTACCTGGTGAACGTCAAACAGACGGACCTCGAGCCTGGCAAATACAACGTGATCCTCGGCGAGCAGCTTGCCGGGCAGCTTGGCGTCAACCGTGGCGACCAGCTGCGTGTAATGGTGCCGTCTGCCAGCCAGTTTACGCCGATGGGCCGTCTGCCGAGCCAGCGTCTGTTTAACGTGATTGGCACCTTTGCCGCCAACAGCGAAGTCGATGGCTACCAGATGCTGGTCAACATTCAGGACGCCTCGCGCCTGATGCGCTACCCGGCGGGGAACATCACCGGCTGGCGACTGTGGCTCGACGCGCCGCTGAAGGTCGATACCCTCAGCCAGCAAAAACTGCCGGACGGCACTAAATGGCAGGACTGGCGCGACCGCAAAGGCGAGCTTTTCCAGGCCGTGCGCATGGAAAAGAACATGATGGGGCTGCTGCTGAGCCTGATCGTGGCGGTTGCCGCGTTTAACATCATTACCTCCCTTGGCCTGATGGTGATGGAAAAGCAGGGCGAAGTCGCCATTCTGCAAACCCAGGGGCTGACGCCGCGCCAGATTATGGCGGTGTTTATGGTTCAGGGCGCCAGCGCCGGGATCATCGGGGCGCTGCTCGGCGCCGTGCTGGGGGCGCTGCTTGCCAGCCAGCTCAACAACTTAATGCCGATTATCGGTGCACTGCTTGACGGCGCGGCGCTGCCGGTCGCCATTGAGCCGCTGCAGGTGGTCGGGATTGCGCTGGCCGCGATGGCCATTGCGCTGCTGTCTACGCTTTATCCTTCCTGGCGCGCCGCCGCCACTCAACCCGCAGAGGCTTTACGTTATGAATAAGATCCTGTTGCAATGCGACAACCTGTCCAAACGCTATCAGGAAGGCAATGTGCAGACCGACGTGCTGCACAATGTGAGCTTTAGCGTGGGTGAAGGCGAGATGATGGCGATTGTCGGCAGCTCGGGCTCCGGTAAAAGCACGCTGCTGCACCTGCTGGGCGGCCTTGATACGCCGACCGAAGGTGACGTGATTTTCTCCGGTCAGCCGATGAGCAAGATGTCCTCTGCGGCAAAAGCCGAACTGCGTAACCGCGAGCTGGGCTTTATCTACCAGTTCCACCATCTGCTGCCGGACTTCACGGCGCTGGAAAACGTGGCGATGCCGCTGCTGATCGGCAAAAAGAAACCGGCTGAAATTAACGCCCGCGCGACCGACATGCTGAAGGCGGTTGGGCTGGGCCACCGTGGGAACCACCGTCCCTCAGAGCTTTCCGGCGGCGAGCGCCAGCGTGTGGCGATTGCCCGTGCGCTGGTGAATAATCCGCGTCTGGTGCTGGCGGATGAACCTACCGGTAACCTGGACGCGCGCAATGCGGACAGTATTTTCCAGCTTTTAGGTGAACTGAACGCCTCGCAGGGCACCGCGTTTCTGGTGGTGACCCACGATCTGCAGCTGGCAAAACGGATGGGTCGCCAGCTTGAGATGCGCGACGGTCATTTGAACGCGGAACTGACCCTGATGGGGGCAGAGTAATGGCTTCACCGTTATCGTTACTCATCGGGTTACGCTTTAGCCGCGGTCGACGTCGCGGCGGCATGGTCTCGCTTATCTCCGTGATCTCCACCGTGGGTATCGCGCTGGGCGTGGCGGTGCTGATCGTGGGCCTTAGCGCCATGAACGGCTTTGAGCGTGAGCTGAACAACCGCATTCTTGCGGTAGTGCCGCACGGTGAAATCGAACCGGTTAACCAGCCGTGGGCCAACTGGAGCGATGCCCTGTCCAAAATGGAAAAAGTGCCGGGCATTGTAGCCGCTGCACCCTACATCAACTTTACCGGGCTGGTGGAGAGCGGCGTTAACCTGCGTGCCATTCAGGTGAAAGGGGTCAATCCCGCTCAGGAGGCGCGTCTTAGCGCGCTGCCAAACTATGTGCAGAACGGCGCATGGGCCAACTTTAAGGCCGGCGAGCAGCAGATCATCATGGGTAAAGGCGTTGCCGATGCCCTTAAGGTGAAGCAGGGCGACTGGGTGTCGATCATGATCCCGAACGCCAGCGCCGACCACAAGCTGCAGCAGCCTAAGCGCGTGCGCCTGCACGTCACCGGCATCCTGCAGCTGAGCGGCCAGCTTGACCACAGCTTTGCGATGGTGCCGATGGAAGATGCGCGACAGTACCTCGACATGGGCGATAGCGTGACGGGTATTGCCATTAAGGTGAACGACGTCTTTAACGCCAATAAGCTGGTGCGCGATGCGGGCGGCGTGACCAATAACTATGTCTACATCAAAAGCTGGATCGGCACTTACGGGTATATGTACCGTGATATCCAGATGATCCGCGCCATTATGTACCTGGCGATGGTGCTGGTGATTGGTGTCGCGTGCTTTAATATCGTTTCAACGCTGGTGATGGCGGTCAAGGACAAGAGCGGCGATATCGCCGTGCTGCGTACCCTCGGGGCGAAAGACGGTCTTATTCGCGCCATTTTCGTCTGGTACGGTCTGCTGGCGGGGCTGTTCGGCAGCCTCTGCGGCGTGGCGATCGGCGTGGTGGTTTCACTCCAGCTGACGCCAATTATCAACGGGATTGAAAAGCTTATCGGCCATCAGTTCCTGTCGGGCGATATCTATTTTATTGACTTCCTGCCGTCTGAACTGCACTGGCTGGACGTCTTTTACGTGCTGGTTACAGCACTTTTACTGAGTCTGCTGGCAAGCTGGTATCCGGCGCGTCGCGCAAGCCGAATTGATCCGGCGAGGGTACTAAGTGGCCAGTAATTACGTCATGGCGTAGCGGTCCCGGGGCCGCTATGTCAGAAAGAGGAATGCGTTATGTATTACGGATTTGATATTGGCGGCACCAAAATTGCGCTCGGCGCGTTTGATAACGATCTCAAACTGCAGTGGGAAACCCGCGTTCCCACGCCGCGCGAAAGCTACGACGCGTTTTTAACCACTATCGCCGCGCTGGTGGCGCAGGCGGATGAACGCTTTGGTGTCAAAGGCAGCGTCGGCATTGGGATCCCGGGTATGCCCGAAACCGATGACGGCACGCTGTACGCTGCCAACGTGCCTGCCGCCAGCGGCAAACCGCTGCGCGCCGATCTCTCTGCCCTCCTTGAACGCGACGTGCGTTTAGATAACGATGCCAACTGTTTCGCTCTCTCCGAGGCCTGGGACGATGAGTTTCGCCAGTACCCGCTGGTCATGGGGCTGATCCTCGGCACGGGAGTCGGCGGAGGGATTGTCATTAACGGTAAACCGATAACCGGTCGCAGCTATATCACCGGGGAATTCGGGCATATCCGCCTGCCGGTGGATGCGCTGGAGGTGGTGGGGCGTGATTTCCCGCTTACCCGCTGCGGCTGCGGCCAACACGGCTGCATCGAGAATTATCTCTCAGGACGTGGGTTTGCATGGCTTTACGAACACTTCTATCATC
Source organism: Enterobacter wuhouensis (assembly GCF_035835995.1). Classification (NCBI taxonomy): domain Bacteria; kingdom Pseudomonadati; phylum Pseudomonadota; class Gammaproteobacteria; order Enterobacterales; family Enterobacteriaceae; genus Enterobacter; species Enterobacter wuhouensis. The sequence goes on from NZ_CP142124.1 coordinate 1,888,809, forward strand.
AGAAACTTGAGGCCCCCCAGATCATCACCCTGTGGGAACAAGGGGATGAACAGGCGCGCGAGCACGTTGAGCGCTATCTGGATCTGCTGGCGGTGTGTCTGGGCACTATCCTGACCATCGTCGATCCGGATCTGCTGGTGCTTGGCGGCGGGCTGTCAAACTTTACCGCGATTACGGAACGGTTGTCCGGGCGATTGCCCCGACATTTACTGCCGGTCGCCCGCGTGCCGCGTATCGAACGCGCGCGGCACGGGGACGCGGGAGGCATGCGCGGAGCCGCATTCCTTCATCTTACCGATTAGTCTTACGAGGTTACTATGCTGTCGCGTCGCCAGGGTCGACTCAGCCGTTTTCGCAAAAATAAACGCCGCCTGCGTGAGCGCTTGCGCCAGCGGATCTTTTTCAGAGACAGAATGATGCCAGAAGCGATGGATAAACCCAGAGTCGTGGTGTTGACCGGGGCGGGGATCTCCGCCGAGTCAGGAATTCGAACCTTCCGCGCGGCGGACGGGCTTTGGGAGGAGCACCGCGTTGAGGATGTGGCGACGCCGGAAGGTTTCGCCCGTGACCCGGACCTGGTGCAGGAATTCTATAATGCCCGCCGTCGCCAGCTTCAGCAGCCTGAGATTGCGCCTAACGCGGCGCATCTGGCGCTGGCAAAGCTGGAAGAGGCGCTGGGCGATCGTTTCCTTCTGGTCACGCAGAATATCGACAACCTGCACGAGCGGGCCGGCAACAAGAACATCATCCACATGCACGGTGAACTGCTCAAGGTGCGCTGCGCCTGGAGCGGTCAGGTGCTGGACTGGAAAGAGGACGTGCTGCCGGAAGACAAATGCCACTGCTGCCAGTTTCCTGCGCGTTTACGCCCGCACGTGGTGTGGTTCGGCGAAATGCCGCTGGGCATGGATGAGATCTACAGCGCGCTGGCAATGGCGGACGTGTTTATCGCCATCGGCACGTCAGGACACGTCTATCCGGCGGCGGGATTTGTCCACGAGGCCAAACTGCAGGGTGCGCACACCGTGGAGCTTAACCTTGAGCCGAGCCAGGTGGGCAGCGAGTTCGAAGAAAAGCACTATGGTCTGGCAAGTACGGTGGTACCCGAATTCGTTGATAAGCTGTTGAAAGGACTATAGCGGCTTTCCCTTAAAAAAAGCACTCTTACGGAGTGCTTTTTTATTTCCACACGCAAATCGTTTATTTAAATTAAATTTCCCTGACCGGAATCCGGTTAATTAGTGTGGATACTTTTTGTTTTGTGGATGAATTCAAAATAGATTTCAATAATGCTCGTTATCACTCAGAAAAAAGAGGATGCTACGCCATAAAGAATCGATAAGGAGGATGGGGAATGTATGCATTTATCGCGCGACAGCCCATTTTTAACACGGACATGAATACGGTTGCATATGAGCTGCTTTTCAGAGATGGAATGACGAACCGCTTTCCCGATGTGTCGGCAGAATACGCCACCTCCCGGATGATATCGGACCAGTTTTTATGCGTTCCGTCTCAGCGTATTGCGGGAACACACACCTCGTTTATCAACTTTCCTTCACGAATGGTAATCGACGGGAGCGGTGAAGCGCTGGACAAAGACAGCGTCGTGATTGAGATCCTTGAGGATGCGGTTCCCGGCGCCGAGCTTCTGCAGGCGGTTAAAGAGATGAGCGCTCGCGGATATCGCTTCGCGCTGGATGATTTTACCCTTGCACCGGAGTGGGATGTTTTTTTACCCTATATTTCGATACTGAAATTCGATGTACAAAATAATACCCTGGCGCAAATTCAAGGTTATCTGCAATCGCGTAAAGCTCAGACCGCTCACGTTCAGTATCTCGCTGAAAAAGTTGAGACTAAAGAGGAATTTAAAATATATCGCGATGCAGGTTTTACTCTTTTTCAGGGTTACTTCTTTTGTCGGCCCGAGGTAATAAAATATAAACGGCTGTCGCAGAACCAGCTTGCGATTTTCCGCCTGCAGATGGAGGTGGGGCGCAATAAACCCGATTTCAGGATCATCGAGTCGTTGATAAAAACCGATCTCACCTTGTCCTATAAAATCATGCGCTATATGAAGCATACCGCGTTTAAATATGGCGGCAGCATCAACTTCAGTAAGCTAACCCTGAGCGAAGTGCTTATGTATCTCGGTGAGAATCAGATCCGCAGATTTGTGGCGGTGGTGGTTCTGGCCTGCGCGGGCAATGATACCGTGAACGAGCTGTATCCCTTGAGCATGATGCGGGGTAAATTCTGCGAGCTGATTGCGCAGAAGATGGATAAGCCGCTGCTGGCTGAAAATGCTTTTATCTGCGGTTTGTTCTCGCTGCTTGATACTCTCCTGGATTTGCCGATGGTTGAGCTGATGAAGCAAATTGCGGTACCGCAGAGCGTGAGTAATGCGCTGTGTCACCAGGAGGGAGTGTTAGCCGATATCGTTACGCTGTGCCGCTACTATGAACAGCAGAACTGGGATGAGGCGCTCAGAATGGGTCAGGCTCTACACCTGTCCGAGGAGGACGTTGTCGAAGCGATGCGAATGGCAACGATCTGGGCAGGAGAGAATGCGGTGAGTTGACGCGTCCTCACGCCAAAGCGGCGTGAGGACGCGGGGGCTTAGCGGCCCGCTTTTAGCTTCTGATAATACTCTTCATAGAGGCGGCTCGCGTCGCCGACGTCGTTCTGCCATTCGCCTTTGCTGATGGTTTCGGCATCGGGATAGAGCGATTTATCGTTCGCGACTTCCGGGCTCAGCAGCTTACGCGCCGCGAGGTTTGGCGTGGGGTAGCCGATGGTTTCTGCTACCTGCTTCGCCACGTCAGGGCGCAGCAGGAAGTTAATCAGCTTCATCGCGCCCTCAACGTTCTTCGCATTGGCCGGGATCGCGAGGCTGTCCATCCAGAAGATACCGCCTTCTTTCGGCCATACCACCTCAAGCGGCGTACCGGCCTGACGCGCAACGTACGCCGAACCGTTCCACACCATCCCCAGATTGACTTCACCTTCCATATAAGGATTTGCCGGGTTATCGGAATTGAACGCCGCCACGTTAGGCATCAGCTTTTTCAGCTCGCTGTAGGCCGCTTCAATCTCTTTCGGGTCGGTGGTGTTGCCGGAATAGCCCAGCTTGCGCAGCGCGACCTGGAACACTTCGCGCGCGTCGTCGGTCATCAGCAGGCTGCTTTTGTATTCTGGTTTCCACAAATCGGCCCAGCTGGTCACCGTTTTAGGATCAAGCGCATCGCTGTTGACGCCAATCGCCGTCGCCCCCCAGATATACGGGATGGAGTAGTCGTTGTTCGGATCGAACGGCTTGTTGAGCATTTCCGGGTCGAGGTTGCCGAAGTTGGTGAGCTTCGTTTTATCGATCTTCTGGATCATGCCCTCTTTACGCATCTTGTCGACGAAATAGGTTGAGGGGACCACCAGATCGTACGCGCCGTCTTTGTAGGTTTTAAGCTTGGCGTACATGGTTTCATTCGACTCGTAGGTGGAATAGATAACCTTGATGCCCGTCTCTTTGGTGAACTGTTCCAGCAGGCCCGGCGGCACGTACTCGGTCCAGTTGTAGAAGTAGAGCGTTTTACCGTCATCAGCGTGCGCGGCACCCATGCCGAGCACCAGTGCCGCAGCGGCGAGCATTTTTTTCATTTCATTGTCCCCTGAGATTTTGTTTTATCACGAGCAATAACCTGGCTGGCGATCACCAGAATCAGCGAAAACACCAGCAGAATGGTCGCCAGCGCGTTCACCTCGGGCGACACGCCGACTTTTACCATCGAATAGATTTTCAACGGCAGAATTTCATAGCTTGGGCCGGTCACGAAGGAAGAGACCACCACGTCATCCATCGACAGCGTAAAGCTGAGCAGCCATCCGGCGGCGACGGCAGGCATCGCCAGCGGCAGGATGATTTTACGCAGGATGGTCATTTCGCTGGCACCCAGATCTTTTGCCGCCTCGAGCATGCGCACGTCAAACCCTTTCAGACGCGCGAAGACGGTCACCACCACAAACGGCAGGCAAAAGGTGATATGGGAAAACAGCAGCGACCAAAAGCCAAGCTGGACGCCCAGCAGCATAAACAGCACCAGCAGCGAAATCGCCATGACGATATCCGGCGACATCATCACCACAAACAGCATTCCGCTGACGAACGGCTTACCGCGAAACCGATAGCGGTACAGCGCGACGGCGGTGAGTGAGCCAATCAGCGTGGCGAAGGTGGCGGAGAAGATCGCCATCGTCAGCGAGTGCTGGGCGGCCTGCAGCAGGCTGTCGTTGTTCATCAGCAGGCTGTACCAGTTGGTGGTAAACCCTTGCCAGCCGATCCCAAAGCGCGAGCTGTTAAACGAGTTCACGATCAAGATAACGATCGGGATATAGAGATAGGCGTAAATGGCGGTCATGAAACCGCCGCGAAGCAGTCGACCGATCATTCGAGTTCCACCTTCTTGTTGAGCAGGCGAGAAGCGCGCCAGTAGACCAGCAGCATGAGCCCCATCACCACCGTGAGCGTAATGCTGGTGGCCGAGCCAAACGGCCAGTCGCGGATGTTGAGGAACTGGCTTTTGATCACGTTACCGATCAGCAGGTTTTTCGCGCCGCCCATCAGGTCCGCTACGTAGAACAGCCCCATCGCTGGCAGCATCACCAGCAGACAGCCGGCGATAATACCGGGCATGGTCAGCGGAATAATGATGCGGATAAAGGTCTGCAGCTTGCTGGCACCCAGATCTTTTGCTGCTTCGAGCAGCGGTTTATCGAGCTTCTCGATGCTGGAGTAGAGCGGCATCACCATAAACGGCAGCAGGATATAGACCAGACCAATAATTACCGCGCTCGGGGTGAACATGATGCGGATCGGCGTATCAATCACGCCAAGCCACAGCAGAAACTCGTTCAAATACCCTTTGGTGCTGAGGAAAATCTTTAGCCCGTAGATGCGGATTAATGAGTTCGTCCAGAAGGGAACAATCAGCAAAAACAGCAGCAGCGGGCGCACCTTTTTCGGGAGACGCGCCAGAAACCATGCGAAGGGATACCCCAGCACCAGGCAGGCGACGGTGGCGATCAGCGCCATATTGAGCGAGTGCATCAGCACGTCGAAATAGAGCGGATCGAGCAGGCGCGCGTAGTTGTCCAGCGTAAAGACCAGCGAAACAAAGCTAGCGTCGTCGCGGGTCAGGAAGCTGGTGGCAACGATCATCAGGTTGGGGAGAAAGACGAACAGCACAAGCCAACCGACGATCGTGGCGATCACCACATTCTGGAATTTACTTGTGTTCTTCATCAGCCAGCACAACCTCCCAGCTTTCTACCCAGTTGATAACCATTTTCTGGTCGAGGGAGTGGTCAAAGTCCGGGTCGTCCTCGTTGAAGAACTCGCTGACCATTACCATTTTGCCGTTTTCCAGCTCAACCACCGATTCCAGCGTCATGCCTTTATAGTTACGTTCGCGGATATAGCCGATAAGCCCTTCAGCCTCGGCGCTGCCGTGGATTTCATCGACGCGCAGATCTTCCGGGCGCAGCAGGACGTTAAGCCGCTGTCCCTTTTCAGCCGGGAAGTTAACGGTAATAGGGCATTCCCGGCCCTCAACGTTAGCGAGCACGCGCTGCTCGTCCAAACGCTCGATGACCGTGGCGTTGAAGATATTGATCTCGCCGATGAAGCTGGCGACAAACAGGTTCTTCGGCTCTTCATAGATTTCGCGCGGAGTGCCGTCCTGCTCGATTTTACCGTCGCGCATCACAACGATCCGATCGGACATGGTCAGCGCCTCTTCCTGATCGTGGGTCACAAAGACAAAGGTAATGCCGAGCTTACGCTGCAGCGCCTTAAGCTCGTTCTGCATCTGCTTGCGCAGCTTGTAGTCCAGCGCGGAGAGGGATTCGTCCAGCAAAAGTAACCGCGGCTTGTTCACGACGGCGCGCGCAATGGCGACGCGCTGCTGCTGGCCGCCGGAGAGCTGGTGCGGCTTGCGCTGGGCAAACTCTTCCAGCTGCACCATGCGCAGGGCTTCGGTGACGCGCGACGGAATTTCGGCCGCAGGCGTTTTTTGCATCCGCAGCCCAAACGCCACGTTCTCAAACACGGTCATGTGCGGGAAGAGGGCATAGCTCTGGAAAACGGTATTAACGTGACGATCTTCGGCAGGAACCTGAGTTATGTCCTGATGTTCAAGGTGGATGTGGCCGTTATCGACGCTCTCAAGCCCGGCGATAAGGCGCAGTACGGTTGTCTTGCCGCAGCCAGAAGGGCCAAGCAGCGTGAGGAACTCACCGTCATTGATGGTCAGACTGAGGTCGGAAATAACGTCTTTACCATCAAAACTTTTACGAATTCGTTCCAGTTGCACCAGCGGTGAACGTGAACGGGGTTGTGTATTCAATTTTCGCGCTGTCCCATATAGACGCCTCAGGCAGCAGACTGAAGCGGGGTTTGTGTGTAACCACCTTGGTGACTCGTAATGAGGGCGGACATTCTACGGCAATACCTTTCAATCGCCAATCCTTGTCACTGATTCATAAGCTACATTTATAAACACACGATGACATAAACGAAAAAAGTTCTCGTTTGCGGGATAAAAGTGACCTGACGCAATATTTGCGTTTTGATGCTTATTGATAATGTTGTCACAAAAAGTGAGGGTGACTGCATGGATAAATTACTTGAGCGTTTTTTACAGTACGTTTCGCTGGATACCCAATCTAAGCCGGGTGTCCGACAGGTGCCAAGCACTGAAGGCCAGTGGAAGTTATTAAATCTGCTCAAAGAGCAGCTTGAGGCCATGGGGCTGGTCAACGTCACGTTAAGCGATAAAGGCACTGTGATGGGAACGCTGCCAGCCAACGTTAGCGGGGATATCCCGGCGATTGGCTTCATCTCCCATGTTGACACCTCTCCGGATTTTAGCGGAAAACATGTGAATCCGCAGATTGTGGAAAACTACCGCGGCGGCGACATTGCGCTGGGGATTGGCGATGAAGTGCTGTCGCCGGTGATGTTCCCGGTGCTGCACCAGCTGCTGGGGCAGACGCTGATCACCACCGACGGTAAAACGCTGCTGGGTGCGGATGACAAGGCGGGCGTCGCGGAGATCATGACGGCGCTGGCGGTGCTCAGAGGCAAAAACATTCCGCACGGTGATATTCGCGTCGCCTTCACGCCGGATGAAGAGGTGGGCAAAGGTGCGAAGCACTTTGACGTTGAGGCCTTTAACGCGCAGTGGGCCTACACCGTCGACGGCGGCGGCGTGGGGGAGCTGGAGTTTGAAAACTTTAACGCAGCCTCTGTCACGATCAAAATCGTCGGCAATAACGTTCATCCCGGCTCTGCAAAGGGCGTGATGGTCAACGCCCTTTCGCTGGCTTCGCGCATTCACGCCGAAGTACCGGCTGAAGAGAGCCCGGAGCAGACGGAAGGCTATGAAGGTTTCTATCACCTGACCAGCATTAAGGGCACCGTTGACAGCGCGCAGATGCACTACATCGTCCGCGATTTTGACCGCAAAAACTTTGAAGCGCGCAAACGCAAGATGATGGAGATTGCCAAGAAGGTCGGCAAGGGGCTGCACCCGGATTGCTACATTGAGCTGATCATCGAAGACAGCTACTACAACATGCGCGACAAGGTGATGGCGCATCCGCATATCCTCGACATCGCCCAGCAGGCGATGCGCGACTGCGATATCGAACCGCTGATGAAACCGATTCGCGGCGGTACCGACGGTTCGCAGCTGTCGTTCATGGGCTTACCTTGCCCAAACCTGTTTACCGGCGGTTACAACTACCACGGCAAGCATGAGTTCGTGACCCTGGAAGGGATGGAAAAAGCGGTGAAGGTGATTGTGCGGATAGCGGAGTTGACCGCGAAGCGGTAGCCGCTTTAAGCCGGGTGGCGGCTGCGCCTTACCCGGCCTACGTTCGGATTGTAGGCCCGGTAAGCGAAGCGCCACCGGGCAGAAAGGCAAGGAGCGCTATGTCAAACTACCGTCGCCATTACGTCCCGGGTGGAACCTGGTTTTTCACCGTTAATCTGCAAAACCGCCAAAGCGATTTGCTTACCCGTCACATTGATAGCCTGCGTGCTGCCACCTCAATGGTTAAACGCTCAAAACCTTTTACCATTAATGCCTGGGTTATCCTGCCCGAACATATGCACTGCATCTGGACCCTACCGGACGGCGACAGTGATTTTTCGGCCCGCTGGCGGGATATCAAAAAAACGTTTAGTCGTAACATCGACATGCGCTACATATGGCAGCCGCGATTCTGGGAACACACCATCCGTAACGAAGAGGACTACCGTCGCCATATGGATTACGTCTACATCAATCCGCTAAAGCATGGCTACGTCAGTAAGGTTAGCGACTGGCCGTATTCAACGTTTCATCGGGACGTACGGGAAGGGTTATATCCGGAGGATTGGGCCGGAGAGATCGAGGATTTTGCGGCGGGGGAGCGGAAGTAAAAAGCCGGGTGGCGGCTACGCCTTACCGGGCCTACATACGGATCGTAGGCCCGGTAAGCGTAGCGCCACCGGGCGTTAAGGCGACTCAGTCCTCAAAGAACCAATACCCGCTGTTCACCAGCGCGGCCAGCATCGCAAGGAAAGACGGGTCTTCCAGCGCGTCGCCAAAGATATCGGCAGTCAATACCATATGACCGGCGATGGCGTCGAGCGCAGGGCGGTGCGGTGAGTCCAGCTTCTCGCCGTTAACGAAAACGTCTTCACCAATGCGCAGTACGCGCAGGCCGCCGAGGCGAACCAGTTTGTCACCCTGCTGCAGCGCATCGTAAATCTCGTCTGCCTGGTACGGCGGCTCCGGCGGCGCAACGTCCAGCTCGTGACGTGACTGGCTGACAAACTCACCAAACCACTGTTTAAAGTGCCCAGGCTCGTTGATCAGGTCCAGCATCATGCCGCGCAGCTTATCCAGCTCCTCCGGCAGAATGTCGGCGGGATGTTCGCGCGATGGCACATCCGGATCGCTATAGCGGTAGCTGCCCAGCTCGCGCTGCAGAACGTAGTCTGCGAAGCCGCTGATCATCTCGCGCCCGCTCGGCGCGCGGAATCCGACCGAATAGTTCAGGGAATTTTCCAGGGAGTAACCTTCGTGCGGGAATCCTGGCGGGATATAGAGAATATCGCCCGGCTCCAGCTCCTCGTCGATAATGCCTTCAAACGGATCGACCTGAAGCAGATCGGGATGCGGGCAGTGCTGCTTCATCGGCACTTTCTCACCGACGCGCCAGCGACGGCGGCCCGTCCCCTGAATGATAAACACGTCGTACTGATCGAGATGGGGGCCAACGCCTCCGCCCGGCACGGAGAAGGAGATCATCAGATCGTCCATGCGCCAGTCCGGCAGGGCGCGGAAAGGACGCATCAGGGCGGCAGTGGGTTCATGCCAGTTATTGACCGCCTGCACCAGTAACGACCAGTTGTTTTCGCCCAGGTGATCGTAGCTTTCGAATGGACCGTGGCTGACCTGCCATTTCCCGTCCTGGTGGCTTACCAGGCGGCTGTCCACTTCGTTTTCCATGGCCAGACCGGCCAGTTCGTCAGGTGAGATAGGGTCGACAAAATTGCTGAACCCGCGTTTAAGAACCACCGGGCGTTTCTGCCAGTAACGTTCAATAAACTCGGGCCAGTTAAGTGCTAAGTGATATTCCATATTATATTATTCCGCAGGCTCTTATTGAGTCGGATTATAACGGAAGCGCAGGAGCCTGGGTGCGAGATCCGCGCATTTTTCACATATCGGGTTAACTCTCGTTCGATGTGGGCTGCTGTCGACCAAAAATCACCTCCATTCTGGCACCGCCCAGCAGGCTTTCTTCCGTCTCAATTTTGCCGTCGTACTGCTCGACAATTTCAAGTGCCACCGATAAGCCAACGCCCTGACCGGGGCGCAGCGTATCGGCACGCTGGCCGCGGTCAAATACAACCTCACGCTTATTGCGTGGAATGCCGGGTCCATCGTCCTCGACGATAATATGCAGCTCGTTATCCGTCACCCGCGCGGAAACCTCCACGAATTCCAGGCAGTATTTACAGGCGTTATCGAGCAGGTTGCCCATCACTTCCATGAAATCATTTTTCTCGCCTACAAAGCTGATTTCAGGCGAGATATCAAGGCTGATGTTGACCCCTTTGCGCTGATAGACCTTGTTGAGCGCGGAGGTCAGGTTATCCAGCAAGGGCGCGACAGGATGCAGTTCCCTGCTCATGAGCGCGCTGCCGCTACGCATGCTGGCCCGGTGCAGATAGTAGCCAATTTGCTGCGAGATACGGCTGATCTGCTCGAGCATTACAGGCTCGGCATCGTCGACGCTAAGTTTTGAGCTGCGCATTGAGCGCAGGGTACTTTGCATCACGGCGAGCGGCGTTTTAAGACTATGGGTGAGATCGGTAAGGGTGGTGCGATATTTATCGTAACGCTCGCGTTCGCTTTTTAGCAGGCGGTTGAGGTTACGTACCAGGCTGGTCAGTTCACGCGTCGTGTCCGGATTGAGTTTTTCCCGGTGATGTTCTTCCAGCTCGCGAACCTCTTTTGCCAGAGATTCAATCGGGCGCAAGCTCCACCATGCCGCGATCCACAGCAGCGGGATCACCAGCAGCAAATTGGCGGCCAGAACGTAAACGAACCAGCTCCAGACCATATAAGAGCGTTTAAGCTCTACCGGAATGGTATCGACCACCACGATGGTCAGCTGCGGCATACCCATCGTCGCCGGGTAGAGGTTGATCGCAACGGAGTGCGTCATCTCCGTTTCGGCATCATCGGCGCGGATTTCATTCAGCTTTTGCTGCAGGGAGCGATCCTCACGCAGCAGCGAGCTGGTGGTATTAAGATCGGCCTCAATTTCATGGAAACCGTTGGTCTTTAGCCATTCAGGACGAATGCTCTTAACCAGCCACGGAACGTCACGTTGTGCCCAGAGCAGTTTCCCTTTTTCATCGTAAATGAGCGCCAGCGTCGGGCTTTGCTGGTTCAGATTGTCCGGCAAATCGACGGTGATATGGTTATTTTCCCATTTCGCCAGGGTGTAAAACAGGTTGCTTTCACCGCGCAGCAGGCGAAAGGTCGTTTTGTCAAAACTGACGCTATAGCCGACCAGCGCCACCATGCCGTAAGAAAGCGACAGCACCAGCACGACGGCAGCTGTCGCCAGTAAAAAACGAACCCGCAGAGACAGGGGCAGGATATGGCGCAAAATCCCTTTCATTTAGCGCAGTTCGAACAGGTAGCCCTGACCACGCACGGTCGTGATCACATCCTGCGGGTACTGCGCCTGGATTTTTTTACGTAAACGCCCCATCAGCACGTCAATGGTGTGGCTCTCCCGCAGTTCAGCATCCGGATAGAGCTGGAGCATCAGGGAGTCTTTACTCACCACTTTGCCGTTATTACGGATCAGGGTTTCCATGATGGTGTATTCGAAGGCGGTCAGCTTGATCACCTCATCATTGATGGAGAATTCACGGCGCGAGAGGTCCACCTGGAAAGGCGGGATGGAGATAACCTGGGAGGCAAGACCGCTGTTGCGGCGCAGCAATGCCTGCATGCGCGCGGCGACCTCTTCAATATGAAACGGCTTGGTGACGTAATCATCCGCACCCGCGCTGAGGACTTCCACCTTATCCTGCCAGCCTTCACGGGCGGTTAACACCAGTACCGGGAGCGAGACGTCATGGCTGCGCCAGCGGCGAATCAGCGACAGACCGTCTTCATCAGGTAATCCTAAATCAACGATGGCGATATCAGGTAAGTGTTCATTGAGATAATAATCGGCTTCTTTTGCGTCTTCAGCATCGTCCACCTGATGTCCCATCTCCTGAAGCTGAACCTTCAGGTGATGGCGTAGCAATGCGTTATCCTCAACAACCAAAACGCGCATCATCTTTTCTCCCAGAAATAATTGTATGAATAGTTTAACGCTGATTATGTTGTTGTGGGGATAAACATTGAGTAAACCGGGGGAAAAGCAGCCCCCTTTCCGGGCGGAAAGGGGGGAGGGGCGTTACTTCAGCTCGTCGACCATGGTAACGGCACGGCCAATGTAGTTGGCGGGCGTCATGGCCTTCAGGCGCGTTTTCTCATCTTCTGGCAGTTCCAGGCTGTCGATAAACTGCTTCATGCCTTCGGCGTCAACGCGCTTGCCGCGAGTCAGCTCCTTCAGTTTCTCGTACGGCTTTTCGATGCCGTAACGACGCATGACGGTCTGAATAGGCTCGGCCAGCACTTCCCAGTTGTGATCCAGCTCGTCCAGCAGACGGTCGCGGTTTACTTCCAGCTTGCTCACGCCTTTCAGGGTCGATTGATACGCGATCAGCGCATAGCCAATGCCCACGCCAAGGTTGCGCAGCACGGTGGAGTCCGTCAGGTCGCGCTGCCAGCGGGAAACCGGCAGTTTGCTCGCCATATGCTGCAGCAGGGCGTTCGCCAGGCCCAGGTTGCCTTCGGAGTTTTCGAAGTCGATTGGGTTTACCTTGTGCGGCATAGTAGAAGAACCAATCTCACCGGCGATGGTTTTCTGCTTGAAATGGTTCAGGGCGATGTAACCCCACACGTCACGGTCGAAGTCGATCAGGATGGTGTTAAAGCGCGCGATGCAATCAAACAGCTCTGCGATGTAGTCGTGCGGCTCGATCTGAGTGGTGTACGGGTTCCACTGAATGCCCAGCGAGGTCACGAACTCTTCGCTGAACTGGTGCCAGTCCACTTCCGGGTAGGCGGCAATGTGGGCGTTGTAGTTACCCACGGCACCGTTGATTTTGCCGAGGATCTCAACCTGCTCTAACTGACGGAACTGGCGCTCCATACGGTACGCCACGTTCGCCATCTCTTTACCCATGGTGGACGGGGTGGCCGGCTGGCCGTGGGTACGGGACAGCAGCGGAATGTCGCGGTATTCCACTGACAGGGCTTTCACCGCATCAATGATTTTACGCCAGTAAGGCAGAACAACGTCTTTACGCGCGGTGGAGAGCATCAGGGCGTGAGACAGGTTGTTGATGTCCTCAGACGTGCAGGCAAAGTGAATGAATTCAGACACCGCGTGCAGGGCAGGAACGCTTTCCACTTTCTCTTTAAGGAAGTATTCAACCGCCTTCACGTCGTGGTTGGTGGTGCGTTCAATGGTCTTGATGCGGGCGGCATCTTCTTCGTTAAAGTCAGCAACGATTTTATCAAGGTAATCGTTTGCTTTTGCATCCAAAGCAGGAACTTCCTTGATTGCTGTCTGGGCAGCCAGCTTTTGCAGCCAGCGTACTTCAACCTGAACACGGAACTTCAGCAGACCATATTCGCTGAAGATCACGCGCAGCGCGCTGACTTTATCGCCGTAGCGTCCATCGACAGGGGATACGGCGGTCAGTGAGGATAATTCCATAATTGGCAACTCCGGGAGGTTAACAATGAGCAAGAATTTGTTTTGCCTGAGTCGTCAGGCGATTACGAGAAAACATTAACTGCAGGCGGCCACCGCCAACCTGGTGCCACAGCACGGCGGCGCGAATGCCCGCCAGCAGCGAGGCGCGAACCTTCGCCTGAACCTGCGGGCTTTGCAATACGGCAGGGGAACCGGTGACCTGAATGCGTGGCCCTAACGGGCTAATCACGTCGACATAAATACCGGCCATCGCGCTCAGCAGCGTTTCGGACTGCAGATCGAAGTGATCCAGCTGGCGCTGCAGGCCGGCAATGCGATCCCCGAGCGTGTCCATCGCGCCTTTCGCGCCGTTCAGCTTACGTTCCAGCACCATCAGGCTGAGGGTGTAGCGGGTCAGTTCCGCATTCAACCCCTGACGGTTGCTGGCGTTGAGGACGCCGAGTAAGGTTTCAAGACCGAGGCGAAGATTGGTTTCACTGCCGCCGAAAACGCCCAGCGTGGAGCCTGGGTTAAGATCGATCACGCTGTTGAGCGAAACGTGCAGGGCGTCAGCGTCGCAATGACCCTGATGCGCAAGCTGTTGCACCAGACGGGCAGACTGGCAAATTCCGGCCAGTGCCAGGGTGATGTCGTAATAGTTCTTCGCCACACGGTCTCCTTTATGTGTGCAATCGGGTTAAACAGCGGGCAGCGGCAGGCGCTGTTCAATGATCCCACCGCCCAGGCAGATTTCGCCGCTGTAGAAGACGGCAGACTGGCCTGGCGTGACGGCAGAAACCGGCTCGTCAAAACGCACGTCAATGCGGTCGTCATCCAGCGCGGTGACGGTGCAGGGGATGTCGGTCTGACGATAGCGCGTTTTAACCGTGCAGCGCAGCGTGCCCTTCAACGGTTCGCGGTCGACCCAGTGCAGCTGCTGTGCGATAAGCCCAATGGACATCAGACGCGGGTGGTCGTGGCCCTGCGCGACAATCAGGATATTGTTTTCGACATCTTTGTCGACAACGTACCATGGATCTTCGCTACCTTCTTTCGTACCGCCGATACCCAGACCTTTACGCTGGCCGAGGGTGTGGTACATCAGGCCCTGATGCTGGCCAATCTCTTCACCATCGACGGTCACAATTTTGCCCGGCTGCGCAGGCAGGTAGCGTCCGAGGAATTCGCGGAATTTACGCTCGCCGATGAAGCAGATGCCGGTAGAGTCTTTTTTCTTCGCGGTGATCAGGTCCAGCTCTTCGGCGATTTTTCGCACTTCCGGTTTTTCCAGCTCGCCGACCGGGAACAGGCTTTGGGCAATCTGTTCGTGGCTCAGCGTATAGAGGAAATAGCTCTGATCTTTGTTGCCGTCCAGACCGCGCAGCAGCTGGCTTTTGCCATTCACGTCTGCGCGACGCACGTAGTGACCGGTCGCAATGTAGTCTGCGCCCAAATCTTCCGCAGCGAATTCCAGGAAGGCTTTGAATTTAATCTCTTTGTTGCACAGGATATCCGGGTTTGGCGTGCGGCCCGCTTTGTACTCTTCGAGGAAGAGTTCAAAGACGTTGTCCCAGTATTCTGCGGCAAAGTTAACGGTGTGCAGTTCAATGCCGAGCTTGTCGCACACGGCCTGCGCATCGGCGAGATCCGCAGCGGCAGTGCAGTATTCCTCGCCATCGTCTTCCTCCCAGTTCTTCATGAACAGGCCCTCCACCTTATAGCCCTGCTGTTGCAACAGGTAGGCGGAAACGGAGGAATCGACACCGCCGGACATGCCGACGATCACTTTTTTCTGGCTGTTATCTGACATGGAATACTCACGACATTGAACTTCAAGGCGGCGTATTCTATCACGCCCCCCCACCATTGGCACCCTCTGTAAAAGGCCAGTTAAATTCGCCGATGACGTCAAGCGGCAGGCGTGTGCCTGACTGCCAGCAGCGAATGCTTTCCGCAACCAGCGGCGAGCGCAGGTTTGGCGCGTTCAGGATCTCGTCTGCAGTGACCCACAGACAGCGGTCGATATCGTCATCATGGGGCTCAGTGGCGCACGTATCGCTAAGCTCAACGGCAAAAAGGAAGCGCAGGAAAGGGGTCTGGTCAGGGGCAATCCACTGGTGCATGCGAATAAATTGCTGCGGTTCAGCGTGGATCCCCGTCTCTTCCCAGAGCTCGCGCTTTGCGGCCTGCAGCAGCGTTTCGTTGGCTTCAAGATGTCCGGCGGGCTGGTTCCACAGCGCCTTACCGTTGATGCTCTCTTCAACAACCAGAAATTTGCCCTGCGCGTGAACCACGCAGGCGACGGTGACGTGAGGTTTAAACATACTCTCTCCTTAAGGGGCAACGTCGCGCCATTCGCCGTTTGCCAGCAAATCCAGCGTGTAGTTGCCCATGGCATAGCGGATCAGGCGCAGGGTAGGGAAGCCCACGTGGGCGGTCATGCGGCGAACCTGGCGGTTACGGCCTTCATAAAGGGTGATTTTAAGCCAGCTTGTCGGAATGGATTTGCGTTCGCGAATCGGCGGATTGCGCGGCCACAGCCACTCCGGCTCATTCACGCGTTCAATACCTGCCGGCAGGGTTGGACCGTCGTTTAAGGTGACCCCGGCGCGGAGTTTTGCCAGGGTTTCGTCGTCCGGCTCGCCTTCCACCTGCACGAAATAGATTTTCCCGGTGCGTTTGCCCGGCTGGGTGAGTTTTGCCTGTAACGCACCATCGTTGGTTAAGACCAGCAGCCCTTCGCTGTCGCGGTCCAGTCGCCCGGCGGCGTAGACGCCCTGAACGGGGATGTAGTCCTTCAGCGTGCTGCGCCCGGCCTCGTCGGTGAACTGCGGCAAAACATCGTAGGGTTTATTGAACAGAATCACCCGCGTTGGCTGGGTTTCTTGCGGCTTTTTGGCGGCTTGTCGCGAGCTGAATCGCTCAACCCGGTGTTTTCTAAAAGGTGTCTTAGAATCATTATAGTATTTACGGGCATTGCTCATATAATGCCCTCAATAAGGCGATTCGAGAGATTCAAAGCTATGTGTGTTGCTATCGGGTACATGCGTTACTCGTCAAAACTTCAAGGTGCAGGTTCCACCATTCATCGTCAGAAAAGCCTAATTAATAAATGGGTAGAAGACCAGAAAACTCATCACGGTAAAGTGTATGAGGTCAAATTCTACACGGATAAGGGGTTGTCAGGTTGGACGGGTGAAAACTTACTTGCAGGTGCGTTAGGTCGATTGATTGAGGAAGTTGAAGCTGGTGGTTATCCAGAAGGGACACCAATTATCCTCGAATCCATAGACAGACTTTCCAGACAAGGGCATGAGGAAGCAACAGCAATCCTACGTCGATTGACCTCTACTGGTTGTGTTGTACACAGCATTCTTGACCGTCAGGTTATCCAGCGTTCAGACTTGAAAACATTTATTGGTGCTATGCAAATCATCGCAGTAGCTGAACGTGGTAGGGAAGAGTCAGACATCAAATCTGAACGTGTCTCCAGTTCCAAGGAGCGCAACTATGAACTTGCCAAACTTGGTAAGAAGTTGGTGACAAGAAATCTACCAGGCTGGATTTACCTTGACCAAAAAGGGAAGATGCAGATTGACCCCGCAAAGCAGAAACTGGTGAAGGAAATCTTCGAAATGCGCCTTGCTGGTCGCACATATCAGGGTATTGCAGAGACTATGACTAACAGAGGTGAACCCGTTCTCAATGAGCGTAAAGGTGCTCAACGTTGGCTACCAAATTCAATCAGGACTCTGCTACACAGTCGTTCAGTTATCGGTGTGCTCCCTGCATCCAAAGTGAACGACAAATACAAAGAGATAGAAGACTACTTCCCCTCAGCGATTACCAAAGACCTGTTCTATGCCGTCAATGACCTGAATGTTCCTGCTGTACGTAGTCGTGAGAAGAAGCAATATCCTGAGACAGTATTCCTGTTTAAAGGTCTCGTAAAGTGTCGCTACTGCAAAGGTAATGTTTTTCTAAATGGTGCGAAACCTGGATATTGGGGAAGAATACGGTGTATCGGTCATCATGATAAAGACTGTGATGCTCCATCGTTACCACGCTACGACTTTGAACAGAGTCTGATTACAAGAATGTTCCCGCTGCTGAAATCTATGGATGTCAGGACAGAGGAAAACCCCGTTGCAGTGTTACAGGCGAAAATTGACCATCTGACGAATATCCTCGAAGGTTACTATGATGACCTAGAAGAAATCCCTCGTGAAGATAAACCTCGTCGTAAGAGTATCAACGAGCGTATCTCCAAACGTGCCAACGAAAAGGAAGAGTACGAGAGACAACTCGTGGTAGTTCGTCGCAAGATGGAAGTTCGAACTGAGAATACACTTCCAGATTTGAATTATGATGACTATAGCGACAGGTTGAAAATGCAACTGGTCATCAGTCGTAATATTGAGCGTATCGTACTGGATTCACTCTTCGATAAAGTTCATATCAAACTGGTCAATGGAAATGCACTGATGAACTTCCCCCTTTACGGTGATGTGGATGGTTCGAGGTTAGTTATCACTGCCAAAGAAAACACAGGTATTACTGATGTTGAGAGAATACTTGGTTTAGATGATGCAATGCCTACAGTTTACAACCTTGCTCCGTCCAGTGGGGAATTTATGGATGACAGGGAGTTCCCCGAAGTAGAACCAGATTATCCGAACACTGACGAGTAATAATGAAAGTCTGGAGAGTGATTGCTCCAGACATTTTATTATTCAGGTTTTTTCCAGTCTTTGTATGTATATCTTTGAATGGCTTCATCCACAGGAATACCAACATATACCGCTAGTCTTTCAAAGTTTGGTTTTGCTAGGGGTTGTATAGTTTTAAGAAATTTCGGTTGATTATTACTATAAGTTGGTAATCCACCCCATTCTCTAATTCGACTTAACTCGATATTACTTGTGGCAATAGCAGGAAACTCAAGTAAGAAGTTATGCAACTCAATAATCACATGGTCAGTCAATGCAATAGCTTGCTCAGTTACGTCTACAAATCCACCACATAATTGTTGACCAAGTATCTTTGGTAATTCTGCAAAGGTTTGAAAGTCAGACAGGTCAAGTGTTCTTACCTTTTCTTTAGCAATTTCACTCAATCCATTTCTCACTACCAGAAATTCCATAATCTGATTGTAGTTGTTGAACATAGAACTTACTCTCACAACATTACGCCATGAATACATAAGTTCATCAGTTGGTGGTGACTGTACTTTAATTTTGAACAGTCGGTGTTTTATATCCCATATTAACTTAACAAAGAATGGTTTATTGGCTGTTGGAATCGTTCTGATGAAATAAAGCGTACTGGCATTGAATGCCACCTCATCCTTTTTGACAAGCATTGTTGGATAGGCAAAGGCACGATAAAGAGGTTCGTCAAAATCAATGTGATTATAATTGGCTTTTATCGCCACCAGGTTGTTCAGGCATTCATGCGCCTTAACGAATGTCTCATTGGCTGCAACAAAATTGCTTTTCGTAATGTTCTTCAATTCCTGCTTGTGGTTGATGTAGATAGCAGACATGCCACCAAGCAGGGCAGAGAAGAAAGCCAATGCTATTGGGAAGACATAATCCTTCAAATAATCGGGTGACGGCTGGAGTGAAACAATTGCTTTAGCGAGTAGTATTGCATCAGGACTCATGGAACGAACCTCTACAATGTCATTTGCCGAAATGATACCTCACCTTTCCCCGTTTGGCTGTAACGGTGTTGCTCGATGATCGCTTGATGTTAGGTGACTTTGTGCGCCTGAACGACATTGGAGACCTTGCAGGGGATTACCGTATCAATTCCATCAGAAATCAGTTGAGCTACCGTCAAGGCGATTGGACAACTGAACTTGAGTGTGTGGCGGTGTAACTAATGCGACTACTCAAAAAACAAACACTGACGGTGAAGCGTAAATCTGCAAAGGCTGGTCACTACAACGAAGACGGCGATTGGGTATCTGATACCAACGTTGTTACGGTCAAAATCAAGGGTAACGCTCAACCGTATATCAAGGGTTCTGTGAAGAATAACGCTCAGCAGGTTTTACCAAATGGTGTAACGCTGGCTGATACGAGAATCCTTTTTACAGACGCGAAACTAATCACAGGGGATGACCGTACATGGTCTGAGGCTGGCATTGTGGAAATTGACTGTCAGGAGTACGAAGTATTCTCCGAGTTTGATTATCGTGACCAGTTGCCTCATACATCCCACGGTGAATATCTGGTAATCAGGAGAGACAAACTGAATGGATAATTGCTGTATTACTCTGGATGACACAATTCATACTGCTCTCCAGAAACTCAAGCAACAGTAAAACTGTTAATTGACGATAAAGACAACTCCCTTAATGACACTGAGAAAAGTTACTTTGCACATATGTTGAGTTACTTCATCAAGCAACATCCAGTGACCTGCTACGTGCTGCATAAGCACAGTCTGAAATGGTCACTACAGGGAAGGGGGAAGGGTGTTCTGTGCAAGTTCATTGAAGCTGCTGACAGTATGCCTGACAAACTCCAGACCATGACGATTCACTATGACCCGTTTGACAAGCGTTACATTCTGGAGGCGCATCTTGGATAGCAATGAATGCAGAATACTTAGCTTTTCTATTGTTGACCTTCCACAACCTCTGGAACATGTTTCTACAGACGAGCGCTCTGGATTGGGTAATTTTCCAGATGCTGTGCAATCAGGTATGGTTGATAGTCAGAGCACACTTCATAATGTTTTTCAGCTAAACGTAACCCTGTCCCACTGGTAGAGATACTGGTGACAGGTTTTTTTCATTTCATTCGCTACTGCATTTAATTCCAGTACATTTGAAGATGAACTGAATCAACTCGTCTGCACACTGTTCCGGTCTATCGTACAGGTCTGAGTGAAACACTCCATCTTTACGGGTGGTAAAGAAGTGCATGTGTTCAGGTTTAACGGGTACAGACACAAGGCGCTTGATGGAGTCTACGCAACACCGAAATTTAAACTTGTTCCCGCTTCTCTGAACCATGTGCAAACCAGTAGAGGTGTTGCCAGTAGTCTTGATGATACTCACCATTTGATGTCACTCCACTTCGATACAGGAACTGATTTTCATATTGCCTTGATAGGTATCTAACACGCCATCAGTTCTGATACGTATATCTTCTGCATCCTGACCAGGCGTAGGATTGATTTCTTCCCAAATATCCTCAGTGATTTTCTTAGCGTAGTACACCTCTGCTCCTTGACGCTGTAGTGACATTGCACCAGAGTTAGCATTTACCGCTGTGTAAAGGTCAGGGGCTTGCTGTGGTGTGCCTGTGAACAGCCACGTACATGAATAGTGTTTCTGATACTTGAAGTTGATTCCTTCTGTTGCAGCAGAAGCAGTACCAGTAAGTAGAACCAGAGCAATCAGGGAAAAGCGTTTCATGTGAACCTCAGAAGGAAGCGATGACATAAATTACTCGTTGCAGCGTAGCGCATCCATGACTTTTGATAACTTTCCCAAACGTGCGAGAGAATGGTTAGTTGCTGAATCGAGGGATGTCAAACTTTGACCAAAATTTACCCTGTTAGTTAACTCTGGCAGGGTTTTTTGTTGTGTGGAATCTGGTATAACTAATTGATGTCAGATTGGATTCTTGAAAAATGCACAAAATACTATGATTCATCTAAAAGAAGTTTTCTTCATGGTATTTTCAGGCGTTATCAATTGCCGCATTATAGCCTAATAACGAAGACCTTTCATGGCGGCAGACAATCAGGTAGTATCGAAAGGCTCATTACAATTTATTAACATAAGATCAGTAACAACCAGAAGCGCTCGAAGGAGAGGTTAATGGAAAGCAAAGTAGTTGTTCCGGCGGAAGGTAAAAAGATCACCCTGCAAAACGGCAAGATTAACGTTCCTCACAACCCGATTATCCCGTTCATTGAAGGCGACGGTATCGGTGTAGACGTTACCCCGGCAATGCTGAAAGTGGTTGATGCCGCTGTTGAGAAAGCCTACAAAGGCGAGCGTAAAATTTCCTGGATGGAAATTTACACCGGTGAAAAATCTACTCAAGTTTATGGCCAGGACGTTTGGCTGCCAGCTGAAACGCTGGACCTGATCCGCGATTACCGCGTAGCTATTAAAGGCCCGCTGACCACGCCAGTTGGCGGCGGCATTCGTTCCCTGAACGTAGCCCTTCGTCAGGAACTGGATCTGTACGTGTGCCTGCGCCCGGTGCGTTACTACCAGGGTACTCCAAGCCCGGTTAAGCACCCTGAACTGACCGACATGGTTATCTTCCGCGAAAACTCAGAAGACATCTACGCGGGTATCGAATGGAAAGCGGACTCTGCTGACGCAGAAAAAGTGATTAAATTCCTGCGCGAAGAGATGGGCGTGAAGAAGATTCGCTTCCCTGAGCATTGTGGTATCGGCATTAAGCCATGCTCCGAAGACGGAACCAAGCGTCTGGTGCGTGCGGCCATCGAATACGCTATCACCAACGATCGCGACTCTGTGACCCTGGTTCACAAAGGCAACATCATGAAGTTCACCGAAGGCGCGTTCAAAGACTGGGGCTACCAGCTGGCGACCGAAGAGTTCGGCGGCGAGCTGATCGACGGCGGCCCGTGGCAGAAGATTAAGAACCCGAACACCGGCAAAGAGATCGTCATTAAAGATGTGATCGCCGATGCGTTCCTGCAGCAGATCCTGCTGCGTCCTGCTGAATATGACGTGATCGCCTGTATGAACCTGAACGGTGACTACATCTCTGACGCCCTGGCAGCGCAGGTTGGCGGTATCGGTATCGCTCCGGGCGCGAACATCGGTGACGAGTGCGCCCTGTTCGAAGCGACCCACGGCACTGCGCCTAAATATGCGGGCCAGGACAAAGTGAACCCGGGCTCTATCATCCTGTCCGCAGAGATGATGCTGCGTCATATGGAATGGTTCGAAGCCGCAGACCTGATCGTTAAAGGTATGGAAGGCGCGATTAACGCGAAAACCGTCACCTATGACTTCGAACGTCTGATGGAAGGCGCTAAGCTGCTGAAATGCTCAGAGTTTGGCGACGCGATTATCGCGAATATGTAATCCACGAGTTGGGTTAAACAAGAACGGGAGCCAGTGGGTTCCCGTTTTTATTATTACCTCCTGAATGGTTATTAAAAATTTATCAAAAATTTTTAATAACAGAGGGTTACGATGTTTCTCTCTTCAAGCTTTGCTTAAGAACTAAACTCATGCAGCTGATTATTTCAATAATCAGGTTCAAAAACACAAATTGATTCCGGGTCATATGCTATTTCGCGCTCGGCTTCACTGGCTAGGTATGTTAGATACTCTTCACGGGTTTGGGCTTGTGCAAAACGTCCACACAGATAAACCTCCAGTCAAAGCCATGACAGAAAGTATCGGGCAGGGTGAGATGCCGTGCGCATTAATTAAGACTCAGCACGCGATTTTACTATCACTAGTAAAATCGCGTATAATGGCTGATAATACATCAAACTATTTTTCGCAATATCCGCGTTACGAGATAGGCTATTACTAACGGATAATATGAATTTTGAGATGGGATGTGAGCATGAAGTATTACGCGAAAAATATTCACTGGGGCCTTTTAGTGTACCTCGTTCTTGTATTTGTATTACGGGGCGATTTTGATAATCCATTGGCAAGATTGTTTCTTGTAATAGGTTTTATAAGTGTCTTTACTTTCCCAGTGGCTAAGGGTTTTTTAGAAAATTTTTCTCGTAGATATTATAGTAAAGAGTATTGGACGAAAGGTTTTTATACAGAAACGCCCATGAAGAATGGCATATATGCAATGTATTATATGTTTGTTTTCTTTATGTCAATACCCATATGCATAATTATGTTTATAATTCTTGTTTTAAAAAGAATGGCCACAAAATAGTGGCCGTGTAATATTACTTAGAAAGTAAAGCTATAGTTTTATTTACCAGGCTTTCATTTACTAAAGCAGAAACTGCAGTCATAACTACGATGTAACCTAAAATACCGAGTGGAGTGCCAAGGATAATACTAAACGCCCAGGCTGCCACAATCCCTGCATCATGAGCCAGGATCATTGAACCTGCTTTTACGAAAAATGAACGCCAATCGCCAGTTTTGATTGCATTTACAAGAGAGTTAGTCAGGTCATAAACATCCATCGTAATACCGACAATTCCAAATGTCTTACCAAACATTTTCAAATTACTTGCAACTTGAGCTCGGTTGGTCGCTGCCAAAGCATTAGCAATAGCTGTCCGGTTGGACACTGTTAAATTAGCATCCAGGATAGCTTGGTTTTTTGTAAACGCAGCAATAGCTTTGTTTACATCCATCATTGCATTCCCTTTAGCTGCCGCCGCCAATTCTTTGGCTATAGCAGCTTGCTGTGCACCATACTTCGCCCCAACTTCCTTATAAAAATCAGCCGTCATTTTGACAGCGGCGGCATACTCACCACGCTCTTTTACGCCTTCGTTATAAGCCTTGGTCAGTGATGGCACTTCAACAAATTTATACTTTCCAGTGAACACCTCAATTTGTGTTCCGTGGCCTACACCGCTTTCACGGTAAACTGGCGTCATGATACCAATTTTACCGTCTTGCAGTTTGAAGTTTGATGGAATGGTTCCTTTCCTAACCAAACTTGCAGCATCATTCCAGTTACTGACACCTCCATCTACACCTTTCCCACCATTGCTGGCAGGTGTCGAAACGCCGGTGAAACCACTTGATACATTCGAATTAAGATTAGATCCGTTTACACTCACGCCATGATTCTCACCAGCGATATTTGCCTGAAAGCCTCCGTCGCCATCACTGCGAATGTTAGATACTTGTGAGGGACTAATCTGAGTACCGCCAAAACTATTAAATTGAGCCGCAATATCGGATGCTGAAGGTGCCCGGGTGCCTGTCGGGTTACCTTTTCCGTCTAATTTGATACCACCACCGCCAATGCTGCCGGAGTCATCTCCACCTGAATGAACACCATCATTCCAGGAACCACCAAAACCCGTCCACGCCATAACTATATCCCTCTAATTATTTGAAATTTTAAAAATAAATTTAATTGTCTTTTTGGGGAAGAATAAAAATTGCAATGATGCTGTATGTATATACAGCTGTGTTGAATTTACACTCGCCTATTTTTTTAGTCAACGTCTATTATTAACTAACTACTAAAATTAATAGGTGCTTGTCTGCGGGGGGATATTATTTTCCTTGTGAAAATCCCTTAGGGATAGTGGGATTCATTGGTAATAAAAACTTCAGTCTCTAATTCAATTTTATTGAAGATAACCTTTCGCTATTACAAAATGTCTAAATTCCTAAATGATTCTATTGACGATAAATAAAAAAAAGATTGATGGCGTGAAAATGCTAAGTGAATGATATATAGATAATACCCATGATTTCATCCCCTGTGAACTAGCCTATTTTACAATAGGAATGTTTATGCTTATAGCGGAAAATGGTGATCAAAATCCAAAAGATATCTCAACTTAATCAATGTGGTAGTGATAATGCGATGAGGTGAAAATTGAACGCAAGATTTGTATTTTTTTACACAAAAATCAGCGAGTAATGGCTGTACCAGGAAATACCGCTGCGCCATCTGGAATGGTTTGAAGTCGCAGAACTGGACGTCAAAGGTATGGAAGGCAGCTAAGTTGCTGAGATGCTGAGAGTTTGACGACGCGATTATTGCGAATAGGTCATCCACCTGCTGTGTAAGACGAGAACAGGAGCCGAAGGGTTCCCGTTTTTTTATGCCATTCTATATACTACGTGCTTCATTATTAGAACGTCAGACGAGAGACACACCATGAATAACGCCATCCCGCTAAAATTTTATGACATCGTTGATGAGTATGCTTCTGAAACCGAACGGCCGGTAGGCGAGCCAGAGCGCGATCCGCTGGCGCACTATTTTCAGCTGCTGATTACCCGCTTGAGCAACAATGAGGAAATCAGTGAGGAGGCACAGCTGGAGATGGCTAAGGAAGCGGGTATCCAGGCGCACCGCGTTGACGATGTTGCTAACTTCCTGAATCAGTGGGGCAACGAGTAACGTTGTCCGCGAGGACTTCCGCCAGTTCGCTTCGGGTCAACGATTTTGAAAAGAACCAGCCCTGGATCAGCGCGTCTGGATAGCGTTCAGCAATAAAGTTGAACTGCGCCGCACTCTCCACGCCCTCAAACACGAGCGTTTTGTTCAGACGGGAGAGGGCGTCGCTAAAGATAGCAAAGATATTCTGCTTATAATCTTCGCTGATCCCATCCACCAGCGACTTGTCGATTTTGATCTCGTCGTACTGAAGGTGTGACAGCCTGGCGAGGTTGGAGTTTTGCACGCCAAAATCATCGATGGATATTTTGACGCCTGCCATTTTTAACTCTTCGCAGAACCCTT
This sequence comes from Enterobacter wuhouensis, assembly GCF_035835995.1. Classification (NCBI taxonomy): domain Bacteria; kingdom Pseudomonadati; phylum Pseudomonadota; class Gammaproteobacteria; order Enterobacterales; family Enterobacteriaceae; genus Enterobacter; species Enterobacter wuhouensis. The sequence goes on from NZ_CP142124.1 coordinate 1,914,629, forward strand.
CGAGTATGCCCGCACTGGAGACGGCATTTTCCGACAGCTCGATCTTAATCAGCGATAAGGGTAGGTTATTGAGCGTACACGCGCGGCGCAGCACGCTCATGAAACGGCCATCTTCAATCTCTGTTCTGCCAACATTGATGGAAATGACCAGCTGATATTGGCTGGCAAGCGAGCCTATTTCTGAAAGGGCTTTGTGAATCATATTGGAATAGTAAATAGTGTAGAGCCCAATTTTTTTTATCAGCGGAATAAAAAGCTCAGGGGAGACATTCATATGATTATTGTCGCGCCAGCGCGACAGCACTTCTATACCCACGATTTTTTTATCCTGCACCCGAATAATGGGCTGGTAGTTCGCGCTTATGGTATTGTGCTTCACCGCGCTGACCAGCTTTCTCTCCAGAGAAAAACGATCTTCATAGAGCCGAACGGAAAAGAGCGACAGGGAAATCCAGATAAAATATAAGAACGCACAAAGAAGAATAAATACGACGGCAGATAATGATGCCAGTCCCGAATCGTGATGTTTCACCGTAACGCACAAATCCCATCGGGTGCTGCACTGCGTCACGGTAAGCGTGAATAAGGACGACTGCAGCCAGCTCCGCTGCTCTAAGTCTGGTGAGACGGAGAAAAATGTTCTGCCGAAGTCTTTTGTTGTCGAAGTGAGCGAGTAACTGGCCGTGACCGGCGTGAATTTGTCATAGGCATTGCGAGAGGTGAAAATAATCACGCTATTGTAAATTGCGGCGTTGCCTGTAAAAAAATCCCTTTGAGAAAACTGTGCGAGGGTAAAACCATTCTCGGTTTGATGCAGCCCGGAAGGCAAAGCGACGGGAGTTGCCAGCTTTCCCCAAAACGCCGTACAGGCGATTTTTCCTTTTTCGATATAGCCAACATCGCCAAAATAGGCGCTTTCCAGCTTACTTTTTCTGTAGTTATCCAGGCTGCGTTTGTCGCATCCCTGAGTAGTAATGCTTTTCAGGGCCAGCGCCACGCTCTGAGATAAGTCCTCCGAGTAATGCAGCAGCGTATGGGATATCTCACGCTGCTTATTCTTTTGCTGCCCGGTAATCACCGCATTGACCGCAAACAGAGACAGGATGACCAGAAGCGTTGAAATGATCGCAACGGTAATGATCTTTTTCATTTTCCTGTTGTCCCGTCAGGTCCCTGTTTTCAAGAATCTTAACACAGGCAGGGCAGGGAACAAGCCTGACAATAACGCTGCCTAATACAAAAGTATCAGTGATTTAAGATTAACCTTAACTACGCTCTTAAGAGTAAAGTGTGCGGCGCTGAATTAGCTTTAACGTCTAATTCAACAAGTCATAACCGCTTGTTTTTTCTCTTAAGGAAAAATCGTGCGCAACGTAATAATTCCCCTGGCAAGCGCCATTATTCTTTTTTTAGCCGGCATGCTTATTCTCAACTGGCAGCTGTGGCATATGGCGACCCGGAGTAGCGCAGATGCTGCCAGCATCAGCAGTCGAAAAATTGATAACATGCTCGTTGAAGCGGTGAGCGCAGCAAAAACGGCGCAGGAGGTTGCGGCGCTAGGGTGTACCCGTGCCGGACAGCTGGATTTAGGCACCGAAGCTGCATTAAAACCGCATTTGCGCGCCATCATGATCCAGCAGAACGATTCAATTGTGTGCACTTCTCTGCCGGGGAATGGACTGCTGCTCGTCCACCCTGAACGTCTCCCCCATGAACGGCTGATGCTTTTACCGGGAAGCCTGACGGTGAACGGTCTGCCGGTGTTGATTTTTCAGATGCCGATCCCGGAAGGACGGGTCATTGTCAGCATTAGCGATGCGCATCTTCACGATGTTCTCGCCGGCGTGCCGGATGAAACTGCCCTGGCTTTGGCTGTCGGCGGGCGGATGATTCAGCGCAACGGGCTGATTACCGGGGCTCCTGCTGCTCAATCCTCACTGTTGATGATGCCGTCACGCTACTTTCCGTTCAGCATGGCCTGGCAGCCTCCCGCCTTTTTCAGCCTGCCGCGCCTGCTGCAGCAAGGGTGGAGCCTGATGCTCCTTATCCTTGTTCTGTCAGTGGCGGTCGGGGTGCTCATCCGCCGTTACCGGGGGAAAAACACCTCTTTTGAAGACGACCTGCGCAAGGCCATTATGAACGGGCAAATCGTTCCGTATTATCAGCCGATAGTGAATGGGGATACCGGTGGGCTGTACGGTGTCGAAGTGCTGGCGAGGTGGAAGCACCCCAAATCTGGCTTCATTCCACCGGACGTGTTTATCCCGATTGCAGAACGCAGTGGCTTAATTATTCCATTAACTACCGGACTCATGGCAAAAGTGGTTAACCAGCTTCAACCGCTTTTGCCCAAGCTGCCGGAGGGATTCCACATTGGGGTAAACATAAGCGCCAGGCATATCAATGCGCCGTCTTTTATCGCGGACTGCAGCGTGTTTGAGGAAGGTTTCGGGGGCAAAAAGGTCAAGCTGGTTCTGGAAGTCACCGAGCGCGAGCCGTTGATTGATAATCCTCATCTGGTGGAAAATCTTAATGCGTTACATAAGGCCGGCTTTGTGATTGCGCTGGATGATTTTGGTACCGGCTATTCCGGACTATCCTGCCTGAATGCGCTCGCTATCGATTACATCAAAATCGATAAAAGCTTTGTGAACAGGGTTTCAGGGGAAAAAGACTCAACGATCCTGCTGGACTGCGTCATTGAGCTGGCTAAGAAACTCTCGTTACGCATTGTCGCTGAGGGCGTTGAAACGAAAGAGCAGCTGGATTACCTCAACCGCAATGAGATAACCCTGCTGCAGGGCTACTATTTTGGCAAACCCGTCTCTTACGTCGATTTCATCAAGGTGCTGTTGTCCAAACCCCGGGAGATGAGGGTGGTGCAGGGGTAAAAAAAAGCCCACTGAAAAGTGGGCAAGAAATACTGGAAGCAATGTGAGCAATGTCGTACTGAATACCTGAGTGTTTTGCTCAACTATTCAGTGTTGAGAAAGATAATCTTTCTCAACAAAATATGCAACCCCACGTTTCATGTGGGCCGTGATTTTTTTGTGATTAATAAATCATCAGACGGGCAGTGTGATGCTTATCACAAATTTCCTTTTCTGGAACCTGTGCTATCCTTTTCTGTGTCGTTGATTTAATGACAAAAACCATACAGAGAGGAAAGTTATGGGAATTTTATCCTGGATTATCTTTGGGCTGATTGCGGGTATCCTGGCGAAGTGGATTATGCCGGGCAAAGATGGCGGTGGGTTTATCGTCACCGTTATACTGGGGATTATCGGCGCGGTCGTCGGTGGTTGGATCAGTACGCTGTTCGGCTTTGGCAAAGTTGATGGTTTCAACTTTGGCAGCTTTGCCGTCGCGGTCATCGGTGCGCTGGTTGTTCTGTTTATCTACAGAAAAATCAAAAGCTAAAACTGATAAGTGTTGAAAAAGGCTGCCGGATGGCGGCCTTTTTACTGCCCGTTTACCACCAGCCGAACTGTGTACCGGCAACGGCTACGATGGCGACAATCAGCATAATAATGGTTGTTTTTCTCACTTATGCCCCCGGCGCTGCGTAACCGCCGACAAAAAACCATGTCAAAAATACCACCGCCGTTATAAAAATAACGACCGGAAAGAGGATTCCTATTCTCATGCCATCACCTGTTTCGGTTCACTTTATGCCGTAGAGTGTACGGGGTTAATCCATCGTGACAAAGCGTGTTTTGCTTTTTCCCTTTTTATCCTGATACATCGCAACGTCAGCAGAGCGTAGCGCGCCGTCCGCATCGGTGGTGGAAGGGTCAACTTCGATCACGCCGAGGCTTGCGCCCGGGTAAACAATATGGACGTCACCCAGCCAGTAGTCGCCGGCGATACAGGCGCTGAGCCGTGTTTTCAGCAGGTTTAACTGCGCCTCTTTACCCTCGTCGCCGCTTTTACTCAGGCAGGCGACCATAAACTCGTCCCCACCCAGGCGGCCAATAATATCGTCCTGCGTCTTTTCAACGCTCAACCGTTGACCGACTTGAATCAGAAACTGGTCGCCAGCCTCATGTCCGTAGCGGTCATTGATAAGTTTAAAATCATCAAGGTCGATAAAGGCAATCATCGCGTTGCGTTTGAGGTGGCGTGCAAGCGAAAAGAGGGTGGTGAGATCCTCGAAAATCGCCCGGCGGTTAGGCAAGCCCGTAAGCGCATCGGTATAAGAGTGCGAGATGAGCGCGGCGTTCGCTTCCCGAAGCTGGGCGACCAAGGACTCTTTCTGAATGTACTGGGCGATCAGCCCGGCAAACAGTTTAAGGACCTGCTCACCGCGTTCGCTAAGCTGCTTCTTTTCCGTGCTGGTGGCGCACAGGGTGCCGTAAAGGGAGCCATCTGCAAGATGAATCGGAATACTCATGTACGTGGTGATGCCAAGCGCTTTTGCCGCGTCGCAATCCGCCCAGCGCTCTGAGGCCTCGCTACTGTAAAAGGTATTGCTATCAATAGCGCGCTTACAGAGCGTGTCTCCCCAGGGCACGCTCAGCCCTTCAGGGATCTGCATCTGCTTGCTGTTGCGCGCATAGAGGATATGCTGCAATCGCGCATTAATATCGACCTTCGTGAGGTAGGTCGACTCCATCTCGGTCACTATCTCCAGCATTTCCAGGAGTTGACGAACGAGGCTTTCGAGAGATTGCTCGGTGGCGAGAGTTTCTGAAACTCGGGCAAGGATAATATCCGACATGACGTAGGTGGACTCCCATACAGAAGACGTCTGCATCTGTATGTTGTGCTGAAATTTTCGGCTTCAGCCATAGTAAAACATGAATATAAAAAATTTAATATATTCTGCAGAGGAATGCAGGGGAGAAAAAAAGCCCCGTTGTTGAGCGCGGGGCAAAGACATCTTGATTACGGAATGATGTTCTCTGGTCATATCGAGAACAGCCGAACTATAGTGTTGAAAAGTGCAGTTAAGATGGAGAAATCATGGAGAAAACCACGACGAGTCGTTACCCTTATGATTTTGAAGAGTTCAAAAGGATCAACATGATGAGATATTTACTTCTGGCGCTGGCGTTACCCCTCGCCGCCTGTACCGCAAAGACGACACCGCCGGATGCGCCTAAGCCGCCTCACGCCATCGGCATGGCTAACCCCGCTTCCGTGTACTGCCTGGAAAAAGGGGGGCAGCAGATCCCGATTCAAAGCCCGCAGGGCGTACGCACCGAGTGCAAATTACCGGGCGGGGAAACGATCGACGAATGGGAACTCTACCGTCGCGACCACCCTCAACCTGCCAGGTGACAACGGGAGGTTGACTGCGATACACTTCTCTTTAGGATTATTCTTAGCCAGTTTCTGGCACCTTTTACCGCGAGAGAAGTATGTTTCAGTTAAAACCGGGCAGCCTGGCCATTATCGTGGGTGCCCGTACGACGGCCGGCCGTCGTAACATCGGAAAATCTGTCGAGCTGTTTGGCCTGTGCCAGCCTGGGATGCAGTTTGTTAACCCGGTTAATGGGGTCGTCACGCAGCTACCGGCAACCGCCGATCGTGCGCTATGGCTGGTGACCGGGGACGTTTACGCCGTCGATAATCAGCACGGCTTTGCCTTTGTCCGTCCGGAACATCTGCTGCCGCTGACGCCAGATGAAGCATCCCAGACGCTCGATGAACTGATGCTCGGCTGATTACAGATCGCGCAGCCAGTTAGCTAACACCAGGGCGTGGTTTTGCTCCGTGTTTTTCGCGCCATAGAGTAGCGTGACGGTCTGTTTTTTTGCCAGTGCCGCAAGCCGCAAACCTTCGTCCTGATGTTGTGCCAGCTCTTCCCGATACGCCTTGCCGAAATGTTCAAAGTCGAGCGTGTCGCTATGAAAGGCCTTGCGCAGCGCGTTCGACGGTGTAAGCGTTTTGCACCATTCATCACAGGCGAGGTCGGTTTTTTTTACGCCGCGAGGCCAGAGTCTGTCCACCAGCACCCGATAGCCGTCCTCCTTTTCTGCCTCTTCGTAGACTCGTTTACACTGAATCATTCGCTTTTTACCCCCCAATTTAAAGTATTGTGATAATTACAAAAGATCGGTAGTCTGAGGTTCCTTATGTTACCTGATAATATTCTGGCATAAGGAACCCTTCATGGAACACCTCCCGGCTAAAACGACGCTGCGCATTGCCCTGGTTGGCGATTACAATCCCGATGTGATTGCGCATCAGGCGATCCCTTTGGCTATCGACGACGCCGCAGCCGTACTGGATCTCACCGCAGACTACGACTGGCTTGCCACCACGGAACTGACCAGTCCCGAAGACCTGGTGGGTTACGATGCCATCTGGCTGGTTCCTGCCAGTCCCTATAAAAACAGTGAAGCGGCCTTTATCGCCGCACGCTATGCGCGTGAAAACAGCGTTCCCTTCCTGGGAACCTGCGGCGGGTTCCAGCATGCATTAATTGAGTACGCGCGAAATGTGCTGGGCTGGCGGGATGCCGCGCATGCTGAAACCGATACCGAAGGGACGATGGTCATTGCTCCGCTGAGCTGCTCGCTGGTGGAAAAAACCGACGCGATCGAGCTGCGCAATAATACCCTCATTGCCAAAGCCTATGGCAGGCTGGAAATTGAGGAGGGCTATCACTGCAATTATGGCGTATCGCCAGAATTTGCCCTGGAGCTTGAAGCGGGCGATTTGCGCGTGACGGGCTGGGACGATGGGGGAGAAATCCGTGCCGCCGAGCTGATCACGCATCCTTTCTTTGTGATCACGCTGTTCCAGCATGAGCGTGCTGCGCTGCAGGGGCGTCCGGTGGTGCTGGTGCAGGCGATGCTGCGCGCGGCGCGCGAATAAAAAAAGGCAGACCTGCGGGTCTGCCATGGTGGTTAGCGGGGCGCGATCTCCCGGTCACGCCCGGCAAGTACGCCGCAGACGGCCATGAACATCGACGCCAGCGCGCAGGCTAAGAGTGGAATCCGCCAGTCTCCCACCACGTCGTGAATTTTGCCCATCAGCGGGGGCCCACAGGCGGCAAGCAGATAGCCAATCGATTGTGCCATGCCGGACAGGGCGGCAGCCTGATGGGCTGAGCTGGCGCGCAGGCCGATAAACGTCAGGCCGAGGATCATCGTTGCGCCGGAACCGAAGCCAAACACCAACGTCCATACCACAGCCATATCAGGTGCAAACCAGAAGCCAGCCGCACTTACCGCACACATCAGTGCCACAAACCCGGCGATGCCGCGCTGATCTTTCAGTCGATGCAGGATCAGCGGAACGGCAAGCCCGGGGACGGCCGTGGCAAGCTGAAGGAGCCCGTGCATCGAACCCGCCTGCGTTTCGCTGTAGCCGTGACTGAGCAGTATGGCGGGAAGCCAGCCGATAACGACATAGTAAATCAGGGAGTTAATGCCCAGAAAGAGCGTGACCTGCCAGGCAAGCGCAGAGCGCCAGATGGCACGATTGTGTAACGCACCGGCGCCCGTCACCGTCGCGGCAGGCGCCTGACGCCACTGTGGCAGCCACAGCAGCAATGCCGCCAGCGGAAAGACCATCAGCATCAGCAGCGCGCCGTGCCAGCCGGCATCCCCCAGCGCCAGAGGAACAATCATCGCCGACCCTAGCGCGGCGGACGCGCCCATCGTCAGGGAATACGCGCCGGTGAGCCTGGCGACCTGGCCCGGAAAATCCCGTTTGATAAGCCCGGGCAACAGCACGTTACCCAGCGCAATTCCGCACCCGATTACCGCAGTACCGATAAACAGCCACGTTGCTGAGGGGAGGGAGCGCACGCCGATGCCGGCGCAGATCAGCAGCAGGGCAATAAGCAGGCTGCGCTCCATGCCAATGCGCCGGGCAACCCCGGCGGCAAGCGGTGAGATGAGCGCGAAGGCCAGCAGCGGCAGCGTGGTGAGCATGCCGGTTTGCGCGGTCGTTAACCCATAGTCATGTCGGATCGTGTCGAGCAGCGGGGCGGCACCGGTAAAGGTCACGCGAAGCGTCGTGGCAATCATCAGGATGCCCGCGATCAGCAATGCACCCTGTTTCCCTGAAGGTCGAATAGCAGTAGTCATTATTTTCTCTTACGTTCAAGCGAGCGCACACCATACCGATTTTCACGGCCGTTGAAATCAAGCTAAAATGACAGTTTATCGCTAATATCGGACAACTTAATGATTGGTCTAGGGCTGGAAGGTTACGATCCCGACAGCCAGCGCGATGCGGCGGTGGCATTCCGCATCCGCGTGGTGGCGGAAGAGCAGCATATTCCGGAGCATCAGCACCGCAAGGGCCAGCTGATCCTGGCGCTGGGCGGGGCAATCACCTGCGAAGTGGAAAACGCCATGCTGATGGTGCCACCGCAGTATGCGGTGTGGATCCCGGGGCAGATGCCGCACAGCAACAAGGCCACGCCGGGCGCGCAGCTGTGCTTTTTGTTTATTGAACCTGGCGCGCTGGGTTTGCCCGAACGCTGCTGCACGCTGAAAATATCGCCGCTGGTACGCGAGCTGATTTTATCTCTGGCAGAAAAATCGCGCATGCAGCTGAATGAACCCGCCACCGCGCGGCTTGTCGGCGTGCTGTTTGACGAGCTGCCTTTACAGCCTCAGGAACATCTGCAGCTACCCGTTTCACCTCATCCCAAAATTCGGCTGATGAGCGAGACCATGGCGAAGGAGCCCGCCGCCTGGCAGACCCTGGCGCAGTGGGCGAGCCATTTTGCCATGAGCGAGCGCAACCTGGCGCGGCTGGTGGTGAAAGAGACCGGATTAAATTTTCGCCGCTGGCGGCATCAGCTGCAGCTTATTGTGGCCCTGCAGCTATTGATTAGCGGGAAGTCGGTGCAGCAGGTGGCGCAGTCACTGGGTTATGACTCGACCACCGCATTTATCACCATGTTTAAGAAGGGCTTGGGGCAAACGCCAGCGCGCTATATCGCCAGCCTGACTACGACTTCCCAATAAACAGCGACACCAGCCCGGCAGCGATAAGCGGGCCAACCGGCACTCCGCGAAACAGCGCTACGCCGAGCACGGTTCCTACCAGCAGGCCGGCCACCAGCGAGGGCTGGCTGCTCATCAGCGTGACGCCCCGGCCGCCCAGCCACGATACAAATACGCCTACCGCGATAGCGATCAGTGATTTCCAGTTCACGAAGGAGTGCAGGAGGGTCGAGGCGGGTAGCGTCCCGCTGGCGATGGGGGCCATCACGCCGATGGTCAGGATGATAATCCCGATGGTGAGGCCCTGTTTTTCTATCCACGGGAAGAAGGCGTTGAGCGGGGTCACACGCACGATGATCAACACCAGAATTGAAATAGCAACGGTGGTGTTGTGGCTCACAAAGCCGAGCGCGGCCAGCGCCAGAAGGATAAGCAGAGTCGGGTCGAACATGAGGAGATCCTTGCCAAAAATAGTAAGCCTGCTTACTTTACGCGCAAACGCGAGAGCAAACAGGCTTTTATCAAAAATTCCTCTATTTTTTGGGCGCTTGCCTGAATTTAGCTTACCAGCTGCTGCACCAGCGGACTGCCTTCACGAATGAATACCGGAATGGTATCAAGCGCTGCCTGCACCGCGATCCGCTCGCCGCCCGCATAGCGTTCACCGTTCAGGGCAACCCAGCGATTTCCGGCTGGCAGCCAAACCTGACGTTCACGCTGGCCTGCATGCATTACCGGCGCAACCAGCAGGTCCTGGCCGAACAGATACTGATCCTCCGTTTCCCAGCTTTGCGCTTCATTCGGGTAGTGCCAGAACAGCGGACGCATTAGCGGATCGCCGTTCCGATGGGCGTTTTCGTACAGGGCATCAATATAGGGACGCAGCGTTTCGCGCACGGCGAGCCAGCGCTGCATGATGGCAAAGTTCTCTTCCCCGTAGCTCCACAGCTCATTCGGCGAGCCGCTGTTGCACTGCGGAATACCGTCCCGGTAGCGCTCCGGCGGCTGGATCTGCGGTTCGCGGTAGCCGTGCATGCGCAGTACGGGGGTAAACACCGCCCACTGGAACCAGCGGATCAGCAGCTCGTGGAATGCCGGATCCTCAACGTTGCCGCCCTGGAAACCGCCGATATCGGTGGTCCACCACGGAATACCCGCCAGCCCCATATTCAGCCCGGCGGCGAGCTGGTTACGAAACGCGTGGAACGAGGAGTGAACGTCGCCTGACCAGGCCAGCACGCCGTAGCGCTGGCTGCCCGCCCAGGCGCAGCGCACCAGGTTTACGATGTCCGTCTCACCGTTGGCCTGGAGGCCATCGTAAAACCCCTGTGCAAAATCGCGCGGGTAGCGGTTGCCGACCTCCAGCACCGGGCCAGCGTGATAGCGATAGTTATCGAAATCATAGGCGCGGTATTCGGGCTCCGCCTCGTCGAGCCAGAACAGCTTTATCCCCAGGTCATAATAGTTTTTCTTCACCGTGTCCCAGACGAACTGCCGCGCCTGCGGGTGGGTGGCGTCGAAGAAGGTGGTGTTGCCCATAAAGTCGAGGTTCACCTGTACGCCGCGTTCGCTGCTGACCAGCCAGCCTTTGGCCTTCATCAGCGGGTAGAGCGGGCTGCGCGCTTCCACCGTAGGCCAGACGGAGACCATCAGCGCGATGCCCAGCTCGCGCAGCTCGTCGACCATCGCTTTCGGATCGGGCCAGTCGACGGGGTCAAAGCACCAGGTGCCCTGATTCGGCCAGTGGAAGAAGTCGATGACCATCACCGAGAGCGGCAGATTGCGGCGGCGGTATTCACGCGCGACCTCTAACACCTCTTCCTGCGTGCGATAGCGCAGCTTGCACTGCCACAGCCCGCTGATAAAGTCCGGCGCCTGCGGCGGGGTGCCGGTGGCTTTCACGTACTGGCGGGTGATGTCCACCACGCTATCGGCTGCGGTGATCCAGTAGTCCATCTCACCCGTCACGCGGGCGCGCCATTCCGTCTGGTTTTTGGCAAAGCTGGCTTCGCCAATGGCCGGATTATTCCACAGCAAACCATAGCCAAGGCTGGACTGCATAAAGGGGACGCTGGCCTGAGAGTTGCGCTGCGCCAGCTCAAGCGTACAGCCTTTCAAATCCAGCCAGGGCTGCTGGTATTGCCCCATGCCGTAGATACGTTCATCCGGGCGAGATTCAAACCGGACGGTGAGCTGATATTTACCCCCTGCCAGCGGCTTAAATTCGCGACCATCCAGCTTGAGAGCGCTGACGTATTTATCCTGGCTCTTTTCGCTGGCGCCGATCCCGACGGTAGAGCGCTGTCGCCACATCTCTTCCAGCAGCAGTTCGCCGCGCTGGTTATAGAAGGCCAGCTGTCCTTTGAGGTTCAGCGTCGCGGTGATGTTGCCGTTACGCAGCGTCAGGCTTTCCGCTTCTGCCGTAATTTCGGCGTGGCAGGGGTCGGCAGGGAGTAGCGCATGCTCCGCATCGCTGAATTCCGGGGAGCAGGTCGCCCGGACGCGCAGACTGTTTTCTCCCCAGGGTTCGATGCGCAGGATCTGACGTTCAAAACGCCATTCGATACTGTTGGAATGTTGAATCAGTTCACTCATGGATAACGCGTCCTTTTTAAACCGTGTGTTTGGCGAGTTGGATCGATTTCATCGTGCTGTCGTCAAGCTTGTACCAGCGCAGCGTGGCGAAAGCGCAAAGCGACAGCACGCCGGGCACGATGGTAAAGAGGGCGATAATGCAGTACATCGCCGTGGAGGTCTGTTCTGGCGCGTTGGGGACATAGCCGCTAAAGCCCAGCGTCCAGCCCACGATCGCGCCGCTGATGGCCATTCCCAGCTTCAGTACGGCGAGGAAGGTAGAGAAAATCACGCCGTCCATGCGTTTGCCCTGCTTGTATTCTCCGTAGTCGGCAACGTCCGCCATCATTACCCACATGAGCGTGGTGGTCGCCTGGTAGAGCGTTGAGACGATAAAGGTTAGCGGGACGAGGATGAATACCGATTTAGGCGCAAAGAACAGCGCGATGCTCAGCACGCCCGCAATGACGGAGCAGTAGCCAAACATCTGCACTTTGCTGTAATTCTGGGTTAGACGTTTTGCCAGGGCGCTGCCAGCCGCTTTCCCCAAAATATGCGCCCCCAGCATCCACATAAAATAGCTTGCGCTGCCGAGATAATAGGTGACGAAATACATCATCGCGCCGAGGCGAATAACCCCAAAGCCGATATTGGTTAATACCAGCACGGCGACAACGCGCCACTGATCGTTTCGCAATAAATCCTTCAGTTCTGAAAGGTAATTATTATGGGTAGCAGGAGCATTAATTCGCTCGCGGGTATTGGCAAAACAGATCCAGAACATAATCACCGCAACGGTTGCCATAATGGCCATTGCCCAGCGGTAACCCATTAATTTATCGTCGCCCCCTAAAAATTCCGCCAGCGGCATCATAAAGAAGGTCGAGAGTGCGCCTCCTAAGGTGGCGAGGAAAAAACGATATGACTGCAGGGAAATGCGTGCGTCATTGTCAGGCGTGATCACCGCGCCCATTGAGCAATAGGGAATATTAATGGCCGTGTACATCAGCATCATCAGGGTATAGCTAACGGTAGCGAAGATCATTTTACCGTGCAGATCCAGAGATTCCGGCACGGCATAGGTAAGCAGGCAGCTTGCCCCAAAGGGCAGCGCCAGCCACAGCATCCACGGGCGGAACTTCCCCCAGCGGGTGCGGGTTCGGTCTGCAATATAGCCCATTGCCGGGTCGATAATAGCATCCGCCGTGCGCGCCAGCAGGAACATGGTTCCCACAAAGGCTGCCGGTAGCCCAACGACGTCCGTATAATAAAATGTCAGGAAAATGATCACGTTATCCAGCCCAATATGGCTGGCCATATCCCCTAATCCGTAGCTGATTTTTTCTTTGCGGGTAATCGTCTCGGTCATTGTTATCGCCTTGCCCGTTAAGGTGTGTTGTTGAGATGCTCTGTTAAACATGTTTAACCACCTCACGGGCGTTCACAATTACGAGATCTGCCAACAGGCTTATGGAAACTGCTTTTCGTGATACCGGTAACAATTTACTGAGAATGCTAATTATCTTGCACTCGCGGGGTTATTTGTCGCGAATCGTTTCAGCGCGCTAATATTCATTTGGCTGACCCGCTGCTGTCATCTCACCGTCATTATTAAGGGATAAAAAGGGATATACGAGGCACAAGGAGCGATATCATGAACGATCACATGTTTGTTGAAACGCTGATTATCTCCTCAACGTTTTTGACCATCGCAATTATTCTGGTCGCGTCGGTTCTCTTACTTGAAAGAAACGGCTGACAGAACGCCAGCCGTCTCGGTTACGCTCTGTGAAACGTCAACAGCTCAGGCCGGGCGATACGCAGGTAATCCTGAGTATCCATAATGACGGATTTCTCAAGCAGGCCGGCGTTGAATGCGATCTCGTCGAAACGCTCGAACAGCAGCGGGTCGGCGACCAGCGCTAAATCAGGGTGGAAGCTAAAGGGCGGGATAGCGCCAAACACGCAGGCCGTGAGGGCGTCGACTTCAGCCGGGCTGGCGAGAGAGGCTTTTAACCCACCGAAGTGGCTGGCCAGCCGGCTCAGGTCGGCCTGAAGGTCGGCGGCGAGGATCGCCAGAACATGTTTTTTTACTCCGTTTCCCTTCACTTTGCAGACCAGCGCTTTCGCCCCTTGCCCCAGAGCGGTGCCGCGAATTTCGCTTACCGCTTCGCATTTCCCCACTGCGTCATGCTCCATCACGCGAAACCGGGCGCCCTGTTCGGTGAGTAACGTAATCAGCCGAGCGTGCGTAGCTGTCCCACTAACCTGTTCAGACATCGCGTTTTTCCCCTGTTAAATGCCAGTACATAACGCTCTACATTATCACGGGGAGAGAAGGGCAGAAAGAAAACGGCCAGCGAATCCGCTGGCCGTTGGGTTATGCGCTGCTGGTGCTGGACTGCTTGTGGAACAGCTCCCGGAATACCGGATAGATATCGTCCTGATCGCGGATATGCTGCATCGCAAAGTTATCGAACATGGACTGCAGATGCTCATATTCGCGCCATAGCGTCTGGTGCGCCCGGCGGGTAATTTCGATATAGCTGTAGTAACGCACCACCGGCAGAATTTTCTTCGCCAGGATTTCGTGACACAGCGGGGAGTCGTCTGCCCAGTTATCACCGTCCGACGCCTGCGCGGCATAGATGTTCCACTGCGCGGGGTCGTAACGCTCTTTCACCACTTCATCCATCAGCTTGAGGGCGCTGGAGACGATGGTCCCACCGGTTTCCTGCGAGTAGAAGAACTCATGTTCATCGACCTCCTTGGCCTGGGTGTGGTGGCGGATATACACCACCTCGACGTTCTTATAGGTTCTGCTCAGGAACAGATAAAGCAGGATATAAAAACGCTTCGCCATATCCTTGGTGGCCTGATCCATCGAGCCGGAGACGTCCATCAGGCAGAACATGACCGCCTGGCTGGAAGGTTCCGGGCGTTTTTCATAGTTCTTGTAGCGCAGGTCGAAGGTGTCGATAAACGGCACCCGGTCGATCTTCGCCCGTAGCTCAGCGATCTCTTTACGCAGGCGCTCCTCTTCAAGCAGCTGCGCCGGTTCGCTGTTTTCCACAACCTTGAGGCTGGTTTCCAGCTCGCGAAGCTCGCGCCGTTTACCTGCCGTCATCGCCGTGCGCCGCGCCAGGGAATTCTGCAGCGAACGCACGACGCTGATGTTGGCGGGCACGCCGTTGGCGGTATAGCCCGCGCGATGGGTTTTATATTCGTTGAGCTGCCGATGCTGGTTCTTTTTCAGATTCGGCAGGGCCAAATCCTCGAAGAGCAGATCGAGATATTCATCTTTGGAAATCTGGAAGACAAACTCATCCTGGCCTTCGCCGTCCTGGCTGGCCTGGCCCTGACCGCTTCCCGAACCGCCGCCGCCACCCTGCGGGCGCTCGATTCTGTCGTTCTGCACAAAGTGGTCATTGCCTGGATGAACGCGATGGCGCAGGCCGCCTCGCCCCTGATGGAACATCGGTTCGCTGATGTCATCGGTAGGGATGGAGACAGACTCGCCGCTGTCGACGTCGGTCACCGAGCGTTTGTTGATGGCCTCGGAGATCGACTGTTTAATTTGCGATTTATAACGGCGCAAGAAGCGCTGGCGGTTTACCGTGCTCTTGTTTTTGCCGTTAAGACGCCGGTCAATAAACCAGGTCATATATCCCCCGTACTGCATTTGCCAACTTGCAGCGTCCGAAAGTGCCGGACATTTTGTAGGCCCGGTAAGCGCAAGCGCCACCGGGCACTTGTTTTAAGACGATTTACGCACGCGCAGATACCATTCGCAGAGCAGGCGAACCTGCTTGCGGGTATAGCCTTTCTCCATCATACGGTCGACAAAATCGTCGTGCTTTTTCTGCTCGTCGGTTGAGGTTTTGGCGTTAAACGAAATCACCGGCAACAGCTCTTCGGTATTGGAGAACATTTTCTTCTCAATAACGGTGCGCAGTTTTTCGTAGCTGGTCCAGTTTGGATTGCGTCCGTTGTTGTGCGCGCGGGCGCGCAGGACGAAGTTCACAATCTCATTACGGAAGTCTTTCGGGTTGCTGATCCCGGCAGGCTTCTCAATTTTCTCCAGCTCCGCGTTCAGGGATTCACGGTCAAACAGCTGGCCGGTATCCGGGTCGCGGTACTCCTGATCCTGGATCCAGAAGTCGGCATAGGTCACGTAGCGGTCGAAGATGTTCTGCCCGTATTCGGAATAGGATTCCAGATAGGCGGTCTGGATCTCTTTGCCAATGAATTCGGCGTATTTCGGGATCAGGTAGCCTTTGAGGAACTCCAGGTAGCGCTCGGCCAGCTCCTGCGGGAACTGCTCACGTTCGATTTGCTGCTCCAGCACGTAGAACAGATGAACCGGGTTGGCCGCCACTTCCGCATGGTCGAAGTTAAAGACGCGGGAGAGGATCTTGAACGCGAAGCGCGTTGAAAGACCGTTCATCCCTTCGTCGACGCCGGCGTAGTCGCGGTATTCCTGGTATGACTTGGCTTTCGGGTCGGTATCCTTCAGGCTTTCGCCATCATAGACGCGCATTTTTGAGTAGATGCTGGAGTTTTCCGGCTCTTTCAGGCGCGACAGAATGGAGAAGCGTGACAGCGTTTCCAGGGTGCCGGGGGCGCAAGGGGCATGCACCAGCTCGCTGTGGTTAAGCAGCTTCTCGTAGATTTTGATCTCTTCGGAGATCCGCAGGCAATAAGGCACTTTGACGATGTATACGCGGTCAAGGAACGCCTCATTGTTCTTGTTATTGCGGAAGGTCACCCATTCTGATTCGTTAGAGTGGGCAAGGATAATGCCGTTAAACGGCAGGGCAGAAATGCCTTCCGTGCCGTTGTAGTTTCCTTCCTGGGTGGCGGTTAGCAGGGGATGCAGCACTTTGATCGGTGCTTTGAACATCTCCACGAATTCCATCACCCCCTGGTTTGCGCGGCACAGCGCACCGGAATAGCCGTAGGCATCCGGGTCGTTTTGCGCGTGGTGTTCCAGCTTGCGGATATCGACCTTACCGACCAGGGCCGAAATATCCTGGTTGTTCTCGTCGCCCGGTTCCGTTTTGGCGATGGCGATCTGCTCCAGAATCGACGGCCACACTTTAACGACGCGGAATTTGGTGATATCCCCGCCGAACTCGTGCAGTCGTTTTGCCGCCCACGGCGACATAATGGTGCCGAGGTAGCGGTGCGGAATGCCAAACTCTTTATCCAGAATCTGCGCATCCTCTTGCGGATTAAACAGGCACAGCGGGTGGTCGTTCACCGGGCTGCGCTCGCCGTTGGCGCTCAGCACGTAAATAGGCACGCGCTGCATCAATGCTTTCAGGCGTTCGGCAAGCGACGATTTACCGCCGCCGACGGGGCCCAGTAAATAGAGGATCTGCTTCTTCTCTTCCAGACCCTGGGCAGCGTGTTTCAGATACGAGACAATCTGTTCGATGGCATCTTCCATGCCATAAAACTCTTCAAACGCCGGATATCGGGCAACTACCCGATTCGAAAAGAGACGGGAAAGCCGAGGCTCCAGGGCAGTGTCAACCATGTTTGGTTCACCGATAGCCATCAATAGCCGTTCTGCCGCATTGGCATAGGCACTGCGATCTTGCCGACAAATGGTAAGAAACTCCTGCAGTGTGAACTCTTCGTCCTTGGCAGCTTCATAGCGCTGGCGATAGTGATCGAATATATTCATGGCATGCCGTCCTTTCGTTTTTTAGCACAGGATAAGAGCCGTTCGTATGAGTAGTGGAGGCTCCCGGAAGAGAATTTCTCGCACCTCACTGCCAGAGCAGCAACCTGTGTGCCAGGTCGAAGGCTAAGAACCGCAGGGTGTTCAGCAAAACCTCTTCTTAAATTAAAGCGTAGATGGCATTTGCAAAACTTGCATGTCGATAAAATCCAATTTCAATGACATATCAATAACTCATCCAAAAATTTCCACCCTTGTTATAAGGCCAAACCGGAGTTTTCATTCTCTGGTCACATAAATGAAAGCGGGTTGTCATCTGAAAAGTGAAAAATAACGGGTTAATCAAACTCATTAGTGGGCAAAAAGTTTTGGGATGTTCGGGAATGGCGGTTACACTTCACCCGCTGATTATTTGACTACAGGAAAGAATGGATTGTGACCAAACTCAAACTTCTGGCATTGGGCATCCTTGCCGCTACCGCAGTAAGCACCGCGCAGGCGGAAGGTCAGTGGACTGTTGGCGCGGGCGCGGGTGTCATTAACAGCCCGTATAAGCAGTATGACCGCGATGTGTATCCCGTTCCCGTTGTCACCTATGAAGGCGATAACTTCTGGTTCCGCGGTTTAGGCGGCGGCTACTATCTGTGGAACGACACGGCTGACAAGCTTTCGATCATGGCGTATTACGATCCGACGCACTTCAAGCCGGGTGACAGCGACAGCCACGCGCTGCGCCAGCTCGACAAACGTAAGAGCTCGATGATGGCGGGTCTCTCTTACGTTCATAACACGCAGTACGGCTTCCTGCGCACCGCGCTGGCGGGCGATACGCTGGATAACAGCAACGGCTTCATCTGGGATCTGGCCTGGCTCTACCGTTACACCAACGGCGCGCTGACCCTGACGCCGGGTATTGGCGTGCAGTACAGCAGCGAAAATTACAACGACTACTACTATGGCGTGTCTAAAAATGAGTCTCGCCGCAGTGGTCTGAAAAGCTATAGCGCAGACGATGGCTGGGACCCGTACCTGGAGCTGACCGCAAGCTATAACTTCCTCGGTGACTGGAACGTTTACGGCACCGGCCGTTACTCCCGTCTGAGCGATGAAGTTAAAGATAGCCCGATGGTCGATAAGTCCTGGGCTGGGATCTTCTCAGTGGGTGTCACCTACAAATTCTGATTGTGCATTATTACAGTGCAATCTGTGCATGATAACGGGGCGCTTGCGCCCCGTTTGCTTTAGCGTGGTGCAACTAAACAGGAGAGTGATATGAGCGTAAAAACCGTGGCATTTTCCGGCAGCCGTTCAATCCCCGCGATTGGGCAGGGCACCTGGTATATGGGCGAAAAGGCGAGCCTGCGTAAAACAGAGGTCGATGCACTGCGGGCGGGCATCGATCTTGGGCTGACGCTGATTGATACCGCTGAAATGTATGCTGAAGGCGGGGCGGAAGAGGTGGTCGGTGAGGCGATAAAAGGCCAGCGCGACAAGGTGTTTCTGGTGTCCAAAGTGTACCCGTGGAATGCGGGCGGCCAGAAAGGACAGGCCGCGTGTGAAGCCAGCCTGCGACGTCTGGGGACCGATCGTATCGACCTCTACCTGCTGCACTGGCGGGGCAATTTTGCGCTCGATGAAACCATCGACCTGATGAACAAACTTCAGCAGCAGGGCAAAATTGGCCGCTGGGGCGTGTCGAATCTTGACGTCGACGACATGCAGGCGCTGTGGCGTGAGGAGGGCGGCTCTGCCTGTGCGACCAATCAGGTGCTGTATCACCTTGCATCGCGCGGCATTGAATACGATCTGCTGCCCTGGTGTCAGCAGCACGATGTTCCGGTGATGGCATACTGCCCGCTGGCCCAGGCCGGACGCTTGCGAACAGGGTTGATGAATCACCCGGTCGTCAACGAGATTGCCCGTAACCATAACGCAACCGCCGCGCAAATCCTGCTGGCGTGGGTGATACGTCATCAGGGCGTGATGGCCATCCCGAAGGCGGCATCCATTGAACACGTCAAAGCGAATGCGGGAGCGCTAGATATCACGCTGACCGGCGAAGAGTTACGCCTTTTAGATAATGCCTTCCCAGTACCCGCCGTTAAAACGCCTTTAGACGTTGTTTAAGCCTGCACCGACTATCCCCTCTCCCCTGTGGGGAGAGGGCCAGAGTGAGGGGCGCTTTTCTCTTAGCGCTTCACAATCTTAATCGTCTGCCCCAGGCGAGACGGTTTCTCTTCACTCGTTTTCTGTAGTTCAGTCACGCACGCGGTTTCCACGCAGACAAACGTTTTATAACCGTCGTCAGGGACGTCTGCCATGCTGACAGAAAGCGCCGGGCCTGGGTTCCATCCCACAACGTTGCTGTGATGGTGATGAACCACCTCAATGCCGCGGTTCAGGGCGCCGTCGTGGATCACGCTGCAGGCTTCCGGATGCAGATACACGCGGTCGGTACGGTCAGGGAACGTCTGAACGCCGTCGCTCAGTTTTCCTTCTTTGGCGTTATCCACTTTGTCGATAAAGGTATCGCCAAGGCCGCTCACTTTAACTGCGTTAATGTCACCGACGTTGAAATAGGTGTGCAGGGCGGAAGAGGTTTCAAAATCACCGTGTGCTTCCAGTTCGATCTCGCAGGTTTTGCCCAGCTTGAAGCGGGCGTACAGCGTGAAATCGTGCGGCCACAGGGCGCGGGTTTCATCGTTCGCCTGCAGCTCAAAGGTCAGCACTGCGCCGCTTTCATCTTCGTTATGGGCTTTCAGCGTCCACTGCTGGTTACGGGCAAAACCGTGCGCGGGCAGACCCTGCTGTGCTGCCGGGCCGAACCATGGCCAGCAGATCGGTACGCCCCCACGAATCGCGGCCCCTTTTTTGAACGAGGTCGCATTGCTCAGCCACAGGCCTTCTTCTTCGCCTTCTGGTTTCCAGGAGAGCAGATGGGCACCGTTCAGGGCCACGGAGGCTTTTACGCGCGGGTGGTCAACGACAATAACGTCAGCGCCATCAATCTGGCGGCGGGAGAGCACAGGGGTAAGTTGTTCGACTACCGGAAGTGCAAAAATTTTATTAATCATTAAGCAATCCTCTGTCTTGAAGCAATAAAAAAGGCGACCGAAGTCGCCTTTTTGGATCAGGTTCTCATCTCAACTTATTTGGAGATGTGAGCGATCAGGTCCAGTACTTTGTTAGAGTAGCCGGTTTCGTTGTCGTACCAGGAAACCAGTTTAACGAAGTTGTCGTTCAGCGCGATACCAGCTTTAGCATCGAACACGGAAGTGCACACTTCGCCGTTGAAGTCGGTAGAAACAACGTCGTCTTCGGTGTAGCCCAGAACGCCTTTCATTGCGCCTTCGGAAGCAGCTTTGATTGCTTTCTTAATTTCTTCATAAGAAGCAGCTTTTTCCAGACGAACGGTCAGGTCAACAACGGACACGTTAGGAGTTGGAACGCGGAACGCCATACCCGTCAGTTTGCCATTCAGTTCTGGCAGTACTTTACCTACAGCTTTAGCAGCACCGGTAGAAGATGGGATGATGTTCTGAGCTGCGCCACGGCCGCCGCGCCAGTCTTTGTGAGACGGGCCATCAACGGTTTTCTGAGTAGCGGTAGTTGCGTGAACGGTGGTCATCAGGCCTTCAACGATACCGAAGTTGTCGTTGATAACTTTAGCCAGTGGTGCCAGGCAGTTGGTGGTGCAGGATGCGTTAGAAACGATATCCTGGCCAGCGTAAGTTTCGAAGTTAGCACCACGAACGAACATTGGGGTGTTGTCTTTGGATGGACCAGTCAGAACAACTTTTTTCGCACCCGCGGTGATGTGTTTACGCGCGGTTTCGTCGGTCAGGAAGATACCGGTTGCTTCAGCAACAACGTCAACACCGATTTCGTTCCATTTCAGGTTAGCTGGGTCTTTTTCAGCAGTAACGCGGATGGTTTTGCCGTTAACAACCAGGTGGCCGTCTTTCACTTCAACGGTGCCGTTGAAACGACCGTGAGTTGAGTCGTACTTCAGCATGTACGCCATGTATTCAGCGTCCAGGAGATCGTTGATACCAACGATTTCGATGTCAGAACGTTCCTGAGCAGCACGGAAAACAATACGGCCGATACGGCCAAAACCGTTGATACCTACTTTGATAGTCATATATTCCACCAGCTATTTGTTAGTGAATAAAAGGTTGCCTGTAAAATTACAAAAACCTTACGCAGCGTCAAGCGGAATCGTGTCAATCATTGCGACAAATCAATCCTGTGACTAACGTTTGTGCGACTGACTCGCCTCACTTTCCCTTTGAGCTAGCAACCACATGGGGGCTGCGCCCGGAATTTTAAAGGCCTCTCAGGATAAAAGTGTGAAATAGATCACAATTGCCTGACCGCCTTTTCGCGACACATAAGTTTAGAACAAAAGTGTACGCAAGGGTGTTAATGTTTTGTTAGAATCCGGGTTAAAAGATGTCTGTTTCTACAGCGAGATGTAAGCATATGTCGAACCAACGTAACCCCGATGATTTGAAAAAAAACCTTTCAGAAATGCAGTTTTACGTGACGCAGAATCACGGTACGGAACCGCCATTTACCGGGCGTTTGCTGCATAACAAGCGAGACGGTGTCTACCATTGCCTGGTGTGCGATGCGCCACTGTTTAATTCGCAGACAAAATACGATTCTGGCTGCGGCTGGCCGAGCTTTTATGAGCCGGTTAGCGATGACGCGATCCGTTATCTGACCGACTCGTCGCACGGCATGGTGCGTACCGAAATCCGTTGCGGAAACTGTGATGCACACCTCGGCCACGTGTTCCCGGACGGCCCGCAGCCTACCGGCGAGCGTTTCTGCGTAAATTCAGCCTCCATGAGCTTCACCGACGATGAAAACGGCGACCAGACCAAAGGTTGAAAAAACGATTCAGCAAATTATTCCTTTGAAAGGGAGATATCATGAATATTGATGACATGATTGCGGGCATGACGCCGGAGGTTTACCAGCGTCTGGTGACGGCCGTTGAGCTGGGAAAATGGCCCGATGGCGTTGCGTTGACGCCCGAGCAAAAAGAGAACAGCCTGCAGCTGGTCATGTTATGGCAGGCGCGCAACAACACTGACGCACAGCACATGACGATCGACACCCAGGGGCAGATGGTGATGAAGAGCAAGCGCGAGCTGAAGGAAGAGTTTGGCATTACGCCAAAGCCGATTGCGACGATGAAAATGCAATAACGGTGCGGGTTGATGCCCTCACCCAACCCTCTCCCAGGGGGAGAGGGCTTGATTATCTTACTACTTATGCGGGATCCCGAGTGACTCCGCCAGCTGTTTCGCTAACTTATTGTTGTCATCAGCCCCGTACTCCCAGAACATCGCGCCAGCAAGTCCTTTCTCCTTGATGTAATCCGCCTTAATCGCGATTGAGCGTGGATTCTCATACGAAATGGCGAACAGCGCTTTGCCGTCGGCGGACTTCACCGAAAGCCACGGCACTTTCGCCTGGTCGTCCCAGTGCTCGGTAAAGCGCTTCTGCGGATCGTTCAGCAGCTTTTTGACGATATCGTTGTACTTCACGTACGTATCTTTGGTCAGGTCATACCCGAGCGACTTGAACAAACCGATCTCCTGCGGGCCGAAGTAGGGTTGCGTTACCGGGTTTTTCTGCGCATCCGGTTTTGTCCAGTCAATGCCCGGCTCCACGGAACGCTTCGGCACGCGGCCATAGAAACCCATCCCGAGGTTCATCTGCTCTGGCTTCAGGCCGGCAGCAAGATAGTTATTCACCACAAAATCGACGCTGTATTTATCGGCAACGGCCACCGTTGGCCAGGCGCTGGAGTCATACAGGTTGGCGTTGAAGTACTGCGTTCCGTACGCCATGTCGTAGGTCATCAGGTTGATATAGTCGAGCAGCGGGGCGATCGCCTTCACGTCTACCCAGCTTTTCGGACTTTCCGCATTCGCGCCCACGGCAATGGTGACCAGCTTCTTATGTCCGAAGGCGTCGCGCAGCTCTTTGAGCAGGGCGGTGAAGTTATCCCGATCGGCATGCGTGCTGGCGACCAGCCCCCACGCGCCGTTCACCGGGAACTCCCAGTCGAGGTCGATTCCGTCCAGGCCATATTTATCGACAATTTCCTGCGCTGAGCGGATAAACACCGCACGCGACTCCTTCGTTGCTGCTGCGCCAGAGAAACCGCGCGCTCCCCAGCCGCCAACGGAAAGCAGCACCTTGAGGTTCGGGTTCTGTTTACGCAGGACAGGAATTAACGCGAGGTCGGACGCGACTTTTGGCGACAGCCAGATTTGATGCAGCTTTGCCGGATCTTTCAGCGCGGCGTTGGTTTCGTCTTTCTCATCGTTATAGACAAGGCCAAACGAGTAGTTCAGGTGGGTGATCTGGCGGACGTCGAGTTTGTTAATGTCTCCGCCCGGACCGGCGGTGACATCGCCACCCCCGTTGAAGTAGCCCACGGACATCAGGGTACTGGCGGAGGCAAGTGAAGCGCAAAGCAGCGGCAATGCTGCCAGTAATGGCAAACGTTTCATACACGTTCCTCTTTGACTTAATAAAAGTGACCACGCCACAGAAAAAGCGTGGCGAAAAAACAGCCTGAAGAGAATAGCATTGCCGCTTCGCTTGAGATGCGAAGGAGTTCACTTTATGGGTGATCCGAGGGGAGGATTGCCGGGTGGCGGCTGCGCCTTACCCGGCCTACGGGGAAGGGTACGCCGGGTAAGGCGCAGCCGCCACCCGGCTAAAAAGGCTTACGCCTGCGTCTCAAGCCAGTCTTCGAGGGTATACAGCGTCGCACCCTCGGCGGCCATGTCCATAAACGCCTGCGCGCTGTCCTGCGGCTGAATGTTCACGCCGCGACACCCGTCGGTAATGACGCTCACGGCGTAACCCAACTGGAGGGCATCGAGTACGGTAAACTTCACGCAGTAATCCGTCGCCAGGCCCAGCACAAGCAGCTCGGTAATTTCATGGTGGCGTAACCATTCGTCCAGCGCTGTTTTCTGCCGATGCCCGTTATCGAAAAACGCGCTATAGCTGTCTATTGCCGGGTTTTCACCCTTGTGAAACACCGCGTCGATAGCCTTTTGGTTCAGCAGCGGATGCAGCTCCGCGCCTTCCGTCTGCTGGACGCAGTGATCGGGCCAGAAGGTTTGCGCCAGCCCGTCGAGATCCCCCTGAGTGAAAGGGTCGACGTTGTGCTGGCTGGCAAAGCTGCCGTGGTTGGCCGGATGCCAGTCCTGGCTGGCGACAACCGCCTCGCCGCGGGCTTTACACCAGTCGATCAGCGTATTCGCCACGTCTACGGTACTGTCGCCTTCCGCGACGGCCAGCGCGCCGCCCGCGCAGAAATCATTTTGCAAATCGACCAATAACAGGGCGCGTTGCTTCATGAGAGCTCCTTATTCGTCCGGGGTCAGTTCGCCGCGCAGGTTTTGCATCATCGCGCGGCGAATGGACTGAATGTCCAGATCCTGACTCAGTAAATAGTGAAGTTTAGTCAGCGTCGCTTCAACGGTCATATCAAAGCCGCTGATCACTCCCGCGTGCGCCAGGGCATTGCCGGTAGCATAGCCGCCCATATTAACCTTGCCGGACATACACTGCGTCAGGTTAACCACGACGATCCCGCGGTCGCTCGCTTCCTGAAGCTCCTTCAGGAACTCGCCGTTCTGCGGCGCATTGCCGACGCCGTAGGAGCGTAAAATCAGCGCCTTCACCGGCTGGCGCAGGAAGTTGCGCACCACGTCGGCGGAGATGCCTGGATAAATCGTGACCACGCCAATCGGCTGCGGGGTGATCGGATGCACAATCAGCTCGCCGGCGGTGTTCGGCGCAGGCGGCGTGCCCAGACGACGGATGTGAATACCGGCCTCCAGCAGCGGCTGCAGGTTAGGGGACGCGAAGGCGTCAAAACCGTCGGCATGGGCTTTAGTGGTGCGGTTGCCGCGATACAGACGGTTGTTGAAGAACAGCGACACTTCGCTGATCGGGTAGTTGGCCGCCACGTACAGGGAGTTGAGCAGGTTGATTTGCCCGTCGGAGCGCAGCTCCGCCAGCGGGATCTGCGAGCCGGTGACGATAACGGGCTTGCTCAAATTCTCCAGCATGAAGGAGAGGGCCGAGGCGGTAAACGCCATGGTGTCGGTACCGTGCAGGATCACGAAACCGTCGTATTTGTCGTAATTGGCTTTGATGTCATCCGCAATATGCTGCCAGTCTTCCGGCGTCATGTCGGAGGAGTCCATCAGCGGGTCGTACTCGTGGATCGTAAAGTCGGGCATTTCCGGACGGTGGAATTCAGGCATCAGCGCCAGCTGACGCTGCAGGTGGCCGGAGACGGGAATATAGCCATTCTCAGAGCGCTGCATACCGATAGTACCGCCGGTGTAGGCTACATAAATCGATTTCTTCTGCATGGTAGTGAGTTCTTGTTCTTCAAAAGAAAAAATCCCCTCTTGCGGGAAGAGGGGACGGTTTTTAACGGACGTTAGCGCAGGTCAGGCAAAATGCGTAACGGCTTTGCGGATCGTTAAAGGTGGCCAGCTTGTCGCTCTCGGCTTTCATTGCTTTTGCGGCGGTAGCGACCGGTGCAGGTAGATAAGCCTGCATCGCCTCCGGCAGCATCGCGCGGACGGAGCCGGACATGCTGTCCATGACCATATCAAAGAACGACGGCTCGTCCTGATAATACTCAACGTGCCACTGCTTAAGCTTAGCCAGCTCGGCCGCCTTCTTCACCGCGTCGTCAAAGTCACCCAGGCTGTCCACCAGGCCATTGCTTTTCGCATCCTGCCCGGTCCAGACGTGGCCCTGAGCAATCTCATCGATTTGCTGAGGCGTCTTTTTACGCGAGTCAGCAACCAGGTTGATAAAGCGCTTGTAGCCGTTCTCAATGCTGAGCTGCATCATCTCCGACACTTCCGGCGGCAGTGATTTGGTGATCGACACGTCTGCCAGCGGCGAGGTGGCCACGCCGTCAGTATGCACGCCCAGGGAGTCCAGGCTGTTTTCGACGGTGTTGATGACGCCAAAGATGCCAATCGAGCCGGTGAGCGTGCTTGGGCTGGCCACAATGTAGTTCGCTGGCGTGGAGATCCAATACCCGCCCGATGCGGCCATACCGCCCATCGACACCACAACCGGCTTGCCGGCGGCGCGGGCTGCTGCCAGTTCAGCGCGGATCACTTCGGAGGCGCTAACGCTTCCGCCAGGGCTGTTTACGCGCAGAACAATGGCTTTCACTTTTGGATCCAGGCGCGCATCGCGGATCTGCGATGCGGTCGTATCGCCGCCCACGTTACCCGGCGTTTCCTGGCCGTCCATGATGGCGCCGTTGGCAAAGACCACCGCTACGCTATTTCCGCTGTCGTCCGGTTTTTTCGTCGTGTAGTCGTACATGCTGATGGCGCTGTAGTTTTTATCCTCTTTGCTCCAGCCAAACTGTTTGGTCAGCGATTTCTCGATATCCGCGCTGGTGCCCAGGGCATCGACCAGCTTGTTATCAAGGGCATATTTCGCCGTGTCGCCGTCAACCTTACGCAGGCCGTCCAGCACGCCGCGCGCGCCCGGGAAGACCTGTTCAGCCGTAATTTGACGATTGGCCGCAACGGTGCCCAGATAGTTCTGCCACAGTTCGCCAATCCAGCGGCTGTCCGCCTCACGGGCGGCAGGGGACATATCGTCACGGATAAACGGCTCAACGGCGGATTTATAGGTGCCGACGCGGAAGACGTGGGTGCTCACCTTCAGCTTGTCGAGCAGAGATTTGTAGTACAGGCCGTTCGTCGCAAAGCCATGTAAATCGACGGTGCCCTGCGGTGAAAGCCAGATCTTATTCGCGAAGCTCGCCAGATAATATTGCCCCTGGCTGTAGCTGTCGCCCACGGCAATTACCGGCTTGCCGCTGTCGCGGAACTCGCGCAGCGCTTTACCGATGTACTGCATTGACGGCTGATCGCCGCCGGCAAAGTCTTTCAGATCCAACACGATACCGGTAATGTTGCGATCGTCTTTCGCCTGACGAATGCTATCGACAATATCGAACAGGGAGTTTTCCTGCAGGCGATCGGACGTTGCGCCAAACAGCTGGCGGCCAATCACGCCCAGACGATTGCTGGTGGAGGGCTTATCAACAATGACGCCGGTGATGTCGAGCAGCAGCGCCCCGCGGGTCGAATGCTGAGACTGATTGGCGTTGCTGATGTGCATCCATACGCCAACGCATACCAGCACCAGGAAGATGAAGAAGATGTTCATCACCAGGTTGCGGACGAAGTTGAGCAGTCGCCACGTCCATTTAAAGAAACCGGCAAAGATTCGCCAAAGGGTTCGCATGTATTCTCCCTAACCAGAAAATGACTGTTTCCGCCGCCACGGACGGTAATGTTGGCTTATCGTAATGACCCAACCGCCACTTGTCAGCAGGAATCGCCTGCCGCGCTGTAACAAAATCTGCTGTCGTGTTAATTTTGTGAGTAAATTTCAAGACTGGAGTTAATCAATGGACGCACTCGAACTGCTTGTTAACCGTCGTAGCGCTTCACGTCTGGCTGAACCGGCACCTGCGGGCGAGCAGCTGGAAAACATTCTGCGTGCCGGTCTGCGTGCGCCGGATCACGGCACGCTTCAGCCGTGGCACTTCTTTATTATTGAAGGGGAAGGCCGCGAGCGCTTTAGCGCGCTGCTGGAGCAGGGCTCCGTTGCGGCCGGTCAGGATGAGAAAGGCATTGAGAAAGCGCGTAACGCGCCGTTCCGCGCGCCGATGATTATCGCCGTCGTCGCAAAATGCCAGCCCGACCATAAAGTGCCGGTCTGGGAGCAGGAGATGTCCGCAGGCTGCGCGGTAATGGCGATGCAGATGGCCGCCGTCGCGCAGGGATTCAACGGCATCTGGCGCACCGGCCCGCTGACCGACAGCCCGGCGGTACGCGACGGTTTATCCTGCGGCGAGCACGATAAAATCGTTGGGTTCCTCTATCTCGGCACGCCGCAGCTCAAAGCTTCCAGCACCATCAGCGTGCCGGATACCACGCCTTTCGTCAGCCGTTTCTGATAACGCACGCTAAACTGTCTGGATTCTGAGCATCCGCCGCAGAATTCAGACAGTCATACTTACCTCTTTATGGAATGAGCGCTACCATAGCGCGATTGAGATGACAGGAGACGTCCATGAGCGAGCAAACCATTCGTTTAACGCAGTACAGCCACGGAGCCGGTTGCGGTTGTAAAATTTCCCCGAAGGTGCTGGAAACCATCCTGCACAGCGAACAGGCGAAGTTTGTCGACCCGAACCTGCTTGTCGGTAACGAAACGCGTGACGATGCGGCGGTTTATGACTTAGGTAACGGCACCAGCATTATCAGCACCACCGACTTCTTTATGCCGATTGTCGACAACCCGTTCGACTTTGGGCGCATTGCGGCCACTAACGCCATCAGCGATATCTTCGCGATGGGCGGTAAGCCGATCATGGCGATCGCGATTCTGGGCTGGCCGATCAACACCATCCCGCCGGAAATTGCCCGCGACGTCATTGAAGGCGGGCGCTTTGCCTGCCAGCAGGCGGGTATTGCCCTGGCCGGCGGTCACTCCATTGATGCGCCAGAGCCTATTTTTGGCCTGGCGGTGACGGGCGTGGTGCCTACCGAGCGCGTGAAGCGCAACAGCACCGCGCAGGCCGGCTGCAAATTGTTCCTTACCAAGCCGCTGGGTATTGGCGTGCTGACAACCGCCGAGAAAAAATCCCTGCTGAAACCTGAGCACAAAGGCCTGGCAACGGAAGTGATGTGCCAGATGAACCTCGCCGGTGCGGCATTCGCCAATATCGACGGCGTGAAGGCAATGACCGACGTCACCGGTTTTGGTCTGCTGGGCCACCTGAGTGAAGTGTGTCAGGGCGCGGGCGTGCAGGCGCAGGTCTGGTATCAGGACGTGCCGAAGCTGCCGGGCGTTGAGGACTACATTGCCCAGGGCGCGGTGCCGGGCGGCACCCAGCGCAACTTTGCCAGCTACGGTCACCTGATGGGCGAAATGCCTGAGGAGTGGCGCAACCTGCTGTGCGATCCGCAAACGTCCGGCGGCCTGCTGCTGGCGGTCACGCCGGAATCCGAAGCCGAGGTTCAGGCGACCGCCGCCGAGTTTGGTATTACCCTGACGGCCATCGGCGAGCTGGTGACCGCGCGCGGCGGCCGACCGATGATTGAGATCCGTTAATTCGATGCGGTTGTTTATTGCCGAAAAGCCGAGCCTGGCCCGTGCCATCGCCGACGTGCTGCCTAAGCCGCACCGCAAAGGCGACGGCTTTATCGAATGCGGCAACGGGCAGGTGGTCACCTGGTGCATAGGTCATCTGCTTGAGCAGGCGCAGCCGGACGTCTACGACAGCCGCTACGCCCGCTGGAACCTGAACGATCTGCCCATCGTGCCGGAAAAATGGCGCCTGCAGCCCCGTCCTTCGGTTACCAAACAGCTCAACGTGATCAAGCGCTTCCTCCATGAGGCTGCCGAAATCGTTCACGCGGGTGACCCGGACAGGGAAGGACAGCTGCTGGTGGACGAGGTGCTGGACTATCTTGAGCTGGCGCCGGAAAAGCGCCAGCAGGTGCAGCGCTGCCTGATCAACGACCTCAACCCGCAGGCCGTCGAGCGGGCGATTTCGCGCCTGCGCGCCAACAGCGAGTTTATTCCGCTGTGCGTCTCGGCTTTAGCCCGCGCCCGCGCCGACTGGCTGTACGGCATCAACATGACCCGCGCCTACACCATTCTTGGGCGCAACGCGGGCTATCAGGGCGTACTTTCAGTGGGGCGCGTGCAGACGCCGGTGCTGGGGCTGGTGGTGCGTCGCGACGAAGAGATTGAAAACTTCGTTGCCAAAGATTTCTTCGAAGTGAAGGCGCACATCGTCACGCCAAAAGACGAGCGCTTTACCGCCGTCTGGCAGCCGAGCGACGCCTGTGAATCCTATCAGGATGAAGAGGGGCGGCTGCTTCATCGTCCGCTTGCCGATCACGTCGTGAACCGCATTACCGGCCAGCCCGCGATCGTCACCAGCTATAACGATAAGCGGGAATCAGAACCCGCGCCGCTGCCGTTTTCGCTTTCTGCTCTGCAGATTGAGGCGGCCAAAAAGTTTGGATTAAGCGCGCAGAACGTGCTGGACATCTGCCAGAAGCTGTATGAAACCCATAAGCTCATCACCTATCCGCGCTCTGACAGCCGCTATCTGCCGGAAGAGCACTTTGCCGGACGCCACTCGGTGATGAACGCCATCGGCGTACACGCGCCGGATCTGCTGCCGCAGTCGGTGATTAATCCCGATACCCATAACCGCTGCTGGGACGATAAAAAGGTGGATGCCCACCATGCGATTATCCCGACGGCGCGCGCCAGCAGCGTCAACCTGACCGACAACGAAGCGAAGGTCTATAACCTGGTTGCCCGCCAGTACCTGATGCAGTTCTGCCCCGATGCGGTGTTCCGTAAATGCGTCATTGAGCTTGAGATAGCCAAGGGCAAGTTTGTCGCCAAAGCGCGTTTTCTTGCGGAAGCGGGCTGGCGCACGCTGCTGGGCAATAAAGAGCGCGACGAGGAGAACGACGGCACGCCGCTGCCCGTCGTCGCCAAAGACGACGAGCTGCTGTGCGAAAAGGGCGAGGTGGTGGAACGTCAGACCCAGCCGCCGCGGCACTTTACCGACGCGACGCTGCTCTCGGCGATGACCGGGATCGCCCGCTTTGTGCAGGATAAAGATCTGAAGAAGATCCTCCGTGCAACCGACGGTCTGGGCACCGAGGCGACGCGTGCAGGCATTATCGAGCTGCTGTTCAAGCGCGGTTTCCTGGAGAAAAAAGGGCGCTATATTCACTCAACCGATCCGGGGCGCGCGTTAATTCACTCCTTGCCGGAGCTGGCCGCCAGGCCTGACATGACCGCGCACTGGGAGTCGATACTGACGCAGATAAGCGAGAAGCAGTGCCGTTACCAGGACTTTATGCAGCCGCTGGTCGGGACGCTTTACCAGCTGATCGATCAGGCGCGCAGCACGCCGGTGAAAACGTTCAGAGGGATGGTTGCACCCGGTGGCGGTGCGAAGAAACCCTTTAAAAAGAGAAAGAGCGCGGCAGCCTCTTAAACCGTAGGCCGGGTAAGGCGCAGCCGCCACCCGGCGAAAAGCAGCGCTGCGGCCTGAAAAAAGCCCGGTGGCGCTAACGCTTACCGGGCCTACAGGGGCGAGAATGCAGCGAAACCTTAAATCACACCCTGCCCAATCATCGCATCCGCTACCTTCACGAACCCGGCGATATTCGCGCCGCGCACGTAGTTGGTCTGCGACGCTTCACCGCCGTACTCCACGCAGGCATGATGAATATCCAGCATGATGTGGTGCAGACGCGCATCCACCTTCTCGGCCTTCCAGCCCATACGCGCGGCGTTTTGCGCCATCTCAAGGCCTGAGGTTGCCACGCCGCCTGCGTTTGCCGCTTTACCCGGCGCAAACAGCACGCCCGCCTCCAGGAAGAGGTCGGTCGCTTCAATGGTGGTTGGCATGTTTGCCCCTTCCGCCACCGCCTTCACGCCGTTGGCAATAAGCGTGCGGGCGGCTTCCACGTCCAGTTCGTTCTGGGTCGCACACGGCAGGGCAATGTCCACCGGCACCGCCCACGGCTGTTTGCCTTCCAGATAGGTCAGGCCAAACTCGCGGGCGTAATCCGCCACGCGGCCGTCGCGGCTGGCTTTGATTTCGCACAGGCGCGCCAGTTTTTCTGCCGTAAAGCCGGCTTCATCCACCACGGTGCCGCTGGAGTCAGAGGCGGTGACCACGCGGGCGCCAAACTGCATCGCTTTTTCGATGGCGTACTGCGCCACGTTGCCGGAGCCGGAAACCGCCACGCGCATCCCCTCAAAGCTCAGACCATGGCGCTTGAGCATCGCTTCGGTAAAGTAGACCAGGCCGTATCCGGTGGCTTCCGGACGGATCAGGCTCCCGCCAAACGACAGCCCTTTGCCGGTAAAGACGCAGGCGCTGTTGTTGGAGAGCTTTTTCATCATCCCGGCCATAAAGCCCACTTCGCGACCGCCCACGCCGATATCACCGGCAGGCACATCGGTGTCCGGACCGAGGTGGCGATACAGTTCGGTGACCAGCGCCTGGCAGAAACGCATCACTTCGCCTTCGCTTTTGCCTTTTGGATCGAAATCGCTGCCGCCTTTGCCACCGCCCATTGGCAGCGTGGTGAGGGCGTTTTTGAACGTCTGCTCAAAGCCGAGGAATTTCAGGATCGACAGGTTTACGGAGGGGTGGAAACGCATCCCGCCCTTAAACGGGCCGATGGCAGAGTTGAACTGCACGCGCCACGCGCGGTTGACCTGCACCTGGTTGCGATCGTCTACCCACGCCACGCGGAACTGGATGACGCGCTCGGGTTCAACCAGACGCTCAAGCAGGGACATTTGACGATAGCGCGGATTTTCTTCAAGGAAAGGCCACAGGGTGGTCATGACTTCACGTACGGCCTGGGCAAACTCGCTTTGGTGCGGGTCGCGCTGCTGAACGTGGGCAAGGAAACTTTCCAGAGAGCGTGTCTGATCCATAGATGTAAGAACCTCTTATCATGCGTAGATGTTTTGTGTTGTTTTTTTGACTATACCACCCGCACCGCTTTGCGAGGCAAGCAGAAATGCAGGGCGAAAGGGAAATTAATGAGCCGGGTTGCGTCATAACAAAAAACGATGACGAGATAAATTAAAGGTTCTGGCCTGGATTACCGTTATAGTCAGTATCAGGACACAACAGGAAGATAAGTCTATGAACCGCTACGTGATGACCGCGTTATGTTTGATGTTTACCGCAGGCGCTCAGGCCGATCGCATTCGTCCGGACGTGGAAGTGAACGTGCCGCCGGAGGTGTTTAGCTCCAGCGGCCAGCGCGCGCAGCCCTGTAACCAGTGCTGCATCTATCAGGATCAGAACTATTCGGAGGGGACCGTGGTAAAAGCGGACGGCGTGTTACTCCAGTGCCAGCGCGATGAACGCACCATCAGCACGAACCCGCTGGTCTGGCGTCGCGTAAAAGAATAAAGGCTTCAAGCAGCGGAATATCCGCCGGGGCCAGGTCGTAGGCGAACGCCTCTTCCGGCGTACACCATACCAGCGCGCTGTGGTAGTGCGCCGTCAGTTTTCCGCTAAACGCGGGAACGTGCCAGGCGTGCAGGT
This sequence comes from Enterobacter wuhouensis, assembly GCF_035835995.1. Taxonomy (NCBI): domain Bacteria; kingdom Pseudomonadati; phylum Pseudomonadota; class Gammaproteobacteria; order Enterobacterales; family Enterobacteriaceae; genus Enterobacter; species Enterobacter wuhouensis. Next base: position 1,948,026 of record NZ_CP142124.1, read on the forward strand.
TGATTAACCGCTGCGACACCTCGCGCTGGTGGCTCGCGACGTATTGCGCGGGCTGCGCCTCAATACCCAACTCTTCACGCAGTTCGCGGATAAGGGCCTCGGGCTGGGTTTCTCCGGCTTCGACTTTCCCGCCCGCAAATTCCCACATGCCGGGCTGATCGGCATGGGCAGGGCGCTGTGCCAGTAAGATGTTGTCGTCTTTTTCGATGATGGCGGCAACGACATCGAGTGTTTTCAGCATGGTCGTCAATACTTGATAGCAAAAAAAGACATAGTATCGTGCCCTTTCAAAGAGTCCAGCCATCAGGAGAATCAGGTGAAAGAGACATCCACCTGGGTTAACCCCATCGAAACCCTTCCGTCCAGCCTAAAACCGATTGCCGCTATGCAGAAAAAACGCTTCGGCGCGGTGCTTAACCCTACGCGCTGGTGGGGGCGCATGCCGCGTCTGTTCTGGCTGGTGGCGCTGTTTGTGGGCTTTCTGGAGCGTCGTCAGGCGCGCCTCAGCCCCGCGTTGCGCTCGCTGCTGATGACGCGTGTCTCGCAGCTGTGCCACTGCGCATTCTGTATCGATGCCAACAGCCTGCGGCTGGCCGAGCGCTCGGGAACGCTGGATAAGGTCCAGGCCGTCAGCGGCTGGCACCAGAGCACGCTGTTCAGCGATGAAGAACGCGCCGCGCTGGCGTTTGCCGAGGCGGTCACCGCCACGCCGCCGCAGGTGGATGACGACATAAAAGCACGGCTCAAACGCCACTTTACCGATAACGCCATTACCGAAATGACGGCCCTGATTGCGTTTCAGAATCTCTCCGCGCGCTTTAACGCCGCGCTCGATATTCCCGCGCAGGGGCTTTGCGCCACGTTTAAAGAGAAACCCCATGCTTGATCGTCACCTGCACCCGCGCCTAAAGCCCGCCCTTAACCGCCTGGCATCCGTGCTGGATAAACCCGGCATTTCGCCGGATGGACTGACCCTCACCGGGTTTGCTATCGGCGTGCTTGCGCTGCCGTTTCTGGCGCTGGGCTGGTATCCGGCGGCGCTGATTGCGATTGTCCTGAACCGCCTGCTGGATGGTCTGGACGGCGCGCTCGCACGGCGCAGAGGCCTGACTGACGCGGGGGGCTTTCTCGATATCGCGCTCGACTTTCTGTTCTACGCCCTGGTGCCGTTTGGCTTTGCCCTGGCGGCACCCGCAGAGAATGCGCTGGCCGCGGCCTGGCTGCTGTTTGCGTTTATCGGCACCGGCAGCAGCTTTCTGGCCTTTGCGGCGCTGGCGGCGAAGCATAACATCGATAACCCCGGCTATGCGCACAAGTCCTTTTACTACATCGGCGGGTTAACGGAGGGAACGGAGACCATCGCGCTGTTTGTGCTGTGCTGCCTGTTTCCGGCGCACTTCGCGCTGCTTGCGTGGGCGTTTGGCGCGCTGTGCTGGCTGACCACCACAACGCGCATATGGAGCGGTTACGTGACGCTGAGGTCGCTCACCCCTTAGAGAGAACTTTCGGGCCCGCGTTCGCCGGTGGATACCGGGTTCTGCGGGTGGCTGCTCCATTCGTACCAGCCGCCGTCATAGACCGCGACGTTCTGCCAGCCCATGGCGCGTGCGTACATAAAGGTTTCTGACGCGCGCCAGCCGGTCCCGCAGTAAAACGCCACGTGCTGCTCCGGCAGAATGTGCCAGGTCTTCCACATGGCGGCAATATCGTCGGCGCTGCGCATGGTGCCGTCCGGGTTATGGAAATCTTCCATGTGCGTGGCGTCGCTGCCCGCGTGGCCCCAGCGCGCTCCGGCAATTTCGCCTTTCGGCTTGATGTAGCTGTAGCCGCTGGTTTCACCGATAAACTCCGGCCACGAGCGGATGCTGACCAGCGAAGCATCCTTGCGGTGAAGCATGCCGCGCGCCTGCTCCATATCGACCATCAGCTGCGGCTGTCCGGGGATCGGTGCGCCGAAATCAGGCGCAGGCTTCACGTCTGCTGGCATCCCGCGCTCGACCGGCAGGTTTGCGTCGGACCATGCTTTCCAGCCGCCGTCGAGAATGCGGACATCCTTCACGCCCGCGTAGAGCATAATCTGCGCCACGCGCGCTGCGGCGTAGACGTCGCGACCGTACAGAATGACGGTGGTATCGTGGCGGATACCGTGCTTCGCCATCAGCGCCTTCAGCTTGTTGTCAGAAACTTTGTTCCACAGCGGCTCGCTCTCGACCTCGTTGGTGTCGATATAGCCTGCGCCCGGAATATGGCTGAGCAGGTAAAACTTCGGCGCGCCCCAGGCGGCTTCAATGACCTTCCAGTCGCCCACAGGCGCGGCGGTTACCGGCTTGCCCTGCTGCAGCCGGGAGATCCACTGCGGATAGACCAGCTGTTCAAAATGCGCCAGCCGCTGCAAACGGTCCGGAGCCTGCAGGGCATCGCTGAGAAGCGAGACACGAGAGAATCCGGCTTTCTCCAGACGGTTTTTTACCGCCCGGTTGTCTGCATCGTTACCATACAGGGCGAGCGCTGAGGACGGCGTCAGCCGGTGCTGCTTCGCCCAGCCAGAGATCTGTTCGTCGCTCATTGCGCTAAGCCAGCTGGCGTAGAGGTTCAGCGCGGCAGGTTCATGCCCGGAGGTTCCGCCGGGCGCTAGCGGCCAGCCGTTGTAATAGGCGCTGATACGGGTGTCGATCGCAGCGCCCTGTTGCGCTTGCAGCTGAGCCAGCGTAAGGGTATGGGGCATATCAGCCGCCAGAGAGGAAAATGAGGCGAGGCCGCAAAGCAGGGCCAGCGCGGTCAGTTGAGAAACACGTTTCATCGAAAAACCTGACGTCAGTTAAAGAGGGGGGCATTGTCGTCTCTCCTGGAACGGAAAACATTGCGTTAGCACATTATTGCCAGCGAGAAACCGCAATCACCTCGCCGCCGGGCGGAATATCCTCCTCGTCATGCGTGACCAACACTGCTGGAATATTGCGTGCACGGATGACGTCAAACACCCACGTCCGAAACGAGGCGCGAAGCGTTTTATCGAGACGGCTGAACGGTTCATCAAGCAGTAGCGCCTGCGGTTCGGCAAGCAGGGCGCGCAGCAGGCTTACCCTGGCGCGTTCTCCCCCCGAAAGCGTAGCAGGATCGCCGCCATAGTGGTTTTCAAGCCCGGCAGAGCGTAGCGCCTGCTCAACGGTTTCCCGGCGGGCGCGCCCGCTTACGCGCGAAGGGAGCGCGAGCATCAGGTTTTGCCCGACGCTGAAGTGATCGAACAGCAGGGCGTCCTGAAAGAGGATGCCGATCCCGCGCTTTTCTACCGGGAGCGTATCGCAGCGCCGGTTGTCCAGCCACAGTTCGCCCTGTGCCTGAAAGTCTGCGGAAAGTGCCCCCACCATCCAGGTGAAAAGCGTTGATTTTCCGCTGCCGGAGGGGCCCGTCAGGGTAACGATCTGCCCTTCCTGAACGCTAAAGTTCACCCCGTGAAAGAGTGGCGTAATGGTCAGGTTTTTCACTTCCAGCATTAACGTAATCCTCGTCGATAACGGCCCGCGAGCCGGGAGAGCAGCGCGGCGACGGCATATATGAACCCGGCGATCAGCAGCAGCCCCAGCGCCCGGTTAGCGAGTACGGGAACGCTGCCGCCGCTGCTCAATGCAACGGCCTCCGTCGTGAGGGTGGCGAAACGTCCTGCGCCGAGCCAGAGCGTGGGCATGTACTGCGCCATGCTCACCGAAAAACCGGTGGCAAAGGCCAGCAGGGCCGGGCGCACAAGCAGGGGGCATTTCAGCAGCCAGAACCGCTTAGCGCGTCGCCACCCGAGCGTTCTGGCGGTAAGGATAAGGCGCGGATCGAGCCTGCGCCAGGCCGGCTGCACGATCAGCAGCATCCAGGGAAACACCCACAGCAGGTGGCTCCAGAGGACGGCGATAAACTGCCCGTCAATGCCAAGCGCTAAGGCGACGGTATATTGCCCGGAGACCAGCGGCAGCGCGGGAAGGGCGAGCGGCAGCCAGACCCACAGCGCGCCGCGCGGTGGCCCCCACTCCAGCCAGACGAAGATCAGCCCAAGCGCCAGCAGGCTGGAAAGCAGGCCCAGCGCGAGGCTGGTGGTCACAAGGTCGTACGCGAAAGACGCCCGTCGCGCCAGGAAAAGCAGAATGACTGCACACATTATCCCGCATCCGGGCAGCAGCCAGGAGAGCGACTTTTCCGGGATCGCGACGGTTGAGCAACGACGGATGCCGGAAAGATTGGGTAACGTGCGCCGCCAGAGGCGCCACGCGCCGTAGCCCAGCGCGGCGAGCAGGGCCAGCAGCAGAAGCAAGAGAAGGCACAGCAACATCCCCTTTGCCTGCTGCTGCGCATCGCCCTGGCTGAGCCATTGCCACGCCAGCACCGCCAGCGTCGGGGGATTTCCCGGCCCAAGAATGAGGGATACATCCACAACCGACAGTGACCAGGCGAGTACCGCCAGCATCACCGCGCCCAGTGCAGGGGCAACGGTAGGCAGCATCAGCCAGCACAGCCGCTGCAGGCGACCGTAGCCCAGGGTTTGTAATACCACGTTCTGTTGCCCCAGCCGCGTTTCGGGCAGCGCGGCGTAAATGGCCCACAGCACGAAGGCGCTCTCCTTGACGGCAAGCGTCAACCCGAGCCCGATGCCGTAGCGATCGAGCTGGGGCGAGCAGAAAGAGCAGATCTGATAAAGCACGCCGCCCTCGGCAAACATCAGCAGCGCGCTGGTGGCAAACGCGACGTGGGGAACGGCCAGCAGCCAGGGGAGATGGGTATGCAGGCGACGCCACCGTTCGCCTGGCCAGAGCGCGGCGACGCAGCCCAGGGCAATCACCAGCGCGCCCAGCGTTGCAATCAGCGTGGAGACCAGCGTAGCGGCGAGCGCCTGCGGCAGCTGCGGATCGTCAAACAGGGACTGCCAGTTCGCCAGCGAAAACGCCGGCGCCACCAGCATGACGCCCGCAGGGAAAAGCGGCAGATAGATGGCCGCTATCGCTATGGCTATGAGCCAGCTCAGCGGGTGCCGTAGCGGCGAAGCCATTCCTGCTCCAGTGCGTTAACCCATGCGGCGTGGGGTTCAGGAAGAATGGCCGGTAGCCCGGCGGGCGTATGGGCGAGTAGCGCTTTCGCCTCATCTGCGGGCAGGGGGCGGGCGTCGATGACGCTCGGATCGCCCCAGACGGCAGGGTCGGCCTTGCGGATCTGCGCCTGCGGCGAAAGCAGGAAATTGGCGACCACCTTCGCCCCCGCGCTGGCGCTGGCATTGGCCGGAATGGCGACGAAATGCACGTTGCCTATCATCCCGTCCTGAAAGCCAAAGCTGTAGCTATCGGCGGGCAGCTCACCGCTGGCGACCTTCTGCCGCGTGTGGGAGGGGTTAAACGTCAGGGACAGGTTCAGGCTTCCGCCGGTAAGCAGGGCATCCATCCGGGCGGGTGACGGTGGAAAGTCTTTGCCTTCTCGCCACAGCAGGGGATGCAGCGCGTCCAGATAGGCCCACAGCGGCCCGGTCACCTGCCCGAAGCTTTCATCGGGCGCTTTTTTTAGCGCAGCCGGCTGAATAGTGAGCGTGATAAGCAGCTGCTCCAGGAATGCTGTCCCGGTAAAATCAGGCGGACGCGGGTAGCTCACCTTGCCGGGATGCTGCCGGGCGTAAGCCAACAGCGCCTGCGGATCGGCAGGCGGCGTCGGCATGCTGGTTTCGCGGGCGATGAAGGTCAGCTGAGCGCCGCCCCACGGGGATTCTGCACCCTCGGTCGGGATAGCGAAATCTTCCGTGACCGGCTTACGCGTATCGACGTATCGCCAGTTGGGCAGCGCCTGCGCCCAGCCGGTTTGCAGCAGGTTCGACGCCTTCAGGGTACGGAAATTTTCGCCATTCACCCATAAAAGATCGACCGAACCGTTCTGGGTTTTCCCGGCAGCATGTTCTGTCTGGATGCGCTTAACGGCATCTGCGGCATCCGCCAGGTGAACGATCCTGAGATTGATGGCGTAGTGCGTTTTCACCTCGCCGCTAACCCAGTCGAGGTAGCTATTGACGGCCCGATCGCCGCCCCAGGCGTTAAACCACACGGTCTGGCCTTTGGCCTCTTGCTGAATGGATTGCCAGCTGTCTGCTGAAAATGCCGGAGTTGCCACCAGCAAAGCTGTCAGAAACATGCAAAAACGCACACGGCGCATAATGCCTCACTTATAGGAAGAAGGGATAAAACGGGAAAGCAGCCAGCGAATGACCAGAGGTAATAACCCCAACAGTGTAAAGGCGAATAGCATTCCCGGCGACAAAATATCACGCAGCGACGTCAGGTTTCCCAGCTCCCGCCCGGCGTTCAGAAAGATAACCGTTGCGGGTAACATGGCGATCTGGCTCACCCACCAGTAGCGGCGGACCCGAATGCGCGTCAGCCCCATCAGGAGATTCACCAGGAAAAACGGAAACGCGGGCATCAGGCGAAGGGCAAAAAGATAGCCTGCACCGTCGCGCGCCATGCCGACGTTAACGGTATTCATCTGCGATAAAAAGCGCTGCTGTACCCAGTCGCGCAGCAGATAACGGCTGGCGAGCATCGCCAGCGTCGCGCCAAGCGTAGAGGCGAAAGAGACAACGATTATGCCCTGCCACAGGCTGAAGAGCGCGCCGCCGAGCAGGGTGAGGATCGCGGCCCCGGGGATTGAGAGCGCAGAAACCACGACGTAGAGCGCAAAATAGAGAATCAGGCTTTGCAGTGGATGTTGTTCGACATGCGTCATTAACGCCAGATGATGCGTTTTTACCGCCTCCAGCGAGAGCGTGCCCGGTGGCAATAGCGTGAATGCCAGTAAAAATGCGCCCAGAAGGGCGCACAGGAAGAGTATTTTTTTTATGTTCACGCGGAATTACAGCTTGAATTTAGCCCACACCGGCGCGTGGTCGGACGGCTTTTCCATACTGCGAATAGCGTAGTCGATCCCGGTTTCGACGCAGCGTTCTGCCAGCGGCGCGCTTGCCAGCAGCAGGTCGATGCGCAGGCCGCGGTTGTCGTCAAAGCCTTTTGAACGGTAGTCAAACCACGAGAAGCGATCCTGCGTTTCAGGGTTCGCGCTACGGAAGGTATCCACCAGGCCCCAGTCCAGCAGGCGCTGCATCCACTCGCGCTCTTCCGGCAGGAAGGAACATTTCCCGGTGCGCAGCCAGCGTTTGCGGCTGTCTTCACCAATGCCGATATCCAGATCGGTCGGGCTGATGTTCACGTCGCCCATGATCAGCACCGGGTTCTCTTTCTTCAATTCCGTTGTCAGGTAGTTCTGCAGATCCTGATAAAACTTCGCTTTAGCCGGGAATTTGGTTGGATGGTCGCGGCTTTCACCCTGTGGAAAATACCCGTTGATCACGGTGATATTGCCCAGCGGAGAAGGGATCTCGGCCATGATGATGCGGCGCTGGGCCTCTTCATCATCGCCCGGAAAACCGCGACGAACCGACACCGGCGTCTCTTTGGTCAGCAGCGCAACGCCATAGTGACCTTTCTGACCGTGGTAAAAGACGTTGTAACCGAGCTTTGCCACCTCTTCGAGAGGGAACATGTCGTCGTGAACCTTTGTCTCCTGCAGGCCAATCACATCGGGCTGATGTTGCTCAACAATCGCTTCAAGCTGGTGAGGGCGGGCACGCAGGCCGTTGATATTAAAAGAGACAAATTTCATAGTCGCTGCCAATGCAAGGTGAATAGTGCAAGGATGGTAGCAGAAATTATCCCGTCTGTTATCCGCTTCATCCAATTACTGCGACAGATAATGCCGTTGGTGCAATATTTGCACCATTCTGACGCGCATCGCCCCCGGATGGGGCGTAAACGACCGATAAATTTCGCGAGCGATCACAATTCCAGAATTATATTTGGCCTGTGCATAGTCTTTCTGATTTTCATGCGGCAAAGCGCCGCTTACCGTAAAAATATTCACTTTTTATGCAATAAAAGTGAATAACTCCATATCGTAACCTGTTGATATTCTGTCGCCCATCCCCTTTTATGCATTTTTATCGCTGGCTGGCACGAAGCGTGCAATCTACATTCACAGTGCAAACACTCAATTATTTAACATTTAAACAACCTTTTATTTACCGGATGAGGTCGCTATGTCTCTGTCAATTACGCGTGAAAATTTCGATGAATGGATGATGCCGGTTTACGCACCTGCGGCTTTTATTCCGGTTCGTGGTGAAGGCTCGCGCCTGTGGGATCAGCAGGGCAAAGAGTATATCGACTTTGCGGGCGGGATTGCGGTTAACGCGCTGGGGCACGCTAACCCGGCGCTGCGTCAGGCGCTGAATGACCAGGCGGCGAAGTTCTGGCATACCGGCAACGGCTATACCAACGAACCGGCGCTGCGTCTGGCCAAAAAACTGATCGACGCGACGTTTGCCGAAAAGGTCTTTTTCTGTAACTCGGGGGCGGAAGCCAACGAAGCGGCGCTGAAGCTGGCGCGCAAATATGCGCACGATAAATTTGGCACGCACAAGAGCGGCATCGTGGCGTTCAAAAACGCCTTCCACGGGCGCACGCTGTTTACCGTGAGCGCGGGCGGTCAGCCTTCCTACTCGCAGGATTTCGCCCCGCTGCCGCCGGATATCCGCCATGCCATCTATAACGATTTGCAGTCCGCCAGCGAGCTGATTAATGACACCACCTGCGCGGTGATCGTTGAGCCGATGCAGGGCGAGGGCGGCGTGCTTCCGGCACAAAAAGCCTTCCTGCAGGGGCTGCGCGATCTGTGCGATCGCCATGATGCGGTGCTGATTTTCGATGAAGTGCAGACCGGCGTGGGCCGCACCGGCGAGCTGTACGCCTACATGCACTACGGCGTGACGCCGGACGTGCTGTCGACCGCTAAAGCGCTGGGCGGCGGCTTCCCGATTGGGGCGATGCTGACCACGGATAAATTCGCCAGCGTGATGACCGTGGGCACCCACGGCACCACCTACGGCGGCAACCCGCTGGCCTCCGCCGTGGCCGGGCAGGTGCTCGACATCATCAATACGCCGGAAGTCCTGAACGGCGTGAAGCAGCGCCACGACTGGTTTGTTGAGCGCCTGAACGCCATTAACGGCAAGACGGGGCTGTTCAAAGAGATCCGCGGTCTTGGGCTGTTAATTGGCTGCGAGCTGGCGCCTGAGTTTGCCGGAAAAGCTAAACTTATTTCACAGGAAGCCGCAAAAATGGGCGTGATGGTGCTGATTGCCGGTGCCAACGTGGTGCGTTTTGCCCCTGCGCTGATCGTGAGCGAAGAAGAGGTCAGAACCGGATTAGACCGTTTTGCGCTGGCCTGCGAACAGGTGAAGTCCGGGGTGTCATCATGATGGTTATCCGTCCCGTTGAGCGCGGCGATCTCGCCGGGCTCATGCAGCTTGCCGGAAAGACGGGAGGCGGGCTGACCTCGCTTCCTGCCGATGAAACCACGCTGTCGGCGCGCATTGAGCGCGCCCTGCAGACCTGGCAGGGGACGTTGCCAAAAAGCGAGCAGGGATACGTGTTCGTGCTGGAAGAGACTGATACCGGCACCGTGGCCGGGATCTGCGCCATTGAAGTGGCCGTAGGGCTGAACGACCCGTGGTACAACTACCGCGTCGGCACCATGGTTCACGCCTCGAAAGAGCTAAACGTCTATAACGCGCTGCCAACCCTTTTTCTCTGTAACGACCATACCGGCGCCAGCGAGCTGTGCACGCTGTTCCTCGACCCGGCGTGGCGCAAGGAGGGCAACGGCTATCTGCTCTCCAAATCGCGCTTTATGTTTATGGCCGCCTTCCGCGACCGCTTTAATGAAAAAGTCGTTGCCGAGATGCGCGGCGTGATCGATGAGACGGGTTACTCCCCGTTCTGGGAAAGCCTGGGCGAGCGCTTCTTCTCCATGGAGTTCAGCCGGGCGGACTATCTCTGCGGTACCGGACAAAAAGCCTTTATCGCCGAGCTGATGCCGAAACATCCTATCTATACCCATTTCCTCACCCCGGAAGCGCAGGCGGTAATTGGCGAAGTCCATCCACAAACTGCGCCCGCCCGCGCGGTGCTGGAGAAAGAAGGTTTCCGCTACCGTAACTACGTCGACATTTTTGACGGCGGCCCAACGCTTGAGTGTGACATTGACCGCGTGCGCGCCATCCGCAAGAGCCGTCTGGTGAGCGTGTCTGAAGGACAGCCCGCGCCGGGCGAGTGGCCAGCGTGCCTGGTCTCTAACGAACATTATGACAATTTCCGCGCCATGCTGGTGCGGACCAACCCAAAATGCGAGCGCCTGGTCCTGACCGCGGCGCAGCTGGATGCCCTGAAATGTAACGCCGGCGACACGGTTCGCCTGGTGCGACTCTGCCCCGAGGAGAAAACAGCATGACTTTATGGATTAACGGTGACTGGGTTACGGGCGAAGGCGAGCCGCGGGTAAAAACCAATCCGGTGGGTAAAGAGGTGCTCTGGAAGGGAAGTGACGCCAGCGCCGGACAGGTCGAGCAGGCCTGCCATGCCGCTCGCCGCGCGTTTCCTGCCTGGGCGAAACAGCCGTTCTCCGCTCGCCAGGCGATTGTCGAAAAATTTGCCGGACTGCTGGAGGCGAATAAAGCTGAGCTCACGCGCATCATTGCCTCCGAAACCAGCAAGCCGCGCTGGGAAGCCACCACCGAAGTCACGGCGATGATCAATAAAATCGCCATTTCGGTGAAGGCCTACCATACCCGCACCGGGGAACAGCTGACCGAGATGCCGGACGGCGCGGCGACGCTGCGCCACCGTCCGCACGGCGTGCTGGCGGTGTTTGGCCCGTATAACTTCCCCGGCCACCTGCCGAATGGGCACATTGTGCCCGCGCTGCTGGCGGGGAATACCGTTATTTTCAAACCGAGCGAGCTAACGCCTCTCACGGGTGAAGCGGTGGTAAAACTCTGGGAGCAGGCGGGCCTGCCGCCGGGCGTGCTGAACCTGGTGCAAGGCGGTCGTGAAACCGGGCAGGCGCTGAGCGCGCTGAACGATATCGACGGCCTGCTGTTTACCGGCAGCGCCGGTACGGGCTACCAGCTGCATCGCCAGCTGGCGGGGCAGCCGGAAAAAATCCTGGCGCTCGAAATGGGCGGCAACAATCCGCTGATTGTGGAAGATCCTGATGATATCGACGCCGCCGTGCATCTGACCATTCAGTCGGCCTTTATTACCGCCGGACAGCGCTGCACCTGCGCCCGCCGCCTGCTGGTGAAGCGCGGCGCACAGGGGGATGCGTTCCTGAAGCGTCTGTTAGAGGTGAGCGCGCGGCTGGTACCGGCAAAATGGGATGCCGATCCGCAGCCGTTTATCGGCGGACTGATCTCCGAGCAGGCGGCGCTGAACGTGCTGAAGGCCTGGCAGGAGCACGTTGCGCGCGGGGCGAAAACCCTGCTGGAGCCAAAGCAGGTGCAGGCGGGTACGTCGCTGTTGACGCCGGGCATTATTGAAATGAGCGCGGCAGGCAACGTGCCGGATGAAGAGGTCTTCGGCCCGCTGCTGTGCGTCTGGCGCTACGACGATTTTGATGCGGCTATTGCGATGGCGAATAACACCCGCTACGGCCTGTCGAGCGGGCTGATTTCGCCTCATCGCGAGAAGTTTGAGCAACTCCTGCTGGAAGCGCGCGCCGGGATTGTGAACTGGAATAAACCGCTGACCGGCGCGGCGAGCACCGCGCCGTTCGGCGGCGTGGGCGCATCGGGGAACCACCGCGCCAGCGCGTGGTATGCGGCAGATTACTGCGCGTGGCCGATGGCGAGCCTGGAAACCCCGGCGCTGACGCTGCCGGAAACGCTCAATCCGGGGCTGGATTTTACCAGGGGAGACGCCCATGAAAGCGCGTGAGGTTAACTTTGACGGGCTGGTGGGGCTGACGCACCACTACGCCGGTCTGTCGTTTGGTAATGAAGCCTCGACGAAGCACCGCTTTCAGGTCTCGAACCCGAAGCTGGCGGCAAAGCAGGGGCTGCTGAAAATGAAGGCGCTGTCGGATGCCGGCTTCCCGCAGGCGGTGATCCCGCCGCAGGAGCGCCCGAACGTCGCCGTGCTGCGCCAGCTCGGTTTTAGCGGTACGGATGAGCAGGTGGTGGAAAAAGCGGGTACGCAGACGCCGCACCTGCTTTCGGCGTCCAGTTCCGCCTCCTCGATGTGGGTAGCAAACGCGGCAACCGTCGCGCCGTCAGCGGATACGCTGGATGGCAAGGTCCATCTGACCGTCGCGAACCTGAACAACAAATTCCACCGCGCCACCGAAGCCGAAACCACGGAGCGCGTCCTGCGCGCCATTTTTAAAAATGACGCGCACTTCGACGTGCATCAGGCGCTGCCGCAGGTGGCGATGTTTGGCGATGAAGGCGCGGCTAACCATAACCGCCTGGGCGGCGACTACGGCGATCCCGCCGTGCAGCTGTTCATCTACGGGCGCGAAGAGGGCGGCCAATCTGCGCCCGCGCGCTACCCTGCGCGTCAGACGCTGGCCGCCAGCCAGGCCGTGGCGCGTCTGAACCAGGTCAACCCGTCGCAGCTGATATTTGCCCAGCAGAATCCGCAGGTGATCGACCAGGGCGTGTTTCATAACGACGTCATTGCGGTGTCTAATCGTCAGGTGCTTTTCTGCCATGAGCAGGCGTTTGCCCATCAGGAGAGGTTGCTCGCCACGCTCCACGAACGCGTACCCGGCTTTATGCCGATTCAGGTCCCCACGCAGGCGGTGAGCGTGCAGGATGCGGTAGAAACGTATCTGTTTAACAGCCAGCTGCTGAGCCGCGACGACGGCAGCATGATGCTGGTGTTGCCTCAGGAGTCGCGCAATCATGAGGGCGTATGGCGCTATCTGAGCGAGCTGGTGCAGGCCGATAACCCGATTGATGAGCTGCGCGTCTTCGACCTGCGCGAAAGCATGGCGAACGGCGGCGGCCCGGCGTGCTTGCGTTTGCGGGTGGTATTGACGCAGGACGAAATGCAGGCGGTGAACCCTGCGGTGATGATGAACGACGCGCTGTTTAACGCCCTGAACGACTGGGTAGAGCGCTACTATCGCGACCGGTTAACCCAGGCCGATCTGGTTGACCCGCTGCTGCTGCGTGAAGGCCGTGAGGCGCTGGATGCGTTAAGCACGATCCTGCAGCTGGGATCGGTTTATCCGTTCCAGCGCTAAGGAGAGAAAATGGAAAATTTACTGGCGCTGACGCTGGCGGATAACGCCCCTGAACAGCGCGAGGGCGACGGCCCCTCGTTCCACTGGCGGTGGCTGGGGCGCGGCGTACTGGAGCTGACGCCGTTTACGGCAACCGGGATGTCGCTCCTGCTCTCTACCGGCATTCACGGCAACGAAACGGCCCCCGTGGAAATTGTCGACCTGCTGCTGCGGGCGCTGTATCACGGGGATATTGCACTGCGTTGCAGGGTGCTGGTGGTGCTGGGGAATCCGCCCGCGCTGGCGCAGAACAAACGCTACCTGACGAGCGACATTAACCGAATGTTCGGCGGTCGCTGGGCGCAGTTCCCGGAATGTGAGGAAACGGCGCGGGCGCGGTGGCTGGAAAGCGCGGTGGAAACGTTTTTTGATGCCGCGGGTAAAAGCCGCTGGCATCTGGATCTGCATACGGCGATCCGCGCCTCTTACCACGTGCGCTTCGGCGTGCTGCCGCAGCGTAATCAGCCGTGGGACGAAGATTTTCTGACCTGGCTCGGCGATGCGGGGCTGGAGGCGCTGGTATTTCATCAGGCGCCCGGCGGCACGTTTACCCATTTTACCTGTGAATATTTTGGGGCATTAGCCTGCACGCTGGAGCTGGGAAAAGCGCTGCCGTTCGGACAGAACGATCTCGCGCGCTTTGCGCCGACGCACGCTGCGCTTCGAGCCCTGCTGGCGGGCACGACCCCAGACTACGCCCATGGGGCCGTCGAGCGTTATCGGGTTGTGCAGCAGATCACGCGACGCAGCGATGCGTTTCGCCTACACATGGCAGCGCACACGCTAAACTTCACGCCGTTTCGTCAGGGGGTATTGCTGGCGGAAGATGGGGAGGAGCGTTACGAGGTGCAGAAAACCACGGAATATGTTCTTTTCCCTAACCCGACGGTGGCATTTGGCCTGCGGGCGGGGCTGATGCTGGAAAAAATGTGATGACAGCATCCCCTTTCGACACCTGAGAGGGGATGCCGGTAAATTATTTTCTTAGCGATTAGCGCGGTTACGCTTCTTTTGCAGAATATTCCTGGTTAACTGCTTTATTATTAAACGCCACCTGGTTATACTTCTTCATAATCTCTTTAAAATCATCTTGTTGTATATTCTTGTTTCAACTCTCCACGTTTTTTCCTTAATTTCTTCACATTTGGCGAAAATGTGTTTTTTACACTTTCATTGTTTTACCGTTGCTCTGACTAATTGACGATAAACCCCGTAAAGTTAATATCGTCAACACGGCATAGCGCCGAAGAATAACTGAAAGTAAGGAAATACATTATGCGTAAATTAACTGCACTGTTTGTTGCTTCTACCCTGGCTCTGGGCGCTACCGGCATGGCGTTCGCCGCAGATACCGCAACCACGACTGCCGCACCTGCTGAAGGCAAAATGATGATGCATCATAAAGGCAAGCCGGGTATGCATCACGACATGATGTTCAAAGACCTGAACCTCACCGACGCGCAGAAGCAGCAGGTTCGCGACATCATGAAAAGCCAACGCGACCAGATGAAGCGTCCACCGCTGGAAGAACGCCGCGCGATGCATGACATCATCGCCAGCGACAGCTTCGATAAAGCGAAGGCTGAAGCGCAGATCGACAAAATGGCCGAGCAGCACAAAGCCGGTATGCTGGCCCGCATGGAAACCCAGAATAAGATCTACAACATTCTGACCCCTGAACAGAAAAAACAGTTTAATGCCAATTTTGAGAAGCGTCTGACAGAACGTCCGGCGCCGGAAGGTAAAATGCCAGCACCAGCCGAATAATCGGTTCACGCTCTTAAGACCGCCGGGATCCTGTTCACATAAGCGAAAACGCTGTGGACAGGACCGGCGGTTTTTCTTTCATCCCCCCTTGTATGCCGCCGCCAGCGCGGTATTCTCCTGTGGTCGCTTCAGAGAATGTTTAGCAGAGTCAGGCGGTTATATTTTTTTCAACGCCCTGCTAAGGCCTGCCCGTTCTGCTGCCGATAATACGTCTGAGATTACCTAACCATAACAATCGAGACTGCAGCGGTGCGATCCCGTTGCTCTGGCGCCTGTTGCGCCCTTCAGGAGTGATGATGGAGTTCTTTGATATCCGTAAAATGCCGGTCAGCCTCTGGCGCAACGGCGCTGGCGAGACGCGCGAAATTTGTTGTTTTCCTCCGGCGACGCGCGATTTTTCCTGGCGCGCCAGTATTGCTTCCATCGCCAGCAACGGTGAATTCTCGTCTTTCCCGGGCGTAGACCGGGTGATTACGCTGCTGGAAGGGGGCGAGGTGACGCTGGATGCGGGTAAAACGTTTTGCCATACCCTGAAGCACCATCAGCCTTACAGTTTTACTGGCGAAGTGCCGGTAAAAGCGCTGCTTACCGATGGAAAAATGTCGATGGATTTCAACGTGATGACCCGACGCGAGCACTGTCAGGCAAAGGTTCGGGTGGCGGATCGAACCTTTACCACCTTTGGCTCGCGCGGCGGCGTGGTTTACGTCCTGAGCGGCGCGTGGCAGCTCGGTGAAAAACTGCTGACGGCCGATCAGGGAGCCTGCTGGGAAGAGGGAACCCACACCCTTCGCTTGCTGGAAAGCGTGGGTACCCTGCTATTTGGCGAAATTAAGTGGCTGCCGGGTCACTGAGTGGAATGATTTCGTACTCGCCGGTCAACAGAGGCTTACAGAGTATTTTATAGCCGTCCTGATCGAATCCGGCGGGTGCGCGAAGCAGGCTGGCGGCATCGTCTATGCGATCAACTGCCCCCAGCCAGAGCCAGTTATGAATAATATGATAGTGCGTCATACCCTCTCTGCTCTCTTTCAGCGCCACGGCGCTTTCCCACGGCCAGCAGTTAACGCTGATGGAGGCAAGCCCGGCCAGAAGTCGCGCATGGTGCGCGTCGATACTCTCTTTCCCGCAGCATGCTCCGGCGCAGCGCTTCAGCGCCGAGCGGAAACAGGCGCGTCCGCGCGTTGTGGCCTCAAGCCCCAGCAGGGTATAGCAAAGCTGTAATTCGTCAGCCAGCGTTTGTAACGTCTGCAGCGCGGCGCGCTTGTTGGCAAACAGGCCGTACAGATTGGGTTCACGAGAAAAATCGACTTCGCGCGCGTAGACCACCTGAGGCTTACCGGCGTTAATCTGCAGCGAGCAGAGCTGGCGGTTACGGCGTAAGCGCTTATTGAACAGCGGCTGCTGTTCTTTGATCAGCCGGGCTTCCAGCAGCAGCGCGCCCAGCTCGCCCGCGGTCTGAATCCAGGTGATTCGCCGGGACTGGCGCAGCATGGCCGCTTCGTCAGGGGTTCGCAGGTGGGATAACACCCGGCTGCGGATATTGACGCTTTTGCCAATATAGAGCGGCATGGTGTCGCTCTCGCCGTGAAAGAAGTAGACGCCAGGCTGCTTAGGCAGAGCTTCAAGCCAGGGGCGAAGATGTTCGGGATATTCATAAATGGCCGCCGCTTCAAACTCCAGACGCGGGGCGGATTGACGCCTGCTCACATAGTGCTCCATGTACTGTTCAGGCATACAGTGTAGCAGGTGTGCGTTGGTTAAAAAAGAGCCGGGTGGCGGCTGCCCCTCACCCTAACCCTCTCCCCATAGGGGAGAGGGGATTGTCCACTGCTCGCATAAATTTGTGGAGATGCGTTTATTTCCAAAAATCGTCAAACACCGTAATGGGCGTGTGGCGCTTGTGCTCGGTTTTCAGATACCAGCCTTCGATAATTTTGGCGGTACCCTCATCCAGCTGTTTGCCTTCCAGATAATCATCGATATTCTCGTAGGTGACGCCCAGCGCGGCTTCATCCGGCAGGGAAGGGCGATCGTCTTCAAGATCGGCGGTCGGCGCTTTCTTATAGAGATGCTCCGGGCAACCCAGCGCCGCCAGAAGCTGTTTCCCCTGGCGCTTATTCAGGCGGAACAGGGGGTTAATGTCGGTGCCACCGTCGCCATATTTGGTGAAAAATCCGGTGAGGGCCTCAGCTGCATGATCGGTACCCACCACCACGCCCTTGGTCATCCCGGCAATGCTGTACTGCGCCTTCATGCGCTCGCGCGCTTTTTCATTGCCACGGACGAAATCGCTCAGTTCAATACCGGCTTCGCGCAGGGCCTGTTCGCTCGCCAGAACCGCACCTTTAATATTGACGGTAAGCACGCGGTCAGGCTGGATAAAGGCGATGGCGTCCTGGCAATCCTGTTCATCCGCCTGCACGCCGTAAGGTAGGCGCACGGCGATAAACTGCAGCGCGGCGTCGCCGGTCTCGTCACGTAATTCGGTAATAGCCATCTGGCTAAGCTTGCCGGCCAGCGTGGAATCCTGACCGCCGCTGATGCCCAGCACCAGCGTCTTAAGGAAAGGATTTGTTTTTAGGTAGGATTTTAGAAAATCAACGCTTCGGCGGATCTCTTCATTTGCGTCTATCGCGGGCTTCGCGCCCAGCGCCTGAATAATCTCGTGTTGCAGAGCCATTACGCCCTCCATATGCAGAATCAAACAAAACGTGTCATCTCTTAAAACTAACCCGTTGGGGGGAAAACGACAAGGATCACAGTTTCGTGTGCGCTTATTTACGCCAATAAAGCAGCTTATCGTTGTTTTATTAGAATTTTCCGAAATTCGTCTGGCGGAACTCGCAAAGTTGAACAATAGTATTTTTTATCCCATGCTTAGATAACACGCTGATAAACAAGAGGACGGAATATGAACAAGAACGTAGCAGGAATTTTAAGCGCAGCGGCGGTACTGACTATGCTGGCAGGGTGTACGGCTTACGATCGCACCAAGGATCAGTTCACACAGCCAGTGGTTAAAGACGTCAAGAAAGGCATGACCCGTTCGCAGGTTGCTGCGATTGCCGGTAAACCTTCTTCCGAAGTGACCATGATTCATGCCAAAGGCACCTGCCAGACCTATATCCTGGGTCAACGTGATGGTAAGGCAGAGACTTACTTTGTGGCACTGGATGACACGGGACACGTGATCAACTCCGGCTACCAGACCTGTGCCGAGTACGATACCGATCCACAGGCACCTAAGGCACAGTAACCGTGCTTGCCTGAGCAGATGAAAAAACCGGCCCGAGCGCCGGTTTTTTTATGCCTGCCTGAATCTTATTTCTTTGCGCGAATTATTTGCCCGAAATGTGAAGGTAGTCAACAAGCCAGGTCAATGAGAGACAATTTGTGTCTGTTCAGAATTATCCCCTCCTTGTACCATTGCGTATACTCACTTCAACGACAAACAATGTTAAGCAAACTGCCCGTCAGCCGGGATAGCAAGTCGAGTGATAGCGCGACGGCGGGTGGTCATACAAGAGGGAAGTTACTATGGAAAAGAAACATATTTATCTGTTCTGTTCTGCGGGCATGTCAACCTCACTGTTGGTTTCCAAGATGCGTGCGCAGGCCGAAAAGTATGAAGTCCCTGTGGTGATTGAAGCGTTTCCTGAGACGCTGGCGGGCGAAAAGGGCCAGACGGCCGATGTCGTATTGTTGGGGCCGCAGATCGCTTACATGTTGCCAGAAATTCAACGTCTGTTACCGAATAAACCGGTCGAAGTGATCGACTCGGCGCTGTACGGCAAGATCGATGGTTTAGGTGTATTGAAAGCTGCTGTCGCAGCAATTAAAAAAGCTGCTAATTAATTTTTTATTTTTCCCGTCAAAGAGTTATTTCACACACAATACGCCGTAACCTGAGTTGCGGCTTTTAAGGGTATTTTCCTATGAGTAAAGTCATCGCTTCACTTGAAAAGGTACTCCTTCCTTTTGCTGTTAAAATAGGAAAGCAGCCTCACGTTAATGCCATCAAAAACGGCTTTATTAAATTAATGCCGTTAACGCTGGCCGGGGCAATGTTCGTTTTAATTAACAACGTTTTTCTGAGCTTTGGTGAAGGTTCCTTCTTTTATTCATTAGGAATTCGGTTAGACGCTTCCACTATTGAAACTCTTAACGGTCTTAAAGCCATCGGCGGCAATGTATACAACGGAACGTTGGGTATTATGTCGCTGATGGCGCCTTTCTTTATCGGGATGGCGCTGGCAGAAGAACGTAAAGTGGACCCGCTGGCTGCGGGATTATTATCCGTGGCCGCTTTTATGACCGTGACGCCTTATAGCGTCGGTGAAGCGTATGCTGTCGGCGCCAACTGGTTGGGTGGAGCAAACATTATTTCTGGTATTGTTATCGGGTTAGTGGTTGCTGAAATGTTTACCTTTATTATTCGTCGCAACTGGGTTATCCGCCTGCCGGATAGCGTACCGGCGTCCGTTTCTCGTTCATTTTCCGCGTTGATTCCAGGCTTCATAATTCTTTCCATCATGGGGATTATTGCCTGGGCGCTCTCTCACTGGGGTACTAACTTCCACCAGATCATCATGGACTCCATCTCTACGCCGCTGGCGTCGATGGGTGGCGTGGTCGGGTGGGCGTATGTCATCTTTACCTCCCTGCTGTGGTTCTTCGGCGTGCATGGTTCACTGGCACTGGCGGCGCTGGACAGCGGTATCATGACCCCGTGGGCACTGGAAAACGTTGCGCTCTACCAGCAGTATGGCTCCGTTGATGCGGCGCTGGCAGCCGGTAAAACCTTCCATGTGTGGGCGAAGCCGATGCTTGACTCCTATATCTTCCTGGGCGGTACCGGGGCGACGCTGGGTCTGATCATCGCGGTCTTTATTGTTTCTCGTCGCGCTGACCACCGTCAGGTGGCGAAGCTGGCGCTGCCGTCGGGTATCTTCCAGATTAACGAACCGATTCTGTTTGGTCTGCCAATCATCATGAACCCGGTCATGTTCATTCCATTCATCCTGGTTCAGCCGCTGCTGGCGGCGATTACCCTGACCGCGTACTACCTGGGCATTATTCCGCCGGTGACTAACATTGCACCCTGGACAATGCCGGCCGGTCTGGGGGCGTTCTTTAACACCAACGGTAGCGTAGCCGCCTTCCTGCTGGCGATATTCAACCTCGGGATTGCAACGCTGCTCTACATGCCGTTCGTGGCGATTGCGAACAAAGCGGCAACGGTTATCGATGAAGAAGAGAGCGAAGAGGATATCGCCCTCGCACTGAAATTCTAAATTGCACGGCGCGGGGCAGCCCGCGCCGGCCAAAAGGAGCGTAAAGATGTTAGATTTGGACAGTATCGTCGCAGAAGAGACGGAAGAGAACGACCTGGAAGAGGTGGTGATGGGGCTTATCATCAACTCCGGACAGGCCCGCAGCTTGGCCTATGCCGCGCTGAAGCAGGCCAAGCAGGGCGATTTCGCCGCTGCGAAAACCATGATGGATCAGTCCCGCACCGCGCTGAACGAAGCGCACCTGGTACAGACTAAGCTGATTGAAGGTGACCAGGGGGAAGGGAAGATGAAGGTTAGCCTGGTGCTGGTGCATGCCCAGGATCACCTGATGACCTCGATGCTGGCACGCGAGCTGGTGGCAGAGCTTATCGAGCTTCACGAGAAAATGCAGTAACTCAGATTCAGCAGCAGGAGGTCAGCACGATGGAAATTAAAACCGCACTTGAGCAGCAGCTGTTTAATGGCAAAAATTTTCACGTGGTTATTTACAACAAGACGGAGAGCGCCAGCGGTCTGCACCAGCATGACTACTACGAGTTCACGATTGTTCTGACCGGCCGCTACTACCAGGAGATTAACGGCAAGCGCGTCCTGCTGGAGCGCGGTGATTTTGTCTTCCTGCCGATGGGGTCCTATCACCAGAGCTTTTACGAATTTGGCGCCACGCGCATTCTTAACGTTGGCGTCAGTAAACGCTTCTTTGAGAAGCACTACCTGCCGCTGGTACCGTTCTGCTTTGTGGCGTCTCAGGTGTATCGCGTCAAAAACGAGTTTATGACCTGGATCGAAACGGTGATTGCCTCGCTTAACTTTCGCGATAATGAATTCGATGAATTTATTGAAACCGTGACGTTCTACGTGATGAACCGCCTTCGCCATCATCGCGAAGAGCAGCAGGTGAGCGACGATATTCCTCAATGGCTGCGCGGTACCGTTGAAATGATGCATGACAAATGCCAGTTCAGCGATAATGCGCTGGAAAATATGGTGGCACTCTCCGGTAAATCACAGGAATATCTCACCCGCGCGACTCAACGCTATTACCGTAAAACGCCTGTGCAAATTATTAATGAGATCCGCATTAACTTTGCTAAAAAACAGCTGGAAATTACGAACTACTCTGTAACGGATATTGCTTACGAGTCGGGTTACAGCAGCCCCAGCCTGTTTATTAAGACCTTTAAGAAATTTACCTCATTCACACCGAGCAGTTACCGGAAGAATTTAACGGTAATTAATTAACTTTCGGCGGATGACCCGCCACAAATATTGACGTAATTGCTTGCCCAAATAGCGGGAAGAGAACGCTACACTTTGCAGGCGGTTAACCTGATACGCTAAGGGAGATATTTATGCAACAGAAATTAAAAGTCGTAACCATTGGCGGCGGCAGCAGCTATACCCCGGAATTACTGGAAGGTTTTCTGAAACGTTATCATGAATTGCCGGTCAGCGAACTATGGCTGGTGGACGTGGAGGAAGGCCAGGAGAAGCTGAATATTATCTTCGATCTTTGCCAGCGTATGGTTGCAAAAGCCGGCGTGCCGTTAACCGTGCACAAAACGCTGGATCGCCGCCTGGCGCTGAAGGATGCCGATTTCGTCACCACGCAGCTGCGCGTTGGCCAGCTGAAGGCGCGTGAACTCGACGAGCGTATTCCGCTGAGCCACGGCTATCTGGGCCAGGAAACCAACGGCGCGGGCGGCCTGTTTAAAGGTCTGCGTACCATTCCGGTCATTTTTGACATCATCAAGGACGTGGAGGAGATTTGCCCGAACGCGTGGGTGATTAACTTCACCAACCCGGCGGGGATGGTCACCGAGGCGGTTTACCGTCATACCGGTTTTAAACGCTTCATCGGGGTATGCAATATTCCGATCGGCATGAAGATGTTTATCCGCGACGTGCTGGAGCTGAAGGATAACGACGAACTCTCCATCGACCTGTTCGGCCTCAACCACATGGTATTTATCAAAGATGTGATTGTGAACGGTAAATCGCGCTTTGACGAGCTGCTCGACGGCGTTGCGTCTGGCCGCCTGACCGCTGCGTCGGTGAAAAATATCTTTGACCTGCCGTTCAGTGAAGGGCTGATCCGCTCCCTGAACCTGCTGCCATGCTCGTATCTGCTCTACTACTTCAAGCAGAAAGAGATGCTGGCGATTGAAATGGGCGAGTACTATAAGGGCGGCGCGCGCGCGCAGGTGGTGCAGAAGGTTGAAAAACAGCTCTTTGATTTGTATAAAGATCCAAACCTGAACGTCAAACCAAAAGAGCTGGAGCAGCGCGGCGGGGCGTACTATTCGGACGCGGCGTGCGAAGTGATTAACGCTATTTACAACGACAAGCAGGCCGAGCACTACGTCAACGTGCCGCATCACGGGCACATCGACAATATTCCGGCGGACTGGGCCGTTGAGATGACCTGCATTCTGGGCCGCGATGGCGCAAAACCGCACCCGCGCATTACGCACTTTGATGACAAAGTGATGGGCCTGATCCACACCATCAAAGGCTTTGAAGTGGCGGCAAGCAACGCGGCGCTGAGCGGCGAGCTGAATGACGTGCTTCTCGCCCTGAACCTCAGCCCGCTGGTGCATTCCGATCGTGATGCAGAACGGCTGGCGAGCGAGATGATTCTGGCGCACGAAAAGTGGCTGCCGAATTTTGCCGCAACGGTTGAGACGCTGAAGTTCAAACAGCATTAAGAGGACGCGCGATGGAAAACCTGCTGATCGTAAATGCCGATGATTTTGGCCTGTCGAAGGGGCAGAACTACGGCATCATTGAAGCCTGCCGTCGGGGCGTGGTGACGTCAACAACGGCACTGATTAACGGTGAAGCCATTGAACATGCCGCGCAATTGAGCCAGGAAGTGCCTGCGCTGGGCGTGGGGATGCACTTTGTGCTCACGCTTGGTGCACCGCTTTCCTCAATGCCCGGCCTGACGCGCGACGGCCAGCTGGGAAAATGGATTTGGGAACAGGCAGAGCAGGACGCGCTGCCGCTCGACGAGATTGCCCGCGAGCTGGACTGTCAGTTCAACCGCTTCGTGGATGTTTTTGGTCGTGAGCCTACGCATATCGACAGCCATCACCATGTGCATATGATCCCGGCGATTTTCCCGATTGTCGCGGAATTTGCAAAGCGTAAAGGGGTGGCGATGCGAGTGGATCCTGAGGTGCGCGGACTGCCGGACTGCGCGGTGAAGTCAACCGAAGGGTTCAGCAGCGCGTTTTACGGCGACGAAATCGACGAAGCGCTGTTCCTGAAGGTGCTTGATGATTCCGCCGCGCGTGGTGAAACGTCACTCGAAGTGATGGCGCACCCGGCGTTTGTCGATAACATCGTGCGGAAAAGTGCCTACTGCTGGCCGCGTCTGGCCGAGCTGGAGGTGCTGACGTCGGCGTCGCTCAAGTATGCGATTGCCGAGCGCGGGTATCGGTTGGGGACGTTTGGGGATCTGTAAGAGGTGCCGGGTGGCGGCTTCGCCTTACCCGGCCTACGTTTCCGCAGATTTTGTAGGCCCGGTAAGGCGAAGCCGCCACCGGGCATTATTTTACGCCGGTATCCGATCGATCTTACTGCTGCGCGACCACACGCGGTGCGCGGCGAGTAAATCAAACAGCTTCGTCATAAAGGCATCGTCAACGTTGTCACCTTCAACAATACCGTCCTCACCCTGATCGGCTACCTTCAGCTGCGCCTTAAACTGTCGCGCGTCGCCTGCCAGGGCAATAGGCTTCAGGTGCTTATAGGCTTCCAGCAGATAATAGACGGCGTCACCGTTGTTCAGCAGGCTGTCGATATCCCCGCACGGCACAATCACCGCATCCACGGTCAGCGATGGCGCTCCGGCAAAGGTGGCGGCAACAGGCAGTACCGAACCATCGTCAGCTGTGACTTCGCCCATGCGAGAATAAAGGAGCTTCGCGTGCACGCCCTGGGTTTTCAGCGCCTGCATAATGCCCAGCACGTCGCTGGCGCGGGTTTTATCGTTCAGCAGGATCGCGACCACGCGGCCCTTAATTGAGCCGCCCGGAACCGCGTACAGGCTCAGGGATGGGTCCTTCTTCAGCCCGTTAACATCCTTCGGCGGGGCCGCATTGCGCTGTTCGTCGGTCAGCGTGATGCCGAGGTTATCAGCAACGCTCTGCGCAAGCTGGATATCGATATACGCCAGCTGGTCGACAACGCGCTCACGGATATAGGTCCGCACCACTTTGCTTAGCTCGAAGCTAAAGCCGCCGATGATGTGCTGTTGTTCAATCGGGGTCTGGCTGTTCCAGAAGAGGCGAGGATGGGCGTAATATTCATCAAACGACGGGCTGCGCTCGCGAATTTTGGTGCCTTCAACGCGTTCCTGATACGATTCAAATCCGCCGCGCTTCGGCGAAGGCGGCGTCTCGCGAGGCCAGTTGTCATTGATTGAGTTGGGCTCGTAGTTTGCCGGGTTGGTGTCGATATCCTGACGATGCATCCCGTCGCGCTGGAAGTTGTGGTACGGGCAGGTAGGGCGGTTAATCGGGATTTCGTGGAAGTTTGGTCCACCGAGGCGGCTGATCTGCGTATCGGTGTAGGAGAACAGACGGCCCTGCAAAAGCGGATCGTTGGTGAAGTCCAGACCGGGAACGATGTGGCCTGGATGGAACGCGACCTGTTCGTTCTCGGCAAAGAAGTTATCCGGGTTGCGGTTGAGCACCATTTTGCCGACCAGCTGAACCGGCACCAGCTCCTCAGGAATGAGTTTGGTCGGATCGAGCAGATCGAAGTCGAACTTGAACTCGTCCTCCTCCGGGATCAGCTGTAGCCCAAGCTCGTACTCAGGAAAATCCCCGGCTTCGATGGATTCCCACAGCTCGCGGCGGTGGAAGTCCGGATCGCGCCCGGTTAGCTTCTGGGCTTCATCCCATACCAGCGAGGCTTTACCCGCCACCGGCTTCCAGTGGAAGCGCACGAAGGTTGCTTTGCCCTCGGCGTTAATCAGGCGGAAGGTGTGAATACCAAAGCCCTCCATGGTGCGGTAGCTGCGCGGAATGCCGCGGTCGGACATCGCCCACATCACGTTGTGCAGCGTTTCCGGCTGGAGCGACACGTAGTCCCAGAAGGTGTCGTGCGCGCTTTGGCCCTGCGGTACGGCCCAGTGAGGCTCCGGTTTTACCGCATGGACAAAGTCAGGGAATTTATGCGCATCCTGAATAAAGAAGACCGGGGTGTTATTCCCCACCAGATCGAAAATCCCCTCGTCGGTGTAAAACTTGGTCGCGAAGCCACGGATATCGCGCACCGTGTCGGCGGAACCCGCGCCGCCCTGTACGGTAGAGAAGCGCACGAATACCGGCGTGACCTTATCCGGATCGGAAAGGAAATCGGCTTTGGTGATCGCTTTCAGGCTTTTGTAGGGCTGGAAGTAGCCGTGCGCGGCGGAACCGCGGGCGTGCACGATACGCTCCGGAATGCGCTCATGGTCAAAATGGGTGATTTTCTCCCGCAGGATAAAGTCTTCCAGCAGGGTGGGGCCGCGCGTGCCGGCGCGCAGTGAATTCTGGTCATCGGCAATGCGTACCCCCTGATTGGTGGTCAGCGCATGGCCTTCTCCGCCTTTACGGTGAGGGTCGAGAGATTTTAACTTTTCGTTCCCCGCATCGGGTGATTTAACGCTCCCCGGCGCGGTAGGTTGTTCCCCAGGAGCGGATGGGCCCGGTGATGGCTGATGAGACCCGTCAGCAGGAGCGAGTGAGTCCATTCCCGGTTGCGATTCTTCAGTGCCATGAATGGGTGATTGATGTGTTTTATCTTTGTTCGACATTGCACGATTCTCCTTGATTCATTGCTAAAAACCCTATTAAGGATAGAACAATGTCGGGAGATGGCTCGTTAACTAAGAGTTTTCACATAACACGCTTAACGAATGGAGCTATCCGACGCATGCAGAGCGCGACGTTTGAGGGCAGGATCGGCTATCATAGAATTTTCCTGCTTCAAGAATTTGCTTTAGTGAACCAGTCGCTTATGAAACCTCTTCGTCAACAAAACCGCCAGGTTATTAGCTATGTGCCCCGCGTTGAGCCCGCGCCGCCTGACCATGCCCTGAAAGTGGATGGTTTTCGCGACGTCTGGCAGCTACGGGGTAAATACGTGGCTTTTGTACTGATGGGCGAACACTTCCGCCGCTCGCCTACCTTTACGGTGCCGGAATCCGCGCAGCGGTGGGCGGCGCAGATCCGCCAGGATGAAGAAGTCGAAGAATAACAGCCATAAAAAAACCGCCTCATGAAGTGAACCCCATATATTGGACACTTTCTTAACTGGCGGCTGACATAGCCTGAGTTCGGTATTGTACTGGACTCAGGCCGTTTAGTTTTAGCTTGATTCGTTCGTTGTTGTAATAATGGATGTACTCTTCCACTACTTTTCGTAGATGGTCCGTATTTTCATACTCTTCGTGGTACCAACATTCTGTCTTCAACAGACCAAAAAAGTTTTCTATCACTGCATTGTCCTGACAGTTTCCTTTGCGCGACATGCTTTGCTCTATACCTTTAACCTTAAGCTTTTCCTGATACCGTGCCATCTGATATTGCCAGCCCTGATCAGAGTGCAGTATCGGTCTTTCATCTGGCTTTAGCCGCTGTATGGCCTTGCTGAGCATGTTGTCGACCAGGTTCATTCCCGGATGCGTCGTCATATGCCAGGCTATTATCTCGCTGTTATACAGATCCAGTACTGGTGACAAATATAGCTTTGTTCCTTTTACGTTGAACTCGGTCACGTCTGTAACCCATTTCTGGTTTGGACTGCTGGCCTTAAAATTACGAGACAGGATGTTTGGTGCGATTTTACCGTAGGTACCTTTGTATGACTGATACTTCTTGCTTCTCAGGCATGAGGCCAGCCCCATCTTACGCATCAGTTTTCGTACTGTTTTATGATTTATGCCGTAGCCTTCATTGCGCAACGCCAGGGTAATGCGGCGGTAACCATATCGTCCTTTATGATAATGAAACAGTGCGGCTATTCTTTGCTGTTCGCCCTCATAGCGCTCTCCACTGTCCTCCGCCCTAACGTGCCAGTAGTAAGTGCTGCGAGGCAATCCTGCTATATGAAGCAGCATCCTCAGGTTATGGTTTTGCCTCAATTCGGTAATTATTTTTGCTTTGTCTTCTGCTTTTCCCGAATCAAGGCCTGAAGCTTTTTTAGGTAGGCATTTTCCGCCCTCAAGTATTCAAGCTCTTCTTCAACGCTCTGAAACGCTGGAGGGGAATTTTTAAGTTTTTTATCTGACGTTTCGTTCTTACCAGACTTCACCGGACGCCCTCTGGGTTTATCTTGTAAGGCAATAACACCGCCTTCACGGTAAAGGCGCTCCCACTTGCTGACAGTATAAGCGGTTGCGATGCAAAACTCCGCCGCAGCTTTCCGGGATGACTTGTTGTGTTGCTGCATCCAGAGCACAACAGACTCTTTGAACTCAGCAGAGTAAGCTCTGGTAGGAATGGAAAAACCGTTCACCCCGTTCACTTTCCAGTGTTCAGTCCAGCGTCTGACCGCTCCGTGATCGACGCCGAACAGCCTGGCCGTTTTCTTTGCACCGTCACCACTGTTCAGATAGTGGAGAACAACTTGTTGCTTGAATTCAGATGAATATTTTTTTCTGCCCATTGAAACGCAAAACCCCTAATCGTTGGATGTCCAACTTTCGGGGTTCACTTCACTCAGGCGGTTTTTTTATTTCAACAGTGATTAACGATGCGCCAGCTCGGCATCGTCTTCACCTTCCAGAATGGCTTTGTCGGTCTGCTTCAGCCACTGGCTGGTCAGCGTACCGGCCGTCATGGAACCGCTCACGTTCAGCGCGGTACGCCCCATGTCGATCAGCGGCTCAACGGAGATCAGCAGCGCAACCAGCGTTACCGGCAGGCCCAGAGCGGGCAGGACAATCAGCGCAGCGAAGGTCGCGCCACCGCCAACACCCGCAACGCCTGCGGAACTGATGGTCACAATGCCCACCAGCGTTGCAATCCAGACCGGATCGAGCGGGTTAATCCCCACGGTTGGCGCAACCATCACCGCCAGCATCGCCGGATAGAGGCCCGCACAGCCGTTCTGACCAATGGTGGCACCAAAGGAGGCAGAGAAGCTGGCGATAGACTCCGGCACGCCCAGGCGGCGGGTCTGCGCTTCCACGTTCAGCGGAATGGAGGCTGCGCTGGAACGGCTGGTGAACGCGAAGGTCAGCACCGGCCATACCTTGCGGAAGTATTTCAGCGGGCTCACGCCGTTCACGCCCAGCAGGATACCGTGCACCACAAACATAATGCCCAGGCCCAGGTAAGAGGCAATCACGAAGCTACCCAGCTTAATGATGTCCTGCAGGTTAGAACCGGCAACCACTTTGGTCATCAGCGCCAGCACGCCGTATGGCGTCAGCTGCATCACCAGACGGACCAGCTTCATTACCCAGCTCTGCAGGGTATCGATAGCGGTGAGAACGCGTTCACCTTTCGGCGCGTCGTCTTTCAGCAGCTTCAGCGCGGCTACGCCCAGGAAGGCCGCGAAGATCACTACGCTGATGATGGAGGTTGGGCTTGCACCGGTCAGGTCAGCAAACGGATTCTTCGGAATGAAGGACAGAACCATCTGCGGAACGGTCAGGTCAGCAAGTTTACCCACGTAGTTGGTCTGAATCGCGGTGAGACGCGCCGTTTCAGCGGTCCCCTGAACCAGACCTTCGGCGGTCAGGCCAAACAGGTTGGTTACCAGCACGCCCACCAGCGCCGCAATCAGCGTGGTGAACAGCAGGGTCCCGATGGTCAGGAAGCTGATTTTACCCAGCTGGGTCGCATTATGCAGACGGGCGACGGCGCTCAGAATAGAGGCAAACACCAGCGGCATAACGATCATCTGCAGAAGCTGAACATAGCCGTTACCGACGATATTAAACCACTGAATAGAGTCTTTCAGGACCGGGTTATCTGAGCCGTAAATAGCCTGCAATGCCAGACCAAATACAACACCCATTCCCAGACCGACGAGTACTTTTTTCGCCAGGCTCCACTGTTTGTGGCGCGCCTGCGCGAGAAGCAATAGCAATACGACGAACACGACAATGTTCGCGATGAGTGGAAAATTCATCCCCGTTCTCCTGATTTATTATACGGTCGGTTTTTACCGATCCTGTTGGCGCAAGATTAGCAGAAGTGTGATGTCGCGCTTATATCCAAATGGAATGGTTTATGACAAACGGAATGATTTTGTCGGTTTACTGCTCAATCTGGTGATTAATAAAACGATTAAACTGAAACTGCAGCGAATTTATCATCTGCGATGACCAGCGCACTGCACTGTTTTCGGGCAATGTCTGCGGCATCCAGACGGCATAGGCGAAAAGCGCCATACACAATACGCGCTCCAGCTGGTTGCCTTTTTGCGGGGCAAGAATAGGGAAGCGAAAGCGCCAGCGGCAGGGCCACAGCAGCGGCACGCCCGCAGGCGTCAGCATATCGGCCAGGATATGGCTCAAATAGCCGAGCACCATTCCCTGAATGGCATCGGCCGGGACTATCCAGCTTTCAGGCACTTTCAAATAGAAAAGCGTGAGCAGGCCAAAGACGGCCAGCAGGCTATGGGTAAATCCGCGATGCCCAAACGCCCGTGCGATAGGTTTAGATATCCACTTCAGCCGCTGCCCCAGAAACGACTTGGGGTGATCGATATCGGGAAGCAGGCAGGTCAGTACGGCGGAGGGGACAATATGCCACCAATCCCCCTGCGCCAGCACAGGGGTCAGCTCAGCGTTTTTAGCAAACACTGCACAGGCAATGGAAAAAAGCAGGTGACCTTCCGCCGTCATGATTAAACCCACAAAACTGTCGATTCATACAGTATAGGGTTTTTATACAGTGCACGGAAGAGGTGACGGTGTAACTCTTTGTCACAGCGCGGCGCTAGCGCGCCAGCCAGCCGCCGTCTACGGCGAGCGTATGACCATTGACATAGTCCGACGCCTGAGAGGCCAAAAATACAATCGGACCCTGCAAATCTTCCGGCAGACCCCAGCGCCCGGCGGGAATACGGTCAAGGATCTCCTGGCTGCGCTGCTCGTCATCGCGCAGCTGCTGGGTATTATTTGTCGCCATGTAACCCGGCGCGATGGCATTGACGTTGATGCCGTGCGTCGCCCACTCGTTTGCCAGCAGGCGGGTGATGCCCAAAACGCCGCTTTTGGACGCCGTGTAAGAGGGCACGCGGATGCCGCCCTGAAAAGAGAGCATTGAGGCAATATTGATAATTTTGCCGCCCCGACCCTGACGAATAAACTGTTTCGCTACCGCCTGCGAAAGAAAAAAGACCGACTTGAGGTTCAGGTTAACGACGTCATCCCAGTCTTTTTCGCTGAACGTCAGAGCATCCTCCCGACGGATGGTTCCGGCGTTATTCACCAGAATATCAATACGGCCCATTTCGGCAACAGCGCTGTCCACGACGCTCTGAAGGCTATCCTGCAGACCGAGATCGGCGCGAATCGCCATAAATCGCCTTCCGAGCGCGGTGACGCGGCGCGCCGTTTCTTCAGGCACCTTGCGGTTTACGCCAACGATATCGCACCCGGCCTGTGCCAGCGCCACGGCCATTCCTTGCCCCAGTCCGGTATCACAGCCGGTAACGACGGCCACTTTTCCTGAAAGAGTGAAAGCATCCAGTATCATACGCGCCTCAGAAGTAGGGTTATTGTCATTCTGACGCTAAGGATAGGAGGCGAACTTCATAAAAGCAAATAAATTGAAATGATGTTTTATTTTTAAAGCCAGGCAGCGGGAGGCTGCCTGAGGGGAAGATTATTCGCCGCGAAGATGCTCTGCCGTCAGGGCAGACAGTGACGTCAGCTTCACGTCCGCCAGCGCGAAACGGGGATCGTCACGACCCTCTTCGGCAGGGACAACAATGGAGCGCATGCGTGCGGCCTTAGAGGCCACCATGCCGTTAACGGAATCTTCCAGCGCCACGCAGGTGAGCGGATCGAGACCCAGCCTGGCCGCGCAGTCCATATAAACCTGCGGGTGCGGCTTGCTGTACGGCAGCTTTTCCGCCGAGGCCAGCGCGTCGAAGCTCTCGCGCAGATCGAACATGGTCAGCACTTTTTCCAGCATATGCAGCGGTGAGGCGGAGGCGAGCCCGACTTTTAAGCCTTGCGCTTTACACAGGGCGATAGCCTCGCGTACGCCGGGCAGCAGCGGCTTGTTCTCTTCAACCAGTGAAATGGCGCGGTTGATAATACGCGCGGTCACTTCATCGCGGTCCGGGCCGACCCAGGGCTGGTGGGCATACCACAGCTCTACGACCATATCGATACGCAGGCCAAGCGTATCCGGAAGCTCATTACGGCGGCTGATATCCACGCCCAGGCTGGCCATGACGTCCAGTTCGGCGCGATCCCATAGCGGTTCGGAATCGATCAGCAATCCATCCATGTCAAAAATAGCGGCAAGTATCTGGCGCGGTGTCGACATCACAACGTCTCCTTATCTAAGGTGTACGACAGACGATAAGTGCTAAGCACTGACTGCAATTTAGCATATTGTCTTCAAAGATCGGGCGAAAATCATGAGCAGCAGGTAGACTTAGGCACAAATAACGCGTCTATTCGAAGGGGAACTGATGACGTATCAACAAGCTGGACGCATTGCAGTCTTGAAACGTATTGCCGGTTGGGTGATTTTTATTCCAGCCATCATTTCTACGCTGATTTCTGTGCTCAAATTTATGTACGATCACAGCGAAAAGCAGCCGGGTATCAATGCGGTAATGCTTGATTTTGCACATGTCATGATCGAGATGATGCGTTTTAACACACCCTTCCTGAATTTTTTCTGGTTCAACTCACCCACGCCGGACTTCCATCAGCAGATGAATATTGGCTTTTGGGTGATTTATGCGCTGATCTTTATTGCGATGGCGCTGCAGGCGTCCGGGGCGCGCATGAGCCGCCAGACGCGCTTCCTGCGCGAGGGGGTTGAGGATCAGCTGATTCTTGAGAAGGCCAAAGGGGCGGAAGGGTTGACCCGGGAGCAGATTGAATCCCGCATTGTGGTTCCTCGCCATACCATTTTCCTGCAGATATTCCCGCTGTATATCCTGCCGATTATCATCATTGTCGCCGGATATTTCTTCTTTTCACTGCTGGGTTTTCTGTGATGAGAAACGGGTGACAAGCCGCCACCCGTTTCGCCGTTACGCCGCAAGAATGCGATCGAGCGCGCGTTGAGCCTGGACCAGATGATTGCCGCCAAACAGGATGGCCCGGTTAATCAGCGTGTAGAGCTGATACAACGGCTGGCGTTCAAGGAAATCCGCCGGCAGGGGTGAGACCGACTGATAGCCGTCGTAAATCTGCGGCAGCTGTTCAGGGTGCAGGGGCAGCATCGCAAGATCGCATTCTCTGTCGCCCCAGTAACAGGCCGGGTCAAAGATGTAAGGGCCGTTTGGCCCCAGCGCGCAGTTGTCGGACCATAGGTCGCCGTGCAGCAGCGAAGGCTGAGGCTGATGCGAGCTTAGACGCCGCTGAACATGTTCAACAATCGCATCGATATTGCCAAACTGCAGGCCTTTCTCGGCAGCCAGCTCCAGCTGCCAGCCAATACGTTGTTCAGAGAAAAACGTCGACCAGCGGCGCTGCCAGGTATTGGGCTGCGGAGTAGTCGACAGATCGTTATCGAAATCTAAACCAAACTGTGGCTGATCGCTCCACTGGTGCAAATGCGCGAGCTGCTGCCCGAGAATAAACGCGTTATGGGCATCCAGAGGACGGGCGGGTAGGTATTCCATGACCAGAAAGCTGTAGTCCCGATCGGTACCCACTGCCCAAACCTCGGGCACGGTGACCGTTTTGCTGCGTGACAGCAATTCCAGCTGGTCGGCTTCGGCGGTGAAGATGGGTAGTAATTCCCGTTCATCGCATTTAACGAAAAGATCGCGACCAGCGTAGCGTAAATGCCACGCGGCGTGGATTTCTCCGCCTGGCAGTTCGTTACGCAGTTCAATTTCACCTTCGCCCAGCTGCTCACTTAAAAGATGACTGATAGCCTGCCACATGATATCTCTCCCATGTTGTCTGCCAGATCATAAAGTTAGCGCATAATTGCGGTAAAAAAATACGAACTAACGCACACCTGAGCGGTTTTAATTCATGCAGGGCACTTATTGTTCTTTTTTCTGCCAGCTTTCCCAGGTGTCTATATCGATTTCACTACGCTTGTCGGTCACGCCTTCAACCAGGCTGGCTGCAAGAGCGCGAACTTCTTCTTTACTGATGGCGCTAATCAGGCCAAAGGTCATGGTTCCCAGATCGTGGATATGGCCGTCATCGTCAGTGAGCGTGAGCAGGAAATTTGCCCGGGTAAAGGCGTTATTCAGCTCATTGAGCTCGGTCAACGACGCTTCATGAATGCTGACGGTTACGACGTAGCGGGTGAGGTCACCACTGCTCATAATTCACCTCGTTGTTATCATGAAAGTTTTCTTAGCATAGTCGATAGTTTGCGTTTGGCGACCATGAAGGGTAATTCCCCTTCCTTGAGAAGGGGAGAGGGCATTAGCTGCGGGAGAGATAATCGACAATTTTACGCGTGTCTGCGAGTGAACACAGTCGAGTTCCCTGATTGATGGTTGCCGCGCTGCCTGCCGCTACGCCGTAGCGCGCCATTTCAAGCAGCGACGCGCCCTGCGCCAGCTTAAGCGCCATTGCGCCAACCATACTGTCACCTGCACCCACGGTACTTTGGCTTTTCATCGGTGGGGGAACCACCTGAACCGAATCGGTGGCATCCACCGCCAGCGCCCCCTGCGGACCAAGAGAGACCACCACGCGATGCGCCTTGCCGCTGCGCACCAGCTCCTGGGCGGCGGTACGCACGTCATCAGGCTGGGTGAGTTCCCGGTTGACTAACGCGCTCAGCTCTTTCTGGTTAGGTTTTACCAGCTCAAGATTGCCCGGTGCCAGGGCGGCATGGAGCGCTTCGCCGGAGCTGTCGATAATGCAGCGGATGCCGCGCTGCTGCACTGCCCGTATCAGCGCGGTCAATTTTTCCGTGCTTACGCCGGGCGGCAGGCTGCCGCTTATCACAAGAATTGCACCGCTTTCGATTGTCAGGACTTTCTCTTCCAGCTGGCGAAATTCATCGTCGCTCAGTTTTGCCCCGGGCATGACAAAGCGGTACTGCTCGCCGCTGGACCCTACGTGGACGTGCAGGTTTTGTCGCGTCCAGTCCTGGGCATCGACCGTCTGCACCGCGACCTGCTCGTCAATCAGAAGAGACACCAGGTGCTCACCGGTTGCGCCGCCTGCCGGGAAGATGGCCGTCGCTTTGCCACCCAGGTGGGTAATGGCTCGCGCTACGTTGATACCCCCGCCGCCGGGTTCAAACACCGGGGCGCTGCACCGCAGTTTACCTTCCGGGTAAATCTGGGGCGTCTGGGTCGCGGAATCGAGTGAAGGAGAGAGCGTTAGGGTATAGATAGGAACCATCATTACCTCCTTTTAGCATGGGTTGCTTTAAGTCTGGCACCGATTGGCAGGAAGGCAATGTAAATAACAGTATGATTTTAAATATGAATACTGACAAAGAATCGATGTGCTTCATATAAAATAAAAGTCGTTTTGGGATCGTTCTTATTCAAAAAATGAAATAAGAAATCATTGCTATGTTATTAGCGCCTTTTTATAATTTGTTACCTTTCTCTGGACGCCTTGTCATTGATCCTCAAGAAAGTTTCCGAGACCGTGATGGTCTCTTTTTTTGTTGTATGGACTCCTTAATAAAATGAAGCTTTTGAAGACAGTTCCTGCTGCACTGATGCTGGCGGGTGGTGTGTTTGCGTCACTGAACGCAACCGCCGATGATTCCGTTTTTACTGTCATGGACGATCCAAGCGCCGCGCAAAAACCGTTTGAAGGTAACCTTAACGCAGGCTACCTGGCACAATCCGGTAATACGAAAAGCTCTTCCCTGACCGCAGACACCACGCTGACCTGGTACGGAAACACTACCGCCTGGTCACTGTGGGGGAATGCCAGCAACACCTCCGCTAACGACGAACGTTCTTCAGAGAAATATGCAGTAGGCGGACGTAGCCGTTACAACATGACGGATTATGACTACCTGTTTGGTCAGGCCAGCTGGCTTACCGATCGTTACAACGGCTATCGTGAGCGCGATGTCTTCACCGCCGGTTACGGTCGTCAATTCCTGAACGGACCTGTTCACAGCTTCCGTTTTGAATTCGGTCCGGGCGTTCGTTATGACGAGTTCACCAACGGCGACACTAAAACGCAGGCGCTCGGCTATGCCTCCGGTACTTACGCCTGGCAGATGACCGATAACACCAAATTCACGCAGGGCGTTTCCGTGTTTGGCGCCGACGATACAACGCTTAACTCCGAAACGGCGCTTAACGTGGCTATCAATGAACACTTTGGTTTGAAAGTGGCGTATAACGTGACCTGGAACTCCTCACCGCCAGAGACTGCGCCGGATCATACCGACCGCAGAACCACGATTTCCTTAGGGTATAAAATGTAATGCTGGCGGGCCGATAATAATATCGGCCCGTTTTTTATTTTCCGGAACTGTGCTATTTTTAAGTGAACACTGTTTTAAATTAAATGGTCCAATCCTATCTCCTTAATTTCTTCATAATTCCCCTTCGCGATACACAAATACGTTATTTCACACAAATTGATAAATAAACCGGCTGGGCAAAAATGTGATCTGGATCTACACTCTTAACACAGGCATAATTTCGCCTTAAGTCGTTCTGCATTAATTCAGTAAGAGAATAACGATGATGAAAACAATCAAAACAGCTGCAGCAGCAATGGTGCTTTCCGCACTTTCTTTTGGCGTTTTTGCTGCTGACGAAGCGACACAACCTGCCAGTAACACTACCGCTCAAACCGGCATTACCCACGCCTCAGACGTTGAGGCTGGATCAAATATTGCGCCGGGCTCGCAGTCAACCGGACAGTCAATGAATGATGCCTTCGATGTCCATAAGCTGGTGGCTGGGGAATGGTCCTGACAGGTTTATTATCGCGTTGTGATTGAGTCACTCAACCAACCGTCATAAAACCGGATTTTGATGTACCGGTTTTTTCGGTCGTAGGGATGCAAAGATATTTAACGTTTTTTAGCCCGTATATTATTTACAGGCAAAAGGTCATGGTTTAATACATCTCGCCGTTTAACCCCAAATCATTGCAGCCCACCGCAACAGCAGCATTGCGCCACAGATAGCAATCAGCACCAATACCATTTTCCAGTGTTTAACGGCAAATCGTTTTGTTGGCATAACCTAATCCTTGTCAGTTGATACAGACAGTTTATCAAAAAGGGCGATGTTATGCCCCTCTCAGAAAGATCGGGTTATGCCACAATGCGGTTCAGGTCAGAACCAGTGGAACCTTTCGGCAAGGATCAGCAATAAACCGGTGGCTGAAAATATGTTCAAGATCACGACCGTGCGGCTGGATACGTTCATGGTATGCACCTTTGGGTTTAAGGACCTGTTCAAGGGTAGCCCAGCATCGGATGAATGCGAGCACAGGGGAGTTGCGTCTCTGAAAATTCATACAAAAGTGCCAATACATCATTCTGGTCGCAGAGGGTGCATTCTCCCTTTTGTTAGTGTTAACATTGCAAGGCTTGCCGTAAATGCGCCTTTGTCTGATTTCGGTGGGTGAAGGATGACGAGCCAATTTGACGATTGTTGGTCAGATGGTGTCGTAATCTACTGTTTAATCACGATTATTTTCTTTGTATATGCTCTTATGTGTGGGGCATCACTGCAAATAAGGATATAAAATGCCTGTTATTACTCTTCCTGATGGCAGCCAGCGCCATTTCGACCACGCTGTAAGCCCAATGGATGTTGCCCTGGATATCGGTCCTGGACTCGCGAAAGCGACCATCGCTGGCCGTGTAAACGGCGAACTGGTTGATGCGTCCGATCTGATTGAAAGCGACGCAACGCTCGCGATCGTCACCGCGAAGGACGAAGACGGTCTTGAGATCATTCGTCACTCCTGTGCGCACCTGTTAGGTCATGCTATCAAGCAGCTGTGGCCAAACACCAAAATGGCGATCGGCCCGGTTATCGACAACGGTTTCTACTACGACGTCGATCTCGACCATACCCTGACCCAGGAAGATATCGACGCGCTCGAAAAACGTATGCACGAGCTCGCCGAAACCAACTATGACGTCATCAAGAAGAAAGTCAGCTGGCACGAAGCGCGTGAAACCTTCGTGAAGCGCGGCGAGAGCTATAAAGTCTCTATTCTTGACGAAAACATTTCCCATGATGACAAGCCAGGCTTGTACCATCATGAAGAATACGTCGACATGTGCCGTGGGCCGCACGTGCCGAACATGCGCTTCTGTCATCACTTCAAGCTGATGAAGATCGCGGGCGCCTACTGGCGTGGCGACAGCAACAACAAGATGTTGCAGCGTATCTATGGTACCGCATGGGCTGATAAGAAAGCCCTGAATGCTTACCTGCAGCGCCTGGAAGAGGCGGCGAAGCGTGACCACCGTAAAATCGGTAAACAGCTTGACCTGTACCACATGCAGGAAGAAGCGCCGGGTATGGTGTTCTGGCATAACGACGGCTGGACCATCTTCCGTGAACTGGAAACCTTCGTACGCTCCAAGCTGAAAGAGTACCAGTATCAGGAAGTGAAAGGCCCGTTCATGATGGACCGTGTGCTGTGGGAAAAAACCGGCCACTGGGACAACTACAAAGATGCGATGTTCACCACCTCGTCCGAGAACCGTGAATACTGCATCAAGCCAATGAACTGCCCGGGCCACGTTCAGATCTTCAACCAGGGTCTGAAATCCTACCGCGACCTGCCGCTGCGTATGGCGGAGTTCGGTAGCTGCCACCGTAACGAGCCATCAGGTGCGCTGCACGGTCTGATGCGCGTTCGTGGCTTTACTCAGGATGATGCGCATATCTTCTGTACTGAAGATCAGGTACGTGATGAAGTTAACGCCTGTATTCGTATGGTCTACGATATGTACAGCACCTTTGGCTTCGAGAAGATCGTTGTCAAACTCTCAACGCGTCCGGAAAAACGTATCGGTAGCGATGAGACCTGGGATCGCGCAGAAGCGGATCTCGCCGTGGCGCTGGAAGAGAACGGCATTCCGTTCGAATATCAGCTGGGCGAGGGCGCATTCTACGGTCCGAAAATTGAATTTACCCTGTATGACTGCCTCGATCGCGCATGGCAGTGCGGTACTGTACAGCTGGACTTCTCCCTGCCGCAGCGTTTAAGCGCCTCTTATGTTGGCGAAGACAACGAGCGTCAGGTACCGGTTATGATTCACCGTGCGATTCTCGGTTCTCTGGAGCGCTTCATCGGCATCCTGACCGAAGAGTTCGCTGGCTTCTTCCCAAGCTGGCTTGCGCCAGTGCAGGTCGTGGTGATGAACATTACCGATTCTCAGGCGGATTACGTTAAAGAATTGACGCAGAAACTACAAAATGCGGGCATTCGCGTAAAAGCAGACTTGAGAAATGAGAAGATTGGCTTTAAAATCCGCGAGCACACTTTACGTCGTGTCCCGTATATGTTGGTCTGTGGTGATAAAGAGGTGGAAGCAGGCAAAGTTGCCGTTCGCACCCGCCGTGGTAAAGACCTGGGGAGCCTGGACGTAAGTGAAGTGATTGAGAAGCTGCAACAAGAGATTCGCAGCCGCAGTCTTCAACAACTGGAGGAATAAGGTATTAAAGGCGGAAAACGAGTTCAAACGGCACGTCCGAATCGTATCAATGGCGAGATTCGCGCCCAGGAAGTTCGCTTAACAGATCTGGAAGGCGAACCACTGGGGATTGTGAGTCTGAGAGAAGCGATCGAAAAAGCTGAAGAAGCTGGAGTAGATTTAGTTGAAATCAGCCCTAACGCCGAACCGCCAGTTTGTCGTATCATGGACTACGGCAAGTTCCTTTATGAAAAGAGTAAGTCTTCTAAGGAACAGAAGAAGAAGCAAAAAGTTATCCAGGTTAAGGAAATCAAATTCCGTCCTGGTACCGACGATGGCGATTATCAGGTAAAACTCCGCAGCCTGATTCGCTTTCTGGAAGATGGCGATAAGGCCAAGATCACACTGCGTTTCCGCGGTCGTGAGATGGCCCACCAACAGATCGGTATGGAAGTGCTTAACCGCGTCCGTGACGATCTGAGTGAACTGGCAGTAGTCGAATCCTTCCCTACGAAGATCGAAGGCCGCCAGATGATCATGGTGCTCGCTCCTAAGAAGAAACAGTAAGGCCTTCAAGCAGCAAAATCTGTGGAGCCTTCGGGTTTCATAGGTTTTGTTCGCCTATGTTTCGTTTATTTAACAATGCGAAGTGGAAGTTATTAAGATGCCAAAAATTAAGACCGTACGCGGTGCTGCTAAGCGCTTCAAAAAAACCGGTGGTGGTGGATTTAAGCGTAAGCACGCAAACCTGCGTCATATTCTGACCAAAAAATCTACTAAGCGTAAACGTCACCTGCGTCCAAAAGGCCTCGTTTCTAAAGGCGATCTGGGTCTGGTTATCGCGTGCCTGCCGTACGCATAAGCCGTTAACGTTTAATTTTTTTACTAAGAATATAGATACAGGAGAGCACATATGGCTCGCGTAAAACGTGGTGTAATTGCACGTGCACGTCACAAGAAAATTTTGAAACAAGCTAAAGGCTACTACGGTGCGCGTTCACGCGTTTACCGCGTTGCCTTCCAGGCTGTTATCAAAGCAGGTCAGTATGCTTACCGTGACCGTCGTCAACGTAAGCGTCAGTTCCGTCAACTGTGGATTGCGCGTATCAACGCAGCAGCACGTCAGAACGGTATTTCTTACAGCAAATTCATCAACGGCCTGAAAAAAGCCTCTGTTGAAATCGACCGTAAGATCCTGGCTGACATCGCAGTATTCGACAAAGTAGCGTTCACCGCTCTGGTCGAAAAAGCGAAAGCAGCACTGGCATAAGCCAGTTGAAAGAGGGGGCTTTGCCTCCTCTTTTCATTTAACGCTATCATAAGATTGACATTTACCCGTCCAGGCTTTTCAATAAGGTCTTAACGGTTTTTACCACACAAGGTAACGCAAGCATGACTGCTGCTATTTTCCGCTTCTTCTTTTACTTTAGCACCTGAATTCAGGAGGCTAGCGCGTGAAAGATGAAACGAAAAACAGCGCCAATTAAGCCTCCCGATGGAGGCTTTTTTTGTGTCTAAATTCGAGAGAATAAGTCCACCAAATCGGTGTCTGCACCGACATAATGAGGAAAACCATGTCACATCTCGCAGAGCTGGTTGCCAGTGCAACGGCCGCCATTAACCAGGCCTCAGATGTTGCCGCGTTAGACAATGTCCGCGTCGAATATCTGGGCAAGAAAGGGCACCTGACCCTTCAAATGACTACCCTGCGTGAGCTGCCGCCAGAAGAACGCCCGGCAGCGGGCGCGGTAATTAACGAAGCCAAAGAGCAGGTACAGCAGGCGCTGAACGCGCGTAAGGCCGAGCTCGAAAGCGCGGTGCTGAATGCCCGTCTGGCACAGGAAACGATTGACGTTTCTCTGCCGGGTCGTCGTATTGAGAACGGCGGCCTGCACCCGGTTACCCGCACCATTGACCGCATCGAAAGTTTCTTCGGTGAGCTCGGCTTTACCGTGGCGACCGGCCCGGAAATCGAAGATGACTATCATAACTTCGATGCCCTGAACATTCCTGGCCATCACCCGGCACGCGCTGACCACGACACTTTCTGGTTCGACGCTACGCGTCTGCTGCGTACCCAGACCTCCGGCGTTCAGATCCGCACGATGAAGGATCAGGAACCGCCAATCCGCATTATCGCACCGGGCCGCGTGTATCGTAACGACTACGACCAGACGCACACCCCAATGTTCCACCAGATGGAAGGCCTGATTGTTGACAAAAACATCAGCTTTACCAACCTGAAGGGCACGCTGCACGACTTCCTGAACAACTTCTTTGAGGAAGATCTGCAGGTTCGTTTCCGTCCATCCTACTTCCCGTTCACCGAACCGTCTGCAGAAGTTGACGTGATGGGTAAAAACGGCAAATGGCTGGAAGTGCTGGGCTGCGGCATGGTGCATCCAAACGTGCTGCGCAACGTGGGTATCGATCCGGAAGTTTACTCCGGCTTTGCCTTCGGTATGGGCATGGAGCGTCTGACCATGCTGCGCTACGGCGTCACCGATTTACGCGCTTTCTTCGAAAACGATCTGCGTTTCCTCAAACAGTTTAAATAAGGGCAGGACAGAACAATGAAATTCAGTGAACTGTGGTTACGCGAATGGGTGAACACCACGCTGGACAGCGACGCGCTTTCCAACCAGATCACCATGGCGGGTCTGGAAGTTGATGGCGTTGAGCCGGTTTCCGGTGCTTTCACCGGCGTAGTTGTAGGCGAAGTGGTTGAGTGCGGTCAGCACCCGAACGCCGACAAACTGCGCGTAACAAAAGTGAACGTGGGCGGCGACCGCCTGCTGGACATCGTCTGCGGCGCGCCAAACTGCCGTCAGGGGCTGAAGGTAGCCGTGGCGACCGTCGGTGCAGTGCTGCCGGGCGATTTCAAAATTAAAGCGGCGAAGCTGCGCGGCGAGCCGTCTGAGGGCATGCTGTGCTCCTTCTCCGAGCTGGGTATTTCCGACGACCACAACGGCATCATTGAGCTGCCGCTGGATGCACCAATCGGGACCGATATTCGCGAATACCTGAAGCTTGATGACAACACCATCGAAATCAGCGTGACGCCAAACCGCGCCGACTGCCTGGGTATCATCGGCGTGGCGCGCGACGTGGCCGTGCTGAACCAGACCGAACTGAACGCGCCGGAGATTGCCCCGGTTGCCGCTACCATCAGCGACACGCTGCCAATCCAGGTGGACGCCGCTGACGCTTGCCCGCGCTACCTGGGCCGCGTGGTGAAAGGTATTAACGTTAAGGCGCCAACGCCGCTGTGGATGAAAGAGAAGCTGCGCCGCTGCGGTATCCGCTCTATCGATGCCGTGGTTGACGTGACCAACTACGTCCTTCTCGAGCTGGGCCAGCCAATGCACGCGTTCGATAAAGATCGTATCGACGGCGGCATCGTTGTGCGCATGGCGAAAGAGGGCGAAACCCTGGTTCTGCTGGACGGCAGCGAAGCGAAGCTGAACGCCGACACGCTGGTGATCGCCGACCACGGCAAAGCGTTGGCAATGGGCGGCATCTTCGGTGGCGAACACTCTGGCGTGAACGATGAAACGCAAAACGTCCTGCTGGAATGCGCGTTCTTCAGCCCGCTCTCCATCACCGGCCGCGCGCGTCGTCACGGCCTGCACACCGACGCATCCCACCGCTACGAGCGCGGCGTTGACCCGGCGCTGCAGTACAAGGCAATGGAGCGCGCAACGCGCCTGCTGATCGACATCTGCGGCGGCGAAGCCGGCCCGGTTATCGACGTGACCAACGAAGCCACGCTGCCTAAGCGCGC
Organism: Enterobacter wuhouensis; assembly: GCF_035835995.1. Classification (NCBI taxonomy): domain Bacteria; kingdom Pseudomonadati; phylum Pseudomonadota; class Gammaproteobacteria; order Enterobacterales; family Enterobacteriaceae; genus Enterobacter; species Enterobacter wuhouensis. The sequence continues at coordinate 1,990,835 of NZ_CP142124.1, forward strand.
TACCATTACCCTGCGCCGCAGCAAGCTGGATCGCCTGATTGGTCATCACGTTGCCGATGCACAAGTGACAGACATTCTGCGCCGTCTGGGCTGCGAAGTGACCGAAGGCCAGGACGAGTGGAAGGCCGTTGCGCCATCCTGGCGTTTCGACATGGAGATCGAAGAAGATCTGGTGGAAGAAGTGGCACGCGTGTACGGCTACAACAACATTCCAGACGAGCCTGTGCAGGCAGGTCTGGTGATGGGCACCCACCGTGAAGCCGACCTGTCCCTTAAGCGCGTGAAAACCATGCTCAACGACAAAGGCTATCAGGAAGTGATCACCTATAGCTTCGTCGATCCTAAGCTGCAGCAGCTGATCCACCCGGGCCAGGAGGCGTTGATCCTGCCAAGCCCAATCTCCAGCGAAATGTCTGCGATGCGTCTGTCTCTGTGGACGGGCCTGCTGGGCACCATCGTCTACAACCAGAACCGTCAGCAGAACCGCGTGCGCATTTTCGAAAGCGGTTTGCGCTTTGTACCGGATACTCAGGCGAATTTAGGCATCCGTCAGGATCTCATGCTGGCCGGTGCTATCAGCGGCAACCGCTACGAAGAGCACTGGGATCTGGCAAAAGGCACGGTTGATTTCTACGATATGAAGGGCGATCTGGAAGCGATTCTGGATCTGACCGGTAAACTGTCTGAAATTGAATTCTGCGCTGAAGCTATTCCAGCCCTGCATCCGGGCCAGAGTGCGGCCATTTATTTAGACGGCAAACGCGTTGGTTTCATTGGTGTTGTACACCCGGAACTGGAGCGTAAGCTGGATCTGAATGGTCGTACCATTGTGTTCGAGCTGGAGTGGAATTCCGTTGCAGACCGCGTCATTCCTCAGGCGCAGGATGTATCGCGCTTCCCGGCGAACCGCCGCGATATCGCAGTTGTGGTCGCAGAAAACGTTCCCGCAGCAGATATTTTGGCCGAATGTAAGAAAGTTGGCGTAAATCAGGTAGTTGGCGTAAACTTATTTGACGTGTACCGCGGCAAGGGCGTAGCAGAAGGTTTCAAGAGCCTCGCTATTAGCCTTATCCTTCAGGATACCAGCCGTACACTCGAAGAAGAGGAGATTGCCGCTACCGTCGCCAAATGTGTAGAGGCATTAAAAGAGCGATTCCAGGCATCATTGAGGGATTGAACCTATGGCGCTTACAAAAGCTGAAATGTCAGAATATCTGTTTGATAAGCTTGGGCTTAGCAAACGGGATGCCAAAGAGCTGGTAGAGCTATTTTTCGAAGAGATCCGTCGTGCTCTGGAAAATGGTGAGCAGGTAAAACTCTCCGGCTTTGGCAATTTTGATTTGCGAGACAAAAACCAACGTCCGGGCCGTAACCCGAAGACGGGGGAAGATATTCCCATTACAGCCCGCCGCGTGGTGACCTTCAGACCCGGCCAGAAGTTAAAAAGCCGTGTCGAAAACGCAACGCCCAAAGCAGAGTAATACGAACTAACCAAAAAGGCCGCTAACGCGGCCTTTTTTCTTTGCGCTAATCGCCAAACCCACCGTAAAATCAATTACATCTCCCGATAATTAAAATCCTGTCCATGCTTGATTTCGCCCATCGCCAACGTCAGTCCGATAGTCGCCGCCTGCTTCTGCTGGTGCTGCTGCTCATTGTCGCCACGGCCCTCAGCCTGTGCGCAGGGGACAGATGGCTGGGGCCGGAAAGCTGGTTTGGCCCAGAAGGTCAGCTTTTCGTCTGGCAAATTCGTCTGCCGCGCACGCTGGCGGTGATCCTGGTCGGTGCCGCACTGGCGCTGTGCGGAACGATTATGCAGGCGCTGTTCGAAAACCCGCTGGCGGAGCCTGGGCTGCTGGGCGTATCGAACGGCGCTGGCGTGGGGTTAATCGCGGCGGTCATGCTGGGTGGCGGCGAGCTTTCTGCCTGGGGTATAAGCCTCAGCGCCATCGTCGGCGCGCTGCTGATAACCGTGATTTTACTCCGCTTCGCCAGACGACATCTATCGACCAGCCGGCTGTTGCTTGCCGGGGTCGCGCTGGGGATCATCTGTAGCGCGCTCATGACCTGGGCGGTGTATTTTTCCACGTCGTTCGATTTGCGCCAGCTCATGTACTGGATGATGGGCGGCTTTGGCGGCGTTGACTGGCGGCAGGGTTGGCTGATGCTGCTCCTGATACCCGTTATCCTGTGGGCGTCCTGCCAGTCACATCCGCTAAACATTCTCGCGCTCGGCGAAATGTCCGCCCGTCAGCTCGGTATGCCGATAGGCTTCTGGCGCAATCTGCTGGTGGTCGCCATCGGCTGGATGGTCGGCGTGAGCGTCGCGCTGGCGGGGGCAATTGGCTTTATCGGGCTGGTTATTCCCCATATGCTGCGCTTGTGCGGCATCACCGACCATCGATTCTTACTTCCTGCCTCGGCGGTTGCCGGGGCGGCAACGCTGCTGGTTGCCGATATCATCGCCAGGCTGGCCCTGACGGCGGCCGAATTGCCCATCGGTGTAGTAACCGCTACGCTGGGCGCACCGGTATTTATCTGGCTACTCTTAAAAGCTGGACGTTAACTCACTACCCGTAAGACAACCTGAGGGAATGCTATGCAGACCGATATTCTGAATACCGAAGTGACCACCATTGACGGCGAGAAGACCACGCTGGAAGGCTATAAGGGCAACGTGCTGCTCATCGTGAACGTGGCGTCGAAATGTGGCCTGACGCCGCAGTACGAGCAGCTGGAGAACATCCAGAAGGCGTGGGAAAAAGACGGTTTTACCGTGCTGGGCTTCCCGTGCAACCAGTTCCTGGGCCAGGAGCCGGGCAGTGACGAAGAGATCAAAACGTTCTGCAGCACCACCTACGGCGTGACGTTCCCGATGTTCAGCAAAATCGACGTTAATGGCGACGATCGCCATCCGCTGTATGCGAAACTCGTTGCCGCCGCGCCTACCGCCGTTGCGCCAGAAGGGAGCGGCTTCTACGAGCGCATGGCGAGCAAAGGACGTGCTCCGCTCTATCCGGACGATATTTTGTGGAACTTTGAAAAATTCCTGATTGGGCGTGACGGGCAGGTCGTCCAGCGTTTTTCGCCGGATATGACTCCTGAAGATCCAATCGTTATGGAGTCAATCAAGCTGGCGCTGGCGAAATAATGACCGTGCTGATGCAGCTCACGGACGTCGCCGAGAAGGGGCGTCTTGAGCCGGTAACGGGTGCGATTGGCCCCGGCGAAATAGTGCATCTTGTAGGGCCAAATGGTGCGGGGAAAAGTACGCTGCTTGCCCGCATGGCGGGGCTGACAGCCGGGCAGGGGGAGGTTGTTTTGTTGGATCACGCCCTTACCGACTGGTCACCCGTATCGCTGGCACACCGGCGCGGTTATTTGGTGCAACAGCAGGTGCCGCCTTTTGCGATGCCCGTCTGGCACTACCTGACGCTGCATCTTCACGATAAAAAAGACGCGGTGCTGCTTAAGGACGTGGCCGCCGCGTTGGGTCTGGAAGACAAGCTCTCCCGACCCGCCGGCCAGCTCTCCGGCGGTGAATGGCAGCGCGTGCGCCTGGCGGCGGTCATTCTTCAGATCCATCCGGCAGGCAATCCGCACGGGCGCCTGCTGCTTCTGGATGAACCGATGAGCGGTCTGGATGTCGCCCAGCAGGCGGCACTTGATGCCTTGTTAAGCTCGCTGGCGCATCGCGGGATTGCGGTGGTGATGAGCAGCCACGACCTGAATCATACGCTGCGCCATGCGCACGAGGTCTGGCTTCTGGCGCGCGGAAAGCTGATTGCCAGCGGCGCGCGCGACGATGTCCTCACGCCGCAAAATCTGGCCCGCGCCTACAAAATGTCCTTCCGCAGGCTGGATATTGAGGGGCATAAGATGCTGATCTCTACGCTAGTGGACTAAGCGTTTCTTGCCTGCGAGCACAATTGCACGCTAAATTACGAAAAGAACAATAAAAGCAGAGGATTCGTCTGAAAATGCGATTCTGGTTTCTCCTGGCGGCAACGCTATTTCTTGCGGGATGCAGTAGCCATCGTGCGCCGCCGCCTAACGCGCGGCTTTCGGATTCGATAACCGTCATTGCGAGCCTGAACGATCAGCTCAGCAACTGGCGCGGAACGCCGTATCGCTATGGCGGCATGAGCCGCGGCGGTGTGGATTGCTCCGGTTTTGTCCTCATGACGTTTCGCGATAAGTTTGATTTACAGCTTCCTCGCGAGACGCGCAGGCAGGCAGAAATTGGCACCGAGATCGACAAAGATGATTTACTGCCCGGTGACCTGGTCTTTTTCAAAACGGGCTCCGGCGAAAGCGGTCTCCACGTCGGCATTTATGATACGGATAACCAGTTTATACATGCCTCGACCAGCCGTGGGGTGATGCGATCTTCGCTGGATAATGTTTACTGGCGTAAAAATTTCTGGCAGGCCCGACGTATATAGTTCGCCTCTGAAAAATCTCTTGCGACGGCATGGTGACGAATAAACCATGCCGTTTTTTCGGAATAAAGATGATTAAAGTTAAATTTTTGGCGAATGAGTTATGTCTATATGTGTCTGATTTATCTAAAACTGGCTATTATTCAATAACCAGGATAAGATTAATTTAGATTCAGGGATAAATCTGAAAATTAATACGGAAAGAATGAAATTAATCTTATTAAAATCAATACAGTGGAATTGTGCCTGCAATTGCTCCAGGATGTTCTCTCTCATCTTTAAAGCGAGCCGAGTGCAATGATTATAACGCTAGATAATGCTTACCAGTCTGAACTTATGCTTCAGCCTGCACGTAATAGTGCTGGTGAGCTTAAAGGTTTGGAAGTTATAGCGAATTTTTCTGGCGTTGGCACGGCTGTAAGGATCCCCACTGAACTGGTTATCCCGCGAATGACACCGGCTGAAGAGCTGGCGCTGTTTAACGAAAAACTGCAATTGCTTGATTCCTGCAAACTGTTCTTTATTCAGCATCAGTTAATTGCGTGGATCAATATTTCACCTGTCATTGTTGAGTTTTTATTATCAGACGAGAAAGCTGTTTCATTACTCGACCGCTACCCGTTCCTTGAGTTTACTGTTAATGAGAACTATCCAGGTTTAAATAACGGAAAGGACGATTTGCAGCTGGCGAGAATGGCAATCCATTTCCCGCTGGTGCTGGCCAACTTTGGCGCGGGTGCTGCATCGTTGAAAGCGATTTATGACGGTTTATTTAAACGCGTCATACTTGATAGAGGCTTTATCCAGCAGCGGGCCGCTGAACTTTCTTTCGAACCCTTCATGCGGGCAATCCTGTGGCAAATAACGCCGCACTGCCAGTCGGTGATGGTTTCCGGAATCGATGACCACGGCATATTGCAGCACGTGCTGCCTTTTAACTTTGGCGCCATGCAGGGAACGCTCTGGCCGGTTGTCTCGGCCGAGCAGGTCACTACCCTGGTTCAGTGATAACCCTTGTCTTCGCCCGTGTTTAAGATCGGGTAAACCCTCTACACTAAAAGCAGGAGGACCTATGACCCTGTCTTTTACCGCTCACTGGCACGACGAGTTGCCTGGTTTTTACACTGCACTCAAGCCAACACCACTACAAAATTCCCGTCTCATCTGGCACAACGCACCGCTGGCGGACGAGCTGGCGATCCCTGACGCGTTGTTCCATCCTTCGGAGGGCGCGGGCGTCTGGGGAGGCGAAACCCTCCTTCCAGGCATGCAGCCTCTTGCGCAGGTCTACAGCGGACACCAGTTTGGCGTCTGGGCAGGGCAGTTGGGCGATGGCCGCGGTATCCTGCTCGGCGAGCAGCAGCTCCCCAACGGCGAAACGCGTGACTGGCATCTTAAAGGGGCTGGTCTGACGCCGTATTCACGCATGGGCGATGGTCGCGCGGTGCTCCGTTCAACGATCCGCGAATGCCTGGCGTCTGAAGCGATGCACGCCCTGGGGATCCCCACCACGCGCGCGCTGTCGATTGTGACCAGCGATACGCCGGTTGCCCGCGAAACGATGGAAACGGGCGCGATGCTGATACGCGTTGCGCAAAGCCATCTGCGCTTCGGGCATTTTGAGCACTTTTACTATCGCCGCGAGCCGGAGAGGGTGCGTCAGCTTGCTGACTATGCGATACGCCGCCACTGGCCGCACCTGCAGGATGAGGGCGATAGGTACATTCTCTGGTTCCGCGACGTTGTCGCCAGAACCGCCGCCACCATTGCCCGCTGGCAGACCGTCGGATTCGCCCACGGCGTCATGAACACCGACAACATGTCTATTCTGGGTCTGACCTTCGACTACGGCCCGTACGGCTTCCTGGACGATTACCAGCCGGGCTATATCTGTAACCATTCGGATTACCAGGGGCGATACAGCTTCGATAACCAGCCTGCCGTTGGCCTGTGGAACCTTCAGCGCCTTGCGCAAAGCCTGTCACCTTTTATTGACGTAGAGGGCCTTAACGACGCGCTCGACGGCTATCAGGAGGTCCTGCTGCGCGAGTATGGCGCGCTGATGCGTAATAAACTTGGGCTGCTGACCCAGGAGAAGGGCGATAATGAGCTGCTTAACGCGCTGTTCTCGCTGATGGCGCGGGAAGGCAGCGACTACACGCGCACCTTCCGGATGCTGAGCCTGGCCGAGCAGCACAGCGCCGCGTCGCCGCTGCGCGACGAGTTTATCGATCGACAGGGCTTTGACGAGTGGTTTGCGGCCTATCGCACGCGACTGCAGCACGAGCAGGTCGATGACGCCATTCGCCAGGCGAAAATGAAGGCGGCAAACCCCGCAATGGTATTACGCAACTGGCTGGCACAGCGTGCGATTGAGCAGGCTGAACGGGGCGAGTATGACGAACTGCACCGGCTGCACGCGGCATTACGCACGCCGTTTGCCGATCGGGACGATGACTATGTCAGCCGCCCGCCTGACTGGGGCAAGCGGCTGGAGGTGAGCTGTTCAAGCTAGGGGGCAAGAAAAACCTGCGGCGCAGCGTGTACCGGATGGCTGCCGACGTGCACCTGAGCGCCATACCAGCGCGCCAGCGCGTCGGCCTGCAGAACCTGCTCCGGCGTACCCTGGGATACCATCCTGCCGTCGTGCAAGAGCAAGATACGATCTGCCCACAGCGCCGCCAGGTTGAGGTCGTGGAGCACCGCGCAGACGTGCAGTTTTCCCTGCCCGGTCAGCGTTTTTAACAGCCGCAGCAGGTGCTGCTGGTGGTAAAGATCCAGCGCGGAGGTCGGTTCGTCCAAAAACAGCCACCCGCGAGGCGCACCCTCAAACCAGAGCTGCGCCAGCGCGCGGGCAAGCTGGACGCGCTGCTGTTCGCCACCGGAAAGCGCCGCAAAGGATCTGCCGGCCAGCGGCAGGCAGCCGGTGATGTGCATCACGTCCTTAATCACGGACGCTTCCGGGCTACGCGTCCAGGGGGCCCGTCCCATACCGATAACCGCCTCCACCGGCCAGTCAAACCCAAGCTGCGTGCTCTGGCGCATCACCGCGCGCGTGCGCGAGAGCGTTACCGGGTCCCATGCATCAAGGGGCATCTGCCCCAGGAGGCATCGTCCGCGAACGGGCTTGAGATAGCCGGTGAGCAGCCGCAGTAAGGTGGATTTTCCGGCACCGTTGGGACCAATCAGCGCCACCAGCTCACCCTGAGACAGCGACAGGGAGACGTCGCGGATAATGGCGCGCTGGCCCGCATGAAAAACGATATTTTCCGCACTATAGCCTTCAGCCATGCTGCCCTCCACGACGAAAGATAAGCCACAGGAACCACGGCGCGCCGAGAATGCTGGTCAGCAGGCCCACGGGCATTTCCGCAGGCGCAACCAGCGTACGCGCCACCGTATCGGCCACCAGCAGCAGGAAGGCACCGGCCAGAACGGAGCCGGGGATCGTGGCGCGATGATCGGCGCCCAGCCACATGCGCATCAGGTGCGGCACCACGAGGCCAACGAACCCGATAACGCCGCTGACGGCCACCGCAGCGGCGACCAGCAAAGCACTGCACAACAGCAAGATACGCTGCACGGCCCCCACGTTCACGCCGAGGTAGTGCGCCTCCTCCTCGCCCAGCTGCAGCAAATTCAGCGTGCTGGCAAGACGCCAGATAACCAGGACGGTTGGCACCATCAGCGAGGCGACGGCCAGCAGCGTAGACCACTGCGCCTGTCCGAGGCTCCCCATACCCCAGAGGGAAAGCTGACGCAGCTGGGCGTCGTTACTGACCCAGGAAAGCACGCCCACCGCCGCACCGCAGAGGGCGTTAATGGCTATCCCCACCAGCAGCAGGCGCGACAGCGAACCGTCACGCTGCTGGCTGAGCAGGAAAATGACCACGGTAGCCGCCAGCGCGCCGAGAAACGCCGCAAGCATGGGCGCGTAGAGCATGACCAGGGCAGGGAGAGAGAGCGGGATGACGACCCAGAAGGCAACGGCCAGCGCCGCACCGCTGCTGATCCCGAGCAGGCCCGGGTCGGCAAGCGGGTTGCGAAACAGCCCCTGCATCACGCACCCGGCCAGCGCCAGGGAACCGCCGATAACCAGCGCCAGCAGCACGCGGGGCAGGCGAATAGTCAACCAGATCTGGCGCAGCGCCTCATCGTCGTGGCGCCAGAGCAGGCTGACCGGCAGGCGCAGCGCGCCAAAACCGGTCGCTGTTAACGTCATCACGGTGAGCAGGGCGGCCAGCACCCACAGGGAAAGGGTGACGCGCCGGGTCATCAGGGCAGCAGCTCCGCTTTGGCGCGCAGCTGCTGGATGGCCTTCGGCGTTCGCACGCTAAAGCCCAGCAGCGCCATATCGTCAATCTCCAGCACCTGCCTGTTCCGCCCGGCCGGGGTTTGCGCCAGACCTGGCAGCTTCCAGAGATTATCCTCGCCACCCAGCGCCTTCACGCCGTCCTGCGAAATCACCACCAGGTTGGGCTGGCTGGCAATCACGCCTTCCTGCGAAAGCGGCTGATAGCGGGTAAAGCCCTGCATGGCGTTCTGTAGCCCTGCCGCACGGATAGCGGCATCCGCGCCGGTCTGCTGTCCGGCGGCCATCGCGGTCATCCCGCCGTGGTTAAGGATAAACAGCACCCGCTTGTTCAGCGTCGAAGCGGGCAGTGCGGCCAGCTCCTCACGCAGCGTTTTGCGCAGGCGTTCCCCCTGCGCCTGGCGGTGCGTTGCTTCGGCTATCGCCCGGACCTTCTCGTCAATCACGTTCAGGTCGTTACTGCCGGGTACGGTAACCACCCTGACATGGCTTTGCTCAACCTGCCTGAGCGCCAGAGAAGGCTGCGCCTGAGCGCTCGCCAGCACCAGCGTGGGGCGTACGGATAAAATGCCTTCCGCATTCAGCTGGCGCAAATACCCCACGTCGGGCAGCGCGTTCGCCGCCTGCGGCCACGTGCTGGTGCTGTCCCGTGCCACCAGAGAAGACTGCGCGCCGAGGGCGTAAACAATCTCCGTGACGTCACCGCCGAGGGCGACTATCTTCTCCTGCGCGGCGGCAAATGCCACCAGCGGCAGGGCGCTTAGCAGGGCAATCCATCTTTTCATGCGGCCAGCCCTTTTGCGGTGAGCGCGTCGATCTGGCTGCGCCACCGGGCCTGTTCCGGTTCACCTTCGGTACGTTGACCATACAGCTGGGCGATTTGCGTACCGTCGGCGGCAAACAGCTCCAGGCTGGTGACGTGACCGTCTGCGGTCGGCTTACGCGTCACCCAGCTTTCGGCGATAGTTTCTTCAAGCAGGTGCAGGGTGAAGTGTGTGTTGAAGATGTTCAGCCAGCCTTTCATCGGCACCAGTTTTTCCACCGCGCCGGTGAAGATCTGCACGCAGCCGCGGTTGCCCACGAAGACCATGATTTCGTTGCCGTCCCGGCGCGCCGTTTCCAGCAGCTGCCCCAGCGCGCCGTTCTCAACTTTGCAGGCGAGGTCGTCACCCACCAGACGGAACGCCTGCTGGCGGCTCAGGCTGTGGCGCTTCAACAGGCTAAAGAACTGATGCACGTCGGTCATGGCGCGCCACTCTTTATCCACGGTACCTGCATCGGCATGTTCGGCGTGAGCCGGCGCTTCTGCTGCCTGCAGTGCCAGCGGCGGGTTATCGGCAAAGATAAAGCGCGTCAGGACATCGCCCCAGGCGGACACGTCGGTATTGTCGGTCGTGTAAACTTTCAGGATCGCATCGCCCTGGCGGTCGAAGAACTGAATGCTCTGGCGCTCGCCGCGTGCGGTAGTTTCGCTGATGTGGAACACGCTCGCCCACTGGTTAAGGAACAGGCGCAGATCCAGCCCGCGCGGGTTCAGCACCAGCCCCGCGTGGCCGTTGAGGTGCTGATTGGCAAAGGTGCCTACCTGTTCGTGAACGGCGTATTCGTTCCGACAGATGCATTTGGTTTCACCTACGGCTTCCAGCGCGCTCAGGATGTCGCGAATTTCGCCGTGCAGACGCCACGCGTCGTGACCCACGCGCGCAAAGGTCAATTCCGCTTCGCTGATGTTCATTACGCCTGCTATGTCACGCGCGTACTTACCCGGGTTTTCTTCTTTTAGCTCAAGCCAGCGTGTGTAGTGATTCATTGTCCGATCCTTTTGAATAGTTGCCCCGTAGGGAATTACCATTGATAACTCACAAAAATCTTACCGTTACGGCCATCCTGCGGAATGCCCTGCGGTGACCAGTACTCTTTATCGAAGGCGTTGCCCAGCACCAGCGTGGTGGTCACTCCCTTGAGCTGCTCCTGGCCTTTATAGCTGACGTAGAAGTCATTGACCGCGTAGCCCGGCTGCTTGCTGTAGCTGCTGCTAATGTGCGTTGAACGATCGGCAAAGGTGCCGATCCAGCCCACGGAGAAGCCGCTTTGCGCTACCGGAATGTCCAGCTTGCTGGTCACGGTGTCCGGGTTAATGCTCGAGATATACTCGCCGGTGTCCGTATCTTTTCCACGCGTGCGGTTATAGGCCACGTCAAGGTTGAAGAGGTCGGCAGAGTATTTCGCCATCACGTCCCAGCCCCAGATTTTGGCGTTCGGGACGTTATAGGACATGGTGGTTGCCGCCGCAAAATCGACGGTGGTAGAGATGTAGTCTTTGGCTTTGGTATCAAAGTAGCTGGCCTTGAATTCCAGCGCGTCGTTGGCGAGCATCAGATCGTCAAAGCGCAGGCCAAAGCCGTACTCCTGGGTTTCGTTGGTTTCCGGACGCAGGTTCGGGTTTGGTACCCAGTAGTTAGTGTAGAAGCTGCCGATGGAGAAGTGTTTCGCGTCGTTGTACATTTCGCCCATCGTCGGCGCGCGGAAGGCCTGCGCGTAGGAGCCGAACAGCATCAGCCAGTCGGTTGGGCTGACGGTTAATCCGGCGCGAGAGGACCATTTATCGGCATCCACATCGTCGTAGCCGTCGCTGCTGCCGCGATAGTTATCGTAGCGCGTGCCGCCGAGGAGCGTGACGGGCAGATCGCGCAGGGTGATTTCATCCTGCAGCCAGCCGGAGCTGAAGTCGATTTTTGCGTCCGGGAAGCCGGTGGTCATACCGCTCGGGCTTTGTTCCTGACGGTAGTATTCGCCGCCGTAGGTCAGAAGGTGTGACGCAAAGGAGTCGCTAAACAGGCGGGTGCGGTTCTCAACCTTGCCGCCTTTGGTCGTCTGCTTGCGAAACTCACCGCTGCCGCCAACGTTCTGGGCGTTAATGCGCGCTTCGGACCAGTAGACTTTCGCATCGGCGTTCAGCCAGTCGTTCCCCTCGGGCGCAATTTTATAGCCGAGCTGCGCGTCGCGCTGAATGGTGGAGCGGTCGGTCATCGGGTTGCTGCTGTCGGACGCGTCCGTGGTTTGCGGATTTTTCGGTTCCTGCGCGTCGTTATTGTAGTAGCGCAGGGAGCCGCTCAGCGTCTGGGCCGGATCGAGCTTCCAGCTGCCCTTTGCCAGCATATTGTTGATGGATTCGTCGTTAGGCGCGCTGGCTCCGTCGCTCTGGCGGATATCCCCGCGATCCCGGCTGGACCAGGAGACAACGCCGTCCAGGGTATCGGTACGGCCAAAGGCGCTGGCGCCCATACCGATGCTGCGATCGCCCGTTGCGCCGGTACCAAATACCCGGTAGCCGTTGTTTTTGCCCGGCTCCAGCAGGTCTTTTGCATCGGCAGTGTCGTAAGCGATCACGCCGCCGAGCGCGCCGCTGCCGTAGAGCAGGGCGGACGGCCCGCGCACCACTTCGATACGTTTGATCAGCGCCGGGTCGAGGAAGGTGCTGTTGAGGTGCCCGGTGTCGGTTCCCTGACGTACGCCGTCGACCAGTACCAGCACGCCGCGGCGGTCGTAACCGCGCAGGTTAACGTCCTGACCGTTGGTGCGGCCTGTTCCATCCAGCGTCAGGCCCGGCACTTTACGCAGCAGGTCGGCGGCCGAGCTGGCGGTCTGGTTTTCCGGGGCGGTGGCATCGATAACGCTCACCATCATCGGGGCTTCAAAGGCGCTGCGGGCGTTGCCCGTGGCGGTCACGGTAATATCATCTGCGGAAGCAAACGCGACGCCGGGTAGCGTACTGACAATCGCCAGCGCCAGAAGTGACGGGCGTAAAGACGCGGAATGCGGGTGTGGCATAGCAACTCTCCATTAAGAATCGAAAGCGCTGGCTGCCTGGGGAACACCTGGGTGGCTGGCGAATGTTTAGGTTTATTTTGTGAGGATCAGTTTTCCGGCATTTGTCTGGCGCAGCAGATAGTGCTGGCCGTCATGCTCGATAATGACCCGCCCCTCGTCGCCCAGCAGGCTCTTGCTGTCGATGCGGCGATCGGTGTGAGCAGGGGAAGGCGCTGTGTGTGTTTTTGCTGGCGTTGCCGCGCTGTTATCCGTCGGTGACATAATGTTTATAAATAACAATCAATGTAACAATGATAATCATTATCAATAAACTGCAAATTGACGGCAAGCACTTTTGTGAAAAAAGGGTGACGGGATCAAATTTGTGGGGGAAGTGCGGCCTGCTGCCCTCACCCCGACCCTCTCCCACAGGGAGAGGGAGAAGGGCACGACTCTCCCTCACGGGGAGGGGAGAAGGGCATGAATCGTAGGTCGGGTAAGCGCAGCGCCACCCGACAATAACATCAGAATCGCGTATCAACCGCAGCGGCCAGCTTCTCCAGCAGCAGCTCGCTGTCTTCCCAGCTCAGGCACGGGTCGGTGATCGACTGGCCGTACACCAACGGCTGGCCGGCAACGATTTTCTGCGTGCCTTCCTTGATAAAGCTTTCCGCCATAATCCCCGCGACGGCGGTCGATCCGCTGCGGATCTGCTGGCAGATTTCATCGCACACGTCCAGCTGGCGGCGATGCTGTTTCTGGCAGTTGCCGTGGCTGAAATCCACCACCAGATGTTCCGGCAGGTCGAACTCGGCCAGCGTTTCGCAGGCTGCGGCAATATCATCCGCATGATAGTTCGGCTTTTTGCCGCCGCGCATAATGATATGTCCGTACGGGTTGCCGCTGGTCTGGTAGATGGTCATCTGGCCGGTTTTATCCGGGGAGAGGAACATATGGCTGGCGCGGGACGCGCGGATCGCGTCAACCGCGATGCGGGTGTTGCCGTCGGTGCCGTTTTTGAATCCAACCGGGCAGGAGAGGGCGGAGGCCATCTCGCGGTGGATCTGGCTTTCCGTGGTACGTGCGCCAATCGCGCCCCAGCCGATCAGGTCGGCGATAAACTGTCCGGTCACCATATCGAGAAACTCGGTCGCGGTCGGCACGCCCAGCTCGTTCACCTGCAGCAGCAGCTTGCGCGCCAGCTCAATACCGTGGTTCACCCGATAGCTGCCGTTGAGGTCAGGATCGGAAATCAGCCCCTTCCAGCCCACCACGGTGCGCGGCTTCTCAAAGTAGGTACGCATCACGATCTCAAGGCGATCCTGATACTTTTCACGCATCCCCTGGAGGCGTTTTGCATAGTCCATTGCCGCATCCAGATCGTGGATAGAGCACGGGCCAATCACCACAAGAAGACGCTTGTCTTCACCGTTAAGGATTTTTTCAATACGACGGCGGGAGGCCGTCACGTGTTCCGCAACGCCTGCGGAAACGGGATGCCGCTGCGCCAGTTCAGCCGGGGTCACCAGGCTGTCAATGCGGGCTGTGCGGAGTTCGTCGGTTTTATTCATGGAATGTCTCAGAAATTTTTTGCTTCATCGGCAGACTACCGGGAAGTGATGGGCATCACCTTAAACCAATCCCTGCTGATTTCAAGTTCGGGGCAACGTTGCCCCGATGATGCTGCTGATGATAACCGAAACTGAATTAATGTACTAGCATATTAGTACATGCGACGATTCAGTCCCATAATGTCGAGGATTTTGGTGGCGATTTCTTCTACCGAATAGTTAGTGCTGTTCAGCCAGGGGATCTGGTTTTTACGGTACAGGGCCTCGACTTCTGAAACTTCCATTCGGCACTGGCGCATGGAGGCGTAGCGGCTGTTCTCGCGGCGTTCTTCGCGGATCGCGGCCAGGCGTTCAGGGTTGATGGTCAGGCCGAAAAGCTTATGCTGCAGCGGCTTAAGGGCAGCGGGCAGAACCAGGTTATCCATATCGTCGGCAATGAAGGGGTAGTTTGCCGCCCGGATGCCAAACTGCATCGCCAGGTAGAGGCTGGTCGGGGTTTTACCGCAGCGCGACACGCCGAGCAAAATGACCTGCGCCTGGTCAAGGTTGCGCATCGAGATACCGTCATCGTGGGCGAGTGTGTAATCAATGGCGGCGATCCGCGCATCGTATTTGATCAGGTTACCGGGATTCAGCCCGTGGGTACGGTGGGCGATCGGGGTCGGGTCCAGCTTCAGTTCGCTCTGCAGCGGGGCCACCAGCGCCTGCACGATATCCTGACAGAAGCCTTCACTTTGCAGAATAATGTTGCGAATTTCGGGAATAACGATGGAGTAGAACACGAGTGGACGAATGCCGGTCTGCTGGTAAATGGCGTCAATCTGGTCCTTCACCGCTTTGGCACGGCTCTCGTTTTCGACAAACGGAAGCGTGATGCTGTTAATCGACACGGGGAATTGCGACATCACCGCGTGGCCCAGCACCTCGGCGGTAATCGCCGTCCCATCAGAAATATAAAAAACGTGGCGATCGACAGCATTATCCATTTTAACCATCCTGAATATCATACCTAATTGTCTGAAAGCATAAATTAAAAAAGTAAAAACCACAGCAAAGAACTTGTCCTAATTTAAAATGAAATGCTGTTTTTAATTTTACTGAAAAGTGGATTTCATTTTTCAAATAGCGGCTTTATTTCTGTGGTTTTTGATGGAATCTATAGGAATCATCGGGTTAGCGATTGTAGGGAAAGTGTCCGAAAAGTTGAAAATTTAAATTGCTTACACGATTCACCGTTTTTTTAGCGGAAGTAAATATGCCAGTATAAATACGTAGTCAGGTGTTTCTTACTCCGATCAAATATCACAAAAGGATTGTTTCGATGTCCAACAATGGCTCGTCACCGCTGGTGCTTTGGTATAACCAACTCGGCATGAATGATGTAGACAGAGTTGGGGGCAAAAATGCCTCCCTGGGTGAAATGATTACAAATCTGTCCGGTATGGGTGTCTCCGTACCGAACGGGTTTGCCACCACCGCCGATGCTTTTAACCTGTTTTTAGACCAGAGCGGCGTGAACCAGCGCATTTACGACCTGCTGGATAAAACGGATATTGATGACGTTACCGAGCTTGCCAAAGCCGGGTCGCAAATCCGCCAGTGGATTATCGACACACCTTTCCAGCCGGAACTGGAAAAAGCCATTCACGACGCGTACAACCAGCTCTCCGCTGACGACGCGCAGGCCTCCTTTGCCGTGCGTTCCTCTGCGACCGCAGAGGACATGCCGGACGCCTCGTTTGCCGGGCAGCAGGAAACCTTCCTGAACGTTCAGGGCTACGATGCCGTGCTGGTGGCGGTGAAGCACGTGTTTGCTTCCCTGTTTAACGACCGCGCCATCTCCTATCGCGTGCACCAGGCCTACGACCATCGCGGCGTGGCGCTGTCGGCGGGCGTGCAGCGCATGGTGCGCTCGGACGTGGGCTCATCCGGCGTGATGTTCTCCATTGATACCGAATCCGGCTTCGACCAGGTGGTGTTTATCACCTCCGCGTGGGGCCTGGGTGAGATGGTGGTGCAGGGTGCGGTAAACCCTGACGAATTCTACGTCCACAAGCCGACGCTGGCCGCTGGCCGTCCGTCGGTGGTGCGCCGCACCATGGGCTCGAAAAAAATCCGCATGATCTATGCCCCGACCCAGGAGCATGGCAAGCAGGTTAAGATTGAAGATGTGCCGCAGGAGCAGCGCGACCGCTTCTCCCTGACCGACGCCGAGGTCGAAGAGCTGGCGAAGCAGGCGGTGCAGATTGAAAAACACTACGGCCGTCCGATGGATATCGAATGGGCGAAAGACGGGAACACCGGCAAGCTGTTTATCGTGCAGGCGCGCCCGGAAACCGTGCGCTCTCGCGGTCAGGTGATGGAGCGCTATACGCTGCACGCGCAGGGCAAAATCGTGGCGGAAGGCCGCGCCATCGGCCACCGCATCGGTGCCGGTCCGGTGAAAGTGATCCACGACATCAGCGAGATGAACCGCATTGAGCCCGGCGACGTGCTGGTGACCGACATGACCGACCCGGACTGGGAGCCGATCATGAAGAAAGCGGCGGCCATCGTCACCAACCGCGGCGGCCGTACCTGTCACGCGGCGATCATTGCCCGCGAGCTGGGGATCCCGGCGGTAGTCGGCTGCGGCGACGCCACCGAGCGCATGAAGGACGGACAGAACGTGACCGTCTCCTGTGCGGAAGGCGATACCGGCTACGTGTATGCCGATATCCTCGACTTCAGCGTGAAAAGCTCCAGCGTGGACACCATGCCGGACCTGCCGCTGAAGATCATGATGAACGTCGGTAACCCGGACCGCGCGTTTGACTTCGCCTGCCTGCCGAACGAGGGCGTTGGCCTGGCGCGTCTGGAATTCATCATCAACCGCATGATTGGCGTTCACCCGCGCGCGCTGCTGGAGTTTGACGACCAGGACGCGAAGCTGCAAAACGAAATCCGCGAGATGATGAAGGGCTACGACTCGCCAAGAGAGTTCTACGTGGGCCGCCTGACCGAAGGGATCGCCACCCTCGGCGCAGCCTTCTACCCGAAACGCGTCATTGTGCGTCTGTCGGACTTTAAGTCCAACGAATACGCCAACCTGGTGGGCGGCGAGCGCTACGAGCCGGAGGAAGAGAACCCGATGCTGGGCTTCCGCGGGGCGGGACGCTACGTGTCTGAAAGCTTCCGCGACTGCTTCGCGCTGGAGTGCGACGCGGTGAAACGCGTGCGCAACGACATGGGGCTGACCAACGTGGAGATCATGATCCCGTTTGTCCGTACCGTGGACCAGGCAAAAGCGGTGGTAGACGAGCTGGCGCGTCAGGGGCTTAAGCGCGGCGAGAACGGGCTGAAGATCATCATGATGTGTGAGATCCCATCCAACGCACTGCTTGCCGACCAGTTCCTGGAACACTTCGACGGCTTCTCCATCGGCTCTAACGACATGACGCAGCTGGCGCTGGGCCTGGACCGCGACTCCGGCGTGGTCTCTGAGCTGTTCGATGAGCGCAACGAGGCGGTAAAAGCGCTGCTGTCGATGTCCATCCGCGCGGCGAAAAAGCAGGGCAAATACGTCGGGATCTGCGGTCAGGGTCCATCCGACCATGAGGACTTTGCGGCCTGGCTGATGGAGGAGGGAATTGACAGCCTCTCCCTGAACCCGGACACCGTGGTGCAAACCTGGCTGAGCCTGGCGGAACTGAATAAGTAACCGCGAATACTCAGTAAAAAGGCGAGGAATTATTCCTCGCCTTTTTTATTTCCCTGCGAATATGCTCCTCATCACAAATAAAGCAAAAAACCAAATATCATAATTTGTCTGTTAATTTAGACAATTGTTAGCGCGCAAACCGTTGCTAATACTTGAGCCTTACCGCGCATTACCCTACATGATGTGCGACTGGTTGAAATACGTTTTAACCTGATAAAAAGGCAAATAACAAATGACACTCTCCTCTGTTTTGCGTACCAAAGATAAAATAGGCTATGGCTTAGGCGATATGGCCAGCGCGCTGGTCTGGCAAACGGCAACGTTATTTCTCGCCTATTTCTATACGGACGTGTTTGGCTTACCGGCAGCGATCATGGGCACCATGTTTTTAGTGGTGCGCGTGGTGGATGCCTTTGTTGATCCCTGTATCGGCGCGCTGGTGGATCGCACCCAGACGCGTCACGGCCGTTTCCGCCCCTGGCTGCTGTGGTTCGCCATTCCGTTTGGCGTAAGCTGCCTGATTACCTTCTACGTACCGGACGTCGGGCCGACGGCGAAAATCGTCTATGCCTGCGTGACCTACGCCATCTTAAGCCTGATTTACTCCGCAATTAACGTGCCTTACTGCGCCATGCCTGGCGCGCTGACCCTGGACCCGCGCGAGCGCCACTCGCTGCAGTCCTGGCGCTTTGGCCTGTCGTTCATCGGCGGATTGATCGTGACGGTGATTGCCCTGCCGCTGGTGTCGCATCTGGGGCAGGGAAACGTGCAGAAAGGCTACTTCTATGCCATGAGCCTGATGGGGCTGCTGGGCATTGTTTTATTCTTCTGCTGCTTCTTTATGACCCGCGAGCGTTATTCTCCGCGTAATGACACCTCCGGCTCCATGCTCACCGATTTAAAACTGCTGGCCGGAAACAGCCAGTGGCGAATTGTGTTCCTGTTTAATATTTTGCTGTTAACCGCCGTGGTGACGCGTGGCTCTGCAACCATGTATTACGTCAACTATGTGCTGCTGCGCCCGGAGCTGGTTTTTGCCTTTATTGTTTCAGGCATGGTGGCATCCCTGAGTGGGGCATTATTATCAGAACGCCTGCTCGGCAAATTTGACCGCGTGCGCGCCTATCAGTGGACGATTATTTCCTTTGTTATTTTCGGCGCGCTGATATTTTTCATTCCTCCTTCGCAGGTGTGGCTGATATTCGGCCTCAACATCGTTTTTAGCTTTATTCAAAACCTCACTACGCCGCTCCAGTGGACCATGTTCTCCGATGTGGTCGATTATGAAGAGCATCGCAGCGGCCGCCGTCTTGACGGTCTGGTCTTCTCGACCGCCCTGTTTGCCATCAAGTTTGGCCTGGCGCTGGGCGGGGCCGTTGTCGGCTGGGTGCTGGGAACGGTGGATTACGCGCCCGGGCAGGCAGCGCAGGCACCGCACGTGCTCTCGACCATCAATGCGCTCTTTACGCTTATCCCCTGTGCGCTTTTCCTCTGCATGGTGGCGCTGCTTTCCATCTACAAACTCAACAGTCGGCTGGTGGATGCCATCGCCCGGGAACTCGCGGGCAAGCGCGACGTGCGCCCCGAGGCGGGGCAGCTCAGCCCGGCAACCCCTTCCGCAATACAGGAGTAAAACATGACGGCTATCTATAAGGACGCGGGACGTCCGGTACACGAGCGCGTCGCCGATCTGCTGGCGCGTATGACCCCGGAAGAGAAGTTTGCCCAGATGCACGCCTACTGGCTGATCCTCGATGAAAACGGCAACCATCGCGAGCGCAGCGATTTGAGCGATGAATTTGCGGGCGTGAGCGAGCAGGCGGCGCTCAGCGAGCGGCTGAGGCTGGGCGTCGGGCAAATCACCCGTCCGCTGGGCACCCATATTGTCGATGCCAGAACCGGCGTGCGCGCGGCCAACCGCCTGCAGCGCATGATGATGGAAGAGACGCGGCTCGGCATTCCGGCGCTGTTCCATGAGGAGTGCCTGGTGGGGCTGCTGTGCAAAGACGCCACGCTGTTCCCGTCATCGCTCAACTACGGCTCGACCTGGGACCCGGAACTGGTGCAGCGCGCGGCAGAGCAGATCGGCACAGAGGCGCGATCCGTGGGCTGCCAGCAGGGGCTGGCGCCGGTGCTGGACGTTTCCCGCGACGTGCGCTGGGGGCGTACCGAAGAGACCTTCGGGGAAGATCCCTGGCTGGTTGGCGTGATGGCGACCGCCTACGTGAAAGGCTTACAGGGCGAGAAACGCGATCTGCTGGCGACCCTCAAGCATTACGTGGGGCACTCGTTCAGCGAAGGGGCGCGCAACCACGCGCCGGTGCACCTCGGGTTTAGCGAACTGAACGACACCTTCCTGCTGCCGTTCGAGATGGCGGTGAAGCTGGCCAACGCCGGTTCGGTGATGCCGGCCTACCACGATATTGATAATCAGCCGGGGCACAGCGACAGCTTCCTGCTGACCACCGTCCTGCGCGAGCAGTGGGGCTTCGACGGGATCGTCGTGGCGGATTACGGCGGCGTCAGCCTGCTGCATCAGCACCATGGCATATCTCACGATGCGGCGGAATCTGCCGCGCTGGCCTTCAACGCCGGGCTGGACGTTGAGCTGCCGAAAGATGACTGCGCGCGACATCTGGCGGAAGCGGTAGATCGCGGGCTGATGTCGATGGCGAAAGTGGATGAGATCGTGGCGCGCGTGCTGACCGAAAAATTCCGTCTGGGGCTGTTTGAAAAGCCGTACGCGGATGAAAACGGTATCGATCTGCAAAACGCCATGACCCGCCAGGTCGCGCGGGAGGTAGCGACGAAATCCCTCACTCTGCTGGAAAACAACGGCATTTTACCCCTGGGCGGCAAACCGCGCGTGGCGGTGGTCGGCCCGACGGCTGACGATCCGCTTGCCTTGCTGAGCGGCTACAGCTTCCCGGTGCACCTGATCATCAGCGATATGGTGGAGGAGACCTCGCAGGTGACGACCCCGCGCGCGGCGCTGGAGCACTATCTTGGCGCATCGCAGGTGCGTTACGCCAAAGGCTGCCACATTATCGAAAAGCGGATGGCCGGTGCGCCGGTCTTCCCGGGCGACAGCGGCGGTAAGCCCATGCAGCAGTCGCCGGTTTCACAAAGCACCGCGCTCATACCCGAGGCCGTAAACGCGGCGCAGGAGAGTGACGTGGTCGTCGCCTGCGTGGGCGATCTTGCCGGGCTGTTCCAGAGCGGTACCGTAGGGGAGGGGTCCGATACCGATTCCCTGAACCTGCCGGGCGTGCAGCAGCAGCTGCTGGAGGCGCTGGTGGCAACCGGCAAGCCGGTAATCGTGGTGATGACGGGCGGGCGCCCTTATAACCTTCAGGGTCTGGAAGATAAAGTCGCCGCGCTGATGATGGCCTGGGCGCCGGGGCAGGAAGGAGGCTGGGCGATTGCCGATGTGCTCACCGGACGCGCCGAGCCGCAGGGCAGGCTGGTGGTCAGCGTGCCCAAGAGCGCGGGCGCAATGCCGTTCTACTATAACCACAAGCTCAAAAGCGGCGGCACGCCGTTTGCGTTCCATTTCGGCGCGCGCTATCCGTTCGGTTTTGGTCTCGGCTGGACGACGTTTAGCTGGGGGGCGGCGAAAGTGGTGGCATCCAGCGTGCCGATCGACGGCGAGGTGACGCTGAGTGTGAATATCACCAATACCGGTGAACGCAGCGGCAGCGAGGTGGTGCAGGTTTACGTCAGGGATAAGGTCGCCACGCAGGTGCGGCCGCTTCAGGAGCTGAAGGCCTTCCAGCGCGTCACGCTCTCGCCGGGTGAAACCGCAACGCTCACCTTTACGCTGCCGGTGGATATGCTCAACTTTACCCGTCGCGACGGGAAACGCATTGTGGAGCCGGGCGAGTTTGAGCTGCAGGTTGGCGCATCGTCGGCGGATATACGCGACGTGCTGACGGTGACGGTGGCCGGGGAAACGCGGGTATTACCGGGTGAGTGGAAGATGATGAGTCGCTGTGACGTGACGCGCGGATAAAAGCACAAAAAAAAGCCCATCGTGGGAGATGGGCAAAGACTACACACAGCAATTCGTTGTTTCACTCAGGGGATTTCCATGCTTATAAATCAAGGTGTTGATTTATAACCGTGTCCTAATAGTAGGCATGTCGGCTTTTAGCGTCGATCAGATTCGTCTCAATAGTTAAAGAGACGTAAAGATTGATTGAGGTTAGCAGCGGACTTACTGCTGAAATGGCGGGTCTGACCAGTGAGTAATGAATAAATACGTTAGCAACATTTAAGTATTGTGCGAAATCATGTAGGCCGGGTAAGCGCAGCGCCACCCGGCACAGACATCACTGCTTGTTCTTGTCTTCCAGCTCTTCAAGCTCGCTCAGAATTACGTCCGGATCGGTTCCCGGCGGCGGCACTTCATGCACCCAGGCCGAGAAGAGACGCCATGTCACCGCGAGCAGGACCGGGCCAATAAACAGGCCGATCATCCCAAAGGCAATCAGCCCGCCGATAACGCCGGATAAAATCAGAATCAGCGGCAGATCGGCGCCCATGCGGATGAGGATGGGGCGAATCACGTTATCCATCGTGCCGACCACGCAGCTCCACACCAGCAGCACGGTGCCCCAGGTGGTATCGCCCGTCCAATAGAGCCAGATGATGCAGGGAACCAGCACCAGCAGCGGCCCCAGCTGGGCAAGACAGGTCATCAGCATCACCACGGTAAAGACGGTCGCATAAGGCACGCCGGAAATCGCCAGACCGATACCGCCCAGCACCGCCTGCACAAGCGCGGTAACCACTACGCCAAGCGCAACCGCGCGCACCGCTTGCGCAGCCAGCAGCACCGCCGCGTCGCCGCGCTTGCCCGCCAGACGGGTCGCAAAATGACGAACCCCTAAAGCGACCTGCTCACCGCGCCAGTACAGCAGGGCGCTAAAGACCAGCATCAGCGCGCAGTGCATCATAAAGCGGCCAATATGCGCCGCCTGTCCGACAAACCAGGTGGTGGTGGTGCCGATATACGGACGCACTTTCGCCATCAATGCGCTGCCGCCCATCTCCAGCAGGCTATGCCAGCCGCTGTAGAGTTTTTCACCAACCAGCGGAATGCTGTTCAGCCAAGCGAGATCAGGCAGCGTCATTTCCCCGCTGGTCACGGCGCGGATCACCGGGCCGCTGGAGTCGACAAGGCTGTTCACCAGCAGGGCAATCGGAATGATAAACAGCAGGAACAGCAGCAGCGTCATGACCAGCACGGCCAGGCCGCGACGGCCAAACAGCAATTTCTGCAGGCGTAATAACAGAGGCCAGGTTGCAACGACCACGGTAGCGGCCCACGCAAAGCCGAGCACGAAAGGTTGAACAATCCACAGACACGCAATAATCATCAGTGCTAAAAACAGCACCGACAGCAAAATTTGCGCAACATCCCTGGGCTGACGAAGATTGACCATAAATGAAACTTTCCTTAAATGAACGCCAGCATGGCCGACGATAACGTAAACCGCTTTCCTCTAATCATTGGTGATTTCAGCGATTTTTGACAGGCGGATTTTGCCCGTAATTCTACGAAGCACATAAGAAAAAAATGTGATAAAACTTTCCAGACACAACGCAAACGATTTCACATTACTCTAATTAGGGTCGACAGTAATGATCCCACAGATTTCTCAGGCACCCGGCGTCGTCCAGCTGGTGCTTAATTTTTTGCAAGCACTGGAGCAACAGGGTTTTACAGGTGATACCGCCACGAACTATGCCGACAGGCTGACGATGGCGACCGATAACAGTATCTACCAGCTTCTTCCCGATGCCGTCGTTTTCCCTCGCTCAACGGCGGACGTGGCGCTGATTGCCCGTCTGGCCTCGCAGGAGCGCTTTGCTTCACTGATCTTTACCCCGCGCGGCGGCGGCACCGGAACCAACGGGCAGGCGCTGAACCAGGGCATCATCATCGATATGTCTCGCTACATGAACCGCATCATTGAGATTAACCCTGAAGAGGGGTGGGTGCGGGTTGAAGCGGGCGTGATTAAGGATCAGCTTAACCAATACCTAAAGCCTTACGGCTATTTCTTTGCCCCGGAGCTGTCCACCAGCAACCGCGCCACGATTGGTGGAATGATCAACACCGATGCCTCCGGGCAGGGGTCGCTGGTCTACGGCAAAACCTCCGATCACGTCATGGGCGTGCGTGCCGTACTGCTGGGGGGCGATATTCTGGATACCCAGCCGATGCCGGTCGAGCTGGCCGAAACGCTGGGCAAAGAGAGCACGACAAGCGGGAGAATTTACCGCACGGTGCTGGAACGCTGTCGCGACAACCGCCAGCTGATCCTGGACAAATTCCCTAAGCTAAACCGCTTCCTGACCGGCTACGATCTGCGCCACGTCTTTAACGACGATCTTTCTCGATTTGATTTAACCCGCGTGCTGACCGGCTCTGAAGGGACGCTGGCGTTTATCACCGAAGCCCGTCTGGATATCACCCGGCTGCCGAAAGTGCGCCGTCTGGTGAACGTAAAGTACAACTCCTTCGATTCCGCGCTTCGCAATGCCCCGTTTATGGTGGAGGCGCGGGCGCTGTCGGTGGAAACCGTCGACTCTAAGGTGCTCAATCTGGCGCGGGAAGATATCGTCTGGCACTCCGTGAGCGAGCTGATTACCGACGTGCCGGATAAAGAGATGCTTGGCCTCAACATCGTGGAATTTGCCGGGGATGATGAGGCGCTGATCGAAAGCCAGGTGACCGCGCTCTGCCAGCGCCTGGACGAACTCATCGCGCAGAGCGAGGGCGGCGTCATTGGCTGGCAGCTGTGTAACGATCTATCCGGCATTGAGCGTATCTACGCGATGCGTAAAAAAGCGGTAGGACTGCTCGGCAACGCGAAGGGGGCGGCGAAGCCGATTCCGTTTGCCGAGGATACCTGCGTGCCGCCGGAACACCTTGCCGACTACATCGTTGAGTTTCGCGCGCTGCTGGACGGCCACGGCCTGAGCTACGGCATGTTTGGGCACGTCGATGCCGGGGTGCTGCACGTGCGCCCCGCGCTGGACATGTGCGACCCGCAGCAGGAGATCCTGATGAAGGAGATCTCCGACGACGTGGTGGCCCTGACGGCGAAATATGGCGGCCTGCTGTGGGGAGAGCACGGGAAAGGGTTCCGCGCGGAGTACAGCCCGGCGTTCTTCGGCGAGCAGCTTTTCGGCGAGTTGCGCAAGATTAAAGCGGCCTTCGACCCGGACAACCGCCTCAACCCGGGTAAAATTTGCCCGCCTGAGGGCGTCGATGCGCCGATGCTGCAGGTCGACGCCGTCAAGCGCGGCACCTACGACAGGCAAATCCCGATCGCGGTACGCTCCTCCTGGCGCGGCGCGATGGAGTGTAACGGCAACGGCCTGTGCTTCAACTTCGACGTGAAAAGCCCGATGTGCCCGTCGATGAAAATCACCAGCAACCGTATCCACTCGCCAAAAGGGCGCGCCACGCTGGTGCGCGAATGGCTGCGCCTGCTCGCCGATCGCGGAGTCGATCCGCTGAAGCTCGAGCAGGAACTGCCGGAAAAACGCGCCAGCCTGCGCTCGCTTATCGAACGCACCCGCAACAGCTGGCACGCGAACAAAGGCGAATACGATTTCTCGCACGAAGTGAAGGAGGCGATGTCCGGCTGCCTGGCCTGCAAGGCCTGTTCGACGCAGTGTCCGATCAAAATCGACGTGCCGGAATTCCGCTCGCGCTTCCTGCAGCTCTACCACACGCGCTATCTGCGCCCGATGCGCGACCATCTGGTGGCGACGGTGGAAAGCTACGCCCCGCTGATGGCGCGCGCGCCGAAGACTTTTAACTTCTTTATCAACCAGCCGCTGGTGCGCAAACTTTCCGAAAAACATATCGGCATGGTGGACCTTCCGCTGCTGTCGGTGCCGTCTCTGCAGCGCCAGCTGGTGGGGCATCGCTCTGCGAACATGACGCTGGAGCAGCTTGAGGCGTTAAGCCCTGAGCAAAAGGCGAAGGTGGTGCTGGTGGTACAGGACCCGTTCACCAGCTACTACGACGCGCAGGTGGTGGCCGATTTTGTCCGTCTGGCGGAAAAGCTGGATTATCAGCCGGTGGTGCTGCCGTTTTCACCCAATGGTAAGGCCCAGCACATTAAAGGGTTCCTGAACCGCTTTGCGAAAACCGCGCAGAAAACGTCTGACTTCCTGAATCGCGTGGCGCAGCTTGGGATACCGATGGTCGGCGTCGATCCGGCGCTGGTGCTGTGCTATCGCGATGAGTACAAGCAAACGCTGGGCGACAAACGCGGCGATTTCCACGTCATGCTGGTGCACGAGTGGCTGCCTGCTGCGCTGCAGGACACGGCCTCCCGGGACGTCAGCGGCGAGCCGTGGTATCTGTTTGGCCATTGTACCGAGGTGACGGCGCTGCCGGGCGCGCCTGCGCAGTGGGCGGCGATTTTCGCTCGCTTCGGCGCGAAGCTTGAGAGCGTCAGCGTGGGCTGCTGCGGTATGGCGGGAACCTACGGACATGAGGTCAAAAACCACGCCAGCTCGCTTGGCATATACGAGCTGTCGTGGCACCAGGCGATGCAGCGCCTGCCGCGCAGCCGCTGTCTGGCAACCGGCTATTCCTGCCGCAGCCAGGTGAAGCGCGTGGAAGGTAACGGCGTACGCCACCCATTACAGGCTTTACTGGAGATTATCGGATGATCTGGAAACGTGCAGTGACGCTTCAGGCGCTAAATGCCATGGGCGAAGGGAACATGGTAGGTCTGCTGGATATTCAATTTACCCGCATTGGCGAGAACGAGCTGGAAGCGACAATGCCCGTCGATGGCCGTACCCATCAGCCGTTTGGTTTACTGCACGGCGGGGCCTCCGTCGTGCTGGCTGAAACGCTGGGTTCGGTGGCGGGCTATTTATGCACCGAAGGAGAGCACAAGGTAGTGGGCCTGGAAGTTAACGCCAACCACATTCGCTCGGTGCGCAGCGGGCGCGTGCGCGGCATTTGCCGCGCGCTTCACGCCGGAAGCCGCCATCAGGTGTGGCAGATCGATATTCTCGACGAGCAGGATCGCCTATGCTGTTCGTCCAGGCTGACGACAGCGGTGGTGTAAAGTTTCCAGAAGTTTTGCCTTTGGTCAAAATCTAGCCAGTCTTCTGTGATATACTGGTCAGGTTTTGTACATAAGCGAGGACATCATGGATACTGAAATAACCCCAACGCAGCTGGCAATTGAATATATACGTCGCGATAAGAGCAACCTGTCTCCGGCGCAGTACCTGAAAAAGCTGAAACAGCTTGAGCTGGAATTTGCAGATTTGCTGGCGCTCTCTTCCAACGAACTAAAAGAAGAGATCTACTTTGCCTGGCGGTTGGGCGTTCACGTCCATTGAGTGTGGGTAAAAAGGCCGCGACTGCGGCCTTTTTTGTCTTTCGAATTCAGTATTTGGCAGGGAGTTTGTGGATCTTCATTAGCCGACCTTCTTCCATTTCAATAAATCCCCCCGTTTTTAAATCAGCCAGAATGCGCATGACGCCGCTGCGGGAAAGCTGGGTTTTATCACGGATGTAACGTTCCGCCGTCACGCTCTCTCTGTAAGCGTTGTCTTCCTCCATTAGCTTTATAAGCTGCTGGCGGATCATCTCATACGCCGTGGGGGCACCCTGAGGCATCACGTTGTGGTAGAGCCGATTATAAACAAACATCAGCTGGTTCGAGAGAAGGCCCCACAGCGCTTTCTCTTTAATAATTTCCCCCACCTGCGCGGTGGTAAGCACGCCGATCACGCATGGGCTTACCGTCTTCAGGTAGTCGTTAAAGTAAATATCCGTCAGGTTCGCCAGGCCAAACAGGGCGGGGCTGCGCGCCGTTGAAAGCATCATATTGTCGCTGCGGCGATAAACAGCGATGGTCCCTTCCAGGATCAAATAGCAGAAACCCTGACCGTTAACCTGGAGATCCAGCTGTTCGCCACGGCCCATTTTGCGCGTTGTGCAATAAGGCTGTAGGTGTTGAATTAGCTCTTGTGCGTAGGGAGAACCACGGTGAGTTTTTTCTGAAGGGGACATAGCCGCTAACCATTGATAATGACCTGTCTAATTATAGCGTTACTCCTCGCCGCAGGCACGTTTGCTGTCAGTACTTTCGTGGCAGATGGTGGATATCAAGCAGGACGCCACGTTCCATGGTGATGTACTTTCCGGTCCGCAGTTCGGCCAGAATCCGCATAATGCCGCTGCGTGAAAGATAGGTTCGGCTTTTGATATAGGCCGCCGCCGTAATATTTTGCCGAATCGCCTCCGGCTCCTGCATTAGCTCAACCAGTTGAAAACGGATGATGTCGTAGGCTGACATCTGCGATATCTGCGCACAATGCTCATATACCCGGGAAGCGGTGTAAATCAGCAGCTTTGAAAAATGCTCCCAGAGATCCTGTTGCGAGACAATCTGATTGAAACGATCCAGTGAAACCCTGGCGATTTCTGAGGTTTCCAGCGCCCGGACATACAGATGCTCCGTAGAAAATTGACTGCTAACGCCAAGAATAAAAGGAGCTGATTCTGAGTTTAATACAATACCATCGCCACGGCGATGTAACGCCACGCTACCTTGTAAAAGTAAAAAACACTGGCGTATATCATCCTTATAATAATGCACGGCTTCCCCGCGACTGATAATCATTCTGTCTGCAGCAGGGAGTACGTCTTTCATCAGTGCTTCAATATGCGGAAAAGGCTTTAATTCAAGCACCGAAGAGTCATTATTGTTAAGGGGGGCGGTTAGACGCGTATTCATGTGATACCTCACTCCTGCGTACATGATCATTTTTTGATCTTCTGGCTGAATTATCTTGAAAATGAATGACTCAGGGAATGTTCCGGGCAGGTCTAAAAGTAGACTTATCCTCTTTTTTTATATAACTCATTGAATTAAGGGTTGTTGGTATTCAGGTCTAAAAATAGACTCATGGAGGTCGTGAATAAAAAGAAGGGTGCGGTTTGTTGCATCTACGTTAAATTTGAGTCTACAGCTAGACCATGAAACAGGTTGTGTTCAATAAAATGATTATATAAATTTTAATCAGCCAGTAGGACCTTTAATTTAGTGAACCGTGAATAAAAGAATCATCGCGCATTCTTTTATGGTTTATCTGCTACGTGAATTTCAATAATAAATAAAGTGATAGAGGAAACAGGAAAATGAAAAAGAACATTATCGTTGCTTTGGTCGCAACCGCTTCTGCGCTAATGACGGGCAATGCTTTTGCCGCGGCAGGAACCGTTAATTTTAACGGCAATATTCTGGATACTGCCTGTGACGTGGACGTGGCCTCCCAGAACCAGGTTGTGGTATTGGGCGATTACAATAAAACAGAATTTCCAACAACAGGCGCAAGAACGGCGGCAACGAAGTTCGACATCGTGCTGAAAAACTGCCCGGTGACGGTGACGAATGCCAAAGTACGCTTTGACGGTACGCCTGACCTCACCAACGCCAGCCTGCTGGCTATCGATACGTCCGTCGCAGGTGCGGCTACCGGCGTTGCCATCAACCTGATGACCGCAGATAAGGCAGACCTGCCGCTGCACGGAAGTAACAGCTACAGCTATGCCTTGAGCAGCACGGCTGACAATACGCTGAATTTTTATGCTCAGTATATTTCAACGGCGTCATCGGTGACTGCCGGTCCTGCTAACTCTGTTGCTAACTTCTCCGTTGTTTATAACTAAGTAATCAGCGCTCGCGCCTGCCCGCGCTGAAGGGGGGCATTCGCTGCCCCCTGTTTTTGAGGTATGAAATGAATTTTATTAGCAAAACCTTGCTGATTGCCGCGGCTCTCACAGCGTCGCTGACGAATGCCTGCGCCGGCGTCATTATTGGCGGCACGCGCGTCATCTTCGATGGTGCCAAAAAAGAGGCGTCTATCGGCGTCAATAACGCAGATGCGACCCCATATTTAATCCAGTCATGGGTTGATATGCCGGAGGGTAATGCTAATAAAGCCCCATTTATTGTTACGCCACCTTTATACCGTCTGGATGCCGGTCAGCAAAATATCGAGCGTATTTTGATTATGGGTGCTTTGCCGCAGAGTAAGGAAAGCCTTTTCTGGCTGAATATTAAAGCCATACCCTCAGCATCAAAGCAGGCTAACGCACTACAAATTGCCGTTAAAACCCGCATTAAGCTCATCTACCGGCCAGACAGCCTGAAAGGCTCTACGCCTGAAGAGCAGGCGGATAAATTAACCTGGTCGCGTAGCGGGAATAAACTCCAGGTCACCAATCCATCGCCTTACGTCATTAACTTTAATGAAATAAGCGTGGGGGCTAAACAGCTGGAGAATGTTACCTGGGTCGCACCCGGCGCGGTAGCGGTATTCGCACTGCCCGCAGGAGTTAATAGCAATCAGATCACGTTCAAGGTGATTAACGACTATGGCAGCCCCGGCGTCGCGCATCAGGCCAGCCTGTAATTTTGCAAGCGGCCTCTTTTATTGAGTCAGGTTTACGATGATGGCAACGATAAATAATAAGATGCAGCCCGCGCGTCTGGGGATATATATCGCCCTGGCGCTGGTGAACACAACGCATGCAGTGAATGCGCGTGATGTGTTTAATGCCGAACTGGTTGAGCTGGACAATCCTGGCGCAGGTAAAGCTGATTTATCTGCGTTCGAAATGGGATCTCAGGCACCGGGGAAATACCACGTTGACATCATCCTTGACGACCAGCTCATGGAGACAACTGATATCGAGTTTACCTCCGCAAAAGGGGAAGACGAGGCGGGAAGCCTGCAGCCCTGCCTGAGCGTAGCGCAGCTCAAAAAATGGGGAGTCAAAACCGCGCTTTTTCCCGACCTGGCGCGTGGAGATCCTCCCTGCGCAAACCTGCAGGCCATCCCGCAGGCCAGCACTGAATTTCAGTTTGGCGCGCAGCGACTGCTGATCGGCATTCCACAGGCGGCAATTGATCTTCCTGCCCGGGGATATGTTTCACCCGAGTTATGGGATGAGGGGATCGCCGCCGCGATGCTGAACTACAGCCTGAGCGGCGCGAACGCGTGGAGCAAAGGGGGGCAAGCCGCTAACAGCGACAGCCGGTATGCCAACCTGCGGCCCGGGATCAATATCGGACCGTGGCGGCTGCGCAACTACACCACCTGGTCGCGTGATGATGCCGGTCAGAACGCGTGGGATACGGTTTATACCTATGCGCAACGCGCCGTTATCCCCCTGAAAGCACAGCTCACCTTAGGCGACAGCTCGGCGCCTGCCGACGTGTTCGACAGTATGCCCTTTCGCGGCGGACAGCTCGCTTCCGATGACGACATGCTGCCTGACTCCTTGAAAGGCTATGCCCCGGTGGTGCGCGGTATTGCCCGAACCAATGCTCAGGTGGTTGTCCGACAAAACGGATATCAGATCTACCAGACCTATGTGGCGCCTGGTGCTTTCGAGATTACGGATATGTACCCCACGGGAGGGGCAGGCGATCTGGATGTCACCGTTAAGGAAGCCGACGGGAGCGAACAGCGCTTCACGATACCCTATGCATCGTTACCGGTTTTGCAGCGGGAAGGACGGGTCAAGTATGCCTTTACCGGCGGGCAATACCGGTCCTATAACCACCGTGTTGAAAAGACGCCTTTTGGGCAGATCGCGGGAATTTACGGCTTGCCGTACGGTATAACCCTTTACGGCGGCCTGCAGGGATTCAGTAAATACCAGTCGTTCGCAATGGGTGTCGGCAAAAATATGGGCGGTTTGGGCGCCCTGTCCGCAGACGTGACGCAGGGCTGGTCAACGCCGCAAGGAGTTGAGAAATCCAGCGGGCAGTCGTGGCGTGCCCGGTACAGTAAAAACGTTGTCGAAACAGGCACCCACTTTGCGATTGCCGGCTATCGCTACTCCACCAGCGGTTATTACGGCATGCAGGAGGTGCTGGATTCATACGGTGACAGCAGCGCGCTTCAGGACCGGCGTCGAAATCGGGCAGAGCTGACGATGAGCCAGGCGCTGGGCAGCGGTTTTGGATCGCTAACGCTGAGTGCAGCACGGGAAGACTACTGGAATTCCGGCCGGTCGATGTCGTCATACAGCCTTGGGTATAACAATTACTGGCGAAATATCAGCTACGGGCTGACCTGGACATACGGTAAAAACGCCAGCGCCGGTTCACATGACAGCCAGAAACGGTACGACGAAGATCGGCTTCTGGCCTTTACCGTCAGCATCCCCCTGGACAGATTTTTGCCGCAGACGTGGGCTAACTACGGCATGAATGCCAGCAAGAATAACGGAACCACGCACAATGTTGGTCTGAATGGCATGGCGCTAGCGAATAACGCATTGAGCTGGAATATCCAACAGGGATATGGCACAAATTCCGCCGGGGATACCGGTAATATAAACGGAACCTACAAAGGCAAGTATGGCGAAATGACGGCCGGTTACGGCTACGACCGAAACAGTGAACGCCTAAATTATGGATTTCAGGGAGGAATCGTTGCGCATTCAGAAGGCGTCACGTTGGCACAACCTCTGGGTGAAACGAATGTGCTCATTAATACCCGCGGCGCGCCTGACGTTGGAGTGACGAATATGAGTGGGGTGACGACCGATTACCGTGGCTATGCCGTTGGCCAAAATCTTATGCCTTATCGAAAAAATGATGTTTCATTGATGACCGAGACGGTACCAACACATGTTGAGCTGAACCAGACCATAAAAACGGTTATCCCTACGCGAGGGGCTATCGTTCGGGCAGATTACAAGACAAGTATGGGGATCCGTATGCTAATTACCCTGACACAGCAGAACGGTAAACGTGTTCCTTTTGGCGCGATAGCCAATGCCACAGGTGTGAATAATAGCGAATCAATTGTTGGAGATAATGGTCAGGTCTACTTAACGGGATTAGACCCTAATGTAGAGGTCAGCGTGCAGTGGAAAGATAAGACAGAACAAACTTGTCGCGTAAGGTATTTAGTCAGCAAGGAAGAGCAACAGCAGGATATTGTTCTCTCAAATCTACAGTGCCGCTGATGAAAATTATCGATGCATTATGAATACGGGTAAGAATATGTTATTTATTAAAAATAAACTGTGGGTGTTTTTGTGTTTATTCCCTAAGTTGAGTTATGCCTGTACCTTTAGTTTTATCGGTTCACCCTTTACCGTTAACTATGGCGATATAGTTGTTCAGCGCGATGTAGCCGTCGGCCAGGCGATCAGTAACGAAATCTATGGGGCGATGGCGCATGCCTTTACGTGTAAGGCGACGGGCAATGAAGGCTCAACCGCCGGGATGAAAAGCGCCGTTCTGACCTATGCGTTTACGTCATCAAGTGGGCGCAGAGTCTATAATACCAACCTGGCGGGAGTAGGTATTTCATTTGGATATAATGAAAACAGCACGGCAGGTAGTTCCAGCTTCTCCGGCGTGAGCTATATGGACGGCGGTAATTTGCTCACGTTCAGCTGGAGCTCCAACCCAGACGATCTTGATATCAGTAATTTCCAGCCCGTTATCCAGCTTTGGAAAACCGGAAATATTACGTCGGGTTCACTGACTGGACAGTTAGCCTCTTTTATTGCCTACACCGAACAGTATCGCGGCGGGGAACTGGCAGGAGAAATTCCGATCAATGCGGGAACGGGCTCCGTTACCCAGGTTGCCTGTGCGGTTAAAACGTCAAATATTTTATTTCAAATGGGAGATATTGCTGAGAGTGCATTCGGAAGCAATGTTGGACCCGCTACTCAGGTGCCCCAAAAGACGCAGAGCCTTATTCTGGACTGTGACGCGGGTGCAAATATCAATCTGACATTAACGGGAGTGCAAGATCCCGACGTCAGTGATACCAGCGTATTGGCCTTAACCGATCGGGGGAGCGTGGGGGTGGCAAGCGGGTTAGGCGTTCAGCTACTTTATAATAATGCGCCTCTCAGTTTAAACACGAATATTGTGCTGAAACAGTCATCCGGTGGCGTCGAAATGTTTCCTCTGACCGCACGTTATTATCAGACGAATACCTCTGTATCTACCGGCATCGCGAACGCTTCCGCAACGCTTAACTTAACCTATCAATAGGGGCGACGATGAATATAAAAATATTTATTTTCTTGATGACCATCATATTCTCATTATCCGGAGCCGCGAGTGATAATGTTGATGTTAATATTACAGGGCGCGTTGTGGCATCACCCTGTATTTTCAATGGCGGAAATTCAAACCTCAATATTGATCTCGGCAACATTCAGTCCACTAATATGGCGACGCCGGGATCGGCGTCCGATCCGGTGTCTTTCAACCTGTTATTTACCCGTTGCCCGTCAGGCACCCGGAGCGTAACGGCGTCATTCGCTGGCACACCCGATCCGGTCGCCGGGGCGGATTACTACATGAATAGCGGCACTGCGACAAACGTGGCGATTGCCATGAAGGAGGCAGGAAGCGGTGCACTTAAGGGAACGGGAACCCGCATCACACAAAATATTGCTGCAGACAGAACGGCAACCATGGCGATGGAGGCCTGGGTTAAATCGGTTACCGGCGGCGCAACGCCGGGCACTATTCGTGCCGTCGTGGTTCTTACTCTACAGTACAACTGAACGTTCCGGCGTTACTTTGCCAGCGTAAGGGCGCGATGAATGGTGAATATACTTATCAATGAGTCCAATATGTTTTTACAGTTTGGGCTTACGAAACTGTTTACGGATACGTTGTCACAATTAACAAAACAAGACCTGTGTTTTGACTCTTGTTTTACCGCCAAAGGCGTAAGAGCGGCTGACGTTATCGTTCTCTCCCTCTGTGCGGGAGAGTATCTGACCTGTTTTCCTGAGCTACAGGAACGAAAAAAAGGGTTCGTGATTGGGCTTGTTGAAGACCTTACCCTGGTGAATGCGCTGCCGGATTGCTTTCAGGACGTTATTTTCATTTCGCGTCGAGCGACGCTTTCTGAGTTTACCGAGGCTCTTACGCACGCCTGGCAGAGAGGCATTGTTCAGAGTGACTCAGGATCGCTGATGTCGTGCATCGACTGCCAGCAGAATAAATTATCGCCTCAGCAGGCCCGCATTATCCTTGGTTTTTATCGAGGGCTGTCGGTCGCCAAAATAGCCGATGAATTAAGCGTCAGTGATAAAACCGTATTTACGCATAAATATATAATTATGAATAAGTTCAGGCTGCGCAGCGACTATGAACTGGTATCGCTGCTTAACAAGGTAGCCAATGCAAAGAGGCTCGCACTGCGAGCCTCTGCCTTAAACGTTTACCGCGCTGATTAACCGCGTCTTCATCGTCTGATAGGCTGACGCCGCAAAATCCTCCGCCCAGCGCTGATCCTCAATCGCCTCCAGCTGCACCGCGCAGTACTTCGTTTCCGGCGTTTTGGATACAGGGTCAAGGTTATCCTGCGTCAGCTCGTTGCAGGCGCCGATCCACCATTGATAGGTCATATAGACGGCCCCAGCGTTAATACGCTCGCTGATGCTGGCCCGGGTAATGACCTTGCCCCTGCGTGACCGCACCCACACCAGCTGACCGTCGGCAATGGCCAGCTTATCCGCGTCGGCAGGGTTCATCTGAACGCGTCCCGGCTCGTCGGCCAGGCTTTGCAGCGCGGCACAGTTGCCGGTCATTGAACGACAGGAGTAGTGGCCGACCTCGCGGACGGTACACAGCACCAGCGGATATTCCTCATCCGGCGTTTCAGCCGGCGCGCGCCAGGCGGCGGCAAACAGCTGGCCTTTGCCCGTCGGGGTGTCGAACTGATTGTCTTTGTACAGGTACGGCGTGCCGGGGTGATCGAGCGTCGGACACGGCCACTGAACGTGGCCCATCTCGCCCATCTTTTCGTAGGTCACGCCGTAAAAAAGCGGACACAGCTCGCGCATCTCATCCCAGATCTGCTGGTCAGAATCGTAATGCATCGGATAGCCCATTTCGGCAGCCAGCAGGCAAATGATTTCCCAGTCGCGCTTCACGTTGCCGCTGGCTTCGATAGCCTTGCCAAAACGCTGGAAGCCGCGATCGGCGCAGGTAAAGACGCCGCCGTGTTCCCCCCATGACGTGGCGGGGAGCAGAACGTCCGCCACCTCTGCCGTTTTGGTCATAAAGATGTCCTGAACCACCACGAAATCGAGCGCCTCAAACCCGCGACGAACCAGGCCCAGATCGGCCTCCGTCTGCAGCGGATCTTCCCCCATGATGTAATACGCTTTAATTTTACCCTCAAGCGCGAGGTGCGGGACCTCGGTGATGCGCGTGCCGACGCGATCGTCCATTTTGCTAACGTCTATCTTCCAGGCATCGGCAAATTTTTGCCTGACCGCCAGGTCGGTAACTTCCTGATAGCCGGGAAACATGTTTGGCAACACGCCCATGTCGCACGCGCCCTGAACGTTGTTCTGGCCGCGGACCGGGCCAACGCCCACCGCCGGGCGGCCGAGGTTGCCGGTCAGTAAGGCCAGGCTGGACAAGCCTTTCACTACATCCACCGCCTGACCAAACTGCGTGACGCCCATGCCCCACATCACCGTGGCGGACGGTGCGGCAGCAAAGGTACGCATCGCCTGGCGCACGTCGCGCGCCGGAATACCCGTCAGATGTTCGACGTTTTCAGGGGCGTAGTCTTTAACCGTCTGGCGATAGGCTTCAAGCCCTTCCGTAAAGCGAGCAACATAATTTTTGTCGTACAACTCCTCGTCAAGCAACACGTAGCCAAACGCGTTCACCAGCGCCATATTGCTGCCGTTGTTGAGCTGCAGATGCTGGTCGGCAATGCGTGCCGTCTCAATGCGGCGCGGATCGCAGACGATGATCTTTGCGCCGTTTTCACGGGCTTTCAGCACGCGGCGGGCGACGATAGGGTGCGAATCGGCGCAGTTATAGCCGAACACCAGCAGGCATTTTGAGTTTTCGATGTCGTTGATTGAATTGCTCATCGCACCGTTGCCCAGCGTTTCCTGTAAACCCGCCACGGAAGGGCCATGACAGACGCGGGCGCAGCAGTCGACGTTGTTGGTGTTGAGCACCGCGCGGGCAAACTTCTGCATCACAAAGTTAGTTTCATTCCCCGTGCCCCTGGAGGAGCCCGTCGTCATGATTGACCGCGGGCCAAACTGTTCCTTAATGCTTTTAAGTTTCTGGGCGGTATAGCGGATAGCCTCTTCCCAGGTGACGGGAGTCAATGCCTCTCCTTTGCTGTAGCGGATCATCGGTTGCGTCAGGCGGGGAGTCAGCAGGCGAGTATCGTTAAGGAAGTCCCAACCGTAAAATCCTTTCAGACATAACGTACCCTGATTGGTCACGCCGTTTGCCGCTTCGGCACGGATAATACGGTTATTTTCCACGATGAGATTAAGTTTGCAGCCCGCTCCACAGTAGGGGCAGACGGTGGCGATTTTTTTCATCAATAACAGACCTGTTAAGAAATGAAGCAATAAATAACTGGATAGCCCAGTCCCGTAAACGGTACTAAGCAGGATCTATGCCACATTGACTTTTCAGGTTTCGCGGGGCGTAACAGGAGGGGAGAGCGTGTCATCGTCAGAAGGGTCGTCAGAAGTGACGATGACACGTAGCAGACGGTGAAAGACGAAACGTTAAAGATCGTCCATCGTATAGCCCACGACAATCTCTAAGGTTTTGCGGATAACGTCGGCCTTTACCACATCGTCCGTCACTTCCAGCGTCTGGATCAGCCACAGAATGATGGCCTTATTGGTTAAATGTCCTTCCGAGGCAAGGACACAGCGTACTGCAGTAGAAAAAACAGCGGACTCTTCAGCAAATCGCTCGCCAGCATGGCGAAAATATTCCGATAACGCACTATCCAGGAAAGCGGAATGGTATTCGGGTTGAAGCTGAATATTTTGTCTCATTTGTTCTCACCGTAGCTGTAAGGTTGTAGTCAATGTATTTTCTTGGGGTCGGACGGTTTTCCATTTCCAAATAAAGGCACTACATTGTCTCTGTTATGTTTAAGAGATCCCTCTCTTACGTTTCGTCCTTGTGCGGTTCTGTGACGTTTAAAGTCGATGGTGCTTGATCCAATTTCGGCAATCACCATCGCAAGTGTCTCCCGCCGCAGGGGATCCGTTTCATGCGCTTTCATGCTACGCAGACGCTGAACAAGACCATCGGTAGTAACAGGCCCGCGCTCTTTCAGTAATGAAAGAACGGCTTCACCGATTAGCTGGTCGATCAGTCGGTCTGCGTCACTGCTGTTCATACGTTACCGTTCAAAGAGCAGGCCAAGCAGCATGTGATAATGCTGTTCCTCTTCGGGGCCATCGGCCTTTTCGAGTCGACTTAAGAGTTTGGTGCAGAGCGATTTGCGATTGAGGTTTCGCCCGTCGCTAAGAATTTCAACAACCACCTGGCCCAGCGTCTCCTGCTGAGTAGGAAGCGCGGCTTTTTCGAAGTACTGCGCGATAGCTGCTGCTGAATCTGCGACATAACCGTTCTGGTGCATGTTTCGCTCCTGTAAAAATCCGTAATCAGTAACGTTACATTTAAGGTATACACTTTTTTTAAATCTGTACATGCAAAATGTACAGATTTTTAGAATTATTTGGATATATTTTATAATATTGTTATTTTTCATTGCGTTAAAGTTGTATTGTTTTACGGTATCGTTACAGGATATATTGTACAACAGTGGGTTGCGATAAAGAGTTGTACACGCCAGTCCTAAACATACCAACCTGCGGTAACTTGTTGAGATGTAAATTATTTGTTAGGTAATTAATGTGCTATAAAAGAAGTCTACCCACGAAAAATCGTGGCTTATCCTATTAACCCCCAGGAATAGCATGCTAACGACCATCATTTACCGCAGTCATATCTGCGAGGACGTTCCAGTGAAAGCGCTGGAAGAAATGGTAGCTGCTGCAAACAGTAAAAATCGGCATTCCAATGTCACGGGGATCCTGCTTTTTAACGGCACACATTTCTTTCAACTGCTCGAAGGACCGCTGGAAGACGTAACGGCAATCTATCAGAATATTTGCCGCGATACGCGCCATCACAATGTGGTGGAATTATTGAGCGATCATGGTCCTAACCGCCGCTTCGGCAACGTGGGAATGGAGCTGTTCGATCTGCGTAAGTACGACAGAGACGAAGTGCTGCAGCAGGTGCTGGATAAGGGCACGACAAAGTATCAGCTGACCTATAACGATCGGGCTTTGCAGTTTTTCCGTACCTTTGTCGAAGCGACAGAAAAAGCGAACTATTTTGAGCTGCCTGAGGCAAATTCCTGGGACTTTATCCCTGAGGAGACGCCGCTGTCCTTACAGCCGGAAGTGGTTGCGAAAGGGGCGGACTGCAGTTTTGCTTTCCAGCCTATTGTCGATCCCTTCATGCAGCAGGTTGTCTCCTGGGAAGCGCTTATTCGCACCCGTTCCGGCGAATCGCCTGCCGCCTATTTTGACGCTCTGCCGCGTGAAGATGTGTATACAGCGGATTTGAAAAGCAAACAGATTGCGCTCTCGATGGCCAGCGCGCTTGGCCTGCAGGAGCAAACGCTCTCGCTCAACCTGCTGCCGATGACGATCGTAAACGTGCCAAATGCAGCGGACTTTTTGCTGACCGCCATCGAAGCGAATGGCTTTGTGCCGGAGCAGATCGTGGTGGAGTTTACGGAAAGCGAAGCCATTTCGCGCTTCGACGAGTTCACCCACTCCGTACGACAGTTAAAAAGCGCGGGCATCAGCGTGACGATCGACCACTTCGGGGCGGGTTTTGCCGGGCTGCAGCTGCTGGCGCAGTTCCAGCCGGACAGAATTAAGATTAATCGCGATCTGATTGCCGATGTCCACAAGAGCGGCCCACGGCAGGCGATCGTTCAGGCGATCATCAAATGCTGCGCGTCGCTTGAAATTCAGTTCTGCGCCGTGGGCGTAGAGAAGCCTGAAGAGTGGATGTGGCTCGAGTCGGCGGGTATTTCGCAGTTTCAGGGCAACCTATTTGCCAGCCCTCGGCTGGGCGGTATTCCTGCCATTGCCTGGCCTGAGAAAAAGTTCGGATTTTGACTAAGTTGTACGTTATCCTTCCGGGGTATCTGTACGAACGGTCAAATTTATACAACAATGTATTAACGAGTGGATGGTTTTATCCACCATCCCCTTGTCTCAGAACGAGGCGTTAGTTATACAAATGGTTTGTACAATCTGATAAGGTTGGTTTGGTTGGGTATGGAAGTATTGAGCGTGAGGGAGTTAATGGCCTATTACAGTATCGGCGAAGTGGCCGAACGATGCGGTATCAACCCCGTTACGCTGCGTGCCTGGCAGCGCCGTTATGGATTGTTGAAGCCGCAACGCAGCGAAGGGGGTCATCGTCAGTTTGACGACGAGGATATCCTGCGGATTGAAGAGATCAAGCGCCTGATGAAAAGCGGCGTCTCGGTCGGAAAAGTAAAAGCCTTGCTGGAAAACAAGGAAGTGATGACCCAGGGCAACTGGGCAACGTTCCAGGAAGAGATGTTAACGGTTCTGCGTTACGCCAGCCCGGCGAGGCTGCGTGCCAAAATAGGTGAGTTTCGTCGCGATCATTCGATGGATGCGCTTATCGATAATATTATCACTCCCGTTCGTCAGCGAATGAATCAGGACCAAAACACGGTGCGTCATATGGCGAGCCTGCTTGACGGCGTGCTGATTGAGTTTGCCATTGCCAGCCTTGCGGAATCACGCAAAAAGGCCGGCAAAGATGCGCTGCTGATTGGCTGGGAGTGTGATGACCGCACCCATCTGTGGCTCGAGGCTGCGCGCCTTGCCCATAAAGGCTGGCATATTGACGTTTTGGCTGAACCTATCGATTCACCTCGACCAGAACTCTTCCCTGGGCAAAATATCTTTGTCTGGACGGGACAGCCGCCTTCGCCTCGTCAGCAGGAACAGCTTGACCACTGGCGCGAACAGGGGTTCTCGGTTTCATTCCACCATTGATTTAAGGGGTCCGTGAGGGCCTTTTTTGTTTTTACTCCTCCTCGATTAACCTGCGCAAAATCTCTCTAAAGAATAGGCATTTTTTATCCACAATAAATAAAGGGTTAACGTGATAATTTCATTCTTACTTACTTAAAGGAACTAAGAATGAGTTGGAATAAAGACGTTGCTATTTCGTATCTCAGATCGCACGCCCTGGGGCACTCGCATAGTGAATGCGCTAAGTTTACCCGCCTGGCCATCCTGGCTGGGGGGGTTAAAGTATCTAACACAGATTACGCAAAAGATTATGGGGCGGAGTTATTGCGTGCAGGATTCAGTGAACTGCCGCCCGGTTCAACGTTAATTTCTGGCGATGTGGCTGTGATACAGCCTTACCCCGGTGGAAATGGCATAGGTCACATGACCATGTATGACGGCACGCGTTGGATTTCCGACTTTGTTCAAAAAAGCATGTATCCGGGGCCTGGGTACCGCAAAATGCAACCATCCTTTAAAATTTACAGGATGCATTGATGAAAAGAGTATTTTTATCATTCGTTATTTTGTTGGTGGGATGTAGTTCGGCTGCCAATCGAGATCGGAGTGCGCAAGACGTTACCGAATCATTTTATAGATCCTATCTTTCCGCATTCGGCAGCGATGAAGCCAGGATTTATCCTGCCGACGAACTGCGTAAATATGTTTCTGCTGATACTGTTGCTCGCATCTGCGCCATACAGGAAATCTCTGAACAAGAGTTAATTGAGTCTGACTATTTTACGTATACCCAGGATTACTCTCGCCAATGGATACCTGCATTACGCGTGGAAGACGGAAGGCCATTTTTAAACGGTGAAGTCGTCCAGGTAACTGAGGGAACTGGCGGCGGGAGAAGCATACACCTTGAAGTATTTCTTCGTCGGGAAGATGATGCATGGAAAATCTATCGCGTTCGTGACGTCACGAACAATCACGAGCATCCAATATTTAGTGCCGGGGCAGTTGCCCAGGCAAAGGCCGCAGCAGAAAGCGGACTTTAAATCGTAGTCAGCATCAACCCCGGTTTTACATACCGGGGTTTTTCATTCTCTCTGTGTCCGCCATCCCGCAGGCTTTTTTCTGAACAAACGCTGACTGCCTGAAGTGCTGGCGATGCTATACGCGAACCCGTCAGAAGCATTCCTCATTATTGCAATCATGGCTGGTGGTGCTTTTGTCCGGTATTATCCGCACCCGTAAAAACTAACCTGCTGATTTAACAGTACTTGCCTGATTTCGCAGAAAGTCAAAAATCTATCTCAAAAATAGGCATTTCCGATGCATATTTTACCTTTCTACTTATCACGCCGATTAAGTTAACAAAATCCATTATTTATCAATGCATTGAACAATTACGTCCATCCCGCCCGCATCTTCTGACAGGGTCTATGCTTAGTAAAAGCAGCCAAAAAGGGCGGTTTAGCCTAAAGCCCCTGCTCGCAAGGGGTTGAAGTGATAATCGTTATCACTAACATGGTGTTATGCCCCTGAGGCTTATTACACGAGGTGGACCTATGGAATTACATTCAGAAACCTTCAATCCGGCCGATTTCGCCTGGCGCGGCCTCACGCTCACGCCATCGGCTGCGGCGCATATCCACGAGCTGGTAGCGAAAAACCCCGATCTCCTTGGCGTGCGTCTGGGCGTGAAGCAAACCGGCTGTGCGGGTTTTGGCTACGTGCTGGATACGGTTACAGAGCCCGCAAAAGACGATCTGGTCTTTGAAACCGACGGCGCAAAGCTGTACGTCGCGCTTCAGGCGATGCCCTTCATCGACGGCACTGAAGTGGACTACGTGCGTGAAGGCTTAAATCAATTATTCAAATTTCATAACCCGAAAGCCCAGAACGAATGCGGCTGCGGCGAAAGCTTTGGGGTATAGGCGGTACTATGTCTCGTAATACTGAAGCAACGAGTGATGTAAATACCTGGGGCGGCGGACACCTTAATTACAAAGAAGGGTTCTTCACGCAGCTGCAGACCGACGAGCTGGCCAAAGGCATCAACGAAGATGTCGTGCGCGCCATCTCGGCTAAACGCAACGAGCCAGAGTGGATGCTCGAATTTCGCCTGAGCGCTTTCCGCGCCTGGCTCGAAATGGACGAGCCGCACTGGCTGAAGGCGCACTATGACAAGCTGAACTATCAGGATTACAGCTACTACTCCGCGCCGTCCTGCGGCAGCTGTGACGACACCTGCGCCTCGCAGCCCGGCGCGGTGCAGCAAACCGGAGCCGACAACAGCTTCCTGAGCAAAGAGGTTGAAGAGGCCTTTAACCAGCTTGGCGTGCCCGTACGAGAGGGGAAAGAGGTGGCGGTTGACGCCATTTTTGACTCCGTCTCGGTGGCAACAACGTACCGCGAGAAGCTGGCGGAGCAGGGGATCATTTTCTGCTCCTTCGGTGAAGCCATCCACGACCACCCGGAACTGGTGAAAAAGTACATCGGCACCGTCGTACCGAGCAACGATAACTTCTTTGCGGCGCTCAACGCGGCGGTGGCGTCCGACGGAACCTTTATCTACGTGCCCAAAGGCGTGCGCTGTCCAATGGAGCTGTCGACCTATTTCCGCATCAACGCGGAAAAAACCGGCCAGTTTGAACGCACCATTCTGGTGGCCGATGAAGGCAGCTACGTCAGCTATATCGAGGGCTGTTCCGCTCCGGTACGCGACAGCTATCAGCTGCACGCGGCGGTGGTGGAGGTCATCATTCACAAGGATGCTGAAGTAAAATACTCCACCGTGCAGAACTGGTTCCCGGGCGATGGTAATACCGGCGGCATCCTGAACTTCGTCACCAAGCGCGCGCTGTGCGAAGGCGAAAACAGCAAGATGTCCTGGACGCAGTCCGAGACCGGCTCCGCCATCACCTGGAAATACCCGAGCTGCATTCTGCGCGGGGATAACTCCATCGGCGAGTTTTACTCGGTGGCGCTGACCAGCGGACATCAGCAGGCCGATACCGGCACCAAGATGATCCACATCGGTAAAAACACCAAATCGACCATCATCTCGAAAGGGATCTCAGCCGGGCATAGCCAGAACAGCTACCGCGGGCTGGTGAAAATCATGCCGACGGCGACCAACGCGCGTAACTTCACCCAGTGTGACTCCATGCTGATAGGCGCTGACTGCGGCGCGCACACCTTCCCGTATGTGGAATGCCGCAACAACAGCGCCCAGCTTGAGCACGAGGCGACCACGTCGCGCATCGGTGAAGACCAGCTCTTCTACTGCCTGCAGCGCGGGATCAGCGAAGAAGATGCCATTTCAATGATTGTGAACGGCTTCTGTAAGGACGTGTTCTCTGAGCTGCCGCTGGAATTCGCCGTT
Organism: Enterobacter wuhouensis; assembly: GCF_035835995.1. Classification (NCBI taxonomy): domain Bacteria; kingdom Pseudomonadati; phylum Pseudomonadota; class Gammaproteobacteria; order Enterobacterales; family Enterobacteriaceae; genus Enterobacter; species Enterobacter wuhouensis. The sequence goes on from NZ_CP142124.1 coordinate 2,034,991, forward strand.
GAAGCACAAAAACTCCTCGCCATTAGTCTTGAACACAGCGTCGGTTAAGGAAAGTACATGTTAAGTATTAAAGATTTACAGGTTAGCGTGGAAGACAAAGAGATCCTGCGCGGTCTCAATTTTGAGGTCAAGCCGGGTGAAGTTCACGCCATCATGGGGCCAAACGGCTCCGGGAAAAGTACGCTTTCGGCGACGCTGGCAGGACGTGAAGATTATGAAGTGACGAGCGGCACGGTCGAGTTTAACGGCAAAGACCTGCTGGACATGTCGCCGGAAGATCGCGCCGGAGAGGGCATCTTCATGGCCTTCCAGTATCCGGTGGAAATCCCGGGCGTCAGCAACCAGTTCTTCCTGCAGACGGCGCTGAACGCGGTGCGGAAGTACCGCGGCCTGGACGCGCTGGACCGCTTCGACTTCCAGGACCTGATGGAAGAGAAGATCAAGCTGCTGAAAATGCCGGAAGATCTGCTGACCCGCTCCGTTAACGTCGGCTTCTCTGGCGGCGAGAAAAAGCGTAACGATATTCTGCAGATGGCGGTGCTTGAGCCCGAGCTGTGCATTCTCGATGAGACTGACTCCGGGCTGGATATCGACGCCCTGAAAATTGTCGCCGACGGGGTGAACGCCCTGCGCGACGGCAAGCGCTCGTTCATTATCGTGACGCACTACCAGCGTATTCTGGACTACATCAAGCCGGACTACGTCCACGTGCTTTACCAGGGGCGTATTGTGAAATCCGGCGATTTTACGCTGGTTAAACAACTGGAGGAGCAGGGTTATGGCTGGCTTACCGAACAGCAGTAATGCGCTCCAGCAGTGGCATCGTCTGTTTGAAGCGCAGGGTGAAAACCGGTCTGAACAGGCTCAGCAGCATCTTCAGCAGGTGCTGCGCCTGGGGTTGCCAACGCGCAAGCACGAGAACTGGAAATATACGCCGCTTGACGGCCTGCTGAACGGCGAATTTGTTACCCGCACGGCGATGATTGGCCAAAGCCAGCGTGACGCCCTGGCGCTGACCGTCGACGCAGTGCGTCTGGTGTTCGTTGACGGTGCGTACCGCCCGGAGCTGAGCGACGACGCTCAGGAGAGCGGGTTTGAGATCGCCGTTAACGACGAGCGCCAGGGGTTGACTACGGCAGTCCAGCCAGACGTGTTTCTTCACCTTACCGAAAGCCTGGCGCGGTCCGTGACCCATATCCGCGTGAAGCGTAATCAGCGCCCCGCAAAACCGCTGCTGCTGATGCACATCACCCAGGGGCTGGACGGGGATGAGATCAACACGGCGCACTATCGTCATCACCTTGAGCTGGCAGAAGGCGCGGAAGCGACGGTGCTGGAGCATTACGTCAGCCTCAACGAGACCCGTCACTTTACCGGGGCGCGCCTGACGATGAACGTGGCCGCCAATGCCCAGCTTCACCATATCAAGCTGGCGTTTGAGAATCCGGTCAGCCACCACTTCGCCCATAACGATATTTTGCTTGGGCAGGATGCGGCGGCCTTTAGCCACAGCTTCCTGCTCGGCGGCGCGGTGCTGCGTCACAACACCAGCACCCAGCTTAACGGCGAAAACACCACGCTTCGCATCAACAGCCTGGCGATGCCGGTGAAATCGGAAGTGTGCGATACCCGCACCTGGCTTGAACACAACAAAGGCTACTGCAACAGCCGTCAGCTGCACAAAACCATCGTCAGCGATAAAGGCCGTGCGGTGTTTAACGGCCTGATAAACGTGGCCCAGCACGCGATCAAAACCGACGGGCAGATGACCAACAACAATCTTTTGTTAGGGCGTCTGGCTGAGGTGGACACAAAACCGCAGCTGGAAATCTATGCCGATGACGTGAAGTGCAGCCACGGCGCAACGGTTGGGCGGATCGATGACGAACAGATGTTCTACCTGCGCTCCCGCGGCATCGATCGGCAGGCGGCGCAGAAGATGATTATCTACGCGTTTGCCGCCGAGCTGACGGAAGCGCTGCACGATGGCGTATTAAAACAGCAGGTGCTGGCGCGCATAGGCCAGCGTCTTGGAGGCGAAGCATGAGTTTTCCCGTAGAGAACGTACGGGCAGATTTTCCGGTTCTGACCCGTGAGGTGAACGGTCTGCCGCTGGCCTATCTCGACAGCGCTGCCAGCGCTCAGAAACCGAATCAGGTGGTGGACGCCGAGGCAGAATTCTATCGCCACGGCTACGCCGCCGTGCATCGCGGTATTCATACATTGAGCGCCGAGGCGACCCAGCGTATGGAGAACGTGCGCACGCAGGTGGCCGCTTTCCTGAATGCTCGCTCGCCGGAAGAGCTGGTGTTCGTGCGCGGTACCACCGAAGGGATCAACCTGGTCGCGAACAGCTGGGGCAACGCGCAGGTTCGCGCGGGCGATAACATCGTCATCACCCAGATGGAGCACCATGCCAATATCGTGCCGTGGCAGATGCTCTGTGAGCGCGTGGGTGCCCAGCTGCGGGTGATCCCGCTAAATGTAGACGGAACCCTGCAGCTCGAGCAGCTGGACGCCCTGCTGGATGCGCAGACGCGCCTGGTGGCGGTGACGCACGTCTCTAACGTGCTGGGCACGAAAAACCCGGTAGCGGAGATTATCGAGAAGGCGCACCGGGCGGGCGCGAAGGTGCTGATTGATGGCGCTCAGGCGGTGATGCACCACGCGGTTGACGTCCAGGCGCTGGACTGTGATTTTTACGTTTTCTCTGGCCACAAGCTGTACGGGCCGACCGGGATTGGCGTTCTGTATGTGAAGGAAGATATCCTGCAGGCAATGCCGCCGTGGGAAGGGGGCGGTTCGATGATTGCCACCGTCAGCCTGTCGGAAGGGACAACCTACGCGCGCGCGCCGTGGCGCTTCGAAGCTGGCACGCCCAATACCGGCGGTATCATCGGGCTGGGCGCGGCAATTTCATATGTCACGTCCATTGGGCTGGATGCCATTCAGGCGTACGAGCAGCAGCTGATGCGCTATGCGCTGCAGGCGCTTGCCGGCGTGCCGGATCTGACGCTCTACGGTCCGGCCGAGAGGCAGGGCGTTATTGCCTTCAATCTGGGCAAACACCACGCCTATGACGTGGGCAGTTTCCTGGATAACTACGGCGTCGCCGTGCGTACGGGCCACCATTGCGCGATGCCGCTAATGGCGTTTTACCAGGTGCCGGCAATGTGCCGCGCGTCGCTGGTGATGTACAACACAACGGAAGAGGTCGATCGGCTGGTGGCGGGACTGAAGCGTATTCACCAGCTGCTGGGCTAACGGAGAGGCACACGATGGCAGAACTGCCGGACAGAGACAAACTGCTGCGCAACTTTGGGCGTTGCGCAAACTGGGAAGAAAAATACCTCTACATTATTGAGCTGGGGCAACGCCTGCCGCCTCTCAGCGAAGAGGCGCACAGCCCGGAGAATATTATTCAGGGCTGCCAGAGCCAGGTGTGGATTGTGATGGAGCAGGGACAAGACGGCGTGATTGAGCTGCAGGGCGACAGCGATGCCGCCATTGTAAAAGGGCTTATCGCTGTCGTGTTTATTCTCTATCACCAGATGTCGGCGCAGGATATCGTCGCGTTTGACGTTCGCCCGTGGTTTGAAAAAATGGCGCTGACCCAACACCTCACTCCCTCCCGGTCGCAGGGGCTGGAAGCGATGATTCGCGGCATTCGCGCTAAAGCCGCAATCATTAGCTAGACTTACAGGACAGCATTCATTCTGTTTCGCGAGGTGGTTCCCGCCTCGCTGGTTTTTCAGCTTTCTGGCGTTCTGTCAGTGAATAAGGAATCTCAGCATGAAGCGCGCGTCTCTAATAACTCTATTACTCCTTGGTTCGCTCGGTGCTCTTAATTCGGCCAGAGCGGTAGATTATCCCTTGCCGCCCGCAGGCAGCCGCCTGATTGGGCAAAATCAGACCTACACGATCCAGGAAGGCGACAATAAGCTGCAGGCCATCGCCCGGCGGTTTAATACTGCAGCGCAGCTTATCCTTGAAACCAATAATACTATTGCACCGGTCAACCCTGCGCCGGGTACCGTCATTACCATCCCTTCACAAATGCTGCTGCCGGACACGCCGCGTGAAGGCATCGTGGTCAATCTGGCGGAGCTACGGCTGTACTATTTCCCGCCCGGGGAGAATATCGTTCAGGTGTTCCCGCTCGGTATCGGGCAGCTTGGGCTGGAAACGCCGGTCAGCACCACGCGCGTGAGTCAGAAAATCCCCAATCCTACCTGGACGCCGACAGCGGGCATCAGAGCCCGCTCGCTGGAGCAGGGAATAAAATTACCGCCAGTAGTACCCGCAGGGCCCAATAACCCGTTAGGGCGCTTTGCACTGCGTTTAGGCATCGGTAATGGGGAATATCTTATTCACGGGACGAGTGCACCGGACAGCGTGGGCCTGCGGGTCAGCTCGGGCTGTATGCGCATGAACGCGCCGGATATCAAAGCCCTGTTTGAACAGGTGCGCGTGGGGACGCGGGTGCAGATTATCAACGAGCCGGTGAAATACGCCACCGAGCCGGACGGTAAACGTTATATCGAAGTCCATCGTCCGCTGGCGCAGGTTGAAGGCGAAAACCCGCAAATCTCGCCAATAACCCATTCCGCTGACTTTGCGACCTTTGTGTCTCAGGCGGGCAGCGATAAAGCGCTCATTGAAAAAGCCTTATCGCGTCGCGCGGGGATCCCGGTTGCGGTATCGGCCGGTAGCGGCCCATCAGCCAGCAATAGCGTGTTGTCGGTACAGAACAGTAGGGCGTCAGCCGCGGTAGCTGAAGATGAAGGGGAGAAGGTGACGCAGTAGCGGTTTACGACAGGCAAAAAAAATGGCGCACAATGTGCGCCATTTTATTAACAGGTACTATTACTTACGGTATTTAGTAGCCTGGTTGTCCAGACGCTGGTTAGCGCGAGCTGCGTCGTCTTTAGCAGCCTGAACGTCGGAACGCATTGCGTTCACGTCGTTGCTCAGCTGGTCAACTTTAGCGTTCAGAGTCTGAACGTCAGAAGACAGCTGATCGATTTTAGCGTTGCTGGAGCAACCTGCCAGCAGAGTAGAACCCAGGATTACCGCGCCCAGTACCAGTTTAGTACGATTCATTATTAATACCCTCTAGATTGAGTTAATCTCCATGTAGCGTTACAAGTATTACACAAACTTTTTTAGGTTGAGAATATTTTTTTGATGGGAATACGCCTATTTTTGATCGTTCGCTCAAAGAAACAACGAATTCGGCATTTTTGTCGAAAAAGCTATGTTAAAAAAGGCATTTTTCATCGGATTCATCTTAGATAAATCGCGATTAAATAGAAAAACCCGATTTGCTTTTTGAATAGATTTGGCTAATGCCGGGAATAAAAAAAGCGCCCCGCAGGACGCTTTTTATCAAAAATTAATTCGTTCGGGAATTATTACAGCACGTGAACAGATGCGGTATTGGTTGTACCGGCTGGTACCAGTGCACCTGAAACCATCACCACAACGTCACCTTTCTGTGCCAGACCCTGGTCAACGAGCTGCAGGGCAACTTCTTTACCCAGACGGTAGAAATCATCGGTAGACGCGATCTCTTTCACCAGGTGTGGAACCACGCCTTTGCTCAGCACCAGCTGACGGGCAGTGGTTTCGTTGGTGGTCAGCGCCAGGATGGTGGCATCCGGGAAGTATTTACGGATAGCGCGCGCAGATTTACCGCCCTGAGTGGCAACCACGATCAGCGGTGCTTCCAGTTTCTCAGCAGTTTCTACCGCACCGCGGCACACGGCTTCGGTGATGCGCAGCTTGCGGCTGTCGTTGTTGTAGTCCAGACGGCTGGTCATCACGCGGTCGGTACGCTCACAGATGGTCGCCATGATAGAAACGGCTTCCAGCGGGTATTTACCTTTTGCGGATTCGCCGGACAGCATCACGGCATCGGTACCGTCGAGGATGGCGTTAGCCACGTCGCCTGCTTCTGCGCGGGTCGGGCGTGGGTTTTTGATCATGGAGTCCAGCATCTGCGTTGCAGTGATAACCACTTTACGCGCGCGAACGCATTTCTCGATCATCATCTTCTGCGCGAAGATCACTTCTTCAACCGGGATTTCAACGCCCAGGTCGCCACGCGCAACCATGATGCCGTCAGACGCTTCGAGGATTTCGTCGAAGTTGTTCAGGCCTTCCTGGTTTTCAATTTTGGAGATGATCTGGATGTTTTCGCCGCCGTGTGCTTTCAGGTGCTCACGGATTTCAACGACGTCAGAACGTTTACGGATGAAGGATGCCGCAACGAAATCAACACCCTGCTCGCAGCCGAAGATCAGGTCTTGTTTGTCTTTTTCAGCCAGCGCCGGCAGTGCGATGGAAACGCCCGGCAGGTTAACGCCTTTGTTCTCGCCCAGGTCGCCGTTGTTCAGCACTTTACAAATAACATTTTTGCCTTCGATAGCGGTAACTTCCATACCGATCAGGCCGTCATCCACCAGAACGGTGTTGCCAACGGCGAGATCGCTGGTGAAGCCTTCGTAAGTCACGGCAACGATTTCGTTGTTGCCCACAACAGACTTGTCGGTGGTGAAGGTAAAGGTCTGACCCGCTTTCAGGGAAACGTCGTTGCCGCCTTCCAGCTTGATGGTGCGGATTTCAGGACCTTTGGTGTCCAGCAGGATCGCTGCTTTCTTACCGGTCTTGCTCATCACGTTGCGCAAGTTCTGGATACGTTGACCGTGCTCAGCATAGTCGCCGTGGGAGAAGTTCAGACGCATCACGTTCATGCCAGCGTCCAGCATTTTGGTCAGCATCTCTTCAGATTCGGTTTTCGGGCCGATAGTACAAACAATTTTCGTCTTTTTCATGACAGTCTTAGTCTTTAAGTTGGGAAGGATATGGAAATCTCGCTCCAGGGGCGCAGTGCCGCGGAGTCAAACCTGTGTTGCAAAAGAGTATATGACACGCACTAAGGATAGGAGACATCAAATGAGCGTGCAGAAGAAAGTGTGCCTGAGTGACAGCCCAACGAAGGAGTGGAGAAGTTGTACGTTGTTTTTTGTATTCCAAGCGCTGAAACCATTCACCAGGGATTTGGCGCGCATTATACGCTGATTTTAAGATAAAAGGAAAATGGAAACGGTGTTTCAGAAATAATCTGTGCAGTTTCACATAATATTGTTATCAAGGCGTTAAGGCATAATGACAACTTATGGCGGCAGGGGAGTGACCTGCCGCGTTTTGCCTATTTTTGCAGCGCCTGGCTAAGGTCGGCGATCAGGTCTTTTGCGTCTTCGATGCCCACGGACAGGCGGATCAGCTGCGGTACAATGCCGTTTGCCAGCCGTTGCTCAAGCGGAATAGATGCGTGGGTCATGCTGTAGGGCTGGCTCACCAGGCTCTCCACGCCGCCCAGGCTTTCTGCGAGGGTGAACAGCTTGAGGTTGCGGATCACCTCGGTGGCGCGTTGCGCATCACCCTTGACCACGACAGAAATCATGCCGCCGGGCAGCGCCATCTGCGTGCGGGCAAGCTGATATTGCGGATGCGATTCCAGGCCGGGATAGAAAACCTTTTCGACCAGAGGATGCTGTTCAAGCCATTGCGCAATCTCCAGCGCGTTAGCGCTGTGCTTTTCCATGCGCAGGGCAAGGGTGCGGATCCCGCGCAGGGTCAGGAAGCTGCTGAAGGGATCGAGCACGCCGCCGACGGCGTTTTGCAGATAGCCCAGCTTATCCGCCAGTTCCTTGTTATCCCCGACAACCGCCAGCCCGGCCACCACGTCGGAATGGCCGTTCAGGTATTTGGTGGCGGAGTGCACGACGATATCAAATCCCGACGCCAGAGGACGGTGAATGACCGGCGAGGCGAAGGTATTGTCCGCCACGCTGATGACGTGATGACGACGGGCAATGTCGGCAATTGCCGCCAGATCCGCCAGCTTCAGCAGCGGGTTGGTTGGCGTTTCCACCCAGACCATACGCGTATCCGGGCGTATGGCGGCCTCCAGCCCGGCTAAATCGTCCGGTTTAACCCAGCTTACCTGCAGGCCGGTGCTGCGCTTGCGCACGTTTTCAATCAGGCGGTACGTCCCGCCGTAAACGTCATCAATGGCGACAATATGGCTGTCTTTATCCAGCAGCTCGAGCACGGTGGAGATGGCCGCCAGGCCGGAGGCAAAGGCGTAGCCGCGCGTGCCGCCCTCCAGCTCGGCAATCGCCGTTTCCAACGCGTGGCGGGTGGGGTTGCCGCTGCGGGAATACTCGTAGCCGGTAAGTTCCCCCGGCGAGGGTTGCGCAAACGTCGAGGTGGCGTATATCGGCGGCATCACCGCGCCGTGCTGGTCGTTGAACTCGCCGCTGTGTACGCTCAGGGTAGCCAGGTTTTTCATCATCTATTCCTTTATTGCTGTAGACGGTTGCGCCAGGCGGTGAGGATGTCGCTGCGCGTAATCAGACCGAGAAAACGGTCATTGTCATTAATCACGGCCACCAGGCCGCGGTCGAAGATGGCGTTCAGGGCGCTTTCCGGTGCCCGTTTATCAAGGAACTCCACCTGACGCGTCATGGCCGCCGTTACCGGACGCGAGAAGCGATCGCCGTCGCCGCCGATGTGGCGCAGCAGATCCCATTCGTCAACGATGCCAACGACCTTGCCGTTATCCAGCACCGGCAGCTGGGAAATGTCGTACAGGCGCATGCGCGCCAGCACGGTGGAAAGCGTGTCGTCCGGGGCGGCGGTGACGGTGGCGCCTTCATCGTGGCGCAGGGCAATGTAGTCGGAGAGATCGCCCGCCTGCGGGCGCGTAATCAGCCCCTGCTGGCGCATCCAGTCGTCGTTAAACATCTTTGAGAGATACTTGTTACCGCTGTCGCAGGCAAAGGTGACAACGCGTTTCGGCGTGGTCTGCGCCTGGCAGTACTTCAGCGCCGCCGCCAGCAGCGTACCGCTGGAGGAGCCCGCCAGAATGCCTTCCGTTTTTAGCAGATCGCGCGCGGTGGTGAAGGCTTCGCGGTCGGTGATACGCCAGGCGCGATTCACCCCTTCGATGTGCGCCAGCGGCGGAATGAAGTCTTCGCCAATCCCTTCCACCAGCCAGGAACCGGCCTCCCGGTACTGCCCGGTCTCAACCTGATCGGCCAGCACGGAGCCCGCCGGATCGGCAAGGACGAATTCGGTATGCGGTGAGTGCTCGGCGAACCACGCCTGCAGGCCGCCCAGCGTACCGCCTGAACCCACCCCCACCACGATGGCGTCGATATGGCCGTCAAGCTGCTCGTACAGTTCCGGTGCCGTCGTGGTGCTGTGCGCCAGCGGGTTGGCCTCATTATTGAACTGGTCGATGTAAAACGCGCCGGGCAGCTCGTTGGCCAGGCGCTGAGCGTAGTCCTGGTAATAGGCCGGATGCCCCTTATTCACGTCGGAGCGGGTCAGCACCACCTGGGCACCCAGCGCGCGCAGGTGGAAAATTTTCTCGCGGCTCATTTTGTCCGGCACCACCAGGATCAGCGAGTAGCCTTTCTGGGCGGCGATCAGCGCCAGGCCGAGACCGGTATTCCCCGCGGTTGCCTCAATAATCGTGCCGCCCGGCTGCAACAGGCCCTTGCGCTCGGCTTCATTAATCATCGACAGCGCAACGCGATCCTTAATCGAGCCGCCGGGATTTTGGTTTTCCAGCTTCAGAAACAAGGAGCAGGGGCCGGTATTCAGTTTATGCAGCTGGATAAGCGGCGTGCGGCCAATCAGTTCGGTGACGGAGTGATAGATCGTCATGGTCATTTCCTTTGGTGAGGTCATGACCGGATGATAGGACCATGAAAATTTCTCAATAAAGAACGTTTCACTGCCTTTTAGAACAGAATGGAATATTCAGCCTGTTTTCAGATGTAAGGACAGCGAGACGTAAAGTTGTCTGGATGTGAGGATGGCTATATCGGCATGAAATGCTGCAAAAATGACCGTTTTTCGCGGCCATCTACCGGAAGATATGCATCCGGCAGATAATCATTGCTGAAATTGGTCTAAATGCTCCCCACCCGCTCAATCCGCTGTTTATTTCCGAAAGTTATAACAAATTCTTTTTTGTTCATTTAAAACCTGATAACGCCTGTTTACACTCATTTGGACATCCATACTGCTAAACCGCCATGTGCGGAACGGATAACGAATAAGAATGATTGTACTGAGCAATATTTCTAAGGTTTTTGACAACGGAAAGGTGGCGCTCACAGCCGTTGATAACGTCAATTTGACGATAGCACAGGGACAGATTTACGGGATTATCGGTTACAGCGGCGCCGGGAAAAGTACGCTTATCCGCCTGCTGAACGGTCTGGAAAAACCGAGTACCGGCAGCGTAACCATCAACGGGCAGAATATTTCTGCCGCTAAGGGCGAAGCCTTACGTCAGGCGCGCCTGAAAATCAGCATGGTGTTTCAACACTTCAACCTGCTGTGGTCGCGCACGGTCAACGAGAACATCGCGTTCTCGATGCAGATCGCGGGCGTGCCAAAGGCCAAAATTCAGGCCCGCGTCGCCGAGCTGGTGGAGCTGGTTGGCCTGACGGGGCGTGAGAATGCCTACCCGTCCCAGTTGAGCGGCGGGCAAAAACAGCGCGTCGGCATTGCGCGCGCGCTGGCGAATAACCCGGACGTGCTGCTCTGCGACGAAGCCACGTCCGCGCTTGACCCGCAGACCACCGATCAGATCCTCGATCTGCTCCTGGACATTAACCGCCGGTTCAAGCTCACCATCGTGCTGATCACCCACGAGATGCACGTGGTGCGCAAAATCTGCGACCGCGTGGCGGTGATGGAAAATGGCAAAGTGGTGGAAGAGGGCGACGTGCTGAGCGTCTTTACCCATCCGCAGCAGCCCATTACGCAACAGTTTGTTCGTCAGGTGAGCCAGTACGCCGAAGACGAAACCTTTAATACCGAGCTGGCAACCGAGCTGGAAGGCGCGGTGATCAAGCTGACCTTTACCGGACACAGCACGCACAGGCCGATTGTCGGAGAGCTAACGCTGCGCTACGGCCTGCCGTTTAACATCCTGCACGGGAAGATGACGCAAACCGCCCACGGCGTTTTTGGGCAGCTCTGGGTGCACGTCGTGGCATCCGATGAACAACTGAACAATATCCTCGCCGACCTGCAGCAAAGCGATATTGAAGGCGAGGTGATTAAACATGGCTGAGAATCTCTTTCCGCATCTCAAGTGGGATCAGCTCTGGGCGGCGACGCTCGAGACGCTGTACATGACCGCGCTCTCCGGCGTAGCGACGTTCGTTCTTGGGATTGTGCTCGGCCTGGCGCTGTTTTTGACCGCGCGCGGCGGCCTGTTCCACAACCGAACGGTCTACAGCGTCATTTCGATTGTGGTGAACGTGTTCCGCTCCATTCCGTTCATCATCTTGATCGTATTGCTGATCCCGTTCACGAAAACCATCGTGGGGACCATCCTCGGGGCAAACGCGGCTCTGCCAGCGCTGATTGTGGGCGCAGCACCGTTCTACGCACGCCTGGTGGAAATCGCCCTGCGTGAAGTGGACAAAGGGGTTATTGAGGCAACGCGCTCGATGGGCGCACGACTGAGCACGCTCGTGTTTCGGGTTTTACTGCCGGAATCATCACCTGCACTGGTTTCAGGTATTACGGTGACGCTGATTGCGCTGGTGAGCTACAGCGCAATGGCGGGGGTGATTGGCGCCGGCGGTTTGGGAAATCTGGCTTATCTGGAAGGATTCCAGCGCAACCATGGTGACGTCACGCTGGTGGCAACGGTGACCATTTTAATCATCGTTTTCATTATCCAGTTCTGCGGCGATGTCATTACTTCACTGTTAGATAAACGCTAATAAATACACACAGGAACCACATCATGAAAAAGACACTGACGCTGATCGCCGCCGCAACCCTGAGCGCCCTGAGCTTTGCCTCCTGGGCCGACACGCTGACCGTAGGCGCGTCCAACACGCCTCATGCCGAAATTCTGGAGCAGGCGAAGCCGATTCTGGCGAAGCAGGGTATCGATCTGGAGATCAAACCGTTCCAGGACTACATTCTGCCCAACACCGCGCTGGCAGGCCGTGACATTGACGCCAACTACTTCCAGCACATCCCTTACCTGAACAGCGTGCTGAAAGATCATGCGGGCGACAAGGACTACGATTTTGTCAGCGCCGGTGCGATCCACATTGAGCCTATCGGCATCTACTCCAAAAAATACAAGTCGCTGAAGGATCTGCCGGAAGGCGGCAAGATCATCATGCGTGACGCCGTTTCCGAAGAGGGCCGTATTCTCTCCATCTTTGAAAAAGAGGGCGTCATCAAGCTGAAGCCGGGCATCGACAAAGTGACCGCGCGCATCAGCGATATCGTTGAAAACCCGAAAAAGCTGCAGTTCACGCCTAATGTGGAGGCCTCTCTGCTGCCGCAGATGTACAACAACGACGAAGGCGCTGCGGTGGTGATCAACGCCAACTACGCGATTGATGCCGGTCTGGACCCGGTTCACGATCCGATTGCGGTAGAAAGCGGTGAAAACAACCCGTACGCCAACATCATTACCGTGCACCGCGGTGACGAGAAGAAAAAAGATATCGTTGCGCTGGTGAACGTGCTGCATTCTAAAGAGATTCAGGACTGGATCCGCACCAAATACAAAGGCGCGGTGATCCCTGTAAACAACTAATTAATTGATTTAACAGACGAAGCCCGGTGAGTCTCTCGCCGGGCTTCTTTTTTGTATCCGGCCGATGAATCATTTAAGCTGAATGCTTTAGGGCAATGGAGTGAAGGCAATGGGCAATGTGACGAAAGACGAGGCGCTGTACCAGGAGATGTGCCGGGTCGTCGGCAAGGTCGTACTCGAAATGCGTGATTTAGGGCAGGAGCCAAAGCATATTGTGATTGCCGGCGTGCTGCGTACCGCGCTGGCGAACCAGCGCGTTAAGCGCAGTGAGTTGACAACCGAAGCGATGGAAACGGTGGTTAAGGCGCTGGCTGGCTGAACCGCAGGCGTTTCGCCAGCTGCTCCAGCGAGCAGCAGAGCAGGTAGTAGACCACGCCCGTAAAGATAAAAATGGCCGCCGGGTAAATTTGCACCCGGTTGTTCACCTGACCCGCCACCGTCGTCAGTTCCGGCACGTTCACGATAAACGCCAGCGACGTATCCTTCAGCAGGCTAATAAAAATCCCCACCAGTGACGGCAGAATATTGCGCATCACCTGCGGCAGCAGCACGCGCCACAGGGTTTGCCCGGTGCTGAACCCTTGCGTCAGTGCCGCTTCGTACTGGCCTCTGGGCAAGGCGTTTAGCCCGGCGAGCACGGTGTGCATCACCGACGCCGCCGTAAACCAGGCCAGCGCCAGCGTCACGGTAAGGGCACCCGGCAGATCGCCGCCCGTTATCAGCGGCAGCAGATACCACATCCAGAAAATCACGAAGATGAGCGGAATGCCGCGTATCAACTCTGCCCACAGAAACAGCGCTCTGCGCACGAGTCCTGGATATCGCCATGCCAGGCAGGCAAGGGCAAACCCGCCGGGCAGGGCCAGCAGCGCCGCACCTGCCGCCATCATCAACGAGAGCAATACCCCGCCAGGCTCACCGCTTGCCATGCGTCCCCACAGCAGGTAGTCCAGGTTTTCAGTAATCACATGCAGTCCGGCAATCATATGTTCTTCCCTGCGTGGGGGCCGAAGCGCGCCAATAGCATTCCAAGCACCACGCCGGTAAGCAGGTACAGGGCGGTGCCTACGGTAAAGGCCTCGAGCGCGTGCGCGTTGTAGCTTTCGATCTGCCGCACCTGATAGGTGAGTTCGGCAAAACCAATGCCGCTGGCGAGCGAGGAGAGCTTCATCAGGTTAAGGTACTGCCCGACGACGGGCTGCCAGGCATTGGCCAGCCCTTGCGGCAGAAGGATGTAGCGAAAGCGTCGCCATGTGGAAAACCCCTGAGCCAGCGCCGCTTCCTGCTGTCCGGCGGGCACCGAGCGTAGCCCGGACGCCACCTCTTCAATCAAAAAGGCCGAAGTGAACACCCCTAAACCCCAGGCAGAACATAAAAATTCCGGCGTGAACCACCAGACGTCGCCGGGCAAAATCGACCATGCGTGATCGGCATTCACGACGTCCCGAAACCCGAGCGGCAGCCCGTTCCAGGCGGCGAAGTACCAGAACAGGAGCTGTACCAGCAGCGGCGTATTGCGAAACAGCGAAACCCAGCCGCTGACGACGGCATGCCCGAACCGTCCTGCGGAGAGGCGCAGGAGCAGAAACAGCAGCGCCAGCAGGCTGGCGAGCATTATCCCCGCGAGCGTAACCCACAGGGTGGTGATGAAGCCGGATACTATCCACTGCAGGGGCTGCCCGGTCAGCACCCCCTGCCAGTCGAGCGCGGGCATTACGGCTGCTCCTGGTGAAGCGGGTCGAGCACTTTTTGCAGGAATCGCTGCGCGCGCGGATGCGACGGTTGATTGAAAAATTGCGCAGGCGGGGCGGTTTCGAGAATGTGCCCGCCGTCGATAAAGACGATCCGGTCAGCAATCTCCCGGGCAAACTGCATCTCGTGCGTCACCACAATCATGGTGATCCCGCTGTGGGCGAGGGCCTTCATCACAAACAGTACTTCACCAATCATCTCAGGGTCGAGGGCTGACGTTGGCTCATCGAAGAGAATGATCTGCGGCGACGAGGCCAGCGCGCGGGCAATCGCCACGCGCTGCTGCTGGCCGCCGGAAAGCTGCGCGGGAAAATGATGGGCTTTTTCCAGCATCCCGACCTTCTCCAGCAGCGCCAGCGCGCGCTCCTGCGCGGGCAGCGGCTTCCAGCCGTGCACATGCTCCAGCGCCAGGGTGATGTTCTGGCTGGCGGTGAGGTGGGCGTAAAGGTTGAACTGCTGGAACACAAAGCCGACGCGGCTGCGGAGCTGGCGCAGTGCCGCAGTGGCAAGCCGGGCGGTGGGTTTGTTATCGATCAGAATGTCGCCGTCACTGAGGGTTTCAAGCTGGTTGATCAGGCGGATCAACGTTGATTTCCCTGAACCGGACGGGCCGAGGATCGCCACCACTTCGCCAGGCGCAATGCTGAGGTTAATGCCTTTTAATACCTCATGGTCGCCGTAGCGTTTTACGACGTCACGAAACGCGACGCTGGCCTGTTCCAGATGTGAAAAATCCGCGGCACCGGCCGCGGAGTGTGAAAATAAACCTGAGAGCATATTACTGGGCTTCTATTGTAAAGGCGCGAGGCTGTGGAGCGGGCGTGTTTGGGCCGAACCAGACATCGTAGATTTTTGCCGCCTGGCCGTTCTTCTCGAGATTAACCAGCTCATCGTTCACGACCTTCAGCAGCGCCGTTTCGCCTTTTTTCACCCCAACGCCGATCTCTTCCTTGCTGAGCAGATCGGGCAGGATTTTAAAGTTCGCCTTATCCGGGGCCTGCGCCAGCAGGCCGGCCAGAATGGTGCTGTCCTGGGTGATGGCCTGGACGTTGCCGTTGCGCAGCGCCGTCAGCGCCAGCGGGATGTCGTCATAGGAGAGCACGCGAGACTGCGGGAAACGCTGGTGCAGCGCCTGTTCGCCCGTTGTTCCTTTTACCGCGCCTATGCGCGCACGGCTGTACTCATCCAGCCTGTCGGGGGATTTCGCCGGTACCAGAAACTGCTGCCCGGTCACGAAATAGGGAGTGGAAAAATCAATCACCTGGGCACGCTCCGGCGTAATGGTGATATCGGCCACGATCAGATCCGCTTTGCCGGACTGCAGCAGCGGGATGCGGTTGGCCGGATTGGTCGCAACCAGCTCCAGCTTCACGCCGAGCGCTTTTGCCAGCGCCCTGGCAAAGTCGACGTCATAGCCCACAATGTCATGCGTTTTTGCGTCAACGGAGCCAAACGGCGGGTTGGCGTCGAAGGTGGCGACTTTAACCACGCCCGCGGCCTTAATATCCGCCAGCTGGTCCGCCTGGACCATCGTCGAAAGCATGCCGCCTGCTGCCAGTAAGCCCAGCGCCAGCGCCAGCTTTTGATACGATTTTTTGTCTGCTGCCATAGTAATAGGTCATCCCGTCATTTTTGTTGTGTCCCGTTACGCTCCCATAAGCAAACCCTATCGACAAATACCAAATCGTTCTTTGCTATGAGAGAAAAAGCATTAGTGAACAAGGTGTTACCAACAGGTTAATGACAGGGGCAGCTATTTGCAGATCCTGCACATCAACAGTCGATATTGATATTTCCAGACGGATACGTTGGGTGCTTTACTGAGGACAGGTGAAGCGAAGAGGGTAAAGACGATGAAAAAATGGATCAGCACGTTACGGCGGTTTTTTGCGACCCGGCAGGTCAACGCGGAGAACAGCGCGCAACGTGTTCTTGAGTCTGTCCTGCCTGTCGCCAGCCTTTACGGCGTGGACGTTGCCAACATCGACCCGGAGTGGTTCCATGATAAAACGTCACGCTGAGCTGCGCCTCACGCGCAAAATTTACTGGAATGAGCTGTGCGTTACGTATGTAAAGTGACGATAAACGGAAAAGTACGCTGCAATTCATTCGGTTAACCAACCTGCTTTTGTTACCAATGTGTCCTTTCACTCATGGAGAAAATGATGAAACGGACCACGTTAGCAACGGCACTTTCGACCCCCGCGCTATTTTTTGTACTGCATGCGGCCTATGCCGCGCCTCAGGCGCATGTTGTCTGCGGCTATTCCCACACCCTTGGCGATGACGCCATTATGATGTTCGGCATGCCCAACGAGGCCATGCTGCATGACTTCTTCGGCAACGCGCACACCGATGCGGGTTCAGGCCGTGAAAGCCTGCGCAAGCTTGAAGACACCACCTGTGATAACAAAGCGGACAGCTCGGCATACTGGGCGCCTTCGCTGCGGCTGCCTGACGGCACCGTCGTAAAACCGGCGTATCAAAAAACCTATTATCAGGCTTCGAACGTGGAAACCTGGCCGCTGCAGCCGTTCCCGGCGGGGCTATCGCTGCTGGCGGGCGATCACCACGGCACCGCGCCTAACCCGCACATCTCCTTCTTATGTGCCAACGGCAAAGGTTACACCACCAAAACGGGTGAAATTTGCAGGTTACGTAAGGCGGGAGATGCCGTGCAGTTTAATATCGGGATCCAGTTCCCCAACTGCTGGGACGGCGTGAACCTCAAGCCCGCTCACGGCATGACCAACGCGGCATACGATACCCATGGGCAATGCCCGACGGCGTTTCCGGTGAAAATCCCAACGGTGAACATGAATATCGCCTACGTGCTCCCGACGGTCTCGTCGCTGGATACCGCCAAAGCCCAGCTTTCGCTCGATCCCATTATGCATGGGGACGAACGCGAAGAGCGCTGGGGAAGCCTCTACACCGCGCATGCTGACTTTATGAACGGCTGGACCGACGATGCGGCGCGCTTTATGACCGACCTGTGCATGAACCGGGGGATAGACTGCGGCACGACCGTGCCTTACGGTTACTCGAAAGCGCAGGCGAACGTCTGGCTAAGCAGCCTGGAGCCTGACCACGCTCAGCCGCAGCCGCAGGTGTTGCTGGTGCAGGATAACTGGCAGAACGGAGGCCGTAGCAAAAACAGTGAAACCCTCTCGCTGGTGAAGTTTAAAATCCCGCCGTTACCGGCAGGGCAGGATCCTTCTCTGTTTAAATATCGCGTACGCCTCTACGGCGGTAAGGTAGAAACTAACGGTGCCGATCAAATCTTCTTCTATCCGGCCCGCAGCGACTGGAACCCCGCGACGGTCAGCTGGGCTACCCGCCCGGCGTGCAATTATAAATCGGATGCCGTGCTGTATCTGAACCACTCCCGGGAGTACCGCATGGTGGACGTGGACAAAGCCGTTCGCAGGGCGCTGGCGGAAGGTAAAACCGAGATTTCATGGTATATCGGCGGCGATCGTCAGGGAAACCATTATCAATTTGAGACCTCAGCTTCGCCTCAAAGCCTGATCCTGATGCTGACCGGATTTAAAAAGACGCCAGAGATCTGATAACACGCGCGTTATTTTGTCCTCATCGTCGTTAGCTGGTAATGTCGACAGCCCGAATGACTGCCCCCGTTAACGACATGAGCATCAAAAAAATGATTAGGCGCAGCGTCGCGATCTGGGCGATGGTCTGCCTGGCGAGCGGTGCATTGCTGTACGCCGAGAATATTCGTCGCCAGTTTTGGGAGCGCGACCGCGAATTTTCGGCGCTTTACTCGGGTATTAGCGCCGTTCTGACGCAAAATGAGTCCGTGCTTCCTTTGCTGAACGGCGACGAAGATCTCTCTGCCCTGCGCAAAAAATTCCCGCATATTCTGATGCTTGAGAAAACGAGCGGGCGCGCGCTGGATGCCGCGCGGGTTGAACCCTACCGCGACCTGCAGTACTGGCTGTATAACCCCTGGCGGCAAATCCGCGTCCTTATCGACCTGACGCCGCTGCTCGCGCCTCCTCATCGTTTCGCGCACTTGAGCCTTCTGCTGACGGGCAGCCGCGAGGAGAAATCCGCAGCAGACTTCTGGTACTGGCAGCGTTCCTTCCCCCAGCATACTCAACCCTTCACGCTGACGGCGGATGCAAAACCCGATTGGCTCGGCGTTGCCTGGCTTAGCTTCCCGCTACTCTTTCTGGGATGGGCGGTGGCAATCGCCGTGGCCAGCGCGGCGCTGTGGCAGCGTCAAGCGCGCAAAGAGGCGGAACAGCGCGCCCTTTATTATCAGCACGCCCGGCTCAACACGCTCGGCGAAATCACGGCAGGGATTGTGCACGAAATCAACCAGCCGCTCACCGCCGCACAGACCTGGGTGCAGGGGGCACAGCGCCAGCTTCAGCAGGACAATCCGCAGGCGGTATCGCAGGCTTTGGCGGCAGCGCTGACGCAAACGCAGCGTATCGGCGCGTTACTCACCCGTTTCCGCGAACACGTCGTGCAGGAGAAAGTGACGCTGCGCGAAACCGATCTGGCGCAGTGCTGGCAGCACGTGGTGAATTTGCTGGAGCATGAGCGCAAAGCCGAACATATTGCTGTTAGCCATGCTTTTGCCGCCGGGGCGAGCACCGTACTGGCCGACAGGCTATGGCTTGAGCAGGTGCTGCATAACCTGCTCAGCAACGCGATTCAGTCGCAGCAGACGTGCGCTAAGGGCTGGATTCGGATTGAAAGCCAAAAGAGTGACGATGGCGTCAGCATTACGGTTACCGACGGCGGCCCCGGTTTTAGCCAGGAGGCGCTCCAGCACGCGTTTATGCCGTTTTACAGCGGACGTAAGGCGGGGATTGGCCTCGGCATGACCTTAATCGAGTCGCTGATGACGCGCATGAACGGGTCGATAACCCTGGGGAATGCTCCGGAGGGCGGGGCGCAAATTGTTCTTCAACTGGCAAACGGAAGGGAGGCGCCGCATGGTTAATACGATCTGGCTGATTGATGACGATGAATCTATCAGAGAATCGATGATTTTTTTACTCTCGGGGATGGGCTGGGAGGTGAAGGCGTTTGAAAGCATTGAGGCCTTCGTAACCGCGAAGGGTGAGAGCACGGGGATAGTCGGCTGCCTGCTGCTGGATATGCGTATGCCGGGCAAGGGCGGGCTGACGTGGCTCGAAGAGGGGAAATGGCGGTGGCCGATGCTCCCCGTCATCATCATGACCGGGCACGGTACCGTCGACGCCTGCCGCCGGGCATTTCGTAGCGGCGTGTTCGAGTTTTTCACCAAGCCGCTGGATGCTGACAAACTGATCGAAACGGTGGGGCTGGCCTTTGAGGAGAGCCAGCGACGGTTCGTTGCCTGGCAGGAAACGTCGCGAGTAACGGCGCGTTTTGAACAGCTCACCGCCCGGGAGCACGAGGTGCTGACCGTGCTGATGGAAGGCTTGAGCAACAAAGAGGTGGCGGCGAAGCTCAACCTGTCGCCGAGAACGGTGGAAGCCCATCGCGCTGCGGCATTTTCAAAGCTTGGCGTCAGCAGCCTGGTTCAGGCGATACGCGAATACGATAAATTGCAATCCGTATAACTACCTGGACGATTGCGTAGTCAACCGAATTACCTGTCGTTGCGCATCACGGTAACCTCGGGATGTCTCCCCCTTCTCGAGGATATATGATGAAAAAATTAATGATGGCTGCGGCGCTGGTCGCAGGCGGCGTAACGCTGAATGCGCAGGCCGACGCGCTGAGCCAGAAAACGCTCTCTCTGGCGCAGGCAAATGCCCTGGCTACCTCCGCCATTCAGTCATGCATGGCTAAACATTATCAGGTCACGGTGACGGTGGTTGACCGGGCGGGCGTCGTTAAAGCGGTGCAGCGAACGGATAACGCCGGTCCGCATACGGTAAAAGCCAGTGAAATGAAGGCATATACCGCGCTCAGTACAAAAAATGCATCAGGCAAGGTGATGGAAGCGGCGCAGGGCAACGCGGGGGCGCAGAATATGCGTGACGTGCCGGGCTTCCTGCTGCTGGCCGGTGGCCTGCCGGTGAAAGAGGGCGACGAGGTTATCGGGGCGATTGGTATTGGCGGAGCGCCGGGCGGCAATCTTGATGAAGCCTGCGCTCGGGCGGCCATTGACGGGTTGAAAAAATAGGTCATAAAAAAAGCACCGGGATGCCCGGTGCTTCGTAATCAGATCTTGCAGGCATCGCCGCAGTCGTCATCGGCGATAATCGCCTGCGCTTTTTTGTCCGCATCGTCCAGACGTTCCGCGTTACGCTCTTCCGCTTCATCCAGTCCGTTAAAGACCAGGTTATCGAGATCAATTTCCATGTGTTACCTGCGTTATTCAGTTTGTGATACTGGGACAGTATAAGCCAAAAAAACCGCGCAATGCACCTCGCAGCACATAAGGATAATCCCTGCCATACTCAGTGCTTAATTGCTGAGGAGAGCTCATGATTACACTCTGTAAAACCTGCGGTACCTCGTATGCGAAGCGGCCAGAAGCGTGCCCGGTTTGTGAAGACGATCGTCAGTATGTGCCTATCACCGGCCAGGCGTGGATTGATTTTGACGCCCTCACCGCCACGCACGTCAATAAATGGCAACAGCTTGAGCCGCAGCTGCTGAGCATCAAAACGGTTCCCTCGTTTGCCATTAACCAGCGTACGCTACTCCTGCGAACCCCGCAGGGCAATATCCTGTGGGACTGCATTCCCAATCTCGATCCGGCAACCCAGTCGCTGGTGGCTGCGCTGGGCGGCATTCGCGCGATCGCGATTTCTCACCCGCACTACTACAGCACGATGCAGGACTGGGCGAAGGCGTTTGACGCGCCGGTTTACCTTCATGCCAGCGATCGGGAGTGGGTGATGCGCGACAGCCCGGCAATACGCTTCTGGGAGGGAGATTCGCTGGAGCTCGCGCCGGCGGTGACGCTCCTGCGTCTTGGCGGACACTTTGCGGGTGGAACGGTACTACACTGGCAGGAGGGGGAGGGCGCGCTGCTGGCGGGCGATATCCTGCAGGTCACGCCGGGTAAAAATGCCGTTTCGTTTATGTGGAGCTATCCTAATATGCTTCCGCTGCCGGCCAGTGAAATTGAACGGATGACCGGCTGCCTGCGGGGCATGAGATTTTCACGCCTGTACGGCGCATTTGAAGGGCAGAACATCCTGAGCAACGCCGATGACGTTGTGCAGCGGTCGGGCCAGAAATATATTGCTTGTCTCGGGTAAAGTACGGTGGGTAAACTTCAGGAGCGTGATCTTGATCATGCCTAAACTAAAACAGATAAAAGAGAAATTGCTATGCAACATATCATTGAAGGTTTTCTCAGCTTTCAAAAAGAGATTTTCCCGCAACGTAAAGAGCTCTTCCGCAGTTTAGCGTCCAGCCAGAATCCCAAAGCGTTGTTCATCTCCTGCTCCGACAGCCGTCTCGTGCCAGAGCTGGTAACCCAGCAAGAGCCGGGACAGCTCTTTGTCATTCGAAATGCTGGTAACATTGTGCCACCGTTCGGGCCAGAGCCCGGCGGCGTTTCGGCGACGATTGAGTACGCGGTGGTGGCGCTGGGCGTGACCGACATCGTCATCTGCGGCCACTCCAACTGCGGCGCGATGAAGGCAATTGCCGACAACGCCAACCTTGAGCCGATGCCCGCGGTTTCCCACTGGCTGCGCTACTCCGATGCGGCGAAGGCCGTGGTTGAGAAGAAAACCTGGGATCGGCCAATCGACAAAGTGAACGCGATGGTCCAGGAAAACGTGTTTGCGCAGCTGAGCAACATCAAAACCCATCCGTCCGTTGCGGTTGGCCTGCGCAACAACGCGATCCGCCTGCACGGTTGGGTGTATGACATTGAAAGCGGCGACATTCGCGCGCTGGATAAAGAGACGAAAACCTTCATTTCACTGTCTGAAAATCCTGACGTATTCTTCGAATAATCAGACCCGGCGGGGCACGGAGGCCCCGTCAGTCCTCCACGAAGGGCAGTTTTCTGCGCGACCGGGAGGCG
Organism: Enterobacter wuhouensis; assembly: GCF_035835995.1. Classification (NCBI taxonomy): domain Bacteria; kingdom Pseudomonadati; phylum Pseudomonadota; class Gammaproteobacteria; order Enterobacterales; family Enterobacteriaceae; genus Enterobacter; species Enterobacter wuhouensis. Next base: position 2,057,421 of record NZ_CP142124.1, read on the forward strand.
GGTTTCTCCGCCGCTTTGGCCATCGCTTCCCCCCTTACGGCGCACTCTTCCAGCCCCTGAACGAAGGGTTGATCGTGCATCAGCCAGGGTATCGCGCCGAACGCGACGCGCCCACGCAGTTCATCGGGGGCCTTTAAGGTGTAATCCTCTCCCAGATCGGGTAAATCCTCTCCCGTTTCCATCAGCTGCCTGCGCAGCGTAGGGAAGGGCAGATCCTTCGTTTTGAGCGGTTTTTGTCCGCGCGCATCAATGAACACGTCGAAGCGCCAGGTTTGCTCATTGCTGGTAATCACGGTTTGAGCGCTGCCGATATCCAGATCGTAGTCGTCGCCGAGTGCCGCCACGCTGATGATACCGGCTTCGCGAAGCGCAAGTAATCGGCGTATAGACTGCGGCGGAATGGCGGCATAGTTATCAATAAACACGCGCTCCAGCCCCGTTTTGAACCGCTCCCTGTCGCGTTCGTTGAGAACAGGAACGATCCCGGAAATCACCTCATGGAGCCGAAGGACGGTATAGCGCCAGGCCACGGTGCGGCGCTCGCGCTTGTTACGCTCAACCTCCCTGAGGTTCTCTTCGGCCCAGGTAAAGGGCCCGTGCTGTTTGCGCTCCTCAAACCATGCGTCGCGGATGCTGTCTGCGGTCAGCGTATGTAGCGATACCTTCTTGCACCAGGCCGGGTCGGACAGCTCCAGCTCCTTAACGATCAGGGCAAATATGCGGTCAAGCAGGCCATCAGCGCCTTTTGCTATCTCGTTTTCAACCACGGTCTCGGTCAAAACCGAGAGCGGCTCGTAAGGAATGGGGCAGTAGAAATCGGCCTCCGGCAGAATGCCCGTCCGGGACATCAGCACAATGCTTAAGCCTTCGCTGCCTTTATCGAGAATGAACTTGCCGTCTGTAAAATCCCCATGCTGCATAACCACCGCCATTGCGGCGTCCAGCCCGCTTAGGGAGGTTCCCATTATTCCAACGCGACAGGCGGGAATGCGGGCACTCATCAGCCCGGACCAGGGGCTTGGGAAGAAGGTTCGCGTGGCTTCCTCTTCGTCCGGCCAGACGTGCCCCGTGGCGACAATGGCAAGATCAAACCGCTCGGGGTGCGGGGCACCGTTAACGGAAAGCGTTACGCCGTTTTCGGCGGCATCAATATCGGTGACTTCCGCAGACTCGTGGGTTGTGACCTGAAACCCCCGCTTTTTGGCCTCTTTGACAACGGTCAGAAAGCTGTCGCGAAAGTATTCGCCCAGCAAAATTCGTGGTAAAAATTGTCGGTCGTGCAGGCTGGCTTTATCCACCTTGAAGCGCGCCAGATGGGCGTCACTCCGGCCTTTCAGCCAGTCGAGGTAGGTCATGAATAAAGGCGGAATTTCAATACTGGCGATATTCGCCAGCATCAGACGAGAGTTATCATCGTCGCTATAGGGCATACCCACGCCGGCGTCTTCTGCTTTTTCAAATACCGAGACGGCGAGAGGGGTGCGGTTTTTCAGTAGTGAATAAAAGGTGTAAATCCCTGTGGGGCCGGAGCCGATAATCGCTATCTTCTTCATCGACAGACTTCCTGTTTTTTTTCCATGAGAAAAGCGTAGCAGGTGAAACGCCAGGAAATCAGGATATTGAGATTATTCAGGATACTGAGAGAGGATTTGCACCATTTCAGGACTGAAATGGTGCGTCCGAGTGGACTCGAACCACCGACCCCCACCATGTCAAGGTGGTGCTCTAACCAACTGAGCTACGGACGCAGAATGGTGCGTTCAATTGGACTCGAACCAACGACCCCCACCATGTCAAGGTGGTGCTCTAACCAACTGAGCTATGAACGCAACGTGTTGTCGGTGACAACGGGGACGAATATTAGCGGCAGAGCCTCGAACAGGCAAGAGGCAAAATGCATTTTTCTCTCTGATTTCACGCGATTGCTTCATTACCGCGCAAAGTGAAGAGAAAGTAGCCGCCAGCTGGCGGCTACTGCATATTTAACGTGCGGCGCGCTGCAAAATCACCGTCGATGGCTGGCGCTGCAGGTAGCGCATGCGCAGCATCATCATAATGGCCGCCGAGGTCAGGCCGATGATAAAGCCCATCCAGAATCCGGCTGGCCCCATACGATCGACCACCAGGTCGGTGAGCGCCAGCACGTAACCCGTCGGCAGGCCCAGCACCCAGTAGGCGATGAAGGTGATAAAGAAGATCGAACGCGTATCTTTATACCCGCGCAGCACGCCGCTGCCGATCACCTGGATGGAGTCAGAGATCTGATAAATGGCGGCCAGCAGCATCAGGTGCGACGCCAGGATAACCACCTCCGGATTGTCATTATAAAGGAGGGCAATTTGCTCGCGCAGCGCGACGGTAAAGAGCGCGGTGCAGGCGGCCATGCACACGCCAACGCCTAAACCCGTGCGCGCAGCCGTTTGCGCATCAAGCGTAGATCCCTGCCCCAGGCGGAAGCCCACGCGGATCGTCACGGCTGCTGCCAGCGACATCGGCAGAACGAACATCAGGGAGCTGAAGTTTAGCGCAATCTGGTGGCCTGCCACGTCGATAATCCCGAGCGGCGAAACCAGCAGGGCCACAACGGCAAACAGCGTCACCTCAAAGAACAGCGCCAGTGCGATAGGCAGCCCTAGCTGCACCAGACGCTTCATGATGCTCCAGTCCGGCGTGCTGAACCGGTTTTCGTTCCGAATATCGCGCATTGAGCGGGCGCGCTTAACGAAGGTGATCATGCTGAAGAACATCACCCAGTAAACCGCCGCCGTTGCCACGCCGCAGCCTACGCCGCCCAGCTCCGGCATCCCAAAGTGACCATAGATAAAGATGTAGTTCACCGGAATATTGACCAACAGACCGATAAACCCCATCACCATGCCGGGCTTGGTTTTGGCCAGACCTTCGCACTGGTTACGCGCAACCTGGAAGAAAAGATAGCCAGGCGCTCCCCAAAGCAGGGCGCGCAGATAGCCCACGGCCTTGTCCGCCAGCGCGGGATCGATGTTATGCATGGCGCGGATGATATGCCCGGCGTTCCAGAGCACGACCATAATCAGCAAAGAGACAAAGCCTGCAAGCCAGAAGCCCTGACGGACCTGGTGCGCGATACGCTCGCGTCGTCCTGAACCGTTTAGCTGTGCAATAACCGGCGTCAGCGCCAGCAGCAGGCCGTGCCCGAAGAGAATAGCTGGCAGCCAGATGGAGGTTCCGATGGCGACGGCTGCCATGTCGGTGGCGCTGTAGCCACCCGCCATGACCGTATCCACAAATCCCATTGCGGTTTGGGCCACCTGCGCGACGATCACTGGTATAGCCAGTGCCAATAGCTGGCGCGCTTCATTCATGTACTTCTGCACGTGAACACCTATATTTTGTTGTTATTTGAGAGACTAAAAAAGCCGCCAAACTGGCAGCAAGAAGAAAAAGCAGAGGGGTGCCAGCTATTGTAGCGGGGTTTAACTAATTATCTAGTGAAAAAATCGCCAGAAAATGCGCTCCGCTGGCAACCTGTTTTTCCAACTGTTATTGTGATGGGATTAAACGGTGTCGCCACCGTCCGGAAAAAACAGGAGTTGTAAGCATGTTCACTGGTATTGTGCAAGGCACCGCCAAGGTGGTGTCAATTGATGAAAAACCCAATTTCCGCACCCATGTGGTTGAGCTGCCCGACTATATGCTCGACGGTATCGAAACCGGGGCCTCGATTGCGCATAACGGCTGCTGCCTGACGGTGACAGAGATTAACGGCAATCAGATCGGCTTTGATTTAATGAAGGAAACGTTGCGCATCACGAACCTGGGCGAGCTGGCGGTCGGAGACACCGTCAACGTTGAGCGCGCGGCCAAATTCAGCGATGAGATCGGCGGACATCTGATGTCGGGCCACATTATGACCACCGCTGAAGTTGCGAAAATCGTGACCTCTGAAAATAACCGTCAAATCTGGTTTAAGGTTCAGGATCCGGCATTAATGAAATACATCCTGTATAAAGGATTTATTGGTATTGATGGGATTAGCCTGACCGTTGGGGAAGTTACGCCAACGCGTTTCTGCGTGCATTTAATTCCGGAGACGCTTCAGCGCACCACGCTGGGGGCGAAAAAACTGGGGCATCGCGTAAATATTGAAATTGATCCGCAAACACAGGCGGTGGTGGATACCGTCGAGCGCGTGCTGGCAGCGAAAGAGGCTGCAATAATAAAAGCGGTTGAGGAAGAATAATAACTAACCCCGGATATCCGGGGTTAGTTTTTTAGCGAGCAACCCGCAGGCCATGTTCAATCCCGCGGCTAAAAACAACCTGCCAGAGCTGAATATCGCGCGCGCGGAACGCGCCCGCGCAGGCATTCAGATAGTAGCTAAACATCCGTTTGAATCGTTCGGAATAGTTGTCCGCAATCTCGGGCCAGGCCTCCTGAAAACGTGAGTGCCATGCCATGAGCGTGGTGTCGTAATCCGCCCCAAAGTTATGCCAGTCTTCCACGATGAAGTGAGGTTCACTGGCGTTGGCAATCTGGCGAACGGACGGTAAACAGCCATTCGGAAAGATGTATTTGTTGATCCACGGGTCTACGTTGTTGTCGGTACGTTTGGAACCAATGGTGTGCAGCAGGAAAATGCCGTCAGGCTTCAGGTTACGATCGGCCACCTGGAAGTAAGTCTTGTAATTCTTCGGCCCCACGTGCTCAAACATCCCCACCGACACGATGCGATCGAACTGCTCGTTCAGGTCGCGGTAATCCTGCAGACGAATGTCGACGTCCAGACCCTCGCAGCGCGCCTGCGCCATTTTTTGCTGTTCGGCTGAAATGGTTACGCCCACAACGCTGGCGCCGTAGTGTTTCGCCATAAAATAGGCCAGGCCGCCCCAGCCGCAGCCAATGTCCAGCACGCGCATGCCCGGCTGTAGCTGGAGTTTCTCGCAGATCAGGCGCAGTTTATCCTGCTGTGCCTCTTCAAGGGTGGTGGCTTTTTTCCAGTAGCCGCAGGAATATTGCATGAAGGGGTCCAGCATGCGGCTGAACAGATCGTTGCCAAGGTCGTAGTGCTCTTTGCCGACAATCCATGCCCGCTTCTTACTTTGCAGGTTGAACAGGCGGGCGGAGGCCACGCGCAGCGTATCTTTGAAATGACGAGGAAGTTGATTTTCGAGACCCGCACGCAAAACGCTGGCGAAAAAGATATCCAGCCGTTCGCAGTCCCACCAGCCATCCATATAGCTTTCGCCCAGCCCTAAAGATCCCTCCTGCAACACGCGTTTAAAAAAGTCGGGATGTTTGACCTGCGGATCGGATGGTGATGATCCGTTAATAGTGATGCCTGCTCGACCTAACAGTTCACTGACGATCCGGGACCAGTTATCGTCCGGAACGCTGACTTCTTCTATACACGATGAACTCATAGCTTCTCCATCACCTTGCTGTGATCAGAACCTTCAAACAGCGTAGACGCTTTTTTTGGTTTGTGAGAAATCTCACGGTAAATGCCCGCGAGGCTAATATCCGACGTAGAACAGAGGAAGGGAGATAACCCTTGCCGAAAAGCCTTCCATGGTAAAACGGGAGCACTCCGGCTCCCGTTAACACTTAATATTTATCGTATTTAATCGAACCAAATTTAGTATAGGCCTCAAAATTTGGTGATTCAATAGAAAATTGTTAGCAACCTAATCACTGAAATGCAACATAATCCCCCGCGCGATTATGCGTGCGAGGTTTCCGTCTGCCTCTCCGCGCTCGGGGCGGAGGATTGCATGCGGTATCCCAGGCCTGCCAGGGCAACCGTCACAAGCATCACGCTGGTTGTGGTCAGCAGCGGCGTGGCAATGAGGGCGGATACCACGAGGCTTGCCAGGAAGCACAGACCCAGCTGGAGCGTATTTTGCAGCGCAGCCGCACGGCCCGTTGCCTGAGGGAACGGACGCAGGGCCTGAGCCACAACGACAGGATAAATAGCGCCGTTAGCGATCGCCATTACGCAGAATGGAATCAAAATTTCCGCCAGGCCTGCGCCCGGAATAAAGCCCACCGCCCAGGTTCCGATTACGCTGAACGCGTACAGGACCAGCAACCACGGCAGCATCTGCTGGCCTTCCCACTTCTGCAGCGCCGCGCGGCAGCCGTAACCGCCTACCAGAAACGCGATGGTTTGCGGCACATAGCTCAGGCCGATGGCCGCCGGGCTGTAGCCCATATCGTGCAGTATGAACGGCGAACCGGTCAGCCAGGCGAAGAAGCTTGCGGAGCAGGCGGCGTAAATCAGCACGTTGCCGCGATACGCCTGGGTACGCAGTAGGGAGGTAAAGGTGATTGGCTTCGCTTCTGGGTGCATCTCCTTCTTATGCGCAGGCTTAAGGAAGAACGCAGGCAGCATCAACACCAGAGTGATGGCAAACAGGGTGGCGAAAATCGCCTGCCAGTCGAAGTGTGCCAGTATCCAGCTGCCCAGCAGCGGGGCGAGGGCAGGCGACAGGCCCACCAGCGGCATGATGGTGGCGAAGATCCGGTTGGTGCGCGATGCAGGATAGTAATCGGTCACCAGCGCCTGCCAGGTCACGGCGGCGGCGCACACGCCGACGGCCTGCACGAAGCGCAGCACCAGCAGCCAGGTCGCATCGCGTACCCACAGCATCCCTACACAGCCCAGAGCAAAAATAGCCAGGCCGAGCAGCAGTACCGGTTTACGACCAAAGCGGTCGGAGAGGGGGCCCCACAGCAGCTGCGCGAAGGCAAAGCCGGCAAGGAACAGGCTCAGGCTGGCACTGATGGCGGCAGCAGGGGTTTGTAAATCTTCCTGCATCGCGGCGAACGCGGGCAGATACATATCGGTCGCCAAAAAGCCCAGCACGCTGAGGCCGCCGAGCCAGACTAAAAATCCTTTCCTGGGTTGCATTCTTTTTTTCTCCTGAGGAGGCAGGTGTACGTTGGCGCAGAGTGTAGGGAGTGCAAAGCGGCTTGTGAAACGCTAATATTTGGAAAGTGCATTCAAATTTTTTGCAGGCAGAAAATGTGGTCAGATTATTCTCTTGAAGTGGTGGATGCCGTTGCGCGCAACGGCAGCTTTACCGGCGCGGCGCAGGAGCTACACCGCGTCCCTTCGGCCATCAGCTACACCGTGCGTCAGCTGGAGGAGTGGCTGGCGGTTCCCCTGTTTGAACGACGGCATCGGGACGTTGAGTTAACGCCAGCCGGCGCGTGGTTTTTGAAAGAAGGGCGGTCTGTTATCAAAAAAATGCAGATCACCCGCGAACAGTGCCAGCAGATTGCCAATGGCTGGCGGGGGCATCTTTCAATCGCCGTGGATAACATCGTCAAACCCGAACGTACGCGGCAGATGGTTGTTGATTTCTATCGCCATTTTTCGGACGTCGAGCTGCGCGTGTCGCAGGAGGTGTTCAACGGCGTCTGGGACGCGCTGGCAGACGGCAGGGCAGAGATGGCGATTGGCGCAACGCAGGCGATCCCCGTGGGCGGACGCTATGCGTTTCGTGATATGGGCATGCTGAGCTGGAACTGCGTGGTGGCGAGCCATCATCCGCTGGCGGCGATGGAAGGGCCGCTGAGCGACGACACGCTGCGCAGCTGGCCGTCGCTGGTGCTTGAGGATACGTCGCGCTCGCTGCCGAAGCGTATTACCTGGCTGCTGGACAACCAGCGTCGCGTCGTTGCCCCTGACTGGGGATCCTCAGCAACCTGCCTTTCCGCCGGTTTGTGCGTGGGAATGGTGCCGGTTCATTTTGCGCGTCCGCGTATCGATACCGGAGAATGGGTGGCGCTTACGCTGGAGAACCCGTTCCCGGATGCGGCCTGCTGCCTGACCTGGCAGCAAAATGACGTGTCGCCCGCAATGGCCTGGCTGCTGGATTACCTGGGCGACAGCGAAACGCTTAATCGGGAGTGGTTACGGGAGCCAGCGTAGCTGGCTCCCGTAAAACGATTAACGACGGTAGTCGCGGAACGGGCCATCCGCAACGGAACGGCGCTCGATAAGGCGCGGGTGGACCTCGATGGACTGGGATTCTTCACGCTTGTTGACGATCCTGTCCATCAGCATGTTGAAGGCCGTTTCGCCCAGCGAATCTTTCGGCTGGTGGATAGTGGTCAGCGCCGGCGTAAAGAAGCGGGCGTTACGCACGTTGTCATACCCGATCACGGAAATATCCTGCGGCACGCGCAGACCCAGCTCGTCCGCCGCGCAGAGGGCACCCATTGCCATGATATCCCCACCGCAGAAGACCGCAGTCGGGCGGTGCTGCTGGGAGACAATTTGCTGCATGGCGCGATAGCCCGATTCTGGCTCAAAGTCACCCTGCACGATCCAGTTTTCCGGCACGGTGATGAGCGCTTCTTCCATGGCTTTCATAAAGCCGGCCAGACGGCCTGCGCCGGTATTTCGCTCCAGCGGGCCTGGGATCACGCCAATCTCGCGGTGGCCGCGTTCCACCAGGTAACGGCCTGCCATGTAGCCGCCTTCAAACGCGTTATCAATCACCGAGTCGGTGAAGTCGGCTCGCGCTTCGCCCCAGTCCATCACCACCATCGGAATGTGGCGGTACTCTTCCAGCATGGAAAGCACGGACTCCGGGTACTCGGAACACATGACCAGAAGGCCATCGACGCGCTTTTGCGCCATCATCGACAGATAGGCACGCTGTTTTTCAATGTTGTTCCACGCGTTCCCCAGAATGAGGGTATAGCCTTTCTGGAAGCAGTTTTTCTCAACCGCTTCGATAATCTCGGCAAAATAGGCCGCTTCGCTGCTGGTAGCCAGCAGGCCGATAGATTTGGTGTGATTCACCTTCAGGCTGCGCGCCACCGCACTCGGCGAGTAGTGCAGTTCCTTGATAGCGGCCCAGACCGCATTGCGCGTCTCTTCAGCAACAAAGCGGGTTTTGTTAATTACATGTGATACGGTTGTAGTGGAAACGTTTGCGCGTTTTGCTACGTCTTTTATTGTTGCCATTAAATGTCACTCCAGACCATATCCTAAGCTCCTGAAAAACATGAAGGTAAACGTTTGCCTTCTCTCACCCTTATTACGCAATCTGGAATTGCGACACGCCGGGAAAACGACACAGGACGTCAGGAGGGGGTCAATGGCCGGTACGCTAATAAATTTAGCGTGGAATTTTGTCCTATCTTGATGAAAAGGGGAAGAGCTAAAGTGGATATCAGTTTAAATCCTGGAAGATTTTTGACGTAAACTGTGTAAAAATGAGCAAGCTCACTTTTCGTAGGGTGATTAAAAGGAGAAAAATTGATGAGTACCGATCTTAAGTTTTCGCTGACCACCACCGTTATCGTGCTGGCTCTGATTGTTGCTGCGGGTCTGACGGCTGTACTGCACTGATTTAATCGGGGGGAGCGCTTGCTCTCTCCGAACTTGCCCCGATTGTTACTTCTCCGGCAAAAATCTTTTGCCAAAATGTTAACTTCTCATTTTTTGTGATTGATGTCATGCTTTTGACTTCTTATTCCTGTGTCGCACTCCGACACGGCATCCGGAGTTGACCCATGAAAATCAATTTTCCTCTGCTGGCCCTGGCGATTGGCGCTTTTGGGATCGGCACCACTGAATTCTCCCCTATGGGGTTACTGCCCGTTATCGCCCGGGGCGTAGACGTCTCAATCCCGGCTGCCGGTATGCTGATCAGCGCCTATGCGATCGGCGTGATGGTGGGGGCTCCCTTGATGACGCTGCTGCTTTCTCACCGCGCGCGCCGCAACGCGCTGATATTCCTGATGGCGATTTTTACGCTGGGCAACGTGCTCTCCGCCATTGCGCCGGATTACACCACGCTGATGCTGTCGCGTATCCTGACCAGTCTTAACCACGGCGCGTTCTTTGGCCTGGGCTCCGTTGTAGCCGCAAGCGTGGTGCCAAAGCACAAGCAGGCCAGCGCGGTCGCCACCATGTTTATGGGGCTGACGATAGCCAACATCGGCGGCGTACCTGCGGCTACCTGGCTTGGGGAAGCGATCGGCTGGCGTATGTCATTCCTTGCGACCGCCGGGCTGGGCGTGGTGGCGATGGTGGCGCTGTTCTTCTCTCTGCCAAAAGGGAGCGCAGGCGAACGCCCTGACGTGCGTAAAGAGCTGTCGGTGCTGGTACGCCCACAGGTGCTCTCCGCACTGCTGACAACCGTTCTCGGCGCTGGGGCGATGTTTACGCTCTACACCTATATTTCCCCTGTGCTGCACGATATCACTCATGCAACGCCGCTCTTTATTACCGCGATGCTGGTGCTGATAGGCGTGGGCTTCTCTCTCGGTAACTATCTGGGCGGCAGGCTGGCCGACCGCTCTGTTAGCGGCACGCTCAAAGGCTTTTTAATGCTGCTGATCGTCATTATGGTGGCGATCCCCTGGCTGGCGCGTAGCGAAGTCGGTGCGGCAGTGGCGATGGTTGTCTGGGGCGCGGCGACCTTCGCGGTGGTGCCTCCGCTGCAGATGCGCGTGATGCGCGTCGCGCACGAAGCGCCGGGCCTCTCGTCTTCTGTCAATATCGGTGCATTCAACCTGGGCAATGCCCTGGGTGCCGCGGCGGGTGGGGCGGTAATCTCTGGCGGTCTGGGGTACAGCGTTGTGCCGGTGATGGGGGCAGTCATTGCCGCGCTGGGTCTGCTGCTGGTGCTGGCGTCGGGCCGTCATCAGCCTGACGCGGTGTGCACCGCAGAGTAAATCAAAACGCAGAAGGGCGAACCCTTCTGCGAGTCTCTTACGCAGCGAAGTTCTTCGCTACAAATTCCCAGTTTGCCAGCGCCCAGAAGTGCTCCAGATAGTTAGGACGCGCGTTGCGATAATCAATGTAGTAAGCGTGTTCCCACACGTCTACGGTCATCAGCGGCGTTGCGCTGGTGGTCAGCGGCGTACCCGCGTTAGAGGTAGAGACGATAGCCAGCTTGCCGTCGGCTTCTTTTACCAGCCAGGTCCAGCCAGAACCGAAGTTCTTGATGGCGGCATCGGTAAACTTCGCTTTGAAATCAGCGAAGCTGCCGAACGCGGCGTTAATGGCGGCAGCCAGCTCACCGGTTGGTTCTCCACCCGCATTCGGGGCCAGGCAGTGCCAGTAGAAGGTGTGGTTCCACACCTGCGCGGCGTTGTTGAACACGCCACCCTCTGAACTGCGTACGATCTCTTCCAGCGTTTTGCCTTCAAAGTCGGTGCCTTTAATCAGATTGTTCAGGTTGGTGACGTAGGTCTGGTGATGTTTGCCGTAGTGGTACTCCAGGGTTTCTGCAGAAATGTGGGGTGCCAGGGCGTCTTTTGCATACGGTAGTGCAGGTAATTCGAACGACATTGCTTCTCTCCTTATTATATTTACGTTGCCAATAACCCTACAGACAACAAGGACAGAATAGCAAATTGAAAGGGTATGCAAAAGAGGAACTTACCCTGCCACGGATGCGGCAGGGCAGGGGTTAACGAATGGTTTTCGGCGTCATGACGCGGCGTGCACCGACATAGTGGCGCACCCAGTAATCTTCGCTGAGGGAGGTGATCTGGATATCCTGACCGCTGCGCGGCGACTGGATGAATTTCCCGTTACCGACATAGACGCCGACATGGTCAGCCGTGCCACGTCCCTGGGTGCGGAAGAAGACCAGATCGCCGTTTTCCAGCTCGCCGCGGTTGACCGGCGCCGCATCACGCAGGTGATACATTTCGTTCGCGGTACGCGGAATGCGGAATTTGACCAAATCTTTATAGGCGTAATAGACCAGACCGCTGCAGTCGAAACCGGTACGTGGGGAAGTTCCTCCCCAGTGATACGGTTTACCAATCTGCCCCATCAGCTTATTCATCGCCGTTTTTTGCGCTTTCTGCACGCGAACCTTATGCACTTCCGCTATTTTCGTGACTTTCGTGCATTTCGCCTTATGGCCTTTCCGCGGGGTGCATTTTTCGGTAACGAGATTAGCGGCGGTTTGCGAGGCTTTACTCCGGGTGGCGTGGGCGGTGCGGGAAGATTTCGTTTTTGTTTTGCTGGAGACGGTCTTTTTCGTTTCTGTCGTTGTTTTTTTCTTTACGGTCTTGCTGGAGGTTTTTTTCTTACGTTCTGTGGTTTTCGCCAGATGCGTTTTTTGTACGGCAGAATGCCGCGCCTGCTGTGAGGCGTTCGCCGCTGGCGTGAAAATAAATGATGTAAACAGTAAAGCACAGAGCGTGATCGAGATTTTATTTATCCGCGCCACTGGGCATTCCCCTGATTAATGCAGGCTATCGCTAATACCCGCGTATGATTTACAAAGCCCGTCGATTCTAATCTATAAAAAGCCTGGAAGTTAATAGCATTTTTCAATCTAAAAACCTGTTTCGTTAGCAAGTGCAAAAAAATGCATCGTTCTGACGCACAATTGTTCACTCCCTAAGCAAAACCTTATCGGGAATAGGGTTAAGCTATATTTCCAATGCAACTTATGGTGCCAAACGTTAGAATATATAGACGTGACAAAAATGTTATTTTCCGATGTCGCTCTGACCCGCTACAATGTCAGACGAATGCCGTAACAGAAGTTAAAGGAAGCAAGACATGAGCACCACTATCGAAAAAATTCAGACCCAGATCGCAGAAAACCCGATTCTCCTGTACATGAAAGGTTCTCCAAAGCTGCCAAGCTGCGGTTTCTCCGCACAAGCGGTTCAGGCGCTTTCTGCCTGTGGTGAACGTTTTGCTTACGTCGATATCCTGCAGAACCCGGATATTCGCGCTGAGCTGCCAAAATTCGCCAACTGGCCGACCTTCCCGCAGCTGTGGGTTGACGGCGAACTGGTTGGCGGCTGCGACATTCTGATCGAAATGTATCAGCGTGGCGAACTGCAGCAGCTGATCAAAGAGACGGCGGCGAAGTACAAAACTGAAGAGCCGGACGCAGAGTAATTTTCTGCGGAAATAAAAAAGCGACCCGCTTAGCGTGGTCGCTTTTTTTTGCCGGGTGGCGCTGTGCTTACCGGCCTACGATTGGCCATCGGCCTCATCGCCCATCGGCAGCGGCCAGCCGCCCAGGCGCTTCCAGCGGTTCACTATTTCACAGAACAATTCTGCCGTGCGCTCGGTATCGTAGAGCGCCGAGTGCGCCTGCGTGCCGTCAAACGGAATACCTGCCGTGATGCAGGCTTTTGATAAGACCGTTTGTCCCAGCGCCAGGCCACTCAGCGCCGCGGTGTCAAAGGTAACAAACGGGTGGAAGGGGTTACGCTTGAGCGACGCACGCTCGGCGGCGGCCATCGTAAAGCTGTGATCGAACGTGGCGTTGTGGGCCACCATGATCGCGCGGCTACAGTCATTCTCTTTCATGCCTTTGCGCACCATTTTGAAAATGGCGTGAAGCGCATCATATTCGCTCACCGCCCCGCGCAGCGGGTTTTTCGGGTCGATACCGTTAAAGGCCAGTGCTTCTGGCTGCAGGTTTGCCCCTTCGAAGGGTTCAACATGGAAATGCAGCGTGGTGTCCGGTATAAGCCAGCCCTGTTCATCCATCTTCAGCGTGATGGCGGCAATTTCTAGCAGCGCATCGGTTTTAGCGTTAAATCCGGCTGTTTCTACATCAATGACAACGGGATAAAAACCACGAAAACGGTCGCACAGACCGGTAAGTTGAGCGTTATCGGACATCAGGGTCTCTTACAAGGGGAAAAAGCAGTGCGCATTATGGCAAATTTTGAGAGGGGAAGTAAAACGACGGGCGCATATTGCGCCCGGTGGGATCAGTTGCCCAGGCCGCGACCGGCGTCTTTGGCCTCAATCAGCTCGATTTTATAGCCGTCTGGATCTTCAACAAAGGCAATCACGGTGGTGCCGCCTTTTACCGGACCCGCTTCACGCGTGACGTTGCCGCCGTTGCTGCGGATACGCTCGCAGGCTTCCGCTGCGTTGTCCACTTCCAGCGCGATATGGCCGTACGCGGTGCCCAGCTCGTAGCTGTCAACGCCCCAGTTGTAGGTCAGCTCGATAACCGCTTCTTCAGACTCCGGACCGTACCCAACAAATGCCAGTGAATATTTGTATTCCGGGTTTTCGCTGGTGCGCAGCAGCTTCATGCCCAGGACGTTAGTGTAGAAATCGACAGAACGTTGCAGGTCGCCAACGCGCAGCATGGTGTGAAGTAGGCGCATAATTTCCTCATTAACCAATGGAATGGATTATCTTTTTGAACAGAAACGATGTTTTAGTATAGCGGCGAAATGTCGCCGCTATCAATGACAAACGGGGATCAGAGAGAAGGGTAGTCGGTGTAGCCTTCTGCGCCGCCGCCGTAGAAGCTTTCCGGACGCTGTGGGTTTAGCTCGGCTTTTTTCTGCAGACGAGCAACCAGATCCGGGTTGGCAATGAAGTCACGACCAAACGCTACCGCGTCGATCAGGCCTTTGCCGATCAGATCTTCGGCTTTCTCTGGAGTGTATGCACCCGCACCGATGATCACACCGTGGAAGCGCTCGCGCACCTTCTGGCGGAAGGCTTCAGTGTAAGGCTGGCCGCCAGCCCAGTCCGGCTCGGACATGTGCAGGTAGGCGATACCGCGCTTCGCCAGCTCTTCGATCAGGTACAGGGCGTCGGCTTCTTCGTTCGGGCCATTGTCCACGTTCTGGAAAGAACCAATTGGCGAGACGCGAATACCGATACGGTCTGCGCTCCACTCTTTACATACCGCATCGACCACTTCCAGCACCAGGCGCGCGCGGTTTTCAACGCTGCCGCCGTACTGGTCGGTACGATGGTTGGAAGACGGCGACAGGAACTGGTGCAGCAGGTAACCGTGGGCAGAGTGCAGCTCAACAAGGTCGAAGCCGGCTTCACGGGCATTGGCGACCGCCTGACGAAAATCGTTAACGATGCCCGGGATCTCGTCCAGCTCCAGCGCACGCGGCATGGAGGTATCGACGCGGATGGCGTTGCCGTTTTCATCACGCAGAGAGGTGCGGGTATTCGCGCTCAGGGCTGAGGCTGAAACCGGCGCCTGACCGCCAGGCTGGATGCTGCTGTGTGAGATACGGCCGGTATGCCACAGCTGTACCGCAATGCGGCCATCTTCAGCGTGCACGCCCGCGGTGATTTTCTTCCACGCGGCAATCTGTTCCGGGCTGTGCAGCCCTGGCGCACCCGCATAGCCTTTCGCCTGGGCGGAAATCTGGGTGGCTTCAGAGATGATCAGGCCAGAACTTGCGCGCTGACGGTAATATTCACCCATCAGAGGGGTCGGAATATCACCCGGCTCAATGCTGCGAAGGCGGGTGAGAGGAGCCATAAACACGCGGTTTGGCGCGGTTACGGCGCCTACTTTCAGTGGGGTAAATAATTTTTCAGCGGACATAAAGACTCCTGAGTAGACCAGTCGACTAGTGATTAAGTAAATAAAAACGCCTGCTACACGCCAGGCGCTGTAATGCTGCTTTTCACATGTGCCAGCGCGCTTTCAAGCGGCACGGCACTGCGAGAAATCTTGGCCTGCAGGTTAGCGCCCAGCCAGAGGGCGTACAATACCTGCGCCTGCGTTAACGGCTCGCCGGTAAAGGCCAGCGTTTTTTCGTCGCGTCCTTTCTCCAGCGCCTTCGCCAGAAGCGCGATGACGCCGGTGGCTCCTTTATCCATTGCCGTGCGCATATCTTCTGACAGATCGCACACTTCAGCGGACAGTTTTACCGTCAGGCAACCGCTGATGATGCCCTGCTGACAGAACTGCGTCAGCGTTTCCTGATAGTAATTCAGAACACGATCGCGGTAGTTACCTTCACCGCTGGCGAAGTGGGTGGCCAGCCGCTGGTGGTAGCCGGCATAGTGCCGCTCCAGCATGGCCACACCGAAGGCTTCCTTAGACCGGAAGTAGTGGTAAAAAGAGCCCTTCGGCACCTCAGCGGTTTTCAGTAACTCGCTCAGACCCATACCGGTGAATCCACGGTGCATGCAAAGACGCTCGCCGGTCGCCAGTAAATGTTCGCGCGTATCGTGTTCAGTATTTCTGCTCATGGCCGCACTCTAATAGACCGTTCGGTCTAATGCAAGCAGGTTTAGCGGCGGCACGCGTTCATTATATCCAGCTGCTGTTTATAAACCGTTGATTTTACGTCCATCATGCCAAGCACGGTCGAGAAAAGATTGTCCTGTGAAACCGCATTTTTTGCAGCAAAATCGCGCATGCACCGTTCGTCAACACCGAAGTTTTTGGTGTAGTCCGGCGATAGCCAGAACATAAACGGAATATGCGTTTGCTGCTCTGGGGCGAGCATATACGGCGTGCCGTGCAGGTAAATACCGCTTTCCCCCAGCGACTCCCCGTGATCGGAAAGGTAGATCAGGGCCGTATTCATGCTGGCCTGACGGGCTTTCAGCGCGTCGATGGTTTTACTGACCACGCTGTCGGTATACAGAATGGAATTGTCGTAGGTGTTCATCAGCGCCTGATGATCGCAGTCCTGAATTTCGTTGGTATCACAGGTCGGGGTGAACTTGCGGAACGTATCCGGATAACGGTTGTAGTAGGCCGGGCCGTGGCTACCCATCAGGTGGATCACCAAAACGGTGTCCTGCTTCAGACCGTCCAGCACGTTATCCAGACGGTAGAGGTTCACGTCGTCAATGCACGATTTGTCTTTGCAAAACTGATCCAGCTTCCACTGGGTCATGTCCGTATGCGGTACGCGGTCACAGGCACCCTTACAGCCGCCGTCGTTGTCGCGCCACAGCAGGTAAATCCCCGCGTGCTTAAGCACGTCGAGCAAGCCTTCCTGATGGCGGGCCAGATCGGCATCGTACTTTTTACGCGGCATGCCGGAGAACATGCACGGAACAGAGACCGCCGTTTCCGTTCCGCATGAGGACGCCTGCGGGAAGTTAATGACATCCTGCTTTTTCAGCTCAGGGTTCGTTTCGCGGCCATAACCGTTGAGGGAGTAGTTCGCCGCGCGCGACGCTTCGCCCACTACCAGGACCAGAACGGTTTTTTTCTGCTGCCCGGCAATCAGCGGGCCTTTATGGGCGTCTTCGCCGATACGTACCAGCGTCTGGTCGCCGGCAAACCAGCGCATTTTGCTGTATTTCACCACGGCGCTGACGTAGTTCGCCGGGGTGACCATCTTGACGATGCTTTTGTTGTTACGGAACAGCGAGGCGTAATCCTTATAGAACACCGCCGCAACCAAAATAATCACCAGCAGCGCGCCGAGCATGGCGGCAAAGCGCATCAGCAGGGCATACCACCATTTTCCCGTGCGTATGCGCGTCAGGGCAAGCACCACGGACGGAACGAGACCGGCGACGGCTATCCACAGAATCATCTGCGGCGTGACCAGCGCGTTCGCTTCCTGGGAGTTTGTCTCAAACACGTTCACAATCATGTTCTGATCGATAACCGCGCCATAGGTATACATAAAGTAAGTCGCGGCGGCGCAGCCTACGGTCAGGACAATCAGAAGCGGCTTGCGAATAAAGGGGATATTAAGCACGCTAAAGACAATCACCCAGCCGCAAAACAGCACCAGCGGTACGGATGCGGCAAAGAGCATGTCGTGTAAGCGTGCCGGGGCGATGATGGCCCAGCTGCGCTGAATAAACAGCGCGTTTAAGAGCGTAAAGAAAAGCGCGCAGCCCAGAGTGAATTTTATGTCGTTACACTGTAACTTTTTGATTGACCACATCGATTAATAAACCCGTCATTCTAATGATGCAGCGAGTATAGAGGCGCAAGATTAGTGAAACCTTAATGCCACAAATCTGTGGTAAAGCCCTTGCGCATAGGGCATTTAGCGTCTTCACTGTAGGTGATAGTCGGTTTCTGGAGGTGTGTGTGGCAGAGCAGCTGGAGTTTTTCCCCATCCAGAGCCCGTGCCGGGGTATTTGTCAGGTGGACGAGCGCGGATATTGTCGCGGGTGTATGCGTACCCGCGACGAGCGTTTCAACTGGCAAAACTTTAGCGATACGCAAAAGCAGGACGTACTTCGTCTCTGCCGACAGCGGCTCCTGCGCAAAATCCGCGCAAACAAAGCGGGTGAATCGGAAGAACCGCAGCAACCTTCACTGTTTTAGGCGGGTAATTGCGTATACTCATAACATCACTTCCTTGAGGAATTTGTTATGGTTCAGCGTATTACCCTTGCCCCCCAGGGCCCTGAGTTCTCCCGCTTCGTCATGGGCTACTGGCGTCTGATGGACTGGAATATGTCCCCCCTTCAGCTGGCGAGCTTCATTGAAGAGCATCTCGACTTAGGCATTACCACTGTCGATCATGCTGACATCTACGGCGGTTATCAGTGCGAAGCCGCGTTTGGGGAAGCGCTCAAGCGGGTTCCTGCGCTTCGCCAGCGCATGGAGATCGTCACCAAATGCGGTATCGCCACCACGGCAAAACCCGAGCATGTGCTCGGACACTACATCACCGACAGTGCCCACATCGTCAAAAGCGCTGAGCAATCTCTGGTGAACCTGGCGACGGACCACATCGACCTGCTGCTGATCCACCGTCCCGATCCGCTGATGGATGCCGATGAGGTGGCAGAAGCCTTCCTGGAGCTTCACCAGAGCGGCAAAGTCCGCCATTTCGGCGTGTCTAACTTCACACCCGCGCAGTTTGCGCTCCTGCAGTCGCGTCTGCCGTTTACGCTGGCAACCAATCAGGTTGAAATTTCCCCGGTGCACCAGCCTCTGCTGCTGGACGGCACGCTCGATCAGCTGCAGCAGCTGCGCATTCGTCCTATGGCCTGGTCGTGCCTGGGCGGCGGTCGTCTGTTCAACGATGATGAATTCCAGCCGCTGCGCGACGAGCTTGAAACCGTCGCCCGCGAGCTCAATGCCGAGAGCATCGAGCAGGTTGTCTACGCGTGGATCCTGCGCCTGCCGTCTAAACCGCTGCCGATTATTGGTTCGGGTAAAATTGAGCGCGTCCGTTCCGCGCTGGCGGCCGAAGAGCTGCAGATGACCCGCCAGCAGTGGTTCCGCATCCGCAAAGCCGCGCTGGGCTACGACGTGCCTTAATCCGCAAAAAGAGGCCTCTCCGGTGAAATCTTTGCCCCTGGTATACACTTAAGGGGCAAAAAATAACCAACGGAGGTCATATGAAGCGTTTTGCTCTGGCAGTTATTACGCTGGCTGTTTGCGCAGGGGCGCAGGCGGCCAGCGATGAAGTGGAAATCAATCTTGTCACCTCTCAGGGTGTGGGCCAGTCCATTGGTACGGTGAAAATCACTGAAACCGATAAGGGGCTGGAGTTTGCCCCCGATCTTAAAGCTCTCCCTCCCGGCGAACATGGCTTTCATATTCATGCAAATGGCAGCTGTCAGCCCGCGCTGAAGGAGGGTAAGGCTTCAGCGGCAGAAGCGGCGGGGGGCCACCTCGATCCACAGCACTCCGGTAAACACGAAGGCCCTGAAGGTATGGGACATCTTGGCGACCTGCCGGTGCTGGTGGTGAACAACGATGGCAAAGCTACCGATCCGGTCGTTGCCCCGCGCCTCAAAAAGCTTGAAGAGGTCAAAGGCAAAGCGCTGATGATCCACGTGGGTGGCGATAACATGTCCGATCGGCCCAAACCGCTCGGCGGCGGCGGGGCACGCTATGCCTGCGGCGTTATCTGATCGCCAATCGTACCCGGCGGCGGCGCCTGCTCCAGCTGCGACAGTGAGCAGTGCAGTCGCCAGATGATTGAGGCGAGATCGCGCGCGGCAGGCAAATGGTGTTGCGCGAGGGTATCGCAGATGCGCTGAAGTTCAGTCAGCGTGGCCTCCAGCGGTCGTTGCTGGACTCCGCGCTCGCTCATGACGTCACGCAGCAGGGCGATACAGACATCTCGCACCTGCGACAGCGGGTCGGAACGCGTTTCCCAGGCGCGAAGCTGCCACACCACGTGTGAACAGTTCAACAGCACCACGCCCCAGCGCAACAGCCAGCGGCGGGAAAGGGAGTCCTGGCTGTTATTGAGCTGGCTGACATGGTGATACACCAGCGATTCATACTCATTTTCCCGAAGATGGGGTTTACGGCTGAGCTGGTCGACAAAACCGCGGCGTAGCTCCCGAATATGTCTGCGGCTTTTACGGGCATCCGAGCCGGGGCGCAGCACGGCGAAGGCCAGCCACGCCAGGCCCACGCCCAGAATTTTCGCCAGGTTATCGTTTAGAAAGTCCGCGTAATCATAAACGGGCGGATTGGTGACCGAAATAAACGACCCCATAAAGACGATTAGCTGTCCCCACAGGCCGGCCAGCCTGGGCATTTGCAGCTTGAGCAACTGCATGGTCGTCAGGAGAGGAAACAGAAACAGCAGGAACTGCCACAGATCGCTTATCTGCACCATCAGGCCAAATTTCACCACAAAGCTGAACAGTGACAGCAGGACCAGCGTGCGCAGCAGCAGCGTGAGGGAGTTGAAGGGCGATGCGGCGACGGAGTAAAGCACGCAGCTGATGGCAGCAAGCGTCAGGGCCGCGCTACCGGCATCCCATTGCGTGATGATGGCCCAGGAGCCAACCAGCATCAGGGCACAGAAGGTGCGAAAACCGCTCCACAGCGCTTCAAGGTAATCTGTGTGCCGCGTCAGCGCGGGGCTGCCAGGAACGTTGAATTCGGTAATCGGCGTCGCGTTCTCAACCGCTTCGATCCAACGGCTGCTGCGCAGATATAAGCGACAAAAATAGTTCAGCCGCTGCCAGAAGGCGCGATGGCGGTAGTCGTACTCATCCGCTGGGGCCAGGGGGGCGATAATTCGCGCCACGGTATAGATGTCCG
This sequence comes from Enterobacter wuhouensis, assembly GCF_035835995.1. NCBI lineage: Bacteria > Pseudomonadati > Pseudomonadota > Gammaproteobacteria > Enterobacterales > Enterobacteriaceae > Enterobacter > Enterobacter wuhouensis. The sequence continues at coordinate 2,078,135 of NZ_CP142124.1, forward strand.
CATCCGGACGGGCAAGGGCTGCGAGCAGCATTTCAATTATTGCGCGGGTGTTTTCCGGCGGCGTCGGCCAGTTCAGCAGCATTCGGCGCAGGCTGGAGATGGCGCTGGTCATCCGTAACTGCTGGTGCAGCAAATAGTTAAGCAGGGTATTCTGGCGACGAAAGCGGTAGTGGCTCCAGAAGGCCTGAATACGCAACAGGTTCATGGTCAGGATCTGACCGATCACTTTCTCGTGCGCAAGCCGGATGTCATCGTTGATGTCTGGCTGCCAGAGCAGGCTGGCGTGTTCCAGCAGTCGGGCATGCATGGTCTTGAGGGCGGTGATAAGCGCCGTACCGTCTGACGTGCTGGGCAGGATCATCATCATAAATCCGCCGCTAAGAATGCCGACAATCACTTCGCAGACGCGGGCCTGGGCGATATCCCACAGCTCGGTGGTGTCCAGGACGTTGACGACCGGAAAGGCGATAATGGCGGCGGTATACCCGGCCAGCTGGAATGCATAGGCGACGTTATTGGTAAAGTGGGCGCAGGCCCAGGTGCAAAACCCAAGCCACGCCGCCATGCTTAGCAAAAAAAGCCAAGGATCGTTCAGCGTGTGGCCCGCGATGATCAGCGCCGCCGTGGCGCCCAGCAGGCTGCCGGCCACGCGGCCCAGACTCTTGCTGATTACGCCGCCGACGGTCGGGAAGCTCACCACCGCCGCAGAGGTCATCGCCCAGTATGGCTCGTCCAGATTCAGGTAGTAGGCGATGGTCAGCGCCAGGCACATGGCAATACCGTTTCGCAGCGCATACCGCCACTGCGGGCGCGTTGCTTTAATCCACGGCATGTTTCGCCAGGAAAACGCCTGCAGGTTCATCAGCGTGTTCCGACAGAGACGGTGCAGGTGGTGCCGGATACCAGGGTGATATCCTGCGGCAAGCGATCGAATTCCACGCGAACCGGTACGCGCTGCGCCAGTCTAACCCAGGGCACGTTCGGCTTAATGTCCGGGACCAGACCAGAATCGGTTTCAACACTCTGATCGTAGATAGCGCGGCCAATGCTGGAAACGTGACCCTGTAACGTCTGCGAGCCGCTGTAAAGCGTGATGGTGGCGGGAGCGCCTTCGCGGATATGACGCAGCTTAGTCTCTTCAAAATACCCCACGACGTAGAAGGAGTGACTGTCGACGAGGGCAAAGACGGGCTGTCCGGTGCTGGCATAGTTGCCCACGCGGGCAGTGAGGTTAGTCACCCACCCGTCTACCGGCGCGGCGACCACGGTTTGCGTCAGTTCCCACTGCGCCTGCTTGAGCGAGGCTTCCGCCACGTTTACGCTGGCCTGCATGGCTTTTACGTTGATATTGGCCGTATCTAAATCTTCAGCGGAAATATAATTTTGCGACAAATGGCGGCGGCGGTTTGCTTCGTTGTTCGCTTTCGCTAAATCGGACTGGGCTTTCGCCAGCTGAGCTTGCGCGTTGAGCACGGCGATATGAAAGGGCGTTTCGTCAATGCGGAATAAAACGTCACCCTTTTTAACGAACTGGTTATCCTTAACTAAAAGCGTCGTGATGCTTCCGGAAACCTGTGGCGTGATGCTGACCTGCTCCGCGCGGATTTTTCCGTCACGCGTCCAGGGGGACTGCATATAAAAATTCCAGAGCCACCATCCGGCAATCAGCGCCAGGGCAAGAACAAAAAGGGTGGAAAAGTACTTTACTGTTTTTAGCGACATGTTTACCACACAATCAAAATGGCCAGGCCCAGGCTCACGGAGAGGGCAAACAGGGAGAGATCCATAAGCATAGGGTGCCAGATCTCGCCGGAATACATCCAGTCACGGAGTAGTCGATGTGCGACAAGCCAGATCATAAAGCCCACCAGAACGGCTTTAAACAGGGGAGGAAAGTAGACTGATGCACCAAAGATCAGGTCTTGAAGGGGTAACCCCGCGGAGCTTAAAGAGAACTTCACGAGCAGAGATCCTTTGCAGTGAACACATAGCCACGATGGCCTGTTGTTAAAATGATGAAACATCCTTACTCAGTGTAAATCATCCTATTAACAACGTTGGATGCAGTATTACATTTGTTTTGGCAATATAAATGCTGCACACTATTCTAAAATCAGTATAATAACTTAGCAAGCTAATTATAAGGAGATGAAATTGGAATCGCCATTAGGTTCTGATCTGGCAAGGTTAGTACGCGTCTGGCGTGCTCTGATTGACCATCGCCTGAAACCTCTGGAATTGACACAGACGCACTGGGTTACGCTGCATAACATTCATCAGCTTCCGCCCGAACAGTCGCAGATCCAACTGGCAAAAGCGATCGGGATTGAACAGCCGTCGCTGGTGCGTACGCTCGATCAGCTGGAGGAGAAGGGACTGATCTCCCGGCAAACCTGCGCCAGCGATCGTCGCGCTAAGCGCATTAAACTCACGGAGAAAGCGGCTCCAATCATCACTGAGATGGAAGCCGTCATCAGTAAAACGCGGGGCGAAATTCTTTCTGGCGTTTCGCCTGAGGAGCTTGAACTGCTCATCAGCCTCATTGCGCGCCTTGAGCAAAATATCCATGAGCTGCAGTCGCGCGACTGATATCATAAAAAGGCCTTGCATCTGCAAGGCCTTTTTTTCAACCAAAGACGACCACCCGGTTTCGACCGGTTTCTTTTGCCTCGTACATTGCCTTGTCCGCGCTCTCCACGCAGGTTTCGGCGGTAATTTCTGGTGACGCTGCGGTAAAGACGCCCATGCTGATGGTGATCTGCTCGGGCAGGTGTCCTGCGCTGCTTGATTTATCGAAACTGCTCAAGTGCAGTCTTATACGCTCCGCGACCTGAAGGGCGGCGTCTGAAGGGGTATTCGCCAGCATCAGGACAAACTCCTCGCCGCCAATACGCGCCGCAATGTCCTGTGGACGAACGGAATCCATCAGCAGATTGGCAACAAACTGCAGCACTTTGTCGCCCTGCAGGTGGCCGTAGTTATCGTTGATGCGCTTAAAGCGGTCGAGATCGCTAACGATAATTGAAACAGGCCTGCTCGCGGTAGCATGACTCAGCGCCTGGTTTAATGCGTCATAAAAATAACTGCGATTGTAGAGGCGCGTCAGCGGATCGCGAATCGAGTTTTGATAAGACTGTTGGTACTTTAAATGCGAGTCACGATAAAGATTAAATACGTCATACAGGAGCACGAAAATAATAAGCAGGGTTGCCGTGGTTTCAAACAAACGGGCACGGTACCAGGCAATATCTTCTGCGTGACCGCCCATCAGCAGCATAGTCAGCGTCACCGCATAACAGACGCATAAAAAGTTACCGCCAACCCAAAAAAGATTCCGCAATCGCGTAATAAACATCAGAACAGCTAATGTAACGACCCAGAAGATAATTAAAATAATATTGATAAACTGGTGCCAGAGCACCATAAACTCCCGCGTTTCATTATCCACCAGATCTAACGAGAGCAGCGAGGAGTGGCCGGAATAAAGCCAGGCCAGCACAACCATAACGACGGTGAACACAAACATACCGATGACGGAAAAAATGTGGCCAGAGCGCGAGAGCGGGTAGTCCCGAAGGGTATACAGCAGCCCTGAAATGATAAACAGCACCGCCATCAACAGGTGGCGGAACATAAAGAAGATCATCGCATCGTTATAGTCCACCATGCTGAAGGAGTACAGGTGAAGCCATGCCGGGAAGCTTAAAAGCGTACCGACCATCAGGAGCATTGAACCTGCAAAAGCAAATGCAATCGCGACCAAATATAATCGCTTGCGGTCGCACCAGTATTTCATTGCCATAAAGCAGGCAATAAACATATGAAAGACGAGTAAAAAAATGGTCAGCGTTGGGAATAATAATGGGGAAAAGGATGGGATGGCTTCAACAAGATGGAGAAATAGACCCTGCATCAGCCCAACCACTGCAATGCAACCCAGGCAGAAAGAGATATAACGGTTTTTTAAATAAGAGCTAATCGGATTCATACATGTTTTTAACAATGCACTAAAGTTGCATTAATAGGTAAGTTGAATTCGAATAGTTTAATGCGTTAACAAATGAATACTTTGCGCGCGAACAATGTCGGAAGGGTTTATTAATTGCTCAGTTAGGATTTTTGTAAAACAATGTTTTAAAATGATTGATAATGTAAATGGATGTGGCCCGGAGGCCACATCCAGAAAGAGATTAGCGTGGGGAAACGGTGACCTGGCTTCCGTTGCTCGCCAGAACAACACGCTGACCGGCAGAGAAACGGGTGTTACCTTGTTTCTGCACGACCATAATGGTGTTACCGTCATCTTTACGGATTTCCAGCTCTACGCCCTGGGATTTGTTCATCGCACCCTGAACGCCCTGGCCCGCAACGCCACCCGCAACCGCACCTGCCGCTGTTGCCAGAGAACGACCTGTACCACCCCCTACGGTGTTACCCAGGAAGCCACCCAGCACAGCACCGCCGATAGCGCCGACAACGTTGTTTTCATCGCCACCCTGGATCTGAACAGGACGCGCGTTAACAATAGTACCGTAAGTCACGTTCTGAACCTGTTTAGCTTCAGAAGCGCTATAAACGTCGCCAGAAAGTGAACTGTCATTCACACAACCAGCCAGTGTTAAACCAATCAGCGAAACGCCCAGTACACGTAAAATCATTTGAATCTCCTGTTCACCAAAAACGCCCGGTTCGGGCATCCGTTATGGCTAAATTATATGGCATTAACGGCCATCATTCCTACCATTGCACTAACAATAGGAAAAGTGTACTTGAATTTGGCTTAACGAGATATAAACAAAAATTCCGCTGTGACCTCCCTGACATTGTTAAAAAATATTATCGCCGCATAGCAAAGCGGCGCTGTTTATGTTGGAGTGTTTATCTTAAGCCCACATAACGTAAGGAAAGCGCATGAAATCGGGTCGCTACATTGGTGTGATGTCAGGTACCAGTCTTGATGGGGTCGATGTTGTTCTGGCCGCCATAGATGAAAACATGGTGGCACAGCAGGCGAGCCTGACCTGGCCGATACCCGTCTCCTTGAAAGAGGACATCCTGAGTATCTGTCAGGGCCAGCAACTTACGCTTTCTCAACTTGGCCAGCTTGATGTACGACTGGGGGCATTGTTTGCTGACGCGGTGCTGGCGCTGATGCGCAAAGAAAACCTGCAGCCGCAGGACGTGGTCGCCATCGGTTGCCACGGGCAAACCGTCTGGCATGAACCCACCGGTGACGCGCCGCATACCCTGCAGATTGGTGATAACAACCAGATTGTGGCGAAAACGGGTGTTACGGTAGTGGGGGATTTCCGCCGTCGTGATATCGCCCTTGGGGGGCAGGGAGCGCCGCTGGTGCCCGCATTCCATCAGGCGCTGCTGGCGCACCCGGTTGAGCGCCGAATGGTGCTAAACATAGGAGGCATTGCAAACCTGTCGATGCTGATCCCCGGCCAGCCGGTGCGCGGTTACGATACCGGCCCGGGTAACATGCTGATGGATGCGTGGATCTGGCGGCAGTGCGGTAAGCCCTACGATAAGGATGCGGATTGGGCCAGCGAAGGTAAAGTGATCATTCCTTTACTGCAGTCCATGCTTAGCGACCCCTATTTTTCTCTGCCGGCACCGAAAAGCACCGGACGAGAATATTTCAACTATGGCTGGCTGGAACGCCAGCTTGCGCCATTCCCCGCGCTTGCGCCGCAGGACGTGCAGGCCACGCTTGCCGAGTTAACCGCGGTGTCCATATCGGAACAGGTTCTCCTGAGCGGAGGATGCGAGCGCCTGCTGGTCTGCGGCGGTGGAAGCCGAAACCCACTGGTGATGGCGCGCCTGGCGGGATTACTACCGGGTACCGAAGTGACCACCACGGACGACGCCGGGATCAGCGGTGATGATATGGAAGCGCTGGCGTTCGCATGGCTTGCCTGGCGTACCGTGGCCGGGCTGCCCGGCAACCTTCCTTCGGTCACCGGCGCGCATGATGCCAGCGTGCTGGGCGCTATTTTCCCGGCAAACCCTCGCCATAATCAGAGTTAACTGAAATTCAGGACCGCTTTCTGCCGTTAAAATGGACCAAAAACAGGAGGGCAGGAATGTCCTCCAGGACCAGGATAGTCTTCGGAATACGCCCATGAAAAAATATCTTCTTCTTGCTCTCCCTCTATTGATGACAGGGTGCAGCGCCTATAACCAACTCGTTGAGCGCATGCAGACCGATACCCTGGCGTATCGCTGCGATGAAAAGCCGCTGACCGTAAAAGTGAATAATCCGCGTCAGGAAGCAAGCTTTGTCTATGACAACAAACTGCTGACCCTTAAGCAGGGGATGTCGGCCTCGGGCGCGCGCTATACGGACGGTATCTACGTGTTCTGGTCTAAAGGCGACAGCGCAACGGTCTATAAACGCGACCGTATCGTGCTGAACAATTGCCAGTTAGAAAACCCGAAGCGTTGAGATTTTCACAGGGGCGGCGCACAATAGCGCCACCCAATGTCAATTTCAGCTAACGCCATGTCAGATAACGACGAACTGCAGCAAATTGCGCATCTGCGCCGTGAATACACCAAAGGCGGCCTGCGTCGCCAGGATCTTCCCGCCGAACCGCTGGTGCTTTTTGAACGCTGGCTGAAACAGGCCTGTGAAGCGAAGCTCGCCGATCCCACGGCGATGGTCGTCGCAACGGTTGATGAAAACGGCCAACCCTATCAGCGTATCGTGCTGCTCAAGCACTATGATGAGAAAGGGCTGGTGTTCTACACCAACCTCGGCAGCCGCAAAGCACACCACCTGGAAAACAATCCGCGCATTAGCCTGCTGTTCCCCTGGCATATGCTGGAGCGTCAGGTCATGGTGACGGGCAAAGCCGAACGGCTCTCCACCCTGGAAGTCGTGAAGTATTTCCACAGCCGCCCGCGCGACAGCCAGATTGGCGCCTGGGTGTCAAAACAGTCCAGCCGCATTTCGGCCCGCGGCGTGCTGGAAAGCAAATTCCTCGAGCTGAAACAGAAATTCCAGCAGGGTGAGGTTCCGCTGCCCAGCTTCTGGGGCGGTTTCCGCATCCCGATTGAACAGATGGAGTTCTGGCAGGGGGGCGAACATCGCCTTCACGACCGCTTTTTATACCAGCGCGAGAACAGCGGCTGGAAAATCGACAGACTGGCACCCTAATCCCCGAAATTTGTTGTGTTAAGCGCTAGCGCTACGTGCGCCAGCGCTTTATTCTATGGTCCTTTCGCATCAGGCGAAAAGTCGTGTACCGGCAAAGGTGCAGTCGTTTATACATGGAGAATTGGATGGCAAGCAGTAACTTGATTAAACAATTGCAAGAGCGGGGCCTCGTGGCTCAGGTGACGGACGAGGAAGCGTTAGCAGAGCGACTGGCGCAAGGGCCGATCGCGCTCTATTGCGGCTTCGACCCCACCGCTGACAGCTTGCATTTGGGGCATCTTGTTCCATTGTTATGCCTGAAACGCTTCCAGATGGCGGGCCATAAGCCTGTTGCACTGGTTGGCGGCGCGACCGGTCTGATTGGCGACCCAAGCTTCAAAGCCGCTGAGCGTAAACTGAATACCGAAGACACCGTGCAGGAGTGGGTAGATAAAATCCGCAAGCAGGTGGCACCGTTCCTCGACTTCAACTGTGGCGATAACGCTGCGATTGCCGCAAACAACTACGACTGGTTTGGCGGTATGAACGTACTGACGTTCCTGCGTGATATCGGCAAGCACTTCTCTGTTAACCAGATGATTAACAAAGAAGCCGTTAAGCAGCGTCTGAACCGTGACGACCAGGGCATCTCCTTTACCGAGTTCTCCTATAACCTGCTGCAGGGCTATGACTTTGCCTGTCTGAACAAACTGCACGGCGTTGCCCTGCAGATTGGCGGTTCCGACCAGTGGGGCAACATTACGTCCGGTATCGACTTAACCCGTCGTCTGCACCAGAATCAGGTCTTCGGCCTGACCGTACCGCTGATCACCAAAGCTGACGGCACCAAGTTCGGTAAAACCGAAGGCGGCGCGGTGTGGCTCGATCCGAAGAAAACCAGCCCGTACAAGTTCTACCAGTTCTGGATCAACACGGCGGATGCCGACGTTTACCGCTTCCTCAAGTTCTTCACCTTTATGGACATTGAGGCCATCAATGCTCTGGAAGAAGAAGACAAAAACAGCGGTAAAGCCCCGCGCGCGCAGTACGTGCTGGCGGACGAAGTGACCAAACTGGTTCACGGTGAGGAAGGGCTGGCTGCGGCAAAACGCATCACCGCGAGCCTGTTCAACGGTACGCTGAGCGACTTAAGCGAAGCAGACTTCGAACAGCTGGCGCAGGACGGCGTTCCAATGGTTGAGATGGAAAAAGGCGCAGATCTTATGCAGGCGCTGGTGGACTCCGAGCTTCAGCCGTCTCGCGGCCAGGCGCGTAAAACCATCGCCTCCAACGCGATCACCATCAACGGTGAAAAGCAGGCTGACCCGGAATATACCTTCGTCGACGGCGATCGTCTGTACGGCCGTTACACGCTGCTGCGTCGCGGTAAGAAAAATTACTGTCTCGTCTGCTGGAAGTAAATAAAAGTGCTCAGGGGCGTGGGAAACCACGCCCCTTTTGTTTTTTCAGGGTTTGGTAAGCAAAAAATGAAGAACATCCTCGCCATTCAGTCCCACGTTGTGTTTGGACATGCTGGCAATAGCGCAGCGGAATTCCCGATGCGCCGCCTCGGTGCCAACGTCTGGCCCCTAAATACCGTACAGTTTTCCAACCACACGCAGTACGGCAAATGGACCGGCTGCGTCATGCCGCCCTCGCATCTGACGGAAATCGTTCAGGGGATTGCGGATATCGACCAGCTGAAGCGTTGTGACGCGGTGCTGAGCGGTTATCTCGGCTCCGCAGAGCAGGGGGAGCATATCCTCGGCATCGTGCGTCAGGTGAAGGCGGCGAACCCCGAGGCAAAGTATTTCTGCGATCCCGTCATGGGGCATCCGGAGAAGGGCTGCATCGTTGCGCCTGGCGTAGCGGAGTTTCACGTCCGCCATGCGCTGCCGGCCAGCGATATCATTGCGCCAAACCTGATCGAGCTGGAAATCCTCTGCGAGCATGCGGTTAACAGCGTTGAAGAGGCTGTAAGCGCTTCTCGTGAGTTAATTGCGCAGGGGCCGGAGATTGTGCTGGTCAAGCATCTTGCGCGTGCAGGGCTGAGCAAGGACCGTTTTGAGATGCTGCTGGTCACCAAAGACGAAGCGTGGCACATCAGCCGCCCGCTGGTGGATTTTGGCGTGCGTCAGCCTGTGGGTGTCGGTGACGTTACCAGCGGCCTGCTGCTGGTGAAGCTGCTGCAGGGGGCGAGCCTGCGCGATGCGCTTGAGCACGTCACAGCGGCAGTCTATGAGGTCATGATTGCAACGAAAAATATGCAGGAATATGAGTTGCAGGTGGTCGCGGCGCAGGATCGTATCGCGAAGCCGGAGCATTATTTCAGCGCCACGCAACTGTAAGAGCAACGATTTTGTAGGCCGGGTAAGCGCAGCGCCACCCGGCAATACAGGCCGCTCGGTTAGTTCAACCCTTCCGCCTTTAGCGCCGCTGCGACGGCAGGGCGTTCCGCTACGCGCTGCATGTAAGATGCAACGTGGTCTAACCCTTCCATATTCAGCTTAACCGCGCGCGCCCAGCGCAGAACGGTAAACAGATACGCATCGGCAATGGTAAAACGCGCGCCGCAAATCCACTGTTCGTCCTTCAACGATTCGTTAACGTACTGCAGCTTTTTCTCCAGCAGCGTACGCACGGTCGGCTTGTACTCTTCCGGAGTATCCGGGCGGAACAACGGCGTGAAGCCTTTGTGCAGTTCGGTGGCAATGTAGTTCAGCCATTCCAGCGTCTTGTAGCGGGAAATGCTGCCGGTGGGTGCCAGCAGTTGACGATCCGGCACGTTGTCCGCGAGGAACTGCATAATCGCCACGCCTTCGGTCAGCAGCGTACCGTCATCCAGCAGCAGAGCCGGAACTTGTCCTTTGGGGTTGATCGCAAAAAAGTCATCGCCGTTCTCGAGGCGCTTTTTCATCAGATCAACGCCATCCAGCGTGAAATCTTTGCCGCTCTCGCGAAGGGTGATATGGGAAGCAAGAGAGCAGGCGCCCGGTTTATAGAACAGTTTCATCGGTAACTCCTTTTTGCTGAGGTTCCAGCTATGTTAGTGTGCGTTCGAATAAAAAAAAAGCCGCTAATGCATTAGCGGCTTTTTTCTTTTCAGTCGTTTCCCGATGACGTTACGCGGTCGCGGTTTCGTTCGCCTTTGCGGATTTGTCGTCGTCCTGAGTCATACGGTTCAGCTTCGGAGCAGTCAGCAGCATCAGCACTGCGATTACCGCAGTAGCAATACCAATCTGCATGAACACGGTGCCGTACACGTTCAGGGAAAGCAGCGGGTCGGTGACGTTTTCCGGAACCGCCATCAGGTTAGCAATCTTACCAGCGATGATGGCCGCACCGGCGGTGGTCAGGAACCAGCTACCCATGATGAAGCCCATCAGGCGCTGAGGAACCAGCTGTGCCACCATTGCCAGTCCCAGACCGGAGATCATCAGCTCGCCGATAGACTGCAGGGCGTAGCTCAGGATCAGCCAGTTAACGGAGACGATACCCGCGTCGGACGCAAATTTGGTCCCCAGCGGCAGCACCAGGAATGCGCCAGAACACAGTACCATGCCCACCGCGAACTTGTGCGGCATTGGCAGACGGTCGCCCATCTTGTTATAGATTGCGGCCAGGATAGGGGAGCCAATCATGATCCAGAACGGGTTCAATGCCTGGAACTGCTCAGGTTCGAACGCGATACCCAGAATGGAATGCTCGACGTTACGAATGGCAAAGAAGTTCAGAGAGGTTGGCATCTGGCTGTACAGAACGAAGAAGATAATCGCTTCCAGCATCAGGATGAACGCCACAATCATCTTACGACGAGCAGCACCCTGCATGGCGAAGGCTTCTTTCGCAAAGATGCAGACGATACCCAGCGCAACCACACCCAGAACGGCGCGAGCAACACCCTGGTTATGCAGCAGCCAGGTCGCGATTGCAGCGAGGACCACAACGCCCACGATGGTGGCCAGCAGTTTACCCATGTGAACCGGCTCGAAGTCAGGTTTAGAACCGTAGTCTTTAACCCAGCTGCGGCAGAACAGGAAGTTCACCACGGTGATCAGCATACCCACGAAGCTCAGCGCAAACGCCACACTCCAGCCGAATTTCGCGGCGAGCCATGGTGTTGCCAGCATAGAGAAGAATGAACCAATGTTGATGGACATGTAGTACATGGTGAATGCACCGTCCAGACGTGGGTCATCTTTGTTATAGCAGGTAGAGAGCAGGGAGGAAGGGTTTGCCTTAAACAGACCATTACCGACGGCAATCGTCGCCATACCCATATAAACCACAGCCGCATCGTGCCCGGACCATGCAACCAGACCATAACCAATTGCCAGAACAACAGCGCCCAGCATAATGACGCGTTTGGTCCCGAGGACTTTATCGCCCAGCCAGCCGCCGATGGCAACCAGGCCGTACACCAGTGCACTGAAAGAAGAGAACAGTGTGATGGAATCCGCTTCCGACATACCCAGTTGTTTAACCAGGTAAACAGCCATGATCCCTTGCAGGCCGTAGTAACCAAAACGCTCCCATAACTCGATGGAGAAGATCAGATAGAACGCTTTTGGTTGTTTAAAAGCGTTAAGGCTCACGCTTTCATCTGTTGGTTTATTGTTTGCAGTAGACACATATACCTCTTTTTTTACATCCCATATTAACGGGGGTGTTCATAGCGTGATGACCGTAGTCCATCCGCTTTATAGTTATATTGGGAGGGGAAACGGCGGGTAATGTTCACTATCCTGACTCGTCTGGCAATACGTTTGTAATACTCTGTTACATATAACTGAGGTGGTATAATCATCCGAACATGCAAATGTTATTTAGCGTTAAATCTCATTGGTTGAGTATTGTTGGTTTTTTTCACTACGAAAGCCCCTGTAAAGTGGCTGTATGGCGATATGTTCTGCTATTTACCCTTAAAGGCAGTGATATAGCCCATATTCTGAAAAATGACTGGTCTTATCTGCGGCGTATGATCGGTTAAATCTTATCTGGCAAAGGCTTTACAAAGCTTTTAACAACAAAAATTCAACATGACGTTATCAGAGTGATCTTGATCACATATGTATAGAAATTTTTGGTGATGAAAAAACAATTAACCTGTTTGAGTGTTATATAACCGAACAATCGATAAGGTAACTAGCGTGCCTGGCGGACAATAATGGGTCAACAGGAAGGTCTGCAGTTAGGCCTTCCTTTTATAAGGGATTGAATGCGTGGAAAGAAAGGCAACGCGCGTCAGGCGTACACTTTTTCTTTAAATTCGCAGAGATCTTCAATGATGCACGAGCCGCAGCGGGGCTTGCGTGCGATGCAGGTATAGCGCCCGTGCAGGATCAGCCAGTGGTGGCAATCGACCTTAAACTCGGCGGGAACCACTTTTAACAGCTTCTCTTCTACCTGCTCAACGTTTTTGCCGGGGGCGAAGTTCGTGCGGTTAGAGACGCGGAAAATGTGCGTATCAACGGCGATGGTCGGCCAGCCGAAGGCCGTGTTCAGCACCACGTTGGCCGTTTTACGGCCAACGCCCGGCAGAGCTTCCAGCGCCGCGCGATCTTCCGGCACTTCGCCACCGTGTTGTTCCAGCAAGATACGGCAGGTTTTAATCACGTTTTCGGCCTTGCTGTTAAACAGGCCAATGGTTTTGATGTACGACTTCACGCCGTCAACGCCAAGCTCCAGCATCGCCTTCGGCGTATTAGCCACCGGATAGAGCAGGGCAGTGGCCTTGTTGACGCTTACGTCCGTGGCCTGGGCAGAAAGCAGCACCGCGATCAGCAGCTCAAACGGTGAGTTAAAATTCAGCTCCGTCGTGGGATGTGGATCTTCATTCCGCAGACGGGTCAGGATCGCAATGCGTTTCTCTTTATTCATGAAGCCTTCTCGGGTATCCCTTCCTGTACGCTGCGCTCGGCCGCGCGGCGCTTACGTTTTTCATCAATGAGGTATTTTATCGCCAGCATCATGCCAAGGCCAATAAAAGCGCCGGGTGGAAGCATCGCCAACAGGAACGGCGTGTCGGTGTGGAAAACTTCGATGCGCAATACCTTAGCCCAGCTGCCCAGCAGCGCATCTGCACCGTCAAACAGGGTGCCGTTGCCCAGAATTTCGCGCAGCGATCCCAGCACGAACATTGCGCAGGTTGCGCCCATACCGATGGCGAAACCATCGAGAGCCGACATTGCCGGGCTGTTCTTCACGGCAAAGGCTTCTGCGCGCCCGACCACAATACAGTTGGTCACGATAAGCGGAATGAAGATCCCGAGCGACTGGTACAGACCAAACGCGTAGGCGTTAATCAGCATCTGGACGACGCTCACCACCGACGCAATGATCATGACGTAAATCGGAATACGGATTTCCGTAGGCGTCCAGCGGCGCAGTGCGGAGATGGACAGGTTGGTCAGGGTCAACACCAGCGTGGTAGCCAGCCCCAGCCCCAGGGCGTTAGTGGCGGTCGATGTCACCGCGAGAAGCGGACACATCCCCAGCAGCTGCACCAGCGCAGAGTTGTTCTTCCACAGCCCCTGAACGATAACCTCTTTAACCTGGCTCATGACTACTCCTCACAGGCCGGAAGATTGTTGATCTGCGCGGGCAACGTTTCAGCGTATAGCCCGGCTCGTTTCACGGCGTTAACCACCGCGCGCGGCGTGATGGTCGCGCCGGTAAACTGGTCGAATTCGCCGCCGTCCTTTTTCACCGCAAAGGCGGTATCGTTTTCGCCATGAATGATTTTGCCGGCAAAATGGAGGATCCAGTCGCTCAGGCGCGTTTCGATTTTATCGCCAAGGCCCGGCGTTTCGTGATGTTCCGTCACGCGGGTCCCGAGTACGGTACCGGAAAAATCAGTGCCCACGAGAAGCTGAATCGCGCCTGAATAGCCGTCCGGCGCCGTTGCCTCCATTACGGCACCCACTGCGCTATCGCCTTTGCGGGCAATGAAGACGCGGTGCGTACCTTTGCCAAGCTGCGGTGCATCCACAATAAAGCAGCTTTTCTGCAGGTCATTATCGTAGAAATCAGACGGGATGACCTGATCGAACAACGCTTTTTGCTGCTTCACTGCCTGTTCATCGATGGTCGTTTTGGTCAGGGCGTTGACCAGGGCGGTTAGCCCTGTCAGTACGGCGGCGAAAATGGCCAGCGTGACGCCGTGTTTTTGCATTGTTTTCAGCATCGCGAAACCCTTACCGGTGGCCGTATACGCGCGGACGCGTGTAATAGTCGATGAGTGGAACAGTGATATTTGCCAGCAGCACCGCGAAGGCCACACCGTCCGGATAGCCGCCAAAGCTGCGGATCAGCCACACCAGAAGCCCGGCAAGTGCACCGAAAATCAGACGTCCACGGTTGGTGGTCGACGCCGTTACCGGATCGGTCAGAATAAAGAATGCGCCCAGCATGGTGGCACCGGAGAGCAGGTGCATCTGCGGGCTTGCGAAGGATGCAGGATTAACTACCCACCCCAGCGTTGCGCAGACGCCCAGCGTGACCAGGAAACTGACCGGGATATGCCAGCGAATTGCTTTTTGCTGCAGCAGGAACAGCCCACCGAGAAGGTACGCGAGGTTGACCCACTGCCAGCCCGCACCCGCCAGCATGCCGCTGTAGATGGCAGATTTCATGATCTGCTCAACGCTCTGCCCGGCATGCAGTGAGGTTTTGAACGTATCGAGCGGGGTCGCCTGGCTGATACCGTCCACGCCCATCCGCAGCGAGTTCATATCGGCACCGAGCGCCGTATGGCCGGTAAAGATAACCTGCAGGGCGTCCATGAAGCCCGGCACGGTGGCGGCAATCTCATGCGGCGGCAGCCAGCTTGTCATCTGCACCGGGAAAGAGATCAGCAGCACCACGTAGCCAATCATCGCCGGGTTAAAGGGATTATGCCCTAATCCGCCGTAAAGCTGTTTGGCGATAATCACCGCAAACGCGGTACCCAGCACCACCATCCACCACGGTGCGAACGGCGGAATACTGATCGCCAGCAGTAGGCCGGTCAACAGGGCCGAGTTATCGCTAAGAATGCGGGGAACGTCCATCTTGCGCAGCTTGAGGACCAGCGCCTCCGCGGCCAGGGCGCTGGCGCAGCCCAGGACTATCTGGAACAGGGTTCCCCAGCCGAAAAACCAATACTGCACGGCGATGCCCGGCAGCGCGGCCAGGCAGACCAGCATCATAATGCGCGATGTCTGGCGCTGGTTATGGGTATAAGGGGAACTTGCGATTCTGAAAACCATTTAATCCTCGTTAACTGCATGCTGTGCGGCTTTCTTCGCCTGAACGCGCGCGATCGCGGCGGCGACGGCAGCTTTGCGCGGGTCGTCGTTAGCGGCCTGCGGCTGTTCTTCCTGCTGAGCGGCTTTTCGCGCTTTGGCGCGGGCAATCGCGGCTTCGACCGCGGCCTTGCGGGGATCGACCGGCGCTTTAGGTTCAGCTACCTGTTCCTGTTGCGCCGTTTTCCGCGCTTTGGCACGGGCAATCGCCGCTTCAACGGCGGCTTTACGCGGATCGACATCCGTTTCAGGCTGTGGCGCGCTTTGCGCTTTTTCCGCCTGACGCGCGCGCGCCTCGGCCTTGCGCGCTTCACGGGCGGCAATCACCTCGCTGTTATCCGGCTTCTCGCCAGCGGCGATGACAACAGGCTGTGCGGCGGTTGCTTTTTTCTCGCGAACGCGAGCCAGCGCGGCCTTGATTGCATCCTGATCCTTTTCACCTGGCTGCACGGCGGCTTGCTTGTGTCGCTCCTGACGAGCGGCCTTCTCGCGCTCCAGTCGTGCCTGACGGGCTTCGAAGCGCGCTTTTGCTTCGGCGGCGCGTTTTTCTTCCATGGAAATGGCGTAAATCTCCGCCTTTTCCTGGCGGAAATATTGCACCAGGGGGATGTTGCTCGGGCAGACCCAGGCGCAGGCACCGCATTCAATGCAGTCCGCCAGATTGTGCGCCGTGGCTTTATCGTGCAACTGGCCTTTGCTGTACCAGTAGAGCTGCTGCGGGAGCAGGTCTGCCGGGCAGGCATCGGCACAGGCGCTGCAGCGGATGCAGCCTTTCTCTTCCTGCTCTTCGCCCATTTCCGTTGGGGAAGGGGCGAGCAGGCAGTTGGTAATTTTAACCACCGGCACGTCCAGCCACGGCAGGGTAAAGCCCATCAGCGGGCCGCCCATAATCACCATCTGATCGCTGCCGGGGCAAAACTCGGCCTGTTCCAGCAGATGGCGCACGGGAGTACCCAGACGCGCCCAGACGTTACCCGGACGGGAAACCGATCCGCCGGTCAGGGTCACCACGCGCTCGGTGAGGGGTTCTCCATCCACTACCGCGCGTTTAACGGCATAGGCCGTACCCACGTTCTGCATCAGCACGCCGATATCAGATGAACGTCCGCCGTGCGGAACCTGCTTGCCGGTCAGAATTTGGGTCAGCTGTTTTGCGCCGCCAGACGGATACTTGGTTGGAATAACGCGCAGGCTAATATCGTGGCTGCCTGCCAGGACCGCACGCAGCATGGAAATGGCCTGCGGTTTATTATCCTCTATCCCAATCAACACTTCGCGCGGCTGCAGAATATGGGCAAGGATGCGGATACCTTCCACCACCTGCGCGGCGCAGTCCTGCATCAGGCGATCGTCGGCGGTAATATAAGGTTCGCATTCGGCGGCGTTAATGATTAACGTTTCAATTTTGTCGCCGCCGCCGCGCAGCTTCGTGCCCGTCGGGAAGCCTGCCCCGCCAAGGCCGGCCACGCCGAACTGATGAACGCGTTCGATCAGATCTTCACGGCTGCGGGAGCGGTAATCGCTCCAGCCGTCGCGCTCGATCCAGCGGTCTTCGCCGTCGGCTTCAATCATCACGCTTAGCTCAGAGAGCGCCGATGGGTGTGCAACGGTATGCGGGGCAATTGCAACGATTGTGCCGGAGGTGGGGGCGTGAACCGGCAGCATGCGTCCGCGACCAAAGGTCAGCGGCTGTCCGCGAAGAACGCTATCGCCTTCTTTAACGCACAGCTCACCCTCTGCGCCGATATGTTGTTTCAGCGGCATAACGTAACGGGTCGCCAGCGGAATTTGGCGCAGCGGCGTGCCGTTGGACTGGGTTTTCATTTCCGGCGGATGGATACCGCCGTCGAAGTCCCAAATCTTCTCTTTTCTGAATGCAGAAAATAACTTAAGCATGTTGTTCCACGGGAATGTTGCGAACCGGAATGGTTTGAAGATCCCACTTCCAGCTTTCGGTAGTCGTCTCGACCGGGCGTAACGTTATGCACTGCGTCGGGCAGGGGGCGACGCAAAGGTTACAGCCGGTGCACAGATCCGCCACAACGGTGTGCATGGCGCGCGTTGCGCCGACAATGGCGTCAACGGGACACGCCTGGATACACTTGGTGCAGCCAATGCAGTTCGCTTCGTCAATGACCGCCAGCGCGCGGACCGGCTCCTGCGCCTCAACATCGCCGTCCACAGGCTGCGGATCGACGTTGAGCAGGGCGGCGATTTTCAGCATCACCGCTTCGCCACCCGGCGCACAGCGGTTAATTTTTTCACCCTGAACGCCAACGGCTTCCGCATAGGGACGGCAGCCCGGGTAGCCGCACTGGCCGCACTGGCTTTGCGGCAGAAGCTCATCGATTTTTTCAACAACGGGATCGTCCTCAACCGCGAAACGGCGGGAGGCGTAACCCAGAATCAAACCAAACACCAACCCCAGAACGCTGATGGCGGCGATGGCAATCCAGATAGCATTCATTACAACTTCACCAGACCACTAAAGCCCATAAAGGCCAGAGACATTAAACCTGCGGTGACCAGCGCTATCGCATTTCCCCGGAAGGGGGCAGGGATATCTGCCGCCGCCAGGCGTTCGCGTATAGAGGCGAACAGCACCATCACCAGAGAGAAACCGACGGCGGCAGAGAAGCCGTACAGCGCCGATTGCATAAAATTATGTCCGAGGTTGATGTTCAGCAGCGCCACGCCGAGCACGGCGCAGTTGGTGGTGATCAGCGGCAGAAAAATACCCAGCAGGCGGTACAGCGCCGGGCTGGTTTTACGCACCACCATTTCGGTAAATTGCACAACCACCGCAATCACCAGAATAAAGGACAAGGTGCGCAGATAGATCATGTCCAGCGGGATCAGGATCCAGGTATCAATCAACCATGCGGAAATGGAGGCCAGCGTCATCACGAAGGTGGTCGCCAGCCCCATGCCCATTGCGGTCTCCAGCTTTTTGGAAACCCCCATAAACGGGCACAGGCCAAGGAACTTCACCAGTACGAAGTTGTTAACCAGCACAGTGCCGACAAAGAGCAGTAAGTAATCGGTCATTATTTAGCCTGAAATAAAAAAGCCGCCTATTATCGGATAAACCACAACAGGCGACAACAGGTTAACTGTAAGGTTATTACGGGTTAACAAAAGTTCTCTTCACGCGCGCCGAGCGTTTGAAGTAGGGCACCAGCAGTGCGGTGGCCAGCAGCGGGAAAAGCAGCTGGCGAACGGCCAGAGCGTCAGAAACCGGTGCAAAGGCAAAGACCTTAATCGCCAGCAGGACTGAAATCAGCAGCCAGATAATGTAGTGCTTAGGCACACCTTTACGGCGCTTAAAGAACGCAATGGTCAGCCACAGCGTGTAGTACCACATCGCTATCGCGAAAGCGAAAGAGACAAACCACATCACGATGTTGAATACGCTTTGGGACATTAACGTCTTAATGGCGTGAGGGGTAACCAGCGCGGTGGTATAAAGCAGAAGCCCAAGCGATGCGCTTAATAAGGCAAGCAGCAGCCATGCCAGCGGGGCGATTAACCAGCCTCCAATTCTCTCTCCAGGCGTTGCGGTCATGAACTCTCCGATAGGTCTGCGCGAAATGTTATACAGAAATTTGCAGGGCGCTGAGTATATAACATTTCACACGGATGGCTACTTTCTTATAAAACGTATCGCCATACGGACTTGGGCACTTCACCCACGTTGAACAGCCGTCCACCGGAGACAAGCTCAGCGCGACGGTGATCGGCGGCGCGATACATATTGATGACGTCCTGATTATCCGACAGCGTGTAGTTCAGGTGGTCAAACAGTTTTTCCAGGCTCTCAAGGGAATTGATCTTGCGGAATTTTAATAAATAGTCCTGAACTGTCATGTTAATAAGCTTCCATATAAAAGGAGTAATACCGGCAACGGTAATTCGATCGAATAATAAACGGATTAATTAAGACGTAAACAGCCCACTCAGATAACGCGACTAAATTAGGAGTTTTCTTTGCTGAAAGATCAGGCATCAGGAGATGCCTGGAAAGAAGGGTAACCGCGTTCAACAAGACTGGCAACAGCTAACTGACATAATGTGTCACGCTTTATTGCCGTGCTCGATCACTTCGGTTGTGCGACTGTGACAGGCTCCGGCGGCTGGTAGTTATCGATGTGGCTGGCAACGCCAAGCAAAATGACCGATACCCCAAGAACAATCCATCCCGCTAATTCAATGATTCGATTAATAATTGACGTCATGATTCGTGTTTGTAATTTATCCATAAATACAGATTGCAAATGTTACAGCGACCTATTCGAGACGGCAAGTGCTTTGGGAACGGTTCCCCTAATCAAAATCAGAAGGTTACATTATTTTAACAAAAACGGCTGGTGCAGGATGCTATTTTAACGCCTATGGCACATTATTAATCGGTAATGAACCAGAATAGCCAGTGTGAAATAAGATAATTCCTTAGAGGGCATTGCAATGAGTGACAGCATCCGTGTCGGGCTTATTGGTTACGGTTATGCGGGTAAAACCTTTCACGCGCCTTTGATTGCCGGGACGCCGGGAATGACGCTTGCGGCAGTTTCAAGCAGCGACGCAGCCAAAGTTCATGCCGACTGGCCCAACGTTCCCGTTGTTTCTGAACCTAAGCATCTTTTCAACGATCCGAATATTGATTTGATTGTGATCCCGACGCCAAATGATACCCACTTCCCGCTGGCAAAAGCCGCGCTGGAGGCGGGGAAGCACGTGGTGGTTGATAAACCCTTCACCGTGACGTTGTCACAGGCGCGCGAGCTGGAGGCGCTGGCAAAAAGCCTCGGCAGGCTGCTTTCGGTGTTTCACAACCGACGCTGGGACAGTGATTTCCTGACTATTAAGGCGCTGCTGAGCGAGGGGACGTTGGGCGAAATCGCGTATTTTGAATCGCATTTCGACCGCTACCGCCCGCAGGTGCGTAATCGATGGCGGGAACAGGCAGGCCCGGGCAGCGGCATCTGGTACGACTTAGCCCCGCATCTACTTGACCAGGCCGTTAATCTCTTTGGTCTGCCGGTGAGCATGACCGTCGATTTGGCTCAGCTCCGGCCGGGCGCGCAGGCGACGGACTACTTCCACGCAATATTAAGCTATCCACAGCGGCGCATTATCCTGCATGGGACGATGCTCGCCGCGGCCGAATCTGCGCGCTATATCCTCCACGGCACCCGGGGAAGCTACGTGAAGTTTGGTCTGGACCCGCAGGAAGATCGCCTGAAAAACGGGGAGCGTTTACCGCAGGAAGACTGGGGATACGATATGCGTGATGGGGTGGTCACGCGAGCCGAGGGCGAGACGCTGGTGGAGGAAACGCTGCTGACCCTGCCAGGCAACTATCCCGCCTATTACGCCGCCATCCGCGATGCGCTTAATGGCTCAGGAGAAAACCCGGTTCCGGCGAGCCAGGCGATTCAGATTATGGAGCTGATTGAGCTGGGCATCGAATCTGCCAAACATCGCGCCACGCTCTGTCTGGCATAAGTTCTGAATGTTCTTGTAGGCCGGGTAAGGCGTAGCCGCTACCCGGCAAATGCTCAACCGCGAGCCACTTTATCCTTCAGCGCCTGCTTCTCCGCGGGCGTCAGGAAGGCGATTTCGAGCCCGTTAATCTGCGCCTGGCGGATCTGCTCGCGGCTCAGGCCCGCCTGCGGCGCAGCGGTGTTATATTCATGAATAATATCCACGCCCTGAACCGCCGGATCGTCGGTGTTCAGCGTGGCCAGCACGCCGTGTTCCAGGAAGGTTTTCAGCGGGTGCTGCGCCAGCGACGACACCGTGCTGGTCTGGATGTTGGACGTCAGGCAGGATTCAATACCGATACGCTGCTCCGCCAGGAAATCCATCAGGGCGCGATCTTCTACCGCCTTCACGCCGTGGCCGATGCGTTCGGCACCCAGCTCGCGAATAGCCTGCCAGATGCTTTCCGGACCTGCCGCTTCACCGGCATGCACGGTGATGTGCCAGCCCGCATCGCGCGCGCGGTTAAAGTGGGAGAGGAACAGGCTGCCCGGGAAGCCAAGCTCGTCACCGGCCAGATCCACCGCGGTGATCTTGTCACGATGGGCCAGAAGAGCTTCCAGCTCCTGAAGACAGGCGCCTTCGCCGAAGGTACGGCTCATGATGCCAATCAGTCGAGCCTGGACATCGAACGCGTTGCATCCTTCACGCACGCCTTCAATTACGGCTTCCACCACGCCAGCGATCGGCAGGTTGTGCGTCATCGCCATGTAGCCGGGTGAAAAACGCAGTTCGACATAATGCAGTCCGTTGCGGGACGCATCCTCAATGTTCTCGAATGCCACGCGGCGAACGGCATCCAGCGAGGCCAGCATCTTCACGCCCCAGTCGAGTTTGCTCAGGAAGCTCACCAGATCCGGTTCGTTTGAGGTGACCTGCACGTGCGGGATCAGCGCGTCTATCGTTTGAGCGGGAAGGGGTAAATTGAACTGGCGGCCAAGATCGAGAATGGTTTGGGCACGAATGTTACCGTCAAGGTGGCGGTGAATATCTGTTAAGGGCAGGCGTGTATCAATCATGGTCGCACTCTTTTCTGGTTAAAGTGCGCCATATTATAAAAACAAAACGAGGTAAAAAGCTATTTGCGCAAGGGAATATTCCGTTGCGCAAAAGCATTACAGAAGGGTATTGATGCCGGCAATGAGGCGCGTCACCCCTTGTTCCAGCTTGCTGCGAGGGCAGCCAGCGTTCAGGCGAACATAGCCGTTACCCTCTTCACCGTAGGTATATCCCGGCATGATGGCGACCTTTTCCTGCTCAATCAGCACCTTTTGCAGGGCACCGTCATCAATACCCAGCGGGCTGAGATCGATCCACGCAAGATAGGTCGCCTCTGGCGGCTGCCAGTTAAGTTTCGGAAAAGCACCGTTCAGTTCGCGAGCGATATAGTGCAGATTTTCTTCAAGATAGGCCCGCAGCGCGTCCAGCCAGGCTTCACCCTGCTGATAGGCGGCAATGTGCGCGGTAAGCGCCAGCACGGAAGGGGATGAAAGACCATCGCGGCCCTTGAGCGCGCTAAGATAGGCGTCACGGCTTTCGTCATCGCCAATCAGGCCGTATGCCCCGGTGAGCGCCGGAATGTTGAAGCTCTTGGAGCCGGAGGTCAGCAGCGCCCATTTGCCGCGCGCGACGTCGTTCCACGGCGTGTGGGAATGGTCTCCCCATACCATGTCCATGTGGATTTCATCGCTAATCACCGCCACGCCATAGCGTGCGCACAGCCCGGACATGTGCGCGAGTTCTTCGTGCGTCCAGACCTTGCCCGTCGGGTTCTGCGGACTGCAGAGCAGGAGGATTTTGTTTTCCGGTTTCGCCAGCGCCGCTTCAAGGGCTGCCATATTACCCTGCCAGCCGGTGGTCTGTTTCTGCATCGCGACAGGCACTACCGCGCGCTGGTTGCCCTCTATCGCTTTATAAAATGCGTCATAAGCCGGCGTATGCACCACCACGCCATCGCCGGGGTTCGACCAGATACGGATCAGCTCGGACACCATGTAGATAACGGAAGGGCCATACGCCAGAGTCGTCGTATCAATACGGCTGTTAAAACGCTGCTGGAACCAGTGGGCGACCGCCGCCAGAAATTCCTCGTTTTTCCAGCGGCTATAGCCAAACACGCCGTGGTTAATGCGCTGATGCAGCGCCTCGGTAATGCAGGGCGCGGTGGCAAAATCCATATCCGAGATGGTAAACGGCAGCAGGTCTGCCGCGCCAAAGCGGTCGGCCACGTAGTCCCACTGGGTGCACCAGGTGCCGTGGCGATCCACGACGGTAGAAAAATCAAACATGACGTTAATCCTTAAAGTAAAACCCCCTCATGAGAGGGGGCTGAGGCATCAGGCTTCTACTGTTCGCATCAGGGTTGCCAGTTCGTCTTTCACCGACTGCACCTGCGGGCCGATAACCACCTGCAAATTATGCTGATTTAACTGTACCACACCGATGGCGCGGTTGGCTTTTAGCGCGTTGGTATCGACTTTGGACATATCCGCCACCGACAGGCGCAGGCGGGTGATGCAGTTATCCAGCGAGGTAATATTTTCCGCGCCGCCCAGCGCCGCCAGAATAGCAGGGGTGTTGTAGCCGGATTTTCCTACCGTACCGGCAACCGCCTGCTCAACGCTGCTGGCGGTATCCAGATCGCGGCCCGGTGTTTTCAGGTTAAAGCGGGTGATAGCGAAGCGGAAGATACCGTAGTACACCGCGAACCAGATTGCCGCCACAACCGGCACCAGATACCACTTGGTAGACAGGCCGTGCAGGATGCCGAATACCACGAAATCAATCACGTTACCGTCGGTGTTGCCGATGGTCACGCCCAGCACGGCCATGACGGTAAAGCCCAGACCGGTCAGCACGGCGTGGATGAGGTACAGCACCGGCGCAACGAACAGGAACAGGAATTCGATGGGCTCGGTGGTGCCGCCGACAACGCAGGCAATCACGCCGGAGATCAGCAGGCCCTTAATTTTATGACGGTTTTCCGGGCGAGCACAGTGGTACATCGCCAGCGCCGCGCCCGGCAGGCCGCCAAGGAAGGCTGGCATTTTACCCTGTGACAGGAAGCGGGTGGCGCTCTCGGAGAAGCCGTGCGTGGTCGGACAGCTCAGCTGCGCCTGGAAGATGGTTAGCGCGCCGCTCACGTCGTGACCGCACACGTCCATGGTGCCGCCCGCTTCGGTAAAGCGAATCAGCGCCACCAGAATATGCTGCAGGCCAAACGGCAGCAGCAGACGTTCGCCGGTACCGAAAATCATCGGACCAAAATCACCCGCGCCATTAATGATGCGACCAATGCCGGCGATGCCCATCGCAAAGACCGGCCAAATCAGCGGAATGATCAGGCCAAACAGCCCCATGACCACGAGGGTAATAATCGGCACAAAGCGGGTGCCGCCGAAGAACGCCAGCGCGTCCGGCAGGCGAATGTTGTGGAAACGCTCGTGCAGCATCCAGATGATCACGCCTGCGATAACCGCGCCGAGGATCCCGGTATCAATGGACTGAATACCAATCACGCTCTGGATGTTGTTCGCCTTCAGGATAGCGGCATCGGTAGTCGGCAGAATGCCTTTCGCGGTCAGCCAGAAGTTGACCGCCAGGTTCATCACGGCATAACCAACGAATCCGGCAAATGCAGCCACGCCTTTGTTCTCACGCGCCAGACCCAGCGGGATGGCGATACAGAACATGACGGGCAGGAAGCTGAACGCAAAGGAGCCGACCTTGCTCATCCAGATGAAGATCGCCTGCAGCACAGGATTGCCGAGGAAAGGAATTAGCGTGATGACATCATGGCTGCTCAGCGAGCTGCCGATCCCCAGCATGATCCCACAGAATGAGAGAAGCGCCACGGGCAGCATAAAGGTTTTACCCAGTTGCTGGAAAAACTCCCACAGCGATATTTTTTGTGCTGCTTTCGCCGTCATAAAACGACTCCTTGATGGTTTGAAAAGATTTACCTGCGTCAATGCAGCGAGAAGATAAAACGTTTTATCAAATTTTAGTGCGCGCTAAATCACATTCTCAGGCTTTTACTGGTAGTATAAAGATAACGTATTGATAAAACGTTTTACCGATCTCATTATCAGGGAGTCACGCCAAGACATGGCCGTAGCGAAAAAGATCACCATTAACGATGTCGCCCTGGCGGCTGGCGTCTCTGTCAGTACCGTTTCGCTGGTGCTGAGCGGGAAAGGGCGTATATCTCCTGCGACCGGTCAGCGGGTTAACGAGGCGGTTGAGCAGCTGGGCTTTGTGCGTAATCGCCAGGCATCAGCGCTTCGCGGCGGGCAAAGCGGGGTGATTGGTTTGATTGTTCGCGACCTGACGTCGCCGTTTTATGCAGAGCTGACCGCCGGCTTAACGGAAGCGCTTGAGGCCCAGGGGCGAATGGTCTTTCTGCTGCACGGCGGGCGCGAGGCCGATCAGCTTCTCTCCCGGCTGGATATGCTGCTGACGCAGGGCGTTGATGGCGTGATTGTTGCCGGGGCGTCAGGCGTCGGCAGTGAATTATGCGAGCGTGCCGCAGAGAAGGGCGTGCCGCTGGTATTTGCCTCCCGCGCGAGCTATCTGGATGAAGCCGACACGCTTCGTCCGGACAACATGCAGGCGGCACAAATGTTGACCGAGCATCTTATTCGTCGTGGACATCAGCGCATCGCCTGGCTCGGGGGGCAAAGTTCATCCCTCACGCGAGCCGAGCGGGTCGGCGGCTACTGCTCAACGCTTATCAAATACGGGCTACCGTTCCACAGCGAATGGGTGGTGGAGTGCGAATCCAGCCAGAAGAAAGCCGCAGAAGCAATCGGTTCGCTGCTGCGCGCCAGCCCCACCATTAGCGCGGTGATTTGCTATAACGACGTGATTGCCATGGGCGCCTGGTTTGGCCTGATCCGCGCAGGGCGTCAAAGCGGCGAGGGTGGGGTTGAAACCTTCTTCGGCCACCAGGTGGCGCTGGGTGCGTTTGCGGACGTCGGCGAAAATGCGCTCGACGATCTGCCGATCGTCTGGGCCACCACTCCCGCGCGCGAGATGGGTTACACGCTGGCGGACAGGATCATGCAGCGCATCGAAAATACGGACGTGCAGGCCGGACACCAGATTGTGGCGGCGCGGCTGGTGACGGTAAAATAACCTCCGCTTTGCACGGGCCTACAACGGCCCGGAGTCGTAGGCCGGGTAAGCGTCACCGCCACCCGGCAATAAAAAACCCCTCATGCGAGGGGTTTTGCTGTTTACTGCTGTGGTACCGCAGGCGGCGCTGCCGGTTCAGCCGGTTCCGGCATCCCGAGCGTCGGCATACCAAACATCCCAACGAAGTCTTCCAGCGGCATTTTGTCGCCGTTGAGGGTCACCTGGCCGCTGGCATACTGCAGGCTGGTGGAAATGGTATTGTCCTCCACCTTCGTGATGCGGAACATTTGCCCCATCGCTGCCAGGCCTTTCACCTGCTGGTTCGCCAGCTTGCCGGCATCTTCTTCACCGTAGCCTTCCAGCTTCGCAATCTGGGTCATGAACTCGGTTGCCATGTCCATCGGGATGGTCAGCTTGCTGTCGAGGGACTTCACGCTGCGATCCACTTCCTGCGCCAGCGTCTGCGGCTCGCCCGTCGCGGTTGCCGGATCTTTCAGGAACAACGACAGGTTGAAGTTGGTTTCGCCTTTTCTGTTTTTCCAGCTCAGCGGCGCGACGGTGATGACCGGCTCGCCCTTCAGCAGGATTGGCAGGTTATTGAACAGCACGGCCATGGCCTGCTGCTGATACACAACCGGATTTTGCTGAAGCGCGGCGTCGCTCAGCAGGGCCTGGCTCTCTTTGCTGTATTTCTGGCTAAACTCATGCCACGCCTGACCGTCGATGTTGCCGATCTTAAGCGACAGCTTGCCGTTGCCGAGATCCTGGTTCTGCACCTTCAGGCTTTTCAGCGTGTAGTCGAGCTGGGTGTTGATGCTCTTCCCGTCTTTAGAGACGTCGGATTTGCCATCAAGATCCATCCCTTCCAGCACGGCCATCTCTTTGCCTTCAATCGCAATCGCGACCTTATCCAGACTCAGCTTCTGATCGCCAATGCGTTCGTCAAAGTCAGTCATGCGGCTATTGCCGCTGGCTTTGAGGTTATTGAACGTAAGCTGCACTTTCTGGTTGTACTCATTAACGGCATTGACCAGACCGCTCTCTGCGTCACCCGTCAGGGAGACATTTTTTCCATCGCGGTCTGCATCCAGTTTGAAATTACCGCCGCTGAAGGCAACTTTTTCATTACCTTTTTCGTAGTTCAGCGCTTTCAGATCGATATTAGAACTCGTATTCCCGGAATAGCCGATACGGGTGTTGATCTCAAAAGGCGATTCGTCTTTTGCCAGATCGAACAGCGGTTTTGTCACCTCGTTGTTCACCAGCACGGTCTTCGCTGACGCCATTGACGGGAGCAGATTTAAGGTTTTTAGCTGCGCCAGCGGAAGCGGGCCGTGGCTTACCACTTCATCCAGCACCACGCTCTGGCCCGGCTTCAACCACGCGTTGGTATTGCCCGCGACGGGTTTGACCACTACCTGCATATGGCTGGTAAACACGCCGCGCTGATAATTCTGGTAGCTCAGCTCCAGACCGGCTTCAGGCGCGCTGCGCTTAATTTCGCTGTTCGCCTGCGCCATCATCTCTGCCAGACGGCTTTCCAGCTGCTTGCCGGTAAACCAGGAAGCTCCCGTCCAGACCACCCCTAAAGCAACAATCACGCCTACCGCTACGACCGATTTTTTCATTGCGACTATCCCTAAAATGAAACCAGGCGGTAAAAACCGCCCGGAGATGTAAAGTCTTTAACTAGCTTAGCAAGAGTTGTTAAAAAATTCAGTAAGTCCTTAAAGCTTATTGAAAACGCGGGCCAGACGACCGTGGCCGCTGATGCGAACAGGAGACTCATTCGCCGCGACAAAGGCCGACTCGCCCGGCTTCAGCGCCAGACGCTGCTCCCCCTTATGCAGAACCGCTTCGCCTTCCACACAGAACAGGATCGCCGCGCTGTCCTGCGCAATCGCCGTTTCTGCCTGGCTCAGGTCGTGCAGGGAGAAGGCAAAATCATCGACAGGAATAGGGAAGTCCAGCTCAGCGCCGTTTTTCAGCGGCTGAGTCAGCAGTTCGTCGGCAGGCTTCGCCACGAACTTCACGTTGGCGACCAGCTCGGGAATATCGATATATTTCGGCGTCAGGCCTGCGCGCAGCACGTTATCCGAGTTAGCCATTACCTCCAGCGCCACGCCCTGCAGATAGGCGTGCGGGGTTTCAGCAAACAGGAACATCGCGTCGCCCGGGTTCAGCTTGACCACGTTCAGCAGCAGCGGGGAGAACAGGCCGCTGTCGTCCGGGTAGAACGCGGATATCAGGCGAATGGTGTCCCACGGCTCGCCCTGCTGGCCGTTCAGCGTCGCTTTCAGCACCGCCAGGGCGTGAGATTTCTCTTCCCCCTGCATATTCAGCAGGCTGGCGAAAAGCTGGCTCAGACCCTCGGCATTGGGGTTTTCGAGGAAATGGGCAATCGCCTTGTTCGCGCCAGCAACAGGCTGCAGCAGCGAGACGATCTCAGAGAACTCGCGGAACGCGTTCATGGCCAGGAACGGGGTGAGGGCGAAAACCAGCTCAGGCTTATGGTTTGGATCTTTGTAGTTACGCTCGGCGGCGTCTAACGGGATGCCCGCCGCGTTCTCTTTCGCAAAGCCGATTTCTGAGGCTTTCTTGTTCGGGTGAACCTGAATGGAGAGAGGCTGGTCGGCGCACAGCACCTTAAACAGGAACGGCAGTTCACCAAAGCGGCTGGCAACCTTGTCGCCGAGCAGTGCGGCCTTATCGCCATCAATCACGTCACGCAGGCTGCGAACCTGGCCGCTGGCGTCTTCAATTTTTGAGCTGCTCTTCGGGTGCGCGCCCATCCACAGTTCTGCCATCGGCAGGTTGTCCGGATTGGCGACCCCGTAGAGATCCGTTAACGCAGTTTTACTTCCCCAGGCGTAGTTTTGCACTGAGTTGATGAGTTTTTGCATTATCAAGCCCTGATTCAAATGTGGAATTAACTTCGGGTATTAAAGCAATAAACCGCGTGGAAGTAACCTTCGGATGTAAAAAGTCGTACTAGTCTCAGTTTTTGTTAAAAAATTGTGTAGGATAAGCTAACTCGCTTTTAAGCCGGGCAGCGGAACATCTGCCCTGAATAATCAGACCTACGCAGTAAGTGAGAGAACAATGTCGAACAAACCATTCCATTATCAGGATCCTTTCCCCCTCAGTAAGGATCGGACCGAGTATTACCTGTTAACCCCCGATCACGTTTCCGTCTCCGAATTCGAAGGGCAGGAAATCCTTAAGGTTGACCCGCAGGCGCTGACCCTCCTGGCGCAGCACGCTTTCCACGACGCTTCCTTTATGCTTCGCCCGGCGCACCAGCAGCAGGTTGCCGATATCCTGAGCGATCCGCAGGCCAGCGAGAACGATAAGTACGTTGCGCTGCAGTTCCTGCGCAACTCGGATATTGCGGCAAAGGGCATTCTGCCAACCTGCCAGGATACCGGCACCGCGATTATCGTCGGTAAAAAGGGCCAGCGCGTCTGGACCGGCGGCGGTGATGAAGCTGCGCTGGCGCACGGCGTCTACAACACCTACATCGAAGATAACCTGCGCTACTCGCAAAACGCGGCGCTGGATATGTATAAAGAGGTCAACACCGGTACCAACCTGCCGGCGCAGATCGATCTCTACAGCGTCGACGGTGACGAGTACAAATTCCTCTGCATCGCCAAGGGCGGCGGTTCAGCCAACAAAACCTACCTCTACCAGGAAACCAAAGCTTTGCTCACCCCGGGCAAGCTGAAAAACTACCTGGTTGAGAAGATGCGTACCCTCGGCACCGCAGCGTGCCCGCCGTACCATATCGCCTTCGTGATCGGCGGTACTTCGGCGGAAAGCACCCTGAAAACCGTCAAGCTGGCCTCAACCAAATATTATGACGGCCTGCCAACCGAAGGTAACGAGCACGGTCAGGCGTTCCGCGACGTTCAGCTTGAGCAGGAGCTGCTGACCGAAGCGCAAAATCTGGGGCTCGGCGCGCAGTTTGGCGGTAAATACTTCGCGCACGACATCCGCGTGATCCGCCTGCCGCGCCACGGCGCATCCTGCCCGGTCGGCATGGGCGTCTCCTGCTCGGCGGACCGCAACATCAAGGCGAAGATCAACCGCCAGGGCGTGTGGATCGAAAAACTCGAGAACAACCCGGGGAAATACATCCCGGAAGAACTGCGTAAAGCGGGCGAGGGGGAAGCGGTTCACGTTGACCTTAACCGTCCGATGAAAGAGATTCTGGCGCAGCTTTCGCAGTACCCGGTTTCGACGCGACTCTCCCTGAACGGCACGATTATCGTTGGGCGCGACATCGCGCACGCGAAGCTGAAAGAGCGTCTGGACAACGGCGAGGGGCTGCCGCAGTACGTTAAAGATCATCCGATTTACTACGCGGGCCCGGCGAAAACGCCTGAAGGCTATGCCTCAGGCTCGCTAGGCCCAACCACGGCGGGCCGTATGGACTCTTACGTTGACCAGCTTCAGGCCAACGGCGGCAGCATGATCATGCTGGCGAAAGGCAATCGCAGCCAGCAGGTGACGGACGCCTGCCACAAGCACGGCGGCTTCTACCTCGGCAGCATCGGCGGCCCGGCTGCGGTTCTGGCGCAGGGCAGCATCAAGAGCCTGGAGTGCGTGGAGTACCCGGAACTGGGCATGGAAGCGATCTGGAAAATTGAAGTGGAAGACTTCCCGGCGTTTATCCTGGTGGATGACAAAGGCAACGACTTCTTCAAACAGATCCAGTCTTCTCAGTGTTCGGCGTGCGTGAAGTAATTCTGTAAATTGCCGGGTGGCGCTGACGCTTACCCGGCCTACATTCTCGTAGGTCGGGTAAGGCGAAGCCGCCACCCGACACCAATAAGAGCGCACAAAGCGCCATATAAGTCCTCAGAAGTCATCAATACTTATCTCTTAAGCATGTGAGCAATCCCTCTTTTGTTATCAAGGAGAAAGTAATGACAACGGTACGCCATGAGAAAGACTCGATGGGCGCGATTGACGTCCCGGCTGACAGGCTATGGGGCGCGCAAACCCAGCGTTCGCTGGAGCATTTCCGTATCTCTACCGAAAAAATGCCCGTCTCGCTGATCCAGGCGCTGGCGCTGACCAAGCGCGCGGCAGCCAGGGTCAATCAGGATTTGGGGCTGCTGGCAGCGGACAAAGCCGCGGCCATCATTAATGCCGCTGATGAGGTCCTGGCCGGTAAGCACCCCGATGAATTCCCCCTCGCCATCTGGCAGACCGGTTCCGGCACCCAGAGCAACATGAACATGAACGAGGTGCTGGCGAACCGGGCAAGCGAACTGCTGGGCGGCGTGCGCGGCATGGAGCGTAAGGTTCACCCGAACGATGACGTTAACAAGAGCCAAAGCTCAAACGACGTTTTCCCGACGGCGATGCACGTGGCGGCGGTGATTGCCATCCGCGAGCAGCTCGTCCCGCAGCTGAACGTGCTGAAAACCACGCTTAATGAAAAGGCGCAGGCCTTCCGCGATATCGTCAAAATTGGCCGTACGCACCTGCAGGACGCCACGCCGCTAACGCTCGGCCAGGAGATTTCCGGCTGGGTGGCGATGCTTGAACACAACCTGAAGCACATCGATCACGGCCTGCCGCATCTGGCGGAGCTGGCGCTCGGCGGGACGGCGGTCGGAACCGGGTTAAATACCCATCCGGAATACGCGGTGCGCGTGGCGGAAGAGCTGGCAAACATCACCGGACAGCCGTTTATGACGGCGCCAAACAAGTTCGAAGCGCTGGCAACCTGCGATGCGCTGGTCCACGTTCACGGCGCACTGAAAGGGCTGGCGGCGTCGCTGATGAAGATTGCCAACGACGTGCGCTGGCTGGCTTCCGGCCCGCGCTGCGGCATTGGCGAAATCAGCATTCCGGAGAACGAGCCGGGCAGCTCCATCATGCCGGGTAAAGTGAACCCGACCCAGTGTGAGGCCATGACCATGCTCTGCTGTCAGGTGATGGGCAACGACGTGGCCGTCAACATGGGGGGCGCATCCGGTAACTTTGAGCTTAACGTCTATCGCCCGATGGTGATCCACAACGTTCTTCAATCCGTACGCCTGCTGGCGGACGGCATGGAGAGCTTTAACGAACACTGCGCGGTGGGGATTGAGCCGAATCGCGAACGGATCGGCCAATTGCTGAATGAATCGCTGATGCTGGTGACGGCGCTCAATACCCATATCGGCTACGATAAGGCCGCCGAAATCGCCAAGAAAGCGCACAAGGAAGGGCTGACGCTCAAAGCTTCGGCGCTGGCGCTGGGCTACCTGACGGACGCCGAGTTTGATGCCTGGGTCCGTCCGGAAGCGATGGTTGGCAGCATGAAGTAATCACTCCGCCACGTACAGGTGCAGCCGCGGGATAATCAACTGCAGCGGCTGCGCCTGGGGCTTATAGCGATGCTGAACGTTTTCGGCATCGTAATTCAACAGTTCACCAATATCCGGCACCACCGCCCCCTGGTCGGCATCATATAGCGCAATCAGCGGCGTAGGGCAGGCGTATTGCACCTGCTTTTGCTGGCCGGAATACCAGACGCGGGCGATGGGCTGAACCTTCACCGGACGTTTGATTTTAAGGCGCGTGCTGGCCGGAAGCGATGCGATACTGTGATACTCCTGCTCCAGGCGCTCAATCCACTGCTCGCGCGACCACGGCGCGACCGTGCGCGGCGCCTTCAGGCTTTTTTCCAGCTGGGCAAGGATCTCATCGCGGGTGAAGTTTTTGATGATGTGCTTGTTGGCCCAGCCAAAACGGAGCGTGGCGGGGTGGCGGAGTACCGTCAGCGAACGATAGGCGTTAAGGGTAATGAGGCCCGGAAGCTGGCGATGCACCCACTCGAAGCGGGCCGCCGGGGCAAGGCCAGACTCCTCGGTGACGATCTTTTCAAACGCGGCTTTTAGCGCGTTGATATGCGCAATCTGCGCTTCCAGCGCCTCGCGCGCCGCGGTCTCCGTTTGCAGACAAATCACGCCGGGCAGGCGAACCGCCGCTTTGCTGCTGCGATGTTCTGACTGCTGTTGGATGAACAGTCGGCGATAGTGCTGCAGCGTCATCTCCAGCGCCGATTTGCCGATGTGCTGTTTCACCTCGATTGTTTCCAGCGGATCGTGCTCGGCACCTTTTGCCACGTCTGGCAGGCTGAATACCCGCGCGGCCAACAGACGGCAGGACTGCAAATGGTCAGCGAGGCTGAGCAGCTCGTGTTCTATTTCCCGAAATGTGGCGTTTAGCCTTTCCAGGAGGTCGTACGTCGCCATGATTTTCCTTAATTAGTTACAACATACTTACGGTATAGCACAGCACACCGGGTCAGGCCAGCGTGCGGTTATGGTCAGGCAGGTTGGGGAAGGACGATGTTATGGTAAACCGGCCAGCTAAAGCAGAAGCGCGCGCCGCCTGACGGGCTTTCGTCACAGCGAACGGTTCCGCCCATCGCCTGCGCGATGGAATAGACAATCGCCAGCCCCAGGCCGCAGCCGCCGGTAGCGCGATCGCGGCTGGGATCGAGGCGTACAAACGGCTCGAAGACGGTTTCACGCGCTTCCGGGGCGATGCCCGGGCCATCGTCGTCAACGGTTAGGCTGGCCTGATTTCCCTGCAAATCTAAACCAATCCGCAGCGTGCTTTCGCTGTAGCGCATGGCGTTATTGAGCAGGTTGTCCAGCACGCGCTCCATCAGGCGCATATCCAGCGCGCCGTAATCACCGGGAGCGATAGCGGTTAGCAGCGTCCGCTGCGGATTTACGCTCTGTACATCATCAATATGCGTCTGCAGCCAGGCGGGCAGGTCCGGCGTGCTGAGATTCAGCTCGTTTTGCGGCCGATCGAGGCGGGCATAGGTTAGCAGCTCCTCGATGAGCGCTTCCAGCTGGCCAATATCGCGATTCAGCGCCTGGTTCTCTGCCTCGGTGAGATTTTCGCTCATCTCCAGGCGGTAGCGCAGACGAACCAGCGGCGTTCGCAGCTCGTGAGCGATCCCGTCGATTAACTGTTTCTTGCTGGCAATTAGCGCATTAATATTATCAGCCATCTGGTTGAAGGCCACGCCCAGCCGGTCAAAACTGGAACCGCTGTCGAAGTGAATGCGCTCCGTAAAGTGCCCGTCGCCGAAACGCTGCGCGGCGGATTCCAGCTTTAGCATGTCCTGCCAGTGTGGCCGCATCCAGATGAACACCGGTAAGGCCAGCGAAATGGCAATAAATGCCAGCAGCGCCATGTCCAGCAGGCGCATCTGGTGCAGATAGTAAAGATAGGGAACGGGCCCCACGGCCAGAACGTAGTGGCTGCGCGGGATGCGCTGAATAAAGGTGTATTTTTCGTCCAGCGCCACGATGTCACCATCACGCAGGCGCTGCATGGTCGGCGGGTCTAAATCGAAATCCTTCATCGGTTCAATGCGCAGATCAAATGACAGGTTAAGATCCAGCTCTTTGAGGGTTCTGGCCCAGTCGTGCGGGGGGATCTCACGCAGCTCGCTGCGCATCAGATAGAGCGAGCTCTTCATCAAATCATCCAGCGACTGTCTGCCCGCGCGTTCGGCGGTAAATTTATAGACCAGCCCAACCAGCATGGTCATTACCAGAAAGCAGACAAACAGCAGGAGATAAAACTGCACAAACAGCTTTTTCATTAAATATCACCGGAAAATCAAGTAATTAACTACTTTGTTTTTACCTTCAGGGGCATTATAGGGGCATTTGCATATCCGCCAAAGCGCTGATTCAAAAATGATACCTGATCGCTATCGAGAGCATTTATCCACGCAGAGTATACATGGAAGACCATCTCTGCATTCTCATGACCCATCTGATTCGCTATAAAAGCAGGATTAGCACCTGCCGACAACATCCAGCACGCGTATGTATGACGCAGCTGATAGGGGCGTCTGCGGCGAATGCCCGATCGTCTTACAGTAATATCCCATAGTGACACAATTGAGCTGACTGAATAGTACGCAGCTTGCTTGCCTTTCTGAGGTCGAGGCATAAACACAAAGTGCAGTTTCTGCGTTTCCGTTTTACCGAACTCCCGGTGGTGAAAAGTGATTGGTACCTTAGGGGCACTCCCGGTAAGTTCCTTTTGAGCTCGCAAAGCCTCCAGAGCCGGCTCCAGTAACTTTATCGTCCGGTATCCAGGTTCGGTTTTGGGTGGTCCAAACAAACCTTCCTGAGTTAGATTGCGTGCAATCGTAGCTTCGCCGGAATTAAGATCGATATCCTCCCAGGCAAGAGCGCAAAGCTCCCCGGGCCGAACGCCGGTATAAGCGAAAAATTGCCACATGTTTTTCTGCTGAGCCGGAGCAGTCTCTTTCAACTGCTCAAACTCATGTCTCAGAAGCGGATCTGGTTTTGTTTGCCCTTTGCGAAGCCTTTTTATTCCGACATATGGTTGATATGAAATGACTTTATTTTTAACCGCATAGTCGAGGATTTGTCGCAGGATGGCCAGATAATAATCTACTGTTCTAACGGCGCGGCCGGTTTTATTTCTCCTCTTTTCGGGAGCATAGTTGGTCTCGCCAGTCAGTAATTCCTTTCTCCAGCCCAGAATGTCGCTGTTGGTGATGGATGCAACCAGCGTATCAGGGCCAATTAGTTTTGTTAACGTTCTTACAGCTATCCCATAGCTTCTTGTGGCATTGGGGGAGAGATCGATTTTATGGTTTTCATACCAGGCTGATGCAAGTTCGGCGAACGTCGTAATATTTTTAGATGCATAAAACTTTGCTGCTACCTTTGACTCCGGAAACACGCCCCGGTAGTCAAAAGTACCCAGCTGAATCTCGCTAACAATTTTGGCCCTTAGATTCCCGGCTTTTTTGAGATTCGAAGCATTTACGATCCATCCTTTCAATGTTTCTCGGCATCTAACGCCCTGAAACTTGAAACTAATTCGTATTTTATTGTTATGGATCTCAACACCCGTTGGCATTGCAGCCATTATGCCTCCTTCACAAACCTGTTAATGTTTGGGATGTTGTACCAGACAAGTCCTCGCTCTTCGGAGCTGCTTCCATCCAATGGGATTCTCTTAAAATGAACACCTTCTACCCAGGAGGTTTGGCGATAGCTTTTAATCTGACGATCGGTAAGGCCTGTCTTCTCTTTTAGTTTTGAAGCAACGCCCCATTCTGAATCGTAAATTACCTGCGACATAGTTCACCTCAGGTAACCGGCATGAGTATAGATATGCCGGTCTTTAGTCGTTGATATTTCAGTTTCAGTTTGCCTGGCCGGGCAGGGAACGTAGTCGGCGCATGCCAGTCATTGCTGTGGCCACGTAGCTTGCCTTGCAGTTGACCACTTCAACCCAGACCTTCACGCCTTCCACTTTCACCGTATAGGTCTCTTTCATCTTGCTACGCCCATAGTCACCATATCTTTGCTGGTGGGCTGCGAGTGCGATTTCACATGCCTGGCGAGCTAAAGGGGATTGCTTACTGCCTCGATTAATCAGTCGCATTTCTTCTCCTTGAGGGAGGGTTTCCCCTCCCGATCTCGTTAGTCCATGTATTCCGGTTTCATATCCGCCAGGGTAATGCTGAACTGACTATGCAGTTCGTCGCCCAGATGACGTTTCGACGATGCAAGAACGCGCTCTACTTCTGCGAACCGCTCAGCTGCATCGGGCTCATCTGAAGGTGGCAAGGAATTGATGGCTGCTTCGACTTTGTTCCGTGCATCAACCAGGTAATAACGCTTCACGGCCTTGTTTTTCAGCTCAGTGAACAGGGCAGAACCCAGCGTTGCTTTGACGGTTTCAATATCTGCGCGCAGAGCTTTAGCGCTATCCACATCCTGAGC
Source organism: Enterobacter wuhouensis (assembly GCF_035835995.1). Taxonomy (NCBI): domain Bacteria; kingdom Pseudomonadati; phylum Pseudomonadota; class Gammaproteobacteria; order Enterobacterales; family Enterobacteriaceae; genus Enterobacter; species Enterobacter wuhouensis. Next base: position 2,115,046 of record NZ_CP142124.1, read on the forward strand.
CGCCTCGATGCGATCACGGAAATCATCAGCAAGTGCATCGATGTTTTGAGCTGATTCCTGAGCCGTTTGAGTAGTAGTGACGTTGTCACCTGAAATGTCTGCAAGGCTTACGTGCTGCGCCGGTACGGGGTTTACCTCTCGTTCTTCACGGCGATCATCGAGTTCATCCGGGGTGTAGACGCCCAGAATCACATCCGGGCAGAACAGCCTCGCCCAGCGTTTGACAGCCAGGTACGCCAGTTGCTGGCGAGGGTCGTCAGCCCAGAGGGTAGAATTTCGGGTACGGGCCTGAGCCAGCAGCAAATCGAGTTCCCTTGGCTGATCTTCACCTTTCAGGGTTGCGCGGATAATAATGCCGATCCTGGCTTCGTCAGCCAGGGTCCAGCCCGGGACGCGGTACTCGCCTTTGTCGCCTTTACGGATATTGAATTTTCCAACTACCTTTTCCCATGGCCCGTACCATTCATATTCAAAGCGGCTGGCCAGCACGCCGCTGCGTGAAATTACGGCATTAACCAGCTGCGCTTCATACCCGAGCACACCGTTAATCAGGTGCGTTTTCTGCGCCACGGCAAAGGGATTCATCTGCCACTGTGCTGCTTGCATCGCTACAGCCATGCAGTCGGCCTGATTACCCTGAAGGTGTTTAGGAACGGTCGCGATTCCTTGCGCCATGATCTGCGCGAACGTGCTGATGGCGTTCAGATACTGGGAATCGAACAAAGCCACGTTGGAGTTAATAACGGTATTCTGGTCAGCAACGGTAACGTTTGTGTTATGCATAAATCCCCCTTAAGCCTGAGCACGCAGCGCTTCGAGGCGGCGCAGGTCGAAATCGTTCAGTTCATCGGTGTAATCGGTAGTGATCGGCGCTGGCCATTCGCCTGTGTCGAATCCTGTGGCAATGGCGCGCATAGTTTTGCGGTACTCGAGCATGCCCAGTTCCAGCAGTTCTGTGGATGCCTCGATGATGGCGATCCAGTGGTAGTTCTCGTCTTTGTTGACGAAAATCCAGAAGAACTGGTCCAGCGCCGCGGTCTCGCAATACATAGCAGCGCTGAGGTGATAGTCACGGTCTATGATTTCCCGGTGCAGCCTGGCGCGCAGGCTTTCTTGCTTCACATTCCACATGCTGATGGTTTTCAGGTCAGCACCGATACGCACGCCGTCCAGTTCAATCTCGAGGTCAGTGCGTACACGCACTTCTAATCCGGTTTCGTCGTCGAAACCGAAATAGCTCACTTCAACGGCGCGGCTTGGATGTGTCAGCAGCATGCCGGCGGTCGGGTGCCCCAGGAGTGCAGACTGAATTGCCCGCGCTGTGGCCAGCTGCTGGCGGGTAACCAGAATCTTTTCGCCAGGGTTGTCGCGCCAGGCATCCAGCAGCTCGTCTGCGAACACGGCATCGGGCTTAACTGATTTAACAGCCTGGATCATGTCTGCTTTGCAGCCGGAGACTTTCAGCGGCGTCGGTTTCTGCGCTTCCTGCGCCACCAGGTCTGGATTGATGATTGCTAATTGCTCAAGTAACGCATCACGGCTGCCGCTGGTTTTAACCGGCATGGGCAGGGTTGCGTTGTACTCTTTAATGCATGCCTTCATTGCCGCTGCTGTCTGCTTCTGGCCTTCTTCAATACGCTGATACTCAGCAGGGAGAGCCATATAGCTTTGAGCCGTTTCTTCCAGGCTGGCGCCAAGCGGCACTGGAGCGGGAAGGGATGCGTTATGTTCTTCAAGTAACGCTTTAATCTCGTCAGCGCTCAGCAGTGCCGGCAGGCTGGCGTTGTACCCGTCGATGAACTCACGCAGAGTAGCGGTGGTCGTAAACGCATCTTCAGGGATCTCTGGTTCTACGCTGAACTCTGCTTCGAGGTTTTCCGGCTGCAATGCAAGGGCGTGCACCAGGTTTCCCATGTCCAGCACTTTGGATGCTGTGCGCGGGATAGTTTTAGCCACATGGCGCGCGTTGAAGTACATCAGGCTGACGCGGGCATCTTTTACCTGGGTTGAGCTAATACCGTTTGCTGCGTGATAAACCTCATTCGGCAGACATTCGTAGCGGCCAGGCTCGAAGCAAGCCGGGTATTCGATTACTGGCTCTGACTGCTGCTCTTCCGGCGCTACGGTAACTGCTTGCTTATTAGCTGCATCAGCGCCTTTGCCTGGTTGTACCGGATCAGTATTTTCGACTTTCTCTGGCTGAGTCGTTTCCATCTGCACATCGCTGGTGGTCTCCGTTGCGTTTTCCGTTTTTTCGACTTCATTTGAGGGGATATCGATGACCGGGGCGGTATTTCCAACCACCAGGCCATCGATGGAGAACACGCCACTACCGAGATTTTCAACCTGCGGTTGTTCAGCTGGGGCTTCAGCCTCAACTACAGGAGTAGGCAACGGCAGTAATTCCACAGCAGAGTTAAATTCAGCCGTCATGGTTTTATTCACGAACTCAAGATGCGCCGCTGGCGTGTGGTGGATATTTTCCGGCGCGATGCGGATAAGATTGAAGATTGCCGCACGGTTCACCGCTAGTACGCCGGGCTGATTACGCAGGATGGCGCTCCATGACTTCCATGGTTCTTCTTTCTTAGCCACGATTTCTTTGGCGCGTCGTAACACGCTCGAAGGAATTTCGAAGTGGTGGAAGTCCATAGGCAGTAGGGCGCATGCGATCTCAAGATCGAGAGTGTCCAGAGTGTGGTGCGCGCCTTCGCCGCGATCCGTTACATAGCCACCGTCTGCATTGGTCCCAGAATCAGTGCGCTGAACATTACTGATGCGATTACCGGCTGCCCACTCGCGAACGAGAATTCCGCGGTCAATATAATAAGTCGCCGCCCAGATGCGGGTAAAACGAAGTACCAAAGCGAGTTCGTGGCGCTTATCCTGGCTGAACACCTTGCGAATGGCGTCGGTATAGCGCCACAGGTCTTTGGTATCGTAACCCTTCATTTCTTCGCAGTTTTCTGCCGCCAGCACCAGGTTCTGGACATAGCTGTTGTCAGTGTCCATCTCCAGCGCGCTGATAGCTTCGTACTCTTCGCGGGTTAAGTGGTGGCGCAGTTCATCGCCGGTGAACTGGGCGAGTAGCTGCTTGCGGAACGGCATACGAACGACTGGATAACGTGTGGTTTCGTCATCACTTTCGTCAATCTGGATACCGTTATCAGGTTTTAGATCCTGACCAGTTGTAACGTCGGCGTCGCTGGTGCTTTCTGATTTGAGAAGAGTAAGCTTTCCGCTTCTCCACTCTTCAACTAACTGATTGCGGTCGCCGGCATCTGCTCTCACCCAGTCAGTCATGAATGCAGCAATTACTTCAGCTTCGTGCGCTTCATCTGGCGCGAATACCAGCTTTATCGCCTGTACGAGTTTCCACTCAGCGTTCAGGCTCAGTTCGGCAACTTCAGGGATGTCGTTCTTCGCCAGCAGCAGGTTCTGGAGATAGGTGTTACCTTCATCCAGTGACATTTCGCTGGCAGCCAGCTGCTGCTCTTTAGTGATGTGTGATTGGTATTTGTCGCAGGTCAGGTGGATGGCAAAACGGACCGCTGGAGTGCGGTTTTCAAGCGGGACACTTTCGACGATAGTTTCGACTTTAACGGTCGTTTCCGGTGCGGCAGTGTTGTCCACGACTTCAGGCGACTCAGCACCAGCCTTTGGCAGCCAGGTGCATCCATCGTCTTGGAGTGCGTAGCGTTTGCACCAGGTGTAATCCACTGCACTTTCTTCCGGCAGGTCGTTGTAAACAGGGAAATCGGTGCGAAGCGGCTTGGTGTAATCCTTACCGCGGCCGGTTTCAATACCAGCATCTTCTAACTCAACATCGAGCTGCAGGTTTGCGCGGGCTTCTGATTTCGCAGTGAACCAAATCACTGCGTCTTCTTTGCCAGATTTCTGCGTAGCCTTAACTACATAGAAAAATTCCATGTGAGATCCTCTTTTTTGGATGTAAGATCCCCGGGCCAGAGATAGCGCCCATTGGGTGAACTTTGGTTTTTTAAGTAGTTTTCCGGTGTAACTTTGGTCGGGAGCACCGGACGTACGGGCCGCCTTGCGCGGCTTTTACGTTATGCCTCGTGGGCCATCTGGTCGTACGAAGCACAACGTTCAGAGCAGTATTCTTTTTCTTTGCGCGCCAGCTGTGCGCCGTTGCGATAGAGAAGGGTACTTTTGACTACTTCCTCCGGTTCAACCGGCTTGCCGCAGTACCCGCATTTCGTTGAGTTACACATCTGGATTCCCCTTTTGCGCCAGCAGGTAGCACAAGCGGCGAAGAATCACCTCGAAGAAGTTCAGTTTTACGGCCTGCTGCCGTCCTGGTTTGCGTGCGAAATCAATCATTCTCACCCTCGTTTGCCTTATCGCTGGCCAGCGGAACGTTTACACCTGATGCGCGTTAATCTCTCCACCTCATCCGACTATTCGTATGCCGTCGGCGGCTACTTCGTGGGCGTCCTGCCTTAGTGGTTCGTAGTGCGTCTTGGTAAATGTGATTAAATCACTGGTTTATATTTGTGTCAACCAGTGATTGGTTTTAATTGTAAATCTGAGGTTTATAGGTGTGGATTATGTGAAGTGGTTGACATATAGCGGAAAAAAATCCCGACGCTAAGGTCGGGATAGGGGATTCATTAGTGCGGCTTGGAAACAGAGAGGGTGGGTAAAGAATATAACCCGACTCGACGGCCGGGTAGTTAAATTATTCAATATCAGTTTTAGGCAGCTCAGGATGAACCATTTCTAAGTTACCCTCAAAGTGTTCGTAATCCTTACTCAATTTCATGATTGTAACAACTGAAGACAAATGCTCTCTGAGCTTGGGATGGCCAATTTCTTGAGTAAGATGTTGATGCAGACGCCCCTTCTTCTTACTTTTAGCTGCTTCGCTCTTTAGCTCATCGCGTAACCCGGGGGCAAGTCGGTCATAGACAATTTTGTTGGTCAATGTACCAAAATAAGATGGAAAATTTTTCTTTTGTGGTGGATACGGAACCCCTCTGAGACGGCACAACTGCTCGTAATAATCAGGTTGGAAGGTATGTACCCATGGTTGTAATTCTTTAGCAACAAAAGCTTCAAGTATTTTTGCGAGTGCATCTCGCTCACGAGCTTTTTGATACCCGGTTGCTTCATCAATTAGAGCTACTATACCAACTCGAGCAAAGCCACGAACGAGTAGTTCAGCACGTTCAGCTAAATGCTCCTGTTGTTTTTGAAGCTTTCCTTCTTTTCTGGCCGCGAGAATTGCATCGCAAATGTCTGCCAATATGGTTGCAGGGTAACCAAAAGCGACTCCTCCACCGTTTTTGTGTCTGAATTTTATTGGGTTTTCGATAACCGGCAGTATGTCATTGTTTAAAAAGGGTTTTATCCTGTCACCGCCTACGAAATTAAGTAGTCGGTCAGCAGCACCACCAGACATTCCTAATCCGGAAAACACCCCCCTTTGAGAAAGAACACGTGAGCCATCACTAAGTACATAGCATTGTATCTCAGCATCACCAATGCGTAGTGGGGCATCTGAGGATCCATATTCAGCTACAGGAAGTGATGCCAATTCCTTTTTAGCCGCTGCCATTTTTTTGGCAGCTTCCTTTCTTTCTTCAGGTGTCATTTTTGCAGCTTTTGCTTTACCGCCTTTTGCTTTTCCTGAAGGCTCATTATCTGCATCGCTATCAATATGTTTAGTCATGGTACTCTACTCGTGTTGTGAAATTACGTGCATTAAAACATATGCATGTAACAACGTGCAAATTTTGTTTTTGCAAAAAAAAGCTGCATTTCTGCAGCGTAAGATACTATTTATCTTGGTATGCCTTTTAGCAATCCAAATGAGTCAATCCTGTGAACGAACACGCCCCTTCATGTATTTCTCGTACAGCTCATCAAGTTCTTTTAAACGAAGCGCGAAAATGCGAAGCATGTTCCGTTGTTCTTCCTCCGGCAACTGTCGGTAAAGCTCGAGCAGGCGCTGTTCGTCTGGCTTGAGTCCATCTTTCTCACCAACGTCCTCACCGAGTAGCCAGGCGACAGAAATGCCAACAGCATCGGCTATGGCCAATGCTGATTTCTTACTAATCACGCCTTTTTTGAACCAGCCATTTACGGCCTGAGGTGTTACTCCAGCTATTCGTGCCATGTCTGCTTTGGTAACGCCCCGATCGGTGATCTCAGTAAGGCGTTCTACCAGAACGAGGTTGGGTTCTTCTTTTCTCATAGTGTCATTGTAAATATTTGGTTTACACACGCAATAAACTCGAGATTTGCGAAAAATATAAATCTGTGGTTTACTTTCGCTAACATTAAGCAGGAGAAGCACATGTCCGCACTTGATAAAGCAATTAAAGCCGCTGGATCAGCAAGAAAGCTCAGCATCGCGCTTGGTGTGACCAGTATGTCCGTAAGTCACTGGAAGAATCGTGACCATGGGATCGTCCCGCCAAACTACATTTTCCCCATTTTCAAAATGACCGGCGTAACTCCGCACGAGCTGCGCCCAGATCTCTACCCAAACCCAACAGACGGTTTACCTAAACAGGAGCCTTAACTATGCAAACTGTTTCATTTCAAAAGAGTAGCAGAGCTTCCTCTAATCCTCTGATATTCCAGTGTCATCAAAGCGAATATGCAGGGCAGGATATTGATCATCGTGATATCTGCTCTGCGGTCCGAGCCTGGGCAGCGGCAGAAGGGCGCGTAATTGTTGCGCTTCAAATCCAAGAAGCGGCGGAAGAACTTAAACTTGATGGCTTGGATTTCTCAGGCCAGGCCGATGTCTGGAACGTGAAGCTGTTCCGCTGGCTCGACAACAAAGAAGACTCCGCGTCGTACCGAAAGAACGTCGAACTCCTGGTGCCCGCGATCATGTCCGTATTACCGATTCGGTACCGCGACCGTGTCGTAAAGAACGACTCATTTGCCTACCGTATGGCCAGATTGGAAAAAGAGGTGAGTGAGGCGAAGCAAGCTCTGATGCTCGATGCACCGAAGAAGGAAAAGCTGAAGGAGTTAGGCGAGGGGATTTTTGAGATGTTCCGTGTCGATCCTGACCTTACGGCACCGCTGCTGGCGATGGTCACAACCATGTTGGGGGCGATATGAAGACTTCAGAAAAGGCGAAAGCCGCGGTGCTCGAACACCAACGGCTTTCAGGTGCAAAAACGGAGTGTAATTGCGGGGCTAAGTATGTCAAACACAGCTGAAATTATCAATTTCCCCCACAGAACTGAACAACCGGGAGGTCGTATGGCCGACCTGTCGAACGGGTATACCAAGGTCGCTAACGAGATCCAACAGCTTAAGCCCCGTCTGAGAATGTCAGGCCGGGAGTGGCAGTGTTTTGAGGCGGTGATCTGGCTTACCTACGGCTGGAACAAGAAGCAGGACCGCGTTACGAACACGGTGATAGCTGAGCTTACAGGGCTGAGTGATTCCCACGTTTCTGATGCGCTCAAGTCACTCGCAGAACGCAAAATTATCTTCAGTCAAAAGCAGGGCGTGATGAAAACGGTCGGTATAAATACTGACCTTTCAGCCTGGATTTTAGACAAACCGAAAACGGGAAAAGTCTTCCCGAAATCGGGAAAAGTGTTACCGAAAACGGGAAAAACCTTCCCGGAAACGGTAGACACCCAAGACTATAACAAGAACAATATTAAAATATCCTCGTCTCGGAATTCTGACGAATCCCGAAACCAGAAAACTCAAAAGTTTCTCTCACGCCATCCAGAAGCTGCCGCCGGGATATACACCCCGGCAGGTAAATCATGGGGATCCGCTGACGACCTCAAGGCCGCACGCTGGATTTACGACAGGCTTCTCACCGTCAACGCATCGCTATCCGAACCAAACTGGGCTGAATGGGCAAACACCATCAGGCTGATGCGCGTCCAGGACAAGCGCACTCACTACGAAATCTGCGACCTGTTCCAGTGGGCCAACAGGGATGAATTCTGGAAAGACAATATCCTGAGCCCTTCGAGTTTGCGCAAGCAGTGGGATCAACTCACAACCAAACGGCTGCGCGCAACCGGGGCGGCAAAGTCATCGCGGGGCGGCGTTGACCTGCATAACACCGACTGGATTGACGGGGGGCTGGAATGAAAAATCTTGCCGAGAGCATTCGCAATTTTGACAGGGAACAGGCTCGCCGCGTGGCGCACAACATGCCTGAGCAGTACACCGAACGCGAACAAACGCAGCAGGTGGCTCAGATTATCAACGGGCTGTTCGTACAGCTGGCGGCCGCGTTCCCAGCAAGCTTGGTTAATCGCAGCCAGGAAGACGTGAACGAGATCCGCCGTCAGTGGGTGCTGGCCTTCAAAGAAAACGGGATCACCACTCTGGAGCAGGTTGAAGCCGGCATGCGCATGGTGCGCCGTCAGGAACGCCCATTCCTGCCTTCGCCAGGCCAGTTCATCAAGTGGTGCAGGGAAGGGCGCTGCGTGCTGGGGATCACCGTCACTGATGTGATGGCCGAATACTGGAAGTGGCGCAAGCTGGTGTTCCGGTATCCGAGCAATGAACAGTATCCGTGGCCTAAACCCATTTATTATCACATCTGCCTCGAACTGCGGCGCCGGGGAACCGATGGCCAGTTGAGCCATAAAGAGCTCGAGCGTGAGGCCAGCGACATTCTGGATATGTGGGAAAAGCGGGTGCTGGCCGGGAAACCGATTCCGCCAGTGCGTCGGGCGCTCGCCGCACCGGTATCGCCGAAGGGACCAACCCCTGCGGAGCTTCTGAAAGCCAAATACGAGCGGATGAGGACCGATGGGAGGCCAGAGCGATGAATTGGTCTGCTATGAGCGAGGAACGGACATTGCTAACAGCCTTCTGGGTGAATTATCAGGGAACACGTCAGATTAATCGACCCTTCCCGCAAAGAGCTAAGGCTCTGGCATTTCGTGCTGTTCTCCTGGTATAACAGCCAGTCGCAGGTAGGTATTATTGAATGAGGCACAGGCGCGACTTGCGCCGTTACAGTCCCATCCACAGCGCAATTAACGCCAGCAATGCGGGCAGCGCCTGCACATAAAAAATTTTCCTGCTGGCGGTGATTGCGCCAAACAGACCCGCAATCAGCACGCATACCAGAAAGAACAGTTTAAAATGGAAACCACCGTCGCCCAGCCACAGCCCCCAGAACAATCCCGCCGCTAAAAAACCGTTATACAGCCCCTGATTGGCGGCTAGCACCCGGCTGTCTCGGGCGAAATCAGCGCTGAGATTAAAGGCCTTGCGGCCTGTTTTCGTGTCCCACAAAAATATCTCAAGCACGAGAATATGGATGTGTATAACGGCGACAAGCGCGATAAGGACGGAAGCGATCATGAGCCACTCTCACAAAGAAGAACGCAATATCAACAGTATATACTGAGCAGATGGTTTGCGGCGGCCATTATGCCGTAGCCGATACCCGTCCGGCCGCGCGCCACCAGACAACTAATGCCGCAAGCGCCACCCCCCCAAGCGTCGCAAACGCCATGCGCCATGACGAATGCGCGACGATGCTGCCCGCTAGCGCCGGGCTGAACGCGGCGCCCGCGCCCTGCATCAGCATAATCACGCTCTGCCCCGCGTTGATGTGCCCGGACCCGCGTAGCGTGTTAACAATATAGCCCGGCACCGCCACACCCAGGATCCCGGCGGCGACGCCATCCAGAATTTGCACCGGAATAACGGATAACGGCCCGGCAAAACTGGCGGCCAGCGCGGCGCGCACTGGCAGTACAATAAGCGCAATCAGGATAAGCCGCCGGTAGCCATAGCGCTGCGCCTGCACGGAGGTCAGAAGGGCGACCGGGATCATCACGCATTGCGAAATCACTACCGTCGCCGCAGCATAGATTCCAGGGCTCCACAGGCTGCTGCCTATAGCAGCCACGCGCATGCTGAGCATTGGCAGCAGCGCAGCGTTTCCGAGGTGAAACAGCAGCAGTGTGATGCCGGTCGTCAGCAGCACCGGATGGCGCATCAGCACTGACAGCTGCGGCACCACCTGCGCCTTATCGCCGGTTTCAAGGCCGCGCGCCGCGTCATGATCGATATCCTGCTCGCGGATCGCCAGTACGCTAAGCGCGGTGAAAACCGCCATGCCCGTCATCAGGACAAAGACCGCGCCGATGCCCCACAGCCACATCGCGCCGCCTGCCAGCACTGCTGCCACCATATTGCCGCCGTGGTTGAACGCCTCGTTGCGGCCCATCTGCCGCGTGAAGCCGCGCTGGCCGGTCAGGCCCAGCGTGATCCCCGCCACCAACGGGCCAATCAGCGCGGCGACCAGCCCGGAAACAATCTGCGAAAACATCGCAATGCTATAACGGGTGCTGTACCAGAGCATGAGCGTCGCCAGCGTGACCAGCGCGCAGCAGGCGAGCAGCAGCAGGCGCTTTTTGCGCGTGGCATCGATCATAATCCCTGCGGGCACCGTCGCCAGCAGCGCCGCGATCCCGCCTGCGGTCATCACAAATCCAATATCATCCGGTCGCCAGTGCTGTTCAGTGAGATAAATGCCGAGAAAGGGGCCAAGCCCATCGCGCACATCCGCCAGAAAAAAGCTCATCAGGCAGAGCGCCTGTAGCGATCGCAACATCTTCATTCTTCTCCCTGCAAAAAGGTGGTAACCCAAGATGATGTTATCATATTGTTATCAATGCATTATGGCAGCATTGAAAAAAGGCTCGGAAGTTAAAACTAACCAAATGAAACGGGCAAACGGTTGTGCTCGACGTCTATAAACCCGCAGCGAGCAACGCTTCATTTGAGAGGTTATAGTGACCCTTTCCCCGTTGAACAACACTGATGGTTGTTAACTACTTCCGCATCTGGCACATTTCTCTCGCTGAACCTTCAGCTTCACGACGCTTTCAAAATCAATGTTGGTAGGTTGTAGATCTTAGCGATACTAACCTAAGCTAGCACTCGGGATTTTTTAGGTAGGGATTTTGTTATGTCAGTATCGAATCATCTTAGCTGGGGCGGGCTTGTCGCGCTTGGCGGCGCGCTGTTGGCAGGATGTATTCCGTATCCGCGAGAAAGGCCAGGGTATATCGACCTCTGCCAAAGCGAGTATACCTTTACTGTCGATGGCCCAAACGGAAAGCAAGAGATTGTACTAGAAACCTATATCTATGATCACGGTATGCCCGGCAACTATATGCCTGATAAACGCAGCAGTTTCACTATTCCGCATGTCCAGGGGCCTGAGGCGAGGCCGGAATTTTATGTCCAGTTGATTGCCTATAACAAAGGTCGTCAGCGCCCTTCTCGTCCGGGAACTACCGGGCTGCCAGCAGTACCGATATTTATCGACACTCGTAATGCCTATATCGACCTAGGCGATGGTAAACAGCTTAGCGCGCGGCCAGAAATTTACCTCGGCACCACATCATTCCCGTACGATTTTCCGGAAGATAAACAGGGATATGCAAGGCCATCGCCTTACGACATTAATAGTGATGAAGTACATCGCAATGTCCCACGAATTACCAATAACGATGACTACGGCTCAGCGTATGTAGTCTTTAAAATTTATGACGGCAACGCGAATACGAAATGGGCTGTCCATTTAGGCGACCTTGACGTTAATGGCGTGAAAGTGGCGGTACCCGCGCTGAAACTGTGTTATCAGCCAACGCTTAAGTGGATTGGTATTGAGCCGCTCATGCGTCCATAAGTACCGCCTTGGGTAATCCCATGACATCCGCTAAGGTTTTTTCAGGGATGTCCCTTCCACAAGCCATTCCAAGGCTTTGCGGCCGTGCAACTTTGAACCTCGCACAAATAGGACAAGCTCAGAGAGCTGGAGGTCCACTTTGAGCGAGGAGCGGACGTTGAATATGACGACTATATGCTCTGTGCCTCAGGTGTTCCCTGATGGAATACCAATTTCCATTGCCCGTTCTCAGAGATTTCCCAGCATGAAGAACGAAGGGATGCATGACTTCCATCTGGATGGACCGTTCTGTAATGCAATATTGCGAAATTATCTCTAACGATGATAAGCCGGAAATCACTACTAAGAATAGCTGGAACGCTGTCTTCCCCCGAAAGGGCTTCAATAGTCTGTACACGATCAACTAATACTCCTGAGCGCGTTATTTCGCTAAATCTGTCATGGAGTATCTGTTCAAGCCATTTCCGATCTTTCCGCCTGCTGCCATGAAGAAAACATTCGAGTCTTTTTAACGTATCCAGTAGCATAGTATTTGCCCTCATCACAATCGAACATTAACTCTTAAAGTGACAATCGTTGGGATGCAACTTCCGTCCTCTGCACAGATCTAATGTGAAATGCGGCGCTGTTGATCTGCTATGAGCGTGTTAATCATCAAAATTACACAGTATCATGAATGGAATAATACGATGAATATTAGGACAAGATTAGCTCTACCCTCTGATATAAAGGGTATTTTTGACGTCAGGACTTCGGTTAAAGAAAATCATCTCAGTCGAGAAGAAATGGAGCGGATGGGAATTACCGAGAGCGTTGTCACCAATATGATTGAAAAAAGTCGCTGCGCATGGGTTGCTGAAGAAGGTGGGAAAGTGACTGGTTTTTCAATGATTTTGCCAGATGAAGCATGCCTTTTTGCGGCATTTGTTCTACCTAAATATGAAGGCCGAGGTTTAGGTCGCATACTTGTTGGACTCGCAGAACAGGAAATTTTCAAACATCATGAGGTGGCTTGGCTTGAAACCGACAAAAACAGCCGCGCGGCAGGATTTTATAGGCGGCTGGGCTGGATTGAGAAAGGAAATGTTAGCGAATCCGATATTAGATTAGAGAAACTTCGCTGCACTTGAAGAAGACCTCTTTCGTAAACGTCCGCTCCTGGCACAAAGCTGACGTCTCAGCCTGCGTATGACCGTAAAAGCTACCTTCACGTGATAAGCCGCTTCGGGTAATGACGAGGCGCTTTTGCGACATGCTGAAAGACCTACTTCGATGTTTCCTGAAAGCCTGATTGCCCAGGCTAAACGACCCTTAGAAAATTCTATGGCGAAATAGTCACATAAGTCTTCTCCACGTGTGTTATAACCGAGTTTCAAATCGCCACCACTGGCGGTTAAGAGGCATCTCATGAAACTACGTATCACAAGAGCAATCGGCCTCAGCAAGTTCTCGCCACGTTGGGTTAAGGTTATCTGTTTACGGTTGACTAAAAACGATATTGAGCGCTCCCTCAACGCGCTTCTGGCTACAATTGATGAATCTGAACTTTCTCCAGAGCAAGTCAAAGCATTAAGGGAATGTGTTGACAGAATTAACATCGCAAGGGGGAAGGGTATGCAGGCGTGAGCACTTTTGATTAAAGGTAAGCCAACACTGTATTTGCGCGGCGCGTTTGCTGCGCAAGTATCGCTGACCGTTCGATACCAGCTGAGCTTTTAAAGCCAAATTTAATTGGATCAATGCTGGTGGGAGGGGATAGAGATGAACTGGTTCCTGTGAGCGAAAATGAGGCCAACAATCTAAGCCTGCTGGGTTTACCGTTATCAACTGAGTACTGAAGCATTGCCTTTGCACCCGCCGGATCCGCTTACATTTCCCTATGTATTAGTTTACCCACCTCCAGCTTGACACTGATCAATTATGACTGCGTTAAGCCTATGAAAAAAATAATAAGTCTTGAATCCTGACAAAATACTGGGATAGTAGGATTGATTATTAGACGATCGGTCAATATTATTTGTACATGACTTAATAACTGAACGATAAACGCCCAAATAGACGAGGTGAAAGTGTTTAAATCTTTATTAATAAACAAAGCAGATGAACGCTACAGTGCGCAACTTGTTGAAATTGCTGAAAGTGAGCTGCCGCAGGGGGATGTTGAGGTAAATATTGAATATTCCTCCATCAACTACAAAGATGCGCTTGCCATTACGGGCCGAGGCCCAATCGTCCGACACTTTCCAATGGTGCCAGGCATTGATTTTGCCGGTACGGTGTCCGCCAGTTCACATCCTGAATATCAGCCCGGAGATAAGGTTCTACTGACAGGCTGGGGTGTAGGGGAAAAACACTGGGGTGGGCTGTCTGAAAAAGCACGAGTGAAAGGCGACTGGCTGACGCCGCTTCCGGCAGGCGCAAATAGCAAACACGTCATGGCTATCGGGACGGCTGGGTTTACCGCGATGCTGTGTGTCGACGCGCTGCTCAATCATGGTGTTAAGCCTGAAGATGGGTCCGTACTTGTTACCGGTGCCAGTGGAGGTGTCGGTAGTATTGCGGCCATGATCCTTTCGTCTATGGGCTTCCATGTGACCGCTTCTACCGGTCGGCCGGAAGAATCCTCGTGGCTATATAAAACGGTCGGGGTGAACGACATCATTAACCGTGCTGAGCTTTCAAGCCCGGGCAAACCTTTACAAAAAGAACGCTGGGCTGCTGCCATTGATACAGTCGGCAGCCACACGCTCTGTAACGCCTGTGCAGGGGTACGCTATGGCAGTATTGTTGCAGCCTGTGGCATGGCTCAGGGTATGGAGTTGATGGGAAATGTGGCTCCGTTTATTCTTCGTGGTGTTACGCTGAAAGGGATTGATAGTGTCATGTTCGCGAAAGAGAAAAGAGCGGCGATCTGGCAGCAGGCGTTAAAGCATTTACCAGAGTCCAGGCTGGATAGCCTGACGACTGTATATCCGCTAAGTGAGGCCATCACTGTAGCCGAAAAACTTCTGAATGGCGGAATTCGCGGCCGAGCGGTAATTGAATGTAGCTAATTATAGATACGGAGTTGCAGATCGAACGAGGGGCCGCTAACGGCTCCTCTTTTACTGTACTTCAGTTGCTTCCTGCGACGACTGGTAACGGACTGATGTTTTGAAATAGTTCCAGAAATCGTACACAGGTTGGGTTGAACTATAAAGTTTGGAACGCATAACGGCACCCTCCCAGCCACTCCAGAAAACTGCTGCCAGTTGTTTGTCGTTCATTTCAGAGCAAATTTCGCCTGAAGTTAGTGCATCGGACAGACAGGAAGCAACAAGTTCTTGCCAGCTCTCAAGAACATCTTTTAGCTGCTGGATAAAGGATTGTGGCAGTCCCGGACTTTCCTGCATCATATTTCCAACAAGGCAGCCTCGGGTAAAATTGTATTTTTTAATCCCGTTGCAGGCATCGTGGATAAAATTTTCCAGCCGTAACATTGGTGCGCATAAAGGTTCATGAAGGTGTTTTTTAAGTTTATGCTCGAAGAAACTGTCATAGGCATGGAGGACGGCCTGCGCATACTCCTCTTTGCTCTTGAAGTAATAATAAAATGAGCCTTTAGGCACACCGGCATTTTTGACAATGGCATCGACTCCAGTTGCAAGAAAACCATTCTGCGTCAGCAACTCAAGACCGCTGCGGATCAGATCATTACGAGTATCTGCATAGGTGCTCTCTGTTTTCCGTGGTCTTCCCCGTCTGCGGATTTCACTGGTCATGGCTCTTCTCCTACATGTTTAGCGGCAAAGAATAAGTGATTTTGCCTAAGAGCTACAACCAGTTTCACCTTGGCATTTTTGAAGGGCAGCATTGCCAACTACAAGTCTCAATACCGTCTTACTTAACTCAACTGCAGCGCGTATGAGCGACCTTGCTGTCCCTCATGTCAAATTTTATTAGTGAGTGCAGCAACGAATTGGCTGCGCCCGCTTTGTGTGCTTATCGGACATTACACTTTGCTTATCACAGAAGAATGTCTAAAGTTTCATTTTAACATTATTTAAACTCATTAGATTCTGGCCAGAAGATCGTTAAGGATCCATTTTTATCATATTTTGAAAAAAGATTGCCCTGGAAGCAAAATACCCCAGCGGATTCTAACCACATCCATTCTTCTGGTTGTTCGACACCTGTTGCACAAATCCTTATCTCTAAAAGTTCGCCGCAACGTATTAAGCTTTGCAGTATCGCCTGCTTGGAACCGTCTTTATGTATGTTTTGGATTAGTTGAGGGTGTATTTTTAGCTTCTCAGGCTGAAATTTTGAAAGAAACAATAAACCTGCATTTCCTACACCAAAGTCATTAATAGCAACGCTTAAACCGCAACTTTTGAGTATCTGCACTGAATGCGCGAACTCATCAATTTCAGGGATTATTTCGCTCTCTGAAAACTCAACTATAACTTGTTCTGGGTATAAGTTACTTTCTCTGATGTAATCGAGCAATATCTCAATCGCATTAGGTACCCTCAGTAAGGTTAAAGGCAGGAGTGTTATTGATACTCGTTGTGAAGAGGTAATGAAACTCCCTGCGATTTTTAACAAGTCTCTCTTCGATTCCAAATCAAAAAATAAATTATTGGCTTTTATATCGTCTTTATCTGATTTTGCACTCAAGACAAAAGAATGAATTTGAGCAGCCAGAGGGTCTATAACTGCATGCATGTCTTCGATAATATCGGGATCAACCGATGATACATTTATTTGATCGGATGAAAAAAACCAACTGAATCTATCAGGAAGTTCATAATAGCTGTCTGTCTCAGCAGAATCTATAAATGTACGGAAAAACCGTAATGCTCTGTCGTTGTAAAGCAATTTATGTTGGGTTGTTCCACGTTGAAGAACCCTGTCCAGACACTCTTCTTTACTGAATAGTCTTAAATCAATTAATTCCATGCCTGAGCGACCAAATCGTCGATAGGGGGCATAATCGGATAAGAGTACTACAATGTTAAAGTGAAGTGCATCCATACAAATTTTTTTATAGATTTGCATTACAGCGGTTTCATCTCCTTCCAGAAGCTGTAAGAAATGAACGCCATTAAAAAGTAAAACACCAGTTACCCCCGCACGTTCATTTCGGGAATTGGCTTCACTAACCATGTCAACTATGGATTGAATTGGTGTATCAGCTCGCAGGTGGCTTCGGTAGATGAGAGTGGTAAGCATAGTTGCACACTTTAAAGGATTTTCTACTAAAGTAGCATGCGAAAGGCCAGTTAGGGCTATTTAACTGTAAAATTTACAAAAAAAAGTCCGGTAACATTAAAATTGTCCATGAAGAGTAAAATGCTTCACAAAAAACCATTCAATAACCGTGGTTAAAGCCCGCGAGATGTGTTTGGCTCTGCAACATAAAAATTGCCTGGTATGCGCACGTGACAAAGTAAAAATTGATTCTAAGATTTTGGTAGTGAAAATGATTACATGGAGTTTCGAATGGTTTTTATTGCGGCTTTAACTTTATCTTTTCTTCTGTGTGTAGCGGGCCTTATCTTCATTTTGCTGGAGTTAGTTAGCATAGGCTTCAACCCTGAACGACATTGAACAATACGTGCAAGAAATCCAGCAAAATCACTGATTGAAAGTCTCTTGACCTCAAGTTTACTTGAGCTTTTAAGATGCCGATTCTGGAGATAGTTAAAGGATTAGCCTAATGAAAGAGATTGATGTAGGTTTTACGCACGTTGCGTTTGTTGTTAGAGATTTGGAAAAAAGTATCGATTTTTACGGCCGTTATGCTGGCATGGAAGTCGTACACAGTCGAGAGCCTGACCTTCCGGAGGCACGTAAAGTCGCATGGTTAAGTGACCGAACTCGCCCTTTTGCGCTTGTCCTTGTCCAGGTTGATGCTGTGACTGACACCCCTTTAGGTAATTTTGGTCACTTGGGAGTAGCTTGTTCAAGCATTGAAGAAATCGACAATAAGGTAGCGATGGCCAGAATGGAAGGCATCTTGCGAAAAGAACCGACTCAGGCAGGCGAACCGGTAGGTTATTATGTCTTCTTCGCTGATCCTGATGGCAACACACTTGAACTTTCTTATGGTCAGAAAGTCGGGATCGAGGCTTTCCGTCAAGATGATAGAGTGCCTGCATCTCAGTAAATTTCGATAACCGGTTGGATTACATTACGCTTTGGTAATGTTTCATGTCGTTTTAGAGCTTGCTGACTAATTTTTTCTTAGTAACAGCAAGCTCCATAATCGCCTTTGCAAATTTTCATCTTATTAATTTCATTTCAAAATCAAAATTTAGTAGCGAAACTGCACAAAACTCTGGTGAAAGCTATTCAACATAACTGTTGATTGTTGACGACAAAATCTGAGTTCCCTCCCATAGCGTCCTTAATACAGATACCTGCAAGCCTGCAAGAGCTCCATAGTGCTAACACTCTTTAATCGTTGCAAAATCCGTGAGATACGTTTATAAATATACTGTATATGCATACAGTTGTTCGTTGCGGAGGGAAAGTATGAAAATCGAGTTAGCCATTGATCGCATGAAGAAACTTCCTGATGGAGCAATACCTGCGCTCGAGTCAGAACTGCTCAAAAGACTCAGCAAACAGTTCGATGAATGCCAGCTTACGATTAAGCGTGCCACTAATGACGGTTTGACTGTTTTCGGGTGCGACAAGAAAGAGGTCGAACATATCGTGCAGGAGACCTGGGAAAGCGCGGACGAGTGGTTTTATTAATCGCGTGATTTTCACTGGAGCAGTTTCAAAGAGTATCGCTGTTTGCGTTCCCCTGGCTGTTCCCGATTACTGTTTACCGCGTCAATAAGTCGCTCTGGGGGAAATAGTGTGTAGTGCAGATGCCTTTAATGCAGATGATCAATGGTACGACGTGGTCAGAAGGGCCGATAAAGCAGTTATCTATAGCTTCCCGGCGGAAGGGAGATATCTGGTTTATCGAGTAAATGGAATAGTTTCATTACGTCCGTTACTCCAAGAGGAAGAAATCTTCACTCTCAACGGGTTTATGCAATTTGCAAAACGACTGGGGTACCGAGTTACACCACCGTCTGATATTATTCTTTCATAGGCCTGAACAACCTATACCTGATGCGCCACGGAGATAACCATGGCGCTCGAATTACAACTTTTAAAACACCACTCAGGAATACTGATCCCGGCTACGCCCGAGACCAGCGATATCCTGCAATCAAAAACCCGGCTCGGCGATGTTCTTGTTGCAGAGTTCAGGCGGGTACGAAACCCGGCATTTCACCGGCGCTTTTTCGCGCTTCTCAATCTCGGCTTTGAATACTGGGAACCAACCGGCGGGGCTATTTCTAGCAACGAGCGGAAGCTGATTACCGGCTACGCCAAATTCCTGGCTTCTTATGGCGGGAATGAGGGCGCGCTGATCGATGCAGCCGAGCAGTATCTTGAGCAGGTTGCTTACCGGCGCGTGACGAATGGCATTAGCCTGTGTAAATCCTTTGACGCGTACCGTTCTTGGGTGATTGTCGAGGCAGGGCACTTTGATGCCATTCAGCTACCTGACGGAACACTTAAAAAACATCCTCGTAGCATCTCATTCGCAAACATGGACGAACTTGAGTTCCAGCAGCTCTATAAAGCTGCGCTCGATGTCCTCTGGCGCTGGGTCCTGTCCCGTTCATTCCGCAGTCGCGATGAGGCCGAAAATGTCGCCGCGCAGCTGCTTGGCTTCGCGGGGTGACGGACATGAAATATACCTGGTTTCATTACACCGACTGCAGCACCGAACAGGCCGACGAACTGGTTAAGCGTTACAAAGCGCGCGGGGTACGAGTTGAGCGTAGCCTTAACCCAGATTACGTGACCTGGACTGTCAGTGCATTTCTTCCAACCTCAAATACACCAGCGCGCCCGGATAGCCGCTGGCGAAACCGGATGTGGAGGTGAGTGTGAGAACATATCAAATCACTTTGCCCTGGCCGCCGAGCAATAACAGGTATTACCGCCACAACCGCGGGCGTACGCATATTAGTGCTGATGGCGTCGCGTACCGCTATGCGGTGGTCAGTGTCATTCGAAGCGCCCAGCTTAATATCCAGACGGCCGCACCACTCAAAATCAGAATTGAATGTCACATGCCCGACCGCCGGCGCCGCGATCTGGATAACCTGCAGAAGGCCGCTTTTGACGCTTTAACCAAGGCGGGGTTCTGGCTGGATGACTGCCAGGTTGTCGACTATCGCGTTGTGAAAATGCCTGTCGTTAAGGGCGGGAAATTAGAACTCACCATTAACGAGCTGGAGACCGCATGAATCTTGAAAATACCCTCAAATATCACTTTGCCAAATCGACAATGATTAGCGACTCTCCGCGCGCTACGGCGTCAGACTCATTAACCGGAACGGATATCATGGCCGCTATGGGCATGACGCAGGAACGGGCAGCATTGGGTTACAGCGCTTTTCTCGGGAAGATGGGCATCAGCAACAATGACCGGGAGAGGGCGATCGAGCTGTTGGCGCAGTACGCGCTGACCAAGTGCGTTCATATTGCGGCATTACGGAAGCTTGATGCAGAGACTAAA
This sequence comes from Enterobacter wuhouensis, assembly GCF_035835995.1. Taxonomy (NCBI): domain Bacteria; kingdom Pseudomonadati; phylum Pseudomonadota; class Gammaproteobacteria; order Enterobacterales; family Enterobacteriaceae; genus Enterobacter; species Enterobacter wuhouensis. The sequence goes on from NZ_CP142124.1 coordinate 2,135,304, forward strand.
CCACTGGTGATGCATCAGCTGGCCACCTTCGCGTTCGAGGACTACTCCCGCAGCGCAGCCAGCGTGAAACAGTGCGATGGCTGCAATGGGGAAGGGTTTATTGACGCTGAGGTTTTCAGCATGAAGTCTCACACGCCGACAAAAGATAAGAAGTTCGTGAAGATGTCTTTGCACATGAGGGTCGAGAATATTCGACCTTCTGAGTATGAGGTGCGTAGGCAGGTAAGGGAGGTAGCGCGCGTTCTCTGCCCTCAGTGTAAGGGCAAGAAGGTTATAAGTTGTGCCTGTAAAGATTGTCATGGCCGCGGGAAAGCTGTTAATCAGGCTCTTACAGAGCAGCAGGGCGTTCCGGTACTGGCTGATTGCAAGCGCTGCAGTGGGCGGGGGGTTGAGCGAATTCCATCAACTGAGGCTTACGCAGCTTTAAGGGAAATAACGGATGCAATCAGCCTCGATACATGGAAGAAATCTGTTAAGCCATTCTACGATCAGCTCATCACCAAGTTTGACATCGAAGAGGCCTGGGCTGATGCGCAGCTGAAGCAGATAACAAAATAGGGCGTGAATTTATCGTGAGCTATTTACTTTTCCCGAATCTGTGGTAATTTTGCTCTAACGATGGGTTATTGCCTTCGTTTAAAGCCCTGCGGTTAACCCCGTGGGGCTTTTTTTATCACTTAAGAATGCATTTTAAACCCCCCAAAGAGATTAAATATTGTGATAATGTGAATATAAATTCACTTTCAGACATTTAATGGAGGGGTATGATTGTAAGAACATGGCATGGTTGCGTACCAGTACGACACAGTGATGGGTTTGCTGCGCATCTTGAATTAACGGGAGTTAAGCACTCTAAAAGTGTTTATGGCAACCAAGGTGCATACGTACGGCGTGAACGACAGGGAGAATGGGAGCATTTCTTTCTGGCAACTTATTGGCGTGATCTCTCATCCATTAAGGCTTTCGCCGGTGAAAATTACCACGTAGCGGTAACCTATCCAGACGATGAGCAATTTGAGCTTCTTTCCGATCCCTATGTCTTTCAGTTTGAAGTATCTGAGATGAATGAGATCTGACTGAGTAGTTCGGCAACAGTGATGAGGAAGTCCTATCCTCATGACAGAAATAAATCCTGAATATATCTAACGCCATTCATCTCAACTCAGCAATATACACATCTCATCATGTTAAGGAGATGATCATGCAAGAAGGTTACTACTGGATTCAGCACAACGGCAGGATTCAGGTTGCTTACTACAGCAATGGCGTTACTGAAGACCTTGAGACGGGACTTACTTTTAATGGTATTTGGCATCTGACACAGGGTGACGACATCTGCGACAACGGAGAAGCTGAGGTGATTGAAGGCCCTCTTCCTGTACCATTTAAATGAATATATTCATCTGATTACGTGGCAGATTCTTCATACTGCACATATGCTTCTTAAGCATCCTGTAGAATGGATGTTTCTGAAAGCGTTTTTGTGGTGGATCCCCCTAAGCGGAGGGGCGGTTCAGCAGGACATTTCTCCAGAGTGTCCAACCAGCGCGCGGAAATGTATGCTGTGATCATTTCCACCGGGAGGCACCCGGCACCACTCCCTCTGTTATTGCCAACTTAGCTATTTATGCCTGCTTGTCCGAGCAGGCATTTTTTTGCACTAACATACTAATCATTGACGAAATGAATAAATCTTGTTTAGGTTATGCATGTGATGAATCCCCCTGTGCGGTGGGGTGTCTGGTTCACTGCTATTTGCAGGTATGCGCGCGACTTTGATAACCAGAGATAAGTCACCGGGAGGCACCCGGCATCACATCCTCCTAAAAAAGTATTTGCTGACCACAATGTCCTAAATGCCATATACACTTCTTAATGAAATAATTTAAGAGGTGAATTATGAAAGAGGGATATTATTGGATAAGACACAATGAATGTGTCCAAATTGCTTACTATTCGCATGGTCAAACCGAAGATATGTTGACTGGTAAGATAATTAGTGGGGTCTGGCATCTTACTCAAGGCTTTGATCTTTGCCATAACGGAGAAGCGGTCGTTCTGGAAGGACCCATATCCCCACCTTTATGAACATAATTGGAAGAACACAGGCTGCCTAAGGGCGGCCTTCTTTATTTCCCCTCAAATTTACTGAGAGGATTCACAGCAATATGAGGCGGCAGATGTCCGATCCATTTTCCGGCACGGGGCTGGCCGGTTTAGCTTTGACTGGAGCCAGTGTCTACGGTCTATTGACCGGAACTGACTACGGTGTTGTTTTTGGAGCATTTGCGGGCGCCGTATTCTACATAGCCACAGCGGCTGACCTGAGCGTGTTACGTCGCCTGGCCTACTTCTTCGTGTCGTATATCGTAGGCATTCTTTGCTCGGGGCTGTTGGGTTCAAAACTCACATCCTGGACGGGTTACACCGAGAAGCCTTTGGATGCTATCGGTGCCGTAATAGCTTCTGCGTTAGCCGTTCAAATCCTTACGTTCCTGAACAAGCAGGACATCGGCTCGCTGGTGGCGCTGATAACGCGGCGAGGAGGTTCAGGTGGCCCTAAATGACCCAACAGCAACTATCAACGCGCTGCTCTGCTCCGGGGTGGTGTTAACCCTCATGTTTTATCGTCGTGGTGAATCGCGGCATCGGCCATGGGTTTCGCGTCTAGCCTGGCTAATTACTGTCACGTATAGCGCTGTGCCTCTGGCGTACCTGTGTGGGATTTATCCGCATTCATCATGGGCCACAATTGCGGCCAATATCATATTCCTTTCCGTGCTGGTGGCTGCCAAAGGCAACGTTGCACGTCTGGTTGATCATCTGAGGCTCTAATGAACCAAACACAATTTCAGAAGGCGGCTGGTATCAGCGCCGGGTTAGCTGCGCGCTGGTTTCCGCATATCGCCGCCGCTATGAAGGAATACGGCATAACCGCACCGCTTGATCAGGCGATGTTTATTGCCCAAATGGGGCATGAAAGTACTAGATTTACCCGGCTGGTGGAGAACCTGAATTACGCGGTTGAAAACCTGGTAACGACGTTCGGTAGCCACCGCATCACGCAACAGCAGGCCGCCACACTTGGCAGAACGGCAACGCAACCGGCAAACCAGAAAGAGATCGCTAATTTGGTATACGGTGGTGAGTGGGGAAAAGAACACCTGGGCAATCAGGTTGCCGGTGATGGATGGAAATACCGCGGTCGCGGGCTAAAACAGGTTACCGGCCTGAGTAACTATCGCAGTTGTGGCCACGCGTTGAAACTGGACCTTGTTACTCATCCAGAACTGCTTGAACAGGATGAATACGCCGCGCGCTCAGCCGCATGGTTCTATGCCTCTCGCGGTTGCCTGCTTCATTCCGGCGATGTGGAACGCGTGACGCTTCTTATCAATGGCGGCAGAAACGGGTTGGATAAGCGCCGCGCGCTGTTTAACCTGGCGAAATCCGTTCTGGTGTGAGGTGAAGGTGGGGATCGAAACGATAATCGGGCTGGCCGCGTTGTTTATTTCCGCTATTGCCGGCGCTTTTGGCATGGGCCATATTCGCGGCACAAGCAAAGCGGAAGCGAAATCCGATCAGCAGCGCACCGAAGATAACGCAGCGGCAACGGTCGCAGCAGCCGAACGCCGGATAGATGCAACGAAAGAGGCCAGCAATGTACAGCAGACTGTTAACCATATGCCTGGCGACGATGTTGATCGCGAGCTGCGGGACAACTGGACCCGTAAGGGTTGATGTTGTCGATACTGCGTGCGACTGGGTTAAACCAATTTACGGTACAGCGCACGACTGGGATGTTCTGGATAAGCAGACAAAGCGCGACATCCTGGCGCACAACAAAGCGTGGCAGGCTAACTGCCATACAAGATAGAACCTCATCCATGAGGCTCTGACACAGTCTCTCCTCTGGACTTTAACCATAGCAAGTAATGAGGATTCCGTTATACGAATGGACAATTCTTTGAGGGACAGATGATTAATTGGTAGGGTAAAGCTTAAACAAATCAGGGTGGCTCATCCTTGAGCACACGGGTAGTCCTGAACGACGACTTCACCTGACATAGCAAAGTCTATGGAAGAGTTTAGAAAACAATGTGTATTTATCAAGGCGGGAAAGGAAAAAGTCCCTTCCGAAATGAAATCCTGCAATTCGGAAGGGAGACCGAAGAGGTCATCATTACAAGAGAGTGTAAATGTAATCCATTTCTCAAAAGTAAAAAGGTGTATTAAATAAATAACTCAAAGGAACGAATATCTACTTTCTTCTAATGCCTGATGGATATACGGAATGAATGATTAGCGAAGAATTTTAACAATGCTCACAACTTTATTTTGTCTGTCAGCTACATTTTAATGGCACGAGTGATTCAATATCTCTGCCATACAGATGAATCCCCCTGAGCGGAGGGGCAACCAGTCATTGCTGGACGTAACGTTGCGGGTTTGCGGAGTGATGCAAGTCCACCGGGAGGCACCCGGCATCTGAATGCTTGACTAAAGGAATAGGGTACACGTCGAAATGAGTGCGAAGTAATACCTACTTACTGCTAGACCCAGCCAGCTCTGTCCGAGCTGGCTTTTTTTGCAAAAAAAAGCCCTCTCAGAGAGGGCTACAGGAGTCTCTTTCGTTGCTCTTTTTATTGATGTTCCCCGGAGTTGGCATTCTCCGCATCAGAGTCTTAAAAAGCCTGGCAAACAGTCAGTAATTAACAAGCATAAGCGGCAGTGATTAGGATAATCCTTAGACAATCATTTAGGATAAAAAGTAATATCGAATACTCTGGCTAACTTTAGTGCTGACACAACAACGGCTAAGGTATAGAGTTGAGATGTCTTTAGGGAATGAGGATTAAAATGAAAGTTAAAATGATTGTCGCTGTTATGGCTTTTGTTTCTTTAGGTGCTCTTGCCGACGAGGGGCAGTATCTTTCTGACTTCGCTAGTGCAAAAAGCACCTCTAAGAGCTACTCCGAGCTAATCAGCAAAAACAAACTACCTACATGGGTAAAGAGTGGCGGCACGAGCACACCATCAACCGAAGTTACAGTTGCGGGCAAAAATTATATTGCTCTGTCAGGATGTAAACCACACAGTTGTCCTGAACAGAATATTGCTGTTCTTTACTCACCTGATAACGGTGATATCCATGGTGTGTTTTCTGATTTCAATGCAGAAAAGAACCAAGAGACACTGACCTGGTTAAACGTGGATCCGATTGATTCTGATGCGATGAAAAATGCGCTTTTCAATCGACTGTACGGCAATTAAATAACCCATGCTTCAAACTGTAATCCACCAGTTTGAAGCTTCAATACACGAATCAACCGCCACTCAGTGTGTTGGTCGCTCACATAGCACTCTCGTTTCGCTTAACTTTAGCAATGAATTCCTCTGTGATTGTTAGACCCGCTATGATTTCCGAATTTAAGACAGAAGCACCAAATTTGCTTACGAGGTCAAGAAGAGCTTCATATGTCTGGATGAGTTCCATTAGATCAGAAATGACTATTTGGTCATGCTCAGTGTGCAGAAGAGTCCGTGCAGAGGCTTGATGCACTATCCACTCGAGATTCGCCTTGATTTTCTGTACGTCATCGTAGTTATACATATTTCATGAGCTTAAATCCTCATTTCAAGATTTATTTGAGAAAAATACTTCGTTGCTTCAGATAATGAAGCTGTGAGTGACGTCTAAAATTCATTCAATTTAGAGGTAACAATGGCTAAGCCGGACTGGGGCGAGCTGCAGAAGCGGTTCCTGTCTGATCACGCTGCTACTGGCATATCCCCTAAGGAATGGTGCGAGGCACATAACCTTAATTATGTAACTGCTCGCCGCTATATCAAGAGATCTACTGCGCAAAATACAAAAATTTACCCGCGAAAGATAGTGAGTCGTGCGCAAAAAGAAAAATGCGCAGGCGAACTAATGGATATTGATGGTTTGACGACTCAGCAAAGGCGCTTCGTTGGTGAATATCTGAAGGATGGCAATGCTACACAATCAGCTATCCGTGCGGGTTACAGCAAGAAGACTGCTGAACAAATCGGCTATCAACTCCTTCAGAAAACTTCAGTTGCGCAGGTTATTGCGCAGCAGCAGAAAGCCTCAATTGTGCGCACTCTCGGCAGTGCCGATGAGGTACTCGAACAGATGTGGCAGCTCGCTACCTTCGATGCAAATCAGCTTTCGCAGTATCGCCGCGGTGCGTGTCGTTACTGCTGGGGTTTCGCTCACCAGTATCAGTGGCGTGATGCCGTGGAGTTCGAAGAGAAAAGACTTGAGGCCGTTGAGCGTGACAGACGTGAACCCGAAGATTCCGGCGGGTACGGTTACGACCACAACCGAGAGCCTAACCCTGAATGCCCACGCTGCAACGGTGATGGCATTGGCCAGCCTTACTTCGCTGACACAAGGAAACTTTCCCCTGATGCTGCGCTGGCTTACTCCGGCGTCAAGCTGGGGAAGAGTGGTGTGGAGATTACGGCCATCAGCCGTGAGCGAATGTTCGAAGCGGTAATGAAGCGCCTGGGCCTGGCCGATAGCGAGTTTGCGCAGCGACTGCAGCAGATTGAAATCGAACGACGGCAGCTTGAGGTCGAGAAACTCCGTAAAGAGCTGGCCGGTGATAGTGAGGACGATCAACCAACCCCAGTGCAGATCAATATCAACGTAGTGGATGCGAGGGCAGACGATGGGGATCAGCCCGACACTTAACATTCCTCAGGCGCGCTTCCTCGCGATGCAGCACAAATTCAAAGCCTATGTTGCCGGGTTCGGTTCCGGTAAGACGTGGGTGGGTTGTGGCGGCATCTGCAAGGGGATGTGGGAGCACCCTAAAATCAACCAGGGTTATTTCGCGCCGACGTACCCGCAGATTCGTGACATCTTCTACCCGACGATTGAAGAGGTGGCCTTTGACTGGGGCTTGAACGTCAAAATCAACGAGGGAAACAAAGAGGTTCACTTCTACGAGGGGCGACGGTTCCGCGGGACCACAATCTGCCGCTCGATGGAGAAGCCCGGCTCGATCGTCGGCTTCAAAATCGGTAACGCGATGGTGGATGAGCTGGACGTCATGGCGGCTGCCAAAGCGCAGCAGGCCTGGCAAAAAATCATCGCCCGTATGCGTTACAACATTCCCGGTCTGAGAAATGGAATTGACGTCACGACCACGCCGGAAGGGTTCAAATTCGTCTACCAGCAGTTCGTTAAGGCTGTGCGGGATAAACCGCAACTGGCGGCTCTGTATGGACTGATTCAGGCCAGCACGTTCGACAATGCGAAGAATCTACCGCCTGATTACATCCCATCGTTGCTGAGCTCTTACCCTGACGAACTGATTCAGGCATACCTGCGCGGGAAATTCACCAACCTCAACAGCGGGACCATTTACCACACGTTCAACCGTAAGCTGAATAACTGTTCTGATGAGGTTCAGGATGGGGATCCGCTGTTTATCGGCATGGACTTCAACGTGGGGAAAATGGCCGCGATTGTACACGTTAAGCGAAACGGCCTGCCGCGCGCTGTTCGTGAACTGGTGAAGGTCTACGACACGCCGGCGATGATTAAGCGCATACAGGAAGAGTTCTGGCGCTATGAGGACGGTCGCTACGTGAAGAGCCGGGAGATTTATATCTATCCGGATGCCTCTGGCGACTCCCGCAAATCGCAGAACGCCAGCAAGACCGATATTGCCCAGCTCAACGATGCTGGATTTAGCGTCATCGTTGATGATGCCAACCCGCCGGTTAAGGACCGCATCAACTCGATGAACGCCATGTTCTGCAACGCCAACGGCGAACGCCGCTATCTGGTTAACGTGCAAAACTGCCCGGTCTATACCGAAAGCCTTGAACAACAAGTCTGGGCGGCGAACGGCGAGCCGGACAAAAAAGCGGATAACGATCACCCCAATGATGCTGGTGGGTACTTCATCGTGAAAGATTACCCGATCGTGAAACCGGCATACTCAATCACCATGGACACCACTTTCTGATATGGCAAACGACGACATCACCTGGGTTCGACCAGAACACCGGGCGGCTTCTGCTGCCTGGCGGAAATACAGGGACTTCTGCAAAGGAGCTGAGGCCGTAAAGGCGGCGGGTAATACGTATCTGCCGTATCTCGACCCAAACGATAAATCCACGCGTAACCGCAAACGCAACGAAGACTATCTGAGTCGCGCGGTGTTCTATGCCATTGCCGGCAACACTAAAATCGGCATGCTTGGCATGGCATATCGAAAGGATCCCACTTTTAACGGCCCGGAGAAGATCAAATATCTGTTAGACAATGCTGACGGGGCCGGCACCAGTATTTACCAGCAGTCGCAGCTGGTGACCGAGAACGTGCTGGAGGTTGCGCGAGAGGGCATTTACGTCGATTACGCTGAAGCCTCCGATGAGGCGATCATCCTCCGCTATCCGGCAGAGAACATCATCAACTGGAGAACAAAGCGTATTAACGGACGCGATCAGCTGGTGCTGGTGGTCCTGCGCGAATGCGTAGAAGAGCCGGATGGTTACGCTTACAAGGATGAAATCCAGTACCGCGAGCTGGCGCTGGAAGAAGGGCGGTTCATCTGCCGGGTATGGCGCCGGGCTGGTGGCACAACAAGTGGAACCTACACCGTTGACAGTGAGTACCACCCTAAGCCGAAAGGAAAGGACTACTGGGATGAAATTCCGTTTACCTTTGTCGGCGCCCAGAACAACGATCCCACTATCGATGACTCTCCGCTGGCCGCGCTGGTGGAGATAAACCACGGGCATTACCGTAACAGCGCTGACTATGAAGACAGCGTATGGTTCTGTGGCCAGGTGCAGCCGTACATGACCGGGCTTGATACCAACTGGCGCGATCACCTCGAGAAGAAAGGCGTGAAAATTGGTTCCCGATCACCGCTTTTACTTCCTAAAGAAGGCTCTTTTGGTTATGCCCAGGCGCAGCCGAACATGCTGGCTAAAGAGGCCATGGACAGCAAGCGCGATTACATGGTGCAGCTGGGCGCGCGGCTGATTGAACAGAACGCCACGGCGAAGACAGCAACCCAGGCGAGTGGTGAGCAAACATCTTCCACATCCGTGCTCGGTATCTGCGTTTCAAACGTTTCTGAGGCCTACACGCTGGCGCTTGGCTGGTGTGCGAAATACCTGGGCATCAAGGGCGAAACGACGAGTTACGCCATCAACCAGGAATTCATAGCGAAAGTTGCAGAGTCGGGCATGGTGACGGCGATCGTCAACGCCTGGCAGTCCGGTGCGCTTCGCGATAGCGATATGATTCGCGCGCTGCAGAAGCTCGATCTCATTGACCCGGCGGACAGCCCGGATGAAGTGATTGATGCAATTCGCAATCAGGCACCAACGTTGACGGGAGGTTGAGATGCCAACCGTCAACGAACGCCTGCGCGATGAGTCGATCGCACATTCCATCTGGTTAAGCCGCTACGCTACGGGCGTGGCAAACCGGATGGTGAAGATGCTTAACGAGACGGACGCGGACCTCTCGGCTCGCCTGCTCGATGCGCTGGACAGGTTGCCTCCGGAGAGCTTCACCGTTAATCGTCTGCAGAGTTTACTAGGCAGCGTACGCGAGCTTAACCACCAGGCCATAGCGACCATGCAAGCAGGGCTCGAGAGTGAGCTGGTGGCGCTGGCAAAGAACGAAGCCAGTTATCAGCTGAGCCTGTTCGATTCCCTTCTTCCATCACAGGTCCTGTCTCACTATCCGCTGCAGGGCATCACTGCCGATATGGTGTATGCCGCGGCGATGGCGCAGCACTTTCAGGGGCGGCTGCTGAGTGAGTGGGCGGAGAATCTGGAATCGGACAGACTGGCGCGGATAGTGAATGCCGTCCGCAGGGGGTATCTTGCCGGCGACACGGTAGAAACAATCGCGCGCAATGTTCGTGGCCACGCCAATAAAGACTATCGCGACGGCGCGCTGCAGATGAGCAGGGCAAATGCTGCCAGCATCGCTAAAACAGCCGTGAATCATCTGGCTGCCATAGCACGCAACAGCTTCACCAGCGCCAACAGCGATATCGTAAAAGGCAAACAGTGGCTATCTACGTTGGACAATAAAACCAGTTACGACTGCATTATTCGTGACCTGTTGCGTTACACCCTGGATAACAAACCGGTCGGGCATAAGGTGCCTTACCTGCAGGGACCCGGGAAGATTCATTTCTGCTGTCGTTCTACTGAAACCCTCATCCTCAAGTCGTGGCGCGAACTCGGCATCGATATCGACGAGATGGACGAGGGGACTCGTGCCAGCATGGATGGACAGGTACCGGGGAAAACATCATATCTGGAATGGCTCGCGCGCCAGCCGGCACAACGCCAGGATCAGGTTCTGGGTGCCGAGCGTGGTCGTTTGTTCCGCGCGGGTGAAATCGACCTGGCTGATATGTTCACTGACAAAGGCGAATGGATCAGCCTTGAAAGTTTGAAGCAGCTCTCAGGCACAGACAACTAACAATCACATCTTACTCCACGCCCTGGCATCCGCCGGGGCTTTTTTATGGGCGAGGCCCGGCAAAATCCCGAGGGGAAATTATGTTAATTCGAAACATGCTTCTGAAATATTACGCACCTGAAAGCGGCGGTGAGGGCGGCGGTGGCGGTGGTATCGAAATCACTCCTGCAATCCAGAAGCTGATTGATGAGCGCGTGACCAGTGAAGTCACTGGCCTCAAAACGAAAAATAGCGAACTGCTGGGCACCATTAAACAGCAGAAGGAAAACCTGTCCCGATTTGAAGGTATCGATCCAGACGCGGTGCGCGGCATCTTGCAGCGTTTTTCTGACGACGAAGAGGCGAAGCTTATCGCCGCCGGAAAAATTGATGAGGTGCTCGATAAGCGCACCGAGCGACTGCGTGCTGATGTCGACAAAAAGATTAAAGCAGCAAATGACCGCGCGGACAAAGCCGAAGCGTTCTCCAACAAATTCCGGGACCGCGTCCTGGGTGATGCAATCCGAGCTGCAGCCGCGAAGGCAGGCGCGCTGCCGGAAGCATCCGACGACCTGATCCTACGTGCCAAAGGCACATTCCAGCTCAACGACGAAGGCGAGGCCGTAGCGGTTGATGCAAATGGCGATGTTCTGTTCGGGAAAGATGGCAAAACCCCACTAAGTCCGCTTGAGTGGGCGGAGTCTCTTAAGGAGACGGCTCCGCACCTATTCCCGCGCGCCGAAGGCACCGGCGCAGGCGGACACAAGCCAAACGGCGGTGGCAGTCTGAAACGTTCCGAAATGAGCGCCAGCAATAAAGCGGACTACATCCGCAAGCATGGCCAGCAGGCCTTCCTCAAACTTCCGAAATAAGGAATTTAAACCATGGCAACGACTGTTAATACTGACCTGGTTATTTATGATGACCTGGCCCAGACCGCTTTTCTTGAGCGCCGCCAGGATAATCTGGAAGTGTTCAACGCTTCCTCCAACGGTGCGATTTTGCTGGATAACGAACTGATCGAAGGCGATTTTCGTAAGCGTGCTTTTTACAAAGTTGGTGGCTCCATTGAATCGCGTGACGTGAACTCCACCGATAAAGTGACGGGCAAAAAGATTGGTGCCGGTGAAGCCGTATCTGTCAAAGCACCGTGGAAATACGGACCGTACGAAACCACCGAAGAGGCTTTCAAACGCCGCGGCCGCTCTGTAGACGAGTTCTCCGAAGTGATCGGCACTGATGTGGCTGACGCGACACTTGAGGGCTACGTTAAGTACGGCCTGAAGGCGCTGACTGCGGCGATTGGTGCTAACGCCGACATGGTCGTAACCGCCGACATTGAGACCGACGGTAAAAAGACCCTGACGCGCGGCCTGCGCAAATACGGGGACAAGTTTAACCGCGTGGTGCTGTTCGTGATGCACTCTGCCACCTACTTCGACATCGTGGACGAGGCGATCGCCAACAAAATCTACGAAGAAGCGGGCGTGGTGGTTTACGGCGGGCAGCCAGGCACGCTGGGTAAACCTGTGCTGGTGACCGACACCATGGACGCTGATGCGATCCTTGGGCTGGTAGCTGGTGCGGTTACTGTTACCGAGTCTCAGGCGCCGGGCTTCCGTTCCTACGATATCAACGATCAGGAAAACCTTGCGGTTGGCTATCGTGCTGAAGGCGTGGTGAACGTTGATCTGCTGGGCTACAGCTGGGATACCGCCAAAGGTGATAACCCTGACCTGACCGCCATCGGTACTGCGGGCAACTGGAAGAAACACTTCACCAGCAACAAATCTACGGCGGGCGTGCTGATTAAACTGGAATCCGCTGTGGGGGAGTAACGCTGTCAGCGGATAAAACCTCCGCAACTGCTGACAGCACAGACGCGGTGACTGTTTCTCTGAAGTACACGCTGAGTGGCTCCGGTGTATCCGGTAAAACCGTCGCGTGGACGTCCACAGGTGGCACGCTTAGCACGGCCAGTTCTCAAACAGGCTCTGCTGGTGGTGCAACGGTGAAACTCACATCAGACGTTGCTGGCACCTTCACGGTAACCGGCACGGTTGAAGGAATGGCGAAAACCACTGAACAGATCACCTTCACTGCTCCTTCCGGGGAATAACGAATGGGGCGAAAGCCCCATAAACAGGATGATTAGATGGTCAATACCGATATCACCTCTCCTGATGCCAACAGCTACGCCAGTGAAGAGGATCTTGCTTCATTTGCCGAAATACGCGGCATTGAACTGCCTGACAAGCTCACACCTTTGTTGATTAAGGCCGTGGATTATCTGGAAGGTCTGGACTGGGTTGGCTCAAAAGCTGACCCGAGCCAGGCTCTGGCCTGGCCACGCGTGAATGTCGTTCTGGATGAACATGATTTCCCGCCGGATGAAGTTCCACGGCAGGTAATAACCGCGCAGTGCATGCTGGCGGTAGAGGCAATCGACGGCGATTTACTCTCCAGCGTGCGCGAAGCTGCTGTGAAAGCTGAACGTGTGGAAGGTGCTGTCACCATGACCTATGCGGTCGCAGATGGCCAAGTCTTTACACCGTCTTATCCGGCCGTTATGGCGCTGTTGGGCGACCTTGCTGGTGGTCGTGGCTACGCAATCAATGCATTTGCTGAGAGGGCATGAGATGCCGGACCTTAAAGTTATTAACCTGGCGAGCAGAAAAGATGCCGATCTCGAACATAACCGAACCGAGGTTATCAGGCTTCTGGAAGAGGCACTTCATGCTGCTCGCGAAGGCAATTATCGCAGCTTGGCGATTTTGCTCATTGATGAAAGTGGTGCGGTTATGGATGCATGGCATAGCGGTAGTTTGCCGTACGTTATGGTTGGCGCCATCGAATCATTAAAAACTGACTTTATCAATCTGCAAATTGAGAGGCGCTGACGAATGCCCATTGATTACCAACGTATGCAGGCCAGAACGACCCGCATGCTCAGGCAGAACGGCGCGACGCACAACGTCACCCGTAAAGGCTCGGTAACGGTTATCGGCGGCGTTGAGCATAAAACTGAAGCGGTCCGTTTTACTGCTGTGGGTGTAAAGACCGAATACGCGCCAGGCGAAATTGATGGAACGGTCATCGTTAACGGCGACGTGCAGATCGTATTCACCGCTGAGCAGGAAATTAAAATCGGTGATGTGGTTGATATTGACGGCACAGCCTACCGTATTGTCAAACCGAACCCGGCAAAACCTGCCGTGCTGGTGCTCTGCTACAAAGCGCAACTGAGGGCTTAGCATGGGAGAGAACGCGGCTTTCCTGGCTGAAATCACGGCTTTCGTTAACAAGGCAAAAACGAATCAGGAAGCAGTGGTGCGCGCCGTCGGAATCAAAATTCTTAACCAGCTGGTGGTGATGTCCCCAGTGGGCAACCCGGAGTTGTGGGAAGTTAACCAGACAGCCGTTTCCTATAATCGCACTGTTTACGACCATAACGAAGCGCAGCGCGCCAATCCCGACAACCTGACCAAAACCGGGCGACTGAAGAAAAAAGCCCGGGTGGTGGATGGGATGGACATCAAAGCACCGCCGGGGTATACCGGCGGACGCTTTCGCGGTAACTGGCAGGTGTCCTTTGATGCGCCAACGACTGACGAGACAGGGCGAATAGACAAGACCGGCGACCTGACAAAAGCGGCCGGTAACTACACGCTGTCGCTCTTCAAAGTCGGGATGAAGGCCATTTATTTCTGCAACAACGTGCCCTATGCCTACCCGCTTGAAATGGGGCATTCCACACAGGCGCCGGGCGGTATGGTCCGCATAACTGCAGCTGAGTTTCAACGCTTCTTTGAGGAAGCTGTCAGGGAGGTGACTAAGTGATTCCAGATATTGCATCTGCACTGGCCGCCAGACTGGGTACCTGGGCCGATGCTGAGGGCATTTCGGTTGCATGGGAGAACGTGCCGTTTACACCTCCTGCTAACGAGATGTACCTGGCCGTTCACGATATGCCCGTTACGCCGCGAACAATCGATCTTGGCTTGCGCTGCCGGACTTTTTCTGGCGTGTACCAGATTAATGTCGTGGCGCCAGCCGGCTCCGGCCGTACCTCCGTCGTTGCCCTGGCGGGCAGAGTAGCGGAATTGTTCTCCGAGGGGCTGGAAATTGCAGGCAAAGACTTTACCTGCTGGATTAGCAGCGCGCCTGGCATATTCCGCGGCGTCCCTACACCTGTGTCCTACACCGTTCCTGTCAGCCTGAATTATCGGGCAGACATTACCAACTGATTCCCTCTGTGATGTCCCACAACTGACCGGCCTTGAGCCGGTTTTCCCGTTTCTAAAGGAGTAACCACTATGGGCTTTGCATTGCCTAACGGCGCTCATGTCTATCTGGCATCGGGCTACGGCCCGGCCATTACGTTCACCGGCGCGACGAATGCTGAGCACGCGGTGATCACCGTTAGCGCCGCAGACGATATCGCGGTCGGTGATATCGTTCACGTGAACTGCAACTGGTCGGGTATTGATAATGTTATCGCGAAAATCGACGCGATTGCGGAGAATGCTGTCACTCTTCGCAACATCAACACCACAAACACAAACAAATACGCGGCGGGCGGCGGTTCCGGCGCTATTCGCAAAATTGAAGAATGGACCGAGCTGCCACAAATCACTGAGGTATCGAAATCTGGTGGTGATCAGAACACCACGCAGATTCAGTTCCTCAGCGATGATCGCCAGCGCAACCTGAATACCTATAAATCCGCTGTCTCTCAGACTTACTCGATTGCTCACGACTCAACTCTCCCGGTTTATCCGCTGCTGCGCCAGCTGGACGAAGACGAAGAGACTGTGGCGGCGTACATGTATGTGCCGAAGGCGAAAGAAAACCGTTACTGGGCGGCCACGGCATCTTTTGACGATACGCCGACTACTGCGGTTAACGAGGTAGAGACAGTGAGTGTGGTGCTGAACCTGCAGTCACCGGCGATGACGTTCTACAAGGTGGCTGACGCTGCCGCCTAACCCGTCAGAGCTTTCAATATTCTATGCCTTCCTTTGCGGAGGCTTTTTTTCGTAAGAGGTATCAATGGCGACTAAATTCACCCTTCAGCCCAAACCAACTTTCAAGGCCAACGTCACGATCCCGCGCGCTGGCGATGAGGATGGTGTACTGACCTTCACGTTTAATCATAAGCCACTTAAAGAGCTGGCTGATCTGGAAAAACTGGAAGGCAAAACTGCCACTGATTTTCTGATGGAAATTATTTCTGGCTGGGCGCTACCCGATGCATTCAACGCGGAAAATCTGTCGGTGCTGCTGGAAAACTATCCGGCTGCAATGAAGGCTATCCCTGAAACCTACTATCGCGAACTAATGGGGCAGCGCGAAAAAAACTGATAGCGGTTGCCTCTGCATTCTATACGCCTGAACCCACAGCGGCAGACCTGGCACCCTATGGGCTTACGCCGGATGACTACGACGATCAATACATCGACGTCTGGCCAGATGTATGGCCTTCATTCCTGGTGTTTCAGGCTGTCAGCACGCAGTGGCGCACGGGCATGGGAGGCGCATCAGGGCTTGATTACAACGTGCTGCCCTGGGTGATGCGCCTGCACCACGTCGACGACGAGGCAACCGCGCTTTCGGACATCCGAATCATGGAGAGCGCCGCACTAAAAGTTATGCATAAAGAGAGGGCGGAATGAGTAACGACATAGCCACGATTTCCCTGCGCGTAAATACCACTGAGCTGGAGCGTGGTAACCAGGCACTGGATCGCTTTCAGGAGACCGCCGCCGCCGCTGCAGGTAAAGCGGATGACCTGAACAGTACTTTCCGCACCGGCATCGATAACCAGAAGAAGAACAGCGAAAGTCTGAAGCAGCAGCGTCAGGAACTGCAGAACCTGCTGAATAAAATTAGCCCGGTAAACAAGGCGCTGGATGAGCTGGACACTATCCAAGAGAGCCTGGTGAAGTTTCGTGGTAAAGGGCTGGTGGGAGATGAGGATTTTACTCGTTACAACAGCGTGCTTGAGACGACGCGGGCAAAACTGGCACAGGTAATGGAGTCTGAGACCGCAGAGGGGCGGGCTCGCATTGAGCAGGTTCAGGCAGCGCAGCGAGCAGCTGCGGCGGGCAAAACCTTTATCGATTCGCTAGCAGAGCAGGTCAAAGCAATCGGGAAAACGCGCGCAGAACTGTTAGAGCTAAAAGCAGCCCAACTTGGCGTGTCCGATCGTGCTGCACCGATGATCGTCCGACTGAAAGAGCAGGAGGAAGCGTGGAAGTCAGGAGCGATCAGCGCGGGGCAATACCGCAACGCGATGCGTTATCTACCAATGCAAATGACCGACATCGTAACTTCATTGGCGTCCGGTATGCCGGTTTATATGGTAGCCATTCAGCAGGGCGGCCAGCTGCGCGATTCGTTTGGCGGTGTAGGCAATGCTCTCAAAGCGATGTTGTCGATGGTGACTCCTGCCCGAGTGGCCATTGGTGGCCTGGCCGGTGCTGTTCTGATTGCTGCAAAAGCGGGAGCGGACTACTTCACAGCCTACGACGAAATTAACAAGGCCATTATCAGGACTGGCAACATTGCAGGCACGTCAGCGCTCCAGGTAGTGGCTTCCTCCCAGTCCATTGCTGCCTCTACTGGCGCTACTGTAGGAACCGTTCAGAGTTTGATGACTGAGCTGGTTGGCATGGGAGCGCTGACACAGCAGCAACTTGAAAACGCAGCGGGCTCCACGGCGCTGGCGGTTCAGACCGGTATAGTCTCGGCGCAGGACATCACCAAAGCCTATAAGGATATCGAAAAAGACCCTGTTAAAGCGCTGCAGAGTCTCAACGAACAATATAATTTCCTGACCGTTTCACAACTTAAGCATGTTGACAATCTGATAAAGCAAAAGGACCAGACCGCGGCCGTTACGCAGGCTATGGACCTGTTTGGCGATACGATGGCAAAACGTGGTGAACAGGCTTATGACTCGTTGACGCCGTTTGGTCGCCTGTGGCTGGATATCAAGGGCTGGGCGTCTGAGGCCATGCAGAGTATCGGTCAGTGGGTAGCTGAGCTGGCATCAAACACACTGAAGGAATTCAACGCAATTTATTACAGCGTTGCGATCGTTTTCCAGAAGCTGAACCAGATCATTTCTTCCTCTATCGCTGCCGCGATTAACCTCGTTCCCGACTGGGCGAAAACAGATACTTTGCAGGGATGGCAGGACTATAACGAACAAATGGCCGGCGCATATGGTGACAGCGTCTCTCAGCTGAAAAAAGACTGGGATGCGGCTGATATCAGTGCAGGTAAATACCTCGATACGACCAGAAAGATAAGTACCGCAACCACCCAGAAGGATCGGGAAGGAGTCGCTTCTTTTGGTAAAAAGACCAAAACCGGAAAGCCGGGAACTTTATCGGCAGGCGATCGCAGCACGGATGCTGCCCAGGCCGAGCTGCTGGCGCTTCAGGCACAGTTACGCGCGCTGCAGCAGCATAAAGGGCTGAACGACACTATCAGCCAGCAGCGCAAAGTACTGTGGACAACTGAAGCGAAATTTCAGGTGCTGGAGGAGGCCTCGCGTTCACGTTCACTGACAAAGCAGGAACAATCCCTGCTGGCGAGTAAAGACCAGGTGCTTCAGTTGGCACGGCAGAAAGCACTGTTAGGTGATCAGATTACCGCACAGGAACAGCTGAACAAGCGAATGGATACCTCGCAGAAATACGTCACGCAGATGGCAGAGAAGCAGGCTGCACTAGTGAACGGTGCCGGGATCAGTGACCGTCAGGCACAACGTGAACTCGTGAAAAGTCAGCTTGCAGCTGGCTGGATCAACTCCGGCGGCACGCTTGACGACGATGGATATCAGAAGCAGCTTAAAGCGGCCAATGATTACTATGATGCAGAGGACCGATTACGTGGCGACTGGCTGACTGGCGCGAAAAAGGGCTGGGCTGAATTTGAGGACAGCGCGACCAATGTTTACTCGCAAGTGCAGACGATTGCCAGCAATGCGTTCACCGGGATGGCCAGCACGCTCACCGACTTTTTTACTACTGGCAAATCTAACTTCTCAGACTTCCTGAATACCTTCCTGAAGGGCATCGCCCAGATGCTGACTCAACTGGCTCTGGTTAATGGAATGAAGTCAGCCTTTGGTGGTACGGGTATCGGTGCGTTCTTTGGTTTCTCTGGTGGCGGTCTGGTGCCGGGATTCGATAGTGGTGGCTACACCGGTGATGGTGGTAAATACCAACCGAAGGGTGTGGTTCACGGCGGGGAGTTTGTTTTCACCAAAGAGGCTACCAGCGCGCTTGGAGTGGGAAACCTTTACTCTCTGATGCATAGTGCCCAGGGCTATGCCACTGGCGGCTATGTAGGAACCGCGCCCATGTATGGTCTGCAATCATCCGCTGCTGGTGGCGTAAATGTCCAAACATCTGTAGTGGTGCAAAACCAAAATTCCCAGCAGCAATCATCCGGGAATGATGACGCGATTTCCCGAGCCTACAAACAGACCATTGATCAGTCTGTCCGTGAAGGTATCGCGAAGCAGTTGCGACCCGGCGGGCTTATCTGGAATGCATCAAAAACACGTTAACCCGCTCCGGCGGGTTTTTTTATGCCCGGAGAAAGCATGGCAATCGAAAGATTCACCTGGCGAACACAGATACAGGCGGGAATGGAAGGGTCGTTCAGCCTTAAAACCCGGTCTGCAACCTTTGGCGACGGCTATGAGCAGATTGCCGGGGAAGGCATTAACCCCGAAAAGCAGTCATGGCCTGTCACACTGACGGGGAAAAAAGCGGACATGCTTCAGGCCCTGAAGTTCTTTCGTTCTCACGTCACAAAGTCATTTATCTGGACATCGCCAGTTGGCGAAACAGGGCTCTACCGGATTGAGGCCGAATCAATCAAGTCACAGCCCTTATCCAGCAACGTTCTGACCATTTCCGCAACATTCAAACAGGCGTACGCTCCATGATCACAGCAGACTATCAAAGCCTTGAGCCTGGCAATAAAGTCCGGCTTATCGAAGTTGATGGCTCTACGTTCGGCGTGGATGATGTACTGCGATTTCACGCGTACAACCTCCCGCACACGGAAGAAGAAATCGCCGCCGCTGGTGGCGATGAATCAAAGCTGGAGGCGAAAAGCATCTGGTGGCAGGGGGAAGAATATGCCGCCTGGCCGTATCAAATTGAAGGGCTTGAAGCATCCACAGAAGGCAATAGCGCCCAGCCAACGCTGACGGTTGCAGATATCGAAAGCAATATTACAGCACTGTGCCTTGCCTATGACGATATGCTGCAGGCGAAAGTCACTATCCATGACACCTATTCGCACTATCTCGATGCGAAGAACTTCCCTGTAGGTAACGCAACAGCTGATCCGCAACAGGTCAGAAAACGAGTTTTTTACATTGATAGCAAAGCCAGCGAAATTCCGGGCGAGAGTATCGAATTCGTGCTCGATAGCCCGATGTCGTTACAGGGAAAGATGATCCCTACACGTCAACTTCACTCTCTGTGTACCTGGTGTATCCGGAATAAATATCGCACCGGCGATGGCTGCGACTATGCCGGAACCCACTATTTCGATAAAAACAACAACCCGGTGAGCGACCCCTCTCTGGACGAATGCAACGGCACGCTTACGGCCTGTAAGCTCCGGCATGGATACGGCAACGAACTGCCGTTCGGTGGGTTCCCTGGCACGTCTTTGATCAGGAGCTGATATGCGTCAGAAAACCATCGATGCGATTATGGCCCATGCTGCAGCTGAGTATCCTCGCGAGTGTTGCGGCGTGGTGGCGCAGAAAAGCCGTGTTGAACGTTATTTCCCGTGTCGGAATCTTGCCGCGGCGCCGCAGGACAATTTTGTACTTTGCCCCGAAGACTATGCAGTTGCTGAGGACTGGGGGAGGGTGGTCGCCATCGCTCACAGTCACCCGGATGCCACGACGCAACCGAGTGAGCTAGATAAAGCGCAATGCGATGCAACGCTTTTGCCGTGGCACATTGTGAGCTGGCCGGAGGGAGATTTACGCACCATCCAGCCACGCGGAGAACTGCCGCTGCTGGAGCGTCCCTTTGTACTTGGTCACTTCGACTGCTGGGGGCTGGTAATGAGCTACTTCCGGCAAACGCATGGTATCGAGCTCCACGACTACCGGGTCGATTATCCCTGGTGGGAAAAGGACTATCCGGACAACTTTTATCAGGATTGCTGGTACGAGTGCGGATTCCGTGAATTCGACGGGCCGCCGAAACCAGGCGATATGGTGATCATGCAGGTCCAGGCCGATAAGTGGAATCATGCGGGGATTCTACTGGAAGGCAACATGCTACTGCATCACCTTTATGGGCATCTGAGCCAGCGCGTACCGTTTGGCGGTTACTGGCGTGAGCGCACAATGAAAATACTGCGCTTTAAAGACTGTTTCTGATAACCGCCTGTGACAGTTTTTATGGGGGAAAAATGGCAGCATTACTCAATGTTGAGCCGGTCCGCACAATTCGATTGTACGGCGTGCTAGGTGCCACATTCGGTCGTGAATATCGTTTATCTGTAGCCTCACCAAAAGAAGCCATCCGCGCATTGTGTGTGATAGTCCCGGGCTTCGAGCGTTTTCTTAATACTAGCAAGCAGCGTGGCCTCACCTATGCCGTGTTCTGCGATAAGCGTAACCTGAACAATGAAGAAATCATCATGGATCAGAGCTCGGCTGATATTCGCATAGCACCAGTTATCGCTGGGAGTAAGCGAGGGGGGCTCTTCCAGACCATTCTCGGCGCTGCGCTAGTTGCGGCGGCAATTTGGATGCCAGGCGTGGGTATCGCTGCGAGTAACATTATGTTCCAGATCGGTGGTGCTATGGCCTTGGGCGGCGTTGTGCAGATGCTCTCACCGCAGACAACCGGACTTGCTAGTAAGCAATCGGCAGACAACAAGGCAAGCTACGCCTTTGGTGGAGTAACAAACACGACAGCCCAGGGGAACCCGGTACCGCTCTTGTACGGTCGGCGCCGTATAGGTGGCGCGATTGTTTCTGCTGGAATCTATATTGAAGATGCATTATAAATAGTTCGCTAGCGACCTTTATTTGGTGAACTTAATGACTGATAGCATGGATGATTTAAATGAACTGCTTGATGATTTGAAAATTCATGACCAAGAAATGGATGATTTAATCACTCAGTATGACTTTCAGGTGCTCCATTTTGAAAACTGGATGAGCGTTTATGATGAGTTAATAAAGCAAGTGAATATTTTAAATGCTACATTTGAAGCGATTTTTGAATCATATGAAAACTATCATCTCCGAGTTATAAATCCCGTGATTTTACGCCTCTATTATTCTGGTTTGGTCAGCGCATATGAAGGATTTGTAAGAGGTGTATTTTGTTCAATGGTTGAACATAAGGATGTTTGCGATAAATTGCTTCTGATGATCAATAGTATTGATTATAAACACCATGAATCGTTAATGAATCTCAGTGGCTTTAAAGCTCGAAAGAATAAAGATGAGCTCTTGGATTCATTTTATAAATCAAGCTTTTCAAATGCAAGCAAACTGGCGGCCACTCTTTATAAGCTTTTTGGGCTTAAAGTTTTTGTTCCGGACGAACTACATCAGATTATAGAAAGAAGAAATCTATTTGTGCATAATTCAGGTTTGCGGCGTGATGGTACTGAGCTGATAATAACTGGAGATGATTTGGCTGAGTGCGGCTCTATTTTACAATTGGCTGCGAGTAATTATATTAACGCGATTAATTTAAAAATCAATGAGTCACAGAGTGATACTTAAAAATAGTAATCATAAGTAATACTAAGATATTGGAAAGGTCGCTGAAAAGTGGCCTTTTTTATTAGGTGGATCATGTCAAATCAAACAATCAAAGGCCGAAAGGGCGGCAGTTCAAGCTCAAGAACTCCTACAGAACAGCCAGACGATCTGCAGTCAGTAGCCAAGGCAAAAATCCTTCTGGTCTTGGGGGAAGGGGAGTTTGCTGGTGGTCTCACAGCGCGAGATATTTATCTGGATGGTACTGCACTTGAGAATGCAGACGGCTCCCAAAACTTCAGCGGCGTCACGTGGGAATTTCGCGCGGGAACTCAGGCGCAAAAATATATTCAGGGTATACCCGGCACCGAAAACGAAATCAGCGTGGGAACTGAGGTATCGAGCGCTACTGCGTGGACGCGCACCTTTACCAATACTCAGCTTTCAGCGGTTCGCCTGCGTCTGAAATGGCCCTCGCTTTTCAAACAGGAGGACGACGGCGATCTGGTGGGTTACTCGGTCAATTATGCGATTGACCTGCAGACGGACGGCGGAGCCTGGCAGACGGTACTCAATACCAGCGTGACCGGCAAAACAACGTCTGGTTATGAGCGCAGCCACCGTATCGATTTACCGCAGGCTGGCAGCACCTGGACAATACGCCTACGTAAGATTACCTCTGACGCCAACAGCGCGAAGATCGGCGATACGATGACACTGCAGAGCTTCACTGAGGTGATTGACGCCAAGTTACGATATCCAAACACAGCGCTGCTTTATATCGAATTCGATTCCAGCCAGTTTAACGGCTCTATCCCCCAGATCTCCTGCGAGCCCCGCGGCCGCGTTATCCGCGTACCGGATACTTACGACCCCGAAACCCGCACTTATAGCGGTACGTGGGCTGGGAAATTTAAATGGGCCTGGACCGATAACCCTGCATGGATTTTCTACGACCTGGTGGTTAGCGACCGTTTCGGACTTGGGGATCGTCTTACAACGGCCAACATAGATAAATGGACGCTCTACCAGGTTGCACAATATTGCGATCAAATGGTACCGGATGGCAAAGGCGGAAGTGGTACCGAACCACGTTATACCTGCAACGTCTACATTCAGGAACGCAACGACGCTTATACGGTCCTGCGTGATTTCGCTGCAATCTTCCGTGGGATGACCTACTGGGGTGACGACCAGATTGTGGCGCTGGCGGACATGCCGAGAGATGTAGATTTTACATACACGCATGCGAACGTTATTGATGGGCGCTTTACCTATTCCAGCACCACCACAAAGAACCGTTACACCAATGCGCTGGTGTCTTGGTCTGATCCTGATAACGCTTATTCTGATGCGATGGAGCCTGTTTTTGAGCAGGCGCTGGTTGCGCGATATGGGTTTAATCAGCTTGAGATAACTGCGATCGGTTGTACCCGTCAGTCGGAAGCAAATCGCAAAGGGCGATGGGGGATCCTCACCAACAACAAAGATCGCGTTGTTACTTTCAATGTAGGGGAAGATGGCAACATTCCACAGCCAGGCTATGTAATCGCTGTAGCGGACCGAAATCTCTCCGGGCGCGACCTGGGCGGCCGTGTCTCTGCGGTGAATGGTCGCGTGCTGACGCTGGACAGGGCGCCGGATGCTTCGGCAGCCGACAGGATGATTGTCAATCTTCCATCGGGTGTTTCACAGTCACGCACCATTCAGTCGATAACGGGCAATAAAGTGACCGTTACGACCGCTTACAGTGAAACGCTTATGGCTGAGGCCGTATGGGTCATTGAGTCTGATGAACTCTACGCACAGCAGTATCGCGTTATTACGGTAACTGATAATAACGACGGCACGTTCACAATCGTCGGTGCAAATCACGATCCGGATAAATTCGATCGCATTGATACCGGAGCCATCATTGACCAGCGGCCGGTGAGCGTGATCCCGCCGGGCAACCAGTCGCCGCCTGCGAATATCGTCATCAGCTCGTTTTCGGTAGTGCAGCAAAATATCAGCGTCGAAACGATGCGCGTGAGCTGGGACCAGGCGCAGAACGCTATCGCCTATGAAGCGCAATGGCGCCGCAACGACGGGAACTGGGTTAACGTGCCGCGCAGCTCCACCACATCATTTGACGTACCGGGGATTTATGCCGGGCGCTACCTGGTGCGCGTGCGCGCAATCAATGCCGCAGAAATCTCGTCCGGATGGGGCTATTCAGAAGAGAAAATGCTGACGGGTAAAGTGGGCAACCCACCGAAGCCGGTTGGCTTCATCGCTTCTGAAAATGTTGTTTTCGGCATCGAGCTGAACTGGGGATTCCCGGCGAATACCGACGACACGCTGAAGACGGAAATTCAGTACAGCCTGACCGGCACCGAAGATGATGCGATGCTGCTGGCCGATGTTCCTTACCCGCAGCGCAAATATCAGCAGATGGGACTTAAGGCTGGGCAGATTTTCTGGTACCGAGCGCAGCTGGTGGACCGCAGCGGCAACGAATCAGGTTACACAGAATGGGTGCGCGGGCAGGCCAGCATCGATGTTTCCGATATCACCGATGCAATCCTGGAGGACATGAAAGGCTCCGATACGTTCAAAGACCTGATCGAGAACGCGGTGGACGGCAATCAAAAAATTGCTGGCATGGTCGACGACATCAAACAGAACGCCGATGACCTTGAGCAGCAGGCCCTGGCTATTCAGCAAAACGCTGATGGCCTGGCGCAGGCCGAGGTGAGAATCGACGAGATATCCGTATCGATGGATGGAATGACGGGAGGGGTGAAGAATTCATCTATTGCTGTTATTCAGAACGGGCTGGCGCAGGTTACATCCCGTCGTTCTCAAACCGTAACGAACACCGGGAACAGCGCCAGCATCGACCGTATCGACACCACTATTGCGGATGCCAGCCAGGCAGTATCCCGCGCGCTGGTGACTCTGGATGCGTCAGCCGGTGGCAACATTTCCAACTCTACCGACCTCACCGAAACGCTGGCCGACTTCACCCAGGCCTCGGCTACGAAGATTAATTCGCTCACGGTAACGGTGAATGGCCAGACTGCGGCAATCAGCCAGACAGCTCAGGCTGTGGCGGACGTGAACGGTAAAATCAGCGCCATGTACAACATCAAGGTTGGCGTTTCCAGCAACGGGCAGTATTACGCCGCAGGAATGGGGATCGGTGTTGAAAATACGCCAAACGGCATGCAGTCGCAGGTTATCTTCCTGGCTGACCGTTTCGCCGTCACTACACAGGCTGGTAGCACTGTGTCCTTGCCGTTCGTGATCCAGAACGGGCAGACGTTTATCCGTGACACCTTCATCCAGGACGGCACCATCAGCAATGCCAAGATTGGTAATTACATTCAGTCTAACAATTATGTTGCAGGCTCCGTTGGCTGGAGACTGGACAAGTCCGGGACGTTTGAGAACTACGGTTCGACAGCTAATGAGGGGGCCATGAAGCAGACCAACCAGACAATCAGCGTTAAGGACGGCAGTAATGTACTCAGGGTGCAGGTTGGCCGGTTAACGGGGGTATTCTGATATGACTTATGGAATACAAACCTGGGACGCCGCGGGTAAACCCAACAACTACGGTATCAAGCCCGTTTCTGTCGTTGGGCGAATACGGCTGGCTGCCGGGCAAACCTCCGGCAGCTGGTCTTTTACGGTACCCTCAGGAATGAAGGTCGGCTTTGTTCTTTCACTGGATGAGGGAGGTAACAGCGTAGGGCGGCGCATCGTCGCATTAGGGAACACAATAACCGTAACCGCCGCCTCTTCCGTGGGCCTGGGTAATTACCCGGCCTCAAAGTGTGAGGTAGTCGTTTTCATGGAGAAAGCATAATGGCCGAATTTGGCGCGATGATATTAATGGATAACGGCAATCCCTTTGTTACGCCACAATCAACGCCTTTTTGTCTTTACGGAAAATATACCTTCAGTTCCTCCGCTAACGGAAGTTCTCAGCAGGTGTCGCAGAATATTGCACTCAACGCCGGCTACCCTGTGATGGTGTTTATAAAAACCACCAACACAGCCCAGCCCACTCCAGTAATGTCTTACAGGAACGGCGGTAATATTTATGTTGGCGGGGTTAATCCTTATAACCAGAGCTTTACTCTGACAGTATACGTGTTTGCCATATTCCCGCAGACGCTGCCGAAGTGGGGGCTGGCTATATGGGACGAAACCGGGAAACTTGTGCTGACCAATGAGTCCCGCGTGCTGTCTGATCTGCAGACAGTTGGCACTCCCGGTGCAAACGGCGGGATTAATATCGACCAGACGCTTAGCGGCTCATGGGCTGTTGCGCCTGCACAGCTCGGGCAGACCATCATTGTGAATAACTCCACCCAGCCTCCGACCATTTACACCATTAATGCTTATTCGGCATGCAGGTATGATGGGACCAATACGAGGATAAACGCAGGAGGGACCTCTACTGGCACAGGCTCACCAGGAGGGGGAACCAATACTGGCATTTCATTAACCGCGATAAATACAGCGGCCTATGACTGATTGATCGTTTTGAGCGATCAATAACAAGTAATTGATCTATGTAATCAATTATACCCACCAGAATTGTATTGGTATCGTCTAAGCTACTGAATTCCTCTGGATACTATCAAAATGAGAAAACTAATTATCTGCATAGCAGGCGCTGTCATGCTTACAGGATGCGCTGGCGTACTTGAGAAACAGGAACCAGTTTGCAGCGGCACTGCCATCGTTGGCGGTCAGGAAACTACTGTTCAGATTTACGGTGTGCGCAAACAAAATAACCAGACGCAGTACCGGGCTGGATATCCATTCAACTGGCGCTGGGTAAGTGCGAATACATTTACCGAATCAACCTGCAAATAGACCGCTAAGTTTAAACATAAACCTCGCTCCGGCGGGGTTTTTTATTGCCTGGAGAAAATATGCTTTATAACACCGGCACCATCGCCATTAATGGAAACACTGCAACCGGCACCGGAACGAACTGGACGGCCCCCGCCAGCCAGGTACGTGCTGGCCAGACGATTATCGTGATGTCTAACCCGGTGCAGTTGTTCCAGATCTCGTCTGTGAACAGCGCCACGTCAATGACGGTTACGCCTGCTGCTTCCCCGGCGCTCAGCGGACAGAAGTATGGAATCCTTGTGTCGGATATCATTTCCGTAGACGGCTTGGCGCAGGCTATGTCACAGCTCATAAAAGATTACGACGAGAACATTGGCGCGTGGGAGACGTTCTCTACAACCTCGGCCAATCAGAGCATTACCGTTACCATCAACGGCACCACTGTTACTATCCCAGGCATCGGGAAACTGGCGCAGAAAGGAAGCAATGGTGCGCTTGCAATCGCTGACGGCGGAACCGGAGCAACGAAGGCAGAAGACGCTCGCACAAACCTCGGTTTAGGAAGTAGCGCGACCAGGGATGTCGGAACGGCGGCCGGGAACGTCATGCAAGTGGGAGCATTTGGATTACCTACTGGTGATGCCCGTGTATTTAAAACAGACTCGGCCGTTGCTCCTGATGGGACAAACTTCAACAGCCTTACAGAGCCAGGAACTTATCGTTTACTTTTGGATATGTCGAAATCAACCTCAGGACCTGTCTCAAGTTGGTATGGGTATGTTCAAAATTATGTTCGTATTGCCGACGTAGCGCTAACGCAGTTTTGTTTGCCATATCCAAGCCAAACCGATGCGGGACGATTTTTTTTCAGGGGTTACAACACCAATGCCTGGAGCCCGTGGAAGGAGATCATGACGTCAGCAGTGTCTGACAGAACTATGAAAAATATAGGCGATGACCTTGCTCCAGAAGAAGCGCTGCTGAATATCTGCCGGATGGAGTTCAAGAACTTCACCTTTAAGGATGATGAAACGCAGACACCACGGCGCGGGGTGATATCACAGCAAATTCAAACGATCGATCCAGAATACGTCAAAGAAATTGGCGGCCTGCTGCATCTCGATCAGACACCATTGTTGCTCGATGGACTGGCGGCAATCAAAGCGCTGGCAATACGCGTCAGCGCATTAGAGGGAGAGGCTAAACCTCCTTTTCCTGGCTTATACGCTGATTGAATAGAGAATCTGCAGGCATTACGAGTCGAAGGTCTATCCATCGTCCCTCCGGAATATCCATCGGGTCGCCTGCAATAATCATCGCGGTTTCCACATCAAAACGGCGACGGAAAACCGAAACAGTCAGCACGCAATCTTCGGCGGTAGTGATGTTTACGAAGCACAGAAAGTTGCCGTTGATATCCTGAGGAATCTCCACTTTCCATCCCTCAGGATTAAGGCCGCAGCTCCCTATGACACGATAAACACCCTCCGCCTCTCTCGATGCAGTCACTCCTTCAGCTTCCTCATTGCATTCAACCTCCCCCGTTCCGAAAAGCTTAACCACCGGAGAGGCGCGCTTGATAAAGCCGTTCGTGTCGACAGTTGTGTTTGTTTCCCCCCACCACTTTTTCCAAGTGGCCGCGCTTGGATTTTCCGGATCGTATACGCCAGTCCAGATGTTATCCCGATTGAAAGCGAGACCGAACCCAGCTGTCGAATACACTGGGATTGAGACCAGTCCTACAATAGAGTTTCCGCTGCCAACTGGAGCGCCGATGGTAGAGGGCGGAGCCCCATCACCACGTATACGGTAAAGACCTGCACGATAACCATCTGTCAGGCTTGCCAGTTGTGAAGCTAATGATGAGTCTGCCCCAATGCCAAAACCGCCGACCTGAATGACATTGCCGTTTGAGGTGCCAGCGTCCTTTGTTGCCGATGTTCCTAAACCGACGTTTTATAGATTGCCCCGAGGCAGCTTGGCCGATAACTTCACCTGATTTTCTTGCAGAAATGTTTGGGCGAAAAATATGCAAATTGGCTATATAAGGGTATCAACAAATGACCAAAATACTGATCTTCAGCGACAGGCACTCGAACGCGCAGGATGTGAGCATATTTTCGAAGAAAAAATGAGCGGAACAGTGGCAAACCGGCCAGCACTCAAAAAGCTTCTTAAGGCATTGAATGAGGGGGATACGCTGGTGGTCTGGAAGCTGGATCGCCTTGGGCGCAGCATGCGAAATCTGGTGCTGCTGGTGGACGAACTCCGGCAGCGCGGTATCCATTTTAAGAGCCTAACGGACAGTATCGATACATCAAGCCCTATGGGGCGCTTCATCTTTCATATCATGTCAGCCCTGGCGGAAATGGAGAGGGAGTTGATTGTGGAACGCACCCGGGCAGGCCTGGCTGCAGCTCGTGAGAAAGGGCGAGTCGGCGGCAGGCGTCCGAAGCTTACCCCGGAGCAATGGGACCAGGCGGGCCGATTGATTGCGAACGGTCTGGACAGGAAGCAGGTAGCTATAATTTATGACGTTGCCGTATGTACGCTTTATAAAAAATTTCCCGCTTCAAAGTCGGCTTAATTTTGCTCATATAGAATTGCGGCCATAAAATTTACAAAACTGATAATTCGAAGCGACGTAGAAACTTAGAAACGAAACGGCGAAGCTTTAATCAGCTATGACAGACCCTGTGTCTTGCGTGCATACTCAAATGAAACTACTGTATATAAAAACAGCATTTGAGGTGTGCATTATGGAGTTTATCAGGCATGCAGAACTGCGAGAAATTATTGCTCTCCCGCTTTTCAGTGACTTAGTACAGTGTGGTTTCCCAAGCCCAGCGGCTGATTACGTTGAACAGCGTATCGATCTCAATGAGTTACTGGTTTCCCACCCCAGCTCGACATATTTCGTTAAGGCGGCCGGCGACTCCATGATCGAAGCCGGGATCAGCGACGGTGATCTGCTGGTGGTCGACAGCTCGCGCACTGCTGAGCACGGTGACATTGTTATCGCCGCTGTGGAAGGGGAGTTCACTGTTAAGCGTCTGCAACTGCGCCCGACCGTACAACTCAATCCTATGAACAGCGCCTACAGTCCAATTGTTGTTGGCAGTGAAGACAGACTGGACGTGTTTGGCGTTGTTACTTTCATCGTTAAATCTGCGAGCTGAATATGTTTGCTCTCTGTGATGTGAACTCGTTCTACGCATCATGCGAGACTGTATTCAGGCCGGACCTGAGAGGGCGGCCGGTGGTCGTTCTCTCGAATAATGATGGCTGCGTAATCGCTCGCAGCGCCGAGGCCAAGGCGGCTGGAATTACCATGGGTGAGCCATTTTTCAAACAAAAAGAGCTATTCCGGCGCGCTGGTGTTATTTGCTTCAGTAGCAATTACGAACTGTATGCTGATATGTCCAACCGCGTGATGACAACGCTTGAAGAGATGTCGCCACGGGTAGAAATTTACAGCATTGACGAGGCCTTTTGCGATCTGACTGGTGTTCGCAACTGCCGGGACCTGACGGAGTTTGGCAAAGAAATCCGCGCTACCGTTCTGAAGCGTACGCACCTGACCGTTGGGGTTGGCATCGCGCAGACAAAAACACTCGCTAAGCTGGCAAACCACGCTGCGAAAAAATGGCAGAGGCAAACGGGAGGGGTAGTTGATTTATCCAATATCGACCGCCAGCGCCGATTGCTCGCTATCGTGCCAGTAGAGGACGTCTGGGGCGTTGGCCGCCGCATAAGTAAGAAGCTTAACGCCATGGGCATTAAAACGGCTCTGGATCTCTCAGAACAAAGCACATGGATTATCCGTAAACACTTTAACGTGGTACTCGAGCGAACGGTCCGGGAGTTGCGCGGCGAGCCTTGTCTTGATCTGGAGGAGTTTGCGCCAGCAAAGCAGGAAATCGTCTGCAGTCGGTCTTTCGGTGAACGCATCACTGAATACGAACAAATGAAGCAGGCCATTTGCGCTTATGCCGCCAGAGGCGCTGAAAAACTACGTGGCGAGCACCAGTATTGTCGTTTTATCTCGGCGTTCGTGAAGACGTCCCCCTTTGCCCTGAATGAGCCATATTACGGCAACAGCGCTTCAATGAAGCTTCTCACCCCCACTCAGGATTCCCGCGACATCATTAACGCTGCAGTTAAGTGTTTGGACAAAATCTGGAAGGATGGCCACCGCAATCAAAAGGCTGGAATCATGCTGGGTGATTTTTTCAGCCAAGGGGTGGCCCAGCTCAACCTGTTCGATGAGAACGCGCCGCGGGCCGGAAGCGATAAGTTGATGGAGGTGCTTGATCACTTGAATGCGAAAGACGGAAAAGGTACGCTCTATTTTGCCGGCCAGGGTATTCAGCAGCAATGGCAGATGAAGCGTGAAATGGTTTCTCCGCGGTACACCACCAGGTTCACCGACCTTCTGAAAGTGCGTTGATTTTAAGCTATACCTATTTCAATAGTTCGAATCATCAATATGATTTCTATCCGAGTAACTTAATTGAATAATCTTAGATTGAGATTAAAGTCGTGCAAGGAAAATATATTTGGAAAGATCCGCGATGCGAAACCGGACAAGATTACATTTGATGATGTTTATAATTTAAATATTCTCGCATCATAAAACGTAATCTATCATAGTAAACGATGAGGTCTGATGTTATTATGATCTCAACTAATATTGATTAAGTGACATTAGTACCGCAAAATAATCATCAATAAGGTTGGTGAAGCTGTTGTTCAAAAAAATATGGCCTGAGTTGTCAATTGATAAAAGTTTATTTTCTTCAGCAGAAGATAAAATCCTGTTAATTTGAGGTCTGGAGATCTTAAGTTTAGAGTATAAGGATGAGCGTGTGCAATTAGTTTTATACAGACTGGAATGGTAACCAATAATCTGATTATAAAGATGGAACATGATTATGCGGCCACCGACTCTTTCTAGGAAAACTTTCGTTAAGGGCACAAAAGAAGTAATCGAGTAGCCAAGAACCAGATGAGATGAGTAATTACTAATTACATCAATGAGCGCTTTAT
Organism: Enterobacter wuhouensis; assembly: GCF_035835995.1. NCBI lineage: Bacteria > Pseudomonadati > Pseudomonadota > Gammaproteobacteria > Enterobacterales > Enterobacteriaceae > Enterobacter > Enterobacter wuhouensis. The sequence continues at coordinate 2,167,457 of NZ_CP142124.1, forward strand.
TATATATATTCCCACTTTTAATTGCAACTAGATCCTCATAATCACTTCTCTTTACTCTTGGATACGACACTCTCATAAAGAACAGAAACATTTCTGTTATCCCTTTATTAGTGGGTTCAATTAACAATTCTCTCCTGTCATGATGTTTTCTTGAAATAGTGATGCTTTTTTTTACGCTTAATGTGTTGATTATTGAGGTGATGCTGTTCTCACTGATGCCAAAATTATCATTGCATGTTTTTTTGGTGATGGATAAGGTTTCATCTTTTCCTATAAAGAAACCACGGCAAAGTAATGTTATTGCATCTAGTCTTTTTTGCTTTGTGGAATAGTTATAAAAAGACGGGTTGGAATTATAAGCCAATTCATTTGCAAGGCTGAATCTTTTAACTCTAAATTTAAATGTTGAGTGACCTTTAAGAATTTCTTTTTTTATAAGAGTCTTTTCAATATATGTGAGCATTTGACAACCATTAATTAAATTTAGTATGTAAGTTTAATTGGGGTTTTTGGTTTGTCAATTAATGAGTAATGCTGTTATTTCTTTAAAGGAATTTATACCTCAGTTAGTGTAAGGATATTCGATGCTATTTTAATTAGATGTTTTGTGATATTTTCATTTGAAGCTACTATTCATTGCGTGGGCAAGTTAAATAACTAAAAAACTTACTAAATGTTAGTTGGTACAGTAGCTTACATTATACAGTTTAGAGCTGAATACACCTATGATTATAAAGCCTATTGAATAAATGTTGGTCGATAGATATGAGGGTGAACATGTGAACTTCATTTAAGGAAAGCGAAAGTAGTGATAAATGGAGTCTCTATCGCGAACTATCAATTTCAAGTGAAAATGTTTGAAGATAACATTGTGAATCAATTTCATTGTTCTTTTGTTACGAGGTGTTTTTTAACTCGAAGTGATTGATATTTACACAAACATTTTATTGATGTCACATTCAGAAAATACTGAATATGAATTGTACCCTTAGAATGGCTGATTGACGATAGATGCCGTGAATAAAGTCCGCTCGATGTAGTAGGGCTATTCTTATTGCCCATGAGGTTTGAACACTCTGCTTGTGGCCACGATTCCTACGCGCGCGATAATCAACAACGGTTTATCCCACCACCCAGGCGCGTATGACCACAGCACCGGGTCGAGATGCAACTGCTCGTCTCGTTCGCTCAGCAGCAGAACCTTAGTGCCTGGCGCGACGTTGTACCGCCCAATAGGATCCTGGTCGTATGGAACGTCGCGATCGGCTTCGTCGGCCAGGTAAGTAAGGTCTTTTCACGGGTTTGTGCTTGTACAAAGCGTCCACATATAGAAACCTCCAGTTAGTCATACTGAAAGTATTATAGGGCAGGGAGAAAAAGTAGCGCGCTGGTTAAGTCTTACAAACGTATTCGGGGCGATTCTCCTGAAGAGAATGGAGTGCGTACAGCGGTGTGTTACGAAACTGGAAGGAGCTATGCAAAATAGGGGGATTTTGGGGGCAAATTTGGGGGCATTTTGAAGGAGGGACACCAAAAGGGGCACAAAAAAGACCGTGAATGTCCGTAGATGTCCGTTAAACGTTTCGGGCTAACTTATTGAAAACATAATAAGTATATCCATTTCAATGAGTTGGGTTTTTTCTGCACACTAAAACTGCACAAACAGCTTTTTCATTAAATTTTACCGAAATGAATGTGGCTACGACCTTACGATGGCGAACTCATCGCCCTCGCAAAGTCGATCATACCTACATTGCGTGCGCACTGCTTTTAATTTTAGTTATGAGCTTTTCAGTGTTGGATAAGCCTTCCGCAACGTCATTATCAATGACGGAAGTGCCAAATTCGTTAATTAAATCAAGCAGTATCTCGTATGCCTGGATGAGTTCCAGAAGATTAAACAGGGCTTTTTGATCGGCGTTTGAGGGACACGGATGGTTGACGGAAGTTTGATTTACAATCCATTCAAGATTGGTTTTGATGGCTTCTACTTTTTGGTAGCTATACATATTTCATTGGCTTAAATCCTCATATCAAGATTTTCGTGAAAACATAGGGTCAGGCTTTCTTTGAGAGCCTTTGATATCACTGAAGGAACGGTTGGCGACCAGGCCGGGATGAGAGAACTGCAGTAGCATTGCGATCGCGCTACTGCTGATATGTCCCCTTGAATACGGGTACGAGGAGAGTGACTTAATTATGAAGCAATTCACCCTATTTTCAAGGGAGATGTTGCGCAATTGTATAAATCAGGCATTCGGAGAGACGTGATTAGGTTTCCCAGGCGTGCGGAGCAAACAGATACCCCTTATTTCGCACGGTTTTAATGCGGTAGGGTTCCGTGGCGTTATCCAGCAGTTTTTTACGCAGGCGTGAAATCGCGACGTCTACGCTGCGATCCATTCCGTCGTAACTCACGCCGCGCAGATTTTTCAGCAACGCATCCCTGTCCATAATCTGCCCGGCGTGGGTTGCCAGCTCCCACAGCAGGTCGAAATCTGCGGTAGAAAGTGCGATAAGCTCACCTGAAAGCAGCACCTGGCGGTTGACCGGGTCAATAGATAAGGTCCCAAAGCGCATTGCCTTATGTGGCGTGAGTGAGGGGGCGGGCGCTTCACGCTCGATGCTCGCACGCTGGCGCAAATGGAGGCGCAGACGGGCAAGCAGAACGGCAGGAGGGGTCGTTTTGAGAATGTAGTCGTTGGCACCCATCTCCAGCGAGAGAATATGGTTCATGTCGCTGTCGAGAGAGGTAAGCAGTACGATAGGGCCATCCCATTGGGCGCGCAGGTCACGACAAAGCGTCATCCCGTCTTTACCGGGGAGCATGATGTCCAGCAGGACCAGATCCGGATTTTCGCGTATCACCACCTCTTCAGCGCGATCGCCGCGCGGCTCAACAATGACGTCCATATCATGCTTGCCCAGATAGGCGGCGATCAGTTGGCCCACTTCGGGTTCATCTTCTACATAAACAATCTTATTCATACAGCGTCTGTTATTGCGAAAAATGTCAACATACACCGCGCAACCTTAACCTTCCATTAATCTTTCAAAATTAGCGCCAGTTCCGTTATTCTGGTTCGCATTGTTACTTGATTGTTATGGGAAAATCATGGGGCTGGTGATTAAAGCCGCGCTGGGTGCGCTGGTGGTGTTACTGATTGGCATTCTTGCTAAAACGAAAAACTACTACATTGCCGGGTTGATTCCTCTTTTCCCGACGTTCGCGCTGATTGCTCATTACATCGTTGCCTCTGAGCGAGGAACGGAAGCGCTGCGTACGACTATCGTGTTTGGCATGTGGTCTATCATCCCTTATTTTCTTTATCTGCTGTCACTCTGGTACTTCACCGGTTTTCTGCGTCTTCCCCTGGCGCTGGGCGGGTCAGTGGTCTGCTGGAGCCTCAGCGCCTGGGTATTGATCTTCTTCTGGAGCCGTTTCCACTAGCGTAGCGGACGTCCACCGTCCACCGCGAAGGTTCTGCCGGTGACGTAACAGCTGGTGAGCAGATAGTCGATAAGATCGATAACCTCTTTCTCACCGGGGGCGATTTTCATCAGCGATTTGTTCAGCGCCTGCTGGCGGTACTCCGCGTCATCGCCTTCGTTGAACAAAATCATCGCCGGGGCGATGGCGTTCACTTTTACTTCAGGCGCCAGCTTGCGGGCAAACGAGCGCGTCATGTTATCCAGGGCGGCTTTGCTGGCTGCATAGGCGATGTGTTTGTCGCTGCCGCGCTCCACCACGTAATCCGTGAAATGAATAATGTCGCCAGCGGCATGCCCGTGGCCGCGGAGCAGATCCTGCAGCGCATGGTTTAGCAGATAGGGAGCATTCACGTGAATTTGCAGCATGCACGAGAGCGTTTCGCTGAGCGCCGTGCCTGGCGTTTCTGCCTGCCATGCGCTGGCATTATGGATAACGGCGCGAAGCCCGTGGGTGGTGGATTTCACCTTTTCGGCAAAGGCAAGAATACCTTCATCAGTAGAAAAATCCGCCTGAATGCAGGTTGCACCCGCTTTCCGCAGCCCCTCAATCGAGGGATATTCATTGCGATAGCTCACGATGACGGGATGACGCAGGTTGAGAAAGTGATGGGCAAGGGCGAGGCCGATACGACGACCTCCACCGGTAATCAGAATTGGACGCTGCTGCGCATTTCCCATCGTATTCTCCATTTCAGTTCAACAATGGGAAAGCGGCGTTATCCCATTAGCATCCAGGTTGCCGGTACGGCGGCAACCAGTAACAGGCCGATCAAGGCCATTTCACGGCGTTTCAGCGCATTCTCCAGCTGATGCGTGCGGCGGGCGTAGATAAAGACCAGCAGACCCGGCGCATACAGCACTACCGACAGCAGGAGGTGCATTGGGCCGGAAGCATACAACAACCACAGGCCGTAAATACAGGCACCCACACCTACAGCATAGTGCGCCGGGCGCGTGGCGATTTTCAATAAATACGCACCCACCAGGAAATAGGGTACCAGAATCATCTCTGAGGCGATGGTCAGCAGGGTGTTATAGTCCGAACCTGTGAGCCAGATCAGCACCAGGCAGACCTGTACGCTGATGTTGGTAAGCCACAGCGAGGCTGAGGGTGCATTGTTTTTATTTTGACGCGCAAAAAGGCGCGGGAACGCTTTGTGCGTGGCGGCCAGGAAAGGCACCTCAGCGGCCATGATGGTCCAGCTCAGGTATGCGCCACACACGGAGACGATCAGCCCCGCAGCGATCACCACGTCACCCCAGGGGCCGAGCATTTTCACCATCAGCCCGGCCATGGAGGGGTTACGCATTTCCGCCAGTTCAGGACGCGCCACCACGCCCAGCGACAGCAGCGTCACCAGCAGGTACACGCCCAGCGCCGCGAGTACGGCCAGCAGCGTAGCGCGGCCCACGTCGCGTTTATTACGCGCCCGGGCAGAGACGACAACCGCGCCTTCAACCCCGATGAATACCCACAGGGTAATAAGCATCGTGTTTTTTACCTGCTCCCAGACCGGCACGCCCAGCGCGATACCGGTGAAGTCGAGCTTGAACACGTCGAGGCGGAACGCGATAAACGCCAGCACGATAAACAGGCCAAGAGGAACCAGCTTCGCCAGCGTTGCCACCAGGTTGATGCTGGCGGCGGTCTGAACCCCGCGCAATACCAGCCAGTGAACCACCCACAGCAGTACCGACGCCCCGACGATGGATTGCCAGGTATTGCCGTCGCCAAACAGGCGCAGTTCGGGGGTGTCGGTAAAGAAGCTGAGCGCCGAGAAGACGATAACCAGGTAAGAGACGTTGGCGATCACCGCACACAGCCAGTAGCCCCATGCCGAGCAGAAGCCGATTAACTCTCCGAAACCCTCACGGGCGTAGGTAAAAATTCCGCCGTCCAGATCCGGGCGGATGCGCGTCAGCAGAAGCATGGCGAAGGCCAGCAGCAGTATGCCGGCTCCGGTGATGCCCCAGCCGATCAGCAGCGCGGCAGGGCTTGCGACCGCCGCCATATTTTGCGGCAAACTGAATACACCTGCACCCAGCATTGAGCTCAAAACGAGTGCAGTTAAAGCACTCAGGCCAAGTTTCTTTTCCATTGGCTTCCTGTTATGAAAGGTCCAAATCCAGAATAATTATTTCGCACAGGCGCATAAAAATGGTGGATCACACTAAGGCGCGGGATTTTACGGAGTGTCAGGAAAGCATGCAATGATGTGTGGCAGAAATCAGAAAAAAAGTAACAAAAAAGGCGGCATTGCGCCGCCTTTTTAAAACTGTTTTGTTACTTGTACAGATCGGCACTGATGGTGATGTTGTTACCACGTTCCTGCCACTGGCGGGTGATGTGGTAGTACTTCGCCCCTTTTTTGGCCGCACGCTTCGCTACCTGGTAGGAGATTTCCGTCATGTTGCCATAGTTGCCGGTGAACTTGACGCTGTCGAACGGCACCATCTGCGCGGCAGTGGCTTTGTTCAACTCTTCAATTTTAGTGCCATCCGGCAGCGTAACGGTGTAGCGCCCGCCTTTGGTGGACTGCGTTTCAAAGAAACGGCCCACTTCGGCGCTTGGTGCCGCAGAGGTGGCCACGCCCGGGATCTCAACTTTCTTCGCTTCTTCGCCGCCTTTCGCTATCGCAGCGCGACCCGCTTCTGAATCCGCAGGGATGGCGTCCGGGCTTTGCAGTACGCGTTTTTTCGCATCTTCTTTATAGATGAATGCGGTAATACGCTGGTTGCCGCCCTGGTTCGCATCCACCTGACGCACGATATAGAAAGAGTAGGCCCCTTTCTCTTTTGCCGCTTTGGTGATGGCGTCGTTCACTTCAGGCTGGCTACGGTAGAAGCCCTGAACGGTGACGGTGTCGTACGGTTCCAGGAGAACAGCCTGATCTTTTGGCAGCTCAACGATGCCGTTGATCACGCGGTTTTTCGGCGCGTCAGCTTTTGGCGCATCGTCTTTATACAGCGCAACGGTGACGCGCTGGTTGCCGCTGTTGCCCGCATCAGACTGGTCGACAACGTAAAACGAGGCCGCGCCGTTTTTATCGGCGGTTTTTGATGCGGCGGCGACGGCATCGCCAATGGAGTTGTAACGACCCACAATGACCTTACGGTCAAAAGGTTTTAACGCTGCCGCTTGCTCCGGCGTTAACTCTGTCGCGGCATTCGCGGACAGGGCGGTCGCGGAAAGAAGTGCGGACGCCAGGAGTGTGTTCTTAAGCTTCATAAAAATAATCCTTCGCCTTGCGCAAACCATGTACTGGTATTGTTGTTAATTTGAGACGGTCCCGATTATGGCATTTAAAACCCGTCGCTGTCTGCGCCATTTTTCACAGCCTGTGCGAACGCAACGACCGGATTCTATAACATTTAGTGATATGTTGAAAAAAGACGCATTTGACAAGAAAAACTGATTAAGCTTATGACTTTTACAAGTTAATTTAATGTTAATAAGTTGATCTCTTATGGCGCTATATCATGTTTTTACCGCTTCGCTTGCGCGATTTATCGGTCCCGGCAGCGAATTTAAGGTAAATATCGCTGTCAGTGACGCCGATCGCTTATTTTTCACAGATAAAGTAAGAAATAGTGTTTTCTGGCGGTAGATCGCGGGCGCTATTTTCAGTAGGTTATAGAAAGTTTGTTACTGTTTTATTTTCTGGGGTTAATCATAGGTCGCAGCTATAGGGCTGGCGAAAAGTGATACAAACCACGGGCGTTTATTGACAAACCATCATCAAAAACCGATGGAAGGGAAAACTATGCGTATTGGGGTACCAAAAGAACGGTTAGCCAATGAAACCCGCGTAGCGGCAACACCGAAAACGGTGGAGCAACTGCTTAAGCTGGGTTTTACCGTCGCGGTTGAAAGCGGCGCGGGCAAGCTGGCGAGTTTCGACGACGACGCCTTTATTCAGGCCGGTGCGGAAGTGGTGGACGGTGCAGAAGTCTGGCAGTCACCCGTTATTCTGAAGGTGAACGCGCCGGAAGAGAACGAGATTGAACTGCTGAACGCGGGCACGACGCTGGTGAGCTTCGTCTGGCCTGCACAAAACCCGGAGCTGATGGAGAAGCTGGCGGCGCGCGGCGTCACGGTGATGGCGATGGACTCCGTGCCGCGTATTTCGCGTGCCCAGTCTCTGGACGCCCTCAGTTCGATGGCCAACATCGCGGGCTACCGTGCAATTGTTGAAGCCGCGCATGAATTTGGTCGCTTCTTTACCGGTCAGATCACTGCCGCGGGCAAAGTGCCGCCGGCGAAAGTGATGGTGATTGGCGCGGGCGTGGCAGGCCTTGCGGCCATTGGCGCAGCAAATAGCCTGGGCGCAATCGTGCGTGCTTTCGATACCCGTCCGGAAGTAAAGGAGCAGGTACAAAGCATGGGGGCCGAGTTCCTTGAGCTGGATTTCAAGGAAGAAGCGGGCAGCGGCGACGGTTACGCGAAGGTGATGTCCGAAGCCTTCATTAAAGCCGAAATGGCACTCTTCGCCGCGCAGGCGAAAGAGGTCGATATCATCGTGACCACTGCGCTCATCCCGGGTAAACCGGCACCGAAGCTCATCACCCGCGAGATGGTTGACTCCATGCAGCCGGGCAGCGTGATCGTGGATCTGGCGGCGCAGAACGGCGGCAACTGCGAATATACCGTGCCGAATCAGGTCACCACGACCGCCAACGGCGTGAAGGTCATTGGTTATACCGATCTGCCGGGACGTCTGCCAACCCAGTCTTCCCAGCTGTACGGTACTAACCTCGTCAACCTGCTGAAGCTGCTCTGCAAAGAGAAAGACGGCAACATCACCGTTGATTTTGACGACGTGGTGGTGCGTGGCGTCACCGTGGTCCGCGAAGGTGAAATCACCTGGCCCGCGCCGCCTATTCAGGTTTCCGCGCAGCCTCAGGCGGCACCAAAAGCAGCCCCAGCGCCGAAAGAGCCCGCTAAAACTGCCTCTCCATGGCGTAAATACGCGATCATGGCCCTGGTGGTGATTCTGTTTGGCTGGCTTGCTGACGTCGCGCCGAAAGAGTTCCTCGGCCACTTTACCGTCTTCGCGCTCTCCTGCGTGGTAGGTTACTACGTGGTGTGGAACGTCTCCCATGCGCTGCATACGCCGCTGATGTCGGTCACTAACGCCATCTCCGGGATCATTGTTGTGGGGGCGTTACTGCAAATTGGTCACGGCGGCTGGATTAGCTTCCTGAGCTTCGTTGCGGTGCTGATCGCCAGTATCAATATTTTCGGTGGTTTCACCGTGACTCAGCGCATGCTGAAAATGTTTCGTAAAGGCTAAGGGGTAGCATATGTCTGGAGGATTAGTGACAGCCGCATACATTGTTGCTGCAATCCTGTTTATTTTCAGTCTGGCGGGGCTTTCCAAACACGAAACGTCTCAGCAGGGGAATAACTTTGGTATCGCCGGGATGGCGATTGCGCTGATTGCCACCATCTTCGGGCCGGACACCGGCAACGTGGCGTGGATCCTGGTGGCGATGATCATCGGCGGCGCGATTGGTATTCGTCTGGCAAAACGCGTTGAAATGACCGAAATGCCGGAGCTGGTGGCCATTCTGCACAGCTTCGTCGGTCTGGCGGCGGTGCTGGTGGGCTTCAACAGCTACCTGTATCACGAACCGGGCATGGAACCGATTCTGGTGAACATTCACCTGACGGAAGTGTTCCTTGGCATCTTTATTGGTGCGGTAACCTTCACCGGTTCAATTGTGGCCTTCGGCAAATTGCGCGGTAAGATCTCGTCTAAACCGCTGATGCTGCCTAACCGTCACAAGCTGAACCTGGCGGCGCTGGTCGTGTCGTTTGTCCTGATGGTCATCTTCGTACGTACCGAAAGCACCGGCATGCAGGTGCTGGCGTTGCTGGTGATGACCATTATTGCGCTGGCGTTCGGCTGGCACCTGGTGGCGTCGATCGGCGGCGCGGATATGCCGGTGGTTGTCTCCATGCTGAACTCCTACTCCGGATGGGCAGCGGCGGCGGCAGGCTTTATGCTGAGCAACGATCTGCTGATCGTCACCGGTGCGCTGGTCGGTTCCTCTGGTGCAATCCTGTCTTACATCATGTGTAAAGCGATGAACCGTTCGTTCTTTAGCGTCATTGCTGGCGGCTTTGGGACCGATGGTTCTTCCTCAAGCGCTGATGAAGAAGTGGGTGAGCACCGCGAGATTTCTGCAGAAGATACGGCGGATATGCTGAAAAACTCGCATACGGTCATCATCACCCCGGGCTATGGCATGGCGGTGGCGCAGGCTCAGTATCCGGTCGCGGAGATCACCGAGAAGCTGCGCGCGCGCGGTATCAAGGTTCGCTTTGGTATTCACCCGGTCGCCGGGCGTCTGCCAGGCCACATGAACGTGCTGCTGGCGGAAGCGAAGGTGCCTTACGACATCGTGCTGGAAATGGATGAGATCAACGATGATTTCGCCGACACCGACACCGTGCTGGTCATTGGCGCTAACGATACCGTCAACCCGGCAGCGCAGGACGATCCGGGCAGCCCAATCGCCGGAATGCCGGTGCTGGAAGTGTGGAAGGCGCAGAACGTGATTGTGTTCAAACGCTCGATGAATACCGGCTATGCCGGGGTTCAGAACCCACTGTTCTTCAAAGAGAACACCCACATGCTGTTTGGCGATGCCAAAGCCAGCGTGGATGCGATTCTGAAATCACTCTGACAGGGTAAAGCCCGGTGGCGCAAGCTTACCGGGCCTACCAAACCCGTAGGCCGGGTAAGGCGAAGCCGCCACCCGGCAAAAAAAACCGCCGGTTCCCCGACGGTTTTTTTTCATCCTGCTGGTTAATCGTCTTCCGGATCGTCCAGCTCAACCGGCGTCTGGTATTCATCCGGCTTAATGACCAGCAAATCGCAGCGCAGATGATCGATCACCTGTTCGGCGGTATTGCCGAGGAACGCGGCGGAAATGCCGGTGCGGCCAATGGTGCCAAGCACCACAATCCCTGCCTGCAGATGCTCGGCCAGGTCCGGGATCACCTCTTCAGGCAGCCCTTTTTCCACGTGCGTCATTTTCTCATCAATGCTGAATTTCTGGCGCAGAGATTTCATCGCAAGAAGGTGCTGACCGCGTATAGCGTCGTTATAGACGCTCGGGTCAAATTCAGGCAGTTCGATGGCAATATTGATCGGCGTCACCGGGTAAGCGCCAACCAGATGCACTTCGGTGTGGTTAACCTGCTCGGCTAGCTGGATCGTCTCTTTCACCAGCTTCTCGTTCAGTGAATTGTGATAATCCTCTTCGCTGGCCAGGTTCACCGCCACAACGGCTTTCCCCCCTTCAGGCCACGGCTGGTCTTTCACCATCCAGACCGGGCAAGGGCACTTACGCAGCAGGTGCCAGTCGGTAGGGGTGAAGATCACGGATTCCAGCTTGTCATGCTGGTGCGCCATCTTCAGCAACAGATCGTGACCGCCTGCGATCACCTCCTGGATAATGGCTTCGAAAGGTCGGTTGTGCCAGACCACTTTGATATCGATAGGCACGCCCGCTTCGAGGTAGAACTTCGCCTGTTCGCGGATCCACGCGGTACGCTGGCTAATCACTCCCTGACGCATAGCGGTGCGCTCGTCAGGCGACAGAAGGGTGGTCATCTCATACGAGAAGTCATAGATCGGCAAAAACGCTTTGATTTTGCCACCAATCCGTTGATGTAAATACACAGCACGTCGTAATGCCGGCTGATCGTCCTGATTAGGATCGATAGCCACCAGCATGTTTTGATACTTTGCCATACAGGTCTCCTTACTACTGTCACCACAGTCTGTAAGTAAAAGAGTAACCTATATATCTTGAATGAAACAGGGGGGAAGTTTTTGCCAGATCAATAAATCACGAAAATTTATCGACCTGGCAGGCGTCGGGCGAGGGGCTTATGCCACGTTGCGCGCGTGACCGGCGAGAACCGCCAGCGCTTCGCCGTTTTCGATGGTGATGTATTTACCTTTCACCCCCAGCATACCGCTCTTCTGGAAGCGTCCCAGCAGACGGCTGATGGTTTCAACGGTCAGGCCCAGGTAGTTACCAATATCGCCACGGGTCATGGTCAGGCGGAATTCACGCGGGGAGAAACCACGCTCCGCGAAGCGGCGGGAGAGGTTATAGATAAATGCGGCCAGGCGCTCCTCTGCGTTCTTCTTGGAAAGCAGCAGGATCATGTCCTGATCGCCTTTGATCTCACCGCTCATCAGACGCATCATCTGCTGGCGCAGGTTAGGCATCTTGCCGGAGAGGTCGTCCAGCGTTTCGAACGGAATTTCGCAGACCATTGAGGTTTCCAGCGCCTGAGCAAAGCTCGGGTGATGACCCGTACCGATAGCATCAAAGCCAACCAAATCGCCCGCAAGATGGAAGCCGGTGATCTGCTCATCACCCTGTTCGGTGATGGTATAGCTTTTGATGGTGCCAGAACGGATAGCATAGAGCGATTTCAGTTCGTCTCCGGCCTTAAACAGCGTCTGCCCTTTCTGAATAGGCTTTTTACGCTCGATGATATTATCAAGCTGATCGAGTTCATGCTCATTCAGAGTAAACGGGATACAGAGCTGGCTGATGCTGCAATCCTGGCAATGGATAGCACAACCGCCAGACTGAATGCGTCGTATAATTCGCTTTTCCGGGATCATAGGTTTGCTCAAGCCTTAATTGATATTGGTCAATTTTAACATCTTTTTGGTAAGTACGTAAGCCTGGCAAACCACCAATAAGGACAAGAGACGGCAACGTGTTGCCATCTCCTTGAAATTCCACAGCTTGATTAAGGATTTTTGGCCTAACCGGAAGAAAATTAAGCACTAAAAGCCTGGGATCTACAGCAAAAGATAGCCTTCGTGGCGCAGCAGCCACTCTTTTCGCTGTACGCCTCCGGCATACCCGGTCATGGTGCCGTTGCGTCCAATAACGCGATGACACGGCACAACGATGCTGACGGGATTTGAGCCGTTAGCCGCGCCCACTGCACGCGCCGCGCCGGCACGACCGAGCAGTTCGGCAAGCTGGCCGTAATGCATCACGTGACCACAGGGAATGGTGCGCAACGCCTGCCACACCTCACGCTGGAAGGGGGTGCCGGCCGTAGCGGTTGGCAGGTCATTAATGATGCTGAGATCGCCTTCGAAGTAGGCTGCCAGTTTATCGCTCAGTCCGCCCGGGTTACTGGCGCTCACGCGTTCAAAACCCTGGGCGCGGTAATGAATATTGAGCAGCTCTTCCATGCGGTCGCTGTGCTCTTCCCATTCAACGGCGCGCAGGTTGTACTGCTCATCCGCGATAACCCACAGCGGCCCAAGCGGCGTTGTAATTTTATCTTCGAGTAATCTCAGCATCCTCAGTCCTTAATTCAGCCTCGGGTAAATCCCCGGCCCAATCGGCAGACCGACAAGATACCATGCCACCAGCATGAGCAACCATACCCCTAAAAAGATAAGCGGATAGGGTAAGACCAGCGAATAGTAGGTACCCAGCTTCGCTTCGGGCTTATAGCGCTGCAGGAAGCCTAAAAACAGCGGAACGAACGGGGAAACGGGCGCCAGCGGGATCACCGACGAGTCGGCCACGCGGAACAGGATTTGGGCAAACGCCGGATGGAACCCGAGCATCATAAACATCGGTACGAAGATGGGGGCCAGGATTGACCAGATGGCGGAACCGCTGGCAATAAACATGCAGAGCAGCGACGACAGCAGCGCCAGCCCGACAAACGCCGGTACGCCGCTTAACCCGGCCGCCTCCAGCGCGTCGGTCAGGCCCACGGCCATAAACTTGCCCATGTTGCTCCAGTTAAACATCGCCACGAACTGCGCCAGCGGGAACACCATCACGATAAAGCCCGCCATCTCCTTCATCGGCTCAATCATCAGCTGCGGCAGATCGCCCTGGCGGCGGATTTTGCCGGTGGCGATGCCGTAGGCAAGAGAGACGACAAAGAAGAAGAGAATAATCAGCGGCACAATACCCTGAATAAACGGCGAGGGCAGGACGGTATGTTTAACCGGATCGCGCAATATGCCGTTTTCCGGCACTACCATCAGCGCCACCGCGGCGATAAACGCCAGCGAGACAATCCCGGCGACGCGCAGGCCGAACTGCTGCTCTTTGCTCAGCGTATCGAGCTTTTCATCGCTGCGGCCTTCCCATTTGCCCAGACGCGGCTCGACGATCTTATCGGTAATCAGCCCGCCGACAATCGTCAGGACAATCACCGAGCTGGCCATAAAGTACCAGTTGTCGATCACGCTGACGTGCATGGCTGCGTCGATGGTTTTTGCCGCCTCGGTGCTGATGCCGGAGAGCAGCACGTCGGTGGTGACAATCAGCAGGTTGGCGGTAAAGCCGCAGCCCACGCCCGCGATAGCCGACAGCAGGCCCGCGACGGGATGGCGTCCGACGGCGAGGAAAATCAGCGCCCCCATCGGCGGCATGATCACCAGCGCAGCATCGGAAGAGATATGGCTGAAGAAGGCGATAAACAGCACCATATAGCTGGCGTAACGCGCGCTAACGTGTGAAGCCATCTTTACCATCAGCGCGGGCAGCAGGCCAACGCGTTCGGCCAGCCCCGCGCCCAGCACCAGTGCCAGAATGGCACCTAACGGCGCGAAGCCGCTGAAGTTCTTAATGACGTTCGGTAAAAACCAGTGCAGCCCCTCAACGCTGAGCAGGTTTTTCACCGCCACCATGCTGCCGTCGGCGGGGCTGCGCACACTCACGTCAAATGCAGACAGCACGGCTGTCGCGACCATCAAAATCACAATCAAATAGATGAAAAGCAGGAAAGGGTGCGGCACTTTGTTGCCGATCCTTTCAACCCAGCCATAGAGCTTACCGGATGGGGAATGCGAAGGTATGGATGACATACTCATGGGCGTTCCTCGGGACTGTTGTGTTGTTGTGTTGTTGTGTTGTTGTGTTGTATTTTTTTATTTTAAAGGTGACGGTGTCACGCCTCGTGGGATCGGACACGCGTACGGTTTTTCTTGTAATTGTTGTTCGAACTCTTCACGGCATTTTTTCAGCAGCGCGGCGTCCTGCAGCAGATTGAGCGCGGTTGCGCCCATCACCTTTCCGGCCAGCAGCATGCCTTTGTGGGCAATAGAGGTACGTCCCTGCGCAACGAGTTGCCAGGTATGCAGCGGCGTGCCGACGGTAAAGCAGGGGCTGAAGCACTGGGCGACGGGCATCTTCCAGCTAACGTCGCCCACGTCGGTGGAGCCTGCCAGCACGTTATCGGTGATGGCGTAAGGGGCGACTTCGTCCACCAGCAGCGTCTCCTGATGACGCCGGGCAAAGGCTTTACCCGCGTCTCCCCCCGTTGCGGCAATGTTTTTCAGGCTGTTTTGCAGGTCATTCGGCGTGAGCGTGGCGCGGATCTCGCGAGCAAATTCACGCTCTTCTTCCGTCCAGGCCGGGGTGCCGTAGTGCTGCAGCGCGCGATACATTGCCGCTTCGAGCGTGCGGTTCGGCAGGTAGCTGGAACAGGCTTTATCAAAGCGGCACTCGACGGTGGTTTCGGTCATCATCGCCGCGCCCTGAGCGATTTTCTCGATGCGGGCGTAGATTTCCTGCGCGTCGGCCATTTCCGGCGCGCGAATGAGGTACAGCACCTCGGCCTGCGCCTGTACCACGTTGGGCGAAATGCCGCCGGTATCGGTGATGGCGTAATGGACGCGGGCTTTCTCAATAATGTGTTCGTTGAGGAAGTTGGTGCCGGTGGTCATTAGCGTGACGGCATCCAGCGCGCTGCGTCCCAGATGGGGCGAGTTGGCCGCGTGGGCAGCGATGCCCTTAAAACGCCAGGCGGCCTGAATGTTGGCCAGCGTGCTGACGTTAAACATCCCAGCAAAGGCTTCCGGATGCCAGGTGACGGCGGCATCGACGTCGTCGAACAGACCTTCGCGCACCATAAAGGTTTTCCCGGAGCCACCTTCCTCGCCGGGACAGCCGTAAAAACGCACCGTTCCGCTGCCGCCGTGCTGCGCCAGCCAGCTTTTCACCGCTACCGCGCCCGCAAGCGCCGCAGTGCCCAGCAGGTTATGCCCGCAGCCGTGGCCGTTGGCGCCCGGCGTGGCGGATTGCGCGCTCGCGCAGTGCGCCTGCTGGCTTAGCCCGGCCAGCGCGTCGTATTCTCCGAGCAGGGCGATAACCGGTTCCCCGCTGCCAAAGCTGGCGATAAAGGCGTTTGGAATGCCTCCGGCTTCGCGGGTCAGCGTAAAGCCTTCCGCTTCCAGCGCGCTGGCGAGCCGTTCGGCGGACCAGAACTCTTCAAACCGCGTTTCGGGATGATCCCAGATTTCGTCGGCAATATCGGTGAACGTCCGACATCGCGTCTCGATCGCATCAGATACAAAAGCATAGCTCTCCTGCATTACACACCTCGCGTCCAGGGGAAATTCAGCGCGGTACGCGCCAGCGTTTCGATGGCAACGTTCATAATCTGCTCATCAAAGTCGAATTTTTCATTGTGGTGTCCGGCGCTCAAATCGGTGCCAAAGACCATATACGAGGCCATGCCGCCGTTCTGCTGCACGCGAGCCATCATCAGCGTGGCGTCTTCGGAGCCTGCCGGGGCTTTGACTTTATCGATGGCGTGCATCACGCCGGACACCTGACTCGCCTGCTCGCGCAGATAATCAACCCAGGCCGGCGTTGGTGAACTTGATGTCGCCGCCCCCATCAGGTGTATCTCTGCCGTCACGCCGTAGAGCGCTGCAGCACCGGTAATCACGTCCCGCGCGCGCTCGAAGACGTACTGATTAATCGCTTCACTTTCGCCACGGGTTTCAACCTTAAGCAAGGCATTTGCCGGAACAACGTTGCGCCCGCTGCCCGCCTGCATGACGCCGACGTTGACGCGGGACGCCCCTGCGCTGTGTGGCGCAATACTGTGCAGGGCGAGGGCCGCCTGTGCGGCAGCGAGCAGGGCGTTACGACCATCCTCCGGCTTGCCGCCCGCGTGTGCGGCAACGCCCGTAAAGTGCACGTCAAACTTGGTGGTCGCCATAAAGTTATCGCTGCCGCAGATCACCGTACCTTTTGGAACGCCGGTACCGATGTGGATGGCCGTAAAGTAGTCCACGCCGTCCAGCGCGCCTGCGGCGACCATCGCCCGCGCGCCGCGCGTACCCTCTTCAGCAGGCTGGAAGATGAGCCTGATGGTGCCGTTCAGCTGCGCCTCGTTCTGTTTCAGCACATGCGCCAGCCCCAGCCCGATGGTGGTATGTCCGTCGTGAGCGCAGGCGTGCATCATCCCCGGATTGCAGGAGGCAAAACCCTCACGGAACGGGCGGTGGCTGTCGTCGAGCGCTTCACTCAGATCGAGCGCGTCCATGTCCACGCGGAAGGCCAGCGTCGGCCCCGGACGGCCCGTACTGAGCGTGGCGACAATGCCCGTAAACCCGCCTTCGAACGGGGCGAGCCATTTTTCGGGCGCCCCCTGCGCGCGGGCGCGGGCAAACTCGTGCGCCAGGGTGGCGTCATCCGGTAATCCCATACGGCTTTCGGCATCGACCACGTCGCGTCCCATCGCCAGCTCATAGCCGAGGCGATCGAGGATCTCCGCCACCTTTGCGGCGGTACGAAATTCCACCCAGCCGGATTCAGCGAAATGGTGGAAATCGCGACGCCAAGCGCTCAGCTGCGGGGTTAATGTCTGGATGTACTGCGCCAGTGATTCCATATCTGTTCCTGTCATTATTAAAATATGTGAACTGCTTCACGCTGTGATAGTTTTTACTTATCACTAACCGATTTTTCACAGTTTTAACCGTTCAGGAATTACCCTCGCACATCTATTTCCATTAAAGTAGATGACAGTTTCTTTACTCTGATAAACAACGGTTATCGGTCGGGATATGACATTTCAGATTAAATTTCATCACATCCGGGCGTTTGTCGAAGTGGCGCGTCAGGGCAGCATTCGCGGGGCCAGCCGAACGCTTAACCTCTCGCAGCCGGCCCTGACGAAGTCGATCAAAGAGCTGGAAGAGGGCATGGCGGCGCAGCTTTTTATTCGCCGCAGCAAGGGCGTGGCGTTAACCGAATGTGGGGAAGGGTTTTATCATCGCGCGAACTTGATTCTGGAAGAGCTGCGTGCCGCGCAGGATGATATCCGCCAGCGGCAGGGTGAACTTGCCGGGCAGATCAATATAGGAATGGGGGCCAGCATCTCGCGGAGCCTTATGCCCGCCGTGATCACACGCTTTCACGCGCAACATCCGCAGGTCAAAGTGCGGATTATGGAGGGACAGCTGGTGTCGATGATTAATGAATTGCGCCAGGGCGAGCTGGATTTCACCATTAATACCTATTATAAGGGGCCTTACGATCACGAATTTACGTTTGAAAAACTGTTTGAAAAATCGTTTGCCGTATTTTGTCGGGAAGGGCATCCCGCAACAGGCGCCAATTCCATTAGTGAATTACTGCATTATAACTGGACGATGCCTACGCCTCGTGGAAGTTATTATAAGCAGCTGCAGGATACATTTAGCCATCGTTCACAAATACCCCACATTGGCGTTGTATGTGAAACCTTTTCCTCCTGTATTAGCCTGGTGGCCCAAAGTGATTTCATCAGCATATTGCCGCAGGAGCTGGGCTGCGATCCGCTTCTGGCGCACCGCCTGGTCATGCTGCCGGTTATCGAGTCGCTTCCCAGGGCCGCTTATTATTTAATTCAGCGTCGTGATTCCCGACAGACGCCGCTGGCGGAGTCGTTAATAACGCAGTTCAGAAGAGAAGCGCGGAAAATAGTTTCGGAATAAATAATCAGAATAAAAAAACAGAGTCTGCCCGACATCAGACAGACCCTATAGTACACACAGCAGTGCATCCTTTCACGGACCCTACGTGTTTTATCCATTTGGCAGGTTAATTTAGTTATAACACCTTTCTTCTAAAAGAAAAGGTGCAGGAGTGATTGATTTCACGATTTTTTAACTTAAATCGCGTATTTTACCGCCGCTAAAATTTCAGTTAAGGTTTGTTTAACCAGCCATTCATTTATATTTTATATATTTCGGATTATTATTTGTACTATTGCCTGAGATTGAGGCCCGCGCCTGACGCAGGTATAGTACAGGCTCAGATGTAGCCGGAGAATTTCCATGAAGCCTGACGACAAATCACTTTTTCTTGACGCCATGGAAGATGTCCAGCCCCTGAAACGCTGTAGTGACATTCACTGGCAGCAGAGCCGCAATACGCGGGCGCGCCAGGAGATAGATACCGAGCAGCTTGATAACTTTTTGACGCTGGGGTTCCTGGAGCTTCTGCCGCTTGATGAGCCGCTGGCCTTTCAGCGTGAAGGCGTACAGCAGGGGGTTATCGATAAGCTGCGCGCGGGCAAATATTCCCGCCAGGCCAGTTTAAACCTGTTACGCCAGCCCGCAGAACAATGCCGCCAGATGCTGTTCACCTTTATCCGCCAGGCCGGACGCGACGGGCTGCGTAATCTGATTATCGTGCACGGAAAAGGGCGCGAGCAGAATTCGCACCCCAACGTGGTGCGCAGCTATCTGGCGCGCTGGCTGGCCGAGTTCGACGAAGTTCAGGCGTTTTGCGCGGCGCTCCCGCACCACGGCGGCAGCGGAGCCTGCTATGTCTCGTTACGAAAATCTGACGACGCTAAACAAGAGAACTGGGAACGTCACGCCAAGCGCAGCCGCTAGGGGATGATGGCTGCGGGCGAGGCCATCGCCCGCATCTCAATTAGAAGGTTTCCCAGTTTCCGTCGGTAGCCGTCACGCCCGCCGCTGCCGGACGCAGCAGCTGAGGTGTTTTCACATGGGCTGGACGAGGGGCGACAGCGCTCTCTTTCCCGCTCAGGCGAAACGCGGCCACGGCCTGGCGCAGCTGCTCCGATTGATCTTCCAGCGCGGCCGCCGCCGTTGCGGACTCCTGAACCAGGGCGGCGTTTTGCTGCGTCACGCTGTCCATCTGCGACACGGCCAGGCTAACCTGCTCAATCCCGCGGCTTTGCTCGTCGGACGCTGACGAAATCTCGCCCATGATGTCGGTCACGCGGGTGACCGCCGCAACGATCTCTTTCATGGTTGCGCCCGCCTCGCTCACCTGATCGGAACCGGTATTGACCCGGCTGACGGAGTTCTCAATCAGGCCTTTGATCTCTTTTGCCGCCTGCGCGCTGCGGCTCGCCAGCGTGCGTACTTCCCCTGCCACCACCGCAAAGCCGCGGCCTTGCTCTCCGGCGCGAGCGGCTTCTACCGCCGCGTTGAGCGCCAGAATATTGGTCTGGAAGGCGATACTGTCAATGACGCCGGTAATGTGCGCGATTTGCTGCGAACTGTCGGCAATTTCAGTCATGGTGCGAACAACGTTATCGACTACCTGACCGCCGCGCGCGGCGGTTTCAGAGGCGTTTTTCGCCAGCAGCGTGGCCTGGCGGGCGTTATCGGAGTTCTGTTTAACCGTCGCGGTCAGCTCTTCCATGCTGGCGGCGGTTTCTTCCAGCGAGGCGGCCTGCTGTTCGGTGCGGGCGGAAAGATCGTTACTTCCGGCGGCAATTTCACCCGCGCCGGTGTAGATAGCGTCGGTACTGCCGCGCACGGCGCTGACCGTGCTGACCAGCGACTGCTGCATCTCATGCAGGCCGGACGCCAGCTGACCCATTTCGTTGCGGCCTGAGGTGTCGATGCGTTGCGTCAGATCGCCGCCTGCGATGGTGCGGATCTGGTTCATGATGCCTTTCAGCGGTTTTAACAGCAGGTGCTGCAACCCCTGCCAGATCACGACCAGTACCGCGATAACCGCCAGCAGGATAGCGCCCAGAGTCCACTGCATTTGGGTAAAGCTGCTCTGATTCTCCTCAGCCGCAGCCTTCAGTAGGGTGTTGTTTTCCGCGCGCCAGCGGTTGTAGACCGTCTCCATATTATCCTGCGCCTGTTGAGCATCCAGATCGCCATACGCCTGATAGTTGTCGGCGCGCAGATACTCAATCGACAGACGCATGACTTCATGCATCTGGTGCCAGGATTTCTGCATCTCCTCGGTTAACGCCGCGCTCTGGCCGTTAACCTGCGGCATGGTCTGCCAAGCCTTGTTGTAGGTTTCAGCTTTCGCCAGCGACTCGCCTGCCGTGCCGAGCAGCGTGTTGATTGCCGCCAGGGAGGCCGGATCACGCTGGTTTTTCAGGTAGCGGATCGCCACGCGGGTGACGGTAACGCGCGTTTTCACCAGCGTGTTCACGCTGTCGCTCAGGCTCTCCTGCTGGGCATTGAGTACCCCGGAGTTCTGAAAGTTATGACGATCGTTGTTGACGGCAGAGTAGAACAACCCTCCCGTGACAACTTGCAGCAGACAGAATATGGTAAGAGCAAAGATGATACCGGTAATCACGTGCAGATTTTTCAGCATGGCGGTTGTCCGTTAGAGATGCGGGGGTGACTTAATTACTATCGTCGTAGCGAAATTAAACTTTAATTTAACTATTGCTTAACTAATGGTTCCACTGCGGAACCTGTTGTAATTCCGGATGATTTTTATGAGGACGTCAGCATGATCAGCATTGAGAAAAGCGGGACGTACGCGCTCGGCACGCGCACGGTTAAGCGGCTGGGTTATGGCGCGATGCAGCTTGCGGGGCCAGGCGTATTTGGCCCGCCGAAAGACAAAGCCGCCGCGCTGGAGGTGCTGCGCGCGGCGGTGGCGGCAGGCGTGAATCACATCGATACCAGTGACTTTTATGGCCCACACGTGACCAATCAGCTTATCCGCGAAGCGTTGCATCCCTACCGGGACGATCTGACGCTGGTCACCAAAATCGGTGCCCGACGCGGGGACGATGCTTCCTGGCTACCGGCGTTTTCCGCACAGGCGCTGACGCAGGCGGTACATGACAACCTCAGAAACCTTAATCTGGACGTGCTGGACGTGGTTAACCTGCGGATCATGTTTAGCGCGCACGGGCCCGCGGAAGGATCGATTGCCGAGCCCCTGACCACGCTGGCAGAGCTGCAGCAGCAGGGGCTGGTGCGTCATATCGGGTTGAGCAACGTTACCGCAGCTCAGGTTGCAGAAGCGCAGAAGATGGTTTCCGTTGTGTGCGTACAGAACATGTACAACATCGTGAACCGGGGCGACGATGCGCTGGTGGATGCTCTGGCACGGCAGGGGATTGCCTATGTGCCGTTCTTCCCGCTGGGAGGCTTTACGCCGCTGCAGTCTTCCGGGCTGCAGGCCGTTGCGGATTCGCTTGGGGCGACGGCAATGCAGGTGGCGCTGGTATGGCTGCTGCAGCGTTCCCCGAATATCCTGCTGATCCCGGGAACGTCCTCGGTCGCGCATCTGCAGCAGAACCTTGCTGCCGCAGATCTTGTCCTGCCGCCAGAAGCGATCGCAGCGTTGAACGCGCTGGTGGATTAACGCTTGCTTACGCAAAGCCCGAAGGGTTCTTCCGGGCTTTGTTCTTCATTGACTCCCGCCAGGCTTGTCATCCTGTGAAGCGCTAACGCTTCCGCCACAATCTCTTGCTTACTTTTGCGGGTCTCATAGGCTGTGATCCTGATGTACTCCATCAGCGCGGGGTCAATGCGCGCGCTCAGCATTTTGAGATCGGCCTCTTTTGCTAAACCGCGTGCAACACGTTTGTCAGGATAATCACGGGCTGGCATAGCAAACATCCTCTCAATAAAGTCTTGTTAATTCGTGCCGTGAAATATGCTTTTCTTTGCTTTTAAAGTCAATATGCAGTGAGTGAGTAGTGAGTATTTTTTTTCAAGTTTGTTTTTTATTAAGTCTAAAGTAAGTGATTGGTAATGACTTATTAAACACTTAAGGGGAAAGGAAGAATGTATTCCCCGTCACGGGCATGATAAAACAGGGTATCACTATGGCGTAAAAGGGCTTGCTCAGAAGCTGAGGGAATAATATGGACTTTAAGGCAGTTAAATTGCAGGAAACGGTACCACCGCAGGCATTTCCGGACGTGGCGCCCGTTCCGCTCGCGGACGCCACGCTGCAGGAGAGGAAAGCGAAGATCCTGCAGCGCATGGCGGCAGAAGGGTTCGACGCGCTTATCATTTACGCCGACAAAGAGCACGGAAGTAACTTTGAATACCTGACCGGCTTTATTCCCCGCTTTGAAGAGGGGCTACTGATGCTGGAGAAGAACGGTGAGGCGACCGCGATCCTCGGTAATGAAAACCTCAAAATGGCCGCGCACTCACGCATTCCCGTGACGCTCAGGCACAGCCCTTACTTCTCATTGCCCAATCAGCCGATGGATAACGAAAAGCCGCTGGAGGCGTTGTTCAGCGAGATGGGGTTACCGGCCATGGCCCGTATCGGACTGGTGGGCTGGAAAATGTTCACCTCTGCCCGGGGCGATAACAAACAGCTCTTCGATCTTCCGGCTTTTATTGTTGATGCCGTCCGCAGTGCTGCTTCAGCCGATACGATGTTAGAAAACGCGGCCCACCTGTTTATCGGGGGGAATAACGGCGCACGCACGATGAATAACGCCAATGAAATCGCCCACTATGAGTACGGCGCAAATCTTGCGTCAAACTGCATACTCAACGCGATGAATGCTGTTGTGCCGGGGATCCGTGAGGTGGAGCTGGGTGGCTATCTTACGGCTGAAGGCCAGTACAATACGGTGGTGACCATCGCTGCTGCCGGACAGCGCTTTGAAAAAGCCAACCTGTATCCGACCTACAAGCCGGTGCAGCGAGGCCAGCCGCTTTCCATGACCACCGGCTTTAAGGGCGGATTGTCGAGCCGTACCGGGTTTGTCATCGCCGACGAAAGCGAGCTGCCGGACGCGCAGAAGGATTATCTCGATCGGGTGGCGAAACCCTATTTTGCCGCGGTCGCCACCTGGCTTGAGGATATTCGCATTGGGATGACCGGCGGGGAGATGTATTCCCTGATGGAGACCGTTCTGCCTCGGGCAACGTTTGGCTGGCATCTGAATCCAGGCCATCTCAGCGCGGATGAAGAGTGGATGTCCTCGCCCATTTTTGAACACTCTCCGCAGACGCTGAAAAGCGGCATGATCCTGCAGATAGATATTATCCCGTCCGTGAAGGGATATACCGGCACCAGCGCGGAAGAGAGCATTGCGCTGGCTGACCGGGCGCTTCAGGCAGAGATCGCACGCCTCTATCCTGCACTCTGGGCGCGTATTGAAACCCGCAGGCGTTATATCAAAGAGGTGCTTAAGATTAACCTGAGCGACGATGTCATCCCGCTCTCCAGCACGGTGGCTTATTTGCGCCCGTTCTTCCTTTCGAAGGCGCTCGCTTTTGTCGGATAACAGAAGGTGTGAGGGTGGAGGAGTGCGCCTGTGTATTTAAAATGCGCAATCGCGCTGTCCACCTTAAAAATTTACAAAGCGAATAATCCTCATTGCAAGATAGGCTTACAGGCGAGGCGGTTACTCGATAACCAGCTTGTATCCCTGCGGTGCCTTGATCGGTTCCTCGGTTAAAACTACTGTATATAAAAACAGTATCGAGGGCGTATCATGATCTTTTCCAGACCTGCAGAGCTACGAGAAATTATTGCCATTCCGCTTTTCAGCGATGTCGTGCAGTGTGGGTTTCCGAGTCCGGCCGCTGACTACGTTGAACAGCGCATTGATTTAAATGAGCTATTGGTTGCTCATCCCAGCTCCACTTACTTTGTGAAGGCCGCCGGCGACTCGATGATCGAAGGGGGCATTCATAACGGCGATCTGCTGGTGGTGGACAGTTCCCGCACGGCCGAGCATGGCGACATCGTCATTGCTGCCGTGGACGGCGAATTTACCGTTAAGCGCCTGCAGCTCCGCCCGACCATCCAGCTCAACCCGATGAACAGCGCCTATTCGCCGATTGTGGTGGGCTGCGAAGATACGCTCGATATCTTTGGCGTGGTTACTTACATTGTGAAGTCGACGGGCTAATCGTGTTTGCTCTGTGTGATGTGAACTCATTCTATGCCTCATGCGAGACGGCGTTCAGGCCGGATTTGAAGGGGCGGCCGGTCGTCGTACTGTCAAACAACGACGGATGCGTGATTGCGCGATCGGCGGAAGCGAAAGCCGTGGGCATTGTCATGGGGGCGCCATTTTTCAAGCAAAAAGAGCTGTTCCGGCGCTACGGGGTAGTCTGCTTTAGCAGCAACTATGAGCTGTATGCCGATATGTCGAACCGCGTGATGACGCTGCTCGAAGAGATGTCTCCCCGGGTGGAAATTTACAGTATCGACGAAGCGTTTTGCGACCTGACAGGCGTTCGCAACTGCAGGGACCTCACCGAATTTGGCAAAGAGATCCGGGCGACGATTTTAAAACGGACGCGTCTGACGGTGGGGGTGGGGATCGCTCAGACAAAAACGCTGGCAAAGCTTGCCAACCATGCGGCAAAAAAGTGGCAGCATCAGACGGGGGGCGTAGTGGATTTATCCAGCCTGGCGCGCCAGAGAAAGCTGATGGCCGCGCTGCCGGTTGATGAGGTGTGGGGCATTGGCCGACGCATCAGTAAAAAGCTGGACGCAATGGGCATTAAGACGGCGCTCGACCTGGCGGATACGCCTACCTCTATGATCCGCAAGCATTTCAGCGTGGTGCTGGAAAGAACGGTTCGGGAGCTGCGCGGCGAGCCGTGTCTGGAACTGGAGGAGTTTGCGCCCGCGAAGCAGGAGATCGTCTGTAGCCGGTCATTTGGCGATCGGGTTACAGAATACGAACCGATGCGCCAGGCGATTTGCGCTTACGCGACGCGCGGGGCAGAAAAACTCCGGGGCGAACACCAGTACTGTCGTCATATTTCCGCCTTTGTGAAAACCTCACCGTTCGCACCAAATGAGCCTTATTACGGCAACAGCGCCTCCGTCAGCCTGCTGATACCCACGCAGGACACGCGGGATATTATCACTGCGGCGACACGGTGTCTGGATATCATCTGGAAGGACGGGCATCGGTATCAAAAAGCGGGAATTATGCTCGGGGATTTCTTCAGCCAGGGGATTGCCCAGCTAAACCTTTTCGATGAAAACGCGCCGCGAGCCGATAGCGACACGCTCATGGAGGTGCTGGATCGCCTGAATGCGAAAAAAGGCAAAGGGACGCTGTTTTTTGCCGGGCAGGGCATCCAGCAGCAGTGGCAGATGAAGCGCGAGATGCTTTCGCCCCGCTACACGACGCGCTTCTCCGATCTTCTCAAGGTATCGGGAAAGTGAATCAGCAGGCTATTTTTTTCGAAACAGCGCTGTTGCCGCTGCGGCCATCAGGCCTATAAACGGCATTTGACCGGCTCCCGCGAGGAAGTTGTTGCGATCGATCTGGTTATTTCGACGAATATCGGCAAAACGGGCGAGTGCCGCGCGTTCATCAGGGGCGCAGACCTCCTCGAATTGTTTTTCAAAACCCTGAGCAATCAGCTGAGAAGCGCTGTTGACGTCGGTGCTCTCCAGCGCAATATACTGCTGACCTTTTTGAAAAAAACGGTAATCCGGCATAAGAGCTCCAAAAAGAGAAGGGCGGTTTGAATACTATATTTGTTATGGTTGAAAAATGCACATGCTTTGCCGTGGCTGTCGCCCTGCTTGCCCGGGATGGCTATTGTTATCGGGTCCGATCAAAAGCAGAATAGCAATCTGGATAATCAGTTTCTTAACACGTGGCGGGCCTTTTGTCCCCCCACCCAATAATGGTATGAATCTTAATCGCTTTTGCTATTTGCTTTTGATCGCGGCTGCGCTCGGAAGCGTGTTTACGCCGCAGCCCTTCGTCATGTGGTTTCTGTTTGCGAACATACTGACGCTGGTGATTTACGGCGCGGATAAACTGGCGGCGCGCAAGGCCTGGCGGCGAGTGCCAGAAACCACCTTGCTGGTGTTTGGCGTTGTGGGCGGGTGGCCTGGCGCGATGGTGGGCCAACGGCTCTTTCGCCATAAAACGCAAAAACAGCCGTTTACAACATATTTTATCGTCAGCGTTATCGTAAGTATTGCAGTAATGGTGGGGATTTATCAGCTCTATCCCTTCGTCACGTTATGATGTTAAAGCCAAAGGACACGTTTATGCACGCTCACCCGCTACGCCAGATAATTGAATCCTGTGACAGAGCGATCTCCGCCAAAGACTTTGATGCTCTGATGGATTATTACGCGGAAGATGCCGCCCTGGTGGTTAAGCCCGGCATGGTGGTTAAAGGCAAAGAGAATATCCGCAAGGCCTTTATCGCCATCTCTGATTACTTCCAGGATCAGCTGCTCGTAGAGCAGGGGGAGATGCAGGTCATTGAAGGCGGCGATAATGCGCTGGTGATCATGGAAACCCGGCTCCGGTTTCCGGACGGGCAGGGTGGAACCGTTGAGACAACGCGTCGGGCAACCTATGTATTCAGGCTAGAGCCGAGCGGCCGCTGGCTGTGCACCATTGATAACTCATACGGTACGTCGCTTCTGGACGCAGAGACTGATTAACGTCTGTGCGTCAGAAGCAACGCCATAATGTTTATTTCTTCTTATTCATCATCGACTTCAGGTCGGCAAACGGGTTAAAGGTGGCGACGCCCATATCCTTTTGCGCGTCTTCTCCCGCCACGACCGTGGTGCCGTACTGGTCAGCCTCGGTGTACTTCGAGTGTTCGTGGTCGTGGCAAAACAGACACAACAGCTCCCAGTTGCTGCCATCTTCCGGGTTGTTAGTGTGATCGTGGTCGATATGGTGAACCGTCAGCTCGCGAAGGTTGGAGTAAACGAACTCTCGCGAGCAGCGTCCGCATACCCACGGGTAAATTTTTAGTGCTTTTTCACGGTAGCCGCTTTCCAGCCGCGCGTAGTTTTTGGGGATCAGAGCCATGGCCGATATTACCTGTCATAAAAAATATGGCGTCAATATATCCCATAGATAATGGAAGGGGAAACCCGCGCCCGCATCAAAGCGTAAATGTGCCTTCGAGCGTAATAACGCTAAATTAGGTAGATAACCAGCGTTGACCTTCCGCTTTCATGTTGGCTTCGAGGTCGCTGCCACGCGTAGCAAAAACGCGTCCTGGAGGGAAACCGCTCTGTTCCAGCAGATACGCCAGCGCAGCATACTCGCGTGGATATTTTGCCGCGATGCGCCGATCAATCTCGACGGGGCCCAATGGGAACGTAAATGTGCCCATGTCGTACACGCTTTGACGGTGGAACAGCTTCCAGACGCCATCCCGCTTTTCGGCCAAATCATAAAAACGGTTGTGGCATTCACAGCCGATATTCAGCTTTACGTTCTCGGCGAGGATGATGGCATTTGTCTCAAGGATCGCCTTATTTCCGCTGGCATTGAAGGTGACCGCCGGGGATGCAATCAAATGTTTGGTGCGCAGGTCCGATGCCCCCATGCGCATTGAACCATCAACAAAATCGCCCGCCAGCCCTTCAAACCAGGTGATTTCAATGGTGCCATCAGGATGAAAGAGATCGCGTAGCTGCTGCCATTCACCCAGATCCCGGTGCATCCAGCCATTCATCAGATCGTTAAGCTGCTGACGGTCATTCAAGTGAGTATTCATTGGGGTCGCTCCTGTTGTGTGGGATGTGATGCAGTTTGCAGCGGAATCACGTTAAAATGAAATATATAGATGTTACCGATTAATCAGTTTTAATTATTGATAGGTTTGAGGATGGAGCTACGCCACCTGCGGTACTTTTTAGCCGTTGCAGAAGAAGGGCATTTTGGCCGGGCAGCCGAGAGGTTGAATATTGTTCAACCCGCGCTGAGTATGCAAATCAAGGCGCTGGAGGCCGAACTGGGCGGGGCGCTTTTTGTGCGCACCAGCCGTCGCGTTGAGCTAACCGACGCGGGCGTGCTTTTTCAGACAGAAGCCCGACGCACGCTTGAACAAGCAGAGCACGCGCGGTTAACCGCAGAGCGCGCGATGCGCGGGGAAACGGGGCGCGTGCGGGTTGGTTTTGCCGGGAATGCGATTTTTAGCGGAAAGCTGATCGCAGATCTGCGGCTTTTTCATCAACGCTTTCCCGATGCCGAACTGATGATTGAGGAAGTCGGCCCGCAGGATCAGGTGGAAGCCATTCGGGCCGGTCAGCTGGATATCGGCTATACGCCGGCAAACGGCCACATCGCGGATCCGACGATCGTCGCCAGGCGAATCGGAGACTGGGACATTTTGGTGGCGATGACGGACGATCATGCGCTTACGCAGCATGAAAACGTAACCCTCGACATGCTGGCAGGGCTTCCGCTTGTGCTTTATGACGCTCACGACGCGCATGAACATCTGTTTATCACGCTTACCCGGAAGCTTGGGGAGCAGTGCCATGTCGCGTACCGCTCCGGCAGTACGCTCAGCATTCTGGCGATGGCGGCGACCGGGTTAGGGCTTGCGCTGATCCCGGCGCCTTTGCGGCAGGTTCATATCCCGGGCCTGGTATATCGGCCTTTGAATGAACCGGATTTAACCGCCAATCTGCTGCTCATTAGCCGCAGGCAGGAGCCGGGCGCCGCGGTAAACGCCTATCTTAACCTGGTGGCTCGCACGGAATAATACGTCGCGATTCCATCAATTAATTTGACGTATTCAGTGAAATAAACGGCATTTATTCTCGTGCGCTAAGGCGTAAAGTAGAGAAAACCCAGAGCATCATCAGGATTTATCGCTATGAAAAAAATTGGCTTTTTATCGTTCGGCCACTGGACGCCGTCGCCACAGTCCGGCACCCGAACCGCAGCGGACACGCTGCTGCAGTCCATCGATCTTGCCGTGGCCGCTGAAGAACTCGGTGCAGACGGGGCCTATTTCCGCGTTCACCACTTCGCCCGGCAGCTGAGTTCTCCGTTCCCGCTGCTGGCCGCGATAGGCGCCAAAACCAAACGTATCGAAATCGGTACCGGCGTTATCGATATGCGCTATGAAAACCCGATGTATATGGCGGAAGATGCGGGGGCGGCGGATCTGATTTCCGGCGGGCGCTTGCAGCTCGGCATCAGCCGGGGTTCCCCTGAACAGGTGATTGATGGCTGGCGGCATTTTGGGTATGCCCCTCAGGAAGGCGAAAACGAGTCGGACATGGCTCGCCGCCATACCGAAGTGCTGCTGGACGTGCTGCGCGGCGAAGGTTTTGCAAAACCTAACCCGCAGCCAATGTTCCCCAATCCGCCGGGCCTGCTGCGCCTTGAGCCGCATTCCGAAGGCCTGCGCGAGCGTATCTGGTGGGGCGCGGGGTCGAACGCGACGGCCGTATGGGCCGCAAAGCTGGGCATGAATCTGCAGAGTTCAACGCTGAAAGACGATGAAACGGGTGAGCCTTTCCACATCCAGCAGGCAAAACAGATCCGCGCCTATCGACAGGCCTGGGCGGAAGCGGGGCATGCCCGTCAGCCGCGCGTGTCGGTTAGCCGCAGCATTTTTGCCCTGATGGACGATCGCGATCGTATGTATTTCGGTTCGAGCCGGAACGACAGCGACAGCGTCGGTTTTCTTGATGAGAAAACCCGCGCGATTTTCGGCCGTAGCTACGCCGCGGAGCCAGAAAAGTTGATTGCGCAATTGAAACAGGACGAAGCCATCGCTGAAGCGGATACGCTGCTGCTGACCGTGCCGAATCAGCTCGGCGTGGACTACAACGCGCATGTTATCGAGTCAATACTGAAGCATGTTGCACCGGAAATGGGCTGGAGATGATGAATCAGGCCCTCTGGTATCGCCGCTTCGGCGAGCCAGAATCCGTTCTGAGCGCGGAAGCCTCAGCGCCTGCTCTGCGAAAGCCGGGGGATCTGCGCGTACGCATGCTGTTTTCACCGGTGAACGCCTCCGATCTGATCCCCATCACCGGCGCGTATCGTCATCGGACGCCGCTACCGGCGGTGGCGGGATATGAAGGGGTCGGCATCGTCGAGCAGGCGCCCGAATCCTTTGCTCATCTGCTGGGCAAGCGCGTGTTACCGCTACGCGGGCAGGGAACCTGGCAGCGCGTGGTCGATTGCCCGGCTGAGTATGCGATCCCCGTACCGGATGATATTGACTCCCGGCTGGCCGCGCGGGCGTACATCAACCCGCTGGCGGCGCAGATGATGCTAACGCGGTATTCGCCGCAGGGTAAGCAGGTGCTGCTAACGGCTGCGGGGTCTGACTGCGGTATTCTTTTGGGGCAGTGGGCGCGGCTGGCGGGGGCCGCAGCGGTATACGGAATTCATCGTTCGCCCGTCCACGCGGAGCGGTTAGCCCGCTTGGGCATTGCTCCGATTGCGCAAAACGATCTGCAGGCGGTGCGGGCCGCTGCCGCACGCGCCGACGTGGTGTATGACGCCACGGGCGGCACGCTGGCGGAGACGATCCTCAGCACCATGCCAGAGCCGGGGATTTTCATCTGCTATGGGCTGCTGTCCGGGCAGACGTTCCGCCAGCAGCGGGCGCTGCCGCGCGTGGCGTGGTTCCATATTCGTAACTATCTGGATGCCCTCAGCGTGGAGGCGTGGCAGAGTGCGTTCCATCACATCTGGCCTGCGCTACGCGCCAGCCAGCACGGCGACGCCACGGTCTACCCCCTGACGGAATGGCAGAGGGCGCTAGGCGCGTACCGTGAAGCGGGTCGCGTGAGCAAGCCCATGCTGTCGATGGACGCTTAGCGCCTGCTATTTATGGCTCATATCGCTCAGCAGCACCGCGATGCTTTGCCCGCCCGCGGTCTGCTCAAGCCCAATCTTCACGATGATGGTCAGCGGAACGGAGAGCAGCATCCCGACCGGGCCGAGCAGCCAGCCCCAGAAAATCAGGGATAAAAAGACCACCAGCGTGGAAAGCCCCAGCCCGCGGCCCATCATTCGGGGTTCCAGAATGTTGCCGAACACCAGGTTAATGACCAGATAGCCGGCCAGCAGCACCAGGGCGTCGTAGAGTCCACTGAACACCAGCACCTGCAGAATCGGCGGAATGGCCGCCAGCACGGAGCCGATATTGGGAATATAGTTGAGCGCAAAGGCCAGCAGGCCCCAGACGAACGCAAAGCGAACATCCAGCGCAACGAGCATGCCCCAGACGACTAATCCCGTCACCAGACTGATGGCCGTTTTCAGCACCAGATAGCGGGAAACGCTGTCCAGCGCGCGCTGAATCGCCCCCATCCCTTCCACCGGACGCACCATAATCTGCTGCAGCTTCGCGGGAAGCTGGGGCACTTCAAGCAGCATAAACACCACCGTTAAAAACAGCAGGAAGATAGAGGTCATGGCATTAGAGAGCTGCGCCAGCAGGCTGGTGACGATGGTCATGGCCGCGTTCGGATCGATGTACTTTAGCAGCTCATCAACCGAATCCTCGATCCCCGCCCGCTGTAGCCAGGGTTCCAGCTGCAGGAGCGGGATCGCCAGCGACGAGCGGTATTTTGGCAAGGTGCGTGCCAGTTCATTCAGCGAGGTCCCCAGATACGCGACCAGCAGCACCATCGCGATGATGATGATGCTGATAAGGACGGTTATCGCCAGCACCCGAGGAATGCGCAGCCGCACCATCCGCTGCACCAGCGGATTAAGGATCACCGCGATAAACAGCGCCAGGATGAAGGGCACGATGATATCGGCGGCAAAACGAACGCCCGTCAGTATGATCACCAGCATGCCGAGCATGATGACAATTTTTAATCCGTTCAGGGTGATGATGGGTTTTGACATGGCGGTTCCTGCATAATCGTTTTATTTATAATAGATGCGAAAGCGGTTCCAATAAACTAACCAAAATCAAACAGAATGGGTAAAGAAATGAAAAGACTTTGAGTAAAATCCTGGCTTATGGTACAAATCAGGCGTGTTCAACTACTGAGGACAATTTTCATCCGCAAAGACGAGAAGCAAGATCGCGGATAATTGTAATTTTATGGACAATTTGTTCAGGACGTACTTTTCAAATAACACCGCTGTATTTTCAACCTCCCTCTGCCTTCTGTCTTGTGAGCAACACTGGCGCACCGCGCTATAGTCACGTCTTCTGCCTGAGCTGGCGCTACGCGCTTAGCTATCTGATCTGATTTCCTATTTTTTGGTTTGCTGCCCGCAGCGAGCCCTGATGGATTATATTCTCAAGCAGGAGAAAAACATGTTTTACTGGATTTTATTAGCTCTGGCTATCGTTGCAGAAATTACGGGTACGCTGTCTATGAAATGGGCAAGCGTCAGTGATGGCAACGCCGGTTTTATTTTAATGCTGGTGATGATTTCACTTTCCTATATTTTCCTCTCTTTCGCCGTGAAAAAGATTGCGCTGGGTGTGGCCTACGCGCTGTGGGAAGGTATCGGTATTTTGTTGATTACGTTGTTTAGCGTCATGTTATTTGACGAAACATTATCAACCATGAAAATCGCCGGATTAACGACGCTGGTGGCAGGTATTGTGCTGATTAAATCGGGTACGCGTAAACCGACAAAACAGCAGAAGGAGCGTACCCATGCAGCAGTTTGAATGGATCCACGCGGCCTGGCTGGCTTTGGCAATCGTAATGGAAATTGTGGCAAACGTTTTTCTTAAATTCTCCGACGGCTTTCGCCGTAAAGCGTATGGCCTGTTGTCGATTGCCGCCGTACTGGGCGCGTTTAGCGCCCTGTCGCAGGCGGTAAAAGGTATCGATCTTTCCGTAGCCTATGCGCTGTGGGGCGGTTTTGGTATTGCCGCGACCCTTGCGGCGGGCTGGGTACTTTTTGGTCAGCGCTTAAATAACAAAGGCTGGATAGGGCTACTATTGCTGCTTGCCGGCATGATTATGATAAAACTCGCCTAATCCACGCCTTGCCATCATTTACAGGCAGCGAAATTCGCTGCCTGTATTACGCTTACAACAGCAGAGCGTTGAAGAGGATGGCGGATGGTCTACACATTAAGCTGGCGCAATATTCCTACGGCGAGAACGCTGTTTGCCATGATATTCATGGCGGGGATCGGCTTAATTATTTCCATCGTGGCGCTGCTCTACCTCTCGCTGCACCTTATCAGCACCAAAACCAATGAAATAGATGAGCATCGCTCGGCGCTCTCCGTGCAGGGGGCGATCCAGACCTCGGTCAACCGCGTCTCCTCGCTGGTGATTGATAATGCCGTCTGGGATGACGCGGTGCGGGAGGTGTATAGCCCTACGCTCGATACGACGTGGTTGTACAACACCTGGGGTGCCGGTTTTAAAATCAATAATCTCTACGACGGCACCTTTATTCTCGATGAACATTTCAGCGTGCTGTGGGGATCGTTTCAGAGCAAACCGTTTACCGAGACGGATCTCGAATTTTTTGGTCAGGGCCTGAAAGCCATTATTGCCCAGCACCGCCGCGCATTGTCCAGCGACAAAAATATCTATGCCGGGATCACCCAAACGCGGCACGGCGTTGCTTTCGTGGGCATTGGTTTAGTTCGGCCAATGGTTGGGCGATTGCAGGTTAACAATGATACGCGCCGTTATCTGGTGATTACCCGCCATCTGAACGCCAAAATAGTGTCCGATCTGGGCGCAACGTTTCAGATTGATAACCTCAACTATACCGCAGACAAAATCAATGACATGAGTATGCCGCTGCACAGCTCGGCAGGGGAGCTGCTGGGCTATCTCAACTGGCAGCCGCGGCTTCCCGGCGCTCAGGCCGCCCGGGCTGCATCATCGGATATTACGCAGATTGTGGTGCTGGCGGCGGCGCTGATCCTGCTGTTTATACTGGTGAGCAGCGTGGGGCTGTACAAGCTCGCACGAGGGGAAAGCCAGGCGCGCCTCATCGCCCGAACCGACTGGCTCAGCCATCTGCCGAATCGACGTGCGTTAATCGAAGCGTTGGATCAGGTCAGCTTACGCGGCGACATCGACGTGAAAAGCGTGGTGTTTATCGACCTCGACGGCTTTAAGGATGTGAACGACATCTATGGCCACAGCGTTGGCGATGATCTGATCGTTGCGATTGCGAAAAACCTGAGCGCGCGCGTGCCGCCGGGCGGGATGCTGGCGCGAATGGGGGGCGACGAATTTGCCATGACCATTGGCGGCGATCGCGCGGAGGCGCTGGCTGCCGAATTTGCCGAATCGGTCCTTGAGTACCTTAAATCACCCATTCGCGTTGGGCAGCGCACCATTCATATTGGGGCCAGCATTGGGATTGCCAGCGGAACGTTGATCGAATGCACCAGTTCCGAGCTGTTCCGGCGCGCCGACATTGCCATGTATCACGCGAAAATAACCGGAAAAGGGCGTATCACGCAGTACGATGCGGAGCTCAACAGCGCCCGTGAGCGCCAGCTGGCGATTGAGGATCAGATCCGAAGCGGGCTGGCGCGCGATGAATTTGACGTCTGGTATCAGCCGATCGTGGATGCGCGCAGCCAGAAAATGACCAGCGTGGAAGCGCTGGTACGCTGGCCGCGCCGTCCTGAAGGGGAGCTTGGCCCGGATACTTTCATCGCCATTGCCGAAACCAGCGGGTTGATCGACAGGCTCGGCCAGTTTGTACTCCATCGCGCCTGTCAGGATCTTGAGCCGTTCAGGGAATTAAAACTGTCCGTTAACATCTCCCCGGCGCAATTCCGCGATCCTGAATTTGAAGACAAGGTGGCAAACGTGCTGGAGAAAACGCGTTTCCCGGCCAACAGGCTACAGCTTGAGGTGACGGAAACCTATGTTCTGGAAAATCCTGAACGAGCCCGCACGGCGATAGCCAATCTGAAGGCGCTGGGTACGGCGGTGGCGCTGGATGATTTTGGAACCGGGTACTCGAGTATCGGCTATCTACGGCGGTTTAATTTTGACACGATTAAGATCGATAAATCGTTAGCCGGGCTGGTGGATAACGATGAACAAGCCGCGGCGCTGGTAAGCGGTACGGTGCGGATTGCCACCGCGCTGGGTATGGCGGTGGTCGCGGAAGGCGTGGAAAACGAAAAACAGATGAAACTGCTGCGGCTGGCTGGCTGCGATCAGCTGCAGGGATTCTGGTTCAGCCAGCCGATGCCGATTGAGGCAATAATAGCGTTACGTCAGGTCAGGCAGTGCTGACTCATTGCTGCGCCAGCGCCTCCAGCTTGTCGCGAAAACCGGTGACGGACAAGGCTCTGTTATCGGCACGCCATCGGTCTTTGGCCGCCGGGGCCGAGCTTTGAACGCCGATTAACTGCCAGCCGTTCTGCGTGTTCAACATCAGCGGCGAACCGCTGTCGCCCGGTAAGGTATCGCACTGATGGGAAAGAACGCTGTTTTGCGCCCATCCCGTGACCACGCAGTCTGAGTGGGTGTAAAGCGCATCCAGGTGATCAACCGGGTAGCCCGACTGCGTCACTTTGCGATCGGCAGCTTTCAGCGCGGCGGTCAGGGCGGCCTTATCCCCGTCGAACAATGGCAGAGGCGTAATGCCTGACGGCGGATAGCGTAAAATGATGAGGCCAAAATCCCAGGATGCTGCTGATGGCGGTACGATCCAGCCGTCACCGTCTGGCTTGAGGCGTTTGCCAAGAGAAGGGTCAACCCGGCCTTCAATCCCATGAATTTCATAGCGCCACAGCCCTTTTTGCGACACAAAGCGTAAAGCAACGGCTTTATCCGGCTTTCCGTTCGGGGGCGTTAACAGACAGTGGCCTGCCGTCAGCGCAAGCTGTGGGGTAATTAAGGTTGCGGTGCAGAGGTTGCCGCTGGCGGTTTCCAGCTGTCCGATGGCATCCCAGGGAGCCTGAGTCGGATCGGCGACGCGCGTACGGTCATCGTGACCAAAAAACAGCGTCTTAACGTCTTTGGCGCTAATGGCGTCATCATCGCCATCATCCGCATGTGAAAATCCACAAAAAAGACTGAACGTTCCCAGTAACAGCACAACAGATTTACGCATATCACACTCTGGTGGGGGTAATTATGATTATTAAAAGTGAACCCTATGAAATTACTATAGACGGGACCGCGTGAAAGTGGGAGTAAAATCAGCGTACTACGATCAGGAAAGATAAAAATGGCTTGCGATGAGCGCGCATAAAATAAGCACGATAAGAATGAACTCAAACCGATAGCGTCGCAGCATACGCCCTCCGGATAAAAAAACGGCGCGGAACTGGAAGGTTCAGCGCCGGTTTACCAACGTGCCCCGAAGGGCACGGTTAAGCGTGTACTCTTACGCAGCTGGCTGTGCAGCTGGTTTAGCAGCTTCGTGTTTTACTGCTTTTTTGTGATGCTTTTTAGCAGCCTGCGCTTTCTGCTCTACTGCAGGTTTGGTTGCTTTTTTGTGGTGCTTTTTAGCAGCCTGCGCTTTCTGCTCTACAGCGGGTTTGGCTGCTTTTTTGTGGTGCTTTTTAGCCGCCTGCGCTTTCTGTTCTGCAGCAGGTTTTGCCGCTTTATGGTGTTTCTTGTGATGAACCGCTTTGGCTGGCGCAGCGGTGGTGGTTGCCGCTGGCGCAGCAGCAGGCGTTGCGGTCGCGGTGGTTTCAGCAGCAAACGCAGCAGAAGACAGACCCATAGCAGCGGCAACAACCAGAGCTAATACTTTTTTCATTCTCATACCCTCGAATTTGGTTTTTCATTTAACCCCACTGCGGGGCCGTTGAAAGAACTATATCCCTGTAAACTCGGGGTTTCCGTGAGTGATTGGTATCGGCGTGTAACCATATGTACAACGCCGGGGTTTCCCCCGGCGGTGCAGGTTACAGATAGCGGGCGGTAAGGTGCTCGCGGAAATAGCGGATGTTCAGATCTTCGCCCGTTGCCTGGGCTATCAGTTGCGAAGTGCTGAAACGGCTGCCGTGCTGCCAGATGTTCTGGCGCAGCCAGTCAAAGAGCGCGGAGAAATCACCGCCAGCGATCGCATCCTGCAGCCCCGGCAGCGCGGTTTTGGCCGCGTGGAACAGCTGCGCGGCGTACATCGCGCCCAGCGTATATGACGGGAAGTAGCCAAAGCCGCCGTCGGTCCAGTGGATGTCCTGCATACAGCCGTTGCGGTAGTTGTCTTTGGTAGACAGCCCCAGCCAGGCCTGCATTTTCTCATCCCACAGCGCCGGAATATCGTCGACTTCAATTTCGCCGTTAATCAGCG
The DNA here is from genome assembly GCF_035835995.1 of Enterobacter wuhouensis. Lineage (NCBI taxonomy): Bacteria > Pseudomonadati > Pseudomonadota > Gammaproteobacteria > Enterobacterales > Enterobacteriaceae > Enterobacter > Enterobacter wuhouensis. The sequence goes on from NZ_CP142124.1 coordinate 2,204,961, forward strand.
CACGTTCGATTTCATAGCGCAGGACAACGTGGGCCGGGTAGCTCACTTCGTCGGCATCAACGCGGATGTAGCCCGGTTTTACGCGCTGGTTCCAGGCGATAAAGTTCTCCTCGCTGAACGCCGCCTGGCTGCCGAAACGGGCATGAACGGCAGGAAGCAGATGCTTCAGGAACGCGTCGCTGCGGCCCAGCTGCATTTCAAAGAACAGGCTCTGGGATTCGTGGATGGCCGTTGAGCGCGCCAGCGCGACGGGCTGACCGGCCCAGGCGCGCGGCAGGTTTTGCTCGTAGCGCGCATGCCCGGTTTCGTGGACGACGCCAAAGAGCGCGCTGAGCAGCTCTTCTTCGTCATAGCGGGTGGTGATGCGTACATCTTCCGGCACGCCGCCGCAGAACGGATGCGCGCTGACGTCCAGGCGCCCGCCGTTAAAATCGAAGCCGAGCATCTTCATGGCTTCCAGTCCCAGCTCGCGCTGCGTGGCGGTCGGGAAGGGGCCCTGCGGCGGAACGAAGGACTGCTGGGCCTGCTTATCCACCACCTTGGCCAGCAGGTCCGGCAGCCAGGACTTCATGTCGCCAAACAGCACGTCGAGGCGGGCGCTGGTCATGTCCGGCTCGAAGATATCCAGCAGCGCGTCGTAGGGCGTGCAGCCTTTGGCCTCGGCGCGCAGGCGAGCCTCTTCGCGGCTGAGTTTTACCACCTCTTTCAGATTGGCGGAAAAACCCTGCCAGTCGTTGGCCGGGCGCTGGGTGCGCCAGGCGTGTTCGCACTTGCTGCCCGCCAGCGATTTGGCTTCCACCAGCGATTCGGGCAGCAGTGTTGCTTGTTGATAATGACGCGTCATTTCACGCAGGTTGGCCTGTTCGACGTCATTCAGATCTTCGCTTGCCGCGGCGGCCAGCCAGTCGCCCACTTTTTTATCGGTCAGGATCTGGTGCTGCAGCACGCTCATCTCGGCCAATGCTTCGCCGCGCGCGGCGCTGCCGCCCGGCGGCATCATCGTAAACATGTCCCAGCTGGCGATGGAGGTGAGGTGCGAGAAGCGGGAGAGGCGCTGGAAGGTGCGGGTGAGTTGCTGGTAGTTATTGTTCTTCATGAAGTCCTCGTGTCTGAATCAGCCGATGACAAAAAATAGCATCGGCTCGATTTAAACACGAAGGCCACAGAATGTTAATGCAGACGTTTATGCAAACTTGCCCCGACCAGCAGCGCTGCGCACAGCATCAGGGCGATAAATCCGCCCACGCCGTTCCAGCCGTAGTTATGCCAGAACACGCCGCCGAGGGTCCCGGCGATGCTGGAGCCCAGGTAATAGCTGAACAGATACAGCGAGGACGCCTGGCCTTTGGCGCGGCGCGCGCGCGGGCCGATCCAGCTGCTGGCGACCGAGTGGGCGGCAAAAAAGCCCGCAGAGAAAAGCAGCATTCCTGCAAAAATCAGCCACAGGGAGGAGAAGAGCGTCATCAGCAGGCCGACCAGCATTACGCCTGTTGAAACCAGCATGACCGGGCCGCGTCCATAGCGTGCGGTCATCGCCCCGGCCTTCGGCGAGCTCCAGGTGCCCGTGAGGTACGCCACGGAAAGCAGGCCGACCACCGCCTGGCTCAGATGCCACGGGGAAAGCATCAGGCGATAGCCAATATAGTTAAACAGCGTCACGAACGAGCCCATCAGCAGAAAACCGGTCAGGAACAGCCGCGGCAGCCCTTTATCACGCCAGTGCAGGCGGAAGTTAATAAACAGCGTTTTCGGGCGCAGGGACGTGGGGCGAAAATGGCGTGAATCCGGCAGAATTTTCCAGAACATCAGCGCCGAAGCGAGCGCAAAACAGCCAATTACGGCCACCGCAATTCGCCAGTTAAAGAAATCGGTAAACACCCCGCTGAGCAGACGTCCGCTCATTCCGCCGATCGAGTTTCCGCTGATGTACAGCCCCATCGAGAAGGCGACAAAGCTCGGGTGGATCTCTTCGCTGAGATAGGTCATTCCAACCGCCGCCACGCCGCTCAGCGACAGGCCAATCAGCGCGCGCATCACCAGTATGCCGTGCCAGCTGGTCATCATGGTGGAGAGCAACGTACACACCGACGCCAGCATCAGTGCGGTGACCATCACCTGCTTGCGGCCAATCGCGTCGGAAAGCGGCCCGGTGAATAGCAGCCCAACCGCCAGCATCCCGGTCGAAATGGAGAGTGAAATACTGCTGCTGGCGGGCGACACGCCAAATTCATGGGACAGGACGGGCAGGATCGGCTGAACGCAATAGAGCAGGGCAAAGGTTGCCAGCCCCGATGAAAAGAGCGCCAGCGTAACGCGCATAAATTGAGGTGTACCGCGCTTAATGAACTGAACCGGCTGTGCTGCAGATAAATCATCAATATCGCTTGCCGGATCGATATCAATAGTAGTTGTACGACTCACACATGTTCCTTGCTTAAACATCCCCGTGATTTCTGGTGACGGGTATGACCACAGGATCAGGGTAGGAAAATGTAAATATTCTGTCTAATATATTAATAATCTCAAATGATACTTATAAAATATGAATATCGAGCTGCGTCACCTTCGCTATTTTGTCGCCGTCGCCGAGGAGCTGCATTTTGGGCGCGCTGCGGCGCGGCTGAACATTTCCCAGCCGCCGCTGAGCCAACAGATTCAGATCCTGGAGCAGCAGGTTGGGGCACGTCTTTTGGCACGCACCAACCGCAGCGTAAGCCTGACGGCGGCGGGGAAACAGTTTTTGGCGGACAGCAGGCAAATTCTGAGCATGGTCGATGATGCTGCCGCGCGCGCCGAGCGGCTCTATCTGGGGGAGGCGGGGGAGTTGCGCATTGGGTTTACCTCCTCTGCACCTTTTATCAGCGCCGTGTCCGCAACGCTCTCGTCGTTTCGTCGACATTTTCCGGACGTGCATATTCAGACGCGCGAAATTAATACCCGCGAGCAGATTGCGCCGCTCAATGAAGGCGCGCTGGATCTGGGGCTGATGCGCAATACCCAGCTGCCGGATACGCTGGTGTGGCAGGTGATTCTTCGCGAACCGCTGATGGCGATGATCCCGCAAGACCACCCGCTGGCGTCGAAGCCTGCCGTTACGCTGGCAGAACTTGCCAAAGAGCCGTTTGTCTTTTTCGATCCGCAGGTTGGAACGGGCCTGTATGATGATATTCTTGGCCTGATGCGCCGCTACGATCTTGCCCCGGTTATTACTCAGGAGGTCGGGGAGGCGATGACCATTATTGGACTGGTGGCCGCAGGCCTGGGCGTTTCAATTCTCCCGGCCTCCTTTAAGCGGGTGCAGCTGCGCGAAATGCGCTGGGTTGCCATCGCGGAAGCGGATGCCGTTTCAGAGATGTGGCTGGTATGGTCCAAACATCGTGAACTGAGCCACGCGGCACGGCGTTTCAGGCAGCAGCTTATCACCGCCGCCACAGGGCGGAATTTATAGGGAAATGTGGGCAAAAATGTGCGGTAAATCACATGGCTAAGTAAATATTTGACGACGGCCAGTGAAGTGCTTCACCATAGCCCAAAGTTTATTTCGAAGCTCGAAAATAAGGGAGTACGAGGTGGTTGCTGATAGTCAGCCAGGGCATATTGATCAGATTAAGCAGACCAACGCGGGCGCGGTTTATCGCCTGATTGATCAGCTTGGTCCGGTTTCGCGTATTGATCTTTCGCGCCTGGCACAGCTGGCACCCGCCAGTATCACCAAAATCGTCCGCGAAATGCTGGAAGCCCATCTGGTTCAGGAGACGGAGATTCAGGAGCCGGGCAGCCGTGGCCGTCCAGCGGTCGGGCTGGTCGTTGAAACCGAGGCCTGGCACTACCTGTCAATGCGGATTAGCCGGGGGGAGATCTTCCTGGCGCTGCGCGATCTCAGCAGCAAGCTGGTGGTGGAAGATCGGCTGGAGCTCCCGCTTAAAAGCGAACAATCGCTTATTGATGCCATCCTCGCCCATATCGATCGGTTCTTCATTCGTCACCAGCAGCGCCTTGAGCGCTTAACCGCAATCGCCATCACCCTGCCGGGTATTATTGATACCGAGAATGGCATTGTGCACCGCATGCCGTTTTATGAAGACGTCAAAGAGATGCCGCTTGGCGAGGTGCTGAAAAACCATACCGGGGTGCCGGTCTATATTCAGCACGATATTAGCGCCTGGACAATGGCGGAGGCGCTGTTTGGCGCATCACGCGGCGCGCGGGATGTGATTCAGGTCGTTATCGACCATAACGTTGGCGCGGGCGTGATCACCGACGGGCGTCTTCTGCATGCCGGAAGCAGCAGCCTGGTCGAGATTGGGCATACCCAGGTCGATCCCTACGGCAAGCGCTGCTACTGCGGGAACCACGGCTGCCTGGAAACCATCGCCAGCGTTGAAAGCGTGCTGGAGCTGGCGCAGGTGCGGCTTAGCCAGTCAATGAGCTCTTCGCTTCACGGGCAACCGCTCACCGTCGATGCGCTCTGTACCGCCGCGCGGCAGGGCGATTTGCTGGCGAAGGACATTATTACCGGCGTGGGGAATAACGTAGGCCGCATTCTGGCCATCATGGTGAATCTCTTCAATCCGCAGAAAATCCTGATCGGCTCACCGCTGAGCCAGGCGGCAGAGATCCTCTTTCCCGCGATTTCCGCCTGTATCAACCAGCAGGCGCTGCCTGCCTACAGCAAAAATATCGTCGTTGAAAGTACCCAATTTTCTAACCAGGGCACCATGGCCGGTGCTGCGCTGGTGAAAGATGCCATGTATAACGGTTCCTTACTGATTCGCTTACTGCAGGGTTAACTCTTTTCCTTAGATGTAAGAAATATTGCGCTATCTCAAGCCGGGTAGCGCACGCTTCCCGTAGACTTCCCCCACTGAATTATTTACTTGGTTTATATTTCGAAGCATACCCAAGAGGTGGAATGAGTCATGCTTAAGCGTTTCTTTGTTACTGGTACTGATACCTCCGTCGGGAAGACAGTGGTATCCCGTGCGTTGCTGCAGGCCCTGACGGCAAACGGTAAACGTGTTGCAGGGTACAAACCGGTCGCAAAAGGCAGTAAAGAGACGCCAGAGGGACTGCGCAATAAAGACGCCCTGGTTCTGCAAAGCGTTTCGTCACTGGAGCTGCCTTACCACGCCGTCAATCCTATTGCGCTGAGCGAAGATGAAAGCAGCGTGGCGCACAGCGGCCTGATCAACTACAGCCTGCTCTCCGATGGACTGTTAAACCTGAGTGAGAAAGTCGATCACGTTGTGGTCGAAGGCACCGGCGGCTGGCGTAGCCTGATGAACGATTTACGTCCGCTCTCGGAGTGGGTGGTACAGGAGCAGCTGCCGGTGGTGATGGTGGTCGGCATTCAGGAAGGATGCATCAACCATGCGCTGTTAACGGCGCAGGCCATTGCCAATGATGGCCTGCCGCTGATTGGCTGGGTGGCTAACCGCATTAACCCTGGGCTTGCGCATTACGCCGAAATTATCGACGTGCTGAGCAAAAAATTGCCAGGGCCGCTAGTGGGCGAGCTGCCTTATCTGCCTCGCGCAGAGCAGCGTGAATTATCGCAGTACATCGATCTCTCGGCCTTCGGCAGCGTGTTGCCCGTAGATAGAGTCGTGGCGTAACGTTCTCGACAGAACGGAGGCCACTACGCAGGCAACCAGCAGGCCGGGCAGTAAAAAATACTGCCCGGTCATTTCGCACACCATCAGTGCCGACATAATCGGCGCGTGCGTCGTTGCGGCCAACAGCGTTGCCATTCCCGCCAGCCCCAGCAAAATCACCGTCTCCGAACCCGGCAAAAACAGCGTGACGATTTGCGCAAAGAGCATCCCTGTCGCCATCCCCACGAACAGCGTTGGGGTAAATACGCCGCCCGGCGCGCCTGAACCGCTGCTCGCCAGCACCGCCAGTAATTTACAGATAAACACGCCAGCAATCACCGACAGCAGCGGCGGCGCGATAAGAAACGCCTGTACCACGCTGTAGCCATTGCCCCAGACTTTCGGCGTCAGGAGCGACAGCAGTCCGACAATCAATCCCCCCAGCGCCAGCTGCAGCGGGGGCGTGAGCTTGAGCCGCAGAAAAAGCGCGTGGCTCGCGCTCATCAGCCACATCAGCAGTGGACCGCATACGCCTGCCAGCAGGCCGACGCCCGCGATCAGCGAATAATCCGTTGCTGTAAGCACCTCGCTAAGATGCACATCATAAAGCGTGCTGGCTCCCGGGCTGAGCAGGCGCGTTGTGAGTAGCGCCACCACGGCGGCAATCACCACCGGGCCGAGGGAGGCCAGCATCAGCGTGCCAAACAATATTTCCGCGATGAAAAGGCTGCCTGCGAGTGGCGCGTGATAGGCGCTGGCCATCCCGGCGGCGGCTCCGCAGGCGATCCAGAGTTTCCATTCAGCTTTCGGCGTAAAGCGCCGGGCGAAAAAGGAGGCGGCCAGGGCAGCGAGCAGGATCATTGCCCCTTCACGACCGATGGCGCTACCGCTGGCGACCACCAGCAGCGAGGCGAGGGATTTCACCAGGCTCGCCCCATAATCGAACCGTCCGTCTTCGGTTTCCAGCGCTTCCATATAATCGGTTGGCGCATGAGGGCGCTGTGCGGTCAGCCGCTGCCAGCCCCATAACAGCAATCCTGCGGCCAGCCCGCCAAGCGCCGGGGTCAGCGCGCGTCGCCAGGGTGATAACGCGGCGGCGGCGTTGACCAGGCTGCCGCTGTCGTTACTCAGAAACAGCCACTCCAGCAGGTACATGCTGTGGCGAAATACCGCAACGGCCAGCGCGGCCAGCACGCCGGTAACGGTGGCAATCAGGAGTCGGCGAAACATCGCGCGGATGTCGGGGTAGGGGTGAAGACGTTGCATGAGGTCGCGATTAAACGGTGAAGATACACTATTGTGGCGGCAAATCGCGGGGTTAGCAAAAGGTATGCGTGCGAAAAAGCCGGGCATAACCCGGCTGTAGACATTAGCTCTCGCTATGAATATTCAGCGCACGGCGCGTGCGGCCTGAGCTGAGATACTCCGCAATGTAATCCTGCGAAATTTCGCCGTTGTAGCGCCCGTCCTCATCGACAATCGGCATCCAGCTGGTGTTGCTCTCATACAGGCGGGAGAGCACCACGCGCAGGTTATCCTCCGCCTTACCGGTCATGCGGAACGGATGCAGGATGTCGGCGCAGGCACCGCTGGCGTGGCGCGCTTCGCGGCGCTTCACAAAGCCCAGCGGCTTGCCGTGCTCGTCGACCACGGTGATGGCGCGAATATCGTTGTCGTCCATGATGGCAAAAGCCTCCGGCAGGGGAGTCGATTCGCGCACCGTGATCGTAGGCTGCTGGTCCGTTACGTCGCCAGCAGAGACGAGCAGCAGGCGCTTCAGCGTGCGGTCCTGGCCCACAAACGACCCGACAAACTCGTTCGCCGGTTTCGCCAGCAGTTCATCCGGGCTGGCGCACTGCACGATTTTCCCCTGACGGAAAACCGCAATGCGGTCGCCGAGCTTGAGCGCTTCATCAATATCGTGGCTTACCAGCATCACCGTCTTTTTCAGCTTGCGCTGCATCTCGAGAAACTGGTTCTGGATCACCTCGCGGTTGATCGGGTCGACCGCACCAAAGGGTTCATCCATCAGCAGTACCGGAGGATCCGCCGCCAGGGCGCGGATCACGCCAATACGCTGCTGCTGGCCGCCGGACATCTCGCGCGGATAGCGATTCAGAAACTTATGCGGGTCCATCGCCACCATGTCCATTAGCTCTTCGGCGCGCGTTTTACAGCGCGCTTTATCCCAGCCCAGCATGCGCGGTACCACGGTAATGTTCTCTTCGATGGTCATGTTCGGGAACAGGCCAATCTGCTGGATAACGTAGCCGATGTTGCGGCGCAACGTCACGGTGTCCATGCCGCTGGTGTCTTCACCGTTAATCAGGATCGTCCCGCTGCTTGGCGTAATGAGGCGATTAATCATCTTCAGCGTGGTGGTTTTGCCGCAGCCGGACGGGCCGAGCAGGACGCACATTTCACCTTCGGGCACGTTCAGGTTAACGTTGTCGACGGCCTTAAAGGTCTGACCATGCTTCTGCGAAAATTGTTTAGTGAGGTTTTCCAGTTTTATCATTATCGTATCCCCTTCGGAGTCAGTACTACCTGCAGACGGTGCAGCAACCAGTCGAGCACAATCGCTAAAAGACAGATCATCAGCGCGCCCGCAATCAACATGCGAATATCGCTTCCGCCGATGCCGTTAAGCAGCAGCAGGCCCAGGCCGCCCGCGCCGATCACGGCGGCAATCGCCATCACGCCGATGTTCATCACCACGGCGGTGCGAATACCGCCGAAAATCACCGGCAGCGCCATCGGAATTTCGACCCAGCGCAGACGCTGCCAGAAGGTCATGCCGATACCGCGTCCGGCCTCGCGCAGGCCAGGCGGCAGGCTGTCGAGCGCGGTGTGGGTATTACGTACAATCGGCAGCAGCGAGTACAGAAATACCGCCGTGATCGCGGGCAGGGCGCCTATACCCTGACCGATCAGCGAAAACAGCGGGATCATCAGGCCAAACAGGGCGATAGACGGGATAGTGAGCACGATGGTGGCAACCCCCAGCACCGGCGTCGCCAGCCATTTGTGGCGCACAATCAGAATGCCCAGCGGTACGCCGATGATGATGGCTAAACCTACAGCCAGCGCCACCAGCCACAGGTGCTGCAGCGTCAGGGTTAAGAGGTAATCCCAGTTGTCCAGAATGTAGTGAATCGTCTCCATAGCGCCTCCTACAGCAACTGTTTGCTACGCAGGAAATCACGGGCGACCTGCTGCGGTGACTGATGGTCGATATCCACCTTTTTGTTCAGTTCGGTGATAACGTCGTTGTTAAGCTGGGCAGAAAGGGTATTGAGCGCCTCTTCCAGACCCGGGTTTGCCTCCAGCGTGTCCTTACGCACCACCGGCGTCACCGCGTAGCTCGGGAAGAAGCCCTTGTCGTCTTCCAGCACCTTGAGGTCGAAACCCTTCACGCGGCCGTCTGTGGTGTAGATCAATCCGGCATCAACGAACCCGTCGCGCACGGCGTTATAGACCAGACCGGGGTCCATCTGGCGGATCTGCGGGCGATCCAGTTCCATCTTGTACGCCGCCTGAAGCGGCTTCATGCCGTCGCTTCGCCCGGCAAACTCCAGGTCTAAGCCCAGCAGCCAGTTGTTATCCGGATCGGTTTTACGAACCTGTTCAATCTTTGCCACCATCTCGGACATGGTGTTGATGTGTTCCGCCTCGGCGCGCTTGCGCTGCATGGCGAAAGCGTAGGTGTTATTCATATCGGCGGGTTTGAGCCATACCAGTCCGTGCTTCGCGTCCAGGCGCTTCACCGTCTCGTAGGACTCCTGCGGCGACATGCGTTTGTTGATGTGGTTGAAGATGATCAGCGAGGTGCCGGTATATTCCCACGTCATATCAATCTGTGTGTTGATCATTGCGTTGCGGGAGATCACCGTCGCGATATTGGTCTGGGGCTGTACCTGAAAGCCTTTCTTCTGCAGGTACTGCACGGTCATTGCCGAAAGGATGTGCTGCTCGGTAAAGCTCTTGGTTGCCAGAATCAGCGGGGCAGCGAGCGTCTGGCTGGTGAAAAGCGCCGCGGCACAGAAGGCCGTCAGGCCGGAAAACAGTCTCATAAAAGCTCCTTGTTATAGTTATCGAGCGAGATGCGGACTCATCACGCGACCCAGCGCAGCCAGCAGGGTATCGAGGATCAGGGCGAACAGGGCGGTGGCCGCCGCGCCGAGGATCAGCGTCGGGAAGTCGTTCAGGTAAATGCCGGGGAAAATCAGCTCGCCGTAGCTGCTGGCGCCGATCAGGAACGCCAGCGGCGCCGTACCCACATTGATGGCGGTGGCGATGCGAATGCCCGAGAGCATCACCGGCCAGGCGTTGGGAATCTCTACCTGACGCAGGCGCTGCCATTTGGTCATGCCGATACCGTTAGCCGCTTCCAGCAGCGAGGCTGGCACCGAGCACAGTCCCGCATAGGTATTGCGCACAATCGGCAGCAGCGAAGCGAGGAACAGGGCGATGATGGCGGGCGTATCACCGATGCCAATCACGACCATCGCCAGTGCCAGAACGGCCAGCGGCGGCAGGGTGTTGCCAACGTTAAAGATCTGCATCACGTATTCTGCGATACCCCGCGCAGCCGGGCGGCTGAGCAGAATGCCGCTGGGAATACCGACCAGCAGGGCAAAAAACATGGATGAGAAAACCAGGATTAAGTGCTGCTGCCCGAGGTAAATCAGGTCAACCTGACGCGCTTTGATCGTCTCAAGCCCAATTCCCCAGGTCAGGAGAGCCAGAACCACGATAATCGCGCCGACAAAAAGCAGCGAGCGTTTGAGTAATGGGTGCATTGCGGTGTGTCTCCCTGTGCGCATGCGTTATAGCAACCACCGGTTGCCTGTTGTTATGCCATGTTTTGGCAGGGGGTCACTTAGCTATAGCAAGCGTTTGGGAAGGGTACCAGCGAAGGGGGGAAATCAGTAACCCTATGAAATTAGTGAGAACCTTATGCCAGCCCTTATGGCATAAGGGCGGAGCGCGGCACGGGCAGAATAGTCTTAAAAACGAAAATGCGCAGTGACGTTGTCACAAACAAGAGGCCGTCCCCTGGACGTGCGGCACCGCGTCGACCTGTTTTCCGCTTAGGATAACGACAGGCAACATTCAGGCGGCGGCACGCACCCGTCGAACCCGCGTTGAGACGGTGATAATTGAAACGATAGCGACCACGGCAAGCATCAGCCCGATCGCCAGCATGGAATTAAACCCGATCCACCTGAACAGCAGCAGCCCCGCGATACCGCCCGTAATAAACGAGAAAAGGGTCGTTAAGTGGGTTTTCAGCTGACTTTTTTGTGCCGCCGTATCTTTGGAATAATCCCTGCGAAGCATCGCCACCAGGACGGAGGCCAGGGAGATCCCCGCGTCCGTCAGCGTGCCGGTAATGTGCGTCGATCTCACCCGCCCGCCGGAAAGCTGCGTAGAGGTGGAGTTGTGGATGCCCATCAGGCCGCACAGAAAAAGAATAATCTCGCGGTTGCTCGTGAGGGAATGAAAAAACATTTCGTAGACGGAGACGCCGGTCAGCAATATCCCTTCGACAAACAGGATCTGGCAAAAAACCAGCCGGACGTTATGGATAATGCCCCATATCACGATCGTGCGCGCAATGATGGCGCCTGCGACAAAGGAGAGAATAATCGAGCCGAAGAAAATAATATCGCTCAGATCGGTGGAGGAAACTTCGCTGGATAACTGTGAGGTGTTGCCGGTCATGTGTGAGGGGAAAAAACCAAATGCCCCGAGGGCGATGGCGTTCAGCAAACCTGCCGAGGTCGCCAGCCAGAGAGCAAGTCGGCGATCCTCCCTATGCGTGCGTTCTTTCTTGAGTCTAATCAGCAAGAATACCTCCGGGTTGAGCGTTGCCTGAATAGTCAGGCTAGCAAAGCGGTGCAACGGGCTGTCCAGGATATGGCTTAATTATTATTCCCTCAGACGACGTTCAGGGTTAAGTAATTAAATAAATTGTCCTTGCTGAAAATGGGGTTTACATCATGCCGTTATTTCCGTGACGCAAAAACGCAGGGCGCTGGTTAAGACGTTCAAACCAGGCCTCAAGCGCAGGCACGTCGGGCTTATCAAACGGCGTCATTTTCCAGCGGTTCACCGACAGCCCAAGCACGACATCCGCAAGGGTAAACGTTTCGCCCGCTGCAAAGGCACCGGTGCGCTGCAGCTGGTTTTCAAGAATGGTGATGCAGTGGTTCCACTCTTTTATTCCCGCCGCAATGCGCGCCGGATCGTTAAAGTCCGGGTTTTTACGTCCCAGCGCCGGAAAGACGTAGCGCCAGGCGTTATTGAATTCTGAAGCCTGCCAGTCCATCCAGCGCTCGACGTTGGCGCAGGCCTGCGGCTCGGCCGGAAGCAGATCGTGACGTCCAGCCTTGCGCGCCAGATAGCGGCAGATGGCGTTGGACTCCCACAGCACAAAATCACCGTCAATCAGCACGGGCACCATGGCGTTCGGGTTCAGCGCGCGGAATGCGTCCGTTTCCGTAGAGGCAAAACCGCTGCCGTAGTCTTCCTGAAGATAATCAAGACCTGCTTCTTCGCAGGTCCAGAGCACTTTTCGAACGTTAATCGAGGTGGTTTTGCCGAGAATGTTAATCATGTCGCCGCTTCTCTTCAAAGTGATGAATCGTTTAAAAACAATACACCAGCGGTGAAGAAACGCGTCAACAAATCATCCGGCGAGTGATTTATGAAGACGCGAAAGCAGAAGCGTCAACACAACCGCGCCCAGGAGCAAAATTCCGCTCAATGCAAACGTGCTCTGCCAGCCGCTATGATCGAACACCATACCGCCTGCCGTTGAACCTAGCGCAATAGAAAGTTGGATCACGGCGACCATTAACCCGCCACCGGCTTCGGCATCTTGCGGCAGCGTTCGCGCAATCCATGTCCACCATCCCGTGGGTGCTGCCGTCGCCAGCATCCCCCAGAAGCCTAACAGCAGGGCAACGATCCACACGCTGTGACCGGTCAGTATCAACACGCCTGCAATGACGGCCATCAGCAGGGGAATGGCGATTAACGTCTGGTAAAACGCCGCGTTCAGAACCATGGCAACGAGCAGTGTGCCAACAAAACCTGCGACGCCGATGGTGAGTAAAATCAGCGATAAGCCAGAGGGACTGACCTGCGTGACGGTTTCAAGAAACGGCCGCACATAGGTAAAGAGCGCAAACTGTCCCATAAAGAACAGGCTGCATGCCAGCAGACCTACAGAGACCGCTCGCTGACGGAACAAACGAAAAATGCTTCCACGCGAGGCATCGTACTGATTCCCTTTCATACCCGGCAGGCTAAAACACTGCCAGATGAACGCGACTATCGCCACGGGAACGAGGCACAGGAAGGCGCCGCGCCAGCCAATGGTGGCGCCGAGATAACTCCCGAGCGGAGCAGCGACCACCGTCGCCAGCGCATTCCCCCCGTTGAATATCGCCAGCGCGCGCGATACCTGATGCTGAGGAACAAGGCGAATTGCCGTTGCGGCAGACATGGACCAGAACCCGCCTATAGCGATACCGATCAGCGCGCGGCCAGTCATGTAAACCAGAAAGTTTGAGGCGAAAGCGATAATCATCCCCGAGAGCGCCATCAGGAGCGTCATTCCCAGCAGAAGGTGTTTGCGGTTCATATTCCCGGCAAGCCGGGAAAGGAAGAGGCTGGTCAGAACCGCCAGCGCGCCGGAGATGGCGATCCCCTGGCCAGCGAGCCCCTCCGTAACGCCCAGATCTCTGGCAAGAGGGGTAAGCAGGCTGACGGGCATAAATTCCGAAGCAATCAGGACGAATACGCACAGGGTCATGGCAAAAATACCGCCCCAGTGCGCGCGTTCCTCATTCTGTGAGGTGGTAGGGTTCAGAGTGGACATAGTCATCTTTCACGAAGGGCCGCCCGCTCAATACGGGCGGCGGAGAGGGTTATTTCAGGCTGGTTTTGAAGAACTGCTCAAACTGGCCGAACGGGATCTTCCCGGCAGCATTGTCATAGAGGTCGACATGGTTCGCGCCCGGAACAATCACCAGTTCCTTCTGCTTACTACCGACCGCTTTAAACGCATCTTCCGCAAAGTAGCGGGAGTGTGCCTTTTCACCGGTGACGATAAGCGTCGGGATAGTAATTTCACCGGCGTAGCTCAGCAGCGGCATATTCATGAACGACAGCGGCATGGTGGCAGTCCAGGCTCCAGTGGAGTTGACGGAGCGCGCGTGGAACCCGCGCGGCATGCGGTAGTAGTCGTAGAACTCCTTCAGTACCGGATGCGGGTCTGCTGGCAGCGTCTCTGGCAGAATACGTTCAGCCGCCGTCACCTTGCCGTTCTCATCGACATAAATATCATGGCCGCCGTGCGCGAAGGTCCCGTTCTCAGCATCTTTCCAGCGCTGTGCGTTCAGATACTGCAGAACGGCCCGGCGATCTGCCGCTGAATAACGATCTTTCCCGTCGCCCACGCCGTGGCCCATCGCCCGGCTCATGTCATACATCACGCTGGTGGCGACCGCTTTCACGCGGGTATCCATGGAGGCCGCATTCAGCGCCATACCGCCCCAGCCGCAGATGCCAAGAATACCAATTCGGTTACGATCAACCTCTTTCTGTAAACCCAGGAAATCCACCGCCGCACTGAAGTCTTCGGTGTTGATATCCGGAGACGCGACGTTGCGCGGCTGGCCGCCGCTTTCGCCCGTATAGGATGGGTCAAATGCCAGCGTCACAAAACCTTGTTCAGCCATCGTTTGCGCGTACAGACCGCTCGACTGCTCCTTAACTGCTCCAAACGGACCGCTAACGGCAATGGCAGCCAGCTTGTTGTCGCCACGATCTTTAGGAAGATAAAGATCTCCCACCAGGGTGATGCCGTATCGGTTCGGGAAGGACACCTTGCGGTGATCGACTTTGTCACTTTCGGCGAAGGTTTTATCCCACGTGCTCACCATCGAAACAGGTGCGTTTGGGTTGGTGGTTTCTGCATAACTCATTGTCGTTACTCCACTTAATGATGCGCATAGCAGCATCGCCACGGTTAGTTTTTGGGTGAATGTTTTCATCAGCGTTACCGCGTGTTGTTGTGATGCGACCATTATAATTAGCAAAAATAGTGCTGATTAGAGGCGGGTAAATGCTAAAATTCATACCATATTGGTATAAATGGGGGCGAAATGGCGAAGCGGGAAAACTACAATGAGCTTTATCTGTTTATGCAGGTGGTGCGTGAGGGAAGTTTTACGGCAGCCGCGCAGCGACTCGGGCTGGCACAGTCCGGTATCAGCCGTTCGGTGCGTGAACTCGAAGAGCGCCTTGGCGTGCAGCTTCTGGTGCGCACTACGCGAAAATTGTCGCTGACCCACGCAGGAGAGCAGCTCTATCAAACCGCCGAGTCTGCGTTTGATGCGCTGGATAGCGGTCTCGCGACGCTGGCACACTATCGCCAGACGCCATGCGGCACGGTGCGCATCAATGCCAGCCAGCATGCCATTGATAAATGCCTGCTGCCGAAGCTCGCGATGTTTAAGCAACGCTACCCGGACATTCGACTGGAGCTGATAAATGAAAGCCGCTTCGTGGACATCATCGCCGAGCGCTTCGACGCGGGGATTCGGCTGGGGCCGGAGGTAGGGCAGGGAATGATTGCCGTGCGCATCACCCCCGATATGGAAATGGCCGTAGTTGGTACCCCGGAACACTTTCGACGCTACGGTTTCCCCCAGATGCCAGCGGATTTAGCGGCGCATCCCTGTATTGCCTACCAGTTCGCCGACGGTAGCCGCTATCATTGGGAGCTGGTTCAGGAGGGGAAGACCGTCACACATCGACCAGAAGGCCAGTGGGGGCTGTCGGACAGCTATATGGAAGCCGAGGCCGCCCGGTTGGGGCTTGGGCTGGCCTATGTGCCGGTTGAGCTGGTGACGGACGATTTAGAGCGCGGAACGCTTATTCGGGTTTTGCAGCGTTACAGCCTGCGTATGGACGGGATGTTCCTTTATTATCCGCACCGCAACGTGTCGCCCGCCCTGAGGGTGGTGATCGATACGCTGAAAATATAGCTTTAATTCAGGGAAAAATAGAATGTCAGGAACACGCCTTCATTCATTTAGAGGATTTAAAGAGGGTGCTGCAAAACGGACAGACAAGTTGAGCGCCTTTCTGGACGCGGCTAAAGCTGTGTTCTGAATCTTTTGCACAGTTTGGACATGCGCATTTCACTAAATAATTACGATGAGTTTGTGTTTTTTTACGTACTGACATAGGGCGCTCCTGCTAAAAGGGGACAACAACAATACACGTTTAAAATGATAATTACTTATTTTTTTTAACAATATTTGTCGAGATTAAGACGTCAGAAAGTATAAATAAAAAACCCGCACGGGGCGGGTTCTTTTTATTATCAGTAGCATTTAACTGCTCGGGCCAAGGCCGTCATCGCTATCGCAAGCGCCACTGATAAAGAGCACCTATTACAGTGCTGTGACGTTACCGGCCGCGGGGCCTTTAGCGCCATTTTCAATGGTGAAGGACACTTTCTGGCCTTCGTCCAGAGTTTTGAAGTTATCGCCCTGGATTGCAGAGAAATGCACGAATACATCTTTGCTGCCGTCGTCAGGAGTGATAAAGCCAAAACCTTTATCTGCGTTGAACCATTTTACTAAACCAGTCATTTTATTAGACATAGATAATTCCTTAATTGATGAGCCACATAGTGCGGCGATGATGGCCTGTAGTGAGAGTGACTTATTTGGCACTTAGGAGAAGGCTCATGAAGAAGGGATATCTAAGGATAGCACTTGAAATGAGGACTGCTTTACTAAAACTGCTTTCATAAGGTCTGTTTTCCAAACCGATGACGCTATTAAGACACAGAATATTTTTTTCCGCAACGTAAATATTATTTTATTTTAACCATTTAAACACCCGGATGGCTGAACGGCAGGCAATTAATTCAGGCCGCTACAAACGCTAAATATGCCCACCGTTTTGCTGGCGTTCACCATTAGACGGGGAGATGGCGTTAGTAGTATAAGTACGATTCATTTTCAGGCAATGAGGGACGATGGATGTTGCAAAATTTACCGGGAATTGACGTTCTGTTTATCGCTGGGTTTGGGCCCATTTCGCAAAATACCGAGTCCAGCGCCGAATTTTATGTGCACACGCTTGGGTTGCCGCTTAAGCCAATGGAGGGTAATTGTGATTACCTTACGGCAGAAGAGGGGCAGCTGGACGGCGTTAAGCATTTTGCGGTCTGGCCCCTGTCGCAGGCATCGGGTTCCTGTTTCGGGACCGACCTGTGGCCTGTTGAATACCCGATACCGCAGGGGTGGATCGAATATGAGGTACAGGAGCTTCATTCCGCTACGACCCTCCTTAAAGAGAAGGGATATCGCGTGTTGGTGGACAACCGTACAGAGCCGTGGGGTCAAACCGTTACCCGATTACTGAGCCCCGAAGGGCTGCTCACCGGGCTCACGATAACCCCGTGGCTTCGCGGATAATGCCCATTCTTTAATGCGTACCCGTGCGGATAATGGCTTTATCCGCTTCCATGGTGCCGACACTTCGGCGCCATGCGCCGGGAGCCTGACCATACTGACGCTTGAAGCTACGGTTGAAGGACTGCTGAGAGTCAAAGCCCAGCGCAATCGCTACGTTCAAAATCGGTTCATCGCTGCGGCTAAGACGCTCAACCGATTTTTGCAGCTTTTGTACGCGAATATACCCGGCGAGGGGATATCCCGTATGTTCTTTGAACAGGCGCTGGAGGTGCCATTTCGAGTAGCCGGAGCGTCTTGAAACGGTTTCAATATCCAGACGGCTATCCAGGTTGTTATCAATCCAGTCGAGCAAATCGTGCATAAATGCGCCAGTGTTCATGGTGTTACCCCCACGCAGAAAATAAAAAGCATCTTTGTCCGTTGCATTTAAAGTTGGCCTGGTTTGACGTTAATTGCAAGTTTTATTGTTGCATTTAATTCCCTGGCCGAAACAGGGCTTTTTCGGTTGCCTCAAATAGCACATAAAGTGCAACAATTATTCTTGCACTTAATTAAGCGCCTTCCTACAATCGCCGCGATAGTGTATTCGCAACTGTTACAGTTTTGTGGCGATGAACGGCACAAATGGCCTTAAGCCTGCCCGGACAAAGGAAGTGGCGCGGCGTCTCTCGCTGCGTCTTGCCCGGCGGCTACAATTACCGGAATAAAAATAATGAGCCTGCAAAAAACCTGGGGTAACTTTCATCTGAACGCGCTGGGGGCGGTGATACTCTCCCTGGCGCTCGCCGGGTGTGATGACAGCGTCGCGCAAAACGCCGCGCCACCCGCGCCCGACGTCAGCGCCGCTGACGTGGTCGTAAAATCCATTAGCCAGTGGGACAGCTTTAACGGGCGGATCGAAGCGGTGGAAAGCGTTCAGCTTCGTCCCCGCGTCTCTGGCTACATTGATAAAGTGAATTACACAGACGGCCAGGAGGTGAAAAAGGGCGAAGTGCTGTTCACTATCGACGACAGAACCTATCGCGCCGCCCTGGAACAGGCGCAGGCAACGCTGGCGAGGGCCAAAACGCAGGCCAGTCTGGCGCGAAGTGAAGCTAATCGTACCGATAAGCTGGTCAACACCAACGTGGTGTCCCGTGAGGAGTGGGAGCAGCGCCGTTCAGCAGCCACTCAGGCGCAGGCCGACATTCGCGCAGCGCAGGCAGCCGTTGACGCCGCCCAGCTTAACCTGGATTTCACCAAAGTGACCGCGCCGATTGATGGACGCGCCAGCCGCGCGTTGATCACCAGCGGTAATCTGGTCACCGCGGGCGACAGCGCGAGCGTACTCACCACGCTGGTCTCCCAGAAGACGGTTTACGTCTACTTTGACGTGGATGAGTCAACCTACCTTCACTACCAAAATCTGGCCCGCAGTGGGCAGGGGGCGTCCAGCCATCATACGGCGCTGCCGGTGGAGATTGGCCTTACGGGCGAGGAGGGCTATCCCCATCAGGGAAAAGTGGATTTTCTGGACAATCAACTAACGCCGAGTACCGGCACCATCCGCATGCGTGCGCTGCTGGACAACGCCCAGCGTCAGTTCACGCCGGGGCTGTATGCCCGCGTACGCCTGCCGGGCAGCGCGGAATTCAAAGCCACACTGGTTGACGACAAAGCGGTGCTGACCGATCAGGATCGTAAGTATGTCTATATCGTTGATAAAGAAGGGAAAGCGCAGCGCCGCGATATCACGCCGGGGCGTCTGGCTGACGGTTTACGCATCGTGCAGCAGGGGTTGAAGCCTGGCGATAAAGTCATCGTCGATGGCTTACAAAAAGTGTTTATGCCGGGCATGCCGGTAAACGCTAAAGCCGTTGCCATGAACGCCAGCGCCGCCCTCAACTGATCCCTTACCTGAGAATCCAACCCATGGACTTTTCCCGTTTTTTCATCGACAGGCCGATTTTTGCGGCCGTACTGTCGATTCTGATTTTTATCACCGGATTGATCGCCATCCCGCTGCTGCCGGTGAGCGAATATCCTGACGTCGTCCCGCCAAGCGTGCAGGTGCGCGCGGAGTATCCGGGCGCCAACCCGAAAGTGATTGCCGAGACCGTGGCGACGCCGCTGGAAGAGGCGATCAACGGCGTAGAGAACATGATGTACATGAAGTCCGTCGCGGGTTCTGACGGCGTGCTGGTGACCACCGTCACCTTCCGTCCGGGTACCGATCCGGATCAGGCGCAGGTACAGGTGCAAAACCGCGTCGCACAGGCCGAGGCGCGTCTGCCGGAAGACGTGCGGCGTTTGGGCATCACGACCCAGAAGCAGTCCCCGACGCTGACGCTGGTGGTGCATCTGTTTTCACCTAACGGCAAATACGATTCGCTGTATATGCGCAACTACGCCACGCTGAAGGTGAAGGACGAGCTGGCGCGCCTGCCCGGCGTTGGCCAGATCCAGATTTTCGGCTCGGGCGAATACGCGATGCGCGTCTGGCTGGATCCCAACAAGGTGGCGGCGCGCGGGCTGACGGCCTCGGACGTGGTCACGGCGATGCAGGAGCAGAACGTGCAGGTCTCTGCCGGGCAGCTCGGCGCCGAGCCGCTGCCGAAAGAGAGCGATTTCCTGATCTCCATTAACGCCCAAGGGCGTCTGCATACCGAAGAAGAGTTCGGCAATATTGTCCTGAAAACGACGCAGGACGGTACGGTGGTGCGCCTGCGCGACGTGGCGCGGATTGAAATGGGGTCCGGCAGCTATGCGCTGCGTTCCCAGCTGAACAATAAAGACGCGGTCGGGATTGGTATTTTCCAGTCGCCGGGGGCGAACGCCATTGATCTGTCTAACGCGGTGCGCGCCAAAATGGATGAACTGTCCACGCGATTCCCGGACGATATGAAGTGGGCGGCACCTTACGATCCGACGGTATTCGTACGCGACTCCATCCGCGCGGTGGTGCAAACGCTGCTGGAAGCGGTGGTGCTGGTGGTGCTGGTGGTGATCCTGTTCCTGCAAACCTGGCGTGCGTCGATTATTCCTCTGATCGCGGTGCCGGTTTCCGTGGTGGGTACCTTCAGCATTCTCTATCTGCTCGGCTTTTCGCTGAATACGCTGAGTTTGTTCGGGCTGGTATTAGCCATCGGTATCGTGGTGGACGATGCCATCGTGGTGGTGGAGAACGTTGAGCGAAATATCGAGGAGGGGCTTGCCCCGCTTGCAGCGGCGCATCAGGCGATGCGCGAAGTATCCGGGCCGATTATCGCCATTGCGCTGGTGCTGTGCGCGGTGTTTGTGCCGATGGCGTTTCTCTCCGGCGTTACCGGGCAGTTCTACAAGCAGTTTGCGGTGACGATCGCGATTTCCACGGTCATCTCCGCCATCAACTCGCTGACGCTCTCTCCGGCGCTGGCGGCGCTGCTGTTAAAGCCGCACGGCGCGCCGAAGGATTTCCCGACCCGGCTTATCGATCGCCTGTTCGGCTGGATTTTCCGTCCGTTTAACCGCTTTTTCCACCGCAGCTCAAACGGCTACCAGGGGCTGGTGGGCAAAACGCTGGGCCGACGCGGCGCGGTGTTTGCGGTATACCTGCTGCTGCTGTGCGCCGCTGGCGTGATGTTTAAAACCGTTCCGGGCGGGTTTATTCCGACGCAGGACAAGCTGTACCTGATTGGCGGCGTGAAGATGCCGGAAGGTTCGTCGCTGGCGCGCACCGACGCGGTGATCCGCAAGATGAGCGAAATCGGGATGAATACCGAAGGCGTGGACTATGCGGTCGCGTTCCCGGGGCTGAACGCACTGCAGTTCACCAACACGCCGAATACCGGGACGGTCTTCTTCGGCCTGAAGCCGTTCGACCAGCGTAAACATACTGCGGCGGAAATAAACGCGGAGATCAACGCGAAAATCGCGCAAATTCAGGAAGGCTTTGGCTTCTCCATCCTGCCGCCGCCGATTTTAGGGCTGGGTCAGGGATCGGGCTATTCCCTGTACATTCAGGATCGCGGCGGTCTGGGCTATGGCGCGCTGCAAAACGCGGTAAACACCATGTCCGGGGCGATTATGCAGACGCCGGGTATGCACTTCCCGATCTCAACCTATCAGGCTAACGTTCCGCAGCTGGACGTGAAGGTTAACCGCGACAAGGCGAAAGCGCAGGGCGTGTCGTTGACCGATCTTTTCGGTACGCTGCAAACCTATCTGGGCTCGTCGTACGTGAATGATTTTAACCAGTTCGGGCGCACCTGGCGCGTTATGGCGCAGGCCGACGGCCAGTTCCGCGACAGCGTGGAGGACATCGCGAATTTGCGCACCCGTAATAGCCAGGGCGAAATGGTGCCGATTGGCAGTATGGTGAATATCACGACCACCTACGGCCCGGACCCGGTGATCCGCTACAACGGTTACCCGGCGGCGGATCTGATTGGCGATGCCGACCCGCGCGTGCTCTCTTCCGCGCAGGCGATGGCGCAGCTGGACGGAATGTCTAAGCAGATCCTGCCCAACGGCATGAACATTGAATGGACGGACTTGAGCTTCCAGCAGGCGACGCAGGGCAATACGGCGCTGATCGTCTTCCCGGTCGCGGTGCTGCTGGCGTTCCTGGTTCTGGCGGCGCTGTATGAAAGCTGGACGCTGCCGCTGGCGGTGATCCTCATCGTGCCGATGACCCTGCTGTCCGCGCTGTTTGGCGTTTGGCTGACGGGCGGCGATAACAACGTTTTCGTGCAGGTGGGGCTGGTTGTACTGATGGGGCTGGCGTGTAAAAACGCGATTCTTATCGTGGAGTTTGCCCGCGAGCTGGAAATGCAGGGGAAAGGGATTATGGAAGCCGCGCTGGAGGCCTGCCGCCTGCGTCTACGTCCGATAGTGATGACCTCCATCGCCTTTATCGCCGGGACCATTCCGCTGATCCTCGGCCACGGCGCGGGGGCGGAGGTTCGCGGCGTTACCGGGATCACGGTGTTTGCCGGTATGCTGGGCGTGACCTTGTTTGGTCTGTTCCTGACGCCGGTGTTTTACGTTACGCTACGTAAATTCGTGACGCGCGGTAAACCGGTAAAAGACGTTTTGCCCGCGTAGGATGTGGCAGATAATAAAAAACCGCCTTCACAATGAAGGCGGTTTTTTTTGTAATAAGACGGTCATTAATCCGCTTTTTTATACGGAATATCAAGTTCAGGCACCGGATCGCACCCGCTGGTATCGGCTCTTTTGACCTCTTCTAGCGCGCTTGCCACGGTATGACGGGCTAAAACATCCAGCGATGCCTGTTCCGCCTCTTCGGAAATAGACTTGAAGTACCAGCAGGCGTTAGCGCTGACCACGCAGCGGGCCGGTACATCAGGGCGCGACGCCCACAGCTTTTTATCTTCGATGACAGAAAGGTAGATATCGCGCAGGGTGATCTCTTCCGCCGGGCGACCAAGATGAATAGAACCGTTGCGGCCCAGCGTGGAGACGATAATGCCGTCGCGGGTGAGAGGCACCATCAGCTTGCGGATAAAGCTCGGATTCGCTTCCAGACCGTAGGCCAGAATTGCACTCGTCGAACGTTCACCCGATTGCTCCGCCATCGCTACGCTGAGAACCATCTGCAGAGCTGTCGGGAAGCGGTAATCTAACATTTTCGTGTCCTGGGTCGCGGTGAATCTTGTTCTTTTTGGCACCGCAGAGGTGAATAAGCAATAAACAACAATATAACAAATACGGTAATTTTTTTGAAGCAATCTGCGGCATTCGCGATCGCACATTGCATTCTCTTTCAGGCGATTGCAGGGTGAGGGAAGGTGACCGTCGCCTGAAGGCCGCCTTCTGCTGAACTATTCAGGGCCACACGACCGTTGTGCTGGTGTGCAACCGCCTTGACGATGGCAAGCCCTAAACCGCTTCCGCTTTGCATCTGACCGGGATCGCGGAAAAATCGGTCGAATACACGCTCGCGCAGCTCAACCGGAATACCCGGCCCCGCATCGGAGACGCGCAGCTGAGCCGTTGCCTCTCGCGTGCGTAAATCCACCTCGACCCGCCCGCCTTCTGGGCTGTACTTGACGGCATTTTCAATTAAGTTGTCAATCAATGACACCAGCCGTTCCCGAACGCCGGCGACGCAGATTTCACCATCGGAGTAGAATTCCAGCTCTATCCTGCGCGCCGACGCGAGCGGCTCCAGCGCAGCCATCCGCTCCTGTACGAGCGTCGTCAGCGGCACAGGCTCCATTGCCGCGTCAATGTGCGCTTCGCTGTGCATCATCAGCAGCAGCTGATTGACGAGACGCGCAGCGCGGCTATTGCTGCGAACAATTCCTGCCAGCAGCTCCTGTTGGCTTTCGCTGGTTACCCAGGACTGCAACGCCTCCACGTTGATCCGCATGGCGGCGAGAGGGGTGCGCAGCTCGTGAGCGGCATCGGCAATAAACATCTTTTCCCTTTCTGCGCTTTCCCGCACCCTGGCGAGAAAGTCATTAATCGCGTCTACCGTATGGCGAAGCTCCCTGTGTCTGGGAACGGCTTTTAGCGGAGAGAGATCGTCTGGCGTGCGTAATGAAATTTCATTCACTACCTTGTTCCAGGGGCGCATCGCAATGCGGATGGAGAGCCACGCGGGGAACAAAAGAAAAGGGATGCACACCAGCAGAGGCATGATGTAATAGCCGCGCGAGTTCAGGTAGATAAAGAAATTCCAGCTGCCGGCAGGGGTGAAAAGGGTGACCTCAACGTCTGAATGGGTGGATTTTAGCGTACGGCTGGTCCAGGCGTGCCCCTCACTCTGAACGCGCTGCATTTGCCCCAGACGGGTATTTTTCACCTCCGTCGGCGCGCCATCCGATGCAAATATAACCTCTTTATTCTGGCGAACGATGAGGTTGATTGACAGCTCCGGATCATCACCGCCGCCGTACCCTTCCCGCAGCGCCTTGCTGAATGCGGCCAGCACGGCGTTTCGCGCCTGCGGGCGATCGTCCATTTTCTCAACGAGGGAAAAAAGCGTCTCGTAGGTTTCGTTGCCCGTGAGTATTGGGGGGCTACGCAAGTCCTCCAGCAAAATGAAGGTCAAGAAAAGAGACCACAGCAAGGTCAGCAGGAGCATCTGCGCTACCAGCATTCGCTTTACAAGCGTAGGTTGTCTGAGGTGGCACCACAGGTTACGCATCAACCTGCCGCCTTCTGAACGGGGACGGTATCAATAACATACCCGACGCCCCGCACCGTTCGGATATAACCCTCGCCGATCTTTCGCCGCAAATTCCCCATATGCACGTCGAGCGCATTGCTGAGGTTCTCTTTGTTGCCGAATATCCTTTCTTCCAGATACCGGCGGGTGAGCACGCGGTCAGCGCGCAGCATCAGCGTTTCTAGCAGCGCATATTCGCTTGCCGTCAGCTCGACGTGACCCGCGCTCACCGTCACGCGCCGCGTTGGCACGTGGAGCGATAAACCTCGAATGTCGATTGCCTCATTTTCAAAACCGTAGCTGCGGCGCGCAAGGGCCCTCACTCGGGCCAGCAGCTCGGCAAGAACAAAGGGTTTAACCAGGTAATCGTCTGCGCCTGCATCCAGCCCGCTCAGGCGATCCTGTAGCGTACCTCGCGCCGTCAGGATGATGACGGGTATCCCCTTGAGCTGATGGCGCAAGCGCGTCATCAGGCTCATGCCATCGCCGTCGGGCAGCCCAAGGTCGAGCAAAATAAGTTCCGGCACGCAGGCGTCAAGCTGATGCAGTGCATCCTCTTTACGGCGAACCCATATGACATCAAATCCTTGATCTGAAAGGGCGATACGCACGCCGTTGCCGAGATCCAGGTCGTCTTCGATCAGTAAAATTTTCACATTAATCACTGTATCAACGGTGAATGAAGAACAACTTAAGAAAAAAACGGTAGCAGGAAAGTTGTCAGGTTTACAGCACCTTCCGGGGCTTCAGCGTTTCTTCATATTCGGCTCATAAGAACCTTAGGGTGAGTATTCAGAATGGGCGCTCTGGCGTTTAACACCGCCTGTGTCGTCATCATTTGAATCAAGAAGGACACTGTAATGAGAAACATCATACTGCGTCATACGTTTCCCCGTGCACTCATCGGTCGCAGCATAAAAAACATGGTGCCGGGTGCCGTCCTGGCGTTACTGACCACCCCAGCGCTGGCGGCAGAATACAATCAGGGCAATGTGTTAACCCTGGGGGGCGGCGTAGACGTCGCGCCACGCTACTCGGGATCGGATAAAAGCCGCGTCAGCGCGGCTCAGGTTGTTGATTACGCGATGGCAAACGGCTTTTTTATCAGCACCTCGCGGGGGCTTGGCTACGGCAACAATTTTGGCAATCTGGATTACAGTGCCGCACTGAGCTATCGCACAGGCCGAAAAGATAAAGACGTAAGCAGCGATTCCATCAGCTCCGGCAGCGACGAGCTGCGAGGGATGGGCGAGATCAAGGGCTCGGCAATCGTGGTGCCCGGGCTGGGCTACAAGGTCAGCGACTGGCTTAATCTGCAGCTGCTGGCCGAAGTGCCGGTTTCTGAAAGAGACAATGGTGAAGCCGTGCACTTCGGTATTGCCAGCCCGCTTTATACCTCACCGAAAAATGCGCTGACGCTGTCGATGAACGGCAGTTGGGGAACCAGCAAGCACATGCAAACGTACTACGGCGTAAGTGCCGAACAGTCAGCCGCGTCGGGATTTTCCCGACATGAGCCCGGTGCGGGACTGTACGCCTGGTCGGTGAATGTTGACTGGAGCCATAAGCTTACCCCGCGCTGGAGCATCCTTGCGGCAACGGGCGTTACGCAGCTGGTGGGGGACGCAGCCGATAGCCCCATTGTTAAACGAAAAACATCGCCAACGGGAAGCCTGAAGGTGACGTATAGCTTTTAAAGGGTTGCGGGGGGAGCCTGACGGCACGCCCGCCAGCCGGGGCATGCCGCTGAGGTTAGCGATACAGCGTTTTTTCAACGACCGGGGTGAGTAACGCGCCACGCCAGTCCGCAAGCGTCAGCTGTGCAAGCTGGACCAGCGCGGCGTAGAACGGATGGCCAGCGTTCTCGACAAATACCGACAGGAAGCGCGTGCTCCACGGCAGCAGGTGCCAGGCGAGGAGTTGGTCGCACTCGGCGTCGCGGCCGTTCTCAGCCAGCCAGGCTGCCAGCAGCAGCAACGTACCGAAGTGATCTTCTGGTTCGTTCTGCTGCGTCTCAAAGGCGATCGTGTTTTCACGCATCCACTGGCGCAGCGCGAGCGTCGATTCGCCAAACAGCACGGACTCGCGATCCAGCCAGACGGAACCCCACGGCGGCGCGGGCAGAGCATACGGGCCAATAAACAGACGCTGCCAGGCATCCTTCAGGGCCTCATCTGAGGGGGTTTTAAAGATATCGGCAATCGGCCGTAGCTTTTCCAGCTCCAGCGGCCAGTCCTGAATCCAGTCACCCGCCGTAAGGGCATTCACCAGCGGCGCGGCCTGCTCGCTGTCCGGGGAGTAATAAAACAGCGCGCCCAATACTCTGGCGCTAAAAGCAAAAGATTCACGGTGTGATACGTCAGTCATTACAACATTCCTTGCGCATGCGCGGGTTGCCCCGCGCACCTGTGTTAACCCGCAATCGCCATACCTGCGGTCATATGCAGACCATAGAATAGTCCACGGCCAAGCAGTTCACCCAGCACTACCAGGATAATACCAGCAAAAAGGGCAAGGGTTTTAGGTTCCTGGCGGCGAACCAATGGGCAGATCCAACAGCCTAACCCCGCAGCAACCAGCACGAGACGCCAGACCTGCAGCGAACCGTAATCCGGCAGCAGGGCGCTGGCCCGCTGGACCGAGCTGTGGATTGTTGCCAGCTCGTTGCTTTGCAGAACGATAACCGCCGCAGTGGTGAGCAGCGCCAGTACGCTGACTGAGGCGGTGAGTGCGCTTTTAAACGGCGCTTTCGCCACGCGAAGCAGCAGGGCAGCCAGCAGCGGGCCGCCCAAAAACAGGGTCAGGAAGAACGCCAGCGTGGTATAGCCCGTGTACCAGGTGGGGACCGTATCAATCTGATAAACCCGCGTCATGGCCCAGACGAAGACAATGCCCAGGATCTGACTGACCACCAGCCAGACCTTGCCCAGCGCAGGGGGCATCTTGCCGATAACCGACACCAGCCACCAGAAGCCGCCCACGGCAAAGAAGACGGAACCTGCGGCGATCTCATTGCTGAGCGCGGAGGCGCCTACGCGGTTAAGGGAGTTGAACGCGCGCAGAGGCGATCCAAGATGGAGTACGGAGGCCATAAAGCCAATCCCCATCACCACCCACAAAAAGAACATGCTGCGGACAATCCGCGCTTTTATCGCATCGTCTTTTTCACTAAGCCAGGCCAGGCCCATCACGATTAACGCCCCGGCGACGCACTGTCCGAAGACGGTGAAGATCACCAGCGGCCATTCATGCCATCCACTTCCCATCTCACACCTCCTTCGGGTTTGCCAGATAGCCGGTGGTGTCACCCGTCGGACGGCTGTTGGCGTTAGGTTTAACCACAATGCTCGGCTTGGTGAAGTGCGCGGACGGCAGCGGCGCGACCGCAGCAAGCTGGCCGTGTTTTTTACGCAGCTCCTCAATCGGGCCAAAGTCCAGCGCGCGCAGCGGGCAGGACTCCACGCAGATCGGTTTTTTACCGTCGGCCACGCGGGAGTGGCAGCCGTCGCACTTGGTCATATGGCCTTTGGCTTCGTTGTACTGCGGCGCACCGTACGGGCAGGCCATATGGCAGTAGCGGCAGCCGATGCAGACGTCTTCGTCCACCACCACAAAACCATCCTCGCGCTTGTGCATCGCGCCGCTCGGGCAGACCTTGGTACAGGCCGGATCTTCGCAGTGGTTACAGGCGATCGACAGGTAATAGGCAAAGACGTTCTGATGCCAGACGCCGTTATCCTCCTGCCAGTCGCCGCCCGCGTATTCGTAGATACGACGGAAGCTGACGTCCGGGGTTAAGTCTTTATAATCTTTGCAGGCCAGCTCGCAGGTTTTGCACCCGGTGCAACGGCTGGAATCAATAAAAAATCCATACTGGGTTGTCATCGGTTACTCCTTACGCCTTCTCGATCTGCACCAGATTGGTGTGCTGCGGATTGCCTTTTGCCAGCGGCGAAGGGCGATGGGTGGTCAGCGTGTTGATGCACGAACCGTGGTCGACACGGTCGCCGTTCATGTTGGCATCGTGCCAGGCACCCTGGCCCATGGCGCTCACGCCCGGCATGATGCGCGGCGTGACTTTCGCCGGAATGCGTAGTTCACCGCGATCGTTGAAGACGCGAACCATATCGCCGTTTTTGATGACGCGCTTCTCGGCATCCACAGGGTTGAGCCAGACCTCCTGGCGGCAGGCGGCCTTCAGCACGTCGACGTTGCCGTAGCTTGAGTGGGTGCGGGCCTTAAAGTGGAAGCCAAAGAGCTGTAGCGGGAAGGTGCTGCGCTCTGGCGCGTCCCAGCCGTCAAAGGTAGAGGCGTAGACCGGCAGCGGACTGATGGTTTCATCTTTTTCCAGCTCCCAGGTGGCCGCAATCTCCGCCAGCCTGCTGGAATAGATCTCAATTTTGCCGGATGGCGTTTTAAGTGGGTTAGCGTCCGGATTGTCGCGGAATTTTTTATAGGCCACAAAGTGTCCATTCGGATCTTTGCGCTTATAAATGCCCATTTTTTTCAGTTCATCATAGGACGGCAGCTGCGGATCTTTTTCGAGCATTTTGGCGTACAGATACTGCAGCCACTGTTCCTGGGTGCGTCCCTCGGTAAAGCGCTGGTGGATATCCGGCCCGAGGCGTTTTGCCACCTCGCTCATGATCCAGTAGATGGGTTTGCGCTCAAACTTAGGTGCGGTTACGGGCTGGAGGAAAATCAGATAGCCCATGTTGCCCGCGTAGTCGTTAGGAATGATGTCTTCCTGCTCGACGGTCATGAGGTCTGGCAGCACGATATCGGCATATTTCGCCGACGACGTCATAAAGTTGTCGATCACCACGATGGTTTCGCACTGGCTTTCATCCTGCAAAATGTCGTGCGTTTTGTTGATGTCTGAGTGCTGGTTGATGATGGTGTTACCGGCGTAGTTCCAGATGAACTTAATCGGCACATCCAGCTTATCTTTACCGCGCACGCCGTCGCGCAGGGCGGTCATTTCCGGGCCGCGGGCGATGGCGTCGGTCCAGCTAAAGCAGGAGATCTGCGTCTTCACCGGGTTGTCCGGCAGCGGCATTCGCTCGATGGTAATGGTGTAGGTAGACTCACGCGCGCCGCTGTTACCGCCGTTGATGCCCACGTTGCCCGTCAAAATGGGCAGCATGGCAATAGCGCGGGACGTTAGCTCGCCGTTTGCCTGACGCTGTGGCCCCCAGCCTTGGCAGATATAGGCCGGTTTTGCCGATCCAATTTCACGCGCCAGCTTGATGATGCGATCGGCTGGAATACCGGTGATGCGCGAGGCCCATTCCGGCGTTTTTGCCGTGGCATCGTCGCCCTGGCCGAGAATATAGGCTTTGTAGTGTCCGTTGGCAGGTGCGCCTTCCGGCAGCGTTTTTTCATCGTAGCCTATGCAGTATTTATCGAGGAACGGTTGGTCAACGAGGTTTTCATCAATCAGCACCCACGCGATACCGGCAACCAGCGCGGCATCGGTGCCTGGGCGGATGGGTATCCACTCGTCTTCACGGCCGGCGGCGGTATCGGTATAGCGCGGGTCGATAACGATCATCCGCGCATTCGAACGTTCGCGGGCCTGTTCAAGGTAGTAGGTGATCCCGCCGCCGCTCATGCGGGTTTCGGCCGGGTTATTGCCGAACATCACTACCAGCCTGGTATTTTCGATATCCGAGGTGCTGTTACCGTCGTTGCTGCCGTAGGTATAAGGCATTGCGCAGGCAATCTGCGCGGTGCTGTAGGTACCGTAGTGGCTAAGGAAACCGCCGTAGCAGTTCATCAGGCGTGCCACCAGTGAGGCATAAGGGGAGGAGCGGGTGATGTTACCGCCAACGATCCCAGAGGAATAGTTAATGTAGACCGCTTCGTTACCGTATTTTTCCACCACATTTTTCAGGCTTGCGGTGAGGGTATCCAGGGCTTCATCCCAGCTGATACGCTCAAATTTGCCTTCACCGCGCTTACCCACGCGCTTCATTGGATAGTTCAGGCGATCGGGGTGGTTGATGCGACGACGAATTGAGCGTCCGCGCAGGCAGGCCCGCACCTGGTGATTTCCATAAACATCTTCGCCAGTATTGTCCGTTTCGACCCAATAAACTTCGTCATCACGGACGTGCAGGCGCAGCGCGCAGCGGCTGCCGCAGTTGACCGAACAGGCTCCCCACACCACTTTATCCTGGGCAGGTTGCACGGCGCTTTGCACCGCGGCAGCAGCACTTTTCACGCCAAAAGGTAACGAGATCCCACCCGCGGCAAGTGCCAGAGATCCAATCGCGGTAGATTTCACCAGAGTTCGACGGCTAATACCGCCGTGATGTTCAACATCAGACATAACTCACCCCATCATTGTAATTGCGTATTATTTTCACCCGTGATTACAACCGGGCTAATGATGGGGTGAGTGTTACTTATTTGTGGGTATTAAATATTAATCCTCATCAAATCAAGGGGGATTGGAGGTGAAAAATTATTGCGGCTCAGCGGGGGCACTGTCCTGATTGCCGGATGCTGCACCGCTGCCCGTGCGTGTGTACAAAATTTTAAAGGTATCGTTGGCACAATGCCCAACGACCTGCGCATCCGGCTGGTCTGCCTGATCGTTAGGAACGATGTTCAGGGTGAAGCCGGACTCCGGTACGCCGTTATTGACGATCTTCTGCTGGATGTCGCTTTTTACGCGCTCGCAGGAATCGGGGGCAGCCAGAGCGGCCGTTGAGGCGCTCATTAACAGCAGGGCGGTAATCCAGGGTAACCGTTTCATCTGTAGCTCCTTTTCTCTGTGTGTAGGGTAATTTTAGCAGGGATCATGTAAGTATTTGTTTTTTGACTAGTACATTCTGAATAATCTTATGAAAATGGATATCCGGCGCAGCTCAACGGGCGTTGCGGCGAGATCGGGGATTCGTTTATCACCAAATTCGTGTTTTCCATTATAGAATCTGGATATGCCTGCCATGGGCAGCAGGGTGCGCTTGAGCACATTGCTTAACCACTACGCGTTAAGCCACTGTATTTGCTAATATGACTGGCAATAAACTTTCTGCATCGGTAAATGACGTGAAGAAATACGCAGCGATAACGCTACTGGCGACAGCATTGATGGGGTGCGATGACAATTCCGCACCGCTTTCATTTACGCCGGAGATGGCGAGCTTCTCTAATGAGTTTGATTTTGACCCCTTACGCGGGCCGGTCAAAGACTTTACCCAGACGCTCTTTAACGACAAGGGCGAAGTCTCAAAACGTGTGACGGGCACGATGTCGGCAGAAGGGTGCTTTGATACCCTGGAACTCCACGATCTGGAAGCTAATACGGGCGTTGCGCTGGTGCTGGACGCCAATTATTACATCGATGCCGAAACTCAGCAGCAGAAGGTTAAACTACAGGGTAAATGCCAGCTGGCGGAATTGCCGTCCGCCGGCGTAACCTGGGATACCGACGACAACGGTTTTGTGGTGGCGGCGCACGGCAAAGAGATGGAGGTGAAATATCGCTATGACGCCGATGGCTACCCGCTGGGGAAATCCACCGTCTCCGGGGAACAGCGCCTGTCGGTGCAGTCAACGCCGTCAAAAGATTTGCGCAAAAGGCTGGATTATTCTGCCGTGAGCCTGGTCAACGACAAGCCGCTGGGCAAAGTGCAGCAGAGCTGTGAGTACGATCGCCACAATAATCCAGTGAGCTGCGATCTGAATATCACCGATGACAGCGTCACCCCCGCCGTAGAGCGTAAGTACACCATTAAAAACAGCATTGAATATTATTGAGAATAAAACCGCGCAGGCTACTGCGCGGTTGGTTTCAACAGGCTGGCGCTGCTCGATTTATGCCCGGCCAGATGCTGATGCTGGAAAATGCACATGCGGATGGTATTGCGGTATTCACCGTTGATAAAGAACTCATGGATCAGTTCACCTTCCACCATAAAGCCGAGCTTACGGTAGATATGGATCGCTTTTTCATTCTCTTTATCCACGATCAAATACAGCTTGTACAGATTCAGGACGTTGAACCCGTAGTCCATCGCCAGCCTGGCCGCGCGTGAGGCGAGGCCTTTTCCCTGATGCTCAGGCGAAATGATGATCTGGAATTCAGCCCGACGATGAACGTGGTTAATCTCCACCAGCTCAACCAGACCGGCTTTTTCGCCTTCGCACTCCACTACAAAGCGGCGTTCGCTCTGATCGTGAATGTGCTTGTCATACAGATCCGACAGCTCGACAAACGCCTCGTAAGGCTCTTCAAACCAGTAGCGCATCACGCTGGCGTTGTTGTCGAGCTGGTGGACGAAGCGCAAATCTTCTCGCTCAAGCGGGCGAAGCGTGATGTCGTGCATCGCTGACCTCACGGCGCAACCGTACGGCCGGTACGACGATCCAGGCAGCGCAAGGTGTTTGGCTCCCAGTATGCGTTGGTATTCGCGCTCTGCTGGCATTTGTCGCGCGCATCAAAGGCGACATCTTCTTTGTCCCACTCTTTTTCCGCGCGTTTGTTGACCTTCTGGCGCAGGTTGCGGGTGTCATTCCATTGTTCTTTGTCCATTGCTGCGTTTTGACGGCTTTGCGCGCTGTCCCCAGACTCAATGATGAGTTTGCTGGTTTCGGCAGTGGCCGTCGCGCTCCAGGCGAACGCAGAGAGTGCCAGTGCGGCAGTCAGGCAAAGGCGTTTGCTTAATGTAGTCATAGCGTTTCCTTTTAAATGGTGCAGATAATCAGGTTATCTCAGCTGGATTCTACACCAAAGCGAAATTGCGGCATACCCGCGCAGCAGGTATGGAAAAGTAAAAGCCATTATCGGGTAAGATGTTTAAATCAATCCTCACGAAACGTAACAATGATCAAAACGACGCTGCTTTTTTTTGCCACCGCGCTGTGTGAAATCATCGGCTGCTTCCTGCCCTGGCTCTGGCTGAAGAAAGGGGCATCGGTGCTGCTGCTGGTCCCGGCCGGAATTGCTCTTGCGCTTTTTGTCTGGCTATTAACGCTGCATCCCGCCGCCAGTGGGCGAGTTTATGCGGCATACGGCGGGGTATATGTTTGTACTGCATTGCTGTGGCTGCGCGTGGTGGATGGCGTCAAGCTCAGCGTCTACGACTGGGCGGGCGCGCTCGTTGCGCTGTGCGGCATGTTGATTATCGTAGCAGGCTGGGGGCGCGCGTAAGCGCCCTCATTTTGTGATCGCGGGCTGATTTTACGATCATCATACTTGTATGGTAGTAGTGTAGTTGCGTAAATTTCCTCCATCACAACGAGCGATGTAAGGAACTGGATTATGAAGATTGTCGGGGCCGAAGTATTTGTGACCTGCCCGGGGCGCAACTTTGTCACTCTCAAAATTACCACCGACGAGGGGATTGTGGGCCTGGGTGACGCCACGCTGAACGGGCGCGAACTGTCCGTGGCCTCTTACCTGAAGGATCACCTTTGCCCACAGCTGATTGGTCGCGATGCGCATCGCATCGAAGATATCTGGCAATTCTTCTATAAAGGTGCCTACTGGCGTCGTGGCCCGGTCACTATGTCGGCAATTTCTGCCGTCGATATGGCGCTCTGGGATATCAAAGCTAAGGCCGCCAATATGCCGCTCTACCAGCTGTTGGGCGGCGCGTCCCGCGAGGGCGTAATGGTTTATTGTCACACCACCGGCCACACCATTGATGACGTGCTGGAAGATTACGCCCGTCATAAAGAGATGGGTTTCAAGGCAATCCGCGTGCAGTGCGGCGTGCCGGGAATGAAAACCACCTACGGCATGTCTAAAGGAAAAGGGCTGGCGTACGAGCCTGCCACAAAAGGCGACTGGCCGGAGGAGCAGCTCTGGTCCACCGAGAAATACCTCGACTTCACGCCAAAGCTGTTTGATGCGGTGCGCAGCAAGTTTGGCTTTAATGAGCACCTGCTGCACGACATGCACCACCGCCTGACGCCGATTGAAGCGGCGCGCTTTGGTAAAAGCATTGAAGAGTTCCGCATGTTCTGGATGGAAGATCCGACACCAGCGGAGAACCAGGCGTGCTTCCGTCTGATTCGCCAGCACACCGTCACGCCAATCGCCGTAGGTGAAGTGTTCAACAGCATCTGGGATTGCAAACAGCTGATCGAAGAGCAGCTTATCGACTATATCCGCACCACCATTACCCATGCGGGTGGGATTACGGGGATGCGGCGCATTGCTGACTTTGCCTCGCTGTACCAGGTGCGTACCGGTTCACACGGCCCGTCGGATCTGTCACCGATTTGTCACGCCGCGGCGCTGCATTTCGACCTGTGGGTGCCAAACTTCGGCGTGCAGGAATACATGGGCTACTCCGAACAGATGCTGGACGTCTTCCCGCACAGCTGGCGCTTCGACAACGGCTATATGCATCCGGGCGACAAGCCGGGGCTGGGCATTGAGTTTGACGAGAAGCTGGCGGCGAAATACCCCTACGATCCGGCCTATCTGCCGGTGGCCCGTCTTGAAGACGGCACGCTGTGGAACTGGTAACCGAGGAGCAAACGATGAAAAGCGTAGTCATTCAACAGCCGAACGAACTGGTGATTGAAGATCGTCCACTCCCGGCACCTGCTGCAGGCGACGTGCGCGTCAAAATCAAGCTCGCCGGGATTTGTGGTTCAGATAGCCATATCTACCGTGGGCATAACCCGTTCGCTAAATACCCGCGCGTGATCGGTCACGAATTTTTTGGCGAGATCGATGCCACAGGCGAGGGCGTAGACGGTGCTCGTCTTGGTCAGCGCGTCTCGGTTGACCCGGTAATCAGCTGCGGACACTGCTATCCGTGCTCCGTCGGCAAACCAAACGTCTGCACCTCGCTGGTCGTGCTGGGCGTCCACCGTGACGGCGGCTTCAGCGAGTACGCGGTGGTGCCTGCAAAAAATGCCTGGCCCATTCCGGATGAGATCCCCGATAAACACGCCGTTATGGTTGAACCCTTCACCATTGCGGCCAACGTGACGGGCCATGCAAAGCCGACCGAACAGGACGTGGCGCTGATTTACGGCGCGGGCCCGATGGGGCTGGTCACCGTACAGGCGCTGAAGGGCGTCTACAAGGTCAAGCAGGTCATCGTTGTCGATCGCATCGACGAGCGCCTGGCGATGGCGCAGCGCAGCGGCGCGGACTGGGTCTTTAACAACGCTGAACAATCGCTGCAGGCCGCGCTGGAAGAGAAGGGGATCAGGCCAACGTTAATCGTTGACGCTGCCTGCCACCCGTCGATACTGCAGGAGGCGATTACCATGGCCTCTCCGGCTGCGCGCATTGTGCTGATGGGCTTCTCCAGCGACCCGAGCCAGATCGTACAGCAGGGGATCACCGGCAAAGAGCTGTCGATTTTCTCCTCGCGGCTGAATGCCAACAAATTCCCGGTCGTGATTGACTGGCTGAAGAAGGGGCTAATCGACCCTGAAAAACTGATTACCCATACTTTTGACTATCACCACGTTTCAGACGCAATCGAACTGTTTGAAAAAGACCAGCGGCAGTGCTGTAAGGTCCTACTCACGTTCGGCCAATAACAATTCACGCGGTTAAGAGCCTGCGCAGACAGGCTCTATGTGGTACGCATCTTACCTTTCAGAGATAGCCATTATGACGCAAGCACAACCTCAAAGAACGACATCAGACCTGGTGAAAGCCGCCGTTTCCGGCTGGCTGGGCACGGCGCTGGAGTTTATGGATTTCCAGCTCTACTCGCTGGGCGCAGCCCTGGTTTTCCACGAAATCTTCTTCCCGGAACAGTCCGCCGCGATGGCGCTGATACTGGCGATGGGGACTTACGGCGCGGGCTACATTGCGCGTATCGTCGGGGCCTTTATTTTCGGCAGAATGGGCGACAGCATTGGCCGCAAAAAGGTGCTGTTTATTACCATTACCATGATGGGGATCTGTACCACCCTCATTGGCGTCCTGCCAACCTACGCGCAGATCGGCATTTTCGCGCCGGTGCTGCTGGTGACGCTGCGTATTATTCAGGGCCTGGGCGCTGGGGCTGAAATCTCCGGCGCAGGCACCATGCTGGCGGAGTACGCGCCGAAAGGGAAGCGCGGCATCATCTCCTCGCTGGTGGCGATGGGCACCAACTGCGGCACGCTGAGCGCCACCGCAATCTGGGCGGTGATGTTCTTTGCCCTGGATCGTGAAGAGTTAATCGCCTGGGGCTGGCGCGTGCCGTTCCTGGCAAGCGTCGTGGTGATGATCTTCGCAATCTGGCTGCGAATGAACCTCAAAGAGAGTCCGGTATTTGAGAAGGTAAACGACGCTGACGCGGCAGCACCGGTAGCGACACAGGAAACCTCGCTGGGCGCGATGTTTAAGAGCAAGTCCTTCTGGCTGGCAACCGGCCTGCGTTTTGGTCAGGCGGGCAACTCAGGTTTAATTCAGACCTTCCTGGCGGGATATCTGGTGCAGACGCTGCTGTTCGATAAAGGCATTCCGACCGATGCGCTGATGATAAGCTCCATCCTCGGGTTTATCTCTATCCCGCTGCTGGGCTGGCTGTCGGACAAGGTGGGGCGTCGTCTGCCGTACATCATTCTTAATATTTCAGCCATCATCCTGGCGTACCCGATGCTGTCGATCATCGTTGACAAGAGCTACGCGCCGGGCGTGATCATGCTGTCGATTATCGTTATCCACAACTTCGCGGTGCTGGGGCTGTTTGCCCTGGAAAACATCACCATGGCAGAGATGTTTGGCTCGCGTAACCGCTTTACCCGCATGGCGATTTCTAAAGAGGCCGGTGGCCTGGTGGCGGTGGGCTTTGGCCCTGTGCTGGCGGGGATTTTCTGCAATATGACCGGTTCCTGGTGGCCGATTGTCGCGATGCTTATCGCCTATTCAGCGATTGGCCTGATTTCTGCCGTATTAATGCCAGAAGTGCGCGACCGCGATCTGAGCATAGCGGAAGACGCGGCTGAATCTCCTGAGAAAGCGTCTGTCGCTTACGGGGCACTTTCATCGCGGCGCTAGCGGTTTATATCTTGAGTGACCTGTCACACAACTTTTCATTCATGTCACACCACATGGACAAAAGTTAATATAAATCAATATCTGAAACTGCAGTATCAGTATGGTTAATGGCAGATATTTTTTACCTCAACTGCCATTCTAGTTGGTGTAGTCAGCAGGCGCAGCCGCTCTGACAAGAGAGCGGCTGCGGATCGCAGCGTAGTTAAATTAACGAGTCTCAATCATGGAAAACCGGTTATTACAGGCGAAAGCGACGCTTCCTCAATACGATCGCGATAGCCTCAAGGCACGCATTGTTCATTTAGGTTTTGGCGCATTTCACCGTGCGCACCAGGCGGTGTACACCGACATTCTGGCGGCTGAACACGGCAGCGACTGGGGGTACTGCGAAGTTAACCTGATTGGTGGGGAACAGCAGATTGCCGACCTCAAGGCGCAGGGTAATCTGTACACCGTGGCGGAGATGTCTGCCGATGCGTGGACGTCGCGCGTGGTCGGCGTGGTCAAAAAGGCGCTGCACGCTCAGGTTGACGGACTGGAAACCGTCCTGGCCGCGATGTGCGAGCCTCAGATTGCTATCGTTTCGCTGACCATCACCGAGAAAGGGTACTGTCATTCCCCGGCGACGGGTCAACTGATGCTCGATCATCCGTTTATCGTCGCAGACCTGCAGAACCCGCACCAGCCGAAATCCGCGCCGGGCGTGGTTGTAGAAGCGCTGGCGCGTCGCAGGGCGGCGGGACTGCCTGCTTTTAGCGTCATGTCCTGTGACAACATGCCGGAAAACGGTCACGTGATGCGTAATGTGACCTGCGCCTACGCGCGTGCGATCGACAGCGACCTGGCAGACTGGATTGAGGCGAACGTGACCTTCCCGTCGACCATGGTCGATCGCATCGTGCCTGCGGTGACGGCGGAAACGCTGGATAAAATCGAACAGCTGACCGGCGTTCGCGATCCGGCGGGCGTGGCCTGCGAGCCGTTCCGCCAGTGGGTGGTCGAAGACAACTTTGTTGCGGGGCGTCCTCAGTGGGAAAAAGCGGGTGCCGAGCTGGTTTCAGACGTCATTCCGTTTGAAGAGATGAAGCTCCGTATGCTTAACGGCAGCCACTCGTTCCTGGCGTACCTTGGCTATCTGGCAGGATACCAGCACATCAACGACTGCATGGAAGACGCGAACTACCGCGCGGCAGCACATGCGCTGATGCTGAAAGAGCAGGCGCCAACGCTGAAGGTGAAAGGCGTTGATTTGGGCCGTTATGCCGATATGCTGATAGCCCGCTACAGCAATCCGGCATTGCGTCACCGCACCTGGCAGATCGCGATGGACGGAAGCCAGAAACTTCCGCAGCGTATGCTTGATTCCGTGCGCTGGCATCTGGTGCATCAGAAAAGCTTCCCGCTGCTGGCGCTGGGCGTCGCGGGCTGGATGCGTTACGTCGGCGGCGTGGACGAGCAGGGCAATGCAATTGAGGTAAGCGACCCGCAGCTGGCAATCATTCAGGCGGCGGTAGAGGGTAGCGCTGAAGGCGAAAGCCGCGTGAAGGCGCTGTTGGGCATAGAGGCTATCTTCGGCAACGAGCTGCCGCAGGAGGCTGTCTTTGTGGATGCCGTCATGAAGGCGTATCAGACGCTGCTGCAGAAGGGGGCGAAAGCCACGGTTGCGCAGTACGTGGCGCAGGTTTAATCCCTGACATGCCGCCGTTCGCGGCGGCATGACATTGCACTGTTAGTGCATTCCCAGACGAATCAGCTCAACCGGTTCGAACTTCCCTTCGCATCCTTCCACTTCCACCGTTTTGCTACGGCGCACCTGCGCGGCGTCGAGGCCCTCGCTGTGAATCGCTTTAATCAGGCCGGTGCGGCCCGTGCCGCTGATCATGACCCGGCTGCCGGTGGTAATGGCGTTGCGGTTACGGTCGTATGTCATCATGGTATTTTCTCCTCTCTCACTATCCGCTACGGCGCTATTTCACGTCTCGCCGTTGACGGGCATTATTAATACGCCTCTCTTCGCATAAATTATTTGCTTCCGATCAAGATCACACTTTTTTCTCCGTTCTGAATGCCGCTGACGGTTCAGGACGGTAATTTACAAAGTGGACAGTTATTTTCCTTAATGGATAATTTACCCCTGCAAGCGTTGAGCGTTTGTTTATATTGCCAATGGCACTCTTAAGGCAGGAAATAATCCTCTCATCGGAATAAGGAGTCAGGCTTATGTACAAGAAGATTTTGATGCCTGTTGATGTGTTTGAAATGGACTTGAGCGATAAGGCGGTGCGCCACGCGGCCAACCTGGCGAAGGCAGAAGGCGCGTCGATTACCCTGGTGAACATTCTGCCCAACAGCAGCCGCTCGCTATTGCGCGGGTTCAACGCCGATATCAAGAAGTTCGAAGAGTATATGACCGTCGAGTCCGAGAAGAAAATGACGGCGTTGAAGCGGCTCTTCGATATTTCACCGAACGATATTCACTGCAAAGTCTGTTTTGGCAACGTGCGTGACGAAATAATCAGGCTAAGCAAAGAGGGGGATTATGACGTAATTGTTATCGGTTCGAAAAACCCGAGCATGACAACCCACCTGCTCGGCTCGAATGCCGAATCTATTTTACGCTATGCCACCATCCCGGTACTGGTCGTTCGCTAATAAACATTGCCGCTGCCGAAAGGCGGCGGCAAATTTATTCCTCGCTAAACCACTCGCTGTTTTCCTGACGAATAAGCTGCACCGATTCGCTAATTTCCTGCAGGTGCAGGGTCATCGCTTTTTCAACACCCTCCGCATCACGCTTATCCAGCGCATTGAAAATGTCCTGGTGCTGTCGAAGCAGCATTTCGGGCGGCGAAACGTGATCCAGGCTCATATAGCGCACGCGGTCAATGGTGGCCTTAATATTCTCGATGGTATCCCACGCCAGCTGGCAGTCGGCAATTTGCGCCAGCTTCTGGTGGAACTCATCGTCCAGCTGGAAAAAGTCGTTCAGCTGTTTACGGTCAATCGCAATGCGCTGCTGGTGCAGATTTTGTTCCAGCAGGTAGATCTGGTTTTCGTTTATCAGCGATGCGGCCCGGCGCACCACGGCACACTCAATGGCCTGGCGCACGAAACAGCCGTTCCGCACCTGCGAGAGCGAAATTTTATTCACATAGCTGCCGCGCTGCGGGCGGATCTGAATCAGGCCGTTTTCCGCGAGCTTAATAAACGCTTCGCGTACGGGCTGACGAGAAACGTCAAAACGTACGGAGACCTCTTTTTCAGAGAGCGGCGTTCCCGGCGGGATCAGGCAGTGGACAATGTCGCGTCGTAAAATACGGTAGATTTGCTGATTAACGGGCTGGGTAGGATTGAGTTGCGATTCAGCGGCCATGGGTTGTGATTTCTCAGAGAGTTAACCTGAACATACTACCATTCTTTTGCCCCGCATCACATACCCGGCCCGCAGGCCGGGAAGGGCAGATTAGCCGCGATGCACGTTCAGCCCGGCAAAGCTTTGGCTGACCGGCATCATTTCAACGGTATTAATGTTGACGTGTTTTGGCAGCGTCGCCACCCACCAGACCGCTTCGGTGATATCTTCCGGCGTCAGCGCATTGGCGTTTTCATAGGTTTTATCCGCCTTCGCGTCATCGCCCTTGAACCGCACGTTGGAAAACTCGGTGCCGCCCACCAGGCCCGGCTCGATATCGGTGACGCGAACGGCGGTACCGTGCAGGTCGGTGCGCAGGTTCAGGCTGAACTGGCGCACAAAGGCTTTGGTCGCGCCATAGACGTTACCGCCCGCGTAGGGCCAGCTGCCCGCGGTAGAGCCGATGTTAATGACGTGACCGCGATTGCGCTCGACCATGCCTGGCAGCACCGCGCGGGTCATATACACCAGCCCTTTATTGTTAGTGTCGATCATGTTTTCCCAGTCTTCGACGCTGGCTTTGTGCGCAGGCTCCATGCCCAGCGCCAGGCCGGCGTTGTTAACCAGCACGTCGATCTCACGCCATTCGGCGGGCAGGTTCGCCAGCATCTCTTCGATGGCGGCGCGATTGCGTACGTCCAGCTGCGCGGTCAGGATGCTGTCGCCTAAATCGTCCTTCAGCTCCTGCAGACGCTCCTGACGACGACCCGTTGCAATCACCTTATGGCCGTTGGCGACGAAGCGACGCGTGATGCTTTCACCAAAACCCGCTGTCGCCCCGGTAACTAAAATAATCATCTCACTGTTCCTCAACGCTTTTTATGTAGTACTACCATAGCACGCTCTCCGCCACGCCGTTAAGGCAACATTTGTATAACGGCATTGCAGGCTCTGGCCCGCTGGCCTACTCTGGGGGGATATACCGTATTAAGGAGTCAACGATGTCGGTCAATAATCCTTTTTTTGAAATCAGCCAGTTGCCCTATCAGGCGCCGCGTTTTGACGCGATTAACGATAGCCACTATCGCCCGGCATTTGATGAAGCGATGCGCCAGAAGCGAGCCGAAATCGAGGCCATCATCGCGCAAGCTGCCGCTCCGGACTTCAACAATACCGTTCTGGCGCTGGAAAAAAGCGGTGCCATGCTATCGCGCGTCAGCAGCGTTTTCTTCGCCATGACCTCTGCGCACACCAACGATTATCTTCAGGAGCTGGACGAGCAGTTTTCGACCGAGCTGGCGGAGCTGGCGAACGATATCTGGCTCAACGATACGCTTTTCTCGCGCGTGGAGAGCGTCTGGCAGGATCGCGCCACGCTGGATGCCGAATCCCGTCGGCTGGTGGAGGAGACGTACCAGCACTTTGTGCTGGCCGGCGCGCGTCTGAGTTCCGCAGAGAAAGCGGAGCTGAAATCGCTGAATACTGAGTCAGCCTCCCTGACCAGTCAGTTCAACCAGCGCCTGCTTGCGGCGGATAAAGCGGGCGGGCTGGTCGCTGAGTACGTGCATCAGCTTGAGGGATTGAGCGCTGATGAGATTGCCACTGCCGCGCAGGCTGCCGCCGAGAAGGGGCTGAAGGATCGCTGGCTGATCCCGTTGCTGAATACGACCCAGCAGCCTGCGCTCTCGGCGCTGGCCAACCGTCAGACCCGCGAAAACCTGTTCAAAGCCGGATGGGAACGCACCCAGAAGGGCGATGAACACGACACCCGACAGCTGATCCTTCGCCTCACCGCGCTGCGAGCACGTCAGGCAAAACTGCTGGGTTTTGCGGATTATGCGAGCTGGAGTACGGCCGACCAGATGGCCAAAACGCCCGCCGCCGCGCTGGCCTTTATGCGCGGGATCGTCCCAGCGGCGCGCGCCCGGGCAGCGGTGGAGCTGGCGGATATCCAGAAGGTGATTGATGACGAACAGGGCGGTTTTACCGCGCAGGCGTGGGACTGGGCATTTTACGCCGAGCGCGTGCGCCTGGCGAAATACGCGCTCGATGAATCGCAGGTTAAGCCCTATTTTGCGCTTAATACCGTCTTGCTCGACGGCGTGTTCTGGGCCGCCAGCCAGCTGTTTGGCATCGGCTTCGTGGAGCGGTTTGATATTCCGGTTTATCACCCTGACGTTCGCGTATGGGAGATTTTGACCACACGGGCGAAGGCATGGCGCTGTTCTACGGTGATTTCTTCGCCCGCGATTCGAAGGGCGGCGGGGCGTGGATGGGGAACTTCGTTGAGCAATCCTTCGAATTTGCCGCGCGGCCGGTGATCTACAACGTGTGTAACTATCCAAAACCGGCGAGCGGGCAGACCGCGCTGATCTCCTGGGATGATGTCATCACCCTGTTCCACGAGTTCGGCCATACCCTGCACGGCCTGTTCGCCAGCCAGCGCTACGCCACGCTTTCAGGCACCAATACGCCGCGCGACTTCGTGGAATTCCCGTCACAAATCAACGAGCACTGGGCCAGCCATCCCCAGGTCTTTGCGCACTATGCCCGCCACTACGAAACGGGTGAACCGATGCCGGAGGGGCTGCGCGATAAAATGCTTAACGCGACCCAGTTCAACAAAGGTTACGACATGACGGAGCTGCTGAGCGCAGCGCTGCTGGACATGAACTGGCACAGCATTGACGGTGCCGTCGACGGCGTAGAGGCATTTGAAGCTGAAGCGCTCAACAAAGAGGGGCTGGATCTGCCGGCGGTTCCGCCGCGCTATCGCAGCAGCTATTTCGCCCATATTTTTGGCGGCGGCTACGCGGCGGGCTACTACGCGTATCTGTGGACGCAAATGCTGGCCGACGATGGCTATCAGTGGTTCGTCGAGCAGGGCGGCTTAAC
This sequence comes from Enterobacter wuhouensis, assembly GCF_035835995.1. Lineage (NCBI taxonomy): Bacteria > Pseudomonadati > Pseudomonadota > Gammaproteobacteria > Enterobacterales > Enterobacteriaceae > Enterobacter > Enterobacter wuhouensis. The sequence goes on from NZ_CP142124.1 coordinate 2,248,444, forward strand.
GCGGGAGAACGGGCAAAAATTCCGCGAGGCGATATTGTCGCGCGGGAACAGCAGCGATCTGGAAGCGCTGTACCGCGACTGGCGCGGACACGATCCCCGTATTGAACCCATGCTGGTGAATCGCGGGTTGAGTGCGTAAGGGGAATGTGGTCTGCTACCTGAGTCGGGCGTCATGCCCGGCTTTGAGGGAAATAAGGTCACGGCCTTAGGTTAAAACAGAGATAACGTAGCGAGCAAAGCAGGTGAGGGATGATGGCGTACCTGGACTATTTATTAACGTTTATTGAGAGCAATCCTGCACTTGCAATAGGTTTTAACATCATACTGTTAATTATCTCCGGTTTTTTTGCACATCTTATGTGCAAATTCCTGTTAATTAAAGTTGTCAGAAGAGTGTTCTTTTCCAGCCATAAGCAGGACGTTCCATTAGAAAAGGATCGTCGAATCGCTGAAAAGCTCTCTAATTTTGTTCCGGTTATCATCGTTTATTACGTATTACAGTTTATGCCGAATATGCCGGCATCGCTGGTTACGGCGATAAACACCATTTGCGGGATTCTATTTTTTGTTTTCCTCTCGGTATTTTTCAACGAAATGCTGGATATTGTTAACAGCTCCTATCTGCGAAAAACCAAGCGGAAAAACCACTCCATAAAAGGCTACATCCAGATAGGGAAAATTTTAGTCCATATCATTGCAGCCATCATGATTATCGCGGTGATGTCGAATAAATCACCGGCCATTATTATTTCAAGCCTCGGTGCGGTTGCTGCGGTGCTTATGCTGGTCTTTCAGCATACGCTGCTTTCCCTTGTCGCCAACGTTCAGCTTTCGTCAAACGACGTGCTTCAGCTCGGCGACTGGATTGAAATGCCGGATAAAAACCTCAGCGGAGAAGTGACGGATATTGCGCTGCACACCATCACCATACGCAACTGGGATAATACGATTTCACGTATTCCGACAAAGAATTTCTTAACAGAAACCTACACTAACTGGCAGGCAATGTTTTCCTCGGGGGCGCGCAGGATAATGCGCAGCACCACCATCGATCAGCATTCGGTGGTGTTTCTCAATCAGGAGATACTGGCACCTATGCTGGGAATACGCGGGGTGAGTGAACCGCTGGCGAAGCTGCTCGATGGCCGCGATCCGCTGGGCGTTGCCGACAATTGGTTTGTGGATAATGGGCTGACTAACTTAACGCTGTTTCGCCATTATATGATGGCTTACCTTGCTGAACGACCCGATATTATCAAGGATATGTACATCGTGGTGAGAACGTTAAAGCCGTCGGCATCGGGGATCCCGCTGGAAATATACTGCTTTACCACGTCCACAATGTGGATGGATTATGAAAATACGCAGTCGGCCATTTTCGAATATATCACGGCGGTTGTGGAGAAATTTTCGCTTCGTTTATACCAGTATCCGGCAGGACACGACTTCTGGCGTTTGTCGCAGGAAAGTGAAAAAGGCCGGGCGTAATGCCCGGCACCTTATGCTTACGCGATCGCGTTAGGACATTCTTCACCCTTTTCCAGCTGCTGCAAATTCCCCAGCGTGGTTTCCGAAATGCTGATTAGCGCTTCGGCGGTGAGGAACGCCTGATGGCCGGTGAACAGCACGTTGTGGCAGGCGGACAGGCGGCGGAAGACGTCATCCTGAATCACGTCGTTGGACTTGTCTTCAAAGAACAAATCGCGCTCGTTCTCATACACGTCCATCCCCAGCGCGCCAATCTTCTGCGTTTTCAACGCTTCGATCGCCGCCTGGGAATCAATCAACCCGCCGCGGCTGGTGTTGACGATCATCACGCCGTCCTTCATCTGGTCAAATGCCGACTGGTTGAGCAGGTGATAGTTTTCCGGCGTCAGCGGGCAGTGCAGGGAGATCACGTCTGACTGCGAGAACAGCGTGGACAGATCGACATACTCTACGCCCAGCTCCAGCGCGGCAGCGCTTGGGTAAGGGTCAAACGCCAGCAGGCGCATGCCAAAGCCCTTGAGGATGCGCAGGGCAGCCACGCCGATTTTACCGGTGCCGATCACGCCTGCGGTTTTACCGTACATGGTAAAGCCGGTCAGGCCTTCCAGAGAGAAGTTGGCGTCGCGGGTGCGCTGATAGGCGCGGTGAATACGACGGTTCAGGGACATCATCATGCCGATGGCGTGTTCCGCTACCGCTTCCGGGGAGTAGGCCGGAACGCGAACCACCTTCAGATCCAGCTCTTTTGCCGCATCAAGATCCACGTTGTTAAAGCCCGCGCAGCGAAGGGCAATGTACTTCACGCCCTGCTTTTTTAACTCTTCGAGCACCGGGCGACTGCCGTCATCGTTGACGAAGATACAGACGGCTTCGCACCCGTGCGCGGTTTTGGCGGTTTTCTCGGTCAGCAGAAAGTCGAAAAATTCAAGTTCGAATCCATAAGTCTCGTTAACATGTTGCAGATACTTTTTGTCGTACTGCTTTGTGCTATAAACGGCGAGTTTCATAAGACTTTCTCCAGTGATTTTGCATTCACGTTAGCATGATTAAAATAATCTTACAATTTATAAAATATTATTGAATTCAATAAGTTCTATGAATAATGATAGAGCATCTATCCTTAAAAATGGCATACGCTTCAACTGACTGGCTAAACATGCGACAATGATCGGCACTGTCGGCTTAATTCTTTCGCTAAATCAGGATATTAACTGCCCATGAAGGGTAAATACAAAGCCGTAATTGCGCTATTACTGCTGTTAATTGTTTTGCCGCTTACGCTGCTGATGACGCTCGCCCAATGGGTGCCAACCTTAGCAGGGATCTGGCTACCCGTCGGAACCCGCATCGCCTTCGAAAAAAGCCCCCGACTGACCCGCCACGCTATCGTTATTCCCGATCTGCGCTATCTGGTTGAGGATTGCGAGATTGCCAGCGTAAAAAACGCCACGCTGTCCCATCCCAGCCGCTGGAAGCTGGAAATCGACGCGCTGGAGCTGAACGCCGTGTGCTTCAGCAAAATCCCTCAGTCTGCGCCTTCGACGGTCGCGCCCAAAACGCTGGCGCAGTGGCAGGCGGTTTTACCTAAAACCTGGATTGCCGTTCACTCCCTTAGGCTCTCACCCTGGCAACAGTGGCAGGGGGAACTCCATGCGTCACTCACGCCGGAGACTCAGGAACTCACCTATAACGGCGAGCAGGTGAGCATCAACGGTCGGCTGCGTGGTCAGACCCTCACCGTCAGCCAGTTTGACGTACTGCTTCCCGACCAGCCGGAGCCTGTGAAGCTGGTGGGGGAATTCACCCTGCCGCTGGTTCCGGACGGCGTGCCCGTTAAAGGCCACGCTGTCGCGACGTTTAACGTGCCACAGTTAACGTCTCTGGTCGATGCCGATCTCGACTGGGAGGAAAATCAGGGGCAGCTGGTGGTCATGGCGCGCGATAATCCTGAACCACTGCTCGACCTGCCGTGGCAAATCACGGCGGAACAGCTGAACATCAGCGATGGCCGCTGGCACTGGGTTCTGTCCGGCATGCCGCTGAGCGGACGCGTTGGCCTGAGGGTGGACAGCTGGCAGCAGGGGCTTGAGAACGCCATTTTTACCGGGCGTCTAAACGTGCTGACGCAGGGCGATGCCGGTAAAGGCAATGCCGTGCTCAATATAGGGCCCGGCAAGCTCAGCATGGAAAACAACAACATGCCGCTTCACCTGAGCGGCGAGGCCAAGCAAAACGATCTTATTCTTTACGCTAAACTTCCGGCAAAGCTGACCGGCAGCGTCAACGATCCGCAGCTTACGTTCGAACCGGGTGCGCTTTTGCGTTCTCGTGGGCGCATTATTAACGCTCTCGATATCGATGAAATCCGCTGGCCGCTGGCAGGGGTTAAGCTCACCCAGAAAGGTGTAGACGGTCGCCTGCAGGCTATTCTGCGTGCGCATGAAAATGAGATGGGCGATTTTGAACTGCACCTTGACGGACAGGCCAATGACTTTCTGCCCGATAACGGCCTGTGGCAGTGGCGCTACTGGGGAAAAGGCGGCTTTACGCCCATGCATGCCCGTTGGGATGTGGCGGGTAAAGGCGAGTGGCGCGACAGGCTTATCGAACTCACCGATCTTTCCACCGGCTTCGACAGGCTCCAGTACGGCACCATGGAGGTGAGCAAACCGCGCCTGGTGCTGGATAGCCCGGTACGTTGGTATCGCGATCCGGCCAACCCAAAATTCAGCGGTGCGCTCTCGCTGAATGCCGGACAAACGTCGTTTTCGGGGGGGAGCGTACTGCCGCCGTCGGTGCTCACCTTTAGCGTGGACGGCACCGAACCGACCCTCTTCCAGTTCAAAGGCGACCTGCACGCCGACAAGATTGGCCCGGTACGGGTAAACGGGCGCTGGGATGGCGAACGCCTGCGGGGGCAAGCCTGGTGGCCGAAGCAGTCTCTTACCGTATTCCAGCCGCTCATCCCGCCAGACTGGAAATTGACCCTGCGTGAAGGTGAGCTTTACGCGCAGGTGGCGTTCTCGGCGGCAGCCGATCAGGGCTTTGAGGCAGGCGGCCACGGCGTGCTGACGTCCGGCAGCGCGTGGATGCCCGACAATAAAATTAACGGCGTCGATTTTGTCCTGCCGTTCCGCTTTAGCGAAGGAACCTGGTCGCTCGGCACGCGTGGGCCGGTAACGCTGCGCATTGGTGAGGTTGAAAACCTGGTGACCGCGCGCAACATCACCGCCGATCTGCAGGGCGACTATCCGTGGACGGAAGAGAACCCGCTGCTGCTCACCAACGTGAAGGTTGAAACCCTCGGCGGGAAAATTACCATGCAGCAGCTCAGGATGCCGCAGCACGATCCGGCGCTGCTGCGGGTAGACAATATCTCTTCCAGCGAGCTGATCGGCGCCGTCAATCCCAAGCAGTTTACAATGTCAGGGCCCGTAAGCGGGGCGCTGCCGTTTTGGCTGGATAACGAAAAATGGATCATCAAAGATGGCTGGCTGACCAATCCGGGGCCGATGACGCTTCGTATCGACAAAGACACGGCGGATGCCATCGTGAGCGATAATATGGTGGCGGGGGCAGCGATTAACTGGCTTCGCTATATGGAAATTTCCCGTTCGTGGACAAAACTCAATGTAGATAACCTGGGTGAACTCACCATGCAGGCCACCATCAAGGGAACCAGCCGGGTTGACGGCAAAAGCGGTTCGGTGAACCTCAACTACACCCACGAAGAGAACATTTTTACCCTCTGGCGCAGCCTGCGCTTTGGAGACAACCTGCAAACATGGTTTGAGCAACATGCGGCAATACCCAGTGCCCGCAGTGCTACCGGCAAGGAAAGTGAGGATCAACGATGAAAATGAGGGCAGGTGTACTCACCGTCGCCGCTGTCGCGCTGCTGAGCGGCTGTACGCCACGCATTGAGGTGGCCGCGCCAAAGGAGCCGATCACCATCAACATGAACGTAAAAATTGAGCACGAGATCCACATCAAGGTCGATAAAGACGTTGAATCCCTGCTGAAATCGCGCAGCGATCTGTTCTGAGGACGCCATGAAACGATTAGCTCTTATTTTACTGGCGCTGGGCATGAACGTGCAGGCGGCAACGCTCACCTTAAATGACGCCCGGGCGCAGGGGCGCGTGGGGGAAACCCTGAGCGGCTATATCGCGCCTGTCAAACAGGATGCCGAAACGCTGGCGCTGGTGAACCGCATTAACGCCGCGCGGACGGAAAGCTATCAGAAGCTTGCCGACAGCAATAACCTGCCGGTGGATGAAGTGGCGAAGATGGCAGGGCAAAAGCTGGTCGCGCGCGCGCAGCCGGGTGAATACGTGAAGGGAATTAACGGAAAATGGCTGAAAAAGTAGCTAGCGGCAACGCTTGCGGTACTCTCCGGGCGAAACGCCAAACCGCTGCTTAAACGCCGTAGAAAAATGGCTATGGTCGGCAAATCCCCAGCTGTAGCCAATCCCCGCCAGCTTTTCATCATCTCCGGCTGAACGCAGCACCTGCGCGCAGAGGTCGAGTCGGCGGTTTTTAATATACTGCGCCACCACCAGGCCCTTATCGGCAAACATGCGGTACAGGCTGCGCACCGACATCCCGCTCTCTGCGGCAATCCACTCCGGGCGCAGGGTTTCCGCCTGAATATGATCGTCAATCAGCGACAGCACGTTCTGGAACTGGCGTTCCTTACGCGGCGGGGCCGCTTCCCGCTGCTGAAACGCCGGACGCAGCAGGCAGACCATCGCCTCCAGCGCCGCTTCGCTTTCCCGATCGCTCAGGTCGGCATTGCCCATGCTCTCCTGCAGCAGGCGGTGGCTCAGCTGAACGGTAGGCAGGGTGCGTGAGAGCGTGAGCGCGCAGCTTACCTCCTGAAAACGACACTGCTGTTCAATAATCTGGCGCGGCACAAGCAATGAAATCTGGCGGGACTTTTCCTGCCAGTAGATGGAGCAGGGGCGCGAGGCGTCAATGAGCGTAATGTCCCCAGATTTGAGGATGGAGCGACGGCCGTCCTGTTCAATCTCCGCGCCGCCGTCGAGCTGAAACACGGTGTAGAACCACGCGTCGTTGCTGGTTTTTATCTCCTGACGCGTGCGGAAGAGGTTTACGCCCGCGGCGGTCACGGTGCTGAGCTTCAGGCTGCGGGCATAGCTGGTTTCCAGTTCGCCAATAAATTCGCCCTCAAGTGGGCGAGCGTCAAAACGCCCGCAGACCTGGTTAATTTGCGCCAGCCACTGCTGATATTTTTCCTGCTCGCTTGCACACGCCATCGTTTATCCCGCTGCACCGTCAATGTTTTTGCATTGTTGCATTTGTGTTGCATTTTGTCAGAGCCTTGAGGCTGACTATAGGAAAGAACACTCACCGGGAACAGCGGTATAAGCCGGAATTATCACGATTTGCGGAGCCTGTCACAGGTGGCAAAGCGAATGTCAGAGAGACAAAAGCGAGAATGCGAAAGCCCTCGTAGACTGCATTAACACCCTGCGAATAATAACGAAGGAGTACCCTATGTCAGAATCACAGGTCGCAATCCTGCCGGGCGTGCAGCAGTTTTTAGACCGCCATCACGGGCTGTGGATTGAAGGACGACAGACCGCATCCGACAGCGAAAAGCGGTTAAACGTCTATAACCCGGCAACGGGAGATATTATTGCCTCTACTGCCGATGCCAGCGTTGATGATGTCGATCGGGCGGTGATGTCCGGCTGGCGCGCCTTTGTTGCCCGTTCCTGGGCAGGCAAACTGCCCGCCGAGCGTGAGCGTATCCTGCTGCGTTTTGCCGATCTGGTTGAACAACATAGCGAAGAGCTGGCACAGCTTGAGACGCTGGAGCAGGGCAAATCGATCAATATCTCTCGTGCGTTTGAAGTCGGCTGCACCCTGAACTGGATGCGCTACACCGCCGGGCTGACCACGAAAATTGCGGGGAAAACCCTCGACCTCTCAATCCCCCTACCGCAGGGAGCGCGCTACCAGGCCTGGACGCGAAAAGAGCCTGTAGGCGTGGTTGCCGGCATTGTCCCCTGGAACTTCCCGCTGATGATTGGCATGTGGAAGGTGATGCCCGCGCTGGCGGCGGGGTGTTCCATCGTTATCAAGCCTTCTGAAACGACGCCGCTGACGATGCTGCGCGTTGCGGAGCTGGCGAGTGACGCGGGCATACCTGAAGGCGTGTTCAATGTGGTAACGGGCAGCGGCGCGGTGTGCGGTGCTGCGCTGACGTCGCATCCGCATATCGCCAAAGTGAGCTTCACCGGCTCTACGGCAACGGGAAAACAGATCGCGCGCGCGGCGGCAGATACGCTCACGGGCGTGACCCTGGAGCTGGGCGGCAAAAACCCGGCCATCGTGCTGAAGGATGCCGACCCGGCCTGGGTGATTGAAGGGCTGATGATGGGGAGCTTCCTGAACCAGGGGCAGGTCTGCGCCGCCAGCTCGCGCATCTACATTGAAGCGCCGCTGTTCGATACGCTGGTGAGCGGTTTTGAGCAGGCGGTGAAATCCCTGAGCGTCGGGCCGGGCATGTCGCCGCAGGCGTTTATTAACCCCCTCGTCTCGCGTGCCCACTGCGATAAAGTGCAGACCTTCCTCGATGAAGCAAAATCAAAAAGCGCGGAGCTGATTGTCGGCAACGTCGGCCCGTCCGGCAAAGGCTATTACGTTTCGCCTACGCTGGTGGTCAACCCGGATGCGGCGCTGCGCCTGACCCGTGAAGAGGTGTTCGGCCCGGTGGTGAACCTCATACGCGTAGCCGACGGCGAAGAGGCGCTACGGCTGGCGAACGATACCGAATACGGGCTGACGGCCAGCGTCTGGACGCAGAACATCAGCAGGGCGCTGGAGTATACCGACAGGCTGCAGGCGGGCACCGTGTGGGTAAACAGCCACACGCTGATTGACGCCAACCTGCCGTTCGGCGGCATGAAGCAGTCCGGTACCGGCCGTGACTTTGGCCCGGACTGGCTGGACGGCTGGTGCGAGACCAAGTCGGTTTGCGTGCGCTACTAGTAAAAGCAAAAGGCAACCGGGAGGTTGCCTTTTTAGTGTGTGTTCCCTCTCCCGTGGGAGAGGGTCAGGGTGAGGGCATCAGGCCACACCGGGCTAATTTCGTAGGCCGGGTTAGCGCAGCGCCACCCGGCATTTTTTAATGCGACCACCGGTCCCGCCCGGCCTCTTTCGCACGGTAGAGCGCCGCATCGGCGCGGGCGATGATCTCGGGACCGGCCAGACCGTCCACCATCCCCGCAATGCCCATACTTGCCGTGACAGCATCGCTGACTTTTGAGGCGCGGTGGGCAATCGCTTCAGCCCGTAACCCCTCCTGAATGCGAATCGCCACCTGTTCCGCCATCGCTTCCGGGCAGTCAAACAGGATCACCACAAACTCTTCGCCGCCGTAGCGGGAAACAACGTCATGGGGCGTGCGCACCGATTTTTTCAGCACCTGCGCCACGCGCGTCAGGCACGCGTCCCCGGCCTGATGACCGTAGGTGTCGTTGTAAAGTTTGAAGTAGTCGACGTCCAGCATAATCAGCGAAAAGGCCTTTTTCTGCTCGACGGCGTTTTCCAGCACGGTTTCCATTGCCCGACGGTTAGCCGTCTGGGTTAAGGCATCCAGATGCGCCAGCGCCTCGAGCCGCAGAATGAGGCGCTGATTCTGCTGGTTACGCCGCCAGGCTTCCTCAAACCAGCTTAAAAGGATGAAACGTCCGCAGACCAGAATGAGGGTGAAAACTCCCCACGGAACCGCAAAGCGGAGGCTAACTTCGTGATTAAGGACGATGCTCGCGGCAGGCAGGGCGAGCCAGAGGGGTAGAATAAATGACAATAGCCCCGAAAGGTGGAAATAGAGGGCCGCCATCCCCGCCAGCAGCAGAACGGTAAATATTGGCCACGCGTGGGGGATCTGGACCACGGCGATGAGCAGAAAGCTACACATTGCCCACATCAGGCTGCAAATGAACAGAACGATGCCGATCCCGGCGATATGCCGCCAGGCCATAACCACCAGCGCTGCCGAGAGGATGATAACCCCTAACATGGAGGTATCCACCACCATTGTAAGCTGTTTTGCGGCGCCAATGAGGCTGTCGATATTGCCGAAAAATACGTTGCGGAACAGGATCATGAGCGCGAAGCTCGCGTTCACGAAGGCCAGCCACGGCAGGTTCATGGCAAGGCCGTGGCGCACCATCGATTTTCGCGTGGGCCAGGTTGCCCGTTCAGGCGTCGTATTGTGTCTTTTTTCTATCACAGCCGATTTCCGTATCAATAGGTGTATAAAAATACGGGCGGACGCGCCGCCCGTGATGCGTTACGGTGTCACGATATTAAACCAGAACTCAAACTTGTCCATGTAGCCGAGCATCTCATCGAGTTTTGCACCGTTGCCGGTGACCTTGATGTCGCCGCTGTCCTCGGCCTGCTTCAGCGTCACTTCTTTCAGGATAATTTTGTTCAGCGTATCGCGGTTGAGCATCAGGGTGGCATCTGCGTTCTGCGCCTCGGCATTGGCCGTGTGGTTCAGTACCCCATTTTCCAGCTCAAGCTTGTATTTACCGCCATCGTTGCCCAGATCGACGTTAAGCACCGATTTGGCCTCTCCGGCTTTCTGACCGTTGATATGCACCGCCAGGTAGTCAAAGAACATTTCCGGCGTCATGGCCCGCACGGTATCCGGGCTGGCGGTATTCGGCGTTGGGCCTTTTACCACGCCGTTACGCAGCTCCTGCGCGCCGGTCAGGTAGAAGTTGCGCCACGGACCGGATTCCGCCTGATAGCCGAGCTGCTCGAGCGCATCCGCTTCCAGGTTACGCGCCGCCTGGTTGTTCGGATCGGCAAACACCACTTTGCTTACCACCTGCGCCACCCAGCGGTAGTTGCCCTGGTCGAAATCGGTTTTCGCTTTTTGCAGAATCGCATCCGCGCCGCCCATATATTCAACGAACTTCTTCGCGCCTTCTTCTGGCGGCAGTTCATCCAGCGTCGCCGGGTTGCCGTCGAACCAGCCCAGATAGAGCACGTAGGTCGCCTTCACGTCGTGGCTCACCGAGCCGTAGTACCCGCGGTTAGCCCAGGTGTGCGCCAGCGAATCCGGCAGCTTGAAGCTGGCGGCGATCTCGTCGCGCGTGAGGCCTTCGTTCGCCATGCGCAGCGTCTGGTCGTTAATATATCGATACAGGTCACGCTGGCTTTTCAACAGTTTGACAACATTCTCGTTGCCCCAGGTAGGCCAGTGGTGCTGTGCCATGATGATTTCGGCTTTATCGCCCCAGCGCACAATCGCCTGGTTGATGTATTTCGACCACGGCAGCGGTTCGCGGATTTTCGCCCCGCGCAGGGAGTAGGTGTTGTGCAGGGTGTGGGTCACGTCCTCTGCGGATTCAATCAGCTTTTTCTCTTCGATATACCAGAGCATTTCGGAAGGCGCTTCTGAGCCTGGCGCCAGCATAAAATCATAGGTGAGGCCGTCGATGACCTCTTTCTGACCGTCTTTCTCGATGATGTTGGTTGGCGCGATCAGGGTGACGGTACCCGCGGAGGTGGTTGTGCCCAGGCCTGCACCCACCTGGCCTTTGGCGTCGGGTTTCAGCAGGTTGCCGTACATGTAGCTGGCGCGACGGCTCATGACGTTGCCCGCCATGATATTTTCCGCGACGGCGGCTTCCATAAACCCGGACGGGGCGTAAATTTTCACGTTGCCCGACTTCACGTCGCCTTCGTCAACCACGCCGCGCACGCCGCCGTAGTGGTCAACGTGGCTGTGGGTATAAATAACCGCCACCACCGGCTTTTTCCCGCGGTTTTTGAAGTAGAGATCCATCCCGACTTTGGCCGTTTCTGCCGAGACCAGCGGATCAACAACGGTAATACCTTCTTTACCCTCGATGATGGTCATATTCGACAAATCGAGGTTGCGGATCTGATAGACGCCTTCGGTGACTTCAAACAGGCCGCTGATGTTAATCAGCTGAGATTGACGCCATAAGCTCGGGTTAACCGAATCCGGCGCTTTGTCACCCTCTTTAATGAACGCGTATTGCTGAGGGTTCCAGACCACGTTGCCTTGTTCACCTCTGATCGCCTCCTGAGGGATAGGGGCAATAAACCCCTTGTGGGCGTCGGTGAAATCGGTGTTATCGGAGAAAGGAAGCTGATTAAACAGCGCGTTATTGGCCTGCTGCGTTGCGGCAGTGGCCTCCTTCGGGGCTTCTGCCGCATAAGCTGAACTGACGGAAACCAAAAGCCCTGCCAGTGCAAGACTTCTGACGATCAAATTGAATTTCATCCTAAACCTCTCAGTGATGTGTAAAACGTCGTTCGTGGAACTACGTGTCCTGGCTGAAAGTGGTTCAAGAGATGCAATGGGATAACGCGAGGTAGAATTAACTATAATCGGGGAGCAGTATTCAGCAAGTAAATAGATGAAAAACCGGGCATTGCGCCCGGTACGTTATTTACTTCTGCTCATCTCTCTTTTTGCCAAGCGTGGGCGTTTCGTCGAAGAAGTTCCACGGCTTGAGCAGGGTGTGCACCCATTCCGTCGGCATGATTGGCCACTCCTCGGCGCGGGCGACGTGCGTGGTGCCGGTGGTCATCCACACGACGTCATCCTGATCGTTCAGGGATTCGTTATCCTTACTGTACTGACCCAGACCGGTATCGTGCGTGGAACGGTTCGGGAATTTACCTTCCGGATACATCTCGTTCGGATGGTAGCGCGTCACCCACAGCTGTTTATCCATAAAGCTCAGGCGGTGGTAAATCCACTCGTCAGGGGCGAACTTCGCACCCGTTGCCACCGGATGCGTCCCGCCTGCATAAGGGATAATCTGGTACGACACCGGGTTGCCCATGCGGTTCTCTTTGCGGGTGTTGCTCAGCAGGCGAATGGTGCCCGGATCGAACTTCTGCGCGGCCTGCTGCTCGGTATCAATGTCGTACTGATTGACCTGCATGGTGCTGGTTCGCGGCCCGCCGGCGGTATTCGGCTTCACTTCCGGGTCCATCGCCACCAGCTTGTTGTTGGTGCCGTCGACGTCCATATCCAGGCGGAAGTTATAGATGTGCTGGTGGGTGGTGCCGACGATGTTATGGTCGATCAGCGTGCCGTATTTGGTGTCATCTTTGGCAGTCGCGTCATGCATGGTTTTCGCCTGCACGCCTTTCACCGCTTCGATGCCGGTTGCCCCTGCATCAATGCCGATGGTCCCGTTCTCGTGGAATACCCAGTCAAAGATATAGTCGTAGTTGCCCACGGTACTCACCCAGCGCACCACCAGCTCGCGGCGCTCGGTGCTGACGTTCGGCTGGCCCATCTCCTGGTGCTTATACTCCGGCCCGGCGTAGCGCTCAAAAATGGCGATCGCGCGGGGGATCTCCATCGGCGCGCCGGTGTAGTCCGGAATGGTTTCGTTCAGCAACACGGCGTTAGACGGCACGTCTTTGCCGCGCACCAGCGGAGAGGTCAGGGTGCCCATACCGTAGTCGCCGGAATCCAGATAGGCTTTGAAGTACCAGCCCACGTCCGGGTCGCCATAGGGCACGATCATCCCGCCCAGCGATCCCTGATACATGACCTGGCGCTTCCTGCCGTTATCGCTGTAGGTCACGGTAGATATCGTTGGCCCAACGCGCGAGTCCAGGCTCAGGTGGAAATCCCAGTTCTGCCAGTGCACCGTGTCGCCGGTGATGGTGTAGTTCTTGCCTTCCGGCTCGACGATCTCCAGCGGTTTTTTCACCGTTTCAATACGGTCGCGGCCGTCATACGGACGCGGAGTCATTGGAACCGGAACCACCGGGCCTTCTTCTATCTTCTGTATTTTCTTTTGCTCAAGGTCGACGACCGCCACCAGGTTTTCAATCGGGTGCGCCCAGTAGTTGCCGTCGCCCACGTCCAGATAGCTCACCACTTTGAGCAGGCGGTCCTCCTGCTTCAGGCCGTCCTTGCCGTCGAAGTAGCCGACGGTCAGCGGGGTGGTGATCACCTTCTTCGTATCGGTGATGCCGCGCTTTTTCAGCACCTCGGCAAACTCGGTGCTTTCGTTGATGATTTGCTGAACGGCGGTAAAGTCATCCAGTAGCACCATGCCGTGCGCGTCTTTAATCGGCTCCCAGCTGAGGATCGTTTTATCCTTCAGGTCTACCCGGCTTTCGATGATGTGCTTCCCGTCGAGCATCGTGATGTTGGCCTGGCGGGGGGCATCCACCGCGGTGCCGTTTAGCACGAAGTCCCAGACCCTGGCTTTTTCCGGCTCGGCAAGGGCAATCTGGGTAAAGCGGGTGTTGGGCTTAAAGTCCGCAGAGGCTTTTACGATCTCTACGGCCTGCTTAATTTCGTCTGCGGTTAAGGCGTTCAGAGGGTGAGGGCGTTTTTCCACCTGGAAGGTCTGATCGAGGCCTGACTGAAAGACATCGTTAATGAAGGTGTCAGAGATAAAGGCTTTTTTATCTTTCATCACCACCGGCACCTGCAGCGTCAGGGGCTTACCGTTGACGATCGCGGTTTTCGCGCCCGGCTTGACCTTCACAAAGGCCCCGTCTTTGGTGATGGTGAACATCTGAGCGTAATCATCCCACTGCACGTCCGCGCCAAACTCCTGCAGCGTTTTGTCCATCGGGACCATATGCGCCTCGCCGCCGTGGGCGAAAGCAGGAGATTGCCAGGCGCAACACAGCGCAACGGCCATGGCCAGTGCCGTTCTACGGGCAGAAAAAGAAGAATTGCTTCCCATCGTAGACCTCATCTTGTTGTGTTTATTGTGTTGTGACAGCCTTATCCTGACAGGCGCGCGCGAAAAGCGTTTGCCTGCATCTGCCAGGTTATTTGTCAGTCTTGCCAGGTTAAAAAAAGAGCGGGGCGGTGTCACACCCCGGCTGGTCATCGTAGGCCGGGTAAGCATCGCGCCACCCGGCAGGAAAGGCGGTGAGGGAAGGTGTCAGAAATCGCCCTGGCGGCGCGCCACCAGCGTCAGGATGGAGTAAAGCGCCACGGCCTGCTGGTGCTGGTTGAAAATCTCAACGGACCATTCCACCACGCCCGTTGGTTTTTCATCGGCAGCTCGCTGTTTTTTCAGCGTTTTACGCTTGCAGGTCAGGCGCACCTGAATGGTATCCCCCGGCTTGACCGGCTCGATAAAGCGCAGGTTCTCCATGCCGTAGTTGGCAATCACCGGCCCTACGCCCGCATCGACGAACAACCCCGCCGCGGCGGAAATCAGGAAGTAGCCGTGCACCACGCGCTCGCCAAAGATCGACTCTGCCGCGCCGATTTTGTCCATGTGGGCGTAGAAATGATCCCCGCTCAGGCAGGCAAAGTTGACGATGTCCGCTTCCGTCAGGGTACGGCGCGGCGTCAGCAGGCTATCGCCCGGCTGCAGCTCCTCGAAGTATTTGCGGAACGGATGAACGCGATCTTCCTGTACCTCCGCGCCGCGCACCCACTGCTTACCGATGGCGGCCAGCATAGACGGGCTGCCCTGGACGGCGGTGCGCTGAAGATAGTGCTTAACGGCGCGCAGGCCGCCCAGCTCTTCACCACCGCCCGCGCGGCCCGGGCCGCCGTGGACCAGCTGCGGCAGCGGCGAGCCGTGGCCGGTAGATTCTTTAGAGGATTCCTCGTTGAGGATCTGAATACGCCCGTGGGCGCGAGCCGCGCCGGCAATAAACCGGCGAGCGGTGGCTAAATCCGCCGTCACCAGCGTACCCGCCAGGCTGCCGCCGCCCGCGCGGGCCAGCTCCAGGGCGTGATCTGAATTGCGATACGGCATCAGCGTGGCGACCGGGCCAAAGGCCTCGATGGAATGCACGGCAGGGGTTTCGTCCGGCTGCGGGCAGAACAGCAGGGTCGGCGGGAAGAACGCGCCCGCGGCCTGCAGATCCGCTTTTCCTCCCAGGCGAACCTGGCACCCTGCGGCTACAAGCTGGTCCACTTTTTCCTGCACGTCCGCGCGCTGCTCGGCGTTCACCAGCGCGCCCATCTTCACGCCTTCCTGCGCCGGATCGCCGATAACCACCTTTTCCAGCCGGGCAATCAGCGCCTGGCTCACGGCATCAGCCTGGTTTTGCGGCACGATGATGCGGCGAATGGCGGTACATTTTTGCCCGGCTTTAGCGGTCATCTCGCGGACCACTTCCCGGACGAAGAGGGCGAACTCCGGCTGCTCCGGCGTAACGTCTTCCCCGAGCACGCAGCAGTTCAGGGAGTCGGCCTCCATGGTGAACGGAATGGCGTTCGCCACGATGTTCGGATGCACCCGTAGCGTCTGCCCGGTGCTGGCGGAACCGGTAAAGGTCACCACGTCCTGGCCGTCGAGCTGGCTCAGCAGATCGCCCGCGCCGCCGCAGATCAGGCTAATGGCACCGTCCGGCACCAGGCCGCTGTCGACGATCGATTTCACCATCGCCTGCGTCACCTGCGCGGTCGCCGTGGCGGGTTTGATGATGGCGGGCATCCCGGCCAGCCAGGTTGGCGCCAGTTTTTCCAGCATGCCCCAGCACGGGAAGTTAAAGGCGTTGATATGTACCGCCACGCCGGATTTTGAGGTTAAAACGTGGCGCGCCGCAAAGCCGCCCTCTTTTGAGAGTGGGATCAGCTCATCCTCTGGCCACAGCGTATCGTCCGGCAGCTCGCGGCTGCCGAGGCTGGCATAGGTGAACAGGGTGCCGATCCCGCCCTCGATATCCACCCAGCTATCGGCTTTGGTCGCGCCGGTCTGCGCGGAGAGCGCGTAAAACTGCGCTTTATGCTCAAGCAGATGCTTCGCCACCGCCTTGAGCATGGCCGCCCGCTCGATAAAGGTCATGGCGCGAAGGGCTTCGCCGCCGCGCTCGATGGCGTAACGACGCGCTGCCGCCATATCCAGCCCCTCGCTGGAGACTTCCCACAGTGCTTCGCCGCTGATGGCGTGATGAATGTTGCGCTCGCGGCCCCGGCCAGACTGCCAGGCGCCGGACAAGAAGCTGGCTAACTGCTGCATTTCTTATCTCCAGATGTTTCATGAGTTCACTATAAATAGTTAAATTGCGAATCATAAAAAGCAAGCTGAGTTTTAATGAATTGTTAACATTGTGATCTGGCCTGATGTATCACGGCATCGCAAGCCCCATATCATCAGCCCTGCAGCAAAAGCCTTGCGAGCGGCATCACAAAATAGATAAACACTCCTTGGGGTTATATTTAACCTTTGTGTAACTTTTAAGAAACGAAGTGATTCACCATTTCGCTTAGTTAAATAAATTAACGAATCATAAAGGTGATGTTGTGACGCAAGAAGAACGCTTTGAGCAGCGCATAGCGCAGGAGACGGCGATAGAGCCTCAGGACTGGATGCCGGAAGCCTACCGCAAGACGCTGATCCGTCAGATTGGTCAGCACGCCCACTCCGAGATTGTCGGCATGCTGCCGGAAGGTAACTGGATCGCCCGCGCCCCGACGCTTCGCCGCAAGGCTATCCTGCTGGCAAAAGTGCAGGACGAGGCCGGGCACGGTTTGTATCTCTACAGCGCGGCGGAAACGCTGGGCTGCGCGCGGGAAGACATCTACCAGAAGATGCTCGACGGCAAGATGAAATACTCCTCCATCTTTAACTACCCAACCCTGAGCTGGGCCGACATCGGCGTTATCGGCTGGCTGGTTGACGGGGCCGCCATCGTCAATCAGGTGGCGCTGTGCCGTACCTCCTACGGGCCCTATGCCCGGGCGATGGTGAAAATCTGTAAAGAAGAGAGCTTCCACCAGCGTCAGGGCTTTGAGGCCTGCATGGCGCTGGCGCAGGGGAGTGAATCCCAGCGCCAGATGCTGCAGGACGCCATCAACCGCTTCTGGTGGCCCGCGCTGATGATGTTTGGCCCCAACGATGACAACTCGCCAAACAGCGCCCGCAGTCTCGCCTGGAAAATCAAACGCTTTGGCAACGACGAGCTGCGCCAGCGGTTCGTGGATAACACCGTACCGCAGGTGGAAATGCTCGGCATGACCGTGCCGGATGCGGATCTGCGCTTCGACGAGGAGAGCGGCAGCTATCGCTTCGGCGAGATCGACTGGCACGAATTTGACGAGGTGATAAACGGCCGGGGCGTCTGCAATCACGAACGTCTGGCGGCTAAAAACAGAGCCTGGGACGACGGGGCGTGGGTGCGCGAAGCCGCTCTGGCGCACGCCGAAAAGCAACGCGCCCGTCAGGCCGCATAAGAGGAATACACCATGAGCAATGTCTACTGGCCGTTATATGAAGTTTTTGTCCGCTCTAAGCAGGGGCTGTCCCACCGTCACGTGGGCAGTCTTCACGCCGCAGACGACCGCATGGCGCTGGAAAACGCCCGCGACGCCTATACCCGCCGCAGCGAAGGCTGCTCCATCTGGGTGGTGAAGGCGAGCGAAATCGTCGCCTCCCAGCCGGAAGAGAGCGGCGAGTTCTTCGACCCGGCAGAGAGCAAGGTCTATCGACATCCGACGTTTTACACCATCCCTGATGGCATCGAGCACATGTGAGGTCCGGGATGAAAACAGTATCAGCATACGCCCTGCGTCTGGGCGACAACGGTCTGGTCCTTTCCCAGCGTCTGGGCGCCTGGTGCGGCCACGCGCCGGAGCTGGAGATCGACCTCGCGCTCGCCAACATCGGCCTCGATCTGCTGGGGCAGGCGCGCAACTTCCTGACCTACGCCGCAGAGCGTGAAGGCGAGGGTGATGAAGACACGCTGGCCTATGGCCGCGACGAGCGCCAGTTTCGCAATGTTCTTCTGGTGGAACAGCCGAACGGCAGCTTCGCCGACACCCTTGTCCGCCAGTACCTGATGGACGCGTGGAACGTCGCGCTGTACGAGCGCCTGATCCACAGCAGCGACGGCCAGATTGCCGCCATCGCCGCAAAAGCGATTAAGGAGGCGCGCTACCACCTGCGCTTCAGCCGCGGCTGGCTGGTGCGCCTGGGGGACGGCACCGAGGCCTCCTCACAAAAAATGCAGCAGGCGGTCAACGGCCTGTGGCGCTTTACGGCAGAGCTGTTTGAGGCGGACGACGTCGAGCTGGCGCTGGTGGACTCCGGCGTGGCGGTTGACCCGCGCACCCTGCGCGAGCCGTGGGAAAGCGAGGTGTTTGCCGGTCTTCACGAAGCCACCCTGAGCGTGCCCGATGAAGCGGCATACCGCACCGGCGGCAAGAAAGGTCTGCACACCGAACATCTGGGGCCGATGCTGGCAGAGATGCAGTATCTCCAGCGCGCGTATCCCGGCCAGCAGTGGTAAAGGAGAACGCTATGCAACGCCTCGTTGATATCGCCCCCGCGCAGATACCGCAGATCTGGTCGCTGCTAGGCCAGATCCCGGACCCGGAAGTGCCGGTCCTGACCATCACCGATCTGGGCATGGTGCGCAGCGTGAAGGCGCAGGGAGAAGGCTGGGTTATCGGCTTCACGCCGACCTATTCGGGCTGTCCTGCAACGGAGCACCTGCTGGGCGCGATCCGCGAGGCGATGACCGCGCACGGCTTCACCCCGGTGCATATCGTGCTGCAGCTGGAACCCGCCTGGACAACCGACTGGATGACGGCCAGTGCGCGCGAGCGCCTGCGGGAATACGGCATCAGCCCGCCCGTCGGCCACAGCTGTAACGCCCATGCCCCGGCAGAGGTGACCTGTCCGCGCTGCGCGAGCAGCGATACCTCGCTTATCAGCGAATTTGGTTCGACGGCCTGCAAAGCGCTCTACCGCTGCAATACCTGCCGCGAGCCATTCGACTATTTCAAATGTATTTGAGGCTGCCATGACAACGTTTCATTCATTAACAGTGGCGAGAGTAGAGCCTGAAACACGCGACGCGGTGACCATCACCTTCGCGGTGCCGCAGGGTTTGCAGGACGCTTACCGTTTTCGTCCAGGGCAACACCTGACCCTGAAGGCAACCCTTGGCGGGGATGAACTACGCCGCTGCTACTCCATCTGCCGAAGTACCGTACCGGGCGAAATCAGCGTGGCGGTGAAAGCCATCGAAGGCGGGCGTTTCTCCCGCTACGCCCGGGACGAAATCAGGCAGGGCATGGCGCTGGAGGTCATGGTTCCCCAGGGGCAATTTGGCTACCAGCCGCAGGCCGAACGGGAAGGTCACTACCTGGCCATTGCAGCAGGCTCCGGGATCACCCCGATGCTGGCGATTTTGTCCGCCACGCTGGCGACTGAGCCAAATAGCCATTTCACGCTTATCTACGGCAACCGCAGCAGCCAGAGCATGATGTTCCGCCAGGCGCTGGCGGACCTGAAGGACAAATACCCGCAGCGGCTGCAGCTGGTGTCTATCTTCAGCCAGGAGACGCTGGACAGCGATCTGCTGCACGGCCGCATCGACGGCGAAAAGCTGCAGGCGCTGGCAAAAACGCTGATCGACTTCCGCCAGTATGACGAAGCCTTTATCTGCGGCCCGTCGGCCATGATGGATGACGCAGAAGCGGCGCTGAAAGCGCTGGGAATGCCTGAAAAAGCCATTCACCTTGAGCGCTTTAACACGCCGGGTTCAGCGGTAAAACGCACCGTCAGCGTGCAGGCCGAAGGGCAGAAAGTCACCGTGCGCCAGGACGGGCGCGACCGTGAAATCACCCTGACGGCGGACGACGAAAGCATTCTTGATGCTGCCCTGCGCCAGGGCGCGGATCTGCCGTATGCCTGCAAGGGCGGTGTGTGCGCCACCTGCAAATGCAAGGTGCTGCGCGGGAAGGTGGATATGGCAACCAACTACAGCCTGGAGCCGGACGAACTGGCGGCGGGGTATGTGTTGAGCTGCCAGGCGCTGCCGTTAACCGCCGACGTGGTCGTTGATTTTGACGCGAAGGGGATGGCATGAGTGAACTGATTGTCACCCGTCACGGCCGCGTGTTGCAGCTGACGCTTAACCGTCCGGCGGCGCGCAACGCGCTCAACAATGCGCTGCTCCTGCAAATCGCGGAGCAGCTTGAGGCCGCCGCCGTGGATGCCGACATCGCCGTCTGCGTGATTTACGGCAGCGAGCGCTGCTTCGCCGCAGGGGCGGACCTCAACGAAATGGCGGAGAAAGATCTGCCCGCCACCCTGAACGATATCCGCCCGCAGCTGTGGGCGCGGATTAACGCGTTTAACAAACCGCTGATCGCCGCCGTGAACGGCTTTGCGCTGGGAGCCGGCTGCGAGCTGGCGCTGCTGTGCGACGTGGTGATTGCTGGCGATAACGCCCGCTTCGGCCTGCCGGAAATCACGCTGGGCATTATGCCGGGCGCGGGCGGCACCCAGCGCCTGATTCGCAGCGTGGGCAAATCGCTCGCCAGCAAAATGGTGTTGACCGGGGAGAGCATTACCGCGCAGCAGGCGCTGAGCGCCGGGCTGGTGAGCGATGTGTTCCCGGCAGCGCTGACGCTGGAGTATGCCCTGAAGCAGGCGGCGCTGATTGCGCGCCACTCTCCGCTGGCGCTGCAGGCGGCGAAGCAGGCGCTGCGCCAGTCTCAGGAGGTGCCGCTCCAGGCCGGGCTCGCGCAGGAGCGCCAGCTTTTTACGCTGCTTTCCGCCACCGAAGACCGCCGGGAGGGCATCGACGCCTTCTTACAGAAACGCACCCCCGACTTTAAAGGACGCTAATAGTGGAATTTATTCTCAGTCATGTTGAGCAAGGCGTAATGACCCTTACGCTGAACCGTCCGGAGCGTCTGAACAGCTTTAACGACGTGATGCACCAGCAGCTATCCGAATGCCTGAAGCAGGCCGAGCGTGATGACACCATACGCTGCCTGCTGATCACCGGCGCGGGGCGCGGCTTCTGTGCCGGTCAGGACTTGAACGACCGCAACGTGGACCCGAACGGCCCGGCGCCGGATCTGGGGATGTCCGTTGAAACCTTTTACAACCCGCTGGTTCGCCGCCTGGCAAAGCTGCCGAAACCGGTGATTTGCGCGGTGAACGGCGTGGCTGCAGGCGCAGGCGCCACGCTGGCGCTGGGGTGCGACATGGTCATTGCCGCCCGCTCCGCCAACTTTGTGATGGCCTTCAGCAAGCTCGGCCTGGTGCCGGACTGCGGCGGCACCTGGTTGCTGCCGCGCGTCGCCGGGCGCGCCCGCGCGATGGGGCTGGCGCTGCTGGGGGACAAGCTGAGCGCCGAGCAGGCGCTGGGCTGGGGGATGATCTGGCAGGTGGTGGATGACGAACAGCTCTCCGCCACGGCGCAGCAGATGGCGCTGCACTTTGCGTCGCAGCCGACCTTCGGGCTGGGGCTGATCAAGCAGGCCATCAACGCCGCGGAAACCAACACCCTGGACGCCCAGCTCGATCTGGAGCGCGACTATCAGCGCCTGGCCGGGCGCAGCGACGACTACCGCGAGGGCGTTAGCGCCTTCCTGGCGAAACGTACGCCGAACTTTACGGGGAAATAGGATGGTGAACATTAATACTGTCGCCGTGATAGGCAGCGGCACCATGGGGGCCGGTATCGCGGAAGTGGCGGCAAGCCACGGCCATCAGGTGCTGATCCACGATATTTCTGCTGACGCCGTTTCCCGCGCGATTGACGGCATCCGCCAGCGCCTGGCTTCACGGGTATCGCGCGGCAAGCTCTCCGCAGAGGCCAGCGCGCAAATCCTCGCCCGGCTGGTTCCGGTGACCGACATCGACGCCCTCGCGGCGGCGGATCTGGTTATTGAGGCGGCGTCCGAGCGCCTGGAGGTAAAAAAAGCGCTGTTTGCCAGGCTGGCGGAGATCTGCCCGCCGCAGACGCTGCTGACCAGCAACACCTCCTCCATCTCCGTTACGGCGATCGCCGCCGATATTCGCCACCCTGAACGCGTGGCGGGGCTGCACTTCTTCAATCCGGCACCGGTCATGAAGCTGGTGGAAGTGGTGAGCGGGCTGGCAACCTCGTCGGAAGTGGCGAATGTCTTATGTGAACTGGCGATGAACTGGGGAAAACAGCCGGTGCGCTGTCAGTCAACGCCGGGGTTCATCGTCAACCGCGTGGCGCGTCCGTTCTACTCCGAGGCCTGGCGCGCGCTGGAAGAGCAGGTGGCCGCGCCCGAGATTATCGATGCCGCGCTGCGCGAGGGCGGCGGCTTCCCGATGGGGCCGCTGGAGCTGACCGACATGATTGGTCAGGACGTTAACTTTGCCGTGACCTGCTCGGTGTTTAACGCCTTCTGGCAGGAGCGCCGCTTTCTGCCGTCGCTGGTGCAGCAGGAGCTGGTGCTGGCGGGAAGGCTGGGCAAAAAAAGCGGGAAGGGCGTCTACGACTGGCTGGGTGAGAAAACGACAGCGCGGTGGGTTGATGCCGTAAACGACAGCTTCAGCCCGATCGGCGTGCATAGAAGAGGTGACGGCGTCACGCAAATTGACGAGGTGCTGCTGATTGAAACGCAGGGCGAAACGGCGCAGTCGCTGGCCGTTAAGCACAGCTGCCCGGTGGTGGTGATCGATCGTCTCGAACGCGACGTGGCCGTGATTGCGGCGGCGTCTGGCAATCCACACGCCGCCACGCAAAAAGCGGTCCGGCACCTGCAGCAGCAGGGGTATCGGGTGCTGCACATCGCTGATTATCCCGGCCTGCTTATCTGGCGCACGGTGGCGATGATTGCCAACGAAGCGCTGGACGCCTTGCAAAAAGGGGTCGCCAGCGAGAAAGACATCGATACCGCCATGCGTCTGGGCGTGAACTACCCCAGCGGGCCGATCGCCTGGGGCGAGCGTCTGGGCTGGCAGCGCCTGCTCACGCTGCTGGAGAACCTGCAGCGTCATTACGGCGAGGAACGCTATCGCCCCTGTTCACTGCTGCGCCAGCGTGCGCTTCTGGAGAGTAGCCATGAGTCATAACGCCTGGCATAACGCCCGCGCGATGTACGAACGGGACGCCTGCGCGCAGGCGATGGGAATGGACATCGTCGACATGGATGAAGGCTATGCGGTGGTGACCATGACCATCACGCCGCAGATGCTCAACGGCCATAAAACCTGCCACGGCGGCCAGCTGTTTTCGCTGGCGGACACCGCCTTTGCCTACGCCTGCAACAGCCAGGGCCTGGCGGCGGTGGCGTCCGGCTGCTCCATCGACTTTCTGCGTCCGGGCTTTGCCGGGGATAAGCTCACCGCCACCGCGCGGGTGAAGCATCAGGGCAAGCTGACCGGCGTGTACGACATTGAAATCCAAAACCAACAACAGAAAACGGTCGCTCTCTTTCGCGGTAAATCTCACCGCATTGGCGGCAGTGTGACAGGAGAAGCCTGATGCGTGACGCATTTATTTGTGACGGTGTTCGTACCCCGGTCGGTCGCTACGGCGGGGCATTATCCAGCGTTCGCGCGGACGACCTGGGCGCGGTGCCGCTGCGTGAACTGCTGGCGCGCTATCCGCAGCTCGATCTGGAACGCATTGACGACGTGATATTCGGCTGTGCGAACCAGGCCGGGGAGGATAACCGCAACGTGGCCCGCATGTC
This sequence comes from Enterobacter wuhouensis, assembly GCF_035835995.1. Taxonomy (NCBI): domain Bacteria; kingdom Pseudomonadati; phylum Pseudomonadota; class Gammaproteobacteria; order Enterobacterales; family Enterobacteriaceae; genus Enterobacter; species Enterobacter wuhouensis. Next base: position 2,272,379 of record NZ_CP142124.1, read on the forward strand.
GGCGCTGCTGGCGGGATTACCGCAGACGGTTTCCGGCACCACGATCAACCGCCTGTGCGGCTCCGGGCTGGATGCCATCGGCTTTGCGGCGCGCGCAATTAAGGCCGGTGATGGCGACCTGCTGATTGCCGGCGGCGTAGAGTCTATGTCCCGCGCGCCGTTCGTGATGGGCAAAGCGACCGCAGCATTCCAGCGCCAGACGGAGATCTTCGATACCACCATCGGCTGGCGATTTGTGAATCCGCTCATGCATCAGCAATTCGGAACTGACAGCATGCCGGAAACGGCAGAGAATGTAGCTGAATTGTTAAAAATTAGCCGTGACGATCAGGACGCGTTTGCGCTGCGCAGCCAGCAGCGTACCGCTCAGGCGCAGCAGAACGGCATTCTGGCACAGGAAATTGTTCCGGTGCGGGTACCGGGTAAAAAAGGGTCGGTGACGGAAGTCAGCGTGGATGAACATCCCCGCGCGGACACCACCCTGGAACAGCTTGCGGCGCTCAAAACCCCGTTCCGTAAAAACGGCGTGGTGACGGCGGGGAACGCCTCCGGCGTGAACGACGGCGCCGCGGCGCTGATTATCGCCAGCGAGCAGACGGCGATGGCGCAGGGCTTAGTCCCGCGAACCCGCATCGTGGCGATGGCGACGGCGGGCGTGGAGCCGCGTTTGATGGGGCTAGGCCCGGTGCCTGCTACCCGCAAGGTGCTGGAGCGCGCTGGATTAAGCATTAACGATATGGACGTCATTGAGCTGAACGAAGCCTTTGCGTCGCAGGCGCTGGGCGTGCTGCGTCAGCTGGGCCTGCCGGACGACGCCGGGCACGTCAACCCGAACGGTGGCGCGATTGCGCTGGGCCACCCGCTGGGCATGAGCGGGGCCAGGCTGGCGCTGGCGGCAAGCAACGAACTGCACCGACGTGGCGGGCGCTATGCGCTGTGTACGATGTGCATCGGTGTGGGTCAGGGCATTGCCATGATCCTTGAGCGTGTTTGATCAAATTACTCTGTGAGCACCCTACAATGACAAATACAACAAAGCTTGATCCGATTGAAACGGCCTCCCTTGACGAGTTACAGGCGCTGCAAACCGAGCGCCTGAAGTGGACGCTACACCACGCCTATAGCAACGTTCCGATGTATAAACGCAAGTTTGACGCGGCGGGCGTGCACCCTGACGACTTTAACGAGCTGGCCGACCTGCAAAAATTCCCCTGCACCACCAAACAGGATCTGCGCGATAACTATCCGTTTGATACCTTTGCGGTGCCGATGGAGCAGGTGGTGCGTATTCACGCCTCCTCCGGCACCACCGGCAAGCCGACGGTGGTGGGATACACCCAAAATGATATCGACAACTGGGCCAATATCGTGGCCCGTTCCCTCCGCGCGGCAGGCGGCAGCGCGAAGGACAAAATTCACGTGGCCTACGGCTACGGGCTGTTTACCGGCGGACTGGGCGCGCACTACGGTGCCGAGCGCTTAGGCGCGACGGTGATCCCAATGTCCGGCGGCCAGACGGAAAAACAGGCGCAGCTGATCCGAGACTTCCAGCCGGATATGATCATGGTGACGCCGTCCTACTGCCTGAACCTGATCGAAGAGCTGGAGCGCCAGATGGGCGGTGATGCCAGCGCCTGCTCCCTGCGCGTCGGCGTGTTTGGCGCGGAGCCGTGGACGCAGGCCATGCGCCGGGAGATCGAGAAGCGCTTAGGCATTACCGCGCTCGATATTTATGGCCTGTCCGAAGTGATGGGGCCGGGCGTGGCGATGGAGTGTCTTGAAACCGCCGACGGGCCGACCATCTGGGAAGACCACTTCTACCCGGAAATCGTTAACCCGAACGACGGCACGCCGCTGGGAGATGGAGAGCAGGGCGAACTGCTGTTCACCACCCTGACCAAAGAGGCGCTGCCGGTGATCCGCTACCGCACCCGCGACCTGACGCGCCTGCTGCCGGGCACCGCGCGTACCATGCGCCGAATGGACCGCATCAGCGGCCGCAGCGACGATATGCTTATTATTCGCGGCGTGAACGTCTTCCCGTCGCAGCTGGAAGAGGAGATCGTTAAGTTCGAACACCTCTCGCCGCACTACCAGCTGGAGGTAAACCGCCGCGGGCATCTTGATTCACTTTCGGTGAAGGTCGAGCTGAAACAGAGTAGCTTGACGCTCTCACACGAACAGCGCTGCCAGGTGTGTCACCAGCTGCGCCACCGCATCAAATCGATGGTGGGGATCTCCACGGACGTGACGATCGTCAACTGCGGCAGCATTCCGCGCTCGGAGGGCAAAGCCTGCCGGGTGTTTGATTTGCGGAAAGTTGCGGCCAACGGTTGAATTTCCCTCACCCTAACCCTCTCCCAAAGGGAGAGGGAACTTTTTACACCCTCTCCCTTTGGGAGAGGGCTGGGGTGAGGGGAAACCCCAAATTCCTGTGCTATGATTCATCCAGCCTAAAAAATACAACAGAATGAATCACATGAATAAACTCGACGTCTTTATCCAGCACGCCGTCAGCTCTGTTCCTATCAGCGGGACATCGCTCATCTCCTCGCTTTACGGCGACGCGCTGTCCCATCGCGGGGGGGAAATCTGGCTCGGCAGCCTGGCTTCTTTGCTGGAGGGAATGGGTTTTGGCGAGCGCTTCGTACGTACCGCGCTGTTTCGCCTCAATAAAGAGGGCTGGCTGGACGTTTCCCGCATCGGGCGTCGCAGCTTTTATCGGCTGAGCGACAAGGGGCTGCGCCTGACCCGCCGCGCGGAGAGCAAAATCTATCGCGCGGAGCTGCCCGCCTGGGAGGGTAAATGGCTGCTGCTTTTGTCCGAGGGGCTGGATAAAAACACGCTCGCGGATGTGAAAAAACAGCTGATCTGGCAGGGGTTTGGCACGCTGGCGCCGAGCCTGATGGCCTCGCCGTCGCAGCATCTGGCTGACGTGCAGTCGCTGCTTCACGATGCCGGGGTGGCGGAAAACGTTATCTTCTTTGAAGCGCACTCGCCGCTGGCGCTTTCCCGCGCGGCGCTGCGCTCGCGCGTGGAAGAGTGCTGGCAGCTCACCGAACAAAACGCCATGTACGAGACGTTTATCGACTCGTTCCGCCCGCTGCTGCCGCTGCTGAAGGAGGCCGAGCCGGAGGATCTTACCCCGGAACGCTGCTTCCAGATCCAGCTGCTGCTGATTCATTTTTATCGCCGCGTGGTGCTAAAAGATCCGCTCCTGCCGGAGGAACTCCTCCCCGCGCACTGGGCGGGTCAAAGCGCGCGGCAGCTCTGTATCAACATCTACCAGCGCGTCGCGCCGGGAGCGCTGGCGTTTGTCAGCGAAAAGGGGGAGACCTCCGTGGGCGAACTGCCCGTGCCCGGTACGCTCTACTATCAACGCTTTGGCGGCCTTAATACGTAAGGAGTGGCAATGCCTGTTTATCAGATTGACGGTTTAACGCCGGTGGTTCCTGAGGAAAGCTACGTTCACCCAACCGCGGTGCTGATTGGTGACGTGATTCTGGGCAAAGGCGTTTACGTTGGCCCTAACGCCAGCCTGCGCGGTGATTTTGGCCGTATCGTCATTAAAGACGGTGCCAACATTCAGGACAACTGCGTGATGCACGGCTTCCCGGAGCAGGATACCGTGGTGGAAGAGGACGGGCATATCGGCCATAGCGCCATCCTGCACGGGTGTATTATCCGCCGTAACGCCCTCGTCGGGATGAACGCGGTGGTGATGGACGGCGCGGCGATCGGTGAGAACAGCATCGTCGGCGCGGCGGCATTCGTGAAGGCTAAAGCTGACATGCCCGCAAACCATCTCATTATCGGCAGCCCGGCCAAAGCGATTCGGGAACTGAGCGCGCAGGAAATCGAATGGAAGAAGCAGGGCACGCGTGAATATCAGGTGCTGGTGGATCGCTGTAAGCAGACGATGCATCAGGTGGAGCCGCTGCGCGAAGTTGAAGAAGGGCGCAAACGCCTGACGTTTGATGAGAATTTGAGGCCGAAGTCCGCGGGGTAAGATGCTACTATCGGGTGGATAGTATTGATACACGATCAAGGAGTGAGATCGCTTATATGAAAAAGCACGTTTTTATGTTGGCATGTGTGGCAGCTCTTCTCGCAGGATGTGCGCCGCTACAGCCTTCGGGATGCCATAAAACCACGGCAACGGGCAGCTGCAGTTCCGGGCGCTGGGACGACCGGGATGAATGGGGCGCGCAGGCGCGTGGTATCAGGGATGCAGTGAATGCACAAATCGCTGACCCTAAGCGCTGGAAAGGGAAGCAATGCAGGCTGCATCTTGCCTTTGCCAAGGATGGCACCGCGACAGAGATATCAACCAGCAGCGGCAATAAAGAATACTGCGAAGCGCTAAAAGCTGCGGCCCGGAAAGCCACCTTCCCGCCCTTTACGCACCCTGACGTCTACCGTGATTTTCAACGAGCCGGCTTTGACATGCGTGGTTAATTGAAGGGGCCGTACGAGACGTACTAACATTTTGGCTGCAGGATAAATCTGGAACTGCTATACTGTATATAATTACAGTGTGAGGGGCGCATAATGGCTGTTGAAACAAAATTTGTTGTCGTAAGAAAAGGTGAAGAGAAAATGACTTTTGCCAGTAAGAAAGAGGCTGACGCTTATGACAAACTGCTCGATATGGCAGAAGCGTTCACCGACTGGCTGTTGCAAAGCGGAATGGAGATGGAAGAGAAGCAGGCCGAGGATCTTGGGCTCTACCTCGCTGAACAAAAAGAAACCGTTCAGCACATACTGCGAACCAGCAAACTCCCCGATCTCAGCGCCGCAGCGCCAGCTGAGGATGCGGAGCCAGAGGCGGCGGGCGGTAAAAAAATCAGAGCCGTTAAGGCTGCCTGACCGACTGAGCACGTCATCACCGATCCCGTAGCCGTAAGCAGAACATGACTCACGGCTTCTGGGATCGTGTCTGACACATCACTCTCAGTTTAAAGAACGTCTACGACCTCAAACTCTTCTGCAACAAGCTCCATATCCTGCGAAAAGTGGCCTTCACGCTCAAAAAAGCGCTGATGTTCCCTCTGCCAATACTCCAGGCTCAAATCGCCTTCACCTTCTTTGCGGGCAAACTCGGCGGTAACGTCACAAAAACGCACCAGCCGCATTGATACCAACCTGATGACGCATACCGGAACATCCTGGCCGTCAAGAATGATGTTATAGCTCCCGATCAAAGGGGCAGCTCCTTCCTTAAGGTAAGAGGTATAAGATCCGCAGGAGGCCGTTTTTTTTCCTGTTTTGATAAGCGCAGCAAGCGCGTTTGCGAGTTCCGGGCTATCGCCCATTTGCCAGGCGCTGGCGTCGGGGTATTTCACCTTTAATTCATCTACCGTAATCATCAAAAGAGATCCTGAGCGTAAAGAATAGAGACGTTGTTGAGCACCGATTGTATTAACGATGAAGCGTTGCTGCCAGCAGATCGGAATACGGCTAACACGCCCCCGGACTCCAGGGGTGTCATGAGGAATACTCAACAGGGCTCATTTACCCTGAAGCGTAGAGTTTCATACTCCTATCGGTAAGTATCCCTGCCACTCCGGGAGATCGCGACACCCTGTTTCGCAGGGTGTCAGATGTATAAACATCTCGCCTACCTTTTCAAGCAACAGGCAATCATCAACCTATTTCAAATTATACTGATAGCTATATATTCAACTATACAGCGTGATGGGCTACAACCGTGACCTTAATCAACCTTGTATCAACGGCCCGCTCGCGAAGGTTGTTATGACGGGAATTTTTCGGGAAAATTCAATATATAAAATAATATATAACGAGAGTATGGTTATGATTAAGAAACGAATGCAGCTCGGGCTGTCGGCGGTTGCGCTGCTGCAAATGTCATTCATGGCGCAGTTTTATCAGGCCAGCAGGACGAAAAACGGCGCGTGGCTGACTCTGCTGGCGCTGAAAGATGTCTCGTTTGGCCGCACCGACCCTTAGTCGATCCAAAAGGCCAGAATATTGTCTTCAGCCTGATGCTGGCTGAAAAGTATTACAACATGCCGGGTATGGCCGATAAGATTTTAGGCTCGCTGCAGAACCCCCAGCAGACCCATCAGGAAGGAGGTCTGCTTGCGTGTCTGGAAAGCGGTCAGGTGGATGCAGCGGCAGGGTATGAGAGCGAAGTCCGCTCGGATCATTTACCGTACGTGGCGCTGCCGGACGAAATAAACCTTCGCAATCCGTCGATGGCGAAACGGTGGTATGACACCGTTTCGCCATTAAGGACAGCAAAGGCCAGGATCGGTTGCTCCACACTCAACAGCGGAAAAGATGTTTATGGAATATGTTAAAAAAGATGGCGCATGATACGCCACATATTCTTATTCATTTGCAGTCGCAGTTATTTCATCTTCTGGCTCTTCAAAGTAAATACTTTTAATATCATCAATAAGTTTATTTACCCTACCTACTATTGCATCATCTTTATAAAAGTCAGTTTTCTCAACCAATTTGAAAAGTTCCGCAAAATCTTCTGGAGTTTTCAACGTCCCCTTTGTTTCATAATAATCAACAAATGCTTTAATGCCAAAAAACAATTGTCTCCTATGCTCCTGTAGTTGGGTGTTTTTCTCTGATAAGGTAGCGTTTTGCATTTCTAATAGCTTGATTCGATTTACAAGACTATCCGCCTTATTTGTTTTTGTAACAAGCTTGATTCGCAAGTCTTGAAATTCATCTTCAACTTCAAGATCGGCTTTTCTATCTGCACGCCTGATTTTAGCAAACTCTTTTGCCGTAACCTTTGAAATCCAATGTGTTACATAAGGGGTTAAAGCTGATGCAAGGGTGCCAAATAGGATTGGCAAGCCGAAATGTGCAAACCAAGGCGGGAGCATGATTCCGAACCACATTTGGCTTGTGAAGATAATAGACAATGTATAAAAAATATCTTCACTTGATTTGAATAGAATTAATATCTCCTGCCAGTTCACCAACAGGAAAGAAACTAAAATATAAAAATATATTTTATTGAAAATTTTATCTTTTATTGCCTCTGACAGAGACTGGTTTGGACTAAGAGCCTCTTCATTCCCTGGCTTTACTACTTCGTCTGACATGGAAGCTTCCTTACAAATGAAATCTAACAATAACTAAATCACCAGATGGTGATTTAGTTATATCTTTCGGTTAAAGAAACCACTCAGGTTTAACACCAAAGCGCGAGGATAGCGCTTTAATGTGAGCGATGGTCAGAGAGCGCTGGCCGGACAGAATCTGGCTAACCAGTGATTTAGATCCGATCTCCTCTTTCAGATCAGAGTAGGAGAGCTTGTGCTGGTCAATCAGGGTGCGCAGCAGTGCAACGCCGACCGGCATTTCAGCGATAGCTTTGTTGAATTCAGCGAAACGAGGGCTGTTATCTTCATAGTCGGCAATTTTGCTCGCCAGGAAGTCTATTAGCGGGTTCTCATCATCGTTCTCGATCAGGTAATCCACCAGTTCCATCGCTTCGCGGTAATCGCTCTCGGACGAACTGCCCCCCAGGAACGGGACAGCAGCTACGAGTTGTTTGGTTGCTTCAATGGCTTTCGCAGTGTTGGTAATCATTCTTTGTTCTCCCTGTAATAGCGGGTCAACTTGTCGTAATCAGCGTGGGTTGCGATATGCTTCACATAGAAGCGTTTATTCACGAAATTGATATAGGCGATAACCCTCAAGTTGTTGCCCCCTACATCCAAAACCCACCACTTATTCCGGTACTTAAAATTATCCAGGCTTGGTATCAGAGTTCGCAGATCGGCTGGAGAAGAGAAGTCCGTCTCGCGCACTAAGCGGTACAGAGCCCGAATGGCTAACGAATCGTTGGGATATCGCTTTGCCGCTTCCTCAAAAGGGTCTTTTGAAATTACGTGCATCTTGCGGTCGTTCCATCCGTTCACATTATGTGAACATGATAGCACCGCACTTTACCGTTTACAATATGTGAACGTCAACATTGAATTTCACCCCTCATTTGGTCAGGTAATTTTCCGTTTCTAAAGGATAACCTTTTACCAAACGATCCAATATCCCGACCATTAAGAGTGATTAAACTGATGAGATTGAGAACGTACATGCTTATGCTGTTTCACTGTGGGAAGCGAGCGGCAGACAGCAGAGTCAGGAATGAAAATCTGCGACGTTCCCCAAATTTTCGATAGGGTTCAGCTCCCTACAGCCCCAGATCGCTCAAAGAGGGATGATCGTCAGGGCGTCTGCCGAGAGGCCAGTGGAACAGCCGCTGCGATTCGCCGATCGGCATGTCATTGACGCAGGCGAAACGGCGGGTCATTAGCCCGTCCTGGTTAAACTCCCAGTTTTCATTGCCGTAAGAACGATACCAGTTGCCTGAATCATCATGCCATTCATAGGCATAGCGCACGGCTATGCGGTTTTCGGTAAATGCCCAAAGCTCTTTTATCAGGCGATAGTCCAGCTCTTTCTTCCATTTGCGGTCCAGAAATGCCTGGGCCTCCTCGCGGTTAGTCGCAAATTCCGCGCGGTTACGCCATTGGGTATCCAGAGAGTAGGCAAGGGCAACTTTGGCAGGGTCGCGGCTATTCCAGCCATCCTCAGCCAGTCGGACTTTTTCAATTGCAGTTTCGCGCGTAAAGGGAGGTAGCGGTGGACGGATGTTCATGATTCATTCCTCAGGTTGCTATTAAGTAGACAGATCTGTCTACTTGCGTTAATCTATGCCTGAAAAATAACGCTGTCAACATGTCAATGGAGGCCGGAATTTGGAAAACACATCCAGCAAGAATAACGACGGGAAATTGAGCGTCCGGGATAAAATAGTGCTTACCGCGCACGAGCTGTTTTATACCACCGGGTTTAAGGCAACGGGCGTGGATACCATCATCAAGCAGGCGCACGTGACGAAGGTGACGTTTTATCGCCATTTTCCGAGTAAAAGCCTGCTCATTCTGGCCTATTTAAACTACCGGCATGAAGTATGGATTGACTGGTTCGAGACCGCGCTGCGCCTGAATGTCGAGAAGGGGAAAGCATCGTCAGAGGCCATATCGGCAACGCTTTATGAATGGTTCATTTCGCCTCTGTTCCACGGTTGCGCTTTTATTAACGCCAGCGCAGAAGCGAAATCCGAGGATATTGAGAGCGAAATAAAAGACATTTGCCGCAGGCATAAAATGGAAGCAAAAGAAAAGATTGCGGCGCTAACCCGTATTTCCGACGCCCCACGGCTTGATGAAATCATGATTCTGATCGACGGTGCCATAATTCATGCGCAAATGGGCATGGATATCGAGGACATTATCGATCGGCTTAAGAGCGGGCTGGAGAAAATTATCGGCTGCGCCGCTGAGGGTGAGGTGTAATCGGCTCAACAACACGAGTCGGTTTATTAATGGCCGTGCTTACGCAATACTGAGCGGAATTCTAAGCAAGGAAAACAACATGACCCTACGTTTACGCCAGGCCACCTCAGCCGATTCACAGTTGCTGAGCGATTTAGGCTATGAGATCTATCCTGCTCACTTTGCACCTCTGTGGGTATCAGAAGCAGAAATGAACGATTTTCTCTCCGGGGAGTATGCTCTCCCGGTGCTCGAAAAAAGCCTGAGGGAGGAGGGTGTCACCTGGTATGTGGCACAAACCGATCGCCCGATAGGTTTTACAAAGGTCTCATGGGAAGCCGCGATGCCGGGCACCGGCGAGGTTGGTGTACTGCTTAACAAAATTTATCTGGCTCCCGCTGAGACGGGCAAAAATTATGGTCAGGTAATGTTTGAACAAATGGTTCAGCTCGCCAGAAATAAGGGCAAAGCGATGCTATGGCTGGAAGTGCTCGAGCAGAACGAAGGGGCCTATCGGTTCTATCAAAAACAGGGGATGCTCTGCGTCAACGAGGTCGCGTTTGAAACCGCGTCTCAGCGGAGCATGCTGAAAATTATGAGACTGTCTTTATAGCCGTTTCTCGCTACCGATCGTCGTGTTCCTCCTCCGGGGCCATCTCCAGCGCGCTCGCGCTGGCGGGGTCAAAGAGTGAGATACTCTCAATCTGATTGAGCAAAATGACCTTGCGGAAATCCATGGCGCTGCGGGGTTCCGAATCAAGCGTAATGTCATGTTCGTCGTACCATTTGCTGTAGTTATTTTCGATGCGCAGGTTCATCGTTTTTTCGTCGCGATAGCCGCTAAGCATCGGGATCAGCACGATGTTGGCCGTCTTTTCATACTCCAGCGTGGCGGTATGGATCATGCCGACATAAATCCGCCGCGACCTCAGCGCCACCTGCGCCAGCTCGCCTTGCTCCATGCACTGGTAAAGCAGCTGCTCAATACCGCTCGACTGCGCCAGGCGCTTATACAATTTTCTCCTGCCTTCACCGTCCAGCCTCGCGCTGCCTGCCCAGTTGGAGCGATAAAGACAAAACAGGATCGCGAACGCCAGCATTACCACCACCGGTGCCTGAATTCCCAGGAAGCTCCAGTTCATAAAATCAATCTGCCAGTCGGCATACTTCTGCGAGGTAAAGTGGAAGTTATTGTCCGCTGCCGAAAGTGCGAACAGCAGCAGCCAGAGCAGGCCGGTGGCAATGACGCCCTGTAAAACGAAAATACAGCCATACAGCGCGACGAGGAAATAGACGTCCCAGCCGAAGGAGCGTTTGATTTTAAAGCGGGTTGAGAGATCGCGGCTGGTGTACCAGTACCCGCACACCATCAGCACCATAAAGATCGCCGTTCCCATATCAGGCCCTCTTCAGCGCGGTGACGTGGCGCAGGAAATCCTGACGCACCTCGTTGCTTTTGTAGTTCACCGAGGCGTTCCCGTCCTGATCGATAATGATGCGGTCACCGTCCTCAACGGCTTCAATAATCTCCTGCTGCGTCATCACCTGAAGCAACGATTCCGGGCTTGAAAAGAGAGAGAGAAAGAAACGTCTCATCGTGAAGCATCCTTATGAATAAAAAGGATAAGCCTGGAAGATAAATGACAAGTTCGCCTTAAGGTTTTCCCTAAAAGCACTGCCGAGCGGCAGGGTTTTTATTTCGGTGGAAAAAATGCACGTATAGCTAGCTTTTTAAGCTATTGAAATATATGTGTAAAAAAATAAATTTATACACAAACTTGGACAAATAACAATGGTTGTGTAAGTTTTAATTATGCGATTACGCCACGTTGTTTACAGCCAGGATGTGACCCATGAGCACGTTGCCCACCGTCATCAGTCGATTTGTTGATTACTACACCGCGCTGGATAGCCAGCCACCGTCGGCGCTGGCGGGGCTTTATGACCCCGAAGCCACGCTTATCGACCCGTTCGGTGAGCATAATGGGCTATTTGCGATCCAGCGTTACTTTACCCATCTGCTGGCTAACGTGGAAAACTGCCGTTTTTCCATCGATCCCCCGCTGAGTAACGAACGCCGTTTTGTCGTTACCTGGACGATGCACTGGTCGCATCCGCGCATTGCCGGGGGAGAGCAGCTTGAGCTACCGGGCTGTTCGGTGGTGGACGTGGAAAACGATCTGATCGTCCGTCAGCGGGATTACTACGATGCCGGAGAGATGATCTATGAACATCTTCCCGTACTCGGCTGGGCGGTGCGCGGCGTGAAGCGCAGGGTGAAATCATGAATACGGTACTTATCACCGGCGCGAGCTCCGGCATTGGCGCCGGGCTGGCGAGGTCCTATGCGGATGACGGCTATCACGTCATTGCCTGCGGACGCGATCCGTCGCGTCTTGAAGCCCTGCATCAGCACAGCCCCAACATCACCGTGCGCCTGTTCGATATGACGGACAGGGACGCCTGTCGCCAGGCCCTGACGGGGCTGTATGCCGATACGGTCATCCTCTGCGCCGGAACCTGCGAATACTTCGACCGCGGCGTGGTAGATGCCGCGCTGGTGGAGCGGGTGATGACCACCAATGTCCTCGGCCCGGTTAACTGCCTGGCCGCGCTTCAGCCACAGCTGGCGGCGGGCAACCGCGTGGTCCTCGTCAGCTCGATGGCGCACTGGCTGCACTTCCCGCGAGCCGAAGCCTACGGCGCGTCGAAAGCCGCCTTAACCTGGTTCGCCGAAACGCTGCGCCTCGACTGGGAACCGAAAGGGATCGGCGTGACCGTCGTTTCACCCGGATTTGTCGATACGCCGCTGACCCAAAAAAATGATTTCGCCATGCCGGGAAAGGTGAGCGTTGAATACGCGGTGAAGGCGATTCGTGCCGGGCTGGCGAAAAATAAAAAACACATTGCATTCCCCACCGGGTTTGGCCTGATTTTACGGCTGCTGTCAGGGCTACCCGCGTTTATGCAGAATGCGCTCCTGCGCAGGATGGTGCGGTCATGAACATCGCTATTATCGGCAGCGGCATTGCCGGATTAACCTGCGCCTGGCGGCTGGCTGGCCACCATCAGGTCACCGTGTTTGAGGCCGGAGCCACGCCGGGCGGACACACCGCGACGGTAGACGTCTCCACGCCGCAGGGGAACTACGCCATAGACACCGGTTTTATCGTCTACAACGATCGCACCTATCCGCGCTTTATGGGGTTGCTCAGCGAGCTGGGCATCAGTGGGCAGAAAACGCAGATGAGCTTTTCGGTTCACAACCCGAAGACGGGGCTGGAGTACAACGGACACACCCTGACGTCGCTGTTTGCCCAGCGTCGTAATCTGGTGAACCCCGCGTTCTGGTCGCTGCTGAAAGAGATCGTGCGCTTTAACCGGCTGGCGAAACAGGCGCTGGCGGCGAACGTTGATCCCCACGCCACGCTGCAGACCTTTCTCGATCGGCATCGCTTTACGCCATTTTTCGCTCGTCACTACATTCTGCCGATGGGGGCGGCCATCTGGTCGTCGTCGCTGCAGGAGATGAAGCGCTTCCCGCTGCCGCTTTTCCTGCGTTTCTTCGAAAATCACGGCCTGCTCGACGTCACCCACCGTCCGCAGTGGTACGTGGTGCCCGGCGGATCGCGGGAGTACATCCGCGCGATGCTCGACAAGCTCGGAAACCGCGTAACGTTACGCCTGAACGCGCCCGTGCAGCGGGTGAGCCGCGACGAGCGGGGCGTCACGATCCGGCTGGACAACGACAGCCAAACCTTCGATCGGGCGATCTTTGCCTGCCATTCCGGGCAGGCGCTGGCGATGCTGGACGATCCTACGCCCGCAGAACGTGAGGTGCTGGGGGATATTGGCTGGCAGCGCAACGAGGTGGTGCTACACAGCGACAAACGCTGGCTGCCGGTGCGCGAGCGCGCCTGGGCGAGCTGGAACTACCGCCTGAGCGAGCGGGATCGGGCCAGCGCCTGCGTCACCTACAACATGAATATTCTGCAGGGGCTGCCCGCCGGAAGCCCGCTGTTCTGCGTCACCCTGAACCCTGAAACGCCGGTGGATGAACGCTTTGTCCTGAAGCGTTTTGTCTATGAACACCCGCTGTTTAACCCGAAAAGCTGGCGCGCGCAGGCGCGTCGCGGCGAGATCAACGGCCATAACCGGAGCTGGTTCTGCGGCGCCTACTGGTACAACGGTTTTCACGAAGACGGCGTGCGCAGCGCGCTGGACGTGGTGCACGGTCTGGCGGCAGAGGAGGGCAACTGAGATGAATAGCTGCCTTTATCACGGCGCGCTGCGCCACCGCCGGCTGCAGCCGAAAGCGCACGACTTTACCTACACCGTCTTTATGGCCTGGCTGGATCTCGACGAGCTTGATGCGCTGCCCGCCGCTGGCGTGCGCCGCAACCGGTTTGCCGCCGCCTCGTTTTACGATGAGGATTACCCACTGGGCGCGCCGCTAAAGGCGAACGTGCTTGCGCGCCTGCAGAGCCTGACCGGTGAGCGTCCCGACGGGCGCGTGATGCTCCTGTCGCAGCTGCGCTACTTCGGCTTTCATTTTAATCCGGTCAATTTTTACTACTGCTATGACCGGGCAGAAAGCCTGCGCTGGGTGCTCGCCGAGGTGCGCAATACGCCCTGGAACGAGCGGCATTACTACGCGGTGAACGGGCAGAACGCGCAGCCAACGGAAAAAGCGTTCCACGTCTCGCCGTTTAACCCGATGGAGATGGTTTACCACTGGCGCTTCAACAGCCCAGATAACACCCTCAGCATGCATATTGAGAACCATCAGGACACGAAGGTCTTCGACGCCACGCTGGCGCTTCGCCGGGAGCCGCTTACGCGCGCGTCGCTGAGGCGGATGCTGGTGCGGATCCCGCTGATGACGCTCAAAACCGTTTTCGCCATTTACTGGCAGGCGCTGAGGCTGTGGCTCAAGCGCGTGCCGCTGCATAACCATCCCGTCAGCAGGAGTGAACGCTCATGACCGATCCCGTCTTTGCGCTTGAACCCGATATTCCGCGCAACGTTCGCGTCGCGCGCTGGCTGCTTTTCCGCCTGTTGAGCGGCATCCGAGGCGGATCCCTCACCGTGCGCGAAGGGGCGCAGGCCTTTCAGTTTGGCGACCCCTCCGCTGCGCTACACGCTGATGTTCAGGTCCTGACGCCGGGGGTTTACTGGCGCGTCTTAACGGGCGGCAGCCTTGCCGCGTCCGAAGCCTGGATGGACGGCGAGTGGGAAACTGCCCAGCTTACGCCGCTTCTGCAGCTCCTGGCCCTCAACGGTGACGTGCTCGGACGGCTGGAAAACGGCTTCCGCCTGTTCGGCAGGCCGGTTGAGCGTCTGCGCCACTGGATGCGCCGCAACTCGCGCGCGCAGGCGAGGGACAATATTGCCGCCCATTACGATCTGGGGAATACCTTTTACGCCCATTTCCTCGATAAAGAGCTGCTCTATTCCAGCGCGCTGTTTACCCATGAGGAGCAGGATCTGACGGCGGCCCAGCGGGCAAAAATGGCGCGCCTGTGCGATCAGCTTGCGCTCACCCCGGACGACCACCTGCTGGAAATCGGCACCGGCTGGGGGGCGATGGCGGAGTACGCCGCGCGTCATTACGGCTGCAGGGTAACGACCACCACGCTCTCTAAAGAGCAGTACCTTTGGGCAACGGAGCGGATCGCCCGCGCCGGGCTGCAGGACCGCGTGGAGGTGCTGCTCTGCGACTATCGCGATCTGACCGGCCAGTACGACAAGCTCGTGTCGATTGAGATGATTGAAGCGGTGGGGCAAAACTATCTCCCGACGTTCTTCCGCACCTGCCAGGCGCGGCTGCGCCCGGGGGGACGCATGGCGATCCAGGCCATCACCATTCAGGATCAGCGCTACCGCGCCTACAGCAAAAGCGTCGATTTTATCCAGCGCTACATCTTTCCCGGCGGCTTTTTACCGAGCATCACCGCCATGAACGAGCTGATGACGCGCCACACCGATTTTGTGGTGCGCAACCTTTTCGACATGGGGCCGGACTACGCCCGCACGCTGGCCCATTGGCGGCAGCGCTTTGTCCACGCCTGGCAGGAGATCGAAGCGCTGGGGTTTGACGAGCGCTTTCGCCGGATGTGGCTTTACTATTTTGGCTACTGTGAAGCCGGGTTCAACGCCCGCACCATCAGCGTGGTTCAGCTGACTGCGGAACGCGTATGAGACGTTACGGGCAGGTGTTCCTGATGGCGATTGCGTTCGATCTCTACTGGACGCTGGTGGTGCTGTTTCGCGAGCGCGGTCTGGTTATCTGGATCGTACTGGCGATCGTCGCCTGCCTGATGCTCGCGCCTGCGCGCAGGCTGTATGCCATTTTACTTGCCGCCGCGGGCTGCCTGCTCGATGCCCTCTGGGCGGTGACGGGGCTGATTGCCTTTACGGGCGACTCGCTGATGCCCCTGTGGATGATGGCGCTGTGGCTGATGTTCGCCGTCGTCTGGACGCACCTGACCTACACCACGACCTTGCCCGGCTGGATGTTAACGCTGCTGGCAACCGCGGGCGGGCCGGTGGCCTACCTCATCGGGGAGCGGCTGGGCGCGATTGCGTTTCTGGAGCCCACCTTCATCGTCGTCAGCTGGATGGCGCCCGGCTGGCTGGTGCTGATGCTGTTTTTCCACCTGCTGATGGGGAGACAACAATGAGAGCCGTGCTGCTGTTGATCTGCATGGTCGTTTTCACCTCAACGACATACGCCGCCGACTGGCTCGGCTGGCGAAAGGTGGGAAGCGCCACGCTCACCTGGGGGCCGTTCACCGTTTACACCTCGCAGCTGCTGACGCCGGACGGGCGCTACGGAGGCGCAAACGGAGATTGTGCGCTGGTTATCACCTACGCGCGCGATATCGATCGCGAGGAGCTGGTCGAGGCAACGCGCGACCAGTGGCGGGCGCAGGGCATTGTGCAGCAAGAGCCGCAGAGCGAAGCGTGGCTTCGCATGCTGGGAGCGCTCTGGCCGGACGTCACGACGGGTTCACAGCTGGCGTTTGTGCTTAAGAACAGGCAGGGGCAGTTCTGGTATCGCGCTCCCGCGCAGGCAGTTTTTACTCCACTCGGGCCACTTCAGTCAGCGGGGTTCAGCACGCGCTTTCTGGCAATATGGCTCGATCCCCGTACCCGATATCCCGAACTGCGCCAGCAGCTCATCGGAGGTCAACAATGAAACGTATTATGATCGCGGCCTTTGCCCTGACGATGCTGCTGGCAGGCTGCAGCACGGAGGTAACGGAGTACCGTCAGCAGCAGCCGACGCTGGACATCTTCACGTATTTCCAGGGTAAAACCGAGGCGTGGGGAATGGTGCAGGATCGCAGCGGAAAGCAGATCCGCCGTTTTCACGTTGAGATCGCCGGAGACGTCATTGGCGATACGCTGACCCTCACCGAGCATTTTGTCTACGACGACGGCGAAAAACAGCAGCGCGTCTGGCATATCCGCCGCGTGGCGGCAGACCGCTATGAAGGGACGGCAGGCGATATCGAAGGCGTCGCCTCCGGCCAGGCGGCGGGGAACGCCTTCAACTGGCGCTACAGCATGAACGTCAAGGCTGACGGTAAAACCTGGCTGCTGCACTTCGACGACTGGATGTACCTGCAGGACGGAACGCACCTGTTCAATAAAACCGAAATGAAGAAATTTGGCGTCACCGTCGCCACGGTGACGCTCTTCTTTACCCGTAAAGCGTGATTTAGGCGCTGGCGGGGCGGGATTTATTGCTGGAGTAGATGAAGTACAGGGCAATGCTCAGGCAGAGAACGGCGGCCAGGCGGCTCGTTGAAAACGGAATGGCTTCGTTGTTCAGCCAGCCGAAGTTATCAATCAGCATGCTCATGCTGAGCTGACCCAGAATGACCGCCACCGTGGCAACCGCGGTGCCGATGCGCTGTACGGCGAGCACCATCACGACGATGTACGGCACGCCGCACAGCGCGCCCAGCAGCTGCCACTTCGGCACGTCCATCAGGCTAACCGCCTGTTTCGGCTCAAAGAAGAAGATGAGCAGGGCGGTTACCAGCGCGCCCACTGAAAAGGTCAGAAACGCGCTTTTAAATACGCCCACGCTGTTGCCTAACTGCCCGTTAATGGCGGCCTGAGCGCTCAGCGTCGCGCCGCCGATAACGGCTAGCATAATCATAATTACGGTCATAACGTTACCCCTGGGCCACGAGAATAAGCGCGGCAATAATGAACGCCAGCGCGATAATGCGTTTCGTATCGATCCTGCGGTGCGGCGTACCCAGCAGACCGTAGTGGTCGATGATCAGGCTTTTAAATACCTGCCCCGCCAGAATGCCGATCATGGTCATAGCGATGCCGATGGCCGGAGTGGCAACGGTGAGGATGATGACGTAGACCGGGCCGAGCACGCCGCCGAGCAAATGCCACGAGGGCTGGGCAAAAAACGACGGGCTATTGCGCGGGCTGAAGAATAGCATCAGTAAAAACGTCAGCCCCGTCCCCACGCTAAAAATGCTGAACGCGGCCCACAGGTCGCCGACCTCTGCGCCCAGCGGACCCAGCAGGCCAGCTTCAACGGACAACCCCATGCCGCCGGCAATAACCAGTAAAATCAAAATGATGTGCATAATGCCTCTTCTACCTTTTTCTTGGTCCAGAAGATTACGTCCGATCATCATTGAGAAAAATGCCATAATGCAGGAAACACCTGTGCAGGATATGCATTAATGATTAACGTCGGAAACATCAACATTCGCGCGCTGATGATCTTTATCGCGGTTTATGAAACGCAGAATTTTTCGGTGGTTGCCAGACGGGAGGGGATCTCGGCGTCGCAGGTTTCCCGCGTCATCCACCAGCTTGAGGACGCCCTCGGGCAACAGCTTTTCTATCGCAACACGCGGGCGATTATTCCGACGGAAAGCGGGCATCTTTTCGTTCAGTATGCCCGGGCAATGGCGGGGAATCTTGAGGATGCGAGGCGCGAGCTGGACGAACGCGCGAGTGAGCCGTCGGGCACGCTGCGTATCAACGGCCCGGTTTTCTTCGGTCAACGACACATTGCGCCGGGTCTGCCCACGCTTTCGGCACGTTACCCCCGCCTCACTATCGAGCTCACGCTCACCGACGATTTTATCGACCCGCACCGTGACGCCGCTGACGTGATCTTCCGCATCGGCGCGCTCACGGATTCCTCGTTTCACGCCCGCGTATTCGGGCAGCAGTTCTATCATCTGGCGGCCTCGCCGGACTATGTGCGTAAACACGGCGCGCCTCAAGGTCCGGAAGATCTTAACCATCATCGCTGCCTTCTGTATCGCGGCTCGTCCGGTCCTAACCGATGGCTGATTCGGCAGCCGGGCGAGGCGTGGGTTCACTATCCTATTTCCCCGCTGATGACCTCAAATAACGCCGAAACGCTGCTGATTGCCGCGCTGGGCGGGATGGGGATCGTGCTATTCCCCGACTGGATGGTGAGCGAAAGGCTGAGAAGCGGCGAGCTGGTGGCGCTCATGCCGGGGCTGGAGTGTTCTATTACGACGGAGCCGCTTACTATTGCGGCGATTTATCCGAACGCGCGGCATCCGCCCCTTAACGTCAGGGCGGTGATTGATTATTACATCGAGCGCTTCGGCACGCCGCTGTACTGGCAAACCTGAGGGTTAGCGGGAAAGCTCGCGGCGAATGATGTCGGCTCCGGCACTGAGCGCCTTCAGCTTGCCGTTGGCCACCTGGCGGGAAAGGGGAGCCATACCGCAGTTGGTCGACGGGTAGAGCTTGTCCGCATCGACAAACTGCAGCGCTTTACGCAGGGTGTCGGCAACGTCTTCCGGGCTTTCAACCGTATTCGTGGCGACGTCGATCGCGCCTACCATCACTTTTTTACCGCGGATCAGCTCCAGCAGATCCATCGGCACGCGCGAGTTGTGGCACTCCAGGGAAATAATGTCGATGTTCGAGGTCTGCAGCTTAGGGAAGGCCTCTTCGTACTGTCGCCATTCCGAACCCAGCGTCTTTTTCCAGTCGGTATTGGCCTTGATGCCGTACCCGTAGCAGATGTGTACGGCGGTTTCACACTTCAGTCCTTCAATGGCGCGCTCCAGCGCGGCGATGCCCCAGTCGTTGACCTCATCGAAAAAGACGTTAAAGGCCGGTTCGTCGAACTGAATAATATCGACCCCGGCGGCCTCCAGCTCGCGGGCTTCCTGGTTAAGAATTTTGGCGAATTCCCAGGCCAGCTTCTCGCGGCTTTTGTAGTGAGCATCATAAAGCGTATCGATCATGGTCATCGGGCCCGGCAGCGCCCATTTAATCGGCCTGTCGGTGAGCTGACGCAGGTACTTTGCATCGTCAACGAACACCGGCTTCTGGCGCGTCACGGCGTCGACAACGGTGGGCACGCTCGCGTCGTAGCGGTTGCGAATGCGTACGGTCTGACGGTTCTCAAAATCCACGCCGCTGAGGTGCTCAATAAAGGTGGTCACGAAGTGCTGACGGGTCTGCTCGCCGTCGCTGACGATATCGATACCTGCCCGAAGCTGCTCGTCCAGGGACAGGCGAAGGGCATCCTGCTTACCCGCCAGTAGCTCTTGATCCTGTAATTTCCACGGCGACCACAGGGTTTCCGGTTGAGCAAGCCAGGTTGGCTTTGGCAGGCTGCCTGCCGTAGACGTTGGGAGCAATGTTTTCATAATAAAAAGACCTTATTCGATTAATTAAAGCGTGAAGTTATGAGACCACTGCTCAAGACGTTGCTGGAAAGGCTTAATAAACTGCTCTTCCGTAAATTTACCCTGCTGGATCGCCAGCTGGCTGCGCTCTTCCCGGTCATACACAATTTTGGTTAAGGAATGATCCTGCTGATTCAGATCCGGCTGATAGCACTGGCCCGCGGTTGAGTTAGCGTTATAAATTTCAGGGCGATAAATCTTCTGGAACGTTTCCATCGTGCTGATGGTGCCAATCAGCTCAAGATTCGAGTAGTCAGCCAGCAAATCGCCGGAATAATAGAAGGCGAAAGGCGCCGCGCTGTTTTCCGGCATGAAGTAACGCACCTTCAGGCCCATCTTGCCGAAGTACTGCTCGGTCAGCGAGGTGCCGTCGGGCTGATACTCGATGCCCAGCACCGGGTGGGTGTTACCGGTGCGGTGGTAAGTGTCCTTGCTGGAGACGCTCAGGCAGATCACCGGCGGCTTTTTGAAGTGTTCTTTGTATTCGGCAGAGTGGGTGAAGTGCTTGAAAATGTTGCCGTGCAGTTCGCCAAAGTTCTCTGGAATACTGAAGGTTGACCGATCCTTATTGTGTTCGAGCAGCAAGACGCTGAAATCATAGTCACGCACGTAGGACGAGAAGTTATTCCCGACGATACCCTCGATGCGCTCGTTGGTTTTTTTATCGACAATAAAGGTTTGCAGTATTTCAATGGCCGGGAAGCTATTTTCGCCATCGACGTTCATATCCACGGAAATAATCTCAAGCTCAACCGCGTAGCGATCGGCTTTAGGGTTATCCCAGCGCGCCAGGGCGTTGAAGCGGTTGTTGATCATCACCAGCGTGTTGCGCAGATTTTCCTGACGCTTTTCGCCACGCGCCAGGTTGGCAAAGTTGGTGGTAGTACGCGTATTTTCTGACGGGTTGTAATTTTCATCGAAGCAACTGCGCTTAAGGCTAAATGTAAAAGCTTTACTCATTGTGGTTATGCATCCTAAGTTCATGTTGCCAGGAAGTTATCAATGCATAATTTATGCCTGAGCCAGTGGCGCAGGGGAAGTGACTTAATTTCAATGCAACATGAGGGAAGTTCATGAGGGGCTTAGGCCCCTCGTATTTAGGCTGTAGGACGTTCATTCCAGGCGTCACTGTGCACGATGTTCCCGTCTACGATGCGCCAAGTGATTTTTTCATACTGCAGGCTAACGCTTTCTACATGGTTCATTTTGTCGTTGGCGGCGATCTTTACGTTTGGTACGCTGCAGTTAACGCCAGTCACCTTAACGTGTTCCATTAACACGGTGTAATAACACACCTCCTGCCCGGCATCATTAATATGATAGAACCTGATTTCAGCGCTTTTAAAAGCCTGGCCGGTAGAGGCGGCTTTGTAGAGATAGGGCGTGGCGCTATCAACTTCCTTTTCGAACCGCATGGAAGAGTGCTGTCGTGTGCCGGTGATCTTGCCGTTTGCGCTGTCTACCGGAAGATTAAGACCGTGACTTAGCCCGATAATCTCAATGCTGCCTTCACGGCCTTTGACGTCCACCGATCCTGTGATGCACGCGCCGCCATCATCTTTAAGCCACAAATAGGGAGGAATTGGCATGCTCTATTTCCTTATTTTTTCTAATAATGTAATTGTTAAGATATAAATCATCATAGAAATGATTAACACGGTTAAAATATCGATATTTGTATATGTTTCGTACATGGTTTCAGCGTTGACGTCATCATAGATGAAATAACAGACAGAGGAGGCCACGTCATGATTGATATACATTTCGGCTGGTCCTAAAGTGCGACCAGTCAAAAGGCTAATCAGTAAAAACCATGCTGTTTTGAAAATTTTAAAGCGCCAATTACGCACAAGTATGGGTGTAACCATTTTCAAAAACCTCCACCCATCCGCGTGCCATAAGCGTACGCATACAGGGAACCGGAATAAGTTCTGTACTCATCAGTGCGTTACGGATCATTGCATAATCAGAATTATGGGCGATAGTTATACATCCCTCCGACACCGTGCCCGGATGCAGCCTAAACAAACCTCGATAAACATTATCAATCCAGGTGCCGTCGTCGATTCCCCAGTCGTCCTTGTATAAGGCGAACCATTCATCACGCCCAAATTCTGCGCCGGATCTAATTTTGTTCCACCGATCCTGAAGATTAGCTTTTATACCCGATAAGAAGCCTCCGGCCCCTCTGTCAACAATCCAGTATTTACCCGGTGGAATCGGGCCCGAACCTTTAATTGCGCCGCAAAAACCATTGTTACGGTAAGCACCTTGCCCCGAATGCGCCATAAATACGCCAACGCCATACAGGTTGAAAGGCGCATAGTCAGCACCATTAAGCATCATTGTTCCATTTATAGCCACAGTCTCTTATCATCCTATCTATACAATAAAGCCGAGCCTACGCCTGAAGTGAGCTGGAATATTCGACCCACATCATATTTTTTCTTGGCCCAATTTTTTTAAGAAAATGACGTGGCATTTTTTAATCACTATAAAGATATTATCGTTATTAAATGTTGAGGGAATTGTGGGACTGACTCAGGCCAGGATACGCCACGCCTGCTTGTCTGGCGTATCCTGCCCAATTCCCGCTATAATCCCCTCAAATTTCCAACCGGTTTAGATACGATCATGACAAAACTCACCTTACAAGAGCAGATGTTGAAAGCGGGCCTCGTGTCCAGCAAGAAAATGGCTAAGGTTCAGCGCACGGCGAAAAAATCTCGCGTGCAGGCTCGCGAGGCGAGAGAAGCCGTCGAAGAAAACAAGAAGGCGCAGATCGAGCGCGATAAACAGCTTAGCGAGCAGCAGAAGCAGGCCGTGCTGGCGAAGGAGTTTAAAGCGCAGGTGAAGCAGCTGATTGAGATGAACCGCATTACCGTTTCAAGAGGCAACATCACCTTTAACTTTACCGACGGCAATCTGATCAAAAAAATTGAGGTCGATAAGCAAACTCAGACCCAGCTGATCAACGGCCGTCTGGCGATTGCGCGCCTGGTGATTAACGCCAACGGCGACTGCGAATACGCGATCATCCCGGCGGTGGTTGCCGATAAAATCGCCCAGCGCGATGCCGACAGCATCGTTCTAAACAGCGCGCTGAGCCAGGAAGAGCAGGATGAAGACGATCCGTACGCGGACTTCAAAATCCCTGACGATTTGATGTGGTAAACCCTGTTTAAAACGGTGCAGCGTGACGGGCGTTGATTGCCTCTCCGCTCACCGGATGCACAAAATCCAGCCCGCTGGCGTGCAGCATCAGCCGCGGCGTCGTTCCGGCGCCGGGCCATTCAAGGCCGCCATATAAATCGCAGCCCAAAATAGGGTGGCCCAGTTGCTGGCAGTGAATGCGCAGCTGGTGCGTACGCCCGGTTTCCGGCGTAAGTTCAACCCGCGTCAACGGCAACCCCGTCGCCTGATAAAAACGTTCGATCACCCGGTAGCGCGAGCGGGCCGGTTTGCCCGTGACGGCGCAAATCGACATCAGCGGAAACAGCGCCGGATCTTTAGCAATTGGCGCATCGATTATCCCTTCGTCATTCTCAACGTGTCCGCAGAGCAGCGCGGCATAGACCTTGCTCACCGCACGCTGGGTGAACTGATGGCACAGCGCGGCGTTGATCGCTTTGTTTCGCGCGATCGCCATAATCCCGGACGTGCCAAAATCCAGACGATGCACCAGCGTGCAGCCTGGAAAAGACTGAACCAGACGATAATGAACGGAATCGAGGTTCTGCGGATTTTTGCCTGAAAGGCTGAGAAGTCCGGAGGGCTTGTTGATCAGCAGCAGATGTTCGTCCTGCCAGAGGAGTTCAATTTCGTCGAAACACGGCGGGGCAACAAACGTATCATTAATGGCAGACATTAAAAGGAACCGCTGGAGAATGAGCGCGGATGATAACGAAATGCGGGTAAAAGAAAAACCCTCCCACCGGGCGGTGAGAGGGCGAAATCTTAGGCTGCGACGAAGCCGTCGATCGCTGCTTTCGCGTCAGACTGCGCTTTGGTCGCCACTTCCGGACCGTAGGCGATACCTTCAGCGAACACGAAGTTCACGTCGGTGATGCCGATGAAGCCCAGGAACAGGGTCAGGTACGGCGCAACCAGATCGGTTGGGGTATCTTTGTGAATACCGCCGCGGCTGGTCAGAACCACAGCACGCTTGCCCGTCACCAGACCTTCAGGGCCTTTCTCGGTGTAACGGAAGGTCACGCCAGCGCGCGCTACCAGGTCGAAGTAGTTCTTCAGCTGGGTAGGGATGTTGAAGTTGTACATTGGTGCGTTGATGACGATAACGTCGTGCGCCTGCAGTTCCGCAATCAGCTCGTCGGACAGCGCCAGGGCTTCCTGCTGACGCGGCGTCAGGGGAGCATCGCTTGGACGCAGCGCGCCAACCAGTTCACCGTCAAGCACAGGAATCGGGTTTGCGGCCAGGTCACGCACGGTGATTTCGTCCGCTGGATGCTGTTCACGCCACTGCTCAACGAAATAATCGGACAGCTGACCAGACTGAGAGTACCCTGCCAGAATACTGGATTTTAATACTAATACTTTGCTCATGGGTGATTCCTGTTTTTGCATTTGATTGAAGGGGGTTGCCCCGTTGCTTGTTGACACTTTATTCACAATCCTGTCGCAGGGATAGCGCAATATATCGAAGCCTATGTTCGAAATTTTTGAATAAGGCGCGAAAAGCGCCGATGTGGTAATCTATATCAATCATTAAAAAGAGAATTTATCCGGCAGTGCACTGCCCGTTAACGCTATGACAGAACAACTAAAATTAACCTTCCCGATGCTCCTGAAACAGCTGGATACTCTGATGCTGCGGGATAAACAGCGGTTTGCGCGCCGCCTGCACGGGGTCAAGAAGGTTAAAAATCCTGATGCACAACAGGCCATTTACCAGGAGATGGCGAAAGAGATTGAACAGGCGGCAGGGAAGGTCGTGCTGCGCGAAGCCGCACGCCCGGCGATTACCTATCCGGAAAACCTGCCCGTCAGCCAGAAAAAACAGGACATCCTTGAGGCGGTCCGCGATCACCAGGTGGTGATTGTCGCGGGGGAAACCGGTTCGGGGAAAACCACCCAGCTGCCGAAAATCTGTATGGAGCTGGGGCGCGGGGTGAAAGGGCTGATTGGCCACACCCAGCCGCGTCGACTGGCCGCGCGTACCGTCGCGAACCGTATTGCCGAAGAGCTGCAAACGGAGCCGGGCGGCTGCATCGGGTATAAGGTGCGATTCAGCGACCACGTCAGCGATAACACGATGGTCAAGCTGATGACCGACGGTATCCTGCTGGCGGAGATCCAGCAGGATCGCCTGCTGATGCAGTACGACACCATCATCATCGATGAGGCGCACGAGCGCAGCCTGAACATCGACTTCCTGCTCGGCTACCTTAAAGAGCTGCTGCCGCGTCGCCCGGATCTGAAAATCATCATCACCTCCGCGACCATCGACCCGGAGCGCTTCTCGAAGCATTTCAACAATGCGCCGATTATTGAAGTCTCGGGCCGCACCTATCCGGTCGAGGTGCGCTATCGCCCGATTGTGGAGGAGGCGGACGATACCGAGCGCGATCAGCTACAGGCTATCTTTGACGCCGTCGACGAGCTGGGCAACGAGAGTTCGGGCGACATCCTGATCTTCATGAGCGGCGAGCGCGAAATTCGCGATACCGCCGATGCGCTCAGCAAGCGCGATCTGCGCCACACCGAGATCCTACCGCTGTACGCGCGTCTGTCGAACAGCGAGCAGAACCGCGTGTTCCAGCCGCACGGCGGGCGACGTATCGTGCTGGCGACCAACGTGGCGGAAACCTCGCTGACCGTGCCGGGCATCAAATACGTTATCGATCCGGGCACGGCGCGCATCAGCCGCTACAGCTATCGCACCAAGGTCCAGCGCCTGCCGATTGAGCCGGTCTCTCAGGCTTCCGCTAACCAGCGTAAAGGCCGCTGCGGCCGCGTGTCGGAAGGGATCTGTATTCGCCTCTATTCCGAAGATGATTTCCTGTCTCGTCCGGAATTTACCGACCCGGAAATTCTGCGCACCAACCTGGCGTCCGTTATCCTGCAGATGACCGCGCTGGGGCTGGGCGACATCGCGGCGTTCCCGTTCGTTGAAGCGCCGGACAAACGCAACATTCAGGACGGCGTGCGCCTGCTGGAAGAGCTGGGCGCGATTACCACCGACGAGCAGGCGACGGCCTACAGGCTGACGCCGCTGGGCCGCCAGCTCAGCCAGCTGCCGGTCGACCCGCGCCTGGCCCGTATGGTGCTGGAAGCGCAAAAGCACGGCTGCGTGCGCGAGGCGATGATCATTACCTCGGCGCTCTCCATTCAGGACCCGCGCGAGCGTCCGATGGACAAGCAGCAGGCGTCGGATGAAAAGCACCGTCGCTTCCACGACAAAGAGTCCGACTTCCTCGCCTTCGTCAACCTGTGGAACTACCTCGGCGAGCAGCAGAAAGCGCTCTCCTCGAACCAGTTCCGCCGCCAGTGCCGGGTGGAGTTCCTCAACTACCTGCGCGTGCGCGAGTGGCAGGATATCTACACCCAGCTGCGTCAGGTGGTGAAAGAACTGGGGATCCCGGTGAACAGCGAGCCTGCGGAGTACCGCGAAATTCATATCGCGCTGCTGACCGGCCTGCTGTCCCATATCGGGATGAAAGATGCGGACAAGCAGGAGTTTACCGGCGCACGCAACGCGCGCTTCTCCATCTTCCCCGGTTCCGGTCTGTTCAAGAAGCCGCCGAAATGGACCATGGTCGCCGAGCTGGTGGAAACCAGCCGCCTGTGGGGGCGCATTGCCGCGCGTATCGATCCGGAATGGGTGGAGCCGGTGGCGCAGCACCTGCTGAAACGCTCGTACAGTGAACCGCACTGGGAGCGCGCGCAGGGCGCGGTGATGGCGACCGAGAAAGTGACCGTTTACGGCCTGCCTGTGGTCGCCGCGCGTAAGGTTAACTACAGCCAGATTGACCCGGCGCTCAGCCGCGAGCTGTTTATCCGCCACGCGCTGGTGGAGGGTGACTGGCAGACGCGCCACGCGTTCTTCCGCGAAAACCTGAAGCTGCGCGCCGAAGTGGAGGAGCTTGAGCACAAGTCCCGCCGTCGCGATATTCTGGTGGACGATGAGGCGCTTTTTGAGTTTTACGACCAGCGCATCAGCCACGAGGTGATTTCTGCCCGCCACTTCGACAGCTGGTGGAAAAAGGCCAGCAAAGAGACACCTGACCTGCTCAACTTCGAAAAGAGCATGCTGATTAAGGAAGGGGCGGAGTCGGTCAGCAAGCTCGACTACCCGAACTTCTGGCATCAGGGCAACCTCAAGCTGCGCCTGACCTATCAGTTTGAACCGGGTACCGACGCGGATGGCGTAACCGTTCATATTCCGCTGCCGCTGTTAAACCAGGTCGATGAGGGCGGGTTTGAGTGGCAAATTCCCGGCCTGCGCCGCGAGCTGGTGATTGCGCTGATCAAATCCCTGCCGAAACCGGTGCGCCGCAACTTTGTACCTGCGCCAAACTATGCGGAAGCCTTTTTGGGCCGCGTCACGCCGCTGGAACTGCCGCTGCTGGACGCGCTGGAGCGTGAATTCCGCCGCATGACCGGCACCACCATCGACCGCGACGACTGGAACTGGGATCAGGTGCCCGATCACCTGAAAATCAGCTTCCGCGTGGTGGATGATAAAAACAAAAAGCTGCTGGAAGGGCGTTCGCTGAGCGAGCTGAAAGAGGCGCTGAAGGGGAAAGTTCAGCAAACGCTGTCTGCGGTGGCGGACGACGGTATCGAGCAGAGCGGGCTGCATATCTGGAGCTTTGGTCAGCTTCCGGAAAGCTACGAACAGAAGCGCGGCAACTACAAGGTGAAGGCCTGGCCTGCGCTGGTGGACGAGCGCGACAGCGTGGCGATCAAGCTCTTTGATAACCCGCTGGAACAGCAGCAGATGATGTGGCGCGGGCTGCGTCGCCTGCTGCTGCTAAACATCCCGTCGCCGATCAAGTATCTGCACGAGAAGCTGCCGAACAAAGCGAAGCTGGGGCTGTACTTTAACCCGTACGGCAAGGTGCTGGATCTGATTGACGACTGCATCTCCTGCGGCGTGGACAAGCTGATCCACGAGGCGGGCGGTCCGGTCTGGACGGAAGAGGGCTTTGCTCAGCTTCATGAGAAGGTGCGCGCGGAGCTGAACGACACCGTGGTGGAGATTGCCAAACAGGTCGAGCAGATCCTGACCGCCGTATTCAATATCAACAAGCGCCTCAAGGGGCGCGTGGATATGACCATGGCGCTGGGGCTGTCGGACGTGAAGGCGCAGATGGCGGGGCTGGTCTATCGCGGCTTTGTCACCGGCAACGGCTTTAAGCGTCTGGGCGATACCCTGCGCTATCTGCAGGCGATTGAAAAACGGCTGGAGAAGATGGCCATCGATCCGCATCGCGATCGCGCCCAGATGCTGAAAGTGGAGAGCGTGCAGCAGGCGTGGCAGCAGTGGCTTAACAAGCTGCCGCCCGCGCGGCGCGATGATGAAGACGTTCAGGAGATCCGCTGGATGATCGAGGAGCTGCGAGTCAGCTTCTTTGCCCAGCAGCTCGGTACGCCGTATCCGATTTCGGATAAGCGTATTCTGCAGGCGATGGAGCAGATCTCCGGTTAAAACCCTAGCCCGGTTTTCACCCTCTCCCATGGGGAGAGGGTCGGGGTGAGGGCATCAGCCCGCACATTTTTTCACCCGTTCACCATTGCCAGCGTAAACCCATCCCATCCCTTAACCCCCACCGTTTGAAGCGCGGTGGCGGTTAAGCGCGGGTTATCCCCAATCATCTCGATAAAACGCCGCACGCCCTGTACCCGCGCGTCGTCGCTTTGGCCGTTAATGACCTCGCCGTCGCGCACCACGTTATCGCCGATAATCACCGTGCCGGGACGAGAGTAGTGAAGCGCCCACTCCAGATAGCCGGGATTGTTCGGCTTATCGGCATCAATAAAGATCAGATCGAACGGGGGAACGTCGCCAAACTGTTCCAGTGACGTCAGCGCGGGCCCTTCGATGAGTTCAATGCGATCGTTAAGTCCGGCCAGCTGGATATTCTGCCGCGCAACGGCGGCATGCGCTGGGTCCGCTTCAAGCGTAACCAGCTTGCCGTCCGGCGGCAGGGTGCGCGCCATCCAGATCGAGCTATAGGCACCCAGCGTACCGATTTCAAGAATGCGTCTTGCCTGCGTCATGCGCACGAACAGCGCCAGCAGCCGCCACCGGGCAGGTTTTCAGGCACTTACCCATCCGCCGCCCAGCGCTTTATACAAGTCAATTTGCGCCAGCAGCAGATTATTTTTTACCTGTACCACGCTGGTTTGCACCGAGTACAGCGTACGCTGAGCGTCAAGCACGTCCAGATAGGACGAATAGCCGTTGCTGTAGCGGTTTTGCGCAATCCGCAGCGTCTCCTGCGCCACGTCCTGCTGGGCAAGCAGCTCCGTCAGCTGTTCCTGATAGCGCGTTATGGCGTCAAGGCTATCATTCACCTCTGCAAAAGCATTTCGCACCACTTTTTCGTAGGAATAGAGAGCCTGATTACGCTGGGACTGGGAAATATCAACCTGCGCATTCAGCGCCTGGCGGTTCAGCAGCGGCGCCAGAATGCTGCCGCCTGCGCTCCAGAGCTGCAGCGGGTTATCCAGCAGGCCGGACAGGGTACGATCCTGTATCGATCCGGTTGCGGTGAGGTTGATCGACGGGAGCAGGCTGGCACGCGACGCCGCCAGCGTTGCGTCGGCTGCAATAAGCTGGCGTTCCGCCTGCACGATATCCGGACGGCGATTAAGTAGCGTCGACGGCAACTGCGACGGCAGGTGGAGCGGCGTAATCGCGTCAAACCTGTCGCCACGCGCGATATTGCCCGGATTACCGCCAAGCAGCAGGCCCAGCGCGTTTTCCTGCTGAGCAATCTGATGCCGGAGCACGGGCACCTGCGCCCGTGTGGATCGCAGTTCAGAGTCGGACTGCATGAGCTCCAGCCGCGAGGTGTATCCCGTTTCAAACTGCCGTTTGGCAAGGTTGAACGCTGCTTCACGCGACTTTAGCGTGGATTCGGTGACGCGCAGCTGTTCATCCAGCGAGAGCAGGGTGACGTATCCGGTAGCTACCGACGACGCAACGGTTAAATCCGCCGCCGCGGCAGCGGCTTTTTGCGCCTCCAGCGAGGCCTCGGCGGCGCGGGCGGTGCTGCGGTTCACGCCCCAGATATCAACATCGTAGCTGGCGGTGAGGCTGCCTTTATACAGCGTGCCGTAGACCGGCAGACCGGTGGCGGCGGATTGCGAACGGGCGCGGGTGCCCGTCACGCCCGCCTCAAGCGACGGGAACAGGCTGCCGTCGGCGGCATAGACCCGCGCCTGATATTCGTTCACGCGCTCGCGGGCAATCAGCACGTCGCTGTTGTTTTTGAGCGCCTCATCCACGTAGCGGTTGAGATTACTGTCGTGAAAGCTTCGCCACCAGAGCTGTTCTACCTGGCTGGCGGGGCCTGCATCGGTGCGCCATTGCGCCGGGATGTGCAGGGACGATTTTGCCGGTTCAACGTCCACCGACTGGCATCCCGCCAGAATGACGGCGATCAGCAGGCCGGCTAGCGGGCGCAGCGTCATGGCTTCGCCTCCCGCGTATCAATCGTCACCTGCACCGACATGCCAGGGCGCAGCAGGGCTGAGTCTTCAGGTTTGCCAAGCACCTCGATGCGCACCGGAATACGCTGCGCGATTTTGACAAAGTTGCCGGTGGCGTTATCCGGGGTAATCGCGCTGAATTCGACGCCCGTCGCCGGAGAAATGCTCTCCACGCGGCCCTGATAGGCCTTGTCGTTAAGCGCATCGACGGTAAATTTGACCGGCTGGCCGACGCGTAAATTCGCGAGCTGCGTCTCTTTGATGTTGGCGATCACCCAGTGCTGCGGCGGGACCAGCGTGGTCAGGTGCGTTCCGGCGGTAACGTACGCGCCAAGACGCACGGCAATCTGGCCGAGCTGGCCGTCGCGCGGGGCAATAATGCGGGTGTTTTGCAGGTCGATCTGCGCCAGCTCCAGCGCCGCTTTCGCATTTTCGACATCCGCCTCAAGCGAACCGCGATTGACGATAACGGTCTGCAGGTCCTGGCGCGACATCTCAAGCGTCGCTTTGGCCTGGTCGATGTCGGCGCTACCCTGTGCGGCGCTGGCAAGCGCCGCGTCGCGCTCGCGAATGGAGAGCGACCCGTCTGCCGTTAAATCCTTCACGCGCCTGAGGTCCGCCTGGGTTTTCAGGCTCTGGGCGCGCGCATTTTTCAGCACCGCCTCGTTTTTTGCGATCGTCGCTTCGGCGCTTTTACGCTGCTGCAGGTTGTTCTTCAGCGCGGCAATTTTCATCGCCAGCTGCGCCTCGGCCTGATGGACCCGCTGGCGATAGATACGATCGTCTATCTGAAGCAGCACGTCGCCTTTTTTTACCTGCACAAAGTCCTGTACGTTCACCTCGGTGATATAACCATTCACCTGCGGGCTGATAAACGTCGTCTGGCCTCGCACGTAGGCGTTATCCGTAAACTGCGCGTGCCGGGTAAACGGCGGCAGCTGCCAGGCGTAGAGGATCGCCAGCACGCCGACAATACCGATGGCGGCGGCGGTGAATACCGAAACAATGCGCACGTTTTTGCGCGTGTTGGCCTGCTCTTTGGCGGCATCCTGCTGACTCATAAACTCTCCAGAAACTCTCTATTATTTGTTGCCCGTGGCCTTCTTCAGGGCCATGCGGGCAGTTATGCGCAGGCGCAACAAGCGCCATAAAATCCACACCAGCGTGGCGGCGGCAATGCTCGCCGTCAGAAGATAAGTGTCGTTATAAGCCAGAATGTTCGCCTCAAGGGCGGTGACCGTCTGCAGCTGCGTGATGGCCTGGGTACTCAGCAGGGAACTGTCGCCAATCAGGCTCTGATACATCTGGGTATAGGCCTGAATGCGCTCGTTCACCAGGGGATTGAGCGTGGTGAGCTGTTCGGCCAGCAGGCTGGAGTGGTACTTCTCGCGCCAGGTCTGGAAGGTGCCGAGGATCGCTGAGCCGAGCAGGCCGCCGATATTCTGGCTCATGCCGAACATCACCGAGAAGCTAACCAGGTTGCGCGGTTCGGCGATGACGCCACCGATGGCGGCCAGCATTGCCGGGGCAAGAAAGAAGGCGCTGCCGAAGCCCAGCAGGAACTGGCTCAGCATCAGCTGGTCCGGGCGGGTCAGGCTGGTCGACCGGCTGTCGAGCAGGGAGGCCACAATCATCAGCGCCAGCGAGGTAATGATGGGCCACGCGAGCTTGGTGGGCTTGATCGTTAAACAGCTGGCGACGATCCCGCAGGCGATGCCGGCGAAAATAGACCACGCCAGGTGCGTCATCTGTTCGTTTTGCAGGCCAACGTACTGTAGCCAGCCGATAACCCCGGTGTTCTGCTCCGCCAGCACGATGCGGATCAGCAGCATAATTAACCCCAGACGCACGATACTGCCGCTTGAGAGCCAGCGGGTATTGAGCAAGGGATTGCTGCGGTTATGTTCAAACATAATCGCAGAGACAATCAACACCAGCGATAGCGCCAGCGACCAGCCAATCCACGGCGCTTCAAACCACCAGTCAAGACGGCCTAAAGAGAGCACCGCGCACAGCAGCGCCATCCCGGGCGCCAGCAGAAAGAAGGTCACAAAATCTTTCTTCTCGAAAACCTTTCGGCGGTCGCCCGGCGGCAGCTTGAGCACCATCACGCAGGCCAGCGATATCAGCGCCAGCCCCAGCTCAAAGAAGTAAAGCCCGCGCCACTCGTCGAGCTGGAGCAGTTCGGTTGAAAACAGCCGCGCGATGGGGATCGCCAGCGACGATCCGGTAATACCAATCGTCAGGGCTTTCAGACGGTGCTTCGCGGGCCAGGCCTGAATCTGATAATAGATACCGAGCGAACTGAGCGCAGCCGCGACCATGCCGTGCGCGGCTCGCACCATCAGCGCCGAGCTGAGATCGTTTACAAACAGGTGGAAAAAGGTCACCAGCACATAAAGCACCAGGAACCCCTCCGTAAACGCCCGCAGCCCGTACTGCTGGCGGAATTTCACCAGCAGCAGGTTGATGGAGACATTGGTCATGACGTAGACGGCGGGCAGCCAGGCGATCTCCGTCGACCATGCCCCGAAGGTTCCCTGCAGGTTTTGCAGGTTGGCGGTCACGACCGCGTTACCGAGCGCGCCCGTCAGGCACACCAGCAGGCCAACGATGCCGTAGGCAATTCGCTTCGGGGTAGGGTGTTCCGGCGTAGAGGGTGAACCCAGCAGGGCGGGCTTCTCATGTGGCTGCCACTCGCGAGGAGCATAAGGATCGCGTTGGGGCAGGCGCATAGCGACGTTTACCTTAGCAAAAGTTGAATAGTGAGCGGGCTAATGATTCTACGTCTGACGTAAATCATAATTCAAGTGAATATGATTATCGCATGTTAACCGCATGTTGAAGGGATAGTTAAGGAAAAAAACGAAATGAGGACGGGCTCACCTGCGTGAAGCGTGCCCACGGTTGCGCCCGTCAGGCTAATGCCGCTACCCTAAGAGACCATATCAGGAGGAGACCGCAATGGAACAGGCTAATATTCCCGGCTTGCCGGACGCTACGCTGGCGGCAATCAACACCGTCGGGGCGTGGCTGGCGCAGGATGACCAACAGGTGTCGGACGTTGACAGGGTAATCCTGGCCGGAAATGCGGTGATCCCCACGATTGACGCGGCGTGCCGCATCGCCGCGCAAAACGGTATTCCGCTCCTGATCAGCGGCGGGATCGGGCATTCGACCTCATTTTTATATGCAGCCGTTGCCGGTCATCCTCGCTATCACGCGATCCCCACCGCCGGGCGCGCGGAGGCGAGCATCCTGGGGGATATCGCCAGCCGGTTCTGGCAGATCCCCACCAGCCAAATCCTGATTGAAGATCGCTCAACCAACTGCGGGGAAAATGCCCGCTTTAGTTGGGAACTGCTCAAACGGCATCGGCAGCGCGCCGGGCGGGTGCTGGTCGTGCAAGACCCCACCATGCAGCGCCGTACGATGGCAACCTTCGCCCGGGTGTGCCGCGATGAGCCTGTCTCACCGCAGTGGCTAAGCCATCCGGGCTTTATTCCCCGTCTTCACAACGGCGAGGGCGGCGTGGCGTTTAGCCCGGATCGCGACGGCCTGTGGCCGGTTGAACGCTATATCTCACTGCTGCTGGGGGAGCTTCCGCGCCTGTATGATGACATCAACGGCTATGGCCCGGCGGGGCGCGATTTCATTACCCACGTTGAATTTCCCGATGCGGTGAGCGCGGCGTGGGAGGCGTTGCGTCAGGACGCAATCCTGACCGGGCTGCTGAATCAACGTTCAGTTTCCTGAGCCGTTGCCCGTTTGCGTAACCTTTGCCGCAAACGGGCAATTGATGTTGCGAATTTGTAATGATGGCCTTTTGTTGACCCGGTTCTTTTTTGAGATATCTCACAAAAACAGCGCGATAGAGTAGGCAACTTCGCCTGCAACTGTAGTTTTTAACAATAAGTTTACTTGTTAAAAACAGTGTAATTACAGGAGCAGGTTATGACAGTACCCGTACAACATCCTATGTATATCGACGGACAGTTTGTTACCTGGCAGGGCGACGCCTGGATTGATGTTATCAACCCGGCCACCGAAGAGGTCATTTCCCGTATTCCCGACGGTCGCGCTGAAGATGCGGCCAGGGCCATCGACGCCGCCGAGCGCGCTCAGCCTCAGTGGGAGGCGTTGCCCGCCATCGAACGCGCCGGATGGCTGCGTAAGATCTCCGCCGGTATCCGCGAGCGCGTGAGCGAAATCAGCGCCCTGATCGTGGCAGAAGGCGGCAAAATTCAGCAGCTGGCGGAGGTAGAAGTTAACTTTACCGCCGACTACATCGACTATATGGCCGAGTGGGCGCGTCGCTACGAAGGGGAAATTATCCAGAGCGACCGTCCCGGCGAGAACATT
Organism: Enterobacter wuhouensis; assembly: GCF_035835995.1. Taxonomy (NCBI): domain Bacteria; kingdom Pseudomonadati; phylum Pseudomonadota; class Gammaproteobacteria; order Enterobacterales; family Enterobacteriaceae; genus Enterobacter; species Enterobacter wuhouensis. The sequence goes on from NZ_CP142124.1 coordinate 2,307,483, forward strand.
CTGGTCTTCAAGCGCGCCCTGGGCGTCACCACCGGCATCCTGCCGTGGAACTTCCCGTTCTTCCTGATTGCCCGCAAGCTCGCGCCCGCGCTGCTGACGGGAAACACCATCGTCATTAAGCCGAGCGAATTTACGCCTAATAACGCCGTTGCTTTTGCCAAAATCGTCGACGAAATTGGCCTCCCTAAAGGGGTCTTCAACCTGGTGCTGGGCCGGGGCGAAACCGTCGGCCAGGAGCTGGCGGGGAATCCAAAAGTGGCGATGGTCAGCATGACCGGCAGCGTCGGCGCGGGTGAGAAGATCATGGCGGCGGCGGCGAAAAACATCACCAAAGTAGGGCTTGAGCTGGGCGGTAAAGCGCCCGCCATCGTAATGGATGATGCCAACCTGGAGCTGGCGGTAAAAGCCATCGTCGATTCCCGCGTCATCAACACCGGGCAGGTATGTAACTGCGCCGAGCGCGTCTACGTGCAGAAAGGGATTTATGACCGCTTCGTTAACCGTCTTGGGGAAGCGATGAAAGCCGTTCAGTTTGGCAATCCCGCCGAACGAAACGACATTGCGATGGGGCCGTTGATTAACGCCGCCGCGCTTGAGCGCGTAGAGCAAAAAGTGGCGCGCGCGGTACAGGAAGGGGCGAAAGTGGTGCTCGGCGGCAAGGCGGTCGAGGGGAAAGGCTACTATTATCCGCCGACGCTGCTGCTGGACGTGCGCCAGGAAATGGCGATTATGCATGAAGAGACGTTTGGCCCGGTACTGCCGGTGGTGGTTTTTGATACGCTGGAGGAGGCGCTGAAAATGGCTAACGACAGCGACTACGGCTTAACGTCATCACTCTATACTCAGGATCTGAACGTCGCCATGAAGGCGATTAAAGGGCTGAAGTTTGGCGAAACCTACATTAACCGCGAGAACTTTGAAGCCATGCAGGGCTTCCACGCGGGCTGGCGCAGGTCCGGGATTGGCGGCGCGGACGGTAAGCACGGGCTGAATGAATATCTGCAAACGCAGGTGGTCTATCTTCAGTCTTAATGAATACCCCCCTCCCGCAGGAGAGGGGGTTTTGCCTTACAGCGAGGCGAATTTATCCAGGGTCCGCACCAGCTGCGTGACGAACCCATACTCGTTGTCATACCAGGCGACGGCCTTCACCAGCTGCACATCGCCCGCCTCGGTTACTTCCGTCTGCGTCGCGTCAAATATCGATCCGAAGTGTGAGCCGATCACGTCGGAGGAGACAATTTCCTCGTCGGTGTAGCCAAAGGATTTGTTGCCCTGGGTGGCTTTTTTCAGCGCGGCGTGGATCTCCTCCACCGTGACCTTTTTCTCAAGGATGGCCACCAGCTCCGTTACGGAACCCGTTTTGACCGGCACGCGCTGCGCATGACCTTTCAGCCTGCCGCTCAGCGCCGGGATCACCAGCCCAATGGCCTTGGCGGCACCGGTCGTGTGGGGAATGATGTTTTCCGCCGCCGCGCGAGAGGCGCGCAGATCTTTCCCGCGCGGCCCATCTACCAGCGCCTGCGTACCCGTATAGGCGTGAATGGTGGTCATGGTGCCCACCTTAATGCCGAATGCGTCGTGGAGCGCTTTCGCCAGCGGGGCGAGGCAGTTCGTGGTGCAGGAGGCGACGGAGATGATGGTGTCGCTGGCATCGATAGTGTCGTCGTTAACGTTGAACACAATGGTTTTCATCTCGCCCGCCGGGGCGGAGATCAGCACCTTTTTGGCACCTGCATCCAGATGCGCTCTGGATTTCTCTTCCGAGGTATAAAAACCGGTGCATTCCACGACGATATCCACGCCTGCCGATTTCCAGGGGATATGTCTGGCCTCTTTTTCGGCGTAAACCGCGATGGTTTTACCATCGACAATCAGCGCGTCTTCGGTGAAGTCGACGCTCCACGGAAATCCGCCGTAGTTAGAGTCATGCCTCAGCAGGTAGGCCAGCACTTTTGGAGAGGTTAGGTCATTGATGGCGACGACGGTATTGCTGTCCTGGGTTTCAAGAAGGCGACGCAGCACAAGGCGTCCGATACGTCCAAATCCGTTAATACCAATTTTACTCATCGTATTCTCCTGGTGAACATGTCGATGCGACAGTTTGAACTCATCCAGGCTTAGACCATCACGGGCCGGGCGGCAATTGAAGATGCTTCATGCGTAAGGAAGTATTTGAAAAACAATACAGAAAAGTTAATGAATTTTTAAGCAAAGCGGATTATGTTGGCGCTGTATTTGTTATTCATCAGGAAATCACATGCGCACTAAATATACAGGCCTGCAAATCGGCATTCACTGGCTGGTGTTTCTGTTAGTCATCGTGGCCTACTGCGCCATGGAGTTCAGAGGCTTTTTTCCGCGAACAGACCGTCCGCTGATAAACATGATCCACGTTTCCTGCGGGATCTCCATCCTGGTGCTGATGGTGGCGCGCCTGCTGATCCGCCTTAAGTACCCGGCTCCGCCCATTCAGCCGAAGCCCAAACCGATGATCACCGGCCTGTCGCATCTGGGCCACCTGATTGTGTACGTGCTGTTTATCGCGCTGCCGCTGATCGGCATTGTGATGATGTATAACCGGGGGAATGACTGGTTTGCCTTCGGTATGGTGATGCCGCACGCGGCGGAAGGGAATTTTGACCTGGTGGATGTGCTTAAAGAGTGGCACGTGACGCTGGCAAACCTGGGCTATTTCGTCATTGGCCTGCACGCGCTGGCGGCGCTGATGCACCACTATTTCTGGAAAGACAACACGCTGCTGCGCATGATGCCGAAAAAGCGTCAGTAGTCTTTAACTGGCGCTGCGCTTATCCGGCCTACGATTCAGAACCGTTTGTAGGCCGGGTAAGCGCAGCGCCACCCGGCTTGTTTTTTAACGCAGCAGAGCACGCTCTTCAGCTGTTAATTCCAGCGTCTGGGTTGACCCTGTTTCAGATGACTTCACCGCCGCTTCCAGCACCGCCATTACCGCCAGCGCGTCAACCGGATGAACCGGGTTCTCGATTTTGCCCATCAGCGCATCCCGCACGTTGATGTAATACTGACGCTGATCGCCCTTCGGCGTTTTCAGACGCGTTGCGTCGCCGTTGGCATCAAACAGCACCATATCGTCGCTGTCTTCGCCCCAGCTTTCGCTGCCCGGAATAACACCCGCCAGCAGCTGTGCTTCCTGCCGATCGATGCATGCCTTCACCACGCTGGCTTTATCGCCGTGAACGGTAAAGCGCGATGTACCGCCAGCCACCAGCATGCTGGCGTGCAGAATCACCTTATGTTCAGGGTAGTTCAGGACCACGTGCGCCCAGTCGTTAATTTCCGCGCCGTCGCGCAGGGTGGCGATATTGCCCTGAACCGACTCGGGCAACCCGAAAAGCTGCAGCGTCTGGTCGATCAGGTGCGGGCCGAGGTCGAACCACAGGCCGCTGCCCGGCACGTTTTGCTCTCTCCAGCGCACGCGCACTTCCGGGCGGAAGCGGTCAATGTGCGACTCAAAAAGTTTAACCTTGCCGATACGGCCTTGCTCGATAGCCTGCTTGATGCCGAGGAAATCGCTGTCCCAGCGGCGGTTATGGAACACCGAGAGCAGGCGATCTTTTTCATCCGCCAGGGCAATCAGGTCGCGGGCCTCCTGCATGTCGAGCGTAAACGGCTTATCGACGACCACATGTTTGCCTGCGTTCAGGGCAAGCGTCGCCAGCGGCGCGTGGGTAGCGTTAGGTGAGGCAATGACCACCAGATCGATATCGGGATGCTGAATGGCCTCTTCGGGGGTGGCAACTACCTGAACATCCGGCAGATCGCGTTTTACCTTCTCTTCATCACGCGAGGAAACCACCGCCAGTTTTAATCCTTCCACCGACTGGATAAGCGGGGCATGGAACGTTTTGCCGACAAAACCATAGCCGATGAGCGCAACGTTGATTGTCTTCACTTTATTCATAACGAACTCCACCTTAATTTGCGCAAACCGTAATCTGCAGTGCGCCAGTATCCCCAGGCTCTGCCCAGGGACGATCTAAAAACAGTTGATGAATGTCGGCGAGCCCACAGACAAGCCAGGGTTCACAGCGGTTCAGCTTGAGGCGATCGGCTACGATCCAGTGCTGGTGGCTGGCTGCCAGCATGGCTCGCTTAACCTCGGCATCGGCCTCCTGGCTGGCGCTCAGGCCCAGCTCGGCGTGGATAGCACAGGCGCCGAGAATGGCAATATCCGCCCGGTAGCGCGAGAGCAGGGAGAGGGTCGCGCTGCCGGCAAACAGGCGCTGTTTCTGGTCCCATTTCCCGCCGAGCAGGATCAGGTCGATATCCGTCCGGTCGCTGAACAACTGAGCGATATCCAGCGACGTAGTAATGACGGTCAGCGGGCCTTCAAGGAAAGAGGCGACCGCCAGAACCGTGCTTCCCGCGTCCAGAAACAGCGTTGAACCCGGCGGAACGCTCCGTGCAACCCGCTTCCCCAGGCGCTGTTTGGCTTCGGGCAGCAGCGTATTTCTGCTGTGACGACTCATGGCGGAAAGATCCAGCGCGATAGCGCCGCCGTGGTTTTTCTGCGCCAGCCCCTGATTTTCCAGGTCGGTCAAATCCCGGCGGATGGTATCTGCAGAGACGTTTAGCCTTTCTGCCAGCTCGGTGATGCTGGCCTGGCCCCGTTCGCTGAGCATCTCAAGAACGTATTTTTGTCTGGCCGTTTTATGCATGGTAAGCGTAATCCTGCAAAATGTCGCAATAGTTTGCATATTACCGCATTTCTCGTGAAAGGGAATAGTCAAACCTGAGCCCATGGTTCAATTGAGTGATTATTAAAATTTAATTAATTAAGTCTTTCTAAACTGTTTTTTATGTTAATCACGATGTTATCGTTATGTTTTGTTTAACTATTTGGGCTATGTGACCGCTATAGTGCGGGTAATTAGCGTATTAATCCTTTATTTACTTTCTTAATGGAATAATAAGCTGGTTGATTTGCAGTTGATAAAATTAAATCTTTCTTAAGCTTAGAAGGTTACTTAAATTGACAGTTCTTTGAAAATCTTTGTGTCTGACGCACTCTGAAATTAACGCAAAAATGTACAGGGCGCATTTTAGGAATTTTACTTAAATAACAAGGGTTTTATTTGTTTCATGTGAAAGGCCTTTTTAAGACTATTGTCGAGAAACCTTGCGATTTTTCTTATTTGTAACACCTTATTAACACTGTGGGTGTAGTTGCATATAAAGCATTTTGTTATGCTGCAATCCAGCTTTAAAAATAAGTAAATTCCTAATTTTATTTAATACGGTCGGCTCTCATTTCCAGCGGAAATGGGATGGGCAGCTTTCACCTTAAATTTGGCGCAGAGGGAGTGAAGAGTATTTGTCTAATTATCACTACCACTTTTGGGTAAGTATTTGGTCAGCACTCAGAGTCAGGGGGATAAAATGACTGCATGGCGTAACGATAGTTTATTCAGATTTCCGACAGCCGTGGCGCTTATTGCCCTGGTCGTCAATACGGCTTACGCCAATAGCAGCCAGGTTGGCATTGCGCCAATTACCGCGACAACGCTCAAAGAAAGTATCCTTTTCGCCATCGATCGCGATCCTTCCGTGAGCCAGCAGGCGGCGCAGCTGGGTATTGGCCAGGCGCAAATAGATGAAGCGCGCAGCGGCTGGATGCCACAAATATCCTTAAACGGCAGCACGGGCCATAGCCAAACGACAGATTCCAGCGGATCGCTGCGTAATTCTGCGGCCTGGGGCCTCAGCCTGACGCAGCTGGTTTACGATTTTGGCAAAACCAACAACAGCATCAGCCAGTCTTCGGCCCAGCGCGATAGCTATCGCTATCAGCTGATGGGCACGCTGTCTGACGTAGCGGAAAAAACGGCCCTCAGCTACGTGGAGGTTAAGCGCTACACCGATCTGCTGCAGGCGGCAAAAGAGAATGTGCAGGCGCTTAAAAACGTCGAGCAGCTGGCGATGCTGCGTGCGGATGCAGGCGTGAGTTCGACATCCGACGAACTTCAGACCCGCACGCGGATCGCGGGCATGCAGGCGACGGTTCAGCAGTATAACGCTTCCTTAAACAGCGCCCGCGCACGACTGGCGGTGTTGACCGGAATGCAGGCGGAGCGCTATTCGCCTGTGCCCGCGAATCTCGCCGTCGAGCCTGATTCGCTGAACCGCATTGATTATTCGCTGATACCCGCGGTGATGGCCGCGCAGAACATGGAGCGCTCCGCCCAGTATGGCGTTGAAACGGCAAAGTCCCAGCACTGGCCGACGTTAAGCCTGAAGGGCGGCCGCACGCGCTATGAGTCGGACAACCGTTCCTACTGGGACGACCAGATACAGCTCAATATTGACGCACCGCTTTACCAAGGGGGCGCCGTATCGGCACGCGTGCGCCAGGCCGAGGGCGCAAGGGCGATGGCATCGTCTCAGGTTGACCAGGCGCGATTTGATGTACTGCAAAAAGCCTCGGTTGCCCAGGCCGACTGGACCGGCGCGCGCGGCAGAGTGGAGGCGGGAAAACGACAGCTGGAAAATGCGCTGCGCGCCCGCGATGTCTATAAAAACGAATATACCCTGAGCAAGCGCAGCATTAACGATTTGCTCAGCGTCGAACAGGACGTTTGGGCCGCGACCTCAGCAAAAATAATCGCCGAATATGATGGCTGGAGTTCGGCAATTAATTACGCATCAGCTGTAGACAATCTCATGCCCCTTATTGGCATCGAGAAAAACGCTGCTGCGAAATTACCCGATTTGAGTTAATAAAAGACGCGCCTTTCTGCGCGATATAAGTCTGACAATAATGGGTGAATTTTCCCAGGGATAGCTACATCCATCTGGTGGACATATCCACAGGAATCCGTACACCTGCAAGGAGAAGAATATGAGTAACGTAAAAGTTGTTGATGTCATTATTCGCAAAACGGCGGAGAAAACGAAATTAACCGGAGAGGGCAATCTCTCGGTCTCTATTTCATCCCCGAGCGTGATTGAAATCCAGGGCTCTGCTCAGGACGTGGCGCGCTATGTCCGCCAGGGTAAAGACCTTCTCATTTATATGAAAGATGGCAGCGTGATCCGCTGCAATAACTATTTTGTTGAAGATCCTGAGACGCACAACCAGTCAGAGCTGGTGTTCAATGATAATCAGGAGCTGACTCATATCTCTTTTGCCGATGCCGGGGAAGCGTCAGGCGTTGCCGTCACTGAATTAACCGCGCAGGCCGCACCGATTAGCAGCATTGAACCTTTCCTGGAGCAGGGAAGCGTCTTAAGCGATGCGCCGTGGGGCTGGATCGCCGGTGCGGCGTTAGGCGGCGGCGCCATCGGCGCGCTGCTGGCTAACGGGGGTGATGGCGAAACCAAAACCAAAGTTATTGATAATACAAAAGAAGTAGAAAGCGCGACGCCAACATTTTTGCTGACGGACAAAGCGGGTGACAAGCAGGGGGTGCTGAGTGCAAAAGAGGTCACGGATGATAACACCCCAACCTTTAGCGGTACGGGCCAGCCCGGCGCAACCATTCAGATCAAAGACAGCAGCGGCAGCACCATCGCCAGCGCCATGGTCGCGAAGGACGGCACCTGGACGGTAAAACTCCCGACCCAGACCGACGGGGAACATACCTGGTCCGTCATGCAGATCGACGGCAGCAAAACCACCTCTGCGGGCAGCATCACCGTGACCGTGTCGACCGCAGACGCCACCGTGACGCTCGCCACGACGGCGGGCGATAACGCGATCAACGCCAGCGAACAGTCCGCGGGCTTCACGCTCTCCGGCACCAGTAAAAACCTGGCGCAGGGTACGGCGCTGACCGTCACGCTGAACGGCAAAACCTATTCCGCAGAGGTGGGGGCAAACGGCGCGTGGAGCGTGAAGGTGCCTGCCGCAGACGCGCAGGCGCTGGGCGACGGTACCTGGACGGTCAACGTGAGCGGAAAAGACGCGGCGGGCAATACCGTCAGCGGCAGCCAGACGATCGGCGTTGATACCGCTGCGCCAACCCTGTCCGTCGATACGATCGCGCAGGACAACATTATCAACGCGGCGGAACACAATCAGCCGTTGACGCTGACGGGGAAAACCGACGCGGAAGCGGGCCAGATTGTGACGGTCACGCTGAACGGCAAAAACCACACCGCGACCGTGGGCAGCGACGGCACCTGGTCCGTCACGCTTCCGGCCAGTGAAGTTCAGGCAATGGCTAACGGCGAGCACTCCCTGACGGTCAACGTCAGCGACAAAGCGGGCAACGGCTCTTCCACCACCGCCGATTTCACGGTTGATACCGCAGCGCCCGTTGTGACGATCAACACCGTCGCGGGCGACGACATTCTGAATACCAGCGAGCAGGGCCAGGCGCAGATTATTTCCGGCCAGGCAAGCGGCGCGGCGGCGGGCGATGTGGTGACCGTAACCGTCGGCGGCCAGACCTATACCGGCGTGGTGCAGGCGGACGGCAGCTGGAGCGTCGGCGTGCCTGCCTCCGTCATCGGCGCGCTCGGTGAGGGCAGCCACGCGATTTCCGTCTCCGTGACCGACGCGGCGGGCAACACCGGCAGCGCGACGCACGGCATTACGCTGAGCGGCAACCCGCCGGAATTCACGATTGACGCCATCAGCCAGGATAACGTCCTGAATGCGCAGGAAGCGATGCAGCCCCTAAGCCTGAGCGGCACCAGCAACCTGCCGGACGGCAGCGCCGTCACCGTGACGCTAAACAACGTCAGCTATCAGGCCACCGTTGCAAACGGCGTCTGGTCCGTTCAGGTGCCGGTTTCCGACGTGCTGAATCTGGCAAACACCCTTTACACCGTCAGCGTCAGCGGCACCGACAGCGTGGGTAACAGCGGCTCCGCCGGGGCAAATCTGCTGGTCGATACCGTGCTGCCGCAGGTGATCATCAACACCTTTGCGGGCGATAACCTGGTCAATAACGCGGAAGTGGCGATTGATCAAACCCTCAGCGGACGCGTTACGGGCGCGGCGGCGGGTGATACCGTCTCAATCATCGTAGGCGGCAAGAGCTACACCGCGACGGTTGGCGGCGATCTGACCTGGAGCGTGAAAATCCCATCGGCGGATCTTCAGGCGTTTGGCGACGGCGATTTGACCTTCAGCGCCTCCGTAACCAATGCGCACGGCAATACCGGTACCGGCGAACGCGATATCAACATCAACGCCGCGCTGCCGGGCCTGCGCGTGAATACCATTTCCGGCGATGACGTGATCAACGCCATCGAGCAGCAGCACGATCTGACCGTCACCGGCTCCAGCACCCACCTGGCCGCGGGTACGCCGATCGTCGTCATCATTAACAACGTTGAGTATAACGCCGTGGTGAACGCCAGCGGCAGCTGGCAGATTGGCGTCCCGGCGGCGGACCTGCAGGCCTGGACGGCGGGTGAGGTGACGGTCAACGTCAGCGCCGAGGATGCCTGGGGCAATACCGTTGCGGCTGAACACCCGATTGAACTCGACCTGAACGCCGTGGCGGTGACCATTGATACCGTCTCCAGCGATGACATGCTGAACGCGGCGGAAAAAGGCGCAGATTTAACCCTCTCCGGCCAGACGCAGGGCGTGGAGCCAGGGCAGACCGTGGTGGTGAAATTCGCCGACCAGACCTTTACCGCGCAGGTGCAGCAGGACGGTTCCTGGAGCCTGAACGTGCCGGCCAGCGCCATGGAAACCCTGATCGACGGGCGTGCGCAGGTGAGCGTCAGCGTGACCAACGTCAGCGGCAACAGCGCGGACGCCGCGCGCGTGGTCACGGTGGATACGCAGCCTCCGGCCATTACGCTTGATAACCTGACCGACGACAACATCATCAACGCGGCAGAAGCGCAGCAGGATTTAGCCTTAAGCGGTACCAGCACTGCGGAAGCGGGACAGACGGTCACCGTGACGCTGAACGGCAAAACGTATCAGACCACCATCCAGACGGACGGGACCTGGGCGTTGAACGTACCGGCCGCCGACGTGGGTGCCCTGACGGATGGCCCGGTGACCGTGACCGCTACGGTCAGCGACGTGGCGGGCAACAGCAGCAGCGCCGATCGCGTTGGTCTGGTGGATGCCACCGTGCCGCAGGTGACCATCAACGAATTTGTTACCGACACCAACACCGTTAACCAGCTCGCCCATTCGCAGGCGCAGATCCTCAGCGGCTCCGTCACCGGCGCGGCGGCGGGCGACCGGGTGACCATCACCATTAACAGCGTGGATTACACCACGGTGGTGGATGCATCGGGCAACTGGAGCCTCGGCCTGCCCGCGTCCGTCGTGCAGGGTCTGACCGACGGCACCTGGACCATCGACGTCTCCGTGACCGACCGATCCGGCAACACCGGCAGCAGTTCGCTGGACGTGGTGGTGAACACCGTAACGCCTGTTATCGGTATCAACACGCTGGCGGCGGACGACGTAATCAATGCGGCAGAGAAGGGCGAAGATCTGCTCCTCTCCGGCACCAGCAACCAGCCTGAAGGAACACGCGTTACCGTTAACCTGAACGGCATCAACTACACCGCTACCACCGACGCCAGCGGCAGTTGGAGCGTGACCGTTCCGGCCTCTGCCGTCAGCGCGCTGGGCGAAGCCCATTACACCGTGACGGCGAGCGTCACCGACAGCGTGGGCAACAGCGCCTCTACCTCACACGATGTGCTGGTGGACAGTTCGCTCCCGGTTGTCACCCTCAACACCCTTGCGGGCGATAATATCGTTAACGCAGCGGAGGTGGCGGCAGGACAAACCCTGACCGGCAAGGTGGCTAACGCGGCGGCAGGTGACACTGTCACTATTATCCTTGGCGGACAGAGTTACACCGCCACCGTGCAGGACGATCTGACCTGGAGCCTGCCGTTAAGCGAGACCCAGCTCACCGCGCTCGGCAACGGCGAACTTACCGTCTCGGCAAGCGTCACCAACGCGCACGGCAATACCGGCGCATCATCGATGGACTTTACCATCGACGCCCAGCTGCCGGGCCTGCGCATTGATACCGTGGCGGGCGATGACGTTATCAATATCATCGAACACGGCCAGAACCTGATTGTCTCCGGCTCCAGCACCGATCTGGCATCCGGCAGTACCGTGACCCTGACCATCAACGGTAAAGATTATTCCGCAACGGTACTGGCGGACGGCACCTGGCAGGCGGCGGTCCCGGCGGCCGATGTGTCCCAGTGGGCCGACGGCTCGCTGGATATTAAAGCAAGCGCGCAGGATGCCTCGGGCAACCCGGTGAACATCGGCACCGTGGTGGACGTCGATCTGGCGCCTGTCGCCATCACCATCAACAGCGTAACCGACGATAACGTGCTCAACGCGGCGGAAAAGGGCCAGGACCTGGTGCTGTCCGGCACCACCTCCAACGTTGAAGCGGGTCAGACCGTGACCATCACCGTTGCGGGTAAAACCTATACCACCACGGTGGATGCCAACGGCGACTGGACTTGGACCGTTCCGGCTGCCGATTTGAGCGGCCTGAAGGACGGCGACGCCAGCGTGCAGGTCAGCGTCACCAACGTGAACGGCAACGCGGCGTCTTCGGCGCAGGAATTCAGCGTTGATACCGCCGCGCCGTCGGTGACCATCAACACCATCAGCGGCGACAACATGCTGAACGCGGCAGAGGCGGCGCAGGATCTGACCCTGAGCGGCACCTCTACTGCCGAAGCGGGCCAGACGGTCACCGTGACCTTCAACGGTAATCAGTACACCGCGCAGGTGCAGGCGAACGGCAGCTGGACGCTGGACGTCCCGGCGGCGGATCTGGCAGGAATTACCGACGGCAGCGCAGCGGTCACGGCGACCGTGTCCGATAAGGCGGGCAACCCGGCCAGCGCGGGGGCATCCGTGCTGGTCGACACCACCGTACCGCAGATTTCGTTCAACATCGTGGCGGGCGACGACGTCGTGAATATCGCCGAGCACGGCCAGGCGCTGATCGTCTCCGGCAAGGTCACGGGCGCGCAGGCGGGCGACCTGATTACCGTCACCCTTAACGGCAAAGACTACACCGCGATGCTGGATGCCTCCGGCAGCTGGAGCGTGGGCGTTCCTGCGACGGACGTGGGCGCGCTGGCAAACGGCGACCAGACGATTACCGCAACCCTCACCGATAAAGCAGGCAATAGCGCCAGCGCGACGCATGAGTTTGACGTCTCCCTGACCGCGCCGGTAATTGCCATCAATACCCTCGCGGTTGACGACGTGATCAACGCGACCGAGAAAGGCCAGGATCTGCAGGTGTCCGGCACCAGCAACCAGCCGGACGGCACCACCATTACCGTAACCCTGAACGGAATCAGCTATACCGCCACCGCCGATGCCAGCGGGAACTGGAGCGTTACCGTTCCGGCGGCAAACGTCTCTGCGCTGGGCGAAGCGAGCTACGCGGTTACGGCAGGCGTGACCGACGCGGCGGGCAACAGCGCAAGCGCCAGCCACGACGTGCTGGTCGACAGCGCGTTGCCGCAGGTGACCATTAATGCGGTTGCCACCGACGACGTGATTAACGCAGCGGAAGTGGCTGCCGGGCAGACCCTGAGCGGCAAAGTGAGCGGTGCGGCTAGCGGTGACACTGTCACCATTTCAATCGGCGGCAATACCTATACCGCGACGGTTCAGGACGATCTGAGCTGGTCGGTCAACGTGCCGTCCACGGTCTTAACCGCCATCGGTAACGGCGATCTCACCGTGTCCGCAAGCGTCACCAACGGCCACGGCAACACCGGAACCGGCGAGCGCGAAATCGTTATAGACGCTAGCCTGCCGGGCCTGCGCGTCGATACCGTGGCGGGCGACGATGTCATCAACAGCATTGAGCACGCTCAGAACCTGATTATTACCGGCTCCAGCGAAGGCCTGGCAACGGGCGCGGCGTTAACGGTGACCGTCAACGGCAAAACCTACGCGGCCACCGTGCTGGCGGACGGCACCTGGACGGCGGCCATTCCGGCTGCGGACGTCGGGGCGCTGAGCGCGGGCACGGTCACCGTGACCGTGGACGGCCAGAGCGCGGCGGGCAACCCGGTTTCCATCAGCCACGACGTGAAGGTCGATCTGGCGACGGTGGCTATCAGCATTGACGCCATAGCGACGGACGACGTCATTAACGCCGTCGAAAAGGGCGCGGACCTGGTGCTTTCGGGCGCGACGACCAACGTGGAAGAAAACCAGACCGTTTACATCACCTTAGGCGGCAAGTCTTATACCGCGAAGGTCGATGCCGACGGTAACTGGACGGCCACCGTGCCGTCTGCCGATCTGGCAGGCCTGAAGGACGGCGATGCCAGCGTGCAGGTGAGCGTGACCAACGTGAACGGCAACAGCGCCTCGGCGGGCCGCGAGTACAGCGTGGACGCCACCGCGCCGACGGTGTCTATCGAGATCGTCAGCGATAACAACATCATCAACGCCGCCGAAGCGCAGCAGGATCTGGTCGTTAACGGCGTCTCAAACGCCGAAGCGGGCCAGACCGTCACCGTGACGCTGAACGGCAAAGACTACACCACCACCGTACAGGCTGGCGGCGGCTGGAGCGTGACCGTGCCGTCTACGGACGTGGGCGCGATTACCGACGGCAGCTACACCCTCAGCGCCGCCGTCTCCGATAAGGCGGGGAACCCGGCTACTGCGGGTCGCGACGTGCTGGTCGATACCACGGTGCCGCAACTGACCATCAATACCGTTTCCGATGACAACGTGATTAACAGCGCAGAGCACGCGCAGGCGCTGATTGTCACCGGTTCCGTGACCGGCGCGGCGGCGGGCGACGTGGTAACCGTCACCATTAACAGCAAACATTACACCGCGACCCTGGACGCCTCTGGCAACTGGAGCGTGGGCGTGCCTGCCGCAGACGTCGGTGCACTGACCGCCGGGGATTACACCATCACCGCGGCGCTGACCGATAAGGCCGGAAACAGCAACAGCGCCACGCGCGATGTTGAAGTCAACCTGACCGCACCCGCGCTGACCATCGACACCATTTCCGGTGACGATGTGATCAACAGCACCGAGAAAACGCAGGATCTGACCATCGCAGGCTCGGCTTCCGGGCTGGCGCCGGGCGCGGTGGTAACCGTGATGCTCAACGGCAAAGCCTACAGCGCCACGGTGAATGACAGCGGCCTGTGGACCACCACCGTTCCAGCGAGCGAGGTGGGCCAGCTGGGCGAAGCGCTTTACACCGTCACCGCCTCCGCAACGGACAGCGTCGGCAACAGCACCAGCGCGTCGCATACCGTGAACGTCGAATCCGTGCTGCCCGGCGTGATCATCAACACCGTCGCGGGTGACGATGCGATCAACGCCTCCGAGCTGGCTACCGGCCAGACCATCAGCGGTAAGGTGGTGAATGCCGAAGCGGGCAACACCGTGACCGTGAAGATTGGCGGCAACACCTATACCGCCACGGTACAGGACGATCTGACCTGGTCCGTTAACGTGCCGGAATCCGACCTGACGGCGCTGGGCAACGGTGATTTGACCGTGTCAGCCAGTGTGACCAACGGCGTGGGTAATAGCGGAACGGGCGAGCGCGAAATCGTTATAGACGCTAACCTGCCGGGGCTGCGCGTCGACACGGTGGCGGGCGATGACGTGATCAACAGCATCGAACACGGACAGAACCTGATTATCACCGGTACCAGCGACGGGCTGGCGGCGGGCGCGGCGCTGACCGTGACCGTCAACGGCAAAACCTATCCGGCCACCGTGCTGGCGGACGGCACCTGGAGCGCGGCGATCCCGGCGGCGGACGTGGGCGCGCTGGGCGCAGGCACCGTTACCGTAAGCGTTGCGGGCCAGAGCAGCGTCGGCAACCCGGTTTCCATCAGCCACGATGTGACGGTGGATCTGGCGAGCGTTGCCATCAGCATTGACGCCATCGCCACCGATGACGTGATTAACGCCGCCGAGAAGGGCGCGGATCTGGTGCTCTCCGGCACCACCTTGAACGTGGAGGAAAACCAGACCGTCTCCATCACTTTTGGCGGCAAGAGCTACACCGCCACGGTGGACGCGGAGGGCAAATGGACCGCCACGGTACCGTCGGCGGATCTGGCGGGCCTGAAGGACGGCGACGCCAGCGTGCAGGTGAGCGTCAGCAACGTGAACGGCAACAGCGCCTCTGCGGGCCGCGAGTACAGCGTGGATGCCACCGCGCCGTCCGTGACCATCAATACGATTGCAACAGACGACATCCTCAACGCCACGGAAGCGCAGTCTGAGCTGGCGATTTCCGGCACCAGCACCGCCGAGGCGGGCCAGACGGTCACGGTGTCGCTGAACGGCAAAGACTATACCGCGACGGTCAGCGCGGACGGCAGCTGGACGCTGAACGTACCGGCGGCTGACCTGGCAGGATTAACCGACGGCAGCGTCACCGTGACAGCGAGCGTCAGCGACAAGGCGGGCAACCCGGCGTCCGTTGACCACAATCTGGCGGTGGATGTGACCGTTCCTGCGGTGACCATCAACACCGTGGCGGGCGATGACGTGATTAACGTGGCTGAACACAGTCAGGCGCAGATCGTCAGCGGCTCCGCCACCGGCGCGGCGGCGGGCGACAAGGTCACCGTCACGATTGGCGGCCAGACTTACACCACCGTGCTGGACGCGGCGGGCAACTGGAGCGTGGGCGTACCGGCGAACGTGATTTCCGGCCTCAGCGACGGCACCGTGACCGTTACGGCGTCCGTCACCGACGCGGCGGGCAACACCGGCAGCGGCACCCACAGCGTGACCGTCGATACCGGCCTGCCGTCGGTCAACTTTAACGCCATCAGCGATGACAACGTCCTGAACGCGGTGGAGAAAGGACAGGACCTGAACGTCAACGGCACCAGCGCCAACCTGGCGGAAGGCACCCTGGTGACCGTGACCCTGAACGGTAAAAACTACACGGCCACGACCGCGGCGGACGGTACCTGGAGCCTGACGGTTCCGGCGGCGGATCTGGCCGGTCTCGGTCAGGCCAATTACACCCTGAACGCTACCGCCACCAACGGCGTGGGCAACAGCGTAAGCAATTCCGCGAACCTGCTGGTGGACACCGCGCTGCCGACCGTCACCATCAACACCGTGGCGGGCGACAACGTCATCAACGCGGCAGAAGTGGCGGCAGGCCAGACCCTGAGCGGTACCGTGGCGAACGCGGAAGCGGGCAATACCGTTACCGTCACCATCGGCGGCAACACCTACACCGCGACGGTGCAGAACGATCTCACCTGGTCCGTGAACGTGCCGTCTGACGTGCTGACCGCGCTGGGCAACGGCAGCCTGAGCGTGACGGCGACCGTCACCAACGGCCACGGCAATACCGGCAGCGGCGAGCGCGAGATCGCTATCGATGCCAACCTGCCGGGCCTGCGCGTGGATACCGTGGCGGGCGACGACGTGGTGAACAGCATCGAGCACAATCAGAACCTGATCGTTAACGGCTCCAGCGACGGGCTGGCGCCGGGCACGGCGCTGACCGTCACCGTCAACGGTAAAGATTACGCGGCCACGGTGCTGGCGGACGGCACCTGGAGCGCGGCGATCCCGTCCACCGACGTCAGCGCGTGGCCGGAAGGCACCGTGAAAATCAGCGTTACCGGCGACAGTACAGCGGGTAACCCGATTACCATCAGCCACGATGTGACGGTGGATCTGGCGACCGTTGCCATCAGCATCAACGCCATCGCCACCGACGACGTGATTAACGCGGCGGAGAAGGGCGCGGATCTGGTGCTGTCCGGTGCGACCACCAACGTGGAGGCCGGACAGACCGTAACGCTGAGCCTGAACGGCAAAATCTACACCACCACCGTGGGTGACGACGGTCGCTGGACCTACACCGTACCGTCTGCGGATCTGGCGGGCCTCAAGGACGGCGACGCCAGCGTGCAGGTGAGCGTCAGCAACGTGAACGGCAACAGCGCCTCGGCGGGCCGCGAGTACAGCGTGGATACCACCGCGCCGTCCGTGACCGTTAACACGCTGGCGGCCGACGACATTCTGAACGCCGCAGAAGCGAAGATCGATCTGACCGTGTCCGGTACCACCACCGCCGAAGCGGGCCAGACCGTGACCGTGACGCTGAACGGCAAAGACTACACCACAACCGCAGGCGCGAACGGCAGCTGGACGCTGAACGTACCGGCGGCTGACCTGGCAGGATTAACCGACGGAAGCGTCACCGTGACCGCGAGCGTCAGCGACAAGGCGGGCAACCCGGCGTCGGTCGATCGCACTCTGACGGTGGACGTGACCGTGCCTGCGGTCACCATCAACACCGTGGCGGGCGATGACGTGATTAACATCACCGAGCACGCTCAGGCGCAGATCGTCAGCGGCACCGCCACCGGCGCGGCTGCGGGCGATAAGGTCACCGTCACCATCGGCGGTCAGACCTACACCACCGTGCTGGACGCGGCGGGTAACTGGAGCGTGGGCGTCCCGGCAAGCGTGATTTCCGCGCTGCAGGACGGCACCGCGACGGTTACGGCGTCGGTCACCGACGCGGCGGGCAATACCGGTTCCGGCAGCCATAACGTGACCGTCGATACCGGCCTGCCGTCCGTGGCCTTCAACGCCATCAGCGGCGATAACGTCCTGAACGCGGTGGAGAAAGGTCAGGATCTGAGCGTTACCGGCACCAGCGCCAACCTGGCGGAAGGCACCGTGGTGACCGTGACGCTGAACGGTAAACAGTACACGGGGACAACCGCGGCAGACGGAAGCTGGAGCCTCACCGTTCCGGCGGCGGATCTGGCAGGCCTCGGCGAAGCCAACTACACCCTGAGCGCCGCCGCCACAAACGGCGTAGGCAACAGCATCAGCAACACCGCGAACCTGCAGGTGGACACCGCGCTGCCAACCGTGACCATCAACACCGTGGCGGGTGATAACGTCATCAACGCGGCGGAAGTGGCCGCAGGCCAGACCCTCAGCGGCAAAGTAGCGAACGCGGAAGCGGGCAATACCGTTACCGTCACCCTTGGCGGCAACAGCTACACCGCAACGGTGCAGAACGATCTCACCTGGTCCGTCAACGTGCCGGAGTCCGTCCTTACGGCGCTGGGCAATGGCGATTTGACCGTGTCGGCGACCGTCACCAACGGCCACGGCAACACGGGAGCGGGCGAGCGCGAAATCAGTATTGACGCCAGCCTGCCGGGCCTGCGCGTGGATACCGTGGCGGGCGACGACGTGATCAACAGCATCGAACATACTCAAAACCTGATTATCACCGGCTCCAGCGACGGGCTGGCGACCGGCACGACGCTGACGGTCACCGTCAATGGTAAAACCTATGCCGCTTCCGTGCTGGCTAACGGCACCTGGAGCGCGGCGATCCCGGCGGCAGACGTCGGGGCCCTGGCAGCAGGCACGGTGACCGTCACCGTGGCAGGCCAGAGCACCGCGGGCAATCCGGTCACCATTAGCCACGATGTCACCGTCGATCTGGCGGCGGTGGCCGTCAGCATCAATGCCATCGCCACCGACGACGTGATTAACGCGGCGGAAAAAGGCGCGGATCTGGTGCTGTCCGGCAGCACGTCCAACGTGGAGGAGAACCAGACCGTCACCATCACCTTCGGCGGCAAGTCCTACACCGCGAAAGTGGACGCCGACGGTAACTGGACGGCCACCGTGCCGTCTGCCGATCTCAACGGTCTTAAAGACGGCGACGCCAGCGTGCAGGTGAGCGTCACCAACGTGAACGGCAACAGCGCCTCGGCGGGCCGCGAGTACAGCGTGGACGCCACCGCGCCAGCCGTGAGCATTGATACGGTTGCGGGCGACAACGTGATTAACGGCAGCGAAGCGGCTGCGGGCGTGGACATTTCCGGCGCCACCACGGCGGAAGTCGGCCAGACGGTGACCGTGACGCTGGGCGGTAAGAGCTATACCGCGCAGGTGCAGCAGGGCGGCGTCTGGAGCGTGAACGTGCCGGGCACCGACCTGTCCGCGCTGGCGGATAACGGCTACACCGTGCAGGTCAGCGTGAGCGATGATGCCGGTAACCCGGGCAGCGCGGGCAAAGCAATTACGCTCGATACCACGCCGCCGACCGTCAGCTTTAACGTCGTAGCGGGCGATAACGTCATTAACAGCGTCGAGCACGGGCAGGCGCAGATCGTCAGCGGTACGGCAACCGGCGCGAGCGTCGGGGATAAGCTGGTCATCACCATCGGTTCGAATCAGTACACCACCACCGTCGACGCCAGCGGCAAATGGAGCGTGGGCGTTCCGGCCAGCGTGATTTCGGCCCTGAACGACGGCACCGTGACCATCAGCGCGACCATTACCGACGGCGCGGGCAACAGCAGCACCCAAACGCACGACGTCGTGGTTAACACCGCATCGGTTGCGCTGACCGTCAACACCGTCAGCGGCGATGACGTGATCAACGCGGCGGAGGCGGGCAGCTCGCTGGTGATTAGCGGCTCAAGCGCGCAGTTTGCCAGCGGCACGCAGGTGACGGTAACCCTGAACGGCAAAACCTATACGGCCACCATTCAGAACGACGGTACCTGGACCACCACCGTGCCGGTCGCCGACGTGGGCGCGCTGGCCGACGGCGCGAGCTATCAGGTTACTGTTTCTGCCCAGGACAGCGTGGGCAACAGCGCCTCGGCGACGCACGGCATCAGCGTGGATACCACCGCGCCGGTCGTGAGCATTGCGGCGCTGTCGGGTGACGATATGCTGAACGCGGCGGAAGCACGGCTGCCGCTGACCGTTCACGGCTCTTCCAGCGCGGAGGCGGGCCAGACCGTGACCGTGACGCTGGGCGGCAAAACCTACACCGCCACCGTCGCGAACGACGGGACGTGGACGCTGGATGTTCCGGCAGCCGATCTGGCCGCCCTGAGCCAGGGCGCGCTGACGGTTACCGCCTCGGTCAACGACAGGGCCGGTAACGGCGGCCAGACGACGCACACCTTGACGGTAGACACCGTTGCGCCAACCGTCACCATCGGCACCGTAGCCGATGACAATATCGTTAACAACGCCGAGCAGCTGGCGGGGCAGACCATCAGCGGCACCACCACGGCGGAACAGGGGCAGACGGTCACCGTCTCCTTCAACGGCCACAGCTATCAGGCGACCGTGGCGGCGAACGGCACATGGTCAGTCTTCGTGCCGGGTCGGGATTTCCTCGGCCTGAGCGACGGGGATTACACCATCACCGCTTCGGTAAACGATAAGGCGGGCAACCCGGGCAGCGCAACGCACGACGTGACGCTGAACGGCGATGTCCCAACCATCACCATTAACACCTTTGCGCAGGACGATATCGTCAACGCCGCCGAGCACGGTACGGCGCTGGTAATTAGCGGCACCACCGACGCCCCTGCGGGCCAGACGGTGACCATTACGCTGAACGGCAAAACCTATGCGGCTACCGTGCAGAGTGGCGGCACCTGGAGCTACACCCTGGGCAGCGCGGACGTCACCGCGCTCGCGGACGGCGGCTCGTACGTGATTAACGCGCAGGTGAGTAACACCATCGGCAACAGCGCCAGCGACAATCACACCGTCACCGTCGATCTGACCGCGCCGTCGATGGGAATTACGATTGATTCCCTGCAGAACGACACTGGCCTGAGCGCCAGTGATTTCATCACCAACGACAGTAAGGTGGTGGTGAACGGATCGCTGACCGCGCAGCTCGGTAATAACGAGAAGGCGCAGATCAGCCTCGACGGCGGGGCCACCTGGATTGACCTGACCGTGACCGGCACCGCCTGGCGCTACGCCGATGGTCGTACCCTGACCGACGGCACGTACCAGTACCAGGTGCGCGTGATCGATAACGCCGGGAACGTAGGGGCAACGGACAGCCAGGACGTGGTGATTGATCTGACGAAGCCTGCGGCGACGACCATTACCGTGGATTCCGTAACCCAGGATACCGGTCTTTCCGGCAGCGATTTCATCACCAGCGACAACCAGATCAGCCTCAAGGGCACGCTCGGCGCGGCGCTGGGCAGCGGCGACAACGCCCAGATCAGCCTCGACGGCGGCGTCACCTGGACCGACGTGAGCGTCAGCGGCCTGACCTGGACGTATGTGGATGGCCGCACGCTGGCCGACGGGGACTACAACTACCAGCTGCGCGTGATTGACGACGCGGGGAATATCAGCGCCACCACAAGCCAGGTGGTGACCATTGATACCGTGGCGCCGGACGCCAGCAAAACGATCGCTATCGACAGCATCAGCGACGATACCGGGCTGAGCGGCAGCGACTTTATCACCAACGATACGTCCCTGACGCTGCACGGCTCACTCGGCGCGACGCTGGCCGACGGCGAATATGCCCAGATCAGCATCGACGGCGGGGTGACCTGGCAGAACGTGATCGTGACCGGCAACAGCTGGTACTACGTGGACGGCCGCACGCTGGGTAACCAGACCTATGACTACTACGTTCGCGTGGTGGACGCGGCGGGCAACGTGGGTTCAAGCGCCCATCAGCAGGTGACCGTCGATACGGTCGCCCCGGATGCGGCGATTACGGTGACCGTGGATAACATCACCGTCGATACCGGCTTCGACAATAACGACTTCCTGACCAGTTCGACCTCGTACACCCTGAACGGGACGCTCGGGGCGGAGCTGGGTGCAGGTGAGTACGTGCAGGTCAGCATGGACGGCGGCACGACCTGGGTGTACGCCACCGTAAGCGGTACGCAGTGGCGCTACAGCGACACCCGTACCCTGAGCGACGGCAGCCATAACTATCAGGTGCGGGTCGTTGACCAGGCGGGGAACGTCGGGGCTACCACCGCGCAGGACGTGACGGTGGATACCCAGGCGCCGCAGTACGGCATCACCATCGACAGCATCAGCGAGGACACCGGGCAGTCCAGCAGTGATTTCATCACCATGGACACCACGCTCACCGTTAACGGCTCGCTGGGCAGCGCGCTGGCAAGCGACGAGCGCGTGCAGATCAGCCTCGACGGCGGCAATACCTGGACTGACGCTACCGTCACTAACCAGCGCTGGAGCTACACCGATACCCGCGATCTGGCGGACGGGGATTACACCTATCAGGTGCGGATAATCGACCAGGCGGGCAACGTCGGTTCGACCTCGTCGCAGGTGGTGACGGTCGATACCACGCCGCCAGCCACGGTCGGCACGGTGGTGAGCTACACCGACGGGGAAGGCGAGCGTACGGGCACCTTCGGCAGCGCCGTCGCCACCGATGACGACTCTCCGCTGATCAACGGCACGCTTAACCGCGCCCCGGACGACGGCGAGATTGTGCAGCTCTATCGCGACGGCGTCCTGCTGGGTCAGGTGACGATGAACGGCAGCGCAAGCTGGTCCTATCAGGACAACGGCCTGCTGGACGGGAATCACACCTACATTCTGCGCGTGACCGACAAAGCCGGTAACTACACGGAATCAGACGGCTTTGTGCTGAACGTCGATACCAGCATCCCGACCACCACGGCGGCGATTACCGCCCAGACCACGTCGGATACCACGCCAATTATCAACGGCACGGTGTCCGCGGACCTGGTGAACGGGGAATACCTGGTGGTGATTGTGAACGGCAAAACCTACACCTCGCAGACCGGCGGCGCGGTAGTGGTCGACCCGGATCACAATACCTGGTATCTGCAGATCCCGGACGGCGATGCCCTGGGCGTGGCGAGTTACAGCGTGACGGCGCAGGTGAAGAGCAGCGCGGGTAACGGCAACACCACCGGTACGGCGAGCGGCAGCCTGGTCATTGATACCACCTCGGTGAATACCGACTGGGCAACCACGGCGGGGAACGGCAACAACGCCACCATGACCCTCGGCACGAACAGCAGCGGGCTGTGGAATATCATTGCTAACGGACAGTCTTATTCCAGCAGCGATAATTCAACCTACGCCGGCAATACGCTGACCAACACCCGTGGTTATTACGTGGTAAGCCAGACGGCGGCCGACTTTGACCGTAACGGCACGCAGGACATCTTCGCGACCGAAAACACCTACGCAGGCTCTACGCAGGTTATGTGGACCTACGATGGCAGCACCTACAACGCCAGCCAGCTGGCGATGGGGACCACCATCTGGTTCGGCGGCGTGATTGCCTACGACAAAACCGGCGATGGCTATCTGGACTTGGCCTACGGCGATGCCGGTATGGACTCCCTGACCTACCTGGTGAATAACAACGGCGTGCTGACGCCGGACGGCACCGGCGGGGAAGGCGGTTTCTACGGCCAGTTCGACTCCGGGCGTGAGATCTCCGGCGTCGACCTGAACAACGACGGTACGGTGGATATTGTGCAGCACACCAACCGCAGCGGCGCGTACTCGTTAACCGTGATCAACAACAACGGCAACGGCACGCTCTCCATCGGCCAGAACCTGACCAACGTGTTTGTGGCGAACACCTCGAACTCCACCACGGCGGCATCCATGACGTGGGCGGACTTCAACGGCGATGGCTATATGGACCTGTATCTGGGCAGCAGCTACAACAACAACGGCGGCGTGATCTACTACAACGACGGTACCGGGAAACTTTCCACGACCAAGAGCGCGGTGGAAGCCTCTAACGCCACGGCGGGCTATCTGTCCGTAGCGGTAGACTGGAACGGCGACGGGCAGATGGACATCGTCAAGCTCAGCACCTACGGGGGCTCGCAAACCGCAACGCTGTTTACCAACAACGGCTATGGCTCAACCTGGACCTCAAGCCAGCTGGCTTCCGGCCTGGCGAACGTCACCGGCGTGGCCGCCGTCGACTACAACTGGGACGGTTCGAAGGATCTGCTGGTGTCCCAGCAGAACGGCAAGGTGGTGCTGGTGCAAAACAACGCGAAGATTGCTGACGGTACCGCGATGCATCTGCATATCGTGGACAGCGAAGGCATCAACGCCTACTACGGTAATACGATCAATCTGTACAACGCCGCGGGCGTGCTGGTGGCGTCGCAGATCGTCAACGCCCAGTCCGGTATCGGCTCGAACGATACCTCTGCGCTGGTGAGCTTCTACGGGCTGGATCCGAACGAGACCTACTCGGCGGAGATCGTGAAGATTACTAACGGGGTATCGGATAACGTCACCTGGACAGGTCTGGACGCGGGCAACGGTAAAGAGGGCTATGTCCTCACTGCCGAAGCCGCCACCGGTGGACACAGCGGAACTATCACCGGGACCGGGTATAACGACACCTTTATCGCAGAGGATGGCACCTATACCTATAACGGCTCCGGCGGCTGGAATACCCACTCCGACTACGACACCTGGAGCAATACCGGCGGCATGGACGTGGTGGATTACCGCAACGCGACCTCCGGCGTTACCGTTGACCTGCGCCTTTCTACCGCGCAGGACACCGGGTTTGGTACGTCACGACTGCTGAACATTGAAGGGATCAACGGCTCGGACTTCGACGACGTCATTACCGGCAACAGCGGTGATAACCAGTTCGAAGGCCGCGGCGGGAACGACACCTTCAATATCGGCAGCGGCGGTCACGATACCTTGCTCTACAAGCTGATCAACGCCACGGATGCGACGGGCGGTAACGGTCACGACGTGGTGAACGGCTTCACCGTTGGCACCTGGGAAGGCACCGCGGACACGGACCGTATCGACCTGCGCGACCTGCTCTCCGACAGCGGCTATACCGGCACCGGCTCGGCGAGCTATGTCAACGGCGTGGCCACGCTGGACAGCAGCGCGGGCAACATCGCCGACTACATCCGCGTGGTGCAGAACGGCAGCAACACCGAGATCCAGGTGGATCTGGACGGGACGGGCGGCCAGTTCTCACCGACCACCCTGGTCACGCTGAACGGCGTGCAGACGGATCTGGCGACGCTGCTGGCGAACCATCAGCTGTTAATTGCGTAAAACACCGCCGCGGGGAGCGATCCTCGCGGCTTTTTGCGTTTCTTTACATGAATAGTCATAACCCTATTTTTCATAAGATTATTTTGCCGGTTCGTTTAGAAGTTGTTCGATTTCTAATCATCCCGGAAGGGTATCATTTCAGTGCGGAATAATCGCCCTGAACAGGACGTAGCATTATGAAGACACACCCACAGTACGAACCCTGGCTGCAGGGCATGCTCATTATCGCGAAGCATTATCGGCTGGATTTTTCGGCAGAGCATGTTCGGGTCACGATTAACCATGAAAGTCAGTCTCCGCGCCAGCTGGTGCTGGAGGAGATGGCGCGCCAGCTTGGGCTGGGGATGCGTTGGGTGGCGGCGGAGGCGGTATCCCTTGACCCGTGGCGTTTACCGCTGCTGGCAGAATTCACCGAGGGCCAGATTGCCGTTATCAATCGTATGGATAGCGAAGGCAACGTCAGCCTGCAGTTTAGTGGCGACGGCGGCCTTGAGACGACGCTCACGCGTGAGGAGCTTGGGCCACGCCTGAAAGGGCTGATGGTGTTGCGTCCGCTGGAGTCCACGCCGGACGCGCGCGTGGATGACTACATCAAGCCGTACGAGAAAAACTGGTTCTGGCAGCTCGCCCTGAAGGACTGGCGTCGCTACAGCGACATTATGCTGGTGGCGCTGGTCGCCAACGTGCTGGCGCTCTCCGGCATGGTCTTTTCCATGCAGGTATACGACAGGGTGGTGCCGTCGCAGTCGGAGGCCACGCTGTGGGTGCTGTTTGGCGGCGTGATGATTGCCATCGTGTTTGAGTTCATCATGCGCATGCTGCGCGTGCATATTTCGGACGTGGTGGGGAAACGCGCCGACCTGCGTATTTCCGAGCGCGTTTTTGCCCACGCGCTGCGGATCAAAAACGGCGCGCGCTCTAAGTCGACCGGGTCATTCATCGCCCAGATCCGCGAGCTGGAGTCGGTGCGCGAGCTGATCACCTCTACGACCATTGCGGCTATCTCCGATCTGCCGTTCTTCCTGCTGTTCGTCTTCATTCTGTGGATGATTGGCGGCCCGCTGGTGCTGGTGGTGTTACTCGCCGTGCCGCTGCTGCTGATCCCCGGCCTGCTGGTGCAGCGCCCGCTGGGGAAACTCTCCAGCGAAGGGATGCGTGAATCCGCCATTCGCAACGCTACGCTGGTTGAAGCGGTGCAGGGGCTTGAGGACATCAAGCTGATGCGCGCCGAGCAGCGCTTCCAGAATCAGTGGAATAACACCAATGACGTGGCCGCCAGCGTCGGCATGAAGCAGCGCTGGCTGACGGGGCTGCTGCTTACGTGGACGCAGGAAGTGCAGTCCATCGTCTACGCGGTGGTGCTGCTGGTGGGCTGTTACCTGGTCATCAGCGGCGACATGACCACCGGTGCGCTGGTGGGCACCTCGATTCTGGCGTCGCGAACCATTGCGCCGCTGTCGCAGATTTCCGGCGTGCTTTCACGCTGGCAGTCGGCAAAAGTCGCGCGCAAGGGGCTTGATGACCTGATGCAGCGCCCGATTGACGATCCGCAGTACGGCAAGAAGGTGCACAAGGCCCACCTGCGCGGCGATTACGCCCTCGAGGACGTAGGGTTCTGGTACGACGAGGAGGAGAAGCTCACCGTGCTCAACATCAGCAGGCTGAAGATCCGCGCCGGGGAGCGCGTCGCGGTGCTCGGGCGGAATGGTTCGGGTAAAAGCACGCTGTTGCACCTGCTGGCGGGGATGCAGGAGCCGCAGCAGGGCAGCATCCTGCTGGACGATATTGCGCTGAATCATCTGGACCCGGCTGACGTGCGCCGCGATATGCAGCTGCTCAGCCAGCAGGCGCGGCTGTTCTTTGGCTCCGTGCGCGACAACATCCTGATGGGCAACCCGCTGGCGACCGACGATGAGATCCACCAGGCGCTGGTGAACAGTGGCGCGCTGGAGTTTGTGCGCAAGCAGAAGATGGGGCTGAACTACATCATCAACGAAGGCGGCGCGGGCCTGTCCGGCGGGCAGCGTCAGGCACTATTGCTGGCGCGCGCGCTGATTACGTCGCCGAACATTCTGCTGCTGGATGAACCTACCGCCTGGCTGGACGAGGTTAGCGAGAAGCAGTTTATCCAGCATCTTCACCAGTGGCTGGGCAAGCGCCGGACGCTGGTGGTGGCGACCCATCGTCTGCCGATTCTGGATCTGGTCGACCGCATCATTGTGCTGGAAAGCGGCAAGGTCGTCATGGATGGCCCGCGCGACGCCATCCTGAGCCAGCACGGCATGGCGGCGCAGAAAGCACCGCAGCGTACCGTCACCCTGAAAACGGAGGGCGTGGCATGAATGATTTCTCCCGCTTTAACAGCCGGCTGAAGGAGCCGCGTCTGCCGCGATCTACGCTTGTCGCCTGGTCGCTGTTTGCCCTGCTGGTCGTGTTTATCACCTGGGCGAGCCTGTTCCATCTGGATGAAGTTACCACCGGCAGCGGCAAGGTGATCCCGTCCTCTCATGAGCAGGTGATCCAGTCCCTGGAAGGGGGGATTATTCACAGTCTGCTGGTGCGCGAGGGCGATATCGTCGAGCGTGGTCAGCAGCTTGCCCAGCTCGATCGGACAAAAACCGAGTCCAGCGTGCTGGAGAGTGAATCCCGGCTAAACGCCGCGATGGCAACGGCCGCGCGCCTGAATGCCGAGGTGAACGACACCGCGCTGGTATTCCCGACGGAACTGGATGATGACGTTGAGCTGGTTAAACAGGAAACCGCGCTTTATCAGTCGCGCCGTGAAAGTCTCGAAAAAGGGCTGGCGGGGCTACGCCAGGGCGCAGAGCTTGTGCAGCGCGAACTGTCCCTGACGCGTCCCCTGGTCACCCAGGGCGCGGCCAGCAAGGTTGAGGTCCTGCGTCTTGAGCGTCAAAAAAATGAGCTTGAGAGCAAAATCACCGAGATGAAAAACCAGTACTACGTTCGCGCCCGGGAAGAGCTGGCGAAAGCGAATGCCGAAATGGAAGCGCAGCGGTCGGTCATGAAAGGGCGGGAAGACTCGCTGACGCGCCTGACGTTTAATGCGCCCGTGCGCGGGATCGTAAAGGATATCGACGTAACGACCGTCGGCGGCGTCATTCCGCCGAATGGAAAACTGATGAGCCTGGTGCCGCTTGACGATCAGATGCTCATCGAAGCGAAAATTTCGCCGCGCGATGTCGCCTTTATTCATCCTGGCCAGAAAGCGCTGGTGAAAATCACCGCCTATGACTACTCCATCTACGGCGGTCTTGAAGGTGAGGTCACGATGATTTCACCGGATACGCTTCAGGATGAGGTGAAAAGGGATGTTTATTACTACCGCGTTTACATCCGTACCGACAGCAACCATCTGACGAATAAGCAGGGTAAAACCTTTCCGGTATTTCCGGGCATGATCGCCACCGTAGATATCAAAACGGGGAGCAAAACCATTATCGATTATCTGCTGAAGCCGCTGAACAAAGCAAAAGAGGCAATGCGGGAAAGATAAAAAAACCGGCGTTCGGTTATCCGAACGCCGGTGCTGTTATACCGTGGAGGTCATGCTAAGCGTGGTGCGTCTCTCTTTGGGAACAACGTTAATGTAATGCGTCACGTAGGCAAAGTAGAGCCCGGCATAATTTTCGACAAGCTCAATAAATGAGGGATAGACCGACATGCGACCGTCGCCCCGATCTTTAAGGTAGCCTGACTCCTGAGCCGATTTCATTATTCGGTTTACGTGGATCCGCGAAACAAAAAATTCCTTTGCAAGCGTGCTGGCTGAATAATCAATTATGGCGCCGTGTGCGGTTTTATTTTTAACGGCCTGCAGATAGATATACAGCATAATCATACGCCCTCCGTCTTTATCGATAAATAACCCTACTTCGGGTAAAACCTTTCTGAATGTTAATCCCCGAAACAGGTATTCTGCTGCGCGGCGGAAAAAATTATTTCTTAAAGCATCGTTATCTAAAAGGTTGACGTTAATGTTGAAGGCTGGATACAAAATACTGACAGGTATAAAAGCGCCAGACATATAGCGTTTAAGTTCATCCAGCCCTTTTTGCGTTGGTGCAATTATAGTTTTGCGCCGGTCTTCCGTGCATCGCCAGGTCTTAATGCGTCCGGTCGTGCGAAGTAACGTGATGATTGCAATGACGCTGTTCGGGCTGGCTATCTGATATCGAGAGCATAACTCCTTTATCTCGGAAACTGACTCGGCCTGATTACCAAATATAAAGCAACACATTGAAAGGATAATGTTGAATCGGGATTCCTGAAGCATTGTCTTGTAGAACAAGGGTTGTTTTTTGTAGATGGTGTCATTTATTTTGTAGTGCTCTAATATTGCTTCGCTAAATCGAGGGTTATTCTTGATGACATCTCTTCGATGTAGCAAAGCCCTGGATGAGATATGATTATCCATGGCATTTCTCTCTTGTTTTAACGAACTGATGAAATGAAGTATCCAGTCTTCTGTTCGGCAACGTCATTATACCCTGCAAATGAGATATTTACCGTCGTTATTTGAAAAGATTGTTATATTTATGCTGCGTATGAATTCGAGGGTTGATTAACGCAAAGATGTTCTGCCTCTTAGCGTTAATTAATGTGTATAAAGATGCGGGTGTACTGTAAGATTATTTTTACAAAAGGTTAACGTTAACATTCGCACATTCGTAAATAGACGCTTTCGTTTTAGCAGTGATTATTTTCTGCCAGCGGAATCGTGCCTTTTACCCAGGAGCAGCTTATGGCCCAAAATATGTATCACGAAAATACTGCTTGTCATGAGCAAGAGTTTGTTATCTCAACCTGTGGCTTTACGTTTCAAGGATATAGCCTGTTTCTTAAGGAGCAGGGAATAGGCGCTTCGCGCATCCAGTTTGATGCGGACGACGTAAGGCAGCAGGATGTAAAAAATATGCTGTTAAATCATGATGCTATCATTTCAGTTTTTCTTGGCAGAGATATTGTCAACCTGCTTGAAAGCTTAAAGAAGCTTGCTTCGGTTCTGAATGCGCTGCCCGTTATAAAGCGGGTTACGCTCTATGGAACAATACCGGACAGCTGGTTACAACAAACGCTTGGCAGCCTTTTGAATAGCAAAAGCAAATTGTCCCGGATTCGAATCGCCTCTCTTTCGGATATTATAGAATGTGTGAAAAACAACCCAAAGGCAGTAAAGAATTGCGCGCGCTTATTGCGCGAGGGAAACCTGGCTTATTCTTATAAGGATAGTTTGAAAGGCCTGACGAAACGCGAAGTAGATGTATTATTGAATTTCTACCGCGGAATGTCTGTGAAAGAACAATGCAAAATAATGGGCTTGTCAGATAAGACAATCTATACGCATCGAAAGGAAGGAATACGAAAACTTCATCATATCCGTCTGTGGTTGAACGATCCGAATGCGTTTAAAATGGAGTGCGCTGGCGGTCGAAAAATTGAAAAAGAGGCGCTAACCAGCCGGGAAGCTGAGGTATTTAACGCGTTGCTTAAAAGAGAAATATTCCCTGCGTATCAGATTATTACCGATCGCTATAAAAAGGGAGTCGGCTTTGAGATCCTCTTGCGCTGGAATCAAAACGGTAAGATCCTGAAGCCAACAGCCTTTTTATGTGATATTTCCAACGTCGAAATTTGGTTGAAAATAACGGCGCTCGTTATCCATGCGGCCGTTTCCGGGATTAACAAATACAACGGAAAATATTATTTTTCAGTGAATATTCCGCCGCCGTTAGCAACGGGAAATGCGCTCCCGGGAATGGCAAAAAAGGCGACGGAGATGCTGCTTAACCCGCAGTGGTCAGAGAAGCTGGTGTTTGAATTTGCTGAAACCATTGACGTCACAAAGGATCATACGATCCCCGAAACAATGCAGCGTTTGCGTAATACCGGCTGTCGATTGTTCCTTGATGATTGTTTCTCAAGCCACCATACCTTGTTTCCCGTCCGCCACGTTCATTTTGATGGGCTTAAGCTGGATCGTGATATCGTCGACAATTTTGTCGCCAATGACAATGATTATAATCTTATTAAAGCGATCCAGTTTTATAGCGATATGACCGGAAGTGACTGCATTGCGGAAGGTGTCGATAGCGAAGAGAAATTCGATAAGCTTGTTGCCTTAGGCGTGAAAAGCTTTCAGGGATATTATCTTTCAAAGGCGGTTAAGGAGGAGGAATTGGATCGCATGGTGAGGTTGTTTAGCTAAAATAATAATAGCGCTGGTGGACGGCGAAGTTCGCCCACCAGCGCGTTAGTTTTTAATTTATAAATGTTCTGTATCGATCTCAGATATCGTCACGCGTAAACCCGACAACAATTTCAAGCGTATTACGAATCACATCGCAGGCTTCAGGCTCGTGCGTAATTTCAAGCGCGTGTATCAGCTGCAATATCACCTCTTTATTAGAGAGGTTATCACCACAAAGCATAATACAGCGGATGGCAGAGCCTAACACTTCAGCCTCATCAGTGAGGTGATTACCCGCATTCAGAAAATGATCGGCCAGTCCTTTATCGTGCAATGCTTCAAAATTATACGTCTGCTGTCTCATCGCCTTGCTCATGGTGGTCACCGTGTCCGTTGCAAATTAGTGTTTCTTATCCGGGGGAAGAAGAGTGTCTTTTTTAAAGAGAGAACGAATTCTGCCAACGTCGTAATCGCCCATCACGCTCCCTCGCTCGCGTGAAACGCCCGTTATCCTTTGACGTACCTCGTCCTCAGCTGCGATCAATGCATTTTTGCGTTCATCATTTGATTCAACGTTAGCCATCGTTTTTAGCCGATTAGCCAGAGATGCAAAGGTGATTGGCCCGTTTTCTTTCAAAATTGATAAGACGGCTTCACCCATTAAGTCATCTTTTAGTCGTTCAAACCTGGTTCTATGCATAGCTTCAATCTCACTCTGCTGCACACTTCAGGCTGCAGCACTGGGTTAGTTATCGCGTATCGATAAATATATTCTTTATCCCAGCGAAACCAACTTAGTAAGTTAAAAATCTTTTTCGCATTATCGCTCAAAGAAGAGGGCAATAAGGCCGTTGTAGTGGGCCTTTTCCTCCTCGCATGAGGATTCTTCAATACGCCGCAAAAGTTTTGTACAAATTGTCATTCTGCTCAGTTGTACATTTTCTTTAATGATTTCACCCACGATCAACCCAAGCGTCTCCTGCTGGGTAGGTACGTTGTTTTTGTTAAAATACAACGTGATAGCGTGTTCTGCTGAAGATGCTTCGCGGTTGCTTCTCATGGTTTTCCACCGTTGTAGAACATTTTAGTAACATCGATGTGATTGAATCTATACCATGAGGCGATAACTGTACAGGAAAAATGTACAAGTTTTTGCTTTTTAAAATACCTGTATTCACTGGGGTTTTACGCTGAGGCGGAAAAAAGTGAAGCAACGCTGCAGGATGTAAACGGTGTGGCAGAGGGGAAATGGCGAGGAGATGAAGAATCAGGCCCCGGAGGGCCTGCAATCATTTGCGGCCCAGAAGAAGGCCGAGAACAACACCTACCGCACCGGCAGCAATCAAGCCCGACAGCGGGTTGTTACGCACGGCTTCAGTGACATCGGAAACCGCGTCACTGGCCTGAGCGGCATATTTTCTGGCCGCGCCCTTCACCTGATGCTTTGGTGAGTCGACGAAATCGCCAAACTGCTGTTGGGCTGATCCAGCCAGCTCGTCGAGTTTGTTTTTCGCTTTATCTCCAGCGTAATCTGCGTGTTTATCAGCGTCGAAATCAGACATCATTACCTCCTTTTGTAGATACTTAAAGGTTAGCGTTAACTGAGCGATCTGACAGAAAGAAACAGCAAAAAAGCACGAAAGGTGTCGATTTTCGGATATATCTTTACCGCAGTGAGATCTTACTCGTCACCCTCATCCTTGCCGTAAAAGAGTTTCCCAATCTTGATTAGCGGTCGGCCTTGCGTCTTACGGTGCAGGTTGCTGTCGCGCAGCGAGTACACGCATCCGCAATACTCCTGCTGATAGAACTGCTCTCGCTTGCTGATCTCGATCATGCGGGAAGAACCGCCCTGTTTACGCCAGTTGTAGTCCCAGTACGTCATTCCCGGATAATGTGCCGCCGCGCGTTGACCGCAATCATTTATCTGCTGCATGTTTTTCCAGCGGGAGATGCCCAGCGAACTGCTGATGACGCTAAAGCCATTTTCCGCCGCATACAGCGCCGTCCGTTCGAAACGCATATCGAAGCACATCGTGCAGCGGATCCCGCGCTCAGGCTCCCATTCCATGCCTTTGGCCCGTTCAAACCAGTTATCCGTATCGTAATCGGCATCAACAAACGGCACGCCGTGTTTCTCGGCAAAGCGAATATTCTCTTCCTTGCGAATGAGATATTCCTTCTGAGGGTGGATATTCGGGTTGTAGAAAAAAATGGTGTATTCAATTCCCGAGGCCTGGATGGCCTCCATCACTTCGCCAGAGCAGGGCGCGCAGCACGAGTGCAGGAGCAGCTTATCGGCACCATTGGGCAGGTGAAGCTGAGGCCGGATAAAGTTAGTTGTACTCATTGTATCCACGTATATTTATGAAATTTATAGAATTGTAGCATCAATACGTGACTCTTATAAATGAACGGCGTCGATCGCTGCTTTACAGGATGCATCAGGATAAAATACCATACCCCCCTACAGTATGTTCAGGAGCGCATATGCCGCATTCACCCGAAGATAAAAAGCGCGTTCTCACCCGCGTACGCCGCATCCGCGGGCAGGTTGATGCCCTGGAACGCGCGCTGGAATCAGGCGAACCGTGCCTGGCCATCCTGCAGCAAATTGCCGCCGTACGCGGCGCAGCAAATGGCCTGATGGGCGAAATGGTTGAAATTCACCTTAAAGACGAGCTGGTCACGGGGGAGACAACTCCGGATCAGCGAGCGGTGCGAATGGCAGAAGTCGGCCATTTGCTACGCTCTTATCTAAAATAAACCCGTAGACCTCACATAAGGGAAGACAATATGAAATCTCGCGCAGCTGTCGCATTTGGCCCCGGCCAGCCGCTGAAAATCGTTGAAATCGACGTGGCGCCGCCGAAGAAGGGCGAAGTGCTGATCAAAATTACCCATACCGGCGTGTGTCATACCGATGCGTTTACCCTGTCCGGCGACGATCCGGAAGGCGTCTTCCCGGCGGTACTCGGCCATGAAGGCGGCGGCGTGGTGGTAGAAGTGGGCGAGGGCGTGACCAGCCTCAAGCCTGGCGACCACGTTATTCCGCTCTATACCGCCGAATGCGGCGAGTGTAAGTTCTGTAAATCCGGCAAAACGAACCTCTGTCAGGCCGTTCGCGCCACGCAGGGTAAAGGCCTGATGCCCGACGGCACCACGCGCTTCTCCTACAACGGTGAGCCAATCTACCACTACATGGGCACCAGCACCTTCAGCGAGTACACCGTTTGCGCAGAAATCTCTCTGGCAAAAGTGAACCCGCAGGCGCCGCTGGACAAAGTCTGCCTGCTGGGCTGCGGCGTGACCACCGGTATCGGTGCGGTGCACAATACGGCGAAAGTGAAAGAGGGCGATACCGTCGCGGTGTTTGGCCTGGGCGGGATCGGTCTGGCCGTCATCCAGGGCGCGGTACAGGCGAAAGCCGGACGTATTATCGCCGTGGATACCAACCCGGAGAAATTCAAGCTGGCGGGCGAAATGGGCGCGACCGATTTCGTTAACCCTAAGGATTATGATAAGCCGGTTCAGGACGTAATTGTTGAGCTGACCGACGGCGGCGTGGACTTTAGCTTTGAATGTATCGGCAACGTGAACGTGATGCGTTCCGCCCTTGAGTGCTGTCACAAAGGCTGGGGTGAGAGCATCATCATCGGCGTGGCGGGCGCAGGTCAGGAGATCAAAACCCGTCCGTTCCAGCTGGTGACCGGGCGCGTGTGGCGCGGGTCAGCGTTCGGCGGCGTGAAGGGCCGTACCCAGCTGCCGGGCATGGTTGAAGATGCCATGGCCGGGAAAATCCAGCTCGACCCGTTTATTACCCACCGCCTGCCGCTGGAGCAGATCAACGACGCCTTCGATCTGATGCATGAAGGTAAATCCATCCGTACCGTCATACATTTCGGCGACAACTGATTATTCTGCCAGCGGTTTTTGCCGCTGGCATTTCTTTAATAATCTTCTCTAAAGTGTGACCTGTCCGGCGCTTTTAGCCGTAATCAAATTTCCCGCCGTGCCGATGACTATTTTACAGGCGTGTTTTTACGCATCTTACCTATAAGAGAGTCGACGGTCATGGACAACACAACTTCGATGCAGGCGCAGCACAGGCTGAGCTTCTTGCATCACATCAGGCTGGTTCCGCTGTTTTCCTCCATTCTCGGTGGCATCATTCTTCTGTTTGCCTTGAGCTCAGCGCTGGCGGGCTATTTCCTGCTGCAGGCAGATAACGACCAGCAGGATGTCACGGCTGAAATCCAGGTGCGCACGGGGTTATCGAACAGCTCCAACCATTTACGTACCGCGCGCATCAATATGATCCATGCGGGTGCCGCAAGCCGTATCGCTGAAATGGATGCGATGAAGCAAAACATCAGCGAGGCAGAAAAGCGGATTAAGCAGTCGCAGGAAGGGTTCAACGCCTACATGCACCGCAGCGTGCGTACTCCGGCAGACGAGGCGCTGGATGGCGATCTCAAAACACGCTACGAGGCCTACGTTGCCGGCCTTCAGCCGATGCTCAAATACGCGAAAAACGGCATGTTTGAGGCCATCATCAATCATGAAAACGAATCCGCGCGCCCGCTGGACGATGCCTATAACGATGTTCTGCTGAAGGCGATTAAGATCCGTACCGATCGTGCCAACGCGCTCACCTCTCAGGCGCACAAGCGTACGCAGCTCGGCCTGATGTTTATGGTAGGTGCCTTCGCGCTGGCGCTGGTGCTGACGGCAATCACCTTTATCGTGCTGCGCCGCACGGTCATTAACCCGCTGCAGCGTGCCGCCACCCGCATTGAGAATATCGCCAGGGGCGATTTAACGATGCCGGACGACGCCACGGGACGCAGTGAAATTGGCCGACTCTCGCGCGACCTCCAGACCATGCAGCACTCGCTGGTCACCACGGTGGGCACCGTGCGTCAGGGGGCCGAGGAGATTTACCGCGGCACCAGCGAAATTTCTGCGGGTAATACCGATCTCTCTTCACGCACCGAACAGCAGGCCGCGGCCATTGAGCAGACCGCCGCGAGCATGGAGCAGCTGACCGCAACCGTGAAGCAAAACGCCGACAACGCGCACCACGCGAGCAAGCTGGCGGAGGACGCTTCCGGCAAAGCCAGCCGGGGCGGCCAGATGGTCTCCGGCGTGGTGAAAACCATGGGCAACATCTCCACCAGCTCGAAGAAAATTTCTGAAATCACCGCGGTGATTAACAGCATCGCCTTCCAGACCAACATCCTGGCGCTCAACGCTGCGGTAGAAGCGGCGCGCGCGGGCGAACAGGGGCGCGGTTTTGCGGTGGTGGCGAGCGAGGTGCGTACGCTGGCAAGCCGCAGCGCCAACGCCGCGAAGGAGATTGAAAGCCTGATCAACGAATCGGTGAATTTGATCGACCAGGGGTCGGGTGAAGTGGTTGCCGCAGGGAATACCATGAATGAAATCGTTGAGGCGGTGAAGCGCGTTACCGACATCATGCTGGAAATTGCCGCAGCGTCCGACGAGCAGAGCCGCGGCATCGTGCAGGTGAGCCAGGCGATTTCTGAGATGGACAAAGTGACGCAGCAGAACGCCTCGCTGGTGGAAGAGGCCTCAGCGGCGGCGGCATCCCTGGAAGAACAGGGCGCGCGTCTGACCGAAGCGGTAGGGGCGTTTCGGCTGAGCGGTGCAAAGTCGGGCCGCGCGGTGCCGTCTGCACCTATAGCAACGAGCGCGCCGTTACGGCCAGCGGCGGCGGTTTCCGGGGATAACTGGGAGACGT
Source organism: Enterobacter wuhouensis (assembly GCF_035835995.1). NCBI lineage: Bacteria > Pseudomonadati > Pseudomonadota > Gammaproteobacteria > Enterobacterales > Enterobacteriaceae > Enterobacter > Enterobacter wuhouensis. The sequence continues at coordinate 2,344,338 of NZ_CP142124.1, forward strand.
TCTGAGTTGTCAGCAGTGTCGGGTGGCGCTTCGCTTACCCGACCTACAAAAAAGGGACCTTTCGGTCCCTTTTTCACATCTTATTTCTTATCGGGTAACGCATACGCGATAACGTAATCACCGCGATCCGGCGACTGACGCGCACCGCCCGCGTTAATAATGATGTACTGTTTACCGGTCTTCGGCGAAACGTAGGTCATCGGCCCGGACTGGCTGCCCACCGGCAGACGGTCTTTCCAGATCTCTTTCCCGGTGGCGGTGTCAAACGCGCGCAGGTAGAAGTCCTGGGTGCCGGCAAAGAACAGCAGGCCAGACTGTGTAGACAGCGATGCGCCGAGCGTCGGCATGCCGATTGGGATTGGCATGTGCATACGAATGCCCAGCGGTCCGGTGTCTTCAACGGTACCAACCGGAACCTGCCACACCAGCTTGCCGGATTTCAGGTCAACTGCGGACATGGTTCCAAACGGTGGTTTCTGGCACGGAATGCCCAGCGGCGACAGGAAGCGTTCGCGCATGGCGCCGAACGGCGTTCCGTCCATTGGCACAATGCCCATCTCGATGCCGCTCGCATTTTTGGCAACATTCGCGCGCGGGACCATGTAGTTCGCCAGGCCAAGACGCATGTCGTTAACGAACATCAGGCCGTTGTTCGGGTCGACCGATACGCTGCCCCAGTTCATCCCGCCGAGCGAGCCGGGGAACTGCAGGGAGCGATCCAGACCCGGAGGGGTAAACACGCCCTGGTGACGCATCTCTTTGAACTGAATGCGGCACAGCAGCAGGTCGACAGGCGTGGCGCCCCACATGTCGGATTCAGTCAGCGTCTGGTTGCCAATCATCGGCATGCCGACGGAATACGGCTGGGTTGGAGAGTAGCGCTCGCCCTCGACGTTACCCGCCGGAACAGGACGCTCTTCCACCTTCGCAACCGGCTTACCGGTTTCGCGGTTGATCATGAAGATCATGCCCTGCTTGCTGGTCTGCACCAGCACGGGCGTCGTACCGCCTTTACCGTCCGGCAGGTCGTACAGCAGCGGCTGGGAAGGCAGGTCGAAGTCCCACAGGTCGTGGTGGGTGGTCTGGAAATGCCAGCGCACCTGGCCGGTGGTAGCATCCACGGCCACGATGGATGAGCTGTATTTATCGTCCAGCGCGGTACGTTCACCCGCCCAGAAGTCCGGGGTGGCGTTGCCGGTCGGCAGATAGATCAGGTTGAGTTTGGCGTCGTAAGACATCGCAGACCAGACGTTTGGGGTGCCGCGCGTGTAGGTCTGGCCTTCAGGCGGCAGGCCGGTCAGGTTCGGATTACCCGGGTCCCATGCCCATGCCAGTTTACCGGTATGAACGTCATAGGCTCGCACCACGCCCGGCGGTTCGCCGGTGGAGAAGTTATCCGCCACGCGTCCGCCGACGACCACAACGTTACCCGCCACCAGCGGCGTTGACGTTTGCTGGTAGTAGCCCGGCTTGATCTCGCCCATGCCGACGCTCAGGTCAACGGTACCGCGATCGCCAAAGTCTTCACAGACCTTGCCGCTGTCGGCGTTAATGGCAATCAGGCGGGCGTCGGTGGTAGGCAGGAACAGACGACGAGAGCAGGCGGCAGGCTGCGCATCGGCCTGTGACGTTGTCACATTTTGATGATCTTCAAAGTAGCCCAGACCACGGCAGCGCTGCCAGTTTGGCGCAGTGGCTTTCGAATCGTAACGCCATTTCTCCTTGCCGGAGTCGACGTCCAGCGCCAGCACCTTGCTGTATGGCGTACAGACGTACAGCGTGTCGCCAACCTGCAGCGGGGTGTTTTGATCTTCGGCACCGGACCCGTTGCTCTGAGGGATATCGCCGGTGTGCGCCACCCAGGCCACCTTCAGGTCGCCAACGTTTTGCTTGTTGATTTGATCCAGCGCGGCGAAGCGGTCGCCGTGGGTAGTGTTACCCCAGTGCTCCCAGTTTTTTTGCTGTTCGCCCGGCGCGACGGGTTTCACCGGCACCGGTTCGTTGGCCGATACCAGCGTTTGCGGTTTGAACATCCAGCCGAAGCTGACCAGCATGGCCACGGCCAACACTGCCGCGACGCCAAAGGCCGGAGTCTTGTTCACCGGCGCGCTGGCGTTGGCAGCACGCAGATAAGGCCAGACGATGGCGCTCAGGAACGCCAGCACGGTGAACGTGAACAGGCGTGAGAAGAGCGGCCAGAAATCCCAGCCTGCGTCGCTCACCGCCCAGAAGAGTGAAGCAATAAACGCGATTGCGTAGAGCACAATGCCGCTGGTGCGGCCGGTGAAAATCAGGATGGCGGCAATCACCATCACCACGCCCATAATCAGGAAGTACCAACTTCCTCCCACCGTCGCGAGCTTGAAGCCCAAGCCGCCGACCGCCAGACCGATGAGCGCCATCAGTCCGGCAAGGAGCCACTGCAGGATACGAGGGATCCCGCGCGGCGCGCTGCCAAATGCCATTTCTGTCTCCTTAAATACGCCCGTCTTGTTAGGGTCCGTGCTGTGTGGCATCTGTACCAAATGGATAACAAAAGACGGGGTTATGCTGGTTATAACGCTAGGGAGAGGTTCGCTAGCGCATAAATTCACGGTTAACAAACGTAGTGCGAACCATTTGGTGAATTCGTGGCTATGATAAAACTGTTAAATTGTTTTACGCAATTGTTAATGAATGATTTCGCATTATTTGATTAGAGAGCAGAAGAAACCCGTCACCACGACGGGTTAGAAATTCAGGCAATAAGGGGGTATCAGGCGGGCATCGATTTGCGGATGGCGCTCAGCAGGGTCTGCGCCCCTGCAGAAAGCGGGGCGTCAACGCGGGTTAATATGCCGATGGGTTCCCCCGCGCCCGGCGAGACGATCGGTAGTGAGGTGAGCGTGCCCTGGCGCAGATCGTCTTTGACCGCGCCCGACGGCACGAACCAAACGTAGTCGAAATCCACCGTCAGCTGACGAGAAAGTGACGCCGAGAGGGTTTCAATACAGCCGGATGGCATCGTGCAGCCCTGCATCTGCAGTAACGTTTCGGCATTTTGCCGTGGGACGGTGCCTTTGGGGGATACCACGACAGGCCATTCCATGACGCGGCTCAGGGTCACGGTATCCTGCAGCAGGGGGTGCTTAGGACGAACGACCAGCTTCAGCGATTCCAGGAAAAGCAGTTCGTAGTTGAGGCCGCCCATCAGCTCAGGGTCCGACATTCTGCCAATCCCCAGATCCAGCTCGCCAGATTTCAGCCCCGCGAGCAGCATGGTGTTATTCATGGTGGCGACCTGGATAGTGGTATGCCGCTGGTGCTTGTGAAACTGGCCAATGACGGGGGGCAATATGCCGAGCGCGGCCGTAGGAAGCGCGCCCACGCGCACAATCTCGGTGGTTTGCTCGTCTTTGCGGTTTAGCGCCTGGCCCGCGGTGTTCAACGCATCCAGGACCTTAACGGCGTGCGTCAGAAACTGTTCGCCCACGAGCGTGAGCTGCGCGCCAAGACGGCCACGATCGAACAGCCGTGTTCCGGTAAGTTGTTCCAGTTCGTTCAGCGTTTTTGACAGCGCTGGCTGGCTTAGGTTAAGGGTTTCAGCCGCTCGCCCCAGCGTTCCCTGTTGAGCGACGGCCACAAATGTATGCAAATGGCGCAAGCGTATGCGCTGACTGAACAGACCATTTTTTTCCATAGGCGATGTTAAAAACAGAGCGATGCGGGTGACAAGCTAAGTTGTTTAATTTTGATAACTTGATAGCAAAATATTTTTAACATTTAATCTGTTTGAGTTACAACGCATTTTTCGCAGCGGGTGGGTCGGAAGACGTCCTTGTCCTCTCTTGCTTCGCCTGGGGGCTTAAATTACCCCGTCACCGCCGTCAGAACACCATACCTGGCCCGACGTATACGAACATTCATCCGAGGCCAGAGTGACGTACAGCGGGGCGATCTCAACGGGCTGACCGGGGCGGCCCAGCGGCGTATCTCCCCCGAACTGCTTCACTTTTTCCTGCGGCTGTCCGCCGCTTGGCTGCAGCACCGTCCAGTAAGGGCCGGGCGCGACGGCGTTGACGCGTATCCCTTTTGGCCCAAGCTGCTTGGCCAAGGCTTTGGTAAACACGGCAAGGCACGCTTTGGTTTGGGCATAGTCCAGCAGCACGGCGCTGGGTTTCACTGCCTGCACGGAGGAGGTATTGATAATAGAGGCTGGCGCTTTCAGGTGTCGCAGCGCGGCCTTCGTGATCCAGAAAGGGGCGTAGACGTTCGTTTTGAACGTCGCGTCGAAATCCTCGGTCGTGAGGTCTTCCAGCGATTCCCGATACTGCTGGCGGCCCGCGTTATTCACCAGGATATCCAGCCCGCCCAGCTGCGTGACGGCTTCCTCCACCAGATTCTGGCAAAAATTCTCGTCCCGTATATCGCCGGGCAGCGCAACGGCCCTGCGTCCTTCCGCCTTGATCAGGTCAATCACCTCAGCGGCATCTTTTTCTTCTTCGGGGAGATAGTTAATAGCGACATCTGCGCCTTCACGGGCATAGGCAATCGCGACGGCCCGACCAATACCGGAGTCGCCGCCGGTGATCAGCGCCTTTTTCCCGGCCAGGCGACCGTGGCCTTTATAGCTCGTTTCCCCGTGGTCGGGGGCAGGCTGCATGTCAGAGGCCAGACCCGGCGGCGTTTGGGGCTGCTCCGGGAAGGGAGGTTGCGGGTAAGCGTCGGTACGTTGTTGAGTATCACTCATAGCTGACTCCTTAGGCCAAGGGGTGAGATTTGATGGATAGTGGCAGCGTTAACGCTTCGCTGAATTTATTTCTGTAAACGATCGACTCGTACGACGGGAGGTGATGATTTTTTATCGAGCGAGCCGTTAATGCTGATCATCTGATCGGGCTTGACGGTTCTGTCGTCAAATACCGCCTTAGGGATAATAACGTCTATTTTGCCCGTTTTATCCTGGAAAACATATTTATCGCCGCTGCCATCAATCAGGTTACCGCGCAGTGAAATCGATGCGCCATCGTGCATTTCTTTTGCCTGATTAATGGTCATAATTCGCGCGTCGTCAGTGCCTCGATAGCCATCATCCAGGGCGTGCGGCGGCGGGGGAGCTTCTCCCTTTTCTAAACCGCCGTTATTATCGGCCCACGCGGCAGGGGCGAGTAATATAAATAATGCTGGAATGACTGATAATTTCATTTGATATCCTTCATTATGGCTGTCTTGACTTATTAAGTATTATTGCTATTCCTTTATGTGGCAAATGTGATAAGTCCTAAAAGCATTTTGGTATGAAAATCATAACGTTCACTAAATAAGCGAAACGGTGATGCCGCAGATGAATCGTAAAAATGAAAAGTTGCCCGGTATAAATGAAAGTTATCGCTTGCAGACGTTCGAATATGCCTTTCGTCAGGTCGGCTTTGTGGTCTTGTTAGGCATTATTGTGGCCGCGATTGCCGGTCTGTTTTCAAGCGGAATGGTGAGTGATACCGAAAAAACAAATTCGGCAAAAACGCTCACGATTAGCTATGAGCGCTTTGGACGGCGTGAAACGGAGTTTCCGGTACGGATCGCATTTCCGGTTAAGGCGCCGGGAAAGTACGTGATCGGCATGACAAGCGAGGACAGGGAGGCTTATGAACCCGGCAGCATATGGCCACAGCCGGACAGCATGTACAGCCGGGGCAATACGCTCTTCTTTGTCTTTAACAACCTGGAGCAGAATGAAAAATTCTCCATTCAGCTGTTTGTGACGCCCTCTAAAGCCGGTAAGTGGACAAATACGCTGCGTGTCAACAACGAGCCCGAAATACCTTTCTGGCAGGTTATTTATCCTTAGGAGACGAACATGGATATGGTCTTTCGTGCTCTGGCTATATATCTGTTTCTGGTGGTGGTATTTAAGGTGGCCGGGCGGCGAGCCTTGCTGCAGATGACCAGTTTCGACCTGATTCTGCTCCTGATTATCAGCGAGGCGACGCAGCAGGCGCTATTGGGCGAGGATTTCTCGGTCACCGGGGCAATGATTACGATAACTACGCTGGTGGTGGTGGATATAATATTTGGCCTGATGAAGAAATATTTTTCACCCGTTGAAAATATTCTGGACGGCACGCCGGTTATTCTGGTGGAAAACGGTGTCCCGCTCACCGATAAGCTGAAGAAAGTTGATGTTTCCTGCGATGATATTCTTGTGTCAGCCCGGCAAAATAATGGCATTACCGAGTTCGCTAAAATTAAATACGCTATTCTTGAACGGAATGGGCATATTTCAATCATTCCCTTTGAAAATTAAGAGGCACCCTAATGAGCAATCTGGATCACGATAAAAACGAGACCACGGGCGAGCTCACCAAAAAGCTGGCGACGAAACTGACGGATTTAGGGCTTCGCTTAACCACGGCGGAGTCCTGCACCGGCGGCAATCTGGCGGTTGCGCTCTGCGCTGAGGAGAACACGGCAGAGTTCTATGATGTTGGGATGGTGGTGTTCAGCGATGAGGCCAAGGAGAGGATCCTGGGCGTACGTCGCGAAACCCTTGAGCGCTTCACCGCCGTCAGTGAGCAGACGGTCACCGAAATGGCCGCAAAAATTCGCGAGATTGCCGAGGCCGATATCAGTATCGCCATTAGCGGATACGCTGGCCCGGAAGGGGGCGACGACGGTACGGCAGCAGGTACCGTCTGCTTCGCCTGGAATTTACGGGGGCGTACGGAAACGAGTACCGTGCACTTTTCCGGTGAATGCCAGGACGTGGTGGAAAAAGCGGTCCGTTATTCGTTAACGGAGCTGATCGGGGAGCTATCGGGCTTGACGTCATGATGGAGGGGATATGGCCGTAATTGTCATTACCGGGGGGACGGCGGGCGTGGGTAAAGCCACGGCGCTGCACTTTGCCAAAGCGGGGTATGACGTGGGGATTATTGCCCGCGACGCAGACAGCCTGCACTCTACGCAGGAGGAACTGCGCCGTTTTGGGGTGAACGCGTACGCCGTTCAGGCCGACGTGGAGGATAGCCAGGCGGTAGCCGACGCCGCCAACGACATCGAATATCGTCTCGGCGCGATTGACGTATGGATTAATAACGCCATGGGGGCCGTGCTGGCACCGTTTCGGACAATGACGCCCGAGGAGTTTCGCCGCGTCACGGAGGTGACGTATCTGGGCTACGTCAATGGCACCCGCGCCGCGCTGGAGCTGATGGTGCCTCGCGATCGCGGGGTGATTATCCAGGTCGGCTCTGCGCTGGCCTACCGCTCCATTCCCCTGCAGTCCGCCTACTGCGGCGCGAAAGCGGCCATACGGGGGTTCACCGACGCCGTGCGCACCGAGTTGATGCACGAAAATAGCCGGGTGTCGATATCAATGGTGCAGATGCCGGGGCTCAATACGCCGCAGTTTGAGTGGGCGAGGAATAAATTTGCCTGGGCGATGCGTCCCGTTCCGCCCGTCTTCCAGCCCGAAGTGGCGGCCAGCGCCATTTTTAAGGTCGCGCAAAAACCGGTGCGCGAACTTTGGGTGGGCAGCAGCACCGTCCAGTCGATTGTCGGGCAGTTCCTGTTCCCCAATTTTCTCGATCGGCTGATGGTCAGCAAAGCCTGGGAAGGGCAGATGACCGATACGCTGAATGCCGAAGATCGTCAGGACTACCTCGATCGCCCCGTCAACGATCTGCACAGGATCCACGGGCGTTTTACTGCCGAAGCGAAAAACCGCGCCGTGACCGTGACCTCCGGCGTGCCGGGGAAGGTACTGCTCGGTTCGCTCGCGGTGGCGGGCGTGGTCCTGGCTCGTCTGCTGACGATCCGAAAAAAATAGTCAGCGCAGCGCGGTGCGGCTGGTCCAGAACCAGCGGTAACCGTAGCCGCTGAGGCTCAGCTCAACCGTTTTGCCGGGGAGTAGCGCATCATCGTAATGTTTGTCTGCCAGACAGGCGGTCCAGGTCGCGTGCCGGATCCCTTTGGCGACGAACGTAACCGGTTTGTCGCTAAAATTCACAAAGGTCAGAATGCTGCGTTCGTCGGCCTCGTAGTAAATCCCCAGCACGGCATCGTTATCCACATTGATGATCCGAAACGGCGCAACGGCGATTTCCGGGAACTCCGAGCGCGTGTTAGCGATATCCATGATCCGGTGCAGGAGGGAGCTGCGGTGCAGGAGCGAATCCGCCACGTTGACTTTGTGGTAGCGGTAGGGGCCGCGATCGATGATGGGGGCGATAAATGCGTCAGGATCGGCATCCGAAAATCCACCGCCCTGCGAGCCCGCCCACTGCATCGGCGTTCGCACGGCGTAGCGCTCTTCCAGCGACAGATCGTCTCCCATGCCGATCTCATCCCCGTAGCGCATCACCGGTACGCCGGGCAGAGAGAACAGCACCGCGTGACAGAACGCCAGCCGTTTTTGATCGCCATTCAGCATCGGCGCCAGACGACGTCGAATGCCGCGCTGATACACGTTCATATTTTCCTCCGGCGCGAAGGTGTCTAGCACGCTCTGTTTGGCTTTTTGACCAATGCCCTCGAGGTCCAGCTCGTCATGGTTGCGCAGCCAGTTGGCGAAGCAGCAGGAATCGGGCGGCACGATCATTTTCTTCACCGCGTTACGCAGCGGGCGGGCGCTCTTTTCGGCCAGGCTGACGTAGAAGTACTTGTTAAGCCAGAAGTTCAGCACCAGGTTAAGGCGATCGTTATCGCCAAAGTAGTCTTTATATTCCTCTACCTCGACGTCCACTTCGCCAAGCAGGATCGCCTCCGGGTTATGTTGCTCAATCAGCTGACGCATATGCTCGAGGATCCAAAGCCCCTTTTTCTCCTCCCCACGCCCGGCCTGCTTTGTCAGGTGAGACGCGGCGTCCAGGCGAAAGCCCGATACGCCGAGCTTGAGCCAGAAGAGGATGATGTTGTCGATCTCCTTGAGTACGGCAGGCGAGGCGAGATTGAGGTCCGGCTCGTGGCGATAGAACATGTGCCGGTAGTATTGCCCGGCCTCGTCGTCCCATGACCAGACGCTCTTCTCGACGCCGGGAAACATCGGCGGCGTATCGTCATCATCGCTGTCTGACCACAGATAATAGTCGCGAAAGGGGGACTGCGGATTGCGGCGCGCCTGTTGAAACCAGGGGTGCGCGTCCGAGGTGTGCTGGATCAGCAGCTCGATAATCACCTGCATGCCCAGCTCGCGGGCCTGCTCGATAAACGCGATAATATCCTTCAGTTTTCCAAAGCGCGGATCGACCTGCAGATGGTCGCTGACGTCGTAGCCTTCATCCAGAAACGGCGTCAGATAAAACGGGGTGATCCAGATAACCGTCGCCCCCATCCGGCGAATGTAGCGCAGCTTTGCCCCTATTCCGGCGATGTCTCCGCAGCCATCGCCGTTCAGGTCGTAAAACAGGGCGGTATCAATCTGGTAGATAATGGCTCGTGTATGCCAGCCTGCCATAGCGCACCTCAGTGATAGCCTTCCGTATCAGACACTTTGCCCCGGAAGACGTAGTAGCTCCAGGCGGTGTACACCAGAATCACCGGAATAATCAGCAGCGTCCCGACCAGCATAAACAGCTGGCTGGCAGGCGGTGCGGCGGCCTCCCAGAGGGTAATGCGCGGCGGAATAATGTGCGGCCACAGGCTGATGCCCAGCCCGCTAAAGCCGAGAAAGATTAAACCAAGCGTCAGCAGGAACGGGCGGGCATGGCTGTTCGGATTGCGGGTCAGCCGCCAGATCAGCAGGCTAAACACCGCCACCAGAATGGGGACCGGCAGGAACCAGAAGAAATTAGGCAGGGTGAACCAGCGGTCGGCCACGTACTGCCAGCCAAGCGGCGTCCAGATGCTCACCACGGCGATGACCACCATCAGCGCCAGCAGCACGTGGCGGGTCAGCTCGCGCATGCGGGTTTGCAGCGCGCCTTCGCTTTTCATGATGAGCCAGGTGGTCGCCAGCAGGGTATAGGCGACGATCAGCCCCAGCCCGCAGAACAGGTTGAACGGCGTCAGCCAGTCCAGCGATGAGCCCACGAAGCGGCGGCCTTCCACGTCGAAGCCGTTGATCATTGCGCCCACGACGATGCCCTGGCTGAAGGTGGCGAGCAGCGATCCGCCCGCAAAGGAGTAGTCCCAGAATTTGCGGTGCGACGGGGTGGCCTTAAAGCGAAATTCAAACGCCACGCCGCGGAAGATCAGGCCAATCAGCATGGCGGTAAGGGGAATGGTCAGCGCATCCACGATCACCGCATAGGCCAGCGGAAAGGCGCCGAATAACCCCGCGCCACCGAGCACCAGCCAGGTTTCGTTTCCGTCCCAGACCGGCGCGACGCTGTTCACCATCACGTCGCGCTCTTTGGCATCGCCGACAAAGCTGAAGAGCATCCCAATTCCGAGGTCAAAGCCATCCATAACGATGTACATCAGCGTGGCAAAGACGATGATCGCAAACCAGATAACCGAGATATCAACGCCCATCAGCTTCTCTCCTCTTCAGGAACAGATTCAGCGGCAGACAGCGGACGGGCAGGGGTGCCCGAGGTGTTAGAGGTCAGCGTGCCGACAGGCTGCGGCCCTTTCTTAATCAGCCGGACGAGATAGACATAGCCCACGCCGAATACCGAACAGTAGACCACGATAAAGGCCAGCAGGCTGATGCTCATCTGCAGCGTGCTGTGCAGCGATACGGCGTCAATCGTGCGCAGGTAGCCGTAAACCACCCACGGCTGACGGCCCACTTCGGTAGTCACCCAGCCTGCCAGCAGCGCGAGCAGCCCGGCGGGCCCCATGCACAGGGCAAACCAGTGGAACGGGCGCGAATGGTACAGCCGGTGCCGATACCGTAGCCAGACGCTGAGCGCGCCGAGCGCAATCATCAGCAGCCCCATCCCGACCATGACGCGGAACGACCAGAAGACGATGAGCGAGTTAGGCCGATCTTCTTTCGGAAAATCCTTCAGGGCGGGCACCTGTTTATCCAGGCTATGCGTCAGGATCAGGCTGCCGAGCGCGGGGATCTCAAGCCCGTATTTGGTACGCTCTTCGTCCATGTCCGGCACGCCAAACAGCAGCAGCGGCGTGGCTTCTCCTGGCGGGTTCTCCCAGTGTCCTTCGATGGCCGCAATCTTGGCGGGCTGGTGCTCCAGCGTGTTCAGGCCGTGCATATCGCCCACCACGGCCTGGATGGGGGCGACCAGCAGCGCCATCCACATTGCCATGGAGAACATTTTGCGCACGGCAGGGGTGTCGTTACCGCGCAGCAGGTGCCACGCGCCCGATGCGCCCACAAACAGCGCGCTGCTGAGGAACGCGGCAATCGACATATGAATCAGCCGGTACGGGAAGGAGGGGTTAAAGATGATGGCCAGCCAGTCTTCGGGGATGACCTGACCGTTCTGTATGCTGAAGCCCTGCGGCGTGTGCATCCAGCTGTTGGAGGCGAGGATCCAGAAGGTAGACATCAGGGTACCCAGCGCCACCATGCAGGTCGCGAAGAAGTGTAGCCCCGGGCCGACCTTGTTCCAGCCGAACAGCATCACGCCTAAAAAACCGGCTTCGAGGAAGAAGGCGGTAAGTACCTCATAGGTGAGTAGCGGTCCGGTGATGCTGCCTGCGAACTGAGAAAAACCGCTCCAGTTGGTCCCAAACTGGTAGGCCATCACCAGCCCTGACACCACGCCCATGCCGAAGTTAACGGCAAAGATCTTGAGCCAGAAATGATACAGCGAGCGCCAGACGTCGTTTTTGGTGCGCAGCCACATGCCTTCGAGCACCACCAGATAGCTGGCGAGCCCGATGGTGATGGCAGGAAAAAGGATATGAAAGGAGACGGTAAAGGCAAACTGGATTCTGGCCAGATGAAATGCATCGAGTTCGAACATGGGCCGTACCTCTGGAACGGAGGGCTAACGAGAATTGCCAGGCAGCGTTGGGCCGCCTGGCAAAACCGATTACGGTTTTTTCTTCCCTGCGCCAAGCTCGGCGCCGGTTAGCGGATCGGCTTTAGGATCGGACTTTGTGCGCGCAGACATGGCCTTAACCAACGTGGCTTGCTCTTTCGTGAGCGTCACGCTTGCACTGCCATCACCGCCGTCGACCGCTGGCTGGGGAGATTCCACATAATCGAAGTGCTTATCGCTGTTCCAGCTTCCGCGGACTTCTCCACCTTCAGACATATTGTAGTACTTGTTGGTGTACTCCTGGATGGGCGGCAGTTTTCCGGGGGGGAAATTATTGCGGATGGACTGCAGCGCCTTCTCAAATGAGAGCTGATGCGCCGCCTCACGCGTCATCAGAAACGCCAGCGCATCCTTAACGCCGGGGTCATCGGTCACGTTAATCAGCCGTTCATAGATGATCTTGGCTCTTGCTTCTGCCGCCACGTTAGAGCGCAGGTCGGCGGTCGGCTCACCAATGGTGTCAATATAAGCCGCGGTCCAGGGGACGCCCGCCGAGTTGGTTAGCGGCGTACCGCCACCGTAAAGCAGCGAAGTGATGTGGCTGTCGTTACCGTTTTCGGTCATGGACCGATACAGCTCTGCTTCGCTTTCAACGCCTTCCGCCAGTTCGCCTTTGGCCCCTTTGTTAAGCATACCGACCAGGGTGCCGATAATTTCGAGGTGGCTCAGCTCCTCGGTAGCGATATCCATCAGCATATCTTTGCGGCCAGGATCGTCATCGCTCAGTCCCTGAGTGAAGTAACGACAGGCGGCGGCAAGCTCGCCCTGCGGCCCGCCAAACTGTTCCAGCAAAAGGTTAGCCAGGCCCGGATTCGGTTCGGCAACGCGAACCGTATACTGCAGCTGTTTTACGTGTCGGAACATATACACTCCCTCTTGTTATTTTTTCGCTTCAACGCCGTCCGCGTCAGAGCGCAGCAGGAACTGTTCCGTTGTCTGCGGAATGTGGCGAATCAGCCAGTCGGCCATTTCGCGTTCTTCCGCGAGGATGGTTTCGATAGCGGGCACCGAGGCGGTGTCACCCGCTTTTTTGGCCGCCGCCAGCAGGGAGGTATAGCAGGCGATCTCAAACTGTTCGAAAACGTAGCCGCTGATCGAGCCTTTTACGATCTCATCGGAAGGGAACATCCCCCCAATGGACTGACCGAGAGCGGCCATTTTGCTCATGGAATCTTTCAAGACAGAGCGAGAAATATCATTACGATCGAGAATTTCTTCCAGCAATGTAATTTGCCGTTTTGTCTCGTTGACGTGCTGCTCAATACGCGCGCGCAGGTCAGGATAATTATCGATGCGGCTGGCCATCGATTCCAGCATGGATTCAGCTTGCTTTTCCATCGCATGGGCATCGCGCAGCCAATCATGGTAGTGTTCTACATGATTCATAATAAACTCCTGGGAGTGATTTAAATAATTTAAATGCTGATGCTCATTATTTCCTGGGTTAACCTTTTTGGGCCTTTTGATTAATATTACCAACGGCCAAATCGGTTAATTTAAGATCGGTTTCTTTCTCTTCTTCCAGCGTTTCGGCAAGGAGCTTGACGGCTTTTTTATAGCCAAGCTGTTCTGCTAACGTGGCGAGGGTGCCGTAGCTGGCAATTTCGTAATGTTCGACTTTTTGCGCTGCAGCAATTAACGCCGCGTCTCGCACTTCATTTTTCTCCGTGCTTTCAATGACCTCGTTTGCTTCTTCGATGAGCCCCTCCATTGCCACACACTTCATACGCTTGAGCTTGATCCCCGACTCTTGTTCAACAATCTGGTCAATACGCTCAATTTGCCCCTGCGTCTCTTCCAGGTGCGAAGCGAACGCGGCGCTGAGTTGTTCGCTGGAGGCGGCGCGGGAGAGCTTGCTTAACGCGCGTGTCAGCTGCTTTTCCGCGCTGTAGGTGTCGGACAGGAGATGGATAAAGACGTCTTCAATACTTTTCATATTCATATTACGCTCCGGTTAAACAGGTAAAGGTTACTGCGAGCCGTGAGGCCCGCAGCATACTCACTGGTCATAAAATACGATCAGGAATTGTCAGATTTACGGCCTCCGCCGTGACTGTTCTGACCACCTTTTTTACCGGCTTCTGACGCGCGCTGGGGATCATTTTTAAAATTCCCACCGCTGTGCTGGCCACCTTTCTTACCAGCTTCTGATGCTTTATCACGGTCTTCAGCGAAATTACCGGAACCACCACGATGCTCTGCCATATTAAACCTCATATTCATATATTGGTTATGTCAGTAAGATACGAAGAAAATAATCCGTATCACTCGTCGTTCGATTAATAACTCTAGACGCTGGTGGCGCTGAGTCAAATATAATTTGGATATCTGGCGTTTATGGCTAACTAAAAGGGGGTAATTAACGCTTCGCTTGCAGGTAATATATTTTTGACGGAGCGACGTAACCGGTTGTGTTTAATGGGGCTAACCGCATTATTAATGCGACAACATATATTTACATCCTTCATATAAGCCAATTGAAATAAAATTTGATGATAAATGCAGATTAATCCTGGATTAATTTTTCTTGTTCTGAACAAGTGGCATAGCCGCGCACGGCTTAACCACTCACGTCTTAAGATCACAAATCCTAAATTCTTCCCACCGGAAGGAGCGGCCTTTTCTACACTCCAGGTAGTATTCACTGGAGGCATGACATCATGGCGAACACCATCACGGCTGATGATATTCGGGAACATTTTTCGCAGGCTATGTCGGCGATGTACCAGCAGGAAGTTCCGCAGTACGGCACCTTGCTTGAACTGGTTGCGGATGTGAACCTGGCGGTTCTCGAAAACAACCCACATTTACATGAACAACTGGCGAACGCCGATGAGCTTGCGCGGCTGAACGTCGAGCGCCACGGCGCGATCCGCGTTGGTACGGCGCGTGAGCTTGCCACCCTACGCCGCATGTTTGCCATTATGGGGATGTATCCGGTCAGCTATTACGATCTCTCTCAGGCAGGCGTCCCCGTTCACTCAACGGCGTTTCGTCCCGTTGACGATGCGGCGCTGTGCCGCAATCCGTTTCGCATTTTTACGTCGCTGCTGCGGCTTGAGTTAATCGAAAATCCATCACTGCGCGAGCGGGCCGCGAAGATCCTCTCTCGCCGCGCTATCTTTACGCCGCGCTGCCTGGAGCTCATTGAACTGCACGAGGCGGAAGGGCAGTTTACCGACCCGCAGGCTCGGGAGTTTGTGAAGGAAGCGCTAGAGACTTTCCGCTGGCACCGCCATGCGACGGTCGACTGGGACACCTATCAGGCGCTGAGCAATGAACATCGGCTGATTGCCGACGTGGTCTGTTTCCCCGGTTGCCACATTAACCATCTCACGCCGCGCACGCTGGATATCGACCGGGTGCAGGAGCTGATGCCTAAATACGGAATTGAACCGAAAATTCTGATTGAAGGCCCGCCGCGCCGTGAGGTGCCGGTGCTGCTGCGTCAGACCAGCTTTAAAGCGCTGGAGGAGCCGGTTCTCTTTGCCGGAGAGCATAAAGGCACCCATACGGCGCGGTTTGGCGAAATTGAACAGCGCGGCGTCGCGCTTACGCCGAAAGGCCGCCAGCTATACGATAAGCTGCTCGGCCAGGCCGGAACCGGCAAAGACAACCTGATGCACCAGCTTCATTTGCGGGAGGCGTTCAGCGACTTCCCGGACAGCGAAATGTTAATGCGGCGCCAGGAGCTGGCCTATTTCCGCTATCGCCTGACCCCGGCAGGGGAAGCGCACCGGCACGCGTTTCGTCCCGGGGACGACCCGCAGCCGCTGATTGAGCGGGGCTGGGTGATCGCCCAGCCGATTACCTACGAGGATTTCTTGCCCGTCAGCGCGGCGGGCATTTTCCAGTCCAACCTCGGGAACGAAACCCAGGCGCGCAGCCACGGCAACGCCAGTCGGGATGCGTTCGAAACGGCGCTGGGATGTCCGGTGCACGACGAGTTTACGCTCTACCAGGAGGCTGAGACGCGCAGTAAACAGCGTTGCGGTTTGCTCTGAAATCGTTACTCTGCTGGGGTGTGATGGAAAAAGAAGGTAGTTATGCAAAATCCCTCCGCCCCTGTGGTTGAAACGCGCCAGGGCGCATTGACTGGTTTTACCGATGGCGATATTAACGTGTGGTGCGGTATTCCCTATGCCGCACCGCCGGTGGGCGACTGGCGCTGGCGTTCTCCACGGCCGCCCGAACGCTGGGAAGGCGTGCGCCCGGCGACAGCCTTTTCGCCGTCCAGCTGGCAAAGCAGCGAGTACTGCAAGGAGCTTGGCGGTGGCGATCCCGGCCAGTTCTCTGAAGATTGTCTGTATCTCAACGTTTGGTCACCCGCGCAACGCGCCGCGCCGCTTCCTGTTATGGTTTGGCTGCACGGCGGGGGCTTTACCCTCGGTGCGGGTGGATTGCCTCCGTACAACGGTAAAGCCCTCGCACAACGCGACGTGGTTGTTGTTACGCTCAACTATCGCCTCGGTCATCTTGGCTTCTTTGCCCATCCCGCGCTGGAGGGTGAGGAAGACCGCGTGGTGCATAACTTTGCACTGCTCGATCAGATCGCTGCCCTGGAATGGGTAAGGGACAATATTGCCGCTTTTGGCGGCGACCCTGACAGCATTACGCTGTTTGGCGAATCCGCAGGCGCGCGGAGCGTATTGTCACTTCTGGCGTCACCTTTAGCGAAGGGGCTTTTCCATAAGGCAATAGTGCAAAGTGGCTACACCCTGCCGGATACCCCGCGCCAGCAGGCGCTGATAAAAGGGGAAGCCCTGGCCGCGCACTTTGGGCTGGAAAACGCCAGTGCCGAACAGCTGCGCGCCATTCCTCCTGATGCGTTCTGGTCCCTGACGGCACCGCTGAACGTTGCCCCTGCGCCCATTGTCGGTGATTGTGTTCTGCCGGAGGCGATGCTCGACGTGTTTTTTGCCGCGCGCCAGCATCCCGTTCCGGTAATGATTGGCTCAAACAGCGACGAGGCCAGCGTGATGGCGGTATTCGGCATCGATCTTGCCGGGCAAATCCAGAAGCTTCGCCGCGAACGACGTTTTGGCCTGGGGCTGATCAGGCTGCTTTATCCGGGCGTGAAGGGGGATGAGGAGCTGGGCAGGCAGGTGTGCCGTGATATGGCCTTTACGACGATGGGATACGTGGTGATGCAGGCGCAGCAGCGCGCGGGCGCGCCTTGCTGGCGCTACTGGTTTGACTACGTGGCAGAAGCGGAACATGACACATACGCTAACGGCGCCTGGCACGGAAATGAGGTGCCGTACGCGTTTGATACCCTCGGCCAGGTTGAACCTTCTCGGCATTACGTGACCGAACGTGACCTGCAGTTTTCTGCCCGCGTCGCGGACTATTGGGTGAGCTTCGCGCGCGAGGCAGGACGTCGGGACAGCTTACCCGGCCCGACGCACTGGCCGGCCTGCCGCAAAGGCAGGGATGTGCTGTTGCGCATCGGCGTGAATAAACATGCAGGATTCAGGCTTGAAAACCGCTTTATGCGCGCGCGGATGAGCCTGTTTAAGCGCGTGATGAAGCATCACGTTAGCCTTGATTAAGCAGACAGGAACGGAACGCGGCCAGGCCATTCTCTGCGCCTGGCGATTCGCGAAATACCAGCCTGTAGCTTGCCCCGGTTTTAATGCTCGTCCGGAAGGGGCGCGTCAGGCGCCCGGCGCGGATATCCTCTTTCACCAGCGTTTCGTCGACGATGGCGATGCCTAACCCCTGGATCGCCGCGGTAATGGCTAAGTCCATGGTGTCGAAGTGTTGATTTTTGCGCATGGCAAACGTCGGGCCATCCTGCTTCGCCAGCCACAGCGACCAGTCGGTCTTATCCCGCGTCGGGTGGAGGAAAGTAAGCTGCTCCGGCGTTGATCCTGCCCGCAGCGGGCTCAGCACCGGCGTTAATGCTTCTTCAAACAGGAGATCGCCCGCGCTCATATGGGTGCCGAAAACAATCGCCGCGTCGTAAGATTCGGTTTTGAAGTTGACGTTGTGATCGGTTGTGGTCGTTAACGCAATTTGCAGCTCCGGCTGCTCGCGCTCGACGTCGAGAAGGCGCGGCACCAGCCAGCGCATGGCGCAGGTGGGGGCCTTCAGGCGGATGACGGTTTGCTGAGAACGGGCCCGATCGGCGACGTTCAGCAGATGCTCAAAGGCGGACTGCAGCTCCGGCAGCAGGGCGCTTCCCTGAGAAGAGAGGCGCAGGCCGCGCGCGTGGCGCTCAAACAGCGGAAAGCCAAACCATTCTTCCAGAGCGGCAATTTTCCGGCTTACTGCGCCCTGCGTCAGGCACAGCTCTCTGGCGGCGTGGGTGAGGTTCAGATGCCGCGCGGTAATTAAAAATGCGTCGATGGCATTGAGCGGAAGAGAACGGCGCGACATATCAAACACCTCAGCTATGCATTTTTGTCATGGCTATTATGACAACAATTCGATTGTCCCGACAACTCACTTATTGTTTGAATAGTTATGCAATATTCATGAGAAGGGACAGATGATGACTTTACAAACGCCGGTGCAGACACGCTCGAAATTGCCTGACGTGGGCACGACCATATTCACCGTTATCGGACAGCTTTCCGCCCAGCATAACGCCATCAACCTTTCTCAGGGCGCGCCGAATTTTTCCTGCGATCCGAAGCTGGTCGCCGGCGTGACCCGCGCGATGGAAGCGGGGCACAACCAGTACGCGTCGATGACCGGCCTGCAGTCCCTGAAGGAGCGCATTGCCGAGAAGATTGCCACGCTTTACGGCACCCGGTACGACCCCGGCTGCGAGGTGCTGGTGACCGCCAGCGCCAGCGAAGGACTCTATTCAGCCATCAGCGGGCTGGTTCACCCCGGCGACGAGGTGATCTACTTCGAGCCGTCATTTGATAGCTATGCGCCCATCGTGCGCCTGCAGGGCGCGACCCCGGTCGCCATCAAGCTGACCGTGCCGGATTTTGCCGTTGACTGGGAGGAGGTCCGCGCGGCGATTACGCCCCGAACGCGCATGATCATCGTCAATACGCCGCATAATCCGAGCGGGCAGGTCTTTTACGCGGACGATCTGCAGCAGCTTGCGGCGCTGACGCGCCATACCGACATCATAATTTTGTCTGACGAAGTGTACGAGCACGTGGTCTTTGACGGCGAACCGCACCACGGTATGGCCACGCACCCGCAGCTGGCGGAGCGAAGCGTCATTATTTCATCTTTCGGAAAAACCTATCACGTCACCGGCTGGCGCGTGGGTTACTGTGTTGCGCCAGCGGTGCTGATGGACGAGATTTGCAAGGTGCATCAATTTCTGATGTTTTCTGCCGATACTCCCATGCAGCACGCCTTTGCCGAACACATGACGGACCCGCAGACCTGGCTTTCGCTCTCCGCGTTCTATCAGCGCAAGCGCGATCTGCTGCAAAGTTTGCTGGCCGAATCACCGTTTAAGCTGCTGCCGAGCGCCGGTTCGTTCTTCCTGCTGGCGGATTACAGCCGTTTCAGCGACGAGCGCGACAGCGAGATGGTGAAACGGCTGATCGTTGAGTGCGGTGTTGCCACCATTCCGCTGTCGGCGTTTTATGCTGACGGCACGGACAATAAATTGATTCGTCTCTCTTTCGCGAAAGATGAGGCGACGTTACGGGCAGGTGCTCAGGCCCTGTGTCGGGTTCAACCACGCTGAGCCTATCCCATTAGGCTCTGAGGAGTATGAGATGAAATTACGCGCGTTAATGATCGGCATGGGATTGCTGTGTACGTTTTCGTCGTTCGCGGCGTCCGAATTGCGTTACGGTCTTGAGGCGGAATATCCGCCGTTCGAAAGCCGTAATGCGTCTGGCGAGCTGGAAGGGTTCGACGTTGAGCTGGGCAACGCTATCTGCAAAGCGGCAGCGCTAAAGTGCACCTGGGTTGAAACCTCGTTTGACGCCCTGATCCCGGGCCTGGTGGCAAAGAAATTCGACGCCATAAACTCGGCGATGAATATCACCGAACAGCGTCGTAAGAGCATTGATTTTACCCAGCCAATCTATCGCATTCCCTCTCAGCTCGTGGGCAAAGCCGGGACGGCGGTAGACACCTCTGGGGAAGGGCTGAAGGGTAAAACCATCGGCGTGCTGCAGGGATCTATTCAGGAAACCTATGCCAAAGAGCACTGGGAAAAGCACGGTGTCACCGTGGTGTCGTATAAAGATCAGAATATGGCCTGGGCTGACCTGCTGAATGGCCGCATCGACGCCTCGCTGGTGATGTCCGCGGCCGGACAGGCAGGTTTCCTGAGCAAGCCGCAGGGTAAGGGGTTTGGTTTCATCGGCAAACCGGTGTCTGACGACACTATCCTGGGCAGTGGTATCGGCTTCGGGTTGCGTAAGGGGGATGAGGCCACCAAAAAGCAGCTTGATGCCGCAATTGATAAAGTACGTGCCGATGGCACGATCGCTAAACTCGCTGATAAGTACTTCCCGGGTATCGATGTCAGCGTAAAATAACCGCCTCGTTTGTCCCGGCTGTCGATGTCCAGCCGGGATTTTTTATACCTTTCTTTACATCACTTTCAGGCCGTTCCGGTCGACAGAAAATATTTCTCACTTTGCTCAGATAATCACCCGCCAACAATTGGATTCTTAACCGTTTTTGTTTAGGCTGTGCGTTCTTTCTTGCCGTCGTTTCGCCACGTGCGAAATACATTCACACGACCATAAGGACGTTTTTCCAGGCATGAATCGCAGACGTTTTTTAAAAGGCTCCCTGGCAATGGCTGCCCTGAGCGGCACATCTGGCCTTGCTTCACTGTTTTCGCAGGCGGCATACGCTGCTGACTCAGACATTGCAGACGGTCAGAGCCGTCGCTTTGATTTTTCCGTACTGCAATCCATGGCGCATGACCTGGCAAAAACCCCGTGGGGTGGCGCGCCGCGCCCGCTGCCAGATACGCTGGCCACCATGACGCCGCAGGCCTACAACGCCATTCGCTACGACGAAAAGCAGTCGCTGTGGAACAACATAGAAGGCCGTCAGCTTGACGTGCAGTTCTTCCATATGGGAATGGGGTTCCGCCGCCGCGTTCGAATGTTCTCGCTGGACCAGACCACCTCCCAGGCCCGCGAGATCCACTTCCGCCCGGAGCTGTTCAGCTATGGCGAGACGGGCGTAGATACGAAACAGCTGGAAGGGCAAAGCGATCTCGGCTTTGCGGGCTTCCGCGCCTTTAAAGCGCCTGAGCTGGCGCGTCGCGATATCGTCTCCTTCCTCGGCGCAAGCTACTTCCGCGCGGTCGATGATACCTATCAGTACGGGCTTTCCGCTCGCGGGCTGGCGGTAGATACCTTTACCGATACGCCGGAGGAGTTCCCCGACTTCACCGCGTTCTGGTTTGAAACCGTTAAGCCTGGCGATACCACCTTTACCGTCTATACGCTGCTGGATAGCCCAAGCATCACGGGCGCCTATAAGTTCGTGATCCACTGCGAGAAGAGCCAGGTGATCATGGAGGTAGAAAACCGCCTCTACGCGCGCAAGGACATTAAGCAGCTGGGCATTGCGCCGATGACCAGCATGTTCAGCTGCGGCAACAACGAGCGCCGCATGTGCGACACCATTCATCCGCAAATCCACGACTCTGACCGTCTGGCAATGTGGCGCGGTAACGGCGAGTGGATCTGTCGTCCGCTGAATAACCCTCAGAAGCTGCAGTTCAACGCCTTTATGGATAAAAATCCAAAAGGCTTTGGTCTGCTGCAGCTTGACCGCGATTTTTCCCACTATCAGGACATCATGGGCTGGTACAACAAGCGCCCAAGCCTGTGGGTTGAGCCGCGCAACAGCTGGGGGAAAGGTTCCGTTGGGCTGATGGAGATCCCAACGACGGGCGAAACGCTGGATAACGTCGTCTGCTTCTGGCAGCCAGAAAAGCCGGTGCAGGCGGGCGATGAGCTGAACTTCAAATACCGTCTTTACTGGAGCGCGCAGCCTCCGGTGCGTTCTCCACTGGCGAACGTCTTTGCGACCCGTACCGGCATGGGCGGATTCCCGGAAGGCTGGGCGCCGGGCGAGCACTACCCGAAGGTGTGGGCGCGCCGTTTCGCTATTGACTTTGTGGGTGGGGATTTGAAAGCGGCTGCGCCGAAGGGGATTGAACCGGTGATTACGCTCTCCAGCGGGGAAGCGAAGCAGGTTGAGATCCTCTACGTCGAGCCGTTTGACGGGTATCGTATTCTGTTCGACTGGTATCCAACCTCGGATTCAACGGAGCCGGTAGATATGCGCCTGTTCCTGCGCTGTCAGGGGGATGCCATCAGCGAGACCTGGCTATATCAGTACTTCCCGCCGGCGCCGGATAAACGTAACTACGTTGACGACCGGGTAATGCGCTAGTCCTTGTGCCGGGGGGCGGCTTCGCCTGACCCGGCCTACTTTTCGACACCGTAGGCCCGGTAAGCGTTAGCGCCACCGGGCTATGAGAGGCCGTATGACGTCAGAAATCATCCCCGTTTCGCAACACATTGAACTTCGCGCCGTCGACGAGCGCTATACCGCGGAGCTGCATAACCTGGTTGTCAAAAATAAGGCCCGGCTGCAAACTGCCTTTGACTGGGCGCAGCACGTTGGGAGCGAAGAGGATACCCGCCGCAACGTGCAGAGCAACCACATGCTGCACCAGCGCGGCTACGCCAAAATGTTTTTGATTTTTCATGGTGATGTGATGGCAGGCGTGCTGTCCTTCAACGCCATTGAGCCCGCGAACAAAACGGGCTATATCGGCTACTGGCTGGATGAAGGGCATCAGGGAAAGGGAACGATGTCGCAGGCGCTGCAGGCGTTTATGCGCCATTACGTTGCGCTTGGGACCGTTCGCCGGTTTGTGATCAAGTGTCGGGTTGATAACCACAGCAGCAACAGCGTTGCGCTGCGCAACGGTTTTACCCTCGAAGGATGCCTGCGCGAGGCCGAGTACCTTAACGGACGCTATGACGATGTGAACCTCTACGGGAGGCTATTCCCGCTATAGCGCACCCAGAAGCGGCGTACGCGTGATGCGCTGTTCGCCGTTTATCACTTTTTCTCCCCGCAGGTGAATGCTCTCGCCCGCAAAGGCTTCGATGACCGCATCGTCGGCAATCTCCACCCGGTGCTCAATCAGCACATCGCCAATGATGCGCGCGCGCCCCTGTATAACCACTTTATCGTCAATCAGAATCGGCCCGCCGCGTAGCCATGCCTGCCCGCCAATCAGGACGTGATGCTTGATGACGCAGTTGCCCTCCACAACGGCGTTCTCCGCCACCTGCGAGCTGTAGCGCACGGTAGGAATGGCGTCGTCATCCAGGCCCGCAATCAGGCGGGCATTGCCGTACACTTTGGCGCAGTCACACACCCAGACGTTGTTCACCTCATTGCCTTCAAGGATCGCGCTGTCGAACACTTCCGCGCGGTGCTCAACAAAGGCGTACTGCAGCAGGGCATCGCCATAGATTTGCGCCTGATGCACAATGCGCGACTCGCTTACCGTGGCCCGGTCGTAAATTCTGAGGATCTGCTCGCGATCGGGCGTTAATCCTTTGGCGGCAATCACCATGCTGTTATGCATCACGCGGGCATCGCCAGAGATATGGCATTCGCCGCGCACGGCAGAACGCTGGATGGTGACGTTGTCACCTATCACGGCGTCATGGCTGACCTCGGCGCCGTCCAGCCAGCAGTTACCGCCGATACGCGCCCGATGGCTGACAACGCAAGGCTGCGTCAGGCGGGCGTTACCGCTGACCGTCGCGCCGGCGAAAACCACGCTGTTTTCGTCGTAGATCCAGCAGTGGCCCTCCTGGGCCAGCGCGCTTTCATCCTCTATCCAGCCGCCTTTGCTGCCGGCGGTGACGTCGTTGAAATCTGCGGTGGCGATAATTTGCCGTAGCGTTGCGCTGTGCTTCGCGTCGCCGTCCTGCCACTGCCAGAGGCGGGTTTCATCGCTGAGGCGATATTTTTTCATGGGGTTATCTCTGAATTGCGTCTTTACTAAACGTAGCAAACTTTTCGCGAGTCGAAGTGCTGGCATCGACCGCGCAAACGCCCTAAAATAGCATTTAAAATACATTTTAAAATTTCAATGAAATGAATAAAAAGCAACAGGTCCTAAACCTGCCTGCGGGTTATTTTGGGATGGTGCTGGGGACCATCGGTATGGGCTTCGCCTGGCGCTATGCTAATACCCTCTGGCCCGTAACGCGCTGGCCGGGAGAGATTCTGGTCGCGCTTGCTGTCGCGATCTGGTTTTTGCTGACGCTGGCGTTTGCCGCGCGTGCGATCCGTTTTCCGCGCAGCGTGCTGGCAGAGATGCGCCACCCGGTAATGAGCAGCTTTGTTAGCCTGTTTCCGGCCACCACGATGCTGGTGGCGATTGGCTTTGTCCCGTGGTGTCGTCCGGTTTCGCTGGCATTGTTTGGCATCGGCGTGGTGATACAGCTCAGCTATGCCGCCTGGCAAAGCGCCGGGCTGTGGCGGGGCAAGCACCCCGAGGACGCCACGACGCCGGGGCTGTATCTGCCGACGGTGGCGAATAACTTTATCAGCGCCATGGCCTGCGGCGCCCTGGGGTTCAACGATGCGGGGCTGGTGTTTCTCGGGGCGGGCGTTTTCTCCTGGCTGAGCCTGGAGCCGGTGATTTTGCAGCGCCTGCGCAGCGCAGGTGAACTGCCCGCACCGCTGCGCACGTCGCTCGGCATTCAGCTCGCCCCCGCGCTGGTGGCCTGCAGCGCCTGGCTGAGCGTCAACGGCGGTGAGGCCGACACGTTCGCTAAAATGCTGTTTGGCTACGGTCTGCTTCAGCTGCTGTTTATGCTGCGCCTGATGCCGTGGTACTTATCCCAGCCCTTTAACGCCTCGTTCTGGAGCTTCTCATTCGGCGTGTCGGCGCTGGCGACCACCGGGCTACATCTGGGACACAGCAGCCCGTCGGGATTTTTTCATGCGCTTGCCGTCCCGCTGTTTATTTTTACCAACATCATCATTGCGCTGCTGTTGGTTCGTACATTTATCTTGCTGATGCAGGGCAAACTTCTGGTTCGCGCTGATAAGGCATTGCTTATGCAATCTGAGGAAAAATAATGATCGTTGATGCTGATTACTTTACCGAAAAATATGGCCTGACCCGTACGCACTCAGAGGTGCTTTACAGCGCGGAGATCGTTAAGCCCGGAAAAACGCTCGACCTCGGGTGCGGCAATGGCCGCAACAGCCTTTACCTCGCGGCAAACGGTTTTGACGTCACGGCGTGGGACAAAAATCCGATGAGCATCGATAACATCGAGCGCATCAAGGCTGAGGAGGGGATCGTCAATCTGCAAACGGCGATTAAGGATCTGAACAGCCTCAGCTTTGACGGCGAGTATGATTTTATTCTCTCCACCGTGGTGATGATGTTCCTCGAAGCGAAAACCATCCCTGGCCTCATCGCCAATATGCAGCGTTGCACTCAACCCGGGGGTTACAACCTGATCGTCGCCGCCATGGATACGGCCGATTATCCCTGCACCGTTGGCTTCCCGTTCGCGTTTAAAACCGGTGAACTGAGCAACTACTACGAAGGCTGGGAGTTGCTCAAGTACAACGAAGAGGTCGGTGAACTGCACCGCACCGATGCAAACGGCAACCGCATCAAGCTGCGCTTTGCCACTATGCTGGCACGCAAGCCCGCTTAACGGGCGGCCAGCAGGCAGATCTGCAGGGCCGTGCGATAAGACGCCTCGAACGACGACAGCGGTAAAAACTCAAACTTCGAGTGGAAGTTATGGGCTCCGGTGAAGAAGTTCGGGGTGAGCAGCCCTTTGGCAGACAAGGCTGCACCGTCGGTGCCGCCGCGCATTGGGGTTGGTTTTGGAACGATCCCGAGTGATTCCATCGCCTCAAACATCAGGTCGATGGCCCGACGATCGTCACCGATCGCATTGCTGATGTTGCTGTAGGTATCTTCGATGTGATATTCCACGGCGGCGGTAGGATGCGAAGCCGCAATGAGCGCCGCCACATCGGCGATCTGCTGCTTGCGGGCGGCAAAGTTTGCCTGGTCAAAATCGCGAATGTTGGCCTTCAGCACCGCCTCGTTTTGCCCGGCCTGAATGCCGTTAAACCAGATGTAGCCTTCGCGCCCCTCGGTGCACTCCGGCGTTTGCTGACGATCGAAATGGCTGATGAAGTCGGTCGCCATCAGCAGGGGATTCACCAGCACGCCCTTGGCCGACATCGGGTGCGCGGTCACGCCGGTGAAGCGGATTTCAGCGGCCGCAGCGTTGAAGTTTTCGTAAACGATCTCGCCCAGCTCGCAGCAGTCGATTGTCCATGCGAAGTCGACGTCGAAGCGTTTGAGATCTAACGCCTTCGCGCCGTTCAGGCCGATCTCTTCGTCCGGGACGAAGGCGACCACGATATCACCATGCTGATGCTCTGCCGTCAGGTTTTCCAGCACCGTCATCACTACCGTCACCGCGGATTTATTATCTGCGCCTAATACGCTGGTTCCGTCGCTGAAAATAATCTCTTCGCCGGGGTAAGCCAGAATTTCGGGATGTTCTTTGACGCGAAGCCAGATGTCTTTCTCTTTATTTAAACAGAGATCTTCACCCCGGAACGTTAATATTTGCGGATGAATATCCGGTGATAACCCGACGTCCACGGTATCGATATGGGTAATAAAGCCGATGCGCGGCGCACCCGAGACATTGCCTTTCTTCACCGCTGTGACCGTGGCAAATTCGTCGATCACGATATCCGCTAAGCCCAGCTGCTGCAGCTCCTGCGCCAGCTCGCGCGCCATCTCGTGCTGGCCCTGCGTTGAGGGCAGGGTTTTCACCTTCGGGTCGCTCTGGCTGGTGATGGCGAGATAGCGAAAGAAGCGGTGCGTTAATTGTCTGGAAAGTGCGGTGCCCATAGTGATTCCTTCTTTATTTATTTTTCAGGTGTTTGCAATCTCACTTTAATGTTATTTATGAAATGGCAAAAGAATTAATTAGCCGTCGAATAAAAAAGACAGGAATAAAAAGATGAAAAGCAAACTCACAACGTTAGCTCTGGCGCTCGCAGCATTGACGGTCAGTTCCACCGTCGCGGCGAAAACGCTGGTGTATTGCTCCGAGGGATCGCCGGAGAACTTCAATCCTCAGCTATATACCTCGGGTACCAGCGTGGACGCCAGCGCGGTACCGGTCTATAACCGGCTGGTCGATTTTAAGCCAGGCACTACCGAGCTGGTGCCGAGCCTGGCGGAAAGCTGGGAGGTGAGCGACAACGGGAAGGTTTATACTTTCCATCTGCGCAAGGGAGTGAAATTCCACAGCAATAAATCCTTTAAGCCGACGCGCGACCTTAACGCTGACGACGTGATTTTTTCGTTTATGCGCCAGAAGGATGTGAATCATCCGTACCATAACGTCTCCAGCGGCAGCTACTCCAACTTTGAAAGCCTGGAGTTTGGTAGCCTGATAACGGCGATTGATAAAGTCGATGACCATACCGTGCGCTTTACGCTGGCGCATCCTGAAGCGCCGTTTGTTGCCGATCTGGCGTGGTATTTTGCGTCTATCCTCTCCGCTGAATATGCCGACGCAATGCTTAAGGCCGGTACGCCGGAGAAGGTCGATATGGACCCTATCGGCACCGGGCCGTTCAGGCTGGCGCAGTACCAGAAAGACTCCCGCATTTTGTTCACCGCCTTCCCGGAATACTGGCAGGGTAAATCGAAGCTGGATCGGCTGGTCTTTACCATCACGCCGGACGCTTCCGTGCGCTTTGCCAAAGTTGAAAAGAACGAGTGCCAGGTAATGCCGTTCCCGAATCCGGCAGATTTACCGCGCATGAAGGCGAACAAAGATATCAACCTGATGAGCAAGGCGGGGCTGAATACCGGGTTCCTGGCGTTCAACACCCAAAAACCCCCGCTGGACAACGTCAAGGTCCGCCAGGCCCTGGCTATCGCCATCAACAAACCGGCCATCATTGACGCCGTGTTCCACGGAACGGGAACCGCAGCAAAAAACCTGCTGCCGCCTGGCGTCTGGAGCGCCGACGGCGAGCTAAAGGACTACGACTACGATCCTGATAAGGCCAAAGCGCTATTGAAAGAGGCCGGTTTTGCCAACGGCGTGAGCATCGATTTATGGGCGATGCCGGTGCAGCGTCCATACAATCCGAATGCTAAACGCATGGCCGAGATGATCCAGGCAGACTGGGCAAAAGTTGGGGTGAAAACCAACATTGTCACCTACGAGTGGGGCGAATACCTTAAGCGCGTGAAGGGCGGTGAACATCAGGCGGCGCTGATGGGCTGGACGACGGCCACGGGCGATCCGGATAACTTCTTTGGTCCGCTGTTTACCTGTACCTCGGCGAACGGTGGCTCGAACTCGGCGAAGTGGTGCTACAAGCCGTTTGACAAGATTATCGCTGAGGCAAAATCGATAACCGATCGCCAAAAACGCGAGGCGTTATACAAAGAGGCGCAGCAGATGATGCACGACCAAATGCCTGCGGTCATGATTGCCCACTCCACCATTTTTGAGCCGGTGCGCAAAGAGGTAACAGGCTACGAAATAGACCCGTTTGGCAAACATCTCTTCTGGCAGGTGGACATTAAAGAGTAATTTTCACTGCCCGGTTCCGTCCGGGCAGTCTTTTTGCAATTTGTGCTCTCCGCATCATTTTTTGCCACAACAAATACCCCTCACTTTTGCTATAACTTCAAATGCATACTTGCAGATAACATGGAATACCATCATGCGTACTCACACTTTTTTTAAAGTTGCAGTGCTTTCTGGCCTGTTGGCGTTGGCTGGCTGTGCATCAAAAGTGGCAGCTCCCGAACAATATTCAGGCTTTTTAAAAGATTATTCTGGCTTGCAGCAAACGACGTCGGCGACCGGTAAACCGACGCTGCGTTGGGTTGATCCTTCGTATAACGAAGCGAACTACGACAGTATTATCTGGACGCCGATCACCTATTATCCAGCGCCTAAACCGACCACTCAGATTGGTCAAAAGACGCTGGATGAGCTGTTGAACTACACCAACACCAAAATGAAAACGGCCATTGGCCAGCGCAAGCCGATTGTGACTACCCCGGGCAAACACAGCCTGATTTTCCGTGGTGCCATTACCGGCGTGAGTTCGCAGAAAGAAGGTCTGCAGTTCTATGAAGTGGTTCCTGTTGCGCTGGTTGTCGCAGGTACGCAGATGGCAACCGGCCACCGCACGATGGATACGCATCTCTTCTTCGAGGGCGAGCTGATCGATGCCGCGACCAACAAGCCTGTGATGAAGGTCGTTCGCAAAGGCGAAGGTAAAGAGCTGGCGAATGAAAATACGCCGATGGGTTTTGCTACGCTGAAACAGGTTGTGGATGACATGGCGACGGACGCCACCATGTTTGACGTGCATAAAACCGCAAAATAAGAAAAATGGCCTGCGAGGTGCAGGCCATTTTTTTATGCCGTTCTCAGTCGGCTGAACCAGGTTTCGGGTTTCGTGAACATCACCATATTCCCGCCCAGAATCAGCAGCAATCCGACAATTCCATTCATGTGCCAGACGTAGCCTTCATAGAACGTTGAAATCGATAGGGCCACCAGCGGGAACAGCAGAGTGCTATAGGCTGCTTTCCCCGGGCCAATACGGCCTACCAGCGTGAAGTACGCCCCAAAGGCGATGACCGAGCCAAAGATGGCGAGATACAGCAGCGCGCCCATATAGCTCACCGTCCATTCAGGAATGAAGCTATCCCCACGGAATAACGCAATGCAGCCCATGACCAGGGTGCCGTAAAGCATTGCCCAGGCGTTGGTGGTCATGGTTTCCAGCCCCTTGCGCTGATGGCGCATGCTGATCATGTTGCCCAGCGAGAATCCGTACGTACCCAGCGCGGACAGGCCAATGCCGGTGAGCAGCGATGCACTCCAGCCGCTTGCCAGCAGATCGTCCCAGAAGAGGGTGATAATGCCGATCAGACCCAGCGCGGCAGCCGTCCAGAAGCGGGCGGGGGGACGTTGACCAAAGAAGATGAAGCTATTGATGGCGTTGTAAAGTACCGCCATAGAGAAGATTACCGACTCCAGCCCGGTATTGATATGGGCCGCGGCAGTATAAAAACACCAGAAGTTGAAGCAGAACACGCAGCACCCCTGGAGCATACAGAAGAGGTGATCCCGCAGGGCCATATTGCGTAAACGGCGCAGGGCAACCAAGACTATCATCATCGTGGCGCTGGCCACGGCGAAGCGCCAGAATATCGAGACAGGCGCGGCGACGGGGCCCTGCTGCAGGAAAATAGCAATCCACGTCGTTCCCCATATCACCACCACCAGCCCATACAGTATTGCGTTCATTGTTTCTCTCTTCTCAAAGCGCGGAAACCTTATTGTGGCGAGAGCGCTCGCGTGCGGCTTTCACCGGTTTGCGGCTGACTTGCAAAATCTTGCGCTTTTTTCTCGCGACAGGTCTGGCAACCTGCAGCAACACTTCTTAGACTGACGTTTCCATTATTCACGTGAACACGGTTATGTCTCGCGCTTACGATACCTTTGAAACGCTTCGCCAACAGAATGCCGTGCTGCGGGAAACCGTTGCGCTGAATTCCGGTATTCAGCTGGCGGCGTGGTACAACAAGCACGATACGATCACCGTTAAGAGTGACCACCATACGCTGAGCCTGTACGTTGCGGACGGCTATGAGAGCTATCAAAAAACGCCGGGCGGCTGGAAAAACGGCGGCGGCCCGGACCGTTTTTGCCTGATGCCGAAAGAGAGCGAGTCGACCTGGGATATTCGGGACGATCTGTCGTTTGTGCACCTCTACTGTACCGACGAACACCTGCGCGACGTGGGCGAGAAAATTTGGGACAAGCGGCCGCTGTCGCTGACGCTGGATGAAAAAATCTTCGGCAGCGATCCGAAAATCACCGCGCTCTATCGTCAGTTTCTGCTCGGCTGCGACTGGCAGCAAAAGGCCAACCAGCTCACGCTGAGCACCGCGTCCACGCTGCTTATGACGCATCTGCTGCAGAACTATTCCAGCGTGCAGTGGAAGCTGCCGGTTGTGACCGGCGGCCTGTCGCCGTTCACGCTGAGAAACGTGCTTGAGTTTATTGAAGAGAGCCTTTCTCAGCCGCTGACGCTAGCCGACCTGGCTGCGCAGGCGGCGCTGAGCGAGTACCATTTTGCGAGGATGTTTCGCCAGTCGATGGGGCTGGCGCCCCATCAGTACGTCATGCAGCGGCGAATGGAGAAGGCGAAAGCGCTGGTACTACACACCGCCATGCCGCTCACCGAAATTGCGCTTGCCTGCGGATTCAACTCAGCGAGCCATTTCAGCAACCGCTTCCGCAGCGTGACGGGCATGACGCCTTCGCAGCTACGCGCGGCGAACGCGTGAAAAGACGGCGTAGCAGACGCCCCCCAGCACCAGCCCCCAGAAAGCAGAGCCAATTCCGACGATCGTCGCCCCGCTGGCGGTCATCAAAAAGGTGACAATAGCCGCGTCACGCTCCACATCGTTATTCAGAGCCTGGTATAAACTGCCGCTTATGGTGCCCAGCAGCGCGAGCCCCGCCAGCGTCTGGACCCAGCTAAGCGGAAGCGCGGCCATCAGCCCGCTTATGGAGCCGCCGAAGATCCCCGCCAGCAGGTAAAATGTACCCGCGGCTATCGCGGCCAGCCAGCGTTTTCCCGCATCCGGGTGCGCGTCCGGGCTTTGGCAAATCGCCGCGGTGATGGCGGCGATGCAGATGGAGTACACGCCAAAGGGCGACAGCAGCAGGGCCAGCCCGCCGGTAAAAATCATCAGAGGGGATACGGCCAGCGGATAACCCGAGGCCTTCATGGTAGCGAATCCAGGCGCGTTTTGCGAAGCCATGGTGACCAGGAAGAAGGGCAAGCCGATGCTCACCAGGCTGGTGAAGGAGAATGTCGGGGCAATAAATTCAGGCATCACCACGGATAGCGTCAGCTCTTTCGTGACAACGTCACCTCCAGCCCATGCGACAATAATACCCACCAGCAGCGTGGCGACGATGGCGTAACGGGGCGCCAGCGCTTTTGCCATCAGCCACGCCGCGATCATGCTGCCGCACAGCATCAGATGCCCGTCGAGATTGCTGAACGCCTGCAGCCCGAACCGCAGCAGCACGCCTGCCAGCATGGCGGCGGCCAGCGAGTGCGGGATGAGCCTCATCAGGCGCGCGAATACGCCGGTGACGCCGCAGAGCAGAATCAGTGCATTGGCAAAGATAAAGATGCCGATGGTTTCAGCAAGCGATACCCCCTGCAGGCTGGTGGCCAGCAGCGCCGCGCCTGGCGTCGACCATGCGGTGAGGACCGGGGCTTTATACCACCAGGAAAGGGCAAGCGTGCTCGCGCCCATGCCAATGCCGAGCGCCGTCATCCACCCGGCGATCTGCTGCGGGTTTGCCCCCGCGGCGGCGGCGGCCTGCCAGATGAGGGCGGCAGAGCTGGCATATCCCACCAGTACGGCAACGAAACCGGCAAGGATGGCAGGAAAAAGAGGAGAGGAAGGGCGCATGAAAACTCCGTTGTGCGTTATAACGTCCGCGATAAGGTAACACTGTGCGCTATAGCGTACAAGTGGTATGCTTATCGGCACCTGGAGGGAACATGGACATTACACAACATCTTGCTACCACGCTAAAAATGCTGCGCCAGGCGCGCGGGTGGAGCCTGTCAAAGCTGGCGGAAGAGACGGGCGTTTCTAAAGCGATGCTGGGGCAAATTGAGCGCAATGAATCCAGCCCGACGGTGTCGACGCTGTGGAAAATCGCCACCGGGCTGAACGTGCCGTTTTCCGCATTTATCACCCCGGAGGCGGACCGGCAGCCGGTTTTCGATCCGCAACAGCAGGCGATGGTCGTTAAACCGTTATTCCCGTGGGATGAGGCGCTGAAGTTCGATCACTTCTCGATCGCGCTGGCCCCCGGCACCCTGAGCGAATCCACGCCTCATGAAGCCGGAGTGATTGAACACGTCGTGGTGATTAGCGGCGAGCTGGAGATGAAAATCGACGGCGAGTGGCGCACCCTTTATGCGGATTCCGGCGTGCGATTTGCCGGGGATAAACCGCACGCCTACCGCAACAGCACTGCCCGGACGGTACATTTTCACTCCCTGATCCATTATCCCCGCTAAAGGCTCGCAAAACTGTTTCGCTGTCGCATACTTCTGACTACAATAGCCGCCATTTTGACCATAACGGATAACGACGAAGTATGCGCCTGCACTCCCATCATCTCGAACTTTTAAGCCCGGCCCGCGACGCCGCGATTGCCCGTGAAGCGATCCTTCACGGGGCCGATGCCGTCTACATCGGCGGCCCTGGCTTCGGTGCCCGTCATAACGCCAGCAATAGCCTGAGCGATATTGCCGAGCTGGTGCCGTTCGCCCATCGATTTGGCGCGAAGGTGTTCGTGACCCTGAACACCATTCTTCATGATGATGAGCTGGAGCCTGCGCAACGTCTGATTACCGATCTCTACCAGACCGGCGTTGATGCCCTGATCGTTCAGGACATGGGCGTGCTGGAGCTGGATATCCCGCCGATTGAACTGCACGCCAGCACCCAGTGCGATATCCGCACGGTCGAGAAGGCGAAGTTTCTTTCCGACGTCGGCTTTTCGCAGATTGTGCTGGCGCGCGAGCTTAACCTGAACCAGATCCGCGATATTCACCAGGCGACAGACGCGACGATTGAATTCTTTATCCACGGCGCGCTGTGCGTAGCCTATTCCGGCCAGTGCAATATTTCCCACGCGCAGACCGGCCGCAGCGCCAACCGCGGCGACTGCTCTCAGGCCTGCCGCCTGCCGTACACTCTGAAAGACGATCAGGGGCGCGTTGTGGCCTTCGAAAAACACCTGCTGTCCATGAAGGATAACGATCAGACTGCCAACCTCGGCGCGCTGATTGACGCGGGCGTGCGCTCCTTCAAGATTGAAGGGCGCTATAAGGACATGAGCTACGTCAAAAACATCACGGCGCACTATCGCCAGATGCTGGACGCCATTATTGACGATCGCGGCGACCTGGCGCGCGCCTCTGCCGGTCGTACCGAGCATTTCTTTATTCCGTCAACGGACAAAACCTTCCACCGCGGCAGCACCGACTACTTTGTGAATGCCCGTAAAGGCGATATCGGCGCGTTCGACTCGCCGAAGTTCGTCGGCCTGCAGGTGGGCGAAGTGCTGAAGGTAGCGAAAGATCATCTCGACGTTGCAGTGACGGAGCCGCTGGCCAACGGCGACGGCCTGAACGTGATGATCAAGCGTGACGTGGTTGGCTTTCGCGCCAATACCGTAGAAAAAACCGGTGAAAACCGCTATCGCGTGTGGCCTAACGAAATGCCGGCGGATCTCTACAAAGCGCGTCCTAACGCCGCGCTGAACCGTAACCTCGACCATAACTGGCAGCAGGCGCTCCTGAAAACCTCCAGCGAGCGCCGTATCGCCGTGGATATTGAGCTGGGCGGCTGGGAAGAGCAGCTGATTCTGACCATGACCTGTGAAGACGGCATCAGCGTGACCCATACGCTCGACGGCATGTTTGAGGTCGCCAACAACCCGGAGAAGGCGTTTAACAGCCTGAAAGACGGCGTCGCGAAGCTGGGGCAGACGCTCTATTACGCGCGCAATATCGACGTCAATCTGCCGGACGCGCTGTTTGTGCCGAACAGCCTGCTAAACCAGTTCCGCCGCGAAACGGCAGAGATGCTGGATGAAGCTCGTCTGGCAAACTACCCGCGCGGCAGCCGCAAGGCTGAAGCGGTGCCAGCGCCGGTGTATCCTGACACCCATTTGTCTTTCCTGGCGAACGTGTATAACCATAAAGCGCGTGAATTTTATCACCGCCATGGCGTGCAGCTGATTGATGCAGCCTATGAAGCGCACGAGGAAAAGGGCGACGTTCCGGTGATGATCACCAAGCACTGCCTGCGCTTTGCGTTTAACCTGTGTCCAAAGCAGGCCAAAGGCAATATTAAGAGCTGGAAAGCCACGCCGATGCAGCTGGTAAACGGTGACGAAGTGCTGACGTTAAAGTTCGACTGTCGTCCGTGTGAAATGCACGTAATTGGTAAGATGAAAAATCATATTTTCAAAATGCCACAGCCCGGCAGCATTGTGGCATCCGTCAGTCCCGAAGACCTTATGAAAACCTTGCCTAAACGCAAGGGTACTTAATTAGCGAAAGTGAGTATCCGGTTTGCGCGATTTCTGCCAAAGGTGGTGTTCGCGCAACCCCTCCGCTGAATCCTCTGCGGTGCTGCGTAATTCATCACTGTCGGCTTCATGACGAAGCTGGTGATCGACATTCTTGACCCATAAATACTCATGCCCTTTGTCTCCCGCCATCAGCTGACCGGAAAATAGGGCGCAGATCAGCAAAATAAGCGTTAACCCTTTCTTAAACATCTGCTCACCACTGAACAATAAATCAGCGCTCAATATGCCAATAGTTTCGTTTGTTTATTATTCAAATATTCAAATTAGCGAAAAGAGAATGTCAATTTCTGTCACGGGCAAGGCGGACAGGCATATATTAACCGCCATTTTTGGTACGGTAATAAACATGCCTTTAAAGAAAATTCCTATATAATGAGACTTTATGGCTAAGGAACGGGTCTATTTCAATGAAAAAAATAATGGGTGTTGCGCTGCTGGTTATTGTCGCGGGAGCAACAGCGTGTGTCAGTTATTCGTGGAATGATAAGCCAGAGTTTATTCAGTCGGCTGAGGCGCGGGTAGGTTCTTATTTAACCAGCGACTACGGAAAGGTTGCCTGTAATAGCACAAAAATTGACGAACAGCGCTGGGAATTAGGCTGTATTAATCAGGCAAAGGGAAAGAACTTCCAGTATGCGGTTTATTCCGCCGATCGCGCTCCGTATGCCGTCTCCCGTTCGTTCTATCTTGAAGCCATCAATGACGATGCAAAACAGAGTGCCGGACAGGGTTTGATGCATTATCTGCAAATCAATACCAAAGCCGGCTGACGCTCGTTTACTCTTCGTTGAGCCGCTGGATGCTAGGGTAGTAACCGATCCGCTGCCCGCCATGAAATGTCGGGACGTAGAGACCAAAATACAAATCTATCCATGCAAGCATTTACCGCCAGATACTGGCGGTTTTTTTTGCCCGTCATTCTGTACGAACGAACTGCTTTCGATACTGGACGGGAGAGAGCGCGAACTGCTGGCGGAAATGGTGGCGTAAGGTTGATGATTGACCAAATCCGGTCTGTTCGGCAATGCTGTCGACGCTCAAACGGCTGCTTTCCAGAAAATCTTTTGCCCGCAGCAAGCGCTCGTTGAGCAGCCAGCGTGCGGGCGTGGTGCCTGTTGCTTCCTGAAAGCGACGCAGAAAGGTGCGTTCGCTCATGCCGACCCGCCGCGCTAATGACGCGATGCTGTGGGGCATGGCCAGATGGTTATGGAGAAAATCAAACAGCTGCCCCAGACGCTGGCTCTCGCGCAGGTGCGCCACCGGGCGGCTCAGCTGCTGCGGCTGCGAACCGTCCCGGTGTGGGGCGATCACCAGGCGGCGGGCAACGCTGTTGGCGGTTTCGCGCCCATAGTCCCGACGAACGACGTGTAAACACAGGTCTATACCCGCCGCGCTCCCGGCGGACGTCAGGATGTCGCCTTCGTCCTGATACAGCACATCCTCAACCACGCTAATGGCCGGATAACGGGCTTTAAGCGCGTCGATATAACGCCAGTGCGTCGTGGCCTTGCGACCGTCAAGCAGGCCGGAAGCGGCCAGCACAAAAACGCCTGAACAGATGGACATTAGCCGACACCCCCTGGAATGCGCCCGTCGCAGCGCCTCGCAGAGCGCGTCCGGAACGGGGGCGTCAACGCCTCGCCATCCCGGTACGACGATCAGATCGGCGGTTGCAAGCAGGCTTAAATCGCCATCGGTCATGATGCGGACCCCGCCCGTGGCCCTTAGCTCACCGCTTTCAACCCCCGCAACGGCAAATCGATACCACTCATCGCCCAGTTCAGGACGCGGCAGGCCAAAGATTTCTACCGCCACGCCAAACTCGAAGGTGCACAAACCGTCATAGGCCAGCACCACCACCTGCGGACGAGGGGGCAGTATTAAGTTTGTCATCTTTTTGCTGTTTTCTGGCATGAGCGGAGGCATTCACTGGCTGAATTTGTGGATAGAGTAGTGTTAACACAAACGCTAAAGATGAGGAAGGATCATGAGCTACATCACTGAATTTCCGGCTGCAGAGCCGCAGGAAGCCGTTGCGCATTTTCTGCGTCGCCTGAGCGTCGAGACGGACTGCGCCGATGTGCATCACGCCCTGGTGAACGATGAGCAGGACTTTGTTTTGCTGCACGTGGTGGGTAAAGCGGAGCAGTTTGCCCGCCGACACGTGCCCGGCGCCCTGCATTTGCCCTGGAGCCAGATCGACGCGGAACGCATGGCGCAATGGCCAGCCGGGACGCTGTTCGTTGTCTACTGCGCAGGACCGCACTGCAACGGCGCGGACCGGGCGGCCCTCAAGCTGGCCCGGCTGGGGCTGCCGGTTAAAATTATGCTGGGAGGCATAACGGGCTGGGAAGATGAAGGCTTTGAATTTGCCCAGGACGAATCGACCGTAATGGGTTAAACATGAATTTTTTTCAACACACGTGAAATTTTCTCGTTTGTCGGATGCGCGCAGGTGTGACATCTTTTTTGGACATTTAGACATCCAGAAGTCTAAAGATTCAAATAATGAACTATCACTGTGGGCAACCATCGCCGACAGACAGAGGAGATTTCCATGCAACGACAGCACGCCCCGTACCGCGCCGATGTAGTAGGCAGCTTTTTACGCCCGGACGCCATCAAGCAGGCCCGCCTGAAATTTGCCAGCGGCGAGATTGATGCCAAACAGCTGCGCGCGGTAGAGGATGAGGCGATCCGCCACGTTGTCGAGCAGCAGTGCGCCTGCGGCCTGCACGTGGTGACCGACGGCGAGTTTCGTCGCGCCTGGTGGCACTTCGACTTCTTCGACGGCCTCCAGGGCGTGGAGCGTTACGACGCGCAGCAGGGTATTCAGTTCAACGGCGTGCAGACCAAAGCCCACGGCGTGCGGGTAACCGGCAAGCTGGGCTTTGGTGACCACCCTATGCTGGAAGACTTCCGCTACCTGAAAAGCATCAGCGGCACCGCGCAGCCGAAGATGACCATTCCCAGCCCGAGCGTGCTGCACTTCCGCGGCGGGCGCAAAGATATCGACGCGAACGTCTATCCGGATCTGAATGATTATTTCGACGATCTGGCGACCACCTGGCGCGATGCGATTCAGGCATTTTACAACGCCGGCTGCCGCTATCTGCAGCTGGATGACACCGTCTGGGCATACCTGTGCTCCGACGACCAGCGACGCCAGATCCGCGAGCGCGGTGACGATGCCGACGAGCTGGCGCGCATCTATGCCCGCGTGCTGAACAAAGCGCTGGAAGGCAAGCCGGACGATTTGACTATCGGACTGCACGTGTGTCGCGGCAACTTCCGCTCGACGTGGATCTCGGAAGGCGGCTATGAGCCGGTGGCTGAGGTGCTGTTTGGCACGGTCAACGTCGATGCCTTCTTCCTGGAATATGATAACGATCGCAGCGGCGATTTCGCACCGCTGCGTTTCGTTCGCCCGGGTAAACAGCAGGTGGTGCTGGGCCTCATTACCACCAAAAACGGCGAGCTGGAAAATCCTGAAGGAGTGAAGGCGCGTCTCGCAGAGGCGGCTAAATTCGTTGCCAAAGAGCAGATCTGCCTCAGCCCGCAGTGCGGCTTTGCGTCTACGGAAGAGGGCAACAGCCTGAACGAAGCCCAGCAGTGGGACAAGGTTCGCCTGGTGACCCGTATCGCCAGCGAAGTCTGGTAAGCCCTGCAGTAAGGCGCTGCATTATAAAAGTGCAGCGCTGTTCCATTCTGAGTCGTTCCCGCGCGTTTATCCCGATCGCCCCCTGAAAATCCACGCTCTCCATTCTGGCATCGTTTTTGCTCTGCTAAAGCTGGCACTTTTATTTACGCGTTCCTGCGGTATCGGACGCTTTCGCACAGCTTTCTTTTCAGGAGTGAAAATATGCACCGTCGTACCTTATTAAAAGCTTTTGCACTGTCAGCCTCCGTGGCCGCAATGGGAATGAGTTTTGGCGTGCAGGCTGCCGATACCATCAAAGTGGGGATTATGCACTCGCTGTCCGGCACGATGGCGATCTCCGAAACGCCGCTGAAGGACGTCGCGCTGATGACCATCGATGAAATCAACGCCAAAGGCGGCGTGCTGGGTAAAAAGCTGGAGCCGGTGGTGGTCGACCCGGCCTCAAACTGGCCGCTGTTCGCCGAGAAGGCGCGGCAGCTTTTGAGCCAGGATAAGGTCGCCGTGGTGTTTGGCTGCTGGACCTCGGTGTCGCGTAAATCGGTTCTGCCGGTGTTTGAGGAGCTGAACGGCCTGCTGTTCTACCCGGTGCAGTACGAAGGTGAAGAGATGTCGCCTAACGTCTTCTATACCGGCGCGGCGCCGAACCAGCAGGCGATCCCCGCAGTAGAGTACCTGATGAGCGAAGACGGCGGCAGCGCCAAACGCTTCTTCCTGCTGGGGACGGACTACGTCTACCCGCGCACCACCAATAAGATCCTGCGCGCCTTCCTGCATTCGAAAGGCGTAGAGGATAAGGATATCGAAGAGGTTTACACCCCGTTTGGTCACAGCGACTACCAGACCATCGTGGCCAATATCAAGAAATTCTCCGCCGGTGGAAAAACGGCGGTGGTCTCGACCATCAACGGCGACTCCAACGTGCCGTTCTACAAAGAGCTGGCTAACCAGGGGCTGAAGGCGACCGACGTGCCGGTGGTGGCGTTCTCCGTGGGAGAAGAAGAGCTGCGGGGCATCGACGCCAGGCCGCTGGTAGGGAATCTGGCGGCGTGGAACTACTTTGAATCCGTCGATAACCCAACCAACCAGGCCTTCGTGGCGGATTACAAAGCCTATGCCAAAGCGCACAAACTGCCGAATGCCGATACCGTCGTGACCAACGATCCGATGGAAGCGACCTACGTTGGCATCCACATGTGGGCGCAGGCGGTTGAAAAAGCGGGCACCACTGACGTGGATAAGGTGCGCGCGGCGATGGCAGGCCAGTCCTTCAAGGCACCGTCTGGCTTTACCCTGACCATGGATGCCACCAACCATCACCTGCATAAGCCGGTCATGATTGGTGAAATCGAAGGCAACGGGCAGTTTAACGTGGTCTGGCAGACGGAAGAGCCCGTTCGCGCCCAGCCGTGGAGCCCGTTTATCGCCGGAAATGACAAAAAGCCTGACCAGCCGATGAAAACCGCCAGTAACTAAGCCATCACCGCAGGGAGAAAAGTCATGAACGCCATGCGCATGTTCATCGCTATTGTGTGGCTGTCCGGACTGCTGCCAGGGATGGCGCAGGCATCGGATGCCGATAATTTTGTTGCCGCGACGCGCAGCCAGCAGGCAGAGATGCTGGCCCGCTGGGCGGCGGCGCCCGACGCGGCGAGAGTGCCGCTGCTCCAGGCGCTGCAAAAAGAAAACCTGTTAACCGACAGCCAAAAACATGCTTTTACGCGCAGCGGCGGCGAGACGGTTGCGCTGGGGGAGTCGAAAACCCCTCAAGGGCAAACCAAAGCGGTACGCCTGACCAACCGCCTGCGGGTTCTGGCGGCAACGGCGCTCGCCACGCACCAGCTTGTAAGTGACAGCGTCACAGAAAGGCGCGCGGCGGCGCAACGGCTTCAGCGTGACGCCCGGCCGGATATGCTCGGTTTTTTACAGCAGCGGGCAGGCAGCGAAACGGATGACGTTGCGCGGCAGTCGCTGATGCTGGCCCTGGCAAACCTTCAGCTGGCAAGCCCGCAGGCCGAAACACGGCTTAAGGCGGTCGAGCTGCTGGGTCAGTCTGACGATCCGGACGTGCAGGCCACGCTCACGCCGTTCACCCAGGCGCAAACCGAACCGGATGCGCGGGTGCGTACCGCCGCCGCAGAGAGTCTTGAGCGTATTCAGCACCGCCTGATGTGGGGCGAGCTGCTGGGACAGGCGTTTATGGGGCTTTCTCTGGGATCGGTCCTGCTGCTGGCGGCGCTTGGGCTGGCGATCACCTATGGCCTGCTTGGGGTCATCAATATGGCCCACGGCGAAATGCTGATGCTCGGGGCGTATGCCACCTGGATGGTGCAGCAGGCGATGGCGCAGTGGGTTCCCCAGTGGCTGGCGCTGTATCCCGTGGTGGCTTTGCCGGTGGCGTTTTGCCTGACCGCGGGCATTGGGATGGTGCTTGAACGCACCATCATCCGCCACCTCTACGGCCGTCCGCTGGAAACCCTGCTCGCCACCTGGGGGATCAGCCTGATGCTTATTCAGCTTGTGCGCATGACCTTTGGCGCACAGAACCTTGAAGTCGCCAACCCGGCATGGCTGTCCGGCGGGGTTCAGGTGTTTGCCAACCTGACGCTGCCGTGGAACCGCATCGTGGTGCTGGGCTTTGTGCTGCTGGTGCTGTTCTTTACCTGGCTTATTCTCAACAAAACCCGTCTTGGCCTGAACGTGCGCGCGGTGACGCAAAACCGCAGCATGACGGCCTGCTGCGGGGTACCAACCGGGCGCGTGGATATGCTGGCCTTTGGGCTGGGGTCCGGGATTGCCGGGCTGGGCGGCGTAGCGTTATCTCAGCTGGGCAACGTGGGGCCGGAGCTGGGTCAGGGATACATTATCGATTCCTTCCTGGTGGTGGTGCTGGGCGGCGTTGGGCAGCTGGCCGGCAGCGTCGTCGCCGCCTTTGGGCTCGGCATTTTCAATAAAATCCTTGAGCCTCAGATGGGGGCCGTTCTTGGCAAGATCCTGATTCTGGTGGCGATCGTTCTGTTTATTCAGAAGCGTCCGCAGGGGTTGTTTGCACTGAAAGGGAGGGTTATTGACTGATGAGCCAGCCGCTGACCTTAACGCTGGCGCGTAAAGCGCCGCGTACAACGCAAATTGCAGGCAGCCTGCTGGTGGCGTGCCTGCTGGTACTACCGTTCTTCGCGCTGCTGCCGGCAACGCATCCGCTGGCGCTGTCGACCTGGATGCTGACGCTTATCGGCAAAATCCTCTGCTATGCCATCGTCGCGGTGGCGCTCGATCTGGTGTGGGGCTATGCCGGAATGCTGTCCCTTGGGCACGGTATTTTCTTCGCGCTGGGCGGCTATGCGATGGGCATGTACCTGATGCGTCAGGCTTCCGGGGAGGCGCTGCCCGCATTTATGTCTTTCCTCTCCTGGACCGAGCTGCCGTGGTTCTGGTGGGGAACGCAGCACTTTGCCTGGACCCTGTTGCTTATCGTCACCGTTCCCGGCCTGCTGGCGCTGGTGTTTGGCTGGTTTGCCTTCCGCTCAAAAATCAAAGGGGTCTATTTCTCCATCATGACCCAGGCGCTGACCTACGCGGGCATGCTGTTGTATTTTCGCAATGAAACCGGCTTTGGCGGCAACAACGGCTTTACCGGCTTCACCACGCTGCTCGGCTTTTCCGTGACCGCGACCACCACCCGCATCGCGCTATTTCTGGCGACGGTAATGCTGCTGCTGTTGGCGCTGGGCGTGGGCTTCGCGCTGGCGAAGAGTAAATTTGGCCGCATCCTGACCGCGGTGCGCGACGCGGAAAACCGACTGACGTTTTGCGGGTACGATCCGCGTGGGTTCAAGCTGCTGGTTTGGACGCTGTCTGCCGTGCTGTGCGGGCTGGCGGGAGCGCTGTACGTTCCGCAGGTGGGCATTATCAATCCGGGGGAAATGTCGCCCACGAACTCAATTGAAGCGGCGATCTGGGTTGCGCTCGGCGGGCGAGGCACGCTGATTGGCCCGGCGATAGGCGCCGCGCTGGTCAACGGCGCGAAGAGCTTCTTCACGGTCGCGATGCCGGAGTACTGGCAGCTATTTTTAGGCCTGATTTTTATCGCGGTGACGCTGTTCTTGCCGCGCGGCGTCTATGGCCTGTTTCGCAGGGGAGAGAAATAATGCAGCCAGCCGAAGAACTTTTTACCCGCCAGCTGCCGGGCGATCGCTACCGCGACCAGACCGATCCGGTGCTGCAGCTTGACGCAATCAACGTCAGTTTTGACGGCTTTCAGGCGCTGACGGATCTTTCTCTGAACATCGGCGTGGGCGAGCTGCGCTGCGTGATTGGGCCTAACGGCGCGGGAAAAACCACGCTGATGGACGTGATCACCGGCAAAACGCGGCCAAAAAGCGGGAAGGCGATTTACGATCAGTCCATCGACCTGACCACGCTGGAGCCCGCAGCGATTGCCCGTCAGGGGATCGGCAGAAAATTCCAGAAGCCGACGGTCTTTGAAGCCCTGACCGTGTGGGAAAACCTCGAAATCGCGATGAAAACCGACAAGTCCGTCTGGGCCAGCCTGCGGGCAAAGCTCAACGGCGAACAGCGCGATCGAATTGACGAGATGCTGGT
Organism: Enterobacter wuhouensis; assembly: GCF_035835995.1. NCBI lineage: Bacteria > Pseudomonadati > Pseudomonadota > Gammaproteobacteria > Enterobacterales > Enterobacteriaceae > Enterobacter > Enterobacter wuhouensis. The sequence goes on from NZ_CP142124.1 coordinate 2,387,774, forward strand.
TTTGCTGCGCCTCAGCGCCGAGCGGGATCGCCGTGCCGGGCTGCTCTCTCACGGCCAGAAACAGTTCCTGGAGATCGGCATGCTGCTGGTGCAGGACCCGCATCTTTTACTGCTGGATGAGCCCGCAGCCGGAATGACGGATGCGGAAACGGAATATACCGCCGAGCTGTTCAGAACCCTGGCGGGCAAGCATTCGTTAATGGTCGTGGAGCACGATATGGGCTTTGTCGAAACTATCGCTGACCACGTGACGGTGCTGCATCAGGGGCGCGTGCTGGCGGAAGGATCGCTTCGCGAGGTGCAGGCCAACGAGCAGGTGATTGAAGTCTATCTTGGTCGCTAGGGAGGCGGAATGTTACAGGTTAACGAACTGAATCAATATTACGGCGGAAGCCATATCCTGCGCGGCGTGAGCTTCGAAGCCGTGACCGGCGAGGTCACCTGCCTGCTGGGGCGCAACGGCGTGGGGAAGACCACGCTGCTGAAGTGCCTGATGGGGCTGATCCCGGCCAAAACCGGGGAGGTGATATGGCAGGGGAAAACCATCACGCACAGCAGGCCGCACCAGCGGGTGCAGTCCGGCGTGGCCTATGTTCCGCAGGGACGGGAGATCTTCCCGCGCTTAACCGTCGAAGAGAATCTGCTTCTGGGGCTGTCGCGATTTTCCGCGCGTGAGGCAAACAGCGTACCGGACGATATCTGGCAGCTGTTTCCGGTGCTAAAAGAGATGAAGCATCGTCGCGGCGGCGATCTCTCCGGTGGGCAACAGCAGCAGCTGGCGATTGGGCGAGCGCTGGCGAGTCGTCCGCAGCTCTTGATCCTCGATGAGCCGACGGAGGGGATCCAGCCCTCGGTCATCAAGGAGATTGGGCAGGTGATCCGCACGCTCGCGGATCGAGGGGACATGGCTATTCTGCTCGTTGAGCAGTTTTACGATTTCGCCGCAGAGCTGGCGGACAGCTATCTGCTGATGTCGCGAGGCGCGATCGTCCAGCGCGGGCGCGGCGAAAATATGGAGCAGGAGGGCGTGCGCGGGCTGGTTGCGATTTGAAATGTTATACTATAACATCCTCATTCTTATAAAACGGAATGAGGGTTTTGTTTTGGCTGCACATATTGGGAAATTTGCAATGACTCTGGGGGCGCTGCTGGTCAGCGGCCAGCTGTTTGCCCATTCGCACGGACACCAGATGACCGAAGCGGAGCAGAAGGCGGCGAACGGCGTGTTCGAGAATAAAGACGTCAAGGACAGAGCGCTCTCCGACTGGGACGGCACCTGGCAATCCGTCTATCCGTTCCTGCTGGACGGTTCGCTCGATCCGGTGTTTAAGAAGAAAGCGGAGAAGGACCACACATCCGTCGAGGCGGTGAAAGCCTATTACCGGACGGGCTACGCAACGGACGTGGGATCTATCGGCATCGAAAATAGCGTGATGGAATTCCACCAGGGGGAAACGGTAAGCCGCTGTCACTATGACTACAGCGGTTACAAAATCCTGACCTATGCCTCAGGCAAAAAAGGCGTTCGCTATCTGTTTGAGTGTAAGGATGCCAGCAGCAAGGCACCGAAGTTTGTTCAGTTCAGCGACCATATTATTGGACCGAAAGCCTCTTCACACTTCCACATTTTCATGGGCAACACCTCCCATGAGGCGCTGCTGAAAGAGATGGATAACTGGCCGACCTATTATCCAAATGAGATGTACAAAGAGCAGGTGGTGGAGGAGATGTTGCACCATTAATGCTTTATTGCCGGGTGGCGGCTACGCCTTACCCGGCCTACAGGGTTACGCGACTTTGGGCGCTTCACACCACGCTTTCACGCTCATGCCGCGCAAAATCATCAGCCACGCAATGACGATGGCGGCCATCATAATCACGAACAGCGACCAGTGCGGCAGATGGGTCAGGATGAGCCCGGTGATCATCGGGTTCGCCGCCGCGCCCAGCCAGCCCAGCGCCTGGGCGGAGAAATAGCTTGCTTTCATTCCCGGCGGGGCGATGTTGTCGATCAGCATATATTCCCCCGGCGCGTAGATAATTTCCCCAAGCGTAAAAATGGCCGCCGCGATGCCCCAGTAAACCAGGTTTTCACCGGAGAGCATAAAGCCGCCTAACCCGACGATAAAGAACAGGGTCGCCGCCGTCATCAAAGGACGGATGTTGCTTGCGGAGATCTTACGCCCGAGGGCATACTGCAGCGTCACCACCACGGCGGCGTTGACGGGCAGCACCACGGCCACCACTTTTTCGGCGAAATCGCTGTCGGCATGCGCAGCAAGAACATACTGCGAAATGCAGGTTGCAAACGATCCGCCAACGTATGATGCAAGCAGGCCGGACAGCGTGTACCAGAACAGCGCGCGGTCTTTCAACAGCACGGAAGGCTGCCACGGCATCTTTTCCTCTGCGGTATCTAACGCAACGCTTTTCTGCACAAAGAAATGGATAAAGCCGAGCGGAAGCGCGGCGCAGAAGGCCGCCAGCCAGAACGGCAGCTGCAGGCTGTACATCACCAGCAGGGTGCCGATCGGCGGTCCTATCGTCCAGCCAATGTTCAAGAAGCTATAGTTCAGCGAGAAAACGCGCGCCTTTTCGCTGGAGGTGAGTACATCCGCAAACCAGGCCTTCAGCACGGTGGAGAAAACGGAGTAGGCGCAGTTGATGAGCGCAAAGAACAGCACCACCAGCGTGACGTTATCCACCAGCGGGATCGCGACAAAGCCAGCAATAAACGCGACGATGGCAATGAGCATGTAGCGTTTCTTATCGAACTTGTCGGCCAGAATGCCAAACCCTAAGCTGAACACCACGCCAATGGTCAACGCAATGGTGAGGGCATAACCAATATTCTCTACGCTCATGTTATAGACGCGCGTGAGGTAGATGGTCATAAACGGCAGCGTTGCCCCGCGACCAATTGTTAATAACAATGACGATGCCAGCAGCGCTGCGGTTGAGCGCCTGATTGATGGTTTCATATTCCTGCCCGACAAATGCTTATATTTTTTTGTTGTGTTCTAACAGGATTACCACGGCATAAGGGGCTTGTATAGCGCCTAATTTATCCCTAAGTGCTTCGACTGACTCCCAAAAATAATGATCTATTCGCGGCGCTATTTTTTCTGTTACCTTGAAGTGTTTACAAAAATTTAATAATTCAGGGGCAGGGTATGACGCGTAAAGACGGACTGCTGGCGTTGCTGGTGGTCGTAGTATGGGGGCTGAATTTTGTGGTCATTAAGGTGGGCTTACACAACATGCCTCCGCTGATGCTGGCCGGCCTGCGTTTTATGCTGGTCGCCTTCCCGGCAATCTTCTTTGTCCCCCGTCCGAAAATCCCGTTTACATTACTGTTAGGCTACGGTCTGACGATCAGCTTCGGTCAGTTTGCATTTCTGTTCTGCGCTATCAAATTTGGTATGCCCGCCGGGCTGGCGTCGCTGGTACTACAGGCGCAGGCATTCTTTACCATCATTCTTGGCGCGTTTGTGTTTGGCGAGCGGCTGCAGGGCAAGCAGCTGGCGGGGATTACGCTGGCGGTGTTTGGCGTGCTGGTATTGATTGAAGCCAGCCTGAACGGCCAGCACGTGGCGCTACTGGGCTTTATGCTAACCCTGGCGGCAGGGCTGAGCTGGGCGTGCGGAAATATCTTCAACAAGCTGATTATGCAGCATGAGGCGCGCCCGCCGGTGATGTCGCTGGTGGTCTGGAGCGCATTAATTCCCATTGTGCCCTTTATGGTTGCGTCATCTATCCTGGACGGCACGGACGCGATGCTACATAGCCTGCTCGACATCGATCTCACGACCATTTTGTCGCTTATCTACCTGGCGTTTGTCGCCACTATTGTGGGCTACGGCATCTGGGGCTCGCTGCTCGGACGGTATGAAACCTGGCGGGTGGCGCCGCTGTCGCTTCTTGTGCCGGTGGTGGGGCTTGCCAGCGCGGTCATTTTGCTGGATGAACACCTGAGTGCGCTACAGCTGCTGGGCGCGGTGCTGATCATGGCCGGGCTGTACATCAACGTGTTTGGGTTGCGTTTGCGTCGGGCGGCGCGGGTGCGGGGATAAGGCAGAAAAAAGCCCCGCATCTGCGGGGCAAAACGAATCAGAGGTCGTGGTTGTAATACGGCACGCCTAATTCGTCGGATTTGTCGCTACCAGCGCCCATGTGGTTGAAATCATACGGCGTCTGGTCATGTGCGGACGGCAAAATCATCGCATCGCGATTATTTTGCTGCGTTGCACGGGGAGTTTGCTCCGCGAAGGTCTGGCTGGAAACGAGCACCAGCAAGGCGAGGGCGGCGGAGGCGATAACTTTCATGAATTCCTCGGTTACGTCTTTTACAGGCGATGATTAACTACAGCGTGTTAACTGCAATGTTTTAACGGATAGAGATATCGGGATTCACCCGGCATACTGGTGATACGATACTTATGAGGCGGCACGTCGAAGTAGTTCTTAAACGTTCGCGTCAGGGTTTGTTGCGATTCAAACCCATAACGTTCCGCCAGATAGAGGATCGGCTCATTGCTCTCTTTCAGTTTTTGGGCAATTTCCGTCAGCTTGCGGCTGCGGATATATTGACCTAATGAATGACCGGTCTCTTTTTTGAACATCCGTTGCAGGTGCCATTTTGAGTAACCTGAACGCTCTGACACTTTTTCAAGGGAGAGCGGCGATTCCAGGTTATCTTCGATCCAGTCCAAAATGCTATGAATGGTGATAGCGTCAGTATTGCGTCTGGACATCGTCATACCTCTTTTCTGTTTACGGCAGTATTTTCTTAAGCAAAAGCTCAAGCGTTGCCACTTCATCTGCCGTTAAGTTTTTTGTTAGTTCCTGATGCAGTGTTTGTCCTACAAGTTGATGACATTGCTCGCACATGGCCGCGCCGTCGCCGGTGAGTTTCACCAGGACGCCACGTTTGTCATTCGGATTAGGGCTTCGTTCTATCCATCCTTTGCAGACCAGACGATCCAGCATGCGGGTCAGCGCACCCAGATCGACAGAGAGCACCTTTTTTAGCTCAACCGGCGTGATACACACTTCGCAGCGAATGGAACACAGCACTTTGAACTGTGTCGCGGTGATATCCAGCGGTGACAGGTAGTCATTGAGCAGGCGATCTTTTTTCTGGTTAACCATATGAATAAGACGACCCAGTGGAATTATGTCGTTGAAGAGATCACTGGTGCTTTTCACAATGGTTGCCCTGGCAAGTAGTTTAGTCACGGCAGATATTATTGCTCAGGCAAGTATAAGTCAACTGAATGAATAAGCCGATGCCACGAATTGCTAAAACGTTTCATGAACTTTTTTTGTGCTCTTTCAAATCAAAAACATAACGGAGGGTTATCATTGTGCGGCGTAAATAATGCTTACGTTGTGTAGATGGCTGATTGTCATGGTTTCACCCTATAATTGCGGTGTTGAATATGGATAAGGACAACGACGTATTATGGTGGATTTGATTAAAGCGATTGGTCTTGGGCTGGTGGTGCTGCTGCCCCTGGCGAACCCGTTAACGACGGTAGCGCTGTTTCTTGGGCTGGCGGGCAACATGAACAGCGCGGAGCGCAATCATCAGTCGATGATGGCCTCCATCTACGTCTTTGCCATCATGATGGTTGCCTATTACGCCGGACAGGTGGTGATGAACACCTTTGGGATTTCGATTCCGGGCCTGCGTATCGCCGGCGGGCTGATCGTGGCCTTTATTGGGTTCCGCATGCTGTTCCCCGCGCAAAAGGCGCATGAATCACCGGAAGCGAAAAGCAAATCCGAAGAGCTGGAAACGGAGCCAAGTGCGAATATTGCCTTTGTACCGCTCGCTATGCCGAGCACGGCGGGGCCCGGGACGATTGCGATGATCATCAGCTCCGCGTCCACGGTGCGCGACAGTTCTACCTTCCCTGACTGGGTGCTGGCCGTAGCGCCGCCGCTGATTTTTGCGCTTATCGGGGTCATCGTCTGGGCATCGCTGCGCAGTTCAGGAGCGATCATGCGCTGGGTGGGCAAGGGCGGTATCGAAGCCATTTCCCGCCTGATGGGCTTCCTGCTGGTGTGCATGGGCGTGCAGTTTATTATTAACGGCGTGCTGGAAATTATTAAAAACTACCACTGATTTTTTGCCGGGTGGCGGCTTCGCCTTACCCGGCCTACTTATTGCCAACATAATTATTGTGAATATAAATCAATTCTGAAAATTTATTCTTTTGCGAAATTTCAGGATGAAAAATAACCGCATTACAGCGAAAGTTTTACTCACCGTACCGGCCGACATCATGAACTACATCGCTTCCAACCCGCGCATGCTGGAAGGCATCACTACGGGTGACGCTAAAGTTCTCAACAATAACGTTCAGTGGGATGCATTTGTCTACGCATTGTCGTTAGTGGACAACGGCAAAGACATTTCAGTCTTATATGAATACGCTAACAGGGATTATATTTCTGAATCTTTGGCTGGCGTGACGATTCTGGTCATGAATAAAAACGAGCTGGAAAAGGCTTAATTGACGAAAAAGCGAAGAAATGTGGAAAAATTAGCGACGCGTCATCAACTACCACGCCGCTTGCTACCAGAACCAGCATCTATAATTGCCAGACTAAAATGACGGAGGACAGGTTCCGTTATTTGGGTGGCAATGAGGAAGCAGATTATTAACGCAGTCGCGTAGGCCGGGTAAGGCGAAGCCGCCACCCGGCACAAACAACGTCACCCATGCTGGCCATGTTCTTCCATCGCCACCGGCCATTTACGGAAGATCAGCACCGACCAGATCAGCGCCACAAGCGCCGGAATCGCGCCCAGATAGCCAATCGCCGACATCGAGACGTGCAGTATTACCTGATTTCCAACCAGCGCGCCCGCGCCAATCCCGAGATTGAAAATCCCCGAGAATAGCGACATCGCTACGTCGGTTGCGTCAGGGGCCAAAGCAAGCACTTTAACCTGCATACCCAGCCCGATAATCATAATCGCCACGCCCCAGAACAGGCTCAGGATCGCCAGATGGCTTTCGCTTCCTGCCGCAGGCATCAATAACAGCAGGCAGGCTAATAACAGGCCGATGGCACTGCTGACCAGCGCTGAAGCATGTTGATTTCCCAGCTTGCCAAACAGAAGGCTGCCGATGATGCCCGCACCGCCCAGGATCAGCAGCAGGACGGTGGCAAAGTTGGCGCTAAAGCCCGCAACCACCTGCACAAACGGCTCAATGTAGCTGTAGGCCGTGTAATGGGCGGTCACCACAATCACCGTCAGCAAATAAATGCTCATCAGCGCCGGACGACGCATCAGCAGCGGCAGGCTTTTCAACGAGCCGGAATGTTCGCTCGGCAGCTTAGGCAGCAGCTTGATCAGGCACAGCAGCGTCACCAGCGCCCCCATGCCGATAGCGAAGAAGGTGGTGCGCCAGCCAAAGTATTGCCCCACGATGCGGCCAATCGGTAGGCCCAGCACCATCGCCAGCGCCGTACCGGTCGCAATCAGGCTCAGCGCCTGCGCGCGCTTGCCCGCCGGCGCCAGGCGTATCGCCAGCGAGGCCGTTATCGACCAGAACACCGCGTGCGCGAAGGCAATGCCGACGCGGCTGATGACCAGCACCGTAAAATTCCACGCCATAAACGACAGCACATGGCTGGCGATGAACACCACAAACAGGCCTATCAGCAGCTTGCGCCGCTCCATCTGGCTGGTCAGCAGCATAAACGGCAGCGACATCAGCGCCACCACCCACGCGTAAATGGTCAACATAATGCCCACCTGAGCCGTCTCCATCTGGAAACTCCCGGCGATGTCAGACAGCAGCCCAACCGGAACAAATTCAGTGGTATTAAAAATAAACGCGGCAATGGCCAGCGTGACCACCCGTAGCCACGCGACCCTGCGGGAAACAGTCTGAGTTGTCATAGGGATATCTGGGATTCGTTGCTTGAAAGATGAGGAGACGATCTTAAAGCGAGAAACGGCGAAAACTCAACCATTATGTGACTTAGATCTCAAAATTTACCCTGTCAAAGCGGTAGCGAAGGGCGTTTTTTTCATTGAATATAAAGAACAACACAACAATAACAGGCGATAAGACAATGCAGGAGATTGATTTTTATCTGGTCGATGCGTTTAGCCATACCACGTTTGGCGGAAATCCGGCGGCCGTTTGCCCCTTGAAAGCGTGGCTGCCGGATGAGACGTTACTTAAAATGGCGCAGCAGCACAACCAGTCGGAAACCGCGTTTTTCGTCTGCACGAAAGGGGGTATTGAGCTTCGCTGGTTTACCACGCTTACCGAAGTCAATCTCTGCGGCCACGCCACGCTGGCAGCAGCATACGTCCTGTTCAACGAGCTTAATTATCCCGACTCGCGAATCCATTTTGAGACCGCCTCGGGTCGACTGACCGTGAGTCGGGAAGGTGAATGGATGACGCTGGATTTCCCGGCCTGTCCAACGCAGGAACAGACGCCGCCGCCGGAAATACTCGCGGCTCTGGGCATCAGCCAGTATGTTGACGCCCGTAAAGGCCGCGCCTGGATGCTGGTGCTGGAAAACCGCGCGCAGGTTGAGGCGATAGCCCCGAACTTTTCCGCCATGACCCCAGGCGATCATAAAGTGGCGATCGCCGCGCGGGGAGAGGGCGAATATGATTTTGTCAGCCGCTTCTTCTCGCCGGGCGTTGCCGTTCCGGAAGATCCCGTCACGGGGTCGGCACATACGATGCTCATTCCCTACTGGAGCGAGAGGCTGGGCAAAACGGCTATGCTTGCGCGTCAGGTTTCGGCGCGTGGAGGAGACGTGCGCTGCGAGCTGAAAGGCGACCGCGTGCTGATGAGCGGGCAGGCAGCCCTGTATTTGAAAGGCACAGTATTTCTGCGCTAACGACGTATAACAAGAGAGGTAGAGACGATGCAGGAAATTGATTTTTATCTGGTAGATGCCTTTAGCGATAAAGCCTTTGGCGGCAACGCCGCCGCCGTGTGTCCGCTTGAAGCGTGGCTCCCGGACGAGACGCTGCTGAAGATGGCCCAGCAGCATAACCAGTCCGAGACGGCATTTTTCGTTCGCACTGACGACGGGTTTGAGCTTCGCTGGTTCACCACGCTGCACGAGATCAACCTGTGCGGACATGCGACGCTGGCGGCGTCCCACGTCATCTTCGAATACCTTGATTACCCGCATACCGAAATCACGTTCTCCACGCGCTTCGTGGGCGAGCTGACGGTTTCACGCAGCGGTGACTGGCTGACGCTGAACTTCCCGGCCTGGTCAACGGAGTCTGTCGATAATCCACCGTCGGCGCTATTCAGCGCGCTGGGCATTGAGGCGGCCCGGGAGGTGCGCGTCGGGCGTGACTACATGGTGGTGCTGGAAAACCAGCGGCAGGTCGAAGCCCTGACTCCGGATATCGCGGCGATGATCCCGCTGGGGAAAATGGTCTGCGTTACGGCTCCAGGAGATGACTATGACTTCGTCAGCCGCTTCTTCTGCCCGGGCGAAGGGGTGCCCGAAGATCCGGTGACGGGTTCAACCCACAGCATGCTGATTCCCTACTGGAGCGAAAAATTGGGCAAAACGGCACTTAACGCTCGCCAGGTATCCTACCGCGGCGGGGATCTGCGCTGCGAGCTGAAGGGCGATCGCGTGCTGATTGGCGGCCAGGCGACGCTGTATCTGAAAGGAAAGATCTTCCTTCGCCGGTAGGCCGCCGTCATAAACAAAAACTATGAGGTGAGAAGACGTGGCGGGCGCTATGTTGAAGGAAAATAACAAGGAGCCTGCCATGTATTCCATTACCTCTGAGTCTGCACGTCATCCCGATATTCTCAGCCTGATAGCGGCCCTCGACCGCTACCAGAGCGAACTCTATCCGGCCGAGAGCAACCATTTGCTCGATCTGTCTGCACTCCCGCAAGCGTCGTTAATCCTGATGATTATTCGCGACCCGCAGCTTAAAGCCGTGGGATGCGGTGCCGTTGTGCTTAACGGCGACGGCACCGGCGAAATGAAACGAGTCTATATCGATCCAGCCCATCGCGGCCAACGGCTGGGGGATCGGCTGCTGGCGGCCCTCGAGGATGAGGCCCTTAGCCGCGATTGCCATACGCTTCGGCTGGAGACGGGCATTAAGCAACATGCCGCCGTCCGTCTGTATGAAAACAGCGGGTATGAACGGCGTACGGCATTTGCCCCCTACAGTGAAGATCCGCTAAGCCTGTTTATGGAGAAGGCGCTGGTTGAAGACGTTCGTTTAGCAGCGCTATAAACGCCTCAAGCTGGCGGGTCATCGCGCCGCGACGCCAGACCAGCCAGGTGGTCAGCCAGCGCCAGTTTTCCGCCAGCGGCCACGCTTCAACCTGATGATGCCCCGGCATGCTTTCCAGCATTGAGCGGGGCATGAGCGCAATCCCTGCGCCGGCGATCGCGCAGGCGAGCATGCCGTGGTACGACTCCATTTCATGAATGCGCCCGGGCGTGGCCCGGTCGGCATAGAACCAGCTTTCCAGATGCCGCCTGTAGGAGCAGTTAGCGCGGAAGGCATAGACATCGCTGCCGCTGACCTGCATAGCGTTGGCTACTTTCCTATGCCCCGCGGGCGTCACCAGCATCATCTCTTCCCGGTAAACCGGCATCCCCTCCAGCTCCGGGTGCGATAGCGGACCGTCCACAAACGCAGCGCTCAGGGTTCCCTCCAGCACGCCGTCAATCATCGTCCCGGACGGTCCGGTTGAAAGCGCAAACTGGATGCGCGGATAGCGTTGATTAAACAGCGCCAGACTTTCCGGAATACGCACCGCTGCGGTGCTCTCCAGCGCGCCGAGGGCAAACAGCCCCTGTGGCTCATCGCCTGCGACCACCATTCGCGCCTCGTCGACCAGCGCCAGGATCTGCCTGCTGTAGCGCAGGAAGTTATGTCCGGCGGGCGATAGCCTGAGGCGCTGGTTTTCGCGAATAAACAGCGCTACGCCCAGATCGGCCTCAAGCTGGCGGATGCGGGTGGTCAGATTTGACGGCACGCGATGCACCTTCTGCGCGGCCTGGGTGATGCTGCCGGTGAGCGCGACGGCGTTAAACATTTCAAGCTGGGTTAAGTCCATGGCATTCTCGATTCGTGAATAAGGTGGTTAGTATTATTCAGTTTTAAGAAATAGCAGAGTGGGCCACAATGAATCAACTCTTATCATGTGGAGAACAAAATGACTCATTCACCTGAAACACACGCACTCTCCGTTAATCCCGCCACGGGCGCAGTCCTCGCGGCCTATCCATGGGCGACGGCCGAAGAGGTTGACCGTGCGATTGCCCTGGCCGACGCGGGGTTTCGCCAGTGGCGAAGCGAAAGCGTGCTGCATCGCGCGCAAAAGCTTCGTGACCTTGGGGCCGCGCTGCGTAACCGTGCGGAAGAGATGGCGCAGATGATGTCTCGCGAAATGGGCAAACCCATTCTGCAGGCGCGTGCTGAAGTGGCTAAATCGGCCAGCCTCTGCGACTGGTACGCTGAGCAAGGACCCGCGATGCTGGGCGCGGAACCGACCCTGGTGGAGAACAACAGGGCGGTCATTGAGTATCGTCCAATGGGACCGATACTGGCGGTTATGCCGTGGAACTTCCCCCTCTGGCAGGTGCTGCGCGGCGCGGTACCGATCCTGCTGGCCGGGAATAGCTATCTCCTGAAACATGCCCCGAACGTGCTTGGTTCGGCAGAGCTGATTGGGCAGATCTTCATCGATGCCGGCTTCCCGCAGGGCGTGTTTGGCTGGGTAAACGCCACCAATGACGGCGTCAGCCAGGCGATAGGCGATCGGCGCATTGCCGCCGTTACCGTTACCGGCAGCGTGCGCGCCGGGGCGGCAATTGGCGCTCAGGCGGGCGCAGCGCTGAAAAAATGCGTGCTTGAGCTGGGCGGCTCCGATCCGTTTATCGTGCTGAACGATGCCGATCTTGATCTGGCCGTGAAGGCGGCGGTCGCCGGACGCTATCAAAACACCGGGCAGGTGTGCGCGGCGGCAAAACGCTTCATTGTGGAAGAAGGCATTGCGGATACCTTTACCCGGCGCTTCGTTGAGGAAGTGGCCGCGCTCAGGATGGGCGCACCGGACGAGGAAGAAAATTACATTGGCCCGATGGCGCGCTTCGATCTGCGCGATGAACTGCATCAGCAGGTGCAGGCCACGCTGGCAGAAGGCGCTACGCTGCTGCTGGGCGGTGAGAAAATGGCGGGTGAGGGTAACTATTACGCGCCAACCGTGCTGGGCAACGTGACCGCTGAGATGACGGCGTTCCGTCAGGAGCTGTTTGGCCCGGTCGCGGCGGTGACGGTAGCAAAAAACGCGGATCACGCCCTGCGTCTGGCTAACGACAGCGACTTTGGCCTGTCTGCCACGGTCTTTACCGCAGACGCCGCGCTTGCCGATAGATTCTCGCGCGAGCTGGAGTGCGGTGGGGTGTTTATTAACGGCTACAGCGCCAGCGATGCGCGCGTCGCCTTTGGCGGCGTGAAGAAGAGCGGCTTTGGTCGCGAGCTGTCCCACTTCGGTCTGCACGAATTCTGTAACGTGCAGACGGTGTGGAAAGACCGCGTTTGATTGTGATGCCGGGCGGTGGCGCCGCCCGGCACTCTCTGCGCGCTGTCATTTTTTTGCAATGGTTCTGTCATTTTCGTCTCGTAGACTCCTTCGCGTCTAACGTGTTGTTACAGAAGAAAATTATGAACCTAACGCAAATTTTTCGCCGTATTGCGCAGCGCATCCTCCCGCGTCAGTTTGGCCTGCTGGCCGGCATCTTTTGTATTATCGGTCTTTTCTCCGCCCTGCAGCTTTCCTCATCGTTCCTGCTTACCGCCTCCCTGAAAGAAGCCCAGCGTAATGAACGGCATAACCAGCTGGCGTATCAGCAGCAGGGCAAGCTGGATCTGGCGCGGGTGTCTCTGCTCGCCGCAAGCGATCTGCTTAACCGCTCGGGCGTGTATTTCATGCAGGATAAAGAGACCGGCTCCGAAGGAAGCTGGCATAGCCTGATGGATGAAGCGCGGCAGGCGCTGGACGCCTCGCAGCAGGCATGGAACGCGTGGCTTGCGCTGAATCCCCCCAAAGATGATGCCCTGATCACGAGCTATCAGCTTTTCTACGGTGCCATAAAAGAGCAGGCGGAAGGGCTGATTAAAACCAACGCCATTGACGCCTTCTTTGCCGTGCCGGCCCAGGCGTTTGAGAGCGACTTTAACGACAACTATGCGCGCTACCAGCAGCTCAGCGAGAAGCGGGCGATTCAGGGGCGGCAGTCCCTGATGGAACGGCTTTCCGGCCTGCAGCGCTTATTCCTGTTGGCGCCGATAGTTCTGCTGGCGATCGCCGTTGCGGTCTGGTTTGGCATGGTGAAATGGGTCATCGCACCGCTGCGTCGCCTGATTATGCATATTAATCGTCTCGCAGCAGGCGATCTCTCCGGTACGCCGCCGGACGTCCTGCGCTTTAACCGCGAGATCGGGCAGCTCAGCGCCAGTATTTCCACCATGCAGCAGGGGCTGCAGCAGCTGGTGACCCAGGTCAGCAATGCGACAACCTCAATGGTCGAGAACATTGGCTCTCTGGAGCAGGGTAACCAAAAGCTCTACCAGCAGTCGGCGCGTCAGGCGAAAGAGCTGAACGACGTAACGGCCCATATCGCCACGCTAGAAACCCATGTGGAAGGCAGTACGGGATATGCAAAACTTGCCAGCACGCGTGCCGATGAGGCGCGTCGGGCGGCGGCCGGTGGCGATCAAATGATGTCTACCGTAAATAACTCCATGCAGGCGATCGTCAGCCGATCCGCTGAAATGCGGGGGATCGTGGCGATGATCGACAGCGTGGCGTTCCAGACCAATATTCTGGCGCTGAATGCGGCGATCGAAGCTGCCCATGCCGGAAATCAGGGGCGCGGATTTGCCGTGGTGGCGCGGGAGGTCGGATTGCTTGCCAGAAAGAGTAGCCACTCGACGCAAACTATTCAGGAGCTGATTAACCACTCGCTGCAGGGGATTGAAGATGGCTCGAAGGCGGTGAACCGTCTGGAGGATAATCTGCAGCAGGTGACCGGGCTGGTGGCGAATTTAAGCAGTTTGCTGAACGATATCTCAACCGCCACCCTGAGTCAGGGAGAGAGTATTCATCAGATGACGCGCCGGCTGCAGGCGCTGAATCAGGTTTCCCGCCAGACGGACGCGCTGGTTTCTGACGCGTCGACGGCATCGGACCGCCTGCACAACGCGTCCGACCTTTTGCTGCAGGCGGTTTCCCGTTTTCGTCTTAGCGCCTGACGCAACATATAAGCGTCTGTTATACTCGCAGCCCGTTTTAGCCTGAGGGCAAGGAGCAAAGAGTGGCTGCGGTCATCCATAATGAGATGCTGGACGAGGTTCTGGCGCAGGTTCGTCCCTTACTCGGAAAAGGGAAGGTGGCCGACTATATTCCGGCACTCGCCTCGGTGAGCGGCAATAAGCTGGGCATTGCCATTTGCACCGTAGACGGACAACGTTTTCAGGCCGGTGACGCGACGGAGCGTTTTTCGATTCAGTCCATTTCCAAAGTGCTGAGCCTGGTCGCGGCCATGCGTCAGTACGAAGAAGAGGAGATCTGGCAGCGGGTCGGGAAAGATCCGTCAGGCCAGCCCTTCAATTCGCTGCTTCAGCTCGAAATGGAGCAGGGCAAACCGCGTAATCCCTTTATCAATGCCGGGGCGCTGGTGGTGTGCGATATGCTGCAAAGCCGCCTAAGCGCGCCTCGCCAGCGGATGCTCGAAATCGTGCGCCAGCTTTCCGGCATATCGGATATTGCCTACGATCCGGTCATGGCCCGCTCGGAGTTTGAACACTCCGCCCGCAACGCGGCCATCGCCTGGCTCATGAAGTCCTTCGGCAATTTCCACAACGACGTGGCGACCGTTCTGCAAAATTACTTCCATTACTGTGCCCTGAAGATGAACTGTGTCGAACTGGCCCAGACGTTTCTTTTCCTGGCGCATCAGGGCCATGCCCCGCATCTTGATCAGGAGGTTGTTACTCCGATGCAGGCGCGTCAGGTGAACGCGCTGATGGCGACCAGCGGGATGTATCAGAACGCCGGGGAGTTTGCCTGGCGCGTCGGGCTGCCCGCGAAATCAGGCGTAGGCGGCGGGGTGGTTGCCATTGTCCCGCATGAGATGGCGATAGCCGTGTGGAGCCCGGAACTGGATGAAACGGGAAATTCACTTGCCGGCGTGGCGGTTCTGGAAAGACTGACCCAGCGCCTGGGGCGATCCGTTTACTGATGACGACGCTGGAACCCCTTTTTTCTCGCCTGGCGCGTTCACCTTTTCGGTCGCGCTTTCGCCTGGGCGACAAAGAACGGCAATACTGTTGGGACAAGGGTGCCGAAACCATCGATCGGCACGCCGCCGATTTTATTGCAAAACGTCTTGCACCCGCGCATCCCGCTAACGACGGAAAGCAAACGCCGATGCGCGGGCATCCGGTCTTTATCGCCCAGCATGCGACCGCCACCTGCTGTCGCGGGTGCCTGGCGAAATGGCATAACATTCCTCAGGGTGTTCAGCTCAGCGGGGAGCAGCAGCATTATATAGTTGGCGTCATTCACCACTGGCTGGTGATGCAAATGAACCCCTAAATTTGACGAGTTATGATCCTGTTGTATATGTGTTATAGATGCATGTTGAATGATCCCCACACACATGCTGACAACCGCAAATAATTGCCACGCGTAATTATATGGATTGATATTTAATGCGTTCTGCGATTTCCACCCTCAGGCTTTTTCGACCAGACGGCCCGCTGCAGAATGCTGCGGCTATCTTTGTTCTCACCACGCTGTTCTACTTTGTTGGCGCGGAGCTACGCCTGGTGGAAGCGCTATCCCTCTTCTGGCCGCTGAACGGCGTCATGGCCGGGATATTCGCCCGCTACGCCTATCTTAATCGCCTGCATTACTATGCGGTGTGTTACGTCGCTATGCTGGTGTACGACGCGTTGACCACCCGCTGGGGTGCGGCCTCGCTGGTGATTAACCTGTCGAATATGGTGTTTATCGTGGTGGTCGCGCTGCTGGTCATACGCGATAAACGGCTGATGAAGAAAACCCCCGATCCCCTTAACGCCCTGCGGCTGTTTAACTACTGTCTGATTGCCGCACTGCTGTGCGCCCTGCTGGGAGCGGTGGGATCGGTCGGTATTGATAGCCAAACCTTCTGGCCGCTGTATGCCGACTGGTTCAGCGAGCAGTTTTCAACGGGTGTGCTCATTGTGCCGTGTATGCTGACCGTAAAAATGCCGACGCGGCAGATTCGGATACGCGTTGAACAGCTGTTACCCGTGCTGGCCCTGGTGGTTTCCGTTTTGGCATCCGTGGTGATTGGCGGTGCGGGGAGCCTGGCCTTCCCGCTGCCTGCGCTTATCTGGTGCGCGGTGCGCTACTCTTTACCGGCCACCTGCCTGCTGACGTTTGTCACGGGTGCCGTGGAGATCGTCCTGGTCGCTAATTCCATTATCAATATTGCCGTCGCCGCACCGCTGTCGACACCGATGATGTTCTCGGCGCGGCTTGGCATCGCCACGATGGCAATCTGCCCGATCATGGTTTCCGTCAGCGTGGCGGCGATCAATTCTCTTATCCAGCAGGTTTCCCTGCGGGCGGATTTTGATTTTCTGACCCACGTCTATTCCCGTTCCGGGCTTTACGAAGCGCTTAAGCAAGAAGAGCGCCACCGCCATTCTCGGTTCCTGACGGTGATGCTCTTAGATATTGATTATTTTAAGAGCATTAACGACAACTACGGGCACGAGTGTGGCGATCGCGTGCTCGCGACCTTTGCCCGCCAGGTTCAGCAGGTCGTGGGTGAGGACGGGCTGGTCGCGCGTATGGGGGGCGAAGAGTTCGCGGTTGTCGTGAATACCGGGGATGCCGAACACGGTTTCAATCTGGCGGAACGTATAAGAGTCACGATCGCTAATCATCCTTTTATCTGGCGGCAGCAAACGCTGTTTCTGACGGTGAGCATTGGCCTTGGAAGCGGAAGGGCGGGCTCCTGGCAGCTGACCGAGGTTTTTAACAGGCTGATGGCCGAAGCGGATGACTATCTCTATCGTTCGAAAAAAGCAGGGCGAAATCGTACCAGTGCCCGTTTGACAGGCGAACCGGTCGCCGCCACGCCCGAAAGTGAAGCCTGACGGGTGTAAACGTAACCACGCCAGGCAGAATGCGGCATTGATGTTAACGATAAGCTGATAAATTGCTTGCTACGTATTTTTAAGCTCAATAAGATACCGAGAGAAATATATCGGAAAAATCGCAGAATGAATGGAATTGACAGGCTGAGTAAAAAACCTCGCGCGCCAGGCAGTCGGTTTGTCACACGCATGTACCTGATGCGTATTCTCGGTACGCTGCTCTGCTTCATTCCCATCCTCTCCGTCCTGATTGAACATCAACGTTCCGCCTGGCTTATGATTCTGCTGGGTATCAACGCCTTTATCTGGCCCACGCTTGCATGGCAACGCGCGCGTAAATCTGCCATTCCGCTGGCCACAGAACACCAAAATCTGGTGCTCGATGCCGGCGCAGGGGGTTTCTGGATCGCCATGATGGCGGTTAATCCTCTGCCTTCAGTGGTTATTGCCACTATCCTGCTTGCCGACAGGCTCGCCGCGGGCGGCTATACGCTGATGAAAAAGGCGGGGGCACTGATGCTTGGCGTTTTTCTCGCAGCCTGGCTAACGCAGGGAATGGCGGTGGATACCGTCGTCACGCAGCGCACGATGTTTGCGACGCTTCCGCTGATCGCCATTTATCTTATTGCCCTGAGCGTGCTGACGGACAGCATCGCGCTCCGTTTGCGCATCAAGAGTCGGGAGCTTGAGCGGATTGCCATGATGGACCCGCTGCTGGACATCGCCAATCGTCGGCTGCTGGAAAAGCGCATTGACCATGAGCTGAAGAAACTGCGTCAGACGTGCCGCGAGTCCGTCCTGATGTTTATTGATATCGACAATTTCAAAGAGGTTAACGATCGGTTTGGGCATAAAGTGGGGGATACGATGCTGGCGACCGTGTCGCAAATTTTGCATCTGGCAACGCGCCCGGCGGATACCCCGGCGCGGCTGGGCGGCGATGAGTTCGTGATTTTGCTGCCCAATACCTCCATTGAAGAGGCCCATATCGTCGCAACGCGCATTATGGACGCGACTGCGGTGATGGAGGAGGTGGCGCAGGAGGCTGTGCGCTGTACGCTCAGCATTGGCATCGCCAGCGCCACGCGTGAAATGGCAAGCGTAACCGACTGGCTGCAGGCGGCAGATGACGCCCTGTATCGCGCCAAGCGGGATGGTAAGAACAGAATATTCGCACACTGAAAATGTCTCTGTTTAAGCTACGCTTTTAGTAGAGCTATGCGTCAGGAGACGTTATGAAAACACCTGCAACCCCTGAAAACGAAATGGACCGTCTGAACTCGCTGCGCGAGTCCGGGCTGCTGGAGATTGAGCGCTCACCGGCGTTCGATCGACTGACTCGCCTGGCAAAGCGCTTTTTCGGGGTTCCTCTGGCGATGGTCAATCTGGTAGAAGAACATTCGCTGGTGATCAAATCAGCTGACGGCGACGCGCCCGACACCGTTCCCCGCAATATCTCATTTTGTGGCCATGTGATCCTGAGCCAGAATCCGCTGGTGGTCCACGACACACAACAGGACCCCCGTTTTGTTGATAATCCGCTGGTGGTGGGTCAGCCGGGGATCCGTTTTTACGCCGGTATTCCGCTGCGATTAAGGGATGGCGCGAGCGTAGGGTCGCTGTGCCTTATAGATTATGCACCACGCGCGTTTACGGAGGGGGATCTTGCGGTTTTAGATGACCTTGGGGCGCTGGTGGAAGACGAATTTGCCGCGGTGAGCGCGGCAACCACCGATGAACTCACCGGGCTGTTTAACCGCCGCGGGTTTAACCAGTTTGTTCGCTTTACGCTTTCGGTGGCACAGCGCCGGGCCGAGCCGTTAACCCTGGGCTGGCTGGATCTGGATCATTTCAAGGCCATTAACGATCGCTACGGCCATGAAGAGGGCGATAATGCGCTGAAGGCCATGGCGGGCATTATGCGGAAGTCGTTCCGCGAGGCGGATCTGCTGGTGCGCTTTGGCGGTGACGAGTTTGCCGTGCTCTTTGCCGATACGGATGAGCAGGGTGCCTGGATCGCCATGCAGCATCTGGCCGAGCAGGTAGAAGCGTACAACGCGCGCAGGCTGCATCCGTGGGCCTTAGCGTTTTCGTGGGGGCTGAGTGAATTCGATCATAATGGCAACGACATCCAGCAGTGGCTGAAAGAGGCCGATGAAAAAATGTATGCCATGAAGCAACAGCGTCAGCATGCAAAGTGACATAACAAAACCCTATGTCCGATGTAGTTGCGTTGCAAAAATGTTAAATGCAAAGTGAGGGCATTCTACGTAAGGAAAAACAACGATGTCCTCACTGCACGTTAAAACCCTCTCCCGGGAAGAGATACTCACACACCTTGATGCGCTGGCCGCCGTACTCGAAAACTGCGTCAACGGCGGCGCATCCGTCAGCTTTATGCTGCCCTTCAGCCTGGAAAAGGCGCGCACCTTCTGGCTCGGTATCGCCCGCAGCGTCGGGCGCAGCGAGCGCGCTGTGCTCGGCTGCCTCGACCCGCAGGACGGGCTTATCAGTACGGTACAGTTGATCACCGATCTGCCAGAGAACCAACCGCACCGCGCGGACGTGGCGAAACTGCTGGTGCATGAAAAAGCGCGTCGCAAAGGGGCCGCAATGGCGCTGATGGAAGCGCTTGAAGCTGAGGCCCGCGCCAGGGGGATTTCTGTACTGGTGCTCGACACGTCAACAGGGAGCGGTGCGGAACGTTTTTACCACCGTGCCGGCTGGCAAAAGGTCGGGGAGATCCCGCGCTATGCGCTAATGCCGGACGGAGAAATGACGGCCACGTCCGTCTTCTATAAGTTCTTATGATTATTTTTTACAATTACGTCATGAATTGATCGAAACAGGGGTTCCTGGTCGAAATGTTTGATAAGTTATTACACCAATCTTATCAGGCTGTATGACTAATCATTAAAGGACCCCACCGTGAACACACTCAACCGTCGTGATTTCCCCGGAGCTCTCTACCCAGAACGCATCATTCAGTTTGGTGAAGGCAACTTCCTGCGCGCGTTCGTCGACTGGCAAATCGATCTGCTAAACGAACATACCGATCTGAACTCTGGCGTGGTGATAGTGCGCCCGATCCAGAGCGACTTCCCGCCGTCCCTGAGCACCCAGGATGGCCTGTATACCACGATTATTCGCGGTTTGAACGGGAAGGGCGAGGCGGTCAGCGATGCGCGTCTTATCCGCTCCGTTAACCGCGAAATCAGCGTTTACGACCAATACGACGAGTTTCTTAAACTTGCCCACAATCCGGAGATGCGCTTTGTCTTTTCAAACACGACCGAAGCGGGCATCAGCTATCACGCCAACGACAAATTCGACGACGCGCCCGCAGTGAGCTATCCGGCGAAGCTGACGCGACTGCTGTTTGAGCGCTTTACCCATTTCAACGGCGCAGCGGATAAAGGCTGGATCGTCATTCCCTGCGAGCTGATTGACTACAACGGCGATGCGCTGCGTCAGCTTGTGCTGCGTTATGCCCAGGAGTGGGCGCTGCCTGCGGCCTTTACCCAGTGGCTCAACGATGCCAATAGCTTCTGCTCGACCCTGGTCGACCGTATTGTTACCGGCTATCCGCGTGACGAAGTGGCTGCGCTCGAGAGCGAGCTGGGCTATCACGATGCCTTCCTTGATACCGCCGAGCACTTCTATCTGTTCGTGATCCAGGGGCCTAAATCCCTCGCCAGCGAGCTGCGCCTGGATAAACTCCCGCTGAACGTGCTGATTGTTGATGACATTAAGCCGTACAAAGAGCGTAAGGTGGCGATTCTGAACGGTGCGCACACGGCGCTGGTGCCCGTCGCGTTTCAGGCGGGCCTCGATACGGTCGGCGAAGCGATGAACGATAAAGACGTGTGTGCGTTTGTCGAAAAAGCGATTTACGAGGAAATTATCCCCGTGCTGGATCTCCCGCGTGATGAGCTGGAGTCCTTTGCCAGTGCGGTTACGGGACGCTTCCGTAACCCGTACATCAAGCATCAGCTGCTGTCGATTGCCCTCAACGGGATGACCAAGTACCGCACGCGCATTCTGCCGCAGCTGCTGGCGGGGCAGAAGGCATCCGGTAAACTGCCGTCACGCCTGACGTTTGCCCTGGCTGCGCTGATTGCGTTTTATCGCGGCGAGCGTAACGGCGAAAGCTATCCGGTGCAGGACGATGCTCACTGGATTGAGCGTTACCAACAGCTGTGGACCCAGCATCACGACAGGCAGATTAGCACCCGCGAGCTGGTGACGTCGGTGCTGAGCGTGGCCGAGCATTGGGAAAACGATCTCACTCAGGTTACCGGATTGGTAGAACAGGTTACGCGGGATCTTGATGCGATTCTGCAGCAGGGTATGCGTGCCGCGGTTAAACCGCTCTGCTAACAACATTGCCCGGCTCAGGCCGGGTTTTTAATAACATAATATTAGTTACAACATACTATTTACCCCGTTTTTAAAAATAGCCTGCAGCACCGTGCGGTTTAGGCCAGCCAGGACAGAAAATGCAATGGCCTGTTAACAAGCTTGCAACCGTGATGGGGATCACGTTTAATAGCCACGCTCTTTACTTGCCTGAAACTGACTATGATTGTTCGTCCTCAACAGCACTGGTTACAACTGATTTTCGTCTGGCACGGTTCGGTATTACCCAAAATTTATACCCGGCTGCTGCTTAACTTCCTGCTATCTATCGCCGTTATTCTGATGCTGCCATGGTACACCTCGCTTGGCATCAAATTTACCGTCGCCCCGTTTAGCATCCTCGGCGTGGCAATCGCGATATTTCTCGGCTTCAGAAACAACGCCTGCTACTCGCGCTACGTCGAAGCTCGCCAGCTTTGGGGGCAACTGATGATAGCGGCACGCTCTCTGTTTCGCGAGGTAAAAAATACCTTACCGGACGATAAGCATCTGGGGGAGTTTGTTCGACTGCAGATTGCCTTTGCAAACTGTCTGCGCATGACGCTGCGTCGTGAAACCAATGCTGAACAGCTCTCTCCTTATCTCACCGCGGACGATCTGCACAAGGTCATGGGCGCTAATTCGCCAGCGAATCGCATTTTACTGATCATGGGGGAGTGGCTGGCCGTGCGCCGCCGAAACGGACAGCTTTCAGACATCCTGTTTCACAGCCTGAACAATCGTCTTAATGATATGTCGATTGTTCTTTCCGGCTGTGAGCGTATTGCCACAACCCCCGTGCCGTTTGCCTACACGCTGATCCTGCACCGGACGGTATACCTGTTCTGCATCATGCTGCCGTTTGCGCTGGTTGTTGACCTGCACTACATGACGCCGTTTGTCTCAGCGCTGATTTCGTATACCTTTATCTCGCTGGATACGCTGGCAGAAGAGCTGGAAGATCCGTTTGGTACGGAAGATAACGACCTGCCGCTGGACGCCATCTGCAACATGATGGAGCGCGATCTGCTGCAGATGAACGACGAAGAAAACATTCCCGAAAGACGATTCCCGGATAAGTACTATCAGCTGACGTGACGGGCGTTCCACTCTTCGCGGGTGATCTCCCACAGCTCCGAGTCCAGCAGTCCGCTGACATACGCTTTCTTTTCCGTTCTGATTAGCCGCATGCCGCTACTGGCTGAAATACGCCGGGAGCGGCTGTTGCAGGCCGCTTTCGGCGCGCGCAGCACTGGCTTATTCAGCGTATTGAACCAATAATCCGTGGCGGCAATGCTGGCTTCACGCATATATCCCCGGCCCTGATACTCAGGTGCCAGCCAGAATCCACGGTTGTTATCTTCCACGTCATACAGGCAGATAATCCCCATCAGTTCATCCGGCGTTTCGCGACGGCGGATGCTCCAGAACCAGGCGATGCCTTTTTCCATATCCGGCAGCGCCACGTTGTTCACATAGTTCTCCGCGCCGTTTTCAGGGTAGGGCCAGGGCACGGAGGAGACCATGTAGCGCACAATTTCCCAGCGAGGATACAGCCTCTGGATCGGTACCGCATCCCCGGCAACCAGCGGTTTTAGCAGCAAACGTTCTGTCTCCAGCGTCGGTAAAGCCATCCGCGATCTCCTTATTTAAGCGTTATGTTTTTGTTGGCCTTCTGGTATTTTTTATCTTTAACACACTCTCTTTGATTTCATCACTACTTAAATTTGCGGAGGTGCCAATGACGTTAAGACGGGCTGAACCCCATGAGGCGGAAATACTCTGGAACGTTCGCAACCAGGCAATCCGATATGGCTGCAAAGCCAGCTACGACGCGGACGTCATTACGCGCTGGACGCCCGAGAAAATGCCGGAACACTATCGCCAGATGGTGATCGAAAATCCCTTTTACGTGGTCGAAGATGTAAACGGCGACATAGCCGCTACCGGCTATCTGGATCTTAAAACCCATTGCATAGAGGCGATATTCACCTTGCCGGAGGCCGGAGGAAAGGGGCTGGCGACGCAGATTATGGAAGCACTGAAACAAGAGGCTCAGGCCCGCGGTATTACGCGACTAATGCTTGATGCAACACCCAACGCTCACGCTTTTTATCAGAAGCAAGGGTTCGTCACGCTGGGTGAAAATGAACATGATTCCCGCATGGCCGGTGCGAAACTACGCTGTTTTGCAATGGCGCTTGATTTGTAACCCAGGCTTAATCGCCTGCGTTTGTATCACAGTGTATCGAGTTTCCGGATACCTACACGGGCATACAATAAAGACCTTTTCGCACATATCCGCTATACAAATAAATGGTGTTATATCCCCGTGATTTAAACCCAATCGGAGATAACACCATGTTTAGCAAACTTGCATACTCAGCTCTGGCTTTAACCGTTTCTCTCGGTACCGTGATGTCATGTCAGGCCGAAGCAGCCGGCGCCGACTACGCCGCAGCGTTTACTCAACCTCAGCAGATTAACGCCGGCGATCTCAGCGTCGGGTATGTCGATTTCGGGCCGAAAAATGGACAGCCGGTGATTCTGCTTCACGGCTGGCCGTATGATATTCACAGCTACGCCGACGTCGCACCCGCGCTGGCGGCTAAAGGCTATCGCGTCATCGTTCCTTCGCTTCGCGGGTACGGCACCACGCGGTTCCTCTCTGCCAAAACGCCGCGCAACGGTCAGCCCTCAGCCATGGCGAAAGATATCGTTAACCTGATGGATGCCCTCAATATTAAGCAGGCCGTTTTCGCGGGGTACGACTGGGGGGCACGCACCGCGGACATCGTCGCGGCGCTCTGGCCTGAGCGCGTAAAATCGCTGGTCTCGGTAAGCGGTTATCTGATCGGCAGCCAGGACATTGGCAAACAGCCGCTGCCGCCGAAAGCGGAGTTGCAGTGGTGGTATCAGTTCTATTTTGCCACCCCGCGCGGTGCTGAAGGCTATGCTAAAAATACCCATGATTTTGCCCGCCTGATCTGGTCCCAGGCGTCGCCGGACTGGAAATTCACCGACGCTACCTTTAACGCCAGCGCCAAATCGCTGGATAATCCGGATCACGTTGCGGTCACGCTCAGCAACTACCGCTGGCGTTTAGGTCTGGAAAAAGGGGAACGCAAATACGACCGCTACGAGCAGAAACTGGCCACGCTGCCGAACATCAGCGTTCCGACCATCACTATCGAAGGCGGAAACAACGGGGCACCGCATCCTGCGCCGCAGGCGTATGCGAGTAAGTTCACCGGCAAATATGAACATCGCACCTTTGGGGCTACCGTCGGACATAACCCGCCGCAGGAAGATCCTCAGGACTTTGTCAAAGCGGTTATCGACGCTGATAAACTCTGAAATGTGCTATTTTCAATACGTTACCCCTCATTCAGGAGAGTCCGGTGGAGCATATTGATCATATCCTTGTCGTCGATGACGACAGGGATATCCGTGAACTGGTTGTCGACTATCTCATCAAGTCCGGCTATCACGCGTCCGGGGCGGCAAACGGCAAAGAGATGCGCGCCGTGCTCGACAAACAGCATATCGACCTTGTGGTGCTGGACGTGATGATGCCGGGCGATGACGGGCTTACGCTGTGCCGACAGCTACGCAGCGGCAAGCATAAAGATCTGCCGATCCTGATGCTGACGGCGCGTAACGAAGATACCGATCGCATCCTGGGCCTGGAGATGGGCGCAGACGATTACGTGGTCAAACCGTTTGTTGCCCGCGAGCTGCTCGCACGTATCAAGGCTATTTTGCGACGTTTTCGCACGATGCCGCCTAATCTTCAGGTAACGGAAGCCGGGCGGCTGGTAAGCTTCGGTGAATGGCAGCTGGACACCGTGGCGCGTCATTTAATAGACGGCGAAGGGACGATCGTGGCGCTGAGCGGGGCGGAGTACCGGCTGTTGCGCGTCTTTCTCGATCATCCTCAGCGCGTTCTGACGCGGGATCAGCTACTCAACCTGACGCAGGGCCGCGATGCCGAGCTGTTTGAACGCTCAATCGATCTGCTGGTGAGCCGCGTCCGCCAGCGTCTGAACGAAGATGCGCGCACGCCTGCCTATATTAAGACCGTGCGCAGCGAAGGTTACGTATTCACCATGCCTGTCACGATAAAAGAGGCCAATGAATGACGCTCTGGCCCCGTTCGTTGCTGGCCCGGCTGCTGATCATCGTGCTTCTTGGGCTATTGCTGGCAAATGCGCTTAGCCTGACGCTGGTGATGGTCGAGCGGATGCGCAGCGCCCGTACGGTGATGCTAGGCAATCTGGAGTACGATGTCGCGACCAGCGTGGCGATCCTCGACAGGCTGCCGGCGAAAGAGCGCGCGGCCTGGCTGGGGCGTCTGGATCGGGGCAACTACCGTTACATTCTTGGTCCCGGCGAGCCGGGGGCGGCGCCGAAGGATAAGCGCTCTCAGGATGCAATCCGCACCCTGAAAGAGACGCTCTCGGGAGATTATCCTCTCAGCTTTACCGCCGTTCCCGGACCCTTTTCCCATATTCAGGCCCATCTCACCCTGAGCGACGGCGCGCTGTTAACCATCGATCTGATCCCCCGCATGCCGCCCGTCGCCAGCTGGTTGCCGGTTGTGCTTGTCCTGCAGCTGCTGCTCGTAGCGGCCTGTTCATGGATTGCCGTTCGTCAGGTGGTACGACCCTTTTCGCTGTTTACCCGCGCGGTGGACTCGCTTGACCCGGCGGCAAATACGCCGATGACGGAGCAGGGGCCCGTAGAGGTTCAGCGGGCAGCGCACGCCTTCAACGCCATGCAGTCGCGTATCCAGTCTTATCTTCGCGAGCGCGCCCAGATCCTGGCCTCGATTTCTCACGACCTGCAAACCCCAATCACCCGGATGAAGCTGCGCGTCGAAATGGCGGATCACCCCGAACTGCGCGACAAGCTGATGAACGACCTGGACAACATGTCGCGTCTCGTACGCGAGGGCATTGCCTATGCCCGGTCATCAGAATCCCTTGAAGAGACGCCGCTCAGGATGGAGCTAAACGCCTGGGTAAACAGCATTGCCTGTGATTATCAGGATATTGGTAAAAACGTGCAGTTTCAGGCAGGTGAAGCACGATTGCCCATCGTCACTCGTCCGCAGGCGCTCCGCCGGGTGATGACAAACCTGCTGGATAACGCGCTTAAGTTTGGGGATTACGCCATCATTGAGATTGAGGAGGTCGATCCCGAGCAGGTCGTTATTCATATTATTGACGGTGGGCCGGGCATACCCGAGGCCGAACTTGACGCCGTCCTGCAGCCGTTCTATAGGGTTGAAACGTCACGCAACCGGGATACCGGGGGCACAGGGCTTGGCCTGGCGATCGCGGCGCAGCTGACCGTACAGCTTGAGGGTAAGCTGCATCTGGCTAACCGTACCGAAGGCGGTCTGGACGTGTCCATCACCTTACCGCGCCGCTGATTGTACGGTTTTGTATCTGCCTGCCGTGTCGATACGCAGGCAGACAAAACACCCCGTTTTGCACATATCCTGAACATATCCGCGCGTTGAAATGACCTTACTGCAGCTTCGCAGGTAACTTGTCATGTGAGGTCAATATGTTTTTAATAATCGCGTTTTTAGGCGGGATGATAAGCCTGCTTAGCCCGTGCACGCTTCCCGTTATTCCCCTGCTGTTTGCCGGCTTTCAGGGCCAGCGGCGACATATACTGGCGCTCCTGGTCGGTATGATTGTGATGTTCACGCTGGTAGCCATGGTCGTCACGGTTGCCAGCGAGTGGATCGCCAGCGCCACGATAATAGGGCGTTGGGTGGCGCTTACCATTCTGGCGATTGCCGCGCTGGCGCTTATTTTTCCTCCCTTCGCCCAGCGCATTGCGGGGCCTGCGGTCAGCGCGGGCAATATCCTGAATACCCGAAGCGGGCAAACGCGCGGCATGGGCTCTGCCTTCCTGGCGGGACTGGCCGTCGGATTGCTTTGGTCGCCGTGCGCGGGCCCAATACTGGGCGCCATTTTCAGCATCAATATTTCCGGGCACTCGGCTATCGCCACGGGGGCGCTGCTGGCCGCCTACGGCAGCGGATGTGCCCTGATGCTGGGCCTGCTTATCATGGGAGGCAAAGCGCTGATGGCACCCCTGCGCGCGAAGTCTGCGCTCATGGCAAGGCTGCGTCAGGGCGCGGGGGTTATGATGCTGGCAGCGGTGGTGTTTAACGCTACGGGCATGACGTCGGCAGTAAAAGGGGCCAACGGCGTGGCGGACAGGCTGGAAAATACGCTGCTGAGCCTGACGCAACCGGCTGCGCCTTCGGTGAAGCTCCAGCCGGTGGAGATGCCCGTGCCCCGCAGTCAGCTGCCGTCATTAAGCGGAGGTACCGGCTGGATAAACGGTGACCCTGTCACGTCTGAGTCCCTGCGGGGCAAGGTGGTGCTGATCGACTTCTGGACCTGGGACTGTATCAACTGCCAGCACACGCTCCCGCACGTGCGTGAATGGGCGAATAAGTACCAGCCACAGGGCCTTGTGGTCATCGGTGTCCACACGCCGGAATATCCCTGGGAAAAACCGATTTCGTCGGTAAAAAATGCGGTGAACAAATGGCAGTTGCCCTATCGGGTTGTGACGGATAACAACTATCGGATCTGGAATGCATTTGGTAACCAGTACTGGCCTGCACATTACTTTTTCGATGCAAAAGGGCAGCTGCGCTATACCTCGTTTGGCGAAGGAAATGACGACCAGCAGGAAAAGGTCATTCAACAGCTGCTTAAAGAGGCACGCTCCTGATACTTATTAAAGAACCGCTCAGGGCTGACGTTTAGCGACGATGAACAGCCGTGGAAATGCCAGCAGTATCTGCCCGTTTTCCTGGAGCGGATACTGCTCTTCAAGCAGCTCATGATACCGCCTCAGATAAGCCTCTTGCTCGCTTTGGTTTAGTTCCTTCAGCCATGGCCGCAGCCCCGTGGCGCTCACCCAGTCAATAATCGCCTGGTGTGAACGCATTATGTGGAAATAGGTTGTCCGCCAGATATCCACGTCGCATCCTGCATCCGTAAGAATATCGTAATAGGCATGCACGCCTGGCAACGGCTCGCGGCCCCGATCGGGATAGCCCTGCTCATAAGCCACCTCGCGCATGGAAACGTGCGTGGGTTCCATCCAGTTATCAGGCATCTGGATCGCCAGAACGCCCCGTATCGTCAGCAAAGAGACAAGATGAGGCAGCAGGTCGTAATGGTCGGGGAGCCACTGAAGCGAGGCGTTGGCATAAATCAGATCCAGCGGGCGGCCCGGCCTGTAGTGGCGAATATCCGCTTCAACAAAGCTGCAGTCAGGCAAATTGCTACGCGCTTCCGCCAGCATCGCCGGGGAATTATCCACGCCGGTAATGTGTGCGGAAGGCCAGCGTTGCTTTAAGAGGGCGGTGCTGTTGGCCGGCCCGCAGCCTAAATCAACGATGGCGGCGGGCTCGTCCAGCGTGACTCTGGCAAGCAGTTCAACGGCAGGGCGCGTTCGTTCAGCACCGTACTGCAGGTATAGCGAAGGGTTCCAGTCGGCCATAGTGCGTCTCCGTTTGAATACTCCCCAAGAATAGCACAGGCAGACACCTGCGCCGCGGCAGATCTCTGCGAACGTGAATACTACATAATGCCCTTAAGGGCGACGTGGTAAAGCAGCATAATGGTCTTTCCGTCAACGATTTTGCCCGCTTCAATTCCCTGCAATGCCTCTTCCAGCGTCATTTCCAGTACGGTGATATTTTCACCTTCAGACTTGATTCCGCCCCCCGCGTGTAACCGATCCTGCGGATGGTACTCTGCAACATAAAAATAGAGCTTCTCCGTAACGGAGCCCGGGCTCATGTAGGCTTCGAATATCTTTTGAACGTGCGTTACCCTAAAGCCGGTTTCTTCTTCTGCTTCTGCTTTAATGCGGCTTTCAGGCTCCATGTTGTCCAGCAGACCGGCGGCGGCTTCAATGAGGTCATCCTCATGACCGTTGATAAATACCGGGAAGCGGAACTGGCGGGTCAGGATCACCGTTTTTTTATCGCGGTTATACAGAAGGATTGTGGCTCCGTTGCCCCGGTCGTAAACCTCACGGTCCTGCCGCTGCCATTCACCATCGCGATGACGCTGATCGAAGGTGTATTTTTTGAGGATGTACCAGTTATCCGACAGCGTTTCACTCGCGATGATGCGTATATCTGCGCGTTTCGATTGCACGTTTGTTCCTCCTTACGTAGAGTGATTATCATAAACAGCATTATCGTGCGCATTCAAGATAAAACATGCAACATCGGGAATCCATGATGCTCACCAGCCAGCGCAAGCAGTTAATCCTCGAAAAACTCGAGGCGGAAGGTCAGGTCCAGTCGAAAGCGCTCAGCGTTCTCTTTACCGTGTCTGAGGATACGATCCGTCGTGATTTACGTGAGCTGGCGGCAGAAGGGCGCCTACAGCGGGTACACGGCGGGGCGCTGCCGTCTTCTACGGCGATTGCCCCGTTTGCCGAGCGCAAATCGGTAAAAATGGATGCCAAGAAAAAGGTGGCGCGTAAAGGCGCCCAGCTGATTTCTGCAGGTCAGGTGGTCATTATCGACGGTGGCACGACAACGTCCGAGCTTATAAGGTTCTTGCCTCCAGATTTACCCATCACCGTGGTTACGCACAGCCCGAGCATTGCTATTGGGCTGGTTGAGCATCCTTCCATTGAGGTGATCCTTATCGGTGGCCGGCTGTACAAACACTCCATTGTCACAGTGGGAGCGGCAGCGATTGAGGGAATCGAAAAAATTCATGCCGATCTCTTCTTTATGGGCGTCACCGGCATCCACCCAGAAGCAGGGCTGACCACGGGCGATTTTGAAGAAGCGTGTATCAAACGTGCATTTTCCGGCAGAGCGGCTGAAACCATCGTTCTGGCATCACCTGAAAAAATTAATACCGCATCGTCCTTTGCCATTGGCGATCTTTCGCTGGTGAATACGCTTGTTGTTGAAAAGGACACCGACGCTGCCTGGATACGCGCCATAGAAGAGAAGGGTGTTTCGGTAGTGAAAACGTCTGAGTCATAACGCACGCGTACCACGGTGGTATTGCCATCCGCAGCGGCATCGTGTCGATGAGATAAAGGTTATCCTGCGCATCGCTTCATATACTCATGATTTGTCTAAAATCAGGACCTATCATGACTGACATTACTGTTTGCGAATATGGCGCCGATCCGACAGCTCAACGGCCATCGACGACTGCGCTTCAGGAGGCAATTTCCGCCGCCCGGCCCGGTGACAGGGTGGTTATCCCCGCAGGGCGTTTTCTTACCGGCTCACTCTTTTTGAAAAGTGGCATTACGCTGCATCTTGAGGCCGACGCGCAGCTGATCGGCAGTCAGGACCTCAGCGATTACCCGACGATCGATACCCGCGTTGCCGGCATCGATATGCGATGGCCCGCGGCAATCATCAATATGATCAACTGCCAGAACGTTAACATAACCGGTCCCGGCGTCATCGACGGGCAGGGCCTGACGTGGTGGCAGCGCTTCTGGGGGGACGATGAGCAAGGCGGTATGGTGGGGGAATACAGTGCCAAAGGCCTGCGCTGGGTCGTGGATTATGACTGCCAGCGTCCGCGTAATATTCTGGTCTACGAAAGCGACAATATTACCCTCCAGGATTTCACCAGCCGTGAGTCAGGCTTCTGGAATGTGCACCTGTGTTATTCACGAGATGTCCAGGTCGCTGGGGTTCAGATCGCCAATTCGGCGGGGCCGAGCACTGACGGTATCGACATAGACTCCTGTGAACGGGTTCGCATTGAGCGCTGTACGGTATCCTGCAATGACGACAATATTTGTATTAAAGCGGGCCGCGGTCTTGAAGCCGCGCAAAAGCTACGCACCGCCAGAGACATTATCATTCGCGATTGTACGCTGAACAAAGGGTCCGGCATTACGCTGGGCAGCGAGACGTCTGGCGGTATCGAGCGCGTAGCGATCGAGAAGAACCGTTTTAACGGCACGGGCGTTGGGTTTCGCATTAAGTCGGCCCGCAACCGCGGCGGGTTTATACGCAATATCACCGTCCGGGATCTGCAGCTGGTCGACGTGCGCTTCCCGGTTCTTATCCAGCTAAACTGGTTTCCGCAGTACAGCTACGCCGCCAAAGATGATCTTTCGGGGAAGCCCGAACACTGGCGCAAGCTCGCTGAAGGTGTCGAAGGAGAGGCTGGCCTCACGGAGGTAAGCCATGTGACGCTGGAAAATATCACTGCCCGCCGTTCAGCCAGTCAGCCTTTTTCACGCGCGTTCTTCATCGAGGGTTATCCGGAGCGGCCTGTACGCGAGTTAGCACTGTCATCAATTTTCGTGGAGGCGAATGAGTTCGGTAAAATATCGGGCGTTGAAGGGCTACGCTTCGACGATGTCTATGTCACCGCAGCGGAAATCACGCGCGATTGTAATGACAGCTACGAGCGCTAAGCCGTGATTTATCCCCACAAGCGGATATAGCTTGCATTATCCGCTTGTGGGGATAATACTCTCATTATCCCTGCAAGAGGATAAGCCCTGGAGAGTGAACGCCATGAAACCACCCATGATTTACAGCCCGACCCAGCTGGCGAATTATATGAAGCTGGTTCGCCAGAAAAATGGCTGGACGCAGGTCGCGCTGGCGAGAAAAATCGGCATCAAGCAAGCCACCGTATCCAATTTCGAAAATAATCCTGATAAGTCGACGCTGACAACCTTCTTTAAGATTTTACAGTCGCTGGGTATGACGATGGCGCTGTATGAAAGCGCTGATGCCATGCTCGACGAGGATACTAACCAACAGGATCTTGACTGGTAATGCCTAAGCTCGTGACGTGGATGAACAATGAACGCGTCGGTGAATTAACAAAGCAGCCGAACGGGGCGCACACGTTTAAATATTCTCGCGACTGGATGGACAATCGCCACGCGCGGCCGTTGTCACTTTCGCTGCCTTTGCAGTTTGGCAATATAACGTCCGATGCCGTGTTCAACTTCTTTGATAATTTGCTGCCCGACAGCCCGGTGGTTCGGGACCGTATTGTGAAACGCTACCGTGCGCGCTCAAAGCAACCCTTTGATTTACTCGCAGAAGTAGGGCGAGACAGCGTGGGTGCCGTGACGTTGCTTCCCGAAGATGAGGATGTCAGCGCGCAACGCTTGACGTGGGAAACGCTGAGCGAGAAAAAGCTGGAAGCCGTTCTGTCCGCGTATAAATCGGATATTCCGTTGGGGATGATTGACGGTGAAAATGATTTTCGCATTTCCGTTGCCGGTGCGCAGGAAAAAACGGCGCTGCTCAAAATGGGAAACACGTGGTGTATTCCCAAAGGTACGACGCCGACAACCCATATCATTAAGCTACCTATTGGCGAGATTAAGCAGCCTAACGCCACGCTGGATCTGAGCGACAGCGTTGATAACGAGTACTTTTGTCTGCAACTGGCAAAAACACTCGGTTTTGACGTGCCGAATGCCGAAATAATCACGGCTGGCGGGATGCGGGCGCTGGCGGTTGAACGCT
Organism: Enterobacter wuhouensis; assembly: GCF_035835995.1. Lineage (NCBI taxonomy): Bacteria > Pseudomonadati > Pseudomonadota > Gammaproteobacteria > Enterobacterales > Enterobacteriaceae > Enterobacter > Enterobacter wuhouensis. The sequence continues at coordinate 2,420,914 of NZ_CP142124.1, forward strand.
TTGACAGGCGCTGGAACGCCGATCGCTCCGTATTGTTCCGGCTGCCGCAGGAAGATATGTGCCAGGCCTTCGGGCTGCCGTCGTCACTAAAATATGAATCCGATGGCGGCCCGGGTATTGCGCAGATTATGACGTTTTTACTCGGCTCCAGCGACGCCCTGGGCGATCGTGATAATTTCATGAAGTTTCAGGTTTTTCAGTGGCTTCTGGGGGCGACGGATGGGCATGCAAAAAACTTCTCGGTCTTTATTCAGCCGGGTGGAAGCTATCGTTTAACGCCCTTTTACGACATTATCTCCGCGTTTCCCGTACTCGGCGGAGCCGGTATACACATCAGCGATTTGAAACTGGCAATGAGCCTGAATGCTTCAAAAGGTCGCAAAAGTGCTATTGATAAGATCCAGCCGCGTCATTTGCTGGCCACCGCAAAAGCCGTGAAGTTCCCGCAGGACCGGATGCTGGAAATCCTGAGAGAGCTCGCAGAGAAAGTCCCGCAGTCCCTGCAGGCGGTGAGGGCGTCATTACCGGAGGATTTTTCGCAGAAAGTGGCAGAAACCATTACATCGAATGTGCTCAGACTGCATGCTCGTTTGTCAGGTAGCCTGAGCCAGGACAGGTTTTCGTGAATCACTAAGCCTGAGGGATACTCTCAATGTTGGTATAAATATTCAGCCCAAGCTTTTGGGCGACCACAATATCCATATCCGCGCCCTTGGATGCTCCCGGAATACGGTAGATTGCATCACATTTTGCAATCAGCCTGTGCGCAACGGGATACAGCATCGCTTCACTGATTTCGTCGCCAATTGCTGTCGAACCTGCAGCTTTTGCCAGCGGCAAGGCCAGCCATTCACCGATCACCGGTACATGTCCACGCTGGTAAACCTCAAGCGCGGCGCTTTCCAGCCTTTGCAGATTAGCATCGATTCGTTCCTGAATGCCGTCGGTGCCGCTGCGGTAGGGCCCGGCGATGAGGATCAATTGTTGTGTCATACAGCCTCGCGAAATGTTTATACGGTTATAATGCACGATATAGCACGTAATTGCGTACTCTGCGCTAGCCAGAATCCACCAAAGCATATTAACGTGCAACATTGTGCACATACAAGCAGTTTCATGCGGACTGCTGAGCGCAAAACTATGCTAAAATTTGTACAGTTCACCTTCAGATGCGAGTGAATATGAGCAAGGTCGACACGGTAAGATCCGGCAGGAGAGGGTATTCAGCCTGTTTTTTGTGTTTTATCGCCATGAATAGCTACGCCGAAGAGATAAACCTGTACTCCATTAATACGGGGTCATATGTTTATCACTTAACGAATAATCATGGTCAATACACTGAAAATTTTGAGAATAACTTCTTTTCCGTGGAGAGAAAATTTTCTGAAGATTCGAAAAATAGCGTTGTGCTGGGAACGATGAAGAACAGCTTTAACGACAGATGCCTGGCTGCCGGCGTGCGCCGAGACTGGGTTGGCTGGGAAAACGGCTGGGTATTTAAAGGGATATATGGATACGTCGGCGAGTTTTTCTTCGATGCGTTCAAGGATTGTGGCGATCACGGCTCATATCATGATTTCCAGAAAGTCACAGGCATAGGTTTTTCTCCCTATATTTATCACGGGTTTCAGTACAACTTTACCTCTTACTTTGGCATGGACGTCGGCATTATCATTCCATCTGTTTTTGTCATTACGGCGCAGTGGAGTTTTAGATAAGCACGGGAACCACGGCGTTAAATCTCATCGGTAGCATGACACACGGCTTCAATGTTATGGCCATCAGGCGCAATAACGAATGCGGCATAATAGTGTTCGCCGTAAGGCCGCAGCCCAGGAGCGCCATTATCCTGCGCACCGGCGAGCAAAGCGGCAGTATAAAATTCATCGACCTGATTACGCGTCGCTGCCACAAATGCCAGATGAAGTGGCGCAGGTTTTTCATGCGTCTGAAAAAGGCAAAGCGACACGTTGCCGGAACTCATTTCAACCCCGTAGTCTGGAGTACCTTCATCAATGATGGCGATGCCAAGCGGTTGAAGGGCCTTGAGGAAAAAGGTTTTACTTTTTTCATAATCGCTAACGCCGAACTTAACATGGTCAAACATCGTCAGATCCTAAAAAGCTGATACGTTGGAAAGTAGTATAGAAGCTGATTGGTGGTTTGTGGCTGGGGTGATGAGCATTTCGGGCTAAAAAAGATGAAGCCTCGGTTATCCATGAAATGTCAGATTGGACGCATGATACAGTTAGTGCGCATAATGTATATTATGTTAAATGCGATATCTACCCATCATAAGCCCGTCATCCTCCTTGTCATCTCATTAGTTTTATACCTCCCAGCCGCCCTTGCCTTTTAATCCATTACCCCAGAATGATAATCTTGCCGTTAGTGCCAATGATGGATGATTTTCAGGTAAACACGATGAAGAAAAAAGAGTTTGTCACCCAGGATCTGCTCAGCAAAATCTACCAGCAGACCAGCCCTGGGCCGCGCAAGCTTCCGCCGGAAAGACAGCTCGCCGAGGAGTATGGCGTTTCGCGATCTACCATCCGCGAAGCGCTCGAAAAATTGGTCAGCATTGGCGTTGTGCGAATTGTTCAGGGCTCCGGCACGTGGATTAACGAGCATGCGCGCACTAACCCTTTGGTCTATAACTCCATAACCGAGAAACGCTTCGACCAGATCCGCTACCGGATGATTAGCCTGCATAAAAGACGTCCGGACCGTGCAGCCCAGCAGATTTTTGGTATCGATGACGAAAGCTTCATCTGGCATTTCTGCCGCCTGCGCTACGTTGACGACGCGCCCGTGCAGCTGGAAATTTCCAGCATGCCGGTGGCGGATTTTCCCGACCTCAATCAGCAGGCGATTGAACGCTCAATTCAACAATATGTATTGAGCAAGGGATTGACGATCTCCCATATGTTAACCACCTATCGCGCCGTCAGCGTGAACCGAGAACAGGCGCTAATACTGGGCTGCAAGAAAGGCAGCCCGGCAATGCATATCAACAATCGGGGAATTCTCGAGGGTGGCCGGGTATTTGAGGTCAGCGATATTATTGATATCAACTATAGCTGCACCTACGTCATTCCCTATAACCACGACAATTTGACCTGGCGTCAAAATCAGGGAGTATGAATGGCGCCGTCCGGTAAGCGGCTCTGCGTCCATTCATGTGGGCGATAGACAACCGGATGCGCCAGCGCCAGTTCCTCGTTAAATCCCACCCCTATTCCGGCCTTCAGCGGCGGATACACAAAGCCTTCTTTGACTTCCGGAGCGCCTGGGAAAATCCGATCCGTCATCTCTGACCGTGGAATAAACTCCTGAATGGCCGCGTTGTGAAGATGAATATTCAGGTGCGTATTCACCGCAACGCCGATTGGCGTCATATCGCCAGGACCATGCCAGGCAAGGCGTACGCCGAAGGCCTGACAGAGATGCGCCAGCTTGAGCGCGGGCGTGATCCCGCCGATTTGCGAGACGTGACAGCGGATAAAGTCGATACGCCGGTTAACGATCGGGTCATGCCACTCGGCTGGATTGTTGAACAGTTCCCCCATCGCCAGCGGAACACAGCTTTGCTGACGCACCTGTTCCAGCCACGCGCTTTGCTGCGGTGGAAGAATGTCTTCGATAAAATACGGCTGATATTGCTCGAGCTGTTTTGCCAGCTGTATGGCCTGCTGTGGGAATAAACGTTCGTGTACATCATGCAAAATGTGCAGCTTCCAGCCGTATTTCTCGCGCAGCGCCCGGAACATCTCGACGGTATTGCTCATGTACTCTTGCTGATCGAACCAGGCCCCGGAGGTCGGATTATCCGGGGCGTGCAGTTCAGACGGCGTACCGCCGTAAAACCCGAGCTGACAGCGAATATGGCGATAACCTTGCGCAATCAGCGCATCTACGGAGGTGAACAGCTGTTCCAGCGTCTCCCCGCTGGCGTGGCTGTAGGCCGGGATCGCATCACGGGATTTTCCGCCAAAGAGTTGATAAAGCGGCATTCCGGCAATCTGTCCTTTGATATCCCACAGCGCCATATCTACGCCTGAAATAGCATTGTTCATGATGGGACCGTTGCGCCAGTAGGCGTTGACGTTCATCATCTGCCACAGGTCTTCGATATTGTTAGCATCGCGGCCAATCAGCAGCGGTGTTAGATACTCATCGACGAGCGTTTTAACCGCCAGTGGCCGCTGCTGGAACGTCGCGCAACCATGCCCCGTCACGCCCTGCTCCGTCGTGACGCGCACCGTCACCAGATTATGCCTGTCCGGTCGGGTAATAAAACATTCGATATTCTTGATGATGACGGGGTTCACGAAATAACTCCTTAACAGCGCAGTAGTAATACAATCTGCTGAATATCATCGCCCTAAAAATGAGGATGGGTAAACCTTTTTTTTATTATTTATTTTGGTCCGAAATATGATTCAATATCCTACAAAAACCAGACCAATTCCTTATCGGCATGTTCAAAAAGGCTCATGCGTAAAGATTTTGTGAGCAAAATCAAATTTCATTGGTTTGTTTTGTCGTTTGAGTTTAATTATCCTTCAGTACGACATTAAAACGACAACAACACTCGGCAGGAGTTTTTCATGGGGACGCAAGAAGCCATCAATAATATTATTCGTCTGGTCGGCGGCCAGGGGAATATCAATAAAGTCTGGCACTGCATGACGCGGCTGCGCTTCGATCTCATTGACGATAATAAAGTGGATCAAAACGAGATTAAAAAACTGCCGGGCGTGCTGGGTGCCCAGCTCCAGAGCGATCAGTTTCAGGTCATTATCGGTCCGAAGGTCAATACCTGGTACGAGCATATGCTCAGCGTTATGGACGACAACACGCCTTCAGAGACGGAGTCGGCCAAGGGGCGTAAAAGCCTGGTCTCCCTGTTTATGGACACGGTTTCCGGCGTGTTTGGCCCGATTGTTCCGGCGATAGCCGGTGCCGGGATGATCAAAGGTTTACTGGCTGGCCTCATTGCGCTGAAGGTCGTTTCCGCAAAAAGCGAAACCGTGATGATTATCGATCTGATCGCAAGCGGCGTGTTTTATTTCCTGCCGTTTTTCCTTGCGGTATCGGCGGCGAAAATCTTTAAAACCAACGAATATCTGGCGGCGGCCATTGCGGCCTGTCTGATGTATCCGTCGCTGATCGACGCGGCGAAAGCGCTGGCGACGCACCAGGAGGGGGCCGTAAGCGCGCTCTGGCTGCTTAATGCAATCCCGGTCTCGGTATTCAACTATTCCGCCAGCGTCATTCCGGTGATCTTCTCGATCCTGGCCCTGAGCTATATTCACCGCTGGGTCGACAGCATTATGCCTGATGTGCTCAAAACGGTGTTCACCCCTACCCTGACCCTGTTTATCGGCGCGCTGGCGGCCCTGGTGGTGATCGGCCCTATTGGGATTTGGTTAGGCAAAGGGCTGGCGCTGTTTATTGAAGGGTTATTCAGCGTGTCGGCAAGCTTTGCCGGATTGATTGTTGGCGCGATTCGCCCGATTGCTATCCTGACCGGCATGCACCATGCCATGACGCCAATTGCGCTGCAAAACTTCAGCGACCGCGGCTATGACATGCTGATGCCCATGATGTTTATGGCCAACATGGCCATTGCGGGCGCGACGTTCGCCATCTGGCGTTTAAGTAAAGATCGCCAGGAAAAAACCGTGACGCTTTCCGCCGCCATCTCCGCGCTGCTGGGGATTACCGAGCCTGCACTGTTTGGCGTTCTGACCCGCTATAAAAAGGCCTTTATTGCCGCCACGGTTGCCAGCTCGCTGGCCTCGGCCTTCATCGCCTTTTTCGGCGTGCGGCTTTATGGTTACATCCTGTCGAGCATTTTCAGCCTGCCGGCCTACATCGGTCCGTACTTCATGTTTGCCCTTGCGGGCGTAGCGATGGCGCTGGTTTTATCTTTCGTCTTAACCACCCTGCTCGTGGGTAAAGAGCGGGCGGAACAGAAGCCGTGAGCATGGGCGGCGATCCTCACAGTTTCTCAATCAGAGATTTAAGCTGCGCGATTAACGGCGCGTTATCACTCCTCGCGTCATTGGATAATGGCCAGGTTGACTGACGAACAACCAGGCGCGTCGGCAGCAGCTCGCGAACACGGATCTGCGGTGCGGCCATTTGCTGAATTAACAGCTCAACGGCCCGCTTGCCGAGCTTGTTGAAATCCTGCGCCACGGTCGTCAGCGGCGGCTGAAAATAGAGGCTGTCCGCCGTATCGTCATAGCCGGTAACGGAAACAGCCCTGCTTCCCGTGCGGTTTAGCTGCGCCAGGGCGCTCAGCACGCCCAGCGCCATCTGATCGTTCGCCACCACGATGGCGGTCATTCGGGGATGCTGATGTAACAATTCGAAAGCCTTATGCCAGCCGCTGGCCGCGCTCCAGTCACCGAACACGGTGACCGCATTGCTCACGCCGTGTCGATGCAGCGTTTCGCGCCAGCTGCTCAGGCGCATCCGCGCCGAGACGGAGCTTTCAGGCCCTGCCAGCAGTCCGAAATGCCGGTGCCCCAGCTCCCACAGATGGCTGACGCAGGCCCCGCAGCCATCATGATGATCAAAACGGACGCAGCTGACGTTAGTGTCCGGCGAAATATCTAAAAACAGACAGCAAATATCCGGATTCTCACTCACCAGCCTTTCCGCAGTGCTGCCCTCAAGCGGCAGGTTGACGATCGCGCCCCGTATGTTCTGCGCGCGAAACTCATTGAGCCGCGCCTGCAGCGAGTCGTAATCCGCCATCGCCGGCATCGCAATCGCGACCTCAAGCTGATGCACGATCGCGTGGCTTTTTATCGCCGCCGCGATTTGCGAGGGTGCGTGCAGGGTCAGGGAGGCCGTAATCAACCCGATCGACGGGGATGATTTACCCGCCAGCAGCTGTGCCGAGCGGTTGGGGACATAGTGCAACGCCTGCATCGCACGAATGACCTTCTCGCGGGTACGCTCAGAAACGACGTCGGGATGGTGGCATTTCGTGATCGTCAATAAATTTCAAATTCTCTACCGTTGCGGCTTACGCGGAAATATTTGATAAATCATCCATCTTGTCCAGCGAATGACATTTAAAACAATACTCCGATTCTTGAAGGTATAACCCTATGGAACAGTCACAATGAAACTCTCTGAACTTGCACCAAAGGAACGGCATAATTTCATTTACTTTATGCTGTTCTTTTTCTTCTACTACTTCATTATGTCTGCCTACTTCCCCTTTTTCCCCGTCTGGCTGGCGGACGTTAATCATTTGACCAAGACGGAGACGGGGATAGTTTTCTCCTCTATTTCGCTCTTTGCGATTATCTTCCAGCCGGTTTTTGGTCTGATTTCTGACAAGCTGGGTTTGCGTAAGCACCTGCTGTGGACCATTACCGTCTTACTGATTTTGTTCGCGCCCTTCTTTATTTTTGTACTGTCGCCGCTGCTGCAGATGAACATTTTCGCCGGTGCGCTGGTGGGAGGGATCTACCTTGGGGTCGTGTTCTCCAGCGGATCTGGGGCGGTCGAGGCCTATATTGAACGCGTCAGCCGCGCTAACCGCTTTGAGTACGGAAAAGTACGCGTATCAGGATGCGTAGGCTGGGCGCTGTGCGCGTCAATAACCGGCATTTTGTTTGGCATCGACCCGAACATTACCTTCTGGATCGCCTCCGGATTCGCCCTCGTGCTCGGCATACTGCTGTGGATGTCAAAACCCGAAGGCAGCAACAGCGAGCTTGTCATCGACGCGCTGGGCGCGAACCGGAAGGCGTTCTCAATGCGCACCGCGGCCGAGCTGCTGCGCATGCCGCGCTTCTGGGGATTTATCGTCTACGTTGTGGGCGTTGCGAGCGTCTATGACGTCTTCGACCAGCAGTTTGCCAACTTCTTTAAGGGCTTTTTCTCCAGCCCACAGCGTGGAACCGAAGTCTTTGGTTTTGTGACGACCGGAGGAGAATTACTGAACGCGACAATAATGTTCTTCGCCCCCGCTATCGTGAACCGGATTGGCGCGAAAAACGCGCTGTTAGCCGCAGGCGTTATTATGTCGGCACGTATTTTAGGTTCGTCATTTGCCTCATCGGCAGTCGAGGTGGTTATTCTGAAAATGCTGCATATGTTTGAGCTGCCTTTCCTGCTGGTCGGGACCTTTAAATATATATCCTCTGCGTTTAACCCCAAACTGTCGGCAACGCTGTTCTTAATTGGCTTCAACCTGTCGAAGCAGCTGTCGGGCGTTGTATAGTCGGCGTGGGTCGGACGAATGTATGACACCGTGGGGTTCCACCAGGCCTATCTCGTTCTCGGCTGTATTACCTTGAGTTTTACCGTCATTTCCCTGTTCACGCTAAAGGGCGGTAAAACGCTGCTGCCCGCCCGGGAATTCAAGAGCGCGGCGTAATGGCGCAAGCCGAATGAGGCAGCCAGCGGATGGCTGCCTTACCTTTCGCGCACGGCGCCGCATACCTCAAGAATTTTCGCCCTCAGCCATCGATGCCCCGGATCGTTTTCCATTCTCGGATGCCACATCTGCGACACCGTTATGCTCCGGGTTTTGAACGGCAGTTCAAAAAGATGCAGTTTGTCGGTCATCTGCGGGTTAAGCAGGTAGAGCGCGGGAACCATGGCAACTAAATCCGATGCCAGCGCCACGGATAGCGCCGTCGGAAACCCGGGCACAACGCTGACCACGTTTCGCGTCCGGCCGGACTCCGCCAGCACGTCATCCACAAACCCGTGCAGCGTCCCTTCTGGCGAGGCCACCACGTGTCCCCAGGCGATATAGTCGTCGACGCCGATTACCGGCAGCGATGCGAGCGGATGTCCCTTGCGAACCGCACCGATAAACCGGTCCTGAAACAGCCTCTGCAGACGAATTTCTGGCCCCATATTGCTCTGCACGCCGACTTCCAGATCGACCAGTCCTTCGCGAAGGTAGCGCGACGTTTTCTCCGGCTTGGGCGCAAAGCGGATACAGACGCCGGGCGCAGCCTCCGCTATCGCAGCGATCAGCGCGGGCCCGAATGCCACCACAAAGCCATCGTTGGCGCGAATAGTGAAGAGCCGTTCAAGCGTTTCAACCTTTAGGGTTTCCAGCGAGGGCTGCAGCACCGCCCTCGCCTCGTGCACCGCGCGTCGGGCGCGATCGCGCGTGGCCTCGGCCCAGGGCGTTAACACCATGTTACGCCCTGCCCGCACCAGGATCGGGTCGCCGGTCACCTCTCTCAGCCTGCTAAGGGTGCGGCTCATGGCGGACGTGCTCAGGTTTAAGCGTCGCGCCGCCCCTGCGACGCTGGCCTCGGCCAGCAGTATGTCCAGCGCGACGAGTAAATTGAAATCCGGATCGGCCACGTGAAATCCTCATAGCGGGCGTTGTATGCAACTATCAAGTGCAACTGCTGCGTCTTCCGCCCTGTATAACCCATGATTATAGTTTCGTCATCAACATTCTCTCCTGGAGTAAACACGATGACGCTTTTTACAAACCTGCCCGGCGATGAGGGGCTACCGGGGCGTGAACGCGCGCGGGTGATGGCCGCCGTGATGACGACCACGCTGATGGGGGTATTTGACGGCACCATGATCGGCATTGCGCTGCCCGCTATGCAGAGCGCGATGCAGATCCCGGCGAACGTGGCGGTCTGGTTCGCCAACGGTTATCTGCTCTCGGCGGCAATGACGCTGGCAATTTTCGCAGCACTCGCCACCCGAGTGGGATATCGCCCTGTTTTTCTGGCAGGCCTGGCGATCTTTACGTTGACCTCAATCGGCTGCGCCCTGGCGCGCACGCCGGAACTGCTCATTGGGATGCGCATTTTGCAGGGCATCGGCGGCGCGGCAACGCTAAGCATTGCGCCGGCGATCCTCCGATCCGTTTTTCCCGGGCGGCTGCTTGGCCGCATTCTTGGGCTGCACGCCCTGCTGATTGCCTGCAGCAGCGCCATCGGGCCGGTGCTGGGCGGCGCAATTCTGGATACGTTCAGCTGGCAATGGCTGTTTGCAATCAACATTATTCCCGGGAGTATTGCCCTGCTGCTGGCGTTCCGGTCGTTGCCGCGAAAAACGTCGTCCGCCAGCGCGCCTTTTGATGCGGCCGGTGCCGTTCTTTCAGCCACCTTTCTGGGCGCAGCGGTTATGGCAGCCAACAGCCTGGCGTCCGCTGGATGGGGGATCCTCGCCCTGGCCAGCGGCCTGGCGTTTATCTGGCATATTCGCCGCACCCGCAATCCGCTGTTACCCCCCGTCATTTTTCGCAATAGCCGCTTTACCCTCGCCGCGTTAACGTCGCTGGCCTCCTTTGTCAGCCAGGGCATCACCTTTATCGCGCTGCCGTTCCTGTTTCAGAGCGCGTACGGCTTTAGCCCCGTCGCCTCCGCGCTGCTGTTTACGCCATGGCCTATTGGTATCGTGCTGGTTGCGCCACATGCGGGACGCTGGGCGGATAGCCTGTCTGCGCCGCTGATTTCTACCCTGGGGCTGATGATTTTCGTTCTGGGGTTAATTCTGCTGGCGACCCTGCCCGCCAGCCCTGCGGCCTGGGATATCTGCCTGCGCAGCCTGGTGTGCGGCATGGGGTTTGGGTGTTTCCAGAGTCCTAACAACCGGGAGATGCTGTCAAACGTCTCCAGAGAATATTCGAGCTATGGCTCCGGGGTATTGTCCATCGCGAGAACGTTCGGACAATCTCTTGGTGCCGCCGTTGTCGAGGTTTTGCTGGCGATGGCGCCTCAGGCGGCTATACACCTGGCTCTGTGGATTGCCGTGGCGGCTTCCCTGACGGCGGTGACGTTCAGCGTCAGCCGGCTGCGAAAAGCGGTGCGGGCGTCCGCATAACGTCGGGTGCAGCGTTGCGTTATCGCTGCACCCGAATCCTGCTTACTCCAGCGCCAGCAGCGCAAAGCTCGCCAGCCAGTGGCCGCCGCTGTAGTGGCTTCCCACCACGTGCTCCACGCTCGCCGCCAGGTGCTTCTCTACCGCGTTGCTTAGCGCCTGCTGCGCGGCATGATTGTCCGGCAATGCCTTCGCGATATGCTTCATGCACCAGGCGCGGCTCAGGTTTAGCCCATCAAGATGGGCGATTTTCGGATCGGTACGATCGCTCACTTCCGCCGGGTTCATCAGTGCCGTAATGGACGCCACGTCGGGCAGGAAATCATCGAACCACGCCGGGAAGTTATCCGCGACCTTGCTCATCAGCAAGGCTTCGGTCAGCGCCCCGGAAATATACTCATCGCCGCCCGGCTCGTAGTGCGCAGGATAGCGCGTATCCGCGAGGTAAAACCGCGTTGAGGCCTCAAGTATGGCTTGCTCAAGGGCGCTGTCCTTCACTTCACGGGCGTAGTCCAGCCCTAGCGCCAGCGCAAACGCCGTGTTGTAGTGCGTCCCGACGCGGATGGGATAGGTAAGCTTGCTGAGGTAGTCCACCAGCCGGTTACGGATATCCAGGGTTAGCGGCTGCAGCGTCTGGTACCACTCCCGGGCCTCCGGGATGGTAGACAGCTTCAGCTCCTGCGCCAGCGCCAGCAGCCAGCCGTAGCCATATGGACGCTCAAACGAGGCGCGGAACGGCGCGTTGAAATAGGCCAGCTCCTGCGCCACCTTCTCCTGCGTTATGTGCTCGTCAAAGAGCGCGACGATCTCGTCCCGGCACGACAGCGCCGGATAAAGGCGAACGCAGCGCAGCAGCAGCCAGTAGCCGTGCACCGCCGAGTGCCAGTCAAAGCAGCCGTAGAAAATCGGGTGCAGCTCGCGCGGCGGCAGAACGTCGCCGTCATCATTAAGCAGATGCATAATGTGGTTCGGATATTCCTGGCGCAGGTAGGTCAAAGGCATCCGGGCAAACGCGTCGGCCTGATGTTGCGTTAATTCCATAACAGCTCCTTAGCGAAACACGAGGAAATACATTAAGAACACGTTCACCACTAGCAGGGTCAACGCGGTCGGGATCTGGATTTTGATCACCTGATATTTGTCCTTCAGCTCCAGCAGCGCGGCGGGAACGATATTGAAGTTCGCGGCCATCGGCGTCATCAGCGTGCCGCAGTAGCCTGCGTACATGCCAATTGCCAGCAGCGGCGCGGGATTACCGTGGTGGACGTTAATCAGGAACGGCAGCGCAATGCCGGCGCTTAAAACCGGGAAGGCCGCAAACGCGTTACCCATGATCATGGTAAACAGCGCCATCCCCACGCAGTAGATCACCACCAGCATGAAGCGGCTATCCGGGTTCACAAACAGGCTTACCACCTTTTGCACGGAATCGCCGGTATTGGCGACCACAAACACCCCGCCCAGCATGGCGAGCATCTGCGGCAGGATCACCGCCCAGCCGATGGTATCCACCAGTCGACGGGACTGACGCACGGCGTGAAGCGGCGTACCCTTCGTCAGCCACCAGCCGGTCAGAATAGCCGCGACACAGGCAACGCAGAGCGCGGCCAGGGTGAGCTGCTTCTGGTCGAGCAAATAAACGCCGCCAATCGACACGCCCTTCAGGAACAACGTGCCGATCACCGTCACCACGGGGATCATCAGCGCCGGTAAGAACAGCCAGTTTTTCAGCCGTTCCGACGAGGCGACGCGCTCCTCCTCGGTGGACATTTTATAGTGTCCTTTCCCGACCAGCCCAAAGCCCGCCAGCAGCGCAATAACGATAACCGCGCCGCCGATGATGCGATAAGCCAGCGATTTTCCCAGCTCCTGCACCATCAGGTCGCCAAAGAGGAAGATCCCGCCGAACAGGAACCAGAACAGCGCGGTGGTAAAGCGTTTAGGATTGGCGCGATCGCGCAGGGTCATGACCACCAGCAGCATCACGACAAAGCCGATCAAGTAGTAAACGCGGTTAATGGTGATTAAGGTCATCATTGCGCGGCCTCCTGCGTTCCCTGCGCGGCTTTCCAGGCCATCACGTCGCGGCGGATGCTGGCATCCAGACGCAGCAGGCGCGTCATATGAATAATCAATGCCGCAATGGCGGTCGGAATGGCCCACAGGCCGATGTGCAGCGGCTCGATCCCCTCGATCCCGTTCTCCTTCAGGAAGGCGTCGATCAGCAGCACCGCGCCGAAGGCGATAAAGATATCCTCCCCGAAGAAGACCGCGATATTGTCGCACGCGGCGGCATGGGCTTTAATTTTGTCGCGAATATGCTGCGGCAGCTCGCCATATTCGTTCAGCGCCGCCCCTTCGGCCATCGGTGCCAGCAGCGGACGCACGGTCTGGGCGTGGCCCCCCAGGGACATCAGCCCCAGCGCCGCCGTCCCCTCACGCGCCACGAAGTAGAGCATCAGAATACGCGCCGAGGTAGCGCTGGCGATCTTCGCCACCCAGGCCTGAGCGCGTTCCTTAAGCCCGTAGTATTCCAGCAGGCCAATGACCGGCAGGATCAGGATGAAGGTGGCCAGCGATCGGCTATTCACAAACTTCTCGCCAAACGTCTCCAGCAGCATCCCGAAATCCATACCGACCAGCAGACCCGTCGCCAGCCCCGCCACCACCACAACCAGCAGCGGGTTGAAGCGCAGTGCAAAACCAATAACCACGATCGGAATCCCGATCAGCGGCAACAGCGTAGAACCGTCCATAAACGTTTACCCTATCCAAAGTGAGCGTTGCGCGCCGTCGGCTATTTTTTTAATTTGCGGCGTGCGATGTTGTGTTTTGCGTCAGGCTCCACAAAACCTGCGCTAAAAAGCTATATCTGAACCGCAAAAACATGTAAACAATTTATCAATAAAATGTTCTTATTTTATCGATGAGTTTACATTTCTGGCTAAGGAACGTTATGACCGCAAAAAAGAGTGTTGCCTCAAACCACGACGATATTTCGGATGGCCGTATTGTCTCGTCCCGTCACCTGGTATCCGAGCGCTGCGCGGAGCTATCGGAACTGGAATACGCGCTGATCATGACCAGCAACGCTTTCAATAAGTGGATGGTGCGCTGCATGACGGCGGCGGGCGAGCCGGATATGGGGGCGTTTGACGTTTCTCTGCTGCACCACGTGAATCACCGCAACCGCAAGAAAAAGCTGGCGGATATCTGCTTCGTGCTAAACGTGGAGGATACCCACGTGGTGACGTATGCCCTGAAAAAGCTGGTTAAGGCGGGCTACGTGACCAGTGAAAAAGCGGGGAAAGAGCTCTTTTTCTCCACAACGGATGAGGGAAAAGCGCTGTGCATGAAATACCGCGACGTGCGGGAAACCTGTCTGATCAACATCCATGGGGAAAGCGGGATTTCAGGAACGTCTATCGGGGAAACCGCGCAGCTGCTGCGCACGATCTCCTCCCTGTACGATACCGCCGCGCGGGCGGCGGCATCGCTGTGAGTTAGGGGCGTCTGAAAAGCGAGATACTGCGTCCGGCCAGCTCGTAATCCACGGCCTGGGTGATAACCGTTCCGCCTGCAGTATCTTCAGCCGTAGACAGTTCAAGCACCCAGCCGCCTTCGCCAAACTGCGGGATCTGGAACGGAACCGGGCCTTCAAACGGATTGAACAACATCAGCATATCGTGCCAGACGCCTTCCTCCTGAACGAGGTCGGGCCGGCTGATGGATACGCCCAGCGTCGAGCCTTCGTCCCACTGCTCTGACTGCTGCGGCCCGCCGCCCGCATTAAACCAGCGGATCTCCAGCCCGTCGCGCCAGCTCTCACGGCGTAGTAACGGCTGTGCTGCGCGCAGGGCAATGAGACGGCGGGTGAAGTCGCGCAGCGCGACATCGTTTTCGGATAGCCCTTTCCAGTCGATCCACGAGATCTCGCTGTCCTGACAGTAACCGTTGTTATTGCCCTTCTGCGTGCGGCCAAACTCGTCGCCCGCCAGCAGCATCGGCGTGCCGTGAGAAAACAGCAGCGTAGCCAGGAAATTGCGCTTCTGCCGCTCGCGCGTCGCAAGGATATCCGGATTGTCCGTCGGGCCTTCTTCACCGTAGTTGTACGACCGGTTATCGTTATGCCCGTCGTTATTGTCCTCCCCGTTGTCGGCGTTATGCTTCTCGTTGTACGACACCAGGTCATTTAGCGTGAAGCCATCGTGGGCGGTAATAAAGTTGACGCTGGCCCAGGGGCGACGTCCGCGCAGATCGTACAAATCACCGGAGCCGAGCAGGCGTGCGGCAAAGTCGTTAGAGACATTATCGCCCTTCCAGTATTCGCGCACGGTGTCGCGGTATTTATCGTTCCACTCGCCCCAGCCCGGCGGGAAGCCGCCCACCTGATAGCCGCCGGGGCCGATATCCCAGGGCTCGCCGATAAGCTTCAGCTTCGATAACACCGGGTCCTGCGTCACGGCATCGAAAAAGCCGCCGCGCGGATCGAAGCCTTCGGGTTCGCGTCCCAATATCGTTCCCAGATCAAAGCGGAAGCCGTCAATGTGCATGGATTCGGCCCAGTAGCGCAGGGAGTCCATCACCATCTGCAGCACGCGCGGGTGCGAGGTGTTGACCGTATTTCCCGTCCCGGTGTCGTTAATGTAGTACCGATGCTGGTCCGGCAGCGTGCGGTAGTAGCTGTAGTTATCAATGCCCTTGAACGAGAGCGTAGGGCCCAGCTCGTTACCTTCCGCCGTGTGGTTATAGACCACGTCGAGGATCACCTCGATGCCCGCGTCATGATACGCGCGCACCATATCGCGGAATCCCTGGATGCCCGCCGGGCCGTAATAGCGCGACGCTGGGGCAAAGAAGCCGAGCGTGTTATATCCCCAGAAGTTTTTCAGACCGCGATCGAGCAGATGCTGGTCATCCGGGAACCAGTGCACGGGAAGCAGCTCAACCGAGGTAACGCCGAGGCTTTTGAGGTAATCGACCGAGGCTTTATGCCCCATGCCTTCGAACGTACCGCGCAGCCCGGAGGGGATCGCCGGATTCATCTGGGTAAACCCTTTAACGTGACTTTCATACACGACGGTATTCGGCCAGGGCACGCTGGGCCGGTTGCTATCCTGCCAGTCGAACGCATTGGGATCGATAACCCTGCATTTCGGCGTAAAAGCCGCGCTGTCGCGCGCGTCAAAGCTCAAATCGAGTTCGTCGTGCCCCAGCTCGTAGCCAAAATGGGCTTCGTTCCAGTTCAGGTCGCCTGCCAGTTCACGCGCGTAGGGATCGATAAGCAGCTTATGCGGATTAAAGCGGTGTCCGTTTTCCGGATCGTATGGGCCGTAGACGCGGTATCCATATAGGGCGCCGGGCTTCAGATCGGGCACGTAGCCGTGCCAGACTTCATGGGTATATTCCGGCAGCTCAAGGCGGGCGATTTCCGTGCTCCCGGACGGATCGAACAGGCACAGCTCCACCCGCTCCGCGTGCGCGGAAAACAGCGCAAAGTTGACCCCTTTCCCGTCGTAATTCGCCCCTAACTGCTGGCCGTGACCGGCCCGAATTTCAAACCTGTTATCCATTGTTATTCTCCACGATTATTCGCAGGTAAGCAGAACCAGCACACATCCCTTTTCTGAGGTTAAATCCAGCGTCTCCTGCAGAATTCGGCTTTCACCGCTAAACACGTCCCGATAGCGTTTCCCAACCAGCTCCTGCGGAACTGTGACGAGGGTATTGGCCCACAGCTTTTCATTGGCCGAGACGTCAAAGACCAGTCGCGGAACGGCAACGATAAGCGCCTCGTCGCCCTGCACGCGGGCGTAGACAATCAGGTTTTCCTCGCGCTCGCCGGAAACCTTCAGCGGCAGCCAGTCGCCATAGCGGAAAAGTTCGGGGTAATGCGGCCGGAGCCGTAGCAGCGTAGCGGTGACATACTGCTTTACGCTGCCGTCGCGCCAGCGCTGTTCATCGCTAAACACGCCGGGATCGGCGTTGCTGAGGTTTTCGACCAGCGCAGGAAAGTCCGGCTCCAGACGGTTATCCGGGTCGACCAGGCTGAAATTCAGCGCTTCGCTGCCCTGGTAGATGTCCGGCACGCCGGGCGCGGTGAGCTTGATTACCGTCTGGCTCAGGCTGTTCATCAGCCCGGCGCGAATAAAGGGCTGTAAAGACTCACTAAAATCATGCAGGAACAGCGTGTTGTCCGGTGAAAGCAGGTGCCGGACATAGTCCATCACCACGCTCTCGTAGCCCTCGTTGCTGTCGATCCAGTCGGTACGCTGCTTGGCCTCGCGCAGCGCTTTTTCGATAAAGCCGAGGAAACGCGCTTCAAGCAACGTGAGCCCTTCCCAGTCGTCCGGGGAGAGGGTTGCAGGCCAGACCCCGGCCAGCGCCTGATAGATCATCCACGTATCGGCGGCGTTCGGTGCGGTACCGTCATTGAGAAAACGCACCTGCGTCTGGTTCATCTGCCGCCAGCGCGCCAGGTTTGCCCCCCACCGTTCGGGGGCCTCGGTGAGCGTATACAGACGCGCCCTGGCATCCTCGCCGCGCTTGGTGTCGTGCGTCGACGTGCCGAGCAGCGCGTCAGGCTGTCGCGCGAGCCGGATGCGCATCTCCTGATGAAACCGCGATAGCGAAAACGCGCGCGGCGTGGGGTCGGCACCCACTTCGTTAAGGGCAAGCTCAAGGTTGTGGCGGAAGAACAGCGTGTCCTCCACGGATTTTGCCATTAACGGGCCGGTTAGCTGCTGGAAGCGGGTTCTGAACAGGGCTGCCGTATCGCGATCGCTTACGGGCAGGTCGCCGGTGAGGATACGCACGATCAGGCTCAGCGCGGCTTCAGAGGCGTTCACGCTGGCAATCACCCGATTCAGCAGCGCAACGTCAGGCGGCGTTAGTCCCTCCGCCGTGCCGTAGGTGCGATAAACCGGAAACGCGATGAGCAGCTCGCGCAGCGCGTGGCGTACGTCGTCGCGCTGCAGCTCAACGCCGTTGCGTTCGGCCAGCGCGGTCGCGAGGGTAAGCAGCGTGGTGAACTCCCCCTCAAAATTGCGATCGGTCATCAATCCTTTGGCATCGCGCAGTTCAGCGTGCCTGTCTACTGCTACACCCAACGTCTCGTTATGGATCGCCTCAAGCCGCTCAAGGCTGCTATCGTCCACCAGCACTTCCGCAAGCGAGGCGATAAATTCATACCCGGTGGTGCCCGATACCGGCCATTCCGCCGGAAGCTGTTCTCCCTTCGCGAGAATTTTTTCCACCGTGATATAGCACTCCGGACCCGTCTCCTGGCGCAGGCGCTGAAGATAGCCCAGCGGATCCGCCAGGCCGTCGATATGGTCAATGCGCAGTCCGTCGACGCCGCCGCCGTGAACCAGCTCAAGGATCAGGCGGTGCGTATCGTCAAATACCGCCTCGTCCTCCACCCTGACGCCGACCAGGCCGGTGATCTCAAAGAAGCGACGCCAGGATAGATTTTTAGGCGCTTCCCGCCAGGACATCAGCCGCCAGCTTTGCGCCTCGTGGATATCGGCAATGCGCTTATCCTCCGAAAAGGTGCCGGGATTGAGCGGATAGTCATTATCATAATAGGCCAGAGAGACCTCACCGGTGACACTGTCACGCTTTAGCGTAATAGCCCCTTTCTCCAGCTCCGCCTCAAAGGTGTCGCCGAGGAAAGGCAGCGTAAGCGGACGCGACCAGTCGATATCAAAATAGCGCGCATAGCGGCTCTGCTGGCCATGCTGAATAACGTCTCGCCACCAGCGGTTTTCCAGCGAGGTCGACATATGGTTTGGCACAATGTCTAGTATCAGCCCCATGCCTGCCCGTTTAAGGGCGGCGGCCATGCGATCGAAGCCTTCCCGTCCGCCAATCTCAGGGTCTATCTCGTTAGGGTTGGTCACGTCATAGCCGTGCGTAGAACCTGATGCTGCCGTGAAGACGGGCGAAGCGTAAAGGTGGCTAATGCCCAAATCCTTCAGGTACGGGATAAGCCCAACCACCCGGTCAAAGGTCATGCCGTTGCGAAACTGAATGCGGTACGTAGCGGAAGGGATCATATCGATGCTTCTCCATCAGCAAAATGCACGACGATACTGTTCGGAGGCAAATGCCCGCTCGGCTCCGGCCAGGCAAAAAGCGGTTTACCGGCCAAAGCGGGCTTATCTACCGCCTCCTTGCCGATGTTCAGCGCCAGCGACAGCGTCCCGCCGGGGAAGCGCCAGCGCACGGCCACCATGCCGGAAGACGTCTGGAGAACCTGCCCCTCAGCGCGTGCCCCCTGGCGAAGCAAGGGCACGATATGGCGGTGTCGCAGCGTAAGCAGGTTTCGCGTTAGCCGAAGCCAGGTTTTTCCATCATCGGTTGCGATCTTATTCCAGTCGATCCGCGAGCGAACAAAGGTATGCACGTCATTCGGGTCCGGCACGGACTCATCGTGTCCGGCGTGTCCCGTGAACTCTTTTGCGCGCCCTTCGCGCACGGCCTTAGCCAGATCGCCGTGAAAATCGGTAAAGAACAGGAAGGGATGAGTTTCGCCATACTCTTCCCCCATGAACAGCAGCGGGATATGCGGGGAAAGCAGCAGCGCGGCGAGCAGCACGCGCGTTTTATCCGGCCCGGCCAGGGTGATAAGCCGCTCGCCCTGCGCGCGATTGCCTGTCTGATCGTGGTTCTGGATAAAATCGACAAAAAACTGGGGCGGCTGGGCAAGACACGCTACGCCGCGCGGCTCCCCGGTCTGGGGCGAAACCTCGCCCTGATAGACAAACCCCTCGGTGAGCGCCCGGGCAAATTTCTTTTCCGGCTCAAGCGCAAAATCCTGGTAATAGGCGTGCGATTCACCCGTCGCAAACGCGTGGGCCGCGTTGTGAAAGTCATCGTTCCACTCGGCGGTGAACAGCGGCGCATCGCCCCGCTCGTCGCGCGGGTGCAGGAAAATCACGTTGCGACTGTCTTCCGTGGTGAGGTGAATATGGCGATCCGGAAGGGTTTCGCGGATCCGCTCGGCGATCTCAACCAGAATATGCTTTGGCGAGGGATCTTTTATCTGGTCGATGGCATCAAACCGCAGGCCATCAAGATGGTATTCCGTCAGCCAGTACAGGGGAACGTCGGTGATATAGGATCTGACCGCAGGTTTCTCGTAGGCGATGCCGCTGCCCCAGGGCGTCGTGCGCTCCTCGTCGAAAAACGCGGGCGACAGCAAGGGTAAATAATTCCCCTCCGGCCCGAAGTGGTTAAGCACAATATCCAGCACCACGGCAATTCCCAGCCCGTGCGCGGCATCGATAAAGGCGTGGAAATCCTCCGGCGTACCGTAGGCCGAATGCGGGGCGTACAGCAGCACGCCGTCATATCCCCAGCCGCGCGCGCCGCCAAACTGGGAGACGGGCATTACTTCAAGCTGGGTAATACCGAGCTCGGCCAGATAGGGCAGCTTCGCAATGGCCGCGCTGAAGGTTCCCTCAGGCGTGAAGGTGCCGATGTGCAGTTCGTAAACGACGGTCTCTTCCCACGCCCGCCCTTTCCAGCCACGGTTAGCGTGCAGGTATCGGCCAGGATCGATCGCCAGGGAAGGACCGTTGACGTCGCCTTTTTGCGCGCGGGAAGCGGGATCGGGAATGGCCATTCCGTCCTGCAATACGTACTGATATTCCACGCCGTGCGCAAGACCGGGCACGTCTACCTGAAACCAGCCGTTGCCGGTCGCCATCATCGGAATATCGTTATCCGACAGACGCAGCGTGAGATCTTTTTGCCCTTCCGCCCAGACGCGAAAACGCACAACGTCACTGGAAATAAACTCAGCGCCCCACTGCTTTTTAAACGTTCTGAATTCCATTCATCGTCCTCAACTGACCCACATTTTACGCAGCATGAAGTACAAGCTTAGACCAGGAACTAAAGTGCGTTACGCCACCATTATTTGCCGCTTCGTCTATTCTTTATTTATTACGCTGACATAAGGAATACCATGCAGATTCGAAAAGGATTAAGTACGGACCTCCCCCGCATTGAATGTTGTGATTTTTCTTTTACGGTGAATCAAATTGCCAGAGAGCCTTTTATCCATTGTGACCTGCATATCGAGGCGCTTAATGAGCCTTATCTAAAAACGTATGAGCTCGATCTCCAGACGCTGGAAAATCATTGCGTCAACCCGGATGCGATATTTCTTGTCGCCGAAACGGATGAGGGCGATATCGTAGGGTTTATTACCGCATCCCTGGGCTGGAATAAATTTATTTCCGTTGATTACATCGCCGTAGAGCGCGGCAAACGCAGAACGGGAGCGGCGCATAAGCTCATGGCTGCAGCGCACGTCTGGGCGCGCAGCGTGAATGCCCCCGGGCTCAGGCTTGAAACGCAAAACGTGAACGTTTCGGCGTGCCTGTTCTACCGTCATTATGGCTTTACCCTGGGGGGATACGATCGTTATCTCTACAATGCATTACCGGAAAAAGATGAGGTCGCGCTGTTCTGGTATTACATGCTGACGTGACGCAGATATTTATGCCTGAACAAGAAACAGAGATTTATCTGAATTTGTGAATTTTGCAAACCAGCGCTTAATTTGCGGCTAATCTTGAAATTCACTATTAAGGAGGCCGGTATGTCTACAGGAAATAACCACACGCTGCATTACCCTCGTCCGCCTTTTGCGGAACAACCGCAGCTGGCACCCGGGCTGGCATCGGAAATGAAACCGTTACCGGATCATGGTGAAACAAGTTATATCGGTTCAGGAAAGCTGGCCGGCAAAAAAGCGCTGATCACCGGCGGAGATTCCGGGATTGGCCGCGCGGTTGCCATCGCCTATGCGCGAGAAGGTGCCGACGTCGCGATTGGCTACCTGCCGGAGGAAGAGTCTGACGCGGCAGCCGTAATTGCGCTGATCCAGGCCGAAGGCCGCAAGGCCGTTGCCATTCCCGGCGACATTCGCGTTGAGTCGTTTTGTGACACGCTGGTAGAAAAAGCCGTTGCGGAGCTTGGAGGGCTGGATATTCTGGTCAATAACGCGGGTCGCCAGCAGTATTGCGAATCCATCGACAATCTTACCACCGCCGATTTTGACGCCACGTTCAAGACCAACGTATACGCGCCCTTCTGGATCACCAAGGCCGCGCTGCGCCATCTGAAGGAAGGCGCCGTTATCATCAATACCTCCTCCGTTCAGGCCTTCAAACCCAGCGAAATTCTGGTGGACTACGCGCAGACCAAAGCCTGCAACGTGGCGTTTACCAAATCGCTTGCCAAGCAGCTTGGGCCGCGCGGCATCCGGGTTAACGCGGTAGCGCCCGGTCCGTACTGGACGCCGCTGCAGTCGAGCGGCGGTCAGCCGCAGTCGAAGGTTCAGCAGTTTGGCGAAGACACGCCGCTGGGCAGACCGGGCCAGCCGGTTGAAATCGCCCCGCTGTACGTGCTGTTTGCTTCGGATACCTGTTCCTACGCCTCCGGCCAGGTGTGGTGCTCCGACGGCGGTACCGGCGTTCTCTAATGTCTCCTGTGACCTGTTCATTTTAGGGGCAGGTCACGCCTCCTGAAACACTCTGTTTGAACTATGATGGAGTAACGATCGAGGAGCCCATCATGTTCACCGTTAAAAAATTCGCGCTATCAACGCTGTTAACCGGTTCACTGCTTTTTTACCCTGTCATGCATGCGGCGGCCAATACGCCACAGCACGTTGTGAAGCAGCAGGCGGGCGGCTACAACGTTCAGGTAGGAAGCGTCATTGTGACGTCGTTTACCGACGGCAGCGTGGCGCAGGACCTTCACAAACTACTGCGCCGCACGAGCGAGCAAAACACCGACGCGCTGCTGGCGAAAAACGCCCAGACCAATCCCGTTGAAGCCTCTATTAACGTCTACTACTTCGCCTTACCCGGCCACAAAGTTCTGGTGGACACCGGGTCCGGCCAGCTCTTTGGCCCAGGCAACGGCGGGCGGCTGATGGAAAGCCTGGCGACGCAGGGCATCAAGCCGGAGGATATCACCGACATCCTGCTGACCCACGCCCACTCCGACCACGCTGGGGGCCTGGTGAAAGACGGACAGCGTGTCTTCACCAACGCACGGGTGTTCGTCGGCAAACCGGATATCGACTTTTTCTTTAACGAAGAAAACCAGAAAAAAACCGGCTACAGCCAGAATTTCTTCGACGTCGCGCGCAAAACCCTGAAGCCGTACCTTGATGCCGGTAAAGTTCAGTCGTTCTCCGGCACCGAGGCGCTGCTGCCTGGCATTACCGGCACGGTTCACCCCGGACACACGCCGGGTTCGGCGTTTTACACGCTGGAGAGCAAAGGTGAAAAGGTGACCTTTGTTGGCGATATTATCCACGTCGCGGCAGTGCAGTTCCCGCAGCCCAATATCACTATCGTCTACGATCAAGACCAGGACGGCGCGGCGCGCGTGCGCAATCATGCCTTTGCGGATTTTGTGGAAAACAGAGATTTGATTGCGGCACCGCACCTGCCGTTTCCGGGCATTGGCTACGTGATGAAGGGCGAACGTAGCGGCTACGCCTGGGTCCCGGTGACCTATACCAACCGCGATGCCAAATAAAAATACGCGGGGCGCTAGCCTTCAAGCGTATGCAGAAACCGCTTTAACACCTCCGAGCGAATGACGCGGTGGCACACCAGCGTCAGCTCGCTCTCCTTGAGGCGGTCGATGATATCCGCATAGACCACATTTTCTAAACTCACCGCCCGCGCCGAGGCGGGCAGCAAGGCGATACCAAACCCCGCGGCGACAAGGCTAATCACAGTAGGCACATCGGTGGCGTTTTGCACGACGTGAGGCTGGAACCCTGCGCCGCTGCAGACGTCATAAAAGTATTGCTCCAGACCCATGCCCTCGGGATCGCGCAGGGAAATCCACTTTTCGTCCTTCACGGATGCGAGCGTCAGCGCGGCGGAACCGGCGAGCGAATGTTGACGCGGCAGCGCCAGCACCGTTTTCTCGGTGGTAAAGGGGCGGCTTTGCAGATCGTCGGGAAGCAGCGGGAGCGGTGCGCGGATGATGGCGACATCCAGCTGGTTGCTCTGCACGGCGGCATACAGGTTTTGCACGTTCCCCGTCATCAGGGAAATGTTGATAGCTGGCCACTTAGCGTGCAGCTCGCGCAGGACCGCAGGCAGCCTGCTGTCGAACATCGCGCTCGATACGCATCCCAGATTTAATAACCCCTGCTCGCCTCTCGCCGTTTGTCGGGCGTCAAGGATCGCCTGCTCCGTCATGGCGATGGCGACTCTGGATTTATTCAGGAACGCTTCCCCGGCCGGCGTCAGCGTCAGGCGCCGGTTCGCCCGGCTGAATAACGTCACGCCCAGGCGTTCTTCCAGGGTTTTAATCTGCTGGCTCAGCGCGGGCTGCGCCATGTTCAGGCGCTCTGCCGCCCGGTGCATGTGGAGTTCCTCAGCGACAGCGATGAAATTGCGCATCAGTCGAAACTGCATAGCGGGCCTCCGAAAATGATATTAATTTTCATATCAAAATAGCATTAATGATGCAATTGATGGTATCCCTCGTTCGAATAACAATGGTGGCATTCATCCGAGGGAGAAAACTATGGAAAACCCAATCAACGATCTCAGAAGCGCCATCGACCTGCTGCAGCAACACGAAGGGCAGTATATTGAAACTCATCACCCGGTCGATCCCAACGCCGAGCTGGCGGGCGTCTATCGCCACATCGGCGCAGGCGGTACGGTAAAACGGCCTACCCGCACCGGGCCGGCCATGATGTTTAACAGCGTGAAGGGCTACCCTGGCTCACGCATCCTGGTGGGGATGCATGCCAGCCGGGAGCGCGCGGCGCTGCTGCTGGGCTGCGAACCCTCCGAACTGGCAAAGCACGTGGGCCAGGCGGTAAAAGCGCCGATCGCGCCGGTCGTCGTTCCGGGCACGCAGGCCCCCTGTCAGGAACAGGTATTTTACGCCGACGATCCTGATTTTGACCTGCGTAAGCTTCTGCCCGCCCCGACCAACACCCCGATAGATGCAGGCCCGTTTTTCTGCCTTGGCCTGGTGCTGGCGAGCGATCCGGAAGACGCTTCGCTGACCGACGTCACCATTCACCGCCTCTGCGTGCAGGAGCGCGACGAGCTTTCCATGTTCCTTGCCGCCGGTCGCCATATCGAAGTGTTCCGTAAGAAAGCCGAAGAGGCGGGAAAACCGCTGCCGGTGACCATCAATATGGGGCTGGACCCGGCTATTTATATCGGTGCCTGCTTTGAGGCACCTACCACGCCGTTTGGCTACAACGAGTTAGGCGTGGCGGGCGCATTACGCCAGAAACCGGTTGAGCTGGTACAAGGCGTGGCGGTGCAGGAAAAAGCCATTGCCCGTGCGGAAATCATCATTGAAGGCGAACTGCTGCCGGGCGTGCGCGTCCGGGAAGATCAGCACACCAATACCGGACACGCGATGCCGGAATTCCCCGGCTACTGCGGCGAAGCGAATCCCTCCCTGCCCGTTATCAAGGTCAAAGCCGTGACGATGCGCAATCACGCCATCCTGCAGACGCTGGTCGGGCCGGGCGAAGAGCACACCACTCTGGCCGGTTTACCCACGGAGGCCAGCATCCGCAACGCGGTTGAAGAAGCGATCCCCGGTTTTCTGCAAAACGTCTATGCCCATACCGCGGGCGGCGGTAAATTCCTCGGTATTTTGCAGGTGAAAAAACGTCAGCCTTCCGACGAAGGACGTCAGGGCCAGGCCGCGCTGATCGCCCTTGCCACCTATTCGGAGCTTAAAAATATCATCCTTGTCGACGAAGACGTGGATATCTTCGACAGCGACGACATTCTCTGGGCGATGACCACCCGAATGCAGGGGGATGTCAGCATCACCAATCTGCCGGGGATCCGCGGCCACCAGCTGGACCCGTCCCAGGCATCGGACTACAGCCATTCGATTCGCGGCAACGGCATCAGCTGTAAAACGATCTTCGACTGCACCGTGCCGTGGGCGCTGAAGTCCCGCTTTGAACGCGCGCCGTTTATGGACGTGGACCCAACGCCGTGGGCACCGGAACTGTTTAAAAAATAACGCGAACGGCGAAAACCCGATCCTTCACCCTTTTCTGTGGTGAAGGATCTCATGCTTGAATTGCCCCCTTTCCCGCTTTCTTGTACCCTCTCATCGTTCATCCCCACTAACAATGAGACAACCTGACGCCTATGAGTACTCCTGGTTCTAAAGATCCTTTACATGGCGTAACGCTCGAAATGCAGGTCAACGCCCTGGTGGCGCGATATGGCTGGAGCGAGTTGGGCGACCGAATCAAAATTAACTGCTTCAGAAAAGACCCAAGCGTGAAGTCGAGCCTGAAATTCCTGCGCCGCACGCCGTGGGCGCGCGCGGAGGTTGAGGCCCTGTACCTCGATTCCCTGAACGATGAGGAAACACGCGAACCGGAAGAACCCGCCTTTAACCCCTGGGCCAATAGTCGGATCACTAAGAGCTAATACGCAAATGACGCGACATGTAAAACGGATTGGTGCGCTGGTTGGCTGCGCACTTTTACTTGTTAGTTGTGCATCTAAACCACCGAAATCACTCGTCACCCCCCTTCCGCCGGTGGGTAAACCCTCTCAGCAGGCCGGCGAGCCGATGCGTGGGATTTGGCTGGCAACCGTCTCCCGACTCGACTGGCCTCCGGTTTCATCGGTAAACGGTAAAAGCGCGGAAATGCGCATCGCGCAGCAAAAGCAGGCGCTGAAGGATAAGCTGGATAAACTGCAGGGTCTCGGCATCAATACGGTTTTCTTCCAGGTAAAGCCCGACAGCACCGCGCTCTGGTCGTCGAAAATCCTGCCCTGGTCCGATATGCTGACGGGGAATATTGGCGAGTACCCGGGATACGATCCGCTGCAGTTTATGCTGGATGAAGCGCATAAGCGCGGGATGAAGGTCCATGCCTGGTTCAACCCTTATCGCGTATCCACGAATACCCGGCCTTCAACCATTGCGGCCCTTAACCGGACGTCGTCGCAGCATCCTTCCAGCGTGTACGTGCAGCATCCCGAGTGGGTTCGCGTCTCCGGCGATCGCTTTGTTCTCGATCCCGGCATCCCGGAAGTGCGCGACTGGATAACCAAAGTCGTTACCGAAGTGGTGGCGAACTACTCGATAGACGGCGTCCAGTTTGACGATTACTTTTACACCGAATCGCCAGGCTCTGCGCTCAATGACCTGCAGACGTACAGACGGTACGGCCAGGGCTTTGCCTCCAAAGCCGACTGGCGACGCCACAACACCCAACAGCTGATCGTGCAGGTGTCCAGAGCGATTAAACAGACGAAACCCGACGTTGAGTTTGGCGTCAGCCCGGCCGGCGTCTGGCGCAACCGTTCGTTCGATCCGGCGGGTTCCGACACCCGGGGGGCGGCGGCTTATGACGAATCCTATGCCGACACGCGCCAGTGGGTGCAGCAAGGGCTGCTGGACTACATCGCGCCGCAGATATACTGGCCGTTCGCCCGGGATGCCGCCCGCTATGACGTGCTGACAAAATGGTGGGCCGAGGTGGTGAAACCGACGCATACGCGCCTGTATATTGGCATTGCGTTTTATAAGGTGGGTGAGCCATCGAAAAATGAGCCGGACTGGACGGTCCAGGGCGGCGTGCCGGAGCTGAAGAAACAGCTCGATCTGAACGACTCCCTGCCGAACGTCAATGGCACCATTCTCTTCCGCGAGGACTATCTCAACCAGCCGCAAACGCAGGAAGCGGTGAGCTACCTCCGCAACCGCTGGGGAAGTTAAACGGTTAAAAGGCAGAAGCGCAATGCTCCTGCCTTTTGTTTTTACGGCTTCGGCCCAAACATCGCTTCAAGCTGCGCCGCGTTCGGCATACCGACCACCTGCTGAAGTTCGTTTTCATCGTTCAGGTAGTAAATCGCCGGCGTGGCGTTCGCCCCGAGGCTGTCCATTAACGCCTGGTGCTTCTGCAGTATTTCAACGGTTTCGCGCGTGGCCGCGCCTTCTGGTTTCGGCAGCTTTTTCCCGCCGGAAAGCTCATACTCTTTCCAGGCAGCGACCGGATCTTTAGCGTTCAGGATCGCGGACGCATTGCGCCCGCTGTTAGGGTTGAGAAACGCCACCAGCAGCGTGTTCAGCTGGACTTTACCCGCCTTCACCCACGGCTGCGCTTCAGCCCAGAACGCCTTGCAGTACGGGCAGAACGGATCGGCAAACACGAAAACTTTGCGCGGCGCGTTATCCGCCCCTTCTTTCAAAGGATGCGCCGCGTTAAGCGTCTTCCACATTTCGCGCCCCATCGGCGCGTAGAGCTCCTTCTGGAAATAGCCTTCGCTGAGGTTTTTGCCTTTATCATCATAGAGATAACCGGAAATCACATGCTTCCCGTCGGGCGTTAAAAAGAGCATCACGCCCATATCCTGATACTGCCCCAGCCAGGCGGGTGCGCCACCGGGCGCGGCGATCTTCTTCACGATCTTGATATCCTGCTGCTGTCCGAAATTTTTTATGACGTCCGGAATCGACTCGGCTGCCTGAGCAAGCCCTGACGCCATCAGCAGCGAAAGTAACGCTAATTTTTTCATTTCCCTCTCCGGTATTGTCGGGGGCATCAAGCCCCCTTCAGGTTAGCGGTTTTTCAGCGCGTCGCTGACCATTTCATCGAACTGTTCGTACGGCACCCAGCCAGGCAGCAGCCCCTCGCCTATTAGGGTTGCAGGCGTTCCCTGAATACCCATTTTTTCGGCAACGATCAGGCTGCGTTTGATGGTTATCAGGCTTTCATCATCAGGCGCCGTGACGTTCACCCCGGCCCGCCTCAGCGCCTCCTTAATGCTCGCGTCGTCGTGATAGCCCTTTTTCGCCATCAGGGTTTCGTTGAGCTTCATAAACTGTTCCGGATGCGAACGCCAGACGGTCAGGGCATCGCGCGCGGAGGTCAGCGAGCTTTCCGAGCGAAAGGGCAGAAACTTAAACACTACCGCCACGTCCGGGTATTTTTCGACGATCTTCTCTAAATAAGGATCGAATTTTTTGCAGTACGGGCAGTTATAGTCCGTAAACACCACCAGCGTGAGCGTAGGATTTTTGGCTCCGATCCGCGGTGAGTCAGGGTCGTTAAACAGGAAATCGTACACCATCTTTTGAGCGCGCTGCTCTTGTTCTGCCGTCAGCGGTTCCGCGGCCATGGCCTGTGCCGACACGAAAAGCAGCAGCAGCGTAATAACGATTTTTTTCATAGCAGGGTTAGCCTTTAGCGTTGTTCAGGGTCGTCATCAGCGTGTTTTTATCCAGCAACGGAGAGAGGATCTCTCCCTCCGGTAATCCGGGGCCATACACCTGATTGAACGGGATGGCATAGCGGTTTCGCTTCTCCAGGAAATCCGCGATGAGCGCGGAGGGCCGGCTCCAGTCGCCGCGAAGCGCCACCACGTCCTCCTGACGCAGGGCGGCAATCAGATCGGGCTGGTTCAGCACCCGATGCTCATTGACCTTACAGGTGACGCACCAGTCCGCCGAGATATCCACAAAAACGCGCTTCCCCTGCGCAAGCGCAGCCCGTATAGCCTCTTCGCTTAGCGGCTGCCACGGGATCGTCTGAGCATCATTTCGCTGAGCGGTAGCGGGCGATGGGATGATCGCCCCGCGCAGCTGATATCCCGCAAAAACAGACAATGCGATGACCACGCACCAGAAAAGTGGTGACGTTTTTTGCCCGGTAATCCCGTACGCCGCGATCGCTACCACCGTCAGGATCAGCATCATAACGTGGCTGACCGCCTCGCCAAGATGCAGGCCGAGCAGCGTCGTCAGCCAGAGGCTGGAGGCCAGCATCATCAGGCCGAGTATGACCTTCAGCGCGCTCATCCAGCGTCCTGGTTTTGGAAGCCACCCGGCGGTTTTAGGGATCAGGGCAACGAACAGCCAGGGTAAACTCATGCCCACGCCCAGCATCAGGAAGATGAGCCACAGCAAATGCAGCGGTGCAGCCAGCGCAAAGGCCACGGCGGTCCCGAGGAAAGGTGCCGAGCACGGCGTGGCGAGCAGCGTGGCAAATACGCCTTCGCAGAAGCTGCCGGTAATCCCCGTTCCGCCTGCCGTCGCCAGCTGCCCGGTTGCGGAAGAAGGGAGTAAAACCTCAAAAGCACCGAAGAGATTCAGGGCGAAGAGAAACGTCACGGCGACCATCAGGCCGATAAACCAGGGGTTCTGGAACTGAATTCCCCATCCCAGCGACGCGCCGGCTAGCTTGAGCGCGGTCACCATCGCCGCCAGCAGCGCAAAGGACGTCAGGATACCGGCGCTGGTCGCCAGAAAACGCAGGCGAATCTTTCGCTGGTCTGAACCTGCCTGAAGGACGCCGCTGAGCTTCATGCCCATCACCGGCAGCACGCAGGGCATCAGGTTCAGGATCAGCCCGCCCAGCAGCGCAAAGGCCAGCATTTTGCCCACCCCGGCAGACGGCCCTTGTTCACCCGATTCAGCAGGCTTCGCCCCCACGTTTATCACCGTTTGCTGGGCGTTATCGCCGTTGGTGAGCACAAACGACACGGCCTTCCCTTCCAGCGAGGCAGGCTTATCGCCCCACTCATCCGTCACCGGAACGGATACGTTCAGCTGGTTCCCGCTGTGCTTGATGACCGGTTCGCCCGGCAGAATATCGCCCTCCAGCGGATCAAAGTAGATCCCCGGCGTGACCCATTCGCCCTCCGTCGTCCCGGTAATCATCAGGTTGCCGTCCGAAAACCAGGCGGTGAGATTCGATGAGACGCCGGAATCATCGGGAATTGAACGCATCGCCTGTTCAAAGGCAGCACGAAACCCCTCTGGTGCAGGGATGCTTAAGTCGAGATGCAGCGTATAGTCCGTTAACAGACAGACGTTGCTGCAGGTCGAGAGCGTAAGCGTACCCTCAAGCGCGTCGGCCTGCGCTCCGGTGAGCACTATCGGAATAGCGACGCGGTTATGGTAGCCCTGGGTGGTCATACCTGAGATGTCGAAACGCGAAGGCACCGGCCAGTACCAGTCGTCTTTTACGCCGCTCGGCCAGCTGATTTTCGGCGCAACGCCGCCCTCGCCGGGTGAACGCCAGTAGGTCTTCCAGCCGGGCTGCAGCTCGACGCTCAGCAGGCCAATAATGCGGTTGTGATCCCTTTCCGCCTGAAAGCGAATACGGGCATGATCGTTTTGCGGAGAAACCAGCCAGCCTGTATCTGCCGCATGGGCTATGCCAATGCAGGACAGCAACAGGAAGACGAATCCCCTGAATACCTTAAACATGTTTTACTCCGTGAATAGTGAAAATTATCGTGTGGTGACGATGATTTTCATTCACGGAAAACGCAGTTTTTGAGGTGTATCCTGGGGGGCGGCGCCTGAACGGGTTGTTCCCTGAAAGGCCGGATTTGGGCTTCAGCGAGGAGCGGGATCAGGGCGAGGAAGATAATGATGGCCGCCAGCGCGCCGTCGAAGAACAGCGGCTGAGCGCAAAGCAGCGAGTGAGCGCCTAGCTGACAGGGAGAAGGCCCGGATGGCTCAACATCCCCTTTTTGAACGGGGGCGTCGACAATCAGGGTCGTTTGCGTCTCCTGCCCCAGTCCCTGTAAAAAATGGTTAAGATAGACCGCACGCTGAACGAGGCAGATCACCATCGCCAGGCACGTGATTATCAAAAGCAGTTTTCCAGGAAGCTGACGGTTGCGCATAACGTTCCAGAATTATCAGACGCCCCGATCATAAACGATAGTGATGAATCTACAAGTCCCGGCATTGTAAGGTTTTGTCTGACGTGCTTACTCGCCCGTTAGCGCGTCATACACGTCCCGCAGCCGCGTGCGCAGAGAAAGGACCGCTTTATGCTTGCGCGATAGCAACGCCTGCTCGCTGGCGCCCGTTTCCTCCGCCAGCCTTTTAATGCTGAACCCCTGAAGCTCGGTTTTCTCGAAAACCTCGCGCTGGGGCGGCGGAAGCTCGCTCAGGGCCTGCTCGAGTTCCTCCCATAGCAGCGCGTTGAGATACGCCTCCTCCGGCGTTTGCGGTACGCCGAACAGCGTTTCGGCTATCTCATCTTCCGCAAAACCCTCTTCATCATCCGCGGTGAAATAGCCGGAGAACGGAACTTCACGCTTTTTCCGCGCCCGGTCGGTCATTTCGTTGCGGGCAGCGCGGAACAGCCACGCGGCGACGTTCTCTACCGGCTGCTCCACTTTCATCAGCTGGTAGGTCACTTCCTGCAGGATATCTTCCGCATCATCGCGGATTGCCGTTCGTCCGCGTATAAAGGCGCTAAGCCGGGAGCGGCAGGCGCTGATGGCCGACATGAGCAGGGAGCCACCCGCGTCTCCGGCCTTCACCTCGTTCACTCCGCTTCCGGCGCTTTTGCGGTAGTGTCGTCACGTTTATCTTCCCGATGCCCGTGCCTGCCGCAGTGACCATGCCCGTGACGACCAAACCCTTCGCGCCGCTGCTGCATAAAGGCTTCCCGCTGCTCTGGCGTCATCTTCGTCCAGCGCTCATGCATGCGTCGGTGCGCGCCGAACATGCCCGGACGAAATCCGAGGCCGCCGAACAAAATTCGGCTCAGGACCAGAATTCCCAGCGCCTGCCAGAATCCGATGGCCTTCACGCCCAGAATGGCCGGGAGTAAGGCGTTCCACAGGGACATTACCAGCAGGCCCAGCGCGACGAAAATCACCGCGCCAATCACCAGCCCCTTGCCCATACGATGGCGACCAAACCCGCGTCCGCGTTCTCTTCCGTGCAGAGTGAAATCTCTCATCTTTACCTCGTTTGCTTTCAATGATTATGGCGTGTGATGAGGTAGACGAATGAGAGGGAAAAATATTGCTGAATATGTGCAGTTTTTTTTTGCCGGGTGGCGCTGCGCTTATCCGGCCTACATCCCTGTAGGCTTATACCGCCGCTGCAGGGTCGCATCCAGCTTTCGCTGCAACGGTTCCGGGGATTCACCTTCAATCAGCTTGCCGATCAGATCAAAGCAGTGCCATGCCAGCTGGCGATTATCCTGACGGACGGTATCGACAGGGAGCGTGAGCGAGTCGTAGAGGTAGTGATCGTCAAAACTGGCAAGACGGATATCGCTTTGCAGCAGGTTATGCTGGCCCATATAGCGCAGCACGCCCTCCAGCAGGCCGCAGGCGGCGGTGAAAAGCGCTTTTGGCGGGCGGCCTAAGCGCGCGCAAAGCTCGGCAAACATCTCATATCCTGAGCTTGGGTGGTAATTGCCGTGAATGATCCACTCCGGGCGCAGCTCAACGTTGGCCTCACGCAGGCCTTGCTTAAACCCCTCAAGACGATCGCGCGTCGGTGAAAGGCGCGGCTGGCCGCCGATAAAATAGAACTCATCAGGATGCTGGCGGGCAATGTCAGCCACCAGTGCCGCCGTGGGGGTAATGGAGTCGGTTATGACCAGCGGCAGAGAGCTGTCGTTCATGTGGCGGTCAAACAGAACAACGGGCAACTGTTCGCTCAGCTTTTGATAGTCAGCGTCGCTGAGCATGCTGGAGGCGACAATAAGGCCGTCGACCTGGCGCGCAACCATGTTATTGACCACCACGGTTTCCTGCCCCGGGTTTTCATCGCTGCAGGAGATCAGCAGCTGGACGCCCGCCTCGCGGCAGAGCGTCTCCAGCTCGTGAGAAAAGACGGCGAAACCGTAGTTGGTGATCTCCGGCACCACCAGGCCAACGGTGTGGCTACGGTTATCCCGCAGCGAGCGGGCGTGTATGCTGGGCTGATAGTGATGCTCTTTCGCAATCGCCAGCACGCGCTCGCGCGTTTCTTCCGCCACCCGAAGCTCTTTGCTGCGTCCGTTCAGTACCAGGCTGGCGGTGGCTTTTGATACCCCCGCCAGCTCCGCGATGTCTTTTATTGTGACGCGTTTTGTTTTTCTCACAACGACTTAGATCCGGCTGCCAAAACCGCTATTCTATCATGCAGCCGCGCAGCGACCAGTATCGTAATGTGATGTCTGACGCACCTTCGAAGCGAACCCGGGCAGGATGGTCAGGAAAATAGCGGCTGCTCATCACCCCTTCGCCGTTATTGATGAAAATTTCAACGCTTGAACGGTCGCAGAGTATGCGCAAACGGTGGACCTCACCCCGCCAGTAGCGCGTCAGGGTTTCACCGGTTTGCAGGCTGGCGCGCTCCAGGCGTAATCCGCCGTCGTCCAGGCAGAGCCGCAGTGCTCCGGCAAAATCGACGTTAACGAAAGGCGCGCTCAGCTCAAACTCAAGGCGAGTGGCATCCAGCACCGGCGCAGCGCTGGCATGACCCCGCCACTGATGTTCGGACTCTCGCAGCTGTTCCAGCTCGCGCGCCGGAGTTTGCCACAGCTTGCCGTCGCGGTACCGCAGCTCGCGCGGGCAGGTCATCTGGTGGAGCCAGCCGCGGGCGCGCGTTGGCTGCAGCATCTCTTCTCCGTCCGGTACGCCCATCCAGCCAATCAGAATGCGGCGCCCGTCTTCCGCCAGGGTGGTTTGCGGGGCGTAAAACTCGAATCCGGCATCCAGCTCGTGCAGCTCGCCGTGCGAAAACGAAGCCGCCTGATAGTCAAACGCCCCGCTCATCCAGACCGCCGGGTAGGTATTGAGATAGCGATGCGGCTCGCGCGCCAGCCCCTGCGGGCAGCAAATCAAAACGTGCGTCCCGTCGAGGGCAAACAGATCCGGACACTCCCACATATACCCGGCCTGCGCGAGGCCGTTAATCCCATGGCCCGCAATCTCGCCGCAGGAGTGCCAGCGGTGCAAATCGTCAGAGGCAAAGAGCAGCACTTTGCCCCGTTTCTGAAGATCCTGTGCGCCCAGCACCATGTACCAGGTGCCCTCGTGCTTCCAGACCTTCGGGTCGCGAACGTGTCCGGTATAGCCCTCTGGCAGCGGCAGCACGGGCCCCCGCTTTGTGAAACTGCCATCTTCATTCTCTACGGCCAGACACTGCCACGCCGTGCGGCCGCCGTCGTCAAACTTCACGTTGCCGGTATAGCACAGCGTCAGCACGCCGTTGTTATCCACCGCGCTGCCGGAGTAGCACCCGTTGCGGTCATACTCTTCATCGGGCATTAGCGCCATCGGCTCATGCGCCCAGCATACCAGGTCGGCGGAGCTCCAGTGGCCCCAGCACTTGTAGCGATGGTCACAGCCCAGCGGATTCCATTGATAAAACAGATGATAGCGCCCGGCAAAAAAGATAAAGCCGTTGGGGTCGTTCATCAGCCCCGTCACCGGCGCGGGGTGCCACTGCGGATAATGGCTGTCCGCCAGCGCGCGCGGCTGACCTTTCATGACGGCCTGCAGCACGGCAGGCCAGCGAGACGGTAATAGCATTATTCAGAGTCCGTTTTGTATTTCAGCAGCAGCGAGACGGTAAACGCCACGCCGAAGGCAATGACCATGCCGATAATATAGTTGAGCAGCGAGCTGGCCTGCACGATGGCCATCCCCGGGATAGCGGTTAGCCCTACCGCGGTCATGTAAACGTGGACCGACACCACCCAGGCGCCGCCCACCGCGCCGCCGATCAGCGCGGCGATAAAGGGTTTCACGAAGCGCAGGTTGATACCAAAAATGGCCGCTTCGGTGATGCCCAGCATCGCAGAGAAAGCAGACGGTAAGGTAATGGCCTTGATCTTCGCATCCTTCGTTTTAAACCATACCGCCAGGCAGGCGCCGCCCTGCGCCACGTTCGCCATCGCCCAGATCGGCAGCAGGAAGTTAACCCCTATGGACGGATTACCCAGCAAACCGGCTTCGATAGCGTGGAAGCTATGGTGAATACCGGTGATCACAATCACCGAATACAGGCCGCCAAACAGCAGTCCGGCCAGCCAGCCCGCGTGCTCGATTAGCGTACTGAGAATGAACGAGATGCCGTCGCCCAGCGCGCGACCGGCGGGGCCGATGATCAGCAGCGCGATAAAGCCGGAAATAATGACTGTGAGGAACGGTGTCAAAATTAGATCCAGCGCGTCCGGGATCGCACGGCGCAGGTTTTTCTCCACGATGCTCATAAACCAGACGGCCAGAAGCACCGGGAATACCGTGCCCTGATAGCCGATCATGGCGATTTCAAGCCCGAAGAAATTCATGGTGTGGAAACCGGAGGCCACGCCCCAGGCGTTGGTCAGCGCCGGATGGGTTAAGATCCCGCCAAGCGTCGCCCCCAGATACGGGTTACCGCCAAACTCACGCGCCGCGGTGAAGCCAATCAGGATCGGCAGGATGATAAAGGCCGCCGAACTGCACATGTCCAGCATGATGTAGAGCGCGTTATCCGCGTTAACCCAGCCGTAGGTTTTTACCATGCCCAGCAGGCCCATCAGCAAGCCAGAGGCCACAATCGCCGGGATAATTGGCACAAAAATATTGGAGAGCAGACGCGCAATGCGCTGGAACGGGTTCAGCTTCCGCGCCGCGATATTCGCCGCTTCGGACTTGCTGGATTCGCCGATTCCCGCCGCCTGAATGAACGCGGCATAGACCTTATTGACCACGCCCGTGCCGAAAATCACCTGCATCTGTCCGGCATTATGAAAACAGCCCTTTACGCCGTCCACCTTACCGATAGCCTGCCGATCGGCCAGCGCATCGTCAACCAGCACCAGACGCAGACGCGTTGCGCAGTGCGCGGCGCTGGCGATGTTCTCTTTGCCACCGAGCAGTGGAATAAGCTCGCGGGCGATATTATCAAAATCCATAGTAACCTCTGCCTGACTTCATTTTTATGATGTTGAAAACGCCCCCGCCGCGCGGGAGCGTAAAAGGTTAGAACCAGGTTTCCATCTGAACCCCAAAGTTCCATTCCCCGCCAGCGTTGAATCCGCTGCTGCCAAAGGCGTCATCGCTCGCGTAGTTATCCAGTTTGCTGCTCCAGTCCATCCAGGTGGCGAACAGGCGTAGCTCCGGACGGCTAAAGAAGTCGCCGATCTTGCCCGCCTTTAACGTCGGCGCGAAGGTCAGCTTGTAGAAGCTGCCGTTCACGGCATTACGATCCTTGTAGCCTTCCGGGTTTAAGTCCATGTACTGATAGCTGCCCTCAAACGCGAGGGCGAAGTTCTGCGTAACCTCTTTGATGAGGCGGGCGTTGAGCGTAACCCACTCGTAGCTGTCACCCTTGACGTAGCGGTCTTTGCTGCTCTGCGCCAGCACGGCGGGCGCAATGTGCCATCCGCTTCCGAGCGGCGTGACGCCGTAACTTGCAAAGCGCCAGGTATCGGCCTCTGGCAGTAGCGCGCCGTCCGAACCGATGCTTTTCACCTCAGCCCCCAGCCCGTGGCCGTACAGCAGCGCCGTTTTGGCAGAACCTTCGCGCAGGCCGTAGAAGCTCTCGTTGTGCAGGCCAACCAGGGCATGAACGCCCTTATTGGCCGCGTCGGTTTTGATGAGATCGCCGCTGCTGTCTTTGCGATCGTCGTTATCTTTTGCCCGCAGGCCGCTCACCATCACCTGCAGCGGTCCGGCGAAGTGGTTCATGCTGAGGATGTAGTTCTGAACGTTATTGTCGATCTCCTCCTCGCTGCCGAAGTTACGACCATAAATCGAGAAGTTGCTCCGCAGGGCGTCATTCCACTTCACGTCATACACGCCGCCGCCCGTGCCTGCCAGGAACACCACGTCGGAGTCCAGCCAGTGAATATCAAAGTTGTCCCGGTCGAAGCGTTTCCCCGCCCAGAAGGTGCTGCCCTTCAGCGCGCCGCTAAAGTCGGGCAAATTGCCCAGTTCGGCAAAGGCCTGGCGTATATTCAGGTCGCTGCTGTCCGCAGACCAGTCGTTATAGGTTTTCTGCCCGTCGGCAAGCATGGCTTTGAAGCGCGTGGTCGCGCCGTTGTCGAGCGTCTGCTTATGCTCCACGTTCAGCTCAACGTAGGTGTCCGCTTCGTTACCCAGACGTCCAACTGCCCCACCGGTCTCCCCGGCAGGCGTCAGGTACGGACCGCTTTTGCTGCTGGACGCCGCGTCGTTCATCAGCAGGCCTGAACGGGCGTAGCCATGGAACTCAAACCCGCTGCTCCGATCCGCTTTCTCCTCAAGCGCGGCGGTACGCCGGGAAACGTCATGCGCGGTGGTTTGCGCCTGCTGCTGAGCCACCACCAGCTGCTGCGTCTTTTGTTCAGCCGCAGCGGCGCGTTTTTCAGCCCGCTGCGCGCGGGTTTCAGCATCCTGCAGACGCTGCTCCAGCGCTGCCAGACGCGATTCGATACTCGTCATATCCGTTTGGGCAAAAACAGAGGTACTTCCGGCCAGCATGCCTATCATCACGGCAAGTCTGCGTTTTTTATACATTTTGTCGCATCCCTTAATAAAGTGTTTATTCTCTGCTAAATTGCTAAACCGGTTTAGGTTGCTGATACTAAACTGATGAATTTTGGATGGGCAACCTATTTTGCTAAACCGATTTAGTAAGTGTGATCGGGGCGACAGTTCAGGCCGCGAATGCGGCCTTGATAAGAGGCGTTAGAGTTCGTGCTGGTACGGCAGCGCGGTCATCGCGCCCTTTGCCGTTGTCGCGAGCGCCCCGCAGCGCTGGGCCAACGCAATAATGGGGGCAACGTCAGCCGTGCCGCTACCGTCGCGTGCCAGGCCGTAAAGAAGCCCGGCGACGAAGGCATCTCCCGCGCCGGTGGTATCGATGCATTCGACTGGTGCAGCGGGGTAATGCGCGATTTTCCCTTCATGCCAGACGCTAACCCCCTCTTTGCCCTGGGTGATCAGCACCAGCCTGGCCCTGCAGATGCTCATCAGGGCCGACAGTCCCTCCTCCACCCGGGCATTGCCGGTGAGAAAAGCCAGCTCTTCAACGGAAAGTTTCACCACGTCCGCACAGGCTAAGGCCATTTCAAGACAGCGGCGCAGTTCGGCATCGTCCTGCCAGAGGTCGGCGCGAATATTGGGGTCAAAACTGACGGAGCCGCCAGCCTGTTTCATCCTCGCCATCGCTTCGAACGTCGCGGAACGGCTGGGCTCGGCGCTTAGCGCAATGGAACAGACGTGCAGCCAATCGCCAGTGTTAAACGGCGGCAGATCGCCGGGCTCCAGGAACAAATCCGCGCTCGGGCGAACCATAAAGGTAAACGAGCGTTCGCCCTGCGCGTCCAGATCGACCACCACCGTTGAGGTGCGATGCGCCGGATCGCGGCGCATCCACTCCACGTCAACCCGCTCGTCCGTGAGGGTTTGCTGCATAAAGCGACCAAAGGGATCGTCACCCACCCTGCCGATAAACGCGCTTTTGCCGCCCAGACGGGCAATCCCTACCGCCACATTTGCCGGTGCGCCGCCGGGACATTGCAGCAATCTCCCTGCGCCATCGGGCAGTAAATCTACAACCGCATCGCCCAGTACCCAAATTTTTTCCATTTCACCCTCAGCTAAACAATGTTAAACCGTTTTAGCTATTTAAGCACAGGAGTGCAACAGGAGGAAACGTCAGCGCGTGAATTACGCTAGCGCGCCAGGTGCGGCCAGCTGATATTACCCACGCCGTTAAGCTGGGGTCGGGCAAACAAAAAGCCCTGAAAACGGCGAATACCGGCGGACTCCAGCCAACACCACTCCTCAATCTTTTCGATACCTTCCGCCACGAGCGTAATTTCCAGGTCAGTACAGCAGCTCACAATCGACTTCACAATCGCCTGCTTCGGGCCGCTCAGATGGATGTTGCTGATGATTTCCCGGTCAATTTTGATTTTATCCGGCTGGAATTTCGTTAGCAGAGACAGCCCCGCATAGCCGGAACCGAAATCATCGATGGCCAGGCCAACGCCTTCGGCACGCAGCTGTTTGATGGCGCTGTTAAACTTGTTGAAGCCGGAAATCATCTCGTTTTCCGTGACTTCGACAACCACCTGCTCCGGCTGCAGCCCGTTGAGCTTGATCTGTTGAACCAAAAACTCGACGGCACCGGGCACTTTGACCAGCGACATCGGCAGCAAATTAACCGCAATTTTGTGGTCGCCAATCCCCAGCGTTTTCGCCAGGGCAAACGCATAGGCTTTGGTTTTCAAATCGACTTCGTAGATCTTCTCCGGGTCGAGGGTATTAAAGAAATGCTCCGGGCTACCGCCGTCGTTGCCGCGGATCAGCGCCTCAAGGGAGCTGATTTTTCCCTGCGTCGGCTCGACTATCGGCTGGAGGGCAAACTGGCAGGACTGATTGGCGATAAGGCCGACGCCCTCGCCAAAGGGTAAGTTTTCACGCGAGAGCGTCCATTTATTCGCGTCAAACAGCGCAGCGGAGGGAGTGGCTTTTTTTCCGGTGATAAACGTCTGGATAAACTTAAATACCCGATCGTCAGATGTCAGGTAGCTATTGAGCTTGCTGTAGTGAAGAACCGACTGCAAAACCTGTTTTGGTGATTTGACCTGGAGATCGAACAGCAGCATTCCGGCATTCTCAAAACGCCTGCGAGGGCCGTAGTCCCGCATCAGCTCTACCACACCATAGTGGCGTTTATCATCGCGAATTTTATGAAAAAGCGTAACAACGCTCTCTTCCGAACCTTCGAGAATTTGCAGGATCTCGTGCCCGTTGGAGAGCAAAATACCGGTGATATTAAGTCCCGCATTGCGAAACCTCGCCCGTTCAACCAGCGCACCGAGCTGCGCGGAATCGCAGGAAGAATTTAACTGGCTTCGATAAATTAGAGTAGTCAGCACAGTAACCGGTCCCGATGTGAGCAATGCGCCTGAAAATGATTCTCTAGCATACTCTATGTTTGCTGGCTAATGCATTCATTGCACATATGTTTCACGGCGTTTTTTCACCCTCGATACGCCTGTCGATTCTCTCCTGCATGTAGCTGTAAAACGGATTCGAGGTCACGCGCATCAGCGCGTCTTTTCCGACGCTTAGCACGGACGTCTCTCCCCACAGGGCAATCGTTCCCAGGCTGATGCCGTAGCGATTTTTTTCATCAGGATGGCGACCATACAGATCGTCGTTCGGCGGAAACGGCACCGCCACGTGCGACAGCGAATAAACCTCTTGTGGATAAGAGACCGACAGCGGCACGGTGGTTTCACGCGTACTGCCCGCCGGGGTCGTTTTGGCTACCGTATCGAAGCTGTCGGCGCGGGCGTTCGTCAAAACGGTGACACTGTAACGCCGGGATGCCGCGGGGAGTAATTCTGAGAGCGCGGTCCATGATGACGGCCTGAAGAGCGGCCGGAAGCTCCCGGCCTGATTAATATCAAACACCACCAGTTCGCTGCCGTTGGCCGGAAGCCGATCAAAAAGCTCTGTCACCACCGCGCGGGTGCTGACGGTTGAATCCATAACCGACTGAAACGCCAGCACCGGCGGCAGCCGTGCCAGCGTATTCTCGTGCGCGTCCTGGCTGAGCTGCTGCTGCAGCGCCTGCGTCAACAGCCACGACTGGCGCGCCGCATTGACCGGGAACGAGTTGTACTTATAGGGATTATATTCCGGCGCAATATTGAGCCACGCCGCTTTCGCAAAGGCGGGTAGCAGCGCGGGCAGTCCGGCGAATCCGGCAAAACGCGCGAATGCGGTGACGCCGATCATCGGCGAGAGCAGGACAAGCTGCTGCGGCCTGCGAAGCGTCGACGAATCGAGCGCATCGAGCGCATATTTCATCGCCAGCGCCCCGCCGTTAGAGTAGCCCACCAGATGCAGGGGAACATCCTTACCCGCCAGACGGGTCGCCTCGCGTACGCCAAGCCGCGTCGCCGCCAGCCACATCTC
This sequence comes from Enterobacter wuhouensis, assembly GCF_035835995.1. NCBI lineage: Bacteria > Pseudomonadati > Pseudomonadota > Gammaproteobacteria > Enterobacterales > Enterobacteriaceae > Enterobacter > Enterobacter wuhouensis. The sequence continues at coordinate 2,462,469 of NZ_CP142124.1, forward strand.
CCAGTCAACGTTCGTCAGGGCACCGGGCGCCGTTCCGTGTCCAGGCAGCCGGGGCACCACGGCCACGAAACCGTGCTGCTGATAATCCAGCGCAATGTGCTTAACGCTGTAGGGCGAATCGGTCAGCCCGTGCAGAAGCACGACCGCCCCGCGCGGCTTGCCGCTGGGCATCAGCACAAAGGAACGGTTGGCGTCGGGCGAAAACTGTCCAGGCCAGACCAGGCTCTGGCGATAGTAGCGGTTCAGCGGCGTACGCTCATCCCGATCCGTTTTTGCCGTTACGTCCGCATCAAGGCTGGAGAAGATCGTATTTTCGCGGGATACATACTGCGCGAAGCTGGCCCGATCCATCTCCTGCACTGACATTTCGTCGGCGCGCCACGTGTGCCACAGGTGCAGTTCTGGCCCCTGCTGCGAGAGATACACCCGCACGGCAAGCAGCACAAGCAGCACAATCCCCAGAACCATCGCGGTTTTCTTTAAGAAAACCATCAGCCGCACGCTGATACGCCAGGGCAGATTTGCCATGCCGCTATCCCTTTCTTATTCACAGTGCTTATATCTTAACAAAAATGTGAAGGCGCTGACCTCTTCACCGAAGCGAAACGGCAGAAAGCGTGGCGCTGGCGCGATCTAAGCTGCTGGCGTAAAGTGAACTGATGCGTAGCCTAATACTCCTGCTGTGCTCGCCGGCATACGTCTGTGCAGCGCAGCTCGTTCCCCCGTCTGGTTTTACCCAACCCCTGCCTCACGCTGAGGCGGGTCAATGTCTCGATCTGCCCGCGCCTTATACCTCCCCGCTGGAGTTTCGGAGCAAATACGAGGGCTCGGATAGCGCCCGGGCTACGCTCAATCCGCAGGCTGAGAAAGCATTTCGGGAAGAGACGCAGTCCATAACCGACTTTGAGCGCGGCATATCGCAGATGATCTGGCGATATAAGCGAAGCGGCGATCCCCAAACGCTATCGTGCATTGTCACAGGCTACCAGCGTTGGGCCGATGCGAACGCGTTAACCTCCCGCAGGGCAAACCATACCGGACGTTCAATGCGCAAATGGGCGCTTGCCACGCTGGCAACCGGCTGGCTGGAGCTGAAGTTTATGCCTGGAAAACCGCTGAAGGCCCCGTTAAGCGTCGACCGTTGGCTGGGGCGGCTTGCAGACCAGACGATTGCAGACTGGGACGGACTGCCGCTGGAAAAAACCAACAACCACAGCTACTGGGCGGCCTGGTCGGTGATGGCGACATCCGTGGCGCTGAATCGACAGGATCTGTTTGACTGGTCGGTGAAAGAGTATCGCATCGCTGCCGGGCAGATCGGCGCAGACGGCACGCTGCCGAACGAGCGTAAACGACGCGCTCGCGCGGTGGCCTATCACAACTACGCCCTGCAGCCCCTGGTGATGATAGCGAGCTTTGCGCAGGCAAATCATGTGGATCTCCTTGCGGAAAATAACCATGCACTCCAGCGGCTTGCATCGTATGTTTTGCGTAACGACAGGCAGGATCGCCAGTGGCTTGAGCCGTACTGTACCCTCGTGAAATGTGACAGCGTCACGCAATCGCTGCGCGACGCCGCTCGTCCTCTGAAAAACCGCCGCCTCGGTGGCGATCTCACCGCGTTATATCAGCCTTAAATTTGCGCCATGCCGCCATCGACAAACAGCTCGACGGCGTTGATAAAGCTCGCGGCGTCAGAAGCCAGAAACGCAACCGCTTTACCCACTTCACCCGGCGCGCCCAGGCGGCCCAGCGGCACCTGAGCGGCCAGCGCGTCATACAATCCCTGACGATGCTCTTCCGGCACCAGGTCGCCCAGGCCTGGCGTTTTGATCGGGCCGGGGCTGACCACGTTGACGCGGATGCCGCGCCCCTGTAAATCCAGCGCCCAGGAGCGAGCAAAGTTGCGCACCGCCGCTTTGCTGGCGCTATACACGCTGAAGTTGGCGGTTCCTTTGACGGACACCGTCGATCCGGTCAGGATAATGGACGACCCGGCGGACAGCAGCGGCAGCGCCTTTTGCACCGTGAACAGCACGCCGCGCACGTTGGTGCCAAAAATTCGGTCAAACTGCTCCTCCGTGATGGCCCCCAGCGGCAGCATGTCACCGCCCCCTGCGTTGGCGAAGAGAATATCGAGGCGCCCCTCTTCTTTGGCGATTTGCGCATAGACCCGGTCCAGGTCCGCCAGTTTTGAAACATCAGCACGGATGCCCGCTGCCGCCGGGGAGATTTCCGCTACCGCTGCGTTCAGCTCTGCCTGACGACGCCCGGTGATATAGACCTTAGCGCCCTGCGCCGCCAGCTCCTGCGCGGTAGCAAGACCAATGCCGGTGCTGCCGCCGGTGACCAGTGCAATTTTTCCTGAAAGCGATGTATTCATGTCGTGTACCTTTTGTCGTGGTTTAGGATGCGTCGGACAGACTGTAGCGCTTGCAGGATTAGTGAAAAATGGGCAAAAATGAAAATGACTATTCACACAGAGAAATAATCAGAGGGGAAACGCGTGGATCAACTTATGGCGATGCGCGCCTTCGCGCGCGTAGTGGAATCAGGGAGCTTTACCCGAGCGGCTGACTCCCTGAACATGCCGATTGCCACGCTGAGCAAGCTGGTAAAATCGCTGGAAGCGCACCTGGAAACCCGCCTCCTGCACCGCACCACGCGCCGCGTCGTCACCACGCCGGAGGGTGAGGAGTATTATGAAAAAGCCTCGCGGGTGCTCATCGATATCGAGGATATCGACACCTCGTTTCGGGCGTCTTGCTGTACGCCAAAGGGCCATTTACGCATTGACATCGGGGGCTCAACGGCGCGGGACGTGCTGATCCCCCTCCTTCCTGACTTTATGCAGCGTAACCCGGATATCCGCATCGATTTGGGCGTCGCTGACCGACCCGTTGATTTGATTAGCGGCAATGTAGACTGCGTGATCCGGGGGGGCCCGCTGGATGATTCATCGCTCATCGCGCGCCACATTGGCGATGCGGAAATGGTCACCTGCGCCGCGCCGGGTTATCTAAAAAACCACGGCGTACCGGCGTACCCACAGGAGCTGCGCAACGGCCATAAGCTGGTAAGTTATCTTTCGCCCGTGAGCGGCCGAGCCTTTCCGTTCCGCTTCAGGCAAGACGGCGAGGCGCTTGAAATAAGCGTGCCGCACTATCTGGGGGTAAATGAAAGTAATGCGCATCTGGCCGCCGCGCTGGCGGGGCTGGGAATTATTCAGACGTTTGGATATGCGGCGCAGCATCACCTAAAGTCGGGAAGCCTGGTTGAAATCCTGCAGGACTGGCGGCCTAAGGTCTACCCTTTTCACGTGGTCTATCCGCAGAACCGGCATTTGACCCATCGACTTCGGGTATTTATTGCGTGGCTTGCAGAGGTATTTCCGGCGGGGCTAAAAGGATAGCCGGGCGTTAACCCGGCTCGGGCTTAGTTCAGCTTATAATCCAGCGTAATTTCTGCCTTGAGCAGCTGCGACACCGGGCAACCCGCCTTCGCTTTCTGGATAATGCCGTCAAACTGCTGAGGGTCGATGCCCGGCACCGTTACCTTGCTCTGCAGCGCGACTTTCGTAATCGCAAAACCGCCGTCGGTTTTATCCAGCGATACGTCTGCCGTGGTATCAATGGAATCGGCGGTATAACCCGCTTCACCCAGCATGAGCGACAGCGCCATTGAGAAGCAGGCCGCGTGCGCCGCGCCAATCAGCTCTTCCGGGTTAGTGCCTTTTTCACCTTCGAAACGGGTATTAAAGCCGTAGGGTTGTTGGTTAAGAACGCCGCTCTCTGTGGAAACCGTCCCTTTGCCGCGCTTAATGTCGCCAGACCAGTGTGCTGAACCGTGCTTATGAATCGTCATTCTTGCTCTCCTTTTGGCTTACAAAGGGTTAAGTATAGACTACACATCCGACACGCCCCGGAACGCAGAGAAATCTGAGTATCTGATGACATAAAGGACTTGATCATGACCCTGACTATCAGAATGGCCGCTGCCTTAACATCGCTGGTCGTAGCGCTTCCCCTGCTGGCGAAAACGCCCGAGAATTTTATCTATACCAGCTCGGGCGAACTGGACGCCGCCGCTTTGCCGATCTCCCGCAGCGATATAAGCGGAGCGCAGATCGTCTACAGCTGGCGCGCGCTTGAGCCTGAGAAAGACAAATACAATTTTTCGCAAATTGAAGAGGATCTGGCCCGCCTCAAGGCCACCAACAAAAAGCTCTTCATCCAGATCCAGGATCGTTTTTTCGAACAGGACGCCCGTTACGTTCCTGATTATCTGATGCAGGATGCCCGCTACGGCGGAGGCATTTCGCCGCAGTTTGATAACCCGGGCGAAGGAAAACCGGTGGGCGCAGGCTGGGTGGCGCAACAGTGGAACCCGGCCGTACGCGAACGTTATCAGGCGCTGCTGGCCGCTATCGCCAGGCGTTTTGATGGCGAGGTGTACGGCGTCAACCTGCCGGAAACCGCTATCGACCTTGACGAGAAAAAACCGCCTAAGGGCTTCACCTGCGACAGCTATTTTGCCGGGGAAATGGAAAACCTGGCCTTCGCGCGGAAAGTGTTCACAAAATCCCATGTAGTTCAGTACGTCAACTTTTGGCCGTGCGAATGGAATAATGACCACAACTACATGGGGCGACTGTTTGCCTTTGCCAGCGCCAACGGCATCGGCCTCGGCGGTCCGGATATCGTTCCACACCGCAAGGCGCAGATGAAAAACGCATACCCTCTGTTCAATCACTACAAAGGCAGGCTGCCGCTGGTGGCGATGGCCGTTCAGGAGCCGACGTTGACCTACAAAAACCCGAACACGGGCAAACCCTTCACCCGGGACGAGTTTGTGCAGTTCGCCGAGGATTATCTTGGCGCAGACATTATCTTCTGGAGCACGGAAACGCCCTGGCTGGCGGCAAAATAGGTCAGCTCAGGTAACGGGCAATCTCGTCCAAAAGCACGCGCAGCGCTGCGGGCTGATAGTCGCGGGACTGATAAATGCCATGGATGGCCAGGGGTTTCGGCGTCAGTTGCTCCAGCACGGGAACCAGCAATCCCTGCTCCAGCGCCTGCTGCGCTTCGCGCTCGGGCAGCATCGCAATGCCGCAATCCTTGACCGCCGCATCCATCAGCAGCGAGGAGATACTGGCGCTAAGATTGCCGCTCACCGCGACGCTCAGGCTTTCTCCTTCTGGCGTCAGAAAGTGCCACGACTGACCGGCGAAAAAGCTGTAGTGAAGGCAGTTGTGTCCGGCTAAATCCGCCGGCTGCTGCGGCGTTCCGTGGGTCGCGAGATACTGCGGCGATGCGCACAGTACGGATCGGCACTCCCCCAGACGGCGGGCAATCATCCCCGGCTCGGGGTTATCGGTGATGCGGACGGCGACATCAATGCGCTCCCCGACCAGGCTCACCGGATGGTTGTTCACGTCCAGCTCGATGCGCAGCTGGGGATAGCGAGACAGAAGCTGCGGCAGCACCGGGGCAATCATGTGCATGGCGGTAAAGTGCGCGCAGGCGACCCGCAGCGTGCCGGAGGGTAAATCCTTCGCGGACTGATCTTCAATTTCCTGTGAGATCTGCGAAAGCGTGCGTGTTTTCAACAGCACTTTCTCCCCTGCCGCCGTAAGCGTCAGCTTGCGCGTAGACCGGTTCACCAGCCGCGTACCCGCCCATTTCTCCATCTGTTCGAGATAGCGGCTGACCATGGGCCGGGAGATCCCCAGCGCTCTCGCCGCGGCGCTTAAGCTCCCCAGCTCGCATATGCGGTTATAGACCTGGGCGGCAATAACGCGATCCATTCTTTGCTCCATTTGCTCGGATTATGAAACTAAGCATGTCTTGTTTCAGGAATTCTGGCAAATGAAGAGATCCGTACAATAGAGACTTTCCTGAAGAACAAAGATAACAGAATGAAAATCACCCGCCTTGCTGCGCTGTGCGCCCTTTTCACCCCGGCCGTTTTCGCTGCGCCGTTGACCATTGATACCTATAACCCGCAGGAAAACGGTATTTTTGCCGTCTCTTCCACGCTGGTTTCCGGCCCAACCGAGGCCGTGCTGTTTGACGCGCAGTTCAGCGTTAAGGACGGCGAAGCGCTGGTGGAGAAAATTCGCCGAAGCGGTAAAACGTTGAACAAGATCGTGATCACGTCTGGCGACCCGGATTTCTATTTCGGGCTGCAGCCGCTGGTGAAGGCTTTCCCGAATGCGAAGGTGGTGGCGACGCAGCAGGTCGTTGACCATATCAACGCCACAAAAGATGCCAAGCTCGCCTTCTGGGGTCCGCAGATGAAGGACGGTGCGCCAACCCAGCTGGTTGTGCCGCAGGTCATTGCCTCCAACACGTTTATGGTGGATGGCGAGAAGGTTGATATCGAGCAGGCAGACAGCTACGCGGCCTACGTGTGGGTCCCATCGGCGAAAACGATCCTCGGCGGGACCGGCATTTCCTGGGGCATTCACCTGTGGACGGCGGATACGCAAACGCCAGAAAGCCGTAAGCAGTGGCAGCAAACGCTGGATAACATGGCCGCCCATAAGCCAGAGCGCGTTATTCCGGGGCATTACCTCGGAACCCCTCCTGCGGGAACGGGCGCTATCGACTTTACCCGCCAGTATCTGCAGCAGTTTGACGTGGCGTTAGCGAAGCATAAAGATTCGGCTGGCGTCATCAGCGCGATGAAAAAACAGTGGCCGAACCTGGCTGAGGACAGCTCGCTGGAACTGAGCGCCAAAGTCAATACCGGCGAAATGAAGTGGTAATAGCCTGACAATCTCCTGCTATATTTATATTTTTTATAGCAGGAGATATATATGCATTCATCGGTAAGGGGCATCGACCACATCGGTATTACGGTGCCCGACATTGAAAAAGCCACCCTATTTTTTGAACGCGCTTTCGGCGCACAGGTTTTATATCACTCTGTCGATGCCGAAACGGATAATATCGACCACTCCGCCCAGCAGCACACGCTGAGATTATTCCCCGGCACTAAAATCCGCGCCATCCGCATGCTCGCCATGCCCCACGGACCCGGCATAGAACTCTTCGAAATGCACGGCCCTGAGCAGGGTATGCCTGCCCGCGCAAGCGACTTCGGCCTGCAGCACTTTGCTGTTTATGTTGATGATTTTGACGCTGCCGTCACTGCATTTACCGCCGCCGGGGGCGAAATGTTTACAGAGCCGAAGCCGCTCAACTTCCCGGACGAGCAGGGCGAAGGGAATGCTTTCTGTTATGGTCAAACGCCATGGGGCAGCATTGTGGAAATGATTTCCTGGCCTTCACCGATGCCCTACGAAAAAACAACAAATTTACGCCGCTGGAAACCCTAAATTTTATTTCTGTGCTAAGGCATATGATATTTTTATTTCCAGGACGAATCTGAACCACAACGGCAAAAATATTTGTCACTCTGAATGCGAATTACGATTTTGCAAGCCGTAACATTAAACAGATAACGAACGGAGGCAGCATGTTTACTTATTACCCGGCAAATACTACATCAGCACAACCAGAACTCGTGAACGCGATTGCGCAGGGTCTTCACGCCGAGCACGGTGCTGTGACTGAAGATGACATTTTGATGGAACTGACCCGGTGGGTGGAAGCCACAGACAATGACATCCTCAGTGACATCTACCAGCAGACCATTAATTACGTTGTGAGCGGGCAAAGCGCACCTTTGTAAAAACCTGCTAAGCTGGATCTGCAACCTAAGGGGTTACATTTCGCTTGCGCAAGCAGGCTTGTCCTTAAAACTATCAACAGGATTGAGGAGTTAATATGAAATCGAACCGTCAGGCACGCCATATTCTGGGACTGAACTACAAGCTGTCTAACCAGCGCAAAGTGGTGATTGAGGGCGACAGCGAAACCCAGGTCACCCACGCCACGGGCAGGAAACGCCACGCAGGCAAGTAAGTTCCGGCACGAAATCCACAGCACCATCGGTAATCCCGATGGTGTTTTTTTTATGTGTTGCGGTAATTAATATTTAGCTCCTCTATAATACTGCCCGACCGCGCCCCGCAGCACAGGCCAGAAAGATGACAAACAGCAGTGTCAGGGACGGATCTTCAAAAAAAGAGTGAGTGACATGGACAACAAACTGAAAAAACATCGTTCCTTATATATTCCATACGCCGGTCCGGTATTACTGGAATTCCCCCTCCTGAACAAAGGCAGTGCCTTCAGCATGGAAGAACGCAGCAGCTTTAACCTGCTGGGCCTCCTTCCGGAAGTGGTTGAAACCATCGAAGAACAGGCAGAGCGCGCCTGGATACAGTACCAGGGCTTCAAAACCGAAATCGACAAGCACATCTACCTGCGCAACATTCAGGACACCAACGAAACCCTCTTCTACCGCCTGGTACAAAATCATCTCGAAGAGATGATGCCGGTGATTTACACCCCGACGGTCGGCGCGGCCTGCGAGCGTTTCTCTGAAATCTACCGTCGCTCACGCGGCGTGTTTATCTCCTATCAGAATCGTCACAACATGGATGACATTCTGCAGAACGTGCCTAACCACAACATCAAGGTGATTGTGGTGACCGACGGTGAACGTATTCTTGGCCTGGGCGACCAGGGCATCGGCGGAATGGGCATTCCAATCGGTAAGCTTTCTCTGTACACCGCGTGCGGCGGTATCAGCCCGGCCTATACGCTGCCGGTGGTGCTTGATGTGGGTACTAACAACCAGCAGCTGCTGACCGATCCACTGTACATGGGCTGGCGCCACCCGCGCATTACCGACGACGAGTATTACCAGTTCGTTGATGATTTCATCCAGGCCGTTAAGCACCGCTGGCCGGACGTGCTGCTGCAGTTTGAAGATTTCGCGCAGAAAAACGCGATGCCGCTGCTGAACCGCTATCGGGATGAGATCTGCTCGTTTAATGACGACATTCAGGGCACTGCAGCCGTCACCGTGGGCACGCTGATTGCCGCCAGCCGCGCGGCGGGCAGCCAGCTGAGCTATCAGAAAATAGTGTTCCTCGGCGCAGGCTCCGCGGGCTGCGGCATTGCCGAACAGATTATCGCCCAGACCCAGCGCGAAGGATTAAGCGAAGAGCTGGCACGCTCCCGCGTGTTCATGGTCGATCGCTTTGGCCTGCTGACGGATGGTATGCCAAACCTGCTCCCGTTCCAGACGAAGCTGGTGCAAAAGCGCGAAGGACTGAAGAACTGGGACACCGACAACGAAGTGCTCTCCCTGCTCGACGTGGTACGCAACGTGAAGCCGGATATTCTGATCGGCGTTTCCGGGCAAACCGGCCTCTTCACCGAAGAGATCATTCGCGAGATGCACAAGTACTGCGAACGCCCAATCGTGATGCCGCTTTCTAACCCGACCTCTCGCGTGGAAGCGACGCCGCAGGACATCATCGCCTGGACCGAAGGCAATGCGCTGGTTGCCACCGGCAGCCCGTTCGATCCGGTAGTCTGGAAAGACAAGGTTTATCCGATTGCCCAGTGCAATAACTCCTATATCTTCCCGGGCATTGGTCTGGGCGTTATCGCCTCCGGCGCGTCGCGCATTACTGACGAAATGCTGATGTCGGCAAGTGAGACCCTTGCGGGCCACTCCCCGCTGGTGAACGATGGTGAAGGCCTGGTGTTGCCGGAGCTGAAAGATATCCAGAAAGTCTCCCGTGCCATTGCGTTTGCGGTCGGCAAAATGGCCCAGCAGCAGGGCGTGGCGGTAAATACCTCTGCCGATGCGCTGCAGCAGGCCATTGACGATAACTACTGGATGCCGGAATACCGCAGCTATCGTCGTACTTCGATTTAATTCTACGCTCCGACCGTTCCCTCTCCTCAACGGGAGAGGGAACGTGAACCCCTCCTTCCTTTATTTTCTTTTCTGCTACTACAGCACTCCCTGCCCTGTATTTAAAAAATTAATATTTCGACAACCATGCATATTCCGTAGAAATATAAATATTACGCATAACACTTTTTGCCTAAATAAAAGATTGTTTTAAGGGTTTATTAGCATTTCCCATCACTAAAAAGGAGCGGTTATGTACTATAGCGATCAAGTGATACGTTATTTACAGGCGAATAACATCCTTGCGTTAAAACTCGACCACGCATTAGCGGGTGTAGGAAAAGCCGTATCAAATCAGATTGAAACGATCGGCGCAGGTGCTACGCGCGCGCTGTATTATACGTCTTGCTTTACTGCTGAATATCAGGATGTATGTCAGAAGCAAAAGTCCCAAGACATGCGATTTGCTAAGGGTGTATATCATGTAATATGGCATAGAGATGTTGTGTGTGAAATGCTCAAAATCTATTTTGAAGAAGTATTCCGGCACAAAACCTCCGATCAACTAGAGCACATCAAAAAATTACTAATGGCAGTAAATATTCATATCGCCGCAAGTTCACTGACAAACTCGGGATTTGCTTTAGCAACAGCATCATTTGTTGCTGCAGGCTTGAATATAAGCCTTGAACTCAGTGTACAGACAGGACGAAGAGCAGGCGGTTTTGTTGGGATTATTGGCGTATATGGCGTTGTGCAGAAAGCGGCAGATAGCGCGAGTCGTCTTCAGATTACCTATCCAGAGTACTACTCGGCATTATATGCACAGGAATTGGAAATGATGTACTTCCTGATAGAACCATTGTTTGAGCGAGCAGGAGCGTTTAAAGCACAATGGGGATTGGATGGTGAAATTGCAGATATCATCAGAAGGCTGATTTGATGAGCATAATGATTCTTATTAAACGGATTTTCAGGCGAATATTCAGGTCATTGATATCGATGTACGGCCCTGCCTTATTGACACTTGCATTTGCTGTTGTCTTTTTTCAATTTTTCCCTGATGGACCGATATGGCCTGTCCCCATATTCTGCATTTTCGTTATCGTTGTCTTTTATCGATATGTTAAATGGTAGCCGTCAAAGGCTATCTTATTTATAAGGAAATATTATGTCTACACCCGCACACTTATGGCTTGAAGATGAAAATGGTTCTCCGATCGTTGGCAATTGCCTTATGCCACTTCGCCTGGGGTCTATCGAGTTAAAATCCTTCTCACACGGTGTCACTATCCCAGTAGATCCAAGCTGGGGAAAACTGACAGGAACGCGAGTTCATCGCCCTATCACAATAGTAAAGGAGTTTGATCAGACAACACCACTTTTATACCGCGCTGTCTGTGAAGGCCGAACTATGAAGAAAGCCACAATTAAAATGTACCGAATTCTCGAATCAGGCATTGAGGCCGAGTATTTCAATATCATTCTGGAAAACGTCAAGTTCACAACGGTTGCACCCTACCTGGCTCCTAACAGTATGAGCAGTACACACCTTGAAACGCTCGAATTGCGCTATGAAGCGATAACCTGGAAGTATACGGAGGGTAATATTATCTATCGTGATTCATGGAACGATCGTTGTTGCGCATGATAACGAAGGGGACCAAAAGGTACTTTACCTCCATTGACCCTGATGAAGAGTGAAAATGCTTAAGTTAACCGCAGAGCTGCCATAAGTGGTAAAGGTAGGCTTATGCTTAAAAACGTTATATAGTGATAGCTACCTATAAACTCACAACATATAAGGAGGCTAATTATGCTGTATCGTGAAATTTTCAATGTTTCACATACATTTGGCGATCGCACTCGCTCAAGCGTTATCGGTATCGTGCTGCGATAACTTCTGCTTGAGCGAAGACACCAACCCCTGAAATCCCTTCTCTCGGGCTTACTGAGTTATCGTCAGCGATGTTTGACGAGGCATAACCATGCCTGTAACTCTTGGGTAAGCAACAATGAGCACTTTACTCACTGCACAATCTTTACGCGTTGATACGGCGTTTGGCACGCTCTTCGACTCACTCTCCTTTACGCTGAAAAAAGGCGACCGCATTGGTCTGCTGGGCGATAACGGCTGCGGAAAAAGTACGCTTTTAAAAATTCTGGACGGTACGGACTCCCCTGCTGCCGGAACGGTAGCGCTGGCCGGCCACTGCCTGATGGCGCGCGTGGAGCAACATCTGCCGGAAGCGATTTATCCCCTGACCATGCTGGATGCGGTACTGGCTCAGCTGCCGTCTGCTGAACGCGACAGCCTGTGCTGGAAAGCCGAAACGCTGCTGGCGGGCATGGGCTTTACGCCGCAGGACATGGCGCTGCAATCCGCCACCCTGAGCGGCGGACAGCATACGCGCCTGCTGCTGGCTCGCGCGCTGATAGGCGAGCCGGATCTCCTCCTTCTGGATGAACCCAGCAACCACCTCGACCTGCCCACCATGCTATGGCTTGAGCAGTTCTTACAGAACTGGGCTGGCAGCTTCGTGCTGGTTTCGCACGACCGTCAGCTGCTGGACGCCGTGACCAACGGCAGCTGGTTCCTGCGTGACAAAACGCTGCATTACTTTGCCCTTCCCTGCACCGCCGCGCGCCGCGCGCTGGCTGCCAGGGACGAAAGCGATGCGCAGCGTCATAAAGCTGAACAAAAGGAGATCGACCGCGTGGCCGCCAGCGCCAGGCGGCTGGCGACCTGGGGCAAGGTTTACGACAACGAAGATCTGTCCCGCAAGGCCAAACAGATGGAAAAACAGGTCGAACGGCTAAAGGAGAGCCAGACGGAAGTGACGGCCGGCAGCCAGTGGACGTTAACCCTTCGCGGCGACGCGCTTCGGGCTGACCGCCTGCTGGAGATGGAAAACCTCGGCGTGCCGCCAGCGCCGGGCCTTCCGAACCTGTTCAACATCGACATCGCGCGGCTAAAAAGCGGCGATCGGGTGGCGATTGTGGGTCGTAACGGCTGCGGTAAATCGTCGCTGATGAAGCTCATCTGGCGACAGTTTACGGATGCACGGACAGACGATGGATTGAAGATCCATCCTCGCGTATCGCCAGGTTACTACGACCAGACGCTGCACCAGCTGCCGGACGATGCCTCGCTGCTTGACGCCCTGGAGCCGTTTGCCCCCGATCCGCAGAACCGCAAAATGGCCCTGATTAGCGCCGGGTTCCCCTGGGCGCGCCACGGACAAAAGGTCAGCACCCTGAGCGGCGGCGAGCGTTCTCGCCTGCTGTTTGTTGGCCTGACGCTTGCCCGCTATAGCCTGCTGATGCTGGATGAACCCACCAACCATCTGGACATGGAAGGCAAAGAGGCGCTGGCGGAAACCCTGCAACAGTTCGAAGGTGGCGTGCTGCTGGTCAGCCACGATCGTCAGTTAATCAGCCAAAGCTGCAATCGTTTTTGGCTGATTGAGGACGGAAAGCTGAGCGAATGGCACGATGCTGAGGCGGTATTTGAACGGCTGCGTGAAAGCACTGGGCTTACATCACCGATATCTGCTCCAGTGGTCAACGGTGAGTCCTGTTCAGAGTTTGACGATTTGCTTGAACGGCTGGTCGCGCTGGAAACGCTGCTCGAGGAAGACCTGGCGCGTAAGCCGAAGCATCAAAAGCCGCAGCTGCAGGCGCAATGGCGTAAAGAGATTGAGATGATAGAAGCACAGCTGTAAAACCGGGCCCGGCGGTAGCCTCGCCGGGCCAGTTTTTTACTGCGGTTTTTTCTCTTTCCAGGCATCCCATGCCTGTTTAATTTCCTGCTTCGCCGTCGCGGCGTCGTTGAAGCCGCTCAGCTCCACTTTTTTGCGCCCTTCCGGCAGCTGTTTGTACACGCGGAAAAACGACTCCAGGCGCTGTACTTCTATTTTCGGCAGGTCGCTTAGCTCTTTAACGTCGTCATAGGTCGGGTCGATTTTGCTCGCCGGGACCGCAACGATTTTGTCGTCTTTCTCACCGCCGTCGACCATCTTCAGCACGCCGATCGCGCGCAGCTTGATAAGCGTGCCCGGCGCCATCGGTGCGCGGGTGTAGAAAATTACATCCAGCGGATCGCCATCACCTGCCAGGGACTGGGTCAAAGAACCGTAGTTCGCCGGGTATGCTACCGGCATGGACTGGAAACGATCCGCGACGATAAAGCCGGTTTTGGCATCGGTTTCATATTTGATAATGCCTCCCGCCGGGATCTCTGTGACGGCATAAAACTCTTCCGGATTGTTTTCCGGCTGAGGGAAGTCGAGGATGTTTTGCGCCTGTACGGAAGCGGACAGGAGGATGCTGATTGCGAGAAGCTTTTTCACCAGATGCATTGTCTTTTAACTCTTCGGTTATTTGGAAGACAACACGTTACGTTTGGGTCATGACAGAAACATGACGTTTTTTTGGCACTTTTATTCCCCCCTGATTATTAGAGGAACGCTGTATTCTTAATCTGAAATCGAATGAAATTATGACATTATGTTGCCGTCACCTTGCATTACAGCGCCAATCCATTAATCCTTAGTGAGTAATACCCTGCTATGCAGACACTCATCATGAACAAGGAGAAATACATGAAGGCTGCTGTCGTTACACAGGATCATCAGGTCAACGTCACCGAAAAAACCCTACGCTCGCTGAAGCATGGCGAAGCCCTTCTGAAGATGGAATGCTGTGGCGTTTGCCACACCGACCTTCACGTAAAAAATGGCGATTTCGGCGATAAAACCGGTGTGATCCTGGGCCATGAAGGGATTGGGATCGTAAAAGAGATTGGGCCGGGCGTCCATTCGCTGAAAGTGGGCGATCGCGCCAGCGTGGCGTGGTTCTTCGAGGGCTGCGGACACTGTGAATATTGTAATACCGGGAACGAAACCCTGTGCCGCGATGTGAAAAATGCCGGTTATTCCGTCGACGGCGGGATGGCGGAAGAGTGCATCGTAACGGCGGATTACGCGGTTAATGTGCCAGAGGGTCTGGGTTCTGCCGAGGCCAGCAGCATTACCTGTGCGGGCGTGACCACCTATAAGGCCGTGAAGGTATCAGATATCAAACCGGGTCAGTGGATTGCGATCTATGGCCTGGGCGGGCTGGGCAACCTTGCGCTGCAATACGCCAAAAACGTCTTTAATGCCAAAGTTATCGCTATCGACGTGAACGATGAACAGCTGAAACTGGCGGCAAGCATGGGCGCGGATTTAACCGTAAACTCCCGCAATGAAGACGCAGCAAAAGTCATTCAGGAAAAAACCGGTGGCGCACATGCCGCGGTGGTCACTGCTGTCGCAAAAGCGGCGTTCAACTCGGCGGTTGACGCCGTTCGTGCCGGTGGTCGCGTGGTCGCGGTTGGCCTGCCGCCAGAAGCGATGAGCCTGGATATTCCACGTCTGGTTCTGGACGGCATTCAGGTGGTCGGGTCGCTGGTCGGTACGCGCCAGGATCTGCAGGAAGCCTTCCAGTTTGCCGCAGAAGGCAAAGTGGTGCCGAAAGTGACGATGCGCCCGCTGGAAGATATCAACGCCATTTTCAAAGAGATGGAACAGGGCCAAATCCGTGGCCGTATGGTGATTGATTTACGTTCCTAAACGTCTCTGCCGGGTGAGGCTTCACCTTACCCGGCCAACTTCTACGACGAACGCCGGTCAGAAATCCACGCCTGAACCTCAATCTGGAACGTGTCCGGCGCTTTGCGGTACATCTTGCGCGCCAGGTCGAGAATGGTGTGGCGCGCTAACTCCTCTTCCATTCGCTGCTGCGCGCTGTCCATCACCGAACGTACCCCGCACGGGCCTTCGCACACCCAGGCTGGAGGCGTTTCATCGAAAACTGCCAGCCTCTGGCGCACTTCCCGGCACTCGAACATATTTTTTTCACCATCTATGGCATGGGCAACATCCAGCACGGTGATCAGTTCCGCCGGTCTGGCCAGCTTAAATCCCCCGCCCTTGCCCTCGGTGCTAATCACCAGCCCGGCACGCGACAGTCGGGTAAAGATTTTGCCCAGGTAATCATAGGGCACGCCCTGCAGGGCCGCCATTTCCCGGACGCTCATCTCCCGCTCGTTGCCCTTCGCATCCACCATGCACATCAGGCTGTGAATGCCATATTCCACACCGGAACTGTAAAACGCCATGGGTAACTCCAGTTTGCTGTTCGGGCCATTATAACGATTTTTAACTCAGAAAGAAGTTGTCGCAGTTAACTCCGACAAGTATAGTGGCAGTTATGTCAGACATCCGGCCTGACGATCAAAAGGATCGAACATGAAGAAGCAGATTTTAATTGTGGGTAGTGGATTTTCCGGTATGTGGGCCGCGGTCAGCGCCGCTCGCCTATCTTCGCTTGAGGGGAATAACGGTCTGAATATCGCCGTACTGGCACCAGCTCCTGAACTGCGCGTGCGCCCACGCTTCTATGAAGAAAGCGTATCGACGCTGGTCGCGCCGCTTACCGAACTGTTTGCGGAACTGGGTATAGCGTTTATTGCGGGTAGCGCAGAATGTATTGATACGAAGGCAAAAAAAGTTACCTACCTGGATGCCGACGGTCTTAAAGCCACGGTAGCCTACGAACGTTTAGTGCTGGCAACCGGTAGCCAGACCAAACGTCCTTCCATTGCCGGGCTGGCCGAACACGCCTTTGATATCGACCAGCTGGAATCGGCGCAGGTATTCGAGCAGCACCTGGATTCTCTGACCTCACGCCCCGCCTCTCCTGAGCGCAATACCGTGGTGGTTTGCGGCGGCGGTTTTACCGGCATTGAGCTGGCGACCGAGCTTCCTGCCCGCCTCCGCGGACGCTTGGGTGAAAATACTGAGATTAAAATTATCGTAGTTGAACGCGGTGCCGTCATCGGCGGGCGTTACAGTGCAGCCCTGCGCAAAACCGTTGAAGACGCAAGCCGCGAGCTGGGCGTGGAATGGCGTCTTAACAGCGAGGTTGAAGCAATCGATGCGAACGGCGTAACGCTAAAAAACGGGGAACGTATTGCCGCTTCTACCGTGGTGTGGACGGCGGGCGTTGAGGCAAACCCGCTTAGCCAGCAGATTGAGGGTGAACGTGATAATCAGGGACGCCTTATCGTCACCGAGTCGCTGCAGGTTCCCGACTGTCCGGACGTGTATGCCACAGGGGATATGGCGCACGCGAAAACGGACGACGCGGGTAACACGGCGCTGATGACCTGCCAGCACGCGATCCAGCTAGGGAAATTCGCCGGACACAACGCAGCAGCCAGCCTGCTCAACATTGAGCCCTACCCTTATCGCCAGGTGAACTACGTGACCTGCCTGGATTTAGGCGCATGGGGCGCGGTCTACACCGAGGGCTGGGAGCAGGAGATCAAATCGGTGCGCGACGAGGCGAAGAAGATCAAAATCGCCATCACCAACGAGCTGATCTACCCCCCGGCAGCGGACAAAACGGTGGCCTTTGCCGCCGCCGACCCGCTGGCGAAATTCGTCTAGTACACTGACATCGCCCCGTTTCCGGGGCGCTTTTTATTTTCAGTTTCCGGCAATCCTTATCTCAATTCCTTTGTTCCCTTGTTTTCCCACGCGCCCGATGATGATCCCGACGCTAACAAGAAGATAACAAAGGAATTCACCATGCAAACTCCCTTTCGCCTGCCGCTGCTGACGGCGCTGATTCTGGCTACCACCGGCGCATGGGCTGCTGAGTCACCCGTCAAGGGCGGCACGCTGATTTACCTGGAGCAACAGGCGCACACAAACCTCTATCCGCCTGCCGGTGGCTTCTATCCCAACGGCGGGATCCTGAATCAAATCACGGACAAGCTGACCTGGCAGAACCCGAAAACGCTGCAGGTTGAACCCTGGGTTGCTGAAAGCTGGACCACCAACGCCGATAAAACCGAGTACACCTTTAAAATCCGTCCCGGCATCACCTTCTCTGACGGGACGCCGCTGGATGCTAACGCCGTGGCCAAAAACTTCGATACCTACGGACTGGGCAACAAGGCGCAGCGCCTGCCGGTGTCAGAAGTGATCAATAACTACGATCGCAGCGAAGTGGTCGATCCGCTGACCGTGAAGTTTTACTTCAAAAAGCCGTCGCCAGGCTTCCTTCAGGGCACGGCAACCATTGGTTCGGGCCTTGTCTCGCTGAGCACGCTGAAGCGTAACTTTGAAGCGCTGGGCGATGCCCGCCATATCATCGGCTCCGGCCCGTTTGTGGTGAAGGACGAGAAGCTCGGTCGCGAAGTGACGCTTGAAGCCCGCAAGGACTACCGGTGGGGACCAAAAAATCTGGCGCAGCAGGGGCCAGCCAATCTCGACGGCATCAAATTTATTGTGACCCAGGAAGACAGCGTGCGCGTCGGCGCGTTGCTGGCAGGTCAGGCCGACTTTATTCGTCAGGTTCAGGCCTATGATGAAAAACAGGCTACGGATCAGGGCTATAAAATTTACGCCGCCCCTACGCGCGGGGTAAACGACAGCATCAGCTTCCGGCCGGACAACCCGCTGGTCTCCGACCTTCGCGTACGTCAGGCGCTGCTGCACGCCACCAATTCCAAACAGGTGGTCGATACCCTTTTCTCACCAAACTATCCGCAGGCCAAATCGGTTATCGCTGATTCCGCGGCGGGCTTTGTCGACCTCAGCGACAAGCTTACTTTCGACCCGACCAAAGCCAATTCGTTGCTTGATGAAGCAGGCTGGAAGGCGGGTGCCGACGGGATCCGCACCAAAGACGGTCAGCGCCTGGCGTTGACCGTTTATGAATCCCTGCCGCAGCCGCAAAACAAAGAGGTGCTGCAGCTCGTGGCCCAGCAGTGGCGCCAGGTTGGCGTGGCGCTGAGCGTGAAAGCCGGTGACGCGGGCAGCCGCACGCTGGATAACCTCGACCCGCTGAAAACCCCGCTCACCGTCTCCGAAGTAGGCCGCGCCGACCCGGACGTGGTGAAAAGTATGTTCTACCCCGCTAACCGCGACGCGCTGCTGCAAAAAGGCGGCTCCAGCGACAAGGTTAAAAGCTTCCGTGACGACAGGCTGAATGAACTTCTGGTGAACATCTCGGCTGAGGTCGATCCGCAAAAGCGCCTGCAGCTGACCGGAGACGCCCAGCGCTATCTGCTGGATAACGCCTACGTTATTCCGATCTTCGAGGAGCCGCAGGTCTTTGCCGGTGCCCCCTGGCTGAAAGGCGTGAGCTTTGAAGCGGTAGGCCGCCCGTCGTTCTACGGCGCGTGGATTGAAAAACACTGAGGAGCTGACGATGCGCCACGCACTTCTTCAACGCTTTGGGCACGGGCTGCTGGTACTGTGGGCCGCCTTCACCCTCTCGTTCGTGTTGCTTCAGGTGCTTCCGGGCGACGCGGTGCTCATTAAATTCCAGAACCCGGATCTGGGCTTAAGCCCGGCGCAAATCGAGGAGATGCGCGTGGCCTACGGCGCGGACAGCCCCCTGTGGCAACAGTATGCCCACACGCTGCTGGCGATGCTGCACGGGGATTTCGGCTATTCACTGCAGGCGGGCGTGCCGGTCAGCGAGCTGATTGCCAGCAATCTGCCGGATACCCTGAGCCTGGCCCTGCCCGCGTTTGTACTGGCGGTCCTGCTGGCGTTTGCCCTGGCCTTTGCATCGCGTCTGCCGGGATTACGCTGGCTGAGCAATACCATTCAGTCAGTGCCGGTGCTGTTTATCTCTCTGCCGACGTTTTGGCTGGGCATCGCCCTGATTCAACTCTTTTCGTTCCAGCTGCGGCTGATCCCGGTGATTAACCCGTCGCCCCTGCAGGGTCTGATCCTGCCGATCGTGACCGTTGCCATTCCGATCTCCGCCCCGCTGGCGCAAATTCTGATGCGCAGCCTGGACCAGGTGGCAGCGCAACCGTTTGTGGCCGTTGCGCGGGCAAAAGGGCTAAGCGAAACCGCCGTGCTGTGGCGCCACGTCACCGGCAACGCCCTGCTGCCGGTTCTAAATATTGCCGGACTGCTGTTAGGCGAGCTGACTGCCGGGGCGCTGATAACGGAAACCGTTTTTGGCCGCAGCGGGCTCGGGCAGCTGACCCAGCAGGCGGTGAATAACCAGGATATCGCGGTGCTTCAGGCCGTCGTCATGATTTCCGCACTCGGTTTTGTGCTGATAAACCTGCTGGTCGATCTGCTGATGCCGCTGTTTGACCCGCGCCTGCAAACCGTTACCGGAGGTACTTCATGAGTCTTGTCGATTATGCTGCCGCTGCGCGAAAACGCGTCCCCTCGTGGCAAGGGCTGCAATGGCAGCCGGGGCTTTGGCTGGCGTGGGCGGTGATTATCGCCGCTGCCCTCGCGGCCGTTGCGCCGGGCCTGTTTACCCACTTCAGCCCGATTGAAGGGATCGCCGGGGCGCAGCGTCTGGCACCGCAGGCGGGCCACTGGCTCGGCACCGATCAGCTTGGCCGTGACGTGTATACCCGCATTGTTTACGGGGCATCGCACTCCCTCAGTGCCGCCCTCGCCGCCATCACCCTGGGGCTGCTGGTTGGCACCGGGCTGGGCGTGTCTGCCGGGGCGTTCGCCGGGCGCGTGGAATCCCTGCTGATGCGCTTTGTTGACGTGCTGCTGTCCATTCCGTCCCTGCTGCTGTCGCTGACGGTTATCATTCTGCTCGGATTTGGCACCGTCAACGCGGCGATTGCCGTTGGCGTCGCCTCCATTGCCAGCTTCGCCCGCCTGGCGCGGGGTGAAGTGGTACGCATCCGCCACACGGATTATGTCGAAGCGGCCTACGGGAGCGGCGGAACGTTCTTTGCCGTGCTGTGGCGACACATTCTGCCCAACTCGCTAACGGCGGTTCTCGCCTTCGCGACGCTCCAGTTCGGTCAGGCTATCCTGGCGCTGTCGACGCTGAGCTTCCTCGGCTACGGCACGCCGCCGCCCGTTCCCGAGTGGGGGCTGCTGATCGCCGAAGGCCGAAACTATCTCTCTACGGCCTGGTGGCTAACCACCTTCCCCGGTCTGGTGGTCATCGCCGTCGTGCTGGCCACCAACCGTATCAGCCAACAGTTTAGCGGAGGCCGTTCATGACCGTTCTCTCAGTGGAAAACCTGACGATCAGCTACCGCACCGCGCGCCAGTGGCGCGAGGTGGTCCATCACGTCAGCTTTACCCTCACGCGCGGCGAAATGCTGGCGTTCGTCGGCGAATCCGGCTCCGGGAAAACCACCACGGCGCAGGCGATTATTGGCCTGCTGGCGGAAAACGCCCGGCGCGATGGCGGAAAAATCAGCCTCAACGGCGAGGAGATAAGCCAGTGGTCGGCTAAACGGCTCGACGCGCTGCGCGGCGCGCGGATCAGCCTCGTCCCGCAGGATCCGGGTAACTCGTTGAATCCGGTGAAAACCATCGGTGCCCAGGTGGGCGAAATTATTCAGCTGCACCAGAAGGTGACCCGCGCCGAGCGCGACGAGCAGGTGCTCGCCCTGCTGACAAAGGTCGGCCTGAGCCACCCGGAGCAGCGCATGAAGCAGTATCCCCATCAGCTTTCAGGCGGCATGAAGCAGCGCGTACTGATTGCGATCGCCATTGCCCTAAAGCCGGACGTCATCGTCGCCGATGAACCCACCAGCGCGCTGGATGTCACCGTGCAAAAGCGCATTCTGGACCTGCTTGACGTACTGCGTCGGGAGTCCGGAACCGCCGTCCTGTTGGTGACCCACGATCTGGCGCTTGCCGCTCAGCGCGCCGACAGGGTGCTGGTCTTTCGCCACGGCGACGTCCAGGAGCAAGGGATCACGAGCGATATCATTCGTACTCCTCAGCACGCCTATACCCGCCAGCTGTTGAGTGACTTGCAGGGTCAGCGTTTGACCATTCCGCCAGTAGCAGGCCGTCCGCTGGCTTCGCCCGCTATTCGGGCGCTGTCCATCAGCAAAAAATTCTCCCTGGGTAGAGGGCACCACCTGCAGGCGCTCGATAACGTCAGCGTTGAAGTGACGCGAGGCAGCACCCACGCACTGGTCGGTGAATCGGGATCGGGTAAAACCACCCTCGCCCGCATTTTGCTCGGGTTTGAGCAGTCCGATAGCGGTCGCGTGATTATCGATGATATTGATGCGACCACCCTCAGCCGGGAAGCGCGTCGGCAGCTGCGGCAAAAAATTCAGTTCGTTTACCAAAATCCGTTTGCCTCCCTCGACCCGCGACAGACGCTCTTTGACATTATCGAAGAGCCGCTGAAGAACTTTACCCGCATCACTAAAGCGGAACGCAAAACCCGCGTGGAGACCGTCGCGCAGCGTGTTGCCCTACCCGTTGATATACTGACGCGCACCGCGCGAGAACTGTCCGGCGGGCAACGCCAGCGCGTCACCATCGCCCGCGCGCTGATACTTAACCCGACCATTCTGGTACTGGACGAAGCCACCTCGGCCCTGGACGTCACCGTGCAGGCGCAGATTCTGGCGCTCCTGCAGCAGCTGCAGCAGCAGCTGGGGCTGACCTATCTCTTTATCACGCACGATCTGGCCACGGTTCGCCGCATTGCGCATAGCGTCACCGTGCTGCGCAGCGGCCAGATCGTTGAGCAGGGCACGGTCGAGACGCTGTTTGCTTCACCGCTGAACGACTACACCCGCGAACTGATTGACGCCATCCCCCATTTCTCACCCGCTACGGAGGAGTTCGCATGACGCGAAAACGCCTGGGATTTTTCACCCGCCTGCTGGATGATGCCTCGCCAAAGGAGCGCTATCGCCTGGCGACGGAACAAATCCGCCACGCCGAACGCCACGGCTTTAACAGCGCCTGGATTGCCCAGCACCACTTTCATGAGCACGAAGGCGGGCTGCCGTCGCCGCTGCTGTTCCTCGCGCAGGTTGCCGCCCATACGACAACCATCCGCCTTGGCACGGCCATTATCACCCTGCCGATGGAAAATCCGCTGCGGGTTGCTGAAGATGCCGCCGTGCTGGATCTGCTCTCAGACGGACGCCTTGAAGTGGGTTTCGGTTCCGGCGGCACCCCGACCTCCTTCCTGCCGTTTGGCCTGACGTTTGAAGAACGCGGCGCGGCCTTTGCTGACCATCTTCACCTTATCCAAAGCGCCTGGCGCGGGGATTCGCTCACCCATCCCGATAACCATCTTTACCCGCCCGCACCGCAGCTGGCTGAACGCATCTGGATAGCGACCTTCTCCGTTGACGGTGCCATGCGCGCCGCGCGGGCCGGACACGGCTTGATGCTTTCCCGCACCCAGCCGCGCCCGGCTGAGGGGCTGGACCTCACGCTCGACGCGATCCAGAACCCGATTATCGATGCCTATCTTGATGCGCTGCCCGCAGGCGTGGCGCCACGGATCCTCGCCTCCCGCACCGCGTTCGTTGCCGATAGCGATGACTATGCGCTGAAGGTCGCCACGCCGGGCTTAGCCAGGCAGGCTCAGCAGCATCGTGCCGCCGGACACGTGGTGAAAGGCGAGACCGTCCACGATTATCGTCGCCAGTTTGATGCCCATATTGGCTCGCCTGAAACGGTGCTGGCCTCGCTAAAAGCAGATTCGGTGCTCACGCGCGCAACGGACGTCTCATTCCAGGTGCATTCGGTCGAACCGTCGCACCGCGACACCCTGCGCTCGATTGAGCTGATTGCAGAACATATTGCCCCCCACATTCTTTGAGGAGAAACCTATGGCATTAAGTCAGGATATTCTTGCCGAGCTGGCGGAGATCGTCCCAGGCACGCCGCTAGCAGAGGCGCGCACCACGCGTGAGGCTGCAACCCGTCACGCCCAGGGCAGCTATGAAACCTTATTCAGCCAGCAGGAGAGCGACTTTGCGCTGGATGAACGCTTCGCGGTGGCGGCCAAAGTCGCCAAATGGCATAACGTTGAGGCGCTGGCAGCACACTATGCCGGCTTTGGCCTGGGCGACCCGACTTCCGCGCGGCTAACCCCGGCGCTCAGCTTCGCCCGCCTGCTCACCTTTTCACCGGTTGAGGCGACGCCGGGCGCGCTTCACGCGTTGACACAGGCGGGATGGAGCAAAGAAGGCATCGTCACCCTGGCACAGCTGATCGCCTTTGTCAGCTTCCAGAGCCGTTTGCTCGTCGGGTTGCGCGTGCTGAATGATAAACCCGTGGCCGCGAGCGATGTCGAGGCCGTGGCTGGCGTCTGGCACACCAATCCCACGACGATAACCGGCAAAGCGGCACCGGTGGCATTTACCCAACGGGAGCTGGGATGGGAGCCGTGGCTGGCCGCCAAACCGCTGGCAGATTTTCGCGACGATGAGGTCGCCATTCTGGCGAAATTTGGCCATACCGACTCCGATTATTTCCGCCTGCTCGCACGCAACCTGCCCGTTCTTGAACAGCGCACGCTGACGGATAAAGGGATTTTTTATACGCCGGGGGGCCTGCCGCGCGCTGAACGCGAGCTGGCGGCCACGGTCGTCAGCAAAATCAACGGCTGCATTTACTGCGCATCTGTCCATGCGCGTAAGGCAAGCCAGCTGTCGAAGGATGACAATGCGATAGAGGCGCTGCTGGCGGTGCGTCCGGGGCAATCCCTGAGCAAGGGTCAGTCTGCACGCTGGCAGGCGGAAATCAACTTTGCGGCAGCGCTGTCGGTCACGCCTCCTGCAGTGACTCCCCTGCACCTTTCAGCACTGGAAAAAGAGACGCTGGGCACGCTTGAACAGCTGGATCTGGTCCAGTCTACCGCGTTCTTCGCCTGGGCCAACCGTCTGATGTTGACCCTGGGCGAACCCTGGCTCTCCTGATCGGGATCAGGCCAGCGCGCGCGCGTTGGCCTGACGTTTTTTGGCGATCACATGGCCATAAAGTAAGAGAGAGGTCATGGCCGAGAAGGACAAAATGGCAGCCGGCAGCGTGACGTAGCTCCAGCTAAAGCCGAGCGTAATCATCATCCCGCCAAAATAGGCGCCAATCGCGCTGCCCAGGTTAAAGGCCATCTGCCCGCCTGCGGCGCCCAGCATCTCGCCCCCTTTTGCATTTTGCAGCAGCAGGATTTGCAGCGGCGCGGAGAGCGCGAACAGCCCGGCACAGCAGATGAAGCCCATCACCAGCGAGGCCGTTTTGTGTTCACCAAAAGCGAAAAGCAGCAGCAGCGATGCCACGATCGCCATATCGGTGGTCGCCGCAATACGCAGCGGGCTTAAGCGTCCGGATAGCTTGCCGCTGCACAGATTCCCGAGCACCATGCCCAGACCCATCAGCATCATGATGATCGTCATCAGCCCCTCGGAGAAGCCCGAGACGTTGACCATAAACGGCTTCACGAAGCTGAACCACGCGAACACACCGGCATTTCCAAACATCGTGGCGGCAAAGATTAGCCAGGGTTCCGGTTTTTTCAGGAAGTGGAACTGCTCGGTCAGTTTGGTTTCAGATTTATCATGGATTTTTGGCACCCACATGAGCACCGAGAGGATCACCAGCGTATCGAAAATGGCAATCACGAAGAACGTGTAGCGCCAGCTGAATTCGTGCCCCAGCCAGGTTCCCAGCGGAACCCCCACCAGATTGGCGACCGTCATGCCGGCGATCATCCCCGCGACCGCGACGGTCACTTTGCCCGGAGGCGCAATCTTCGACAGGATAATCGCCCCAACGCCAAAGATGGCCCCGTGCGGGAAACCGGAGATCAACCGCCCCACCGCAAGCCAGAAATAGGATGATGAAAAGGTAAAAATGGCGTTGCCAGCCGCGCACATGGCGACCAGAAACAGCAGCGTCGTTTTCAACGAGAACTTACTGGAAAAAAGCGCCACGATCGGCGCGCCTATTACCACACCGAAGGCGTAAAACGAGATCATATTCCCGGCGGAAGGGATCGAGATACCGGTATCGTGCGCCAGCTCCGTCAACACCCCCATAATGCCGAATTCAGCCATGCCAAGGCCAAAGGTGCCAAGTGCCAACGAAAAAATCGTCTTTTTCATATACCACAACCACTTGATAAAAGTTTGCTGCAAGCATTATTGAACAATCTTGTATGGTGAGCCAGTTCAAATCAGCCGTCTGACACGTTAATCCATTATTTCGGAGTGAGTTGTGAATACGGCTAGCCCATCACAAGGATACCGAGGCGCTCCATCATCTGTGCAGCCTGATAGCTGTCCAGCTTGACGCCCTGCAGATCGACTCTACGCACGTCCAAATCGCCCAGTTCAGAGTTGGTAAGATCGCAGTGGGTAAAATTGGCCGCACGCCAGTCAAATGATGAGAACTCGCCCCCGGAAAGATCTGAACCGCTGAATGTTGCACCGAGGATCTGCGCGCCGTTCCAGCGGTTTTCCCACAGCTCACATTTTTCCAGCACCACCTTCGAAAAATTGGCGTAGCTCAGGTTGCTTTTTGTAATGTAAGCGCTGCAAAACCAGGTCCGCGTGGTGATCATGTTCATAAAGCTGGCCCCGCGAAAATCCGCCCCCTGCGCCCTGCATTCACGAATTTCGATCCCTAACGCACTGGCGTGCCTGAAATCGGCCATGGATAAGTCGCAGCTTTTGAAGACGGCATCTTTAAGCTGCGCCCGGCTAAAGTTGCCGCCCTTCTGGCTTTCACGGTCATAGAACTGACAGCCTATAAATTCCGTGCTGGTTAAATCCGTGCCTGAAAAATCGCAGTTGCGAAAGACCGCGTTTTCAATTTTTTCACCGGTAAAGCGGTGGCGACCTATTTTTTCACCCTCAAGAATCAATGCCATTGCAACACCCTGGTTATTTATACAGTATATCGCAACATTCTAACCCGATGCATCAAGAAGGGAAACTGCCTTGTCTGGAACGTACGTCAAAAATTCACGCGAAGGCTGCCTGTCAGAATTACACTTCAACGTGTAAGGTCCGTTCAGCACATCACCCGATCCGGAGATGAGGGTTATTATGGCAAACGCAAAGCAGGACAAAATCAAAACAAAAACCGTGAGCAAAGCCAGCGTCGATAAGGTGGTTAAACCCGCCCTGAAGAACAAAGAGTACGAAAAAGAGCTGCGCCGCCTGCACGTTGAGCTGGTCAAGCTCCAGCAGTGGGTCGTCGCCAAGGGGCTGAAGGTCTGCATTGTTTTTGAAGGTCGCGACGGCGCGGGAAAAGGCGGCACCATCAAGGCCATTACCGAGCGCGTCAGTCCCCGCGTGTTTCGCGTTGTCGCGCTGCCCGCGCCAACCGAAAAGGAAAAAAGCCAGCTCTACTTTCAGCGCTACGTGCCGCATCTGCCCTCTGCGGGTGAAATCGTCATCTTCGACCGCAGCTGGTATAACCGCGCGGGCGTTGAGCGGGTGATGGGGTTCTGCACCGAGGAACAGGTGGAGAAATTTCTGGACGGAACGCCGGTGATGGAAAAAGCCATGGTTGACGCGGGAACCATTCTGCTGAAGTACTGGCTTGAGGTTACGCCAAAAGAGCAGGAGCGCAGGCTGCGGGATCGCATTAACGATGGCCGCAAAACCTGGAAGCTCTCACCGATGGATGTTAAATCCTTCAATATGTGGGATGAATATACCGCCGCCCGCGACGCGATGTTTAAAGCCACCGACACGGCCTGGGCACCGTGGTTTGTCGCGCGTTCTGAGGATAAGAAGCGGGTACGGTTGAATATAATTTCACACCTGCTCTCGCAGATCCCTTATAAAGATCTGCATATAGAAGCGATGGATTTACCGAAGCGTAAAATTGGCAAAGTGAAACCGACTAAATATCCTTTCCGCTATATAGATGAGAAATTCTAAGATTACTGGAAGACGGCTCGCAGAGTTAATATTACCAGAGCAAAGGGTATTGTTTTTTGTTGGCTGCGGTCGATAATGGCCGCACCAACAAAGGAGATATTGATGAAACACACAGCAGACCACACGCCCTCCCGACGTATCAAACCAACAGCACCGCCGCGCCGCACCGCGTCAGACGTCGTTGCCCCGCGTCAGCCATCGGAAGCGGATCGTTCATTTATTCGAACAATGAATGAGTTTGTGGAAAAACATGGAACCATTACTGACGATGATTTTTTCAGGGTGCTTTAATGCTGCGACAATTTAATATTTACCGTAATACATCGGCAGCTACCCGGGAAAATCTTCCCTACTATATGCTCATTCAGGATGATTGTTATGACGATCTTGCCACGCGCGTAATTGTGCCGCTGGCGAAACACACTACGTTACCGTTATGGCAGAGCCATCTGGCTCCTGGAGTAAATATCGATTTTGAAACGTTTCTAATTTATTCGCCAATGATAACGAACCTTAACAACAGCAAAATTAACCCTAAAGACTTTGTTTGTAATTTACGCAACACACGTCATGACGTTATCGCGGCAATCGATCGTTTATTGACTAACACATGACGCCAGCCGGTCAGGCATTTATCCTGTCTGCGCAAGCGAAGCGCCGCCGGGCAAAGCCGACGGCGCAGGACTCACCTTACTTAATCCCTTCCGTACTCTCTTTTTTCGCTTCCAGACGTTCAACGTCACGGTACCAGCGCGGATGGTGTTTTTGCGCCCAGCGGCGGCTCACCTTCCCTTCAATCATCCCTTTAATCGATCCTTTCACCCAGAAGGCCATATACATATGGATCAGGATGGCGTGGATCAGAATGATGGCGGACGTCGCGTGGATCAGCAGCGCGTAACGAATCACCTGAATCGGAAAGTAGTGCGCAAAATAGGGGCGCCAGATAATCACCCCGGTCACCAGCAGGACAAAGATCATGCTCATGATGGTCCAGAACATCATCTTCTGTCCGGCATTGTACTTGCCCACCTTCGCGACCTTATGCTCGTTCCCTTTCAGGACTTCAACGATCCCTTTCACCCACGGAATATCCTGCTTGTCCGGGATGTTGTGATGCACGAAGCGCACGAACATAAACATCAGCACCACGAAGATCAGCACGCCGAAGAACGGGTGCAGAATACGCCCCATCTGCGGTGTCCCGAAGGTTTCGGTCAGCCACTGCAGCGTCGGGAAGAAGAACGAAATCCCCGATACCGCCACCAGGAAGAAGCAGATCACCACCGTCCAGTGACAGGCGCGGTCGATAAATTTCGTGCGCACAATCATTTTCGACTTACTCATGGTGTTCCTCCTCGTCGTCATCCACCTCTTTGTTTGGCCCGATCCCGATGTAGTGATAAATCAGCCCGGCAAAGGTGGCGATAAAGCCCGCCGCAGAGAGCGGTTTAAGCGCCCCTTTCCACAGGTTAATTGACGTATCAATCGCCGGGTCCTTCGGCAGATTGTGGTAAAGCTCCGGCTGGTCGTTATGGTGCAATACGTACATTACGTGCGTACCGCCCACGCCCTGCGGGTTGTAAATGCCCGCATTCTCGTAGCCGCGCGCTTTTAGCTTGTCCACCCGCTCCTGCGCCACGTCCAGCATCTCTTTCTTGGTGCCGAAGTGGATTGCCCCGGTCGGACAGGTCTTCACGCAGGCAGGTTCCTGCCCCACGCTGACGCGGTCCACGCACAGGGTGCATTTATAGACCCGGTTATCCTCTTTATTGAGGCGCGGGATGTTAAACGGACAGCCCGCGATGCAATATCCGCAGCCGATGCAGTTGTCCTGCTGGAAGTCGACGATCCCGTTGGCGTACTGAATAATCGCACCGGCAGACGGGCACGCCTTCAGGCAGCCCGGATCTTCACAGTGCATACAGCCGTCTTTGCGGATCAGCCACTCCAGCCTGCCGTTCTGGTCGGTTTCGCTAAAGCGCATCACCGTCCAGGACTTGGCGCTCAGGTCCGCCGGGTTGTCGTAGACCCCGACGCAGTGCCCCACCTCGTCGCGGATATCGTTCCACTCCGAGCAGGCCACCTGGCAGGCTTTACAGCCCACGCAGGAGGAGACGTCGATAAGCTTGGCGACCTCTGCCTTATAATCCCGCGCGCGAGGCGCGGGCGTTATCGGGTTGGTCGCGGAGCGTTTGATAATGTCTTGTGTTTCCATCGCCATTTAATCGCTCCTTACGCTTTCTCGATGTTGACCAGAAACGCTTTGTACTCCGGCGTTTGCGAGTTGGAATCGCCGACGTTTGGCGTCAGGGTGTTGGCGATGTAGCCTTTCTGCGCCACGCCCTCGAAGCCCCAGTGCAGCGGAATACCGACGGTTTCCACCTGCTGGCCGTGCACGTTTAGCGACTGCAGACGGCGGGTGACCACGGCAACGGCGCGTATAAAGCCGCGCTTGCTGCTTACCGTCACGCGGTCGCCGTTAGCAATGCCCTTCGCCTTCGCCAGCGTTTCGCTGATCTCTACAAACTGTTCCGGCTGCGCGATGGCGTTAAGCCGCGCGTGCTTGGTCCAGGTGTGGAAATGCTCGGTCAGGCGATAGGTCGTTCCCACGTACGGGAACTTGTCCTTTTTGCCCAGGCGCAGCACATCCTCTTCGTAGATTCGCACCACCGGGCTTGAAACCACGTTCGGGTGCAGCGGGTTAGTCCCCAGCGGCGTTTCCATCGGCTCGTAGTGTTCCGGGAACGGCCCTTCCGCCAGCTTGTCGAGGGCAAACAGACGGCCCAGACCTTCCGGCTGCATGATGAACGGCCCGGTGTTGCTGCCCGGCGCAGCGGTGTTGTAGTCCGGGATGTCGTTACCTGTCCACTTCGCCCCGTTCCACTGGATCAGCATGCGCTTCGGATCCCACGGCTTGCCGTTGATATCTGCCGAGGCGCGGTTGTACAACACACGGCGGTTCAGCGGCCACGCCCATGCCCAGCCCAGCGTATTGCCGAGCCCGGACGGGTCAGCGTTATCGCGGTTGGCCATCTGGTTGCCCTGCTCCGTCCAGCTGCCGGTGTAGATCCAGCAGGACGACGCCGTGGTGCCGTCGTCGCGCAGCAGCGCGAAGCTGTTCAGCAGCTGGCCTTTTTTCGCCACCAGGTTGCCGTTAGCGTCATAAAGATCCGCCAGCGCCACGCCGTTGTTCTCTTTCGCCACCTCTTCAGACTCAGGATGGTCCGGCTGCTTGTAGTCCCAGCCCATCTTCAGCAGCGGCTCCGCGCCCTTGCCGCCTTCGGTACGGTACATTTCCCGCAGGCGATGGTATATCCCGGCGAGGATCTCGCCGTCGTTACGCGCCTCGCCCGGTGCGTCCTGGCCTTTCCAGTGCCACTGCAGCCAACGGCCGGAGTTAGCAATAGACCCGTCCTCTTCCGCAAAGCAGGTGGACGGCAGGCGGAACACTTCGGTCTGAATCGACGCCGGATCGACATCGTTCGATTCGCCGTGGTTCTGCCAGAAGGTAGAGGTTTCGGTCACCAGCGGATCGATAACCACCATATACTTCAGCTTGCTCAGGCTACGAACGACTTTGTTTTTGTCCGGGAAGGAGGCAACCGGGTTGAAGCCCTGGCAGATATAGCCCGTGACGTTGCCCTTATCCATCATGTTGAAATACTTGATGACGTCGTAGGCCTGATCCCACTTCGGCAGCCACTCAAAGCCCCAGTCGTTCTCCTTCTGCGCCGCGTCGCCGTAGAAAGATTTCATCAGGCTGACGTAGAACTTCGGATAGTTGCTCCAGTAGTTCACCTGATCCGGCAGCGTCGCTTTTGGCGTATTCGCCGCCAGATAGGTTTGCAGATCGGCCTGTTTCTCAGACGGCAGCGTCAGGTAGCCCGGCAGGCTGGTCGACAGCAGGCCGAGGTCGGTAAGACCCTGAATGTTGGAGTGACCGCGCAGCGCGTTCACGCCGCCGCCCGCCATCCCCATGTTGCCGAGCAGCAGCTGGATCATCGCCATGGTGCGGATGTTCTGCGCGCCGACGGTATGCTGCGTCCAGCCCAGCGCGTACAGGAACGTCGTGGTTCTGTTTGCGGCACTGGTTGAGGCCAGCACTTCACACACCTTCAGGAAGTCGGCCTTCGGCGTGCCGCAGATGTTCTCCACCACGTCAGGCGTATAGCGGGATACGTGCTCTTTCAGCAGGTTCCACACGCAGCGCGGGTGCGTCAGCGTTTCGTCACGCATCGCGTGGCCGTTTTCATCGAACTGATAGTTCCAGGAAGACTTGTCGTACTGGCGTTTTTCAGCGTCATAGCCGCTAAACAGCCCGTCATCGAAGGTAAAATCATCCCGCACCAGCAGGTTCGCGTTGGTGTAGTGCTTAACGTATTCCGCGTTAATTTTGTTGTTTTCGATCAAGTACAACAGCACGCCGGACAGGAACGTAATGTCCGTACCGGAGCGGATTGGCGCATAGATATCGGCCACCGATGCCGTACGCGTAAAGCGCGGATCGACGACGATAACCGTCGCATCGTTGTTATTTTTTGCTTCCATCGCCCAGCGGAAGCCGACAGGGTGTGCTTCAGCGGCGTTACCGCCCATCACCACCACGACGTTAGCGTTTTTAATATCAACCCAGTGGTTGGTCATCGCACCGCGACCAAATGTTGGAGCAAGACTTGCTACCGTTGGTCCGTGTCAAACGCGCGCCTGGTTGTCTACCGCCAGCATGCCGAGGGAGCGCACAAATTTTTGCGTCAGCATGCCGGTTTCATTACTTGCCGCTGATGCACACAGCATCCCGGTGGAAAGCCAGCGGTTAACCGTTACGCCCTGCTCGTTCTTTTCAATAAAGTTGGCGTCGCGGTCGGCTTTCATTAATTTGGCGATTCGGGAGAAGGCGTCATCCCAGGAGATACGCTGCCACTTATCGGAACCCGGCGCGCGGTATTCCGGGTAGCGCAGGCGGTTTTCACTGTGGACGTAGTCCAGCAGGCCCGCCCCTTTCGGGCAAAGCGCGCCGCGGCTCACCGGATGATCCGGGTCCCCTTCAATATGGTAAATCGCTTCTTTGGCGTTCTTCGCGCCATCGCCCAGGCTATACATTAAAAGCCCACAACCTACGGAGCAGTATGTGCAGGTGTTACGGATCTCTTTGGCGCGCAGCAGCTTGAAGTTGCGCGCCTGAGCCAGCGCCATTTTGGGAGCAAATCCCAGCATGGCTGCCGTGGTTCCGGCCATACCGCCCGCGCAGATTTTAAAAAATTGTCTGCGGCTGACGTCCATTGTTGTCCTCGTTTTCGAATAAGAGCCTATCCCAGTAGGCGTAATTGTTGAAGCCAGTTTGGTAGCGGACAGCGCGCAGAAACCGGAGCGTACACGTAGTACGTGAGGATTTCGAGCACTGCCCGCTGCCAAAATGGCGAATGAAATAGCCTAATGGGATAGGCGCTAAGACTTCGGGCCGCAAACTAACATCAAAGTCCCTGATTTTTTTGCGTCAAATCAAGGTCATCTTTTTTCGCCCCCTTAATAGTCACCCCCGCTGAATTTAGCTACCTCTTTATGATTAGCGGACTAACAGAATTATTCGCAGCAGCAACGGAATTAATGCTATAAATTTTTCCTTTGATTTTTATGGCAATGGCAAGGTAATGGACAGAAAAAGAGCAACGCTCATTGGACTGGCGGCAATCCTGTTATGGAGCACGATGGTGGGCCTGATTCGCAGCGTGAGCGAGGGGCTTGGGCCGGTTGGCGGTGCAGCGATGATATACACCGTCAGCGGATTGCTGTGTCTGGTGACGGTAGGATTTCCCGATCTTCGTAAATTTTCGCCACGCTACCTTATTGCGGGCAGCGTGCTGTTTGTCAGTTACGAAATTTGTCTGGCGCTCTCCCTGGGCTATGCCGCCACGCGCTCGCAGGCCATTGAAGTGGGCATGGTGAATTATCTCTGGCCGAGCCTGACGATTGTATTTGCGATTTTGTTTAACGGACAACGATCCAATCTGTGGGTCATACCGGGATTAGCGATTTCTCTGCTGGGAGTTTGTTGGGTATTAGGCGGCGAAAATGGGCTGCACGTTGATGAAATCGTCCGCAACGTCGTCTCCAGCCCGCTGAGCTATGCCCTGGCCTTTGCCGGAGCCTTTATCTGGGCGGCCTACTGCACCGTGACGAGCAAATTTGCCAGAGGGCAAAACGGCATCACGCTCTTCGTATTGCTTACCGCCCTTAGCCTGTGGGTGAAATACGCCCTCAGCGCTCAGCCGGAAATGGTGTTCAGTGTCCCGGTGGTCGTGAAGCTTTTAATGTGCGGCGTTGCGCTCGGATTTGGCTATGCGTCATGGAATGTCGGCATTCTCCACGGCAACGTTACCGTACTGGCTGCGGTCTCCTATTTCACGCCCGTATTATCCGCCGCGCTGGCTGCCGTATTGCTTAGTTCGCCGCTGTCGTTTGCCTTCTGGCAAGGCGCGCTAATGGTATGCGCCGGCTCCCTGCTGTGCTGGTACGCCACCCGAAAATAATTCTTATGTCCGTTGCCGGATTAATTTCAATCCGGCAACATAATTAACATAAATTTAAAATGTGATCGCCCGTCAAAATATTCATCAGAATGTTAGCAAACGCGTTTAGCTTCTGTTTATATTAACCTCCAACCGTAAGCGCCTTTTCATTAATTGACACAAACTGACACCCCTTAGTTATTAATTCACGGCATATACTCACGTCGTATATAGCATTAAATGCAATAGTGTGTTTCTGGATGTTTCAAAAAAAGCGATGCCATTTTGCACAGCAATAAACTCAAGCACCTGTTTATCATGAAGTATTTATATTCCAGCATCGCATTGAAAACTAAAATCCCCAATAGTCCCGACGGGAAATAGCACCTGCTGAAAACTATATTCACCACAACGGTATTGACGCGTAAATAATCGTTATTTGAGTAAAATCTAATCCACCCTTTCCCTTTTACGGCAATTTTTCCGATCGCGATCACACTAATTGAAATTATCGCTAATAATTTGAAACTTATTATTGAAAGAGAGCTACAACATTCTTAAAAATAGCATGCCATTGACGAGCAGCCTCGTTTAGCATTCGTTTAAAAATGGCTCAGGAAATACCTAAAGAAAATTATAAGGATTATTTAAGATGAAACTTAAATTAGTTGCAGTGGCGGTCACTTCCATGCTGGCAGCAGGCGTTGTAAACGCAGCTGAGATTTATAACAAAGACGGTAACAAACTGGATCTGTACGGGAAAGTAACAGGTCTGCACTATTTCTCTGACGATGCTGGCGCTGATGGCGATAAAACCTACATGCGTATCGGCTTCAAGGGCGAGACCCAGGTTAACGACCAGCTGTCCGGCTACGGCCAGTGGGAATACCAGATTCAGGGCAACAAAGACGAAAGCGACAACCAGTCCTGGACTCGTGTGGCGTTTGCCGGTCTGAAGTTTGCGGAAGCAGGCTCATTTGATTACGGTCGTAACTACGGCGTAATTTACGACGTGACCTCCTGGACCGACGTTCTGCCAGAATTCGGCGGCGACACTTACGGTGCAGACAACTTCCTGCAGTCTCGTGCGAACGGCGTTGCAACCTACCGTAACCAGGACTTCTTCGGTCTGGTTGACGGCCTGAACTTCGCTCTGCAGTACCAGGGCAAAAACGGCAGCGTGAGCGGCGAAAACACCAACGGTCGCAGCCTGCTGAACCAGAACGGCGACGGCTACGGCGCTTCCCTGACCTACGATCTGGGTGAAGGCTTCAGCGTGGGTGGTGCAATGTCCTCTTCCCGTCGTACCGCTGACCAGAATGCTGCCGGCGTTTACGGTGAAGGCGATCGCGCCGAAGTGTACAGCGGCGGCGTAAAATACGACGCGAACAACGTGTACCTCGCGGCGCAGTATTCTCAGACCTACAATGCAACCCGCTTCGGTACCTCTAACGGCGACCGCTCAGACATCTACGGTTTTGCAAACAAAGCGCAGAACTTCGAGGTGGTTGCTCAGTACCAGTTCGACTTCGGTCTGCGCCCTTCCATCGCCTATCTGCAGTCTAAAGGCAAAGACATCGAGAACTTCGGTGACCAGGATCTGGTTAAATACGTAGACGTCGGCACGACCTACTATTTTAACAAAAACATGTCCACCTACGTGGATTACAAAATCAACCTGCTCGACGATAACAAGTTTACCCGTCAGGCAGGCATCGGCACCGACAACATCGTGGCACTGGGTCTGACCTACCAGTTCTAAGATTTGCCCGTGCAAAAGCCAGCTGAATAAGCTGGCTTTTTTTTGCCTTACGCGCGCTGCGGCTGCTCGCTGCCGGCCGCCCGTCGTAGCCAGTTCTGCAGCAGCTTCCCATCCTCCGTCATATCCGAATCCGAGCGCACGCAAAGGTAGTAATCGCGCCCGTCATCTATGGGTAAATCGAAGATTTTCACCAGCTCCCCGCTCTCCAGGTACGGCGCAATCAGCGGCTCGCGCATCAGGGCGCAGCCTAAACCCGCCTGAACTCCCGCCAGCGTCAGCAGCCCATCTTCAAACATGGGGCCGCTGCGCCGCGCCGGACGCTTCACCCCCTGCCGGGTAAACCATTGCTGCCAGGTTGAACGCTCCTCGTCGTGCAGCAGCGGCATTTGCAGCAGCTGCTCCGGCGTGTCGATATGCCCGTGGATGCGTAAAAATGCCCGGCTGCACACCGGCACCATCTGCCCGGAAATCAGCTTTTCACTCTGATAGCCTGCCCACTGCCCGTTTCCAAAGCGAATGGACATATCCGAGGCATCGCTCAGGTAGTTGCGGTGGTTGGCGTAGACCACGTTAATTTCCGTCTGCGGATTGGCGCGCATGAAGGCAGGCAGGCGAGGAATAAACCACCCCATGCCAAAGAGCGGGATCAGGCTTATCGTCACCTGCCGCGTTTGCGCCTGCTCCACGAGGTGTTCCGTTGCCTGGCGCAGCACGTTGAACGCGGCGCGGATAGAACGATAGTAATCCCGCCCGTGCTGGCTCAGCGCCAGCCTGCGCCCCTGGCGTTCCGTCAGCGGCATTTGCAGATACCCTTCCAGCACCTTGAGCTGATGGCTCACGGCGGACGGCGAAATATCCAGCTCCTGCGCCGCCAGCGTCACGCTGCCAAGCCGGGCAATGGCCTCAAAGGCGCGGACTGCCCTCAGCGGCGGATCGTTCGCCAGGCGACTTTCTGCGTAAGCTGCAGCACCCTCTGATTGTTCTGTTTTATTCATATATTGATTTCTTTAGGCTTTTGGCTCTCAAACCGCTCCGAATCATCTTCATATAAATCATAAAGATAATGCAATACCGGTTTATCATAAGAAATAATATATGTGTATTTTACAATTTTATTCATTTATTGGATGGTAGCCGCTGAAAAAGTCATTTGCGGGTACGAACGTTGGATACACTCATACAACAATTGATCAACGGCGTGATGCTGGGCAGCATCTACGCGCTGATCGCGCTGGGCTACACCATGGTGTATGGCATTTTGCGCATTATTAACTTTGCTCACGGCGATATTCTGATGGTGGGTGCGCTAACCACGCTCTCGGCCGTCAACGCCCTGAACGGCACTTTTCCGCATATGCCGCTACTGGCACAGCTGGGCTGTGCGCTTCTGGTGGCGACGATCGTCTGCGCGCTGCTGGCCATGGCGGTGGAGCGTTTTGCCTATCGCCGCCTGCGCAATGCGCCACGCCTGGCGCCGCTGATTTCCGGCATTGGCATCTCCGTTCTGCTCCAGACCGTGGCGATGGTCATCTGGACTCGCAACCCTCTGATGTTCCCGCAGATCCTTCCCATGGAGCCGATTGCCGTGACGTCCGGTAGCGCTGAACATCCGCCCGCCATTGTCACCGTCACCGGTATCGTCACCGTCGCGCTGGCGCTCATCGTGATGACCGGACTCTGGCTGCTGGTGGAGTACACCCGACTCGGGCGCGGCATGCGCGCCGTGGCGGAAAATCCGCGCGTCGCCACGCTGATGGGCGTGAATCCGAACGCCATTATTACCCTGACCTTTGCTATTGGCGGCGTTTTTGCGGCGCTGGCAGGCGTAATGATGGCAAGCAACTACGGCAACGCCAGTTTCTCCATGGGCTTTTTACCCGGCATTAAAGCCTTCACCGCCGCCGTGCTGGGCGGGATTGGCAACATTCGCGGCGCGATGATCGGCGGGATCCTGCTCGGCATTATTGAAGCGCTGGGCGCCGGATACCTCGGTGAACTGACTCACGGCGTGTTCGGCAGCAACTATCAGGACGTGTTTGCGTTTATGGTGCTGATTCTGGTGTTGGTTTTCCGTCCGGCGGGCCTGCTGGGCGAGCGCGTCGCGCAGAGGGCATAAAACGATGACGACCCTTCAACTACAGACTCCGGCGACGACGCGTAAATTTTGGTCAGGCATGACCTTGTTCTGCCTCGCCCTGCTGATTGCCCCCGTCGTCGCGACGCAGCTCGGCGGCAACTACTGGGTGCGCGTGATCGACTTCGCCCTGCTCTACATTATGCTGGCGCTAGGGCTAAATATTGTGGTCGGCTACACCGGCCTGCTGGACATGGGCTTTATCGCCTTTTACGCGGTCGGGGCTTACCTGGCGGCTCTGCTTGCCTCGCCGCACCTGCTTGAAACGTTCCCGATCCTTGCCGCCTGGTTCCCTGACGGGCTGCACACGTCCTGGCTGCTGATTATACCCATAGCGGCGCTGGCTGCAGCGGCCTGCGGCATTTTACTCGGCGCGCCGACGCTGAAGCTGCGGGGAGATTATCTGGCCATCGTGACGCTGGGCTTTGGCGAGATCATCCGCATCCTGATGCGCAACCTCGATCGTCCGGTAAACATTACTAACGGCGCAAAAGGCATTACCGGGGTGGATACGCTGAACCTGTTCGGCCTCAAGTTCAGCGGCGTCTACCATTGGTTCGGCTTTAAGGTGCCCGCCCTGTGGCTGTGGTATTACCTGCTGATGCTGTTCATCGTAGCCATTATTTTCGTTTGCCTGCGCCTGCAGCATTCGCGCATTGGTCGCGCGTGGCACGCCATTCGCGAAGATGAAGACGTCGCCCGCGCAATGGGCATCAACGTACGTAACTACAAGCTGCTGGCCTTCGCGATGGGCGCCTCTTTCGGCGGCGTGGCGGGCGCGCTGTTTGGCGCATTCCAGGGCTTTGTCTCACCCGAGTCGTTTACGCTGCAGGAATCTATTGCCGTGCTGGCGATGGTGGTGCTGGGCGGTATGGGGCACATTCCGGGCGTGATCCTCGGCGCGGTGCTTCTCACGGCCCTGCCGGAGCTGCTGCGCAGCCAGGCCGCGCCCGTTCAGCAGGCGCTGTTCGGCACGGTGCTGGTCGATCCGGAAATCTTACGCCAGCTGTTCTACGGCCTGGCGCTGGTGCTGGTCATGCTGGTTCGTCCGTCAGGCATCTGGCCGGTACGCCACAAGGAGGTGAAGGCATGAGCCTGCTAACCGTACGCAATATGTCCAAGCGCTTCGGCGGGCTTACCGCCGTAGATGACGTTTCGCTCACCGTGAATAAAGGTGAAATCTACGGGCTGATCGGCCCCAACGGCGCGGGCAAAACCACCTGCTTTAACCTGATCACCGGGCTGTATCCGGCGGACAGCGGTGAGTTTTCGATTGCCGACAGGCCCTATTACCCGAAACAGATTGAAAAAGTCACCGCCGCCGGGATTGCGCGAACCTTCCAGAAC
This sequence comes from Enterobacter wuhouensis, assembly GCF_035835995.1. Classification (NCBI taxonomy): domain Bacteria; kingdom Pseudomonadati; phylum Pseudomonadota; class Gammaproteobacteria; order Enterobacterales; family Enterobacteriaceae; genus Enterobacter; species Enterobacter wuhouensis. The sequence continues at coordinate 2,501,726 of NZ_CP142124.1, forward strand.
GTGCGCCTCTTTAACGAAATGTCCGTGCTGGAAAACGTGATGGTGGGCCGCCACGTGCGCACCCGCAACGGCCTGTGGGCAGCGCTTAGCCGCCACGGGCGCGCCCGCGAAGAAGAAGCCGAGACGCGCGAGCTGGCGTGGCACTGGCTTGAATACACCGGCATTGCCAAATTCGCCCACTACCGCGCCTGCGACCTGGCCTACGGACATCAGCGCCGTCTCGAAATCGCCCGCGCGCTGGCGACCGATCCGCTCCTGCTGGCGCTGGACGAGCCCGCCGCCGGAATGAACGCCGTGGAGAAAGTCGCGCTTGGCGAGCTGCTTACCCGCATCCGCGATGACGGCAAAACCCTGCTGATGATTGAGCACGACGTTAAGCTGGTGATGGGCATTTGCGATCGCCTGACGGTGCTTGATTACGGCAAAACGCTCGCCAGCGGCACGCCGGAGACCGTGCGCCGCGATCCGGCGGTCATCGCCGCCTGGCTAGGAGGCAATGCCCATGTCTGAATTACTGAAAGTTGAACGTCTGGACGTGCATTACGGCGGCATTCAGGCGGTCCGCGACGTCTCCTTCACCCTGCACGAAGGGGAACAGGCCACGCTGATCGGCGCTAACGGCGCGGGCAAAAGCTCCACCGTGCGCGCCATTACCGGGCTCGAAAGCTTTAGCGGCACGATTGCATTCAACGGCAAAAACGTGCGCAAGCACAGGTCAGAGGCGCTGCTGCGCGACGGGCTGGTAATGGTTCCCGAAGGTCGCGGCATCTTCGCCCGCATGACGGTGCTGGAAAACCTGCAGATGGGGGCATGGCTCAGGCGTGACGCTGTCACCGTTAAGCGCGAGATGAATGCCATTTTCGAGCGCTTCCCGCGCCTGGGAGAGCGCCAGCATCAGCTTGCCGGGCTGCTTTCCGGCGGCGAGCAACAGCTCCTGGCGCTCAACCGCGCCCTGCTCAGCCGCCCGCGCCTGCTGATCCTCGACGAGCCTTCGATGGGCCTTGCCCCGAAGATGGTCGAGAACATTTTTGCCGTTATCGCCGGGCTGCGCGAGCGCGGCGTCGCCCTGCTGCTCATCGAGCAAAACGCCCGACTGGCGCTGGAAGTGACCGATAACGCGTGGGTGATGGACAGCGGCAGCATCGTTCATCAAGGCGCATCGAAGGCAATGCTCGAAGACGACAAGATTGCACAGATTTATTTGGGCGAAATGCCCGTTTAACAACACCAACCAACACCAGGGAATAACAATGAAAACAGTAAAACTCAGCGCGCTCAGCGCCGCACTTCTGCTTAGCGGATTGTCCAGTTCGGCCGCATGGGCTGCCGACAGCGAAACCGTGATTATCGGTCTGGCCGGCCCGCTGACGGGCCCGTCTGCCCGTATCGGTAAAGATCTGGAAAACGGTGCGCAGCTGGCGATTGACGACATCAACAAGCAGCACCCGACCATCGGCGGCAAAGCGGTGACCTTCAAACTGCAGTCAGAAGACGATCAGTCTGACCCGCGCACCGCCGTTGCCGTCGCGCAGCGTCTGGTAGACAGCGGCGTGGCGGGCGTGGTGGGCCACTGGAACACCGGCACCAGCATTCCGGCCGCGCGCGTGTACCACGATGCGGGCATCGCGCAGGTTGCGCCGGTGGCAACCGGTCATGCCTATACCAAACAGGGGTTTGACACCAGCTTCCGCGTGATGGGCCATGACGATGACGGCGGCCAGTTTGCGGGTCAGTACGCGGTCAATACCCTGAAAGCGAAACGCATTGCGGTAATTGACGACCGTACCGCCTTCGGCCAGGGGCTGGCGGACGAATTTATCAAATCGCTGGACGCTCAGGGCGTGAAAATTGTCGACCGTCAGTACGTCGACGACAAAACGGTGGACTTCAGCGCCGTGCTGACCGCCATTCGCAGCAAAAATGCCGACCTGATCTTCTTCGGCGGCGTGGACAGCCAGGCCGCACCGCTGGCGCGCCGCATTAAACAGCTCGGCATGAACGCCACGCTGATGGGCGCAGGCGGGTTTGTCAGCCAGACGTTCCTTCAGCTGGCGCAGAAGGAAGGTGAAGGCGTTGTCGCCCTTGAGCCAGGCCTGCCGGTTGACCAGATGCCGGGCGGTAAAGCGTTCGAGCAGGCGTATCAGTCGCGCTACCACACGCATATTGAGCTACACGCGCCGTTCGCCTACGACGCCACTCGCGTGCTGGTCGCGGCCATGGAAAAAGCCGACTCCGTCGATCCCTCGGAGTATCTGCCTGCCCTTCGCGCCATCAGCTACTCAGGCGTGACCGGACAGATCGCGTTTGATAAAGAAGGCAACCTCAAATCGCCGTCGTTCACCGTCTATAAGGTTGTCGACGGCAAATGGCAGCCGCAGACCGTGCTGGGCGGCGCGAAAGCGAAGTAACCGCAGCGAGGCAATGTGATGAGTGATAATAACGAGCTGGGCATTCTCGCCCGCCGCAAAATTGAAGCGGAAATTATTAAGCCGATTTATGAAATCCTGGTGCGCGAGATAGGGAAAGCCCGCGCCCAGGCGGTCATCGGCGAGGCCATTGAGCAGGCCGCCATTGACGCGGGCAAAGCCTTTGCCAGCAAAGAGCCTGACGGAGCAGACGTAAAGAGCTTTATCGCCCTTCAGTACCTTTGGGAGAAAGATAACGCCCTGGACGTGAAGGTGATCGATGCCGACGATCGGCAGTACAACTACAACGTGACCCGCTGCCGCTACGCGGAGATGTATCACGAGATGGGTCTGGGCGAGATCGGCCATCTGCTGTCGTGCGCGCGCGATGAGAAGTTCATCGTCGGCTACGCGCCGGACGTCGAGCTAACCCGCACCACCACCATCATGCAGGGCGGCGCCTGCTGCGACTTCCGCTACCGCAGCAAAAAGGACACGGCATGATCCGCGTAAACGCAGAACGACTGTGGTCGACGCTTGCGATGATGGCGCAGATCGGCGGCACGCCCGCCGGGGGCGTTACCCGCCTGGCGCTAAGCGAGGAGGATCGCATCGCGCGCAACCTGCTGCGCGACTGGGCGCTGGAGGCGGGTTTTACCTGCGACGTCGACAGCATGGGCAATATGTTTATCCGCCGCGCGGGGAATAATCCCGATCTTGCCCCGGTCATGACCGGCTCGCACGTCGACTCCCAGCCGCTCGGCGGCAATTACGACGGCATTTACGGCGTGCTGGCGGGGCTTGAGCTGCTGCGCACGCTCAATGATAACCGCGTTGAAACCGAACGCGATATCGTGCTGGTGAACTGGACCAACGAAGAAGGCGCGCGCTTTGCGCCGGCGATGCTCGCTTCGGGCGTCTGGGCGGGTCAGCTTACCGAAGAGTTTGCTTACGCCCGCATGGACAACAGGCGAGTCACGGTTCGCGACGCGCTGGAAGCCATCGGCTACCGGGGCGAACAGCCTGCCCGCGCGTTTCCGGTCCACGCCTGTTACGAGCTGCACATTGAGCAAGGGCCGATTCTGGAAGATGAAGCCATTGATATCGGACTGGTGCGGGCGGCAATGGGGCAGCGCTGGTTTACGATTACGCTGGAGGGTTTTGCTGCGCACGCGGGGACCACGCCCATGCACAGCCGTCGCGATGCGCTAACCGCGTTTGCCGAGCTTGCGCTGAAGGTGGAAGAGACGGGCTATCAACACGCACCGGACGGACGCGCGACGATCGGCATGGCGGAGATCACGCCGAATTCGCGCAACGTGGTGCCGTCCCGCGTGGTGTGCAGCGTGGAGTTTCGTCATCCTGAGCAGAGCGCGCTCGACGCGATGGAGGCGGCGCTGCATGAGGCTGCGGAGAGTCTCAGCGCCCGAGGCGTTATCGCTCACGTCGAACGCATCTTCGACTATGCGCCAATTGCGTTTAATGCGGAGTGTCTGGCGCGTACCGAGAAAGCCGTTGCGGACCTGGGCTATTCGTCGAAGCCGATGGTTTCCGGTGCCGGGCATGACACCTGCTACGTCAGCAAAATCGCGCCGGCCAGCATGATCTTTATCCCCTGCGTGAAGGGCATAAGCCATAACGAAGAGGAAAGGATCCTGCCGGAGTGGTCAGAGAAAGGGGCCAACGTGCTGTTGCACAGCGTGTTGGCTGCGGCGCAGGAAATCTAACCTTTTCTGCGTCCTGATGCCCTCACCCTAACCCTCTCCCACAGGGAGAGGGGACAAACCGGGCGTGTTTTACGGCTTCGGCACCTTCGCCAGGCTAAACCAGATCCCCACGGACAGCATAAGCAGCATCGCGCCCGCGCTGCCGAGCGCCACGCTGTGGGAGGTGATAAACGCCGCTTTCGCCGCCTCAATCACCGACTCCGCCAGCGACGGCGCGAGATCCTGCGCCACCTTCACCGCTTCGCCAATGGAAGACGAAGCTTTATCGACCAGCGACGCGTTAAGCCCCTGCGGCAGTTCGATTGACGCCGAGAAGCTGCGGGTCAACAGCAGGCCGAAAATCGCGATCCCCAGCCCCGCGCCCAGCTCGTAGGACATGGTTTCAATCGCCCCGGCGGCGGCCGCTTTTTCCTTCGGCGCGGCGGCCATAATGGCTGATGTGGACGCCAACAGCGCGCTGGCCGCGCTAAAGCCGAGCAGCACCATCAGGGCCGATGCCAGCAGCTGCTGGGTGCTGAAATCCAGCATCGACAGGCCAATAAAGCTCACCGCGCTCAGCCCCATCCCGCCCGCCGCCACCAGACGCAGCCCGAGCCGACCGACCAGCACGCCGGCGATCGGCCCGCTGAACCCGCTGGCGACCATCAGCGGCAGCATAAACATCCCAGCTTCAAACGGCGTGAAGCCGTGCACAAACTGCAGCTCCTGTGCCATCAGCAGCTCAAAGCCCACCAGCGCTATCATCGCCGTCATCGCCATCACCACGCCGCTTAAAATGATGCGGTGGCAGAACAGGCGCATGTCGATCATCGGCACGCGGGCGCGCAGCTGAATGCGAACGAAGATAAACAGCATTGTCGCCCCGACGAGCAGCGTACAGGCCACTATCCACGGAGACAGCGTCCCTTTCAGCGCCGTTTTGGCGGTGTACACCAGAAGCAGGATCGCCACAATCAGCATGATCGCGTGGCTGATGTTTAGCGGCTGTTCCGGTCGCCCTCGCTGGGCGGGCACAAAGCGCGCGGCAAGTGAAACCACCACCAGCACGATAGGCACGTTGATCAAAAATACCGAGCCCCAGTAGAAGTGCTCAAGCAGCATGCCGCCAATCAGCGGGCCGAAGGCTGCGCCGCCGGACCCTACAGCCGCCCAGACGCCGAGCGCGATGTTACGGTCACGCGCGTCAACGAACAGCGTGCGGATACCCGCAAGCGTTGCCGGAATGATCATCGCCGCACCGATCGCCAGCGAGGCGCGTGCGGCAATCAGCCAGCCTGCAGACGGCGCAAACGCTGCTGCCAGCGACGACAGGCCAAATAAGGTGCTGCCGATCATCAGCAGGCGCTTAAAGCCAATGCGATCGCCCAGCGCCCCCATCGGCAATACCATTCCCGCCATCACCAGCGAGTAAATATCAATAATCCACAGCAGCTCGTTCCCGCTGGCGCCCAGCGTCATGCTCAATGTCGGCGCCGCCACGTGCAGCACCGTCGCTTCAATCGCCACCGGGATATAGACCAGCACGATAATCACTAACGCTAACCACTGACGAAACATAAATTTCCTTTTCACTCAAAACCTGGACACATGTCCAGAACGCGATCCTACGTAAAGTTGAACACTTGTCCAGCTCTTTGTTACACTCGTTTCGTCCCCATTGAGAGTGAGTGAAAATGCGTTATCTGAGCAAGGACGAACGACGGGAAGAGATTCTGCAGGCCGCCATGCGCGTGGCGCTGGCCGAAGGGCTGGGGGCGATGACGGTGCGGCGGATCGCCAACGAAGCTGGCGTCGCGACCGGACAGGTCCACCACCATTTTGCTTCCGGCGGCGAGCTAAAATCGCTGGCCTTTGTGCGCCTCATCCGCGAATTGCTGGATGCCGAGGTGGTCGGCGAAAACGCAACCTGGCGCGAGCGCCTGCACGCCATGCTCGGCAGCGATGAGGGCGGCCTTGAGCCCTACATCCGTCTGTGGCGAGAAGCGCAGATCCTCGCCAGCCGCGATGCGGAGATCAAAGGCGCTTATGTTCTGACGATGGAAATGTGGCATCAGGAGACGGTTGCCATTATCCGGGCGGGAAGAGACGCTGGCGTATTTACCCTTACCGACCGGGCCGAAAATATTGCCTGGCGTCTAATTGGGCTGGTATGCGGGCTTGACGGTATTTATGTCCTTAACATGCCCGAAATAGATGATGCCGCGTTCAATAAGCATCTCGATAAACTCATCTCTCTAGAATTGTTTGCTACCTCTTAATAAGTATTATTTTCCGAAAAAAGTTACAATTGGTAACACATAAAGCCACCCCTTATTCCCTTTCTAAACTCAGGGGTTGGCTTTTTTATCTATCCTTTCAGAAGTATCCCAAAACATCCAATAACGTTAACGACTTTTCTTCTGTTATCTCTCTGTTTTAATTTCATTTTTCTCTTTTTTTTTGGTAAGCAAGAGGGCGATATGTCACAACAAAGTGAGAAGAATAATCATTACCTGCTTAGTAACTGGAAACCGGAAAACGAACAATTTTGGGAGAATAAAGGGAAGCATATTGCCCGAAGAAACCTTTGGATTTCTGTCGCTTGTCTGCTGCTGGCGTTTTGCGTTTGGATGTTATTTAGCGCCATTGCGGTAAATCTTAATAAAGTGGGATTTCATTTCACCACCGATCAGCTTTTTATGCTAACGGCATTACCTTCCCTTTCTGGCGCGATATTGCGCGTACCCTATTCGTTTATGGTGCCGATATTCGGCGGGCGCTACTGGACGGTATTAAGCACCGTGATCCTGATTATTCCCTGCGTGTGGCTTGGCATCGCGATTCAGAACACCGCGACGTCTTACTGGGTCTTTATCGTGATTGCCCTCCTCTGCGGTTTTGCTGGCGCCAACTTTGCGTCCAGCATGGGTAACATCAGCTTCTTCTTCCCGAAAGCCAAACAGGGTAGCGCGCTGGGAATCAACGGCGGGCTCGGTAATCTGGGCGTCAGCGTAATGCAGCTGGTCGCCCCGCTGGTGATCTTCCTGCCGATGTTTACGTTCCTGGGCGTGCACGGTGTACCTCAGGACGACGGTTCGACAATGTGGCTGGCAAACGCGGCCTGGATCTGGGCACCGCTCCTGCTTCTGGCAACCATCGCCGCCTTCTTTGGTATGAACGACATTGCCAGCTCTAAAGCCTCCATCGCCAGCCAGCTTCCGGTTCTGAAGCGCTTTCACCTCTGGCTGCTTAGCCTGCTCTACCTCGCCACCTTTGGCTCGTTTATCGGTTTCTCGGCGGGTTTTGCGATGCTGTCAAAAACCCAGTTCCCGGACGTGAATATCCTGCACCTCGCCTTCTTCGGCCCCTTAATTGGTGCCCTGGCGCGTTCGGCAGGCGGGATGATTTCCGACAGGCTGGGCGGCGTGCGCGTAACGCTGATTAACTTCGTCTTTATGGCCATTTTCAGCGCGCTGATCTTCCTGACGCTGCCCGGCTCGGGCTCCGGCAGCTTTATTGCCTTCTACCTGGTCTTTATGGGCCTGTTCCTCACCGCCGGGCTGGGCAGCGGCTCCACCTTCCAGATGATTGCCATTATTTTTCGTCAAATCACCCTCACCCGCGTCAAGCAACAGGGCGGCAGTGACGAACAGGCGCAGCACGAAGCGGTGACAGAAACCGCGGCGGCGCTGGGCTTTATTTCTGCCATCGGTGCGGTCGGCGGGTTCTTTATTCCTAAGGCGTTTGGTACCTCGCTGGCCATGACCGGCTCGCCCGTGGGCGCTATGAAAGTATTCCTCGTGTTTTACATCGTCTGCGTGTTCGTCACCTGGCTGGTGTATGGCCGCAAATCCTCACAAAAATAACAAATTATCTTTTGCCGGATAGCGCTCGCGCCGTCCGGCAATGTTATCGAAGCAGGAGAAATGTCATGAGTAAACTGTTGGATCGCTTTCGTTATTTCAAAACAAAAGGCGACAGCTTCGCCAACGGCCACGGGCAGGTGTACAACACCAACCGTGACTGGGAAGACGGCTACCGCCAGCGCTGGCAGTTCGACAAAATTGTGCGATCCACCCACGGGGTCAACTGTACCGGCTCCTGCAGCTGGAAGATTTACGTCAAAAACGGGCTGGTCACCTGGGAAACCCAGCAGACCGACTACCCTCGTACGCGTCCTGACCTGCCCAACCACGAGCCGCGCGGCTGCCCGCGTGGCGCAAGCTACTCCTGGTATCTCTACAGCGCTAACCGTCTGAAATACCCGCTGGTGCGGCGCAGGCTGATTGAGCTGTGGCGCGAGGCGCTGGCACAACATACCGATCCGGTGCTGGCCTGGGATGCCATCCAACAGGATCCGCAAAAGGCGCAGAGCTACAGGAAGGCGCGCGGTAAGGGCGGGTTCATCCGCTCGAACTGGAAAGAGCTAAACCAGCTGATTGCCGCCGCTAACGTCTGGACCATCAAAAACTACGGCCCGGACCGCGTGGCCGGTTTTTCCCCTATTCCGGCAATGTCGATGGTCTCCTACGCCGCCGGTACGCGCTATCTTTCCCTGCTCGGCGGTACCTGCCTGAGCTTCTATGACTGGTACTGCGATTTGCCCCCCGCCTCGCCGATGACCTGGGGCGAGCAGACAGACGTGCCGGAGTCCGCCGACTGGTATAACTCCAGCTATATCATCGCCTGGGGCTCGAACGTGCCGCAGACGCGTACCCCGGACGCGCACTTCTTTACCGAGGTGCGCTACAAAGGCACAAAAACCGTCGCCATCACGCCGGACTTCTCGGAAGTCGCCAAGCTGAGCGATCAGTGGCTGGCGCCAAAACAGGGCACCGACAGCGCGCTCGCCATGGCGATGGGCCACGTGATCCTCAAAGAGTTCCACCTCGACAACCCGAGCGATTACTTCCTCAACTACTGCCGCCGCTACACCGACATGCCGATGCTGGTGCTGCTTGACGAGCAGGAGGACGGCCGCGTGGTGCCGGGGCGAATGCTGCGCGCCTCCGACCTGGCCGACGGCCTGGGCGAGGCCAATAACCCGGAGTGGAAAACCATCGCTTTCGACGTAGCCGGTAACCTGGTGGTGCCGAACGGTTCGATTGGCTTTCGCTGGGGCGAAAAAGGCAAATGGAACCTGGAGTCGCTGGCCGCTGGACAGGAAACCGAGCTGACCCTCTCCCTGCTGATTACCCATGACAGCGTGGCGGATGTCGCCTTCCCCTACTTTGGCGGCAATGAAAACCCGCACTTCCGCAGCGTGAAGCAGGAACCGGTGCTGACGCGCCGCGTGCCGAGCAAAACCCTGACGCTCGCCGACGGCAGCCAGAAGCGCGTGGTCAGCGTGTACGATCTTGTGCTGGCAAACTACGGCCTGGATCGCGGTCTGGAAGACGGCAACGCGGCGGGCAGCTACGGCGAGGTCAAAGCCTACACCCCGGCGTGGGGCGAGCAGATTACCGGCGTACCCGCTTATCTGATAGAAAAAATCGCCCGCGAGTTTGCCGACACGGCGCACAAAACCCACGGCCGCTCCATGATCATCCTCGGTGCCGGGGTGAACCACTGGTATCACATGGACATGAACTACCGCGGGATGATCAACATGCTGGTCTTCTGCGGCTGCGTCGGGCAGAGCGGCGGCGGCTGGTCACACTATGTCGGCCAGGAAAAGCTGCGCCCGCAGACCGGCTGGCTGCCGCTGGCCTTCGCGCTGGACTGGAACCGTCCGCCGCGCCAGATGAACAGCACGTCGTATTTCTATAACCACGCCAGCCAGTGGCGCTATGAAAAGCTGACCGCGCAGGAGCTGCTCTCCCCGCTGGCCGACGCGTCGAAATTCACCGGGCACCTGATCGACTTCAACGTTCGCGCAGAGCGCATGGGCTGGCTGCCGTCTGCCCCGCAGCTCAACCTTAACCCGCTGCACGTGAAGGCGCGCGCGGAGGCTGCGGGCATGACCCCGCAGGACTACACGGTTCAGGCGTTGAAGTCGGGCGATATCCGCTTCGCCTGCGAACAGCCCGACAACGGCAAAAATCACCCGCGTAACCTGTTCGTCTGGCGCTCTAACCTGCTCGGCTCGTCCGGGAAAGGCCACGAATACATGCTGAAATACCTGCTGGGCACCGAAAGCGGGATTCAGGGGGAAGATTTGGGCTCAACGGACGACGTGAAGCCTGAGGAGGTGGAATGGCAGACCGCCGCCATCGAGGGCAAGCTCGACCTGCTGGTGACGCTCGACTTCCGCATGTCCAGCACCTGCCTGTTCTCGGATATCGTGCTGCCAACGGCGACCTGGTACGAAAAAGACGACATGAATACTTCGGATATGCATCCGTTTATTCACCCGCTCTCCGCCGCCGTCGATCCGGCGTGGGAATCGCGCAGCGACTGGGAGATCTACAAGGGCCTCGCCAAAGTCTTCTCCGAAGTCTGCGTCGGCCATCTGGGTACCGAAACCGACGTGGTGCTGCAGCCGCTGCAGCACGACTCCCCGGCGGAACTGTCTCAGCCGTTTGATATTCAGGACTGGCGCAAGGGCGAGTGCGACCTGATCCCCGGTAAAACCGCGCCGAGCATTGCCGTCGTTGAACGTAACTATCCCGAAACCTACGAGCGCTTCACCTCTCTCGGCCCGCTGCTGGACAAGCTCGGCAACGGCGGGAAAGGCATTTCGTGGAATACGCAAAACGAGGTCGATTTCCTCGGCAAGCTGAACTACGTCAAGCTCGACGGTCCGGCGAAAGGTCGCCCGCTGATCGAGACGGCGATTGACGCCTCCGAGGTGATCCTCGCCCTCGCGCCTGAAACCAACGGTCAGGTTGCGGTGAAGGCCTGGGAAGCGCTGGGCCAGCTAACCGGGCGCGACCACACCCACCTGGCGTTGAACAAAGAAGACGAAAAAATTCGCTTCCGCGACATCCAGGCGCAGCCGCGCAAAATCATCTCCAGCCCGACGTGGTCCGGCCTTGAGAGCGAGCACGTCTCCTATAACGCAGGCTACACCAACGTGCACGAGCTGATCCCCTGGCGCACCCTTTCCGGCCGTCAGCAGCTGTATCAGGATCACGCCTGGATGCGCGCCTTCGGTGAGAGCCTGGTGGCCTATCGTCCGCCGATCGATACCCGAAGCGTGACCCATATGCGCGAGATCCCGCCGAACGGCTTCCCGGAGAAGGCGCTCAACTTCCTGACGCCGCACCAGAAGTGGGGCATCCACTCCACCTACAGCGAAAACCTGCTGATGCAGACGCTGTCGCGCGGCGGGCCGATTGTCTGGATCAGCGAGACCGACGCCCGTGAGTTAGGCATCGAGGATAACGACTGGATCGAGGCCTTCAACGCCAACGGCGCCCTCACCGCCCGCGCGGTGGTCAGCCAGCGCGTGCCGCCGGGCATGACCATGATGTACCACGCCCAGGAGCGCATTCTGAACATTCCGGGTTCAGAGGTGACCGGGCGTCGCGGCGGGATCCACAACTCCGTCACCCGCGTCTGCCCGAAACCGACGCACATGATTGGCGGCTACGCGCAGCTGGCGTACAGCTTCAACTATTACGGCACCGTCGGCTCCAACCGCGACGAGTTCATCATGATCCGCAAAATGAAAAACATTAACTGGCTGGATGGCGAAGGTCGGGATCAGGTACAGGAGGCGAAAAAATGAAAATACGCTCACAGGTTGGCATGGTTCTGAATCTCGATAAATGCATTGGGTGTCACACCTGCTCGGTCACCTGTAAGAACGTCTGGACCGGGCGCGAAGGCATGGAATATGCGTGGTTTAACAACGTCGAAACCAAGCCGGGGATCGGCTATCCGAAAAACTGGGAAGATCAGGACGAGTGGCAAGGCGGCTGGATCCGCGGCATTCACGGCAAACTGACCCCGCGTCTTGGCAGCAAGCTCGGCGTGCTGTCGAAGATTTTTTCTAACCCCGTCATGCCGCAAATCGACGATTACTATGAGCCTTTCACCTTTGACTATCAGGATCTGCACCGCGCGCCGGAGGGCGATCATCTCCCGACCGCCCGCCCCCGCTCGCTCATCGACGGCAAGCGGATGGACAAAATCGTCTGGGGGCCTAACTGGGAGGAGTTGCTCGGCGGCGAGTTTGAAAAACGCGCCCGCGACCGCAACTTCCAGAAGATCCAGAAGGAGATGTACGGCCAGTTTGAAAACACCTTCATGATGTATCTGCCGCGCCTGTGCGAGCACTGTCTGAACCCGAGCTGTGCCGCGACCTGTCCGAGCGGCGCAATTTACAAGCGCGAAGAGGACGGCATCGTGCTGATCGACCAGGATAAATGCCGCGGCTGGCGCCTGTGCATCAGCGGCTGTCCGTACAAAAAAATCTACTTCAACTGGAAGAGCGGCAAGTCGGAAAAATGCATCTTCTGCTATCCGCGCATTGAGTCCGGGCAGCCTACCGTCTGCTCCGAAACCTGCGTCGGGCGCATTCGCTACCTCGGCGTGCTGCTGTACGACGCGGACCGCATTGAAGAAGCGGCGAGCACCGAGCATGAAACCGATCTGTACGAGCGCCAGTGCGACGTGTTCCTGGACCCGCACGATCCGGCGGTGATTGAAGAAGCCGTCAAACAAGGTATTCCGCAGAACGTCATTGACGCCGCCCAGCGCTCACCGGTTTATAAACTGGCGATGGACTGGAAGCTGGCGCTGCCGCTGCACCCGGAATACCGCACCCTGCCGATGGTCTGGTACGTTCCGCCGCTGTCGCCGATTCAGTCTTACGCCGACGCGGGCGGCCTGCCGATGAACGACGGCGTGCTCCCTGCGGTAGAGAACCTGCGCATTCCGGTCCAGTACCTTGCAAACATGCTCAGCGCGGGCGATACCGGCCCGGTGCTGCGCGCCCTGAAGCGCATGATGGCGATGCGTCATTACAAACGCTCTCAAACCGTGGAAGGCGTGACCGACACCCGCGCCATCGAAGAGGTGGGCCTGACCGAGGCGCAGGTTGAGGAGATGTATCGTTATCTGGCCATTGCCAACTACGAAGACCGCTTCGTGATCCCGACCAGCCACCGCGAAATGGCGCGCGACGCCTTCCCGGAGAAAAACGGCTGCGGCTTTACTTTTGGCGACGGCTGCCACGGCTCCGACACCAAATTCAACCTCTTCAACAGCAGCCGCATCGACGCGATCAACATCACCGAAGTGCGCGAACACGGGGAGGGAGAATAATGCAGATCCTCAAAATCATCGCGCTGCTCATTGAGTATCCCGATGAGCTGCTGTGGGAAAACCGCGATGAGGCGCTTTCTCTGGTTGAGCAGGATGCGCCCATGCTGCTGCCGTTTGCGCAGCAGCACCTGAGCGCCCCGCTGCTGGACAAGCAGGCCGAATGGTGTGAAGTGTTTGAACGCGGTCGCGCGACCTCGCTGCTGCTGTTTGAGCACGTTCACGCCGAGTCCCGCGATCGCGGTCAGGCGATGGTCGACCTGATGAGCCAGTACGAGAAGGCCGGCCTGCAGCTGGACTGCCGCGAGCTGCCGGACTATCTGCCGCTCTACCTGGAATATCTCAGCATCGTGACCGACGAGGAGGCGCGGGAGGGTCTGCAAAACGTCGCGCCTATTCTGGCGCTGATTGGCGGACGCCTGAAGCAGCGCGGAGTGGCGCAGTATCAACTTTTTGACGCCCTTCTGACGCTGGCAGGCACGCGGCTGACCAGCGACAGCGTGGCGAAACAGGTTTCAGGTGAAAAGCGGGATGACACCCGTCAGGCGCTCGACGCCGTCTGGGAAGAGGAACAGGTGAAGTTTATCGAAGACAACGCGACGTCGTGCGACAGCTCGCCGATGCAGCAATATCAACGACGCTTTAGCCAGGACGTCGCGCCGCAGTACGTGGACGTCAGCGCCGGAGGCCCAAAATGATGCATTACCTCAACGTGTTTTTTTATGACATTTACCCCTATATCTGCGCGACCGTTTTCTTCCTCGGCAGCTGGTTGCGCTATGACTACGGGCAATATACTTGGCGCGCCTCATCCAGCCAGCTGCTGAGCAAGCGCGGGATGAACTGGGCGTCTAACCTGTTTCATATCGGGATCCTGGGGATATTCTTCGGGCACCTGTTCGGGATGTTAACCCCGCACTGGATGTACGCCTGGTTTTTACCCGTTGCCGTGAAACAGCAGCTGGCGATGATTGCGGGCGGGGTTTGCGGCGTGCTGACCCTGGTCGGAGGCTCGATGCTGCTCTACCGCCGCCTGTTCAACCAGCGCGTAAGAGCCACCTCCACCACGCCGGATATCATTATCATGAGCATTCTGCTCTTCCAGTGCATCCTGGGGCTGACTACGATCCCCTTCTCGGCGCAGTATCCCGACGGGAGCGAGATGATGAAGCTGGTCGGCTGGGCGCAGGGGATCGTGACCTTCAAGGGCGGATCGTCTGAGATGCTGAGCGGCGTTGCGCCGATCTTCCGCCTTCACCTGGTGCTGGGGATGACCATCTTCCTGATTTTCCCGTTCACGCGTCTGGTGCACGTGTGGAGCGCGCCGTTTGAGTATTTTACTCGTCGGTATCAGGTGGTGAGATCGCGCCGTTAATACGTCGGGTGGCGAGGTAAAAGTAGAACGGCAACCTTCGTTGCCGTTTTATGTTTGCACCCTCTCCCTGTGGGAGAGGGCCGGGGTGAGGGCATCAGCCTGCAGGGTCCATTATTCCCTATTTCCCCGCCTGCGGATGCGTTTCAAACCCCGCCATGACCGCCGTCAGCTCGGCCAGCGAGAAACCGTGTTTGGGATCGTCAACGCCTAACCCAAATCGTTCCTGCATCAGCGCATAAAGCGCCTTCGCATCCGGCAGGTGGATCTGCTCCTCTACGTGCCCGTTCTTCCAGTGGGTAAAGTGCAGGTTGGTCAGCGTCAGCTTGCCGCCGTCGGGCAGATGGCGACACATCAATAAATGGTGACGGAAATGCGACTGCGGCCAGTGGGCCGACCAGAAGTTACCCATTACGTAGTCGTTGAAGTACTGCGTCACAAGGTCAAAATGGTACATCGACTGCCAGTGTTCGTGGTGGCGGAACTGCAGAACCCAGTCGTTCCCTTCACTCAGCAAACGGTACAGACCGTGCGGCGTTTCCTGCGCCTCGTTGGCGATGAGGCGAATTGGCGCCGTCAGCGTCTGGCCGCCAAACCCCACGTCGGCGATCCAGCGCTCACCGTTCAGCTCAACCAGCAGCAGGCGATGCGTGCGCGGCGGCATTTGCGGTGGATTAGCAAGAACCACGCGCCCCAGAACGCTGCGCACCGTAAACCCTACCTCGCGCAGTACGCGTTCGAACAGTCCGTTTTGCTCGAAGCAATATCCGCCGCGGCGCGCCGTCACCAGCTTGTCCACCAGGCATTGATCGTCAAGGTGAATTTCGCGGGGCAAAACGACGTCGATGTTCTCGAAGGGGATCGCGCAGTTGTGGTGTAAATGCAGCGCGCGCAGGGTGTCGATATCAACCTGAGCAGGCTGTTGCCAGCCTGTTCGGGCAAAATAAGCACTCAAAAATGGGGACATGGTTCGCTCCTTGATGTGATATTCCCTGTTTATAAACTATTTTCTCACGCCCATATGCGCAAAAGTGCTTTTTAACGTCGCGCTGTGCGCTGCAGGATGCCAAGCGCGCTTAGCATCAGCCCCAGCCCCGTGAGCAGCGTCAGGGTTGCCATCGCCATGCCTTGTCCGACCGATCCCTGCTCAAACTGACGCCAGATAAAGACCGAGACCGTCTGGGTGCCTGCGGGGGCCAGCAGCAGAGAGGTCACCAGCTCGCGCGAGGCGATCGCAAACACCATCAGCATCGCCGCCAGCAGCGCGGGCGACACCAGCGGCATCACGATAAAGCGCAGCGCCTGAAATGCCGACGCGCCGTGAACCCGCGCGGCGGGCTCAAGATTGCCCCCAAGCTGGCGCAGCGCGCTCCCTACGTAGCGCACCGGCCACGGCAGCAGCAGACAGCAATAGGAAAGCAGCAAAATCACCCAGCTGTTATAGGGCGAAACCGGCCAGAAAGGACGGTTCCAGAGCAGGATCAGCCCAACGCCGACCACAATCCCCGGCAGCGCGGCGGGCATCAGCGAGAGCGCGTCCAGCACGCCGCGCCCTTTTATCTTCTGCACCACCACCAGCCAGGAGGCCAGCAAGCCTAAGGCTCCGGTGAAAAGAGCGGTAGCCAGCGCCAGCGACAGACTGGTTCCCAGGGCGGAAAGCGCATCCCCCTGCTGGCTGAACAGCGCCCCGTAGTGTGACAGCGTCACGTTTTCGAACGACACACCGCCTGATAATGTTCCCAGCACGCCGGATAGCGCCATTGAAACGCCGGGCAGGATCGCGGCGAGCATACCCACCGCGGCCATTACCACCACAATCGGCAGCGTGAAAACGCCTGCATCCGCGCCCGTGTTTTCCGTGGGTTTGCCGGTAATGCTGGTTACGTCGTGATGACCGGTCAGCTTTTTTTGTATCGCCCAGGCGCTAAGCGCAATGAACACCAGCACCACGGAGAGCATGGACGCCCCGGACAGATCGACCGGCCAGTCGGCCAGCTTCTTTTCGATGTCCGTTGTCAGCATCAGCACGCCCGCGCGCGTGCCGAGCGCGGCAGGCACGCCGAACTCCTCAATCGCCAGCGTAAACGCCAGCAGCATTCCGGCGGCCAGCGACGGCGACAGCATCGGCAGCGTGATATGCCAGAACGCCCTCCCCGCGCTTGCGCCGTGGACGCGGGCGACCATCGCCAGACGCTGCCCGCTCGCCAGCAGGCTGCGCGAGACGGCAAAATAGACCACGGGAAAAATATTCAGCGCCATCACCAGCACGATGCCGGTTTTGCTGAACAGCAGATCGTTGAGGCTGATGCCGGTGAGCTGCTGCAAATAGCCATTGGTTTGTAGCACCAGCATACACGAAAGCGCCGCAATGTAGGGCGGCGTCAGGAACGGGACCAAAAACAGCACGTCCCAGAGACGCGGCAGCGGCAGGTTCAGCAGGCCGCGCGCCACGCCCAGGGGGAATCCTATCAGCGCACTGACCAGCGCGACGCCGATCCCCACCTGAAGCGTGCCGCCGAGCATCGTGGGCAGCTGCGGTTCAGCGAGGAGCGTCTGCACGCCGCTAAATGCGCCGGTTAAAACGCCTGCGCTAAACTGCGGAAACACCGCCTGCAGCGCGATAAACGACAGCGGTAACGCCACCAGCATAACCAGCAGCGCCAGCGTCATCACCGATAACATTCGTTGATTCACGGGCAATCCTGAAGACGGGGTTGCCCCCGTCAGGTGAATTACAGAGAGAAAATCGCGTTAAAGCGCTTGAGGATATCGCTGCGCGTGCTGGTGCCGTCGCTTTTGGTTGGCAGCACGTGCAATTCGTTAAGCAGCGGGCGCTTCGCTTTGACGTCATTACGCGCGGGCATCAGCCACGCATCGGCCACCATCGCCTGACCTTCTGGCGACAGAACATAATCAACGAAGGCCTTCGCGTCGTCGGCGTGCTGCGTCGACTTGAGGATCATCATCGGACGCGGCGCAATCACCGTGCCGCTGGCCGGGAAGATCACCTTCAGGGATTCACCCTGGCTGATGTTGCCAAAGGAGACATAGTCCACCGCGCCAAATACCGCGGCCTTGGCGCCCTGCATGACCGGCGTAACCGCCTGCGCGTTCGGGCCGCTGACCACCATGCCGTTCTTTTTTAGCGCGTCAAACAGCGCCCAGGCGTTATCGCCCATGCCGTTTTGTAACCCGATCAGCAAATCCAGCGATGCGCCCGAAAGCGCAGGGTCTGGCGTGGTCACTTTATCCCTGAACGCGTCAGTGGTCAGATCCTGCCACTCTTTTGGTTCCGGCGTGCCGCTTTTGGTGTTCCAGACGATACCCAGCGCCGAGACGCCCTGCGCCACGTAATCTGCGGATTTCAGATCGGCAGGTACTTTTTCGGCGTTGGCGCTCTGGTACGGCAGCAGCCAGCCGCGGGTATGGAGATCTTCAGCCGTATCCCAGGAGGCTGAGATCAAAATATCAGCCTGGGGATTGGCCTGCTCCGCCTCCAGACGCGCCATCACCTTCCCGGTTGTTGCCTGGAAGATATCGACCTTCACGCCCGTTTTCTTTTCAAATCCGCTAGCCAGATTTTTTGCCAGCGAACCCGGCCCGGCAGTGTAGACAGTGAGCGCATGGGCGCTGGACATCATGACGGAAGATAACGCCATTGCGAGCAGAACTCCTTTTTTCACGGACATGGTGGCTTTCATGCAAACTCCCCTGAGGATGAAATCAAACGATCGGCAGCGACGCTGCCGGCAGATAAATGCACGATGCGGTCGGCCAGGATTTCAGCCTCCCGGCGGTCGTGGGTAACATACACGGCGGTCGTGCCGAGCTGGCGCAGCAGTGTGGCCATCTCCAGGCAAAGTGATTCACGCAGTTCGCTGTCGAGGTTGGAGAGCGGTTCGTCGAAGAGCAGCACGCGAGGTTCGGCAACGATCGCCCTGGCCAACGCCACGCGCTGCTGTTGTCCGCCGGACAGCCCCGCCGGTTTACGATCGGCAAACGCGCCTAGCCCGACGCGGGAGAGCGCCTGAGCCACGCGAACATCGCGTTGCTGGCGTGGGATATTGCGCATTCTGAGCGGGAAGGCCACGTTCTGCGCCACCGTCATATGCGGCCAGAGCGCATAGTCCTGAAAGACCATGCCGATGTCGCGTGCCTCTGGCGGCAGCGACCAGCCCGGCTTCGCGACCTGGCGTTCACCAAAGTGGATTTCGCCCCCGGCCGGCTGCGTTAGCCCTGCCAGCAGCCGTAACAGCGTACTTTTCCCGCAGCCTGATGGCCCCAGCAGCGCTACCACGCTGCCTGCATCAATGTGCAGATCGATTTGATTCAAAACGGTGTTCGCGCCAAAAGCATACGAGACGCTTTTGAGCGTTATGGAGGTCAGCATAATGTTATCCTCTTTGGGATTTACTGTCCGCCACTGTAGGGAGCGAGTGTGACGAAACCATGACGTTAATGTTGCGGCTTGATTTCGGCTATCCTTGAGGCGTTTACTGCAAAAAAATTATTGAAAGGAAAAACGATGAGCGCGTTTCGCCCTGTTGAATTAAAACATGCCAGCCGTTTACTGAATCATGGCCCTACGGTGCTTATTACCAGCCGCGATGAGAACATCGGCAGGCGTAACGTGATGGCCGCCGCGTGGTCGATGCCCGTCGAGTTTGAGCCGCCGCGCATTGCGATTGTGGTGGACAAAAGCGCCTGGTCGCGGGAGCTGATTGAGCGCAGCGGCACGTTTGGCATCGTCATTCCGGGCGTCGCGGCGGCCAACTGGACGTACGCCGTGGGCAGCGTCAGCGGGCGCGATGAAGATAAGTTCAACTGCTACGGGATACCGGTTGTAAACGGACCGGAACTGGGCCTGCCGGTGATAGAAGAGAAATGCCTGGCGTGGATGGAGTGCCGCTTATTACCCGTTACCGCAGCGGCAGAAAAATATGACACGCTGTTCGGTGAAGTGGTTTCAGCGGCTGCCGATGAACGCGCGTTTGTGGCCGGGCGCTGGCAGTTTGACGGGGATAAACTGAATACGCTGCATCATCTGGGGGCCGGAACATTTGTGACGAGCGGGAAGATGGTGAAGGCGCCGGATTGATTTTAATGATTATATATTGCTGATATATATAAACTTCCTATGGCATTTAATGTTTACCATGGCGATGTAAAACGGAGGATATTTCTGATGCGATTGAAGTTGTACCTATCGATAAGGAAATATCTATGTCATGGAATAAATATGCTGCAGTCGAGTATGCAAAAAATCATGTCTATCACGAAAGCCATCGAAAATGTGAGCTCTTTGTGAAAAATGCCATCATTGCTGGCGGCCTACCTATACATGGAACCGGGTCAGCAAAGAACATGGGGCTGACATTGTCTCAGGTTGGGTTTCAAAAAATCACTGGTGCCCCACAGTTAGGCGACGTGGTTGTTATACAGTCCATAGAAAATCATCCCGATGGTCATGTTTGTATTTATGATGGTCATCAATGGCTAAGCGATTTCGCTCAGCGCACTCTGTATCCTGGATCCGCATACAGAAAAGCTCATCCAGCGTTTCAGCTTTACAGGCACTATTAATATGAAAGCCGCCTTAATTTTTATTCTGTTATTAACCAGCGCTGCACATGCCGAAGAGATTGATAACGCAGCTAAAACCGCATTAAGGTTTAATAAATGGTACATCAGTCAATATGCTGCTAATAATTTCCCCATTATGGACAATGCGAAAATAGAAGAGTACGTCACTGCAGATACCATGAAGAAATTAAGGCATGCGCAGGACCCTCGTTTCGCTGACGACGAGTTTTATGATGCTGATTTCTTCCTTAAGGCGCAGGATATTGAGGAAGATTGGGCAGAGAATGTGACGGTGGTTTCATCCGAGTACGATCCGGTTTGCACGAATATTTACGTGTCGTTTGGTAAAAACCAGGAGTACACGGTCATCGACTGTATGGTCAAAGAAAAAGGGATCTGGAAGGTTCAGTCCGTTTCGCGACAAGAAATACTGCGTAACGAAAATCTGAAATAACACAAACCACACGGCAGCCCTAAAGCTGCCGTGTGGAATTAACTACTTCGCACGCCGTGCAATAATATCATCCGCCACATTTCGCGGGGCTTCCGCAAAATGATGGAACTCCATCGTGTACGTTGCGCGCCCCTGCGACATCGAGCGCAGCGTGGTGGCATAGCCAAACATCTCCGCCAGCGGCACGTCAGCACGAATGATCTGGCTGCCGTACTGTTCGGCCATTCCCTGCACCATGCCGCGGCGGGAAGAGAGATCGCCCATAATGTTCCCGGCGTACTCTTCCGGCGTTTCCACCTCCACGTGCATTACCGGCTCCAGTATCGCCGGATCCGCTCTGCGCGCACCCTCTTTAAACCCGAGGATCGCCGCCATGCGGAAGGCCATCTCCGAGGAGTCGACGTCGTGATACGAACCAAACGTCAGCGTCGCTTTCACGTCGACCACCGGATAGCCCGCCAGCACGCCGCTGTTCATGGCTTCGCGCAGGCCTTTTTCCACGGATGGAATATACTCGCGCGGCACCACCCCGCCCTTGGTGGCGTCTTCAAACGTGAAGCCACTTCCGGGCTCCGTCGGCTCCAGGCTCAGTACCACGTGGCCGTACTGCCCTTTACCTCCGGACTGACGCACAAATTTGCCTTCGATATCCTTCACCGCCTTACGCAGCGTTTCGCGGTAGGTGACCTGCGGACGACCGATGTTCGCCTCGACGCCAAACTCGCGCTTCATGCGGTCGACGATGATTTCCAGGTGCAGCTCGCCCATTCCGGAGATGATCGTCTGGCCGGACTCTTCGTCAGTATGCAGGCGGAACGACGGATCTTCCGCCGCCAGACGCTGCAGCGCGAGGCCCATTTTCTCCTGATCCGCCTTGGTTTTCGGCTCGATGGCGAGAGAGATCACCGGGTCCGGGAACTCCATCCGTTCGAGCGTAATCACCGCGTTCGGGTCAGTCAGGGTGTCGCCTGTCGTGACATCCTTCAGCCCAACGCAGGCCGCGATATCGCCCGCACGCAGTTCATCCACCTCATGGCGATCGTTGGCGTGCATCAGCACGATTCGCCCGATGCGCTCTTTCTTCCCTTTTACCGGGTTATACACCGCGTCGCCCTTACGCAGCACGCCTGAGTACACGCGGATGAAGGTGAGCTGCCCGACGTACGGATCGCTCATCAGCTTAAAGGCCAGCGCCGAGAAGGGTTCGTCATCGCTTGGGTGACGCTCCGCGTGCTCGCCCTTTTCATCCACGCCGTCAATGGCCGGCACGTCCAGCGGGGACGGCATCAGCTCGATAACCGCGTCAAGCATGCGCTGCACGCCTTTATTTTTAAACGCGCTGCCGCACAGCATCGGCTGGATCTCGCCGGAAATGGTACGAATACGCAGCCCCTGAATAATCTCGGCTTCATCGAGATCGCCGGTCTCAAGGTACTTATCCATCAGCGCATCGCTGGCTTCTGCCGCCGCAGAGACCATTTTTTCCCGCCACTCCTGCGCGCTAGCGAGCAAATCGTCAGGCACCGGCGCATAGCTGAACGTCATGCCCTGGGTCGCATCGTCCCAGAGGATGGTGCGCATCTTGATGAGATCCACTACGCCGGTGAAATGTTCCTCGGCGCCCACGGGGATCACAATCGGCACCGGATTGGCCTTCAGGCGCTCCTGCATCATCCGCACTACGCGGAAGAAATCCGCACCCGGGCGGTCCATTTTGTTGACGAACGCGAGGCGCGGGACGTGGTACTTATTCGCCTGACGCCAGACCGTTTCGGACTGGGGCTGCACGCCTCCAACTGAGTCATACACCATTACGGCGCCGTCAAGCACGCGCATGGATCGCTCCACCTCAATGGTGAAATCCACGTGCCCCGGGGTGTCGATGATGTTGATCCGGTGCGGCTCAAAGCCTCCGTCCATACCCGGCCAGAAGCAGCTTACGGCGGCGGAAGTAATGGTGATCCCGCGCTCTTGCTCCTGCGCCATCCAGTCGGTGGTTGCCGCGCCATCGTGTACTTCACCCAGCTTGTGGCTCATCCCGGTATAAAACAGGATGCGCTCGGTGGTGGTAGTTTTACCGGCATCGATATGCGCGGAGATACCGATGTTGCGATAACGTTCGAGGGGGATGGGTCGGGGCATGATATTTCCTTAAGTCCTGTGACTTGTCAGTGACGACCGGGATGGTCGCGCATTCGTTCATTTGCTATAATAGTCCCATTGTACGAGTATTATCGAACTATTTTTTAACGGTTGACCTATTGTTGATATAGCTCAATCTGACGTGAGGCGCAGGAAAACGATGATCCCTAACCACCCGGAACCTGAACAAATACTGCTGGAAAATGTGCTGTTTGCCCTCGGCAACCCGCTCCGGCTCTCGATTATCCGCAGGCTGGCCGACGGCAGTGAACTGAGCTGCAACGCGCTGCGCCCGGAGGACGTGGTGAAATCAACCATGACCCACCACTGGCGCGTGCTGCGCGACAGCGGCGTGATCTGGCAGCGCCCCCAGGGGCGGGAGAACATGATCTCATTGCGAAGAGAGGATCTGGACGCCCGCTTTCCAGGGCTGATGGCGATCCTGCTACAGGCAAAATCATAAGCGTACTGACGGTAGCCCTTCGGCCAGGGTGCGCAGCGTGGTCTTTACCCAGTTCGTGGCGTCGCGCTTGCCGCTGCGTTTATGCGAATAAATCTTTACCTCAAATGGGCTAATGTCGAATGGCAATGCGAAGAGCTTGATATTTGCCGCCGGCATTAACCTTTCGGCGGCGAAGCGAGGCAGCGCCATCAGCAGGTCGCTTTCTGCGACGATGAACGGCGCGCTGAGCATGGACGGGGTTTTGATTGCAATTTGTCGGGTGTAGCCCATGCGTTCAAGCTGCAGGTCCAGTACCCCCTGCTTCTCGTTCCACGGCGTCACCACCAGATGCCGGGCGGCGAGATAATCCTCCAGCGTTAACGCGCTCCGGCTGGCGTTGCTAATCACGACATACTCATCCTGAAACCAGCTAATCTCTTCCAGCTCGGGATACCGAATATCCTCTGCGGTGCTGAATCCGAGAGCCAGATCCACCTCTCCTGCCAGCAACTCGGTCAATGCCGGGCTGTGCGGCAGGTAACGCAGCTCCAGGCGCAGGCCCGGTGCCGCGTGTTGAAGCGTATTCATCAGCGCGGGGAAGATGCAGAACGCGGTAAAGTCGGTTATCGCAATCTGCAAACATTCCGTACTCACGGCGGCGTCGAACTGCCGCTGCGGAGACAGCTCCTGGTTGAGAACCTTCAGTGCCGATGCAATAACAGGCGCAAGCTGAGTGGCATAGACGCTGGGACACATTCGGTGCCCCTCCCGGTAGAATAAGGGATCGTTAAGAGAAATGCGTAGCCTGGACAGGGCATGGCTGAGCGCCGAGGTGCTCATCGCCAGCTCATCCGCCGCCAGTCGAACCGAACGATGACGGTAAATCGCGTCGAAAACCGGCAGGAGGTTTAAATCCAGGCGCCGTAATGCCGGATGCATAATATTCATCATTTGTTGATTTCATTGCACTTAATTCTTCTGACATTACCCTTTATGCTGTGCCCCATCAACATCAAACAGAGATAAAGGGAAACGGATGAGCATCACGATTCGTCAGGCAAGACCGGAAGATGCAGCGGCAATTTACGACATGATTTATGAGCTTGCGGTGTATGAAAAAGCGCCAGAAGAGGTGATCACCACGCCGGAGGAGATCCGAAACACGCTGTTTGGCGCAGAAAGTAAGACCGAAGCGCTGATCGCCGAGTTTGCCGGGAACGTTGTCGGCTATGCCGTGTTCTTTACCAGCTATTCCACCTGGCTTGGTCGCAACGGCATCTATATGGAGGATTTGTACGTTTCCCCGGAATACCGCAGCAAGGGCGCAGGCAAGGCGCTGTTGAAAAAGGTCGCGCAGTGCGCAGTAGAACGCCACTGTGGCCGACTGGAATGGAGCGTGCTTGACTGGAACCAGCCCGCCATTGATTTCTACCTGAGCATCGGTGCATTGCCGCAGTCAGAATGGGTACGCTATCGCCTGGATGGTGAAGCATTACGGGCATTTGCTGAATAGCGATGCACGCTGTTGAAAAACGCCCCGCGTATCTAAGGGGCGTATTGTCAGTCGACAAGCGTTATCTCACCTGCATTCGATACTCAATCATTCCGCTTTTTTTCGCCACCCAGTCGTACAATCTTTGACCGCGGTAGTTGGCTTCGTGCGTATGCCAGTAAAGATGGGCGGCATGATGTTTTCTTGCTTCTTTCTGAACATGCTCAATAAGCTGCTTGCCGATGTGTTTGCCCCTGACGGCCTCGCTGACGTATAAATCTTCGAGATAGCAGTAATTGTTCTCCGCCCACGTGGAAAGGTGAAACAGATAATGCGCAAAACCAACGATCTCCCCCTGCGATCGTGCCACTACGCAGAATAGCGGCTCAACCGTGCTAAAAAACCGTTGCCAGGTTCGTGTTGTGATCTCCGCGGAGAGATCGACGTTATAAAATTCCTGATATTTTCTCCACAGCGGCATCCAGCTTTCAAAATCACTTTCTTGAACTGCCTCAATCGTCACGCTCGTATTATTCATATTGCCTCTTTGTTCATCCATTATTCGCTTGTGCAAAAGTGTATTCGCTAAATGGCAGGTTTTTCCCCACCAATTTTCGTGAATTAAGCAGACCAATTCTCATGCTCCTGAACGCGGTATTGCTTTAGAATGAAGACGGTCAGAGCAAGAGTGGAAAAATTGATGTTTAAGCACGCGCAGCTTGAAACGGTTAAGGCATGGATCATCGACCCCGCTAACGGATCGCTACCGCTACATGAAAGGATCCAGAGAGCAATACGGACATTGATACTGGAAGGGATCTTATCTCACGGTAAGGCCCTGCCTGCATCACGTGCCCTGGCGGCGTCTCTCTGCGTTTCCCGGGATACCGTTGAAGCGGCCTACTCCAGCCTGCATGCCGAAGGTTTTATTGAGAGACAAACGGGCAGAGGAAGCTTCGTCTCTTCAAGCGCACGGTTTTTAAAACCCCATTCCCGACGGCGGCAGCCCACCGCTGAGATACGAAAAGCAAAGCTCAGCGCTCGGGGAAAGGTCGTTTATGAAAGCGGCGGGGTCCGCGAGTTTTCCTCCCCTCGCCCCCTTGCGCCCGGCATTCCTGAGACCCGCCTGTTTCCCATCCCGCTCTGGGAGCGTCTCCAGCGACAGGTCATGAAGGAGTTTAAGCATCAGGCGTTAGAACAAAGCCCGCCGCAGGGTATTCCGCATTTGCGGCAGGCAATTGCGGAATACGTCAATCTTGAACGCGGGACCCGAGCGCGGCCCGAACAGGTTATCGTTCTGACAAGTTCTCAACAGGCGCTTGCGCTCTGTTCCCAGGTGCTGATGGACGGCGGGGACGGCATTGTCATTGAAGATCCTTCCTATCAAGGTGCGCACAAGGCGTTTCGCGCTGCCGGTCTGCGCTGTATCCCGGTTCCGCTTGATGACAACGGTATTTCCATTGACGGCCTCAATTCGCTGACAGAGCCCGCCAGGGCTATCTACCTGACCCCTTCTCACCAGTATCCTACCGGCGTAACGCTCTCTCTTGACCGGAGGCTGGCTGTTGTTGAATGGGCGAACCGTCACGCGGCCTGGATCATTGAGGATGACTATGACAGTGAATTTCACTACGACGGGAAGCCCATGGCCAGCCTTCAGGGGCTGGACGCCTACGGCCGGACAATCTATATCGGCACGTTCACCAAGTCCCTGTTTCCCGGGCTGCGTATTGCCTATGCGATCGTTCCCTCCGAACTTGCAGAGCCCTTTACCCTGGCAAGAACATTACTGGATGGGCACACCGCTTCGATAGCCCAATTGACGCTGGCTAAATTTTTGGAAGGAGGCCATTTCAGCGCCTATGTTCGTAAGATGCGGGGAATTTATGTTGCTCGTCGTGACATGCTGGCAGGCATGATGGAGGCATATCTTTCTGATTACGTCACCTGTGAATCGCCAGCGGGGGGAATGCAAATGCCCTGTCACCTGAAGCGCGGAATATCTGAAAAAGCGATTGCCGCCGCTGCCCGCCGCGCGGGGGTTGATATATTGGGGCTTACCGATTTATATACGGGAAGCCCGGATGCAACAGGGTTTTTAATGGGGTTTGCCGCCTACACGGAAAAGGAAATAGAAGACGCAGTCAAAAAGCTCGCCGCCATTTTTCACCGTCTCTGAGGCGGCCTACGGCTCTGCGAGCGATACTCATTCCGGCTGAGCCAGGCTATACGCGGGGACCCGCCGGTTTGTTCCCGTAAGCGTATCGAACACCTCGGTTTCTGAGGTCACAATCCTCACGCCTGCTTTTCTTAACCTCTGCACATCGGCCGCGATGCGCTGAATGCCAAACCAGAAAAGCCCGTCGAGCGCCGTCACGGTAAGTCCGTTTTCGAGTGCCAGCCTGAGACGTTCCCTGGGGGCTTTCACCTGCCGGGCGATGTCACGATACGGGGCTTCACTCCCGCCATTCGCTTCGCTTCGATGAATGCGCGTCTTAAGGTGATAGCTAAATTCGTCGGGGATCCCCTCAAGATTCATTTTCAGGCTGTAAACGCAGCCGAACCTTTTGCCGTTAAACAGAACATTTTTCTGGCTGAGCTGCAGCTCGTTCCTGACGCCGTCAATAAGCTGAGGTGCGCGGGTGAGCAGCAGCCTGAAGGGAAGTTCAAAGCTGGTCACGTAGTCCACATTCAGCAACGCGAGGCGCAGGCGATCTTCTGCACCGGACCCTTGCTCACGACATTCTTCCAGCACTTCAGCCCACTGGCGCGTGAGGCGCTCGGGCTCCGCGGATTCCGTCAGGAGATATTTTTCAATATGATAATCAACTCTTCCGGCCATGTTTACATCCCGTCGCTGTGGATGTAAAGATTCTAGCATTGCGCTCACTTTTCCAGATAGTGAGATAATTCACAGAGATACCAAAACGCCGCCTGCTCCGACAGACGGCTTTGCCCTACCCGGCAAATATTACATCGAATAACCCGGCTTCTTGATCAGCTCATCCAGCTTAGGGCCGATCTCGGTGTCCCATACCTGCGCTTTCCAGTCGGCTTCCTGAACTTCATTCAGCGCAACGGAGATAGAGCGGTCCTTGCTGTTCAGATGGCGCGTAATCACCTCGGCGATATCCGCCGCCAGGGCGGTTTTTTGTTCGTCATTCAGATCGCGGGGAAAACATTTGATATCAACGTGTGGCATGTGCAGGCTTCCTGTTGTGAGTGAGCGTTCCACGTTATCAGATAATCTCGTTTGCCTTTAACACCTTGTGCAGTTCCGGCAGCGCGCAGACCGAATCTGCGATCGACGTGATATTGGGCGTGTTTGCAGCGAACCACTCGTGTCGTGGTCCCCAGGTACGTGCGACCGCAATATACACATCCAGCAGGGTTAGCCGTTCACCAAACGCAAAGGGTGAGGCTTTCAGCTGGCTGTCAAACCACAGGTAGAGTGATTTACGGTACTCGATGCAGTTTTTCTTTAGCTGTTCTGGCGCATCCGGCACCCAGCGTTCCGGATAGTCGGCATAGGTAAAGGTGGGATAGACGTTTGCGACAAACCAGATGAGCAAACGCTGAAACTGCTGACGTTCGGCCTGGCCGACGGGTGGAGCGAGGTCGGGACATCTGTCCAACACCATCAGGGCAATCGCCGCCGTTTCGGTGACGATCGCGCCATTTTCCAGTGCCAGCGTCGGCACCTGACACAGCGGATTGAGCTTTTGCAGCAGCTCGCGCTGCGGGCCGGGCTGGTCGAACCCGTCCACGTCGATAAATTGATAAGGAATGTCTGCCAGGGTCAGCATCACCTCACTGATTGCCGATCCCCAGCCGGGTACGCCATAGAGTTTAATCATGAAGCCCCCTCCAGGATGAAAACCCTAAGTGTAGAGCAGCATTAATAGGTTATCCCAGGCGGGTTAACCTCCGACTGCGCCACCGCTTCGCCCTGCTCGCCCCAGCGCGCCAGCACCTTCTGATACTCCCCGCGCGTAATCGCACCGTTCAGCGCGGCCTGCAGGGCATAAACCAGGTCGTTGCCTTTTTTGGTGGTCGTTGCGACATAGGCTTTTTTCGGGCCTAGCCCCACCACGCGCGTTTTGCCGGTCAGCGCCGCCTTATAGGCCGACACCGACTGCGGCCCAAAGAACACGTCCGCCCTGCCGGACTGAATATAGAGGTTGCCCGAGGCGTCGTCGGTCAGATAGACCGGCAGCGCGGGTTCACGCCCCGCCTTTTTGTTCTCCTCGTTCCAGCCCAGCAGAATACGTTCCTGATTGGTGCCGGAGCCAACAATCACCTTTTTACCCGCCAGATCCTCCGCGCTTTTGATCGACTGAACGTCGCTAGTGGATTTCACCGAGAAGGCCAGGGAATCGACGCGGTAGGTGGCAAAATCAAACTTCTCTTTGCGCTGTTCGGTCACCGCAATGTTCACCAGCGCCACGTCATAGCGGCCGGAGGCAATCCCCAGCGGCCAGTCCTCCCATGCCGTCGGCACCAGCTTCAGCTTCAGCCCCAGGCTGCCCGCCAGCAGGCGCGCGATATCCGGATCGCTGCCGATGCGCGTGCGGTTATCGCTGGCCAGCAGCGCCAGCGGCGGAGAGTTGAGGGCCGAAACAGCGACCGTCAGCGTTCCAGGCTCAACAAATTTATAGTTCGCCGGGATCTTCGCCACCGCCTGAGGATCGCGCGTGACCGGCAGCGGCTGTTCGTTGGCCTTCACATCAATGCCGGCGTGGCTTGCGGTGGTGAAGATTAGCCCTGCCAGAAGTCCATATTTCATCTGCGCTCCTTACAGCACTTTAGAGAGGAACTGTCGCGTTCGCGGGTGCGACGGGCGGTTCAACACCTCGTCGCTGCTCCCCTGCTCAACGATTTTTCCGTCGACCATAAACACCACCTGATCCGCCACCTCGCGGGCAAAGCCGATCTCATGGGTGACCACCACCAGCGTGGTGCCGGAACGGGCGAGCTTTTTGATCACGTCCAGCACTTCGCCGACCAGCTCAGGGTCGAGCGCCGAGGTGGGTTCATCAAACAGCATCACGCGGGGGCGCAGCGCCAGCGCGCGGGCAATGGCGATCCGCTGCTGCTGGCCGCCGGAAAGATGCCGTGACCAGGCATCGGCTTTATCCCGCAGCCCGACCACGTCCAGCAGGCCGTAGGCGTTTTCAACCGCCTCTTTTTTACTGAACTTCTTGTGCGCAATGGGTGCCTCAATCAGGTTTTCCAGCACCGTCAGGTGCGGGAAGAGATTGAAGTTCTGGAACACGTAGCCCACGTTGACGCGCTGCCTGAGGATCTCCTTCTCTTTTAACTCGTAGAGCCTGTCGCCCTGGCGTCGATAGCCAATGTAGTCCCCGTCGATCTGAATAAACCCTTCGTCGACGCGCTCCAGGTGGTTAATGGTGCGCAGCAGGGTTGATTTGCCGGAACCGGACGGGCCGAGGATCACCGTCACGGAGCCGGGCGGTATTTCCAGCGAGACGTTATCGAGCGCCTTGTGGCGGCCAAAAAACTTGCTGACGCCGGTAATGGAAATATGTCCTTCAGGAGAGGCTTGCATGGACGGGCTCCTGCGTTTGCGTGGTGGTCACGGAGCGGGCGCGGCTGGTGGCCCGGCTCTGGTTAACGGCAGATCGGCGTTCGCTGCGGGCGAGTCCGCGCTCTACAACGTGCTGAATCGCGGACAACACGGTAGTAATCACCAGATACCAGACGGCGCCGACCATCAGCAGCGGGATCACCTCCTGGGTGCGGTTGTAGATCATCTGGATGGTGTAGAACAGCTCCGGCATCGCCAGGACGTACACCATCGCCGTCCCCTTCGCGAGGCTGATGATCTCATTGAAGCCGGATGGCAAAATCGTGCGCAGCGCCTGAGGCAGAATGATGCGCAGCGTGCGGCGCCAGGCCGGCAGGCCCAGCGCGGCGGCCGCTTCATACTGGCCGTGATCCACCCCGAGGAAGCCCCCGCGGATGATCTCGGCGGTATAGGCGCTCTGCACCAGCGTCAGCCCCACCACGGCGGTAGAGAACTGCCCCAGCACGTTGATGGTGTCGAAGCTGCCCCAGGTGATGCCGGTAAACGGCACGCCCAGGGAGAGCGTGTCGTACAGGTACGAGAAGTTGTAGAGGATGATCAGCACCACGATCAGCGGCAGCGAGCGAAACAGCCAGATGTAGCCCCACGCCAGGCTGCTCAGCAGCCAGGACGAGGAGAGCCTCGCCAGCGCCAGCAACCCGCCAATCACCACGCTCAGCGCGGTACCGATCAGCGTCAGCAGCAGGGTTTGCCCTACGCCCTCCAGGATCACCGGGTCAAAGAACCAGCGGGCAAACACCGCCCACTCCCATCGCGGGTTAAACGCGACGGACTGGATCACGACCGCCAGCACAAACAGGGCAGCCACGGCCCCGGCGGCGCGAAGCGGGTAGCGTGCCGGGACCACCTTAATGGTTTCAACGTTGCTCATCGTCGTTCCTCATGCGGTTTTACTGTACGCTTCGCGCACCAGCGTTTTTGTGAAGCGCAGCCGACCGTCAAAGGGCGGCTGGCTGTACTCTTCCGGATCGCGGTTGAGATCGAACTGCGCCTGATACCCCTGGCTGAGATAGAGCCGCACCGCTTCCGGCTGTCGGAACCCCGTGGTGAGGTAGATCTGGCTGTAGCCCGCCAGCACCGCCCTGCGCTCCAGCTCCTGCACCACACGGCCCGCGAGCCCCTGCTGGCGCAGCGTTTTGTCCGTCCAGATGCGTTTGATTTCCGCGGTGCGATCGTCGAAGGGTTTGTACGCGCCGGTGGCGATAATTTTTCCGTCGCGCTCCAGGACGATAAACAGCCCCTGCGGCGCCAGATACCATTCGGTGAGCTCTACTTCCGCATCTTTGGAAAAGTAGTCCCCGTAGCGCGCGGCGTACTCACCGAACAGCCCGTCGATAATGGGCTGAAGTTCGGCATCTTCCGGCGAAACGTCACGAAATTGTTCGCGCATAGCGCCTCCTTAGTCGCCCAGGCCTGCCGGGTTTACTTCTGAATTCGGGATGCGCTCGACGCCTTCCCCCCAGCGGTTGAGCACTTTGTCGTAGTCACCGTTTTTAATCACGCCGTTCAGCGCGGTTTGCACCGGCTCAACCAGCCCGCTGCCTTTTTTCAGCGTCACCGCAATGTGCGCCGCCTTCGGCCAGCCGCCGTCGACGCTGCCGACCAGTTTGGTTTTCCCGTTCAGCGCCGCTTTCCATGCCCCAATCACGTTCGGGCCGAAGTAGGCGTCCGCGCGTCCGGACTGGAGCGCCAGCGTTTGGGCCGCGTCGTCTTTGGTGTAGACCGGCGTAAAGGGTTTCAGCCCCTTCTTCAGGTTTTCCGCATTCCACGCCAGCAGGATGGCTTCCTGATTGGTCCCGGAGCCCACGATAATGCGCAGCCCGGCGATGTCTTCCGCTTTCTCAAGCTTCTTGATCGGGCTGGTCGACTTCACGTAGAAGCCAAGGGAATCCTTGCGATAGGTCGCGAAGTCGAACTTCTCTTTACGCTCTTTGGTGACGGTGATGTTGCTGATGGCCGCATCGTACTTCCCGGACGCCACGCCCAGCGGCCAGTCTTCCCACGATGTTGGCACCACGTTCAATTCAAGCCCGAGGCTGTCCGCCACCAGGCGGGCAACGTCAACTTCACTTCCCAGCAGCGTTTTGTTGTCATCGGAAAACACCGTCAGCGGCGGCTGGTTCAGCCCCGCCACCGCCACGGTAAATTTCCCCGGCACGGCAAAACGATAGTCTTTCGGCAGCTGCGCCACCGCGTCACTGTTTTTGGCGGTGTTGACCGGCGTTTTATTGGCCTCGATGCTCACGCCGGTACCGTTAATATTCACATTCTCTGCCCAGACGGCAGGGGTAAAGGCCAGCGCGAGCGCCAGAATAAGCGATGTTTTCTGCATAGCGGTGTTCTCTTTTATTGTTGTGTGTACTGGTTTCTGGGTTCGTCCAGGCCCAGGCTCTCGCGCAGAGTAGTCCCAGGATACTCGGTGCGGAACAGGCCGCGGGCCTGGAGAACGGGCACCACCTGCTCAACAAAGCGCGGGAAGGTGTCCGGCGTGCCGCCCTGTATGATGAAGCCGTCCGCCGCGAAGCCTTCAAACCAGGCCTGCAGCCCGTCAGCCACCTCCTCCGGCGTGCCGGAAAAGCGCGGGCGCGGCGATGCGGCTTCCAGCGCCACCTGACGCAGGGTTAAGCCTCGCTCGGCGGCATTGCGCTTGATTTCATCGGTGGTGCTGCGGAAGCTGTTTTTACCTAAGTCGCCGATATCCGGGAACGGCTCGTCGAGCGGGTACTGGCTGAAGTCATGATGCTCGAAGTAACGCCCGAGGTAGTTCAGGGCATCCTTAATCGACACCAGCGCCGCGGTGGTTTGGTACTGGTTTTCCACATCGTCGGCATCGTTACCGACGATGACGCTGACGCCCTGGAAAATATGTAAGTCTGACGCGCGGCGGCCGTTTGCTTCCAGCTGCTGTTTTACATCCTGATAAAACGCTCTGGCTTCATCGAAGGTTTCGTGATGGGTAAAGATGGCATCCGCGTGTTTCGCCGCCAGCTTTTTCCCGTCATCCGACGCGCCCGCCTGAAAGACAATCGGACGACCCTGCGGCGTGCGGCCAATATTCAGCGGTCCGGCGACCTGAAAGAAATCACCGTGATGATCCAGGGTATGCAGTTTCGCCGGGTCAAAGAATTGCCCGCTCTCCTTATTGCGCACAAAGGCATCGCCTTCCCAGGAGTCCCAAAGCCCCTTCACCACGTCAAGATACTCGTCGGCAATCCGGTAGCGCAGCGCGTGCTCCGGGTGCTTTTCACGAGAAAAGTTCTTCGCCGACCCCTCCAGCGGAGAGGTCACCACGTTCCAGCCCGCGCGTCCGTTGCTCAGGTGATCGAGGCTGGCGAACTGGCGCGCCGTGGTGAACGGCTCGCTGTAGGAGGTCGATAGCGTGCCGACCAGCCCCAGGCGCGAGGTAATACTCGCAAGCGCGGATAGCACCGTTAAGGGTTCGAAACGGTTTAAAAAATGGGGGATCGATTTCGCGTTGATATAGAGACCGTCGGCAACGAATAAAAAATCGAGCTTGCCCTCTTCCGCTTTTAGCGCCGTCTCTTTGACGAAAGTAAAATTAATACTGGCATCCGCGGTCGCCGCTGGATGACGCCAGGCGGACATATTTCCGGATGCACCATGCAAAATGGTCCCCAGCCGCAGCTGTCGGGTTGCAGACATATTCACCTCTTATGAATTAAACGTGTTGCAGGGCTTTTTCCGCAAGCTGTGCAAAATAGCGGGCAGCGGGCTCAATCAGTGCTTCATCTGGATTAAATGCCGGATGATGTAAACCATACGGGCTGGCGCTGCCGATGCTGACAAACGCCCCGGGGATCTGCTGCAGATAAACGGCGAAATCTTCCCCGCCCATGTGCAGCTCGGCGTGCCGGGTTTCGTACCCGGCTTCTCTGGCGACGGAGCTGGCGAAGTCGGCCCAGCGTTCGTCGTTGACCAGCGCGGTCGGTCCGGCGTACCAGGTGATGTCGATCTGCGCGCTAAAGGCGCTGGCAAATCCGGCGGCGATTTCACCGACGCGGGCCTTCACGTTCTGCTGCACCTCCGTGCGATGGGTGCGCAGCGTGCCTTCCAGCTCGACGCTTTCCGGCAGCACGTTCCAGGTGTTGCCGCCTGCAATGCGCGTCACGCTCAGCACCACCGAATCCAGCGTGTTGACGTTGCGGCTGGCAACGCTCTGCAGCGCCGTGACCAGCTGGCTGGCCAGCACGATCGCGTCGTTGCCTTCGTGTGGACGCGCGGCGTGGGCGCCCTTGCCGGTAATGCGGATCACGAATCGGTCAACGTTGGCGTAGAACGGGCCACCGCGCGTGGCGAACTCGCCCACGGGCAGCCCCGGCTCGTTATGCATGCCGAATATGGCGCTAACGTCGCGTAGCGCGCCGGCCCGCACCATGCTTTTCGCACCGCCAAAGTTCTCTTCGGCTGGCTGAAACAGAATGCGTACCCGTCCGTTCAGCGAGGCCTCACGCTCTTTTAGCTTGAGCGCCGCGCCGAGGATCACGCTGGTGTGGATATCGTGCCCGCAGGCGTGCATTACGCCCTGCCGCTGTGAGCTAAACGGCACGCCGCTGCGCTCCTCAATCGGCAGGGCATCGATATCCGCGCGCAGCGCAATCAGCCTGCTGCCGGTCCCAATTTCCGCCACCAGTCCGGTCGACAGGTCGTAATGTTGTGGCGTGATGCCGGCATTCGTCAGCCACTGACGCAGGCGCGCGGTGGTTTCGACTTCCTGACCCGACAGCTCGGGGTTCTGATGCAGCTCGCGCCGCCAGGCAATCAGCTGTTCGCCAAAGCTCATGCGGTGACCTCCCTGTTAAGACGCGCCTCGGCGAGCAGGCGCAGCGACGCGACGCGCGTTGCCCCCTCCGCAACCGGCGTGTCGATGATAAATTCGTCTATACCCCACTGCTGATGGAGCGCGTTGAGCTGCTCAAGCACCGACGCCGCGGTGCCCGCCAGCAGGGACTGCGCGCGGCGCGCGATGCGAATCGGTTCGCTGCCCGCCTGACGCGCAAAAGCATAGGCCTGCTCTTCGCTGGCGACGGTGACGCGCTGGCCGTTTGCCAGCTCCACGCCCCACACCTCGACCTTTTGCGCCAGGGCATCAGCCTCGGCCTGCGTCGGCGCGATAATCGCCTGCACCGCCACGATCACATCGCGAACGCTGTTCTGACGCCAGGTGGTGACCACCTCGCGCAGAAGCTCAGGATCGCCGTTCAGGTGTGCCGCAAAAACGAAGTTCCAGTCCAGCGACGCCGCGAGCAGCGCGCTTTCCGTGCTGGCACCCAGCAGGAATCCCTGCGCCGGTACCGGCGGCAGCGGCGTGGCGCGCACGGCCTCTTCAGCGGTTTGATTTTCAGGTCGGATCCAGCCGTCCAGCTGCGTGAGCTGCTCGGCAAAGCTGCCCTTTTCCTGCGGGTTCAGGCCGTGCTGCAGCGCACGGGTTGAGAGCGGCAGGCCGCCAGGGGCTTTTCCGACGCCCAGATCCACGCGGCCCGGCGCCAGTGCGGCCAGCACGTTGAAGTTTTCAGCAACTTTATAAGGGCTGTAATGCTGCAGCATGACGCCGCCCGATCCTACGCGGATGCGCTTCGTCTGCCCGAGTATCCAGGCAATCAGCAGTTCCGGTGAGGGGCTGGCAAGCTGCGGGGTGTTGTGGTGTTCGGCAATCCAGAAGCGATGATAGCCCAGTGTTTCCGCCTGCTGCGCCAGGCTCAGGGTGCGCGCCAGCGCATCGGCGGCCGTTTCATTTTCTGCGACAGGGCTTTTATCAAGAATGCTGATTCGCCAGGACATGTTGCGTTCTCGTTTGACTTAACATGTCGTCATTATTAAAGGCGAATTTCACCACTGAGAAACAATTAATTTACATTTGGTTTCCCGGAAATCAGAAATGCATAACCCTGCTAACGGTGTGATTTTAGCGATGAAATCAGCGCGTCGGCCTGCTGCCGGGAGGTAATGCGGACAAAATGAATGTGGGCATACTGCGGGTTTTGCATATCGGCTTCATAACGCTCGCGATTACTGCGCCAGGTTTTGATCGTCCAGATAATGATTGATTCCCGGCTGAAAAAGGATCGACGAAAGCTTTCGCGATTTCCCGTGCCGGGCCACAGCTCCTGATGGCGCCATGCACGTTTGAACGCACGCGTGACCGCCTGCCAGAGCGTACGGGCAAACCCGCAGTCCACCCATATCACGCGATCCACATCGCGCCACTTCACGAGGCGCGTGCGGTTGTAGTTGCCGTCGAGCACCCAGCCGGGCGTGGCGTCCAGCGTATTCGCCAGCGTTACAAGCAGTTCCTCATCGGGCGTTCCCTGCCAGTCGGGCCGCCAGTACAGCCGGTCCATTTCAATGTAGGGAAGCGCCAGCTCCGCCGCGATGCGTCGGGCAAGCGTGCTTTTTCCGCTCCCGCTGGTACCGATAATATTGATTTTCACCGTTCCGCCTGGACATGCTGAAGAAAACGGATCGCATCATAGCGTTTTCGTTTTGTTATCGAAACGCTAAACGGCTATTCGTTTTGATACTGCGCGTCGGTGACTTTCTCCAGCCACTCAACCGGACTGCCGTTTACCGCTTCGGCGATGGCAATATGGGTCATCGCCGTTTGCGCACACGCGCCGTGCCAGTGCTTGACGCCCGGCGGGATCCACGCGATGTCGCCCTGGTTCAGCGGCTCCGCCTCTTTGCCCCACTCCTGCAGCCAGCCGCGCCCCTGGGTGACGATCAGCGTTTGACCAAGCGGATGGGTGTGCCAGGCGGTACGCGCGCCCGGCTCGAAGGTCACCGTGGCCCCGCCTACTTTTGCCGGCTCCGTCGCCTGGAACGGCGCATCAATGCGCACGGTGCCGGTGAACCAGGCTTCTGGCCCCTGGACGGAAGGTAAAGAACCGCTACGAATAATTTTCATACTTTTCTCCTCGTTGGCTGTTGCGCTAACAGTAGCGCAAAGGTGCCGTGAGCATTAGACTGCATAATC
Source organism: Enterobacter wuhouensis (assembly GCF_035835995.1). Taxonomy (NCBI): domain Bacteria; kingdom Pseudomonadati; phylum Pseudomonadota; class Gammaproteobacteria; order Enterobacterales; family Enterobacteriaceae; genus Enterobacter; species Enterobacter wuhouensis. The sequence continues at coordinate 2,539,131 of NZ_CP142124.1, forward strand.
AGAAAGGAACCATGAGCACAATTCATAAATGAGGTAAACCGCGATGCTAAAAGACAATTTCAACGATTTACTCTCTTTTATGGTTGTCGCCCGCGAGCGCAGCTTCACCCGCGCGGCAGCGCAGCTGGGCGTTTCGCAATCGGCGTTAAGCCACGCGATGCGAAACCTTGAAGCGCGTCTGGACGTTCGCCTGCTGACCCGCACCACCCGCAGCGTTGCCCCTACCGAGGCCGGGGAACGGCTCTTCATGCGCTTAAGCCCGCATCTGGTGGAGATTGAGCAGGAGCTGGCCGCGCTGCGCGACACCCGCGACAAACCCGCCGGGAATATCCGCATCACCGCCGGGGAACATGCGATGAGCGCCGTCCTGTGGCCGGTACTGAAACCCTTTATGATGAAGTATCCCGACATTCACGTTGAGGTAACGGTAGATAATGGCCTGACGGATATCGTGGATGGTCGATTCGACGCGGGGGTTCGCCTGGGGGAACAGGTGGCGAAGGATATGATAGCCGTGCGGATCGCACCGGATATGCGCATGGCCGTTGTGGGTTCGGCTAACTATCTTGAGCATCACGGCGTGCCGGAAACACCCGAGCAGCTGGCCGCGCACCGCTGCATCAATATGCGCCTGCCCACGCGCGGGGGGCTGTACGCCTGGGAGTTTGAACGCGACGGGCGCGAGATCCGCGTGCGGGTTGAGGGGCAGCTCACGCTTAACAGTTTGCCGCAGCGCATTGACGCCGCCGAGAACGGGCTGGGGCTGGCCTATGTGCCGGAAGACACCGTCGTGGAGGCTATCGCGCAGGGACGTTTAATCCGGGTGCTGGAGGCGTGGTGCCCGGCGTTTGACGGCTATCACCTGTACTACCCAAGCCGCCGCCAGCACACCACGGCCTTTGCCCTACTGGTTGAGGCGCTGCGTAATGGGTAGTCTATTTTCCGACACGCGCCTGAAGATGCTGCGGATAGCGGTCGCCAACGACATCAATTTGCGTCAACGCGCGGTTGATGTTGCCGATCGCTTCGGGTGACAACGTCACGTTTGCTGCGCCCAGATTCTCCTCCAGCCGATGCAGTTTAGTGGTTCCCGGGATAGGCACAATCCACGGCGCTTTGGACAATAGCCAGGCCAGCGCAATTTGTGCGGGCGTGACGCCCTGCCCGGCGGCCAGTTCTTTCACCACGTCAACCAGATGCTGATTCGCCATCCGTGATTCTTCGCTAAAGCGCGGCACAATGTTGCGAAAATCACTGCTGTCGAAGGTCGTACTGGCATCAATGGCGCCGGTCAAAAAGCCCTTGCCCAGCGGGCTGAAAGGTACAAACCCGATATTCAGCTCAGCCAGCAAAGGCAGGATCTCCTGTTCAGGCTGTCGCCACCATAACGAATATTCACTCTGCAAGGCTGCCACGGGGCAGACGGCATGCGCGCGACGGATAGTTTCAGGCCCCGCTTCTGAGAGGCCAAAATGCTTCACTTTACCTTCGGTAATAAGATCGGCGATGGTACCCGCAACATCCTCCACGGGAACATCCGGGTCGACACGGTGCTGATAATAGAGGTCGATACAGTCGGTTTTCAGCCGTTTTAACGAACCTTCGACGGATGAACGAATATGTTCCGGACGACTGTTGAGCACCTGACCCGGCCTGTCGCAATCGAAGCCAAACTTGGTGGCAATCACCACCTTATCGCGAAACGGCGCGAGCGCCTCGCCCACAACGTCCTCATTCAGATACGGGCCATAGATTTCAGCGGTATCAAAAAGCGTCACACCCTGTTCGACGGCGGCACGGATAAGCGCGATAGCCTGCTGCCTTTCGGTTGCCGGGCCATAGCCAAAACTTAGCCCCATGCATCCGAATCCCAGCGCGGATACCGTTAAACCCTGCTGCCCTAGTTGTCGCTTCTGCATCATTCACCTCATGCCTCTGTTTATGATGCCTTTACTTTAGGCATAATTTTTTATGAGCACTACAGTGTAGTTCCGCTTGTCGTTATGAATTCAATTCATCAATTACAGCCTGCAATTGTTAAGCGAACCTGATGATTAAAGCAGCATCTCATTGACAGTTTTGTCTAAAATATCACCACGATTCAGCGCGTTGCGATCCCCGTCTGCTCTGACCACACGATTTCCTTCGACGAGCATCACTTTCGTCACGGTTATATTTTGCGTCACTTATGAATTGCGGGTAGGATGCCACGCCATGTTTCACCTTATCCATACACAGAATGACTGGAAAGGCGGCATGTGCCGGGGCAGAAGCAATCGTTTGGTTCGCTCGCTGCCAGGCAGGACTATCACGTTAATGGTTCAGACAGGCAAACAGGTAACTCAATGAAAACAAGCAATAAAAGCGCAGCCGATCATCATGCTGCGAAACGTCGCTGGTTGAACTCTCACGAAGAGGGCTACCACAAGGCGATGGGCAACCGTCAGGTTCAAATGATCGCCATCGGCGGCGCGATTGGTACAGGTCTGTTTTTAGGCGCTGGCGCACGTCTTCAGATGGCGGGCCCCGCGCTCGCACTGGTCTATCTGGTGTGTGGGATTTTCTCTTTCTTTATTCTGCGTGCGTTAGGCGAGCTGGTACTGCATCGCCCTTCCAGCGGCAGCTTTGTCTCCTATGCCCGTGAATTCCTCGGTGAAAAAGCCGCCTACGTGGCGGGCTGGATGTACTTCGTTAACTGGGCGATGACCGGTATCGTCGACATCACCGCCGTTGCGCTGTACATGCACTACTGGGGCGCGTTTGGCGATGTGCCGCAGTGGGTATTTGCCCTCGGCGCGCTGGCGATCGTTGGCACCATGAACATGATCGGCGTGAAGTGGTTCGCCGAAATGGAGTTCTGGTTTGCGCTGGTAAAAGTGCTGGCCATCGTGATTTTCCTCGTGGTGGGGACGGTGTTCCTCGGCAGCGGCAAGCCGCTGGACGGTAATGCCACGGGCTTCCACCTTATAACCGATAACGGCGGCTTCTTCCCGCACGGGCTGCTGCCTGCGCTGGTGCTGGTTCAGGGAGTGGTGTTTGCCTTTGCCTCTATCGAACTGGTGGGTACGGCTGCAGGCGAGTGTAAAGATCCGCAGACGATGGTGCCAAAAGCCATCAACAGCGTGATCTGGCGTATCGGCCTGTTCTATGTGGGTTCCGTGGTGCTGCTGGTTCTGCTTCTGCCGTGGAACGCCTATCAGGCGGGTCAAAGCCCGTTTGTGACCTTCTTCTCTAAGCTGGGCGTGCCTTACGTAGGCAGCATCATGAACATAGTGGTGCTGACGGCGGCCCTCTCCAGCCTGAACTCGGGCCTGTATTCGACTGGCCGTATTCTGCGCTCGATGTCGATGGGTGGATCTGCGCCGAAGTTCATGTCGAAGATGAGCAAGCAGCAGGTGCCTTACGCGGGTATCCTCGCGACGCTGGTGGTCTACGTGTTTGGCGTGTTCCTGAACTACCTTGTTCCGTCGCAGGTATTTGAGATCGTGCTGAACGTTGCCGCGCTGGGCATTATTGCCTCCTGGGCCTTTATCGTGGTTTGCCAGATGCGCCTGCGCAAGGCGATTAAAGAAGGTAAAGCGGCTGACGTTAAATTCAAGTTGCCGGGCGCGCCGGTGACCTCGTGGCTAACCCTGCTGTTCCTCTTTAGCGTGCTGGTGCTGATGGCATTCGATTATCCGAACGGCACGTACACCATTGCCACCATTCCGCTGCTGGCCGTGCTGCTCATTGCAGGCTGGTTTGGCGTGCGTAAACGCGTTAACGAAATTCACAGCACCGCGCCGGTTCATCATGACGATGAACGCGATGACGGCCCGCTGGTTGAAGAAACCTCGCGTTAATAATAAAGCCGGGTGGCGGCTTCGCCTTACCCGGCCTACATCTCATGGTTTTCCAGGCCCGGCAAGCGCAGCGCCGCCGGGCAATTCAAGCCTTACAGCGCGATACGAATGACGTCGTCAGGCTGAGTGGCTTCCTGCTGGCGAGTCGACTTCTGTTTCACCGTCACGTACAGGGTTTTACCGTCGGCAGACAGCGCCAGGCTGTTCGGATAAACCGGCGTATCGTAGGTTTTCGTCACTTTGTAGGTTTTCGCATCAATCACGCTCACCTTCCCTGCTTCACGATGCGTCACGTAGGCCTCATTGCGCGCCGGGTTAAACAGCACCGCCAGCGATTCAGGCGCAGCGATTTTCTCCATTACGCTGCCATCCTTCAGGCTCACCACCAGCACTTCAGGCTGTTTTGAATCCGTCACAAACGCACGCTGACCGGCGGTATCCAGGCTCAGGTTCAGGTAGAAGTGTTCTTTCCCGTCGTCCTGCAGTTTTTTGCGGCTCAGGATTTTGTTGGTTGCCGTATCAATCGTCACCAGTTCGCCGTCGGCATTGGTGGTGTACAGACGTTTTGCCTGGGCGTCCAGCGCCAGACCGGTGCCATATGTGCCCGTATTGGCGATCGTGTCTTTCAGCTTCAGCGTTGCGCCATCAATCACCCAGATCACGCTCTCTTTGCCGATACCGGTGATGTACACCGTGTTGGTGGCGTCATCCGCCACCAGCTGTCGCGGCTGCAGCGGCTTGACCGTTTCGCTACGCTTGCGCTCATCCAGCACCAGGCGTCCTTTGACCTCACCGGTTTTAGCATCGATAGCGGTTACCGCGCTGTTGGTGGTGTTCCCAAACCACAGGGTCTGGGTGGCTTGATCAATCGTGGCGCCAAACGGCTTAAGATCGTTATGAATAGCCTGCGTCACTTCCAGCGTAACCGGATCGAGGCGATAGACAATGCCGCCCTTATCCGTTTTGCGGCTTTGCGACGTCGCGACCCACAGCGCGTTCTCCTGCTGACTCACGGCCATTTCATACGCGCCTTTTCCTACCGCTTTGCGCAGCATCTCTTCGGCGGCATGAACCTGGAACGAACCGGCAATGAGTAAAGAGCCTAAGAGCAGAGAACCACGCAGGCGCGGCGAGTACAGATGACGTAAAGACATAACAATTCCTTTTTACAAGAGGGGGTGTACTGCTGACATCGCTTCCGGCAGGCAACGTCATGGCGTCGCCGCTGTTTTAATGAGAATAGTAATCATTAATCTGATGAATGTGGAGTTTTTCTTTCCCTGCGCGTTTTTACTTAACGCAATGTGCGGTTATAGTTTTCAAAACATTTACAAAAGTTTTAACATACACGCACATGTTCCATTTGGTTCGTTTTCATTCCACAACCGGTTTATTCATGAAAATCATTTATGCCCGTAAGGCAACTCTCCCGCTGCTGCTGGTTCCCGTTATCGTAGCGCCTCTGGCTGCACTGGGTGCCGAAGAACAGACCATGATCGTCAGCGCCTCGCCGCAGACCGTCTCCGAGCTGGATACGCCTGCGGCGGTCAGCGTCGTGAACGGCGACGATATGCGTCAGGCCGCCCCGCGCATTAACCTGTCGGAATCCCTCGGCAGCGTGCCGGGCCTGCAGATTCAGAATCGTCAGAACTATGCGCAGGATCTGCAGCTTTCCATGCGCGGTTTCGGTGCGCGTTCAACCTTTGGCGTGCGCGGCATTCGCATGTACGTGGACGGTATTCCGGCAACCATGCCGGACGGTCAAGGCCAGACCTCCAACATCGATCTCACCAGCGTGGATAGCGTTGAAGTGCTGCGCGGGCCCTTCTCTGCCCTTTACGGCAATGCCTCAGGCGGCGTGATTAATATCAACACTCAGACCGGGCAACAGCCGCCGACCATTGAAGCCAGCAGCTATTACGGCAGCTACGGCACCTGGCGCTACGGGATGAAAGCCACCGGCGCGATGGGCGACGGCACGCACGCGGGCGACGTGGATTACACGGTCTCTACTACCCGCTTCACCACAAAGGGCTACCGCGACCACAGCGGCGCGCGTAAAAACCTTGCTAACGCCAAGCTCGGCGTGCGCATCGATGACGTCAGCAAGCTGACGCTGATTTTTAACAGCGTGGATATGAAGGCCAACGATCCGGGCGGTCTGGACTATCAGGAGTGGCGGAATAACCCGCGCCAGTCTCCGCGCGGCGACCAGTACAACACCCGTAAGACCATCAAGCAGACTCAGGCGGGACTGCGCTATGACCGCCAGCTCAGCGAGCAGGACGATCTCAGCGTGATGATGTACGCCGGCGAGCGCGAAATGACGCAGTACCAGTCAATTCCATATCAGCCGCAGCTGAAGCCAACCCACTCCGGCGGCGTGATTGACATGCAGCGCCACTATCAGGGCATTGATACCCGCTGGACGCATCGCGGCGAGCTGCTGGTGCCGGTGACCTTCACCACCGGCCTGAACTACGAAAACCTGAGCGAAGATCGTCGCGGGTATGAAAACTTCGTGATGAACAACGGCGTGCCTGAATACGGCGTAAAAGGTGACAAACGTCGCAACGAACGTAATTTGATGTGGAACGTTGACCCGTATCTGCAAACCAGCTGGCAGCTGACGGAAAAACTCTCCGTCGACGCGGGGGTGCGCTACAGCTCCGTGTGGTTTGATTCCAACGACCATTACGTAACGCCGGGCAACGGCGACGACAGCGGCGAGGCGAGCTATCACAAATGGCTCCCGGCGGGTTCTGTGAAATATGCGGTGACCGACGCGTGGAATCTGTACGCAGCGGCCGGACGCGGGTTTGAAACGCCGACCATCAATGAACTCTCCTACCGTTCGGACAATCAGGGCGGGCTAAACATCGGTCTTAAGCCGTCCACCAACAATACCTATGAAGTCGGCAGCAAAACGCGCGTCGGCAATGGCCTGTTCACCGCGGCGCTGTTCCGCACCGACACCGACGATGAGATCGTAACAGACGCCAGTTCCGGCGGGCGTACCAGCTATAAAAACGCCGGCAAAACGCGCCGTCAGGGCGTTGAGCTTTCCCTCGATCAGCAGTTCGCTGAAAGCTGGAAGCTGAAGATGGCCTGGACCTACCTGGATGCAACCTATCGTACCAACGTGTGCAGCGATGGAGACTGTAACGGCAACCGTATGCCGGGCATTGCCCGCAACATGGGCTACGCATCGTTTGGCTGGCAGCCGGAAGAAGGCTGGTATGCTGGCACCGACGTGCGCTACATGAGCGATATCATGGCGGACGACGAAAACACGGCGAAAGCACCGTCTTACACGGTGGTGGGCCTGAATACCGGGTATAAATTCAGCTACGGAAACTGGGGAATGGACGTCTTTGGCCGCGTCGATAACCTGTTTGACAAGGAGTATGTTGGCTCGGTGATCGTGAACGAGTCCAACGGGCGTTATTACGAACCCGCCCCTGGCCGCAACTATGGCGTGGGGATGTCAGTGTCTTATCGCTTTGAGTAATTATTAACCGGCGGCTGTTCTTTTCCATCGTAAAAAAATGAAATAACGTTCCTGATGGCGTAATGCCATCAGGAAATATTCACAAAATAAATATCACTACACATTAGCCGCGCTGTTAAATAATTTCTTAGCTAAAATATTGCCGCTGTAAAAGAATATCCGCTTCATCAATCAGGCGGTCAATCGCCTTCTGGCTCGCTTCAGCATCTTTTCGCTCAAGGGCGGAAAGCAACTCAGCATAGTGATACGTTTTCACCGGGACATCCTTCAGCTCTTCATGCAGATAGTTGATGCAGGGGCCGATGCGAACCCACAGCTGCTCAATTAATGCGCTCAGGGTAGGCATTTCTGCATACTGATAGAGGGTAAAACGAAAAATACGATTGGCGTGAAGCGCCTGCTGAACATTCCCTTTTTGCATCGCTTCGTGGAATTTGTCCGACAGCTCGCGCAGCGCGTCCAGCCTGCTTTCGGACATCTGCGCGCACGCGGCTGCAACGGCCATCGGCTCAAGCTGCTTTCTGATGGCGTTAATTTCTTTATAGCGATCCAGCGTGACCTCGGGCACCAGAAAAGCCTGCGCCGGCGTGGCATGTAACGCCCCGGCGGAAACCAGCCGCAGCAGCGCTTCTCGCACCGGCGTAATGCTGGTGCCTAATTTATCGGCAATTTCTTTGGTGATGAGTCTCGCCCCCGGCTTCAGGGAGCCGGTAATTAATGCTCCTTTCAGGCTTAACTCAACTTGCATGGTGAGACTGATTCTTTGCGCTTTCTCTAAATGATCCAAATCAAGCATGTTCAATTCCTGTAACCAAACAAAACGTTATTATCAGCGTCGATGCAAAACATCGATGCCGGTTAGATATATCCTGTATCTTCATGCCTGGTATTGGGAATGCGCAAAAAAAAATAAGAAACGTCGACAATCTTTTCTGTCTGGATCGCTCATCTGTGATGATGCGTTTATGTGTAAGCCGATTTAATTAAAGACAATATATCGTACTTTCTCAAATAAATATGGCGGGAATACCCGCCATAGTTGATTTTATTTTTTATCGTCCGCGACGCGAATCACGACTTTACCGAAGTTTTTCCCTTCCAGAAGGCCAATCAGCGCCTGCGGCGCGTTTTCCAGACCGTCCGTCACCTGTTCGCGATAGTGGATTTTGCCCTCGGTTACCCAGCGTCCCATCTCTTCCTGGAACTCCTGGATGCGGTGACCGTAATCCTGACCGATGATAAATCCCTGCATACGAATACGTTTTTTCAGGATCGTGCCCATCAGCAGCGGCAGGCGATCGGGCCCGTCAGGCAGCGCCGTTGCGTTATAGCCGCTCACCAGCCCGCAGACCGGAACGCGTGCCGAGGTATTCAACAGGGGCAGTACGGCATCAAAGACCTTCCCGCCCACGTTTTCGTAGTAGACATCAATGCCATTCGGGCAGGCTTTCGCCAGCTGCTCGGCAAAATCATCTGCCTTATGGTCGATGCACTGGTCAAATCCCAGAACCTCGACGGCATGGCGGCACTTGTCTGCCCCACCGGCAACCCCAATGACCCGGCAACCTTTGATCTTACCGATTTGCCCGACCGTTGCGCCGACTGGCCCTGTTGCAGCAGCAACGACCAGCGTTTCGCCCGCTTTCGGCTGCCCGATATCCAACAGCCCCATATAGGCCGTAAAGCCCGGCATGCCCAATATGCCCAGCGCCCACGATGGATGAGTGGTGTTTTCACCAAGCTTCACCAGCCCGCTGCCGTCAGAGAGGTCGTACTCCTGCCAGCCGCTGTAGCTCAATACCCATTCACCGGGCCTGAAATCGGGATGGTTTGACTGCTCAACGCGACTGACCGTGCCCCCGACCATGACCGCGCCGATCTCCACCGGCGGGGAATAGGATGGCGCATCGCTCATTCGCCCGCGCATGTAGGGGTCCAGCGAAAGCCATATCGTACGCAGCAGAACCTGCCCCGACGCGGGAACGGGGATGGGCTGCTCTTCCAGGCGGAAGTTATCCGTAACCGGTGCACCCTGCGGACGTGAAGCCAGTACCCAGCGACGATTTTGCGAAACAGATTGATTCATAAGGAACGCCTTCTTGTGCAAATGTCATTAAAGCCTGGTTTATTATTCCGCATCGTGCATTACCATTACGAGCCAGACTGATTAAGCCGCACGACCAGATAAACGCAGGATTGATCGGTTTCATTGATAAATCGGCAGTCATTTGGCGGCCCCAGTTCGAGACAATCTCCCGCCGCCATCTCGTGCCGCGTATCCCCTTCCAGAAACACAAGCCGGCCGGACTGGAGCCAGATCAGCTGGCGTGCCAGGGCATAGGATGATGCCGGCATGGGAACATCGCTGCCGCCGGGTAACTCAATCTGAACAAGATCTATCGGCAGATCGGTGCGCGGTGAAACGTGGCGGCGAAGATAGTGGGTCTGCGGATCGCGCCAGACGGGCTGATTGGCGAGACGCAGCAGCTTCCCTTCCTGCATCTCTGCTCTGGCAATAAGGGTCGACATGCTGATCCCAAACGCACCCGACAGGCGGGCAAGCAGCGTGGCCGTAGGGCTGCTGTCCCCGCGTTCAATCTTGTGGATCATTGCCCGCGAGACGCCGGCCCGGTCGGCAAGCTCGCTCAAGGACCATCCTCGCGACTCGCGTTCAATGCGAATTCGGGCGCTAATCCGTTGATTCATCGTGTCTGTCATAGTGTTCATAACGTCATACTATAGTGTATGGATGGCAATTCAACGGTGTTTTCATAACAAAAAGATATGGCTTATGCCGTAGCGGTTTGGTATCACGGTTGTGTACTATCTTAGTTATCGCGTAATACTATAGTGAACAACACACTCAGAGGGTAAATCATGATCGTCCGTCATGCCTGCAAAGAAGATTGCGCCGCTATCGGTGAGATCTACAACCACGCGGTGGTGCATACTGCCGCTATCTGGAACGACAAGACGGTGGATACCGATAACCGTATCGCATGGTTTGAGGCGCGGGCGCTCGCAGGCTATCCGGTACTGGTGAGTGACGAAGACGGCATCGTCACCGGTTACGCCTCCTTCGGCGACTGGCGCGCTTTTGACGGATTTCGCCACACGGTTGAGCACTCGGTTTATGTCCACCCGGACCACCAGGGCAAGGGGATTGGGCGTACGTTGATGAATGCGCTGATTATCGAAGCGCGCAGGATAGGTAAACACGTGATGGTAGCCGGGATCGAATCACAAAATCATGCCTCCATTCATCTTCACGACACGCTGGGCTTTGTGACCACGGGGCAAATGCCGCAGGTGGGTACGAAGTTTGGACGCTGGCTGGACTTAACCTTTATGCAGCTGCAGCTTGATGAGCGCAGCGATCCGGATGCGATTTAATGAATCAGTCTTTGACCTTGGCGTTTCTGGTGGCGGCGGGCATTGGCCTGGTGGTGCAAAACACCCTGATGGTGCGTATCACCCAGACCTCCTCCACCATTCTTATCGCGATGCTGCTGAATTCGCTGGTGGGCATTGTGCTGTTTGTCAGCATCCTGTGGTTCAAACAGGGGGGGGCCGGTTTCAGCGAGCTGGCCTCTACGGTTCGCTGGTGGACGTTAATCCCGGGGCTGCTGGGGTCGTTTTTTGTTTTTGCCAGCATCAGCGGATACCAGAATGTCGGCGCGGCGACGACTATCGCCGTGCTGGTGGCAAGCCAGCTGATTGGTGGTCTGGTAATGGACGTGTTGAGAAGCAACGGCATTCCACTGCGCGCGCTGGTCGGCCCGGTGTGCGGCGCAGCGATGCTGGTGGTGGGGGCATGGCTGGTGGCCAGACGGCAGTTTTAAAGGATGGTGCCACCCTTCGTCAGATGCTCCTGACGCGCGTCCATCTCGTCTTTATGCTGCTTACCGTGTTGTGAGATCGCGGTGCGCAGACGCTGCTGCTGCGCGTAGCGATCTTCACGGCTCAGCTCAGCGTCATCGCTTAATTCGATCAGCAGTTCATTCATGTGGGTAATCACGCTCTCTTCGATGGCAGCATCCACACGGGCGGTAACTTCGTTTAAATGTGACATTGTCACTCCTTGTGAATTGCCGGGTGGCGGCTACGCCTTACCCGGCCTACAGGGGGAACCCCAGGTCCGGTAAGCGCAGCGCCACCGGGCAACACAATCAGTTCAGCTTCGCTTTTGAGAAATCGCTGCCCATCAGGCTAACGCTGTAGCCCGTGACGTTGCTGCGGGTAGCGTAGAAGGTCTTGCCGTTTGCCAGCGCAATCCACGGCGCCTGCTGGTAGAAAATTTCCTGCGCCTGGCCGTAGAGCGCCGCGCGATCGGCCGGGCTGCTGGTCAGTTTGGCTTTCTGAACCAGAGCATCATACCCCTTATCGCACCAGCGCGCGGCGTTCGATCCGGTTTTGATGCTGTTACAGCCCAGCAGCACGTCCGCAAAGTTATCCGGGTCGCCGTTATCCGACATCCAGCCAAACAGCGCGGCGTCATGCTCGCCTTTACGCATGCCGGACAGATATTCGCCCCACTCGTAGGAGACGATTTTGGCCTTCACGCCCACCTTCGCCCAGTCGGCCTGAATCATCTCTGCGATACGGCGAGAATTTGGGTTGTACGGACGCTGCACGGGCATTGACCACAGCGTCACTTCTGCGCCCTTCTCCAGCCCCGCCTGCTTTAGCAGCGCTTTCGCTTTTTCAGGATCGTAACCGTAATCCTTCAGGTCTTTGTTAAAGCCCAGCATATTTGGCGGAATCGGTGATTTTGCCACCGTGCCGGACCCCATAAAGACGGCGTTAACGATGGCCTTTTTGTCGGTCGCATAGTTGAGCGCCTGGCGTACCAGCACGTTATCGAACGGTTTTTTCTCGGTATTAAAGGCCAGATAGCCTACGTTCAGGGCATCCACCGAGTGCAGCGTCAGATCCTTGTTTTTCTTAATCACATCAAACTGTACCGGCGACGGTGCAGGCACGATCTGGCATTCGTTGGTTTGCAGCTTCGCGAGGCGCGTTTCCACGTTCGGCGTGATGGAGAAGATCAGATGCTTCGTCGGAACGGCGCCGTTCCAGTAGTTCGGGTTGGCGACATAGCGGATCAGCGAGTCGACTTTGTACTGCTGAAGCACGTACGGGCCGGTGCCGATAGGCCAGGTATCGACGTTCTCTGGCGTGCCCTTTTTCAGCATCGCATCGGCATATTCAGCGGAAAGAATAGAGGCAAAATCCATCCCCCAGTCCGCCAGGAAGGCCGCGTTAGGCTCGCTCAGGGTGAACTGAACGTGATAATCGTCGACCTTTTTAACGTCCTGAATCAGCTTATCCAGGCCAACGTCGTTGAAGTATTCGTAATTACCCTGGGATACGTTGTGATACGGGTGCTTAGGGTCTTTCTGACGCATCACCGAGAAAATAACGTCATCGGCGTTAAAGTCGCGCGTCGGCTTAAAGTAATTATTACTGTTGAACTTCACCCCTTTACGCAGCGTGAAGGTGTAGGTTTTACCGTCCGGTGAAATCGTCCATGACTCCGCCAGGGACGGAACGGGGGTATTTTTTACCGGATCGAAGTTGATCAGGCGGTTGTACAGCACCTGAGAACTGGCGACAAACGAAGGGCCGGAACTGGCAATCTGCGGGTTAAACGACTCCGGGGAGGCCTCAGAGCAATAGATGATGGTGTCATTGTTGGCCGCCCATGCGGCACTTGCCGGTAAAAGAGTGCTCAGCGCAAGCGCGAGCAGCGTTTTCCCTGTAGACATGGTTATAACCCTATCGGTTTTATTATATTGGACAGTAATAACAGCACAGCCGTTATCACCTGGCAAATAACGAAACACTATCAGGATATTCTAAATCAGCGTTTTTCGCTGGTTTTACAGCCAGCCTTCAAGGATTGATTTGCCTTAAGTGCCATTATCCGTCAAGCACAACCGCTCCGATCTATGCCGCAAGAAATCGGCGCTTTTAGCGTCTCTTCCTCCGTTTGTTTGCTTTCTCGTTTCGTTAAAGTAACGGTGTGAAGAAGTATATGGGATCAAATCGTGGCAAAAACTCTTTTACGCAGCGGTAATCTGGATGATTTTCAGGCCGTTGGCGGCGGCGGACAGGCCGTTTTTGAATCAGCGTTGCAAATCCGTGAAGCGCTGCGCCTGCGCAAGCAGCAGGCTATTGTCGATTGTCTTGCCATTCCGCAGGTCAACGATGGCGGCGATCGCGTGGACTGGTACTCCCCGGTTGAAGGTAACGTAAGCAGCTGGAAGGCGGCTGACGAGGATGACCGTTTTCGCGCCCTGCGCTATCTGGAAAACACCCTTGCCAGCGTCGACTCGCTGAGCAAGAAATGCCTCCAGTCGCCTAAAACCGCGCAACAGCTTTTCGGCTCCCTGCTGTCTAAGGCTTTCCAGTTTCCCGGCGAAAACTTCCTGTTTCTGGTTGAGGGTAAGCCGGTTATTTGCTTCTGGGGCTTTGTAAACCTGAATGAAAACGCGCGCGACGATGTCCTCGACTGCCTGCGCGAATCCTTGATCCCGGAGCCCGAAGCGGTCGCCATTGAGGTTCCAGAACCTGAGCCTGAGCCGACCCCCGTCATTACCTTTGAACAGGCGGATGAGCCGCTGGTCGCCCCTGCAACCGTGGTCCGCATTACGCCTGACGCGCTGTATGAGCCAGAACCTGCCAGGGCAGTTTTACCTCCGGCTGAAGAACCCGCGCGCGCGCCGGAGATTGTCGCAAAAAAACGCCGCCTCCCGCTCTGGTCGCTGCCGGTCGCAGCCGTGATTGTCGCCGCGGTTTCCGTGCCGTTACTTTGGCCCAATCAGGCGCCCTCCGCAGAGCCGGTGCAAACCCCGGCCCCTGAGGCTGTCGCAATTGCGCCAAAACCGATTAAGTCGGTTGAGCCGCTGGCAATGACGTTACCCCTGCATCAGGCCGAGGTTGTGGAAACGAAGGCGAAAGAACCCGCCCCAGAGCCTGCGCCCGTGGTGATTGCAGCGATCCCGAAAGACGCCATGGTGATGGAGGCAGGCCAGGTCAAGGCAGGCTCAACGCGTTTCCTGAATGGGACCTGGCGCGCAATCCTGGACGTTAAGGACCCGATCACGGGTAAACCGCCGTCAATGCGCTATCAGATTCAGAATAATAAAGGCCTGGCGCGTGTCGTTCATGGCGATAACGTTGTCTGCCGCGTGGAGGTTTTCTCCGGGCTGCACAGCAACGGCGAGCTGATGATTAAAAGCCGCGGTAATGCCCGCTGCACGGACGGCTCCCGCTATCCGATGCCTGAAATTGCCTGCAAGGCAGGCACCAGCGATATCGCTGAATGTAACGCGCGTTATGATGCAAAAACCGTCGTTCCACTGACGTTTAAGAAAGCAGGTGCCTGACCCTATGCTGGTAAATCTTTGCGACTACAAACAGAGCGTCACGCTTATTGCCAACAGCGGCGTGCAATTTCTTGATTTTGGCCTGACGCCGCAGGACACCGCCAGCAACGGGCGTTTCGTGCGTAAAACGGCAAACGGCCCGCTTTTGCGTCTCGACTTCGACCTGGTTAATGGCCGGTACACGCTGCCGGCTTCGGGCGGCGGTCAGCCCGAGGTTGTTAAGCCAGAAACGACGATCCCGCTACACCAGTCCCTGACGGTGCTGGACGGCGTCTGGCTCCCCGTTCCGTTCCTGCGCTTCAACCCACCGCGCACCTTCGTTGACGGGCCGGATAACTGGGCCCGCGTCCAGATACGCAAGCTGGATGCACCCGATACGGCGGGCAATACCCACCGCGTCACCCTCGCCCTCGACAGCCAGATTGCCGAACATGCCACGTCAACCCTGTCGCCTGTCGAAAACGATATTCTGAACGGGACCCGCTTCGCCCTGGCCTGGCGTGATGATGAAGTAGACAGTTTCCTCGACCAGACCTGGATCGACGGCTGGCTGCGGGAAGCGTTTACCCAGTATGCGGACGGCGTTGAAAACCGCTCTGAACGCGAGCTGCATCAGGCGATGCGCGGGTTTGAGTATCAGGCGCACTGGCTTAACCTGCTGTCCATGCTCGGAGAACAGCTCACCGTACCTGAAGTGAAGTTTGTTACCCATACGCTCAGCACGCCCGCCATCCCCGTCGACCTGATCCTCGACGTGGGCAACACCCATACCTGCGGCGTTATTATTGAAGACCACGGGGATGCGAACGATGGCCTTCGACAGACCGCCGAGCTTCAGGTGCGTTCGCTAAGCGAACCGCAGTTCCTCAATGAGCCCTTGTTTACCAGCCGGCTGGAGTTCTCTGAGGCGCGCTTCGGCAAGCAGCACTTCTCGGTTGAAAGCGGCCGGGAAGATGCCTTTGTCTGGCCGTCTATCGTCCGCGTGGGCGATGAGGCGCGCAAACTGGCCATGCAGCGTCTGGGTACCGAAGGCAACAGCGGCATTTCCAGCCCGCGCCGCTACCTGTGGGATGAAACGCCGGTGGTGCAGGACTGGCGCTTCAGCCAGATGAACAGCAAAACGCAGCGAGAACCCTTAGCTACCGCATTCCCGCTGATGAACCTGATGAACGACGACGGCGAGCCGCTCTTTACCCTGCCGCAGGACGAGCGTCTGCCGGTGTTCTCCCCGCAGTACAGCCGCAGCACGCTCATGACGCACATGCTGTGCGAGCTGCTGGCGCAGGCGCTGGGGCAGATTAACAGCGTCGCCACGCGATTGCGTCTGGGCTTTCCGGCCTCGCCGCGCCAGCTGCGCACGTTAATTCTCACCCTCCCGTCGGCCATGCCAAAGCAGGAGCGCGAGATCTTCCGTCGCCGCATGTTCGAAGCCATCGCCATCGTCTGGAAGGCGATGGGCTGGCACCCGCAGGACGAGGATTTCGCCAGCCGCAAACAGCAGGAAAAAAGCGTGGTGCCGGTTCCTGAGATCCAGATGGAATGGGACGAGGCCAGCTGCGGCCAGCTGGTGTGGCTGTACAACGAAGCGATTTCACATTTTGGCGGCCAGACGGAGGCCTTCTTCGCCTCCCTCGCCCGCCCGGATCGCGAACCCGAGCCGGGCGTTCAGCCTGGACGCGCGCTGCGCGTGGCCTCTATCGATATCGGCGGCGGCACTACGGATATGGCGATTACCCACTATCAGCTCGACGATGGTTCCGGGAATAACGTCAAAATTACCCCGCAGCTCCTGTTCCGCGAAGGATTTAAGGTTGCGGGCGATGACACGCTGCTGGACGTCATCCAGCGCTACGTGTTGCCAGCCCTGCAAACTCAGCTGCAGAAATCCGGCATGGCGGATGCCTCCATGCTCATGGCCTCGCTGTTTGGCGACTCCGGGCGCATTGATACCCAGGCGGTACTGCGCCAGCAAACGGCGCTCCAGCTCTTTATGCCGATCGGTCACGCAATTCTGGCCGCCTGGGAATCCAGCGATATTGACGATCCGCTGGCAGGCCTGCACGCCACCTTTGGCGACCTGCTGCCGCAGAAGCCAACCCGCAACGTGATGAACTATCTCCAGCAGGCGATTGATCACGCCCTGCCTGCGGGATCTGAAGCCTTCGATCTGTATGCCGTCCCGCTGCACGTGAATTTCCGCGAAATGCAGGACGCAATGCTGGCCGGTCAGTTTACGCTGGCCTCACCGCTTCATGCCGTGTGCGAAGCAATATCCCATTACGGCTGCGACATCCTGTTAATTACGGGGCGTCCCGGCTGCCTGCCGGGCGTTCAGGCGTTGATTCGCCACCTGCAGCCCGTGCCGGTTAACCGCATCGTCTGGCTGGACAAGTACCAGGTTCACGAATGGTATCCGTTCAGCCAGCAGGGGCGTATTGGTAACCCGAAATCAACCGCCGCCGTCGGCGCGATGCTGTGCAGCCTGGCGCTTGACCTGCGCCTGCCGCGCTTTAACTTCAAGGCGGCCGATATTGGCGCGTATTCAACGGTGCGTTATTTGGGCGTGCTGGATAACACGGTAAATACGCTGCGTGAGGAAAACGTCTGGTATCAGGATATCGATCTCGATAAGCCGGGCGCGAAGCTGGATGCCCGTCTGCATTTCCCGCTGCGCGGTAACGTGACGCTCGGCTTCCGCCAGCTGGCAAACGCCCGCTGGCCGGCAACCCCGCTTTATACCCTGAGCATCAACTCGGCCGAGCTGGCAAAAGCCATTGCGGGAGACGGCGTGCTGAACGTGCGCCTGAAGCTGCGCGGAGGAAGCAAGCATGAAGGACCAGAATCCTTCGAGCTTAGCGACGCGTGGCTACAGGATGGAACGCCGGTTCCTGCGGATGCATTAACCTTCAAACTGAATACCCTGGCCGATCGCCGTCATAGCGGAAGCCATTACTGGATCGACAGCGGGAGCGTATACCTGAAATGACTGCGACGACTACCACTCAGGCCTTAATCAGGTGGATCAACGAGACGCGCCTCCACGCCGCCATGCTGGATAACGATGCCGACGCGCTGCTCGCCCGCATCAACGCGGTGCAGGCTCGCGAGCAGGCCATTGAACGCGCACTTACCCGCCAGACCAGTATTGGGCTGTACGGCCATTCCCAGAACGCGAAAGCGCACCTGCTGTTGTCCCTGTGCGGGAGCGGCAATGGCCGCCTTAACGTCACGCCGGGCCAACGGACGTTTGATTATTTCTCGCATATCAATCCGGGACATGCCCTGACCAATATGGCGGTCCGGTTCACCAGAGAAAGCGCAGAGATCGCCGATGAAGCGTTCCCACTCCGTCTGAGCCTGGTAACGGAGGCCGAGCTGGTTCAGCTGTTTATTGCCCGCACTACCCTGCACCCGCAGATCCGTTCGGTGGATAAAGCGGTAATCGAGGCACGGCTGGAAAAATGGCGCGGGCTGCGCCAGCCGCAGGGCGTGCCGGGGATTACCGCGCAGGACGTGGGTGCCATCGCCCGTTTCTGGCAGAGCACGGTGCCGGGCGCTAAACAGCAAATTGATGATGCGCTTTGGCATCAGTTTGCGCTGCTGGTTCCATCCCTCGATCTCAGCACGCGCGCCAGCGTCTGGTCGTTGCTGTGGGGTGAGCAGCAGGAGCTAACCCAACAGTGGCTGCAGTTTGCACACGTGCTGCACCAGACCAGCCACGCCAGCGAGCTTGCCGCGCCGCTCAGCCTGCTGGTCGACAACTTTGGCCTGCCCGGCGAAGGGTTTATTACTCACGGCACGTTTAGCGGTACCGAGGCACAGGAGACGCTGCTGCACCCGCTAAACAAGGGTGAAGCGCTGAGTGCGATCAGCATTCCCGTCGATACCCTTGCCTTCCTGACGCGAGAACTGGTATTGCCCGTTGAAAGCTGCGCGCTGGATAATGTTGATATCATTGATATTCCCGTCTTATCAGACGATAACGGCGATCCGTTAAGCCAGGCTAAATACCAGTGGCTGCTGGAGCATTACCGTCAGCAGCTCCAGCCCGATGTGCTGGTCATCTGCAATGCTACCGCCCAGCACGAACAAACGGCAAAAAAGGCGAAGGCCCTCATTCAGTGGGTCAAAGAGACGCAGCCGGCGGAAGAGTCCGCCCTGCCGGGCCTGGTATGGGCGATAACCCCTCAGGATGCGCGCTTTACCTCCCGACAGAATCTCGACGAGGCCGTACAGCATCTGCTTGGCAAACCGGGCCTGCACTGGGGCACTTTACAGGCGCTGGATAGCCACAGCATGCAGCGCGTGATCGAGTGGCTGTCCCAGGCCACCTTGCCCGCACAGCGCCAGAAGCGGCTTCATACCCTGCAGTCCATGCAAAAGCAGGCGCTTTCAGCACTCATGCAAAGCTATCTGTCGCCGCTGGTTGAGGAGCCGGGGATCAGACGCGCGCAGGCAGAAAACATGGTGCGAATGCTGCAAAGCGCCGCGGCCCGCCACGGCGAGCTGCTAGAAGGCCTAATGCCGCCGCTAAAAGCCTTTGAGACGCTGCTGGCCGTCCAGCAGCCGCGCGAGGAGCAGGTAAACGGGCTTTTCACGGATAACATCGACCTCTTTGCCGAAAGCACTCAGGACAATGCCAGCCTTTTCCAGACAAAGGACAAAGCGCGCCTGGCGCATAAAGTCTGGATTAACCACCTGCGCCAGTGGAGCCGCAACGATGCAGCCGCCGCCCGCCTGGGGCTGGAGCCCGCAGTTTTACAGCAAATTGCCGATGTGCTTGTGGTGACCAGCTACCGGCTAAACCTGCCTCATCAGCTGCAAAAAATTGTCGACATGGATAAAAGCAGCGCGGCACAGCTGCACGCCGTGATGGGCAATTTCATCGGCTGGCTGGGTTACGACCAGACGCCCGTTGCACAACGCCCCGCAAGCCGAATCCATAAAGGTCAGGCGATATTTGTCACGCCGGTGGTAAGCAGTGACACGCCGCGTCTGACGCGCCTGGGCGAGCAACCCGTGCATGCGGCTACCGCTTACGTATACGACTGGCTGGTTGCGCTTTATAGTCGGGCCATTGAGAACATTGACTATCAGCACCCGCACGACGTCCAGCCCGCTGCCCGCAAGGTGTTGCAGGCGCTATTGCGCTAGCAAAATCCCGGCCCGCACCCGAGCGGGCCGTTATCCACCTGCCATACACTCCGCTAGCGTTTTTGCCAGCGCAGGGGGATTTTCCCAGGACATCGAATGCCCGGCATCCGGGATAATCTTCATCTCAACGCCTTTCTGCTGGAGCGCACTGAAATCTTCATCAGGTAAAGACAACGCGCCGAAAATCAGCGTCACAGGACAGGTTAGCGACAGGAACAGTGACTCCCATTCGGGCTTCACACCTTCGACGAGACTTTTTGCGCCGCGCCATACGGCATAAGGGGCATTGCTTCGCAGGCAGCCCTTCCACGCTGAGGTTTCGGCATTGAGCAACGCGTCGTACCCCTGTTCGCAAAAATGCTCTTCTGATTGTGCCGCAATCGATCGGCTGAACATGCCGCCGCCGGCGTGAAAATTGGGTTCTGACACCATGAGCCCTTTTACCCGGCCTGCCATGATAACGGCGGTTTCTATAGCGATGCTGCCGCCCATGCTGTGTCCGTAGAGCCAGAGAGCATCGAGCTGAAGATGATCGACCAGTTCAGCAACAACGCGCGCCTGCTCGCTGGTGCGATAGCCGTAACGCACAGGCCTGTCGCTGTAACCGCTGCCGGGAAGGTCGATAAGAATGGCCCTGCGTCCGTCAAATTGGGCATCGCAGACAATACGGGGATATTCGTAGGATGATGCGCACCCTAATCCGTGAATAAACACGACGGGTACGCCGGAACCGGGAAGGTCTTGCCAGCGAACGGTGCAGCCAGCGTGTTGCGAGTAAAAACTGTTCATAAGCACTCCATTTTTGATGCACTGTTTATTTATACAGTCATCATACCTGGAATGCTATGTTCTTCTTTTAAAACTGGAAGCGTGATTCAGAAAAGCGAGATCAGCAGCGCCACGGGAAAACTCATTGGCCAGGTGGACCCCACCAGAAAAGCGCTCAGCAGACGAATGCGCTTGCGATCTTTCGAGAGGAACCAGGTAATGAGGGCACAGATGGACGCCATGATTGCGTAGAAAACCAACATCTTTTGATACAACGTCATTCTGTTTACCTGAGCCGAAAAAATAACCGCACGCAATATGCGTCATATGTTGATACAGATCAAGTTTTTTCGTTACACCATAACCACTTAAATATTAAGGATAATAACAACTGAGTACTTCCCTTAACATCCCTTGAGGAGCAGGACTAATCATTTCTTATAACATGCATATTAAATGCACTTTTTGATAAATTTTGACATGCAGAACGCGGTTTAATAAAGGCAGGCTTTTAAGGGAGGAAATATGCTACGCATTCCGCAAAGTTGTATTCATACCCGCTCCACCCCGTTCTGGAATAAAGAGACGGCCCCCGCGGGGATTTTTCAGCGTCACCTGGACAAAGGCACACGCCCTGGCGTTTACCCTCGCCTCTCCGTTGTGCAGGGTGCAGTACGTTATTTGGGCTATGCTGATGAATTTACCCCCGAGCCTGACAGCGAATTGATTATCGAGGCGGGCCGTTTCGGTGTTTTCCCGCCGGAGAGATGGCACCACATTGAGGCCATGACCGATGACACCCTGTTCAATATCGACTTCTTTGTCGAACCCGAGGTGTTGAAATCTCTGTAAGCGCCAGACGCTAAGAAGGAAACCATTATGCTACGTATTCCTGAGAATTTTGTTCATACCCGTTCGACCCCCTTCTGGAACAAAGAGACGGCGCCTGCAGCGCTATTTACCCATCACAATACGAAAGCGGGCGTCTATGGCCGCCTGTCGGTCATGCAGGGTGCGGTTCGTTACTTTGGCTTTGCTGACGGTGACGCGACCGAGCCGGATCTGGAGCTGGTTATCGAAGCAGGTTCATTTGGTATTTCCCCGCCGCAAAAATGGCACCGCATTGAGCTGTTAACCGACGATACCTATTTCAATATCGACTTTTTTGCCGACCCGGACGTTACGTTGACGGGGGCTGGTATCGGTAAAGTGGTTAACACACATAAGGAGTAACCCATGGGCAAGGCAACCTACACCGTGACCGTCACCAACAACAGCAACGGTGTCTCGGTGGATTACGAAACAGAAGCCCCAATGGAGCTGTTAATTCCTGACATCGCGGCGGACGTGGTGAAGGATTTAATCAACACGGTACGCGCCTACGACACGGAAAATGAGCACGAGGTATGCGGCTGGTAAAGAGAATGCCCGGCGGAATAACCTGCCGGGCAGGACTGCCTAGTGTTTTATCATCACATGCCGAATGACCGTATAATCCTCAAGCCCGTACACCGACATGTCTTTCCCGTAGCCTGATAACTTCATGCCGCCGTGCGGCATTTCGCTCACCAGCATGAAATGGGTGTTAACCCAGGTGCAGCCGTACTGCAGGCGCGCGCTCAGGCGATGGGCACGGCCAACATCTTTGGTCCAGACCGATGACGCCAGACCGTATTGCGAATCGTTAGCCCACGCCAGCACCTGCGCTTCATCGTCAAACTGCGTCACGCTGACGACCGGGCCAAACACTTCTCGCTGTACAATCGCATCGTCCTGCTTTGCCCCCGCCAGCAGGGTTGGCTGGAAGTAGTATCCTGCGCCCTCTCTTTTGCTCCCGCCGGTGATTACCTGGATATGGTCCAGCGCTTTCGCTTCGTCGACAGCCTGACAGACGCGCGCGAGATGTGCGGCGGAGCTGAGCGGCCCCAGCTCGGTTGATTCATCTTCCGGCGCGCCCATCTTCAGGCCGGCCACCGCCGCCCCGAGCTTTTCAACCAGCGCGGCATAAATGCCCTTCTGAGCATAAATCCGGCAGGCCGCCGTGCAGTCCTGCCCGGCATTATAGAACCCAAAGGTCCGCACGCCGTCGACCACCGCATCAAGATCCGCATCGTTAAAGACGATAACGGGCGCTTTGCCGCCCAGCTCCATGTGGGTGCGCTTAATGGAGGACGCGGTATGCCCGATGATATGTTCTCCGGTCGCAATCGAACCGGTCAGAGAAACCATGCGCACTTTTTCGTGCCCGGTAAGCGGATCGCCCACCGTCTTACCGCGGCCAAACAGCACGCTCAGCACGCCTGCAGGGAAGATATCTTTCGCCAGTTCGCCGAGCTTTAAAGCCGTGAGCGGGGTAATTTCCGACGGTTTGATCACCACACAGTTCCCCGCTGCCAGCGCGGGGGCAAGCTTCCAGGCGGCCATCATCAGCGGATAGTTCCAGGGGGCAATCGACGCTACCACGCCCACCGGGTCACGGCGAATCATCGAGGTGTGCCCCTCAAGATACTCCCCGGCGGCCAGCCCGTTCAGCGTGCGCGCGGCTCCGGCAAAGAAGCGAAAAACATCCACCACGGCCGGTATTTCATCGCCCAGCGCACAGTGCAGCGGCTTCCCGCAGTTGAGGGATTCAAGCCGGGCAAACTCTTCGCCATGCGCCTCGATGACGTCAGCCAGCTTCAGTAAACACTCGGAGCGGGCTTTTGGCGTGGTTTGCCCCCACTGCGCAAAAGCGCGATCGGCGGCACGCACTGCGGCATCGACCTGCTCTGCCGAGGCTTCCGCGATCTCCAGCAGCACGTCGCCGGTGGCGGGATTATAAACCGGCTGTTTTTCCCCTTCACCGGCAGTCAGTTCACCATTAATCAGCAGTAGATTTTGCATAGCATTTTCCTGTTGAATTCAACGTTATTTCCCGCTTTCGGCGACGTTCTCACCGTCGCGGGTTAGCCACCAGGCTCCCAGAATGGGGACGGTTGTCACCAGCATCACCAGCAGCGCAACCACGTTGGTGACCGGCACGTCGCGCGGACGTCCGAGCTGGTTAAGCAACCACAGCGGTAACGTGCGCTCGTGTCCCGCGGTAAAGGTTGTGACGATAATTTCGTCAAAAGAGAGCGCAAACGCCAGCATGCCCCCCGCCAGCAGCGCCGATCCCAGATTGGGGAGCACCACGTAGCGGAAGGTTTGCCAGCCGTCTGCCCCTAAATCCATTGAGGCTTCTACCAGACTCCAGGAGGTGCGCCGGAATCGGGCAATGACGTTGTTAAACACCACCACCACGCAGAAGGTGGCGTGCCCCACCACGATGGTAAAGAAACCGGGCTCAAGATTGATGGTTTTGAAGGCGGTCAGCAGCCCCAGCCCGGTTATGATCCCCGGTAGGGCAATCGGCAACAGCAGCAAAAGTGAGACGGCATTCTTGCCAAAAAACTCGCTTCGCCACAGCGCCGCTGCAGCAAGCGTGCCAAGCACCAGCGCAATGGCGGTAGCGAGCGCAGCGATTTGAAGTGACAACGTCACTGAATCAATGATGTCGCCACGCCCTGCCGCCACGCTAAACCACTTCAGCGTCAGGCCTTTCGGCGGGAAGCTAAAGGCGGCGTCCTCGGTATTAAAAGCATAGGCCGCAATAATCAGCAGCGGGAAGTGAAGAAAGATAACGCCGCCCCACGCTGCAATCTTCAGGAACAACGGCGCGCGCTCAGAGTGCATCGAATGCTCCCAGACGTTTAACGAACGCCAGATAGAGTGAGATAAGCACAATCGGCACCAGCGTGAAGGCGGCGGCCATGGGCATATTGCCGATAGCCCCCTGCTGGGAATAAACCATATTGCCAATAAAGTAGCCCGGGGGCCCCACCAGCTGAGGCACGATAAAATCCCCGAGCGTCAGCGAGAACGTAAATATCGAGCCGGCCGCAATACCCGGAATGGCCAGCGGCAGGACGACGTAACGAAACGTCTGACGAGGCCTTGCGCCCAGGTCGGCCGAGGCCTGCAGCAAAGAGGCTGGCAGTCGTTCCAGCGCCGCCTGCACGGGCAGGATCATAAACGGCAGCCAGATATAGACGAAAACCAGAAAGCGCCCAAGCCCCGAGGTCGAGAGCGTATTACCCCCAACAGCAGGCAGCGTGAGAATGGACGTCAGGATCGGCTCCAGCCCCATGTGTCCGAGAAACCATTGGGCTACCCCGTCTTTTGCCAGAAGCAGCGTCCAGGCATAGGCTTTGACGATATAGCTCGCCCACATCGGGAGCATAACGGCGATATAGAAGAACGCTTTCCACTTTCCTCGGGTGTAGCGCGCCATATACCAGGCCATCGGAAACGCCAGGATCGCGCTGGCCAGAGTCACCGCGATAGCCATCACCAGGGTACGCACGATGATGTCGTAGTTCGCCGGGTTAAAGAGCGCCTTGAGGTTGGCAAAGGTCAGGTCCGGCGTGACCGACATGGTAAAGTCGTCGAAGGTATAAAATCCCTGCCACAGCAGCGTCAGGAGCGAGCCTAAATAGACGATGCCGAACCACATCAGCGGCGCAATCAGCAGCAAGAACAGGCCAAGCGACGGTTTACGCCACACTTGCGCGGTAAAGCGGCTTAAGGCGCTTCGCGATGAAGGCGAACGTGAAATGCTCCTGTCCATTTCACCTCTCCTCGTGAAGCAGTACCATGGCCTCGCGCGACCATGACGCCAGCACCTGCTGGCCCGGCTCAACGCCGTTTAGCATTGCGGCATCGCTGAGGTTGGCCTGACTCACCAGCAGCTTTTCGCCGTCCGCCAGCTTTAGCTCAAGGCGCGTCGCCGCGCCCTGGTATTGCACGGCCTGCACGGTGCCCTGAACCTGAACCTCCCCGCCTTCGTTAAGGCGAATATGTTCCGGTCGAAGCGAATACATACCGGACATTCCACACACTTTCCCGGCAAAGCTGGCGTCAAACACGTTAGAGGTGCCGACAAAACCCGCCACAAAGGGCGTACGCGGGCGCATGTAAAGCTCGCGCGGAGTATCAACCTGCTCGATACGGCCATTGTTGAATACCGCCACCCGGTCAGACATCGACAGCGCTTCGCCCTGATCGTGGGTGACGAAAATAAAGGTGATCCCCAGCTCCTGCTGCAGTTTTTTCAGCTCAAACTGCATCTGCTCGCGCAGCTTGAGATCCAGTGCGCCTAAGGGCTCATCCAGCAGCAGCACGCGCGGTTCATTAACCAGCGCTCGCGCGATGGCGACACGCTGGCGCTGTCCGCCCGAAAGCTGGGAAGGCTTACGCGCAACGGCGAAGCTTAACCCCACCTTATCCAGCGCCTCGCGCGCCTGCGTGTGCCGCTTTTTCCTGTCGACGCCTTTCACCATCAGCCCGTAGGCGACGTTATCCAAAATGGACATATGGGGGAACAGCGCATAATCCTGGAAAACGGTATTCACATCCCGCTCCCAGGGAGGAAGCTCGCTCGCCTCTTTGCCGAAAATCTTTA
This sequence comes from Enterobacter wuhouensis, assembly GCF_035835995.1. Taxonomy (NCBI): domain Bacteria; kingdom Pseudomonadati; phylum Pseudomonadota; class Gammaproteobacteria; order Enterobacterales; family Enterobacteriaceae; genus Enterobacter; species Enterobacter wuhouensis. The sequence continues at coordinate 2,565,279 of NZ_CP142124.1, forward strand.
TCGCGCCGCCGGAGAGCTGTTCAAAACCGGCAATCAGGCGCAGGCAGGTGGTTTTGCCGGAGCCCGAAGGCCCCAGCATAGAGAAAAACTCCCCGTCGCGAATGCCAATGGTGACGCCATCCACCGCCCGCACGTCACCGTACAGACGGGAAACGTCGTTAAATTCTACCGCGTACGTCATGCTCTGCTCCCGGGTGATTAACGACCACCCATGATGGCGATGTAATCCTGTGTCCAGCGGCTGTACGAAACATACTTTCCGCCGTCTGCGATCGGGGTTTTCCAGAACATGATTTTGTCGAAAGCGTTATAGCCGTTGGTTTCGCACCCTTTGTCACCCAGCAGCGTGCTGGCCTTGCATCCCTCCGCCACCACCGGCAGTGAGCCAAACCAGGCGGCCAGATCGCCCTGTAATTTTGGGGTAAGTGACCAGTTCATCCACCTGTAGGCGCACATCGGGTGTTTAGCCTCGGCGTGAAGCATGGTGGTATCCGCCCAGCCCGTTACCCCCTCTTTCGGAAACACGGTGGCGACGGGCTGATTTTCTGCTTTCAGGGCGTTGGCCTGATACGGCCAGGCGCTGGACGCGACCACGCCTTCATTTTTGAAATCGCTCATCTGAACGGTCGTGTCGTGCCAGTAGCGGTGGATCAGCGCGTGCTGGTCGCGCAGCACCTTCAGCACCGCGGCATACTGTTGTTCGGTGAGCTGGTACGGATCGGTGATGCCCAGCTGCGGCTGGGTTGATTTAACGAACAGCGCCGCATCGGCGATATAGATAGGGCCGTCATACGCCTGCACGCGGCCCTGATTGGTTTTACCGTCCGGAAGATCCTGCTTAACGAAAACCACGCTCCAGCTGTCGGGAGGCGTCGGGAAGGTTTTGGTGTTGTACATCAGCAGATTGGGGCCCCACTGGTACGGCGTGCCGTAGACTTTACCGCCCACGTTGAACCAGGCCCCCTTCACAATGCGCGGATCGATTGTCTTCCAGTTGGGGATCAGGTCGGGGTTAATCGGCTGAACGCGTTTACCGGCAATGAGGCGCAGCGATGCATCACCCGATGCGGTAACCAAATCGTAACCGCCCTTCGCCATCAGGCTGACCATCTCATCCGAGGTCGCGGCGGTTTTCACATTGACCGCACAGCCCGTCTCTTTCTCAAACTGGGTGACCCAGTCGTAATTTTTATCGGTCTGGCCGCGTTCGATATACCCCGGCCAGGCGATGATATCAAGACGCCCCTCTCCGTTGCCGATTGCCTTTGGCGGCTCGGCGGCTTGGGCCGTCACGATCGTCATGCCGAGCGCGCACAGGCTGCTGCATGCAAATTTTTTGCTCATTAGGTTTACTCCTGTCGCAATGAAATTTAGCGGCAGCCGTGCCGTAAAAATATCTCCCTAGTTAAACGTAGACCGCGCAAATGCGCCGCACCGCGCGGCTTCAGGAAATTTCATCAAGGTGTGACAGAGGGCGCATTCCCCGTTAACTGGATTATAGACAAGGGGTTAGCCGTAAGGGGGAGTATGCAGATTTCCTATGATGCCCCCCCGATGGATAGTCGCGGGGCCATCTGAAAGATAAGGAATGATTATTGGCATGGGAGGGGGAGAAATATTAATCCAGCATCTCGCGAATTAATTTTCCTAGCTGGTTCACGGCCTGTTCTTCACGCTCCCCCCACGCCCAGGACGTATTAAACCGGAAGAACGGCGTCCAGACATCGGATGTTGAAAACATCTTTCCGGGCGCAATGCTGATGTGATGAGGCAACGCTTTTTCGCTCAGCAGCCCTGCATCCAGCCCGGCGGGAAGTTCCAGCCATAAAAAGTAGCCGCTGTCGTTATGATGGATTTTAACGCCCGCCGGCATATGGCGTAAAAGCGCCTGCCATGCCTGCTGCTTGCGCTCGGCCAGCGTGCGCCTCAGGCGGCGAAGGTGCGCGTCGTAGCGTTTGGTCGCCAGGTAATCCACCAGCGCCAGCTGCATCGGAGAGCTGGTGGATAACGTGCTCATCAGCTGCAGGTGCTGAATGCGCCGCGCATGTTTTCCCGCCGCTACCCAGCCGATACGAAAGCCCGCCACCAGACATTTAGAGAATGACGAACAGTGCAGCGTCATGTCCTGCTGGTCCCAGGCTTTGGCCGGGAGCGGCTTTTCGCGCCCAAAATAGAGCTCGCTGTAGACATCATCTTCTATCAGGATGACGTTATGACGGGTTAACAGCGCAACCAGACGGGCTTTTTTCTCTGCGCTCAGCGTAAAGCCAAGCGGATTTTGGCTGTTGGTCATTAGCCAGCAGGCTTTTACCGGGTAATCGTTGAGGGCCTGTTCAAGGGCATTCAGGTCGATCCCCTCGCGAACATCCGTCGCGATAGATAAAGCTTTCAGCTTCAGGCGTTCCAGCGCCTGCAGCGCGCCGTAAAAGCAGGGATTTTCAACGATCACCCAGTCGCCCGGTTCCGTGACGGCCTGCAGGCTGAGGTTCAATGCTTCGAGCGCACCGGCGGTGATAACAATCTCTTCCGGAGAGATGTTCATCCCCTGCTGTGCATAACGACGGGCAATGGCGTGACGCAGGTCGACGTTTCCCGGCGGCAGGTTTTCAATCACGCTCATCGCCGTGGCGGTTTTGCTGACGTTAGCAAGGGAGCGATTTAGCTGCTGGAGCGGGAAAAGCCGGGGATCGGGAAACGCGGAGGCAAAGGGTACAACGGAAGGGTCGCGGCTGGCCTGCAGTACGTCGAAGATATAGGTGTTGATGTCCACCACTTCGTCACGCATGACCTGCGCGGGGGGAGCAGGCTGTTGCGCGGTCGGGCGCGAGGCAACGTAATAGCCCGACTGCGGTCTGGCGACGATGCGCCCCTGACTTTCCAGCATCTGATACGCGTGGCCGACGGTCATAAAACTCATCCCGCTGCTCGCCACCTGCTCTCGCAGAGAAGGCAACTTGTCGCCCGGCAGCCATACGCCAAGCTCAATCTGCGAGATTATTTGTTGCGCCAGACGCTGGTATTTTTTCATCAGATTCTCCTTATTGCCGACAGTGTATATCAGCAGGAGAAAAAGAGAAGATTTTGCTAACTGTTATGAAAACGCGGTTATTATTTACGGAACTCGGTAACGTGACTCTGTGCGGAACGCGCAGCGGCCAGGTGGTCGAGCGTAATCATCGGCGATTTGCAAAAAATGCATTTGGCGCCGAACGGATTTGCCTCAGACACGTCAAAGGCGGAGGTACGGTACTGCGAGCCATGGCAGCATGGGCAGCGGAAATGGATATAAGAAGTCATAAGATTCTCCTGTAAACGTAAAAACGTAAATTACTAATGGGCCGATAGGGCAATAATGGTTTTAAACAAAAACGAATCGGAAAGTAGATAAAGACCCAAGAGAGGCTGCGGAGAGGCACAACGTGATGAGAACTGCTTTATAAAACTACGTCAGATATTTATTTGGACTTAAAACCAGAAAACCATTAACGCACTTCGCTGACGACAAAGCAAGAGGTTTAATGCGTAAAAATCATAAAAATAACTTTTTTATGCATTCACCGCAGGCATATCAGATGACGGAAAAACCGGATTTTAGATAACTGTTATACATAAAAAATCCTTTTCTGCGTCTGATAGTCCCCTTTCCGGCCCTATACCATAACAGTACACCGTTTGACATTGAGGCTGTGCATGTTTGGTTTAGATGCTTTTCATCTCGCGCGGATACAGTTTGCCTTTACCGTATCCTTTCACATTATTTTCCCCGCGATCACCATCGGGCTGGCGAGCTATCTCGCCGTGCTGGAAGGTCTGTGGCTGAAAACAAAAAATCCGGTCTGGCGCTCGCTGTACCATTTCTGGTCGAAGATTTTCGCCGTTAACTTCGGCATGGGCGTGGTGTCCGGCCTGGTGATGGCCTACCAGTTTGGCACCAACTGGAGCGGATTTTCGCAGTTTGCGGGCAGTATCACCGGGCCGCTGTTGACCTATGAAGTGCTTACCGCGTTCTTCCTTGAGGCGGGTTTCCTCGGGGTCATGCTGTTTGGCTGGAATAAGGTCGGACCCGGGCTGCACTTCTTTGCGACCTGCATGGTGGCGCTGGGGACAATCATCTCCACCTTCTGGATCCTCTCCTCAAATAGCTGGATGCAGACCCCGCAAGGCTATGAGATCGTCAACGGTCAGGTGGTGCCGGTGGACTGGTTTGCCGTGGTCTTTAACCCTTCCTTCCCTTATCGCCTGCTGCACATGTCGATTGCGGCGTTCCTGAGCAGCGCCCTGTTTGTCGGCGCTTCCGCCGCCTGGCATCTGCTGCGGGGCAATACGACGCCAGCCGTTCGCGCCATGTTCTCAATGGCGCTGTGGATGACCCTGATTGTCGCCCCCATCCAGGCCATAGTTGGCGATATGCACGGGTTGAACACCTTAAAGCACCAGCCCGCAAAAATTGCCGCCATAGAAGGCCATTGGGAAAACCCGCCGGGTGAACCTACGCCGCTGCTGCTGTTTGGCTGGCCGGATATGGAACAGGAACGCACCCGTTTTGGCCTGGCGATCCCGGCGCTGGGTAGCCTGATCCTGACGCACAGTCTCGATAAGCAGGTCCCGGCACTGACGGAATTCCCGAAGGAGGATCGTCCCAACTCTACCATCGTCTTCTGGTCGTTCCGTATCATGGCGGGCTTAGGCATGCTGATGCTGCTTCTGGGCGTTGCGGCGCTCTGGCTGCGCTACAGAAAGCGAATGTATACCTCGCGACCGTTCCTGTGGTTTGCCCTCCTGATGGGGCCGTCCGGATTAATTGCCATCCTGGCCGGATGGATCACCACCGAGGTAGGCCGTCAGCCCTGGGTCGTCTACGGGCTTCAGAGATCCAGGGATGCCGTTTCCGCCCATGGCGATTTGCACATGAGCGTGAGTTTACTGGCCTTCTTCGTCGTCTATACCTCGGTATTCGGCGTGGGCTACAGCTATATGGTTCGCCTCATCCGAAAAGGCCCGCAGCCGCATGAATCATTCGCCACCGAGTCCGACGGACGTCCCGCGCGCCCGCTTTCTGCCGTCACAACTGAACATAAGGAGCAGCCATAATGGGTATCGATCTTTCCATTATCTGGTTTGTCATTATCGTCTTCGCCACGCTGATGTATATCGTGATGGACGGCTTTGATCTGGGGATTGGCATTCTGTTCCCGGCAACGCAGAACGCCGACGATCGCAACGTGATGGTCAACAGCGTCGCCCCCGTCTGGGACGGAAATGAAACCTGGCTGGTGCTGGGCGGCGCGGCGCTCTTCGGCGCCTTTCCGCTGGCCTACGCGGTGATCGTCGACGCGCTGACCATCCCGCTGACGTTAATGCTGATCGGGCTTATCTTCCGCGGAGTAGCGTTTGAGTTTCGCTTTAAAGCCACGCCGGCCCACCGTCCCTTCTGGGATAAAGCCTTCATTGGCGGGTCGATCCTAGCTACCTTCACGCAGGGCATCACGGTGGGGGCTGTGATTAACGGTTTCGCCGTCACGGGCCGCGCGTACAGCGGCGGCCCGTTTGACTGGTTAACCGTATTTAACCTTTTCTGCGGCGCGGGGCTTGTTGTGGCATATGCACTCCTGGGTGCCACGTGGCTGGTAATGAAAAGTGAAAATAGCCTGCAGGTGCGGATGCGCCAGGTATCGAAAACCCTGCTGATCGTCCTGCTGCTGTTTATCGCGGCAATTAGCCTGTGGACGCCGCTGGCGCAACCGGCAATCGCCGAGCGCTGGTTCACGCTGCCAAATCTCTTTTATCTGCTGCCCGTTCCTGTCCTGGTGGTGTTGCTGAGCCTGTGCCAGTGGCGAAGCCTGAACAATCCCGAGAGCCACACTCTCCCCTTCGTTCTTTCGCTGGGGCTGATATTCCTCGGGTTTGGCGGGCTGGGGATCAGCATCTGGCCGCATATCATCCCGCCGTCAATCACACTGTGGCAGGCTGCAGCGCCGACGCAAAGCCAGGGCTTTATGCTGGTGGGCGCGTTATTAATCATTCCGGTAATTCTGGTCTATACCTTCTGGAGTTATTACGTTTTTCGCGGAAAAGTTCAGCATGGGGAGGGTTATCACTGATGCAACAACCTGTCTGGAAACGCCTGATGTGGCTGGTCATTATCTGGGGCGGCAGCGTGCTGGCGCTGGCGTGCGTGAGTATGCTCTTTCGGATGCTCATGGCGGCGGCAGGGTTTAAATCCCACTAGGCCCGCGTCCGGGCAGCGACGACGTTGCCCGGATGAGGACCCCGCACTTTCAGATAAACCCCATTAATTCATCGCAGAGTATCGTTACACTTACAACAGATTCACAGTATTTATAGTCTGAGAAGAAAAATGAAAAAGCGTGTTGCGTTAACTGTTATGAGTTTTGTCCTCAGCGGCTGCGTCAATCCAGGCAAAGCGTCTGTACAACCGGAGCAGCTTCAGAACCACCGGTTTGTGCTGGAAAGCGTGGATGGCAAAACGGTGAAGGGCGCGGCAGCGCAACCCGAGATCGGCTTTAGTGCCCTGCCGGACATTAGCCTGGTAAACAACATTACGGTTTCAGGCGCGATGTGTAATAGCTTCAACGGACAGGGGAAATTGTCCGAAGGGGAGCTCAAAGTCAAAACGCTGGCGATGACCCGTAAACTCTGTACCGACGCAAAGCTTAACGAGCTGGATCGCAATATCGGCGACATGCTGCGCAAAGGCGCGCAGGTCGACCTGACTGAAGATCAGCTGACGCTGGCGACGGCAGACAAAACGCTGACGTTTAAACGCGCAGAGTAATCAGTAGTTACCGCAGCTTCCAACGGCAAGCGACTGTTCGCTGCAGCGTTTGCCGTTTGGCAAGGCGCACATGCCGATGGCGGAGCCGTCAAGCTGGCGGGCAACGGACAGTGAACCACCGATCATCGCGCAGTTAGCCTGTCCCGAATTGGACATCGCCGCCTTCATACCCGGCGTGACGTGCGCCGCCGTTGCCTGCTGAACAGGCTCGTTGCTACATGCCGATAATAATAACGCGGCACACCCTACCCAAAACGCTGAACGCATACTCTCTTCCCCATAAATAAAGCGAAACCTATGCATAATAGGCATCATGTCCCGAGCCGTCGAGAGCGGAAGTGCGTATTTATGCGCTCCAGAAACAATTTCTCGCAATTTTTCCGCCAATAGTTTGATCTACTCATTGATAGCGAGAATATCAAGGACACAAAAGCGAAAATCGTTAAACCCCAGCTTTGCTAAAATAGAGAAATAATATTCAGGGTCTGTTGAGCTATTTCAGCCCCCTCTTTTTTGCGCAATGTAAGGGTGTCGTCCTATGCAAACTATTGACGGTAATGGTGCAGTCGCCTCAGTCGCGTTCCGCACCAGCGAAGTTATCGCCATCTACCCAATTACGCCAAGTTCTACGATGGCCGAGCAGGCGGACGCCTGGGCCGGGAATGGCTTAAAAAACGTCTGGGGTGATGTCCCACGCGTGGTTGAAATGCAGTCCGAAGCGGGCGCGATCGCGGCAGTACACGGTGCGCTGCAGACCGGTGCCCTCTCCACGTCGTTCACCTCGTCGCAGGGATTGCTGCTGATGATCCCGACGCTGTACAAGCTGGCGGGGCAGCTCACGCCGTTCGTGCTGCACGTTGCGGCCCGAACCGTTGCCACCCACGCCCTCTCTATTTTTGGCGATCATTCGGATGTGATGGCCGTCCGTCAGACAGGCTGCGCCATGCTCTGCGCCAGCAGCGTTCAGGAAGCCCAGGACTTTGCGCTTATTTCGCATATCGCGACGCTGAAAAGCCGGGTTCCGTTCATTCACTTCTTCGATGGTTTCCGCACCTCTCACGAAATCAATAAAATCGTCCCGCTGGCAGACGACACGATCCTTAATCTGCTGCCGCAGGCGGACATTGACGCACATCGTGCGCGCGCCCTGAACCCTGAGCATCCGGTTATCCGTGGAACATCCGCCAACCCGGATACGTACTTCCAGTCCCGCGAAGCGACGAATCCCTGGTACAACGCCGTTTACGACCATGTCGAGCAGGCGATGAATGATTTCGGCGCGGCGACCGGGCGCGAGTACAAGCCCTTTGAATACTACGGACACCCGCAGGCAGAACGCGTCATTGTGCTGATGGGTTCGGCCATTGGCACCTGTGAAGAGGTCGTGGACGAGCTGCTGATGCGCGGTGAAAAAGTCGGCGTGCTGAAAGTGCGTCTTTATCGCCCGTTTTCTGCCGGACATCTGCTCTCGGTACTGCCGGAAAGCGCGCGCGCCGTCGCGGTGCTCGATCGCACCAAAGAGCCGGGCGCCCACGCGGAGCCCCTGTATCTGGACGTCATGACCGCCCTGGCAGAAGCCTTCAACAGCGGCGAACGCGAAACCCTGCCGCGCGTCATTGGCGGGCGTTATGGCCTGTCATCAAAAGAGTTTGGCCCGGACTGCGTGCTGGCGGTGTTTAGTGAGCTGAGCGCAGCGAAGCCAAAACCGCGCTTTACGGTGGGTATTTACGATGACGTCACCAACCTCTCCCTGCCACTACCGGAGAACACCCTGCCGTCGACGGCCAAACTCGAAGCGCTGTTCTATGGTCTGGGCAGCGACGGCAGCGTTTCGGCAACCAAGAACAACATCAAGATTATCGGTAATTCAACGCCGTGGTATGCCCAGGGATACTTCGTCTACGACTCCAAAAAAGCAGGCGGCCTGACCGTCTCGCACCTGCGCGTCAGCGAACACCCCATTCGCTCGGCGTATCTGATTTCGCAGGCCGATTTTGTTGGTTGTCACCAGCTGCAGTTTATCGACAAATACCAGATGGCCGAGCGGCTGAAGCCCGGCGGTATTTTCCTGATCAATACGCCGTACGGCGCGGACGAGGTCTGGGGGCGCCTGCCGCAGGACGTGCAGGCGGTGCTAAACCAGAAAAAAGCCCGTCTGTTTGTGATTAACGCGGCGAAAATCGCCCGCGAATGCGGCCTTGCCGCCCGTATCAATACCGTTATGCAGATGGCCTTCTTCCACCTGACCCATATTCTGCCCGGCGACAGCGCGCTGATGGAACTGCAGGGTGCGATAGCCAAAAGCTACAGCAGCAAAGGTAAGGAGCTGGTTGAGCGTAACTGGCAGGCGCTGGCCCTGGCGCGCGAGTCAGTATTCGAGGTGCCGCTGCAGCAGGTGAATGCCGCCAGCCCGAACCGCCCGCCGGTGGTATCGGATGCTGCACCTGATTTTGTTAAGACCGTTACGGCAGCCATGCTCGCCGGACTGGGTGACGCCCTGCCCGTCTCTGCGCTGCCGCCGGACGGCACCTGGCCGGTGGGCACCACGCGCTGGGAAAAGCGCAACATCGCCGAAGAGATCCCTATCTGGAAAGAGGAGCTGTGCACCCAGTGCAACCATTGCGTGGCGGCCTGTCCTCACTCGGCCATTCGTGCAAAAGTGGTGTCGCCAGAAGAGATGGAAACCGCACCGGCCAGCCTGCACTCGCTGGACGTAAAATCCCGCGATATGCGCGGGCAAAAATACGTTCTCCAGGTCGCCCCTGAGGATTGCACCGGCTGTAATCTGTGCGTAGAGGTATGCCCGGCGAAAGATCGTCAGAACCCGGAAATCAAAGCCATCAACATGATGTCTCGCCTTGAGCACGTTGAAGAAGAAAAAGTGAACTATGACTTCTTCCTCGGCTTACCGGAGATCGACCGCAGTAAGCTGGAGCGAATTGATATCCGTACCTCGCAGCTGATTACGCCGCTGTTTGAGTACTCTGGCGCCTGCTCTGGGTGCGGTGAAACGCCGTATATCAAGCTGCTGACGCAGCTTTACGGCGACCGCATGCTGATTGCTAACGCGACCGGCTGCTCTTCAATCTACGGGGGCAACCTGCCGTCCACGCCGTACACCACGGATGCAAACGGACGCGGTCCGGCATGGGCTAACTCACTGTTTGAGGATAACGCCGAGTTTGGTCTGGGCTTCCGTCTTACCGTCGACCAGCACCGCGCGCGCGTGATGCGCCTGCTGGAACAGTTTGCCGATAAAATCCCAGCGGCGCTGAACGACGCGCTGCACGCTGAAGCCACGCCTGAGGTGCGTCGCGAACAGGTCGCCGAGCTGCGTGCTGCCCTGCACGGCGTGGAAGGCGCTGAACAGCTGCTGACCGACGCCGATGCCCTGGTCGAGAAATCGATCTGGCTGATTGGTGGCGACGGATGGGCCTACGACATCGGATTTGGCGGGCTGGATCACGTATTAAGCCTGACCGAGAACGTTAACATCCTGGTGCTTGATACCCAGTGCTATTCCAATACCGGTGGTCAGGCGTCGAAAGCCACGCCGCTGGGCGCCGTCACGAAGTTTGGCGAACACGGCAAGCGCAAGGCACGTAAGGACCTCGGCGTGAGCATGATGATGTACGGTCACGTTTACGTTGCACAAATTTCGCTGGGCGCACAGCTTAACCAGACGGTGAAAGCGATCCAGGAGGCCGAGGCCTATCCGGGGCCTTCGCTGATCATCGCCTACAGCCCTTGCGAAGAGCACGGTTACGATCTCGCGCTGAGCCACGATCAGATGCGCCAGTTGACGGCTACCGGCTTCTGGCCGCTGTACCGCTTCGACCCGCGTCGTGCCTATGAAGGTAAATTACCGCTGGCGCTTGATTCGCGCCCGCCGTCAGATGCCCTTGCCGAGACGTTAATGCAGGAGCAGCGCTTCCGCCGCCTCAATGCCCAGCAGCCTGAAGTGGCCGAGCAGCTGTGGAAAGATGCCGCTGCGGATCTGCAAAAGCGCTATGACTTCCTCGCCCAGATGGCCGGGAAAGCTGAAAAATCGACCAGCGAGTAATTTTCATGCCCGGCCTGTCCGGGCATTTTTTTGCATAAAAAAAGCCCGATGAATTGACATCGGGCTAATCCAAACCATCAATGAATATAGCGTTAATAACGCGAATTATATTCACACGAATTATGGATGAAGAAATCTTAAAGGCATATAACGGCGCAAAGCGTACCGTCTTTAGGGAGAAATTAATAATTTTTATTTTGTATATTTCCTGTTAATTCATTCATCAAACTAATCATCATTTCCTTTGCATTATTCGGTTTAGAATTTACTTAGTTAGTAACAATTATACTTTATTACTCCTTACGGTAGTGATTTAGCATGAGACATCTTTCCCATTCGGAAAGTTCAATACGTAATTAAATAAAAACAACCGCAAAGGAATATCATAATGCAAAGAAAAGTACTGGCTCTCATGATTCCGGCTATCTTAATGGCTGGCGCTGCACACGCTGCAGAAATTTATAACAAAGACGGTAATAAACTGGATCTGTACGGAAAAGTAGATGGCCTGCATTACTTCTCTGATGATTCCTCTAAAGATGGCGATCAGACCTATATGCGTTTGGGCTTCAAAGGCGAAACCCAGATTAATGACATGATGACCGGCTACGCGCAGTGGGAATACAACATTCAGGCGAACAACACCGAAGGTTCTGACAACCAGTCCTGGACTCGTCTGGCGTTCGCAGGGGTGAAAGTGGGCGATTACGGTTCATTCGACTATGGTCGAAACTACGGCGTGCTGTACGACGTAGAAGGCTGGACCGATATGCTGCCGGAGTTCGGCGGCGACTCCTATACCTATGCCGATAACTTTATGACCGGCCGTGCTAACGGCGTGGCAACCTACCGTAATACCGACTTCTACGGTCTGGTGCAGGGTCTGAACTTTGCGCTGCAGTATCAGGGCAATAACGAGTCCGGCAACAATAACCAGGAAGGCACCAACAACGGTCGCGATACCCGTCATGAAAACGGCGACGGCTTCGGTATCTCCACCACTTACGACATTGGCATGGGCTTCAGCGCAGGTGCGGCTTACGCCTCTTCTGACCGTACCAACGACCAGGTGACGCGTACCACTGCTGGCGGTGATAAAGCGGATGCGTGGACCGCAGGTCTGAAATACGATGCTAACAACGTTTATCTGGCGACCATGTATTCCGAAACCCGCAACATGACGCCATACGGTGACAAGAAATACGCCGTTGCCAATAAAACCCAGAACTTCGAAGTAACCGCACAGTACCAGTTCGACTTCGGTCTGCGCCCGGCTATTTCTTACCTGCAGTCAAAAGGCAAAGATCTGGGTAACGGCGAAGGTGATAAGGATCTGGTTAAATACGCTGACGTTGGCGCAACCTACTATTTCAACAAAAACATGTCCACCTATGTTGATTATAAAATCAACCTGCTGGACGAAGATGACAGCTTCTACAAAAATAACGGTATCGGCACTGATGATATCGTAGCCTTAGGCCTGGTTTACCAGTTCTAATCGCAATAGCCCGCAAAATTTTGCGGGCTAACTCTTTTATATTTAACGGTAAAGCATATATTACTTTCAGCTTGCATACCGCAACCGTCATGATAGATGATAAGGCTCTTGTTATACGCGATACGAGGCCTAACACCATGGTTCATCACCCTGTCATATCATCGCGCATTGCCTCTGTTGCCTACGATGAACCCAGCGCCACGCTTGAAGTTCGCTTTCGCAACCGCACCACGCTGCGGTATCAGTCCGTTCCGCCCCGCATTTTTACTGATTTTTTGAGCGTTGTCTCAAAAGGCCGCTTCTACGACGGGGTTGTTAAGGGCAAGTTTAAGGAAATCAGGGTACAGTGAAATACAACGTTGAATGCATATAAGGATATTTGCGTGTTTACCCGCGTTTCACTGACTCTGCTTGCCCTTTTAGGCTGCATCTGGATTGCACTAATCTTTGATTTTGGCGGTATTGTTCATCATCTGGGCGTTCTCTTAAACGCGCTGGATGCCGACTAATCGTCGTCTTTCCGTCGAAACGACAGATAGCCAAATACGCCGCTGTCGCCATCCGCAGGGTGGTTAACGCCGTCCATCACCGCCACCTCCGGGAAATCGAACGGAGTGACATTTTCGAAGCAGGCGACGTTAACCCCGTACTGATCAGGGTTAGAGCGCCTCTGGTGGAACGTGTAAATCCCGCAGACCGAACAGAAGAAGTGCCGCGCCGTTCCCGTGTTAAAACGGTACTCGGTCAGTTTGTCCTGGCCTTTGGTCACGGTGATGCCCGTTAACGGCGCGGAAACCACCACTGCCCCCCGCATCCGACAAAAAGAACAGCTGCAGCGCCGCGCCGTATTGAGCCCGTCGGTTAGCTCAACCGTAAAGGCTACTGCCCCGCAATGACATTGCGCGTTACGGATCTCTGCCATGGTTACACCCCTTTACTTACCAGTTCAGCGGCCTTAACAAAAACCTCATCCTCCACCCCATCCCCCTTCTGCCTGCCAAGCCGTCTTAGTTCAGCGACAATGCTTTCGCGGTTAATGGTTTCCTGCGATGAAACCAGACCAATGACCGCAGCACCGATCGCCAGCCCAACCAACCCTGTTTGTTCGTCTTTGTTCTTCATTTCATAGCTCCCTTGTGCCACTGAAAAGATTAGCAGCAGTATTGTAAAACGTGCTGGTATTCGCCGCCGCAATCCGTACCATAATGCGATGCTGGTGCCCTGATGGCCATTTTTGCCCCACCGGTGCCCCCTTTGAGATTTGAGTAAATTATAAATGTCGCAAAATCAAGAGATTAACAAAAAAGAACAGTACAACCTGAACAAGCTGCAAAAGCGCCTGCGCCGTAACGTCGGCGAAGCCATTGCGGACTTCAACATGATTGAAGAAGGCGATCGCATTATGGTCTGCCTCTCAGGGGGTAAGGACAGCTACACCATGCTGGAGATCCTGCGTAATCTTCAGCAAAGCGCACCGGTGAATTTTTCTCTGGTGGCGGTTAACCTTGACCAGAAACAGCCGGGTTTCCCGGAGCACATTCTTCCAGAGTACCTGGAAAAGCTTGGCGTAGAGTACAAGATCGTCGAAGAAAATACGTACGGTATTGTGAAAGAGAAGATCCCAGAGGGGAAAACCACCTGCTCTCTCTGCTCGCGTCTGCGCCGCGGCATCCTCTACCGTACCGCGACGGAGCTGGGCGCGACCAAAATTGCGCTCGGACACCACCGTGACGATATTCTGCAAACGCTGTTCCTGAACATGTTCTACGGCGGCAAAATGAAGGGTATGCCTCCGAAGCTGATGAGCGACGACGGCAAACACATTGTGATCCGCCCGCTCGCCTACTGCCGTGAGAAAGATATCGAACGTTTTTCCCAGGCTAAAGAGTTCCCGATCATTCCATGCAACCTGTGCGGTTCGCAGCCAAACCTGCAGCGTCAGGTGATTGGCGATATGCTGCGTGACTGGGATAAACGCTATCCGGGCCGCATCGAAACCATGTTCAGCGCCATGCAAAACGTGGTGCCTTCCCACCTGGCGGACATTGAGCTTTTCGATTTCAAAGGCATTAACCACGATTCAGAAGTGGTGAACGGCGGCGATCTGGCATTCGATCGTGAAGAGATCCCGATGCAGCCGGCGGGCTGGCAGCCGGAAGAAGATGAGAATCAGCTAGAAGAACTGCGTCTGAACGTGGTGGAAGTGAAGTGATAAAGCAGCGTCTCAGAAGCGGCTTCTGAGACGCAATTTTTATTATTTCAGCAGGCGAACGCGGCAGGTTTTACCCTTAATCTTGCCGCTTTGCAGCTGCTTCCATGCTTTGTGCGCCACCGACTGGCGTACCGCCACATAGACATGCGCAGGATGCACCGCAATCTTGCCGATATCCGCCCCGTCCAGACCAATATCCCCGGTCAGCGCACCTAAGACATCACCCGGACGCATCTTGGCCTTTTTACCGCCGTCGATGCACAGCGTCGCCATTTCGGCGTCCAGCGGAACGATGCTCACATTGCCAGGGGCATTCATCCAGTTCAGCTTTATCTGCAGCATTTCAGACAGAATATTGGCACGCTGTGCCTCTTCCGGCGCGCAGAAGCTAATCGCAAGACCGCTGTTGCCCGCACGCGCGGTACGGCCTATACGGTGGACGTGTACTTCCGGGTCCCATGCCAGCTCGTAGTTCACCACCAGCTCCAGGGATTTGATATCCAGGCCACGCGCGGCAACGTCGGTTGCCACCAGCACGCGGGCGCTGCCGTTGGCAAAGCGCACCAGGGTCTGATCGCGGTCGCGCTGTTCCAGATCGCCGTGCAAAGACAACGCGCTCTGCCCGGCATCGTTCAGCGCATCGCATACCGCCTGACAATCTTTTTTGGTATTGCAGAACACCACGCACGAGGCCGGCTGATGCTGGCTGAGCAGCTTCTGCAGAAGCGTAATTTTTCCCTGCTGCGAAGTTTCAAAGAACTGCTGTTCGATGGCGGGCAGCGCGTCAACGGTATCGATTTCAATGGTGAGCGGATTTTTTTGCACCCGACCGCTGATTGCCGCGATGGCTTCTGGCCAGGTCGCAGAGAACAGCAGCGTCTGGCGATCGGCAGGCGCGAAACGAATGACTTCATCAATCGCATCGCTAAAGCCCATATCCAGCATACGGTCTGCTTCATCCATGACCAGCGTTTGCAGGGCATCAAGCGATACGGTGCCCTTTTGCAGGTGATCCAGCAGGCGGCCCGGCGTTGCCACAATAATGTGCGGAGCATGCTGCAGGGAATCACGCTGTGCGCCGAACGGTTGTCCACCGCAAAGCGTAAGAATTTTGGTGTTCGGCAGGAAACGCGCCAGACGACGCAGCTCGCCTGCGACCTGGTCCGCCAGCTCGCGGGTTGGACAGAGGATCAGAGACTGGGTCTGGAACAGCGCAGCATCAATATGCTGCAGCAGCCCGAGGCCGAATGCCGCAGTTTTCCCACTGCCCGTTTTTGCCTGTACCCGTACATCCCGGCCTTCAAGGATGGCCGGCAGCGCGGCCGCCTGCACAGGGGTCATAGTGAGGTATCCCAACTCGTTGAGGTTATCGAGCTGGGCAGCGGGCAGAACATTCAGGGTAGAAAAAGCGGTCACAATCGTCTCTCGTGGTCATCTTTGCGGTCAGATGGCGCGTATCCTCGCAGATCTCGAGGTTTGATGCGACATTTTAATCGGTTCTTCATCCGGCGGCGGGTCGGGCATCGGCTGGGGACGCGGGATAGGGTCCGGCATCGGGACGGGATCGTTGGGTTCTGGGCCAACGGGAATTGAATTTCGCTGTCGAAGAGTGAGTGGAATGCTCATCTTTGCCTCCAGGTTTAGGCGCTCTCCCTTTTAGGGTAGTCGCTGACGAACAGGAGGCAAAAAAAAGCCGACTATAAAGTCGGCGTCGTACGAATCAATTGTGCTATGCAGTAATTCAAAAAAAGGAAGTAAGACAATATGGAGCGCAACGCCCATCGCTTGACGTTGCATTCACCTGCGGGAGTAATATTGCACCTTACGGGGTAGATGTTTATTGACTTCGCTCAATTAAAAGAGCGTTTTGAACCCCGTAAAACCACGAAAAAGTGTAAATTTACAGCCATTTACTGCGATGCAACCACCACGCAACACCGCCAATCAAAACAACTAACATTACGCAAAAAGCGGTAAAGCCGTAGTGATAGGCTCCGCCGGGTATACCGCCGAGGTTGACGCCAAAGAGCCCTGTCAGGAAGGTGCTGGGTAAGAACACCATTGCCATTAGCGACATCGTGTAGGTTCGTCTCGCCAGCGACTCCTGCATCACCTGGGCAATTTCATCTGCCATCACCGCCGTTCTGGCGATACAGGAATCAATCTCATCCAGGCCGCGTCCCAGCCGGTCGGCAATATCCTGCATTCTGCGGCGCTGATCGTCATTCATCCAGCTAAGACGTTCGCTGGCAAGGCGGGCGTAGACGTCGCGCTGCGGCGTCATATAGCGACGCATCACTATCAGCTGCTTGCGCAGCAAGGCGAGAAAACCGCGCGGTGGGATTTGCTGATCGAGCAGGTTATCCTCAAGATCGATAATTTTATCGTGCAGCTCTTCGATAAACTCGCTCGCATGATCGGTGAGTGCATCACAGACATCCACCAGCCAGCTTCCGCAGTCGGTCGGCCCGGTGCCCTCTTTCAGATCGTTTACCACGTCATCCAGCGCCAGCACCTTACGCTGGCGCGTAGACACAATCAGCCGTTCATCCATGTACACGCGCATCGCCACCAGCTGATCCGGGCGCTCGTCCGTGCTGCCATTAATACAGCGCAGCGTGATCAGCGTGCCGTCGCCCATTCTGCTCACGCGCGGGCGCAGGCTTTCCCCCGCCAGCGCGTCGCGAACGTTGTTCGGCAGGAGCGGCGTCGACGCCAGCCAGTCAGCGCTATCCGCATGGGTATAGTTGAGGTGTAGCCAGCATGGATGCTCGTTATCAATCTCATCGCTGTTTTCCAGCGGCCGTGCGCCGCCGCGGCCATCGAACACCGTCGCAAACACAGCGTCAGGAACGTTGAGTTCCGATCCTTTAATGCTCTCCACAAGGCCTCCACCTTTTCATCTCTTTCGTTGTCAGTCTAGCTTTCGTCCTGGGTTAAGCAACAAATTTGTCCCGCATCGCGCTGAAATAGCTCATGAATTAGACGTTTTCACACAGGTTCCAGTAGACAGCCGCAGGCGATCGGATAGAGTTAATGAAATGCTGTCGATGTGATCTAAATGTTTACTGAGGTAAGTGAGTGACGCTAACAAAGAGCTGTGCAGCATTCGATGTACGCCTGGCTGAAATGCGAGCCATTGCGATAAAAACCAGCATGGGCTGGTTCCTGTGGGTGAACATCCTCTTTTCGCTGTTCATACTGGGCCGCCGTTTTTTCGCTACGCACGAAACCTTAACCAATCCACTTCATCCCGCAGGGCTGATGGAAACCATGATGGTTATCGTTTTGATGCTCTCTGCCGCAGTGCTTTTTATACTGCGCATGGCCCCCTTACAAAACGCCTCCTGGCTGGGGAGGCTGGCAAAAGGCATCGTCGTTGGCTTGAGTTTTTGCTGGGCAACCTGCTTTTATATTCTGATCAACAGCGAAGATATCCGCATCGTTTTCCCCTTTGCCGCTCTCCTGCTGTTTACCGCGCTGATCTCTCTCTACTTCGATCCGAAGGTGCTATTGAGTTTTATACTTCCGGTGTGGTTAACCATTCTGGTTGCAACGTTGTTCCATCCGGCCCAGCTCACCGTTCTGAGCGCATTACAGTGGGTTTTGCTGGCGGGATTAATCGAATCCGGCAGGCGTATTCTTAACAGCTGGTTTATTTTGGCGCTACGTCGCGAGCAGGAAAACGCCGATCTGATTAACCAGTTAAGCATGCTTGCGAGCAAAGATCCCTTAACCGGTATAGCGAACCGCCGAACCATCAAGGCGCGGTTGGATCAGGAGATCGCCCGCCATGAGCGCGATGGCAAAGGTTTTGGATTGATCATGCTGGATGTCGATCACTTTAAACTTTATAACGACCGCTACGGCCATCAGAATGGTGACAGCTGTCTGGTCACGATCGCCAGAATTCTTGAATCCGCCACTCAGGATCACCGCGGCACCGTGGGCCGTGTCGGCGGCGAGGAGTTTGTCGTATTACTCCCTGATGCTGATGCCCATCTGCTGCAAACCACCGCCGAAAGCATCTCTCGTGCGCTGCGGGCGAAAGCCCTTGAACACGCCCTTTCCCCGGTGAGCGATACCGTCACGGTGAGCCAGGGGTTAACGGTCTGGCAGCCTGGTCAAACCGCGCAGGCCGTCATCGCCCAGGCCGACAAAGCGCTGTACTCGGCAAAACAGCAAGGGCGCAATCGCTGGATCGAGGTATAAAAAAGCCTGGCGTACCAGGCTTAATATTCTTATCACACCAGGTGCTCGTGCCGCTGGCGGACCGGCAAGGAACGCTCCTCCGCCAGTGATGAGTAACCTTGCTCAAGCCTGAAATTCCGCGTCCGGGCCTGAAGTTCAATGACCTGATTGCGCAAAACGTCAGAGGACCCGTTCAGCTCCTCTGCCATCGCCACGTTGCTCTGAGTGACGCGTTCCAGCTCGGACAGTGCCAGCGTGATTTGCGAAATCCCTTTTTCCTGCTCGGAGGTCGATGCGGAAATGTCATCCATCAGTCGGCTGACGTTGCCGGAGCCGGCCACAATTTCACGCATGTTTTTTTCAGCTTCAGACACTACGGTCACGCCCTGGGTGACGTTGCTGCTGGTCACTTCAATTAATGTTTTAATATTCTTTGCGGCTTCGGCACTCCGGTGTGCGAGATTTCTCACCTCTTCTGCCACCACCGAGAACCCTTTGCCGTGATCGCCCGCTCTGGCTGCCTCAACGGCCGCATTCAGCGCGAGAATATTGGTCTGGAAGGCAATTCCGTCAATCAGCGAGATAATTTCCGTCATTTGCTGAGCACATTCAGTAATTGACTCCATATTGGTCGCAACCTGACCCATTAGCTCCCCGCCTTTTCTCGCCTGAAGCGTTGCCACGTTGGCCTGCTCGCTGGCCAGGCGCGAGTTATCGGCGGTATTTTTTGTGCTTGCCGCCATCTGTTCCATGCTGGCCGCGGTTTCAATCAGCGACGCGGATTGCTGCTCTGTTTTCACCGAGAGCTGTGCGCTGCGCGCCGAAAGCTGCTCTGACAGGGTCATGGCATTCTGCGACGAAGCTCTGATCTCCCGAACCAGCGTGGCAATGCTGCTGGACAAGCTATTAATGCCGGGAATCAATCGCCCCGCGCAGTTATTGCCAAACTCGGGGATCGATACCGCAAGATTGCCGGATGTCACTTCTTCAATACTTTTTTTCACAGTATTGATCGGCGTCACAAGATATTTTGTCATGTAGGTCCATAACAAAAATAAGGCAATGATATTGATGATATTAACTGAAATAAAGAGCGTAGATTGGGTTGATAATAACGCCACCACACCTGCATTTACCAAAAAAACACATAAAAGGAAATAGATAATGAATGTCCTGACACTAATATTTCTTAGCATGATTATTCCCACAACTTTATATTATAGTCGGCATTAACGTTTATAGCACCAGCCAGATTATTTGTCCTCACGAACCGCGCTGGTTTTTAGTTTCGCCGTTAGATATCTGCAATTTAGCTTAGGTCAGAGCAAACGCGCGTATTGGTAAGAAAGTTAGCCCTGGACTGCTGCGATACTGGCCTCACCCCGACTTAAGCGATACCATCGCCTCAGGTGAGAAAGACCGTTCGCCCGCATATTTAAGGAGTGTTGCTGCAATTCTTCGCCGTTGTTTAGCAATACTTAATACGTTAATAACGATGATATATTTTATATTCTTTATTAACGCTAAAATTTTAATATGACTGGTCGTTTTTCACGATAAATAACTAATATTGTTTGAACGTGCATGTCCTTTGCCAGATGAAAGAGATGCCCGGCAGGCGAAATGCGTAACCTTTTTTTGGCGTGGGATTGCATAATGCTCAACGTGTCGTGGGACCCTGTGTTAATAGCCCTCTCCTATCTGGTGGCCTTTATTGCTTCGTTTGTGGCATTAGACAGCGCTGGGAAAATTCCCCTTTCCAGCCGTAAAGCGGCAATATTCTGGCGTATTGCCGGGGGATGTACGCTGGGGATAGGGATTTGGTCGATGCATTTCATTGGTATGCTGTCGATGAAGATGCCTGTGATGATGAGCTATGACCTGTGGCTCACCCTCGCCTCGCTGGGTATCTCCGTTTTGGCCTCTACCCTCGCCATCAACATCGCCGTATCGGGTAAATCCCTTTCTCGTTTTCGACTGCTCTTTGCCACGCTGATCCTCAGCGCCGGCGTCGTGTCCATGCACTACGTGGGGATGACCGCATTACTGCTTAATGGCAGCATCGTCTGGGATCGCCGCATCGTTGCGTTGTCTATCGCGATCGCGGCGATCGCGTCCGGCGCGGCGCTGTGGCTGGCATTTCATCTGCGGGATAAGCGCAAGGGCATCTTTGTAAACCGCATCATTGCGTCTCTGGTCATGGGCGCGGCCATTTGCGCAATGCATTACACGGGGATGAGCGCCGCGCAGTTTGGGGAAATGGAACACACAATGTCCGGCGGCGTCAGCGAATCTGGATTGTCTTTATGGGTATCGGTAACAACGCTGTGCCTGCTCGGCATTATGCTCATTATCTCACTCGTTGATTCACATTGGCGCACCAATCGGTTAACCGAAAATCTTCGTCAGCTCAACGGCCAGCTGGAACTGCAGGCGCGTTTCGATGCGCTTACAGGCCTTGCCAATCGCCACCAGATGGATATCCGCATGCAGGACTGCCTGCACAGCGCGCTCCTCAGCAAAAAGCAGTTTGCCGTCATTTTTCTCGATGTCGACCACTTCAAACGCGTCAATGATACCTGGGGCCACCACGTCGGCGACGAGCTGTTAATCACGCTTGCCCAGCGGATCACCGCCAGATTAACCCGCGAAATGACGCTGGCAAGGCTGGGGGCCGACGCCTTCATCCTGCTGGTGCCCGAGTGCGATGACGAGAGGCTAAATGCCCTTCTTTCAGCATTGCTTGAAGATATGCGCCGCCCGCTTTCACTCTGCGGGCATGCGCTAAACAGCACGATCAGCGCCGGGGTAAGCCTCTACCCTCAGCATGGCGAAACGCTGCATGAGCTGAAGCTGAAGGCCGACGCGGCCATGCACCATGTTAAAGAGGAAGGACGCAACGGCTGGGCGATTTACCGTCCTGAGATGTCGACCGCCGTCCCGGCAAAACCCGGTTTCCTGCAGGAGCTGTCTCAGGCGCTTGAGCGCGATCAGTTTGAGCTGTGGTATCAGCCTACCTGGTACGCCGGGCAAAAGACTATCCACGGCTTTGAAGCGCTTCTGCGCTGGCGGCACCCTGAGCAAGGCGTTTTACTCCCCAACCTGTTCATTCCGTCGCTGGAGCAAACGGGGCTGATTATTCCCGTTGGAAACTGGGCGATTGAGGCAGCCTGTCGGCAGCTTCACTTCTGGACTGAACAAGGATTCAGCCAGTGGACGCTGTCCTTTAACCTATCCCCGATTCAGTTTGAACAGCCGGATATCTTTACTATCGTCTCGTCAATGCTGCAAAAATATGATCTCTCCCCCTCCCGCCTTATCCTCGAAGTCACCGAGAGCACTGCGCTTAAAAACCTCGACCGCAGCATTGAGCTTTTGAATGCGTTCAATCAGGCCGGGATAACGGTTTCTATTGATGATTTTGGTACGGGCTATTCCAACCTGCTGATGCTCAGCGTGCTACCGGCGAAAGAGCTGAAGATCGACAAAAGCTTTGTCAGCTCAATGCTGGAAAATGAAAAAAGCCGCAAGCTGGTTGAAACCATCATTCATATCGCAAGAACGATGGAGATGAGTATCGTTGCCGAGGGGATCGAGACAGAAGAGCAGCAGGCCGTACTCACCGACCTTGGCTGCGATTATCTGCAGGGATTTCTGTTCTCTCGCCCGTTGCCTGCCGAGCAGGTTCCGTGGCTGCTGCTGCAGAAGAATTCGGATAAACAAATTATCCCCATCGGGAAAATAAATACGGATACCCCCTTTGTTTCACAAAAAAATCATGCCTGATGTCATTGAGTGGAGTATGTTTCAGAGGAGTCTACGCGAGTCAGTTCCACCGCGATCGTCAGGCACGCTGTGCCGATGTACAGGAATTCCCTATGTCGCAATACAGTTTTGATGCGCTTAACTTTATTAAAACTCCCGTGTGGCTGATTTCAGCTGCTTCTGAACATATTATTTTTGCCAACGCGGCTGCCGCTGAGATTATGCAGGATAAATCGCTTGATGAGATGCGCAAAGGCATCTATTCCGCGAACGCGCAACAGCAGCTGTCAATGTATGTTTCAGAGCTAAAAACCGATCAGGAAATTATCGAGATCTGGACCGTCTGGCGCAATCAGCAGCACTCGACCCTGAGTTGCCGCCTGTCCCTGGCCCACTACGAACCGTTTGGCGAGGTCATCGTTTTTGAAGGGCTTCCTCAACCCGCCCTGTCCGGTCTCAAAGCCAGCCGGTCCGCAACCTATCAGCGCAAAAAACAGGGATTTTATGCTCGATTTTTCCTGACCAATAGCGCGCCGATGCTCTTAATCGACCCGGCGCGGGACGGCCAAATTGTCGATGCAAACGTGGCGGCACTTAACTTTTACGGCTATTCCCACGATGACATGTGCGCCAGGCATACCTGGGAGATAAACGCTCTCGGCCGGGATATTTTGCCGGTGATGACCGAAATCGCCGCGCTGCCGGGCGGGCATAAACCTCTTAATTTCATTCACCGCCTGGCTGATGGCTCAACCCGTCACGTGCAGACCTATGCGGGGCCCATCGAAATTTACGGTGACAAACTGATGCTGTGCATCATTCACGATATCACCGAGCAAAAGCGCCTGGAGCAAGAGCTGGAATACGCCGCGCAGCGGGATTCGATGACGGGTCTGCTCAACCGCCGTCAGTTCTATACCATCACGGAGCAGACCAACCCGTCTCACCTTCCTGCGCAGCAGCAGTTTAGCCTGCTGCTGGTGGATACCGATCGCTTCAAAAACATAAACGACGCCTTTGGCCATCTGAAGGGGGATGAAGTGCTCATCTCTCTGGCGCGTATGCTCGAAGCCTGCAGTCGTAAAGACGATGTTGTCTTTCGCTGGGGCGGCGAAGAGTTTGTGATCCTGTTGCCGCGAACCTCGCTCGAAACCGCCATGCAGATTGCCGAAACCCTTCGCGCCGCCGTCGCCCATATCACCATTCCAGGCTTACCCAGATTCACGGTTAGTATCGGCGTGGCGCGGCACAATCAGGGGGAAAGCATCGATGAGCTGTTCAAGCGGGTGGATGATGCGCTGTATCGCGCCAAGAATGACGGACGCAATAAAGTGCTGGCAGCATAAAACTGGTGTGTCTTAAAAACCCTCGCTACAATGCCCACCTTGGATAAACAGAATCAGGGTGGGTAATATCTGCGATGGGAAAAACAGAAATTATACTCATCATAATCATTTCAAGCCTTATTATATTCGGCTTCTGGTTTATCTTCAGCGGTGAGATTTGGTATCTGGTCGCCTATCTGGAAAACAGTATTTACCCGACCATTGATGCCCCGTAACGCACGTTTAATGCCTTGTTTCACCTACCGAATTTGTCAGCTATCCGCAATTATGCCAGACGCATAGAATACGCGTCGTTAGCTTCCTTGATGGCAGGTAACGAATCAATAAATCATTTGCTTATTTCGCCCGTTCTCTGACGGGCTTTTTTTATTTGAATCAACCTACTCGCCTTGAACAATGCTTACTGATAGGTAAAGCCCAGCGTCACCACGGATCTGATGGTGCCCGCACTGGCCCCACCCATGCGTGAGTATGCCTTGGCGTGCATGGGTAATGAGGCAGTACGGTCGGTTTGTACATGCATAATACTTGTCGTTCCGTTGCCCTTAAGCGTGCCGGTGCTCGCCGTGAGTAATGCTACCGCCACGTTACCGGCCGTACCGGTGCTCTTGTAAAAACTGGTTCCGGCCACCGGATCGCTGGTGCCTGTAAAGGTTGCTTCTACTCTTGATATTCCATTCGGGCAATTTGATAATCTGATATCAAATGGAACCACCGTAGAAGCAGAATAAGCCTCTGCCAGCGTGCTCGCCTGAATATCGCCCAGATTGACATTAATATTCCCCGATCCACCGTTCACGATGCACGGCGCGGAAACCACGTTTCCGGTAATATTCAGATTGACCGTATCAGCCGCAACTATCTTGCTGTTTGCCATCATTAAGCCGAGCGTCGCCAAAGCGATAATGGATAATTTCGCCATTTTTATTTCCTTATGGTTATTGGTAGGTCAGGTCCAGGGTCGCTGATGCATTAGCTTTCCCTGCAGAAACCGACTCTCTTGTTTGATAATAACGAGCGGTAATAGGTAACATCTCCTGCCCGCCCCCGGATCGTTTTAGATGAATGCGCTCATTAAACGTCAGCGGTATATTGTGATAGAGCAATTGCACACCAACGCCACTTGCAACATCATTATTACCCTGTCCCGTTAACGCTAATACGCTGCTGTCGTAAACATCGGGATTTTGCGCGCCCCGCATGGTGATATGGATATTGGCCTGCGGGTCACAGCTGAGCTGCAAATTTTTTATTACTGTAGATCCCTCCGGATTACTGCCGATTCTATTTTTAAAATTCGCTAACGGAACATTCCCTATCGGAAAATTGATATTATTTCCTGAAATACTGCAGCTAAGCTGCGTTACTGTTGCGGGCGTAACCGTATGGACAAGGCCAACGCCGCCGCCGTCATAGGTCACTCGCAGTATTTCGCCGCCAGATAACTGTCCGGAGCGTATATCCCCCACCTTTACCAGCTCATAGTGGTGCGTGTAGTTGTCGTAAAAGCTCGTGGAACCGTCAGAGTACTGCGCTGAGGCGGGCACGGACAGCGGATAGTTTCCCCATACCTTGCCCCGGATACCAACCCCGGTAATATTGGTGGCAAAGACATCCCGCAGCCCTGTTTTCACGCCGCCCAAATACACCATATTGAGATATTGCGCTCCAGGATCGCAGTGCGCTAATCGCGATCCGGTTGCCCTGACGGTTGTCGAGGCTATCGTGCTGCCTATCGCAACGTCCCTTTGCACGTACACATTTCCAAAATTAACGTCCCCCCTCACTGATGAGTACATTCTGCAACCTGCGAAACAGGCTGAAGAATAAATCCCGACCAGCATCAGCGATAAGCCTAACAGCCTATTCAGTTTAAATTTATTGATCATCAAAATAACATCCGTAAAGAAATGAGAATTTTAAAGGCGCTAAAAGGGATATCAAATCCAGTAAGTTATACGCACGCCATTTTTGATAATGCTATTCCATTCAGCAGATTTTCTTTATTAAGCGTGAACGTTGCCCGACACGACTGCGCACGCTCGTCGCCCCATTTCGCATATAACGCCCCCTGCGGCTCTAACCCTGACATGAACACCTGGCCGCTATCGCCTACAATAAAGCTTTTTGATTTTTCGCCCTTTTCTACTGTCACAATGGCACCGAAAGGCACGGACTGCCCATTCATCTGCGTAAGCGTTAATAATGCGCGCATCCCTACATCCGCCACATAATCCGCTTTCACGATTGCGCCTCGGGTGGGAATAACGGTCCTGTCCGTTAATTCCAGCTCAACATCTTCCGGCAGCGTTTCGGTTGCCAGCGCCACGTTATTTTTCCGATACGGCGTAAGATCTCTGACCGTTGTATAGCCGCGCCAGTCCGTTTTCGCCCCGCTCTGGTTTTGAATGCTCACCCCTTTCGCGCCGGGAGCATTTACCAGTACGTTGGTTTCCCCCAGCGGCTGAGAAAGTGTTACCCCGTCGGCATGCGCCATAACCGCTCCCTGAAGGCCGTAGTTCAGGCGGTTGCTCTCCTTGTCGTAACCATACCCTAACGAAGCCTCACCATAGGTTCCTTTGTAATCGCCGTTGACGCTGCCCGTATAACCGACGCCATCCGTGCCGTAGCTTTGCTGTACGCTCCAGCTCAGAGCATTGTTTTCCAGCGCGGTACCATTCAGCCCCAGGCTATGTGTCGTGCTGGCATTCCTGCTGGAGTTCATGCCGTAGCTGGCCCAGGTGCGGGGCAAGAAGGCGTCAAGCGGTACGCTGATGTTTAACGCAATCTGACGATCGGTATCATAGCGGATCACCATGCCGTTGCTGTCGGTACTGCCGTTTTTGCTGTAGGTGTAAGCGATCCCGTAGCTCACGCTGTTCCAGGCGTTGTTATATCCCAGGCTAACAGACGCCAGGGTCTTAGCGGAATTCCAGTAGTTCTCACGAATCGCGCTTAACATCACCGTGCCGTAGCTTTCGCCAAGATGTTGACTCATGGTCAGCTCCGCACGATTGCGACGGCGATCCTGTAACGCATTGCTGTCGCCGTAAGAGTCGAGCACCTCCTGCATGCCGTAAAACCCGCTGGTAGAATAGCGATAACCGGCGATGGCAAAGTTTGTACCCGTCTCCACAAAGTTTTTGCTGTAGCGTATGCGCCAGGACTGGCCGCGGCTTTTCGGCATCTTCTGTGGCGTTGACCATGCCTGTATAACGTCGGTAGAGAATGCGCCCAGGTCGCCCATATTTTTCCCTACGCCCAGCGCCAGCGATTGATACTTGCTGGAACCCTGTACCCCGCCATACAGCGTCAGTCCATGAGGCAGGCCGTAAATTCCCGTCAGCTGCCCGAAAGGGGTTTTCTCTACCTCACTGTTATAGGCGCGGTACTGGCCTCCCGTCGCCGCGTATTTAATCTGCCCTTCACGCTGCAGTACCGGTAGGGACGCAAAGGCCACGGTGAAATGCTGCTCGCTGCCGTCGCTCTCCTTGACGGTAACGGCCAGATCCCCCGCTCCGCCGGTAGGAAACAGATCCGTAATTTCAAACGCGCCCGGAGCCACGTAGCGTTGATAAATCTGATAGCCATTCTGGCGGATGATCACCTGCGCGTTGCTCCGGGCGATGCCGCGCACCACGGGCGCATAGCCTTTTAGCGAATCCGGCATCATGTCGTCATCAGAGGCCAGCTGCATACCGCGAAAGGGCATGCTGTCGAACACGTCTGCCGGAGAGGAGCTGTCCCCGGCGGTGAGCTGCGCCTTAAGCGGGACGATCGCCCGCTGGGCATAGGTGTACACCGTATCCCACGCGTCGCTACCGTTTCCGTCCCGACTCCAGGTGGTGTAATTGCGCAATCGCCACGGCCCCACGTTAATCCCCGGGCGCAGGTTGGCGTACTGCGTATTGCTGTCACGCCCGTTCTGCACGCGGGTGTTTGAACCGCTCAGACTATAGTTGAGCATGGCTGCGGTTATTCCTTCATCCCACATTTCCGGCGGCACGTAGCCGCGCACCTGCGGCGAGAGTGCGGCCTGCGGAATGCTGAGGAGCAGCCGCTGGGTAGTAAACAAAAACTCGGCAGAAGCCTTTGGGATTGCCGACAGCTTCGCACATCCATCGTCCGTGCCTAACGCCGGGAATTGCTCGGTTTTTACCCCCCAGCGCTTCAGCTGCGACACGCTCAAACAGGGCTGTAGCGACTCTTCACCGTCAGCGCCTTTTGCTGCGTCAAATTCAATTTCACGGGTATCCACAATGAGATCGTCAATAATGACGTCTACACGATAGCTGCCTGGCAGCTGCGAGCCGGATTCAAACGCCGACAGATCCACGCCCTTCATCGCCGGGTTATCCAGTTCAATCAGTTCAGGGTTAAAATAATCACGCGCATGGGCGATAGGTGAAAGTGCTCCTGCCGCTAATGCAATCAAAAAAGCGAGGCGTGCAGGTTTAAACATTACCTGCTTATTTTTTATCATAAAAACGTTACTCCATCCGTACGAAACAGGCGTCATTTACCCTGGAGCGGATTACATTCTGGCGTTATGTACGTTTCCGGTGCCGCCGTAGTCGTTAATTATTTTGAAGGTCACCGTCCCCGCGGTGATACCTTTCGGTAAATCAAAACGCGCCGTTGATCCAGGTAATACATACGAAACATCGTCCAGCCTGTTACCGTTGACGTTTATTTCATTGAAGTTCATCACCACGTTCGTTGGGTTGGTCACCTGAATCTGACGCCCGCTGAACTGCCAGGTTAACCTGTCGGCAAGCTCTCCTGGAATGACGCCGCTCAGCGCTGCCGGGCGATAGATAAGCTTAATTCTGGTTTTCACCGCAATTTGCAGGGTGTTGTCTTTACGCTCTCCTGACGGAATAGCTTTAATATTTAGCCAGAAGAGTGATTCTTTATCCTGCGGAACCGAACCGGTTAAAATAATTCGCTCGACGTTTTTCTGATCTTTATCCAGTCGATATAATGGCGGCGTGATAATGAACGGGGCTTTCTCACTGCCGCCCGCCTGTGTTTCTATCCACGACTGAATTAAATATGGCGTCGTATCGGGGTTACTGACGCTAATAGAGGATTCCCTTTTATTGCCGTCAAAAATAATGCGCGTCCCGCCGATGATCACGCCTGCATTGGCAGCAGAAATACCCGCAGTAAAAAGCAGGCAGGCAATAAGGGATTTACTCAGTGAGAGCATGTGATACCTCGGTATAAAAAGGGCCGAGATCCTGGCCCTTCGATTTAATACAACAACAGAATTAGTTGTAGTTAACGGTAAAGTTAGCTACGGAGTTAGCCGGACCGGCAGTAACGGTAGCCGCTGTTGCTTTATAGCCCGCGTAGAAATCCAGTTTATTTTCTTCACGGCTTTTGAGGGTATAGGCATAGTCGTTAACCTGATGCAGACCCAGCGCCGCTTTATCGGCGGTCATCAGCTTGATCGCCACGCCCGTCGCCGCACCGGTCACCGGCGCGATTGCCAGCAGAGAGGTGTCGACTGCGTCTGGTTTACCGTCAAACTTCACCTTCGCAGACGTAACCGCCGCCGGGCAATCCTTCAGCTTGATGGTGAACTTAGTGACGGACGCTTCACTATCTTTACCGCTGAAAGCGCCCTTGGACACTTTACCCAGGTCAACAGCCATCGTGTTGTTTGCACCAATATACACTTTGCAAGCTTCGTCGAGGATTTCACCCGTAAAGTTTACCGTGCCATCAGCAGCCCAGGCGGAAGAAAAAACGGTCGCGCAGGCTAATGCACAAGCAATAATATTATGTTTCATTCTTTGGTCCTTATTATTTAATTGATAAAGATTTCTGAAATGACCCTCACAGCAGCAGTTCGCTGCAGCGCGTCATTTCGAATGTAATACTAGCGAGGGCATTTTTTTCTGACAAAAGGATTGGGGTCTACTCTTAGACCGTTATATTTTCAATATGGCGCCTTTGCCGGGTAATTTACCCTGAGTCTAGTTTTGGATCGCGAATATCTTCACAGCGCGCACCGATTGCCCACATAATTATTGTGATATATAATTTTTACTCATTCACAGCTATAGCCCACACCAACACATGACTACCCACACCAAACCTGTGCACGATATTGAAAGACTTATAGAATCCCTAACGAAAGAATCAACGCGAATCCCCAAAAATAATATCACCCTGAAGTACTCAACAGAAAGTTCCGACCACTGTTATTTATTACACCATGGGCATGTCATTGTTATTCGTGAAAGCGATAACGTGGCATTAAACGCTGAAACAGCCCCTTTTATATTTGGCTTAAGTGCGCCCTCCATGGGCCGACTTGGCGTGAAGATGATTGTTCCAGAAGATGCCGTTGTGAGTGAGGTCCCGAAAACTGTCGCATTAGACATAATTCGTAAAGAAAAGTTATGGAAGGAATTATCGTTTTTATTGCAGTATGTTGTTCACCGGATTTTATGTCACTGCAAGCGCGTATCCCAGCAAAACTCATACAATGTGGTTAAGATATTGCTATCAGAACTGCTCAATGAACCTGAAAGTCTCCGACGTGCAACAAGCGTGGTTAATTACATCTCTGACCGCAGCATTATTTCCCGCAGCGGGATATTAAGTATCCTTTCTACGCTGCGTGAGGGCGGGTTTATTGAGATGGAAAAAGGATTGCTGAACGCCATACACCGATTACCTGAAAAATTTTAATGCGGGTGCTTACCTCATCTAAAAGGCAGTCAGGGTCGATTACTTTTAACACTTTGCCTATACACTGAATAATGATTAAGAAACAAGCACTGTTACCGACCAATCAGCCTTCACCTTACGAAACTATTTTGGTGGAGCAGTTATCCCCTTACGCAAAAACGAAAGAATATCCTGTTCGCGTTCGAATATACCTGAAGGAGCAGAATGAACAGCAGTGCATTCTGTTGTTAAAGGGCGCGCTGGAGGTACATCGCCTTGATGATGATTTAATCGTCACGACGATTAACGCTCCGTCCATGATTGGTTTGAGCGTGCGGGATGTTTACGTCGTCACTGCGCAACCGTGTCGCCTGGCCACGCTATCTCTCGATCGGGCGCATTCCCTTATCGCCGAGAAAGATCTCTGGTCGACGCTGGCTATGCATCTTCAGGTGATTAACTCGAAGCTGTTTGCCTACAGCAAGCGCCTCAGCGCACCGACGGCCTATGAGATGATTTGCCACCAGCTGCATGAACTCATGAGTGAACCTGAGGCGTTTCGCACCAGCATCACGGCCGAGCGCTATATCAGGGAGAAGACGCATTTATCGCGCAGCGGGGTGATGAAGATCCTTTCCACCCTGAAAAATGACGAAGCTATCGTATTGAATGACGGTCGGCTGGTAGAGATTAAACATCTGCCGATAAGCTGAAACGCTGGCGCGTATTTCGCGCCAGCGCAGTTTGGCTAATTATACGAAAGCGTGTAATCCGCATCCGTTTTGATACTCCCGGCGCTGGCGGAATCGCCCGTCCGGATATATTGCGCATAAAGCTGAATACTATTGCTACCGTCAGCGGCGCTATTAATTACCGTAAATGACTTCCCAAGCGTGACTGGCGCACTATTCTGATCGAGCACCTGAATACCAATGCCCGATGACTGGCCGTCGCCGGTGGTGTTTGATAACACGCCCGTGCCATAGCTGTCCTGGTGGCTGCTGCTTAAGCTGATATTAACCTGAGTATTGCTGTAGCAGTTCAGGCCTATGGTGAACAGCGTTTTTCCCGCTACTGCACCCTTTTGATTAAGCGTATTGAGCTTAACGCCATCCAGAGGAACATCAATATTTCCATCCCCGTTTACGGTACAGCCAACGGCCTGCAGTTCACCATTGATTGCGATATACCCTTCTGCATAAACGTTTGGTCCTGGCACGAGCATCAGCAATAGCGCCAGCAGGCCGACCGTCTTTATTTTATATGTACCGTTCATCCTGCCCCCAATCAATCATAAACCAAATCATATTCCGCATCGGATTCAACGGTGCCTGGCGTCATATCCTGGCTGGTTCTTATATAGTGAATGGCAAGGGTGTACTTGCCCGCAGAGGTTGGCCGCATAACGCTGTAGGCCAGCGTATGTATTGGCGAATCATCATAGCTGGCATTCAGCAGTTCAACGCCTATGCCTGTTGCCGTTCCCTTATTTTTTAACACCGTCTGACCACCGCTGGCCGGGGTATAAATAAACTGGAAATAGGGAAATATCCCCTTAGGGCAAATAACTGAAATGTTTTTTTCCTGCCGCCCAGCGACAGAATCTACGCTGGGTAGATCGGTCGTTTTTACCGGCTCCAGATTGAAGGTTAAATAAGTACCGTCATGAATAGTACACCCTCCATTAGTCACATTACCGGCAATATTGACATGGCCCCCGTCCGCCAGCACGGGCGGAAGGTTGATCCCCATAAGCAGCATTGCGCAAAAGTATCGCAACATATCCCCTCCTTGCACCGTCTTATTCATAGTTCATCGTATAGGTCGCACTGGAAAGCACGGTACCCACTCCAACCGTGCCTGTTCTGATATAGCGCGCCGCCAGCGGAATCGTTTCTGATGCCCCCGAGCTGCTGGTGACTGTCCAACTGGACCCCATCGCTATGGGGCTATTCGCCCCGCCGTGTAAATCAATGAGCTGCGTACTCACGCCCGACGCCGTGCCGGTATTCTCCAATACCGTGTTATCTCCGTAGTCGGGATCGTTGTCTCCGGCGAACGAGATTGTCACCCTGGCGCCGGCGGAGCAGCTTAACGTAATGTCGTATTCGGCGCTTTGTCCCCAGGTACTGCCTACGCTGGGGAGGTCGGTATCGTGTACATCACCCAGCCCAATATCGACATCCGTAGCGCCAGAAACAGAACACCCGCTGCTCGCCACCGCGCCATGGACGGTAATCGTTCCGGTTTCGGCCTGGGCTAAGGAAAAAACGAGTTCATTTAAAACGATGAAAAAGGTAAATAATAGTCGCGAGAAATTCATCATGTTCTCTCATTCACTTTGCTGACTGTCAGGATTATTCATAGTCCAGGGTGTAGGTAGCACTACTTTCCACCGTGCCGGTGGCAAGGGTTCCGGTGCGAATATACTGCGCAGCGATAGGTACGGTATTTGCTGTCGCCGTGCTGTTAATTAATACCCAACGATCGCCCATTACGATGGGGGTATAATTGTCATTCACATTTAATAGCTGGATGCCGACCCCCTGCGCCGTGCCGGAATTATTGAGGATGGTATTATCATTAGCGCTGTGGTCGCCGTTAATGGTCATATAAACCACAACGCCGGTATCGCAGCTTAGCACTATATTTTGCTCCTGCCGCCCCGTGGTGGAGTCTACCGAAGGCAGATCGTCGGTCATTGCCGTCGATAAATCATAGGTTAAATTGGTCCCGCTGGTGACCGAGCAGCTTGATGTTAAAAGGTTTCCAGTGACATGTACGGAACCATTGCTTGCCGCCGACGCGTGCCAGGCAGCAACCGTTAATACAAGAGTAAATAACCGATGCCCTTTCATAATGCCTCCCTGCCCTTATTAGTCATAATCAAGCGTATAGGTTGCACTGGCATCAACCGATCCGGCGCTCAGGTCGCCGGTACGAATATAGCGTGCCGCAATGGGGATCGTCGCGGTCGCCCCTGCATTGGTGACGGGGCTAAATCGATAGTTCATGTTTATGGGGTTATTATTTCCATCATGCAGATCGATCAGCTGAACGCCGATCCCCTGCGCCGTACCGTTATTTTGCAACACAGACGTATCGCTTGTTCCGGATGCCTGGGTACCGGAAAACGTGGCGTAAACGTTGGTTCCGGCATTACAACTCAGCGAAATATCTTTTTCGCCGCTTTGCCCCCAGGTACTTCCCACCGACGGTAAATCGGCCTTGTGCGCGTCTGCCAGCGTAATCGTCATATCCTGGTTATTGGCGATCGTGCACCCGCTGGCGGAAATTGTTCCACTGAAGTTCACCGTGATTTTTGCGTTGCCTTCATTCCCCGAGGCGCTACCGTAGCCCACGCTTCCGGACAGCGCGCCGCTGCCAACGGAGGTGGCCGTTTTAATCAGATTCAGTTTTGGCGTAATCGAAATGGTAAACACCTCCCCCCAGCCGATATCGCTCATTGAAAAGAGTTGCGCGCTAGAGTTCGCCGTAATCCAACCGCTGTGGCTGGAGCTGTGCCCTTTATTGGAGGTGATGGGCATGTCTGCCCCAAACTGCACGCCAATGCCGGGTATATTGGTGCTAAAGGTCTGGCGCCCGTTATAATTGCCGACATAGCCGAGCTGGGCGGTAATTCCCCCATAAAACGTTTTGCTCCAGGTAAACGACGATTCGCAGGTGGCAAACGCCACCTTGTCGTAAGATTGGTCGCCCGTGATTGATTGCCCTACCGCGATATCGGATGAGACGTTGACAGGGGAAATATTGACCATCGTCGAGCCGACAGTGGTTTTACAATCCGCGGCAAGTACCGCGTGGGAAATGACGCTGGCAGCGGCAATAAGCGTGAACATCAGGACCCGGCTATAAGCCCACCGTATTATTCCCGCTCGTTTTTTGTTGTATGTTTGCATGTTGTTTCTAACCCTACGTTCAGTCGTTGCTCAATGGGATACCCGGCGGAGAGCCATTACCGGCACACCAAATCCAGCGTTTTTACGCCGCTGCTCTTTTGCGCATCGTCATCATCAAGTTGATAGTGGGCATGACACTGCTCGCTGGCCTTTTTGCCCCACAGCGCAAGTATCTCTCCCTGCTGCGGCATCCCGCTCAGATAGACGTCACTCTTGTCATCCACGATCCCGGTAATGTCGTCAGCGTCGACCAGGCTCGCCGTCGTGCCGAAAGGAATGCCCGTCCCCGGGTGCTGTAGATGGACGAGCAGCCGGGCACCTATGTGGGTCTTAAAGCCTGCCATCACCACCGCGCCCTCGGTCGGTACTACATCCTTCGAGTTCGTCTCTACCTCTGCATCACCCGCCAGGGATTTCGTATCCAGCCGCACGGTGGTTTGTCGGTAAGGCGTCAGATAGGGAACCACCGCGTAGCCGCGCCAGTCGGTCGCCACCCCGGTGCCGTTTTCCACAATGGCATCGCTAACGCCTGGGGACCGCACAATCGCAATGGACTGAATGTCCTGATTTAACGCCTGAGAGAAGGTCACCCCATGGGGATGCACCACGATCCCGCCCTGAAGGCCGTAGTTCACCTGACGACTGTCCGGATCGTAGTTGTAGCCAGCGCTGACTTCTCCCTGGCTGCCGGTATAGTCGAGGGTCATCGTTCCGTTACTGCCGGCGTCATCGTGGTTGCTGTAGCCTTCCATCACGCTGTAGCTCAGGTTATCGTGTGCCAGCGCCGTGCCGTACAGGCTGACCTGCTGCGTCGTGTCGCCATGCCTGTTGGTGTTGACGTTATAGCCGGCGTAGGCGTTATGCAGCCATTTATCCAGCGGGATGCTGACGTTCATCGCCGCCTGATGATCGTTCTCGCTGCCCGGCGTGCTGGTGAAGTTATAGTTAATGCTGTAGGTGATCCCCAGAATCGAGGTGTTGTAGCCTACGGAGAGGCTTCGTTCGTACCCTTCATCATCCCAATAATCCTGTTGATAGCCGTTCACATAGACCGAGCCCCAGCCTTCACTCAGTGACTGACTCAACGACACCTGCCAGCGTGAACGTTTGTTATGGCTGAGATCGAACTCGTCCCGATCGTTTTCGCCGTCGTCGTTGTCATCATCGACGTGCAGATCGGCGGCATCCTGAAAGCTGTAATAGCCTTTCGTTGAGTAACGATAGGCCGCCAGCGTGAGCGTCGAGCCTGTGCTCAACATGCTTTTGGAATACTGGGCGCGATAGGACTGGCCGTCCTTATGCTCACCCGTGCTGAGATCCGCCGAGGACAAGGACATATCCAGCGAGATTGACCCCAGCTCCCCGAGGGTAAAACCCATCCCCGCCAGGCAATTCTGATAATCATCCGACAGCTGCGAGCCGCCATAGGCCGTGAGGTCGTGCGGCAGGCCGTATATCATCGTCATCTGGGCGAATTTGGGTTCTTCACCGTCGCTGTTGCTACGGTATTTTCCACCGGTGACATCGTATTTCAGATGCCCTTCGCGCTGCATAATCGCCACGCTGGAAAAGGGCTGCACGAACGTACGCTCGCGCCCGTCAGACTCCTTTATCGTAACCACCAGATCGCCGTTGGTTGAGTTCGGATAAAGATCGTTTATCTCAAACGGTCCGGGGGGCACCTGCTTCTGGTAGATCACGCTGTTATTCTGGCGAATGGTGACGGTGGAATTGCTTGATGCAATACCGCGGACCGTAGGGGCAAAATTGCGCAAGCTGTCCGGCAGCATGTTGTCATCGGAGGCCAGCTGAATACCGCGAAACGTAAAGCCATCGTAGACATCCGAGGGCGTGGTGGCGTCCCCCATCGTAAGCGCCCCGTCCAGCCGCTGAATATCGCGCTGCAAAAAGGTGTTAATAGAGTTCCAGTGATTCTCACTGCTGTCCCCGCGATCGCCGGCGCTCTGCGGGTCGTCGCCGGTGTCTCCGGACGGCGCTTTGCTGTAGGTCCAGGTACTGTAGTTTCGCAGTCGCCATGCCCCCAGATTCAGACCACTGTGTAAATTTAAGAAATAGCTGTCCTCATGGCCGCCGCTGTCGTCGTCATCCCGCCAGGTATTAGAGCCGTTAAAATCGTAGCCAACGATCAGGGCCGGGACGCCTTCGTCCCACAGCGAGGGGCTAACGGAGCCCTGCGCGGCGCTATCAACATTCGCCTGCGGAATCGTCAGGTTGAGCCGCATCTGGCTGAAATCCAGCGTAACCTGACTTTCCGGAATATAGTCGACAAGGTTATCTATTTTGGTTTTTCCCGCCAGGCCGGGAATGTCGCTGACCTTTACCCCCCACTGTTCCAGCAGCGTGGCGGAAAGCAGCGGCGTAAGCTGGCCCTTTTTGTTCTGTACGAACTCCAGCACCCGCGAGTCGATCAGCTGATGGTTAATGTACACCTCAACAAGGTAGCGGCCCGGCAGTTCGGACCCGGTGTTGGCAAATTTGCTGAGGTCGACGTTGAGTTTTGGCCCGCTGGTTTCAAGGGCTGCCATATCGAACTCGTCTTCGGCCCGAACCCTATCAACCCCCTGCAGCATAAACAGTAATGCACATGCGAGAGGCGTCAGGCGAAATGCTCTCCTCCTTTTATTGCCCGGCGGGCTTGCTGAGGGTTCACGCATTTACACCCCCCCGTCCATCACTGGCGATGCAGAGCCATAATCATTGATATACTGCCAGGTGACTTTGCCCATTGCGCCCGCCGGGAGGGAGTATTCCTTACTTCCATGCGGCGCAACCATGGTAAAGGCCGTATTCACCTTGACTCCCCCCACGCTCATGTTGAAAAAGGTCAAATACCAGGGCGTCGGGTTGGTGACCGCGATCGTATTGCCGTTACGCCTGAACGTGATTTTTTGGAACTCTTTTTGCGTTGGGTCGCCGAGCCCTGCCGGACGATAGAAAATCTTAATGCGGTTCTTTAACGAAAATCGCAGGACATTCTTCCCTTTATCCGCAGGATTATTTGCCGGAATGGCTTTAACATCCAGCCAATAAACAGATTCGCGATCGGCCGGGAAATTGCCGCTGGTCTTAATGACGCGAATACCATTTTCAGTGCCGGGCTCCAGACGAAATAAAGGTGGCGTAACGGTAAAAGGTAATTTCCCCGTTGTGCTGGGCTGGTCGCCTTTTGGCCCGTTATCATCAACAAAACTCTGGATCAGATAGGGATATTTATCCTCATTTTCGCTTTTAACCTGAATTGAGGCTTCATTGCTATCGCCATGGTAAATAAGACGCGTACCGCTAATAATGACGCCGGCGTGCGCAGATGTCGCGACACCCAGGCATGTCGCCAACAGGCAATGAATAACTGACTTTCTCATGGATCGGGTTTTCCCTTGTTATTCCAGACACCAAAGCAGAGCATCCATGCTCTTACGTATTCCCTGAGCAGATTTATTACTGATAGCTGATGGTGTAGTCTGCGTGAGAAACCAGCGAACCCGCCGAAGCCGCATCACCCACGGCGATCATGCGGGCGGTAAAAGGAATATGCGCTTCGGAAGCGGTGGCATCGGAGTTTGGCGTCAGTGCTGACGTGACGTCGATAACCTCATCCGGTGAAACCTCGGTATTCGCCCCATCATAGAGCTGTACGCCAACGTTGGTTGCCGCGCCCTCGATGGCTTCGTTAGTGAACGCGGTGTTCATCGTAGAATCCTGGTTACCGCTAAAGGTGACGCTGGCCGCCGTGACCGTAGTCGGGCAAGACGTCAGGTTCAGCGTGAAGTTCGTCGCAGGCCCCGTATCGCCAGATTTTGCCAGATCGACCGTATTGACCGTACCCAGATTCAGGGTTGGATTAGTCTGATCGTTAATATCAATCGTGCAGGTATCCGCGGTCACCGTACCGGTAAAATTAATCGTACCGTCTACCGCATGTGCTGCCCCCATCCCAACGGTGAACATCGTTGCTACCATTATTGCTAATTGCTTTTTCATAAATACCTCAAGTTAATATTTCAGTTCCATTTTATTCGCTTCATAAAATTCAGACGCACGAGCCCGCGATGAATAAATTCGCATTCATCTGAATTAAACCAGGTGGAATATCACCTTTAACTACCGCCGCAATTAAGTATGAGCACTTACAGTTCTTTACGCCACTACATTAGCTATCCAGGATTGGATAGCTAATTTTAAAAAATCATCAAAATATTCAGCGCAATATAATTAGGCTGCAAACATAAAAAAAGCCCGGTAATATTACCGGGCTGCTTTTCATATATTCAGTCTTAGAAGCGATAGCTTAACATCACGTCCCCCGCGACAGCGGCGTCAATCGCATGACCAAATTCAGTGGCGACCTGCACCTTTCCGGCCCAGCGCGGCGTAAAGTCCACCATCACGCCCGCCGCTGCGGTTCCTCCGTTGAGATCCTCTCCGCTGAATGAGTAGTCATCCGTATTCAGTTCGGTAGAACCGCCGAACTGCGCGTTGTACCCCAGCGTCAGATAGGGCTTCACGTCCTGCACAGCGGGCACGGCTACGTGGGTCATCATGCGTACGCCACCGCCCGCAAAATAGTTCGTCTGCTTCCCGTCGCCAATATCGCTGTATCCGTCGCTATAGCCGTCTGTCTTAACGTTTACATAACCCAGGGTGGTATAGGGCTGGAATTCAATACGATTCGCAACGAACGTTGCCCCCACTCGCCCCTGCAACAGCCAGGTGTTGCCATCATAGTCTCCGTGTCCCCGGATCCAGTCGTCATTTCCTGAGGCGCTATAGGACATATTTCCCCATGCGACAACGGCGTCAGAGAACCAGCGGATATCGCGGGTTTTCGGCTGCTCCCAGCGGCCATACAGGCTATAGTAGGTGCCGTTGATACTGTTATGGCCGTCCTTGTTCTGTAAATCCAGGGCGTTATGCAGCCAGGCGTTAGCCACCCCGACGGTCAGAGAGTCGCCGCTCGCTAAATCGACGCTCAAATACCCGCCGAACTGAGCGCCGCTGATGTCGTTCTGATACTTCGTCTGTCCCGCCTCGCGGTTACTGCCAGCGTACAGTCCGGACAGCCAGACGTTGCTTCCTCCGGTGCGCATATCCAGATGGCCGGTAATATCGTCTGCCACCCGATGGATCATATCGTCGCTGGCGACCAGCCCGGCCTGCGCTGCCTGAATATCACTCACGACGTTGCTCTTGTCATCCGGCACCGGCGTATCGTCAATAAACGACACCGCCCATGTTGAACCGTCCAGCCCTGCCGCCTGGGAAGCACTTTCATCTGTGGCAACGTATTTAACGTTGTCGTAAATGTAAGATCCGCTGCGCACCGGGGAAAGCGTCCCGGAGGTTCCATTCTGAACGGCAACCGTTTCGCCGCTGTTGAAATAGAAGTATTTCGCCTCATCGCTGTTCACCAGCGAGGGGGCCAGATAGTTAATATTGACGCCAACGGTGTCAAATCCGGTGATTTGCATGGCGTCATTGACGCTGTCTCCGCCAATGACCGCGTTGCTGTTAATATTGATTGTCAGATTATCTTCCGCGCTCCCGTCATTGGTGGCGATATTGCCGTCATAACGCGCATTCGCCAGGTTGACGGTACTGCTGGTAGTAGCGGAGGAATCGTCATGGCTGGTGCTAAACTGGATATCGCCATTCAATATCGCGCCGTCAATATTGACGCTATTTTCCGTCCCGATAGCCAACACGTCACCGTTCACGGCGGCATTATCGCTAAGCGACACCGTAGAACTTCCGCCGCCGAACGTTTCGGCGGCCACATTGCCATTAATCTGGCTATTTTCAATATTAATGGTGGCATTGCCGCTACCGGAATACTTACTGTCCGTCTCGCCTGCGGAGGCCACAATAGCGGTTCCCCATGAAGGCGTATTTTGTGCAATAGAGCTGTTCCTGACCGTCACGGTGCTACTGCTGTAGGGGTTGCTGGTGCTGGCGCTAATTCCATTGGTTAGGGACGAATTATCAATCTCGGCATTGACGGCGCTTCCTGAATTATTTCCTGCTCCGGACGTAATCGTCACATCATTATGCGATCCCGTCTGGATGATAGTATCCTCCTCCATTAACACGTTCACCGTGCCTTTTTCGGATTCGACATACACAGGGTAATTTTCCGAGGATGAAATAACGCCGGAGGTGTCTATTGTACTGTTAGTCAGGGACACGTTTGTCGTTTTATCATTGTCAGCTCCCGAGGCGGTGTTGGTTTCATGAATATGAATTTCTCCGTAAAAAACACTATCCTCTGCGGAAAATACCACATTACCGTCAGCTTCATTCACAAAGGTGGCGCCATTTAACGCTGAGTCAGTGATAGCGATGGTCGTGTTCATATTCAGCGCCGTCTGCGAGACAGAGAGCGCCGTACCTGACGCCGCGCCGCCGCCAATAGTGCTGTTATTGAGCTGGACGTCCACGCCCCCGCCGCTTATCGCTATTCCACCGGCAGAGGTCGTCAGATTATCCGCCTGCAGCGATGCTTCACCGGACGTACTTGCCCCTTCGTTTATGGCAACGCCCGGTGCGCTTATCGCGCTGTCAGTAAACGACAGCGAAAGATCGCCATCATAATTATATTTATAGTAACTGGCTGCTGACTCATAATCTTTCTCAGTGCAGATAATATTATCCGCCCCCGAGCAATTAGCTGCCCAGGCGTGAGCAGCCACGACCGACAAACACATCGGACTATATTTTAATATTCGATTGATAAAATACATAAACCCCTCGTCAAAAAAGCAATGAAATAAGGCAGGCCTTTCCCTTAGGCAACAAAAAGTTAGCAAGTAATAAACGACAAAATTTAAACAACACCGTCAGCCCTGGTATTGACAGCGTCGGCCGGAGAGTGGAAGTAGATATGAATAAATAAGAGTCAGGCTAAGGGAGTGCTATAGAAATTATAGATAGTAAATCTGGCTTGTCACCGTCCTATATTGGACGGTGATATTTGATAACGAGGGGAAGAAGCTGGCGCGGGATCGCGCCAGCCAGAGTATTTAGTGCCTTTCGATATACATCGTGCGGCTGTACGCCACGTCTTCCGGGTTATTAATTGGATACCCTTTTACCCAGGGTTTAATCAGTCGGCCATTGGTGTACTGATAGATTGGCGCGATTGGCGCTTTTTCGGCGAGGATCTTCTCGGCCATGTTGTAATCTGTATTGCGCGCTTTTTCCGTCGTTTCGAGCGTCGCCTGGTGAATAATCTTGTCGTAGGCGGGATCGTTGAAGCGGGAGATGTTGCCGCTGTGGGTTGAGGTCAGCAACGACAGGAACGTCGACGGCTCATTGTAATCGCCAACCCATGAGGCGCGAATCACATCAAAATTACCGGTGTTACGGCTATCGATGTAGGTTTTCCACTCCTGATTCTGCAGCTTGACGTCGACACCCAGGTTCTTCTTCCACATCGATGCAACGGCGATTGCGATCTTCTGATGGTTTTCCGATGTGTTATACAGCAACGTCAGCTTAAGCGGACGCTGGGGACCGTAGCCCGCCGCCAGCAGCAAGGTTTTCGCCTGCGCGTTCAGCTCCTGCTGCGACATTTGCTCAAACGGTGACGGCTCTGGGGTAAAGCCTGCCGTCACGTCAGGGGTAAAGTGCCATGCAGGCTTCTCCCCAGTACCTAACACTTTATCCGCCATAATACGGCGATCGATGGTCATACTCAGCGCCAGACGGACTCGCGCATCTGCCGTTGGGCCTTTTTGCGTGTTAAAGGCATAGTAGTAGGTTCCCAGCTGCGGCGGCGTATAGACCTGGCCTGGAATATCTTTGAGTAATTTTTGATACATATTTTTCGGGAACGATTCGGTGATATCAATATCACCCGCCAGGTAGCGTTTGGTTGCTGAAGATTCCTGGTTGATCGGTATAAACGTCACTTTTTTCAGAACGGTTTTTGCGTTGTCCCAGTAGTGAGCGTTCGGCTCTACGACCAGCTTTTCATTCACCACGCGATCCTTGAGTACGTAAGCGCCATTTCCAACCAGCGCCCCCGGGCGAGTCCACTCTTTGCCGCTCTCAACGTTAGCTTTCTGCACCGGATAAAACGCAAAGTTGGCCGTCAGGTTACTAAACCACGGCAGCGGTTTATCCAGCTGAACGCGCAAGGTTTTGGCATCAACCGCCGTAACGCCCAGCGTCTCGGGCGTCGCTTTCCCGTCAATAATCGCCTGCGCGTTGCTGATACCCGCTAGCGCCGCAAACCAGGCAAAGGGAGACGTCGTTTTAGGGTCAACCAGACGCTGCCAGCTGTAGACAAAATCTAGTGCG
The DNA here is from genome assembly GCF_035835995.1 of Enterobacter wuhouensis. Lineage (NCBI taxonomy): Bacteria > Pseudomonadati > Pseudomonadota > Gammaproteobacteria > Enterobacterales > Enterobacteriaceae > Enterobacter > Enterobacter wuhouensis. Next base: position 2,608,073 of record NZ_CP142124.1, read on the forward strand.
GTGACGGGCGTACCGTCGGACCATTTCGCGTTGTCGCGCAGCGTGAAGGTCCAGGCACGGTTATCGTTACTCTGCCAGCGCGTCGCCACGCCCGGCACGATTTCCCCTTTCTCGTTCTGATTAACCAGCCCTTCAAAGAGATCGCGGATCACCTGAATCTCCGGAAGCCCCACGGCTTTTGCCGGATCGAGCGTAGCCGGTTCATCTTTAATGTGCCTGACCAGCTCCTGCTTTTGCGCCAGCACGGTGCCTTGTGGAACATCAGCAGCAAAAGAGAGGGAAGATAGCCCGCACAGGCAGAGCGCAGAGAAAAGTAGCGAAACAGGATGCTTCATGAGATCCCCTTAAGAAGTCGGTAAAACGCAGATGCGTAATTATTTGTTTTGAAAAGGCGAAATGCAAATACCTTAGTCCGTAAAGTTGATATCTGACAACTCTCCGCCCTTAATGAAACTATTTGATTAACCGCGAGTTTTGCACAACACTGCCAGTAGACACTTCTTTATCAGGATTTCCTATGGCTCTCACCCGACCAAGAACGGAACGTGGCGCATTTCCGCCAGGCACCGAACACTACGGAAAGTCATTTTTGGGCGCGCCCCTGATTTGGTTTCCGGCCCCTGACGCCGACAGAGACAGCGGCCTGATTATTGCCGGCACCCACGGCGATGAAAATTCATCCGTTGTCACCCTCTCCTGCGCGCTGCGAACGCTCGCCCCGGCACTGCGTCGACATCATGTGATTTTGACCGTAAACCCGGACGGCTGTCAGCTTGGGCTGCGGGCAAATGCGAGGGGGATCGACTTAAACCGTAATTTTCCGGCGGCAAACTGGCGCGCGGGGGAAACCGTGTATCGCTGGAACAGCTCGGCTGAAGAACGAGACGTCGTCCTGCTGACCGGAGAAAAGCCAGGCTCAGAGCCAGAAACGCAGGCGCTTTGCCAGCTTATCCATAAGATCCATCCCGCCTGGGTTGTCTCCTTCCACGATCCGCTGGCCTGTATTGAAGATCCGCGCCGCACCGCGCTGGGACAGTGGCTGGCGGATGCTTTCGCCCTGCCGCTCGTGACCAGCGTCGGGTATGAGACCCCCGGTTCGTTTGGAAGCTGGTGCGCCGATCTGGATCTGCACTGCATCACGGCAGAATTCCCCCCTATTTCCTCCGATGAGGCGAGCGAAAAATACCTCGAGGCGATGGTGGAACTGCTGCGCTGGCAGCCTCAGAGATGAAGCGTACCGCTGGTAAAGTTCAGCGCGGGTGAAACATCCACGGCCAGCCAGGTCGGGCCGTCCAGATCGGCAAAACTCACCTGATTAACCAGCGGCAATGCCGCATTGATCGCCCGGGATGTACAGAGCATGCATCCCAGCATCAGTGAAAACCCCTGCGCCCGCGCGTCTTCCGCCAGGGCCAGCGCCTCCGTCAGGCCGCCGGTTTTGTCGAGCTTGATATTAACCATATCGTAGCTGCCTGCTAAACCAGCCAGGCTCTCGCGGGTATGGCAGCTTTCATCTGCGCATATCGGCAGCGGATGGATAAAGTTTTTCAGCGCCGCATCATCGTCTGCGGGTAACGGTTGCTCCAGCATGGCCACGCCCAGATCCGCTAAAAGCTGGCAACGCGCCGCCAGCCCTTCGGGATGCCACGACTCGTTTGCATCCACAATCAGCGTGGCCGCGGGAACGGCCGAGCGAATGGCAACCATACGTTCAGTGATTAAGTGGTCGTCGAGCTTAACCTTCAACAACCTGGCACCTGCTTCATACAGGGCTTTGGCACTGGCTGCCATCTGCTCTGGCTCACCGATCACCACCGTTTGCGCAGTGACTACCGAGGCGGGCAAGGTTACGCCGACCACCACAGGTAAGGATGTTTGCCGCGCGGCCGCCTCCAGGCTCCAGAGCGCAGAGTCAATTGCGTTACGAGCCGCTCCTGCCGGTAAGCGCTGCTGCAGCGCCTCGCGTGAAAGCCCCGTTTGCAGGGCTGGAACCAGAGTCATGATTTGGGCCATTACGGAAGCCAGACTTTCACCGTAACGGGGATACGGCGTACATTCCCCCACGCCTTTTACGCCGTCTTCTTCGATTTCCACCACGACCACGCCTGCCTCGCTCCGGCTGCCGCGCGAGATGACGAACGGGGTATGTAATGGCCAGGCTTCTTCATAGACCTTAACGCTTCTCATCACTGACTCCTTGCGGCCCGGTAAGGCATAAAAATTGGTTTGCCGTGCTAACTGCGGATGGCATACACTAGCCCCGACGTTAACTATATGTAAACAGGAAGATATCTATGTCACAACTCGTTCATTTCCAGGGCAACCCGGTTGCTGTTGCAGGTTCCATTCCTCAGGCTGGTAGCAAGGCACAGGCTTTTACTCTGGTGGCTAAAGATCTGTCTGACGTCACATTGGGCCAGTTTGCTGGCAAACGCAAAGTCCTGAACATTTTCCCAAGCATCGACACCGGCGTCTGCGCCGCTTCCGTGCGTAAATTCAACCAGCTGGCAACTGAAATGGACAACACCGTGGTGCTGTGCATTTCTGCTGACCTGCCGTTTGCCCAGTCTCGCTTCTGCGGTGCCGAAGGCCTGAGCAACGTCATCACCCTGTCTACCCTGCGCAACGCTGATTTCCTGGAGAAGTACGGCGTTGGCATTTCTGAAGGGGCCCTGAAGGGCCTGGCCGCGCGTGCCGTTCTGGTTATCGACGAAAACGACAGCGTGGTGTTCAGCGAGCTGGTGAACGAAATCACCACCGAGCCGGATTACACCGCCGCGCTGGATGCGCTGAAAGCGTAATCGCATAAAAAAAGCCTCTGCAAAGAGGCTTTTTTTATTTAGTCTTCACCCTTCTTCTGGTTCAGCCCATATTCGCGCAGCTTATTCGCAATCGCGGTGTGCGATACGCCAAGGCGTTTAGCCAGCTTGCGGGTGCTGGGATAGCTACGATAAAGCTGAGTCAGCACGGAGCGCTCAAAACGGCTGGTGATATCATCCAGCGACCCTTCCATCGCTTCCTCACCCACCGACACCGTTCCGGCATCGTAGTCCGGCAGCAGAATATCCTGCGGTCGCAGTTCGTACCCTTCCAGCTGCGTCAACGCACGGTACACGGCATTCTTGAGCTGACGGATATTCCCCGGCCAGCCGTAGCGCGTGAGCACCGTACCGAGATCGGCGGAGAGTTTCGGACGCGGCACGCCCTGTTCATCGGCGAAACGCGCCACAAACAGCTCCGTCAGCGGCATGATGTCCTGAGGGCAATCGCGCAGCGGCGGAATGTTAAGCGTCAACACGTTCAGGCGGTAATAAAGATCCTCGCGGAATTCGCCTTTCTGCACCAGCTCGACCAGGTTTTTCTGGGTGGCGCAGATGACGCGTACATCAACGTGGACTTCATGATCCTCGCCAACCCGACGGAAGGTACCGTCGTTGAGGAAACGCAGCAGCTTGGCCTGCATACGCGGCGACATCTCACCGATCTCGTCAAGCAGTACAGACCCGCCCGTCGCCTGTTCGAAGAAGCCCTTCTTACCTTCCGGCGCATGGCCAAAGAGTTCGCTTTCAACGGCATCTTCAGGGATGGAGGCGCAGTTCAATGCCAGATACGGTTTTGCGGCACGCGGGCTTGCCAGGTGCACCGCGTGAGCCAGCAGATCTTTGCCCGTGCCCGTATCGCCGGTGATCAGCAGCGGCGCGGTTAAGTTGGCAAGCTTGCGGGCCTGATCGACCACGTGGCGCATTTTCGGGCTGACGGCAATAATCTGGCTGAATGCCCCAACGTCCTGGCTGGAGAGATTCTGCAGCTGACGACCCATGCGTACGGTCGAGCGCAGCATGATCACGGCCCCGGTCAGCACCCGGGCGTCATTCTCGCCTTTCAGGTACACCGGCGTAATTTCCATCAGGAAATTTTGCCCGTTAATCACGACATGTTCGCTAAGGGTATTCTGCGGATTGCTGTCCAGCCAGCGCTGGAAGTTAAAGCCGGGGATGAGCTGCGTCGCGTGGTGATGACTGAGCTTTTCCTGGCTTTGCGCAAAAAGCTGGCAGCTCGCCTGGTTAACGCGCTCGACTTTGCTTTTCAGATCCAGAGACAGGAAAGGCTCCGGCATGGCTTCCAGCAGTGCGCTTAGCGCCAGGTGCTCGCGCTCGGACGGCATCCAGGGAATGGTGCGTACATCCGTAACGCCAGCGATACGGCGGATTTCCGCCATCAGGCTGCTGAAGGTATTAAATTCAATTTCGGCAAAATTGAGGTAAATTCGCCCGACAGGGTCAATCTCGATGCCACGTAAATCAATGCTACGTAAAACAAGAAGATCGAGTAACTCGCGGGTCAGACCGAGACGGTCTTCACAAAAGACTTCCAGACGCATGGGAAATTCACCGTTTAAGCCATTAACGCTAAAATGATATGTCAGATCACGGTGTTCGGGAAGGTGGCTGTCAACAAATATTGACAGCCAGCACGAATAGTAAACAAATCGTTTACTGAGTCGGTTTTTTATTGAGCGTCTCTTTGAGCTGGCCGATTAACTCGCGGCGGAAATCGCCCAGCCGTGGCTTATCGCCGTCAATCCACGGCAGAGGACGGCACACCTCCATCGCCTTGATGCCCAACCGCGCGGTGAGTAATCCGGCACCAATCCCCTGGGCCGCGCGAGCGGACAGACGCGCAGCGATATCCTGCGACATCCAGTCCATGCCGACTTCACGCACCAGCTCGCTGGCCCCGGCAAACGCGATATTCAGCAAAACCAGCTTGAACAGGCGCAGGCGGCTGTAGTAGCCAAGCTCAATGCCATACAGGTTTGCGATACGATTGATCAGGCGCAGGTTGCGCCAGGCGATAAAGGCCATGTCCACCAGCGCCAGCGGGCTGATGGCAATCATTAACGTGGATTCAGCGGCGGAGCGGCTGATTTCCCGACGCGCCTGCGTATCCAGTACCGGCTGGACGATATGAGAATAGAGCGTCACCACTTCCCGGTCATTCTGCGTTTCATGAATAGCGGCATACCAGCGCTGAAGCGCAGGATGCGACTGGTCCAGCCCTGCCTGAGCGGCAAGCTTTTCACAAAATGCCCGCCCCTTGCCGGTGGCGTGGCTGTGTAACAGATCCCGCGCTTCGTCACGCTCATGCGCGCGCTGTCGAAGCCGCCACAGGCGCCGCCACTCTGTTGCTACCGACCCTACGCCAGCCCCAACGATCAGCGCACCTGCAGCACAACCGCCCATGGCAACCCAATCCTGCGTTTGCCAGGCATTGACCGCCCACTGCACGCCCTGTCCCACCACGCTGACGCCAAACAGCACCAGCCCGGCGCTGACCATTTTGCGCCACAGGCTGCGCTTCGGACGCAGGGCGGCGTCGACAACCGCTTCTGCCGGGCCATCCTCAACAATCAGCTCGTCGGCCACTGCGGGAGAGAAGTTTTCCGCCTGCGGGCCGCTGAAGGTCTGAGCCGTTTTAAACGCCTCCTGCCGCTCTTTCTCAAGCGTCCCGGTAAAGTCAATGCGCGGTTTTAACGGTTCCGTCATCGCAGTTTATCTCCTATTAAAAACTCCAGCGCCGCATCCAGACGAATATGCGGTAAAGGCTGATCCACATTCATCGTTTGCGGGCGGAAGGCTTCAAACTGGAAGCCCTGATTCTGCCAGAACGCCTGCCCCGGCAGGCGCGCCGGCACTTCTCCCGGATAGACCGTCAGCGGCTCACCGTCGCTGAGACGATGGCCGCGCAGTGCCGGGATTTTCTCGCCGTTAACGTCAATCAGGCCGCTCTGCGTTGCCTGCACGGATGCCAGCCCAAGGCAATCCATACTGATGCCTTCAAACGCGGCATTCTGCCAGGCGTCCTGCACCAGCTGCTGGAGCAGCGATACCATATTGGCATGCTGATCGACCGTCACGTGGTCGGCCTTGGTGGCAGCGAACAGCAGCTTGTCTATCACCGGTGAGAAAAGCCGACGGAATAAGGTGCGCTGCCCGTAGTGAAAGCTCTGCATCAGCTGCGTGAGCGCGAGGCGCATGTCGTTGAATGCCTGCGGCCCGCTGTTGAGCGGCTGCAGGCAATCCACCAGAACAATCTGTCGGTCAAAGCGTAAGAAGTGGTTTTTGTAGAAGCCCTTCACCACTTTTTCGCAGTAATAGTGATAGCGCTCGCGCAGCATTCCCGCGTTGGTATGTTTATCTGCCTGCGCCAGCTTTGACTCGCCGATACCGTCGACATCCGGCCACGGGAAAAACTGCAGCGCTGGCGCACCCGCCAGATCCCCTGGCAGGACAAACCGCCCCGGCTGGATGAAATGCAGCCCTTCCTGTTTACATTGGTGAAGATACGCCGTCCATGCCTCCGCAATGGCCGCCAGCCGGTTTTCATCCGCAGGCGCAAGCGGATCCAGGCCTTCACAAAGCTGCCGCCATTTCATCGACCACTCTGCACGTTGCCCCTGCAACAGGCCGGTCATCTGCCGTGACCAGGTAAGATAGTCCTGCGCCAGCATAGGCAAATCAAGCAGCCACTCTCCGGGATAATCCACAATTTCAAGATAAAGCGTGGAGGTATCTTTGAAGTGGCGCACCAGGGATTCATTTGAGCGGAAGCGCAGCGCGAGGCGAATTTCGCTTACGCCACGGGTAGGCGTCGGCCAGGCGGGCGGATCGCCGTAAAGCTGTGCCAGACCTTCATCGTAGGTAAAGCGCGGAATACCAAAGTCGCGTTGCGGCACGCGCTTAACGCCCAGAAGGCGCTCTTCCCGCACTGCGCTCAACAGCGGCAAACGCGCCCCGGAATGCAGATTGAGCAGCTGGTTGACCATTGCCGTGATAAACGCCGTCTTACCGCTGCGGCTCAGTCCCGTTACCGCCAGACGCAGATGACGATCGACGCCACGGTTCACCAGAGAATTAAGTTCGTTTTTAAGTCGCTTCATCGCCGTCCTTCATTGTCTCGAAGCCTGGAATGACTCGCTTCAGAATACAGTAAATTGGGGCAGATCGTTGATTATCAATTCTTAATTATTGCTATTGCCGTTTTCTCTCCAGTAAGATGAACGCCATTGCTGTCCGTCTGGAGTGAGTAAGGTGTATGTCACCCACCATCTATGATATTGCACGTGTTGCTGGCGTTTCAAAATCAACCGTGTCACGCGTTCTGAATAAGCAAACCAATATTTCCCCTGAAGCGCGTGAAAAAGTGTTGAAGGCGATTGAAGAATTAAATTATCAACCAAATAAGCTGGCCCGCGCCCTGACCTCTTCTGGCTTCGATGCCATTATGGTTATTTCGACCCGCTCCACGAAAACCACGGCAGGTAATCCTTTTTTCTCTGACGTGCTTCATGCCATTACGGCAAAAGCAGAAGAGGAAGGTTTTGACGTTATTTTACAAACGTCGAAAAGCAGTGAAGACGATTTACTGAAGTGTGAAAGTAAAATAAAACAGAAAATGATCAAAGGGATCATCATGCTGAGCTCACCGGCGAATGAATCCTTTTTCTCGCGACTCGACGCTTACGGCGTACCGGTCGTTGTCATCGGTAAAGTTGAAGGCGAATTTCAGAATATTTACTCGGTAGATACCGATAATTTCCATGACAGCGCCACGCTGACCGATAACTTCATTGCCAACGGACGCTGCAAAATTGCCTGCATGCATGCCCCGCTGGATTACCACGTTTCTATTGACCGCCTGGCGGGCTATAAATACAGCCTGCAAAAGCACAATATTGCCATTAACGACGACTGGATCATTGACGGTGGATATACCCACGAGAGCGCGCTGACGGCGGCGATTCAGCTGCTCTCCTCGGCGACACCGCCCGATGCGGTCTTTGCCACCGACAGTATGAAGTTACTCAGCCTCTATCGTGCTGCGGACGAGCTAAATCTGATGATCCCTGAACACGTTGCTATTGCAGGGTACAGCGATCCGATGCTGTCTCTCATCCTGACGCCCGCGCCGGGTGGGTTTGATATCCCAACGCGCAGGTTGGGCGAAGAGAGTTGTGACCTGCTCTTCAAGCGCATTGCGGGTAAACCCGCTCAGCATAAGGTGCTGGTTGAGACCCATTTTACGTTTGCCGACGCTCTTCGCTAAACCCGGGGGCCCTCGCCCCCGGCTAACTGCTTATCAGAACGCGTAGTTCACGCCAACGCCCGCATAGTGGAAGCGGTCGTTGTCGCCTTCATCGTGGTTTTCCCACTCGTAGGCGTATTCCAGCGTCATGGATAAACCATTGTTGAAATCATACGCATAAAGAAGCCCAAGGCGGTTGAAGTCGTGGCCTTCACGCTCCGGATCGTCCTGCCAGTCCCAGTTTGACCAGCGGTCAAGCCCAAGGCGGGTATAAGGCGTAAGCGTCGTCTGGCCTAATGACACAGGCAGGTATGCGCGAATTTCCTGCGTGGAAAACTCACCGTTATTACGGGAACTGTCCATATTGAATCCACGCTCTAAATAGTAATTCACTTTAGCCGCGAAGGTTTCGTTAATGGTCCACGTAAAGCCGGTTTCCGTTTCGACGCGGCTGTCGGAATAGCCGGTTTTTTCCAGATCGTTTGCAAACTGATACATCGCAAACCAGCCGCCAAAACGCCAGTCGTCGGTTAATTTAATATCCCAGTCAGGCTGTACTTTGTAGCGCTGCATATTTGCACTTCCGTCTTTGGCACCCTGCTCATCTTTAAAATGATAACCATAGTTGCGGAAGCCTCCGGTCAGCCCAAACGTAAAGTCGTCGGTGCCAATAAAGCGATAGCGTAATTCTAATTCAGGGCGATCAAAATAGGTCCCTCGGGTCATACTGCTGTAGTCAACCGGCCCCTCCTGATACATAGCCATTGAGATTGTCCAGGCATCCCATGTCGCATTGAACCAGACGGAAGGTTCATATAATCCATCTTTATCGTCGCCCTGACCTTCGACGTTTTCAATTTCATACATGGCACCAATATTAAAGTCCCAGTGTTTTGCTGTTTCTGATGCTTGCGCGCAGCTAACCCCTGCGCACAGCACGAGCGCAGCACTTTTTAGTAGAGTACTCATTAAAATATTCCCTTTATAATTAACAAACAAAAAAACCGGAAATAGATATTTCCGGCGAACACCTTTCTTATCTAATAGCCGCTTCAGTTTCCGCGTCGAAGAAATGGCACTTATTCATATCGAACTGGATCGTAATAGTATCGCCTGCCGCATAGTCATTCGCTGCCCCGGCGCGTACGACCACTTCATGTCCTCCAACGGTGGCATAGAGCATAAATTCGGCCCCCGTCAGCTCCGCGACGCTGACTTTTGCCGCAATATTCTCGCCTTCAGCTTGTGGGGTTAAAATATCCTCCGGACGGACCCCGAACACTACGGCTTTACGCTGGTATCCTCTGGCGTTCAGCACAGCGAGCATACCCTCGGGGATCTCCAGACGCAGCGTTTCCGTCACGAAGAAGCGATCGTCGATTGCCCCACGGATAAAGTTCATGGACGGCGAGCCGATAAAACCTGCCACAAACATGTTTGCGGGCTCGTTATAAACCTGCTTAGGCGCCCCAACCTGCTGAATGAAGCCATCTTTGAGGATCACGATGCGGGTTGCCATCGTCATGGCCTCCGTCTGATCGTGGGTGACGTAAATCATCGTGGTATTAAGCTTGTGATGAAGCTTGCTGATTTCTGCCCGCATCTGTACGCGCAGTTTGGCGTCAAGGTTGGAGAGCGGTTCATCCATCAGGAACACACCGGCTTCACGGACGATCGCCCTCCCTAAAGCCACGCGCTGGCGCTGGCCGCCGGACAGGGCGCCAGGCTTGCGCTTGAGGTACTCGCGCAGACCGAGGATCTGTGCCGCCCAGCTCACGCGCTCTTCAATAATTGCCGGCGCTATTTTTTGCATCCTGAGGCCAAACGCCATGTTGTCGTAGACCGTCATGTGCGGATAGAGCGCGTAGTTCTGGAAAACCATAGCGATGTCGCGTGACTTTGCGGGCACGTCGTTCATGCAGACGCCGTCAATGATCAGCTCGCCGCCGCTGATCTCCTCCAGCCCGGCGATCATGCGCAACGTTGTCGATTTGCCGCAGCCTGATGGCCCCACGAAAACAATGAATTCCTTATCCTCAATCTCGAGATTGAAATCCTTAACCACGTGGACCTGGTTATCGTAGATTTTCTGAATGTGCTTCAGGGAGAGTTGAGCCATTGTTAGTTCCTTTTCAGTTCTGATCGAGACGCCCAAAAATCCGTCAGGCATTTCCAGGTCAGTTCCCGCGTTGAATGAAGTTGTAGTCCCGCGTGCTTCAGGTCCGCCCCAATTCCCACCGACAACATCCCTGCCGCGTTGATAGCCTCAACGCCCGCTACGGCATCTTCAATACCGATGGCCTGCTCGGGATGAACATGCAAACCAGCGCAGGCAGTCAGAAATATTTCTGGATCCGGTTTTGAGCAGACAATGCGCGATGCATCGACGCAATAATCAAAAGCCTGATGGATACCCAGCGCGTGCAAAATCTTAGGGGCGTTCAGAGAAACAGACGCCAGCCCAATCTTGACGTTCGCCGCCCTAATCTCCGCCAGCACCTTGCCGATGCCAGGAAGAACGGATTGCTGGGTTAGCGAAGCCAGCGACTGGACATAGCGTTCGTTCTTTTTACTGGCGAGAGCCAGACACTGCTTATCGCTGAACATGCCCTCTTTCCCGCCGTGACGAAGGATGCGCAGCAGAGAGTCCATACGGCTTATCCCCTTGAGCTGCTCGTTAAAGGCCTCATCAAAGGTGATACCCATCTCCTGCGCCACAGAACGCCATGCCAAAAAATGCAGGTGCGCGGTATCGGTGATGACGCCATCCAGATCGAAAATAACCGCTTTAAGCATCGTCACTCACCTCCGTGGTAGCGGTCCCATTAACAGGCGTAAGAAAATCCTTCATTGACCAGACCTGCCGCCCCGATGTCATTACCGCTTTTCCCCACAGCGTTAAGCTGACGGGCGACGTGGTTTCGATCGTTAGCGCCTTGTTTTCAAAGGTAAATAGCATGCGCGCATCCCGCCAGCGCAGGGGGAATGCGAATTTTTTCCAGTGCAGCGGCATCGCAGGAGCAAGATGTAACGCCCCGTCGATTATCTGTAAACCGGCAAATCCCTGTATCACGCCGGACCAAATCGCCCCCGTCGCGGCAGCGTGAATGCCGTCATCGCTGCTGTGCGGATCGTCGCCCAAATCGATCGCGATACCCTCCCGCCAGAAGGCATATGCGCTTTCAATCTCTCCGCAACGAGCGGAGACAATCCCATGGATGGCTTTGCTCAGGGAAGAATCGTGAATGGTTCGCGGCTCGTAGAACGCGAGGCTGGCGGCACATTGCTCTGGCGTAAAACGCTCCGGCAGCAGGTAGTTGAGCATCACGACATCAGCCTGCTTGAGGATCTGCATCTCATTGACCTCCGCACGCGAGTAGTCCAGCAAAATGGTCTGTTTCCCGGCTTGCGCTTTATAGCGACTCAAATCGATGGCCGGTTTAGCCATGAAGCTGTCATCCTGCGGCACTACGCCATCTGCATTAGCTTCGGGGAGCCATAAACGCGTCAGGAAGCGGTTAGCATTTTCCGTAAAGCGCGCGTCATTGCGCTCAAACCGCGACATGAACTGGCATGCGCTGGCCACGTTTTCCCAGGCCATATAGTTGGTGTAGGCGTTGTTATTAACGTGCTCCGTGTATTCATCCGGCCCGATCGCATCATGAATTTCCAGCCGCCCATTCACTTCCGTCGCCCGCCCCATCCAGAACGATGCGGTTTCCATGAGTAACGACAGCCCTTCATTGCGCATAAATTCATCGTCATGCGTCGCCTGCCAGTAGGCGACGACGGCCCAGGCGATGTCCGCCACAATGTGGTGTTCAGCGAGCGCCGAGGCCACCTTCTGGCGCAAGCCCGTCCGGATATTGATCGCCGCAAATTCCGGCGTCTCTTCCTGACCGCTGGCGGCACTTTCCCACGGGAATAACGCCCCCGGCCAGCCGTTGCGGCGGGCTTTTTCACGCGCGCCAGGCAGGTTATGCCAGCGATAGCGCAGCAGGTTGCGGGCGACCTGCGGACGCGTGAACAGGTGGAAAGGCAGCATAAAGATTTCGGTATCCCAGAATACGTGACCCTTGTAGCCTTCCCCGGTCAACCCCTTCGCCGCAATGCTGCTTCGCTCATCATGGGCGGGCGTCATGGCCGTCAGATGCCAGACAGCATAGTCCAGCGCCAACTGATCCTGCGCATGCGGGGAGTCAATCCATACCCGGCAGTCTTGCCAGACGGTTTCCCAGGCGCGTGCGGTGCTGTCGAGCAAAGCCGCATAGCCTCTTGCCGCGCAAGCCTTGAGGTCGGCCAGCGCACCGCGCGCGAACGTTTCCTGTGAAAGCGCTTTGTCGCTGCGATGAACGATCCAAACCAGTTTTTCAAGCGTGACAGTGTCACCCTGCGGTACGGTCAGGGAGTGATGCACCGATACGCGTCGATTCTTTGCGGTGAAGCAGCTATCGCTGTCAGCCGAGAGACGACAAAATGCGGAGATCGCCACGTCAGCTGCGCGATCCTGCGTTTCATACACGCCCTGCATAACGTGCTGGTCGAAGACTCTTACGGAAGCTTCGTCCAGGTGCTGTCTGCCGCTGTTCGTCTGCGTCGCGTCAATACCGGTCTTCAACACAACCTGCGCAGGCGCATCGAGCGGTGTGATCGACAGCTGCATCGCCATTAGCGGCAGCTGATCCAGCGATACAAATCGTCGGCTCTCCAGACGGTAGTGCTTCCCTTCCGGCGAACACCACAGAACGCTGCGGCGCAGCTCGCCATTGGCGAAATTCAGTTCTCGCTGCCAGGTCACCGTCTCACCGGACAAGAGAGTAAAATTCACCCCATCCAGTTCGATTTCAGTTCCAATGACATCGGGAAGGTTGACCAGTTCGTTAGTCTCGTTGCGCCCAGCCTGATGATAAAGGCCCGCGAGGTACATCCCGCGCGTTTGCTGGGTATAGGCTTCCTCATGGGTCGCGCGGATGCCCATGTAGCCGTTGCCGCAGGCCATAATGGAGGCATATTTATTCAGGCTATGCGGGCAAAAACCCGGATCGGTTAAAGAAGACAGGTTCAGCATAACGTTACGCTTTCCCCTGTTTCCGCCGCCTCATACAAGGCGGCGACCAGCTGCTGGATCACCAGCCCTTGCTCTGCGTCGGCGATCATCACCGGCTCTCCCATAACGTGACGAACAAAAGCCTCCATGCTGCGTAAATGGCGCTGGTCATCCGCCTCTTCACGCTGCATAAGGGTCTGCAAAACCCCTGCCTCATCCGTGTAGACATGCATCGGGAACAGCGTGGCCCCCGCTTTCTCACCGCAGAATGAAACATTCATGATGGACTGCTCGCGGATATTAAGCGCAAACGACGTATCCAGACGCAGAATGCCGCCGTTACAGAATTCAATCGTGCCAAAGAGCGCATCTTCAACGGTAAACTGAGCGGGGTCCCACTCGCCGAACTGACCGTTGTTTTTATGATTACCGATCTTCTGGAAGCTGTGTGCCGTCACGCGTTTCACCGCCGGGAATCCTAAGACGTACATCGCGGCATCCAGCATATGAATACCGATATCAATCAGCGGCCCACCACCCTGTAACGACTTATTGGTAAAGACGCCCCAGCCCGGCACACCGCAGCGACGCAGGGCTTGCGCCGTCGTCACGTAGATTTCGCCCAGCGTGCCGTTCTGCACGGCCTCACGCAGCAGCTGCGTGTCGAGGGCAAAGCGATGATGAAAATCATACGCCAGCACTTTCCCCGCCCTGCGGGCCGCTACCCGCATTTCATCAGCCTGCTGTGGCGTCATGGCTGGCGGCTTTTCACACATCACATGACACCCGGCTTCCAGTGCCGCCATGACATGTTCAAAATGGAACCGGTTTGGTGAACAGACGCTCACCACATCCGGCTTAACCACCCGCAGCATCTCGTGTATGTCGTGCCATGCAGAGCGAATAGCATGGCGTTCGGCAAACGTCTGAGCCTGTTCAAGGCGGCTGTCCATGACGGCCACCATTTGAACATCACTGCGTGTGGCGTAATACGAGGCATGCACTTTGTCTGCGACCTGCCCGGCGCCAATAATGGCGACGCGCAGAGGCAAAGATGTTGAAGCACTCATCACGCAGGTCATCCTTAGCATTCACGCAAATAGGTAAGTGAATCCTGATAAGCCTGAGCCGGATCGCCTGCGCGCACACGACATTCATAGACCACGTAGCCCTGGTAATTGTCTGCACGCAACTGGTCGAACAAAGCGGCGAAATCAAGGCAGCCGCTGCCCGGCTGGTAGCGATGATTGTCGGCAATATGGACGTGTCCAAGCAGATCGCGGTTGTTGTGCAGCGCGTCCGTCAGCGAATCTTCTTCGATGTTCATGTGGTAAAAGTCGCCGATGATCTGCACGTGCCTGAGCGCGTTTTCTTCGATGTAACGCCGCGCGTCCGCCAAAGTGTTGATCATGTGATCCTGATAGCGATTTAGTGGCTCCAGATAAACGGTAGTACCAGTGCGTGCCGCAACCTCATCCAGCCAGCGCAATGATGCGCTCACCGCTTTGCGATCGCCGTCCAGGCTGCGCGGCGAGGTCATCGGCGGCAGGCGGAAGGTGAACATGCCCCATGCCGCGGGGACGATAATCCCTTTTCCCCCCACCTCAGCAAGCGCTTCAAGAATGCGTTCAATCTGCTGCAATCCGTTCAGGCGACGCTCTTCGATGAAGTCGCCAATCCAGCCGTCGTAGCCACCGCAGGCGGTGGTAACCGGCAGGCCCGTTGCTTTGATGGCGGCTTTTACCTCGTCGAGATTCTCCACCAGCAGTTTGCCGTCAATCTCATAGCCGTCGAACCCCATCGCTTTGATGTACTCGAATTTTTCCAGAATTGGGGCGGGGAAAAAGGCCTGGTTTTGCGTTGCGATTTTCATTGTTGCTCTCCTTAGCTTAAAAAGTGACGCCCATTTTGATACTCAGTTCCGGGTGCTGGTCGACATACTTCATGTAGCTCTCCGCGCTGGTGGTAAAGGTAACCACCGGATCGATAAGATCCTCGCAGTTGAGATAGCCGTTCATCAGCAATTCCCAACAGGTTTCTTCGATACGCTTGCGGCTCCAGCGCGGGTAATCCGGGTTTGGCTCACTGCAGGCGCGGGAAAAGACTATCTTCGCGTTATTGAAATGTGCTTCCCGCCCGAGGTTGAAGCCCTCCGCAAAAGGTTTAGCGAAGGCAACGTAGGAGATGGTGCCGCCGTACGCGAGCCCGCGCAGCGCGGACTGCAGCGCGTCGGCAAAGCCGCTGGTTTCAATAATCACGTCCGCGCCCTGCTTGCCGGTCAGCTTTTTAATTTCCAGGCCAACATCCGTACCGATCGGATTAAGGCAGGCGTCCGCACCATGACGACGGGCAATTTCACAGCGGTGTTCGATAGGATCTACGCCAATCACAACGGACGCTCCGGCCTTTTTCGCCAGCTGAATCGCAATCTGCCCAATTGCCCCCAGCCCGACAACCACCACAAAATCCCCTACCCGAACGTTGGCATCACGCACGCCGCTCATCGCGAACTGCGCCGGGTCATAGCAGACCGCGTTTTTCCAGGAGGCACCCTGCGGCATTTTGCGCAGCTTGTAGTTATTAACGGCATTGACAATGACGGTTTCCTGCAGCGGGCCGTAGCAGCACACGCGATCGCCCGTCTGGTATTCCGTCACGTCGGCACCGCATTCAATAATGTCGCCGACGATCATGTTGCCCAACTGGAATTTACCGAACTCAATACCGCGCGCCGCCCCCTCTTCCCGCGGGGTGAACAGCTGCCACTCCGCATTAAATTCCTCATCAATAAACGGGCTCGCGGCTCTGAAGTCGACCACTTCGGTGCCGTGTTTCGGCGCACCAAAACGCGCGCGGATCTTTACTTCATGCCCGGCAACAGGACGATCTTCATATTCCACCAGCGCCGCTACGCGAGGCGCTGTCGCAACTAACTTTTTCATGACTCACTCCTTGTAAAATTGGCCGCCTCAGCCCTTAACGCCGCCGGCGGTCAAACCACTTTTAATAAAACGTTCTGACAGCGCGTACATGATGACAACCGGAAGCGCGGTCACCAGCGATGCCGCCATCATGCGACCCCAGATGTAGTCTGGCGTGCTAAAGAGCGTATTCAGCCCCACCGGCAAGGTGAAATTGCTGGCGCTGGACAGGAAAATAGAGGCGAACAGGTAGTCGTTCCATGCCACCATGAAGCAGTAGACAAAGACCGATACGAGCCCTGAGATAGCCAGCGGCACGGTAATACGGAAGATGATTTGCAGGCGGTTAAGCCCGTCCATCATCGCTGCCTCTTCAATTTCATCCGGGATGGTGTCGAAATAGCTGCGCAGCATGAATACCGCCGTCGGCAGCGTCTGCGTCACCATGGTGACGATCAGTGCCAGCTCGGTGTCATAGATCCCAAGCGCGGTAATGATTTTGAAGAGCGGTACGACCAGCAAAATCCCGGAGAACATGTAGACGGTGTAAAAGCTTGCGTTGATCGTCGCTCGCCCCTTAAAGCGCAGCTTGGACAAGGCGTAAGCCCCCAGCGTACCGAGGAACACGGCGATCACCGAGGAGGTCAACGACACCACCATGCTGTTCCTGAAATAGTCCACGAACGGGAAGATCAGCGGGTTAAAAATGTCGATGTAGTGCTGCAACGTCCATGCCTGCGGCAGAATGGTCGGATGCAGAGATATCGCCTCTTTCGCACTCTTGAACGAGGTCATCAGCATCACGAAGAACGGGAACAGCGTGACGATCAGAAATACCGCCAGCCCCACATAAAAACCGATACGGCCCATTACGCGTTTATTTGTTGCCATTGAGGTTCACCCTTTTTCTGGTCAGCAGAATGACGGCAAAGATGATGACAAACAGCACCACGGAGATAGCCGCAGCTTTGCCCAGGTCGTTGAACGCAAACGCAGTTTTGTAGAGGTAAACGCCCAAAATATCGACCTTCGTCGTCAGCAGATAAACATCCGCAAACATGTAGAACATCCAGATGGTGCGCAGCGTAATGACCGTGGCCAGTACCGGCATAATTGCGGGTAGCGTCACGATGCGAAAACGCTGCCAGGCATTGGCGCCATCCATTTCTGCCGCTTCGTACAGCGATTTATCGATCGTCTGCAAAATCGCGAGAAACGAGATAAACGCGTAGGGGAAGTAGCGCCAGATGGCGAACAGCACCACCAGCACAAAGCTGCTGCCGGGATTGTCGAACCACAGCGGGGCCTGGTCGTACAGGTGCAGCAGGTCGACGCCCAGATAGTTCACGATGCCGTAGCCGTTGTTGAACATGTATTTCCAGGCAAATACCAGCGAAATAGAGGGCGTGACGTAAGAGAGAATGACCAGCGAACGCGCCGTTTTCCGCAGACGGAACTCCCGGTTAAAGAAGATGGCAACCGCCAGCCCGAGCCCGGTACTGCCGATAACCACCAGCGCCGTGTACCAGAATGTCATCCACAGTGAATGCCAGAACGCGGCATCACTCAGAATACGAATGTAGTTATCAAGTCCGACAAAAACAGCGTCTATGCGCGGGTTAAGCGGCAAGCGTAAGAAACTGATTTCAATGTTGGAAATCATTGGCCAGGCCACGAGGCCCCCCAGCAAAAGCAGGCTGGGGGCCAACAGCAGCATGGCGAAAGGCATATCTGAACGACCAGAAAACAACGTCTTCATAATTCCCTTCGCAGTGCGCTCCTATCGTTGTGAAATCAAGTCGGTCAGTCGCTTCTGGCTGTTGCTTAGCGTTGCACTGAGATCCTGTTGACCCACCGTGACGTTATGCACCATGGAACTGATAATGCCCGAGCCGGTGACATCACCCATGCGGGTAAAGTTTTTGTCGCCCACCGCACCAAACACCTGCACATTTGGGAACTGGGCAATCAACTCATAAGGCAGCTGGCCGAAGGCTTTGATGACGTCGTTCTCTTTCCATGTTGCGGTATCAACCACGAGCTTATTCACGGGCAGCGCTGCGCCAGGCGACATCATGACCCAGTCCGTTGCGTTTTGAGCCTGCTCCATCCAGGTGACAAATTTCTCCGCCGCCTGCGTTTCCTCTTCCGTTTGACCCGTGGTGATCGTCAGGGATGTCACCATGCCGTAGACGGCGGAGGATTTTTCAGTCGGAACCACAAAGCCCAGATTGGCAGGATTGCCGTCCTTGTAGACCGCCGGAAGGATGTAGGTGGAATAAACGGCCATCGGTGCCGAGCCGTTCATAAAGGCGTCTTTAATCTCCATGACATCGTTTGACCCCGGCATGGTAGTTGCCGCGAGCCCTTTATAGAACGCCAGCGCTTTCGACATTTCTGGCGTATCGATTTCTACGTTGCCATTGGCATCAAAGACGTTCGCGCCGCCGGAAAGCGCAAACTGGGAGAAAGCCTGTTCGGTCATAACGCTCTCGGCAGTTGGCAGCGCAATACCGTAATGTTTTTTGGCCGGGTCATTCAGCGTCTGGCTGGCTTTCAGCAGCTGTTCCCAGTTCTTGGGTTCGGCAATTCCTGCCGCCGCAAGCACGTCTTTGTGATACCAGACGCCGGAAAGCCAGGCGCTGATCGGCACGCCGGTCCAGGCTTCGCCATCTTCCGTACGCACAACGCGCAGGATGCCGTCGTAGAAGGTCTTTTCGCCCACGGCGCTGATAGCTGCAGCGATCGCAGCGCGATCCAGCAGCTGCTCTTTATCCATGACTTTTGCGTAATCGTGGCTGACTTCAATCACTTCCGGCAGCGCACCGGTTCTGGCCAGCGTAATCACTTTGGTGTTATAGGCGTCCTCTTCCACGGGCACCTGTTTCACCGTAATAGTGGGGTTTTCTTTCTCAAACTTTTCAATCAGCTGCGTGATAACGGCCTGACGCTCCTGCTCAACCGATGAGTGCATAAACTCGATGGTGACAGCAGATTGCTTGTCGTCCTTACAGCCTGATATCAGGGCGCACGAAACCAGTGCTGATAACAGCACAATTCTTGGCACTTTCATTTTTAAGGTCCTTTTTTAGTTTTCTTTAATCCACATAACCTGCCATGGATTTAGGGTCAGAGTCGTACCGCTAATATCATCTCCGGCAATCAATTCCCTGCCTGAGTGAATATCCGAATCAATATTCTGAATATGATTACTGAAATTAAACAAACCGGTAATTTGCTCACCGCACTCTGCTGTGCGAACTATTTTAAACACATGCTTGCCTGACGTAGAAAAAATAGCCTGACTGTCAGGGTGAAATGCTTTCTCTCCGCGACGCACGTCAATTAATTTGCTCAATGCATGATAAATGTTATGGCGAAGACTCTTATTATCGTCGAAATCTCGGTCGATTTCTCCGGCAAGGTATTTTCGCCTGTTTATCGCACGGTTATATCCCAAACGTTCTACGCCGTCATAATCATTACGTGAACCCAGGATACTTTGGATATAGACGGCAGGTACGCCAGGAAAGCTCAATAACACCGCGTGCGCCAGAATAAATCGGGCAATACGGCTATTATCGTCGCTGTCCCGCGAGCTTAAGGCATCAAGATACGTTACGTTAATCTCGTAAGGGCTACGCGTTCCATCAGGGTTATTTTTCCAGTTAACCAGCGCCCCTTCCTGCTGAAGTTTTTCCACCAGGGAGAGGATCTCAGACTCAGGTAGAATACCGCGCAGTGGATTTAAACCAATGCCGTCGTGCGAGGCTAAAAAGTTAAACCAGGTGGTTTTCGTGGATGGCAGCGTTAACGATGCCGCCCACTGACAAAGTGCCTGTACGTTCTGATGATGCACGGCATACAGCACCAGCGGAGGCAAGGAGAACTGATAGACCATGTGCGCTTCATTTTCGCCATTGCCGAAGTAAGAAATGTTGTCATTATGGGGAACATTCGTCTCAGTGATGATGACCGTACCCGGTGCAACTGCGTCCGTAATCGCGCGGAAAAGCTGAATGAGCCGATGCGTATTTTCAAGATGAATACAGTTTGTGCCGGGTGTCTTCCACATAAAGCCCACGGCATCCAGACGGATGTAACTTGCCCCTTCGGCCAGATAATGAAGCAGCACCTCCACCATCGCGATGAGGACCTGAGGTGAGGCAAAATTGAGGTCGACCTGATCTTCACTAAAGGTTGTCCACAGGTGACGAAGGCGTCCATCCGGTAGCCTGAACGGCGTTAAAAGCGGCAATGCTCTCGGACGCGTAACAGCGGACAGGTCGGTATTGGGATCGACAGAAATAAAGAAATCGTCATAGCCCGGTTTTTGAGCGAGGTAATTAGCAAACCACTGACTCTTTGCCGACATATGGTTGCAAACAAAGTCGAACATCAGGTAGGCAGACTTATTTAATGCCTTAACGTCCTGCCAGGTTCCCGTTCCCGGTGAAACCTGGTGATAATCTTTAACCGAAAAACCGTCATCTGAGGACCAGGGATAAAACGGCAATAAATGGACATGAGAAAAGGAACGGCGAAGCCACTTATTATAAAACCGGGTAAACACCGGCAGGGCATCCTCCCCTTGCGCAGTAAACTGATCGGCGTAGGTAATCAGAACCACATCTTTTTCATCCCAATTCTGCTTACGTTTATCGGTAATAACCTCACGAGCACTTTCCATTTTTTCCGAAAGCATCTTTAGATGGCCTTCGGTAAACGAATCCCCGTAAACAAGATCGATTAAATTCTTAATTTTTGCGTTCACATTATTTTCCATGGTAGCGGTCCCACGGAAAGCAATCTACTCCCATGAAAAATATCTGTCAACGCACCAGGAAGGAGAAAATCACGATCTGAAATGAGGGAAAGGCATTAATGTGAGCTGCTGCAAAGAAAGGATGAAAAGAAAGGAAAATAGTCAAAAATGCCGCGCGCCCTGCTCTCGTTTGAGACAGGGCGCGCGCAATGCGGAATGATCAGGGCAGGTAGCGGCGAGAAAGCCGTTTGGCCAGTTTTTGTAAAAGGGGCTCCAGCGCCACGGCCAGCAGCATTCGCACCGGTTTGCGGGCAACAGCTTTTACCGCCCAGCCGGCGACACCCGCCGGGCCATAACGTAACGCCGTCAGCAGGACCAGTTTACCTGCGATTTTCAGGCCGGGTTTTACCTTCTGACCGGCCTGTTGCCAGTTTCGATTCATGAATAATCTCTCTTAAAGCTGACGAAAACGACTTCTCAGCGTAAAGGTATCAGACGTGACATAACGTTCCATTTCCCGCAGCCGCTTCTCGCCCGCTGCCAGTTCATCATCCACGCGATTGAGGATATCGTGACTGGTTGGCGCGCCTTCCGCTGCCAGTTCACCATCCGGCATGGGATCAAGCACAAACGACAGAATGATATAGGCCACGAGGGTAATAAACGCGAGGCCGAAGAACAGGGATAACACGGTCACCACCCGCACCAGCTTTACCGGTACGTCCAGGTAGTGTGCAAGCCCCGCACAAACGCCACGAACCATGCCCTGCTGCGGAATGCGCCACAATTTTTTGTTCAGGTTCAGTCCAGACATTAACGGTCCCTCCAGTTCGGGTGTTCCGCATCCAGGATAGCTTCCAGCGCCTGAATACGGTCGCGCATTTTGTTCGCCTGATCGGACAGCTGCACCAGACGTTGTTGCTCACTCTGGGACAGATCGCCGCGCGAGGAGCGGTTGCTGTAATGCAGCCATAACCAAATCGGCAGAACGAACAGCACGAAAATGGTCAGAGGAATAGCCAGAAAAAGCGCGCTCATGTGTACTCCTTGTATAGCGGCACGCCAAGGTGCCGCGCTAATTATTATTGGTTGTCTTGCTTCATTTTGGCTTTCAGCGCCGCCAGCTGCTCGCTGATGTCGTCGTCAGCTTTCAGATCGGCAAACTGCTGATCGAGCGATTTCTGTTTTCCAATGCTGTGGCTTTCCGCTTCCGCTTCCATCTGATCGATGCGGCGTTCAAACGATTCGAAACGCGCCATTGCTTCATCCAGCTTGCCGCTGTCGAGCTGACGGCGAACATCGCGAGAAGAGCTTGCGGCCTGGTGACGCAGCGTCAGCGCCTGCTGGCGCGCGCGGGTCTCACTGAGTTTGTTTTCCAGCTCGCCAATCTCTTTCTTCATGCGCGTAAGCGTATCGTCCACCAGCGTCACTTCGTGTTCCAGCGCGGTGACCATATCGGCAAGCTTCTGCTTTTCAATCAGCGCGGCGCGCGCCAGATCTTCTTTATCTTTACGCAGCGCCAGCTCCGCCTTTTCCTGCCACTCGTTGAGCTGGCCTGTCGCCTGCTCAATTCGGCGCGTTAACTGCTTTTTCTCAGCCAGCGCGCGTGCAGAGGTGGAACGAACTTCAACCAGCGTATCTTCCATTTCCTGAATCATCAAACGCACCAGCTTCTGCGGATCTTCCGCTTTCTCAAGCAGCGAGTTAATGTTGGCGTTCACGATGTCGGCAAAACGAGAAAAAATACCCATAATTCAATCCTCACATTTCTGTTATCGGGCGATGCCCTGCTGTATCGATAATACAAATCCCATGCCAAGTTTTTATGTCGTTGATTTTACTGGATGAGATTGATTAATGTGCATCTTGAGACTATTCTCACCTGGTGAATATCACTAAGGAGTGGTTAATTTCATCATGGCTGGATACAAAGATAACTTATTAGGTGAAGCAAACAGCTTTCTGGAAGTGCTCGAGCAGGTTTCGCGCCTTGCGCCGCTGAATAAACCGGTGCTGATCATCGGCGAGCGCGGTACAGGCAAAGAGCTGATTGCCAACCGCCTGCACTATTTATCCGGCCGCTGGGACGGCCCCTTCATCTCCCTAAACTGCGCGGCGTTAAATGAAAACCTGCTCGATACCGAACTCTTTGGCCATGAAGCCGGGGCCTTTACCGGCGCGCAAAAACGTCATCCCGGCCGTTTCGAGCGTGCCGACGGCGGTACGCTTTTCCTCGATGAACTGGCGACAGCCCCCATGCTGGTACAGGAAAAATTGCTCCGCGTGATCGAATATGGCGAGCTGGAGCGCGTCGGTGGAAGCCAGCCTCTGCAGGTTAACGTGCGTCTGGTTTGCGCTACCAATGCCAACCTGCCGGAAATGGTGGCGCAGGATAAATTCCGTGCTGACCTGCTGGACCGTCTGGCTTTCGACGTGGTGAATCTTCCCCCGCTTCGCGAGCGCCGCAGCGACATCATGCTGCTGGCGGAACAGTTTGCTATTCAGATGTGTCGGGAGCTGGGCCTGCCGCTGTTTCCCGGTTTCAGCGACTATGCGCAGCAAACGCTGCTGGCTTATCCGTGGCCCGGAAATATTCGCGAACTGAAAAACGTCGTCGAGCGTTCCGTGTACCGGCACGGCAGCAGTGAAACCGAGCTGGACAACATCATTATCGACCCCTTCCAGCGCGAGACGCAGCCGGGAGCCCTGCCGCCTGCCTCTGCAGATGCCCCTGCACTTCCTCTCGATTTACGTCAGTTCCAGCACGATCAGGAGCACCGGCTGCTGGAACAGAGCCTGAAGCAGGCGAAATATAACCAGAAGCAGGCGGCCGAACTGCTGGGTCTGACCTACCATCAATTAAGGGCATTGCTCAAAAAGCATCAAATGCGCTGACATTATCAGCACTTACCCGCAGACATTTTTACGAAGCAGGCGTAAGTGCGATACACTTTGCAGATCGAACCTAAAAACCTTAAAAATTATGCGTCTGGTTTTATCGTCCCTTTTTGCTCTCGGTCTGTTCAGCGGCATGGCCTCTGCTGCGCCCGAGCGTGCTGCGCTCCCGGATATTCGCGACAGCGGCTTCGTCTATTGCGTTAGCGGCCAGGTTGATACCTTTAACCCTCAAAAAGCAGGCAGCGGCCTGATTGTTGATACCCTCGCCGCCCAGCTTTACGATCGCCTGCTGGATGTTGATCCCTATACCTATCGCCTGGTGCCCGAGCTTGCGGAGAGCTGGGAAGTGCTGGATAACGGCGCTACCTACCGTTTTCGCCTGCGTGACGACGTTGCCTTCCAGCACACGCCGTGGTTCACCCCTACGCGCAGGCTGAACGCGGATGACGTCGTTTTTACCTTCCAGCGCATCTTTAACCGTAACCACCCGTGGCATAACGTAAACGGGGGGAACTTTCCCTATTTCGACAGCCTGCAGTTTGCCGACACCGTTAAAAGCGTCCGTAAGCTGGATAACCGGACGGTTGAGTTCAGCCTGAAGCGGCCGGATGCTTCTTTCCTCTGGCATCTGGCAACGCATTACGCGTCCGTCATGTCTGCCGAATATGCGGCGCAGTTAACCAAACAGGATCGTCAGGAGCTGCTTGACCGCCAGCCGGTCGGTACGGGTCCCTTCCAGATGGCCGAATACCGCGCCGGGCAATATATCCGCCTGCAGCGCCATGAGAAATTCTGGCGCGGCAAGCCTCTGATGCCGCAGGTTGTCGTCGATCTGGGTTCGGGCGGTACAGGCCGACTGTCAAAGCTGCTGACCGGTGAATGCGACGTGCTTGCCTGGCCTGCCGCGAGCCAGCTGACGATTTTGCGTGACGATCCGCGCCTGCGCCTGACGCTGCGTCCGGGCATGAACATCGCCTACCTGGCCTTCAACACCGACAAGCCGCCGCTGAATAACCCAGCCGTCCGCCATGCGCTGGCGCTGGCCATTAACAACCAGCGTCTGATGCAGTCGATCTATTACGGTACGGCAGAAACCGCGGCCTCTATTTTACCGCGCGCCTCGTGGGCGTATGACGGCGAGGCTAAAATTACGGAATATAATCCCGCGAAGGCGCGCGAACAGCTCAAAGCGCTGGGGGCTGAAAACCTGACGCTTCAGCTCTGGGTTCCGACAAGCTCTCAGGCATGGAACCCAAGCCCGCTGAAAACCGCCGAACTGCTGCAGGCAGATATGGCGCAGGTGGGCGTTAAAGTGATCATCGTACCGGTCGAGGGACGTTTCCAGGAGGCGCGCCTGATGGACATGAATCATGATTTAACCCTGACCGGCTGGGCCACGGACAGTAACGATCCCGACAGCTTCTTCCGCCCGCTGCTGAGCTGTGCGGCGATAAATTCCCAGACGAACTATGCCCACTGGTGCAATCGTGAGTTTGACGCCGTGCTGCAAAAGGCGCTGGCCTCGCAGCAGCTGGCTTCCCGCATCGACGCTTATGATGAAGCGCAGAATATTCTCGCCCGCGAACTGCCCGTGCTGCCGCTCGCGTCGTCCCTGCGCCTTCAGGCCTATCGTTACGACATCAAAGGGCTGGTGCTGAGTCCGTTTGGTAACGCCTCCTTTGCCGGCGTGTTCCGTGAAAAAGAGCAAGAGGTGAAAAAACCATGATCATTTACACCTTACGTCGTCTCCTGCTGCTGCTGGTGACGCTCTTTTTCCTGACCATCGTGGGCTTCAGCCTGAGCTATTTCACCCCGCACGCGCCGCTTCAGGGATCTTCACTGTGGGATGCCTGGGCCTTCTGGTTCAACGGCGTGCTGCACTGGGACTTTGGCGTTTCGAGCATTAACGGACAGCTGATTTCCGAACAGCTGAAAGACGTTTTCCCGGCCACCATGGAGCTGTGCATTCTGGCCTTCAGCTTTGCCCTGATGGTCGGGATCCCGGTGGGGATGCTGGCAGGGATATATCGCAACAAGTGGCAGGATAAGTTTATCAGCGC
The DNA here is from genome assembly GCF_035835995.1 of Enterobacter wuhouensis. Classification (NCBI taxonomy): domain Bacteria; kingdom Pseudomonadati; phylum Pseudomonadota; class Gammaproteobacteria; order Enterobacterales; family Enterobacteriaceae; genus Enterobacter; species Enterobacter wuhouensis. The sequence continues at coordinate 2,633,849 of NZ_CP142124.1, forward strand.
CCTCGCCCTGCTCGGCTTTTCCATCCCGGTATTTTGGCTGGCGCTGCTGCTGACGCTTTTCTTCTCTCTCACCCTGGGCTGGCTGCCGGTGTCGGGTCGTTTTGACCTGCTGTATACGGTAAAAACCGTGAGCGGATTCGCCATCATTGATGCCTGGCTGTCAGATTCCGTCTGGCGTCACGAGATGATCGTTAGCGCCCTGCGCCATATGGTTCTGCCGGTGCTGACGCTGGCCGTCGCGCCGACTACCGAGGTGATTCGTCTGATGCGCATCAGCACGATTGACGTCTTCGATCAAAACTATGTCAAAGCGGCCGCCACGCGCGGACTGTCCCGGTTGACCATTTTGCGTCGACATGTCCTTCACAACGCGCTGCCGCCCGTTATCCCCCGCCTGGGGCTGCAGTTCTCGACCATGCTGACCCTCGCGATGATCACCGAGATGGTCTTTAGCTGGCCGGGCCTGGGGCGCTGGATGATTAACGCTATTCGCCAGCAGGATTACGCCGCTATCTCCGCAGGGGTGATGGTGATTGGCTCTCTGGTCATTATTGTTAACGTGATTTCCGATATTTTGGGTGCCATGGCCAACCCGTTGAAGCATAAGGAATGGTATGCCTTACGATAACGTTTACAGTGAAAAGCGCACGCCCGGTGCGCTACGTACCGTGTGGCGTAAATTCTATGGTGACACCACGGCAATGATTGGCCTGTACGGCTGTGGCGGGCTGGTATTGCTGTGCGTCTTTGGCTCGTGGTTTGCGCCTTACGGTATCGATCAGCAGTTCCTCGGCTATCAGCTGCTGCCGCCCTCGTGGTCACGCTACGGTGAAGTCTCCTTCTTCCTGGGAACAGACGATCTTGGGCGCGACGTATTAAGCCGACTGTTAAGCGGAGCGGCCCCCACCGTCGGTGGGGCATTTGTGGTAACCCTTGCGGCGACGATTTGTGGGCTGGCGCTGGGGATCTTTGCCGGTTCAACGCACGGGCTGCGCTCGGCGGTGCTCAATCACATCCTCGACACCCTGCTCTCTATTCCGTCTCTGCTGCTGGCGATTATCGTGGTGGCGTTTGCCGGGCCGCATCTCTCCCATGCCATGTTCGCCGTCTGGCTGGCCATTCTGCCGCGCATGGTGCGTTCGGTTTACAGCCTGGTGCATGACGAGCTGGAAAAAGAGTACGTTGTCGCGGCCCGCCTGGACGGTGCCACTACGCTCAACATTTTATGGTTTGCCGTACTACCAAACATTGCCGCCGGGCTGGTCACCGAGATCACCCGCGCCCTGTCTATGGCGATTCTGGACATTGCGGCGCTCGGTTTCCTCGATCTGGGCGCGCAGCTGCCCTCGCCTGAATGGGGCGCCATGCTGGGCGATGCGCTGGAACTTATCTACGTGGCCCCCTGGACGGTTATGCTGCCGGGCGCCGCCATTATGGTGAGCGTGCTGCTTATTAACCTTCTGGGTGACGGTATTCGCCGTGCCATTAACGCGGGGGTGCAATAATGCCGCTTCTTGATATCCGCAACCTCACCATCGAATTTAAGACCGGCGAAGGCTGGGTTAAGGCCGTCGATCGCATCAGCATTACGCTTGCAGAAGGCGAAATTCGCGGCCTCGTGGGTGAGTCAGGCTCGGGGAAAAGCCTTATCGCCAAAGCCATTTGCGGGGTCGCGAAAGACAACTGGCGCGTCACCGCCGATCGTATGCGTTTTGACGATATCGACCTGCTGCGCCTCTCGCCGCGCGAGCGCCGTAAGCTGGTGGGTCACAACGTCTCAATGATCTTCCAGGAGCCCCAGTCCTGCCTCGATCCGTCCGAGCGCGTGGGCAAACAGCTGATGCAAAACATTCCCGGCTGGACCTATAAGGGCCGCTGGTGGCAGCGCTTCGGCTGGCGTAAACGCCGCGCCATTGAATTGCTTCACCGGGTCGGGATTAAAGATCATAAGGATGCGATGCGCAGTTTCCCTTATGAACTCACCGACGGCGAATGCCAGAAGGTGATGATTGCCATCGCCCTCGCCAACCAGCCGCGTCTGCTGATTGCGGATGAACCTACAAACGCGATGGAGCCGACTACCCAGGCGCAGATCTTCCGCCTGCTGACGCGCCTGAATCAGAACAACAACACCACCATTTTGCTCATCAGCCACGACCTGCAAATGCTCAGCAAATGGGCGGATAAAATCGACGTGATGTACTGCGGGCAGACTGTTGAAACCGCCGTCAGCGAAGAGCTGGTCAACACGCCTCACCATCCGTACACGCAGGCGCTGATCCGCGCGATCCCTGATTTTGGCAGCGCGATGCCGCACAAGAGTCGTCTGAATACGCTGCCGGGCGCGATCCCCCTGCTGGAATCGCTGCCGATTGGCTGTCGCCTGGGTCCTCGTTGCCCCTATGCTCAACGCAAATGCATTGAAACGCCGCGTCTGTCGGGAGCCAAAAATCATCTTTACGCCTGTCATTTCCCGCTGAACATGGAGAGAGAGTGAAATGGTCGAAACCTTACTGGAAGTCCGTAACCTGAGTAAGACCTTTCGCTATCGTACCGGGCTGTTTCACCGTCAGACCGTTGAGGCGGTTAAGCCGCTGAGCTTTACGCTGCGCGAAAAACAGACTCTGGCAATCATCGGTGAAAACGGGTCAGGGAAATCTACCCTGGCAAAAATGCTCGCCGGGATGATTGAACCCTCAGCGGGGGAAGTGCTGATAGACGATCATCCGCTGGCGTTCGGGGATTACTCTTTCCGTAGCCAGCGCATCCGCATGATTTTTCAGGACCCGTCTACATCCCTCAATCCCCGACAGCGCATATCGCAAATTCTGGATTTCCCGCTGCGCCTGAATACCGATCTGGAGCCCGAAGCGCGCCGCAAGCGCGTGTTCGAAACCCTGCGCATGGTTGGGCTGCTGCCCGACCACGAAAGCTATTACCCGCACATGCTCGCGCCCGGCCAGAAACAGCGTCTGGGGCTGGCGCGCGCCTTGATTTTGCGCCCGAAGGTCATTATCGCCGACGAGGCGCTTGCCTCACTGGATATGTCGATGCGTTCGCAGTTAATTAATCTGATGCTGGAATTGCAGGAAAAACAGGGTATCTCTTATATCTACGTCACCCAACACCTCGGCATGATGAAGCACATCAGCGACCAGGTGATGGTCATGCACCAGGGTGAAGTGGTCGAGCGTGGAAGCACGGCGGACGTGTTGGCCTCCCCGCTTCATGAACTGACTAAGCGACTGATTGCCGGGCATTTTGGTGAAGCATTAACGGCTGACGCGTGGCGAAAAGACAGATAACCACGCCTCAAAAGAGTGGTCGGATTAACTAAGCACGCGACACGTGATATTATCGCCGCGTTTTAACGACGATTGTCCAGACAAGATGACGATCGCCACAACAATGAATATAAGGATTAAAGCTATGGGTTTTCTTTCCGGTAAGCGCATTCTGGTGACCGGCGTTGCCAGCAAACTGTCCATCGCATACGGCATCGCACAGGCTATGCACCGCGAAGGCGCTGAGCTGGCGTTCACCTACCAGAACGACAAGCTGAAAGGCCGTGTTGAAGAGTTTGCCGCGCAGCTGGGTTCCAGCATTGTTCTGGAATGTGACGTTGCACAAGACGAAAGCATCGATGGCATGTTTGCTGAACTGGCTAAAACGTGGGAGAAATTCGACGGTTTCGTTCACTCCATCGGCTTCGCGCCTGGCGACCAGCTGGACGGTGACTACGTGAACGCGGTTACCCGTGAAGGCTTCAAAATCGCTCACGACATCAGCTCTTACAGCTTCGTGGCGATGGCTAAATCTTGCCGCGCCATGCTGAACCCGGGATCCGCCCTGCTGACCCTGTCCTACCTGGGCGCTGAGCGTGCAATCCCTAACTATAACGTAATGGGTCTGGCTAAAGCCTCCCTGGAAGCAAACGTGCGCTACATGGCGAACGCAATGGGTCCAGAAGGCGTGCGTGTTAACGGTATCTCTGCGGGTCCAATCCGCACACTGGCGGCTTCCGGTATTAAAGATTTCCGTAAAATGCTGGCACACTGCGAAGCGGTGACCCCGATTCGCCGTACCGTGACCATCGAAGATGTGGGTAACTCTGCAGCATTCCTGTGTTCTGACCTTTCCGCAGGTATCTCCGGCGAAGTGGTTCACGTTGACGGCGGCTTCAACATCGCTGCAATGAACGAGCTGGAAATTAAGTAAGCTTGACGCTCTCTTCCCGCAAGGGAAGAGAGTTATTCCTCCCCCGTTATCCCCTTCGTTATTCCGTTCTGCTATTTGTTATCACCTAACAATATTTTTCCCCTCATCCGCCTTACGCCAGGATATTGATCGCCATTTGAGATCAAGGAACGCCCATGGAACAACGCCGTTTTTCCGGCAAAGGCCACTGGTATCATGAAACCCAGTCGAATCATTCGCAGACGGACGTTCTGCCTCTGGTGCCCGAAGCCGCTAACGTCGACGATCGTTTTTTGCTCGATTTAGCCCTGCCTGACGAGATTGTCGCCGCCTGTTCTGGCTGGCTTACCCCTGCCAGAAACCTATGCCATATGCTGTTTCCGCTTGATATTGCCGTTAATCGTTTGCATACGCTAAGCGCCTACGACAGGCTGAGTACCGCGCTGACGGTCGCGCAGGCGTGCGGCGTGCAGAGGCTCTGTAACCACTACGCCGCCCTGCTCGCCCCGCTTCCCGGCCCGGACTCCTCGCGCGAAAGCAACCGCCGTCTGGCGCAAATCACGCAGTACGCGCGCCAGCTTGCCAGTTCTCCCGACATCATTGACGACAAAGCACACGGCCAGCTTGATGAGGTCGGGCTGACAACCTTTGACATCGTGGTTATCAATCAGATTATTGGATTCATCGGCTTTCAGGCACGCGTGGTCGCTGTTTTCCAGGCGCTGCTGGGCCATCCGGTACGCTGGCTGCCGGGACATCATATTCAGCCGCACGCGCGCCCTCCCTGTATCACACCGTGGGTATCGCTTCTGCCCGTCGTGGAGCTGCGTTACGCCAGCGCGCAACAGCTTGAAACCCTTTCCCGCTGGCAAGCGGAGCCTGCGCTTGAGGCATTGACGCCGGTACTCTGTCACGAGCCGACGCTGCTTGACCTTACGGGAGAGATCCTCATTCACTGCCGTGAAGACCAAACGCCGTCCCTTGCGGTGCTGTCTTCTGCGATAGACCTTTTAACCTGCTCTCCCGACCGCTTCAGCGCAGCGCAGTTCACGCCGTTAACCGATGAAGGATTGTCTGCCGTCAGCGCGATTAACCTGCTCTCGCGGAGCGCTATTTATGGCTGGCTTGAGCGCCTCGGCATCGCGCTTGGCAAACAGGAATAACCGGACTCATTCCCCAAAGAGCGCTTGCTGTAGCAGTGAGAATCGCGTAAAACTGTCAGCCGCTCAATGGCTACGAAAATAGAACATTATGTTTCAGGACAACCCGCTGCTAGCGCAGCTTAAACAGCAACTGCATTCCCAGACGCCGCGTGCAGAAGGGGTCGTAAAAGCCACGGAAAAGGGCTTTGGCTTCCTTGAAGTTGACGGGCAGAAAAGCTACTTCATTCCACCACCGCAGATGAAGAAAGTGATGCACGGCGATCGCGTGATGGCCGTTATTCATACCGAAAAGGAACGTGAATCCGCCGAGCCGGAAGAGTTGGTCGAACCGTTCCTGAGCCGTTTCGTGGGCAAAGTGCACAGAAAAGACGATCGCCTTTCCATTGTGCCGGATCATCCCCTACTGAAGGATGCAATCCCTTGCCGCGCCGAGCGTGGTGTTGAACATGATTTTAAAGAGGGTGACTGGGCCGTCGCAGAAATGCGCCGTCATCCTCTGAAAGGCGACCGCGGTTTTTATGCTGAACTGACGCAGTTCATCACCTTTGGCGACGATCATTTCGTGCCGTGGTGGGTTACGCTGGCGCGCCATAATCTGGAAAAAGAAGCCCCGGACGGTGTCGCGACCGAAATGCAGGATGAAGGCCTGACGCGTCGTGATCTGACCGCTCTGGAGTTCGTCACCATCGACAGCGCCAGTACGGAAGACATGGATGACGCGCTGTTTGCTGAAGAAGGTCCCGACGGCAAATTGCACCTGACCGTCGCGATTGCCGATCCAACCGCGTGGATTGTTGAAGGCAGCAAGCTGGACGATATGGCCAAAGTGCGCTCGTTCACCAACTATCTGCCGGGCTTCAACATCCCTATGCTGCCGCGCGAACTCTCTGACGATCTCTGCTCGCTGCGCCCGAATGAAGTGCGTCCGGTCCTTGCCTGCCGGATGACGATTGCGGCGGACGGCACGATCGAAGACGATATTGAATTCTTCGCCGCGACCATTGAATCCAAAGCTAAGCTGGCTTACGACAACGTATCTGACTGGCTGGAAAATACCGGCAGCTGGAAACCTGAAACCGACGCCATTGCCGCGCAAATTCGCCTGCTGCATCGCATCTGCCTGAACCGTAGCGAATGGCGTAAAACCCATGCCCTGGTGTTCAAGGATCGCCCTGACTATCGCTTTGTATTAGGCGAAAAAGGGGAAGTGCTGGATATCGTGGCTGAACCGCGACGCATTGCGAACCGCATCGTTGAAGAAGCCATGATCTCTGCCAACATCTGCGCGGCACGCATACTGCGCGACAGGCTGGGCTTCGGCATTTACAACGTCCACACCGGATTCGATCCCGCGAACACGGAAGCGCTGGCCGCCCTGCTGAAGAACCACGACGTTCACGTCGATCCGGAAGAAGTCCTCACGCTGCCGGGCTTCTGCAAGCTTCGCCGCGAGCTGGATGCCCAGCCGTCCGGTTTCCTCGACAGCCGCATTCGCCGGTTCCAGTCCTTCGCGGAAATCAGCACTGAGCCGGGTCCACATTTCGGCCTGGGCCTCGACGCATACGCCACCTGGACGTCTCCGATCCGTAAGTATGGCGATATGGTTAACCACCGCCTGCTGAAATCGATCGTCAAGGGCGAATCCATTGCGCGTCCGCAGGATGACACCACGCTGCAAATGGCCGAGCGCCGTCGCCTGAACCGCATGGCGGAACGCGACGTCGGCGACTGGCTGTATGCCCGCTTCCTGAAGGACAAAGCCGGGACCGACACCCGCTTCGCCGCTGAAATCATTGATATCAGCCGTGGGGGCATGCGCGTTCGTCTGGTCGATAACGGCGCCGTGGCCTTTATCCCCGCGCCTTTCCTGCATGCCGTTCGCGACGAGCTGGTCTGCAGTCAGGAAAACGGTACGGTGCAAATTAAAGGTGAAACGGTTTACAAAGTCACTGACGTGATCGACGTTAACATCGCCGAAGTTCGCATGGAAACCCGCAGCATTATCGCGCGCCCTGTCGCCTGATAACCTGCTAAAATGTCGGCCATTTCCTTTTAGGTCAGGCCGACATTTTTTCCTTTCATCCCTCGCCCACAAATCTTCATTTTTTCTGACAATTTTCAGTCTTCCCTCGCCCAAATTCGCCAGAATTATCTACAGTAAAAGAGTGCCGTCATATTCGGTTACGTGAATTTTTATACGTTGAGTATTTTTTTTAACCCGACTCGTTTTAAGATAAGAAAACGGGAAAAAACAAGACGTTCACTTCGATTTTGCCGCTCTTTTACTGCGGAAAACACGACTTAAACTGAATAGATTTTGCGCTAATGACTAGCCGCGGGAGAAAAATGATGGACGATCTGGAGCAGAATTTGCTGTTTCGCTACATGGGCACGCACAGTCCCTGGTGGCGACTGACAGCCGACAGCAATGCTCTCCATCTGGCAGCCAGCGAAAGTGCTGATGTGATCCAGGTCGTTGCGCTGGATGACGAGCAGGCCGACCTTATCCGCGAGCTAACCGTGATTACCTCCAGTATTTCGATGACGCTGTCTCTGTACGGCGTTGACGTTCCTGTCCATCTGGTGGGTCGTAAAATCAGTAAAAAGGAGTGGGCCGGTACGGCATCGGCCTGGAATGATACCCCTTCCGTAGCCCGCGATCTGGCGCAAGGACTCTCTTTCGCTGAACAGGTTGTTTCCGAAGCCAACTCCGTCATTGTTATTCTCGATCAGCACGGCAATATCCAACGCTTCAACCGGCTGAGTGAAGAATATACCGGCCTGAAAGAACAGGAAGTTATCGGCCAGAACGTGTTCAAGCTGTTTATGAGCCGCAGCGAAGCCGCCGCCTCTAAGCGCAATATCACCGGCTTTTTTCGCAACGGTAGCTCCTACGAGGTTGAGCGCTGGATTAAAACCCGTAAGGGTCAAAGGCTGTTTCTGTTCAGGAACAAATTTGTTCACAGCGGCAGCGGTAAAAACGAAATTTTCCTTATCTGTTCAGGCACCGATATTACCGAGGAGCGTCGTGCCCAGGAGCGCCTGCGCGTATTGGCTAATACCGATACCATTACCGGTTTGCCAAACAGGAATGCCATTCATGAGTTGATTTCAGACGCCATCGACGCCCGGGGAGAAACCCAGGTTGGCGTGGTGTATCTCGATCTGGATAACTTCAAAAAAGTTAATGATGCCTACGGACACATGTTTGGCGATCAGCTTTTACAGGCGGTTGCCCTCGCGATCCTGAGCTGCCTGGATGAAGGCCAGACCCTCGCCCGTCTCGGCGGCGATGAGTTTATTGTCATGGCGACGGATACCTCGCAAGGTTCCCTGGAAGCGATGGCATCTCGCATCCTGACGCGCTTACGCCAGCCGTTCAGAATAGGCCTGATTGAGATCTACACAGGCTGCTCGCTGGGGATTGCCCTGGCGCCGCAGCATGGCACCGATCGGGAAAGCGTCATTCGTAACGCCGATACCGCCATGTATACGGCTAAAGAGAGCGGTCGCGGCAAGTTCTGCGTTTTTTCACCGGAAATGAACCAGCGGGTGTTTGAATACCTTTGGCTGGATACCAACCTGCGCAAAGCGCTCGATAACGATCAGCTCCTGATCCACTACCAGCCGAAAATGACCTGGCGCGGTGAAATCCGCAGCCTGGAAGCGCTGGTGCGCTGGCAGTCGCCGGAGCGTGGGCTTATTCCCCCGCTGGAATTTATTTCCTACGCGGAAGAGTCGGGGTTAATTGTTCCGCTCGGCCGCTGGGTGATGCTCGACGTCGTTCGGCAGGTGGCAAAGTGGCGCGACAAGGGGATCAACCTTCGCGTTGCGGTAAACGTCTCTGCACGTCAGCTGGCCGACCAAACTATCTTCAGCGATTTAAAACAGGCGCTTAAGGATTTAGATTTTGAATACTGCCCTATCGACGTTGAGCTGACGGAAAGCTGCCTGATTGAAAACGAGGAGCTGGCGCTTTCGGTGATCCAGCAGTTCAGCCGGCTTGGCGCACAAATTCATCTCGATGATTTTGGTACCGGCTATTCTTCCCTTTCACAGCTCGCCCGTTTCCCCATCGACGCCATTAAGCTCGACCAGTCTTTTGTCAGGGATATTCATAAGCAATCAATTTCACAGTCACTGGTGCGCGCCATCGTGGCCGTGGCCCAGGCGCTTAACCTGCAGGTGATTGCCGAAGGTGTGGAGAGCGCAAAAGAAGACGCCTTTCTGACTAAGAACGGCGTCAACGAACGGCAGGGTTTCCTTTTCGCTAAGCCTATGCCCGCTGCCGCATTCGAGCGATGGCTCAAGCGCTATCAGTCACGAAAAATGCGTTAGCTGGCCTTGCGTAAACCCGCCTGGTGGCGGTTTTGCAGCATCACCAGACGCTCCATATAGGCGATATCTTTGGGTTCGAGGCAGAACGCCGCATCGACCCAATCTTCCGTTATATCCATCAGTTCACTGCGCGGCAGCTGCAGAACGCGCGTGCGGGCGCGAAGCATGGCCCTGACGCCGTTCAGTTTTGGCTGCAGCGTGTCGATAAAGGTCCGGATGGCAACGTAGCTTTGTCCGGGCTCAAACAGCACGTCCACGAGCCCATGCTGCTCATACCATTCCGCCGTATGCGACTCCCCTTTATAGATCAGCTCTTCGGCCAGCTTCATGCCTGAACGGCGCGCGACCAGTGAATATCCCCCCATGCCGGGAAACAGGTTGAAGGCAATTTCAGGAAAGCCCAGGCGGGCATCGCGCTGAGCGAGCACGAAATGGTGCGCCAGCGCGGCTTCAAACCCTCCGCCCAGCGCGCTTCCTTCGACCATAGCTAAAGATATCGCACCGGTATCAAACCCCCGTGACGCCGCGTGGACACAATCGACACAGGCGCGGGCATACGCCCGAAGCGCCTCCCGGCGACCGTTCTGAATGCATTCGACGAAGAACTGCAAATCGCCTCCCGCATTGTACATGTCGGGCACCAGCGAGCCGGTTACCCAGAAATCCGCGGCAAATCCGGACTGGCGAACCAGCCAGGAGAGGTTCATGATCTCCTCAATGAGCGCATGGTTGAAACAGGGACGTGGCTGCGCCCGCAACATCATCCAGACGGTACGTCGCTCCTCCTCATAATAAGCAGCCAACTGGGTGAAACGTTCAGCATCGGTAAACAGTGTGCAGGTTGCCTGATTGATAACTGTCATAGCCTAATTCCTCATATAATAAAGCGCCTTGCGCGCAGTTTTAGACTAATCCACCCAATCAACACGCTGTATGTGAGGGGTTAAAATTATCACTTTCATTTATGTAATTTGGTTATCGTATTTTTTCCCTTCTCTTTTGATTCCATTTTCTGCATCATTGAAAATATTAACTTTTCGCGCCTAAGGTGAGATTATGTCTAACATTGATGCACTGGCCGTGGCACAACGTATTGATACGGTGCTGGATATTCTGGTTGCGGGTGATTACCAGTCCGCTATTCGCAATCTGGAGATCCTGAAATCTGAACTTCTTTCCCGGAATGGTTCAGAAACCGCCGCTGAAAACACACAGCCAAAAGCGCCGTGGGAAGTCTAACCCCACCCTTTTCGACCTCGTTTTGCTTTAATAAATGGATGCTATGAATTCCCGACAACAACTCATTTTGCAGATGGTCATCGATCAGGGTCGCGTAAGCGTGGTCGATCTTGCCAAAACGACAGGCGTTTCTGAGGTCACAATCCGTCAGGATCTTAATCTTCTGGAAAAACAGAGCTACCTGCGTCGTGCGCATGGCTATGCCGTCCCGCTGGACAGTGAGGACGTAGAAACCCGCATGATGAACAACTATGCCCTCAAGCGTGAACTGGCAGAGTTTGCGGCGTCGTTAGTGAATAACGGCGAGACGGTCTTTATCGAGAACGGCAGCAGCAATGCGCTGCTGGCACGCACCCTTGCCGATCAGAAAGATGTCACCATCATCACAGTGAGCAGCTATATTGCGCATCTGCTGAAGGAGACGCGCTGCGAAGTGATCCTGCTCGGGGGAATCTACCAGAAGAAAAGCGAAAGCATGGTTGGCCCGCTGACGCGTCAGTACGTACAGCAGGTACATTTCAGCAAGGCGTTTATCGGCATTGACGGCTGGCAGCCTGAGACCGGTTTTACCGGCAGGGATATGATGCGCACAGACGTCGTTAACGCCGTGCTGGAGAAAGAGTGCGAGGCGATAGTGCTCACCGACAGTTCAAAGTTTGGTGCTGTCCATCCCTATACCATGGGCCCGGTATCACGCTTCAGCCGCGTCATTACGGATGAACGCCTGAGCGATGAGCATCGTATTAAACTCGAAAATCATGGCCTGAACGTCGATATTATTAAAAAGCCCGTTTGAGCCTTCTTCTGCGCCCGAATTATTTCGGGCGTACACACGCCCCCTCTCTGAGATAATTCCTATCCCGCCTTTAAGAGTTTTTACCTGTATAAGCTGACCTAAAGTCGTAAAATTAATGTTAGCGATATAACAGGAAGTGACTATCACCTGCGTGATTACGTAACGCCTGCGCCACTAGCTTTCACGGAAAAGCATATTTAGGTATTGATATTGTCTATACTTAAGGGGCATTCCTTTCCGTGAATCGATAATTCAGGAGAAAGTATTATGACCTTAACCAGCAAAAAATTAGCCGCCGCTGTACTGGCAATCACTGTAGCAATGTCCCTGAGCGCATGCTCTAACTGGTCTAAACGCGACCGTAACACCGCTATCGGTGCGGGTGCCGGTGCTCTTGGTGGTGCGGTATTAACTGATGGTAGCACGCTGGGTACATTAGGTGGCGCGGCCGTTGGTGGTATTATCGGTCACCAGGTCGGCAAATAATTAATCAAAAGCCTGCGCCGGTATAACATTATATTGAGCGAATTTCAGGCCTGACTTACGCACGTCAAGAATAAGAGCCACGGTATGCACCGTGGCTCATTTATTTTAACCACCCGCCAGTTTTACCTTCATCCCCCTGGCTTCGAGCAGAGATTTTATGAGGTCGCGTTTGTCGCCCTGTATTTCGATAATGCCGTCTTTTACAGCACCGCCGCAGCCGCACTTCTTCTTCAACTCTGCAGCCAGCTTCACCAGCTCAGCGTCATCAAGGTCAATGCCGGAAATCAGGCATACGCCCTTTCCTTTTCGCCCGCTGGTTTGACGCTGAATACGAACGATGCCATCTCCCTTCGGACGTTCTACCTTTTCTTTTGGTTCGTCAATGCGTCCACTGTCAGTGGAATAGACCAGACGGCTATTGGAATCAGACATTACGCCCCCTTTTTCAGTGATGCATTAATTGCTTTCAGCGTGCCGGCAGGGTTTGCAGACTGCGTCACCGGTCGCCCGATAACCATATAATCAACGCCCGCCGCCTGCGCCTGCTCGGGCGTCATAATACGGCGCTGATCGCCCACGTCGCTCCCTGCGGGACGGATACCCGGCGTAACCAGCTTAAACTCTTGACCCAGTTCATTTTTGAAGCGCACGGCTTCCTGCGCCGAACAAACCACGCCATCAAGGCCACAGTTTTGCGTCAAACGCGCCAGCCGTTCAGCATGGTCTGCAGGTGACAACGTCACGCCGAGATCGCGCAAATCGCTTTCATCCATACTGGTCAGGACGGTCACGGCAATCAGTAACGGCGCATCCTTACCGAACGGCAGAAGCGCTTCACGCGCGGCCGTCATCATTCTCGCCCCACCTGAAGCGTGAACGTTAACCATCCAGACCCCAAGCTCTGCCGCTGCCGCAACGGCATGCGCAGTGGTGTTTGGGATATCGTGAAATTTCAGGTCGAGGAAAACGTCAAAACCACGCTGCTGGAGGTCACGAACAATTTGCGGCCCGAAGAGCGTGAACATTTCTTTGCCCACTTTCAGGCGGCAGTCGCGCGGATCGATACCGTCGACAAAGGCCAGTGCGGCATCACGCTTGTTGTAATCAAGAGCAACAACAACGGGAGAATCAGTAACTACGCGGGAAGTGGAGGAAGTAACAGACGTCATGACCAGCCCTTTTCGTCTATGGGCGCGCTGCGGCGCGGAACAGATAAACGGCCAGCATTCTACCTGCCAGCGCTACAAATTGACAGAATCGATTTACTTTCCTGCCAGGCTACAGGCCGCACGGTGCCAGACGGGTTTAGAAAACCGTAAGTATGTTGTAACTAAAGTTAGGGCTTTTTAAAAACTACTGCCCGTCCAGGCCGCGTATCGGCTTAATCGTCGACCAGGCACGGCAGGAAGGACAGTGCCAGTAAAGGGAATAGGCGGTGAAGCCACACTTCTGACAGCGGTAGCGCGGCTTGCTGCGAACCTGCTCGCCGACCATGTCGCGCAGCACCATCAGGCTCTCTTTTGCTCGCCCTTCTTCCGCGTCGTTCAGGTGATAATCCATCAGCTTGTGGAATACACGCATGGTGGGGTGGCGCTGGAGCTGACGCGTGATGTAGATTTGGGCTGTGTCGCTGCCTTCATGCTGCTCTACCACGTCCGAGAGCATCAGTTCGGCGGTCGCACCGGTGTTCTCTTCTACACAACGGCGCAGGAAGGCAACCCACTCGTCCTGCTTATCCAGCTGCTGATAGCAGGTCTGCAGCATGTCCAGGGTTTCGCTGACCAGCTCTTTATCCTGATCGATAACCCGCAGCAGGCTTTCAACGGCTTTAGCAAACTCACCTTTGGCCATAAAGACGCGCCCCATCATAATGGAGATGCGCGCGCTGCTGCGATCTGCTGCGGCCCCCTTCTTGAGCAACGCCATGGCTTTTTCCATGTCGTCGTTCCCCATTTGCTGAAGGGCAAGCTCGCAGTAGAAATGGGCTATCTCCACGCGCTGTTTGTCTTTGCCGAGCTTAACCAGGCGCTCGGCGGTATCAATGGCTTTCTGCCAGTCGCTGGTAGCCTGATAAATTTGCAGCAGCTGCTGCAGCGCGCTGATGCGAAAATCCGTCTCATCCACCAGCTGCGCGAACATATCTTCGGCGCGGTCGTATAAACCTGCCGCCATGTAATCACGGCCCAGCTGTTGTACCGCCAGAAGACGCTGGTCGTAGGTCAGCGATGCGCTTTCCATGAGGGTCTGGTGAATGCGAATGGCGCGGTCAACCTCGCCGCGAGAGCGGAACAGGTTACCCAGGGTGAGATGGGCTTCAACGGTACCGGTGTCCTCTTTAAGCATGTCGAGGAACAGGTCTACCGCTTTGTCCTGTTGATTGCTCAGAAGGAAGTTCACCCCCGCAACGTAGTCGCGGGAGAGGCGATTGGCTTCATCCTGTTTTGTTTGTTGCGCACTTCTGCGGCCCATATACCAGCCATAGGCTGCGGCTACAGGCAAAAGCAGAAACAACAACTCCAGCATATTCGATTATTCCTTGACTACCGGCACACCAGAGCTCTCCGGAATGTCGGACGCAGGCGCAATTTGATGTTCGAGTCTCTTGATTTTGCGCTCAGCGCGCGCAAGTGAAACGCGGACCTTGAGCCAGAACAGGCCGCAAACCAGCCAGCCAATGGCAAAACCCGCTGCGAATAACACCGCCAGCAGGCTCGATACGCGATACTCGCCCTGCGCCAGCAGATAGTTAAAGGTTACCTGTTGATCATTTTGCGCGCCCAATGTGACTGAAATGACAAAAATCGCCAACACCAGTAAGAAAATGAGTAAATATTTCACATTACTTCCCGTTATGTGGTTCAAGCGAATAAAGTGTGTTCAACTCACCGCAATCAGCCTTATAAACTACCATTTTAGCGACGGACGCGAAATGGAAATAATAGCGCGCCAGTCATGGATTTATGGGCATAAGCGTTAATTTCAACCTTTACGCCCCGGTTTGTTCCCTTTCGGCGATTTCTTTCTTCTCAACTGGCGGCGGCGTTAACGGACCGCATAGCCGCTCAGCGAGCCAGGTCGCAAGCGTCACCAGCAGCCAGGATATCAGCGTCGCCACCACCAAATCTCGCGGCCAGTGCATACCCAACAATAAGCGACTCCCCATTACCGCCGTTGCCCACACCAGCAAAAGGGCTATCGTCACCGTTCTGCGCCGCGGCCACAGCAGCCCAACGCCGAGTAACGCCCAGCTTGCCGCAAACATAGTATGCCCGGAAGGAAACGCGAACCCGGTTTCCTTTTGCCAGTGCTTGCGTAAAAATTTAGGAATATCTTGCTGTTCCGTAAGCTGCTCTTTCACCAGCGCACCACGATCTTTACGCTTTAAAGTGTAGAACTCATCTACCGGAATATGATGCGTTTTTTCAAGCCACACGACAAAAGGACGCGGCTCCTGTACATGATCTTTCACCCAGGATTTTACCCCTTGCCCCACCAGGATCGCCCCGCCAAGAATGGCAAACAGCATGATGGCCGGACGTAGCCGGAAGCGCAGGCACCACAGAAACCAGGCGCACAGTATGACATGCGTAATTATGCCCCAGGGCTGAGTCACCGTCTCGGTAACCCAATACAGTGATTTAAGCCACAGGGCGTTATGCCCGGGCTGCCACATCCAGCCGGAGGCCCATACGATCACAGGCATAATCAGTAATATGGCCGCACCCGCTGCCGTTCGTCTGGCGATTAAAAGCATGTCTTCTCCTTTTTCTAAGCATCACAATCATAACTGAAATTTATTCATCTGGTGGATATGTCGGATCGTGCGTTTAACGTTCATATAGCATGGCGGCCATTAGGCGAACGTGCCGCGCTTGTGGCAAAATGGACAGATACAGAAAGCAAAACAGGCAAAGACACGAAACGTGTCAGCCTACTCTGGAGAATCACATGCAGCTTAAACGTGTGGCAGAAGCCAAACTGCCTACCCCATGGGGCGATTTCCTGATGGTGGGTTTTGAAGAACTGGCAACCGGGCAGGATCACGTCGCCCTGGTGTTTGGCGATATTTCAGGACAGACGCCGGTGCTGTCTCGTGTACATTCGGAATGTCTGACCGGTGACGCCCTGTTCAGCCTGCGCTGCGACTGCGGTTTTCAGCTGGAGGCCGCGCTTTCCCATATTGCAGAGGAAGGCCGTGGCGTTCTGCTTTATCATCGTCAGGAAGGCCGCAACATCGGTCTGCTGAATAAAATTCGCGCGTATGCGCTGCAGGATCAGGGTTACGATACGGTTGAAGCGAACCACCAGCTGGGCTTTGCCGCCGACGAGCGCGATTTCACCCTGTGTGCGGATATGTTCAAGCTGCTGGGCGTGGACGAAGTGCGTCTGTTAACCAACAACCCTAAAAAAGTCGAAATTCTGACCGAGGCGGGCATCAATATCGTTGAACGCGTGCCGCTGATCGTCGGGCGTAACCCGAAGAACGCGCACTATCTCGATACCAAAGCGGCTAAAATGGGCCACCTGCTGAGCGAGTGATCGCAAAAAGCCCGGCACGAATGCCGGGCTTGTCTTATCAATCCAGCATCTTACGAATCACATAATGCAAAATGCCGTCGTTCTGGTAGTAGGTCAGCTCCGTCGCGGTATCGATGCGGCACCGACATTCCAGCACCTCTGTTTTCCCATCCGCACGCGTTAGCTTCACCGGCACCGTTTTGCCCGGCTGAAGGCTTTGCAAACCGCTGATATCGATCTGCTCCTCCCCGGTTAAACCGAGGGTCTTACGCGTGACGCCCTGCGGGAACTCCAGCGGCAGAATACCCATGCCGATCAGGTTTGAACGGTGGATACGTTCAAACGACTCGGCAATCACTACCCGCACGCCGAGCAGACGCGGTCCCTTGGCCGCCCAGTCGCGGCTGGAGCCTGAACCGTACTCTTTCCCGGCGATGACCGCCAGCGGCGTTCCTTCCTTCTGATACTTCACCGCGGCATCGTAAATTGAAACGACTTCTGTACCCGGCAGATGGCGCGTCATGCCGCCCTCTACGCCTGGCACCATTTCGTTGCGTATGCGGATGTTGGCAAACGTCCCGCGCATCATCACTTCATGGTTGCCACGGCGTGAGCCGTAGGAGTTAAAGTCCCGACGCTCCACGCCGCGCCCTTGTAAATAGCGGCCTGCAGGGCTGTCGGCCTTGATGCTCCCCGCCGGTGAAATGTGGTCGGTGGTGACGGAGTCGCCCAGCATCGCCAGAACCCGCGCGCCGTGGATATCCTTAAGCGGTGCAGGGTCTGCCAGCATTTCATCGAAGAACGGCGACAGGCGGATATAGGTAGAATCTGCCTGCCAGTCGTAGGTATCAGACCCAACGACCTTGATCTCCTTCCATTCCGGCGTGCCTTCAAACACCTCGGCGTACTCTTTGCGGAACATGTCGGTCGATACCTTCTCCACCGCGCGCGCAATTTCACGCGACGACGGCCAGATATCTTTCAGGTAGACAGGTTCATTCTTGCGGTCGTGACCAATAGGATCGGTCGCCAGGTTAATGTTCATATTTCCGGCCAGGGCATAAGCCACAACCAGCGGCGGCGAGGCCAGCCAGTTGGTTTTCACCAGCGGGTGAATACGCCCTTCAAAGTTTCGGTTACCGGAGAGCACGGCGCCCACGGTCAGGTCACCCTGCTTGATCGCCACTTCGATAGGCTCGGGTAACGGACCGGAGTTGCCGATGCACGTCGTACAGCCGTAGCCCACAAGGTTAAAGCCTAACTCATCAAGATACGGCGTGAGACGGGCCTGCGCCAGATAGTCGGAAACGACCTTCGACCCCGGCGCCAGGGAAGCCTTCACCCACGGCTGAGGCTTAAGGCCCAGCTCCACCGCTTTTTTAGCGAGCAGCCCGGCGGCCATGAGCACGCTTGGGTTAGAGGTATTGGTACAGGAGGTAATCGCCGCGATGACCACGGCCCCGTCAGGCAGCTGATACTGATGCCCGTTCATGACGTAGTCGACCGGATGACGATCTTTTTGTGAGGAATTGACCTCGAGCTCGTTACTGGCCGCAAAGGCTTTCGGCACGTTGTTCAGCGCTACGCGGTCCTGCGGACGTTTCGGGCCGGCCAGGCTCGCCTCGACGGAGCCCATATCTAACTCAAGCGAGCTGGTGAATACCGGCTCATCGCCCGGGTTTCGCCACATCCCCTGCGCTTTGGTGTATGCCTCAACCAGCGCCACCTGTTCTTCGCTGCGGCCGCTCAGGCGCATGTACTCCAGCGTTACGCTATCGATGGGGAAAAAGCCGCAGGTCGCGCCGTACTCGGGCGCCATATTGGCGATAGTGGCGCGGTCCGCCAGCGGCAGAGAATCCAGGCCATCGCCGTAGAATTCAACAAACTTGCCTACCACGCCGTGCTTACGCAGCATTTGCGTTACCGTCAGCACCAGGTCGGTGGCGGTGATCCCCTCAGAGAGTTTACCGGTAAGCTTGAAGCCCACCACGTCCGGAATGAGCATAGAGACAGGCTGGCCGAGCATGGCCGCTTCGGCTTCGATGCCCCCGACGCCCCAGCCCAGCACGCCCAGGCCGTTAATCATGGTGGTATGCGAATCGGTGCCCACCAGCGTGTCAGGATAGGCTACCCACTCCTTATCCTGCAGTTCACTCCAGACGGCTTTGCCAAGGTACTCAAGGTTGACCTGGTGACAAATGCCCGTGCCGGGCGGCACAACGCTGAAGCGGCTAAACGCCTGCTGCCCCCACTTCAGGAACACATAGCGCTCGTGGTTACGTTCCATTTCCAGACGAACGTTCTCGCCAAAGGCATCATCGTCACCGAAACGATCGACGGTTACCGAGTGGTCAATAACAAGGTCAACGGGCGAGAGCGGATTCACTTTGGCCGTATCGCCACCGAGGCGCTTAACGGCTTCACGCATTGCGGCTAAATCGACCACCGCAGGAACACCGGTGAAGTCCTGCATCAGAACCCTGGCGGGACGGTAGGCTATCTCTCTGTCAGCATGGGCATCCTTTAGCCATCCTGCCAGCGCGTGAATATCTTCAGAAGTGACGGAATCCTCATCCTGCCAGCGCAGGAGATTTTCCAGCAACACTTTTAACGACTTGGGTAACCGCGAAATGTCACCAAGCGTTTTGGATGCCAGCGGCAAGCTATAGTAGTGCCAGGTTTTATTTTCTGCCTGCAACGTGTCCTTACTGGCTTCGCGTAGGGTTAACGACATAAGCTCCTCCTTAATTACAGAGATGTCCTGACAATCATCAGGGCTGTATTTAAAGATAACACATAGATGTCGTAACGTTTTGATAACAACCCAAATTGATAAATTTAGGAATGGTCTCGCGCCATGAAAACAAAAAACCCCGCCGAAGCGAGGTTTTTGGATTTAGTGGAGAGCCAGCCAGATGAGCTGACACCAGAACAGAATCGACACGGAGAAAACGCCGATCCATGACCAGTATTTGAGAGTTGTCATGTTATTCATCATAGGGACACCAGGCTTTATTTATTAAAGTTTCCGAGGTCTGCCCTCAGTTCTATATTGCTGATGTGTATTTATTAAAGAGTACAAAAGCGCAGAGTCTTTATTCAGACTATTTGCATCGTTACGCAATTAACTAAATTATTGTTTTTTGGGTTCGTCTTCTGCGAACACATCAATAAAGGCTTGCTGTTGAGGCGTCAGTTTCCATGACGCAGGAACACTGGTCGCAGGTGCTTTGCGAGCTTTGTGACCGTTGTCACGCGGCTGACACATTGGTTTTGTCATTTCTGAACGTGCCGTGACTGCCATAGTTAACCCCAATATTTCCAGGCCAGGAGAGCAACCGCCACCCAGAACAGGGCAGAGACGAGAAAGACCGCTAACCAGGCTTTGCGTTTGAGAGCAGGATCCCTTTGCGGTTCTTCACTTCCTGAAGGCATTGCTAACCTCATACAATCGATATCACTTATCATTTTATGACCAAACAATTGGTACAATTAATCATCTGTTGAGATAAATCCTAAAGAAACTTTAGCTGAAAAGCCAGTGAATTTACGCATCTGTACCTGGGAAATATTCATTCTTTTGACCAGAAATAAATAATTGAAAAGAAATATTTGCGAAGGCGTTAATTACTTTCTACTTTTGTCGCAAATTCGCGACAGTAAAACCTTAAACATTAAAAGGGTAATGACATTTTACGTCAGCAGGGTGCAGATGATGATAATTCTAATTTAGGTTTGAGGGGTTATTTCGGTATCTTTCCACAGGGGAAAGATACCGGAAGTGATTATTTGGCGGGGAGCTTAATATCCTTAAACATCTCTTCAATGTCTTCATTTGAACGCAGTGCAACGGCCGTATCGACTACGTCACGCGTTAAATGAGGAGCAAAGCGCTGAATAAAATCATACATATAGCTGCGCAGGAAGGTGCTTCGACGGAAGCCAATCTTCGTGGTGCTGTGGCTGAAGATGTCGTCCGCATCCAGGCGTACCAAATCGGGGTCAGAAATCGGATCTACCGCCATGCTGGCAATAACGCCGACGCCAAGCCCGAGCCTGACGTAGGTTTTAATGACGTCAGCATCGGTTGCTGTAAAGACGATACGCGGCGTAAGCCCCGCGCGGTTAAATGCCGTATCAAGCTCTGAGCGCCCGGTAAATCCAAATGTGTAGGTCACTAGCGGATACTGGGCCAGCTCTTCGATGGTCACCGAGCCTTTACCCGCTAAAGGATGATCGGGCGTGACCACAATAGAACGGTTCCAGTGGTAGCACGGCAGCATGACCAGGTCGTCATACAGGTGGAGCGCTTCCGTAGCGATAGCAAAATCCGCATTGCCCTTAGATACCGCCTCTGCAATTTGCGTTGGCGATCCCTGATGCATGTGTAAGGAAACGCGTGGATAGCGTTCAATGAAGCCTTTAATCACGCCTGGCAGCGCATAGCGCGCCTGAGTATGCGTAGTCGCTATATAGAGCGAGCCTTTATCCGGCCAGGTATGTTCCCCCGCTACGGATTTTATCGCATCAACTTTAGAGAGGACTTCCCGTGCAATTCTGATGATTTCCTGCCCGGCGGGCGTCACCTGCGTCAGGTGCTTACCGCTGCGGGCAAATATCTGAATGCCTAACTCATCCTCCAGCATGCGAACCTGCTTGCTGATGCCCGGCTGCGAGGTATAAAGCCCCTCAGCGGTAGAGGAGACGTTAAGGTTGTGGTTTACCACCTCAACGATATAACGAAGCTGCTGTAGTTTCATGCCAGACCATCCGATTTAGCGCACGCGGTCAATCGCTTAAGACGATTTGATAATAAGAAAAGGGTTAACTATAACCACTATATCACTTATAGCCTGACTGTATAGTACGGAACAAAAAATAATAACATCGTAATAAAAAAGGGCCGGAATTCCGGCCCTTTCACAGGTAAGCTACGGTAAGCGAAGGTTATTTTTTACCTTCAACCCATTTTCCGTCAACAAAGAACGCTGACCATCCGGTCGCTTTACCCTCTTTTTCAGCGGCAACGTACTGCTGCTTCGTCTTGCGGCTAAAACGCACCACGGTCTTATTGCCTTCAGGATCCTGCTGCGGCGCATCGGCCAGATAACGCAGTTTTTCCGGCAGACGATCGCGGAAGCGATACAGCTCCTCGACCAGCGGCGCGCGCGTTTCGCGCGATTTCGGGAAGGTGTTAGCCGCCAGGAATACGCCTGCCGCACCGTCGCGCAGCACGAAATAGGCGTCAGACTTCTCGCACGGCAGCTCTGGCAGCGGAACCGGATCTTCCTTCGGCGGAGCCACTTCACCGTTACGCAGGATTTTACGCGTATTTTTGCACTCGTCGTTGGTGCAAGCCATGTACTTACCGAAGCGCCCCATTTTCAGGTGCATTTCAGAACCACACTTCTCACATTCAACGATCGGGCCGTCATAGCCTTTAATGCGGAACTCGCCCTCTTCGATCTCATAGCCGTCGCAGGTCGGGTTATTACCGCAGACGTGCAGCTTGCGTTTAGGATCGATCAGGTAGCTGTCCATCGCCGTGCCGCATTTCTGGCAGCGACGCTTGGCGCGAAGGGCATTGGTTTCTGCATCGTCACCTTCCAGCACGTTGAGCACTTCGTTCTCAGGTACCAGATTGATGGTGGTTTTGCAGCGTTCTTTTGGCGACAGCGCGTAGCCGGAGCATCCGAGGAAGACGCCCGTCGTTGCGGTACGGATCCCCATCTTACGGCCGCAGGTTGGGCAGTCGATGCTGGTCAGTACCATCTGGTTTGGCAGCATGCCGCCCTCTTCAGGATCTTTTTCGGCTTTTTCCAGCTGGTCGGTAAAGTCGCTGAAGAAGCTATCGAGAACCTTTTTCCATTCCGCCTGATGGCTGGCAACCTGGTCCAGGCTGTCCTCCATCTGTGCGGTGAAATCGTAGTTCATCAACTCACGGAAGTTTGCTTCCAGACGGTCGGTGACAATTTCACCCATTTTTTCAGCGTAGAAACGGCGGCTTTCAACGCGGACATAGCCTCGATCCTGAATGGTCGAAATAATCGACGCATAGGTGGACGGACGGCCAATGCCCCGTTTTTCCAGCTCTTTCACCAGTGACGCTTCACTGAATCGTGCAGGCGGCTTGGTAAAGTGCTGGGCAGGAACCAGATCGACAAGCGACAGCTCATCGCCCTTGTTGACCGCAGGCAGCGTTCTGTCTTCATCACCTTTACGCAGCGCAGGCATGACTTTCGTCCAGCCGTCGAAGCGCAGAATACGGCCGCGCGCTTTCAGGCGGAAATCACCCGCGCCGACGGTCAGCGTCGTGGAGTCGTACTTAGCAGGCGTCATCTGACAGGCCACGAACTGGCGCCAGATCAGCTGATAGAGCTTCTGCGCATCCGCTTCCATATCCTTCAACGATTCCGCTAAAACGGAGACGTCAGAAGGACGAATCGCTTCGTGTGCTTCCTGCGAGTTCTCTTTGCTGGCGTACTGGTTTGCGCTTTCCGGCAGATATTTCTTACCGAAGTTATCACTGATGTAGCCGCGCACCATGCTGACCGCGTCCTGGCTCAGGTTAGTTGAGTCAGTACGCATGTAGGTGATGTAACCCGCTTCATACAGGCGCTGGGCCATCATCATGGTTTTCTTCACGCCGTAGCCCAGGCGCGTGCTTGCAGCCTGCTGCAGCGTAGAGGTAATAAACGGTGCGCCCGGCTTGCTGCTGGTCGGTTTATCCTCGCGCTCCAATACCTGATAGCGTGCTTTTTCCAGCAGCGCTACGGCGGCCATGGTCTGGTCGCGGTTTTCAGGACGGAAAGGCTTATCGTTGTGATGGCTTACCTGCAGCGGCAGAGCGTCACCGCCCGGCGTGGTCACATTGGCGTCCACTTCCCAGAACTCTTCGGGCACGAAGGCTTTAATTTCGCGCTCACGCTCAACGACCAGACGCACAGCGACAGACTGTACACGGCCTGCGGACAGACCGCGTGCAACCTTTTTCCACAGCAGTGGAGATACCATGTAGCCTACAACACGGTCCATAAAGCGGCGTGCCTGCTGGGCGTTAACACGGTCAATGTTCAGTTCGCCCGGCTTCTCAAACGCCTGACGAATCGCATTCTTAGTAATTTCGTTAAACACTACACGGCTGTAGCGTTTGTCGTCACCCCCGATCACTTCCCGCAGGTGCCATGCAATGGCTTCCCCTTCGCGGTCAAGGTCGGTTGCGAGATAAATGTGGTCTGCTTTTTCAGCAAGCTGCTTCAGCTCGTTAACGACTTTTTCTTTCCCGGGCAGCACTTCATATTGTGCGTCCCAGTTATGCCATGGGTTAACACCCATGCGGTTGACAAGCGCGCTACGTTCATCCTTTTTAGGCTTTTTGGCCCCTTTGGTGGAGGTAGAGTCTGCGCTCTTTTTGCTGGCTGAGCCACTGGTCGGCAAATCGCGGATATGACCAACGCTGGACTTAACCACGTAGTCATTACCCAGATACTTATTGATCGTTTTGGCTTTTGCCGGGGACTCAACGATGACGAGAGCTTTACCCATATTCACCTTTACCTAATTTAATTCTTCCAGGAATACGCCGCACGTTGATTTCCCTTCCGCTGACGACGAGCCATTGATATTGCGACTGCGTCAGGGGATATCAACCCCTTTGTCTTGCCTGACCTCAAACAGATGATGCCCAGGTCATTGACTTAACGGGTATTTTTTTCACACTTACTGTAATTCGTGACGAATTCCCGGTCGAATGTCAAGCAATTCTGTTGCCAGAATGACGAAAGCGCACACTGTACCTGATAAAATTCGTTACGCAACTTTATTAGCATGCAAAAGCAAATCCCGCCAGCCGACCACCGTTGCCTTACCCTCTCACATTACAGGGAAAATTTGCCCCCAAAGCCCCCCGGGCGTAGACTATTGTCACTGTTTAAGGAGTGGATTATGCAGAATACAACCCAACCTATTGACCGAGCCTCTCTGCTTGTCGAAGCGAATAAATTGATTCGCAACCATGAAGACACCCTTGCGGGTATTGAAGCCACGGGAGTGGAACAGCGTAACGGCGTGCTGGTATTCAGCGGGGAGTACTTCCTTGATGAACAGGGGCTGCCTACGCCAAAAAGCACCGCCGTATTTAACATGTTTAAATACCTGGCGCACACCCTCTCAGAGAAGTATCACCTGGTCGATTAATGCAAAACGCGAGGCAGATGCCTCGCGTTTTTGTTTACAGCAGCGGCTTCTGCCCCCGCTGCAGCCAGCGTAGCAACAGGCGATCCGCGCTCTCTGCCGCGCTATTCGTGAAGCGGTCGAGCATACGCTTACGCTGCGTAAAGCGTACGCCGATTAACTCACGGCCTTCCATCAGGCTCAGCAGCAGATCGTCGCTGGTACCAACCTCATCCACCAGCCCTTTATCCTGCGCCTGAGTGCCGTACCAGTGTTCGCCGGTTGCGACCTGCTCAATATCGAGCGTCGGGCGCATGCGGTGGACAAAGTCTTTGAAGAGGTGGTGCGTTTCGTTCAGATCTTCGCGGAATTTCTGACGCCCCTCTTCCGTATTTTCACCCAGCAGCGTCAGGGTACGTTTGTACTGACCTGCGGTGTGCAGCTCAATATCAATCTCTTTGTTTTTCAGAAAGCGGTTAAAGTTCGGAATTTGCGCAACCACGCCGATAGAACCGATTATAGAGAACGGTGCTGCGACAATTTTATCCGCTACGCAGGCCATCATGTAGCCGCCGCTCGCCGCCACTTTATCCACCGCCACGGTCAGCGGGATCTGTTTTTCACGCAGGCGCTGAAGCTGGGAAGCCGCCAGCCCGTATCCGTGAACGACGCCTCCTGGACTTTCCAGACGCACAACCACCTGATCCTGCGGTTTTGCGACGGCAAGTACAGCCGTGACCTCTTCACGCAGAGAAGACACTTCATGTGCATCCATGCTGCCCTTAAAATCCAGCACGTAGACGCGTGGCTTTGCCTCGTCCTGCGGCGCATTCGCTTTGGCTTTAGCTTTTGCCGCTTTAGCCTCCTGCTTATGCTGTTTTTTCTGCGCTTTCACCCATAGCTTCTGCTGATGGCTATCGAGCAGCGCCAGGGACATCTCTTCCTGCATCTCTTTATACTGTTCGCTCAGGCGGGTAATGCGTAATTCACCACGCTGACGCTTGCGCTGCGTCAGGTTAACAATCAGAACGGCAATCACCGCGATGGCGATAACAACCGTCGCGATTTTAGCCAAAAACAACCCATATTGAGAAAGTAATTCCACGCGCTCCACCTTGATTTAACCACGATTCCTACACGCCAGTGTACAACAGCCCTGCTCGGGCGTCTCGCTCGTGACATTACCTCTGCGAGCCTGCTTCAGGAATCCCCCAAAACGGGTTTAAATATTTGCAAATTGTTAATTACGCAGCGATGCCTCCTGTAGACTGATTGAATTCTCATGCTATTTCGGGCATAAAGCCGAAAAGTCATAAAAGAAGGCGCAATAGCCGCTCAGTGCGCCAGAGGAGTCACCGTGCATTATCAGCCACAAAAAAATCTACTGCAGAACCGCATCATCCTTGTCACCGGTGCCAGCGACGGAATTGGTCGTGAAGCCGCCCTGACGTACGCAGAATATGGCGCAAGCGTCATCCTGATTGGCCGTAACGACGATAAATTACGAAGCGTCGCCCGTGAGATTGACGCTGCAGGCGGCCTCTCCGCCCGCTGGTACACGCTTGATTTGCTTACCTGCACCCCGGCGACCTGCCAGGAGCTTGCCGAACGTATTGGAGATGACTATCCCCGTCTCGACGGCGTGCTGCACAATGCCGGTCTGCTGGGCGAAGTACGCCCGATGGATGAACAAGACCCGGCTATCTGGCAGGAGGTGATGCAGGTCAATATCAACGGCACCTTTTTCCTGACCCAGGCTTTGCTTCCTTTATTACTCCGCTCTGACTCCGGCTCGCTGGTCTTTACCTCCTCCAGCGTAGGTCGCGAGGGGCGCGCAAACTGGGGCGCTTACGCCGTCTCTAAATTTGCGACCGAAGGAATGATGCAGGTGCTGGCGGAGGAGTATCAAAGCCGCCATCTGCGCGTGAACTGCATTAACCCAGGCGGGACGCGCACCAAAATGCGCGCCAGCGCCTTCCCGACGGAAGATCCGCAGAAGCTCAAAACGCCCGCCGATATTATGCCGCTCTATCTCTGGCTGATGGGCGATGACAGCCGCCGTAAAACCGGGATGACCTTTGATGCCCAGCCGGGGCGCAAGCCGGGGATTTCGCAATGAGTGAAGAACGTCATCAGCAGCGACAGCAGCGGCTGAAAGAGCAAGTGGATGCCCGCGTCGCTGCGGCGCTGGACGAACGCGGAATTATCATCGTCTTTACCGGCAACGGTAAAGGCAAAACCACCGCCGCGTTTGGCACCGCTACCCGAGCCGTCGGCCACGGCCAGAAGGTGGGCGTGATTCAGTTTATCAAAGGCGAATGGCCTAACGGAGAGCGTAACCTACTGGAGCCTCACGGGGTTGAGTTCCAGGTGATGGCGACCGGGTTTACGTGGGATACCCAGAACCGCGAAACCGATACCGCCGCCTGTCGGGCCGTGTGGGAACATGCCAAGCGCATGCTGGCAGATCCCGGCCTGAACATGGTGCTGCTGGATGAAATCACCTACATGGTGGCCTACGACTATCTGCCGCTTGAAGAGGTGCTGGAAGCGTTAAAGAATCGCCCCGTGCACCAGACGGCAATCGTCACCGGGCGCGGCTGCCATCGGGATATTCTGGCGCTTGCGGATACCGTCAGCGAATTGCGTCCGGTGAAGCATGCCTTTGACGCCGGTATCAAAGCGCAAATCGGTATTGATTACTAAAGAAAAAGCCCGGTGTGTTGACCGGGCTTTTTGATTAACCGTTGTTATTCCGGCTGCCAGAGCGGCGGTTGTTGCTCACCTGGCTGTGACGCTTCACCGCACGTCGGATCTGGTTCGCCTTCATGCGACGACGATCCTTCTCGACCGCGACTTTAGACGTGGTTTCCGGCGTCAGGCCGACCAGCTCGCGCAGGTAGTTAGTCTGGGTGAGGTCCAGCTCGGTATAACCGCCACGCGGCAGGCCTTTTGGCAGGAGGATATCGCCGTAACGCACGCGGATCAGACGGCTAACCTGCACGCCTACCGCTTCCCACAGTCGACGAACCTCACGGTTACGGCCTTCCGTCAGGGTCACGTTGTACCACTGGTTGATCCCTTCACCACCGGTGAATTTGATCGTCTTGAACGCCGCCGGGCCGTCTTCAAGCTGCACGCCGCGGGACAGGTCGCGCAGTTTGTTTTCATCAACCTGACCAAACACGCGAACGGCGTATTCACGCTCAACTTCGCGGCTTGGGTGCATGAGACGGTTTGCCAGTTCACCATCGGTGGTGAACAGCAGCAGGCCGCAGGTGTTCACGTCCAGACGCCCAACGGCAATCCAGCGGGCACCGCGCAGCTTAGGCAGACGATCAAACACCGTCGGGCGACCTTCAGGGTCGTTGCGGGTACACAGCTCGCCTTCCGGCTTGTAGTAAGCCAGCACGCGACAGATTTGTTCAGCAGATTCTTTGACCGAAATGAGATGACCGTCGATGCGGATCTTCAGCCCCGGTACGATTTCTACGCGGTCGCCCAAAGTGGAGACTTTACCGTCCACACTCACGCGACCTGCTTCAATAATGGCTTCGATTTCACGGCGCGAACCGTGGCCGGCGCGCGCCAGCACTTTCTGTAACTTCTCGCTCATTGAGCTTCCTCAGGTGTCGCCTTCACAGGCGTCGAATCAGGTCAAAGCGGGATTGAGCCCGACTTTGATGGCCGCGTAGTATATCTGCTTACACCCTTACAAGAAAGGCTTAACATCACCCACGCCTTCACGAATCACTTCCGGTGCATCTTCCGTTAAATCGACCACGGTGGTTGGCTGCTGGCCGAGGTAACCGCCGTGAATAATCAACTCAACCACCTTCTCAAGACGATCCTTGATCTCTTCCGGGTCGGACTCGGTAAACTCACTGCCCGGCAGCATCAGGGAGGTCGAGAGCATGGGTTCCCCAAGCGCCTCCAGCAGCGCCTGGGCAATCGGGTTAGACGGCACGCGCATCCCGATGGTTTTGCGTTTTTCCTGCAGCAAACGACGCGGCACCTCTTTCGTCCCTTTCAGGATGAAGGTGTAGTTGCCCGGCGTGTTGTTTTTGATCAGACGAAACGCCACGTTATCGACGTAGGCATAGGTCGACAGCTCGGAAAGATCGCGGCACATCAGGGTAAAGTTGTGGCCGTCCGGCAGCTGGCGGATGCGGCAGATACGCTCCATCGCCCCTTTGTCTTCAATTTTACAGCCCAGCGCGTAGCCTGAATCGGTCGGGTAGACAATAACGCCCCCCTTGCGTACGATTTCCACGGCCTGATTAATCAGACGGGCCTGCGGGTTATCCGGATGAATATAGAAAAACTGACTCATACTTCCCTCTCTTCAATTTGCTGCGGCTGTTCCCAAAGCTGCCAGACAGGCTCAACGCCTGCCGGTAGCCAGAGCTTGCGCCCCAGCTCAATCCACGCGCAGGGCTGATGAAAATCAGAACCCTGTGACCCAAGCAGGCCGTACTGACGGGCGTAGGTTGCGAGCTGTGCACGCTCGTTGGGCGCCTGCTGACACTGGGCGACTTCCATCGCCTCACCGCCGCATTCGGCAAAGTGCGCCAGCAGTCTTTTCAGCCATTTAGCAGAAAGATTATACCGTCCCGGATGGGCCAGTACCGCCTTACCGCCAGAATGATGAATCACATCAATAGCTTGTTTTATTGTACACCACTGTGGCGGAACGTATCCGGTTTTCCCGCGCGCCAGATACCTTTTAAAGACGTCCGCCATCGTCGTCGCTTTGCCGGCCTCAATCAGAAAACGGGCAAAATGACCGCGCGTTACCGCCCCGCCGTTTGCCAGCTTTTTAGCGCCTTCCAGCGCACCCGGAATGTGCGCTTTTTCCAGACGCTCGCCTATCATCTCCGCGCGCTGGTTGCGGCGCGTTTTTTGTTCTTGCAAAAACGCGCACATTGCCGGATGTTCTATATCAATGTTCAGGCCAACGATATGAATTTCATGGTTTTCCCAGAGGGTCGAAATTTCGACACCGGACACCAGATTCAGCGCCAGCCCGCTGCGGGCAATTTCTGCGCGCGCGGCCGGAATGGCGTCAGTCGTATCGTGATCGGTTATTGCCAGCGTGCCGACTCGCATTTCAACGGCGCGATGAACCAACGCTTCGGGCGTAAGCAGACCATCAGAAGCCTGAGTGTGGCTGTGTAAATCGTAAATTATGGCGTAGGTGGTATCGCTCAAAGCACTTCCCGTCACAGGTTGGAGACTTCCAAAAACCCTATGATAACGACTTGCCGCGAAATTCTGAAATCAAGGGTTGACAATAGGCCATCGAACTAGTTAACTAGTACGCAAGTTCACACGAGAAAGGTATCTGAAAATGACAGCACATTTCACTCTGCACGGTTGGTGGCGCACTTCCTGACTATCGGGCAGTGTCACGCGTCTGCGAAATGCAAACAGATACCCAGCCCGCTCACAAGCGGGCTTTTTTTTGAACAAAATATGAGAACAACACCATGCAAACAGCCAAACCACACCTCGAACTGCTGACCTGCGAGGCGGCCTATCGCCACAACCCAACCGCGCTGTTTCATCAGGTATGCGGCGCTCGTCCGGCCACGCTGCTGCTGGAATCTGCCGACATCGACAGCAAGGACGATCTGAAAAGCCTGCTGCTGGTGGATAGCGCCCTGCGCATTACCGCGTTAGGCGATACCGTCACCATCAAGGCATTATCCGACAACGGCGCATCGCTGCTGCCGCTGCTGGACGCTGCCCTGCCCTCAGGTATTGAAAACGAGCGCCACCCGGACATGCGCATTCTGCATTTTCCGCCGGTGAGCCAGCTGCTGGACGAAGACGCGCGCCTCTGCTCACTGTCCGTTTTCGATGCCTTCCGCCTGCTGCAAGGCCTGGTCACCGTGCCGGAAGATGAACGCGAAGCCATGTTCTTCGGCGGGCTGTTTGCTTACGACCTGGTCGCCGGTTTCGAGGAATTACCGGAAACCGAACAGGGCAACCGCTGCCCGGACTACTGCTTCTACCTGGCTGAAACGCTGCTGGTGATCGACCATCAGAAAAAATATACCCGCATCCAGGCCAGCCTGTTCACGCCCTCCGCCGCGGAGAAAAATCGTCTTCTGCAACGTATCGCACAGCTGCAGCAGCAGATGACGGAAGAACCGCCTGCGCTGCCGGTGCAGCGCGTTGAAGAGATGAAGTGCGACGTCAGCCAGACCGACGACCAGTACGGTGCCGTCGTGCGCCAGATGCAAAAAGCGATTCGCGCCGGGGAAATTTTCCAGGTGGTGCCTTCCCGCCGCTTCTCGCTGCCCTGCCCGTCGCCGCTGGCAGCGTATGACGTGCTGAAAAAGAGCAACCCGAGCCCGTACATGTTCTTCATGCAGGACAACGACTTCACCCTGTTTGGCGCGTCGCCGGAAAGCTCCCTGAAATACGACGCCACCAGCCGCCAGATTGAGATCTACCCGATTGCCGGAACACGCCCGCGCGGGCGTCGTGCCGATGGTTCACTGGATCGCGACCTCGACAGCCGCATCGAGCTGGAGATGCGTACCGACCACAAAGAGCTGTCCGAGCACCTGATGCTGGTCGACCTGGCGCGTAACGATCTGGCCCGCATTTGCACCCCCGGCAGCCGCTACGTGGCGGACCTGACCAAAGTCGACCGCTATTCGTTCGTGATGCACCTGGTCTCCCGCGTGGTCGGCGAGCTGCGCCACGACCTCGACGTGCTGCACGCCTACCGCGCCTGTATGAACATGGGCACCCTGAGCGGCGCGCCAAAAGTACGCGCCATGCAGCTGATTGCCGAAGCAGAAGGCCGTCGTCGCGGCAGCTACGGCGGTGCGGTGGGTTATTTCACCGCCCACGGCGATCTGGATACCTGCATCGTGATCCGCTCTGCCTACGTTGAAGATGGCATCGCCACCGTACAGGCAGGTGCAGGGATTGTTCTTGATTCTGTTCCGCAGTCTGAAGCTGACGAAACGCGCAGTAAAGCTCGCGCGGTCCTTCGCGCCATTGCGACCGCACACCATGCACAGGAGATTTTCTGATGGCTGACATTCTGCTGCTCGATAATATTGACTCATTTACCTACAACCTGGCAGATCAGCTGCGTGCGAATGGGCATAACGTCGTTATCTACCGCAACCACGTACCGGCCCAGACGCTGATCGATCGTCTGGGCACCATGCAAAATCCGGTGCTGATGCTCTCACCTGGCCCGGGCGCGCCGAGCGAAGCGGGATGTATGCCGGAACTGTTGACCCGTATGCGGGGCAAATTGCCTATCATCGGCATCTGCCTCGGCCATCAGGCGATTGTTGAAGCCTACGGCGGCTACGTCGGCCAGGCGGGTGAGATCCTGCACGGCAAAGCGTCCAGCATTGAACATGACGGCCAGGCGATGTTTGCCGGTCTGCCCAATCCGCTTCCCGTTGCGCGTTACCATTCGCTGGTGGGCAGCAACATTCCGGCCGGGCTGACCATTAACGCCTCCTTTGAAGGCATGGTGATGGCGGTTCGCCACGATGCGGATCGCGTCTGCGGCCTGCAGTTCCACCCGGAATCCATTCTGACGTCGAACGGCGCGCGCCTGCTGGAGCAGACGCTCGACTGGGCGCTGCAGAAACTGGAGCAGACCAATACCCTACAGCCGATTCTGGAAAAACTGTATCAGGCGCAGACCCTGAGCCAGCAGGAGAGCCACCAGCTTTTCTCTGCGGTCGTTCGCGGCGAGCTGAAGCCAGAGCAGCTGGCCGCCGCGCTGGTGAGCATGAAGGTGCGCGGTGAAAGCCCGCAGGAGATTGCCGGTGCCGCTACGGCCCTGCTGGAAAATGCCGCGCCGTTCCCGCGCCCGGACTATCAGTTTGCCGATATCGTCGGGACCGGCGGTGACGGCAGCAACAGCATCAATATCTCTACAGCCAGCGCGTTCGTTGCGGCGGCGTGTGGTCTGAAGGTAGCAAAGCACGGTAACCGTAGCGTCTCCAGCCGTTCGGGTTCGTCTGACCTGCTGGCCGCGTTTGGTATTAACCTCGACATGCAGGCAGAACGCTCCCGTGAGGCGCTGGATGACCTGGGCGTCTGCTTCCTGTTTGCGCCGAAGTATCACACCGGTTTCCGCCACGCGATGCCGGTGCGCCAGCAGCTCAAGACCCGCACGCTGTTTAACGTGCTTGGCCCCCTGATTAACCCGGCGCATCCGCCGCTGGCGCTGATTGGCGTCTACAGCCCTGAACTGGTGCTGCCGATTGCGGAAACGCTGCGGGTGCTGGGCTACAAGCGAGCCGCCGTCGTACACAGCGGCGGAATGGATGAAGTCTCGCTTCATGCGCCGACGCTGGTGGCCGAACTGAACAACGGTGAAATCCTGAGCTACCAGCTGGACGCGTCTGACTTCGGCCTGGCGCCGTATCACCAGGAAGCCCTGGCAGGCGGCACGCCGGAAGAAAACCGTGACATTCTCACGCGCTTATTACAAGGTAAGGGAGAGGTCGCCCATGAGGCCGCCGTGGCCGCCAACGTCGCCATGCTGATGCGTTTGCACGGCGAGGAAGACCTCAAGGCCAACGCCCAAAAAGTTCTGGACGTACTGCGCTCAGGTGCAGCTTACGACCGCGTTACCGCACTTGCGGCAAGAGGGTAAAGAATGCAGACCGTTTTAGCGAAAATCGTTGCCGATAAGGCCATTTGGGTTGAAGCCCGCAAGCAGCAGCAGCCGCTTGCCAGCTTCCAGAATGACGTCGTTCCAAGCCAACGACGCTTCTATGACGCCCTGCAGGGCGCGCGCACCGCGTTTATTCTTGAGTGCAAAAAGGCCTCCCCGTCGAAAGGCGTTATCCGTGACGATTTCGACCCGGCGCGTATTGCCGGAATTTATAAGCACCATGCGTCCGCCATCTCCGTGCTGACGGATGAGAAATATTTCCAGGGCAGCTTCGATTTTCTGCCGATCGTCAGCGGCATCGCGCCGCAGCCGATCCTGTGCAAAGACTTTATTATCGACCCGTATCAGATCTGGCTGGCGCGCTTTTACCAGGCCGACGCCTGCCTGCTGATGCTCTCGGTGCTCGACGACGAGCAGTATCGCCAGCTTTCCGCCGTGGCGCACAGCCTGAACATGGGCGTGCTGACCGAAGTGAGCAACGAAGAAGAGCTTGAGCGCGCGATTGCGCTGGAAGCCAAAGTGGTCGGCATTAACAACCGCGATCTGCGCGACCTGTCCATTGACCTGAACCGCACGCGCCAGCTGGCGCCGCGTCTGGGGTCTGGCGTCACGGTGATCAGCGAATCCGGGATTAACAGCTACGCCCAGGTGCGCGAACTCAGCCACTTCGCCAACGGTTTCCTGATTGGCTCCGCGATGATGGAGCATGACGATCTCAACGCTGCGGTGCGCCGCTTGCTGCTGGGTGAGAACAAAGTCTGCGGCTTAACCCGCGAACAGGATGCGCAGGCCGCGTATGAAGCCGGGGCGATTTACGGCGGGCTGATCTTTGTGGATTCGTCCCCTCGCGCAGTCAGCGAAGAACAGGCGCATAAGGTGATAGCGGCGGCCCCGCTCGGCTACGTCGGCGTCTTCCGCAACGCGGATATTGCAGACGTTGCGGCAAAAGCCGAGGCGTTATCCCTGAGCGCGGTGCAGCTCCACGGCGATGAAGATCAGGCCTATATCGATGCTCTGCGCGCCGCGCTGGCGCCTCAGGTTCAGATCTGGAAAGCGCAAAGCGTCGGCGAGACCCTGCCCGCGCGTAACCTGAACCATGTGGATAAATACCTGCTCGATAACGGCCAGGGCGGCACCGGCCAGCGTTTTGACTGGTCGCTGCTTAGCGGCGAAAAGCTGGACAACGTCCTGCTGGCGGGCGGATTAAGCCCGGATAACTGCGTAGAAGCCGCTAAAGCAGGCTGCGCAGGCCTCGATTTCAATTCAGGCGTAGAGTCCCAACCGGGTATTAAAGATGCCAGCAAGCTGGCCTCGGTCTTTAAAACTCTGCGTGCATATTAAGGAAGAGAAGATGACGACATTACTAAACCCCTATTTTGGTGAGTTCGGCGGGATGTACGTCCCGCAAATCCTGATGCCCGCCCTGCGCCAGCTGGAAGAAGCGTTTGTGAGCGCGCAGAAAGACCCGGCGTTCCAGGCTGAATTTACCGACCTGCTGAAAAACTACGCAGGCCGTCCTACGGCGCTGACCAAATGCCGCAACCTGACGGAAGGCACCAAAACCACGCTGTACCTCAAGCGCGAAGATCTCCTTCACGGGGGCGCGCATAAAACTAACCAGGTGCTGGGCCAGGCGCTTCTCGCCAAGCGTATGGGCAAAACCGAAATCATCGCCGAAACCGGCGCAGGCCAGCATGGCGTGGCCTCTGCCCTTGCCAGCGCCCTCCTCGGCCTGAAATGCCGTATCTATATGGGTGCTAAAGACGTTGAGCGTCAGTCCCCGAACGTGTTCCGTATGCGCCTGATGGGGGCCGAAGTGATCCCGGTACACAGCGGCTCCGCGACGCTGAAGGATGCCTGTAACGAAGCGCTGCGCGACTGGTCCGGCAGCTACGACACCGCGCACTACATGCTCGGTACAGCCGCAGGCCCGCACCCGTTCCCGACCATCGTGCGTGAATTCCAGCGCATGATCGGTGAAGAGACCAAAGCACAGATCCTTGAAAAAGAAGGCCGCCTGCCGGATGCCGTCATTGCCTGCGTAGGCGGTGGTTCTAACGCCATCGGCATGTTCGCTGATTTCATCGACGACACCAGCGTAGGCCTGATTGGCGTTGAGCCTGCCGGTCACGGCATTGAATCGGGTGAACACGGCGCGCCGCTCAAGCATGGCCGCGTGGGGATCTACTTCGGCATGAAATCCCCGATGATGCAGACTGATGAAGGCCAGATTGAGGAATCTTACTCCATTTCTGCCGGTCTGGATTTCCCGTCAGTGGGGCCACAGCATGCGTACCTGAACAGCACCGGTCGTGCGGAGTATGTTTCCATTACCGATGATGAAGCGCTTGAAGCCTTTAAAACCCTGTGCCGCAACGAAGGGATTATCCCGGCGCTGGAGTCTTCACACGCGCTGGCACACGCGCTGAAAATGATTAAAGAGAACCCGGAAAAAGAGCAGCTGCTGGTGGTGAACCTTTCCGGCCGCGGTGACAAAGATATCTTCACCGTTCACGATATTCTGAAAGCACGAGGGGAAATCTGATGGAACGCTACGATAACGCATTTGCACAGCTGAAGGCTCGCCAGGAAGGCGCATTCGTTCCCTTTGTCACCCTGGGCGATCCGGGCCCGGAGCAGTCGCTGAAAATTATCGACACCCTGATTGAAGCCGGTGCCGACGCGCTGGAGCTGGGCATCCCGTTCTCCGATCCGCTGGCGGACGGCCCGACCATTCAGAATGCGACGCTGCGCGCATTCGCCTCCGGCGTGACCCCAACCCAGTGCTTCGAAATGCTGGCGGCGATCCGCCAGAAGCATCCGACCATTCCGATCGGCCTGCTGATGTATGCCAACCTGGTCTTTAACCGCGGTATTGATGAGTTTTACGCCGAGTGCGCGCGCGTTGGCGTCGACTCCGTGCTGGTGGCGGACGTGCCGGTTGAAGAGTCAGCGCCGTTTCGTCAGGCGGCCATGCGCCATAACGTCGCACCGATCTTCATCTGCCCGCCGAACGCCGATGATGAACTGCTGCGCCAGATTGCTTCTCACGGTCGCGGATATACGTACCTGCTTTCCCGCGCGGGCGTAACCGGCGCGGAGAATAAGGCGGCGGTTCCTCTGCACCATCTGGTTGAAAAGCTGGCGGAATACCACGCCGCACCGCCGCTGCAGGGCTTCGGTATCTCTTCCCCCGATCAGGTCGCAGCGGCAATCGATGCGAAAGCCGCCGGAGCGATTTCCGGTTCCGCTATCGTCAAAATTATTGAGAAAAACGTCGATAAGCCAGAACAGATGCTGGCTGAACTGAAAACCTTCGTCACCGAGATGAAAGCGGCAACGCGCAAAGCCTGATGCCCTCACCCGTCTGGCGCGCCTGCCAGACGGGTCCCCCGCCTCCCCTTTAGGGTTACGTCAAAATTGATCGCGTCGATATTCTTGGCGTGAATGACTTTCCAAAACCCATCGTAAGCGTATGATTCGGTTTCTTTCTGGTTATACCTTCTGAGTTCAGAGGCTTACACATGACATGGCAACACTTCAAACAGGCTTACCTGGTTAAGTTCTGGTCACCCGTTCCGGCGGTCATCGCGGCGGGCATTCTATCTACCTATTATTTCGGCATTACCGGCACCTTCTGGGCCGTCACCGGGGAATTTACCCGCTGGGGCGGTCAGCTGCTGCAGCTAGCGGGCGTGCACGCCGAGGAGTGGGGATATTTCAAACTGATTCATCTGGACGGCACGCCGCTGACCCGCATCGACGGAATGATGATTATCGGCATGTTCGGCGGCTGTTTTGCCGCGGCGCTGTGGGCAAACAACGTTAAGTTGAGAATGCCTAAAAGCCGGATTCGCATTTTGCAGGCGGTGACCGGCGGCATCATTGCCGGATTTGGCGCACGCCTGGCGATGGGCTGCAATCTCGCCGCCTTCTTTACCGGCATTCCTCAGTTTTCACTCCACGCATGGTTCTTTGCCGTCGCCACCGCCGTTGGATCCTACTTTGGCGCTAAATTCACCCTGCTGCCGCTGTTCCGCATTCCCGTTAAGGTTGTTAAGGTCAGCGCCGCCTCGCCGCTGACGCAAAAACCGGCCCAGGCGCGCCGCCGCTTCCGGCTGGGCATGCTGGTCTTTTTCGCCATGATTGCCTGGGCGCTTTGCACGGCGCTAAACCAGCCGAAACTGGGGCTGGCAATGCTGTTCGGCGTGGGCTTTGGCCTGCTGATTGAACGTGCCCAAATTTGCTTTACCTCAGCGTTTCGCGATATGTGGATCACCGGGCGCACCATGATGGCGAAAGCCATTATTGCCGGGATGGCCGTGAGCGCGATCGGCATATTCAGCTACGTGCAGCTCGGCGTGGAACCGAAAATCATGTGGGCTGGCCCTAACGCGGTCATCGGCGGGCTGCTGTTTGGCTTTGGTATCGTGCTGGCCGGCGGGTGCGAAACCGGCTGGATGTATCGCGCCGTCGAAGGCCAGGTACATTACTGGTGGGTGGGACTCGGGAACGTGATTGGCTCCACCATCCTGGCCTATTACTGGGATGACGTGTCCCCCGTACTGGCGACGAACTGGGACAAGGTTAATCTGCTGAACACCTTTGGTCCACTCGGTGGGCTCGTGGTGACTTATGCCCTGCTGCTTATCGCCTTTTTACTGGTTATTGCACAGGAGAAACGCTTCTTCCGTCGTGCCACCGTTAAAACTGCAACGCAGGAGAATGCTGCATGAAAGAGATAGTACCCGATTATCGCCTCGATATGGTCGGTGAACCCTGTCCTTATCCCGCTGTCGCTACGCTTGAAGCGCTCCCCCAGCTCAAGAAAGGTGAAATTCTGGAAGTGGTAAGCGATTGCCCTCAGTCAATAAATAATATTCCGCTGGATGCCAAAAATCACGGTTACACCGTGCTGGATATTCAGCAGGATGGGCCCACCATTCGTTATTTGATTCAGAAGTAACGTCGGGGATCAAAAAGGCCTCTTATGAGGCCTTTAATTAATTGACTGGCTTTGGCCACCGTCGTCGTTTAAGTTTCGGGAGGCATGAATGTACGGTGAGTCGTGTTCCGCATTCAGAGCATACTGCACCATGAGGAAGGTCTTGCGTCGGGGCAAAGCTGGTGAAATGAAACTGTGTCCCCGCACAGACCGGACACTCAAATTTAATGTCGGGGATATCCCCTCCGGCCAGTTGTATTGAACAACCACCATACCGTAATTATTGGCTTAACAGGGATATATCGTCTGATAATGCGTCAGCCATTCTGGCCAACGCTGACATGCTCTTGAAAACTAAGCCTTATTGATCCACGGCAAAGCTAAATTTTTTTACTTAAGTAAAATCCCATTCCTGGTTTGAGCAAGGCTTTATTGGGTTGATGTTTTTTAGATTATTATTTTGCTTTATCTTTTTTGTGCCACTTCACGCTTCGTCTCTGAATTTCTCATCCACTCTTTTACGACTGAACTGCCCTGACAGGGGCGTCGTGGAAGTTATTCTCCATCTTTATGGACATACTCAGGAAAAATGGCAGGGTAATTTTGAAACCGGCGCAGGCCATAAACGGTCCGGTGATACGGAAATCATTCCTTTTGCGAACGGCGATATTTTGTTCCATTCAGTTTCAAGCGACGCGTTCAGCTACCTGTATGATGGCGAATCCATGCTCAGACATTGCGCAAAGCTGGATGAGCGACCCGTTTACCCCAGCTTCTGAACCTCTACTGGCCGCGGTGCGGCCAGTAGATTTATTGCTTAGAAGCGATAACCCGCGGAGAACATAAATACCCACGGATCCAGGCGCGTGCTAATACTCTGCTGCTCGCCGTTCGCTTTAAAGCGTACGTCCGTGTCGATATCCATGTACCAGACCGAGGCGTTTATCAACCAGTCGCGGTTAATCAGATAATCCAGACCAACCTGCCCCGCCATCCCCCATGAATCTTTCAGGCTGAGATCGCTTAACCCGGCCGCTTTGCCCGTGTCGTTAAATTTCTCATCGAAGAACGTCGTGTAGTTCACCCCGGCGCCAATGTACGGACGCACCTTGCTGCTGGAATCACCAAAGTACCACTGCGCCATCAGCGTTGGCGGCAGATGGTGCACCGTGGCGATATCGCCGGTCGGTCCTAAACCAACGCGATGACGAAATGGCGTTGCGGCCAGAAGCTCGACGCCGATGTTATCCGTGGCCATATAGGTAAAGGTTAAACCCAGCTGGGTGTTGTTGCTGACGTTAAAACCGCCCATTCCCAGCACGTTATCAGACCCTTCCGTTGGGCGAACCGTTGCCGAACCGGCACGAATAAAGAATTCGCCTGCTTCATGCGCATACGCGCCGCCAGAGATACTGCTTAAGATAAGGGCTGCCACCGCTAATTTTTTCATATCCGCTCCATCGTTGTGGTTTTCATAGCGGAGGCAATATACTCACAAATAAGTAATAAGTGATCTAACACAGATCACATTAGAACCAGTAACTTAACATTCATTGATCTGGGTTAATTTTTGATAATCAAACATAAGATGCCAGGTTGTCTCTACATCAAATTTTTGTGACAGGCTTAAAATTACCGCCGCTTTACAAAGATATGCTTTTCCATACAAGCCTTGATGCTGCCACGGCACTCTTATCCGGTGTACAATTGCCGGCTAATTAACACCTGCAATACTCAAGGAGAGTGCATGTCTATCACGGCGAAGTCTGTCTACCGTGACACCGGGAATTTTTTCCGCAATCAGTTCATTACCTTTTTGCTGATCGCGTTGTTATGCGCCTTTATCACCGTGGTGCTCGGTCACGCGTTCTCTCCAAGTGAAGAACAGATTGCCAGTCTGAGCCAGGGGGATCACCTTGCAGGTAGCGTCGGCTTGTTTGAGCTGGTGCAAAACATGACGCCGGACCAGCAGCAAATCCTGCTGCGCGCCTCTGCAGCATCGACGTTTTCTGGCCTGATCGGTAATGCGGTTCTGGCGGGTGGCGTTCTGCTGATGATCCAGCTGGTGTCTGCCGGTCATCGCGTAAGCGCATTACGTGCAATAGGCGCAAGTGCTCCCGTATTGCCCAAGCTCTTTATCCTCATCTTTTTAACCACCCTGCTGGTGCAAATGGGGATTATGCTGGTCGTGGTGCCGGGCGTGCTGCTGGCGATTGTCCTTTCCTTCGCCCCCATTATGGTTGTGCAGGATAAAATGGGGATATTCACGGCGATGCGCAGCAGCATACGACTGGCGTGGGCTAACATGCGTCTGGTGGCGCCTGCCGTTATCGGCTGGCTGCTTGCTAAAACGCTCCTGTTGTTGTTTGCACCAAATTTTGCCGTGTTAACGCCGAACGTCGGCGCGGTCGTTGCCAATACGCTGAGCAACCTGATTTCAGCAGTTCTGCTGGTCTACTTGTTCCGCCTGTATATGTTAATTCGTCAGTAAGTGGGATCGTAGAATGAAGCAGTTTCTTGATTTTTTACCGCTGGTGGTCTTTTTCGCGTTTTACAAGCTGTACGACATTTATGCCGGGACAACGGCACTGATTATCGCTACGGCTGTCGTGCTGATTTACAGCTGGGTTCGGTATCGCAAAGTGGAAAAGATGGCGCTAATCACCTTCATCATGGTGGCTGTGTTTGGTGGCCTGACGCTGTTCTTCCACAATGATGAATTCATCAAGTGGAAGGTGACCGTGATTTACGGGCTGTTTGCGGGTGCCTTGCTGATAAGCCAGTGGGTGATGAAAAAACCCCTCATTCAGCGCATGCTGGGTAAAGAGCTGACGCTGCCACAGGCAGTGTGGTCGCGCCTGAATATCGCCTGGGCAGTGTTCTTCATCCTGTGTGGCCTGGCGAATATCTATATCGCCTTCTGGTTGCCTCAGAACATCTGGGTCAACTTTAAGGTCTTCGGCCTGACCGCCCTGACGCTTATCTTCACGCTGCTAAGTGGCGTCTATATCTACAGACACATGCCTCAGGACGACAAGCACTGATCCGTTTGGCCAGATCGCGCCGCGATCTGGCCCTTCTCCTCTTTCCTTTCACAATCAACATTTCCTTCATCAACAATGTCTGAATCATGAAGATTTTGTGGAGATTGTCGTCACTTTATTGTAATGAGAATCACTATCATTAATATTCATTCTCGCATTTTTAACAAATGGAAACGAGTTGATGAATAATATAATAAGATTTACCCCCGCTTCTCTTACGTTGGCCATCCTTGCGGCATTAAGCCATGGCGCGCACGCAGCAGACGAAAACCTCGCTGATGGGGAAACCATGGTCGTTCAGGCGACGGCCGAAGAGGCGCTGAAGCAGCAGCCGGGGGTCTCCATCATCACGGCAAAGGATATTGAGAAGGATCCCCCGGTTAACGACCTTTCAGAAATTATTCGTAAAATGCCCGGGGTTAACCTCACCGGAAACAGCGCGACGGGCAGTCGAGGTAACAATCGTCAGATCGATATTCGCGGTATGGGGCCGGAAAATACCCTGATTCTGATTGATGGGGTTCCGGTCACCTCACGCAACTCGGTGCGCTACAGCTGGCGCGGCGAGCGCGATACGCGCGGAGACACTAACTGGGTACCGCCAGAAATGGTCGAGCGCGTTGAGGTTCTTCGTGGGCCGGCAGCCGCCCGCTATGGTTCCGGTGCCGCAGGGGGCGTCGTCAACATCATCACCAAGCGCCCGACCAACGACTGGCACGGCTCGCTTTCCCTTTACACCAATCAGCCCGAAAATGATAAAGAGGGGGCGACCAAACGCGCAAACTTT
The DNA here is from genome assembly GCF_035835995.1 of Enterobacter wuhouensis. NCBI lineage: Bacteria > Pseudomonadati > Pseudomonadota > Gammaproteobacteria > Enterobacterales > Enterobacteriaceae > Enterobacter > Enterobacter wuhouensis. The sequence goes on from NZ_CP142124.1 coordinate 2,676,202, forward strand.
GACCTCAGCGGCCCGCTCGCGGGCGATGCGTTGACCATGCGCCTGTACGGCAATATCAACAAAACCGACGCGGACGCTCAGGATATCAATACGGCACAAAATGGTTCCTATGCCGCCGGGCGCGAAGGCGTGCGCAACAAAGATATCAACGCTCTGCTCTCGTGGAAACTCACGCCGCAGCAGATAATCGATTTTGATTATTCATACAGTCGCCAGGGCAACATTTATGCAGGCGATACGCAGTACAGCAACGGCAACCTCAGCCCAAACGGCGTCGTGTCGTCCCTGTATGGACACGAAACCAACCGTATGTACCGGCAGTCGTATGGACTAACCCACAACGGGATTTGGGACTGGGGGCAGTCGAAATTCGGTGTCTATTACGAAAAAACCAACAACACCCGCCTGGAGGAAGGTTCGACGGGCAAAGTTGAGGGGATGATCAACAGCGACAAATACGATACAAGCCGGCTCGAGTCATACCGTACCACGGGCGAGCTAAACATTCCGCTGTTCTGGCTAGTCGAACAGACTCTTACGCTGGGCGCAGAGTGGAATCGCGATGAACTTAATGACCCGGCGTCCATGCAGGCGACGAACGTTTCGGGAGAAGTGATTAACGGCGTTCCCGGCACGGCGTCTGAACGCAATAGCAAAAACAGTGCTGACCTCACCGGTATCTATCTTGAGGACAATATTGAAGCGCGCCAGGGCACTAACCTGATCCCTGGGATTCGCTTTGATTATCACAATGAATTCGGCAGCAACTGGAGCCCAAGCCTGAACGTTTCTCAGGACGTCGGCGAAATGTTCAAGGTTAAAGCGGGCATCGCGCGGGTGTTTAAAGCGCCTAACCTTTACCAGTCAAGCGAAGGCTATTTACTTTCTACCCGCGGCAACGGTTGCCCGACTAACGTCGCCGAGGGAAGCTGTTACCTGTTAGGCAATCCAGATTTGGATCCTGAAATCAGCGTGAATAAAGAGATAGGGCTGGCTTTTGCGCTGGAAGGCTACGAGGCCGGCATCACCTGGTTCCGTAACGACTACAAGAACAAGATCGTTTCAGGCACGGACGTACTGGGGCAGACAAGCAGCGGCGTAAACATCCTTCAGTGGGAGAACGGTGGGAAGGCCGTGGTTGAGGGGCTGGAAGGTAATCTGACCGTACCGGTCATCCGCGACACCTTAACCTGGCGTACTAATGCGACGTATATGATCCAGTCTGAAAATAAAGACACCGGTAACCCGCTGTCGATTATCCCCAAATACACCGTCAACACGATGCTCGACTGGGAGGTTAACAGCAAACTTTCAGCGAACGTTAGCTGGACAATGTACGGCCGCCAGAAGCCGCGGGAGAATGCTGAGATCCGCAATGAGAAAAGCGCCATGTCCGATAAAGAGATCGGCGCCTATTCCATCGTTGGGATCGGCAGTAACTATCAGCTGACGAAAAACCTTCGCCTGAACGCCGGGATCAGCAACCTCTTTGATAAGCAGATTTACCGCGAGAATGACGGTGCATCAACCTACAACGAACCGGGCCGTGCATATTATGCCGGTGTAACCATGACGTTCTAATACCCAAGTGCCCGCACCGCGGGCGCTTTCCCCTATTCTCTCCGGTTAAAAATCATAGTAGCATCCCGCCTGAAGTCTTCAGTTACGAGTTAAAACAATGACAACAAATGACGCCCCTCAGGGCGAACTGGTTTTACGCACACTGGCAATGCCCGCGGACACCAATGCCAATGGCGATATTTTTGGCGGCTGGCTAATGTCGCAGATGGATATGGGCGGCGCGATTCTGGCAAAAGAGATAGCGCATGGTCGGGTTGTTACCGTTCGTGTGGACGGCATGACGTTTTTGCGTCCCGTTGCGGTGGGCGATGTGGTTTGCTGCTATGCACGCTGCGTGAAGCGCGGCAATACGTCTATTTCTATCAACATTGAAGTGTGGGTGAAAAAGGTATCTTCTGAACCCATCGGGCAGCGCTATAAGGCCACAGAAGCGCTGTTTATTTATGTGGCGGTCGATAACGAGGGTAAACCTCGCCAGTTTCCAAAAACCTGACGCCCCGTAAAAAAAGCCTCCTTTCGGAGGCTTTTTTTATTCCATCTGTGCCCCGCCGTTCACGCGGAAAACAATATTGACTATCAATCCTTTACCGGGTTTACCCGCTTCATAGCGCCATTTGCGCATTGCGGTTTTCACTTCACGCTCGAACATGTTTGAAGGCTGCGCGGAAAGGACCTCAACATTTTCCACACGGCCATCAGGCGTAACGTCGAATTTCACTCGTACACGACCTTCAATGCGTAGCGCCAGCGCACGGGTAGGATACTGCGGCTGATTGCGGCTCAGGGCGCGCGGCCCCGCCGGCGCGGTGACCGTCGGCTTCGCAGCCGTTGCGGTATTGTTCATTAATGGACGTGACGGAGCCGCATTTTCAACAGGCTGGGTCGCTCGCGGCTCAACCGGGCGTTCTTCACGTTTAGGACGCTCTTCCACCTTCTTCACCGGTTTTGGCTTCGGCTTTGGTTTTGGCTTAGGTTCCGGTTTATGGATCACCACGGGCGCTTCTTTCGGCGGCTCCGGAATGGGTTCTGGCTCCGGCTCTGGTTCTACAACCGGCTCAGGCGGTGGCGGCGCAACCTGGGGTGGCTCAAGATCTGCTGGCGATACCATGGTCACAGAAATTGGCTGCGCGGGCGCTGGCATTTCAATAACCTGATGAACCGAGGTATAGAGTAAACCCGCCACGACAGCACCGTGAATAACGACAGAAAGCAGCGTCGGCCAGGGAAAGCGGCGAGGTAAATCAAGGGTCATCGAAGTCATAATCATCAACGTTAAAAAACCGAACCCTGATTTTAAATGCAAATAGCAATCATATTCAATAAGACACTTTGTTCTGAGGCAATTTAAGCGCAACAGAGGCCAAAAAAGGCGCATTCAGATCAGGGTATTAACATTGTTTCTATCTTTACATTGCAGTCATTTCTGCTTTCACATAACGTAAATGACACTTTTAACGGTTAAGGAGCTTCACCGTGCTTTACGTGATTTATTCTGAAGATAACGCCGATTCCCTGGAAAAACGCCTTTCAGTGCGTCCAGCCCATCTTGCCCGCCTGCAGCTGCTGCAGGATGAAGGCCGGTTACTGACCGCTGGCCCTATGCCTGCGGTCGACAGTAACGATCCTGGCGCTGCGGGCTTTTCCGGCTCCACGGTGATTGCCGAATTTGAGTCTCTTGAAGCCGCAAACGCATGGGCGGAAGCAGATCCTTATGTTGCCGCTGGCGTCTACGCCAAAGTGACCGTACGACCGTATAAGAAAGTGTTCTGATGTAAATAAGGCTCCGTAAGGGGCCTTTTTTACATGCTTATCCCTTACGGACCCGCGTAAACTGTTGCTCCGTAATGAGGCTTCCCCACTGATCGCCCTCCCACTCTTTCACCAGCGTAAAGCCGAATGATTCGTACAGACGGCGGGCCGCGGTGAGCTTATTGAACGTCCAGAGATGTACCGCAGAGAAGCCGTAACCGTCGCAAAACGTTATCGCTTCCGTCAGCAGTTTTTTACCTGCACCGTTTCCCCTGCACCCATCATCGAGAATAAACCAGCGCAGATGGGCTTCTCCCTGTTCAAGGTCCTCACCATCTATGGCTACCGACCCTACAATCCTGCCGTTCATAACCGCCAGCCAGATCCGGTTGCAGGGCTTGTCGATACGGTCACTAAACTCCGCCAGTCCCGCAGCCACTTTGGCCTCGAAGAAGCGACCAAAACTGTGCTCTCGCGCGTAGTAGCACCCGTGCATCTCCGCGATGCGGCCAATCATTCCGGGAAGATAGCCCTGAACGATCTGGAGCGCGTCGGGTTGTGCGTCACTCTCGTTTTCCCGGCACGACAGCAGCGCCTGAGCATAAAGTGACAGGCCCTGAGCAATCGACTGTTGCTGCGTGGCGCTGAGCGACTTGAGCGCCGAGATCACCCTTTTGCTGCCATAGGCATTGATCTGTTCAACCGTCGCGCGCCCTTTTTCCGTCAGCCGGAGAGATTTCGCTCTGGCATCGTGCGGGGATATCCCCTCCTCAAGTTCACCGGCGGCAATCAGGCGCGCCAGCAGGCGGCTAACGCTGGATTTTTCCAGCCCCAGCAGCTGCACCAGCTGTCCAGCGGTCATCTCTTTTCGCAATGCTATTTCAACGAGGGTGTGAACGGCAGAGGGCGAGTAGTCCGTTGAGGCGAGCGTGGCGGACATAAACCCCAACTCCCTGACCATCAGGCGCGAGGCAGTACGGATATCGTTAACGACGGGCGTGTTGTTGTGCATTTCTTTTTCTCCCTTATTTAGTTGTACTATACAACTAAATACCCGGACAGTGTCAAAGAAATTATTTTGGCAGGCTGATGCGTATTCTTTACGATGAACCGTAGACCAGACTGCAGATAAACATTACATTAGCGCTCAGATTTTTCTGAAAAAAATAAAGTTTGGTTATAGCTTAATGTATTTAAATTTAACGGAATGTCTCAAAGAAGAAGTTCAAAAAGGGAGTAAGTCCTTCTCCTGGGCAAGAACGATACGTCGCGCAATAAAGTGCAAAGACCGCCGTTTTTACTTCTGGTACCGGATATGGACCTACTTATATCAAACCAATAAATATGGGTTAAGTCACTTCGCAAAGAACAGAATGTCATCGCTTAACCGCAAATACTCGATAGATATCAATCCTAAGGCGCGGATTGGTGCGGGCATGAAGATCGTTCATTTTTCATGCATTGTTATGCGTGGTCATACCGTAATTGGCAAAAATGCGGTTATCCGCCAGGGGGTCACTATCGGCGCTCGCCGGGATGAAGACGTAGGTTTTACCACTATCGGGGACAATGTCGAAATAGGCGCTAACTCCTGTATTCTTGGTGATATCAGCGTCGGTCATAACGTCACGATTGGTGCCTTAACGTTCATCAATAAAGATATCCCTGATAACTCGGTTGTTTACTCCTCGAAAGAAATGTTCATTCGCAGTAAATAATTAAAAAGGCTCCCTCAGGAGCCTTAATTTCACTTAATGCAGCGACGCTAATCTCGCCGCGAATCCCACAAACAGCAGCCCTATCAGACCGTTCCCCAACTTTGCCAATTTCTTTTTGGTTTTCAGATAACGGGTAACAAATGCACCAGAAAAAATCAGGAAGCTCATATACATAAAGCTAATCAGCTCAAGCGTGATGGCGAGGATCAGGAACGAGGTCCCCGTATTTTCCGCACGCACGTCAATAAACTGCACAAAGAACGAAACGTAGAACAGAATCGCTTTTGGATTCGTCAGGCTCAGCACCAGCGAGCGCTTCATGATCGCACTGGCCGGCTCCGTGCCGCTCTCGTGGGCATTATTCTGTCGGGTGATCACCGACCAGAGCATTTTCCCACCCAGCCACAGCAGGTAGAACGCCCCCAGATAGCGGACAATATTGAAGAGGACGGGCGTGGTCTGAATTAACGCCGCAACGCCCGCCCAGGCCAGGAACATCAGTACCGCATCACCGATAAACACGCCGGTCGCGGCGAGGTAGCCTTTCTTAACGCCGTGACCAATCCCGGTCTTGAGCACGAACAGGGTGTTTGGCCCCGGTACCAGTACGATAAAAAATGCGCCGACAACATAGGTCCAGAAATTCAGTACACCAAACTCCGCAAACACTTCTCCCTCCTTTTGCTAAAAACAACGGGGATACCGCTGCAAAAACGGTATCCCCCAAATCAGTGGACCTATTGTACGCCGTTATAGCCATCAAGATAAGTCGCGGCCAGTTCATTGCCGAATAAAACAGCGTCCTTCGGCTCCATCTTTGAAGACCATTTATCGCTCGCATTACCGGTGAAGGACTGGTCCGTGTTCGCCTCTTTCTTCAGCTGTTCGCGGATGCTTTGCGCATACTCCCGGGCTTCATCTGGCGTGCGTCCCGCTGCGCGATCGCTTTTGCCCTGAGCATACAGCTCTTTGAACTGAGGCACGTTAAGTCGATAATTTTGCGAGACGCTCGAGGTGTAGTTTCCGCCGATAAAGCTGGATTTATGCGACACAAAATAGAAGGCGTGTCGCTCTGGCGAGGTTTTGGTGCTGGCACAGCCGCTGATTACCACCACGCCCAGAAGTGCCGCTACCATTTTTCCCTTCATTCCTTATTCCTTTTATCCTTTTAATTAAGCCAATGCGCTCCCCAGGCGAAAATATATTCTGCCAGCGAGGAGAATGATGACAGCCCTAAATCTTCCCTGAGCGCATCCAGCGCCATAAGCACAATAAAAACCCAGAGATACGGATTCATCTTTTAATTTCATGACGTTAGGGGGGCACAGTATAGCGCGGATATCAGGAGGGGATAGACTGCAAAAATTGATAGCCTTTATATAAACAATGGGCACCTTGACGGTGCCCTGCTTTATTCAGATATCCTGGACTGCGAACAGTAACGCATTACGGTGTCTGTTCAGTCCACATTTTCTGATGGCGTGTATACGCATATTGCGGCGGGATTGTGCTTCCAGCCAACGAGCCTTACGACGACTCACCTGTCGCAACATGCGCCAGCGCCCTACTTCTGTTCTACTGCGCTTCATGTCTACAACTCATTCTCTAACAGAGGCGCCATTATAAACCCAACCCAGCGGCATGCCAGCGCTTTTATCTGGCGTTTTTATTTACCAGATGAATCCTGATGCGTACACTCATAACAATACGCTTTCAAAAGGATTTTTCTGTCTATGACAACCTTCTACACCGTGGTGAGTTGGCTGGTCATTCTGGGATACTGGCTGTTAATCGCGGGTGTGACGTTACGCATCCTGATGAAGCGCAGAGCCGTACCCTCTGCCATGGCCTGGCTTCTGATTATCTATATTCTGCCGCTGGTGGGTATTATCGCCTATCTCTCGTTCGGTGAACTTCATCTGGGCAAGCGCCGCGCCGAGCGCGCCCGCGCCATGTGGCCTTCGACCGCGAAATGGCTGAACGACCTTAAGGCCTGCAAACATATTTTTGCCGAAGAGAACAGCAGCGTCGCCTCGTCGCTGTTCAAGCTGTGCGAGCGCCGCCAGGGCATCGGTGGGGTAAAAGGCAATCAGCTCCAGCTGTTAACCTCCTCCGATGATGTGATGCAGGCGCTTATCCGCGATATTCAGCTCGCTCGCCATAATATCGAGATGGTGTTCTATATCTGGCAGCCTGGCGGGATGGCCGATCAGGTGGCCGAGTCGCTGATGGCCGCCGCGCGCCGGGGCATCCACTGCCGACTGATGCTGGATTCCGCCGGCAGCGTCGCCTTTTTCCGCAGCCCGTGGGCGGGGATGATGCGTAATGCCGGCATTGAGGTGGTCGAGGCGCTGAAGGTCAACCTGCTGCGCGTCTTTCTGCGCCGAATGGACCTTCGTCAGCACCGCAAAATGATCATGATCGATAACTACATTGCCTATACCGGCAGTATGAACATGGTCGACCCGCGCTTCTTCAAGCAGGATTCGGGGGTTGGGCAATGGGTTGACCTGATGGCGAGGATGGAAGGCCCCATCGCCACGTCTATGGGGATCGTTTACTCCTGCGACTGGGAAATCGAAACCGGTAAACGTATTCTCCCGCCGCCGCCGGACGGCAATATCATGCCGTTTGAAGAAGCGAGCGGTCATACCATTCACACTATCGCCTCCGGGCCGGGCTTTCCGGAGGATTTGATCCATCAGGCGCTGCTCACTGCGGCCTACTCGGCGCGTGAATACTTGATCATGACGACGCCTTACTTTGTGCCGAGCGACGATCTGCTGCACGCCATTTGCACCGCCGCACAGCGCGGCGTTGACGTCAGCATCATCATGCCGCGCAAAAATGACTCCCTGCTGGTCGGCTGGGCCAGCCGGGCGTTCTTTACGGAACTGCTGGCTGCCGGCGTGAAAATTTACCAGTTTGAAGGCGGGCTGCTGCACACCAAGAGCGTACTGGTCGACGGCGAGCTGAGCCTGGTGGGCACGGTTAATCTTGATATGCGCAGCCTGTGGCTGAACTTTGAAATCACGCTGGTGATCGACGATGCCGGTTTTGGCGGCGATCTGGCCGCGGTTCAGGACGATTATATCTCCCGTTCACGCCTGCTTGATGCCCGGCTGTGGGTGAAACGCCCGCTCTGGCAGCGAATTGCCGAACGACTGTTTTACTTCTTTAGCCCGTTGCTGTAAAACGTGCCCAACGATGTTAATTAGGTAGTCATCATGGAAATGGATCTGAACAATCGCCTGACCGAAGACGAAACGCTCGAGCAGGCCTACGACATTTTTCTCGAACTGGCGGTTGATAACCTCGATCCCGCTGACGTGATCCTCTTTAATCTGCAGTTTGAAGAACGCGGCGGTGCTGAGCTGTTCGACCCTGCGGAGGACTGGGCTGAACACGTTGATTTCGACCTGAATCCTGATTTCTTTGCCGAAGTGGTGATTGGCCTGGCCGATGAAGACGGCGGCGAAATTAACGACATCTTCGCGCGCGTGCTGCTGTGTCGAGAGAAAGACCACAAGCTGTGCCATATTCTCTGGCGCGAATGATAAAAAAGGCTGCGATGGCAGCCTTTTTTATTTAATCCGGTAACGCACTTCCGCAGCGGTTACAAAATCGTGCGCTGTGTTCATGTTCACCCTGGCCGCAGCTCGGACACCTGCGCTGCTGCTTGCGGCTCTGGAACGCGCTGCTCATGTGAGTGGTAATCAGCCCCGTCGGGATTGCGATCACAGAATAACCTATCAGGATCAGCACGGAAGCAACGATGCGCCCAAGCGGCGTATGCGGAGTGATATCGCCGTAGCCAACGGTCGTGACCGTCACGATAGCCCAGTAAACTGACGCATTCAGCGTGGAAAAACCGTATTTCGGCCCTTCGATTAAATACATCAGCGAGCCAAAGACAATCATCACGATAGCGATAAACGAATAGAAGAGGATCAGCTGGTGGCGCGCGCTGACTATCGCACTCCAAAACACCCGTAACGACGGCATAAATCGCAGCAGCTTGAGGATACGCAACACGCGAATTGCCCGCATCGCGCGCCAGGCGAAGACATAGTTCAGGCTAATTTCCGGCCAGAGCCACATCACGTAAAGCGGCAAGATAGTGGCTAAATCAATAAATCCCCAGAAGCTGAAAACGTATTTTGTCGGATTCGGCCAGGTGATTGTCCTCAACACATATTCAAGGGTAAAGACGAGGGTAACAATCAGTTCCAGCCAGACAAAAACGTGCCATTCATCAAACGTCAGGTGATACTGCGTCCCGGCACCGGATTCAATAAAAATGATAATGACGCTGAGCAGCGCAAACAGCCCGCAAAGCCCTTCAAAGCGGCGTCCGGAAACGGTTTTAGGATCGAATAAAAGATGATAAAGCCGCTGACGGACCGACGTAAATAATCGCGACACGGTAACCTCGCCAAAAGATAAGGGCTGACATCATGTCAGCCCTTGCGATTATAACGGGTCTACTTTCAGGCAGGAAACCGCATGTCGGAAACTGCCCTCAAGAACCGGTCGTGTTTTCGCACATTCCGGCCCGGCCATCGGGCAGCGCGTGCGGAATACGCAGCCGGAAGGCGGGTTAATCGGTGACGGGAGTTCCCCTTCCAGAAGCTGGATGGTTTTATTTTTTTCCAGATCGGGGTCTGGAATAGGCACCGCGGACATCAGGGCTTTGGTGTAAGGATGAAGCGGATTGTGATACACCTCATCGTAGGTACCCAGCTCCACGGCATGGCCCAGATACATCACTAGCACGCGGTCGGAAATGTGCTTCACCACCGCCAGATCGTGCGCAATGAAGATCAGCGACAGCCCCATCTCACGCTGCAGTTTTTGCAGCAGGTTGACCACCTGCGCCTGAATTGACACGTCCAGCGCCGAAACCGGTTCATCACAGATGATCAGCTTCGGCTCGAGGATCAGCGCACGCGCAATACCGATACGCTGGCACTGACCGCCGGAAAATTCATGCGGGTAGCGGTTAATGAGGTTAGGCAACAGCCCTACTTTCAGCATCATTGCCTTCACGCGGTCACGGACTTCCTGACGCGCCATCTTCGGATGATAGGTGCGCAGCGGCTCGGCAATAATCTCCCCAATGGTCATGCGCGGGTTGAGCGACGCCAGCGGGTCCTGGAAAATCATCTGGATGTCGCTGCGCACGTTGCGCCACTCGTCCGGCTTCATGCCCAGCAGGTCTTTACCCAGCCAGGCGACCTTCCCGTCGGTGGCCTTAACCAGGCCGATAATGGCGCGCGCAAAGGTCGACTTCCCGCAGCCGGACTCGCCCACCACGCCCAGGGTTTCCCCTTCGTACAGGCGCAGCGTAACGCCATCAACCGCTTTCAGCGTTTTGGCGGGCTGCCAGAACCACTGCTTGCCGTCCTTAATATCAAAGTGCACTTTCAGATCGGCTATCTCAAGCAGCACGTTTCTTTTTTCGTCTAATGCGTTCATACCAGCTCCTCCTGCGGCTTAAAGCAGGCGCGCAGACGGCCTGGTGCAAACTCTTCCAGCGGCGGCGCGCTGTTGCAGATTTCCATCGCGTGCGGGCAGCGCGGCTGGAACGGACAGCCTTTCGGCAGACGCAGCAGGTTGGGTGGATTGCCCGGGATCGTCAGCAGAGATTCACCTTCCGCATCCAGTCGCGGAACGGCGTTCAGCAGGCCAATGGAATACGGGTGGGCTGGCTGATAGAACACGTCGCGTGCCTGGCCGTACTCCATGGTGCGCCCGGCGTACATAACCAGCACCTTATCGCAGATACCGGCAACTACGCCCAGGTCATGGGTGATCATGATAATGGCGGTGTTGAATTCGCGCTTAAGCTCGTTGAGCAGGGTCATGATCTGCGCCTGAACGGTGACGTCAAGAGCAGTGGTCGGCTCATCGGCGATCAGCAGCTTTGGCCGGCACAGCAGCGCCATTGCGATCATCACGCGCTGGCGCATACCGCCTGAGAACTCATGCGGATACATGCGCATGCGCTTGCGTGCTTCCGGCATTTTCACCGCGTCCAGCATTTTGACGGACTCTTCAAAGGCTTCGGCTTTCCCCAGGCCTTTATGCAGCATCAGCACTTCCATCAGCTGCTCGCCCACGCGCATGTACGGGTTCAGTGACGTCATTGGGTCCTGGAAAATCATCGAAATTTGCTCGGCGCGCAGCTTGTTCAGCTCCTGCTCGGGCAAATTGAGGATCTCGCGACCGTTAAATGTCGCCGAACCGCCAATCACGCCGTTTGATGCCAGCAGCCCCATCAGCGCGAACGCCGTCTGGGATTTACCCGAACCGGATTCCCCCACGATCCCCAGCGTTTCGCCTGCGCGCAGGTTAAAGTTGAGATCGTTGACGGCGGTGACATCGCCATCAGGCGTTTTGAAGGTGACGCGAAGGTCTTTCACATCCAGCAGCACGTTGCCCTGCTGTTGCACCTGCGGCGCAGTTGCCGTTTCAATAATTGTCATGACGGCGCTCCTTAACGGTCTTTCGGATCGAGGGCATCACGCAGGCCATCGCCGATAAAGTTGAAACAAAACAGGGTCACCACCAGGAAGCCCGCCGGATACAGCAGCAGCCACGGAGAGACTTCCATCGAGTTTGCGCCGTCACTCAGAAGTGCGCCCCAGCTGCTCAGCGGCTCTTGCGTACCCAGACCCAGGAAGCTCAGGAAAGATTCAAACAGGATCATGCTTGGCACCAGCAGTGAGGCATACACCACCACCACGCCCAGCACGTTTGGAACAATATGGCGAACAACGATGTTGCCGGTCGACACGCCGCCAACCTGCGCCGCTTCGATAAACTCTTTGCGTTTGAGGCTCAAGGTTTGACCGCGCACGATACGCGCCATATCCAGCCAGGAAACCATCCCGATGGCGACGAAGATCAGCAGGATGTTCTGACCAAAGAAGGTCACCAGCAGGATCACAAAGAACATGAACGGGAAGGAGTTTAAAATCTCCAGCATACGCATCATCACGGAGTCGACTTTACCGCCCAGGTAGCCAGAAAGTGAACCGTAAAGGGTGCCGAGGATCACCGCCACCAGCGCGGCGGCAATGCCGACCATCAGGGAGATACGGCCACCAATCGCCACGCGAACCAGCAGGTCACGGCCTGATGAATCTGTGCCGAAATAGTGCCCGGACTCCATGTCGGGCGCGCTCGACATCATGCCCCAGTCGGTATCGAAATAGGTGAACTGCGACAGCATCGGGGCCAGAGTCACAAACAGCGCGATGATCACCAGCACAACCAGGCTGGCGACCGCTGCACGGTTATGCATAAAGCGGCGACGGGCGTCCTGCCAGAGGCTACGGCCTTCTACTTCCAGTTTTTCACTGAAGTTTTCCAGCGCCTCGCTGTTTTTCTTACTCAACATCATGGCGTGCTCCAGTTAGTAACGGATTTTCGGGTCGATAACGGCATACAGCACATCAACCACGGCGTTAAAGAGGATGGTTAATGCACCGACGAGGATCGTCAGACTCAATACCAGCGAGTAGTCGCGGTTAAGCGCACCGTTAACGAACAGCTGGCCAATACCCGGCAGGCCGTAGATGGTTTCGATGACCATTGAACCCGTAATAATACCCACGAACGCCGGCCCCATGTAGGAGAGCACGGGGAGCAGCGCAGGCTTGAGCGCATGACGGAAGATAATTCGACGCATCGGCAGCCCTTTAGCGCGCGCGGTGCGAATGAAGTTGGAGTGCAGAACCTCAATCATCGACCCACGGGTGATACGCGCAATACTGGCTATGTATGCCAGAGATAATGCCACCATCGGCAAAATCATAAACTTCAGCGCCCCGCCGTTCCAGCCGCCTCCGGGCAGCCATTTCAGCGTGATGGCAAATATCATCACCAGTAACGGCGCGACAACGAAGCTGGGGATAACCACCCCGGTCATTGCGACCCCCATTACGGCATAATCCCATTTGGTATTTTGTTTTAATGCGGCGATAACGCCGGCAGTGACGCCGAGAATGACGGCCAGGAAGAATGCCGCAGCACCTAATTTAGCCGATACCGGGAAGCTGGACGCCACCAGGTCATTAACGGAATAGTCTTTATATTTAAATGACGGGCCAAAATCACCGTGCGCCAGCTGCTTCAGATAATTGAAGTACTGGGTGGAGATAGGATCGTTTAAATGGTATTTCGCTTCGATATTCGCCATAACCTCTGGCGGCAGCGTACGTTCGCCGGTAAATGGACTTCCCGGCGCGAGACGCATCATAAAGAATGAAATCGTGATGAGAATAAATAGCGTTGGAATCGCTTCAAGACAGCGACGTAGGATAAATTTCAACATTGCCCGTACCTTCTGGCGTGTGCCTATATAATGTGACGTTGGTTAGACACCGTGGGGCGAGCATGCCCGCCCCACTCATTGCCATTAATGCTTGATAATATACAAGTTTTTAACGTAGATATTATCCATCGGGTCTTTACCGGTGTAACCCCCTACCCACGGCTTAACCAGACGGGCGTTAACGTAGTAGTAAACCGGAACGATCGCGGAGTCTTTATCCAGCTGCTGCTCGGCTTTCGAGTACAGCTCGGTACGCTGCGCCTCGTCGGTCGCTTTCAGCGTGTCGCCAATCAGCTTGTCAAACGCCGGGCTCTTATAGTGCGCGGTGTTGTTTGAGCTGTCGCTCAGCATGGTGTTCAGGAAGGATGTCGGTTCGTTATAATCCGCACACCAGCCCGCACGCGCCACATCAAAGGTGCCCTGATGACGGCTATCCAGGAAGGTTTTCCACTCCTGGTTTTCCAGCTTCACGTTCGCACCCAGGTTCTTTTTCCAGATGGACGCAACGGCGATAGCCAGCTTTTTATGCAGGTCAGAGGTGTTATATAGCAGGCTGAAGGTCAGCGGCTTATCGGCGGTGTAACCCGCTTCAGCCAGCAGTTTTTTCGCTTCGGCGTTACGCTGTTCCTGGGTCATTTTGAACCAGTCTGGCTCGGTCAGTTTAGCTCCGTCGGTGTACGGAGGCGTGTAGCTGTATGCTGGCAGATCGCCCTGGTTCTTCACCTTGTTAACGATGATGTCGCGATCCAATGCCAGCTTAAGTGCGGTACGCACGCGCACGTCGGTGAATGGCGCTTTCTGGTTGTTGATTTCGTAGTAGTACGTACACAGGTACGGATCAACATGCACTTCTTTCGGGATCTCTTTTTTCAGCTTCTGGAACAGTTCAATCGGCATGTTGTTATAGGTCATGTCGATTTCGCCGCTGCGGTAGCGGTTAACGTCGGTCACTTCAGAAGAGATTGGCAGGTAGGTCACCTGGTTAATGACCGTTTTGGCGTTATCCCAGTAATTGGTATTACGCTCCAGATCGATACGTTCGTTCACAACCCAGGCCTTCAGTTTGTAGGCACCGTTAGTGACGATGTTTGCAGGCTGGGTCCATTTCTCACCGAATTTTTCTACGGCCGCTTTTGGCACTGGAGAGACAGACGGGTGAACCAGCAGCTTATAGAAGTACGGAACAGGTTCGCTCAACGTGACTTCGAAGGTGTTAGCGTCAATGGCTTTTACGCCCAGATCGGTAACAGGCTTTTTGCCGGTGATGATGTCATCGATATTGGCAATGTGGCCGTACTGCAGATAGCTCGCATAAGGAGAGGCGGTGTTTGGATTCGCCAGGCGCTGCCAGCTATAAACGAAATCTTCGGCGGTAACCGGCGTACCATCGGACCATTTCGCATCTTTACGCAGATGGAAGGTCCAGACTTTGAAATCTTTGTTTTCCCATTTTTCTGCCACGCCCGGAGCCGGATGGCCGTCAACGTCAGTGACCAGCAGACCTTCGAACAGATCGCGGTTAACGTTAGACTCAGGAACACCTTCAATTTTGTGCGGGTCAAGAGACTGAACTTCCGCACCGTTATTACGTACCAGCGTCTGTTTTTCAGCCAGCTGTACCCCTGCCGGAACGTCTGCAGCCATTGCAACGTTGCCCGCGATTAGCGCAGTAAAAATTCCCGCTGCTAACAGACTTTTTTTTGTGATGATGGACATTGTGTTGATACTCCACTCATTATAATTACTGGCCTTCGCCAGCTGTGTAATCCCCTTTTGGGGCCTGTACAGCGCAGGAGTTTTTTTTGCTACTGTCAGGTTCTTTTTTTACTTCTTGCTATCACCGACTTCTTTATTACTGACGGCTCGTTCGGCTGTCTTGCGTCGATTCTTCACACGCCTACCCTATCTAAGCCGTGCGTTTGATACTGGAGAAGATGGCTATATGAAAATAATTCTCATCTTCTTTTTTCAGGTTACAAAATATAAGGCCGGAAAGTACCAAATGGCTTAATCTCGCGCCAATACATTTTGCAAATTTGTTAAGCAATTCTCTTTTACGGCGATTGCCGATTCTTTGGGGGCAGCCCTGCCAGACATCAAACACCAGACAAAAATCTTGGTATTCAATTAGATAGAGAAAATCATCTCTACAAGCGCGTCGCTGCGCTATCATCGATTCGAATTGTACGAAAACTTAACAACTGGTTATTATTTAGCACATTCATCTAAGGGAACGTTGAAATTACTAATATCATTTCGGTTATCTCTCAGCAAGCCCCAGAGTATCATGTGACTAAAATAACAGAGCGATCGAAGGATTTATGCGCAGGCAAGGGGCGACGTAATATGTAACCTTCTGATATTAAACAAAAGGCTATTATTAGTAGAATTAATTATGGCTTACGCACAATTCAACTTTATTTATATGATTTGCTGATAATGACGTAAAAAAACGGAGCCGCTGGCTCCGTTGTTTCATATGAAATCTCTAGTGCAATAATCCGGGGAAGATGCTTTTTATGCCGGTGACAATGAATTCAATACCAAGCGCCATCAGCAGCAGCCCCATTATACGGGTAATAACGTTGATCCCCGTCTGCCCCAGCAAACGCACCAGCCAGGGTGCCATGCGAAAAACGCCCCAGCAGCAGAGCGCAAAAAGCGCAATCGCAACGGAGAACCCAATCAGGTGCATGAGGTTGTGGTAGCGAGTCCCCCACACGATGGTGGAGCTAATTGCCCCCGGGCCGGCCATGAGCGGCAACGCCAGCGGCACAACGCCGATACTTTCTCGAACGGCGGTTTCTGATTTTTCCTGCTTGTTCTGTTTATCTTCGCCAAGCTTACCGCTGATCATCGACATGGCAATGGTGACAACCAGGATCCCGCCCGCGATACGGAAAGAGTCGATAGAAATCCCGAACACCTGCAGAATGCCATCCCCCAGATAAAGCGACGTAAGCAAAATGATAGCCACGGACAGGTTTGCCGTCAGGTTGGTTTTGTTCCTGGCGGCTGCCGTCTGGTAGCTGGTCATACTAATGAAGACAGGAATGATCCCTACCGGGTTAACCAGCGCAAACAATCCGATAAAAAACTTAAAATATGTAGGGAAATCAAAAAGCGTTTGAATCACATTTAGCTCCGCTAATGAGCATGTCCAGAGGCTGAGGTGGTGTAAGAGTAAAACCGCCGTGAAGATACGCTTTTTATCAGCACACTTCACCAGAAATCTGTTCCAAAACGTTATCATTTCATGATGTTAAACATTTGTAGAATCAATGATAGCGTCACTTCCAATAGTTACGTAATTATTTAACAGTGGAATAATCTCTTCAAAATAACCCTGCTGAAAGGTATCAGCTTGGTAGAAAATTGACGTAGATCATGATTTTCGTACTCAGAAGTGAGTAATCTTGATTACACCCCAGAAGGGGAAACCTATCAAAAAGGGATGATGCTAAGGTAAGGCTCTTTTAGTAAATTAGTGCGCTGGAGTGTAAAGTAACCCGTTGTTTTACTGTGTGTTACGCAAGTGGTATCGGCTCTGACTATACTGTCTGACGTATCGAGCGCTGGTTTACTAATAGAGTTTAAACATTATCAGGAGAGCATTATGGCTGTTACCAATATCGCTGAACTGAACGCACTCGTCGAGCGCGTGAAAAAAGCCCAGCGTGAATATGCCAATTTCACCCAAGAACAGGTTGATAAAATCTTCCGCGCTGCCGCTCTGGCTGCTGCAGATGCTCGAATCCCTCTCGCTAAAATGGCCGTTGCTGAATCCGGTATGGGTATCGTAGAAGACAAAGTGATTAAAAACCACTTCGCTTCTGAGTATATCTACAACGCCTATAAAGATGAGAAAACCTGTGGCGTACTGTCTGAAGACGACACTTTCGGTACCATCACCATTGCTGAACCTATCGGCATCATCTGCGGTATCGTTCCAACCACTAACCCGACGTCTACTGCCATCTTCAAATCGCTGATCAGCCTGAAGACCCGCAACGCAATCATTTTCTCCCCGCACCCGCGTGCGAAAGACGCCACGAATAAAGCCGCGGATATCGTTCTGCAGGCTGCAATTGCCGCTGGCGCGCCAAAAGATTTGATTGGCTGGATCGACCAACCTTCCGTTGAACTGTCCAACGCGCTGATGCATCACCCGGACATTAACCTGATCCTGGCGACCGGTGGTCCTGGTATGGTTAAAGCTGCATACAGCTCCGGTAAGCCAGCCATTGGCGTTGGCGCAGGTAACACCCCTGTCGTCATCGACGAAACCGCAGACATTAAACGTGCCGTTGCTTCTGTTCTGATGTCCAAAACCTTCGACAATGGCGTCATCTGTGCATCCGAGCAGTCTGTTGTCGTTGTTGATTCCGTATACGATGCTGTTCGCGAACGTTTCGCCAGCCACGGCGGCTATATGCTGCAGGGCAAAGAGCTGAAAGCGGTCCAGGACATCATCCTGAAAAACGGCGCGCTGAACGCCGCTATCGTTGGCCAGCCAGCATACAAAATTGCTGAGCTCGCAGGCTTTACCGTACCGGCGACCACCAAGATTCTGATTGGTGAAGTCACTGTTGTTGATGAAAGCGAGCCGTTTGCTCACGAAAAACTGTCCCCTACTCTGGCGATGTACCGCGCGAAAGATTTCGACGATGCGGTAGAGAAAGCTGAGAAGCTGGTTGCCATGGGCGGTATCGGTCACACATCCTGCCTGTACACTGACCAGGATAACCAACCAGAACGCGTTGCTCACTTCGGCCAGATGATGAAAACGGCACGTATCCTGATCAACACCCCTGCGTCACAGGGTGGTATCGGTGACCTGTACAACTTTAAACTCGCACCTTCCCTGACTCTGGGTTGTGGTTCCTGGGGTGGTAACTCCATCTCTGAAAACGTTGGTCCAAAACACCTGATCAACAAGAAAACCGTTGCTAAGCGAGCTGAAAACATGTTGTGGCACAAACTTCCGAAATCTATCTACTTCCGCCGTGGCTCTCTGCCAATCGCGCTGGATGAAGTGATTACCGATGGCCACAAACGTGCGCTGATCGTGACCGACCGCTTCCTGTTCAACAACGGCTACGCGGACCAGATTACCTCTGTTCTGAAAGCGTCCGGCGTTGAAACTGAAGTCTTCTTTGAAGTTGAAGCTGACCCAACCCTGAGCGTTGTGCGTAAAGGTGCTGAACTGGCGAACTCCTTCAAACCAGATGTGATTATCGCTCTGGGCGGCGGTTCCCCAATGGATGCCGCGAAGATCATGTGGGTTATGTACGAGCATCCAGAAACGCACTTCGAAGAACTGGCGCTGCGCTTTATGGACATCCGTAAACGTATCTACAAGTTCCCGAAAATGGGCGTAAAAGCGAAAATGATCGCCGTAACCACCACTTCCGGTACCGGTTCAGAAGTTACGCCGTTTGCAGTTGTGACTGACGATGCGACAGGCCAGAAATACCCGCTGGCTGACTACGCCCTGACTCCAGATATGGCTATCGTTGATGCCAACCTGGTCATGGATATGCCTAAGTCACTGTGTGCGTTCGGTGGTCTTGATGCCGTGACTCACGCGCTGGAAGCATATGTCTCCGTACTGGCTTCTGAATTCTCTGACGGTCAGGCACTGCAGGCTCTGAAACTGCTGAAAGAAAACCTGCCGGCGTCTTACAACGAAGGGTCTAAAAACCCAGTAGCGCGTGAGCGTGTACACAGTGCCGCAACCATCGCCGGTATTGCGTTTGCGAACGCCTTCCTGGGTGTTTGCCACTCAATGGCACACAAGCTGGGTTCCCAGTTCCACATTCCTCACGGTCTGGCGAACGCCCTGTTGATCAGCAACGTTATCCGTTATAACGCTAACGACAACCCAACCAAGCAGACTGCATTCAGCCAGTACGACCGTCCTCAGGCACGTCGTCGCTACGCTGAAATCGCTGACCACCTCGGTCTGAGCGCACCGGGCGACCGTACTGCGGCGAAGATTGAGAAACTGCTGGCATGGCTCGACAGCATCAAAGCCGAGCTGGGTATTCCTAAATCTATCCGCGAAGCAGGCGTTCAGGAAGCTGACTTCCTTGCTCACGTAGATAAGCTGTCTGAAGATGCCTTCGATGACCAGTGTACCGGTGCGAACCCGCGCTACCCACTGATCTCCGAGCTGAAACAGATCCTGCTGGATACCTACTACGGTCGTGAGTTCAAAGAAGGTGAAACTGCGGGTGTGAAGGTAGAAGCACCTGTCGTAAAAGCTGACAAAAAAGCGAAGAAAAGCGCCTGATTGACAGCCCGATAAAAAACCCGCCACTGGCGGGTTTTTTTATATCTCAATTCTTGCAAATAATTTCAATAACGCATCACCGGCGGTTGTCGTGTTGAA
Organism: Enterobacter wuhouensis; assembly: GCF_035835995.1. Lineage (NCBI taxonomy): Bacteria > Pseudomonadati > Pseudomonadota > Gammaproteobacteria > Enterobacterales > Enterobacteriaceae > Enterobacter > Enterobacter wuhouensis. Next base: position 2,695,985 of record NZ_CP142124.1, read on the forward strand.
GCGCTGTCAGAGAGCCTACGGCCAGCGCTTCTTTATAGTGCTTACGGCAGACCGATACATAGCGTTCATTGCCTCCTATCACCACCTGCTCGCCGTCTGCATAGGGTTTTCCCGACTGGTCCAGACGCAGCACCATGCTGGCTTTACGCCCGCAGAAACAGATCGTTTTCAGTTCAACAAGCTTATCTGACCAGGCAAGCAAATACTGGCTACCGGGAAATAACTCGCCCCTGAAATCTGTGCGCAGCCCATAGCAAAGAACGGGAATATCAAGCTCGTCAACGACCTCAGAAAGCGCATGAACCTGCTCTCGCGTCAGGAACTGGCTTTCATCAACTAACACGCAGTGAATAGGCTGTGACGCATTTTCCGCGCGGATATCCTGCAGCAGGTCGGTCTGCGGATTATAAAGCCGCGCAGGAGAAGAGAGCCCAATCCGTGAGCTCACCTTCCCCGCACCAAAGCGGTCGTCGATTTCAGCGGTGTAAACAACGGTACGCATGCCCCGTTCCTGATAATTGTATGAGGATTGCAGTAGCGCCGTAGATTTCCCTGCATTCATTGCCGAATAGTAGAAATAAAGTTGTGCCATTGGTCGTAAAACCCTAATCAATGTGTAATATTCCCGATGGTTCATTGTACCATATTTTGTCTCGCCATCAGCGACAGACCGCACAGAGTATGCGGCTTTGAGGAGAGATAACCTGCAGCAGATTAAGAAAATAATGCGTTAAAACATGCAGTAATGGCATTAACCCTGGTCATTAAGTTATGCATTCGGGGAAACATAACACTTCTTTTTATACTGGAATCCACGTTCCTTAAAATTCACTATTTATTAACTATTTCTACCCGGACACGGCTATACCGAAGTAATACAAAAGGCTGATATTTATCCGCCGCAACTATAATTCCTGCGGTAAATGTCACAAAAAAAACATGCAAACATCCGGGTTGAGGCGGCCTGGATGATAACAAGCGGCCATACTGCGGATGAAATTTAAGTTAGCGTAATTAATAATAGCGGCGATAATTTAGTATTTTTTGAATTCCTTACATTCCAGGCTATTGCACAACTGAATGTATGGCTCTATTATTAGGACAACAAACCACCCCCATTATAAGTTTGAGATTACTACAATGAGCGAAGCACTTAAAATTCTGAACAACATCCGTACTCTTCGTGCGCAGGCAAGAGAATGCACCCTCGAAACGCTTGAAGAAATGCTGGAAAAATTAGAAGTTGTCGTTAATGAACGTCGCGAAGAAGAAAGCGCAGCTGCAGCGGAAGTTGAAGAGCGTACGCGTAAACTGCAGCAATATCGCGAAATGCTGATTGCTGATGGTATCGATCCAAACGAATTGCTGAACAGCATGGCTGCGGCTAAAACCGGCACCAAAGCTAAACGCGCTGCTCGCCCGGCTAAATATAGCTACATCGATGAGAACGGCGAAGAGAAAACCTGGACAGGCCAGGGCCGTACTCCAGCTGTTATCAAGAAAGCGATGGACGAGCAGGGTAAACAACTGGATGACTTCCTGATCAAGGATTAATCAGGACTGATTCTTAAAAATCCCGCTTAATGCGGGATTTTTTGTGTCTGCAATTTACCGGGAACATCCCCTTACACTCTGTCATATAGCGACAAGCGGCTATTTAAGCACTTTTACAGTCCATACCTTCAACAGGGTGTTATGGGCATAAAAAAACCGGTGGGCATCGCCACACCGGTTTTGTTCATTGCCAGCCAGGATTATTTTTTAATACCCATGGTATCTTTCAGCCAGGCTTTAAATTCTTCACCCAGGGTATTGTGGCGGATACCATATTCGACAAACGCCTGCATATAACCGAGCTTATTGCCGCAGTCATGGCTCTTACCTTTCATATGGTAAGCTTCAACGGTTTCTTTCTCGATCAGCATATCGATACCGTCGGTCAGCTGGATCTCATCACCCGCTCCAGGAGGGGTTTTCGCCAGCAGTGGCCAGATTTCTGCGCTCAGGACATAACGGCCAACCACGGCCAGATTTGAAGGCGCTACGTCAGCTTTTGGCTTCTCAACCACACCTACCATCGGAACACTTTCACCGGGTTCCAGGTTCACACCCTTACAGTCAACGACACCGTAAGCGGTAACGTCATCCACCGGCTCAACCATAATCTGGCTGCTGCCCGTTTCGTCGAAGCGTTTAATCATCTCTGCCAGGTTGTCCTGGGACAGGTCAGATTCGAATTCATCCAGAATAACGTCTGGCAGAATAACGGCAACAGGCTCGTCGCCCACTACAGGGTGTGCGCACAATACGGCATGGCCCAGCCCTTTAGCCAGCCCCTGACGAACCTGCATAATGGTGACGTGAGGCGGACAAATAGATTGAACTTCAGCCAACAGCTGACGTTTAACACGTTTTTCCAGCATTGCTTCAAGTTCAAAACTTGTATCAAAATGGTTTTCGATAGAGTTTTTGGATGAATGCGTAACCAGCACAATTTCAGTAATACCTGCAGCGATACATTCATTCACGACATACTGGATTAATGGCTTATCAACCAAAGGCAGCATCTCTTTAGGAATCGCCTTAGTTGCTGGTAACATCCTGGTCCCCAATCCCGCTACCGGGATAACGGCCTTTCTGACTTTCGAATTAAGGGCAGCCATTGAAATTCTCCTGAGCTGTTCAACTTTTGAACTTTATGCATTAAATAACGCGTTGAGTATATCAGTCTTACCCTACAGTCCGGGTCTGAAAAGAACGCGTTGCCGATCAATTAAGACAAATACGCATGAATCTGGGCGGTGATAGTAGCACCCCGGAGAAAACAGAGGTAAAGCATTCTCACGAACAATATCCAACTGCTTATTCCGTGGACAACATTAAGCGAAGCCGTCCTCCAGCCCCCCAAATTTGGCACTGCCAGGATGAACAGCGATGGCTAATCTGATTAAGATAAGCCGTCTCTAATGTCCCCAGCGGTACGCCGTTGCTTACCTGAATATGATGCTCTCCGGTATTCAGTGACGCGTTTAGTCCGGCAGACACCAGGATCAGATTTTTCAGCCCACTATGGTAATACCCCACCAACAGTGGAAATTGCCCTGGTAAATTGGCCTGCCGGAAAAGATGATTAACTTGTTTAAGCAAACTGCCTAACTCAGGAAGCCGTTGTCCCTGATGTGACAGCTGCTCCTGGAGCAGTCCATTAAATAGTGCACGAAGCAACAGGGCTGCTAATACCCCGTTATCCCCTGCCCGCGTGACGTCCAGACAATAAAATGCCAGGTCGGAATCGGACAGCGGGGCAATATCAAGCACAAGACCAGGCTGATCGGCAGCCACCAGCTGTCGATAATTGACTCGACAGTGTGAGAGGTTTTGTTGAACCGGCGGCTGAAGCTCCTGCAATAATTTTGCGGCGGCAAGTGGGTTACTGACCAGTGCGTCCCAGTCCTGGAAGAGGCGTTCCTCTTCCTCCACGCGGGAATTAAACATATTTGGATAAAGACAGGCTAAAACCGTTTCACGTAGACGGTTCAAATCCTTTACGGGTTTCAGCAGAATATCCTGAACGCCAAGACGTAATGCTTTGGCGATATCGGCCATATTTTCTGTGGCGGAAATCACGAGGATAGGCGTCGTATCACCTTCATTACGTAAGTGTTCGACCAGCTTGAGCCCATTCATCCGCGGCATATCAATATCGCAAATCATCAGATCGGCGGTAGCATTCGCCATTTTTTCCAGCGCGTCGATCCCGTCCTCAGCAAGAAGGGTTATAGCCCCCAATGATGACAACCATGAATCCAGCAGCGAGCGGAAAACGGGTTCGTCTTCAACAATCAATATATGTTTTCCGGCCAATGGCTGCGTCATGAATCCTCCCCTGGCTGACAGTTACTAAATAGTGGCATGGTATCGGCACTATCGCCTGTCAGATTTTGCTGAAGTAATCAAAAATAGATGCTTAAAGTGCGGTTCGCACAAATGGCAACAATTCGTCCATTTTCTTTTCGACGGCTACGGAGCCCGCTGCGATGGCGGCCTCAGCCCGATGGAAATCAAGGGTCGAGATTTGCGGACAAAACGGCTGAATCAGAATATCTGGAGGGTCGCCTGCCATACGATTTCGTTTTAGGCGATTCTCAAGCACCTGGATTGATGTTGTCATAATTTCCATTGCCGTAGGGGCGGTAACTGCGCGTCGCGCAGCCATGCGGCCAATCCGCCCGCGCAGGCGTTCGTGCCAGGCCAATTTTTCAACCTCGGACTCATCGCTGTGCAAATTTACGGGCATCAGGTCTTGCTGCATCAGATGCGCATCATGCTGGAGGTCTACGGCGATCACGATGTCGGCCCCCATTGCGCGCGTCAGGGAGATGGGAACCGGGTTCACGACCCCACCATCGACCAGCCAGTAGCCATTATGCGGAACAGGTGCCATCAGTCCAGGTATGCTGCAGGACGCGCGAACGGCAAGGTGAAGATCGCCTTCGGTAAGCCAAAGCTCACGTCCCGTACTGAGGTTCGTCGCAACGGCGCCGAAAGGCATCTGACAATGAGTGAAATCTTCGAGAGGCATAATCTGGCGGAACTGGTTAAACACGCGTTCACCGCGCAGCAGCCCACCCCGTTGCCAGGAGAGATCCATCAGGCGGAGTACATCCCAATAGCTGAAGGAACGGACCCAGCCTTCCAGTTCAGGGAGTTTACCGCAGGCGTAGGCAGCCCCAACCAGCGACCCTATAGAACACCCGGCAACAATATCAATCTCAACGCCCATCTGCTTCAGGGCGTTGATCACCCCGATATGCGACCATCCCCGGGCTGCACCTGAGCCCAGCGCCAGTCCAACTTTAACTTTTCTCATTAGCCCTGTTTTACTTCCCCTGGATTCCCGACATAGCGTCAACGCAACTGCTCGGTTAACATGGTGCTACCCGAAGCGTTTAACGCCTTTATTTTTTGTTCCAGGAAGAGAATCGTGTCTCAACTCTGCCCCTGTGGTAGCGCTCTGGAGTATAGCCTATGTTGCCAGCGATATCTTTCCGGCGAACAGGTTGCACCAGACCCGTCACACCTTATGCGTTCACGGTATACTGCTTTTGTGATCAAAGACGCAGACTACCTGATTAAAACCTGGCATCCGTCCTGCCATGCAGGCGATTTCAGGCAGGATATCGAAACCGGGTTCGCCAATACCCAATGGCTTGGCCTCACGGTCTATGAGTTCGCCCCGGGCGATCGTGAAGGCGAAGGTTTCGTCAGCTTCGTTGCCCGTTTCATCGAGCAAAATAAGCCAGGCGCCATTATCGAGCGTTCCCGGTTCTTAAAGGAAAGCGGGCAATGGTATTATATTGACGGAACGCGCCCACAGTTTGGTCGTAACGATCCCTGCCCATGTGGTTCAGGTAAAAAATTCAAAAAGTGTTGCGGGCAGTAACGCCTGACAACCCAGACTTCGCAAATACACAAACAGGATTTCCCGGCGATGCAATCACTACAACGTAAAGTTCTGCGCACCATCTGTCCCGACCAAAAGGGGCTGATCGCACGAATTACCAACATTTGCTACAAGCATGAACTGAATATCGTGCAGAACAACGAGTTCGTTGACCACCGTACCGGCCGCTTCTTTATGCGTACCGAGCTGGAAGGGATTTTCAACGACACCACCCTGCTTGCCGACCTGGACAGTGCCCTGCCGGAAGGCTCCGTGCGCGAACTCACCCCGGCTGGTCGCCGCCGTATCGTGATTCTGGTCACCAAAGAAGCACACTGTCTTGGCGACCTGCTGATGAAAGCCAACTACGGCGGGCTGGACGTTGAAATTGCTGCCGTTATTGGCAACCATGAGACGCTGCGCACGCTGGTTGAGCGTTTTGATATTCCGTTCGAACTGGTGAGCCATGAAGGCCATACTCGTGAAGAGCACGACGATCTGATGGCGCAGGCTATTGAAGCGCATAATCCCGACTACGTGGTGCTGGCAAAATACATGCGCGTACTGACGCCGTCCTTCGTGGCACGTTTCCCGAACAAGATCATCAACATTCACCACTCGTTCCTGCCGGCCTTTATTGGCGCACGCCCGTATCACCAGGCGTATGAGCGCGGCGTGAAGATTATCGGTGCGACCGCGCACTACGTGAATGATAATCTGGATGAAGGTCCCATCATCATGCAGGACGTAATTCACGTGGATCACACCTACACGGCTGAAGATATGATGCGCGCCGGACGTGACGTTGAGAAAAACGTGCTGAGCCGCGCGCTCTACCAGGTGCTGGGTCAGCGGGTCTTTGTGTACGGCAACAGAACGATTATTCTTTAATCCTTCGGAAAATGAATTGATTAGCTTTGCACCTTTACGGATAAAAAGCAGGCAAACGGCCTCTTTTTCCTAAAGGAATGCTTTACAGGGGCGTCTCATTTGATATGATGCGCCCCGCTTCCCAACAGGAAGCAGGCCAGTATAAGCATTACCCCGTGGTGGGGTTCCCGAGCGGCCAAAGGGAGCAGACTGTAAATCTGCCGTCATCGACTTCGAAGGTTCGAATCCTTCCCCCACCACCATCTCTCAGCACGACCTCAAAATATGAATTACCCCTGGTGGGGTTCCCGAGCGGCCAAAGGGAGCAGACTGTAAATCTGCCGTCATCGACTTCGAAGGTTCGAATCCTTCCCCCACCACCATCGCTTCCAGATCGCTCTAAACCTTCTATTCGCACCAGGCATCATGCTTTTCCGTAACGGGAAAGGATGAGAAGCTTCGACTAAGGTTCGATTCGAGCGCAGCGAGAAAGCGTTGCCGCAGGCAACGACCCGAAGGGCGAGGCGCAACGCGCCGAGTAATCCTTCCCCCACCACCATCACTGCCAGTAAAACCTAAAATCATAATAAACTCGAAACGCGTCCGCCTTCGTAGGCCGGGTAAGGCGCAGCCGCCACCCGGCGACGGAAACCTACATCGGCGGCAAACGACGTTTCACCGGCGAACTCTTCACAATCGACGTATTACACTGTGCATGCTCCGCCAGGCCGTCCAGCAACGCGTCGAGTTGCTCTATGGATCGCACCACCAGCCTGATCACAAAGCAATCCTCCCCCGTCACCTTGTCGCTCTCAATACACTCTGGCATCGCCTGAATGTATTTATCCACCTTTTGGAGCAACCCCGGCAATGGCCGCACGCGCACCAGCGCCTGCAACGTATACCCCAGCGCAGCCAGATTCACCCGCGCACCATACCCCTGAATCACGCCCCGCTCTTCAAGCCGTTTCAGACGCTCTGCCGTGCTGGGCGAGGTCAGGCCAACGCGACCACTGAGCACCTTTAGGGACATGCGCGCATCCTCGACCAGACAGGCTAAAATTTGTCGGTCGATATCATCGAGAAGGCATTCCATCGTTTTCTCCTAATTAAAAAAAGGCATTACTGCATTTCACCTTATCTCACCCCTGTAAAACCGGACAGCGATTTTCGACAATAACGTCATTAATCAGGAGGTGAATGATGGGCGATTTCCAAAAAGGCGTCTGGCAAATGGGCCTGGCGATGTTGATTTCCGGCTCTATCGGCGCGTTTGTTTTACTCAGCGGCCTGCCGGTGACGGAAGTGGTGTTCTGGCGCTGTCTTATCGGGGCAGTCGCGCTTTTTATTTTTATCCGGGTAAGTCAAAAGCCCTTTAGTCCCCTTACCCGCACCACGCTGCTGCTGGCCATTCTGGGCGGCGTGGCATTGGTGGTGAACTGGCTGTTACTGTTCGCCGCCTACGAACGGATCTCTATTGGGCTTTCTACCGTGGTCTATAACACCCAGCCGTTCATGCTGGTCATGATGGGCATGCTTTTAGGCGAGCGCGTGAGTCTGGTGAAGTGGGGTTGGCTGTTCCTCGCCTTTGGCGGCGTGGTGATATTGCTCTCCAGCGAGCTGAGCGGCGCGCACAGCAAGGAATGGCTTGTCGGGATCGGCCTGGCCCTGGGTGCAGCCTTCTTCTATGCGCTGACGGCAATCATTGCCCGACAGCTCAGGTCCATCGCACCGCAGCACATCGCTTTTATTCAGGTGCTGACGGGCGTAGCGATGCTTTTGCCGTTTGCGAGTATGCCAACATTATCCGGTGACTTCCCCTGGCCAATGTTGCTGACGTTAGGCATTGTCCATACCGGCATCATGTACCAGCTGCTCTATAGCGCCATTCAGAAACTGCCGACGCCCATTATCGGCTCGCTATCGTTTATCTATCCGGTGGTGGCACTTGTGGTCGACAACCTGGTGTTTGGACATTCGCTAAACCTCACGCAGCTGGCCGGCGGCGCGCTGATCCTGTTTGCGGCGGCGGGAAATAATCTTGGCTGGGGCGAAAAAAAACCCCGCGAGCGCGGGGTTAGGGTCAAAACGGCAAATTAGCGACGGGCACGCACAATCTGGTATTTGCGCGTCAGGTATTCCACCGGCACGCTCCAGATGTGTACTAGACGAGAGAACGGGAACAGCACAAACAGGGTCATGCCGAGCACCAGGTGCATGCGGAAAATAAACGCCACGCCGTCCAGGTGTTCAGACGCACCGCCGTGGAAGGTCACGACGGACTGCGCCCAGCCGACCAGCTTCATCATTTCGCTGCCGTCCATATGCTGCGCAGAGAATGGAATGGTCAGCAGACCCAGCGCACACTGGATAACCAGTACCGACATCACCAGAATATCTGCTGGGGTTGTCGTAGCGCGAATGCGAGGGCTGAAGAGGCGGCGTTTAAGTAGCAACAGGCCGCCAACCAGACACATAAGACCCGCAGCACCGCCACCGAACATTGCCATCTTCTGTTTCACTTCCAGCGGCAACCACGCTTCATACATCCAATGCGGCGTCAACATTCCGAATGCATGGCCTGCAATCACGCCCAGGATCCCGATGTGGAACAGGTTAGACGCCAGGTTCATCCCCTTGCGGTCCAGCATCTGGCTGGAGGCAGCACGCCAGGTGTACTGGCCATAGTCATAACGCAGCCAGCTTCCCACCAGGAACACGGTGCCCGCGATATACGGGTAGATGTCAAAGAAGAACATATTCAGGAAGTGCATTATTGCCGTCCTCCGTTAGAGATATTCAAATATTGCGGAGCAACGGCCCCGGCAAAACGACGCTGGTGAGCAGAGATTTCAGACTCGCCGCAGTTCTGGTCAGCAAAGAATTTCACCTGCTCTTCCTCCCAGACCGCGTCCAGCGCCTGCGGGGTGTCGTCGCGGGCTTCATCCGCAATTTTCTCCGCCACTTTTTCACCGTCGACCGATGCGTTTGCCAGCTTCACCAGCAGGTCGAACAGCACGGCGTAGCGGCTTTCACGCTGCTGAAGACGCGCGCCGAGCAGCGCCAGAATCGGTGCGATGTCCTGCAGGCCGCCAAGCGCCTCTTCTTTAGGCAGCTGCGCCAGATATTCCAGGTACAGCGGCAGGTGGTCAGGCAGCTCGCGGCTGTCGAGCTGCAGGCCGTGCTGCTCGTACTGGGACATCAGATCCACCATCGCCTGACCGCGATCGCGGGACTCACCGTGAACGTGTTCAAACAGCAGCAGCGAGGTGGCGCGACCGCGATCGAACAGCTGGCTGTAGTCCGCCTGCGCGTCCAGGAGATCGCGGGCTAACAGATCGCGGAGGAAAACGCCCAGCTTCTGAGCATCCTCTTTGTCCAGGTTTTCAGATGACGCGAGTGCATCAAAGAGTTCCTGCTGATGCTGCGCAAGCGCAGCATCCGGGTACTCGAGCAGACGCGAAACAATGACGAGTTCAATCATTGGTGCGGCTCCGTTTTGCTGGTCACATCCATCGCGTCGATGCGGCGGCTGTTGAACAGGTTGAATTTACTGTCTGAACCGTGGCAACCGTCACCGAAGGTAAAGCCACACCCGCTTTTTTCCGGGAAGGCTTCGCGAGCCTGTTCGCGGTGGCTGCTCGGCACCACGAAACGGTCTTCGTAGTTGGCAATCGCCAGGTAGCGGTACATCTCCTGCGCCTGCGCTTCGGTCAGACCCACCTCTTCCAGCGCACGCGTGTCGATAACGCCGTCAACGGTCTCAGCGCGCTTGAAGTGACGCATCGCCAGCATACGCTTCAGCGCCAGCAGTACCGGCTGGGTATCGCCTGCGGTCAGAAGGTTCGCCAGGTACTGAACCGGGATACGCAGGCTTTCGACGTCCGGCAGAATGCCGTTGCGGCCCAGTTCGCCCGCGTCGGCGGCAGACTGAATCGGTGACAGAGGCGGCACGTACCAGACCATCGGCAGCGTGCGGTATTCCGGATGCAGCGGCAGGGCCAGCTTCCAGTCCATCGCCATTTTGTACACCGGAGACTGCTGCGCGGCGTCAATCACGCTCTGCGGCACGCCGTCCTTCAGCGCCTGCTCGATCACCTTCGGATCGTTCGGATCGAGGAACACGTCCAGCTGACGCTGATAGAGGTCTTTCTCGTGCTCGGTGCTCGCTGCCGTTTCAATCGCGTCCGCGTCGTACAGCAGCACGCCGAGGTAGCGAATACGGCCTACGCAGCTTTCTGAACAGACGGTTGGCATACCGGCTTCAATGCGCGGATAGCAGAAGATGCACTTCTCTGACTTGCCGCTCTTCCAGTTGAAGTAGATTTTTTTGTACGGGCAGCCGGTGATGCACATACGCCAGCCGCGGCACTTATCCTGGTCGATCAGGACGATGCCGTCCTCTTCACGCTTGTAGATGGCGCCGCTCGGGCAGGTCGCCACGCACGCCGGGTTGAGGCAGTGCTCGCACAGGCGCGGCAGGTACATCATGAAGGTGTTTTCGAACTGGCCGTACATCGCCTTCTGCATGTTCTCGAAGTTTTTGTCTTTCGACAGCTTCTCAAACTCGCCGCCCAGATCGTCTTCCCAGTTCGGGCCTTTTTCGATCTTGTTCATGCGCTGACCGGTAATCAGCGAGCGAGGACGGGCAATCGGCTGATGTTTACCTTCCGCTGCGTTATGCAGGTTCTGGTAGTCAAAATCAAACGGCTCGTAGTAATCGTCGATGCCCGGCAGATGCGGGTTAGCGAAGATTTTACCCAGCAGCATCGCGCGGTTACCCATGCGCGGCTGAATTTTGCCGTTGATTTTGCGGATCCAGCCGCCCTTGTATTTCTCCTGGTCTTCCCAGTTGGTCGGGAAGCCGGTGCCCGGCTTGGTTTCCACGTTGTTGAACCAGGCGTATTCGGTGCCTTCGCGGCTGGTCCAGACGTTTTTACAGGTGACCGAGCAGGTGTGACAACCGATGCATTTATCCAGATTCAGCACCATGCCGACTTGTGAACGAATTTTCATTTTACGCTCTCCTGTACCTGGTCATTACCTTCGCCGTCTAACCAGTTAATATTCTTCATCTTACGTACCACAACGAACTCATCGCGGTTAGATCCTACGGTGCCGTAGTAGTTAAAGCCGTAGGCCAGCTGCGCATAGCCACCGATCATATGGGTTGGCTTCGGCGTAATACGGGTGACCGAGTTGTGAATACCGCCGCGCTGCTCGGTAATTTCTGAGCCAGGAATGTTCACGATACGTTCCTGCGCGTGGTACATCATGGTCATTCCCGCCGGAACGCGCTGGCTCACCACCGCACGCGCGGTTAACGAACCGTTGGTGTTGAACACCTCAATCCAGTCGTTATCCACAATGCCCAGATCTTTGGCATCGGCTTCGCTCATCCACACAATCGGACCACCGCGACCCAGCGTCAGCATCAGCAGGTTGTCGCTGTAGGTGGAGTGGATACCCCACTTCTGGTGCGGCGTGAGGAAGTTCAGCGCTTTTTCAGGGTTTCCGTTAGACTTCTCGCCCATCACCGCCTTCACCGAGCGGGTGTCGATTGGCGGACGGTACACCAGCAGGCTCTCACCGAAATCACGCATCCACTGGTGATCCTGATACAGAGACTGACGACCGGTCAGGGTGCGCCACGGGATCAGCTCGTGAACGTTGGTATAGCCTGCGTTATAGGAAACGTGCTCATCTTCCAGGCCTGACCAGGTCGGGCTGGAGATAATTTTGCGCGGCTGGGCCTGGATATCGCGGAAGCGGATTTTCTCGTCTTCTTTATTCAGGGCCAGATGCTTGTGGTCGCGCCCTGTAAATTCACTCAGCGCGGCCCAGGCCTTCACGGCCACCTGGCCGTTGGTTTCCGGAGCCAGAGTCAGGATCATCTCCGCAGCATCAATCGCGGTATTCAGCATCGGCTGGCCTTTGGCCGGGCCGTCTGCCTTGGTGTAATTGAGCTTGCGCAGCAGATCCATTTCGCTCTGGGTATTCCAGGCAATCCCTTTACCGCCGTTGCCGATTTTCTCCATCAGCGGGCCGATAGAGGTAAAGCGCTCGTAGGTCGCCGGGTAGTCACGCTCAACCGGAATGATGTGCGGCGCGGTCACGCCCGGGATCAGGTCGCACTCGCCTTTTTTCCAGTCCTTCACGTCCAGCGGCTGCGCCAGTTCGGCGGCGGAGTCGTGCTGGATCGGCAGCGTCACCACGTCGGTTTCTTTGCCCAGGTGACCCACGCAGACTTCGGAGAATTTCTCGGCGATGCCTTTGTAGATTTCCCAGTCGCTTTTGGATTCCCACGCCGGGTCAACGGCAGCAGACAGTGGATGAATAAACGGATGCATATCCGAGGTATTCATGTCGTCTTTTTCATACCAGGTTGCCGTCGGCAGAACGATATCGGAGTACAGGCAGGTGCTGGACAGACGGAAGTCCAGCGTCACCACCAGATCCAGCTTGCCGTCCAGGCCGTTGTCCTGCCATTCCACTTCTTCAGGCTTCACGCCGCCCTGCTTGCCGAGATCTTTACCCTGAATACCGTGGTCGGTTCCGAGCAGATACTTCAGCATAAACTCGTGGCCCTTACCGGAAGATCCGAGCAGGTTGGAGCGCCAGATGAACAGGTTGCGCGGATGGTTTTTACCGTTTTCAGGCTGTTCCGCCGCGAAGCGAATGGAGCCTTCCTTCAAGGATTTAACGGTGTAATCCACCGGCGTCATGCCTGCTTTCTTCGCCTCTTCCGCTATGCGCAGCGGGTTGGTCCCCAGCTGCGGTGCAGACGGCAGCCAGCCCATGCGTTCAGCGCGAACGTTGAAGTCAATCAGGTGGCCGCTGTAGCGGGATTTATCCGCCATCGGCGACAGCAGCTCCTGCGCGGTAACCGTCTCGTAGCGCCACTGGCTGGAGTGGTTATAGAAGTAGGAGGTGCTATTCATGTGGCGTGCCGGACGCTGCCAGTCGAGGGCAAACGCCAGCGGCTGCCAGCCGGTCTGCGGACGCAGTTTTTCCTGGCCCACATAGTGCGCCCAGCCGCCGCCGCTCTGGCCAACGCAGCCGCAGAAGATCAGCATGTTGATCAGGCCGCGATAGTTCATATCGAGGTGATACCAGTGGTTCAGACCGGCACCGACGATAATCATCGAACGACCGTGGGTTTTGTCGGCGTTCTCTGCAAATTCACGCGCGATGCGGGTGATCTGCGCCGCCGGAACGCCGGTGATCTGCTCAGCCCACGCCGGGGTGTACGCTTTCACCTCGTCGTAGCCGGTTGCGCAGTTTTCGTCGTTCAGGCCGCGATCGAGGCCGTAGTTAGCCATGGTCAGATCGTACACGGTGGTGACCAGCGCGGTTGAGCCGTCGGCCAGTTGCAGGCGTTTCACCGGCAGCTTATGCATCAGGACGTTTTGCAGTTCCACTTTGTTAACGTGCTCGGTCCCTTCCCCGCCGAAGTACGGGAAGCCCACGTCCGCGATCTCGTCCTGGCTGCCCAGCATGCTCAGGCGCAGGTCGGTCTCTTCACCGGACGAGCCGTCACGCTGCTCCAGGTTCCACTTGCCTTTTTCGCCCCAGCGGAAGCCGATAGAGCCGTTTGGCGCAATCAGCTCACCGCTGCTGTTGCAGGCAACGGTTTTCCACTGTGGATTGTTTTCCTGACCCAGCGCATCTACCAGATCAGCGGCGCGCAGCATACGGCCCGCGGCATAGTAGCCGTCACGTTCTTCCAGCATCACCAGCATCGGCATGTCGGTGTAGCGACGCACGTAGTCGGTAAAGTACTGGCTAGGCTTGTCCAGGTGGAACTCGCGCAGCATCACGTGGCCCATCGCCAGCGCCATTGCCGCATCGGTACCCTGCTTCGGTGCTAACCACAGGTCGCACAGCTTCGCGATTTCGGCGTAGTCAGGGGTAATCGCAACGGTCTTGGTGCCTTTGTAGCGTACTTCGGTAAAGAAGTGTGCGTCCGGGGTACGGGTCTGAGGAACGTTAGAGCCCCAGGCCAGGATGTAGCTGGAGTTATACCAGTCGGCGGATTCAGGCACGTCGGTCTGCTCGCCCCAGGTCTGCGGAGACGCAGGCGGCAGGTCACAGTACCAGTCATAGAAGCTCAGGCAGGTCCCGCCAATCAGGGAGAGGTAGCGCGCGCCGGAGGCATAAGAGACCATCGACATCGCCGGGATTGGCGAGAAGCCCGCTACGCGGTCAGGACCGTAGGTTTTTACGGTATAGACGTTAGAGGCGGCAATCAGCTCGTTGACTTCTTTCCATGAGGAACGCACGAAGCCGCCGCGACCGCGCGCCTGCTTAAAGCTTTTCGCTTTGTCGGCGTCTTCGATAATCGATGCCCAGGCATCAACCGGATCGCTGTGCTGGGCTTTCGCTTCACGCCAGATTTTCATCAGGCGCTTGCGCATCAACGGGTATTTCAGGCGGTTAGCGCTGTAGAGATACCAGGAGTAGCTCGCGCCGCGCGGACAGCCGCGCGGTTCGTGGTTTGGCAGGTCCGGGCGCGTGCGCGGATAGTCCGTCTGCTGCACTTCCCAGGTCACCAGCCCGTTTTTGACGAAAATCTTCCAGCTGCATGAGCCAGTGCAGTTTACGCCGTGGGTAGAACGGACGACTTTGTCATGCTGCCAGCGCTGGCGGTAACCGTCTTCCCAGTCCCGGTTAGTCTCCAGAACCTGGCCGTGCCCATCGGCAAAAGTTTCACCCTTCTGTTTGAAGTAGCGAAACCGGTCCAAAAATTTGCTCATCGGGTATCTCCTGTGTGGAGCCTGTGGCTCTCTAAATCGACATTGCTGATTTGCAGCGAAGGTAACGCTATGAAAGATGGTGAGAATTGATAACGATCAAGGCGGACGGGGTCTGTTAAGGGAGGTATTACGTCGAATACCACCAAAGCGGTATATTTTTCGATTTTTTATATTAATGATTTATAAGGATATTCTCTATTTATCGTACAAAAAGCGGGGCAAAATTTAACATCTTAGGTATTAAGGGGTAGAGACGCCTGTAATGCGATGGCGATCGCAGTGTTACCCGCGGCGCGCCTGTGAAAACAGATAAGTATGTTGTAACTAAGTACGTAATAAAAAAAGCGCGGCACTGAGGCCGCGCAAACGGATAATCAATCTTACTTATTTTTTCTTGGTATTACGGCCATACACCAGCCACGTAATCACTACGCAGGCGATGTAGAAGACGAGGAATACTTTCATTGCCCCTGCCGGAGATCCGGTCAGGTCAAGCGAAATACCGAACGCTTTCGGGATAAAGAAGCCGCCAATGGCGCCAATCGCAGAGATAAAGCCCAGGGCTGCGGCCGTGTCGGTCGCTGCTTCACGCATCGCCTGCTCTTCACTGCCGCCCTGCGCCTTAACGCGGTCCATGGTCAGCTTACGGAAGATGACGGAGATCATCTGGAAGGTAGACGCACTTCCCAGCCCGGCCGTCAGGAACAGCACCATAAACACGCCGAAGAAGGCGAGGAAGTTACCGCCCTGCCCGTCGACCGGCAGCGTCAGGAACAGCAGCGCGCAGAAGACAGCCATCACCACGAAGTTCACGAGGGTCACGCGGGTGCCGCCCAGACGGTCAGAAATCATCCCGCCAAGAGAACGCGCCAGCGCGCCGATAAACGGACCAAAGAACGCAAAGTGCAGGATCTGAATTTCCGGGAACTGGGTTTTCGACAGCATGGCGAAACCGGCGGAGAAGCCGATGAACGAGCCAAAGGTTGCCAGATAGAGCAGCGCCATCACCCACAGGTGACCACGTTTCAGTACCGGAAGCTGCTCGCTCAGGGAGGCCTTCGACGCTGACAAATCGTTCATAAAGAACCAGGATGCCAGCGTAAAGACCACCAGGAACGGAACCCAAATCCAGGCCGCATTCTCAAGGAACAGAGATGAACCGTCCGGCTGCGTCACGCCACCGCCGCCAAAGGCCGCGAAGATGGAGACAGAGATCGCCAGCGGCGCAATCAGCTGCATCACGCTCACGCCCATGTTGCCCAGGCCGCCGTTAATACCCAGCGCACCGCCCTGCTTCGCTTTCGGGAAGAAGAAGCTGATGTTCGCCATGCTCGACGCAAAGTTTGCACCCGCAAAGCCGCACAGCAGAGAGATGATCACGAACACGCTAAACGGCGTAGAGGTATCCTGCACCGCAAACCCTAACCATACGCAAGGAACGATCATGATCCCGGTGCTGAACGCCGTCCAGCGGCGACCGCCAAAGACCGGCACCATAAAGGCGTAAGGCACGCGCAAAAGCGCTCCCGACAGCGACGGCAGCGCGGTTAACATAAACAGCTGATCGGTGGTAAAGGTAAAGCCAACTTTGGGCAGGTTTACCGCAACAGCACTGAACAACATCCATACGCAAAAGGCTAACAGCAGGCAGGGAACGGAAATCCACAGGTTACGGCTTGCTACACGATGGCCACGCTGTTGCCAGAATGCCGGGTCCTCCGGACGCCAGTCGGTAATAACGGAACCACTTTCCCTTTCGGGAGCGGATGAGTGACTCATAGACACCTCTGATTCTTGAAAGATGCTGCAAACATTAGGGTTTTAGAGCGGCGGTAAGTTGATATAAATCAAAGGAAAAGTGGGTGGTTTTGCGGCGAAAAAAAAGTCATGCTCCTTAGTGAGTAGGATGATCCGGTAAAAAAGATGTGGTTTTTCACGGCTATGAAGCCCCCCTGCCGTTCCCTCCCCCCAACCACTACCCCACTGGCAATTTAGAGGTAATCCTTTATTGGTATGGGTATACTCCAGGGTATGCATGAGAATAACGCCATTCCTGCAAGCAGGCCACGTCAGGAGCCCGGCAACGCTATGTTAAGAAGATGTTTATCACCGTTGACGCTAGTGAACCAGCTGGCGCTTATCGTCTTGCTGTCTACCGCTATCGGTGTGACCGGCATGGCTATTTCTGGCTGGCTGGTACAGGGCGTGCAGGGTAATGCACATGCCATTAACGAGGCAGGATCGCTGCGTATGCAGAGTTACCGGCTGCTGGCGTCGGTTCCCTTAACGCCGGACGATCGGGTACTGATCGACGAAATGGAGCGGACGGCATTCAGCGCCGAGCTGGAAAGAGCCGCCATGCGCGACGGTCAGGAGCCTCAGCTCAAATCACTCCAAAATTACTGGCACACCCAGCTCAGGCCGGGGCTACAGCAGGCGCAGCAGGCCGAAACGGTGGCGAAGGACGTTGCCGGTTTTGTTTCCCGTATTGATGCTCTGGTCTCCTCTTTCGACCAAACGACCGAGCTGCGCATCGACCGCGTGGTCATGGTTCACCGCGCTATGGCCCTGTTTATGGGGCTGCTGTTAATTTTTACCATCGTCTGGCTGCGCGCCCGCCTGTTAAACCCGTGGAAACAGCTGCTGGCGATGGCCCGCGCCGTAACGGACCGTGACTTCACCCAGCGGGCCCACATCAGCGGCCGTAACGAAATGGCCATGCTGGGTCAGGCGCTCAATACCATGTCTCAAGAACTGTCTGAAAGCTACGCGGTGCTGGAAAAACGGGTGCAGGAAAAAACCGCCGGGCTTGAGCAGAAAAACGAAATACTCTCTTTCCTGTGGCAGGCCAACCGTCGTCTGCATATGCAGGTGCCGCTGTGCGAGCGTCTCTCGCCGGTACTCAACGGCCTGCAAAACCTGACGCTTCTGCACGACCTCGAACTGCGGGTCTACGATATTGAAGACGAAGAGAACCACCAGGAATTTACCTGCCAGTCGGATATGTCCTGCGATGACAAGGGCTGTCACCTGTGCCCGCGCGGGCTACCGCAGCTGACCACCGGCGGCACCACGCTCAAATGGCGCCTCACCGACAGCCACACTCAGTACGGCATACTGCTGGCGACGCTGCCCACGGGACGTCACCTCAGCCACGACCAGCAGCAGCTTGTGGATACCCTGGTTGAACAGCTGACGGCGACGCTGGCACTCGACAGGCATCAGGAAAAACAGCAGCAGCTGATCGTGATGGAGGAGCGTGCCACCATCGCCCGCGAGCTTCACGACTCGATCGCGCAGTCGCTCTCGTGTATGAAAATGCAGGTGAGCTGCCTGCAAATGCAGGATGCCGATATGCCTGAGAGCAATAAGCAGCTGCTCAGCCAAATCCGCAACGAGCTGAACACCTCCTGGGTGCAGCTGCGCGAGCTGCTGACGACCTTCCGGCTGCAGCTGACGGAGCCGGGCCTGCGCCCTGCGCTCGAATCCAGCTGCCACGAATTTAGCGCCCGACTGGGATTCCCGGTGAAGCTCGACTACCAGCTGCCGCCGCGTTTTGTCCCCTCTCATCAGGCCATTCACGTACTGCAGATTGCCCGTGAAGCCCTGAGCAACGTGCTCAAACATTCCGGCGCGACGGCGGTAACGGTAACCGTTAGCCAGCACGATAATCAGGTGAAGCTCGCGGTTCAGGACAACGGCTACGGCGTGCCGGAAAATGCCGAACGAACTAACCACTATGGTTTAATCATCATGCGTGACCGCGCGCAAAGCCTGCGCGGTGATTGCCAGGTTCGCCGGAGAGAGACGGGAGGCACAGAAGTTGTGGTCACCTTTATCCCCGAAAAACCGCTTATAACTTCTCAAGGAGAAAACCATGACTAATCAGGAACCGGCCTCAATCCTGCTGATCGACGACCATCCGATGCTGCGCACCGGCGTAAAACAGCTGGTCAGCATGGCGCCAGATATCACCGTCGTTGGCGAAGCCAGCAACGGCGAACAGGGTATTGAGCTTGCCGAATCGCTCGATCCTGATTTGATCCTGCTCGATCTCAATATGCCGGGCATGAACGGGCTGGAAACGCTCGACAAGCTGCGCGAAAAATCCCTTTCAGGCCGCGTAGTGGTCTTTAGCGTTTCAAATCACGAAGAGGATGTGGTCACGGCGTTGAAGCGCGGCGCGGACGGCTATCTGCTCAAGGATATGGAACCGGAAGATCTGCTCAAGGCGCTGCAGCAGGCCGCCGCCGGTGAGATGGTCCTGAGCGAAGCGTTAACGCCGGTGCTGGCCGCCAGCCTGCGCGCGAACCGTGCCACCTCAGACCGTGACGTCAGCCAGCTGACCCCGCGCGAGCGCGATATTCTGAAGCTGATTGCCCAGGGCCTGCCGAACAAAATGATCGCCCGCCGTCTTGATATCACCGAAAGCACGGTTAAGGTGCATGTGAAGCACATGCTGAAGAAAATGAAGTTGAAATCCCGCGTTGAAGCCGCCGTGTGGGTCCATCAGGAACGTATTTTCTAACGTTATTCGTCCGGCAGCAGCTTCCACCGTGGATCGTCATCCGGTAATGCTACCAGCGGTTGCACCACAGCTAGCGTGATCTCATTGGATGAGACGCGCTGCCCATCCTTATCTTCCACCACCACCGACAGCCGCCAGCGGTTACTCGCGCCTTCGCGTTCGTCCCAGGCTGGCATAATCACGCTCCAGCCGTCGCTGCTGGTGCTGTTCGACGGTGCGGTCAGGCTCAGCGCCTGCGTATCCCCCTGCCAGTGCAGCTGACGGACCCCGTGGGTGCTGCGTATCTGTAGCTTCAGCATGACGGTTTCGCCTCCTTTCAGATCCCAAGGCGGCGTAGCAAGATAGACCGACAGCGTTTTGCGCTGGCGGAACTCCATCACCGGCAGGCTGTCCCTTTCCGGTGAATCGTAGCGACTGCCGCGCAGCGAGCGCGTGGCGGCCACTTCCCCCGCAGAAAGCTGCTTCACCAGCGGCACGCCGAAACGATAGTTGAGCTTTAGCCCAAGGTGGTTCTGACTCACCCCGCTCTCCCCTTGCTTATGCGCCGCCGTCAGCGTCACCAGCGGGACGGGGGTGTAGTTCAGCCCAAGATTGACCGCCATCGGGTTGTGATAGCCGGTTCCGCTATCGAACAAATCGACGTTATCACCAAAATATTGTTCAAAGCTGACGCTGGTGTTCAGGTGGTGAAACCACGGCAGCCAGGCCTTGGCGGTGATGTCGTACCCGCGCGCCATGCGCTGCTCCTGCACGTCGGAGCTGTCGCGCCAGCCGGCAAAGGGTTGATAATAGTTAGCCGACAGGCGCAGGTTTTCTCCCCACGCTTCAGCCCCCAGCCCGGCGCGCTGCAGGTTTTCGTCCAGCAGATTGTCGTAAAAGGTGTTATAGCCCAGCAGCCAGCGTCCGGCGACCCAGCGCTGCCCGACGCCGGCATTGCTGACCAGACCGTCGGTTTGCTGCGTCAGCCCGAGCTGGCTCCAGCTCAGGTAACGATTGTTATCGTTCCACGGGATGAACCAGCTTCCGCTGCTGCCGTTGAATTTACCCTCGTCATCCACCAGCAGGTTGACGCTGGCGTTCCCCCACGGCGAAAGCCAGGATTCTATCTGCTGGTTCACCTCACCGCTTACGGCATCGCGCACCTTGCCAAAGGCAAACTGCCGGGCCTGCTCGCCGGTAGTAAGGCCGTTATCGGTCATGCTGGCTTCACCAAAGGCTTTAGCCATCTCCGCCAGATGCTTTTCACCCTGCGACGAAGGTTGTGCCAGACCCAGATCCGGCAGGCCATCGCCATTGTTATCAAAGGGGTTTTGCGCCTGCTGCACAAAGGAATTGGGCGCACCGTGAACGGCTCCGGCCGTAATCAGGAGGAGTAAAAACAGCGAACGAATGTGGGACGATACAGCTCTCAACGTCGGAATTACGTGCCTGTGTTTTTCAAAGATAGTCTTATCATGTTAACGCCTTCAGGAGTGAATTACAGTCTTAATGGAAATTTCAGGAATAACCTGAAACCGTCCGTCGGGTCAGCGCGAGCGCCACCCGACGCCTTTACCTCTTCGCCCCTAACAACGCCTTCAGCTCCGGCACGCACGAACCGCAGTGGGTTCCACACCGCAAGGCTGCCCCGAGCGCCGCCGCAGAATCACAGCCGCCGGCAATCGCCTCGCGAATCGTATTTTCCCCCACGCTAAAGCAGCTACAGACAATGCGCCCGGGATCGACACGCTCGCCGGGACGCTGCCCGTGCAGCAGCGCATGCCGCCCGGCAAGATCGGCGGGGGGATGACGAAATGCCTCTTCAATAAACGCATGCGCCAGCTCGGGTCGCGCGGTTGCTTCCCAAAAGCCGAGCATCAGTTCGCCGTTATGCCAGGCCAGCACGCTGCAGCGTTCGCCGGTTTGCGCGATTTGCAGCTGCCAGCCCTGCTTCCCGCAGTGTGCCAGAACCCACTCCAGAAGGGGGCTATCGCTCGCCACCGTCAGATGCGACGCTTTACGCCACCAGTAGACGGCAGGCGGCAGCTCGGGCAACGCGCGAGCGTACAGCTCCCCCTGCCAGCCGGGGTGCCAGGGCGCGATCCTGACGGCAGTTTGTTTACTTTCCGGCTGGCCTGAAAGCGGATCGCAGCGCCCCTCCACCAGCGCGTTCACCTTTCCCTGACGCGCAAACTGCCCGTTCCAGTGCATCGGCACAAATATCTCCCCCGGCCGCTGTCCGTCGTTGATATGGACCCTGGCGACCATCACCCCGCGCGGGGAGCTTATCCGCGCCAGCGCCCCGTCGCCAAGTGCGAAACGCCTCGCATCGGCAGAACAGATCTCAAGGCGCGGTTCAGCGATATGCTGCATCAGCCGCGGCACATAGCCCGTGCGGGTCATGGTGTGCCACTGATCGCGGATACGCCCGCTATTGAGCATCAGCGGATAGAGCGCATCCACGCTCGCTTCATGAAGCCGGGGCTCTACGGGCACAATCCGCCTGTGCGGAAAATCCCCTGCCGCCCACTGGTAAGGCGCAAGCGCATCCCATTCCTCGCGGGTTAATGCGGCAAGATCGCGCAGGTTAAACGCCCGCGCGCCGTCATTCTCAAAGGCCGAGAGCGCCGCATGTTCGAAGAAGATCTCCTGAGGATGCTGCCAGGCGAACGCCTCGCGAAAGCCCAGCTGCTGCGCAACCTGCGCGATTATCCACCAGTCGGGTTTTGCGTCCCCGGGGGCGGGCAGGAAGGCGCGCTGGCGCGAGATACGCCGTTCTGAATTCGTCACCGTACCGTTCTTCTCGCCCCAGCCCAGCGCCGGAAAACGGATATGGGCGAAGCGGCTGGTATCCGTCTCCTGCATCACCTCTGAGACAATCACCAGCGGGCAGCCGGCCAGCGCCTGACACACGGCATGGCTGTCCGGCAGGGATACCGCAGGATTGGTGCCCATGATCCACACGGCTTTCACTTCACCGCGGGCGATGGCATCAAACAGCTCGACCGCCATGAGGCCCGGTGTTTGCGCCAGCCTCTCGGTACCCCAGAAGCGGGCGACGCGGGAAAGATCGTCCGGCTCAAAGCCCATGTGCGCGGCGAGCTGATTCGCCAGCCCGCCTACCTCTCTCCCGCCCATCGCGTTTGGCTGTCCGGTCAGCGAAAACGGGCCGCAGCCCTGACGGTTGAATTTTCCGCTGGCGAGATGGACGTTGATGATGGCGTTACACTTGTCGCTGCCGCTCGTCGACTGGTTGATCCCCATGGTGTAGAGCGTGACAGCGCGGGGGGCGGTCATAAACCAGTCGTAAAACGTGCCGACCTCCTTCGCCGCGAGGCCGCAAAACGCCGCAACGCGGGCGATCGGCCAGTCGTCCGTTCCCTGAATCAGGTTGAGCAGCCCGACAAACAGCGCGGCGTCGCTGCCGGGCGCGAGCGCCAGGTGCAGGTCGGCAATATCGCAGGTGGCGGTTTTTCGCGGGTCGATGACGACCACCTTCATTGCCGGATTAGCCCGTTTGGCCTGCACCAGCCGCTGGTACAGCACCGGATGTGTCCAGGCGGCGTTTGACCCGGCCAGCACCACCAGATCGCTGTTTTCAACGTCGTGATAGCTGCACGGCACCACGTCTTCACCAAAGGCGCGCTTGTAGCCCACCACCACCGAGGACATGCAGAGGCGCGAGTTAGTATCAATGTTCGCCGCGCCGATAAACCCTTTCATCAGCTTGTTGGCGGCGTAATAGTCCTCGGTTAACAGCTGGCCGGAGGCATAAAACGCCACGGCCTGCGGCCCCCAGGTATCGATAACGTGCCGTAGCCGCTCCCCCGCCGCCTCCAGCGCCCGCCCCCACTCAACCTCCTGACCATCCAGCACGGGGCGCAGCAGGCGCCCGTGCAGTCCCGTGGTCTCCCCCAGCGCCGACCCTTTTACGCAAAGCCGTCCGAAGTTTGCCGGGTGGCGTTCATCTCCCCGCACGCTGACCTCTTCGCCCGCTACGCTAGCAATCACGCCGCAGCCTACCCCGCAGTACGGGCACGTCGTCCGGGTTTCATTCATGAGGCCTCCGCGCGCATCACCAGCGCATCGTTGCCGACCCACACCCTGCCGTTTTCAATTTTCACCGGCCAGGCGCGCACGGCAGGCTCGCCGCTGTCGACCTGGCATCCGTCGCGCAGGCGAATGCGCTGCTTGTAAAGCGGCGAAATCACCACCGGCTCGCCGCCCGCATCGCCGAGGATCCCGCGCGAGAGCACGTTCGCCCCGCTGCCGGGCTCCAGATCGTCCAGGGCATAGACCGATTCACCAAAGCGGAACAGCGCAATGTGCTTGCGTCCCAGGCGAGCGCCGATGCCCGCCTGCTCCGGGATTTCGTCGATAGCGCACATCTCCTGCCACCGCTTGTTGCCCTCGGTCGGCTGACGGTTAACCTCCGTGCGGAACAGGGCCAGCCGGTCAGGATCGTTAAGCGTGGTTTGCCATTCGCACCGGTAGGTTTCCACCACGCGCGCCATCTCCTGCTCCAGTTCGTGGGCAATTCCCAGGCTGTCGTCGAGAATCACCTCGCGCAGATAGTCAATGCCGCCTTCAAGGTTGTCCATCCAGGTGCTGGTGCGCTGCAGGCGATCCGCGGTGCGGATATAGAACATCAGGAAACGGTCGACGGTGCGGATCAGCGCGTCATCGTCCAGATCGCTGGCAAAGAGATCCGCGTGACGCGGCTTCATCCCGCCGTTACCGCACAGGTAGAGGTTCCAGCCCTTATCCGTCGCGATAACCCCCACGTCTTTGCTCTGCGCCTCGGCGCACTCGCGGGTGCAGCCGGATACCGCCATTTTGATTTTGTGCGGCGCGCGCAGCCCCTTATAGCGGTGCTCCAGCTTCACCGCCAGCCCGGTGGAATCCTGAACGCCGTAGCGGCACCAGGTCGACCCGACGCAGGATTTCACCGTGCGGAGCGATTTACCGTACGCGTGCCCGGTCTCGAAGCCCGCCTCCACCAGCGCCTGCCAGATTTCCGGCAGTTGTTCGAGCGTGGCGCCAAACAGATCGATACGCTGCCCGCCCGTGATCTTGCTGTACAGACGATAGCGTTTCGCAATCTGGCCGATGGCGATAAGCCCGTCGGCGGACACTTCCCCCGCGGGCATGCGCGGCACGATGGAATACGTTCCGTCCTTCTGAATATTGGCGAAGTAGCGGTCGTTTGTGTCCTGCAGCGGCAGGTGCGCCGGCTTCAGCAGATACTCGTTCCAGCAGGAGGCCAGCACCGACCCCACCAGCGGCTTACAGATTTCGCACCCGTGCCCCTGACCGTAGCGGCTGATAAGCTGGTCGAAGGTGCGGATATGGTTGACGCGCACCAGGTGGTAAATCTCCTGACGCGAGTACGGGAAGTGCTCGCAAATGTCCTTTTTCACCTCCACGCCCTGCGCGGCAAGCTGATACTCCATCACCTGCTTCACCAGCGCGCTGCAGCCCCCGCAGCCGGTGGCCGCTTTCGTACACTGCTTGACGGCGCCGATATCCGCCGCGCCCGCGCCCACCGCCCGGCAGATATCGCCTTTGCTGACGTTGTGGCAGGAACATATCTGCGCGCTTTCCGGCAGCGCCGCCACGCCGAGCGCTTTCGGCGCGCTGCCTGACAATGCGGGTAAGATCAGGGTTTCCGGCTCTTTCGGCAGGCTGATGCCGTTAAGCATCATCTGCATCAGCGTCGCGTATTCGCTGGCGTCGCCCACCAGCACGCCGCCGAGCAGGCGTTTACCGTCAGGGCTGACCACAATCTTTTTGTAGATTTGCTGCGGACCGTGGGTCCACTGATAGCTCAACGCCCCCGGCGCTCTGCCGTGCGCGTCGCCAAATGAAGCCACGTCCACGCCGAGAAGCTTAAGCTTCGTGCTCATGTCCGCGCCGGCGAATGCGCTATCCTCGCCCGCCAGAGCGGCCGCGGCAACGCGCGCCATCTGGTAGCCTGGCGCGACCAGCCCATACATTTTGCCTTCCCACTGCGCGCATTCGCCGATGGCAAAAACGTCCCCGTCGGAGGTCTGGCAGCGATCGTCAATACAGATCCCGCCGCGTTCGCCGATGGTTAACCCGCTGCTGCGCGCCAGCGCATCCTGCGGGCGTATCCCGGCAGAGAAGACCACCATGTCCGTTTCCAGCCGTTCACCGTCGGCAAAGCTAAGAACCAGCCCGCCATCCGCTGGAGCGATTTCCGTGGTGGCTTTACTGGTGTGAACACCGACGCCAAGCGCCTCAATTTTTTTACGCAGCATTGTCGCGCCGTCGCCGTCCAGCTGGACCGCCATCAGGTTGGGCGCAAATTCCACCACGTGCGTTTCTAGTCCCAGCTGCTTCAGGGCGTTTGCGGCTTCCAGCCCCAGCAGTCCCCCACCAATCACCACCCCGCGACGGGCACCCTCGGCATGGGCGGCAATGCGGTCCAGATCGTCGAGCGTACGGTAGACAAAGCAGCCGGGCAGGTCGTTGCCCGGCACCGAGGGAACAAACGGAAACGATCCGGTCGCCAGCACCAGTTTATCCCAGTGGGTTTCGTGCCCGCTGGCGGTACGCACGACGCGCGCGTCCCGATCTATGGCGACCACCTGCTGCGACAGGCGCAGCTCAATGCCGTTGTCGGCAAAGAAATCCCCCGCCACCAGCGAGAGCGATGCCGCACTGCGCCCGCCAAAATACTCTGACAGATGCACGCGATCGTAGGCGGCGTAACGCTCTTCGCCAAAGACGACAATCTGGTACTGCCTGTGTAAATTGCGGTTCACGCACTCTTCGAGAAAATGATGGCCGACCATACCGTGTCCAACCACCGCCAGCGTAGGTTTTGTCATAGCGTTCTGTCCTGCAACCTGCGGTTGCGTCGTCGTGAAGCGATCGAACAGCCAGTCCGCATGCGCGGGAGCAGCCGTTGCCAGTAAATCGGTGAATGTTGCCGCGCTGCGGCAGTCGCCCATCAGCAGCACGCCTGCCAGCGCCCCCCGATGGATCAGCAAGCGGCGGTAGTGACGGGTGAGCGGGTCCCATGAGCTCCAGACTACGTCGCCCTCCTGCTCTGCCGCACGCCCGAGGCTGAACAGCTCAATGCCTGTTACCTTGAGACGCACGCCGCTGTCGGTCAGGGCAAAGGGCGCGGTGACGTCCCCGGCCAGCCGCGCGGCGAGGATCTCCGCCTGCGCCAGACAGGGGGCGATCAGGCCAAACGTCTGGCCGTCAATTTCGCAGCACTCGCCGATGGCGTAGACGTTCGGTGCGGAGGTCTGCATCTGGTGATCCACCACGATACCGCGCGCGCAGCGTATGCCGCTGGCTTTTGCCAGCGTGACGTTAGGCTGCACGCCGGTCGCCAGCACCACGCGCGTGGCCGGGACGCTGCGTCCGCTGAGCAACGTTACGGACGCGTCGGTAATCGTATTGATGCCGGATGCAAGCTCACAGCGAACGCCACGCTCCGCCAGGGCCTCCTCCAGCAGTACGCCCGCCTGCCGATCCAGCTGCTGTTCCATCAGCCAGGAGCCGCGATGAACGAGCGTGACGTTGTCACCCGACCGTGCAAGCGCCGCTGCCGCCTCCACGCCAAGCACCCCGCCTCCCAGCACCACCGCCGGACCGGCGTTCCTATGGATGGCGTGGGTATCCTTCAGGGTACGGAACCTGAACACATGGGGCGCATCGACGCCGGGGATCGGCGGCACAAACGGCGTTGACCCGGTGGCGAAAACCAGCGCATCCCAGCCCAGCGTGCGAACGGTGGTATCCACTTCGTGCTTATTCACGTCGACAACGATCGCTTTCTCGCCGCGAAGCACCGTCACGCCCTGAGCCTGGTACCAGCCTTCATCGTGCAGATAAATATTCTCCGCCCGCTTTTCGCCACCCAGCACCGGCGAAAGCTGGATGCGGTTATAGGCGTGTTCAGGTTCGTCGCCGATTACGGTGATTGCGAAGCGACCGGGAGCACGCCCGGTGAGCGAGGCTATCAGCCGCGTTGCTGCCATCCCATTACCGATAATGACCAGTCGCATCGGGGTTCCCTCATCACGCCGCTTTGGGCTGTTTTTCATAAAGGAAATGGAGGATCTGCTGGCGCATCGCGTGGTAGCGGCTGTCGTCCGCCAGCTGCACCCGGCTGCGCGGACGCGGCAGGTCAACATGCAGGATCTCGCCTACCGTGGCCGCCGGGCCGTTGGTCATCATCAGCACGCGGTCAGAAAGCAGCACCGCCTCGTCCACGTCGTGGGTGATAAGCACAATCGTCGTGTTCAGCGCCTGCTGAATTTGCATCACCGAGTCCTGCAGGTGCGCTCGCGTGAGCGCATCCAGCGCGCCGAACGGTTCGTCCATGAGCAATACCTTCGGCTTCATCGCCAGCGCGCGGGCAATCCCGACGCGCTGCTTCATGCCGCCGGAGATCTCCCCCGGACGCTTGTGCAGGGCATGCCCCATCTGCACGCGGTCGAGGTTGTGCTCAATCCACGCCTTGCGCTCGGCCCTGCTCATGGTCTTGCGGAACACCTGATCCACCGCCAGCGCCACGTTGTCGAAGCAGGTCAACCACGGCAGCAGGGAGTGGTTCTGGAACACCACCGCACGCTCCGGCCCCGGCCCGGCGATTTCGCGGTTGTCGCAAATCAGCCCGCCCTCCGTCGTCAGCGTAATACCGGCGATGAGGTTCAGCAGCGTCGATTTGCCGCAGCCGGAGTGGCCAATCAGGCTCACGGTTTCCCCTTCGTGGATATCAAAAGAGACGTTTTGCAGCGCCAGAAACTCGCCGCTGGCGGTGGAAAAACGCTGGCTCACGGCCTGGACCTGAATTAATGGTTTCATGTTCGCTCCTTATTTTTCCTGCCAGCTAAAGCGGCGGGCGATGAGCATCAGCCCCTGCTCCAGCAGTAGCCCGACCACGCCGATAATGACGATGGCGATGAGAATGTTTTCAACGTTGAGGTTGTTCCACTCGTTCCAGATCCAGAAGCCGATGCCCAGCCCGCCGGTCAGCATTTCGGCGGCGACAATCACCAGCCAGGCAATGCCGATGGAGAGACGCACCCCGGTCAGCACCGCAGGCAGCACCGCCGGGAAGAGGATGCGGCGCAGGATGGTCCACTCGGAAAGCTGCAGCACGCGGGCGACGTTGAGGTAGTCCTGCGGAATGCGGCGCACGCCTTCAGCCGTGTTGATCACCATCGGCCAGATGGAGCAGATGAAAATGGTCCAGCTCGAGGCGGGTTCCGCTTTCTGGAACAGCAGCAGGCCGATTGGCAGCCAGGCCAGCGGGCTGACCGGGCGCAGCAGCGCAATCAGCGGATTGAACATGCGCGAGAAAAAGGTGAAGCGGCCGATGAGAAAACCGAGCGGAATACCGGCCACGGCAGCCAGGCCAAAGCCCACCGCCACGCGCTGCAGCGAGGCAAGCACGTTCCAGCCGATGCCCATGTCGTTTGGCCCGTCGCGATAAAATGGATCGGCGAACAGGGTAATGGCGGAATCCAGGGTACTGAGCGGCGTCGGGAAGCCTTTGCTATTCATCGCCGCCAGCTCCCAGAGCAGCACCAGCAGCCCGAGCCCAAGCAGCGCCGGAATGATACGCTGTAAAAGGTCGTTCATGCGCCGCGCAAGCGCCGGGGCGCGACGGCGCACCTGCACGGGAGGTAGGGTAATCACTTCCCCACTCACCGGCGTCTCTTGTATCGATTTCGTACTTTGCAGATGCTGCATAATCAGGCCCCTTTACGGTGAATGGTGAATCGGTTGGCGTAGCCTTCCGGATCGGTGCCGTTCCAGACGGTGCCGTCCATCAATGTGCTGCTGCGATACGGTGACGACGGGGCCGAAATCCCGCCTACCGCCGCCGCGGCATCCTGCCATACCGCGGTCTGGTTAATTCGCTGCGCGATGGCGGCATAGTCCGGCGCCGCTTTGAGCAAGCCCCAGCGGCGGAACTGGGTCAGGAACCACATGCCGTCGGACTGATACGGGTAGCTCACGGCACCGTCATTGAAGAAGCGGATCGGATGGGCATCCTGCCAGCGCCTGCCAATGCCGTTGTCGTATTCGCCCAGCATGCGTCCGGTGAGGTACTGCTCTTTGCAGTTGAGCCATGCGCGGCGGGAGAGGATCCGCGCGGTCTCGCGCTTGTTTTCCGGGGAGGCATCGATCCAGCGCGCCGCCTCCATCACCGCGCTCACCAGCGCCCGCGCGGTGTGCGGGTTTTTCTCTACCCAGTCGCGGCGCGTGCCGAGGATTTTCTCCGGATGGTCGGCCCAGATGGACTGCGACGTGGCGGCGGTAAAGCCGATGCGGTCGTTAATGGCGCGCGCGTTCCACGGCTCGCCGACGCAAAAGCCGACCATATTGCCGATGCGCATGTTCATGACCATCTGAGGCGGTGGCACGACCACGGTACGGACGTCGTCGAACGGATTGATCCCGGCGCTGGCCAGCCAGTAGTAAAGCCACATGGCGTGCGTCCCGGTCGGAAAGGTATGCGCAAAGGTGTAGGTGCCCGGCGCCTGCCCTCCGATCAGCGTCTTCAGGCCGTCGAGATCGCGCACGCCCTTCTCCGCCAGATCGCTGGAGAGCGTTATGGCCTGGCCGTTCTGGTTGAGGGTCATCAGGTTCGCCATCCGCTGCGGCTTGCCCGCGATGCCCAACTCCAGCCCGTAGAGCAGGCCGTAGAGGATATGTGCGGCGTCCAGCTCACCGGCCACCAGCTTGTCGCGCACCGCCGCCCAGCTCGCCTCTTTGGTAGGCACAATCGTGATGCCGTATTTTTTATCAAAGCCCTTCAGCGCCGCGATAACCACCGGCGCGCAGTCGGTCAGCGGGATGAACCCAACGCGCACCGTCTCCTGCTCGGGTTTATCCGATCCTGCCGCCCAGGCCGCCTGCATGGCGCCCGGTAACAGCATGGCGCCACCGGCCAGCATGCTGGCCTGCAAAAACCGTCTTCTCGACCACTCCGCCATAACCGCTCCTGAAAAAAAGACAAAAAAAAGCGCCCGACGATGCCGAAGCACCGCTGGACGCCTTTATCCCGAAGACACATGCACCGCCGTTGGCGCATTGTCGAAAATGGTTAATCTCTTAATGCAAGGGGGATGCCAGCTTTTAATTCCTTGTATTTGTGACGTTTGCAGGCGGGGCTAGTCGTCTTTACGCACCTCAATCAGGCAGAAAATGCCCGCTGATTGTGCAATTACTCCTTTGGTGTTATCTGCCATAAGCGCTTTACGGTGAGCAGCGCGCGGGCGATATCCACCATGCGCTGATTTTTGTCCATCGCCATCTTTCGCAGCGCCGTCCACGCCTGTTCCTCACTCATATTCTGATGCGTCATCAGCACGCTTTTGGCCTTGTCGATGATCTTGCGCTCTTCCAGCGTGTCGCGCAGCGACGCCAGCTGGCGTGAAAGCTGGTCAATCTCACGCGCCTGCTGGCGAACCAGCGGCAGCAAGGGTTTATCCGGGAAATGCGCCAGGGGATCGTCAACCATCTCCGCCGCGGCGGTGCGCCCATCGTCACAATGGAGGCGCTTATCCACCTCAAGCATCAGATCGGCAATGACGTTCTCTTCCAGCGTGCGCAGATGCTCAAGACGGGCGGTTTGCAGGGCAAACCAGTTCAGGGCGGTATCGCCGTTGTCCGCAGCAGGCTGGCGGGTGCAGGCCACGCGCCTGAGCCGTTCGGTATCACGATCGGGCTGGCAGTTCAGGTAAAAAGCGTTCTGAATCTCTGCATCGCTGTGGGATAAAAAAATCTCAAAGCAGGCCTGCTGCCCGTCGATACGATCGACCAGGCGCTGGCGGGTTTCATCGTTGAAAAATTCCTGCGTAAAGCCGATGGCCCCCAGCGCCCGCTCTTGTCCTGCCAGCTCCTTCCCCTGCATCAGGCTGTAAAGCGCGACGAACCGTCCGGCAATGTGCGGATCGTCAATGCTGTCATTGAGCTGTGGCACAATACCGAGCAGGTGGCGAAGCATGCGGCAGTAATGCTCCATCGCCTGCGGCGCAGTCACGCTTTGCGCATTGACTCCGTCACGCAGGACGGCAAGCGTCTCAAGGCAAAGCAGCGCGCTGGCGATACGTTCGCAGACGATACTGCCCGGCATCGGAACCTGGGTGTTCAGAATGGCGTACAGCGCCGCGAGATTTTCATCTACCAGAGCCCGACTGGCTTTGCATTCGAGGGCGTAAAGCTTACCCTGTGAGCAGAGCCAGACGTTAGACGCCCCGCGCTCGCACTGGAGCATGTGCACCAGCCGGCTGATGCCGCTCACCAGCACGCCCAGCTGCGCCAGCCTGCTGAGCTGTTCCCGGCGAAGCACGCCTGCGCGCAGGAGCCAATCGTCAGCTATTCGTGTCATGCTTACTCTCCTGAATCGATATGCTCAGAAGAGAAAGCAATATTCGTGCCTTTTACAGAACAGGAGTCAACATGCAAAAGATTGTGATCGTCGCCAACGGTGCGGCATACGGCAGCGAATCCCTTTTTAACAGCCTGCGTCTTGCCATCGCGCTGCGCGATAAGGACGTAGAGCTCGATCTACGCCTCTTTTTAATGTCGGACGCCGTCACGGCAGGATTAAAGGGGCAAAAACCCGCAGAGGGTTACAATATTCAGCAGATGCTGGAGATCCTGACCGCGCAGCATGTTCCCGTGAAGCTGTGCAAGACCTGCACAGACGGACGCGGCATCACCGCGCTGCCGCTGATTGACGGAGTGGAAATTGGCACCCTCGTTGAGCTGGCCGAATGGACTCTGACCGCAGATAAAGTATTAACTTTTTAATAGTAAACCCGTAAAAATATTATTTTCTTATGGACGCGGTTTCAGCATCAAGTTTACCTGCGCGCGTGCCGATAGGCATGGAAACAACACCGCAGGTATTTCACTTATGTTCAGATCGATTCGTGCTCGTATCATTGCTGCGACGACAGGCTGCCTGATCGTCGCCCTTCTTCTTAACACCGTTATAAACTTCCAGGTCACACGCCAGGACAACCAGCAGTCGCAGCGCGATATTCTGACCAGCACCAGCGCAAGCCATAACATGGCGATTGCGGACTGGGTAAACGCTAAAATGACCGTGATTGCCTCCGCGCAGAGCGTTGCGCTGGGCGACGATCCGGTTCCGGTGTTTAAGCAGCTTGCCCAGGCGGGAGGATTTACCAACGTCTACGTCGGCTATGCCGGCAAAACGGCGAAATTTTCCGATCCTGCCGGTGTGCCTGCAGATTACGATCCCACCATCCGCCCCTGGTATCAGCAGGCGGTGAGCAGCGATGGTCCGGTGGTGACCGCGCCCTACGTCGATGCCGGAACCGGTAAGCTGGTGGTGACCTTTGCCGTACCGGTAAAAGAGAACGGTTCGCTGAAGGCGGTCGTCGCTGGTGATGTCGCGATGGATAGCGTGGTGGCTAACGTGCGCGGGATTCACCCGACGCCGGCAAGCAGCGGGCTGCTCCTCGACAGCGACGGCACCGTGATTGCCGCCAGCGATCCGGCGCTGACGCTGAAACCCTTCTCTGAAACCCTCAGGGGTACGGACTTTGCCGCGCTGAAAAGCGGTCATCCGGTCGACGGGACGTTCAGCGGGGCGGAGAAAACCTTCATTGCCACCGCCGTGCCGGGCACGCACTGGCTGCTGGTGGTTGCGCTCGACAGTAATGACGCGACGTCCGGCATGCGCTCGCTGCTGAAAGCCTCCGCGCTGTCGCTGGCGATCCTCGCTCTGCTAAGCGGTGCTGTTGTTCACGTTCTGATCGCCCGCCTGCTGAAGCGTTTATCCGAAATCCGCGACGCAATGAACAATATTGCCAACGGCACCAACGATCTGTCGCAGCGTCTACCTGACCACGGCGATGACGAGGTGGCGCAGATTGCGCAGGCCTTCAACGCCTTCAGCGACAAGCTGTCGGTGGTGATGGTGCAGCTGCGCTATGCCAGCGCCTCGGTGAAAAATGCCGCGCGTGAGATTGCCGCCGGGAACCAGGATCTCTCGGGACGTACGGAACAGGCGGCTTCCAGCCTGCGTGAAACGGCCAGTGCCGTGGAGGAGATCACCGCCTCCGTTACCCAGTCAAACGAGTCTGCGGCGCAAGCCAACGATCAGGCAAGCAAAGCCTCTGCGGCAGCCTCGCGCGGGGGAGAGGTTGTTTCTCAGGCCATCAGCACCATGCAGTCGATTGAGGTGGCGTCGGCGAAAATCGGCGATATTACCAGCGTGATTGACGGCATTGCCTTCCAGACCAATATCCTGGCGCTGAACGCCTCGGTGGAAGCCGCGCGGGCGGGCGAGCAGGGGCGCGGATTTGCGGTGGTGGCTGGCGAAGTGCGAAACCTCGCCAGCCGCAGCGCTCAGGCGGCGAAAGAGATCAAATCCCTTATCGATTCCACAACCGACAGCGTGGCAACCGGTTCGCGCTACGTGCACCTGGCCGGAGAAAGCATGGATGAGATCCGCTCCAGCATCGGTAGCGTCTCGGGGATTATGCGTGAAATCTCGATTGCCACCCGCGAGCAGATGAAAGGCATTCATGAAATTAACCACGCGGTAACGCACCTTGACCGCATGGTGCAGCAGAACGCCGAGCTGGTGGTGCAGTCCGCTGCCGCGGCCAGCGCGCTGCAGAGTCAGGCGGGCGACCTTGCTGAGACCGCCGGTCATTTCCGCATTTAATTTTCTTCCGGCGCGCGTTTAGCAGGGTAAACGCGCGTCAGCTGAATGCTTTCAGGCATTTTGTCATTTTTGTTTAAACGTTATGCCATTTTTTGATCAAAATCAGCATCCCACCCTCTCCCCTTTGGTGTTATGCCATGAGCGAATTGTGAACAATATCACGCTCGGGATGGGCAAAAACTACGGGGTAAAATATGGCACTGGTTAAAACAAGTTTGAAGCTGTTTGGCGGGGATACGGTGGTAGTACGTTGCTCAGAGCGCTGCCGCATTCATCTGATGAGTTCGAAAGCGCAGAAGCATACGCAGGCGGATATTCTGACCGTGCAGGACGATAAGGCGTGGCTGACCGTGCCCTATACCGGCACGTGGGACGTTCTGATCGACAGCCACAGCCAGTCACTCGAACATTCCGTCAGCTACGTTGCGGCATAAAACTCACGCCCGGTCTGGTAACGCAGCCGGGCGTCGCGTCAGGCAAAGCCTGGACGCATCAGGTTTCCTTCCAGCAGGGCCTTCACCTTCGTCACCAGCTCATTCAGACAATCGTCCTTCATGCCGAGGCGCGTCAGCTCCTGATCGAGGGAGAAAAGATACTGCGCGTTGGTGCCGAGCGGCCCGCTTGCGGCGGCAATGAGGGGAGCAATCACCTGCGTGCGGGTATCCGCTTCGTACAGCGGATGGCGCGGGTCCATAATGAACACCAGCGCATTCACGGTGCGACCGTCGTCCAGCTCCAGCTTGCACCAGGTCGGCATATAGCAGCCGGTGATCATTTCGCGCTTCCAGAGCAGCGTTAGCTCGTCTTCCAGCGTCGCATCCGGCAGACGGTAAGCGACGCCCGTGGTGCGTCCGCCCTCTTTCAGTGCAAGCATGCGTCCCGGCTGACACGCGCTGCCGCGTCCGGCGGTCAGGCGCAGGCAAAATGCGCGATGCCAGCCAGGGAGCGTGCCCGTTGCCGATTCAACAAATTCGAGGGCCGGGTTCCACATCAGCGAACCGTAGCCAAAAATCCATACCGGACCAGCGTCCGGGCGGCAGGCAAGCGTGGCGGCAAGCGACGCCGCACGTTGTTCAGCCGACCAGAGGAGCGATTCCTCAATAGCACCAAATGCCGTCTTACAATCTGCCTTCATTAAGAAATCACGCGTTAACACATTACACCTCCGCCACTGCATGCTTCCTTGCGACATCTGTAATTCGCCTTCCCGACATTATGTGCTGGTCATTTTCCCAGCAGTGAAATAACGATAAGCAATTCACAGACCAGTTGCAATACAGCGGAAGTTCAACCGCCTGAAAAGTCAAAATTGAGGCAGCTCATTATGTGGCGGCTATTTCTTTTTATGCCATTTATCGTCGTCTCCTTTTTCATAGTCATGCTTAACTGCGGCCCAGGCGACTTTGTGCGCGGTCTCTTCGCGGCTGGCGTCATCGCGTCGGTCGTCCTTATCTTTGTATTGATCCCAGGCGCTGTTAAAGGCTTCTTTGTAGATATCCTGCGCATGGGCGGGAAGCACGTGCTGTACGCTATCGGGTAATTCACGTTTCGTTTTGTAGGGCATCGATAACCTCTCTTTTTGCTAAAGAGATAAGTGTGGTCGACGATGCGGCAGTGTGCCAGGGTGATTTGAATTATGCGTAAACCAATAAGATAATTGATTGTTATTTAATGTTTATTAATCAATAAATGACTTTTATAACTATTAGAATAAGAATATCTTCTTAACGGTAAAATTAAGTAAACATTCAACGGTATTAAACAGAGATCTGTTAGTTTAATGACCTCAAAATTCTATCTATAATTACAATTACCTGCATTGATGGAGAAGCACATGACAGCAGCACATGAGGCGGTAAAAACCCGCCACAAGGAGACGTCGCTCATTTTCCCGGTTCTGGCACTGGCTGTGCTGGTCTTCTGGGGAAGCAGTCAGTCACTGCCAGTGGTGGTCGGTATCAATATTCTTGCTTTGGTGGGTATTTTAACCAGCGCCTTTAGCGTCGTTCGCCATGCCGATGTTCTGGCCCACCGCCTGGGCGAACCGTACGGATCGTTAATTCTCAGCCTTTCCGTTGTTATTCTTGAAGTCAGCCTGATTTCCGCCCTGATGGCCACCGGTGATGCCGCGCCGACGCTGATGCGCGACACGCTCTACTCCATCATTATGATCGTCACCGGCGGTCTGGTCGGCTTCTCTCTTTTACTGGGCGGACGCAAATTCGCGACCCAGTACATGAACCTGTTTGGTATTAAGCAGTACCTGATTGCCCTGTTTCCGCTGGCTATTATCGTGCTTGTGTTCCCCATGGCGCTGCCGGGCGCAAATTTCACCACCGGTCAGGCCCTGCTGGTCGCGCTGATTTCTGCCGCCATGTACGGCGTGTTCCTGCTGATTCAAACCAAAACGCACCAGAGCCTGTTTGTTTACGAGCATGAAGATGACGGCGATGACGATGACCCGCACCACGGCAAGCCGTCAGCCCACAGCAGCGCGTGGCACACCGTCTGGCTGATCGTGCATCTGGTTGCGGTTATCGCCGTCACCAAGATGAACGCCAATCCGCTGGAGACGCTGTTAACCGAGCTGAATGCGCCGGTGGCGTTTACCGGCTTCCTGGTTGCGTTGCTTATCCTGTCACCTGAAGGTCTGGGCGCACTGAAAGCGGTGCTGAACAATCAGGTGCAGCGCGCAATGAACCTGTTCTTCGGCTCCGTACTGGCAACCATATCGCTGACCGTTCCGGTGGTGACGCTGATTGCCTTTATGACCGGCAACGACCTGCAGTTTGCGCTGGGCGCGCCTGAGATGATTGTGATGGTGGCGTCGCTGCTGCTGTGCCAGATTTCGTTCTCCACCGGGCGTACCAACGTGCTGAACGGCGCGGCGCATATGGCCTTGTTTATTGCGTACCTGATGACGATATTTGCGTAGCCTTTTTGCCCAGCGGCGCTTCGCTTGCAGGGCCTACGGGTATTGTAGGCCGGGTAAGCGCAGCGCCACCCGGCAATAAGCCCCATAAAAAAACCCGCCGAAGCGGGTTTTTTTATTAGTTGCTGGTATCCAGCTCGTCGAAGCTCTTCACCAGATCGTCAATCGCTTTGATCTGCTTCAGGAACGGCTCAAGCTTATCCAGCGGCAGCGCGGACGGACCGTCGCATTTCGCGTTAGCCGGGTCCGGGTGCGCTTCAATGAACAGGCCTGCCAGGCCGGTCGCCATACCGGCGCGCGCCAGCTCGGTCACCTGCGCACGACGGCCGCCAGAGGCTGCGCCAAACGGGTCGCGGCACTGCAGGGCGTGGGTCACGTCGAAAATCACCGGAGACTGGCCGGAGACGTTCTTCATCACGCTGAAGCCCAGCATGTCCACAACCAGGTTGTCGTAACCGAAGTTAGCGCCGCGGTCGCAGAGGATAATTTGGTCGTTGCCGCCTTCGATAAACTTATCGACGATGTTACCCATCTGGCCAGGGCTCACGAACTGCGGTTTTTTCACGTTGATCACGGCACCGGTTTTCGCCATCGCGGCAACCAGGTCGGTCTGGCGAGCCAGGAACGCCGGAAGCTGGATCACGTCAACCACGTCGGCCACCGGCTGCGCCTGGGAGGCTTCGTGTACGTCGGTAATCACCTTCACGCCAAAGGTCTGCTTCAGCTCCTGGAAAATCTTCATCCCCTCTTCCAGGCCCGGGCCGCGGTAAGAGTTGATGGAGGAGCGGTTGGCTTTATCAAAAGAGGCTTTGAACACGTACGGGATGCCCAGCTTCTGGGTCACGGTCACGTAGTGCTCGCAGATACGCATGGCGAGATCGCGGGATTCCAGCACGTTCATACCGCCAAACAGCACGAACGGCAGGTCGTTTGCTACCTTGATATCACCAATGCTAACCACTTTTTGTTTCATAGGATCGCCTTATTCAGGTGTGAATCGGAATTAAGATTAATGCAGTGTAATTTGTTTGTGCGAGATAGCGGTAATCTGCGCGCGGATCATTTCGCTGATCGGATCTTCCGGGCACTGCTCGACGAAATAGCTCAAATCATTCAGCGCCACGTGCTCGCAGTCGAGCTGGGCATAGATCAGGCCGCGATCGCGAATTTCGTACGGATCTTCCGGATTAAACT
This sequence comes from Enterobacter wuhouensis, assembly GCF_035835995.1. Taxonomy (NCBI): domain Bacteria; kingdom Pseudomonadati; phylum Pseudomonadota; class Gammaproteobacteria; order Enterobacterales; family Enterobacteriaceae; genus Enterobacter; species Enterobacter wuhouensis. The sequence continues at coordinate 2,734,388 of NZ_CP142124.1, forward strand.
GCAGCAGCACCTCACTGGCCCGCAGCGCCAACTCCATCTGACGCTCTTCCATCAGCGCTGATTTCAGCGTATCCAGCAGCTTGCGGATCACTTCCGCGTTATCCGCCTCGTCGAGATCTTCGTTAAACAGCTCTGCCACCGGGCTGATGTTGCCTTTCAGCCAGACGTCCAGCGTGTGCTCATCCAGCGTGTCGCCGTTAAACGGGTTGATTAACCACATTTCGCCGTCCAGCCACTCCGCGCGCAGGATCATCTGCGTCGGGAAAATCACCGGCACCAGCGGAATATCCAAACGGTTCGCAACCCACAGCAAAATGGATCCCAGCGCAACCGCGCTGCCCTGACGATTTTTTAAGACCTGGTCCAGCCATAATGCGTCTGACAGGCGATACACGCCGCGCGTATCGCAGAAACCCCATTCGCCGTAGAAAAGCTCAATCAGCTTTTCAAGCTGCCAGTCCTGCGGACGCGCCTCGTTGATCTCTTCGCGCGCCAGGCTGACCAGGCTTTCCAGCTCATCGTAGACGTACTGCGACGTAAAATCGTCGCGGATCATCTCCGAAATCAGGATCATGCCATCGCAAAGCGGCACTTTATTAAATTCGAAATCGGCTAAGGACCTCATGACTTACCCCAGTAACGGTATTCTTGTGGTGGCGAGTTTAATGATGATGTACAGCACCACCAGACCCAGCAGAAAGGCGATAAAACCGGTCTGCTGGCTGCGCGGACGACGACGCCCAAGCGCGATAAAACCCAAAACGATGTAGATGATAACGCCAAACAGCTTTTCAGTCAGCCATGCGCCTTTATCAGTAAATGGCAGATAGCCGGTCTTCCACATTAACCCTGCGCCGGAAAGGAACAGCACCGTGTCGATACAATGCGGTGCTATGCGCACCCAGCGGGCGTCGATCAGCGGGTTATTGCTGTAACGCCACCCGTAGCGGACGATGAAAAAGCCGATGGTCAGCGCAACGGAGATCAGGTGCACCGTAATCAGCACGCTAAACAGGCTCATGCCCACTGCCCCAGCGTCAGGCGTTCGTTGCCGCCGTAATCGCGGCAGGTTTCCACCGCGGCGTAACCTGCCTTCGTAAACAGCGCGCGCACGGCGTCACCCTGCGTCCAGCCGTGTTCCACCAGCAGCCAGCCGCCGGGAAGCAGATGGGTACGTGACATTGTCACAATATGGTCAAGATCGGCCAAACCCGCATTGGCGGCTACCAGCGCGGTGAGCGGCTCAAAACGAACATCCCCCTGCGCCAGGTGTGGGTCATCTTCGTCGATGTAGGGCGGATTGCTAACAATCATCGCAAACGCGCGGTTCTCAAGCGCGGTAAACCAGCTGCTTTGCATCACCGTCACGTTACGAAGCCCGAGGCGTTCCACGTTACGCTGCGCGAGCGCCACCGCGTCGGGCATTACGTCCACCGCCGTCACCGTGCAGTCTGGCCGCTCGCTGGCCAGCGCCAGCGCGATAGCCCCCGTGCCGGTCCCGAGATCGAGAATACTGCAGCCCGCGTCGGGCAGACGCCCCAGCGCCTGCTCCACCAGACACTCGGTGTCCGGGCGTGGGATCAGCGTCGCCGCCGAGACGTACAGCGGAAGCGACCAAAACTCACGCTCGCCGACCAGATGCGCCACCGGCTCGCCCGTTTTACGGCGGAGCAGCAACGCGTCAAGCTGGGCCTGCTGTTCGGCGGTCAGCTCGGTTTCACCGAAAGCCAGCAGGTACGTACGGGCTTTCCCCGTGACGTACTCCAGCAAAATTTCGGCGTCGCGCTTCGGGCTCTCACTCTCAGAAAGCGCACTGGCGGCATGGCGTAACCAGTGTTGAAAATCCATTATTCCTGCTCGGACAGCGCCGCCAGCTGGTCGGCCTGGTATTCCTGCACGATAGGCTCAATCAGCATATCGAGCTTGCCCTCCATCGCTTCATCCAGACGGTACAGCGTCAGGTTGATGCGGTGGTCGGTTACGCGGCCCTGCGGGAAGTTATAGGTACGGTTACGGTCGCTACGATCGCCGCTGCCGAGCAGGTTACGGCGGGTAGAGGCTTCCGCCTGCTGGCGCTTCGCCACTTCTGCCGCACGGATTCGCGCGCCGAGCACGGAAAGCGCCTTGGCTTTGTTTTTGTGCTGGGAACGTTCGTCCTGACACTCCACCACAATGCCGGTTGGCAGGTGCGTAATACGAATGGCGGAGTCGGTGGTGTTAACGTGCTGACCGCCCGCGCCGGAGGAGCGGAAGGTATCAATACGCAGATCCGCCGGGTTAATATCCGGCAGTTCCGCTTCGGGCAGCTCAGGCATCACCGCAACCGTACAGGCCGAGGTGTGAATGCGTCCCTGTGATTCCGTGGCAGGCACGCGCTGCACGCGGTGACCGCCGGATTCGAACTTCAGGCGACCATACACGCCGTCGCCGCTGATCTTGGCGATAACCTCTTTGAAGCCGCCGTGCTCGCCTTCGTTGGCGCTCATGATCTCCACGCGCCAGCGGCGCGCTTCAGCGTAGCGGCTGTACATGCGGAACAGATCGCCGGCAAAGAGCGCGGCTTCGTCACCGCCCGTCCCGGCGCGCACTTCCACAAACGCGTTACGTTCGTCGTCGGGATCTTTCGGCAGAAGAAGCACCTGGAGCTGCTGCTCCATCTCTTCCGCGCGCGCTTTTGCTTCCTGCAGCTCTTCCTGCGCCATTTCGCGCATTTCAGGATCGTCGAGCATCATCTGCGCGGTTTCGATATCGTCCTGGACCTGTCGCCAGTCGGTAAAGCATTTTGAAACATCACTTAACTGCGCGTACTCACGCGACAGCGCGCGAAAACGTTCCTGGTCCGCAATAGTCCCGGCATCGCCGAGCAGCGCCTGGACTTCTTCATGGCGCTCGTGCAGAGCTTCCAGTTTGGCGACGATAGAAGGCTTCATGGGCGTAAAGGCACCTTGTAATAGAAAATGGGTATTGAGCGCTATTCCAGCCCGAGGCTGTTGCGCAGAATAGTCAGGCGTTCATCATCCCCGTCTCGGGCTGCCTGCTGAAGAGATTTGGTTGGGGCATGGATCAGGCGATTGGTCAGTTTCCGTGCCAGATCCTGCATAATCGCGTGTGCGTCGCCGCCCTGATCGAGGGCAGCCAGCGCTTTGGCGGTCAGTTCTTCACGCACCTGCTCCGCCTGTCCGCGATACTCGCGGATAGTCTCGCTGGCGCTTTGCGCGCGCAGCCAGGCCATAAACTCGCTGGTTTCCTGCTCGACAATCGTTTCCGCCCGCACCGCTGCCGCTTTACGCTGGGCAAGGTTGTGCGAAATGATGGTTTGCAGGTCGTCCACGCTGTAAAGGTAGGCGTTAGCCAGCTTGCCCACTTCCGGTTCAACATCGCGCGGGACGGCGATATCGACCAGCAGCATCGGCTGATTACGACGGGATTTTAACGCGCGCTCCACCATGCCTTTGCCGATAATCGGCAGCGGGCTGGCGGTAGAGCTGATGATGATGTCCGCCTCTTTCAGGCGTTCATCAATGTCGCTCAGCGCAATGACCTCTGCGCCCACCTCGTCCGCCAGCACCTGCGCACGTTCGCGGGTACGGTTAGCGATAACCATCTTTTTCACCTTGTGTTCGCGCAGATGGCGCGCCACAAGCTCGATGGTTTCGCCCGCGCCCACCAGCAGCACGGTGACGGTCGACAGAGATTCAAAGATTTGACGCGCAAGGGTGCAGGCTGCGAAAGCAACAGAAACCGCACTGGCACCAATGTCGGTTTCGGTTCGCACACGCTTCGCCACGGAGAAAGACTTCTGGAACATACGTTCCAGCTCGCTGGCCTTCAGGTGGCCTTTTTGCGAATCAGCAAAGGCTTTTTTCACCTGACCGAGAATTTGGGGCTCGCCGAGCACCAGCGAATCGAGGCCGCTGGCCACGCGCATCAGATGGCTGACCGCGTCGTTATCCTGATGCCAGTACAGGCTGTTGCGCAGCTCTTCTTCGTTGAGGTTGTGGTAGTCGCATAGCCAGCGGATTAACGCTTCGTGCAGGTTGTCCTGTTCTTCCACACTTAAATACAGTTCGGTACGGTTGCACGTCGAGAGCACCACCCCACCCTGCACCATGGGCTGTGCAAGCAGGCTGTCCAGCGCCAGGTCGAGCGTATCCGGCGAAAACGTAACGCGTTCTCGCAGTGAAACCGGGGCCGTTTTGTGGTTGATGCCGAGTGCTAATAGGGTCATGTTGAGCGGGAGTAGTACCAGCGTTAATAAGGTTAGCAGGTCGCATCATACAGGATGCGCGAGATCAATAAAAGAGACTGCACCCTTTCGGAGTAATAGGTTAGATAGCGCTTTGAGATAATTTGAACGTAGACGGTGGCATCCTTCAACGCTAGCATTAACGGTTATAACTGCAACGTATCTCAAGGATTTGCCTTCATTATGACCCGACTGATTCGCCTGCTGCCTCTGGCAGCCCTGGTTCTGACCGCCTGTACCGTCACTCAGCCTAAAGGTCCAGGCAAAAGCCCTGACTCGCCGCAGTGGCGCCAGCACCAGCAGGACGTGCTGAAATTAAGCCAGTACCAGACGCGCGGTGCGTTTGCTTATCTCTCTGACGACCAGAAGGTTTATGCCCGCTTCTTCTGGCAGCAAACGGGGCAGGATCGCTATCGTCTGCTGCTGCTCAACCCGCTGGGCAGCACCGAGCTTGAGCTTCTCGCCAGGCCGGGTGAAGCGCAGATCACCGATAACAAAGGCCAGCACTATACCGCGACCGATGCCGAAGAGATGATTGGCAAATTGACCGGAATGCCGATTCCGCTGAACAGCCTGCGCCAGTGGATCCTCGGCCTGCCGGGTGACGCCACCGACTATACGCTTGACGACCAGTACCGCCTGAGCCAGGTCAACTACGCGCAGAACGGCAAAACCTGGAAAGTGGTATACAGCGGCTACGACAGCAACACTCAACCCGCGCTGCCGTCCAATATGGAGCTGACGCAGGGCAGCCAGCGAATCAAGCTGAAAATGGACAACTGGATCGTTAAATGATGACCCAGTGGCCCTCTCCCGCAAAACTGAACCTGTTTTTGTACATCACCGGGCAGCGCGCTGACGGCTATCACACCCTGCAGACGCTGTTTCAGTTTATCGACTATGGCGATACCCTTTCGGTGTCGCTGCGCGATGACGGGCAGATTTGCCTGCTGACGCCGGTTGAAGGCGTGGAGCACGACGATAACCTGATCGTGCGCGCCGCGCGCCTGCTGATGAAAGCCGCGGCAGATTCTGGCCGTCTGCCAGCGGGAAGCGGCGCGGATATCGGCATCGAGAAGCGCCTGCCGATGGGCGGCGGTCTGGGTGGAGGTTCTTCCAATGCGGCTACCGTGCTGGTTGCGCTGAATCATCTCTGGGGCTGCGGGCTATCGACGGACGAACTGGCGACACTCGGCCTGACGTTAGGCGCAGATGTACCCGTTTTTGTTCGCGGCCATGCGGCTTTTGCCGAAGGCGTGGGCGAGATCCTCACGCCGGTCGAGCCGCCGGAAAAATGGTATCTGGTTGCCCACCCTGGCGTGAGCATTCCGACCCCGGTGATCTTCAAAGATCCTGACCTGAAAAGAGATACCCCGGTACGGTCAATAGAAACGTTATTAAATTGTGAATTCAGCAACGATTGCGAGGTTATCGCAAGAAAACGTTTTCGCGAGGTTGATGCGGTGCTTTCCTGGCTGTTAGAATACGCGCCGTCGCGCCTGACTGGTACAGGGGCCTGTGTCTTTGCTGAATTTGACACCGAGTCCGCCGCTCGTCAGGTGCTTGAGCAAGCGCCAGTTTGGCTGCATGGTTTTGTAGCACGCGGGATGAACACCTCCCCCCTACAGCAGGCCATACTGGCGCAGATTGAGTTTCGGTGACAACGTCACCCTGTTCCAGACGTTGCATCGCGCTCTTTAATACACCGCCTGGATAGCATTCGCCTGGCCCGCACAGTTTTTGGCGAAGGTTATCCACCACTGGACGCATGCCTGAGGTTCTTCTCGTGCCTGATATGAAGCTTTTTGCTGGTAACGCCACCCCGGAACTAGCACAACGTATTGCCAACCGCCTGTACACTTCCCTCGGCGACGCCGCTGTAGGTCGCTTTAGCGACGGCGAAGTCAGCGTACAAATTAACGAAAATGTACGCGGTGGTGATATTTTCATCATCCAGTCCACCTGTGCTCCAACGAACGACAACCTGATGGAATTGGTTGTTATGGTCGACGCCCTGCGCCGTGCTTCCGCAGGTCGTATCACTGCCGTAATCCCTTACTTTGGCTATGCCCGCCAGGACCGTCGCGTCCGTTCCGCGCGTGTGCCAATCACTGCCAAAGTTGTCGCTGACTTCCTGTCCAGCGTTGGCGTTGACCGCGTCCTGACCGTTGACCTGCACGCAGAGCAGATCCAGGGCTTCTTCGACGTTCCGGTTGATAACGTATTCGGCAGCCCAATCCTGCTGGAAGACATGCTGCAGCTGAACCTGGACAACCCAATCGTGGTTTCTCCGGACATCGGCGGCGTGGTACGTGCCCGTGCTATCGCTAAGCTGCTGAACGATACCGACATGGCGATCATCGACAAGCGTCGTCCGCGCGCTAACGTTTCTCAGGTGATGCACATCATCGGTGACGTGGCGGGCCGTGATTGCGTGCTGGTTGACGACATGATCGATACCGGCGGTACGCTGTGCAAAGCAGCAGAAGCGCTGAAAGAACGTGGTGCGAAGCGCGTATTTGCTTATGCGACTCACCCGATCTTCTCCGGTAACGCAGTGAATAATCTCCGCAACTCCGTTATCGACGAAGTTGTGGTGTGCGATACCATCCCACTGAGCGACGAAATCAAAGCGCTGCCAAACGTACGTACTTTGACCCTGTCCGGGATGCTGGCCGAAGCGATTCGTCGTATCAGCAACGAAGAATCGATCTCTGCAATGTTCGAACACTGATCGAACACGGCTAAAAAACCCGCTGCGGCGGGTTTTTTTGTTTATAGTTTTTATTTGTATGATCAATGCCTCCTTCACCTGCCATTCACATGACAGATGATGCGCACACGGATGATAGAGAATTGTGAAAAACGTAACTTCCTCACATGTTCTGCCCTTTCGCGCCCTCATCGACGCCTGCTGGAAAGAGAAATACACCTCGTCACGCTTTGTGCGTGACCTGATTGCCGGGATTACCGTCGGGATTATCGCCATTCCGCTGGCGATGGCGCTCGCGATTGGCAGCGGCGTTGCGCCGCAGTACGGCCTGTACACGTCCGCCGTGGCCGGGATCGTGATTGCCCTGACGGGCGGGTCCCGCTTCAGCGTCTCCGGCCCGACCGCCGCCTTTGTGGTGATCCTCTACCCCGTTTCGCAGCAGTTTGGTCTGGCAGGCCTGCTGGTTGCCACCCTGATGTCCGGCGTCATTTTGATCCTGTTCGGTCTCGCCCGCTTTGGCCGGCTGATTGAATATATTCCCCTTTCCGTGACGCTGGGGTTCACATCCGGGATTGGGATTACCATCGGTACCATGCAGATCAAGGATTTCCTCGGGCTGCAGATGGCTCACGTGCCTGAACATTATCTGCAAAAAGTGGGGGCGCTGTTCATGGCGCTGCCGACGGCCAACCTTGGCGATGCGGCTATCGGCATCGTGACCCTGGGCACGCTGATCGTCTGGCCTCGCTTGGGCATTCGCCTTCCGGGCCACCTCCCTGCGCTGCTGCTCGGCTGTGGGGTGATGGCGATTGTGAATATGCTTGGCTGCCATGTGGCGACCATTGGCTCACAGTTCCACTATATTCTGGCTGACGGCTCGCAGGGCAGCGGTATTCCGCAGCTGTTGCCGCAGCTGGTACTGCCGTGGGACATGCCGGGCTCGACGTTCACGCTGAGCTGGGATTCGCTGCGTGCCCTGCTGCCCGCCGCGTTTTCAATGGCGATGCTGGGGGCGATTGAGTCCCTGCTCTGCGCGGTGGTGCTGGACGGTATGACCGGCACCAGGCATAAGGCCAACAGCGAGCTGGTCGGTCAGGGGCTGGGGAACATCATCGCACCATTCTTCGGCGGCATTACGGCTACGGCAGCCATTGCCCGTTCCGCTGCCAACGTCCGCGCGGGAGCGACATCACCAATTTCGGCGGTCATTCACGCCTTACTTGTGATAATGGCGCTGCTGATCCTCGCTCCGCTCCTCTCCTGGCTCCCGCTCTCTGCAATGGCGGCGCTGCTGCTGATGGTGGCCTGGAATATGAGCGAGGCCCATAAGGTGGTGAACCTGCTGCGTCGCGCGCCGAAAGACGACATCATCGTGATGCTTATCTGTATGTCGCTGACCGTGCTGTTTGACATGGTGATCGCCATCAGCGTGGGTATCGTGCTGGCCTCACTGCTGTTTATGCGCCGCATCGCGCAGATGACGCGGCTTTCACCGGTTAACGTTGAGGTCCCGGATGACGTACTGGTGCTGCGCGTGATTGGCCCGCTGTTCTTCGCCGCCGCCGAGGGGTTGTTTAGCGACCTTGAGTCCCGCATTCAGGGCAAGCGGATTGTGGTGCTGAAGTGGGATGCCGTACCGGTGCTGGATGCTGGCGGTCTGGATGCGTTCCAGCGCTTTGTTGCGCGCCTGCCGGAGGGCTGCGAGCTGCGGGTGAGCAACCTGGAGTTCCAGCCGCTGCGCACGATGGCCCGCGCTGGCGTGCAGCCGATCCCAGGGCGTCTCGCGTTTTATCCAAACCGCGAAGCCGCGTTAGCCGATCTCTAGATCGCCACGAGAAGAGTCAAAGCATAAAAAAACGACTCTTAATAGAGTCGTTTTTATGTTCTTTATTCAAAAGCACTAGCCGTGCTTATGCTGGTCACGGCGGCAACGCTTATCGTAATGGCGCACCCACCAGTATCTGTCACTGACCTGCTCGTGACCGCTCACGCGTGCTCCGGCGAGCCACAATACCGCACCGAGGAAGATACTCAGCACCGCGCCGTGCGCGAAGTATTGCGGGAGGTCAAGCTGTGGCAATTGGTTTAAAATAGAGTAACCCACACCGGCTACCATCACGAACAGTCCCAACCCCATCAGCACGTTACCGAGTATCGAAGCGTTTTTGCGTTTCATATGTCACCTCCGGAACCTGGGTTGTAGGGAATAAGTCCCTATTCCTTGTGTGTAAAGTATAGACAACACCGCTTATATGAGTTGCGTGAATGATCACATTTACGGACAACGCCAAGACAAAAGTTTACAAATAACGCCTTGAACAGCTTGAAATTCTAATGGTTCAAATGAGTAATTATTCGCTATTTGGCATTCATGGTGCAGAACTTTGTCAAGCGGCGCCTCAGACAGTAAACTACGCGCCAGATCTGGAACCCATTAGGAATGAAATCGTGACGATTAAACTGATTGTCGGCCTCGCCAACCCGGGCGCAGAGTATGCAGCCACCCGCCACAACGCCGGTGCCTGGTACGTCGATCTGCTGGCCGAGCGGTTACGTGCTCCCCTGCGTGAAGAACCGAAATTCTACGGGTATACCTCACGCATCAGTCTCGACGGTGCCGATGTGCGCCTGCTGGTGCCGACGACCTTTATGAACCTGAGCGGCAAAGCCGTGGCGGCAATGGCGACGTTTTATCGCATCAACCCGGACGAAATCCTGGTGGCTCACGATGAGCTTGATTTACCCCCGGGCGTGGCAAAGTTCAAGCTTGGCGGCGGTCATGGCGGACACAACGGTCTGAAAGACATCATCAGCAAGCTGGGCAATAACCCGAATTTCCACCGTTTGCGCGTGGGAATCGGCCATCCGGGCGATAAAAACAAAGTTGTCGGTTTCGTGCTGGGTAAGCCACCGGTTTCTGAGCAGAAATTAATAGACGAAGCGGTAGACGAAGCGGCGCGCTGCACCGAAATTTGGCTTCAGGATGGCCTGACAAAAGCGACTAACCGCTTACACGCCTTCAAAGCGCAATAATCCGCCCTGCGCGGCTTTTTTACCGCGCGGCATGCAGGTTACGTGTATAATAGGCAAAGTTATTTACTTTTCTTCAATCGGTTATATCTAACGGATTGATTATCAAGATATTAAGGTGATTTAGAAATGGGATTCAAATGCGGTATCGTCGGTCTGCCAAACGTGGGCAAATCCACCCTCTTTAACGCCCTGACCAAAGCGGGTATTGAAGCGGCGAACTTCCCGTTCTGTACCATCGAACCTAACACCGGCGTTGTTCCAATGCCCGATCCGCGTCTGGATCAGCTCGCGGAAATCGTAAAGCCGCAGCGCATTCTGCCAACCACCATGGAGTTCGTGGACATCGCGGGCCTGGTAAAAGGCGCGTCCAAAGGTGAAGGCCTGGGCAACCAGTTCCTGACCAACATCCGTGAAACCGAAGCCATCGGCCACGTGGTGCGCTGCTTCGAAAACGACAACATTATCCACGTAAATAACAAAGTGGACCCGGCTGACGACATCGACGTCATCAACACCGAGCTGGCGCTGTCTGACCTCGACACCTGCGAACGTGCGATTCACCGCGTGCAGAAGAAAGCCAAAGGCGGCGACAAAGACGCTAAAGCGGAACTGGCTGCCCTGGAAAAATGCCTGCCGCAGCTGGAAAACGCGGGCATGCTGCGCGCGCTGAAAAACCTGACGGAAGAAGACAAGGCGGCAATCAAATACCTGAGCTTCCTGACGCTGAAGCCAACCATGTACATCGCCAACGTGAACGAAGACGGCTTCGAGAACAACCCATACCTGGACAAAGTGCGTGAAATCGCCGCGGGTGAAGGCTCTGTGGTTGTCGCGGTATGCGCAGCGGTTGAGTCCGACATCGCCGAGCTGGACGACGCCGACCGTGAAGAGTTCATGGCCGAGCTGGGTCTGGAAGAACCGGGCCTGAACCGCGTAATCCGCGCAGGCTACGAACTGCTGAACCTGCAAACCTACTTCACCGCTGGCGTGAAAGAAGTGCGCGCATGGACTATCCCTGTCGGCGCAACTGCGCCTCAGGCGGCGGGTAAAATTCACACCGATTTCGAGAAGGGCTTCATCCGCGCGCAGACTATCGCCTTCGAAGACTTCATCACCTATAAAGGTGAACAGGGTGCGAAGGAAGCCGGCAAGATGCGTGCAGAAGGGAAAGATTACGTCGTCAAAGATGGCGACGTGATGAACTTCCTGTTCAACGTCTAATTCGATTTTGATTTTAAAAGGCCTCGATTTTTATCGAGGCCTTTTTATTTGTCGGCAGGCTTCATTTTTCGGCCCGGCACGATCCATTTTTGTTGTCATTTTGTTAAACAAAGCGGTGTAGAATTCATCTGATAACCTATCCAGCAGGAGTCCAGATGAAGACCAAAAAACGCGCCGTTCCCGGAATCAGACACTACGACGGCCCTGCTGGCGGCTGGGGCGCGCTTAAGGCCACGGCCATTGCGGTACGCACCCAGATGGACACGCTGGACGCCCCTGCCACCCTGCTGCGCACCAACCAGCCCGACGGTTTTGACTGCCCGGGCTGCGCGTGGCCCGATAAAGAGCATAAATCGACGTTTCAGTTCTGCGAGAACGGCGCGAAGGCCGTCACCTGGGAGGCCACCAGCAAACGCGTAACGCCGGCGTTTCTGGCGGAAAATACCGTCACCTCCCTGCTGGCAAAATCTGACTTTGAGCTGGAAGGCTATGGTCGACTGACGCGTCCCCTGCGCTATGACCGCTCGAGCGACACTTTCCGCCCCGTCGAATGGGATGAAGCCTTTGAGCGCATCGGGGAGATCCTGCGCGGACTCGAGCCGGACAGTGTTGAATTCTACACCTCCGGTCGCGCCTCCAACGAAGCGGCCTATCTGTTTCAGCTTTTCGCCCGCGAATTTGGCACCAATAACTTCCCGGACTGCTCCAACATGTGCCACGAAGCCACGAGCGTCGGGCTGCCTCGCTCTATTGGCATCGGTAAAGGCACGGTATCGCTTGATGATTTCGACAAAACCGAACTGGTGATTTCCATCGGGCACAACCCCGGTACTAACCATCCGCGCATGATGGGCACCCTGCACGAGCTGTCGCGCCGCGGCGTGCCGATTATCGTTTTCAATCCGCTGCGTGAAAGGGCCCTGGAACGGTTCGCCGATCCGCAAAGCCTGATTGAAATGGCCACCTACAGCTCAACCGATATCGCCTCAACCTATTTTCAGGTCAAGGCGGGCGGTGATGCCGCGGCGCTGAAGGGGATCGCCAAACACCTGCTGGAACGAGAAGCGGCGCAGGGCGGCACGCTGGATAACGCCTTTATCGCCGCCCACACTCAGGGCTTCGACGCGTTTTCCGCAGACATCACGCAGACGACGTGGGAAGCCATCGAACGCGAGTCCGGTTTAGCCAGGGCGGAGCTGAAAACCGTCGCCGATGCGTACGCCAAATCGAACGCCACCATCATTACCTACGGCATGGGGATCACCCAGCATAACAAAGGCACGGCAAACGTCCGCCTGATTGCCGACCTGCTGCTGATGCGCGGCAATATCGGCAAGCCAGGCGCGGGGATCTGCCCCCTGCGCGGCCACTCCAACGTGCAGGGAAACCGAACCGTTGGCATCACCGAGAAACCGACGCCCGCTTTTCTGGGTCGCCTGAAGGCGGTTTTCGGCTTTGAACCCCCTTCGCAACACGGTCACGATGCGGTGGCAGCCACGCAGGCAATGATCGACGGGCGATCAAAAGCGCTGATCTGCCTGGGCGGTAACTTCGCCGTGGCGATGCCCGATCACCAGAGGGGATTTCCGGCGATGAACACGCTGGATCTGAGCGTTCACATCGGCACCAAGCTGAACCGCACGCACCTGCTGGTTGGCAAAGAAACCTATATTCTGCCGTGTCTTGGCCGCACCGAACTGGATATTCAGGAGACGGGACGTCAGTCCATTACCGTGGAAGACTCCATGTCGATGGTCCATGCGTCGTCCGGGAAGCTGAAGCCCGCCTCACCGTCGATCCGCGCTGAGCCTGCTATCGTGGCCGGGATGGCAAAAGCCACCCTCAGCCACACCCGAGTGGGCTGGATGGATCTGGTGGCGGATTACGATCTGATCCGCGACCTGATTGAGCAAACCATTCCGGGATTTGAGGGCTACAACGCGCGCATTCGCATCCCGGGTGGCTTCCGGATGCCGCTGCCGCCCACGCAGCGCGTCTGGCCCACGGCTACGGGCAAAGCGATGTTCTCCGTGTTTGACGGCGTGGACGAAAATGCGCGGGGCGTAGGCGATAACCTTCTGCGCCTGATTACGCTGCGCAGCCATGACCAGTACAACACCACCATTTATGCTCTGGACGACCGCTACCGCGGCGTGTTTGGCCGCCGCGACGTGCTGTTTATGAACGAAGAGGATATGGCGCGGTTAGGACTGGAGCACGGGGACCGGGTGGATATCGAAACCGCGCTGCCGGGCAGCGTTCAGCGTCTTAATGATATTACCGTGGTGGAGTACAGCATTGCGCCCGGCACCGTGGGCGCCTACTATCCGGAGGCGAACGTTCTGGTACCGCTTGATTACCTTGATAAAGAGAGCGGAACACCCTCTTATAAATCGGTGCCCGTAAACGTCAGGCTGCGCTCAAAGGACATTCGTCCGCTCTAGTCCTCCGATAAACGCGTCAGTCGAGCAGCTGGTAATAGGCCTGGCGCGTCACCTCGCTAAACCCGCCGATCAGCACCGCGCTGCACTCTTCCCGGTATTCCGGGTTGTTGACCAGCTCGTTAAGCGCGTCGCGAATAGCCTGGAGCGTCGCGGGAGAGGTTTGACGGGCAGTAATCAGCGGCAGCCCGGGGGTCAGCGGCGTACGCTCTATCACGGCCAGCCCCGCCAGCAGCGCCGGTTCATGACGCTGCAGCAGGGCATAGGTCACGCAGTCAATGGCGGCGATATCGCCTGCCCCACGCCCTACGTCGACCAGAGACTGTCGGTGGCTGCCGCTGAACGTCACTGATGAGAAATAGTCGTTTACCGCAGCAGGCGCGATCTTTTTGCGCAGCACGTTGTAGCCCGACTGCGAATCCGGCGAATTACACACCGCGCGTCGCCCGCGAAAGTCAGCCAGCGTCCGGTGCTTATCCTCCTCGCGCACGACCAGAAAACTGCGGTAGTGAATCCCTTCACAGCCCGGCGCGGCGTAGTGAAAACAGCCGACTACCTGCACGTCCGGCAGCGTCGTCATCAGCGGGTAGCCGCAGGTCTGGCTCAGCGCCAGATCGGGCTGCTGCCAGAGCGTGAGCAGATCTTGCTCCGGCGACGCCGCCACCGTTATGCCGCGCGCCAACAGCAGGCTTTGTATCGTCCGCCATAGCGCGTCGGTATCGGCCCGATTGACGTCATACATCGGAAACGCCATCAGCTTACTCATGCTCCTCTCCTCGCTTAACGCCCGGATGAACGGTGACGTCTACCGGCCTGACCCAGAATCGGCGCAGCCATTCGCCGTATCCCTTAACCAGAAAGCCGTGGTTACGCTGCTGGTAAGCCTCCCGGCCGTGGAGGTAGATCGTCTTCAGCCCGTACCAGGGAATGCCGGGTAAGTCGTGATGCACTGAATGGTAGTTAAGATTCAGAAACAATACCCGCCAGAATACCCCGGCCTCGTTGATCGCCGAGCGCGCCAGCGGATCGTCCGCCGCGCGGTGTTCAAGAAAAGAGCGCACTTTGGTGAGCGCCAGCGCGGGATAGCTTACGGCCAGCACAAACCAGACGGGCGAGAAACCGACGCCGATCATCCAGGCGAAAAGCCCCGCCAGCAGCAGTCCGTGCGTCAGCCACATTCCCATCGCGCGCCATCGCCGATGGCGAAACGCCCCCGCCGCGCCGCCCAGCGTCTGCAGAATATCCAGCAGCGGGGCCAGCAGCAGCCGTCCGACGAAAGTATTGCGCGCATGGATAACACGCTTCTGCCAGGGGGAAAAGCGCGCCCAGCTCTCGCGGGTGAAATAGTAGGACTCCGGGTCGTCCACCGGCACGGTCAGACTATCGTGGCGATGGTGCGCCAGGTGCGAATCGCGGTACAGGCCATACGGATACCAGACCGCCAGCGGCATCGCGCCGCACAGCGCGTTAAGCCAGGCGATGCGGGTTGGGTGCCCGTGGATCAGCTCATGCTGGAGCGACATATACCAGGCGGTAAACCAGATAAGCAACAGCGTGGCGGGCAGCAGGCCGAGCGTTTGCCAGAACATCAGGGTGGTAAACCAGCCGCCATAAACAGCGATAATTAACAGCCAGGTCGGCAGCTCGCTTCGCCACAGCAGCGAGGCCGAGAGGCGGTGAATATGTTCCCGCTGGCCTTCGTTTAGATAGAGCGTACTTCGTTTACCCATTCTTTCAGACGCCATTTTCGTCAGTCATGATATGTGCTGACGATCTGCGAAAACGCCTGAAATAACAAAGAACTTAAATCGCTTTGCTTTGCCAAAAACAGGGGCAGCGCTGATACGCTGCCCGCTATCGTTACTCCTTCACGCGGGCGCGCTTGCCGCGCTCCTCGTCGGCGCTTCCCGCCGCCGACACCAGGACAAAATCAAAACGCACTTCCGTATGCGGCCCATGGATATCGCGCTCGCGGGCAACGGTGCCGTCGGTAATTTTCACCGGATCGGCAATCAGCTCTTCGCGGGTAGCAAAGGCAAAATCGTCCCACAGGTATTGGTCGCCGCTGAGGTTGATTTGCGTGGTCAAATGCTTAAAGCCCGGCGCAGAGACGAAAAAGTGGATATGCGCCGGACGATTGCCGTGACGGCCCAGACCGTTGAGCAATTTTTGCGTTGGGCCATCCGGCGGGCAGCCGTAGCCGCACGGCACAATGCTGCGCGCAGCGTAGGTGCCGTCGGCTGCCGTCTTAACGCGACGACGCAGGTTATATTCACTCTGCGACGGGTCGAAGAACGAATAACCGCCATGGGTATTGGCGTGCCAGATATCCACAATCGCCCCGGGCACCGGGTTCCCCGCAAGGTCAGTCACCTTGCCGTGCAGCCACATCGCCTCGGCCTTCTCGCTGCCGTCATCCATGCGCGCAAAGTCCTGGCTCAGCGGCGCGTTGGCAACGTAGAGCGGTCCTTCGATGGTGCGCGGCGTGCCGATTTCGCTTCCGGCCGCCGCCTCTTTTTCATCGGCGCGCATGTCCAGATAGTGCTCCAGGCCCAGGCCCGCCGCCAGCAGCGCCGCTTCTTTACGCTCGCCCAACTCGTTGAGATAGTTAACGGCGATCCAGAACTCTTCGTCGGTGATGTCGAACGTTTTGATGGTATTGCACAGGTCGCTCAACAGCTGGTGCATGATGGCCTTGAAGCGTTCGTTGCCCCCGTCGGCGTTCAGGCCGCTGCCGATCGCCAGCAGGGTTTCCAGTTCGGACTGATGTGCAGGATTCTTTGACATTGCAGGTTCCTCGGTTGTGTAGGGTATGGGCTGTTATGCGTTATGTATTGATGAGGGATGCGCGCAGAGCGGCTGCACGCTGATGTCCATGTACGGATAGAGCGGCAGCCCGGTCAGCAGCAGGTGCAGCTCCTGATTATCCGCCACGTCAAAAATGCTGACGTTGGCGTACTGCCCGACCACCCGCCAGATGTGCAGCCACTTGCCTTCACGCTGCAGGCGCTGCGAATAGGCTTTCTCTTTGGCTTTGATCTCATCTGCCTGCTCCGCCGGCAGCGAGGCCGGTATGTTGACGGTCATTTCGACTTTGAACAGCATGAAAGCTCCTTACGGGCGCGCGTAGTGGCGCAATTTATCGGTGTCGATGTCGATGCCCAGACCCGGGCCGGAGGGCAGCGTGACCTGTCCCCGGCTAAAGTCGAGCGGGCGCACCACGACGTCGTCTTTTAGCAGCAGCGGGCCAAACATCTCTGTCCCCCACCGCATCGGGACCGTGGACCAGGCGTGCAGAGAGGCCAGGGTTCCGACGGTGCCTTCCAGCATGGTGCCGCCGTAAAGCGCCACGCCCGCCGCCTGCGCGACGTGCGCCAGCTTCAGCGCCTGCGCGGGGCCGCCTGCTTTCGCAATTTTCAGGGCGTACGCGCCGGTAAACCCGCCGTTTGCCAGGGCGTAGCCGTCGTGGCTGGTGCCGACCGCCTCATCCGCCAGAATCGGCACCTCAAAGCGCTGGCTGAGGGTAATGAGGCCCTGCCGGTCCCAGAGCGGGATCGGCTGTTCCACCAGGTCGATACCGCCGTCCTGAAGCTGACGCATCCCTTTTACGGCGGTCGTCAGATCCCAGGCCTGATTGACGTCCACGCGGATGCTGACCTCGTCGCCCAGCGCAGACTTAATGGCCAGCGCGTGACGAATATCCGTCGCCAGATCCCGCGCGCCAATCTTGAGCTTGAAGGCGTCGTGCCGCCCTTCCGCCAGCAGGCGCCTGCCCTCCTCGATGTCTTTTTCCGTGTCGCCGCTGGCCAGCGTCCAGAGCACCGGCAGCCGCTCGCACAGCGCCCCACCGAGCAGCGCGCTAACGGGCACGCCCAGCGCTTTTCCCTGCGCGTCCAGAAACGCGGTTTCAAGGGCTGACTTCGCAAACGTATTGCCCTTCACGCTGGCGTTCATAACGTGCGCCAGCGCCGCCGGGCCGCTGAAGGTCTTGCCGCAGAGCAGCGGTGACAGGTAGGTTTCGACGGCGGATTTGATCGCCTCCGGGCTTTCCGCCCCATAGCTCAGGCCGCCGATGGTGGTGGCTTCGCCCCAGCCCACCACGCCCTCTGCGCAGGTCATGCGCACGAGGGCCAGCGTCTGGCAGCCCATGGTCGCCATCGACAGCCTGTGCGGGCGAACGGTTGGGATATCCACCAGCCAACAGGCGATGGATTCAACGGTGATGCTCATGCTGTGCTCCTGCATTTAAGAAGGTGATGACGTGCTGGCTAAACGCCCCGGCGCAGGCCACGTTAGAAAGATGTGAGGCGGGCAGGGCCAGGCAGCGCGCCTGCGGGGCATCCTCCACCAGCCGTTCTGCGTCGCGTAGCGTAGTGACCGGGTCCTCGTCTCCGGCAATCACCAGCATCGGGCGCGGCATGGCCTGCACGTCGTTCCGCAGGTCGGCGAGTGCCAGCGCGTCGCAGCAGGCGGCGTAGCCCTCAGGCGAGGTTTCACCCAGGGCGTCGATCAGCGGCTGCACCGCTTCCGGGTGGCGCTGACGGAAAGCGGGCGTAAACCAGCGATCGGCCGCCGTGGCGGCGACCGGGGCCATCCCCTGCTGACGCACCAGCGCGGCGCGCTGCCGCCAGCCTTCCGGCTCGCCAATTTTTGCGGCAGTGTTGGCAACCGCCAGACGATGAAAACGTTCCGGCGCATGGCGGTTCAGCCACAGCCCCGTCATGCCGCCCAGCGATATCCCGCAAAAATGAGCCTGCTCCACGCCCAGGCGATCCAGCAGAGCAATAACATCGTTGCCGAGCGACGCCAGGCTTACGCCCCCCGGCGGCAGCGGAGAACGCCCGTGCCCGCGCGTGTTGTAGCGCAGCACGCGAAAATGCTGTGTAAACGCAGGCATCTGCGCTTCCCACATCCCGTACGTCGTGCCGAGGGAGTTCGACAGCACCAGCAGCGGGGCATCGCTCGGGCCGTCCAGTCGGTATTCCAGATCCATAGGCTCTCCCGCCTTATGCCGTAGCATCGTCATTAAACAGCGCGAAGGTCAGCGTCACGGGCGTGACTGACCGCAGATAGTCGGCCGTGATATCGCCAAACAGTTCCCGCACCACCACGCCCTGTTCCGTAATGTCCATCACCGCCATGTCGGTGTAGATCCGGTCGATGCAGGCCATCCCGGTCAGCGGATAGGTGCAGGTTTCGACGATTTTGCAGACGCCGCTTTTGGTGAGGTGTTCGGTCATCACAAACACCTTCTTCGCGCCAATCGCCAGGTCCATCGCCCCGCCCACGGCCGGGATCGACGAGGGTTCCCCGGTGCTCCAGTTCGCCAGATCGCCGCGCGCGGAAACCTGATAGGCACCGAGCACGCAGATATCGAGATGGCCGCCGCGCATCATGGTGAAGGAGTCGCCGTGGTGGAAATAGCAGCCCCCGGCCAGCAGCGTGACGGGCTGCTTGCCGGCGTTGATGAGCTCGGGATCGTCTTCGCCGGGCGCAGGCGCGGGCCCCATGCCCAGGATGCCGTTTTCGCTGTGCAGGAAGATTTCGCGGTCTGCTGGAAGATAATTGGCGATGCGTGTCGGCATCCCGATGCCGAGGTTGACGTACGCCCCTTCCGGAATGTCCCGCGCAATGCGCTGCGCCAGCTGCTGTGGGGTTAATGTGTTCATGCGGACTCCTTGCGTGCGGTCGCGACCTGCACCACGCGCTGGACAAAAATCCCCGGCGTCACCACCGCTTCCGGGTCCAGCTCGCCCAGCGCCACCGTCTCGCTCACCTGCGCGATGGTGCAGGCGGCGGCTGTCGCCATGATCGGGCCAAAGTTGCGCCCGGTTTTGTCAAACACCAGGTTGCCCCAGCGGTCGGCCTTCAGCGCCTTGATCAGCGCGAAGTCGGCCCTCAGCGGCGTTTCGAAAACGTAATCCTTGCCGTCGATGCGGCGCGTCTCTTTGCCCTCGGCCAGCTGCGTGCCGAAGCCGGTCGGCGTGAAGATCCCGCCCAGCCCCGAACCTGCGGCCTGAATGCGCGCGGCGAGATTGCCCTGTGGAACCAGCTCCAGCGCGACCTCCCCCCGACGATAGAGATCGTCAAACACCCAGGAGTCCACCTGGCGCGGGAAGGAGCACACGACCTTTTTCACGCATCCGGCCTTCAGCAGCGCCGCCAGGCCGTAGTCGCCGTTTCCGGCGTTGTTGCTGATGAGGGTCAGCTCGCGCGGCCTGCGGCGGATCAGCGCGTCCAGCAGTTCCGCCGGCTGTCCGGCGGGACCAAAGCCCCCCACCATCACCACCGCGCCGTCAAAGACGTCCGCCACCGCGCGGTCAATGTCCGTTATCCTTTTATCAATCATTGTTTTTCCTCGTGTTGGGACGGCAGGCTGCGCAGCGCAATCCACGCCAGAAGCGCGTAAACCATCAGCAGAAGGGAGACCGGCCAGGAGGCGTCAAATTCGATCAGCAGCGCCACCGCCAGCATCGGGCCCAGGCCGCCGGAGAAGATCGACCCGACCTCGTGCCCCAGCGCCAGCCCGGAGTAGCGCACCCGCACCGGGAAGAGATCGCTCATAATGCAGGGCTGGGTGCCGATCATCGCCCCGTGGCAGAACGGCAGGCCGAGGAACATGGCGAGCATGATCCAGCCGTAGCTGCCGGTAGAGAGCAGCCAGAAGAACGGGAAGGCCATCACCAGCAGGCCGATCGCGCCGATGTAATAGACCGGCTTAAGGCCGATGCGATCCGACAGCGCCCCCCAGAACAGAATCGAGAAGAACTCCACCAGCATCGCCAGGGTGACGGCGCTGATAATGTCCCCGGTGCTGATGCCGATATGTCTGGCGTAGACCACCGAGAAGGTGAAGAAGATGTATGACGCGCCGTTCTCCGGAAGGCGCAGGGCGATAGCCTGCAGGAGCGCTTTCGGGTGGTCGCGCACCAGGATCAGCAGCGGAATTTTTTCGTGCTTCTTTTCCGGCTTCGCCTCGGTGAACGCCCTGCTCTCGCGGATGTTTTTGCGGATATAGACGCCCACTAAAAAGATGACGATGCTCAGCAGGAACGGCACGCGCCAGCCCCAGCGCATAAAATCGGATTCCGGCAGCTGCTGCACCAGGTAAAAGGCAAACGCCGAGAGGACAAACCCGCCGGAGACGCCCATCTGGCTCCAGGCGGTGTAGTAGCCACGGCGCGAGGCCGGGGCGTTCTCGCTGAGCATCAGCACCCCGCCGCCCCACTCGCCGCCGGAGGCCACGCCCTGCAAGAAGCGCAGGATGATGAGCGTCAGCGGCGCCCAGAATCCGATCTGCGCATAGGTCGGCAGCAGGCCAATGACGAAGGTCGTGGCGCCCATCAGCGTCAGGGTCATGATCAGCGTCATCTTGCGGCTGTATCTGTCCCCGATGTGGCCGAAAACGATGCCGCCCAGCGGACGGGCCAAAAAGCCCACCGCGAAACCGGAAAACGCCAGCAGCGTGCCCTGCAGCGGATCGCCCCCGACCGGGAAGAACAGCGGCCCAAACACCAGCGCCGCGGCGGTGCCGTAGAGGAAAAAGTCATACCACTCGAGCGCATTCCCCAGCACGGAGGCAATCACCAGCCTGCGCATCTGGCTGGCATCCTGACCCACCTTCGCGGTGATTTTTTGTTCTGTGACGACATTGCTCATTACGCATTACCCCTGTGGTCAGGAAAAAAGCTACGCCTCAATGTCATGCCCGACGGCATGGTAACGACGGTTGAAGTAGACCAGCCCGCGCGGCTGCTCGCTGATGCGAATGGCCTGCACCTGGCAGTAAAAGACCGAGTGGCTGCCGACCTCGTGGCAGTCGGCAATCAGGCAGTCGAAGCTGGCGACGGACGAGCTGAGCACCGGCGCGCCGCTGTTCATCACCTGCCAGCTGTCGTGAAGAAAGCGCTCCTCAGACCGCAGGCTGGCGTTGGCAAAGACCCCCGACAGCGCCTGATGGTGGCTGGAGAGGACGTTCACGCACAGCACGCCGTTGCGGCGGAAGTGTTCGTGCGCGTAGGAGTTGCGGTTCATGCAGACCAGCAGGGTTGGCGGCTGGTCGGTCACGCTACAGACGGCAGAGGCGGTAAAGCCGAACTTGCCCGCCGGGCCGTCGGTGGTGATCACCGACACGGCGCTGCCGAGCTGGGCCATCGCATTACGAAATTCAGTTTGCAGTGTCATGGGAGTCCCCTTACAGATCGATGACTAAACGCCCGCACTTCGCGCGGGAGCAGCAGAGCAACATCTGGTCGCCTTCGGCCTTCTCTTCGTCGGTGAGGTAGCGATCGCGGTGATCCGGCTCACCCTCGATTACGTCAGTCAGGCAGCTGCCGCAGATCCCCTGCCTGCAGGAAACGTTGACCTTTAGCCCGGCCAGCGCCAGCGCCTCGACGATGGTCTGGTTTTCCAGCACCGTCACGGTGATGCCGCTCGCGGCAGCGACCACCTCAAAGGCTTCCCCGCCGGTTTCGACCTCGGCGCTAAAGCACTCCTGATGGATCTGCTCCGGCGCATAGCCGCTGGCTAACGCCTGCGCGTTCACCGCCTCCATCAGCCGCGACGGGCCGCACACGTACACGTGGGTGTTGGGCGGCACGTCGCGCAGCACGGCGGCAAGATCCATGCGCTGCTCATCGCTGAAGTGCAGATGGGGCGAATACGGCGACGCGTCCAGGTGTGAAACAAAGGCCGCCTGCGCGCGCGAACGGGCGCAGTAGTGCAGCGCAAAGCTGCGCCCGGCGGCATGAAGCTCGGCGGCCATCGACAGCATCGGGGTAATGCCGATCCCGCCGCCGATCAGCAGGGTATGCGCAGCGCCCGCGTCCAGCGCAAAGAGGTTGCGCGGTTCGCTAACGGCAATCGCATCCCCTTCCTGCAGAGCGTGTACGGCCAAGGATCCGCCCTTTGAGCCTCCCTCTTTCAGGATGCCCAGCCGGTAGTGATGGCGGTCCTGCGGGTCGCCGTACAGGGAGTACGGGCGAATCAAATCGTCGGCAAGATGCAGGTCGATATGCGCTCCGGCGCTGAACGCCGGAAGCGGCAACCCTTCAGCGTGCGCCAGCGTCAGCAGGACAACATCGCCCTGCAGCTCACGTCTGATAATCTGCAAAGTCAGCATGGTGGCTCCTTAACGCATAAACAGGCCGCCGTTGATGTCCCAGGTCGCCCCGGTGACAAACGACGCCTGAGGTGAAGCCAGCAGCGCCACGGCCTGCGCGATAAATTCCGCTTCGCCGAGCTTGCCCACCGGGATCATCGCCAGCAGTCCGGCCATTTTTTCTTCCGGCACCAGGGCATGCACCACCGGCAGATCCATCGGCCCCGGCGCAATGGCGTTAACCGTCACGCCGGATTTAGCCAGCTCGCGGGCAAAGACCTTGGTGAGCGTTAAAATGCCGCCCTTAGAGGCCGCATAGTGCGCACCCGACGCCGTGCCGCCGTTTTGTCCGGCGAGCGAGGCCAAGTTGATGATTCGGCCATAGCCGCGGCTGGCGAAATAGCGCCCCATCGTCTGGCAGCCGACAAAGGTGCCGCGCAGGTTGGTGGAAAGCACCCGGTCGAATTCGTCGACCCCGATCTCCATCACCGGCGTGGCGAGGGTGAGCGCGGCGTTGTTCACCAGCACGTCAAGGCTGCCGAACCGGGCCACGGTGGCGTCCAGCGCGCGGTCGAAATCCTGCGGCTGGCGGATATCCAGCCCCAGCGCCAGCACGCTGCCGTTATCCAGCTCGTCCGCAGCCTGCTGCGCGCGCGCGGCGTCGACGTCGGTCAGCACCACCTGAAAACCCTGCTCCAGAAGGCTGGCGGCAATAACCTTGCCGAGACCGGCCGCCGCCCCGGTCACTAATACGGTTTGCGTCATGCGTATTTCCTCAAAGGATGTAGCCGATGCTGTGCAGCACATCGTCGCTGTTCACCAGGCGGATCACTTTTTGCTGGATCAGCCAGCGCTCGCCCTGC
Source organism: Enterobacter wuhouensis (assembly GCF_035835995.1). Lineage (NCBI taxonomy): Bacteria > Pseudomonadati > Pseudomonadota > Gammaproteobacteria > Enterobacterales > Enterobacteriaceae > Enterobacter > Enterobacter wuhouensis. Next base: position 2,758,005 of record NZ_CP142124.1, read on the forward strand.
TGCCGCAGATGCCAGGTGATATCCGCCGCGTAGTGGCGGCTGTGGCCTTTGCGGTGCTCCCACAGGGACTGCGCCCCGCGCACCACAATCGTGTTGTCATTCGCCTCCAGCACGCGAAAGCGCGACAGCGTGCGCAGCGTGCGGGCGCGCGGCGTGGTGGAGATGGATTCGCCGCTGTACAGGCGCGTCACCCGCTTCTCGCGCATGTGGTGGTCGTCGCAGGCGTAGTTGAGGGTGTTTTTAAAATCGGTTTCAGCCGGGTCAATAGGCACGACGTACAGGCCGTCGCGCTGCCACAGATCCAGCCAGGCGTTGAACTCGCCCTGGTCGAGCAGATCGCCCTCCAGGTTGACCACCGCCATCGCGGTAAAGAGTGCAGAATCTGACGTCATCATTGTTCGTTCTCCGTCATGAGCTTTTTCCACTGCCGGTAGGCGGCGCGCATCCCGGTTTCGGCGCTGACGTCGCTGCGCAGCCCGTCGTCGGTGCGGTACTCCCCCGCCAGCCCGCGGTTGAGCATGATCCAGAGATCCTCCCCCGACGTGGCTCCGCGCTGAACGCGCTCCCAGGCCTCGGAGTCGTCCGGCGTGCCGAAGCCCATCGGCCCCTGGAAGTGCTCGTGCAGGCGCAGGCGCGCCTGGTTAGCAACGTCCGGCCCGCCGTCCATCGTGATTACCGCGTGGTGAATTTCGGTTTCACTGACGGACACCGGCTGGAGGACGCGGAAGAAGGCCATTGAACAGGCGATATTCGGGAAGATGTTGAGGTTAAAGCCGGAGCCGCCGACCGCGCGCACGATGCGGCGCACCTGCGCTTCGTCGTGCTCGGCGCGCAGCGCGTCGGCCAGCTCGCTGAAGCGTTCCGGGATCGGCGCATCGAGGTTGGCCTCCAGATCCACCAGCTCGGGGATCATCACCATCACGCTGTGGCCATTGCCCAGGTCTTCGACGTAGCCGCTGCCGTCCACGAAGTTGAGCATCTCTTCGGTTTGCTTATCGACGGAGCTTAAAAACGAGCGGTGAACCACCGGGAAGTGATACCCGTCGGTGGTGTTTTCCAGCTGGATTTTCCAGTTGCCGGGGAAGCGAAAGCGGTGCGCTGGCCCGGTTTTGATCGGGTAGCCCGCCCCCTGCTTCATGAACAGATCCATCCACTTTTTCGCCGCGCCGAGGAAATCCTCCAGCGGCTCAATCTGGTCGTTAAAGGTGGCGAAGATCATGCCCGCGTACTGCTCGGTGCGCAGGGATACCAGCCCAAGCTCGCCTTTTTCCAGCTGGTCGGCATAGCTTTCCGGGTGCGGCACGCCGCGAAGGCTGCCGTCCAGCGCGTAGCCCCAGCCGTGATACGGGCAAACAAAGCTGTTGGTTTTGCCGCTGCGGTGTTCGCAGACGGTTGCCGCCCGGTGGCGGCAGCGGTTCAGCAGCGTATGGACGGTGCCTTTACGGTCGCGCACAACAATTACCGGCTGCGTGCCGATCTCGGTCGTTTTAAAGCTGCCGGTTTCAGGGATCTCGCTGGCGTGCGCCACCCAGACCCAGGTCTTGCCGAAGATCCGGTCCAGCTCCAGCTGGAACAGGTCGTCCGAGGTGTAGAGCGAGGTGTGCACGCGGTCGTGCTTCACCAGCGCGGCAATCTCTGAACGTGCCGGCACGGTATCGATATTTTTTACGTTAATGAGGTGGTCGCATTGCATATCCAGTCTCCTGCCAGTCATGTTTTATCCGGTACGGGTAAGGCATCCGCGGCGTGCCAGCGATCGACCGGCCTGCTGAACAGATTGCGGGTGGTGAAGTGGTCCATCGCCATTCCGTTTTCGCCGCGGACAAAGGTGACGCAAATTTCTGCCGCGTTCAGGTGCGCGCCGCCCGCGCTAAAGGCCGAGGTTTGCAGCATCAGCCAGCGGCCTTTGAGCTGCCCGTCCGGCGCGTGCCGCAGAGCCTCAGAGCAGAGAAAATGAGCGTTGAGGGCAAAATGCGCGGGCTGGCGAACATAGCCCGCCATCATCGCTTCGATGGCCTCTCGCCCCTGATGTCGACCGAGCCGCGAAGCGTAGGGCTCGCCCACCCCTTCCCAACAGGCGTCAGCGGTAAACAGCGCGCCAATCGCCCGCACGGTTTCGGGAGCGTCGAGGCTGTCGCACAGGCGCATGTAGTCGCTGATGCAGACGCGGGCGGCCTGGCAATCTTCAAGCTGCTGCAAGCGCAGCGCATCCAGGGCGTTCATGGCTAGCTCTGAATAATCAGTTCGCGACCCACGCGGGCCTCGATTTTGCAGTACTTCCACAGCCTGCTGCCGCCGTCGCCCACGGGCGTGGTGCGGAACAGATTGCACACGGCGGCCACGTTTTCCAGACGCTCGGCGTCGGCCAGCACGTAGGTGGTCCACGGCGCGGCGGTGGACGGCCCGACCATCAGCTGGTCATCGTCCATGTTGCCGATGACGCGGATGCCCTGCGTCTCTTCAATGCCCTTCATCATCACGCCGAATGCGGCCCACACCTGTTTGGCCTCGGCCTGGCCTGCGTCAAAAAAGTTCTGGTTTACGCCGATGCAAAACAGCACGCGTAAGGTTGAAAGCTGGCTCATCTTTTGCTCCTTGGGTTAAACATCACAGGTAACCTGGCAGCGGTTTGCCGCCAAAAAAGACCGTCCCGGCGTTGAGGTACGAGAGGTCGCCCATAAAGGCGTGTTGGGTAATCACCATCGTGTCGCGCACGTAGCGCTGCAGCGGGCTGGTCATGGTGACGCCGCCCATCCCGTTCAGCGCCAGCGCCTGACGCGCCACCTCGGCGGCCACGCGGGTCACGTGGGTGGACGAGAGGCGCAGGGCGTTGATCTGCTCGCAGCTCGGATCGTCCCCCGCCAGCAGGCACTGCCAGACCTCGTCGATGGCGTCATAGAACCAGGCGCGGGCGGAGCGCAGTTCGGCTTCGCTGTGGGCGATTTGCATCTGCGCCTGCGGTCGCTCCGCGAGGCGCGGCGCGCCGGTGACCGACTGCTGGCGATGGGCGATAGCGTAGATTTCATTGAGCGCGGCGCGTGCCACGCCAAGCGCGACTACGGACAGCACCTGCGTGGCGAGGGACAGCACCGGATAACGGTAGAGCGGCCCCTCAAGGTTCAGCGATCCGCCGCGCACGAAGGTCCACTCGTGGGGCACGAAGGCATCGTCGACAACCAGATCGTGGCTGCCGGTGCCGGCCAGGCCGACGGTGTCCCACACCGGGTCAATCTGCACGCTGGCGCGCGGAAGCACCGCCATGCGGGGTAACGGCTGGTCACCTTCCGGCAAAATGCCGACGCCGAGCACCGATGCCCCCATGCTGCCGCTGGCGAAGCTCCAGCGGCCGCTCACGCGATACCCGCCGTCTGCCTGCCGCGCTTTTTGCGTCGGGAAGATGCCGCCCGCAAACACCACGTCAGGCCCGTCGCAATACAGCTCCCTGAGGGTATCCGGCGGCAGCGCGCCGAGATAAAACGGGCTCATGCCGAAGCTTGCCACCCAGCCCGCCGAACCGTCGGCGGTCGAGATTTGTTCGATCAGTTCACAAAACTGCGCCGGGGTGCATTCGTCTCCGCCGTACAGTTTGGGAACCAGCGCGCGGTACACCCCGACCTGCTTAAAGCGGGAAATGACATCGTCAGAAATATGACGCTGATGCTCAAATTCGTGGCTGCGGGTAGCAACATCACCCAGCAGCGGAACCAGCTCCTCACGGACATGTACGGCAGACATAGCATCCTCCAGATAGTTTTCTGCGGCGCGCCTGGGGCGAGCGAGGCCGCAATGAGTCGATCTCACTGAGTCATCAGGCTAAAAAAAGAAATGCGAGGGCTAGTGACGTCGTCGCTGGCTAAGCCATTCGGCAGCCTGCACCAGCAAGCCGTCGTTCCCTTTGCGGGCGATAAGCTGCAGGGCGACCGGACGACCGTCGATTTCGCCGACGGGTAAGGTAACTGCAGGGTGGCCGCTCAGGTTGAACGGCCGCACCAGGCGCGTCAGGTTAACCACGCTCAGCGGATCTTCCGCCTCCCGCAGCGTTGGCGGCAGTTCCGGCAGCGTTGCCAGCGCCAGCAGCGGGTTCTCGGCAAGCAGCGCATCCACCTGGGCGGTAAAATCGGTGCGGATGCGCTCGGCGCGCCGCAGCGCCTCTGCGCTGACGTCTGCCCCTGCGCGGATACGCGAGGCAACGTCGGGTGAGACCGCATTGCTTGCCAGAATCGGCCCCAGCGCCCGCCAGTTTTCGTGGCTTATCAGCGTCAGTCCGGCGCGGTGCGCGTCTTCCAGCAGCGGCAGCGTGGCTTCGCAAGGCGTAATCCCGGCCAGAGAGAGGACATCAAGAAGACAGGCGTCGATATCGAGCTCTGCTGCCAGCACAAAAGCCATCGCAGGGAGTTCGGTAAGAGGTTCCCCAACGGGGACTGCCAGGCGCGTCATCGCCTGACGCAGCACGCCTGCCTGCGCCGCAAACACGCCCACGCAGTCAAGCGAACTTTGTTCGGGCATGACGCCGTTACGGCTTAGCACGCCGTAGCCCGGCTTAAGGCCAATCACGCCGCAGCAGGCGGCAGGCATGCGCACCGAGCCGCCGGTATCGGTGCCGAGAGAAAAGTCCACCTCGCCGGACGCCACTACCGCCGCCGAGCCGCTGGAGGAGCCGCCGGGGATCAGCGCCGGGTACAGCGGGTTAACCGGCGTGCCGCAGCGCGGGTTAATGCCGGTCACGCCGAAGGCCAGCTCGTGCAGCGTGGTTTTGCCGGTCAGCACGCAGCGCGCTTCCAGCAGCGTGGCGACAACGTCCGCATGCCGTTCTGCAACGGGTGCGTCTGCCAGCGCAGGGCATCCCGCCCGGGTGCGATGTCCGGCGACGTCGAGCGTATCTTTCACCGCAAAGCTGAGATCGCCCGAACCGAGGGTAAACTGCTCAACATAACCATTGCTTTTTAAGACTGGCTTCATGATTAACACCTTAACCAGAAAAAACGAATCACATTCAGGCCGAGAGTCGTTGCTCTCTTTTTGTCCTGACTAACGTTAGGTCAATCATGGAAGAATTAGATGAAAATTCAAGTAATGTTTCACGTTAATTTTACCAATACGCAACACTCCATTAACCTTTATCCTGTCATGGTTAATCGCACAGAGTGATGAAAAATAAAGCAAAAGAGGTCACGCGGACGCGGGCGTACGCGATGAAGCCTCATCGCGACGCGCGGGATAAAATTGAGTTATTTCAGTGGATTAGACGAAAGGTCTACGCGGGTCACAAATTTGTTATTCGGCCTTTTTGCCGTCAAAGTTCGTTGAGATTATCCAGCACTTTTGAGAGCGACAGGTTCATTTTTGCCACCTGACTGCTGCTCATTCCCTTGAAGCCTTTCTCAAAAACCTTGCTCGCCTGGGCCATCGCTTCTTCGACTTTTTGCCGTCCCGCGTCGGTGAGCATCACCTCCGTTACCCGGGCGTCCTGTTCGCTGCTGGCGGTGGTGACCAGACCATCATCGCGCAGGCGGCCGACAATTTTGGTCACGGTTGGCATTTTCGCCATGGCGTACTCGGCAATCTGGGAAATGCTGGCCTTACCGTACTGGTGCGTCACCATCAGCACGCGAAACCCGGAGACGTCCAGCTGGGCTTTTTTCAGCGTGATTTCCATAATTTGCGTGTAGCGCGCGTAGACGTTAACGATCCAGTAAAACGGAAACTCCTCGCGATGAAAGGCAGGGTCGGTGTCCCGATCCTCAGTGGTTTTTTTTTGCGTGCTCATGCGTTTCCTTACCAAAACAGGCGGCAGATGAAGGGATTATACCCTGTGAAGCGGTGACGGCTATAGCAGCATTGGGGCGTTGAAAGCGGTTTCAGCCACTTACCGTCAGCGAGTAGAGATCCCGATCGCAATATGATTCATAAATGCTATCTAATTAACAATTACGTATCATTTATTGAACAATAAATTGACGATAGGGCTGGCTGTTTTCTATACGTTTAGCCGACCTGCACGCTCATACTAATAATCGCAATGTGGAGCTTTTCATGAACGCACCTCCTGCTCAATCGCCTCTGGATCCGCGTCAGCAAGCCGTTATTAAGAAACTGTTCCGTCGCCTCATCGTATTTTTATTCATTCTGTTTGTTTTCTCCTACCTGGACCGTATCAACATTGGCTTTGCCGGCCTGACGATGGGTAAAGATCTGGGCCTCACCAGCACCATGTTTGGCCTGGCGACCACCCTGTTCTACGTGATGTACGTCATCTGCGGTATTCCGAGCAACATCATGCTGAGCATCGTGGGCGCGCGGCGCTGGATTGCCGTCCTGATGGTGATCTGGGGCATTGCCTCTACCGCCACCATGTTCGCCACCGGACCAAACAGCCTGTACGTGCTGCGCATGCTGGTGGGGATTGCCGAAGCCGGCTTTCTGCCTGGGCTACTTTTGTATTTAACCTACTGGTTCCCGGCCCACTACCGCGCCCGCGCCAACGCCCTGTTTATGATTGCGATGCCGGTCACTATGGCGCTCGGCTCGCTGGCTTCAGGCTACATTTTGAATATGGACGGCCTGCTCAACCTGAAGGGCTGGCAGTGGCTGTTCCTGCTGGAAGGATTCCCGTCCGTGCTGCTGGGGCTGGTGGTGTGGTTCTGGCTGGATGACAGTCCTTCAAAGGCAAAATGGTTAACCGAGGACGATAAGGCCTGCCTGCACGAGATGCTGGAAGCCGACAAAATCGCGCTGCAGAAAACGCAGCAGGCGGCAAGCGCGTCGGCGTTGCCGCAGCGCAGCCTGGCGCGCGAGCTGTTCACGCCAGTCATCATCCTCTACACCGTGGCCTACTTCTGCTTAACTAACACCCTCAGCGCGCTCAGCGTCTGGACGCCGCTGATTTTGCGCAGCTTTAACGAAACCAGCAGCAACGTGACCATCGGCCTTCTCAGCGCTATTCCGCAGGTGTGCACCATTGTCGCCATGGTGTGGTGGAGCAAGCGTTCGGATCGCCTGAACGAGCGTAAAGTGCATACCCTACTGCCGTACCTGTTTGCCGCCGCAGGCTGGATCATGACCGCCACCAGCGTCAATCCCCTGCTCCAGTTCACCGGAATCGTCATGGCCTCGGCGGGCGCCTTTGCCGCGATGGTGATTTTCTGGACCACGCCGGACCGCTATATCTCCCTGCGCGCCCGGGCGGTAGGGATCGCGGTGATTAACGCCACGGGGATGACCGGCGCGGCGCTGGGTCCGCTGCTGATGGGCTGGATGAAGGACGTCACGGGGAACTTTAACGCCGGGATCTTTATGGTGGCCGGGTTCCTGGTGCTGGGCGCGGTGATTATTGCCGTTATTCCAATGAAAAAGGTTCACGCGCAGGAGCCAGCCCCCTCACCTGCCGCTTGACTTATTCTGCAATAAAGATACTTTTCAGGACATGAAGAAAATCCTGATTATCGTTCCTGACGGCGGCATGCTGTTCGAAGCCGCCGGTATCGCCGACATACTGATGCAGGCCAACCGGCTGCACCCGGAAGGCCTCGCGCGTCCCTGCTACCGTATTATCATCGCCACCACGCAGCCCCATCAGGTGATACACGGCCAGTCTGGCCTGAACCTGCTCGCGGACTACCGCCTGCCGGAGCTTGATCCGCGTGAACCGCTGGATACCATCATCATTACCGGGCGCGGCATGAACGCGCTGGAGAGCACCGCCGTGGTGGACTGGCTGCATCTTGCTGCCCCGCACGCCCGCCGCGTTGCTTCCATCTGCGGCGGCGCGATGCTGCTGGCCCAGACGGGCCTGCTCGATGGCCGACGCGCGACGACCCACTGGCGGCTGCTGGAGACCATGCAGGCCGCCTACCCGTCCATCAGGGTGGAGGGGGGACCGCTCTATATTCAGGATGGCCCCATCTGGACCTCCGGCGGCGTCAGCTCCGGGTTTGACCTGACGCTGGCGCTGGTTGAAGATGACTATGGCTTTTCCCTCGCCCGCGACGTGGCGCAGGATATGGTGATGTATCTGCGCCGCCCCGGCGGTCAGCTGCAGTTCAGCCGCTATAACCTGCAGCAGTCTGGCGCAAGCGGCCCTGTCAGCGAGCTGCAGGGCTGGATCCTGCAAAACCTGACCGCCGACCTGTGCGTTGAAAAGCTGGCGGAAAAAGTCGCCATGAGCCCGCGCAACTTCACCCGCGTGTTTACCCGTGAAACCGGTGCCTCACCCGCCCGCTACGTATCCGAGGCTCGCCTCGCTGCCGCCCGTCAGCTTCTCGAGCAGACCCGGGAACCGCTTGATTCGATTGCGGAGAAAAGCGGGTTTGGTACCAGCATCAACCTGCGCCGCGTGTTTGAAAAACAGCTCCACCTCACGCCGGGCGAGTATCGCCAGCGCTTCCACTGCCGCAGGATGGCGTAATCTGATCCTTTTTTGTCATTTACGCCACACCTCCCGAAGCCTACAGTGACTCCAGACAACACAGATAAGGAGTGCATTATGGTTAAGGTCGGTATTAACGGTTTCGGCCGTATCGGACGTAACGTCCTGCGCGCGGCGCTGGGCAACGCGGATCTGCAGATTGTGGCGATAAACGATCTGACGGACAGCAAAACCCTCGCCCATCTGCTCAAATATGACTCTTTGCTCGGCACGCTGCCGGTGCCCGTTGAAGCGGCGGACGGCGCGCTGCAGGTTGACGGCAATCGCATTACCGTATTTAGCGAACGCGATCCGGCGAATATCCCGTGGCGAGACGCGGGCGTCGATGTGGTGATTGAAGCCACCGGCTTCTTCACCGAGCGTGAGAAAGCGGCCGTGCATATCACCCGCGGCGGGGCTAAGCGCGTGATCATCTCCGCCCCCGGCAAGAATGATGACCTGACGGTAGTGATGGGCGTGAACCACGATTTGTACGATCCTTCTCAACATTACGTTGTCAGTAACGGGAGCTGCACGACCAACGGGCTGGCTCCGGCGGCGCAGGTGCTGCATCAGCAGTTTGGTATCGAACACGGCCTGATGAACACCACGCACGCCTACACCAACAGCCAGGCGCTGCACGACCAGCCGGAGAAAGATCTGCGCGGCGCGCGTGCGGCAGCGCTGTCGATTGTGCCTTACTCCAGCGGTGCCGCTAAGGCGCTGGGGAAAGTGATCCCGTCCCTGGACGGCAAGCTGACCGGCTATTCCCTGCGCGTTCCGGTTCCCGTGGTATCCATCGTGGATTTGACCGTGACGCTGAGCCGGGAGGTGACCGCCGACGAGGTGAACAACGCCTTCCGTCAGGCTGCGGCCGGCGGCCCGTTGAAGGGTATTCTGGGCTACAGCGATGAACCGCTGGTGTCGAGCGATTACCAGGGCGATCCGCGCTCTTCCATTATTGATGGCCTGTCGACGCTGGTGATTGGCGGCAACATGGTTAAGATCCTGGCCTGGTATGACAACGAGTGGGCATTCTCAAACCGCCTCGTTGATTTGGCGGTGCTGATGGAGAATAAAGGACTGTAAACCGAAGCCGGGTGGCGCTTGCGCTTACCCGGCCTACCAATCACAAAGGAAAATTCCTCACTCCGCCTTCACCTTCACGCCCATCAACACAATCACCATTGCGGTCACCAGCAGCAGCCCGCTGCCGGCAAACACGCCGCTGGCGCCGTTGAGGTCGAACACCGCCCCGCCGCCTGCCGCTCCGGCACCGATGGCAAACTGAATGGAGGCCACCAGCAGGCCGCCTGCGCTTTCCGCTTCATCAGGAACCGTGGTGGCAAGCCAGGTAGACCACCCCACCGGCACCAGGCCGAAGGCAAAGCCCCACAGCGCGACCAGCAGCCCATCAAGCATCGCCAGATGACCAAACGCCACCATGGTCAGCGCCAGCACGCCCATCACGAACGGCACGAGCGCCAGCGTGAGGCGCAGGCTGCGAGCCAGCAGATGTCCGGCGATAGAGGTCCCGACAAAGTTCGCGAGGCCAAAGCCTAGCAGGATCAGCGATATGCTCTCCACGCTCGCCTGCCCGACCGTTTCCAGGAACGGGCGCAGGTAGGTGAAGAAGGCAAAGTGGCCGCTGAAGATGAGGATGGTCGCCAGCATACCGCCGATCATGCCCGGACGTCGCAGCACGCGGAACAGCGTGCCCAGGCTACCGCTGCTTTCGGGCTTCATCGACGGCAGGACCCAGAGCTGCCACAGCAGCGCCACCATGCTCGGCACGATGCAGAGTATAAAGACGTTGCGCCAGCCGATCAGGCTGCCCAGATAGCTGCCCAGCGGTGCAGCCACGACCGTTGCTATCGACACGCTGGAAAAGATCACCGCCAGCGCTTTCGGCACCTTGTCGGCAGGCACCAGCCGCATCGCCGTGGCGGTCGACATGGCCCAGAATCCGCCGATGGCGATCCCCAGCAGCAGGCGCCCCATCAGCAGGACGTTCAGCGTGGGCGCAAACGCGACCAGCAGGCTGGAGATAATCTGCAGCACCGAGAAGAACATCAGTACCCAGCGGCGATCGATGCTTTTGGTGGCCGAGGTAATCAGCAGCCCGGTGACCAGCGCCACCAGCGCGGTCGCGGTCACGGCCTGCCCGGCCATCCCCTCGGTTACGCCCAGGCTGGCCGCCATCGGCGTAAGCAAACTCGCTGGCAAAAACTCAGCCGTAATCAGGCCAAAGACGCCCAGCCCCAGGGAATAGACGGCCCGCCAGGCGGGTTTTGCGGGCGCTACAGCCTCTCTCGCCGCGACACATGAATTCATCTGTTGTACTCCCGTTATAAAAATGTGACTAATGTCGCAAAAGAATAGTGGGTTCACCGTGGACGATCTATGACATATAATCTCCACTTATTGATTATTCGTCCGGAGTTGCGTCGATGACCGTCCAGTCACCCGATTTAATCAGCGAGCTGTTGCGCGGCATGCGCCTGTCAGGCGTCAAATATCGCCGGATCGAAGCCAGCGCGCCGTTTGGCGTTGCGTTTCATCAGGCTCCCGGCAAGGCGCAATTCCACTTCGTCAGCCACGGCAGCGCGATCCTGCGCACGGAGAGCGGCGCGACGTTTGCGTTAAGCGGCGGTGATGCGCTCTTTATCCCGAACGGTAACGCCCATGCCCTGCTTTCCGACGAACAGGCCACCCTCACGCCGGTCAACGCATTTCCGAGTGAGCCTATCTGCAGCTCGGTATGCGCCATCACCTGCGAGCCGTGCCCGGAGAGTGACAACACCGTCATTTTCAGCGGATGCATGGATTTTGAACTGGGTGGCATGCAGCCGTTGATCAAGGCGATGCCGGAGGTGATGATGGTCAGCCGGTTGATGTCGACCTGGCCGGAAATTCACCCGCTGCTGGCGGCGATGGAGAGAGAATCCATGACCCGTCAGGTTGGCTATGCCGGGATCCTTGCCCGCCTTGCCGACGTGGTCGCAGCGTTGATCGTGCGCGGCTGGGTGGAGGCAGGATGCGGAAAAGCCACCGGCTGGGTACAGGTGTTGCGCGACCCCAGACTCAGCCGGGCGATTTACGCCATGCACCAGCAGCCGGGACTGAACTGGAGCGTGGCAGACCTGGCGAAGGAAGCCGGCACGTCGCGTTCCGTATTTGCCGAACGGTTTCTCGCGGCGACGGGCACAACGCCGGCGAAATATCTCAGCGAACTGAGAATGCGCCTGGCGATTCAGTACATTCGCCATGAACATCAGCCTATCGAAACCGTGGCCTTACGTCTGGGCTACGGCTCGCTGGCGGCCTTCAGCCGGGCCTTTAAGCGTATTATCGGACAGGCGCCGGGTACATTGCGGGAAGTGAGTCAGACCCCGGAAGAGGTCTGACCGGCGTGATCCCTCAGAAATAGTATTTAAAGCGCACGCGGCCGCCGTAGCGATCGTCGTTTTTATCCTTACCCTCTTTCGGCGAAGCATTCACCCATGAGGCATACGCCCCCAGATAAATGTTGAAGTTTTTCATCTTCATCACGTCAGGAATAAGGTACGAGGTGTGGATGGTGTGAATATCATACTCGCCGGGATCGGCGATCCAGCAGTCGTTTTCACAGTCAGCATCAAAGGTTGAGGCGTTGAACTCGTCGATTTCGTTGTGGGCGTAGATATAGCCCAGCTCGAAGTTATGCCACAGGCCGTTAATCCCGGCGGTGAAGTCAGTTTCGCCGATCGCATCCAGATACGCGGTATTGAGGTTCGTGACAATACCGTCTTCAGGATCGTCTTTTAGCCCGTCCCAGGTCAGGGTAAAGCCGTACCCGGTGCGTTCGGACTGATCTACCCATCGCCCTGCATCGTCGCGGTATCCGTACGCGTTGTTGACCAGGTTTGTCTCCATGGCGACCGCCGTGGAGAAGGCCCCTTCCTGCCAGGAGATCACCGGGCGCACGTAGGCCACGTTTTTGTCGTTTTCAAGCTCCACGCCGTGGTAACGCCGATCGACGTAAAGATCGCTGCCGTCCTTAAGCAGGGTGTTGAGTTCGAAATACCAGTTGTCCAGCGTTTTGCTCATCAGGAAGTTTCCGCCGCTGTCGCTACGGCCACGCCCCTCTTTCAGCATATAGATATAGCCGTAGCCATCGCTATAGAGATCGTCTGCGGTATTACCCGAATATTCAACGAAGGTATCCTGATTAAGCGGGAACATGTCATAGGCTTCGAAGCGTCCGACTTTAATTTCCCAGTCATTTTCCGTGCCGAAGAAGAATACGGCATCATCAAGGTTCATTTGTCCGGACAGATCGGCCAGCGGCTGTACCGAGAACCCGGCGAAATTGCCGTTATCCATTTTTCGATAGCCGTCAAAACCGAGCAGTATACGTCCGTTTATATCCCAGCGTTCTTTATCTCCCGGCGCCCAGTCGTTATTAGCGCTTTGTTTAATAGACGTCAGGCTGCCCGTTTTACTGGCGGCATCCATATTGAATTCAACGTCACCATAGAATTTAATATCACCAAAACCTGAAAGCGTCAGCTTTGGCGGCGCGTCTTTGTTTACCGGCTCTTCAGACTCCACGACCACCGTTTTGGCCTGCTGCGCCGCTGCATGCTGTTGCTTCAGCGCCTGAATTTGCGCTTCAAGCTGCGCCAGCTTTTCCTCAACGCTTGTCGAGGATTGTGCCGCGAACAGAGCGCCAGAATAGAGGACGCTCATCAGAATTACCGTTTTCTTTAATTTCATAGAATCCATCCTGATTATAAAAAATAAACACCCAAACGATGAGTGTGACTATTTGGTATAAACGGGGCGGCGCGTACCATTATGTTTTTTGCTATTGTGATTATGATTTTTAATTTATGTGATCGCCGAGGAGTAATCCTTGCAATATTACGGACTAAAAAGGAGGTCATCTCACATTATTACCTCCCCTTCGCGCACCATAATTCCCCGGCTGTCCTTCGCTTATTATTTCTGGGGATTATAATTTATTTATATTCATTCTCGTGACTAATTCACCGTACAGCTGCAACCGCTTATCGGGACGGTAAATTGTCTGGTTGTTCGAAAAATGGGATATTCGACACGCGAAGCCGGCCATATTCGTCTAAGGTTTTCAGGTAATTGACAACAGCGGTCACGCTGCTCAGTGAAGACAGGAGACGAACCGATGATAAGACCTCGTGCACTACGCCCCACCGTTTTACAGCTTGCGCTGGGGGGCGCACTACTCGGTGTTACCGCATTGGGTTATGCTGAAGAGATGGCATCTGGCCAAACCAATCCACCTGATATTTTGCTCGGCCCCCTCTTTAACGATGTTCAGAGCGCCAAACTTTTCCCCGATCAGAAGACCTTTGCCGACGCGGTGCCGAAGAGCGATCCGCTGACGATCCTCGCCGACTACCGCATGCAGCGTAAGCAGTCCGGATTTGATTTGCGCCACTTTGTTGACGTGAATTTTACCCTCCCCGGCGAGGGCGAAAAATACACCCCGCCTTCCGGGCAGAGCCTGCGGGAACACATCGACGGGCTTTGGCCGGTATTAACCCGCACAACCGATAAAGCCGGTAAATGGGATTCGCTCCTGCCGTTGCCGAAGCCCTACGTGGTGCCCGGCGGACGCTTTCGCGAGGTGTACTACTGGGACAGTTATTTCACCATGCTGGGCCTGGCCGAGAGCGGACACTGGGACAAAATTAACGATATGGTGGACAATTTCGCGTATGAAATTGACACCTACGGCCATATCCCTAACGGCAACCGAAGCTACTATCTGAGCCGATCGCAGCCGCCGTTTTTCGCAATGATGGTCGAGCTGCTGGCAACACACGACAGCGATGCCCTGAAAAAATATCGTCCGCAGATGGAAAAAGAGTATGCCTACTGGATGGAGGGTGCGGATGCGCTGCAGCCTGGACAAGCCGGTAAACGCGTGGTGAAGCTGGATGACGGCGCCATTCTCAACCGCTACTGGGACGACCGGGATACGCCGCGTCCGGAGTCCTGGCTCGATGACGTCACGACCGCCAAAAGTAATCCAGACCGTCCGGCTGCGGAGATTTACCGCGACCTGCGATCGGCTGCCGCCTCAGGCTGGGACTTTAGCTCCCGCTGGATGGACGACCCGCAAAAGCTTGGCACGATCCGTACGACCAGCATCGTGCCGGTGGATTTGAACGCCCTGATGTTTAAGATGGAAAAACTGCTGGCGCGGGCAAGCCAGGACGGCGGCGATGCCGCTGGGGCCAGCAGGTATGAGGCGCTGGCAGCGGCCCGCCAGAAGGCCATTGAAGCCCACCTGTGGAATGAAAAAGAGGGGTGGTACGCCGATTACGATTTGAAGAGCAAAAAGGTCCGTAACCCGCTGACGGCGGCCGCACTCTTCCCGCTATACGTGAAGGCGGCGGCGCAAAACCGCGCCGATAAGGTGGCATCCGCCACGGCCTCACGTCTGCTGAAACCGGGGGGTATTTCCACGACCACCGTCAACAGCGGCCAGCAGTGGGATGCGCCAAACGGCTGGGCACCGCTACAGTGGGTTGCGGCTGAAGGGTTGCAAAACTATGGTCAGGATAAGGTGGCGATGGACGTGACCTGGCGCTTCCTGAAAAATGTTCAGCACACCTACGATCGCCAGCAGAAGCTGGTAGAGAAGTACGACGTTTCGTCTACCGGAACGGGCGGTGGCGGCGGGGAATATCCGCTTCAGGATGGATTTGGCTGGAGCAACGGCGTGACGCTGAAGATGCTGGATCGCGTCTGCCCGAAAGAGAAGCCGTGCGATACGGTGCCGGAAAATCCGCCAGCGGCGAATGACGGTGCTGCGGCCACAAACCGCGTGGCGCAATAGGCAAAATTGCCGGGCGGCGGCTGCGCCTTACCCGGCCCACATTTCATCAGCGTACATAAAAAAAACGGCCCTCGCAGGAGGGCCATTTTACGCGTTCTTATGCTCGTCTGAGCAATCTGAATACCACCAGCACAACAATGGCACCCACGACGGCTACCAGGAAGCTGTGCAGGTCGAAGCCGCTAATGCTGCCACCAAGTCCAAACATCGTCGCCAGCCAGCCGCCAACGACCGCCCCCACGACCCCGAGAACACAGGTCAGTATAAAGCCGCCACCGTCATTTCCCGGCATGATGAGTTTGGCGATAGCGCCAGCAATTAGACCAAAGATAATCCAGGCGATGATACCCATAGCGATGCCCTCATAAAGGTTTAACGCGTGCGCAGAAGCCCTCCCGCGCAGGTAACTTAAGTATAGGCGACCGCTGGAAAACCGGTTTTATCTCACCGACTTAAATTGCGGCTACACTGAAAAAAACTCATCGGTTTGTATTAAGTTTCATTTCAGATTGCCGATAACGCAAAGACAGTCTGTCACACATCGAGGAGCCATCTGGCGTGAGTAATTACAGTGAGCAGTTCCTGAAGCAAAATCCGCTGGCTGTATTAGGGGTATTACGCGACCTGCAAAAGGGAGAGGTACCGCTGCGCATCAGCTGGTCTGCCAGTCAGTTTATCAGCAAGATCCTTGATGCCTCATCGGACCGTCTGGTCATCGACCTGGGCAGCCAGGAGTATGAAAACCGTGCCGCCCTGCGGGCTGAAAAAATCTCGGTGATGGCCGAAACCCATGGCGCGAAGGTTGAGTTTGTTCTTCCCCGGCTGGAGCTGAGCGAATTCCAGGGGCTTCCTGCCTTTGTCACGCCGCTCCCGGATAACCTTTGGTTTGTACAGCGGCGGGAATACTTCCGCATCAGCGCCCCGCTGCACCCCGCTTACTTCTGCAAAGCGAAAATGCCGGACAAAAAAGAGATCCGTTTCCGCCTTTTCGACCTGTCGCTGGGCGGTATGGGAGCCCTGATGGACACGCCCAAGCCAGAGGGGCTGGTAGAAGGCATGCGCTTTACGCAGATAGAACTGGATATGGCAGGCTGGGGACGGTTTTACTTTGATGCGCAGCTGATTGCCATCAGCGAGCGTAAAGTGGTGGACAGCAAAAACGAAACCATCACCACGCCGCGCCTGAGCTTCCGCTTTCTGAACGTGGGGCCAGGGGCAGAGCGCGAGCTGCAGCGCATTATTTTCTCTCTGGAACGAGAAGCCCGGGAACGGGCAAACAAGGTTCTGTAGGCGGCGTCGGGCAGCGCGCTCGCCGCCCGACATCGGCATTACATGGCATCCATTGCTTTCTGAACTTTCCAGATGTAGCGAGGAGCCTGCGGTGCGGGATGGTTTTTCACCACATGCTCAAAGAACTCGTCTTTATCCATGCCGTTAATCTCTTCTATCGCTTCCTTACGGTCCGACGAGAAGGTTCTCAGCAGCGCCCCTGCACCGTTAACGTAAGACACCACCAGCGCGTACTGCATGACCTCGGGATCGTCGATTCCCTTCAGCACGCCATGTTCCAGAATGCTCAGATAGGCGGTCCCCATCGAGATGTTACGTTCCGGGTTTTTCAGCTCGCTGGTCGACGGCTGGCCGCTCCAGCCCATATAGCGATAGACCTCTTTCCCTGCCGTTGACGCTTTAAGCTGCATCAGCCCCACCGCGTTTGATTTGCTGACAAGCGTTGGGTTACCGCCTGACTCGACGGCGATGATTGCCGTCACCAGGCGCGGGCTAACGCCCCAGGCTTTACCGGCTTTTTCGCTGATCGGCATCCACTGCATGGCCCGTTTAACCGGCACTTCCGGGTTCCAGGGCGGGTTTTGATAGTCATGTTTCGAACTACAGCCAGCAAGCAACACCACCAAAAAAGCAAACCATCTCAATTTCACGTCATCTATCCTTATAGCCGATCGTCGCGGTGCGCCGCCTCTTGAAGCGAGCGGCGTATAAGCGGCATGATATAGACAATTAGTTTCTCATTCAGCAAGGAATTGCCATGTCTCAGTTTCATCTCATCGCGCCGTCCGGCTACTGCATCAACCAGGACGCGGCGCAGCGGGGCGTTCAGCGCTTACTGGAATCCGGGCACCGGGTAGAAAATCAGACAATTATCCCCCGCCGCCAGCAGCGCTTTGCCGGAACGGAGGCGCAGAGGCTCAATGATATCAACGCACTGGTGAACCTGAAGGGTAGCGACAATATCGTGCTGGCCGTCCGCGGAGGGTACGGGGCAAGCCGCCTGCTGGAGAGCATCGACTGGCAAGGGCTGGCCACGCGTCAGCAGCAGGAGCCGCTGCTGATTTGCGGGCACAGCGATTTCACCGCGATCCAGCTCGGCCTGCTCGCTCTGCACAACGTCATCACCTTCAGCGGGCCGATGCTGGCCGGCAACTTCGGCGCGCCGGAGCTGGACGCCTTCACCTGCGATCATTTCTGGCGGGCGCTGCAAAACCCTACCTACAGCGTGGAGTGGCAAGGCAGCGGCCCGCAGTGGGAATGTGAAGGCCAGCTGTGGGGCGGCAATCTGGCCATGCTGGTGTCGTTGATTGGCACGCCCTGGCTGCCGCAGATTGAGGACGGCATACTGGTGCTGGAGGATATCAACGAACATCCGTTCCGCGTAGAACGTATGCTCCTGCAGCTTTACCATGCCGGGATACTGGCGCGCCAGTCGGCAATTATCCTGGGCAGCTTTAGCGGTTCGGCACCTAACGACTACGATGCAGGCTACACGTTAGAAACGATGATTGATTTTATCCGCTCCAGGCTGGATATCCCCGTCATTACGGGACTGTATTTTGGCCATGAGCAGCAGACCGTCACCCTGGCGCTAGGCGCACACGCCCGCCTGAACCATGATAATTCAGGCAGTCGGTTAACCATCAGCGGTCATCCTGTCATAAAGGCATAAAAAAGCCGTTAAACGCCTTAATAAAACGCGGTTTCTGTCGTTAATATGTTAGGGTTTTAATAACAGCGTTAACATTGAGGTGGGAGTAAGAAAACATTGGATGCCGCAGCGATAATCAGTCTTTTCATTTTGGGTTCTGTGCTTGTAACCTTTAGTATTTTATTGAGTTCCTTTTCATCGCGTCTCGGCATACCCATTCTCGTTATTTTTCTTGCCATCGGCATGCTGGCCGGCATCGATGGCATTGGCGGTATCCCATTCGATAACTACCCCTTCGCCTACATGGTGAGTAACCTCGCGCTGGCGGTGATCCTGCTGGACGGCGGGATGCGCACCCAGGCGAGCTCCTTCCGCGTTGCCCTGGGCCCGGCGCTGTCGCTGGCAACCGTCGGCGTGCTGATTACCTCGGGGCTGACGGGGATGATGGCGGCGTGGCTGTTTAAGTTGGATATGATGGAAGGGCTGCTGATTGGCGCGATTGTCGGTTCAACCGATGCGGCAGCCGTGTTCTCGCTGCTTGGCGGCAAAGGGCTGAACGAGCGCGTGGGCTCTACGCTTGAGATTGAGTCCGGCAGTAACGACCCGATGGCGGTCTTTCTCACCATCACGCTGATTGAAATGATCCAGCAGCACGAAACCGGGCTGAGCTGGATGTTTGCCTGGCATATCCTCCAGCAGTTCGGGCTGGGCATTATCATCGGTCTGGCCGGCGGCTATCTGCTGCAGCAGATGATCAACCGGATTTCGCTGCCGGCGGGGCTTTATCCCCTGCTGGCCCTGAGCGGCGGTATTCTGATATTTGCCGTAACAACTGCGCTGGACGGCAGCGGTATTCTTGCCGTTTATCTGTGCGGCTTCCTGCTGGGCAACCGTCCAATTCGCAACCGCCACGCTATTTTGCAGAACTTCGACGGCCTGGCCTGGCTGGCGCAGATCGGCATGTTCCTCGTGCTGGGCCTGCTGGTGACGCCATCCGACCTGCTGCCGATCGCCGTTCCGGCGCTGATTCTGTCAGCGTGGATGATCTTCTTTGCGCGTCCGCTGTCGGTATTTGCTGGCCTGCTGCCGTTCCGCGGCTTTAACCTGCGCGAGCGCGTGTTTATCAGCTGGGTAGGCTTGCGCGGCGCGGTGCCGATCATCCTTGCCGTTTTCCCGATGATGGCAGGTCTGGATAATTCGCGACTGTTCTTCAACGTGGCGTTCTTCGTGGTGCTGGTTTCCCTGCTGTTCCAGGGAACCTCTCTGGGATGGGCGGCGAAAAAAGCCAAAGTCGTGGTCCCGCCCGTCGGCTGGCCGGTTTCTCGCGTGGGGCTGGATATTCACCCGGAGAATCCGTGGGAGCAGTTTGTGTATCAGCTGAGCGCCGATAAATGGTGCGTGGGCGCCTCGCTGCGCGATCTGCATATGCCCGCAGAAACGCGCATTGCGGCCCTGTTCCGCGATAACGTTCTGCTGCATCCGACCGGCAGCACCCGCCTGCGTGAAGGCGATATCCTGTGCGTGATTGGCCGCGAGCGCGATCTCCCCGCGCTCGGCAAGCTGTTCAGCCAGTCTCCACCCGTGGCGCTGGACCAGCGTTTCTTCGGCGATTTTATTCTGGAAGCCAACGCGAAGTTTGCCGACGTGGCGCTAATTTACGGCCTGGATGAAGGGATGGAGTACCGCGATCGGCAGCAAACGCTTGGGGAAATCATTCAGCAGCTGCTGGGCGCGGCGCCCGTCGTGGGCGACCAGGTTGAGTTTGCCGGGATGATCTGGACCGTTGCTGAAAAAGAAGATAACGCGGTGCGCAAGGTCGGCGTCAGGCCGATGGAAGAGGAAACCGAGTAGTTGTTTTTTTGCCGGGTGGCGGCTTCGCCTTACCCGGCCTACAGAACCCTCGAACGTAGGTCGGGTAAGCGTTAGCGCCACCCGACACAACCATTCGTTACACCGTCACAACCGGCACTCTCGGTGCCAGGGCGCACATCAGTTCATACCCAACCGTGCCCGCAGCGGAAGCCACATCGTCGATTTTGACCTCATTCCCCCACAGCTCGACCGGCGAGCCGATGCCCGCCTGCGGGCACGGGGTTAAATCGATCGCCATCATATCCATCGAGATTGTCCCGACGGTGCCCGTGCGCACGCCGTCAACCCATACAGGGGTCCCGGTCGGTGCGATACGCGGATAACCGTCTGCATAGCCCCCCGCCACGATGCCGATGCGCTGCTCGCCCGCCGCGCGGTAGCGGCTGCCGTAGCCTACGGTATCGCCCGCCCTGAGCGTCTGCACGCCGATAATCTCGCTGCGCAGCGTCATCACGGGCTTAAGGCCGCTGTTGGCCACGTCCTGCCACTGCCCGGAAGGTGATGCGCCGTAAAGAATGATTCCCGGACGCACCCAGTCGTAATGCGCTTCCGGATGCCACAGCGTGGCCGCCGAGTTCGAGAGCGAGCGCGGGCAGTTCAGCCCTTCCGCCGCCTGTTCCACGCGCACCATCGCCCCGGCAATGCCGTCCGGCCTTTCGGCATCGGCAAAGTGCGCCATCAGGGTCATTTCACCCACGTTTTTCAGGGCGCGCAGCTGCTGCCAGACCGTATGCACGCGCTCGGGCTGGAAGCCCAGGCGATTCATGCCGCTGTTCACCTTAAGGTAGATATCCAGCGGCGCCTGCAGTTTCGCATCCTGCAGGGCTTTAACCTGCCAGTTGCTGTGAATGCTGGTCGTCAGGCGATACTTATCCAGCAACGGCAAATCGTCGGCGTGGAAGAAGCCCTCAAGCAGCAGAATCGGCCCCTTCCAGCCGCGCTCGCGCAGCAGTATGGCCTCTTCCAGATTCAGCAGCGCAAAGCCGTCGGTGGCGCTGAGCGCGCTCCAGATACGATCGATACCGTGGCCGTAGGCGTTCGCTTTGACCACCGACCAGACGCGTGAGCCTGGCGCAGCGCGGCGAACAATCTGCAGGTTATCCTTCAGAGCCTGCAGATCCAGCTGGGCCAGAATGGGACGGGACATGACGACTCCTTAACTATGCGCGCCGTGGAGGTGCTGTGGACGCGATGGGGTAAACCCTGATTGATAGCGTGCGGCGCTTAAATCGTCAAACGGAATTGCCGGCGTGCGCCCCGAAATCAAATCGCTTAACAGCTGGCCGGAGCCGCAGGCCATGGTCCAGCCGAGCGTGCCGTGTCCGGTGTTGGTCCACAGATTTTTAAACGGCGTGCGCCCGACAATCGGCGTGCCGTCCGGCGTCATCGGGCGCAGCCCGGTCCAGAACGTAGCCTGTTCCACAAACCCACCGCGCGGAAAGAGATCGCCCACCACCATCTCCAGCGTTTCACGGCGCGGCTGCAGCAGCTCGGTGTTAAAGCCAACGATTTCCGCCATCCCGCCCACGCGGATGCGGTTGTCGAAGCGGGTAATGGCGATTTTGTAGGTTTCATCAAGAATGGTCGACACGGGCGCACCGCTCTCCTCTTTCACCGGAATGGTCAGCGAGTAGCCTTTTAGCGGATAGACCGGAATATCAAGGATGCCCTTCAGCATGGCGGTAGAGTAAGAGCCGAACGCCATCACGTAGGCATCGGCCTTGATCACCTCTTCGCCACACTTCACGCCGTAAATTTTTTCGCCTTCCGACAGGAGCTTGTCGACGGAGGTGTTGAAGCGGAATTTTACCCCGGCCCGCTCGCACATCTGCGCCAGTCGCTGGGTGAAAAGCTGGCAGTCGCCGGTTTCGTCGTTGGGCAGGCGCAGGCCGCCCGTCAGCTTGTGCGCCACGTCCGCCAGCGCGGGCTCCACCTGCCCCAGCTGGCTGGCCTCCAGCAGCTGATAAGGTACGCCTGCATCTTCGAGCACGGCGATATCGCGGGTGGCGTTTTCATACTGCTGCTCGGTGCGGAAAAGCTGCAGGGTGCCTCCCTGGCGTCCTTCATACTCGATGCCGGTCGAGGTGCGTAAGGCCTTCAGGCAGTCGCGGCTGTATTCCGCCAGGCGCACCATGCGGCCTTTGTTTTCCATATAGTGGCGGGTGTCGCAGTTGCGCAGCATCTGCCACATCCACCTGAGCTGGAACTGCGTGCCGTCCAGGCTGATGGCCAGCGGCGCATGGCGCTGGAACATCCACTTGATGGCCTTCAGCGGCACGCCGGGCGCTGCCCACGGGGCCGCATAGCCCGGTGAGATTTGCCCCGCATTCGCCGCGCTGGTTTCCAGTGCCGGGCCGGCTTCCCTGTCGATAACCGTCACCTCATGCCCCGCCTGACTTAAATACCAGGCGCTGGTCACGCCAACGACGCCACTTCCCAGTATGACAACACGCATAGCCACTCCATAATGTGCAAAAGAACAATCAACTGATTACAGATTGATAACCTAGTTGAAAATATTATTCAACATACGACTTTTTTATGGTGACTTACCTCACATCTTCCCCTGTATACGGGGAAAGTGCTTATTTGCGATCTCGTGCTGCGCGTCATTTTTAACCAGCATAAAATCCTGCGCCAGCGGCATTTTTTGTCGAATCAAAAATGAAAAATCGCGAAGAAAAAATTTCTGCTACAGCACGCTTTTTAACACGTTGATCTATGCTTGAAAGGAGGCTCTCCAGACAGAGAGAGCACCCACAATGAGGGCGCGCTAATGGCTACTATTGATTCCATGTCCAGGGACAGCACACGTCTGAGCGATGGACCCGACTGGACCTTCGAGCTGCTGGATGTCTACCTTGCCGAGATCGACCGTGTCGCGAAGCTGTACCGTCTGGATACCTATCCTCACCAGATCGAAGTTATTACTTCCGAACAGATGATGGATGCCTACTCCAGCGTGGGGATGCCGATTAACTATCCCCACTGGTCGTTCGGCAAAAAGTTCATTGAAACCGAGCGCTTGTACAAGCACGGGCAGCAGGGGCTGGCGTATGAGATCGTCATAAACTCCAACCCGTGCATCGCCTATCTGATGGAAGAGAACACCATTACCATGCAGGCGCTGGTGATGGCGCACGCCTGCTACGGACACAACTCGTTTTTCAAGAATAACTACCTGTTCCGCAGCTGGACGGATGCCAGCTCCATCGTCGATTACCTGATTTTCGCCCGGAAATACATAACCGACTGCGAAGAGCGTTACGGCGTTGATGAGGTGGAGAAGCTGCTCGACTCCTGCCACGCGCTGATGAACTACGGCGTAGACCGCTACAAGCGCCCGCAGAAGATCTCCCTGCAGGAGGAGAAAGCCCGTCAGAAAAGCCGCGAGGAGTATCTGCAAAGCCAGGTGAACATGCTGTGGCGCACCCTGCCGAAGCGTGAGGAGGAGAAAACGGTCGCCGAAGCGCGTCGCTATCCATCCGAGCCGCAGGAGAATCTGCTCTACTTTATGGAGAAAAACGCGCCGCTGCTTGAGCCATGGCAGCGCGAGATCCTGCGCATCGTGCGCAAGGTGAGCCAGTATTTCTATCCGCAGAAACAGACCCAGGTGATGAACGAGGGCTGGGCGACCTTCTGGCACTACACCATTCTTAACCACCTGTATGACGAAGGAAAAGTCTCCGAGCGGTTCATGATGGAGTTCCTGCACAGCCATACCAACGTGGTGTTCCAGCCGGCGTATAACAGCCCGTGGTATAGCGGCATCAACCCCTATGCGCTCGGCTTTGCTATGTTCCAGGACATTAAGCGAATCTGCCAGTCGCCGACGGAAGAGGACAAATACTGGTTCCCGGACATTGCCGGATCGGACTGGCTGGAAACGCTGCATTTCGCCATGCGCGACTTTAAGGACGAGAGCTTTATCAGCCAGTTTATGTCGCCGAAAATCATGCGTGACTTCCGCTTCTTCACCGTGCTGGATGATGACAGAAATAACTTCCTTGAGATTTCAGCCATCCACAACGAAGAGGGCTACCGCGAGATCCGCTCTCGTCTCTCTTCCCAGTACAACCTGAGCAACCTTGAGCCGAACATTCAGGTGTGGAACGTGGACCTGCGCGGCGACCGCTCCCTGACGCTGCGCTATATTCCGCACAACCGCGCGCCGCTGGATAAGGGGCGTAAAGAGGTGCTGAAGCATGTGCATCGTCTGTGGGGGTTTGACGTGCTGCTGGAGCAGCAGAACGAAGACGGCAGCGTCGAGCTGCTGGAGCGGTGCCCGGCGCGGTTGAATACGCTTTAGTGCAGTTTTTTTGCCCGGTGGCGCTACGCTTACCGGGCCTACAAGACCCGTAGGTCGGGTCCACCCGACGAAAAAAACCTCTCATATGAGAGGTTTTTTCTTTAGCGGCTCTGAATCGCCAAATCGCCCGGCAGGGTTTTCTGCATACGATGCCAGATTTCACCGGAATCGTGGCCGTAGCGACGAACCGTTTCATAGACCTGGTCGTGTAAACCTTCGGTGCAGAGCTTGCTCAGCTTATGGTAAAAACCGAGCGCCAGGCTGCGGGCCTCCGGATTGGCAAAGTAGTGACGACCAATTCGGGTATACAGCCCTTTCATGCCGTTCAGGATCAGGCCATAAATCGGGTTGCCGGAGGCAAACGCCAGACCGCGAAAAACGTTGTAGTCGAGGGTGGCGAACGCATCGGCGTGATCTTCCACTTCGTTCGCACTGGCAAGCACCGCAAGCGCATCTTCCGGATGCTGGCGGAACGCGGTACGGATAAAGATAGTCGCGATGTTGGTACGCACCGAGAGCAGATTATCAATCAGCTGCGGCACGCTTTCGTGGTCGAGACGGGCGAGCGTTTCAAGAATATTCAGCCCGGACGTTTCCCAGAAGTTGTTCACCTTCGTTGGCTTGCCGTGCTGAATCGTCAACCAGCCATCGCGCGCCAGTCGCTGGAGAACTTCTCGCAGCGTGGTGCGAGTGACGCCAATCAGTTCAGAGAGTTCGCGTTCAGCCGGAAGAATGGACCCCGCAGGGAAACGATTATTCCAGATGCTTTCAATGATGTACTCTTCCGCGAAACCCGCCGGGCTCTGCGCCTTAATGACCATAGTGAGATTTCCATTACACAGCTTTAGCAAATTGGACTCATCATACCAGAGGCGTGCAGACGCAGGTAGCGCAGCAGAGAGAGAAAAGAGGGATCGCCGTTTCATTTCTGTGAAATTTACAAACGGGCTTTGTGCCCCTCTCCCGCCAGATTTTGCGTATACTGATGTTTTGTCTCACCTGACGGGGAAGGACGTCTGTCGTGGAAATTTCATTTGGGCGCGCGCTGTGGCGCAATTTTTTAGGCCAGTCGCCTGACTGGTACAAACTGGTACTTCTGGTATTCCTGGTCGTTAACCCCATCCTTTTTTTCGTGGACCCGTTTATTGCCGGATGGCTGCTGGTGGCGGAGTTTATCTTCACTCTGGCGATGGCGCTGAAGTGCTACCCGTTACTCCCCGGTGGCCTGCTGGCCTTTGAAGCCGTGGTAATAGGTATGACCAGCGCCGAGCATGTTAAGCACGAGCTGGCGTCTAATCTCGAAGTGCTCCTGCTGCTGATGTTTATGGTCGCCGGCATCTACTTTATGAAGCAGTTGCTGCTGTTTATCTTCACCCGCCTGCTGTTGAGCATCCCGTCGAAAACGATCCTGTCGCTGGCCTTTTGCCTCGCGGCCGCATTTCTCTCGGCTTTCCTGGATGCCCTGACGGTGGTGGCCGTGGTGATCAGCGTCGCCGTCGGTTTTTACGGGATTTATCATCGCGTAGCCTCTTCTCGCCCCGGTGAGGATTTGCAGGATGACAGCCATGTCGATGCACATAACCGTGACGTGCTGGAGCAGTTCCGCGCCTTCCTCCGTAGCCTGATGATGCACGCGGGCGTGGGCACGGCGCTGGGCGGCGTGATGACGATGGTCGGGGAACCGCAGAACCTGATCATTGCGAAAGCGGCGGAATGGAATTTCGGCGAGTTTTTCCTCCGCATGGCGCCTGTCAGCCTACCCGTGCTGCTCTGCGGCCTGACTACCTGTATTCTGGTCGAGAAATTCAGCGCCTTTGGCTACGGAACAACGCTGCCCGAAACGGTGCGGCAGGAGCTGCACAAATTCGACGAGCAAAGTCGCCGTCAGCGCACCCGTCAGGATACGCTGCGCCTGATTGCTCAGGGGATCATTGGCGTCTGGCTTATCGCCGCCCTGGCTTTTCATCTGGCTGAGGTGGGGCTAATTGGCCTGTCGGTCATTATTCTCGCCACCACCTTTAGCGGCGTGACGGACGAGCACGCCATCGGCAAAGCGTTTACCGAAGCCCTGCCGTTTACCGCGCTGCTGGCGGTGTTTTTTGCCGTGGTCGCGGTAATTATCGATCAGCACCTGTTTGCGCCGATTATTGCCTATGTTCTGCAGGCCGCGCCCGACGCACAGCTCTCTCTGTTTTATCTGTTCAACGGCTTGCTGTCGTCCATTTCGGATAACGTTTTCGTGGGCACGGTGTATATCAACGAGGCGAAGGCGGCAATGGAGCAAGGCGTTATCAGCATCCAACAGTTTGAGCTGCTGGCGGTCGCGATCAACACCGGAACCAACCTGCCGTCGGTCGCGACGCCAAACGGCCAGGCCGCGTTCCTGTTCCTGCTCACCTCCGCCCTTGCGCCGCTCATACGGCTTTCTTATGGAAGAATGGTGTGGATGGCGCTGCCCTATACGCTGGTGCTGACGATCGTTGGCTTGTTGTGCGTCAAATTTACCCTCATTCCTTATACGCACTGGTTAATGCAAGCGGGTATACTTGCGGCGCATTGAACCCGGTAAATTGGGCAGTTCGCTGCCCGTTTGCCTTTTCGCATGATAAACATCCGATTACGTTTTATTTCGTCAGGTAGCGCTGGCGCGAAAAAAGAATTGGTTTACACTGCGCTTTCCAAGCATGTTCCAGGGAAATGATTATGTTGAGATTTTTGAACCAGTGCTCCCGCGGTCGTGGAGCGTGGTTGTTAATGGCGCTAACCGCCTTTGCGCTGGAAATGGTCGCACTGTGGTTCCAGCACGTCATGGGGCTGAAGCCCTGCGTGCTGTGTATCTACGAACGCTGTGCGCTGTTCGGCATCATGGGTGCGGGTCTGGTGGGCGCGATTGCCCCGAAATCACCGTTACGCTATGTCGGTATTGCCATCTGGCTGTACAGCGCCTGGAAAGGTATTGAGCTGTCCTGGCAGCACACCATGATGCAGCTGCATCCGTCACCGTTTATGACCTGCGATTTTGCCGCCCGCTTCCCGAGCTGGCTGCCGCTGGACAAATGGCTGCCGCAGGTGTTCGTCGCCTCCGGCGACTGCTCCGTGCGCCAGTGGGAATTCCTGACGCTGGAGATGCCGCAGTGGCTGGTGGGCATTTTTGTCGCCTACTTCGTCGTGGCGCTGCTGGTGCTGATTGCCCAGCCGTTTAAGCCGAAGAAACGCGATCTGTTTGGGCGCTAAGTTGCCCGGCGGCGCTTCGCTTGCGCGGGCCTACGGTTTTGTAGGTCGGGTAAGCGCAGCGCCACCCGACACAACAGCGCATAATAAAAAACCCGCCTCGGCGGGTTTTTTATTATCAGCGGTTAGGGTGATTCATGATGTGGTCTTCCCAGTCCCGCACCTCGGACTCTTTCACAGCGATGTGGCGCACGGAGATACGCTCACCGTGCATCGCCGCTTTAGATCCCGTCAGCAGCGGATGCCATGTCGGCAGATCGTTCCCTTCCGCCAGCAGGCGATACGCGCAGGTGTGCGGTAACCACTCAAAGGTCGGCAGGTTTTCGCGGGTCAGCTTTATACAGTCCGGCTCATATTCAAAGCGACGCTCATAGTTGCGGCACTGGCAGGTTTTGATGTTCAGCTGCTTGCAGGCGACGTTGGTGAAATAGATCTCGTCGGAATCTTCATCCATCAGCTTATGCAGGCAGCACTGCCCGCAGCCGTCGCACAACGATTCCCACTCCGCGTCGGTCATTTCGTCGAGAGTTTTGCTTTGCCAGAAAGGAATGTCGTTCATCAGGATGTCCACACGTCAAAAGAAAGCGCACCTTATAACGAGTCTGGCACGTTGATGCAAGTTTTGCCGCCCATATCAGGCGGCAAGTTGCTTTTACAGCACGCGGGTTTTCAGCGACAGGCCGTTAAAACTGACCTCCAGCTCGTCGCCGCCGCTGAGCGGGCCAACGCCCTCGGGCGTACCGGTGAGGATCACATCACCCGGCTTAAGGGTAAAGAAGCGGCTCATGTAGGCGATCAGCGGCACGATCTTGTGGATCATATCGGCAGTCGTCCCCTGCTGGCGGATCTCACCGTTCACCTTGAGCGCAAGCGGCGTGTCCTGTGGATCGGCGGTAAACTCGCCTACCGGCACAAAACCAGAAATCGGACAGGCGTTATCGAAGCCCTTGGCTTTTTCCCAC
The DNA here is from genome assembly GCF_035835995.1 of Enterobacter wuhouensis. NCBI lineage: Bacteria > Pseudomonadati > Pseudomonadota > Gammaproteobacteria > Enterobacterales > Enterobacteriaceae > Enterobacter > Enterobacter wuhouensis. The sequence continues at coordinate 2,786,592 of NZ_CP142124.1, forward strand.
GGCTGTCCGGCTTTTTTCATCTTAGCCTGCACGTCGCGCAGCGTGAGATCCAGCGCAACGCCGTAGCCGGCAATGGCTTTCTGCACATGCTCTTCAGAGGCCTGACGCAGCGTCGCACCAATCAGTACCGCAAGCTCAACCTCATGATGAACGGAGCCCAGCCCTTGCGGCAGCGCCAGCGGCTGTCGAATATCGCACAGCGCGGTTTCAGGCTTAATGAACAGCACAGGCTCTTCTGGCGTCGCGCTGCCCATTTCCTGAATATGTTTTGCGTAGTTGCTGCCGACGCAAACCACTTTACTCACGGGATAATCCAGTAATGCACCCTGCCAGTTATGATGTTGATACATGGTCGACCCCTAAACGGTTGATGTGTTGTGTCCGGAGCTATTTTTTCCCGTTCACCTCAAGATGCTGTTTTAATAAATTCTCGGGTGGTGGTGGAAGCTGTAAATAATAGCCCTGTTCGGTTAATGCGGTTTTCACTTTATCCAGATCGGCACTGACCAGTTTCTTACGTCCGTCCAGCGGCAGCAGCATCGCCAGCTGAGGACGGCCAAAACTTTTCATTAATTCTTCAGGCACGCGGGAAAAATCGTCTTTCTTTTCGACATAAAGGTAGGTCTGGTCGCGGCTTGTACTTCTGTAGATCACACAAAACATGTTTTTACTCTGAATTAATGGGTGGTTGCTTGCCTCAATATACTCCTGACTATAACATGCCTGATACTCTTCGGAATATCGCATCGACTTGTTGCGGTTAATAGCAAATTGAGTAAGGCCAGGATGTCAAACACGCCCATCGAGCTTAAAGGCAGTAGCTTCACCTTATCAGTGGTTCATTTGCATGATGCAAAACCCGAGGTTATTCGTCAGGCGTTAGAAGACAAAATCGCCCAGGCTCCCGCCTTTCTGAAACATGCCCCCGTTGTCGTCAATGTGAGCGGTCTGGATGCTCCGGTTAACTGGACGCGTCTCCAGCAGGCGGTGTCATCAACCGGGCTGCGCATTGTGGGCATCAGCGGCTGCAAAGATGCTGAGCTGAAAGCAGAAATTGACCGCGCAGGGTTACCGCTTCTGACCGAGGGAAAAGAAAAAGCCCCGCGTCCGGCGCCTGCAGCCGTGCCAACGCCCCCTCCTCCGGTGCAGAACGTTACGTCGGTCACAAAAACGCGAATGATTGATGTGCCGGTTCGTTCCGGTCAGCGTATTTATGCGCCAAACTGTGATCTGATTGTTACAAGCCACGTCAGCGCAGGCGCTGAGCTGATTGCGGATGGCAACATTCACGTTTACGGTATGATGCGTGGGCGAGCGCTCGCAGGCGCAAGTGGCGATCGGGAAGCACAAATATTTTGTACTCATCTGACGGCGGAACTGGTGTCCATCGCAGGTGAATATTGGCTGAGCGACAAGATCCCAGCCGAATTTTATGGCAAGGCGGCTCGTCTGCTGCTGGCAGATGACGCGTTGACCGTTCAACCGTTGAATTGATCCCTTTTTAACAAGGAATTTCTATGGCACGCATTATTGTTGTTACTTCGGGTAAAGGAGGCGTTGGCAAGACCACCTCCAGCGCGGCCATCGCTACTGGTTTGGCCCAGAAGGGAAAGAAAACCGTCGTTATCGATTTTGATATCGGCCTGCGTAACCTCGACCTGATCATGGGTTGTGAACGTCGCGTCGTGTATGACTTCGTTAACGTCATTCAGGGCGATGCTACGCTTAATCAGGCGCTGATTAAAGACAAACGCACCGAGAACCTCTTCATTCTTCCGGCCTCTCAGACGCGTGATAAAGATGCCCTGACCCGCGAAGGCGTAGAAAAGGTCCTCGACGAGCTGAAGAAGATGGAATTCGACTTCATCGTCTGTGACTCCCCTGCCGGTATCGAAACCGGTGCGCTAATGGCGCTCTACTTCGCAGATGAAGCAATCATCACTACCAACCCAGAAGTCTCGTCCGTACGTGACTCAGACCGCATTCTCGGTATCCTCGCCTCCAAATCCCGCCGTGCGGAAAATGGTCAGGAGCCGATTAAAGAGCACCTGCTGCTGACCCGCTACAACCCGGGTCGCGTGAACAAAGGTGACATGTTGAGCATGGAAGACGTGCTCGAAATCCTGCGCATCAAGCTGGTTGGCGTTATCCCGGAAGATCAGTCCGTGTTGCGCGCCTCTAACCAGGGTGAGCCAGTGATTCTGGATACAATGGCAGATGCAGGTAAAGCTTACGCCGATACCGTTGACCGTCTGCTGGGAGAAGAACGTCCTTTCCGCTTCATTGAAGAAGAGAAGAAAGGTTTCCTCAAACGCCTGTTCGGAGGATAAGTTATGGCATTACTGGACTTTTTTCTCTCGCGGAAAAAAAGCACCGCCAACATCGCAAAAGAGCGTCTGCAAATTATCGTTGCGGAGCGTCGTCGCAGCGACGCCGAGCCGCATTACCTGCCGCAGCTGCGCAAGGACATTCTGGAAGTGATCTGTAAGTACGTGCAGATCGATCCGGAGATGGTCACCGTGCAGCTGGAGCAAAAAGACGGGGATATTTCGATTCTGGAGCTGAACGTTACGTTGCCAGAGGCGGAAGAGTCGCGTTAATCGTTTGTGATTTTGTAGGCCGGGCAAGCATCGCGCCGCCCGGCAATCCCCCGGTGGCGCTGCGCTTACCGGGGCTACAGTTTCTTAACGCGGGTAGGATTCGAGTAATTTATTCAGACGTTCAGTCATCAGTTCGCCGCGCCACCCCGCCACCATCTCCGGCAAGCCATTCTGCGGCTTCAGCTTCCAGTGCCAGTTCAGCAGCTGGTTAATCTGGCGACGCGAGGCCAGTAACTCCGCGCTCAGCTTGCTTTCAGCAGCCACTTCCTGCACCAGCGCTTTAATATCTTTAAATGCCTTGCGATAGCCCGGCATATCCATCAGGTTCAGCAGCGGTTCCGGCAGGTCTTCATCTGCGGTTTGCTGCGCCTTCGCCACCAGCGCGAGCAGCGTTTTGCCGTGGAAACGGATTTCGCTCCCGGAGAGGCCAATGCTGTCCAGCTCACCCATGCTGCCCGGCATGTAGCGCGCAACGGCCCAAAGGTGCTCTTCACGCACCACAAAGTTCACCGCCAGGTCGCGCTCGCGGGCCTTACGCAGCCGCCAGTCGGCCAGCAGCTGCAGGCAGGCCAGCTGACGCGTGCGCAGCTGCCAGGCATTAGTGATGTCGCGCCAGGCGTCTTTTGGATCGACCAGTTCCTGACGGCGCTGCTGGGTCATTCGGCACTCGTCCAGCGCGGCAGCCAGCCAGCCGGACGCTTCCGCTTCTTTCATTAGCTGACCGGCAATTGGCAACAGGTAGAAGACGTCGGCCGCCGCATAGTCGAGCTGACGCTCCGTGAGCGGGCGCGCCAGCCAGTCGGTACGGGATTCGCTTTTATCCAGCGTCAGGCCGGTATACTCCTCCACCATGGCGGCAAAGCCCCATGAGAGCGGGCGTCCGCTAAACGCGGCGAGGATCTGCGTGTCAATCAGCGGCTGCGGCATGATGCCAAAGGTATTCAGAAACACTTCCAGATCTTCACTGCCCGCGTGCAGGTATTTGGTGACGCTCGTATCCAGCAGCAGTTCACGCATTGGCGTCCAGTCGGTAATGCCGAGGGGGTCGATCAGCGAGACATGCTTACCGTCGAACATCTGAATCAGGCCCAGCTGCGGGTAATACGTTCTCGTACGGACAAACTCGGTGTCCAGGGCGATGGCAGGATAGTCGCGCGTCACCTCGCACAGCGAAGCCAGCTCGTCGTTGGTCGTGATCATCTGGTAATTCAAATCGTTTTCTCTTTTGTTTGCGCCCATAAAAAACGCCGGCTTAACCGGCGTCTGGGCGATTAACGTGCAACTTAGGCCTTATTGTCTACTTTGCCACGGGCTTCGTCACGTAATTCTCGTCGTAATATCTTACCGACGTTGGATTTCGGCAGCTCATCGCGGAATTCCACCAGCTTTGGCACCTTGTAGCCCGTCAGCTGGCGTCGGCAAAACGTTACCAGCTCTTCTTCGGTGAGTGAAGGATCTTTCTTGACCACAAAAATCTTCACGGCCTCACCGCTGCTTCCGGAAGGCACGCCCACTGCCGCGACCTCAAGCACGCCGCTGTGCTGCATGACCACGTCTTCGATCTCATTCGGATAGACGTTAAAGCCGGAGACAAGGATCATGTCTTTCTTGCGGTCAACGATGCGCAGGAAGCCTTCTTCATCCATCACCGCGATATCGCCGGTGTGGAGCCAGCCGTCTTTGACGATCTCGTCCGTCGCGTCAGGACGCTGCCAGTAGCCCAGCATCACCTGCGGCCCTTTAACGCACAGTTCGCCGGGCTCGCCCGGTGCGACCTCGTTATCGTCATCATCCACCAATTTGGCTTCCGTGGACGGCACCGGCAGGCCAATGCTGCCGCTGTGGTAGTCGATGTCGTGCGGGTTAACGCTCACCAGCGGCGCACATTCGGTCAGGCCATAGCCCTCCAGCAGGTACTGCCCCGTGAGCTTGACCCAGCGTTCGGCAACGGCCTGCTGAACCGGCATCCCGCCCCCTGCGGAGAGGTGCAGCGTGGAGAAATCAAGCTGCTGGAACTCTTTGTTGTTCAGCAACGCGTTGAACAGGGTATTGACTCCCGTCATCGCGGTGAACGGGTATTTCGCCAGCTCTTTAACCAGCCCCGGAATATCGCGCGGGTTGGTGATCAGCACGTTTTGACCGCCCAGCTCGATAAACAGCAGGCAGTTCATGGTCAGCGCGAAAATGTGGTACAGCGGAAGCGCGGTGATCACCACCTCTTTGCCCGGATGCAGCAGCGGCCCGTAAGTGGCGTTCACCTGCTCAAGGTTTGCCAGCATGTTGCGGTGGGTAAGCATCGCGCCTTTGGCGACGCCCGTCGTTCCGCCGGTGTACTGCAGGAACGCCAGATCCTCACAAACCACCTCCGGTTTGACATACTGCATGCGGTAGCCGGCATGCAGCGCGCGGCGGAAGGAGATGGCATCCGGCAAGTGATATTTTGGCACCAGGCGCTTTACGTATTTGACGACGAAGTTCACCAGCGTGCCCTTGGCCGTGGAAAGCTGATCGCCCATGCGCGTCAGGATGACGTGCTTCACCTGGGTTTTGTCGACCACTTTTTCCAGCGTGTGGGCAAAGTTAGAGACGATGACAATCGCCGCCGCGCCGCTATCATTCAGCTGGTGCTCCAGCTCGCGCGGGGTATAGAGCGGGTTGACGTTAACGACGATCATGCCCGCGCGCAGTATCCCGAACAGCGCCACCGGATATTGCAGCAGGTTCGGCATCATCAGCGCGACGCGGTCCCCTTTCTGCAGCCCCAGCCCTTCCTGTAAATACGCAGCAAACGCCCGGCTACGCTCTTCCAGCTTGCGGAAGGTCATCACCTCGCCCATATTCACGAAGGCGGGCTGGTCAGCATAGCGCCGAACCGAGTGTTCAAATAATTCAACCAGGGATTGATAACGGTCAGGATTGATCTCTGCAGGTACATCTGCGGGATAACGGTTAAGCCAAACCTTTTTCAATGCATCACCTCTGAAATGAGTGTTCGTCGTCATCACAGCCCCGTTAATAAACAGTTTGTTAACATTATATTAACTCAGCGTACCAGTTTATTAATTGTTCAGATTGCAGGTTGCGAAGCGCGTCACTCTTTTTTTTCATTTTATCCGTAAAAAAACAGAGACAGCGGCTGAGCCGCTGTCTCTTTCTTAATAATAACAGTAAGTTACTCAGTTACGATCGTTTGAACCTGTGCCGGACCCGGGTTATACCAGCCCCAGCCCGGATAACCATAGCGGTAGGGGTGTGGGCCCCACATCCACGGATCGATCGGCTGCGGCGGCATCACAATCTGCTGCGCAATACGCCAGCGCTTGTAGCCGTTAACCTGCATGGTCATGAATTTGTATGGGGTACTGCCGATTTTACCCTGTACCGAACCGGTAATGGGGCCAACGACGGTGACCAGCTGTCCGCGAAAATCGACCGGATCGAGGAAACCGCTGACGTCCGCATAAATGCGTCCGCGGGAGGCTTCACCCAAAGCAGGCCGCGCGCCGCTGTCCAGCGGTACGGTTGCAATCTCCAGACGGGTTTTCCCCTGCAGGTTTTGCACCTCGATCACCTTGCCGCCGAAGCGCGCCTCCTGGCCGACGTACAGCTCAGGCGCATTCATTACGCGCACCAGATCCTGCTGTGGCGCAGGGCTACTGCCCTTTATCGCATCAGGAACGGTGACGCACCCGCTCAACGCTATGGCAACAACGCCTGCCATGAAAAGGCGTACAACTTTAGTCTGAACCGCCATGATGCGACTCCTTTTTCTCAGTTCCTGTTACTGAGATTCACTCGCGGCCCGGAAGTTTCTTCCAGGCGACCGTGTTTCGCAAATAAACTGGCTCAGCCTGTTCAACTGCAACGGTTTTTCCTGCCGCAAGCAGCTGACAGGCGATCGGGAGCATATCTTCCGCAGCGGGCAGAAGCATGTTGCCGTCCACCAGCGTTAGCCCGGTGTCGTTCCCCATCTCCGGCCAGGCAGGCCAGCCCGTGCCTACCGTCGCCCATTCGCCAGTCAGCGCTTTCAGACGCTCGGTAACGGCTTCAGGTTTGAGCACCGCTTCGGTCTCCTCACCGTGCCAGACGCCCTGCTCGTCACGGGTATATTCGGCCCAGTACACTTCGCCCATGCGGGCGTCAATGGCTGCCAGCACGCGGGTGGCGCCGGTCATACGCCACGCCCCCTGCGCCATGGTCGCCAGGGTGGAGACGCCGATCATCGGCAACTCAGCGCCCAGCGCCAGCCCCTGCGCAATGCCAATGCCGATGCGGACGCCCGTGAAGCTGCCCGGGCCGCGGCCATAGGCCAGCGCGTCGAGATCGGTTAAGGAGGCGTTGCCGCGGGTTAAAATGTCTTTCACCAGCGGCAGAATGCGCTGGGTGTGTTCCCGTGGGCACTCTTCGAAATGAGCAGAGATAGCACCGTCGTTCAACAGGGCAACGGAACAGGCCTCTGTTGCGGTATCAATAGCCAGAATTCGCATCAGTTGTCGCGCTCTCGCAATGGTCAGTCACAAAATGGCGCGCATCTTAGCACACTCCGGTGCAAATTACTCCGCCGTTGGGTTTGCCAGGAAACGAACCGCGCGTTTAATGTCCCGCGTGCGGGGGGCCGGCGGCAGGCTTGCCAGGAAGGTAGCGCCATAGGGGCGCATCACCAGACGGTTGTCGCAAATTACCAGCACGCCGCGATCGGTAACGTCGCGGATCAGGCGCCCAACGCCCTGCTTGAGCGTAATCACCGCATCCGGCAGCTGGACCTCATCGAAAGGATCGCCCCCGCGCAGGCGGCAGTCTTCCATTCGCGCTTTCAGGAGCGGATCGTCCGGAGAGGTAAAGGGCAGTTTGTCGATAATGACCAGTGAGAGCGCATCGCCGCGCACGTCTACGCCTTCCCAGAAGCTGCTGGTCGCCACCAGCAGAGCGTTACCGGCGGAGACAAACTGCTGTAACAGCTGTCCTTTGCTGGTTTCGCCCTGCAGCAGCACCGGCAGGGTCATGGTGGCGCGAAACTGCTCGGCCAGATCGCGCATCATGGCGTGGGAGGTGCAGAGCATGAAGCAGCGGCCGTTGTTGGCCTCAATCATCGGTTTCAGCATTGCGGCGAGATGCCGCGCCGCGCCCGGCTGGTTCGGCAGCGGCAGATTGCGCGGCACGCAGAGCAGCGCCTGTTTTTCATAATCGAACGGGCTTGGCAGAAGCAGCGACTCGGCCTGCTCAATGCCCAGACGTTCCGTAAAATGGTGCAGATCGTCATTCACCGACAGCGTGGCTGAGGTAAAGACCCAGCTGCCGGGCTTTTGCGCCATCACCTCTTTGAACTTATCCGCTACGGTGAGCGGCGTCAGCGCCAGCGTAAAGTGGCGGGAGGTACATTCATACCAGTAGCTGAAGCCCGGCTGGTTAATTTCTTTCAGCCGCTTGAGCCGCCCGCGGTAGAGCGTGGCGCGCTCGAAAGCCGCATCCAGCAGCGCGGAGCGTCCGAGTGACAGCTTTGCCACGTCGTAGCAAAGCTCAAGCGCATCATCGAGCAGCAGCAGCGCGCGCTGGATATTTTTATCTGCCAGCAGCTCGCGCAGGTTGCCGCGATAGCCCGGCTCGCCGAGCTGCAGGCGGAAATCCTGCGCGCTTTGCGCCAGGCGGTCGGCGCACTTCTGCAGCTGCTGGGTATCTTTTAATTCGGTGCGATAGGCAATGGTGAAATCTTTCGCCAGGTCCTGCAGCTGGCGGCTGGAGAGCGACTGGCCGAAATACTGGCTGGCGATATCCGGCAGCTGGTGCGCTTCATCGAAGATCATCACCTCCGCTTCGGGGATCAGCTCGCCGAAGCCGCTGTCCTTGACCACCATGTCGGCGAGGAACAGGTGGTGGTTAACCACCACGACGTCAGCGTCCATGGCGGTTTTACGCGCCTTCACCACAAAGCAGTCTTTATACAGCGGGCAGTCGCTGCCGAGGCAGTTGTCGTTGGTGCTGGTGACCAGCGGCCAGGCGGGAGAGTCTTCCGGCACGCTCGCGCAGGTGCTGATATCGCCCTCTTCGGTCTGGTTCGCCCAGGCCCGAAGGACGATGACGTCGCTCAGGGTTTGTACCGGCAGGTCACCCCCCGCCAGCGCCTGCTGCTCAAGGCGCTCCAGGCAGAGATAGTTAGAGCGCCCTTTCAGCAATGCCAGACGCCCCTTGTACTTCAGCGCCTTTGCCACCGTGGGCAAATCGCGACTGTAGAGCTGGTCCTGCAGCGCTTTTGACCCGGTCGAAATGATGACCTTCTTTTTCGCGCGCAGGGCCGGAGCAAGGTAGGCGTACGTTTTACCCGTGCCGGTGCCGGCTTCGACCACCAGCGGCTGCGCCTTTTCGATGGCGTCGGCGACGGCGTGCGCCATCTGCCGCTGGGGCTCGCGGGGCTTAAAGCCGGGGATCGCCTGCGCTAATTGACCTTCAGGGGAAAAATCGTCTGCCACTTTGCTCTCTCACTGTATTTTTGCACAGGGATTATGTCAGCCCAACCCGTCCTGTGCCAGCCCAAATAGTGACGACGGGAGAACAATATGGCAGTCTTGCCGCCTGATTACGCAAAATAACGAGGAAACCTTTATGACAATTGTGCGCATTGACGCCGAGGCCCGCTGGTCTGATGTTGTGATCCACAATCAGACGCTTTACTACACCGGTGTACCGTCAAACCTGGACGCGGATGCGTTCGAACAGACGGCGAATACCCTGGCGCAAATTGATGCCGTGCTGGAAAAACAGGGCAGCGACAAATCCCGCATTCTGGATGCAACGATTTTCCTGGCCAATAAAGACGATTTTGCGGCGATGAACAAAGCCTGGGATGCATGGGTGGTGGCGGGTCACGCGCCTGTACGTTGCACCGTACAGGCCACGCTGATGAAGCCGGAGTATAAGGTTGAGATCAAGATTATCGCGGCGGTGTAGGCCCGATTACTCTTCCGGATCTTCATCTTCATCTTCGAATCGCGCCACGATCCGCTCGCCGGAATGACTGGCGCGAATCTCCTGAGCGACAACCGTAATCGCCTGTCCGCTGCTCATCCCCTGGGACATCAGCTCCTGGATACGTTCAACGGCTTTCTGCTGCTGTTCATGGCTGAGAGAAGGTAAACCTGCAAACATCGTCAACTCCTGCTAAATTATTCGCGCTAATTATTTCACGCTGCCCGGTAGTATGCCACACATGAACCTACGCTTCCCCACTGTTATTACCTTGCCCTGGCGCGCTGGCGCCGCTGAATTCTGGTTTGCTCGCCTGAGCCATCTTCCGTTTGCGATGCTGCTCCACTCCGGCCATGCGGATCACCCCTACAGCCGGTTTGATATTCTGGTCGCCGATCCGGTGCAAACGTTGACCACCGAAAACATGTCTTCAGCGCAAGATCCGCTGGCCTTGCTGCAGCAGGCGATCGACGGGTTAGGCTTAGCGGCAACGCCAAATCCCGATCTGCCTTTTCAGGGCGGCGCGCTTGGCCTGTTTGGCTACGATCTCGGGCGTCGTTTCGAAACGCTGCCGGAGCATGCGCAGGCTGATATTTCCCTGCCAGACATGGCCGTGGGGCTGTATGACTGGGCGTTAATTGTCGATCACCAGAAAAAAACGGTTTCCCTGCTGAGCCATCATGACGTGCAGGCGCGACTAGCGTGGCTTAAGGCGCAACAGCCTGCGCCGACACAGACGTTCACGCTAACCTCAGGCTGGCGCTCCAACATGACGGCGCAGGAGTATGCAGAAAAATTCTCGCGCGTTCAGGCGTACCTGCAAAGCGGCGACTGTTATCAGGTGAACCTTGCCCAGCGTTTCCAGGCAGCCTATCGGGGAGACGAGTGGCAGGCGTTTACCCGCCTCAACGCAAGCAATAAGGCACCGTTCAGCGCATTCTTACGTCTGGAACAGGGCGCCATTCTGAGCCTGTCACCGGAGCGTTTTATCCATCTGGCCGACGGCACCATTCAGACGCGCCCTATCAAAGGCACCCTGCCGCGTCTTGCCGACCCGGCTGCCGATCGGCAGCAGGCTGAAAGGCTGGCGGCCTCACCGAAAGACCGCGCGGAGAATTTGATGATTGTCGATCTGATGCGCAATGATATCGGACGCGTTGCTGAACCGGGCAGCGTGCGCGTTCCCGAGCTGTTCGTTGTGGAGCCCTTCCCGGCGGTGCATCATCTGGTGAGCACCATTACCGCCCGTCTGCCTGCGTCCCGCACCGCCTGCGATCTGCTGCGCGCCGCGTTCCCGGGCGGCTCTATCACCGGGGCGCCAAAAGTGCGGGCGATGGCGATCATCGATGAGCTGGAGCCGCACCGCCGCAACGCCTGGTGCGGCAGCATCGGCTACGTGAGCCTGTGCGGCACCATGGATACCAGTATCACCATCCGCACCCTGACGGCCAGCGGCGGCAATCTATACTGCTCAGCGGGCGGCGGCATCGTGGCCGATAGTCAGGTCGAGGCGGAATATCAGGAAACCTTTGATAAAGTTAACCGTATCCTTCAACAGCTGGAGAACTAACGGGTGGAAAAAGAGAACCTGACGCTGGATGATTTTCTGTCGCGCTTCCAGCTTTTACGTCCACAGGTGAACCGTGAAGCCCTGAATCAGCGGCAGGCGGCGGTGCTAATCCCCGTGGTGCGGCGCGAACAGCCGGGCCTGCTGCTCACGCAGCGATCGCCGCATATGCGCAAACACGCGGGCCAGGTCGCCTTTCCGGGCGGCGCGGTGGACAGCACCGACGCCTCGCTGATTGCCGCCGCGCTGCGGGAAGCGCAGGAAGAAGTTGCCATCCCACCTGAATCCGTCGAGATCGTCGGCGTGCTGCCGCCGGTCGACAGCGTGACCGGATTTCAGGTTACGCCCGTCGTCGGAATTATCCCGCCCGATCTTCACTATCACGCCAGCGTCGATGAAGTGTCGGCGGTATTTGAAATGCCGCTGGAAGAAGCGCTTCGACTGAGCCGCTATCACCCTCTGGATATTCATCGCCGCGGACACGATCATCGGGTGTGGCTTTCCTGGTATCAGCATTATTTTGTCTGGGGCATGACGGCGGGCATCATTCGTGAGCTGGCTCTGCAAATCGGCCTGAAGCCTTGACTATACTTTACATTCCGCCCTCTTCTGTCAGGTTTGCGATCGCTGTCGCGCTATTAGCAAAACCATCGTTAACCATTAGTTTAATTCATGTGAATAGTTAAGCCGAGGTTGGTGTTCCCTCTTACACTATGCGCAGTTATAACATCGTTACTGGAACCCCGGTAACCCTGTCAGGAGTGTGAAAGTGATTAGTATATTCGACATGTTCAAAGTGGGGATTGGTCCTTCTTCTTCCCACACTGTAGGGCCGATGAAGGCCGGTAAACAGTTCGTCGATGATCTGGTCGAAAAAGGATTACTGGAAAGCGTTACCCGCGTTGCCGTGGATGTCTACGGCTCGCTGTCATTAACGGGTAAAGGCCACCACACCGATATCGCCATTATTATGGGTCTGGCGGGCAACATGCCGGACACCGTTGATATTGATGCCATTCCGGCATTCATCCGCGACGTAGAAACACGCGGTCGCCTGCTGCTGGCTAACGGCCAGCGCGAAGTGGATTTCCCACAGGATGACGGCATGCGTTTTCGCAGCGACAACCTGCCGCTGCACGAAAATGGCATGACCATTCACGCCTGGAACGGCGAAAAAGAGATTTACAGCAAAACCTACTACTCCATCGGCGGTGGCTTTATCGTTGATGAGGAGCATTTTGGCAAAGACAGCGCAGACGACGTAAACGTACCCTACGCGTTTAAGTCTGCCGCCGAAATGCTGGCATTTTGCAAAGAGACCGGCCTGTCGCTTTCGGGCATGGTGATGCAGAACGAACTGGCGCTGCACAGCAAAAAAGAGATTGAAGACTATTTTGCAAACGTGTGGCAAACCATGCGCGCCTGTATCGATCGTGGGATGAATACCGAAGGCGTATTGCCGGGTCCGCTGCGCGTGCCGCGCCGCGCCTCCGCGCTGCGCCGTATGCTGGTGACGACCGACAAGTTCTCTAACGATCCGATGAACGTGGTTGACTGGGTAAACATGTTCGCCCTGGCGGTTAACGAAGAAAACGCCGCGGGTGGCCGCGTTGTCACAGCACCGACCAACGGTGCCTGCGGCATTGTCCCGGCGGTGCTGGCCTATTACGACCACTTTATCGAACCCGTTACCCCAGACATCTACATTCGTTACTTCCTGGCAGCGGGCGCGATTGGCGCGCTGTACAAGATGAACGCGTCAATCTCTGGCGCAGAAGTCGGCTGTCAGGGTGAAGTCGGCGTGGCCTGCTCTATGGCGGCAGCGGGTCTTGCAGAGCTGCTGGGTGCAAGCCCTGAGCAGGTGTGTGTGGCTGCAGAAATCGGTATGGAACACAACCTTGGCCTCACCTGTGACCCGGTTGCTGGCCAGGTTCAGGTGCCGTGCATCGAGCGTAACGCCATCGCCTCCGTGAAAGCGATCAACGCCTCCCGTATGGCAATGCGCCGCACCAGCGAACCGCGCGTTTCTCTGGATAAGGTTATTGAAACCATGTACGAAACCGGCAAAGACATGAACGCCAAATATCGTGAAACGTCACGCGGCGGTCTGGCAATTAAGGTGCAGTGCGACTAGTAGTTCCTTTCGCCCATCTGCAACGGATGGGCGAATTTTCTCCTCACGTCTCGTCTCATTACGCATTCCCCACTACACTTTTCCTGTTGCGTCCAGCTTTTGGCGCGGGTGCTTATCGGGCAAGCGTTCATGCAAAATGCACAAACGATCATTAAAGACTATCGCCGAAAACGCGTTATCGTCTGCTTAACGGTTGCGCTCCTTACGCTCATCCTGACGTTGGGCATTCGCTTTATTTCCCAGAGAAATGTGAACCAGGAAAGCATCCTCGGCTTCGCTAACCACACCGTACGATCGCTGGATAAGGTTCTGCTCTCGCTGGAAAACCACCGCGGCGTTCTGCAGCCGCTTGTTGGTCAGCCCTGCCAACAGGCCCATCTCCTGCTGCGTAAACAGGCGGCGATCCTGCAAACCGTCCGCTCCATTGCCCTGGTCAAAGACGGTATTCTCTACTGTTCGAGCATCTTCGGCAGCCGCGACGTTCCGGTCAATAATTTACAGCCATTTTTACCCGCTGCCGAACCTAAACTGCTCTTATCTACCGACCACTCTCTCCTGAAAGGCAGCCCAATCCTCATCCAGTGGAACCCCGTCTCGCCAGCCGGTGAGGATGGCGTGATGGAAATCGTCAATATCGATTTAATTACCAGGATGATCCTTGAGCCGCAGCGCCCGCTGATCACCGACGTCGTCCTCACCGTAGGAGACAACTCCCTGCGTTACGGGCAGCAGGTCACTCCTACCCTGAACGTTGACGACGATGACGTTTCGCTGGTGCAGACGTCGACGCGCTTCCCGTTCAGCATCACCCTGAGAGGCCCGGGCCCGGGCGAAGTGGCATTGAAGAGCCTGCCTGCCCAGATGCCGCTTGCCCTGATGCTCAGCCTGCTGCTGGGCTACATTGCGTGGCTTGCCACGGCAAAGCGCATGAGCTTTACCTGGGAAATCAATATGGGGATCGCGGCGCGGGAGTTTGAGCTTTTCTGCCAGCCGCTGGTGAACGCGCGCAGTCAGGAGTGTATCGGCGTTGAGATTTTGCTCCGCTGGAATAACCCGCGTCAGGGCTGGATATCGCCAGAAGTCTTTATCCCGCTGGCCGAGGAGCATAACCTGATCGTCTCTTTAACCCGGTATGTCATCGCTGAAACGGTGCGTCAGATTGGCTATTTCCCCTCCCACTCTGATTTTCATATTGGTATTAACGTCGCTGCCAGCCATTTCCGTCGTGCGGTGCTTTTACAGGATCTTAACCGCCTTTGGTTCAGCGCCAGTCCCGTCCAGCAGCTGATTATTGAGCTGACGGAACGCGATGCATTGCTGGATGTGGATTATCGTATCGTGCGCGAGCTTCATCACAAAGGGGTGAAGATTGCCATTGATGATTTTGGCACCGGGAACAGCTCGCTCTCCTGGCTTGAGAAACTCCACCCGGACGTGCTGAAAATCGACCAGTCCTTTACCACCGCTATCGGTACGGACGCCGTGAACTCAACGGTGACGGACATCATCATTGCGCTGGGCCAGCGGTTGAACATTGAGCTTGTGGCGGAAGGTGTCGAAACGGAGGAGCAGTCGCGATATTTACGCCTTCACGGCGTGCATGTTCTGCAGGGGTATTTCTATGCGCGGCCAATGCCGCTGAGGGATTTTCCAGTATGGCTGGCGGGGAATACTCCCCCGCCAGCGCATCACAGCGGGCACATCGTGCCCTTAATGCCGTTACGTTAGCAACGCTTATTCGTCTTCGTCATGCGTTGATTGCTCTTTAACAATACGCACCATATCAACGCGGTAGTCGTTGGCTTCGACGATCGTAATGTGCAGCGGCGGCAGCTCGATAACGTCCCCGACGCGCGGGATTTGACCGTTAACGGAAATCACCAGACCGGCAACGGTGGCAATGTCTTCTTCATCGTTGATGACGTTTTCCAGCCCCAGCGTATGTGAAAGCGCATGCAGGTCGGTGGCTCCCTTCACCAGCCAGCCATCACCGTCGGCCACGATTTCCGGCGTTTCGTCCGCATCCGGGAACTCACCGGCAATCGCTTCCAGC
This sequence comes from Enterobacter wuhouensis, assembly GCF_035835995.1. Taxonomy (NCBI): domain Bacteria; kingdom Pseudomonadati; phylum Pseudomonadota; class Gammaproteobacteria; order Enterobacterales; family Enterobacteriaceae; genus Enterobacter; species Enterobacter wuhouensis. The sequence continues at coordinate 2,801,906 of NZ_CP142124.1, forward strand.
ACGTCCAGCGGCGTAACGAGCCCCTGCACCACGCCAAACTCGTTGGTTACGATAACAAAGCTGCCGCGAGCACGGCGCAGTACGCCCAGGAGATTAATCGGGTCCAGCGTTTCCGGTACCACGATTGCAGGCGATGCGGCGGCAATCGCCTCTACGTTTTCGCCCTCTTCCAGCGCCACGAGCATCTCTTTCGCGCGCACCACGCCGATGATTTCATCCAGCTCGCCGCGGCAGACCGGGAACAGGCTGTGCGGTGAAGAGAGCAGCTGCAGGCGAATTTCGTCGACGCTCAGGTTAGCATCTACCCAGCTGATTTCGCCGCGCGGGGTCATGATGCCGCGCAGGGAGCGGGAGGCCAGCGACAGCACGCCGTTAATCATGTAGCGCTCTTCTTCCACAAACGCGCCTTCAGGCACAGGAACCGGATTACGGTTTTCGGTATCGGACTGCACGTTCACCTGACGGCGACCGCCCATCAAACGCAAAATCGCATCTGCGGTACGGGCACGCAGCGGCTGATTAGACTGCTGCTTGATAAAGTTACGGCGCGCAATCTGGTTGAACAGTTCGATCAGAATCGAGAAGCCAATCGCGGCGTACAGGTAGCCTTTCGGAATATGGAAGCCAAAGCCTTCCGCCACCAGGCTGAGGCCAATCATCAGCAGGAAGCTCAGACACAGCACAACGACCGTCGGGTGCTGGTTGACGAAACGCGTCAGCGGCTTCGAGGCCAGCAGCATAACCGCCATCGCAATGACAACAGCCGCCATCATCACCGGAAGATGGTTCACCATACCCACTGCCGTGATCACCGCGTCCAGCGAGAATACGGCGTCTAGCACCACAATCTGCAGGACAACGACCCAGAAGCTGGCGTAGCCCTTACCGTGGCCGTCATCGTGCTGACGGTTTTCCAGCCGCTCGTGTAGCTCCGTTGTCGCTTTAAAGAGCAGGAATATCCCCCCGATCAGCATGATCAAATCGCGGCCGGAGAAGGTGTAATCCATGACGGAGAAGAGCGGTTTGGTCAGCGTGACCATCCACGAAATTACGGACAGCAAGCCCAGTCGCATGATCAGCGCCAGCGAGAGGCCGATCAAACGCGCTTTATCACGTTGTTTTGGCGGAAGTTTATCCGCAAGGATGGCAATAAACACCAGGTTGTCGATACCGAGAACAATCTCAAGTACTACCAGCGTAAGCAATCCTACCCAGATTGACGGGTCCATTAAGAATTCCATGACAAGCTCCTGCTAAAGGAATGACCAAACGGTGCCGCAATCACATTGGGCAAATCAGAGGCTAAATGAGTCGGTGCGTGGCGAGGATCGCCGGTGAAAAAGGCGCGAAATGGCCTGGTAGATGACTGACGTCGGTGACGGTCCATATAGTGGGCTTTAGCCCTATACTCCTGAACAATTAAACGGAGGCTAAACATATCAGAGACAATAGCTTTTTAGCAAAGATTTACGTTCCTTTGCAAACTTCTGTAACACACGTGTTTTACCTTACAGAAAATTCTGCAAAGCGTAGCTAAATTACGGATCTTCATCACATAAATTATTTTTTCACTGTCTAAAATAATTCGCGGAAGTCTTAGATTTTTTCACTCTAACCCTTATCTGAATCGATTCGGTACGCCAATACGATTCTCAGTACGACTGCCTGGCAGACGTATTAACGATAATAAAAGGAGGTAGCAAGTGACCATTGCTATTGTCATAGGCACACATGGTTGGGCTGCAGAGCAGTTACTCAAGACAGCAGAGATGCTATTGGGCGAGCAGGAAAACGTCGGCTGGATCGATTTCGTTCCCGGTGAAAATGCCGAAACGCTGATTGAGAAATACAACGCTCAGCTTGAGAAGCTGGATACCAGCAAAGGCGTGCTGTTTCTCGTGGATACATGGGGAGGCAGCCCGTTCAATGCTGCCAGCCGCATTGTCGTCGATAAAGAGCATTACGAAGTTGTCGCGGGGGTCAATATCCCAATGCTGGTGGAAACCTTCATGGCCCGCGACGACAACCCTGGCTTCGATGAGCTGGTAGCACTGGCCGTTGAGACCGGCCGCGAAGGTGTGAAGGCGCTGAAAGCACAGCCGGTTGAGAAGCCAGCACCTGCCGTCGCAGCGCCAAAAGCCGCTGCACCGGCAAAACCCATGGGCCCGAACGATTATATGGTTATCGGCCTTGCCCGTATTGATGACCGTCTGATCCACGGCCAGGTGGCAACACGCTGGACCAAAGAGACGAACGTTAAGCGCATCATTGTCGTCAGTGACGACGTTGCCGCCGATAAGGTGCGTAGTACCCTTCTGACTCAGGTTGCCCCTCCGGGCGTAACAGCACACGTGGTGGACGTTGCCAAGATGATCCGCGTGTATAACAACCCGAAATATGCGGGCGAGCGCGTGATGCTCCTGTTCACTAACCCGACAGACGTCGAACGTATTGTTGAAGGCGGCGTGAAAATCACCTCCGTTAACATTGGCGGCATGGCATTCCGTCAGGGCAAAACGCAGGTCAACAACGCAATTTCAGTCGATGAAAAAGATATCGAGGCATTCAACAAGCTGAATGCGCGCGGTATTGAGCTGGAAGCCCGTAAGGTTTCCACGGATCAAAAACTGAAAATGATGGATTTGATCGGCAAAGTTGGGAAATAAGCCCGCGCCGGTTTTTCACATAAAGATTATGTAATAGGAGAAGTACAATGGAGATTACCACTCTTCAGATTGTGCTGGTGTTCGTCGTCGCATGTATTGCGGGTATGGAATCCGTACTTGATGAATTTCAGTTCCACCGCCCTCTGGTGGCCTGTACGTTGATTGGTGCGGTTCTCGGTGATATGAAAACCGGTATCATCATCGGTGGTACCCTGGAAATGATCGCCCTCGGCTGGATGAACATCGGTGCAGCCGTTGCGCCTGATGCCGCGCTGGCGTCCATTATCTCGACCGTTCTGGTTATTGCCGGTCATCAAAGTATCGGTGCGGGTATCGCCCTGGCTATCCCGCTGGCAGCAGCAGGCCAGGTACTGACCATCATCGTACGTACCATCACCGTTGCGTTCCAGCACGCGGCGGATAAGGCGGCCGAAAACGGCAACCTGACGGCGCTGTCCTGGATACACGTTTCGTCCCTGTTCCTGCAGGCGATGCGTATCGCTATCCCGGCGGTTATCGTTGCGATTTCTGTCGGTACCAGTGAAGTCCAGAGCATGCTCAACGCCATCCCTGAGGTGGTTACCGGCGGTCTGAACATCGCGGGCGGCATGATCGTGGTGGTCGGTTACGCGATGGTCATCAACATGATGCGTGCAGGCTACCTGATGCCGTTCTTCTACCTCGGCTTCGTTACCGCTGCGTTCACCAACTTCAACCTGGTTGCTCTGGGCGTGATTGGTGCGGTCATGGCGATTCTCTACATCCAGCTCAGCCCGAAATATAACCGCGTAGCGGGTGCCCCAGCGCAGGCTGCTGGTAATAACGATCTCGATAACGAACTGGACTAGCAGGTGAGCGAAATGGTTGATATGACAAAAACTACCACTGAGAAAAAACTCACTCCGGGTGATATTCGTGGCGTGTTCATTCGTTCTAACCTGTTCCAGGGTTCATGGAACTTTGAACGTATGCAGGCGCTGGGCTTCTGTTTCTCCATGGTTCCGGCGATCAAACGCCTGTATCCGGAAAACAACGAAGCACGTCGTCAGGCGATCAAGCGTCACCTGGAATTCTTTAACACTCATCCGTACGTCGCGGCTCCGGTTCTGGGCGTGACGCTGGCGATGGAAGAGCAGCGTGCAAACGGCGCAGAGATTGACGATGGTGCCATCAACGGTATCAAAGTCGGTCTGATGGGGCCGCTGGCGGGCGTGGGTGACCCTATTTTCTGGGGTACCGTACGTCCGGTCTTTGCGGCGCTGGGCGCGGGTATCGCCATGAGCGGCAGCCTGCTCGGCCCTCTGCTGTTCTTCATCCTGTTCAATGCGGTGCGTCTGCTGACCCGTTATTACGGCGTGGCGTACGGGTACAAAAAGGGTGTTGATATCGTTCAAGATATGGGCGGCGGCTTCCTGCAGAAACTGACCGAGGGGGCGTCAATCCTCGGCCTGTTTGTCATGGGGGCGCTGGTTAACAAGTGGACGCACGTGAACATCCCGCTGGTGGTCTCGACCATCACCGGTCAGGATGGTCAGACTCGCGTGACCACCGTGCAAACCATCCTCGATCAGCTGATGCCGGGTCTGGTTCCGCTGCTGTTAACCTTCGCCTGCATGTGGCTGCTGCGTAAGAAAGTTAACCCGCTGTGGATTATCGTTGGCTTCTTCGTCATCGGCATCGCGGGTTACGCGGTCGGCCTGCTGGGCCTGTAAGACATTGCGTTATCGACCGGGGGCTTGCCCCCGGTCTTTTTTATCTGGAGGATGAATGACTGTCACGGACATCGTACTGGTTTTGTTTATTGCTTCCCTTCTGGCTTACGCGATCTATGACGAGTTCATTATGCCCCGCCGTCACGGCGAAACGCGGCTCTCCCTTCCCCTTTTGCGACGCGGACGCGTTGATGCGTTTATCTTCGCCGGCCTTATCATCATCCTGATTTACAATAATGTCACCAGCCACGGTGCAATATTAACCACATGGTTATTATGTGCGCTGGCATTAATGGCGATTTATCTGTTCTGGATCCGCACGCCGAAGATCATTTTCAAAAGCCATGGATTTTTCTTCGCGAATGTATGGATAGAATATAACCGCATTAAAGAGATGAATTTATCGGAAGATGGCGTTCTTGTTATGCAATTAGAGCAGCGCCGCCTGCTGGTTCGGGTTAAGAATATTGATGACCTGGAAAAAATTTACAAATTACTCCTTAAAACTCAATGAGTTGAATTTATAGCACTGGCTATATATTGTGTTATTTCTCCGCATCCAATATAGCCAGAGCTATATCCACGCTCTTTTAATTACCACGTATTTTTAACCTTATATTTACGAATAAATCTAAATGAAAATCGTTATCAACTAGTTAATAGAATAATACTTCTCTGTTGTTGTTTTATATTCTCAAAATATGTTAAGGTTGCGCCCGTCGTTGGGGAGTAGCCGATTTCCTCTCTGCAGGAAATGTACGTGTCAACATACTCGTTGAAAAACGTGGCACGTACGGATCGTTTTCAGCACCTTTGTGTGCAGAGCGATCAGGCGAGACCATAGATACATCAACTGCTGTTTACTGGGGGCAGTGATGTGTCATATGGATATCCCCGGTCTGGACGCTGTTATGAATATCTCCGCTACGATCCTTCTCGCATTTGGCATGTCCATGGACGCGTTTGCTGCCTCCATCGGAAAAGGCGCCACGCTACATAAACCCAAATTCTCCGAAGCCCTCCGCACCGGCCTCATTTTTGGCGCGATCGAAACGCTGACGCCGCTACTGGGCTGGGGTCTTGGCATGCTTGCCAGTCAATTCGTGCTGGAGTGGAACCACTGGATCGCGTTCATCCTGCTGGTGTTCCTCGGTGGACGAATGGTGATTGAAGGTTTTCGCGGGAATTGTGATGAAGATGAAGCGCCGCTGCACCGCCACGGCTTCTGGCTATTGGTCACCACGGCCATTGCGACCAGCCTCGATGCAATGGCCGTCGGCGTCGGTCTGGCCTTCCTGCAGGTCAATATCATTGCCACCGCGCTGGCGATCGGCTGCGCAACGCTAATCATGTCAACGCTGGGGATGATGGTTGGTCGCTTCATCGGCCCACTGTTGGGCAAGCGGGCCGAAATCCTGGGCGGTATTGTATTGATTGGCATTGGTGCCCAAATCCTCTGGGCACACTTCGCCGGTTAATCCTCGCGCTGCCAGCAGTGGAGACTAAAATCCGTCTGGCAGCGGAATTCTGATTCAGCCGCGAGCGTTTCCCACACCTCAGGTTTTGCACGCCATGCAAACGGCGTCATTTGCAGCAGCGCCACCGCTTCATCCCCTTTCAGGTTCATGTCATAGGCCACGGACTGTTCCTGCTTGAGCGCAAATCCAGGCAACTGCTCAGAGTGCGGCGCATGCAGACGCACTTCGTCGTAGATTAACCCCTTCAGCTCCATCAGATGGCGCGGGCCAGGCGTGACGGTGATAACCCATCCGCCGGGTTTAACCACTCGGGCCAGCTCCTCTGCTTTACACGGGGCATAGATACGCACGACGGCGTCCATGGTGGCATCATCAAACGGCAGCCTGTGGCTGGAGGCCACGCAGAATATCACCGTAGAATAACGTTTCGCCGCCGCGCGGATGGCTACTTTCGCCACGTCCAGGCCGTATGTCCGTGCGCCCTTTTCGCGCGCCACTTCCGCAAAGGCAGCCGTGTAGTATCCCTCACCGCAGCCGATGTCCAGCATGGCGGACGCGCTTTCAGCCAGGTTCTCGCGCAGCAAATTCGCAACCGTATCCCTCAGGGGCTGATAATGACCTGCATCGAGAAACGCCCGACGCGCCTGCATCATCTCGGCGCTGTCGCCCGGATCGCGGGAACGCTTATGCTGCACGGGCAGAAGATTCACATACCCTTCTTTCGCCATATCAAACCGATGCCCCTGCGGACAGGCGAAACTTTTCTCAGTACGCGCCAGCCGCGCGTGGCAAAGGGGACAACTGAAGGACATGGCAACTCCGAAGCATAAACCAAAGGGCGAAGTGTACCGCTATTCGCCCCGCTTATAAACGCCAGGGTTAACGCATCACAATAAGGTGGCTTGAGTCAGCCGTTAAGCCATCCGGCTTGACGTTTTCCAGACGCAGTACATTACCCATTATCTCGCTAAAAACGGGTGCGGAAACGGCGCCACCGTAATAAGCGCCGTTTTGCGGATCGTTAATCACCACCACCAGCGCGAATCGCGGATCGCTGGCCGGGGCAACGCCTGCGGTGTAGGCGACGTATTTATCAACATATTTCCCGCTATCATCAATTTTCTTCGCCGTGCCGGTTTTCACCGCCACGCGGTAATCACGTACCGCAGCCTTAATTCCTCCCCCGCCCGGCAGCGCCACGCTTTCCATCATGTGCTCGACCTCGTGGGCAATCTCTTCCGGCATGACCCGCTTGCCGATCACCGGCGGGTCGATGCGGGTGATCGAGAGAGGACGTTCAAGCCCATAGCCACCGATAGTCGCGTAAACATGCGCCAGCTGCAGCGGCGTCACCATCAGGCCATAGCCAAAGGCAAAGGTCGCCCTGTCGAGCTGACTCCAGAATTTACGCTGGGGTAACAGCCCGGAGCTTTCACCCGTTAGGCCAAGCCCGGTATTGGTTCCGAAGCCAAAGTTACGATAGGTATCAATAAGGTGCTGAATCGGCATGGCAAGCGACAGGCGGGAGACGCCCGTGTCGCTCGACTTCTGCAGGATGCCGGTCATCGTCAGTTCCGGATAATAGCCCACATCGCGTATACGGTGCCCATCGAGCGTGTAAGGATGGGTATCAATCACGCTATCGGGCTGAACCAGCCCCTGCTGAAGCGCCGTCATTAGCACCAGCGGTTTAACGGTAGAACCCGGTTCGAAGGTATCGCTAATGGCACGATTGCGAAAATCGTTTAACGTCGCCCCTTCTCGATTATTCGGGTTAAAGTCCGGATAGCTCGCCATCGCAAGAATTTCGCCCGTCTGAATATTGATGAGCACCGAGGCCCCGGAGTCGGCCTTATTCCAGGCTACCGCATTATCAAGCGCATCCTCGGTGATGGTTTGCAGGCGTTCATCAATACTCAGCTGAATATTATGCGCTGGAACCGGGGAAACCTCCGTCAGGTTCTCGACCACGCGCCCGTAGCGATCTTCCCTCACCTGCCGGACGCCGGGCTTGCCCATCAGCTGAGAATTGAAACTTTTTTCAACACCTTCAATCCCTTGCCCATCGATATTGGTAAAACCAATCAGATTGGCCGCCACGTGACCCGCCGGATAGAAGCGGCGCGACTCATCGCGTAAATTAATGCCGGGCAAGTTAAGCTTATCGATCCACTGGGCCTGGGAAGGATCGACCTGGCGGGCGAGGTATATGAATCGTCCCTGGGGATTACTGTTTATTCGCGATGACAACGTGCTGAGCGAAAGATGAAGCGCGTTCGCCAGGGCCTGCCAGCGATCGTCAAACCCAACGCCGCCTTTTGCCAGTACCGTTTTAGGATCGGCCCAGACGGCCCGGACGGGCACGCTTACCGCCAGCGGTCGCCCTTCACGGTCTACGATCATTCCGCGCGGGGCATCAATTGCGACCTCTCGTAACGAACGCATATCTTCTTGTTTAACAAGGTTGTCAGGTTTGATGATTTGCAGCCAGGCAACCCGACCCAATAAAAATGCCAGACTACAAAAAATGGCAAAACACAGCAAAGCAAAGCGCGCCGGGGTGAAATTACCGGCGGCAGTTATCATTTTCTTTTTCACCTGAACCCCAGGACTGTTAAACAACGCCCTGATTTAACGGGAAAAAGCGGTGTAGCGGAGAGAAAACAATGCTAATAACCTCGTAGCTTTGCAACAAGTTACTAACAAGGCTGGGAATAGTAATATTTTGAAAGATAAGGCAATAAAAAAGCCCCGCGATACGCGAGGCTTTATGTCTGAGATCGAAGTGCAAAGCACCTCAGTCAGCAGTGGTTCGATCAGATAGCAGTAACGTTAACTGCAGCTGGGCCTTTCTGGCCGTCCTGAATTTCGAACTCAACGTTCTGGCCTTCAGCCAGAGTTTTGAAGCCGTTACCCTGGATTGCAGAGAAGTGTACGAACACGTCTTTGCTGCCGTCAGCAGGAGTAATGAAACCAAAACCTTTAGACTCGTTGAACCACTTAACTTGACCTTTAATCTTTGCCATTTGCAAAATTCCTTAGAGTGTTTTCTTAGCCCGCAGGCATTGACCTAGATAAAACTGAGACATTACTGCATGAGGCACTAATATAAGGTTCGGCAGAGAAGCGGTATTCAACGACAACGTTTTTACTCAGGACTTCTTTACTGAAAATGCCACACATAAACAGAACTGTACCTCGTTTGACCCAAAACGTGTTATCACATACAACGTTAAATATGGCAAGCCATTTTTAAACGTGTCTCGATCCGCCGCACAAATTCAGACACTGGCCTGTAGCAATCCGCACAATTATGCGCAAAGCTCATGGTCAGCGTTACTCCTCTACACAGCCCCAGCCTTACTGTTGCAAGCGCTGTAATCTAAGACTTTTTTACCTTAGCTCAATAACTTCAGAGCGTCCAGAGCCGACGAAAAGTTTCCTCAGCATAATGATTGAGTTAGAACATTTTCTGAAAACTTATGCTGAAATCAATGTAACACAGTTGCAAAGAAGCCCACCCTATTCGTTGTTAACGGTGGCCGTCAAATTGCATTAAAAATAGCCAATCAATTAATAGCGTTATGCACCAAAATAATGAAATTTTTATGACTTTGCCTCAAAAGAAGGCAAGCAAAACGTTTCGATAAAAATAAAACATCCGCGAGTAGTTCAAATACACAATATATGCAAGAAACTTACGGTTCGTTTAGAAGGATAAATATTCACCAATTTTCAGTATTCTAAATGAATTATTAACTACCGCTAAATTATCAATCGCCTTCGCCAGCTCCAGAACAGGCTCGTCAAGGGACTCATCTGCCAGCTCAAAGACGCCCCAGTGGACAGGAAAAGCCAGCGGGCTTCCCAGCTGCTGCCACAGCGCCACAGCGTACTGCGGGTCCATATGATGTACTGCCATGAACCATCTTGGTGCATAGGCACCGACCGGCAAGGCCGCAGCATCAATTTTACCAAGACGTTCAGGAATGCGTAACAGTTCAGGGGTATAGCCCGTGTCGCCGCTGAACCAGAAACGATGTTGCCGCCCTTCAAAGACCCAGCCGCACCAGAGAGAGCGATTACGATCCCACGGCGAACGCATGCTCCAGTGCTGCGCCGGTACGGCGGTAAGCGCCATACCGTGCCAGATGAAACTCTGCCACCAGTCGAGCTCAACGATCTGCCTTGCTCCCCGACGGCGAAACCAGTCAGCCAGACCTAACGGCACAAACAGAGACACGTCCGGGAAGCGCTTCAGTATCCGATTAACGGTCGCGGCATCCAGATGATCGTAATGGTTATGGGAAATAACGACAGCATCGAGTCGTTCAAGCTGCTCGATGGAAAGTGCGGGTGGTGTTTTACGCTTTGGCCCTAAAAATGGAAGCGGGGACGCGCGACGGGAAAAGACGGGATCGATGAGCAGCGTGTTGCCATCCATTTGCAGCAGGACGCTGGCATGACCCAGCCACCATACGCCATCTTCTGACGGTTGATTCAGATCGGCAGGCTGCCACCACTGACGGATGAATTCGTCATAACCAACTGCCGGAGGTTTAGGCAAGCCTGCGGCCTTTCGTGCCTTTCGCCACCGCTCGACGTCACCGGCCTCATGCCCTACCGGATCGGTGTTACGAAAGCCCTCTGGCGTGTGGTGCTTAAGGGAGGGGTTATACCAAGGATTTTTCCAGACCACAGCCACCTCCCCTGCGCGACAAATTAACGCTCTGCCACCAGACGGATAAAATCGTCCTCGTCGTCTTTGTCTTCAGCGACACTTTCTTTCTGCACGTCTTTCACTTCCGGCTCGTTCGCCTCACACAGGCGACGCAGCAGCGCCGTTTGGCGCTTTTGCTGATCGAGCAATGCTTCCAGAAGTTCGATTTGTTCGTTAGTACGAGAGCTGGCGCGATTAACGAAAAACCAGACCACTAATCCCACGATCAGAACAACGAAAGAGATTACCAGAGATGCCATATTCAGCAGCCCTGAACTCATTAACTCACCCATTTCACCACCTCAATAAAAACGTCTATTTTACCACTGGCGTGAAGGAAGGAAATCAGATTGAGAAAAAATGGCTGTTACCACGGGATAAACTTATTAATTGCGCAAACGCCGCTAAAAAACTGTACATCCTGGTCGCACATCACGTTGATAGTCTGCGTCCACAGCACTACGCATGCTATCAGTACAATAACCAGAATTACCCAGCGTATTTTTTTCACTCCACACTCCGTCTTAAGACCTGATGAGTCCAGGTTACCACGGTTATCTTAAACAAGGACTAACTGTAACTTCATCACGCTCTTTTCAGAATCATGCACTTGTTTCACAGGGTAAACCGTTTACGCTTATCTGCATGACAACAAAGATAAAGAGGCACTGATGCGCTTAATTATTCGCACTATTCTTGCTCTGGCTATCGTCTGGATTGGCCTTCTTTTAACCGGATACGGCGTGCTTGTGGGAAGCACTGAAAATGCCGCTGGATTAGGTATCCAGTGTAAATATCTAACCGCACAAGGCACCAGTACCGCCCAGTACCTGCATTCCGATAGCGGCATCATTGGGTTAACCAACTGTCCGGTACTGCGTAAAACGTCCGTCGTGGTAGATAATGGCTGACCGGCACTGTTTCTGATTAACAAAAAACGCCGCAACGATTGCGGCGTTTTTTTTCTTAACAGGGTTTAGAACGGATAATCGTTGTAGCCCATCTGCTCAGAAATTTTACGCGCGGCGGTATGGAGAATAGCAACATACTCGTGCAGGCGCTCCTCGGAGAAGCGCAGCGTCGGGAATGAAATACTCAGCCCCGCGATCACAACGCCAAAACGGTCGAACACGGGAACGCCGATGCAGCGAAGGCCTTCTTCCTGCTCTTCGTTGTCTTCACCATATCCCTGCTCGCGCACCTTATCGAGAACCGTTAACAACTCCTCGGTGCTGGTAATGGTGCGCTCGGTGCTGCGCTTGTACTCTACGCCTTCGAGGATCTGTTCGACTTCTTCACGGTCACGCCATGCCAGCAGAACCTTACCAATAGCGGTGCTGTACAGCGGGTTGCGACGACCGATGCGCGAGTACATACGCAGGTTATACATCGAGTCAATTTTATGAATGTAAACAATGCTGTCTTCATCCAGCGCGCCCAGGTGGACCGTCTCTTTGGTCAGGCGAGAAAGTTCGCGCATCTGAATATCGGCGCTGCGGATCAGGTCGACGTTTTGCAGTGCACGGGCACCTAATTCGAAGAGTTTCAACGTCAGAGAGTATTTTTCGGACTCCCCTTCCTGCGCAACGTAACCCAACGACTTCATGGTCTGCAAAAAGCGATAAACGGTGCTCTTTGACATCATCACACGCTGCGATAACTCTGTAATACCAATTTCACGCTCTTCCCCGAGCGCCTGTAAGATGCCAAACACCTTCAGCACGGAAGAAACAGAATCTGGCTGCTTATCCAAATCTGCAATTGCCATTTATCACCTCATGGAGAGTGTTTTATAAAAATCAGAACCGGTTTTTATTATAATTTCCCGCCATGCTGCCTGCAATCAATCCTCGTTTACTTCGTTACAAATCTGCGACATAAAACCGAATTAACGATGCTAAAATAGTTACCCTGAGAATAATTTCACCTTGAGCATTTCACCCAGCATGGAAAAAAACCTTACCGATGGCCTGCCGTTACCCCAGCGTTACGGCGCTATCGCTACGATCGTTATCGGCATTTCAATGGCCGTTCTGGACGGCGCTATCGCCAACGTTGCCCTGCCAACCATCGCCAGCGACCTTCATGCTTCACCCGCCAGTTCTATCTGGATCGTGAATGCTTACCAGATCGCCATTGTCGTTTCCCTCCTGTCCCTCTCTTTTTTGGGCGACATGTTTGGCTACCGCCGGGTCTACCAGTGCGGGCTGGCTGTATTTACCTTAACCTCGCTTTTCTGCGCCCTATCAGACTCCCTGCATACGCTGACGGTTGCCCGCATTTTGCAAGGATTTGGCGGTGCAGCGCTAATGAGCGTCAACACTGCACTGATCCGCTTAATTTATCCGCAGCGCCAGCTTGGCCGGGGGATGGGGATTAACTCCTTTATTGTGGCCGTCTCTTCAGCCGCCGGGCCAACAATTGCTGCGGCCATTCTCTCGGTTGCGTCATGGCAATGGCTGTTTGCCATCAACGTTCCGCTGGGTATCGTGGCGATCTTCTTTGCTCTTCGCTATTTGCCGGCAAACGGCTCTAAAAGCGCGATGCCGCGCTTTGACCTGCCGAGCGCGGTGATGAATGCCCTGACGTTTGGCCTGCTGATCACCGCCCTGAGCGGCTTTGCGCAGGGCCAGTCTCTTCTGCTTACCGGGGCTGAGCTTGTCGCGCTGCTGGTCATTGGCTTCATCTTTGTGCGCCGCCAGCTCTCCTTGCCCGTGCCGCTGCTACCCGTTGATTTACTGCGTATTCCTCTCTTCTCACTTTCTATTTGTACGTCCATCAGCTCGTTCTGCGCCCAGATGCTGGCGCTGGTATCCCTGCCCTTCTTCCTGCAAAGCGTAATAGGTCGTTCAGAGGTTGAAACCGGGCTGCTGTTAACGCCCTGGCCGCTGGCGACGATGGTCATGGCCCCGCTGGCAGGCTATTTAATTGAGCGGGTACATGCTGGACTGCTGGGGGCACTGGGGCTGATCGTGATGGCGACCGGGCTTTTTGCACTGGCATTGCTTCCGTCCTCACCCACGGATTTGGATATTATCTGGCGCATGATGCTGTGCGGGGCGGGATTCGGCCTGTTCCAGTCCCCGAATAACCACACCATCATTACCTCCGCGCCGCGCAACCGCAGCGGCGGTGCCAGCGGCATGCTGGGGACGGCGCGCCTGCTCGGGCAAAGCACCGGTGCTGCACTTGTCGCGCTGATGTTTAACCTCGCGGGGCAAAACGGCAATCACGTTGCGCTCCTGACTGCGGGAACGCTCGCAACCCTCGCCGCGATCGTCAGCGGGCTGCGCGTCACCCAGCCCCGCGCGCAGGCATAAAAAAAGCCGGGCAGCGTTTATTCTGCCCGGCCTTGCTGTTAGTTGAAGCGTTACTTCAGGTATTCCCCACTGCGCAGCGCTTCGATACGTTTATCCAGCGGCGGGTGAGACATGAACAGCTCGCTCAGCGATTTCGACTTACCGTTGATGCAGAAGGCCATCATGCTGCTCGCTTCCTGCGGTTCGTAGCTGGTTTTCAGACGCTGCAGCGCGGCGATCATCTTCTCACGACCAACCAGTTTCGCAGAGCCCGCGTCAGCGTGGAATTCACGGTGACGGGAGAACCACATGGTGATGATGCTTGCCAGAATACCAAACACCAGCTCCAGCACCATCGACACCGCGAAGTAGATCAGCGGGTTACCGTTGCTCTCTTCGCCTTCGTCACGGTTACCGCTCATAAATCCTGCCGCAATCTGCGCCAGAATTCGGGAAATGAAGATAACGAAGGTGTTCACCACGCCCTGGATCAGGGTCATGGTCACCATGTCACCATTGGCGATATGGCTGATTTCGTGAGCGATAACCGCTTCGGCTTCGTCACGGCTCATGTTCTGCAGCAGACCGGTGCTGACGGCAACCAGAGACGCGTCACGACGCGCACCGGTCGCGAAGGCGTTGATGTCCGGCGCATGGTAAATGGCGACCTGCGGCATGGCGATCCCGGCCTGCTGGGATTGCTGAGCCACCGTATTCATCAGCCAGCGTTCCATATCGTTACGCGGCTGTTCAATAACTTCACCGCCAACTGATTTAAGCGCCATCCATTTCGACATCAGCAGTGAAATGAACGAGCCACCAAAACCAAACAGCAGCGCCATAATCAACAGACCCTGAACGCTGCTCGACTGAATTCCCGTCAGGCTTAGCACAAGCCCGAATACCACCATCACCGCAAGGTTGGTGAGCAGGAAGAGCGCGATTCGCATCATAATTTTCTTTTAACCTCAGTTTAACAAAGCGCACTATGCGATTACCCACATCGTATGGGTATTGTGGTTATTTTCAAGGATTCAAGGTGCGTAAGTCACCAGAAAGACACAACTTTACACAATTGAAAGTCTGATTGACGGGAGGAGGCAGAACTAAAAAAAACAGGCACAATTTCTTGTGCCTGTTGAGAGATTATTTTGCCGGAGCGGGCTGTACGGCAGGCTTATCTTTTTCGAGATTCGCCAGGTCGAGGGCAATATGCACCGTCTCGTCCAGGTACGGATCCGGCTCCTGGTAATCTTTTGGCAGATCGTCCAGTTTCTTGAGCAGAGGCTTACCTTCGCGTTTGAAGCGGTCGTTGACACGCGCCAGACGCGTTGCGTCGTCTTCGTTATTCTCTTTCTCACGCTGAGCGTAGTTAAGAGAGACGATATTCCGTTTTTCTTTCAGGGCATTGAAACGCGCAATGTCCTTCATGATGTACTGGAATTCCGGATCTTTCGCGATGCGATCGTTATGGTCTTTCAGCAATTCAGGACCAAACTGCTTCATATCACCCGCTTTCACGTAGGTCGCGGCATTGATGCTATCCCACGGCAGCGCGTTATCTTCAAACTTCTCGCCCGTTTCCGTCTCTTCCGTGCCGGTTGGCATCATGATGTCCGGCGTCACGCCTTTACGCTGCGTACTGCCGCCATTCACGCGGTAGAATTTCTGAATGGTGTACTGGACAGAGCCCAGGGCAGGCCATTCCGGACGCAGCATCTGGTCGTAGATTCGGTTCAGAGAACGGTACTGCTGGACGGTCCCTTTACCGAACGTCGGTTCACCGACGATCAGCGCGCGGCCATAGTCCTGCATTGCTGCGGCAAAGATTTCAGACGCAGACGCACTGAAACGATCGACTAAGACCACCAGCGGGCCTTTGTAATAGACCACGCCGTCGGTATCAGCATCTTCGCGCACTTTGCCGTTGTTATCGCGCACCTGAACCACCGGGCCAGACGGGATAAACAGGCCAGACAGGGAAACCGCTTCGGTCAACGCCCCGCCGCCATTGCTGCGCAGATCGATAATTACGCTGCTGACGTTCTGTTTCTCAAGCTTTTGAAGCTGCACTTTGACATCGTCAGTCAAACCAACGTAGAAGCCAGGAATATCAAGCACACCGACCTTCTCTTTACCCACGGTTTTCACCGACATTTTCACCGCGCGGTCTTCCAGGCGGATACGCTCACGCGTCAGGGTAACAATACGGGTTTTGGTGCCTTTGCCTGCGGGCAGGATCTCCAGGCGAACCTTGCTGCCTTTCGGGCCTTTAATCAGCGCAACCACATCGTCCAGACGCCAGCCGATCACATCGACCATGTTCTGTCCGGTTTGACCTACGCCCACAATGCGGTCGCCGACGCTGATGGCCTTGCTTTTCGACGCCGGGCCACCTGCAACCATCGAGTTGATGATCGTGTAGTCATCGTCCATCTGCAGCACCGCGCCGATACCTTCAAGAGAGAGGCTCATCTCAGTATTGAACTGTTCGGTGTTACGCGGGGAGAGATAGTTGGTGTGTGGGTCGATTTCGTGAGCAAACGCTGTCATTGCGAGTGAGAAGACATCTTCACTGTTTGTCTGCGCCAGACGACGAATAGCAAATTTGTAACGGCGGGTGAGCGTGTCACGGATCTCTTTTTCGTCTTTGCCCGTCAGCTTAAGGCTCAGTTCGTCATACTTAACTTTTCCGTCCCACAGCGCATTCAGCTCGGCTTCATCTTTCGGCCAGGGCGCTTTACTGCGGTCCAGATTAAAGGTGTCGTTGCCGGTAAAGTCCATCGGACGTTCCAGGACCTTCAGCGCATACTGGTAACGTTCAAAACGGCGTTTTTGCGACAGGTTATACAGGTCGTAGAACAGGTCCAGCTTGCCGGATCGTAGCTCATCACCCACATCGGATTTGCGTTTTGCGAACTGCTCGACATCGCTGGCGAGCAGTACGTTATGGCTGTAATCCAGCAAGTTCAGATAGCGGTCAAAGATTTTGGCCGAGAAGGCCTGATCGAGATCGAACTGACGATAGTGCGAACGAGTGAAGCGCGACGTCACGCGCTCACTCACCGTCGCGTGCTGTGTCTCTTCCTTGAGTACCGGAATTTGATCAACACGCGTGATATCGTCCACTGCGAAAGCGTGGCCTGTTATAGCAAACAGACCCGCCAGCGCGGTGAGCTTAAAAAAAGTGTTCATGCCAGGCTTGGCCTCCGTTTCAGAACAACAAGTGTTCTGCGCGTACAATCATTGACATACCAGAAGTCAGCTGTACACGAACGCCATCTTTGGTGATTTCCATTACGGTGGCATCCATTGCGTTGTTACCCGCTTTGACCTTCAGAGCCTGACCAACGCTCAGCGCATTGATGTCGGACACTGGGGTGTGGCGCGGCTCTTCACGAGGTGCGCGAGGGGCTTTAGCTGCTGCTGGTTTGTCAGCACGCGGTTTACGATCGTTATTCTCGTTACGGCGCGGTGCAGGACGTGGCTTGCGCTCGCGACGAGGCGCGTCTTCCTGGCCGTTTGCCGCAGCGGCTTCACGTTTTTTCGCTTGCTGTTCGGCACGCTGTGCCTGAACGCGTGCTTTGGCTTCTTCAAGCTGTTTGCGCGCGTGCTCAACGTGCTGCTCGTCGAGTTCACCACAAGGGTTACCGTCGAGATCGACACGGGTTGCACCGGCTTTAATACCGTACAGGTAGCGCCAGCTTGAAGTATAAAGACGTAAGGCGGAGCGAAGCTGAGTTTTGCTGAGGTTCATTTCCCCCTCAACGCGCGCCACCAAATCCTGAAAAATACCGACTTTCAGGGGACGAGCTTCGCCTTCAGCGCTAAAGCACTGCGGGAAACGCTCGGCCAGAAATGCGATAACTTCTTTACTGCTATTCAACTTAGGTTGATTTTCCATGAAATTTCCTGATTACAACGGACGTTGCCAACAAGCGCAGGCATGAACAGGCGACATTATAATGACGCTATCAGTAAATGCTACGTTATCCGTTGATTATCCTGCGACGCTCGCAAAGAATTTGTGATAATCGGTTACTGTCAGCACGCTTTCAAGGTTAGACACCAGCTCGCGCAACCCGTGTTCGTCCTCTGCCGTAAAGCGGCTGAAGACCGTACTGTCGATATCCAGAACGCCAATAATCTGATTTTTCACCACCAGCGGAAGAACGATCTCAGAATTACTGGCCGCATCGCAGGCAATGTGCCCGTCGAATGCGTGCACGTCTTCCACGCGCTGGACTTCATTGGTTGCAACGGCAGTACCGCACACGCCGCGCCCAACGGGGATACGCACGCAGGCGAGTTTGCCCTGGAAGGGCCCTAACACCAGCGTTTCGCCTTCAAGAAGATAAAAACCGGCCCAGTTCACGTCGGACAGACGCTCAAACAGTAATGCGCTAGTATTTGCCAGAGTGGCTAAGAAGCTGGTTTCACCCGCCATCAATGCCTTAAAATCGCGGTTGAGATCCGCGTAGAATTCTGTTTTGTTCATTCTTCAATCACTTAGTTGTCTTACAAAATTACCGCATAGCCTATTAAAATAAGCATTAAATGCGCTCATGCTCAAGATGAATCAGATCATGAGTTATTATAACTTCTAACAATACTTATCTATGCGCAGCTGATGGCCTTAAAAACAAACCACATTACGCCGACCAAAAAAATCACCATCCATACGGTAAGTGAAGCCCTGCCGCGTGCACATTATCAGCGTTGCCCTCAGTGCGATACGCTTTTTATGTTGCCGAAGATGAAATCGCATCAAAGTGCCTTTTGTCCCTGCTGCGATGCAAAAATCCGCGACGGGCGCGACTGGTCATTAACCCGGCTCGCCGCTATGGCGGTCACCATGCTTCTGCTTATGCCGTTTGCGTGGAGCGAGCCGTTGCTAAAGCTCTACCTGCTGGGGGTACGTATTGATGCCAACGTTTTGCAGGGCATCTGGCAAATGACGCGTCAGGGGGATCCCCTAACGGCCGCAATGGTGCTGTTCTGCACCGTCGGCGCGCCGCTGGTGCTGGTCGCCGCGATAGCCTATCTGTGGTTTGGCAACATTCTCGGAATGAACCTGCGCCCCGTCCTGCTGATGCTGGACAAGCTGAAAGAGTGGGTCATGCTGGACATCTATCTGGTAGGCGTAGGCGTCGCGTCAATCAAGGTGCAGGACTACGCGTTTTTACAGCCCGGCATTGGCCTTTTCGCCTTTATATCGTTGGTATTATTAAGCATTCTCACCCTGATCCATCTCAATGTGGAACAGCTATGGGAACGATTTTACCCGCAGCGCCCTGCCACGCGTCCGAATGAAAACCTGCGGGTCTGTCTGGGATGTCATTATACCGGGCTGCCGGATGCCCGCGGCCGCTGCCCGCGCTGCCATATCCCACTAAGGCACCGACGCAATAACAGCCTGCAAAAGTGCTGGGCGGCGCTGATTGCTTCGCTGGTGTTCCTGATCCCTGCCAACGTACTGCCGATTTCCATAATTTACGTGAATGGTGCGCGTCAGGAAGATACTATCCTTTCCGGGATCATCTCCCTCGGACACAGTAACATCGGGGTAGCCGCAATTGTCTTTATCGCCAGTATCCTGGTGCCGTTTACGAAAGTGGTGGTGATGTTTACCCTGCTTATCAGCATTCACTTTAAATGCGAGCAGGGCTTACGCACCCGCATTCTGCTCTTGAGATTCGTTACCTGGATTGGCCGCTGGTCGATGTTGGATCTGTTCGTCATTTCATTGATGATGTCGCTGATTAACCGCGACCAGTTACTTGCTTTTACAATGGGACCCGCGGCTTTTTATTTCGGCTCTGCGGTGATATTGACTATTCTTGCTGTGGAATGGCTGGATAGCCGCTTACTTTGGGATGCACATGAGTCAGGAAACGCCCGCTTCGCCGACTGAAGCGAGAATTAAAACAAAACGCCGCATTTCGCCATTCTGGTTGCTGCCTGTCATCGCGCTGATGATTGCAGGCTGGCTTATCTGGACGAGCTATGAAGATCGCGGAAGTACCGTCACCATTGATTTCCAGACCGCCGACGGCATCGTCGCCGGGCGAACCCCGGTTCGCTTCCAGGGGGTTGAAGTGGGTACGGTCCAGGACATCTCCCTTGGAAAAGGGCTTAACAAAATTCAGGTGCGCGTCAGCATTAAATCTGACATGCAGGATGCCCTGCGCAGCGAAACGCAGTTCTGGCTGGTGACGCCTAAAGCCTCTCTGGCCGGTGTCTCCGGACTAGACGCGCTCGTGGGCGGTAACTACATCGGCATGATGCCGGGCAAAGGTGAACCGCAGGATCACTTTGTCGCCCTGGATACGCAACCTAAATACCGGCTGAACAACGGCGATTTGATGATCCACCTGCAGGCGCCCGACCTTGGCTCTCTGAACAGCGGATCGCTGGTCTATTTCCGCAAGATCCCGGTTGGCCGCGTCTATGACTACGCAATTAACCCGAATAAACAGGGTGTCACCATCGACGTGCTGATCGAACGCCGCTTCACCAATCTGGTTAAGAAAGGCAGCCGCTTCTGGAACGTTTCAGGCGTAGATGCCGACCTGAGCCTGAGCGGTGCAAAAGTGAAGCTCGAAAGCCTGGCCGCGCTGGTCAACGGTGCGATCGCTTTCGATTCGCCTGAAGGCTCAAATCCAGCCACTGCCGATGACACCTTTGGGCTGTATGCGGATCTGGCCCACAGCCAGCGGGGCGTGATTGTGAAGCTCGCCCTGCCCAGCGCCAAGGGCTTGAAAGCGGGTTCAACCCCGCTGATGTACCAGGGGCTTGAGGTCGGCCAGTTGACCAAAATGACGCTCAACCCCGGCGGGTCTGTGACCGGGGAAATGACCGTCGATCCGAGCGTGGTGGATCTGCTTCGCGAGAAAACGCGCATTGAAATGCGCAGTCCAAAGCTCTCGCTTAGCGACGCCAGCATCAGCAGCCTGCTGACCGGCAGCACCTTTGAGCTTATTCCAGGCGAAGGTCCCCCGAGCAATAATTTCGTCATCGCCCCGGCGGATAAAGCACTTCTGCAAAAACCCGGCGTGCTGACGGTCACGCTGACCGCTCCGGAAAGTTACGGGATTGAGGCCGGGCAGCCGCTCATCCTGCACGGCGTGCAGGTTGGACAGGTGCTCGATCGCAAGCTGTCCGAGAAAGGCGTCTCCTTCTCTGCGGCCATCGATCCGCAGTACAGCGATTTGGTGCATGGCGACAGCAAGTTTGTCGTCAACAGCCGCGTCGACGTGAAGGTCGGTCTGGACGGCGTGGAGTTCCTCGGGGCCAGCGCCAGCGAATGGGTCAACGGCGGGATACGCATCCTGCCAGGCAACAAAGGCCCGCTGCGCGACACCTATCCGCTGTATGCCAATCTGGACAAGGCGATTGAAAACAGCCTGAGCGACCTGCCGACCACCACGCTGACGTTAAGTGCCGAAACGCTGCCGGACGTGCAGGCGGGCTCCGTCGTGCTCTACCGCAAGTTCGAGGTGGGCGAAGTGATCACCGTGCGTCCTCGCGCGGATGCGTTTGATATCGAACTGCACATCAAGCCGGAATATCGCAAGCTGCTTACTCCAAACAGCGTTTTCTGGGCGGAAGGCGGCGCGAAGGTCCAGCTGAACGGCAGCGGGCTAACCGTCCAGGCCTCCCCTCTCTCCCGTGCGCTGCGCGGCGCAATTAGCTTCGATAATCTGCCCGGCGCGGGCGGCAATATGCGCAAGGGCGACAAGCGAATCCTCTTCCCGTCAGAAACTGCGGCGCGCGCGGTGGGCGGACAGATTACCCTGCACGCTTTCGATGCAGGCAAGCTGGCCGAAGGAATGCCGATTCGCTATCTGGGCATTGATATCGGGCAGATCCAGAAGCTGACGCTGATCACGGCGCGCAACGAAGTGCAGGCCACGGCCGTGCTCTACCCTGAATACGTTCAGACCTTTGCCCGGTCGGGCTCACGTTTCTCGGTGGTGACGCCGCAGATTTCTGCCGCAGGCGTTGAGCATCTCGACACCATTTTGCAGCCGTACATTAACGTCGAGCCGGGACGCGGCAACGCACGCCGTGATTTCGAGCTGCAGGAAGCTACGATCACTGACTCACGCTATCTTGACGGCCTGAGCATCGTGGTGGAAGTACCGGAAGCGGGTGGCCTGGCCATCGGTACGCCGGTGCTGTTCCGCGGTATCGAAGTGGGGACGGTAACGGGCCTGAACCTGGGCACGCTGTCAGACCGCGTGATGGTGGCGCTGCGCATCAGCGAGCGCTACCAGCACCTGGTGAGAAACAACTCGGTGTTCTGGCTGGCATCCGGCTATTCGCTGGACTTCGGCCTGACCGGAGGGGTAGTGAAAACCGGGACCTTCAACCAGTTCATTCGCGGCGGCATCGCCTTTGCGACACCGCCGGGTACGCCGCTGGCGCCGAAGGCGCAGCCGGGTAAACACTTCCTGCTGCTCGAAAGCGAACCGAAAGAGTGGCGCGAGTGGGGAACCGCCCTGCCGCGTTAATCTGCAAGGCTCCGGTGTAAACGCGCCGGAGCCTTTATGCTACACTGCGCACCTGAAATTTTCCCTGTGGTGTGCCCGTGGCTCAAAACTCCGTATATCTTCCTGAACAATTCCTGGCGCAAATGCGCGAGGCGCTTCCTTCTCATCTCTCCTTCGACGATTTTATCGCCGCGTGTCAGCGGCCGTTGCGCCGCAGCATTCGCGTTAACACGCTGAAGATTAGCGTTGCCGATTTTCTGACGCTGGTATCGCCCTATCGCTGGCAGCTCACGCCGGTGCCCTGGTGTGAAGAGGGTTTCTGGATCGAGCGTGAAGACGACGACGCCCTGCCGCTGGGCAGCACCGCCGAACACCTGAGCGGACTGTTTTATATTCAGGAAGCCAGCTCCATGCTGCCGGTCGCCGCGCTGTTTGCGGATGATAACGCACCTGAGCGGGTGATGGACGTCGCCGCCGCGCCGGGGTCGAAAACCACGCAGATCGCCGCACGCATGGGCAACCGAGGCGCTATCCTCGCCAATGAGTTTTCCGCCAGCCGCGTCAAGGTGCTGCACGCCAACATCAGCCGCTGCGGGATACATAACGTTGCCCTGACCCACTTTGACGGCCGCGTCTTTGGCGCCGCCCTGCCGGAAGCCTTTGACGCAATCCTGCTGGATGCACCGTGCTCGGGTGAAGGCGTGGTGCGTAAAGATCCTGATGCGTTAAAAAACTGGTCGACAGAAAGTAATCTGGACATCGCCGCCACCCAGCGCGAGCTGATCGACAGCGCGTTTCATGCATTGAGGCCTGGCGGTACGCTGGTTTATTCAACCTGTACCCTAAACCGCGATGAAAACGAGGACGTCTGCCTGTGGCTGAAGGCGCAGTATCCGGATGCCGTCGAGATCCTGCCTCTGAACGATCTTTTCGACACGGCAAAAGAGGCCGTCACGCCGGAAGGATTCCTGCACGTTTTCCCGCAGATTTACGATTGCGAAGGATTCTTTGTGGCCCGCCTGCGCAAAACCTGCGCGATCGATCCGCTGCCCGCACCGACGTTCAGGGTGGGCAAGTTCCCGTTTACGCCGCTTAAGGGCCGCGAAGCCGCGCAGGCGGAAACCGCCGCCGGCAAGGTTGGCCTGAACTGGGACGACAGCCTGCGTCTCTGGACGCGTGACAAGGAGATCTGGCTTTTCCCGAGCCATATCGAACCGCTGATTGGCAAAGTGCGCTTTTCCCGTCTGGGTATTCGTCTGGCGGAGGTTCACAACAAAGGCTATCGCTGGCAGCACGAGGCCGTCATAGCCCTGGCCGGAAGCGAAAACACTTTTGCCCTGACGCATCAGGAGGCCGAGGAGTGGTATCGCGGGCGCGACGTATACCCTGAAAGCACGCCGCAGCAGGATGAAGCGATCGTGACGTATCAGGGATATCCGCTGGGGCTGGCGAAAAAGGTGGGGTCGCGGCTAAAAAACAGCTACCCGCGCGAGCTGGTGAGAGACGGACGTCTGTTTACCGGTAACGATCGCACGGACTGAAAAAAGCGCACTTTTTTACTGGCGCTTTCGCGCTCCTTGTCTAGGATCAAAAATGGGTGGCCATACTGGTCATACCAGATTTTGACACCAAACCCGGAGAGCACTATGACGAAAACCAGCGTGCGTATTGGCGCTTTTGAAATCGACGACGCAGAACTGCGCGGCGAAGCACAGGGCGATCGAACGTTAAGTATTCCCTGCAAATCCGACCCGGATTTGTGCATGCAACTGGATGCCTGGGACGACGATACCAGCGTCCCGGCAATTCTTGATGGCGAACATTCCGTTCTATACCGTAAGCACTACGATAGTAGCACCGATGCCTGGGTCATGCGCCTTGCATGATCTAAAAAGAACCCGCCCGAAGGCGGGTTATTTATTATTGCAGCTGGGCAAGCGTAAAGTAACCATCGAAGACAGCGCCGGTATCAATGTAGTGCAGATTGCCAAAATCATAACGCTTATCCACGGGCGTATGCCCAAACCAGAAATGGTCAGCTCCGCCAATCCCCTGCCCTTTACCCGCCATAAAGCCCGTTAACCGGTCTCTATCCCACAGTACGCGGCGTGCGCTCACGGGTTTGTTCCATTCATATTCAGCGGCAGGATAGTCAGCGTGCGCGATGACGTTCAGGCCGTTAGCGCAGGTTATTTCGATAATATGCGGCAAACTGCGGCAAGCCTCGAGTAAGGTGCGCGCCCGCTTCTGCTGTTCATGCTCAAGGCGTGCAAACCATATTCCGCCGTTCATCGTCCAGAGGGCAACGTCATTACCCTGCAGGCTGTCGAGCGCCATTTGCTCATGATTTCCGCGTACCGCACAAAACCACGCTTCATTCATTAGCTCAAGGCATTTAACGCTGTCCGGCCCGCGATCGATGAGATCCCCCACCGAGATAAGCAAATCCTCGTAAGGACTAAAATGCCGGCGCTTGAGTTCATCCATAAGCCACTGGTAGCAGCCGTGTATATCGCTCACAACCCAGACGTGACGCCACTTCCCGCCATCAATTCGCTGATACATAAAGCCTCCTCTCTGGAGTATAGCGGCTACAGAAAAAATTCAGCGTAGCGGTGCTATTTACAAAGTTAAACAAATAGTAAACTAGGGATAAATAAAGATTTCATATGTATTAATCCGCTCTTGCATGCCCCCTAAAATATGCATCGCATAAAATCTGAGGTTTTCACGTGTCCAATTCGCGCCTGCCAAACGATGTATCATCAGCGCATCGAACAACTATCATTTCCGATCTGGTGAAAGGGAAACGCGTTCCAGGCCCAATCTGGCAAAAACGCGAGTATCGACTGAAGTTTTGGTTACGCTCGATGCTCTTCTGGTCCTCCACGCACCGTATGCTGGACGCCCTCTCCCGCCGCGACGATTTTGATCGGCTGCTGGCGTCGCAGATCACGCTCCCAAGCAAAACCCACCGCCAGTATTTGATGCGTGGCATGAACGCCAACGCGCGCGCAGACGCCATCATTCACCACTACCAGTGGATTGACTCTCTGAAGGACGCCGATCTGGTCAATGCGTTAACCGGCCCGACAGAGCGGTCTATCGTTGAGTTCCATGCCAAAGATGGCGTTACCTATAACGTCAACGCCATGAATGCCAGCAAAGCGGAGCGCGAGGGGGAATGCACGCTGTGGCTGCGCGACAGCGAAAATACCCTGCTTGCCAGCCTGACCTTTTGCGTCGCGCGTGAAAACGGCCAGTCCGTTCTGATTATCGGTGGCCTGCAGGGCCCGCGCCGCAGCGTATCCCGCGATACGATCAAGCTGGCAACCCGCGCCTGCCACGGTCTGTTCCCCAAGCGCGTGCTGATGGAGATCCTGTTCCAGCTGGCGACGCTCTCCGGCATCAAGGCCATTTATGCCGTCAGCGATGAAGGGCACATCTTCCGCGCGCTGCGCTATCGCCTGAGCAAAGGCCGCCACTTCCACGCCAGCTACGATGAATTTTGGGCTTCTATCGAAGGCAAAAAGCTCTCCGCTTTCCGCTGGCAGCTGCCGCTGCAGATGGAGCGCAAGTCGCTCGAAGAGATCGCCAGTAAAAAGCGCGCCGAATATCGCCGCCGCTTCGAACTGCTCGACGAAATAGAAGCGTCAATGAAATCTCGCTTTTAGCCCGGGCAGCGACTTTCGTTAGCTATACACAATTATTTAACAAAACAGGCAAAAAGGGCTGGACTTCCGCCCGCTGTGTTGTGTTATGTTTGATGGCGAGGCACAGGATGTGCTCCCTGTTAGAAAGTCTGCGAAGGAATTACTCGTTAGCTTTCATACAGATAAAAAGAGACCGAATACGATTCCTGTATTCGGTCCAGGGAAATGGCTCTTGGGAGAGAGCCGTGCGCTAAAAGTTGGCATTAATGCAGGCTAAATCGCCTTGCCTTTTAAGAATAGATGACGACGCCAGGTTTTCCAGTCCACAGCTAAAGCGGCCTGAAAAAAAGCGTCAGAGCATCATTTAAAGTAAAAAACCGCAGTGCTTTCGCCAGCATCTGCGGTTTTTTATTGGAAACCAGAACGCTAGCAGAGCTTATCTGCGCGCGCAATGAAGGGAGCCAGGCTCATCTTCTGTCCCGGATTTGCCGGGTCGTCAATCTGAATGACGCTTATCGGCTGTCCGCTGCTTTTACCGCTGGCCACCTGCTGCTCGGCGGTGTCGTTTAACGGGTACTGCACCAGCGTGCTGGGGTTGATCGCATACAGCGCGTGTCCCGGACGGCAGGTCAGCATCACCTCTTCACGATTGAACGCCCATTTATCCTTGCCAACTTCAAAACGGCTGACGGTTATCACCTGTGGCGCAGCGAATGCGCTACCCGTGCAGGCCAGTAATAAGAGAGAAAGTACTGTCTTTTTCATATGATTTTAACCTTGTCAAAACGGTTCCCAGGTCGCGAACAGGCTGACCGTTGCCAGCACCAGCGCGCCTAGCACCACTTCTGCCTGTGTCATTCTGATAAAAATCTGCTGTGCCCGCCCGGCTCCCGGACGAAACCGTGGCACCAGAAAATACCGATTCGCCAGCGCAATTACCACCATCAATGCCACCAGCGCACATTTGAACAACAGATACTGGACGTAGCCCGTCTGCCAGGGAACGTGGATCCCCAGGATAAACAGCGCGTTGATAACGCCGGTCAGCACCACGCCCGCGACGGCGTAATGCCCCACGCGCGAAAAGCGCATCATGGTGTAGATGGCAGCCGTCTGCCAGCGCCCTTTCGCCAGATGCATGCAGAACAGCAGCGGCAGCAGGCCCCCCAGCCAGGTCGCGGCGCAAAGCAGGTGAACGGCATGGTTGAGGCGCTGAAGCGCGCCGGTGGCCCCTTCGTTCATTGCGGCATGCCCTACCCCTGCGAGCAGCACGAGCTGCCCCATAGCGAGCAACAGCATGCGCGCCCCCTTTAGCGGGGCAAGCCATGCCGCCCCCACCGTGATGACAGCCAGAACGATTTGCCATAGCCAGACGCTGCCGAACTGCGTCCCCAGCACGGCGCGCCAGATATCCGGGCTGAACACATCCGCCCAGCCGTTAGCCATCAGCCCGCCCTGAACCCCGAACATCAGGAGCGCAGAGGCCAGGCCGATCGCGGCGGCGATTTTCTGCTGGGTCTGAAACCGTCGCGACATCAGGCGATGCAGAGAGGAAGGCGCAAACCAGACGCTGTAGAGCGCATTGCCAAACATCAGCATCAGCGCGCCAAAGTGGATGAAGCGCAACGCCACATAAAGTAATGCCAGCATGTTATTTCACGCTAAAGCGATAGCTGCCTTTGGTTTTGTGGCCATCAACCGAAACCACGTGCCAGTCAACCTGATAAGTACCGGCTGAAAGCGTTTGATCCAGTGGGATAGTGAGCTGAGACGTATCGTGTTGATCCCGCGTCACGGCGCCCGTTTTAACCACCTGCTGCTTTTCATCCGTCACCACCACGCCGCTAAACGCGGGCTCGACGCCTTCAGAGAAATTCAGCGTCAGCGCCTGAGGTGCAGCCACGTGAGAATCCGCGGCCGGTGATTGCTGCTTAAGGTGGGCATGCGCCAGCGCGGCGGGCGTCATTGCCGATGAGAGAAGAAAAGCCAGCGCGCAAACCGCGCGGGACGAGGAGATACCCATCACAATCATTCCTTTTTGTTATGCCTGTATGGCAAAGAATAACTCTGTATAATAAGCGAGTCGAGGATCATCCTGCCTCCGCTTGTCATCGTCGTGCAATCGCGGTAACGTTGCCGCCGCATAAAAAGGAGAAGGTAATGAAGATCAATCTGGCCGCCCTTCCTCAGGACGAGATGGATAAAGTGAATGTCGATCTCGCTGCCGCTGGCGTTGCATTCAAAGAGCGTTACAACATGCCCATCGTGGCTGAAGTCGTCGAGCGTGAACAACCCGCGCACCTGCGCGACTGGTTCCGCGAGCGGCTGATTGCGCACCGTCTCGCCTCGGTGAACCTCTCGCGGCTACCTTACGAGCCGAAAGTTAAGTAAGCTTAACGACACGTTACATTTCCTTACACGGATTATGGCAGGATAAGAAAACCCTGATTAACTTAGGTGTATTCTTAAATCTCAGCGACTCAGTGTATAAGGAAGTCACGATGTCACGATGGAATATTGCCGCTGCCCAGTATGGCGGGCAGCACCTCAGCGTAGATGACCACGTAGCGCACCATCTCCGCTTCATTGACGAAGCGGCGCGACAGGCGTGCAATTTGCTGGTTTTTCCAGAACTCTCGTTAACAGGCCCCGGCGAAGCCGGTTTGCCCGCACCGCCAGACGATCTGCAGCTTGCCCCTCTGCTTCACGCTGCGCAATCGCGCAACATTACGGTGATTGCCGGCCTGACGCTCCTCCAGCAAGGCCAGCGTCATAAAGGACTCGCGCTCTTCACGCCGCATCTCGACACCATCCGCCGCTATCCTCAGGGCAGCGGTGCAAGCCTCATTCCCGGCGACAAACAGCTCACCATTATCGACCCGCATGCGGAATCGCCAAACATCGATCCGCAGGCCACGCTGTTCACCAGCTCTCAGGCGGTAGGAGAGAATCACCTGCGGCAGTCGATCGGCACCTTACAGCGGTTTGCCCACAAATACGCCATTGCGGTGTTAATGGCTAACGCCCGCAGCGGTAGCGCATTGTGGGATGAAAAGGGCCAGCTGATTGTCCGGGCGGATAAAGGCGAGCTGTTATTGACGGGTTCTCTCGGCAGACAGGGTTGGCAAGGCGATATCATTCCTTTAGGCTAAGCGTTTTATGGTCAGGAGCGATCAATGCTGCGCGTCATCGATACCGAAACTTGCGATCTCCAGGGCGGGATTGTGGAAGTGGCCTCTGTCGACGTTATTGACGGAAAGATAGTTAACCCAATGAGCCACCTGGTACGCCCCGACCGCCCGATTAGCCCGCAGGCAATGGCGATCCACCGCATTACGGAATCGATGGTGGCGGATAAGCCGTGGATTGAGGAGATCATCCCTCACTACTTCGGCAGCCCGTGGTATGTGGCGCACAACGCCAGCTTCGATCGCCGGGTGCTGCCGGAAATGCCCGGCGAATGGATCTGTACGATGAAGCTCGCGCGCCGCCTCTGGCCGGGGATTAAATACAGCAATATGGCGCTGTATAAATCCCGCAAGCTCAGCGTCCGGACGCCGGAGGGGCTGCATCATCACCGCGCGCTGTATGACTGCTACATCACCGCCGCCCTGCTGATTGACATTATGAACACGTCCGGCTGGACGCCAGACGATATGGCGACCATCACGGGACGCCCTGCGCTGCTGACCACCTTCACCTTCGGTAAATACCGCGGGAAGCCGGTGTCAGAGGTCGCGGATAAAGATCCGGGCTACCTGCGCTGGCTGTATAACAACCTCGACAGAATGAGCCCGGAGCTTCGCCTGACGCTGAGACACTACCTCGGTGAAGCCTGACCTTCCGCCCGGCCTGGCAGCGTATCCTGCGCCAGGCCAATCAAAAAGGCATACTCCAGGGCGACGCCCTCATAGGATTTAAACCGCCCCGACTTCCCGCCGTGCCCCGAGTCCATATCGGTACAGAGAAGCAGCAGATTATCGTCGGTTTTCAGTTCACGCAGTTTCGCCACCCATTTTGCCGGCTCCCAGTATTGCACCTGTGAATCATGCAGGCCGGTGGTTACCAGCATGTGCGGATAGGCTTTTGCCTCAACGTTGTCGTACGGACTGTAGTCCTTCATGTAGCGATAGTAGGTTTCATCCTGAGGATTACCCCACTCCTCGAATTCACCGGTGGTCAGCGGAATAGATTCATCCAGCATGGTCGTTACCACATCCACGAACGGGACCTGAGCGACAATGCCCTTGAAGCGATCCGGGCGCTGATTGATGACGGTCCCCATCAGCATGCCGCCCGCGCTGCCGCCCATGCCGAAGCAGAGTGTCGGATCGCCATAGCCTTGCTCAATGAGCGCGTCGCAGACGTCGAGATAGTCGTTGAAGGTGTTTTTCTTTTTCAGGAATTTACCGTCCTCATACCACTGCTGCCCCAGCTCTCCGCCGCCGCGTATATGGGCAATAGCGAACACAAAGCCGCGATCGAGCAGGCTCAGTCTGCTCCCGCTGAAATCTGCATCCATGCTGGACCCATAGGAGCCGTAGCCATATACCAGAAGCGGGTTTTTACCTTTGTTGAAGTACGCTTTGTGGTAAACCAGCGACACGGGCACTTCCGTGCCGTCCCGGGCGATAACCCACAGGTGTTCGCTGCGGTAATTATCGGAATCGAATCCTTTTACCTCAGCCTGTTTAATCACCTGGCGCTCGCCGGTGTCCATGTCCAGCTCAAACAGGGTATCCGGCGTGGTCATGGACGAATAGCCATAGCGCAGGCGCGACGATTCGGGTTCAGGGTTAAACCCAATCCACGTGACGTAGGCCGGATCGTCAAAGGCAATCCCGACCACCTCTCGCGTTTTGCGGTTGATTTGCCGAATGCTGGTCAGCCCGCGCTGGCGCTCCTCCACCACCAGCCAGTCGGTAAAGAGGGTAAACCCTTCGAGCATGACCTGTTCCCGCGCGGGAATTAACACTTCCCATTTCCGCTCGTCGCGCACTTTGGTTTTGTACAGGCCAAAATTTTTACCTTCCCGGTTCGAGCGCAGGTAAAAGCTGTGCTGGAAGTGATCCAGACTGTATTCGTGATCTTTACGACGCGGCAGGAAGCACAGCGGCTGTGCATCCGGCAGTTCCGCGTCCAGCAGCAGGACCTCAGAGGTGGTGGCGCTGGCGAGGTGGATAATCACATAGTGGCGCGAAGAGGTTTTGTGCAGGCTGACATAAAACGTTTCATCCTTCTCCTCGTAAACCAGTTCATCATCCGTAGAGGCCGTGCCCACGGTATGCCGCCATACCTGATACGGCAGCAGCGTTGAAGCATGCTTTTTAACGTAGTAAACCGTT
The DNA here is from genome assembly GCF_035835995.1 of Enterobacter wuhouensis. Classification (NCBI taxonomy): domain Bacteria; kingdom Pseudomonadati; phylum Pseudomonadota; class Gammaproteobacteria; order Enterobacterales; family Enterobacteriaceae; genus Enterobacter; species Enterobacter wuhouensis. The sequence goes on from NZ_CP142124.1 coordinate 2,833,274, forward strand.
TCGGAATCATTTCCCCAGACGAAATCCGGTGAAACATTATCCAGCATTTCCGGATACCAGTTCCCTGTTTCAAGGTTGCGAAAACGCAGACCGTACTGGCGGCGCGAGAGGTAGTCTTCTGCCAGGGCCATGACGGCGTTGTCGGGAGAAACTGACATTCCGCCCAGCGTATAAAACTCGCTGTGGGCGGCGCGCTGGTTGGCATCAAGCAGAATTTCCCACGCGTCCCATTCGGCACTCAGGACCGACTGACGCTGGTAGATGGGATATTCGTTGCCTGGCTCATAGATATGGCGGTAGCGGTAACCGTTTTTGGTCCAGGGCGCGGAGACATCGCGCTGGGGAACGCGCTCTACCATCTCCTTCAGCAACCTATCCTGTAGCGCCTGCTGGCTGGCCATGACCCTGCGGCCATAGTCATTCTCCTCGTGCAGATAGTCGAGGACGGCTGGCTCGGAACGCGAATCGTCCCGTAGCCAGTAATAATTGTCTATACGCGTATCGCCATGCGTAACGATCGCATATGGAGTACGTCGGGCTTTCGGTGGCATGTCATCTTACTTATGAGTTTTACACCCTATAAGGGTGGCAAAACCCACGCATGATGCAAGCGAAACGTGGCCTCATGGGTTAATTACACGCCCTGCAACGTCTGTTTTTGCTGCTGAATATCCTTTTCGATGCCCTCCCGAACCTCCTGAGGGATTTTCAGCGCATCGCCCAGCGCGTTTAGGTAGCTACGCTCCATAAAGTGGTCGATATCGATGGCGGCGCAGCTCAGGAAGTAAAGCTCAAGCGCCTCCTCCTCGTTTTTGACGCTTTGCGCCAGACGCTGAGGGTCAAGGGGTTGTTCAATGGCCTGCGCGACCAGCGTTCTGCCCTGCTCTTCAACACCGGCTTCACGCAGCTGTTCCTCTATTGCAGAGCGTTCTCTGTCGTCGATATGCCCGTCGCTTTTCGCGGCAAACACCAGCGCCAGAATGAGCCTTTCGGTACGGATATCCAGCGGCGAGACGTGCTGCCCGTACTGCGGTTCGTCCTGATGCGCGGTACGTACCTTATCCTTGTATTTATTCCACAGCACGGTCCCGGCAATGGCCCCCCCGCCCGCGAGCAGCGCGCCGGTGCCGTATTTTGCCAGCAGCTTGCGCGATGACTTGTTGGCGACCAGCAGGCCCGCCAGCCCGCCGAGCGCGCCCGGCACCAGCAGCTTGCTCAGCCCCTGCTCGCCAGACGCCCCGGCTTTCTGACCCAGCATGGATTGCAATTGATTTAACCAGCCTGACATGATTTCCCTCACTTAGCAGTGCATATGCTTCACAGACTAAGCGAGCAGACGTCAGGAAATGTCTGTTGGCGCTAAAGAAGCGCAAATTTCCGCACGCCGCTGATGTCCCTGACAAGACACGCGCAAACGTTTTCGTTTATACTCCCCGCAACTTTTTCAGGGGGAATATTATGACTCTTTTAGGAACTGCGCTGCGTCCTGCCGCGACGCGCGTTATGCTGTTGGGATCGGGTGAACTGGGTAAAGAAGTGGCCATCGAGTGCCAGCGCCTGGGTGTTGAAGTGATTGCCGTGGATCGTTACCCCGACGCCCCTGCGATGCACGTTGCCCATCGCGCCTGCGTGATTAACATGCTTGACGGTGAGGCGCTGCGCGCGCTTATTGCGAAAGAGCAGCCTCATTTCGTGGTGCCTGAAATCGAAGCCATCGCCACAGATACGCTGATCGCTCTAGAGCAGGAAGGCCAGCGCGTTGTTCCGTGCGCGAAAGCCGCGAAGCTGACCATGAACCGGGAGGGCATTCGTCGCCTGGCGGCGGAAGATCTCCAGCTCCCCACCTCCAGCTACCGTTTTGCCGGTGACAAAACCGAGTTTCTTCACGCCGTGGAGGAAATTGGCTACCCGTGCATCATAAAGCCGGTGATGAGTTCGTCCGGTAAAGGGCAAAGCTATATCCGCGACAGCAGCGCGCTGGACCGCGCCTGGGACTACGCGCAGCAGGGCGGTCGCGCCGGGGCCGGACGGGTTATCGTTGAAGGCGTGGTGAAGTTTGATTTTGAAATTACCCTCCTGACCGTCAGCGCCGTGGACGGCGTCCACTTCTGCGATCCGATTGGTCACCGTCAGGAAGACGGCGACTATCGTGAATCCTGGCAGCCGCAGCAGATGAGCGCCCTGGCGCTGTCGCGCGCGCAGGAGATCGCCCGCAAAACCGTACTGGCGCTGGGCGGCTACGGCCTGTTCGGCGTGGAGCTCTTCGTCTGCGGTGACGAGGTGATTTTCAGCGAAGTCTCCCCTCGCCCGCACGATACCGGCATGGTGACGCTCATTTCGCAGGATCTCTCCGAGTTCGCCCTGCACGTGCGCGCCTTCCTCGGCCTGCCCGTTGGCGGCATTCGACAGTACGGCCCGTCGGCATCGGCAGCGATCCTGCCTCAGCTCATCAGCCAGAACGTGACGTTTGATAACGTAGAAGGTGCCGTGGGCGCAGGCCTGCAGGTCCGCTTGTTCGGCAAGCCGGAGATCGCGGGAACCCGTCGTCTGGGCGTGGCATTAGCCACCGGGGATAATGTTGACGACGCCGTGGCGAGAGCGAAAGAAGCCGCTGCGAGCGTTAAGATAGCAGGATAAAAAAAACGGGCCAAAAGGCCCGTTTTTCATGCTGCGAAGAGCTTACTGCTTCGCACCTTCAACCGCTTCGCGAGCCAGCTTGGTGATGCGATCCCAGTCGCCGGCTTCCAGCGCGTCCGCCGGCACCAGCCAGGAACCGCCGATGCACAGCACGCTCTTCAGCGCCAGGTAGTCGCGGTAGTTGGCAGGAGAGATACCGCCGGTTGGGCAGAAGCGAACCTGAGAGAAAGGACCCGCAATCGCCTGCAGCGCCTTGGTGCCGCCGTTGGCTTCCGCAGGGAAGAATTTAAACTCTTTCAGGCCGTAGTCCATGCCCAGCATCAGTTCAGACACGGTGCTGATACCTGGGATCAGAGGAATAGAACCTTCGGTTGCCGCTTTCAGCAGCGGCTCGGTCAGGCCAGGGCTGATAGCGAACTGGGCGCCCGCTTCGGTTACGTCAGCCAGCTGCTGTGCATTCAGAACGGTACCCGCACCGATAATCGCGTCCGGCACCTCTTTTGCGATAGCGCGGATCGCGTCCATCGCGCATGCGGTACGCAGGGTCACTTCCAGAACGCGTACGCCGCCCGCAACCAGCGCTTTCGCCATCGGTACAGCGTGCTCCAGCTTGTTTACCACGATAACCGGCACGACAGGGCCAGTGGTCAGGATTGCTTCTGCACTTGTTTTCCAGTTTTTCATCAGAGTTTTCTCTCGCCAGATCGTTAAAATCAAGTCGTCTTAAAACGTAATACAGGTTGCGCCCTGCTCCGCACCGGAGAGTTTCTCACGCAGCGCGCTGAACATTTCGCGTCCGGTCCCCACGCGCGATGCGCTCAGGTCAGGAATATGGGGCTGACGTGCCGCCAGCTCGGCGTCATCGACCAGCAGGGTTAACTCGCCCGTCTGGCCGTTAACGCGGATAATATCGCCATCGCGCACTTTCGCCAGCAAACCGCCGTCGTAGGCTTCCGGGGTCACATGGATAGCAGAAGGCACTTTACCTGATGCGCCTGACAGGCGTCCATCGGTCACCAGCGCAATTTTGAAACGGCGGTCCAATAATACACCAAGTGGCGGCATAAGTTTATGTAATTCTGGCATCCCGTTGGCTTTTGGCCCCTGATGGCGCACGACGACCACGCAATCTTTGTCGAGCAGGCCCGCGTCAAATGCCGGCAATACGTCATGCTGGCTTTCAAATACGACCGCAGGCGCTTCAATGATCTGGTTCTCTTCCGGCACGGCAGAGGTTTTCATGACCGCACGTCCGAGGTTGCCGCTCAGCACCTTCGTGCCGCCGTGGTGAGAGAACGGTTTATCGATGGTGGCAATGACCTGCGCATCGAGCGATGCGCTCGCGCCATCGCGCCAGTCCAGCTCGCCGTTGTTCAGCCACGGTTCGAGGGTATAGCGCTGCAGGCCAAAGCCCGCCACGGTGTTGACATCTTCATGCAGCAGGCCGCCTTTCAGCAGTTCACGCATCAATACCGGCACGCCGCCGGCCGCCTGGAAGTGGTTGATGTCTGCCGGACCGTTCGGGTACAGGCGTGCCATCAGGGGCACTACGGCAGAGATATCAGAGAAATCATCCCAGTTGATCAGGATGCCCGCCGCACGCGCCATCGCTACGAGGTGCATGGTGTGGTTAGTTGATCCCCCGGTTGCCAGCAGGGCGACAATGCCGTTGACGACGACTTTTTCGTCAACCATTCTGCCCATTGGCATCCACTCATTGCCGTTCCCGGTCAGACGCGTCACCTGACGAGCCGCGGCTTCAGTCAGCGCCTGGCGCAGCGGCGCATCCGGCTGGATGAAGGACGAGCCAGGAAGCTGCATCCCCATAAACTCCACCACCATCTGGTTGGTGTTGGCGGTGCCGTAGAAGGTGCAGGTGCCCGGCGCATGGTAGGAGGCCGCTTCCGCTTCCAGCAGCGCCTGACGATCGGCCTTGCCTTCGGCATACAGCTGGCGGATACGCACTTTTTCTTTATTTGGCAGGCCGCTCGCCATCGGGCCGGAAGGGACGAAAATCGCCGGCAGATGACCGAATGACAGCGCCGCCATCACCAGGCCCGGGACGATCTTGTCGCACACGCCCAGATAGAGCGCGCCATCAAACATATTGTGAGACAGGCCCACCGCCGCGGACATCGCGATCACTTCGCGGCTCAGGAGCGACAGCTCCATCCCGTCCTGCCCCTGGGTCACGCCGTCGCACATGGCCGGTACGCCGCCTGCCACTTGCCCCACCGCGTTCACGCTGTGCAGTGCTTTACGAATGATGTTCGGATAGACCTCATACGGCTGGTGCGCGGAGAGCATGTCGTTATAGGAGGTAATGATGGCGATATTGTTACGCAGCATGCTCTTAAGCGCGTCTTTATCACCGGGCTGACAGGCGGCGAAGCCGTGGGCCAGGTTACCGCAGGCCAGCTGCGAGCGGTGTACGGTTTCGCTCTTTGCCTGCTCAATGCGGGCGAGGTAGGCAGAACGCGTCTCTTTTGAGCGTTCGATAATGCGTTGTGTTACGCGTAACAATGTCGGATTCATAAAGGCTCCTCAAATTTATCTGTCCGGGCTCGGGAGTTTACAAAGTCGCAGGCGGTTGTTAACAACGCTGAAACGCTTGCTGTCCGGAGCTCAGGGGCAAAATCGCTTCCGGCAGTGTAATAAAAAAAGCTCCGCGGGTGAATCCACGCGGAGCTTAAAAGATTAAAAATTGTGCCACTAGCTGTGTTAGATCATGTTACCGGTAAAATAACACCTTCGGGCTAGAGGGTTACGCTACTCGAACTCGTTCCAGGAGCGGCCATCGCGGGTAATCATCGCCACGGAGGCAACAGGCCCCCAGGTCCCCGCCTGATACGGTTTAGGCGCGTCCTGATCGGCAGCCCAGGCTTCGGTAATGGAGTCGACCCACTTCCACGCCTCTTCCACCTCATCGCGACGCACGAACAGCGCCTGAATACCGCGCATGGTTTCCAGCAGCAGACGCTCGTAAGCATCGGCCAGGTGCGTCTGGTTGAAGGTTTCGGAGTAGCTCAGATCCAGCTTGGTGGTCTGCAGGTTGTGCTTGTGGTCCAGGCCCGGCACTTTGTTGAGGATCTGGATATCCACGCCTTCGTCCGGCTGCAGACGGATGGTCAGCTTGTTCTGCGGCAGCTCCTGCCAGGACTCTTTGAACAGGTTCAGCTCAGGATTTTTGAAGTAGACAACCACTTCAGAGCATTTGGCCGGCAGACGTTTGCCGGTGCGCAGGTAGAACGGCACGCCCGCCCAGCGCCAGTCGTCGATATCCACGCGGATCGCCACGAACGTTTCGGTGTTGCTGGCCTTGTTCGCGCCCTCTTCTTCCAGATAGCCAGGCACTTTTTTACCCTGTGCAAACCCGGCGGTATACTGGCCGCGAACGGTCTTCTCACGCACGTTGGAGCGGTCAATGCGGCGCAGGGACTTCAGCACCTTCACTTTCGCGTCGCGGATGCTGTCCGCGGTGAGATCGGACGGCGGAGACATAGCGATCATGCACAGAATTTGCAGCAGGTGGTTCTGGATCATGTCGCGCATCTGGCCGGCCTGATCAAAGTAACCCCAGCGACCTTCGATACCCACCTCTTCGGCCACGGTGATTTCCACGTGATCGATGGTGCGATTATCCCAGTTGTTGACGAACAGGGAGTTGGCAAAGCGCAGCGCCAGCAGGTTCAGCACCGTTTCTTTACCGAGATAGTGGTCGATACGGTAAACCTGGCACTCTTCGAAGTATTCGCCAACCTGGTCATTAATCTCGCGGGAGGTGGCCAGCGAGGTACCCAGCGGCTTTTCCATGACGACGCGAGCAGGCTTGGCGTTCAGTTTTGCTTCGCCCAAACCTTTGCAGATGGCACCGAAGGTGCTTGGCGGCATGGCGAAATAGTTAATGGTGACGCGGTTTTTCTGATCGAGCATGTCGCCCAGGCGGGTAAACGCACTGACGTCGTTCACGTCCAGGTTGCAGAAATCGAGGCGCCCGCTCAGCGTATCCCACAGGCTTTCATCAATTTTCTCTTTCATGAAAGTTTCGAGCGCTTCACGCACGACTTTGGTATAAGCGTCCTTGTCCCAGTCGGCGCGCCCTACGCCCAGGATACGCGTATCCGGATGAATCTGGCCCGCTTTCTCAAGTTGATACAGGGAAGGCAGCAATTTTCGGCGTGCAAGGTCGCCTTTCGCGCCGAAAATGACCAGGTCACATGCCTGGGCTGTTTGCGTTACCGCCATGTCATTCTCCTCAGTTGGATCACCTGGTGCTTCTGCCAGGTATCGTTGTAATTTTATTACAATGCACTGTACTGCTTTTACGTCATTCCCGAAACCATTAGCGCTTAACCTCGCGTGCGATACCGCGATTTTTCGCCTGTAAGCCCCATACGGCGCAGCAATAACGTGAAAAGCGTTGATTCTTTGAACTAAAAGGGCATAACAAAACCCGACATCGATCAAGTAATGAAAAAAAACAACAACATTTCTTGCCGACTGTTACCCTTTAGGAAAACACAGGGGTAATATCGGCTAAAACGACTCACGATTTCATCTATACATGAAATCGTTTCCATCCCCAAGAGCGCCTTGTTAACAATGAACATGCTGGAAAAAATCCAGTTTCAACTGGAACACCTTAGCAAATCCGAGCGAAAAGTGGCCGAGGTTATTCTCGCCTCTCCCGCTCAGGCGATTCATTCAAGCATCGCCGCTCTGGCGCAGGAATCAGGCGTCAGCGAACCGACGGTCAATCGATTCTGCCGCAGCCTGGAAACGCGCGGCTTCCCTGATTTTAAACTGCATCTGGCACAAAGTCTGGCAAACGGCACGCCCTATGTTAATCGCAATGTGGATGAAGACGACAGCGTAGATGCATACACGGCGAAAATATTTGAGTCGGCCATGGCGACCCTCGACCACGTACGCCAGTCCCTGGACATGAGTTCGGTTAATCGCGCGGTTGATTTGCTGACGCAGGCCAAACGCATCGCGTTCTTCGGTCTTGGATCATCGGCTGCCGTGGCGCACGATGCGATGAATAAATTTTTCCGCTTCAACGTGCCGGTTATTTATTCTGACGACATCGTCCTGCAACGCATGAGCTGTATGAACTGTAGCGAAGACGATGTGGTGGTTCTGATCTCCCACACGGGCCGAACCAAGAGCCAGGTTGAGCTGGCGCAGCTGGCGCGTGAAAACGATGCCATGGTCATTGCCCTGACGACGGCGGGCACGCCGCTGGCGCGCGAAGCGACGCTCGCCATCACCCTGGACGTGCCGGAAGATACCGATATGTACATGCCGATGGTGTCTCGCCTGGCGCAGCTTACGGTCATTGACGTGCTGGCGACCGGTTTTACCTTACGCCGGGGCGCAAAATTCAGAGATAACTTGAAGCGAGTCAAGGAAGCGCTCAAGGAATCGCGTTTTGATAAAGAATTGCTTATAAAGAGCGATGTTCCCTAATAACTAAGATGTAACGATTTACGGCATTCGGCCCGCTCCCCGTCGCCTTGCGGCAGATGAAGGCCGATTCTATGTTCACGCAACACCAAAGTTGTTTCAGTCAACGGAGTATTACATGTCCAGAAGGCTTCGCAGAACCAAGATCGTAACCACCTTAGGCCCAGCTACCGATCGCGATAATAATCTCGAAAAGATTATCGCCGCAGGTGCCAACGTGGTGCGTATGAACTTCTCTCACGGTACGCCAGAAGACCATAAGTTACGTGCAGACAAAGTGCGTGAGATCGCGGCTAAACTCGGCCGCCACGTTGCAATCCTCGGTGACCTTCAGGGTCCAAAAATTCGCGTTTCAACCTTCAAAGAAGGTAAAGTTTTCCTCAATATCGGCGACAAGTTCCTGCTTGATGCCAACCTGAGCAAAGGCGAAGGCGATAAAGAAAAGGTCGGTATCGACTATAAGGGCTTGCCTGCTGACGTGGTGCCGGGCGACATTCTGCTGCTCGACGACGGTCGTGTGCAGCTCAAGGTGCTGGAAGTTCAGGGGATGAAGGTGTTCACCGAAGTCACCGTCGGCGGCCCTCTCTCCAACAACAAGGGCATCAACAAGCTCGGCGGCGGCCTCTCTGCCGAAGCGCTGACCGAGAAAGACAAAGCGGACATCGTCACCGCCGCGCAGATTGGCGTGGATTACCTTGCCGTCTCCTTCCCGCGCTGCGGCGAAGACCTGAACTACGCCCGTCGTCTGGCGCGCGATGCGGGCTGCGATGCAAAAATCGTAGCCAAGGTTGAACGTGCTGAAGCGGTGTGCGATCAGGACGCCATGGACGACGTGATTCTGGCGTCTGACGTGGTCATGGTTGCCCGTGGTGATTTGGGCGTTGAAATTGGCGACCCTGAGCTGGTCGGCATTCAGAAAGCGCTGATCCGTCGCGCACGCCAGCTCAACCGCGCGGTGATCACCGCGACCCAGATGATGGAGTCGATGATTACCAACCCGATGCCAACCCGTGCGGAAGTCATGGACGTAGCAAACGCCGTTCTGGACGGTACCGATGCGGTGATGCTGTCGGCTGAAACGGCCGCAGGCCAGTATCCGGCTGAAACCGTCGCGGCAATGGCGCGCGTGTGTCTGGGTGCGGAAAAAATCCCAAGCATCAACGTCTCTAAGCACCGCCTGGACATTCAGTTCGACAACGTGGAAGAAGCGATTGCGATGTCCGCCATGTACGCGGCGAACCACCTGAAAGGCGTTACCGCGATCATCACCATGACCGAATCCGGCCGTACCGCGCTGATGACCTCACGCATCAGCTCCGGCCTGCCAATCTTCGCGATGTCCCGCCATGAGCGCACGCTGAACCTGACGGCGCTGTACCGCGGCGTGACGCCGGTTCACTTCGACAGCACCAGCGACGGCGTTGCCGCCGCGCACGATGCGGTAAATCTGCTGCGCGACAAAGGCTACCTTGTGTCCGGTGATATCGTGATTGTGACGCAGGGTGACGTGATGAGCACCATCGGCTCCACCAATACCACCCGCGTATTGACCGTAGAGTAAGACATGACGCCCTCTCCCCTGCGGGGAGAGGGCGTGTTTTTCATTTCTTCGGGAAAAGCTCTTTGCGCTTGTACGGCTCTTTTTCACCCGGCTTGCGCGTTTTGAGCAGCTTAAGTATCCACGTGTACTGTTCGGTATGCGGCCCCACCAGCAGTTCAACCTCTTCGTTCATGCGGCGCGCGATGGTGTAATCGTCGGCAGTGAGCAAGTCGTCCATAGGCGGACGCACTTCGATGCTGAGACGATGCGTTTTACCGTCGTAGACCGGGAACAGAGGGATAACGCGGGCGCGACAGACCTTCATCAGGCGACCGATCGCGGGGAGCGTGGCTTTGTAGGTAGCAAAGAAATCGACGAACTCGCTGTGCTCGGGACCGTGATCCTGATCCGGGAGATAGTAGCCCCAGTATCCCTGACGCACGGACTGAATAAACGGCTTGATCCCATCGTTACGCGCGTGCAGGCGACCGCCAAAGCGGCGACGCACGGTGTTCCAGACGTAATCAAAGATTTTATTCCCCTGATTATGGAACATGGCCGCCATTTTCTGCCCCTGCGACGCCATCAGCATCGCCGGAATATCCACGCCCCAGCCGTGAGGCACGAGGAAAATCACTTTTTCATCGTTTTGGCGCATCTCTTCAATGATGTCCAGCCCTTTCCAGTCAACGCGGCTTAGGATCTTCTCAGGCCCTTTCAGCGCCAGCTCCGCCATCATCGCCATGGCCTGCGGCGCGGTGGTGTACATGGCGTCAATAATCGCTTCACGCTCGGCGTCGCTTTTTTCAGGGAAACAGTAATAGAGGTTAATTTGCGCCCGGCGGCGAGCGCTTTTGCCCATCCGTCCGGCAAGACGACCTACCGTCCCCAGAATTGGGTCGCGAACGGATGCCGGAAGCATAGCAATACCGGCAAACGCGTACACGCCAAGCCAGGCTCCCCAGCTGCGCGGATGACGGAACGACGGCTCAAACTCAGGAATGTACTCAATGTTATTTTTTTTTGTTTCCATGCTGATTCCAGGGAAGAGAAAGCGAAAAAAGGAATAATGCGGATAGTGTAGCGAGGCAGGCGCTCAGGCACAAAAGAAAAAGCCGGCGCTCGCGGGCACCGGCTTTCGATTCGACAGATGAGTGGCTTAGTCGAAGCGCAGCTGCGGCATCACCTCTTTGACCTGCGCCAGGTAATCAGTACGATCTTTACCCGTCAGCCCTTCGGTACGCGGCAGCTTCGCCGTCAGCGGGTTTACCGCCTGCTGGTTGATCCACACTTCATAGTGCAGGTGCGGGCCGGTAGAACGTCCGGTGTTACCGGAAAGCGCAATGCGGTCACCGCGCTTCACTTTCTGACCCGGCTTAACCAGCAGCTTACGCAGGTGCATGTAACGGGTGGTATACGTACGACCGTGACGAATGGCCACATAGTATCCCGCCGCCCCGCTGCGTTTTGCCATTACCACTTCGCCATCGCCAACGGAGAGCACGGGCGTACCCTGCGGCATCGCGAAGTCAACGCCACGGTGCGGCGCAACGCGGCCGGTGACCGGGTTCAGTCGACGCGGGTTAAAGTTGGACGAGACGCGGAACTGTTTTGCCGTCGGGAAGCGCAGGAAGCCCTTCGCAAGCCCCGTACCGCTGCGGTCGTAGAATTTGCCGTCCTCCGCGCGAATGGCGTAGTAGTCTTTGCCATCGGAACGCAAACGAACGCCGACCAGCTGGCTCTGCTCACGCTTGCCGTCCAGCATTTCACGGGACATCAGTACGGAGAACTCATCGCCTTTTTTGAGCTTGCGGAAGTCCATCTGCCACTGCATGGCTTTAATCACCGAACTGATCTCGGCGCTGGTCAGGCCCGCATCACGCGCGCTGGAAACGAAGCTCGCGCCAACGGTGCCTTTCATTACGCTGTTAACCCAGTCGCCCTGCTGCATTTCGCTGGTCATTTTGAAACCGTTTGCAGTGCGATCGTAGGTGCGGGTTTCGCGGCGCGACATCTCCCACGTCAGGCGCTGTAAGTCGCCGTCTGCGGTTAGGGTCCAGGAGAGCTGCTGACCAATTTTCAGGTTACGCAGCTCTTTGTCGGAGGCTGCAAGCTGGCTGATGTTGCTCATGTCGATGCCGTACTGGTTAAGGACGCTGCTCAGCGTATCGCCAGTGGAAACAACATACTCATGAATACCCGCCTCGTTCTGGATCTTGTCATCCAGCTCATCCTGCGGGATCGCTTCATCTTCCTGCGCGGCCTGATCGATAGGCTCGCTGGCCTCCGGCAGCAAAGAGCGGATTTCGCTCTTCTCAAGCTCGATGGTTTTGATGATGGGGGCAGAACTCGGGTGGTAAACATAGGGCCGCCAGACGGCGACCGCTAGGGTGAGAACTGTAAGCGACCCCAGCATGACGCGATGGGGTCGAGGCAGATTATTAAATGCCAGGGCGACAGAGCGGGCTATCTGTTGCACGTATCCACTTCCTCGTTAATCTCCTTTCAGGCAGCTCGCATACTGGTTCGCCAGTTGGCTGAGGAACTGCGAATAGCTCGCTTTGCTCAACTGGATGTTCGTACCTAGCGGGTCAAGGGTTCCCATGCGCACGGAAGTCCCCCTGGCCACGGCTTCTACGACCGCTGGCCTGAACTGTGGCTCAGCAAAAACGCACGTTGCTTTTTGCTCAACCAACTGTGTTCTGATCTCATGTAAACGCTGCGCACCAGGCTGTATTTCAGGGTTGACGGTAAAATGCCCCAGCGGGGTCAGGCCGTAGTGTTTTTCGTAATAGCCGTAGGCGTCATGAAAAACGAAATACCCTTTTCCTTTCAGCGGCGCGAGCTCGTTACCCACCTGCTTATCGGTTGCGGCTAATTGTGCCTCAAAATCTTTCAGGTTGGCGTCAAGTTTGGCTCGACTTTGCGGCATAAGTTCCACTAATTTGTCATGGATTGCAACCGCCGAAAGCCTTGCTATCTCTGGGGAGAGCCAGAGATGCATGTTGTACTCGCCATGATGGTGATCGTCGTCACCTTTTTCGGCATGAGCGTGGTCGTGGTCATGCTCATCACCGTCGTCGTCAGTCCCTTTCATGAGCAAGGGCTTCACGCCCGAAAGCTCGGCGATAGTGACCTGTTTTTTATCGGGCACCTGTTTCGCCGATTTTTGCATGAACGCTTCCATCTCCGGACCAATCCACACAACTAAGTCCGCGTTTTGTAAGCGTTTTACGTCGGACGGACGCAGAGAATAATCGTGTTCAGAAGCGCCATCCGGCAGTAGAACCTGCGTCTCCGTCACCCCATCTGCAATGGCGGATGCAATGAATCCAAGCGGTTTAAGCGAAGCGACAACAGCGGCGTTAACATCTTGTGCTGTTGTACCCCAAAGGGCAGCGGATAATGCTGCGAAAAGAAGCGTATTTTTATGTAACATAATGCGACTAATCATCGTAATAAGTTCGGTGAATGTGATATTATAACATTCGTTGACTTCTGCAAGCTTAAATTGACATGACGACTTTGGTTACTCTTGAAAATATTTCGGTGTCATTCGGCCAGCGCCGCGTCCTCTCTGACGTCTCGCTGGATCTGAAACCCGGCAAAATTCTGACGCTGCTCGGGCCGAACGGCGCGGGTAAATCCACGCTGGTGCGCGTGGTTCTGGGTTTGGTAGCACCTGATGAAGGTGTGATCAAACGCGAAGAAAAACTGCGAATCGGCTATGTGCCGCAAAAACTCCATCTGGATGCCACCCTGCCGCTGACGGTCAGCCGCTTTCTGCGCCTGCGCCCCGGCACGCGCAAAGCAGACATTCTCCCTGCCCTTAAGCGCGTGCAGGCGGGTCATCTGATGGACGCACCCTTACAGAAGCTCTCCGGCGGTGAAACGCAGCGCGTGCTGCTCGCGCGGGCGCTGCTAAGCAGCCCTCAGCTGCTGGTCCTGGACGAACCTACGCAGGGCGTTGACGTTAACGGCCAAGTCGCGCTTTATGATCTGATTGACCAGCTGCGCTGCGAGCTTAACTGCGCAGTCCTGATGGTTTCCCACGATCTGCATCTGGTGATGGCGAAAACCGACGAAGTGCTGTGCCTTAACCATCACATCTGCTGTTCGGGTACGCCCGAAGTCGTTTCGATGCATCCGGAGTTTATCTCTATGTTTGGACATCGCGGCGCCGAGCAGCTTGGCATCTATCGCCATAATCACAATCACCGCCACGATTTACAGGGACGAATTGTCCTGCGCCGGGGAAATGGACGCTCATGATTGAACTGTTACTGCCCGGCTGGCTGGCCGGGATTATGCTTGCCTGCGCCGCGGGCCCGCTTGGCTCGTTTGTGGTCTGGCGCAGAATGTCCTATTTCGGCGATACCCTTGCGCACGCGTCTCTGCTCGGCGTGGCCTTTGGCCTGCTGCTGAACGTCAACCCGTTCTATGCCGTTATCGTGGTCACGCTGCTGCTGGCCGGGGGGCTGGTCTGGCTGGAAAAACGCCCTCACCTCGCGATAGACACGCTGCTTGGCATTATGGCGCACAGCGCCCTGTCGCTGGGTCTGGTGGTGGTGAGCCTGATGTCCAACATCCGCGTTGACCTGATGGCCTACCTGTTTGGCGATTTGCTTGCCGTTACGCCGGAAGATCTGATCTCGATCGCCATTGGCGTAGCGGTGGTGCTTGGCATTCTGCTCTGGCAGTGGCGTAACCTGCTGGCGATGACCGTCAGCCCCGATCTGGCCTTTGTCGACGGCGTGAAGCTCCAGCGCGTGAAGCTGCTGTTGATGCTGGTGACGGCGTTAACCATCGGCGTAGCGATGAAGTTTGTCGGGGCGCTGATCATCACCTCACTGCTGATTATACCTGCGGCCACGGCCCGTCGCTTTGCACGGACGCCGGAGCAGATGGCGGGTGTGGCGGTAATTATCGGAATGATTGCGGTAACGGGTGGGTTAACCTTCTCGGCGTTTTACGACACGCCTGCGGGTCCGTCGGTGGTGCTGTGTGCGGCGGCGCTGTTTATCTTCAGTATGATGAAGAAGACCGCACAGTAGCGGGTATGTCCCCGGTGGCGCTTCGCTTACCGGGGCTACAAAGGCCAAATTGTAGGCCGGGTAAGGCGTAGCCGCCACCCGGCATTTTTTATGGCATTGCGGGCGGAGTTATGCCGAAATGATTCCACGCCCGCACCGTTGCCATGCGCCCGCGCGGGGTACGCTGCAGGAAGCCCTGCTGGATCAGATACGGCTCCAGCACGTCCTCAATCGTCTCTCGCTCTTCACCGATAGCCGCCGCCAGGTTATCCAGCCCGACCGGGCCGCCGAAGAACTTATCCAGCACGGCCAGCAGCAGCTTGCGATCCATATAGTCGAAGCCTTCCGCATCCACGTTCAGCATATCCAGCGCCTGGGCTGCGATCTCAGCGGAAATCGTGCCGTCATGCTTCACTTCGGCAAAGTCACGCACGCGGCGCAGCAGGCGGTTGGCAATACGCGGCGTTCCGCGGGAACGCTTCGCCACTTCAAACGCGCCCTCTTCGCTCATCTCCAGCCCCATATAGCGAGCACTGCGGCCAACGATATGCTGAAGGTCGGGCACCTGGTAAAACTCCAGGCGCTGAACGATGCCGAAGCGGTCGCGCAGCGGAGAGGTTAGCGACCCGGCGCGCGTCGTGGCACCAATCAGGGTGAACGGCGGCAGGTCGATTTTGATGGAGCGTGCCGCCGGGCCTTCGCCAATCATGATATCCAGCTGGTAATCTTCCATTGCCGGATAAAGCACTTCTTCTACTACCGGCGACAGGCGGTGGATCTCATCGATAAACAGCACGTCGTGAGGCTCAAGGTTGGTCAGCATCGCCGCCAGGTCCCCCGCCTTCTCCAGCACCGGACCGGAGGTGGTGCGCAGGTTCACGCCCATTTCATTGGCGACGATATTCGCCAGCGTGGTTTTGCCTAACCCCGGCGGGCCGAAAATCAGCAGGTGATCGAGCGCATCGCCGCGCAGCTTGGCCGCCTGGATGAAGATTTCCATCTGGGAACGGACCTGCGGCTGGCCAATATACTCATCAAGCAGCTTCGGGCGGATCGCACGATCCACCACGTCTTCTGCCTGAAGGGTGCCTGCCGATACCAGGCGGTCTGCTTCAATCATCCTTTACCTCACAATGCAGCGCGCAGCGCTTCACGAATCAGAGTTTCACTGCTGGCGTCCGGTTTGGCAATTTTGCTCACCATACGGCTGGCCTCCTGAGGTTTATAGCCCAGCGCCACCAGCGCGGCAACCGCTTCCTGCTCGGCGTCATCATCCGTTGCAGGGCCGCCTGGCGAGGTCAGTACCAAATCGGCAGCCGGCGTGAACAGATCGCCGTGTAAGCCCTTAAAGCGGTCCTTCATTTCGACGATCAGACGTTCAGCGGTTTTCTTACCGATGCCCGGAAGCTTAATCAGCGCCGCGGGATCTTCGCGCTCAACGGCATTCACGAACTGTGGCGCAGACATGCCGGACAAAATCGCCAGCGCCAGCTTCGGCCCGACGCCGTTGGTTTTAATCAGCTCGCGGAACAGGGTGCGTTCCTGCTTGTTGTTGAAGCCGTACAGCAGCTGGGCATCTTCACGCACGACAAACTGGGTAAAGACAATCGCCTCTTTGCCCGCGTCCGGCAGCTCGTAGAAGCAGGTCATCGGCATATGGACTTCATAGCCCACGCCACCCACTTCCAGCAGCACTAACGGGGGTTGTTTTTCAATGATGATGCCTCTGAGTCTGCCTATCACGTGACGCTCCTGCGTTCTGAAAATTTTTTGACTGGCGACATAATAAAAAAAGGCTGGATGTTTATCCAGCCTGATTTACCATTATCGTAACCTGCCTCGCGCCAGATTGAGCCGCGACTCGCTCATTTGCATCGCGTTCTGGCTGACGTGGCAGTGGGTAATCGCAATCGCCAGCGCATCCGCGGCGTCGGCCTGCGGGTTCGCGGGAAGCTTCAGCAGGGTACGCACCATGTGCTGCACCTGGCTTTTCTCCGCGCTCCCAATGCCCACCACCGTCTGCTTTACCTGGCGTGCCGCGTATTCGAATACCGGCAAATCCTGGTTCACGGCGGCAACAATCGCTACGCCGCGCGCCTGACCGAGCTTTAGCGCCGAATCGGCGTTCTTCGCCATAAAGACCTGCTCAATGGCGAAATAGTCCGGCTGAAACTGGGTGATGATCTCCGACACGCCCGCATAGATGAGCTTGAGGCGCGACGGCAGATCGTCGACTTTGGTGCGAATACACCCGCTGCCCAGGTAGGTTAACTGGCGTCCAACCTGACGGATAACGCCATAACCGGTGACGCGTGAGCCTGGGTCAATCCCGAGAATAATCGACATCACGCGTCTCCCGTAACGGACTTATACGCTCTCATTAGAGAGTCGCTGCAACCTCATCAGAGATTTCACCGTTGTGATACACTTCCTGCACGTCGTCGCAGTCTTCGAGCATGTCGATCAGACGCAGCAGCTTAGGCGCAGTCTCTGCATCCATATCCGCTTTGGTGGACGGGATCATGGAGACTTCAGCGTTGTCCGCTTTCAGGCCAGCCGCTTCCAGCGCGTCGCGCACGGCGCCCATCTCTTCCCACGCGGTATAGACGTCGATAGCGCCGTCGTCGAAGGTCACCACGTCTTCCGCACCCGCTTCCAGCGCCGCTTCCATGATCACATCTTCATCACCTTTCTCGAAGGAGATAACGCCTTTTTTGCTGAACAGGTAAGCCACGGAACCGTCGGTGCCCAGGTTGCCACCGGTTTTGGTGAACGCGTGGCGCACTTCCGCAACGGTACGGTTACGGTTGTCAGACAGACATTCAACCATGACCGCTGTACCGCCAGGACCGTAACCTTCATAAATGATGGTTTCCATGTTCGCGTCTTCATCACCGCCCACGCCGCGCGCGATTGCACGGTTCAGGGTGTCACGCGTCATGTTGTTAGACAGTGCTTTATCGATAGCCGCGCGCAGACGTGGGTTAGATCCCGCATCGCCGCCGCCCAGACGCGCAGCCGTTACCAGCTCGCGAATGATTTTGGTAAAGATTTTACCGCGCTTGGCATCCTGTGCCGCTTTGCGGTGTTTGGTGTTGGCCCACTTACTATGACCTGCCATAAAAATATCCTCAAAGAGCGCGCCTTTTCAGGCAGCGTTAATTACAAATTCTTCAATCGCCTGCCGGTTGCTCCACGACTTGGTCAGCGAGGCAGCATCCGCCGCGTCTACCCAGCGGTAGGTCAGGTGTTCAGTGAACACGATTTCCCGCTCGTGGGGGAGCGCGAGACAGAACCAGGATTCCGTATTGCGTTCGATACCCGGCGCATAGCGATGACGTAAATGGCTAAAAATTTCAAACTCCACCGTGCGCTGACAGTCCTTCAGGGTCAGTTGCTCGCAGGCAACGTCAATGGTGACCTCTTCCTTTACTTCACGCGCGGCGGCCTGCGGCGCGGTCTCCCCCTCTTCCAGGCTGCCGGTAACCGACTGCCAGAAATCAGGATCGTCGCGCCGCTGCAACATCAGCACCCGCTTCGTGTCCTGGGCGTAAATTACAACTAAGACAGAAACGGGACGCTTATATGCCATATCAGTTTTTCTCTTCCTTCTTCACCACTTCAATGCCCAGCTCGGCCAGAGAGGCCGGGTTGGCAAAGCTTGGCGCTTCGGTCATCAGACACGCCGCTGCCGTGGTTTTCGGGAAGGCGATAACATCACGAATGTTGTCGGTGCCGGTCAGCAGCATGGTCAGACGGTCAAGACCGAATGCCAGACCCGCATGCGGCGGCGTACCGTATTTCAGCGCGTCCAGCAGGAAGCCGAATTTCTCGCGCTGCTCCTGCTCGTTAATGCCGAGAATGCCAAACACGGTCTGCTGCATTTCGCCGCTGTGGATACGCACGGAACCGCCGCCCACTTCATAGCCGTTGATGACCATATCGTAAGCGTTGGCGACCGCGTCTTCCGGTGCCGCTTTCAGCTCCGCCGCGCTCATGTCTTTTGGCGAGGTGAACGGGTGGTGCATTGCGGTCAGGCCGCCTTCACCGTCGTCTTCAAACATAGGGAAGTCGATAACCCACAGCGGCGCCCATTTGTTTTCGTCGGTGAGGTTCAGGTCTTTGCCGAGCTTCAGACGCAGCGCGCCCATGGCATCCGCGACCACTTTCTTGTTGTCTGCGCCGAAGAAGATCATGTCGCCGTCCTGCGCGCCGGTGCGCTCGAGGATCGCTTCCACGATGTCTGCGTTCAGGAATTTCGCCACCGGGCTGGTGATCCCTTCCAGACCCTTCGCGCGCTCGGTTACCTTAATATAGGCCAGCCCTTTCGCGCCGTAGATTTTAATGAAGTTACCGTAGTCGTCGATCTGCTTACGGCTCAGGGCAGCACCGCCCGGAACGCGCAGCGCCGCGACGCGACCTTTGGCATCGTTAGCCGGACCGGCAAATACCGCGAACTCGATGGATTTCACCAGGTCAGCCACGTCCACCAGCTCCATCGGGTTACGCAGGTCCGGTTTGTCAGAGCCGTAGCGGCGCTCGGCCTCGGCGAAGGTCATGATGGGGAAGTCGCCCAGCTCAACGCCTTTCACGTCGTTCCACAGGCCGCGCACCAGGGCTTCCATCACTTCACGCACCTGCTCGGCGGTCATGAAGGAGGTTTCTACGTCGATCTGGGTGAATTCTGGCTGACGATCAGCGCGCAGGTCTTCGTCGCGGAAGCATTTTACGATCTGGTAGTAGCGGTCGAAGCCGGACATCATCAGCAGCTGCTTGAACAGCTGCGGAGACTGCGGCAGCGCGTAGAATTTGCCTTTATGCACGCGGGACGGCACCAGGTAATCGCGCGCGCCTTCCGGCGTGGCCTTGGTCAGCATCGGGGTTTCGATATCGAGGAAACCGTGGTCATCCATAAAGCGACGCACCAGGCTGGTGATCTTCGCGCGGGTTTTCAGACGCTGAGCCATCTCCGGGCGACGCAGATCCAGGTAGCGGTATTTCAGACGCGCTTCTTCGGTGTTGACGTGGTTGGAGTCCAGCGGCAGCGCTTCGGCACGGTTAATGATAACGAGGTCAGACGCCAGGACTTCAATCGCACCGGTCGCCATGTCTGCGTTTACGTTTTTCTCGTCACGGGCGCGCACGGTGCCGGTGACCTGAATGCAGAACTCATTACGCAGTTCAGAAGCCAGCTTCAACGCCTCTGCGCGATCCGGATCGAAGAACACCTGAACGATACCTTCGCGGTCGCGCATATCGATGAAGATAAGGCTACCAAGATCACGACGACGGTTGACCCAACCACACAGGGTAACCTGCTGCCCGACGTGGGACTGACGCAGCTGCCCGCAATATTCTGTACGCATGAGATATCCCTTAATTAGCCGCAGGCTAAACGTTGCCTGATGTGCAGGCTACTATGTCGCAGCTTTCTGTATGTCACAACTGGATGAAAAAAGGCGGCTATTATACTGGAAATTCCGCCGGACGATAAGAGAGAAGCGCGGCCTGACGGTCGTTTGCTGCGCTCTTATTGCGCATTCTCACAAAAATTAACAAAATTATCCGACCGATAACAGGCCATAACGTCGTAAGGTGTAGCCGAAGCGATTCATTTAACTGGAGTTACTATGTTTACACTCGATGCCACCAAAACCGCACTTGTGGTCATTGACCTACAGGAAGGTATCCTGCCTTTTGCCGGTGGCCCACACGCCGCTGATGATGTGGTCAGCCGCGCCGCCCGTCTGGCGGAAAAATGCCGCACCAGCGGTGCGCCTGTTATCATGGTGCGCGTCGGCTGGTCCGCTGATTTTGCCGAAGCGTTAAAACAGCCGGTCGATGCTCAGGCCGGGGCGCATGCCCTGCCGGAAAACTGGTGGACGTACCCGGTATCGCTCGGCAAACGCGACAGCGATATCGAAGTGACCAAACGCCAGTGGGGCGCATTTTACGGCACCGATCTGGAGCTGCAGCTGCGCCGTCGCGGCATCGACACCATTATCCTCTGCGGGATCTCCACCAACATCGGCGTGGAATCCACTGCCCGCAACGCCTGGGAGCTGGGCTTTAACCTGGTGATTGCCGAAGACGCCTGCAGCGCAGCCTCTGCGGATCAGCATCAGGGCAGCATGAGCCATATCTTCCCGCGCATTGGCCGCGTGCGCAGCACCGACGAGATTTTAAGCGCCCTATGATGTACGTGGGCCTGCCCCAGTGGTCGCACCCGAAATGGGTGCGCCTTGGCATCACCAGCCTTGAAGAGTATGCCCGACACTTTAACTGCGTCGAGGGTAATACCACGCTGTATGCCCTTCCCCGGGCAGAAATCGTCGAGCGCTGGCGGGAGCAAACCCGCGACGACTTTCGTTTCTGCTTTAAGTTTCCGGCGACCATCTCCCACAACGCCGCGCTGCGCAACTGTAATGATTTAACCGAAGAATTTTTCACGCGGATGTCCCCGCTGGCGAACCGCATCGGTCAATACTGGCTACAGCTTCCCGCGACCTTTGGCCCGCGCGACTTGCCCGCGCTGTGGCAGTTTCTGGATGCCCTGCCCCGGGAATTTACCTACGGCGTTGAAGTCCGGCATCAGGACTTCTTTGCCAAAGGCGAGGCCGAGATAGCGCTCAACCGCGGCCTGCTCGAACGTTCCGTTAACCGCGTCATCCTCGACAGCCGTCCAGTGCACGGCGCCATTCCGCACAGTGAAGCCATCGTGGAGGCGCAGCGCAAAAAGCCAAAAGTACCCGTACACGCCATCGTGACGGCGAAAAACCCCATGGTCAGGTTTATCGGCAGCGACAATATGCAGCAGAATCAGGATATGTTCGCCGTCTGGCTGCAAACGTTGCCGAAATGGGAGAAAACCACCACGCCGTATCTCTTTTTACACACCCCAGACATCGCACACGCGCCTGAACTGGTCGATGCTCTTTGGCATGCCTTGCAGGCTGCGGTCCCGTCGGTGGGCAGCGCCCCATCCATCCCACAACAATCTTCTCTTTTCTGATTTCACCCCCTATCATAGAGAGGTGCCATCTGCCAAATAACAGGGAGTTTGTATGGTCAGCGCGCTGTATGCGGTGTTAGGTGCATTACTGCTGATTAAGTTTTCATTCGACGTTGTGCGCCTGAGAATGCAGTACCGCGTCTCCTACGGTGACGGTGGTTTTTCCGAACTGCAGAGCGCCATTCGCATTCACGGTAATGCGGTTGAGTACATCCCTGTTGCGCTGATCCTGCTGCTGTTTATGGAAATGAACGGCGCGGAAACCTGGATGGTGCACGTTTGCGGCCTGCTGCTGATTGCCGGTCGGTTAATGCATTATTACGGCTTTCACCACCGCTTATTCCGCTGGCGTCGTTCCGGCATGAGCGCAACCTGGTGTTCGCTTTTGCTGATGGTGCTGGCTAACCTGTGGTATATGCCGTGGGAGTTGGTTTTCTCCTTCCGTTAGCGCACAATACGCCCCTTTATTTTTCCCGGATTTTTACGTTATGTCAGATCGCGACACGCTTTTTTCTGCGCCTATCGCCAGCCTGGGCGACTGGACCTTTGATGAACGGGTAGCCGAAGTCTTCCCGGATATGATCCAGCGCTCTGTTCCCGGTTATTCCAACATTATCTCGATGATCGGCATGCTGGCTGAGCGCTTCGTTCAGCCCGGCACGCAGGTCTATGACCTGGGCTGCTCGCTCGGCGCGGCAACGCTGTCGATCCGTCGTAACGTACGTCAGGATAACTGTAAAATCATTGCCGTCGATAACTCACCGGCCATGGTTGAACGCTGCCGCCGCCACATTGACGCCTATAAAGCACCGACCCCTGTCGAAGTGGTGGAAGGCGATATTCGTGATATCGAGATCGGCAACGCGTCGATGGTGGTACTGAATTTTACCCTGCAGTTCCTGGTGCCTGAAGACCGCCAGCTGCTGCTGGACAAAATTTATAAGGGACTGAACCCCGGCGGCGCGCTGGTGCTCTCTGAAAAGTTCAGCTTTGAAGACGCTGACGTGGGCGAACTGCTGTTCAACATGCACCACGACTTTAAGCGCGCCAACGGCTACAGCGAGCTGGAGATCAGCCAGAAGCGCAGCATGCTGGAAAACGTGATGCTGACGGACTCCGTTGAAACCCACAAGGCGCGCCTGCGCAAAGCGGGATTTGAGCACAGCGAGCTGTGGTTCCAGTGCTTTAACTTTGGCTCTCTGGTGGCGCTGAAAGCTGAGGATGCAGCATGATTGAGTTCGGCAACTTCTATCAGCTGATTGCAAAAAATCACCTCTCCCACTGGCTGGAAACCCTGCCTGCGCAAATCGCCACCTGGCAGCGCGGTCAGCAGCATGGGCTGCTCAAGCAGTGGTCCAACGCGGTGGAGTTTCTGCCGGCACTGACGCCTCACCGTCTTGATCTGCTGCACAGCGTGACGGCGGAAAGCGAAGCGCCGCTCTCCGCCGGGCAGACGAACCGCATCGAAACGCTGATGCGTAACCTCATGCCGTGGCGCAAAGGGCCCTTTTCGCTGTACGGCGTGAATATCAATACCGAGTGGCGTTCAGACTGGAAGTGGGATCGCGTTTTGCCGCATCTCTCTGACCTGACCGGGCGTACCATTCTGGACGTGGGCTGCGGCAGCGGCTACCACATGTGGCGCATGATTGGCGCGGGTGCGCATCTGGCGGTGGGTATCGACCCGATGCAGCTGTTCCTGTGCCAGTTTGAAGCGGTGCGTAAGCTGCTCGGCAACGACCAGCGCGCGCACCTGCTGCCGCTGGGTATAGAGCAGCTCCCTGCCCTGAAAGCGTTTGATACCGTGTTCTCGATGGGAGTGCTGTACCACCGCCGTTCCCCGCTGGAGCATCTGTGGCAGCTGAAAGACCAGCTGGTCAGCGGCGGGGAGCTGGTGCTGGAAACGCTGGTGATTGAAGGTGATGAGCATGCCGTTCTGGTGCCGGGCGATCGCTACGCGCAGATGCGCAACGTCTATTTCATTCCTTCCGCGCTGGCGCTGAAAAACTGGCTGGAGAAGTGCGGCTTTGTTGACGTGCGGATTGCGGATGTCAGCGTGACCTCCATCGAAGAGCAGCGCCGCACCGACTGGATGATCACCGAATCGCTGGAGCAGTTCCTCGACCCGGCCGACCACGGCAAAACCATCGAAGGCTACCCGGCCCCGATGCGTGCAGTGTTGATTGCAACCAAGCCGTAGTTTTCCCCTCACCCCTGCCCTCTCCCCATAGGGGCGAGGGAGATAAAGACCGCACCGTGCAGTCCCCTCTCCCCAATGGGGAGAGGGTTAGGGTGAGGGGGATAAAAAAAGGCCCCTGTTGAAATTGCAGGGGCCTGGTACAAGCAAGCATCATATTGGGCGACATGATGCGCGGTAAAAATCGGTACGTTGCTACACGTGATAACGATCAATCATCGATTTCATTACCGCAACCGACTCTCCATCTACACCGTAGCGTGAGTACTCATCCGCTTCAGCATCCGTCGACATAGACAACCCTGTATTGCGATAACGCATGGGTGACGGTATCCACTTACCCGCCGAGCTGTGAAGCTCCTTAACCCCCGCGTCTAAAAACAGTTCCAGATTTCTGGCGCGCACTCCTGCGCCTGCCATTATTATTGGAACACCGGAATGCGCTTTTAGTTCCGTAATTAATTTCAATCCTTTTTCCGCAGACGACCGTTGGCCGGATGTCAGAATGCGCGCCACGCCCAGTTCTCCAAGCGTATCAAAAGCTTGAAGCGGATCTTTACACATATCAAAGGCGCGATGGAAAGTGACGGCCATTCCTTTTGCGGCGGCCATAACCTGATGCATACGCGGCACGTCGATGTTGCCATCTTCGTCCAGCAGGCCGGTCACCAGCCCCGGGAATCCCAGATCGCGAATAAGCGCGATATCTTCAAGCATGGCACTGAATTCACCCGCCGTGTAACAAAAATCACCGCCGCGCGGGCGAACGATCGGATGCACCGGAACAGTGACGGCCTGGCGCGCTGATTTCAGCACGCCATACGAAGGCGTTAAGCCCCCCTCTTTCGGCGCCGCGCAAAGCTCAATGCGGTCAGCCCCCTGATTTTGCGCGGTTACGGCACACTCCACGCTGTAACAACAAATTTCCAGCAGCGCCATTTAATCCTCCTGAAATTCCACTAAACACATCATCATTGCACGCCCTTCCGGACCGGTCTTAGCGTACCGTCACAACCTACGCTTCGCTGGCGACAATCTGTTCAATTGTCCACGGATGAAATTTCACCGTGACCTGTCCGTCCGTTACGGCGAGCGTCGGATTAGGCAAACGCTCGCGCTCGCCCTTTGGTGAACTGGTTTTCACAAAAATCCCCGGCTTGCTCAAGCCGTCGTCAGATAACAGCGCCAGCGCGCGGGCGTTGAGGGTGTCCGGCTCGCCCGGCAGGACGATTTCGATATGCTCCCAGCCTTCATGCGGGTAGCGTTTTTCGCCGGGCCACGGCAGCTCAACCACGGTGAACTGCCAGTGCGCGACGCACACCGGTACATGCAGTTTGAACAGGCAGATTGGTCGACCGTTAATGATATTCTCAGAAAGCAGTTCACCGCACTGCTCGAAACCGCGACGCCAGCGCTCGGCCGTCGCGTTTTGGTGGCAACGCAAGGAGATGTGATCGGCATCAAGCGGCGCGATATCCAGACCAAGACGGGTGGCAAGTTCTGTGAACGCCTGGTTGAAGCGCGGTAAATCTGCGGAAATATCATGCAGTTCGTCAATGGAGTGCCAGTTCGCCATAAGTCAGTCTCTTATCGTGTCGCAAAGCCGCTAATTTACTCTGTTCCCCTCTTTCGACCAACCGCTGAATCCTGGATTTTATTACTGCATGATTATGCACGCCTTCTTAGCCTGGATTCTGAGCAATCTTCAGCCCCCGCGGTGCTGACGCAAGAGGGCATTTGCAGTATACTCCCGCCCTAAATTCTTTAACTGCTGCGGGGCGTTGTTCACCCGCAGCAAAAACGTAAGGTATCCAGGTGAATATTCAGGCTCTTCTCTCAGAAAAAGTCAGTCAGGCACTGATTGCCGCAGGTGCGCCTGCGGATTGCGAACCTCAGGTTCGTCAGTCAGCAAAAGTACAGTTTGGCGACTATCAGGCTAACGGCGTGATGGCAGTGGCTAAAAAACTGGGCATGCCGCCGCGACAGCTCGCTGAGCAGGTACTGACGCATCTGGATCTCACCGGCATCGCCAGCAAAACCGAAATTGCCGGCCCGGGCTTTATCAACATCTTCCTGGAGCCTGCGTTCCTGGCAAGCCACGTTGACGCGGCGCTGAAATCCGACCGTCTAGGTGTTTCCCAGCCAGAGCCGCAGACTATTGTGATCGACTACTCCGCCCCGAACGTGGCGAAAGAGATGCACGTTGGTCACCTGCGCTCCACCATTATCGGTGACGCCTCCGTGCGTACCAATGAATTCCTCGGCCACAAGGTGATCCGCGCGAACCACGTGGGCGACTGGGGTACGCAGTTCGGCATGCTTATCGCGTACCTTGAAAAGCAGCAGCAGGAAAACGCGGGCGAGATGGCGCTGGCGGACCTGGAAGGCTTCTACCGCGAAGCGAAAAAGCACTACGACGAAGACGAAGCCTTCGCCGAGCGCGCGCGCAGCTACGTGGTGAAACTGCAGGGCGGGGATCAATACTTCCTGGAGATGTGGCGCAAGCTGGTCGACATCACCATGTCCCAGAACCAGCTGACCTATAACCGTCTGAACGTCACCCTGACCCGCGACGACGTGATGGGTGAAAGCCTCTACAACCCAATGCTGCCCGGCATTGTGGCGGACCTGAAGGCCAAAGGGCTGGCGGTAGAGAGCGAAGGCGCAACGGTCGTGTTCCTTGATGAGTACAAAAACAAGGAAGGCGAACCGATGGGCGTCATCATCCAGAAGAAGGATGGCGGCTATCTCTATACCACCACCGATATCGCCTGCGCAAAATACCGCTATGAAACCCTGCACGCCGACCGCGTGCTGTACTACATCGACTCCCGCCAGCACCAGCACCTGATGCAGGCGTGGACCATAGTGCGCAAAGCCGGCTACGTGCCGGATTCCGTACCGCTGGAACACCACATGTTCGGCATGATGCTGGGTAAAGACGGTAAGCCGTTCAAAACCCGCGCGGGCGGCACCGTGAAGCTTTCCGATCTGCTGGACGAAGCGCTGGAACGCGCCCGCCGTCTGGTGGCCGAGAAGAACCCGGACATGCCCGCTGACGAGCTGGAAAAACTGGCTAACGCCGTCGGTATCGGCGCGGTGAAATATGCGGATCTCTCCAAAAACCGTACCACCGACTATATCTTTGACTGGGACAACATGCTGGCGTTTGAAGGCAACACGGCGCCGTACATGCAGTATGCCTACACCCGCGTACTCTCGGTATTCCGTAAAGCGAATATCGACGAAAGCGTGCTGGCGAACGCCACGGTGAGCATTACCGAAGATCGCGAAGCGCAGCTGGCGGCGCGACTGCTGCAGTTTGAAGAGACGCTGACCGTTGTCGCACGCGACGGTACGCCGCACGTGATGTGTGCTTACCTGTACGACCTGGCGGGTCTGTTCTCCGGCTTCTACGAGCACTGCCCTATCCTGTCGGCAGAAAGCGAAGCGGTGCGCAACAGCCGCCTGAAGCTGGCGCAGCTCACGGCGAAGACCCTGAAGCTGGGTCTGGATACCCTGGGTATCGAAACCGTAGAACGCATGTAATAAAAACGTCCGCCTCAACGGGGCGGACGTTTCTTCTGGCTGGCAATTACTCGGCTACAAGCACTTCGTAATCATCCACATCCCACTCTTTGCCCTGATAGCTAATGCTGCCACCCTTACGCAGATGCGTACCCGCTTTTCCCAGGAAAAGACCGTTCGGGAAATTCGCTCGTGCGACATAAAGCAGTTTACCATCCGCTTCACGGCCAGCCTGAACGGCGCCGAGCGGAATTTCATGACCTTTTACGCGAACCCATTTAACCGGCCCTACGTACACTTCAAATTCACGGCAAACATGTTCCGCTCCTCCCCAGGGAATATGCATACCGAAACCGTAGACTAATTTACCCGGATGAATACCGCCGTTAAATTTGGCTCGAGCTATATACAGAGGGATGGTTTTATTCGTCCCTGGCGCATTATTCTCGTAACCAGCTACGGGTGAGTCCATTGCGATGCAAATATCAGTAGATAATTTCCACATAATACTATTCCTTGTTTAATTGCATTTCATATGCGGGGTAGAACGCCTGTTAAATATCAGCAATTGAGTGCAGCGAAACCACGTGCTCAAGATTCTGGTAAATAACAACCTTCACTAGCGTTGTCTGTGAGGCTGGATGGATAGGACGGCGTGATGCAATATAGCTATGAAGTACGCCCGCAACCACCTGTGAACCAACGTATATCAACGGGATGAACTCAACGCCAAGAATATCAGCAAAGGCACGCTGAAAAATATCGATTTGCTCATCAGACATCTTTTCTGCATTCATATTAACAGCGGGCTTAATGAAAATACCACCAGTAATATTACCCATAATACTTCTCCTTGTATTTGACATCAGATATTTCTTTTAATGCGAAGTAAAAATACGGCAGAAAGGCATTCGATATTGTGGCTTTAGTCACACTTCCCAATATATTAGCTAATCAATTTCAATGTATATTAATCATAAATAAGACAAATAAATTAATTGATTCGGTGAATACAATTGAAAATAAAAAAGCCCCTTGTAAAAGAGGCTTTTGAACATATGCCCTAACAGAGGAGTATTAGAAATACTTCCGTAAATATTCCGTTAAACAGAGAATCGCCATCGCCTGCCCATACGGCATCGACGTCAGCGGGATCTGGCGATAAAACTCCAGATCGCTTCCCATCCCCGTACCGAACGAGGTTTGCAACAGCTCGCCTTCCGGGGAGATATTCTTCACGATACCGCGAATCGCTTTTTCGGCGACCTCAGCGTATTCCGCCCCAACATAGCGCTTGCGCACGGCTTTCAGAATGCCGTAGGCAAACCCGGCGGTGGCGGACGCTTCAAGATACGAATTCGGATCGTCGAGCAGCGTGTGCCACAAACCGCTCTCGTCCTGGCATTTCGCCAGCGCGGCAATCTGCGCGTTCAATACCTGCACCAGATAGCGGCGCACCGCGTTGTTTTCCGGCAGGTCCACCAGCTCGAGGAAGTCCGGGATCACGATAGTCAGCCAGCTGTTGCCGCGCGCCCAGCGGGCGTTGGCAAAGTTATGGTTACCGTCGTAATTCCAGCCGTGGAACCATAGCCCGGTCTCCCGGTCCATCAGGTTCTGCACGTGCAGCAGGAACTGATACACCGCCTCTTCTACATACTCCGGTTTATTGAGCAGCTTGCCGATTTTCGCCAGCGGCAGCACCGTCATCATCAGCGTGTCGTCCCACATCTGCTGGTGATTCTCTTCCGCCAGGGTAATGTGCTGCATACCGCCGTGACTTGTGCGCGGCATCTCGGTCATCGCCCATTCCGCCCAGCTTTCCAGCCACGGCAGCCACGCCGGGTTTTTCGTCTCTTCGTAGCGGTAGGCCAGGGTCAGGAACGGCGACATGGTATTGACGTTTTTTGTGGTTGCGCCTTCCGCAAAACGGTCGGCAAACCAGCCGTCAATAATGTCGCGCATCGCCACGTCGCCGGTCTGGCAGTAGTACTGCCAGATACCGTACAGGCCCACGCCGTGCGTCCATTCCCAACCGGCCCAGCCTTTGGTATCGATTACGCGTCCGTCGTCCAGCCGCAGCAAAAATTGCCCCGTTTTGTCGTGAATATTGACCAGGTTATGCGTCACTTTTTGAATCAGCGACTTCAGCTCATCCCTGGCGATGAAACGCTCAGGCTGACGCAGTAACGGGCTATGTTTGACAGGCCAAACTTTCATAATCTTAACCTCTGTTGTATGTCGAATTCAGTACCGCGCGATCCTTCAGGGAAGGTGCCGCCGGCTTGTTGCGATTCAGATAACCAATGTTGTTATTGCCCCACAGGGAATCAAAAGGCATACCGGCCAGCATCTCAACGGTGGCACGGGCCTGCGGCGTCGCCGTCTCGGGCATTGCATGACCAGACTCACGCATTTTGGCGGTCTCTTCGCGCAGGGTGCTGTGGGTTTGCAAATTGAGCTTAAAGCGCAGGGAGACCAGGAAGCCGCAGAACAGCACCAGGATCGTGCCCACGCTCAGGATCATCAGGATGGTGTGGCTTACTTCCGCAGGCTGCACTTTCTGACCGCTCACAAAGCCGGAAAGCTGCATGACGATCCCCACCAGCATCACCGCGCCGGCCTGAGACGCCTTACGGGTCAGGGTCATGATGCCCGCGAAGATCCCCTCGCGGCGCTGGCCGGTGATCACTTCATCCACGTCAGCAATGTAGGTGTAGGTATTCCACGGCACGTAGTTGATACCCCCGCGACCAAGACCGGCAACAGCAGAAACCAGCAGCAGCAGGGCGTAGACGTCGCTCAGGCCCGCGTAATAGAGCACGGCGTAAGAGATTGACGCCAGGCCAAACAGCACCACCACCATGCGGTAAGACGGCGCAGGCCCGAAGCGAATGCACAGCGGGATCATGGCGATAACGGCCAGGAACTGGAAGATAGCCATCGTGCCCAGCAGGTTGGAGGCCATTGACGCCTCCTGCATCAGCACGAACACCACGTAGTAGGTGAAGACCGCGTTAAAGACGTCCTGGGCGATGTAGCCCCCGAGATACATGCCCAGATGCTGACGGAAAATCTTAATGCGCAGCGTCGAGCTTAACTCCACGAACAGGCGGTTTAGGCTCTGCCCCAGCGTCAGCTTCTTCTTCTCTTCTTCCGCACGCAGCGCCGCTTCGGACCACTCTTCGCGCGGGCGCTCCCAGGTGAAGAACCAGACGAAGGTCAGCATCAGCGCGCACAGCACGGAGAAGACCAGGCTGGCATAGAAGAAGGAGATGGCGTTGTCTTTCCCGAAGTGGGTCAGCAGGATACCCGGCAGGAAGGAGGCCAGGATCGCCGACATCTGCGCCATGGAGATACGCGCCCCGGAGAACTTGGTTTTCTGCTTGAAGTCATCGGTCATTTCCGGCACCAGCGTTTCGTACGGCACCAGAATCATGGTGTAGACAATATCAAACACCAGATAGGTCAGCAGGTAGTACCAGAAGCTCATGTCCCCTACCCACATCAGCGAGTAGCTGAACACGCAGGGGATACCCAGCAGGATAAAGAACTTACGGCGACCAAAGCGCTTACCAAGCCAGGTCGTTCCAAAGTTATCGGTCAAAAAGCCCATCAGCGGGCTGACGACGGCGTCCAGCACCCTTGCCGCGGCAAAGATGAAGGTGGCTTCAATCGGTGAGAGTCCACAGAAGGTGGTATAAAAATACAAAAGCCAGGCCGCCGTCAGCGCGGTTGTGCCCGCCCCGAGGAAATCGCCCGACCCATAAGCAAGATAATTTGCGAGTCCAATTTTACGTGTTTTCATTGCCGTCAACCCTAATCAGTTTTGGGAGACTCCCTGTAAGCAAACCTCGTCCGGGAGTTTTTACACGGCTACAGTAAAAGTATCGACCTGTTGATACCTTTCTGTTTCTGCCATCCCCGAGGGGTGAATGGCAAAAATGCAAAGAGTGTCGTTACGCGTGTCACTGATTTATAAAACAGCGTTTCTATTGATTCAAAAGGTGAGGTCAATTTTGCGAGCCAGCCATCAGATTCGCCTGATAGCTGGTGAAAAGGCAGGCAGTTAGCGGTAGTTAACGATGACGGAATTGCTTTGAACCTTCAGCGCCGGGATTAAACGACCGCCCCCCGGCACCTCCCAGATAAAGCGCAACGGCTCAAC
This sequence comes from Enterobacter wuhouensis, assembly GCF_035835995.1. Taxonomy (NCBI): domain Bacteria; kingdom Pseudomonadati; phylum Pseudomonadota; class Gammaproteobacteria; order Enterobacterales; family Enterobacteriaceae; genus Enterobacter; species Enterobacter wuhouensis. Next base: position 2,864,855 of record NZ_CP142124.1, read on the forward strand.
GGCAGGGACGCCGTTCAGCCCCTGGGTTGTGCCACTTTCACCGTCGATTTCGGTGCAGCGCGTCTGGGAACAGAGCCGCACCCGCAGCCCGGCGGGCGTAGGGCCAATCATCTTATAGTTCCAGACCACCAGGGTCATCAGGCCCGAAGCCGGTTCCGACGGCGACAGCGGACGTGAAGACATTGCCACGCCGCGATTGCTAAGAGTGACGCCCATGCTGCTGGCCTGCCATGTCCCCTCGCCTGCGGCCTGCGCCGCCAGCGGGAGGAGTAAAATCCACAGCCACCTGCGCATTATTTGCCTCCAATGGTCGCGGTCATACGAATGTGGCGATTGTCCGACAGCTCCATATTCGACAGCACCACCAGATGGCTCAGGCTGCGGCGCAGGAAGCGCGACAGCAGCGGGCGCAGGGCGTGGTTGACCAGCAATACCGGCGGCGCGCCCAGCATCTCCTGGCGCGCCAGCGCCTCCTGCGTTTGCGCCAGCAGGCGATCCGCAAGCCCTGGCTCAAGGCCGCCGCCGCCCTGCAGCGCCTGCAGCAGCAGGCGTTCAAGCGGCGTATCCAGCCCAATCACCTGCACCTCGCCGGTGCCCGGGAACCACTGTTGCGTAATGGCGCGCCCCAGCGCCACGCGCACTACCGCCGTCAGCTCGTGCGGATCGCTTTGCAGCGGCGCGTGCTCGGCCAGCGTTTCCAGAATGGTGCGCATATCGCGGATCGGGACCTTCTCGTCGAGCAGGTTTTGCAGCACCTTATGCAGCGTGGTCAACGTCAGCACGCCCGGCACCAGATCTTCCGTCAGCTTCGGCATCTCCTGCGTCACGCGGTCAAGCAGCTGCTGCGCTTCCTGACGCCCGAACAGCTCGGCGGAGAACTGGCCAATCAGATGGTTAAGGTGCGTCGCCACCACGGTGCTGGCTTCCACCACGGTATACCCCTGGATCTGCGCCTGCTCTTTCAGGGCGCTCTCAATCCAGATTGCCGCGAGGCCAAAGGCCGGATCGATAGTTTGCTCGCCCGGCAGGGTGCCTGCCGCCGTGCCCGGGTTAATCGCCAGCCAGCGCCCCGGATAGGCATCACCGCTGCCGATTTCCACGCCCTTCATCAGAATGCGGTAGCGCGCGGGCGGGAGATCCATATTGTCGCGGATGTGAACCACCGGCGGGAGGAAGCCCATATCCTGGGCGAATTTTTTACGGATGCTGCGTATACGGCCCAGCAGTTCCCCGTCCTGCTGGAAGTCCACCATCGGGATCAGGCGATAGCCAACCTCCATCCCCAGAGAATCCTCCAGCTGAACGTCGTTCCAGGTGGCCTCAACGGCCTGGGTATTCTCCGGCATTTTGACCGGCACAGGCTCCGCGGCCGGTTTCGTTTCGCGACCGCGCATCCACCAGGCAAGCCCCAGCAGACCGGCGGTAAACAGCAGGAAGACCAGGTTCGGCATCCCCGGCACCATGCCGAGCAGGCCCAGCACGGCCGCCGCCAGCAGCATCACGCGCGGGTTGCTGAACAGCTGCCCCACCATCTGCTCGCCAACGTCCTGATCGGTACTGACGCGGGTAACGATCACGCCCGCCGCGGTGGAGATAACCAGGGCCGGGATCTGCGCGACAAGGCCGTCACCGATGGTCAGCAGCGTATAGCTTTCCGCCGCGTGGCCCATGTCCATTCCGTGCTGCAGCACGCCCACCAGCAGGCCGCCGACCACGTTAATCACCATGATCAGGATGCCCGCGATGGCATCACCACGCACAAACTTGCTCGCACCGTCCATCGAACCGTAGAAGTCGGCTTCCTGAGTCACTTCCGCACGGCGCTTTTTGGCTTCATCTTCCGCAATAAGCCCGGCGTTCAGGTCGGCGTCGATCGCCATCTGCTTGCCCGGCATCCCGTCCAGCACGAAGCGCGCGCCAACTTCCGCGATACGCCCGGCACCTTTGGTGATAACCATAAAGTTGATGATCACGAGGATGACGAACACCACGATGCCGATGGCGAAATTACCGCCCACCAGGAAGTGGCCGAAGGCCTCAACCACTTTACCCGCCGCTGCCCCGCCGGTATGCCCTTCCATCAGGATGATACGGGTAGACGCCACGTTCAGCGCCAGCCGCAGCAGGGTTGTAAACAGCAGAATGGTCGGGAACGCCGCGAACTCCAGGGTACGCTGGGTGAACATCGCCACCAGCAGCACCATGATGGACAAGGCAATGTTGAAAGTGAAAAGCAGATCGAGGATGAACGCCGGGAGCGGCAGTACCATCATCGACAAAATCAGCAGGATCAGAATCGGCCCGGCAAGGATTTGCCATTGGGTCGACTTCATGTTGCTCGGCAGGCGCAACATTGCTACCAGATTAGCCATCAGTGTCCTTCTCGTTCAAAAAATCCAGCGCTTCAGGCACCGGGAGGTTCTCAGGTTTCACAGGCCGTTGACCACCGGCCAGACGCCAGCGCTTCAATTGCCATACCCATGCCAGGACTTCCGCAACGGCGGCGTAAAGCTGGCCAGGTATCTGTTGTCCAATCTCGGCATGGCGGTACAAGGCTCGTGCCAGAGGCGGTGCTTCCAGAATGGGCACGCGGTTTTCGGTCGCAATTTCACGGATGCGCAGCGCAATTAGCCCCGCCCCTTTTGCCACCACTCTTGGCGCGCTCATTTTGTTTTCGTCGTACTGCAGCGCGACGGAATAGTGGGTCGGATTGGTCACGATAACGTCAGCCTTCGGCACATCTTCCATCATCCGTCGACGGGCGGCAGCGCGCTGCATCTGGCGAATACGCCCTTTCACGTGCGGGTCACCTTCCATCTGCTTATATTCATCGCGGATATCCTGACGGGACATGCGCAGCTTTTTGAAGTGGCTATAGAGCTGGAAGATAACGTCAAAGCCCACCATCGGAATAATGCTGAGCACCACCAGCAGCGAGCACAGCCCGATGAGATCCATGGCGTTTCTCATGGCGCTGAGCGGTGATTCACTGATAAGGCGCATCATTTCAGGCCAGTTATGCCAAAGGTAAAAACCTGCCGCGCTGCCCATCAGGGTGGATTTGAGGATCGCTTTAACCAGCTCCGCACCGGTTTGGGCAGAGAACATCTTTGCAATGCCGGGGAACGGATTGAGCTTTGAGAATTTTGGCTGCAGCGACTTCCCGCTGAACACCAGTCCGCCCAGCATAACGGGCGACACGATAGCCACCAGCACCACGCCGACGATCAGCGGCAGCAGGGCAATCATGGCGCCTTTAATCAGCAGGATGATTTGAGCAAGGATCAGATTCGGATCGTTGACCATGCTGTGGTCAAAACGTAGCCCGGCAGAGAGCATTCCCGCCAGCCTGCGGGCGAGCGACTCCCCACCCAGCCAGATAATGCACACGCCCACGATAAGGATCAGCAGGGATGTCAGTTCTCGGGATCGGGGTATCTGCCCGTCCTCACGTGCTTTTTCAAGCCGGTGGGGTGTGGGGGCTTCCGTTTTGTCGTCGTTCTCTTCTGCCACAGTGCATGCTCGCAGCCCATTTAGTCAGGGGTATCATGCCAGCACCGCCTTCCATCAATGGGCTGAAAAAAACCTATAACCGGGCCCTGTTATTCAGATTAAGATCGCACTTTGCACGTTTAGCGAGCACAGTTCGAGCAAATAATAAGCTAACAGACAAAGTCCAGCCTTTCTTTATGTGTTTTATATTACAAAATGAATTAAGCACAGCTTTATTGAACGCGTGTGCTGAAAATATTCTGAGACAAAAATTAACACAATCGGCGATTTTAAGCGCCTGGCTTTGCTGTAATGATATAAATATGTGAATTCAATAAACCATAGTAATTGAACCCCTACCTCTCATCATCCCACAAATAATACAAAATAGAGTAGCCTATATAATATTAATTCTGAGACACCCTTACCTGAAAAAAATTAAACGTTATACTTTTGCGCGGCAGGCTCCCCTTTCACGATTAAGCAGAGGACATGCCAAATAGCGTTTTTACTTTAAGGAAAATTTAAGATGGATTTCAAAAAGAATATTATTGCGGGCGTCGCCCTCGCAACCCTGTCGATGACGGGTTTCGCCGCAGAAATGAATGCCGGCACCATTCACTTTACGGGTGAAATTATAGAACCCAGCTGCACAATTCAGGGCGATAATGGTACGGACAGTACTATACCACTGGGTACCTATCCAAAATCCCTATTTACTGAAGTTGGGAAGGAAACTACCCTCATGCCGTTCACCATTACGCTGGCTAACTGCCCATTAAAAAGCGATGGGCTTCCGGCTGTACAGCTGACCTTCAACGGCCCAACCTCCCTTACTAACACTAATACGTTACTGGATGTCAGTAAAATCACCACAACTGGCGACACTGCAGCCACCGGGATCGGCGTTGCCGTGAGTCCAGCGGGTAAAGATACTCAGTTTATTACCATGGACGGTGCGGAAGGTCAGGTCTATATCGAGCTGGCAACAAAATCCTCCGACACCATTAAGGCGGACTTTAATGCCCGCTATAAATCTTTTGCTGCCGAGGTCACCGCCGGCCCGGCAGACGCGGATATGACGGTAAACATTCTTTACCGCTAATAAACGGCTTTTGACATTCAGGATATATATATTCCCAGGCGTCATGACGTTTAAGGAGTCATGCTCAGATAATAGTCCGAGTCCGCTTCCGGACTATTATCTTTTTTTCTCAACCTCCTTTATTAAAGGTTTCACCATGCGCATTTCTCTTAAGCTCTTATTATGCGTTCCTGTTATTGCGAGCACCCTTTGTCACGCGGAAGGCGTTCAGATAGGTCGCACACGCATAATCTACGATGCCGCGAAAAAGGAAGTTGCCCTGCCCTTACAGAATAACGATCGCGAACGTCCCTGGTTAATACAGTCATGGACGGATACGGGCGATGGTAAAACGCACGGGCCCTTTATCGTCACGCCGCCCCTCTTTCGCCTCGATCCGCAAAAAGAGCAAAGCCTGCGCATAACCTGGAACGGCACGAACTTACCGGACGATAGAGAGTCGCTGTTCTACATGAACGTGCGAACCGTACCCGCCACGGCGACGGATGAAGAGAATAAAAACGTCCTGCGCCTGATCTATAAAACGCGCCTGAAGCTGTTCTGGCGCCCGGCCGGGCTGAGCGGTACGCCATCCGAAACCTGTCAAAGCCTGCGCTTCGTTCGTCACGGCCAGCAGCTCACCGTCATCAACGACGGGGCGTTCTACAGCGTCTTTGATTCACTTGCGCTGGGCGCGCGCAAGGTCGAGAAGGCCGACATGGTTGGCCCTAAATCCAGCGCGGCCATTCCTCTCCCCGACGGCGCTCAGGGTGCGAGCGTTAGCTGGCGATGCATTACCGATTACGGCAACGCTTCCGAAAAACATACTTCCCCCCTGGCGCAGGATTAAGGAACGCAATGATTACAGGACGTAATTATTTGTCATACAGCCGGATCTTCAGACCAAATCCGCTTCTCCGCTGCCTTGGCGGCGTTTTGCTCATGGCAAGCTGCTCGGCGCAGGCCCGTGAGTATCGGTTCTCCCCTTCATCGCTTGAAGGGAATATGCTGTCGCAACAGGATATCGACCTTTCCCTCTTTTCAAAGTCGAATGCTCAGCTGCCCGGCACCTATTCTTCACGGGTGCGGGTAAACGATCGCCGCCTGAAGGACGCGAATATCGCGTACGTCAGCTCCCCGGAAGGCGCGCTGATGCCTCAGCTTACGCCGGATATGCTGCGCGCCTGGGGGATTGCAATCGATCGTTATCCCGCGCTGCAAGCACTGCCCGCTAATCAGGCCTTGCCTGACAATCTCGGGCGCTATATCCCGCTGGCCTCTGCGCAGCTTGATTTCTCAACCATGACGTTAACGTTGAGCATTCCTCAGGCTGCGATAAGCGAAACCGGTCGCGATTACATCGATCCTTCACGCTGGGACGACGGGGTGCCCGTCATGTTCAGTGACTACGCCTTTTCTGGATCAACAAATAAGGACAGCGGAGACAGCAGCACCACGAATCAGTATCTGAATTTACGCACCGGTGCCAATCTGGGCGGCTGGCGCGTGCGTAACTACACGACGTGGAGCAATTCGGACAGCGAAAACCAGTGGGAAACCATTAATACCTTCCTGCAGCATGACGTGGATGTCCTCAAAGCGCAGTTCACCGCCGGGGAGAGCAACACGCGGGGCGAGGTTTTCGATAGCATGCAGTACCGGGGCGTCAATCTTGCGTCGGATGAGGAGATGCTGCCCTACAGCCAGCGTGGATATGCCCCTGTCATACGCGGCATCGCCAGCTCTAACGCGGAGGTCTCGGTGCGTCAGAATGGCTATCTCATCTACCAGCAAAACGTTGCGCCGGGGGCGTTCGAGATCAATGACCTCTACTCCACCACCAACAGCGGCGATCTGGACGTCACGGTAAAGGAGGCCGACGGCACCGAGCACCACTTCACGCAGCCCTACTCCAGCATCGCGGTCATGCTGCGTCCGGAACGAATAAAGTACGAACTGACGGCGGGCCGCTATCGGGCTGACAGCGGAAGCGACCAAAAGGAGCCTGACTTTCTCCAGGGAAGCATGATTTATGGTTTAAACAACCTGCTCACCTGGTTTGGCGGGCTCACGCTCTCGAAAGACTATAACGCAGCCAATACCGGGGTCGGCCTGGCGCTGGGGCCTTTAGGCTCGCTGTCGGCCGACGTTACCGCTGCCGACACCCGGCTCGACGACGGCAGCCAGCACACGGGCCAGTCATGGCGCTTGCTTTATACCGGTAAGCTGGATTCCACCAATACCAACTTCAGCCTGGGCAGCTATCGCTATTCCAGCCGCGGATACTACAGCTTCGCCGACGCCAACCAAAAGCTTGACGGGCACGAAGACGATCTGCTGTTTCGTTACAACAAGCGCAACCGCATACAGGCCAGCATCAGCCAGACCCTGGCAGGGGTAAGCCTTTATCTGAACGGCTATCAGCAGGACTATTGGGGCACCTCAAATAAGGAGCGCAGCCTGTCGGTTGGCATGAATACCGTCGTTGCCGGTACGAGCTATCATCTGGCCTATACCTACAGCAAAACCAACGGCGAAGCGTCCGACAGGATGATCTCCTTTGGCTTCAGTATCCCCCTCGCCCGATGGCTGCCTCGCGCCTGGAGCAGCTATAACATCAGCAACACCAGGGACGGCTATACGCGACAAAACGTAGGCATCAGCGGCACGCTGCTGGATGACGAGCGCCTGAGCTACTCGCTACAGCAGAGCCACGCCAACCACGACGGGGAGGACACCAGCAGCGTATACGGCAGCTACCGTTCGCAATACGCCAACCTGACCGCCGGGTATTACGCCTCCAGTGATAGCGCTCAGCAGCTTAACTACGGCATTAGCGGCGCGCTTGTTGCCCATCCTCAGGGCGTCACGCTGGCGCAACCTTTAGGCAGCCAGTTTGCCATCGTGAGCGCCAACGACGCTTCCGGCGTCCGCTTCCTGAACCAGCGAGGCATACAGACCGACTGGCAGGGTAACGCCGTCATTCCGTCGCTCACCCCGTATCAGGAAAATAACATTCGTATTGATACGTCGAGCCTGCCGGAAAACGTCGACAGCAGCGATACCGCCATCACCGTCATACCCTCGCGCAACGCTGCCGTCATGGCCAGGTTTGATGCTCACACGGGTTACCGCATGTTGATCGCCCTGAAGCGTCCAAACGGCTTGCCCGTCCCGTTTGGGGCTATTGCGACCAGCGATACCCCGGTCATCAGCGGCATTGTAGATGATACCGGCACCGTTTATCTGGCAGGTATCGGCGAGGCCGCACGGCTCAGCGTGAAATGGGGCAACGGCGCGGAGCAGCAGTGCCGCGCCAGCATTACGCAAACGTCAGCCAGCCAAAATGAAAGCCCTAACGGTATTCGCTCGGTTAGCGCGCTTTGTCAGCAGGAATAAACAGATGACAACAAGACTCAATAAACAGCTCTCCAGGGCTTTTCTGGTCACGGTCCTCTCGGTGGCGTTTACCCACCCCGTGTGGGGAACGGCGACGTTACTTCATAACTGTTTTGGTGCACCGCAAACCTACAGCACCTCATTCGACCACGAGTTTTCGTCCAGCGAAAACAGAGCAAATCACGATTATGACGTTCCCGATCATCTGGTCGGCAATGGCCCGGAGATGGTGGCCAACTGTACCTGTCCGGGGAATCTGTATTCGTCCAGCACGATTTATGAAAAAACGCTCGCCGGTAGTCCACTTAGCCCCGGCACAAACGGCTACGGCTTTCTTACCGATAAGATCGATGCGGATATCACCGGCTACGCTGATGCCATCAACTCTCCCGACGGCAATTTTTTAACCCCGATAACCATCAATGAATACCCGACGTCCAGAGGGAGCATGAATAGCGTTACCGAAAATACGCTCGCCAGAACCGAAGGCGAAGCCAGCGTCTGCAGCACAGAGACTCAACCCTCGGGCGGGGCCACGATAAAGCGAAATTTCCGCTGGAACGTCGTGGCAGTCATGCTGCACGTTAAAAAACCGATACTGGGACAGGAGGTGATCCCCCCCACGATCATCGCTCAAAACTACGCCTGCCTCTACTTTGGCACAGGCGCAAGCTGTGACGCAGGACAGGCCGAACACGTTTCAGATATCTGGTTTAGCGGCACGCTATCGGCGCCGCTCAGCTGCACCATCAACGCGGGCAGCACCATTGAGGTTGAGTTCGGCAGCATTGTCAGCAAGCAGTTCGTCAGCAAGGGGCAGCCGCCTAAGGGTTATGCTCTTAAAAACGTCGATATTGCCTACCACTGTGACGATAACGCCGTCGGGAACACTGACCGTATCAGGCTTACGCTCACGGCAGATCAGGGCGTGGCGGACAGCAGTACGCCGTATATTGCGAAGCTGCTGGAAAGAGACGATCTGGGTGTGCGCGTGTACGATGAAAACAGCCAGAACGTCGCGCTGGATGGCACGTACGAATTTCCCGTGGGGATGGACGAAGAGGGAAACGGCGTCGTGAAGATTCAGGCCGCGCCGGTCAGCACGAAAGACGCCACGCCTGAGCCGGGTAGTTTTGAGGGCAACGTGACGATAAAGATGGATCTTCGCTAGCGGAATAACCCTCAGGCTGAACCAGCCGCCTGAGGGTTATCAGAACGATCAGAAGCCGAGGCTGTCCAGCAGGTCGTCGACCTGATCCTGGCTTGCCACGACGCCCGCTTTGGTTGCGTCGAGCTGCGGGCCGTTGAGCAGGCTTTCGTTCTCGCGTTTCGGACGGGCAGCCGGTTCCGGGATGTTCTCCAGCAGCACCATCAGCAGCTGACGTTCAATCTCCTGGATCACATCCATCATGCGCTTGATCACCTGACCGGTCAGGTCCTGGAAATCCTGCGCCATCATGATGTCCAGCAGCTGCGCGTTAGTGAAGCTGGTATGCCCAGGCACATCGCCCAGGTATTGACGGGTGTCAGTAACCAGCTCGCGGGCATCCGCCAGTTCAATCGGGTTCTCAAACCACGCGTCCCAGCGTTTGCTCAGCGCCTTCGCGCCCTTCTCCATCGCGTCCTGATGCGGCTGTGAAGCCTCAACGCTGTTCAGGGCACGTTCAGCCGCCTGCGCGGTCATCTGCACCACGTAGTCCAGACGATCGCGTGCGTCAGGAATCGCCTCCGCCGCTTCCGCGATGGCCTGATCCAGCCCCAGTTCACGCAGGCTGTCACGCAGCATACGCGTCAGGCTACCGATGCGGGCAATAATGTCGCTCGGTGAATGTTCTTCAACGGGTTTCATAGCAGGTTGCAACATATCCATCACCTCACATGCCGAGTTTCTCGAAGATCTTACCGAGCTTCTCTTCCAGGGTTGCAGCGGTGAATGGCTTCACCACATAGCCGCTTGCGCCCGCCTGCGCAGCGGCAATGATGTTCTCTTTTTTCGCTTCTGCGGTCACCATCAGCACCGGCAGTGACGACATACCCGCATCGGCGCGAATGGTTTTCAGCAGTTCCAGACCGTCCATGTTAGGCATGTTCCAGTCGGAGATAACAAAACCAAAGCTGCCCGCCTGCAGTTTGTTCAGCGCATCAACGCCGTCTTCTGCTTCTTCAACGTTGTTGAAGCCCAGCTCTTTCAGCAGGTTGCGCACAATGCGACGCATGGTGGAAAAGTCATCCACAACCAAAAATCTGAGCTCTTTGTCCGCCATAAAACTACACTCCTCTTTAAATACGTATTGCCTGTCCGGCACTGATTTTCGCCAGCATCTGCTGGCTTACCTGGCTAAGATCGACCACTTCGCTCACGCCACCCATATTGATGGCCTCGCGCGGCATGCCGAACACCACACAACTTGCTTCATTCTGCGCAATCGTCCAGGCGCCAGCCTGGTGCATTGCAAGCATTCCGGCGGCACCGTCGTTGCCCATCCCCGTCAGGATCACCCCAACGGCGTTGCGCCCCGCATGTTTCGCCACCGAATGAAACAGCACATCCACCGACGGACGGTGCCGGTTAACCGGCGGCCCGTCATGAATTTTGATTTGATAGTTCGCGCCGCTGCGCGACAGCTCCATATGCTTATCGCCCGGCGCGATATAGGCGTGACCCGGGAGCACGCGCTCGCCGTCTTCCGCCTCCTTCACGCTAATCTGACACAGCTTGTTCAGGCGCTCGGCGAACGAGCGGGTAAAGCCAGGCGGCATATGCTGGGTAATCAGAATACCCGGGCTTGAGAGCGGCAATGGCTGGAGTACATGGCGAATTGCCTCTGTTCCTCCGGTTGATGCGCCAATCACCAGCAGTTTTTCCGAGCTGAGCAACGGGCCGGCCTTCAGGGTGGCCGGCGCGGCCAGCGGTTTGTGCGCCGCCAGCTTCGCCCGCGACGCGGTGCGGATCTTCTCGGCGATCATCTCGCTGTACGCCAGCATTCCTTCACGAATGCCGAGCTGCGGCTTGGTGACAAAATCCACCGCCCCCAGCTCCAGCGCGCGCAGGGTGATTTCCGAACCTTTACCGGTTAGGGAGGAGACCATCACCACCGGCATTGGACGCAGGCGCATCAGTTTTTCCAGGAAATCGATCCCGTCCATGCGCGGCATTTCGACATCCAGCGTCAGTACGTCGGGGTTATATTTTTTAATTAAATCCCGCGCTACAAGTGGGTCAGGGGCGGTCGCCACCATTTCCATATCGCTGTGGCTATTGATAATTTCAGTCATGATCTGGCGCATCAGCGCCGAATCATCGACAGACAATACCCTGATTTTACTCATGCTTTTTCCTTACTCAGCGCATATACCGTCTGCCCACGCAGGCTAAACTCACGCGCGAGGTTGCTAAAGTTTTCCGAGTGCCCGGCAAACAGTAAACCGTCCGGCTTGAGCAACGGAACAAAGCGGCGCAGGATGTCCTGCTGCGTCGTTTTATCAAAATAGATCATCACGTTACGGCAAAAAATCGCGTCGAACGGCCCCGGCACGTTGTACTGCTTGTCCAGCAGGTTGACGGGAGCAAACTCTACACAGTTCGCCAGCTCCTGGCGTACGCGCACCAGCCCTTCATGCGGACCCGTGCCGCGCATGAAGTAACGCTGCAGCTGCTGCGGCGACAGCGTTTTCAGCTCATCCTGGCGATACACCCCGTTACGGGCTTTCTCCAGCACCTCGGTGTCGATATCGCTGGCGTACACTTTCCAGCGCCCCGGCGCCATCCCCAGCGTGTCTGCCAGGGTGATCGCCAGCGAGTATGGTTCTTCTCCGGTTGACGCTGCCGCACTCCAGACGCGGTACTCTCCCCCGGCGCGGCGGCGCGCGTGGTCTGCCAGCACCGGGAAGTGATGGCCTTCGCGGAAAAAGGCCGTCAGGTTGGTGGTTAACGAGTTAATAAAAGCCTGCCATTCCGCGCTGTTTTGATTCGCTTCGAGCATGCTCAGATAGCGGCCAAAATCGTCCAGCCCGAGCGTACGCAAGCGACGCACCAGCCGGTTGTAAACCATGTCTCGCTTATGATCCGCAAGCACGATCCCCGCACGCTGGTAGATTAACTGACATATCCGACGAAAATGCGCGTCGGACAGCGCGAGGCGCTGTGTCATCTGTAACAATAATGACGTTTGCCCTGTGGGCGTGGGTGATGTCATAGCGCCTTCTTAATCACATTCAGGATACAACTGGCACGGCCTGCGACCGCCCGACTTCTGCTACTGCTTCAACCTGCTCTTTCACGTTAAACACCGCCACCAGCCCGGTGAGATGATCAGCCTGGTTTGCCAGCTGATCGGTGGCCGCCGCTGCCTCTTCCACTAACGAGGCGTTCTGTTGGGTGACCTGATCCATCTGGCTAACCGCCTGGGCGACCTGCTCAATCCCACGGCGCTGCTCATCCGACGCCGAGGCGATTTCACCCATGATGTCGTTAACGCGGGTGACGGAGGTGACAATCTCGGTCATGGTTTTCGCTGCCGTATCGACCAGGGCCGATCCCTGCTGAACGCGGGAGACCGACTCTTCGATCAGCCCTTTAATCTCCTTCGCCGCGTTGGCGCTGCGGCTTGCCAGGTTGCGCACTTCACCCGCGACGACGGCAAATCCGCGCCCCTGTTCACCTGCCCGCGCCGCTTCAACGGCGGCGTTGAGCGCCAGGATGTTGGTCTGGAACGCAATGCCGTCAATCACGCTGATGATGTCGCCAATTTTCTGCGAGCTGGCGGCAATGTCCTGCATGGTGCTGGCAACGTGCGACGCCTGATCGCCGCCTTTCTTCGCCGTCAACGCGGCCTGCTTTGACAGGTCCGACGCCTGACGCGCGTTGTCGGCGTTCTGGCTTACCGTGGCCGTTAGCTGTTCCATGCTGGCCGCCGTCTGCGCCAGCGACGCCGCCTGCTGCTCGGTGCGGGACGACAGATCGTTATTGCCTGCCGCAATCTCCGAGATCCCGGTGTGCATGGCGTAGCTGCCCTGCCGCACGTCGCTCACCGTTTCCCGCAGCGATCCCTGCATCGCCTTCAGGCTGGCAAAAATAGCCGAAATTTCGTTCTTGCCGTATACCGCCACCGGGCGCGCCAGGTTGCCTTTTGCAATGCTGTCGAAGTGGCTGCTGATAATCGCCAGCGGTTGCACAATCATCCTGCGTGCCCAGAACAACGCGCCGCCGGTAAGCAGCGCGGCCAGGATCACCACCGTGGCAAAAATCAGCCCGGACATGTGGTAGCTGGTGCGACTGTCCGCCCCGGCGCGTTCAACGAACTGGTTGATATCCTGCTGCCAGGCGTTAAAGCTGCCATCGAACGCCGCCTGAGAATCTTGTACCGGCGCGGTCAGGAAGTCAGAAAGCTGGTTGTTCTCAAGCCAGGTGGCCTGGTGATCCAGATCGCTGTACCACACGTCAAAATTCTTCTTCATGGCCGTCTTCAGCGCCTTCCCTTTCTCACTCACCGCGTCCTGCGAGATAAAGGCTTTGAACTGCGCGTCGGCCTGCTTCAGGCTGCTGCGCGCCACCGCCATTAACGCTTTGATATCATCCGGCGGATAGCTCAGCGCGGTTAGCGTTCCTGCTTTGTTCAGCGCGGTGCTTGCCTGCAACAGCACGGCACGGGTTTGTGCCAGTGCGGAGCGCTGTTGATTACTCGCCTCAACTTCCTGCAAATTCTGATAGCCATCGCGAAACGCCCAAAAAGACAACCCGTTACTGCCAACCTGCAACACACCACAAAGGATCAGAATCAAAAACAGTGTGGTCGAGATACGAATACGATTTAACATCCACGCTCCCAATAAGCGGCAAGCAGCCGCGGTTTAAATGTCAGTCAAAATGTTTCCCAGTTTTCATCCTGTCCGGTCACCGCTGCGCGCGTGCGTGATGCCCCTGGCGCGGCGGTTGTCTCAGCGTACGAGGCACGCGAGCTGACCGTATTTGTAGGTTTGGAAGTAAGACGAAACGCCGAGACGGCCATCTTCAGACGGCTCGCCTGGTCCTCCAGCGCGGCGGCCGCCGCGGCGGACTCCTGCACCAGCGCGGCGTTTTGCTGCGTCACACGATCCATTTCCGATACCGCCAGGGCAACCTGGTCGATACCACGACTCTGCTCATCCGATGCAGAAGCGATTTCACCCATGATGTCCGTCACGCGCGTCACGGCATTCACGATGTCATTCATGGTTTCACCCGCACTTTCCACCAGCACCGAGCCGGTATCCACGCGTGAAACGGAGTCTTCAATGAGCGCTTTGATCTCTTTCGCCGCGTTGGCGCTGCGGCTGGCGAGATTGCGCACTTCCCCGGCCACCACGGCGAATCCACGCCCCTGCTCGCCGGCACGCGCCGCTTCTACCGCAGCGTTCAGCGCCAGGATGTTGGTCTGGAAGGCGATACCGTCGATGACGCTGATGATGTCGGCGATCTTCTTCGAGCTGTCGGCAATGTCGTGCATGGTTTTGACCACGCCGTCCACCACGCGCCCGCCGCGCTGCGCCGTTTCAGAGGCGCTTTCCGCCAGCTGCGACGCCTGGCGGGCGTTGTCGGCGTTTTGCTTCACGGTGGCGGTCAGCTCTTCCATGCTGGCTGCGGTTTCTTCCAGCGCCGAAGCCTGCTGCTCGGTACGGGAAGAGAGATCGTTGTTACCCATCGCGATTTCGCTGGTGCCGGTATAGATGGCATCCGAGCCGTTTCGCACGTTGGCGACGGTATCCATCAGCGAACGCTGCATATGGTCAACGCTGTTTGCCAGTTCGGTGATCTCATTACGCCCCGACACGGTCAGGGTTTTGGTCAGATCCCCAGAGGCAATATCGCGGATGTGCGCAATGACGCGCCCAAGCGGGTTAAGAAGGATATGGCGAATGCCGTACCAGACGGCCACCAGCACGATAACCAGCGCCAGCGCGAGGATCGCCATCTGCCATTTGGCAAAGCGGTAGTCATTCTGGCTTTCCGTAAAGGCCGAGTGGTACAAATCGCTGCTGGCCCTGGCGTATTCGCCCAGCGCCGCGCCGAGGGCATTTTGCATCCCCTGCGTTGGCTGTGCGAAATAGGCATCCATATTGCCGCCTTCAAGGAACTGAATAAGCTCCGTCAGGCCGGCAAAGTAGGCGTTGTATTTTTCATCGATGCTGGCGCTCGCCTGCTCCATCGCGGGCTGGGGGGCTATCTTTTTGAAGGCGTCGTAATGTTTTGCCGCGTCAGCCAGGGTGGCGCGGGCGTTCTTCAACAGGTCCGTTTTCGCGCTGCTCTGCTGATTGTTCGGGTCCATCATCATGCGGGCGGATGAACGGCTCAGGTTGATGCGCGTTTGCAGCATCAGATCCCATGTTGTGGTCAGTTCACTCTGCTGCACGCGAAGGTCGTTCGAAGCCGCGAAGCTGTCCTGGTTCTGTTTTAACGACGAGAAAAAGAGGCCACCGGAAATAAGCTGAAGAAGTGCGAAAATGACCAGCACCATCATGAGCATTGTGACAACGCGGATACGGTTCAACATACAACACCTTCTCATAGATTTATTAACGGTGTTATCGGCACAGGCCACAGGAACTTTACATTTGCGAAAGGGAAAAGCGCGGGGTTAAAACGCGACGTCGACGATCAGCGTGTCGGTATAGGTTCCGGCAGGCGGCGTGGCCTGGCTGGTGAGGACTTTGGCGGTGTAGTTATAGGTACGCAATAAACCGTCGGCGCTCAGCTGCGAGGAGGCCGAGCTGGCCCAGCGCTCCGTACCGCTGCCGCCCCAGCGATTGCCGCTTGCTTCTTTATAGATTTCGTAACTCATAAAGTTACTGCCGCTGACCATACGGCGAACGTTGTTTAGCGCATTCGCACCATTGTTTATTCCTATGGTGTAGGCGCTGCCTTTGGTGCAGGTGACGGCGATAGCTTGCGAAACGGTGGGGAAATTTTGCACCAGCGGCGCGCTGTTAAAGTTCACGTCCGGCGTGGTCATGGTGCTGCAGTCGTTGGTGACGTTCATGTTCACCGTAATGCTGGTGTTGGAGGTGCCGGTTTGTTGCCCCGAGAGGCACAGGTTGAGTACCCCCACAGAACAGACGCTGTAGGTAATACTGAAGTTGAGCGTGACCTGATACGGCCCCGCCGTTACGTTCTGGCCTGGAACGGTGCGGAAATAGAGCGGAATATTATACTGTTTGCCGCCAATCAGGTTTAACAGCGTGCTGCCGCCCCAGGTATAGGTTTTGGTGGTCTGCACTTCACTACTGCCCGCGCAGCCGGACTGCCCGCACAGGCGGGTGGGGATCGCGTCGGTAATGGTCGCATTGTCGGTACGCTTCATGGTCGCCCGACTGTTGGCGGAAACCGTCGCCGAAATAAAGTTAAGCGTGACCGAATCGCTGGTGAGCAGGTTCAAAATCGCGTCACAGGCGACAATCAGCGTGCCGGTGGTTTCGACCTCCCCCGCGCCGCTGAGGGCAAAAGACGTCACGCTGCCAAAGGAGGCATTCGCCGTGCTGACGGTACAGGCCGCCCAGCTGCCGCCAGAAAACAGCAGCAGCACGGCCAGCAGCAGGCGCTTCACGTGCCCTCCCGGCAAATCAGCGGGCCAAAGGTTTGCAGCTTATGCTCCGGGTTTGCGCCAACGGTCAGCGTAACCCTGCAGCGCTTCCCGGCAGGCGTCGTCACCTCCAGCTCATTTACGTCGCTGAGATTTTCCAGCCACGCGATGCCGTCATACCCCACTACCGCAGCGCTGCGCGAGGCGCGTCTCACCTGGCTTCCCACCGGGATGGCGTGCCCCTGCGCGTCGTGGAGGATCACGCTGGCTACCCGCTCCTGCTCCATCGGGAAATCAACCAGATAGCCGCTGTGGCGGCGGATCGCCACCCGGCGCTCGGTCTCTTTTAACCGGGTATCGGCAGGCAAATTCAGGGTATCAATGCTGTAGCTCGCCGGATAATAGGCCGACACGCCGCTCACCAGCAGATAGCCGTTGTTGTTGGTTTTGCCGACCGGCTGGTTTTCATAGCTGACGGGCACGTCCGGATGGCCGTCGGTGCTGATCACCACAAAGGCATCGTTGATTTTGTTCGCCGCAAACAGTTCGCCGTCCATCAGCACGAGGGAGCCCATCGCCTCGCCCCACCAGGTCATCATGTCCCGCTCGCCGTAGCCGCCGCCCTGCAGCTCAATGTTGCTGTTGCGCCAGCCGAGCGTGCCCTGCTGGTAGTTGCTCCGCTGCGACTGATTGGCCCACGCCATGTTCCAGCTCAGGCCGCCGTCGGACGGCATCGAGTGGTTATAGTTGATGCGCTGGGTGCTCCCGGAATCCGGCGTATTTTCAAAGGTCACGGCGGCGCTGTCGCGTTCCCCCAGCGGCACCTGCAGAGAGAGCGCCATCGTCCAGTCGCCGCGCTGCTGGTCGCGGCTGGCCGCGAGGTAAATACTGCTGGAGCCCCACAGGTTGCGGCTCCAGGACAGGTTAAGCAGCTCGGTTTTCTGGCTGTCAAAACTTTCCACGCCAATCCAGGCCGCGCCGATGTTACCGTACTGCCCGAGGTTGAAGGTCAGGGAATACTGGTCCGTATTGCGGCTGAAGCTGGCAATGGGCCTGTCGTTTTCATCGTAAACCGTCGGCTGGTCATACAGGGCCAGGTTGCCAAAATCCCGCGAGCGCCGGGTATGCTGTGTCGCCACGCTGAATTCACTGGTGCTGTACTGGTATCCCCAGTTGATTTGTCCGCCGTCGTCGCCGCGCATTCGGCTGTGGCTATAAGAGGAGTTCACGACGCCAAAGCGCCCCAGCTTGACGACCGTTCCCGCACCGCCGAGGGCCAGCTCCTCCGCGCCCTCGGCGTGGCCTTCCAGCGTCAGCCAGTCCGTTAGCCCATAGCGGTACGATCCGCTGCCCGCAGCCGGACCATAGTCGAAATTCTTGATACCGTAATTGCGGCGCAGGCTCCCCAGCGTTACCGCACCGTCGCTCAGCCCCTCCTTCAGCAAATCGCTGGTGACGTAAAACGGCAGCGTGGTGCTCACCTGCCGCCCCAGGGCATCGGTGGTGACCAGCACCGCGTCCCCGGCGCCGTTGATGTACGGCAGGTTGGTCAACGTAAACGGCCCCGGCTGCAGCTGGGTCGAGCCGGAACGGTAGCCGTTGATAAAGAGATCGACAGAGGTCGGCACGGCGGCTTCGCCCGAGAACTCCGGCAGCGGCCAGGTGACCAGGTCCGGGCGCAAGGAGAAATCGCGTCCGTAGCTGATCCCGCCCATACGCACGCTTGAGGTCCAGCTCAGGGCATCGCTAATGACGTCCCCGGCGGTCCAGGTGGTGGCATCCTCTTCGTTGGTCACCAGCAGGGTCGTGTCGTAGCGCACGTAGCCCTCCTGCTGGCCGTTGTTTCCGACGAAATTTTCCCGCGCGTAGCCGGTGGACGAGAACGAACCGTTCTCGTTGAAATAGCGAAACTCGTGCCAGAGCGCGGCCTGACCGCCGATATGTTCGGTGTGGTTGGTATAGAGATCGTAATTAAGCAGCGCCCCTCTGCCGTAGTGGGGTTTGCTTTGGGCCGTTTGCCCGCTGAAAGGGGTGACGCGGGAAGAGACCCAGTCGCGGGGCACGGTCAACATCAGACGCTGTGCGGCGCTGTCGTATTCCACGCGCACCTGTGACAGCGTGGACAAATTGACGTCCCCCGTTGGCACATGCTCGGGCGGAAGCCCGGCGCGCAGCAGATCCGCACTGGAAATAAAGTACGCGCCATCGCGCTGCGTCACGGGGACGACCAGCCCGGTGTCATAGTGGTTCAGCACCAGCGCAAGCTGAAACACCGCCTCGCCGTTTATGGCCTGAGCCTGCGGCGGCGGCGGCAAGCTGTCATCGCCGGGCTCGGCCCAGGTGCTGGTACTGACGCAGAGCAGGATCATCATCGCGGGTTTCAGTTGACGGGCGTCGACTGCCATTGCGTATCCCTGGCATTAATCTGTGCGCTCATCTGGTTTGGCTGACGCACGCCGGCCGGCACAGGCCAGCTGCGCGCGCTGTGCGGCAGAACGTACCCCAGCAGCCCCTCCGCAATCGTGCGCTTTTGCCCCCCCTGTTCGAGCGCCACCTGGCTGAGCCTGACGTGAACATCGCCCTGATTGCGAACCTCCAGCACGGGCTGGCCGCCCTCCTGCGCAACGCGCCAGCTCAGGTTTTTAGTATCAACGAGCGCGTGATGTGCGCCCTCTTTTATGGTCGGAATGCCTTGCCCGTAGACAAAGAGCGGGATGGAGTAGCGCATCTGCAGCTTGAGGCCGATAGCCGGATCGGCTTTGGCATCGGGCTGGGGAATTTCATCCACGATGATGCGGTAGGCTTGCTCAACGCCCATCGGCACCGTGCCCTGTTTAATCAGGCGGATCAGCTGCTTGCTGCCTTTGCCAATGGTTACGATCGGCGGGCTGGCGACGACGTCCTGCTGCGCCGAGTAGCGCTCGTATCCCCCATCCTGCCTCCAGCGCACGATACGCACCTGCATGGTCGTCGCGCTGTTCCCTTGATTCTGAATCCACAACTCCGTGGCTTTGGTCTCTGCCGAGAGCCACGGATCGATGGGCCATAACAGAATGGTCGCCGCCGCGTGCGCCTGACCGGCTGCGATCCCCAACATACTCGCCAGGCAAATGCGCCTGAATAATGGCTTCATCGATGCTCTCCCTTTTTCACCATGACAAGGTCACGGTGAGTTGATCTGAATACGCACCTGCCGGGCTGAACCCCGTCAGCAGCGCCACGCCAAAAAGCGGCAGCGCAATGTTGTTACTGTTGGTATAGGTGATGGGTATCGCCTGATTAACCCCGATTTCGCTGTTTGCGGCCAGCGAGCTGCTGCTGTAGAGCCGATACCCCACCGCGTCTGCTCCGCCGGAACGGATCATCCGTCGAACCGACGCGTAATTTTGGCCTCCGTTGATGCTCATACTCAGCGCTACGCCCGGCGTGCAGGCGATGGACAACGCCCCGTTGGGGACAAAGCTGGTGCTGACGGGCGCGCTTTCGACTCCGGTATGGGTGCCAAAATCCAGCGTGCCAAACAGCCCGCCGGTTCCGGTCGTTACCGAGCAGCCCGGCACGATGGTCGCACTGACCTTAAATGACTGTGACGTAACCGCCCCGGCCTCAGGGACTAGCATCAGCCCGACCATCAGCGCAAAAAAAGGCTGCACGAATCCCTCTGCGCTTTCGCGCAGACATAAAAATGCCCTCATGGCTGGAGCTAGTAAGTTACGCTGACGTTAATGGTGTCGGTGTAGGTTCCCGGTACGACCGTGACGCTGTTACCGCCCCCGGTAATGCGTCCGAAAAGGGTGTAGCTATTCACCCCTCCCGCCGTCGAAGCGACCGGCAGCGCCGCGTTGTTGGCAATGATGTTGTTGAACCCGCTGTCGCTGTAGAGGCTGTACGCCACGCCCTGAGCCGCGTTGGCGGTGTTAATCAGGTAGCGCGCTGGCGTGCCGGGCGTCCCGACAACCGTGCCCGGTGCGGTGGAGTTAGTATTGCCGGTGATCGCGACCGTATAGCTGGCAGTGGTACACTGAATGGTGAACGTATTCCCTCCGCTCGCGCCGGTCAGCTGAGTTGTCAGCGTGGAAAAGGTTGCAGGATGCGTGCCGAAATCCAGCGTCCCGAAGTTAATCCCGTTTTGCGTTGGCGATCCGTTGATCAGGCAGCCGTTCGTTAACGTCAGCGTCGCACCGATGGTGCCGCTGCTGGTTACCGCCAGCGCCTGATAAGATGCAGTCGCTATCACCAGGGTACCAGCACAAATCAAAAGGCGTTTTCTTTTCATTGACCACCCTCCAGAAGATGTTTCCTTTCGCTTGCCATATTTTATTGATAACGCTCAATATGTTAGCCCCGCTAAACAATCCTCAGAGGGGGTTACTTCGAATTTAGTTTATGGATACCGCTTCAACCACCCTTACCAAAAGACACACGACGTTTGCCTCATTGACAGCAATATCGCTTAATAAACAGGGAGTTAATCTGTTTTCGGTGGAATAAACGCGCGCCAGGGTGAGGATATATCCATAATACTGTGATCGGCATCACAATATATCGTCACGACACATCCAAAAAAATTAATAAAAATTAAAAAGGAGTTGTATCCCCCCACGCTTTCCGTCAATTTATGTGCCGAATATTTCCCGCGACATAATAAAAAATTGATATGTATCGCGCGGGTGAAACCTTAAGCGCAGAGAGGGTCTTTTTTCGTGGCAAGTGCAAACAAACTCACACTCTTCATCGTGATATTCATGCTGGCGGGTATTCTTTCAGGGGCGGCGATTCACGAGTATGCCTCACCGGACGCCATCAAAGCCTGGTCAGATAACATTACGCTGCTTACCGACATTTTCCTGCGGCTGATCAAAATGGTGATAGCGCCATTGGTCTTTAGCACGCTCACGGTCGGCATTATGAAAATGGGCGAAACGTCCACCATCGGTCGCGTAGGCGGCAAGGCGATGGTCTGGTTTATTAGCTCATCCGTGCTCTCTATTCTGGTGGGGCTGTTCATTGTCACCCTGGAGCAGCCGGGCAGCGGCCTTAACCTGACGATCCCCACGGAGGCGGTGGATACCGGCCTGGCCGTCGGCGGAATGACGCTGAAGGCCTTCCTGTCCCACACTATTCCAACCAGTATTGCCGGGGCGATGTCGAACAACGAAATTCTGCAGATCGTGGTGTTCTCGATGTTCTTCGGCATCGGCGGCGCGTCGCTGGGGCAGAAGTTCAACGCCCCGCTGGTGGCCGCGCTGGACGTCGTGTCCCATATCATGCTGAAAGTCACCGGATACGTGATGTACGTGGCGCCATTGGCGATTTTCGCCGCCATTTCATCGGTTATCGCAACGCAGGGCCTTGGCATCCTGCTGAACTATGCATCCTTCATTGGCGGCTACTATGTCGCGATTGTCCTCACCTGTATGGTGCTGCTGGCGGTGGGGTATATGGTGCTGAAGAAAGAGGTGTTTCGCCTGGTCAGCATGCTGAAAGATCCGGTGCTGGTCGCCTTTACGACCAGCAGCTCTGAAGCGGCCTACCCTAAAACGCTGGAGCAGCTGGAGCGCTTCGGCTGCTCACGCAGTATTGCCTCTTTCGTCCTGCCGATTGGTTATTCATTTAACCTGGTCGGTTCGATGGTGTACTGCTCTTTCGCCTCCATGTTTATCGCGCAGGCATACAACATTCACCTCAGCTTCTCCGAAGTGACGGTGCTGATGCTCACGCTGATGCTGGCGTCAAAAGGGATTGCGGGCGTACCGCGCTCGTCGCTGGTGGTGCTGGCGGCAACCATTCCGAGCTTTAACATTCCGGTGGCCGGTATTCTGCTGCTGATGGGGATCGATCACTTCCTGGATATGGGCCGTTCCGCGATTAACGTGCTGGGGAACGGTATTGCGACGGCGATGCTCTCGCAGAATGAAGGGGCGCGTGAAGCGGAAGCAGCGCTGGTGGAGCAGGAGGCGTAAGGTGAAAAAAGGGTGAGGCCTGATGCCCTCACCCCAGCCCTCTCCCACGGGGAGAGGGAGCAAACACAAAAAACGGCAACCTGGTTGCCGTTTTGCATTTACCTACGCTACATGATTCGCAGCGATATCCAGCAGCGCCATCTCGTCGCTGTTCAGCAGCTTCTCGATGTTCACCAGAATCAGCATACGCTCGCCCAGCGCGCCCAGGCCGGTCAGGTATTCGGTCGACAGCGTGACCGCAAACTCTGGCGCAGGACGGATTTGGTCGGATGTCAGCGACAGCACGTCGGATACGCCGTCAACCACAATACCCACCACGCGCTGACCCAGATTCAGCACGATCACCACGGTGTTATCGTTGTACTCCACGTCGCCCTGGCTGAACTTCACGCGCAGGTCAACGATAGGCACAATCACGCCGCGCAGGTTGGTCACGCCTTTGATAAACGCGGGCGTGTTCGCGATGCGGGTCACCTGATCGTAGCCACGAATTTCCTGCACTTTCAGGATATCGATGCCGTACTCCTCATCGCCCAAAGTGAATACCAGGAATTCCTGTCCTGATGGCTCGCCCGCCAGTTTCGTTACATTACTCATACCGGTCATGTTTTTACCTTCTACTTAATCAGGCGGCTGTGTACGCCACACGTTGTTCACGATTTAATCCCTGAAGCGCTGAGACATCGACAATCAGCGCAACGCTACCGTCACCCAGAATGGTGGCGGCAGAAATACCCGGCACTTTGCGGTAGTTGCTTTCGAGGTTCTTCACCACCACCTGGTGCTGACCAATGAGCTGGTCGACCAGCAGCGCATAGCGGCGACCGGCGCTCTGCAGGATCACCACGATGCCCTGCGTCGCTTCGGTTTTCGCACCGTCGACTTCAAAGACTTTCCACAGCTCTACCAGCGGCAGATACTCGCCACGCACTTCCAGCACGCGCTCGCCGCCCGCCAGCGGATGCAGATCTTCCTCGCGCGGCTGCAGCGATTCCATTACCGCGTTCAGCGGCAGAATGAAGACCTCATCAGCTACCTTCACGGACATGCCGTCCAGGATCGCCAGCGTCAGCGGCAGCAGGATGCGAATGGTCGTGCCTGAACCCTGTTTAGACTGGATCTCAACGTGGCCGCCCATCTCCTGGATGTTACGTTTCACCACGTCCATGCCCACGCCGCGTCCGGAAACGTCCGTGACCTGCTCGGCGGTGGAGAAGCCCGGCGCAAAGATCAGCATGCCCACTTCTTCGTCGGTCATGTTTTCGTTGACCGCCATGCCCTGCGAAATCGCCTTCGCCAGGATACGCTCGCGGTTAAGGCCCGCACCGTCGTCGGTCACTTCAATACAGATGTTTCCGCCCTGGTGTTCCGCCGACAGAATCAGGTTTCCAATCGGGGATTTTCCTGCCGCCACGCGATTTTCAGGCAGCTCGATGCCGTGATCGAGGCTGTTACGCACCAGGTGCGTTAACGGATCGATGATGCGTTCAATCAGGCTCTTATCCAGTTCGGTAGAGCTGCCCATCAGGGTCAGCTCGATCTGCTTATTCAGCTTGCCGGCGAGATCGCGCACCAGGCGCGGGAAGCGGCTGAAGACATATTCCATCGGCATCATGCGGATGGACATCACCGATTCCTGCAGATCGCGGGCGTTACGTTGTAACTGACCCATGCTGGTGATGAGATCGCCGTGGGTTACCGGGTCCAGTTCGTTAGAACGCTGTGCGAGCATTGACTGGGTGATGACAAGCTCACCGACAAGGTTAATCAGCTGATCCACCTTCTCAACCGCCACGCGGATGCTGGTGGATTCGCTGGAGCGTGCGGCAGGTTTTTCACCACGGGCTGGCGCTGCCGACTCTTTTGGTACGGCTTTCAGCGCTGGGGCGGCGGGAGCAACCGCAACGGCCACCTCTTCCGCTTCAGCAGGAACCTCAGCGGACGCCGTTTCGGTTTCAAAAGCGATTTGGTCAGCTTCGATCACAAAACACAGCACCGCCACGATATCGTCCTGGCTGATACCGTCATCGAGCGTCGCGGCCAGGCTGTCTTGGCCTTTTACCACGTTGCTTAATGTCGCCAGATTGCCCAGCTCCTCTTCCAGCAGGTTAACTTCACCCTCTTTCAGACGAGACAGTACCACGCGCAGTTTGGCAGGCTGCGCAGGCGCAGCGTCCTGGGCGGCAACCGCATCGACAACGCTCAGCTTTGCCGCAGGCGCTGCAGCGACGGCGACTTCACCTTTGGCTTCCAGCGCGAGCTGGCGCAGCGCGTTACAGATGTATTCGAAGCTGGCGGCATCAGGCTCTGCCGAGCTTTTATAGGCGTCGAGCTGTTCCTGCATAATATCTTTCGTTTCCAAAAACAGGTTAATAATGTCGGTATTGAGCTGCATCTCACCGCGTCGTGCTTCATCAAGCAGGTTTTCCATCAGGTGCGTGGTTTCCTGCAAAATGGTAAACCCAAAGGTTCCGGCGCCGCCTTTAATCGAGTGCGCCGCACGGAAGATGGCGTTAAGCTGCTCCGAATCCGGTGCTTCAGGCACCAGGTCCAGCAGGTGTTGCTCCATATCCGCCAACAGTTCGTCGGCTTCATCAAAGAATGTCTGGTAAAAATCGCTAATATCCATGCTCACGCTGTCACCTCGGATTGGCTGGTGGCGATGTTGGAACGGCAGCCGAAGGAACGGCCCCAGGCTGTTTTAAATCGTCCAGTGACTCATTCTGACTTTCGGCGTTTTCATGCAGGATGGCCTGCTCCGCCTGCTGGTTCAGCACTAAAAGACTGATACGACGGTTGATGGCGTCATCCGGCCCGCGGTCGGTAAGGCGCATGGTTGCTGCCATGCCGACCACGCGCAGTACCTTGCCATCATCAAGCCCACCCGCCACCAGCTCGCGACGCGAGGCGTTGGCACGATCGGCAGAAAGCTCCCAGTTGCTGTATCCCTTCTCGCCGCTGGCATACGGGAAATCATCCGTGTGTCCTGACAGGCTGACGCGGTTTGGAATACCGTTCAGCACCGGGGCGATGGCGCGTAAAATGTCGCGCATGTAGGGCTCCACTTCCGCACTCCCGGTTTTGAACATCGGGCGGTTCTGGCTATCAATAATCTGGATGCGCAGGCCTTCCTGCACCAGATCGATCTTCAGGTGCGGGCGCAGCGCGCGCAGTTTTGGATCGGCTTCTATCAGCTGATCCAGATCGCCGCGCAGCTTTTTCAGACGCGCCTGCTCCATCCGCTTTTTGAGCTCGTCGATGTTTGGCTCTTTCTTCACCTCACCCTTCTGCTGGGTGTAATCATCGCCGCCGCCGGGGATCGGGCTGTCGCTGTTAGAAATGCGGGGTCCACCCGACACCGCTGTCGCCAGCGGAGTCCGGAAATATTCGGCAATCTGAATAAGCTCTTTCGGGCTGGAGATAGAGATAAGCCACATCACCAGAAAGAACGCCATCATTGCGGTCATAAAATCGGCGTAGGCAATTTTCCAGGAGCCGTGCGAACCGTGCCCGTGCCCCTTGTGCTTGCGCTTTTTTACAATGACGATCGGATGGGACTGGTTTTTCATGCGTCCTCAGTTGTCGTCTGTTGGTTTGGGTTTTTCACCGCACGCACGTGTTCTTCAAGCTCGATAAACGACGGACGCTCGCTGGAATAGAGCGTTTTACGACCGAACTCCACGGCGATCGGCGGAGCATAACCGTTAAGGTTCGAGAGCAGCGTGATCTTCACGCACTGCATCATCTTGGTGGTTTCGGCGCTCTTCTGGCGCAGAACGCTTGCCAGCGGAGAGATAAATCCGTACGCCAGCAAAATGCCGAGGAAGGTACCGACCATCGCGTGCGCAATCAGCGCGCCCAGCTCCGCCGCCGGACGGTCCGCCGAGGCCAGGGCGTGAACTACCCCCATTACCGCCGCAACGATACCAAAAGCAGGCAGCGAGTCGCCCACCAGCGCGAGGCTGTTAGCCGGCACTTCAGATTCGCTTTCGTGGGTTTCGATCTCTTCGTCCATCAGCGCTTCGATTTCGAAGGTGTTCATGTTGCCGCTGATGATGAGGCGCAGGTAATCCACGATGAAATCGAGCATCATTGCGTCAGCCAGAATGCGCGGGTAGCTGGCAAAAATTTCGCTCTCTTTCGGGTTTTCAATATCGCGTTCAAGGGAGAACATCCCCTGCTGGCGCGACTTCGCCATCAGGCGATAGAGCAGCGCCAGCAGATCCATATACATGCTTTTGGTGTATTTCGAACGACGAAACAGCAGCGGAATCGCTTTCAGCGTGCCCTTGATCGATTTGCCGTTGTTGCCAACGATAAAAGCCCCTACCCCTGCGCCGCCGATGATAATAAGTTCAGCCGGTTGATAGAGTGCTCCAAGGTGCCCGCCGGTCATCATGTAACCGCCGAAAACTGTACCGAGAACTACCAGGTAACCTAATAAGATAAGCACGACATCATCCTTCCGCTAGTGACTATGGCAGGACGTTCATTTCGAGCGCGTAACCTGAACGCGGGGTAAAAAAAAGCAGCGGTAATCGCTTACCGCTGCTGGAATCTTGCCCACAGGTTCGGGTTAAACAGCGTGTTCGATCTGTTCATCCAGCAGTTGTGGAATAATATCGGCAGCATCCCGGGAAAGTTTACGTCTTTTTACGGCGCGGGATGGAGGCTGGCATAAACTACAGGCGAAGCTGCCAGCAGGCTGATGAGCATGCGTAATAAAATTGCCGTCACAGCTGTTGCAGCGTGACAGTTGAAGCATTCCGCTCTCAACAAAACGCACCAGCGTCCATGCGCGGGTCAGCGCCAGCAGGGGGCCATCTTCCTGCTGTGGGCATTGTTCAAGGTAAAGTTTATAGGCTTTAATCACGGCATCGACGCCGCTGCACAAGCCTGTTTTCAGCAGGTACTGCCAGGCGTTACAGAACATCGACGCGTGAATATTCTGTTCCCAGGTCATGAACCAGTCGGTTGAAAATGGCAGCATCCCTTTTGGAGGCGGGCTGCCGCGCAACTCTTTATACAGCTTGATGAGACGACCGCGGCTAAGCTGAGTCTCGCTTTCCAACATTTGTAAACGAGCACCCAGCGTAATCAGTTCCATTGCCAGCTGTATGTCACGCGCTTCCTGAACAATGCTTTTTTCACTCATGTTTATGCCCTTTTCTTACGGGCGACGTCATCAGGCTGGCTGATTTCGCTGAGCAAGCGGGTGGAGAGCAGGATGCCGGTGTGGATCTGCTGGAGATCGTCAACGCGAGATTCCTGCGTAAGACGCGTGATGGTTTGCGAATCGTCAAAGCGGAACTGACAAACCAGCTGGTTCGTTTCGGCCAGTTTAACCATTTGAGGAAGGGTTAACCCACCCAGCATGGTTGCCATCTCTTCGCTTATACCCAGACGAAACATCGCGGACGGTTTGTCCTGACTAATCAAACGTTGCGCGAGAAGTAAATATGACAAATTGATGTCATAAATATGTTTTAGCAACTCGGAAGTATGCATTTTTCCCATCCCGAATAACCAACTATTATTTTTATGCGGAAAGACCGCACCCCGTGATGTCGCCGGGAAATCACCCGGTATAAAAAAGAAAAGGCCAAATGCATAGTTGAATTTAGGTTTGTATTCAGCAAAACGCGCAACTGTGAAACGCAGGTGCGTTTCTTACACGTTTTATCATTTCTTACAAATAACTAAGATTTTTCCTAATTCGACGCAAACTCTACTCGTCAGTTTTGACACATACAATGCAACCCCCCTCAAATTTAAAAAAAATGTGATCCACGTCACATAATTTAGGCGAATAATCCCCATAAATCCATCAGTGTGACTTGTAATTTGGTTAAATTCTGACCATTCGGGACTATTTTATATTCTTAATGGACGAATACTCATGCAGAAGCATGAACTGACGCCGGGGATCCGCCGGTTTTCATCTTCAACCTGCTGATAGCACTTTCTTACATCAAGTGAATCTTCAGGTTACAATTTCATTACCTATTAAAAACATGAAGTTATGACAAAAGCGGATAAAAATCATTTCAGAGCGTGATCATTCAAGATGTGTTTATAACTGGTTAAAACGATCAAAGAGTACAGAAGTGAAAATGTGTGATTTACGTTAAGTTGTTAATTTTTTTCATTTAGGAAGTTTTTGCCGTTATTCTTCCTATAAGAATAATTAATGAATAATTATGATAAGGTTCACACTAATGTCGTATTCCCCTCTTGCAGAAGGCGTAGAATCGCGGTAAAGCTCGCTAAAGACCTGTTTTCAGATAACCAAGGAGCACGTGATGAGTTACTCCCATCTTCTTGTTTCTGTTGCTGTTTCACCGGAAAGCCATCAGCTCGTGGCGCGCGCGGTATCCATTGCCAGACCGCACAACGCCCGCATTAGCCTGATCACCCTGGCGGCAGAACCCGAGATGTACAATCAGCTGGCCGCCCCGATGCTGGAAGATATTCGCGACGTTTTGCAGGAAGAGACGCAGCAGTTTCTGCGGGAGCTGGCCGACAGGGCGGAATACCCTGTTTATCGGACCATCATTGCTACGGGGGAATTAAACGACCATATTCTTAGCATCTGCCGTAAAGAGAATATTGATTTGGTAATATGCGGGAATCATAACCAGAGCTTTTTTTCGCGCGCTGCCTGTTCAGCAAAATCGATTGTCGCCTCAAGCCTGGTGGACGTGCTGCTAGTACCTCTTGGGGGTAATTAATACCCCCAGAGTAATATCAGGCTAATTTAGGAAATGTCGCGATCTTTTTTTGCAGATCGCCCTCATCACTTTTCGCCGTGATTTGACGTAAATCGCGAATGAAGCGCGCCTGCCAGCGGTCGATGTCGTTGTCGCGGATCGTTTCCATCATCTCCGCATGGCGGGAAATACGCTCGGTCAGAGGCATCGTCAGCGCACGGTTAAGCGCATTGGCAACGTCATCGCGATCGTACGGGTTGACGATGAGCGCAGAGGTTAATTCATTTGCCGCACCCGCAAACTGCGACAGCACCAGCACGCCGGGATCGGCAGGGTCCTGCGCGGCCACATACTCCTTGGCGACCAGATTCATCCCGTCGCGCAGCGGCGTGACCAGGCCCACGTCCGCATAGCGAAAGACCTTCATCAGGATCTTACGTTCAAAATGCTGATTGAGATAAAAGAGCGGCGTCCAGCCGAGCTGACCATAACGACCGTTAATTCGACCGGCTTCCGTCTCCAGCTGGTGGCGAATATCCTGATACGCCTGAACTTCACCGCGCGACGTGGGGGCAATCTGCGTGTAGCGAATTTTGCCGTGATGTTCCGGGTATTTATCCAGCAGCGTTTCGTAGGCCAGGAATCGCTCCGGTAGCCCCTTGGAGTAATCCAGGCGCTCAACGGAGAAGATGTTTTTTACGTGCTTGAGTTCATTCTTCAGCTGCGCCAGCTTGGGCGGCAGCGGCCCGGAGGCCTGTTCGGCAATCTCTTCCGGTTCAATCCCAATAGGATAGACCTCGGTGTGGAAAGACTTGCCCCACGCGGTGTGCGCTTTACTGCCTTTGCTGATCAGTCGCGTTTTGCCTGACACCGACTCGAGGAAAGCCTGACGATCGTTTTCAGTCTGGAAGCCCAGTAAGTCATAATCGCACAGCGCTTCCAGCAGCTCTTCATGCGGCGGCAGCGCGTTGAAAATTTCCGGCGTCGGGAAAGGAATATGCAGGAAGAAGCCGATCCGATTGTTTACCCCTCTCTTACGCAGCTCTCTGGCGAACGGCAGCAGGTGGTAATCGTGGATCCATAAAATATCGTCTTCCTCAATTAACGGCAGCAGTTTATCCGCCAGCAGCGCGTTGACGCGCGAATAGCCTTCATACGATTCACGCTGGAATTTCACCAGGTCCAGGCGGTAATGGAAGGCTGGCCACAGCACGGCGTTGGAGAACTCGGAGTAATACTCGTTGTAGTCCTGCTCGTTCAGGGCGAAAGAGGCCCACGTAATATTGCCGCGCGACACTTTAGACAGCGGCGCGTCTTCGTTGCTGATTTCCCCGCTCCAGCCAAACCAGAGCCCGCCAGCGGCTTTTAATGCACCTAATACCCCTACCGCCAGGCCACCTGCGCTGGCTTTTTTGTCATCCGGCGGTGCAATGCGGTTAGAGACGACGACTAAGCGACCCATAATGATTTCTCCCGTTGTGTTGCGCTATTTGTTGTTGTTGCTGGTTAGCGACGTCAGTAATCCACTGCCAAACGCTGGCCACGCTTTCCAGCCGCCAGTTGGCAATCGTTTCTCCAGGGCCGACTTTGACAGACATTCCGCCGGCCTTATTTACCACGGCAAACCCGGCCTCGTCGGTCAGGTCATCCCCAAAAAATACGGGCGTCCGCCCTTTGAATGGCGTTTCAGCCATGAACGCCGCAATAGCTGCGCCTTTATTAATCCCTTCAGGTTTTATCTCAACGACGCATTTCCCCGGCTGCAGGGCGAGCTGTGGATGGGCCTCGGCCACGTTTCGGGCAATGGCAAAGATCGCCGCTTCATGATGGGGTGCCTGGCGATAGTGCAGGGCAAAGGCCATGCCTTTCGACTCCAGCTCGGTACCGGGCAGCGCTTCCAGCGCCGAGGCGAGCTGCCGCTGCAGCGTCTGGATTAACGCGTCGGGGAGTGAGACAACGTGCAGTTGATCATGGATATCGCGGCGCTCCGCTCCGTGTACTCCCGCCAGCGGAAAGTGGTAAGGACTGGCCAGTACGTCCAGCTCGGCCATTGAGCGCCCTGAAATCAATGCCAATGCGCCCTCGTTTAGCCGTGAGAGCTGTTGCAAATGCTCTAATACCGTATCCGGCACAACCACGTCGTCAGGATGCGGCTGGATCCCGGCGAGCGTTCCGTCGAGGTCAAAAAAGTAAGCATATTTTCCGGGCAATACAGGCGGTGCGGTTAACAAGTCAGCCACCCTTTTCCTCCTTACAGTGATTTAACAGCCATGTAAGTATAGACAGTGTGACGGTGCTCGCCATTTGACAACCGCCCCGCCAGCAAAACTGGCGAGGCGGTCGGAGGGTCAACTAAGGTTAATAGTTGAGCATAATAAAAGCGGGGTGAACGTTAAACGGTGCGCTTCGCTTTTTGCTTGTAACGGTCGAAAATCACGGCTGCCAGCAGGATCAGACCACGCACCACGTACTGCGAGAATGGCGAAATATTCAGCAGGTTCATGGCGTTCTCCACGGTCCCCAGAATCAGTATCCCGGCCACCACATATGAGATTTTTCCGATGCCGCCCTTGAGGGAAACACCCCCTAAAACGCAGGCAGAGATAACAATCAGCTCATAGCCGATGGAGGTCATCGGCTGACCGCTGGTCATACGCGACGCCAGAATAATCCCTGCTGCTGCGGAGACCAGCCCGGAGAGCACGAAGATGATGATCTTGGTGCGCACCACCGGAACACCCGCCAGACGTGCCGCTTCTTCATTACCGCCAATCGCCAGCGTATTACGGCCAAACGTGGTGCGATTGAGCAGGAAGCCGAACAGGATCAGGCACGCCACCGTCAGCCAGATAGGTGCGGGCAGCCCCAGCCAGTTAGCGTAGCCCAGGGTGAAGAAACGCTCATCTTCGATGCCGACCGCTTTACCATCAGAGATGATGTAGGCCAGGCCGCGCACAATCTGCATGGTGGCAAGGGTGGTGATCAGGGCGTTAATTTTAAGACGCGCAATCACAAACCCGTTCACCAGGCCGCTGAGCACCCCAAGCAGCAGGCCGGCAAAAACGCCGATCCACAGGCTTTCAGTCATGTTTATCACCACCGCCGTGGTAACGCCCGCACAGGCAATGACGGACGCCACCGACAGGTCAAAGTCACCGGAGGCCAGGCAGAACAACATGCCGCAGGCAACCATGCCGGACATGGAGATCGCCAGCCCCAGCCCTTTCATGTTGATAAAGGTGGCGAAGTTAGGCACAAAGATCGCGCAGGCAAGGAACAGCGCGGCAAAGACCACCAGCATACCGTACTGGTCCCAGATGCGGCCAAAGCTGAAAGCCGACTTCGGCGCTCCGGATGTAGTAACAGAGGACATCATTGACTCCTTTACTCAGGCGACAGCCTGGCTAACTTTAGGCATGGCGAGACTCAACGCCTGTTGTTCATTCGCCTGTTCATGCAGCAATTCACCGGCAATTTCACCTTCACGCATCACGACGATACGGTCGGCAACGCCGAGCACCTCGGGCAGATCGCTGGAGGCGAACAGCACCGCCACGCCGCGTTTTGCCAGTTCATAAATCACGTTATAAATCTCGTGTTTTGCCCCAACGTCGATGCCGCGCGTCGGTTCATCCAGGAGAATGACCTTCATATCCTCCGACAGCCAGCGGCCCAGAATGGCCTTCTGCTGATTGCCGCCGGAAAGATTCATGATCAGCTGCTCCGCGCCCGGCGTTTTGATGTTCAGCGAACGAATGTGGTGGTCAGCATTGCTCGACTCCCAGCCGTCGTTGATCAGGCAGCCCGCGCGAATGTACTTACGCCTGGCGGAAATATTGATGTTGTCGCGCACCGAGTGCACCGGAATGATGCCCTCGGCCTTGCGGTCTTCCGGACAGAGCATCATGCCCGCGTTGATGGCATGCGCGGGCTTCTGAATATCCACCTTTTGACCGTCGATCGAGACCTGCCCCTGTGTGATACGGGTGCCGCCAAACAGGCCTTTCATCAGCTCGCTCCGCCCCGCCCCGACCAGGCCAAACAGCCCGACGATTTCGCCGCTGCGCACCGAGAGCGAAATCGGCGTTCGCACGCCCGGCGCCTTCACGTTGTCCAGCCGCAGGCGCTCGGGCCCGTACTCCCGCGTTTGCCAGTGGTAGATATCCCCGAGGTCGCGGCCCACCATCGCCTGGACAAGCTGGTCATGATTCACCTGCTGCATATCGCTAAAGGTGCGCACGTAGCGTCCGTCCTTAAAGACGGTGATGGCATCACTTAAGGCGAAGATTTCCTCCATGCGGTGCGATACGTACAAAATAGTGCGGCCTTCTTTACGCAGCTCGCGGATCACGCGGAACAGGTTTTCGATTTCACGCGCAGAAAGCGAGCTGGTCGGCTCGTCGAAGGCAATAATTCTGGCATTGCGCGCCAGCGCCTTGGCAATTTCCACCATCTGCCACTGGCCGATGGAGAGATATTTCAGCGGGGTCTGGGGATCGACATCCAGGCCCAGGTGCTTAAGCTGCAGCCCCGCCTCGTAGTTAAGGAGCGAACGGTTAACAATGCCGCTTTTTTGGGGGAGCTGGCCTAAATAGATGTTTTCCGCCACGGTCATCTCAGGGATCAGGTGCAGTTCCTGATAGATAATGGCGACCCCGGCGTTCAGCGCCGCGGTCGTATCGGAAAACGCGACCTCTTCGCCGCGAATGGCCAGCGTGCCGGTCGTCGGCGTGTAGAAGCCGCTGAGGATTTTTAACAGCGTGGATTTCCCCGCGCCGTTCTCCCCCATCAGAGCGTGAACCTGGCCGGCATAGCAGTCGAAGCTGATATCGGTCAACGCGTTCACGCCGGGGAACGTTTTCCCGATGCCGCGAAAAGAGAGATACGGATCAGACTGTTGCATAACGTCTCCGTGATTCCTGTAGTGTGTACGTCTGGCCCCCCACGGTGCGTGAGGGGCACAATCACAGCGTATTACTTACCGCCCAGCCCTTTTTTCGCCAGCTCCTCTTTGAAGTTGTCGCGGGTGATCAGCACCACGTCGGTCACTTCGGTGAATTTTGGTGGCTCAGCGCCCTTGGTGACCCAGTTGTACAGCATCTCGCTGGATTTATAGCCGTGGACGTCCGGGCTTGGCAGCAGCGAGCCGTAGAACCCCGTCGCCTGGGCTTTAGACAGTTCGCTCACCGCGTCCACGCCGTTGATGCCGATGCCGATAACGTCAGGCGCCTTAAAGCCCTGCCCTTCGGTTGCGCGCACGCCGCCCAGCACGGTGTTGTCGTTCATGCCGACCACCAGCCAGTGCTTCACCTCGGGATGCTGCACCAGCATGGAGTTTGCCGCATCGAATGCACCCGGAATGTCGTTAGATTTAGTTGGCACCTTGTAGATTTGTTTCTCCGGGAAGCCCGCTGCTTTCAGGGCGTCCATTGAACCAGAGGTGCGACGGCGGGCGGTATCCAGCTCATCGGCGGTAATGGCCATCACGCCGGTTTCTTTGACATCCCACCCGCGTTTTTGCATCTCTTTATACAGTTCCTGCCCCTGACGCTCGCCGATTTTGGTCGCCGCCATCATGACCAGCGGCACGCTGTCCATCGGTTTGCCTTTGGCGTTGACGAACTGATCGTCAACGGCGATGACCTTCATGTCGTAGCCGCGCGCCTTCGCGGCGATGGCGGAGCCCAGCTTGGGATCGGGCGTGCAGATAACAAAGCCTTTCGCGCCGCTGGCCGCCAGGCTGTCGATGGCGTTCAGCGTTTTTTCGCCGTCCGGTACGGCAATTTTAATGACTTCAAAACCTAAATCTTTCCCGGCCTTATCGGCGAATTTCCATTCGGTCTGGAACCAGGGTTCTTCAGGCTGCTTAACCAAAAAACCGAGTTTTAAATTTTCA
Source organism: Enterobacter wuhouensis (assembly GCF_035835995.1). NCBI lineage: Bacteria > Pseudomonadati > Pseudomonadota > Gammaproteobacteria > Enterobacterales > Enterobacteriaceae > Enterobacter > Enterobacter wuhouensis. The sequence goes on from NZ_CP142124.1 coordinate 2,899,954, forward strand.
GCGATAGCGGATTGTGACATAACGGCAGCCAGGCCGATGGCCGCCAGCGCTTTAGTAAATTTGTGCATGGTTAACTCCAGCTTTAGCATTCTTTTCTGTAGGGAATATTTGCGTGCTTCTATTTTTATCGGACTTAAAACAAGGCATTAGCGCTTACCTCGTCATAAGCGTTAGTGCTGGTGATAGTTTTAGCGGGAAATTAATCATCCATAAGAGAGCGGCATCACACCGCAGAATTACAGTAATTGCGTACATAAATTCAGCGGAAAATGACATAAAAAAGCGTGGAATTGTCGGACAAATGAACAGGGGTTAAGCAGAATAGTCCATAAGATTAGCTAAGAAGTCCCTGATGGCCGGACGGCATAGCGTCCGGCGGGAAAATTACCAGCGATAGTAGATATGATCGGCGTGGTCGCGGACCGGCGCGTCGTCACCCAGGAGTCGGGCAGAAATCGTCAGCGCAAAGTCAAAGGCGTGTCCGAGCCCTTTGCCGCTGATGAGGTTTTGATCTTCAACGACGGGCGCATCCACATATTCGCCGTCTTTGACCGTCTCCCATAGCTCACCGGAGCAGACGTAACGGCGTCCCTTGAGCAGATCGTTCCCACCCAGAACGCGCGCTGCTGCCGAACAGATCGGGCATATCAGCTTCCCGCGCTCATCGTGCGCGGTAACGAAACGAATCACCTCCCGGCTGGCTGCCAGATTGACGCTGCCCTGCGGGCCGCCCGGTAACACCACCGCGTCGTAGAGCGTATCGATACGCTCGGATAAGGTGCTATCCGCCACCATTGGGATGTTATGGTAACTCACTACCGCACGCGATTCCGCGCAGGCCAGCGTTTCGACTTCAATGTGCAAGCGACGCAGGATATCAATCGTGATTATAGCTTCCGCCTCTTCAAAACCAGGTGCCAGCAGCACCGCTACTTTTGCCATCGTAAACCTCAATGAAAGTTACATAATAAAACATCGTTTCATTTTCACAGAGACAAGAAAAACAATCTTCCACCAGGATCACATTCCCGTCATTTTTTGCGGAAATTGATACAGCGCAATTTTTGTTCTGCAGGATATATTTTAAATATTGCGTACGGATTTTACTTATTCGCAGAATATTATATCGCGATGCAATTTCAAATATGAAAATAGCAACATACACGACACTTTAACCCTTAATTATCAATGCGTTAAAATATTCATTTTATATCTATCTGTACGAATTTCTGGACTATATTAAATTTTGTAATCTATCGTAAACACAGCCTAATTAAGAGTTTTCTTAGATCTAATACAAGGGTATGCTTATTTATATCGAACACAGGAAGTGAATATTCGGTCAGTTTTAATCAGCGCAGAGATGTCTTTCTGCCTCCACTGTATGTACCTGCCGGGTCAGGTTTAGATGCGGATTTCGCGTCCGCCAGTCAATAAGGATATGAGTATGACTACCCAAACAATGATGCAAAAACTGAATGCCCAGCTGAACCTCGAGTTCTATGCCTCCAATTTACATCTGCACCTGAGCGCCTGGTGTTCCGAAAAGAGTCTTAATGGCACCGCAACGTTCTTCCGTACCCAGGCGCAAAGTAACGTCACGCATATGATGCGGGTATTTAACTTTATGAAAGCTGCCGGTGCTAACCCTACCGTTAAGGCCCTGGAAACCATCGACGATGATTATTCCTCACTGGAAGAGCTGTTCCAGCGTACGCTTGAAGAGTATGAACAGCGCTGCAGCACGCTGAACAAACTTGCCGATGAAGCCAAAGCCCAACATGACAGCATCACCCTGAGATTCCTGCGCGAGATGGATAAAGAGCAACAGCAGGACGGCACACTGCTGAAAACGCTTGCAGATGAAATCCGCAGCGCGAAGCAGGCCGGCTTATGCCCTGAACAGACAGACCGCCATCTGCTCGAGATCGTGACGGTTCAGCACCACTAAGCGCTTTCACCTGCTCCGGCGCGGAGCAGGTTCCCTTCTCGTTATCAACTCACTGCTTTTGCTGACATTTAACAAATCAGATCTTGCTCCCAACGAATACCCTTACAACATGTGATGATTTATTTCATTACATCTTCATTGACGAGGGAGCATCATGATCACCATTGAGTTTATTGTCATTATTGCCTGTCTGCTGGTAGGAACACGGTTTGGCGGGATGGGGCTCGGGCTGATAAGCGGCATCGGCCTGTTCGTTTTAAGCTTTGTCTTCGGTTTGCAGCCCGGCAAACCGCCGGTGGACGTGATGCTGACCATTCTGGCCGTTATCGGCTGTGCGGCGACCCTGCAAACGGCGGGTGGTCTGAACGTTATGATGCAGTTTGCCGAACGCCTTTTGCGAAAGCATCCCCAGCACATTACCCTTCTCGCCCCTTTTACCACCTGGATGCTGACCTTTCTGTGCGGAACGGGGCACGTGGTGTACACCATGTTTCCCATCATTGCGGATATCGCCCTGAAAAAAGGGATACGCCCGGAACGCCCTATGGCCGTGGCATCGATTGCCTCACAGATGGCGATCACCGCCTCGCCGGTTTCCGTTGCCGTGGTGTCGCTGATCTCCATTCTGGGGGCGCAGCACGGGATAGGCCACGCGTGGGGAATTCTCGACATCCTCGCCGTGTCGGTGCCCGCCTCGCTGTTTGGCGTCGCCATCGCTGCGCTATGGAGCCTGCGCCGCGGGAAGGATTTAGCCGATGACCCGGATTTCCAGGAGAAACTGAAAGATCCAAAACAGCGGGACTTTATCTACGGCGGAACGGAAACGTTAATGAATCAGCGCTTCCCTAAGCAGGCGTACTGGTCCACCTGGATCTTCTTTGCCGGGATTGCCGTGGTTGTCCTGCTGGGCGCGCTGCCCGAGCTACGCCCTGCCTTCGAGGTGAAAGGCAAAATGACGGCGCTGTCGATGAACCTTGTCATCCAGATGATGATGCTTATTGCCGGCGCGGTGATGCTCATGGCCTGTAAGGTACAAGCCACTGCCATTTCTAACGGCGCGGTATTCAAAGCGGGAATGGTCGCCATCTTTTCGGTATTCGGCGTGGCGTGGATGAGCGATACCTTTTTCCAGGCCCATCTCGACGAACTCAAAATGGCGCTGGAAGGCGTGGTGAAAAGCCATCCGTGGACCTATGCCATCGTGCTGTTTCTGGTTTCTAAGCTGGTGAATAGCCAGGCGGCGGCGCTAACGGCGGTTGCGCCGATGGGCTTAATGCTGGGCATCGATCCGAAAATGCTGATTGCCTTCTTCCCGGCCTCTTACGGATATTTTGTGTTGCCGACCTACCCAAGCGATTTAGCCTGCATCGGCTTTGACCGTTCCGGCACAACGAGGATTGGGAAATTCATCATCAACCACAGCTTTATCCTGCCAGGGCTGATCGGCGTAAGCTGCGCCTGCGCGGCGAGCTATCTGCTGGTACAAACCTTCTTCTAAACGCTTGCGGGGCGACGTTCGCCGTCGCCCTCAGACGTTTTGTTAGAAATGTGTTTCTAATTTCAAAACATCGGTTTATTTTAGTGAGACTCACCCTGCGGCGTGAACCTGAGTTCGATCAGCGCGATGGCTTTCTGGATCGCACGAAGCGTAACCGGATCCGCTGCAGCAGGATGGCTGGTGAAATCGATATTCTTCAGTTGGGTAGACATTTTTTCGCGCACTTCGACCGGCGCGATAACGTCAATCACATCAAGGATTTGTTTGATAACCAACTGGCATGCGACGACGTCAGACACCAGTTCCTGATCGGCGCTCAGGTTTTGTGACATGGGCTTTCTCCTTATTCAAAGGCCGCCATAGTAGCAAAACACGCGCCCTTTCATCTCCCTCTCGTCACTCGCAGGCATAAAAAAACCTGCCGAAGCAGGTTTTTTTATCAGAACATCGCACCCGGTGGGACGTCTTTGAAGGTGTTGCAGTAGTTAGCCCACATGCTTTTCAGGATTTTGCGCAGTTTCATTCTGATGCTCCGGTAATGTGTTATGCAGGTGTTATTGTTGATACGCCTATAATATGACCACCATCACAAAAAACAACACTTTTGTGATGTGAATCACGTTTATTAATTCACCCGTTCTCGCATTTTGTTAAGAAAATTAACGTAAATTCCGTAGGTTACGGCCCTATAAGTTCCAGTAAATTTTTATAATTTTTTTTGATACGACAGGCGTAAAAATGAGTGAAAACATAACTGGCAAAGAGAGCCGCGGCTTATCGCCCGCGGCGCTGCTGGTTGCCGGTGCTTTCTTTATGGAGTTTCTGGACGGTACGGTGATTGCTACCGCCCTGCCCGACATGGCAAAAAGCTTCGGCGTACAGGCCGTTGATTTGAACGTCGGTATCAGCGCGTATTTGATTACCCTCGCGGTGCTGATCCCAGCCAGCGGGTGGATTGCAGACCGTTTCGGCGCGCGCAGGGTATTTGCCCTGGCGCTGGCCATCTTCACGCTGGCCTCGGTTTTTTGCGGCCTTTCCACGACCGTCGATCGGTTCGTCGCCATGCGCGTGCTGCAGGGGATGGGCGGCGCGCTGATGGTGCCCGTTGGGCGGCTGGCGGTGCTGCGCACGACCCCAAAACATCAGCTGATTACCGCCATCGCCACCCTGACCTGGCCTGCCCTGGTTGCGCCCATCATTGGCCCTCCGCTCGGCGGGTTCATCACCAGCTACGCCGACTGGCGCTGGATCTTCTTTATTAACGTTCCGCTGGGGCTTATTGCCATTGTTCTGGCGCTGCGCATCATCCCCGATCTGCATGAGGACGGGCGTCGGCCCTTTGACCTGCCGGGATTTTTAGCGACAACCGTAGCGATGGTGTGCCTGGTGTATGCGATGGAATCGATGGGAGGGCAGCATCTTCAGGGAGGGTTGACCCTGGGGCTGCTTGCCGTTGGCGTGGTGTCGCTCACGTTTGCCCTGCGTCATTTCAGGCGAGCTGAATGGCCGATGATCCGCCTTGATGCCATGCGGGTCGCCACGTTTCGCGTCACCCTGTACGGCGGCTCCCTGTTTCGCGCCTCGATCAGCGCGGTGCCCTTTCTGCTGCCGCTGATGTTTCAGGTTGGATTTGGTATGGATGCCTTTCATTCTGGCCTGCTGGTCCTGGCCGTTTTCGTTGGCAATCTGACCATTAAACCTGCCACCACGCCGCTCATTCGTGGTCTCGGCTTCAGGCGGCTATTGCTGATCAACGGCGCGCTCAACGTTCTTTCGCTACTGGCCTGCGCGTTTCTCACGCCGGACACGCCCGCGTGGCTGATTATGCTTATCCTCTATCTTGGCGGCGTCTTCCGTTCAATTCAGTTTACCGCGGTGAGCACCCTCGCTTTTGCCGATGTGCCTTCTGAACAGATGAGCTATGCCAATACGCTCTTTTCAACCGCCACGCAGCTTGCCGTTGGGCTGGGGATCACGCTGGGGGCAATCGGCATTCGCATCGGTGAACAAGTCAGCGGGAGCCTGGGGCTTACGTCTGTTCCAGGAATAAGCTTCCGGCTGGCCTTCGTGGCGATCGCGCTGATTTGCCTGGTGGGGATGTTTGACACGCTGCGGCTGACGAAAGATGCCGGTAGCGCAGTTTCGGCGAAAAAATAGGTGAACAGGCCGGGCGGGCGCGGTGCCGCCCGGCGCGTTATTCTCAGCCAACGATGCCGCGAACAAAGGCTTCGATCTCTTTGTCCTGGCAGTTTTCAAAGAAGCACTGCTGGAAGCGCTGGCCCGAAACGGCCGTTTTCACCAGCTCAGGATCGATGGCGCGCAGGGTGTCGAGGTAGTTCTCTTTTACCACGGCGGCTTTCACCTGATTCAGAATGCCGGCGTTACGCACCTGCGGCTCTTTACGCTCTGGCGGATAGCCTTCACCCTTGCGTCCGGTGAACGCTTTTTCGAAGATAAAGCGAACGTTAAGCTCAGCTCCCCAGCCAAAGCCTTTTGCAAACGGCAGAGACAGCGCGTTGCCGTTGTTAATTTGTGAAAACAGGAACGCATCAGCAGGGTCGATGCAGTAGCCGCAGATCACGCCAGGATGAATGTTCAGCGACATCAGCGCGCCCTGGCCGGTACCGCAGCCCGTCACCACAAAATCAACGGCTTTCGCATTCAGCAAAATGCTCGCCATAATGCCCAGATGAATGTAGGTAAGATGGTGATCGTTTTCATCACTCATGCCAACGTTATAAACCGGGAACCCTTTCTCGTCGGCTACCGCCTTTAACTCATTGAGTATGACAGGGTTTTTAGCGGCCTGGCTGTTTTCCATCATCAGTGCAATTTTCATCTTGTCTCTCCTGAATGCGTTGCGGGAACTCCCGCCATGGATACCTTTTCGCATTAACCTTACTATCAAACAAACATGCTTTCAAATTAACTGAAAACTTGTTTTAAAAAACAAAGATGCGCTCACAATTTCACGTTTATTCGAGATTGCGTTCTGCAAAGTTAAAAGCGCTGTTATCACCGATGCGTTCGCGCGGCGGGCAGCCCGGGCCGGTATGGACACATGATTTGGCTCGTTACAAAGAGAAAGGGCAGATCGTTCGGCTATTCCAGCCATTGCGTCAGGCGTATACGGGTACGATACCTGTTTCCATTCACGTAGAGTGAACCATGAAAAGAGTATTGGTCGTCGGCACGATCCTGCTGCTTGCAGGATGTAGCATAAATCGTCAGGCGGAAGTCAGCAGCCTGGATGCCCCAAACGGCATTGTCCGCCTCAACTACGGTCAGGCGATGCTGCAGAATGCCCACTCGGATGCGTATGTGAATAACGGTACGGCGGAAAAAGCCTGTCAGAGCATGGGATATGCCACCGCATCCGCGTATGGTCAGCCCATCAAAACCTGCACCCTCATCAGCGGCTCGCTGTGCCTGAACGAGACGATGACCATTCAGTATAAATGCATGGGCTACGCCGTTACCCCTAACGCAAATAATCCCTGATATTAATCACCACTGCCAGCCATGGCTGGCAGTATATTTAATTACGAACAAAAATAATTCTCATTAATTAATATAAAAATCGCCAATGCGTTTTATTCCCATTCGTATTTTTAAATAAACAAATATTTATTTTACGTTTTGCAAATAATTAAATAACAAATTATAGTGTCGCTCATCGTGAACCAGAAATAATAAACCGGAGCTTCACCATGCTGAAAACTGAAATGATCGACAAGCTCAATGCTCAAATGAACCTTGAGCTTTTTTCATCCTTGCTTTACCAGCAGATGAGCGCCTGGTGCAGCTATCACAGCTTTGAAGGCGCGGCTGCGTTTCTGCGCCGCCACGCTCAGGAAGAGATGACCCACATGCAGCGTCTCTTTGATTATCTGACGGATACGGGCAGCCTGCCGCGCATCGATCCTGTCGCCTCTCCGGTTGCCGAATACGGTTCTCTGGATGAACTGTTCCGCGCCACCTACGAGCACGAGCAGCTCATTACGCAGAAAATTAACGAACTGGTGCACGCCGCCATGATTGGCCAGGATTATCCGACCTTTAATTTCCTGCAGTGGTATGTTGCCGAGCAACATGAAGAAGAGAAGCTGTTTAAATCGGTGCTGGATAAACTGTCTCTGGCCGGTAAATCAGGTGAAGGCCTTTACTTTATTGATAAAGAGCTGGCGACCCTCGATACGCAAAATTAATCTTAAAGCGGTGCTGATTTTTCAGCACCGTTTTAATCGCGCTTCCTAATAAATCTCTCCTCCCTTTTGCCCTCTGAATAAACGCATTAATCCTTCGCCTGAAGGGAAATGTGCGCTGGCCCTTAATCCTTCTCGCCCCGAACCGTTGTAAACTAATGATTACACAGCCTGTAACGGTGATTTGACGAGATAACGCTTTTCCCTTACTCTGCGCCGCAGATTTGGTCGCGATTACGAGTCGTTGTAGAGGAAAGCGTGAAAAACAGAACTCTGGGAAGTATTTTTATCGTCGCAGGAACGACGATTGGCGCAGGAATGCTGGCAATGCCGCTGGCAGCCGCAGGCGTAGGATTTGGCGTGACGCTGCTGCTGCTTGGCCTGCTCTGGGCGCTGATGTGCTATACCGCGCTTCTGCTGCTGGAGGTTTACCAGCATGTCCCGGCGGATACAGGGCTGGGCTCTCTTGCCGCCCGCTACCTGGGACGTTACGGCCAGTGGATCACGGGCTTTAGCATGATGTTCCTGATGTACGCGCTGACGGCGGCCTATATCAGCGGAGCCGGGGAGCTGATTGCCTCCAGCGTCAACGACTGGTTTGGTTCAGATATTACGCCGGCGACGGGGGCTATATTCTTCGCGCTCATCGGCGGCGGCGTGGTGTGCGCGGGCACGTCGCTGGTCGATCTGTTTAACCGCTTTCTGTTTAGCGCCAAAATTTTGTTTTTGGTTGTGATGCTGGTTCTGCTGGCACCGCACGTGCACAAGGTGAACCTGCTGACGCTGCCGCTGGAAAAAGGGCTGGCGCTTTCCGCCATCCCGGTCATCTTCACCTCGTTTGGCTTCCACGGCAGCGTGCCGAGCATCGTCAGCTATATGAACGGCGATATCCGCAAGCTGCGCCGCGTGTTTGTTATCGGCAGCGCCATTCCGCTCATCGCCTATATCTTCTGGCAGCTGGTGACGCTCGGCAGCATTGACTCATCCACCTTTATTGGCCTGATGGCGGAGCACTCCGGGCTGAACGGCTTCCTGCTGACGTTGCGCGAGGTTGTGACCTCTACGCACGTTGAGCTGGCGGTGCACCTGTTTGCGGACCTGGCGCTGGCAACCTCGTTTCTGGGCGTGGCGCTGGGTCTGTTTGATTATCTTGCTGACCTGTTCCAGCGTCGTAATACCCTCGGCGGGCGTTTGCAGACGGGGGCAATTACCTTCCTGCCGCCCCTGGCCTTTGCGCTCTTCTACCCGCGCGGGTTTGTGATGGCGCTGGGCTATGCGGGCGTGGCGTTGTCGATCCTCGCCCTGCTGCTGCCTTCCCTGCTGGCGTGGAAGAGTCGTCAACGGCATCCGGCCCAGGGCTATCGCGTGGCGGGCGGTAAACCGCTGCTGTGCCTGGTATTTGCCGCTGGGGTGGGAATTATTCTGGTGCAGATGCTGATTGCGGCGGGGATGTTGCCAGAGGTAGGTTAAAAAGAAAGGGGCTACGATTAGCCCCTTTTTATTAATGCAAACAGCAGCTCTTGAACTTCTTCCCGCTGCCGCACGGACACGGATCGTTGCGCCCTACTTTCGCCCCGTTAACGGTCGGCTTTTTCACTTCCGGCTGCTGCGGGTTCTCCACCCAGTAGTTATACAGGCGCAGCGCCGCAGGCCGGATGCTCTCAATGCTGGCGGTGTATTCCTCTTCGGTCAGCTCGTCCAGCTTCTCGCTGTTCTCCTCTGAACCGTGCAGGGCAATCACGTCCAGATCGGCTTTCAGCTCTTCCGGCAGAGAAGACCAGTCCGTCAGCGCCACGCCGCGCATATAGCCATAGCACCACTCCTCAACTACCGTATAGCTTTGACCGTCGACGTCGGTGAAACCAAACATCGGCTCAAACTGATCCGGGTATTCGCTCAGGCGTTCAGCAATATCGTTCATATGCTTAAAGCAGAGATCGATAAAACGGTTCATCTCACGATCGTTTTTCCAGCGCGGAATGTGCTTCTCGCCACCCCAAACCGCCACCAGCCAGGCATCGGGTTCAACCACCCGCGGGCCGGAAAGTACGGCGGTAAGCATGCCGTCGAGTTCGGACACGTCAATCACGGATGCATCGTCATGACCGTAAGACATTAACGTCTCTTCCAGCCACTCCATTTCGCTTTCATTTAATGGGCCTTCCGTCATTGCTGATACTCCTGATCAAAAGGAAAAGATCCTGGCATATATCACCGCCCGTGCCTATCTGAAGTTTAGGTCTTTATTGCTGCATAAACGTGCAATTCGTGACCGTTGCACAACTTATGGGCTTTGTTGTTAACGAGATGTGATCTGCACTGTAATTTCACTTCATCCCGCAAGGCGGCATAAAACGGCACTCTATACTCAAACATGTCGCAACCCCGTCAGCGGGTTAACCATTCTGGCAACAATTTTGCTTAATGTTCTGCGCGCGTCAGGCGCAAGGAAACCTCGCCGTATTAAGTAGGATGCTGTCTGGATCTCGTTCGTTTAGTGCATTTTGTTCTCCGTTTTATTTTCGGATTGGCTGCGCCGCCGGGCGTTCGGGTTTACACCCTGGTGCAAAAACCTCTTTGCTAAGGAACATAATAATGTCGCTGAAATTTATCAAAAGTCCCCTCTCTCTCGTGCTGGCCGGATGTCTGGTGACGGCATTTTCCGCTCGGGCAGATATTGTCATCGGCGTGGCCGGACCGTTTACCGGCCCCAATGCGACCTATGGCGATCAGTACTGGCACGGTGCAACACAGGCAGCAGAAGACATTAACGCCGCAGGCGGGATCGGCGGTGAGAAGATTAAGCTGGTTCAGGGGGATGACGCCTGCGAGCCCAAACAGGCCGTTGCGGTCGCCAACCGTTTAGTCGATCAGGACAAGGTGAACGCGGTGGTGGGCCACTTCTGCTCCTCCTCCACCATGCCCGCCTCCGAGGTGTATAGCGACGCGGGCATTCTGGCCATCACGCCTGGCTCAACCAACCCGCTCATCACCGAACGCGGCATGAGCGATATGTTCCGCATGTGCGGTCGCGATGACCAGCAGGGTCAGGTCGCCAGCGACTTCATCATCGATAAGCTCAAGGCCAAACGCGTGGTGATTATTCACGATAAAGACACCTACGGTCAGGGCCTGGCCGACGCCACCAAAGCGGCGCTGGCGAAGCGCGGCGTGCAGGACGTGATGTATGAAGGGTTATCGCGCGGTGAAAAAGACTTTAACGCGCTGGTGACCAAAATCGGTGCGCAAAAGCCCGACGTGGTGTTCTTTGGCGGCTGTCACCCGGAAGCCGGTCCGCTGGTTCGCCAGATGCGTGAGCAGGGCGTGCAGGCGAAGTTCTTCTCCGGGGACTGCATCGTCAACGAGGAGATGGTTACCGCGGCCGGCGGGCCACAATACACCAACGGCATTTATATGACCTTCGGTAAAGATCCGCGCCTGATCCCGGACGGTAAAGCCGTAATTGAGAAGTTCCGCGCCGGTAAATTCGAACCTGAAGGTTACACCCTCTACTCCTATGCCTCCGTACAGGCCATAGCCGCGGCGTTCAAAGCCACCGGAGGCAAAGATTCAGCGAAAGCCAGCGAATGGCTGAAAGCCAATTCCGTGGATACGGTGATGGGTAAAAAGGCCTGGGACAGCAAAGGCGATCTGAAAGTGTCTGACTACGTGGTTTACCAGTGGGATGACCAAGGAAAATATAAGGAAGTGCAGTAACGGGACGGAGTCACGCTCAACGTCGGCGGGCTATTCTGCCGACGCTCACGACACATCAGGCTGCGCGCGCCGCGTGGCCTCTATAAAGAGCGCGCTAAGATGAGCACATTCTTCCTGCAACAGTTAATCAATGGATTAACGCTGGGTTCGGTGTACGGGTTGATCGCCATCGGCTATACCATGGTCTACGGCATCATTGGCATGATCAACTTTGCCCACGGCGAAGTGTATATGATTTCGGCCTATCTCTGCGCCATTGGCCTGGCGCTGCTGTCCTTTTTTGGCCTGCAGTCGTTTCCTCTGCTGATCCTCGGCACCCTGGTTTTCACGATCGTCGTGACGGGCGTGTACGGCTGGACCATCGAGCGTATTGCCTATAAGCCCCTGCGCAACTCCACGCGTCTGGCACCGCTGATCTCTGCCATTGGCATGTCGCTCATCCTGCAAAACTACGCCCAGCTTAGTCAGGGGCCGCGTCAGCAAGGGGTTCCCACCCTGCTGGATGGCGTGCTGCGCGTGCATCTGGGCGAGGGGTTTGTCCAAATTACCTACACCAAAATCTTCATTCTGATTGCATCGTTCGCGGGCATGTTGATTCTGACCTGGATAATCAGCCGCACCCGACTTGGGCGGATGTGTCGTGCGGTGCAGCAGGATCGCAAAATGGCCTCCATTCTGGGGATCAATACCGACAGAATTATTTCGCTGGTCTTTGTGATCGGCGCGGCGATGGCCGGGCTGGCGGGCGTGCTGATCACCATGAACTACGGCACCTTTGATTTTTACGTTGGGTTTGTCATTGGCATTAAGGCGTTTACCGCAGCGGTGCTTGGCGGCATTGGCTCTCTGCCGGGCGCGATGCTCGGCGGGTTAATTCTGGGAATAGCCGAAGCGCAATTTTCCGGCATGGTAAATTCAGACTACAAAGACGTGTTCTCATTCGGGCTACTGGTGTTGATCCTGATTTTCAGACCTCAGGGGCTGCTGGGCCGTCCTGTCGTGGCGAAGGTGTGAGGGTGACGACGATGACGACTGACGGATTTTCCCTTAAGCGCTGCACGCTGGACGCGATTTTTTCAGGGCTGATTGCGCTGATCGTATTTGGCCCAATTGCGGGCGTTGTGCTGGACGGATACAGCTTTAACTTTGAAGGCCAGCGGCTGGCCTGGATAATAGGCATCGTCATGCTGGGGCGTTTCGTGCTGAGTGCATTTTTAGGCACGGCTGTCGGCGCGCGATTCCAGGCGCGATTTGAAGCCGACAGCGCGGGCGTTTACGTCCGCCCGCCGGACTATAAGAGCCGTATGCGCTGGATTATTCCTCTGGTGATTGCCCTGGCCGTCTGCTTTCCGTTTGTGGCCACAAAATATGTCCTGACGGTGGCGATTCTGGGGATGATTTACGTTCTGCTTGGTCTCGGGCTCAACATCGTCGTCGGGCTGGCGGGACTACTGGATCTGGGCTATGTCGCCTTTTATGCCATTGGCGCATACGGTCTGGCGCTTGGATATCAGTATCTGGGGCTGGGCTTCTGGAGCATGCTCCCCCTCGCCGCCATCATGGCCGCTGCCGCGGGCGCGCTGCTCGGCTTCCCCGTGCTGCGCATGCACGGTGACTATCTGGCCATCGTCACGCTCGGCTTTGGGGAGATTATCCGCCTGGTCTTAAACAACTGGCTGACATTCACCGGCGGACCAAACGGGGTGTCGGCCCCTCCTCCAACCTTTTTCGGCCTGGAATTTGGTCGCCGCGCCAGGGAGGGCGGCGTTCCGTTCCATGAGTTCTTCCACCTGACCTACAACCCGAACATGAAGTTTATCTTTATCTACGCGGTGCTGTTTCTTGTGGTCATGCTGGTGCTCTACATCAAGCATCGCCTGACGAGAATGCCGATTGGTCGGGCATGGGAAGCGCTGCGGGAAGATGAAATCGCCTGCCGCTCAATGGGGTTAAACCATGTTCTGGTTAAGCTCTCAGCCTTTACGCTCGGGGCATCAACCGCGGGGATTGCAGGCGTGTTCTTCGCGACCTATCAGGGGTTTGTTAATCCCACCTCCTTCACCTTTTTCGAGTCTGCGCTGATTCTGGCCATCGTGGTGCTGGGCGGGATGGGGTCGACGCTTGGGGTGGTGCTGGCCGCCTTTGTACTTACCGTCACGCCGGAGCTGCTGCGCAGCTTTGCGGAGTACCGGGTTTTGTTATTTGGCATGCTGATGGTGGTGATGATGATCTGGCGTCCGCGCGGGCTAATCCGCATTAACCGGAGCGGCTTCGGCGTGCGCAAGGGGGTAGCGCCATGAATGGAACAATTTTAAGCGTGGAGCACCTGATGATGCACTTTGGCGGCATCAGGGCGTTAAACGACGTTAACCTAAGCGTGCAGCGCGGATCGATTACCGCGCTGATCGGCCCAAACGGCGCGGGGAAAACGACGGTGTTCAACTGCCTGACCGGATTCTATAAGGCTTCACGCGGCAGCATACTTTTCAACACGCGCAGTAAAACGACCAACGTTATACAGGTGCTTGGGCAAAAATTTCAGCCGGGCGACTGGATAAATCCGGCGCAGCTTGGGCAACGTATTTTCTACAAAATGTTCGGCGGCACCCACCTGGTTAACCGCGCCGGTCTCGCGCGCACCTTCCAGAATATCCGGCTGTTTCGGGAGATGTCGGTCGTGGAGAACCTGCTGGTCGCACAGCATATGCGCGTGAATCGCAATCTGCTTGCCGGCGTGCTGAACACGCCTGCTTACCGGCGGGCAGAAAGCGACGCGCTGGACAGCGCTTTCTACTGGCTGGAAGTGGTTGATTTAGTGGATTGCGCCAATCGTCTGGCGGGCGAGATGTCTTACGGGCAACAGCGGCGGCTGGAAATCGCGCGCGCCATGTGTACCGGACCGGAGATGATCTGTCTCGATGAACCAGCCGCGGGCCTGAACCCGGTTGAAACGCACAGGTTAAGCAGCATTATCCGCTTTCTGCGCGATCGCCATGAGATCACGGTGTTACTGATTGAGCACGATATGGGGATGGTGATGGATATTTCGGACAACATTATCGTGCTCGATCACGGGGACGTCATTGCGCAGGGGAAACCGGCGGCGATCCAGCATGATGAGAAGGTTATTGCAGCCTACCTGGGCACGGATGAAAGCGAGGTCAGCCTGTGAGTGAACCCATGCTGGCATTTCGCGAGGTAGACGTGTTCTACGGCGTTATTCAGGCGCTTAAGCAGGTCTCTCTTGAGGTGAATAAAGGTGAAACTGTCGCCCTGATTGGGGCTAACGGCGCGGGGAAATCGACATTGCTGATGTCAATTTTTGGCCAGCCGCGCATCCGTAGCGGGCAGATCCTTTTTTGCGGGAGCGATATCAGCCACAAATCCACCCACTACGTGGCCTCGGGCGGTATCGCCCAGGCGCCTGAAGGACGGCGGATATTCCCGGATATGACGGTTGAGGAGAACTTGCTTATGGGCACCATCCCGATTGGTAATCAGTTTGCCGCCGGGGATATGCAGAATATGTTCGACCTCTTCCCTCGCCTCAAGGAGCGCCGCAAACAGCGCGCCATGACCATGTCGGGGGGCGAGCAGCAGATGCTGGCTATCGCCCGGGCGCTGATGAGCCGCCCTAAGCTTCTGTTGCTGGATGAACCCAGCCTGGGTCTGGCACCGATTGTGGTTAAACAGATTTTTCAGACCCTGCGCGAGCTGGCGCGCAACGGCATGACCATTTTCCTGGTAGAGCAAAACGCGCATCACGCACTAAAACTTGCCGACCGTGGATATGTGATGGTCAATGGGCACATTCGTATGAGCGGCAGCGGCGAAGAGCTGCTGGGGAACCAGGAGGTAAGGAAGGCGTATTTGCGTGGGGTTTAACTGTTAAATACCGGGCACAAAAAACCACCTTTTGGTGGTTTTACAACACTGATTATTCTTTATTTCCCATGGGAGTTGGAGTGAGATCTAAAACACACAGCGTGAACGCTGCGGGATTTTGAATAGGTAGCTAAAATCAAGAAAATATAATGCCGCTCAAAATACTCATAACTATTTACCCAATATAGTACAAGAATTTAAGATTATTACCATAAGCCGTCCGAAAAGAGGATAATAAAAACCGCCGTTTTCGATCACTTTCCATCCGCCATATGCTAACCAAAATATTGCCAACCTTCTCATTGACTGCCTACAGCGACTTGATAAGTAGAACGGTCTGACAATATATCATTGAGCCAGTTGCAATGGAACTTTCATTTGTTGGACCCGGTCTGTTAAAATCGGCATGCATGGCACCATGAACTAAACGGTACGCGTAGTCGATCAGCCCACGAGCAACATGTGAAGTAACAGGAAAATTATGGGTTATTTCTCGGTGGAGAATATCCCCGGATGTAACTAGGGATTCTTCGGTATCGGTATCCTTCAGAAAATTGAGGCTTCAGGAATATTCAGCTATTTTTTCATTATTTAAAAAATGCTCTCCTATACACACCGCTCATTCTGACCATAGCAGTCGCTCTTCTGAACTTTAATCGGGCAGGAGTTTCCTCCATCCCCCTTATTCCATCATCGAATCACTTCACATGTACGTTAAATGTTACTGGAATTGATGTGCTTTTAGTACATAGACGAGAATTAGTCTCAAAGTCCAAAGTGGTACAGGCAGAATAAAGCAATCCAGGCTTTTGCAGTTCGGTCAGTGGAACCTTGATTTTGCATTCACTGTGTGTACCAGCAATGTTTTACTTTAAATAGCTTAGATTTGGTCGCAATTCACCAGCGTCAACATCACGACACGCACCGCCGGTTTACCATACACCGTTTTCCACCACGATAAATCGTCTTACTGCCGCTACCATCTTTAGATGGTAGTCAGGCTGTTGCCTTCTCCCCCATTCAGGAAGTGAACGAGGATTTAGGATCAGCCCCAGAACTGCTGCTCTGAGCTTAGTTTTGGTGGTATGCATTTTCCAACTCCCTTCAAGCTTGCCATCATTGTTTTCTAAGAGAGATGAAGCAGGTTGGTCAGTAGACCCGATAAGAGGCCCCCAAGCACCTCTATAGCAGCCACATTGCTTGGCTCAACGCATCAAGAAGCTATGGTAGGTAGTTATCAAAGCTGCCATAAGATGTGCTGTACGACAGCCCTGCATCCTCGTCTGAGAGCCTTTTCATCATCATAACTGGCTACCAAAGGGAAATTAGTTTTGCTCCTCAAGGCTAAAATGACTGGTAGTTGAAAATACGACTATCTACTAGTTGTGAAAAATTGTGTCTATAATGGTAGAATAAAAATTTCCACCCTAAAATTAAGAGCTTAATGTGCAAAAAAAAAACTTAGGTTACCTTTCAAGATTAGATCATCTAAGGTTTGTTGCGGCTTCACTTGTTGCGTTTCTCCATTTCAGAGGGAACATACCCTCTTTCGATCCAAATGGTAATGGTATTTCCTGGTTCTTATACCAATGGATTAACTCAGGAGCAACAGGGGTAAGCCTTTTTCTTGTTCTCTCTGGCTTTATCTTCTGTGTAATAACAGATGCAGGAAGAAATAAAGTTGAATATAAACAATTCATCACAAACAGGATCCTGAGGATATTCCCGCTAGTTATATTTGTTTTCTTTATCGCTATGACTATCCATGGTTCGATGGTTAGTATCGCAGACATTCTTAGACTGGTCTTACTACAATTCAACACTGGCTTTTCGGCAAATGAATGGATGGGTAAAGAACCTATATTAGTGCCAATGTGGACACTTGCAGTTGAATTTCAATTCTATTTAATATTCCCATTCATCGCTTTATTTATCGGTAGATATGGAATCAAATATGCATTCAACATGCTCGCCATGATAATTTTTATAAAATTCATGATTGTAAATTCTTACGGCGATTCAACGTACCACGAGTTATACAAATCTCTTGTCGGCAGGCTTGACCAATTTTTAATTGGAATAATAACCGGGCATATTTATTTATCTCAAAAATCAAAAAAACGGATGCTATTACCCTCTTTTGCAATGTTAATTGTCTCTGTTATTGCTATATCAATGTATACAGTTTCAGGAAAAAGTCCCTTTATAATATTTAATTTTAGTTTAACTATTGAGGCTGTTTTATGGGCATTTGTAGCTTACTCATATATTATGCTACCTCTTAAAATAGTACCCATTTTAGATAGTTGTCTTTCTTATCTTGGTGCATTGAGTTTCTCAATGTATTTAATGCACATACCAGTTGGTAGATTTATTCAACAGAATTTAGGTGCGTACATAAAAGATTTTAACCCAGTAATAACGACAGCGTTTATTATAATGCCAGCCATAATCATGGTATCTATAATAACTTTCACGCTTATAGAAAAACCTTTCATCAATTTAAGAAAAGGTTATGTGGATAAAAAATAATCAAGCGCCCTCTCCAGGGCGCTTTTTTTAAAATATGTTTCCCGATTTCCCGATTTCCGTTATATGCATAAACCAGTTCTCTTCAATATTGCAAGTTAAAACGCTGTCAATACCTCCAATACAATGGCAAGAATCAGAAACAACTAATCTGAAAATATTTGCACTGCGGTCTCATTGCTAATCAGCTTAGAAATCCTTTCCACCTCAACCAGTCTGGTCAATTCTCGTGGCTACTATATGGTTGCTTAATGATGCAATAATCAACATAAACCCGTCTTGTTAACCCCACGAGCTGTAAAGGTTAGGATAGAAACTTCTCACTGTATTGTTAAAAACCCTTTTAACAATGCTAGATTCCATAATTGTGAGGGAGATTGAACCTGTCGTCCTGTATTGTCCCCTGATGAATCAATGGATTTTAAGGCATAACGTCCCCAAGAAGTTGAGGTGCGTGGCTAAGTGAATCAGTAGTTTTCTGCACTTCAGTAAGCACCGTCAGAATCTACATAGGTCAGTCCCGCTGAGCTTATTACCGGGTCGGCTAACAAAGTTCTTGGTTCACATGAAGTAGTACTCACCTAGCACAGTGAAAGAATCTACCTCTTAATACCATTACTTTATTTTGGTAACTTTTAACTCATAAAGATGACGCACAAGCGCTGAAACGCACATATAGCAATATTGTTTGAACTTAAAATCCTGCGGCTATTGTCCGCGATTGCGTAGTAGCGCGCGATGGCACGAGGATTAACTCGCAGCCATGAAAGCTCTCTCACCTATCGAATGATTTCACTTCCCACAACCTGAAAGTAAAAGGGCATTGTAGATCTGGAAGGGAGTCGGGAGGAGAAAGAGGCATTTTCCGGCATTAAGAACACCAGACAGATAGCGATTGATGACAGGATAAAAAAATTGTGGAGAACAAAAAGCTAGCGGGGTATGCGTTTATAAAAAACCATCGTAGGATTGGTGAAAAACAGGCACAAAAAACCACCTTTCGGTGGTTTCACGACACTGCTTATTGCTTTGATTATTCTTTTTTTCCCATGGTAGCCGGAGTGGGACTTGAACCCACACAGCGCGAACGCCGAGGGATTTTAAATCCCTTGTGTCTACCGATTCCACCATCCGGCCAGGGAAGAAAGTGGAGGCGCGTTCCGGAGTCGAACCGGACTAGACGGATTTGCAATCCGCTACATAACCGCTTTGCTAACGCGCCTTAAATCTTTTGTCTTTCGACCTGCACCCGCAACTGCCGATGCGTTTAATTTGGAGCGGGAAACGAGACTCGAACTCGCGACCCCGACCTTGGCAAGGTCGTGCTCTACCAACTGAGCTATTCCCGCATGATATCAAGTAATGTCTAACCACTTGATTTCATTGTCGTCCGGCTAACCGTGCCGCCGTTCGATGCGTTGCATTCTACTGATATGCTGTTATGAGTCAACGTTATTTTTTGCATCCCCGGATCGTTTGCTGAAAATTACGGCGAAACGATCACTGTTCAAGCAAATCTCCACGTGCAGCGTTCAAATATTGCAGCATGGACCACAGGGTCAGCACTGCGGCAACCCACAGCAGGCCAATCCCCGCCCACTCTACCCATGCGTTCGGACGCCACAGCATCCACACCAAAGAGGCCATCTGTGCCGTAGTTTTCACCTTGCCGATCCAGGACACCGCCACGCTGCTGCGCTTACCCAGCTCCGCCATCCACTCACGCAGGGCTGAAATAATGATCTCGCGGGCAATCATCGTTGCCGCAGGCAGCGTTACCCACCAGGTGTGATAATGCTCGGCCACCAGCACCATCGCGATAGCCACCATCACCTTGTCCGCCACAGGATCGAGGAAGGCACCAAAGCGCGTGCTTTGATTCCAGCGGCGCGCAAGATAGCCATCAAACCAGTCGGTAACGGCGGCGACCAGGAAAATCAACGCACAGGCAAACGGCGCCCAGACAACCGGCAGATAAAATGCCAGCACAAAGAACGGGATAAGCACGACGCGAAAAAGAGTGAGCAACGTAGGGATATTAAATCGCATAATGACGGTAACTGTTTGTTGTCAGTAAAATTTAGCTCTATGTTGCTACAGAGCCCTCAATGTTTCAACGAGTAGTAGATCTTTTCTGCCAGCCCTTGCGAAATACCCGGCACTTTTGCAATTTCCTCCATGCTGGCGTTGAGTAATCCTTGCAATCCGCCCATATACTTCAGCAGCATCTGGCGACGTTTTGGACCAACGCCCTCTATAGTCTCCAGCGTGCTGGTGTTTTTGACCTTCGCACGTTTTTTACGGTGCCCGCTGATCGCATGATCGTGAGATTCATCGCGAATATGCTGGATAACATGCAGGGCTGGCGAATCCGGCGGAAGACTAAACCCCTCACCTTCTGGCTCGAAGAACAGCGTCTCCAGCCCGGCTTTACGATCGGCGCCTTTTGCCACCCCCAGCAGCAGCGGGTGGTTTTTATCCCACTCAACGTCAAGCGACTCAAATACCGCCTTCGCCTGCCCGAGCTGCCCTTTCCCGCCATCGATAAGGATCACGTCAGGGATCTTGCTCTCTTCAATAGCCTTGCCATAGCGGCGTCGCAGCACCTGATTCATCGCCGCATAGTCATCACCCGGCGTAATCCCGGTAATATTATAGCGGCGATATTCAGCACGCAGCGGCCCATTAGCATCAAATACCACGCATGACGCTACCGTCTGCTCTCCCATCGTGTGGCTGATGTCGAAGCACTCCATGCGTTTCACCGCTGGCAGCTTGAGCAGCTCTGCGAGCGCGGTTAAGCGCTGGTGAACCGTCGACTGCTGCGAGAGTTTGGTGGTAAGCGCTGTGGCCGCGTTGGTACGCGCCAGCTTCAGATAACGCGCGCGATCGCCGCGAGGCTTAGTCTGAACATTAACCCGACGGCCCGCCAGCTCGGAAAGCGAATCCGCCAGCAGCGTTTTATCGTCGAGGTTAAAATCGAGCAGGATCTCAGAAGGCAGCGTGCGCATTTGACTCCCCTGCAGATAGAACTGACCAACAAAGGTCTCCACCACTTCTCCGAGCTCTGTGCCGCCGGGCACCTTCGGGAAATAGCTGCGGCTGCCGAGCACCTTGCCCTGGCGAATAAACAGCACGTGGACGCAGGCCAGCCCGGAATCAAAAGAGACACCGATCACGTCAAGGTCGTCACCGGTATTCGAGACGAACTGTTTCTCGGTCACCCTACGCACCGCCTGGATCTGATCGCGGATACGCGCCGCCTCTTCAAACTCCAGCGAAGCGCTCGCTTTTTCCATGCGGGCAATCAGCTGGGTGAGCACCTGGTCGTCTTTGCCGGCTAAAAACAGGCGTACATACTCCACCTGCTGGGCGTACTCTTCTTCGCTCACCAGCCCCGCGACGCATGGCCCCAGGCAGCGACCAATCTGGTACTGCAGACACGGACGCGAACGGTTGCGGTAGACGCTGTTTTCGCACTGTCGAACCGGGAAGATTTTTTGCAGCAGCGCGAGCGTTTCCCGCACGGCATAACCGTTGGGAAAGGGTCCGAAGTATTCACCCTTCGCATGTTTTGCGCCACGGTGCATGGCGAGTCGAGGATGCGTATCGCCACTCAGAAAGATAAAGGGATAGGACTTATCGTCGCGCAGCAGCACGTTGTAGCGCGGTTGATACAACTTTATATAGTTGTGCTCAAGCAGCAGCGCTTCCGTCTCCGTGTGCGTAACGGTGACATCGATGTTCTGAATAAGGGCAACCAGCGCCTCAGTCTTACGCGAGGCCAGATTGCTGCGAAAATAGCTGGACAGGCGTTTTTTGAGATCTTTTGCCTTACCCACATAGATAACCGTACCGCCAGCGTCATACATGCGGTAGACGCCTGGCTGGCTGGTAACGGTTTTCAGAAAAGCTTTTGAATCGAACGCTTCATTCACTGATTTACTAACGACTCCGCATTGCACAGACCATGACGAATGGCCAGGTGAGTCAGCTCGACGTCACCATGAATGTTCAGTTTACTGAACATACGATAGCGGTAGCTGTTAACCGTTTTCGGGCTGAGATTCAGCTGTTCAGAAATCTCATTCACCTTCTGACCTTTGGTGATCATCAGCATAATCTGCAACTCGCGCTCGGACAAACTGGCAAACGGCGATTCCGTTTTCTCAGGTTCAATTTGGCTGAGCGCCATTTGTTGAGCAATGTCTGAAGCGATATAGCGCTGCCCGGAGAAAACGGAGCGAATCGCGTTAACCACCTCCTGGGGTGCAGCACCTTTGCTAAGGTAGCCGGCAGCGCCAGCCTGCATCACCTTAGCGGGCAATGGGTTTTCGGTATGCACGGTCAGCATGATGACTTTAGTATCAACAAAGGTGCGGGCGATTTTGCGTGTTGCCTCAAGCCCACCGATACCGGGCATGTTCATATCCATCAACACAACATCGGCCGAGTGGGTGCGGCACCATTTAACGGCATCTTCCCCACAGCAGGCCTCACCGGCAACGTTAATACCTTTTATATCTTCAAGAATGCGTCGTATCCCTGCGCGCACCAGTTCGTGGTCATCAACAAGAAGGACGTTGATCAAAGGAAATGTCTCCAGAATAGGGATAACGCTACTGACTGCTAATTGGGTTTATATTAACGGTTTTCCCCGCAAGATTAAAACGTTAAAAAACCCGCGACACGATTTCGCTCTCGTTTTTGGAAATTAGCCTGTACAGATAGTGGAAAGTCGGCCCGCAGAACCCGTGCGTTTGCGGCTAATTTTAAGCACCTGTATTCAAAAGGTTACAAAAAACCAGGTAATTGCTTATGCAAAAGACCAGTGCTTAAATTTTTGTAACAATAATTAACGGCAAACGAACCGGCGTAAAACAATTAGCAGCCGATAAACTCCCGGCCAGATTACCCTTGTCATGTGTTTACGCAAATAAACAATCAACGGAAAAGTACATAAATCAACCACTGCATTTTTTTGACGTTGCTTGTGGTATACTCCGCGGCCTTAACTTTCATCGTCGCGCTCGAGCGCTGTTTAATAATGAGGAAAATAAATGAGCACACCTGAATTCGCCACCGCGGAGAATAACCAAGAGCTGGCGCAGGAAGTAAACTGCCTGAAGTCACTGCTAACGCTTATGTTGCAGGCTATGGGCCAGGCTGATGCTGGTCGTGTGATCATAAAGATGGAAAAACAAATCGCGCAGATGGAAGACCAGGCCGAGTCAGCAGTATTTGCCAATACCGTTAAGCAAATTAAACAGGCTTACCGCCAGTAAAACAAAACGGCTGGATGCATTGCATTCAGCCGTTATCTCGTCTGGCACGCAGAACGCCCTGTCTTGTCAAATAAGCCCGGTGGCCGCAGCGTAACAGGCTATCTGCGTCTTGTTTGGCGCATTGAATTTCTTCTGCATATTTTTCTGATGGAAGTTAACCGTATTCTCGGAAATAGAGAGAATGATGGCTATTTCAGCAGAAGTCTTCCCTTCCGCCGTCCACTTCAGAATTTCCCGCTCGCGCTTGCTGAACTTCATTTCAGGCGGCATGACCATCTCATGTTCAAAGCGAAGCAGTGACGCCAATGCCATTTGCACCAGGATTTGCAAGCGCAGCTCAATTTCCTCACTGCCCAACCTATTAGCCCGCGCGCTAGTACGCGACACCGACAGAAACCCGAGCGCATGATTGGGTAACATCAAACACTGCGTTATTCCCATACGCAAACCGTGATCCCGTGCGCCATCCCATAATTGTGGGGCATCAGTGAATAATTCATCTGTCCAGGGTAAATGCCCCTGAATGAAATTCTCCGGTTTTAGCACCGGGTCGATGGTGAAATAGTTCTCTGAATGATATTGCGCCATCCACTCGCGCGGATAACTGGAATGTACGGAAACGCGCGGGCGCGTAAATGGCACCGGGTGGCGAACGCAGAGCGAGAAATAATCAAACTCAAGCGCCTGTGTTTGTTGCTGGAGTTCTTGATATACCTCGTCGGCACAGGTCAATCCCTGAAACCGGAGGACGCATTCCCGTCGCCAGGTAAAAAAGTCTGAATCCCTCATACTTACTGAATGAAGCCCCTGATAAAGATAATCATTATTATGGTGAATATAACCTAACACAGAAAACTTATTTCTAGCCATAAAATATCGGCAAATATGGAATTAACTTCAATTTTAATAAGGTTTATCCGAGCAGTACGGAATAAAAAAACATAAGGACAGGGCCGAGGGGAGAATAATTTGCTCCAGCAGAAAGAACTGGAGCAAATGCGTGCAAAAATGCTATTGCATGAGGAATTTTTCGAGGAATTGACGAGTACGCGGCTGCTGCGGGTTCGCAAACAGCTCTTTGGCTGGCCCCTGCTCCACTATACGCCCCTGATCCATGAAAATGGCCCGGTCCGCAACGTCGCGGGCAAAGCTCATTTCGTGGGTAACGATAACCATCGTGCGTTTTTCCTGCGCAAGCTGACGGATCGTGTTTAACACCTCGCCCACCAGCTCAGGGTCGAGCGCGGAGGTCGGTTCATCAAAGAGGATCACATCCGGACGCATTGCCAGCGCGCGGGCGATGGCAACACGCTGCTGCTGCCCGCCGGACAGCCGGCGCGGGTAGCTGGTCTCTTTGCCCGCAAGCCCCACTTTTGCCAGCAGTTCGCGCGCGCGGGTTGTGGCCTCGTCCTTCGGCTCGCCCTTCACGATAACCGGACCTTCAATAATGTTCTCCAGCACCGTCCGGTGCGGGAACAGGTTAAAACTCTGGAAGACAAAGCCCACGTGCTGGCGCAGACGGCGAATTAATCCTTTCTGCTGGCTAAGGGATTTCGCGGTATCAATGGCGATATCCCCCACCCGAATCGTTCCACCCTCCGGCTGTTCGAGCAGGTTGATGCTGCGCAGCAGCGTCGTCTTCCCTGAACCGCTCGGCCCGATAATCGCTACCACTTCGCCCTGCTCGACTTCAAGATCGATCCCGTGGAGAACGGTTTGCCCGTGGAATTTTTTCACCAGGTTTTTAACGTCGATGGCACTCATTTTGGATCACGCTCCTGACGGTTAAGCTGGTTTTCAAAGTAGTTTTGCAGCGCGGACAGTACCGTCGCCATGACCCAGTAGATGAGTGAGGCCGCCAGATACATCGTAAACACTTCGAGCGTGCGCGAGGTAATGAGCTGCGCCTGACGGAAAAGCTCCGGCACCTGAATGGTGGCCGCCAGCGAGGTATCTTTTACCAGGCTAATAAAGCTGTTGCTCAGCGGCGGCAGGGCCACGCGCGCCGCCTGCGGCAGGATAGCCCTGCGCAGGGTTTGCCATGGCGTCATCCCGATACTGGCAGCGGCTTCCCACTGTCCTTTATCGATGGAGGAGATCGCCGCACGCAGGGTTTCCGACGTGTAAGCCGCCGTGTTCAGCGACAGGCCAATCATCGCCGCGGGAATAGGATCAAGCTCAATGCCGAACTGCGGCAGGCCGTAGTAGATCATAAACAGCTGGGCGATAAGCGGCGTACCGCGAAACACCGAGATATACACCCGCGCCAGCCAGCGCACCGGCCAAACGGGCGACATGCGCATCAGGGCCAGCACAAACCCAAGCACCAGGCCGAAGAACATTCCGCCGATACTGAGCTGTAATGTGAACACCGCCCCCTTGAGCAGGAACGGCAGCGAATCAATAACCAGTTGAATACTTTCTTGCATTATTATTTTTCGACCTGATTTTTAGACATTAGGATGGTAGGCAAACAGCGCGGGTGCCCCGCCGGTGTGTACAAATAAAATTGGCCCTTCATCCTTAAAGCGCTTCTGCGCAATGCCGTCGATAAGGCCGGCCATCGCTTTGCCGGTATACACAGGATCGAGCAGGATGCCCTCCAGGCGCGCCAGCAATTTTACCGCTTCCATCCCCTCATCGTTGGGGGTGCCGTAGCCTGGCGCAAAGTAATCATCCCACAGCTGAATATCGGCCTTCGCGTTGACCTCAAGCTGCTCTGCCACCGCCTGCTGCAGCGTTACGACTTTTGGTTTTTGATCCGCTACGCTGCGTGACACCGTGACGCCGATAAGCTCCACGTCCGGCATCAGCTGTTCCAGGCCAACGGCGAGCCCCGCGTGCGTTCCCGCGCTGCCGGACGCAACGACGACTGAAGAGAGCGTCACCGCGCCTTCGCACTGCTGAGCGATTTCCAGCGCGCTTTCAACATACCCCAACGCACCCAGCGCGTTCGATCCGCCAACCGGAATAACGTACGGGCGAAAGCCCTGCGCTTCCAGGCGGGTGGCCAGCTCATTCAGCTGCGCGGCTGGGTCGGTTAGCGCATCGACCATTTCGACCTGCACGTTAAACAGGTCCAGCAGCAGACGGTTTCCGTTAGTGAGGTAATTCTCTGCGCGTGTGCCAATTGGATTTTCCAGCAGCGCCACGCAGTGCAGCCCTAGCTTTGCCGCCACCGCCGCCGTCTGGCGCACGTGGTTAGACTGGATCGCCCCTGCGGTGATCAGCGTGTCCGCCCCTTCGCGCAGCGCGTCAGCGGCGAGGAATTCCAGCTTGCGCAGCTTGTTGCCGCCCATCGCCATTGGCGTCACGTCATCACGCTTAATAAAAATATCGCGCCCCAGATAGTCAGAAAACCGCGGCAGGTACTCCAGCGGCGTGGGGGCACCGATAAACTCGAGGCGGGGAAAGCGCGTTAAATTTTGCAGGGACATGGGTTCTCCGGTAACACTGTAATTATGCATGTTTTTATTATGCACGTTGTCGCGTCAGAAATAAAAAAGGCGCTTTTAAAAGCGCCTTTTTTTGTCGGTCAGAGACTTATTTAGTGACGTCTGCCCCGAACCACTTCTCGGACAGCGCCTTCAGGCTACCGTCTTTCTGCATGTCCGCGATGGCGGCATCGATGGCTTTCACCAGGTCTTCGTTGCCTTTACGAACGGCTACGCCAGACTCCTGACGGGAGAAGGCATCACCGGCGACGGCCAGGGTATTGTTGGTTTTCTTCACCAGATCCAGCGCCGCCAGGCGGTCAACCAGAATGGCGTCGATACGGCCCACGCGCAGATCCTGATATTTCGTCGGGTCATCATCATAGGTGCGGATATCCACGCCCTGTACGTTCTGGCGCAACCACTCTTCGTAGTTAGTGCCCAGACCCACGCCGACTTTTTTACCTTTCAGATCGGCGGCGGACTTGATGCTGCCTTCGTTACCTTTCTTCACCAGCGCCTGAATACCGGACACGGTATACGGTGTGGAGAAATCATATTTCTTCTTACGCTCGTCGGAAATAGTTACCTGATTGATCACCACGTCGATACGTTTGGAATCCAGCGACGCCAGCATACCGTCCCACTTGGTCGGCTTCAGGGACGCTTTAACCCCAAGATGTTTCGCCAGTTCTTCCGCAAATTCCACTTCGAAACCGGTAAGTTTTCCGTCATCGCCCTGGAAGCTGAACGGAGGATAGGTTCCTTCCAGCCCAACCAGCAGCGTACCGCGCTCTTTGACTTTATTCAGCAGGTTTTCTGCTGCGAACGTTTTCACGCTCATGCCCGCAACCAGCGCCACGGCCATGACACCCATCAGCGCCTGACGACCCAGAAGTGCTAATTTCATAAATACCCCGATACAGTGGAATTTTTGAGTAGTGTAGTGAAATCGCCTGCAACGTCAAAGGCGACTGCGCTACATCTTATTCATTTTTAATATATATCAGAAGTTGTTTCAGCGTGGACTTTCTGCTTTAACACGCCGGGCATTTGCACCTTATATTGCGCATACTTGCGCAACGCAATGCGGTAGTTGTTGGTGCTGGTTGCCGGCAGCCACGGCTCCAGATTTTCATCCAGATAGCCGGTACTCAGCAGATCGCGAGAAATGTTGTGCACGGTTAAATGCTGGCCCAGGCGGCGCAGGCGAACCACGTATTCGCGCACGGTGCCGTGGCTCATTTCGGTCTGTTCAAACAGGAACTGCTTGAAGCCGATAATGTCGAAGAAGTCGCTTTGCTCTTTGCAGTGGAGATCGCCACAGAAACGACAAAGCGCCACCCACTCTTTTTGCTCTTCGAGCCAGGCTGATTCATCCATCAGGGTGTCGAGACGAGAAATCGCGATCTTATTTACGATTTCGCCGCGGCGAACCAACGTGATTCGGTCAAGTAACTTGTTACAGTGGGCGCAATGCGTCTGGCTGTGTTTAAAGTCTTTCAGGTAGCGGCTTAAAGGCCGTCTTTTAGCGTGCTGCACCGTCATGATAACTCCTGGTTGTCAATACGTTGTGCGGCATTTTTCAGATGAATCAATCATCTATAACTTACCCAGCTTTGTTCGTAAGCGTTTAATGGCCTGGCTGTGCAGCTGGCTCACCCGCGACTCCCCCACTTCCAGAACAGCGCCAATCTCTTTGAGGTTGAGCTCTTCCTGGTAGTAAAGGGTTAACACCAGCTGTTCACGTTCCGGTAATGCTTCAATAGCTTCCATTACGCGATGGCGTAAATTACCTTCCAGTAAATGGTGTAACGGGTTTTCTTGCTGATGCTCATCCGTCACCAGCTCGATGCTATCGCCATGCTCTTCGCGCCACTCGTCATAAGAGAAGAGTTGGCTGTTATTGGTATCGAGCAACATCTGACGATACTCTTCAACAGGAATGCCCAGACGTTCCGCCACTTCGGTTTCCGTCGCGTTGCGTCCCAGCTCCTGTTCCAGCTGCCCCATCGCATGCGCCACTTCGCGCGCGTTGCGGCGAACGCTGCGCGGCACCCAGTCGCGGCTGCGCAGCTCGTCCAGCATCGCACCACGAATACGCTGAACTGCGTAAGTAGTAAATGCCGTTCCTTGCAGAGCGTCGTATCGGTCAACTGCATTCAATAACCCGATACCGCCCGCCTGTAGCAGATCGTCCAGTTCCACACTCGCCGGCAAACGCACCTGGAGGCGCAATGCTTCGTGACGCACCAGCGGAACATAACGCTGCCACAGCGAGTGTTTATCCATTACACCATCAGCGGTATAGAGTGAATTCACGATAAACAGCCCTGCGTTAATTGAGTTATCGGCATGATTATCCGATTCTGCAGGGGTTTTAATTGGATGAATAGTGGGTGAAATGAGGGGTTATTTGGGGGTTACGAATGAATACAAGAAGAAAAAAACCCCGCCGAAGCGGGGTTTGAGCGAATCAGGCGATTAGCCCTGCAGCAGAGACAGAACCTGCTGAGGAACCTGGTTAGCTTTAGACAGCACGGAGTTACCGGCCTGCTGAACGATCTGCGCTTTAGACATATTTGACACTTCGGTCGCATAGTCGGCGTCCTGAATACGGGACTGCGCTTCAGACAGGTTGGTGGTGGTGTTGTTCAGGTTGGTTACAGCAGAGCTCAGACGGTTCTGAACCGCACCCAGAGAAGAACGGAATTTATCTACGGACGCGATAGCTTTGTCCAGCAGTGCCAGTGGATCGTTAGTAGATGCGCCAGCAAATTCTGCTGTTGCAGCAGTAGCACCATTTTGGCTGAGTTCAATCTTAGCTTGGTTAGTACCCGCGCCATCAATTGTTACAGAGGTAGCTGCTGCCGTTGCATCCGCACCATTGGCATTTGTTAAAGAGTTATTTGCAACGTAATTTTTACCTTGAACAGTTACAAAGCCCACTGCATTGTTATTGGCATCAGCGCCGACCTGAACCAGGCTGCCAGTCTGAGTTGCGTCAGCAACACCATTTGCCTTGTCGTTGTATGTAACGTCTGCTTTATTCAGTTTGACTGTGCCATCCTGAGCAACAGAAGCTGCGTAGCTCTTATCCCCATACTGAACAACATAGGTAGAAGTTGCATTACCGCCTTTGGTTACGTTGTGCAGAGAAACAGCTGAAGCATCAGTAATGTTAAGATCGGTCAGAACAGACGCATCCATCTTAACAGCGATTGGCGCATTAGCACCGTTCGGCAGTTGAGTGATCGCTTCGCCAGTTTCGAGAGCATTTTTAGAGACGGAGAAACCGTTCAGGCCGAGAGTAGAAGAGTCGATTTTTTGCAGATCGATGGAAATTGTCTGACCATCATTTGCACCAACCTGAATCTTCATGGTGCCATCTTTAGCCAGTACGTTCACGCCGTTGAACTGAGTCTGACCAGATACGCGGTCGATTTCAGACAGACGGGATTTGATTTCGTCCTGGATTGAAGACAGGTCAGAATCAGAGTTAGTACCGGTAGTTGCCTGAACGGTCAGTTCACGAACACGCTGCAGGTTGTTGTTGATTTCAGACAGTGCGCCTTCAGTGGTCTGCGCCAGAGAGATACCGTCGTTTGCGTTACGTGCAGCCTGAGTCAGACCTTTGATGTTAGAAGTGAAGCGGTTAGCGATAGCCTGGCCCGCAGCGTCATCTTTAGCGCTGTTGATACGCAGACCAGAAGACAGACGCTCGATAGAAGAAGACAGAGCAGACTGGTTCTTGTTGATGTTGTTCTGAGTGATCAGCGAGAGGCTGTTGGTATTAATGACTTGTGCCATGATTTCGTTTCCTGTTGTTCATCAAATCTGTTTGGTTAGATTTGGGTTTCCACCCTTCGGCTTCATCGCCGTCAAAGGTGTTATCGTCTGGTCCAAAACAACCTTTAGATTTTTTTTCAGGATCTCGAGAATTTTTTTAGCCACGGAAATACTCTTCTCTATTACCGTTATTCCCGCCATTAAAAAAAAGAAATTAACCGTAAACTTTCCCCCATAAAAGCCGATAACCCCACTATTCGTTCTACGTGTCGATAGATTAAGGAATAAATATGGCAAGTATTTCATCATTGGGGATTGGTTCGGGTCTTAAGTTAGCAGACATTCTGGATAGTCTGACCACGGCCGAAAAAGCGCAGCTGACGCCGATTTCCAAACAACAGACATCTTATACCGCCAAGCTTAGCGCTTACGGCACGTTGAAGAGTTCACTGGAAGCGTTTCAGACTGCCAACACCGCGCTGAATAAAGCCGACCTGTTTACGGCAACCAGCACGGCGAGCAGCACCACTGCCTTTAGCGCCACCACGACCGGCAGCGCGATTGCGGGTAAATACACGATCAGCGTGACACAGCTGGCGCAGGCGCAAACGCTGACCACCAAAAGTACCCAGGCGGATACTAAAACCGCCATTGCCACGGCGGACAGCAAAATTACCTTTACCCCCGGCAACGGTAAAGATCCAGTGACCGTGGATATCAGCGCGGCAAACTCCTCGCTGACCGGCATTCGTGATGCCATCAACAAAGCCGATGCGGGCGTCACCGCCAGTATTATTAACGTGGGTAACGGTCAGTATCGTTTGTCTGTCACCTCCACCGAAACCGGTGCGGATAACGCGGTCAGCATCAGCGTGAGCGGCGACAGCGCCCTGCAATCCTTTATGGGTTACAACGGCACCAGCACCGATGCAAGCAACGGCATGACCGAAAGCGTCACCGCGCAGAACGCCCAGCTGAAGGTCAACAATGTTGATATTGAGAACAGCAGCAACACCATCAGTGATGCGCTAGAAGATATCACCCTGAACCTGAACGATGTGACCAGCGGCAACCAGACGCTGACGATCACCAAAGATACGTCTAAAGCCGAAACGGCGATGAAGGCTTGGGTGGATGCCTACAACACGCTGCAGGACAGCTTTGCATCTCTGACCAAATATACGGCAGTCGATGCGGGTACGGATGCACAGGACTCCAGCAATGGTGCCCTGCTGGGTGACAGCACGCTGCGTACAATCCAGACCCAGCTGAAAACCATGCTGGGCAACACCGTTGGCGGAACCGCCTTCAAAACGCTGTCACAGGTAGGCATCACCTCAGATCCAAGTACCGGAAAACTGGAACTGGACAGCACCAAGCTGAAAAAAGCGCTGACGGATAACCCGACCGCAGTGAAAGATCTGGTTGTGGGCGACGGTAAAACCACCGGCATCACCACCACCATGGCCACTAACCTGACCGACTGGCTTTCCAGTAAAGGGATCATCCAGGCGGCAAAAGATGGCGTCAGCAAAACGCTGAACAAGCTAACGGATCAATACAACGCCGTGAGCGAACGTATAGACGCAAGAGTGGCGCAGTACAAAGCCCAGTTTACCCAGCTGGACGTACTGATGACCTCGCTGAATAACACCAGCAGCTACCTGACGCAGCAGTTCGAAAATACGTCCAGCAGCAAGTAGTAAACGCTAATCAGACCCGAGGGGGATAACATGTACGGCGCAAAAGGCACGCAAGCCTACGCAAAAATAGAAGTCGAAAGCGCGGTGATGAGCGCCAGCCAGCAGCAGCTGGTTATCATGCTATTTGATGGAGCCCTCAGCGCGCTGGTACGCGCGCGTCTGTTCCTGCAGGACGGCAATATCCCGGCAAAGGGGCTGGCGCTGTCGAAAGCTATCAACATTATCGAGAACGGACTGAAGGTTGGTCTGGTAGAAAATAATGGCGATGAGCTTACTCAAAACTTGATCGCTCTCTATGCCTATATGGTACGTCGCCTCCTGCACGCCAACGTGAATAACGACGCCAGCGCCATCGAAGAGGTGGAAAATTTGCTGCGCAATATCGCTGACGGGTGGAAGGAGGTTGCCGGTTCGCCACAACCGTTTCAGGACGCCGTCTAATGAGTAATGCACCGCAACTTTATACCCTTTACCAGCAACTCCTTGAGCAGAGCCAGCTCATGTTACGCCTGGCTCGTCAGGGGCTCTGGGATGATCTCATCACCTGTGAAACCGATTACGTTAACGCGGTGCACTCGCTGGCTCGCCTCACGCAGGAAATTGAACCTTCCGTGCAGTTGCAGGAGCAGCTTCGTCCAACCTTACGCGTGATCCTGGATAACGAAAGCCAGGTTAAAACGTTGCTGCAGGCCAGAATGGATGAACTGGCAAAGCTGGTTGGCCAGTCCTCCATCCAAAAAACGGTTCTCTCCACCTATGGCAACCAGGGCGGCCACGTTCTGGTCCCGCAAAGTAATAGCGATATCAATTAGCCAGTTAGCTGGCGAACGAACATTCACCGCTTCGTTCGCCAGGCAATTCTGCAAAAGCTACTCCATACTTGAGTTTCGCGACTTCATGGAGAAAGTGCATGCGCAACCCAACCTTACTGCAATGTTTTCACTGGTATTACCCCGCTGGCGGTGAATTGTGGCGCGAGGTTACGGCTCTGGCCCCCAATCTGAACGAGATTGGCATCAATATGATCTGGCTTCCCCCGGCGTATAAAGGCGCATCCGGCGGCTACTCTGTGGGCTACGATTCCTACGACCTGTTCGATCTGGGCGAATTCGATCAGAAAGGCGGCATCGCCACCAAATACGGTGATAAGGCCCAGCTGCTGGAAGCCATTAACGCGCTCAAAAGCAACGAGATCGCCGTGCTGCTCGACGTCGTGGTTAACCACAAAATGGGCGCGGATGAGAAAGAGCCCGTCCGCGTGCAGCGCGTCAACGAACAGGACCGAACGCAAATCGACGAGGAGATCATCGAGTGTGAAGCCTGGACACGCTATACCTTCCCGGCTCGGGCGGGGAAATATTCGCAGTTTATCTGGGATTACAAATGCTTTAGCGGTATCGACCACATCGAAAATCCCAACGAGGACAGCATCTTTAAGATCGTCAACGACTATACCGGTGAAGGCTGGAACGACCAGGTCGATGATGAAATGGGCAACTTCGATTATCTGATGGGCGAAAACATCGACTTTCGTAACCATGCCGTCACGGAAGAGATCAAGTACTGGGCGCGGTGGGTGATGGAGCAGACTCAGTGCGACGGTTTTCGTCTGGACGCGGTGAAGCACATTCCCGCCTGGTTTTATAAGGAGTGGATTGAACACGTTCAGGAGGTCGCTGAACAGCCGCTGTTTATCGTGGCGGAATACTGGTCGCACGAGGTGGATAAGCTGCAGCATTATATCAATCAGGTGGAGGGCAAAACGATGCTGTTTGACGCTCCCCTGCAGATGAAATTCCATGAAGCGTCTCGCCAGGGGCGCGACTATGACATGAGCCAAATCTTCACCGGCACGCTGGTGGAGGCCGATCCTTTTCACGCGGTGACGCTGGTTGCCAACCACGACACCCAGCCTTTACAGGCGCTGGAAGCCCCGGTGGAGGCCTGGTTTAAGCCTCTCGCCTACGCGCTGATCCTGCTGCGGGAAAACGGCGTGCCGAGCGTGTTCTATCCGGATCTGTTTGGCGCAAGCTATGACGATACCGGCGGGGACGGGGAAACCTATCATATTGATATGCCAGTGATTGAACAGCTGCACGAACTGATACTCGCCCGCCAGCGCTTTGCCCACGGCGTTCAGACGCTGTTTTTTGACCACCCAAACTGCATCGCATTCAGCCGCAGCGGTACCGATGACGCACCAGGCTGCGTGGTCGTCCTCTCAAACGGTGACGACGGTGAGAAAACGATCTGCCTGGGCGAAAATTACGGGAATAAACGCTGGCGCGACTTTTTGGGCAACCGCGAGGACACCGTCACTACCGCAGCGGATGGAGAAGGCATCTTTACCTGCAAAGGCGGAAGCGTCAGCGTGTGGGTAATCGAGGATGCGCTGTAGAAACAATGCCGGGTGGCGGCTTCGCCTTACCCGGCCTACGGTACGGCGGTTTTGTAGGCCGGGTAAGCGTCAGCGCCACCCGGCAAAAACGGCTACGGTAGCTTACTCTCCAGCGGAGTTTTGCTCAGATAATCGGCGCACTCCACCGTTGGGCGATCAACCTTTTGCAGCTCCATACCATCATACTCAAGCGTCATCCCTTCACGTTCAAGCGGATAGATATCCAGCTTGCGGGTCACGTTATAGTAACTGTCTGAACGCAGCATAATTTTACCGGGCACGGCGATAACGCGCTGCCACTGACGACAGTCCAGGGTATCGCCCTCCTCCGTCACGACCAGCGTGGCAATCGCTTCAGGACTCACCATCTTGCTTTGCGGCCCTTTCGTCTGCCAGTATCCTGCAAGCTGCGCCGGGACGGGATGCTTGATCACATCCTGATAGTTATCTACCTGAACGCACCCGGTCAGCGCCAGCAGCGCACCCGCAATTGCTATTCTTTTCATCATCTTTCCTGCATTCGAAGAAAAAAATATTGTGGCATTAAAGCGGTGATGCTGCCAGCGTAAGATGTCCCGGTTTTAAACCTGCATCCCCATCACTTCCTGATAGGCCGACACCAGCTTATTCCTCACCTGAATCCCCATCTGCAGGGACACCGACGCTTTTTGCAGATCGGCCATCACATCGTTCAGCGCCACGCCCGGTTCACCCAGGGTAAACTTCTCCGCCTGAGTACGCGCCGCGGTTTGTTTATCGCTAATACGGTCCAGAGCGGCGTTCAGTTGTCCCGCAAAGCTGATGGTGGGCTGCTCGTCCATCACGTTCTGGTTACGGGCCGTCATCGCGGTTGCCTGCAGCTGACTGATTACCCCTTCAATGCCCTGTATAGCCATGTCTTTCCCCTGGATGGTTTTTTACCCGGTCAAGACTAACAGCTTGTCAATCAGATAATGGCGGTAAATAGCGTTAAAAAACCAGGTTATTTGACGCATAGAAAATCCCGAATCATCAAATAATGGCAGGGCCATCAGTATGGAACTTTTGTCGTGTTTGCCGACCCGGGAGTCAGTTTTGTTTCTCTACACGAATAACGTAAACCACCAGGATTTAAGAGGTGCGCAATGAGTGCAACAGCATCGACAGCGCCACAGAATAAATCACTCGAGTGGATGAACCGCCTTCGCGCGAACCCTAAAATCCCGTTGATCGTGGCAGGCGCTGCCGCCATTGCGATCCTTGTTGCGATGGTGCTGTGGGCGAAAAGCCCTGATTACCGTACCCTTTACAGCAACCTTTCCGACCAGGATGGCGGTGCCATCGTCACCCAGCTTACCCAGATGAACATCCCTTATCGCTTCGCTGATAACGGCGGCGCGCTGGAAGTGCCTGCGGATAAGGTGCATGAACTTCGCCTGCGTCTGGCGCAGCAGGGTCTGCCGAAAGGCGGCGCGGTCGGTTTTGAACTGCTGGATCAGGAAAAATTCGGTATCAGCCAGTTCAGCGAGCAGGTTAACTACCAGCGCGCGCTGGAGGGCGAGCTGGCTCGTACCATTGAAACCTTAGGCCCGGTGAAAAGTGCCCGTGTGCACCTCGCCATGCCGAAACCGTCGCTGTTTGTCCGCGAGCAAAAATCCCCTTCCGCCTCCATTACCGTCAACCTGGAGCCGGGCCGTGCCCTGGACGAAGGGCAAATCAGCGCGGTCACGCACCTGGTCTCCAGCGCAGTGGCGGGTTTACCGCCGGGCAACGTAACGCTGGTCGATCAGAGCGGCCATCTGCTGACGCAAAACAACAGCGCCGGTCGCGATCTCAATGATGCACAGCTGAAATATGCCGCCGATGTGGAAGGCCGCCTGCAGCGCCGTATCGAAGCGATCCTCGGCCCGGTCGTGGGCAACAGCAACGTGCATGCCCAGGTCACCGCACAGATAGATTTCGCCAATAAAGAGCAAACAGAAGAGCAGTACAGCCCGAACGGCGACGCGTCTCAGGCCGTTATGCGCTCCCGCCAGATTAATTCGAACGAACAGATTGGCGGTCAATATCCGGGTGGCGTACCGGGCGCGCTGGCTAACCAGCCTGCTCCGGCAAACTCAGCGCCAATTTCTACCCCTCCGGCAAACCAGCAGAACGGTCAGCAGAATAACCCGCAGACGACCACAACGGCGAACAGCTCTGGTCCACGCACCACCAGCCGTAACGAAACGACTAACTATGAAGTCGACCGCACGATTCGCCACACCAAGCTGAACGTGGGCGATATTCAGCGCCTTTCCGTGGCCGTGGTGGTGAACTACAAAACGCTGCCGGACGGTAAACCGCTGCCGCTCACCGCCGACCAGATGAAGCAGATTGAAGACCTGACGCGCGAAGCGATGGGTTACTCCGAAAAGCGCGGCGACACGCTTAACGTGGTCAACTCACCGTTTAACTCGGTGGATGAAACGGGTGGTGAACTGCCGTTCTGGCAACAGCAGGCGTTTATCGATCAGCTGATGTCGGCTGGCCGCTGGCTGCTGGTGCTGATCGTCGCGTGGCTGCTGTGGCGTAAGGGCGTTCGTCCTCAGCTCCAGCGTCGTGCCGCCGCTGAGAAGATCGCGCAGGAACAGATGAACACTCGCCAGGAAGTGGAAGAAGCGGTTGAGGTTCGTCTCAGCAAGGACGAGCAGATGCAGCAGCGCCGTGCTAACCAGCGCATGGGCGCTGAGGTGATGAGCCAGCGCATTCGCGAAATGTCAGATAACGATCCGCGCGTCGTCGCGCTGGTCATCCGCGGTTGGATGGGTAACGAACATGAGTAATACGCTTACGGGTACGGATAAAAGCGTCATCCTGCTGATGACCATTGGCGAAGACCGCGCGGCAGAGGTGTTTAAACACCTCTCGCAACGAGAAGTGCAAATTCTCAGTGCGGCCATGGCCAACGTGCGTCAGATCTCCAACAAGCAGCTGACCGAAGTGCTGGCGGAGTTTGAGCAGGAAGCCGAACAGTTTGCCGCGCTCAACGTCAACGCCAACGAATACCTGCGCTCCGTGCTGGTCAAGGCGCTCGGCGAAGAGCGTGCCGCCAGCCTGCTGGAAGATATTCTGGAAACGCGCGATACCGCCAGCGGTATCGAAACGCTCAACTTTATGGAGCCGCAGAGTGCCGCCGACCTTATTCGCGACGAGCACCCGCAGATTATTGCCACCATCCTGGTCCACCTCAAGCGCGGCCAGGCGGCCGATATCCTGGCGCTGTTCGAAGAGCGCCTGCGCCACGATGTGATGCTGCGTATTGCCACCTTTGGCGGCGTCCAGCCGGCCGCGCTGGCCGAGCTGACCGAAGTGCTGAACAACCTGCTCGACGGCCAGAACCTCAAGCGCAGCAAAATGGGCGGCGTAAGAACGGCAGCGGAGATCATCAACCTGATGAAAACGCAGCAGGAAGAAGCGGTCATTACGGCGGTTCGCGAATTCGACGGCGAGCTGGCGCAGAAAATCATCGACGAGATGTTCCTGTTCGAAAACCTGGTCGAAGTGGACGATCGCAGCATCCAGCGCCTGCTCCAGGAAGTGGATTCCGAGTCGCTGCTTATCGCCCTCAAGGGTGCCGAGCAGCCGCTGCGCGAGAAGTTCCTGCGCAACATGTCCCAGCGTGCGGCAGACATCCTGCGCGACGACCTGGCCAACCGCGGCCCTGTGCGTCTGTCCCAGGTGGAAAACGAGCAGAAAGCGATCCTGCTTATCGTTCGTCGTCTGGCGGAAACCGGCGAGATGGTGATTGGCAGCGGAGACGACACCTATGTCTAACGAGCTGCCGTGGAAGCGCTGGACGCCTGACGATCTGGCGCCTCCCCTCTCCGAGTTTACCCCTACCATCCTGTCGTCCGACGAGGGCGACAGCGAGGCCGTGGTGCCGGAGCTGAGCGAGGAAGAACAGCGTGCGCAGATGCTGGCCCAGATGCAGATGCAGGCGCACGAGCAGGGCTTCAACGCCGGTATGAACGAAGGCCGGATGAAAGGCCAGGAGCAGGGTTATCAGGAAGGCCTTGCCAAAGGCATTGAACAGGGCATTGAGCAGGCGCGCCAGCAGCAGGCGCCTATTCATGCGCGTATGCAGCAGCTGGTGAGCGAGTTTCAGCATACGCTGGATGCGCTCGACAGCGTGATCGCGTCGCGCCTGATGCAGATGGCGCTGGAAGCCGCGCGTCAGGTCATCGGCCAGACGCCAACCGTCGATAACTCGGCGCTGATTAAGCAGATCCAGGGGCTGCTCCAGCAGGAGCCGCTGTTCAGCGGCAAGCCGCAGCTGCGCGTGCACCCTGACGATCTCCAGCGCGTCGAGGAGAGCCTGGGCGCCACGTTAAGCCTGCACGGCTGGCGGCTGCGCGGCGATCCGACCCTGCATCACGGTGGCTGTAAAGTCTCTGCCGATGAGGGCGATCTGGACGCCAGCGTTGCCACCCGCTGGCAGGAACTGTGCCGCCTGGCGGCGCCGGGAGTCGTCTGATGACCGCACGCCTTACGCGCTGGCTCAACACCCTCGATAATTTTGAGACGAAGATGGCCCAGCTGCCGTCCGTTCGTCGTTACGGGCGATTAACCCGCGCGACCGGCCTGGTGCTCGAAGCGACCGGCCTCCAGCTCCCGCTGGGCGCAACCTGCGTGATTGAACGTCAGGACGGGCTGGAAATGCGTGAAGTCGAAAGCGAAGTGGTCGGGTTTAACGGCCAGCGCCTGTTCCTGATGCCGCTTGAAGAGGTGGAAGGCATCCTGCCCGGCGCGCGCGTTTATGCGAAAAACAGTTCCGGCGACGGTCTGCAGAGCGGCAAGCAGTTACCGCTCGGCCCGGCCCTGCTGGGGCGCGTGCTGGACGGCAGCGGCAAGCCGCTCGACGGCCTGCCCTCCCCGGACACCACCGAAACCGGCGCGCTGATCACCCAGCCGTTTAACCCCCTGCAGCGTACCCCCATCGAACACGTGCTGGATACCGGCGTGCGTCCGATCAACGCCCTCCTCACCGTGGGGCGCGGTCAGCGTATGGGCCTGTTCGCCGGTTCTGGCGTCGGTAAGTCGGTGCTGCTCGGCATGATGGCGCGCTATACGCAGGCAGACGTGATCGTCGTGGGCCTGATCGGCGAGCGTGGGCGCGAAGTGAAAGACTTCATCGAAAACATTCTGGGTGCGGAAGGCCGCGCCCGCTCGGTGGTGATCGCCGCCCCGGCGGATGTATCACCCTTACTGCGTATGCAGGGTGCCGCCTACGCGACCCGCATCGCCGAAGATTTTCGCGACCGCGGCCAGCACGTCCTGCTGATCATGGACTCCCTGACCCGTTACGCGATGGCGCAGCGTGAAATCGCGCTGGCCATCGGCGAGCCGCCCGCGACCAAAGGCTATCCGCCCTCGGTCTTTGCCAAGCTCCCGGCGCTGGTTGAGCGTGCGGGGAACGGCATCAGCGGCGGCGGCTCTATCACCGCGTTTTATACGGTGCTGACCGAAGGCGATGACCAGCAGGACCCGATTGCCGACTCCGCGCGTGCGATCCTCGACGGTCACATCGTGCTGTCGCGCCGTCTGGCCGAAGCCGGGCACTATCCGGCCATCGATATTGAAGCGTCCATCAGCCGCGCAATGACGGCGCTGATAACCGAGAAGCACTACGCCCGCGTGCGTAACTTCAAACAACTGCTCTCCAGCTTCCAGCGCAACCGCGACCTGGTGAGCGTCGGGGCGTATGCCAAAGGCAGCGACCCGATGCTCGACAAAGCGATTACCCTGTGGCCGCAGCTGGAGGCGTTTTTGCAACAGGGTATTTTTGAACGCGCCGACTGGGATGACTCGATCCAGGCTCTGGAGCTGATTTTCCCGCAGGCGTAACACAGGTGGAGGGCGAAGGTTATGGCGCAAAATAGCGCGTTATCAACGCTAAAAGATCTGGCTGAAAAAGAAGTGGATGATGCCGCACTGCAGCTTGGCGCAATGCGGCGCGGGTGCCAGCAGGCGGAAGAGCAGCTGAAGATGTTAATCGACTACCAGCACGAGTATCGCACCAGCCTGAATACCGACATGACGCAGGGCATTGGCAGCCAGCGCTGGATTAACTATCAGCAGTTTATCCAGACCCTGGAAAAGGCGATTGAACAGCATCGCCAGCAGCTGAACCAGTGGACGCAAAAAGTCGACACCGCGCTCAATTTCTGGCGCGAGAAAAAGCAGCGGCTGCAGGCCTGGCAGACGTTACAGGACAGGCAGATCGCGGCCGCAACCCTGGCGGAAAACCGTCAGGATCAGAAGAAAATGGATGAGTTTGCCCAGCGCGCATCAATGAGGAAACCGGAATGATCACACTGCAACAACTGCTGATGACCGACAGCGATACGTCAGGCGGCGCGCAGACGGGTAAAGGGGCCGACGGCGCACAAGACTTTCTTGCGCTGCTGGCGGGCGCATTGTCCGACGCAAGCGCTCAGGGCAAAGAGGCGCCGCTGACGCTGGACGATCTGAAAGCCGCAGGCGGCAAGCTCTCTAAGGTCGCGCAGGACGCCGAGGGAAATACCACCCTGCAGGCAAAAATTGCCGATTTGCTCGCTCGTCAGACGACGCTGACGGACGATGACGCGCTGCAGGCCACCTCGCTGCAAACGCTCGCGTCCGGGCTGATGCCCACCTCTCACGGCGATGCCCTCAAGTCGCTGACCACGGCCGCGGCAAAAGACGATGCGAAAGCCGACCTCAGCGAAGAAGAGCTTGCGGGCTTGAGCGCGCTGATGGCCATGCTGCCGCACCAGCAGACGACCACACCCGTCACGCCACGGGCAGAAGGCAGTAGCGACATCTCAGCCCTGCCCGCCGCCGCGCTGACGCAAAAGAGTGCGGGGCAGCCGACCCTGAGCAACGCGCTGACGGGCCATGAAAAAGCGCAGACCGCCGCGCCGTATCAGGCACAAAACGTTGATACCGCCGTGCCCGCCAGCGTGCCGGCGACACCGGCTGTCGCCGTCGCGGCAGAGAAGCAGGATCTCGCCAGCGCCTCTTCCACAACAACGCCGACGGCCACGCTGGCCCCTGTCGTCACGAGCCAGGCAACCGCCCAGCCTGCCGCCACCGTCGCCACGGCACCCGTACTCAGCCAGCCGCTGGGCACGCCAGAATGGCAGCAGAACCTGAGCCAGCACATCACGCTGTTCACGAAGCAGGGCCAGCAGACGGCGGAGCTGCGTTTACATCCGGACGATCTCGGCCAGGTGCAGATCTCGCTCAAGCTGGACGATAACCAGGCCCAGCTGCAGATGATGTCCCCGCACAGCCACGTGCGCGCGGCGCTGGAGGCGGCTATACCGATGCTGCGCACGTCGCTGGCGGAAAGCGGTATACAGCTGTCACAAAGCAGCGTTAGCAGCGAGAGTTTCTCCGGTCAGCAGCAGTCTGCTTCTCAGCAGCAGCAACAGTCTTCACGCTCCGGCCAGCAGGGTTTTAACGACGAAAATGACGAGCTGCTGGCTGTCCCGGCGGCCCTGCAATCGGCCGCGCGCGGCAACGGCGCGGTAGATATCTTCGCCTAAACGCCAGAGGTAGCGTGATTATCCCCGTCTTTTCCACGCTTTGAGATAAGGCGGACACGGGATAATCACCGTATTAAGCTGTACCGAAACAGGAAGCTCGTATCAGATGACTGACTCCGCTATCACCAAAAAAAGTAAGCGTTCCATCTGGATCCCGCTGCTGGTGTTGATCACGCTCGCCGCCTGCGCTACCGCGGGCTATAGTTACTGGCGTATGCAGCAGGAACCTTCCACTGCGTCAGCCAAAGCTGAACCCCCTCCGCCGCCGGCACCGGTATTCTTCCCTCTGGATACCTTTACCGTGAACCTGGGCGATGCGGATCGCGTGCTTTATGTGGGTATCACCCTGCGCCTGAAGGACGAAGCGACCCGTGCTCGTCTGAACGACTATCTTCCGGAAGTGCGCAGCCGTCTGCTGCTGCTGTTCTCTCGCCAGGACGCGTCTACGCTCGCTACCGATGACGGTAAGCAAAAACTGGTCGATGCCATTAAGCAAACGCTGGCGACCCCGCTGGTAAACGGCCAACCTAAGCAGGAAGTCACTGACGTTCTGTATACAGCCTTCATTCTGCGGTAACGACATGGGCGACAGTATTCTTTCACAGGCAGAAATCGATGCGTTGCTTAACGGCGACAGCGATAAGAGTGACGATCCCCAGCCGGGGCTGACGGGTGACGATAATATTCGTCCCTATGACCCGAATACCCAGCGCCGCGTGGTGCGTGAACGTCTGCAGGCGCTGGAGATCATCAACGAGCGTTTTGCGCGTCAGTTCCGTATGGGGCTGTTTAACCTGCTGCGTCGTAGCCCGGATATCACCGTCGGCGCGATCCGCATTCAGCCTTACCACGAGTTTGCCCGCAACCTGCCGGTGCCGACCAACCTTAACCTGATCCATCTGAAGCCGCTGCGCGGCACGGGTCTGGTGGTGTTCTCGCCAAGCCTGGTGTTCATTGCGGTGGATAACCTGTTCGGCGGCGACGGACGTTTCCCGACCAAAGTGGAAGGCCGCGAGTTTACCCATACCGAGCAGCGCGTCATTAACCGCATGCTGAAGCTGGCGCTGGAGTCCTATAGCGACGCGTGGAAGGCGATTAACCCGCTGGAAGTGGAGTACGTGCGTTCCGAGATGCAGGTGAAATTTACCAATATCACCACCTCGCCGAACGATATCGTCGTGAATACCCCGTTCCACGTGGAGATCGGCAACCTGACCGGCGAGTTCAACATCTGCCTGCCGTTCAGCATGATCGAACCGCTGCGCGAGCTGCTGGTTAACCCGCCGCTGGAAAACTCTCGTCACGAAGATCAGAACTGGCGCGAAAACCTGGTGCGCCAGGTGCAGCACTCGCAGCTTGAGCTGATCGCGAGCTTTGCCGATATCCCGCTGCGGCTATCCCAGATACTGAAATTACAACCCGGCGACGTGCTGCCGATAGAAAAACCCGACCGCATTATTGCCCATGTGGATGGTGTCCCGGTTCTGACCAGTCAGTACGGCACACTTAACGGCCAGTATGCGTTACGCGTTGAGCACTTGATCAACCCGATATTGAATTCGCTGAATGAGGAACAGCCCAAATGAGTGACATGAACAATCCGTCCGATGAGAACAGCGGAGCACTGGACGATCTGTGGGCTGACGCGTTAAACGAGCAACAATCCACCCCGAGCAAAAGCGCGGCGGATGCGGTATTCCAGCAGCTGGGCGGCGGCGACGTGAGCGGCACGCTGCAGGATATCGACCTGATTATGGATATCCCGGTGAAGCTGACCGTGGAGCTGGGCCGCACCCGCATGACCATTAAAGAGCTGCTGCGCCTGACGCAGGGTTCCGTGGTGGCGCTGGACGGTTTAGCGGGCGAGCCGCTGGACATTCTGATCAATGGTTATCTGATTGCCCAGGGTGAGGTCGTGGTCGTCGCCGATAAATACGGCGTGCGTATTACCGACATCATTACCCCCTCTGAACGCATGCGTCGTCTGAGCCGTTAAGAATGAAAACCCAGGCAACAGTATCACAACCCTCTGCCGTTCCCGGTTCACCGCTGCTCCAGGTGAGCGGCGCGCTGTTCGGTATTATTGCCTTTATTCTTATCGCGGCCTGGCTGGCAAAGCGTTTTGGCCTGGCGGGTAAAACCGCCGGCACTCGCGGGCTGAAGGTCAGCGCCAGCGCGTCGCTGGGGCCGCGCGAACGCGTGGTCATCGTCGAGGTCGAGGACGCCCGTCTGGTTCTGGGCGTGACGTCCTCCAATATCAGCGTATTACATAAACTGCCGCCTGCACCCCAAACCGGTGACGAGAGCGCAGAAGTCCCTGCGGATTTTCA
The DNA here is from genome assembly GCF_035835995.1 of Enterobacter wuhouensis. Taxonomy (NCBI): domain Bacteria; kingdom Pseudomonadati; phylum Pseudomonadota; class Gammaproteobacteria; order Enterobacterales; family Enterobacteriaceae; genus Enterobacter; species Enterobacter wuhouensis. The sequence continues at coordinate 2,944,228 of NZ_CP142124.1, forward strand.
GTCCGTGATGAAGAGTTTGCTAAAGCGTTCCGGGAGATCCTGATGCGCCGTTTGTTATCCCTTACGCTTGCGGGGCTTGTCCTGTTCGCGCCTGCCGCGTACGCGCAACTGCCGGGCCTGGTGTCGACGCCGATGGCCGGTGGCGGGCAAAGCTGGTCGCTCCCGGTACAGACCCTGGTATTCATCACCTCGCTGACCTTTATTCCGGCGATCCTGCTGATGATGACCAGCTTCACCCGCATCATTATCGTCTTTGGCCTGCTGCGTAACGCGCTGGGTACGCCTTCCGCCCCCCCGAACCAGGTGCTGCTTGGCCTGGCCCTGTTTCTGACATTTTTCATTATGTCGCCGGTGATCGATAAGATTTATACCGACGCCTACCAGCCGTTCAGTGAAGATAAAATCTCGATGCAGGTCGCGCTGGAAAAAGGGGCGCAGCCGCTGCGCGAATTTATGCTGCGTCAAACGCGCGAGGCGGATTTAGCGCTGTTTGCCCGGCTTGCCAACACGGGCGAGCTGCAGGGGCCTGAAGCCGTGCCTATGCGTATTCTGCTGCCCGCCTACGTGACCAGCGAGCTGAAGACCGCCTTCCAGATTGGCTTTACGATCTTTATCCCGTTCCTGATTATCGACCTGGTGATCGCGAGCGTCCTGATGGCGCTGGGCATGATGATGGTGCCGCCCGCCACCATTGCCCTGCCCTTCAAGATCATGCTCTTCGTGCTGGTGGACGGCTGGCAGCTGCTGGTGAGTTCCCTGGCGCAAAGTTTCTACAGTTGAGGAGCGCGCGATGACACCCGAATCGGTCATGATGATGGGCACGGAGGCGATGAAGGTCGCGATTGCCGTTGCCGCGCCGCTGCTGCTTGTCGCGCTCGTGACCGGCCTGATTATCAGTATTCTGCAGGCCGCCACGCAGATTAACGAAATGACGCTGTCGTTCATTCCGAAAATCATCGCCGTGTTCGTGGCGATTATTGTCGCCGGCCCGTGGATGCTGAACCTGTTGCTGGACTATATGCGCAACCTGTTTACCAATCTGCCGTACATCATCGGCTGAGACAACGATGCTGCAGATCACCAGCGATCAATGGGTACAGTGGCTCGGCCTCTACTTCTGGCCGATGCTGCGCATTATGGCGCTGATTTCCACGGCCCCTATTCTGAGTGAAAAATCGATTCCCAAGCGCGTTAAGGTCGGGCTGGGCATCATCATAACCATCATCGTTGCCCCGTCATTGCCCCCCGTCGACATTCCGATCTTCTCGGCCAATGCGGTATGGGTTGCGCTGCAGCAGGTTATGATTGGCGTCGCCGTCGGCTTTACCATGCAGCTCGCCTTTGCCGCCGTGCGTACCGCCGGGGAACTGATCGGCCTGCAGATGGGGCTATCCTTTGCCACCTTCGTCGATCCCGGCAGCCACCTGAACATGCCCGTGCTGGCACGCATTATCGATCTGCTGGCCATGCTGCTGTTCCTGTCGTTCAACGGGCACCTGTGGCTCATTTCTATGCTGGTTGATACCTTCCACACGCTGCCGATTGGCGAGAACCCGGTGAACAGCAATGCGTTTCTGGCGCTCGTGCGCGCCGCAGGGCTGATTTTCCTCAACGGGCTGATGCTGGCGCTGCCGGTTATCACCCTGCTGCTGACGGTTAACCTTGCATTAGGTTTACTGAACAGAATGGCACCGCAATTGTCCGTATTCGTAATTGGTTTTCCGGTCACGCTGACCGTCGGTCTTTTATTAATGTCATTGCTAATGCCACTTATCGCCCCCTTCTGTGAACATTTATTCAGCGAGATATTCAATCTGTTAGCGGATATTGTCAGCGAACTGCCGCGTAAATAATAGACCTCACCGTTTATATTGTCTCTCTGAGGATATTCCTAAAATAAATCACGAAAAACATCTACCAGGATATATCTGACGCGGTTTAATTGTTTCTAAGCACCTCACAATACTTAATATTTACTTTACTTTAAGAAGATTCCTGGCAAATTATACGTAACTTTACGGGATAGTGAGTCCGCCTGAAAGTCTTTGTCATGCTCACAGGTTTTATTACGTTTTTCCATCCCGTATGGCTGTTTATGAGCTCTCAGGCAGATGGTGAATTATCGTTACGCATTGAGTGAGGGTATGCCATGTCAACGATCATTATGGATTTATGCAGCTACACCCGGCTAGGGTTAACCGGGTATCTGGCAAGCAGAGGGGTAAGAAAGAGAGACATCAACGATGCACACACCGTTGACGAACTCGCAGCCGCTTGTGATGAACACAAGCCAGGCGTGGTGTTTATTAATGAGGACTGTTTTATTCACGATCCGGCCAACAGTCAGCACATTAAGCAAATCATTAATCAGCATCCTAAGACCTTGTTTATTGTGTTTATGGCTATCGCTAATATTCACTTCGACGAGTATTTATTGGTCCGAAAAAATTTATTGATCAGTTCTAAATCGATAAAGCCAGAGTCGCTGGATGACATTCTGGGTGATTATTTGAATAAAGAAGTTAAGAATGTAGGAGCGATTAACTTACCCACGCTTTCATTAAGCAGGACTGAATCCAGCATGCTGAGGATGTGGATGGCAGGACAAGGGACGATTCAAATTTCTGACCAGATGAATATCAAAGCCAAGACCGTTTCGTCACATAAAGGAAATATCAAACGGAAAATTAAAACGCATAATAAGCAAGTGATCTATCACGTCGTTCGCCTGACGGATAATGTGACGAACGGGATTTTCGTCAATATGCGCTAGTCATTTTTTAACCTTTAGTACCCTACACGATCTCTGGCCTTGCCAGAGATTTTTGCTTTTACAGCAGGGGTCGGGCACGCAGATGGCCGCCCGACGTGATGCTATTCTGCTCTTTCCACGAAGATGCCGTCCGGATGCCCCAGTTCGTTAAAGAACCAGATGCCGAGCGGGTAGTCATCCAGAGATACCAGGTACATTGTGCCTTCACTAAACTCTTCTATTGCCAGCACCACCCCCGGGCGGCGCGGCCCACCGTCCGTTTTAACGGTTACCCGATCGTTGACCTTCATACGTTCCTCCTGTGGTTTTGAGCCAGTGTAGAACAAAACGCAAAAACACACATCGCTACGGGGCGCGAATGGCGTTTTTGTGTGCAGTCTATACTTACCGTGAACACGGTTGAATGAGGACTCCGTAATGAAAACCGAGAAAGCGTATAGCGACACCATCAAACGCGACGTTGAAGTGGACGTCGATGCCCTGCTGGCTGCCATCAATGAGATAAGCGAGTCTGACGTCCGTCGCACCGACGATCGGTCCGAAAGGGTCATCGTCAACGGTAGGGACTACCACACCTACCGCGAGCTGGCCGAGGCCTTTGAACTCGACATCCATGACTTTAGCGTGTCTGAAGCGAACCGTTAGGGCGAAAAAAATCCCGGTCATGGGGATGACCGGGATCAAACTTGCTTATGCAAGAAGCACTTGAAAATTCGTTACACCAGGAAATCTGATGTACGCAAAACATTATCCCCAACGAATTTGTATGACAAGGATATATTCTCATAGTGAATATTATATTTTATGCATATAAATTTTTCTTATGTTGTTCAGCATGCATCGCGCGCGGGTTTGCCGGGATCGGTTCCATCTCTTTCGCTTCGCCACCCGGAATGTTTTTAGGAATATTCTTAGGATGACATCCATTTTGTATCAGGAGACCTTATGCTTTCACTTCAGGACCCGCTGCTGATTTTTTCCGATCTTGACGGCTCGCTGCTGGATATTCACACCTATGATTGGCAGCCAGCGCAACCCTGGCTGGATAAACTGCAAAATTATCAGGTGCCGGTCATTCTCTGCAGCAGCAAGACGGCCGCCGAAATGCTGGATATTCAGCAGGATCTTGGCATGGAAGGCCTGCCCTTTATTGCCGAAAACGGTGCGGTGATTCAGCCAGACGTGCGCTGGGAGAGTGTTAAGCGTCATCTTAACGGGATGAAGCATAACGAGATTTATCCGCTACTTGCGCAACTTCGCGAGCAGACAGGCTTCAAATTCACCACCTTTGACGATGTGGATGAGCGGGTAATCGCCGAGTGGACGGGGCTGAACCGACATCGTTCTTTGCTTGCTCGCCAGCACGAAGCCTCCGTTACCCTTATCTGGCGCGACAGCGATGAGAATATGGTGCGTTTTGAAGAGGCGCTGGCCGGTCATGGCCTGCAGTGCCTGCAGGGAGCACGCTTCTGGCACGTGCTGGACGCGCGCTGCGGTAAGGACGTGGCGATCGGCTGGCTGGTTGAGCAATACCGCGCGCGCGAGGGCGCCGTGCCCACGACGCTAGGACTCGGCGACGGCCCCAATGATGCCCCTCTTCTGAACAGCGTGGACTTCGCAGTGGCGATAAAGGGTATCAACCGCCACGGCATTACGCTCAAGGATGATAACCCGGCCCGGGTGTATCATACGCAACACTCCGGCCCGGCAGGCTGGCGTGAAGGGCTCAATCACTTCTTCTCGTGACCGTTCGACACAACCCGGTTACGCCCGCCCTGCTTGGCCTCATACAGGCGTGCATCTGCAATAGACTGTAGCTGTTCAAACTGGTAGTTGTCCTTTTCCTGCGCGCTGCTCACGCCAAGCGACGCGCTGATGCGCAGGGTTGTGCTTTTTTGCACGAGTATCTCTTTACTGTCGATTCGCGCGCGGATGCGTTCAGCCACCGCGCTCGCCTCCGCAAGCCCGACGCCCGGCAGCACAACGCAAAACTCCTCGCCACCCACGCGTCCCGCGACGTCGTTGGGACGCAGCGCGCTGGCAATCAGTCCTCCCGCGTGCGACAGCACCTTATCGCCCGCCTGGTGGCCGAACCGGTCGTTAATGCTTTTGAAGTGGTCGAGATCGATCTGGATAACTGAAAACGGCAACGACTGCTGCTGGCACTGCTTAGCCAGCATTTTTGCCCGCTCAAAAAGCGCGCCACGGTTATTCAGCCGGGTGAGGGGATCGTGCCACGCCTGCCACTGCAGCGTGTGCTGAAGGGTGTACATGTTGCTGACCATCCGACGGATAACCAGCCAGGAGATCAGCAGCATCGCGGTAAATAGCGCCCACAGAAGCGCCAGCACGATGCTAATGCTGCCGAACTCATCGTGTACGCCTTCGTGAAGGGTATGTACCCGCAGGACAACGCCATCGAAGTGGTCCAGGCGCTCCCAGCTGATAAAACGGCTTCCAAGACGAATCCCGCCCTGGGTATCGGTTTCTATCGCACGCGCAATCTGCGCCATCTCACGCTCGTCAAACTGATTTCCCGTGGCTGCGGGCGTCTCCGAGGTGGCGATCATATTCAGGCGGGTATCGTAAAGCTGATACTCCCCTTCGGCGCGATCGTCCATGGCATCCACCAGCAGGCGCTTCATGGTTGCAAAGGTGAAGTCCATCGCCACCACGCCATACCAATAATGGTTGTAATAGATCGGGACGCTGGCGGTAATGAACGGCTGGTTGCCGACGAAGACTGAGGCGGGTGAAATGAACCAGCGCACCGCCCGCGCACGGTTATCCCGGTCAGATTGCTCTCTAAACCAGGGCAGCGTGACCAGCTGATAATAGCGGGGAGAAATATCCTGCGGCCGTGCAGGCGTATCCGTTGCGAGGAAAAATCCGGCGCGTGAGACATAGACCACCCTCTCCTCTTTCCGCGTGCCGGACGAGGCCAGCCGCAGCAGATAGCCCACTTCAAGCGCGGCGGAGAGCTCGTTGGTCAGATGCTCTTCATCACGGTTGAGCAGCGTGGTCTTTTCAACAAAGGCATCGGAGACGCCGTTAATCGGGAGCGTGCGGTTTTTATCGACGGCGATTTGCCAGTTGGCGGTGTGACGTAACGTTTCAAAACGCCCGACGGCATCGTGCAGTACGCCAAATGCCAGCGGCGTCTGCAGCGCGTCGCGCATGCTGTTGCGAAAAAAAAGCATCTTGTCGACGCTGAACTGCAGCTGCCTGTCCAGTGACGTGGCGACCGTAGCCAGATGGTTGCGCTGGCTGGAGATGTAGGCTTCTTCCAGCACCACTACCTCGCGCCAGGTGAGGAGGGTTGAGAAGATCAGGACGACCAAAAAACAGAGGTTAACTATCAGGCCAGGATTGCTGCGCTTGTGCAGCCATTGCAGAAAAGACCGTTTTAAAACATAAGTATCGCGCTGCACACTCTCTCCCTGATTGCTACCCTTCGCTCGTATGGTCAGTAAAACGCCCGGTAAAACCGGGCGTTACGTGATTAAGCCTTATCGCGCTTTTGCCTTCCGTCTCCCGGCTGAAGCTCGTCTTCACGAAACGCTTCCCGCTGGATACTGTAACCATCATGCCAGCGGCATTCCACCATTCCGCTGGCGTAACCGGTGACAATCATGCGAGGACCGCCGTTCTTAGGCTTAACTTCATCACTGACTACAAAGACCATACCTGCCTCCTGTATCAGGGTGAAACGTTTTCAATTTAGACGAGGAATGGCCTTTCTGCATCCTGCTGCGGGTAACAATTAGTGCGACGTGCCGCGCATCTTTTCGACCAGCTTTACCGCCGCGACCACGATGCCGCCGATGATAAAGCCCAGCACCAGGTTGACCAGCATCGGCAGAACGGCGGCCACCACGGCCCCCTGCTCAGAGGCGAAGCCTTCGATGGCGTGGTGCAGCGGTGCGATACCGTGAACCACGATGCCGCCTCCGACGAGGAACATCGCCAGCGTACCCACGATGGACAAACTCTTCATCAGCCAGGGCGCCAGCACCAGCAGGCTCTTGCCGATACCCCTGGCAACCGCGCTCGATTTTTCCTCCAGCCAGTAGCCGATATCGTCCAGCTTGACGATCAGCCCCACCAGGCCGTAGACGCCGACGGTGACCAGAATGGCAATCCCGGAGAGGATCAGCACCTGATTGAGCAGCGGCGCTTCCGATACAATACCGAGCGTAATCGCCACGATCTCAGCCGAGAGTATAAAGTCGGTGCGAATAGCGCCTTTCACCTTATCGCGCTCAAAGGTTTTGGGGTCCTGCGCCGCCAGCGCCTCAAGACGCTGCTGGCGCACCTCTGGCGTGTCGCTTTCTTTGCGCGACGCAATGGTGTGCAGCACCTTTTCCACGCCCTCGAAGCACAAAAATGCCCCACCAATCATCAGCAGCGGCGTAATTGCCCAGGGAATAAACGCGCTGATCAGCAGCGCCAGCGGAACCAGTATCACCTTGTTGAGGAACGATCCCTTCGCCACGCCCCAGACCACCGGCAGCTCGCGGTTCGCCCTTACCCCGCTCACCTGCTGCGCGTTTAGCGATAAATCGTCTCCCAGCACGCCCGCCGTCTTTTTGGCTGCCAGTTTTCCCATCACCGAAATGTCATCGAGTAACGTGGCAATATCATCCAGCAATGTTAATAAGCTACTTCCTGCCAAAATCTCTATCCTTCTTTTTTTGGTAATTAAGTGAATAGTATGGAGCAAAAGCGCAAACCCTGAAACAGGCACCTCACGTCAACAAAAAATTCACATCAACTACACAATTAAAGGACTCGCCACGCCGATAGTTTTGACGTTTACTATCAGCGACCTTTTTATTTCGTCGTGAGGGATTATGCGTTTCCGGCAATTATTACCGCTCATTGGAGCGCTTTTTTCGCTGTATATCATCTGGGGTTCCACCTATTTCGTCATTCGTATCGGGGTGGAAAGCTGGCCGCCGCTGATGATGGCGGGAATTCGCTTCCTGTCTGCCGGCGTGCTGCTTTTGGCCTTCCTGCTGATGCGCGGGCATAAGCTTCCCTCTCTGCGCCCCATGCTTAACGCCGCTCTTATTGGCCTGCTGCTGCTGGCCGTGGGCAACGGTTTTGTCACCGTCGCCGAGCACCAGAACGTCCCCTCCGGTATTGCCGCGGTGGTGGTTGCCACGGTTCCGCTGTTTACGCTCTGCTTCAGCCGTCTTTTTGGCATTCGTACCCGCAAGCTGGAATGGCTGGGCATCGGCATCGGGCTTGCCGGGATAATCCTGCTCAACAGCGGCGGCAACCTGAGCGGTAATCCGTGGGGAGCACTGCTGATCCTTATCGGGTCGATGAGCTGGGCCTTTGGTTCCGTGTACGGCTCGCGCATTGAGCTGCCCTCCGGCATGATGGCAGGTGCGATTGAGATGCTGGCTGCGGGGATTGTGCTGCTGGCTGCCTCCGCGCTGACGGGCGAAAAGCTGACGACGATGCCGGATCTTTCTGGCTTCCTGGCGGTCGGTTATCTGGCGCTGTTTGGATCTATCATTGCCATTAATGCCTATATGTTCCTGATCCGCAACGTCTCGCCCGCGGTTGCTACCAGCTATGCCTACGTTAACCCGGTCGTCGCGGTACTGCTCGGCACCAGTTTTGCCGGTGAAGTCTTGTCGCCGGTGGAGTGGCTGGCGCTGGGCGTGATTGTCTTTGCCGTCGTGCTGGTGACGCTGGGCAAATATCTGCTGCCTGCAAAGCCGGTTATCACCCCGTGCGGGGTGGAGAAACCGTAATACCCTGGGTATCGATCTGCGCGGTCTGACCGCCGCCGCAGATCCACTCTTCCAGCCTTTCCGTCAGCTGCGCATCGCTGAGCTTTAGCCTGCCGCGCAGCGCGCACTCCCAGACGATCAGCACCCGCCAGCCCTGCGCAATAAGGGCGGACAGATCGCGCCGGTCGCGCGCGACGTTCTTGCCGATTTTATCCAGCCAGAATTCAGTGCGCGTTGCGGGAACCTTAAACAGGTAGCAGTCGTGATGATGCCAGAAACAGCCGTGGGTAAAGATAATGCACTGATACGCGTCGATGACGAAATCAGGCCGTCCGGCGAGGGCCGCGTCCTGAACCCGGAAATCAAAACCGGCCTCGGTCAGCAGCCCGGCCAGCCGCTTTTCAATTGCGGTATCACGCGTGCCGATGGCACGCATGTTTTTACTCCGCGTTGCTTTATTGTGCACATCCGTCATTGACGGCCTCGCTCTGGCGCAGCGCAACGGCCTGCCTGATGCGCGATGCCAGCAGCTTTGCGACTGCCGCAAACGCAGGCACCACGACGGAGTTGCCAAACTGACGATACGCCTGCGTATCCGACACCGGAATGCGGAAGCTGTAGCCCTGCGGCGCTTCAAACCCCATCAGTCGCGCACATTCGCGCGGCGTCAGGCGGCGCGGACGATGCTGCTGATTGTGGGGATCGTCGAAGTCTTTTTCGCCAAGCGCCTTATCCCAGCCTCTGTCGATAAGGATCTCTGCGCCATCCTTGTAGTAGCGGGCCGAGAGCGTGCGGGTCACGCTGTGCGGATCGTTGGGGTTGACCATGCCAAAACCAAAGCCATTGCCTTTTGCCTGATGCTTTTTGGCGTAGCGGTAAAGGTATTTCCACAGCACCGGGGTCAGGATAAATTTCGCATCGACGGCGGGCTCAAGCAGGTCGGCAATGGCTGGACGGCGCGCCGGGTACAGCGCCGGAATATCGCGCAGGGTGAAATCGCCCTTCAGATTGAGGTCGCGGCGGAAGCCCACCAGCACGATGCGTTCCCGGTGCTGCGGAAGGAAATGCTTACCGTCAATAATCTTGGGATCGTCTGCGCCCATGTGCTCTGCGTCAGCCACGTCGTAGCCCAGTTCGTCCAGCGTCTGCATGATGATGCGGAAGGTCTTACCGCCATCGTGGCTTTTTAGATTCTTAACGTTTTCCAGCACAAATATGGCCGGACGGCGGGCATCAATAATGCGGACCACATCAAAAAACAGCGTTCCCTGGGTGTCGCAGGCGAACCCGTGGGCGCGTCCAAGCGCGTTCTTTTTAGATACCCCGGCGAGCGAAAAAGGCTGGCACGGGAAGCCGGCCAGCAGCACGTCATGTGCCGGGATCGCGTCGCGAATATGCCGGGCCGCCTCGGCATCGGATACGTCGCTTTTATGGCTCAGGGTCACATCGCGAATATCGGCGTTGAAGCTGTGCGCATCGGGATCGCAGTACCAGTTGGCTTTATAGGTGCGCACCGCATGTTTGTTCCACTCGCTGGTAAACACGCACTGGCCGCCGATGGCCTCAAAGCCGTGGCGGATGCCGCCGATACCGGCAAACAGATCGATAAATCGGAAAGCATAGTTGGGATGCGCCGCTGGAGGACGCGGCAGCAGGGTTTGCAGATACCGGAACTCCCCTTCGCTGAGGCGGTGCCCTGCGCGCTCGCTGGTCAGCAGCCTCTTGAGGATGGCCGGACTCCAGTGGCTCTCGCCCTGTGCCACCAGTTGGTTAGCCAGGGATTTGACATCATAGATAGCCAGCAGCTGGTGCAATAACGCCTGCACCGTTGCCGTTGATTTCTCGGCCTGCTGGGGCGCGGGCTCGGTCACTGATCGATTTTCCTGCATTCTATTAACCGCACAATAAAGACTCGAAACAGATTACCACAGTTCATGAACGCAAACTGCGGCGGAAGCGGCTCAATACCTGGCTATCCAGCCCCAGGCAGTCACCCTGCAGTTCGGCGCTCAGTTTGGCCATAAACTGAATCAGAAAATCGGCATTGTGGCGGGCAAGCTCGCGCCCCTCGTCCGTTTGCATCGACTCCGGCAGGCGCAGCAGCTTCGTCTGGAAGTGATCGAGCGCGAAGGCTTTGTCATCTAACGCTCTGGAATCTGCAAAAGGATCGCGCGCATCAAACAGCGGGACGCCCAGCGCCCCGGATACGGCGAACACCCGCGCCAGACCGATCGCCCCCAGGGCTTCCAGCCGATCGGCATCCTGAACAATTTTCGCTTCCGCGCTGAGGGGGGCGATCCCCGCGCTAAAGCTGTGCGCTTCTATAGCATGTTCGACGGCGGCGTAGCGCTCTGCGGGAAAGTCCGGAAAATCGCGCTGCAAAATCTCGCGCGTTTGACGCGCGGCCAGCCGTGAGGACCGGCTGCGTTCGGGATGATTTTTCGGCAGGCTGACAATGTCGTGAAAGTAGCAGGCGGTCAGCACCACCAGCGGGTCGACGCTGTGATGAGGCATCATTTTCTGCGCCGTCAACCAGACGCGACGGAAGTGCGAAATATCGTGCGCGGTGTCGTCGGAAGCGTGATGTTCATTAAGCCAGGATTCGAAGCGCTGCTGCCACTGAGTGAGTTCCATCAATCCTTCCTGTTACACAAAATTAAGGGGTGAATTATAACATAGCCAAATTAACTCAGTTAAAAAATAGACATGCGAAATACTTAATAATAATTACCTCCTATATTTTCAATTAATTAATTCATGAGAAAAATAAAGAGATTAATTGAAATATTTTGCAATGTTTTTACCAATTTAATTACATTTATTTTTGAACCAAAATAACAATCCGTAGAATAGTATCGACGGTGTAATTACGGAGGGTAATTACATATATTCAGATGAATTATATTTAAAGGGAATATATAATGAAAAGAAAAGTTCTGGCAATTCTGGTACCCGCTTTATTAATGGCTGGCGCAGCAAATGCGGCAGAGATGTACAACAAGAACGGCAACAAAGTCGACCTGTATGGCAAAGTCGATGCGCGTCATACCTTCTCTGATAACGCGGGCGACGACGGCGACGAAACCTACGTGCAAATTGGTTTCAAAGGCGAAACCCAGATTACTAATGAACTGGTAGGTTATGGTCAGTGGGAATATAAAACCTACGCCAACGATACCGAAGGCGCGAACGACAAATCATTTAACCGTCTGGCGTACGCTGGCCTGAAATATGGCGAATACGGCTCGTTTGATTACGGCCGTAATTACGGCGTAGTGTATGACGTTGAAGCCTGGACGGATATGCTGCCGGTATTCGGCGGTGATTCTTACACCTGGACCGATAACTTTATGAATGGCCGTGCTAACGGTCTGGCTACCTACCGTAACTCAGATTTCTTCGGTCTGGTTGATGGCCTGAACTTTGCGCTGCAGTACCAGGGTGCGAATGAAGGACAGGATGCAACGGAAGATCAGGAAGGCACTAAAAACCGCAGGATGAAAGATGTTCGTTTCGAGAACGGCGACGGCTTCGGTATGTCTACATTCTACGACTTCTCTGGCGATCTATCCGGCCTGAGCCTGGGTGCGGCATACTCCTCTTCTGACCGTTCGAATCAGCAAGAAGCTTATGGCAAGCGCTACAGCGCGCGTTATGCGGGCGGTGAGCGTGCAGAAGCATGGACACTGGGCGCGAAATACGATGCCAATAACGTATACCTGGCGATGATGTACGCCGAAACCCGCAACATGACGCCGTACGGTGACTACGGTATTGCGGATCAGACCCAGAACTTCGAAGCCGTGGCCCAGTATCAGTTCGACTTCGGTCTGCGCCCTTCCCTGGCATGGGTTTACTCCAAAGGTAAGGACATGTCTTACCTGGGTAACGGCTCCAATCCACAGGGTCAGCACGGCGACATGGACCTGGTTAACTACATCGACCTGGGCATGACCTACGCCTTCAACAAGAACTTCTCCACCTATGTTGATTACAAAATCAACATGCTGGACAACGATGAAAGCTTCTACGAAGCAAACGGCATTGCGACCGACGACATCGTTGGCGTAGGCATGACCTACCAGTTCTAATCCCCAAAAACGTCAAAGCCCGCATTCGCGGGCTTTTTTATATCCAAAGCATCACTACGGCGCTTCCTGCAGCGCCACGCGAATAAACCCGTTGTTCTGCGCCAGCAGGTCATGCGCTTTCCAGGCGTCCAGACCGGTGAGCACCATCAGCACCGCCGTTTTACAGTTATGGTTGCAGCCCTCCAGCGCGGCTTTCGCCACCGCTCGGGTGCATCCCCCCGCTTCCATCACGATCGCGATCTGACGCTCGGCCCACTTCGTGCTGCTCGCCTCCAGATCCACGCGCAGATTGCTGTAAACGCGCCCGGTTCTAATCGCCAGCCCGGTAGTCACCATGCTCAGGATCATTTTTTGCGCGATCCCGGCTTTGGTATTGATATACCCGGCCACCACGTCCGGCCCTACATCGGGCGCAATCACCATGCTCGCCAGCTGTGCAGCCTCACTTTTCGCATCGCTGGTGATGACGGCAACCGTTGCGCCAAGCGACCACGCATGTCGCATTGCCCCCCATACCCACGGCGTTTTTCCGCTGACGGTCACCGCCAGCATCATATCGTGCTCGCCAAACTTCATGGTCTGTAGATCGGCGACGCCGCGCTCGTAGCTTCCGGCATCATCGCCTGCGGTGATAGCAATAACAGGGGTTTTACCAGGCGCATACTCATCGGCCGCCTGCTTTGCCACATCGCCGGATGGGCCTGCACCAACGATGACCAAACGACCACCGTGACTCAGCGTCGCCGCCGCGTTATCCACCGCGCGGGCAATTGTTGTTAAGCAGGGGGTGAGAGCTTCAGAGATTTGGGCATCATCCTGGTGAATGACGTTCAGCATGTCCAGCGTGGACAATCTGTCGATATTCATCGTGCTGGCGTGCCGTCTTTCCTTGACCGAACCGGTAAGCATAATGCTCATAAACAGCCTCCTTATTATGAGTTCCCACACACTATAAAGTGTTTTATATGGTTGACCTGCGAGGAGCATCACGAAAACGCATGGCTTTATGAAACGCCCGTCATCAGCGATAATTAGCCCTTTGATAAATATCGCGGAGTGTTGATGAGCGATTTGCAGCCCTTTCCCCTGACGCGCAAGCGCCCAATGAAGCTGAACACGCTGGTCACGCTGATGGTGTGTGCCATTATTGGTTCCGTGCTGCTGCTGGTCTTCGCGCTCTATTCGGCTCAAATCACGCGAGCCACCCGCGATGACGTGAAAGATACGGCGCTGGGGATCGCAAGGACGTTTGCCGATAGCCCGGAGGTTAAGCGTGGCCTGATGCAGGCGCCTCAGGCCGATATCATTCAGCCCATCGCTCAGGCCGTAACGCAGCGCAACGATTTGCTCTTTACCGTGGTGACCGATATGCGCGGTATTCGCTACTCGCATCCCAACGAAGCGCTGCTGGGCCTGCACTTTATCGGCGACGATCTGACGCCCGCGCTGGAAGGAAAAGAGAATGTCTCGGTTAACCGGGGCGCGCTCGCCGAGGCGCTACGCGTTTTCACGCCCGTCTATAACGCCCGGCATGAGCAAATCGGCGTTGTCGTCGTCGGTATCTCGCTGCACAAAGTCGAGAACCAGATCGCGCGCGGGCGCCTGAACGCCGTGTGGACCATTTTGTTCAGTATCCTGATGAGTTCGCTGGCCATCTGGGGGCTGGTGCGGGTGCTCAAGCGCATCCTGTTTGGGCTTGAGCCATACGAAATCTCCGCCCTGTTTGAGCAGCGGCAGGCGATGCTGCAGTCGCTGCGTGAGGGGGTGTTGGCCGTCGACAATCAGGGGCGGGTGACGATGATCAACCACACCGCCAGGGAGATCCTGCTTTTGCCTTCCGGCCAGCAATCCGAGAATGCCAGCGCCCCGCTGCTGGCCAGCCTGCGCGAGGTGTCGCAAACCGGCGTCGCCCGGCAGGACCGGGAGATCAGCTGTAACGGCAGGCTTCTGCTGTGCAATATGGTGCCGGTCAAAAGTCAAAACCGGGTGATTGGGGCGATCGCGACCTTCCGCGATAAAACGGAAATCAGCCAGCTGATGCAGCGTATCGACGGCATGGTCAACTATGTCGATGCCCTGCGCGCCCACACCCATGAATTTATGAACAAGCTGCACGTGATTTTGGGCCTGCTGCACATGAAGCGCTACGACAAGCTGGAAGAGTACATCATCCAGACGGCGCAAAACTATCAGACGGATATCGGCACTATCCAGAGCAAGGTGAAATCGCCGGTCATCGCCGGGTTCCTGCTGGGTAAAATCAACCGGGCGAAAGAAGCGGGCATTACGCTTAGCCTGGCAGACGAATGCCAGATACCCGATACCGCCAACGAAGAGCAGGTGGCGGTGCTGGTTACCGTCCTCGGTAACTTAATTGAAAACGCACTGGACGCAATGGAAGGCCAGCCGGAAGGCGAAATCACTCTGCTGTTACACTATCAAAACGGCTGGCTCAGCTGCGAAGTCAGCGACGACGGTCCCGGCATCGATCCCGTCCAGCTGGACGATATTTTTACCAAGGGCTTCTCAACAAAAGGTGAAAACCGGGGCGTTGGTTTGTTCCTTGCGCGTCAGCAAATTCAGA
Source organism: Enterobacter wuhouensis (assembly GCF_035835995.1). NCBI lineage: Bacteria > Pseudomonadati > Pseudomonadota > Gammaproteobacteria > Enterobacterales > Enterobacteriaceae > Enterobacter > Enterobacter wuhouensis. The sequence continues at coordinate 2,959,423 of NZ_CP142124.1, forward strand.
ATCTGGGCGGTGACATTTCCGTTGAGTCTGAACCTGGCGTATTTACCCAATTTTTTGTTCACATCCCCTGGGATAGCGAGAGGAATATCGCGTGATAAATGTATTAATTGTCGATGATGACGCCATGGTAGCCGACCTCAACCGTCTGTACGTCAACCGCGTTGAGGGTTTTAGCTGCTGCGGCGTCGCCTCCACGCTCAACCAGGCTGAGGCCATTATCAGCAACCCCGACCAGCCGGTGGATCTGGTGCTGCTGGATGTCTATATGCAGCAGGATAATGGCCTGGATCTGCTGCCGATCATCCGTGCCTCAGGCCGCCCGATCGACGTCATTATGATCTCCTCAGCCTCCGATGCGACTACGATCCAGACCTCCATGCACTACGGCGTGGTGGATTACCTGATCAAACCCTTCCAGTTCCCGCGCTTTGAAGAGGCGCTGAACGGCTGGAAGGCAAAGCACAGCCTGATGGGCTCGCACCAGTACTATGAGCAGGCAGATGTGGACAGGCTTTTGCACGGCGGCGCGCCAGAGCTGGCGGACAGCAAGAAGCTGCCGAAGGGATTAACCCCGCAAACGCTGCGCACCATTTGCCAGTGGATCGACGCCCACCCCGGCATGGAGTTTTCCACCGACGATCTGGCAAATGCGGTGAACATCTCGCGCGTCTCCTGCCGCAAGTACCTGATCTGGCTGGCGCAGATTAATATTCTGTTCACCAGCATCCACTACGGCGCCACCGGGCGTCCGGTGTATCGCTATCGTCTCCAGCCCGAGCAGACGGCGTTACTTAAACAGTACTGCCAGTAACGCGGTAGCTGTCGTCAAGCAAGGCAAAGCGGAAGTGGTGCGCTGAAGAGATCACCACTTCTTTTGTTTTGGTCACGAAGATGGCTTCGATATCGGGGCGCGCGCGCAGCGCGGCACAGCCTTTCTCCACGCCCATGCCGTACATTAGGGTGGTCCAGATATCCCCGTCGATGGAATCTTTCGACACGATGGTGACGCTGTCCAGCTCGTTGTCCAGCGGATACCCGGTTCGCGGGTCAAGGATGTGATGATAGCGTTTGCCGTCCTGCTCAAAGTAGCGCTCATAGGTTCCCGAGGTGACGACGGACCTGTTCTCTACCGTCATCGCGCCAATCAGCGCCTCACCCGCGAAGGGCTTTTTCAGCCCGACGCTCCAGCCCCCTTCCGGCGAGCCTAACGTCTGGATATTTCCTCCGAGGTTAATCAATCCCAGATCGACCCCCTCTTTGCGCAGATAATCCCGCACCCTGTCGGCGATATAGCCTTTGGCGATTGCCCCGAGGTCGATCTCCATTCCTTCTCTCACCAGAAAGACGCTGCTGTCCGGTTCATTCAGCACCACATCCGCAGGATCGGTTATGCCCAGCAGCGCCGTAATTTCATCGGCAGGCGGAACGCTGTCGCCCCGAAAGCCAATCCTCCAGCGCTTCACCAGCGGACCGATGGCAAGATTAAAGGCGCTGTCCTTGAGCATGCTCGCCGCTTTCGCGCAGCGGATAAGCTCGAATACCGGACGACTCACCGCAACCGGATGCTGGCCGGCAGCATGGTTGATATCCATCACCTGCGAATGCGCGCGGTTGACGGTAAGCAGATCTTCGTACTGTTTAATCAGGCGAAATACGCACGACGCGAGAGCTTCATCATGGGAAAAGAGTTTGAGGAGGATGGGCGATCCCATCAGGACGGCGGAATAACTGTAAACGCGATGGTCATCAGGCATAGCATGAGTCCTCAGATGTAGCCCCGGCAAGCACCGCGCCGCCGGGGAAAATGCCGGATCGCGCTGCGCGGGTCCGGCATACAACACAGGGGTCTTACTGCTTTTTCGAACGCATAGCCGCCTGATGTCCTGCAAGCGTACCAAAAATAATGATATCTGCCACTGCGTTACCGCCGATGCGGTTTCCGCCGTGGATCCCGCCAACCACTTCACCGGCGGCAAACGCCCCGGGCAGCACGTTGTGGTTGCTGTCCAGCACGCAGGTGTCGGTGTTAATGGTCACGCCGCCCATGGTGTGGTGAACGCCCGGCGCAATCTGAATGGCGTAGAACGGCCCTTCATTGATTGGCGCACGCAGCGCGGTGGTACGGCCAAAATCATCATCGTGCTGTTTTTCAACGAAACCGTTGTAGCGCTCAAGCGTTGCCAGGAAGGCGTCAGGGTCCATACCCAGCGCTTCCGCCAGGGCTTTCGGCGAGCTGGCGCTGGTCACGAAACCTTTCGCGATGTACTCATCCGCCGCTTTGTTTTTGGTACGGACATGCTCATCGAAGACGATGTACGCGTATTTCTCCGGCAGCGCGATAATTTGCGCCGACACTTTATCGCGGGTCGACATTTCGTTGTAGAAGCGCTCCCCTTTCTGGTTAACCAGAATCGCCCCGCCGCCGCGGATGGATTCGGAAATCAGGTACGAGGTTTTCTGCTCAACGGTTGGGTGGATCTGAATTTCGCCCATATCCACGGTGCCCGCGCCGATACGTTCCAGCAGCGCGATGCCGCCACCCGTTGCCCCTTTGTGGTTGGTGGTGACGAACCCTTCCAGGTCCGGACGGTATTTGACCACCATCTGGCTGTTGGCGCTGAAGCCGCCCGTCGCCACAATCACGCTTTTGGTTGCCACGGTGACGGTTTCGTTCTCTTCGGTGGTCAGACGTACGCCGGTCACTTCGCCGTTCTCGAAGATGATGTCGCTGACGGAGGTATCCAGCATCACGTCGATGTTACGTTTATTAACGTTACGCACCAGGCCGCTGATCAGATAGCCGCCCACCGCAGAACCGTCTTTTGGACGGTGGGTGCGGTCGATGCTCATCCCGCCGGTGGTGGTGATGTCGTTCAGCATGATGCCGCGCGTTGCCAGCCACTCGATGGCCTCCGGCGCGTTCTCCACAAAGCGACGCAGCAGTTCCGGGTTGTTCTTGTTACCGCCGCCTTTCAGGCTTTCCTGATAGAACAGCTCTTTGCTGTCCTGAATGCCCTTCACGCGCTGGAAGCGGGTTTCCGCCGCGTTCATCCCGGCAGAGGCTTTGATGGTGTTCCCGCCGATGGTCGGCATTTTTTCGACGATCAGCACGCTTGCGCCCTCGTCGTGGGCCTGAATGGCTGCCGCCAGCCCTGCGCCGCCGCTGCCGATAACGACAACGTCTACGCTTTTCGCTTCGTTCGGGTCAACGCCCTCTTCCGCCGCCAGCGCTTTGCTGGATTTCAGCATCGCTTTAGAGACCGCTTTTTTCACCGCTTCGCTCTGGCTGGTCGCGCCGGTGATGGCGTCCACGTGCGGGGTATTGGCATCCAGAATACGGGTGCGGATCTCTTCGAAGCTGGTGACAAACTCCACGTCGTCGTTCGGGCCTGATGCCAGCTCGATATCGGCAATGCGGTCGGTCTCAAGGCTGACGTTAATCACCAGCTCGTTGACGTCGTCCTGCACTTTCTCAATAAAAGTACCGGGTTTGAATTTGGATTCGCCCATGCTCATGTCGCGGATCATCGCTTCCACCAGCGAGAAGCGCCACAGCGGCTCAGGGATGTTCAGCGCCTCGCGTTGAGTGCTGTCCATAAACAGCTCAAGGCTTTCGCCTGCCGCGATGCGGTCGGTCCAGTCCGGGTAGGCAATGGTCGCGCGGCCAACGGCAATCAGATCGTAACCGTGGTCCAGGGCTTCATTGACGTCAGCGGCATTAACAACGCCGCCCACGCCCATCACCGGCACCTGAGCCAGGGTTTCGGAACGCATCGCGCAGTATTTCTCGATAAGCGGCGTTGGGTCTTGCGTATCCACAATGGATGGACGCAGGGTAGCGCCAACGGAGAAGTGCAGATAATCCACGCCGCGCGCCGCCAGTTTTTCCAGCAGGTACATGGTGTCGTCAAAGCGAATGCCGGGGACTTCCATCTCTTCAGGCGAGAAGCGGTAGCCAATAATGAAGGCATCGTCGGCGTACTGGCGCACCATTTTGTGGGTGATGTCCAGCACGGCCAGCGGGAACTTCGCGCGGTTATCGCGGCTGCCGCCCCACTCGTCGTCACGCTGGTTTGAGTTCGGGGAATAGAACTGCTGAATCAGATAGGTGTTCGCCCCGTGGATCTCCACGCCGTCGAAACCGGCCAGAATCGCGCGGCGCACGGCTTCACCGAACTTGCCGATCATGCCTTCTACTTCTTCAGCGGTCAGCGCAACCGGGGTCGCGGCACCGTCACGCGGTGCAGCAACGGCGCTTGGGCCAACCGGCGTACGGCCCCCGATCAGTTTCGGATCGACCATGCGGCCACCGTGGTAGATCTGCAGGAGCGCCTTAGACCCTTTGGATTTGATGGCCTCAGCGATTTTCGCCAGACCGGCAATTTTTTCGTCGCTATCGATACCAATCGCGCCAGGGAAAGCAAGACCGAGATCGTCAACAAAGCAGCACTCCACAATGATGGTGCCGATGCTGCCTGAACGCGCCCGGTAGTACTCCACCAGCTCGCTGGTGACCGTACCATCATAATAGCCCGTACAGGTGGTCATAGGCGCCATTAACAAACGGTTTTTCAGTTCAGTGCCATTCGGTAAAGTGAAGGGGCTTAGAATGCGTTCGTTAGTGCTCATAATAGAAACTCCAAACTTTTAAAAATTAAGAATTCGTTATCGGGCTGGATTTTATTTCGATGTTTTATGCCGATGTCATGATATTAATATAATGCTTTTTTTAGTTTCTAAAGCCATTACGTTAGTTAAAAAACTATTTAATCCCAGCAATAACATTAATAACACATTGGTGTTAGTGAAGATGTTTCATCAATTCACAACAATTTAAAATTCGTTAAATTATCAATGGTCAAACCAATACACCAAAACCACAAAATAAGCCTATAAATCAATAGATAAAGATGATTCCATTTTTGATATGTTATCAAATTGATAAATAGATTACTAAAAATCAGATAATAACCACACTAGCCAAAGTGGTTATTTTAAAAAGCATAAAAATACGCCTTCAATTCTGTTTTTTTGATCGCAATCAATAGTTATGGCATCCAAAGGCGCAATATAAAAACATCATCATTTTTTAATTTAGCGCTCACGAAAATGCGTTAAATCGCTATTACTGAAAATACGAATCCACACCTTTAATAACTAAAAAAAGCAAAAAAACTAAAGAAACAGAATTTGTGTTTTCACCATACGACGAATTTTTGACAACTTAAGACGTGAAACTATGAATACAAAAACTGCTGTAACGCCTCCTGCGGCGAGTAAAGCAACAGACGGGAACGCAAAACGTCTGCTCATGATGGCGCTGCCGATTATCGTCGCCGTGCTGCTGCTGTTTGTTCCCGTCCCGGAAGGGCTGCCGCCTTACGCGTGGCACTACTTCGCCATCTTTGTCGGCGTCATCGTCGGGCTAATCTTCGAACCGCTGCCGGGCGCGGTGATCGGTCTGACCGGCGTTGTCGCCATTGCGCTGTGCAGCCAGTGGGTGCTGTTCAGCCCGGAACAGCTGGCTGACCCAAAATTCAAGCTGGCGGGCGCCTCCTTTAAATGGGCGGTGAGCGGATTTGGTAACTCCACCGTCTGGCTGATCTTCGGCGCCTTTATGTTCGCCGCGGGCTATGACAAAACCCGCTTCGGCCGCCGTCTGGCGCTGATTCTGGTGAAATACCTCGGCCGCCGCAGCCTGACGCTCGGCTACGCCATCACCTTCGCGGATCTGCTGCTGGCACCGTTTACCCCGTCCAACACCGCGCGCAGCGGCGGGACAATCTACCCAATCATCGCTAACCTGCCGCCGCTGTACGGTTCAAAACCGAATGACCCAAGCGCGCGTAAGATTGGTTCGTACCTGATGTGGGTGGCGATCACCGCGGCCTGTATCACCAGTTCGATGTTCCTTTCTGCTCTGGCACCTAACCTGCTGGCGCTGGCGCTGGTGAAAAGCACTGTCGGGATCAACATCTCCTGGGGCACCTGGTTCATCGCCTTCCTGCCGCTGGGCGTGCTGCTGATCCTGACCATGCCGCTGCTGGCCTACTGGTTCTATCCGCCTGAAGTGAAGGTGAACGACGAAGTACCGCTGTGGGCGACCCGCGAGCTGGAAAAACTGGGCAAACTGTCCCGCAACGAAATTCTGCTGCTGGTGTTCGTATGCTGTGCGCTGCTGATGTGGATCTTCGCTGCCGCGTGGATTGAACCGGCAATGGCTGCCCTGCTCATCGTGGGCCTGATGCTGTGGACCGGCGTACTGGAGTGGAACGATATCACCGGTAACAAAGCCGCGTGGAACACCTTCGTCTGGTTCGCCACGCTGGTAGCGCTGGCGGACGGCCTCTCTTCCACCGGCTTCATTGCCTGGCTGGGTAAAGAAGGCGGTCTGTTAATGAGCGGTATCTCGCCGGGTGTGGCCACCATCGTCCTGCTGCTGGCGTTCTACCTGCTGCACTACCTGTTTGCCAGCACCACCGCGCACACTACCGCGCTGCTGCCAGCGATGCTGACCATCGCCTCCACCATTCCGGGCATGAATATGGAAGTGTTCGTTCTGCTGATGGTGACCTCGCTGGGCGTGATGGGGATCATCACCCCGTACGGTACTGGCCCAAGCCCGATTTACTACGGCAGCGGCTACCTGCCAACCAAAGACTACTGGCGTCTGGGCACCATCTTCGGCGCCATCTTCCTGGCGGCCCTGCTGCTGATTGGCTATCCATGGATGTCCATGATGTTCTGATTCCTGACCGCCGGACTTCTCCTCCGGCGGTTTTATTTTTGTGGAGCAATACGCTATGTCGAATAAACCGTTTTTCTACCAGAACCCCTTCCCGCTCGCGCACGATGACACCGAATACTATCTGCTGACCAACGAGCACGTCTCCGTTGCGGAGTTCGACGGTCAGGAAGTCCTGAAGGTGGAGCCGGAAGCGCTGACCCTGCTGGCGCAGCAGGCCTTCCACGATGCGGCGTTTATGCTGCGTCCTTCCCATCAGAAGCAGGTTGCCGCGATCCTGAACGACCCGGAAGCCAGCCAGAACGACAAATACGTTGCCCTGCAGTTCCTGCGTAACTCTGAAATTGCCGCAAAAGGCGTGCTGCCAACCTGTCAAGATACCGGCACCGCGATCATTATGGGCAAAAAAGGCCAGCGCGTCTGGACCGGCGGCGGTGACGAAGCGGCCCTGAGCCAGGGCGTGTATAACACCTACATTGAAGACAACCTGCGCTACTCGCAGAACGCCGCGCTGGATATGTATAAAGAGGTGAATACCGGCACCAACCTGCCCGCGCAGATTGATCTCTACAGCGTGGACGGCGACGAGTATAAATTCCTGTGCATGGCCAAAGGCGGCGGTTCAGCCAACAAAACCTATCTCTACCAGGAAACCAAGGCGCTGATTACCCCGGCGAAGCTGAAAAACTACCTGGTTGAGAAGATGCGCACCCTGGGCACCGCGGCCTGCCCGCCGTACCACATTGCCTTTGTTATCGGCGGAACCTCCGCTGAAGCCACGCTGAAAACCGTTAAGCTGGCCTCCACCCGCTACTACGACGCGCTGCCGACGGAAGGCAACGAGCACGGCCAGGCGTTCCGCGACGTTCAGCTCGAGCAGGAACTGCTCCAGGAAGCGCAGAACCTCGGCCTTGGCGCGCAGTTCGGCGGGAAATATTTCGCCCACGATATCCGCGTGATCCGCCTGCCGCGCCACGGCGCCTCCTGCCCAATCGGCATGGGCGTCTCCTGCTCCGCGGACCGCAACATCAAGGCAAAAATCAACCGCGACGGGATCTGGATCGAGAAGCTGGAGCACAACCCGGGCCAGTACATTCCTGAATCCCTGCGCCAGCAGGGTGAAGGCGAGGTGGTCAGCATCAACCTGAACAAGCCGATGGGCGAGATCCTGGCGCAGCTTTCCGCGCACCCGGTCTCCACCCGCCTGTCGCTGAACGGCACCATCATCGTGGCGCGCGATATCGCCCACGCGAAGCTGAAAGAGCTGCTCGACAACGGGGAAGAACTTCCGCAGTACGTGAAGGATCACCCGATTTACTACGCGGGCCCGGCGAAAACGCCGGAAGGTTACGCCTCTGGCTCGCTCGGCCCAACCACCGCGGGCCGCATGGACTCGTACGTGGATTTACTGCAATCCCACGGCGCGAGCATGATCATGCTGGCAAAAGGCAACCGCAGCCAGCAGGTGACGGACGCCTGCCACAAGCACGGCGGCTTCTACCTCGGCAGCATCGGCGGCCCGGCGGCGGTGCTGGCGCAAAACAGCATCAAGAGCCTGGAGTGCGTGGCCTACCCTGAGCTGGGAATGGAAGCCATCTGGAAAATCGAAGTCGAGAACTTCCCGGCGTTTATCCTGGTGGATGACAAAGGCAACGATTTCTTCCAGCAGATCCAGAACCAACAGTGCAAAGGCTGTTCACAGCGCTGAGTGCTTCCACAGGTCCGGCAATAGCGCCAGCGCGTCAGCAATGATGGCGCGCTTGTCGCTGCCCGGCTTCCAGATGGTGACCATCGTCTGACTAATCCCCTGGCTGCCCACTTCGGTGCGCAGCCTTTTTACGTTTTCCCACTCGGCCGCATGAAAATGCGTCGGCAGAAATCCCCAGCCGCAGCCCTGTACCAGCAGGCCACGCAGCATCTCCAGCTCGTTGGTAAAAATCGTGTGCCCTGAGATTTGCAGGCGGCGCGCCACCGGTTCGTCTGAGGCCGCGTGCATAATCACCTGCGGCACCAGAGAGAGATCGAGCAGCGACAGCGGAGAGGTGATATCCGTAAAAAGCGTCGCAGAGGCATAGAAATCCATATCAATCGCCCCGAGCGCCCGCCACTCCATCTCATTGCCCACGCTGCGGTTGCGCGCCTGGCAAATGCCGAGATCCGCCCTGCCCGCGGCAAGCAGGCTCTCCGCTTCATCGCGCGAGGCGCAGGTCAGGCTCAGGCGGATGTTGCGCTTTGCCATGTCGGCAATCAGCGCCTGTAAAAATGCTCTCGGGGTAAAGGGATCGTAAACGAGGGAAATACCCTGCGCTGCGCTGGCGGGCACCTCCCGGGCGAAGGCTTCAAATGCCCTCACCTGCCGCATCAGCAGATGCGCCTGCCGCTGAAGCTGCTCCCCCTCCGGCGTTAACCGCAGGGTGCGTCCTTCGCGAAGAAACAGCGCATAGCCCAGTCCATCCTCCAGAAAATCAATCAGATCGCGCAGCGTGGTGCGGTCTTTTTTCAGCTTAACCGCCGCCTGGCTCAGGCTGCCGTGCTCGGCCACGGCGGTAAACGCCTCAAGCTGCGCAAAGGAATAGCTCAACGTCGCCACACTCTTCTCCATGTAAAATTTCGGGGGATTTTCCCCCATTACGCGTTTTTTATTATAGGCCTCAGGTTCTTAAACTGAAGTCACTCCTGAGCTAAATGAGATCGATATGAAAAACACACCGTTAAACATCACCCTGCTGGCGGGCCTGGTTCTCGGCAACCTGTTATCCCCTGCCGCCATGGCCGCCTGCAAAGGCACCGAACTGAACGCCTGTCCGGTTCCTTTCGATAGCAAACTGCCGGACACGCACACCATGCTCACCTGGAGCCAGGCCGATCGCGTCGTCGGCTTTCGCAATGATTACCGCAACTACGCCGGCGATGTGTTCCGTCACGGCAACGCCACGCCGCTGCTGGCGGCAGAGAAACCCCTGACGGATGCCCGCTATCAGGTGAACGGTAAGACCTACAGCCTTCAGGATTACCTTACGCGCCAGAACGTGAGCGGCATGCTGGTATTGAAAGACGGTAAGGTCGCCTTTAAATATCTCGGCGAAGGCAACACCGACTCCACGCTCTGGACGTCGCGCTCGGTGGGCAAATCGGTGGTATCGGCGCTGGTCGGCGTGGCGATTAAAGAGGGCAAAATCCACTCGCTGGACGATCTCATCACCCGATACGAACCGGATTTAAAGGGCACCGCCTGGGACGGCGTGACGCTGAAGCAGCTGATTACCCACACCTCGGGCGTGGCGTGGAATGAGGATTACACCAGCCCGAACTCCGACTTCGCGCAGCTCACCGAGTGCGAAGCCAGGCCCGGTACTTACGACTGCGTGCGCAAGCTGGTTTCAGGCTTACGCCGTGAACACCCGGCCGGAGAGCACTGGTCCTACTCCTCCGGCGGCGCATGGCTGCTGGGTGACGTGCTCGAGCGCGCCACCGGCATGACGCTCGCCGCGTATCTGGAGCAAAGCATCTGGCAGCCGTACGGCATGGCGAGCGACGGCGTGTGGCATGCCTACAGCAAAGGTCAGCACGATGTCGGTGCCCACGGGTTCAACGCTACCCTTGAGGACTGGGGGCGCTTTGGCGAGTTTATCCGGCATAACGGCACGCTGCCGAACGGTAAACAGATCCTGCCTGACGGCTGGGTGAAAGAGTCGTCACGCTGGACCCGTGCCGCAGGATCGGTGTCGGACGCGCATCCTCAAGGGCTGTACGGCTATCAGTGGTGGAACAACGAAGTACCGGTCAATGCCGCCAACGTTCAGCCGAGCGCGCAGGCCTCGCTGAAAGGCTCGCTCTGGGCGCTGGGGATATTTGGCCAGATGATCATGGTTAACCCAGCGGAAAACCTGACGATCGTTCAGTGGTCCACCTGGCCCCAGGCGGAACCGTCATTCAGCGCCCAGCCGCTGGAGGCATCGCTGATGTTTAGCGCCATTGCCAACGCGCTGCGCTAAATCCTGTAAGCCAGGCTACGCCTGGCTTTTCCCCTGCGCGACTTCACAAAATCGCAATATCAATGACTTACATAAACCCGGAGATTCAATAACTGTCCTTTTTGTTAAGTTATTGTTAAGCAAATAACTTCCCAACAACATATTGCCATTGATGCACAGAACGCATCAGCCTATGTGCCAAATGCGCTTATCTATTTACCTTTCCTGATCCAGTTTTCAGAAACAGACGGACAACACGTCAATAATAAACTGGAGACTACGATGATTTCCTCACCCTTACCTGCAACCGTTCGCGCCAGAGCGGGCGCGATACTTCGCGTCACTTCGGGCAACTTCCTTGAGCAATTTGACTTCTTCCTGTTCGGGTTTTATGCCACCTACATCGCGCATACGTTCTTCCCGGCAAGCAGCGAGTTTGCTTCGCTGATGATGACCTTCGCCGTCTTCGGCGCAGGCTTCCTGATGCGCCCCATCGGCGCAATCGTCCTTGGGGCGTACATCGATAAGGTGGGTCGCCGCAAAGGCTTGATTACTACGCTGTCGATTATGGCGGCCGGAACCTTCCTGATTGTGCTGATCCCCTCCTATGAGAGCATCGGCCTGTGGGCTCCGCTGCTGGTGCTGGTCGGGCGACTGCTGCAGGGCTTTTCCGCCGGGGCAGAGCTTGGCGGCGTGTCGGTCTATCTTGCCGAAATTGCCACCCCGGGCCGCAAGGGATTTTTCACCAGCTGGCAATCCGGCAGCCAGCAGGTAGCAATTATGGTGGCCGCCGCAATGGGCTTTGCGCTGAACGCGCTGATGGAAGAGAGCGCCATTCGTGAATGGGGCTGGCGCATTCCGTTCCTGTTCGGCTGCATGATTGTGCCCTTTATCTTTTTCCTGCGCCGCAGGCTGGAAGAGACCGACGCGTTCCGCGCCCGCAGCCATACCCTGGCGATGCGTCAGGTGTTTACTACCCTGCTGGCAAACTGGCCGGTTGTGGTCGCGGGCATGCTGATGGTGGCGATGACCACCACGGCGTTCTATCTGATCACCGTCTACGCGCCAACCTTCGGTAAAAAAGTCTTAATGCTTAGCGCCTCTGACAGCCTGCTGGTCACGCTGCTGGTCGCCATCGCCAACTTTATCTGGCTACCGATAGGCGGCGCGCTGTCCGACCGTTTCGGACGTAAGCCCGTGCTGATTGCCATGACGCTGCTTGCGCTGGCGACCAGCTATCCGGCCCTGACGCTGCTGGCAGAGGCGCCGAGCTTCTCCATGATGCTGAGCGTGCTGCTGTGGCTCTCTTTCCTGTACGGCCTGTATAACGGCGCGATGATCCCGGCGCTGACGGAGATCATGCCGGTTGAGGTGCGCGTCGCCGGGTTCTCTCTGGCGTATAGCCTCGCCACCGCGATCTTTGGTGGGTTTACGCCCGTCATTTCAACGGCCCTGATTGAGTACACCGGTGATAAAGCCTCCCCGGGATACTGGATGAGCTTCGCCGCGATCTGCGCGCTGCTGGCAACGCTCTATCTCTATCGTCGCAGCGCCTTAACCCTGCAAACCGCACGTTAATACAGAGGGAAAATTATGCACCCATTTATGCGTTCAGGACTGACCGGTCTGGTACTGATGGCGGCCAGCGCAGGCGCGCTGGCTCAGGAGGTGACGGTCATGATTTCAGGCGGTTTCAAAGCCGCACTGGAAAAGCTGGCGCCACGGTATGAAGCCCAAAGCGGCGATCGCATCGTGTTGATATCGGGTCCGTCGATGGGAAAAACGCCCCAGGCCATCCCCAACCGCCTGGCGCGAGGTGAAAGTGCGGACGTGGTGATTATGGTTGGCGACGCGCTGGACGCGCTGGCGCACGACAGGATGGTCAAAGACGGTTCTCGCGTTGAGCTGGCGGATTCGCCGATTGGCATGGTCGTAAAAGCGGGGTCTCCGGTGCCGGACATCGGAACGGATACCGCCCTGCGCCGGACCCTGCTGCAGGCCAGCACCGTCGCCTACTCCGACAGCGCCAGCGGCCGGTACGTACAAAGCCAGCTGTTCAAAACGCTGGGGATTAATGAGCAGATGGAGGGAAAAGCGCACAGGGTGGAGCGTATTCCGGTTGCCTCCGAAGTGGCGAAAGGCAAATACAGCATCGGTTTCCAGCAGGTAAGCGAGCTGCTGCCCGTTCCCGGCGTGACCTTTGTCGGCAAGCTGCCGGATAATCTGCAGTACATTACCCGTTTTGCCGGGGCGGTGACCGCCCGCGCGGCGCACCCTACCGAGGGCAAGGCGCTGCTGGATTTCCTCTCCTCTGCGAAGGCGCGGGAAACCATCTCCGCAACCGGGATGATCCCCGTCGCTACACCTCGCGATAGCGTTCAGTAATGAGCGCTTCAAGCTCGGCGGCAATCCACGACTGAATGCGCCCGCTGCGCCGAATCAGCCCGACGGTGCGTTTGACTTCGGGTTCGGTCAGCGGGATATGCGTCAGAAATGAATGCTCAGAGCGCGGCATCGACATCGCGGGGACGGCAGCAATGCCAATCCCCGCTTCGACCATGCCCAGCATCGTCGTGACGTGGCGGGTTTCGCAAATCCCTGGCCGCTCTGGCTTTATATGGCCGAGCATCTGGTCGAGCAAATTACGGTTCCCGGACGTGATATCCAGGCTGATGTAATCCTGCTGGTAGAACGCCTGCCATGTCAGGCTCCTTCGCCCCGCCAGGGGATGATCGCGACGGCACGCGGCGACATAAACATCCTCCACCAGCGGGATAAAGGTGATATCCGGCTGAAGGCTCCTCGCAAAACAGATGCCAAAATCCGCCTGGCCGCTGGCGACCGCCTCAATGACATTGCCCGCGCTGCTGTCGATGAGCTTGATGCGCACGCGCGGATAGCGGGCGTGGAACTGGCGGATCACCTCCGGCATAAAATGGCAGGCCGCCGAAGGCACTGCGGCAACGGTGATCGATCCGGTACGTTCCTCGCTGACTTTATCGATATCTGCCAGCATCGACTCCACGCTTTCCAGAAGCTGCCCGCAGCTTTCGGCAAAGCGTTGCCCGAAAAACGTCAGCGCCACGCGTCGGGTGGTCCTGTCGAACAGCTTCGCGCCGACCGCCGTCTCCAGCTTCTCAATGCGCCTGCTTAGCGCGGACTGGGAGAGACAGATAGATTCTGCGGCAATGCGGAAATTGCCGTATTCCACCAGGGCTCTGAAGGCATAAAGATCGTTAAGGTCAAAATTGACGGGCATTTTTTTCTGGCAATCCTTAGCGCTTTCGGGAAATGTGTGCATTCATAATAGCGAGTTATGCATAAGCGGCAACCGCCCCGCCGCCGAGGCGTAATCGGAAAAAGGAAGACCGCACGGACGCCTGCGAGAAACACGCTGCGAAAAATGTCACTTTATAGGCTATAAAAATTATGGCAAAACAGAAAGTTAAGATAATTTTCGCCCTGTGCTGCATGCTGGCTATTTTGCTCTGTGCAGCCGTACTGGTGGCGTTCAACGTGCCGCTGGTCTGGATTTTGGTCTTATTGACCGTGCTAATGACGTTCATTACCGCCGCCGTGCTGTGGCGATACGTTATTCGCGAGCCTAATCCCTATGAAGATCTTGAGCTGGCCATTGAGCAGAATGAAATTGTGCCGCTCTATCAGCCGATTGTGCACAGCGATACGGGCGACGTTTATGGTGTCGAAGTGCTTGCCCGGTGGGCCACTCCGTCAGGCGAGCTGGTTTCACCGGCAAGCTTTATCCCGATGGCGGAAGAGAGCGGACTGATTATTCCCCTCACCCGTAAGCTGATGGCGCAGGCCGCGCTTGAGCTTCCGGCCATACTGGCAACGAGCAAAAACCCTTTTCACGTGAGCTTTAACTTCACCACCTCACATATTCAAAGCGATACGTTTATTGAGGATTGCCGCACCTTTCTCGGGCGGTTTCCGAAAGAGCGTATTCGCCTGACCGCAGAGATCCTCGAGCGCGAACCCTTTGAGAAAGTAGCGGCGCTTAAGGAAACCCTCGCCCTGATGCAGGCGCATGACGTTACCATCGCACTGGATGACTTTGGCACCGGCTATTCGAATCTGAACTATCTTAATGCGCTCCCCATCGACCTGATTAAAATTGATAAGATATTCATCAACGGGCTGACGTATGAGGATACCTCAACGCGGCTCATTGATTTGGTCATCGATATGGCCAAATCGCTGAAGTTAAGCGTGCTGGTCGAAGGGGTGGAGACGTCGTACCAGGTTGAGTATCTGCGGAAAAAGAAAGTGGATTACTTTCAAGGGTATTTCTTCTCGCCGCCCGTTCGCGCGGATGAATTAGCCTCCTGGATGGCGAGGGATGCTACGACATACTTCACAAAATGAATGACATAGTGGTAAAGCACTACCGTGGATGACAAGCGAAGTGGTAACGTGTGTAGCACCTGACCTTTCAATTTTGTTCAAGTGACGAGTTTGCGAGCAAAACGATGATTAAGTGGCCCTGGAAATCGAATGAAGCTGGTCGAAACATGGCGCTGCCGTGGGATGAAGCGCTGGCGATACCCGTTCTGGCTAATCTCCAGCCGGATGAACAGTCAAAACTGATCCAACTGGCAGATCGTTTTTTGCAGCAAAAGCGCCTGGTTCCCCTGCAGGGTTTTGAGCTGGACCCCCTCAAAAATACGCGTATCGCCCTTCTTTTCTGCCTGCCGGTGCTGGAGCTGGGTATCGAATGGCTGGATGGTTTTCATGAAGTGCTCATTTACCCTGCCCCGTTCGTGGTGGACGACGAGTGGCAGGATGATATCGGCCTGGTGCATAACCAGCGCGTGGTTCAGTCCGGGCAAAGCTGGCAGCAGGGTCCCATCATTCTCAACTGGCTGGATATTCAGGATTCATTTGACGCCTCGGGCTTCAACCTGATTATTCACGAAGTAGCGCATAAGCTTGACACCCGCAACGGGGACCGGGCCAGCGGCGTGCCGTTCATCCCGCTTCGCGAGGTCGCGGGCTGGGAGCATGACCTGCATGCGGCAATGGACAACATCCAGGACGAGATTGATCTCGTGGGTGAGAGCGCGGCCAGCATCGACGCCTATGCCGCAACCGATCCCGCAGAGTGTTTTGCCGTGCTGTCCGAATATTTCTTCAGCGCGCCTGAGCTTTTTGCCCCACGCTTTCCGGCGCTGTGGCAACGTTTCTGCCATTTTTACCAGCAGGACCCGCTGCAGCGTTTACGTAAAAACGGCGAGTATGGCGATAATCTCTCCGCTCAGGTACACTAAAACAGCAGTTTGCGGGTTAATTAATCAATTGAATCAGCACGTTAATTTTAGTGTTGACACAATTTAGCGGGGTCATTAATATGCGCCTCGTTCACACGATTCCTCTGTAGTTCAGTCGGTAGAACGGCGGACTGTTAATCCGTATGTCACTGGTTCGAGTCCAGTCAGAGGAGCCACATTTAGAAAAGCCTGCTTTTAAAGCAGGCTTTTTGCTTTTCTGCGTCGGGTGAATTGTCGGGTGGCGGCTTCGCCTTACCCGACCTACAAAAACCTCACATCGTAGGCCGGGTAAGGCGAAGCCGCCACCCGGCGAAAGTCGCACTATCCGTTCACACGAATCGGCGCCGTCGCCTCCACCAGCCACGCGCGCGCATCGCCCTCCACCCGCGGTGACAGCGCCTCGCGAACCTGCTGATGATACTCGTCCAGCCACCGTTTCTCCTGCTCGCTCAGCAGGTGCAGCTCAACCTGGCTTAAATCAATTGGGATCAGCGTCAGCGAGGCGAATTTGCAGAACCCCGGGCGGCTTTCAACAATCTCCACCTGATTTTCAATACGAATGCCGTGGCTGCCCCCAAGGTAGTACCCCGGTTCGATGGTCATAATATTTCCCGCCACCAGCGGCCACGGATTCACTTTTTTGGCGATACGGTGCGGGTTTTCGTGGATAAGCAGCTGATGCCCCACGCCGTGCCCGGTACCGTGATCGTAATCCAGCCCCATTTCCCACAGCGGACGACGCGCAAAAGCGTCCAGCTGATGTCCCTGGCTTCCGGACGGGAACTGCAGCGTAATCAGCGACAGGAAGCCTCTCAGCACGGCGGTATAGTGCAGGCGCTGCTCGGGATCGACCTTGCCCCACGCCAGCGTACGCGTAGCGTCGGTGGTGCCGTTAAGGTACTGACCGCCTGAATCGTTCAGATAAAAATGGTCATGACCGATGGGCTTGTTGCTGGCTTCGCTGGAGTGGTAATGGCACATCGCCGCGTTGCTGGACGAGGCGGAGATGGTCGCAAAACTTTGCTCAATAAATCCGGGCTGCTGCTCGCGAAACGCAAGCTGTTTTGCCTGCACCTCCAGCTCCGTCAAAGGCTGGCCCGCCGCAGCGCGCAGTGGCACCTCGCGGCTCAGCCAGGCGAGGAAGTTAACCCATGCCGCGCCGTCCTGATGATGGCATTCACGATAGCCCGCCAGCTCAACCGGGTTTTTACTGGCCTTCAACAGGGTAATCGGATCGGTCTGCCAGACAATCTCCCCCTGCGGCTCAATGGCAAAGCGCAGAGCAACCGGCGCGGAGTCGGCGTCGACCATCACTCGCTTGCCCTGCGACAGCTGCCGGCAGCGCTCGATAAACGCATCCTGCGGATAAATCGTGAAGCTGCTTCGCACCGTATCCGATAACGCCGCAAGCTTGTTGTCGTTAACAAACCATTCGACGCTTCCGTCGCGGCTGAGAAGCGCGAAGGAGAGGGGTACCGGGCTGGTCGGTATGTCCGAACCGCGCACGTTCAGCAGCCAGGCGATGTTATCCGGCAGCGTGACGGCCAGGTAATCAGCATTGTTCGCGGCCAACACGGCAGCGACGCGCTGGCGCTTGTCGGCGCTGCTTTCGCCGTTGATATCAACCGGCATTTCCCTAATAATCCCGGCCGGGGCGGCGGGTCGGTCAGTCCAAAGGGTATCGAACGGTGACTGATTCAGCGGCACCAGCTCGCACGGCGTCGCCGACAGCTGCGTAAACTCGGCGTTGGTCATCAACAGGGCGTCGAACCCGATGCGGGTTCCGCGCTCAACGTTGTGCTCAAGCCACTCAGCCAGCGGTTCATTATGCAGATGATGGATCTCCACCTCATCCATATTGACCTGCACGCGTGCCTGAACCTGATAGCGACCGTCGACAAAGAGCAGGGCTTTATCTTGCAATACCAGCGCCAGGCCTGCCGAGCCGTCGAAGCCCGTCAGCCAGGCCAGCTTTTCGTCGTACGGGGCGCAGTATTCGCTCTGCCAGGCGTCCGCCCGCGGGACGATCGTTCCGTCGAGATGGCTGGCCTCAAGCCAGTGGCGCAGGGCAGAGAGCGGTGATGTGCTGGACATTGTTTTTCCTTATCGTTATTAGCGGAACGGCGGTTCGTTGAAGGTGCGCAGCTTGCGCGAATGCAGCTTGTCGCCCTCCGCCCGCAGCAAATCAATGGCGCGAATGCCGATCTGCAGGTGCTCGGAAATGGCACCTTCGTAGAAACGGTTTGCCTGTCCCGGGAGCTTAATTTCACCGTGCAGCGGTTTATCGGACACGCACAGCAGCGTGCCGTAAGGCACGCGGAAGCGATACCCCTGCGCGGCGATGGTGGCGCTTTCCATATCAATCGCCACCGCGCGGCTCAGGTTGAAGCGCAGCGCGGAGGCGGAATAGCGCAGCTCCCAGTTGCGGTCATCGGTGGTGACGACGGTTCCGGTACGCAGGCGCTGCTTAACTTCTTCACCCGGCATACCGCTCACCTCTTTGGTGGCGTCGTAGAGCGCGCGCTGCACTTCGGCGATGCTCGGGATCGGGATATCCGGCGGCAGTACCGCGTCGAGCACGTGATCGTCACGCAGATAGGCGTGCGCCAGCACGTAGTCGCCAATCAGCTGGCTTTCGCGCAGGCCGCCGCAGTGGCCAATCATCAGCCAGACGTCCGGGCGCAATACCGCCAGGTGATCGCAGATAGTTTTGGCGTTTGACGGGCCCACGCCGATGTTGATCAGCGTAATCCCCTGACCGTCGGCGGTGATCAGGTGCCAGGCCGGCATCTGGTGTTTTTTCCACGCCAGGTCTGAAATGGCCTGCTCGGGGGCTTCCGTCTCGGCGGTGATCCAGATCCCGCCCGCGCAGGAGAGGGCAACGTACGGGCTGTCCGGATCGAGAATTTGGCTACAGCCCCAGCGGACGAATTCGTCCACGTAGCGGGTGTAGTTGGTGAACAGCACAAACGGCTGGAAATGCTCGGCGGGCGTGCCGGTGTAGTGGCGCAGGCGCGCCAGGGAGAAATCCACGCGGCGGGCGTCAAAATGCGACAGCGGGGAAAATTCTGCCGGATGATAAATCCCGTCCGCCGTCTCATCGCCAATCTGCGAAAGCTCGGTGGTCGGGAAGTGGCGCGTCAGCCCCGCGCTCATGGAGCGATCGAGGGTCAGCGCCGAGCCGTCTATCACGTACGGATACGGAATTTCATGCAGGGACGGTTCAACGGAAATATGCGCGCCGTAATCCTGATACAGCAGGGTCAGCTGTTCTTCAAGATAAGGGCGGAACAGCGCCGGACGGGTCACGGTGGTGCTGTAACAGCCGGAGTGGGTGAAGCGCGCGTAGGCACGCGTTTTCGGCGTGGTGCTGGCGCTGCCGTCCCAGGTGACGGAGAGCGAGGGATAAACAAAAAGGCCGTGACTTCTGGCCTTCTCGTCGGGAAGTTTTCCCGTTTCAATGTATTCACTAATGGCGCTGCGCAGCGCGTTGACGGACTGTTCATACAGCGCGTCGAGTTTTTCCAGCGCCTGAGCCGGGGTCAGGCTGGAGCCCTTATTATTCATGTCTGTCTCCTTGTTCCACAGGTGTGACTCTACCCGATAGTATGTCACTCGCCTGTGAAACAAAAGTGAGGAGATCAGGCGTGATGAGACTCTTTCATCAATAACGCCGTTGCGGCGGAAAGCAGGCAGCCCGCCAGCAGATAAATGGCCACGCTGTGCCAGTTTCCGCCGGAGAGGGTGACCAGCGCGGCGGCGATAAACGGCGTAAATCCGCCGCCGACCACGCTGGCAACCTGATAGCCCACGCCCGCGCCGCTGTAGCGGTAGCTGGCGCCAAACAGCTCGGTAAACATCGGCTGCTGGACGCACACCACCATGTCGTGGGCAATGTTGGCGAGCATAATCGCGAAGAAGACGATCCAGAAAATCGACTGCGCCTCCAGCGCCATAAAGAACGGCCAGGCGCTGAGCGTGCCGATCAGCGCGCCGGTGATGTAGACGCGGCGGCGGCCATAGCGGTCTGCCAGCCAGGCGAAGCAGGGGATGGTCAGACAGCTGATCCCGCCGACCAGCAGGCCAATGTTCAGGAAAAGCTCACGCGGTAAGCCGAGATTCTGCGTCGAATAGTTCAGCGCGAACGCGGTCACGATATACATCGTCAGCAGCTCGCACAGGCGCAGGGCAATGATTTTCAGAAAAGCGCCAGGATGCTGAACCAGCGCTTCCATCACCGGCAGTCGTTTTTTGGCGATCGGCTTTTCCTGCTGCTGTTTTTCGAATTCAGCGGACTCCTCCATGCCGTTGCGGATCCACAGCGCGGCGATAACCAGCACGATGCTGAAGATGAACGGGATGCGCCAGCCCCAGCTCAGGAACTGCGCGTCGGTGGTGAGCTGGCTAATCAGCGACACCAGGCCGGTAGAAAGCAACAGCCCCACGCCATAGCCGACCTGCACGCCGCTGCTGTAAAACGCTTTCTTGTTTTTCGGCGCGCTTTCGACGGACAGCAGCGCCGCGCCGCCCCATTCACCGCCCACGGCAAAGCCCTGGATGGCGCGCAGGGTGACCAGCAGGACCGGTGCCCACCAGCCAATCGTTGCGAACGAGGGCAAAATACCGATAAGCGCAGTCGCGATACCCATCATCCAGACGGTGAGCATCAGCATGCGCTTGCGCCCCAGGCGGTCGCCGAAGTGGCCGAAGATCACGCCGCCCAGCGGACGGAACAGAAAGCCAACGCCAAAGGTGGCAAACGCGGCAAGCGTGCCCATGGCGGGGCTGATTTGCGGAAAGAATTCGCGGTTAAACACCAGCGCGGCGGTGATGCCGTAGAGTAAAAAGTCATACCAGTCGACGACGGCGCCAGCAAAGCTGCCGAGGGCTGCGCGGCGGGCGCGGTTGAGCGAAGGTGTCTCCTCGTTAGGACGATCGGAGATGAGGGTGGAGTCCATAGTTGTCCTGTCTGTACTGATTTTTAATTATTGGTATAAGAAAAGGTCACTCACGTTGCGTCCGTCATATAAACGGAACGTATGAGACTACCGCGACAGAACGCTGGTGAAAACGTTTTTATCTTTCCGGAAGGCGCTGAATAAATAAATTTCATCTCCCCCTGCCTCAAGATAAATCAGTCTGTTTGGCTCCGGTTAGTGCTGAATGGATTACAGTAATAGATACCGCTGCGTGACTAAAGCTGAGGGAATATCTATGCAACGCATCTTTCCGGTACTCTGGGTTATTCTTTTTTTCATCGTTTCGCCACTTCATGCGGAAACCAAAGTGTATGGTGAACAACGCATTAGCGGCTGGTGGAATGCGCTGACGGATGATATCTCCCAAACCTGGGAAGAGCCTGAGCGTTACGATCTGTATCTGCCGTTCCTGAGCTGGCATGCCCGCTTTATGTACGACAAAGAAAAAACCGACAAATACAACGAAATGCCGTGGGGCGGCGGCCTGGGCGTGTCTCGTTACAACGACGAGGGCAACTGGAGCGCGCTGTTCGCCATGATGTTCAAAGATTCCCACAACGAGTGGCAGCCCGCGATGGGCTACGGCTGGGAAAAGGGCTGGTATCTGGATAGCGCGAAGGATTTCCGCCTGGGGCTGGGGGCCGCCGCGGGCATCACGGCACGCGACGACTTTGCGAACTACGTCCCGCTGCCGTTTATCTTCCCGCTGTTCTCTGCCGGGTATAAGCGCGTTACCGTCCAGTTCACCTATATTCCCGGCACCTACAATAACGGCAACGTGCTCTTTGCCTGGCTGCGCCTGGGCTTCTAAAGGGTGATCACCTTTTTCGCCACCGCGTTAGAGAGAACCAGCATGGAGAACAGGACCGAGGTGATGAACGTCAGCACGATCAGCGAGAGTTTTATGCCGAGGGAGGTCACCGGTATCAGCGCCGTCAGCAGGTGAAAAACCGAGTAGTGCATAATATACACGCCGGTCATCGTTTTGCTGATGGCGGCCAGAACCGACTCCTTGAATTCGGCGTTGCGGCGAAAGCGCACGCCGTTCGCCGCAATCACCAGGGCAATAATCAGAACGTAGATCTGCGAGCCGGTGAGGATAAAGGCGTTTCTGTCCGCCTTGAACAGCGCAAAGAAGAAGTGGCGCTCGTAGAACCAGGTGAAGAGATAGATAAACGGGATGGCGACAACCGCCGCCCTGACGACGTTCCTGCGGCTAATCCACTCGGTGATTTTCGGGTCGCAGAAGAGTTGCCCCGTCAGGTAAAACAGCAGCCACGTCCACAGCCGATACTGCGGTGACAGGGACAGGACGTGCGTTTCAGGATAGAGCGCCGATAGCAGGTCGTATCCGTAGGAAAAGAGCAGCAGGACGGCAATCGCCCCGCAGAACAGACTGCGCCGCTGGCTGAGCCACTCCACGACCGGGTGGAAGGTGTAAATCACCACGAAGGCGAACACGAACCAGGGCTGAATTAAATACCCGCGCTGATACGGCTCCCACAGGTAGTAGATCGTTATCCAGAACAGAAAAACAATCACCAGACTTTTAATTTTGCCCAGCTGCCAGCGGGTGCCGTGCCGGGATTGCCCGTCGAGGTAGCCCGCAACCACAAAAAACAGCGGCGTGGCGATGGTCGAGATAAAGGTTAAAAACCCCAGGATCCAGTGATAGTCATAATCATAACGATCCCAGGTGTTGTAGATGGTAAAGAAGGTCACCGCCGTCATACAGCCCAGCGTCTTGATAATGTTCAGCCCTGTCGCATTCATTGTTGTTTGGCTTCGTCCTTACGATGGAAACACGCATAAATTACGGGGAGTACCAGCAGCGTCAGGATTGTAGCAAACCCCAGTCCAAACATAATCACAACGGCCATGCTCTGGAAGAAAACGTCCAGCAGCAGCGGAGCCAGGCCCAGTACGGTAGTAAAGGCGGTGAGCAGGATAGGGCGCAGGCGCGAGGTGGCCGCGTACACGATCGCCTCGTGCTGATCTTTATTCCCCTTCTGCTGCTCAATCTCTTCCACCAGCACAATGCCGTTGCGGATCAGCATGCCGCTCAGGCTCAGCAGGCCAATCAGCGCCATAAAGCCGAACGGTATCCCGGTGATCAAGAAGCCGGGCGTGACGCCGATCAGCGCCAGCGGCACGGTCAGCCAGATGGCGACGGCGTTTTTCACCGAGCTGAACATCAGTACGGTGATGATGAACATCACCAGATACCCAATCGGCAGGGTGGTGAATACGCCCTGCTGCGCTTCGCTGGAATTTTCCGCGTCGCCTCCCCACTCGATGCTGTAGCCGTGGGGCAGGGTGAGGGCATCAACCTGTGGCTTCACCCGGGCGAGAATGTCCCCGGAGGTTTGCTGGCTCAGCGGATCGGGATCGGTCTGCACGGTCAGCACCCGCGAGCGGTCGCGGCGCAGAATAAGCGGATCTTCCCACTCCAGCGCGAAGCGGCTAACCACGTTACTGAGCGGAATATACTGCTGACGGGTTTGACTCCACACCAGCACGTTGTTGAGGTGATTGGCGTCCAGCCGTTCGATCTCTGGCGGTCGCACCACGACGGGCAGCAGGTCGCTCCCTTCCCGATACAGCCCCGCGCGACTGCCGGAGAAGTTCATCTCCAGCGCGTTGTCGACGTCCTGCTTATCCACGCCAAGCTCGCGGCCTAGCGCGGGAACATACTGCGGGCGGATGACTTTGCTGCGGTTTTGCCAGTCGTTTCTGACGCTGCCCGTGGCCGGGTCGCGGGTGAGAATATCGTCCACCTGGCTGGCAATCAGGCGCAGCCGGTCAGGATCGGGGCCTTTGATGCGCACCTCAATGGCGCTGTCGCCGGAGGGGCCAAACATCACGCGTTTGGTGCTGGCGTTGACCTGCGGATAGTTTCGCGCGATATACTCGTCCACGTGGCGCGTCAGGGCGGAGATGTTGCGCTGGTCGTCCATGCGCACCATGATCTGGGCGTAGTTGCCGTACTGCCGCTGCCCGCTGTAGGTCAGAATAAAGCGCATGCTCCCCTGACCAATGGTCGAGACGGTGGTTTCTACGCCCGGCTGGCCGTTAAGGGTTTTTTCGATATCGCCGGTCATTTTCTCGGTCCATTTAATATCGGTGCCGTAGGGTAGCCAGAGGTCGACGAAGAAAATCGGCGTGTTTGACGACGGGAAAAAGTTTTGCCGCACGGCGCCGAAGCCCCAGACGGACGCCGCCAGCAGAGCGGCCATCACCACCAGCGTTGGCGCTTTATGGTGCAGCAGCGCGTTGAGCAGGTGCTGGTAGAGGCGATAGAGACGTTTATCGTAAGGGTCTGACTCGTCGGCTTTTTCCGGCGCATTGTCGTTTTTGAACAACCACCACTTAATCAGCACCGGCGTGATGGTGAGCGCCGAGAACCAGCTCAGCAGGAGAGAAATCAGCAGCACCTGGAACAGCGATTTACAGTATTCCCCGGTGGAATCCTGCGACAGTCCGATAGGGGCAAAGGCCAGGATAGCAATCACCGTTGCCCCCAGCAGCGGCAGGGCGGAGCGCCGAATGATGTAGTTCACGGCGGTGAGCAGCGGCGACCCCTGCTGACGGGCAATCAGCACCCCTTCCACAATCACGATGGCGTTATCCACCAGCATGCTGAGGGCGATAATCAGCGCCCCCAGCGAAATGCGCTGCAGCTCGATGCCCCACAGATACATGATCAGCAGCGTGCCCAGCACGTTAAGCGCGAGGGAGAAGGCGATGATGATCCCGCTGCGCACGCCCATAAAGATCAGCAACACGCCAATGACAATCGCCAGCGCCATCAGGAAGTTAACGATAAACCCGTTAACGGAGTGGCCCACCTCGGCGGCCTGATCGTAAAACAGATCGATATGTATCCCCGCCGGTTTTTCCGCCGACATCTGGTTTAGCTTCGCCTCCAGCGCGTGGCCCACGTCGATCACGTTCACGCCGGGAATAAACGAGACGCCCATGGTAACGGCCTTTCTGCCGTTGGCGTGGTAGATGCTGGCAGGCGATTCGTTTAGCCCGCGCGACAGGGTCGCGATGTCGCGCAGCCGCGTGGCCGCGCCGGTGCCGGACGGCGTGATAACCAGGTCCGCCAGCTCATCGATGTTCTCAAACTCGCCCGTCGGGTGCAGGCGAATCGACTCCGTGCCGGAGGTAATGTTCCCGGCGCTGGAGACCACGTTCAGCCGGCCGAGCAGGGCGGAAAGCTGGTTCAGCGTAATACCGCGTGCGGCCATTTTGGTTAGCGAAACATCAATGTTGACCTGCTGGCCGATCGCGCCGCCAATCGCGACCTTACCGACGCCGGGCACCAGAATCAGCGCGCGCCGGAGCTGCTCCGCGTAACGCACCAGCTCCGGATTGCTGAATTCGTCCCCTGAAATGGCAAAGAAAAAGCCGAACACGTCGCCAAAATCATCGTTTACGAAGGGCGTGACGACGCCGGGCGGGAACTGGCGCGAGGCATCGCCCACGCGGCGGCGCAGTTCATCCCATATTTGCGGCAGTTCGTTCGAGTGATAGCGCGAGGCAATATTCACGGTGATCTGCGACAGCCCGTTGGAGGAGATGGAGCTGACGTTATCCAGATAGGGCAGCTGCTGTAGCGCATTCTCCAGCGGGAGCGTGACCTCTTCCTCAACCTGCTGCGCCGACGCGCCGGGATAGTGGGTGATGACAACTGCGGTTTTGATGGTAAAGGCCGGATCTTCCAGCCTGCCGATATTCAGCAGGGCGAAAATCCCCCCGACGCCCAGCAGCAGGATGGTCAGCCAGACGCGAATGGGGTTATTGATAAACTGGCGAGAGATGTCCATTACAGTCCCCGTTCACGCGTCCAGATACGCACCGGCTGGTTGGCGTGTAATTCCCCCACGCCCGCCGCCACCACGCGTTCGCCCGCCTTCAGCCCGCTCGTAATCGCCACGCCCTCCGCGCTCACTTGCCCCACGCTGACCTTACGGTCCTCAAGGTGAAGCGCGTCGCCTTCGCCCGCAACGACCCAGACGTGCGGCTCGTTGCGCGGGCTGTTGTCCGGGTTAAAGACCGCCTCAACCGGGACGACCAGCGCCTGTTCGCCCGCGCCAGCCGGGAGGTTGGTTAAGTTGATGGTAACCGTGCCGCTAACGCCGCCGACGGCGGGGAAATCGTCCGGGCGGGGCATGGTTAAAATCACCTGCCAGGTCAGCGTATTGCTGTCGCTGCTGCCCGAGTGCTCTTTGTAGACGGCGGTAAATTCCCGATCCGGCAGGGCGTTAATTCGCACTACGGGGCGATACTGCGCGTTGCGGATATCAAAGGTTTTAAACAGGTTTTCAGGAATGCTGAACACCACGTCAAGCAGGTCGGTACGGGTTAACGTCGCGATGGGCTGGCCGGCGGACACTACCTGATGATTGCGCACGTGCACGCTGGCCGCCGTCCCGCTGAAGGGGGCGACGAGCGTCATCTGGTTCAGCTCCTCGCGGGCTATCTGCAGCGCGGCATTTGCGGAATCGCGGTTTGCGCGCTGGACGTCCATCTCGGCTTTTGAAATGGCCTGACGTCCTGCCAGCGTCTGGAAACGATCGAACTGCCGCTGGGCCAGCGTCGCCGCCGTTTGTCGGTCGTTCACCCGCTGCTGCGCCTCACGCGCGTTTAATCTGGCAAGCTGCTGCCCCTGCTTAATGGCTGCGCCCTGGCGTATATCCAGCGCCTCAATTTGACCGGCGCGCTTGAAGGAAAGGTCCGTAGCATCGCCCGATTCTATCCGGGCGGGAAAGACGCGCTGCCGGGCATTCCCGGGGGCGACGACCTCCGCCACTTTGACCATTCGCGGCTGCGGGGGAGGCTGCTCGGTTTTGGGATCGCATGCCGTGAGCGTCAAAATAATAAAGGGTAAAAGAGAGACGTAGCGGTTCACTGTATTCCCCTAATAAATAACCGTTTTATTTATTCCGTAACAAGGGCAGGGGTGACGCTATTCTGCCAGAACAGTGACGACCATATAGGTAAATAAACCAATCGCCGTGCTGGCGATAATGGCAAGGGCAATAAACATACCCAGGCGAATCAGGCTTAAACCATACATACATTCCTCCATGAGGCGTAATCGGCGTCTGACTATGAGCATAGTTGGAGAAAAGATAAATGTTAAATAACCATTATCGGTGGGGACGCGCTAATCCTGATATTCCTGTGCTACGTTTAATATCATTCATCTCTTTTTCCCGTTCCTGGCATTAAGGGCAAGCCCCTGCATCTAATGCGTTTTTTGCTCCACTCACAATCATTTTGGTTATAAAAAGGATGCACGATATGTATAAAAACATTCTGGTTCCGGTGGATGTCTACGAGCCAAGCCTGGCCGATAAAGCTCTGCAGCATGCTCAGTTCCTGGCGCAAAGCGCATCGGGTGAGATTCACCTGCTGCACGTCATGCCCAAATTCTCAGCCGAGCTGACGCGGGGCTTTATTTCAGATGCGCGAAAGATGGATGAATATATGATTAATAATTCGAAAGAAAAACTCGCGGCGCTGGTTAAAAACCTCAACCTGTCGGAAGAACATATCCATTTGCACGTTCGCAGTGGGAATATTCGTGATGAGGTGATTAAGCTGGCGGATGAGCTTGCCGCCGGAGCGATTATTGTCGGCTCACGAAACCCGAATATTCAAACCCATTTATTAGGATCAGAGGCGGCGAGTATCGTTCGATACGCACATGTTCCTGTTTTCGTTATTCGTTAATTGCATGAAAGCAAGGTGATTTCTGAAAAGAAGCTGAGGAAGGAACGATGAAAACAGAAAAACCTGACCGTCCGTATTATCAACAAACCGTCGACGAAACCCTGGCAAATATCAGCTCCACGGCGGATGGGCTGAGCAGCGCTGAGGCCTCAGCCCGGCTCCAGCAATACGGTGACAACGCGTTACCGCAAAAAGCGGGCAAGCCTGCCTGGCTGCGCTTTTTAGCCCATTTTAACGACGTGCTGATTTACGTTCTGCTGGTGGCAGCGCTGCTCAAGCTGATTATGGGCCACTGGATCGATATGTTCGTCATCCTCGGGGTGGCCGTTATTAACGCCCTGATTGGTCACATTCAGGAGAGCAATGCGGAAAAATCGCTGCAAAGCATTCGCAATATGCTCTCCAGCGAAGCGGTGGTCGTCCGCCAGGGCAGCCATGAAACGGTAGCGACTACGGCGCTGGTGCCCGGCGATATCGTGGTGATCCGTGCCGGGGATCGTATCCCCGCCGACCTGCGCGTCATTGAGGCGCATAACCTGCGGGTCGAGGAGGCGATCCTGACCGGCGAATCCACCGTCGTTGAGAAAAATAGCGATGCGCTAAGCGGCGAGCTGCCTTTAGGCGATCGTTACAACCTGCTTTATTCGGGCACAACGGTCAGCTCCGGCGGGGGGAAAGGCGTGGTGGTCGCGACCGGCGGTGAGACGGAGCTGGGTCATATCAACCAGATGATGTCGGATATTGAGAAGCACCGTACGCCGCTGATGGTACAAATGGACAAGCTCGGCAAGACCATTTTTATCACCATTCTGATCATGATGGTGGCGCTGTTTGTCTTCAGCCTGATCTTCCGCGATATGCCGGTGTCCGAGCTGGTGCTGTCGCTGATCAGCCTGGCCGTTGCCGCGGTTCCGGAAGGGCTGCCGGCCATTATCTCCATCATCCTCTCGCTTGGCGTGCAGGCGATGGCGCGCCGCAAGGCCATCATTCGCAAGCTGCCCACGGTAGAAACGCTGGGCGCGATGACGGTCATCTGCTCGGATAAAACCGGCACCCTGACCATGAATGAAATGACGGTCAAAGCGGTGATTACCGCCGATACCACCTATCGCGTGGAGGGCGACAGCTACGAGCCGGTGGGAAATATTCACCCGATAGACGATCCTACGCCCGTCACCGTCGCTCCGGGTTCCGTGCTGGAACGCTACCTGCGTACGATTGACCTTTGTAACGACAGCCAGCTCATGAAGGACGATCGGGGGCTGTGGAAAATTACCGGTGGCCCAACCGAGGGCGCGCTGAAGGTGCTGGCGGCAAAAATCTCGCTGCCGCCACGCGATGTGGAGATGCGCGGTAAGATCCCGTTTGATTCGCAGTATAAATACATGTCCACGCTGTACCGCCTCGACGATGAAGAGGTGATTCTCATTACCGGCGCGCCGGACGTCCTGTTCCGCCTGTGTCAGCACCAGCAGACCGATGCCGGGCTGCAGCCGTTCGATCAGCCTTACTGGGAAGGGAAGATTGAAGAGTATGCCCGCGAGGGGCTACGCATGGTGGCGGCGGCCTGGAAGCCTGCCGGCGACGGCCAGCGCGAGCTGGACCATCCGGACCTGCAGGATGGTGCGATCATGCTCGGGATCGCCGGCATGATGGACCCGCCGCGTCCGGAAGCCATTGCCGCCATCGCCGACTGCCTGCAGGCTGGGATCCGCGTGAAGATGATCACCGGCGACCACCCGCAAACGGCCATGAGCATTGGGCAAATGCTGGGGATTGGTAACGCCGCAAGCGCCATCACCGGGCGCGAGCTGGAGGTGATGGACGACCATCAGCTTAGCGACGCCGCGCAAAAATACGATATCTTTGCGCGAACCAGTCCGGAAGATAAGTTCCGCCTGGTGCAGGCGCTGCAAAGCAAGCAGGAAGTGGTGGGGATGACCGGGGACGGCGTGAACGACGCGCCGGCGCTCAAGCGGGCGGATGTCGGCATCGCCATGGGGATCAAGGGAACCGAGGTCACCAAGGAAGCGGCCGATATGGTGCTAACGGACGACAACTTTGCCACCATCGCCAGCGCGGTACACGAGGGGCGACGGGTATACGACAACCTGAAAAAGACCATTTTGTTCATCATCCCCAGCAACATCGCCCAGGCTTTGCTGATCATTATTGCGCTACTGGCGGGGAACCTGATCCCGCTGACGCCGGTCCTGATCCTGTGGATGAACATGGCGACGTCGGCAACGCTCTCCTTTGGCCTGGCGTTTGAGGCAGGGGAAAAAGACATTATGAATCGCCCGCCGCGCAAGGCGAATCTGCACGTGATGGACGGTTTTGCCATCTGGCGCGTCGCGTTTGTCGGCCTGATGATAGCCATCAGCGCCTTTATACTGGAAGCCTGGCTGCAGCCGCGCGGTTATTCGCCGGAGTTTATCCGCACCGTGCTGCTGCAAACCCTGGTGACCGCTCAGTGGTTCTATATGCTGAACTGCCGCGTCACCGACGGCTTCTCCCTGAATAAAGGCCTGCTGGCGAATAAAGGGATCTGGATCGTGAGCGGCGTGCTGCTGGCGCTGCAGCTTCTGATTATCTACGCGCCGTTTATGCAAATGCTGTTTGGTACAGAGGCGCTGCCGTTCCGCTACTGGATCATCACCTTCCTGATTGGCTTTGCGATGTTCCTGATTGTCGAAGTGGAAAAACCGCTGACCCGCAGATGGCGTAAAACCGCTGCGTAATGCTCTCCGGACAAAGCCTGCTTAACCGCAGGCTTTTCTCTTTGTGAGACTTTCCTCAAGCTGGGTTATAGTTACTCTGTATATCTTCCGTTCAATGATAGGGAAATTATGCTTCGTCTACCTTTGCTCGCGCTGCTGCTTACCGCTGTCACCCACGGTGCGCAGGCGATGACTTATCCACTTCCGCCTGAAGGAAGTCGTCTGGTGGGGGCGCCAACCACCTTTACCGTGCCGGACGGCAATACCTTACCGCTTGAAGCCTTTGCCGCAAAATATGAGCTGGGGTTGAGCAATATGCTTGAGGCCAACCCGGGGGTCGATCCCTTTTTACCGAAATCAGGTACGCAACTGACCATCCCGCAGCAGCTGATTTTGCCTGATACGGTGCGTGAGGGGATTGTGGTTAACGTCGCAGAGATGCGGCTTTACTATTATCCGCCGGGCAGTAACACCGTTGAAGTGCTGCCTATCGGAATTGGGCAGGCCGGACGCGAAACGCCGCGCAATTGGGTTACGGCGGTAGAACGCAAGCAGATGGGGCCAACCTGGTCGCCGACGCCGAACACGCGTCGCGCGTATGCCGCCGAGGGCAAAACGCTGCCCGCGTTTGTGCCTGCCGGGCCGGATAACCCGATGGGGCTGTATGCCATCTATATTGGCAGGCTGTACGCCATTCACGGCACGAACTCGAATTTTGGCATTGGCCTGCGCGTGAGCCAGGGCTGCATTCGCCTGCGTAATAACGACATCAAGCACCTGTTTGATACCGTACCGGTAGGGACGCGCGTCCAGCTTATCGACAGGCCGGTTAAGACGACCACTGAACCCGACGGCAGCCGCTGGGTGGAAGTTCACGAGCCATTATCACGTAACCGCGCGGAATTTGAGTCAACCCGGAAAGTGCCTCTGCCCATTTCAGCCGCGCAGCGAACGCAGCTGATAAACGAGGGTGCGGAAGCTGAACTGGATCGGCGGTCGGGGATGCCGGTTAAGATAGGCATGTAAGGACATTTTGCCCGGTGGCGCTGCGCTAACCGGGCCTACTCGTCCCGTAGGTCGGGTAAGGCGAAGCCGCCACCCGACAATCCTACAGAATGCAGAAAAGCAAAAAGCCTGCTTTAAAAGCAGGCTTTTCTAAATGTGGCTCCTCTGACTGGACTCGAACCAGTGACATACGGATTAACAGTCCGCCGTTCTACCGACTGAACTACAGAGGAATCGTTTGAACGAGGCGCATATTATCGATGCTCATCGGTGATGTCAAAGGCAGAATGCAGATCGCCGATCGTTTGCCGATTTATTCTCCACTTCGCACATTTGTCAGGCAGCCTTTCGCGGATATTTCCATAGCCAGCGTCCACTCACCATACGCCAGTAGAACAACGCACCGCGCACCGCCCAGTCCAGGAACATCCCCAGCCAGACGCCGACCACGCCCATTCCCAGCATAATCCCCAGCGTGTAGCCCGCAACAACGCGGCAGCCCCACATGCCGAGCATAGATACCCACATCGCAAAGCGGGCATCGCGCGCCCCTTTCAGCCCGGCGGGCAATACCCATGAAGCCGCCCAAATCGGCATAAACGCGGCGTTGAGCCAAATCAGGATCTTGACCACCTCTTTAACATCGTCCTCGTGGGTATAGAACGAGGCCATTAGCCCGGCGAAGGGAGCCGTTCCCCAGGCAATCGCCGTGAGGCCAATGGTCGATAGCCAGAAGACATGGCGCAGCTGCCGTTCGGCCTGCCCTATCTGCCCTTTCCCTAACCGCTTCCCGGTGATGATGGTCGACGCCGAGCCGAGGGCGTTACCCGGTAGGTTAATGAGTGAGGCAATGGAGAAAGCGATAAAGTTACCGGCGATAACGTCGGTCCCCATCCCGGCGACAAACATCTGCGTGAGCAGCTTGCCGCCGTTAAACAGCACCGATTCAATGCTGGCCGGGATACCGATGCCCATCACCTCCCAGATAATGGCGAAGTTAAAGGGCCGAAAGTAACTTTTCAGCGTGAGACGCAGCGACGGCGTGATGCCCGTCATCAGCACGCCGATAATGGCCGCGGCGCCAATATAGCGAGAAATGGTCAGCCCCAGCCCGGCGCCGACGAAACCCAGTCCGTCCCAGGAAAACACGCCGTAAATCAGGATGCTGCTGATCATAATATTCAGGATGTTCATCCCGCCGTTGATCAGCAGCGGAATTTTGGTATTGCCCGCGCCGCGCAGCGCGCCGCTGCCAATTAACGCAATGGCAGCCGCCGGGTAGCTGAGCACCGTCATTTCCAGATAGGTCAGCGCCAGGCCTTTAACCTCGTTCGTCGCCTCGCCTGCGACGATATCAATGATCTCTTTTCCGTAGTAGTGGATCACCGCCGCCAGAATGATGGAGAACACCGTCATGATCATCAGCGACTGCCGCGCGGCTTCACGCGCGCGTTTGGGATCGAGCTTGCCCAGGCTGAAGGCAACCACCACCGTGGTACCCAGATCGATGGCGGCAAAGAAAGACATCACCACCATGTTAAAGCTGTCCGCCAGCCCGACTCCGGCCATCGCTTCTTTGCCCAGCCAGCTCACCAGAAACGTGCTCAGCACCCCCATCAGCAGAACGCAGGTGTTTTCCAGGAAGATAGGCACAGCGAGGGGGGTGATTTCACGCCAGAACAGAACACGATAGCTTTTACGTTTTGCATACCAGGGCGTGCGCATAATCGCCTGGCGGATCGGGGCGGTGACGTTCAAAATGGACCTTAGCGAGTAAAGTTGAAACTCCATTTCAAATGATGATGGAGAAATGCGTATCCTGCAAAGTATTTTCCACAAAAAGATGTTTGGAATTACAACAAACTGACGACAGAATCGGCAATCAATCGATTTTCCCTAAGATCAGGTTTGACAAAACTTTTTTCGCCGTTAATATGAGCCTCCACAACGATTCCTCTGTAGTTCAGTCGGTAGAACGGCGGACTGTTAATCCGTATGTCACTGGTTCGAGTCCAGTCAGAGGAGCCACATTTAGAAAAGCCTGCTTTTAAAGCAGGCTTTTTGCTTTTCTGCATTCTGTAGGATTGTCGGGTGGCGGCTGCGCCTTACCCGACCTACAAAACCTTTGAACCCTGCGCTCCGGGAAATAAAAAAGCTCTCTGGTGACAGAGAGCCTTTTTTTGCAATCGCTGCGATTACTCGCTTTTTGCTTCAGCGTTTTTGATTTCGCCCATCACCTTCAGCTTTTTGGAGATCTCACGACGCTCTTTGGAGATCTCTGCATTTTTGATGATGTAGTCATCCACACGGTCTTCGTAATCGCTTTTCATGCTGGCGATGATGCCCTGAATAGCTTCAACGCTCATGCCCGGCTTGATGTAGTCGCTCAGGTTGTCCAGCAGCAGAACACGTTTCTGGTTGTCACGGATCTTCTTCTCCACGTCCTGGATTTCACGCTGCAGTTTGTTTTTGCGGCG
The DNA here is from genome assembly GCF_035835995.1 of Enterobacter wuhouensis. Taxonomy (NCBI): domain Bacteria; kingdom Pseudomonadati; phylum Pseudomonadota; class Gammaproteobacteria; order Enterobacterales; family Enterobacteriaceae; genus Enterobacter; species Enterobacter wuhouensis. The sequence continues at coordinate 2,993,355 of NZ_CP142124.1, forward strand.
GAACAGGCGGACGAACTCCAGAACATCCTGGAACGAAGGCTTGGTAGTTTCCATTTTTACACCCCTGATAATGTGAGATTCGGATTCGTTAAAGCAACCGTTGTAACAGTAACCTTACTGACAGCGGCCGCGAATGACAATGAGTATATCGTTTAGTCCTATCATAACCCCAATCGCTGCTGAATCGAAGCAGCAGGCGTGACATACGCTTTTTATTTGCGCAGTGCCCGACAAATAAGATGCGATAACAGCTCCAGCTGTCGCGCCAGCTCCATGCTCAACCAGACGTACCCATGAATCGGCGTTTCTGCCACGTTATCGCTCTGCCGCTCATTGATCAGCTGTTTTAGCTCGGCAACGATCTCATTCAGACGCTCGCTGTTCGCCAGTATTGGCTGCGGGTTACCCTCGTAGAGCGCGTGGGCGATGGTCAACAGCGTTTGCTGCGTCATCTGCTGCGTCTCTTTGAGCGTATGCGCGTTGAGCATTAACAGATGGCTGGGACGAGAAGCCCAGTGGGCGTTAATCTGCAGCTCGAGCATGCAAACCAGGTTGCGGCTCACCGTCTGAATGGCCTCAAAGATCGCTTTCTGAATATGGGTTTCTTTACTGGCCGGGGTGATAAGGCCACGCATTTTGACGACGTCATTCAGGATCCTTTGCAGGTGCTTTTCCAGCCGCGGACGTTCAACCAGGTTAGGCGAAAATCCGGCCTGATAGACCCGGTTAAAGGCCGTGACGTAGTTCGCCATCTGAATGCGCCAGTGCAGGAACGCGCGCTGCGGCCAGATGCCGGTGAAGAGCATTGCCAGCAGTGAGCCAAGAATGACATCACTGCTTCGCCACAGCGCGGTCTTCATGTCGCCCGCAGGCGCGCCGACAACCACGGCAAGGGTGATGCCAATCAGCAGGGCCTGGTACGGCTTTTTCCCCAGCGCCAGCCAGCCGCACAGGAACATCGCTCCGGCGCACCACGCCAGCATCACCGGAAATGAGATCAGCTCCAGCTTCAGGGCAATCAGCCCCAGCGCGGAGCCTAAAACGGTACCGCCGATTCGCTCAAACGCGCGTGGGACAACGTTACCCCAGAAAGAGATGGGCCCCATGATGACCACCAGCGTGATCAGCGGCCAGGTTCCTTCCGGAATATCCAGCAGACGCACCAGAATAAACGTGAGGATAAATGCCAGCGCGATGCGGCACCCATGCACCACGCGGTAATGTTTATACAACCGAATTTCAAACGGTGTTAATGATTTGTCGGGACGCACACCCGCTCTCCAGCTACACGGCAAACCACAATTGTACTGTGTTTTCAGCCGGGTGGATCGCTCCCGGCTGAAAAACCTACTTTTGGCAGGGTTAACCCGCTTTGTGCTCTACCGCGACGTACATCTCGATATCCCAGTAACCATCAGCGTTGCCATCGTTGAGATAGCGCTCAAAGCAGGGTTTAGAGGCAATTTGGTGTTGGGTGTCCTGCAGAAGGGAATTAAAAAACTGGTACCACGGCGTGGCGAAGTCATGATTTTCTACGCGCGCCGTGGCGATAGCGTAATCGCCCGCAGCGATTTCAGTCATCATCACCCCTTCGCTATTCTCGGGAATGACAAAATCGTCAGGCACCGTTACCGCGGTATCACATCGCAGCTTTTCGGCCGGAACGTCATCGGGATTGTCGTAGTACACCGCCACCCACTCAAGCGGCTGAATGTGACGCCCGTCTACCCACATAGCCAGCTGTTCAAAGCCTTGCTTAACCGTGTGTTCCCATGGCCCCACCAGGTGAAAACCCGCGATCTTACGTTTCTGCTGCTGCTTGATGCTGTAGTCCATGCTGCCTCCGTTTATTACTGTGTATTTATACACTATAAAGTGGATTGAATATTATCGGCAAACGCGGAGTGTTTATTATGTGAGCAGACTCGCAGCCCCGCCAGTCTGCCCCAACAGGTTAGAGCTTATGGTGCAGATAATCACCGAGTCGGGAGAAAAGGCCGCCCTTATCAACGCTTTCAAGGGTAACCAGCGGCCAGTGGGCCACCACCTTGTCGCGGTCATACAGCTGAATTTCCCCTACCCGCTGGTGGGCGGCAATCGGCGCTTCCAGCTCTTTTTTATCCAGAACGTATTTTGCCTTGATGTTCGGTACTTCTGCCTTCGGTAAAGCCAGCCAGAAATCCTGATCGGTACCCAGTTCTACCTGCTCCTTATCGCCGTACCAGATACGCTCAGTACCAACCTTTTTACCGTTGTGGAGGATTTGGACCGTATCGAAGTTTTGCTGTCCCCAGTGCAGCAGCTTGCGCGCCTGATCTTCACGCCCTTTTGGGCTATCCGCCCCCATTACCACCGCAATCAGGCGGCGCTGACCGTCAACGGCTGAAGCAATCAGGTTAAAGCCCGCGCCGGAGGTATGCCCTGTTTTCAGCCCGTCCACGTTCATGGTTTTATCCCACAGCAGGCCGTTGCGGTTCTGCTGGGTAATTCCGTTCCAGGTGAGGCTCTTTTCGCTATACATATGGTAGAACTCAGGCTCACCGTGAATAATGGCCCGTGACAGTACGGCCAGATCGTAGGCGGAACTGTGTTGTCCAGGCGCGTCCAGACCGTGGACGGTTTCAAAGTGGGTATCGCGCAGGTGCAGCTTTTGCACGTAGTCGTTCATCATGTTCACGAACTGCGGCTGACCGCCCGCCACGTGGTCCGCCAGCGCGACGCAGGCGTCGTTGCCGGAGTCAACAATCAGCCCACGGCTCAGGTCACGCACCGAGACGCGATCGCCCTCTTTCAAAAACATCAGCGATGACCCGTCGAACACCGGGTTGCCTTTCGCCCACGCGTCCCGGCCTACGGTGACGATGTCATCTGGCGTAATTCGATGGCTATCAATGGCGCGGTCAACAACGTAGCCCGTCATCAGCTTGGTGAGGCTCGCCGGATTGCGCTGTTGATGTTCGTTGCCCGCCGTTAAGATCTGACCCGTGGTGTAATCCATTAGCACCCAGGAGCCCGCCTGGATGGCCGGTGGCTGCGGGGAAAAATCCAACGGTTCAGCAGCCAGCGCAGACGAAATACTCGAAGCGAGTAAAGAAACAGCAATAAACAGACGGCGTTTCAACGGTATATCCTCAGGTCATTAAAAATCGTTGACCTTTTTACGGGACTTCTGATGTTGTTACCTGTCTTAATTGCAAAAAAATGTGACAGAGCGCCAATTTTACTCTGAAAGCGCCTCGCAAATTTCATCCCCTACGGCGCTTTTTATTCGGCCTGCTCCTCACGATCGTTTACCATAGAGACGTCAATTTTTAACAGGATGGTATTACTGGTGTCTGAATCTGCCGCGCGCCCAACATTTTTGTTCCACGATTACGAAACCTTTGGCACCCACCCGGCGCTGGACCGCCCGGCGCAGTTCGCCGCCATCCGTACCGATGACGATTTCAACATCATAGGCGAGCCAGAGGTGTTCTACTGCAAGCCCGCCGATGACTACCTGCCGCAGCCCGGCGCGGTCATGGTGACGGGAATAACGCCTCAGGAAGCGCGGGACAAAGGGGTTAACGAGGCAGAGTTCGCCCGTCGCATCCACGATCTCTTTACCGTACCTAACACCTGCGTGGTGGGTTACAACAACATCCGTTTTGACGATGAAGTAACGCGCAATATCTTCTACCGCAACTTCTACGATCCCTATGCCTGGAGCTGGCAGAACCGCAATTCCCGCTGGGATTTGCTCGATATCATGCGCGCCTGCTATGCCCTGCGCCCTGAGGGCATTAACTGGCCGGAAAATGAGGAGGGGCTGACGAGCTTCAGGCTGGAACACCTGACGCGCGCCAACGGCATCGAACACAGCAACGCCCACGACGCGATGGCGGACGTCTATGCCACCATTGCGATGGCGAAGCTGGTGAAAACCGCGCAGCCGCGCCTGTTTGAATATTTGCTGAGCCACCGCAGCAAGCAGAAGCTCACGACCCTGATTGACGTGCCGCAGATGAAACCCCTCGTGCATATCTCCGGCATGTTCGGCGCATGGCGCGGCAATACCAGCTGGGTCGCCCCGCTGGCATGGCATCCGGACAACCGCAATGCGGTCATCATGGTCGATCTGGCCGGTGATATCTCGCCGCTGCTGGAACTTGACAGCGATGCGCTGCGCGAGCGGCTCTATACCCCCAAAAGTGAGCTTGGCGACCTGCCGGCCGTGCCGGTAAAGCTGGTGCATATCAACAAATGTCCGGTGCTGGCCCAGGCCAACACGCTGCGTCCCGAAGATGCCGACAGGCTGGGGATCAACCGACAGCACTGTCTGGATAACCTGAAGGTGCTGCGCGACCACCCGCAGGTGCGCGAGAAAGTGGTGGCTATCTTTGCGGAAGCCGAGCCGTTTGTGCCGTCTGAAAATGTCGATGCGCAGCTCTACAACGGCTTTTTCAGCGACGCCGACCGCGCGGCCATGAACATCGTTCTGCAAACCGAGCCGCGTAACCTACCGGCGCTGGATATCACCTTCGTGGATAAGCGCATCGACAAGCTGATATTTAACTATCGTGCGCGAAACTATCCCGGCACGCTGGATGAAGCAGAGCAGGAGCGCTGGCTGCAGCATCGACGCAACGTCTTTACGCCGGAGTTTCTTAATAGCTATGCACAGGAGCTGGAAATGCTCTATGGCCAGTATGAAGGGAACGCTGAGAAACAGGCGCTGTTGAAATCCCTGTTCCAGTACGCGCAAGAGATTGTTTGAATCGAGGGGTACAAAAAAGCCGGAGGCGATGTCTCCGGCTTTTTTTTGCCCGCTGGCGCGGGCTTACGGGTTTTGTAGGTCGGGTAAGGCGTAGCCGCCACCCGACACGGAATTACGCGACGTCTTCGTACTGAGGAACCGGGTTGCGGAAGCTTTTGGTTACGCAAGCCAGGTAAATCAGACCGATAGCACCCCAGATCAGACCCAGAACCATTGAGCTCTCTTCCAGGTTAATCCACAGCGCGCCAACCGTCAGGGCACCGCACACTGGCAGCACCAGATAGTTGAAGTGGTCTTTCAGCGTCTTGTTGCGCTTCTCGCGGATCCAGAACTGGGAGATCACGGAGAGGTTAACGAAGGTGAACGCCACCAGCGCACCGAAGTTAATCAGCGCGGTCGCCGTCACCAGGTCGAATTTAATCGCCAGCAGCGCAATGGCGCCAACCAGCAGCACGTTCCACGCCGGGGTACGCCATTTCGGATGAACGTAGCCAAAGAAGCGGGTTGGGAACACGCCGTCACGGCCCATGACGTACATCAGGCGAGAAACACCCGCGTGCGCCGCCATGCCGGACGCCAGTACGGTGACGCTTGAGAAGATCAGCACGCCCCACTGGAAGGTTTTACCCGCAACGTACAGCATGATTTCAGGCTGAGACGCGTCCGGATCTTTAAAGCGAGAGATATCCGGGAAGTACAGCTGCAGGAAGTAGGAGGCACCGATGAAGATCAGGCCGCCAATCAGCGCAGTCAGGAAAATCGCTTTCGGGATCACGCGCTCGGCGTCTTTAGTCTCTTCAGACAGAGAGGAGATGCCGTCGAAGCCCAGGAATGAGAAGCACAGGATCGTCGCACCGGTGATCATCGGCACTACGTGCGCGCCTTCGGACCAGAACGGACGGGTGCTGGTCAGCGTACCTGCGCCTTCACCATGCATCACGCCGTAAATGATCAGACCCACGATAACCGCAACGATACCCATCTGCAGAATAACAATCAGGGTGTTGAAGTTAGCCACGGTCTTGATGCTGCGCAGGTTAGAGATGGTCATAAAGGCCACCAGCGCCACAACGAAGATCCACGACGGTACGGAAGGTACCAGCGCTTCGAAGTAAATTTTTGCCAGCAGAATGTTGATCATCGGCATGAACAGGTAGTCCAGCAGAGATGACCAGCCCACCATAAAGCCAACCGCCGGGCTAATGGATTTCTGAGCATAGGTATAGGCAGAGCCAGCAGACGGGAAACGGCGAACCAGTTTACCGTAGCTCAGCGCTGTAAAGAGAATGGCGACCAGCGCAAAGGCGTACGCCGTTGCAACGTGACCGTCAGTAAGGCCTGATACGATACCGAATGTATCGAACAGCGTCATTGGTTGCATATAGGCAAGGCCCATCATAACAACCGGAATCAACGTAAGCGTTTTACGTAATTCCACGCGAGAGGTTTTTGGAGTTGCGTTATGCGACATGGTTAATCTCCTTTACGGTGATAACCGCCACGTAAGCGAATAATTGCCCCATTTCTTTCTTCCTCAGCGACAACAACTGTCGGATTTTAGTAAATATCTATCCGGTACGAAGCCCGGCCTCTTGGATTTTTAGTTTCGTTTCGTACATGCAAAAAAAAATAACCGACGCCTTTTATATCGTCGATTATTCATTTGTTTGCAGCGGCGGCATTTTGCCCTATTCCAGATACAAAAGGCAATAGATTGAGAAAGCCATCAATAAATTAATTTCACTAACCGGTTGATTTCCCGGCATCGACCTGAGTGTAAACAGCGGCGATAGCACTATTTGCTAAAATTTCATCACGCCACCATGCGCTGGCAAGCCCGGCGGTTTGCTCATTCCAGCCAACCCAAACCGACTCATTGCTGCTTTGTGCAAGCACCTGTTTTTCAACAAGCGCACCGCTGTCAATGAATCGCTGCGCCAGATAGCGAGGAACATACCCGCAGCCGAGCCCGCTAATTTGCAGTTCCAGTTTGGTTTTAAAATCGAAAACGGTAATGGCCTCTTGCTCATCAAGCAGTTGCGAAGAGACCGCACATTCCGGTCGGGAGCTGTCGCCGACCGCAATCGCGCGAAAGTTTTTGATTACGCGTCGGTTAATGGGTTCGGGTTCCTGAGCAAGGGGATGGTGAGGCGCAACCGCAAAAACTTGCTCCAGTACGCCCAGACGGGCAAAACCATAATCGCTCAACTGCGGCGGCTCATGCAACGCGCCGACGATGATGTCCGCCCTGCCCTGCGTTAAGGCATCCCAGGAGCCGCCCAGCACGCCGTTGATAAAGATCAGCCGGGTCACGCTGTGACGTTGGTAAAACGCTTCAATCAGCGGCGTCAGAAGGGAAAAGGGAAACGTATCATCTACGCCGATGACCAGCTCGTTTTCCCAACCCTGATGAAGCTTGATGGCCTGCTTCTCAAGTTCGCGAACGGTGTGAAGAACGTCGCGTCCTTTTTCAAGCAGCATCTGGCCCGTGCGGGTGAAACGTGCGCGATGGCCGGAACGATCGAGCAGCTGGATGTTGAGATCGCTTTCCAGCTTTTGCACCGTGTAGCTCAGCGCTGAGGGCGTTTTGTAGAGCTTCGCCGAGGCTGCTGCAAAGCTCCCCTCTTTTTCCAGCGCATCGAGAATAATAAGCACATCCAGCAGAGGTTTCATGTTCGCTCCCAATAGGTATGCGATCGTCTCCGCTGATGGCATTATTCCATAGGCATCACCAGCGGATCGGGATACTGATACTCAAATCCCAGCTCATGACAAATACGATTGCCATCAACAATTTTGCCTTTACCCTGGTCCTTCGCGTCGCTAAAGACCGGCGGAGCCAGGCCGAGCTGGCGCGCCATCAGCGGGTAAAAAGTGCTTCGCGACGGATGGGAAGGCGCACATATATTATAGATGTGCCCGCCTTTTGGAGCCTGCAAGAGTAGTTCAATTGCGCCGATGACGTCGTCAAGATGCACAAGATTGACCCCGTGTTGCCCATCCGGAGCCGATTTACCGGCAAAAAAACGTCCGGGATGTCGCCCTGGCCCCACCAGGCCCGCCAGGCGCACGATGTCGACCTGGGTACCGGGAAGATGGTGAAGCCAATCCTCCAGCTCTTTCAGTACCCGACCGCTTGCCGTGACGGGACGCCGCTCGGTAGTCTCCTTGACCGTACCCTCCGCGTCGCCGTACACCGAGGTCGAACTGGTAAAGATAATCCGCGGAATATCGTGCGCCAGCGCGCTGTCGACAATTTCCTGCATCGCCTGCAGATAAAATGACTCACCGGGACCACTGCGCCGCGCAGGTAGCGTTATCACCAGCGCATCCACATTCATTAACGCATCCAGGTCGTCTGCATCGCAGACCAGCTCAGGTTCAAGACGCAGCTCAACGCCATCGATGCCACACATGCGCGCGGCTTCAACCCCATCCGCCGTGGTTTTGCTCCCGGTCACCTGCCAGCCTTTCGCGGCCAATGACATCGCCAGCGGCATTCCCAGCCACCCTAAACCGACAATCGCGACCTTTTTCATGCCCATTCTCCTGACTCTCAATCGTCTGTATTAAGGCTACGCTAGCCCTGAGAAACACACAATTCATAGCATCAATATGAAATGAATTAATGATCAAAAAAAGCCCTTGCTTTCTGTCGTATAAGTGGTTTAGGTTAAAAGACATCAAATGCATAAGCATTCAACGAGAATTTATATGACACGCGTTCAATTTAAACACCATCATCACCATCATCCTGACTAGTCTTTCAGGCGATGTGTGCTGGAAGACGTTTGGATCTTCCAGTGGTGCATGAACGCATGAAAAAGCCCCCGGAAGATCTTCTTCCGGGGGCTTTTTTTTGAACCAAATTTAGACAGGTTAAGAGGAAAACAGAATGTTAGATAACTCACGTTTACGCATAGCTATTCAAAAATCAGGCCGTTTAAGCGACGATTCACGCGAACTGCTGGCCCGCTGCGGGATTAAAATCAACCTGCACACCCAGCGCCTGATTGCCCTGGCTGAAAATATGCCAATCGATATTCTGCGCGTACGTGATGACGATATCCCCGGCCTGGTGATGGACGGCGTGGTTGACCTTGGCATTATCGGCGAAAACGTGCTGGAAGAAGAGCTGCTGACCCGCCGTGCCCAGGGTGAAGACCCGCGCTACTTTACGCTGCGCCGTCTGGACTTCGGCGGCTGCCGCCTGTCGCTGGCAACGCCTGCCGATGAAGCCTGGGACGGCCCGGCCGCGCTGAACGGCAAACGCATCGCCACCTCTTACCCTCACCTGTTAAAGCGTTACCTTGACCAGAAAGGCGTGCAGTTTAAATCCTGCCTGCTGAACGGCTCCGTTGAAGTGGCGCCGCGCGCGGGCCTGGCGGACGCCATCTGCGATCTCGTCTCTACCGGCGCGACGCTGGAAGCGAACGGCCTGCGCGAAGTGGAAGTCATCTACCGCTCTAAAGCCTGTCTTATCCAGCGCGACGGCGAGATGGCCGATGCCAAGCAGCAGCTTATCGACAGGCTGCTGACCCGCATTCAGGGCGTGATTCAGGCGCGTGAATCTAAATACATCATGATGCACGCCCCAACCGAGCGCCTGGACGAAGTTATTGCCCTGCTGCCGGGCGCTGAACGCCCAACCATTCTTCCGCTGGCAGGCGATCAGCAGCGCGTAGCCATGCACATGGTGAGCAGCGAAACCCTGTTCTGGGAAACCATGGAAAAACTGAAGGCGCTGGGCGCAAGCTCTATTCTGGTGCTGCCAATTGAGAAGATGATGGAGTAACGGCCATGAGCTTTAACACAATCATCAACTGGAATAGCTGTACCGACGAGCAGCAAAGTGAATTACTGATGCGCCCGGCGATTTCCGCCTCAGAGAGCATCACACGCACCGTGGCTGAGATCCTCGATAACGTTAAAGCCCGCGGCGACGACGCGCTGCGCGAGTACAGCGCGAAGTTTGATAAAACCGAAGTTGGTGCGCTGCAGGTCACCGCGCAGGAGATTGCGGAGGCGGAAAGTCGTCTCGGCGACGAAATCAAACAGGCGATGGCCGTCGCGGTGAAGAACATCGACACGTTCCACACCGCGCAGAAATTGCAGCCGGTCGATGTAGAAACGCTGCCCGGCGTGCGCTGCCAGCAGGTGACGCGCCCGGTTGCCTCCGTCGGCCTTTATATCCCCGGCGGTTCTGCCCCGCTGTTCTCCACGGTTCTGATGCTCGCGACCCCGGCGCGCATCGCCGGCTGTCAGAAGGTGGTGCTCTGCTCGCCGCCGCCGATTGCCGATGAGATCCTGTATGCCGCGAAGCTGTGCGGGGTGCAGAAGGTGTTTAAGGTAGGCGGCGCGCAGGCGATTTCTGCCCTGGCCTTTGGCACCGAATCCATTCCGAAGGTCGACAAAATCTTTGGTCCGGGCAATGCGTACGTGACCGAAGCCAAGCGCCAAGTCAGCCAGCGTCTGGACGGCGCGGCTATCGATATGCCTGCCGGTCCGTCCGAAGTCCTGGTGATTGCCGACAGCGGCGCAACGCCGGACTTTGTCGCCTCTGACCTGCTCTCTCAGGCGGAGCACGGCCCGGACTCGCAGGTCATCCTGCTGACGCCGGATGCGGATATGGCAAAGCGGGTAGGCGAAGCGGTCGAGCGCCAGCTTGCCGACCTGCCGCGCGCCGAAACGGCACGCCAGGCGCTGTCCGCCAGCCGCCTGATTGTTGCGCGCGATCTCGACCAGTGTATTGCTATCTCTAACCAGTACGGCCCGGAGCACCTGATTATTCAGACCCGCAGCGCGCGCGATCTGGTCGACAGCATCACCAGCGCAGGCTCGGTGTTTCTGGGCGACTGGTCCCCGGAGTCCGCGGGCGATTATGCGTCGGGCACTAACCACGTTCTGCCGACCTATGGCTATACCTCCACCTGTTCAAGCCTCGGGCTGGCCGACTTCCAGAAGCGCATGACCGTGCAGGAGCTGTCCCGAGAAGGGTTTGCCGCACTGGCCTCCACCATCGAAACGCTGGCCGCTGCAGAACGTCTGACCGCCCACAAAAACGCCGTTACGCTGCGCGTTGCAGCCCTGAAGGAGCAAGCATGAGCATTGAAGAACTGGCCCGCGAAAATGTCCGTCGCCTGACGCCCTATCAGTCCGCGCGCCGTCTGGGCGGCAACGGTGACGTCTGGCTGAACGCCAATGAATACCCGACGGCGGTGCAGTTTGAGCTGTCGCAGCAAACGCTGAACCGCTATCCGGAATGTCAGCCAAAAGCGGTTATCGAAAATTACGCCCAGTACGCGGGCGTGAAGCCTGAGCAGGTCCTGGTCAGCCGTGGGGCAGACGAGGGTATTGAACTGCTGATCCGCGCCTTCTGCGAGCCGGGTAAAGATGCGGTGATGTACTGCCAGCCCACCTATGGGATGTACAGCGTCAGCGCGGAAACCTTCGGCGTGGCCTGCCGTAACGTATTATCGCTAGACGACTGGCAGCTGGATCTGCAGGGCATTGCCGATAACCTCGACGGCGTGAAGGTGGTGTTCGTCTGCAGCCCAAACAACCCGACCGGGCAGATTATCAACCCGCAGGATATTCGCACGCTGCTGGAGATGACGCGCGGCAAGGCGCTGGTGGTCGCGGATGAAGCCTACATTGAGTTCTGCCCGCAGGCGACGCTGGCTGGCTGGCTTGAGGAGTACCCGCACCTGGTGGTGCTGCGCACGCTGTCAAAAGCTTTCGCCCTCGCGGGCCTGCGCTGCGGCTTTACGCTGGCGAATAAAGAGGTCATCGACCTGCTGCTGAAAGTGATTGCCCCGTACCCGCTTTCCACCCCCGTTGCGGATATTGCGGCCCAGGCGCTGGCTCCTCAGGGTATCAACGCCATGCGCGAACGCGTGGCGCAGATCCTTGTAGAGCGTCAGTATCTGGTAACGGCCCTGAAAGAGATCGCCTGCGTTGAGCAAGTGTTCGACTCTGAAACTAACTACATCCTGGTGCGCTTCACCGCCTCCAGCGCCGTATTTAAATCTTTATGGGATCAGGGCATTATCTTACGTGACCAGAATAAACAACCCTCCCTGAGCGGCTGCCTGCGCATCACCGTCGGCACCCGTGCAGAGAGCCAGCGCGTTATTGACGCCCTGAAAGCGGAGAAAGTATGAGCCAGAAGTACCTTTTTATCGATCGTGACGGCACGATCATTTCGGAGCCACCAGCCGATTATCAGGTCGACCGATTCGACAAGCTGGCTTTTGAACCCGACGCGATCCCGGTGCTGCTTAAACTGCAGAACGCGGGCTTTAAGCTGGTGATGATCACCAACCAGGACGGTCTGGGTACGGATAGCTTCCCGCAGGCGGACTTCGACGGCCCGCATAACCTGATGATGCAGATCCTCACCTCGCAGGGCGTCGCGTTTGATGAAGTGCTGATCTGCCCGCACCTGCCGGCCGACGAGTGCGACTGCCGCAAACCAAAAGTGAAGCTGGTTGAGCGCTACCTTGCTGAAGAAGCGCTGGATAAAGCCAACAGCTATGTGATTGGCGATCGCGCAACCGACATCACTCTAGCCGAAAACATGGGCATCGCGGGCCTGCGCTACAGCAGCAGCGATCTCAACTGGGCGAAGATTGGCGAACAGCTGACCAAACGTGACCGCTACTCGCACGTTGAGCGCAACACCAAAGAGACGCAGATCGACGTGAAGGTCTGGCTGGACCGCGAAGGCGGGAGCAAGATCCACACCGGCGTTGGCTTCTTCGACCACATGCTGGATCAGATCGCGACCCACGGCGGCTTCAGAATGGAGATTTCAGTAAAAGGCGATCTCTACATCGACGATCACCACACCGTGGAAGACACCGGTCTGGCGCTGGGTGAAGCCCTGAAGCTGGCGCTGGGCGACAAGCGCGGCATCAACCGTTTTGGTTTTGTCCTGCCGATGGACGAATGCCTGGCGCGCTGCGCCATGGATATTTCTGGCCGTCCGCACCTGGAATATAAAGCCGATTTTACCTACCAGCGGGTGGGCGACCTCAGCACCGAAATGGTGGAGCACTTCTTCCGTTCATTGTCCTACACCATGGGCCTGACGCTGCACCTTAAAACGAAAGGCAAAAACGACCATCACCGCGTGGAAAGCCTGTTTAAAGCCTTTGGCCGCACCCTGCGCCAGGCGATCCGCGTGGAAGGCGACGCGCTGCCCTCGTCGAAAGGAGTGTTGTAATGAACGTGGTGATTCTGGATACCGGATGCGCCAACCTGAACTCCGTCAAATCGGCGATTGCCCGCCACGGCTACGAGCCGGTGGTCAGCCGTGATCCCGACGTGGTGCTGCGCGCAGATAAACTTTTCTTACCGGGCGTAGGCACGGCGCAGGCGGCGATGGATCAGATCCACGAGCGCGACCTGGTCGACCTCATTAAAGCGTGCACCCAGCCGGTGCTGGGGATTTGCTTAGGCATGCAGCTTCTGGGCCGCCGCAGCGAGGAGAGCAACGGGGTTGATCTGCTGGGCATCATTGACGAAGACGTGCCGAAAATGACCGACCACGGCCTGCCGCTGCCGCACATGGGCTGGAACCGCGTCTATCCGAAAGCGGGCAACAGGCTATTTCAGGGCATCGAAGACGGGGCGTACTTTTACTTCGTGCACAGCTACGCCATGCCGGTGAATGCCGACACGATTGCCCAGTGCAATTACGGCGAAGCGTTCACCGCGGCGGTACAGAAAGACAACTTTTACGGCGTGCAGTTTCACCCGGAACGCTCTGGCGCCGCGGGCGCGCAGCTGCTGAAAAACTTCCTGGAGATGTAATGATTATTCCCGCTTTAGATTTGATTGACGGCACGGTTGTACGTCTCCACCAGGGCGATTACGGCCAGCAGCGCGACTACGGTAACGATCCCCTGCCGCGCCTGCAGGACTACGCGGCTCAGGGAGCAGAAGTGCTGCACCTGGTCGATCTGACCGGCGCAAAAGATCCGGCCAAACGTCAGATCCCCCTGCTCAAAACGCTGGTCGCCGGGGTGAACGTTCCCGTGCAGGTTGGCGGTGGCGTGCGTACGGAAGAGGACGTCTCGGCCCTGCTTGACGCGGGCGTGGCGCGCGTGGTGGTCGGCTCAACCGCCGTGAAAGATCCTGAGACAGTTAAGGGCTGGTTCCACCGCTTTGGCGCGGATGCACTGGTGCTGGCGCTGGACGTGCGCATTGACGAACGGGGCAACAAGCAGGTTGCCGTCAGCGGCTGGCAGGAGAACTCCGGCGTGACGCTTGAAGCGCTTGTCGATATGTATCTCCCCGTCGGCCTGAAGCACGTGCTGTGCACGGATATCTCTCGCGACGGGACGCTGGCCGGTTCTAACGTTTCGCTGTACGACGAGGTCTGCGCGCGCTATCCGCAGGTGGCATTCCAGTCTTCTGGCGGAATCGGTGATATCGACGACGTGGCCGCCCTGCGCGGAACCGGCGTGCAGGGTGTCATCGTCGGGCGAGCCCTGCTGGAAGGAAAATTTACTGTGACGGAGGCGATTCAATGCTGGCAAAACGGATAATCCCCTGCCTGGACGTGCGCGACGGCCAGGTCGTCAAAGGCGTGCAGTTCCGCAACCACGAGATCATTGGCGACATCGTCCCGCTGGCAAAACGCTATGCCGATGAAGGCGCGGACGAGCTGGTCTTTTACGATATCACCGCCTCCAGCGACGGGCGTGTCGTCGACAAAAGCTGGGTGGCGCGCGTGGCGGAGGTGATCGATATTCCGTTCTGCGTGGCGGGCGGCATTAAATCCGCAGACGACGCGGCTAAAATCCTCTCCTTCGGCGCCGACAAGATTTCGATCAACTCCCCTGCCCTGGCAGACCCGGCGCTGATTACCCGTCTGGCCGATCGTTTCGGCGTACAGTGTATCGTGGTGGGTATCGACACCTGGTTTGACGAGGCAACGGGCAAGTACCACGTCAACCAGTATACCGGGGACGAAAGCCGTACCCGCGTAACGCAGTGGGAGACGCTGGACTGGGTGCAGGAAGTGCAGAAACGCGGTGCGGGTGAAATCGTGTTGAACATGATGAACCAGGACGGCGTGCGCAATGGCTACGATCTTGAACAGCTGAAAAAAGTGCGTGCCGTATGCAACGTTCCGCTGATTGCTTCTGGCGGCGCAGGCACTATGGATCACTTCCTCGACGCCTTCCGCGAGGCGAACGTGGACGGCGCGCTGGCGGCGTCCGTGTTCCACAAGCAAATTATCAACATTGGTGAGCTAAAAACGTACCTGGCAGATCGGGGCGTGGAGATAAGGGTATGTTAACAGAGCAACAACAGGCGCAGCTGGACTGGGAAAAAACTGACGGATTACTGCCGGTGGTTGTACAACATGCCGTCTCAGGCGAAGTGCTGATGCTGGGGTATATGAACCAGGACGCGCTGGCGAAAACGCTCGAGAGCGGAAAGGTGACGTTTTTCTCGCGCACTAAACAGCGCCTGTGGACCAAAGGCGAAACATCCGGGCATTTCCTGAACGTGGTCAGCATTGCGCCGGACTGCGATAACGACACCCTGCTGGTGCTGGCGGATCCAATTGGACCAACCTGCCATAAAGGGACCAGCAGCTGCTTTGGTGAAGCGAGCCACCAGTGGCTGTTCCTGTATCAGCTGGAACAGCTGCTGGCAGAGCGTAAAACCGCCGATCCGGAAAGTTCGTACACCGCGAAGCTGTACGCCAGCGGGACCAAGCGCATTGCGCAGAAGGTGGGCGAAGAAGGGGTTGAGACGGCGCTGGCCGCAACGGTACGTGACCGTGACGAGCTGACTAACGAGGCGTCTGACCTGATGTATCACCTGCTGGTGCTCCTTCAGGATCAGGAGCTGGACTTGACGGCGGTGATTGAGAATTTACGTAAGCGCCATAAATAAAAAAAAGACCGGGGAGACCCGGTCTTTTTTTGTATCTGAATCAGGCTTTTGGCTTGTAGTTTCGCAACGCATTACGACCCAACACCACACCGGACCCGATAACCCCGCCCAGCAGCACGGCCAGAATAAGCGTAATGGCTTTTTTCGGGCTGTCGCGGCGGATGGGTAAGTTCGGCTTCATCACATAACGGTAAACGTGGATGGTGTCCGGATTCACATTCAGATTCTCGATATCCAGAAGGTTTTGCTTGGTCTGGTAGTAAGCACCAGAGAACACCAGCGGGCGAGACGCTTCATTATCAATCATTGATTTCAGCGCTTCGCTACCCAAAAGGAACATGGTTTCCTGGGTCACATCCTGAGTCTGTTGGATCTGAGGAGTCGTGATTTTTGCAGCCTCGGCGTTCTTAAGCGCCTCGGTGATCTGCTTAATTCGCAGGTCTTTTTGCTCCTGAGAGACCTTCTCCTGGTTTTCCAGGGAGTCATTCAGGGTTGTGATCTGCTGTTTGATGTTGTCTTTGAGGTCGACGGTCAGCTCTTTCGCCGTTTGCTCATCGATCAGCTGGATGTATTGCGCCAGCTGCTTTTGTGCAGCTTCAGCGGATTCACCCTGGTAGGAGACGCTTAATGGCAGCGCTTGTCCCTTCACCGCTGGCTCAATTGTCAGCTTCTCTGGCACTTCCTGATTTTCAAGTGCCTGTGACAACGCAGAAAAAGAGGAGTTAAAACGTCCAATTGCGCGGGTCTGTATGTCCAGCATTGCAGGCGCCGCATTGCCATACAGGATGTTTAAGGCGTTGTTATAGGTTGCAATCTGCGCCGCGTCAGGCTGCGCGATGATCGCAGTTGAGGTCCATTTCTCTTTAGCGACGGTAATATATCCAACAGCTAGCACGATAAAAACAATAACAAAGGTAATTATCGTCCACTTCCCACGCCACAGCTGTAGCACTAGATCAAGTAAATCAATTTGCTCCGGGTCATTGCTTCGCGTGACCAGGTTATTGTTGTTTTGCGTCATACAATCCCTAACAAATGAAAAAGGGCAAAAATAATCATGTTTACATAGTGTATCTGTTGCTGCCGATTTTTCTATAAGAATCCGATGAGTTATATCGGAAAGATGGGTTATGTAAGTAGCACCCATCGCGCTATGATAGACACAATCTGGTGCGTTATGGCATCTGTAAGAACATGTGTGAATGAGGGAAGATATGAAATTTCTGGTTACGGGCGCAGCGGGATTTATCGGTGCGAATGTCAGCAAGCGGCTCCTCGATGCTGGTCATCAGGTTATCGGTATTGATAATCTCAATGACTACTATGATGTTAACCTCAAACTGGCTCGTCTGGACCTGTTGAAATCTGACAATTTCACATTCCACAAGCTTGACCTGGCAGACCGTGAAGGCATGGCGGCGCTGTTTGCGGATGAGAAATTCGATCGCGTGATTCACCTGGCCGCACAGGCTGGCGTTCGCTACTCTCTGGAAAACCCGCACGCTTACGCAGATGCCAACCTGATTGGGCATCTCAACGTTCTGGAAGGCTGTCGCCACAACAAGGTTCAGCACCTGCTTTATGCATCATCAAGCTCCGTGTACGGCCTCAATCGCAAGATGCCGTTCTCAACGGATGACTCGGTAGACCATCCGGTTTCGCTGTACGCAGCAACCAAAAAAGCCAACGAGCTGATGTCGCATACCTATTCGCATCTGTACAACCTGCCGACCACCGGCCTGCGTTTCTTTACCGTATATGGCCCCTGGGGTCGCCCGGACATGGCGCTGTTTAAATTCACCAAAGCGATGATTGAAGGGAAAAGCATCGACGTATACAACTACGGCAAGATGAAGCGCGACTTTACCTACATCGACGATATCGTTGAGGCGATTATTCGTCTCCAGGACGTGATTCCGCAGGCCAATCCTGACTGGACCGTCGAAACCGGTTCTCCGGCATCCAGCTCCGCGCCTTATCACGTGTACAACATCGGTAACAGTTCCCCTGTAGAACTGATGGATTACATTACCGCCCTGGAAGAAGCGCTGGGTAAAGAAGCCGACAAAAACATGATGCCTATTCAGCCTGGCGATGTTCTGGAAACCAGCGCGGACACTAAGCCGCTTTACGACGTGGTAGGCTTTAAACCGCAAACGACCGTCAAGGACGGGGTGAAGAAGTTTGTCGACTGGTACCGCGACTTCTACAAGGTCTAAAACAAAAAACCCGGCCTGATAGCCGGGTTTTTTATGTGCTGCAGACTGAATATCAGTCGCTGCCAAAGAGATCGCGGGTATAAACCTTATCCGCCACGTCCGCCAGCTCTTCAGCCATGCGGTTAGAGATGATCACATCCGCTTCTTTCTTGAAGGCATCCAGATCGCGAATCACACGTGAATGGAAGAACTCGTCTTCCTGCATCGCTGGCTCATAGATAATAACCTGAACGCCTTTGGCCTTAATACGCTTCATGATCCCCTGAATGGAAGAGGCGCGGAAGTTATCGGAACCGCTCTTCATGATCAGACGGTACACGCCCACGACTTTCGGATGGCGAGCGAGAATCGAATCAGAGATGAAATCCTTGCGCGTGCGGTTCGCATCAACAATCGCCGAAATCAGATTGTTTGGCACGGCCTGATAGTTTGCCAGCAGCTGTTTGGTATCTTTCGGCAGACAGTAACCGCCGTAACCGAATGACGGGTTGTTATAGTGATTGCCAATGCGCGGGTCCAGACAGACGCCTTCAATAATCTGACGCGTGTTGAGCCCCAGGCTCTCGGCGTAGCTGTCCAGTTCGTTGAAGTAAGCCACGCGCATCGCCAGATAGGTGTTGGCAAACAGCTTAATCGCCTCGGCTTCGGTAGAGTCGGTGAACAGTACCGCAATATCTTTCTTAACCGCGCCTTCCTGCAGCAGCGCAGCAAAACGCTCTGCACGCTCGGAGCGTTCACCAATCACGATACGGGACGGGTGCAGGTTATCGTATAACGCCCTGCCCTCGCGCAGAAACTCTGGCGAGAAGAAGATATTATCGATACCAAACTTCTCTTTGATGGACTGGGTGAAACCTACCGGAATGGTCGACTTGATAACCATCACCGCATTCGGGTTAATCGCGATCACGTCCTTGATCACAGCTTCAACCGTTGAGGTGTTGAAGTAGTTCGTTTTTGGGTCGTAGTCGGTCGGCGTGGCGATGATGACATAATCCGCATCGCGGTAGGCATCTTCTTTATCCGTCGTCGCGCGGAAATTCAGCGGCTTGTTTGAAAGATAATCCTGGATCTCTTTATCCACAATCGGCGATTGTTTCTGATTAAGCATATCCACTTTGGCCTGCACGATGTCCAGCGCGACCACTTCATGGTGCTGCGCAATCAGGATACCGTTTGAAAGGCCAACATAGCCTGTTCCGGAGATGGTTATTTTCATTCGTTTGGCTTCTTCAGTATGAGTTTCTGGTGACATTCAAAGGGTCACCACAATGATTAACTGGTGGTTTTTTATCGCTAATGCCAATTCACTGTCAAGGTGCACGCCGGGCTGGTGAATACGTTGACGCCACTGCGCCCGTTACCAAAACAGAGCCTTAAGTACCGGCTTTCCAGCAATAGAGGGGCACTTAACGCTTATGGGCAGCTAAAATGGTTAAACAGCGGGCTGGCTCAAATCAGACTAATCCCTTGGTAAGGTTAAGCAGATATTGACCATATCCGGTCTTTTTCAGCGGCTCTGCAAGCAGCATAAGCTGTTCCGCATCGATAAATCCTCTACGAAACGCAATCTCTTCCGGACATGAAACTTTAAGCCCCTGTCGTTCTTCAATTGTTGCGATAAAATTACTCGCCTCAATCATGCTCTGGTGTGTTCCGGTGTCCAGCCAGGCGTAGCCTCGTCTCATCATTGCGACAGACAGTCGCCCCTGCTGCATATACAGACGGTTGATATCGGTGATTTCCAGTTCGCCTCTATCCGACGGGCTCAAGCTCTTGGCCATTTCAATGACATCATTGTCATAAAAATAAAGGCCGGTTATGGCGTAATTACTTTTTGGATGCTGAGGTTTCTCCTCAAGGCCAATTGCGGTGCCTTCTTTGTCGAACTCAACAACACCATAACGTTCCGGATCGCTGACATGATAGGCGAACACGGTCGCCCCCTCTTCCTGACCGGCAGCCCCTTCAAGCAGCCGAGGCAGGTCATGTCCGTAGAAAATGTTATCGCCTAACACCAGCGCGCAGTTATCGTCACCGATAAACTCTTCGCCAAGGATAAAGGCCTGAGCAAGCCCGTCCGGGCTCGGCTGCACCTTATACTGCAGACGCAATCCCCACTGGCTGCCATCCCCCAGCAGTTGCTCAAAACGGGGCGTATCCTGTGGCGTGCTGATAATCAGGATATCCCTGATGCCGGCAAGCATTAGCGTTGATAGCGGATAATAGATCATCGGCTTATCGTAAATCGGCAACAGCTGTTTGCTTACCGCCATCGTGACCGGGTAGAGCCGGGTACCGGAGCCGCCGGCCAGAATGATACCTTTACGCTTAGTCATTACTTACGCTCCCCATAATTCTGATCGATCCAGCTTTTATAGGCGCCACTTTTAACATTAGAGACCCATTCCTGATTGTTCAAATACCATTCAACCGTTTTGCGAATGCCGCTTTCAAAGGTTTCCTGCGGTTTCCAGCCCAGCTCGGCGCTAATTTTTTGAGCGTCAATCGCGTAGCGGCGGTCGTGCCCCGGACGGTCAGTTACATAGGTAATTTGTTCCCGATAGGATATTTCCCTGGGTACGATTTCATCCAGCAGATCGCATATGGTGTAGACAACCTCGATATTTTTCTTCTCGTTGTACCCGCCAATATTATACGTTTCCCCCACGGCTCCCGTTGTCACAACGGTATACAGCGCACGCGCGTGATCTTCCACGTATAACCAGTCGCGGATCTGATCGCCCTTGCCGTAAATCGGTAGAGGTTTGCCTTCCAGCGCATTCAGAATGACGAGCGGAATAAGTTTCTCGGGGAAATGATAAGGCCCGTAGTTATTTGAACAGTTCGTCACAATCGTTGGCAGGCCATATGTGCGCGTCCATGCGCGCACTAAATGATCGCTCGACGCCTTGGATGCGGAATAAGGGCTACTTGGCGCGTAAGACGTTTTTTCCGTAAACATGGGCAACGGCCCGGCGTCGTGACGTTCATCTGGATGCGGTAAATCACCGTAGACTTCATCGGTTGAGATATGGTGAAAACGGAATGCGTTTCTTGCCGCATCATTCAGTGAAGCCCAGTAGGCACGGCTGGTCTCCAGCAGGACGTAGGTGCCAACAATATTGGTTTCGATAAACGCGGCTGGCCCGGTAATTGAACGATCGACATGGCTTTCTGCAGCGAGATGCATTACTGCATCGGGCTGGTGAGCAGCAAAAATACGCTCCATTGCATCTTTATCGCATATGTCAGCATGCTCAAAAACATAACGGTCGCTATCGCTTACCTCACGCAAGGATTCCAGGTTACCGGCATAGGTCAGTTTATCAACGTTAACAACGCTATCCCGTGTATTGCTAATAATATGTCGGATGACAGCAGAGCCGATAAAACCGGCACCACCAGTAACAAGAATTTTCACGCAATCTATTCCATTAAAAGTGAGTGGATTGGGCGGGACAAAAAAGCCCGGTATCGCTACCGGGCTTAGTGAAATGGCTAGACCGAGATCGGATTAATCAAGCCATTCGGTGTGGAACACACCTTCTTTGTCGGTACGTTTATAGGTGTGCGCACCGAAGTAGTCGCGCTGCGCCTGAATCAGGTTGGCAGGCAGTACCGCAGCACGGTAGCTGTCGTAGTACGCCACCGCAGCGGAGAAGGTCGGAACCGGAATACCGTTCTGCACAGCGTAAGCAACGACGTCACGCAGCGCCTGCTGATATTCGTCCGCGATTTTTTTGAAGTACGGAGCCAGCAGCAGGTTCGCAATGCCCGCATTTTCTGCGTAGGCATCGGTGATTTTCTGCAGGAACTGCGCGCGAATGATGCAGCCAGCGCGGAAGATCTTCGCGATTTCGCCGTAGTTCAGGTCCCAGTTGTTTTCGTCAGAAGCGGCACGCAGCTGAGAGAAGCCCTGTGCATAAGAGACGATTTTACCCAGGTACAGCGCACGACGAACTTTCTCAACGAATTCCGCTTTTTCACCCGCTGGTTTAGCCTGCGGGCCAGACAGCACTTTGGATGCCGCAACGCGCTGCTCTTTCAGGGAAGAGATATAGCGCGCAAAGACGGATTCGGTGATCAGAGACAGCGGTTCACCGAGGTCCAGAGAACTCTGGCTGGTCCATTTGCCGGTGCCTTTGTTTGCCGCTTCATCCAGAATCACATCAACCAGGTATTTACCGTCTTCATCTTTCTTGGTGAAGATATCTTTGGTGATGTCGATCAGGTAGCTGTTCAGCTCGCCCTTATTCCATTCGGTGAAGGTTTCAGCCAGCTCTTCGTTGGTCAGGTTCAGACCGCCTTTCAGCAGGGAATAGGCCTCAGCAATCAGCTGCATATCGCCGTATTCGATACCGTTGTGAACCATCTTAACGTAATGACCTGCGCCGTCGGCACCGATGTAGGTGACGCATGGCTCACCGTCTTCAGCGACGGCAGCAATTTTGGTCAGGATAGGTGCAACCAGCTCGTACGCTTCTTTCTGGCCGCCAGGCATAATAGATGGGCCTTTCAGAGCGCCTTCTTCACCACCGGACACACCGGTACCGATGAAGTTAAAGCCTTCAGCAGAGAGCTCACGGTTACGACGGATGGTGTCCTGGAAGAAGGTATTGCCGCCATCAATGATGATGTCGCCTTTATCCAGATAAGGTTTCAGGGAGTCGATTGCTGCATCGGTACCTGCGCCCGCTTTCACCATTAACAGGATACGACGAGGCGTTTCCAGGGACTCAACGAACTCTTTAACCGTATAGAAAGGAACCAGTTTCTTGCCTGGGTTTTCGGCAATCACTTCTTCAGTTTTTTCACGGGAGCGGTTGAAAACGGAGACGGTATAACCACGGCTTTCGATGTTGAGCGCCAGGTTGCGCCCCATCACTGCCATACCGACAACGCCGATCTGTTGCTTGGACATTACATACTCCTGTCAGGTGTGGATACCCCGCCGTAACGGAGCCGGCGGGTAAAGTGAAGAACATGTTAACTCAGGATAGAGGCCAGAAGGTAGCAATAGATGTCTTCTTAAGAATGAACTTAATGGGTATAAAACCCTATTATTGGTGCATTAATATGCACCATCACGATGAAGAACGACTTTCACTGTTTTGAACAAAATTGCGATGTCATTCCAAAGCGACCAGTTCTTGACGTACCAGGAATCAAAGTAGACGCGCGTATCGTAATCTACGTCGTTACGACCGCTTACCTGCCACAAACCCGTCATGCCGGGCTTCGCCATCAGGTAATAGTCGACATTATCATCATAGCGCGGCAGCTCTTCCGAAATAATGGGACGTGGCCCCACCAGGCTCATTTGTCCTTTAAGAACATTGAATAACTGAGGCAGTTCATCCAGGCTCGTTTTCCGGATAAAGCGTCCGACTGAAGTGATTCGGGGATCATTTTTTAACTTAAAATCACGATCCCACTCTTCACGAGCGGCAGGATCTGAATCGAGAAGTTTTTGCAGGACTTCCTGAGAGTTCATCACCATCGAACGGAATTTATAGCATGGAAACAGTTTGCCATGCCTACCGACGCGCATATGCCCATAGATTGCCGGTCCACCGTCGCGAGTGACCTTGTACCAAAGGTAAATAAGCAGTGGCGACGAAATAAGGATGATCAGTGAGGAACAAACGATATCGAACGTGCGCTTCAGGAAGCGAGAGGTACGTTTTGCCAGATTATTATGGATCCGTAACAGCATCACTTCATGGCTAAAGATGAATGACATATCGGTATTATATAGCGGCAGCCCGCGCAGAGAAGGAATGACCGTCACCGATCGACAATCCTTCTTAGACAGTTCTCGCAGCCAGTTCATCGTTTTATCGCTGTTTTCCATTTCAAAGGCAACGATGAAATGGATATCACCGGTTTTCTTCATCTCCCAAAGAATATTAGGATCGCGCAGAACGGGCAGCCCCTGCAGCATCGGCTCTGTTGATTCCTCGTCGAAAAATGCGACGACATCAAAACCTAACATTTCTTCGCTCTGTAAAGCGAAATAAGCCTCTACAGCATTACTCCCGCTTCCAATGATGACCGTTTTTTTCTTCCAGATACCAAGACGATTCAGAAGATGTTTGGTCATGGCTCTGAAGAATGGCAGCAAGATTAATGCAAAGGTCCAGCAAAAAACCCACACATATCGGGAAAATTGCCATTTAGAAAAGGCCACAAGGGCCAGATCAAAGACGGCAAAAATAACGATTGTGCGGATGATTTCCTTTAACTCAAACCAGAATGGTTTGCGATAAGAATAGTGCCGCAACCGAACCCAGAACCATCCCACGCAGATCACGCTTAAAACGACGTGGGAGATGATACGCATCTCCAGCTGATTGTCCGGGATAAACCGATACAGATCGTTGAAGATCCAGTACACGCAGCCGATGGAAAGCGCGAGAGAGATATTAAAAAAAATAAAATCCGAGGCTGCCAGAAAAACCTTGCATAGCAACGGGTTATATTTATTCAAAAAATTATCCGTATCCATGACAACACCTGAGATTAACGAGGATTAATATTAAATACAGGCATTGGCTCCTGATTTCTTTGGCATTCGAGATATTTTTTGGCAACGTCAATGGCTTCGCGAATAGTAACGTCCATATCCAGATAGCGATATGTGCCCAGGCGTCCAACAAACGTGGTGTTACTGAGCGCCTGAGCTTTATCCAGGTAACGGTTGAGCAACTCTTTTTCCTTCACCATGCGAATTGGGTAATAAGGAACGTCGTTTTCCGTGCACAAACGGCTGAACTCACGGTAGCACGTGGTATTTTCGTGAGATTCCCACGGAGAAAAATGCTTATGCTCGGTGATACGAGTGTAAGGCACATCTTCTTCACAGTAGTTAATAACCGCCGTCCCTTGATAATCGCCTTCAGCAGAGAACTTTTCGAAATCCAGGGTACGATAGCCGAGACGCCCTTCGCTAAAGTTAAAGTATCCATCAAGTGCACCAGACCAAAATACGTGCTGGTAGGCATCGCCTTCATCCGCAGAAAACTCAGTATCGGTCCTCACCTCGATCAGTTCATGGTCGAGAATTTTTGCGACCATATCGGTATAGCCCTCTTTAGGCATGCCCTGATACTTGTGGTTGAAGTAGTTAT
Organism: Enterobacter wuhouensis; assembly: GCF_035835995.1. Taxonomy (NCBI): domain Bacteria; kingdom Pseudomonadati; phylum Pseudomonadota; class Gammaproteobacteria; order Enterobacterales; family Enterobacteriaceae; genus Enterobacter; species Enterobacter wuhouensis. Next base: position 3,018,380 of record NZ_CP142124.1, read on the forward strand.
CATTGTAGTTGAAACGCAATGGGAGGCGTTTCAGAATGCTTGCCGGCAATTCAGTCGGTTCAACGCCCCACTGCTTACGCGTATAGCCCCGGAAGAATGCTTCATAAAGCTCCCGGCCAATCATACTGATTGCCTGTTCTTCGAAGTTCTGCGGGTCAACGATAGATTTATCCGCTTTAGATTCGATGAAGGCGCGAGCTTCATCCGGACGCAGCGTTTTATTGAAGAACTGGTTAATGGTGTGCAGGTTAACAGGCAGCAGATAAACGTTGCCTTTGTAGACAGCCTTTACACGGTTGGTGTAAGGCATAAATTCTGAATAATCATTCACGAAATCCCAGACTTCTTTATCGTCCGTATGGAAGATATGGGGGCCGTAAACGTGTAACATTACATTCGTCTGCGGATCACGTTCAGAATGGCAGTTACCTGCGATATGCGAGCGCTTATCAAAAACAACGGATGATATTCCTTGCTCAGCTAACAGCCTGGCGATAACGGCCCCAGAGATACCTGCACCAACAATAGCGACTGTCATTTTGTTCCCCAAAAATGTCGTTTTAATAATCCAATACCTTTCAAAAGCAAGTTCTCACCATCAATATTGACCACCGGCATATATTTTATGGTCAGCCGATCGCGCTGATGATGAAGCCATACGTTGAAAAGTCTTTCTGCCATAAAGCCAAATACGCGTTTTTGGTACGCATCATAATTTTGGTAATCTATTTTTTGTTCCAGCGCGAACAGCAGCGGGAAGAGCCAGGCAAAATACTCGTCAATCAATGATTTTTTACAGACGAACATGTTGTAGAGGCTGATTTTGGTTCCGCCCATAACATGGTCGAAATCGGCGACATAATCAGGCTGCTGAAAAACAATTTCGTCACGAAGCTGAGTATAGTCGGACTCATGGTGAGCGTGGATATAATGGCTTTTAATACTGGTGATGAAATAGTTGCGTGGTTTTGCTACCAGAATATCAGCACTTTTGAGCATATCCGCCATCTCTTCTGGAGACGCAATACGCTTGCCCTTTACCGTCAGGTTGCTCGTGGAGGAGGCAAAATAGCGACGATAGTGTGCAAGGCCAACAACCTCTTCCTGAACGTTTTTCCAGATCCAATAGGCTGCGGTGAGTTCGCAGAAGGATGGATTCAGATGGGCGATGTTGTCGCCGGTGGAATCTTGCTCATAACTTGAAGCAAGACTCTCTTTTGACAATCCAACTTTTAGAGGTACATATTTTTGATTTATAGGAAATTCATAATATTTATGTGACACCACGAATACTTTCATTTATTACCTTTAAATATACATCACGGGCATGACAGCAAAACTTATCATCATGACCATTTATTTGCTAATAATTTTATATATAAGTTTAAAACACAAGAACCCTACAAGGTGCATTTTGAGCAGCACAAAACAAAACCTGTCGATAGGACTAGCGTTGCTGCTCAATATTACTGAAAGTGGATATCGACTAAACTTAGAGAAAATTATTCTATGGTTGTTTTTAAATATGGCAACTGAGCTATTTGATTTTGACATTTTGGTCAATATAACCAATGCACTTCTAGACAGGTGTGCGACACAGGAATAAAGATTTTGTCTATAATCAGGTTGCATTGCAACTTTATCTTCAAGCAAAGACAAAGCTGTAACTAATTCCATATTTTTTTGAATGTTAAAATTAGTCAAGGAATCTTTACGCACCCGGTAGTAATAAAGTACAACATCTATTTCTAGAACTACTCTAGCCTTAGCATTTAATATAGGAATCGTAACTGAATCTTCATAAATAATTCCTTCCGGGAAGAAGTTGTCAAGATAGAATTCTCGTTTCACAATTCTTTGCCACGGGTAATTGTGCAGTGTGGAAAGTTTGTTTTTATGAATATAATTATAAGCGGAGTGTCCAACATCATTACTAAATACTTTAGGTTTCTCACCATCATTAAACTTTTCATAACGGTAAACTATTGTATCGACATCCTGAAACTCTCTCAGAGAAAAATCAATACATTTAAAGAGACTCGGTGAAACGAGGTCATCCGGATCTAAACATGAAATGAATCTACCTGTTGCCAGTTTAATTCCTAAATTTCTGGCAGACGAGACCCCTCCATTTTGTTTGTGAATAACAGTTACTCTGGAGTCTTCATTCTCTAGCTGCTGCAGTATATCGGCAGATGAATCTGTTGACCCATCATTAACAAATATAACTTCACAGGATATAGTACAAAGCTTAAAAGGTTTGAAAAAATCTTTGATGTAAGAAGATACATTATATACAGGTATGATAAATGATATATCAGGCATTTTCTTTAACAGCCCTATATTTTGAATGCGCAACAAAAGCAAAAATAATCGGCAGTAACAACAGTACAATCTTCCATTCAAATAGAAGATAAACCCTGCCCATTAAAACAAATTGAATGGCAATATTGAATACCTTCATTGCTATATATAATAAAATATAATCTTTATTTCTAAGCGTATATGCTGTAAACCACAGTGCTAGAGCCAGAAAAACAGCAAGAATCAAACATATCAATAATGACATGAATGGGCCGAAGAAAAGTAAAATGTTTGCAGGAAATGCCATTGTTAATGCAATGCCAGCTTCCTGATAAACATTGAATAAATGCTGAGGCATAACGAGCCCCATTAAATACGACATTCCAGTATTTTCCGGCAACGCCCCAATACCAAATAAATTAACAAATAAACTGGAAATGGTAAAGTTTGCCGATGCCCCATTTTCTGTTAGCGCCCACCATAACTGACTTTGCGCCGCAATTCGTGTTTTAAGGGATTCGTATGCAAGCGTACTATCGCCAGACAGTGAGAAATAACTCGTCCAAACAAGGACTAAAAAAATGAAACCTAAGCATGAAAATAAAATCATATTTTTAAAGGAAAATATTTTTTTACTTATCACACTATTTGATGCTATTAGAAAACTTACAGCGAAGAAAAGCAGCATTTGGAAAATGCCAGTAAATTTTTCACCGACAAGGATTTGTGAAAGTAATCCTAAAACAAACAAGGCAAGTATAGTTTTTTTCTTATTCTTTGCATAGATACAACCAAGAATAAAAACAGACTGTTCTACAAATAGTCTTACAAGATTCCCCCAAGAAGGAGCTATATTGTTCCAGTAATAAAATCTATCCTGACCATAATCACTTGGCTTTCCGTATTTAATAAATAAAAAAATTACGAATATAGTGGCTAAAGCAACAAATACAGGATAAATTTTTTCAATTAGAGAATTAACCAAATAGGATGTATTAATTTCTACCTTAATACGTGAGTTTAAGAAAACATAAACATTTGAGGTGATAAGTAGAGTTATTACTGCCAGGCTAACATTAATGGAAGTTGCACCATTCAGAGTCGAAACCTCTCCTAACTCCGGCAAAAAAACGCCAGTCTCAAGGATTAACCCACTAATTGCAGTAGTTAATATTGACCACAAGAAGAAGCTACTAATAATAAAAAAGGATTCTTTTTTCACTAAAAAGTAAAACAACACAAATATATAACCTAAAACAATAGCAAGGTTAAGAATATCTGAGCCGTGAACAATATAACTCATAAAGAAGAGACATACCCAACACCACAACATTAGCATCTAGCGGACCTTCAATTTTCGCAATATTTGTGTACTGACATTATCAATAAAGTCAGCGCCTGGGTCAGTCGCGTAGTTGATTGTTAGCGGGAAGCATAGAGCATCATAGGCGCCCACATATTTTATGTTATACTCGCTGTAATCTGCATTAAAATTAAGATTAATGTGTTCAAAGGCATTATCTATGTCTCCGTAGCCTTGGCATTGGTAAACTAATGGATGCCCCATATAAAAAACATCACCAAATACTATCACAGGTTTGTTCATTAACACTGCTTCATAACCTACAGTACTCGTTAAGGTGAAAACACCTAGCGATTTTTTTATTAACTCTTTAGAATTTAAATTAGGATTTGCTAATTTAACATTTGGCAATTTTAATATTTTTTTATAAAACTCCAGACCTTCATATCCAGTTGCAGAAATGTGATCTTTCACAACTAGAAATTTACCGTGTGGGAGACTAAATGCAAGATTACGAATAAGATTATATTCATCATAAAACTTCGCCAGGATCGAAGTCGATGATTCCGGATGATAATGGAGAGGATAAAGATAAAAAGGTTGTGAAGTGAGATCTTCATTAAATAGATTTTTGATCTTTTTTACACAAAACCAACGTTTTATCTCTCTGAAATTCATATAAAAACTTTTGAGAAGTGGGTTCCCAACTTGGAAAAGAACATTTTTTCCAACAAATGTTTGACGAATAGTTTCTATAATAAATGTAAAGTCACGTTTTTTGAAAATTTTACTCATAAAATTAATGGATGAAAGACCATTATTTTTCATATAATCAGGCTGTATATGATGAATATTAGTTACATAGTTCTTAATCTCGGTGTATTTTTCTGGGCTCATTTCAGGCTGTTGCGTCAAACACTGAATTATTTCCTGCGATAAACGATCATCCAATGATGAGAATAACGATTTACCTGGTAGTCTACTTGCAGTCAGACCTAAATATTGAACATTGTACTTTTCGGCTACCTTGTTTGCAGTATAAGCCAAACCATTAGAAACATTTTCATAAAAAATAAAATCAAACGTATCATTAATGAAGATCTTCTCAAAAAAATCGTACAATTCCTTTGAGGTTTCACCCCAGAAATTCTTATTATTTGATTTTACAGAATGATAATAGTTATCACGGTCATAATCAGCGTGAATATTCCAACTATCGTACTGACTTGTTAATTCTTGACGTCCAGTTTTTGATTCATATGCATAACGTTCAAAACAAATAATTTCGCAGCCTATTTCATCCAACTTATATTTTCTAATGGAAAAATCGCTATCCGTTACAATGGTAATATCAACATTTTTATTTTTTAATTCTATCGCCAATCTCTTAAATACAGGAGAGAAAATTGCGTTATTAATTAAGATGATGCCCTTCACCATTGAACTCCTTAAGAAAGATAAAATATTTAGTTATGAGTATGAAGAGATTAGAGGAAATCAAACCAATTAGAACTGGAAGCATTCCGCTATTAGGTAGCATGTTGACAAAAACAAACGAGGCGATAGTAAAAATCAGTAATGCCAAGGCATTAATAATAATTAACGATGAATCTTTTTTCTTCGAGTACAACGCATAATGATATGGCATCGAGATATTTAATAAGGATAATGATATAACTATCAATATATACCATAAGAAATTATCTATGTATTCCATCTTGCCTGTTAGCTTAATCATCATATAACAGGCCGGAATTGAGATGATAAAAAGTCCAAAATTATAGTAAAGCATTTTTTTCTTAAACTTATCAAATGCCTTCTTAGATTCTTCTAGATTTTGTTCCTGGATAGCCCTAACAAGCGAAGGATAGTATCTTGTTACGACTAACACATCTATTATTGCCTGAACCGCAGCAGATACTCCAAAGAAAAAAACGTAAACACCTAGTTTTGGTGTTGTAATAAAATGAACTGCTATGACTTTGTCTAAATAGTTAATTGCGCGTAAACAAAGGGTACCCATGAAGAATAAAAATGATGTTTTGATACCACGCATTAACCACTTAATATCAATTTTGAAATCGGAAATTGATATGGATTCGAAATGCAATATAAATTTTACACCGATGATTACTGAAATTGCAGAAAAAACAAGCCATAAATAAAAAATTTGTTCTAGATTAACCATTCCGAAATAGAGTAGTGGCACGCATAGATAACACCATATGCCAGATCTGACAAACAATAAAAAATTGGCAAGCGTTATTTTTTCTTTAATAATGAGTATACGATAACATTCTTGTGAAAGATGCTCAGATACTGTCAGCAGAAATAGTAACCCACCCACCCCGGTAATAGCTGATAATGTCAGTAACCCGGGCCATAACGCCGCGAGAAGTACATAGCTAAAAATGAAAAACACAACCTGATTAAATAATATGCTGCCTATTTTTTTCTTAATTTGTGGATCTAAAATTTCTCGTGTAGAAAACACATAAAAATCCAAACCAACAAAATAAAGAGAGATGACGATTATACTAACATACAATCCATAATTGCCGACATCTTTGACTGTTAAGAACCTTGCAATGGCCATCATCAATAAAAACTTGCCGCCGAGTGCTGCTATTCTTAATAACAAATCAAAAAAATGTGTTGGTACTTTTATTTTCAAAAACATCAGACCACCTTAAGACCAACATGCCATCCTTGGCTTATTACTAAATCAAAAATGATCGTCCTGAAGCGGAGTGCCTTTCACTATATCTTGAGTAGCGATTTTTCCTATAACTTCGTCGTAATATTTTGGTGCCAGACCGTAGCCAGGACGAATGCTCTTAACATTTTCGCCGGTCAGTTTTTCACCTTTTTTGACATCCTTAACAACATAAAGTGAGCGACGGAACTTTACATTCCCTTTTTCGCTTTCTTTGCGTTCATAATTTACGCGCCCTAAAGCTTGCCACGCAGTTTTTGCATCCCGGCAAAGTGCAACGAGCTCAGCAGGTTCAAGTGAGAAACTGTCATCCGGCCCACCGCCATTACGATCCAAAGTAACGTGTTTTTCGATGACGTTGGCACCAAGGACTACAGATGCAACTGCTGTTGTATTATCAATGGTATGATCGGAAAGACCAGTAATAACACCAAATCGCTCAGCCATATCAGGTATGGTTGCAAGATTATAATCTTCTGCCGGAGCTGGATAGCCACTTACACAGTGTAAAACGACGAGCTCCTTGCATCCCCCTTCGCGAGCAGCTGTAATCGCTTCCTGAATTTCCTGCTCGTCTGCCATGCCTGTTGATATAATCATTGGTTTGCCAGTTTTGGCTACGTATTTGATTAACGGCAAATCAATCGCCTCAAATGAGGCAATCTTATACGCCGGAGCCCCTAACTCTTCAAGCAAGTCGACAGCTGTAAAATCAAATGGACTACTGAAAATAGTAATACCAAGCTGTTTTGCTCTATCAAACAGTGGCTTGTGCCATTCCCATGGCATTTGTGCGCCTTTATATAAATTGAAAAGCGTCTGACCATCCCACAAACCACCATGGATTTGAAAATCTTCTGTATCACAATCAATGGTAATTGTATCCGCACGATAAGTTTGTAATTTGATGGCATCAGCACCTGCAGCTTTCGCTTCTTCCATGATCTTAAATGCACGATCAATGTCACCATTATGGTTGGCTGAAAGCTCGGCAATTATATAAGGAGGATGATCTTTACCAATTTTACGACCATCAATTGTTATAAATTCGTTCATTTTTTTCTCGCTAATATATTCGCTGGGAGATATTTTAAAAAATCCTAGGTGCTCAAACAATTTATGTGATGAATAATTATCTGGTAGTACAGTTGCCAGTATTGTTATATTATGATGTAGCATTAACGCACGTTTTATCGCCGCACTCGCAATGCCCTTGCCGTGACTTCCTGAAGTTAAAAAGATTGATATTTCATATTTGGCGGCAGTGTTTTCAACGGGATCTAACCGGATGACGCCACATGAATCAGAATGTTCAATGATATAAAAATAAGACTCACTGTCATTCAACTTACGCTGCATCCAGTTTACATGATCTTCATATTCAGGAATATTAGGATTGCGTGCATACTGTCGTGTTTTCGGCTCACATTGAATCTGATAAACAAAATCAATATCATCGGATGTTGCCTGACGAAGAGTCACATTCGTTCCATCTTTTGCAGGCATAAGAATCATTTCCTGGATAACCCTGATCAGTCCTTGACCATCACAAATGTCTAGAACAAGGAGACGCTGCTCGTGATAATGAGCAATCAAATGAGTAAGTGCAGAACGAAGGTCGGAAATATTAAAATCCTCCGCATTGAGCACTATCGCCCCAGCCCCTGCCAGGTTGCTAGCTATTGTTTTCTGATTATCTGCTATGGCAACATTCACGGCGGGTAACCCCATAACACAGCGCTCCCAGGTAGTCCCGCCCAAGGCTCCTATAGCAAAGTCGTGCTCGGACATTAGCTCAGCCATGTTCGAAACATTCGTCAATATTTCAATTCTGTATTGAGAGTTTTGTGCCAACGCGCTTATTACTGCAAAATGCGGACAGGCTGCTCCTAATATGACTGTTATTTTTTCAATACAGCTAAAAGCCAACTGTTCCAGAAACTCAAGTATCTTTCCAGTGACGTTGTGAGCATCAACCCCCCCCATTGTTAACATTAGTTTTTTGGGTTCGGTGATATTTGCTTTATCTGAAATTGATTTATTTCTACTCTGAGAAAAGACTGGATTGATTAACGCATATTTTGTACCAGTAAGAATCCTGCAATTACTCTGATTTAAATGAACATATTCTTCGGCTCTACGCTGGTAGGTTTGGTCAATGAGTAGATCACAACAATGCGGACGATTACACAGATCGTCGATAACCACTAAGCGAGCATTTGGGAAATGAGCTTTAACTATAGTTTCCCAATCGCTATCTAAGGAATAATGATCAACGATAATAATGTCCGGATCAGTACCACTCTCGAGCACTAACTCGATAAACTTACTGGCATCATCAGCCTGACTACCATTTAACCATGACTTTTCATCACGAATATATGAGTCTGTTTGCTCAACAACCGAGATAACTTTTACCAGAAAGTTTTCCTGGAAGATTTTTTCCAGGATGTTTCCACGGTGGTCTTTACAAATGAAGTAGCACTGTGCTCCGGCTTTTTTTAAAGCGTGAGCAAGGTTGAGACATCTCATTATATGGCCTGAGCCTATGGAAAGCGATGAATCAGCCCGCAGAAACACATTCATTTTTAAACTCCATGGCTTTAAACAACCACTCTGCTACGCGCCAGTCTTCTGGAGTATCAATATCCTGAACTCGCTCTCGTGGAAGTTCTATTGAGAAGGAATTTGCACTAAAAATCGGCTTTTCATTTAACCAGGCGTGGGAGGTACCCCAGTAAAACTGCCCGGCATCGTGCCACGACTCTTCCAGGTCTTGAGAACGAACATTGAACATTTCTGGCGAAAACATGCTGATACGCTGTTCGTTGCTAACTTTCAGTGCCCTTTGAATCGGATAAGGGAATTTTGTAATAGTGAAAGCGTAATCACCTTGCTGTTCACGCAGTATAGACAGGCCACGAACAATATCCTCGGCGCGGATAAATGGCGCAGTAGCATAAATACAGCATACAAAATCAATCGTATAGCCGTGATTAATAAGCCAGTCAGCAGCATGATGAATTACAGGGATCGTACCCGCATAGTCATTCGACAGCTCTGCTGGGCGCATAAAAGGCACTTCTGCACCGTATTCACGCGCAACCTCAGCAATCTCTTCATCATCTGTTGACACAATGATTCGATCAAAGACGCCGCTCTTTTGAGCGGCTTCAATGGACCAGGCAATCATTGGTTTCCCACAAAATTCTTTAATGTTTTTGCGTGGAATACGTTTACTGCCGCCACGCGCAGGAATGATTGCCACATTCATTTAAAAGAACTCCCGAATGCACTGGATGACGTAATCCTGCTCTTCATCTGTCAACGTGGAGTACATAGGAATGCTAATTGCGCGCGCGTAGTAATCCTCCGCGACCGGATAATCCCCTGCTTTATGCCCTAACTGCTCATAATACGGTTGAGTGTGAACGGGAATGTAGTGAACGTTAACACCAATCCCTTTTTCACGCAGGTGATCGAATAATGGCTTGCGCATGGTAGGATCGTTTACCGTTAACGGGTAAAGATGTAATGCACTGTAGCCACTTTCTGCTTGCAGAGGTGTCGACACGGGAATGCCATCAAACGCAGTATGATAACGTTTTGCGAGTTCATGACGGCGCGCCACAAATCCATCAATACGCTTGAGCTGGGTCACACCCAGCGCCGCCTGCAGTTCGGTCATGCGGTAGTTCAAACCAAGATCAACCTGCTGGTAGTACCAACCACCTTCAGACGCTTTAGTCATTTTATCGCCGTCACGCGTAATGCCGTGGCTGCGGAAAAGCTGCATGCTTTCAGCCAGTGCATCATTGTTCGTCAGCGCCATACCGCCTTCCGCCGTGGTGATAATCTTAACCGGGTGGAAGCTCAGAATGGTGATATCAGCAAAACGGGAGTTGCCAATTTTGGCCCCCTGGTAGTTGCCGCCGATGGCATGCGATGCATCTTCAATAATGGCAAAACCATACTCTTTCGAAAGCTGATGGATCGCTTCCATATCGCATGACTGTCCAGCAAATGCCACCGGTACAACAATTTTAGGTAACTTGCCTTCTGCTTTCGCCGCAATGAGTTTGGTTTTCAGCGCTTCAACGCTCATGTTGTAAGTCTGCGGATCGATATCCACGAAGCTTACATTTGCATCGCAATAGAGCCCACAGTTTGCCGAAGCCACGAAGGTATTAGGCGATGTCCACAGCCAGTCACCTTTTTTCAGCCCCAGTGCCAGGCATGCAATATGAAGTGCAGACGTTGCACTGTTTACCGCAACGGCGTGCTTAACGCCGACGTAATCAGCGATGGCCTGCTCGAACTGTGGAACACATGGCCCCTGAGTCAAGAAATCAGACTTCAGTACGCCCACTACTGCATTGATATCTTCATCAGAGATATCCTGCCGTCCATAGGGGATAAATTTCATTAGATATTGCCTACTTTTTCACGATTATCATCAATCCATTGACGCAGCTCTTCAATGCTCATCCATTCTGCATTGCTATCACTCTCGTAAACGAAGCCTTCTGGAACGCGCTTGCCATCCTTAATACGCTCTGGGGAATCGCACCAGTTATGGATTGCAGGCAGAATTTTAAAGTGTTCCGGATACTCATAGGTGTAGTGCGCATCTTCAGCACTGATCATCTGCTCATGCAGTTTTTCACCAGGACGAATACCAATCACTTTCTGAGCAGCATCTGGCGCAACGGCTGTTGCAACATCAGTCACTTTCATTGAAGGGATTTTCTTAACGTAGATCTCGCCGCCTTCCATATCATTGAAGGCATGCCATACCAGCTCAACGCCCTGCTCCAGGGTGATCATGAAGCGGGTCATGCGGTCATCAGTGATTGGCAGTTCACCTTTGTCTTTGATGGACAGGAAGAAAGGAATAACGGAACCGCGGGAACCCATCACGTTACCGTAACGAACGACGGCAAAGCGGGTTTTGGTGGCGCCAGAATAAGAGTTACCGGCGACAAACAGCTTGTCAGAGGCCAGCTTAGTTGCACCGTACAGGTTTGCTGGGCTACTTGCTTTGTCGGTAGACAGTGCAACCACGCGCTCAATACCTTTATCAATACAGGCATCGATAACGTTCATTGCGCCATTGATGTTGGTTTTTACACATTCGAATGGGTTGTATTCTGCGGTAGGTACGATTTTAGTAGCTGCAGCATGCACCACGAAATCAACACCATCCAGCGCACGGTACAGACGGTCTTTATCGCGCACATCACCAATGAAGAAGCGGATACGACTTTCATCTTTGAAATGTTTAGCCATTTCCCACTGTTTCATTTCATCACGTGAATAAATAATAATCTTCTTAGGATTATATTTTTCAAGCGTCATGCGAACAAACTTATTGCCAAAAGAACCCGTGCCGCCAGTTACCAGAATCGTTTTATTATCAAACATGTTTTTTCACCAGAAAATATCAACATATAGGTTGCTACAATTGAAGAGATTGTAACCCAGGCCCGCAAGGGCATTTTCCCACGCTACCGCCCCTGGCTTTACAGCTACCAGTGCACTGAGAATAATCAAGACGTGTGAGTCTTTACGATCAAAACCAGAAAGATCGCTTACCGGACCAATCGCAAATGTGGTGACAATTGTCGTCCTAATTGAAAGTAGAAACAAGCAAAAATCGTTAAGTAAAGAAACAAAACTACATACTATAACTGCCTGTAATGTATCATTTTTTATAAAAAAAACGACAGCACCCACTCACCAGGACCATACCGTCCATATGAGGGATTGCTGTCGTTCATCGACATTCGACCCGCGCAATAAAATGCGTATCAGTCGTTAGCCAGCAGCTTCTCAATCCGGCTTCTGAACTTCGCGCCTTCCTTCAGGTTACGCAGCCCGTAGTTCACAAAGGCCTGCATATACCCCATTTTCTTGCCGCAATCGTAGCTGTCGCCGGTCATCAGCATCGCATCAACGGACTGTTTCTTCGCCAGTTCTGCAATCGCATCGGTTAACTGGATACGGTCCCAGGCGCCTGGCTCGGTTTTTTCCAGCTCGGCCCAGATATCGGCGTTCAGAACATAGCGGCCCACAGCCATCAGGTCAGAATCCAGCGTCTGCGGCTGATCCGGTTTCTCGATAAACTCAACGATGCGGCTCACCTGCCCTTCTGTCTCCAGCGCTTCTTTAGTCTGGATAACAGAGTACTCGGACAGATCGCCATCCATGCGTTTCGCCAGCACCTGGCTGCGGCCCGTTTCATTGAAGCGAGCCACCATCGCGGCGAGGTTATAGCGCAGCGGATCCGCAGACGCGGTATCGATGATGATATCTGGAAGAACAACGATAAATGGATTATCACCCACGACCGGACGCGCGCACAGAATCGAGTGGCCCAAACCCAGCGGCTGCGCCTGACGCACGTTCATGATGGTTACGCCAGGAGGACAGATCGACTGAACCTCTGCCAGCAGCTGACGCTTCACGCGCTGCTCAAGCAACGCTTCGAGTTCGTAAGAGGTGTCGAAGTGGTTCTCTACCGCATTTTTGGAAGAGTGCGTAACCAGGACGATTTCTTTGATCCCTGCAGCAACAATCTCATCGACGATGTATTGAATCATCGGCTTGTCGACGATCGGCAGCATCTCTTTTGGAATGGCTTTTGTGGCTGGCAGCATGTGCATGCCCAGACCTGCTACCGGAATGACTGCTTTCAAATTAATCATTATTTCTTCCACCTTAAAATGGTTGACGAATTATAGCTCTTTAACCTGTTTTCGCCAGTACGTTTTGCTGTAATTCTGGACCGATGTTACCCGTTAGCATCACAAATTACAGTAGTTGTAATCTGAATTGATCGCTTTTTTGCTCCAGGAATAATCGCAAAATAACAATCCGTCGATTATCTGTGCGGGAGCGCAAAATTCAGCCGTTCCGTATTCACCACATGCTGATCGACCCGGTCGATATCCACCGAGCTTTGTCCCTTTTCATTCACCGCTTTGATGTTTGCCAGCGACAGCAGCGTCTCATCCTTCGCCATAAACTTCCCTCGAACATCTTTGCGTAAATCGAAGTTCATTGTCAGCGCCGGCCCTACCTCAGCTTCCTGCATCACGTTGATATTACGTAAAAAGAGGTGCTGAGGTTTGTTGTGCAGCTCAAGCGTAGCGCGCTGCATCTCCACATTGGTGATGGCGACGAACGAGGTGGCATTACCGGAGGAAATTTGTATTCCGCGCAATTTGTACGCAAGCTGGCGATTATCCAGGCGTATATCGTTGAGCTTGAAGTTTTGCGGGATCGACAGATAGTCACCCTTTATTACGCCGTAGCCAATCAACATTCCGGCGCTATTGACCATATCGATATTATCAATAACGAAATTATCACAGCCATAAATAGCAACAGTGGCGTTATCTATTCCCGCCTTCTTGCTGAAGTCGGGTGTAATATTCTTAGCTTTTACATTACGAATAATAAAGTGTTTGCCGTTTTCGACGTGGACTAACTGTCGACAGTTGCTGCCGGTGATATTAGCCACCACGAAATTCTTCACGGTTTGCGTTTCAGGATACTCATTGTCGTACGTGCTGCCCGCAAGGCCAATGCCGATACCCCAGTTGATCTTACCGTTGGTGCAGTTGATGTTATCGATCGTGTGGTCGGAGATCAGGATATTGCGATCGTTGATCGCCACGTTCCACTCAATCGCATCCCCCTGCAGGTGGCTGAATTTACTGTTGGTAATGCGCGCGCCGTCGATCTGATTATGGAATCCCTGGCGCAGAATGGCGTAGTTGGCCTGGCTCACATTGATATTATCAATCAGCAGGTTGCGCATAACTCTGGGCTTTTTACCGCCGATGTAAATTTGCGTTACCGGGCCAAAGCCGCTCATCGCCAGCCCTTTTATCACGCAGTCAGAACCGCGCACGTCCAGGGTAATATTGTGGGTACGCCCTGCCCCCTCACCGATGACTTTACTGCCCTCCTGGAGTACAAAGCGCCCGCGCCCGTTCCCCTTAAGCCCGCCGCGGATCAGCAGCGTTTTGCCATCGGGAATAAAAATGCCGGTGTTGATGTTGTCGCAGACTAACCCGGCGGGCACAACGACGGTATCGCCGTCGCGAAAGGCTTGTTTGAACGCGGCGATCCAGTCGTTTTTGTTGTACCGATCGATGGAAACCGTCTTCCCGACTGCCGCGCGCGCGGCCCGGGAGGAGAACAACGGCATAGCCGCCAGGACGGATAAAGAAGAGACAAAGCGGCGTCGGGTAATCTGTTTAAGCATACAACCTCGGCGTTACAGCGTTTGCAGCAGGCTCGCTAACTGGCGATTAATCACCTGCTGGTTAAATTCCGCCTCGACTTTTTGTCGGGCATTGTGCAGCACAGGCTCCAGCGCCTGACGATCGATATCGCTGAAGGCGACCAGCCGATCGGCAAGGGCCAGCGCATTATTCTCCGGCACCAGCCAGCCTGAATAGTCGGACTGGATCAGTTCCGGTATCCCGCTGTGTACCGTCGAGACCACCGGAATACCGACAGCCATCGCCTCCATCAGCGCCACCGGAATGCCTTCCATATCGCCGTCGGCCCCCGTTACGGACGGCAGCAGGAAAACGTCCGCCTCATCAAGCATTGCCTTCACTTCGTGGCTGGGCTTGAAGCCGGGCATCTCCACGTGCCCTTCCAGCTGATACTGTTCGATCAGCGTGCGCAGGCGGCGCTCCCAGGGCCCAATCCCCAAAATGCGATAGTGGAAATCCACCCCGCGCGCTTTCAGCTGGCGGCAGGCCTCAATGGCCACGTGCAGCCCTTTTTTCTCGGTCAGACGCGCAACGGAAATGATCTCCAGCGATTTACCCGGCACCTTCACCGGACGCTGGGTAAAACGCGCCAAATCTACGCCCATCCGCGAAACCGTGATTTTCTCCCCCGGGCAGCCCATATTTTTCAGGCGACCCGCCCACAGATCGCTGATGGGCAGCATCATGTCACCGCGTCGGAAGAGCTGCTGATACTCGGGGGTATAGTGGTTGAGCACCTCGTGGCTGGAGATATCAATGCCGTGGAAGATTGTCGCAATTTTGCCGTCAATCACCCCCAGCTCGCGCAGCTTCGCGGCGGTTACGCCCGCCGGGCCAAAGTGGGCGATAAAGACGTCGGCACGGTACGGCTGCGCCGTTTGGCCGCAGATGGCTGACAGGATCAGGTTGCGGGATTCTGCGCCGTAGCGCGAAACGTTCAGCGCGCGCCAGGTCGACGCACGATGGATACCGCGCAGGGTCTGGCCTGCGCGGTAGCGAAGCTTATTTAGTCGACCGCCGGGTTCATCCTGCAGCCAGCGGGTTTTCGCCTCCAGCTCGTATTGCGTATACGCCGCGTGGGTATTCTGCGTGTCGCCCTTTTGCAGAGCGATAATCTCCACGTTATACCCCATATCGATAAACGCGGTGATTTGGTTTAGCACAAAGGTTTCTGACGACAGCGGAAATTTCAGCAAGAAGAAACCAACCTTCATTTCCCCTCCCCAACGCGGTCGAGTACGGATTTCACCATCCCGATACCTTTTTCGCGCTCGGCTTTCACCGCCACGGCCAGACGTTCGTTAATAGCAGGTAATTGTCCCAGCGTATCGCCGACCATCGCCCCGAGCGATCCGTCCAGCAGGTGACGAATATCAACGGCCATTTCCGGCATGCCGAGCTGCTGCATGATGCCCGCAGACTTGTGCTCGTAGTTAATCGCGATGGCCGGCGTGCCGAAGTTCATCGAAATAATCGCCGAGTGCAGGCGCGTGCCCACGGTCAGGTCACAGGCGGAGAGCAGTTTGCCCATTTCGAGATCGTTCAGCTCGTCCATCACCACGTGGTAACGCGACGGGTCGTTCACGAGGTTACGCAGGTTCAGCGCCACCATGCGGTCGTCTTTGTTGTAGCTGTCTATCCCGGTGCAGGTTGAGAGCGCCAGCACCTGGTAGCCGCTGTCCAGCACGCGGTTCACCACGTCGGCAAAGGCTTTCTCATAGGCCGCCTGGGTGGTGCCCAGACGTTTATCAAACGGGGCAAGTTCGCGCAGGGTGATGGCGACGGTTTTCTGTTTCGCCGCCACGTCCAGCCAGTGCTGCACCGCGTAGCTCGGCTGGAAGCTGTCGTCCTGATGATCCACCAGCCAGGCGGTGTCGACGCCGTGCTCAACTTTTGAGGTCTCGATCTCGCTGCGCTTCATCAGGTCCAGGCTGACGGATTCGCGCAGGATCAGCGCATCACAGTGGCCAAACACGTAGTTCGCCAGCTGGTTAAACTGCGGGTCCTGGAACGGCCCCACGCTGTGGCCGATCATAAACAGCGGCTTTTTCGCCATAAAGGTGCAGAGCGCATGCTCGAACTGCGGCACGCCGTAGAGATCGACGAAGAACGAGCCGCCGACCTGAATGATGGCGTCATAGCCCGACAGCAGACGCACAAAATCGGTAAAGCCCTGGGCAATGGCGATGTTGCGCAGCTTGCCGGTATCGGTCACGCGGGAAAGCAGCACCTGGTGCTGATAGCGACGGCGCAGGACTTTCTTCACGCGTCCCATCACGCCCGCGGCGTTGTTATGCTGTTTCATCTGGCTGTAGAGCGGGTCGCCCATGACCGGGCGGTTCAATAGCCAGGACGAGCTAACCGGGTAACGGCTCATCACGTCCACTTCTGTCTCAGGCTCAAGAGCGTTAATTGCATCCAATAAACCACGCAGAATGGCGCTGTCGCCACGGTTGCCGCAGGTATGGTTGCCAAGGATAAGTAATTTCATAATGGCCTCTTAAAGAATTAGCCTGCGCGAAGCAGCGTTTTCATTTTTTCGTTACGGCAAAACTGGCGCTTCATCTCGACCACCAGCGCATTGCGCGACAGCACAATCATCACGCCGAACGCCAAAGCGCCCGCGGCCACCTGCACCGCCAGCAGCGCGGCCAGCGGCAGGTGGCCGTTGAGCACCACGCCCAGGCCGTAGCTCACGGCAAGCGTTGGCAAAGAGAGATAAAACGGCAGCCACAGGCTGAGGATGTACTGACGGTAGCTGGAGCCCAGCACCGGCTTGATCATCACGAAGTAGCTCAGAACGGTGTTGATGATTTGCACCAGCAGGAAACCCAGCGTGACGCCAATCGCGCCCGCCATGTGCCCGCCGACGATGATTGCCGGAATAAACAGGAAGGTTTTGAACACGTTAAACTTAAAGCTGATATCCACGCGCGCTTTCGCCATCAGCAGGGAGCCAATCGGGTTCCCCACCGAGCGCAGCAGGCCGACCACGCACAGCAGCTGCAGGATCGGGATGATGCCGCTCCACTTCTCGCCAAACACCAGCGGCACGAAGTTGCTGGACACCACCATCAGCCCCAGCAGCACGGGGAAGTTAATAATCCCCACCACGGAAAGCAGCTTGTAGAAGTTCACGCGCAGCTTCTCGGTGTCGTCCTGAATCTTGGCGAACGCCGGGAACAGCACGCGGGTGATAATCGGGTTCAGCTTCATCGGCGGCACCACCGCGACGTTGTAGGCCAGGTTATACCCCCCCGCCACGCTCGCGCCTAAAATGCGCGCCAGCACCAGCGTTGAGAGGTTGGTGTTGACGTAGTTGATGATGCTGTCGGCGGTCAGCCACGCGCCAAAGCGCAGGTTAGAAGACACGGACGCCAGCGAGAAGTGCAGCCCCGGACGGTAGATCCTGCGGCCAAAGTAGCCGAAAAGCAGCGTACGCACGGCGGAGTTCACCAGATAACCGAGGATGGCGGTCATTGCCAGCGGCCAGAAATGGGCGCTTACCACGGTAAAGGTAAAGCCCGCCAGCACGGCGCTGGTTTCGATCATGCCGATCTTGTTGAACTCTAACTCTTTTTGCATCAGCGCGCGGAACTGCTGCCCGTGCGGGATCAGCACAAAGGCAAACGACAGCGTGCGCATCAGCGGAGCCAGATCGGGGTTATGCAGCACGCGGGCGATAGCGTCGCTGAGCAGGAACACCAGCACGAACACGACGATCCCAAGCCCGACGTTCAGCCAGTAGAGCGTGGTCAGCTCCAGGTGGCTAATCTCCTTGCGCTGGATAATCGAGTTCGCAATACCGAAGTCAGACAGCGTATCGGCCAGGGCGATAATCACCAGCGAGACGGTCAGCAGGCCGAACTGGTGATTATCGATAATGCGCGCCAGCACCGTCATCTGCACCAGTCCGAGACCGATGATGACGATGGTGGCCATGGCCGACCACTTGGCGCCGCTGATGGTTTTTTCACGTAAGCTCATCTTAGTACGCCGCTTTGTTCACGAAACCTTTGAAGATGGTCAGAAAAACAATCTTGATATCGAACCAGAGGCTCCATTCGCGGATGTACTCAAGGTCGAACTCGATGCGTTTTTCCATTTTTTCCAGCGTGTCGGTTTCCCCTCGCCAGCCGTTTATCTGCGCCCAGCCGGTAATGCCTGGCTTCACCTTGTGGCGCAGCATGTAGCCTTCAATCAGCGAGCGGTACTGCTCGTTGTGCGCCACCGCATGAGGGCGCGGGCCGACAATCGACATGCCGCCGGTAAAGACGTTGATGAACTGCGGCAGCTCGTCCAGCGAGGTGCGGCGCAGGAAGTTCCCCACGCGGGTCACGCGCGGATCGTTCTGCGTCGCCTGAGTCACCACCCTGTCGTTCTCCATCACCTTCATGGAGCGGAATTTCCACACCATGATCGGCTTGCCGTCCATGCCGTAGCGGGTCTGGCGGAAGATAACCGGACCTGGCGACGTGATTTTCACCGCCAGCGCAATGCAGCACAGCACCGGGGAGATCAGCAGCAAAATCAGGGAGGAGAGCACGATATCTTCCACGCGCTTGAGCACGCGGTTGATGCCCGACAGCGGCGTATCGTACAAAGGCACCACCGGCACGCCGTTCACTTCTTCAATGCGGGAGTGAAGAATATTGAAGGTAAACACGTCCGGGATAAGGATCACCGAGCAGGTGGTATCGGCAAGCTCGCGCATCAGCGTTTTGATGCGGGATTCGTCCTTCATCTGCATCGCAATGTAGACGTTGTGAATTTTGCCCGCTTTCGCGTCGTCGATAAGCTGCTCGTAGCTGCCCGCCCAATCCGCAGAGACGCCGCCCGGCTTCGCGTCGTGATAAACCCCGACCACCTCAAAACCCAGCCACGGCTCTTTGCGGAAGCTGTCGAGCAGAACCTGCCCTACCGGTAAATCACCGGCAACGGCAACGAAGCGGCGGTTATAGCCGCGGTTGCGCAGCCAGCCCGCGCCGAAGCGGATCAGCGAGCGGCACAGCACCATGCCCACGCTGGTCAGCAGATACCAGCAGAGATAGGTCACCAGGCGGTTGTCAAAATCGTGGCTGAACGCCACCAGCCCGGCGCTGAAAATCAGGCTCAGGGTCCAGTTCTGCAGCAGCAGCATCAGCTCGGTGGTGATTTTTACCCCACGCCACGAGCGGTAGAAGTCGGTCATTCCCCCGATCATCTGAAACACCACCAGCGCGATTAACGCCATCAGCAGATGCATGTAGAGGAACGGCTGCCCGCTGATTCGGCATACGACCCATAGTCCGCCAACCATGATGGTGATATCAGAAAAACGCTGCACCATAGAGATTAACGATGCATTTGTTCTCGCTCGTTCGCGCTTTTTTAGATTCGTCATCGTTGTTCCTTTATTCAACCAACACCTCACCCCTCACCCCGGCCCTCTCCCCCAAGGGGAGAGGGTGTTCAAGTTCCCTCTCCCCTTGGGGGAGAGGGCCGGGGTGAGGGGTAAGGTTTTAGGTTTTGGTATTACTGATTCAACAGCGCCAGAATGTCCTTCGTTCGCGCTTCCATCAGCGCCGTATCCGCGCGGGACTCCACGTTCAGGCGCACCACCGGCTCGGTGTTTGAAGACCGCAGGTTAAAGCGCCACTGCGGGAACGACATGCTGATGCCGTCGGTCCGGTCGATCTCCAGGGCGTGGATAGCGAAGTGGTGCTCCACGCGGGCAATCGCCTCGGCAGGCTGCGCCAGCTTGCTGTTGATTTCGCCGCTTGCCGGGAACGCCGCCATGCGGTCGCGCACCAGTTCGCCCAGGCTTTGCCCTTTCAGGCACAGCAGCTCGGCCACCAGCAGCCACGGGATCATCCCGCTGTCGCAGTAGGCAAAGTCGCGGAAGTAGTGGTGCGCGCTCATCTCACCGCCGTAGATGGCGTCTTCCTCGCGCATGCGCTCTTTGATGAAGGCGTGACCGGTTTTGGACATCACCGGCTCGCCGCCCGCCGCGCTCACTACGTCCACGGTGTTCCAGGAGAGACGCGGGTCGTGAATGATCTTCGCGCCAGGGTTTTTCTCGAGGAAGGCTTCCGCCAGCAGGCCGACGATGTAGTAGCCTTCGATGAACTGGCCCTTCTCGTCGAACAGGAAGCAGCGGTCGAAATCGCCGTCAAAGGCGATGCCCATATCGGCACCGTGCTCAATCACCGCGTTGCGGGTGTCGTCGCGACACTCCGGCAGCAGCGGGTTCGGAATACCGTTCGGGAAGTTGCCGTCCGGCGTGTTGTGCACTTTGATGAAGGTCACCGGCACGTTCAGCGCCTTGAAGCGGGCCTCCAGCGCATCCACTACCGGACCCGCCGCGCCGTTACCGGAGTTAATCACCAGCTTGAGCGGCTTGATGTTCGCCACGTTGATGTAGCCCAGCAGGTGGTCGATGTACTCTTTCTGCAGGTTAATCTGCTTATAGCTGCCGCGTTTCGCCTCGTTCACCGGCGGGAAGTCGTTGGCTTCCGCCAGACGCTGCACGTCGCGCAGGCCGGTATCGCCGCTGATCGGACGCGCGCCCTTGCGAACCAGCTTCATGCCGTTGTAGTCCATCGGGTTGTGGCTGGCGGTCACTTCGATACCGCCGTCCACGCCCAGGTGGAAGGTAGCAAAGTAGATCTCTTCCGTGCCGGAAAGGCCGATGTCCAGCACGTCCACGCCCGCGTCCTGCAGCCCTTTCGCCAGGGCCAGCTTCAGGGACTCGCTGGTCAGGCGCACGTCGCCGCCCAGCACGATGGTTTGCGGCTTTAAATATTCGCCGTACGCGCGGCCAATGCGCCACGCAATGTCTTCATTCAGCTCTTCGCCCAGCTTGCCGCGAATATCGTAGGCTTTAAAACAGGTTAACTTTTCCATGATGACCCCTTTTTCAGGCAACAGTTGGCCCTGACCACTTAATGGCCAAATTCATTTTTGTCATTCGTAGGCCCGGTAAGCGCAGCGCCACCGGGCATGATGCAGAGGTGCTACACCCGGCCGTATCGGTCCTGGAAGCGAACGATATCGTCCTCCTCCAGATACGAACCGGAGCGCACTTCAATCAGGTCGAGCGGAATTTTCCCCGGGTTTTCCAGACAGTGCGTCGCCCCCAGCGGAATGTAGATGGATTCGTTTTCGCCCAGCAGTTTGATTTCACCGTCGATGGTGACTTTTGCGGTTCCCGCAACCACCACCCAGTGCTCGGCGCGGTGATGGTGCATCTGTACCGACAGACCTTCTCCAGGCTTCACGGTGATACGTTTGACCTGATAGCGATCTCCGGCATCGATGGAGTCATATTTGCCCCACGGGCGGTACACTTCGCGGTGGATATGGTGCTCGTGACGGCCATCGGCCTTGATCTGCTCCACCACTTTTTTAACGTCCTGCACGGCGTTACGGTCGGCAATCAGCACCGCGTCTTTGGTCTGTACGACCACCAGATCCTTCACCCCTACCGTGGTGACAAGGCCAGACTCGGCGTAGACGTAGCTGTTTTCCGTTTTGTGGCTAATCACATCGCCGTGATGGACGTTACCCTCCGGGGTATGGGCGCTGATCTCCCACAGGGATGACCATGAGCCCACGTCGCTCCAGCCCGCGTCCATCGGCACCACGACGGCGTCCGCCGTGCGCTCCATGACCGCATAGTCAATGGATTCTTCCGGGCAGGCGAGGAAGGACTGTTCGTCAACGCGGATAAAATCGAGGTCCGGGTCCACCACTGCCATCGCTTTTTCGCAGGCGCGGAGAAT
The DNA here is from genome assembly GCF_035835995.1 of Enterobacter wuhouensis. NCBI lineage: Bacteria > Pseudomonadati > Pseudomonadota > Gammaproteobacteria > Enterobacterales > Enterobacteriaceae > Enterobacter > Enterobacter wuhouensis. The sequence goes on from NZ_CP142124.1 coordinate 3,040,760, forward strand.
ATCCGGGCGATATTTTTCCAGCTCTTCCAGATAGCGTCCGGCGCGGAACAGGAACATGCCGCTGTTCCAGTAGTACTCGCCGCTGCCCACATAGGCCTGGGCGGTTTCCAGATTCGGTTTTTCAACAAACTGCGCCACGTCGAACGCCACGCTGTCGCCCTGACCCGGCGTCACGCTGCCGCGACGGATGTAGCCGTAGCCGGTTTCCGGCAGATCCGGCACGATGCCGAAGGTGACCAGCTTGCCGCTGTCAGCATAGGGGATCGCCGCGCGCACCGCGTCGCGGAACGCCTCTTCCTGCTGAATCACGTGGTCTGCCGCCAGCACCAGCATCAGCGGGTCGCAGTCCGGGCTGCTGCGCTTAGCCGCCAGCGCCGCGAGGGCGATAGCGGGCGCGGTGTTGCGTCCGGCAGGCTCCAGAATGATATTTTCCGTGAGTTTGTTCAGCTGGCGCAGCTGCTCGGCAACGATAAATCGGTGCTGTTCGTTACAAATCACCACCGGGCTTTCACACTCCACGCCCTGCAGACGGTTGACCGTCGTCTGCAGCATGGTGAGCTCCCCTTTCAGGCAGAGGAACTGTTTTGGATAGAGCACGCGGGACAGCGGCCACAACCGGCTACCAGAGCCACCTGCCATCACGACCGGATACAAAGTGGTATGACTCATGATTTATCCCCGTATATCTGCAATAAATTGGCTCAGCACGCTCTCTTTTTCGAGGGTGCGTTCGGCATATTCACGTGCCACCGTGTTCTCTTTTGGCATGGCGAGCGCCTGCTCAATTCCGGCCACCAGCGCAGACACCGATTCCGGCTCCACGCACACGGCAATGCCGGGATAGCTGTCGCACAGCTGGCCTAATTCGGTTTCGGCTTCTGCCGTGATCACCGCGTTCCCGCCCACCGCCAGAATGTTGGTCAGCTTGGACGGTAGCACCGCGTCCGCCGCGCCGCGCTTTTGCACGACCAGATGGCAGTCGCCCATCTTCAGGAGGGCTGGCAGCGCCTCGTAAGACTGAAGCGGGAAGAACTTCACGTTGGTCAGGCCGCGCTCGCGGGCCATTTTTTCCAGCCGCGCTTTACCGCCGCCCTGCCCGACAATGACAAACATCCATGAATGTTTGCTGAGCTGAAGCGCGGCTTCAATCACGCTCTCCAGCCCCTGCTTTTCGCCGATGTTGCCCGAATAGAGAATGATTTTTTGGTCATCAGGCAAACCGAGCTGCGCGCGGAGTTCGCGAGCGTCTTGTTCCGTGACATCGCGGAAACGCGCCACTTCGGACCAGTTCGGGAAGAAAATAACTTTCTCCGCCGGGACGCCCTTCTCCCGCGCCTTGTTCATCATCGAGCGCGAAATCGTCGAGACGTAATCCACGTTGTGCAGCCCGCTGCGCTCAAAGGCGCTGGCGAGCTTCGCCACCTTGCCGCCCTCGCCCTTGCCTGCCATTCCCAGGCCGAGCATGGCGTCCACTTCATAATCCTGAACGTGCAGCAGGGTGCGCGCGCCGGAAAGTTTGCCCAGCAGGCGCATGCCCGGCGTGCAGAACAGCGTCGGCACCACGCCGATGATGCGATCAGGCTTCCAGCGACGCTGCGCCATCAGCGGGAAAAAGCTGCTCAGGGCAAAGCTGCCCAGATGAATTAAACGTTTCAGCGTTGAAGGCTGCTTCGGCACGTACAGCGGGCAGCGCCACACCGTCGCTGCACCCTCTTCGCGGCGATAGCGCCAGCTTGAGTAGCGCTCGCCCACCTTCCACTCCGGGTAGTACGGCGGCGCGGTAATGACCCGTACGTCATGTCCCTGGCTCGCCATCCACTCGACCATCTCGCCGGTGTACTTTCCGATACCGGTTAGCTCGGGCGAGTAGTTAATTCCGTACACCAAAATTTTCATAGGCCCGGCACCTCGGCCTGACGTTCTGCGAGGAAATACGCCCGACTGTTATCGTGAACGTTGTCGCTCGCCAGCAGCGCCTCCGGCGTTAGCCAGCGGTAGTCGTCATGCTGAGAATCAGGCAGACGCAGATCTGCCTCACTCACCTTCAGGCGGAACCCCAGCACGATGTAGTGCGTGGAGAACCCGGTGCCTGAAAAGTTATCGTCATAGAAGTGCTGCCAGACCCCGTAAAACTGGCCTGCCGCCATCGGCAGCTGCAGGCCCAGCTCCGCCAGAGTGAGACGCTCAAAGGCGTTTGCCAGCGTCTCATCCTTCTGCACGCGCCCGCCGGGCACGAACCAAAAGCCCTGTGCAGGACGGTTGGTTCGTTTCCCCAGCAAGAACTCGCCGCGTTCGTTCTCCACGATCAGATCGATTGAGATCAGCGGAGTGGAACGCACCACCGTGGCAAAATCTTCCTGACTTAAAAACATCATTACCCCCGGAAGCGGTGCTGATTTTCGAGGAACCACTGGTAGGTGCTTGCCAGCCCCTGCTCCAGCGAGACCTCGTGATACCAGCCCAGCTGATGCAGGCGGGTGACGTCCAGCAGCTTGCGCGGCGTGCCGTCCGGCTTGGTGGCGTCAAACACCACGCGGCCCTTGTAGCCCACCACCTGGGCGATAGTCTGCGCCAGCTCGCGGATGGTGCAGTCCACGCCGGTGCCGACGTTGATGTGCGACAGCATCGGCTCGGTGTTCTCCTGCCACACCTCGCGATCCAGCTCCATCACGTGAATGCTGGCGGCAGCCATGTCGTCCACGTGCAGGAACTCGCGCATCGGCGTACCGCTGCCCCACACCACCACGTCCGGCGCGCTCTCGGCGGTCGCCTCGTGGAAGCGGCGCAGCAGCGCCGGGATCACGTGCGAATTGCTCGGGTGGAAGTTATCGTGCGGTCCGTACAGGTTGGTCGGCATCACCGAGCGATAGTCGCGGTTGTACTGACGGTTGTAGGACTCGCACAGCTTGATCCCGGCAATCTTGGCAATCGCGTACGGCTCGTTGGTGGCTTCAAGCGTGCCCTGCAGCAGCTCGCTCTCGGCGATCGGCTGCTTCGCCATTTTCGGGTAGATACAGGATGAGCCGAGAAACAGCAGCTTGTTCACGTTGTGCAGGTGCGCCGCGTGAATGATGTTGCTCTCAATCATCATGTTTTCGTAGATGAAATCCGCCGGGTAGGTGTTGTTAGCGACAATGCCGCCCACCTTCGCCGCTGCCAGATACACCTGATCAATGCGTTCATGAGCAAAGAAGTCCTGTACCGCACGGCTGTCGAGCAGGTTCAGCTCGTCGCGGGTGCGGACAACCACTTCGACGTCGCCGCGCTGTTCCAGCAGGCGAACAATCGCGGAACCCACCATTCCGCGATGACCGGCGACAAAAATACGTTGTTTTGTCATCATCAGGACTCCAGCGCGATGGCAACCTCGTAGCCGTGAGACTTAAGCAGAGAGTGTTTTTTCGCTGCTTCAAGATCTTTAGCAACCATCTCGGAAACCATCTCCTGCAGGGTGGTTTCTGGCTTCCAGCCCAGGGTTTCGTGCGCTTTGGTTGGGTCGCCCAGCAGGGTTTCCACTTCCGCAGGACGGAAGTAGCGCGGGTCAACCTGAACGATAACGTCGCCCGGCTTCACGCCCGGCGCGTCGTGGCCGGTCACGGAGACCACGATGCCCTTCTCTTCAACGCCGGTGCCTTCGAAGCGCAGTTTGATGCCCAGCTGTGCGGCAGCCATCTCAACGAACTGACGCACGGAGTACTGCACGCCGGTCGCGATCACGAAGTCTTCCGGTTTGTCCTGCTGCAGCATCATCCACTGCATTTTCACGTAGTCTTTCGCATGGCCCCAGTCACGCAGGGAGTCCATGTTGCCGAGGTGCAGGCAAGATTCCAGACCCTGAGCGATGTTGGCGATCGCGCGGGTGATTTTGCGGGTCACGAAGGTTTCGCCGCGGCGCGGGGATTCGTGGTTAAACAGGATGCCGTTACAGGCGTACATGCCGTAGGATTCACGGTAGTTCACGGTGATCCAGTAGGCGTACAGTTTTGCTACCGCATACGGAGAGCGCGGGTAGAACGGCGTGGTCTCTTTCTGCGGGATTTCCTGCACCAGGCCGTACAGCTCGGAGGTGGACGCCTGGTAGAAGCGGGTTTTCTTCTCGAGGCCCAGGAAGCGAATCGCTTCCAGCAGACGCAGGGTGCCCATGGCGTCAACGTCGGCGGTGTATTCCGGGGATTCGAAGGAGACCGCTACGTGGCTCATCGCGCCCAGGTTGTACACTTCATCCGGCTGCACTTCCTGCAGGATGCGGGTCAGGTTGGAGGTGTCGGTCAGGTCGCCGTAGTGCAGGTGGAACTTCGGGTTCGCCGCGTGAGGATCCTGATAAATGTGATCCACGCGCTCGGTATTGAACGATGAAGCACGACGCTTAATACCGTGTACTTCATACCCTTTCTCCAGCAGCAGTTCTGCCAGGTAAGAGCCATCCTGTCCGGTAACGCCGGTGATGAGAGCGACTTTAGACATATTTATTTCCTCTGTACTTATCAAAGTTTTTCAGTTTCTACGCGTTCGCGTATCACCACTGCGGGATTGCCACGGCAAACTTTATTTGCCGGTAGCGATTTAAAAACGCTGCTGCGGGCACCAATTACCGTGCCATCGCCAACAGAAACACCCGGTGCAACAAACACATCCGTTGCCAGCCAGCATTTTTCGCCAATCACAATAGGCGAAGCGGTAATATCAAAATGCTGACTCATAAAGTCATGGCTGCCGGTGCACAAATAACATTTCTGTGATACCACCGAATTTGCGCCAATCGTAATATCGCCCAGGGTATATAACACCGCGTCGTCCCCAACCCAGGCGTAATCCCCAAGCGTTAATTTCCAGGGATACGTAATTTTTACCGAGGGGCGAATGACTACGTTTTTTCCGATTTTTGCGCCAAACAGGCGTAATAAAAAGGCGCGCCAGCGGTACAGAATTTGCGGCGACCAGGCGAATAACGTCGCCTGAACCGCCCACCACAGCTGCACCTTAATACCGTTCCCACCGCGAAAGCCTTTCGGCACGGTGAATCCTTTAAGTTCCTGCATTACGTTTCCTTATATTCAGGCTTTGTTATATAAGGCTTTCGCTTTACCCGTCGTTTTCAGGCGTAATAAATAAGATAATTCCGCCCAGAGCCGCGGCACGCGTAATATTTCACGCTGCACGTTTTTTGCGTCCTGGCATAATTCCAGATTATTCGAGGTTGACACGCCGCCCATTGAAAATTCAGACACCAGCCCTTTCACTCGACGGAAGGGATATCCCGATTTGTACAGGCTGGCGGTCAGCGCATAATCTGAAGACACTTTATACTGCAGATCGTATGGCTGCTTTTTCAGACCGCTCACCGGGAAGAAGATGGCCTGATGGCTGGCCGGCAGGCTGTGGTAGATATACCAGCCCGGCTTGGCGCTGCGCAGCACCTTATTACCGTCACCGAAATCGAGCAGCGCGTCGCCAATAAACATCGCCTCTTCTTTCTGGCGGGCCAGCTGGCGGGCAAACAGCGCCACGTCGTCATGGAACACGTCGCCGGAATTGAGGAAGATGGCATACCGCCCCTGAGCCATCGCGATGCCTTTATTCATCGCGTCGTAGATGCCTTTATCTTTCTCGCTGACGTAACGTAAGTTGAACTCACCGTTGAGTTTTTCCAGAAATTCAGCCGTACCGTCGTCCGAACCGCCATCGACCACAATCCACTCAAAGGTGAGGCTTGGGTCGCGCGCCAGGTTGCGCAGCGAGCGCCAGGTTTTTACCACCCCTTCGTAGTTGCGAAAGGCGACAGTAATGACGCTAAGAAACATAAAACCACCTCGTCATGAATTCGTAATATTAAGCGCTTTACGCAAAATAAACGGACATACAATTAAGAATGCATATTCCGGACTAAATATTGACCCGGTAAAAAACAGCGACACCGGCGTAAAAAGATAAAGCTGCACGCGAAAGTTCTGGTTATCACCAAACGCGTTAATCATCATTTTGAATACTTTAAACAGATACCAGATCGTCAACAGTACGGCGAACCACGAAAAATAAATAATTAACAGATACAGACCATTGTCTATGGTTTTACCGACGTCCGCACCGTTAAAGATTCCGAATGATGCCACATATTCGTAAAGTGAGCCGAATCTTACTACGCCATCAATATGGGTTAAGGAATAACCCACCATCACCAGCGGACCAATGATGCGATAATAGGACGATGAGCCCTCCGTTCCCAAATCACCCAGACGTTCTGAGATGTACGGGAAAGCAAATATCACGCCTACCAGGAATACCGTCAGGGAGATGATCGCCAGCGGCAGTTTTTTCTTTATCGCATCTTTGTTCAAATACTGGAATGCCCACTCCAGCAGGTAAAACAGGATAAATGTCATTACCCCTGAAAACGACCCTGACAGAACAATTCCTGCAAGAATCATAGCATCGGTCTTAGGGGTTTTGATACCAAACTGTTTGATGCTGAGCCAAATTGAGATTAATGCCAGAGCAAAGAATGCCGGTTCAAAATAGAGGGCGGTTGTACGCTTGCCGCCAAACTTAATGAAGTTCAGTACATAGCTGTTGCTGTATATGAGATATTTCGAAATTATCTCCATCAGGCTGCTGCCGCCGGTCAAAATAATTTGCGCCATCTCCAGCGCGGCAAGCATAACAATTAACGCAACGGCAATATAAAAGAACCTAAGGATTTTCCTATAATTGTGCGTTGAAATAGTTTTGAAGCGAATACTCCAGACCATGCCAATAATAATGACGATATAAACAAACAGCATGGTTGACGTGACATATTTGCTGGCATCCAGCGACTGCCCAAAGATGTAGTTAAACGCCGTCAGGCCAAAACCCAGCCCCAGGGCAATCATCAGCTTCTTCAGGTTGATTTTATCGACATAGAGCAGAAGCAGGACGGGCAGGAAGGTCACGATGGTTATCGGGAAGCTTTCGCCGAGCTGGGCAATTTTGACGTTGACCAGCAGGTAGATCAGCGGCAGCAGCAGATAACTACAGATTCTGATAGAACGAGACATACTCCTCCAGCATCTGTTGTCCACTGTAGGCCTTGCGGCTGCGGTTGCGGAACGATTCCAGGTCAGTGCCAAAAACGGCCTGCGCAATGTCCGCCTTCGGCAGCTGCACCAGCGGCAGCACCTCCTGCTCCGCGAAGGTTTTGCCGCCGGACTTCTCCAGCACCTCGCGCGCGGCGTCGCTGTGGGTGGCAATCACCGGCACGCCGATGGAGAGCGCTTCGCAGAGGATCAGCGGATAGTTGTCCACGCGCGAGCTGAACACCAGCGCGTCCATCCCGTTCAGGGCGCTCATCAGCTTGCGCTTGTCGGTTTCAAATCCGTGGTTCACCACGTTCGCCCCTTCGAACGGCGAAAACTTGCCGAAGGTGTGCAGTTCAACCCTGTCGCCGAGCGCCATGATGTCGCGCACCAGCTGCTGGTTGGTTTTGCCGTCGTAGCGCAGGTCGTGCGCAACAATGGCAATCTTCGGTTTGCCCGGCGTTTCGGCGACCGGCGTAAGCTCCGCCAGAATCTCTTCCGTCGCCACGTCGATACCGTTATTGATGATCCTGCAGCGCCCTGCCCCGTACAGGCTGTTAAAGGCATCCGCCACGTGCTGGCTTGGGGAGATAAAGGTGCAGCCGAGCGAGAGCATCTCGCGGAACAGCTGGCGCTTGCCCTCAACCAGCCGATGCGCGCGATCCACCTTCACCGGCGGATAGTTGCTCAGGGTCGGGCACTTCTGGCAGCCGGTTTTCCAGCCTTCGCAGCCGTCGGTAAAGGCGCAGCGTCCGGTCACGCTCCAGTGATCGTGCAGCGTCCAGACGAATCGGGCGTCCGGCCTGTGCGCTTTCACCTTCTCACAAAACGCCACAACCTCGTCCAGATTCAGCCAGTAGCTGTGCAGCACGTGAAAATGCAGCACCACCGGGCCGGACGTGCGCGTCACGGTGCGGTAAAGATTGTTCAGGTTGCCAAACAGATCGCGGTTAAACAGGCGGAACAGCGCGATGTTGGCAATGGAGGTCAGACGCGGAGTCTGCTTCAGCACCTGCGGATAGTTATCATGGCTGACGCTTTTCTTGCCGCCTTTGCCGTAGCCGTACACAAAGCGCGACTGTAATCCTTTTTGCAGCGCGCGCTGGTGCAGATCCAGCGCCACGCCTGCCGCCCCGCCTTCTGCGAGGCGTACGTTAAATTGCAAAATGTTCATTTAATCACCTTCACGCGGGCTTTCTCTCCCACCACCAGCGCGTTATCCGGAATGCTGTCCAGCACCACGCTGCCAGCACCAATCGTGACGTTATTGCCAATCGTAATGTCACCGATGATTACCACGTTCGCCCCCAGCTCGACGTTATTGCCGATGACCGGGCAGGCCAGGCTGTCAGGCCCACGGTTGCCAATCGTGACCGCATGACGAATGGTGAAATCATCCCCGGCGACCACGAACTTGTTGATCACCACCGCATAGCCGTGATGGATGGTGAAGCGTCGGCCAATGGTGGCAGCGGCCTGAATTTCATAGCCAAAAAAGCATTCGGTGATGATGCGGTACAGCACCAGCACCGGTGCCGCCCAAAGATTGTTTAAAACGTTTTTCTTACGCCACACCGAGCAAAAGTGCGCGATGCGGTACGCCAGAACCATGCAGCACGGGCGCAGGCTCCAGCCGTTAGCGCGGCAATCTTCCAGAAACATTATTTCCCCCGAAGCCCGTCGGCCAGACGCTTGCCGTTACGCACGGACAGCAGCGTCAGCAGCGTGCGCCAGTTCATGCGCTTGTTGCGGATTTGATAGAGGGTAAACAGCTGATACTTCCGGCTGGCACGGTCAAACTTATTCTTGTGCTTGCGGTAGAAGTGGAAGTAGCCCGAGAATTTCTTCGGCGACGAGGTGATTTGCATCTCCCCGTGGTTGATGTGCAGGATCTGCGTGGCCTCTTCCACCTTCCACGGCTCGCCGTACTCCACCACCATGCGCAGGAAGATATCGTAATCCTGCGCGGCCTTGAGTTCGGTATCGAACAGGCACTCTTTGAAACGCCACGCCCAGGTGAAGACCTGGTTACCAATAATGTTGCGCTTGTAGAACAGGCGGCGAGAGTACGGTGATTTCGGATACAGCGGCAGGCTCGCAGGCTGCGAGTAAACCTCGCCCTGGCAGACATAGTCGTTGGCATACAGGAAAGCGTGCGTAACCAGCTGTTCTTTATGCGACAGGAAGATAGACAGGCGGTTCGGCGTCCATTCGTCATCGTCGTCGATCCCGGTCAGATACTGCCCCTTGGCCTGCATAATCGCCTGATTACGCACCGCGCACGCCCCGGAGTTAATCTCGTTATGCGTGTAGACCACGCGCGGGTCGTTAAGGTCGTCCACGAATTTCTGCAGCTGTTCGAAAGAGGAGGAACAGTCATCAACGATAATCAGCTCCCAGTTATCGTAATCCTGACGTAACACCGACTTAATCGCGCGGATCGCCAGCTGCTGACGGTTCCATGTCGGCATATAGATAGAAATCAAAGGGCGTTGTGTGGTCATCATCTTCCCCCTCACCCCAGCCCTCTCCCCAAAGGGGAGAGGGTGAAAGGCAGTCAGTGGTCTTCATTATGTTCGTACCCAAACTCCCGCACCGGACAGTCCCCTCTCCCCTTTGGGGAGAGGGTTAGGGTGAGGGGTGGGTGGTTTTTTTATTTAGAGTCAGATTTGTATTCGTACTCGTAGTAACCGTAATCCTGGTACCCGGTCGCGCGGCGGAAGATGGAGTTCAGAATGACCCCTTTCACCTCAATGCCGTTTTGCTCAAAGCGGCTCAGGCTGGTTTCCACTTCCTTGATGGTGTTCACCGCGTAGCGCGCCACCATCAGCGTGGTGCCCGCCAGTCGACCCACTACGGCAGCGTCGGTGACGGCCAGGATTGGTGGGGTATCAATCAGCACCAGGTCGTAATTTTTGCTCGCCCACTCCACCAGCTCGGTGAAGCGTTCGCTCATCAGCAGCTCGGACGGATTAGGCGGCACCTGACCACGCGGTATCAGGTCAAATTTCGGGATAGTCGTCGGCTTCGCGCTCTGGCTGATATCGCCCTTGCCGAGCAGAATGTCCGACAGGCCGTTGACGTTGTTGGTGCCCAGCAGCTCGTGGGTATAGCCCTTACGCATGTCACAGTCGATCAGCAGCACGCGTTTGTTGGTCTGGCTCACCACCGCCGCCAGGTTGGCGCAGACAAAGGTCTTACCAATCGACGGGCTGACGCCGGTCATCATCAGAACGTTATTTTTGGCCTGCATCATGGCGAAGTGCAGGCTGGTACGCAGGCTGCGCACCGCCTCTATCGCCAGATCGGTCGGGTTACCCACGGCCAGCAGCTGGCTCTGTTTGTAACGCTTGACGCCCTTAACGGTTTTGACGCTGTCGCGGGACTTCTGCCATTCGGAAAGCGGGATGCTGGCATAGACGGTGATACCGTTCTCCTCCAGCGCCTGCGGGCTTTCGATTCCGCGGTTGAACAGGGAGCGCAGCAGCACGCCAACAATGGAGAGCATGAGGCCGAGAATGATGCTGCCGAAAATAATCAGCGCCTTCTTCGGCTTCAGCACGCCGGGCTGCGTGATGGCCGGGTCGACGATACGCACGTCACCGACCGTACTGGCTTCGGTGATTTTCAGCTCCTGCTGTTTGTTCAGCAGCTGCATATAGACCTGCTGTCCGGACTCCACGTCGCGGGTCAGACGCACAATTTCCTGCTGCGTCTTCGGCATCGCGGTGACGCGGTTGTTGAGCTTGGCTTTCTCTTCCTCCAGCGTATGACGTTTTTCCAGCAGCGTACGGTAAGCCGGGTGGCGCTTGGTGTAGAGCTTGGAAATTTCCGCCTCTTTGAAGGTCAGCTCGTTAAGCTGTGCATCAATATTTACCATGGAGTCGAGAACCGATTTCGCCTCCAGCGGCAGGTCGACGGAGTCTTTATCCTGACGATAGGCGTTCAGCTTGTTCTCGGCATCATCCAGACGAGCGCGCACCTCCGGCAGCTGTTTTGCCAGGAAGGCGAGGCTTTTGGCCGCTTCCGCTGACTTACGCTCGACGTTCTGCTCAAGGTAGTTGCGGGTAATGCTGTTGAGGATGTCGCGGATCTGATCCTTATCTTCACCGGTGAACGTCATGCTCAGGACGCCGGTGTCCTTGCCGTTCTCGGTGACGGACAGATTGCTTTGCAGATTGTTGATCATCCCCAGGGTGGAGAATTTGGTCACGGTAAATTCGCCGCCCTCCTGAGCATGAATGCCGCTGACCATCATGCTGACGCCGTCTTTGCTCAGCATCTGCCCCACTTCACCGCGCGCGCTAAACCCCGCGTCGCTGGTCAACTGGTACTGTTTCGGGCCGAGCACCGTCAGGGTAAAGGTCTGATCGCCAGCGCCTTTCGGCAGCACAAAGTCGGTCACTTTTACCGTGTCGTTGCTGCGGCCCGTCAGGCGATCCCAGCCCGCACCAAACACCGGGAAGGTATTTTTGGTGACGGCGATATCAAGCCCTAAATCATGAACCGTTTTGCCGAGCACCAGACGCGACTGGATCAGCTGAATTTCAGCATCGGATGCCGGCGGTTTGTTCGCCAGCGCGGAACCGATATCCTGCACCAGCGAGTTACCGGTATTTTGCTCTATCTGCACCAGCGCATCGGCGCTGTAGATAGGCGTCGCAAACAGCGTGTAGACAACGGCCGCTGCGGCAAACACGGCGGTGATCCCAAGCACCCACCACTTCGCTTCGACAACGGTGCCGACCAGGCGACCAATATCGATTTCATCACTGCCCGACGTCGGGGCGGCAGAAGGTTTTGTTTTTTCTGTCATTGTTATCCCTGCTGAGCTTTCAGTGCCTGCGCCCACTGACGGGCAGACTGATCGAGTAAGGTGTATACCGCCTCAAAAGCCTCACGGCTCTTGCGATACGGATCGGGGATTTCGCGTTCATTGTCCCAGTGACCAAACAGCATCACCTTGCCGCGCATCTCCGGTGCGATCTCGCACAGCGCGTGAATGTGGCGTTTTTCCATCGTCAGGATCAGGTCGTACTCGCGGCACATCCGGCCAGAAATCTGACGGGCACAGTGCCCGTCGAGAGAAAGGTTGTGATCGCTGGCTACGCTTGATGCACGCTCGTCGGCGCCTTTACCGACCAGCGCCCCCAGCCCCGCAGACTCAACGATGAGGTCGGGCTGGTACTGTTTTAGCAGCCGCTCAGCGGTCGGGGAACGGCAAATGTTCCCCACGCAAACCACCAGAATTTTATTAAACATCGCGGATTACCAGGTATGAACGTCGCGCGCCGTATCCGTCATGTAGCGAACGCCACTGATGGTTGGCAGCAACTGGTTGATCAGACGGTTCCAGCGGGCAACCGGCGCGGTAGTGACATAGACCACATCGTATGGCTGGAGGCGGAACTCGGTTGCCATAACCAGCGACGTTGCATCGGACATATCCAGCTGGTAAATGTTGGCAATCTTGCCCTTCGTGCCCTCGCCTTTCAGCGGACGGATCACGAAGATGCCGCTGGCGTTGGACGAGGTCAGATCGATACCTTCCGCATTGCCCAGCGCTTCGGTCAGGGTCATGCCGCTGAAGTCCATCTTGAGGGTGCTCTGCTTCTTCACTTCACCCATGACGAAGACTTTAAGATCGTCGTTGCGCGGTACGTACAGGATGTCGCCCGGATAGAGCAGGCGGTTTTGGGTCAGATCGCCGTTTTGCATCAGCGCCTGCAGCGAAATGCGCTGCTCTTTACCTTCGTGGGTCAACACCACGTTGCGCCAGTCGGCGCCGTCCGTTAACCCACCGGCGGCGTTAATGGCATCCAGTACCGTCAGCGGAACGTTGGTGATGGCCTGCTGGCCAGACTTGTTCACCTGCCCGGAGATATACGCTTTCTGCGAGCGGAACGCGGCGATATTAACGTCCACCTGCGGGTCAGCGATGTACTGCGCTAAGCGGCCGGTAATATCACTACGGATCTCAGCAAGCGTTTTGCCCGCAACGTGCACCTTACCGATATACGGATAGAACATGGTGCCGTCAGACTGTACCCAGTTACCGGTGTCGCTTGAGCTACGGTACTGGCCCGCCGGGGTGGTCAGCTCCGGGTGGTCCCAGACGGTGACGTTGATCACGTCGCCCGGCCCTACCCGGTACTGGTATGAGGAAATTTCCTGGTCCAAAGACATATTCGGCTGCGCAACGTTGGGACGTGGGCGTAATTGTTCAACCAGACGAGGCGTCAACGGATAAACATTCACCATTTTGTCGAGATCAAAATCAGCATCCTGTTGCTTGATCACATCCTTACCCATTGTTGACATATTGCTGCCGGGAAAGACCGTACAACCACTCATCAAGGTCACAGACACCAATAATGGCATCAATTTCATTTTGGATTTCATCATTGATTATTTATCACTTTGGCAGAGTAATTATCCTGTGCAATTAAAATAAGCGCGGGTCGTTTTGGCATTCAGCATGCAGTTAAAGAAATAGAAATATAACTGGCATCAGTCCTAAAAGAGGCTTATTCATCCATTGGCTATTGACAGAATAATCGAGGCTGTTTCACACGCCTTCGGGCACGCTACCGCCCTTGGCTTTCAGTTACCAATCCACTGACTAAACAATGTGTTATGGATATACACCCTCTTAGATAAGGTCTTTTAGAAAATATATCAGCCACTTCTGAAGGACAGCTGATAAAGCATCATCATCACTAAAGACCGAAACAATAATAGCAACAAGGAAATTTAACATTTGATGCTGAGGGAATTGTTGCAGCTAACCTAATAGCAGGCAAGGAGACAACCGTCCTAATATTCGTTTTTAAGAATAATATTAAGAGCAAGTTTTTAGCGTTTTAGGAATTTCTTTATATTGACAATTCAGCAATTAAAACCATTAATTGCGATATATCCTAAATATCATTTATTGTCATTAAATATACGTCATTAGCTTATTTACAGCGGCGTCAGTTATCGCTCTTTATCGGGTCGTCTATTAAGAGAAATCTCAGCCTGCCATTGCAATTTCCGTCAGCTTTATCCATGATCGAAGTGTGACATTGGTCATATAACAGAAGGTATTGCGATTATTATGGAATGGATTGCCGATCCATCAATCTGGGCCGGGCTGGTGACGCTGGTTGTCATCGAATTAGTGCTTGGTATTGATAATCTGGTCTTTATTGCCATCCTCGCCGAAAAGCTGCCGCCCTCACAGCGCGACCGCGCCCGCGTGACGGGCCTGCTGCTGGCGATGGTGATGCGGCTGCTGCTGCTGGCGTCAATCTCCTGGCTGGTCACCCTCACAAAGCCTATTTTTACCGTCTACGGGCTGAGCTTCAGCGCCCGCGATTTGATCATGCTGTTTGGCGGGTTGTTCCTGCTGTTCAAAGCGACGGTCGAGCTTAACGAGCGGCTCGAAGGTAAAGACGGTGAGCATCCCACCCAGCGACGCGGCGCCAAATTTTGGCCGGTCGTCGCGCAGATCGTGGTGCTCGACGCCGTCTTCTCGCTCGACTCGGTCATTACCGCCGTCGGCATGGTTGACCATCTGGCGGTGATGATGGCTGCCGTTATCATTGCCATCACGCTGATGGTCATGGCAAGTAAAGCGCTCACCCGATTTGTGAACAGCCACCCTACTATCGTCATTCTCTGCCTCAGCTTCCTGCTGATGATCGGCTTTAGCCTGGTGGCGGACGGCTTTGGCTTCCATATTCCGAAAGGCTATCTGTACGCTGCCATTGGTTTCTCGGTAATGATTGAATCCCTGAACCAGCTGGCCATTTTCAACCGTCGTCGCTTCCTCTCTGCAAACCAAAGCCTGCGGCAGCGGACCGCCGACACGGTGATGCGTTTGCTGAGCGGGCGAAAAGAGGATGCCGAGCTGGACGCAGAATCCGCCGCGATGCTGGCCGACCATGCCGACGGGCAGATCTTTAACCCGCAGGAGCGGCGGATGATTGAGCGCGTGCTCAACCTCAACCAGCGCTCGGTCAGCAGCATCATGACTTCTCGCCACGATATCGAGCATGTCGATCTCACCGCACCGGAGGAGCAAATACGCGCCCTGCTGGACAAAAACCAGCACACCCGCGTGGTGGTCACCGGCGGCGAGGAGGAGGAAGAGCTGCTGGGCGTGGTCCACGTAATCGATCTGCTGCAGCAGCAGCTGCACGGTGAACCGCTTAACCTTCGCGCGCTGGTGCGCCAGCCGTTAGTGTTCCCGGAAGCGCTGCCGCTGCTCTCCGCGCTGGAACAGTTCCGCAACGCGCGCACGCACTTTGCCTTTGTGGTAGACGAATTCGGTTCCGTGGAGGGCCTGGTGACGCTCAGCGACGTAATGGAAACCATCGCCGGTAATCTGCCAAACGAGGTGGATGAGATCGATGCCCGCCACGATATTCAGAAAAATGCCGATGGCTCGTGGACCGCTAACGGCCATATGCCGCTGGAAGATCTGGTGCAGTTCGTTCCCCTGCCGCTGGATGATAAACGCGAGTACCACACCATTGCCGGCCTGCTGATGGAGTATCTGCAGCGCATCCCGCAGCCGGGGGAAGAGGTTCAGGTAGGAGACTATATGATCAAGACGCTGCAGGTTGAGAGCCATCGCGTACAAAAAGTGCAGCTCATACCGCTGCGCGGCGAGGACGATCTGGATTTTGAGGTGTAAAAAAGCCGGGTAGCGCTTCGCATACCCGGCCTGGGACGCCAGCTTTTGCAGGCCGGGTAAGGCGCAGCCGCCACCCGGCACCACTCACATTAAAGCTTATCCAGAAGCTTCTTCACATCCTTCCCTGTCTGTGAATCTTTATTCCGATCCGCCCAGTCGTTCAGTCGACGTTTGGCTTCATCCTGCAGATGCTTACGCATGATCTGATCCACCTGCAGGCTGTAATTCAGCGACTGCCATTTGCCGTATACGCTCAGAGGAATTGGCGTCTCCTTCAGGAAATCGATCAGTTTACCTTCCCCCTGCCAGCCGGAAAGCACGCGGACGTTAAAGCGGGTGTCCGCCGTCTCTTTCACCAGGTCCAACGCGCCTTCGCCCGTTAAGGACAGCATCGCAGAAGTGCCCTGCATTCCGTCCAGTGAAAGCTGTCCGTTATTCAGCGTCAGATCGCTGGTAAAGCTATCCAGTCGCGTGGCGCTGTCGTAATTTTCCTGAGCTTTGACATTGCTGCTTCGCTCCACGGCCTGCTGCACCAGCTGCTGGAAGTTAAGCCCTTCCATGCGGGTGTCCTTCATCTCAACGTGAGCCTGCCCCTGCCATTCGCGGCGGAAAGCGTCGGCGTCAATCTTCGTGCCTGAGAAGTCACCCGCCAGCGATAACTGTCCGGTCAGCGAGATTGGATAGTTAAACGCCTTCAGGATGGTGCCGATCTCGACGTTGTCGAGACGCGGCTGGAACACCGCGGCAGGAGAATCGTTACGGACATCCAGCGTGCCGGGGAGGGAAAGATGTCCTGCCCCCATTTTGCCGCTTAGCTCAGAGATCGTCAGCAAACCGTTGTGGTTAAACATCTGGCTGCTCACGTCGGTAAAATCGATGCCGCGCCAGCGTACGCTGTTGGCTTTGAGCTGAATATCTGCGGTAAACCCGCGCAGGCCGTTATAGTCCGGCTGATCGAGGTTAGAGGAGATCACCGGGCGAGCCTGTCTGGCCTGGCTTTGTGCGTTCTGGGAAACATCATCGCCGGATGCAGCGACCGCAGGCATCGCGAGCAGGTTTTCCAGATTTAGAGTGTCAAACTGCAGGTTCAGAACCCATTTCGGCTTCTCAGCCAGTGAGACGCTGGCCTGACCTTTCAGGATGCTGTCGTTAGCCTGCAAATTGAGGTTATCCAGCTCGAGCTGCTTATGCTCCTCGCGCCACACGGCCTGCAGCGATCCCTGGCCGGTGATGCCCTTAGCCGGGAGATCGGCCCCCGACAGCTGCCAGTTCAGCTGTTGAATATCTGCCGTAAGCCGATGCGGATAATCCGACGCATTCACGCTGGCGTTCAGGGACAGGGTCAAATCGCGCTGATCGCGGTTTACCCGTCCGCTCAACTCCACCGTGGCAACATGGTTCGCGTCCTGTTCCATATTCAGATTAATGTTGCGGACGGTGACCTGCTCATCGTCTTCATGCTGGAAAACCAGCACGCTGTCGGCCACCTTCAGCTTGCCGATATCAAACGACCAGCCGGTATCGGAAGGTTCATCAGGTAAGGTATTTTCGCGGGGCGCAACCGGCGCATCGTCTTTACGCACGGCTTCGGTTTGCGGCGTCAGCTGAATCACCGCCCCCTTGAGCATCACCTGGTCAACCTGCAGCTGGTGCGAAAAGAGCGGGATCAGCGCCACGTCAAGGCGCATGTTATCTGCCGACACCAGCGGCTGAGAAGCCCCCGGCGCGGTGAGCGACATGCGGCCAGAGAGAATACTGAGCTGCGGCCAGACGTGCCAGCGCAGCGGCCCGTCAAGGTTCAGTTGATAACCGCTGCGTGCTTCGACCTGCCGCACCATGTAGGCGCGGAAATCATTTGGGTTCACCAGCAACACCAACGCCGAAAGGCCAGCAACCAGCACCACCAGCAAAATCATCAGCGTCGTCAGAACTCTTCTCATGGCATCCTCAATGAACTAACGATCAGTCTTTATCGATACGACTGGCAACCGCACCCTGCTGGTCGCGATACTTCGCGTCCTGGCGGCGGTTATAAGGACGATCCGCCGGCCCCGTCAGGGGTTCAAAGCTTAACGCACCAATCATCATGCCGGGGCGCAGCGCCAGCGGCAGTTTACCCGCGTTAAAGAACTCAAGCACGATGCGGCCAGACCAGCCGGGATCGATACGGTGCGCCGTCACGTGAACCATCAGCCCCAGGCGCGCCAGGGAGGAGCGACCGTCAAGCCAGCCCACCAGATCCGCAGGCAGCGTGACGGATTCAAACGTCACCGCCAGCGCCAGTTCACCCGGGTGCAGATAAAAGGCGTCGCCCTCATCAAGGACAATCTCGTCGCTCATGACGCGATCGAGCGCCGCGCTGACTTCGTCCTTCGGACCGCTAAGGTCGATAAACGGGGCAGTATGGCCGCTGAAGGTGCGGAATTTATTCCCCAGACGCACGTCAACGGTCACCCCGTTGATACGCTCTACCGGCGGGCGCGGGGTAATAGACAGGCGGCCTTCATCCAGCCAGGCTTCTATATCACGATCGCAAAGACGCATGGCACTTTCTCCTTTCGTGCATCGTGCCCTGAGGTTTACAGGCTCAGGGCAAACCAGGTTATCTCTGAACGGTACACAATTCGCACGGCTTATTCAAAAAACTGGCTGATTTTCGCTTTTAAAATATCAATCGCAATGCGGTTTTTACCGCCGCGAGGCACGATGATATCGGCATATTGTTTGGATGGTTCAATAAACTGCAGGAACATCGGGCGAACGGTTTTTTGGTACTGCGCCATGACCGAGTCCATCGAGCGACCGCGTTCGTTGACGTCGCGCTTAATGCGGCGCATCAGGCAAATATCCAGCGGCGTATCAACGAAAATGGAGAAGTTCATCGACTCACGCAGGCGCGCGTCGGTCAGAAGCAGAATGCCTTCGAGGATAATGACCTTCTTTGGCTCAATGCGGATGGTCTCTTTCGTGCGGGTGTGTTCTACGTAACTGTATACCGGCAGCTCAATGGCCGTGCCGTTTTTAAGTGACTGAAGATGCTGGAACAACAAGCTGTGATCCATCGCGCTCGGATGGTCATAGTTGGTCTTTACACGCTCTTCCATTGAAAGATGAGATTGGTCTTTGTAATAGCTATCTTCGGGAATGACGCCGATATGCTCATCACCAACTTGTTCACGCAGTTCGCGGTAGAGCGTACTGGCAATAAGACTTTTACCTGAAGCCGATGCGCCGGCGATGCCTATAATGACGCACTGATGAGACTTATCAGTCATAAATTTAGCGACCTGATTAACCTGGATGTTAAGGAAGGGCGACGCCGGAGCGTCAAACGCGGCAATTATAGGGATTTCGCGGGCGTGATACCAGTCGAATACGCAGGTTATGCGAGACAGGCTGAAAAGTGGCTTTTTGTTCCCTTTATGAAATTTATACGACCGTTTTTTCAGCGTTTAACGTGAATTTTTTGCAGAGTAACTATTTAATAACCCTATGATGTCAAATTATGAGCAGCCGCCATATGAATTGTAAATTGTTTGTACTAGCATAATCCAAATTCTTATTTCACTCGTCGGACCTTCCTCCTGGCGGCACAGCGTCTCTGGATAAAGCGGTAATGAATAAACAATACCAGCGGGTTTTGGTGACTACCCCACATCCTTTACTGCGACTTGTCTGTCTGGGCCTGGTCACCTTCATCTTTACGTTATTCTCTCTGGAGCTTACTCGCTTCGGAATGATGCTGGCCCCGCTCTGGTTCCCGACGTCAATTATGATGGTGGCGTTTTACCGTCACGCAGGGAAAATGTGGCCCGGTATCGCGCTGGCCTGCTCGTTTGGCAACGTCCTGGCGTCCTGGATGCTGTTTTCCTGGGAGTCCCTTAGCCTCGTCTATACCGTCGTCAACGTTATAGAGGCGTGCGTCGGTGCCTTGCTGCTGCGCAGGCTGCTGCCGTGGTATAACCCGCTGCAAAACCTCAATGACTGGGTCCGTCTGGCCATCGGCAGCGCCCTGATCCCACCGCTCATTGGCGGCGTGCTGATCCATTTTCTGGTGCCGGGCGCTGAACCGCTGCGCAATTTTCTCGTCTGGGTTTTGTCAGAATCCATCGGGGCGCTTGCGATTGTGCCGTTAGGGTTGCTGTTTAAACCCCACTACCTGCTGCGCCATCGCAACCCGAGGCTGCTGCTGGAAACGCTGATGACGATGGCCGTCACGCTCGTTCTGAGCTGGGCGGCCATCACCTGGCTCCCCTGGCCGTTTACCTGCGTCATCGTGCTGCTGATGTGGAGCGCCGTGCGTTTACCGCGCATGGAAGCCTTTATGGTGTTTTTGGTCACCGTGATGGTGGTTTCGATGATGATTGCGCGGGACCCCTCATCGCTGGCAACGCAGCACTCCAGCGCCATGCTGAATGCGCCCTGGCTGCCGTTCCTGATGTTACTCCTGCCCGCTAACGTCATGACGATGGTGATGTACGCCTTTCGCGCCGAACGTAAGCACATCACCGAAAGCGAAGAGCGCTTTCGTAACGCGATGGAGTATTCCGCTATCGGCATGGCGCTGGTCGGCATTGAAGGCCAGTGGCTGCAGGCCAACAAAGCGCTGTGCAATTTTTTAGGCTACAGCCAGTCAGAGCTGCAGTCGCTCACCTTCCAGCAGTTGACCTGGCCGGAAGATCTCAACACCGATCTGGAGCAGCTCGACCAGCTGGTGAACGGCGATATCAACACCTACAGCCTGGAAAAGCGCTACTACACCCGCGACGGTGAGGTGGTCTGGGCGCTGCTCGCCGTCTCGGTCGTGCGCCACGCCGACGGCACGCCGCTCTACTTTATCGCCCAGATAGAAGACATTAACGATCTCAAGCACACCGAATGGGTCAACAAACGCCTGATGGAGCGCATTACCCTCGCCAACGAAGCCGGCGGCATCGGAATCTGGGAGTGGGACCTGGAGCCTGACGTGATTAGCTGGGATAAACGAATGTTTGAGCTGTACGACATCCCTGCCCACATCAAACCGACGTGGCAGCTCTGGCACGAGGCGATGCTGCCCGAGGATCGCGAACATGCCGAGCAGGTGCTCCGGGACTCGCTGATGGCGAGGCTGCCCTTCAAGCTTGAGTTTCGGATACGCGTCAAGGAAGGCGTTCGCCATATTCGCTCCCTGGCAAATCGGGTGCTGAATAAGCAGGGTGAAGTCGAACGCCTGCTCGGCATCAATATGGACATGACCGAGGTGAAGCAGCTGAACGAAGCCCTGTTCCAGGAAAAAGAGCGTTTGCACATTACGCTCGACTCCATCGGCGAAGCGGTGCTGTGTACGGACGTCGACATGAACGTCACCTTTATGAATCCGGTGGCGGAGAAAATGAGCGGCTGGCTGCAAACCGAGGCCATCGGACAGCCGATTCTGAAAGTGCTGCACATTACCTTCGGAGAAAAAGGCCCGTTGATGGAGAATATTCACAGCGGCGATATGTCCCGTACCGATATCGAGCAGGACGTGGTCCTTAACTGCCGCACCGGCGGCTACTTTGATATTCATTACAGCATCACCCCGCTCAGCACCCTGGACGGGCAAAACATTGGATCGGTGCTGGTGATTCAGGACGTTACCGAATCGCGTAAAATGCTGCGCCAGCTGAGCTACAGCGCTTCGCATGATGCTCTTACCCATCTTGCCAACCGCGTGAGCTTCGAAAACCATCTCAAGCGGCTGCTGCAAACCGTTCAGGAGACGCGCCAGCGTCATGCCCTGGTGTTTATCGATCTCGATCGCTTTAAGGCGGTGAACGACTCGGCGGGCCATGCGGCGGGTGATGCCCTGCTGCGGGAACTGTCGTCATTAATGCTAACCATGCTGCGCTCCAGCGACGTGCTTGCGCGTCTGGGCGGGGATGAGTTCGGTCTGCTGCTGCCGGACTGCAATATCGAAAGCGCCCGCTATATTGCGGGCCGGTTGATCCACGCCATCAACGACTACCACTTTATGTGGGAAGGACGCCTGCATCGCATCGGTGCCAGCGCCGGGATCACCCTGATCGATGAAAACAACGTTCAGGCATCGGAAATCATGTCGCAGGCCGACATCGCCTGCTATGCCTCGAAAAATAGCGGGCGCGGCGTCGTCACGGTCTACGAACCGCAGCAGGAGCGAATCCACAGCACGCGCAGCATGATGTCGCTTGACGAGCAGTGGCACATGATCAAGGACAATCACCTGATGATGATTGCCCGCAGCGTCGCCTCCCCGCGCATTCCTGAAAGCTGCAATTTCTGGCTAATTTCGCTCCGCCTGTGGACAAGCCAGGGAGAAGTGCAGGAAGAACACGCCTTCCGTTCTGGCCTGGCGGAACCTGAACTGCTGCACGCCCTCGACAGACGCATTTTTAGCGAGTTCTTCCGCACGTACGCGGCGCAGGTCGCGAGCAAAGGCATGGGGGTGGCGCTGCCGCTCTCGGAGGCCGGGCTAGCCAGCGTCACGCTGGTCGCCGAACTGCTCGAACTGCTGGAGAAAGGCACGCTGCCGGGTCGTCTTCTGCATCTGGTGATTAACGTCGACGTGGTGCGTAATCCGGATGAGAACGTTCAGCAGGGGCTGCAAAAGCTCCGTCATGCGGGGTGTCGCGTGGTGCTGAGCCAGGTGGGGCGCGATATGAACGTCTTTAATCACCTGAGCGCCAACGTTGCCGATTACCTGATGCTGGACGCGGAGGTCGTGACCAACGTGCACGGCAACCTGATGGACGAAATGTTGGTGACCATCATTCAGGGCCATGCCCAGCGCCTGGGAATGCAAACCATCGCCGGGCCGAGCAATCAGCCGATGATGATGGATACGCTCTCAGGGATCGGCATCGATTTTATCTACGGTGACACCATCGGCGAGCCGCAGCCGCTGGAGCTACTTCTGAATACCAGCTATTTCGCCATCAACTGACGGCGTCCAGCCGTCGGTATACCAGATGTGCAGCAGCGCGTATGAACGCCAGGGCTGCCAGCGCAGGGCATACCGGCGAATTTGCGCGGGCGTCATCCCGGCAAAGCGCTGCTTGATCAGATAATCATCCGGCAGAAACACATCTTTGGCCTGCCAGCCGCGCAGGGCAAGGTAGTTTGCCGTCCATCGCCCTATCCCGGGCCGCTGCTGCAACGCCTTCATCCCCGCCTCAATATCCGCTGGCGGGAGCAGCGGAAACGTCCCGTCGACGACGGACTGCGCCAGATGAATCAGTGACTCCGCCCGTTTGACCGGCATGCCGAGCGCTTTTAACGCCAGCGGGTCGGCTGCGGCCAGCGCCTGCGGCGTCGGGAAACAGAGATACTCCGGCGCATCCTTCACCGGCTCACCGCACAGCGCCACCACGCGCGACGCCAGCTTCGCCGCCATCGCCACGCTCACCAGCTGCCCGAGGATCGCCCGCACGCCCTGCTCGTACGCATCCACCGCGCCCGGCAGACGCAGGCCGGGACGGGCAGCGCCGAGGTCGCCAAGGGTGCGCGCAACGTCCTCGGGATCGCAGGTCAGATCGAACAGGCGTTCAATACGGTCAAGACACGTTGTTGCTATCGGGATTAAGCCGGGGCTGAGGGTCACGACCAGCGTAGGGGCGTTACTCTCCGGCGTGACGCGAAAAACGCCCTGATGCCCCTCGCAGGCAAAGCTGCGTTCGTAATAGCTGTCGGTGACGGTCTCGACGCCCGTGACCGCACGCGCACGTAAAAATCCCAACATCCACTGCAAGTCATAAGGGGGTTGCCACGTCAGGGTATACATTCTTGCTCCTTTTTTATTCCTCACAGCATAAACGGAAAAAGCGCGTTTCGCCTTGCTGACATATTCCTGTTGTCGCCGGAGAGACATTTCGCTAAAGTCTCGCCCCTTCTCACCGGCATGGGGATTTCTACGTGTTTATTGGATTTGACTACGGTACGGCAAACTGCTCGGTTGCGATTATGCAAAACGGACAGCCGCAGCTCCTGAAAATGGAAAAAGAGAGCACGCTGCTGCCGTCGATGCTCTGCGCGCCGACGCGTGAAGCGGTGAGCGAATGGCTGTTCCGCCATCATCAGGTGCCGGCCACCGCCGCGGAGTCTCAGGCGCTGCTTCGCCGCGCGGTCAGCTTCAACCGCGAGGAGGACATCGAGGTTACGCCGTCCAGCGTGCAGTTCGGCCTCTCTTCGCTCGGGCACTACATCGAAGACCCTGAAGAAGTCTACTTCGTTAAGTCACCGAAATCCTTCCTGGGCGCCAGCGGCCTGAAGCCGCAGCAGGTGGCGATGTTTGAGGATCTGGTGTGCGCCATGATGCTGCACATCCGCAATCAGGCGCAGACGCAGGTTCCGGATGCCATCACCCAGGCGGTGATAGGCCGCCCGATTAACTTCCAGGGGCTGGGCGGCGGCGAGGCGAACCAGCAGGCGCAGGGAATTCTTGAGCGCGCGGCGCACCGTGCGGGCTTCCGCGACGTGGTGTTCCAGTATGAGCCGGTTGCGGCAGGGCTGGATTTTGAAGCCACGCTGACGGAAGAAAAACGCGTGCTGGTGGTGGATATCGGCGGGGGGACAACAGACTGCTCGCTGCTGCTGATGGGGCCCGAGTGGCATCATCGTCGCGATCGTGAAAACAGCCTGCTGGGGCACAGCGGCTGCCGCGTGGGCGGTAACGATCTGGATATCGCCCTGGCGTTCAAGAGCCTGATGCCGCTGCTCGGCATGGGCGGGCAGACGGAAAAAGGTATCGCCCTGCCGATCCTGCCGTGGTGGAACGCCATCGCCATCAACGACGTCCCGGCGCAGAGTGATTTTTACAGCACCGCCAATGGCCGCTTCCTCAACGATCTGGTGCGCGACGCGCAGGACGCCGACAAGGTCGCGTTGCTGTATAAGGTGTGGTGCCAGCGTCTGAGCTACCGCGTGGTGCGCACCGCCGAAGAGAGCAAAATTGCCCTTTCCGATCGCGCTGAACACGCCGTCTCACTGCCGTTTATCAGCGACGATCTCGCCACGGCGATCTCTCAGGATGGCCTCGAAACCGCGCTCGCTCAGCCGCTGCAGCGCATTCTGGAACAGGTTCATCTGGCGCTGGAAAACGGCAAAGAGAAGCCGGATGTTATTTACCTGACCGGCGGTAGCGCCCGTTCGCCGCTGATCAAAAAAGCGCTGGCGGAACAGCTGCCGGGCATCCCGATTGCCGGGGGCGATGACTTTGGCTCCGTTACCGCAGGGCTGGCGCGCTGGGCGCAGGTGGTGTTTAGCTAGTGCGGTTGTGCCGGGTGGCGGCTTCGCCTTACCCGGCCTACAAAATCTAACGTTGGTGCGGCCTGGTGCCCTCACCCCGGCCCTCTCCCACAGGGAGAGGGAGAACACCCGGCAAAAAAGATCCCCACTCTCAGACCATTCCTGACAGTCTTCCATATTTCCTCCATTTTTCTGCCGTGTTGCCTGACTAAACTAGTATCATTCCCCGAAGTGTTTCAGGATGAGAACGTATAACGATGAAAGGCCGTAACAAATCCCGCTGGGCAATCGCCGCTGGCATCATTGTGGTGGCGATTGCTGCCGCCTGGTACTGGCACAGCCAATCCGCGAACTCCCCTGCACCCGCCGGTGCAAACAGCCCGTCACAGCGGCCAGCCGCCGCTGGCCGTCGGGGCATGCGCGGCGGTGCCTTAGCGCCCGTTCAGGCGGCGACGGCGGTCAGTAAGGCGGTGCCTCGTTATCTTTCCGGGCTGGGGACGATTACCGCGGCAAACACCGCTACCGTTCGCAGCCGCGTCGACGGCCAGCTGATGGCGATCCACTTCCAGGAAGGCCAGCAGGTGAAGGCCGGGGATTTGCTGGCGGAAATCGATCCAAGCCAGTTTAAGGTCGCGCTCGCGCAGGCCCAGGGGCAGCTTGCAAAAGATAAAGCCACGCTCGCTAATGCCCGTCGCGATTTAGCGCGCTACCAGCAGCTGGTGAAAACCAACCTCGTGTCGCGTCAGGAGCTGGATACCCAGCAGTCGCTGGTCAGCGAAACGCAGGGCACCATTAAAGCCGACGAAGCCGCCGTCGCCAGCGCGCAGCTGCAGCTGGACTGGAGCCGCATCACCGCGCCAATTGACGGACGCGTGGGCCTGAAACAGGTTGATATCGGCAACCAGATCTCCAGCGGCGACACCACGGGCATCGTGGTCATCACCCAGACCCACCCGATTGATTTAGTCTTTACCCTGCCGGAAAGCGAAATTGCAACCGTGGTGCAGGCGCAAAAAGCCGGAAAGGGGCTGGTCGTCGAAGCCTGGGACCGCACCAACAAGCAGAAGCTGAGCGAAGGTACTCTGCTCAGCCTGGATAACCAGATCGACACCACTACCGGCACCATCAAGCTGAAGGCGCGCTTTAACAACCAGGACGATGCCCTCTTCCCGAACCAGTTCGTCAATGCGCGGATGCTGGTCGCTACCGAAGAAAACGCGGTCGTGATCCCAACGGCTGCGCTGCAGATGGGCAACGAAGGTAACTTCGTCTGGGTGCTGAACAGCGACAATAAGGTCAGCAAGCATCTGGTGAAAACCGGGATTCAGGACAGCCAGACGGTAGCGATCGCCGCCGGGCTTTCCGCTGGCGACCGCGTGGTGACGGACGGCATCGACCGCCTGACCGAAGGGGCGAAGGTAGAAGTGGTTGAACCGGCGAAACAGGGAGCGAAAGCCTGATGCAGGTCATGCCGCCAGGCTCCACAGGTGGGCCGTCACGCCTGTTTATTATGCGCCCCGTTGCCACCACGCTGCTGATGGTGGCGATCCTGCTCGCCGGGATTATCGGCTACCGCTTCCTGCCCGTTTCGGCGCTGCCGGAAGTGGATTACCCTACCATTCAGGTGGTCACGCTTTATCCTGGCGCCAGCCCGGACGTGGTGACCTCCGCGATAACCGCCCCGCTGGAGCGCCAGTTCGGCCAGATGTCCGGCCTGAAGCAGATGTCCTCCCAAAGCTCAGGCGGCGCATCGGTGGTCACGCTGCAGTTCCAGCTGACGCTGTCGCTGGACGTTGCCGAGCAGGAGGTACAGGCCGCCATCAACGCCGCCACCAACCTGCTGCCGTCCGACCTGCCTAACCCGCCGGTCTACAGCAAGGTGAACCCGGCGGACCCGCCGATCATGACGCTTGCCGTGACCTCGTCCGCCATGCCGATGACGCAGGTGGAAGACATGGTTGAAACCCGCGTGGCGCAGAAAATTTCTCAGGTGTCCGGCGTCGGTCTGGTCACGCTGGCGGGCGGGCAGCGCCCCGCCGTGCGCGTGAAGCTGAACGCGCAGGCCATTGCCGCGCTCGGGCTGACCAGTGAAACCGTCCGCACCGCCATCAGCAGCGCCAACGTTAACTCCGCGAAAGGTTCGCTGGACGGCCCCACCCGCGCCGTGACGCTCTCCGCGAACGACCAGATGCAGTCTGCCGATGAATACCGCCAGCTGATTATTGCTTACCAGAACGGCGCGCCGGTGCGTCTGGGCGACGTGGCGACCGTGGAGCAAGGGGCCGAAAACAGCTGGCTGGGCGCGTGGGCTAACAGGCAGCAGGCGATCGTGATGAACGTGCAGCGCCAGCCGGGCGCGAACATCATCGACACCGCCGACAGCATTCGCACCATGCTGCCGGAGCTGATTGAAAGCCTACCGAAATCGGTGAGCGTGAAGGTGCTCTCTGACCGCACCACCAACATTCGCGCCTCCGTGACCGACACCCAGTTCGAGCTGATGCTGGCGATCGCGCTGGTCGTCATGATCATTTACCTGTTCCTGCGCAACGTCCCGGCGACCATTATTCCCGCCGTCGCCGTGCCGCTCTCGCTGGTCGGCACCTTTGCGGTGATGGTGTTCCTCGACTTTTCGATTAACAACCTGACGCTGATGGCGCTAACCATCGCCACCGGGTTCGTGGTGGACGATGCCATCGTCGTTATCGAGAACATTTCGCGCTATATCGAGAAAGGCGAAAAGCCGTTAGCCGCCGCGCTGAAGGGCGCAGGGGAAATCGGCTTCACCATTATCTCGCTGACCTTCTCGCTGATCGCGGTGCTGATCCCGCTCCTGTTTATGGGCGATATCGTCGGGCGGCTGTTCCGCGAGTTTGCGGTCACGCTGGCGGTCGCCATTTTGATCTCCGCCATCGTCTCGCTGACGCTGACGCCGATGATGTGCGCCCGCATGCTGAGCGTTGAGTCCCTGCGCAAGCAGAACCGCTTCTCGCGCGCCTCCGAACGGATGTTTGAGCGCATTATTGCCGCCTACGGCCGCGTGCTGGCGAAAGTCCTGAACCATCCGTGGGCCACCCTCGGCGTGGCGCTGGGGACGCTGGCCCTCAGCGTGATGCTGTGGATTTTCATTCCGAAAGGCTTCTTCCCGATTCAGGACAACGGCATTATTCAGGGTACGCTCCAGGCGCCGCAGTCGGTCTCCTTCGCCAACATGGCGCAGCGCCAGCAGCAGGTCTCTGAAATCATCATGAAAGACCCGGCGGTAGAGAGCCTCACCTCCTACGTCGGCGTGGACGGCACCAACCCGTCGCTGAACAGCGCCCGCCTGCAAATCAACCTCAAACCGCTGGATGACCGCGACGACCGCATTAACGCCGTCATTGAGCGTCTGCAACACGCCGTCGATCGCGTGCCGGGGATTGAGCTTTACCTGCAGCCGACTCAGGATTTGACCATCGATACGCAGGTCAGCCGCACGCAGTATCAGTTTACGCTGCAGGCCACCACGCTTGAGGCGCTCAGCACCTGGGTGCCGCAGCTGGTGGATAAACTGCAAGGTCTGCCGCAGCTCGCGGACGTCAGCAGCGACTGGCAGGATAAGGGTCTGGCGGCCTACGTGAACGTCAACCGTGATACCGCAAGCCGTCTCGGCATTACCATGTCTGACGTGGATAACGCGCTGTACAACGCCTTCGGTCAGCGCCTGATATCCACCATTTACACCCAGGCGAACCAGTATCGCGTGGTGCTGGAGCACAATACTGAAAACACCCCGGGGCTCGCCGCGCTGGACTCGGTGCGCCTGACCAGCAAAGACGGCGGCATTGTGCCGCTCAGCGCCATCGCCACCGTGGAGGAGCGCTTTACCCCGCTGTCGATTAACCATCTGGATCAGTTCCCGTCCACCACCATTTCGTTCAACGTGCCGGACGATTACTCGCTGGGCGAAGCCGTTGAGGCGATTCTTGCCGCCGAGAAAGATCTGAGCTTCCCGTCCGATATTCAGACCCAGTTCCAGGGCAGCACGCTGGCGTTCCAGGCCGCGCTGGGCAACACCGTCTGGCTGGTCGTGGCGGCGGTGGTGGCGATGTATATCGTGCTCGGGGTGCTGTACGAGAGCTTTATCCACCCCATCACGATCCTCTCCACCCTGCCAACGGCGGGCGTAGGGGCCTTGCTGGCGCTGATGCTGGCGGGGAGCGAACTGGACGTGATCGCGATTATCGGCATCATCCTGCTGATCGGCATCGTGAAGAAAAACGCCATCATGATGATCGACTTCGCCCTGGCCGCCGAGCGCGAGCAGGGGATGTCGCCGCGCGACGCTATCTTCCAGGCCTGTCTGCTGCGTTTCCGTCCGATCCTGATGACCACCCTCGCTGCCCTGCTTGGCGCACTGCCGCTGATGCTCAGCACCGGCGTCGGCGCGGAATTACGCCGCCCGCTGGGGATCGGCATGGTCGGCGGCCTGCTGGTCAGCCAGGTGCTGACGTTGTTCACCACGCCGGTGATCTACCTGCTGTTTGACCGCCTGGCGCTGTGGACCAAAAGCCGCTTCCCGAAGCGTGAAGAGGAGGCGTAGGTGAAGTTTTTTGCCCTCTTCATTTACCGCCCGGTGGCGACGATTTTAATTTCGCTCGCCATTACCCTCTGCGGCGTGCTCGGCTTCCGGCTGCTGCCGGTCGCCCCGCTGCCGCAGGTGGATTTCCCGGTGATCATGGTCAGCGCATCGCTGCCGGGCGCGTCGCCGGAAACCATGGCGTCGTCCGTCGCCACGCCGCTGGAACGCTCGCTCGGGCGCATTGCCGGGGTCAACGAGATGACCTCCAGCAGCTCGCTGGGCAGCACGCGCATCATTCTGGAATTCAACTTCGACCGCGACATTAACGGCGCGGCGCGCGACGTGCAGGCGGCGATTAACGCCGCGCAAAGCCTGCTGCCGAGCGGGATGCCGAGCCGCCCTACCTACCGCAAGGCCAACCCGTCCGACGCGCCGATCATGATCCTGACGCTCACCTCGGACACCTACTCCCAGGGGCAGCTGTACGACTTCGCCTCCACGCAGCTGGCGCAGACCATCGCCCAAATCGACGGCGTGGGTGACGTGAGCGTCGGCGGCAGCTCCCTGCCCGCCGTGCGCGTGGGCCTGAACCCGCAGGCGCTGTTTAATCAGGGCGTGTCGCTGGACGACGTGCGCACCGCCATCAGCAACGCCAACGTGCGCAGGCCGCAGGGGGCCATTGAGGACGGCAGCCACCGCTGGCAGCTCCAGACCAACGACGAACTGAAAACCGCCGCCGAATACCAGCCGCTGATTATCCACTACAACAACGGCGCGGCGGTGCGCCTGAGCGACGTGGCCAGCGTTACCGACTCGGTGCAGGACGTGCGTAACGCCGGGATGACCAACGCTAAGCCGGCCATTTTGCTGATGATCCGCAAGCTGCCGGAAGCCAACATCATTCAGACGGTCAACAGCATCCGCGAGCGCTTGCCGGAGCTACAGGAGACCATTCCGGCGGCCATCGATCTGCAGATTGCGCAGGATCGCTCCCCGACCATTCGCGCCTCGCTTGAGGAGGTCGAGCAAACGCTGATTATCTCCGTGGCGCTGGTGATCCTGGTGGTGTTCCTGTTCCTGCGCTCGGGCCGGGCGACGCTGATCCCGGCGGTGGCCGTGCCGGTGTCGCTGATCGGCACCTTTGCCGCCATGTACCTGTGCGGCTTTAGCCTCAACAACCTGTCGCTGATGGCCCTGACAATTGCGACGGGCTTCGTGGTGGATGATGCCATCGTGGTGCTGGAGAATATCTCCCGCCATCTGGAAGCGGGCATGAAGCCGCTGCAGGCGGCGCTTCAGGGGACGCGCGAGGTCGGTTTTACCGTGCTCTCCATGAGCCTGTCGCTGGTGGCGGTGTTCCTGCCGCTGCTGCTGATGGGCGGGCTGCCGGGCAGACTGCTGCGTGAATTTGCCGTCACGCTTTCCGTCGCTATCGGCATCTCGCTGGTTATCTCGCTCACGCTCACGCCGATGATGTGCGGCTGGATGCTCAAGCGCAGCAAGCCGCGCTCCCAGCCGCGCCGGAAGGGCTTCGGTCGTTTCCTGATGGCGATGCAGGAAGGCTACGGAAAATCGCTGAAGTGGGTACTGAACCACACGCGGCTGGTTGGGCTGGTGCTTATCGCCACCATTGGGCTGAACGTCTGGATGTACATTACCATCCCGAAAACCTTCTTCCCCGAGCAGGACACCGGCGTGCTGATGGGCGGCATTCAGGCCGACCAGAGCATTTCGTTCCAGGCGATGCGCGGCAAGCTGCAGGACTTTATGAAGATCATTCGTGAAGATCCGGCGGTGGATAACGTGACCGGCTTTACCGGCGGCTCGCGCGTCAACAGCGGGATGATGTTTATCACCCTCAAATCGCGCGGCGAGCGTGAAGAAACCGCGCAGCAGGTGATCGACCGCCTGCGCGTGAAGCTCGCCAAAGAGCCGGGGGCGAATCTGTTTTTGATGGCCGTTCAGGATATCCGCGTCGGCGGTCGTCAGGCCAACGCCAGCTATCAGTACACCCTGCTTTCGGATGATTTAGCCGCCCTGCGCGAGTGGGAGCCGAAGATCCGCAAAGCGCTGGCGGCCCTGCCGGAGCTGGCCGACGTCAACTCGGATCAGCAGGACAACGGCGCGGAGATGGCCCTCACCTACGATCGTGAAACCATGTCGCGGCTGGGCATTGACGTGGCCGCGGCCAACAGCCTGCTGAATAACGCCTTCGGCCAGCGTGAAATTTCCACCATCTACCAGCCGATGAACCAGTACAAGGTGGTGATGGAGGTTGACCCGCGCTACACCCAGGACATCAGCGCGCTGGACAAGATGTTTGTGATCAACAGCGACGGCAAAGCGATCCCGCTGTCGTACTTCGCCAGCTGGCAGCCGTCGAACGCGCCGCTCTCGGTGAACCATCAGGGGCTTTCCGCCGCCTCGACCGTGTCGTTCAACCTGCCAACCGGTTCGTCGCTCTCTGAGGCCAGCGATGCGATCAACCGCGCGATGACCCAGCTGGGCGTGCCGTCCACCGTGCGCGGCAGCTTTGCCGGTACCGCACAGGTATTCCAGGATACGATGAATTCACAGGTGATCCTGATTCTGGCAGCTATCGCAACGGTTTATATCGTGCTGGGCGTGCTGTATGAGAGCTACGTCCACCCGCTAACCATCCTCTCGACCCTGCCGTCGGCGGGCGTGGGCGCGCTGCTGGCGCTGGAGCTGTTCGGTGCCCCGTTTAGCCTCATCGCGCTTATCGGGATCATGCTGTTAATAGGCATTGTGAAGAAAAACGCGATCATGATGGTGGACTTCGCGCTGGACGCCCAGCGCAACGGCGACCTGACGCCGGAGGACGCTATCTTCCAGGCCTGCCTGCTGCGCTTTCGCCCGATCATGATGACCACGCTGGCGGCGCTGTTTGGCGCGCTGCCGCTGGTGATTTCCGGCGGTGACGGCTCTGAGCTGCGCCAGCCGCTGGGGATCACCATCGTCGGCGGGCTGGTGATGAGCCAGCTGCTGACGCTGTACACCACGCCAGTGGTTTATCTTTTCTTTGACCGCCTGCGGCTGCGTTTTTCACGTAAAAACAGAACCACGGTGACCGAGTAAATGACCGATCTTCCCAGTAACGTTCGCTGGCAGCTGTGGATAGTCGCGTTCGGCTTCTTCATGCAGTCGCTGGATACGACTATCGTCAATACCGCCCTCCCCTCAATGGCGAAAAGCCTGGGGGAGAGCCCGCTGCATATGCATATGGTGATTGTCTCCTACGTGCTGACGGTGGCGGTGATGCTGCCCGCCAGCGGCTGGCTGGCGGACAAAGTGGGCGTGCGGAACATCTTCTTTACCGCCATCGTGCTGTTTACCGCAGGCTCGCTGTTTTGCGCGCAGGCCAACACGCTCGACCAACTGGTGATGGCGCGCGTGCTGCAGGGCGTCGGCGGCGCGATGATGGTGCCGGTCGGGCGGCTAACGGTGATGAAGATCGTTCCGCGCGAGCAGTACATGGCGGCGATGACCTTCGTGACGCTTCCCGGCCAGGTGGGGCCGCTGCTGGGCCCGGCGCTGGGCGGCATTCTGGTGGAGTACGCCTCCTGGCACTGGATCTTCTTAATCAACCTGCCGGTCGGCATTGTCGGCGCCATCGCCACCCTGTCGCTGATGCCGAACTACAAAATGCAAACGCGACGCTTTGATTTCGTCGGTTTTATCCTGCTGGCGGCCGGTATGGCGACGCTTACGCTGGCGCTCGACGGGCAGAAGGGGCTGGGGATTTCATCCCTGACGCTGGGCATTCTGGTTGCCCTCGGCATTACCGCCATTGCAGGGTATCTGTGGCACGCTCGCGGAAACGACAAGGCGCTGTTTAACCTTAACCTCTTTAAAAATCCTACCTACCGCCTTGGCCTGTTCGGCAGCTTTGCCGGGCGCATCGGCAGCGGCATGCTGCCGTTCATGACGCCCGTATTTTTGCAGATCGGCATGGGCTTCTCGCCGTTCCACGCGGGGCTGATGATGATCCCGATGGTGCTCGGCAGCATGGGGATGAAGCGCATCGTGGTGCAGGTGGTGAACCGCTTTGGCTATCGTCACGTGCTGGTCGCCGCCACGCTGGGGCTGGCGCTGGTCAGCCTGCTGTTTATGGCCGTGGCGCTGATGGGCTGGTACTACCTTCTGCCGCTGGTGCTGTTCTGCCAGGGGATCGTCAACTCGATGCGCTTCTCGTCGATGAACACCCTGACGCTGAAGGATCTGCCGGACGAGCTGGCGAGCAGCGGCAATAGCCTGCTGTCGATGATCATGCAGCTCTCCATGAGCGTGGGCGTGACCATTGCGGGGCTGCTGCTCGGCATGTACGGGCAGCATCACCTCAGCGTCGACACCCCGGTCGCCCATCAGGTCTTTTTATACACCTATCTCAGCATGGCGGTGATTATCGCCCTGCCCGCTTTTATCTTTGCCCGGGTTCCGGATGATACCAGTAAGAACGTCGTGATCCGACGCGGCAAAAGGAGTGCACCATGAAATTCTGGCGTCCCGGCATTACCGGCAAGCTCTTTGTGGCGATATTTGCCACCTGTATCGTCCTGCTGATCACCATGCACTGGGCGGTGCGGGTCAGCTTTGAGCGCGGGTTTATTGACTACATCAAGCACGGCAACGAGCAGCGCCTGCAGGGCCTGAGCGATGCGCTGGGCGAGCAGTATACGCAGCACGGCAACTGGCGTTTTTTGCGCAATAACGATCGCTTCGTCTTTCAGATCCTGCGCTCGCTGGAGCACGACAATGACGACGACCGCCCGGGCCCCGGCATGCCGCCGCACGGCTGGCGCACCCAGTTTTGGGTGATCGATCAGGATATGCGCGTCCTGGTTGGCCCACGCGCGCCGGTGCCGCCGGACGGCACGAAGCGCGCCATCGTCTCTAACGGGGCTACCGTGGGCTGGGTAATCGCCTCGCCGGTCGAGCGGCTGACGCGCAACACCGATATCAACTTTGACCGCCAGCAGCGCCAGACCAGCTGGCTGATTGTCGCCCTCTCGACGCTGCTCGCCGCGCTCGCCACCTTCCCGCTGGCGCGCGGCCTGCTGGCGCCGGTTAAGCGCCTGGTGGAAGGCACGCACAAGCTGGCCGCAGGCGATTTTTCCACCCGCGTCGACACCCGCAGCCAGGACGAGCTGGGCAAGCTGGCGCAGGACTTCAACCAGCTCGCCAGCACGCTGGAGAAGAACCAGCAGATGCGCCGCGACTTTATGGCCGATATTTCGCACGAGCTGCGTACCCCGCTGGCGGTGCTGCGCGGCGAGCTGGAGGCGATACAGGACGGCGTGCGCCAGTTCACCCCCGAGTCCGTGGCCTCGCTGCAGGCGGAAGTGGGCACGCTCACCAAGCTGGTGGACGACCTGCATCAGCTCTCCATGTCCGACGAAGGGGCGCTCGCCTACCAGAAAGCGCCGGTAGACGTCATCAACATTCTGGAAGTGATCAGCGGCGCGTTCCGCGAGCGCTTCGCCAGCCGCAACCTGACCATTGACCTCTCCCTGCCTGACAGCGCCGTGGTGTTTGGCGACAGGGACCGCCTGATGCAGCTGTTCAATAACCTGCTGGAGAACAGCCTGCGCTACACCGACAGCGGCGGCGGGCTGCATATTTCCGGCAGGCAGGAAAACGGGCGCTTCGCCCTCACCTTCGCGGACTCCGCCCCCGGCGTGCAGGACGCGCAGCTGGAGAGACTGTTTGAGCGCTTCTACCGCACTGAAGGGTCGCGCAATCGCGCCAGCGGCGGCTCCGGGCTGGGGCTGGCGATTTGCGTTAACATCGTCGAAGCCCACAACGGCACACTCCGCGCCGCCCATTCGCCTTTTGGCGGGGTTAGCATTACAGTAGAGTTACCTCTGGAACGGGATTTATCGAGAGAAGCATGACCGAATTACCGATTGACGAAAACACGCCGCGCATTTTGATTGTGGAAGACGAGCCTAAGCTTGGGCAGCTGCTGATCGACTATCTACGCGCGGCCAGCTACGCCCCGTCGCTGATTAATCATGGCGATCGGGTATTGCCCTACGTGCGCCAGACGCCGCCGGATCTGATCCTGCTGGACCTGATGCTGCCGGGCACCGACGGCCTGACCCTGTGCCGGGAGATCCGTCGCTTTTCCGACGTGCCGATCGTCATGGTCACCGCAAAAATTGAAGAGATTGACCGCCTGCTGGGCCTCGAAATTGGCGCGGACGATTACATCTGCAAGCCGTACAGCCCGCGCGAGGTGGTGGCCCGCGTGAAGACCATTCTGCGCCGCTGCAGGCCGCAGCGCGAGCTGCAGGTGCTGGATGCCGAAAGCCCGCTGATTGTCGACGAAAGCCGCTTCCAGGCGAGCTGGCGGAGCAAGCTTTTGGATCTCACTCCTGCGGAGTTCCGCCTGCTGAAAACCCTCTCCCACGAGCCGGGAAAAGTGTTTTCCCGCGAACAGTTGCTGAACCACCTGTATGACGACTACCGCGTGGTCACCGACCGCACCATCGACAGCCACATCAAAAACCTGCGCCGCAAGCTGGAGGCGCTGGACGCCGACCAGTCGTTTATCCGCGCGGTGTACGGCGTGGGGTATCGCTGGGAAGCGGATGCGTGCAGGATTGCCTGACAACATATCCCCTCACCCTGCCCTCTCCCCAAAGGGGAGAGGGTGTTTGAGTCCCCTCTCCCCTTTGGGGAGAGGGTTAGGGTGAGGGGTAATGACTCTTTACCTCCCTGCCCCGCAGCGCTACAATGCCCGCCCTTAAAGTGGGGGATCTCCCCTTACCGCTGCACCAGGTGCACGCGGATCTGACCTGTCATCAGAACGAGAACAAACATGTTTAAACCGGAACTCCTTTCCCCGGCGGGAACGCTGCAAAATATGCGTTACGCTTTCGCCTATGGTGCCGATGCGGTGTACGCGGGCCAGCCGCGCTACTCGCTGCGCGTGCGCAACAACGAATTCAACCACGAGAACCTGCAGCTCGGCATCAACGAAGCGCACGCCCTGGGCAAAAAATTCTACGTGGTGGTGAACATTGCGCCGCACAACGCCAAGCTTAAAACGTTTATTCGCGACCTGAAGCCGGTGGTGGATATGGGGCCGGACGCGCTGATCATGTCGGACCCGGGTTTAATCATGCTGGTTCGGGAGAACTTCCCGGAGATGGATATTCACCTTTCCGTGCAGGCCAACGCCGTCAACTGGGCGACGGTGAAGTTCTGGAAGCAGATGGGGCTCACCCGCGTCATTCTATCTCGCGAACTGTCTCTGGAAGAGATCGAAGAGATCCGCACCCAGGTGCCGGATATGGAAATCGAGATTTTCGTCCACGGCGCGCTGTGCATGGCCTACTCCGGCCGTTGCCTGCTCTCTGGCTATATCAACAAGCGCGACCCGAACCAGGGCACCTGCACCAACGCCTGCCGCTGGGAATATAACGTCCAGGAAGGCAAAGAGGATGACGTTGGCAACATCGTGCACAAGCACGAGCCGATCCCGGTCACCAACGTCGAGCCAACGCTGGGCGTCGGCGCGCCAACCGACAGCGTGTTTATGATTGAAGAAGCCAAGCGTCCTGGCGAGTACATGACCGCCTTTGAAGACGAGCACGGCACCTACATTATGAACTCGAAAGACCTGCGCGCCATCGCGCACGTCGAGCGCCTGACGCAGATGGGCGTGCACTCGCTGAAAATCGAAGGCCGTACCAAGTCATACTACTACTGTGCCCGTACCGCGCAGGTGTACCGCAAAGCCATCGACGATGCGGCAGCCGGTAAACCGTTCGATACCACCCTGCTGGAACCCCTGGAAGGCCTGGCGCACCGCGGCTATACCGAAGGCTTCCTGCGTCGTCACACCCACGACGATTATCAGAACTACGAGCACGGCTACTCCATTTCTGAGCGCCAGCAGTTTGTCGGCGACTTCACCGGCGAGCGTAAAGGCGCGCTGGCGGCCGTGGCGGTAAAAAACAAATTCACCAAAGGCGACAGCCTGGAACTCATGACCCCACAGGGCAACATGAACTTCCGTCTGGAGCATCTGGAAAACAAAAAAGGTGAAGCGATCGACGTCGCGCCGGGCGACGGTCACGTGGTCTGGCTGCCGGTTCCGGAAGAAGTTGAGCTGGAGTTTGCGCTGCTGATGCGCAATTTTGAAGGCGAAAGCACCCGTAATCCGCACGGTAAATAGTCAATCAACGGGATTTTTTCACGCTGGGATAATTCTTAGAAACGGATCACATACCGCTTCGTTCAATACGGGTATTATCCCACCCGCTGAAAAACATAACCCATAAATGCTAGCTGTACCAGGAACCACCTCCTTAGCCTGCGTAATCTCCCTTACGCGGGCTTATTTTTTGCCTTTCATCCTGTTCTTACCCGCTTTTTACTTCTCTGGGATACACTCTTTCTAAAGCAAAAAAAGGGAGCAACCCGGATGGCAACCTATCCAGACAGTTTATTGATTCTCAATGGCAAAAGCGCGGGCAACGATGTGCTTCGCCAGGCCATTACCGATTTACGGGAAGACGGTGCGCGCATACACGTGCGGGTGACGTTTGAAAAAGGCGACGCGGCGCGTTATATCGATGAAGGTATACGCCTGGGCGTCGGGACCATTATTTCCGGCGGCGGCGACGGAACCATCAACGAAATCGCGGGCGCGCTCATCGATCTGCAGCCAGCCGATCGTCCGGTAATGGGCATTTTACCGCTCGGTACGGCGAATGATTTCGCCACCAGCGCCGGCATTCCTGAAGATTTGAACAAAGCCCTGCAGCTGGCAATCCTGGGTAAGGCCACTGCGGTTGATATCGCTCAGGTGAATGACCAAACCTGCTTTATCAATATGGCGACGGGCGGCTTCGGTACGCGCATCACCAGCGAAACGCCGGAAAAGCTGAAGGCGGCGCTGGGCGGCGTCTCGTATCTGATCCACGGCCTGATGCGCATGGACACCCTTAAGCCCGACCGCTGCGAAATCAACGGCGAAAACTTCCACTGGCAGGGCGACGCGCTGGTGATTGGCATCGGCAACGGGCGTCAGGCGGGCGGCGGTCAGCAGCTTTGCCCTGAGGCGCTGATTAACGACGGTCAACTGCAGCTGCGTATTTTTACCGGTGACGGCCTGCTGCCCGCGCTGTTCACGACGCTGACGCAGCCCGAGGAAAGCCCAAATATTATTGCTGGAAAATCCGCCTGGTTTGAGGTGATCGCCCCGCACGGCATGACGTTTAACCTTGATGGCGAACCGCTGAGCGGAGAGAAATTCCGCATCGAAGTTGTTCCCGGCGCGCTGCAGTGCAGGCTGCCGCCGGACTGTCAGCTCTTGCGCTGAGGTTTTGTCGGGTGGCGGCTACGCCTTACCCGACCTACTGTACCGAGCGCGTAGGCCGGGTAAGGCGTAGCCGCCACCCGGCTAAAAACCGCACAACCCTAATAAATCGCCACCTCTCGCGCCATCTCGCGCGAATACTGCTGGCTGGCATTGACCAGCATCCGCGTATAGTCGGTTTTGGCCTGCCCGGCGACCAGCGCGTCGACGGTCAGGCTTTCGAGGATTTTACCGTACTGCATCACCGCCACCTTCTGGCACAGGTGGGCAATCACGCCCAGATCGTGCGTCACCATCAGGTAGGTCAGATTCGACTCGCGCTGAAGCTCCGCCAGCAGGTTGAGGATTTCCGCCTGCACGGAGACGTCCAGCGCCGAGGTCGGCTCGTCCAGCAGCAGCACCTGCGGCTCCAGAATTAACGCCCGGGCAATCGCCACGCGCTGGCGCTGGCCGCCGGAAAGCTGGTGCGGATAGCGATCGCGAAACGCCCGGTTCAGCCCCACCTTGTCCAGCAAGGTATAAATGCGCCGCTCCCGATCGCCGATGCCGTGGATCTGCAGCGGCTCCTCCAGAATATCCCCGATAGTGTGGCGCGGATGCAGCGAACCGTACGGGTCCTGAAACACCATCTGCACCCAACGACACCGTTCCCGGCTAATGCGCTTTTCCAGCGGCCTGCCGTCAATCGCCAGCTCGCCGTCCCAGTGGGTAAACAGCCCGGCCAGGCATTTGAGCACCGTGGTTTTGCCCGAGCCGGACTCTCCCACCAGGCCATAAATCTCGCCCTCCTTCACGCTGATGTTTACGTCATCCAGCACCTGATTGCGCTTCTCGCCCTCGCCGAACGCCAGGTTGAGGTGGTTAATCTCGATCATCTTTGCTCCTTAGTCGGTAAGCCAGCTGGCCTGACGCTGTAATACCGGCAGCGTCGGGCGGCGATGGTTGATTTCCGGCAGCGCGCTGATCAAGCCCTGCGTGTACGGATGCTTCGCGTTGTGCAGGTCTTTCGCGGCAATGGACTCCACCACGCGCCCGGCGTACATCACCAGCACCCGGTCGCAGAAGCTGCGCACCAGGCTGATGTCGTGGCTGATAAAGATCAGCCCAAGCCCGCGGGACTGCACCAGGTCGTCGAGCAGTCCGAGCACCTGTAAGCGCACCGACACGTCCAGCGCCGAGGTCGGTTCGTCGGCAATCACCAGCTCCGGCTCAGCGATCAGCATCATGGCAATCATGATGCGCTGCCCCTGCCCGCCGGAAATCTCGTGCGGATAGAGGTGATACACCCGCTCGGGCTGGCGAATGCGCACGACGTCGAGCATCTCCAGCACTTTGGCCCTGGCTTCGGCCCTGCGCCCCGGATGATGCGTCAGCCAGGCTTCAGCAATCTGATCGCCCACGCAGACCACCGGGTTGAGCGAGTATTTCGGGTCCTGCATGATCATCGAGATACGCTTGCCGCGAATGCCGCGCATCTGCGCCTCGCTGACGGCCTGTAAATCGACGTCGCCAAACTGCATCCGCGCGGCGCTGATTTGCGCTTTGGCCGGATGCAGGCGCAGCAGCGCCCGCCCGACGGTAGATTTGCCGGAGCCGGACTCGCCGACGATCGCCAGCTTTTCGCGTCCGAGCTGGAAAGAGACGCCGCGCACCGCGTGGGTGACCGCGCCGCCGTTGATGAAATCGACGTGGAGATCGCACACGTCGAGCAGAGGGTTATTCGCTGCGGGGATCGAGGATGTCACGGAGGCCATCTCCTAAGAAGTTGAACGCCAGGCTGTTGATCAGGATCGCCAGCCCCGGAATAGTGACCACCCACCAGCACTCCATCATGTAGGTGCGGCCGCTTGAGATCATCGCGCCCCACTCCGGCTCCGGCGGCTGGGCGCCGAGGCCGAGAAAGCCCAGCCCGGCGGCGGTGAGAATGATGCCCGCCATGTTCATGGTGATGCGGATAATCACCGACGGCAGGCACAGCGGCACGATGTGGCGCCACAGCACGCGGGCCGGTGACGCCCCCTGCAGGCGCACGGCGGAGATAAAATCGGCCTGTCGCAGGGAGAGCGTTTCGGCGCGCGCCAGACGGGCGATCGGCGGCCAGGCGGTGAGCGTAATTGCTATCACTACGTGCTCCAGCCCGGGACCGAGCGCCGCCACAAACGCCAGCGCCAGCACCAGGCTCGGGAAGGAGATAAAGATATCGGTTACGCGCATCAGCACGGCATCAACCTTGCCGCCGAAATAACCTGCGGTGACGCCCAGCAGCAGCCCCAGCGGGCCGACGGTCACGGAGACCAGCAGCACGATATAGAGCGTGATGCGCGATCCGTACACCAGGCGGCTGAAGATGTCGCGGCCAAACTCGTCGGTGCCGAACCAGTGCTGCGCGTTCGGGGCGGCGAGCGCGTTGCTAAGGTTCTGAACCAGCGGGTTGTACGGGGCAATCAGCGGCGCAAAGGCCGCCACGATCAGCAGCAGCAGGATAATCCCGCCGCCGATGGCGGTGAGCGGGTTGCGCGCCATCTTGCCGACAAAACCGGCGGCGCGGCCCAGCGCGCGCCTGATACGCTGGCGGCTTTCTGACGGCCCTGCCCCCAGCGGCGTATCCAGAGAAACGGTCATGATTTCGTCCTCGGGTCAAAGAGTTGATACAGCATGTCGGAGAGCAGGTTGAGCATCACGAAGATAACCCCCACCAGCAGCACGCAGCCCATCACCGCGTTCATATCCCCGAGCAGCAGGCTGCCGGTGAGATACGAGCCGAAGCCCGGCCAGGAGAAGACGGTCTCGATCAGCACTGCCCCTTCCAGCAGCGAGCCATAGGCCAGCGCCACCACCGTCAGCAGCTGTACGAGGATGTTCCGAAACGCATGGTTCCAGATCACCTGACGTTCGGTCAGGCCTTTCACCCGCGCGGTGATGATGAACTCCTGCGACAGCTGCGCCAGCATAAAGCTGCGGGTCATGCGGCTGATGTAGGCCAGCGAGTGGAAGCCAAGCAGCGAAGCGGGCAGCACCAGATGGTTAACGGCGTTCCAGAACACCGCGCCGTTCCCGGCCAGCAGCGCATCCACCGTCATCAGCCCGGTGCGCCGCGGGACTAAGCCCTCCAGCCCCAGATCCAGACGCCCTGCGCCTCCCACCCAGCCAAGCCAGGCGTAGAACAGCAGCAGCCCCATCATCCCGACCCAGAAAATAGGCGTCGAGTAGCCCGCCAGGCTGATGATGCGCACCACGTAGTCGGAAACGCTGTTGCGCCGCGCCGCCGCCAGCACGCCGAGCGGAATGCCGAGGCCCGCGCCGACGATAATCGCCATCGTCGCCAGCTCAAGCGTCGCCGGGAAGACGCGCAGGATATCGGCGGTCACCGGCTTGCCCGTCAGCAGCGCGTTGCCCAGATCGCCGTGCAGCAGGTTGCTGAGGTAAATGCCGAACTGCGTCAGCAGCGATTTATCGAACCCCAGCTGGTGATACACCTGCTGGTAGGTGCCGTGGTCGGCATCCGGGCCGACGATCGCCAGCACCGGGTCGACGGGCATCACGCGGCCGATGAAAAAGGTCAGCAGCAGCAGGCCGAACAGCGTCACCAGCACCTGCCTCAGCCGCTTTGAGAAGCGCCGGGTCCGGGAGCCGGGAGAGAGGATCGCCACGCTCATTTGTCACCTCCGGTTTTGTAGACGTCGCGCAGGAAAGTGGTGGCCGACGGGTGCGACTGGAAGTTCTTCACCTCGTTACGCACCACCACAGAATCCACCATCTGCGACAGGGGGATCATCGCCGGGATCAGTTCGTCGTAGCGCACCTGGATCTGCTGGTACTCGGCAATCTGTTTCTTCGGATCGCGCTCCAGCAGGGCCTTGTCGATCATTTCGTTAAGCGGCTTATCGTAAAAGCTGGTGCGCCAGCCCTGGAAGTTGGTTAGACGCGCTTCGTCGCTGTTGTCCGGGTTGTAGACCAGCGCGCGCAGGCTTGAGTGCGGGTGCGGCTCTACCCCGCTGCCGCCGCGCCCGACCAGCATGTCGAACCTGCGCTCGCGCATCGCGCCGTAAATCTGGTTCCCGGTGCCGGTGATGATTTTGGCGTTGATCCCCGCCTGCATCAGCGTCGACTGCACGGCGATAGCGATGTTG
Organism: Enterobacter wuhouensis; assembly: GCF_035835995.1. Taxonomy (NCBI): domain Bacteria; kingdom Pseudomonadati; phylum Pseudomonadota; class Gammaproteobacteria; order Enterobacterales; family Enterobacteriaceae; genus Enterobacter; species Enterobacter wuhouensis. The sequence continues at coordinate 3,083,784 of NZ_CP142124.1, forward strand.
AGGAACGGCTGATCCGCCAGCACCCGCAGGGTGGTATCAAACCCGTCCGGGTAGCCCGCCTCCGCCAGCAGCTTTTTGGCGCGCGGGATATGGAGCCTGTAGCCCGGGTCCGGCAGCGTGGACGGCATACCGGCCTTGATCGGGCGCTGGTGCAGCACGCCGTAGCCCGGCATCAGGGCGTTATTGATGCCCTGATAGTCAATCAGATAACGCACCGCCTCGCGCACCTTCGGGTTGGCGAAATGGGCTTCTTTCATGCTCATCGCCACGTAGTAGACCGTGCCCTTTTGCACGGCCTCGACGGTAAGCTGCGGGTCCTTGCGCAGGGCGTTGATGTCCGCCACCGCCATGTTGTTGGCAACGTCGAGGTCGCCCTTTTCAATCATCAGGCGCAGGGTTTGCGACTCCTGGAAATGGCGCAGCACCACGCGGCTCATCTTCGGCGTTTCCCGCCAGTAGTGCGGGTTGCGCTGCATGCGCAGCACGTCTTTCGCCTGCCAGGTTTCCAGCATAAACGGCCCGGAACCGGCTTCGTTGGTGGTCAGCCAGCGGTTGCCCCAGTCGTTGTTGACCGCGTGCTGCTGCACCGTTTTGCTGTCGAGCACGCCGAGGTTGCCGAGCGCGCCAAGGGAGTAGATCACCAGCTGCGGGTCGTTGGCTTTTGGCAGGACAATCTGCACCGTATATGCATCCGGAGCGCTGATTTGGCTATCGATATTTTTCTTTGAAAAACCGTAGGATTTCCACACCGAGGCCTGCGCCAGGTTGAGGTGCAGCAGGCGGCGCATCGACCAGACCACGTCCTCCGCCGTCAGCGGATTACCGGAATGGAACGTTACGTCATCGCGCAGGTGGAAGGTCAGGGTTTGACGGTCCGGTGAAATATCCCAGGACGTCGCCAGCGCGGGCCTGACGTGGGTGAGTTCGTTCGGGTCCAGCTCCACCAGCGAGTCGTAGAGATTGACCACAATACCGACCACCTCGTTACCGGTCATTGCGGCCGGATCGAGGGTCAGAAGGTTGTTCATATTCATGCCGATGATGAGCTGGTCCGGCGGCGTTTTGGCGACCGCCGCACCGCTCCCCATCATCAGCGAGAGCGCGAGCAGGCACGCCCCGGCTAAAGGAGATCGTTTCATGTATATATCGCCTGTAGGGTACGTTTTTATCTGTCAGTCGTGGCTGACGGTATTGGCTTCGATATATGCAAAATTAATGTCTTCGCCCAGTCCCGGGCGGGTCGGCAGGCTGACCATGCCGTGCTCGTCCATCGGGTCGACCAGGCTGTTGAGGTAGGCCGCCGGCTGGTCGTAGTCGAGGAACGGATGCAGCAGGCCGCGTTCGTACCAGCGGCAGTTTTTGATGGCGCCAATCACCGCCAGGCTCGCCGCACCGTTGCCGTGCACTTCGCAGTCCATGCCAAATGACTCCGCCAGGTTCGCCACCTTCAGCGTCGGTGAAATGCCGCCCACGCCGTTTGACCCCGCGCGCAGGATGTCGCACGCTCCGGCTTTGATCCAGTCCGCGCGGCTGTGATGCTTTCCGCCCAGGCTTTCCGGCCCAATAATCGGGATCGACAGGTTTTCCGCCAGCCAGGCGTAGGAGGCCATGCTCTCCTCTTCCATTGGCTCTTCGAACCAGGCGAAGTTGAGTTTCTCCAGCTCTTTGCCGATGTACAGCGCCTCGGTGCGGCTGTACCAGTGGTAGCCGTCGATCATGAGATCGATATCCGGGCCCACCGCCTCACGCACGGCGGCGCAGGCCTTGACGTCCATCTTCGGATTGGGCGCAAAGGAGACCGGCGGCATCCAGGTGTGCAGCTTGATGGCCTTATAGCCACGCGCCACCAGCGTCTCGGCAAAGCTGGCGTACTCGTCCGGCGTGGATAAGCCACCGGGCAGATCGTCCCCGCACATGGTGCTGCCGTAGGCCGGAACCGTGTCGCGGTAGCCGCCCAGCAGCTTCCAGACCGGCAGGTTGAGCTTGCGGCCAATCAGATCCCACAGCGCCTGTTCGACGAAGCCCAGCGCGCGCTCGGTCAGCTGATGCGCGCTGCCCCGCTGCCAGTGCGCCAGCTCCTGCCAGATGCGTTCCCGATTGAACGCGTCCTGGCCGACCAGCACTTTGCGAAAGAAGGTGTTAACCACAAAGGGGCGCACCACCTCCGGCGGCGCAAAAGAGTACCCTTGGGTGCCATCGTCCGACGTGATGGTCAGCATCGCCATTTTGGCCAAGCTTTCCGGCCCCGGATGCGAATGCCCGGCAGCGTCAGAAACACGGCGCGTCGGATACTGAAAGACGGTGACGTTTACAGATTCAATTTTCATTTTCGGTCCTTAACACTACGGAGGTTCAGCGCAACGTTCATTTTGAAAAGCTGTTTCGAAATAAACTTTAAGCGCAAAATTCATCCGCTGCCTTAGACAAATTCCGCTAAGCGCCGACCATTTTTTGTGCATATGCACGGTAAGAAGTGACAGTTTTCACAAAAGGGAGGGGAAGTGTGAGGTGGATCGGGAGAAATAAAATGCGGTATTTATTGCCCCTCACCCCGACCCTCTCCCGGAGGGAGAGGGAGCAAACCATCCCCTCTCCCTCCGGGAGAGGGTTAGGGTGAGGGGATATGTCTTAAGCAATCGTCACTTTGCTGTCCAGATACACATCCTGAACCGCATTAATCAGCTTCACGCCGTCGGCCATGGTTTTCTTAAACGCCTTACGGCCCAGGATCAGCCCCATGCCGCCCGCGCGTTTGTTGATCACCGCCGTGCGCACCGCGTCGGACAGGTCGGTATCGCCGCCTGCCGCCCCGCCGGAGTTAATCAGACCCGCGCGACCCATGTAGCAGTTCGCCAGCTGGTAACGCACCAGATCGATCGGGTTTTCGCTGGTCAGCTTGCTGTACACGCGATCGTCGGTGTAGCCAAAGTTCACCGCCTTATAGCCGCCGTTGTTCTCGGCCATTTTCTGCTTCACGATATCCGCGCCGATGGTCGCCGCCAGGTGGTTCGCCTGGCCGGTCAGATCGGCGGATACGTGGTAATCCACGCCGTCTTTCTTGAACGCGTTGTTACGCAGGTAAGCCCAAAGCACCGTCACCATGCCCAGCTCGTGCGCGCGCTCGAACGCCGCAGAGATCTCTTCAATCTGACGACGCGACTGCTCGGAGCCGAAATAGATGGTCGCTCCCACCGCCACCGCGCCCATGTTGAACGCCTGCTCCACGCTGGCGTACAGGGTCTGGTCATATTCGGTCGGGTAGCTCAGGGTTTCGTTGTGGTTAAGCTTAACGAGGAACGGAATGCGGTGGGCGTAGCGGCGGGAAACGGAGGCCAGCACGCCGTAGGTAGACGCAACGCAGTTACAGCCCGCCTCAATCGCCAGTTCAACAATGTTCTTCGGATCAAAATAGAGCGGGTTGGCCGCGAACGATGCGCCAGCAGAGTGCTCAACGCCCTGGTCAACCGGCAGAATCGAGAGGTAGCCCGTGCCGGCCAGTCGTCCGGTATTGTAAAGCGTCTGCATGTTTCGCAGCACGGCAGGCGGACGGTTGTTATCCATCATCACGCGGTCTACGTAATCGTGGCCGGGCAGGTAAAGCTGGTCGGCTGGAATGGTCATACAACGATGCTGTAAAAGGCTGTCGGCGTCTTTGCCAAGCAACTGCGCAATATCAGTCATAGTGATGCTCCCGTAAGTCCGACGAGAAGTCGGAGCGTGTAATCCAAACCTACAAATTGCAGGCAGACTAAGCCTGGTACCGACTTAACAGATTTTCCACCGTCTGCAACTTTTTTAAGCACAATCTGCTGGCTCGTTTCATGTACAACAATTTTGTTACACTGATCAAACAATCGCCTCAAAGGTATTTAAAAGGTATTATTAGATGGTATGTTAAAGGCGTACCCTCTCTGACATGCAGGATTAAAAAATGAAAACGAAAGTCCAACTGTCATTCATGATGTTTGTTGAATGGTTTATCTGGGGCGCCTGGTTTGTGCCGCTGTGGCTGTGGCTGAGCAAAAGCGGCTTCACCGCCGGGGAAATCGGCTGGTCCTATGCCTGTACTGCGATTGCCGCGATCCTCTCGCCTATTCTTGTCGGCTCGCTGACCGACCGCTTCTTCGCCGCGCAGAAAGTGCTGGCGGTACTGATGTTTGCCGGGGCCATTCTGATGTACTTTGCCGCGCAGCAAACCGAGTTCAGCGCCTTCTTCCCGCTGCTGCTGGCCTACTCGCTCACCTATATGCCGACCATCGCGCTGACCAACAGCATCGCCTTCGCCAACGTGGACGACGTCGAGGCCGATTTCCCGCGCATCCGCGTGATGGGCACCATCGGCTGGATCGCCTCCGGCCTGGCGTGCGGCTTCCTGCCGCAGATGATGGGCTATAGCGATATCTCCGATACCAACATCCCGCTCTTGATGACCGCCGCCAGCTCCGCGCTGCTGGGCGTCTTCGCCCTCTTCCTGCCGAACACCCCACCTAAGAGCACCGGCAAGCTGGACTTCAAGGTAATGCTGGGGCTGGACGCGCTGACCCTGCTGCGCGACAGAAACTTCCTGGTGTTCTTCTTCTGCTCGTTCCTGTTCGCGATGCCGCTGGCCTTCTACTACATCTTCGCCAACGGCTACCTCACCGAAGTGGGGATGAAAAACGCCACCGGCTGGATGACCCTCGGCCAGTTCTCCGAAATCTTCTTTATGCTGGCCCTGCCGTTCTTCACCAAACGCTTTGGTATTAAGAAGGTCTTACTGCTGGGCCTGATCACCGCCGCCATCCGCTACGGTTTCTTTGTTTACGGCGGCGCGGATCAGTACTTCACCTACGCCCTGCTGTTCCTCGGCATACTGCTGCACGGCGTGAGCTACGACTTCTACTACGTGACCGCGTACATCTACGTGGACAAAAAAGCGCCGGCGCACATGCGCACCGCGGCGCAGGGCTTGATTACGCTGTGCTGTCAGGGCTTTGGTAGCCTGCTGGGTTACCGCCTGGGCGGCGTGATGATGGAAAAAATGTTCGCTTACAAAGAGCCGGTGAATGGGCTGACCTTCAACTGGGCCGGAATGTGGACGTTTGGCGCAATCATGATTGCCGTGATTGCCGTGCTGTTTATGCTGTTTTTCCGCGAATCGGATAAAGAGATCGCCGCAATTGAGGTGGTTGATAGCGATACCGCGCTGACACAAGGGGAAGTTAAATGAAACAAGAACGTATTCTCGGTGCTCTTTACGGGCAGGCGTTAGGGGATGCGATGGGGATGCCGTCGGAGCTGTGGCCGAGAAAGCGCGTCAAGGCGCACTTCGGCTGGATTGACCGTTTCTTACCCGGCCCGGCGGAGAATAACGCGGCCTGCTATTTCAGGCGCGCAGAGTTCACCGACGATACCTCGATGGCGCTCTGCCTGGCGGATGCGATTATCGAGTGCGACGGGCAGATTAACGCGGACGTTATCGGCAAGCATATTCTTAACTGGGCGCTGGATTTTGACGCGTTCAATAAGAACGTGCTTGGCCCCACCTCGAAAATTGCCCTCAACGCCATTCGCGACGGCAGGCCGGTGAGCGAGTTGGAAAACAACGGCGTGACCAACGGGGCGGCGATGCGCGCCTCTCCGCTGGGCTGCCTGCTCCCGGCAACGCGTCTGGAGCACTTTGTCGAGCAGGTCGCGCTGGCCTCCAGCCCAACGCATAAATCGGACCTCGCCATTGCCGGTGCGGCTGTTATTGCGTGGGCAATTTCGCGCGCCGTCGACGGCGAAAGCTGGCAGAACATCGTTGTTGCCCTGCCGGGGATCGCCCGCTATGCGCAGGAAGCGAAAACCACCACCTTCAGCGCATCGCTTGCGGCGCGTATCGAGCTGGCACTGAAAACCGTACGAGAAGCCAACGGGATTGAGTCCGCGAGCGAGGCGGTGTATCAGCTCGTCGGCGCGGGCACCAGCACCATCGAATCCGTTCCGGCGGCGATTGCAATGGTCGAACTGGCGGGAACCGATCCGAACCGCTGCGCCATTTTATGCGCAAACCTGGGCGGCGATACCGATACCATTGGCGCGATGGCAACGGCAATCTGCGGCGCGCTGCACGGCGTGCAGGCGATCGATCCGGCTCTGAAGGCCGAACTCGACGCCGTAAACCAGCTCGATTTTGGCCACTATTGCGAAAAGCTCCTGCACTATCGGGAGCAAAGGGAGGGCGTATGAGTTCGTTTGCCCAACGCCTTGAAGCGCTGCGCGGCACGCGTCCGGTGACGGTGCTGGGCGCGGCGGTGATTGACGTTATCGCCGACGCCTACGCCCTGCCCTGGCGCGGGTGCGATATCGAGCTTAAGCAGCAGGGCGTCAATATCGGCGGCTGCGCGCTGAATATTGCTATCGCCCTGAAGCGGCTCGGCATTTCGTCACAAAACGCCCTGCCCGTCGGACACGGCGTGTGGGCGGATATTATCCGCAACGCGATGGCGAAGCAGGATCTGCACAGCGCCGTAGAGGCCGAAGCTGGCGATAATGGCTGGTGTCTGGCGCTGGTGGAGCCTGACGGCGAGCGCACCTTTATGTCCTTTAGCGGCGTGGAGAACCAGTGGCAGCCGAGCTGGCTTGACGGGCTTAACGTTCCGAAGAATAGCCTGGTTTCGTTGTCCGGCTACCAGCTGGCCTCGCCGTGCGGCGAACTGCTGACGGCCTGGCTGGAAGGACTGCGCGACGTGACGGCCTTTATCGATTTTGGCCCCCGCATCGCGGACGTTCCCGACGCCCTGATGGCGCGGATTATGGCCTGCGGGCCGATCGTATCGCTCAATCGCCAGGAAGCAGAGATTGCCGCTGAAAGATTCGGATTCGTCGTGGATACCCTGGGCGCGCAGTGGCAGCAGCGCTTCGGTGCCCCGCTGATAGTGCGCCATGATAAAGACGGCGCAGCCTGGTACGACGGCGATGCCTCGGGCGTTGTGCCGGCGTTTCCTGCCACGGTTGTGGATACCATTGGTGCGGGCGATAGCCACGCGGGAGGCACGCTCGCGGGGCTGGCGGCGGGATGGACGCTTCCAGATGCGGTACTGCTGGGGAATGCGGTAGCCGCCTGGGTGGTCAGCCACCGCGGCGGCGACTGTGCGCCAACCCGCGAGGAATTACTCCTCGCACACGAAGACGTATAGGTCGCTGCGGCAGTAGCTGATGCTGTACTCAATCGGCCGGTGCTGTTGGTCAAGCGCAACCTGCTTGATCACCAGCACCGGTATTTTTTCGTCCATCTTAATGTGCGTCTGAAACTCGCTGTCCGGCATGCGGGCGCTCACGCGGGAGCGGGTGCGCTGAGGAAAGATATTCTGGCTGCGGAAGTAATCGTACAGCGAGACGCCGATCGCATCGGGATCGTGGATGAATCCCGTCGGCACCCAGGACTCTTCAATGGAGACCGCATCTTCATCAACGTAACGAATGCGCTTGAGCAAAAAGACCTCGCTGTCCGGCGCGATCGACAGATGATTAGCCACCTCTTCGGGGCATTTCACCACCCGCTTGTTGACCCACAGGGTGTTGGGCTTTTTGCCCCGCAGCACCACCTGCTGTGAGAACCCGCGCGCCTCCTTCAGCGAATACTCGAAGATGTTATTGATTTGCGTCCCGTAGCCGCGGGAGCGCGTAACCACACCCTCCTCCTCAAGCGCCTGCATCGCTTTTCGCACGGTGATGCGCGACACGCCGGTTAACTGGCTCAGATCTCGCTCGCCGGGCAGGATATTCCCGTGCTCCAGCACGCCGCTGCGTACCGCGTTTTTTACCGTTTCGGCAAATTTCAGGTACAGCGGCGTGTTGTCTGCTGCTGAGATCCGTTCATTCAGCTGAGCGATTAGCCGGGTATGCGCTTGTTCCATCTCTGTTTTTCTCAGGCGTGGTGTTTACAGCCATTATACTGAGTTACCACCATGCATGAAAATGGTGAACCGGTCCAATACCGTGACCGACCTCCAGAGTATCGGCTTTTGCCAGCGCCGCCGAGAGCCAAATCTTGGCTTCCTGCACCGTATCTGCCCAGCCGCTGTGCCGCGGTCGCAGCGCCGCCAGCGCGGCAGAGAGCGTGCAGCCCGTGCCGTGTGTGTTTTTGGTCTGCACGCGCGGGGCGGTAAAGCGCGTTTCACCTTCGCGGGTGAAGAGCCAATCCGGGCTTTCGGCGTCGTCAAGATGCCCGCCCTTCATCAGCACCGCGCCGCAGCCCATCGCCAGCAGCGCCCGCCCCTGCTCTTTCATTTCACGTTCCGTTTGCGCGTGCGCAGCGTCCAGCAGCGCCGCGGCTTCCGGCAGGTTTGGCGTAATCAGCGCCACCTGCGGCAACAGCTTTTTGCGCAGCGTCTCAACGGCAGAGGCGGAGAGCAGCGGGTCACCGCTTTTTGCCAGCATCACGGTATCGAGCACCACGTTTTGCACCTGATAGCGTTTAAGACGCTCGGCCACCGCGTCGACGATATCCGTCTCGGCCAGCATGCCGATTTTGGTGGTATCAATGCGCACGTCGCTAAACACCGAATCCAGCTGCGCGGCGACAAAATCCGGTTCGATACGGTAGACCGACTGCACGCCGCGCGTATTTTGCGCCACCAGCGCGGTAATCACGGAACAGCCGTATGCGCCAAGCGCGGAGAAGGTTTTCAGGTCAGCCTGGATGCCTGCGCCGCCGCTTGGGTCGGTGCCGGCAATGGTGAGTGCGTTGATTCGCTTCATGCCTGCTCCTCCAGCGTATAAAGTGCGTCGAGAAACGCGCTGGCGAAGCTGCCGGGACCGCGTGACTGCGCCACGGCGACCGTTCCGGCACGCTTCATCCATCCGCAGGCGGCAGCGATGTTATCCAGCCGGTCGCCGGGCAGTGAACAGCTGGCTGCCACGACTGCCGAGAGCGCGCAGCCTGTGCCGACGACGCGGGTCATTAGCGGATCGCCACCCGTAACGGTGCGTATCCTCTGTCCGTCAGTGACGTAATCCACTTCTCCCGTCACGACCACGATGGTATTGATCTGGCGCGCCAGCGCCTGTGCTGCGGGGAGCGCCGTGGAGGCGGTATCGGTCGTATCGACCCCGCGACCGCCCGCGCTCATTCCGGCAAGGGCGAGAATTTCCGACGCATTGCCGCGAATGGCTGCAGGTTTGAGGGTGAGGATTTGATGGCAGAAACGGGTGCGGAACGCCAGCGCGCCTACGGCGACCGGGTCGAGCGTCCAGGGTTTGCCCGCGTCCACCGCGCTTTCAATTGCACGACGCATCGACTGGGCGCGCGGCGCGGTCAGCGTGCCGACGTTGATGAGCAGCGCATCGGCTAGCGCCGCAAACTGTTCAGCCTCTTCGGCTTCGATCACCATCGCCGGAGAGGCGCCCAGCGCGAGCAGAACGTTGGCCGTAAAGGCCTGAACGACGTCGTTAGTCATACAGTGGGTAAGCGGAGAATGGGTACGGAACTGATGTAAAACGTGTAGATCGAGCAGGTCAGGCTGCATGGTTTCGCTCCTGCCGTGCGGAAAGAAGCGATGACCGGGAAGGCATCTGACTTCCCTACGCTGGCATTATCCAGATCAGGTAATACGGGTATTTCTCAGCCTTCAACGAAGAAGGGCACCCCGAGTCAAATTACTTATAAAACAATTAGTTAAAATCAATTAACCTATCAATACCTAGTTTAACCGGGGCCGTAGGCAAGGTGCAAGGTGTTTCGAGGTATCACCGGGTTTATCAGGCAGAAAATCCTTATGCGTTTTTCACTCATTATCCTGCTTACATTGAGATTACGTTAATTGTGTTTTTTTATAGTTATTTGCTCATTACAAAACTATTATTCCAGGCTTTGTTATATTTATATTTTTTTGATTTGTCATATGTTTTATTAGATGCGAAATATTCTTTCGTACGAAACCCAAAAAGAAAATCACTCTAAATTATTAAGGCAAACAACATTATTCCCATCAATAGCTTAACATTCGGCCTTCACTGGTCATGCCAAAAATAACCTAATGTATACATTAAATAAATTCTCCCGGCACCAACCCCGACCACTTAGTATATTCAGATCATTTATGATTTAGATCAAAATCATTACTTTGGCTTTAATTGATAGTTTATTCCCGTTACTAAAAAAGAATGTGCAGCGATTAGCAGACACTGACATAACTTTCTGCTTAATGAAACCCAAACTATTTTATTAATTTTTTAATACCTTAATGATGTGAGTTCTTCAAATGAAAGCTTTTAATAAATCTGCAGTTTCAATTGTTGTTGTAAGCGTTGTGTTAGTGGGTTCATTCGATGTGGCGAGGGCGGCCGTTATAAGTACCGATGACGTTCAGGATTCATTAGGCTGGACGCAAACGCAGATTAATAAACAATTCGGCGATCAAACTCAAGGTAATTACGACCGTATTTCCAACGTTGACGGCGATGTTATTAAGATCAAACAAGAAAACTTGCTGCGTGATGATGCAATACTTCTGGCTGGCAATAAAGCAGGCCAGGCGTTACAGCAGAACGTGGTAAATGGCTCTAATATCCTCACTCTGCAGAATGATGTCGGAAACTTAAAGGGCGATATTTCAAACGTTGACCGTGAAGCCAAATTGGCCGGAGTGCTGGCAGACACCGCCAACAAAAAAGGGGATGCTGCTTTAACAGGCGTTGCGGCTAACGGTAATGCCATTATCACCGTTGAACGCATCAATGGCGTTCAGGATAGCCGCCTTGACGCCCTGGAAAAAGCCCCCAAAGCCACCAACGGTATTAACGGCAAAGACGGCGCGAAAGGCGATAAAGGCGATACCGGCGCACAGGGCGCTGCCGGGCTGAATGGCCGCGACGGCCTGAAAGGCAAGGACGGCGTGACGACCACCGTTACTAAAATGCAAGTTGATACCGTTACGCAGGCGAAAGTTGTCAAAAACAGCCAGACGATTACCACTACTGCGCAGGATTTGCAGGCAACGAAGCAAACGTTGCAGGCCATAAATAACAATTCTAACCAGCAGTTTAAATCGCTGCATGATGAGGTGGATAATAACCGAAAACAAGCCAACGCCGGGATTTCAGGAGCAATGGCGATGGCGGACCTGCCCCAGGTACAGACCAATCAGCACGTCATGTTTTCTGCTGGCGGTGCGACCTACAATGGTGAAAGCGCTCTTGCGGTAGGTGCCTCCGTTAATTTCAATGCAAATGTCATCGCAAAAGTGAGTTTCTCTGATGACACCGCGAATAATATGGGCGCGTCGGTAGGCGTAGGTATGGGCTTTTGAAGATTAAGTTCAGAGATCAGCTTTATATATTACCCCCTCATCTCAGATGAGAATAATGATAATAAGCCATAGCATGTCCAAATACATTTTTATTTCTGCCGTTCTGTACCTGATGCTTATTTCTGTCGGGGTGTGGATTGGCGTAATGTACGTTTCCTATAACCTGTGTCATTATTAAGGTTTTGCAATGAAAACAAAATTAGCCCTGATTGCGCTGTTATTCACCGTCGCGGCGGCTCCGGCCCATGCCATTAACGCTCACTATCGCGCGCAGCTGGAGCGCTCCGGATGTACCCAGCTTAGCGATGGCGACGGCTCGTGTGATATTCACAAAACCAAAGCGGAAAACGCGGCGGGGCACCAGCAGACAACGGCTATCCACGATCCCATGCGTGAAGCGTCCTTCTCTTCTGGCACCGTTAATGCCACGATTTCAAACGGCTTTTTTAACGCCACGGTGAATGGCAAAAAAGCGATCGTCAAACGCCTGAATGCTAACTTCTATGAAATACGGGGTGACGGGTTTGTTATATCCATTAGCCTCGATGCAAAGGGTATTACGGATGCAAGCTGGAATAAAAGCAAAGGTCGCGAGAACGGCATTTTGCAGGTAACGCAGAAATAACGATCGCAAGGAGGTTTTTCGCCTCCTTTTCTCCTGGAAAAAGGCACGATTTGTAACACTCTTCCGTCTACTTTTACAGTCTGCGAAAAGGTACCGTAAGCGCCTGTTTTCATTGTACAGAACGCGTACTTTTATCGCCGAAAAGCGGGATATCTCCCCTCCTGCACGCTATGTAACAAAACAGTAAACAAATTAACCATTGAGCCCCGTCTAAAAAGGCTCTATATTGGCGGCGTTTTTTAGACACCCCCATCTGTTTTTTAACTTTTTATTCAATCGTGGCGCATAACGAAGCCGCGGTTGTAGGAGTGATATGATGACGGATAAAGTCCGTATTGACACCGTAGATGCCCATAAAAGCAACGAAACCTATCTGGCCCGTCAGGCCGAGTTTGAATCTAACGTCAGGAGTTATCCGCGCAAGCTGCCTTTAGCGATTACTAAAGCAGATGGCGTGTGGATCACCGATGCAGATAATAAAGAATACCTTGACTGTTTAGCCGGCGCTGGCACCCTCGCGCTTGGCCACAATCATCCTGATGTGCTGAAAAGCATCCAAAATGTCATTACCAGCGGCTTGCCGTTACATACATTGGATCTGACTACGCCGTTGAAAGACGCGTTTTCCGAATATTTGCTGTCTCTGCTGCCTGGTCAGGGCAAAGAGTACTGCCTGCAGTTCACCGGTCCATCCGGTGCTGACGCCGTTGAAGCGGCGCTGAAGCTGGCGAAAAAAGTGACCGGTCGTAGCGGTATCATCAGCTTCTCTGGTGGTTACCACGGCATGACCCACGGCGCGCTGTCCGTCACCGGCAACCTTTCTCCGAAAGAAGCGGTTGACGGTATGATGCCAGAAGTCCAGTTCATGCCTTATCCGCACGAGTACCGCTGCCCGCTGGGTATCGGTGGTGAAGCGGGCGTGAAAGCGCTGACTTACTATTTCGATAACCTGATCAACGACGTTGAAAGCGGCGTGCGTAAACCTGCAGCGGTGATCCTGGAAGCGGTTCAGGGCGAAGGCGGCGTGAACCCGGCTCCCGCTGAGTGGCTGCAGCGCATCCGTAAAGTGACTCAGGAACACGGCATTCTGCTGATCCTCGACGAAGTTCAGGCGGGCTTTGCCCGTACCGGTAAATTCTTCGCCTTCGAACACGCCGGCATTGAGCCAGACATCATCGTGATGTCTAAAGCTGTCGGTGGCGGCCTGCCGCTGGCCGTGCTGGGTATCAAAAAGCAGTTCGATGCATGGGCACCGGGCCACCATACCGGCACCTTCCGCGGCAACCAGCTGGCGATGGCAACCGGTCTGACGACCCTGAAAATCCTGAAAGACCAGAACATCGCGGGCAAAGTGGCTGCACAGGGCGAATGGCTGAAAGACCAGCTGAAAGCGCTGGCTAAACGCTACCCTGTTATCGGCCACGTTCGCGGTCTGGGCATGATGATCGGTATTGAAATCGTTAAGCCAAACGAAGCGGCTGACCATATGGGCTGCTTCCCGGGCGACGGCGAGCTGTCTGCGCTGATTCAGAAGAAATGCTTCGAAAACGGCCTGATTCTGGAGCGCGGCGGCCGTAACGGCATCGTTCTGCGTCTGCTGCCGTCTCTGCTGATTAGCGATGACGAGCTGAAGATCTTCCTGGATAAATTCGAGCAGGCGCTGCTTGCTGCGGGCGTTCGCCCGGCGTAACCGGAGTTGTTGATTACGATGTCTGATTCAAACCCAATTTTGTTCTCCTCTGCGCAGAGCATTGACGCTTACCAGCAGGCGATTGAACAAAGCACTCAGGCTGTGATGCAGTGGCTGAAACAGCCTGAGATGTACCAGGGCAAAACGGTCGCGGAACTGCGCGACCGTATTAAGCTGGATTTCAACCCGAAGGGGCTGGGCAACGACGCGGCGATTGAACGCGCCGTGGAGTTCTTCCTGAAAGACAGCCTGTCCGTTCATCACCCGCAGTGCGTGGCGCACCTGCACTGCCCAAGCCTGGTCGTCAGCCAGGCGGCGGAAGTGCTGATCAACGCCACTAACCAGAGTATGGACTCCTGGGATCAAAGCCCGTCCGCAACCATCATCGAAATTAAGCTGATCGAATGGCTGCGTACCCGCGTGGGTTATCAGGCTGGCGACGCGGGTGTCTTCACCAGCGGCGGCACCCAGAGCAACCTGATGGGCCTGATGCTGGCGCGCGATGCGTTCTTCGCGCGTCAGGGTCACTCCGTTCAGCAGGACGGCCTGGTGGGCGATCTGCGCAAAATTCGCGTGCTGTGCTCCGAAAATGCGCACTTCTCCGTGCAGAAAAACATGGCGCTGATGGGCCTGGGCTACCAGTCCGTGGTGCAGGTGAAAACTGACGAATTCTCCCGCATGGATCTGACCGATCTGGCGGCGAAAATTGAGCAGTGCAACGCGAACGGCGAGCAGATTCTGGCGATCGTCGCGACGGCAGGTACCACCGACGCCGGTGCTATCGATCCGCTGCGTGCCATTGCTGAACTGGCGGCCAAGCAGAACATCTGGGTACACGTTGATGCGGCCTGGGGCGGCGCGCTGCTGATGTCCGAGCAGTATCGTCACTACCTGGACGGTATCGATCTGGTGGATTCCATTACCCTGGACTTCCACAAGCAGTTCTTCCAGACCATCAGCTGCGGCGCGTTCCTGCTGAAAGAAGCGCGTCACTATGAGCTGATGCGCTACCAGGCGGCCTACCTGAACTCTGAGTTTGACGAAGAAGCAGGCGTGCCTAACCTGGTGTCCAAGTCTCTGCAGACCACCCGTCGTTTCGACGCGCTGAAGCTGTGGATGAGCCTGGAAGCGCTGGGTCAGGAGCAGTACGCGGCGATCATCGATCACGGCGTGACGCTGGCGCAGCAGGTCGCGGCCTACGTGAAAGAGCAGCCTGCTCTGGAGCTGGTCATGCAGCCGCAGCTGGCGAGCGTGCTGTTCCGCTTCCGTCCTCAGGCGCAGATGGATGATGCAGGTATCGCCCTGCTGAACCAGAAGATTGGCGATGCGCTGCTGGAATCCGGCCGCGCCAACGTCGGCGTGACCGAGCATAACGGCATCACCTGCCTGAAGCTGACCCTGCTGAACCCAACCGTGACGCTGGAGGATGTTAAAGTCCTGCTGTCTCTGGTTGAGCGTACCGCACAGGAAGTTCTGGCGAAGTAATGCGTATCCCCTCTTCCGCTGGAGGAGGGGATATTTTTAGACCCCAGCCCACCACATTCTCATTTTCATTCCCCAGTAGCTTGTCCAGCCCGTGGTCGTACTGACGACGTTGCCCTTAGACACTATCACCAGCGTCGGCGTTACGCTCACCTGCCACTGTTGCGATAGCGCGCCATTGACGTCATTCACGATCGGCATTGTCAGCTGTTTCTTTTCACGCCAGCGTTCCAGCTTTGCATCGTCGCCCGAACGCATCGCGATGCTGACGACATTCCCGCCCTCGCCTGCCAGCTTATCCACCGACGGGGTCGTAAAACGGCAGATGCTGCACCAGGTCGCCCAGACGTAAATCAGCAGCGGCCGCTCCTGGCTGAGCGCCGTCAAATCGTAGGTTGTCCCGTCGATACTTTGCATCGGCATCGCACTGAAGTTGTCGGGCAGCGTCGGCTGACGGTACCGATCTACGCCCCACATTACGGCCAGCGCCAGCAGAATAAAAATAATCCCTTCCCGCGCCCAGCGGCGCAGCTTGCTGCATGTACGGTTTTCCATCGTGACCTCATGAATTAACGAAGGTCATCTTAGCGAGCAACGGACGGCGGCGCTGTAAAGAAGTGTCGCCCTAGCGGGCGCGCAAGGTCTCGACCATCAGCGTAAAGCAGGATTCAATGAGGGGAGGAAGCGTCTGCGGCGCGCGCATGAGCGCCACCGTTCGCGCCAGCGCCGGCTGCTGTAGCTGCACCACCTTGAGCTGCGGGTCCTGAAGATGCGTGGTATAAAGCTGCGGTAATATCGCCACGGCCAGCTTTGAGCGCACCAGCCCGTACAAGGTTTCGATGTAGTCGACCTGATAACGCGCCTGCAATGACAAACGATGGCTTTCAGCGAGCGCGCCGACCAGGCGCTGAATATTGCCTTTTGAGAACACGGCAATATCGCGCCCCACCAGCTGCTTCCAGGGCAAATGTGCTGACGTGGCCGCAGGATCGTCACGGTGTACCACCGCAACGAAAGGGTCCTCCTGCAGCGGGAACACATCCAGCTGTTCCGGAACCGAGCTGTCCAGCGCGCCAATGCCAAAGTCGATTTGACCTTTCAGCAGCTGTGCCACCAGCGCATCATTCGTTTGATCGTGAAACTCCACCTTCAGCCGCGGGAAAGCCTGCGCGAGCGTCTGGGGCAGCAGGGGAAACAGTAGCGAACTTACGGAAGGGATTAATCCGATACGCACCGTGCCGTCGCCGCCCGCCTGAACGATTTGCTGCATATCCTCAAAGGCGAGCTGGGCGACGCTGAGCACCCGCTGCGCGTGCGGCAGAATGGCGTTACCCAATTCCGTTAGCGTCACCGCAGAGGCGGTACGATTTACCAGCTTGCCGCCCAGCACCGTTTCGATTTGCCGCAGCGCGCTGCTGAGCGCGGGCTGGCTGATCGCCAGCCTGCTGGCGGTATCGGTAAAATGGCGCAGCTGCGCCAGAGTGACAAAATACTGCAGCTGTCGAAGGGAGAGCGCGGGCAGGCGCTGCCAGGGTTCCGTCGTCATTTTCTCTTTCACGCGTTACAGAATAAGCCGGAGTTATCGGCCGATAAGTTTTATCAGCTGGGCAAACGTTTGCCGGGTGCTTAGAGTAACGTCAATATTTGATTTCTGGAACGGTTAATTGCATGACTGCTGAAACCCGACGCCGCGCCGTACAGGCTGCGCGAGGCGAAACGCCTTTTGATCTGCTGCTGACGCATACCCGCATCGTCGATATGGCAACCGGTGAGATCCGCGACGCGGACGTCGGCATCGTTGGCTCGCTTATCGCCAGCGTCCACCCGCGCGGCAGCCGTACCGATGCGGCCGAGACGCAGGATCTGAACAACCGGTTCCTCTCCCCGGGGCTGATGGATACGCACGTTCACCTTGAAAGTTCGCATCTGCTGCCCGCCCGCTATGCGGAGATTGTGCTGGCCCAGGGCACCACGGCGGTATTCTGGGATCCGCACGAGCTGGCGAACGTTTTGGGCATCGAGGGCGTGCGTTTTGCCATTGACGCCAGCCGGGACCTGCCTCTGCAGGTGATGGTTGCCGCGCCCTCAAGCGTGCCGTCGACCCCCGGCCTGGAAATGTCCGGGGCGGATTTCGCCGGGGAAGAGATGAATACCCTGCTCGGCTGGCCTGAAGTGCGCGGCGTGGCAGAAGTGATGGACATGCACGGCGTGCTCAACGGCAGCCAGCGTATGCTGGAGATCCTCGACGCGGGACTGAACAGCGGCAAGCTGATTGAGGGCCACGCTCGCGGGCTTAGCGGCGCCGATTTACAGGCTTATCTGGCCGCGGGCGTGACCTCGGATCACGAACTGACCTCTGCCGATGACGCCCTGGAAAAACTGCGCGCCGGGCTGACGCTGGAAATCCGCGGATCGCACCCTTATCTGCTGCCCGATATCGTTAGCGCCCTGAAAACCTTACCGCACCTCTCCTCACAAATTACGGTCTGCACCGACGATGTCCCGCCAGATATGCTGATGGAAAAAGGCGGCATCATCGCGCTGTTGAACCTGCTTATTGAGCACGGCCTGCCGGCAACGGACGCGCTGCGCTTTGCCACGCTGAATGCCGCCATTCGCCTGCAGCGCAACGATCTCGGGCTGATCGCCGCCGGGCGGCGCGCGGATCTGGTGGTGTTTGACTCGCTGGAAAAGCTCACCGCACGCCAGGTCTACGTGGCAGGAAAATTGATTGCCCGGGATGGGGCAATGTTAGAACCGATCGTGGAAAAGCCGTTGCCGCTCCCGCGTGATACCGTGCAGCTGTCTGAACTGGCCGCGAATGATTTCCGTATGCTTATCGCCAACGCGAACCACGGCGTTGCCCGCCTGCGCCATATTAGCGGCGCTCGCTTTACCCGCTGGGGAGAAACCGACGTGCGGGTGCGCAACGGGCAGGTAGAGATACCGGAAGGATTTAGCTTCATTTGGGTGCAGCATCGCCACGCGCGCCATGCGGCGAAACCGCAAATTGCGCTGCTGGAAGGGTGGGGAGAACTGCGCGGTGCCATTGCGACCAGCTACTCTCACGACTCGCACAATCTGGTGGTGCTGGGACGCGATCCTGATGAGATGGCGCTAGCCGCCAACGCCCTGATCCAAAGCGGTGGTGGAATGGCGCTGGTGCAAAACGGCAGGATTATCGCCCACGTCGCCATGCCGATTGCGGGTATGCTCTCCGAGCTGCCGCCGTCTGAGCTGGCAGCGCAGTTCCGCGAGCTGCGCGACCGCAGCAGCCTGATTGCCGACTGGGAGCCGCCGTACCGGGTGTTTAAGGCCATCGAAGGAACCTGCCTGGCCTGTAACGCCGGGCCGCATTTGACCGATCTTGGACTGACCGACGGCAGCACGCGCCAGATTGTCGATCCGCTGATCTCTTACCGGGAAACCCCGGACACAACACAATAAGACTGAAGGAGAGCCGGATAATGGCCGACAACACCGTGAATTCGCCAGCACCAGGGAGCTGGCTTGAACGTCGTTTTGCACTGCACACCCGTGGAAGCACCGTACGTACCGAGTGCCTGGCAGGGATCTCCGGATTTCTCGCTGCCGCCTATTTACTGGTCGTGATCCCGGGGCTGCTGGCCGTCGGCGGCATGGATAAAGGGGCGGCAACCACCGGCACCATTCTGGTGTTTGTCGCCGGTACGCTGCTGATGGCATTTTACGCTAACCTGCCCTTTATCGTCGGGCCAGGCATCGGCGGTTCGGTGCTGGTAGGCGTTACCCTCGCAGGCAGTGAAGGCATTGGCTGGCAAATTGGTCTGGGCATAGCCTGCTGGTCAGGGATCTTATTCTTCCTGCTGACCCGCTTTGGCCTGCGTGAAGTGGTCACCCGCTCCGTCCCACAATCCATCAAGCTGGGGCTCACCGCCTCCATCGGGCTGTTTGTCGCCGTTCTCGGCTTCCGCAACGCCGGGCTGGTGCTGGCGAATGCGAAAACGAACGCGTTAATGCTGGGTGATTTTCTGTCGCCAGGCGCGCTGGTGGCGCTGGCCGGCCTGTTTTTAGCCATCGCGCTGCAGGCTCGCCGTATTCCGGGGGCGATTTTATGGGCAATTCTGTTTGCCACCCTCATCGGCATCCCGCTTGGGGTGACAAAATTACCCGCCAGCTTTATCGATGTGCCTCACTCACTGGCGCCGGTACTGGGCCACGTCGATATGCTGGGCGCACTCAACATTGCCTTCCTGCCGTTCCTGTTTGTCTTTTTTGCCTCCGAGTTTTTCTCCACCATGGGAACAACCCTGGCGGTTGGCGGCGAGGCGGGTTTGCTGGATGAGGAAGGCAATATGCCACACATTAATCGTCCGTTTATGGTGGACTCGATTGCCGCCGCGATTGGCCCCTGGGTGGGTATTCCTGCCGCCACGGCGCTGATTGAATCATCGGCAGCGGCTGAGGCCGGCGGCAAAACCGGTATGACCGCGCTGGCCGCCGCCGTGATGTTCCTGCTGATGCTGCTGTTTACGCCCGTAGCGCTGATGATCCCGAAGGAAGCCACGGCCCCAGCCCTGATCCTGATTGGGCTGAATATGTTCAGCGGCTTACGTAAGGTTGATTTGGCGAATTTCACCGACGGGCTGCCGGTGCTGATGATGGTAATGATAACGCTCATTTCAAACAGCTTCGGCACGGGCATTGCCGGAGGACTGCTGTTTTACATCGTCATTAAGGCGATTGCCGGAAAATGGCGAGAAATCCCTGCAGGTCTTTGGGTCCTCGCCATTCCACTGGTGTACTACTTTGCGACGCTGGTCAGGCACTAACCTTTGCGCGTCTTCTTCGGGGTATACCCGTAGCTATACTGGCTATACCCCGAGGTGTAGTAAAGCGCGGCAGATTTCACAATATCATTGAGGATCGTACCGCTCACCTTGCCTCCCATTTGCTGAAGCCGCTTGCTGCCATTCACGATCTCTTTCACGCTGGTTTTATCAAAACGGGCTACCAGCAGGGTTGTTGCCGCCATTCTGGCAACCAACGACGCATCCGTGACGGCAAGGACCGGCGGCGTGTCGATAATCACAATGTCGTAGCGTTCGTTCATACTCGCCATGATGCTCTGAAAGCGCTCCCCTATGAGGAGTTCTGATGGATGCGCAGGCTGTGGACCGCAGGTTATAACGTCAATGCCCCCCTTCTCGAAACGCTGAACGGTATCCTGCCACTGACCGTCTCCCTGCAGCACGTTGGACAGCCCACGGTGGTTGTTCAGCTTAAAGACGTTATGCACATACCCCATCCGCATATCCGCATCGATAAACAGCACCCGCAGTCCGGCCTGTGCGGCAACCACCGCCAGCGAGGTACTGACCAGCGTTTTACCGCAATCCGGCGTCGGGCTGGAAATCATCACCATCCGATTCGCAGCATCCATCATGGTAAAGTGCAAACTGGTGCGCAGCCCCCGTACCGCTTCAACAAACATATCAGCAGGCCTGTCCACGGGCAGAAAAGGCACGTTCGCCGTTTTATGCTGCCAGTAAGACGCGAACGGATTCATTCTGCGCAGATGGGTTTGTTTCCAGAGCCATTCCGATCGCGGCAAGGTCGCCAGAACCGTCATCCCGCACGCCTCGAGCTGTTCCGTTGCGGTAACACCCCGCTTCAGCGCTGCGCGAACCAGCACCCATCCCACAGCGAGCATCAGCCCGAACAGCATCCCCATGATAATAATAACCGCTTTTCTCGGCTGGATTGGCTTAGGCTGCGTCACCGCAGTATCGATAATCCGCACGTTCCCGATCGCGCTTGAGCGAGAAATATTCAGCTCCTGCTGGCGGGTTAACAGCTGCAGGTAAATGGTGCGCCCGGACTCCACATCCCGACTCAGGCGCAGAATTTCCTGCTGCGTAGAGGGCATCGACGACACGCGATTGTTGAGGCGCGTGCGCTGCTGCTCAAGCGTTTGCCGTTTTTCCCGTAAGGCCCGGTAGGTCGGATGGTCCTTTTTGAAGAGCTGAGAGATCTCGGCTTCGCGGAACGTCAGTTCGTTAAGCTGATTCTCCACGTTGACGACCTGGTCAAGAACCGACTTCGCCTCCAGGGATAGGTCGACAGAATCTCGCTTCTCGCGATAGGCATTGAGTCGCGCTTCAGCCTCGTTCAGCTCGTTGCTGATTTTCGGCAGCTGGTGCTGTAAGAAAGCGAGGCTACGGGCGTCCTGCGCTTCCTGACGCGCGATATTCTGGTTGAGATAATTGTCTGCGATCGTGTTGAGCACCACGGCAATTCTGGCTGGATCTTTCCCCGTGAGGGTTAACATTATCATGCCGCTCTGCTTCGCCGATTCCGCCACCGTCAGCCTTTTTTGTAGCGCATTGATCGCTTCTAGCCTGGTGAAGGCTTTCAGGACATATTGCGTATCCGGTTCAGAGGTGAGCGAGGTAACCAGAACAGAAACGCCCTCCTTTGCCAGAGTTTGTCCGACAATGCCCTCGGCCTGGAAGGCGTCTCCCTCCAGGCGATACTTCCCCTGCCCCAGCACGGTGAGCACAAGCTCTTGCGGCTGGCCTTCCAGCAGCGGAATACTCAGCTCGCCCAGGGTCATTTCGTCCGATTGGGCTCCCCGCCCGCGCTCCCACAGGCGGCCAAACACAGGGAAAACGCGCCGTTCAACCTGATACTGTAAACCCAGCTTATCGACCGTCTCCCCCAGGATCATGCGCGATTTAAGCAGCAAAAGTTCGGGCGCCACATCGGGCGAAAGATCGGAGCCCAGCTGGCTTAAATTTTTAAGCAGCGTGTTGTCCTGCTTACCTTCTATTTGCACAAGGGCATCAGCCTGATAAATCGGCGTGGTCGTGAAGGCATACAGCGCAGCACACAACGTGAACAGAAGCGTGATCAACACTATTTTTGTACGGTGATCGTACATTTCAGCCAGGAGCTGAATGAGATCGATTTCATTCTTTTGAGGTGCGGCAGCACCATAATTGTCTGATGAGTATGACGGCATTAATGCTGAATTCCTTTTTGACCCAGGCGACGCGCCCATTCCTGACTGGCTTTGCCCAACAGTTCGAAAACGTACTCAAAGGCTTCACTGCTTTTCCGATACGGATCGGGAATGTCCTGCTGTTCCAGCCAGTGTCCGAACAACAGCGATCTTCCCCGCAGCTCAGGCGCGACAGCAGCAATGAAGTGAAGATGCTGGGGCTCCATCGCCAGGATGAGGTCAGATTTAACCATCTGGCTGCGAGTCAGCTTGCGGGCAACGTGGCCATCAAGCGAAAGACCGTGGCGCCAGGCAACGTTCAGTGCGCCTTCATCCGCCGGGCGCCCCTCAAGTCCGTGGATACCCGCCGAGGTGACCAGCTTACCGGGCAGCTGCTGGCGTAACAGCCGCTCGCCAATCGGGGAGCGG
This sequence comes from Enterobacter wuhouensis, assembly GCF_035835995.1. Classification (NCBI taxonomy): domain Bacteria; kingdom Pseudomonadati; phylum Pseudomonadota; class Gammaproteobacteria; order Enterobacterales; family Enterobacteriaceae; genus Enterobacter; species Enterobacter wuhouensis. The sequence continues at coordinate 3,106,265 of NZ_CP142124.1, forward strand.
CAAATATTACCGGTGCACACCACTAATATTGAATTGAACATTATTGCGGCCACGATCGGATGTAACGCACGGTTTCGGTCAGGTCGTGCACGCCCGAGATTGTCGGCACCAGCTGCGTGATGACGCGATTCCAGCGCGACAGCGGCGCCGTGGTGACATACACAATATCGTACGGCTCAAGCTGGAATTCCGTGCCCAGCACCATTGCCGAGGCGTCCTGCGCATTGAGCTGATAAATATTGGCGATTTTCCCGGTAATCCCGGATTTGCGTACCGAACGGATAACAAAAATCCCCGTAGCATCCGCCATATTCTGATTCAGCCCCCCGGCATTCCCCAGCGCTTCGGCGAGGGTCATGCCGCTACGGTCCATCTTCAGCGTGCTCTGCTTGATAACCTCCCCCATCACGAACACTTTCAGCGCGTCGTTGCGAGGAACAAACAGGATATCGCCAGGATAGAGCAGCTTATTTTGAGTGAGATCGCCTTGCTGCATCAGGGCATACAGTGAAATACGAGAATCCTGACCGTTGTGGGTGAGCACCACGTTGCGCCAGTCGGCGTCGGCAGAAAGCCCACCGGCGGCATTGACGGCATCCATTACCGTCAAGGGAATATTGGTGATGGCCTGCTGTCCTGACTTCGCCACCTCTCCGGTCACATAGGCTTTTTGCGACCGGAACGAGGCCACGCTGACGTCCACCTGCGGGCTTTCAATGACGTTATCCAGTCGAGCGGTGATCTCCTCGCGTACCTGGGAAACCGTTTTTCCCGCGACGTGCAGTTTGCCCACGTAGGGATAGAAGAGCGTACCATCGGCATTGACCCAGTTGCCCGCATCGCTTGCGCTACGGTACTGCCCGGCGGGCGTCGTAAGCTCAGGGTGATCCCAGACGGTGACCGTCAGGATGTCACCGGTCCCAATGCGGTATTCCCAGTTTTTCACCTGCTCATCCAGATTAGGATTTGCCTGAGATTTAGCGGCCGCAGGGCGCAGTTTTTCGATAAGCGCGGGGGTGAGTGGATAAATATCTACCTGGTTATCCAGGTTATTATTTTGATCCGCAGAAACAATTATTTGTTTCCCTGAGGTATTAAGCGTTTGCCCGGGAGAAATTACGCACCCGGTTAACTGACTTATTGATAAGAATATTACAGAAATTGCCGTTGTGTTTTTCATTTATATAAATTTATTATCCATGCTCGCGGGAAACGCGTACAGTACATCAAGCCCGCGTTCACCAGTCCCTAGAACTACTTAGCTTTCAATTCATCATAAAAAAAATAATGTTACGCAACGATGAAGTAAAACATGCGCCACCTCACGTTGGCCCGCAATGAATTAAAAGGATTCACTATTAAAAATAGTAAATCCTCGTCCAATAAAATGCACGCCATACTGAGTCCAAACTTATATTAATAATGTATTTTCAGAATTAATCCAGCAAAGCCATAGTTCAAATGAATTATTCCCACGATAATGCATTCACGTAAAAAATAGCATTAACCTTTCGCACTACACAAAGCCGTCCAGTTTTGTTACATTTTTTTTCGAACATACTCTGCTGTGGCACTTAAAATGGGCTGTCATGCTGTCAACGAAACAGCAGGCTGAGAGTATCAGTAACGGTATAACTGGAGAAAAAATGGCTAAGCGTAAATGGCTGCTTCTGGGTGTCGTCATGTCTCTGGCGAGTGCGGCTTATGCTGCTCCGCAAACGGCGTCCGCACCTTCTGGCATCAAGGCCTATGAAGAACAAGAGTTCATTGCCGATTTCACAAAGTTCAAGATTGGTGACACGGCTCCGGCGCAGTACCAAACGCCTGAGTACACCATCAAACAGTATCAGCTGCGTAATCTACCGGCGCCTGATGCCGGTACCCACTGGACCTATATGGGCGAAAACTACGTTCTGATTGGTGATACTGACGGCAAAATCTACAAAGCCTACAACGGAGATATCTTCTATCACCGCTGATGCGATCCTGATCCGTCCGTGGCAGGAGAGCGATCGTCCTTTCCTGCGCACGCTTTATCTGCATGCCCGTCGTGCTGCCTGGCCCTGGATGAACGATGCCGAATGGCAGCTAGAGGACTTCGACGCGGTAACCCGTGACGAACAGATTTGGGTGGCGGTTCAGGACGGGCATCGGCTTGGCTTCGCCTCCGTCTGGACGAACGATAATTTTCTGCACAATCTGTTTGTCGATCCGCAGTATCAGAGCCAGGGCGTGGGTAAGCGATTGCTGGAGCAGGTGCAAAAGACATTTACCAGCACCGGTGCGTTGAAATGCCTGGTGAAGAATGAGCGGGCGGTTGCGTTTTACCAGCGTAACGGCTGGCACATTGAGGCAACAGGGGTTTCTCCGGACGGAGAGTACTATCTGATGCACTATCGGTTGGATTAAAGTCGGGTGGCGGCTTCGCCTTACCCGACCTACGTGATGGTGCCATTTGTAGGCCGGGTAAGGCGAAGCCGCCACCCGGCACTATCGCGCAGAGACGTTACACCGCGCGGAACGCAATCTCGCTCGGAATGACCTCACCCTGCCAGTAGAGCTGCGCCGCAACGCGCCCTGCCAGCTGGCGATACATATCCGCAAATTCGCTGTCCGGACGGCTCACCACCGTTGGCTTACCGCTGTCCAGATCTTCACGCAGCGTGATGTGCAGCGGCATCTGGCCCAGCAGCTGGGTGTGATACTGCGCGGCCAGCTTTTCCGCACCGCCGGTGCCAAAGATAGGCTCATGGTGTCCACAGTTGCTGCAGATGTGCATGCTCATGTTCTCGACGATACCCAGCACAGGCACTTCCACCTTCTCGAACATCACGATGCCCTTTTTGGCGTCGATCAGCGCGATATCCTGCGGCGTGGTGACGACGACAGCGCCCGTCACGGGAATATTCTGCGCCAGCGTCAGTTGAATGTCACCGGTGCCCGGCGGCATGTCCAGCACCAGATAATCGAGATCCGGCCACATGGTTTCCTGCAGCATCTGCATCAGCGCCTTGCTGGCCATCGGCCCGCGCCAGACCATCGCGTTATCGTCGGTTACCAGATAACCGATGGAGTTAGTCGCCAGCCCGTGCGCCATAATGGGCGCCATGTGGGTGCCGTCCGGCGAGGTTGGGCGCTGGTTTTCCGCCCCCAGCATGTTTGGAATGGACGGGCCATAAATGTCCGCATCCAGAATACCGACTTTTGCCCCTTCCGCTGCCAGCGCCAGCGCCAGGTTTACCGCCGTGGAGGATTTACCCACCCCGCCCTTGCCCGAGCTGACGGCGATGATGTTTTTCACGCCGTTCACGCCAGGCTGGTTTTTCACCCGCTTCAGCGTGGCGATGCTGTGGCTCAGCTTCCAGTCGATGGCTTTTGCGCCAGTAATGCGCAGCAGCTCAGAGCTGGTTTGCTCTTTCAGCGCGTCGAAAGCGCGGGTCCAGACGAACGGCATCTGCAGTTCAACGTGCAGCGTGTCGTCCAGCCAGGCGACGTGGTGAAGCGCTTTCAGCGTCGTGAGATTGTGCTTCAGGGTTGGATGCTGAAAATTAGCCAGCGTCCCGGCGACCATTGCTCGTAAGGCTTCCGGTGATTTGGCCTGGGATTGAGAACTCATCCCGACTCCTTTGTTCTTGTGAATAAGACCTTAGATGAACAAGTTTACCTGAAAGGCCGTGGTTTGTGCTTACTTAATAATGCCCCTTTTGGTAATATCAAAAACCCTTTTCACAGTTAAAAGAAGTAATGCCTACTATGACTCAAGTCGCGAAAAAAATTCTGGTAACGTGCGCACTGCCGTACGCCAACGGCTCAATCCACCTCGGCCACATGCTGGAGCATATCCAGGCTGATGTCTGGGTCCGTTACCAGCGAATGCGCGGCCACGAGGTTAACTTCATCTGTGCGGACGATGCCCACGGCACGCCGATCATGCTGAAAGCGCAGCAGCTGGGGATTTCCCCGGAGCAGATGATTGCCGAAATGAGTCAGGAGCATCAGACTGATTTTGCTGGCTTTGACATCAGCTATGACAACTATCACTCCACCCACAGCGACGAAAACCGCGAGCTGTCGGAGCTGATCTACGGCCGTCTGAAAGAGAACGGTTTTATCAAAAACCGCACCATCTCTCAGCTGTACGATCCGGAAAAAGGCATGTTCCTGCCGGACCGTTTCGTCAAGGGCACCTGTCCGAAGTGTAAATCCCCGGACCAGTACGGCGATAACTGCGAAGTGTGCGGCGCGACCTACAGCCCGACCGAGCTTATCGAGCCGAAATCCGTGGTATCCGGCGCCACGCCTGTAATGCGTGACTCCGAGCACTTCTTCTTCGACCTGCCGTCCTTCAGCGAAATGCTGCAGGCGTGGACCCGCAGCGGCGCGCTGCAGGAGCAGGTGGCGAATAAAATGCAGGAGTGGTTCGAATCTGGCCTGCAGCAGTGGGATATTTCCCGCGATGCGCCATACTTCGGCTTTGAGATCCCGAACGCGCCGGGCAAATATTTCTACGTCTGGCTGGATGCGCCAATCGGCTACATGGGCTCCTTTAAGAACCTGTGCGATAAGCGCGGCGACACCACCAGCTTCGACGAATACTGGAAGAAAGATTCCGACGCCGAGCTGTATCACTTCATCGGTAAAGACATCGTTTACTTCCACAGCCTGTTCTGGCCGGCGATGCTGGAAGGCAGCAACTTCCGCAAGCCAACCAACCTGTTCGTACATGGCTACGTGACGGTGAACGGCGCGAAGATGTCCAAATCTCGCGGAACGTTCATCAAAGCCAGCACCTGGCTGAACCACTTCGATGCGGACAGCCTGCGCTACTATTACACCGCGAAGCTCTCTTCCCGCATCGACGATATCGACCTGAACCTGGAAGATTTCGTGCAGCGCGTGAACGCGGACATCGTCAACAAGGTGGTGAACCTGGCGTCCCGCAACGCGGGCTTTATTGCCAAGCGTTTCGACGGCGTGATGGCCGCTGAGCTGGCCGATCCTGCCCTGTACCAAACCTTCACCGACGCGGCGGCCACCATTGGCGAAGCGTGGGAAGCGCGCGAGTTCGGTAAAGCGGTGCGTGAAATCATGGCGCTGGCTGACCTGGCAAACCGCTATGTGGACGAGCAGGCGCCGTGGGTTGTCGCCAAGCAGGAAGGCCGCGATGCCGATCTGCAGGCCATCTGCTCCATGGGCATTAACCTGTTCCGCGTGCTGATGACCTACCTGAAGCCGGTTCTGCCGCAGCTGGCAGCCCGCGCTGAAGCGTTCCTGAACGCTGAACTGACCTGGGATGCAATGGCGCAGCCGCTGCTCGGCCACAAGGTGAACACCTTCAAGGCGCTGTATAACCGCATCGAGATGAAGCAGGTTGAAGCTCTGGTAGAAGCATCCAAAGAAGAAGTGAAGGCGGCTGCTACACCGGTCACCGGCCCGCTGGCGGACGATCCGATTCAGGAAACCATCACCTTTGATGATTTCGCCAAAATCGACCTGCGCGTGGCGCTGATTGAAAACGCGGAGTTCGTGGAAGGTTCTGACAAGCTGCTGCGCCTGACGCTGGATCTGGGCGGCGAGAAGCGCAACGTCTTCTCCGGCATTCGTTCAGCGTATCCGGACCCGCAGGTGTTGATCGGTCGCCAGACCGTGATGGTGGCAAACCTTGCGCCGCGCAAAATGCGCTTCGGCATCTCCGAGGGGATGGTCATGGCCGCAGGTCCTGGCGGAAAAGATATCTTCCTGTTAAGCCCTGACGAAGGCGCGAAGCCGGGCCAGCAGGTGAAATAACAAAAAAGCCGGAGTTAATCTCCGGCTTTTTTTATGGCATTTTGTTTTCTCCCTCTCCCCGTGGGAGAGGGTTGGGGTGAGGGCATCAGGCCGCACCCATTCCGCAATCACGCCTTCGGATGATGCACCCGGTGAGTCAGCCCGCGCAGGAAATTACGCAGAAACTGGTCGCCGCACTCGCGGTAGTTTTTATGATCCGGCGCGCGCATCATGGCGGTCACTTCCGGCACGGATACGCGGTATTTTTGCTCCGTCATGATCGCCACAATATCGTCCGTTTTCAGCGAGAAGGCGATACGCAGCTTTTTCAGCACCGTGTTGTTGTTCACGCGACGCTCCAGCGCCAGCTCGGGCGCGGACTCATCTTTGCCACGCTTGTCGTAGATAAGACCATTCAGGAAGCCAGACAGAATAATGTCCGGGCAGCGAACAAACCCCTCTTCATCTTCTTTGGTCATCCAGGTATCGAAACCTGCCGACGTGGCTTCCATATCGGACAGCGCAAGAATGCGCACCATGTCGTTGTTGTTTGCTTTCAGGGTGTAGCGCAGGCTACGAAGAATGTCATTACTAATCATGAGTGCCTTTAACTGTCGATGTTGCAATGCGGCGCAGTGTACCAGTTTTACAGGCCAATCGCCTCTTTCAAACTCTTCAGATAGCGACGGCTGACGGGCACCGTTTGCCCGGCGCGCAGCACCAGCTCGGCCTGGCCGTTATCCTCCAGGCGGATCTCCTTCAGGTGCGCCATGTTCACCAGATACTGGCGGTGGCAGCGGATCAGCGGCGTTCGGCTCTCCAGCGTGCGCAGGGTCAGCTCGGTAAACCCTTCGTTTCCTTCCGCGCTGGTGACGTACACCCCGCTCAGACGGCTGCTGACGAAGGCCACGTCATCCATCTGCAGGAGATAAATGCGGCTGTGCCCGGTGCAGGGAATAAACTTCAGCGGCTGCTGGTTTTCCGGCAGCAGCGTAACGTCCTGGACGGTGCGCTCCTGGCGTAAACGCGTCAGCGTCTTTTCGAGACGTTTTTCTTCGATCGGCTTTAGCAGATAGTCAAACGCGTGCTCTTCAAACGCCTTCACGGCGTATTCATCAAACGCCGTCAAAAACACGATATAGGGGCGATGTTCCGGGTCAAGCATCCCGACCATCTCCAGGCCGCTGATGCGCGGCATCTGGATATCCAGAAAAAGCACGTCCGGGCGCAGCTTATGCACCGCGCCAATCGCTTCAATGGCGTTTGCACACTCGCCCACCACCTCAATATCACTCTGCTCCTGCAGCAGCACGCGCAGGTTTTCCCGTGCTAACGGCTCATCATCCACAATCAGCACTCTCAGCATGCGTTTTCCTCCAGCGGCAGTCGTAAGGTAATACGGGTAAAGCGCTCTGGCTCACAGGCGACGGTAATACCACACCCATCGCCAAAGTGCGCGCGCAGGCGCTTATCCACCAGGCTCATGCCTAATCCGCCCGACGCGGAAGCAACGTAAAGCCCGGCATTGTCTTCTATATCCAGCACCAGGTGATGGTTAAAGCGGCTGGCGGAAATCGCGATCTCCCCTGTCCCCAGCAGCTGCGAGGTGCCGTGCTTGATGGCGTTTTCCACGATAGGCTGCAGGGTAAAGGCCGGAAGATGCTGGTACGCCAGTTCATCCGGGATGGAGAGCGACACCTGCAGCCGCGACTGAAAGCGCGCCTGCTCAATTTGCAGATAGGCGTTCACGTGCTCAATTTCGTCCGCCAGGGTAACAATCTCCGACGGGCGCTTGAGGTTCTTGCGGAAAAAGGTCGACAGAAACTGCACCAGCTGCGCGGCCTGATCGCTGTCGCGGCGGATCACCGCCTTCAGCGTATTGAGCGCGTTAAACAGGAAATGCGGATTCACCTGGGCGTGCAGGAGTTTGATCTCAGACTGCGTCAGCAGCGCTTTCTGGCGCTCATACTGCCCGGCGAGGATTTGCGCGGACAGCAGCTGGGCAATCCCCTCCCCCAGCGTGCGGTTGATCGAGCTGAACAGGCGGTTTTTCGCTTCGTAGAGCTTGATCGTTCCCATCACCCGCTGGTTTTCACCGCGCAGGGGAATGACCAGCGTGGAGCCGAGCTTACACTGTGGATGCAGCGAACAGCGGTAAGGTACTTCGTTACCGTCGGCATACACCACCTCACCGGTTTCAATGGCGCGCAGCGTGTAGGCTGAGGAGATCGGTTTACCCGGCAGATGGTGATCGTCCCCCGTACCGGTAAAGGCCAGCAGCCGCTCGCGGTCGGTTATGGCGACGGCGCCGATATCCAGCTCCTTATAGAGCACCTGCGCCACCTTCATGCTGTTCTCTTCGTTAAATCCCTGGCGCAGAATGCCCTCGGTCGAAGCCGCGACCTTCAGGGCCGTAGCGGAAAATGCGGAGGTGTACTTCTCAAACATGGCGCGCTTGTCGAGCAGAATACGCATGAACAGCGCCGCGCCCACCGTGTTGGTCACCATCATCGGCGCGGCAATGCTGCTGACAAGGTGCAGCGCATCTTCAAACGGGCGGGCAATCAGCAGGATAATCGCCATCTGCGCCATTTCCGCCACGAAGGTAATGGCCCCGGCGGTCAGCGGGCTAAAGACCTTATCCGGGCGACCGCGCTTGACCATATAGCTATGGACCAGCCCGCCGAGCAGCCCTTCAACGATGGTGGAGATCATACAGCTCAGCGCCGTCATGCCGCCCATCGAATAGCGATGCAGACCCCCGGTTAACCCGACAAGGCCGCCGACGACGGGACCGCCCAGCAGCCCGCCCATCACCGCGCCGATGGCGCGCGTATTGGCAATAGAGTCTTCAATATGGAGGCCAAAGTAGGTCCCCATGATGCAAAAAATAGAGAAGGTAACGTAGCAGAGCAGCTTGTGCGGCAAGCGGACGGTGACCTGCATCAGCGGGATGAACAGGCGCGTTTTACTCATCAACCAGGCGATGACAAGGAACACGCACATCTGCTGAAGCAGCAACAGCACCAGATTAAACTCGTACATACTAACAACCGCACATTCTAAAAACGCGTAACATACACTGATGACGGTTAACTTTCTTTGAAGCTGTCCAAAAAAGCTGTAAATCGTGTCCGCCATCACACCTTTTGCCGGACGTCATCCGTGCTTCGCATTATTTGTGCAAAAAACAACCATTTCTTCCTGGTTCGACAAACTGGGTCTACAGTTAAGCTGGGGACGCGTAAGCCAGGGGGCGAATATGGCGCTTTACACGATAGGCGAAGTGGCACTCCTTTGTGATATCAATCCCGTTACGCTACGGGCGTGGCAGCGACGATACGGATTACTCAAACCGCAGAGAACCGACGGCGGGCATCGTCTTTTTAATGATGCGGATATCGATCGAATCCGCGAGATCAAAAGCTGGATCGACAACGGCGTACAGGTCGGTAAAGTAAAGTCGCTGCTCAGCCAGGACGATCCCGACACGCTGCGCCTCTGGCGCGAACAGCAGGAAACGCTGCTGCGGCTCCTTCAGGCAGGTAATCTGCAGCGGCTGCGCGCGTGGATAAAAGAGCAAGGGCGCGACCACCCCGCGCAAACCCTCATCACAAACCTTTTTATTCCGCTGCGTCGACGCTTACAGTGCCAGCAGTCCACTCTGCAGGCGCTGCTCAGCATGCTGGATGGCGTACTGATCAATTACATTGCCGTCTGTCTTGCCTCGGCGAGAAGTAAAAGCGGAAAAGACGCGCTGGTTGTCGGCTGGAACGTTCACGACACCACCCGCCTCTGGCTGGAAGCCTGGATCGCCACCCAGCAGGGCTGGCGCGTTGACGTCCTCGCCCATTCGCTGGCTCAGCTCCGCCCTGAATTTTTTGACGGCCAGACCCTGCTGGTCTGGTGTGGGGAAGTGCCCACGGCCTCGCAGCAGCAGCTCCTGACCGAATGGCGCGAGCACGGCTACCCCGTTTACCCGCTTGGGCCAAATGAGCTGTAACGGCATTTAATGGTTCATTAACAGCTGCGCTTCACCGTATAATTGTTCCGTTAACAACAGGAGCACATGATGAAGGCAACCAAACTGGCCGTAATTACCTTATTTGTTCTGATGGCCGTAAGCGGTATCGGTGGCGTGATGCTTGCAGGCTATTCGTTTATCGTTCGCGGCGGTGTCGGCTGAGGTACAGCGCAAAACGCTCGAAGACGCGATCGACCACGATTGCTGCCAGCGCCACCAGTACCGCTCCCTGAATAATATAGGCCGTATTAAATCCGCTTAGGCCGATAATAATCGGCGTTCCCAGCGTGTTGGCGCCTACCGTCGACGCAATGGTCGCGGTCCCGATATTGATAATCACCGACGTTCTGATCCCCGCGATGATAACCGGCGCCGCGAGCGGCAGCTCAACCTTGCGCAGCCGCTGCCCGCTGCTCATCCCCATTCCTTCGGCGACGCTCAGCACCGACGCAGGCACTGCCGCAAGCCCGGCCAGCGTGCCCTGAAGGATCGGCAGTACGCCATATAAAATCAGCGCAATAATGGCCGGCTGCTGACCAAATCCCATCACCGGTACGGCAATGGCCAGCACCGCCACGGGCGGGAACGTCTGACCGATCGCCGCAATCGTCTCCACCAGCGGGCGAAACTCCCGGCCCCAGGATCGCGTGACCGCTATACCCGCCCCTACGCCCAACACAATGGCAATCACGCTTGAGATCGCCACCAGCCAGGCGTGCGCCAGGGCGAGGTTAATGAAGCTTTCCTGCTGGTACACCGGCCTCGGCAGACCGGGGAACAGCGAGCTAAAGAGCGTCGCGCTGTGCGGCATCAAAAACAGCAGCGCCAGGAAAAGCCCTACCAGCCAGAGCAACGGATCACGCACTGCCTTCACGCGCCACCTCCCCAGCCAGCAAATCGCGAAAATGCAGCGTGCCGCAGGGTGCGCCCTGGGCATCCGAAACGGGCAGCACCTCACACTGACGCGCCACAAACGCGGAAAGCGCATCCCGCAGGGTCATCTGCGCCTGCAGCGGTTCGCCGCCCACCGGCATGTCCTCACGGCGCATGTAGTCGCTGACGGTTCGCAGGGAAAGCAGCCTGACGCCCAGCTCGCTGCGGCCAAAAAACTCGCGCACAAAGTCGTTCTCCGGCTGCGTCAGCAGCTCCAGCGGCGTGCCCTGCTGCACCACTTCGCCATGATCCATCAACACCAGATGGTCGGCCAGGCGTAGCGCCTCATCGATGTCGTGCGTAACAAGAATAATCGTGCGCCCGAGAATGCGATGAATGCGGGTCATCTCAACCTGCAGCGCCCCGCGCGTGACCGGGTCGAGCGCACCAAAGGGTTCATCCATCAGCAACACCTGCGGATTAGCCGCCAGCGCCCGTGCGACCCCCACGCGCTGCTGCTGTCCGCCGGAAAGCTGGTGCGGAAAACGATCGCGCAGAGCGGTTTCTAAGCCGAGCAGCGCCATCAGTTCATCCACGCGCTCGTTAATTTTTGCCCGCGACCAGTTTTCGAGCTGCAGCACGGTGGCGATGTTCTGCGCCACCGTCCAGTGAGGAAACAGGCCGATGGACTGTATGGCGTACCCCATACGCCGACGCAGTTCGAGCACCGGCAGGCTGCGGATCTCCTCCCCGGCGAAGCGGATCAGGCCGCTGTCGTGTTCCACCAGCCGGTTGATCATCTTCAGGGTGGTGGATTTTCCCGATCCCGACGTCCCGATCAGCACCGAGAACGCCCCTTCCGCAAAATGCAGGTTCAGGTTGCTCGCCGCCGGACGGCCCGCAAAAGTTTTACTCACATCGTGAAATTCAATCATTGGCTCTTCTCCTGAGCAGCGCGAGCCACAGGGCAAACAGCGCATCCAGCACCACCGCCAGCGCAATGGTAGGAATGACGCCCAACAACACCAAATCCAGCGCGCTGCTCAGCAGCCCCTGGAACACCAGCGCACCGAAGCCGCCCGCGCCGATGAGCGCCGCAATTACCGCCATGCCCACGGTTTGCACCGTCACCACGCGCAGGCTGCGCACCAGCAGCGGTAGCGCAAGCGGTAGCTGTATTTTCCAGAAGCACTGTCGTGCGCTCATCCCCATCGCATGGGCGCTTTCAAGCACATCGGGCGAAACCTGGCTTAATCCCGCCACCACGCCGCGCACCAGCGGCAAGAGTGCGTACAGCATCAGTGCGATGAGCGCGGGCGTGAGCCCGGTCCCGGCGATCCCTATCACCCCCAGCGCGGGAAATGACTTCACCAGACCGGCCAGCGGCGCAATCAGCAGGCCAAACAGGGCAACGGAAGGCACCGTCTGGATCACGTTGAGCACGGCAAAAATACTGCCCTGGCGCGCGGGATGGCGGTAGCACCACATGCCCAGCGGCACGCCGACCAGCAGCGCCGGGAAAAGCGTGCCGAGCAGGATCGTCAAATGCTGCGCCAGCGCGTCGTTAAACACCTCCTGACGGTTGGCGTACTCTTTCAACAACGAGAGTTGATTCAGTTCGCCGCTAAAGAGCAGCCACAGGGGAATAATCCAGATTTGCGCATTCAGCAGCCAGCGCCAGACGGGCTTTGGCATCAGTCGGCGAATGATATCGCTGCAGGCCAGCAGACACAGCGCCAGCCACAGCCAAAGCCCGCTGCCAACGGAGGTCCGCGCGAGGGGGCTTTCAACCGACACCATCTGCGACGCCGCCAGCCCCGCGCTCCAGACCAGCACGATGAACAACGCTTCACAGAGGATAAGCGTCAGCCACTGCGCCCTGCGCGCAGGCCAGAACGACAACGCAACAGGCACGCCGAGCGCGGCAACCAACAGCACGGGCGTATACGGCCAGATCTGCCAGACAGCGCGCCCCTCCCCCGACATAAGGCGGTTGGGCGCGACGTTCACGAAAGGTAGCGCGACCGCTGCGATGGCGATGCAGGCCAACAGCAGCAGCACGCGGTTATGACATTTTATTGGCACAGCCCTGTCCCGTTACTTCACAAGCCCTTGCTGCTTCAGGAAATCGGCGGCCACTTTTTTGGCGTCCAGCCCCTCAACGGCAATGCTGGCGTTCAGCTGCTGCAGCGTTTTTTCATCCAGCTTTTCGAAGACCGGTTTAAGCCAGTCGGCAATCTCCGGGTAGGCTTTCAGCACCGCTTCGCGCACCACCGGGGTCGGGGCGTAAATCGGCTGGACGCCTTTCGGGTCGGTCAGGGTTTGCAGACCGAGCGCCGCAACCGGGCCGTCGGTACCGTAGGCCATGGCCGCGTTAACGCCAGAGGTTTGCTGCGCCGCCGCCTTGATGGTCACCGCGGTGTCCCCGCCCGCCAGCGAAAGCAGCTGCGCCTGGTCGAGCTTGAAGTCGTACGCTTTTTCGAACGCCGGGAGCGCATCAGGACGCTCGATAAACTCCGCGGACGCAGCGAGCTTAAAGTCGCCCTTCTCTTTCAGATAGCGGCTGAGATCCGCAAGCGAGGTCAGCTTACCTTTCTCCGCCACGTCCTTGCGCACCGCGATAGTCCAGGTATTGTTGGCCGGGGCTGGGGTCAGCCAGACCAGCTTGTTCTGCTCCGCATCCAGCTTTTTGACCTTCTCATAGCCCGCTTTGGCGTTTTTCCATGCCGGATCGTTTTCTTGTTTGAAGAAGAACGCGCCGTTGCCGGTGTATTCCGGATAAATATCCAGCTCGCCGGAGGTGATCGCGCCGCGCACGACGGGCGTGGTGCCGAGCTGGACTTTATTGACGGTTTTCACGCCGTGGCTGTCCAGCACCTGCAGGATAATATTGCCGAGCAGCGCCCCCTCGGTATCAATCTTCGAACCCACCTTTACCGGCTCCGCAGCCTGTAGCGGCAGGCTTAGCGCCGCCAGTAACGCCGCAGAGACCACCATCCCCTTTTGAATCGTCATTCGACTGTCCTCATTTTTTTATCGCCTTTTTCAGAGGCTTGAGAGAAAAGCGTAGCTTAAAACGGCCGAATTAACCGTCAAAATGCCTTTTTAGCATAAGGTAAGACGCATCCCCCGCAGAACGGGGGATGCAAAGGAGGGAAAAGTTACTGCAGTTCGAACTCGCCTTGATTTACGCGGGCGGAGTCCACGCCGATGAAGACGTTAAACTTGCCCGGTTCCGCATCATATTTCATCTGCTGGTTCCAGAACTTCAGCGCGTCGACGTCGATCGGGAAGCTGACGGTTTTGGTTTCGCCGGGCTTGAGGCTGACCTTATCGAAACCGCGCAGCTGCTTCACCGGGCGGCTCATGGACGCGGTAACATCCTGAACGTACATCTGGATCACCGTGGCGCCTTCGCGCTTGCCGGTGTTGGTCACGTCCACGCTGGCGGTTACCTTGCCGTCACGCTTCATCGTTGGCGCTGACATTTTCACGTCAGAGACCTTAAAGGTGGTGTAGCTCAGACCGTAACCAAACGGATACAGCGGGCCGTTGGCTTCGTCGAAGTAACGAGAGGTGTATTTGTTCGGCTTGTCGGCGTTATATGGACGACCGGTGTTCAGGTGGCTGTAGTACACCGGGATCTGCCCGACGGAGCGCGGGAAGGACATCGGCAGCTTGCCCGACGGGTTGTAATCGCCAAACAGCACGTCGGCGATGGCGTTACCGCCTTCAGTACCGGCGAACCAGGTTTCCAGAATAGCATCTGCCTGCTGGTCTTCTTTCACCAGCGCCAGCGGACGACCGTTCATGAGCACCAGCACCAGCGGTTTGCCGGTCGCTTTCAGGGCGGCGATCAGGTCGCGCTGGCTTTGCGGAAGGGTGATATCGGTACGGCTGGAGGCCTCGTGCGCCATCCCCTGCGCTTCACCCACGACCGCGACAACGACGTCAGACGTCTTCGCCGCGTTAACCGCTTCGTCAATCATCTCTTTCGGCGTGCGCGGATCCACCTTCACCGCTTCCTCGTACTGATTGAGGAAGGTCACGATGTCTTTGTCGTCAGTGACGTTCGCCCCTTTGGCGTACACCACTTTTGCGTTTTGACCCACGGCGCTCTTAATGCCGGTCAGCACCGTAACGGACTGATCCGCCACGCCCGCGGCCGACCAGCTTCCCATCACGTCGCGCTTGCTGTCGGCCAGCGGCCCCACCACGGCGATGGTGCCGGATTTTTTCAGCGGCAGCGTGTCGAGGCGGTTTTTCAGCAGCACCAGGCTTTCGCGCGCCACTTCACGCGCCTCTTTACGGTGCAGACGGCTTTCGGCGTTGGTGTCCACCGGATCAGAGTCCTTCGGCCCCAGGTGACTGTACGGATCGTTAAACAGCCCCATGTCGTATTTCACGTTCAGCACGTGGCGCGCGGCATCGTCCAGCTCCGCCATCGTTACCTTGCCGCTCTTCACCAGCCCCGGCAGGTACTTGCTGTAGTACTCGTCGCTCATGCTCATGTTGATGCCGGACTTGAGCGCCACGCGCACCGCGTCTTCCGGATCGGACGCCGTGCCGTGCTTGATCAGCTCTTTAATCGCGCCGTGATCGGAAACGGTGATGCCCTTAAAGCCCCACTGGTCGCGCAGCACGTCTTTCAGCAGCCAGGAATCGGAGGTAGCCGGCGTGCCGTTCAGCGAGTTAAGCGCCACCATCACCGCGCCGCTGCCCGCGTCCAGCCCCGCCTTGTACGGCGGCATGTAGTCGTTGAACAGGCGCTGCGGGCTCATGTCCACGGTGTTGTACTCTTTACCGCCTTCAACCGCGCCATACGCGGCGAAGTGCTTGACGCTGGTCATCACCGAGTAGCGATCCGCCGGGCTTTTGCCCTGCATCGCTTCCACCATGGTTTTACCCATTGTGGCCGTTAAATAGGTATCTTCACCAAAGCCTTCCGACGCGCGGCCCCAGCGCGGATCGCGGGAGACGTCCACCATCGGCGCCCAGGTCATATTCAGGCCGTCATCTGCCGCTTCATAGGCGGACACGCGCCCAACGGTTTTCACCGCGTCGAGGTTAAAGGAGGACGCTAAGCCGAGGCTAATCGGGAAAACGGTGCGCTGGCCGTGCAGCACGTCGTAAGCGAAGAACAGCGGAATTTTCAGGCGGCTAAGCTCCATCGCCTGATCCTGCATTTTGCGGATATCCTGGCGGGTAACGGTGTTAAAAATCGCCCCCACCTGGCTCTCTTTGATCATCTCACGGATGGCCTCTTTCGGGTTGTCCGGGCCGACGCTGATCAGACGCAGCTGGCCGATTTTCTCATCGACCGTCATCTTCTTGAGCAAATCCGTGACGAACGCGTCGCGGGCTTCAGGCGTGAGCGGATGATTTCCAAACAATTCTTCTGCCAGCGCAGGCTGCAGTGCCAGGCTGACGGCGACACCTACAGAACATAGCCATTTCATGTCGTTTTTACTCTCTCATCAATAACCGCGGGAAGCACCCGGCCATACCGTGCGAAAAGCGCAGTGTGCCACAAACCCTCTGAACGTTGCAGGGTTATTCTCTGATTTTTCTCGTGAATACTCGACCGCTTAACGGTTAATCGCGCTATGCTTTACAGCGAGAAATTTGCCCCACCACAAGGAGTGGAAGATGTCTTCTGTTCGAACTGACGATAACAATACTTTTATTAACGAACTGTCGCGCCTGGTTGGTCACTCTCACCTGCTTACCGACCCGGCCAAAACGGCGCGCTACCGCAAGGGCTTCCGTTCCGGCCAGGGCGATGCGCTGGCGGTGGTCTTCCCCGGCACGCTGCTGGAGCTGTGGCGCGTGCTGAGCGCCTGCGTCGCCGCCGATAAGATTATTTTAATGCAGGCCGCCAATACCGGCCTGACCGAAGGCTCCACGCCGAACGGTAATGACTACGATCGCGACATCGTGATTATCAGCACCCTGCGCCTCGACAAGCTTCACCTGCTGGACAAAGGCGAACAGGTGCTGGCCTTCCCGGGCACCACGCTCTACACGCTGGAAAAAGCGCTTAAGCCGCTGGGACGCGAACCGCATTCGGTGATCGGCTCGTCGTGCATTGGCGCGTCGGTGGTTGGCGGGATTTGCAATAACTCCGGCGGCTCGCTGGTGCAGCGCGGCCCGGCCTACACCGAGATGTCGCTGTTTGCGCGTATCGATGAAAACGGCAAGCTGACGCTGGTGAACCATCTGGGTATCGATCTCGGCGTAACGCCGGAGCAGATCCTCAGCAAGCTCGACGACGATCGCGTGAAGGACGAAGACGTTCAGCACGATGGCCGCCACGCGCATGACCACGATTACGTGACCCGCGTGCGCGATATCGACGCGGATACCCCGGCGCGCTATAACGCCGACCCGGATCGCCTGTTTGAATCCTCCGGCTGCGCGGGCAAGCTGGCCGTCTTCGCGGTGCGTCTGGATACCTTCCCGGCGGAGAAAAAGCAGCAGGTGTTTTACATCGGCACCAACCAGCCGGAGGTGCTGACCGAAATCCGCCGTCATATTCTGGGGGAATTTACCCACCTGCCGGTGGCGGGCGAGTACATGCACCGGGACATTTACGACATCGCCGAGCGATACGGGAAAGATACCTTCCTGATGATCGACAAGCTCGGCACCGATAAAATGCCGTTCTTCTTCACCATGAAGGGGCGCACGGATGCGATGCTCGATAAGGTGTCGCTGTTCAAGCCGCACTTCACCGACCGCTTCATGCAGAAGCTGGGCAACGTTTTTCCGGCGCACTTACCGGAGCGGATGAAAACCTGGCGCGATAGGTACGAACACCACCTGCTGCTGAAAATGGCCGGAGACGGCATTGCCGAAGCGCAGGCCTGGCTGACCGAGTACTTCAGGACGGCTGAGGGTGATTTCTTTGCCTGTACGCCTGAAGAGGGCAGCAAAGCCTTCCTGCACCGTTTCGCCGCGGCGGGCGCGGCCATTCGCTATCAGGCCGTTCATTCTGAAGAGGTGGAAGATATTTTGGCGCTGGATATTGCCCTGCGTCGTAACGACACCGAGTGGTTTGAACACCTGCCGCCTGAAATCGACAGCAAGCTGGTGCACAAGCTCTATTACGGCCACTTTATGTGCTACGTCTTCCACCAGGATTACATCGTTAAGAAAGGCGTTGATGCCCACGCGCTGAAAGAGCAGATGCTCGCCCTGCTCAGCGAGCGCGGCGCGCAGTACCCTGCGGAACATAACGTGGGACATCTGTACAAAGCGCCCGAAACGCTTAAGGCGTTTTATCGCGAGAATGACCCTACAAACAGTATGAATCCCGGCATTGGCAAGACCACGCGGAAGAAATACTGGAAAGAGAGTGAAGAAACGGAGCAGCACAATACGCAAGCTGCTGATTAATTCCTACAGCCAAATTTAAGAGATTGTTAAGCACGCCTCAAACGTACTAGATTAAGTGCCTGTTGCCAGAGAAACGTTTCTCTGACTTTCCATGACGAGGAGCAGGCACATCATGTCGGCTATTGATGTTTTATCCGAAACCGAAGTGGAAGTGCGCGATGCGCTTCCCGACGATGCGCATGCTATCTCGGCCATCTACGCCTGGCATGTGCTTCACGGACGCGCCTCTTTCGAAGAAGTGCCCCCCACCGTTGACGAGATGCGCAAGCGCATAAAAAGCGTGATCGACGGCGGTATGCCGTGGCTGGTGGCGCTGTATCGCGGCATCGTTGTTGGCTACTGCTATGCCACGCCGTATCGTCCGCGACAGGCTTATCGCTATACGCTGGAAGAATCTATCTATGTGGATGCCAGCACTACGGGCCGCGGGTTTGGCTCAACGCTGCTGAATGCGCTGATTGAGCGCTGCGAACAGGGTCCGTGGCGGCAGATGATTGCGGTGGTCGGTGACGGTAACAATAACTCGGGTTCGCTGCGCCTGCACAAGAAGCACGGTTTTGAAGTCGTGGGTCAGCTGCGAAGCGTCGGGTACAAAAAAGGCGACTGGCGGGATACGTTGATAATGCAGCGCCCGCTCAACGACGGTGACTGGACGCTGCCGGAGTAAAACGCCGTGCGGTCTGGTGCCCTCACCCCGGCCCTCTCCCACGGGGAGAGGGCGAAAACATAAAAAACGGTAACCTGGGTTACCGTTTTGCATTTACCTAATCGTTCTGCGCCGTCGCCATCTGTTCCGCTTTTTGCTTTTTATACGTCAACGCTGCGGCCGGAACGGGCTGCACCTTCCCGGTCTCAATCCACGTACGCAGGCGGCTCGCATCCGCAAAGTGGGTGTATTTGCCAAAGGCATCCATCACCACCAGCGCCACCGGCTTACCGTTGAACACGGTGCGCATCACCAGGCAGTGCCCCGCCGCGTTGGTAAAACCGGTTTTGGTTAACTGAATATTCCAGTTCTCGCGATACACCAGATGGTTGGTATTGCGGAACGGCAGCGTGTACGGCGGATTAGAGAAGGTCGCCATGTCCTCACGCGTGGTGCTCAGCTGACCAATCAGCGGGTACTGTTTGCTGGCAATCAGCATCTTCGTCAGGTCGCGCGCCGTTGAGACGTTATGAATCGACAGCCCCGTCGGCTCAACGTAATGCGTGTTGGTCATCCCCAGCGATTTGGCTTTGGCGTTCATCGCCCGAATAAAGGCATCATAGCCGCCCGGATAATGGTGCGCCAGGCTCGCCGCCGCGCGGTTCTCGGAGGACATCAGCGCCAGCAGCAGCATATTCTTACGGCTGATTTCGCTGTTCAGACGCACGCGAGAGTAGATCCCTTTCATCTCCGGCGTGTGGCTAATATCGACCTTCAGCTTTTCATCCAGCGGCAGACGTGCATCAAGCACCACCATCGCGGTCATTAATTTGGTTATCGAGGCGATCGGACGCACCAGATCCGGATGGCTGGCGTAGATCACCTTATTGGTATTCAGATCGACAATCATCGCGCTGCCGGACGCAATCTGCGGCTGCGCAGCGGCGGTGGTCTCGGCGGGCGTTTTGGCCATCACGGGTGCGGCAGCGGATGCCCCCAGGATAAGCGCAAGGCTAAGTATTGAAACTCGGAATTTCAGCATGGTGAGACTTCTGATAATTATTCACGCACGTAATACGTACACCGCCTGCATCGACGGATAAACGCAGGCTGGCTTCGGCATCATAGCGGGCACCGTACGTTGTCGCCAGCGGAGAATCGTGAACAGATGCTGCATTGCTGGCATTTACGCCAGCAATGCAGTGAGCTTAGAACAGACGGTATCCATAACCCCAAAGAATAACCGTCAGCGCCAGTAGCGCCTCCAGGACCAGCACGCCGATGGCGAGCGTTGAGCTGGAGAAGCTCAGGCCCTCTTCTTTATTGATATTCAGGAAGGTGGGCACGCCCAGATACAGCAGATATCCGGTGTAAAAGAGCGCAACCGTACCGATCAGCGCGCACAGCCAGACCAGTGGATAGAGCGCGACAATACCGCTTAAAAACAGCGGGGTCGCGACATACCCGGCGAAAATCATACAGTGGGCGAGCGACGGGCGCTGCGGATAGTTACGCGCCATCCAGTAGATAACCCGCCCCATCACCGCCACCCCGGCGAGCATGACGCCGTAAAACAGAATGGCAAGGTATAAACCCGTAAACCAGGAGAGCTGAACCACGTTACCATCACCGAAGTTCCAGCCGATTTGTGTTGTACCGATGAATGCGCAGATCACCGGCACCGCCGCCATGAGCAGCACATGGTGCGTGTAGTGATGCGCGACCGTTTCGTTCTCGCTTCTGATTACGTGCATTTCACGATCGGGATGGGAGAAGAGTCCCCAGACATGGTTCATAGCGCCCCCTTGTTGTCGGCCCGTCAGCGATACCCTAAGTATAATGCAGGCTGTAGATTATTTTCTGTACAGTGGGAAATTTCCGTTGATTGCCGCGCGGTTGATTCATGGGGTATATGATTAACGGAGGCTTGCACAGGGAGAAAACAGAGACGTAATGGATATCAACGGACTTATTGAACAATATGGATACGCCGCGCTGGTGGTTGGCAGCGTGGCTGAGGGCGAAACGATCACGCTGCTGGGGGGCGTCGCGGCGCATCAGGGGCTGCTGAAATTCCCGCTGGTGGTGGCCGCCGTCGCGCTGGGCGGCATGATTGGCGATCAGCTGCTTTACTTTCTCGGGCTTCGCTTTGGGCCAACGCTGCTCAAGCGTTTCGCAAAGCATCAGAAGAAAATTAAGCGCGCGCAGCGGCTAATTCAGCGCCATCCCTATCTGTTCGTCATAGGCACCCGCTTTATGTACGGCTTTCGCATCATCGGGCCGATTCTGATCGGCGCCAGCCGTTTGCCGCCTAAAATCTTCCTGCCGCTGAATATTCTGGGCGCGATCGCCTGGGCGCTGATCTTTACGACCCTCGGCTACTTGGGCGGCGAGGTGATTGGTCCGTGGCTGCATAATCTCGATCAGCATATTAAGCACTGGGCGTGGCTGATTCTGGTGGTCGTGGCGGTGATTGGCGTGCGGCTGTGGATGCGGCATCGGGAGAAGAGGCGGGATGAGGAGTGAGTGCGGCCTGATGCCCCCTCACCCTAACCCTCTCCCCAAAGGGGAGAGGGGACTTTATACACCCTCGCCCCTTTGGGGTGAGGGGTAAAACACTTATCCCTCCGGCTTAAACTGCGGGTTCGCCAGCATAAATCCCCCGTCGACGATAAAGGATTGCCCGGTGGTGTAGCTGGCGTCGCTGTCGCATAGCCAGGCTACCAGGCTGGCAATCTCTTTGGTGTGGCCCGGCCTCGCCAGCGGGATTGACGGCATTGAGCCTTCTTTCACCTCGCTGTCGTCCATATCGTTCATCGGCGTGGCAATCGCGCCGGGCGCAACGGCGTTCACCAGGATCTTGTGCTTCACCAGCTCCAGCGCCATCGACTTCGTTAGCCCGCCGAGCGCATGCTTCGCCGCCGTGTAGGCGCTGGCGTCCGGGAGGGGCGTATGTTCATGTACCGAGGTGATGTTTACGATCCGGCCCCCTTCCCCCTGCTTCACCATCTGGCGGGCGGCAATTTGTGAACAGAGAAACGCCCCGTCGACGTCAACGGTAAAAATGCTCCGCCATTCGTCAAACGGCATATCGAGAAACGACGCTTTGGTCATCGCCCCCGCATTATTGACCAGCACGTCCAGCCTGCCAAAGCGCGCGATCAGCGTTTCGATAGCCTTCGCGCCGTCTGGCAGAGAGCTTAAATCAAGCTGAATAGCCTCCGCGCGCTGCCCTCGCGCTTCAACCTCGCGGCAGGTCTCCAGCGCGCCTTTCTCATCAGAATGCCAGGTTACGCCGATATCAAACCCGCGCTCGGCCAGCATCAGCGCCGTGGTTTTACCGATCCCGGAATCCGATGCGGTCACAATCGCGACTCGGTTCATACTTACCTCCTGCACATGGGCAAAGAGGTAAGTATAGATAATGACCGTTTTTAGCCATGATGGTAGCCGCCGCCCAGCGCGGACGTGAGCTGCAGCGTGGCGTCAACGTACTGCCCTTTCAGCGTCAGGGCGGCGATGCGTTCCCTGAGCGCGGGAATTTTAGCCTCACTCACGCGGGAACCGGCAATAATCCCGGCGCTATAGCGCGCCTGCGCCAGCGCAACCACGCGCGCGGCATCCTTTTCGACCTGCCGCTGCTGCTGATTTTTAGCGGTTAAGGTTTCCACTTCGCTGGCCGTGCGCGCCACCTGATTGACGGCATCCACCACCGCCTTGTTGTAATTCGCCACCGAAAGATTGCTTTGCGCCTGGGCGATATCCAGGTTCGCGTTTAGCCTGCCGCTGTCAAAAATCGGCAGCGTCAGCCCGGTGGTGACGCCCATTTGCTGCGCGGAGGATCGGAACAGATCGCTCAGGTGCAGGGCATCCTGCTGCAGGAACGCCATCAGGTTCACATCCGGGTAGAACGCCGCTTTGGCGGCCTCCACCTCGCTCATGGACGCTTCAATATACCAGTGCGCCTCCTGCAGATCGGGGCGGCGGGCCAGCAGTTCGTAGCCCAGCGTGGCCGGTAGTGCCGCTTCCGCAGTCGGTAACGCGTGGCGCGTAAGCGTCATGGAAGCGCTGTTGGTCAAGGCTTCCAGGCGGGCCTCAACGGCCTTCATTTTGCCTCTGACCTCAGCCAGCTGCTCTTCCGTTTTGCTGGCGTTGATATCCGTTTCGACGCCTTCTACGGAGGAGGTGATCCCGTGCTGATACAGCTCGCGATCGGCGCCAATAATGTTGTCCTGCTCGTGCTTAATCTGGGCGAGCACGTCCCCCACGGCAGCCTGGGTCTGCCATTCCCAGTAGAGTCGCGCGACGCTGCTGGCCAGCAGCTGGCGGGTTTGCTTCATCTCGGCGTTTTGCGCGTTAACCTTGCCGATTCGGGCTTCAACCTGCGCGCGATTTTTGCCCCACAGATCGAGATCCCAGCCCGCGGTCAGGCCGAATGTACCGTTGGTGTACCACGGCCCGGTGGTGCCCGCTGCCGGATCGGTAATCGCAAAGGGCCCCATCAGACCTTCAGCCGACATTTTCTGCCGCTCCGCATCGGCTGAAAAATCAACCTGCGGGCCGTCGGCCGCCATCGTCGCTCTTGCCTGCGCTTCGGCGAGCGTGATGCGCTGGCGGGCGATTTGCATATCCGGCGCATCGTTCAGCGCCTTAGCAATCAGCGAATTAAGCGCGGGATCGTTGTAGTCTTTCCACCACTCATTTTTCGGCCAGTCGGTATGGCGAAGCTGCGTATTCACCGCTGCCGCCGTGGTTTGCGCCGTAATGGGAGATACCGTGGCATGTTCAGGCGCACAGGCCGCCAGAATAAAAACGAGGGGAGCACTCAGAGATATAATAAAAGAACGTTTCATGACGCCATAAACTCAAAAAAATAAAGGCGCACGTTACGCCCGAAGCCGTTCCTTTTTTTAGTAACGCGTGGCAATCCGCAAATTGTCATACATTTTCATACCCGGAAAATTATTCCCAAAGATAATGAATAAATTCAATGCATTCATGTCAATTATAAATACGCTGCTACACTTATTCAGGACATACATGAGCAGGAGAAGGGAATGAAAATATTACTGTGGGTTATTTTGATTATATTTCTGATAGGGCTGTTGGTGGTGACCGGCGTATTCAAGATGATTTTCTGATTTATTTGCCCGGCTCCGCGCCGGGCACCGTTCCTTATCAGGCCTTCAGCGACGCCCCCTTCGTGGCAATCACCTCTTTATACCAGTGGAAGCTTTTCTTGCGGCTGCGTGCTAGCGTGCCTTTTCCGCTGTCGTCACGGTCTACATAAATAAAGCCGTAGCGCTTGGACAGCTCCGCTTTGGAGGCGCTGACCAGGTCGATCGGCCCCCAGCTGGTGTAGCCCATCACCTCCACGCCGTCGTCAATCGCCTCGCGCACCTGCACCAGGTGGTCGTTAAGGTAGCTGATGCGGTAATCATCCTGCACCACGCCGTCCGCGTCCGGTTTATCCTTCGCGCCCAGGCCGTTTTCGACGATAAACAGCGGCTTCTGATAGCGATCCCAGAGCACGTTCAGCAGGGTACGCAGGCCCACCGGGTCAATCTGCCAGCCCCACTCGGAGCTTGCCAGATGCGGGTTAGGCACCATGCTCAGGATGTTGCCCCGCGCCTGATGGTTCAGTTCTTCATCGGTGGTCACGCAGCCGGTCATGTAGTAGCTGAACGAGATAAAATCGACGGTGGATTTTAGCGCCTCGCGGTCGGCGTCGGTGATATCAACCTGAATTCCGTTATCGCGGAAGAAGCGCAGCATATAGCCCGGATAGGCTCCACGGCACTGCACGTCGCCAAAGAACTGCCAGGCGCGGTTCTCCTGCAAGGCCTCCAGCACGTCTTCTGGCTTACAGGTCAGCGGGTACATCAGGCCGCCCAGCAGCATGTTACCGATTCTGGCGTCCGGGATAATCTCGTGGCAGGCTTTTACCGCCAGCGCGCTGGCCACCAGCTGGTGGTGAATAGCCTGATACACCTCGCCCTTGCTGCTGGTTTCCGGCAGGCCAACGCCGGTCATCGGGGCGTGCAGCGACATGTTGATTTCGTTAAAGGTCAGCCACAGCTTCACCTTCTCCCGGTAGCGCGCAAACACGGTGCGGGCGTAGCGCTCAAAGAAGGTAATAGTCTGACGGCTGCCCCAGCCGCCGTACTGCTTCACCAGCCCCCACGGCATTTCGTAATGCGACAGCGTCACCAGCGGGGTGATGTTATGCGCGGCCAGCTCGTCAAACAGCTTATCGTAATACGCCAGGCCCGCCTCGTTTGGCGCCTGCTCGTCGCCGTTCGGGAAGATGCGCGTCCAGGCAATGGAGACGCGCAGGCAGCTAAAGCCCATCTCGGCGAAGAGCTTAATGTCCTCCGGGTAGCGATGATAGAAGTCGATGGCCACATCCTTGATGCCGCTGTCCCCCGCCACGCGCTCCACCACCGGGCCAAAGACCCCCTGCGGCTGAACGTCAGACGTGGACAGCCCTTTGCCATCCTCCAGATACGCGCCTTCTACCTGGTTCGCGGCAACCGCGCCGCCCCATAAAAAATCATCCGGGAAAGTTTTCATCACGTTCTCCTGTTATTGATGGCTTACGCTGAGCAGCGGTGCACCGGCGGTCACGGACGTTCCCGCCACGGTCGCTACCTCGCGATACTCGTCGCTGTTACTGATAATAATCGGGGTCGCCAGGTCGTATCCGGCATCGATAATCGCCTGACGGTCAAACTCCAGCAGCAGATCGCCCGGCTGCACCCTGTCGCCCACGTTGACATGGGCGGTAAACGGCCTGCCGTCCAGCTTCACGGTGTCAATTCCCACATGAATTAACACTTCAATTCCGCTGTTGCTGAGCAGGCCGATGGCGTGTTTGGTCTGGAACAGAGAGGCAACCTCACCGGCAAACGGCGCAATCACCCTGTTATCGGAGGGAATAATCGCCACGCCGTTGCCGAGCAGGCCGCTGGCGAAGGTGGTGTCCGGCACCTGGTCAAGCGCCAGCACGGTGCCGGTCATCGGGGAGAGCACGTCATTTTCGCCCACGGTCATCACTGCTTCCGGCTCGGCCTGCCCCGGCATCCCCGCCACCAGCGTCAGTCCGCAGCTCAGCACCAGCGCCACCACGGTGCCGATAATGCCGCCCCACAGCGTGGCGTCCACGCCGCCCGGCGGGATCATCTGGGCGATGGTAAAGATATTGGCAAAGCCGAAGGAGTAGACGTGGGTATCGCTGAAGCCGACAATCGCGCCGCCGACGGCCCCCGCCACGCAGCCGAAGATAAACGGACGGCGCAGCGGCAGGTTAACGCCGTAGACCGCCGGTTCGGTGATGCCGAAAATGCCCGCCGTCACGGACGACCCGGCCAGCATTTTCTGACGCGCGTCGCGGGTGCGCAGGAAGATCCCCAGCGCCGCGCCGACCTGGCCAAATACCGCGGGAAGCAGCATCGGCAGCATCGTGTCGTGGCCCAGCACCGCCAGATTGTTGATCATCAGCGGCACCAGCCCCCAGTGCAGGCCGAAGATCACGCACACCTGCCACAGCGCACCCATCGCCGCCCCCGCCAGCCACGGCGCCAGGACGTAAATCCACTGGTAGCCGTTGGCCAGCAGCTGGCTGAGCCAGGTCGCCAGCGGGCCAATCACCAGGAAGGTCAGGGGCACGGTCACGCCTAAGCAGATCAGCGGCGCGAAGAAGTTTTTCATTGAGGACGGCAGCAGCCTGGTGCTCTGCTTTTCCAGCCAGCAGCTTACCCACGCGGCGAGAATGATCGGGATCACCGAGGAGCTGTAGTTGAACCAGGTCACCGGTATGCCGAGAAACGCCTCGGAAACCGCCCCCGGCTGCTGGCTGGCATTAAAGGCGGCAATCATCATCGGGTGGGTGAGCGCCCCGCCGATCACCATGGTAATAAACGGGTTGCCGCCAAATTTTTTCCCGGCGGTATAGCCCAGCACCAGCGGGAAGAAGAAGAACAGCGCGTCGCTGGCGGCAAACCAGATTTTATAGGTGCCGCTTTCAGGGGTGAGCCAGCCGCAGACCACCGCCAGCGCCAGGAGGCCTTTCAGAATACCGGAGGCCGCCAGAATGCCGATAAACGGGGTGAAAATCCCTGACACGATGTCGATCAGGCGGCCCAGCATGTTTCCCTTTTCCCCTTTGTCTTCAACAGCCGGCGCGTCGTCGGTAAGCCCGGCTTCGCTGCGCACCGCCTGCCAGACGTCGTGAACGTGGTTGCCAATTACCACCTGGAACTGGCCGCCGCTCTCGACCACCATAATCACGCCCGGGTTTTTCTTCAGCCCTTCGGCATCCGCTTTCTGGTTCTCTTTCAGTTTAAAGCGAAGCCGGGTCGCGCAGTGCACGAGGCTAACAATGTTCTCTTTTCCGCCAACGTGGCCGAGAATATCCTTCGCTAACGCCTGGTATTCCATCTCGATTTCCTTACATCCGATGCCCGCAGGCACCTGTTGACTGAGTCTAAAAATAAAAAAACCCGAGGGCGTCCTTCTTGCGAAGGCCGCGCTCAGGTTTTGCCTGCGTTATGCAGTAACAATCCAGATTTGAGGCTTAACGCCCCTCTTTTCTCACCCGTTCAATATGAATGGCGAGGAACATAATTTCTTCGGTTGTCAGCTCGCGCTGGTAGCTTTTGTTCAGGTGCTGCGCGATTTTCTCGGCGCACTTCCACGCCTTCGCGTAGTTGTCTTTTACCGCCGTATGCAGCGAGACATCGTCATCTTCAACCACGGTGCGGGTCAGCATCCGCTGGGCAAAAAACTTCAGGTGCGTGACAAAACGCTGATAGCTGAGCGACTCTTCGTCGTACTCCAGCTGCAGCTGATACTTCACCAGCTGCAGGATCTCCTGCATCACCCGCGTCACGTGCATCACTTCCGGCATTTCGCTGTTCAGCTGCGCGGTGACCAGATGCAGCGCGATAAACCCCGCTTCGTCCTCGGCCAGCTCGACGTTCAGGCGTTTGGCGATAATGGCCCTCGCCTCCTGCCCCAGCTCGAACTCCTTCGGATAGAGACGCTTGATATCCCACAGCAGCACGTTCCTGATCGCCAGCCCGTTCTTCTGCCGCTCAATCGCAAAGTAGCAGTGATCGGTCAGGGTGATATACAAACTCTCCTGCAGCTTGCCCAGCCGCTGCGCCGCCAGCCCAATGATGCGGTCGCAGGTGGTCATCACCTCCAGCGGGATCTGGCTCAGCAGCTCTCCCAGTCGACGCACCAGCTCGTCGCTTTGCAGCGCGAACACCTTTTCAATCAGCGCGGCGTCCAGCGCGTCATTCACGCGCTTCTGAAAGGCCAGCCCGCGGCCCATCACCACCTGTTCACGCCCGCGCTCATCCAGAACAACCACCACATTATTATTAAGAATTTTGGCGATTTTCATCGGAACTCCAGAAACAAAAAAACCTGACCTCCGGCAGAAGCCAGAAAATCAGGTTTTGCCTGCCGAAGCAGTAACAATCCAGTTCTGGCACTCTAACAGTTTCATTCGTAGCCTCAATGCGTCACGAGTAAAAAACGTGACGCAGATCGTACTTGCTAGAAGGTCACGACGGTTTTCAGCTCCGTGACCCAGGCATCCTGGGTGCGCGATACGCCGCCTGGATGGTGCCAGTACTGAATGCCCGGCTGCAGCTCCAGCCACGACACCGGACGGAAGCGATAGTAAAACTCGCCGTTGAGGGAGTGGCCCGGCACCGGGTGATACGCCGGATCGTTATAGTCCGACACGCCGCTCAGGCTGTTCATATAGCGCTGGCTGCGGGCGTACTGGCTGCTCATATCAATCCAGGTCAGCCCGAAGCCAATCCAGTCTTCCGGGCGGGCGTCAAACAGCCCGCGATAGCGCAGCGAGGCGGCGTATACCTGGTGCATATAGTTGCTGCGCTGATCCGCAAGGCTCATGCTGAAAGAGGTGCTCAGTCCGCGGTTCGGGTCGTCCGCGTGCTGCGTGAGCTGCTGGTTCAGCCCGGCGTACATAAACCAGGTCCGGTTATGCTTCTCGAAACCGTCCGGATCGCTCGCCCCGGCGCCGCCGGATTTCCCGCGGTAGAGATCGGCCTGCGGCGCGTTGGTGAACACCACGCCAAGGTTGTACGCCCCCGGCAGGCCGTTGATCAGCGGCCGCGCTTCGATTTCGACCGGGAGTAAGACCCCTTTACTGCCCTTTGTCGACCAGCTCCAGGCATGGTTACGGCTGGAGGCATCCGGGTTTTGCTCCATCACGCCGCCTTTTAAGGTGACGGTCGGCGTGACCTTATAAGCCAGCGTGGTGCCCCAGGTGTGAACGTTCCAGTTATTCCAGGTCAGCGAGTTGGCCGATTTCCCGCCGCACTGGGTGAGCAGCTGAAAGTCACAGGGGATAATCTGGTCGAAGGTCTGCACCTTGTTCATCATCCCGATGCGCCAGGTAAGGCGGCGGTCGTCAAAGCTGCGGGCAAACGTCAGCCAGCCCAGGCGGGTAATGGACTGTCCGCCCCAGCTCTCCTGGGTCAGGTCGTTGAAGTTCACGCGCGGGTCCTGCACGCGTTTGGTGGTCAGATCGTCATTGTGGTTACGGTTGACGATGTTCCCTTCGATACGCGCATCCGGGATGCCCGTCCAGCGCTCCAGATCCTGGTTGAAGGTCAGCGCGAACTGATCGATATAGGCCACGTGGGAGTCGTGGTTGTAACCGCCTCCGCCGTTCCAGCCAATTTCATTCAGGTAACCGAGATTGTAGGTAAAACCGTTATCGTTAAGGATTTGACGAATGCCGAGCATCTCGCCAAAAATGGGGGCCGGCGGAGCTTCAAAACCTAATACCGTTCCGTTCCAGTCCTGCGCCGCTGAAAGCGGGGAAATCGTCAATAGCGCGAGTGCGTAGAGTTTATTTTTATATGCCATTTTAGCAACCTGTGACTGAGTATTTAGTGCGTAACCGGTCGCAGGAAATTTTTCTATTTCCTGTCGTGTTGTCTTTATTAGTTCGAGCGAAAAACGTTAGGCCAAACTTATCTCCTGCGTAAATGACAGGCAAAAAAAAACCTAAGTGCTCCACAGCGGCTAATGCTGTGAAACGCTTAGGTTTTGCCTGTTAGCCAGTAACAATCCTGCGTTAAAACAGTGGCACCTTAACACCGTTGTGCCACCTTGAAAACCTGCATCGTTTTCTATTTTAAAAAAGTGTGAGCAAATTAACGCTTATTATTTTGACTGGATCACCCGCGCAATATCCGCAGAGGTTTGCAGCGTGCGGATCTCCTGGAATAATTCCAGCGCCTCGCTATATTCTTTGCGTAAATAACTGAGCCACTGCTTAATACGTGCGACGTGATATAACCCGGTATCGCCCTGTTTTTCCAGACGGCTGTATTTTTGCAGCAGCGTGACCACGTCGGCCCACGGCATACGCGGTTCATTATATTTCACTACCCGGCTGAGGTTCGGCACGTTCAGCGCACCGCGGCCGATCATTACCGCATCGCAGCCCGTCTCTTTCAGGCAGGCCTGCGCGCTGGCGTAGTCCCAGATTTCACCGTTGGCGATAACCGGAATGGTGAGCCGTTTGCGGATCTCACCGATCGCCTGCCAGTTAATGCGCTCGGCTTTGTAGCCATCTTCTTTGGTACGCCCGTGCACCACCAGCTCGGTGGCACCGGCCTGCTGCACCGCATCGGCAATTTCAAACTGCCGCGCGTCGCTGTCCCAGCCCAGACGCACTTTGACCGTTACCGGCAGGTGCGACGGCACGGCCTCACGCATCGCCTTCGCGCCGCGATAAATGAGTTCAGGATCTTTCAGCAGCGTCGCCCCGCCCCCGCTACCGTTCACCATTTTCGACGGGCAGCCGCAGTTGAGATCGACCCCGTAAGAGCCCAGCTCAACCGCGCGGGCGGCGTTTTCCGCCAGCCATTCAGGGTACTGGCCCAGCAGCTGGACGCGCACCAGCGTGCCGGAGGAGGTTCGGCTCTGGTTATGCAGCTCCGGGCAGAGCCTGTAAAAGGATTTTACCGGCAACAGCATATCGACCACGCGCAAAAACTCCGTCACGCAGAGATCGTAGTCGTTCACCTCGGTCAGAAGCTCGCGCACGAGTGAGTCGAGCACGCCTTCCATTGGGGCCAGTAAAACACGCATAGCAGTACCTGTGAAAAAAGACGCGCTATAGTATCTGCTCCGTATGGTTGAGGAAAGCACGGCGTTCCATTCAGGAATGTCTGGTATGCTCAAAATTCATGATGTGATCCGTGGCACATTTCCGGGTTTAATTGTATGATGAATACGTTTCATCAAGGACTTTCACCATGAGCAAATCACTGAACACCGTCTGGCAATATCTGCGCGCATTCGTCCTGATTTACGCCTGCCTGTACGCCGGGATCTTTATCGCGTCGCTGCTGCCGATCGTCATTCCGGGCAGTATTATCGGCATGCTGATCCTGTTCGTCCTTCTGGCGCTGCAGGTGCTGCCCGCGAAGTGGGTTAATCCCGGCTGCTTCGTCCTCATCCGCTATATGGCGCTGCTGTTCGTGCCCATCGGCGTGGGGGTCATGCAGTATTACGATGTGCTTAAAGCGCAGTTCGGCCCGATTGTCGTCTCCTGCGCGGTCAGTACGCTGGTGGTGTTCCTGGTGGTGAGCTGGAGTTCGCATATCGTGCATGGCGAACGTAAAGTCGTCGGGGAGAAAACAAAAAAATGATGGCTAATATCTGGTGGTCGCTGCCGTTAACCCTGGTGGTATTCTTTGCCGCACGCAGGCTCGCTATCCGTTTTAAGATGCCGTTGCTCAACCCGCTGCTGGTGGCGATGGTGGTCATTATTCCTTTCCTGCTCCTCACCGGCATTCCCTACGAGCGCTACTTTGCCGGGAGCAAAATTTTAAACGATCTGCTGCAGCCTGCCGTGGTGGCGCTGGCGTTTCCTTTATATGAACAGCTGCACCAGATCCGCGCCCGCTGGAAGTCCATCATCACCATTTGCTTTATCGGCAGCCTGGTGGCGATGGTCACCGGAACCTCGGTGGCGCTGCTGATGGGCGCGTCGCCGCAAATTGCGGCCTCTATCCTGCCGAAGTCCGTTACTACGCCGATTGCAATGGCCGTGGGCGGCAGCATCGGCGGTATTCCCGCGATCAGCGCTATGTGCGTGATTTTCGTCGGTATCCTGGGCGCGGTGTTTGGCCATACCCTGCTGAATCTGATGAAAATTCGCACCAAAGCCGCCCGCGGTCTGGCAATGGGAACGGCATCCCACGCGCTCGGCACCGCGCGCTGCGCCGAAGTGGATTATCAGGAAGGGGCGTTTAGCTCGCTGGCGCTGGTGATCTGCGGGATTATCACCTCCCTGATTGCGCCGTTTGTGTTCCCGATAATTCTGGCGGTAATGGGCTAAAATTTGCGATGCGTCGCGCAAATTTCATTTTGTTTTCATAAGTTGCATACATAATGAGAAGTGGATCACATATAAAGCCCTAACGGCTCCGTACACTACCGATCCATTAACCTTCATGAGGCACACGCCATGCATCCACGTTTTCAAACTGCTTTCGCCCAGCTCGCAGAGAATTTGCAATCAGCCCTGGCTCCGGTTCTGGCGGATGCGCATTTCCCCGCCCTGCTGACGGCGGAGCAGGTCACGACGCTGAAACAGGCAACGGGACTGGACGAAGACGCGCTGGCATTCGCACTCCTGCCGCTGGCCGCCGCCTGCGCCCGGGCAGATCTTTCCCACTTTAACGTCGGTGC
Organism: Enterobacter wuhouensis; assembly: GCF_035835995.1. NCBI lineage: Bacteria > Pseudomonadati > Pseudomonadota > Gammaproteobacteria > Enterobacterales > Enterobacteriaceae > Enterobacter > Enterobacter wuhouensis. Next base: position 3,138,724 of record NZ_CP142124.1, read on the forward strand.
CATTGCACGCGGCGTAAGCGGAACCTGGTACTTCGGCGGAAATATGGAGTTCCTCGGTGCGACCATGCAGCAAACCGTTCACGCCGAGCAGAGCGCCATCAGCCACGCCTGGCTGCGCGGTGAAAAAGCGCTGAGCGCGATTACCGTTAACTACACCCCGTGCGGCCACTGCCGCCAGTTTATGAACGAGCTGAACAGCGGGCTGCAGCTGCGCATCAACCTGCCGGGCCGCGCGCCGCATACGCTGGGCGACTATCTGCCGGACGCCTTCGGCCCGAAAGATCTCGAGATCAAAACGCTGCTGATGGACGAACAGGATCACGGTTTCGCCCTGTCCGGCGATGATCTGAGCCAGGCCGCCATCACCGCCGCCAACAAGAGCCACACGCCGTACAGCAAATCGCCGAGCGGCGTTGCGCTGCAGTGCCGCGACGGTCGTATCTTCACCGGCAGCTATGCGGAGAACGCCGCGTTCAACCCGACGCTGCCGCCGCTGCAGGGCGCACTCAACCTGTTGAGCCTGAACGGCTACGACTATCCTGACATTCAGCGCGCGATTCTGGCAGAAATTGCCGATGCACCGCTGATCCAGTGGGACGCCACCGCCGCGACGCTGAAAGCGCTGGGCTGCACCACAATCGACCGCGTGCTGCTTGCCTGAACCTTCCGGCGGGCAGAAATGCCCGCCCGTTTGCTGAAAAAGCCCTCAGTTGATTCACCGTTTCTTGCGCTAACCAGGCGGGTACAGTAGCCTGAGTAAACTTTCATCCACGAACGAGCCATCTGCATGTTAAAGCGCGTGTTTTACAGCCTGTCTGTCCTGATCGGCATACTGCTGTTGATCGTGCTGGGCCTCGACCGCTGGATGAGCTGGAAAACGGCCCCCTACATTTTTGATGACCTCCAGGATCTGCCCTATCGCCAGGTTGGCGTGGTGCTTGGCACCGCCAAGTATTACCGCACCGGCGTCATCAATCAGTATTACCGCTACCGCATTCAGGGCGCGCTGAACGCCTATAACAGCGGCAAGGTGAATTACCTGCTGCTGAGCGGCGATAACGCGCTGCAGAGCTATAACGAACCGGTGACCATGCGCAAGGACCTGATTGCGGCTGGCGTCGATCCCGCCGATATCGTGCTCGACTACGCCGGATTCCGCACGCTCGACTCCATCGTTCGCACCCGTAAAGTGTTCGACACCAACGATTTCATCATTATCACCCAGCGCTTCCACTGCGAGCGCGCGCTGTTTATCGCCCTGCACATGGGCATTCAGGCGCAGTGCTACGCCGTGCCGTCGCCGAAAGATATGCTGAGCGTGCGCGTGCGCGAGTTTGGCGCCCGCTTCGGCGCGCTGGCCGACCTGTATCTTTTCAAGCGCGAACCGCGTTTTTTAGGCCCGCTGGTGCCAATCCCAACGATGCATGAAGTGCCGGAAGATGCGCAAGGTTATCCGGCGGTGACGCCGGAGCAGCTGCTGGAGATACAGAAGAAGAAGTAGAACTGACTGCTCCGGTGCCCTGTAGGTCGGGTAAGGCGAAGCCGCCACCCGACTGTGGACGCCACCGGACAAAAAAAGGCCCGCTTCGTAAGCGGGCCTTTTCATTCTTAATGCACTTACTTCTTACGCGCGTACTTCAGTGAGTCCAGGGCAACCGCGAAGATGATGATGGCGCCCTTGATGATGTACTGCCAGTACGGGTTCACGCCGATGTAGGTCAGACCGTAGTTGATCACGGTGAAGATGATCACACCGGTTACCACGCCGAGCACGGTACCCACCCCGCCGCTGAAGGAGACGCCGCCCACCACGCAGGCCGCAATCGCATCCAGTTCGTACATAAAGCCGAGGTTGTTGGTCGCTGAGCCGATTCGGCCCGCTTCCAGCATCCCGCCGAAGGCGTAGAACACGCCGGACAGCGCATAAATCATCAGCAGGTTCAGGGCAACGTTAACGCCGGACACTTTCGCCGCTTCCGGGTTACCGCCGATTGCGAAGATGTTTTTACCGAAGCGCGTTTTGTTCCACAGCACCCAGACGAAGGCCACGGCGATCAGCGCATAGAAGGTGATATACGACAGGCGGAAGCTGCCCATCGCGATAAACCCTTGCGTGAACGTCGAGAAGCCGCTGTCAAAGCCCGAAATGGGGGACGCGCCCACGAAGTCGTAGTACAGGGAGTTGATACCGTAAACGATGATCATCGTACCCAGCGTGGTGATGAATGGCGTCACGTTCAGGTACGCGATGATGATGCCGTTAATCAGGCCGATGACCGCGCCGATGGCGCAGACGATCAGAATCACCACGAAAATCGGCATGGTTGCCATTTCCGGGAACACCTTGTTGGCGTTTTCCATCGACTGCAGCATGGTTGCCGCGATAACCGCCGCCAGCCCCACCTGACGACCAGCGGAAAGGTCGGTGCCCTGGGTAACAATCAGACCCGCTACCCCCAGCGCAATAATAATACGCACGGAAGACTGGGTAAGAATATTACTCAAGTTCAGCAGGCTTAAGAACGTAGGGTCCTGGAAAATAATAATGGCCAGCAATACTAAAAGAACAACGTAAATACCGCCTTCTTTCAGATAAGTGAGAAAACTTTTCTTATTCAACGCACTCATGAGGAGCCCCTGATCTTAAAGGTGCAAAGACGCAAGACGCAAAATTTCGTTTTGCGTAGTCGTTTTGGTGTCAACAATACCGGCAACGAGCCCATTGCTCATCACCAGAATACGATCTGTGATCCCTAACAATTCCGGCATTTCGGAAGAAATAATAATGATCCCTTTATTCTTTTTCGCCAGCTCGGCAATCAGCTGGTAAATCTCAAATTTTGCACCCACGTCGATCCCACGGGTTGGTTCATCCAGCATTAAAATTTCCGGCTGGGTTAACAACCAGCGGCCGATAATGACCTTTTGCTGGTTACCGCCCGAGAGCGATCCAATCTGAGTACGGTGGCCCGGCGTTTTTACGCGCATGGAGTCGATAACCCACTGGGTATCACTCTTCATGCGGGAATTATCCAGCAGGCCGATTTTGCTCTTATAGTTACGGATATTTGAGATTAACGAGTTAAAGTTAATATCCAGATACGCATAAATACCGGTTGAGCGGCGCTCTTCCGTCACCAGCGCAAAACCGTGGTTTATGGCTTCGTTGGCGTTGTGGTTATTAATTTTCTTCCCGTGCAGCGTAATAGTACCGCCCGATTTTTCCCGGATACCAAACAGGGTTTCCACGATATCGGTACGTTTGGCCCCCACCAGCCCGGCAATCCCCAGGATTTCGCCTTTGTGCAGGTCGAAGGAGACGTCGCGAATGGACGGCTGACGCAGGGAGGTCAGATTGCGCACTTCCAGAATCACTTCGCCCGGCTTGTTTTCACGGTCGGGGAAGCGCTGGTTCAGGGAGCGGCCAACCATCATGGCGATGATCTTGTCCATGTCCAGCCCTTCCAGCGGCTGGGTGGCAATCCACTGGCCGTCGCGCAGGATGGTGATTTCATCGCACAGCTGGAAAATCTCTTCCATCTTATGCGAGATATAGACAATACCGCAGCCTCGGTCTTTGAGTTTGCGAATAATGGTAAAGAGGTGGTTAACCTCTTTTTCCGTTAATGAGGATGTCGGTTCATCCATGATGACGATTTTCGCGTCATAGGAGAACGCTTTTGCAATTTCGATCATCTGCATCTGGGATACGGATAATGTTCCCACGCGGGCGCGCGGATCGATATCAATATCCAGCTCGTCGAATATCGCTTTGGTGTCGCGATACATTTTGTCCTGATCGACAAAGACGCCTTTGGTTGGATAACGCCCCAACCACATATTATCCATTACCGAACGTTGCAGTACCAGGTTTAATTCCTGGTGAACCATCGAGATACCGTTTTCCAGTGCTTCTTTCGCTGAATGGAAATCGATCTCTTTCCCCTGAAATAGAATGCTGCCAGAATCTTTTTGATAGATCCCAAAAAGACATTTTAATAATGTTGATTTACCCGCACCGTTCTCCCCCATCAGGGCGTGAATAGAGTGAGGACGCACTTTTAAATTAACATTATCGAGTGCCTTAACTCCGGGAAAAGACTTGTTGACGCCTGTCATTTCCAACAAGTATTCACCGGACGACTGAGTAGTTGTGCTGACCATAATTATACCTTGTTGGCCTCGCATATCGCGTTATAAAAGGGCGCAACGAATTGCGCCCAGTGAAGACAAAACAAAGATCTTATTTACCGATAAACTCAGCCAGGTTGGACTGGTCTACGCCCACGTATGGCACGCGAACGATTTTGTTTTCAATTTTCCAGCTGGTGCCGTCAGCAGCACCTTTACCGTCGGCCAGGTTTTTCGCCAGGTCGAAGGTGGCTTTCGCCTGGTTGTTAGCATCGTTCAGAACGGTACCGGCCATTGCGCCAGACTTCACCAGCGCCAGGGCTTCCGGCAGGGCATCCACGCCGAAGACAGGAATGGACGATTTGTTGTGCGCTTTCAGCGCTTCTACTGCACCCATTGCCATCGCATCGTTGTTGGCGATAACCACTTCGATTTTGTTCGCGTTCGGGCCGGACAGCCACGCGTCCATCTTGTCTTTCGCCTGAGCGGTATCCCACATTGCGGTATCTAACGCCAGCTGCTGGGTTTTCAGACCCTTGTCGTTCAGCTCTTTAATCACGTAGGTGGTACGTGCTTCGGCATCCGGGTGGCCCGGTTCGCCTTTCAGCAGAACGAACTGAATCTGACCGTCTTTGTTCAGGTCCCAGTTCGGGTTCGCCGCCCAGTGCTTAGCAATCAGGTCGCCCTGGATAATGCCGGATTCTTTGGAATCAGTACCTACGTAGAACGCTTTGTCATAGCTATCCAGCGCTTTACGGGAAGGTTCTTTGTTGAAGAAGACGATAGGTACGTTCTGGCCACGCGCTTTCTCAATGACGGTGCCTGCTGCAGCCGGGTCAACCAGGTTGATGGCCAGTGCTTTTACGCCTTTCGCCAGCAGAACGTCGATTTGGTCGTTCTGTTTGGACTGATCGTTCTGGGAATCATTCATCAGCAGCTGAACGTCCGGCGCTGATTTACCGTCTTTCTCGATTGCTTTACGCACAACGGACATGAAGTTGTCGTCGTATTTATAGATTGTCACGCCAATACGGGTATCCGCAGCGTGCGCTGCTGCACCAAAAAGCATGCTTGCCATTACAGCAGACAGAGTCAACACCTTCTTATTCATGGTATCTCCGGTTTTTTTTATGCAGGGTAGTTCTTGTGAATTAACGGTCGGCGGGCAGGTGTTAATAAAACGTTACTGATCGCCGAAGTTCACTTATAAAATTTCTATCTTCCGTGTTCGGTAACGCTCCAGAAATGCGTTTTATTCGTCGTTTGCGGCACTTTGACTATAGTGAAAGTGAATAATCACCGTTACATAGCGTTTCAGCCCCTAAAACGCTGACATCATAGTCAGCGCCTTGTTAAGATACTGTGAATTTACTCACAGATTGAAAACGGTTACATCACGCAGTGTAATCAGTTAGTGATCGGAACCACAGTTTGCCGCCCCGATACTGAATGGCGACGCACTAAAGTCGGCATGAAACAGTGAGTTGCATCAGGATCTAACAGCCCCGCCGCCCCCTGTAGCGCCAGCTCTGTCGCCAGTTTTGCCATGGAGGCTATCGGGTAACGCACCGTGGTGAGCTGCGGGTCGGTGTAACGGGCAATGGGGATATCGTCGAAGCCAATCAGCGATAAATGCTGCGGCACCGCAATGCCGTTGTCTTTCAACGCCGTCAGCGCTCCCGCGGCCATGCTGTCGTTGTACGCAAATACGGCAGAGAGCTGCAGGTTGCGCCCCAGCAGCTCGACCATTGCCGCCTCTCCCCCCTGCATATCCGGCGAACCGGTTCCCACCCAGCTCTCAGGCGGCACGATGCCGTGCTCTTTCAGCGCGTTTTGCCACCCTTCCCGACGCATTTCGTCGTCTTCAATACGGTGGCTGGAGGCAAGATAACCGATGCGCTGATGGCCGTTGTTGATGAGCATCCGGGTCGCCATCATCGCGCCGCTGACGTTATCCAGCCCAACGCAGCGGTGCGCATAGCCCGGCACAATCCGGTTGATAAGCACCATGCCGGGGATCTGCTCCATAAATCCGGAAAGCTCTTCATCGCTGAGTGCTTTTGAGTGGACGATCAGGGCGTTACAGCGCTGGCGAATCAGCACCTCGATGGCGTGACGCTCTTTTTCAGCCTCGTGATAGCTATTGCCGATCAGCACGTATTTATGATGCTGCTGGGCAACGACGTCCACGGCTTTGACCAGCGCGCCGAAGAAGGCATCAGATACATCCATCACCACCACGCCGATGGTGTCGCTGACCTGCGTCGCCAGCGCCTGCGCATTGGCGTTTGGCCGGTATCCCAGCTGGGTCACGGCTTTCATTACGGTTTCACGGGTTTCAGGGCTAACCAGCGCGCTGCTGTTCAGCACGCGAGAAACGGTCGCCACGGAAACGCCCGCCAGACGGGCGACGTCACGAATGGTGATCATATTCACCATCCTTCAAAGGATTGCAGCAGCTCACAGACACCCCCTGTGTTTAGCAAGGTGGCTATTCTGGCAGCGAGAGAGAGGGGACTACGTGAAGAAGCTCACACAGATGAAAACGCTTACATCCGTTTTGTTAATGATTGTGATCCAGATCGTTATCTGGATGTTTTACTCAATGATACACCCGAAGCAAGTGCGGTTAATTGTCGCCACATCCACTCCAGCGGGCCCTGACGGAAGAATCGCAGCCAGATAACGGAAAACATCACGTTAACAATCCAGACCGGGACAACAAACGCCTGCAGCGTCAGGCGGTCGAACTTCATAAACAGGCCAAATCGATAGAAAAGCGTGGTGCAGATCAGCGTCTGCATAATGTAGTTGCTTAACGCCATGCGGCCAACGCAGGCCACCGCGCTGACGATCCACAGGCGCGACAGCTGCGGCCAGAAGCCATAGATCAGCGCCGCGTAGCCGATAGTCTGGAAAGGCGCGCTTAGCTCGCGCGGTACCTGCAGCAGAAACGCGCACCAGCGGTAATCCCACTGAAGGTGCCACTGCGCAACCACCGCCGGAAGATTAATCAGCACGCCCAGCAGCACCAGCCCTGCCCCGGTGCGGCGGTAGTGGCGCAGGCTGAATTCGCCCTTCAGCCAGCCGGTGCGCATCAGCGACGCGCCCATCAGCATCATTCCCGCCAGCTGCCAGCCGTACTGCGCGCCCAGCGCGAGGAGATTATCGCCCAGCATATCCGCGCGATTGCTGATGGCTTCCGTACCGCCTTTCAGCTTCCAGAACTGCTCGTACTGCAGGTTGGCCGCATCGGGTATCCACGAACGGTTCGTCGACTCACCGGAGATCATCCCCAGCAGCAGCAGTACGGCCAGCCCCATGACGTACAGCATCACCCCGGTATTAAACAGACTTTTCACGCCGGGCGCATCGCGGATAAGCCGCCAGCAGATCAGCCCGACTAAACCATAGGCCAGCAGAATATCGCCGTCCCAGAAGAGTAAACCGTGAATAAAACCGAGGATGACCAGCAGCGTTAGCCGCGACTGGATCCAGCGCGTGCCGCGCTTGAGTAACAGCTGAAGCCCTGCGCCAAAGAGTAGCGCAAAGAGGGTGAGGAATTTTACCTGCGCAAAGAGATCGAGGATCGCCCACGTCCAGGCATCGCTGCGGGTGATATCGCCATACCAGGCGGGATTAAGGTACGCCGCCTTCGGCAGGCCGAAGGCGCTGATGTTCAACAGCAGGATACCGAGGATCGCGACGCCGCGGACAAAATCGAGCGTGACGTTTCGCTCCATGGTCCCTGCCCTGTCTGATTAGTTGTGGTGACGCACGGCGCGCAGGAACTCCTGGCGGGTGTTCTGGCTCGACTTAAACAGTCCGCCCAGAGAGGTGGTGGTGGTCGCGCTGGTCGCGTCGCGTACGCCGCGGGCCTTCACGCAGTAGTGAACCGCGTCGATAGAAACCGCCACGTTATTGGTGCCCAGCAGGGTTTGCAGCGCGGTCAGGATCTGCTGCGTCAGACGCTCCTGCACCTGCGGACGCTGGGAGAAGAACTGCACGATGCGGTTGATTTTGGAGAGACCAATCACCGTGTCTTTCGGAATATACGCCACCGTAGCCTTACCATCGATAGTCACGAAGTGATGCTCGCAGGTGCTGGTCAGCGTGATATCGCGCACCGTTACCATTTCATCGACCTTCATCTTGTTTTCGATGACGGTGATTTTCGGGAAGTTCGCGTAATCGAGGCCAGAGAAGATCTCATCGACGTACATTTTTGCGATGCGGTGCGGCGTCTCCATCAGGCTGTCATCGCTCAGATCGAGATTCAGCAGTTGCATGATCTCGGTCATATGCCCGGAAATCAGACGCTTACGGGTTTCATTATCCAGCTCCTGAACCGGTGGACGCAGCGGCGTTTCGAGACCGCGCGCAACCAGGGCTTCATGGACCAGGGCAGCTTCTTTACTGAGTGATGGCATTCTTTTCTCCTGCAGGTGTGGCGTCTTTTGCCCTAGTTGTGGCAAAAGTGTGCGCTCATTGTGCGTGAGGCGGCGCACATAATCCAGTATTCACGACGATAATTATTGCAATTGCCGCTGCCTTTCGGCCTGGCGGTTCCAGACTAACGCCCCGCCGACAAACAGCGCGATGCCGGCCAGCCCCAGCGCGGGCTCCAGCTGATGGGTAAGCCAGGTTGACAGCGCAGAGGTAACGGGGCCAACCAGCTGGCCAATGGCGTAACCCGTGGTGAGCAGTCCCGCCATATAGCGCGTGTGGTTTGGCGCCAGCTCGCGACCGTATAAAAGAGAGAGCTGCACGGCACATAAGAAGCCGCCGCCCACCAGCAATCCGCCGATAAGCAAGCCGCCAACGCCCGGCAGCAGCCAGGCGGCGAGCACGCCAACGGCCTGTAGCCAGAGCACGATCGCCAGCCTGCGGTTAGAGGTAGAGGCGTGGCGCAGCGCGATACTCAGCGCAATGCCCAGAACGGACGCAGCGCCAAAAATCGGCCAGACAAACTGGGCGAACAGGCTGCCGGGAAAACGCGCCGCCGCCATCTGCGATAAAAAGGTTGCCGGAAGGATATAGCCAAACCCCGCCAGGCTGTAGCTCCAGACCAGGCGCTTTAAATCCGTCGTCAGCACCAGCGGTTCCGGCGCGGTTCCCGGTCGATGCAGCTGGCCTGAACGCGGCAAGTATCGCGCGACCAGCACAACCAGCACCAGCGCCAGCACGCCGTAGATTTGCCATGCCGCTCCGGCAGAGAGCGACCTGGCCTGAATGTAGACGGCAAGCAGCCCGCTGAGGCCGATACCTGCCCCCGGCCCGGCAAACACGGCGGCGCTGAGTCCAGGTTTACCCAGCTGCCCCAGCCGTTCGTTGGTCCAGGCGGCAATCAGCACCATTGACCACCCGCTCATGCAGCCAATCACAAAGCGCAGCAATCCGTGTATGACCGCATTGTCAGCAGCCGCCGAGAGCAGCGTCAGCGCTACGGCGCCAAAGATACCCAGCCAGAGGCGTGTTTCCACAAAACGGTGAGCGCGCATGGCATCCCACGCCCCCACCAGATAGCCCAGGTAGTTCATCGCCGCCACCAGACCCGCGCTGGTAAGCGTGAGTTGCCCGGCGGCAATCATCAGCGGCACCTGAGGCGTAAAGGCAAAGCGCCCTATCCCCATTGCCACCACCAGAACCACAAATCCGCTGAGCGCGATACGCAGCGCCATGACCGCTCCAAATGTTAAAGAAAAGTAAATTTATGATGCAGCATCTGACCGCAAGGGGGAAGTGAAAGTTACTCACAGGTCAATGAAAACTCTGTATTATGGATTGTGTGAATACCAATTCGTATAAAGGAGCCCTGCATGGAACTGCTCGAAGAGCACCGTTGTTTTGAAGGTCGACAGCAGCGCTGGCGGCACGACTCTACCGTTCTGAACTGTGCCATGACGTTCAGCATTTTTCTGCCGCCGACGGACAATCCGCCGGTTCTGTTCTGGCTTTCCGGCCTGACCTGTAACGACGAAAACTTCACCACCAAAGCGGGCGCGCAGCGTGTTGCGGCCGAGCTGGGCATTGCGCTGGTTATGCCCGACACCAGCCCGCGCGGCGATGATGTGGCCGACGATGCCGGGTACGATTTAGGTAAAGGCGCCGGTTTCTATCTGAATGCCACCGAGCAGCCGTGGGCGAGCCACTACCGCATGTATGACTATATTCGCGACGAGCTGCCTGCGCTGGTTCACTCTGAATTCGCGGTGAGCGACCGCTGCGCCATTAGCGGGCACTCTATGGGCGGACATGGCGCGTTAATCATGGCGCTGAAAAACCCAGGGAAATACGTCAGCGTGTCGGCTTTTGCGCCGATCGTGAACCCTTCTCAGGTGCCGTGGGGACAGAAAGCGTTTACGCACTATCTTGGAAATGATGAGCAAACGTGGCAGGAATGGGACAGCTGTGCCCTGATGCTGGCAAGCCATGCCGGGAATGCGATCCCGATGCTTATCGATCAGGGCGATGCGGATCAGTTTCTCGCCGGGCAGCTACAGCCCGCGGTGTTTGCCGAAGCCGCGCGCCAGAAGGACTGGCCGCTGACGCTGCGCATTCAGCCGGGATACGACCACAGCTATTACTTTATGGCGTCCTTTATTGAGGATCATCTCCGCTTCCATGCGGAGCATTTGTTCGGGTAAGTGCGAGTGTGTGCGCTCTGATGCCCTCACCCTGACCCTCTCCCACAGGGAGAGGGAACAAACACTAAAAACGGCAACTTACGTTGCCGTTTTGCTTTCACCCTGGCCTCATCAGAACTTATAATCCACGCCCACAAAGTAGCGACGGCCATCTTCCGTGTAGCTGTAATCGTCACGGCTCAGATCTTTATCCAGCAGGTTCTGCACGCCCGCGCGCAGCTTAACCGCTTTCGTTACCTGCCATGCCGCACCGGTATTCCAGATCACGTAGCCGCCCGGCGTCGGTTCGCCGCTGGTCAGCGCGCGTTTCTCGCCCTTATAGTTGCCCTGCACGTAGAAGGACCAGTCCTGCGTTGCCTTCCAGTCAACGGTTCCGTTGGCGGTGTGGAACGGCAGTTCGGACAGCGGTTTGTTGCCGCCGTTGCTGATGTCACGCCCGTCGTTATAGGTGTAGTTCAGCGTCACCTTCCAGTCTTCGGCAACCGGGAACTTCACCTCGGTTTCCACCCCGCGGATGCGCGCCTTGTTGACGTTGTAATACCGGAAAATAGGCTCGCCGTCGGCATTCAGCCCGACGTAGTTCGGGTAGCTTTGCGCCTGATTCACATTGGCCGTACGGCTGATGCTGATGCGGTCATCCACATCGTTCTGGAAGGTGGTAATGCTGGCCTGCACGCCCTCTAACCAGCCCTCTTCCCCGCTGTAGTAAAGACCGAGCTCAAAGCTTTCGCTGGTTTCTGGTTTCAGATCCGGGTTACCCACAATTTCACAGGCGCCGCGGCACGAGCCGGTCACCCAGTCCGGGCTAAGCTGCAGCAGAGACGGAGCCTTAAACGCGGTCGCCCAGCCGCCTTTCACCGTTACGGTATCGGTCGCGTTGTAGACCAGATAGGCGCGCGGGCTCCAGTGATCGCCATAGGTTTCATGGTCATCCATACGGATGCCGGTTGTCAGCGCCAGAGGTTCAAAGATACGCCACTCATCTTCCAGGAACAGCGCGTACTGGCTTGCCGAGGTCGTGCTGCTGGAGCCGCCCGTCAGGTTAACGGGGTCCTTCAGCTTGTCGTGGCGCCACTCGCCGCCGAAGGTCAGCATCTGGTTGATTTCGCCGAGCGGCAGGATGTATTTCCCATCCACCGCGTTGCTCTCGGAGGTGATCGGATTGCTGTTACCCGGGTTTTTGTTATCGACCTTCTCGCCGTAGACCTTCAGCTCGCTGTTGCCCACGTCCCAACGGCCGTTGTGGCTGAGGGAGTAGTTCTGACGCTCAAGACGGTTTTTGTCGAGGGAATCGGATTCGCGATCCTGACGGTCAAAGCCATAGCCCGCGGTGAAGTCGTGGTTTTCCGTCGGCGTCCAGGCGAATTCAACGTTGGCATCGCGGCTGGTAAAGCCCTCAATGCGCGGCGTTTCACCGGTCGCGGTGGAAGAGGATTTTTGCTGATCGTCTTTTTCGCGCTTAGAGACGCTGCCGTAGGCCTTAAGCCCCAGCACGCCATCGACCAGCGGGCCGCTGGTGTAGAACTGGCCGTTGTTGGTATCACCGCGATCGCGGTGTTCCTGAATAGTGGAATCGGCACTCAGGGTTCCGGTCCATTTCTGGCCGATTTTTTTGGTAATAATGTTGACCACGCCGCCCAGGGCGTCGGAACCGTAGAGGGATGACATCGGTCCGCGCACCACTTCGATACGCTCAATGGCGTCAACCGGCACCCAGTTCAGGTCAAAATCGTTATGGCGGAATACGGCGTTGCGGGAGTTAACGCGCTTGCCGTCAACCAGGATCAGCGTATAGCTGCTGTCCAGACCGCGAATACTTACCCCTTTGCGGTTGTCACCTTCGTCAGTGAGCTGTACGCCCGGCACATCCTGTAACACATCTTTCAGGTTCTGAACGGGTTTACGCTGCAAATCTTCCTGGGTGATGACGCTGATGCTCGCCGGTGCGTCTTTCAGGTTTTGCTCGGTCGCGGAGGCCGTTACAACCATTGTGTCGCCGGATTCCGCAGCGATGACAGGCAGTGCCAGGGACATTGCGGATGCACAAAGCCCTCCCCTGACGATGGGATTCAACCTAAACATTCCATATCTCCATGAGGTAAATACAACTAAATCAGATAATTATTACTCACAAGGTGTTTCTGCCCGCCTGCTTCTCTGGCCGGTCGGGTACCTGCTCATTTTTCCGTAACGATAAAGCAAACGATAACTATTATCAATTTAATTGTTAATAAATATATCCGTTCTTCATACTGTGGAGACAAAAAAGCCCGCTCGAATGAGCGGGCTGAAGAGAGAAAGTGCGGTTATTATTTAAATCGTTCCGGGAAATCCATTTCACCGTAGCGAACGAAACGGGTTCCTTTCGTCAGCTTGTAGCCAAACCAGATGATCAGGAACAGCGGAATACCAATGTAGGTGGCCGTCACCGCGCCCCAGTCAATGGAATCCGCAAGGAAGGCTTCATAGTTCTGTCCCAAGGTAATAATCAGGCACAGAATGAAGGCAAAAATCGGCCCCAGCGGGAAGAATCCTGAGCGGTACGGCAGGTTGTTCAGGTCATGACCCTGCATCACGTAGCCGCGACGGAAGCGGTAGTGGCTGATGGCAATCCCCAGCCAGGCGATAAAGCCCGTCATGCCGGAGGTATTCAGCAGCCACAGGTACACCGTCTGGTTGCCGAACATGGAGGTCAGGAAGCACAGACCCGCAATCACCGTGGTCGCATACAGCGCGTTGCGCGGGACGCCCCCACGCGACAGTTTGGCAAAGATACGCGGCGCTTTACCGTCGCAGGCCAGGGTGTAGAGCATACGGGTGGACGCATACATACCGGAGTTACCCGCCGACAGCACCGCCGTCAGGATCACCGCGTTCATCACCGCCGCAGCCGAGAGCAGGCCCGCGTGCTGGAAGACCAGCGTGAACGGGCTGACGCTGATGTCTTTCACATCGTTGCGCAGCAGGCTCGGATCGGTATACGGAATGATCAGGCTGATAATCAGGATGGCGAACACATAGAACAGCAGGATACGCCAGAACACCTGACGCACCGCGCGCGGAATGTTCTTCTCCGGGTTTTCAGACTCACCGGCGGCGATACCGATAAGCTCGGTGCCCTGGAAGGAGAAGCCAACAATCATTGCCACGCCAATCATCGCCGAGAAGCCCCCGGCAAACGGCGCATCGCCTATCGTCCAGTTACTCCATCCGGCAGGTTCGGCCCCTTTGAAAATACCCACGATCATCGCCACGCCGACAACGATAAAGATGATGACGGTAGCCACTTTAATTAAAGAGAACCAGTATTCAGCTTCGCCGAAGCCGCGCACGGAGATGTAGTTCAGCAGGAAGATGACGGCAAGGAACAGTGCGCTCCAGATCCAGCCCGGCGTATCCGGGAACCACCAGTTCATCACCAGCTGCGCAGCGACCAGGTCAACGGCGATGGTCACCGCCCAGTTGTACCAGTAGTTCCAGCCCAGCGCGAAGCCGAAGCCTTCTTCAACGTATTTTTGGCCGTAGGTGGAAAACGAGCCGGACACCGGCATGTACGCCGCCAGTTCGCCCAGACTGGTCATCAGGAAGTACACCATCAGGCCAATCAGCATATAAGAGAAAAGTGCCCCGCCCGGGCCTGCTGCCGAAATCGTTGCGCCAGAAGCAACGAAAAGACCTGTACCGATTGAACCGCCGATAGCGATCATCGTCAGGTGACGCGCCTTAAGTTCGCGACGTAGCGCGGGCGCTTCTGTGGTTTTAGTTTCTGAAACCATGTGAAAATGCTGTCCATTTAATAAATGAGGCGCGATTGTAGCAGACGATCTGCGTTCCTTCCGGCAGAAATCCCCAGTTATAAGAGAGCTTCATGACTCGGCCAGGATTATAAGTAAAGCAGAAATAGGGTCGTTCCCCTCACCCTGACCCTCTCCCCAAAGGGGAGAGGGGACTTAAAACACCCTCTCCCCTTTGGGGAGAGGGCTGGGGTGAGGGGCGCTTTCACATTTCGCAGTAGCGCAGAAAACGCTGCAGAGAGCTGGAAAGGTGTTTCTGGCGGTGATGAATGCACCACAGCGTGCGCACCAGCTTCGGCAGTGGGACGGGGATTTCAACCAGCGAGCCGGTTTCCAGCTGTTCAGCAATCACGCGTCGGGAAAGACAGCTGATGCCCAGCCCGTGACGCACCGCATGCTTGATGGCTTCTGAGTTTCCCAGCTCCATGCCCAGCTGGAACTTCGGCAGGTGCGAGAGCAGTAAATAATCAACAATCTCGCGCGTGCCGGAACCCTGCTCGCGCAGGATCCACTGCGCCTGCGCCAGCCGCTCCAGCGTCACCTCACCCTGGAGTAAAGAGGAGGCCGGGGATGCAAAGACCACCAGCTCATCCTCCAGCCAGGGCTCGGCGATAATATCCACGTTGTGGCATGGCCCTTCGATCAGCCCGATGTCCACGCGGAAATCGATCACCGCATTGATGACGTCCTGGCTATTGCCGACGCTCATTTCCAGCGGCAGGGTCGGGAAATCCCGGCGGTAGCGGGCAATCACTTCCGGCAGGATATAGTTGCCGATGGTGCTGCTGGCAAAGACGCGGATCGCACCGTTGTCTTCGCGGAACAGCTGTTCTATCTCGATGGCCTGCTCCAGCAGCGCCAGCGCGCGCGGGTACAGGAGACGTCCGTGCTCGTTGACCACCAGCCGCTTCCCTACCCTGTCGAACAGCTGCACGCCCAGCTGGCCTTCAAGATCGGTCAACGCGGCGCTAACCGCCGACTGAGAGAGAGAAAGCATCTGCGACGCCTGGGTTGTCGAGCCGCTTTTCAGCACTTCAGCAAAGACTTCCAGCTGGCGCAATGTAATGTGCATGAGGAGTTACCACTTATATAGATTAATTATAAATATATAATCAATTTTATTTTTAAGCCAGCACGCCGTAACCTTTTAGCCAGACAAAGGAGAAGGTTATGTCCGAAATTACCTTACAGCATCATCGTACAGTGTGGCACTTCGTGCCGGGTCTTGCCCTCAGCGCCGTGGTTACCGGCGTGGCGTTATGGGGCGGCAGCATCCCCGCCGTCGCGGGAGCGGGTTTTAGCGCGTTAACGCTGGCCATACTGCTCGGCATGGTGGTCGGGAATACCGTTTACCCGCACATCTGGAAATCCTGCGACGGCGGCGTGCTCTTCGCCAAGCAGCATCTGCTGCGCCTCGGGATCATCCTTTATGGCTTCCGCCTCACTTTTTCGCAGATTGCGGACGTGGGCGTCAGCGGCATCGCCATCGACGTCCTGACCCTCACCAGCACCTTCCTGCTGGCCTGCTTTATCGGCCAGAAGATCTTTGGCCTGGACAAGCAAACCAGCTGGCTCATCGGCGCGGGGAGCAGCATTTGCGGCGCGGCGGCGGTGCTGGCTACGGAACCCGTTGTTAAAGCAGAGGCCAGCAAGGTGACCGTTGCGGTGGCGACGGTGGTGATCTTCGGTACGCTGGCGATCTTCCTCTATCCCGCCATGTATCCGCTGGTGGCGCACTGGTTTAGCCCTGAAACCTACGGCATCTATATCGGCTCTACCATGCACGAAGTCGCGCAGGTGGTGGCAGCGGGTCACGCCATCAACCCGGAAGCGGAAAACGCGGCGGTGATTGCGAAAATGCTGCGCGTCATGATGCTGGCCCCGTTCCTGATTTTCCTGGCCGCCCGCGTTAAGCAGCTGGCGCCGGCTGGCGGCAACGAGAAGAGCAAAATCACCATTCCGTGGTTTGCGATCCTGTTTATCGTGGTCGCGATTTTTAACTCCTTCCACCTGCTGCCGAAAGCCGCTGTGGATATGCTGGTGACGCTCGATACCGTGCTGCTGGCGATGGCAATGGCGGCGTTGGGGGTGACCACCCACGTCAGCGCGCTGAAAAAAGCCGGTGCGAAACCGCTGCTGATGGCGCTGGTGCTCTTCATCTGGCTGATTGTCGGCGGCGGCGCGATTAACCTCGCGGTGCACAGCCTGATGGCATAAACCATCTCGTCCTTCTCCTGCTAACCCGCTATCATATGCGTTTCGGGTTAGCAGGAGTTTTTTATGAAATATGTTGGAGCGCACGTTAGCGCTGCAGGTGGCCTTGCGAATGCCGCCATTCGCGCCGCCGAAATCGAGGCGACTGCTTTCGCCCTGTTCACCAAAAATCAGCGCCAGTGGCGCGCCGCGCCGCTCACCGCTGAAGTCATTGATGATTTCAAAGCCGCCTGTGAGAAATACCGCTACGGGCCAGGGCAGATCCTCCCCCACGACAGCTATCTGATTAACCTCGGCCATCCGGTTCAGGACGCGCTGGAGAAATCCCGCGAGGCGTTTCTTGATGAAGTGCAGCGCTGCGAACAGCTGGGGCTGACGCTGCTGAACTTCCATCCGGGTAGCCATCTGATGCAAATAGATGAAGACGCCTGCCTGGCTCGCATTGCCGAGTCCATTAACATTACGCTGGATAAAACCAAAGGCGTCACCGCAGTGATCGAAAACACCGCAGGTCAGGGCAGCAACCTCGGCTTTAAGTTTGAGCATCTGGCGGCGATTATTGACGGCGTAGAGGATAAATCCCGCGTGGGGGTGTGCATTGACACCTGCCACGCGTTTGCGGCCGGGTATGACCTGCGCACCACCGAGGCGACGAAGCACACCTTCGATGAGTTTGAGCGCATTGTCGGCTTTCAGTACCTGCGCGGGATGCACCTGAACGATGCGAAAAGCGCGTTCGGCAGCCGCGTTGACCGCCACCACAGCCTGGGCGAAGGCAATATTGGCCACGATGCGTTCCGTTTTATCATGCAGGACGCCCGCTTCGACGGCATTCCGATGGTGCTGGAAACCATTAATCCGGATATCTGGGCGGAAGAGATTGCCTGGCTGAAGGCTCAGCAAACCGCTGAACAGGCGGCATAAAAAAAGCCGGGTGCATAATGCAACCCGGCTTTTTTGTTGTTTATCGCTTACGCTGCTTTTGCCACAACTTCCGCTTCCGGACGCTTCAGCACCGCGTAGGACAGACCCGCCACCAGCGTACCGGCAACGATTGCCAGCAGATAACCCAGCACCGGGGTGATAGCGCCTGGGATCAGCAGTACGAACAGACCGCCGTGCGGCGCCATCAGCTTCGCGCCCACCGCCATTGAAATAGCACCCGTTACCGCGCCACCGACGATACAGCACGGCAGAACGCGCATCGGGTCGCGGGCCGCAAACGGAATCGCACCTTCGGTGATGAAGCACAGGCCCAGCACCAGCGCCGCCTTGCCGCCTTCCTGCTGCGCTTTGTCGAACTTGCGACGGGCAATAATCGTCGCCAGGCCGAGCGCCAGCGGTGGCACCATGCCTGCCGCCATGATCGCGGCCATCGGCGCGTAGGTCTGGGTACTCAGCAGGCCAACGCCAAACGCGTACGCCGCTTTGTTCACCGGACCACCCATGTCGGTACACATCATTCCGCCGAGGATCGCACCCAGCAGGACCGCGTTCGCCGTTCCCATGGTTTGCAGCCAGTGGGTCAGACCCGCCAGGATGCCCGCAACCGGCTTACCGATCAGGTAAATCATCGCCAGGCCGACCACCAGGCTGGAGATCAGCGGGATAATCAGAATCGGCTTCAGCGCTTCCATACTCTGCGGCAGCTTCAGCTTAGAGCTGATGAGCTTCGCAACGTAACCCGCGAGGAAGCCGGCAATGATACCGCCGATAAAGCCGGAACCGGTGCTTACCGCCAGCATACCGCCGATCAGACCCGGCGTCAGGCCAGGACGGTCAGCAATGGAGAAAGCGATAAAGCCCGCCAGCACCGGCACCATCAGCGCGAACGCTGAGCCGCCGCCGATCTGCATCAGCGCAGCAGCCAGCGTGCCTTCTTCTTTAAATGCGGTGATACCGAACGCAAAGGAGAGCGCGATACACAGGCCGCCCGCCACCACCATCGGCAGCATGTAGGAGACGCCGGTCAGCAGATGACGATATGCCCCCGCAGACTCCTTTTTCCCTTCGGTAGCGGTTTTCGCGGCACCGGTCGCCTGATACGGTTTCGCTTCAGCCAGCGCCTTATCAAACTCCTGCGCGGTCTTTTTCAGCGCCAGTCCGGTAGAGGTGCGGTACATCGGCTTGCCGGCAAACTTCGCCAGATCCACTTCGATGTCCGCGGCAACGATCACCAGATCGGCCTCCGCCACTTCTTCAGGAGTTATGGCATTGCCCGCGCCAACGGAGCCGCGCGTTTCAACTTTTACCCACCAGCCGCGTTTTTTCGCTTCGGTTTCAATGGCTTCAGCCGCCATAAAGGTATGTGCGACGCCCGTAGGACAGGCGGTAATCGCAACGATGCGTTTCGGACCAGCCGCCGCAGCCGGAGCCGCCGCGACAGGTGCGCTGTAGGCCGTCGCGTGGCCTTTCGCTTCGCTCAGAAACAGTTCAGGATGTGCCACGGCGCGATTAATATCGCCCAGCCACACTTTTTTGCCGTTCAGCGCGCTGTCGGCCGGGATTTTATCGCCCAGGACAATCGCCAGTTCGGCATCGCCCGGATTATCGATAATCTCCAGGTGTGCTTTTTGTGCCGCCGCGCCCAGCAGGGTCTTCGCCATATAGGCGCGAGCCTGTCCGAGACCGGAGTCAATGATCAGCAGCGTTTTCATTATTCCTCTCCTGCTGTTAGTTAAAAGGTTTTAAGTCAACGCGCGCCATCATCGCGGCCAACTGGGTACGATCGGTAATACCGACATTGCTCTGGCTCACGGCCAGGGCAGCAACGGCGGTGGCAAGACGTAACGTATGTTCACTGGATTCACGCATCAGCAGGCCATAAATCAGGCCGCCAACCATGGAATCCCCGGCGCCAACGGTGCTGACAACTTCCATTGACGGCGGTTTGGCGATCCATTCGCCAGACGCGTTAACCCACAACGCCCCTTCTGCGCCAAGAGAAATCACCACGTGAGCGATACCCTGCTCGCGAAGCGCATGGGCAGCTTCAATGACATCTTTTAATTCTGGCAGCTTACGGCCCGCCCAGATCTCCAGCTCACGGCGATTTGGCTTCACCAGCCACGGCGCGGCTTTCAGGCCGGCGACCAGCGCATCGCGGCTGCTGTCAAAGATGATGCACGGACACTGGCTGCGCAGGCGCGTCATCCAGTCGGTGAAGGCTTCCGGGCTCACGCCGGACGGCAGGCTGCCGCTGACGCACACCATATCGAACTGGCCCAGCCAGGTCAGGGAATCGTTAACGAAACGCTCCCAGTCGGACGGGGTGACTTCAAAGCCGGAGAAGTTCAGATCGGTCACTTCGCCGTCTTTCTCGGTCAGCTTAACGTTGATGCGGGTACGGCCCTGCACCACCTGGAAGCGGTTAGCAATCCCTAGCTCGCTGAACAGCTGCTGGAATCCGTCCTGGTTATCTTTACCGAGGAAGCCGCCAACGGTGACGTCAATACCGAGGTCTTTCAGCACCTTCGCGACGTTAATCCCTTTACCTGCCGCATGCAGGCCGGTGGTGCGCACGAGGTTTACTTCGCCGCGTTCGATTTCCGGGCAAAAACCCACCAGATCGTAAGCCGGGTTCAGCGTAATGGTTGCAACACGTCTGCTCATTATGCGCCCTCCCCCAGGCCCGCCGCGATGGCATCGCCAATGGCTTTCAGCGCCTGTTCAGCATCGGCACCCTGCGCGGTGAAGCGCAGACGGTGGCCCTTCTTCACGCCGAGCGCGACGACTTTCATCAGGCTGCGGCCGTTGGCCGGCTTGCCAGATCCATCCAGGTTGGTCACGGTGATCTCGCTTTCAAATTGTTTAATGGTGTTCACCAGCATGGTGCCAGGACGGGCATGCAGACCGTGTTCGTTACGCACCACGTACTCGGCGCTCAGCACATCGTCGGTCAAGGCATCATCGCTGGTCAGCAGCGCCAGCACGGTTGCGGCATCGGCGTTCAGCAGCTTTTCAGCTTTGTTGTTCAGCAGGAGATCGCTCAGACGCTTCAGCACGGCAACCGGCTGGTCGTCGACCATCGCAACGGTCACCAGCATCGCGGCGCTAACGCCGTCTACGTCGAATGCGCTTGCCGCGCGGCTCACCGCAACGGCGCTGCGCAGGTTGCCTTCAGCGCTGTCGTTCAGCCAAATGCCCTGACCCAGGTTCAGGGGCATATCATTAATGACGCGCGTGACGAAGGTCGCATCTGCTGCACCGGCTTCTTTAAGACGGCCCGCGTTAAGCGCCTGCAGCGTCACCAGATCGGAAGCGACAACGTCCAGCGTCAGGGTTTCATTATCCAGCTTCAGCGCTTCGCTCTGCTTTTCGCCCATCAGCAAGGCGCGCAGTTCTTCAGCGGTGGTCGCAGATTTCAGCTGCTCAGCTACGGAGTCATCGCTCAGCACGTGCGTCAGCTGGCGCAGTAGACCTAAGTGCTCGTCGCTGCTGGCGGCAATACCGATAGCGACATAAGCCACCTGACCATCACCCCAGAGCACGCCCTGCGGAAACTGATAAACCTGAACGCCGGTTTTCAGCACCTGGTCGCGGGTATCGGTCGTGCCGTGCGGAATGGCGATACCGTTGCCGAGGAAGGTTGAGGTCTGCTGCTCGCGCGCCAGCATGCCGTTGACGTAGCCATCTGCCACGTTGCCGGCCTGCACAAGGGCAGCTGCAACCTGGCGAATAGCCTCTTCTTTGTCCCCGGCCTGAGCACCCGGGTGGATATCCTGTACAGATAACTGGAACATGGTTCTCCTCTCCTGCTGAACTTGAATCGTTTCAGCCTTAATGAGAAAAAATGCGCTAACCTGCTCCGTCAGTTAAAACAAGAAAGCGCTGAAACGTTTCAAGAAGTCTTGTCCTTTCTGCAAGGCGTTGCAAGAAAAGTTACATTTCTCATTTCAGAATTTTGAGATACAGCACATTTCTTCATCGTTCAGCTGAAACCTGCTGACGTTCAGCAAACCATTTTCAGCTAAGATCAGCCATAAGCTGAAACTGAAATGCCATTTTGATTTTTTGTAGCGAAATTGACCGCACCACCTGTTTATTTTCTGACAAGCGGCGTACACTCCGCCTCTCTCTGTTACTCGCTAATCAATGACCATGCATAACACCCCCGCTGCCGCCTCTCCAAAGCCTTTTGATCTGACGTCAACGGCGTTTTTGATTGTTGCCTTCCTCACCGGGATCGCCGGTGCGTTACAAACGCCAACGCTGAGTTTATTTCTGACCAACGAAGTCCACGCGCGCCCGGCGATGGTTGGCTTCTTCTTTACCGGAAGCGCCATCATCGGCATCCTGGTGAGCCAGTTTCTGGCGGGACGCTCCGACAGAAAGGGGGACCGCAAAAGCCTGATCGTGTTTTGCTGTCTGCTGGGCGTATTCGCCTGCGTGCTGTTTGCCTGGAATCGCAACTACTTTGTTCTGCTGTTTGTTGGCGTGTTCCTGAGCAGCTTTGGTTCGACCGCTAACCCGCAGATGTTCGCCCTTGCCCGTGAACATGCCGACCGCACCGGGCGTGAAGCGGTTATGTTTAGCTCGATTCTTCGTGCTCAGGTGTCGCTGGCGTGGGTGATAGGCCCGCCGCTCGCCTACGCGCTGGCGATGGGGTTTGGCTTTACGGTGATGTACCTGAGCGCGGCCATCGCCTTTGTGGTGTGCGGCGCAATGGTGTGGTTCTTTTTGCCGTCGATGCGCAAAGAGCCGAAGCTGGCGACGGGCACGCTGGAAGCGCCGCGTCGTAACCGCCGTGATGCGCTGCTGCTCTTTATTATCTGTACGCTGATGTGGGGCACCAACAGCCTTTATATCATTAATATGCCGCTGTTTATTATTGACGAGCTGCACCTGCCGGAGAAGCTGGCGGGCATCATGATGGGCACCGCAGCGGGTCTGGAAATACCGACCATGCTGATTGCGGGCTATTACGCGAAGCGCTTTGGGAAACGTTTTTTGATGCGCATCGCGGCGGTCGCCGGTCTGCTGTTTTATGTCGGTATGCTGACGGTTCACACGCCGGGCTTACTGCTGGCCTTACAGCTGCTGAACGCCATCTATATCGGCATCCTGGCAGGTATCGGTATGCTCTATTTTCAGGATCTGATGCCGGGTCAGGCAGGGGCAGCCACCACCCTTTATACTAATACTACGCGCGTGGGCTGGATCATCGCAGGCTCCATGGCGGGCGTGGTTGCAGAGATCTGGAACTATCACACGGTGTTCTGGATTGCGCTGGTGATGTGCGCCCTGACGATCGGCTGCCTGACGCGCATCAAGGACGTTTAGGGCGCGGTGAGCGCTTCCAGCTCAAGAAGATATGTTATTGCCTGCGCCCGCGTGCTGCCGCACATGTCTGCAGAAGGCTGAAGCCCGGCGCACACCTTCGGGCGCAGCGGCGAACCAAAGATCATGCACAGATTGGTTGCAGAGAGCTGAACGCAGCGGGTGTTGGCAGGCTTGCCCTCCGGCATTCCTGGAATGGGGCTTGAAATGGACGGTGCGGTACAGCACGCGCCACAGTCTGGACGACAATCCATACATGCTCTCTGTTGGTGTTAACACCCGCGCAGTCGGGCATTGCGCGCACAGTAACACCTTTTATGTATTGATAGCAAAAGCCACGAATTCCTCTTGCCTGAAAGGCCGCGCGCGAGTAATTTGGCGCGATATTTTTTACCTCCCGTAGACAGGATTACTGCAATGCCAAGAGCGAACGAAATTAAGAAAGGTATGGTACTGAATTACAACGGCAAGCTGCTGATTGTGAAAGATATCGATATTCAGGCCCCGAGCGCCCGTGGTGCAGCAACGCTGTACAAGATGCGTTTCGCCGATGTCCGTACCGGCCTGAAGGTTGAAGAACGCTTCAAGGGTGACGATATCGTTGATACCGTCACCCTGACCCGTCGCTATGTTGATTTCTCTTACATCGACGGCAACGAATACGTGTTCATGGATAAAGAAGATTACACCCCGTATATCTTCACCAAAGATCAGATTGAAGAAGAGCTGCTGTTCATTCCTGAAGGCGGTATGCCGGACATGCAGGTTCTGACCTGGGACGGCGTGCTGCTGGCGCTGGAACTGCCGCAGACCGTCGATCTGGAAATCGTGGATACGGCGCCGGGCATCAAGGGTGCGTCTGCGAGTGCGCGCAACAAACCCGCTACCCTGACCACCGGTCTGGTTGTGCAGGTGCCGGAATACCTGTCTGCCGGCGAGAAAATCCGCATCCATATCGAAGAAAAACGCTACATGGGTCGCGCTGACTGATTGCGGCATTTGTCGGGTGGCGGCTTCGCCTTACCCGACCTACAAAAACACAAAAACCGGCTCTCAGGCCGGTTTTTTATTGTAGGCCCGGTAAGCGCAGCACCGGGCAACAGAGCTTACAGAAGCTCCGGATACTTCAGCATCTTCAGCGTCAGCTCAACGCCGCGCACTTCAGCCATCCCTTTCAGGCGGCCAATCGCCGAATAGCCAGGGTTAGTTTTCTTGCGAAGATCGTCGAGCATCTGGTGCCCGTGATCCGGACGGAACGGGATAGGACGCACGTCGCCCGCCTGCTTACGACGCACCTCTTCCGCCAGAATGGCATCCACCACCGCAACCATGTTCACATCGCCGCCCAGGTGCGCCGCCTCGTGGAAGGTTTTCGGGTTATCTTCGCGGCAGGTCGCACGCAGGTGCGTAAAGTGAATGCGATCGCCAAAGGTTTCAATCATCCGCACCAGGTCGTTATCCGCGCGTACCCCGTATGAGCCCGTGCACATCGTGAAGCCGTTATAGATGCTGTCCACCGTCTCTTTCAGCCACTGCATGTCTTCGATAGTCGAAACAATGCGCGGCAGGCCGAGGATTGGACGCGGGGGATCGTCCGGGTGTACCGCCAGACGCACGCCCGCCTCTTCCGCGACCGGCACGATAGCGCGCAGGAAGTGAGCCATGTTTTCGCGCAGCTGTTTTTTATCGATATCACCGTATTCCGCCAGACGCGCGCGGAACTGGTCCAGGGTGTAGCCTTCTTCTGCGCCCGGCAGCCCGGCGATGATATTGCGGGTCAGCTTTTCGACATCCGCTTCACTTGCCGCGTGGAACCACACGAGCGCCTGCTCCTGCTCTTCTGCGGTATAATCCGCTTCAGCACCCGGGCGCTTCAGAATGTGCAGCTCAAAGGCTGCAAAGGCAATCTGATCGAAACGCAGCGCTTTGGAGCCGTCCGCCATCTGGTACTCAAGATCGGTTCGCGTCCAGTCCAGGATAGGCATAAAGTTATAGCAAACGGTATCAATGCCGCAGGCCGCCAGGTTCCGAATGCTCTGCTGATAGTTGGCAATCCAGGTCTGACAGTCGCCTGAATGGGTTTTAATGTCTTCGTGAACGGGAATGCTCTCCACGACAGACCAGATTAACCCTTTTTCCGCCAGTACCGCCTGGCGCTTTTGAATTTCGTCTATTGGCCACACCTGACCATTAGGAATGTGATGCAGTGCCGTTACGACGCCCGTTGCGCCAGCCTGACGCACATCATCAAGAGAAACCGGATCGTTCGGCCCGTACCAACGCCAGGTTTGTTCCATTGCCCCACCCTCTCAAGTTGTTATACCAATATGTGTTAATGCAATGACGACTACCATACATGTTTAACCGTAAGGGTCAACTCACCGCCACGCATTGATTGATCAAACTCACAGAACAGCGATATTTACGGCTTACCAATTCAATTTGTTGTCATATAACTTTACACTGCCATTGTTAATTAATGGTTAATCAGGTGTGTATTTAATGAAGACAATTGCCTCTATCACGCTTCCCGCGCACGTTCAGCAGCCTCGCTATGACCGCAGCCAGCTGCGCTCCCGCATCGTCCACTTCGGCTTCGGGGCTTTTCACCGCGCGCACCAGGCGTTGTTAACGGACCGGGTGTTGAATGCAAACGGAGGCGACTGGGGCATTTGTGAGATTAGCCTCTTCAGCGGCGACGTGCTGATGAGCCAGCTGCGCGCGCAGGATCATCTGTTTACCGTGCTGGAAAAAGGCGCGGAGGGTAATCATCCCATTATTGTCGGTGCCGTACGTGAATGCCTGAATGCAAAACTCGACTCGCTTGCCGCCATCATTGAGAAATTTTGCGAACCGCAGGTGGCGATTGTCTCACTCACCATTACCGAAAAGGGCTATTGCATCGACCCTGCGGCCGGCAGGCTGGACATGCAAAACGCGCGCATTATTCACGACCTGGAACATCCGTCCGAGCCGCACTCCGCGCCGGGGATCCTGGTTGAAGCACTCCACCGCCGTCGCGAGCGCGGCATGCCGGCCTTCACCGTGCTCTCCTGCGACAATATTCCCGACAACGGCCACGTGGTGAAAAACGCCGTGCTCGGCATGGCGCAGAAACGCTCTGCCGCGCTGGCGGAGTGGATTAAAGAGCAGGTGAGTTTCCCGGGAACGATGGTTGACAGAATTGTGCCTGCGGCAACGGACGCCTCGCTTGCAGAAATCACGCAGGAGCTTGGCGTTGAAGATCCGTGCGCCATCAGCTGCGAACCCTTCATTCAGTGGGTCGTGGAGGACAACTTCGTTGCCGGGCGCCCGGAATGGGAAGTCGCTGGCGTGCAAATGGTGAAGGACGTCCTGCCCTGGGAACAGATGAAGCTGCGAATGCTCAACGGCAGCCACTCCTTCCTCGCTTACCTGGGTTACCTTGCTGGCTACGCGCATATTAATGAATGCATGGAGGACGCCTGTTTCCGCGACGCCGCGCGACGCTTGATGCTTGACGAACAGGCTCCCACCCTGCGCATTACCGATGTGGATCTCACGGCCTATGCCGACAGCCTGATTGAGCGTTTTGCCAACCCGGCGCTGCAGCACCGCACCTGGCAAATTGCGATGGACGGCAGCCAGAAGCTGCCCCAGCGCATGCTGGACGGCATTCGCGTGCATCTTGAGCGGCAAAGCGCGTGGCCCCTGCTGGCGCTGGGCGTCGCGGGCTGGATACGCTACGTAAGCGGTAAGGACGATCGCGGTAACGACATTGATGTTCGCGACCCGCTTAGCGGTAAGATCCGCGCTATCGTTGACGCCAGCGGTGACGCCGATCGCGTTAATGCCCTGCTGGAGCTGAGTGAAGTGTTTGGTCAGGATCTTGTGCAAAACGGCCGCTTTGTGGAGGCGGTGAATCAGGCATACCAGCGTATCGTCCGTCACGGCGCGCGTCAGGCTGTTATTGAAACGTTAAATATTTAGCGATTATTGCGGTTAAGGCGAACGGAAAAGGTCTTCGTTCGCCCCTCCTCTTCTCAATACGCTCTTTTTTCGTCAGGATGATGGATAATTGTTACAGCATCACAATTATCTCCCGGAGCGCATGTGACCAAAACCAACCTCATTACCGGTTTTCTCGGCAGCGGTAAAACCACCTCAATTCTGCACCTGCTGGCAAATAAAAACCCGGCGGAAAAATGGGCCGTGCTGGTCAATGAATTCGGCGAGGTGGGTATCGATGGCGCGCTGTTGTCCGACAGCGGCGCGATGATTAAGGAGATCCCGGGCGGCTGCATGTGCTGCGTGAATGGCCTGCCCATGCAGGTGGGCCTGAATACGCTGCTGCGCCAGGGGAAGCCAGACCGCCTGCTGATTGAGCCTACCGGCCTTGGACACCCGAAACAAATACTCGATTTATTGACCGCGCCGGTTTACGAACCGTGGATCGACCTGCGCGCCACGCTGTGTGTTGTCGATCCGCGCCAGCTGCTGGATGAAAAGGCCGTGGCTAACGAGAACTTCCGCGACCAGCTCGCCTCGGCAGACATCATCGTGGCAAATAAAGCCGACCGCGCCACGGCTGAAAGCCGTGCGGCGCTGGAGGCCTGGTGGCAGCACTTCGGTGGCGATCGTCAGCGTATTGAAGCCACGCAGGGGAATATTGACGTTGCCCTACTCGATCTCCCTCGTCGCAATTTGGCCGAACTTCCTGCAAGCGCGGAACATTCGCATAGCCATCCGGCGAAACAAGGTCTGGCCGCGCTGAGCCTGCCGGAACACCAGCGCTGGCGTCGCAATTTGAACAGCGGTCAGGGATATCAGGCCTGCGGATGGATTTTTGACGCTGATACCGTTTTCGACACGATCGGCATTCTTGAGTGGGCCAGACTCGCCCCGGTCGATCGCGTGAAAGGGATCATGCGCACTCCGGACGGACTGGTGCGGATTAATCGTCAGGGAAGCGATTTCTTTATCGAAACGCAAAACGTTGCCCCGCCGGACAGCAGAATAGAGTTAATTAGTGCGGTTAACGCCGACTGGAACGCACTGCAGTCCAGCCTGTTGAAGCTTCGTTTAAGTTCGGGCGGCTAACGTTGCCCCTGATTTAATTGTATGCTGAATGTTATGAAAACTCGATTTCCCTTGATATTGCTACTGAATGCCGCCGGCCTGGCGCTGTTTTTCTCCTGGTATCTCCCGGCGAATCACGGCTTCTGGTTTCCGCTGGATTCCACCCTCTTTCATTTCTTCAACCAGGAGCTGGTGAAGAGTGAAGCCTTCCTGTGGCTGGTTGCTATCACCAACAACCGCGCGTTTGACGGCTTTTCGCTGCTGGCTATGGGCTGCCTGATGCTCTCTTTCTGGCTGAAGGAGGACAAAACCGGGCGTCGTCGCATTATGATTATCGGCCTGGTGATGCTGCTTGCCGCAGTGGTGATTAACCAGCTGGCGCAGCATCTGATGCCGGTAAAACGTGCCAGCCCGTCGCTCTATTTCCCGAATATTCACCGCGTGAGTGAACTACTGCATATTCCAACCAAAGATGCTTCTAAAGACAGTTTCCCGGGCGACCACGGAATGATGTTGCTTATATTCTCCGCGTTCATGCTGCGCTATTTCGGCAAAAAAGCCTTTGCCGTCGCCCTGCTGATTGTGGTGGTATTCGCGTTTCCGCGCGTCATGATTGGCGCCCACTGGCTGACGGATATTGTTGTCGGCTCGCTCACAGCGGTGCTGATTGGTGCGCCCTGGGTTCTGATGACCCCGCTCAGCGATCGGTTAATTGCCCTTTTCGATCGCTATTTACCCGGCAAAACGCAACAAATTAAAAACAAATAAACAACCTGAATTAACACAATCCATCAGAGATCGTTTTCGATCCCTGATGGATTTTCATTCATCTTCCCCTCTCCCTGTCATCCTCTTGTCATACTATTCACGATATAAATGAATGCATTGCGCGATTTGCACTCAGATCTGCTGCTATTTCAGGCAATCCCGCAAATTCACTTTCTGTATCACAATTTCTTATAAAAAAATGGTTATTTTTACTCGCAATGACCTACGCAATCGGTTAATCTCGAACTCGTTTTGCCCCACTGAGAGAGTTATTTTCGTGGTGAATAAATTTGTGCGCTGCGCCACAAATCTGACCAGAAAGAATTGTCTCATTGTGAACAGATAATTAGTCTCGTCACGGTTGGCATTTTTATAACGATATTTATCGTTAAGGACTTCAAGGGAAAATACATAAAATGGTCAAATCTCAACCGATTTTGAGATATATCTTGCGGGGGATCCCGGCGATAGCAGTTGCGGTTCTGCTTTCGGCATGTAGTACATCGAACACCGCTAAGAATATGCATCCTGAGACGCGTGTTGTGGGAATAGAAGATTCCTCGTCACTGCAAGCCTCTCAGGATGAATTTGAAAATATGGTACGTAATCTGGACGTGAAGTCCCGCATTATGGACCAGTATGCTGACTGGAAAGGCGTGCGCTATCGCCTGGGCGGCAGCACGAAAAAAGGTATTGATTGTTCCGGTTTCGTACAGCGTACCTTCCGCGAGCAATTTGGGTTAGACCTTCCGCGTTCAACCTATGAACAGCAGGTCATGGGCAAGTCGATTTCACGTACCAAACTGCGCACAGGTGATTTAGTCCTGTTCAAAGCGGGTTCTACAGGTCGACATGTTGGCATCTATATTGGTAACGACCAGTTTGTACATGCCTCCACCAGCAGCGGTGTGACCATTTCCAGCATGAATGAACCGTACTGGAAGAAGCGCTACAACGAAGCGCGTCGCGTACTGACCCGCAGTTGATATCATGTTCGTATCGTTGGTTATCCCTTGGCTGGCGATACGATAAAAAAAGCACTGCTTCGGCGGTGTTTTTTTTTGCCCGTTACACTGTAAATATTAAGCGGCAATTCAGGAACCACGACGTCTATGTTCACCCGCTATTTCTCCAGCAATCGCAAGATCCTGCTCATCAGCATTCTTTCAGGACTTTTTGTCGCCCTGCTCCTGGGCTCGCTACAGTTTTTCTGGAGTTACCACAAGCGAGAAGTCAGGTACGACACCCTGATAAAAGACGTGAACATCTACATGCAGAGCTATTTCGACGAGCTGAAAACCTCTATCGATATCCTCCAGCCGCTGACCCTCAGCAATTGTCATGACGTCAACGCCGAACTGACCTCGCGCGCCGCCTTCAGCCTCAACGTGCGCGCCTTCCTGCTGGTCAGGGACAAAATGGCCTTTTGCTCATCCGCCACCGGCCCGATGAATGCCCCGATTGAGGAGCTTATTCCCGAGCTTCACATCAACAAGCCGATCGACATGGTGCTGCTGCCCGGCACGCCAATGCTGCCCAACAAGCCGGCCATCGCCATCTGGTACCGTAATCCGCTGGTAAAGGATGGGGGCGTCTTTACCTCGGTAAATCTCAACCTGACCCCCTATCTGCTCTACACCGCGCGCCAGGACGATTTTGCGGGCATTGCCATCATCATTGGCGACCATGCGCTATCGACCATGTCGAGCAACCTGATCGGCGCGAACGACCTGCATGAAGTGCCCGCTCGCACGGCTACGCTGAAAGATGTCCCGCTGACCATTAACCTCTATGCCGATGCGTGGACAAGCGATGAAATACTCTACGCCCTGTTCTTCGGCCTGGTGTGCGGTATTGCCGCCGGTTCGCTCAATTTTTATATCCTCACCATTCGTCAAAATCCGGGCAAAGAAATTTTAAGCGCGATCAAGCGAGGTCAGTTTTACGTGGTGTATCAGCCCGTTGTCGATGCCACCACGCTCAGGATGACCGGACTTGAAGTGCTGATGCGCTGGAAACACCCTACGATGGGTGAAATTCCCCCCGATGCTTTTATCAATTTTGCCGAAGCGCAAAAGCTGATTGTCCCGTTAACGCTGCATCTTTTTGACCTCATTATTGCCGATGCACCGGTGCTTGAAGGCGTGTTACCGCCGGGAGCCAAAATGGGCATCAATATTGCCCCGGGGCACCTGCATTCAGAAAGTTTTAAAGACGATATGCGCACCTTCAAGTCTCTGTTACCGCCCGATCATTTCCAGATCGTGCTGGAAATCACCGAGCGCGATATGCTTAACCATCACGAAGCCAATAACCTGTTCGAATGGCTACATAACGAAGGCTTTGAGATAGCGATTGATGATTTTGGCACCGGACATAGCGCGCTGATTTACCTGGAGCGCTTCACGATGGACTACCTCAAAATCGACCGGGGGTTTGTCAACGCGATTGGTACAGAAACCGTCACCTCGCCGGTGCTCGATGCGGTACTGACCCTGGCGAGACGCCTCAACATGCTGACCGTGGCGGAAGGCGTGGAAACGCCCGAGCAGGCGGCCTGGCTGCGCGAGCATGGCGTCAATTTCCTGCAGGGCTACTGGATTAGCCGCCCGATGCCGCTTGAGCAGTTCAGGATCTGGAAGCCTGATTTGCCGCCCGCAGGTGAATAATTTCACAATGCTTGCGACGTCACTTATTATTCAGCTTAATTGAGAACGAGGGAGACGCCGCAAGATGCTTATGCGCTTCATAGTGTTGCTGTTGGCATTAACCAGTCTGTCCAGCCAGGCGCAAACCATCAAAGAAAGCACCGCGTTCGCCGTGATTGGCGAACCCAAGTACGAGGTCAACTTTACGCACTTCGACTACGCCAATCCTGCCGCTCCCAAAGGCGGACAGGTGACGCTTTCCGCCACCGGCACCTTCGACAACTTCAACCGCTACGCCCTGCGCGGCGTGGCGGCGGCACGGACTGAATCTCTTTACGACACCCTTTTTGTCACCTCGGATGATGAGCCCGGCAGCTACTATCCCCTGGTCGCCGATAACGTCCGTTATGCCGATAACTTTGCCTGGGCTGAGGTTTCGATTAACCCACTGGCGCGTTTTCATGATGGCACCCCGGTGAAAGCCAGCGACGTGGCCTTCACGTTCCATAAGTTTATGACGGAAGGCGTCCCCCAGTTCCGTCTGGTGTATAAAGGCGCAACGGTTAAAGCCATTGCCCCGCTCACCGTACGCATCGAGCTGAGCAAGCCGAACAAAGAAGATATGCTGAGCCTGTTCTCGCTCCCCGTGATGCCGGAGTCGTTCTGGAAAAATCACAAGCTGAGCGACCCGCTCTCCATACCGCCGCTGGCGGGCGGCCCGTACCGCATCACCGACTGGCGTATGGGGCAGTACGTCGTCTATTCCCGCGTTAAGGATTACTGGGCAGCCAACCTGCCGGTAAACCGTGGCCGCTGGAACTTCGACACCCTTCGCTATGATTACTACCTCGACGATAACGTCGCCTTTGAGGCGTTTAAAGCCGGCGCTTTCGATTTGCGGGTTGAGAGCAGCGCTAAAAACTGGGCGACGCGCTATATCGGCAAAAACTTCGCGAAGGGTTACATCGTCAAGGATGAACACAAAAACGAATCGGCTCAGGACACGCGATGGCTGGCGTTTAACATTCAGCGCCCGGTATTTTCCGATCGTAAAGTACGCGAGGCGATCGCCCTGGCGTTTGATTTCGAATGGATGAATAAAGCCCTGTTTTACGGTGCCTACAGTCGGGCGAACAGCTATTTCCAGAATACGGAATACGCCGCCCGCCATTATCCTAACGCTGATGAACTGGTTCTGCTGGCGCCCTTTAAAGCAGAACTCCCGCCCGAGGTATTCACCAGCGTGTTTGCACCACCGAAATCTGACGGTAACGGTTTCGATCGCGCAAATCTTCTCAAAGCCAGCGCCCTTCTGGACGAGGCGGGCTGGGTGCTGAAAAATCAGAAACGGGTCAATGCTCAAACCGGCAAGCCGCTCAGTTTTGAACTGCTGGTCTCGTCGGGTGCCAATAATCAGTGGGTGCTGCCGTTTAAACAAAATCTTGACCGCCTGGGGATTACCATGAACATCCGCCAGGTGGATAACGCGCAAATTACCAACCGCATGCGCAGCCGCGACTACGATATGATGCAGCGCCTGTGGCAGGCACAGCCGTGGCCAAGTTCAGACCTGCAAATCTCCTGGGCATCCAGCTATATCGACTCTTCCTACAACGCGCCGGGCGTCAAGAGCCCGGTTATCGATGCGCTAATCGCAAAAATCGTGGCGGCGCAGGGCGATAAAGAGAAGCTTCTACCGCTTGGCCGCGCGCTCGACAGGGTCTTAACCTGGAACTATTACATGCTGCCAATGTGGTATATGGGCGAAGATCGCGTTGCCCGCTGGGATAAGTTTTCACAGCCCGCCGTGCGCCCCGTCTATACGCTAGGCTTTGATACCTGGTGGTATGACGTGAATAAAGCTGCAAAACTGCCGGCCGAGCGGCGTTAAGGAATTACGATGGGTGCTTATCTGATCCGCCGCCTGCTGTTGGTTATCCCAACGCTGTGGGCCATCATTACGATTAACTTTTTTATCGTGCAAATCGCGCCCGGCGGGCCGGTCGATCAGGCCATTGCCGCGGTTGAATTTGGTAACAGCGGCGGTATGCCCGGCGGCGGGGGCGAGGGGATGGGCGCAAGCCATGCCAGAACCGGCGTGGGCAATATCAGCGAAAGCCACTATCGCGGAGGACGCGGGCTCGATCCCGAGGTGATCGCCGAGATCACGCAGCGTTACGGTTTCGATAAACCGCTTCACGAGCGTTATTTCAACATGCTCTGGAATTACGTCCGCTTTGATTTTGGCGATAGCCTGTTTCGCAGTGCGTCAGTGTTAACCTTAATCAAGCAAAGCCTGCCGGTATCGGTGACGCTCGGTCTGTGGGGCACCCTGATAATCTATCTGGTCTCCATTCCGCTCGGCATCCGCAAGGCGATCGACAACGGCAGCCGGTTTGATATCTGGAGCAGCACCTTTATCATCATCGGCTATGCCATCCCGGCATTTCTGTTTGCCGTCCTGCTGATCGTCTTTTTTGCGGGCGGCAGTTATTTCGATATTTTCCCGCTGCGCGGGTTAGTGTCTGCCGATTTCAGCTCCCTGCCGTGGTATCAAAAAATCACCGATTACTTCTGGCATATCACGCTGCCGGTTCTTGCGACGGTGATCGGCGGTTTTGCCGCGCTGACCATGCTGACCAAAAACGCGTTCCTTGATGAAATCCGCAAACAGTACGTTGTCACCGCGCGCGCGAAAGGCGTGGGTGAAAAACAGATCATGTGGAAGCACGTTTTTCGTAACGCCATGCTGCTGGTGATTGCCGGATTTCCCGCCACGTTCATCAGCATGTTTTTTACCGGCTCGCTGCTGATCGAGGTGATGTTCTCGCTTAACGGTCTGGGCCTGCTGGGCTATGAAGCCACCGTGTCGCGCGATTATCCGGTGATGTTTGGCACGCTCTACATATTTACCCTGATTGGCCTGCTGCTGAATATCATCAGTGATATCAGCTATACGCTGGTCGATCCCCGCATCGACTTTGAGGGCCGCTGATGCCGCGTTTAAGCCCCGTCAATCAGGCCCGCTGGGCCCGTTTTCGCCACAATCGCCGCGGCTACTGGTCGCTGTGGATCTTTGCCGTTCTGTTTGTCCTGAGCATGTGCTCGGAGCTGATAGCCAACGATAAACCTCTGCTGGTGCATTTTAACGATCGCTGGTACGTACCCGTACTCGCCAACTATAGCGAAAGCGACTTTGGCGGCCCGTTTGCGACCCCTGCAGAGTATCAGGACCCATGGCTGCGCAAGCAGATCGAGCAGCATGGGTGGGCGCTCTGGGCACCGGTGCGCTTTGGGGCGAACAGCATTAACTTCGCCACCACCAGCCCCTTCCCTTCTCCGCCCTCCGCGCAAAACTGGCTGGGAACGGACGCTAACGGTGGCGATGTGCTGGCGCGCATTCTTTACGGCACGCGCATTTCCATCCTCTTTGGGCTGATGCTGACGCTCTTCTCCAGTGTGATGGGCGTGGTGGCAGGCGCCGTTCAGGGCTACTACGGCGGGAGAATCGATCTCTGGGGCCAGCGCGTGATTGAGGTGTGGTCAGGGATGCCGACGCTGTTTCTGATCATCCTGCTTTCAAGCGTGGTGCAGCCAAGCTTCTGGTGGCTGCTGGGGATCACCGTTTTGTTTGGCTGGATGGCGCTGGTCGGGGTTGTGCGCGCAGAGTTTCTGCGCACGCGTAACTTCGATTATATCCGTGCGGCGCAGGCGCTGGGGGTCAGCGACCGGGGGATTATTTTCCGCCATATGCTCCCTAACGCCGTGGTGGCGACGCTCACCTTCCTGCCCTTCATCCTGTGCAGCTCCATCACCACCCTCACCTCGCTCGATTTTCTCGGGTTTGGGCTACCGCTCGGCTCACCGTCGCTCGGCGAGCTGTTGCTGCAGGGCAAGAACAACCTGCAGGCGCCGTGGTTAGGTATTACCGCGTTTCTCTCTGTGGCAGTGCTGCTTTCGCTGCTGATCTTTATTGGTGAAGCCGTGCGCGACGCCTTCGATCCCAATAAGGCGGTATAAAATGACGCAGCCCCTT
This sequence comes from Enterobacter wuhouensis, assembly GCF_035835995.1. Lineage (NCBI taxonomy): Bacteria > Pseudomonadati > Pseudomonadota > Gammaproteobacteria > Enterobacterales > Enterobacteriaceae > Enterobacter > Enterobacter wuhouensis. Next base: position 3,174,299 of record NZ_CP142124.1, read on the forward strand.
CTCAGCATTGATAACCTGTCGATTGCCTTTTCAAAGCAGGGTGAAATGCGTACCGTGGTCAGCGATCTGTCGCTGCAGATCCAGCGCGGAGAAACGCTGGCGCTGGTGGGCGAGTCGGGTTCAGGCAAGAGCGTCTCGGCGCTGTCGGTCCTGCGCCTGCTTCCTTCCCCGCCGGTCAGCTACCCGCAGGGAGATATTCTCTTTCACGGCAGCTCGCTGCTGCATGCCGACGAGCAGACGCTGCGCGGCATCCGCGGCAATAAAATCGCCATGATTTTCCAGGAGCCGATGGTTTCCCTGAATCCGCTGCACACCCTGGAAAAACAGCTGTACGAAGTGCTTTCTCTGCACCGAGGCATGCGCAGGGAGGCGGCGCGGGGTGAGATCCTCGACTGCCTCGAACGCACCGGCATTCGCAACGCGGCCAAACGGCTGAGCGATTTCCCGCACCAGCTGTCCGGCGGCGAACGTCAGCGCGTCATGATTGCAATGGCCCTGCTCACGCGGCCAGAACTGTTGATTGCCGACGAACCCACCACCGCGCTGGACGTGACGGTGCAGGCGCAAATTTTGACGCTGCTGCGGGAGCTGCGTGACGAGCTGAACATGAGCCTGCTGTTTATCACCCACAATCTGAGCATTGTGAGAAAGCTGGCCGACAGCGTCGCGGTCATGCAAAACGGACGATGTGTAGAGCAGAACGCGGCAGCTACGCTGCTCAACGCGCCTCAGCATCCCTATACGCAGCGGCTGCTCGATAGCGAACCCTCCGGCGACCCGGTTCCCCTGGACGCTGGCAGCGAGCCGCTGCTGCGCGTTGACGACCTGCGCGTTTCCTTCCCCATCCGCAAAGGCATTTTGCGGCGGGTGGTCGACCAAAATCCGGTGCTAAAAAATATCCGCTTTTCCCTTCGTCCGGGAGAATCGCTCGGGCTGGTGGGCGAATCGGGTTCGGGTAAAAGCACTACCGGGCTGGCGCTGCTGCGTCTGATTGCCTCTGAGGGCGAAATCCTCTTTGACGGTATGCCGCTGCAGGGCCGAAACCGCCGCCAGATGCTGCCCATCCGCCCGCGGATGCAGGTGGTTTTCCAGGACCCGAACTCATCGCTCAACCCAAGGCTAAGCGTGTTGCAGATTGTCGAAGAGGGCCTGCGCGTCCATCAGCCTGCGCTGACCGCTCAGCAGCGCGAAGACGAGGTGGTGCGCGTGATGACGGAAGTCGGGCTGGAGCCCGACGCGCGGCATCGTTATCCGGCCGAGTTTTCCGGCGGGCAACGCCAGCGCATTGCCATCGCCCGCGCGCTGATCCTGAAGCCGGAGCTGATTATTCTGGATGAACCTACGTCATCGCTGGACCGCACCGTGCAGGCGCAGATCCTAACGCTGTTAAAAGGATTGCAGGCAAAACACAGGCTGGCCTATATCTTCATCAGCCACGACCTGCAGGTCGTTCGGGCGCTATGCCATCAGGTGATTGTCTTGCGGCAGGGAGAAGTGGTCGAGCAGGGAGAGTGCCAGCGCGTATTTGCTGCACCGACGCAGAGCTACACGCGCCAGCTATTATCAGCGGACTAGTGCTTAGAAGGGATACTGCCCGGAGAAGGGTTCGGCGATAGCCACGCCAAAGTTTTTCAGGCGGCAGGTAGCGGCGAACTCGTCCTGGCTGTTCACAAACAGGCACGGCTCCCCTTCACACTCCACGACGGAGCTATCCACTTCAATATCGGTCAGCGCCTGGCTGAGACGCTCCATCACAGGCCATGCGTTTTCGTCGCTCGGGCTAAGCAGCTTGAGTGCAACCAGACAATTCTCGCACCCGGCAGCGCTTTGCGGAATCGGTTCAACTTTCGAACCTGCAAAACCCGTCGACCAGCGATAGCTCTGGGGCAAGCGATGGACAATGGAGAGTTGTAATGTATTCACGTTCGTTCCCCGGAAGCAAATTTACTTCACAATTTATTTACATTTATAGTAACACATCATCGCAAACCTGCACTCATCGGCGGTTTTTATAGGCGTTACAGGTTCGCGTCGGCGCTATATGTACCCGTTTCTGCGATCTAACTCAACCTTTTTAAATACAATGATGTGACTTTTTACATAAATAGATTTTACATAAAAGAAACAAACACAGGGTAAACGAACGCGGGTTTGGTTGATATGCATCAACAAAAAGGCCCGTATCGGGCCTTAGGTGGGGGTTAGTTAGCCGCTTTACGCGGCCGGCTGGCATAGAGATAGAAAAGAATAGAGCTGGTCGCGCAAAATCCGATCGCCCACAGCATTGGCCAGGCGGTGTTAAACGTCGCCATGGAGAGCAGCGCACCCACGACAGCACCAATGCCGAAGCGGAACGTCCCTGCCAGCGACGATGCCGTTCCCGCCATATGCGGGAACTCGTCGAGGATCACCGCCATCCCGTTGGACGATACCATCGAGACGCAGCCGACAAAGGCGGCCACGCCGACCACCAGCGCCCAGAATCCCACGTCGAAAAACGCGCTCACCACCAGCCAGATGGCCATCACAAACTGTATCCACAGTCCGGCGCGGAACATATTGATCGCCCCGACTCTGCGGACAAAGCGGCTGTTAATGATGGTCATAACGAACAGGAAGACGATGTTCAGCGCAAAGTAGTAGCCAAAGTGCTGAGGCGAAACGTGGTTCAGCTCGATGTAAACAAACGGCCCGGCGCTCAGGAAGGAGAACATCCCGGCAAAGCTGAAGCCGCTTGCCAGCATGTAGCTCAGCACGCGCTTGTGGCGGAATAGCGAGGCAAAGTTGCCGAGCGTGGTGCGGATATGGAATTTCTGCCGACGCTCAACGGGCAGCGTTTCATCAATAAAGAAGAAGATCATCGCCGACGCCAGCAGCGCGGCTATCGCCAGTATCCAGAAAATCGCATGCCAGCTAAACCACACCAGCACCGCCCCACCGGCCATCGGGGCCACCAGCGGCGCAATGGTCGTTACCAGCATGACGAACGACATCATGCGGGAGAACTCTTCTTTCGGGTAAATATCGCGCATCAGGGCGTTGATCACCACGCTTGCCGCTGCCGCCGCCAGACCGTGGAAGAAGCGCATAACGATCAGCTGATCGATGCTCTGCGCCAGCGCGCAGGCTACGGCTGCGCCCGCAAAGATCAGCGTACCGCCCAGGATGACCGGCTTACGCCCAAGGCTGTCGGCCATGGGGCCATAAAACAGCTGGCCAATGGCAAAACCGAGAATATAGGTACTGAGCGTCATCTGCGCGCTGCCTGCCGGAACGCCAAACTGCGCGGAAATCACCGGGAGCGCAGGCAGGTACATATCGATAGACAGCGGCATCAGCATGGCCAGCAGGCCAAGAATGAAGACGATTTTGAAAGACGAGTGTGGCCTGGTGGTCACAGAGTTCTCCTGAAATTAATGCGAAGGCAGACCGACGCTCGCGATCTCTTCTTCCGTCAGCGGGCGATACTCGCCAGGTTCCAGATCCGCGTCGAGTTCAATCGCCCCGATACGTTCGCGGTGCAGGCCCACGACGTGATTGCCCACCGCGGCAAACATGCGTTTCACCTGGTGATAGCGCCCTTCGCTGATGGTCAAACGCACTTCCGTCGGGGTAATGACCTCAAGAACTGCCGGTTTGGTCAGATCTTTTTCATTATGCAGCTGAACGCCTTTGGCGAATTGCTCTGCCGTGTCATCCGCAACAGGCGACTCCAGCGTCACCCGATAGGTTTTTTCACAATGATGACGCGGAGAGGTAATGCGGTGCGACCACTGGCCGTCATCGGTCATCAGCACCAGGCCGGTGGTATCGATATCAAGACGCCCCGCGGCATGCAGCTTGTGCGCCACCGGTTCGTCGAGGAAGTAGAGCACCGTAGGATGATCCGGATCGTCCGTTGAACAGACGTAGCCTTCCGGCTTATGCAGCATGAAATAACGCGGGCCGTGCTGCTGGGTCAGCGGATTGCCGTCATACTCGACCTGATGCTCAGGCTGAAGTTTGAAAGCGGTGTCTTTCACAATGTCGCCATCCACGGTAACGCGGCTGGCGCGAATTTCGCGCCCGGCAATAGCGCGGCTTACGCCGAGTTGCTGAGCGATAAACTTATCAAGTCGCATGAAATCTTTTTAGCCTTAATGGTGCTGAGAGTCGGACAACGCGTCCGAAAAAGAAGCAGTCAAGAACGGTTCAGTATAATGGTCTGGTTGCGCCACTCAAGGGAAAAAGTTTCGTGGCATACTATACGCGGAATAACGAAACCGAGATCTCATGACTTTTACACTCCGTCCCTATCAGCAGGAAGCCGTTGACGCCACCCTCGCCTGGTTCCGTAAGCATCGGGAGCCTGCTGCCATTGTGCTTCCGACCGGCGCAGGCAAAAGCCTGGTGATAGCCGAACTGGCGCGTCTGGCGCGCGGGCGCGTGCTGGTGCTGGCGCACGTCAAAGAGCTGGTGGCGCAAAACCATGCCAAGTATTGCGCGCTTGGACTGGAGGCCGATATCTTCGCCGCCGGGCTAAAGCGCAAAGAGAGCCACGGTAAGGTGGTGTTTGGCAGCGTGCAGTCCGTCGCGCGCAATCTGGACCTGTTTCGCAGCGAATTTTCGCTGCTGATTGTCGATGAGTGCCACCGCATCAGCGATGACGACGACAGTCAGTACCAGCAAATCCTCTCTCATCTAAAGGACGTAAACCCTCACATTCGCCTGCTCGGCCTGACGGCAACGCCGTTTCGTCTGGGGAAAGGCTGGATTTACCACTTCCACTATCACGGCATGGTGCGGGGAGACGCGAAAGCGCTGTTCAGCGACTGCATTTACGAGCTTCCGCTACGCTACATGATTAAACACGGCTACCTGACGCCGCCGGAGCGGCTGGATATGCCCGTCGTTCAGTACGACTTCAGCCGCCTGCAGGCGCAAAGCAACGGCTTGTTCAGCGAAGCGGATCTCAATCAGGAGCTGAAAAAGCAAAAACGCATTACGCCGCACATCATCAGCCAGATTGAGGAGTTCGCGCAGACGCGCAAAGGGGTGATGATTTTTGCGGCTACCGTTGAACACGCGCGCGAAATCACCGGCCTGCTGCCCGCTGACGACGCCGCGCTGATTACCGGCGAAACGCCCGGCCCGGAACGCGATCGCCTGATTGATGCGTTCAAGGCACAGCAGTTTCGCTATCTGGTTAACGTCTCGGTATTAACCACCGGCTTCGATGCGCCGCACGTCGATCTGATCGCCATTCTGCGCCCAACCGAATCCGTCAGCCTGTATCAGCAGATTGTTGGCCGCGGACTGCGCCTGGCGCCGGGGAAAACCGACTGCCTGATTCTGGATTATGCGGGCAACCCGCACGATCTCTACTCCCCTGAAGTGGGCACGCCTAAAGGCAAAAGTGACAACGTGCCCGTTCAGGTCTTCTGCCCCGCCTGCGGGTTTGCCAACACCTTCTGGGGTAAAACGACCGCCGACGGCACGCTGATTGAGCATTTCGGCCGCCGCTGTCAGGGCTGGTTTGAAGATGATGACGGGCATCGCGAGCAGTGCGACTTTCGTTTCCGCTTTAAAAACTGCCCGCAGTGCAACGCCGAAAACGACATTGCCGCCCGCCGCTGCCGGGAGTGCGACACGGTGCTGGTCGACCCTGACGATATGCTGAAAGCCGCGCTGAAGCTGAAAGATGCCCTGGTGCTGCGCTGTTCCGGCATGGCGCTGCAGCCCGGCGCCGATGAAAAAGGCGAGTGGCTAAAAATTACCTATTACGACGAGGACGGCGCGGACGTTAGCGAGCGCTTCCGGGTCCAGACGCCGGCCCAGCGGACGGCCTTCGAACAGCTGTTTATCCGCCCGCACACCCGCACGCCGGGCGTGCCCCTGCGCTGGATAACCGTTGCCGACATCGTTCATCAGCAGGCGCTGCTGCGCCATCCTGATTTCGTCGTCGCCCGTAAAAAAGGTCAGTTCTGGCAGGTGCGTGAGAAGGTCTTTGACTACGAAGGACGCTTCCGCCGGGCGAATGAATTACGCGGTTAACGGGACTTTTCGTTGATGTGCGGGGCATTTGAGTATAAAATGCCGCCCGCTTCACATCCGTGAGGCAGAACACTCGCCTGCTGCTGGGTCGCCTGTAGCAGGGTTTTAAATACAGAGAGAAATCAATGTTCACTATCGAAGCAGAAGTACGTAACGTGCAGGGTAAGGGTGCGAGCCGCCGCCTGCGTAACGCTAACAAGTTCCCGGCTATCGTTTACGGTGGCGAAGCTGCTCCAGTTGCTATCGAACTGGATCACGACAAAGTGTGGAACATGCAGAACAAAGCTGAATTCTACAGCGAAGTTCTGACCATCGTTGTTGGCGGTAAAGAAGAAAAAGTGAAGGTTCAGGCTGTTCAGCGTCACCCGTTCAAGCCAAAACTGTCTCACATCGACTTCGTTCGCGCGTAATCGCAAACCTGTCGAAAAAAAACCCCGCGTCTGCGGGGTTTTTTTATGCCTGCTATTTACCGCCGGAGGTGCGGCGCTGCAGCTGATCGCGCAGGTTCGGCGGCGTGCCCTTGATGGTCAGGGTGTCGGTGGCCGGATCCCAGAAAATACGCTCACCGAGCAGCATGGCGTCAAAGTTCACGGTTAGCCCACCGCCGCTGCCGGCAAATTTGGTTAACTGACGCAGCGTGCTGCGATCCGCCGGGAAGCTCTCTTCCAGCTCGTAGCCTTTCTCCGCGGTGAATGCCTGGAAGCTGACTTCGCTCACGCCCGCCAGCTCTTTAGACAGCGACTCCAGCTCAATCTCTTCGCCCGCCTGCAGCTGTTCGTTGCAGTAGCTGTAAACCTGCTGACGCACGGTCTGACGCTCGGATTTATCGAGCTGCGCCTCTGCGGTGAAGTCATCTACCGCCTGCAGCAGACCTTTGTTCTGCGCTTTAGCGTTGAGGCCTTCGCTGGCACCGAGGAAGTCCATAAAGAAATCCGCCACTTTACGACCCACCCGCCCTTTCAGGAAGGTCAGGTAGCGGGTCGATTCCGGATTGGTTTCCCACTCGGTCAAATCAATACGCGCCACGATGTCGGCATGGTTAATATCCAGATAGTGCGTAGAGCTGATATCCAGCTGCTCGTTCACGCGCATGCTGCTTAAGTTATTCAGCACGGTGACCAGCAGATACTCCACCGCCAGGTAGCGATAGTGACAAAACAGGACGATACCGCCATCGGCAAACGGATATTTCGCCAGCTCGTCGCGCAGGCGACCGGTGGCAGCACGGCTAAACGCCAGGAAATCCTCTTCACCCTGACGTTGCAAACGCAGGCTGTCCGCCAGCTCGCTCTCATCGCTGAACAGGCCGTAGGCTTTATTTTTCGCGCTGTAGACGCGGTGCAGCTCCGCCATCATTTCTACAACGGTAGCAGTGGGTTCAAGCAACGAATCGCGCAGCACCACCTCAAGGGTTTGCTCATCGCGTTTGATAAGCTGGTGCAAGGCAATCTGGTTGATTTCCAGACTCATGATAAACTCTCCTTTTAGACCGGGCGGTATTCAACCACCACCAGCGCATGTGTGCAACAGAAGATAAAAAAGGGGAAAAAAAGCTGTTGCTACGGTAATATGTCGCCCTTCTCTCAACAAACTGATTTTGATTTATGCCACAACATTCCCGCTACAGTGACGAACACGTTGAACAATTGCTCAGTGAGCTGGTCAACGTACTGGAAAAACATAAAACGCCGACCGATCTTTCCCTGATGGTATTGGGAAACATGGTCACCAACCTTATCAATACCAGCGTTGCTCCGGCTCAGCGTCAGGCGATCGCCAAATCTTTCGCCCAGGCACTGCAGTCTTCCGTTAGCGACGACCAGGCACACTAAGGGAAACGAACAACAGTTTATGGTGACGAACCGTCAGCGCTACCGTGAAAAAGTCTCCCAGATGGTCAGCTGGGGGCACTGGTTTGCCCTGTTCAACATTCTGTTGGCGACGGTCATTGGCTGTCGTTATCTGTTTGTGGCGGACTGGCCAACGACGCTAACCGGGCGTATTTACTCCTGGATGAGCGTGGTCGGCCACTTTAGCTTTCTGGTTTTCGCCACCTACCTGCTGATTCTGTTCCCTCTGACGTTTGTCGTGATGTCGCAGCGCCTGATGCGCTTCTTGTCCGCGATCCTCGCGACGGCGGGCATGACGCTGCTGCTGATCGACAGCGAAGTCTTTACCCGATTCCACCTCCATCTCAACCCTATCGTCTGGGAACTGGTGATTAACCCCGACCAGAACGAGACGGCACGCGACTGGCAGCTGATGTTTATCAGCGTTCCGGTCATTCTGCTGATTGAGATGCTGTTTGCCACCTGGAGCTGGCAAAAACTGCGCAGCCTGACCCGGCGTCGCCATTACGCGAAGCCCGTTGCCGCGCTCTTTTTCGTCTCATTTATCAGTTCGCACATCATGTATATCTGGGCGGATGCGAACTTCTATCGCCCCATTACCATGCAGCGCGCTAACCTTCCGCTCTCTTATCCAATGACGGCGCGTCGTTTCCTTGAGAAACACGGCCTGCTGGACGCGCAGGAGTATCAGCGTCGTCTGGTGGAACAGGGGAATCCCGAAGCAGTCAGCGTCCAGTATCCGTTGAGCGAGCTGCGCTATCGCGATATGGGTCGCGGTCAAAACGTTCTGCTGATCACCGTCGACGGGCTTAACTATTCGCGTTACGAGAAGCAGATGCCTGCGCTGGCCGATTTCGCCAGGCAGAACGTCGCGTTCACGCAGCATATGAGCTCCGGTAACTCAACCGATGCAGGCATTTTTGGCTTGTTCTACGGGATTTCAGCCGGATACATGGACGGCGTGCTTTCTGCACGCATTCCTGCGGCGCTGATCACCGGGCTGAACCAGCAGGGCTACCAGTTAGGGCTGTTCTCCTCGGACGGCTTTAACAGCTCGCTGTATCGCCAGGCGCTGCTGTCTGATTTCTCGCTTCCGGCCGCACAAAGCCAGTCGGATGAGCAGACCGCGAATCAGTGGATCAACTGGCTTCAGCGCTATGCGCAGGAAGATAACCGCTGGTTCTCATGGGTTGCCCTTAACGGCACCACGCTGGATGACAGCAACCAGAAAGGTTTTGCACGCCGCTACGGTCGTGCAGCAGCGGATGTGGATGCGCAAATCGGGCGCGTGCTGGATGCATTGCGCGAGTCGGGCAAGCTGGACAGTACCGTAGTGATTATCACTGCAGGTCATGGCGTACCGCTGGGCGATCGGTCGAAGGAGATGGAGTGGTCGCGACCTAACCTTCATGTTCCGCTGATCGTCCATTGGCCGGGCACGCCGGCGCAGCGCATTAATATGCTGACCGAACATAAAGACGTGATGACCACCCTGATGCAACGCCTGCTGCACGTGAGCACACCGGCAAATGAGTATTCTCAAGGGCAGGATCTCTTCAGCGCCACGCGCCGTCATAACTGGGTTACCGCGGCAGGCAATAATTCGCTGGTGGTTACCACGCCAGAGCAGACCCTGGTGCTGAACAGCAACGGTAATTACCAGACGTATAACCTGCAGGGCGAGAAGATTAAAGATCAGAAACCCCAGTTAAGCCTGCTCCTCCAGGTGCTAACAGATGAGAAACGCTTCATCGCTAACTGATTAATTTTAAATCAGTTAGCGACACGTGCCCTTGCATTCAAAAAGGAATCGAGTAGTATTCTTTTATGCGTCGGCACGTAGCGCAGCCTGGTAGCGCACCGTCATGGGGTGTCGGGGGTCGGAGGTTCAAATCCTCTCGTGCCGACCAAACACACATAAAAAAAACCAGCCGTTTGGCTGGTTTTTTTTATTGCACCTCATCCGGCGTTTTGCGCAGATACAGCAGCGTTAACACGCAAATCACCGCCCCGGCATAAAACGTATATTCTGCGCCGAGCGTTTCCCAGATCGCCCCCGCCCCGACGCTGGCGATTAACAGCCCGACGCCACTGACCAGACTGAAAATACCGTATGCCGTACCGCGCAAATCAGCGGGTGCGGTTTTAGCAATCATCGCCGCCAGCAGCCCTTGCGTCATCCCCATATGCACGCCCCAGAGCGCAACGCCCAGGATAATCCCGGCCCAGTGAGTGCTCAGCGCCAGCACAATATCTGCGCCAATCAGCACGACCAGCCCCCACTGCAACAGCCGGGTGTGGCTCATGGCATCCGATAATTTGCCAAACGGATAGGCTGAGAGAAAATAGAGCAGGTTCATCGCCACCATCACCAGCGGGATCAACGCCAGCGGCACGCCAGACTGCTGCGCGCGCAGAACCAGGAATGCCTCACTGAAGCGCGCGAGCGTAAACACCGCACCCAACCCTATGACCCACCAGCAGCCTTTGCCCAGACGCTTCAGGTTCTCTTTTTTTATCGGATTCGTTCGTTTATGTTCAACAGGCGTTTTCGGCTCATGCAGACCAAAAAAAAGCAGCGCCACGGCAAGTACGCCGGGGATCACCGCTATCCAGAAAATGGTGCGAAAATCATCGTTCCACAGCAGCATTAGCCCGACGGCCAGCAGCGGCCCAAGAAACGCTCCGACGGTATCCATCGACTGGCGTAGCCCGAATGCCGCGCCGCGCAGTTCCGGCGGCGTGACGTCTGCAACCAGCGCATCGCGCGGCGCGCCGCGAATCCCCTTCCCTACGCGGTCGATTAACCGCGCCCCCAGAATCATGCCGGAAGAGGAAGCGATGGCGAACAGGGGTTTGCTCAACGCACCCAGCCCATAGCCAAGCACCGCGAGCCCTTTACGCTTGCCCAGATAGTCGCTGATGGCTCCGGAAAAAACTTTGATAAATAGCGCGGTGGCTTCAGCCAGGCCTTCAATCAGGCCGATAAATATCACGCTGGCACCCAGCGTTGTCACCATAAACAGCGGCAGCAGGCTATGAATAATCTCCGAAGAGATATCCATCAGCATACTGACGCCGCCCACAACCCAGACTCCCTTCGGGATCCGGCTGAGCGTTGCAAACCGGGATAACATTGAGCATCTCCTGCTTTCTGTAGAACAATCATTATGTTCGGGACAGAATATCCTGGAAATGCGAATAAATATCGTTAATAAATAGGGAGGGATAAAAAAAGCCAACCCGTGGGCTGGCTTAATGAGCGAAAGCGATAGCTTAGTGCTTATCGCGTCCGCCGAGGAAGAAAATGCCCAGCGGAATGGCAAGCAGTACGGTGAACACCAGGCTATATACAAAGATCATCGCCGACTGCAGAACGTACATGCTGGTCGTCCATGCGGAGAGGGGAATATTGTACTGCTCAATGACGCCGACAATGGTTGCCCGTCCAACGCATGCGGCAGCAATCATAAACACAACCAGCAGCGCCAGCAGGAACTTACGGCCTTCAGGTGTTTTCAGTTTTGCACGAACCATCTCTCTTCCCTTTACAGATGAATAACATATTCTGCCGCTTAAAATAACACGATCTCCCAGCCGACTCCACCCAGCATTAAACACCAAAACAACGCCTACAAAGCAGTTCATAAATCTGATCATTTTGAAAATGTAAGTAAATCACTCTAATCATTCATTTGAGTTATGCTAATCTGGACACGATCGTTTTGACATTAAGGAATGACTGTGAAAAACGCACCTAAATTTGCTATCGCCCTTATCGCCGCTGCCTGTGTTAGCACCAGCGCTTTCGCGAACGAGGCTCCAAAAGAGCAGCCGCTGGAAAAAGTGGCACCTTACCCGCAGGCGGATAAAGGCATGAAGCGTCAGGTGATCCAATTGCCTGTTCAGCAGGATGAAGCAAACTTTAAAGTTGAGCTGTTAATTGGCCAGACGCTGGAGGTGGACTGCAACCAGCACCGTCTCGGCGGCCAGCTGGAAAGCAAAACCCTGGAAGGCTGGGGTTATGACTACTACGTCTTTGACAAAGTGACGTCGCCGGTTTCCACCATGATGGCGTGTCCGGACGGTAAGAAAGAGAAGAAATTTGTGACTGCGTATCTGGGTGATAACAGCCTGCTGCGCTACAACAGCAAGCTGCCGATCGTGGTCTATACGCCTGAAAACGTGGAAGTGAAGTATCGCGTGTGGCAGGCGGGTGAGAACGTCGGACAAGCGGTAGTACGTTAAAACCAGGTCGGGTGCGCTCTGATGCCCTCACCCCAACCCTCTCCCACCGGGAGAGGGAGAAAACACTAAAAACGGTAACGGATGTTACCGTTTTGCTTTTACCTTACAGCGCGATATCCGCAACCGGTTTGTTTTCCGCCTGAGGCTTCAGCTCCGCTTTTGGCGCAGCATCCGCAGCCTGTGGCTTGATGTATTGCAGCTGCAACACGCGGCTGGTGTATTCCAGCTCCTGCTCCGTCGCATCCACGTTACCGTTCAGCTTTGTACCGTAAGAAGGAATAATGGTCTTCAGCTTCGCCTGCCATTCCGGGCTGGAAACTTTATCTTTAAACACTTTTTCCATCAGGTGCAGCATGATTGGCGCGGCGGTAGACGCGCCCGGTGACGCGCCCAGCAGCGCGGCGATGGTGCCTTCTTTATCGCTCACCACTTCGGTACCCAGACGCAGCACGCCGCCCTCTTTCGGATCGCGCTTGATGATCTGCACGCGCTGGCCGGCCTGCCACAGACGCCAGTCTTCTTTCTTCGCCTGCGGATAGTACTCTTTCAGCGCTTCAAAACGATCGTCATCAGAGAGCATGACCTGGCTAATCAGGTATTTCACCAGATCGAAGTTATCCAGGCCCACGTCCATCATTGGCTTAACGTTTGAGGTGGTGGTTGCGCTGAGCAGATCCCACAGCGAGCCATTTTTCAGGAACTTGGTGGAGAAGGTCGCGAACGGCCCAAACAGCACCACGCGTTTGCCGTCAAGCATACGGGTGTCGATGTGCGGAACGGACATCGGCGGTGCGCCCACGGAAGCCTGACCATACACTTTCGCCAGGTGGCGATTCACCACTTCCGGGTTTTCAGAGACCAGGAACTGGCCGCCTACCGGGAAGCCCGCGTAATCGTCCGCTTCAGGAATACCGGACTCCTGGAGCAGCTTCAGCGCCGCGCCGCCCGCACCGATGAAGACAAATTTCGCCTTGATCACGCGCTCGGCGTCATTGTTGTTCAGATCGGCAACGGTCACGCTCCAGCTGTTGTCCGCGTTGCGCTTGAAGCCGCGCACTTCGGTGCTGAGCTGCAGGCTAAAGTTCTCTTTTTTCTTGAGAGACGTCACCAGCTGACGGGTGATTTCACCGTAGTTGACGTCGGTGCCAATCTCGGTGCGGGTCGCCGCCACTTTCTGGTTCGGGTCACGCCCTTCCATCACCAGCGGTGCCCACTCTTTGATCTGAGCGTGATCTTCTGAATACTTCATGCCGCGGAACAGGGTGCTCTGCTGCAGGGCAGCGTAGCGCGCGCGCAGGAAGTTGACGTTCTGGTCGCCCCACACAAAGCTCATGTGCGGTACGGTGTTAATAAAGGAGTGCGGATCGTGCATCACGCCGCTGTTGACCTGGTGAGACCAGAACTGGCGCGAGATCTGAAACGCTTCGTTGATCTCGACCGCCTTCTCGATACTAATGGAACCGTCCTTTTTCTGCGGCGTGTAGTTCAGTTCCATGAGTGCCGAATGGCCCGTACCGGCGTTGTTCCAGCCGTTAGAGCTCTCCTGCGCCACGCCGTCGAGGCGCTCGACCATGGTCATTGACCAGTCCGGCTGCAGTTCTTGCAGGTAGGTTCCCAGCGTGGCGCTCATGATGCCGCCACCAATTAAAAGGACGTCCGTTTCCTGCTCTTTAGGTGCGTCTGCTTTCGCTGCCATTGAGACGGCGTTGAGCCCGACGGCCAGAGAAAAGAGCATGGCAGTCATTTTTTTCATAATTTATGCCTTAGTTTACTAGTGCGTGATGCGTGGAAAATGCAGGTGAAAAAAGCTGCGGGGGGAACGGTAGCAACTTTTAAATATTGTTTAAAGGTTACGAAATTATTGTAATTGTGAAATTTAATGATGGATTGTTTGTAGGGAATTGCGCTGGCAACTGGCAATCACGAAATTTTGTGGATACTATGCTGCACTTTGCGATCGCGCGCACGGAAGCCTGCCCTAACCAGCGAAGTTCTATGTCATTACCTCATTCTGCTGTATCCCCTGAAGGCCAAGTCGCCACGGTGCTACGTTCACCCAAACATCTCATGCGTGAAACGCTGGCGGGCGTCATTACCGCCCTGGCGCTTATTCCCGAAGTCATTTCGTTTTCCGTGGTGGCGGGCGTTGATCCAAAAGTCAGCCTGATCGCCTCCGTGGTGCTGTGTCTTTCTCTGTCTGTGCTCGGCGGTCGTCCGGCGATGGTGACCGCAGCAGCCGGTTCCGTGGCGCTGGTGATTGGCCCGATGGTACATCAGCACGGCGTACAGTACATTTTACCGGCCGTGCTGATGGCCGGCGCTATCCAGATCCTTTTCGGCGCGCTGGGCATGGCGCGGCTGATGCGATTTATTCCGCCGTCGGTGATGACCGGATTTGTTAACGCCCTCGGGATTTTGATTTTCTTTGCGCAGGTGCCCCATTTCTGGAGCCGAAGCCCGTTGATTGTCGGCCTGTTCGTGCTGACGCTGCTGATTGTGCTGTGGGTACCTCGCTTTATCAAAAGCATCCCCTCCCCGCTGATTGCGATTGTGGTGTTAACCCTGTTTACCGTCACCACCGGGCAAATCCTGCCGACCGTCGGTGATGAGGGCTCGATGAGCGGCGGGTTGCCGGGGTTCACGGCGCTGCTGGTGCCGCTTAATCTCCAGACGCTGAGCATCATCTGGCCATGTGCGTTAAGCATTGCCTTTGTCGGCCTGCTGGAATCCCTGCTGACGGCAAAGCTGGTGGATGAACTGACCGCAACGCCGTCGAACAAGCGTCGTGAAAGCATCGGGCTGGGCGTGGGAAATATTCTGGCCGGGCTCTACGGCGGGATTGCGGGCTGCGCGATGATTGGTCAAACCATCGTCAACGTGGAGATGGGGAAAGGCCGCAGCCGCATTTCAACCGTTGCGGCGGGCGTCGTACTGCTGATCCTGGTGACGGCGCTCAGCGAGGTGATGGCAAAAATTCCGATGGCGGTGCTGGCGGGGATTATGGCGATTGTCGCCATCAAAACCTTCAGCTGGCACAGCGTTCAGCCAGCGACCGTGAAAAATGCCCCGATAGCGGAAACCGTCGTGATGCTGGTCACCGTTGCCGCCACGGTATCAACCGGCAATCTGGCGATTGGCGTGCTGGGCGGGATTATCGTCATGGTCCTGCTTCCCGCCCGCATCAGGCGTCGGCTTAAAGAAGAAAAATCGTCGCCAGCCCAAGAAAAATAAAGAAACCGCCGGTATCGGTAATGGCGGTGATCATGACGCTCGACCCCACCGCGGGGTCGCGCCCCAGTTTGGTCATCGTCAGCGGGATAATCACCCCCATCATCGATGCCACCAGCAGGTTCAGCACCATCGCCAGCATCATCACGCCGCCCAGGGCCATATCGTCGTACAGCCACCAGGTGATGCCGCCCATAATCCCGCCCCACACCAGACCGTTGATGAGCGCGACGCCCATCTCTCTAAAGATGAGCCACGTAAAGTTACCGGGCTGAATATTTTCCAGCGCCAGCGCGCGAACAATCATGGTAATCGTCTGGTTGCCCGTATTACCGCCAATCCCGGCGACGATAGGCATCAGAGAGGCGAGCGCGACCAGCTGCGAAATGGTGTGTTCGAAACCATCAATCACGCGTGAGGCGATGAAGGCGGTACACAGGTTAATGGCTAGCCACGCCCAGCGGGTTTTAACCGCCTTCCCTACCGAGGCATGAACGTCATCTTCGGCGCTGATCCCGCCAAGAGCACGTAAATCGTTATCGGTTTCTTCGTAAACCACATCAACGATTTCGTCGATGGTCAGACGCCCCATCAGCTTGCCGACAGAATCCACGACCGCCGCGCTCACGAGGTCATCACGTTCGAAGGTGCGCGCCGCTTTCTCCGCGTCATCCTCCGGGGAGAAGACCATCGGCTCGGTTTCCATGACCTCGCTCACCCGCCGCTGGGTGCTGTTCAGCAGGATCGTTTTCAGCTCCAGCTCGCCGAGCAGGGTTTTATCCCGCGAGGTCACGAACAGTTTATCGGTGTTGTCGGGCATACTGCCCAGGCGGCGCAGGTAGCGCTGCACCGTGCCGAGCGTGACGTCCGGGCGGACCGTAATGACGCCAAACTCCATAATCGCGCCGACGGTGTTTTTCTCGTAGTGCATCACCTGACGCACGCGCGCGCGTTCATCGGCAGGCAGAGACGCCAGCAGGCGCCCGGTCAGGTTGCGCGGCAGGTGTTGAACCAGGTAAATTTGCTCGTCGATATCCAGCGTTTGCAGGGCGTCGAGGATATCCCGGTCGCTCATCTCATCGATGAGGTCATCCCAGACGTTTTCGGAGGCCTCAAGCAGCACCTGCCCGCGCTCGTGATCCTGAACCAGCCGCCACAGGGCGTGACGCTCTTCGGATGGCAGCGCTTCAAGGGTATCCGCCAGATCGGGCGGGGGTAAATGAGCAACCAGCGCACCTACCTCAGCAATATCGTCGGCCAGCGTGCCGACATCATATTGCTCAGCCAGAGTCAGTTTGCCTAATAAGGTGGAGGTGACCGCTTTATCGGTCGTGAGGAGCCAGATGAGACGCGCGCGCTCCTGGTCACGCTGCCTGGCGCTGTTTTTCTTTAATACCGACATCAATCATAAATCCATTAAATGAGTTGTTGCTAAGCATAGCGCGGGGATATGTAAATAAGAATAAACAACGGGGCGGGATGGAGAAAAAAGCGGCATTGCGGCCACGATTTATCCCCTCTCCCCGTGGGAGAGGGTCAGGATGAAGGCATCAGGCCGTACGCGCCACCGCGTCACGCGAGGCCGCATCGCGCTCGTCGCCAGTCAGCTCGCTCAGCTTGCCGTCGCGCATCTCCAGCAGACGATCGGCGTGAATGAAGTAGTGATCGTCGTGGCTGATGGCGAAAATGGTTTTACCCATCTCCTGCATCAGCGGGAGCAGCACCTGATAGAACTCGCGGCGGAAGTGCGGGTCCTGATCCGCCGCCCACTCGTCCAGCAGGATGATGTCGCGCTCCTCGGCCAGCGCCAGCAGCAGCGCCACGCGCTTTTTCTGCCCCTTCGAAAGCTTGAGGTTCAGGATCTTGCCATCCTGCAGCTCCAGCTTGTGCGACATCTGCAGGTGCGCCAGCCATTTATCCACCAGCGCAGGGTTAGCCTGTTGCCCTTCCGGCCCGAGGAGACGGTCAAACAGCCAGACGTCGGTAAATACCGCGGAGAACAGCTTGCGGTAATCTTCCGGTTTCTCTGCGCTCAGCGCCTTGCCGTCCAGCAGAATCTCGCCTGATTGCGGCTGGTAAAGCCCGGTCAGCAGCATCGCCAGCGTCGATTTTCCGCTGCCGTTACCGCCGATCAGGAACAGCAGTTCGCCGCGATGGATCGTCAGATTGACCGGCCCGACGGAGAAGGCATTATCCTGATAGCGGAACGTCACGTTCCGCAGCTCCAGCGTCTGCCAGTTCGGGAAGGCCTGCGGGCGTGGGAATTCAGCCTTAAATGGCGCCAGGTCGAATTTCTTGAGCTTATTAAACGCCACCTGTGCGCTCAGCAATGTGGGCAATGCGCCAACGGCAGAAAGCAGAGGCGTGCGTAAAAACAGCAGCGTCAGCGAGTAGGTTGCCGCCACGTTGGTATCCGCCCAGCCGAGGCTGTTCGCCATCCAGAACACCAGGCCGATGGCGCCCAGCATCATGATGTTCGACCAGTTCACCGCGCTCAGGTGGAAGGTATCGGCGCGAATGATGTGATGGCGATACTCACGCGCATCGGGAATGTAGAGATTGTTGAAGATATGCTCGGCGCGCTCGCGGTTAAGGGTCAGCTCTTTCCGCCCTTCCAGCACC
Source organism: Enterobacter wuhouensis (assembly GCF_035835995.1). Classification (NCBI taxonomy): domain Bacteria; kingdom Pseudomonadati; phylum Pseudomonadota; class Gammaproteobacteria; order Enterobacterales; family Enterobacteriaceae; genus Enterobacter; species Enterobacter wuhouensis. The sequence goes on from NZ_CP142124.1 coordinate 3,192,280, forward strand.
GTCTGGTAATCGTTATAGAGTTTGTCTTCGGTTTCACGCAGCACCGCCATATGTTTATAGACGCGCGATACCAGCAGGAATCCGCCCCAGATGGTGATGACGATCCATACTGCGGTGACGGCCAGCATTTTTGTGGAGAGCCAGGCGAGATAGGCCGCCGATCCAAAGGTCAGGATGATGCCCTGCACCAGTTCAGGCAGACGGACAAACGCGATGGTAATAGCGCGCACGTCGCTGGTCAGCCCCGCCAGCAGGGAGGCGCTGCCAAGCTGCTCCACGCGCTCAACGTGCGTGTCGAGGATCCGCTTGATAAATTCGCTGCGCAGGCGGAAAACGAAATGGTGGCCCAGTACCGTCAGCGCGAGCTGCGAACCCAGCGTGACCGCCATCAGCAAAAGCAGTAAGCCCAGAAATTCCGGTAACACGGAAAGTGAGGTATCGACCATTTCAATTAAGCGCACGTTGATAAAGGCAATAAGGCCAATACCCAACGCCGCGCTGGCAAGGCTGAGCGCCATTACCGCTATAAAGGGCCAGCGATACTGACGCCAGACAAGAAGAAGAAGTTGCATGCAAAACAGTCCAGGCAATAAAAACAGCCAGCAGTGTAAACTGCCTTACGGCTACATCAAGAATAATTCTTATTTTTATTCGCTATACGATGCCTGCCGGAAGGTCAGGTTATAGCGGTATTCGCCCGTCTGCGGATGAACGCCCGGCTTAAGCGGCTGTATGCCGTGGTAAAACAGCCTCGATTCGCCACCCCACACCACCACGTCGCCATGCTCCAGCATCAGGCGCTTGAGCGGATCGTTACGATGTAATCCGCCGAACTGAAAAACCGCAGGTAAGCCTAAGGATACCGAGACGATCGGCGCGCGCAGGTCGGGTTCATCTTTATCCTGATGCAAAGAGAGTTTTGCGCCCGGCGCGTAGCGGTTAACCAGACATGCATCCGGCCTGAAGTCGGCGTAGCCCGCCGCGGCTGAGGCATCGCGGCACAGCGTCTGAAAGACGTCAGGCATGGGCGGCCAGGGCGTGCCGGTCATCGGGTCAACCGATGCGTACAGGTAGCCGCGCGCATTCGTTGCCCAGCCAAGCTGGCCGCAGTTGGTCATTGCCACCGACATGGTATAGCCTCCCGGCGTCACCATATGACGAAAAGGCGACGCGGCTGCGACGTCATCGATAGCCTCCAGCAGCGCCGCCGCTCGGGAGAGCGCAAAGCGCCGCAGGATCGCCGCCCCTGGCGCAAGCGGCTCCTGCCAGGGTTCCGCATCTGCAAATAGATCGAGCATTATTCCTCCCGGCTCCCGGCCTCTCGTTTTAGCAGCATTGCCTTTCGCGTCGTCCCCCAGCGGTATCCCGACAGCGCACCATCGTTACGGACAACGCGATGACAGGGGATCACAATCGCCAGCTTGTTTGCACCGCAGGCTCCCGCCACCGCGCGCACCGCGTTAGGTTTGCCAATCGCCCGGGCCACCTGCTGATAGCTTGCCGTTTCACCGCGGGGAATGGCGCGGAGCGCCTGCCAGACCTGCTGCTGAAAGGCCGTGCCGCGTATATCCAGCGGGAGCGTGAACGGCACGTCGCGGCTATCGATACTGGCAATCACCTGCCGGATGCGCTGCGCAAAGGCGCCTTCAAGCGGCTCTGATTCGGCATGCGGAAACAAGGACTGCAGCTCGAGGATTAATGACGCATCGTCGTCACCCAATAAAATTGCGCAGATCCCCCGCTCGCTTTCGCCCACCAGGCAACGCCCAAGGGAACAATCGCTGATGGCGTAACGCACCGCAACATTGCCCGTTCGGTACTGCCTTGCGGTCATCCCCAGCGCATCATCCGCTTTGCGGTAGTAGCTGCTGCTATCGGGAAATCCCGCGGCCAGAACGGCATCGGTGATGTTATCCCCCTGAGCCAGCGCGCTGCGCAGACGCTGTTCTCGTGCCGCCTGCTGCCAGGCTTTCGGCGTCAGGCCGGTGACGGATTTGAACAGGCGATGGAAATGGAAAGGGCTGCTGGCAACCTGCTGCGCCAGCGCGTCGAGGGTTATCGCAGGATCCTGTGCCAGAAGGCGGCAGGCTTGCTCAACCTTTGCCAGCTTCTGCGCCTGAGGATCGCTTTGGTCCGGCAGGCAGCGCTTGCACGGACGAAACCCCGCCAAAGCGGCATGTTGAGCATCAGGGTAGAAGCAGACATTTTTACGCAACGCGTGACGGGCGCGGCAGGACGGGCGACAGTAAATCCCCGTCGTCTGCACGGCAAAAACAAACTGGCTATCTGCGCGGGGATCGCGGGCCAGCACGGCCAGCCAGCGATCGTCATCGGTCGTAAAGTTGGTTTTCATCATCATCGGCTCCTCTTACAAGCATACATACAGCGTGCCTGAGTGCCAGCGAACAAAAACCTGCAACCTTGCTTTTTAATTTTTTTCGCGCACCAGGAAGCTATTAAACTGCGGTGAGCTCCAGGTTTTAAAGCCGTCAGCCTCTTTGGTGATCATGTACACCGCCAACCCTTCCTGGCGAACCACCTCTTTGGCTTTCTCCGTACCGAGAACCATCAATCCGGTGTCCCAGGCATCGGCCTCCAGCGCGGTTGGCGCGATCACCGTGACGGACACGAGGTTATGTTGGATCGGACGACCGGTCTGCGGATCGATAACGTGCGAGATGCGCTTACCGTCAAGCTCGTAATAGTTACGGTAGCTGCCGGAAGTGCTGATGCCGTGACCGTTGATGTCAACAATCGCCTGCACGGCATTCTGCTCGTCGGTCGGTTTTTGAATCGCCACCCGCCACGGTTTACCGCTGGCGTTCATTCCCCGGCTAACGAGGGCGCCGCCCACGGACACCAGGTAACGTGAGATCCCCTCCTGCGCCATTAACGCCGCCAGATGATCCGCCGCGTAGCCTTCCCCTACCGTCGAAAGATCGACGAACAGATCGGGTATGTCTTTTTGCAGATACTGTTGGCCGTACTGGTTGATCACCGTCAGGTGCTGTAGCCCGGTGCGGGCGCGGGCGTCATCAATGGCCGCCTGGTCAGGCGTCTTTACCGGCTGTTTGTTCGGGCCAAATCCCCAGAGGTTCACCAGCGGCCCGACCGTCACGTCCATCGCACCGTTGGTTTTGTAGCCCACGCGTATGGATTCGGTAACGATATCGGCCATCGATTCACTCACCGGCCAGAGCGAGGTGCTTTTGGACAGGTTAAAACGCATCAGCGCCGAGTCATTTTTATAAGTAGAAAGCAGCTGATCGTCGGCGTCCAACTGCGACTGAATTTTGCCGCGCAGTTCGTCAGCACGCGCATTGTCGAGATTCATGACGCTTACGCGCCAGAACGTGCCCATCGTTTTGCCTTCCAGCACCGTTGCCGCTGGCGCGCTGGTTTTTACAGGAGGGGTTGATGAGTCACATGCCGTCAGGAAAAAAAAGGTAGCCAGAACGCTGGCGCGTAAAAAAGTCATATCCATTCATTATTATCCTCATGCCAGGGCGGCAAGAGTACACCAAAACGGGTGAATTGTAAGACCTTAAAAAAGGCATGAAAAAAGGGGCCAGCAGGCCCCTAAGTCATATCGGCGAACGATTAGAACTGGTAAACCAGACCCAGCGCTACGATATCATCCGTACCGACACCAGCCTGGCGGGTGAAGTCGTTGTCATCCAGCAGGTTGATTTTGTAGTCCACATAGGTAGACATGTTTTTGTTGAAGTAGTAGGTCGCGCCAACATCAACATATTTCAGGAGATCCTGATCGCCGTACCCTTCGATGTCCTTACCTTTAGACTGCAGGTAAGCCACGGATGGACGCAGACCAAAGTCGAACTGGTACTGTGCAACCACTTCGAAGTTTTGCGCTTTGTTAGCGAAGCCGTAAACGGTGCTCGGGTTGCTGCCGTTAGAGGTACCGAAACGAGTTGCGTTGTAGGTCTGAGAATACTGGGTTGCCAGATAGATGTTGTTCGCATCGTATTTCAGGCCGCCAGAGTAGACTTCTGCACGATCGCCATCACCCAGCGCCGCAGAGTTGTTCTGATCGTAAGTACGTTTGGAGGAAGCCATCGCACCACCGATGCTGAAGCCTTCGCCCAGGTTATAGGTCACGGATGCGCCGTAACCGTCACCGTTTTGTTTCAGCAGGCTGCGGCCGCCGTCGTTTTCACCGTCAACGCTGCCGTTTTTGCCCTGATACTGCAGAGCGAAGTTCAGACCGTCAACCAGGCCGAAGAAGTCCTGGTTACGGTAGGTTGCTACGCCGTTAGCACGAGACTGCAGGAAGTTATCTGCACCGTAGGTATCGCCGCCGAATTCTGGCAGGACGTCGGTCCAGGAAGTCACGTCGTAGATAACGCCGTAGTTACGACCATAATCGAATGAGCCTGCGTCTGCGAATTTCAGACCTGCGAACGCCACACGAGTCCAGGACTGGTTATCACCTTCGTCGGTGTTGCCCTGAATCTGGTATTCCCACTGGCCGTAACCGGTCAGCTGATCGTTAACCTGGGTTTCGCCTTTGAAGCCGAGACGCATATAGGTCTGATCGCCATCCTGACCGTCGTCGTCAGAGAAATAGTGCAAACCATCAACTTTGCCGTACAGATCTAATTTGTTGCCGTCTTTGTTATAAATTTCAGCCGCATTTGCTGCGCCTGCTACCAGCAGTGCTGGTACCAGGAGGGACAGTACTTTAACTTTCATTTTATGAACCCTCTGTTATATGCCTTATTATTACCACTGCTTACTGATCAACCCTCTTAACCAGTCGGCAAGTTCATTCTCCTTAAAATTACAGAATAATCCAATGGGAATATGATACGAAAACTTTGAAGATGTTTCATTTATCGCCCAAGATGTTTCAATATGTAAACGCAAGGGAACTTTTACAAAGCACAAAGAGCTTAAAAATATAGCACGCATAATCAAACAGTTATTAATAAACATAAAAATCAATAAGTTATAAAGAAAACATTTACAGCACTGAATGACAAAACAAAATGACGCAATATCTCTAAAATAACTCCCGCTATCATCATTAACTTTATTTATTACCGTCATTCAGCTTTGAATGTCTGTTTATCCCAAATTCTACCGAATGCTCTGCATTCGGTTTTTTTTTACCTTTCTTTACGTAATTATGATTTTTTTGTGCTACCGCCATGAAATTGTAACGACTATTAACTAAATCCTCTCAAGACCCTTCCCACTCGCAATTTTTGAATGAAAAACATAATTTCTTGTTTATTCGTGCTATTCTTGAGGCGTTCTTGTTCTTTATTTGTACACTCCTCGATGAGTTGTACATGTTTAACCCAAGGCTAACGTCGAATAACCGCAGCGGAAAAAGTCGCATCTTCTCTGACAGTGACGCTGGAAATTCAACTATTACCCTTTATACTGCCGTATCCCCTTACAGCACGGCCATCACGGGTTAAACATATCAATGAGTCAGACTGAAACAACTCCCGCCAGTAAGTTCTCCCTTCTACCCGGGAGTATTACCCGTTTCTTTCTTCTGTTGATCGTGGTGCTGTTGGTCACAATGGGTGTCATGGTTCAGAGCGCCGTCAACGCATGGCTGAAGGATAAAAGCTATCAGGTGGTAGATATCACCCATGCCGTGCACAAGCGTATAGATACCTGGCGCTATGCCACCTGGCAGATTTACGACAATATTGCAGCCGCGCCATCAACGTCATCAGGAGAAGGGCTTCAGGAGACACGCCTCAAGCAGGATGTCTATTATCTTGAAAAACCGCAGCGTAAGACGGAAGCCCTCATTTTTGGCTCCCACGACAGCGCAACGCTTGAGATGACGCAGCGCATTTCAAGCTACCTTGATACCCTCTGGGGTGCCGAGACGGTGCCGTGGTCGATGTACTATCTGAACGGTCAGGACAACAGCATGATCCTGATCTCAACGCTGCCGCTGAAAGATCTCTCCTCCGGTTTTAAAGAGACCACCGTGGGCAGTATCGTCGATTCCCGCCGGGCAGAAATGCTGCAGCAGGCTAACGCTCTTGACGAGCGCGAGAGCTTCTCGTCGCTGCGTCGCCTGGCCTGGCAAAACGGCCATTACTTTACCCTGCGTACAACCTTTAACCAGCCGGGCCACCTGGCGACCGTGGTCGCCTTCGATTTGCCCGTTAATGATTTGATCCCACCGGATATGCCGCTCGACAGCTTCCGCCTCGACCCCGACAACAGCACGCAAAATATGCGTACGCCGGCGGACAAAGAGGCCGCGGAGAGCGTATCCATCTCCTTCAACGGCTCCAGGATTGAAATTGCATCATCCCTTAACTCGACCGGCATGCGTCTGGTGTGGCAAGTACCGTTTGGCACATTGCTGCTCGACACGCTGCAAAATATCCTGCTGCCGCTGCTGCTGAATATCGGTCTGCTGGCCCTGGCGCTGTTTGGCTACAGCACGTTTCGTTTCCAGCCGGGACGTCAGAGCGGTTCAACCTCGGTGTCCACCGGCACCAGCAACGAGCTACGCGTGCTGCGCGCGCTGAATGAAGAGATCATCTCCGTGCTGCCGCTCGGCGTGCTGGTTCACGATCAGGAGGCGAACCGCACGGTGATGAGCAATAAAATTGCCGATCACCTGCTGCCGCACCTGAATCTGCAAAACATCACCACCATGGCCGATCAGCACCAGGGTATTATTCAGGCGACCATCAACAACGAGCTGTACGAAATCCGCCAGTTCCGCAGCCAGGTGGCATCGCGCACGCAAATCTTCGTGATCCGCGATCAGGACAGAGAAGTGCTGGTGAATAAAAAGCTCAAGCAGGCGCAAAGGCTGTATGAGAAAAACCAGCAGGGCCGCGCAGCCTTTATGCAGAATATTGGCGATGCCTTCAAGCAGCCGCTTAAAACCCTGGCGGCGCAGGCAGCAGAGTTAAGCACGCCACAAAGCCAGCAGCTTGCCAGTCAGGCTGACTCGCTGGTTCGCCTGGTTGATGAGATCCAGCTGGCAAATATGCTTGAAAATGACAACTGGAAGGGCAGTCCTACCCTCTTCTCCATTCAGGCGCTGATCGACGAGGTCGTTCCTGACGTTCTGCCGGTCATTAAACGTAAAGGGCTGCAGCTGCTGATTAACAACCACCTACCCGCAAACGACGAACGTCATGGCGATCGTGAAGCGCTGCGTCGAGTTTTGCTGATGATTATTCAGTACGCCGTCACCACGACGCAGATTGGCAAAATCACGCTTGAGGTCAGCACGGACGAATCGGCAGAGGATCGTCTGACGTTCCGCATTCTCGATACCGGTGAAGGCGTGACGACGAGCGAAATTGATAATCTGCATTTCCCGTTCCTGAACGACACGCAACGCGATCATTATGGCAAAGCGAACGCCCTCACCTTCTGGCTGTGCGATCAGCTGGCACGTAAGCTGGGGGGCCACCTGAATATCAAGGCAAGGGAATCGCTCGGTACACGTTACTCCCTCCACGTTAAAATGGCGGCGAATCCGCAGGAAGAAGATGAAGAACGTCTGCTGGATGACGTCGTGGTGATGGTGGATGTGACCTCTAATGAGATCCGTAATATCGTGGTTCGTCAGCTGGAAAACTGGGGCGCAGCGTGCGTAACGCCGGACGAAAGGCTTGCGAGTCAAGAATTTGATCTGTTTTTAACTGATAATCCGTCTAATCTTACTGCCTCGGGCTTGCTTTTAAGCGATGATGAGTCAGGCGTGCGAAAAATCGGCCCTGGCCAGCTGCGCGTCAACTTTAATATGAGCAATGCGATGCAGGAGGCTGTACTACAACTAATAGAAGAGCAGCTGGCGCAGGAAGAGATATCGGAGTCACCGTTAGGCGGCAATGAAAATGCCGAGCTCCATGCCAGCGGCTACTATTCACTCTTTGTTGATACAGTTCCAGATGATGTTAAGCGGTTGTATACTGAGTCCGCTGCGAATGATTTTGCAGCGCTGGCACAGACAGCACACCGGCTTAAAGGGGTGTTTGCCATGCTTAATCTGGTTCCCGGCAAGCAGTTATGTGAAACGCTGGAACATCTAATTCGTGAGAAAGATGCCTCTGGCATTGAAAAATACATCAGCGACATTGACGCCTACGTCAAGAGCTTGCTGTAGCAAGGTAGCCTTATACATGAACAATATGAACGTAATTATTGCCGATGACCATCCGATTGTACTGTTCGGTATTCGCAAATCACTTGAGCAGATCGAGTGGGTGAATGTAGTCGGTGAATTTGAAGACTCCACAGCACTGATCAATAACCTTCCAAAGCTTGATGCACACGTGCTTATTACCGATCTCTCCATGCCCGGTGATAAATACGGTGACGGCATTACGCTGATTAAATACATCAAACGTCACTTCCCGGACATTTCGATAATTGTTCTGACCATGAACAATAACCCGGCGATCCTGAGCGCCGTTCTGGATCTGGACATCGAAGGGATTGTGCTTAAACAAGGCGCACCAACCGACCTGCCGAAAGCGCTCGCTGCGCTGCAGAAAGGGAAGAAGTTCACGCCTGAAAGCGTCTCTCGTCTGCTGGAGAAAATCAGCGCGGGTGGCTATGGCGACAAACGTCTGTCTCCAAAAGAGAGCGAAGTTCTGCGTCTGTTCGCTGAAGGTTTCCTGGTGACCGAAATTGCCAAGAAGCTGAACCGCAGTATTAAAACCATCAGTAGCCAGAAGAAATCAGCAATGATGAAGCTGGGTGTGGACAATGATATTGCCCTGCTGAACTATCTCTCCTCCGTTACGCTGAGCGCAACGGACAAGGATTGATCCCGGAGGGTGTGCGGCCTGATGCCCTCACCCCGCCCCTCTCCCTGTGGGAGAGGGTGAAAAACGTAAAAGGCCCGTAAGGGCCTTTTTTATATTCTGGTTTTTCTCACGCGATCCGCATAAATCGACAATGTCTGTTTCAGCACGTCCAGCGTCACCGGCTTCGACAGACAGCTGTCCATGCCGGATTCCAGACAGCGCTGCTTCTCTTCCGCCAGGGCATTTGCCGTCACGCCGACGACGGGCAGCGTCAGGCCAAGCTGGCGAATACGCTGCGTCAGGCGGTAGCCGTCCATATTCGGCATGTTAACGTCGCTCAGTACGATATCAATATGGTTTTTACTCAGCACGTTCAGCGCATCCACGCCGTCGTTGGCGGTTTTACACTGGTAGCCCAGAGAGCCAAGCTGGTCAGCGAGCAGGCGGCGGTTGATCGGATGGTCGTCCACCACCAGAATCATCATATCGTCATTCGCTGGCGTCAGGGAGTCCGGGGACGGCAGCGCGGCCGCGCCATCGCTGTCCTCCAGCTGAACGCTGTAAATACGCGCCAGCAGCCCTAACACCTCGTGCGGGGTTGCCACGCTGTGCAGCCACTCCCCGGGCGCATGCTCAAGCGGGATACCGATGTGACGGCGGCAGAAGATAATCGCCCCACGCCCCGGCCATGCCTGCTCCAGCATGTCGTCCGCTATCAGCATATCGTCCACGTCCGGCGTTTGCCCTTCATAGCGCGATACCCGTATGCCGCTGTACGTTAGCATCGCCGTCAGGTAATCGTTTAGCGAGGCATTATTCACCGCCAGCCAGCAGCGCTTATCGCTCAATCCGTCGACCGTCGTTTTCGCCGGATACTGCGCAGAATAGAGCGGAATGCGGATGGTGAACTGGCTCCCCATGCCCGGCTCGGTATCAACAGAAATATCCCCGTCCATCATGCTGATGAGCTTCTCGCAAATCGCCAGCCCCAGCCCGGTGCCCTGGAAATTGCGCTGCACGCCCGTCCCGACCTGGAAGAACGGATCAAAGAGACGAACCACTTCCTTCGCAGGAATACCCACGCCGGTGTCACGCACGCGGATACTGAGGTAATCCCCTGACTTGCAGACGTGCAGCACGATACAGCCGACATCGGTGAACTTAATGGCGTTGCTGAGCAGGTTAGAGATGACCTGCTGCAGACGCATCGGGTCACCGTGCAGCGTCAGCGGTACGTCCGGTTCGATAAAGCAGTAAAGCCCCAGCTGTTTACGCACCACCAGCGGCATATAGTTGGCGCTGATATGGTTCATTACTTCACGCGGGGAGAACTCGCGCGGCTCGATTTTCAGCTGCTCGGACTCGATTTTCGAGAAGTCGAGAATATCGCTGATGATTTTCAGCAGCAGGCTTGAGGAGTTGTTCATCGCCGTGACGAGGCGATCGACCCCTTTCGGCAGCTCTTTGGTTTGCAGCAGGTCGAGGTTGCCGATAATCCCGTACAGCGGCGTTCGCAGCTCGTGGCTGACCGTCGCAAGGAACATCGACTTCGACTGGCTGGCCTGTTCCGCCGCCTGCGCCATCTCCTGCAGCGACTCTTCCATCTTCACGCGCGCGGAGACATCCACCAGCACGCAAATCGCCACGTTTTCATTACGATAGCGGGAATGGACGAAGCTGATTTGCAGATTGGTATGGGTACTCGTCAGCACGTCGACAAAGTTCACCTGCTGCCCGCAGATGATTTGCGTCAGCCGCTGCCTGTCCTCGTGCGTCAGCATGTTCAGGTAGTTATGCGCCAGCTCGTTGCTGAGGATGTTGGTCCCGTCCTGGGTGCGAAGAATACAGATCCCGACGGGCGCGGAGGCAACAATCTTACGGTTAAACTGCTCGTGCTCCTCCAGCCTTTGGGCATCGCTTTCAGCTGGAATGAAGATCCTGCGCTCGTACATACGCGCCAGGGTAAACAGCGCCCCACCCACCAGCAGGTTAAGCAGGATCGCATTCATGATAAGAATGCGTATCCGCTCCAGCACCACGTCGACCGGCACGGAATAGACGATGCTCAGCGAGGATGGCGGCAGGCTTTTCTTCAGCACCAGCTCGCGGAAGCCAGAGGTGTAGCCAAACCACGAGCGCTCCTGCATCCAGTGCGGATCGACTTTTAAGCGGTTCTCCGGCCCGGTGAGCGAAATCAGGGAGTGGCCGTTTTCATCCAGAATAGTCACGCCCATCGGCAGGCTGCCCGGCGTAAAGAAGTTTTCCATGCGGATGGTTTGTTCGATGCCCAGCAGCGCCTGCAGGCGGTTGCCGAGGTAAACCGGCGTCAGGGCATAGAAATAGCCAACGCCCATGCGCGGGCCCTGGCTAATCCAGAAGATGTTATTGCCGCGCTCGTCCTGCGGCGCGTTGCGGTATTTCACAATGCGTTCGTGCAGGCTCTTCAGGGCATCGTCGCGCTCGACGGGCATATCGCGCAGGCCGAAGTCGGCCATGCAGAGATTCTCGCTGCCAATCAGGTAGACGCGGTTCAGGTCGTACGCGGCGGAGAAATTGTCGCGCCAGTAGCGCATAAACCACGCCAGTGATTCCAGCGATCCGCGCCAGGTATTGCCCATTGCGGAACAGTCGGAGTCCGGAAACAGCGGCTCAAAGTCCGGCACTTCGGTTTTATCATTACGCCCACGCAGCGCAAGCACGCCATTCTCAGCGGTGAGGCGATTTTCGGCAATGTACTTCAGCTCCTTCATGACGTCGGAGGTTCGCTGAATATAGCGCTGTGCCTGATCGGAGCTGAGGTTGAACTCCTGGCGGATCTCCGCTTCTTTCTGATGTAGCGCGTTTACGATGTAGAACACCGAGAACAGAGCCACCAGCAACCAAAGCAGGAGCGCCAGCGCCCGAAACAGATAGCGAGAGACTTTCAGCGTGGTACGAAAGGAGACGAGGTATTTCAAAGGGGCGAGGCTCCGCCGTCGGGGTCAAAAAGAATGTGGTTAAGGTAGCGGTAAACGCGACAGGTCGCAACGTTCACGTTTCTGCATCTGCAAAAGAAAAGGGCCGGAAATCGGCCCTTTTTTGCATCAGGAGACATTACTCGTCAGCGTCATCCGCTGCGTCGTCGTCGCTCTCCGCTTCCGGCGCGATTTCATCATCACCTTCCGCGACGCTGCCGTCGATGGAGTCGAGCTCTTCGTCATCCACCGGCTCAGCAACGCGCTGCAGACCCACCACGTTTTCATCTTCCGCCGTACGGATGAGGATAACGCCCTGGGTGTTACGCCCTACCACGCTGATCTCAGACACGCGGGTACGCACCAGCGTACCGGCATCGGTGATCATCATGATCTGGTCAGCATCGTCTACCTGCACCGCGCCCACAACGGAACCGTTGCGCTCGGTTACCTTGATGGAGATAACGCCCTGGGTGCCGCGAGACTTGGTCGGGTATTCGCTTTCCGCCGTACGTTTACCGTAGCCGTTCTGCGTGACGGTCAGGATAGCCCCTTCGCCGCGTGGAACAATCAGGGAAACCACGGTGTCTTCACCCGCCAGCTTGATGCCGCGAACGCCGGTCGCCGTACGGCCCATTGCGCGCACCGCGTTCTCTTTGAAGCGCACCACCTTACCGGCGGCGGAGAACAGCATGACTTCATCGGAACCGGAAGTCAGATCCACGCCGATCAGTTCGTCGCCTTCGTTCAGGTTCACGGCGATAATACCGGCAGAACGCGGACGGCTGAATTCGGTCAGCGCGGTTTTCTTCACGGTGCCGCTGGCGGTCGCCATAAAGACGTTCACGCCCTCTTCATACTCGCGCACCGGCAGAATAGCCGTAATACGTTCGTTCGCTTCCAGCGGCAGCAGGTTGACGATAGGACGACCACGCGCACCGCGGCTCGCTTCCGGCAGCTGATAGACCTTCATCCAGTACAAACGACCGCGGCTTGAGAAGCAGAGGATCGTGTCGTGGGTGTTGGCTACCAGCAGGCGGTCAATAAAGTCTTCTTCTTTAATACGTGCTGCAGATTTGCCTTTACCGCCACGACGCTGTGCTTCGTAGTCGGTCAGCGGCTGATACTTCACATAGCCCTGGTGAGACAGGGTGACCACCACGTCTTCGCGGTTGATCAGATCTTCAATGTTGATATCAGAGCTGTTTGCGGTGATTTCGGTGCGACGCTCGTCGCCGAACTGATCGCGGACCAGCTCCAGCTCTTCGCGGATCACTTCCATCAGGCGCTCTGCGCTACCCAGGATGTGCAGCAGCTCAGCAATCTGCTCCAGCAGCTCTTTGTATTCGTCGAGCAGTTTTTCGTGCTCAAGGCCGGTCAGTTTCTGCAGACGCAGATCCAGAATCGCCTGGGCCTGCTGTTCCGTCAGGTAGTACTGACCGTCGCGCACGCCGAACTCAGGTTCCAGCCACTCAGGACGCGCAGCATCATCGCCCGCACGTTCAAGCATCGCGGAGACGTTACCCAGCGCCCAAGGACGGGCCACTAACGCCGCTTTCGCTTCCGCAGGGGTCGGTGCACGGCGAATCAGCTCGATAATCGGGTCGATGTTTGCCAGCGCAACGGCCAGTGCTTCAAGGATGTGCGCACGGTCGCGCGCTTTGCGCAGTTCGAAAATAGTACGACGGGTCACCACTTCACGGCGGTGACGCACGAACGCGCTCAGGATCTCTTTCAGGTTCATGATCTTCGGCTGGCCATGGTGCAGCGCAACCATGTTGATGCCGAAGGAGACCTGAAGCTGAGTCTGGGAGTACAGGTTGTTCAGCACAACCTCGCCCACCGCGTCGCGTTTGATTTCAATCACGATGCGCATACCGTCTTTGTCAGACTCGTCGCGCAGCGCGCTGATACCTTCAACACGTTTTTCTTTTACCAGCTCGGCGATTTTTTCAATCAGTCGAGCCTTGTTCACCTGATACGGGATCTCGTGAACAATAATAGTTTCACGGCCCGTTTTAGCGTCCGCTTCCACTTCGGCGCGGGCACGGATATAAATCTTGCCGCGGCCGGTGCGGTACGCTTCTTCAATGCCGCGACGACCGTTGATGATCGCCGCCGTCGGGAAGTCCGGCCCCGGGATGTGTTCCATCAGCCCTTCAATGCTGATCTCTTCATCGTCGATATAGGCCAGGCAGCCGTTGATCACTTCGGTGATATTGTGCGGCGGAATGTTGGTGGCCATACCAACCGCGATGCCGGACGAACCGTTCACTAACAGGTTCGGGATCTTGGTTGGCATAACATCAGGAATGCGCTCTGTGCCGTCGTAGTTATCGACGAAATCAACGGTCTCTTTTTCCAGGTCGGCCATCAGCTCGTGGGCGATTTTCGACATACGGATTTCCGTATAACGCATCGCCGCTGCGGAGTCGCCGTCAACAGAACCAAAGTTACCCTGACCATCTACCAGCATGTACCGCAAGGAGAATGGCTGCGCCATACGAACGATGGTGTCATAAACGGCGGTATCACCGTGCGGGTGATATTTACCGATGACATCACCCACGACGCGGGCAGATTTTTTATAGGCTTTATTCCAGTCATTGCCCAATACGTTCATGGCGTATAGTACGCGACGGTGTACCGGCTTAAGGCCATCGCGGACGTCCGGCAGCGCACGGCCAACAATGACCGACATCGCATAGTCCAGATAGGAGCTTTTCAGCTCTTCCTCGATGTTAACCGGTGTAATTTCTCTCGCAAGGTCGCTCATCTAACCGCTATCCCTCTACTGTATCCCGGATTCAAAGGTCGCAAATTATAACACAGCCGCGGTGATTGAGGTAAACCTATACGCTTTATTCACGGGGATTGCCTGATATACTCCTTTGTCTTGCTAAATAAGGAGTAAAAGCGCCCATGAATGCCGAAAAATCCCCGGTGGCTCACAACGTTGACCACGAAGAGATTGCCAAATTTGAAGCGGTGGCGTCCCGCTGGTGGGATCTCGAAGGTGAGTTCAAACCGCTGCATCGCATTAACCCGCTGCGTCTGGGCTACATCGCAGAGCGTTCCGGCGGTCTGTTCGGTAAAAAGGTGCTCGACGTCGGCTGCGGCGGCGGCATCCTGGCGGAGAGCATGGCGCGCGAAGGGGCTACCGTTACCGGCCTGGACATGGGCTTTGAACCGCTGCAGGTTGCCCGGCTTCATGCTCTGGAGTCCGGCGTGCAGGTGGAATACGTGCAGGAAACCGTTGAAGATCATGCGGCTAAGCACGCCCACCAGTACGATGTGGTGACCTGCATGGAGATGCTGGAACACGTGCCCGATCCGCAATCGGTGGTGCAGGCCTGCGCAAAGCTGGTGAAGCCGGGCGGACAGGTCTTCTTCTCGACCATCAACCGCAACGGTAAAGCCTGGCTGATGGCGGTCGTAGGCGCGGAGTACGTGCTGCGCATGGTGCCGAAAGGCACGCACGACGTGAAGAAATTCATCAAGCCTGCTGAGCTATTGAGCTGGGTTGACCAGACGTGGCTCAGGGAGCAGCACATCACCGGCCTGCATTACAATCCACTGACGGATAAATTCAAGCTCGCCCCGGGCGTAGATGTTAACTATATGTTGCATACAACCGCCAAAAACGACTAACGTCATCAACTATTCTTATAAAGATTGCGCGACATCATGTTGCGCAATTCTGACCTCCCGTTGAAGAAATCAGCACTCGATCAAATTTTGAATTTTTTTTCTTAATTATTGACATGTCGTCCAGGCCTTACGGTACGAGGACTTAGGCTTTTTTACCCTTTCACAACCTCAATTTAACCTCAAAATCAACCCTTGTGCTGAAATGATTCGATACTAGAATACTCACCATATAGCGTTTCTCTTATCGCAAACCCCCTATATGTAGTATTTATCCACAGACTTAGTCACAAGACGGATCTGTGGATAAACGGGGGATATTTTTTATTTCACGGACAGGTAAAACCCAATGAATCAGAGTCTGCTGGTGACAAAGCGCGACGGTACCACCGAGCGTATCAATCTGGACAAAATCCATCGAGTTCTCGACTGGGCAGCAGAAGGACTGAATAACGTATCTATCTCCCAGGTCGAACTGCGATCCCACATCCAGTTCTACGACGGCATCAAAACGTCTGATATCCACGAAACCATTATCAAAGCAGCGGCGGATCTGATCTCCCGCGACGCACCGGACTATCAGTACCTCGCCGCACGTCTGGCCATTTTCCACCTGCGTAAAAAAGCCTACGGCCAGTTTGAGCCGCCGAAGCTGTACGATCACGTGGTGAAAATGGTTGAGCTGGGCAAATACGACACGCATCTGCTGGAAGACTATACGGAAGAAGAGTTCGAGCAGATGAACGGGTTTATCGATCACTGGCGCGATATGAACTTCTCCTACGCGGCGGTGAAGCAGCTCGAAGGCAAATACCTGGTTCAGAACCGTGTAACCGGTGAGATCTACGAAAGCGCCCAGTTCCTCTATATTCTGGTGGCCGCCTGCCTGTTCTCTAACTACCCGCGTGACACCCGTCTGGAATACGTGAAGCGTTTCTACGATGCGGTATCCACGTTCAAGATTTCTCTGCCGACGCCGATCATGTCCGGCGTGCGTACCCCAACCCGCCAGTTCAGCTCCTGCGTGCTGATCGAGTGCGGTGACAGCCTGGATTCCATCAACGCCACCTCCAGCGCCATCGTGAAATACGTTTCCCAGCGCGCCGGTATCGGCATCAACGCCGGTCGCATCCGTGCGCTGGGCAGCCCGATTCGCGGCGGTGAAGCGTTCCACACCGGCTGTATCCCGTTCTACAAACACTTCCAGACGGCGGTGAAATCCTGCTCTCAGGGCGGCGTGCGCGGCGGCGCGGCAACCCTGTTCTACCCGATGTGGCACCTGGAAGTGGAAAGCCTGCTGGTTCTGAAAAACAACCGCGGCGTTGAAGGCAACCGCGTGCGCCACATGGACTACGGCGTGCAGATCAACAAGCTGATGTACACCCGTCTGCTGAAAGGTGAAGACATCACCCTGTTCAGCCCGTCCGACGTGCCGGGCCTGTACGACGCGTTCTTCGCCGATCAGGACGAGTTCGAGCGTCTGTACACCAAATACGAAAAAGACGACAGCATCCGCAAGCAGCGCGTGAAGGCGGTAGACCTGTTCTCCCTGATGATGCAGGAACGTGCCTCTACCGGCCGTATCTACATCCAGAACGTGGACCACTGCAACACCCACAGCCCGTTTGATCCGGTCGTCGCGCCGGTGCGCCAGTCTAACCTGTGCCTGGAGATCGCCCTGCCGACCAAGCCGCTGGAAGACGTGAACGACGAAAACGGCGAAATCGCGCTGTGTACGCTGTCCGCATTCAACCTGGGCGCAATTAAGAGCCTGGACGAGCTGGAAGAGCTGGCCGTGCTGGCGGTTCGCGCGCTCGACGCCCTGCTGGATTACCAGGATTACCCAATCCCGGCCGCTAAACGCGGTGCAATGGGCCGTCGTACCCTGGGCATTGGCGTGATCAACTTCGCGTACTGGCTGGCGAAAAACGGCAAGCGTTACTCGGACGGCAGCGCCAACAACCTGACGCACCAGACGTTCGAAGCCATTCAGTACTACCTGATGAAAGCCTCTAACGAGCTGGCGAAAGAGCAAGGCGCGTGCCCGTGGTTCAACGAAACCACCTACGCGAAAGGCATTCTGCCGATCGACACCTACAAGAAAGACCTGGATGCGATCGTCAGCGAGCCGCTGCACCTCGACTGGGAAGGCCTGCGCGAGTCCATCAAGACCCACGGCCTGCGTAACTCCACGCTCTCTGCCCTGATGCCGTCCGAGACCTCCTCGCAGATCTCCAACGCCACCAACGGTATTGAGCCACCGCGCGGCCACGTCAGCATCAAAGCCTCGAAAGACGGCGTGCTGCGTCAGGTCGTACCGGATTACGAAACCCTGGGCGGCAACTACGAGCTGCTGTGGGAAATGCCAAACAACGACGGTTACCTGCAGCTGGTGGGTATCATGCAGAAGTTTATCGACCAGTCGATCTCTGCCAATACCAACTATGACCCGACGCGCTTCCCGTCCGGCAAGGTGCCGATGCAGCAATTGCTGAAAGACCTGCTCACCGCCTACAAATTTGGCGTGAAAACGCTGTACTATCACAACACCCGTGACGGTGCAGAAGACGCGCAGGACGACATGGTGCCGTCAATTCAGGACGATGGCTGCGAAAGCGGCGCATGTAAGATCTAAGCACTTCGCCGGGTGGCGCTACGCTTACCCGGCCTACGGTTTTGTAGGCCCGGCAAACGCAGTGCCGCCGGGCAATACAATCTCAACAGGACTCACCACAATGGCATACACCACCTTTTCACAGACGAAAAACGACCAGCTCAAAGAGCCGATGTTCTTCGGCCAACCGGTCAACGTGGCACGCTACGATCAGCAAAAATATGACATCTTCGAAAAGCTGATTGAAAAGCAACTCTCCTTCTTCTGGCGCCCTGAAGAAGTGGACGTTTCGCGCGATCGTATCGATTTCCAGGCCCTGCCGGATCACGAAAAGCATATCTTCCTCAGCAACCTGAAGTACCAGACGCTGCTGGACTCGATTCAGGGACGTAGCCCTAACGTGGCGCTGCTGCCGCTGATCTCGATTCCTGAGCTGGAAACCTGGGTGGAAACCTGGGCGTTCTCCGAGACGATCCACTCCCGCTCTTACACCCACATCATCCGCAACATCGTGAACGATCCGGCGGTGGTGTTTGACGATATCGTCACCAACGAGCAGATCCAGAAGCGCGCGGAAGGCATTGCGCACTACTACGACGAGCTGATCGAGATGACCAGCTACTGGCATCTTCTGGGCGAAGGCACCCATAACGTGAACGGCAAAACCGTTACCGTAAACCTGCGCGCGCTGAAAAAGCAGCTGTACCTGTGCCTGATGAGCGTGAACGCCCTGGAAGCGATTCGCTTCTACGTGAGCTTCGCCTGCTCCTTCGCCTTTGCCGAGCGCAAGCTGATGGAAGGCAACGCCAAAATCATCCGTCTGATCGCCCGTGACGAAGCCCTGCACCTGACCGGCACCCAGCACATGCTGAACCTGCTGCGCAGCGGCACGGACGACCCGGAGATGGCGGTAATCGCCGAAGAGTGCAAGCAGGAGTGCTACGACCTGTTCGTGCTGGCGGCCCAGCAGGAAAAAGAGTGGGCAGACTACCTGTTCCGCGACGGCTCCATGATTGGCCTGAACAAAGACATTCTGTGCCAGTACGTTGAGTACATCACCAACATCCGCATGCAGGCTGTGGGTCTGGATCTGCCGTTCCAGACGCGCTCCAACCCGATCCCGTGGATCAATACCTGGCTGGTGTCCGATAACGTGCAGGTCGCGCCGCAGGAAGTGGAAGTGAGTTCTTACCTGGTCGGTCAGATTGACTCAGAAGTGAATACTGACGACCTGAGCGACTTCCAGCTCTGATGTCACGCGTGACGCTACGTCTTTCCGGCACTGAGGTGCTGTGTCGGGAAGAGCACCCTTCTCTGCTGGTGGCGCTTGAGGCGCATCAGGTAGAAGTAGAGTACCAGTGTCGTTCCGGCTACTGCGGCTCCTGCCGCTGCCGCCTGGTCGCAGGCCAGGTGGACTGGCTGACCGAACCGCTGGCCTTTATTAACGATGGGGAAATTTTGCCCTGCTGCTGCCGGGCAAAAGGCGATATTGAGATCGAGATGTGATTGTGTCCTATCCCCTCTCCCGGTGGGAGAGGGTTAGGGTGAGGGCATCAGGCCGCAAAGCCTGATTGTCGGGTGGCGGCTTCGCCTTACCCGACCTACAAAACCTACTTCCGGTGAATGAATTCGACCGCTTTATCCGGGAAATCCGTAAACAGCCCGTCCACGCCCGCCTGGTTATACAACACCTCATAAAGCTGATTCACGTCCGTGGCATACGGCGGCAGCTGGTCTGCACGCACGGTATACGGATGCACCTGCATCTTGCTGGCGTGCGCCTCTTTCACCATCGCCGTCAGCTTCACGTGGCCCGGCGCTGAGCCTTCCGCCACCAGCATGTGGTAATCCGGCCCGATGCCGTCGGCGTACTGCGCAATCTGCTTCATCGCGCCCGGCTTGAACATCCAGTCGTAGCTGTAGTTAACCCACTTTCCGTCCGGCTGCTTCTCCTGGGTTTCATTCCAGTCGGTATAGGCGATCAGCTGAACCAGGTTGAGGTTCATGCCCATCTTCGGTTCCAGCTCGGTTTTGATGCGCTTCAGCTCGGCGGCGTCAAAACACTGCAGGTAGACCTTGTCCTGCTTGCTGGTGTAGCCGTACTGTTTCAGCACCTCCAGCGTTTTCGCGGCAATGTCCTTCCCTTCCTGATGGTGGAACCACGGCGCTTTGATTTCCGGGTAGATGCCGATGTTTTTACCGGTAGAGTGGTTCAGCCCCTGAACAAACTCAATCTCCTCTTCAAAGGTATGAATGCGGAAGTCGGATTTGCCCATCGGGAAGCGCCCCGGATAGACCTGCACCTTCTTGCCGTTCTCAATCTCGAAGCCTTCGGTAAACTTCAGCGAGCGGATCTCCGCCAGCGTGAAGTCGATGGCGTAGTAGCGGCCATCTTTTCGCGCGCCGTCGGGGAAACGTTCCGCCACGTCCGTCACGCGGTCAAGATAGTGATCGTGCAGGACGACCAGCCGGTCGTCCTTGGTCATCACCAGATCCTGCTCCAGGTAATCCGCCCCCTGCGCATAGGCCATCGCTTTTGCCGGCAGCGTGTGCTCCGGCAGATAGCCGCTGGCGCCGCGGTGGGCGATAACGATTTTCTCCGCCGCCAGCGCGGAGCCGGTCATCAAACCGGCCAGCAGCAGGCCGGTCGCTAATTGAGTTAGTTTCATCGCAATGCTCCTTATTGACGACGCGCCTGCACTTCCGCGTGGTGGCGTTTCTCACCGATCATCACAACAATCAGCAGCAGTACCGCCAGCACGCTACCGCCGATCATCACCATAAAGCCGCCGTCCCAGCCGAAGAAGTCAACGGTGTAGCCCACGATGGCGCTCGCCGCGACCGAACCGCCCAGATAGCCGAACAGGCCGGTAAAGCCCGCCGCCGTGCCCGCCGCTTTTTTCGGCGCGAGTTCCAGCGCGTGCAGACCGATCAGCATCACCGGACCGTAGATCAGGAAGCCAATCACGATCATACAGGCCATATCAACGCCAGGATTGCCCGGCGGGTTGAGCCAGTACACGACGGTCGCGATGGTGACCAGGGTCATAAAGAACACGCCCGTCGCACCGCGGTTGCCGCGGAACACTTTATCCGACATCCAGCCGCAGAGCAGCGTGCCCGGGATCCCGGCATATTCATACAGGAAATAGGCCCAGGACGATTTATCCAGCGCGAAGTGCTTCACCTCTTTCAGGTAGGTTGGTGACCAGTCGAGGATGCCGTAGCGCAGCAGGTAAACGAAGACGTTCGCCACCGCGATATACCACAGCAGCCTGTTAGGCAGGACGTACTTCATGAAGATCTGTTTTGCGGTCAGCTCTTCTTCGTGCTCCTTGCTGTAATCATCCGGATAGTCGTTTTTGTACTCTTCAATCGGCGGCAGGCCGCAGGACTGCGGCGTATCACGCATCAGCGCGAAGGCAATAATCGCCACCACGATGGCGCCAAAGGCGGGCATATACAGCGCGGCCTTCCAGTCGTTGAACCAGGCCATGCCGAGCAGGAACAGCAGAGGCGGAATACCGCCGCCAACGTTATGGGCGCAGTTCCACACCGACACGATGCCGCCGCGTTCTTTCTGCGACCACCAGTGCACCATGGTACGCCCGCACGGCGGCCACCCCATCCCCTGGAACCAGCCGCAGAGGAACAGCAGCACGAACATAATCGCAATGCTGGAGGTTGCCCACGGCACAAAGCCCATAAACAGCATCACCGCAGCGGCCAGGATCAGGCCAGCAGGCAGGAACACGCGCGGATTCGAGCGGTCCGATACCGAGCCCATAATGAATTTGGAAAAACCGTAGGCAATGGAGATCCCCGACAGCGCGAACCCCAGATCGCCGCGGGAGAAGCCCTGCTCCACCAGATACGGCATGGCGAGCGCGAAGTTTTTACGTACCAGATAATACGCCGCGTACCCGAAGAAAATCCCCAGGAAGATTTGCCAACGCAGACGGCGGTAAAGCGGATCTATTTCTGCCTCAGGCAGACGCGCCCTGTGCGGCGCAGGTTTGAAGATACTGAGCATAACAGCCTCCGTGGCCTTGTATTGAGAGAGCAGGTGGCTCGCACCTGGATTCCAGAGGCGGGGATGTTAAGAAATCACGGTGATTGTTACTGTGAATCAACGCACAGATTGTTACAGAAATATGACAGGATGCGCAAAAAAGCGCATGAAATCACGTTTCACTTTCGATTTGCGCGCGTTTATGTTCGAAATCAAACAAACCACATTATTGATGTGGCTAAATGGTAAAAAACGAACATAGAGGGTAAACAATGACCATTCACGATCCTCGCTACAGCGATGTGATAATCATTGGCGGTGGTGCCACCGGCGCCGGGATCGCCCGTGACTGCGCCCTGAGAGGCCTAAGCGTTACGCTGCTGGAGCGCCATGATATCGCCACCGGCGCGACCGGGCGCAACCATGGCCTTTTGCACAGCGGCGCGCGATATGCGGTCACCGACGGCGAATCCGCGCGCGAGTGTATTGCCGAAAATCAGATCCTCAAGCGCATCGCCCGACACTGCGTTGAACCCACCGACGGCCTGTTTATTACCCTTCCCGAAGATGACCTGTCGTTTCAGTCGACCTTTATCACCGCCTGCAATGCAGCCGGTATTCAGGCAGAGGCGATGGACCCGGCGCTGGCGCAGCGGCTGGAACCCTCGGTGAACCCGGCGCTTATCGGCGCGGTGAAAGTGCCTGACGGCACCGTCGACCCCTTCCGCCTGACCGCCGCCAATATGCTGGACGCCCGCGAGCACGGCGCGCGCATACTGACCGGGCACGAAGTGACCGGGCTTATCCGCGAAAGCAGTACCGTGCGTGGCGTACGGGTCTTTGATACGCAGTATAACGAGCACAGCGAACTGTTTGCCGCCGTCGTGATCAACGCCGCGGGGATCTGGGGGCAGCGCATCGCAGAGTACGCCGATCTGTCGATCCGCATGTTCCCGGCCAAAGGGTCGCTGCTGATCCTCGATCACCGCATCAACAACCATGTCATCAACCGCTGCCGCAAACCGTCCGACGCCGACATTCTGGTACCTGGCGATACCATTTCGCTGATCGGCACCACCTCCACGCACGTCGACTACAGCGAGATTGACTACAACCGCGTGACCGCCGAAGAGGTCGACATCCTGCTGCGCGAAGGGGAAAAACTGGCTCCGGTCATGGCGCAGACGCGCATCCTGCGGGCCTACGCGGGCGTGCGTCCGCTGGTTGCCAGCGACAATGACCCGAGCGGGCGCAACGTCAGCCGGGGGATCGTGCTGCTCGATCACGCCGAGCGCGACGGGATGGAGGGCTTTATCACCATCACCGGCGGCAAGCTGATGACCTACCGCCTGATGGCCGAGTGGGCAACCGATGCCGTCTGCCGCAAGCTGGGGAATACCGAACGCTGCGTGACGGCGGAACAGCCGCTGCCCGGCTCGCGGCAGTCCACCGAGAAGACGCTGCAAAAAATCATCTCGCTCCCCGCGCCGCTGCGCGGGTCCGCTATCTACCGCCACGGCGACAGAACGCCGCAGTGGCTGGGTGAAGGTCGCCTGAGCCGCAGCCTGGTGTGCGAGTGCGAAGCGGTCACCGCCGGGGAAGTGCAGTACGCCGTGGAGAATCTGACGGTGAATAACCTGCTCGATTTACGCCGCCGCACGCGCGTCGGGATGGGGACCTGTCAGGGCGAGCTGTGCGCCTGCCGTGCCGCCGGGCTATTGCAGCGTTTTCACGCCACCTCCTCTACCCAGTCGCTTGCTCAGCTCAGCGATTTCCTGAACGAACGCTGGAAAGGCATTCAGCCCGTCGCCTGGGGGGACGCCCTGCGCGAAAGCGAGTTCACCCGCTGGGTCTACCAGGGACTTTGCGGCCTTGAAAAGGAGCCACAGGATGAAATTTGATACCGTGATTATCGGCGGCGGCCTGGCGGGCCTGCTCTGCGGCATTAAGCTCACGAAGCAGGGGCTGCGCTGCGCCATTATCACCCGGGGTCAGAGCGCCCTGCACTTCTCGTCGGGATCGCTGGATCTGGTGGACGACGCCTGGCGCGATAAACTGCCGCCCGAGCACCCCTATCACCTGATTGGCGCGCAGCATATTGACCGCTTTGCCCTTGAAACCGAAGCGCTGCTGGCAGAGTGCGGCGCGCGGCTGCAGGGCAGCGCGCGGCAAAACCATCAGCGCGTGACGCCGCTTGGCACCCTGCGCTCCGCCTGGCTCAGCCCGGAAGACGTTCCCGTCGCACCGTTTAAGGATGAGACCGTGCTGGTGGTCGGCATCAGTGGTTTTCTCGATTTTCAGCCGCACCTCGCGGCGGCATCGCTCTGTCGCCAGGGCGTTAATGCAGAAACAGCGGAGATAGACCTGCCCGAGCTTGACGTTCTGCGCGATAACCCCAGCGAGTTCCGGGCGGTCAATATTGCCCGACTGCTGGATAACGAAGATAAGTGGCCGCTGCTCTATGAAGCGCTCAAACCCCTCGGTGAGAAATACGACGCGCTGTTTATGCCCGCCTGCTTTGGCCTTGTGGACAACCGTCTCTGGCGTTGGCTGTCGGAACGTCTTTCCTGCACCCTCGGGCTGCTTCCCACGCTTCCACCGTCCGTTCCGGGCATTCGCCTGCATACCCAGCTACAGCGCCGGTTCGTGGCGCAGGGCGGCGTGTGGATGGCGGGTGATGAAGTAAAAAAAATCACGCTGAACGGCGGCGAGGCCAGCGAGGTGTGGACACGAAACCACGGCGATATTCCCCTTCGGGCACGCTATACGGTGCTGGCCAGCGGCAGCTTTTTCAGCAACGGATTGCTCAGCAGCCGGGAGGGCATTCGGGAGGCGATCCTGGGGCTGGACGTCCGGCAAAGCGCCTCGCGCGCGGACTGGTATCAGAGTGATTTCTTCACCCCGCAGCCCTGGCAGCAGTTCGGCGTGATTGTCGATAACCAGCTGCATCCGCAACTTTCCGGTAAACCCGTCAGTAATCTCTTTGCCATCGGCTCGCTGCTGGGCGGCTACGACCCCATCGTGCAGGGCTGCGGCGGCGGCGTTTGCGCGGTGACGGCGCTCCACGTGGCAGAGCAGATTATCCAGCGCACGGAGGCTGAACGATGAACGATACCCGTTTTGAAAGCTGCATCAAATGCACGGTATGCACCACCGTCTGCCCGGTCAGCGGCGTCAACCCGCGCTACCCCGGTCCGAAGCAGGCCGGGCCGGACGGCGAGCGTCTTCGCCTGAAGGACGGCAAACTGTACGACGAGGCGCTAAAATACTGCATCAACTGCAAGCGCTGCGAAGTCGCCTGCCCGTCGGATGTTAAAATCGGCGATATCATCCAGCGCGCCCGCGCGCGCTACAGCACGCAGAAGCCGACGCTGCGCGACGCGATCCTAAGCCATACCGACCTGATGGGCAGCGTCTCGACGCCGTTTGCCCCGCTGGTGAATGCCGCAACCGCACTCAAGCCGGTGCGCCAGCTGCTGGATGCCACGCTTAAAATCGACCATCACCGCAGCCTGCCGAAATATTCTCACGGCACCTTTCGCCGCTGGTACAAATCCGTCGCGGCGGAACAGGCGCAGTACGCCGATCGGGTGGCCTTCTTCCACGGCTGCTACGTGAACTACAACCATCCGCAGCTGGGAAAAGATCTGCTCAAGGTACTGAATGCCATGGGCACCGGCGTGGAGCTGCTGAGTCAGGAAAAATGCTGCGGCGTGCCGCTGATTGCCAACGGATTTACGGATAAAGCGCGTAAGCAGGCGAAAAGTAACGTCTCGTCGCTGCGCGAAGCCATTGTAGACAGGGGGACACCGGTGCTGGCCACCTCCTCCACCTGCGCCTTTACGCTGCGCGATGAATATCCGCACCTGCTGGACGTGGATAACACCGGCCTGCGCGAACACATTGAGCTGGCGACGCGCTTCCTGTGGCGCAGGCTGGACAGCGGAAAAACGTTACCGCTGAAGGCCTTACCGCTTAAGGTGGTGTACCACACGCCGTGCCACATGGAAAAGATGGGCTGGTCATTGTATACGCTTGAGCTGCTGCGGCTTATTCCGGGGCTGGAGCTGACGGTGCTGGACTCGCGCTGCTGCGGCATCGCGGGCACCTACGGCTTTAAGCGTGAAAACTACGCCACCTCGCAGGCGATTGGCGCCCCGCTGTTCAGGCAGATTGAGGAGAGCGGCGCGGACATCGTGGTGACCGACTGCGAAACCTGCAAATGGCAGATTGAGATGTCCACCAGCAAGCGCTGCGAACATCCAATCACCCTGCTGGCGAAGGCGCTGGGCTAAACGTTGCCGGGGCGACGGCCCCGGCACACGGCTCACTCAACGAACAGCGATTCTACGACGTTGATCCAGCCGTGCTCGCTGGCAACCTCTTTACCGTTCAGCCAGCGGCGGAGCATGTTCAGCGCCATCATGGCGCACACTTCCTGCCGCACCGCCACGCTGTGGCGCGTGATGCTCATTTTCACCCGCAGGGCGTGGGTGCCTTCCGGCGTCGCGA
This sequence comes from Enterobacter wuhouensis, assembly GCF_035835995.1. NCBI lineage: Bacteria > Pseudomonadati > Pseudomonadota > Gammaproteobacteria > Enterobacterales > Enterobacteriaceae > Enterobacter > Enterobacter wuhouensis. The sequence continues at coordinate 3,218,794 of NZ_CP142124.1, forward strand.
GGGCAAAATTGAGATGCTCGTCGTCCACGCCGCCAACGGCCAGCGCCAGCCCGGCAAAATGCTTCACCCTGCGCTCGGACGCCCAGCGCGCGGTCTGCGCCAGCGTCTCCTGCTGGAACGGCACGACTTCGCTTGCCAGCAGGGGAGCGTCGGCACGCGAAAGCTGCAGCGCCAGCAGGCCGCCGGTGAACTGCTCGCTTAGGGTGACGCTCAGCTGGCGGGCCTGCAGGTTCTGCGCGATCTGCGCGGGCAGCCCTTCCGTTCCCTCAAAGATCAGGCTCTCGCCCGCCACGCGCTGCACTTCAGGCCATATTGCCAGCATGGCGGCTTTTTCCGTCGCCGGGCCGGTCAGCTTGAGTTCGATAATTGGCATCGACGAGCGATAGCCCATCGAGACGCCCGGCGGCAGCTGCAGGTGGTCAAGGCTCTGCGCCAGATCGCTTTCCGAGCGACCAAAGGTGGTCAGGCGCAGGCACAGCGGCGGCTCCGGCAGCGTAAAGCGCTGGCGAAGGCGGGGCAGGATCTGCTGTTCAACCATCACCTTAAATTCCGACGGCACGCCCGGGGTGAAGAACATCAGGCAGCGGTTGAGCTGAACGGCGAATCCACAGGCGGTGCCGACCGGGTTATCCACCAGCTCCGCGCTGGCGGGGATTTCGGCCTGCTTGCGGTTGCTGGGTGCCATCACGCGTCCACGATCGGAAAAGAAGCGTTCCATCTGCGTCAGCCACGCCTCGTGCAATACCAGCCCCTCGCCTTTGGCGGTGGCGGCGGCCAGCGCGCTGAGATCGTCGCTGGTGGGGCCGAGTCCCCCGTTCACAATCAGCACGTCGCACTGCTCGCTACGCTCGCGAAGAATATTCACCAGCGACTCAAGATTGTCGCCCACGGTGTTGCGGCGCGTTAAGGGTAATCCTTGCTCAAAGAATACATCGGCAAGCCAGGCGGCATTGGTGTCAATAATTTGACCATGCAGCACTTCGTCGCCAGTGGATAGCATTTCCACGTTTATCATTGTGTTCTCCCACTTCTATGGTCAAAACACTATAACGCATATGGCACGAGGGAGAAGAGAGAAACAGGCGCGACGGAACGCCGCGCCGGAGAGATTAGAAGCCTGCGCTCACGCCCACGTACGGGCCGTCGGCCAGCGCGTTATCGCGGTTGCCGTCTTTACCGGCCAGGTTCAGGTAACGATAGCCCGCTTCGATAGTGATCGGACGCATGATGGTCCAGCGCGCACCGGCGTTGGCCTCTTCATAGCTGTCAATACCGCTGGAGAGCGAGTCCGGAGAGTAGTAGTACTCGCCAAACAGGCCGAAGCTGTCGCCGATTTTCCACTGCAGGCCGCCGCCCACTGCCGCCGCGTAGCCTTCATCACCGTCGTTCGGGTTGGTGTAAATGCCTTTCCCGCCAACGGTCGCCAGGAACGGGCCCAGCGGAACGTTCAGACCCAGGCCGAGGCTTGCCGCATCGCCGTCGTCATCGTTATGCGTCCAGCCGCCGGTCATCGCCAGGCCGGAGGTTTCCGTACCCAGGCCAAAGCCCAGGTGGGTATAATCCTGACCCGCCGAGCCGTTAAAGCTGATGGCGTTTGCCGCCGAAGAGATAATCATCAGGCCTAAGCCCATCAATGCCACTTTTTTCATTGTCGTGATCCCGCACAATTTAATTAGAGATGTCCCAAAACCGCGAGATTTTAACCTGAGTCTCTCTGGGATCAATGGACTCTGCGTGCGTAGGACGATTAGTTTGTAACGATTTGATAATATCCGCCTTTATTCCATCAGCAAAAAACGGATTTTCACGCTCAGCCCGCCTAAGGCTTCGCTGCGCGCCAGCTGCAGATGGCTACGGTGCAGCCGGGCAATATCGCTCGCCAGCGCCAGCCCAATGCCCGATCCGGCCGCGTCGCCCACGTTATCGAGACGGTGAAACGGCAGCACGGCCTGTGGGATCAGATTTTCTGCAATACCCGGTCCGCTGTCCTCCACGCTCAGCTCAACCGCCCCGCTACCCGCGCGCAGGAAAACCGTCACGATCCCTCTCTCCGGCGTGTATTTGATGGCATTATCCAGCAGGTTGGCGCAGAGTTCGCTCAGTAAAACAACATCGCCTTCCATTAACATCGGCTGTTGTTCGCCGTCGTACCCCAAATCGATCGCTTTGCTGCGCGCCTGCGCCAGCCGGGAAAAGCAGCAGTTCTGCACCACCTGCACCAGATCTACCGGCGTGAACTGGCGCTCTCCCTGCTCTTTGCGCTTCACCGCCGAAAGCTGCAGCAGGCGTTCAGTCAGCACAATGGTGTTATCCAGCGTCACGTTCATCGCCCGGAGGCTTTCCTGCCACAGCGCGGGATCGTTGCGGGTTAAAGCCACCGAGACCTGCGTTTTGAGCACCGCGAGCGGGGTTTTAAGCTGATGAGAGGCGTCGGCATTAAAGCGTTCCTGGCGCGAAAGCACGCCGCGCAGCCGGTCAATATAGCGGTTAAAGGCCACAATCAGCAGGCGGGTTTCTGACCACGGCAGCAGCTCCGGCAGCGGCGCCAGCAGCCCCGGCTCGCGCCGCACCATCAGCGAGGAGAGCTGGCGCATCGGGCGGAGCACGCGGCGTAACAGCCAGGCCGTTAAGTTCAGCGTCAGCAGCACCAGCAGCCCCTGAGAAACCCAGGAGGAAAAGAGCAGCTGGCTGGCGAGATAGCGACGGGACTGCAGCGTTTCGGCGACGTAGATCTCAGCCATGCCGACGATATTGTCCTCATTAACGGGCTGAAGCAGCTTCGCCACGCGGATCGCCTGCCCGCGATATTCGGTGTGATAAAACCAGGCCAGCGCCGGGTAAAGCGTGGTGCGCGACGTGGAGGGCGGCATCTTCGGCAGGTCGTCGTAGCCGGAGATCACCCGCCCGTCGGGATCGACCACCTTGTAGTACAGCCTGTCGTTCATATTAAGCTCGAAGCTGTCGAGCACCACCCAGGGTACGTTGACCTCCAGCCTGCCGTCGTGAACCACCAGCCGCTCTGACACCGTTCGCGCCGACGATAGCAGCGTTCGGTCATACGCCTGCGTCGCCGCCTGCAGGGCGCTGACGTAGCTGTTAAACGCCGACAGTCCCCACAACAGCAGCAGCGGTAAGCCCAGAAAGAGCAATAGCTGCAGATAAAGCGACTGCGGCTTAGCCCACTTCATCGCCGCACTCCAGCACGTAGCCCAGCCCGCGCAGGGTGGTGATCTTCACGCCGCTGCCGCTCAGCTTCTTGCGCAGGCGATGAATATAGAGATCGATGCTCTCCGGGCTGACGTCATCGTTCAGGCTGAACACCTGGTCGAATAATTGCTGCCGCGAGACGGGCCGGGTCCGGCGATGCATCAGCACCTTCAGCAGGGAAAGTTCGCGCGGCGTCAGGGAGAGCGGTTCATCGTGCAGCATGAAAAAGCCTTCATCGTCATACTCCAGCGCCCCCAGAAGCTGGCGCTCCTGCGTGCGCCCTTCGCTTCGGCGCAGCAGCGCGCGCAGGCGCGCATCAAGCTCTTCCAGCTCGAAGGGCTTCGGCAGATAGTCATCCGCCCCGGCGTTCAACCCCTTCACCCTGTCCGCCACGTTGCTGCGGGCGGTGAGAAACAGCACGGGAAGCGTCTGCCCGCGCTTTCGCAGACGGTGGACCACCTCCAGCCCGTCGAAGCCGGGCATGCCGATGTCCAGAATCGCAACGGCATAGTTTTCCCCCTGCAGCAGATGGTCCGCCGCCCTTCCGTCGTTAACGCAGTCCACGGCAAAACCTCCCTGCACCAGCGCTTTCTCCAGCCAGTGAGCCAGCTCACGATTATCTTCCGCGAGTAAGAGACGCATATCACATCCTGTAAAGTTGGTGTCGCAGTGAAAGGGAAATGAAAGGTTATTGTTTTAACAATCACGCAACGGAACCGCTACAAGGCGGTTCACATAATCAGAAAAAAGACCTGTACCCGTACCCCCGGTTTTCCGGCGTGAGGATAAATGATGAAAAAACAACTACTTTCGACTTTTGCTGCAAGCGTATTACTGTTGAGCGCGTCTGTCGTCCAGGCGCAGGACGCTCCGTCCCGCACGGAGTGCATCGCCCCGGCTAAGCCCGGCGGCGGCTTCGACCTGACCTGCAAGCTGATTCAAGTCAGCCTGCTGGAGACGAAGGCCATCGAGAAGCCGATGCGCGTCACCTACATGCCCGGCGGCGTGGGCGCGGTAGCCTACAACGCCATCGTGGCGCAGCGCCCTGCCGAAGCCGGCACCGTGGTGGCCTTCTCCGGCGGCTCGCTGCTGAACCTGTCTCAGGGGAAATTTGGCCGTTACGACGTGAACGACGTGCGCTGGCTCGCGACCGTGGGAACGGATTACGGCATGATCGCCGTGCGCACGGACTCCCCGTGGAAATCCCTAAAAGATCTGCTGACCGCAATGGAAAAAGATCCGAACAGCGTGGTGATTGGCGCGGGCGCGTCGATCGGCAGCCAGGACTGGATGAAAGCCGCCCTGCTGGCGCAGCAGGCAAAGGTCGATCCGCACAAGATGCGCTACGTGGCCTTTGAAGGCGGCGGCGAGCCGGTCACGGCGCTGATGGGCAACCACGTTCAGGCGGTCTCCGGCGATCTCAGTGAAATGGTGCCTTACCTGAGCGGGGACAAAATCCGCGTGCTGGCGGTCTTCGCGGAAAACCGCCTGCCGGGCCAGCTGGCGAACGTTCCTACCGCCAAAGAGCAGGGCTATAACCTGGTCTGGCCGATCATTCGCGGCTTCTTCGTTGGGCCAAAAGTGACCGACGCCGAGTACCAGTGGTGGGTTGAGACCTTCGCCAAACTTCAGCAGACCGACGCGTTCAAAAAGCAGCGCGATCTGCGCGGGCTGTTTGAGTTCAACCTCAACGGTCAACAGCTGGATGACTACGTCAAAAAACAGGTGAATGACTACCGCGAGCAGGCAAAAGCCTTTGGCCTGGCGAAATAACCGGAGGCGCTATGAGCGATCGTATTTTTGCCGGAATATGGCTGCTGCTCTGCGTTGGCGGACTGTTCGTTGCCTGGCAGATCCACAGCGAGTACAGCTATGAACCCGTGGGGCCGCGCCCCTTCCCGATGGGCATTGTCGGCCTGATGCTGCTCTGCTCGGTGGCGCTGCTGCTGCGCCATCCGGATACCGTGGAGTGGCCGCCACGTCGGATTTTACAACGCCTGCTGGTGATGGTGATCGTGCTGCTGATGTACGCCTGGGGCTTTGAATGGCTCGGCTTCCCGGTTGCTACCGCCATTCTGACAATGGTCATCGGCATGTTGTTTAACGCTACCCTGCCCGCGGCCGGGCTGTCGGGCGCGGTGCTGGGCATTTTGCTCTGGTACGCCTTCGACCGCCTGCTGGACGTGACCTTACCCCTTGGCGCATGGTTTAACTGACGGAGCACGCTATGGATACCTGGATTTACCTCTCGCAGGGGTTCGCGGTGGCGATGACCCCTGAAAACCTGGTGATTGCCCTGATCGGCTGCTTTGTGGGGACGATCGTCGGCCTGCTGCCCGGCCTGGGCCCCATCAACGGCGTGGCGATTTTACTGCCGCTGGCCTTTGCCCTGCACCTGCCGGCGGAATCCGCGCTGATCCTGCTGGCAACGGTCTATATCGGCTGCGAATACGGCGGACGTATCTCGTCGATACTGCTCAACGTTCCCGGCGATGCCGCCGCCATTATGACCGCCCTCGACGGTTATCCGATGGCGCAGCAGGGTCGCGGCGGCGTGGCGCTCTCTATTTCCGCCGTCAGCTCGTTCTTTGGCTCCATGATCGCCATTGGCGGCATCATTCTGTTCGCCCCTGCGCTGGCCCAGTGGTCGCTGGCGTTTGGCCCGGCGGAGTATTTTGCGCTGATGGTGTTTGCTATCGCCTGCCTCGGCAGCATGATGGCGCAGAACCCGCTCAAATCGTTTTTGTCCGCGCTGATTGGCCTCAGTCTGGCCACCGTCGGCGTTGACGCCAACACCGGGGTTTATCGCTTCACCTTCGACAGCGTTCACCTGTCCGACGGCGTGCAGTTTATCGTCGTCGTGATTGGCCTGTTCTCTGTATCGGAGATCTTACTGATGCTGGAACATACCAGCAGCGGGCAGACGCTGGTGCGCAAGACCGGCCGAATGCTCTTTAACGCCAAAGAGGGGGCGCAGTGTATCGGTGCCACCCTGCGTTCGTCGGTGATTGGCTTCTTCGTCGGCGTCCTGCCCGGCGCGGGGGCAACCATCGCCAGCGCCATCACCTACATGACCGAGAAAAAGCTGAGCGGCAACAGCGACAGCTTCGGCAAAGGCGATATTCGCGGCGTCGCTGCGCCAGAGGCGGCCAATAACGCCTCGGCCTGCGGCTCGTTTATCCCGATGCTGACGCTCGGCGTGCCGGGCTCCGGCACCACGGCGGTGATGATGGGCGCGCTGACGCTCTATAACATTACCCCGGGCCCGGCGATGTTCACAGAGCAGCCGGATATCGTCTGGGGCCTAATTGCGGCGCTGCTGATTGCCAACGTGATGCTGCTGGTGATGAACATTCCGCTGATCGGCCTGTTCACCCGCATGCTGACCATTCCCCTGTGGTTCCTGGTTCCGGCTATCGCCGCCGTCTCTGCGGTTGGGGTGTACGCGGTGCACAGCACAACCTTCGACCTGGTGCTGATGGTGCTGCTTGGCGTGCTGGGGTACATCTTACGCAAGATGCACTTCCCGATGTCGCCGCTGATTTTAGGCTTCGTACTGGGTGAGATGCTGGAGCAAAACCTGCGCCGCGCCCTTTCCATCAGCAACGGCAATATGGCGATCCTGTGGGAGAGCAGCGTGACGAAGGTTCTGCTGGCGATGGCGATCGTGGTCATTGTGGTGCCGCCGGTACTGCGCCTGGTGCGTCGGCGCCAGCGCAAGCCTCAGCCGGACGTCGGCTGATCAGCTTCTAAGCAGGGCATTGACCCACTGTTTTAACGCCTGGCGGGAGATTTTAATCCCGCCATTTTTTAGCTCTGCGGGCAGTGCCAGCCAGTGCACCGGCTGTTCAAAACGCGCCAGCCTGCCCTGGATCCAGTCAGGGAATTGCGCGATATCCGTTCCCGGCTCGCACTCCACCACCGCCACCGGACGCTGTCCGAACTCGGCGTCGTCCAGCGGGACGATAAACACCTGGCTTATCTGCGGATGCGTGGCGATAACGCGCTCCAGCGATTCGGGTTGGATCCCCTCTCCTCCGCTGAAAAAGAGGTTGTCCATACGACCTAAAATCGTCAGACGACCGTTGCGCCATTCCCCGCGATCGCGGGTGGCAAACCAGCCCTGCGCGTTAGTGAGCGGAAGAAGCGCACCGTCTCGCCAGTAGCCCGCCGCCATGCTTTGCGCTTTGATCCAGATTTCCCCCTCGACCAGCTTCACTTCCCGACCCGGCAGGGCGGTTCCCACATCCGGCTCGCCGTCCGCCGCTTTCGCGCAAACGGTTGAGGCAAACTCCGTCAGGCCGTAACCGCAGAAGGTACGAATGCCTTTCTCCCGCGCCTTCGCCGTCAGCTCAACGGGAATGGCCGCCCCGCCGAGCAGAACGGCCTTCAGCGCAACACGCTGCTGTGCATGAAGCAAACGCCAGAGCTGCGTCGGCACCAGAGACGCATGGGTGCAGCCCTGCAGCGCCTGCTCCAGCGGCTGTTTCTCACGCACGGTTAACCGCGCGCCCGCCAGCAGCCAGCGCCACAAAATGCCCTGGCCAGAGACGTGGAACAGCGGCAGCGACAGCAGCCAGTCATCGTCATCACCGTAGGGCATCAGCGCCAGCACGCCCTGCGCGCTGGCAAGATGCGCCGCGCAGGTGTGAACGGCCGCTTTCGGCAGGCCCGTCGAGCCTGAGGTTAACGTCATAGAGGCCAGGCGCTGCGGCTGCCACGAGGCTGCACGATCGCCTGAACACTCGCTCATGCTCAGTAAAGGCAAGCCGTCAAACGCGCCGTCCAGCACCAGCGCATGGCGCAGCGTCATTGGCGGGATCAGCACGTCCAGCAGCGGTCCCGGCAGCTGAGGGTTCACCGGAAGAATACGCGCGCCGCACTGGAGCAGCGCGAGCCACGCCAGCAGGGTCTGCGGATGGTTATGGGCGAGCAGCATTACCCCCTCGCCTTCCTCCACGCCCTGACGATGGAACCCGGCGGCAAGGCTATCAACGCGCGCGCACAGCTGTTGCCAGGTGAGAACCTCATCGTTCAGCCGCAGAGCGGGCCTGTCGGGCCACTGCGCGCGCCAGTGCCGCCACGGCCAGTCGGTAAACCTCATAGCAGCGGCTCCAGCGCTCCAGCGCCGAGGCACGGCAGCGCGCTGTCCGGCCACTGACGAATAAGCTGGGACTGCATCAGGCTCAACGTGTCGAGGCCGGGGATAGTGTCCGGCGTTAACCATGCCGCGATGCGCGCCAGCTGCGTCAGCCCGAGGCTGGACTCAATGGACGAACTGATCACCGCCGTCTGGCCCAGGGCGTGCGCAGCCTCAACCTGCTCGCGTACTTTTTGCAGGCTGCCGGTGAGCGTCGGCTTGATCACCACCGCGCTGACGCCCGGCTCGGCGACAAACGCAAAATCAGGTTCGCGCAGGCTTTCATCCCAGGCTATCGCAATGCCCGTTTCACGGGCAAAGGCGCGGGAGTCGTCCCGCGTTTTGCACGGTTCTTCCAGAAACGCGATGCGGTTGCGGTAGGCCGGGTTGACGTACTTCGCGAACTGCTGGGCCTTGAGCGGCGTCCAGGCGCGGTTGGCGTCCAGACGCAGGCGCAGATCGGGGATCGCTTCCAGCAGCAGATTCGCCACCATCCCGTCGCGCACCGCTTCGTACAGGCCAACTTTGATTTTCGCCACTTTCTCGCCGGGCATGGCGGAGAGCTGCGCGAACAGGTCGTCCGGATCGCCGGTGCAGAGCGGCGCGGCGCGATAATTTGCCTCAAGGGGCAAACTGTCGTCCAGCTCCGCCAGCGCGCAGCTGATGCCGAAGGCGGCGGAAGGCAGGTCCGGCAGCGCCGGATTACCGCCTTCCCGCCACTCGCGCACCCAGGCCAGCAGCGCCGCCTGCGCGTCATCCAGCGACTCGAGGCTAAAGCCCGGCAGAGGTGAAACTTCACCCCAGCCTTCCCGCTCGCCCTGACGAAGATGCACGAAGAGTCCGTCACGGGTTTTTAACCGCCGCTCGCGCAGCACCACGCCCGCGTCCATCGGTATCTGCCAGCGGTAAACCTGCGCGCGACGCATTACGGGTTCCGTTTGTATTTGCTGAAGTCCGGCTGGCGTTTTTCGTTAAACGCGTTGCGTCCTTCCTGACCCTCTTCGGTCATGTAGAACAGCATGGTGGCGTTACCCGCCAGCTCCTGCAGGCCCGCCTGACCGTCGCAGTCGGCGTTCAGTGCGGCCTTCAGGCAGCGCAGCGCCATCGGGCTGTTTTGCAGCATCTCGCGGCACCAGCGCACGGTCTCTTTTTCGAGATCGGCAATCGGCACCACGGTGTTGACCAGGCCCATATCCAGCGCTTCCTGAGCGTTGTACTGACGGCACAGGAACCAGATTTCGCGCGCTTTTTTCTGCCCAACGATGCGCGCCATGTAGGATGCGCCCCAGCCGCCGTCGAAGGAGCCGACTTTCGGGCCGGTCTGGCCGAAGATGGCGTTTTCCGCAGCAATGGTCAGGTCACACATCATGTGCAGCACGTGGCCGCCGCCGATGGAGTAACCGGCGACCATCGCGACAACCGGTTTTGGACAGGTGCGGATCTGGCGCTGGAAGTCGAGCACGTTCAGGTGGTGCGTACCCGCATCGTCCTGGTATCCGCCGTAGTCGCCGCGCACTTTCTGATCGCCGCCGGAGCAGAACGCTTTGTCGCCTTCGCCGGTCAGCACAATCACGCCGATGTTGTCGTCATAGCGCGCATCGGCCAGCGCCTGAATCATCTCTTTGACGGTCAGCGGACGAAACGCGTTGCGCACCTGCGGACGGTTGATGGTGATTTTGGCGATGCCGTCGGCGGATTTATGGTAACGAATGTCGGTGTAACCTTCGGAGCAGTCCTGCCATTCAACCGGCGCGTAAAGCATGTGTTCATCAGGATAGATCATAGAGTGTCCTTTATTCGAAGACGCAGTATCTGTGCCAGGCTCGCGGCAACCGCACCGGGATTTTCCCGATGGGCGTTGTGCCCGGCGTGAGGAATAACGTGGCGTTCGGCGTTCAGTTCGGCGGCGATGGCCGCAAACTTCTCGTCACGTTCGCCATAGAGATAATAAAAAGGGGCGTTGTACGCGCTCAGCGCAGAACGCAGGTCGGGCTGCACGGCCAGGGAGGTGGCCTCAAGCATTGCCGCCAGATTCGCGCCGTCGTTACGGCTACGCAGCGCGATCAGCTCGCCGCGCTGGGCGTTCGTAAGCGAGGCAAACACCGGCTGTTGATACCAGTCGGCAAAGACCTCTGCGAGCGGTTCAGTGCGAAAACGCGTTGCCCAACGGCGATCGGATGCTAACCGCACCTCGCGCGCATCTGCATTCTGTAGCCCAGGATGACCGCCTTCAACGACAATCCCGCTCAGCCCCGCTGGCTGCTGGCAGGCATGGAACATCGCAATGCGGCCGCCGAGGGAGTACCCCACCAGCCAGTAGTTAAGTATGTTGTAACTAAGAAGCGTGCTGGCGAGTAAATCGCTCACGTTGGAGAATCCAGAAACGGAAATTCCGGCAGATCCTCCGTGCCCAGGCAGATCAAGATACAGCCGGGGATAGTCTGTTAACGACTCCCCAACCGTCTGCCACTCGCGGCAGTCGCCGGAGAAACCGTGCAAAAAGACCAGCCAGGGGTAGCCTGGTTTTCCGGCCCGCTGCGCGCCAGCCAGGATCACAGGTGGCTCACCTGGGCGAGCAGGTGCTGCAGCTTTTGCGCCCCGTCAGAATCATTCACCACCAGCTCAACCAGCGTTGCGCCGGGCTGTTTCCACGCCGCGCTTAACGCCGCCTCCAGCTGTTCCCAGCTTTCCGGGCGATGATATTTCAGGCTAAACATCGCCGCCGCGTGCTCAAACTGCACGTTTTGCGGCATCAGATAAAAGCGCTCGCGCTCGCTTTGCGGCGTCGGCAGCAGGGAAAAAATTTGCCCGCCGTTGTTATTGACCACAATCAGCACAACGGGCGCGGATGCCTGACGCAGCAGCGCCAGCGCGTTCAGATCGTAGAGCGCGGAAAGATCGCCCACGATCGCCAGCGTCGATTTTGCGCTGGCGCGCTGCACGCCCGCCGCCGTTGAGATCAGCCCGTCGATGCCGCTGGCACCGCGGTTGCTGTAAACGGGGTAGCCCGCGGGCAGCTTAGAGAGCGCGTCAATCAGGCGCACCACCAGGCTATTGCCGACAAACAGCTGACCCTGCTCGGGCAGATACTGACGTATACGGTGCGCCAGCCCGGCTTCGCTAAAATCGTCGCACTGCGCCTGGGTGAGTTCCCACGCCTGACGCGACAGTTCAGGGATCTCAACGGCCCAGGGCTTGCGCTTTTCTGCCGGATGGAGGTCCAGCCAGGCGTCAATGTCGCTCACCAGGCGACGCCCGCGATGGTGAGCGGGATCGAGCCGCCCTTCCAGCGGGTCCACCAGCCAGTACTCTTCCGGCGTGCAGGTCGCCTGCCACTGCAGCAGGCGTTTGCCGGTGAGGCTGGAGCCAATCTGCACCACAATTTGCGCCTGCGAAAGCTCGGTGACGGCCTTCGCGTTGCCCAGCCAGAGATCGGCGCAGGGCAGCGGCTGCCCGGTCTGGGAGAGCACATCGCCAATCAGCGGCCAGCCGAGGGTTTGCGCCCATTCGGCGACCAGCTTCCCTTCGGCGGCGCTCATGCGCCCGGCAACCACCACGCCGCGTTTTTGTCGCCAGAAGAACCAGTCGCGCTGTTTTGCGCTTTCAAGATGCGCCTGCTCGCGCAGCCAGGGCTTTTCGCTCTCCCACCAGTCGCCGAGCTGCTGCTGCCAGGCGAGGCCGGTGTCGTCCATTTCGCCGTACAGCGGCTCGGCAAACGGACAGTTGATATGCAAAGCGCCGCTGCGCAGCGATCCCAACGCGTGATCGAGCGTTGAAACCAGCCAGCTTGCGGGAATGTCCTGGGTAGGACGCGGTAACGCAACCGCCTGCGCGGGGTGAGAGGAAAATATCCCCGGCTGGCGGATCGCCTGATTGGCGCCGCAGTCGATAAGCTCAGGCGGGCGATCCGCCGTGAGCAGGATCAGTTTTTCACCGGTTAACCCGGCCTCGATAATGGCCGGATAGAGGTTTGCCACCGCCGTACCGGACGTAACGATCACCGCCACCGGCGCTTTACTGACTTTTGCCAGGCCCAGCGCCAGATGGCCCAGACCGCGCTCGTCAAAATGGGTGTGATGAATAAATTCCCGATTTTCGGCCGCCGCCAGCGTCAGCGGCGTGGAGCGCGAACCCGGTGCAATGCACACGTGCCTGACGCCATGGCGGGTCAGGGCTTCGAGGATCACCGTCGCCCAGCGCCGGTTAAAAGAACTTACTGACATGAGTTTGTCCGGTATCAATAATGCGACACAGTATAAATAATAGAAAAATTTGGAATTTTGATATGAATCGGTAATGCGCGAATCAGTATTAATCCCTAAGGAGCAGAGAACGCAGCCCGGCGGCTTTGTTTTCTATTTCCTGCCACTCCTGTTCCGGGTCTGATCCGCTGACAATCCCTGCCCCAGCGTAGAGCCGAAGCTGAGCATCCTGAACGCGCGCGGAGCGTAGCGCCACACAGAACTCGCTTTGCTCGGGCGACAGATACCCGGCCGATCCGGCATACCACTCGCGATCGAAGGGTTCGACATCATCAATAAATTCGCGCGCCGCCTGACGCGGTAGCCCGGCGACGGCCGCCGTCGGCTGTAGCACGTGCAGGCACAGCGCATCGTCGGCCTGTTTTAGCGCGGTCCAGATACAGCGGCGCAGGTGCTGGACCTTACGCAGGCGTACAACCTGGGCGGGCAGCACCTCAAGGGTGCGGGTATGATGCTGCAATCGCTCGCAGATATCCTCCACCACCAGCATATTTTCACGCTGATTTTTATCATCTTTCATCAGCCAGTCGCCCAGCTTTTGCGCCTGGCTATCGTCGCCGTGGCCGGCAACCGTTCCTGCCAGCGCCTCGGTGCGCAGCAGGGTGCCGCGACGCCGCCACAGGCGCTCCGGCGTGGAGCCGAGAAACGCGCTGCGGGCATCAAATACCATGCAAAAATGATAGCAGTTTAAATTGAGCGCGCGGCTGGCGGCCATCAACGCAACGGCGTTAAGGGATTGATTGAGCTGCAGATCGGTGGCCCTGGCGAGCACCACCTTTTCAAAATTACCGCGCGCGATAGCGTCCGTTGCCTGGTGGATAAGACGCAGCCATACGGATTTTTGCGGCTGATGCCTCTCCTGTATAACCTGCACCGACAGCGGGCGGATGGGGCTAGCGTCCCGGAGCTGGAGTAAAAATGCCTGCGCGACGATCGCATCGTCCGCAAGCGAGCTGTCGCTCCACAGCTGCAGGCGCAACGTGGCAGCCCCGCCCTGACGTCGCCAGAGCAGGCGCGGTAAAAACAGGTTCCCCTGCTCAGGATTAAAGGCGTTAAGGCCGCAGATGCGCGTATCGGGCGCCGCGTTCTGCTGCTGCAAAAACTGCGAGGCCGACGAGAGTGCGTCAAAGTGGGCAACGGCACCGAGCGCGGCGAGTTCTTCATCACCGTTGCGCTGCTGCCAGTAGAATTGAGGATAGATTTGCTGAGCACCCAGCCAGGCCAGGGGATCGAAAGCATCGTTCAATGGGAAAGAGACGTCGAAATGACGCATACCGGGTGTAGCGGGTAGCGCTTGCGCAAGCTGGCTGCGCAGACGTTCCAGCGCGAGGAAAATCGAATGCACGCGAACCTCTCCCTGTTGAAACCTCGCATTATACGGGGTACTGACCGAAAATAGCAGTACCCACGTATAGGGAGTGGTTAAGGTTTTTAAGCGCCGTTAACGGCGGGCTAACAGTAGCCCCAGCACCAGCCCCACGGCGGCACCTGCGCCGATGCCTTGCCACGGTTTCTCATGCACGTAATCATCGGCACGATATACCGCTTTTTTGGCCCGGTAGTAGTAATTGTCAGACGCATGGCTGACGCGGTTTTTCACTTCATGCAGCGCCTGTTCGGCACGCGCCTTCAGCTCAATATACTTCTGATCGGCAGGGTCGCCCGACGAACGCAGCACCTCTTCCAGCGTTTCGCTCAGCAAGGCCAGGTCGTCGTCGATACGGGTATCCCAGGATTGAAATGACATATTTTTCTCCATGTTGTTACACCAGTCCGCTAACTATAGCCAACGACGTGCGATTACGCCTGCTTCGCTTCCCGCGCCATGCCAACGTGCGGTATGCCATCCTCGTCGTAAACGTCGGTCACCGGGGCAAAGCCAAAGTGCGCATAGAATGACTGAAGATGTGCCTGCGCGCCCAGGTATAACGCCCTGTCAGGCCACTGTTTTTCGCAGGATGAGAGCGTTTTTTCCATCAGCTGATAGCCCAGCTTTTCGCCGCGCGCGTTGCCGCTAATGATGACCCGGCCAATGACCACCGGCTCAAAATCATCGGCGCTTTTCAGAATCCTCGCATACGCCACCAGCTCGTTATCGCGCCAGCCGAGTACATGGCGGTTTTCTCCGACCAGGTCATCACCGTCGATATCCAGATACGGGCAGGTTTGTTCTACAACAAACACTTCGCAGCGCAGTTTTAACAGCGCGTAAAGTGACTGAACGGTAAGCTCGCTATGGTGTAAATCTTGCCACTGAATCATGTCTGTCTCCTTCCTGGGGTTCATCACGTTATACTAAACCCCTTCCCATTCGGCAAAGGGCTGATTGCGTTATGGAACTGATTTTTCTGGGTACGTCCGCTGGCGTGCCGACCCGGTCGCGAAATGTGACGGCAATCCTGCTGGATTTGCAGCATCCCACCCGCGGCGGGCTGTGGCTGTTTGACTGCGGTGAAGGGACGCAGCACCAGCTGCTGCGCACCGCGTACCATCCGGGCAAGCTGGACAAGATTTTTATCACCCACCTGCACGGCGATCATCTTTTTGGCCTGCCCGGCCTGCTGTGCAGCCGCTCGATGGCGGGCATTGCGCATCCGCTCACGATCTACGGTCCGAAAGGTATTGCCGAGTTTGTTGAAACCACGCTGCGCCTGAGCGGCTCGTGGACGGATTATCCGCTGGAGGTTGTCGAGATTGCAGAAGGTCTGGCGTTCGATGACGGCGATTACAGGGTGACCGCCTATCCGCTGAATCATCCGGTTGAGTGCTACGGCTACCGCATAGAGGAGCAGGATAAACCCGGCGCGCTAAACGCCGCTGCGTTAATCGCCGACGGCGTGAAGCCGGGCCCGCTCTTCCAGCGCCTGAAGCAGGGCGAAACCGTCACGCTGGAAGACGGGCGCGCGGTGAACGGGCAGGACTATCTTTCTGCGCCTCAGCCGGGGAAAAAGCTGGCAATTTTTGGTGATACAGCACCTTGTGCCGCTGCGCTTTCGCTGGCTCAGAGCGTGGACGTCATGGTGCACGAAGCCACGCTGGAAGCGGCGATGGAAGAGAAAGCCAACGGTCGCGGCCATAGCTCGACGCGCCAGGCTGCACGGCTGGCGCGTGAGGCGGGCGTCGGGAAGCTGATCGTCACTCACGTAAGCTCACGCTACGACGCGCAGGGATGTGAACGCCTGCTGGCAGAGTGCCGCGAGGTGTTCTCTGAGTGCGTGCTGGCGGAAGATTTTACTCAGGTCAGCGTTTAGTCCTTCATTTTTCCCTCAGGATGCCGATAACGATTAAAAGGTCAGCATTTCTCTTGAGGGTAGAATGGATAATTTCCAGAAAGATATTGATGACAGGGCGAATCTCACCCTGTCCAACCGTTTTGAACTGTTGCTGTTCCGTCTTGGCACCTCTCTGAACGAAAACAAATCCGAGCTGTTTGGCATTAACGTGTTCAAGCTGCGCGAAATCGTGCCGATGCCGGAGTTCACCAAACCCGCCGGCATGAAGTCGCCGCTGATGGGGATGGTGAACATTCGCGACCAGGTGATCCCGGTCATTGACCTCGCTGCCGTCGCCGGGTGCAAACCGACGACCGGACTGAACATTTTGCTGATCACCGAATACGCCCGCAGCGTGCAGGCGTTTGCCGTGGAGTCCGTTGAGAACATCATGCGTCTCGACTGGAAGCAGGTTCACGCCGCCGAAACCGCCGTCAGCGGGCGCTACATCACCAGCATCGCCTGCCTCGACGAGAAGACCGATACCAACGATCTGGCGATGGTTCTGGACGTTGAGCAGATCCTGTATGACATCACCCCGGCGAACCACGACCTGCACGCCACCAACCTGAAAACCACCAAATTCAACATCAAGCCGGGCTCGGTCGCCATTGTGGCGGAAGACTCCAAAGTGGCGCGCTCGATGCTGGAGAAAGGCCTGCAGGCGATGGAAATCCCGGCCCAGCTGCACATCACCGGGAAGGACGCGTGGGAGAAAATTGGCGTGCTGGCCGCGCAGGCTCAGGCCGAGGGCGTGCCGATCACCGATAAAATCGCGCTGGTGCTGACCGACCTGGAAATGCCGGAGATGGACGGCTTTACGCTGACGCGCAAAATCAAGACCGATCCGTTCCTGAAGGATATTCCGGTGGTGATCCACTCATCTCTGTCCGGCAACGCCAACGAGGATCATATTCGCAAGGTGAAGGCCGACGGCTACGTGGCGAAGTTTGAGCTGAACGAGCTGTCGTCGGTGATTGAGGAAGTGCTGGACCGCTCGATGAAGAAGATAGACGGGCCGTTGATCAGCCGGAAGCAGCTGGCTTAGTCGGGTGGCGCTTCGCTTACCCGACCTACAAAACCCGTAGGCCCTGCAAGCGTAGCGCCGCTGGGCAATAAAAAACCCGCCGAGGCGGGTTTTTTGTTTTTACATTAATGGCATCGCTCGCTGCACGATATCAATCAGCGGCTGCGGATAGATACCGAAGATCAGCACCAGCAGCGCGGAGATCAGTACCACAATCCCCCCGGCGCTGTACTGCCAGTTGGTCGGCGCATCGCGGTTGAGCTGCTGAGGCGCGCTCAGGTACAGGCTCACGGCAACGCGCAGGTAGTAGTAGAGACCAATCGCGGAGCCGATAACGACACCCGCCGTCAGCCACCACAGACCCGCATTAACACCGACGGCCAGCACGTAGAACTTACCGATAAAGCCCAGCGTCATCGGGATACCGGCCAGCGAGAGCATCATCACCGTCATCACCGCAGATAGAATCGGACGGTGCCAGAACAGACCGCGGTAGGAGAACAGTGAATCTGCATCCGGGCCACGGTACGGGCTGGACATCAGGCTCACCACGCCGAAGGCGCCGAGGCTGCTGAACAGGTAACCCGCCAGATACACGCCCACGGCTTCCATCGACATCTCGCCGCTTTGGAGCGCAATCAGCGCCACCAGCAGGTAGCCCAGGTGGGAGATAGACGAGTAGCCCAGCAGACGCTTGATGTTGGTCTGGCTCAGCGCCATCAGGTTACCGAAGATGATGGAGACGAACGCGATAATGCCCAGCACCACGCGAACCGCTTCACTGTCACCTACCGGCGCGTACAGGAACAGACGCATCACCACACCGAAGATAGCGATTTTGCTCGCCGTCGCCAGGAAGGTCGACACCGGCGCCGGAGCGCCCTGGTATACGTCTGGCGTCCACAGGTGGAACGGCACCAGAGAGAGCTTGAAGCCGAGGCCCACGATCATCATGCCCAGACCCGCCAGCAGCAGCGGCTCGTGCAGCATGCCGTCGCCGAGGCTCTTGCCGATGGCCAGGAAGGAGAGATTCCCCGTCTGTGCGTACAGCAGCGCGATACCGAACAGCAGGAACGACGACGCGGCAGCGGACAAGATGGTGTATTTGATCGCCGCTTCCAGAGAGCGCTTCTGGCGGAAGGCGTAACCAATCAGGCCGAACAGCGGCAGTGAGATCAGCTCAATACCGAGGAACAGCGCGGCCAGGTGGTTCGCGTTCGCCAGCAGAATGCCGCCCAGTGCGGCAATCAGTACCAGCAGGTAAAACTCTTCTTTGTTGTCGTTGTAGCCTTCAAGCCACGGGTACGCAAAGGTGCAGGTTGCCAGGCTCGCCAGCAGCACCAGACCGGTGTACAGCATGGCGTAACCGTCAACGCGCATCAGCGGCGTGACGTCCATCGCGCCCGCCTGGCCAACAAACCAGAGGGAGACTAACGCAGCGTTCAGACCCAAAACGGACAGGGTCGCATTCAGGAAGTGATTGCGTCGCCACGCAATGGAGAGCATCACAACCACCACCGTCAATCCGACGATCAGCAGCGGTAGCAGCGCGATCAGTTGTTGTGGAGTTATTGTCATGGCGAATTACGGCCTTGTAGTAGAAGCAGAATTAACAAACCACTGCTGGATGTTACCCATCGCGGAATGCGAGGTATCCAGAATCGGCTGCGGATAGAAGCCCAGCAGCACCAGCAGTACGACCAGCAGCAGGATGATGAACAGCTCGCGCAGCGACATCCCCGGCAGTTCTTTTGCAACAATTTCGCTCTTCGCTTTACCGAAGTAGGCGCGATGCAGCATCGCCAGCGAGTAAACGGAAGCAAACACCAGGCCAAAGGTGGAGATGACGGTAATCATCGGAACCACCTTGAAGCTGCCGAACAGAATCATAAATTCGCCGACGAAGTTACCGGTGCCCGGCATACCCAGCGTCGCCACCGCGAAGAACATGGAGAGCGCAGGCAGCCATTTCATTTTGCCCCACAGGCCGCCCATCATACGCATGTCGCGGGTGTGCAGACGTTCGTACAGCTGACCGCACAGAATGAACAGACCGGCTGCGGAGAGACCGTGCGCAATCATCTGAATGACCGCGCCCTGATACGCCAGC
Organism: Enterobacter wuhouensis; assembly: GCF_035835995.1. Classification (NCBI taxonomy): domain Bacteria; kingdom Pseudomonadati; phylum Pseudomonadota; class Gammaproteobacteria; order Enterobacterales; family Enterobacteriaceae; genus Enterobacter; species Enterobacter wuhouensis. The sequence goes on from NZ_CP142124.1 coordinate 3,237,812, forward strand.
TGGCTGCCGGTGTAGATGGCAATCAGCACGAAGCCCATATGGGAAACGGAGGTGTAGGCAATCAGACGCTTGATGTCGTACTGCGTGAAGGCCATCCACGCGCCGTAGAAGATACCGATCACGCCGAGCCACATGGCAATCGGTGCGAACTCTGCGGAGGCGTTCGGGAACAGCGGCAGTGCGAAACGCAGCAGGCCGTAGGCCGCGGTTTTCAGCAAGATGCCCGCCAGGTCAACGGAACCCGCCGTTGGCGCCTGGGAGTGCGCGTCTGGCAGCCAGCCGTGCAGCGGAACCACCGGCATTTTCACCGCGAAGGCGATGAAGAAGCCCAGCATCAGCAGGTATTCCACGCCGTGAGACATCGGGGTCTTCAGCAGCTCTTCGTAGTTGAAGGTCCAGACGCCGGTCGCGTTGTAGTGAACGAACACCAGCGCCAGGATAGCAATCAGCATGACCAGACCGCTCGCCTGGGTGTAGATGAAGAACTTGGTTGCCGCCGTGATGCGCGTTTTACCGTCGGACGCCTTGTGGCCCCACAGCGCGATCAGGAAGTACATCGGCACCAGCATCATCTCCCAGAAGAAGAAGAACAGGAACATGTCGATGGCAAGGAACACGCCGATCACGCCGCCCAGGATCCACATCAGGTTCAGGTGGAAGAAGCCCTGGTATTTTTCGATTTCTCGCCAGGAGCAGAGTACCGCCAGAACGCCGAGGAGGCCGGTCAGCACCACCATCAGCAGCGACAGGCCGTCGATTGCCAGGTGGATCGTAATGCCGAAACGTGGGATCCACGGCAGGATAAACTCAGACTGCCACTGCGGAATACCCGCAGACTGGGTCAGTGAGTAACCGCCCTGCAACCACAGTTGCAGGCCAAGCGCGAGCGTCAATCCCATGGTGATCAGCGCGATCCAGCGCGGCATCTTCACGCCAAAGCGTTCAGTCTGCCAGCACAGGAAGCCGCCGATGAAGGGAATTAATATTAGCCAGGGTAGTAACATGGCGATTTACATTCCTTTTTAAGGCCCCCAGCAGGGGCCTGATTTTCAACGAATTCGAATAAAATTCACTTAACGATCAACGCAACACCATCAACAGCGCCAGCACAACAACCGCACCGATGCTCATGGACGCCACATACCAGCGCAGGTAACCGTTCTCGCTGTACAGCAGGCCTTTACCTGCAAAGCGGGACAGGATCGCCGGGATGTTCATCAGGCTGTTCAGCGGATCGCGCTTCAGCAGCCACGCGATGCCCAGGAACGGCTTAACGAAGATCATGTCGTACAGCCAGTCGAAGCCCCACGCGTTGTACCACCAGGTGCCCAGCAGACGGCCTGGCGCACTGTTGGCAACGGCAGTCACCAGCGTACGTTTGCCCAGCCACAGCCATGCCGCAATCAGGATGCCCGCGATAGCGACCACGCCGGAGGTGATTTCAAGCGTCAGAACGCGACCGTGCTCAAGCTCGGTTGTTGCCGGGAGTACGCCCTGCAGCGGTGGCACAATCATCGCGCCAACGAAGGTGGAGAGTACCAGCAGCACAATCAGCGGCAGGTGGTGGGTGATCCCCTTCCCTGCGTGAGCGTGAATTTGTTCTTTACCGTGGAATACGATGAAAATCATACGGAAGGTATACAGGGAGGTCATGAACGCACCGACCAGACCCGCTACCATCAGATTGATATGACCATTCGCCATGGCACCCGCAAGGATTTCGTCCTTACTGAAGAAGCCTGCGGTAATCAGCGGCAGCGCCGACAGCGCCGCGCCGCCTACCAGGAAGCAGACATACACCAGCGGGATGGACTTACGCAGTCCGCCCATCTTGAAGATGTTCTGCTCGTGGTGGCAGGCCAGGATCACGGAACCGGACGAGAGGAACAGCAGCGCTTTAAAGAACGCGTGCGTCATCAGGTGGAAAATGGCCGCGTCCCACGCCTGAACGCCCAGCGCCAGGAACATGTAGCCAATCTGGCTCATGGTGGAGTACGCGAGAACGCGCTTGATGTCGGTCTGCACCAGCGCGGCAAAGCCTGCCAGCACCAGCGTGACCGCGCCCACGATACCCACCAGATGCAGAATTTCCGGGGTCATCAGGAACAGGCCATGGGTACGCGCAATCAGGTAGACACCGGCGGTGACCATGGTCGCGGCGTGGATCAGCGCGGAGACCGGGGTAGGACCCGCCATCGCGTCGGCCAGCCACGTCTGCAGCGGCAGCTGCGCGGATTTACCCACGGCACCACCCAGCAGCATCAGCGTTGCCCACCACAGCATGTTGTTGCCTGCTTCGAAGTGCGCCGGCGCCAGTTCCACCATTTCGCGGAAGTTCAGCGTGCCCAGTTCGTTGTAAAGAATGAACAGCGCGAAAGCGAGGAACACGTCACCCACGCGGGTCACGACGAACGCCTTCATGGCCGCTGCGCCATTCTTCGGATCGGTGTAGTAGAAGCCGATCAGCAGGTATGAACACAGACCCACGCCTTCCCAGCCCAGGTACATCAGCAGCAGGTTATCGGCCAACACCAGAACAACCATGCTGGCGATAAACAGGTTGGTGTAGGCGAAGAAGCGGGAATACCCCTCTTCACCGCGCATATACCAGGAGGCGAACATGTGGATCAGGAAGCCCACGCCGGTGACCACGGAGAGCATGGTCAGAGACAGACCATCCAGCACCAGGTTGAAACCGATGTTGAAATCACCGACCGACATCCAGGTCCACAGCGGCACGCTGAAAGGCTGACGTCCGCTATTTAAGAAGTCGATACCCGCATACGCCGTGACCAGCGCAGCCAGACCGATGGAGCCGATGCCCACGGTCGCAGACAGATTCTCAGACCAGCGGCCGCGAGAAAACGCCAGCAGCACGAAGCCAATCAGCGGAAAAATAATGGTTAAGGCAAGCATGTTCATCCACGCAACTCACTTACTGAATCGATGTTCAGGTTCTGGCGGCGACGATGGAGCTGCAGCAACAGCGCCAGGCCAATACTCGCTTCGGCAGCCGCAAGGCTGATGGCGAGAATGTACATCACCTGACCGTCGGCCTGGCCCCAGTAGCTCCCGGCGACCACGAAGGCCAGCGCGGAGGCGTTAATCATGATTTCCAGACCGATCAGCATAAACAGCAGATTGCGGCGGATAACCAGACCGGTTAAGCCCAGAACGAACAAAATCGCAGCGAGGATCAGTCCATGTGTTAAGGGGATCATGCGCGCTCCTCCGTTTTTCTCTTCGCGCGGTCATCGGTGCGGTTGCTCAGCACCTCACCAATGCGCTCTTCACGACCGACGTGGAAGGCAACAACCAGGCCCGCCAGCAGCAGCATTGACGCCAGTTCAACCGCCAGAACGTACGGGCCAAACAGGGCGATGCCCACAGCCTTAGCGCTGATTGGCGTGCCGTCGATGCCCTGATCGTTCACGCCCAGAATGGCGTAAACAATCACCACCAGCATGATGGCCGACAAAATTGCCGGACCAATCCACACCTGCGGTTTAAGCCACTGACGTTCCTGCTCAATTTCAGAGCCGCCCAGGTTCAGCATCATCACCACGAACACGAACAGCACCATGATGGCACCGGCGTAGACGATGATTTCCAGCGCACCGGCGAAGTGCGCGCCCAGCGCAAAGAACACCCCAGAAATGGCCAGCAGCGAAATGATTAAGTACAGCAGCGCATGCACCGGATTGGTGTGCGTGATCACTCGCAGCGTAGCCAGGATGGCGATAAGGCCACAGATATAAAAAGCGAATTCCATTGCCCTCTCCTTACGGTAACAGGCTCTTGACGTCGATAGGCTTAGCTTCGTTCTCTGCTTCGCCCTTATCTTTGCCGTCGATTGCCATACCCGCCATCCGGTAGAAGTTATATTCCGGGTATTTGCCCGGACCGGAAATCAGCAGATCCTCTTTCTCGTACACCAGGTCCTGACGCTTGTACTCACCCAGCTCGAAGTCTGGAGTCAGCTGAATCGCCGTGGTTGGGCACGCTTCTTCACACAGACCGCAGAAGATGCAGCGTGAGAAGTTGATGCGGAAGAACTCAGGATACCAGCGGCCGTCTACCGTCTCTGCTTTCTGCAGAGAGATACAGCCTACCGGACACGCTACCGCACACAGGTTACAGGCAACGCAGCGCTCGGAGCCGTCCGGATCGCGCGTCAGCACGATACGGCCGCGGTAGCGCGGCGGCAGATATACCGGCTCTTCCGGGTACATCTGGGTTTCGCGTTTGGCAAACGCGTGCAGGCCGATCATCCAGATACTGCGTACCTGGGTGCCGAAACCTACCAATAATTCTTTTAAGGTCATGATCTCAAAGCCCCTTATGGCTGCTGCCAGAGAATGACAGCCGCCGTTACCAACAAGTTGACGAGCGTCAGCGGCAGGCACACTTTCCAGCCGAAGGACATTACCTGGTCATAACGCGGACGCGGTAAGGACGCACGAATCAAAATGAACATCATCATGAAGAACGCGGTTTTCAGCGCGAACCAGATGAACGGCGGTAAGAACGGGCCATGCCAGCCACCAAAGAACAGCGTTACCATCAACGCGGAAATGGTGACGATACCGATGTACTCGCCCACGAAGAACAGGCCGAACTTCATGCCGGAATATTCAATGTGGTAACCGTCGGCCAGTTCCTGTTCGGCTTCTGGCTGGTCAAACGGGTGACGGTGACACACCGCCACGCCCGCGATAGCAAAGGTAATAAACCCAAAGAACTGCGGGATAACGTTCCAGATGTCGGCCTGGTTGTTGACGATGTCGGTCATATTAAATGAACCGGCCTGCGCCACCACGCCCATCAGGGATAGCCCCAGGAACACTTCGTAGCTCAGCGTCTGCGCGGAAGCACGCATTGCACCCAGCAGCGAGTATTTGTTGTTACTGGACCAGCCTGCGAACAGGACCGCGTAAACCGCGAGGCCTGCCATCATCAGGAAGAACAGAATGCCGATGTTCAGGTCAGCGACCACCCAGGTCGGGCTGACCGGAACGATAGCAAACGCCAGCAGCAGCGAGGTGAAGGCGATCATCGGTGCCAGAGTAAAGATCACGCGGTCCGAGAAGCGCGGGATCCAGTCCTCTTTAAAGAACATCTTGATCATGTCCGCGACCAGCTGGAGTGAACCACCCCAGCCCACGCGGTTCGGTCCGTAACGGTTCTGGAACAGACCGAGCAGACGACGTTCACCAAAGCTCATGAACGCGCCGCAGGTGACCACCACCAGCAGGATAACGACTGCTTTCAGAATGCTCAGCAGAATGTCGATAAGATCCGGCGTTAACCAACTCATGCTATTGCCTCCTGCAGGTTATCAAGACGCGCACCCGCCAGTACCGGCGCGATGCCTGGCATACCCATCGGCAGACCCACCTGCCCCGCTGTCAGACCTTCGGAGATAATCAGCGGCAGGCTGATTGTCTGGCCGTCATAGCTGAAGGCAATGTTCGCACCCGCGTTAACGCCAAGCTTCGCGGCGTCCGCCGGGTTGAGCTTGATGTACGGCTGCGGCATACGGGTCTGGAAGACCGGAGAACGCTGGGACATTTCGTCGCTACCGAACAGATGGTAGTACGGCGCGATACGCCAGTTACCGTCCTGAGCCTCGAAGCTCGCCGGAACGGTGGTGAAGAAGTCCAGACCGGTTTCAGAGGCTTCAATCAGGCGCACGCCCGGATCGCCGTGGCGCAGGGAGCCGCCCACTTCAGCCTGGAACTTGTTCCATGCCTGCGGGGAGTTCCAGCCTGGTGCCCATGCGAACGGAACCTGAGAGCGCGGCGCAGACGGCTGGTTGTTCCCTTCCATGGAGAAGGCAAACATAGTGTCTTTGTCCTGCGGCTGACGCGGTTCGTGCACGCTGATGTTGGCGCGCATGGCGGTCCGACCGCTGTAGCGGTGCGGCTCACGCGCCAGTTTCTGGCCGCGAATGCGGAAGCTTGCGTCAGGTGCCGCATCTTTGATGCCGGCCAGCTGAGGCAGTTTTTCTACTACCGCGTCGATAACGTGGTCGAGCTGCGTCCAGTCCACTTCACGGCTCTGCACGGTGCTGTGCAGGGAGTGCAGCCAGCGCCAGCTTTCCAGCATCACGGTGTTGCTGTCGTAGTAGGCCGGGTCGTAAACCTGGAAGAAGCGCTGCGCGCGGCCTTCGTTGTTGATCACCGTACCGTCGCTTTCTGCGAAGCTTGCCGCAGAGAGCACCAGGTGCGCTTTGTCCATGATCGCGGTGCGCTGATGGTCGATAACCATTACCAGCGGCGCTTTTGAGAGCGCGGCGTCAACGCGTGCCGCAGAAGCGTGGCGATGCAGGTCGTTTTCCAGCACCACAACGGCGTCGGCAGAACCGGATTCCAGTTCGCTTAACGCTTCTTCCAGCGAGCCGCCGCCGATCATGCCCAGACCGATGCTGTTCACCGCACGGGCAATCATGGTCACACCGACGTCCGCACCGCGGCCTTTCAGGGCTTTGGCAACGTTGGCGGCTGCCTGGATAATCTCGGCGCTGCCGGCGTTGGTACCGGAAATAATCAGCGGTTTCTTCGCACCCGCCAGGGCCTGAACAATCACGTCGACCTTGTTCTGCAGGTCGCGATCCAGCTCAACCGACGGAGAGTTGTTGTCCAGCGCGTGGGCAATCGCAAAGCCAAGACGCGCCTGATCTTCAACCGGCGCGCAGTAGGTCCACGCGGCGATGTCGTCCAGACGGGTGTTGTCGACGTTGGTCACAAACAGAGGATGCTTGGCGCGCTGGCCGATGTTGAGGATCGCCGCAATCTGCCAGTCGGCCACTTTCTGCGCCGCTGCCATTTCACGTGCTTTACCCTTCACCGCCTGGCGAACCGCCAGAGCCGCGCGTGCGCCGGTCTGCGTCAGGTCTTCACCCAGCACCAGCACCGCATCGTAGGATTCGATTTCGCGCAGCGCCGGGGTATGAATCCCGCCTTCACGAAGCACCTTCAGTACCAGCTGCAGACGTTCCTGCTCGCCCTGGGCGATACCGGTATAGAAGTTTTCCGCCCCAACCAGCTCGCGCAGCGCAAAGTTGCTTTCGATGCTGGCGCGCGGGGAGCCGATACCAATCACTTTCTTCGACTGGCGCAGAATATCCGCCGCGCCCTGCATCGCCTGCTCGGCGTTCAGGGTAATGAAGTCGTCGCCACGGCGCTGAACCGGCTGACGCGGACGGTCTTTCAGGTTCACATAGCCATAGCCGAAACGACCGCGGTCGCAGAGGAAGTAGTGGTTAACGGTACCGTTGTAACGGTTTTCGATACGGCGCAGTTCGCCGTAACGCTCACCCGGACTGGTGTTACAGCCGAGGGAACACTGCTGGCAGATGCTTGGCGCAAACTGCATGTCCCATTTACGGTTGTAGCGCTCGGAGTGGGTTTTATCCGTGAATACGCCGGTCGGGCAGATTTCTACCAGGTTACCGGAGAATTCGCTCTCAAGCGTACCGTCTTCCGGACGACCAAAGTAGACGTTGTCATGTGCGCCATAGACGCCCAGATCCTGACCGTCCGCGTAGTCTTTGTAGTAACGCACGCAGCGGTAGCAGGCGATGCAGCGGTTCATTTCGTGTGAGATGAACGGCCCCAGATCCTGGTTACGGTGGGTACGCTTGGTAAAGCGATAGCGACGGAAGCTGTGACCGGTCATGACGGTCATATCCTGAAGGTGGCAGTTACCGCCCTCTTCACAAACCGGACAGTCGTGCGGGTGGTTGGTCATCAACCATTCCACCACGCTTTCGCGGAACTGTTTGGCTTCTTCGTCATCAATCGAAATAAAGGTGCCTTCGGTGGCTGGCGTCATACAGGACATTACCAGGCGACCACGCGTGTCTTCCGCGTTTTGATATTGCTTCACCGCACACTGGCGGCAAGCACCGACGCTGCCCAGCGCCGGATGCCAGCAAAAGTACGGAATATCGAGGCCAAGAGACAGACAAGCTTCTAGCAGGTTGTCCGCCCCGTTGACTTCGTATTCTTTGCCGTCTACATGAATCGTAGCCATTAGCATGCTTCCAGTTGGCTCGAATTGCTTCGAGCGTTAATCAAAATTCTTTTTATCACCCTCAGCCCGTTTTTCTCCCTCTCCCTTGAGGGAGAGGGCCGGGGTGAGGGGGAGCTACCAGCGCGCTTTCAGCAGGTTCGGCTGAATACCATTGATTGAATGGGTATTGCTGAACGGCTGCTTGATGCCTGCTTCGAATTCGTCGCGGAAATATTTAATCGCGCTCTGCAGCGGCTCGACGGCACCCGGCGCGTGTGCGCAGAAGGTTTTACCCGGCCCTAAGAATCGACACAGTTGCTCAAGCGTCTCGATATCACCAGGCTGGCCTTCGCCACGTTCGATTGCGCGCAGGATCTTCACGCTCCACGGCAGACCGTCACGGCACGGCGTACACCAGCCGCAGGACTCGCGGGCGAAGAACTCTTCCAGGTTACGCACCAGCGAGACCATGCCGATCTCGTGGTCGACGGCCATCGCCAGCGCCGTACCCAGACGGCTGCCCGCTTTACCAATGCTTTCGAATTCCATCGGCAGGTCAAGGTGGGCTTCGGTCAGGAAGTCAGTCCCTGCCCCACCCGGCTGCCAGGCTTTGAATTTCAGTCCATCGCGCATGCCGCCCGCGTAGTCTTCAAGAATTTCACGTGCGGTGGTACCGAACGGCAGTTCCCAGACGCCAGGATTTTTAACGCGACCAGAAAAGCCCATCAGCTTGGTACCGGCATCTTTGCTTGAGGAGATGCCCTGATACCACTCCACGCCGTTAGCGAGGATAGCTGGAACGTTACACAGGGTTTCGACGTTGTTTACGCAGGTCGGCTTACCCCACACGCCGGAGCTTGCCGGGAACGGTGGCTTGGAGCGCGGGTTCGCGCGGCGGCCTTCCAGGGAGTTAATCAGCGCGGTTTCTTCACCGCAGATATAACGCCCTGCACCGGTGTGCACGAACAGTTCGAAGTCAAAGCCGGTGCCGAGGATGTTTTTGCCCAGCAGTCCCGCTTCGGTGGCTTCGGCAATCGCGCGACGCAGGTTTTCCGCCGCTTCGATGTACTCACCGCGCAGGAAGATGTAGCCACGGTAGGCTTTCAGCGCAAACGCGGAGATCAGCATGCCTTCCACCAGCAGGTGCGGCAGCTGCTCCATCAGCAGGCGGTCTTTATAGGTGCCCGGCTCCATTTCATCGGCGTTACACAGCAGGTAACGGATGTTCATGGATTCATCTTTTGGCATCAGGCTCCATTTCAGACCGGTGGAGAAGCCCGCGCCGCCGCGCCCTTTCAGGCCAGCGTCTTTCACCGCGTTAACGATCTCATCCGGCGCCATGCCGCCAAGGGCTTTACGCGCACCGGCATAGCCGTTTTTGCTTTCGTATTCTTCAAGCCATACCGGCTGTTTATCATCGCGCAGACGCCAGGTCAGCGGATGCGTCTCAGCAGTACGAATTACCGTTTTCATTTGTACTGCTCCAGCAGGTCAGGAATCGCTTCCGGCGTCAGATGGCTGTGAGTGTCCTCATCAATCATCATGGTCGGCCCCTTGTCGCAGTTACCCAGGCAGCAGGTTGGCAGCAGGGTAAAGCGCCCATCGAACGTGGTCTGGCCCGGCTTGATATTGAGCTTCTGCTCAATCGCAGCCTGAATGCCCTGATAACCGGTGATGTGGCAGACAACGCTGTCACAGTAGCGGATCACATGGCGGCCCACCGGCTGACGGAAGATCTGGCTGTAGAACGTGGCTACGCCTTCTACGTCACTTGCCGGAATACCCAGCACTTTTGCAATCTCGTAGATCGCCCCGTCCGGCACCCAGCCACGCTGTTTCTGAACGATTTTCAGCGCTTCAATGGACGCCGCACGCGGGTCTTCGTAGTGGTGCATCTCGTGCTCAATGGCGGCACGCTCTGCTTCACTCAGCTCAAAAGCCTCGGTCTGTGGTTGTTGATTCTCGTGCATAATTAGCGGTCCACATCTGACATAACAAAATCGATACTACCCAGATACACAATCAGGTCGGAGACCAGACTGCCGCGGATGGCGGCTGGGATCTGCTGCAGGTGCGCGAAGCTTGGCGTACGCACGCGGGTACGGTAGCTCATGGTGCTGCCGTCGCTGGTCAGGTAGTAACTGTTGATACCCTTGGTCGCTTCCACCATCTGGAAGGATTCCTGCGCCGGCATGACCGGGCCCCAGGAAACCTGCAGGAAGTGGGTGATCAGGGTTTCGATATGTTGCAGCGTGCGCTCTTTCGGCGGCGGCGTCGTCAGCGGGTGATCCGCCTTGAACGGGCCTTCCGGCATGTTGTTGAGGCACTGCTCAAGGATGCGCAGACTCTGGCGCAGCTCTTCCACTTTCAGCATCACGCGGGTGTAGCAGTCGGAAACGCCGCCACCTACCGGGACTTCAAAGTCGAAGTTCTCGTAGCCAGAGTAAGGACGGGCTTTACGCACGTCGAAATCAATACCGGTTGCACGCAGGCCAGCGCCCGTTGTGCCCCACTCCAGCGCTTCTTTCGCGCCGTAGGCCGCAACGCCCTGTGAACGGCCTTTCAGGATGGTGTTGCGCAGTGCGGCTTTCTCGTAAGACGCCAGGCGTTTCGGCATCCAGTCGAGGAACTCACGCAGCAGACGGTCCCAGCCGCGCGGCAGATCGTGTGCCACGCCGCCGATGCGGAACCAGGCCGGGTGCATACGGAAACCGGTAATCGCTTCCACCAGATCGTAGATTTTCTGACGATCGGTAAAAGCGAAGAAGACCGGCGTCATCGCGCCGACGTCCTGAATGAACGTCGAGATGTAGAGCAGGTGGCTGTTAATACGGAACAGCTCGGAGAGCATCACGCGGATCACGTTGACGCGATCCGGCGTAGTAATACCCGCGAGCTTCTCAACGGCCAGCACGTAGGGCATTTCGTTTACGCAGCCGCCGAGGTACTCGATACGGTCGGTATACGGAATGTAGCTGTGCCAGGACTGACGCTCGCCCATCTTCTCAGCGCCACGGTGGTGGTAGCCGATGTCAGGCACGCAGTCGACAATCTCTTCGCCGTCAAGCTGAAGAATAATACGGAATGCACCGTGCGCAGACGGGTGGTTCGGACCGAGGTTGAGGAACATGAAGTCCTCGTTTTCGGTACCGCGCTTCATGCCCCAGTCTTCCGGCTTGAAGGTCAGCGCTTCCATCTCCAGATCCTGCTTGGCTTTGGTCAGCTCAAACGGATCGAATTCGGTTGCACGTGCCGGGTAGTCTTTACGCAGCGGGTGGCCGGTCCAGGTCTGCGGCATCATGATGCGCGTCAGGTGCGGGTGGCCATCAAAGGTCATGCCGAACATTTCCCAGGTTTCACGCTCGTACCAGTTCGCGTTCGGGAAAATTTTGGTGATCGTCGGCAGATGCATGTCGTTTTCAGACAATGCCACCTTGAGCATGATATCCGTGTTGCGGTCTATTGAGATCAGGTGGTAGAAAACGGAAAAATCCGCAGCAGGGAGACCCTGGCGGTGCGTACGCAGACGTTCGTCCATGCCGTGTAAGTCAAACAGCATGACGTAAGGTTTCGGCAATTTCTTGAGGAAATCGACCACTTCCAGCAATTGTTCACGCTTCACCCAAACAACGGGTACCCCGGTACGGGTGGCCTGAACAGTAAAGGCATCCGGCCCAAAACGGTTGCGCAGTTCGCCAACGACTGGGTCATCCAGATGATCCCGTGTCTGCCAGGCGGCTTCTTGCGCGGTTAAGTCGGTCATATTGTTCACCATTGCAAATGGTCCGTGGTGACTGTTAAGCCTGGCTTCGCGCTATTTGAGTAGTGATATGCGAAGGTAGTCTCCAGGCCCACAGGCGCAAATTAAATTTCGTCAGGCGTACGCAGGTTGGTGACGGCAATACGTTCACCGCGTTTACGCTCGCGCTCAGACTGCATGTTCGCGCGATACACACCCTGATCGCCAACAACCCATGAAAGCGGGCGGCGTTCTTTACCGATAGACTCCTGCAGCAGCATCAGCGCCTGCATGTAGGCTTCCGGGCGCGGCGGGCAGCCTGGGATGTAGACATCCACCGGGATGAACTTATCAACGCCCTGCACGACAGAATAAATGTCGTACATACCGCCAGAGTTTGCACATGCGCCCATGGAGATAACCCACTTTGGCTCCAGCATCTGGTCATAAAGACGCTGAATGACCGGCGCCATCTTGGTAAAGCACGTACCGGCCACCACCATCAGGTCAGCCTGACGTGGGGAAGCACGGAGTACTTCTGCCCCAAAACGCGCAACGTCATGCACCGCAGTGAATGACGTCACCATTTCAACGTAGCAGCAAGAAAGGCCAAAGTTGTACGGCCAGATGGAGTTCTTACGACCCCAGTTGACCATGTCGTGCATGGCATGTTCGAGCTTGCCCATGTACACGCTTTTATTGACTTCTTGCTCCAGGGGGTCGGTTACGATCTCCTGTTTTTGCAGGGGGTAACGGTCATTCTCACCGTTAGGATCTATGCGGGTGAGCGTATAATCCATCTTATTGCCTCGCTGTTACTGCTGACGATTAGAGATACTGTTTTCCGGGTTGATCTGTTCGCGACGTGAACGCGCAGGCGTCCAGTCCAGCGCGCCAATACGCACCAGATAAACCAGGCCGGCCAGTAACACTAAAATGAAAATTGCGGCCTCGACAAAGCCCACCCAACCACTTTCGCGAATGGACGTTGACCATGCGAAAAGGTAGAGCGCTTCCACGTCAAAGATGACGAAGAACATGGCTACCAGGTAGAACTTGGCAGACAGGCGTAAGCGAGCGGTACCTACGGAATCGATACCTGATTCGAAAGGTGTGTTTTTGTGCCTTGCGCGGGCGCGACCGCCCAGGAACCAGCCGCCGACTAACATCAGGCAGCACAGGCCAATGGCTACAATAAGAAAGATTGCGAATGCCCAGTGATGAGCGATGACTTCTGTGGATGTTGACATACTCATTGCTTACTCATCAAAAGTGATACCGACAACACTGCTCTTGCTGGCAGATAGGCATCACATCGATTCATGGGGAGGAACAAATAACCTTACACTAACTGTCAGAAATGAGACATAGACAGCAAAATGATGGGGTTTTTTACTCCTTTCTATAACCTTTTGTCAACTTTAACAAAGGTTTCTTCACATTAAATGACATCGAGCGATTCTCATTAACATTTCATGCCCTTTAACCCTGGTGGGTACATGACTTTACGTCAAATGCATGTTGTTGAATCGTGTCCGTTTTGGAAGTAAAAAAAATAACCCTCCTATTTTGACAGGATTTGCGAACGATTCCTCCCCCCAAATAGGAGTATTTTCTTGATCTGAGACACGCTTTTGTTAATTCAATCAAAAAAACAGCAACATATTTCCTGTTTTTTTAACAAGCGAGGGATGTGATGGAAGTTGGAACAGAAAGTGAGCACTTTTCACGCAAATACATTTACCACATTGATAAATATGACTTATTTACAAAATCCGCGCTTAACTTAGGGTTATTTTTGTCAAAAAAAAACCACTTCACGCGAAATTCGCGCGAGTGGCTCTTTTTTACACTTACATTTTGTTACCAGAATTTTGAGTGATTGATCACTCAAAGTCCCCTTCCACGATGAGGGAGTTGTCCCCCCCTTCAGGAGTAACATGCTCGTACTGCCATGGATTATGGTAGTTTTCCATCGCGTCAAAGACCAGCTTCGCCAGTTCATTGCCGCTCGACGAGTTATGGCACAGCAGGTATTCCGTATCGGGTAGAGCAGGAAGACCATCGCTTTTACCCAGCACGCGCAAATCGGGGCTCATCATCTCCACCGGACGCGCCGTAACGCCAAGGCCAGCCTTAACGGCAGCACGTACCGCAGGTAGCGTAGAGGCAACATAGGCCAGACGCCACGGAATGCTGGCTTCGTTCAGCGCCGAGAGCACCATATCGCGGAACGGGCTCGGCTCATCAAGCAGAACCAACGGTATAGGCTCCCCTTTTTGCAAAACATATTCCGCGGCGCAATACCAATGCGTCGGAGAGGTTCGCAGCGTCAGGCAATCAAATTGCCCCGGGCGATGCGTCGTGACCACGAGGTCAACTTCGTTCTCTTTCAGCATCTCAATCATAAAAGCATTACGCTTGACGCTCACATCCAGCGCAAGCTTCGGATAAACCGAACTAATTCGATTAAGAAGGAACGGTAATATCGTATCCGCAGACTCATCAGACGCCCCTAAGGTTAACACCCCCTGAAGGTTGCTAAACATTAAAGACATACATGCTTCATCATTAAAGCGAAGTATTTTCCTGGCATAACCCAGTAGCTGAATACCGTGTTCAGTTAAAAGCTTATTACGCCCATGACGGGCAAAAAGCTCTTTACCGACCAGCTGCTCCAGCCTCTGCATTTGTTGGCTAACGGCAGACTGGGTTCGGCAAACTGCGGCAGCAGCTGCTGCAAAAGTGTTGAGATCGGCGACCGCAACAAACGTTCTCAGCAGATCGAGGTCGAGATTCATTATCGGACGATTTGCATTTATCATATCAATTCACTTTCAGGTTGCTCGTGCGGAGCTGCCCGGGTTGAAGCTGTGTGTAACAGTTAAGCAATTCCCTCTGAAGGTTTCCCTCGCGTCCCGGCCCGGCAGACTGCCTGACAGATAGTTATTGTGCTGCCTTATATCAACAGTCAGAAATCACGTTTCATGACGTTATTTTTATTCTCTAAAAGGTTCAGAATATTTAGATGTTTGCAGGTTTATGTAAATTCCATTAAAGGTCGATACGTTTTCTGCCATCTTTATCGCAGCGCTGTCAACGTAGCTGGATGTGTTTCACACCGTCCGGCCAGAGATAACTATAACAATAACAATCGATTAATTCAGAGATGCAGGTTCAGAAATACGAAAAAAACGTTTCGTAGCGCTGCTTCCCTGAAAGACATCTTAACCCAAATCCACTTTATTTATAAGTCTTAATGCACTATTCAGGATTTAAGGCCGTCGCCAGCCAGAAAAACTAATTTTATTAAAATTAACGAAAGTTGCATTTTCATCGTTAATAATAAATAAAGTTTAATTTAGATTAAGGTCATTCATTAATAACACTTAACATTAATTTCACATGAGTAACTTTTAGCCTGAACGTCCTATTAGATCAAGCCGTAATGGAGTGTTCAGGTTTTACGAAATGTCACTCAGGTAAACTGATGGTGGCTTTCCGCCTGACGCTTTATTTTCCACAACACAAAATAGAGTCATAACGCAAACATATGGAATATTAACCCATAACACATGTTAAAAGCGTGATTTTTGCATGTTAAAAAGGCGACCAGCCAGTAATATAGATTACAAAGCTTTTGACCGATTGCACGAAATCTTCTTCTGTATACCCTTCAAAACCAGACGAGGGGGGAGTACATTGTTCCATGCTGACTTCCACGGCAGGGAGTGGCAATAATAGCGAAAAGGTTAAAGGTTCATGTCCCCTATCGAAAAATCCAGCAAATTAGATAACGTCTGTTATGACATTCGCGGCCCGGTACTGAAAGAGGCCAAGCGCCTTGAAGAAGAGGGCAACAAGGTTCTGAAGCTCAACATTGGTAACCCCGCGCCGTTTGGTTTTGAAGCGCCGGATGAAATCCTGGTTGATGTGATCCGCAACCTGCCCACTGCACAAGGCTACTGCGATTCAAAAGGACTCTACTCCGCACGTAAAGCCATCATGCAGCACTATCAGGCACGCGGCATGCGTGATGTTACCGTTGAGGATATTTATATCGGCAACGGCGTCTCCGAACTGATCGTGCAGGCCATGCAGGCGCTGCTGAACAGCGGTGACGAAATGCTGGTCCCCGCGCCGGACTACCCGCTGTGGACGGCGGCAGTGTCCCTTTCCAGCGGGAAAGCCGTGCACTATCTGTGCGACGAATCCTCTGACTGGTTCCCGGACCTGGATGATATCCGCGCCAAAATCACGCCGCGCACGCGCGGGATCGTGATCATCAACCCGAACAATCCGACGGGCGCGGTGTATTCAAAAGAGCTGCTGATGGAGATCGTAGAGCTCGCCCGCCAGCACAATCTGATCATCTTCGCGGACGAAATTTACGACAAGATCCTGTACGACGCGGCGCAGCACCACTCAATCGCCGCGCTGGCGCCGGACCTGCTGACCGTTACCTTCAACGGCCTGTCTAAAACCTACCGCGTGGCGGGATTCCGCCAGGGCTGGATGGTGCTGAACGGCCCGAAAAAGCACGCAAAAGGCTATATTGAAGGCCTGGAAATGCTGGCGTCAATGCGCCTTTGTGCCAACGTGCCGGCGCAGCATGCGATCCAGACCGCGCTGGGCGGCTATCAGAGCATCAGCGAGTTCATCGTCCCCGGGGGCCGCCTGTACGAACAGCGCAACCGCGCGTGGGAGCTGATCAACGACATTCCGGGCGTCTCCTGCGTGAAGCCGAACGGCGCGCTGTATATGTTCCCGAAAATTGACGCGAAGCGCTTTAACATTCACGACGACCAGAAGATGGTGCTCGATTTCCTGCTGCAGGAAAAAGTGCTGCTGGTTCAGGGTACGGCGTTTAACTGGCCGTGGCCGGATCACGTGCGTATTGTGACCCTGCCGCGCGAAGACGATCTCGAAATGGCCATCAGCCGCTTCGGGCGCTTCCTCTCTGGCTACCATCAGTAACGTTCACTATCAGCCGGGTGGCGCTGCGCTTGCCCGGCCTACAAAACCCGCAAATTTGCATCTTGCCTCCCCTCCCCGCACAATGAACGCCTGTCGCAGTAAAGACAAAAGGTAACCTATGAGTCAGAGTCATTTCTTTGCCCACCTCTCCCGCCTAAAGCTCATCAACCGCTGGCCGCTGATGCGCAACGTGCGCACCGAAAATGTATCCGAGCACAGCCTTCAGGTCGCCATGGTCGCTCACGCCCTGGCCGCCATTAAAAACCGCAAATTCAACGGACAGGTGAACGCTGAACGCATTGCGCTGCTGGCGATGTATCACGACGCGTCAGAAGTGTTGACCGGGGATCTGCCTACGCCGGTGAAATATTTCAATTCGCAGATTGCGCAGGAATATAAGGCCATCGAGAAAATTGCCCAACAAAAGCTGATCGAAATGGTGCCGGAGGAGCTGCGCGATATCTTTGAGCCGTTGATCGACGAGCATCAGTACACTGAAGATGAGAAGCTGCTGGTGAAGCAGGCCGACGCGCTCTGCGCCTACCTGAAGTGTCTGGAAGAGCTGTCTGCGGGGAACAACGAGTTTTTACTGGCGAAAACGCGTCTGGAAAAAACGCTGGAATCGCGCCGCAGCGAAGAGATGGATTACTTTATGCAGGTGTTTGTGCCGAGCTTCCATCTGTCGCTGGATGAGATTAGCCAGGACTCTCCGTTGTAATTTTTAGCCGGGTGGCGGCTTCGCCTTACCCGGCCTACGTTTCTGCGCTCACGCTAAAACGGGAATAAAACCGGTATCAACACCACGCACACCACCATCACCAGCACGGTGAACGGCACGCCAATCTTCACGAAGTCGCTGAATTTATAGTTCCCCGGCCCCAGCACCAGCGTATTCACCGGTGAAGAGACCGGCGTCATAAATGCCGCAGAGGCCGCCATGGCGACCATCATCGCAAACGGGTAAGGCGACACGCCCATCGATTTCGCCATCGCCAGCGCGATCGGCGCCATCAGCACCGCCGTCGCGGTATTAGAGATAAACAGCCCGATCGAGGCGCACATGACAAACAGACAGACCATCATCATATACGGGCCATAGCCCCCGCCGACGTCCATCAGCCCTTTCACGATCAGATCCACCCCGCCTGTTTTCTGCAGCGCCAGGGCAAAGGGCATCATCCCGACGATAAGGATAATGCTTGGCCAGTGAATGGCTTTATACGCGCTTTCGGCGTCAATACAGCGGAATTTCCCCATCAGCAGGCAGGCGATAATTGCCGCGATCGGGTTGGGGATTTCATCGGTGAGCATCAGCGCCACCATTAGCACCAGGCAAAAAATGGCGTGCGGCGCCTGGCTGTGCGCAGGTGACGCGTCGCTCTCTTCGACGGGCATATTCAGCACCACGAAATCACGGCCTTTCTGGCCAAGCTGGCTGATGAGCTTCCAGTTGCCCACAACGAGGAAAATATCGCCCAGCAGGATCGGCTCATCGACCACTGCCCCTTCCATCGCCACGCCGTCGCGCTTCAGCCCCACGACGTTCAGGCCATAGCGGGTACGGAACCCCATTTCCCGAACGGTTTTACCCAGCAACTCTGATTCCGGTATGAGCGATACTTCTGCCATGCCCACGTCTAACGCCTGATCGGAGAAATATTCGCCGCGAAGCACCATCGGCTCCAGCAGCTGTTCCGTGCAAAACTCGCGCAGATCCACCTCTGCAGTGGACATATCAATCAGCAGCACGTCACGCGCCCGAAACTCGGACACGCCGTTTACGTTCACGATCACGCGCCGAAAGCGCCGCCAGCGCTCCACGCCAATCACGTTTGCACCGTAACGTTCGCGCAGCTTGAGGTCGTCCAGGCGTTGCCCAATCATCGGTGAACCGGGGCGGATGGCGAGACGGCGCGCGCGACCGGTAAGGCGGTACTCTTTAATCAGATCCCGGAAGGTACGTCTTTTCCAGCCGTCTTTGCTTTTATCCTGATTCTCGCCCTTCAGCGCAAAGCGGGTCAGCAGCATATAGACTACGCCCATCACCAGAATCACCAGCCCCAGCGGAGTGACGCTAAAAAAGCTAAACCCTTCCAGACCTTCGCGGATCAGTTCACTGTTGACGACGAGGTTTGGCGGCGTGGCCACCAGCGTCATCATGCCGCTGATCAGCCCGGCAAAGCTCAGGGGCATCATCAGGCGCGACGGCGAAATCTGCATTCGCATGGAGACGCTCAGCACCACCGGAATAAAGATCGCGACGACCCCCGTCGAGCTCATAAACGCCCCCAGCCCGGCAACCGTCACCATCAGGTAGATCAGCATTTTGGTTTCGCTGCTGCCCGCCACCTTCACCAGCCACGAGCCCATTATGGTCGCCACGCCGGTGCGCACCAGGCCATCGCCAATGATAAACAGGGCGGCAATCAAAATAACGTTGGGATCGCTGAAACCGGAGAACGCCTCCGGCAGCGTGAGCGTGCCGCTCAGCACAAACGCGACAATGACGAACAAGGCGACGGCATCCATGCGCACCTTGCCGGTAGCAAAGAGAATGATGGCGATTAACAGCAGGCTCAGGACCCAAATCAGTTCACCGTTCACAACGTATCCTTGTCAGTGGAAGAGACGGAATTTTGCCATAAAAAAGCCCCAGCAATGTGGGGCTAAATCATGGGATTACATTTTTAGCGAGACGGTTACATCTCCGTCGGGTGCCTTCGAGACGTTAATCGCGGTCAGCGTGGTCAGAACAAAATCGGCCTCGTCCAGCCGGAGAGAATCCGCCGGCACGTTCACAGCGATGACGTGGCTGCCGGCGTTCAGCCCGGCCAGCACGCCCGCAGCGGCATCTTCCACCACCACGCAGTCCGCGGGTGCAAGCCCCAGCAGCTCGGCGCCGAGCAGAAACGCATCCGGCTCTGGCTTGCCGCGCTTGACGCGCTCTGCCGTAATGAACACCTCAGGCTTCGGTAAACCGGCTGCCTTATGGCGGGCATGGGCGACGGGAATCGAGCCGGAGGTAACGATCGCCCACGGGATCTGCGCTTCGTTCAGGTGCTCAAGCAATTCGCGCGCGCCGGGCAGCGCGGTGATGCCGTCGGTATCGGTGGCTTCAATCTGCTCAAGGTATTTGAACTCCGCCTGAATCTCCTCCTCAGAACGCCCCGCCAAGAAGTGCCGCAATGAGGTAATGGCCTGTTTGCCATGGATGAAATTCAGTACGTCCTGATGGTCGATGCCGTGCCTGTCGGCCCAATGGCACCACGAACGCTCCACAACCGGCAGCGAATCCACCAGCGTACCGTCCAGATCAAACAGAAAACCTTTACACTGCACACGCACCTCCGTCAGGCATTAATGATTTGTTGAATTTCGTTGCTGCTTAAATGGTACTGGCGCGGGCAGGCGTGCCATACGCCCAGCATGCGCTGGTATTTTTCCCACATCGGGGTCTGCGCGTTGAAGCCGTGGGTACCCGCATCAAAGTGGGTATAGCGCCCTTCGGTGTTCACCATAAAGCGCACATAGCTCAGATAGCGCGCTTCCGTCGCCGCATCAAAGCCTAAGAATGTTACGCGGCGCTCGTCAATAGACTGCCGATCTTTAAGATTGGTCCAGGACACATGCAGCGCGTGGTACATCTCCATGATGTCGATAACGATGCGGCAGGTTTCTTCCTTCAGCTCGCCAAATTCGCGATCCAGTTCGCGCATCTGCAGGCCGAACCCGCGTTCGACGATGGTCTGCAGGCGGCTGTAGCGCGCAGCGTTATCGGGATCAAGCATGGTCATCATCTTGTACTGGTTAGACAAAATCAGACGTTGAGCGTGGGTCATTTCCATCTTTCGACTCCTGTAGCGCATTGCACTTTAAAAAAAAGACACGGTAACTGTTTGTTACTGTGCCTTCTTTTATTAGTCGTTTCGATGATCAATCACAAGTCATCAAGGAATGTTTTATCAAGTTGCTTAAAAGCGCGCTTGAGCGTGTCGGCCAGCGCCTGGTAATCCGGCTTGCCTTCAACCGGGGCCAGCGCCTGTCCGGCTTCCTCAAGTTTCCCGCGAACTTCATAAAACCAGTGTAAAATTGTAGGCGGTAATGGCGTAATTGAACGCTTACCCAGCCACCACAGCCCCTGCATCGGCAGGCTCAGCGCAAAGAGCGCCGTGGCGACGGCCGGACCAAGCTGCCCACCAAGGGCAATTTGCCAGCACAGCGTAAAGATAGCGACAGGTGGCATAAAGCGAATCGCATAGCGCGTGGCGCGAATGACGCGATTCTCAATAAACATTGGCGCAAGGCGCTTTTCCATCGGCCACGTCTTTGCGTAGTGCTGCCCCCGGCGAAACAGACTGAAAAAGTTCACGGATGGGATTTCGGGTGTCGACATGGCTGTACCTCAACTTCACATATAAAAATTAAAATTTTTGTGCAAAACCACAACAGGCTATGACAACGTTCAAAATATTTTGTCATCGCTACCCCGTATCGGGTATCCTGTGCCAGCCTGATTGGGCTGTAGACGAGAATCGTTAACTCGTCAAATTATTACCTATTATGCCATTGTCTGAAAAATGTTCAAAATGGCATAAAATCATAAGTATTCCTTTCATCATGCCACAATGTTCGTTTGGCATGATGTTAATCATAAATGTCTGGGTCAGCATGCGTTACGCTTTTAGACTCACTGACGTTTTTTTAGCCACGTATCAATAATAGGTACTTCCATGTCGAGTAAGTTAGTACTGGTTCTGAACTGCGGTAGCTCCTCACTGAAATTCGCCATCATCGATGCGCTCAACGGTGACGAGTACCTCTCTGGTTTGGCCGAATGTTTCCATCTGCCTGAAGCACGTATCAAGTGGAAAATGGACGGCAGCAAACAAGAAGCGGCTTTAGGTGCAGGCGCCGCTCACAGTGAAGCGCTGAACTTTATCGTTAACACTATTCTGGCACAAAAACCAGAACTGTCTGCTCAGCTGACCGCGATTGGTCACCGCATCGTCCACGGCGGCGAAAAATACACCAGCTCCGTCATCATTGACGAATCTGTGATTCAGGGCATCAAAGACTCTGCATCCTTCGCACCGCTGCATAACCCGGCTCACCTGATCGGTATCGCTGAAGCACTGAAATCCTTCCCGAATCTGAAAGACAAAAACGTGGCCGTGTTCGACACCGCGTTCCATCAGACCATGCCGGAAGAGTCTTACCTGTATGCCCTGCCGTACAGCCTGTATAAAGAGCACGGCGTACGTCGCTACGGCGCGCACGGCACCAGCCACTTCTATGTGACTCAGGAAGCCGCAAAAGTTCTGAACAAGCCGGTTGAAGAAGTGAACATCATCACCTGCCATCTGGGCAACGGTGGTTCTGTTTCTGCCATCCGCAACGGTAAATGTGTTGATACCTCCATGGGTCTGACCCCGCTGGAAGGTCTGGTGATGGGTACGCGTTCCGGTGACATCGACCCGGCGATCATCTTCCACCTGCACGACACCCTGGGCATGAGCGTTGACGACATCAACAAAATGCTGACCAAAGAGTCTGGCCTGCTGGGTCTGACCGAAGTCACCAGCGACTGCCGTTACGTTGAAGACAACTACGCAGAAAAAGCTGACGCTAAACGTGCAATGGACGTTTACTGCCACCGTCTGGCGAAGTACATCGGTTCTTACACTGCACTGATGGACGGCCGTCTGGACGCGGTTATCTTCACCGGTGGTATCGGTGAGAACGCGGCAATGGTTCGTGAACTGTCCCTGGGCAAACTGGGCGTTCTGGGCTTCGAAGTTGATCACGAGCGTAACCTGGCTGCCCGCTTCGGCAAGTCTGGCTTCATCAACAAAGAAGGTACCCGCCCTGCTATCGTTATTCCAACTAACGAAGAGCTGGTCATCGCGCAAGACGCGAGCCGTCTGACTGCCTGATTCCACACCGCCAGCTTAGCTGGCGGTGCTGTTTTGTAACCCGCTGAATTCGGCGGTAACGAAAGAGGATAAACCGTGTCCCGTACTATTATGCTGATCCCTACCGGAACCAGCGTCGGCCTGACCAGCGTCAGCCTTGGCGTGATCCGTGCTATGGAACGCAAAGGCGTTCGTCTGAGCGTCTTTAAGCCTATCGCCCAGCCACGTGCCGGTGGCGATGCGCCAGACCAGACCACCACCATCGTTCGCAAGAACTCCAATCTGCCAGCGGCTGAACCGCTGAAGATGAGCCACGTTGAGTCTCTGCTCTCCAGCAACCAGAAAGACGTGCTGATGGAAGAGATCATCGCCAACTACCACGCGAATGCGCAAGACGCAGAAGTGGTGCTGGTTGAAGGCCTGGTCCCAACCCGCAAACACCAGTTCGCGCAGTCTCTGAACTTCGAGATCGCGAAAACGCTGAACGCGGAAATCGTCTTCGTGATGTCCCAGGGTACCGACACCCAGGAACAGCTGAAAGAGCGTATCGAACTGACCCGCAGCAGCTTCGGTGGCGCGAAAAATACCAACATTACCGGCGTTATTGTTAACAAACTGAACGCACCGGTTGATGAGCAGGGTCGTACTCGCCCTGACCTGTCCGAAATCTTCGACGACTCTTCCAAAGCGAAGGTTGTTAAAGTTGATCCGGCTAAACTGCAGGACGCCAGCCCGCTGCCAGTCCTGGGCGCGGTGCCGTGGAGCTTCGATCTGATTGCCACCCGTGCAATCGATATGGCGCGCCACCTGAACGCCACCGTGGTTAACGAAGGCGACATCAACACCCGCCGCGTGAAGTCCGTGACCTTCTGTGCGCGCAGCATTCCGCACATGCTGGAACACTTCCGCGCAGGCTCCCTGCTGGTGACCTCCGCAGACCGTCCTGACGTGCTGGTTGCAGCCTGCCTGGCCGCGATGAACGGCGTGGAAATCGGTGCGATCCTGCTTACCGGTGCCTACGAGATGGATCCACGCGTCAGCAAGCTGTGCGAACGCGCATTTGCGACCGGCCTGCCGGTCTTCATGGTGAACACCAACACCTGGCAGACCTCCCTCAGCCTGCAGAGCTTCAACCTGGAAGTGCCGGTTGATGACCACGAGCGTATCGAGAAGGTTCAGGAATACGTTGCGGGCTACATCAACGCAGACTGGATTGAATCCCTGACCGCGACCTCCGAGCGCAGCCGTCGTCTGTCTCCTCCAGCCTTCCGCTACCAGCTGACCGAGCTGGCGCGCAAAGCGGGCAAACGCGTTGTTCTGCCAGAAGGCGACGAGCCGCGTACCGTTAAAGCGGCGGCCATCTGTGCAGAGCGCGGCATCGCGACCTGCGTGCTGCTGGGTAACCCGGACGAGATCAACCGCGTTGCGGCGTCTCAGGGCGTTGAGCTGGGCGCTGGCATCGAAATCGTCGATCCGGAAGTGGTTCGCGAAAGCTACGTTGCCCGTCTGGTTGAGCTGCGTAAGAGCAAGGGCATGACCGAAGCCGTTGCGCGCGAGCAGCTGGAAGACAACGTGGTGCTCGGCACGCTGATGCTGGAGCAGGACGAAGTTGACGGCCTGGTTTCCGGTGCGGTTCACACCACGGCGAACACCATCCGTCCACCGCTGCAGCTGATCAAAACGGCACCGGGCAGCTCTCTGGTTTCTTCCGTGTTCTTCATGCTGCTGCCTGAACAGGTTTACGTTTACGGCGACTGCGCGATCAACCCGGACCCAACCGCAGAACAGCTGGCGGAAATCGCTATCCAGTCCGCGGACTCCGCGATTGCCTTCGGTATCGAACCGCGCGTTGCGATGCTCTCTTACTCCACCGGCACCTCAGGTGCAGGTAGCGACGTAGAGAAAGTGCGTGAAGCGACCCGTCTGGCGCAGGAAAAACGTCCTGACCTGATGATCGACGGCCCGCTGCAGTACGATGCTGCGGTAATGGCTGACGTTGCGAAATCCAAAGCGCCGAACTCTCCGGTTGCAGGTCGCGCCACCGTGTTCATCTTCCCGGATCTGAACACCGGTAACACCACCTACAAAGCGGTACAGCGTTCTGCAGACCTGATCTCCATCGGGCCAATGCTGCAGGGCATGCGCAAACCTGTGAACGACCTGTCTCGTGGCGCGCTGGTAGACGATATCGTCTACACCATCGCTCTGACCGCGATCCAGTCTTCGCAGCAGCAGTAAGCTAAAAAGCCCGGTGGCGCTAGCGCTTACCGGGCCTACGGTTTTGTAGGCCGGATAAGCGAAGCGCCATCCGGCAAGAAAGGCGACCACTTAACTGGTCGCCTTTTTTATTTACAGCAGCTCTCTCGCCGCCGACACAATGTCATGCGCCGTGAGGCCATACTCCTTCTGCAGGAAGTCCTGCGTTCCCACCTGGCCGTAGCGCTCCTTCACCCCTACCCGCCGCATCGGCACCGGGCAGGTTTCCACCAGCACTTCCGCCACCGCCGACCCGAGGCCGTTGTGAATGCTGTGGTTTTCGCAGGTCACGATGCGTCCGGTTTTCTCGGCGTAGTTTTTCACCAGCATCCGGTCGATGGGCTTCAGGGTAAACATGTCGATGACCGCCGCGCTTACCCCCTCCTGCTCGAGCTGGCGCGCCGCCTCAAGCGCTTCCGCGACCATGATGCCGTTGGCAATCAGGGTAATATCGGTGCCTTCACGCAGCACGTTGCCTTTACCAATGGTGAAGGTGGAGCCCGGCGCATACACGCTCGGGGCCTGCTTACGAATAGTGCGTACCCAGTAGAAGCCTTCGAGGTCGATAAGCTGGCGCAGCACGTCTTCGAACATCACCGCGTCGGTCACTTCCAGGACCACCGAGTGCGCCAGGCCGCGCACGATGCCCATATCCTCAAACGACATGTGCGTGCCGCCGTTGTGGCAGGCCGTCACGCCCGCGTCCGACGCTATCACCTTCACGTTGTTGCGCTGGTAGTCCAGGGACATAAACAGCTGGTCGAAGCAGCGGCGGCTGGCAAAGGCGGTAAAGGTATGGACGAACGGCTTGCGCCCGGTGAGCGACAGCCCGGCCGCCGTGCCGATGACGTTGGCCTCCATAATGCCGCAGTTGATCACGTGCTGCGGATAATCGCGCGCCACGCCGTCCATTGCCATTGAGCTCATGAGATCCGCTTCGAGCGCAATGATGTCGCTTCCGGCCTCAATCTGCTTTGCCACGAAGCCCGCGTAGACCTTACGCATCTCAACGGCGTCTTTCTGTCCTGCAGGTGCAACCTTAATCATGTGAAGCCTCCAGTTGGCGAATCGTCTCGTTAAGCGCGGCCTTGCTCTCCTCGGTGAGACGCAGGTGATGCGAATTGCCGAGCTGTTCCAGGTACGGCACCCCCTGCCCTTTAATGCTGTCGAGGATCACCACCAGCGGGCGCGCATCGGCCTCGGGCACAAGGGACGTCACCTCCAGCAGCGCCGGAATGTCATCCCCTTTGACCGTCACCACGTCATATCCGAAGGCGCGGAATTTCCCCTCCAGGTCGAACGCGCTGATGATTTCGTCCAGCTCGCCGTCGAGCTGCTGTTTGTTCCAGTCCACGAACACCGTCAGGTTGTTCAGGCGATGGTGAGCAATAAACTGGAACGCTTCCCAGCACTGGCCTTCGTTCAGCTCGCCGTCACCGACGATGCAGAAGACACGGTTTGGCCGCCCGGCCAGCCTGTGCGACAGCGCCATGCCGCCCGCAATGGAGATCCCCTGCCCCAGCGAGCCGGTGGTGGCATCCACGCCGCGCGTTTTCAGGCGGTCCGGGTGGCTTGGCAAGCGCGTGCCGTTCTGGTTCAGGGTGCTCAGTTCTTCCACCGGGAAGTAGCCCTTAATCGCCAGCGTGCTGTAGAGCGCCGGGCCCGCATGGCCTTTCGACAGCACAAAGTAGTCTCGCTCCGGCCAGTCCGGATCCGCCGGGTCGATTTTCATCACCGCGCCGTACAGCACGGCCAGGGTTTCAACCACCGACATACTGCCGCCGTAGTGGCCAAAGCCCAGCTGTGTCAGGGATTTCAGCGTCTCGAGACGGATCTGACGCGCCAGATGGGTTATCTCATTCTCATTCATGATTTGGCTCCGGTGTTTTCCTGCGCGTTACCGCCAGCAGGTTTGTTTTTCGCGAACACGTTGTACGCCACCAGCAGCGCGAACAACGCAACGACGAGTCCGGTGATGGCAAGCGGCGACAGGAAGCGCGCAAGGTTGCCCAGCACAATCCCGACCGCGCCGAAGTCAGCGTCCGAGAAGGTGGTGTTGGCAAAGCCAATCGCGCCGAGTACCGGCAGCAGCAGAACCGGCAGGAAGGTAATCAGCAGGCCGTTGGCAAATGCGCCAATCATTGCCCCGCGACGTCCGCCGGTGGCGTTGCCGAACACGCCCGCCGTTGCGCCGGTAAAGAAGTGCGGCACCACGCCCGGGAGGATCAGCACCCAGTTGAACTGGCCGCAGATGACTAACCCCACAATCCCGCCGAGGAAGCTGAACAGGAAGCCAATCAGCACCGCGTTGGGGGCATACGGGTAGACCACGGGGCAGTCCAGCGCGGGGCGCGCGTTCGGCACCAGTTTTTCCGAGAAGCCGGTAAATGCCGGGACAATCTCTGCCAGAATCAGGCGCACGCCCTGCAGGATGATGAACACGCCCGCCGCAAAGGTAATGGCCATGATGATGGCATACACCAGGTAGTTCTGGCCGCCGCTGAAGGTCGCCTCTACGTACTCGCGCCCGGCGCTCACCGCCATGATCAGGTAGATAATCATCATGGTCAGGGAGATGGAGATCGAGCTGTCGCGCAGGAAGCTCAGGTTCTTCGGCAGGTTCATCTCTTCGGTCGAGCGTGAGCCTTTGCCGACCTTGCTGCCAATCCAGCCGGACAGCACGTAGCCCAGCGTGCCGAAGTGGCCGAAGGCAATCTCGTCGTTGCCGGTAATACGCTTCATGTAGCGCTGCGCAATCGCCGGGAAGAAGGCCATGATCAGGCCGAGGATCAGCGAGCCGGTAAAGACCAGACCGACGCCTTCAAAGCCCGCCACCGTCAGGATCACGCCAATCATGCACGCCATGTAGAAGGTGTGGTGGCCTGTCAGGAAGATGTACTTCAGGCGGGTAAAGCGTGCGACGATAATATTCGCCACCATCCCAAAGGCCATAATAAGCGCGGTTGCCGCACCGTATTTTTCCAGCGCAATCGACACAATGGCTTCATTATTGGGAATAATGCCCTGGATAGTAAAAGCATGTTCAAACATGCCGCCTAGCGGATTTAACGAACCGACCAGCACCGTCGCACCGCCGCCCAGAACGATAAAGCCAAGAATGGTTTTAATGGTCCCTTTCACCACGTCCGAAAAGGCTTTCTTCTGCGCAACAAGCCCAATTAATGCAATTAAGCCGACCAGCACGGAAGGGACTTTTAAAATATCAACAACGAAATTCAGCGTTTCAAGGATAAACATATCCACCTCGCCTTATCAGGGTTATTGTCTGTCGAACCAGGCGCGCAGCTGCGCTTCGAGTTCGTTGATGTCGATGATGTTGGTAATCACTACCAGCTGGCTCTCCGGCACGCTGGCGCTGGCCGCGATGTCTTTTGCCATCACGAACAGATCGGCTGCGCCCGGGGTGGCGGAGGAGAGATCGGAATGTTCAACCTCGGCCTCAATCTCCAGCTTTTTAAGCACCTTTTTAATATTCATTTCGACCATAAAACTGCTGCCCAGGCCGGACCCGCAAATAGCCATGATTTTCATTGTTATCCCCTTTTTTGGTGTAGAGTACGCCCCATCACGCTGGCGCGTAATGTTGAGACGAGTCGAAGTAAATATTTAAATCAGAAGCGGTCGATAATTTTTTTAATTTCCTCCAGCGTGTTCGCCTGATGTAATTCAGCCATATCCTCGTCGCTGGAAAATAATTCTGCTAATGCCGAGATCGTTTCGATATGGCTATGTTTGTCCGGTGCCGCCAGCATCACAATAACGTCGACGGGATCAAACTCACCGGCACCAAATGAGACGCCCTGTTTCAGTTTTAATAATGAGAGGCCGAGTCCTTTTGCCCCTTCTTCCGGCCGCGCATGCGGCATCGCCAGCCCTGGTGCCAGCACGTAATACGGACCTAAAGTATGATGCTGCTCGATGATGGCCGCGATGTACTCCGGCGTAATCACCTGCAAATCCAGCAGCGGCTTCGCGCACAGCGCCAGCGCCTGCGGCCAGTCCTCTACGCTATCCTGCAGCGTGATGGTTGTATCATATATCCACTTTTTGAGCACTTTCCCTCCGGCCACAACGCAAAAGATGAGCAAACTTTATTCAACACATCACGCATTGACTACGATCGAGATCACAAAGATAGCGCTACCAAAGAGCAACCTTCAGAAGTGTGATAGCGCTATCAAATTATCATCCCGGTATGAAATCACAGCAAAAAAAGGGATTTAAGGCGTATACTGCCTGTCACGTGAAGAGAAGGATGGAATTTGGCGCGTCCTGTTAGCAGGAAGGTGTATGTCTTTAACCCGAAAACGACGCAGTACCGGTAAAGTCACGCTGGCCGATGTCGCTCAGCTTGCCGGTGTAGGCACGATGACCGTGTCCCGTGCGCTCCGCACGCCAGAACAGGTATCGGATAAACTGCGGGAAAAAATTGAAGCTGCGGTGCAGGAGCTGGGGTATATGCCCAACCTTGCCGCCAGCGCGCTGGCCTCTGCGTCGTCATGGACGATCGCGATGGTGGTCCCCAATCTTTCCGAATCCGGCTGCTCGGAGATGTTCGCCGGGCTTCAGCAGGTGCTGCAGCCTGCCGGATACCAGATCATGCTGGCGGAGTCCCAGCACCGGCTGGAGCAGGAAGAGAAGCTGCTAGAAACGCTGCTGGCCTCGAACATCGCCGCCGCCATATTGCTCAGCGTTGAGCATACCGATACGGTCCGCCACTGGCTGAAAAATGCCTCCATTCCGGTCATGGAGATGGGCGCAATGCGCGCCGATCCGATTGATATGAATATCGGAATCGATAACGTTGCCGCCATGTATGAGCTGACGGAGATGGTGATCCAGCGCGGCTACCAGAATATCGGCCTGCTGTGCGCCAATCAGGAGCAGTGGATCTTCCAGCAGCATTTGCAGGGCTGGTATAAAGCGATGCTTCGCCACCATATGTCGCTAAACCGGGTGATTAATGCCGCCATGCCGCCGAGCTTTTCCACCGGCGCGGCGCAGCTGCCGGAATTTCTGCTGGCGTGGCCAGAGCTGGACGCGCTGGTGTGCGTCTCGGACGAACTGGCCTGCGGGGCGCTGTATGAATGCCACCGCAGACGCATTAAAGTGCCGGACGATCTGGCCGTGGTGGGCTTTGGCGACAGCGATGTGAGCCGCGTGTGTCAGCCGCCGCTGACGACCATGGCGGTGCCGCATCGCAAGATAGGGATAGAAGCAGGAAAAGCGCTTCTGGAACGTCTGAATGACGGAGACTGGCGCGACCATAAACCTATCGCGTCCAGCCTGTGCCTGCGGGAGAGTTGCTGAGGCTTACTCGGCCTCTTCCTCTTTTTCCGGTTTATTTTCCGGTTTCGCGGATTCGTTTTTGGCGTTGCGGGTCATCCACAGCGCCAGCGCCTTCAATGAATCCGGCGTGAATTCGTCACAGCGTGCGGTGATCTCTTCCGGCGTCATCCAGCTCACTTCGCTCACTTCTTCTTCCTGCAGCGCGAAAGGTCCGTGTGAGACGCAGCTGAACAGCCCGCCCCAGACGCGACAGTTTTCGTCTTCGAAATAGAACTGACCGTGCTCGGCAAACGGCACGCCGGCGATACCCAGCTCTTCTTCTGCCTCGCGACGCGCGGAGTCCAGCAGCACTTCATCTGCCTGCACGACGCCGCCCGCCGTGGCGTCCAGCATCCCGGGGAGAAAATCTTTGGTATCCGTACGGCGCTGGACCAGAATTTTGCCCATACCGTCATGCACAACGATGTACGTTGCGCGGTGGCGCAGACGCTCTGCGCGCATTTGTTCGCGGCTGGCCTGCGCGATCACTTCATTTTCTTCGCTGACAATGTCAACCCACTCAGTACTTGCCAAATGACTCTGCTCCACCATCGGGAAACCTTCTCGTCTAAGCGCTCTTACGGCGCGTTTGCAGTTGAGGTGTAACTTACGGATTAATCGCTACCTGCGCAATAACTTGCTGATCATTAAGTGCGATAACGCTTAATGTATTCTCATCAAGCATGCCGTAGCTCGCCGCGTGCCCGCCCTTCGGAATACTGACCGAACCGGGGTTAAAGTGATAAATCTCCCCGCGTTTTTCCGCCACCGGAATATGAGTATGACCGTAAACCAGGACATCGCCAGCCGCTAACGCCGGGAGATTATCCGGGCTAAAAAGATGACCGTGGGTCAAAAAAAGACGGTTTCTTTCCAGTAGTACCTGCTGCCACGGCGCGGTGATGGGGAACTGGAGCAGCATCTGGTCCACTTCGCTGTCGCAGTTGCCGCGAACGGCGATGATGCGCGAGGCATACTGATTGAGCTTTTCAGCCACCTGCGCGGGGGCATAGCCTTCCGGCAGGGCATTTCGCGGGCCATGATTTAGCACATCGCCCAGAATCACCAGCCACTGCGCGCCACTTTCGGCAAACAGAGAAAGAACACGCTCGGTAGCGGGCAGCGATCCATGGATATCCGACGCAAACATCAGCTTCATCCGTCACTCCTCGGGAAAACAAACTGCCCCTATCATACCTGAAGCGTGAAGGCTTATCAGCCTGCGCGCTTAGCGGAGAGTGCCACATAGCGCTGCACGGAGGCGCGCTGCCACTGGAATGAAGCATAATCCACCAGCAGCTGCGGCACCTCGTCGCCGTTCAGGATCAGGCGGTTCAGCATCAGCGCCAGATCGGTATCGGCAATACACCACTCGCCAAAAAGATTTGGGTTACCGTGCGCCAGCAGCGAGGTGGCGGTCTCAATCAGCTTTTGCGCACTCTCACGCCCTTCTGCACTCAGGGCGGGCTTTTTCACTCCGGCAAACACCACATCGGTAGAACGTTCAACGCGGATCGGCACCAGATCGCTGCGCAGCCACGCCTGAATTTGACGCGCGCGGGCGCGCTTTTGCAGATCGTGAGGATAGATGCGTTCCCACTCCGGCGGAGCAAAACGGTCTTCAAGATATTCATCGATCGCCGAGGATTCGCTCAGCTGAAAGCCGTCGATTTCCAGCATCGGCACGCGTCGGGTCAGCGCGTATCCCTGCCACTGCGGCTTCAGGTGCTCGCCGCCGTCGAGATCGACGCTCTTCAGGCTAAAAGAGAGCCCTTTTTCCGCCAGCGCAACGTAGGCGCTCAGGACATAAGGTGAAAAATAACTGGAGTCGGACCACAGGGTAATCGCAGGCTGGTTCATAACATCCTCATAGGCTGATCGGTTTTCACTCAACATATAATCTCTTTGCGCCGCTGTCACTTGATGAAAACTCAGGATTTACAACAAGCACCTATACTCATTGGTCATGGCGTCACTATTTGCACTGACAGGAGTTGAGCATGATCGACCTTTACTATGCCCCTACCCCAAACGGCCATAAGATCACCCTCTTTCTGGAAGAAGCCGAGCTGGATTATCGCATTATTCGCGTCGATATCAGCAAAGGCGATCAGTTCCGGCCCGTGTTTCTGGCGATATCGCCCAACAATAAAATTCCTGCCATTATCGATAACCTGCCTGCCGACGGCGGCAAGCCGTTAAGCCTGTTTGAATCCGGCGAAATTTTGCTCTACCTGGCGGAGAAAACCGGCAAGCTGCTGAGCGGAGAACTTCGCGAACGCCATCACACGCTGCAGTGGTTGTTCTGGCAGTCGAGCGGGCTTGGGCCAATGCTCGGACAAAACCACCACTTCACCGCCTATGCGCCGCAGCCGATCCCTTACGCTATCGAGCGCTATCAGGTTGAAACCCAGCGGTTATACGGCGTGTTAAACCGTCGACTGGAAAAAACGCCCTGGCTCGGGGGCGATCACTACAGCATTGCCGATATCGCCTGCTGGCCGTGGGTGAATACCCATGAGCGTCACCGTATTGATTTGGCCTCTTACCCTGCCGTAAATAACTGGTTTGAGCGGATTCGCACTAGGCCAGCCACCGAGCGCGCCCTGCAAAAAATCCAGCAGATTTGAGCCCGCGCCCGATTGGGCGCAGGTCGTGCTCTCATGTATGATGAGGAGGTAATACTGACACGGAGAAGACCTGCAATGTCGCAGCACGACGCTATTATTCGTATAAAAAATTTACGCTTACGCACGTTCATTGGTATCAAAGAAGAAGAGATCGCCAACCGTCAGGATATCGTTGTGAACGTGGTGATCCACTACCCGGCAGACAAGGCGCGCGCCAGTGAAGACATCAATGACGCGCTGAATTACCGCACCATTACCAAAAGCATCATCCAGTACGTTGAAAACAACCGTTTCTTCCTGCTGGAAAAATTAACTCAGGATGTGCTCGACATCGCACGTGAACATCACTGGGTCACATATGCTGAAGTAGAGATCGATAAACTTCACGCCCTGCGCTACGCCGACTCCGTCTCCATGACGCTAAGCTGGCAGCGCCAGGCATAAACCTGGAGGTTGTATGAAGATTCTGTTGACCGGCGGTACGGGCCTGATTGGTCGCCACCTCGTTCCCCGCCTGCAGGCGCTGCATCATGACGTCACCGTCGTCACCCGCAGTCCTGAGAAAGCGCGTCAGGTGCTGGGAGCGGGTATCGACATCTGGAAAGGACTGGCGGAAAAACAGAATCTGGACGGCTTCGACGCCGTGATTAACCTCGCGGGTGAACCCATCGCCGACAAGCGCTGGACCGAAGAGCAAAAGCAGCGGCTGTGCAGCAGCCGCTGGAACATCACCGAGAAGCTGGTCGAGCTGATTCGCAACAGCCAGACGCCGCCGTCGGTGCTGATTTCTGGCTCAGCGACGGGCTACTACGGCGATCTCGGTGAAGTGGTGGTGACCGAAGAGGAGCCGCCGCATAACGAATTTACCCATAAGCTTTGCGCCCAGTGGGAGCGTATCGCCAGCGCCGCGCAGAGCGATAATACCCGCGTCTGCCTGCTGCGTACCGGCGTGGTGCTTGCGCCAAAAGGCGGCATTCTCGGCAAAATGCTCCCGCCCTTCAGGCTGGGGCTCGGCGGGCCTATCGGCAACGGGCGTCAGTACCTGGCGTGGATCCACATCGACGATATGGTGAACGGTATTCTCTGGCTGCTGGATAACGATCTGCGCGGGCCGTTTAATATGGTGTCGCCGTACCCGGTGCGTAACGAGCAGTTCGCCCATGCGCTGGGACATGCCCTCCATCGTCCGGCGGTGCTGCGCGTGCCTGCCACGGCGATCCGGCTGTTGATGGGGGAATCGTCGGTCCTGGTGCTGGGCGGACAGCGCGCGCTGCCGAAAAGGTTAGAAGCATCCGGTTTTGCGTTCCGCTGGTACGATCTTGAAGAGGCGCTGGGGGATGTGGTGCGGTGAATATGTTACAGTCTTACGCCATGTTTTGATGATATGGCGTAACCATGGCAACTATCACAACCTCCCGGCTTCAACTCACCCCTTTCGAACCCTCTGACTGGGCGTTTTTCCGCTCGCTGCGTGAAGATCGCGACGTCATGCGCTATATGGCCGCCATCGCCCCGGAAAAAGAGACCCGACGCGTCTTTGCCGCACGCCTGATGGCGGAGCATGTATTCGTGATCCGCTTTCAGGACGACGAAACCCCGCTGGGCGATATTGGCCTGCAAATCAGCCCCGAGAATCGTGAAGAGGCCGATATCGGCTATACGGTCGTGCCCGCCGCCCAGGGTAAAGGCATCGCCAGCGAGGCGCTGCAGGCGGTATGTGAATATGCGTTCAGCCAGACGGGCGTGAAGGCCATTAACGCATACGTGCTGGCGGACAACGGCGGATCGGTGCGCGTGCTGGAGAAAGCGGGGTTTGTGCGTACGCAGGTGCTGGAAAAGGCGTATGAGATTGACGGCGTGCGGTATGACGACTGGGCGTATCGGCTGGAATGTGCCGGACGGCAACGGAATTTGTAGGCCCGGTAAGCGCCACCGGGCGATTAGGCTGCACTGCGGCCTGATGCCCTCACCCCAACCCTCTCCCACAGGGAGAGGGAGAACACCCAGCCCGTAGGCCCGGTAAGCGCAGCGCCACCGGGCGATTGGGCTGCACTGTGGCCTGATGCCCTCACCCCAACTCTCTCCCAAAGGGAGAGGGAGAACACCCAGCCCGTAGGCCCGGTAAGCGCAGCGCCACCGGGCGATTGGGCGGCACTGCGGTCTGATGCCCTCACCCCAGCCCTCTCCCAAAGAGAGAGGGAGAACACCCAGCCCGTAGGCCCGGTAAGCGCAGCGCCACCGTGCGATTGAGCGGCACTGCGGCCTGATGCCCTCACCCCAACCCTCTCCCACAGGGAGAGGGAGAACACCCAGCCCGTAGGCCCTCTAAGCGCAGCGCCACCGGGAGAGGGCGAAAGGCAAAACCTACTTCAACGATCCCTTCAGGAACTGCTGCAGGCGCGGGCTTTGCGGGTTCGCCAGCACCTCGTCAGGATGTCCCTGTTCTTCAATTTTCCCCTGATGCAGGAAGATAACGTGGTTAGAAACGTTACGGGCGAAGCCCATCTCGTGCGTCACCACCACCATCGTTTTGCCCTCTTCGGCCAGCTTCTGCATGATGCGCAGCACTTCACCCACGAGTTCCGGGTCGAGCGCAGACGTCGGTTCGTCGAACAGCAGCACCTCCGGCTCCATCGCCAGCGCGCGGGCGATAGAAACACGCTGCTGCTGCCCGCCTGAAAGATGCACCGGGTACTTCATCTGCTGGCGCTCATCGATACCCACTTTCGCCAGGTATTTTACCGCGCGCTCGCGGGCTTCCTGCTTGCTCAGGCCCAGCACCTGAATCGGCGCTTCCATCACGTTCTCCAGCACCGTCATGTGGCTCCAGAGGTTAAAGTGCTGGAAGACCATCGTCAGGCGCGTGCGCAGCAGGCGCAGCTGATTTTTATCCGCCACCTTCAGCTGGCCGTCTTTGTCACGGACCAGGTTGATGTTCTGCCCGCTCACCACAATCGAGCCTTCGCTCGGTTTTTCAAGGAAGTTAATGCAGCGCAGGAAGGTACTTTTACCCGAGCCGGATGAGCCGATAATACTGATTACGTCGCCCGCATTCGCCTGCAGCGACACCCCTTTCAGCACTTCATGTTCGCCGTAGCGTTTGTGCAGATCAATAACGTTTAATTTGTTCTCAGCCATCATCTTTCTCAGTGCGTCGAAGGTTTTATATGCTGCAACCAGCGTTTTTCAGCCCTGCGGAACAGGCTAATCAGGACGTAGGAAATAATCAAATAGAGCACCGCCGCAATGCCAAACGCGGTGAACGGCTGGTAGGTCGCGGAGTTGATATCGCGCGCGATTTTGAGCAGGTCCGGCACCGTCGCCGTAAAGGCCAGCGCGGTGGAGTGCAGCATCAGAATCACTTCGTTACTGTACGCAGGCAGCGCAATGCGCAGCGCCGACGGCAAAATAATGCAGCGATAGAGCTTCACCGATGAAAAACCGTACGCGCGCGCGGCCTCGATCTCACCATAAGGCACGGAGCGAATAGCGCCTGCAAAAATCTCGGTGGTATAGGCGCAGGTGTTGAGCGTGAGCGCCAGCACCGTACAGTTCAGGCCGCTGCGGAAGAAGGCGTTCAGCATCTCGGTGCCTTTCACGATCTCCAGCGTGTACATCCCCGAATAAAATACCAGCAGCTGCACATACAGCGGGGTACCGCGGAACACGTAGGTGAACAGCCAGATCGGGAACTGGATAAACTTGTTGTTTGACACGCGGCCGATGGCGAGAAACACCGCCAGAATGCCGCCCATCACCACGGAAGAAATCAGCAGCCACAGCGTAATGGCCACGCCGGTGAAGCGGTAGCCATCGGTCCACAGCAGCGATTTCCAGTATTCCTGAATAATCTCAATCACAGGTCAGCCCTCTTCACACCCACGGAGTAGCGACGTTCGAGAAGAAGCAGCACGCCATTGGAGACGGTCGTAAAGACCAGATAAATCACGCCGCAGACTACCGCAAAATAGAACGGTTCCCAGGTACTTTTCCCCGCCAGCTGCGTCGCCTTCACGACGTCTTCCAGACCGAGCAAAGAGACCAGCGCCGTTGACTTGAGGATAACCTGCCAGTTGTTGCCGATGCCCGGAAGCGCATAGCGCATCATGGCCGGGAACATGATCCGGCGAAACGTTTGTGAGGAGGTAAAACCGAACGCGGTTGCCGCTTCAATATGCCCTCTCGGCACCGCCATATAGGCGCCGCGGAAGGTTTCAGTGAAGTACGCACCGTAGATAAAACCGAGGGTAATAATACCGGCCACCATCGGATCGATATCAATTTGATCCATACCGACGGCATCCGTCACGCTGTTGAGCGCAATCTGCAGGCCGTAAAAAATCAGCAGCATCAGCACCAGGTCGGGAACACCGCGGATAAGCGTAGTGTAACCTTCAAAAATCAGCGCCAGCGGCTTGTTTGCCGACAGCTTCGCGCCTGCGCCCGCCAGACCGATCAGCACCGCCAGTACAACGGAGCTGATAGCCAACTCAAGGGTGACAAGCGCGCCTTGTAAAATAACGCCCGAAAATCCGTACAGCATACCGCGTGCCCTGTCGTGTCGTGAGTGGTGAAACCGTGTCTATTCCCCTCCCGCCGGGGGAGGGGCCGCACGTTATTTGCCGGGGCGATTAGCCGCCGTAAACATTAAAATCGAAGTATTTTTTCGCCAGCTTGTCGTAGGTGCCGTCTGCACGCATTTCGGCGAAGGCTTTGTTCAGCGCTTCGCGCAGTTCGTTGTCTCCTTTGCGCAGGCCCATACCGGTCCCGACGCCAAAGAGCTTCTCGTCCTTAATGGACGGGCCACCGAACTTATAGTCTTTACCTACTGGCTGTTTGAGGAAGCCTTCGCTCGCCGCGACTTCATCCTGGAAAGCGGCATCAATACGGCCCGCCGTCAGGTCAGCGTAGATGTTTTCCTGGCCCTGATAGGAAACGATTTCAATCCCCTTCGGCGCCCAGTGCTCGTTACCGTAGGTTTCCTGAGTGGTGCCCTGCAGCACGCCCACGCGTTTGCCCTTCAGGGATTCAAGGGTAGGCTGAATGTCAGAGGAATTAGCCACCACCAGACGGGAATCTGCCGCGTACAGTTTGTCGGTGAAGGCAATCTCCTGCTGGCGTTTTTCAGTGATGGAGA
Source organism: Enterobacter wuhouensis (assembly GCF_035835995.1). Taxonomy (NCBI): domain Bacteria; kingdom Pseudomonadati; phylum Pseudomonadota; class Gammaproteobacteria; order Enterobacterales; family Enterobacteriaceae; genus Enterobacter; species Enterobacter wuhouensis. The sequence goes on from NZ_CP142124.1 coordinate 3,275,828, forward strand.
GAGAGGACATGATCACGTCGATTTTTTTCGCTTTCAAAGACGGGATCAGCGCATCCAGCGGGTTCTCAACGTAGGTACATTGCGCTTTGATGCGTTTGCATAGCTCGTTAGCCAGATCGATGTCAAAACCAACCAGTTCACCCTTCGCATTCTTCGATTCGAACGGGGCATAGGTAGGATCGGTACCAATACGAATTTTTTGCGGAATAGCTGCGAACGCCGCGGTGGCGCTGGAAAGTGCCAGTACCAGAGAAAGTGACAATGCTAGTTTTTTCATATCTGTCCTCAACAAACTGTCTTGATTCAGGTTTTTACGACGACGGGGTGCTGCTAATGTGCCATTAATCCCCATTGTCAGGCAAAGAATAATGCCTTTCGGACGGGAATTTTTGCATTATAAATGCTTAAGTATGCACACAGCGTCCCAATACGGTGCATAATCTGCACCATATTGGATCATTCACGCCACTGATGCACCGATTAGGTGCATCGCCGCTATACCTCAATCACCGTAGACGTTGAAGTCGAAGTATTTCTTCGCCAGTTTGTCGTAGGTACCGTCTTTACGCAGCTCGGTGAAAGCTTTATCGAAGGCGGCTTTCAGCTCGGTATCGTCCTTACGCAGGCCGATGCCGGTGCCATCCCCGAAGTATTTTTTATCCTTCACGGACGGGCCAGCAAAGGCGTACTCTTTACCCGCGGGCTGTTTCAGGAAGCCTTCGCTCGCGGCGACTTCATCCTGGAATGCGGCATCCAGACGGCCCGCAGCCAGATCGGAGTAAATCAGATCCTGGTTCTGGTAAGCCACAACGTCCACGCCCTTCTCACGCCAGTTGGCGTTTGCAAAGCCTTCCTGAGTCGATCCCTGCAGCACGCCCACGTGCTTGCCTTTCAGCGAGTCAATGGTCGGCTGAATCGGAGAGCCTTTGGCGGCAATCAGACGGGAATCCGCTGCGTAAAGCTTTTCAGAGAAGGCGATCTCCTGCTGGCGTTTTTCAGTGATGGAGAGCGAGGAGATAATGGCGTCGATTTTCTTGGCCTTCAGCGACGGGATCAGCGCGTCGAAGTCGCTGCCCACCCATGTGCATTTCACCTCCATGCGCTTGCACATCTCATTCCCCAAATCGATATCAAACCCAACGAAATCACCTTTCGCATCCTTCGAAGAGAATGGCGCATAGGTTGCGTCAGTACCGATGCGTACCGTCTGCGGCAGCGCCGCGTAGCTGCCTGCGGCTGCGCTTAACCCCACGAGTAAAGACAGAGCCAGAACCGTCTTCTTCATACATTTACCCTCAAGTACCGTGATTTTATTATGGTTTGCGTTGTGTGTTGTGTTGCAGGCTTCTCTTGCAGGTCTTATGCCACATTGCCGTCTGGTCAAAAATTCGACGTTAAATATGTTAATAAAACGTTGCGATATTGCCTTAATGAGGAAAGATAGCAGGTCTGCCGAACGAACCGGAGAGAGAAAAAGGGAAAAAACGAATTAAATGTCGAGGATATGATCGCGGTTGCAGTTTTACCCTGAAACAGGGCAAGTTGCCTTTTCATGCACTCAGGAAGTGCAAAACATCATGCTCCCTGCCAGCGGGTAAAGAGATCTTCAGGCAGGTCAATATCAAACTGATCCAGCACGCGGTTAACCGTCTGATTAATCAAATCATCCAGCGTCTGCGGGCGATGGTAAAACGCCGGAACAGGCGGCATTATCACGGCGCCCAGCTCGGCGGCCTGCGCCATCAGACGTAAATGACCCAGGTGCAGCGGCGTTTCCCGCACGCACAGTACCAGCGGACGGCGCTCCTTGAGCACCACGTCTGCCGCACGCGTCACCAGCGTGTCGGTATAGCTGTTCACAATGCCGGAGAGGGTTTTGATTGAGCAGGGCAGGATCGCCATGCCGGCCGTTTTGAACGAACCCGAGGAGATGCTGGCCGCGATGTCACGGGCATCGTGCACCACATCCGCCAGGGACTGAACGTCACGCAGGGAGAAATCGGTTTCAAGCGAGAGAGTCTGACGCGCTGCCTGGCTCATCACCAGATGGGTTTCTACTTCCGATACGTCACGCAGCACCTGCAACAGGCGTACGCCGTAAATGGCGCCGCTGGCACCGCTAAGCCCAACAATAAGTCGTTTCATGATATTCGCCCTGGCTGATTTCAGGGCTGACTGTGCAGGATTTTGTGCGGAGTTGCAAGTGAGGGCGGCTGCCCTCACCTGCAGGAGCATCAACCTTCGTTATGCATCTCTAAACTTTCCAGATCGTTCTGCAGCTGGACGGCTTTCGCATCGTCGTTACGCAGCGAATCAAGGTAGTCGAGATACTGCTGGTCAACGTCTTTCGTCACATAGACGCCGTTAAACACCGAGCATTCGAACTGCTGAATGTCCGGGTTCTCGGCGCGTACCGCGTCGATCAGATCGTTCAGATCCTGGAAAATCAGGCCGTCGGCGCCGATGATCTGGCGAATTTCGTCCACTTCACGCCCGTGAGCAATCAGCTCCGTCGCGGTTGGCATGTCGATGCCGTACACGTTCGGGAAGCGGATTTCAGGTGCCGCTGAGGCCAGGTACACTTTCTTCGCACCGGCTTCGCGCGCCATCTCGATAATTTGCTCAGAGGTGGTGCCGCGCACGATGGAGTCATCCACCAGCAGGACGTTCTTATCGCGGAACTCCGCGCGGTTGGCGTTCAGCTTGCGGCGTACGGACTTACGGCGCAGCTGCTGGCCCGGCATGATAAAGGTGCGGCCAACGTAGCGGTTCTTCACGAAGCCCTGACGGTATGGCTTATCCAGAATACGGGCGATTTCCAGCGCGATATCGCAGGACGTTTCCGGGATCGGGATGACAACGTCGATATCCAGATCGTCCCACTCGCGGGCAATCTTCTCGCCCAGCTTCGTGCCCATGTTCACGCGCGCGCTGTACACGGAAATCTTGTCAATGAAGGAGTCCGGACGGGCAAAATAAACGTATTCGAACAGGCACGGGTTGCTGACCGGGTTGTCTGCACACTGGCGGGTGAACAGCTGACCCTTCTCGGTGATGTAGACCGCTTCGCCCGGCGCGACGTCGCGCAGGAACTCAAAGCCCAGGGTATCCAGCGCCACGCTTTCGGAGGCGACCATGTACTCGGTACGGCCATCGCCCAGGTCACGCTTGCCGAGCACCAGGGGACGGATGCCGTTCGGATCGCGGAAGGCGACCATGCCGTGGCCGATAATCATTGCCACGCAGGCGTACGCGCCGCGGATCAGGCGGTTGGTCGCGGCAACGGCAGCAAAGATATTGTCGGCTTCCAGCGGGTAGTGACGGAAGTTATCCAGCTCGCTGGCAAAAATATTGAGCAGGATTTCTGAATCGGAGGTGGTGTTTATGTGGCGACGTTTCTCTTCAAACAGCTTTTTACGCAGCTCGTGGGCGTTAGTCAGGTTGCCATTGTGGGCAAGCGTGATGCCGTAAGGAGAGTTGACGTAGAAAGGCTGAGCCTCAGAGGCGCTGGAGCTGCCAGCAGTAGGATAACGAACGTGACCAATCCCCATATTACCCTGCAGGCGCTGCATATGGCGGGCTTCAAACACATCGTTTACCAGGCCGTTTGCTTTACGTAAACGGAAGCAGTTGTGTGCATCAATGGTGATGATGCCCGCAGCGTCCTGTCCACGGTGCTGAAGCACCGATAATGCGTCATAAATAGACTGGTTAACCGGCATGAAACCGGCGATACCGACAATACCGCACATTCGTCTTTTCCTCGTTAAGCCACATCTCAGGGTTTATGCCCTGGGCAAGAAACTCGACGAGCTTTGCAGATAGTCAAAGAACCATCTGATGATGAAGCTGAACTCTGGAATGAGCTGCGATTTCTGCCAGTCTTCGCTTTTTGAGAACCCGGTAAAGGTATCCAGGAAGAACAGTATCGCGGCCACAATCAGCACGCCTCGCAGCGCGCCGAAACAGATCCCGAGCACCCTGTCCGTCCCTGACAGACCGGTTTTCTCGACCAGTTGGCCTATCACGTAATTCACGATAGCGCCGACTATCAGCGTCGCGATAAACAGCACCGCGATGGCGATTCCGTTTCGGACCAGTTCATCTTCAAAGCCCGTGAACCAGACAGACAGGTAAGTGTAGTAATGACTGGCAACAAAGAAAGCACAACCCCAGGTTACCAGCGATAACGCTTCACGAACAAAGCCACGGATCAGGCTAACCAGACAGGAAAAACCAATCACCGCAATGATGGCGTAATCAATCCAGACCATATGTGTCCCACGATTAAACGCCCTGTCATCCAGTTCGGGGCGAATTCTAACAGAAAAAGAAAACGTTTGCGTAGGGATTTCCTTCCCGCGCGTAAATAAAAAAGGCGCTGAAAAAATGCTCAACGCCCCTCACCCTAGCCCTCTCCCCAAAGGGGAGAGGGAACTGTACGATGCAGTATGATACAAACGCGCTCAATGCGATTTTCACCCTCGCCCCTTTGGGGAGAGGGCCGGGGTGAGGGGTAGATCTTATCAGTTCGCGCTGTAGTTCATCACCACACCGCTCAGCCCGGAGATCTGCTTCAGCTCGCCAAGCGATCCTTTCAGCTTGTCTTTCGAGGCGTCAGGGCCCACGAGGATACGGGTGATTTTACCCTGCACCGGCGTGGAAGGTGAAGTGTAGACACGATATCCCGCGCCGCGCAGTTTACTCACCACCTCGTTAACTTTATCGGCATTTTTCAGCGCGCCGAGCTGTACAACGTAGGCTTTTCCGGTCGGTGCCGCGTCTTGTTTCGTCGGCGGCGCTTCTGAGGCGGCAGCAAGCTGTTCGGCCGCTTTATCCCGCTGCGGTTTAGGCTGCGGCTTCTCTACGGGCTTCGGTTTTTCAACAGGCTTCGGCTGTTCTACCGGTATCGGATCGATCTCGATATTGTTATTCGCCGCAAGACGCGACGGATCGAGCGACGGCGCAGCGGCATCACCCGCACGCACCTCTTCCGCCGCACCTTCTGGCGGCTGAGCAGGAAGCGCCTGCGTCGCAGCGGGCAGCATATCCGGCTCGTCGCGATCGCCCGGTTTCGGTACCAGCGGAATCGCGGCAAACTCATCCTGGTAATGCTTCTTCTGCCCGTCGAGCAGACCCGGGAGAATAATCACCCCCAGCGCGACCAGCACAATGGTTCCTGTTAAACGGTTCTGAAACTTACTCGCCACCGGTTCTCCCCGCGTCCATCACTTCCATGACATGTGCCACCGTGTGGAATGACCCACACACCAGCACGGTATCTTCTGGTTTAGCATCCGCCATCGCGGCGTGCCAGGCCTGAACCACGCTATCGTAAATTTTGCCCTTGCCAAGATGTTCCATCAGCTGTTCAGCAGTGGCGCCGCGCGGCCCTTCCAGAGGAGCACAATACCAGCTATCGACCACACTCTCCATGCAGGCCAGCGTGCCGCCAATATCTTTATCGTGAAGCATACCGATAACCGCCAGGACGCGCCCGGTTTTTGGTAACGATTTGAGACGTCCTGCGAGATACGCCGCCGCGTGCGGGTTGTGCGCCACGTCCAGAATCAGGCGCGGTGACTCGCTGACAATCTGAAAACGCCCCGGCAGGATCGCGTTCTGAATACCGTCGCGGATCGCCTGCTCGCTTACCGTTAATCCGCTGGCGCGCAGTGCCGCCAGCGCGGTCGCCGCGTTAGGCTGTGGCACCTGCGGCAGCGGCAGGTTGTCCAGCACGCCGTGAGCATCGCTGAAACGCCAGGCGTTGCCCTGAACCTCATACTGCCAGTCCGCGCCGCGACGCAGCAGCAGCGCGCCCTTCTCTTTCGCCACGTCCGCAATGGTGTGCGGCATATCCGGCTCGCCGACCACGGCAGGCCTATTCGCCCGGAAAATACCGGCCTTCTCGCGGCCAATGCTTTCGCGATCCGGCCCCAGCCAGTCGGTATGATCCAGCGCGATGCTGGTGACGACGGCGACATCGGCGTCCACCATGTTGGTGGCATCAAGACGCCCGCCCAGGCCGACCTCCAGAATCACCACGTCAAGCTGCGCCTGTTTGAACAGCCACAGCGCCGACAGGGTGCCGTATTCAAAATAGGTTAATGAGGTTTCACCGCGCGCGGCCTCAATAGCGGCAAACGACGCCGTGTGGGCAGACTCCGCCAGCTCGGCATTCTGAACGCGTACGCGCTCGGTGTAGCGCACCAGATGCGGCGAGCTGTATACGCCAACCTTGTAGCCTGCGGCCATCAGGACCGATTCCAGCGTGCGGCAGGTGGTGCCTTTACCGTTGGTTCCGGCGACGGTAAACACAAAGGGTGCGGGCTTCAAAACGTCGAGACGCGCGGCAACCTGGCTTACGCGCTCAAGCCCCATATCGATGGTTTTACTGTGCAGGTTTTCCAGATAAGAAAGCCACGCGGCCAGGGGCGACGTGGCTTGAGGAATGCTTTTATTTTCCATGATGCCCGGTTGTCATTAACGATTTAGAAAGCAAAAGGGCAGCGCCAACCGGCCCTGCCCTTTTCAGTTATCAGGCCTCGGGTTCCTGATCCGGTACGACCACGCCTTCGCGCGGCTCATCCGGGTTAGGCGCCGGCAGATTCATCAGCTTCGCCAGAATGCTTGCCAGTTTCAGGCGCATTTCCGGGCGGCGAACGATCATGTCGATAGCGCCTTTCTCGATGAGGAACTCACTGCGCTGGAAGCCCGGCGGCAGTTTTTCACGTACGGTTTGTTCGATAACGCGCGGGCCGGCAAAGCCAATCAGCGCTTTCGGCTCGGCGATGTTCAGATCGCCCAGCATCGCAAAGCTCGCGGAAACGCCGCCCATGGTTGGGTCGGTCAGCACGGAAATGTACGGCAGACCGCGTTCCTGCATTTTCGCCAGCGCAGCAGAGGTTTTCGCCATCTGCATCAGAGACATCAGCGCTTCCTGCATACGCGCGCCGCCGGAGGCGGAGAAGCAGATCAGCGGACAGTTGTCCTCCAGCGCCTGCTCAACGGCACGCACGAAGCGCGCGCCAACCACGGAACCCATTGAGCCGCCCATGAAAGCGAACTCGAAGGCTGCAGCGACAACCGGCATCTCGTGAAGGGTGCCCTTCATGACGATCAGCGCGTCTTTCTCGCCGGTCTCTTTCTGGGCAGAGGCCAGGCGATCTTTGTATTTTTTGGAATCGCGGAACTTCAGCACGTCTTTTGGCTCAAGTTCGCTGCCCAGCTCTACCAGAGAACCTTCGTCCAGCAGGCTATGCAGGCGGTTGCGCGCCGACATACGCATGTGGTGGTCGCATTTTGGACACACCTCAAGATTGCGCTCCAGCTCTGCACGATACAGAACCTGGCCGCAGCTATCACACTTCGTCCATACCCCTTCAGGAATGCTCGCTTTACGAGTCGGGGTAATGTTGCTTTTAATTCGTTCAATCCAGCTCATTGATAACCTTTCTGCCTGAACCTGGTCGTATGCCAGTTTTGCTGTAAGAGGCGAATAATGCCATTTTTGCCTCCAACAGACCATGAATGTTGCACATTAAAACATAACAGCCCGAAACTTTGGATAAAAAAGTGGTCGAACCGCAGGTGCAAATTTACTTCGCCTGTTTTGCTGCTGCCCGTTTATGACGAATAATTTCAATAACTCCAGGCAATACGGAAAGCACAATAATAGCTACAATCAGTAACTTAAGGTTTTCCTGAACCACAGGGAGATCGCCAAACAGGTAGCCTGCGTAGGTAAAGAGAAGAACCCACAGCAGTGCGCCAGCAACGTTATACATCGCAAAATGACGATAGGACATATGCCCCATTCCCGCCACAAACGGTGCAAATGTGCGCACAATAGGCACGAAGCGCGCAAGGATAATCGTTTTACCGCCATGGCGCTCATAGAACGCATGCGTTTTATCTAAATAGCTGCGGCGGAAAATTTTCGAGTCCGGATTGCTGAACAACCGTTCTCCAAACACGCGCCCAATCGTGTAGTTGACCGCATCGCCGATAATCGCCGCGATAATCATCAGCACCACCATTAAGTGCACGTTCAGATCGTTAGTGGGTAATGCGGATAGCGCCCCGGCCACAAACAGCAGGGAATCGCCCGGCAGGAACGGCGTCACGACCAGACCCGTTTCGCAGAACAGGATCAGGAAAAGAATGGCATACACCCAGACGCCGTACTGCGCGACCAGCTCCGCCAGGTGAATATCAATATGCAGAATGAAATCAATCAGAAAACGTATTACATCCATATTGTCTAAGCCTTAATTGCACCTTTGTTTAGTCCGCTAAAAACAGCGGGCCCATTGGCGGTTTTGGCAGGTCAAACCGGTCCGGATAATCCACCGAGACCAGATACAGCCCTTCCGCTTTCGCCGTTGCTGCCGCAAGCGTTCTGTCCTTCGCTGCCAGCAGTTCTGCAATCCAGCTCTCCGGCTGGTGTCCGGCACCTACTTCCATCAGGCTGCCAACAATATTCCGCACCATATGATGTACAAAGGCATTGGCTTTGATATCCACCACCACATACGCGCCATAACGACTGACGTTAATGTGCATGACGTTACGCCACGGCGTGCGGGACTGACACTGCACCGCACGAAACGACGTAAAGTCATTTTCTCCTATCAGACACTGCGCCGCGCGCTGCATACGTTCTGCATCGAGCGGTTCATAAAAGTGGGTCACGCCCTGGCTTAGCACCGCCGGGCGCAGACGCTGGTTGTAGATGACATAGCGGTAGCGGCGCGCGGTGGCGCTGAAGCGCGCATGAAAATCATCCGGCACAGCTTTTACCCAACGCACGGCAATGTCACCAGGTAAATTCGCATTTACACCCAGCGTCCAGGCGGCGTCCTTCCGCACGGCGGTGGTTTCAAAATGCACCACCTGCCCTGTACCGTGGACGCCCGCGTCCGTACGGCCCGCGCACAGGACGTTAATCGGCTCGTTCGCCACCTGAGAGAGCGCTTTCTCCAGCTTTTCCTGAACGCTGCGCACCTCATTCTGACGCTGCCAGCCATAGTATTTACTGCCGTCGTACTCAATACCGAGGGCAATTCTATGGACCGGCTTTTGTTCCACTTCTGACATCAGTACAGATACTCCTGGACCAGCTTCTCGGCGATTTTGACCGCCATCAGCGCGCCGCCAAAGCGAACGTTATCGGCCACGGACCAGAACTGCACCTGCTCCGGCATGCCGTAATCGTTGCGCACGCAGCCCACGGAAAGATGTGCGCTACCGGTGGCATCGCCCACCTGCGTCGGAAATTCGCTCTCCTCGGAAAGCACAATGTCTTCACCGCGGCTAAACGCATCGCGCGCCTCTTCTGCAGCCAGCGGGCGCAGCGCTTCAAAGCCCACCATCTGCGCGTGGCCGTAGAAAACGGGCGACAGCACAACGTTGGCGGAGATCATCAGGCCTTCGTCCTGCAGAATTTTGCGGACTTCATCGACGATACGGCGCTCTTCGCGCACGGAACCTTCGCGATCGGGCAGCAGCGGGAGCATGTTGAACGCCAGCTGACGGCCAAAGAAATCATCTTCGTCAATCGGGATGCCGTTAAGCAGTTTCGCACTCTGCCCTGCCAGCGCATCGACGGCTTTTTTACCGTTGGCTGAAGCGGACAGCAGGCTGGTCACGGTGATACGCGACAGGCCGCCGTCATCGATCAGCGGCTTAAGCGCGGTCAGCAGCTGGCTGGTCAGGCTATTCGGTACCGCAATCACGTTGCGGTTACGGTAGTCAGCCAGCACAAACGGGTTCACGTCCGGCACCACCAGCGGCACGTCGGGTTCCATCGCGAACAGACCGCTGAGATCGATCACCAGACAGCCCGAATTCGTCGCGTCTTCAATATAGGATGCGCTAGCCTCAACGCCCGCAGCGAAGAACGCCAGCTGCGCCTGCGTCCAGTCGAATTCTGCGGCATCCTGAACCATCACGGATTTACCGCTAAAGCGCAGATGCTCGCCCGCGCTGTCGGTACGTGCCAGCGCATAAATTTCTCCCACCGGGAACTGACGCTCAGCAAGAGTTTCAAGCAGGGCTTCACCCACGGCGCCAGTGGCGCCCAAAATGGCAATGTTCCAGCCTTCAGACATGGTGGTTTACTCCAGAAATAAAAAAGCGTCCCTGCCAGAGTATCCGGCAGGGAGCATTAAGAAGACATTAACGTGCCGGGTGGTGAACGGCGTTAAATCCCAGCTTCTGCAGCAGCGTCGCCGCCGTTGCGTCGTCACAAATAACGTACAGGGAAGACCACTCGCGGCGCTCAACGTAGTTCTTGCGCAGCTTATCAAACTCACCCGGAATACCCGCCACTTTACGCAGCAGCGCGTCATCGCGGCGCACATCATACACCAAATGCACCAGCCTTTTTAGCGTGGCTTCATCAAGCGGGCCGTGGAGGGTAATACGACCAAACTCCGGCGCGGGCAGTAAGGTATCCAGCGCCACCTGCTGTGGGTGGCCGATAAAGGCGCTGTAGGCCTCAAACACCTGCGTCGTGCCGCGCGCTTTACCTTCAAGCGTGTAACCGGCGATATGCGCGGTTCCCACGTCCACTTTATTTAATAGCTCAACGTTGAGATCCGGCTCCGGCTCCCAGACGTCCAGCACCACGCTGAGGTCTTGTCCTTCGTTCAGACATGTCAGCAGCGCGGCGTTATCTACGACCGGACCGCGGCAGGCATTTATCAGAATAGTGCCAGCCTTCAGGCGGCGGATCAGCGTTTCATCGGCCAGATGAAGAGACTTGTACGGACCGTCCTTAAACAGCGGCGTGTGGAAGGTGAGCACATCACACTGTTGAACCAGCTCATCCAGCGAGCGGAAATCCCCCTCATCGCCATTATCCTTGCGCGGCGGATCGCACAGCAGCGTGCGAATGCCTAACGCCTCAAGACGTTTTTGCAGGCGCCCCCCCACGTTGCCCACGCCGACAATCCCCACCGTACGGTCTTTGAGCGCAAAACCGTCGCGCTCGGCCAGCATCAGTAGAGAAGAAAACACATATTCCACGACGGCAATCGCATTACAGCCGGGCGCGGCGGAAAAGCCAATCCCCGCCTGCTTCAGCCATTTGTCATCCACATGATCGGTCCCTGCCGTTGCGGTTCCAACAAACTGAATCCCTTTGCCGGAAAGCAACGCCTCATTTACTTTGGTCACCGAACGCACCATCAGCGCATCCGCGTCATCCAGTTCATTCACCGGAATTGGGCGACCCGGGACAGCCTTAACGTCGCCAAGGCGGCTAAACAGCTCGCGGGCGTAAGGCATATTTTCATCAACGAGGATTTTCACGTCTGAGTACCTGTTTGAGAGGAAGTTAACCGCGCAAGTGTGCCATAATCTGGCCGCCAGGCATATATGCAGGCCGAGTTTTGACTTTAAGGATTTTTGACGATGCAGCCCATTTCAGGTATGCCGCCGCGCCCTCCGGGTGATGGCCCGGCAACGCACACTGTCGCCGGTGAACAGCCGCTTTCCACGCAACAGCGCACCGTGCTGGAGCGACTGATCACGCGCCTGATCGCGCTGACCTCACAGCAAAACGCAGAGGTCTGGGCCGGCGTAAAGCACGATCTGGGCGTAAGGAATGATGCACCGCTTCAGTCGCGCCATTTTCCTGCCGCCGAGCAAAACCTGAATCAGCGCCTTACCGCCGCTCAGCAGAACCATGCCACCCGCCAGATCGTCTCGCAGCTGACCGAGCTGCTGGGCCAGGGGAACAACCGCCAGGCGGTGAGCGATTTTATTCGTCAGCAGTACGGTCAGACCGCTCTCAGCCAGCTGACGCCGGATCAGCTCAAAACCGTACTGACGCTGCTGCAGAGTAACCAGCTGTCTATCCCGCAGCCGCAGCAGCGTCCCGCAACCGAGCGCCCGCTGCTGCCTGCTGAACACAACACCCTCAAGCAGATGGTCACCAGGCTGGCTGCGGCCACCGGCGAACCGACAAAGCTTATCTGGCAGTCCATGCTGGAGCTTTCTGGCGTGAAGGACGGGGAGCTGATCCCGGCAAAACAGTTTACCCATCTGGTCACCTGGCTACAGGCGCGGCAGACGCTCAGCGGCCAAAGTGCGCCTACTCTGCATACGCTGCAGGCGGCGCTGAAACAGCCGCTGGAGCCGCGCGAATTTGAAGCGATCAGGGATTATGCCCAGCAAACCTGGCAGGCCACGCCGCAAACGGTATTGACCGCCGCGCAGGTTCAGGATGTGCTGAATCAGATCTTTACTCGCCGCAGCGAGCGCGAAGGCGGCGTGCCGGAGGCGCGAAACATTCAGCCCATTTACAGCCCGCTGTTTGCGCCAGTCGTCGAGACGTTCAGAACGCTCTCTGCGCGTCCGGGGTTGATGTTTATGGCGCTATTGATTGCACTGGCGATTTTCTGGCTGGTTGTCTGAGGTTTAGCCCGGTGGCGCGACGCTTACCAGGCCTACAACGGCTCGAACCGTAGGCCGGGTAAGGCGCAGCCGCCACCCGGCAACATCGGCTCAACGCCTGCGAAACGCCACCAGCGTCACCACAATCCCCACCACCGCTGAAACTGCCCCTGCGAGGAATACCGACGGATAGCCAAACGACGTCGCTAACAGCCCCGCTATCGGTCCGGTGACACCGTACGAGATATCCTGAAACGCAGCGTAGCCGCCCAGCGCCGTACCGCGCACCTGCGGAGCCACGCGCTTAACCACCTCCACGCCCAGCGCAGGGAAGATCAGCGAACAGCCGCAGCCGGTCAGCGCCGCGCCCAGCAGCGCAACGGGGGCGGTGGGGGCCTGCCAAAGCAGCACCAGACCAACCGTTTCAATCACCAGCGAGGCCACCGCCACCTTGACGCCGCCGAAGCGATCCGGCATCCAGCCAAAAAGCACGCGCATCAGCACAAACGCGCCGCCAAAGGCGGTAAGCGTGAAGCCAGCCATCGCCCAGCCGCGACTCATAAAGTACAGCGAGACGAATGTACCAATGACCGCGAAGCCAACACCCTGTAGCGCCAGCCCCAGTCCCGGCTGCCAGATTTGGCCCACCACGCTCCAGAGCGACGGGCGCTCACCTTTATGGGCGGGCACTTTACGCACCGAACCGTTGAACGCCCATGCCAGCAGCGGCAGCACCATGGTCGTTCCGGCCAGGACCGCAAAGCCAAACTGGCTGTGGATTAATAAACCCAGCGGCGCACCCGCGGCCAGCGCGCCGTAGATGGCCATCCCGTTCCAGGACATCACTTTGCCCGAACGCGCGGGGCCAACCAGCCCCATTCCCCACGTCAGCGTGCCGGTCAGCAGCTGGCTCTCACCAAAGCCGAGGATTAAGCGCCCCACCACCAGCAGCGCGAATTTATACGCGGCGTCCACCGGCAGCAGCGCGGCCAGCAGCCAGGCGCCGCCCGCCAGACCGCAGGCAAACATCCCCTGCAATGCCGAGCGCTTTGCACCATGCTGATCCGCCAGACGTCCCGCATAGCCTCGGGTTAAAACCGTGGCTAAAAACTGAATGCCCACGGCAATACCGACCATGGTATTGCCGTAGCCCAGCTCCTGGTGAACGAACAGCGGGATCACCGGCAGCGGCAGGCCAACGGTCATATAGGTCAGGAAAACCGCAAAAGCGATGCGGAACAGAGGAATGTTTCCAGTAGAGGCATTCTTTTCGGGAATAGCGGCCGTCATGCATAACTCCGGGTTCAGGCATAAAAAAAGGGAGCCCTCAGGCTCCCTTCTACTATACATTCAAACGCTTATGCTTTCAGCTTACGCATGACCAGCGTGGCGTTCGTGCCGCCAAAACCGAAGCTGTTGGACATAACGGTAGTCAGCGTCGCATCGGTAGGTTTGGTCACGATGTTCAGGCCAGCAGCCTGCTCGTCCAGCTCGTCAATGTTGATGCTTGGGGCAATGAAGCCATTTTCCAGCATCAGCAGAGAGTAGATCGCTTCCTGCACGCCAGCCGCACCCAGAGAGTGACCGGTCATAGCTTTGGTTGCAGAGATAGCCGGGCTGTTGTCGCCAAACACTTCGCGAATGGCACCCAGCTCCTTCACGTCGCCTACCGGAGTGGAGGTACCGTGGGAGTTCAGGTAGTCAATCGGGGTGTCAACGCCGTGCATCGCCATCTTCATGCAGCGCACCGCGCCTTCGCCGGATGGTGCAACCATGTCGGCGCCGTCGGACGTTGCGCCGTAGCCAACGATCTCAGCATAGATGTGTGCACCACGTGCCAGAGCGTGTTCCAGCTCTTCAACCACAACCATACCGCCGCCGCCAGCGATGATGAAACCGTCACGGTGTGCATCATACGTACGGGAGGCTTTTTCTGGGGTTTCGTTGTACTTGGTGGACAGCGCGCCCATCGCGTCGAACTCACAGGCCATTTCCCAGCCCAGCTCTTCGCCGCCGCCAGCAAACACGATGTCCTGTTTGCCCAGCTGGATCTGCTCTACCGCATTACCGATACAGTGTGCAGAAGTCGCACACGCGGAGCTGATGGAGTAGTTCACGCCGTGGATTTTGAAAGGGGTCGCCAGGCACGCGGATACCGCAGAGCCCATTGCTTTGGTTACGACATAGGGACCCACCGCTTTCAGACCACGCGGGCTACGCATTGCGTCAGCACCGAATACCTGTGCTTTAGACGAACCGCCGGAACCGGCAATCAGACCCACGCGTGGGTTGTTCTGATAAACGTCTTCGCTCAGGCCAGCGTCAGCAATAGCTTCCTGCATGGAGAGATAAGCATAAATAGAGGCATCGTTCATGAAACGAACCACTTTGCGGTCAATCAAACCGGTGGTGTCCAGTTTGACGTTACCCCATACGTGGCTACGCATACCTGAATCTTTAAACTCTTCAGAGAAAGTGATCCCGGAGCGTCCTTCACGCAGAGATGCCAGGACTTCCTGCTGGTTATTACCGATGCTGGAAACGATGCCCAGGCCAGTAATCACTGCACGTTTCATTCAATACCTCTGTAAGTCGCACTATAGTAAGTTTCGAGTGGCACAATAGCGTACACTTGTACGCCGAACAAGTCCGATCAGCCATTTTCTGCGGAAATTTGCACCGATGGGCTCACATCGTTAAGATCGTGCCACTGCCTGTCGGACGAGTAACTTACGTGAAACAAAACGCTATACAACCCGCCAACCTCGAATTCAACGCTGAGGGTACACCTGTTTCCCGAGATTTTGATGACGTCTATTTTTCTAATGATAACGGACTGGAAGAAACCCGTTATGTTTTCCTTGAAGGAAACCACCTCAGCGCCCGTTTTCCCGCGCATCCGCGCAGCCTGTTTGTGGTGGCGGAGAGCGGATTTGGCACCGGGCTAAATTTTCTGACCCTCTGGCAGGCGTTCGATCGTTTTCATGCCGCGAGCCCCGAGGCTACGCTCCAAAGATTACATTTCGTCAGTTTTGAAAAGTTTCCGCTGACCGCGCACGACCTGCGGCTTGCGCATCAGCGCTGGCCGGAGCTGGCGCCGTGGGCAGAGCAGCTCCAGGCCCAGTGGCCGCCCGCTATCGGCGGCTGTCATCGTCTGATTCTGGACGGCGGGCGCGTCACGCTGGACTTATGGCTGGGCGACATCAACGAGCTGACCGATACGCTCGACGACTCGATGAATCAGAAGGTAGATGCCTGGTTCCTGGACGGTTTCGCGCCCGCCAAAAACCCGGACATGTGGAGCCAGCATCTGTTTATGGCAATGGCGCGTCTCGCACGCCCTGGCGCGACGCTTGCCACCTTTACGTCTGCTGGCTTTGTTCGTCGCGGGCTGCAGGAGGCGGGCTTTACCATGCGCAAGACCAAAGGTTTTGGCCGCAAGCGCGACATGCTGGTAGGCGTAATGGAGAATACGCTGTCGATCCCCGTTCAGGCGCCCTGGTTTGCCCGCAGCGCCAGCGCGTCGCGCGAGGTCGCGATAATCGGCGGCGGAATTGCCAGCGCCCTGCTCTCGCTTGCGCTTCTGCATCGTGGCTGGCAGGTGACGCTTTACTGCGAAGACGACGCACCGGCAAAAGGGGCCTCGGGTAACCGCCAGGGAGCGCTCTATCCCCTTCTGAGCGCGCACGATCCGGCCCTGTTCCAGTTTTTCCCGGCGGCGTTCACCTTCGCCCGTCGTTTGTATGACGCCCTTCCGGCCACATTCGCCCACGACTGGTGCGGCGTAACGCAGCTCGGCTGGGATGAGAAGAGCCAGCAAAAAATTACGCAGATGCTGTCGCTGGGTCTGCCGGAGGCGATCGCCCACGCGGTGGCTGCGCGGCAGGTAGCTGCAACCGCTGGCGTTGACACCGGCTGCGGCGGTATTCACTATCCGCTCGGCGGCTGGCTGTGTCCCGCTGAACTGACCGCTGCGGCGCTCACCCTTGCGCAATCGCGCGGTCTGGTCGTGCATTATTCGCGCAAGGTTGACTCCCTTAGCCGATCCGAGCGCTGGAATCTGACATTTGCCGATGGAGGAGAGTCCCGGCATGCCAGCGTCGTATTGGCAAACGGGCATAGCATCAGCCAGTTCATTCAGACGGCATCACTCCCGGTTTATCCGGTCGGCGGCCAGGTCAGCCATGTCCCTACCGCGCCGGAGCTGGGCAAACTGCGCCAGGTGCTCTGCTACGACGGCTATCTGACGCCGCAAAATCCGTCTAACGGACACCACTGCATCGGCGCAAGCTACCGCCGCGGCGAAGCGGAGATGCGCTATAGCGACGCGGACCAGCAGCAAAACCGCCAGCGCCTGATCGACTGTTTCCCGGATGCGGCATGGGCAAAAGAGGTGGATGTCAGCGCTGGGGAGGCGCGCTGCGGCGTGCGCTGTGCGACGCGCGACCATCTGCCAATGGCAGGAAACGTGCCGGACTACGAAGCCACGCTCGAAGCCTATCGCGATCTTGCAGACAACAAAGAAACGGCGGCAAGTGCACCCGTTTACGCCGAGCTGTTTATGCTGGGCGGGCTGGGCTCGCGCGGATTATGTTCTGCACCGCTGCTGGCGGAAGTGTTAGCCGCGCAGATGAGCGACGAGCCGATTCCGCTGGACCGGGTTACGCTCGCGGGACTCAACCCGAATCGATTGTGGGTACGGAAACTGCTGAAGGGGAAGAAGGTTAAGTAGGGTGCGGCTGGCGCCCTCACCCTAACCCTCTTCCACAGGGAGAGGGGATATTCGTAGGCCCGGTAAGCGCAGCGCCACCGGGCGAAAAGCAATGACTTAGCGTTTAGCCTGCTGGAACAAAGTGTCCCACATGCCCAGCACCAGTGACTGGTCGCGCGGAGAGAGCTCCCCGGCCAGAATGGCTTTCTCGAGGCTGCGGGTCACTTCAGCGTGCACGGCGTCGGCAGAGTGATCGTCACCCGCTTCCAGCTCGGCTACCGCGAGCGTCAGGTGACCGCGCAGATAACCGCTGGCGAACAGCTCATCATCACTGGCGTGTTCCACCATGTCATCAATTAACGCCAGAATGCGCGATTCAAATTCTGCGATCATCTTCTTTCCTCTGTTAAATATCTTCCGGCCACGGGAAGCATTCCGCCGTGATCTCCGGCGTGTGGTAATAATTCTGCAAAGCCTTGATAAAGCGCGCCGGACGTTCCGGGATGCCCTTCTCAAGATATTCCATCACCTGCGCGTGCACGCGGCGCTGGAAAACGATACGGTCTGGCTCAAAGTCGCCTTCGAGGTTGTCGCAGCTGACGTTGAACGGATAACCCGCCGCTACGCAGAACAGCCAGTCGAATGCCTGGGGTTTCACCTCCACGTCTTCGAACTTGCCCTGCGTCGCGGCATCACGCCCGTCCGGGCAGTACCAGTAACCAAAGTCCACCAGCTCGCGACGCGCTTTTCCGGCGATGCACCAGTGCGAGATCTCGTGCAATCCGCTGGCGTAAAAGCCGTGCGCGAAGACGATTCGGTTGTACGGTACCTCGGCATCAGCGGGAAGATAGATCGGTTCGTCGTCGCCTTTAATCAGACGGGTATTAAAATCATCAGCAAAGCAGCCGTCAAAAATCTCAATTAGCTGTTCGTAGTTATGCGTACTGTTCATTAGTTCATCCCCAACCAGGTGAGGATCTCCTGTCCATGGCTGTCATAAAGAAGTTTGGCGCTCATCACCGCTGAGACGATAACAATCATCGGGCGGATCAGCTTTTGCCCCTTGCTCAATACCAGACGCGAGCCCGCGCGCGCGCCCAAAAACTGTCCTGCCATCATCACAAAACCGGTGGCCCAGATGACCTTACCGCCAATGATAAACAGCAGCAGGCCGCCAACGTTAGACGTGGCGTTGAGCACCTTGGCGTGGGCGGTGGATTTGGCGAGGTTAAACCCGGCCAGCGTCACGAACGCCAGCGCGTAAAACGATCCCGCACCCGGGCCAAAGAAACCGTCGTAAAAACCGACGCAGCCACCGGCAATCAGCGCGAACGGCAGGCCGTGCAGCCGGCGCTGGCGGTCTTCTTCGCCGAGCTTCGGCATCAGCAAAAAGTAGAGGCCAATACAGATAACCAAAATAGGCAGGATCTGGCGCAATATATCGGACTGCACGTGCTGGACCAGCAGCGCGCCGGAGGTGGAGCCGATAAAGGTCATCAGAATATTCAGCTTCTGATCGGCAAGATTCACCACCTTGCGGCGAATGAAGTAGAGAGACGCGGAAAGCGACCCTCCGCAGGCCTGAAGCTTGTTGGTGGCAAGCGCCTGGGCAGGGCTCATCCCCACCGCCAGCAGTGCCGGAACGGTCAGCAAACCGCCCCCACCCGCCAGGGCATCGATAAAACCGGCTAACATCGCAACAAAAAACAGTGCCGCCAGCATCCACGGCGACACCATAAACAGATCGACGAAATTATCCATTAAAGTACATGCTCATCCAGTAGCGCCTGGCAGGAAGGCGGCAGCGGAGGCGGTGTCTTCTTCTCAGGCTTAGAGGTTCCAGGCTTAGCCGGTTCAAACCAGCTTTGCAGCTCATAGCCGCAGCCATCGCCAGGCGGTGGTAACGGCTGATCTTCACATTCAAGACTGTTGGCCGGACAGCGCAGACGGACGTGCATGTGTGCACGATGCTGGAACCACGGGCGCACTTTACGCAGCCAGTCGCGATCGGTTCCCGCATCCAGGCAGAGCTGCTGCTTGATGGCCGGATTGACGAAAATCCGCGTGACGTCGTTATCCTCTGCCGCCAGCTTGATCATGCTGGAAACCTCCCGCGTCCAGAGCGAAGGCACCACGCGCTTACCGTCGCGAGCGACCAGATCCAGCGCCTGCGGCTTCAGCAGCTGTGCTGAACTCCAGCGCGCTTTCGGCAGCTGCAGGAAGATATCCACGTCCAGTCCGGTCTGATGGCTGGCGTGCCCGCCGTTGAAGCGGCCCCCGGCAGGCATACCCATATCGCCAATCAGCATCGTCCCCAGCCCCAGGTTATGCACCTGATTACCCAGACGCTGAATAAATAGCACCAGGTCCGGGTGACCAAAGTAGCGACGCTGGTCGGTGCGCATCACCTGATAGGTGTCCGACTGCAGCGGAAGCTCCTGCGCCCCGACGATACAGCCGTTAGAGAACGCGCCGATGGACTGCGCGCTCCCCGCCACCGGATGGGTGATTTTTTGCCACGGCGTGGCGGCCAGACTGGCTCCACTGGCGAGCAGCGCCAGCAGAGCAATTGCGGTTTTTTTCATGTTTACCAGCGTGGAATGGTGGTCGTCACATCCGCATTCTGCGCGCGCTGGCGCAGGAAGTGATCCATCAGCACGATCGCCAGCATCGCTTCTGCGATCGGCACCGCGCGGATCCCCACGCACGGATCGTGACGTCCTTTGGTGATCATCTCAACTTCGTCGCCATCGCGGTTAATCGTGTGGCCCGGCACGGTGATGCTGGAGGTTGGCTTCAGCGCGATGTTGGCAATAATCTGCTGCCCGCTGCTGATCCCGCCCAGGATGCCGCCCGCGTGGTTGCTCTGGAAGCCCGCTTTCGTGATTTCGTCACGATTCTGGCTGCCGCGAAGCTGAACCACGTCAAAGCCGTCGCCAATCTCTACGCCCTTCACCGCGTTGATGCTCATCAGCGCGTGGGCGATGTCGGCGTCGAGACGGTCAAATACCGGCTCGCCCCAGCCCGCCGGGACGCCGTCGGCCACCACGGTCACTTTCGCACCGATGGAGTCGCCCTCTTTTTTCAGGCCGCGCATCAGCTCGTCCAGCGCGTCAATTTTGTCAGCATCGGCGCAGAAGAAGGGGTTTTGTTCAACCAGATCCCAGTCTTTGATCGCCAGCGGAATGTCGCCCATCTGGGTCAGGCAGCCGCGAATAACGATGCCAAATTTTTGCTGCAGGTATTTCTTGGCAATCGCCCCTGCCGCCACGCGCATTGCGGTTTCACGCGCGGAAGAACGCCCGCCGCCGCGATAGTCGCGAAAGCCGTACTTCTGTTCGTAGGTGTAGTCGGCGTGGCCCGGACGGAAGACGTCTTTGATGGCGCCGTAGTCCTGGGAGCGCTGATCGGTATTTTCAATCAGCAGACCAATGCTGGTCCCGGTGGTGCGGCCTTCAAACACGCCGGAGAGAATTTTAACCTGGTCCGGCTCGCGACGCTGCGTGGTGTAGCGAGAGGTCCCAGGGCGACGACGGTCAAGGTCGTGCTGTAAATCGGCTTCGGTCAGCTCGATGCCCGGCGGCACGCCGTCCACGATGCAGCCCAGCGCCAGCCCGTGCGACTCACCGAAGGTGGTCACGCGGAATAATTGTCCAATACTGTTTCCTGCCATCACGGCTCCGCTGTTGTTGTTTGTGTTTGAGCGTTGTGAAACGGGCCGAAGCCCGCTGGATTAATCTTTATAGATGCTGAAGTGTTCGCGCGCGTCGAGAAGCTGCGCTTTGGTCAGCATAAAGACGCCGTCACCGCCGTTGTCGAACTCAAGCCAGGTGAACGGCACATCCGGGTACTGCTCTATCAGATGTACCATGCTGTTGCCCACTTCACAAATCAGAACGCCGTCGTCGGTCAGGTAATCCGGCGCGCAGGCCAGAATACGGCGGGTGAGCTTCAGGCCGTCGGAACCCGACGCCAGACCCAGCTCCGGCTCGTGACGATATTCGTTTGGCAGATCGGACATGTCTTCCGCATCAACGTACGGCGGGTTGGTGACGATCAGATCGTACTGCAGCGTAGGCAGGTCGCGGAACAGGTCGGAACGGATCGGCGTCACGTGATGGATCAGGCCATGTTCTTCAATGTTGTGCTCGGTCACCGCCAGCGCGTCTGTAGAAATATCGACCGCGTCCACCTCTGCTTCCGGGAAGGCATATGCGCAGGCAATCGCGATGCAGCCGCTGCCGGTACACATATCGAGGATGTGCTGCGGCTGATGGTTAATCAAACCGTCGAACTGGTTGTTGATCAGCTCACCAATCGGCGAGCGCGGCACCAGCACGCGTTCATCAACGTAGAATTCGTGGCCGCAAAACCAGGCCTTGTTGGTCAGGTAGGCGACCGGAATGCGCTCGTTCACGCGGCGGATCACGCGCTCAACGATGCGGTGTTTTTCGCTGGAGGTCAGGCGCGCGCTGCGCATGTCTTCCGGAATGTCCAGCGGCAGGTACAGAGACGGCAGCACCAGCTGAACGGCCTCATCCCACGGGTTGTCGGTGCCGTGACCGTACCAGATATTGGCGGCTCTGAAGCGGCTAACCGACCAGCGCAACATGTCCTGTATGGTATGCAGCTCGTTTACTGCTTCATCGACAAAAATTTTATCCACTCTTTCCTCCAGGGCATGCTCGCATAATTTTCGGCGGCTAGTTTGCCACGAAGACGCCGATAAATCAGCAATGACGCGTACCGCTTGAGGTTAAAAAATGCGTTTAGTCAGGTACACTATTGGAAATAAGAGATGAGACAGACCAATGAAAAAGAAAACCACGCTCAGCGAGGAGGATCAGGCGCTCTTCCAGCAGCTTATGACCGGCACCCGTCAAATCAAGCAGGACACCATCGTCCACCGCCCGCTGCGCAAGAAAATCACCGAAGTGCCGGTGAAACGGCTTCTGCAGGAACAGGCGGATAACAGCCACTATTTTTCAGATGAATTTCAGCCGCTGCTGAACACGCAGGGAGCCGTGAAGTACGTGCGCGAAGACGTCAGCCACTTTGAACTGAAAAAATTACGCCGCGGGGATTATTCGCCGGAGCTGTTTCTTGATTTGCACGGGTTAACCCAAATGCAGGCCAAACAGGAGCTGGGGGCGTTAATTGCCGCCTGCCGCCGCGAGCATGTTTTTTGCGCCTGCGTGATGCACGGCCACGGTAAACATATTCTTAAGCAACAAACGCCGCTCTGGCTGGCCCAGCATCCGCACGTGATGGCTTTTCATCAGGCACCCAAAGAGTACGGCGGAGATGCCGCATTGCTGGTGTTGGTTGAGGTAGAAGAGTGGCAGCCGCCAGAGTTACCCTGACAGCATGGCGGGAAGCACGTTTTGCCCCCCGCCATATCGCACGTCACGTCAGATAGCTTTAGCCATCTTCAGGTTGCACGGACTCATTTGCCAGTTGAAGACCCCTTTGCCGGTTTCGTCGAGGGTGACGTTGGCAATGGCAGAGGTCGTGAACATCGGCGGCGTTTCGCCTGGGCACAGCTCAGATACCAGATAGCCGACCAGCGGCAGGTGGGAAATGACCAGTGCGGAAGCGACACCTTCGTTGCACAGCGCCTGAAGATAGGCACTGACAAGGCCGACATCGCCACACGGCGTGAGTTCAGGGAGAACGTCCACGCCGGATGGCAGGTTCATACACTCCCCTACCACATCCAGCGTCTGTTCTGCACGCAGGAACGGACTCACCAGAACGCGTTCGATATCCACTTTTTGACCTTTAAGCCAGGTGGCCATCTGACGAGATTCGTCACAGCCACAGACGGTCAAAGGACGTACTGAGTCACTGGCGGCATCGAGTGCCGCGTCGCCGTGACGCATGATAAAAACTTGCATATTGCACCGCTTTTGTTAACCAGAATCACCGGCGTTGACTACCCGCAATGAATGCTCTGAGGTAGAAAACCCGATGGCCGGGCATTGTGCCTGATCCATTCGGTGAATGAAACGCTGTTTTTTACCTCAATGGCGTAAGTATAGTCAATCTCTGTTTACAATTTCGCCAGAACAGGTTCCATAACCTCAGGATTTACCCTTCTTTGACTTCAGTTTACGAAATCAGTTTCCCTTGCGGGCCAGAATGTCTGACCCCGTTCCGCCCTCTGCAATAATTCGTCACAGGGTGTAAACCGTGAACCGTATTGCGCGGCAAGACGTTGCAAAATGGCAACCACTTCACCCGCCCCGAGGGTATCCATATACCGGAACGGACCGCCAAGGAACGGCGGGAAACCAATACCAAACACGGCGCCGATGTCGCCGTCGCGTGCGTTTTTGATCACCTGCTCACCAAAGCAGCGCGCCGCTTCGTTAAGCATCATCATGACGCAGCGTTCAGCACACTGAACTGCCGACAGTTTTCCCTGACCGGCTACCGGAATAAGCCCATAAACCGAAGGGTCGACCTGTTTCTTGCTTTTACGCCCTTTTGCCGCGTAAAGATAGAAACCGCGTTCATTTTTTCTGCCTTTGCGATCGTCCTTCAAAATTGCGGAAACAATGTTTGCAGGCGGCGCAAAACGATCGCCATAAGCCGCTTCCAGCACAGGTATAATTTTAGTGCCGGTGTCTATTCCTACCTCATCCAAAAGTTGGATTGGCCCCACGGGAAAACCAAACTTTACCAGCGCCTCATCGACGTGCTCGATCTTCTCCCCTTCCGTCAGCAGCCGCATGGCTTCGTTGATATAGGGGGCCAGTATGCGGTTGACGTAGAAGCCTGCTTTGTCCGCCACCACGATCGGTGTCTTACCCTGTTTTTTGGCCAGTTTCACCACGGTGGCGACGGTTTGCGGGCTGGTCGTCGCGTGAGGAATAACCTCTACCAGCGGCATTTTCTCCACCGGGCTAAAGAAGTGCAGGCCTATCACCTGTTCTGGCCGCACGGCTTTCGCCGCGATATCGCCAATCGGCAATGACGAGGTGTTTGAGGCAAAAATCGTGTGCGGCGCGCAGTGCTGCTCGACCTCCGCAACCATCTGCTGCTTGAGCGCGAGATCCTCAAATACCGCTTCAATCACCAGATCGCGATGTGCAAAACCGCTGTAGTCCGTCGTGCCCGTGATCGTCGCCAGGGTTTTATCACGCTCGCTGGCCTTGATATGGCGGCGCTTGACCTTCCGATCAAGGTTTTGCCAGCTGTACTGCAGCGCGTGGTTGATTCCCTTAGGATTAATGTCTTTGATACGCACCGGCAATTTGCCCTTACTGGCGGTGACGAAGGCTATCCCACCGCCCATCAGCCCGCCCCCCAGCACGCCGACGGCATGCAGCGGCGCAGGTTCCGCGTCGCTGCCGGGATCTTTTTTCACTTCGGTACTGGCAAAGAAAATACTGCGCAGCGCCTGCGACTGCGGCGTCATTGCCAGCTCGCCAAAGGCTTTTGCTTCTGCGGCATAGCCGCTGCTGCTGCCCTGCGACAGGCCGGTTTCAATGACCTCCAGAATGCGTTTTGCCGCCGGATAGTTACCTCTGGTTTTTTGTTCGGTTTTTTTGCCGACCATGCTGAACAGCAGCGCCCGCCCCAGCGGTCCGGCAAGGACGCGCTCCCGCACCGGCAGAGGGCGTCTTGTCTGACGTCCCTTCAGCGCCCGCTCAACGGCGGCTTCAAGTAAGATCGCGTGTGGAACAACCTCGTCAACCAGACCCGCCTTCAGCGCCTGACGGGGGCGCAGCTGCTTACCGGTTAAGATCATCTCCAGCGCGGTGCTAACGCCCACCAGGCGCGGCAGGCGCTGTGTTCCCCCCGATCCCGGCAACAGGCCTAACTGCACTTCCGGCAGGCCCAGAACGGTTTTTGCATCGTCGGTACAGATGCGGCTATGGCAGGCCAGCGCCAGCTCAAGGCCGCCGCCCAGACAGGCACCGTGAATAGCGGCGACAACCGGGATCGACAGCGCGTGGATCTCGGCCATCACCTGCTGCCCCTGACGCGCCAGCTCTTCGGCTTCCTGTGCGCTTTGCGCGCGGGCGATCATGTTGATATCCGCCCCGGCAATAAAGTTGTCCGGCTTGGCCGAAATAAACACCAGACCACGAATGGCTTTGTTTTCGCGGATCTGCTTGAGCATCGCGCGCACCTGAACGCCGAACTCGGCCTTCAGGGTATTCATCTTTTCATCAGGTACATCAATGGTCATAACGGCGACGTTATCGAGGCGAACCGTCAGGTTAAATGCAGATGTCATTTCCATTATTCCGCCTCCAGAACCATTGCCGCGCCCAGCCCACCCGCCGCACAGGCGGTGACAAGTCCAAAACCGCCGCCTCGGCGACGCAGCTCATGTAAGGTTTGCGTAATCATACGCGCGCCGGTCGCCGCGAACGGATGGCCGTAGGCAATTGAGCCGCCCAGCACGTTGAATTTGCTTTGATCCACTTCGCCGGTTGCATGCGCACGCCCCAGCACATCGCGGGCAAAACGTTCGCTGCGCAGCAGCTGCACGTTGGCCAGCGTTTGCGCGGCAAAGGCTTCATGCATATCGATCAGCGTTAAGTCTGCAAGCGTCAGCCCCGCGCGATCCAGCGCCAGCGGCGTAGACCAGGCCGGTCCCAGCAGCATGTCTTGCCAGACATCAATAGCGGTGAAGGCATAGCTGCGCAGATACCCCAGAGGCTTAATCCCTAATTCTTTGGCGCGGGACTCCGTCATCAGGATCACCGCAGCAGCCCCATCGGTCAACGGCGTGCTGTTGGCCGCCGTCACGGTGCCGTGCTTGCGGTCAAACGCCGGGCGCAGTTTGGCGTAGTCCGCCAGCGTTGAGGCGCCGCGAATATTGTTGTCTTCTGAGAGCGGTTCACGATAGGGCGGGATATAGGCGGTCATGACCTCGTCGGTCAGTTTACCTTCCGACCAGGCTTTTGCCGCAAGCTGGTGCGAACGGTGCGCCAGCGCGTCCTGCTGCTCGCGGGTGATGCCATAGGTTTTCGCCATCTGCTCGGCGGTGTCGCCCATGCGCAGGCCGGTGGAGTATTCGGCTACGGCGGGAGGAACAGGCAAAAGGTCGCGCAGGCGAAGGCGAGAGAAGAGCTTGAGCTTCGCACCGGTGGTGCGGGCTTTATTGGCATCCACCAGGATGCGCGCCAGCTTCTTGCTCACACCGATAGGCAGTACCGAGGAGGAGTCGGCCCCGCCGGCAATCCCGGCACGAATAGTGCCTGCCATCAGGCTCTCGGCAACGTTAGCCACCGCCTGGAAACTGGTGGCGCATGCGCGGCTGACGCTGTAGGCATCGGTATGCACATTCATTCCCGTCCCGAGCACGATTTCACGCGCAATGTTGGGCGCTTCCGGCATTTGTACCACCTGGCCGAAAACCAGCTGTTCAATGACCTCAGCGGGAATTTCGCTGCGCGCCAGCATCTCCCCTACCACCATCTTCCCAAGTTCGACAGCCGGTATACCGTGAAACGCTGTCGCCTGACGCGCAAACGGCGTGCGAAGCCCGCTGACAATAGCAATGCGGTCACCCTGGCGGGTGATAAGCGGTAATGCCTGACTCATAACGCTCCCCTGTAAAATTTTGCGCAAACATAAAGTGGTCTGACCTGATAACAGTCTTAACCATTTTTTTACATTCAGCCAATCGGGGAAACGAAAAAGTGCGAGCTAAGGCACAGAGAAGAAAAAGAAAATGCCACGAGGTAAAAGCAAAACGGTAACCCGTAGGTTACCGTTTTTAGTGTTTGCCCCTCTCCCGTGGGAGAGGGTCGGGGTGAGGGCACCAGACTGCAGAAATTAACGCAGGCCTAACTGGAAAATCAACGTTTCAGCTTCGCAGGCGAAGACAAAGTCGATGTCCAGCTGCACGCCGCCTTCCACTTCCGTGAAGGTGGACTTGATGTCACACGGATCGGATTCGACATCGCGCGCGCGTTTGCTCAGCGCGGCCAGCGTTTCTTCTGCTTCAGCACGGTTAGGGAACACACGGCTGTAAGAGGCGGTGCAATCGGTGTTGTCCATGATGGTGCCAACATCCATACAGCAGCAAACCGGGGTTTCATCAGCACTGCATTTACTCATAGCTCAATTTCCTCTGTATTCGCGCACGGCGCGAGATAAACACGATGCTGATATTTTACGCCCCCGCGCAGGCAGCCTCCAGCCGTTAATGACGCAAAATGGGATAAGTGACCGATATCACACTAAAAAATGATCTAAAACAAAAATCGCCCTTTTGGATGAGTAGCGATGGTCACAATTTTGCCAACCAGATCTCGTTTCAAGAAACATGTTTGAAAATATTAATAAACAAACTTGCAACATTCTAGCTGGTCAGACCTATACTCACGCCACTGGTCTGATTTGTATGTATTACCGCAGACCCTACACTTCGCGCTCCTGTTACGGTATGTAACAATTATTGAATAAAAATAACTCAATGAGGTTATGGTCATGAGCCAGAAAACCCTGTTCAAAAAGACTGCATTAGCAGTTGCAGTGGCAATCGTCTCAACGTCCGCCTGGTCAGCGGGCTTCCAGCTTAACGAATTTTCTTCCTCTGGCCTTGGCCGTGCGTATTCCGGGGAAGGTGCAATCGCAGATGATGCAGGTAACGTAAGTCGTAACCCTGCGCTGATCACCATGTTTGACCGTCCAACGTTCTCTATCGGTGCTGTTTATATTGACCCGGACGTGAACGTGACGGGTAAATCAGCCTTAACCGGACAAAGCGCCAACCAGGATAACATCGCGCCAAGCGCATGGGTTCCTAACATGCACTTTGTGATGCCAATTAACGATCAGTTTGGCTGGGGTGCATCCGTAACCTCTAACTACGGTCTGGCAACCGAGTTTGGCAATAATTACGAAGCCGGCATTTATGGCGGTAAAACCGATCTGCAAACCGTTAACCTGAACCTGAGCGGTGCCTATCGCCTGGACAGCAACTGGAGCTTCGGTCTGGGCTTCGATGCGGTTTACGCGAAAGCCAAAATCGAGCGCTACGCGGGTTCTCTGGGGCCAATTCTGGCGGGCCAGCTCTCGGGCCGTGTTCCTCCATCGTATCTGGATGGGATCAGCTCGCCTGACGACCAGATTGCGCACCTGAAGGGCGATGAATGGGGCTTCGGCTGGAACGCGGGTATCCTGTATGAGTTGAATAAAGACAACCGCTGGGGCTTGACCTATCGCTCAGAAGTGAAAATTGACTTTGACGGCGACTATAAGAGCTCCATCAACCCGAACCTGAGCACCATTCTGGGGAATATGGGTCTGGCAGGTCTTCCGGCTGGTACCGGCGGCAGAACCGAGAACGGTTCACTGTCTCTGCATTTACCTGAAATGTGGGAAGTGTCCGGCTATAACCGCGTTGCGCCGCAGTGGGCTATCCACTATAGCCTGACCTACACCAGCTGGAGCCAGTTCCAGGAGCTGAAAGCAACCGGCAACAACGGCCAGACGCTGTTCTATAAAGACGAAAGCTTTAAGGACGCCTATCGTATCGCGCTGGGTACTACCTACTACTACGATAAGAACTGGACCTTCCGTACCGGTATCGCATTTGACGATAGCCCGGTTCCGGCTGACAAGCGTTCCATCTCCATTCCGGACCAGGACCGCCTGTGGCTGAGCGCCGGTATGACGTATGCCTTTAACGATGATGCCTCTATCGACGTTGGCGCATCCTATATGCATGGTCAGAACGTGAGCTTCACCGAGGGCGAAGGCCCGGCTGCCTATACCTTCCACTCTGACGGTAAAGCCTGGCTGTTCGGCACCAACTTCAACTACGCGTTCTAATCGCGCAGGAATGAAAAAAGGTGAGCCTCGCTCACCTTTTTTATTTATTCCGAATCGATATCTTTTAATTCATTCTCGATTGCTTTCGCATTCGGATTATCTTCCGGCTTCAGCTTGCCGCCGTTGGCAATAAAGTCATGATTCTGGAAGTAGGCTTCCCGCACCATAATATACGGGTCTGAAGACTGGCGCAGCAGGCCGTCGGAGTCGAGCAGCTGTGCGCGCGTCTCAATGCCTTCAACCGTCCATTTCCCAATAGACAGCGGCCAGGTCAGCCAGGACAGCACCGGATAGAGCGTATCTACCGCATCGCCGCCGTCGTCACGAACAGTGAAGCTGCCGTAGAATGGCAGGTGAACGTAAGGCCCATAGCCAACGCCATAGTGCCCCAGCGTGCTGCCGAAGCGGTGAGGCTGCTCGCGCTGCAGTTTTGGGTTCGCCATGCCTGCAACATCAATGAAGCCGCCCATCCCCAGAATGGTGTTCAGGAAGAAGCGCGTAAAGTGCACCATCCCCTGATACGGGTCGCCCTGCAGGAAGAAGTTGACCATGACGGCAGGCTCTTCCAGGTTGCTGGTAAAGTTGCTCAGCCCGTTACGCGCAGGCTGTGGAACGTAATCACGCCAGGCCACTGCGACCGGCCGGACTACATAAGGGTCCAGCACGTTGTAGTTAAAGCTATACATTGAACGGTTAAATCCTTCGAGAGGATCGGACCGTCCCGTTTGATCTCCAGAGCTGGCGCAGCCCACGAGCATCGTTGCGCCCAGCGCAAGCGCCGACAGCCGAAGTTTCATAAATATCTCCCTGTTCAGTATGGCTATCGTTGATTGCCATCCGTAACGAAGCGCCTGGCGCTCCGTCTGAAAACGTGCAAGTGATTGTAACAGCACGTTTCCCGATGTCTATGAGCACAATTACGGGCAGTAACCACCGTTACTCTAATCTCAGCATAGCCTGGCTTTTAGAATTCGTTTCGTCGGCAATTTTATAATGACTTTGAAAGAGATGTATCACCTTTGTTGCCATTGTCGGCAATTTAAGAGCATCCCCACGGGAATTCCGTTGAAAGCCGCTACGCTTAAAAGAAAGGTCCCTCACCGTGGAGTGGTTATGAAGGAAGTTAACGAAGAAAAAATTGGCGAAGAAAGAGAAATTGAAAGTGAGGAAAAAGACCGGGGAGAAGAGATTGAAATCGACGAAGATCGCCTCCCCTCGCGTGCGATGGCGATTCATGAACATATTCGTCAGGACGGCGAAAAGGAGATGGAACGCGACGCGATGGCGCTGCTATGGTCCGCCGTGGCTGCGGGTTTATCGATGAGCGCGTCACTTCTTGCGAAAGGGATATTCCACGTTCAGCTGGAGGGGGTCCCCGGCGGTTTTCTCCTTGAAAACCTCGGTTACACGTTTGGCTTTATTATCGTCATCATGGCGCGCCAGCAGCTGTTTACCGAAAACACCGTCACCGCCGTGCTGCCGGTAATGCAAAATCCGACCCTCGGTAATTTTGGTTTACTGATGCGCCTGTGGAGCGTGGTGCTGCTGGGAAACCTGATTGGTACGGGCATTGCGGCCTGGGCGTTCGAATATATGCCGATATTCGATGAACCCACCCGGGACGCATTTGTGAAAATCGGTATGGACGTAATGAAGAATACGCCCGTAGAGATGTTCTCGAATGCGATCATCTCCGGCTGGATCATCGCCACTATGGTGTGGATGTTTCCGTCAGCGGGAAGCGCAAAGATCGTGGTAATTATACTGATGACCTGGCTTATTGCGTTAGGGGATACAACGCATATCGTTGTCGGTACCGTTGAAATTCTGTATCTGGTGTTTAACGGCACGCTTCACTGGAGCGACTTCTTCTGGCCATTTGCCCTGCCAACGCTCGCCGGTAACATCTGCGGCGGTACCTTTATCTTTGCATTATTGAGCCATGCCCAAATCCGCAACGATATGTCGAACAAGCGCAAGGCTGAGCTAAAGGCACAGGAAGAGAATGATAAATCTGCAAAAAAATCGGCCTGAATGGTGACTCTTTGAGCAGTCAGGCGGCAATGCGCTTAACGCAAAGTGTAAATAAGGCTATACTCGTGCCGCCTCGTCCCCTTAGTTAAATGGATATAACGAGCCCCTCCTAAGGGCTAGTTGCAGGTTCGATTCCTGCAGGGGACACTTATTGCAACGTCTTCAACAGCCCCATATCACCCCTTCAGGCGGCTTAAATGAAACAAATTACCCTTCAGGATTTGCAGCAACAAAGCGAAGCTGCGGCGACGTCCCCGCGCCTGCGCGCTCACCGTAATTTCCACCCTGAACTGAGCGATCCCGTTCAACGCCTGGCCATTGCGATGGAGCCGGGAACCTATGTCCGCCCTCATCGCCATCCGCACACCTTTGAACTGCTGCTTCCGCTGCGCGGACGCTTTGTGGTGTTGAATTTTAACGATGAAGGGATCGTAACCCGTCGCGTCGTGCTCGGCGAAACGTGTATGGCGCTGGAGATGGAAGCGGGAACCTGGCACGCCGTGCTATCGCTCGATCCTGGCGGCGTGATTTTTGAAGTCAAACACGGCGGCTACCAGCCCGTGGCCGGGCATGATTTCGCTGGCTGGGCGCCGGCCGAAGGCGAAGCCGGAACAGCCCAATTGATGGCGTGGTACAAACAGGTACAGCCGGGGGACGCGGCCTACAAGGCCTGATGTCCACTGCATATATCCAGCAACAGGTCTACAGAGAGCCTGTTGCTGATATAAAAACAACAAATTCAATCGCCTTCCTGTCAGCCGCTTTTTTAATCAAAAACGATCGATAGCACATATCGTATAACGGTGCTACATTATGCCGCCCACCAAACGTCAGCAATGGCCAGGCAACGCCGTAAAGATCGGTAAAGCCTGCAACCATGACCTTGTCCTACGGTCTAATTGGCACGTGGTATCGCAATAAGCGGTACTTTTACCGGCTTTACATAGGTTCCACTATTTTGTCTGAATCCTCATTTAAGCGCGCGTTCTTGCACCCGCGTTACTGGTTTACATGGTTTGGTCTTGGCGTGCTTTGGCTGCTGGTACAGCTTCCATATCCCGTTATTCGTATCCTGGGTTCTAAGTTAGGCAGTGCTTCACGCCATTTCCTGAAGCGCCGCGAATCTATTGCCCGTAAAAACCTCGAACTTTGCTTTCCGCAGTACAACGCGGAACAGCGTGAAAAACTGATTGCTGAAAACTTCAAATCCATCGGCATGGCGCTGCTTGAAACCGGGATGGCCTGGTTCTGGCCTGATGAACGCGTCCGCAAATGGTTTGATGTCGAAGGGCTGGAAAACCTGAAGCGTACGCAGGCGCAAAACCGCGGCGTGATGGTTGTCGGCGTCCACTTTATGTCCCTCGAACTGGGTGGACGCGTGATGGGTCTGTGTCAGCCGATGATGGCGACCTACCGTCCGCACAACAGTGCGCTCATGGAGTGGGTACAGACACGCGGCCGCATGCGCTCCAACAAAGCCATGATCAGCCGTAATAACCTGCGCGGCATGGTCGGGGCGCTGAAGAAAGGGGAAGCCGTCTGGTTTGCGCCCGATCAGGATTACGGGCGTAAAGGCAGCAGCTTTGCCCCCTTCTTTGCGGTAAAAGACGTTGCCACTACCAACGGCACCTTCGTCATTTCGCGTCTGTCCGCAGCTGCCATGCTCACCGTGACGATGGTGAGAAAAGCAGATAAGTCCGGCTATCGCCTGCACATTTCTCAGGAAATGGCGAACTATCCGGAAAAAGAATGCGAGGCAGCAGCCTTTATCAATAAAGTGATTGAAACAGAGATTATGCGCGCGCCTGAGCAGTATCTGTGGATGCACCGTCGCTTCAAAACCCGCCCTCTCGGCGAGTCCTCACTCTACGTTTAAGCCATTCCGAAGGTTAGTTTCGCTAAGAAACTAACCTTTTCAACTACCTGTCATCACCCAGAGTAACGAGCGTGTTATTGCGTCGCTCAACGGCAATTTATTGCGCTCTGAAATCAAACTGTCGCCGTTCCACGACACTCGTAAGTGACGGAAATTATTTAAAAAAATGCCTCTTGTCACCCCTCAAATTTAGGCGTACATTAGCGCCGTCTGGCAACAGGAAAGCACAGAATTCTGAGCCGAAATTAGCGATGCCGTAAGCCGCATAATTTCGATTCTTTAGCATCAGGTGGACTTTGTTTTTCAATGCGTACCATAAGATACGCGGAGCGATGAAACGTGAAATATTTCTTTATGGGCATTTCGGTGATTGTTTTAGTCTGGGCCGGAACCTTTGCCCTGATGATCTAGAAAAGCAAATGCTGTTAAAAAAACAGGCGCCACCGGCGCCTGTTTTT
Organism: Enterobacter wuhouensis; assembly: GCF_035835995.1. Lineage (NCBI taxonomy): Bacteria > Pseudomonadati > Pseudomonadota > Gammaproteobacteria > Enterobacterales > Enterobacteriaceae > Enterobacter > Enterobacter wuhouensis. The sequence continues at coordinate 3,309,111 of NZ_CP142124.1, forward strand.
TTATGTCGTTACGACTCGGGGTGTTCAGCCACGCTTTTTGATGAGAGAAGCCCGTCGGCGCGGAACATACTCTTAATGCCCCTCACCGCCTGACGAATACGATCGCTGTTTTCAATGAGTGCAAATCGTACGTGGGTGTCACCGTAATCACCAAATCCGATGCCTGGAGAGACGCAGACCTTGGCGTCCTGCAGAAGCTTCTTGGCAAACTCCAGTGAGCCCATTGCCGCGTACGGCTCAGGAATTTTTGCCCAGACGTACATCGAGGCTTTTGGCATGTCGACCATCCAGCCAGCCTCATGTAACCCTTTAACCAGCACGTCGCGGCGGCGTTTATACTGCGCGGCGATATCGTGTACGCACTGCTGATCCCCCTCCAGCGCGGCAATAGCCGCCACCTGCAGCGGCGTAAAGGTGCCGTAGTCGTGATAGCTCTTGATGCGCGCCAGCGCGTTTACCAGCGTCTTATTACCCACCATAAAGCCAATTCGCCACCCGGCCATATTGTAGCTTTTCGACAGAGTGAAGAACTCAACGGCCACATCGCGCGCGCCCGGAACCTGCATAATTGAAGGTGCCTTCCAGCCGTCATAGACAATGTCGGCGTAGGCAAGATCGTGAACCACCAGCACGTCATAGCGTTTCGCCAGCGCGACCACTTTTTCGAAGAACTCCAGCTCTACGCACTGCGCCGTTGGGTTCGACGGGAAGCCGAGGATCATCATCTTCGGTTTCGGATAGCTTTCGCGAATGGCGCGCTCCAGCTCGTTGAAGAAATCCACGCCTTCCACCAGCGGTACAGAACGTACCTGCGCCCCGGCGATCACTGCGCCGTAAATATGGATGGGATAGCTTGGATTTGGCACCAGCACGGTATCACCCTGATCCAGCGTCGCCAGCATCAGGTGCGCCAGCCCTTCTTTTGAACCGATGGTGACAATGGCTTCACTTTCAGGGTCGATGTCGACCTGATAGCGATCCTGATACCAGCGGGAGATCGCGCGGCGTAATCGAGGAATACCGCGAGACGTCGAATAACCGTGTGTATCCGGCCGCTGCGCTACCGTGCAGAGCTTCTCGACAATGTGCGGAGGCGTTGGGCCGTCAGGGTTACCCATACTGAAGTCGATAATATCTTCGCCGCGCCGACGCGCAGCCATCTTCAGTTCAGCCGTGATGTTGAAAACATAAGGGGGGAGACGATCGATACGCGTGAAACGACGTTCAGGACTGAATTCAGCCATAGATTCCTCAGATTAACGTTAGCGCCCGGACCGTCCGAGCGACGCTGCCACCGATGTGGCATGATTAGAAAATAACCTGAAAAAAATCATGCTGTCGAGAGGGGAAAGTAAAAAAAGATTTCGCGTTAAAACGGGAAGTCTGCTTTGACCAAAGGCGGAAACGCTGGGTCTGATATGGCATGAACAATACCTGTTTGTTAACATCATGATATCAATAAATTTACCCACCGATTTCTCATGTTGAAAAAATCGAGATTGTTCAGTTGCTCAAACATAATCCCCTTTGGAAATTATGGTTTATCCTCATTTCATAAACCTGACGGATAGCTGGTCAATACGCGCTAGGTTTTCTATCATGGTTCTTTCTGGTTACCAGTGGTCCACTCGTGCACGAAATATTCACTATGCTGCTGGCGGTTTTTGACCGCGCGGCGCTCATGCTGATTTGCCTCTTCTTCCTGATACGCATTCGCCTGTTTCGCGAGCTTCTGCACAAATCGGCCCACTCGCCTAAAGAGCTGCTGGCGGTCACCGCCATCTTTTCGCTTTTTGCCCTGTTTAGTACCTGGTCCGGCGTCCCGGTGGAAGGCTCGCTGGTCAACGTGCGTATCATCGCCGTGATGTCCGGCGGGATCTTATTTGGCCCCTGGGTCGGGATTATCACCGGCGCTATCGCCGGTACGCACCGTTATCTGATCGATATCGGCGGCGTGACGGCCATCCCGTGCTTCATCACCAGCATAATTGCCGGGGTGCTTTCCGGCTGGATAAACCGCAGGATCCCGAAAAAACAGCACTGGCGCGCCGGGATAATCGCGGGCATGGTCTGCGAAACGCTCACCATGATCCTGGTGGTCGCCTGGGCTCCCACCACCGCTCTGGGGCTGGATATCGTTTCTAAAATCGGGATCCCGATGATCCTCGGCAGCGTCTGCATCGGGTTTATCGTGCTGCTGGTACAAAGCGTTGAAGGTGAAAAGGAGGCCAGCGCCGCGCGTCAGGCCAAGCTGGCGCTGGATATCGCTAACAAAACGCTGCCGCTGTTCCGCCACGTTAACGCGGAATCTCTACGTCAGGTGTGCGATATCATTCGCCGCGATATTCACGCCGACGCGGTGGCGATTACCAATATTGACCACGTGCTGGCCTACGTCGGCGTGGGCGAACACAACTATCACGACAACGACGATACCATCAGCCCCACGACCCGGCAGGCGATTAACTATGGGAAAATCATTATCAAAAACAATGATGAAGCCCACAGGACGCCGGAAATTCACTCCATGCTGGTGATCCCGCTATGGGAGAAAGGCGTCGTGACGGGCACGCTGAAAATCTACTACTGCCACGCTCACCAGATCACCTCGTCGCTGCAGGAAATGGCCATCGGGCTCTCGCAGATTATCTCCACTCAGCTGGAAGTTTCCCGCGCGGAGCAGCTGCGCGAGATGGCAAATAAGGCAGAGCTGCGCGCGCTGCAAAGTAAAATCAATCCCCATTTCCTGTTTAACGCGCTGAACGCCATCTCCTCCTCCATTCGCCTCAATCCGGACACCGCGCGTCAGCTCATTTTTAATCTGTCGCGCTACCTGCGCTACAACATTGAGCTGAAAGATGACGAGCAGATCGACATCAAGAAAGAGCTTTATCAAATCAAGGACTACATTGCGATTGAGCAGGCACGCTTTGGCGACAAGCTCACGGTCATTTACGATATTGATGAAGAGGTCAACTGCGTGATCCCCAGCCTGCTGATCCAGCCGCTGGTCGAAAATGCGATTGTCCACGGTATTCAGCCGTGTAAAGGCAAAGGCGTGGTGACCATTAGCGTCACCGAAAGCGGCAACCGCGTGCGTATTGCCGTGCGCGACACCGGCCACGGCATCGACCCGAAAGTTATCGAGCGCGTTGAGTCTAACGAAATGCCGGGCAACAAGATTGGTCTGCTGAACGTACATCACCGGGTGAAGCTGCTGTACGGCGAGGGGCTGCACATTCGCCGTCTTGAGCCCGGCACCGAAATCGCTTTTTACGTCCCGCATGAGCGCATAGCCGTTCATGCACCGATATCCCTGCTGCCGTAGGCCGGAGTAACGCATGAAAGTCATCATTGTAGAAGATGAGATTCTGGCTCAACAGGAGCTAAGCTGGCTGATTGAAACGCACAGCCAGATGGAGATTGTAGGCACCTTTGACGACGGTCTGGACGTGCTGAAGTTCTTGCAGCACAACCGGGTTGACGCCATTTTTCTGGACATCAACATTCCGTCGCTGGACGGCGTGCTGCTGGCGCAAAATATCAATCAGTTTGCCCACAAGCCGTTTATTGTGTTCGTCACCGCCTGGAAAGAACACGCCGTAGAGGCGTTTGAGCTGGAGGCGTTTGACTATATTCTCAAGCCTTATCAGGAGTCGCGGATTGTCAGCATGCTGCAAAAGCTGGAGGCGGCATGGCAGCAGCAGGCAACCCCCGTCAGCGCCAGCCCGGCCGTGCGCGAAAACGACACCATTAATCTGGTGAAAGATGAGCGCATTATCGTGACGCCAATCGACGATATCTATTACGCCGAAGCGCATGAAAAGATGACGTTTGTTTATACCCGGCGCGAATCGTACGTGATGGCGATGAACATCACCGAGTTTTGCAGCAAGCTGCCGGCGGCGCATTTCTTCCGCTGCCATCGTTCGTTTTGCGTGAATTTGAACAAGATCCGCGAGATAGAGCCCTGGTTTAACAACACCTACATTTTGCGCCTGAAGGATCTCGATTTTCAGGTACCCGTCAGCCGCAGCAAGGTGAAAGAGTTTCGCCAGCTGATGCACCTGTAGCAGTATCCCCCTCCCCTGGCGAAGAGGGGGAATGAACATCAGAGGATCTGACCCAGCACCTGACGCAGATGCGCGCCCGCGCCCAGCAGGCCCGGATTATCATGCACAATCAGATAGACAGGAATATCCTGAACGTAGCTTCTGAAGCGCCCTTTATCTTCAAACCCACCGCGGAAGCCCGAGGCTTTAAAGAAGTCGAGGAAGCGCGGCATGATACCGCCCGCAATATAGACGCCGCCAAACGTGCCCAGGGTCAGCGCCAGGTTGCCGCCAAACCGCCCCATGATCACGCAGAACAGCGACAGCGCACGACGGCAGTCGATGCAGGTATCCGCCAGCGCGCGCTCGGTCACGTCTTTTGGCTGCAGGTTTTCTGGCAGTCGACCGTCTGATTTCACAATTGCACGGTACAGATTCACCAGGCCCGGGCCGGAAAGCACGCGCTCCGCGGATACGTGGCCAATCTCTGCGCGCAGCTCTTCAAGAATAATGCCCTCTTCTTCACTGTTTGGCGCGAAATCTACGTGTCCACCTTCGCCCGGCAGGCTGACCCAGCGCTTATCGACGTGCACCAGATGCGACACCCCCAGACCGGTTCCGGCGCCGTATACGGCAATCGGCTTGCCTTCAACGGGCGCGATTCCACCGAACTGAATCAGGTGCTCCTGCTTGAGCATCGGGATCGCCATGGATACCGCAGTGAAGTCGTTAATGATTTCAAGATGAGCAAAACCGAGGTTTTCCTTCATTTCGGCAATCGAGAATGCCCACGTGTGGTTGGTCATCGCCACCCAGTCACCCGTAATCGGGCAGGCAATCGCGATACAGCCGTCCTCAACGTTTGCCTTGCGCTCATCAAGATAAACGCGAACAACGGCTTCCAGACTTGGATAGTCCAGCCCTGAATAGGTTTTCGCCTGGGAAATTTCACCGGTGTTTACATCGCATAATGCCAGGCGCGCGTTTGTGCCCCCCACATCACCTACCAAAGCATACTTTGTCATTCTTCTACTGCTCCGCTAAAGTCAGAATAAATCTTTGGGACACTGTAAATTCAAGGCGTGATAACAACAACGACCAGAAGGTGAATGGCCCAGGATAATCGATCTTCGTCACATAATAACTTTACCGTTTCAGCACCTTTTGCACTATTGCCTTAAGGCTGATTGTGCAAAGTAACGAAATACCGTTTCTACAAGGAAATCATCATGCTCCACCCGCGAGCCAGAACCATGCTGCTTTTGGCAATTCCGGCGTTAATCATTGGCGTTGCCTCAAGCCTGGTGCTCATCGTCGTGATGAAAGTCGCGTCGGTGCTGCAGACGATGTTATGGACTGCCCTTCCCGCCAATATGGGTTTCAGCCCGGATTCTCCAGTATGGATAATTACAATGCTGACGCTGACCGGCGTTGCAGTCGGTTTGGTGATACGCTTTAGCCCCGGGCATGCGGGCCCCGATCCGGCGCAGGAACCGCTGATTGGTGCGCCGGTCGCGCCTTCCGCCCTGCCGGGGTTAATTATCGCGTTGATTTTAGGTCTGGCAGGCGGCGTGAGCCTGGGGCCGGAGCACCCTATCATGGCGGTGAATATTGGCCTGGCGGTATTTCTGGGCGCGCGTATCTTCCCGCGCGTCGGCGCGCTGGACTGGACGATCCTGGCCTCGGCGGGCACGATTGGCGCGTTATTTGGTACCCCCGTCGCCGCCGCGCTGATTTTTTCGCAGACGCTCAGCAGCAATAACGATGTTCCCCTCTGGGATAAACTCTTTGCTCCGCTGATGGCCGCTGCCGCAGGCGCGCTCACCACCAGCCTGTTTTTCCATCCTCACTTTTCACTCTCTTTGCCCCACTATGGTCAAATGCAGATCGCCGACATTTTCAGCGGTGCGGTCGTGGTTGCCATCGCCATTGCGCTGGGAATGGTGGCGGTCTGGTGCCTGCCTCGCCTGCACCGTCTGATGCATAAGATGAAACATCCGGTGCTCATTCTCGGCGTCGGCGGTTTCGTGCTTGGCATTTTGGGGGCGGTCGGCGGAACGGTAACCCTCTTTAAGGGTCTGGACGAAATGCAACAGCTGGCCTTCAGCCAGGTGTTCAGCGTGTCCGATTATCTGCTGTTTGCCCTGATAAAACTGGCGGCTCTGGTCGTGGCCTCAGCATGCGGCTTCCGGGGAGGACGTATATTCCCGGCGGTATTTATTGGCGTGGCGCTGGGGCTGATGCTGCACGAACATGTCGATGCCGTACCGGCGGCGATTACCGTTTCCTGTTCGATACTGGGGCTGGTGCTGGTCGTCACGCGTGACGCCTGGTTAAGCCTGTTTATGGCCGCCGTGGTGGTGCTGGATTCGACGCTGTTTCCGCTGCTCTGTATCGTGATGTTGCCCGCCTGGCTCCTGCTGGCGGGCAAACCGATGCTGATGGCATGGCGTAACGACAAATAATCAGGCGCTATTACGCGCCTCCAGCGCTTTGGTGATGGCGCTTAACAGCGGCGGAATATCCGCTTTTGGCAGCATGACCTCAATCAGCGAGAGTCGCTCATGGTGGGCGACTTTTTCCAGCACGTCCGCAAGCTCCCCGGCTTCACTGACCCGCCAGCATTCTGCCTGAGGCGCCAGGCTGAGCGCCTGTGGAATTTGCGTCCAGTTCCACAGCGCAATGTCGTTATACCGCTGCTCCGGCCCGTGGATCGCCCTTTCAACCGTGTAACCTTCGTTGTTGAGCACCAGAATAATCGGGCGCTGCTTATCACGCAGCATGGAACCCAGCTCCTGGATGGTCAACTGCGCCGCACCATCCCCTGTCAGAACAATCACGCGGCGCTGTGGACAGGCCGTTTGCGCCCCGAAGGCCGATGCCAGGGTGTAGCCGATCGAGCCCCACAGAGGCTGGACGATAAAGTTAACGTCGGCAGGCAGACGCAGATCGATCGCGCCAAACGCCGAGGTGCCTTGGTCGGCGAGAATAATGTCGCCTGGGCGAATAAAGGTCTGCAGCGTGTTCCAGAAACTTTCCTGGGTGAGCGAGCCGTCAGGCTGCGGGAAGGAGAAGCTGCTGTGGCTGGAAGCGGCTAGCGGCTCGTATACATGCTGCTTGCACAGCGCGATCAGCGTCTCAATCGCCTGAATCATCGGGATCCCGGTGAACCAGACATCGCCCACGCGTGACGCATGGGGCTGAACCTCAATCGTTTGGGCAGGGGTGAGCTGATGGGTGAATCCAGCCGTCAGCGTATCGGTAAAGCGCGTCCCAATGCAGAGCACGGTATCAGCGCCCTCTATCGCCTCTTTGACCGCGCCCGCGCTGGCGGAACCCGCGTACGTACCGTAAAAACCAGGCTGGCGCTCATCGAAGATCCCTTTGCCCATCAGCATCGTAGCGTGTGCCATCGGTACTTCTTTGACCCACTTCTGCAGCGCATGCTTCAGGCCATAGCGCAGCACCAGAAAATCCGCTAACAGCGCGGGGCGTTTGCTCATTGCCAGCCTGCTGCTGGCCGCCTCGCGAAACGCATCCAGGCAGGCATTATCGGCATCTTCAGGCTTGAGAGTGAGAGCGTTTACAGGCGGCGTGGCGGCTTTTTTTGCCACATCGGCAGGCAGCATCAGATAGCCAGGACGACGTTCCCGCAGCATGGTCGTGAGCACACGATCGATTTCATAGCAGGCGTTTTGTTCGGTAAGGATCGCCTGCGCGACGGTGATGGGTTCGCTCATGTGATAAAAATGGCGGAACTCGCCGTCGCCTAACGTGTGGTGCAATAACTCCCCTTTTTGCTGTGACGCCATGCCTGGCGCACCCACGATATGTAGCACCGGAACATGCTCGGCAAAGCTGCCGGCTATCCCGTTCATGGCGCTTAACTCACCTACGCCAAACGTCGTCAGCAGCGCGGCAAAGCCCTTACATCGGGCGTAACCGTCGGCGGCGTAGGATGCGTTCAACTCGTTGGCACAGCCGACCCAGCAGATATCCGGGCTATCTATCACGTGATCGAGAAACTGCAGGTTATAGTCGCCCGGCACGCCAAACATGTGGTCTGCACCACAGTCTGTAAGACGGTCCAGCAGGTAATCGGCGACGCAGTATGGGGTACGCATTACAGGTATCCTTCTTATGTTGATCTCACCTTGAGTATTAAAGAAGCGTGATGACTGTCCAGAAACGGCGCTAAGAAGGGTCTGGAAAGAATGCTTTACAAAAAAAGCTGCGCTATTCTCCTTTTCATCATCCCTGTGTAAACGTATACACTGATTTTTCCTTCATCGTCAGAGGTCATGAGAATGGGTTATCAGCCAGACAAAAATCGTTATCAGACAATGCACTATCGCCGCTGCGGGCGGAGCGGCCTTAAACTGCCCGCCATCTCTCTTGGGCTCTGGCATAACTTTGGCGACGCCACCCTTATCGAAAACAGCCGTCAACTTTTACAGCGCGCGTTCGATCTGGGTATTACACACTTTGACCTTGCCAATAATTACGGGCCTCCACCCGGCTCGGCCGAACGCAATTTTGGCCGCATTTTGCAGGAAGATTTCCTCCCCTGGCGCGATGAGCTCATCATCTCCACCAAAGCGGGATACACCATGTGGGACGGCCCGTACGGGGATTGGGGCTCGCGCAAGTACCTGATATCAAGCCTTGATCAGAGCCTGAAGCGTATGGGGCTGGACTATGTCGACATCTTCTATCACCACCGTCCCGATCCGGAAACCCCGCTGCAGGAGACGATGAAAGCGCTCGACCACGTGGTGCGCCAGGGCAAAGCCCTGTACGTAGGATTATCCAATTACCCTGCGGAGCTGGCGCGTCAGGCCATAGAGATCCTCGACGATCTGGGAACACCCTGTCTTATTCACCAGCCGAAATATTCGATGTTCGAGCGTGCGCCTGAGGAGGGTCTGCTGGACGTTCTGCATAAGCAGGGCGTGGGCTGTATTCCCTTCTCGCCTCTGGCCGGCGGGCAGTTAACGAACCGTTACCTGAACGGCATCCCCGCGGATTCTCGTGCGGCCAGCGGCAGTAAGTTCCTCAACCCCGATCAGATTACGGATGAGAAGCTGGAAAAAGTCCGCAAGCTGAACGCGCTGGCGGAAAGCCGTGGTCAGAAGCTGTCGCAGATGGCGCTGGCGTGGATTCTACGCCATGACGCGGTCACCTCCGTGCTGATTGGTGCCAGTAAAACCGCGCAAATTGATGACGCCGTGGGCATGCTGGCGAATTACGATTTCACCGCAGGCGAACTGGCGTCGATAGAAGAGATCCTGTCCAGCTCAAATTAAAATCATTTTTAGCAAAAAGTGCTCTCGTTCAGGATTTAGGAGTTGAGGCGATGAAACGAATGTTTACCAACTCGTAAAATTGCGTTAACAGGTCGCACAGCGGCCCCGATCGTGAAGGAGAAGAGTATGTTCAGGTCACTGATTCTTGCAGCGGTATTATTGGCTTCGGCCCCGCTGGTCGCCACTGCCGGCGAAATCACCCTGTTGCCATCGATAAAATTACAAATTGGCGATCGCGACAATTACGGTAACTACTGGGACGGCGGCGGCTGGCGCGACCGCGACTACTGGCATCGCCACTATGAATGGCGTAAAGACCGCTGGTGGAAACATGACAACGGTCGTCATCGCGGTTGGGACAATCGCAAAGCCTACGAGCGTGGCTATCGCGAAGGCTGGAGCGATCGTGACGACCGCCGCGGCGGCTGGGGTCACGGTAAAGGCCGCGGTCATGGCCATCACCATTAATGCAAAAAGGAGCCTCCCGGCTCCTTTTTCTTTATAATCCCATTACCGTGCCTATCAACAACCACAGGTTGAGTGCCACCACCACCACCACAATGACCCACCCCGCGCGTTTCACCAGCGTCGAGTTAACCAGATCGCCCATTAACGATTTATTGCTGGTAAATATCAGCAGCGGCACCAGGGCCAGCGCAATACCGAAGCTTAACAGCACCTGGCTCATGACCAGAATACGCGTTGGATCCAGCCCCATCAGAATGACGATAAAGGATGGCAGCATGGTAACGGCGCGACGCACCCACAGCGGGATATGGAAACGCACAAACCCCTGCATGACAACCTGACCGGCCAGCGTCCCCACCACGGTGGAAGAAAGACCGGCCGCCACCAGGCTTAGCCCGAAGATCGTTGCCGCGGCGTGGCTTAATAAGGGTTCCAGCGTCAGATAGGCCTGGTCAAGATCGGCAATACCCGTGTGCCCGTTGAAGTGGAAGGCAGCCGCTGCAGTGGCCATCATCGCCAGGTTCACAAATCCGGCAATGGTCATGGCAATACCGACATCCCATTTTGTTGCAGAATACCGCTCTTTACGGGAACCGCCGTGCATATGCTGCGTTAAGGAAGAGTGCAGATAAATAACGTGCGGCATGATGGTCGCGCCCAGCACCCCGGCGGCGAGGAACACCGCCTCTGAGGTTGGCAGACTTGGGATCACCATTCCCTTACCGAGCTGTACCAAATTCGGCTGGGAAAAAATAAGCTCGACAATATAGGCAGCGGCGACAAACAGCAGCAGGCCGCCGATGACCCTTTCCAGCGGCTTTTGCCCCCGGCGCTGCAGCATCAGGATCAGGAAGGTGGCAATCCCGGTCAACACCGCCCCCTGTAATAAGGAGACGCCGAGGATCAGCTTAAACCCAATCGCCGCGCCGATAAATTCAGCGAGGTCAGTCGCCATAGCAATAATTTCGGCCTGCACCCAATACAGCCAGACCGCCGGGCGAGGATAGTGGTCGCGAATTTGCTCGGCCAGATTTTTTCCCGTGGCAATCCCCAGCTTGGCTGAAAGCATTTGAATCAGCATCGCCATCAGGTTAGCCCAGACAACCACCCACAGCAGCGTATAGCCGAAGCTGGCCCCGGCCTGAATATTGGTCGCAAAATTACCCGGATCGATATAGCCAATGGCGGCAATGAACGCAGGTCCCATTAATGCGAACCGCAACTTGCGCGCTGCCCTGCCGCTGCTACCCTCTACGCGACTGTTTGTCATTATCTGCCTCTGGAAATATAGCCTTTGCTATGTTTAATGCTATCAAAATGAGAATGATTATCAAGTTCATTTGGATGGTTTAAATTGATTTCTCTGATAGCTAAGAACGATAGACGGGCAGGTGGTGCGACATCACAGAATGTGAATATGCGCGGTCATTTGTGAAGCGTAGCACACAAACTTAACTTTTCACTCATTTACCTAACATAACAAAAATGTATTGTTGATCACTATTTTTGAGACTCGTCACAGGATGTAACTATAGTGTGGCCTTGATCTCGTTTTCTTTGCGCTTGTTACATAGAATGTGCACGGAAATTAAACCTGCCTCATATTTGGAGCAAATATGGACCGCGTCCTTCATTTTGTCCTGGCACTTGTTGTCGTTACTGCACTTGCATTGCTGGTCAGCACAGACCGCAAAAAAATTCGTATCCGTTATGTTGTCCAGCTGCTGGTCATTGAAGTTTTACTTGCGTGGTTCTTCCTGAACTCAAACGTAGGCCTGGGCTTCGTGAAAGGCTTTTCCGAAATGTTCGAAAAACTGCTCGGATTTGCCAACGAAGGCACGAACTTCGTCTTTGGCAGCATGAACGATCAAGGCCTGGCCTTCTTCTTCCTGAAAGTGCTGTGCCCAATCGTCTTCATCTCCGCGCTTATCGGTATTCTGCAGCACATTCGCGTTCTGCCGGTTGTTATTCGTGGTATTGGTTTCCTGTTATCCAAAGTGAACGGCATGGGTAAGCTGGAATCTTTCAACGCCGTAAGTTCACTGATCCTCGGTCAGTCTGAGAACTTCATCGCGTACAAAGATATTCTCGGCAAGATGTCCCGCAACCGCATGTACACCATGGCGGCAACCGCAATGTCTACCGTCTCCATGTCAATCGTGGGCGCGTATATGACCATGCTGGAGCCGAAGTATGTTGTCGCGGCGCTGGTTCTGAACATGTTCAGCACCTTTATCGTTCTGTCGCTGATCAACCCGTACCGCGTTGACGCCAGCGAAGAAAACATTCAGATGTCAAACCTGCACGAAGGCCAGAGCTTCTTCGAAATGCTGGGTGAGTACATTCTGGCAGGTTTCAAGGTAGCGGTTATCGTTGCCGCTATGCTGATCGGCTTTATCGCCCTGATCTCTGCTCTGAACGCCCTGTTCGCAGCGGTTCTGGGTATCTCCTTCCAGGGCATCCTGGGCTACATCTTCTATCCGGTTGCATGGGTGATGGGTGTTCCGGCTCACGAAGCGCTGCAGGTTGGTAGCATCATGGCCACCAAGCTGGTGTCTAACGAATTCGTGGCGATGATGGATCTGCAGAAGATTGCGAGCACGCTCTCTCCACGCGCGGAAGGCATCCTGTCCGTGTTCCTGGTTTCCTTCGCGAACTTCTCGTCCATCGGTATTATCGCCGGTGCGATTAAAGGTCTGAACGAAGAACAGGGTAACGTGGTTTCTCGCTTCGGTCTGAAGCTGGTTTATGGTTCTACCCTGGTGAGCGTACTGTCTGCTTCTATCGCAGCACTGGTACTGTAACTCACGCCAGAAACGAAAACCGGGAGCCATGCTCCCGGTTTTTTTATGCCTGCAGTTCGCTAAGCGGTGTGGGCTTGCCGATCAGATAGCCCTGCAGATAGTCCACGCCGAAGCGGAATAGCATCTCTCGCTGCTCAGGCGTTTCTACATATTCCGCCACCACGCAGAGCGACTTCGTTTTTGCGAGGTTGCATATGGACTGCACAATCATCGCGTCCATGCTGTCGGTACAAATATCCTTCACAAAGCAGCCATCAATCTTGATGATATCGGCCTCCAGGCGTTTGAGGCGCTCATAGTTGGCGTAGCCAGTACCAAAGTCATCAATGGCGATGCGGAATCCATTTTCCCTCAGCTGCTGGATGTTTTTGATGCTGCTCCCGGAGTTGGAAAACGCCTGCTCTTCGGTCACCTCAATGACCACCGTCTGCGGCGCCACCCCATAGCGTTCGAAAAGCGCGATAATTTCTGCTGCGACCTCATTTTGCATCAGGGTCATCGGCATCAGGTTCACGGAAAAACGGGTTCCGGCATGCGTGGCAGGGCGATCGCGCAGCCAAATCAGCAGATTTTCCACTACGTTCAGGTCAAAGCGGTGGCTAAGGTTGAACTGGGCAATCAGCGGAATAAAGCGATCCGGCGTAATAATTTCCCCGTCACTTTCCAGACGCGCGAGAATTTCGTGATAGCCCTCCCCCTGCGCGTTTCGAATCGGCTGGGCATACAGATGCAGCCCCCCTTCATCGAGCGCGCGTTTGATGCGCGCGAGCATCAGCACTCTGTCCGTTGTTTGCCCCGAGACATCCTCAACGCTGTTGGTTAAGGCCAGAACATTATGCGCAGCGCAGGACTGCTCAGACAGCCAGCTGAGCTGCCCCAGCGTGTGGTGCAGGTTTTCCCCGCTCTCGACTTCGCCCCACGAGGCGCCAAATTCGATATCCAGCCCGGTGTTGTTCCAGTAAATTTTACGGCTATTGAGCCGATCGACCATATGCTGCAGGCGCTCGCCGGCTCCCGGCCCCAACAGCACCAGCACCAGCTCACTTCCGGGTAGCTGAAAAAGGGTCTCATCCTTTTGCAACAGCGGCTGCAGCGAGGCTGTAATCATCTTTTTGCAATGCACCCGCATAAGAATGCCGTAATGGCGGCTGAGGAACTCCAGGTTGTCCATGCGCAGACAGCAGATTTTGGCGTCGGGATGGTCCTGAAGATAATCTTCAAGCGCACGAATATTGGGCAGCCCCGTCAGGGGGTCCGTTAATGCGATCTCCTGCCACCCCTGCTTCATTCGCTCACTCCGCTGGTAGATCCGCGACATGTAAAGCAGACAGATGGCGAACGAGATCAGCACGGACAAAATAAAGGAGAGCGAATGACCCGATTCCACACCGTTGAGAAAATTGTAGTTATAGGTCAAGAGCAGGAGCGCGGATGCCGCCCACAGCAAAGAGATGAGCGCGTAGCTTAGTCGACTGATACCTAGCGTGAAGAGGATAAATATAATCGGCATGAGATATCCCGCAATAATAGGGGACTCAAATGGCGCACATAAAATTGCCAGAATGGTGATTAGCAGCATCAGCAAGATGACTGTAAATAATGATTTCTTATGACAAAAAACTGGCTTCACGCTCCGTCGCCAGAACGTTCTGGCATAGCGGGGATTAATAATCATTCTTAATGGATAATAGAACATCATGGTGAATATCAATGCCGCGCAGATCAGGCTTTGAATATCGACGACGTTGTAAATTGCCGTTCCTTCCCCAAAGAAGGTGGAAATAGTGACCGGGAAATGAAATAAATAGCCTGCGAGATACATCGATATTTTGATGCCTATCGGCACCATAAAACCAAGCCAGAAAATCCGAATCCCGATGTACTTGTTTGGGACGCTGTAGCGCCAGCGCTTGCCCAGCATCAGACGGATCGCCCCACATGCTGCGAAAACTGAAAAAGTCTGACAAAACAATAAGACGAAATAGTGTAGCGGAGCTAAATCAATGAGGAATATATTAGTGATGGTAAAACTTAACAGGATGGGAATAATGGCGCGACGACCAAACAATAAAATAACGGCAAGCATGACGCTGAGTGGCAGCCAGGCCAAATACACATCATGCCCATTAACCATTGCGCGTGGCGAAAGATAGCGGGAAAATGGCACCGCGATCAGGCATAATGCCAGCGAAATCATAAATATCTTTACATTATTGTAAGGTTTTCTTTTCATCAAATTAATTAATCTATTTAACCGCGCATATCATTGACCGGACGGATAATAGGTTTATTAATTGAGCGAATCAAGTTCAAGTCTATTTATAGACTCTTTTATTGATTTGGGTTGAGGTGGGGTATAGAAAACATCCCTTCTACCAACATTACGTTAGCAAGGGTGTTACACAGGCATAAAAAAACCCCCGTCTTTCGACGAGGGTTTAAATTTTGGTGGAGCTAAGCGGGATCGAACCGCTGACCTCCTGCATGCCATGCAGGCGCTCTCCCAGCTGAGCTATAGCCCCACATGTTACTTTACCTACCGCACTCTGTTGGGTTCAGAGTTTGGTGGAGCTAAGCGGGATCGAACCGCTGACCTCCTGCATGCCATGCAGGCGCTCTCCCAGCTGAGCTATAGCCCCGTCGTAAAGCTGTCATGTTGACGGGCGGCATAATATGAATTCCGCCGCAGAGTGTCAACGGCAAAATCAATCACAGCCATTCAATCGCCGAAAAATCATGCAAATAAATCACTTTGCGAGCGTGCTCGCAGCCAGGAGTTAAGCCTGTCACGTTTTCACGTAAAACGGTGCTATAAAATGAACCACTAATTAACCCCATAGATATTCAGGAAATTGCATGATCAAGGAACGAATGACGCCGGAAGAGTTAGCCCTGCTCACTGGCTATAGCCGACAGACCATCAATAAATGGGTACGCAAAGAGGGTTGGATTACGTCGCCAAAACCAGGGGTTCAGGGTGGTAAGGCACGTCTGGTGCATGTGAATGAAAAAGTACGAGAATTTATTCGCAGCGCGCGCAGGGCGTCAGAGACGCCTGACATGCCAGAAAGTGCCTGTCACGAAAGCTCGCTCCATACTTTACTTCTGACGCTGGCAAATGAAATGACGCCGGATGAGCAAAAGCAGATGACATCGCTGCTGCTGCGGGAAGGGATAACCGGATTATTGCAACGTTTAGGGATTCGCGATCAGAACGAATATGAAAAGATTACGCAGTAAAATGACCACGGAAGAGCTGGCCGCAATTTTGGGCGTTGCCAGACAAACGGTTAACCGCTGGATACGCCAAAAAGGCTGGAAAACCGAAGGGATCAATGGTGTTAAAGGCGGACGCGCGCGTCTGATTCATATCGATGTGCGGGTAAAGGAACATATCATGAGCCTTCCTGCCATTCGCAACCGTCAGACGGTCTATCAGGTGGCCGAAGCCCCTACCCTGTACAGGGTCCCTGCGCCATCACAGTTGCGTCCACAGATCGTTAGCGCACTGGAAAATTTGACCGAGGTGGAACAGGATCGCCTTCAGGTGTTACTGGCTCGCGAAGGCATTGAGGGTTTTCTGACGCGCCTCGGTATTGCTGAACTGCAGGCATAAAAAACGGCAGGTCACCCTGCCGTTTGCCCGACTCAGGCTGACTTACTGCTGGCTTTCGCGTTCAGCAATGAAGTCGAGCGCCTTGTTGATGCGCGCTACGCTGCGTGATTTACCAATGGCGTGAACGGTAACGTCCAGCGCCGGTGACTGGCCTGCGCCAGTTACGGCAACGCGCAAAGGCATCCCGACTTTACCCATGCCGATTTCCAGCTCATCTGCTGTGGCCTGAATCGCGTGATGCACATTCTCGGCCGTCCAGTCGGTGATAGCTGCCAGCTTGTCACGCACCACTTCGAGAGGCTGACGCGCAACCGGACGCAGGTGTTTCTTCGCCGCGTCGGCATCAAATGCCTCGAACTCTTCATAGAAGTAGCGGCAGCTTTCCGCCATCTCTTTCAGCGTTTTGCAACGCTCGCCCAGCAGTTTAACCAGATCCGCCAGCTCCGGGCCGGTGCGGGTATCAATGTTTGCCTGCTCAATATGCCACTGCAGATAGGTCGCAACATATTCTGGCGGCATGGTGTTGATATAGTGATGGTTCAGCCACAGCAGCTTGTCAGTATTGAACGCGCTAGCGGATTTGCTCACTGAGTTCAGGGCGAACAGTTCGATCATCTCTTCACGGCTGAAGATTTCCTGGTCACCGTGGGCCCAGCCCAGACGCACCAGATAGTTGAGCAGCGCTTCCGGCAGATAGCCGTCGTCGCGGTACTGCATAACGCTGACGGCACCGTGACGTTTAGACAGTTTTTTACCGTCATCACCGTTGATCATGGAAACGTGCGCGTAAACCGGCACCGGCGCATTCAGCGCTTTCAGGATGTTAATCTGGCGCGGGGTGTTGTTGATATGGTCTTCACCGCGGATAACGTGGGTGATTTCCATATCCCAGTCATCAACCACGACGCAGAAGTTGTAGGTTGGTGAGCCATCGGTACGGCGAATGATAAGATCGTCCAGCTCCTGGTTGCTGAATTCGATCGGGCCACGGATCTGATCGTCAAAGATAACGGAGCCGTCCTGCGGGTTAGCGAAACGCACGACGCAAGGTTCATCTGCTGCATGCTCGCTGTGGTCGTGACGGCAGCGGCCGTCGTAACGCGGCTTTTCGCCGTTCGCCATCTGCTCTTCGCGCAGTGCATCCAGACGTTCTTTGGAGCAGTAACACTTATAAGCCGTTCCTGCGACCAGCATCTCGTCAATGACGGCGTTATAGCGGTCGAATCGTTTGGTCTGGAAATACGGGCCTTCGTCCCACTCCAGGTTCAGCCAGTTCATCCCATCCATAATGGCTTCAATTGCTTCCGGGGTAGAGCGCTCGAGATCGGTGTCCTCAATACGCAGCACGAACTCACCTTTGTTGTGGCGTGCAAAGAGCCAGGAATAGAGAGCGGTACGTGCACCACCGACGTGCAAATAGCCTGTCGGGCTAGGCGCGAAGCGAGTTTTGATTTTCATGAAATGGCCTTACGTTATAAAGATGCCGGCAATCGGCAAATCCTGGGGGAAAAACAATGGGCAATATTCTATCACTGTGGGGCGATTCCTCAATGTTGATCCCCGTATAGCCATAGAGTTTGCTATTTTTGTTTAGAAATCATGCGTCACAGCCCGTTTTGCGATCGTTTTGTTTAATTTTACGACGAACGAATAAAAACTTTAGAAAAGGCGTTGACTCATTTTCAACTCTCCCTATAATGCGACTCCACACAGCGGGGGTGATTAGCTCAGTTGGTAGAGCATCTCCTTTACACGGAGGGGGTCGGCGGTTCGAGCCCGTCATCACCCACCATCTACTTAGGTAGACTCGCAGTGTAGATAAGAATTGAGATTGGGCGATTAGCTCAGTTGGTAGAGCATCTCCTTTACACGGAGGGGGTCGGCGGTTCGAGCCCGTCATCGCCCACCATTCTCACCTTATCGCAGCAGTTCCGAAATGGGCGATTAGCTCAGTTGGTAGAGCATCTCCTTTACACGGAGGGGGTCGGCGGTTCGAGCCCGTCATCGCCCACCATTTCGGGTCGTTAGCTCAGTTGGTAGAGCAGTTGACTTTTAATCAATTGGTCGCAGGTTCGAATCCTGCACGACCCACCAATGTAAAAAAGCGCCCTAAAGGCGCTTTTTTGCTATCTGACGTTCAGAAACCCACCCAACAATAAAACCCCTACGCCGCCGTCAACGTCGCAATCAACGTCTCCACCGCTGGTGTCGCCTGCTTTTCATCATAGACCACATACAAATCTGCCGGTACGCGCACCTGAAGCGGACGAAATACTACGCCCGGCCACTGCATCTGGGCGTAGCTATCTGCCGCGAGCGTAATGCCCATCCCCATGCTGACCATCGCCAGCACGGTTTGCGGCTCAACGGCCTCGCGGACGATCATCGGTGAAAACCCGGCCTGCTGGCAGACGCGATGTAAAAACGCCCAGTCAGAGTGCGCCGACGGCATTGTGACAAAGTACTCATTCTGCAGATCGGCTAGCGCGATGGCGCTTTCGCTTACCAGAGGGTGATCTTCGGGCATCGCCACCAGAAATGCCGCTTCGCGGAGCCGGATGCTGGTAAACCCCGCCGTTGGCTCTGTCGCCATTCGCCAGATCCCCACGTCCAGCTCCCGACGTTCAAGCAGCGCCATCTGCATCACGGGTGATTTTTCCCGAAAAATAACGTCGACGTTAGGGTGTGCTTTAATGTAACCGCGCACGATCGTGCGCACCTGGCTCCACATCGCCGTACCGACGATCCCCAGCTCAATGCGCCCCGCCTCACCCCGGCCAATTTGCTCGACGCGTGCCAGCGCCTGGTTTGTGCTCGCAAGCAGCCTGCGGGACTCTTCCATCAGCACTTTCCCCGCGTGCGTCAGCGCAACGCTTCGCGAGTGGCGGATGAAGAGCAGCGTACCCAGCTGGCTCTCCAGCTCTTTTACATGCAGGCTTAACGGCGGCTGCGACATGTTGAGGCGGGCCGCAGCCCGCCCAAAGTGAAGTTCCTCGGCAACGGCCAAAAAATAACGCAGCAGCTTCAGGTCGGTTCGGTAAACGCGTTCCATCAAAACATACCCTGGCGATAACACAGACACCTCACCTTAAAGCCTTTTGATTATCAACGGGAAAATTTAGTGTACGACTGTGCGCAGCTCGCTGTTTTTCTGCGAATGACGATAGTTGAAGCTGAAATAAAACACCACCGCCAGCCCGAGTGCGTAGGCCGCAAACACCAGCCAGATGGTCTGCCAGTCCTTCACGCCATCCACAGAGAAGTAGTCCACCGCCATACCGCTTAGAATCGATCCGAAATAAGCGCCGATGCCGTTGACCGTGGTCATGAACAGCCCCTGCGCGCTGGCGCGGATATCCGGACTCACCTCCTGCTCCACGAAGACCGATCCGGAGATATTGAAGAAGTCGAAAGCGCAGCCGTAGACAATCATCGACAGCATCAATAGCCCAAAGCCCACCGCGGACGGATCGCCAAAGGCAAATAGTCCAAACCGCAGCATCCACGCGACCATGCTCATCAGCATCACAGTTTTGATACCGAAGCGCTTGAGGAAGTACGGAATGGTCATGATAAAGAACACCTCTGACATCTGCGAGACGGAGAGCAAAATAGACGGATATTTTACGATAAAGCTCTCGGCGTACTCGGGGTTACGGGCAAAATCGTGCAGGAAGGGGCTGCCGAAGGTATTGGTGATTTGCAGCACCGCGCCAAGCAGCATGGCAAACAAAAAGAAAACCGCCATACGGGGTTGTTTAAATAAGACAAACGCATTCAGGCCGAGCTTGCTGACCAGCGTCTGGGACGCTTTGCTCCGGGCAACCGGAATCGCGGGCAAGGTCAACGAATAGAGCGCGAGCGCCAGCGACGCGCCGGCAGCCATATAAAGCTGCACATTGCTTAACTCGGCGCCCATCAGGCTGATGGCCCACATCGCCGCAATAAATCCTACGGTGCCGTACACCCGTACCGGTGGAAAATGGGTCACCGTATCCATGCCCGCCTGCGCAAGACAGGAGTATGAAATCGTGTTCGACAGCGCAATCGTGGGCATAAAAGCCATGGCATTGACCAGCATCACCCAGAACATCAGCCCGGGTTCGTTAACCTGTGCCGCGTAGCAAAGCGCAACTGCGCAAACGAGATGGCAGATAATGTAAGCCCGGTCAGCCCTCAACCATTTGTCGGCAATGATACCCACCAGCGACGGCATGATAATCGCGGCAAGGCCTTTGGAGCTGTAAACCATGCCCACGTCGGAGCCGGTAAAGTGTAGGGTGTTAATCATGTAAGAACCCAGGGTAACCAGCCAGCTCCCCCAGATAAAATATTGCATAAAGGACATCATCTTTAAGCGAGTCGTGATGTTCATAACGCGTTCCTTATCGCAGCGTGGCCCTCGCGGGCCACTTTCTTGTTTTAATCAGGCAACGTGGCGCAGAAAACCGCAGATAAGATTGATAAAGTTCTGGCGGGACAGTTCGGCGGCGGCGAGCGTCTGCTCATGAGAGAGCCTGATGTCGCCGAGGCCTTCCGCAAGGTTAGTAATGGCTGAAACCGCCACGACCTTCAGGCCGCAGTGACGTGCCGAAATCACTTCCGGCACCACGGACATCCCGACGACGTCGCCCCCGATGATTTGCATCATGCGGATCTCGGCGGCGGTTTCAAAGTTAGGTCCAGGATACGAGACGAACACCCCTTCATGCAGCGGGAAGCCCTCTTTCGCCGCGACGGTTTGCAGAACGGCGCGATATTCCGCATCGTAGGCGTTAGCCAGCGAAAAGAAACGCTCACCAAAGCGCTCGTCGTTCAGGCCGACCATCGGCGTGCCCGGCATGGTATTGATATGGTCATTCAGGGCAACCAGGCTGCCCGGCTCGACGTCGGAACGTAACGAACCTGCCGCATTGGTGCTGAAAAGCAGCTCGCAGCCCAGCAGTTTGAAGGTGCGAATCGCATCGGTCATGATGGTCATTCCCCGGCCCTCATAGAAGTGACCGCGTCCTTTCATACAGGCAACAGGCACGCCGGCAAGATGGCCTAATACCAGTTCACCTGCGTGACCGTGAACGGTGCTTACCGGAAAGCCCGGCAGTTTTTCATACGAGATCGCCACCGCGTCATCGATCTGGTCGGCGAGCGCACCCAGGCCAGAGCCGAGGATAAAGGCAACGCGCGGCGTGAAGTTTGGCTTTGCCGCGCGGATGATATCGGCACAGTACCATGGGTTATTTGAGAGGGTCATAAAGGCTCCTTAAAGACGAAAATGGCGATATCACAGATCGCATGACCTACGTCTTATACCTGGAGCCTGCGGGTTATCACCAATACACTTTTCCCGTCCCGGCGATACTCTTTTGCTATTAATGGCACCCGCCCCGCTCAAGCTATCCCTTTTCGTGCCGATATCCCTTATTTATGGCGAAAAGGAACGCAATATGACCACCCTCAAACCGGTATCAACGCTGGCAATGGAAATCGGTAGCGCGGACAATAGCTCGGGCGGAAACGACATCGCTTCCCAGATCAACCGACTGATGAAACAGATAACAAAAGCCACTCAGCAGCTCAAAGAAGTGGCATTGAGCGATGCAACAACTGAAGAGAAACAAAAGCAGCAGGAATTACTCGAATCTCAGCTGGCGATGCTGCAGGCTCAGCTGGCGCAGCTGCAGCGCCAGCAGGCAGAGGAAGAGATGCCAAAACAGGAAAGCGGTCAGACCGTGGCGGAAGGCGTTAACAACCCCTCCGCGGAACATAAGATTGATATCTACATCTGATCGTTAAACAGCGGATCGCGCGTGCGGGCCTCCATCAAACGCTGCGCCTGCATGCGCACCACTTCCCAACACGCCTGCGCGGCGCCCGAAAGCGAACGGTTTTTACGCCGCACCAGCATCAGCTGACGCTCAATGCAGGGCACCAGCCGCTTCACCGCCAGACGACTTCCCTGCGGCAGCGGCAGCGCCAGCGCGGGCAGAACGCTTATCCCAATCCCGGCCTCCACCATGGGAAATAACGTCGCCGGATGGCCAATTTCCTGGACGATGGTCGCATTCACGCCCTGCGCAGCCAGCGCAGCATCAATGAGCGGGCGGCTTCCTGACGCGTAATCCTGTAAAACCAGATTTGCTCCCTGCAGCGCCTGCCATGCGATCTGCGGCTGAAACGTCAGCGGATCGTCATCACGGCAGAGCAATAAAAAAGGCTCTGAGAGGACGACTTCGCACGCCAGATCGCTTGCCGCGCCGGGATCGATAACGATCCCGAAATCCACATCCCCCTGGCGAATGCTCTCCAGCACCCACTGCTGCGGCCTGTCGTGCAGGACAAAATTAATATCCGGATAGCGGTGATTACTCTCGGCAATACATTGCGGGATCAGATGCGCAGAGATCGTCTGGCTCGCCGCCACCCGCACGGTACCGGAAAGCTGCTGGCCAAGGCGGCCCACATCCCGCAGCGTGCTGTTTAGCTCATCCAGCAGCCGCTCCAGACGCACGGCAAGCTGCTGCCCCGCTTCGGTAAGCACAACTTCGCGCGTGGTTCGGTCAAGCAGCCGTACGCCCGTCTGAAGCTCCAGCTCTTTAACGCTGTGGCTCACGGCAGACTGGCTCAGGCCAATCATTTCCCCTGCCCGGCTAAAGCTGCGGGCATGCGCCACGGTAACGAAGACGCGAAGCTGGCGGAGTGAATAATTCATCTGTTTAATTCATGAATGGATGCAATAAATCAATTTTATTTCTCAAATGGATAAAAGCACAATAGCGATATCCGTTTTCAGGAGTCATTATGAAACTCTTCCGTATTCTCGATCCATTTACGCTTACCCTGGTAGTGACCGTTTTACTGGCCTCCTTCTTCCCGGCCCGCGGCGGCTTTGTGCCGTTCTTTGAAGGGTTGACCACGGCGGCCATCGCCCTGCTGTTCTTTATGCACGGCGCAAAACTTTCGCGCGAAGCCATCATCGCAGGGGGCGGCCACTGGCGGCTGCACCTGTGGGTAATGTGCAGTACCTTTATCCTCTTCCCTGTACTGGGCGTACTGTTTGCCTGGTGGGCACCGGTAAACGTCGATCCGGCGCTGTATACCGGCTTCCTTTACCTGTGCATTCTGCCAGCCACCGTTCAGTCTGCGATTGCCTTTACCTCGCTGGCGGGCGGTAACGTTGCCGCCGCCGTGTGTTCGGCGTCTGCCTCCAGCCTGCTAGGGATTTTCGTCTCGCCGCTGCTGGTTGGCCTACTGATGAATATGCACGGCGCGGAAGGCAACCTGGAGCAGGTTGGCAAAATCTGCCTGCAGCTGCTGCTGCCGTTTGTGCTTGGGCACCTGTCTCGTCCGTGGACGGGCGCATTCGTGGCGAAACACAAAAAGTGGATTTCGAAAACCGACCAGACGTCGATTCTGCTGGTGGTCTATTCTGCCTTCAGCGAAGCCGTGGTGAACGGGATCTGGCATAAGGTTGGCGCAGGCTCGCTGCTGTTTATCGTGGTGGTCAGCATCGTTCTGCTGGCGATTGTGATCGCGGTAAACGTCTTTGTGGCGCGCAGGTGCGGCTTCAATAAGGCCGATGAGATTACGATTGTTTTCTGCGGCTCGAAGAAGAGCCTGGCGAACGGTATTCCGATGGCCAACATCCTGTTCCCGACCTCGGTAATTGGGATGATGGTGCTGCCGCTGATGATTTTCCATCAGATCCAGCTGATGGTTTGCGCCGTGCTGGCGCGTCGTTACAAAGCGCAGACGGAAAAGCTGGCGCAGGAAGAGACCCGCGCCGCGAAGGCTTAAGGGCGTTTCAGGGGCTGAACCAGCTGGGTCAGCCCCTCGGTTTTAATCAGAAGCGTGATAGCCATCAGCTCGCCCAGCCGCCCGGCAGGAAACTCATCCTTGCGGGCAAACCACAGCAGATACTCCTCCGGCAAATCAATCAGCCTGCGGCCCTTGTATTTGCCGAACGGCATCTCCGTATTGGCGATCTCAACGAGCTGTTCTTTTTCCACCTTACTCTCCTAACAGGCGCAGCATTTCCGCTTCGTCGATAACCTCAATGCCAAGCTCCTGCGCTTTAGCCAGCTTCGAACCCGCCGCTTCCCCGGCGATGACCAGATCGGTTTTCTTCGACACGCTGCCCGCCACTTTTGCCCCCAGCGCCACCAGGCGCGCTTTGGCATCGTCGCGCGAAAGCTGGCTCAGGCTGCCGGTCAGCACCACGGTCTTACCGGCAAACGGGCTGTCAATCTCTTCGGCGTTAACCACCACCGGCGCGGGCCATTTGATGCCCTCTTCCAGCAGCTTGCCGATCACCTCACGGTTGCTCTCTTCAGCGAAGAAGTTAAATACGTGCGTGGCAACCACGATGCCGACGTCCGGGACTTTCTGCAGCTCGTCGATGCTGGCCTTTTCCAGCGCGTCGAGCGTGCCAAAGTAGGCCGCCAGTCCCGCCGCCGTCGCTTCGCCCACTTCACGAATGCCCAGCGCATACAGGAAACGGGCAAAGGTGGTTTCCTTCGCGGTTTCTAACGCGTTAACCACGTTCTGTGCCGACTTTGGCCCCATGCGGTCCAGCCCGGTCAGCTTGCCTGCCGTCAGCTTAAACAGATCCGCTGGCGTGTGGACGTACTCTTTCTCAACCAGCTGGTCGATAATCTTGTCGCCCATGCCGTCGACGTCCATCGCGCGGCGGGAGACGAAGTGCTTCAGCGCCTCTTTACGCTGCGCGCCGCAGATTAATCCGCCCGTGCAGCGGGTTACCGCTTCGCCTTCCACGCGCTCCACGTCAGAGCCACAGACAGGACAGTGGGTCGGGAAGACGATCTCGCGCGTTTCATCAGGACGTTCGGATTCAACGACGTTCACCACCTGCGGGATCACATCACCCGCGCGGCGAATCACCACTTTGTCACCGATGCGCAGGCCGAGACGGGCAATTTCATCGGCGTTGTGGAGCGTGGCGTTGCTCACCAGCACGCCCGCCACCTGCACAGGTTCCAGACGCGCAACCGGGGTAATCGCGCCGGTGCGGCCAACCTGGAACTCCACGTCGCGGACGAAGGTCATCTGCTCCTGAGCGGGGAACTTAAAGGCCACCGCCCAGCGCGGCGCGCGCGCCACGAAGCCGAGCTGCTCCTGTAACGCAAGGGAGTTAACCTTTATCACCACGCCATCAATGTCGAAACCGAGCGTTGGGCGGTCTTCTTCAACCTTGCGGTAAAATGCCAGCACCGCTTCCGGCGAGTCGCAAAGCTGCACGCGGTTACTTACCGGCAGGCCCCACTCTTTGAACTGCAGCAGACGCCCAAGGTGCGTATCCGGCAGTTCCCCACCTTCCAGGATCCCAACGCCGTAGCAGAAGAAAGTAAGCGGTCGCTTCGCGGTAATGCGCGGGTCCAGCTGGCGCAGAGAGCCTGCCGCCGCGTTGCGTGGGTTAGCAAACACTTTCCCGCCGGTGCGTCGGGCCTCTTCGTTAATTTTCTCGAAGCCCGCCTGCGGGAGGAACACCTCCCCGCGCACTTCCAGACGTGCAGGAATATTTTCACCGCGCAGCTTCAGCGGAATGGCGCGGATGGTGCGCACGTTGGTGGTAATGTCTTCCCCCGTTGTGCCATCGCCTCGCGTGGCGGCGCGCACCAGCACGCCATTTTCGTAAAGAATGCTGACGGCCAGGCCGTCCAGCTTCAGCTCGCAGCACCAGGTCAGCGAGTCCGCGCTTTTAAGCCTGTCCTGCACGCGCTTGTTGAAAGCCAGGAAGCTCTCTTCGTCAAAGACGTTATCCAGCGACAGCATCGGCACTTCGTGGCGCACCTGGCTGAAGGCGCCCAAAGGCTCTGCGCCGACGCGCTGGGTCGGCGAATCAGGGGTAATCAACTCCGGATGCTGTGCCTCTATTTCGCGCAGTTCCCGCATCAGGCGGTCATACTCCGCATCCGGCACTTCCGGGGCGTCCATAACATGATAGAGATATTCATGATGGCGAAGCGTGGTTCGCAGTTCAGTGAGTTGTTGTTCGATTGAGTCCATATCGCACCATCAATGAGAAAAAACCCCCGACATGCGGGGGTTCAGGAGGAGATGAAGTAAACGCGAGGATTACGCGTTGGCTTCCTTAACTTCGCGGATGCGGTCCTGATACTCGCGCAGTTTCTGCGGCGTCATCATACGACGCTGGTCGTCGAGCACCACGCCGCCGACTTCGTCAGCGATGTGCTGAGCGGACTGCAGCATCAGCTTGAAGTTTTGCAGTTCGTCCCCGTAGGACGGCACCTGCATAAAGATAGTCACGCCCGGCGTAACGAAATCACCGGTCATTTCCGGATCGAACGTGCCTGGATTGACCATGTTCGCGAGGCTAAACAGCGCCGGACCGCTTCCGTCAGGGCTCAGGTGGCGATGGAAGATGTTCATGTCGCCAAACTTGAAGCCAGCCTGCTGGATGCTGTTAAGCAGCACGTCACCGTTCAGGTTAGTGCCATGATGCGCGGCCACGTTCATGATAATAACCGCCTCTTTACGCTGCGGTTTCTCAACAACGGGCTCTGGCTCAGCTACCGGCTCAGGCTCAACGTGAGGCGCTGGAGCGGGCTGCGGCGCAGGCTGAACCTGGACAGGCTGCTGCGGCGGTTGCTGAACCGGCTGCGGCTGTGGCTGTTGCACAGGCTGTGGCTGCTGAACCGGCTGGTGCGCTGCAGGCTGCTGGTGAACAGGCTGTTGCGGCGGCTGACGCACCGGCTCTTCCACGGGCTGCGGCGCTGGCTGGCGCGGCTGTGCAGAAGCATACGGCGGTTGATACTGGTGCTGCGGAGCGCGGGGGGCTTCATGCTCCCCATGTGCTGCGCCGGGCGCAGTATTGACCCGATGAACACGAACTTCACCCACGCCGTCGTCGTCGCTTCCGACGATGTCGTCTTCTACGTCATCGTCATCACGACTGGACTTCATGCGCTTCAGTGGGCGATCGCGAAACATAGAAGAGCGCTCTTTACGACTGGTCCAGAAACCATGCACCAGTAAAGCGATTATGGCGATCGCGCCAACAATGATTAATATCAGACGCAAATCCTGCATCATTATATTCTCTGTTGTTCTAACACCTTGCCACCACGGCAAACATTTACTCACTAAGAGTATTTGCCGTTTACGTCAAGTGCAAGTGTGTGCAGAGCATTCACGGCATAAAGATGAACTAAATCGTGCTTTTTGCTGTTTTTTCGAACATTTCCGAACTGGTCATTGGTCCGTAACTGGATAATATAGGCGGGCAAATCCACTGGTTGTGAAAAAAGGAGTACAGCCTGGTTATGGTTTCAACATCTTCTTCTCCCCCGCGCAGCGGCGTCTGGTATTTTTCTCAGGGCTGGAAGCTGGTCTCCCTGCCGGGCATTCGACGCTTTGTTATTCTGCCGCTGCTGATCAACGTTATCCTGATGGGCGGGGCGTTCTGGTGGCTGTTCACCAAACTGGAAAGCTGGGTGCCTGCCATCATGAGCCATGTACCAGACTGGCTGCAGTGGCTGAGCTATCTGCTATGGCCAATCGTGGTGATCTCCGTCCTGCTGGTGTTCGGCTACTTCTTCTCG
This sequence comes from Enterobacter wuhouensis, assembly GCF_035835995.1. Taxonomy (NCBI): domain Bacteria; kingdom Pseudomonadati; phylum Pseudomonadota; class Gammaproteobacteria; order Enterobacterales; family Enterobacteriaceae; genus Enterobacter; species Enterobacter wuhouensis. The sequence continues at coordinate 3,336,936 of NZ_CP142124.1, forward strand.
ACGATTGCAAACTGGATAGCCGCACCCTTTAACGGCCTGCTGGCGGAACAGCTGGAGGCCCGTCTTACCGGCGCAACCCCGCCCGATACCGGCATTCTGGGCATAATGAAAGATCTCCCGCGCATTATGAAGCGCGAGTGGCAGAAATTTGCGTGGTACCTCCCCCGCGCGATTGTGTTGCTTATCCTCTATTTTGTCCCAGGCATTGGCCAGACGGTGGCCCCTGTGCTGTGGTTCCTGTTCAGCGCATGGATGCTGGCGATCCAGTACTGCGACTATCCGTTCGATAACCACAAGGTGCCGTTCAAAGAGATGCGCACCGCCCTGCGCACGCAGAAGGTCGCCAATATGCAGTTTGGCGCGCTGACCAGCCTGTTCACCCTGATCCCGTTCCTGAATCTGTTCATCATGCCGGTTGCCGTCTGCGGCGCGACGGCGATGTGGGTCGACTGCTATCGTGCTAAGCACGCGTTATGGAAGTAATGCAAAAATGTGTAAAACAGGGGTGGCTTATGCCGCCCCTTATTCCATACTGATCCCCATTATTTCCTTGCAGCATATAGATATGCGAATTCCTTACTTCCCCATACTTAATCAACAGGTATGCTGGGTCGGTATCCCAATTTCATACAGTTAAGGACAGGCCATGAGTAAGATTTATGAAGACAACTCGCTGACTATCGGTCATACGCCCCTGGTTCGACTGAACCGTATCGGTAATGGACGCATCCTGGCGAAGGTCGAATCACGTAACCCGAGCTTCAGCGTAAAATGCCGTATCGGTGCAAACATGATTTGGGATGCTGAAAAACGTGGCGTGCTGAAGCCTGGCGTCGAGCTGGTTGAACCAACCAGCGGTAACACCGGTATCGCGCTGGCCTATGTTGCGGCGGCACGCGGCTATAAGCTGACGCTGACCATGCCTGAAACCATGAGCATTGAACGTCGCAAGCTGCTGAAGGCGCTGGGCGCGAACCTGGTTCTGACCGAAGGCGCAAAAGGCATGAAGGGCGCCATTCAGAAAGCCGAGGAAATTGTTGCCAGCGACCCGGCGAAATATCTGCTGCTGCAGCAGTTCAGCAACCCGGCGAACCCGGAAATCCACGAAAAAACCACCGGCCCGGAAATCTGGGAAGATACTGACGGTCAGGTTGACGTGTTTATCTCCGGCGTAGGTACCGGCGGTACGCTGACCGGCGTGTCTCGCTATATAAAAGGCACGAAAGGCAAAAAAGATCTGATTACCGTTGCCGTCGAGCCAACCGACTCTCCGGTTATCGCTCAGGCGCTGGCGGGTGAAGAGCTGAAGCCGGGCCCGCATAAAATCCAGGGGATCGGCGCAGGCTTCATTCCAGGCAACCTGGATCTGAAGCTGATTGATAAAGTGGTTGCCATCACCAACGAAGAAGCCATCTCAACCGCGCGTCGCCTGATGGACGAAGAGGGTATTCTGGCAGGTATCTCTTCCGGCGCTGCAGTTGCGGCCGCGCTCAAACTTCAGGAAGATGAAACCTTTACCAATAAGAATATTGTGGTTATCCTTCCTTCCTCGGGTGAGCGTTACTTAAGCACTGCACTGTTTGCCGATCTCTTCACTGAGAAAGAACTGCAACAGTAATGCCAGCATGTTAAAAACGCGTAAAAAAGCACCTTTTTGGGTGCTTTTTTGTGGCCTGCTTCAAAGTTTTACCCCTCCTGCCATTGATTCACCCCGTTGGGTCTGGTATTTAAACCAGCAATTATTTTGAAGCGTGAAATTAATCAGTGAACGAAATAGCCTTGCTGAATCGATTTTATGATTTGGTTCAAGTCTTGCTTTCGCTGCATAATGTTTAATGACGATTGAAACGTCAGCGCTAACAATACAGGCTAAAGTGAAGCCGCCAGGCTAGACTTTAGTTCCACAACACTAAACCTATAAGTTGGGGAAATACAATGTTCCAGCAAGAAGTTACCATTACCGCTCCGAACGGTCTGCACACCCGCCCTGCTGCTCAGTTTGTTAAAGAAGCGAAAGGCTTCACTTCTGAAATCACTGTAACTTCCAACGGCAAAAGCGCTAGCGCTAAGAGCCTGTTCAAACTGCAGACTCTGGGCCTGACCCAGGGAACCGTCGTCACCATCTCTGCAGAAGGTGAAGACGAGCAGAAAGCAGTTGAGCATCTGGTTAAGCTGATGGCGGAACTCGAGTAAGTTTCCGGGTTTTTTTCAATATCAGTCACAAGTAAGGTAGGGTTATGATTTCAGGCATTTTAGCATCCCCGGGTATCGCTTTCGGCAAAGCACTGCTGCTGAAAGAAGACGAAATCGTCATTGACCGGAAAAAAATTTCTGCCGACAAGGTTGATCAGGAAGTTGAACGTTTTCTGAGCGGTCGTGCCAAGGCATCTGCGCAACTGGAAACCATCAAAACTAAAGCTGGCGAAACTTTCGGTGAAGAAAAAGAAGCCATCTTCGAAGGGCACATCATGCTGCTCGAAGATGAGGAGCTGGAGCAGGAAATCATAGCCCTGATTAAAGATAAAGGCATGACGGCCGACGCGGCTGCGCATGAAGTTATCGAAGGTCAGGCAACTGCCCTGGAAGAACTGGATGACGAATACCTGAAAGAGCGTGCGGCTGACGTACGCGACATCGGTAAGCGCCTGCTGCGCAACATCCTGGGTCTGGCCATCATCGATCTGAGCGCGATTCAGGACGAAGTTATCCTGGTTGCCGCTGACCTGACCCCGTCAGAAACCGCACAGCTGAACCTGAACAAGGTGCTGGGTTTCATCACCGATGCGGGTGGCCGTACTTCCCACACCTCAATCATGGCGCGTTCTCTGGAACTGCCTGCCATCGTGGGTACCGGTAGCGTCACCTCTCAGGTGAAAAACGACGACTATCTGATTCTGGATGCCGTAAACAACGTGGTTTACGTCAACCCAACTAACGAAGAGATCGAGCAGCTGCGCGCCGTTCAGGAGCAGGTTGCAACCGAGAAAGCGGAACTCGCTAAGCTGAAAGACCTGCCGGCAATTACGCTGGACGGCCATCAGGTTGAAGTGTGCGCTAACATCGGTACCGTACGTGACGTTGATGGCGCTGAGCGCAACGGTGCGGAAGGTGTGGGTCTGTATCGTACTGAATTCCTGTTCATGGACCGCGACGCGCTGCCAACTGAAGAAGAACAGTTTGCTGCGTACAAAGCCGTGGCTGAAGCCTGTGGCTCTCAGGCGGTTATCGTCCGTACTATGGACATCGGCGGCGACAAAGAGCTGCCGTACATGAACTTCCCGAAAGAAGAGAACCCATTCCTGGGCTGGCGTGCGGTGCGTATCGCTATGGATCGCAAAGAGATCCTGCGTGACCAGGTTCGCGCCATTCTGCGTGCCTCCGCTTTCGGTAAGCTGCGCATCATGTTCCCGATGATCATCTCTGTTGAAGAAGTGCGTGCACTGAAGAAAGAGATCGAAATCTACAAGCAGGAACTGCGCGACGAAGGTAAAGCGTTTGACGAGTCAATCGAAGTGGGCGTGATGGTGGAAACACCTGCCGCCGCGACAATTGCGCGTCATTTAGCCAAAGAAGTTGATTTCTTTAGTATCGGTACCAATGATTTAACGCAGTACACCCTGGCAGTTGACCGTGGTAATGATATGATTTCACATCTCTACCAGCCGATGTCACCGTCCGTACTGACGCTTATTAAGCAAGTTATTGATGCTTCTCATGCAGAAGGTAAATGGACTGGCATGTGCGGTGAGCTTGCAGGCGACGAACGTGCTACACTTCTGTTGCTGGGTATGGGTCTGGACGAATTCTCTATGAGCGCCATTTCCATCCCGCGCATCAAGAAGATTATCCGTAACACGAACTTCGAAGATGCGAAGGTATTAGCAGAGCAGGCTCTTGCTCAACCGACAACGGACGAGTTAATGACGCTGGTTAACAAGTTCATTGAAGAAAAAACAATCTGCTAATCCACGAGATGCGGCCCAATTTACTGCTTAGGAGAAGATCATGGGTTTGTTCGATAAACTGAAATCTCTGGTTTCTGATGATAAAAAAGACTCCGGAACTATTGAGATTGTTGCTCCGCTCTCTGGCGAGATCGTCAACATTGAAGACGTGCCGGATGTAGTGTTTGCTGAGAAAATCGTTGGTGATGGCATTGCTATCAAACCAACTGGCAACAAAATGGTTGCTCCAGTTGACGGCACCATCGGTAAAATTTTTGAAACCAACCATGCGTTCTCTATCGAATCTGATAGCGGTATCGAGCTGTTCGTTCACTTCGGTATCGACACCGTTGAACTGAAAGGCGAAGGCTTCAAGCGTATCGCGGAAGAAGGCCAGCGCGTTAAAGTTGGCGACCCGGTGATTGAATTCGATTTGCCACTGCTGGAAGAAAAAGCCAAGTCTACCCTGACGCCGGTTGTTATCTCCAACATGGACGAAATCAAAGAACTGATCAAACTGTCCGGCAGCGTGACCGTGGGTGAAACCCCGGTTATCCGCATCAAGAAGTAATTCTTGCCGCACAAAGAAATGGCGCCTTCGGGCGCCATTTTTGTTTATGCCGGCAGAATAAGCTCGTCATAGCCTTTTTCATGCGTGTAGACCATCACCTCGGTGACGCGGTCTCCCGCACGACGAATGGCATCCGCAACGGTTTTCCCTTCGACGATGCCGCTTACCAGCTCCGAGCAGAACAGATCGCCCGTCCCCTTCAGATCGGTTTCAACCCGCGGGTGCGCGCTCACCGTGACGCCCTCTTTGGTCACCAGCACCACGTGGATATTTTCCGGGGCGTCGGCGACCGGCGCGCTGGTGATCGCCACCCATTTCAGCGAGTCAGAGAGCAGTCCCTGCGCGGCGGCAATGGCGCTTTCAGGCGTTCGGCACGGCTTACCGCTTAACACCTCAAGCTCATAGACGTTCGGCGTAATGCCCTGCGCCAGCGGCAGCAGATGTTCCCGATAGGCATCCGGGATATCAGGCTTCACGTACATGCCGCTGTCGATATCGCCGATGACCGGGTCGACCAGCACCGGCAGGTCAGGATGCTGCATTTTGACCGCCTTAATCCACTGCGCCAACAGCGCGATCTGGCTAGCGCTCCCCATATAGCCCGTCGTCACCGCCTTCAGCTCGCGTAAAATCTCGCGCTCTTCCAGCGCCTTCAGGTAGCCGCTGAACCACTCGTCGGGGATCACCCCGCCGTAGAAGGTATCGTAGTGCGGCGTGTTGCTGAACAGGACCGTCGGCACCGCCGTGACGTTCAGCTGATGGGTGCGAATATTGGGCACCGCGATGCTGTTCCCCACGCTGCCGTACACCACCTGCGACTGCACCGCGACAATATCGGTTTGCTGCGCCCGGGTTTTATCCCGGAATAAAATCATCTCCATGACGCTTAAATCCCCGCCCCCTGCGAATAACTCTCTTCACCAAACACCCCGGTAGACAGGTAGCGATCGCCGCGATCGCAAATAATCGCCACCACCACCGAACCCGGATTGGCCTTCGCCACCCGAATCGCACCCGCTACCGCGCCGCCCGAGCTGACGCCGCAGAAGATACCTTCACGCACGGCCAGCTCACGCATGGTATTTTCCGCCTCGCGCTGGTGAAGATCCAGCACCTGGTCCACAAGCTGCGCATTAAAAATGCCCGGCATGTACTCTGCAGGCCAGCGGCGAATGCCGGGAATGCTGCTTCCCTCTTCCGGCTGCAGGCCAACAATCGTCACCGCTTTGTCCTGCTCGCGCAGAAAACGCGATACGCCGGTAATGGTGCCCGTAGTGCCCATGCTGGAGACAAAGTGGGTGATACGCCCGTCGGTTTGCTGCCAGATTTCCGGCCCGGTCGTGGTGTAGTGCGCGTAGGGGTTATCGGGATTATTAAACTGATCGAGGAGTTTACCTTCGCCGCGTTCGGCCATTTCTAACGCCAGATCGCGCGCGCCTTCCATCCCCTGCTCTTTGGTCACCAGAATCAGCTCGGCCCCGTAGGCACGCATCGCGGCGCGGCGCTCCTGGCTCATGTTGTCCGGCATCAGCAGCTTCATGCGGTAGCCCTTCAGCGCGGCAATCATCGCCAGCGCAATACCGGTGTTGCCGCTGGTCGCTTCAATCAGCACGTCGCCCGGTTTTATCTCGCCGCGCTTTTCGGCCTGGACAATCATCGACAGCGCCGCGCGGTCTTTCACCGAGCCCGCCGGGTTGTTGCCTTCGAGTTTGACCCAGATTTCGCTGCCGTTGTCCGGCCCCATGCGCTGAAGCTTGACCAGAGGAGTATTGCCGATGGTGTGTTCTAATGTATTCATGATCGCTGTCCAATAAAAAGCCCGGTGGCGCTTCGCTTACCGGGCCTACAGACGTCATATTGTAGGCCGGGTAAGCGCAGCGCCACCCGGCAAAACTACGTAATCCTAACCTATCAGGCTGACTCCGCCAGAGCAATATCCTCGCGCGTCTCGATACGCTCGTTGCCGTGATAAATGCGGGCATGCTGCAGCCCAACAAACAGACGCTCGCCCCGGTGCGGCGGCACGTCGTCGCGCATCACCACGGTCAGCGGCTCGGTATACCAGCCCAGCGGCTGTACCACCAATTGGGTATAGTGGCCTTTAGGGCTAGCTTCCAGCACCTGCACCGGCAGCGGTGAATCCAGGCTGGTTCGGCGGCTCACGTCCACTTCCCACGGACGCAGGAACAGATCGACCGGACCCTGATGCGCCGAGGTGTAGCCCAGCGGCCAGCGGTGCGCGCCGACGTGGAACTGGCCGCCGCGAATGGTGCCCTGCAGACGGTTCACCTCGCCCATAAACTCCAGCACGAAGCGGGTGGCCGGTTCACGCCAGAGCTGCTCAGGCTCGTCCACCTGCTCGATGTTGCCCTGGCTCATCACCACCACGCGATCCGCAACTTCCATCGCCTCTTCCTGATCGTGGGTCACGAAGACGCTGGTAAACTTCAGCTCCTCATGCAGCTGGCGCAGCCAGCGGCGAAGCTCTTTACGCACCTGGGCGTCCAGCGCGCCGAAGGGTTCGTCCAGCAGCAGAATTTGCGGCTCAACGGCCAGCGCGCGCGCCAGCGCCACGCGCTGCTTCTGCCCGCCGGAAAGCTGCGCAGGAAAACGGTCCGCCAGATGGGCAAGCTGCACCATCTCCAGCAGTTTGGTTACTTTCGCCTTAATGGCTGCCGCATCCGGGCGCTCGCGACGCGGCAGTACGGTCAGGCCAAACGCAATGTTGTCGAACACGGTCATATGGCGGAACAGCGCGTAGTGCTGGAACACAAAGCCAACCTTACGGTCCCGGGCATGCAGGCGGCTTACGTCGGTACCGTGAAAGCGGATATGTCCGCTGGTCTGATGCTCAAGCCCGGCGATAATACGCAGCAGCGTGGTTTTGCCCGAGCCGGACGGCCCCAGCAGCGCTACCATTTGTCCGGAAGGGATATCCAGCGAGATATCATTCAGCACCTGGGTGCGACCAAAAGACTTCTTAATATTGGCAATCTCAATGCTCATGATTTCCCTCCTGATGCTGACGTTTTTCCTGATTCTCTAAACGCCACTGCACCACACTCTTCAAAAACAGGGTCAAAATGGCCATCAGCGTCAGCAACGCTGCGGCAGTAAAGGAGCCGATGGTGTTGTAGTCCTGCTGTAGCAGCTCAATCTGCAGCGGCAACGACAGCGTTTCACCACGAATGGAACCGGATACCACCGACACGGCCCCGAACTCGCCAATCGCGCGGGCGTTAGTCAGCACCACGCCGTAAAGCAGCGCCCAGCGGATGTTCGGCAGCGTCACGCGCCGGAACATCTGCCAGCCGGATGCGCCCAGCAACACCGCGGCTTCGTCTTCGTTACTCCCCTGGCTTAGCATCACCGGCACCAGCTCGCGCACCACGAACGGACAGGTCACAAAGACCGTCACCAGCACCATGCCCGGCCAGGCGAACATGATCTGCAGGTTGTGTTCGTCCAGCCAGCCGCCCAGCGGGCCGTTGGAGCCGTAAAAGAGCAGGTAAACCAGACCCGCGACCACCGGCGATACCGCAAAAGGAATATCAAGCAGGGTCAACAGCAGCTGGCGGCCCGGGAAATTAAAGCGCGTCACCAGCCAGGCCAGCAGCACGCCAAAGACCAGGTTCACCGGCACGGTAATCAGGGCAATCATTACCGTCAGCCAGATGGCGTGCAGCATGTCCGGATCGGCCAGGTTTTGCAGCGCGGGCATGATCCCTTTGCTGAAGGCCTGAACAAAGATGTACACCATCGGCACCACGAGGATAAACGCCGAAACCAGTACCCCGGTGCCAATCAGAAACCATTTTCCCCAGTTAATACGGGGTGCGTCATAGCGCTTCAACTGCGTCACTTCCGCCATTAATGACCTACCACGCGTCGACCAAAGCGACTTTGCAGAGTGTTAATTGAGAACAGCAGCAGCAGCGACGCGGCCAGGATCACCGAGGCAATCGCGCTCGCCGCCGGATAATCAAACTCCTGCAACCGGACGAAAATCATCAGCGAGGTCACTTCCGTTTTCCACGCGATATTCCCCGCGATGAAAATAACGGCCCCGAACTCGCCGAGGCTACGGGTAAACGACAGCGCCACGCCCGCCAGCAGTGCCGGAGAGAGCTCTGGCAGGACAACCTTGCGGAAGCTCTGCCAGCGCGTGGCGCCCAGCGTTTCCGCTGCTTCTTCGTATTCCGGACCGAGCTCTTCCAGCACCGGCTGCACGGTACGCACCACAAACGGAATGCTGGTAAAGGCCATCGCCACTGCGATACCGAGCCAGGTGTAGGTCACTTTGATATCAAACTTCGCCAGCCATTCGCCGTAAAAGCCGTTCACCGAGAACAGCGACGCCAGCGTTAAGCCCGCCACCGCCGTCGGCAGCGCAAACGGCAAATCCATTAACGCATCGAGCAGCGTGCGGCCCGGGAAGCGATAGCGGGTTAAGATCCACGCCATCAGCAGGCCGAAGACGCCGTTGAAGATCGAGGCCACAAACGCCGACAGCAGCGTGACCTTATAGGCCGCCACCACCTGCGGGTTGGTGACCACGACCCAATACTGCGCCCAGCTCATTTCAGAGATCTGGACCACCAGCGCGCTGAGCGGTAACAACAAAATCAGACAGACGAACAGCAGGCTGGTCCCGAGGCTTAGGGTAAAGCCCGGCAGCACGCGTCTGGAGGACACTGCAAACATTACTTACGCCCCGCCGCCAGCAGTTTGTCCAGCTCGCCGCCGCTGGCAAAATGCGTTTTCATCACCTCAGGCCAGGCGCCAAAATGGTCTTCCACGCGGAACAGGTCGGTCTGCGGGAATTTGTCTTTAAGTTTATTCATCACGTCCGGGTTGTTGACGCGATAGTAATAATCGGTGATCACGGTCTGCGCCTGCGGGCTATACAGATAGTTCAGGTAGGCTTTCGCCGCCTTCTCGGTACCGTTTGCCTGTACGTTTTTATCCACCCACGCCACCGGGAACTCGGCCAGGATATTGGTTTTCGGGATAACGACCTCGAAGCCCTGCGCTTCATACTGTTTACGGATGTTATTCACTTCCGACTCGAAGCTGATCAGCACGTCGCCCAGGCCGCGCTCGGCGAAGGTGGTGGTTGCGCCGCGGCCGCCGGTATCAAACACCTCGACGTTTTTCAGGAACTGGGTCATGAACTGCTCGGTCTTCGCTTTATCGTTACCGTCAGCTTTATCCGCCGCGCCCCACGCCGCCAGATAGGTATAGCGCGCGTTGCCGGAGGTTTTCGGATTCGGGAAAATCAGCTTCACGTCAGAACGCACCAGGTCGTTCCAGTCGTGGATATTCTTCGGGTTGCCCTTACGCACCAGGAAGCCCATGGTGGAGTAGAACGGCGAGCTGTTGTTGGGCAGCCGGCTCTGCCAGTCCGCCGGGATCAGCTTGCCTTTGTCGTGCAGGATCTGCACGTCGGTCACCTGGTTGTAGGTTACCACGTCGGCCTTCAGCCCCTGCAGGATCGCCAGCGCCTGCTTGGACGAGCCGGCGTGGGACTGCTTGATGGTCAGCTTGTCACCGTTGTTATCTTTCGCCCACTGCTGTTCAAACTGCGGGTTAAGGGCGGCAAACAGCTCGCGGGAGACGTCATAGGAACTGTTCAACAGCTCGGTTGCCTGCGCCTGTGCCACCAGCAGTAAACCTGCCAGCGCCAGAGATCCTTTTTTCAGTACAGTAACGGCCATTGCGCACCCTTATAAATGTGATGACTATCTTATGGTCATAATATTTATAACGAGGTCGAAAGGAGTAACGGTTTTATATACCGTTTGGTGATTTAGAAGCAGAAAAGGGAATAAGGGGTGCGGCCTGATGCCCTCACCCCGGCCCTCTCCCACAGGGAGAGGGAGAAAGGCCATTACAGCGCCAGCAGGCGCTCTACGGACGGCGCGAAATAGTAGCCGCCGGTCACCGGTTTGGTGAAGCGCAGCATGGCGTCGCGCTTGCCGTCGGTATCGCCGAACATGCTCAGCAGCTGCTGCTCAATGTTATACAGGCGCGCGCAGTAGGCGCAGAAGTAAAGGCCGTGCGTGCCGCTTGCCGTGCCGTACGGCAGGCTCTGGCGGACAATCTTCAGCCCTTTGCCGTCTTCTTTCAGATCAACGCGGGTCAGGTGAGAGGTAACGGGACGGTCGTCGCCGTCGATCTCTTCGTTGGCGTCTTTGGTTCGGCCAATCATCATCTCCTGGTCATGCACGCTCATGCGGTTAAGCTGCTTGAGGTTGTGCTCCCAGCGCTGCACGAACACGTAGCTGCCGCCCGCGTCCACGCCGTCTTTGATCACCGCCACGTCGCGACGCGTCTCTTCACCCGCCGGGTTTTCCGTTCCGTCGACGAAGCCGCTCAGATCGCGCTCTTCAACCCAGCGGAAACCGTGAACCTCTTCCTGCACCTCGATGCTGTCGCCAAAGGCCTCAACCGCCGCCTGAGCAACGGAGAAGTTCACGTCGTGACGCAGAGAAAGAATATGGATCAGCACGTCGTACTGGTTGGCTGGCGCAAGGCCCTTGCCGTAAGGGATGAAGTCTTTTAACTCTTCCGCCCCTTCCCCACCGCTCAGCTGACGCCAGACGTTATTGCCAAAGGCAACAACGGCGCCAAGGTGAGCTTCCGGGAATTTGGCCTGGAAGGTGGCCAGTTTATCCACGAAAACTTTACTGGCCGCACGCAGGGCATCCACGTCCCCTTTTACATTGGCTTCAATCCAAATCGCCGCGCGGCAATGTTCTGGCAAAATGCCGCTCTGAACCTGAGACATCGCTCCTCCTGAAATAAAGATGCCACGTCAGCGTGGCATTGATGGCGGCTATTATACCCGGATTTCAGCGAGGCGGTTTGTTCAGGCGCAAATTACTGCTTCCAGATTATTTTGCTCACTTTCCAGTTTTTCAGCGTGTCGTCGGACGGCATTAGCCCCTCCGGGCCGCTCCACTCGCCGGTGAACAGGTAGGAGATATGCTGGCTGCCTTCAGCCTTACATTCTACCGCCACCTTGTCGTCCGACGGCACGCTGGTGCAGTTGCCGAACGCCTGCTTATAGAGATCGCCAAACGGCGTACCCACCTTCACGCCGCTGGCGGTTGGAATGTCTTCATCCATCACCGCGATACGGTTTACCGTGCCTTTATCGCCGTTAATCACCAGCGCAAGCGTGTCGCCCTTCAGCGCTTCGTAATAACGCACAATATTGCCATTCTCCGTTTTCATGCCGCTGCGCAGCCGGTAGTCGCTGCTCAGGGCGTCCTGAATGGCGTCCTGATCGAGCGCCGTTGAGGCGGTAATTTTTCCTACGCCCTGCTCGGTCACTTCGATGGAAGAACCAAACCAGTTCCACGGATACGCAGCAGACCAGTTGATGGAAGAGAGCGTCGAACAGCCGGTCAACGCCAGCGGGAGAGCGCATAAAAGTAAACGCAGCGATTTCATTGAAACGTCCTTTCTTGTTAAATCAACGCTTGTTGGAGTGCGGCATCGGCAAAAAGTGCCGGATTAATCATCCTGATGCGTAAAACAGGCGCGCAGACGCGGGTTAGTGAGCAGCCACAGCAGCGCCACGATATCCGCCACCACCAGCGCAATGCCGATGCCCGTAAGCGGCTCACCGCGCCACCAGAGAACCGGCTGCCAGAAGAGCAGCGCAATCTGGGCCAGGATCAGCAGCCAGCGAAGCGCGGCCCATAAGCGCGGGATAAGATGCCGCCGTCCGCTGACCAAAAACGCCATTACGGCCGGAATGCCCGGCAGTAAACCAAGCCAGAACGCATCGTGATCGGGATAGAAGAGGTTCAGCAGCGTGTCGCCCTGCCCGCGCGACGCCCCGGCCATCACGAACAGCACCCAGGTGCGGGCCTGCAGCAGGAGTACGCACCAGAACAGAAAAGGCAGCCTGACGCGGCCCTGCGCGTCATAGTCTGCCGGGTGAATTTCAGTACTCTTCATCTTCGATCAGGCGCTTACCCAGGGTCAGCACGTCGGCGTGCTCGTAGCCCAGACGTTCATACATCCCCAGCACCACGTCGTTATCTTCCCGCACCATGATCTGGATTTTCGGGCAGCCGCGGGCGATGAGTTTCTTTTCAAGACGATTGAGCAGCGCGTTAGCAATGCCGCGCGCCCGGTATTCCGGGTGAACGCCCAGATAATAGGCCGAACCGCGGTGGCCGTCGTAACCGCCCATCACCGTTCCGACCACCTCGCCGTTGACTTCTGCGACCAGAAACAGGCTAACGTCGTGATTCACCTTACGCTCGATGTCCATTTCCGGGTCGTTCCACGGACGCAGCAGATCGCAGCGCTCCCAAAGGGTGATCACCTCTTCGAAATCTTCCTGGCGAAAAACGCGTATCTCCATGGTATTAACCGCCTTTTCGGGTTTAAAAACAGTGATTATGGCGTGAACCGCGCGTTTAGCCAATAACCGGGGAAAATCTCGCCAAAATTTGGCATAATGTCACTTTGTCACGTATTGAAATGAAAAGTAAAACAATTATCAATAAGGACTGTCGTAACGGTAATCACGATACGATATAACACCAGGATCGCAATTTTTACTATTCAGGCCGCATGAGCACATTCAAACCATTAAAAGCACTCACATCGCGTCGTCAGGTTCTCAAAGCGGGGCTGGCGGCCTTAACGTTAACGGGCATCGCTAAGCAGGCTCAGGCTAAAGACGAGAGCACGCTTAAAACCAGTAACGGACACAGTAAACCCAAAGCCAGGAAGCCGGGGGCGAAGCGCCTGGTGATGCTCGACCCGGGCCACGGCGGCATTGATACCGGCGCCATCGGCAGAAACGGTTCGAAAGAAAAACACGTCGTGCTGGCGATTGCAAAAAATGTGCGATCGATTTTACGCAGCAACGGCATTGACGCCCGCCTGACGCGCTCTGGCGACACCTTCATTCCGCTGTACGACCGCGTGGAGATTGCCCATAAGCACGGCGCGGATCTGTTTATGTCGATTCACGCCGACGGCTTTACCAACCCGTCGGCGGCGGGCGCGTCGGTGTTTGCGCTTTCCAACCGCGGCGCCAGTAGCGCCATGGCAAAATACCTCTCCGACCGCGAAAACCGCGCGGATGAAGTCGCCGGGAAGAAAGCCACCGACAAAGACCATCTGCTGCAGCAGGTGCTGTTTGACCTCGTGCAGACGGACACCATCAAGAACAGCCTGACGCTCGGGTCGCATATTCTGAAGAAGATTAAGCCGGTGCACCGCCTGCACAGTAAAGGCACGGAACAGGCGGCGTTTGTGGTGCTGAAATCCCCGTCGATTCCGTCGGTGCTGGTGGAAACCTCCTTTATCACCAACCCGGAAGAGGAGCGTCTGCTCGGCACCACGGCGTTTCGCCAGAAGATCGCCAACGCGATTGCCTCCGGTATCATCAGCTACTTCAACTGGTTCGATAACCAGAAAGCGCACTCCAGGAAACGTTAATGAAACCCAATGCACAGCTGGTCAAAACTTTCCTGCTGCAGCTGCAGGATGACATTTGCCAAAAACTGGCCGCCGCAGACGGCGGTGAATTCCAGGAAGATAGCTGGCAGCGCGAAGCGGGCGGCGGCGGCCGCAGCCGCGTGCTGCGCAACGGCGGCATCTTCGAGCAGGCGGGCGTGAATTTTTCCCACGTTCACGGCGACGCGATGCCTGCGTCTGCAACGGCGCATCGCCCTGAGCTGGCAGGCCGCAGCTTCGAGGCGATGGGCGTCTCGCTGGTGGTGCATCCTCACAGCCCGTTTGTGCCGACCAGCCACGCCAACGTGCGCTTTTTCATAGCGGAAAAGCCCGGCGCCGATCCGGTCTGGTGGTTTGGCGGCGGTTTTGACCTCACGCCCTACTACGGCTTCGAAGAGGACGCCGTGCACTGGCACACCACCGCGCGAGACATTTGCCTGCCGTTTGGCGAGGACGTCTACCCGAAATTTAAAAAATGGTGCGATGACTATTTCTACCTGAAGCACCGGGACGAGCAGCGCGGCATCGGCGGGCTGTTCTTTGACGATCTCAACACGCCCGATTTTGATACCGCGTTCAGCTTTATGCGCGCGGTGGGTGAAGGCTACACCGACGCGTACCTGCCCATCGTTGAGCGCCGCAAAGACACCGACTACGGCGTGCGCGAGCGTGAGTTCCAGCTTTACCGCCGCGGACGGTACGTGGAGTTTAACCTGGTGTGGGATCGCGGGACGCTGTTCGGCCTGCAGACCGGCGGACGCACGGAGTCGATTCTGATGTCGATGCCGCCGCTGGTGCGCTGGGAATACAGCTACGAACCAAAAGAAGGCAGTCCGGAGGCTGCCTTGAGAGAGTTTATTCAGGTTCGGGACTGGGTGTAACCCTTGACCCTTACCCCTTACCCCGGCCCTCTCCCCAAAGGGGCGAGGGTGAAAAGACGGCTCGGAGCAGTCCCCTCTCCCCTCAGGGGAGAGGGTTAGGGTGAGGGGTAGGGTTAATTACAATGGCTGCGTCTGCGCCTCAACCACCGCCAGCGCCACCATGTTCACGATACGACGCACAGACGCAATCGGCGTTAGCACATGCACCGGCTTCGCCACGCCCATCAGCACCGGCCCCACGGTTACCCCTTCAGAACTGGAGACGCGCAGCAGGTTATAGCTGATACGCGCCGCCTCCACGTTTGGCATGATCAGCACGTTCGCCGAGCCTTTCAGCGGGCTGTCCGGCATGCGCTCATTACGGATGCTCTCCACCAGCGCGGCATCGCCGTGCATCTCGCCGTCAATCATCAGCTCCGGCGCACGCTCGCGCACCAGCTCCAGCGTCTGACGCATTTTGCAGGCCGCCGGGGATTTAGACGAACCGAAGTTAGAGTGCGACAGCAGCGCCACCTTCGGCTCAATGCCAAAGCGACGCACGGTTTCCGCCGCCATCACGGCGATCTCCGCCAGCTGTTCCGGGGTCGGATCGTCGTTGACGTAGGTATCGGCAATAAAGGTGTTGCCGCTCGGCAGCAGCAGCGCGTTCATCGCACCGGCGGTATGAACGCCTTCGCGATAGCCGAAGATCTCCTGCACCACGCTAAAGTGCTCGTGGTAATCGCCGATGGTGCCGCAGATCAGCGCATCCGCTTCGCCGCGATGCACCATGATCGCGCCGATCACCGTGGTATTGCTGATGACCGCTTTCTGCGCCTGCTCCTGGGTGATCCCCCGGCGCTTCATGATCGCGTAGTACTCGTTCCAGTACTCCTTAAAGCGCGGATCGGATTCGTTGTTAACGATCTCGAAGTCTACGCCCGGCTTGATCTGCAGCCCCAGCTTCTGGATACGCATCTCAATCACGCTCGGACGACCAATCAGGATCGGCTTCGCCAGGCCTAAGGTGATCAGCTCCTGCGTCGCGTGCAGCACGCGCGCCTCTTCCCCTTCCGCCAGCACCACGCGCTTCGCGTCGGCGCGCGCCTGAGAGAAGATCGGCTTCATAAACAGGTTGGTTTTGTAGACAAACTCGGTGAGCTTATCGACGTAGGCGTCGAAGTCCTGAATCGGACGCGTCGCCACGCCGGAGTCCATCGCCGCCTTCGCCACCGCCGGTGCAATTTTGACAATCAGGCGCGGGTCGAACGGTTTTGGAATAATGTAGTCCGGGCCAAAGCTCAGGTCCTGATCGCCGTAGGCGGAGGCCACCACTTCGCTCTGCTCGGCGTGCGCCAGCTCGGCGATGGCGTGAACCGCCGCCAGCTTCATCTCTTCGTTGATCGCCGTTGCGCCAACGTCCAGCGCGCCGCGGAAGATGAACGGGAAGCAAAGCACGTTATTCACCTGGTTCGGATAGTCCGAACGGCCGGTACATATGATGGCGTCTTCACGCACCGCTTTCGCCAGCGGCGGCAGAATTTCCGGCTCCGGGTTCGCCAGGGCCAGGATCATTGGCGCACGCGCCATCTTCTTCACCATCTCCTGGGTCAGCACCTTCGGACCCGAGCAGCCGAGGAAGATATCCGCGCCGTCAATCACCTCCTCAAGCGTGCGTTTGCCGTCGTCTTCCACCGCGTACGCCGCCTTGGTTTCCGCCATGTTCGGCTCGCGGTCTTTATAGATCACGCCCTTAGAATCGCAGACCACGATGTTGTGTTTCTGCATCCCCAGCGCCACCAGCAGGTTCATACAGGCAATCGCCGCCGCGCCCGCGCCGGAGACCACCATGCGCACGTCGGAGAGGTTTTTCTCGACCACGCGCAGGCCGTTGAGAATGGCGGCGGTGCTGATGATCGCCGTGCCGTGCTGGTCATCATGGAACACGGGAATGTTCATGCGCTCGCGCAGCTTCTGCTCGATGTAGAAACATTCCGGCGCTTTGATGTCTTCCAGGTTGATGCCGCCGAAGGTCGGCTCCAGCGCGGCCACCACGTTGATGAATTTATCGGGATCGAGTTCGTCCACTTCGATATCAAACACGTCGATACCGGCGAATTTCTTAAACAGAACGCCCTTCCCTTCCATCACCGGCTTACCGGCCAGCGCGCCGATATTACCTAATCCCAGCACCGCCGTGCCGTTAGAGATCACCGCCACCAGGTTGCCGCGCGCGGTGTATTTATAGGCGGCGAGCGGGTCTTTTTCGATCTCAAGACACGGGGCTGCTACGCCCGGCGAGTAGGCCAGCGCCAGATCGCGCTGTGTTGCCAGCGGCTTGGTGGGGGAAACCTGGATTTTACCCGGGACAGGAAACTCGTGAAAATCGAGGGCACTCTGCTTCAACTGCTCATCCATCTTATTTTTCCTTTCACGTATCGGTCAAAAAGGGTGATGTTGACGTTCCTATGCACACCCTGGCGTGCCGCATAGTATCGCCGCAGGCGGCCCCCTAAACTTTGAAGGCTGCCAAACTCTCACCATTGCGGAGCAAAAATTGTTATCAATTTATAACATCCATGTTACCCGTCTCAGAAAGCAATGCCTCCCCCGTCTGCTATGCTTTTTTGTTAAGTCCATCATGATTTTCGCAGAAGTGTGAACTAACGCACTCGACTAACTCTTTTATTTCCAAGGAGTAATTATTTATGAACCAGCTAGACGGCATCAAACAATTCACCACCGTGGTCGCCGACAGCGGCGATATCGAGTCCATTCGGCACTATCAGCCCGAAGATGCGACCACTAACCCGTCGCTGCTGCTAAAGGCAGCGGGGCTTGCCCATTTTAGTCATCTGATTGATGACGCCATTGCCTACGGTAAACAACGCGGCAAGACGCAGGAGCAGCAGGTCGCCGAGGCCAGCGACAAGCTGGCGGTCAATTTCGGTGCGGAAATTCTGAAAAGCATTCCTGGTCGCGTCTCGACCGAAGTGGACGCCCGCCTCTCGTTCGACCAGGAGAAAAGTATTAACAAAGCTCGTCACCTGGTCGAACTCTACCAGGAGCAGGGGATCGATAAATCACGCATTCTGATTAAGCTCGCATCGACGTGGGAAGGCATCCGCGCGGCGGAAGTGCTGGAAAAAGAGGGTATCCACTGCAACCTCACGCTGCTGTTCTCCTTTGCGCAGGCGCGCGCCTGCGCCGAAGCGGGCGTGTTCCTCATCTCGCCTTTCGTTGGGCGCATTTACGACTGGTATCAGGCCAAACAGCCGATGGACCCTTACGTGGTGGAAGAAGATCCCGGCGTGAAGTCGGTGCGTAATATCTACGACTACTTCAAACAGCACCGCTACCAGACCATCGTAATGGGGGCGAGCTTCCGCCGCACCGAGCAGATCCTGGCGCTGGCAGGATGCGATCGTCTGACCATCTCCCCTGACCTGCTGAAAAAGCTGCAGGAGAGCGACGAAACGGTGATCCGCAAGCTGGTGCCGACCTCTACCGTATTGCCAAAACCCAAAGCCATGACGGAAGCGGAGTTCCGCTGGGAGCATAATCAGGACGCAATGGCCGTTGAGAAACTGGCGGACGGCATCCGCCAGTTCGCCGTCGATCAGCGCAAACTTGAAGACCTTCTCGCCGCCAAACTTTAACCTTGCCACGGAGTGAACTATGTCCCGTAAAGAGCTAGCCAACGCCATTCGCGCCCTCAGCATGGATGCCGTGCAAAAAGCCAATTCCGGCCATCCCGGCGCCCCAATGGGCATGGCCGACATTGCCGAAGTGCTGTGGAACGACTTCCTCAAGCACAACCCGAACGATCCCACCTGGTACGATCGCGACCGTTTTATTCTCTCTAACGGCCACGCCTCGATGCTGCTCTACAGCCTGCTGCATCTCTCCGGCTACGATCTGCCGCTTGAGGAGATTAAAAACTTCCGCCAGCTGCACTCCAAAACGCCGGGCCACCCGGAGATCGGCTATACGCCCGGCGTAGAAACCACCACCGGGCCGCTGGGTCAGGGCTTAGCCAACGCGGTCGGGCTGGCGATTGCCGAACGCACGCTGGCGGCGCAGTTTAACCAGCCGGAACATGAGATTGTCGATCATTACACCTACGTGTTTATGGGTGACGGCTGCCTGATGGAGGGGATTTCCCACGAGGTCTGCTCGCTGGCAGGCACGCTGGGGCTGGGCAAGCTGATCGGCTTTTACGATCACAACGGCATCTCTATCGACGGGGAAACCGAAGGCTGGTTTACCGACGACACGGCAAAACGCTTTGAGGCCTACCACTGGCACGTGGTGCATGAGATCGACGGGCACGACCCGGAGGCGGTGAAGAGAGCGATTCAGGAAGCGCAGAGCGTGAAGGACAAACCGTCCCTGATTATCTGCCGCACCACCATCGGCTTTGGCTCCCCGAACAAGGCGGGCAAAGAAGAGGCGCACGGCGCGGCGCTGGGTGAAGAGGAAGTGGCGCTGACCCGCCAGAAGCTGGGCTGGAAATATCCTGCCTTTGAAATTCCGAAGGAGATCTACCGGGCGTGGGACGCGCGTGAAGAGGGCGAGAAGGCCCAGCATAGCTGGAACGAGAAGTTTGCCGCCTATAAGAAAGCGCATCCGGATCTGGCCGCCGAGTTTTCCCGCCGCATGAGCGGGGGTCTGCCAGAGGATTGGGAAGCGAAAACCCAGGCATTGATTGAAGATCTCCAGTCCAACCCGGCGAAAATTGCCACCCGCAAGGCGTCGCAAAACACCCTCAACGCGATCGGCCCTATCCTGCCGGAACTGCTGGGCGGCTCTGCTGACCTTGCCCCGAGCAACCTGACCATCTGGTCCGGCTCAAAATCGCTGAAAGAGGATATAGCCGGGAACTACATCCACTACGGCGTGCGCGAGTTTGGCATGACGGCTATTGCCAACGGCATCGCCCACCACGGCGGATTTGTGCCCTATACCGCCACCTTCCTGATGTTCGTCGAGTACGCCCGAAACGCGGCGCGCATGGCGGCGCTGATGAAGGCGCGGCAGATTATGGTGTATACCCACGATTCCATCGGGCTGGGCGAGGATGGGCCAACGCACCAGGCCGTCGAGCAGCTGGCAAGCCTGCGCCTGACGCCGAACTTCAGCACCTGGCGTCCGTGCGATCAGGTAGAGGCCGCAGTGGGCTGGAAGCTGGCGGTGGAGCGTCATAACGGACCGACCGCGCTGATCCTGTCGCGTCAGAACCTGGCGCAGATTGAGCGCACGCCGGAGCAGGTGAAAAACATCGCCCGCGGTGGTTACATCCTGAAAGACAGCGGCGGCAAGCCGGACGTGATCCTGATTGCCACCGGCTCCGAAATCGAGATCGCCGTTAAAGCAGCGGAAAAGCTGACCGCCGAAGGTCACGCGGTGCGCGTGGTGTCATTGCCTTCCACGGACATCTTCGACGCGCAGGACGAGGCGTACCGGGAATCGGTTCTGCCTTCTAACGTCGCGGCGCGCGTGGCGGTAGAGGCCGGGATTGCCGACTACTGGTACAAGTACGTCGGGCTAAAAGGGGCCATCGTCGGGATGCGCGGCTACGGTGAATCGGCGCCTGCCGACAAGCTGTTCCCGTACTTCGGCTTTACCGTTGAGAACGTGGTGGAGAAGGCGCTGAGCGTGATCTAGTGCGGCCTGCGCTGCCGGGTGGCGCTGTCGCTTACCCGGCCTACAAAATTGGGTGGCTTTGCCACCCTTTTTTATACCACCCGTATACCCGCCGCCATCGCCCGCTCCGGCGTTAACAGCACGCTTTCGCTGGCGTCATCGGTTTCCGCACAGAGCAGCATGCATTCGGACGTTTCGCCGCGCATTTTGGCTTTCGCCAGATTGCACAGCACCACCACCGTTTTCCCCATCAGCTCCTCCTCCCGGTAGTAAGGCACCAGGCTGGTGACCGTTTGCAGCGTTTTGCCGCCCACCTCGATCTGCGCGATGTAGAGCTTATCGGCGTTGGCGTGACGCTTAACGTCGATTATTTTTCCCGTGCGGATCTCCAGCTTTGCAAAGTCATCATAGGCAATCGTGTCCATACTCTCTCCTTAGTAAAATTTTACTAAATATTAGCACGGTATTTGCGGGAAGCAATGGGCAGGATATTTAGTAAAAACTGATGCATGTCCTGGCTCATCCTTTACAATGGGTTATCACGTGGGGAATAAGGACAAACATGGCAACGCTCAAAGACATCGCGACGGAGGCTGGCGTTTCGCTGGCGACGGTATCCCGGGTTTTAAACGATGACCCAACGTTGAACGTAAAAGAAGAGACCAAACACCGCATTCTGGAGATCGCTGAAAAGCTGGAATATAAGAGCACAACGTCCCGCAAAATGCAGTCTGCCGCGGTGGGTCAGCAGCACATTCTGGCACTCTATAGCTACCAGCAAGAGCTGGAAATTAACGACCCTTACTACCTTGCCATCCGCCACGGCATTGAGACGCAGTGTGAAAAGCTCGGCGTTGAGCTAAGCAACTGCTACGCCAATGCTACCCTGCCGGAAGGGAAAAAACTCACCGGCGTGTTGATTGTGGGCAAGCCCTCTTCCGCCGTCCTGCGCGCTGCGACGGCGTTAACGGATAACATCTGCTTTATCGATTTTCACGAACCGGGCAGCGAGTACGATTCCGTCGACATTGACCTGTCGCGGATCAGCAAACAAATCATTGATTTCTTTATCGCTCAGAACGTTAAGCGCATAGGTTTTATTGGCGGAGAGGATGAACCCGGCAAAGCCGATATCCGCGAAGCGGCCTTTGTCGAGTACGGTAAGCTGAAGGGCGTGGTCTCAGAACAGGATATCTGGCGCGGCGGTTTTTCCAGCTCCTCCGGTTACGAGCTGGCAAAAACGATGCTGGCGCAGGAAAGCTGGCCCGCTGCGCTGTTTGTGGCATCCGACTCGATAGCCATCGGCGTATTGCGCGCGATCCACGAGAAGGGGCTTTCCATCCCTCAGGATATTTCACTCATTAGCGTCAACGATATCCCGACCGCCCGCTTCACCTTCCCGCCGCTCTCCACGGTGCGCATTCACTCCGAAATGATGGGCAGCCAGGGCGTTAACCTGCTGCTGGAAAAATCCCGCGATGGCCGGGCGCTGCCGCTGCAAGTCTTCGTGCCTAGCGTGCTAAAACTGCGCGGCACCACGCGCTAATATCCCTCCTCAATTTCTCTGCCGGGCATGCCCGGCATTTTTTTATTTCGTGATCGAGTTAAAGCAAATCAGTTTTACTGATTTTATTTAGTAAAATATTTACTAAAATCCCCAGCAATGATGTTTTACCCCTACAGGGAGATCGCATGAATCGCTGGGAAAATATTCAACTTACGCACGAGAACCGGCTCCCGCCGCGCGCGTATTTCTTCTCTTATGATACCGTCGCCCAGGCGCGCACCTTTGCCCGCGAGGCCAGCAGCCGCTTTTTGTCGCTAAGCGGCCGGTGGAATTTTCGTTTTTTCACTAACCCGCTGCTGGTACCGGAGGACTTCACGTCACGGTACATGACGGACTGGGGCGATATCGCCGTGCCAGGCATGTGGCAGATGGAGGGCCACGGCAGCCTGCAGTACACCGACGAAGGCTTTCCCTTCCCGGTAGACGTGCCGTGGGTGCCTACGGATAATCCAACCGGGGCGTATCAGCGCTACTTCACGCTCTCGGACGGCTGGCAGGATAAGCAGACCCTCATCAAGTTTGACGGGGTTGAAACCTATTTCGAAGTCTACGTGAATGGCCGCTACATTGGCTTTAGCAAAGGCAGCCGGCTGACCGCCGAGTTTGATATCTCTGACGCAGTGCACGGCGGGCAAAACCTGCTGTGCGTGCGGGTGATGCAGTGGGCGGATTCGACCTACATTGAAGATCAGGACATGTGGTGGACGGCGGGCATTTTCCGCGACGTCTATCTGATCGGCAAAAATCAGGCCCACGTGCGCGACCTGACGATCAAAACCACCTTTGACGACGCCTACAAAGACGCCACCCTCTTCTGTCAGCTTGAGCTGGAAAACCTGGCCCCGCACGCATCAGCCGTATCGCTGGAGTATGCCCTCTACGACGGCGAAGCGGTGCTTCATCAGGGCACAGCCGGCAGCCTTTCCGTCACGCACAGCGCGGAAACCGCCTTTAGCATTGAGGTCAAACAGCCTCGGCAGTGGTCTGCGGAATCGCCCTATCTCTACCATCTGGTAGTAACGCTAAAAGATGCGAACGGGCAAACGCTGGAGGTTATCCCGCAGCGTATTGGTTTTCGCGACATCAGGGTGCGCGGCGGTCTGTTCTACGTTAACAATCACTACCTGAAGCTGCACGGCGTAAACCGCCACGACAACGATCACCAGAAAGGCCGCGCGGTAGGCATGGATCGCGTGGAGCGCGACCTGATCCTGATGAAGCAGCACAACATCAACTCTGTACGCACCGCCCACTACCCGAACGATCCGCGCTTCTACGAGCTGTGCGACATCTACGGCCTGTTCGTGATGGCGGAGACGGATGTGGAGTCTCACGGCTTTGCCAACGTCGGCGATCTGAGCCGCATCACGGACGATCCTGCATGGGAGCATGTCTACGTTGAGCGCATCGAGCGCCACATCCACGCCCAGAAAAACCATCCATCAATCATTATCTGGTCGCTTGGAAACGAGTCCGGCTACGGCTGCAATATCCGCGCCATGGCGCGGGCGGCAAAAGCGCTGGACGACACGCGCCTGCTGCATTACGAAGAAGATCGCGACGCCGAGGTGGTGGATATCATCTCCACCATGTACACCCGCGTGCCGCTGATGAACCTATTCGGCGAGTTTCCGCACCCTAAGCCGCGCATTATCTGCGAATACGCCCACGCGATGGGCAACGGCCCCGGCGGCTTAACCGAGTATCAAAACGTCTTCGATCGCCACGACTGCATTCAGGGGCACTACGTCTGGGAGTGGTGCGATCACGGCATTCAGGCAACGGACGCCAGCGGCAGTACCTACTACGCCTACGGCGGCGACTTTGGTGATTACCCGAACAACTACAACTTCTGCCTCGACGGGCTGATCTACTCCGATCAAACGCCGGGTCCGGGCCTGCGCGAATACAAGCAGGTGATTGCCCCGGTCAAGCTGCGCTGGCAGAACGGCGAGCTGCACGTTGAAAACCGCCTCTGGTTCACCACGCTGGATGATTACACCCTGCTGGTTGAGGTGCGTGCCGAAGGCGAAACGCTGCACAGCCAGCCGCTGACGATTGCCGGGCTGGCCCCCAACAGCGCCCGCCGCGTGAGCCTGAACGTGCCGGAACTCGACGAGCGCGAAGCGTTCCTGACCGTGCGCATCAGCAAAAACAGCCGCACGCGCTACAGCGAAGCCGGGCACGAGATCGCGGTGTACCAGTTCCTGTTAAAGGCGCGAACCGCACGCGCCTTACCCTTACTCAACACCAGTGCCGCGCCGCTCAAACTGGAAGAGGATCGGCTGAGCTGCACCGTCACCGGGCACAATTTCCGCGCGCATTTCTCAAAAGTGACGGGGAAACTGAGCGCCTGGCAGGTTAACGGCGAGGAACATATCACCCGCGAGCCGAAGATTAACTTCTTCAAGCCGATGATTGATAACCACAAGCAGGAGTATGAGGGGCTGTGGCAGCCGAACCACCTGCAGATTATGCAGGAGCATCTGCGCGGCTTTGCGGTCGAGCAGCTGGACGATGCGGTGATCGTGACGACCCACACCCTGATTGCCCCGCCGGTATTTGATTTTGGCATGCGCTGCACCTACCGCTGGCGCATTGCCGCCGACGGGCAAATCAACGTTGAGCTGAGCGGCGAACGCTACGGTGATTACCCGCACATCATCCCGTGCATCGGCTTTACCCTCGGCATCAACGGCGAGTTTGATCGGGTGAGCTACTACGGACGCGGCCCCGGAGAGAACTACCCGGACAGCCAGCAGGCCAGCATCGTCGATCTGTGGCATACCACGGTGGACGACATGTTTGAAAACTATCCGTTCCCGCAGAACAACGGCAACCGCCAGCAGGTGCGCTGGGCAACGCTCGCCAACCGCCACGGCAGCGGCCTGCTGGTGGTGCCTGAACGGCCCATTCACTTCAGCGCCTGGCACTATACGGCAGAAAACATCCACGCCGCGCAGCACTGCAACGAACTGCGTCGCTGCGATGACATCACCCTCAACCTCGATAGTCAGGTGCTGGGTTTAGGCTCTAACTCCTGGGGAAGCGAAGTGCTGGATTCCTGGCGCGTCTGGTTCAGACCGTTCCGCTACGGCTTTACCCTGCTCCCGTTCGAAGGTGGCCTGAACGCCGCGCAGGCGCTGGCGCACCAGCCGTTCGGCACCGGTTTCTTCTCCATGAATTCGCTCAGCGAGGCAGACAAATGATCGTTCTCGACAGCCTGGAACAGTTCCAGAAACTTTACCGCGCGGGGCGCAAATGGCAGCGCTGCGTAGAGGCCATTAACAACATCGACGCCATTCAGCCCGGCGTTGCCCACTCGATTGGCGATTCGCTGGCCTACCGCGTGACCCATGATGCCAGCACGGACGCGCTGTTCGTCGGCCATCGCCGCTATTTCGAGGTGCATTACTACCTGCAGGGCGCGCAAAAAATCGAGTACGGCGCAAAAGAAGCCCTGCAGGTGGTGGAGTGCTACCGGGATGAAACCGACCGCGAATACCTGAAAGGCGTGGGCCTTACCGAGCAGGTGCGCGAGGGGCAGATAGTGATTTGTGAGAATCACGAGGCCTATCGCTTCATCAGCGAGGAGGCGGTTAAAAAAGTCATTCTCAATGTGACCATCGAAGACGGTTATTTCCATAACAAATAAAAAATCCGCGGTGCCAATGAAGCACCGCTATCCTCGTACCCGGAGAAACGTTATGTCTGAAACCACCAAGCGTAATACCATCGGCAAATTCGGCCTGCTGTCGCTGACGTTTGCCGCCGTATTCAGTTTTAACAACGTTATCAACAATAATATCGAGCTGGGCCTCGCCTCGGCGCCGATGTTCTTTTTAGCCACCCTGTTCTACTTCATTCCGTTCTGCTTGATTATCGCGGAGTTTGTCTCGCTGAATAAAAACTCCGAAGCCGGGGTGTACGCCTGGGTGAAAAGTTCGCTTGGCGGGCGCTGGGCGTTTATTACCGCCTACACCTACTGGTTCGTAAACCTGTTCTTTTTCACCTCGCTATTGCCGCGCGTCATCGCCTACGCCTCTTATGCCTTTTTGGGGTATGAGTACATTCTCACGCCGTTTGCCACCACGGTGCTGAGCATGGTGCTGTTCGCCTTCTCGACCTGGGTGTCCACCAACGGGGCGAAAATGCTGGGGCCGATTACCTCCGTTACGTCCACGCTGATGCTGCTGCTAACCCTCTCCTATATTCTGCTGGCCGGTGCAGCGCTGATGGGCGGCGTGCAGCCGGCCGACCCGATTACCGTCGATGCGATGATCCCGAACGTTAACTGGGCGTTCCTCGGCATCACAACCTGGATATTCATGGCCGCCGGGGGCGCGGAGTCCGTCGCGGTGTACGTTAACGACGTGAAGGGCGGCTCAAAATCCTTCGTGAAGGTGATTATCCTGGCAGGGATTTTCATCGGCGTGCTGTACTCCATCTCCTCGGTGCTGATTAACGTCTTTATCAGCAGCAAAGAGCTGAAATACACCGGCGGCTCGGTGCAGGTCTTCCACGGTCTGGCGGTGTGGTTTGGCCTGCCGGAAGTGCTGATGAACCGCTTTGTCGGGCTGGTTTCCTTTACCGCAATGTTTGGCTCCCTGCTGATGTGGACGGCGACCCCGGTCAAAATCTTCTTCTCTGAAATCCCGACCGGCATTTTTGGGCCAAAGACCGTAGCGCTGAACGAAAACGGCGTCCCGGCGCGCGCGGCATGGTTCCAGTATCTGATTGTCATCCCGCTCATGATCATCCCGACCCTGGGCTCGAACACCGCGCAGGATCTGATGAATACCGTCATCAACATGACCGCCGCCGCCTCGATGCTGCCGCCGCTGTTCATCATGCTGGCCTACCTTAACCTGCGCCGCAAACTCGATCACCTGCCGCGCGATTTCAAAATGGGCTCCCGCACCACGGGCATAGTGGTGGTATCAATGCTGATTGTAATATTCGCCATTGGCTTTGTGGCCTCTACCTTCCCGACCGGTGCCAATATTCTGACGATAATTTTCTACAACGTCGGCGGCATTGTTTTATTCCTCGGATTTGCCTGGTGGAAATACAGCAAATACGTAAAGGGATTATCAAAAGAACAACAACAAATAGAAGCATCACCTGCGTCAAATATTCACTGACGGTGAAGTAATGGATATTCTCTCTTTGGGATGAGTGCATGAAAATAAAAGATAAAACCCTTGGGGCGCTTGCCGCCCTCTCTTTCTGCTGCCCCGCATTTGCCGCAGAAGACGTCCGGCCAGCCGAACGCGACGATACCCGAACGCCGGAAATCACCTCGCCGTCCTTCCGTTTTTATGGCGAGATGGGCGTCGGTGGATATATGGATGTAGAAGGCCAGGATAAACATAAATACAGCGATGGCACCTACATTGAAGGTGGCCTGGAAATGAAGCACGGGAACTGGTTCGGCCTGATTTACGGGGAAGGCTGGACGGTTCAGGCCGACCATCAGGGGAACGCCTGGGTGCCTGACCACGGCTGGGGCGGATTTGAAGGCGGGCTTAACCGCCTTTACGGCGGGTACAAAACCGATAACAGCACCGAAATCATGCTCAGCCTGCGTCAGGACTCCTCTCTCGACGACCTGCAGTGGTGGGGCGATTTCACACCGGATTTAGGCTACGTGATACCCAACACCCGCGACATTATGTATGCGCTCAAGGTGCAGAATCTCTCGGGCAACCTGCGCTACAGCGTTACCGCGACGCCTGCAGGCCATCACGATGAGGGTAAAGCCTGGCTGCATTTTGGCAAATACGATCGCTATGACGACAAATATACCTATCCGGCAATGGCCAACGGCTACATCCAGTATGACATCGTAAAGGACGTGACCTGGATGAACGGCCTTGAAGTCACCGATGGAACCGGGCAACTCTTTTTGACCGGCATTCTGTCGCCTAATCTGGCGGCGCGCGCCTGGCATCACACCGGACGCGCCAGCGGAAAGGACGTCTCAGGCACCGAAACCGGCTATATGGTCAGCGCCATGGTGGAAGCCCTGAAAGGGGTTTATCTCTCCACCGCCTACAGCTACGCGAAGCATCGTCCGGACAATGCTGCCGACGAAACCACGTCGTTTATGCAGTTTGGTATCTGGTACGAGTACGGCAACGGACGCTTTGCCACCGCCGCCGACAGCCGTTTCTACATGAAAAATGCCTCTGGTGACCCAAGTGACCAGGTTTTCCTGATGCAATACTTCTACTGGTAAAAGGATCTTCCATCATGAAATTCAGCCTTACACCGCTGGCCTGCGCGCTGGCGCTCAGCTTTTCTGCTCACGCCGCCACCGCGACCGACTTCAAAAACGTCATCAACCGGACCGGGGCGCCGGAATACATGCACGATTTCGATTATGACGACCACCAGCGCTTTAATCCCTTTTTCGATTTGGGTGCCTGGCATGGGCATCTGCTGCCGGACGGGCCGCAAACGCAGGGGGGATTTCCCGGCGTAGCGCTGCTCACCGAAGAGTACATCAACTTTATGGCGACCAATTTCGACCGCCTCACCGTCTACCGGGACGGTAAAAAAGTCGATTTTACCCTTGAGGCTTACAGCCTGCCCGGCGCGCTGGTTCAGAAGCTGAGTGCGAAAGAGGTGCAGATCGACATGACGCTGCGCTTCGCCACCGCGCGCACCTCGCTGCTGGAAACCCGCATCACCAGCAACGCGCCCCTTGAGCTGGTGTGGGACGGCGAACTGCTGGAAAAGCTGGAGGCTAAAGAGGGCAAACCGCTGTCGGATAAGACCATCGACGGCGCGTATCCGGATTACCGGCGCAACATAGTCCCCACGCGTGACGGCCTGAAGGTCACCTTCGGCAAGGTGCGCTCGACCTGGGATCTGCTCACCTCCGGCAGCTCTGAATACCAGATCCACAAGTCGATACCAGCAGACACCACGGTCGACGGGCATCGCTTTACCAGCCGGGCGCACGTTACGGGCAGCACCACGCTGTATACCACCTACTCCCATCTGCTGAACGCCGATGACGTGAAGCGCGAGCAGGTGCAGATCCGCGATATTCTGGCACGCCCCGCCGCGTACATGTCGGCCTCGCGGGAGCGCTGGGAGGACTATCTGCACAAAGGCTTAACCAATCCCAATGCCACGCCGGAGCAAACCCGGGTCGCGGTGAAAGCCATTGAGACGCTGAACGGCAACTGGCGCTCGCCGGGCGGCGCGGTGAAGCACAATACCGTAACCCCGTCCGTCACCGGACGCTGGTTCTCCGGCAACCAGACCTGGCCGTGGGATACCTGGAAACAGGCATTCGCCATGTCGCACTTCAATCCGGATATCGCCAAAGAGAACATCCGCGCGGTCTTCTCGTGGCAAATCAAACCTGACGATCCGGTGCGCCCGCAGGATGCCGGCTTTGTGCCGGATCTTATCGCCTGGAACCTGAGCCCGGAACGCGGGGGCGACGGCGGCAACTGGAACGAACGCAACACCAAGCCGAGCCTGGCCGCATGGTCGGTAATGGAGGTGTACAACACAACCCAGGACAAAGCCTGGCTTGCGGAAATGTACCCAAAACTGGTCGCCTATCACGACTGGTGGCTGCGCAACCGCGACCACAACGGAAACGGCGTGCCGGAGTACGGCGCGACGCGCGACAAGGCCCATAATACCGCGAACGGCGACATGCTTTTTACGGTGAAAAAAGGCGATAAGGAGGAATCCCTTTCCGGCCTGAAGAATTATGCCAAAGTCATCGACAAGGGCCATTACGACAGCCTGGCGATCCCGGCGCAGGTTGCGGCCTCGTGGGAATCGGGGCGCGATGACGCCGCCGTATTCGGTTTTATCGATAAAGCGCAGCTGGATAAATACGTCGAAAACGGCGGTAAGCGCAGCGACTGGGTGGTGAAGTTTGCCGAAAACCGGGATAAACAAGGCAAGCTGCTGGGTTATTCGCTGCTGCAGGAGTCCGTCGACCAGGCGAGCTATATGTACAGCGACAATCACTATCTGGCGCAAATGGCCAGCCTGCTGGGGAAAGAGCGGGAAGCCAGCCGCTACCGCCAGCTGGCGGATAGGCTCGCGGCCTACATCAATACCTGCATGTTCGATGCGAAGAGCGGTTTTTACTATGACATTCGTATCGAGGATAAGCCGCTGGCGAATGGCTGTGCGGGTAAGCCTATCGTCGAGCGCGGGAAAGGGCCGGAAGGCTGGTCGCCGCTGTTTAACGGGGCCGCCACGCAGGAACATGCTGACGCGGTGGTAAAAGTGATGCTCGATCCGAAAGAGTTCAACACGTATGTGCCGCTCGGCACCGCCGCGCTGACCAATCCGGCATTCGGCCCGGATATCTACTGGCGCGGCCGGGTCTGGGTCGACCAGTTCTGGTTTGGGCTAAAAGGGATGGAGCGGTATGGCTACCGTGAGCAGGCACAAACCCTGGCGGAGACCTTCTTTAAGCACGCGAAGGGGCTAACGTCCGACGGTCCGATTCAGGAAAACTACAACCCGCTGACCGGGGCGCAGCAAGGCGCGCCGAATTTCTCGTGGAGCGCGGCGCATCTTTACATGCTGTATAACGACTTCTTCCGTAAACAGTAACGGGGAGCTGTCTGCTTTGCCGGGTGGCGCTATCGTTTACCCGGCCTACGGTTCGAGCTTTTGCAGGCCGCACGATTCGTAGGCCGGGTAAGGCCAAGCCGCCACCCGGCAAAACTAGCGCGTGATCCACAGCGTGGGCCAGGCATCTGGCCCGTTCCATCCGTCGCAGCTGGGCTCTTCTGCATAACGCACCAGGCGGAAGCGCTGCCCATCAAAACGCCAGCGCGTCTGGATACCGCAATCGCCCATCCCTCGCCCCAGCGCCAGGGTGGTCAACTCACGCGTTTTTTCATCAAAGCTGGCGTTCATCAGCTCCATTTCACTGCTTTCGCTGGAGGGAGTAAACGGCAGGCGCAACCGCACGCTGCGCGCGGCAAAGGGTTTTTTACGCGACACCAGCCACGCCAGATCGACCGTGTTGTACGCCCCCGCTTCACAGCTCACGATCAGCAGCGCTTTGTCATCGGTTAACGCGGTTACGCGGACTTCGCGGCGGTTTGGGTCAAGGGAGCACTGGCTGTTGTTCATTCGCCAGGTACCGTAATCAAGCAGGTCGTTCAGCTCAGCGTGGGAGAGCGGCGTGGGGGTCGGGTTCACCACCGCCACCTTTTTTAAGGCAGGCGCGGGCGGGACGCTCAACGGCGGATCGTCGCCTTTTTTAATCCAGGCGGTTTCACTCCCGACGCGCTTTTGCTGCGCGTCGATAAACAGCAGCGCCGCCTTCAGCCCATCCAGTGAGATAACCTGATTTCCGCCTTTCAGGGTCAGGGTTTTCCCTTCCTGAATGTTTTTCAAAAATGCCGTGATGGTCGCCGCATCGTCAGTTTTCAGATGCCAGGGAGTTAACTGCCAGCGCGGCCCCTCAGGCCTCAGCGGTACATTATCCAGCAGCAGGCGCGGCGCAATATCCGGCTCTTTAACCGATGGCGCGGACAGGCCGCCAAGATCGATACGCAGCGTGGCATCGGTTTTCGCTCCCGCGCTCCGGCTGAGCGTCATGACCAGGCCACGGTGTTCCCCCGTATTACGCGCAACGCAAAAGTTCTGATTATTGCAGGTGACCTGCCAGTCAGAGAATGATTGCTGAGCGGGCGCGGCCCACGCCAGCGGCGCGGGCAGCACGCAGAATAAGAAGATAATAAAAACGCAGTGGCGCATGAATGGCACAATCCCGGAAACGAAAACGCATATCTGGGCAGTATCTTCGTGTTCCAACCGTGCTGGCTCAATCGGATTTATCGGATAGATTTATCCGAAACACAGCCTATTACCGTCCGAAAGGGGAATTCATTAAACCGGTTGTCTGTAAATACTGCAGCAATATCACCGCCTTACCGTCTTTAATTTCACCGGAACGCACCATTGCCAGCGCCCGGGAAAAAGGTAATTCCAGCACTTCGATATCCTCGTCCTCTACGCCCCCGCCCCGGTGCGTCCGCTGCGCGTCGCTGTATTCCGCAATAAAGAAATGGACCAGTTCCGTCACGCCACCGGGCGACATGAACAGTTCGAAGACTTTGGTCACCTCTCCTACTTCAAAACCGGTTTCTTCAACCGCCTCTTTACGGATGCAAACCTCAGGCTCATCATCGTCAAGCAGCCCTGCGCAGGTTTCAATCAGCCGTCCGTCAGGGTTGCCATTGACCCAGGTCGCGACGCGGAACTGGCGGATCAACACCACGCTCTGTTTTTCACGGCTATAGAGCAAAATGGTTGCGCCATTTCCGCGGTCGTAGACCTCGCGCTTGTGGCGAATCACTTCACCGTTACGGCGCGTTAAGTCATAGGTGATGTTGCGCAGGACAAAGTAATTTTCAGAGAGGATTTTGTCTTTGATCACGTCGATTTTCAGGGTCATGCGGGCTCCACGGCAAAATGAGTGCATTTATATTACGCCGCGAAACCCGCTTTGTCGCCCGCCGGGGTTAATGCATTTTTAGCGGATTGACGCCAAGCCAGTCGAGAATGCCCTGCGCCGCATGCCGCCCTTCCGCCATTGCGGTGACGACCAGATCCGCGCCGCGCACGGCGTCCCCGCCCGCAAAAATCTGCGGGTTGGAGGTCTGGTAGCGATAGCGGCTCTCCACCGAGGCAACGATGCGCCCCCAGTCGTCCGTCTCGACGCCCTGCGCCTGCAGCCAGGGCATCGCATGGGGGTTAAATCCAAACGCCATGATGACCGCATCGGCGGGCATCACGAACTCGCTGCCCGCAATCGGAACGGGCCGACGGCGCCCCTGCGCATCCGGCTCTCCCAGCTCCGTACGCAGCATACGGATACCGTTAACCCGACCGCTGGGATCGCGCGTCAGCTCAATGGGCTGGAGGTTAAACTCAAATTCAGCCCCCTCTTCCTTCGCGTTCTTGACCTCTTTTTTAGAGCCAGGCATGTTGGCCTCATCCCGGCGATAGGCGCAGGTGACTTTGTTCGCCCCGTGGCGTAGCGCGGTACGCACGCAGTCCATCGCCGTATCGCCGCCGCCCAGCACCACCACGTTAAGCCCCCGCGTGTCGATAAACGGCTCGGCCTCCGTCGGCGCTAGCCCCATCACGTGCCTCGTGTTCGCCACCAGGAACGGCAGCGCGTCGTAGACCCCCGGCGCATCCTCGTGCGGTATTCCCGCTTTCATGGAGCGATAGGTTCCGACGCCAATAAACAGCGCATCGTAGTCTTGCTGCAGCTGCGACATCGACACGTCCTGACCCACTTCGCAATTCAGCTCAAAGTGGACCCCCATCGCGGTAAAAATCTCTCTGCGCCGGGCGAGCAGGGATTTGTCCAGCTTGAAGGCGGGAATGCCAAACGTCAGCAGGCCGCCGATCTCCGGGTGACGATCGTACACCGTCACGCTTACGCCGCGGCGTACCAGCACGTCGGCGCAGGCAAGTCCTGCCGGGCCTGCGCCGACGATCGCCACGCGCTTATCTACCGGTGAAATCCCGCTCATATCCGGCATCCAGCCCGCCGCCAGCGCCCGATCGGAGATGTAGCGCTCAATATTGCCAATGGTCACTGAACCCGATTCATCGCGCAGGGTGCAGGCTCCTTCACATAATCGATCCTGGGGACAGACGCGGCCGGTGATTTCAGGTAAACAGTTGGTCTGGTGCGAAAGCTCGGCCGCACCGACGATATCCCCGGCTTTGATGCGTTCAATCCACTGGGGAATGTGGTTATGCAGCGGACAGGTCCATTCGCAGATGCTGTGCTCGCCGCACTTCAGGCAGCGGGACGCCTCGCGCTGAGCCTGTTCGGCCCGAAACGGCAGGTAGATTTCGTTGAAATGGCAGGCGCGCGCTTTCGCAGGGAGCTTATCCGGCTCGCCGCGCGCGGGCGTGTTTTGCATCTGCTGCTGCAGGGTTTGCGGGCGTTCCCGTTGAACCGATTCGCCGTGCCAGGGCTGAGATTCCAGGCGAGCCGTGCGCTGTCGACGCGCCTTCGCCAGATTTTCCAGCACCGCGGGCGTCGCGAGGGTGAGAACCCCCGCCGGACAATTTTCGATACAGGCCGGGCCCCGTGGACGATCCAGGCAGAGATCGCATTTATGCGCAGAGGCTTTCACGCTCGCGTTATCCAGCGGCGTGACGATAATGTCCATGGTGCCAAACGGACAGGCCACCACGCAGGCTTTGCAGCCAATGCATTTTTGCTGATTCACCTGTACGCTGTCAGCGAGCCTGTCGATCGCCCCGTTTGGGCAACTTTGCGCGCAGGGGGCATTTTCGCAGTGGTGACAGGTGACAGGACTGTTCTTCACGCCGGATTTGAGGACCGTAATGCGGGGATGAAAATGGCGCGCGCTCAGGACATGCTGTTCGCCGTTGTGCGCCATCACGCAGGCAACCTCGCAGGCCCGGCAACCAATGCATTGCTGGCTGTTGGCCATAATAAAACGATTCATAACAACACCTGTTTCTGGTTCAATAACCTTAATCTTTATAAGAATATTGTATTAACCGACGGCAACGTTATCAGGCAATGTTCAAATGCCCAGGAAGCCCAACTATCTCCAGTGAACCTGTGGCAGATCAATTTTATTCAGGAAGCTGTTCTGTGACCGTTAAACGCCCCGTTTCGGGAAGCCTTGCCCGGGCTTTCTTTTCGATTATCGTGCTGTCCGTTTTGACCAGCACCGTTGCGCTATTCACGCTTGCCAGCAGCCAGCGCGACGCAGAAGCGATCAACATTGCCGGATCGCTGCGCATGCAGAGCTACCGTCTTGGCTACGAGATGCAGCGCAACAGCCCGTCGCTTTCGGAACATCGCAAAGACTGGCAGCAAACCCTGAGCGCCCCCGCGCTCACCACGCTGAGCCGCTGGTACGTGCCGGACGATGTTAAACAGCGCTATCAACAGCTGCATCTTGCCTGGCAGGAGATAGACCAGCGCATCGCCAGCGGCGATACCCTGTGGTATCAGAATCACATAGAGGATTTTGTCAGCCGCATTGACGCCTTCGTCCTGGCCCTCCAGCACTATACCGAACATAAAATTCAGCTGGTGATCCTGATGTCCCTGGCAGGCGGTCTTGGCATTCTGCTGCTGACGGTACTGACCCTGCGGCGCATACGCCGCCAGGTGGTGTTGCCGCTCAACAACCTGGTGGCGGCAAGCGAACGCATTGAGCAAAGACAGTTTGATACCCCTGCCCCGGATACGCATCTGCCGAACGAACTGGGCCAGCTCTCGCGCGCGTTCAATCATATGTCGGCGGAACTGCACACGCTTTATCGCTCGCTGGAACGCTCCGTTGCCGAAAAAACGCACCACCTCAACGAGGCGCACCAGCAGCTGGAAATGCTGTTCACATGTTCTCAGGCGCTGAACACCGGCCAGATAGACAGCCACTGCTTCAGGCATATTCTGCAGATTGTGCATGAATACACCCGGGTGAATTACCTGGAGCTGCGCACCAGCGACGACTGGCGGCTTTGCGAGGGTACAGAGCAGAGCCATGCTGAAATGCAAAGCCTGCCGGTGCTAATGCAGGATACGCTGTACGGGGAATTACGCTGGCAAAGCGCAGCAGGAAATGTTCCCCTCCCGCTGATGAAAAGCGTGGCGACGATGCTGGGACGCGGTCTCTACTTCAACCAGGGGCAAAAGCATTTCCAGCAGCTGCTGCTGATGGAGGAGCGTGCGACGATTGCCCGCGAGCTGCATGATTCGCTGGCACAGGTGCTTTCTTATTTACGCATCCAGCTTACGTTGCTCAAACATGCAATACCGGAGGAAAATGCCCCGGCGCAGGGCATCATCACGGACTTTTCCCGCGAACTTAACAACGCCTGGCAGCAGCTTCGCGAGCTGCTCACCACCTTCCGCCTGACGCTTAACCACGCCAATCTTCCCGCTGCGCTGCAGGAGTCGCTCGACGGATTGCAAAACCAGACGCAGGCGAAGCTGATCCTCGACTGTCGGCTGTCGTCGCTTGCTCTGGACGCGCAAAAGCAGGTTCATTTGTTACAGATCGTGCGTGAAGCGGTGCTGAACGCCATCAAGCATGCCGAAGCGAGCGAGATCACCGTTAGCTGCATTACCGCGGCCGACGGTACGCACACCGTCACCATATGCGACAACGGCATTGGCATTGGCGATGCAAGCGAGCCGCCGGGCCATTACGGGCTGAATATTATGCGCGAGCGCGCAGGTCGGCTCGGCGGAACGCTGCACTTCTCCCAGCCGCAAAATGGCGGAACGCAGGTCAGCGTGACGTTCCGCACGCCTACGGCGCAGGTGGGAAACTAGCGGGGAGGCGTAAAGCGCATGATAATTTACATTATCTCCTTTATTTCTCCACGTTTGACCTTCGTCTTACCGCTAAAGTTAGGCGGCTAATAAACAACAATGACGTGCTGCAAAACGAGGTCACTTTTTCATGGCGAATTTCTTCATCGATCGCCCCATTTTTGCCTGGGTGCTTGCGATTCTGTTGTGTCTGACAGGCGTCCTGGCCATTACTTCACTGCCTGTTGAGCAATATCCCGATCTCGCACCGCCGAACGTGCGCGTCACCGCCAACTATCCCGGCGCATCTGCGCAGACGCTGGAAAACACCGTGACGCAGGTTATCGAACAGAACATGACGGGTCTGGATAACCTGATGTACATGTCCTCGCAAAGTAGCGCCACGGGCCAGGCCACGGTCACACTGAGCTTTAAGGCGGGGACAGACCCGGACGAAGCGGTGCAGCAGGTGCAAAACCAGCTGCAGTCGGCCCTGCGCAAGCTGCCTCAAGCGGTTCAAAATCAGGGCGTCACCGTGCGTAAAACCGGTGATACCAACATTCTGACCATCGCCTTCGTCTCGACCGATGGTTCGATGGATAAACAGGATATCGCCGACTACGTGGCGAGTAATATTCAGGACCCGCTCAGCCGTATTAACGGCGTGGGGGATATCGACGCCTACGGTTCACAATATTCCATGCGCATCTGGCTGGATCCTAACAAGCTGAACAGCGTGCAGATGACGGCCAAAGACGTTACCGACGCTATCGAATCGCAGAACGCCCAGATAGCCGTCGGCCAGCTTGGCGGTACGCCGTCCGTTGATAATCAGGCCCTGAACGCCACCATCAACTCACAGTCCCTGCTCCAGACGCCCGAG
Organism: Enterobacter wuhouensis; assembly: GCF_035835995.1. NCBI lineage: Bacteria > Pseudomonadati > Pseudomonadota > Gammaproteobacteria > Enterobacterales > Enterobacteriaceae > Enterobacter > Enterobacter wuhouensis. The sequence continues at coordinate 3,374,225 of NZ_CP142124.1, forward strand.
CAGTTCAGAAATATTACCCTGCGGGTGAATCAGGACGGCTCCGAGGTGCGTCTCGGCGACGTCGCCACCGTGGAGATGGGGGCGGAAAAATATGACTACCTGAGCCGCTTCAACGGTAATCAGGCGTCAGGTTTAGGGGTGAAGCTGGCCTCCGGCGCGAACGAAATGGCCACCGCCGAGCTGGTGCTAAATCGCCTTGACGAACTGTCGCACTATTTCCCGCACGGCCTGGAGTACAAGGTCGCCTACGAAACCACCTCCTTCGTTAAGGCCTCCATTGAGGACGTGGTGAAAACCCTGCTGGAAGCGATCGCACTGGTATTCCTGGTGATGTACCTGTTCCTGCAAAACTTCCGCGCCACGCTTATTCCCACCATTGCCGTGCCGGTCGTGCTGCTGGGCACCTTCGCCGTGCTGTATGCGTTTGGGTACAGCATCAACACCCTGACGATGTTCGCGATGGTGCTGGCCATCGGTCTGCTGGTGGATGATGCCATCGTGGTGGTGGAAAACGTCGAGCGCATCATGAGCGAGGAAGGGCTATCGCCGCGCGAGGCCACGCGAAAATCGATGGGGCAAATTCAGGGCGCGCTGGTCGGCATCGCGATGGTGCTCTCGGCGGTGTTTATTCCGATGGCCTTCTTTGGCGGCACCACCGGCGCGATTTACCGTCAGTTTTCGATCACCATCGTCTCTGCGATGGTGCTTTCGGTGCTGGTGGCGATGATCCTGACGCCGGCGCTGTGCGCCACCCTTCTTAAACCCTTACACAAGGGTGAGCATCACGGTCAGAAAGGCTTTTTCGGCTGGTTCAACCGCATGTTTAACCGCAATGCGGCGCGCTATGAAGCGGGCGTGGGCAAGATCCTGCACCGCAGCGTGCGCTGGATGGTGGTCTACGTTCTGCTGCTGGGCGGCATGGTGTTCCTGTTCCTGCGTCTGCCGACCTCCTTCCTGCCGCTGGAGGATCGCGGCATGTTTATCACCTCCGTTCAGCTGCCGAGCGGCTCAACGCAGCAGCAGACGCTGAAGGTGGTGCAGAAGGTTGAGGACTATTTCCATACCAAAGAGAAAGATAACGTTGTTTCGGTCTTTTCCACCGTCGGTTCGGGCCCGGGCGGCAACGGGCAGAACGTGGCGCGTATGTTCGTGCGCCTGAAGGACTGGGACCAGCGCGATAGCGACACGGGCTCCTCGTTTGCCATTATCGAGCGCGCGACCAAAGCCTTCAGCCACATTAAGGAGGCGCGGGTATTTGCCAGCAGCCCTCCGGCCATCAGCGGCCTCGGCAGTTCGGCAGGGTTTGATATGGAGCTGCAGGATCACGCTGGCGCAGGCCACGACGCGCTAATGGCCGCCCGCGACAAGCTGCTCGACCTGGCGGGTAAAGATCCCCAGCTGACCCGCGTGCGCCACAACGGCCTGGACGACAGCCCGCAGCTGCAGGTGGATATCGACCAGCGTAAGGCGCAGGCGCTTGGCGTCTCCATCGATGATATTAACGACACGCTGCAAACCGCGTGGGGCTCCAGCTACGTGAACGACTTTATGGATCGCGGCCGCGTGAAGAAAGTGTACGTTCAGTCCGCCGCCAAATACCGCATGCTGCCGGACGATATCAACCGCTGGTACGTGCGTAATAACGCGGGCGGCATGGTGCCGTTCTCCGCGTTCGCCACCTCGCGCTGGGAAACCGGATCGCCGCGTCTGGAACGCTATAACGGCTATTCCGCGCTGGAAATTGTGGGTGAAGCCGCGCCGGGGGTCAGTACCGGTACGGCAATGGATATCATGGAAAAACTGGTGCAGGAGCTGCCGACTGGTTTTGGCCTGGAGTGGACGGCGATGTCTTACCAGGAGCGCCTCTCCGGCGCGCAGGCGCCTGCCCTGTACGCGCTGTCGTTGCTGGTGGTGTTCCTGTGTCTCGCCGCGCTGTATGAAAGCTGGTCAGTGCCGTTCTCGGTGATGCTGGTGGTTCCGCTCGGCGTGATCGGCGCGCTGCTGGCGACCTGGATGCGCGGCCTGGAGAACGACGTGTACTTCCAGGTCGGGCTCCTCACCGTTATCGGCCTGTCGGCGAAAAACGCCATTCTGATCGTCGAATTTGCCAATGAGATGAATGCGAAAGGCCACGACCTGATGGAGGCCACGCTCTACGCCTGCCGTCAGCGCTTACGCCCGATCCTGATGACCTCACTGGCGTTTGTCTTTGGCGTGCTGCCGATGGCGACCAGCTCTGGCGCAGGCTCCAGCAGCCAGCACGCGGTGGGCACAGGGGTAATGGGCGGCATGATTTCAGCAACGATTCTGGCGATCTATTTCGTGCCGCTGTTCTTTGTGCTGGTGCGTCGCCGCTTCCCGCTGAAAGAGCGTCCGGAATAACGGCGTGAAATAAAAAAGGCGGCTCTCGAGGGCCGCCTTTTTATTGTGTGATTAATTCACACTATGGTTATTTTACTTATTTTAGTGCTCTTGCATTCTTACTGAATGTCATTTACGAAGCATACCTTCGATAAAATCTTTCCAGTTCCCCAGTTCACGTTCAATCATAACGACCTCTCTTATTATTATGCGCATTCTACGAAAACGTATCATCATTGTGAAGCCTGCTTAACCTATCGCTGCGATTATACCCCGCTGCAGTCAGGGATTTATGATAAATATGAACGCGAAGCGTCAAATTTTGTGTGACGGATAGCAATATTTTGAAATAACCCTACGACCGGGTGAGAAGTATTTTACCCCCTGAGTTTATTAGAATTTTAAACATGATGGACATCTATGCTTAAATGATGAAAGAATATTCAGCGCACAGGTGTAAGTTGAATTAAGAAGAATTGTAAATCGAGAGAATTCCTGGCTGTGTTATATTTCACATAAGGATATATCTTCGAAATTACTGAACATTTAATCGTCATAAGAGCAAAAGGATTCACCATGGTTGTGATGTACGGCATTAAAAATTGCGACACCATCAAGAAAGCCCGCCGCTGGCTGGAGGCTAACAGCGTCGAGTATCGCTTCCACGATTACCGTGCTGACGGACTTGATGCAGAATTCCTGCATACCGCCATTAACGAGCTTGGCTGGGAAGCGCTGCTGAACACGCGCGGAACCACCTGGCGCAAGCTGGACGAGTCGCTGCGGGCCAGCATCACCGACGCTGACAGCGCGGCAAAACTGATGATGGAAATGCCGGCTATTATCAAACGCCCATTGCTCTGCAAGCCAGGGCAGCCTATGCTGCTGGGTTTCAGTGAAACCCTTTATTCTGAATTTTTCGTTGAGGTGTAGTCTATGTCATGCCCGGTCATTGAGCTGACTCAGCAGCTTATTCGCCGTCCTTCCCTTAGCCCGGACGATGCAGGTTGTCAGGCATTAATGATTGAGCGCCTGTGCGCCATCGGGTTTACCGTGGAGCACATGGATTTTGGCGACACGCAAAACTTCTGGGCATGGCGCGGCCAGGGTGAAACGCTGGCCTTTGCCGGACATACCGACGTCGTTCCCGCGGGTGATGCCGATCGCTGGATCAACCCGCCTTTTGAGCCAACCATCCGCGACGGTATGCTGTTTGGCCGCGGTGCGGCGGACATGAAGGGCTCGCTGGCGGCGATGGTTGTTGCCGCTGAGCGCTTCGTGGCCCAGCATCCAAATCATAAAAACCGCCTCGCGTTTTTGATCACGTCCGATGAAGAAGCCAGCGCGCATAACGGCACGGTTAAAGTCGTTGAGGCGCTGATGGCGCGCAACGAACGCCTGGACTACTGTCTGGTGGGCGAGCCGTCCAGTACCGAAGTGGTGGGCGACGTAGTGAAAAACGGACGTCGCGGGTCGATGACCTGTAACCTCACGATCCACGGCGTTCAGGGGCACGTTGCCTATCCGCATCTGGCCGATAACCCGGTACATCGCGCGGCCCCGATGCTGAACGAGCTGGTGGGCATCGAGTGGGATAAAGGCAACGAGTTCTTCCCGCCGACCAGCATGCAGATTGCTAACGTTAAGGCCGGTACCGGCAGCAACAACGTCATCCCCGGTGATTTCTTCGTCCAGTTCAACTTCCGCTTCAGCACCGAACTGACCGACGAGACGATCAAAGCCCGCGTGCTCGCGCTGCTTGAAAAATACCAACTGCGCTATACCGTAGAGTGGTGGGTTTCCGGCCAGCCGTTCCTGACGCAGCGCGGCAAGCTGGTGGATGCGGTCGTCAACGCCATCGCGCACTATAATGAAATTAAGCCACAGCTGCTGACGACGGGCGGCACCTCTGACGGACGCTTTATTGCCCGCATGGGTGCACAGGTTGTCGAACTGGGTCCGGTAAACGCAACGATTCACAAAATCAATGAATGTGTGAACGCAGCAGATTTACAACTGCTGGCCCGTATGTATCAACGTATCATGGAGCAGCTCGTCGCCTGACGGCTGCCTAAAGAGGATTAGCGAATGGATTGGCTTTCAAAGTACTGGTGGATTCTGGTGCTGGTGTTTCTGGTAGGCGTACTACTTAACGTGATTAAAGACCTTAAGCGCGTTGACCACAAGAAGTTCCTCGCCAACAAGCCGGACCTTCCGCCGCATCGTGATTTCAACGACAAGTGGGACGATGACGACGACTGGCCGAATAAGGACCAGAAGAAGTAATCCCCTCACCCCCAACCCCTCTCCCCGGAGGGGCGAGGGGGGCCATGTTCCCTCTCCCCTCCGGGGGGAGGGTCAGGGTGAGGGGGAAAAACCTCACATAAACTCTACAATATCATCATCATTCGGCTTACCGCCGCTTAGCGCTTCATCAAAATAGTGCTTCGGCACGGTGTAACGCAGATGGTCGAGCGCAAACTGCATGCTGCGATCGTCAATGGCGTGCCCCAGATCGTCAACAATATCCAGCGTCACGTCTCCGCCCTGGCGGATCAGCGCTTCCTGCGCGGCGACCGCATGCGAAAGCTCAATCACCCGATCTTCACCGCCGTGGATCAGATGGATCGTCGTTCGGGTGGTGGCGCGCTGCGGTAAGGTCGCAAAACGACCGTTAAAAGCAATCACGCGGGATACCAGGCCAGGCTCTGCCTTCACGCTTTCCAGCGACATGATTGACCCCTGCGAGAAGCCAATCAGCGCGGTGGCATCGGCACCCACGCCGCTCTGCTGCTGCCAGTAGCGTACGGTGTCGATAAAAGTCGGCATGATGGCATCAATGCGTTCCTGCCGGTTCTCTTCCGTCACGTCCTGCACCGAGAACCACTGGCGCCCGTTCGGGCCGCAAGGCTCCACGCCGCCGATGCTGACGATCAGCGCCTCCGGGAAAATCGGCGCAAACCAGCTGCCAATCTGCCCCATATTGACGGCATTATCGCCCACGCCATGAAACAGAAGCAGTAACTGTTTAGCCGGGGCCTCAGGGCTTTGAACAACAAAGTGGTCGTGTTTCATGGCGTTCTCCTTAATTGATAAGCAGAATTCTACGCCTCTGCGGGGTAATGACCATGTCAGTTTACTGAATAAGTCATTGAAAAAATTGCCATTGCAAAATAGCGTCTTTCAACTGCTGACAGCGCGCACGATCAAGGCTTTCAAGCGCCTGCGCCGCGTCCTTGCGCAGATTTGCCAGCTGCGCTTTTCGTCCTGCGCCGTCCGTTTCCCCGGCCATTTTTCCGCGAAGGGACGGAAGCGGTAGCTCAACGTTTAACAGCAGACGCGTTAAGGCAGCGACAGAGGTCGAAAACGCCCGATGCGCAAAGGCGAACCCGGCCAGCTCCAGCCAGTCATCATCATTAAGGGTAGCGTCCCAGCCGTCGTTCACCGGGATCTTTTCGTCGTTCCAGGCGGATAATACTCGCGCATCGCGACACAGGCGGCGGTGCGCGTGTTCACACAGCGTTTGCCCCGCCTCGCTTTGAGGCAGGAGCGCCATCGCGGTGTAGCAGCCGCTGCTTGCCTCACGATGGCTGCCCATCCGCACGAGCACAAAGCCGCACTGCTGCCAGAAACGCCATAGCTCGTCGGTATAGCCAAAACTCACCGAAAGATAATCCTGCCCATGCGCACTGCGGATCAGTGCCTGCCCGATGCCTTCCCGCTGGCGATGCGGATGCACCGCAATTCGGCTGACCCGTCGTCCTTTCAGCGTTGCCGCCAGCGGCGAACCGCCGTGCGCCGCCAGGGACTGCGCCACCAGGTTGCCGCGTGGACGCCTGAATCCCGCCCAGACGGCACGACTAAGAGCTGCGCTTAGCCCGCCTTCGTCCACCAGCCAGAGCGCGCCCGCGATAGCCGAATCGGTTTGCGCGACGGCAAAATGCTGGCCGGGGGCGTCCATCATCCGGCGCAAATCAAGCGGTGAAGTACGATAGTGCGCAGCGCACAGCAGCTCATACACGCTCGCCACCAGCGGCGGGTTACTCTCCCACGCCCGTGGTTCCAGCGCCGCGAAACGCACCTCACCTTCCGGCTTATGGTCGATAAGCCGATCGTCAAACAGCAGCGCGCGGGCAACGACCCGTTCAAGCGGACACCCGGCAGCCCAGCGAACCGGCGCGGATAAGCTATACCGCTGCAGGGCGCTGAACCGGGCGCAGAACTTCAGCAAAAACCCCCGGCCCGTTCCTTCATACCCCTGCACCGTGGTCGTTAGCAGCACGCGAGGAAAACGCGCGGCCAGCTTCTCAAGAAGCGGGCCAGGAATGGCAGCCGCCTCGTCGACAATCAGCCAGTCGGCCTGAATCGTAGAGGCAAGCAGCGCGTCCGGCGCCATAAAGCGATAGTTATCCCCGGCAAAGCGGGCGATAACGTCGGTTGCACCTTTAGCCGGAGCGGTAACGACGGCGCTGCCCTCAATGCTGTTGAGCAACATCCCGGCCAGGGCGGACTTTCCGCGCCCGCGCGCCGCCGTGACGGCGACAATGCCGCTCTGCAGGGACAGAATTTTGTTCAGGATCTCAGCCTGCTCGCGCTGCGGCGCGCCGCTGGCAGGCTGCCAGTCGGGGACGTCTGGAAAAGAGGGAATCGATAACGGCTGGTTTTGCCGCCACACGATCGCGTCCGGGTCGTCAGCGATCGTACGGCAAAAATGGTGAATAAAGCGCGGTGTGGCGATCGGCTCGGGGCTGTCGCTCCAGCGCACGGAATCTGCGTCCGGCATCTGCGCCCAGCCCGCCAGCGGCGGCACCAGCAGCACAAGGAGGCTGCCGGCGCGCAGGGTACCGCTCAGCGCCGCAAAGGCGGAGACATCGAACCCCGAGCGCGCGTCAAAAACAGCGTGCAGAAACTCGCGCCCCAGCAGGCCGCTGATGGCCTTCGAGGGGTTATCCTCCAGCCACAGCCAGTCGCCGGGCAGATCGTTTCGCAGCGCTGCGGCCTGCGCAGCCGTCCACTGCGCATCGCCGCTGAGCACCACCAGCCGACGCTGCCCTTTGCGCGTAAGCTGGTCGATCAGATTAACAAACGGCAGCATCACATAGCTTTGCCGAAGGTATTACACTGCGCCGGATCGCCGCTGTCGAAGCCGCGCTTGAACCAGCTGTAGCGTTGTTCAGACGTCCCGTGCGTAAAGCTATCCGGCACGACGCGCCCCTGGCTCTGCTGCTGGAGACGATCGTCACCGATGGCCTGCGCTGCGTTTAACGCCTCTTCCAGGTCTCCGGACTCAAGTACGCCCTGCTGCTTCATGCTGTGGCCCCAGACGCCCGCGAAGCAGTCCGCCTGCAGCTCCATGCGCACGGATAGACGGTTAACTTCCGCCTGAGACGCATTCTGCTGCAGCTGACGCACCTTAGGCTCAATCCCCAGCAGCTTCTGCACGTGGTGACCTACTTCATGCGCAATGACATAGCCCTGAGCAAAATCGCCGTCGGCGCCCAGCTTGTTTTTCATGTCGTCATAAAATGAGAGATCGATATAGACGGTGCCGTCAGCCGGGCAGTAAAACGGCCCCATTACCGACTGGCCTGTTCCGCAGCCGGTGCGCGTCGCGCCCCGGTACATCACCAGTTTCGGCTGCTGATAGGTACGCCCCATTTTCTCGAACTGTTGACCCCAGGTGTCTTCGGTCGTCGCAAGGATAACGGAGGTAAATTTGGCCGCTTCATCGTCATTCGGGCTGATTGAATGCTGAGATGGTTGCTGCTGTTGCAGCGGTTCACCGGTCATTAAGCCGGTGAGATCGACGCCGTAATAGCCTGCAACCAGCACCACGATCAGCAGAATAATACCGCCCTTTCCGCTGGGTAACCGGAAGCCGGGACCGCCCATTGAGGGGCCACCGCCGCCACTACTGCGCCTGTCTTCTACATTGTCACTTTCACGACGCCCTTGCCAGCGCATAACTACCTCGAACTATTCCATTAATAATAGCTATGATCGTAGGCGGTTAACGGCAGGATTACCATAGGAAACAAAGGTAAGACGCCAAAGGATGCGAACATCCCTTGGCAAATGAGGAGATTAGTCGAGCTTAACGCCTAAACGATGGGCAACCGCTTCGTACGCTTCGATCAGGCCACCGAGGCTCTGACGGAAACGGTCTTTGTCCATTTTATCCAGGGTTTCTTTATCCCACAGGCGGCTGCCGTCCGGTGAAAACTCATCGCCCAGCACCACTTCGCCTTTGAACAGGCCGAACTCCAGCTTAAAGTCGACCAGGATCAGGCCCGCGTCATCAAACAGCTTTTTCAGCACGTCGTTCGCTTTGTAGGTCAGCTCCTGCATACGCGCCAGATTCTCCTTGCTCACCCAGCCGAAGGTTTCGCAGTAAGATTCGTTGACCATCGGGTCGTGCATGGCGTCGTTTTTCAGGAACAGGTCGAACAGCGGCGGATTGAGTTCGATACCTTCTTCAATGCCCAGACGCTTTACCAGGGAGCCCGCAGCACGGTTACGAACAACGCACTCAACCGGAACCATATCCAGCTTTTTCACCAGACATTCCGTATCGGAGAGCAAGGCTTCCATTTGAGTCGGGATACCCGCTTCGGCCAGCCTGGTCATAATGAAGTGGTTGAACTTGTTGTTCACCATGCCTTTACGATCGAACTGCTCAATGCGTGCGCCATCCCCTGCTGACGTATCATTGCGGAACTCGAGCACCAACAGATCCGGGTTTTCCGTGCTGTATACGGTCTTCGCTTTGCCACGATACAACTCAGCTTGCTTCTGCATCTTGATTACTCCTGGTGTGATGATTTGTGTTCAATACTGGGGATATTATGCCACGCACACGTTTGCGTGGCACGAAAATAAAAAGGGCTGGATTAACCAGCCCTCATATTTATTTGCTGAATGCCGCCTGGAAGACGGCGACCAGCGCATCGTTCTGCGACTGGGTCAGCGTGTGACCTTTCGGGTCGATAAACTGCAAGCTACTGCGGTTATCGAGATCGCCGACCTGGATTTTATAGTCACCAGAAGCCAGCTGTGGATCGCGTGCTCCCAGTTCCTGCCAGGCGCTGTCAGACAGCGGCTTGTACGTTGCCGTCATGCTGCCCGTTGAACGCGTGCTGTCGGTAACCTTCATGCCCACTTTTTCCAGCGTCGCCGGCAGGCGCTGCCAGGTCTGGTTAAACGGCGCACGCACGACCAGCATTGGCAGACCGGTATCATCTGCGGCGCTCTGCACGTCGAAGGTAGAACCGCTGCGGCCCTGCGCAGCATTCGCGGCGTCGGTGGCGTTCTTATCAAGACCAGCGGCAATCACGTTCAGCATTTCGGTGCTGTAACGCTGCATGGACGCCGCATCAGCAACCGGTTTACCCGCCTGCTCCAGGTTCAGCAGCTTAACGGTTACCGCCTGCTGATAGCCCTGTGGTTTCACGGAGACTTGATAACGACCGCGGTACTGCTGATCTTCATCCAGACGGTTCCATTCAATCCAGTCCGTGGTTAAGGTCTGGCTGGCGTCATCGCGTTTATCGATCGTGTAGTTCTTCGACTGAATGACGCTCACCACCTGCGGCCACAGCGTGCTGTTACGGCCATTTTCAACCAGCAGCGATGCCGTATCACCGGCGAACTGGGTACGCGCCCCGCTCACCAGCGCCAGCGGCTGAGCCGGTGGACGAATATCGAGCGCTTTTCCTACCAGACCGCTGCCGTTCGTCACGGGGATATTATAATCGCCGTTCTGAATCGGCAGGATCATGCCGGCAGGTGCGTGAAGTTCAGCAAGCGGCGCGGCATCCAGATAGGATTCATCACCGCTCACCTGGCGCTTGTAGCGCGAGTCTGAACTACAGGCAGCGAGCAGCATAACAAGCGAAACACCCGCAACCTTCGCCAGGCGCGACTTCTGTACTGAATAAGCCATCAAATCTCCCTAAACTTTACAGCAAACCGGCATGCTTCAGCGCGCCAGCAACGATGTCACGACCGTGGTCGGTAATCGGTGTCATTGGCAGACGCAGCGTGTCGGTTGCTACAAGTCCCAACTCCTTACATGCCCATTTCACTGGGATCGGATTGGGTTCGACAAATAATTTATTGTGCAATGGCATCAGACGCTGATTGACCACGCGAGCGTCATCAAAGTGACCCGCAGCCGCCAGTTTACACATTTCCGCCATATCGCGGGCCGCAACGTTCGCCGTTACGGAAATCACACCGTGACCACCGAGCTGCATAAAGTCCAGCGCGGTCGCATCGTCGCCGCTCAGCAGAATAAAGTCGTCTGAAACCAGCTCTTTGATCTGATGAACGCGGCTTAAGTTCCCCGTTGCCTCTTTAATCGCGATAATATTTTTTACTTTCGAGAGACGGCCAACGGTTTCCGGCAGCATATCGCAACCGGTACGGGACGGCACATTATACAGAATTTGCGGCAAGTCAGTATGTTCAGCGATGGCTTTGAAATGCTGGAACAGACCTTCCTGAGTAGGACGGTTGTAGTAAGGGGTCACCGTCAGACAGCCCACGATGCCGCTGTCGTTAAAACGTTGGGTCAGGCTAATAGCCTCTGCGGTTGCGTTCGCACCCGTACCTGCGATGACCGGGATACGCCCGTCAGCCAGTTCGAGGGTCAACATAACCACATCGCCGTGCTCTTCGTGGCTCAGCGTTGCAGATTCACCGGTAGTCCCTACCGAAACGATCGCCGAGGTTCCATTGGCGACATGGTAATCAATCAGCTTTTTCATGCTGGACCGGCAGACGTTACCTTTTTCATCCATCGGTGTAACAAGCGCGACAATACTTCCCGTGAACATGGGCCATCCTCTGTGCGAACAAGAGTCTCAATGTTACGTTTGGAACTGTAATAAAAGCAAGCGACCTGAGGCTCTCAGGCGGTTGTATGCATGTTTTTTTTATGCTTTCCTTAGGAAGACTTAACCAAGCAAAGGAAGAACAGGTTTGACAACCTCATCACAACATTACCTGGTTATCACTGCGCTGGGTGCCGACAGGCCGGGTATTGTGAACACCATCACCCGTCACGTCAGCAGCTGCGGCTGTAATATCGAAGACAGTCGTCTGGCGATGCTGGGCGAAGAGTTCACGTTTATTATGCTGCTTTCCGGGACATGGAACGCCATTACGCTGATTGAATCGACCCTGCCGCTGAAAGGCGCCGAGCTGGATTTACTGATTGTGATGAAGCGCACCAACGCGCGCCCACGTCCGGCAATGCCCGCAACCGTCTGGGTGCAGGTTGAAGTGCCTGATTCCCCCCATCTGATTGAGCGCTTTACCGCGCTTTTTGACAGCCATCAGATGAACATTGCCGAACTGGTTTCCCGCACGCAGACCAGCGATAGCAACAATCTTCCGGTGCTGTTTATTCAAATTACCGCGCACAGTCCTGCCTCGCAGGATGCATCAAATATTGAGCAAGCGTTCAAAGCCCTCTGTACAGAATTACACGCGCAGGGCAGTATAAGCGTCGTCAATTATTCGCAGCACGAACAGGATGGAGTTGAGTAATGAATCCACTGAAAGCCGGTGACATCGCACCGAAATTTAGCTTACCGGATCAAGACGGCGAGCAAGTAAATTTGACCGACTTCCAGGGACAGCGCGTTCTGGTCTATTTCTACCCGAAAGCCATGACCCCGGGCTGTACCGTACAGGCCTGCGGCTTACGCGACAACATGGACGAGTTGAAAAAAGTCGGTGTGGAAGTGCTGGGTATCAGCACCGATAAACCAGAGAAGCTGTCACGATTTGCGGAAAAAGAGGTCCTGAATTTCACCCTCCTTTCCGATGAAGACCACCAGGTTTGCGAGCAGTTTGGCGTCTGGGGCGAGAAGTCCTTTATGGGCAAGACCTATGACGGCATCCACCGTATCAGCTTCTTGATCGACGCTAACGGTAAAGTTGAGCACGTATTTGATGATTTCAAAACCAGCAATCACCACGACGTGGTGTTGAAGTGGTTGAAAGAGAGTGCTTGATAAACAGCAAAACGGCAACCCAGGTTGCCGTTTTTAGTGTTTTCCCCCTCTCCCCGTGGGAGAGGGTCGGGGTGAGGGCATCAGGCCGCACAAAAACTACTTCTCTTCTACTGCCGGCACATCCGGCCATGCATGCACGACCGCTTTAATCAGCGTCGCCAGCGGAATCGCAAAGAACACGCCCCAGAATCCCCACAGACCGCCGAAAATCACCACGGATAAGATAATCACCAGCGGGTGCAGGTTTACCGCTTCCGAGAACAGCACCGGCACCAGCAGGTTACCGTCAAGTCCCTGAATAATCAGGTAGACCGCGAAACAGCTCCAGAACTCGGTGCCGAGGCCAAACTGGAACAGCGCGACGCCCACTACCGGAATAGTCACCACGAAGGCGCCGATATACGGAATGAGCACGGAAAGCCCCACCAGCACCGCCAGCAGCAGCGAATAGTTCAGGCCGAAGATCAGGAAGCCAATCCAGGTCGCCACGCCCACCACAATCATCTCAAGCACTTTGCCGCGAATGTAGTTGGTGATCTGCTGGTTCATCTCTTCCCATACCTGCCCAGCCAGCCCGCGATTGCGCGGCAAAATGCGCCTGACGGCGTTCAGCATCTGGTCTTTATCCTTAACCAGGAAAAATACCATGAGCGGGACGAGTACGAGATAAACCGCCAGCGTCAGCAGCCCGACCAGCGAGGCCAGAGAGTATTTCACCACCGAGTCGCCCATCGTCATGATGCGGGCGCGCATATTTTCAGCCATCGCATCAATGATCCCGGCATCCATCAGGGCCGGATAACGACGCGGCAGCGTGGCGGCGAAATCAGACAGCTTGTTCAACATGCCGGGCATATCGCGGATGAGGTAGATCCCCTGCTGCCAGGCGATGGGCATCACCACAAATGACATCAGCAATAATATGCCGACAAACAGCACCAGCACGATGCTGGTCGCCCAGCGGCGGGAACAGCCGATATTTTCCAGACGTGCCGTGGGCCATTCCAGCAGATACGCCAGCACAATCGCCACCAGCAGGGGGGCCAGCAGGCCGCTAAAGAAGAAAAGAATACCGAACCCGGCAAGCAGAATAACCAGTAGAGCAATGGCCTCCGGGTCGCTAAAACGACGCCGATACCACTGCATTAACATTTCGAGCATACAACCCTTCCCTGAATCGGATGGCGGGAGTGAGAATGTGAATTGTATCGAACTGTCACAAAAAAGACTTTCCTTTTTGTATCACTGTAACGATTCGCAAAACCCTGATGAATGGGATTTTCTTCATGCGACAACACGGCTACACTCGCAGAGCAGTGGAGATGAACGATAAGACGGTTCATCGGTCAAATTAGCACATCCAAAATACAGGACAGTGGTTATGTTCAGGCAGTTGAGAAAAACACTGGTTGCAACGCTGATTGCCGCAATGGCGGTCGGTCAGGTCATGCCTGCTTTTGCTGACTCGTCCGATTCATTGCCGGATATGGGGACCACGGCAGGAAGCACGCTCTCTATTGGGCAAGAGATGCAGATGGGTGATTACTATGTCCGCCAGCTGCGCGGCAGCGCCCCGCTGATCAATGACCCCTTGCTGGTGCAGTATATTAACGGCCTGGGGATGCGCCTGGTTGCCCACGCCGACTCGGTGAAAACGCCCTTCCACTTCTATTTAATCAATAACGACGAAATCAACGCCTTCGCCTTCTTTGGCGGCAACGTGGTGCTGCATTCGGCGTTATTCCGCTACTCCGACAACGAAAGCCAGCTGGCGTCGGTGATGGCGCACGAAATTTCTCACGTCACCCAGCGCCACCTGGCGCGCGCAATGGAAGACCAAAAGCGTAACGCCCCGCTCACCTGGGTGGGCGCACTCGGCTCCATTCTGCTGGCGATGGCCAGCCCGCAGGCCGGGATGGCGGCACTGACCGGTACGCTGGCGGGAACGCGTCAGGGCATGATCAGCTTCACGCAGCAAAACGAGCAGGAAGCGGACCGCATCGGTATCCAGGTGCTCCAGCGCTCGGGCTTTGATCCGCAGGCGATGCCGAGCTTCCTCGAAAAACTGCTGGATCAGGCACGTTATTCGACGCGTCCACCCGAAATTCTGCTGACGCACCCGCTGCCGGAAAGCCGCCTGTCGGATGCCCGTAACCGCGCCAACCAGATGCGTCCGGTGGTAGTCCAGTCGTCGCAGGATTTCTATATGGCGAAAGTCAGAACGCTGGGAATGTATAACTCCGGGCGTAACCAGCTCACCAGCGACCTGCTGGACGCGCTGGCAAAGGGCAACGTGCGTGAGAAAAATGCCGCGCAGTACGGGCAGGCGCTGCAGGCGATGGAGGCCAGTAAATACGACGAGGCGCGTAAAACGCTGCAGCCGCTGCTGGCCGCCGATCCTAACAATCCGTGGTATCTCGACCTTTCAACCGATATCGATCTGGGGCAGAAAAAAGCCACCGACGCCATCAACCGTCTGAAAGGGGCAAAAGACGTGCGTACCAACCCGGTGCTGCAGCTCAACCTGGCGAATGCTTACCTGCAGGGCGGTCAGCCGGGCGAAGCGGCGACCATCCTGAACCGCTACACCTTTAACAATAAAGACGATCAAAACGGCTGGGATCTGCTTGCTCAGGCCGAGGCCCAGCTGGGCAATCGCGACCAGGAGCTTGCGGCGCGCGCCGAAGGCTTTGCGCTGGTCGGGCGTCTTGACCAGGCCATATCTATGCTGAGCAGCGCCAGTTCGCAGGTCAAGCTCGGCAGCCTGCAGCAGGCGCGTTACGATGCGCGTATCGATCAGCTGCGCGGGCTGCAGCAGCGCTTCAAGCCGTACGAGAAGATGTAATCAAGGAGATGTCATGACAGACGCGGTAAAAATCTACCATAACCCCCGCAGCTCCAAGAGCCGCGACACCCTCAGCCTGCTGAAGTCTAACGGCGTCGATCCGGAGGTGGTGCTGTATCTGGAAACGCCACCGGACGCGAAGACGATCCGCCACCTGCTGAACATGCTGGAGATGGGCAGCGCGCGCGAGCTAATGCGCCAGAAAGAGGATCTGTATAAGTCGCTGAATCTGGACGATGCGCATCTTACCGAGGAGCAGCTGATTCAGGCGATGGTTGAAAATCCAAAGCTGATTGAGCGCCCGATTGTGGTCGCCAACGGCAAGGCACGCATTGGTCGCCCGCCGGAAGACGTGCTGGACATTATCTAATCTTTACGCCGCAGCCCTTCCAGAAAGGCCTGCGGCGTGCTGTCTCCCAGTTTTTTCTGCGCTTTTCCCCGGTTGTAAAATTCACACAGCTGAACCAGCAGTTCCCCGACAGGGGTCGTTTTTACCTGCGGAATAACGTCGTGTAAGGGCACCGTGACCTGCACCGCGCCGTGCTTTTGCGACCGTATTTTTACCTCGACGTCCTGCGCCGGAAGCTCCAGCTGAAAGCCGAAAGTCTCAACGGATTGTATATCAGCCGGGCAAGCCTCAAGCAGCGCCTGCGTCCAGTGGGTAAGCAGCTGGGGCGAGAGTCCCGCGTAAAGCCGGGCGTAGCACCAGCCGCTTACCGGCTCACGCGCCCACAGCAGGTGCTGCTCCCCGCCATCGTCCATGTGCAGCGACAGGGGCTGATGATGCAGAACCAGCTTATGCGGCACGATGCCCGCCTTCAGCGCCTGTTTCCCCTGCGGGCCCGCGTCCTTGGGTTTTGCGGAGACAGGTTTAAGATAGCGATTCAGCGTTGCCCGGGAAACCGGGATGCCCAGCACCTCGTTCACCAGCAGCAGCAGCTCGTCCAGCGGCGCGCCCAGCATGTCGCGCAGGGCGTTCACCAGAGCGATCTGCTCCTGTCTCATCGCTTTGTGTATCACCTTCGGCGTAGTCTGGTTATCAGAAACCTGCTCGCGGTTGCGCCAGCGCCTGACGGTGGTGACCGAGATCCCTAACTCAACGGCCAGCTCCCGGTCGCTTTTATCAGACTGCTGAAGGTAGCGACGAATACGTGGCGTCGTAGTGGCATTAGCGTGCAGCTTAATTTCCATCGCATGAATCCCCGAAACCAATCTTGTGAGATTTATATCACATCAGCGAATGCTTTGTGACCGATTTCACCTTTCGTTCGCCACGCTTCACTGATAATCCCCAGACATAACACAAACAACACCCCTCAATCTTGTACGGAGTTCACAATGAACAATGTTCTGGGATTTCTAGAAGCAAAACTGATGCCGCTGGCGGCCAAAACGGCCCAGCAGCGTCATCTGGGCGCCATTCGCGGTGCCTACGTGTCATTCATGCCGTTTATCATCGTCGGCTCTATTCTGCTGGTGATCTCGTCGTTCCCGAATCAAACCTATCAGCAGTTTATGTCTCAGGCCTTTGGTGAGAGCTGGAGCGCCATTATCGAAATTCCGTTTAACGCGGTGTTCTCCACCATGTCGCTGTTTATCAGCTTCCTGGTGGCGTTTCGCCTGGCGGAGCACTACGGGGAAGACCGCATCTCCTGCGGCATTCTGGCGCTGGTTGCGTTTCTGATCCTGACTCCGTTTATTAAGGTGGCGGAAAACGGCGGCATCACCGTGATGCCGGTGGAGTGGATCGGCAGCAAAGGGCTGTTCGTGGCGATGATTGGCTCGCTGATCTGGACGGAGCTGTTCTGCTGGCTGAAGCGCAAAAAGCTGGTGATCAAAATGCCGGACGGCGTGCCCCCGGCGGTGCAGGAGTCGTTCGCCGCGCTGATCCCGGCCCTGCTGGTGATGATTCTGGTGCTGGGTATCCGCATCGTCTTTGAAAACACCCACTACAACACCATTCACCAGTTTATCTATGAGGTCGTCGCCACGCCGGTGCGCCACTATGGCACCTCCTACTTTGGCGCGCTGATGACGGTCTTTAGCATCACCATTTTGTGGTCAGTGGGCATTAACTCCGGCTCGATGATCAACGGCATCATTCGCCCGCTGTGGATGGAGAACCAGACGGACAACATCGCCGCCATTCAGGCAGGCACGACGCCGCCGCACATCATCACCGAACAGTTTTTTGACATGATCTGGATGGGCGGCGCGGGCGCAACGCTGTCGCTGGTGATTGCGATGCTGATTTTCGCCCGCAGCAAAAACATGCGTGAAGTGGCGCGCCTCGGCGCGGGGGCATCGGTATTCAACATCAACGAGCCGATTCTGTTTGGCCTGCCGGTGATCATGAACCCGATCATGCTTATCCCGTTCAACCTGGTGCCGCTGGTGCTGGTTACCGTGCAGTATGCCGCAATGAAGATTGGCGCGGTTGCCGTGACCACCGGGGTATTTATTCCGTGGACGCTGCCGCCGGTGATCAGCGGCTTTATCGTCACCGGACACCTGAGCGGCAGCGTCATGCAGCTTCTCAACCTGCTGATCGGCGCCATGCTGTATCTGCCTTTCATGCGTATCCTGGATAAACAGTACCGCGCGGCGGAAGTTGCCAGCGTTACGCAAACCGACACCACCCTTGCAAAACAGGAGTAAAGCATGTGGGGAATTATCGCAACCTGGCGAATGGCGCTTGAGGGCGTAACGGAGTCTGCGTCTGCGCTGGCTGCGGGCAAACCGGTCGCGCCGGCGGTGGTTGATGCCGTGGCTGCCGTCGAGGACTTTCCTTTCTATAAATCCGTCGGCTACGGCGGCCTGCCCACCGAAAACGGCGAGGTGGAGCTGGACGCCGCCTATATGGATGGCGACACGCTGGCGTTTGGCGCGGTAGGCAATCTGGTGGATATCGCCAATCCGGTGCGCGTGGCGCACGCGCTCAGCCGTCAGCGCTACAACAGCCTGCTGGTCGGCCAGGGCGCGCGCGAATGGGCGCTGAGCCAGGGCTTTGCCGATAAAGCCATGCTCACCGACCGCGCCATGCAGCACTACCGAAAACGCTGCCGCGAAACGCTGGATAAGGGCTTAAGCCCCTACGACGGGCACGACACCGTCGGCATTATCGGCCTCGATAAACAGGGTTCGATGAGCGTCGCCACCTCCACCAGCGGCCTGTTTATGAAAAAGCGCGGCCGCATCGGTGACTCGCCGATTATCGGCTCCGGCTTTTACTGCGACAGCGAAACCGGTGCCGCCACCGCCACGGGCGTCGGTGAAGACCTGATGAAGGGCTGCACCAGCTATGAAATCGTCCGCCGAATGGCGCAGGGCATGACGCCGCAGCAGGCGGCAGACTCCGTGGTGTTCGAACTGGAGGACAGGCTGATGTCGCGCTTTGGTCGCGTGGGCGATCTCTCCGTGGTGTGCATGAACAACAGGGGCGAATTTGGTGCTGCCACCAACATCAAAACATTTTCGTTCGTGGTGGCGTCGGCTCGCCAGCCCCTCACCGTTTATCGTACCGAGCGCCTGCGGGAGAAAACGCATTACCAGGCCGTGGATGACGAATGGATGCAGGCCTATGCCGCGCGGATCCGCGCGCCGATTGAGGAGCAATAATGATTACCTATCAGTTTATCACCGCGCTTTCTGACGCGAAGCCGCAGAGCCACTTGATTGCCCGCGCGAGCAGTCACCTTCTGCCGCAAAATGCGCTTGTCGCAGAAATGCGCGAGTCTGACGGCATCGCGGATACCCGCTTTGGCTGTGCCCCGTTTGCCCGAATCACCCTGCTGCCCGACGCCCTCTGGCAGGATAGCCTGACCGAAGGATTACTGACGGCGCTGCGCCCGCTGCTGGCCTCGCCCGTCAGCCCCGAGCTGATACTGGACGTGACTGATATCGACGACGTGGTGCTGGCGCAGGTGCTGCGTTTTCTCTTTAATCAGGCGCACCGGCTGAGCGATTTGCAGTTGAAGAAAACCAGTGACACGGCCCGTCTTGAGCGCATCACGGCGCTCTGCTTACCCGAACAGCAGGACCGGCTGGCGATTATTTTCCGCCAGCAGCAGGCCATCGCCCACGGCATGGTCGCGGCGCGACGTCTGGCGGATATCCCGTCCGACCGCTGCACGCCGCAGTTTATGGTGGAAGAGGCGCAAAAACGGTGTGCCGCCAGCCCTGCCCTGCGGTGTGAGGTGCTGGATGAAAAGCAAATCGTTGAGCAGGGACTTGGGCTGCTGCACGCCGTCGGCAAAGGGGCGACCTGTCCGCCGCGCCTGCTGGCGATTCATTATGACGGTGCCAGCGACGGCCCGGTGCGCTGCTATGTCGGCAAAGGCATTACCTTTGATACCGGCGGCCTGTGGCTGAAGGAAGGCGCGGGCATGTACACCATGAAATACGATATGTGCGGCGCGGCTAACGTGCTGGGATTGATGCTGACCGTCGCAGAACTGGAGCTTCCCGTGCGCATCATGGGCGTGCTGGCGCTGGCGGAAAACGCCATCGGGCCGGACGCCATGCAGCCCGGCACGGTGGCTACGGCCTGCAACGGCACTACGGTTGAAATCAACAACACCGATGCCGAAGGGCGGCTGGTGCTGGCGGACGCCATCGCCTGGGCCAGCCAGCGGCACCCACAGGCTCAATATATTATTGATATAGCGACCTTAACCGGTGCGGTGGTGAAGGCGCTGGGGTATGAGCTGAGCGGGTTAATGACGCAGGATGAGCCGCTGCGCGCGGCTTTGACGCTGGCGGGTAAGCAGAGCGGCGATGAAGTGTGGTCCCTGCCGCTGGACGCGCGGCTGAAAAAGCAGACCGACAGCGCGATTGCCGACCTGTGCAACACGCCGACCAACAATGCGGCGATTAGCGCCTCGGCGGCGTGGCTGCTGCACCACTTCTGCCCGCCAACTGTTCCGTGGGCGCATCTGGATATTAGCGGTACGGCGCTGTGGCGAGAAAACGGACGGAGCGTGGCGTCGGGAAGGCCGATTCCACTGCTGGTTGAGCATCTAATGGGAGATCTTTAGCCGGGTGGCGGCTGCGCCTACAAGGTATGACGGGTTTTCGTAGGCCCGGTAAGGCAAAGCCGCCACCGGGCAAAAAAACTCAAAGCTTAAGAATATCTTTCACAAACGGGATGGTCAGCTTGCGCTGGGCGGTAATGGAGGCGCGATCGAGCTGATCGAGCGTGTCGAACAGGGTGCGCATTTCGCGATCCAGTCGTTTAAGCAGGAAACGGCCCACGTCCTCCGGCAGCTCAAACCCACGCTGCTTTGCGCGCAGCTGTAGCGCCTGAAGCTTGTCTTCATCCGACAGCGGCTGCAGCTTGTAGATTTGCCCCCAGTCCAGACGAGACGCCAGATCCGGCAGCCCCAGGTTGAGCTGGCGCGGGGGACGATCGCCGGTGATCAGCAGCCGGGTTTTGCCCGATTCCAGAATTCGGTTGTAGAGGTTAAAGATCGCCATTTCCCACGGCTCATCCCCCGCCACGCATTCGATATTATCGATGCAGACCAGCGAGAGGTGTTCCATTCCCTCCAGCACCTCGGGCACAAACCAGGTACGCTTATCCAGCGGCACGTAGCCTACCGCGTCACCGCGCGCTGAAAGCTCCGCGCAGGCGGCATGCAGCAGGTGGCTGCGCCCCGCGCCTTCGCGTGACCAGATATAGATGTATCCGCTGTGATCCTGGCGCAGCACGTTTTGCAGTGCAGCCAGTAAAGAGGGGTTATCGCCCGGCCAGAAACTCGCGAAAGTTTCGTCGTCAGGAAGATAAAGTGGCAGAGAGAGCTGTGCCGGTCCGTTCAGAAATACCTCAACCAGAGATCCTACGTAAAATCGGAATGGAGTTTAACACGGAACCAGCAAGGAGAGAACCGGGCGATCCCTCGCCCGACTTTTCGATCAATGTGGTGCTTTTTCGCTGTCGTCCGCGTCCAGAATTTCTTCTTCAGGGCGCAGAACGGAAATCAGCTTGAAGATCAGGCTCAGGCCCACGCCAACGATGGTCGCCAGCGCCATGCCCTTCAGCTCAGCGGCACCGATGTGCACCTTCGCGCCGCTCACGCCGATGATCAGGATAACGGAGGTCAGGATCAGGTTCTGCGCCTTGCTGTAATCCACTTTGGATTCAATCAGCACGCGGATACCGGAGGCACCGATCACCCCGTAGAGCAGCAGAGAAACGCCGCCCATCACCGGCACCGGGATGATCTGAATCGCCGCAGCCAGCTTGCCGACGCAGGAGAGCAGAATGGCGATGATTGCCGCCCCGCCGATAACCCAGGTGCTGTAGACGCGGGTGATCGCCATTACGCCGATATTCTCACCGTAGGTGGTGTTTGGCGTGGAGCCGAAGAAGCCGGAGATAATGGTCGAGAAGCCGTTGGCAAACATGGAGCGGTGAAGGCCCGGGTCGCGGATTAAATCGCGCTTAACGATATTCGCCGTCACCACCAGGTGGCCGACGTGCTCCGCAATCACCACCAGCGCCGCAGGCAGAATGGTGAAGATGGCAAACCACTCGAAGCGCGGGGTGTAGAAGGTTGGCAGCGCGAACCAGTGCGCCTGAGCAATCGGGGTGGTATCCACCACGCCCATCATGAAGGAGAGCGCGTAGCCCGCCAGCACGCCGATCAGGATCGGGATAATTGCCATAAAGCCGCGGAACAGCACGGAGCCAAACACCGTCACGCCCAGCGTCACCAGCGAGATGATAATGGTTTTGGAATCCGGTGACTGGCCGTCAGCAGGCAGCAGGCCAGCCATATTCGCCGCGACGCCCGCCAGCTCAAGACCGATGACGGCAACGATTGCGCCCATCGCCGCAGGCGGGAACATCACGTCCAGCCAGCCCGTACCGGCTTTCTTCACGATGAAGGAGACCAGGCAGAACAGCACGCCGCACATGATAAAGCCGCCCAGCGCGACTTCGTAACCCAGCGGCAGCAGAAGCAGAACCGGTGAGATAAAGGCGAAGCTCGATCCCAGATACGCCGGGATCTTACCTTTACAGATGAAGAGATACAGCAGCGTACCGACGCCGTTGAACAGCAGCACGGTGGCCGGGTTAATGTGAAACAGGATTGGCACCAGCACGGTTGCGCCAAACATGGCGAACAGGTGCTGCAAACTAAGCGGGATAGTCTGTAAAAGTGGCGGTCTTTCACTCACCCCGATAGCACGGCGCGTCATAGTGTTTTCCTCTGAGTTGTATTGTTATTGGCGTTTTATTCAAAAAAAAGCCGACTATCAAAGTCGGCTTCTTTATCGTTATTCGATTACTTAGTACCAAAAATCTTGTCGCCGGCATCGCCAAGCCCCGGGATGATGTACCCGTGCTCGTTCAGCCCCTGGTCGACAGACGCGGTATAGAGTTCAACGTCCGGGTGCGCTTTTTCCAGCGCCGCGATACCTTCCGGTGCCGCCACCAGAACCAGCACCTTAATGCTGCTGCAGCCCGCCTGCTTCAGCAGGTCGATGGTAGCGATCATAGAACCGCCGGTTGCCAGCATTGGGTCAACCACCAGCGCCATGCGCTCGTCGATGTTGGACACCAGCTTCTGGAAGTAAGGCACTGGCTCAAGGGTTTCTTCGTTGCGGTAGATACCCACTACGCTGATACGCGCGCTTGGCACGTGCTCCAGCACGCCTTCCATCATGCCCAGACCGGCACGCAGAATTGGCACTACGGTAATTTTCTTCCCTTTGATCTGCTCAACCTGTACCGGGCCGTTCCAGCCTTCGATGGTCACTTTTTCGGTTTCGAGGTCAGAGGTCGCTTCGTAGGTCAGCAGGCTGCCCACTTCAGAAGCCAGTTCGCGAAAACGCTTCGTGCTGATGTCATGCTCACGCATCAGGCCCAACTTGTGTTTAACGAGTGGGTGTTTCACTTCCACAATCTTCATTCTCTTTCTCCTCTGAGGTGGCATCCGCAAAAAAATCGCGGGATTATACCGCTTTTTTCGGATTAGGCCATACCCATGTTGCTTGACGTGCATCAATCAAAAATGAAAAAGCCGGAGGCTGGGCTCCGGCTTGGGTGCGAGATTCTGCCGGGTGGCGCTAACGCTTACCCGGCCTACACGTCCCGTAGGCCCGGTAAGCGTTAGCGCCACCGGGCAATTATAGCTGCTCGCCGTTGCTCGCAATCACCTGCTTATACCAGTCGAACGATTTCTTCTTGCTGCGGTTCAGCGTGCCGTTCCCTTCGTTGTCTTTATCGACAAAGATAAACCCGTAGCGTTTTTTCATTTCGCCGGTTCCGGCAGAGACCAGGTCGATACAGCCCCACGGCGTATAGCCCATCAGGTCAACGCCGTCTTCCACCACCGCTTTTTTCATCTCGCTGATGTGCGCGGCGAGGTAGTCAATGCGGTACTGGTCGTTCACCGTGCCGTCGCTCTCCTGCACGTCGATCGCGCCGAAGCCGTTCTCAACGATAAACAGCGGCAGCTGGTAGCGATCCCAGAACCAGTTGAGGGAGTAGCGCAGCCCCACCGGATCAATCTGCCAGCCCCAGTCGGATTTCTGCACGTATGGGTTAGAGACCAGACTCTTGCTCTCGTCGTAATCCAGCTGCGGGTTGTCCGGCGTCGCCTTGGTAGCGAAGGACATATAGTAGCTGAACCCGATGTAGTCCACGCAGCCCTGCATCAGCGCCGCTTTATCTTCTTCGGTGATATCCAGCGCGAAGCCGCGACGCTCGAAGTAGTTGAGCAGATGCTGCGGATACTTGCCGCGCACGTGCACGTCGGTGAACCAGTAGCGGCGGTGCATGGCGTTCATCGCCATCATCATGTCGTCCGGCGCGCAGGTCAGCGGATAGATTGGGCACATGGCGATCATGCAGCCGATCTGCAGCGACGGGTTAATCTCCCGCCCCGCTTTTACCGCCAGGGCGCTGGCCACCAGCTCGTAGTGCGCCGCCTGGAACATCACCGGCTCGCGGTCTTCGCCCGGCGCGTACTTCAGCCCGGAGTTGGTGAACGGGGCAAAGTCTTCGTGGAAGTTAGCCTGGTTATTGATCTCGTTAAAGGTCATCCAGTACTTCACCTTGTGCTGGTAGCGCTGGAACACCACTTTTGCGAAACGCACGAAGAAGTCGATCAGCTTACGGTTGCGCCAGCCGCCGTATTCGGTGACCAGGTGGAACGGCATCTCAAAGTGGGACAGGGTAATAACCGGTTCGATACCGTGCTTCAGGCATTCGTCGAACAGATCGTCATAGAATTTCAGGCCAGCCTCGTTCGGCTCCAGCTCGTCGCCCTTCGGGAAAATACGCGTCCAGGCAATAGAAGTACGGAAACATTTGAAGCCCATCTCGGCAAAGAGTTTGATGTCTTCTTTATAGCGATGGTAGAAGTCGATGGCTTCGTGATTAGGGTAATTTTTCCCCTGCAGCACGCCGTTGGTGATTTCACGCGGCACGCCGTGCGCGCCGGCGGTCATGACGTCGGCAACGCTAACGCCTTTTCCGCCCTCTTTCCAGCCGCCTTCGAGCTGATGCGCGGCAACGGCACCACCCCACAGAAAACCTGCTTTAAATCCTGACATTCGCTTTCCCTCATTCTGCGTTATTTTCTGCAAAAACAGTTACAGAAACCGGTTTCAGTCCAATGATGTGTAAAGGGGCTTCGCGTTGCAAGCAGTTCACCGAAACCGGTTTCATTTTCGTGAACGGAGTCAAGTTTGGCGGCCTGCGTCCGTGCGAAAGAAAAAAAACACGCGCGCCGAGAATAGGCTCGCAAACGTTTGCCTGGACTGTTAGAATTGCGCCGATTTTTCTTACTAGCTATGCAATCGCGTGGGGATTTAAGCCGTGACCAACAAAACTTCTCTCAGCTACAAAGATGCCGGTGTTGATATTGACGCAGGTAATGCGCTGGTTGACCGAATCAAAGGTGTGGTGAAAAAAACCCGCCGCCCGGAAGTGATGGGTGGTCTGGGTGGCTTCGGCGCACTGTGCGCGCTGCCGCAAAAATATCGTGAACCTGTTCTGGTCTCGGGTACGGACGGCGTAGGCACCAAGCTGCGTCTGGCGATGGATCTTAAACGTCACGACACGATCGGTATCGATCTGGTGGCGATGTGCGTGAATGACCTGGTGGTCCAGGGCGCAGAGCCGCTGTTCTTCCTCGACTACTATGCGACCGGCAAGCTGGACGTGGACACCGCAGCCAGCGTGATCAACGGTATCGCCGAAGGCTGCCTGCAGTCCGGCTGTGCGCTGGTGGGCGGCGAAACCGCTGAAATGCCGGGCATGTACCACGGCGAAGATTATGACGTCGCAGGCTTCTGCGTCGGCGTGGTAGAAAAATCAGAAATTATCGACGGCAGCAAAGTGGCTGACGGCGATGTGCTGGTTGCGCTGGCCTCCAGCGGCCCGCACTCCAACGGCTACTCCCTGGTGCGTAAAATCCTCGAAGTGAGCGGCTGCGACCCGCAGACCACCGAGCTTGACGGTAAACCGCTGGCCGATCACCTGCTGGCACCTACCCGCATCTACGTGAAAAATATTCTGGAGCTGATCGAGAACGTTGACGTTCACGCTATTGCCCACCTGACCGGCGGCGGCTTCTGGGAAAACATCCCGCGCGTGCTGCCGGACAACACCCAGGCAGTGATCGACGAATCCTCATGGCAGTGGCCGTCCGTCTTCAACTGGCTGCAGACCGCGGGCAACGTCAGCTCTCACGAAATGTACCGCACCTTTAACTGCGGCGTGGGCATGCTGATTGCCCTGCCAGCAGACGAAGCGGACAAAGCGGTTAAGTTCCTGAATGAAAAAGGTGAAAACGCGTGGAAAATCGGTACGATTAAAGCTTCCGATTCCGAACAGCGTGTGGTCATCGAATGAAAAACATCGTGGTGCTCATTTCCGGCAACGGAAGCAATTTGCAGGCAATCATAGACGCCTGCAAGCAGAAGAAAATCAATGGCACCATTCGGGCAGTATTCAGCAACAAGGCCGACGCGTTCGGCCTTGAGCGCGCGCGGGAAGCGAATATTCCCGCGCACGCGCTGGAAGCCAGCCAGTTCGCAGGGCGTGAGGCCTTTGACCGCGAGTTGGTTCTGGAAATTGATGCCTACGCGCCGGACGTGGTGGTGCTGGCGGGCTATATGCGTATTCTTAGCCCGGCATTTGTCAAACACTACGCCGGTCGACTGCTGAATATCCACCCTTCCCTGCTGCCGAAATATCCCGGCCTGCACACCCACCGTCAGGTACTGGAAAACGGCGACGAAGAGCACGGTACTTCCGTGCATTTCGTTACCGACGAGCTCGACGGCGGCCCGGTTATTCTGCAGGCGAAAGTGCCGGTCTTTGATGGCGACAACGAAGACGACGTAACCGAACGCGTGCAGGCTCAGGAGCACGCCATTTACCCGCTGGTGGTCAGCTGGTTTGTCGACGGACGTCTTGAGATGCGCGACGGCGCTGCCTGGCTGGACGGCGTTAAGCTTCCACCGCAGGGCTATGCGGCTGACGAGTAGTTTGTTTGAATTGCCCGGCGGCGCTTCGCTTGCGCGGGCCTACGGTTCCGTAGGTCGTGGTAAGCGCAGCGCCACCCGATAATCCCTTCTCCAACCCTCTAAAATCCCCAACAAAAAAAATAACTGTCATACTTTTCTGGCACTGTTGGACATATCGTGGAAATGCTCGCCATAATAAGGACGAGACGGATTTACCACGTCCTGTGATTGAACTGGAGTGTGAGCTGTAATGGGTCAGGAAAAGTTATATATCGAGAAAGAGCTAAGCTGGTTAGCATTTAACGAGCGTGTACTCCAGGAAGCGGCAGACAAAAGTAACCCGCTGATTGAGCGTATGCGTTTTTTGGGTATTTATTCCAACAACCTGGATGAATTCTACAAGGTTCGCTTTGCCGAACTGAAGCGGCGGATCATCATCAGCGAAGAGCAGGGTTTAAATTCCCACTCGCGCCATCTGCTTGGAAAAATCCAGTCTCGCGTAATGAAAGCCGATCAGGAGTTTGATGGCCTCTACAACGAGCTGCTGCTGGAAATGGCGCGTAACCAAATCTTCCTGATTAACGAACGCCAGCTCTCCGTTAACCAACAGACCTGGCTGCGCCACTACTTCAAACACTACCTGCGCCAACACATCACCCCTATTCTGATCAACCGCGAAACCGACCTCGTGCAGTTCCTGAAGGACGATTACACCTATCTGGCGGTGGAAATCATTCGCGGTGAGAACATTAGCTACGCGCTGCTGGAAATTCCGTCCGATAAGGTTCCGCGCTTTGTGAACCTGCCGCCGGAAACGCCCCGTCGCCGCAAGCCGATGATCCTGCTGGATAACATTCTGCGCTACTGTCTGGACGACATTTTCAAAGGCTTTTTCGACTACGACGCGTTAAACGCCTACTCGATGAAGATGACCCGTGACGCCGAATATGACCTGGTGCACGAGATGGAAGCCAGCATGATGGAGCTGATGTCGTCCAGCCTCAAGCAGCGCCTGACCGCTGAGCCGGTGCGCTTCGTCTATCAGCGCGATATGCCGGACGCGATGGTCGAAATGCTGCGCGATAAGCTGACCATCTCCCGCTACGATTCGATTATTCCCGGCGGGCGCTACCACAACTTTAAGGACTTTATTGGCTTCCCGAACGTCGGCAAGGCCAATCTGGTGAACAAACCGCTGCCGCGCCTGCGCCATATCTGGTTCGATAAGTTCCGCAACGGATTCGACGCCATCCGCGAGCGCGACGTTCTGCTCTACTATCCGTACCATACGTTTGAACACGTGCTGGAGCTGCTGCGCCAGGCCTCGTTCGACCCGAACGTGCTGGCGATCAAAATCAACATCTACCGCGTGGCAAAAGATTCCCGCATCATCGATGCGATGATCCACGCGGCGCATAACGGCAAGAAAGTCACCGTGGTGGTTGAGCTGCAGGCGCGCTTTGACGAAGAGGCCAACATCCACTGGGCGCGCCGCCTGACCGAAGCCGGCGTT
Organism: Enterobacter wuhouensis; assembly: GCF_035835995.1. Lineage (NCBI taxonomy): Bacteria > Pseudomonadati > Pseudomonadota > Gammaproteobacteria > Enterobacterales > Enterobacteriaceae > Enterobacter > Enterobacter wuhouensis. The sequence goes on from NZ_CP142124.1 coordinate 3,402,450, forward strand.
CACGTGATCTTCTCCGCGCCGGGGCTGAAAATTCACGCCAAGCTGTTCCTGATCTCCCGTAAGGAGGGTGACGACGTGGTGCGTTACGCCCACATCGGTACCGGGAACTTTAACGAGAAAACCGCGCGCATCTATACCGACTACTCGCTGCTGACCGCCGATGCGCGTATTACCAACGAAGTGCGTCGGGTGTTTAACTTCATAGAGAATCCGTATCGTCCGGTGAGCTTCGACTATCTGCTGGTGTCGCCGCAGAACTCACGCCGCCTGCTGTACGATATGATCGACAAAGAGATCGCCAACGCTCAGAAAGGGTTGTCTTCCGGCATTACCCTGAAGCTCAACAACCTGGTCGACAAAGGGCTGGTAGACAGGCTGTATGCCGCTTCCGGCTCCGGCGTGCCGGTCAACCTGCTGATCCGCGGCATGTGTTCGCTGATCCCCGAACTGGAAGGCATCAGCGACAATATTCGCGTCATTAGCATCGTTGACCGCTATCTGGAGCATGACCGGGTCTATATTTTCGATAACGCTGGCGATAAACAGGTTTATCTCTCTTCCGCAGACTGGATGACGCGCAACATTGATTACCGAATTGAAGTTGCAACCCCGCTGCTGGACCCGCGTCTGAAGCAGCGGATCCTGGACATTATCGAAATACTGTTTAGCGATACGGTGAAAGCACGCTATATCGACAAAGAACTCAGTAACCGCTACGTGCCGCGCGGCAACCGCCGCAAAGTGCGGTCACAGCTGGCGATTTACGACTATATCAAATCACTCGAGCAACCCGATTAACCTATGCCGATAAATGATAAGACCCCACGACCGCAGGAGTTCGCCGCGGTCGATCTTGGCTCTAACAGTTTCCACATGGTCATCGCCCGTGAGGTGGATGGCGCAATGCAGATCATTGGCCGTCTCAAGCAGCGCGTGCATCTGGCCGATGGCCTGGACGCGCGCGGCATGCTCAGCGAAGAGGCCATGGAGCGGGGCCTGAACTGCCTGTCCCTGTTTGCGGAACGCCTGCAGGGCTTCTCGCCGTCCAGCGTCTGTATCGTCGGTACCCATACGCTGCGCCAGGCGCTGAACGCGCCGGAGTTCCTCAAGCGTGCAGAAAAGGTTATCCCCTATCCGATTGAGATCATCTCCGGTAACGAAGAAGCGCGTCTGATTTTTATGGGCGTGGAGCATACGCAGCCGGAAAAAGGCCGCAAGCTGGTGATCGATATCGGCGGTGGTTCAACGGAGCTGGTTATCGGCGAGGACTTCGAGCCGCGCCTGGTGGAAAGCCGCCGCATGGGCTGCGTCAGCTTCGCGCAGATGTACTTCCCGGGGGGAGCGATTACCCGCGAAAACTTCCAGCGCGCGCGCATGGCGGCGGTACAAAAACTGGAAAATCTGGCCTGGCAGTATCGTATTCAGGGTTGGAACGTTGCGCTGGGCGCATCGGGTTCGATTAAAGCCGCGCACGAAGTGCTGCTGGCGATGGGTGAGAAAGACGGAATTATTACCCCTGAACGCCTGGTCCTGCTCACCGAAGAAGTGCTGAAGCACAAGAGCTTCGACGCCCTGAGCCTGCCGGGTCTTTCCGATGAGCGGAAATCGGTGTTCGTGCCGGGGCTGGCGATCCTCTGCGGCGTGTTTGACGCGCTGGCGATTAAGGAGCTGCGGCTTTCCGACGGCGCGCTGCGCGAAGGCGTGCTGTACGAGATGGAAGGCCGTTTCCGTCATCAGGATATTCGCAGCCGCACCGCGCAAAGCCTGGCAAACCAGTACAACATCGACCGCGAGCAGGCGAAGCGCGTCCTTGAAACCACCGTCCAGATGTACGATCAGTGGCAGGAACAGAATCCTAAGCTGGCGCATCCCCAGCTTGCCGCCCTGCTGAAATGGGCTGCAATGCTGCACGAAGTGGGCCTGAACATTAACCACAGCGGGATGCATCGCCATTCGGCCTACATTCTGCAAAACAGCGATCTGCCCGGCTTCAACCAGGAGCAGCAAACCATGATGGCCACGCTGGTGCGTTACCACCGCAAAGCCATCAAGCTCGACGACCTGCCGCGCTTTACGCTGTTTAAGAAAAAGCAGTTCCTGCCGCTTATCCAGCTGCTGCGTCTCGGCGTGCTGCTGAATAATCAACGCCAGGCGACGACCACGCCGCCTACGCTGAAGCTGAAAACTGACGATCACCACTGGACGCTGAGCTTCCCGCACGACTGGTTCAGCCAGAACGCGCTGGTGCTGCTGGATCTGGAAAAAGAGCAGCAGTACTGGGAAGCCGTTACCGGCTGGCTGCTGAAGATTGAAGAAGAGAGTTCAGACGTCGCGGCGTAAGCGCTCAGGCGTCCGCCAGCGACGCCTCTGATTCAGGCAGGGAGTCAAGATCAACCGGCTTGCCGATCAACGATCCCTGCACATAGTCGATACCTAGCGCGTGCACCGCGCTACGTATCTCCTCAGTTTCAACATACTCTGCCACCACCAGCATCTTCTTCATGCGCGCCAGATGGCATATAGAGGCCACAATCTGATAATCCAGACTGTTACTGACGATATTGCGAATAAAATTACCGTCAATCTTGAGGATGTCCGCATCGACGCTTTTTAACCGCGCATAGCTCGCATAGCCCGTCCCAAAATCATCAATTGCAATCCGCACCCCCATTTTCTGCAGCTGCCTGAGGGTATGGATCGCAAGCTCGGCGTTACCGTAGGTGGTGCTTTCCGTGACTTCGAAAATCAGCTGCCACGCCTCAACCGAGTACTTCGCCAGCAGGCGACTCACCTCAAGCGGAAACTGCGCTCTGCAAACGGTGGAAGGCGCCAGATTGATGGCAAAACGCTGGCCCGGAAGCCGGTCACGATGCTTGGCAAGAAAGCCCAGGGTACGTTCCAGCACCCATAAATCGACGCGTGAGGAGAGCCCGAACTCCTGCGCCACCGGCAGGAAACGATCGGGAACAATGAAATTACCGTTGTCATCCGGCATCCGCAGCAACACTTCGTGATAACGATCCCCCCGCAGGCCGCGCACGGGCTGGACCATCAGCGTGAATTCGCTCTGATCGAGGGCACGCTGCAGGCGGCTCATCATCGCCACCTTATCCTTCAGGCTACGCTGCAGATGCACGGCGCCACGCTGCTGGAGGTTCTCGGGATGGTTGGTGGAAATTGACAGATCGGCAATAACGCCCAGCTCTCCCAGGACCAGGTACAGATGGTTCACCGGAGAGCGTACATAGCAGTAACCGACCCCAACCTGAGGCTGCAGCGGCATACCATCCCAGAGAAAGCGGAACTGCTTGATATGCTCATCCAGCGCGTCAATACGCTGCTGATGAGACTCGGAGTTAAGACGAACCGCAAGGTCATAGCCCGTCAGGTGATAGACCCGTTCATTGGGCTGTAAGATGCCGTTTATCCACTGTGCCAGCTGCTGCTTATACTGAATACGCAGCAGCACGCCGTAATTGCGTCCGAGAACTTCAAGCTCGGGAATACGCAACAGGCCGAGCGCCGACCACGGATTTTTTGCCAGGTCACGGGACAGCGCCCGCAGATTCGGCATGTGAACCACCGGATCGAGCAGCGCCAGCCTGCGGGAGCGGATGTTCACGGCACGCTGGCGCGTCGCCAGCATCGACATGTATATCACAACAAACGAAAAGACCAGGTAGCTGGAAGAGGTGATCGCCAGCTGGATGTCATAGCCCTGATGAAGCGGTATATAGCGGTAAAAATAGTGAATCGACACCAGCAGGACCGGCGTCCAGACGATGGACATGAGCTTATAGCCAAAGCGCATCGCCCCCCAGAGCATCACCGGCATCAGCAGCGACAGCGTGTAGTTGGTGCTGAAAATAGAGCTGTTCTCATTCATGGGGATCAACAGCATTGTGAGCAAACCGACAAGCGCGCCAGCCCAAATCAGAAACTCTACAGCCGTCACCTTTTTGTCTATCTGCGCGCGGATCTGTGAGAACAGCGTCCGAACATAGCGCGGATGACGGATCAGGCGAATGAGCAGATAGCTCAGCGGCACGCCGGTAAGCCCGCTGACCAGCAGCGCCTGATAGTTGATAAGCGTACGAATATTAAAGGGGTTCAGCCCCGCCAGGCTCTGGCGGCTCTCGTAAATGCCGAGATAGACCGCAAATTGAAACAGCACCAGAAACAGCGTTGCCGGGCAGAATACCTGCCAAAAAATACGCTGTGCCATCAGACGAACATCGCCATAGGCCGTCATGTTGCGCCGGGGGGCAAACACGCGATACCCGCCCCAGCTCAGTACAATGGGAACAATGAAATGGAGGATACCGGCAACGGTTTCAAACAGCCCCACTGACGCGTAGTAGCGAAAAAACAGCGACAGCACGATGCCGGGAAGCGCTTCCACGCCAAAGAACATCATCATCGTCAGCAGGAAAGAGAGCGGCAGATAGTAGAGCGCCACAATGCCGTCGCCCAGCTGCGTCAGGGTATTCACCACGCTGAGCACGGGCAGTAAAACGACGGGTAAAATAAGGGGAAGTGCCCACCAGCGGTCTTTTTGGCGCGTCAGGAACTGGAGAATTTTCATAGATGCCCGGTTAAACCCCTTTTTGCTCCTGAGGGAAAATAAAGACAGGCATCCAACCTGACGTACATGCCCAGGCTTAACGCCTGCGAACATAATGGAGGAGGGATTTTAGTTATCGACGCCGGAATTCCGTTGACTTAAATCAAACTAATTTACTCAAATGACTATTTATTACGATTTTTTTGGCCAATTTTCTTTGTATTATCAACGCAGAAAATACATTCGTTATTTTTAATAACATGCGTTAATGTAAACATTGACGGATTTTTACACATCCCCGAATTGACCCTGCCTTCCCGCTGTGCCTTAATATCCGCATCGCCCAAAAGGGTATGCCCAGGAAAAACACAGTGAGTCAGGTCACGCGCATGCACAAACGACATCGGTTTAACACTCGGATGACCCGCATCATACTGCTCATCAGCTTCCTGTTTTTCTTTGGCCGCTTTGTTTACTCTTCTGTTGGTGCCTGGTATCACCATCAGGACAAAGTCCAGACGCAGCAAACCAGCCTGACCGTCGAAACGCCCGACCGCTAGCCAGATTATTGGTCGTGCAGCATCCTGATTACGCCCGCAATGCCTTTGCTAAGGACCCTGTCCTGACGCATCACCACGGCCAGCCTTCGCTGGAGAACGGGCGTGAGCGACTGAACGTCTAACCCTTCGCGATCCGACGCCTGCTTTACCGCCATACGCGGCACGATGCTATAACCCAGCCCCGCGCGCACCATCCTTTTGATGGCCTCAATACTGCCAAGCTGCATGACCGGTACGATGGTAAACCCGCCGGCTTCAAACCAGGCGTCGATCAGCGTTCGCGTTCCGCTCCCTGATTCAAAAGCAATCAGCGGCTGGGTCTGTAAGACCTCGGGCGTAAGGCCGCTAAACGCCTCCTGCTGAGCCAGCGACGCAATAAAGACGAACTCTTCATCCATGACCGGCGTCACGTCCAGCGCGCGTCCGCCAGCCGGAAGCGTCACCAGCCCCATGTCCAGGCGATTCTCTTCAACGGCCCGCACAATATCGAGCGTATTTCCCGTCGTCACCGCCACCCGGAACAGAGGGTAGTCGCCGCGAAGCCGCTGCAGCAGCGGCGGCAGAAGATGGATGCACGCAGTCGCGCCCGTACCCAGCGTAATGGTGCCGCACACCTCGTGGCTGAACGCGCTCACGGAGCGGATCGCCTCATCCACCGCCTGCTCAATACGTTCCCCGTGCGCCAGCAATGCCTGTCCGGCCGCCGTAGCGTTGATACCGCGTCCGGTGCGCTCCACCAGACGCGTTTGCAGGAACTGCTCCAGCTGGCGTATCTGCAGGCTGACGGCAGGCTGGGAAATCCCCAGCGCATCCGCCGCCGCCGAAAAGCTGCCGCGCCGGATCGCCAGACGGAAGGTGGCGAGATGTACCAGGTTGAGCGTTGTCATTCAAAGTTTCTCTTATACCGCGCATAAGCGCGCTGACCTGCCAGCACAATACCGTGCCCGCTATGCTGACGACAACTGCATAACGGAATGAAAAACATGGAAACACCTGCCCTTCCTCGCCGCCTCGCCCTCACCGCGGGATGTAACCAGCTCATCAACTGGGGGATCTCTTTTTATATGCCCGGCACCTTTGCCCGGGCAATTGCAGCCGACAGGGGGTGGACCTCGCCGCAAATCTATCTCGGCCTGACGCTGGCAATGCTGATGATGGCGGCCGTCTCCCCGTTTGTCGCCCGTCTGCTGACGCGCGTGGGCGGGCGGCGGGTGGTGATGAGCGGCACGTTGCTGATTGCCGCTGGCTGCCTCGCGATGGCAATTCTGCCCTCCCTTGCAGGCTGGTACTGCGCCTGGCTACTCACGGGCATCGGTATGCGCCTGTCACTGTATGATGCGCTGTTCGCCGCGCTGGTGAACCTGTACGGACAGCAGGCGCGAAGCACCATTTCGCGCATTACGCTGGCGGGCGGGCTGGCTTCAGCCGTCTTTTGGCCGCTGGGGGATGCGCTGCTAACGATCGTGAGCTGGCAGGGTGCGCTGGCTGTCTATGCGCTTTTTGGCCTGCTGAGCGCGATGCTTATCTGCAATCTTCCACGCCAGCGGCTGACCGCTGGCGTGAATAAAAAGCGCAAAGCCACGAACAGCGAGCGGCGCGACGGCTGGCTCTATGCGGTATTTATTGCCCTGATTACCTTCGTTTCTAACGGCACCTCCACACACCTGCCGGAGTTTATTACCCACTTTGGTCTGCCGGTTGCTATTGGGATGCTCTGGGGGATCGGCCAGACCGGCGCGCGATTTATGGAGGTACTGGCAGGCGCTCGCTTAACCCCGCTCAGCTTAACGCGCTTTACCGCCCTGGCAATGCCGGTCTGCTTCCTTATCGGGTTAAGCAGCTCGCTTTTCGCCTGGAGCGCAGCCGGGTTTGTGCTGGGCTATGGCGCCATCAACGGGCTGGTGACCATCGTCAAAGCAACGCTGCCCCTCGCGCTTTTCAGCGCGGAAAGCTATGCCAGCCGCACGGGGCTGCTGCTTATCCCGGGGCAGCTAGCGGCGGCGGCATCGCCGTTTGCGTATGCGTGGTTGAATAAGACGCTGGGGATCGGCGGGGCAATGTGGGTTTCCACCGCGTTAACGCTGCTGATTGCGGGACTCGCCGTCGCGATGGTACGCCGCCACGCCCCACAACCTGTATCGCACTGTATCCAAAGTGCCGTGCAGACAAAGCGGTACAAAAAGCCCTCCCCGACAAACATCCCCGATACATAAAAGTGGTCTTCTGTGCCTGTCGTCATTTTTTACCTGCACAGGAGACATCTGAATGAAATATCGCTATCTGCTGCTCTCGTTATTCACGCTGGCCAGCTCCGCGTGGGCCGAGCCCTTGAGCGGCCTCAGCGCCGCAGAGGTCAATGGCCCGGCGGCGGTTGCGCCGCTGGAACATCCGCAACCGCCGGCGAAGCTGGTTGTTGACCCGCCGCTGCCCGGCCCGCTGAGTAAAGGTGCGGTATTTATTCAATACCGCGTCGAAAATCTGCGCATTGAGCCGGTATTCGGTCCTGAGGCGCTAAAAATTGCTCCCCGTATCGGCCATATTCACGTCGTGGTGGATAACGCGCCCTGGCACTGGGCTGACGCCAGCGGTGAGCCGGTGATCCTGGTCGGGCTGCCCGCGGGTAAACATAAAGTGACCGTTATTCTTGCCGATCCGACGCATAAACCGATCGACCACAAAACCGTTGAATTCACCGTGCCGCCGCATGCGGAAATCCATCACTTTTAGGGGCTGAAGATGAAAACAATATCGATCTTAACGGCGGGCCTGCTGGCGCTGTCGACCGGCGCGTTTGCCCAAAATCAAACCAGCGTCGTCCTGGTGCACGGCGCGTTTGCAGACGGCAGCAGCTGGAATAAGGTGATTAGTCGGCTGCAGGAAAGGAACACCGAGGTTATCGCCGTGCAGCTGCCGCTTACCTCACTGAAAGATGACGTCGCCGCCACGCAGCGTGCCATTGCCCGCGCGCATGGCGAGGTGGTGCTGGTAGGCCATTCCTGGGGCGGAGCAGCGATCGGTGAAGCCGGTAACGATGCACGCGTGAAATCACTGGTGTACGTCGCGGCGTTTGCCCCTGATTCCGGGCAGTCTGTAGCGGATCTGGCGGGGCGCTTCCCTGCCCCGCCGGGGAGTGCGGGTATCGCCAAAGGTGCAGACGGCTATTTATCTCTGCCGCCAAAAGCCGTGCGTGAAGATTTCGCCCCTGACGTAAAACCGGAGGAACAGAAACTTATCGCCGCAACCCAGGGGGCAATCAAAGCCGATGCGTTTGCAGAGAAAGTGACCCACGCGGCCTGGCACGACAAACCGAGCTGGTATGTGGTCAGCAAAAACGACCGGATGATCAATCCCGAACTTGAGCGCGCGATGGCGAAAACAATCCACGCGAAAACGACGGAGGTGGCGGCGAGCCATGTGTCGATGGTGAGCCATCCGGAGGCTATCGCCCGGACGATTGAGCAGGCGGTGGACGCTCACTAAGCTCATCGACCTTCTGCACCTCAGTATCTCCCGCCAGTAGCGCAGTGCCCTCATGCGCCGCTGGCGTCATAAAGCGAACCGGCTTGCCCGTACGCTTATCAACCAACAGCGAGTGTCGCTCGCCCTGCTCAAACAGATGCTGTTCTCCCCACTGACGTAGCGCCACAACCACCGGAAACAGGCTTTCGCCTTTTTCGGTCAGAACATATTCCTGATAAGCCGTGCCGTCTGATGCCCCCTGTAACGTCAGGATATCCGCCTCAACCAGTTTGCGCAGCCGGTCAGAAAGTATGTTGCGCGCAACCCCGAGGCTACGCTGAAAATCCCCGAAGCGAGTCATGCCGTCAAACGCATTTCGCACAATAAGCAGCGACCACCGATCCCCTATCAGATCGACGCTGCGGGCAACGGGACAATATTCCTCTTTTCTCGACCCTAGGGACATCACAGTTTTTCCTCGCTCAGAACGGGCAACAACTAGTTGCATTTTAAAACTGCATAGCCTAGCATTCAACAAGTTTCATTTTAAAACTAGGTTGTCCAGGCGAGAATTTTGAACATGTCACATACCTCCCCCCTTTCCTCAGCCAACATGTCGCGCGGCAGGGTATGGTTATTCGCCATCGCCAGTGGTTTGAGCGTGGCAAACGTCTATTACGCTCAGCCTTTGCTTGACGCGCTGGCGCGCGATTTCAGCATCAGCTATGCGGCAGTGGGTGGCGTAGTGACCGCTATCCAGATCGGCTGCGCGCTGGCTCTGCTTCTTGTGGTTCCTCTGGGTGACAAAGTGGATCGCCGACGCCTGATGGCGGTTCAGCTAGCGGCGCTGGTGGTCGTCCTGGCATTTGTAAGCATGGCGCAAACCGCCTCAGCGCTGCTGGCAGGGATGCTTGCGACCGGTATGCTGGGTACCGCAATGACTCAGGGGCTGATAGCCTACGCCGCCAGTGCCGCTTCGCCCCATGAACAGGGGCGTGTCATCGGTGCGGCGCAAGGCGGCGTGTTTGTGGGTCTGTTACTCGCTCGGGTCTTCGCCGGTGGCATCAGCGACATCACAGGCTGGCGCGGCGTGTATGCTTGTGCTGCCGTGCTGATGCTCATTATCGCGTTTCCTCTCTGGCGCAGGCTCCCTGCCCTTCCCAACCTGCCCTCTTCGATAAGCTATCCGCGCCTGATTTGCTCAATGCTGACGCTGCTGCGCAAGGAAAAAGTGCTGCAGGTGCGCGGCGTGCTGGCGCTGCTGATGTTTGCAGCGTTCAATATTTTCTGGAGCGCGCTGGTGCTCCCACTGAGTGCTCCGCCTTGGAACTTCTCACACACGGTCATCGGTGCGTTCGGCCTTGCTGGCGCGGCTGGCGCGCTTGCCGCCAGCTGTGCGGGGCAATGGGCCGATCGCGGTTACGCGCATTACACCAGCGCCGCAGCGCTAGTGACGTTGCTCCTCGCATGGTGGCCGCTGTCGCTCATGGAGCACTCTCTCGCCGTCCTGATTATCGGCATTGTGCTGCTGGATTTAGGCGGGCAGGCGCTCCACGTCACTAACCAGATCCTGATATTCCGCGCCCGTCCCGAGGCGCATAGCCGACTGGTCGGACTGTATATGCTTTTTTATGCGCTGGGCAGCGGGCTGGGCGCCATTGGCACGACGATGGCGTTTGCCAGCATGGGCTGGCAGGGCGTATGCCTGCTTGGAGGGGCGGTCAGTTTGCTGGCGCTAATGTTCTGGCTACTAACTTTTGATTCTTATAACTCGAATTATTAAGCCTACATTACTCGGCATTTCAGACTTGTTAATCAGCTATCTAAAACAAAAAATATGATGTTTGTTATAAATTAGAGATATAATTACAGACTACCGTTTGCATTTCTCAACATCAAACTGTTAATGTTAAAAAAGCATCATGATTATGTAGTTTGATATTATTCATTAACAAGGAGGGATTCAATGAGAAATGTTAATTCTATTTTAATGAGGCTAGCAAAGCGTGCTGAAAAGCTTAACCCAGATCATCTAATAAAATCCTTTGTTGATGTCGGCCCTGCCTATACTCTTTTATCCAGCAATGATAATCAAATCATTTTTGGAAGAAGAGGCACAGGCAAAACTCATTTTCTCGCAGTATTAAATAATGAAATAGCTAGTAAAGGCATAATAAGCATCCCCATTGACATGAGGTTAATCGGCTCCACCGGAGGTATTTTTTCCGACCAAAACATTCCTCATAGTGAGAGAGCTACGCGACTTCTTTCCGATACACTTTGCGTAATCCATGAATTTATTTTAGATTATATTTATGAAAATGAATTATCTAATACAAGCGAGTTGACCGAGTTATTAAACGAATTTCTTGAACAAGCAACAGCAATATATATCGATGGAACAGCAGAGAATGAAACAATAAGAACAAATGATTTTTACAATAATAACCATGTTAAAACCAACTTATCAAACAAAGGTATTTCGGTAGATATCGGATTATCAAATAAAAAAGCCAATGGCAACTCAGAACGGTTTAAATCATGTGGAAAACAGACTCTAAGAATACATTTTGGTGCAATCACAAAATTACTTAATAAAATCGTATCTAAATTGCCACATAAAGAATTATGGATTCTAATTGATGAATGGTCTGAAACACCTTTAGACCTTCAACCTTACCTAGCAGAATTGCTTAGGCGGATTTTATTCCCAACGCCCGGTATAACGGTAAAAATTGCTGCTATCGCACATCGTTGTAACTTTATGATAAGAGATGAATCTACATTAGTAAGCATTGGAATTGAGTTAGGTTCAGATGCATCTTCCGTTATTAATCTAGATGAACATATGGTTTTCGACAACGACAGTGAAGCTGCAAAAGATTTTTTCAAAAAACTCTTGCATAGACACGTTATTGCTATTGACAAAACTTCTTGCTGTGAACTTGAACCGAACCTTTTCATAAATGATACATTTAGTCAAACATCTTCTTTTGATGAGTTCGTCAGAGCTGTTGAAGGCGTTCCTCGGGATGCAATCAACATAATATCCTTAGCAGCACAAGCTGCACAAACGAACAAAATATCAATTACCCACATTAGAAAATCAGCACAAAAATGGTTCCAAGTTAATAAACATGCGGCACTTAACAGTAGGCCTGAAGCGGTATCACTTCTTGACAAAATTATCAATGAAGTTATTGGGTTGCGTAAATCCAGAGGTTTTTTGATTAGCAACGAAAAGAATTATCATTTAATTGACTATTTATATGATATGCGCGTAATACATGTATTAAAACAAGGTATATCTGCTAAGAATGCAGTAGGTAAAAAATTTACTTTATATACATTAGATTATGGCTGTTATGTTGAGCTAATGTCTTCAAAGAATGCTCCATTAGGACTCATTATTGAGCCTGATGAAAATGATGAGCTTCAATATATTGAAGTACCTAAATCAGATTACCGTTCCGTAAGAAATTCAATTCTCGACCTAGATCAACAAGATGGACAACTCAGACTTAATCTGATAACAAATACTGAGCAATTACAACTACCACATAATCAAAACAAAACCACACGCCTTATTGAGAAATCAATTGATAAGTTATTAATCAACTCTATACCAAACAATCTTGGAATACTTAAAGTTGCTGGCACGATTTATATACCCATAATACTTGTAGCATTAGTTTTACGTAAAGCAAAAGGTTACGATCACAGCTACGCAACCGAATTAACAAAAATTATAAATGAATACATGACTACTAATGCTGGTAGACCAAAGCTAGCAACTAATAATATGTCTCGCGAGTTGCGGAAAGAACACATATTAGAATTACCATGGTTAAAATATCGTGAAAATGGAAGAAAACCATTGTTCTCGCTAAATGAAAAATGGCCTCATTATTGGGAGGTCTATTTTGAAGAAACAGCACCTTTTATAGAATAACACTAATTAATAAAATACTATCCAAATATAACTGATGCATAACTTAAAAAATAAAGCCCGCAAACGCGGGCTTTATTTCAATCGTGCAATTTAGAATTATTCCCACTCAATCGTCGCCGGTGGCTTACCGCTGATGTCATACACCACGCGGGAAATACCGTTCACTTCGTTGATGATGCGGTTAGACACGCGGCCCAGGAAGTCATACGGCAGGTGCGCCCAGTGCGCGGTCATGAAGTCGATGGTTTCCACCGCACGCAGGGAGACAACCCAGTCGTACTTACGGCCATCGCCCATCACGCCGACGGAACGAACCGGCAGGAACACGGTGAACGCCTGGCTCACTTTGTTGTACAAATCGGCTTTGTGCAGCTCTTCGATGAAGATAGCGTCCGCGCGACGCAGCAGGTCGCAGTACTCTTTCTTCACTTCGCCCAGCACGCGCACGCCCAGACCCGGACCCGGAAACGGATGACGGTAGAGCATGTCGTACGGCAGACCCAGTTCCAGACCGATCTTACGCACTTCGTCTTTGAACAGCTCGCGCAGCGGTTCAACCAGGCCCATCTTCATCTCTTTCGGCAGGCCGCCCACGTTGTGGTGAGATTTGATGACGTGCGCTTTACCGGTTGCGGAAGCCGCAGACTCGATCACGTCAGGATAGATAGTGCCCTGCGCCAGCCACTTCACGTCTTCCAGCTTCAGTGCTTCTTCGTCGAACACTTCAACGAACACGCGACCGATGATCTTACGTTTCGCTTCCGGATCGTTCTCGCCTTTCAGCGCGTCCAGGAAGCGCTTTTCGCCTTCCACGTGAACGATGTTCAGGCCGAAGTGGTCGCCGAACATGTCCATAACCTGCTGGGCTTCGTTCAGGCGCAGCAGACCGTTGTCCACGAAGACGCAGGTCAGGTTTTTGCCGATGGCGCGGTGCAGCAGCATCGCGGTTACGGAGGAGTCCACGCCGCCGGAGAGGCCGAGGATCACTTTGTCATCGCCAACCTGCTGGCGGATACGCTCAACGGCGTCGTCGATGATTTTGGCCGGAGTCCACAGGGCTTCACACTGGCAAATATCGCGCACGAAGCGCTCCAGCATGCGCATACCCTGACGGGTGTGGGTCACTTCCGGGTGGAACTGCACGCCGTAGAAGCGTTTTTCTTCGTTCGCCATGATGGCGAACGGGCAGCTTTCAGTGCTGGCAACGGTGACGAAGTCAGACGGGATGGCGGTAACTTTATCACCGTGGCTCATCCACACGTCCAGCAGCGGTTTGCCTTCTGCGGTCAGGGAGTCTTCGATACCGCGCACCAGCGCGCTGTCGGTAACGACTTCAACCTGCGCATAGCCGAACTCGCGCTCGTTAGAGCCTTCAACGTGGCCGCCCAGCTGCATTGCCATGGTCTGCATACCGTAGCAGACGCCGAATACCGGCACGCCGGCTTCGAACACGTACTGCGGCGCGCGCGGGCTGTTCGCTTCGGTGGTGCTTTCCGGGCCGCCGGAAAGGATAATACCGCTTGGGTTGAATTCGCGAATCTGTGCTTCCGTGACATCCCACGCCCACAGCTCACAGTAAACGCCCAGTTCACGTACGCGACGCGCCACCAGCTGAGTGTACTGAGAACCGAAGTCCAGGATGAGAATACGATGTTTGTGAATGTTTTCCGTCATTGACGCTAATTCCGAGGCAAGTGAAACAGATTAAATAAATCGCCCGACACGAGGTCGGGCGAAGAAAATCAGGAGCCCAGACGGTAGTTCGGGGACTCTTTGGTGATCGTCACGTCGTGAACGTGGCTCTCCTGGATACCCGCACCGCTGATGCGTACGAATTCCGCTTTGGTTCGCAGCAGGTCGATGGTACCACAGCCGGTCAGGCCCATACAGGAGCGCAGGCCGCCCATCTGCTGGTGAATGATTTCTTTCAGACGGCCTTTATAGGCAACGCGACCTTCGATACCTTCCGGTACCAGTTTGTCAGCGGCGTTATCGGTCTGGAAGTAACGGTCAGAGGAGCCTTTGGACATCGCGCCCAGGGAGCCCATGCCGCGGTAAGATTTGTAAGAACGGCCCTGGTAGAGTTCGATTTCGCCCGGGGATTCTTCGGTACCGGCCAGCATTGAGCCTACCATCACGGCAGCGGCGCCCGCGGCGATCGCTTTGGCGATGTCGCCAGAGAAGCGGATACCGCCGTCGGCGATAACCGGGACACCGGTGCCTTCCAGCGCTTCAACCGCGTCAGACACCGCGGTGATCTGCGGAACGCCCACGCCGGTCACGATACGGGTAGTACAGATTGAGCCAGGGCCGATGCCCACTTTCACCGCGCTGCAGCCAGCGTCCGCCAGCGCGCGCGCGCCTGCGCCCGTCGCCACGTTGCCGCCGATGATCTGCAGGTCAGGGTATTTTGCACGGGTGTCACGAATGCGCTGCAGAACGCCTTCGGAGTGGCCGTGAGAGGAGTCAATCAGCAGGACGTCAACGCCCGCAGCAACCAGCGCATCAACGCGCTCTTCGTTGCCTGCGCCTGCGCCAACCGCAGCGCCGACGCGCAGACGGCCATGCTCGTCTTTACAGGCGTTAGGCTTACGTTCTGCTTTCTGGAAATCTTTAACGGTGATCATGCCGCGCAGGTGGAAGCTGCTGTCAACAACCAGCGCTTTTTCAACGCGTTTTTCGTGCATTTTTGCCAGCACCACGTCGCGGGTTTCACCTTCACGCACGGTGACCAGACGCTCTTTTGGCGTCATGTACACGCTGACAGGCTGGTTCAGGTCGGTCACGAAACGCACGTCACGGCCGGTGATGATACCGACCAGTTCGTTCTCTTCGGTCACAACCGGATAGCCGGCGAAGCCGTTACGCTCGGTCAGGGCTTTCACTTCGTGCAGCGTGGTGGTTGGCAGAACGGTCTGCGGGTCAGACACGATGCCGGATTCATGTTTCTTCACGCGGCGAACTTCTTCCGCCTGACGTTCGATAGACATGTTTTTGTGGATAAAGCCGATGCCACCTTCCTGTGCCAGGGCGATAGCCAGGCGCGCTTCGGTCACGGTGTCCATTGCCGCAGAGAGCATAGGAATGTTCAGGCGAATGGTTTTCGTCAACTGCGTGCTGAGATCGGCAGTATTCGGCAGAACGGTGGAGTGAGCGGGAACGAGGAGGACGTCGTCAAACGTCAGTGCTTCTTTAGCGATACGTAGCATGGGCAATATCTCTGACCTGGGTGGTTAAATATTGCCGTGGCATTATACAGAGCGTAACCGATTGCATCTACACTTTTTTGAAAAAAATGCTTGCGATTGCCTCTCAGCAGGTTACTATCGACTGAATAACTTGCTGATTTAGAATTTGATCCCGCTCACATGTTATCCTCTCAATCCCCCTCAATTTATACTGTCAGCCGCCTTAATCAGACGGTGCGTTTGCTGCTTGAGCAGGAAATGGGGCAGGTCTGGATCAGCGGTGAAATTTCTAACTTCACGCAGCCGTCGTCCGGCCACTGGTACTTTACGCTGAAAGACGACACCGCACAGGTGCGCTGCGCGATGTTCCGCAACAGCAACCGCCGCGTGACGTTCCGTCCTCAGCACGGCCAGCAGGTTCTGGTCCGCGCCAATATCACCCTGTATGAACCGCGCGGCGACTATCAGATTATCGTTGAGAGCATGCAGCCTGCGGGCGAAGGTTTGCTGCAGCAAAAATACGAACAGCTGAAAGCCAAACTCTCTGCCGAGGGGCTGTTCGATCAGCAGTTCAAAAAACCGCTGCCCTCTCCTGCCCACTGCGTTGGGGTCATCACCTCAAAAACCGGTGCGGCCCTGCACGATATTTTGCACGTGTTAAAGCGTCGCGACCCTTCCCTGCCCGTCATCATCTACCCGACCGCCGTTCAGGGTGACGATGCGCCGGGCCAGATCGTTCGCGCCATTGAGCTGGCGAACGCCCGTCAGGAGTGCGACGTATTAATCGTCGGGCGCGGCGGCGGCTCGCTGGAAGACCTGTGGAGCTTTAACGACGAGAGCGTGGCGCGGGCAATCTTTGCAAGCCTTATCCCCGTGGTGAGCGCCGTCGGCCACGAAACGGACGTCACGATAGCCGATTTTGTCGCGGATCTGCGCGCGCCTACGCCGTCCGCGGCGGCGGAAGTGGTCAGCCGCAACCAGTTGGAGCTGCTTCGCCAGATCCAGAACGGTCAGCAGCGCCTGGAGATGGCGATGGACTACTTCCTTGCCAACCGTACCCGCCGTTTTACCCAGCTTCATCATCGTCTTCAGCAGCAGCACCCGCAGCTGCGCCTTGCCCGCCAGCAGACCGTGCTGGAGCGCCTGCGTCAGCGCATGAGTTTTGCGGTGGACGCGCAGCTTAAGCGCGCGGTATCCCGCCAGCAGCGCGTGACGCAGCGCCTGAACCAGCAGAACCCGCAGCCGAAAATTTATCGCGCGCAAACCCGGATCCAGCAGCTGGAGTATCGCCTGGCGGAGACTGTCCGCGCCCGACTGAGCACCACCCGCGAACGTTTTGGCAATGCGGTGACGCACCTTGAAGCGGTCAGCCCCCTCTCCACGCTGGCGCGCGGCTATAGCGTGACGACGGCAACGGACGGCAAAGTGCTGAAGCAGACCAAACAGGTGAATACCGGCGATGTGCTGACGACGCGTCTTTCCGACGGCTGGGTAGAAAGCGAAGTGAAATCAATTAAACCGGTGAAAAAGACGCGTCAGCGTAAAACCGGATAATTCTTCGCCGGTTACTTACTATACTGCTGCTATTCCCTTTTTTAATAAGGAGAGCAGCATGCCCCATCTTCATAGCGTTATTCCCCCTTATATTCTTCGTCGTATTATCGAAAGCGGTTCCGAGCCGCAGCAGCGCTGTGCCCGTCAGACCTTAACCCACGTCCAGACGCTGATGGCCCACATGCCCGGCAAACCCGCCGCGCCGCACGTGAATAAAGCCGGACAGCTGGAGCGCGATATCTACGACGCGAAGCAAACCCAGGAACTGCCGGGTACGCAGGTGCGTTACGAAGGCCAGCCGTCGAACGGCGATGTGGCGGTGGATGAAGCCTATAGCTATTTAGGTATTACCCATGATTTCTTCTGGAAAGAATATCAGCGTGATTCGCTCGATAATAAAGGGCTTATTTTGACCGGCACCGTGCATTACGGTCGGGAATATCAGAACGCCTTCTGGAACGGTCAGCAGATGGTATTCGGTGACGGCGACGGGGAAATCTTCAACCGCTTTACCATCGCCATCGACGTGGTGGCGCACGAGCTGAGCCACGGCGTGACCGAGACCGAGGCCGGGCTTATCTATTTTGAACAGTCGGGCGCGCTGAACGAGTCTCTGTCTGACGTGTTTGGCTCGCTGGTGAAACAGTACCATCTGAAGCAAACCGCCGATAAAGCTGACTGGCTCATTGGTGAAGGGCTGCTGGCGAAAGGGATTAACGGCAAAGGGCTGCGCTCGATGTCTGAACCCGGCACCGCCTATGACGATCCTCTGCTCGGCAAAGACCCGCAGCCTGCGCACATGAAAGATTTCATTAAAACGCGCGAGGATAACGGCGGCGTGCATCTGAACTCCGGCATCCCCAACCGGGCATTTTATCTGGCCGCGATGGCGATCGGCGGCTACGCCTGGGAAAAAGCGGGTTATGCCTGGTACGACACGGTTTGCGATCGCAATCTGGCGCAGGATGCGGATTTTGAGGCCTTCGCAAAACTGACGATCGCGCACGGAGAGAAACGCTCCGGCAGCGACGCTGGTGCGGCCATTAAACAAGCCTGGGAACAGGTGGGAGTGTTGTAAATGCAGGTTCCGGAACTGACGGATGACGCCGTGGTTGAGCTGGCCCGGGAAGGCGGCGTCGCTTTTATTCCCAAGCTGAGCGGGCAGCGCACCATCGCGCTCTCCTCGCTCAATGAGGCCCAGCGCCAGCGCCTGGTGAGCATTCTGGAACAGGCTTTTCCCCGCGGCCAGCCGCCAGGACAAGCCTCTTCACCCGGCAGCGGCGACCAGCGCTATTTCCGCATTCAGATTATCTGGACCGGGCAAAATCAGGCGCACTATGCCGACATCATCGTGCTGGTGCCCGAGCAGGAAGCGCCGGAATCGCTGGTCGAGCTGTGGCAGAAGGGCGAAGGCTGCGTCTGCGATTAACCTTCGGCCCGGACAAACTCCACGCGTTTTTTAGAGATAAGACCGTGGCCGTTCTGGCAGAAATAGTCCACCGCGCCGCAGGCTTTTAATACCTGGAGCGGCTGATGGCACTCCGGGCAGCGGGCTTCAAGCGCAATATCTTTATTACAGCTGTCGCAGTGCGCCACCCCGTTCAGGGGCTCAAGCGGTGCTTGGCAATCCGGGCAGGTAATCGTCATGGTGACTCCTTTAAAGCGTTCAGGTCTGCAGTAATTTTACCACGTTACGTTCAGTGCGGGCCACGCAGCTGCTGCTGTAACGCCAGCAGCTGCGTCACCTCCTCGACCCTGCGGCGCGTCGTGCGGCTCACCTCGTGTGGATCCCGTTCAAACAGGCTGTTGGCGCCCAGAATATGCTCTGCAAGACAGTGCTCGTAAATTGTACCGGGGATTTCCCAGCTATGTCGCATGTCGCCATTCACAAGCTCCAGCACATCTTCCGCGCCGCGTCGGTCGTAGCTGATGATCCGCCCGTCGCGCAACCAGAGCCGCAAACCTTTTTGCCCGCCCGCGGGTCCCGCGTATTTGTTAAGCCAGATATCCACCGGCACGCCGCTGATCCTTCCCTGAAGATGCGCCTCGCCTTCCGCCGTGGTCAGGTCGCCTTTTGCGATATCGCGCCCCAGGCGGTCTTTAGCCGTGACGACCTCCAGCGTCATCTCATCATTCCCGCCCAGATAGCGCACCGTTTCGCGCAGCATCGCCAGCACGTGCGTACCGATATCCAGAATCACGCCATCAGGGTGGCGAAGCGTACGCGCGTCCGGCTCGCCCGTGGCAAAGTTAAGCGCAATGGGTTCCCCTGCAGCGTTATATCCGCTCGGCTCCTGCAAAAAACCGTCAATTTTGACGATGTCAGAAAAGGCTGAGACAAGCCCCCGCTTCACCGTTTCAAGGCGACCCATCCAGTGATCGAGCGCCAGCACGCGGGAGGCGGCGTCAGGGTTCGCCAGCAGCGCATTGAGTTTTTCCGTTTGAGGAAGCGTGGAGACAATCGGTTTTTCAACCACGATGCGGGAAACCGATGAGGCGAGAGCCTGTTCAAGCACCTCAAGATGGTGCAGCGACGACGTGGTAATAAACAGGGTATCAAGCGGCTGGGAGAGAAGTTCAGACAGCGTGGCGCAGCGCGTTATGCCCTCCGGCTGTTTTACGGGCTGGATATCAAAGCCTAAACAGTGAGGGGGAGTATCAAAAAGTTTTCGTATTGCGGGCAGGTACGCCGTTTCAACCACGGCCCCAAGACCAACAAACCCTAACAGCATAGTCTTACCTCGTTAAGTAAATTGCCGGGGCATAACCTTACCCCGGCATGATCGAGGTTTATCAGGCGTCAGAGGCCGGCTTAGTCTGCGCATTTTCCAGCATGCGGCGCACCGGAACAATGAGGACGATCAGAACCGCAGCACAAATCAGCAGCGCGATGGAGCAGCGCGCGAAGAGATCGGGCAGCATATCCAGCTGATCGGCCTTCACGTGGCCGCCAATCAGGCCAGCCGCCAGGTTACCCAGCGCACTTGCGCAGAACCACAGGCCCATCATCTGACCGCGCATTCTGTCCGGTGCCAGCAGGGTCATGGTCGCCAGACCAATCGGGCTCAGGCACAGCTCGCCGAGGGTGAGCATCAGAATGCTGCCCACCAGCCAGAACGGGGACACGCCTGCCCCACCGTTGTTCAGCACGTTTTGTGCAGCGAGCATCATCAGGCCAAAACCTGCCGCCGCGCACAGAATACCAATGACAAACTTGGTGATGCTGCTCGGGCGAATGTTCATGCTCGCGAGCTTAGGCCATGCCCAGCTGAACACCGGGGCCAGCAGGATAATAAACAGGGCGTTAATCGACTGGAACCACACCGCCGGGATTTCAAAACTGCCGATCGTACGGTTAGTGTAGTCGTTGGCAAACAGGTTGAACGACGTAGGCTTTTGCTCAAACGCGGACCAGAAGAACGCGGCGGAGACCAGCAGGATAAAGCAGACCAGCAGTCTGGCGCGCTCTTTACGGTTCAGACCCGCGAAAATGAACAGGTAGATAAAATAGAGCGCAACGGAAGCGGCAATCACGTAAACCAGCACGCTGGCAACCGCAACCGGGTTGATCACAATCACGCCCTGCGCAATCAGCGTCACGATGACGGCAACGCCTACCGCCAGCGCCAGCAGCCATGCGCCTACGCCGTTGCGTTTTACCACCGGGCTGTTCCAGGTGGAATCCAGGCCGACTTCGCTGTCGTAGCGTTTCATCGCCGGAACGGCAAAAATGCGGAAGATGATCAGCGCCACCAGCATCCCGATACCGCCGATACCAAAGCCCCAGTGCCAGCCGTGAGATTTAATCAGCCAGCCGGAAATCAATGGCGCAATGAATGAGCCCATGTTGATGCCCATGTAGAACAGCGAAAAGCCGCCGTCACGACGCGCATCGCCCTTTTTGTACAGGGTCCCGACCATCACCGAGATACAGGTTTTGAACAGACCAGAGCCGAGCACAATGAACATCAGGCCGATAAAGAACAGGTTGTCGCCCATAAAGGCAGAGAGCGCAATCGACATGTGGCCGAGCGCAATCAGGATTGATCCGTACCAGACGGCTTTTTGCTGACCGAGCCAGTTATCCGCCAGCCAGCCGCCCGGCAGCGCCGCCAGGTACATGGTACCGGCAAAGATCCCCACAATCGCCGAAGCGTTTTCACGCGCCAGCCCCATCCCGCCGTCATAAACGGTGGCCGCCATAAACAGGATCAGTAGCGGGCGAATGCCGTAAAACGAGAAACGTTCCCACATCTCGGTAAAGAACAGCGAACCGAGCGGATACGGATGGCCGAAGAACGTTCGGCTTTCTTTTTGATTAACAGAGGATTGCATAATTCTCCCGAAAAGGTATGTGTCGTGCTTGTAAACACCAGCATGTACGCCGGCCAGTTACGTATCTGACCGATTTTTTACATGCGGCGAAAAATTAGTTAACCATTTGATAACCAGGCGCTAGTTTTGTCTAGTACCGGACCCTGGACTTTAAGACGAAAATTCGATGATTGTCTACTTTTCTGGATTTAAAGATGGTTAAAAGCGAATAGTGATTGACATCACACAGGGATAGCTGGCGGTGTGAAAGGACGAAAAAAACCCGCGACTGGCGCGGGTTTTGTGAGACAGGCAGTGATTATTTGCTTTTCTTAATATGCTTAATCAAACGCTTACGCTTACGCATCTGGTTTGGCGTCAGGGTGTTACGCTTGTTCGCAAACGGGTTTTCCCCTTCCTTGAACTGAATACGAATAGGCGTACCCATCACGTCCAGGGATTTGCGGAAGTAGTTCATCAGATAGCGCTTGTAGGAATCCGGCAGGTCTTTTACCTGGTTACCGTGAATCACCACGATTGGCGGGTTGTAACCACCGGCGTGAGCATATTTCAGCTTAACGCGACGACCGCGAACCAATGGCGGCTGATGGTCTTCTGCAGCCATGTTCATGATACGGGTCAGCATAGCGGTGCTCTGACGACGGGTCGAGCTGTCATAGGCTTCGCGAACGGATTCGAACAGGTTGCCCACGCCGCTACCGTGCAGCGCAGAGATGAAGTGCACGCGAGCGAAGTCGATAAAGCCCAGACGGAAGTCCAGGGTCTCTTTCACCTGCTCTCTCACTTCGTTGCTCAGGCCATCCCACTTGTTAACCACGATAACCAGTGAGCGCCCACTATTCAGGATAAAGCCGAGCAGAGAGAGATCCTGATCGGAAATACCTTCGCGCGCGTCGATAACCAGCAGCACCACGTTGGCATCTTCGATTGCCTGCAGCGTTTTAATGACGGAGAATTTTTCCACCACGTCAGTGATCTTCCCGCGCTTGCGCACGCCCGCAGTGTCGATGAGGACAAACTCACGTTCATCGCGCTGCATGGGAATGTAGATACTGTCGCGCGTGGTGCCCGGCATGTCGTAAACCACAACGCGCTCTTCACCGAGAATACGGTTAGTAAGCGTAGACTTACCTACGTTTGGACGCCCCACGATAGCCAGCTTGATAGGCAGATCCTGCGGGTTGAAGGTGTCTTCAGGCTCTTCTTCGCCCTCTTCACTTTCTTCGAACTGCGCCCAGTACTCTGCGTCTTCGTCCACTTCTTCCGGTGGATTCACTTCGTCAACCCACGGCAGAAGAACGGTTTCAAGCAGGCTGGTCACGCCACGACCGTGAGAGGCCGCAATCGGGTAGATGTCACCCAGCCCTAAAGACCAGAAATCCGCAACGGCCTGATCGGCATCAATGCCGTCAGTTTTGTTCGCCACCAGGAAGGTTGGCTTTTCACGCGCGCGCAGGTGTTTTGCAATAGCGGAGTCTGCAGGCATCAGGCCAGCACGGGCATCCACCATGAACAGCACCACGTCCGCTTCTTCAATCGCCAGCAGAGACTGTTCCGCCATGCGGGTTTCAACGCCGTCTTCCGTACCGTCAATACCACCGGTATCGATACAGATGAACTCGCGTCCTTCCACCTCTGCACGACCGTACTTACGGTCACGCGTCAGCCCCGGGAAATCCGCAACCAGCGCATCACGGGTGCGTGTTAAACGGTTAAAAAGAGTGGATTTTCCAACGTTAGGGCGCCCGACAAGCGCGACCACAGGTACCATGTTTGAAGCCTCATAAAATTCAAATAAACGTCGCTTTTGCGGCGTTTTTAAAAATGTCAAAACGGCTCCTGAGTGAACAGGAGCCGTTTAGTATACTACAACCGCCGGTTAATTAACGCGTGATCGCGTACAGCGTGCCGTCTTTTGCCTGAATCAGCAGTTTGCCGTCAGCCACAACCGGGTCCGTCAGGAAACCGGAACTGTCGACTTTTTGCTGCGCCGTGAAGCGGCCCGTTTCAGGGTCAATCCAGTGCATGTAACCTTCGCTATCACCCACCACCAGGCTACCGTTGTACAGGGCCGGTGACGTCAGCAGACGGTGCAGCAGATCGCTTTGCGTCCACAGCGTCACGCCACCGTCAGTGCTCAGTGCCAGCAGGCGATCGTTCTGGTCAACCATATAGATACGGTTGCCATCAACAACGAAATCATTCACGGAACCCAGCTCACGTTTCCACATGATCTGGCCGCTGCGCAGGTCCAGCGCGGTCAGGTTGCCGTTGTAGGCCAGGGCGTAAACGACACCGTCAGCGATAACCGGCGTTGTATCTACGTCGCTCAGACGGTCGATCTCAGTAGAACCGGTCGCCTGGGAGATACGCTGCTGCCAAATCATCTGGCCCTGCTGCATCAGCACGGCGCTCACGCGACCGTTGTCACCACCAACAATGGCCGCACCAAACGCCGTTGCCGGCGCGGATTCACCGCGCAGGGAGAGCGCTGGCATATCCAGGTTAACCGTCCATTTTACCAGACCGTCAGCTTCGTTCAGCGCCTGCAGCTGGCCGTTGCTGGTATGAATCAGCACCAGACCGTCGCTCACCACTGGACGAGACAGGGATTCACCGGCAACGGTTGTTTGCCAGGCAATAGAACCGTCGCTGCTGTTCAGCGCATAAACCTGCGCCTTTTCACTACCTACGTAGACGTGACCGCCGGCAACGGTCAGGCCGCCAGACAGCAGTGCAGGCTTACGGGAGAACCAGCCGTCTTTTTCCGCCAGGTTAACGGACCACACCTCTTTCCCGTCGTCGGCATTGACCGCTTTCACGGTGCCTTTACGGTCGGCGGCATAGACAACGCTGTCCGCATATGCCGGATGCAGGTTGGAATAAAAGTCACCAATACCGTCACCCACGGAGACGTCCCAAGCGGTGGACGGCGTAAACTGGTTTTCAACCGTCGGCAGCGGGGACATTTTGACAACATCTTCTTCGCCACTGAACAGTGAACAGCCACTCAATAACGTAACGGAAAGCAGTCCTGGCAGAAGTAATTTACGCAATTGCATCGGGTCCCTCTCAGACGGACAAATTATTTATTTTCATCTGCATCATTTCGCTCAGCGCAGGTGAAGCGTTGCTGTCTACGCCAGCTTGCCACGCTTTACGCGCGCCCGCTTTGTCACCTTTGCTCAGCAGTGCTTCACCGCGAAGATCGGCAACGATGGCAGCAAAGCCTTCGCCTTTGATGGTATCGAGCGTTTTCAGCGCTTCATCAGCTTTTTTCTGCTGAACCTGGATACGCGCCAGGCGCAGAGTGATGACCGCTTTCAGATTATCATCGCTTGCAGCCGCAAGCCCCTGCGACAGCTGTGTAGCGGCTTTGTCCAGCTCGTTCTTATCAACGTACTGCTGAGCCACTTCCAGCGCGGCCAACGCACCGTAGGTGTTTTTATTGTCCGCAGCAAATTTCTCTGCCGCCGTCAGCGTCTGTGGCTGGTCAGCACGAATCGCGCTAACGGTATTTTCGTAGCTCAGAGACGAGCCGCGCGCGGAATCAGCCTGATGGTTGTTCCAGTAGCGCCAGCCAACTAAGGCACCCACACCTAAAATAACCCCAACAACCAGGGCTTTGCCGTTCTCAGCAAAGAAGCGTTTAATCGCATCGACCTGATCGTGTTCGTTTTCGTACATTTCCACGCCGTCTTTCTCCTTAGCCCAATAGAGTGCGCAAGTGCGCCGCAACGCCGTCCTGCGTTACCGTTGTTTGCTCACCAGAGCGCAGGTCTTTTACCACCACTTCGCCGTTAGCCACTTCGGACTCACCCAGCACCAGTGCGATACTTGCGCCCCACTTATCGGCACGAGCAAACTGTTTTTTGAAGTTGCCGCCGCCATGGTTGGTCATCAGCTTAACGTCCGGCAGTGCATCACGCACGCGTTCGGCAAGCTGCATCGCCGCAGGCTGCGTATCCGCACCTGAGGCCACCAGGTATATATCGACAACGGAATCTGCTTTAAATTCCGGATTAACTGCCTGAACCAGCAAAACAAGTCGCTCAAGGCCCATTGCAAAACCGACACCCGGCGCAGCGCGACCACCCAGCTGCTCAACCAGGCCGTCATAACGACCGCCTGCGCAGACCGTTCCTTGCGAACCCAGGCTCGAGGTGACCCATTCAAAAACGGTACGGTTATAGTAGTCCAGACCGCGCACCAGGCGCTGGTTAACGGTATAGGCAATGCCCGCGGCTTCCAGCAGCTTGCACAGGCCGGCAAAGTGCTCGCGTGAATCCTCGTCGAGGTAATCGCCCAGCGCAGGCGCATCGTTCAGCAGCGCCTGTACGTCCGGATTCTTGGAATCGAGAACGCGCAGCGGGTTGCTGTACATACGACGCTTGCAGTCTTCATCAAGCTTGTCTTTATGCTGTTCCAGGAAGGCAACCAGCGCATCGCGGTAGTTAGCGCGCGCTTCAAGAGAGCCAATAGAGTTCAGCTCCAGTGAAACATGCTCAGAGATACCGAGCGCGCGCCACCAGCGGGCAGTCAGCATGATCAGCTCGGCGTCGATGTCTGGCCCCTGCAGGCCGAAGACTTCCACACCCAGCTGGTTGAACTGGCGATAACGGCCTTTCTGCGGACGTTCGTGGCGGAACATTGGGCCGATATACCACAGGCGCTGCTCCTGATTGTACAGAAGACCATGTTCGATGCCGGCGCGTACGCAGCCCGCCGTACCTTCCGGACGCAGGGTCAGGCTGTCGCCGTTGCGATCCTCAAAGGTATACATCTCTTTTTCAACCACGTCGGTCACTTCACCGATAGCGCGTTTGAATAACGGGGTCTGCTCTACAATCGGCAAACGGATTTCGCTGTAACCGTAGCTGCCGAGCACCTGTTTCAGTGTGCCTTCAATGCGCTGCCAGATGGCGGTTTCGCCAGGCAGATAATCGTTCATGCCGCGGATGGCTTGAATGTTCTTTGCCACGTTTATTCTCTTTCTATATACAAAAAAAACCCAAAGAATGGGTTCAATCATACATGGGAAGCTCGCGGCTTCCCATCACGTTATTTTTCAACCTGCTGAACGCTGATGCGCTGCGCTTCATCCAGCATCGTCGCCTTGGCGCGAATGCGGGCTTCAAGCTGGTCGATCATGTCACTATTATCCAGACGATCTTTGCGAACGCCATCTTCATAGAGACCACTTTTCTTGTTGCCGCCGGTCACGCCCAGGGTTGACACCAGCGCTTCGCCCGGACCGTTCACCACGCACCCGATAATGGACACGTCCATAGGGGTGATGATGTCTTCCAGACGCTGCTCCAGGGCATTTACCGTGCCGATCACGTCAAATTCCTGACGCGAACAGGTTGGGCAGGCAATGAAGTTGATCCCGCGCGCGCGGATACGCAGTGATTTCAGGATATCGAAACCGACCTTGATCTCTTCTACCGGATCCGCCGCCAGCGAGACGCGCAGCGTATCACCGATCCCTTCGGAGAGCAGCAGGCCCAGACCAATCGCAGACTTAACAGAACCGCTGCGCAGGCCACCGGCTTCGGTGATCCCAAGGTGCAGCGGCTGTTCGATCTGTTTTGCCAGCAGGCGATAGGACTCTACTGCCAGGAAAACATCGGACGCTTTGACGCTTACCTTGAACTGATCGAAGTTAAGACGATCCAGATGATCTACGTGACGCATGGCGGATTCGAGCAGCGCCTGAGGCGTTGGCTCACCGTATTTTTCCTGGAGATCTTTTTCCAGTGAACCGGCGTTGACGCCGATACGGATAGGAATATTTTTATCGCGGGCGCAGTCCACCACCATGCGGATACGCTCTTCGTTGCCGATGTTGCCTGGGTTAATACGCAGGCAGTCGACGCCGTATTCAGCGACCTTCAGCGCAATGCGGTAGTCGAAGTGAATATCCGCAACCAGCGGCACGCTGACCTGCTGTTTGATCAGCTTAAACGCCTCAGCGGCATCCATTGTCGGCACGGAAACGCGAACAATGTCCGCACCCACGCGCTCTAATGCTTTGATTTGATTGACCGTCGCTTCCACATCCGTGGTGCGCGTATTGGTCATCGACTGGACGGCGATAGGCGCGCCGTCGCCGATTGGCACATTCCCAACGTAAATCCGTTTCGATTTTCTACGTTGAATCGGAGCCTGGTTATGCATGAAAAATCTCCCGCGTAGCCCGTCTGTTACTGTGCTGCTGATTGTTCGGCATTAACGGTAAGACGCGCAACCTGGTTAGTTCTGATAAAGCGGCTCAGGTCGACAGGTTTTCCTTGATACTGGATCTGAACCGCTGCCGGAGCGCCGATTTTAAGTTTATACGGTGCCTGACCGGTTAGGTTTAACGTGCCGTCTTTACGCTGCAGGCCGCTGAACAGCTTTTTGCCCGTTGCGTCGGTCACTTCTAACCAGCAGTCGGCGCTGAAATTCATCACCAGCGCGTTTGGATCGGCAGCAGGCGCTGCGGTGCCGGCCGGGTCCGTAGGCAGTGAAGCGGCACTGTCATTCGCTGTTGCTGCCGGAGCGGTATCAACGTTAGCCTGGGAAGGCGAAACCACCGCGTTCGGGTCCTGAGTTTGAGGCGCAGAGCCCGCGCTGGCCGTGGCTTCTGGCGTCTGTGCAGCATCGGTTGCTGGCGTATCTGTCGCCGCCGTCTGTGGTTCGCTGGAGGTTGCCGCGCCTTCAGTACTCAGAGGCACGCTCTGCGCGTTATCATTTCCGGATTGATTCAGCTCAGCCGAGGACTGATCGGCCATCGTGGTGATCTCTTCCTGCTGCGCCTTGTGATTTTGCCACCACCATGCGCCCGTCAGGCCGACAACCACAAACAGCACCAGCCAGGTAAAGCTCATCAGCCAGCCGTCACGCTTTTTACGACGTTTACCCAGAGAGAAGGTCTGCATCGGCGCAACTTTTGCTGCACGAACCGGCGCCTGCTTCTCCATCATCGGCAGTAATTCTTCTTCGGGGATATGCACCAGTTTTGCGTATGAGCGGATATAACCGCGCAGAAATGTTGAAGCCAGATCGGCAGGCGCCTTATCTTCTTCAATATCGCGAACCGTGGAAACCTTCAGGCACAAGCGTTCTGCAACAGCTTGCTGGCTGAGTCCGAGTTGTTCACGGGCGTTGCGAAGACGAACGCCAGTGGAGAGTGCTTCATTTTGGTCGTGAGTGGCTTCAGTATTCATTCGCTACAACTACTGGTACGTGAAAATAAGGGTTCAGGTGCCGGTGAGTCACAATGCCACCCGCACCGCGAAACTTCTGGTCAGTTAACCTTGAACAGAGAGTATAAGACTGTCAGCCCGGAGATGACAGTGCAGCTCTGCCCGCGTGGCTAAACTGTTGTTACGTCGTTACATACTGCCCGAAAGTCGTATGAAACGCACCGTAATTATTAATCAATCAACACGAATTTGGCTGATTATTCAGTAAGATTATGCTTCACGGCGCAGAGAATGCGCCGTGAAGCATAATAATCAAACAGCTTTGACCGCGATGGTCTCACCCTGCATGCGCTTACGCAGCGTACGTTTGGTACGGTCGATGACGTCGCCCGCCAGCTGTCCGCATGCCGCATCGATATCATCACCACGGGTTTTACGCACGATGGTGGTGAAGCCGTACTCCATTAATACCTTGGAGAAGCGGTCAATTCGGCTGTTCGAGCTACGGCCGTACGGCGCGCCCGGGAACGGGTTCCATGGGATCAGGTTAATCTTACACGGCGTATCTTTCAGCAGCTCCGCCAGCTCGTGCGCGTGCTCGGTGCCGTCGTTCACGTGATCGAGCATCACGTATTCGATGGTCACGCGGCCCTGGTTCGCATTGGATTTTTCCAGGTAACGGCGAACACCGGCGAGGAAGGTTTCGATGTTGTACTTTTTGTTGATCGGTACAATTTCGTCACGGATGGCATCGTTCGGCGCATGCAGGGAGATGGCCAGCGCCACGTCAATCATGTCGCCGAGTTTGTCCAGAGCAGGCACTACGCCAGAGGTAGAGAGCGTTACGCGACGCTTGGACAGACCAAAACCGAAGTCGTCGAGCATGATTTCCATCGCCGGAACCACGTTGGTCAGGTTCAGCAGCGGCTCGCCCATCCCCATCATCACCACGTTGGTGATTGGACGGGTGCCGGTCACTTTTGCCGCGCCAACGATCTTCGCAGCACGCCACACCTGGCCGATAATTTCAGACACGCGCAGGTTACGGTTAAAGCCTTGCTGCGCGGTAGAGCAGAATTTGCACTCCAGCGCGCATCCTACCTGAGAAGAGACGCACAGCGTGGCGCGGTCATCTTCCGGAATATAGACAGTCTCAACGCGCTGATCGCCCACGGCAATCGCCCACTTGATGGTGCCATCGGATGAGCGCTGTTCTTCCACGACTTCAGGAGCGCGGATTTCAGCCACTTCTTTGAGCTTGTTGCGCAGCACTTTGTTGATGTCCGTCATGTCATCAAAGTTGTCGCTGCAATAGTGGTACATCCATTTCATTACCTGATCGGCACGAAACGGCTTCTCACCCATATCTTTGAAGAACTCGCGCATCTGCTGACGGTTCAGATCCAGCAGGTTGATTTTTCCATTTTTATTTGGAACCGCAGGAATGGCGACTTCGGAGGTATTCACTAATTCAGACATAATTTTTTCCGGCCTCGTTGTTACACGTTATGGCCCGTGGAGGGTTGAAAAGAAACGCCCCGGAAAGCAGTTTGCTCATCCGGGGCGTTGCATTGTACAAAGTCTGGCGCAGGGATGCCACGTTTGCACGCGGCATTTACGAAAATATTAGCGAGTGCGAGCGCACACTTCGCCTTCTGCGAAGAAGAACGCGATTTCGCGAGCGGCAGATTCAACAGAGTCGGAACCGTGGGTGCCGTTCTCGGTGAAGCTGTCCGCGTAGTCCGCGCGCAGAGTACCTGCCAGCGCGTTGTCCGGGTTGGTTGCACCCAGCAGGTCGCGGTGACGCTGTACCGCGTTTTCGCCTTCCAGTACGGATACGACGATCGGGCCAGAAGTCATGAACTCGACCAGACCGTCAAAGAATGGGCGACCTTCGTGCTCAGCATAGAAACCGCGAGCCTGCTCAACGGTCAGGTGCAGCATTTTGGTGCCAACGATCTTAAACCCTGCTGATTCAAAGCGAGAGAAGATGCTGCCAATAACGTTTTTTGCCACCGCGTTTGGCTTGATGATGGAAAAAGTACGTTCAATAGCCATGATAACCTCTGTCAAATGTTCTGTTGTTTTGCATACCGGAGTATGGTGTGGCGCGGATTATAATGAGCAATAGCGCCATTGCCTATGGTTCCACATAACATTTTTTTAAAATGAGACGAATATTAGCAACAGTCCGGGTTTCTCATGCCGTGCGGGTGGTGCAGACAAAGCGCACACTGCTTCTGGTCAGGATGAAACGACCAGAACGGACGGTGACACGCGGTACAGGTAGCCGCATACGTCGGATAGGTTGTTATCGATGCTTTCGATTCTTTATTCGTTACCTCAAGCGCGTGATGCTGACAGACCGCCTCGCATCCTCCGCAGCCGGTACAGCGTGCAGCCTCGACGATCAGCACGTGCTGCTCAAAACGAATCGCGTTTTCAGAGCAGCTTCGCCAGCAGGCACCGCACAGCATGCATTTCTCGGCGTTGAGAACAATATCCGCTTCACTGATATCGGGGAAAGCCGCACGCTGCGCTCGTTTCCCGGGCTGCACGGCGCAGGCCGTAACGTCCTCTTGCGGGATATGAATAAGCGCCCGACGCGCGACGTTTACCTCATATTTCTCCCAGGGTTTAAAACCCCAGACGGTTTCACCTCGTCGACGCAGGACAAGGTTAAGCCCGGCAAGCGCCGTCATCCATGCGGGATATTGCTCCGCTTCAAGGCTGATAAAGCGAACGCCATGCACCGCGTGCCAGAGCAACAATTCGTGAATGGTGGCCGCGCGTGCGGTAAAAGGCCCAGCGAGCGTGTCGTTCTTGAGAAATCGTTTTCGCGGCGCGATGCCGGTAATCGCCTCTGTCGGACAGACAAACAGGCAGTCACCGCATTCTATGCAGAGGCTTTTCTCTATCGAGACGCCGGTATCCGAAAACGAGAAGACCTGCGCGGGACAAACGTCCGCACAGGCACGACAGGAGGCGCGGCGGAAGCGGCGACGGACGCATTCCTGCGTCACGTCCACCGCCGGGCCAAAGCTCAGATCCACCATCAGCCGATACTGAAGAAAACGAAGCGCAGCATCAGTTCGCCGACAATCAGCAGTGCGCTCCCTATCAGCATCGTGCCGCGTGCGGACTTCAGCCCACCCGCTGCAAAGCAGAGCATGCCGAGAACGGAGACGCACCAGCTCAGCAAGTGTACGGCGCGAAGCTGTTCAAGCATCTGCAAAGGAGCATGCGGGAACGTCACGACGCTGCTGTCAGCGGCGTAAATATCAGCCAGCCAGACGGGTTGCATAAGCAGGCGTGCAAGGACCAGCAGAACGACAATCGCGACCGCAGCGCGGTGATTTTTTGCCCTGGCAGCCATACAGGCCGAACCCATAATCCCCACCGATCCCATAAACAGCACCAGCGTGTTAACGTGCTGCCACGTCACGACGGAGGCATGCATGTAGATTTGCGCCATGCAGAACACATCCACCAGTCCAATAATACCCGCAACAACCAGAAGCAGCTTCCAGCCGGGCTTATTCGCAAACAAGAGCAGAATTGCAAGGCCCAGCGCCGCCAGATAGAGGCTGGCAAAAATGATTTCACGGCTCAGCCAGGAGCTGGAAACATGGCGCAGCGCGTTCAGGGCATTAAGCGGGTAGCCCATATGCAGCGCCGAGGCGAGAAGCCCAAGGCTGGCAAGAACAAACGCCCCCGCGGCGGCGGATATCACGCTGCGCGGCGAAGAGGTCGCGCTACCAAGCGCCAGCCAGAGCGTCACGCCAACCGATCCCTGCAGGAATAGTGTAAATATCAGCAGCGGCAACTCATGCATGATGTTTCCCCTCTTTCTCTGAACCCGAATGCGCCTTGATGACCAGATTCGGTTTTGTGATGGAGGAATCAGGTAAGCCCTTTACGTCACAGACCGTACCGTACTTCGCCCGTAGTTCATCTATCGGGCCGAATTTGATTGCTTCCAGCGGACAGGTTGCCACGCAGACGGGCTGCTCCCCCTTAGCCTGCAGATCCACGCAGAGATCGCATTTCGACATCTGTCCGGTTTGCTCGTTGAGCTGTGGCGCGCCGTACGGGCATGACCATGCGCAGTATCCGCATCCAACGCACTTGTCCGTATCAACGCGCACGATGCCATCCCCCGGCCGCTTGTGCATCGCGGTGGTCGGGCAGTTTTTAGTACAGATGGGATCTGCACAGTGGTTACAGGAAATAGAGAGCGTGTAGGCAAAAACGTTATTGCTGACGCCGCCCTGGCCGGTTGGGATGAAGTTTCCGCC
This sequence comes from Enterobacter wuhouensis, assembly GCF_035835995.1. Classification (NCBI taxonomy): domain Bacteria; kingdom Pseudomonadati; phylum Pseudomonadota; class Gammaproteobacteria; order Enterobacterales; family Enterobacteriaceae; genus Enterobacter; species Enterobacter wuhouensis. The sequence continues at coordinate 3,435,550 of NZ_CP142124.1, forward strand.
GTTGACTTCGTACACGCGGCGGAACCGACGCCCGACTTCAAGATTATTTTTATCTTTGCAGGCCACCTGGCAGGCTTTACACCCGGAGCAGCGCGACGAGTCGATATAAAAGCCCAGCTGTTTGTCGCTGACCGGCGCGTAGTGTTTGAACTGACTCATGCTTTCGCTACCTCCACCAGCATGGTTTGATGTGAATTCCCTTTCGCCAGCGCGGTGATACGGGCTGAACTGAGCACGTTCGCGCAACCGCCTTTATCAATACCCTGCTCGTCCGGCTGCCACCAGGCACCCGCCTGCATCGCCACCACGCCCGGAATAATGCGCGGCGTAACCTCCGCGGGGATCTCGCATACGCCGCGCGCGTTATGAATACGCACGGCGTCGCCCTGGGCTATACCGCGCTGTTGTGCATCCTGCGGGTTAATCCACAGCTTCTGCTGCTGCGCCTCAATCAGCCACGGGTTGGCATACTGCGTCGAATTGGCGCGGTTTTTACCTTTCCAGGTAATCAGCTGGAGCGGGAAGGTTTTCGTCAGCTCATCCTCCGGCCCCTCGTGGGCAGGCACATAGTGCGACAGCGCCGGAATTTCCGGATGATGCATGTCGTACAGGCGCTTCGAGAAGATCTCAATCTTCCCGGACGGCGTCGGGAACGGGTGATGTTGCGGATCGCGTATGTTGTCTTCAAAGGCGACGAACGGCGCGCTTTTGAACAGATGCTGACGCGTTTTTTGCAGCGTTGCGAAGTCGGGAAGATTTTCGTCCGGCATCGCCAGCCGCGTTTGCTCCCAGATGTGCTCAATCCAGCCCTTCTCGTCCCGCCCCTCGCTGAATGCATGCTCTATGCCCAGCTTAGCGGCAACGTCGCGCAGCCAGTCGTAGTCCGAACGGCGTTCAAATTCGGGTTCAATCAGTTTTTCTGAAAGGATGAGATAGCTTGCCGTGCCCCAGGTTTCCCCAATGTTCCAGCGCTCCATAAAGCTGGTTTCCGGCAGCAGCAGATCGGCGTATTTTGCGCTTGGCGTCATGAACAGATCGCTTGCGACGATAAACTGAATTTTCGACTCATCTTTCAGAACGCGCGTGGCCTGGTGAAGATCAGGGTTCTGGTTCGCCAGGTAGTTGCCCGCCAGCGAGAACAGAATACGAATATTGCTATCGAGCTTCTCGGCATCCTTCAAGCCGACGTCCGGCGTTACCTTTGACGCATCATCGGCGGCCTGAACCCAGTTCATCACCGATATTTTGGCTTTCACCGGGTTATCCGGCATCTCGGGGCCCGCCGCAAATTTTCGGTTAGCGCAGCCGCCGTAGCCTGCCGCCCAACCGCCTTTCACCCCGACGTTGCCGGTCAGGGTTGCCAGTAACGTCGAGCCGCGCGCGGTGCGCTCGCCGCAGTTATGTCGCTGCGGTCCCCAGCCCTGAATCAGCGCGGCGGGTTTGGTGGTTGCGTAGTCCCGCGCCAGCTGGCGGATGGTCTGCGCAGGCACGTGGGTGATTTTTTCCGCCCACTCTGGCGTTTTCGCCACGCCGTCTTTGGCACCGCTCAGATAGGCGAACAGAGATTCATTGGCCGGTACGCCTTCCGGCATAGAGGACTCGTCAAAGCCCAGGGTATAGCGGTCGATAAACTCGCGATCGTGCAGATTTTCCGTGACGATCGTGTACATCATCGCATCCATTAGCGCGTTATCGGTAGTGGGAAGCAGCGGTATCCATTGATCGGCAAGCGATGAAACGGTATCGGAATAACGGGGATCGACCACAATAAATCGGGTGCCGTTTTGCTTCATCTTCTGGAAGAAGTAGTTGCTGTGGCCGAATATGGTCTCCGTAGGGTTATGCCCCCAGAGGATGACCAGCTTTGTGTCCAGTAACGTATCCAGCGAACTGCCGCTGGCGGCGGTGCCGTAGGTATAAGGCGTTGCCGCCGCCGTGTTGCCCATACTGACCGAGTGATAACTTTCAAGATAGCCACCGGTCATGTTGAGCAGACGACGGACCATTTTATCGCCGGAAAAGGTGCCGCCTGAAACCGCAGTGCCCACATGGACATAGCGCGATGCGGCGCCATATTTTTGTGTAAGCGTTTTTAATTGGCTGGCAATAAGCGTGGTGGCTTCATCCCATGAAATACGTTCGAACTTACCTTCCCCGCGTTTTCCCACGCGCTTCATCGGATATTTCAGACGGTCTGGATGATATACAAATTTTCTGTAGGCGCGACCACGAACGCAGGCGCGCATAACGGGCATTTGAGGATCTAATTCATTATCCGGACGCGTGGAGATTCGGGTGACTACGCCGTCGCTAACGTGAGCGCGGATATCGCATTTTCCGCCACAGTCAAACGTGCTGCACGTCTGTACAACTTTTTCCTCAGGCAGGCTCTCTGATGATGCCGGGACCTTTGCCTGCACGTTTCCCGTCGTCACAACAAACGGCAGGGTCGCCAGTGCCGACCCTGCCTGAATAAAATGACGACGAGAAATACCGTGTAATAAGTCTTCTTCCTGACTTTTATCTTTGTTCATTGCTCGTTCCTTCAAATAAAAACGCATTCTCGGGTTTTTGAAGGAACGAGCATTTGATAATTATCAAGCTAACTCTTCTGGAGTACCTCTTAACGATCTAATTCGAAATTCACCGTTGCCGTCTGGCCAGATTCATCCAATACAACTAATTGATAATTACCAGGCAAGGATAATTTGAATGAATAGTTCTTTTGGCGACCTTCCAGAGGTTCCCCATTTAAGAACCACCAGCGCTGGCCTTCTCCTCCCGAAGTGGTTAGCGAAAGGGTCATATTCCCTTCACCAGGAAGGCGTTTGATAACCGCGCCCTCCCGGACTCCCGAAACGATCAGCGGCGCTGCATTGCTGTTGTCCAGTGGCGGACAGTCGGCTGATGAATCAGGAAGACGCGCCGCCCTTTTTTCCGCAGCGGGTAGCCATGGCTCCAGCGGCAGCGGCCAGACGTCGAGAACGTTCTCTTTTGCATCAGGGCAATCTGCCGCAACGCGTTTGCCCGTTTTATCCAGCCAGACCGGGAAACGAATGCCGCGGATGCCTTCCTGCCCCGGCAGCAGCAGCGTAGGCGGCTCGCTGCCGTCCAGCAGCCAGGTTGACAGGCGACGGCGGCAGTTTTCGCTGCCTTCCGGCAGCGATTGACCGCCCGGCCAGCAGATCACCCCTCGCCCTACGCTTGCCGGGCGAGGATCGCGCGGCAGTCGCGCTTCATCCAGCGTCGAACGTGACTGAAGCAGATTGTTGACCTGGTTCAACAGCGGAACGGCGCTCGCGAAGCCAAACTGCCCTGCAACGGGCGTACCGTCTGGTCGGCCGGTCCAGATGCCAATCACGTAACGGGCATTTAAACCGATAGCCCAGGCATCGCGGTAGCCGTAGCTGGTACCCGTTTTCCACGCCAGCGGCGCGATCTGCGGCAGAGCGCCATCCGGCAGGGGCTGCGCCTCATTGCCCAATATACGGCGAATAATCCACGCCGAGCCTGGCGACAGCAGCGGACGCTCAACCAGCGGATCGCTCGGCCGCAGCCGCAGCCGTCCCGCCTTTCCGTGTCGGGCAAAGGCGCTGTACGCCGCGGTGATATCCGACAGGCGCGCGCCAGCTCCGCCCAAAATCAGCGATAGGTTCGGCTGTGCGCCTGAAGGCAGTATGAGCGGCAGCCCTGCGTTGCTGAGCATGCCCGCAAAACGTTTTGGACCGAACGCTTCCAGCACCTGCACAGCTGGCAGGTTAAGCGAGCGTACCAGCGCCTCGCTCATGCTGACCGGGCCATGAAATCCGCTGTCAAAATTACCGGGGCGATAGTCACCCGTTTTTCTGGGTACATCCTGCAGCAGCGAGGCAGGATGGATCAGGCCATCGTCCAGGGCCATGCCGTAAATAAAGGGTTTCAGTACCGATCCCGGAGATCGGATCGCATTCACCATATCGACATGGCTAAATCGCGTGTCATCGTTAATATCAACAGAGCCAACCCAGCCGCGCACCTTCATGTCCGTATGATCGACAACGATCATCGCCAGCGAGCTGCGGGCAGGCAGACGGGTTTTCCAGTTCATTGCCAGCTCTTCAAGCTGCCGCTGCAGGGCCGCATCGAGCGTAGTAACAATTTTGGTTTCGCGGCTTTTACCGAGCATCATGCGTGAAAAAAGCGGCGCCAGCTGCGGCATCTGCCGCGGTGCCAGCCATACCGGCTCCTCACGGGATTCCCGGACCTGTTTTGCAGACCAGACGCCCTGCGTCACCATTCGGTCGAGCACTTTATTGCGCGCCGCTTCGGCGCGTTCTGGCCAGCGGTCCGGACGCAAGCGGCTCGGCGCCTGGGGAAGCACCGCCAGCAGAGCGGCTTCGGAATAGCTGAGCTGCGAGGGCGGTTTTCCCAGATAGGTCCAGCTTGCTGCCCCGACGCCCTGCAGCGTGCCGCCAAAAGGGGCACGGTTGAGGTACAGCGTGAGGATGTCGCGCTTGGAGAGATGCCACTCCAGCTGCATCGCCCGCCAGAGCTGACGAACTTTGCCACCAAAGGTGCGCGGATGCGGGTCAAGGAGCCGCGCCACCTGCATGGTGAGCGTACTGCCGCCAGAGACGACTTTGCCCGAACTGAGATCCTGCCAGGCGGCGCGCAGCACGGAGAACGGGTTTACGCCTGGATGATCCCAGAACCAGCGATCTTCGTACTGGATCAGGGCCTCAAGATAGCGGGGAGAAACCTCTTCAATGGAAACCGGATAGCGCCAGATTCCTTCTCTGTCGGCGAAACGCCACAGCGGCGCGCCCTTCTCATCCACAACCACGCGTGCAGGGTTAACCTCTTTCAAAGGCAACGGCCACAGGCGGTCGGCGGCAATAACCAGACCCCATAAAACGAGAAGCGCTCCCGCCAGCCATAGCCAGCGGGAGCGTATCAGACGTGCTATCGACATGTTACGGAACAACAATCAGCGGGCCGCTGGCCGCACCCGTCGCACGCCACTGCGGAACGTACATGGACTCCACCATCGGTACGGGCACCTGATAGGTCCCCGGTGTCACGGCGCGCGCCAGATAGACCAGCGTAACCGGCTGCCCTTCGTTAACCGGCACCGCAGCCACGAAGCGATCGTCGCGGAACTCCATATGCTGAATGTCCGCCTGCTGCATCTGGTTCAGCAGGTTCTGCACTTCGCTGCCGCTATCCTGCAGGCTTGCGCTGCTGTTCGCCAGGTTCTGGTTTTCCAGCTCCAGCCCTGCCGGGAGCAGGTCCACCACCAGCGCATCCGGCACGTTCTGGCTGGCTTTCACTTCCAGCCACACCAGCACCAGCTCACCGCTCTTCAGGGAAGAGAGTGACCTACTGCTGCCGTCGGTTGCCAGAATATGGCGTTCTACCTGCAGCACGTTGGACGCTGGCTGAGGCGCATATTCCGGATAACCGGTGCTGTCCAGACGCACCCACAGCGGCGCTGTACCGGTGTTAGTCACCTGCAGCGCGCCAAGCTGGTCACCGTTGACGTTTTGTACCTGCGATTTATCGCCGCTCAGCGGTTGTTCCGAGAAGCTGGCGGTTGCCTGCCATGCACCTGACAAGGTTTGCAGCGAACGTCCGGCAAGGAACAGCGCGTTGCTCTCCTGCGTTGACAGCCAGCGCTGGCTGAACGCTTCTTCAGACAAGGCGTTAAGCAGCGTGTTTTGCGCATCCGGCAGAAGCTTGTACTCTTCCAGCAGAGAGAGCATCAGCGCGTTATCGCGAAGCTGGCTGCCGTAATCGGCCATCCAGTTTTTGCTGTCGTTACGCGGCGTTTTGAGAGCCAGATCCAGCGCCTGCTGGCTGCGCGGGGCGTCGCCCATCAGCTTCAGCGCCATGCCCAGCTGCATCAGCGGCAGGCCAGAGGCTGCCTGACCGTGGCGATCCCAGATTTCACGCAGTGCGCCGAGCGGGGCTTTCTGTTGACGCGCCAGCACCAGCGAGGCATAGGCCTGTACGGCGAACTTGCTGGCCTGGGTGTCGTCGCTGTAGCGGATGGACATCATGCCCGGGTCCTGCAGATAGCGCAGAAGACGACTATTGGCATTGTTCACCGCGTCGGCCGGAACGCTGTAGCCCTGCTCACCGGCGCGGACCAGGAAGTCAGTCACGTAGGCGGTCAGCCAGTACTCTTCCGGACCATTTTTATCCCACAGGGCAAAACCGCCGTCGTCACGCTGCATTTGCAGCAGACGGGAAATACCGATATCAATCGCCGCGCGGCGTTTATCGTCCGTGTCGCCCTTGATGCCCAGCGCCGTCAGCTGCGCGGCGTTGGTATAGAGCGACGGGAAGAGGCCGCTGGTGGTTTGCTCCAGGCAGCCATACGGATACGCCTGCAGCTCTCGGATATAGCGCGCCAGGTTCAATGGCGGTTTGCCGCTCAGAAGCAGCTGCCCCTGCAGCGTGGCAGGCGAGAAGCCGGTGATGTGCTGTGCCGGCGCGGTCCAGGACTCCCCCGGGTTCAGCATGGCGCCGGTATTGACCGTTTGTGCCGGGAATGCCGGACGCACGCCAATCTTCCAGCTCTTCTGCTGCGGAGCAAACGTCTCGCCTGGCAGCTGCAGGCCCGTCACCTGCGCGGATATTTCACCGTCACCGTAGCCCTCCAGCGCACGCACCGGAATAAACATCGTGCTGCGCGCGCCCGGCGGTAGCTGAACGGGCTGCGGCTGTGCGCCTTCCAGCGACAGCTTGCCGGATGCGGTCAGAGCCACGTTAAGCGTTTGCGGCTGGTCGGTCAGGTTAGTCAGGTCCAGCGTCAGTCGAGAGGTATCGCCACTTGCCAGGAAGCGCGGCGTATTGAGCTCGGCGATGACCGGCGCGGCCACAATCACCTTATTCTCGCTGCTGCCAAAATCATCCTCCGTCCACGCCTGCGCCATCAGGCGCAGCTCGCCGTTGAAGTCGCCAATCGGCAGCGTGATGGTGCCTTCACCGTTGGCATCCAGCTCCACCGGCTGTGCCTGCTGGGCAATAATGGTGACATGGTTCACCGGCGGCTTACCGCCACGATTAAGTTCATCCCCGTCGCCACCAAAGCGCAGCGCGGCCATTCGTCCCTGCCCTTCGATTACCTGGCCGTAAATATCATAGATGTCCGCGCCGTAGCGCTTCTGGCCGAAAAAGGCTTGCCACGGATCGGGCGTAACGTAATCGGTTATGTTCAGCACGCCGCTATCGACAGCCGAGAGCAGCACGTTCACCTTTTGCGGCACCGTGCCTTCCTTCACGCTGGCTTTTACCTTCACGGACAGCGTCTGATTAGGACGCATTTTCTGTGGCGTATCCAGCGCGATGTTCAGACGGCGATTTTCATCGCCCATGGGCAGGTGCAGCAGCCCGACCGCGCGCTTCGGCGTGGCGGATTTCGATTTGTCGCCAGGTCGAACCACCAGCGTGCTGAGGTAGAGATCGTGGCGTTTCCAGGCTTTATCCACCGGAATGGAGAGATCCAGACCGTTTGCCGGTACGTCGATCTCTTTCCACCACAGAGGCCCTTCGCTGGATTCGATCATCGCATAGCCTTTACCCGCCGCCGGGGCTGCGATATGCAGTTGAATCGTATCGCCTGGCTGATAGGACGGCTTATCGAGTTTCAGGGTGACGCGGTCAGGACGCGCGGCACCCGTACCGTCGCTGTTATCCTGCCAGCTGTACCCGGCCCAGAAGCGTACGCTGCTGACCATATTGTTGGGCGCTTTCACTTCCAGTCGATAAGAGCCCCACTCCACCGGGAAGGTCACTTTGCCGGTTTCATCTGCCTTGAGGGTCAGTTCCTGTTCGCCTTCAACAAGATCTTTTTGGTCAAACTGAGACTGCCAGCCGTCGCTCTCGGACCAGTTCCAGAAGTAGTCGCGGCGCTCGCGGATCAGGCGAACCTGTAACCCGGATACTGCTTTTTTCGCCCCGCTTGCGTCGGCATAGACAATGTCAAAGCTGGCGTTGCCGTTTTCATCCACTATCGGCTGATTGACGGTGGTATCAGTGCGGTAGTCGTACACGGCCTTGCTGGCAAACTGCGGGCGAATACCCGGCAGCTCAGCCGCCGGCCAGATTGCCTGCTCGGCGCGACGCGTTACCGGACGGCCGCCGGACTCCAGCAGGCTGGCCTGCAGGATCAGCTGCAGCGGCGAGTGCACCTCTTTCCACTGGCTTTCGGTGGTGACCTGCCCGCGCCCCCGATCGTCCAGGGTAAGCTGCACTTCATCCAGGCTGCGGCTCAGGTTCTCTTCGGCGATATCACCAAACTGGAAGCCCGGCAGCGCGGTGACCGCCTCACGCAGCGGACGCAGGAACAGCTGGCCCTGCAGAGAATTGCCGTTCGCCGGTGCGCCATACAGGTAATACCCCACCACGTTAAAATCGACATTATCCTGCGGCGACACCGGCGCTTTTTGCCCGGTCAGATTGAGCGCCATGCGCTCAGGCATAAAATCTTCGACGTGGAAGTCCCACAGCCGCTGCAGGTTGTCGCCGGTATTGGCGCGGATATGCCACATGCCGGTCTGGGCGCCGCTATCGAGCGGATAGTTAAAGCGATAGAGACCGTTTTCGGGCTGCACCACAATGGTACGCGCCACCTGCCCGTCCGGGCGCAGCACGTCGAGTTTCACCGGCTGGGCGGGCAGCGGTTTTCCGTCGCTGTCGCGCAGCAGGCCGTTGAGGATCACCGTTTCCCCCGGACGATAGAGATCGCGCGGGCCAAACATGAAGAACTGCTTGCTGTAGCCTGGGCTGCCGGCGATGTCGAACTCCGCCAGGTCGAGCGCAGGCAGCTTGAGATCGAGCAGCGTGGTCTGGCCGTCTTTACTGGCGAGGATCAGCGCCGCTTCTTTGTCGGTCTCAAGCTTTGCGTGGCCGTCTGCATCGCTGTTCGCCTCGGCAAGCGTCTGCCCTTTGTCATTCAGCAGCGTCACGGTCACGCCGGTTTGCGCCGCACCGTTCTCCAGGCTCTGGGTGAAGATGTCCAGACGGTTATGGTAGCGGTGAGCCGACAAGCCGATATCGCTCAGGGTAAAGAGCGTTGCCGCGTTGCTGTAGTTGTAGTGTCCGGCCTGATTCATCACCGCGATATAAACGCCAGACTGCTGGAGCGGTTTGATATCCTTCAGGGGCAACAGCAATTTTTCACGCGTGTTGCGCGAAGGGTTGAGGTCGAAACGGCCGGTATAGACCAGTTCCGCCATCTTTAGCAGGTTGTCGGACTCCCAGTTGGTCAGTGAGTTACGGTATTCCCACTGGCTGACAAACGAGGCCAGCGACTCCGGCTTCACGCGGTAGAAGTTCACGTCTACGTTGTTGACGTTGAGCGCCATCACCGGAAGACCTTCCACCACTTTGCCCGGCAGCAGCGAGCCCCGGCTGGCGAAACCGACCGTCGGTTCAACATCCCGGGTGGTCAGGGCTTTTTCGTAATCGATGCCGAAGGTCGCTTTGTTCAAAGCTATCAGGCCACGCTCAACGGTGACGACCAGATTGCGGTTTGGCTCCAGATGGCGCAGGCGAAGCTCTTTGAGGTTGGGCGCAAGTTCCCATGCCCCGTCAACTTTGCCGCTTTTCTTATCTACAACGTGAACCGACTTTGCGAAATCCTGCTCGGGATCCAGCGGGACAGAAAACGTGAGCACCAGCGTGGCGGCGCCATCAAGTTGCACCTCGGAAGCATCGAGCAACGTCAGCTCTTTGCCCTGGCTCTGGGCGGCCAGTTTAGCCAGTTTTTCTGCGTCGGGTTTTACCGGCGTTTTCTGTTCTGGTGCAGTTGAAGCCGCGGGAGCCGCAGCCTGAGGCTTATCGTCGCTGTTATCACAGCCGGCAAGCGTAAACGTGGTAAGTAGCGCGAGAGAGATCGCGGCTAAGCGAAACGGTTTCATCCTTTGTCCCTGGCCCGTGGAGCCTGTTGGTCGTCGTCCGGATAAGTATTATCCGCAAGTTTCATTAATTCAAAAAGTCCAATTTTAGATTCTGGAAGAGGCCTCGCAGGCGTGTGCAACAGGCCCGTCCCGTGTTGCAACACCGATCACAGCGCAGAACGTTACATGTTACCTTTCACGTCATTTGTTTTTAAAACAAGAAGATAGCTGGATAGAAACGCCTGCAGCCTGCTAATTTTAAGCCTGAGACGCACCCCGAGTGCGCGGTTCACAAAGAGAGAAAGCCATGAAACGAGCCGTGAACGCCCTACAAAATTTCGGAAAATCATTGTACGGACCGGTACTTATCTTACCGATCGTCGGTCTGTTTATCGCCTTTGGTAACGTGCTGGGTAACGGCAATCTGGCCGAGTATCTGCCGTTTCTTGGGCATCCTTTCATTCAAAATATCGGCCAGCTGATTGCGAAATCTGCCGTGTCGGTGCTGGTTAACCTGGCGCTGGTGTTTGCCGTCGGCATTCCGATTGGCCTGGCCACGCGGGATAAAGGCTACGCGGCGCTGATCGGTCTGGTGACCTTCGTGGTGTTTATCAACGCCATGAACGTCACGCTGCAGCTGCAGGGTGCGCTGGCGCCTGCAGACCAGATGAAGGCGGCCGGGCAAAGCATGGTGCTGGGCGTGCAGGTGCTGGAGATGGGCGTGTTCGCCGGGATACTGACCGGGGCGCTCTCAGGATACCTGTACAACAAATACTCCGGCGTACAGTTTAACGGCGCAATGGCGATTTATTCCGGCCACTGCTTTGTCGCCATCGTCATGCTCCCCGTCTCCATGCTGCTCGGCGTGGTGATGAGCGAGCTCTGGCCATTCGCGCAGCACGGCATCAGTACCTTAGCGCTGGCGATAAAAGGTTCCGGATCCTTTGGCGTGGCGATCTACGGTTTCCTTGAGCGCATTCTGGTGCCAACCGGCCTGCACCATCTGGTCTATACCCCGTTCCTCTATACCGAACTGGGCGGCACGCAGGAGGTATGCGGCACGACCTATCAGGGCGCGCGCAATATCTACTTCGCCGAGATGGCCTGCCCGGACGTGAAGCAGCTCAGCAGCACCGTGGTGTGGGACGCGCGCGGCATCAGCAAAATGTTCGGCCTGCCTGCGGCGGCGCTGGCGATGTACATGACCGCGAAGCCGGAGCGTAAAGCCATTGCCAAAGCGATTCTGATCCCGGCGGCGCTGACCTCGCTGCTGGTCGGCGTGACCGAGCCGATTGAGTTCTCGTTCCTGTTCGTCGCCCCGCTGCTGTTCGTGGTGCACGCGGTGCTGACCGGCATCGGCATGATGCTGTTCTCATTACTGGGCGTGCACGCCATCGGCGCTAACGGGGTTATTGACTTCATCCTTTACAACCTGCCGCTCGGCACGGAGAAGTCCAACTGGCCGATGTACATCGTGGTCGGGCTGATCATGTTCGCCCTCTACTTCGTGGTGTTCCGCTTCCTGATCCTGCGCTTCAACATGAAGACGCCGGGCCGTGAGGATGACGATAAAGAGACGCGCCTCTACAGCAAGCAGGAGTACCAGGCGAAAGGCAATAACGATGGTCTTGGCGAGTCTATCGTGGCCGGGCTGGGCGGCCGGGAAAACATTGAAGTGGTGGATAACTGCTACACCCGCCTGCGCGTCACGGTGAAGGACGTCGCCATTATCGACGAGCCGCGCCTCAAAGCGACCGGCGCGAAAGGGATTATCAAACAAGGTAACAACGTTCAGGTGGTCTACGGGCTGCACGTCAAAAAAATGCGAGAAGCCGTTGAGACGTTTCTCTGAAAGGAGCTAAAGATGTTTACACCCCCATTCATTCTGTCGATTGCCGGCGGCGGCAGCACCTACACGCCGGGTATTGTGAAAAGCCTGATGGTGCGCCTGCAGGATTTCCCGCTGGCCGAAATCCGCCTGTATGACATCGACGAGGCGCGTCAGAACACCATTGCGCCAGTGGTTGAGAAAGTTATTCGCGATCACAGCCAGAGCATCAAATTTACCGTGACCGGCGACCCGGAAGTGGCCTTCAGCGGCGCGCATTTCGTCTTCGCCCAGATGCGCGTCGGCCAGTATAAAATGCGCGAGCAGGACGAGAAGATCCCGCTGCGTCACGGCGTGGTCGGCCAGGAAACCTGCGGACCCGGCGGGCTGGCGTACGGCCTGCGCACGATCCTGCCGATGGTGGAGCTTATCGATCTGGTGGATCGCTACGCGCATGAAAAAGCCTGGATCGTGAACTACTCCAACCCGGCGGCGATCGTCGCGGAGGGCGTGCGCCGCCTGCGGCCAAATGCGCGGGTGCTGAACATCTGCGATATGCCGGTGGCCGCGATGCGCAATATGGGCGCCATTCTGGGCGTCGATCGCCGTAAGCTGGAGGTGGACTACTTCGGCCTGAACCACTTCGGCTGGTTTACCCGCGTACTGGTGGACGGCGAAGACAAGCTGCCCGAGCTGCGTAAGCATATCGCGAAGTTTGGCCTGCTGACGGAGGACGCCGCCAAAACCGACCCGCAGCACTCCGATCCGTCGTGGGTGAAAACCTGGCGCAACATCAAGCCGATTATGGATAACTTCCCGGAGTATTTGCCGAACCCGTATCTGCAGTATTACCTGATGCCGAACCAGATTGTGGAGCATCAGAACCCGGACTATACCCGCGCCAACGAAGTGATGAACGGGCGTGAGAAAAAGCTGTTCGCCGCAGCCGAGGAATATAAGCGCACCGGAATATTGCCGGATGCCTTCCACGTTGGCGTCCACGGTGAGTTTATCGTCGACGTGGCCTGCTCGCTGGCGTTCAACCAGCGCCAGCGCCATCTGGTCATGGTGGAGAACCGCGGGGCAATTACCAATCTGCCGTACGATGCGGTGGTGGAAGTGCCCGCGTATATCACCTCCGAAGGCCCAGAACCGATCCGCGTCGGTCAGGTGCCGCTGTTCCATCAGACCCTTTTGCAACAGCAGCTCGCCTCTGAACAACTGCTGGTGGAAGCGACTATCGAGGGCAGCTATGAGAAAGCGCTGCAGGCATTCACCCTCAACCGCACCGTGCCGACCATGGAGCATGCAAAAGCGATTCTGGATGAGATGATTGAAGCCAACCGCGACTACTGGCCTGCGCTGCAAAAAGCCTGGCAGGACGGCGAAGCGGTGAAAAAATAAGGGGTTGCTCGCGAGTTGAACGCGGTTTGCTTGTCGGTGTCAGAAAAAACACCGACAATCCTTTTTTACGGAAAAGAACGGAGGCAACCCATGTCCACCTCATATTTTGTCGCCGCCGACTGGCTGATTGAGCACGGCGACGACCCGGAAGTTCAGATTATTGACGCGCGCATGGCCCCGCCGGGGCAAGAGCATCGCGACGTTCCCGGTGAATACCGCGCAGGGCACCTGCCGGGCGCGGTATTTTTTGATATTGAAGCCCTCTCCGATCACAACTCTCCCCTGCCGCATATGCTGCCGCGCCCGGAAGCGTTTTCCGTGGCGATGCGCGAGCTGGGCGTCAGCAAAGACAAACACCTCGTTGTTTATGACGAAGGTAACCTCTTCTCCGCGCCGCGCGCCTGGTGGATGCTCAAAAACTTCGGCGTGGAAAAAGTCTCGATTCTGGCGGGCGGCCTCGCGGGCTGGAAGCGCGACGAGCTGCCGCTCCAGCAGGGCGACGTGACGCTGCCGGAAGGCGAATTCGACGCCACCTTTGACGCTAATATCGTTAAGCGTCTGACCGACGTGCTGGTGGTCAGCCACGAAAAAACCGCGCAAATCGTCGATGCGCGTCCGGCTCCACGCTTTAATGCCGAGGCGGACGAGCCGCGTCCGGGGCTGAAGCGCGGACATATCCCGGGCGCGCTGAACGTGCCGTGGGGCGATCTGGTGTTTGAAGGCGAGCTGAAAACCACCGACGAGCTGCGCGTTATTTTCGATCGTGCGGGCGTGGATTTGCATCGTCCGATCGTTGCCAGCTGCGGCTCAGGCGTGACGGCCTGCGTGGTGATCCTGGCGCTCGCCACGCTCGGCGCGAACGACGCCACGCTCGGCGCGAACGACGTCACGCTCTACGACGGCGCATGGAGTGAATGGGGTGCCCGCGACGACCTGCCGATAGAACCGGCTAAATAATGGATAACCGCCTGGCCACGCTGTTAACGCGCGGGGCGATGCTGACCCGCGCGGAGTATCGCGTCCTCGCGCACCTTACCGAGCATCCGCTTCTGGTAGGCAACATCACGGTGCGCGAGCTGGCGCAGGCAACGTTCGTCTCCACGGCCACCATCATGCGGCTGTGCCAGAAGCTGGGGTTCAGCGGCTTTAGCGAATTCATCTGGCACTGCAAGCAGCTGCTCTCCGATACGCCGCATATTGACGCCCAGGCACAGTCTCGACCTGAACTGCCCGCGCTGTTTAATCAGTTCATCGCCAACTACCAGCAAACCTTCCAGTGGATTACCCACAACAAACGCCAGCAGTTTGCCGACCTGCTGCGCCAGAAGGAGAGCTTCTTTCTCTACGGCGCCGGGTTTTCTTATCTGTTTGCGGAGTACCTGACCAAGAAGCTGCAGGTGCTGGGCAAAACGGCATTTATCTCCGGGCCGGGCGATAGCCGAAATATTTTTCTCAGCAACGCCGCGCGGTATCAGGTATTTATCGCCGTCTCGCGCAGCGGCGAAACGGAGCAGGTGCTGGATAAAGTGCGGATTGCCAAAAACGTGGGCATGACGGTCATTGCCTTCACCCGCGCGTCCGCCAATACGCTGGCTGGCATGGCCGATCTGCATTTCGCGTTGTATGACGAAGCGGTGCACTTCGCCGCCGAAGCCGCGGGGGTGACGTCGTTTGAGTCGAACCTGGTGCTGCTGATGGATTTACTGCTGCTGGAAGCAACGGGGTGAAACTCACCCCGCTGTAATCAGATGATGCGGTTGGTCTTGAGATCGCGCAGGAAGCCGCCCCAGCGACGTTCGTAGAACGGCGTGATGTGCTCGGTAATAAAATGGCTGATGCCCTTTTCACCTTTCTTCACCTGGCAGATATCAATGGGCTCATCGCCCGGCAGCGTGTCGGTCGCCACGCTTCCCGCCGCCTGAATGATCTCCTCGATGTCGCCGTCTGCCTCAATGCCAATCAGCAGAACCGGCTGTTCGTCCGCATGCTCCTTAATGGAGCAAAGGAACGCCCGCTTCACCGGTTTGATGGTTTTAAACAGCGTGGTCAGGGAGTCAATCATCTGGGCTGGCGGCTCGGCCACTTCAGACAGCAGCAGCGTTTCGCCCCCTTCCAGCACCTCCTGGGTGCTGAGCGGGTTGCCCTCTTCGCCCATCAGGTGGCTGATTTCGCGCGGGGTAAACTCTTTCCCGGTCGGCAGTTTAGCGTTGAGGAACAGCGTCTGCCCCAGCGTCATTTCGAACAGGGTACGAACAGGCATCACTACGAACGCCTGTTCGTCTTCTACCGCTTCCTGCAACGCTTCGAGGGAGGTGAAGAACGGGATCACCGAGGTGCCGTCGTCTTTCTCCCAGTGCAGCAGATCCAGCGCGCTGTCTTCCACAACCTGCTCACCTTCCGCCGCCGTTCCCGGCACCCAGACGGTGGATTCCAGCAGCGTGCGGAAAAATGCCGGACGGTGGGCGGGCTCGGTCGCAGCCTGCTCCAGCAGGGTTTCTAATTCGTTTTTGGTTTCTGACATAGTTTGGCTACTTCAAAAAACGCCGGGTGGCGCTTCGCTTACCCGGCCTACAAAACCGTAGGCCCGTGCAAGCACAGCGCCGCCGGGCAATACGATGACTCCGTAGGCCCGCGCAAGCGCAGCGCCGCCGGGCAATGACGATTACTCAGCCGTCAGCAGGTTCGCTACGGTACGCACGCCCAGACCGGTCGCGCCCGCGGACCACTGCTCAACCGCCGCTTTACGGTAGGTTGCGGAGCAGTCGATGTGCAGCCAGCCTTCGTGATAGTTCTCAACGAAGTGGGACAGGAAGCCTGCCGCCGTGCTTGCACCCGCCGGGTACGCCGCGCTCGCTGTGTTGTTCAGCTCGGCAAAGTTAGACGGCAGCTGGCTGCGGTGGAACTCCGCCAGCGGCAGACGCCAGAACGGTTCGTTTTCCGCAGCGGCGCTTGCCAGCAGGCGAGCGGCCAGCTTGTCGTCGAAGCTGAACAGCGCATGGTAATCGTTGCCCAGGGCGGTTTTCGCCGCGCCTGTCAGGGTCGCCATGTCGATAATCAGCTCTGGCTTCTGCGCGGAGGCGTCGATCAGGCCATCGGCCAGCACCAGACGGCCTTCGGCGTCGGTGTTCATCACCTCAACGTTTTTGCCGTTGCGGTAGCGAATGATGTCGCCCAGCTTGAAGGCGTTTCCGCTCACCATGTTATCCGCGCAGCACAGGTAAAGCTTCACGCGCTTGTTCAGACCGCGGGTAATCGCGAACGCCAGCGCGCCGGTGATGGTTGCCGCGCCGCCCATGTCGGACTTCATGGAGTCCATGAACGCGCTCTGCTTCAGGCTGTAGCCGCCGGTGTCGAAGGTGATACCTTTCCCGACCAGGCAGGCAAACACAGGAGCTTCTTTATCGCCGGTTGGGTTGTAATCCAGCGCCAGCAGGACCGGAGGACGCTCAGAACCCCGGCCCACGGTGTGGATACCCATGTAGTTCTGCTCGCGCAGGTCTTCACCTTTGGTGATGCGGTAAGACATTTTGTCGCCCGCCACGCCGCACAGCAGGTCAACGGCGCGCTGCGCCAGCTGCTCTGGGCCTAGCTCTTCCGCCGGGGCGTTAATGGTGTCGCGCACCCAGTCGATGATTTTCAGGCGGCTTTCCAGCTCTTTCTGACCCGCTTCATCAAGGTTTGCCCACTCAATTTTGCGGGTGCCTTTAGGCCCTTTGTAACCTGCCCAGAACGCCCAGCTGCGGTCGGTATCCCAGCCTTCGCCTGCCAGAGTCACATGCTTAATGCCGAGGCCGTCAATTTTGCGGGCGGCGCGCTGGATCAGGCCGGTATCATCTTTGCCCGTCAGGTGCAGGGTAATACCGTCGTTGTTGATGCTGTAGGTAGCTTTTTCGCCCCAGCGAGCGTCGGCAGGCTGCGTGGAGAGCGTAATCTTCATCGCTTCGGTCATTTTATTTATCCTTATTAGCAAACGGGCCGCCTGAAGGCAGCCCGCTAGGTGATTTACTCTGCTTCATCTAACCAGACTAACAGAATCGCCTCCAGAATTTTTTCATTGGATGCGCTTGGATCGTCGTCAAAATCCTCTAAATCGCAGATCCACTGATGCATGTCGGTGAATCGTACGGTCTTCGGATCGAGATCCGGGTTCGCGTCGTAGAGCGCTTCGCCGATTTCACGGCTGTCTGTCCACTTCAGTCCCATATCAATGCTCGCGTGCGTGGTTGATGGTGTAGCGTGGGAATTCCACGACCAGATCTTCATCGGTCACCAGCGCCTGGCAGCTCAGGCGGCTGTCTGGCTCCAGACCCCATGCTTTATCCAGCATGTCGTCTTCGTCTTCGGTGCTCTCGGCGAGAGAGTCGAAACCTTCACGCACAACGCAGTGGCAGGTGGTGCAGGCACAGGATTTTTCACAGGCGTGTTCCACTTCGATACCTGCACGCAGGGCAACATCGAGAATGGTTTCGCCGGTCTTCGCTTCCAGAACAGCACCATCCGGACACAGGTCCGCATGAGGCAAAATAACAATCTTTGGCATATTAAACCTCGTCCACGGACTGGCCTTTCAGCGCGACGCGGACAGATTTGTCCATGCGGCGAGCAGCAAAGTCCTGGGTTTGTTTATCAACGTTTTTAATGGCTTCTTCTATTGCGTCAGCGTCATTGCCTTCGGCAACTGCGCTCAAGCGCGCGGCAGCCTCGTCAATCACCTGACGCTCAGCGGCGCTTAACAGCGCGGCATCGGCAGCAAGCGCGCCGTTCAGGCTTTCCAGCACGCGTGCGGCCTCGACTTTCTGTTCGGCCAGCATACGCGCCTTCACATCCTGCTCGGCGTAGCTCATTGAATCCTGAATCATGGAGGCGATTTCGCCATCGGTCAGGCCGTAGGACGGCTTCACCTGGATGGACGATTCCACGCCGGTCGATTTTTCCATCGCCGTGACGCTCAGCAGGCCGTCCGCATCCACCTGGAAGGTGACGCGAATATGCGCCCCGCCCGCAGGCAGCGCCGGGATGCCGCGCAGCGCAAAGCGCGCCAGCGAGCGGCAGTCCTGCACCAGCTCGCGTTCGCCCTGCATCACGTGGATGGACATCGCGGTCTGGCCGTCCTTAAAGGTGGTGAACTCCTGCGCGCGCGCCACCGGAATGGTGGTGTTACGCGGGATCACTTTCTCCACCAGGCCGCCCATGGTTTCTAACCCCAGCGACAGCGGAATAACGTCCAGCAGCAGCATTTCGCTGTCCGGCTTGTTGCCGACCAGGATATCGGCCTGGATGGCGGCGCCCACGGCAACCACTTTATCCGGGTCGATGGAGGTCAGCGGCGTGCGGCCAAAGAATTCACCCACGCGCTCGCGCACCAGCGGCACGCGGGTCGAACCGCCCACCATGACCACTTCCAGCACCTCGTTGGCCTCAACGCCCGCATCCTTCAATGCGCGACGGCAGGCGAGCAGCGTGCGTTTAACCAGAGACGCAATCAGATCGTTGAACTGGTCGCGGGTGATGTCACCCTGCCAGCCCGCAACGTTAACGGTAACCGTCTGCGCATCGCTCAGGGCGATTTTGGCGTCGATGGCGGCATCCAGCAGTTCACGCTGTACGCGCGCATCGCTGCGATCGGTAATGCCCGCCTGCTCGCGGATGTAGTCCGCCAGCAGATGATCGAAGTCATCGCCGCCGAGCGCGGAATCCCCGCCGGTCGCCAGCACTTCAAACACCCCGCGGCTTAAGCGCAGGATGGAGATATCAAAGGTGCCGCCGCCGAGATCGTAAACCGCAATGACCCCTTCCTGACCGGAGTCGAGGCCGTAGGCAATGGCCGCCGCCGTGGGTTCGTTCAGCAGGCGCAGCACGTGCAGGCCCGCCAGACGCGCGGCGTCTTTGGTGCCCTGACGCTGTGCATCGTCAAAATAGGCCGGAACGGTAATGACTACGCCGTCCAGATCGCCGCCGAGCGTCGCCGTCGCGCGCGCCGCCAGCGCTTTAAGGATGTCGGAGGAAACGCGGATTGGGTTCAGCAGGCCGGCCGCGGTCGCGATCATCGGCAGGCCGTTTTCACTGGCCTGCAGCTGATACGGCAGATGCGGATAGCGGGTCTGAATATCGGTCAGCGAGCGGCCCATCATGCGCTTTACGGAGCTGATGGTGTTGGCCGGATCGCGCGCGGCGTTGGCGCGAGCGTCATAGCCGACCGCGTGACCCTGCTGCTGGTAGTGGACTACGGAAGGCAGCAGATGGCGGCCCTGCTCGTCGGCCAGCGTTTCCGCCTGGCCGCTGCGCACGGTCGCCACGAGGGAATTGGTGGTGCCGAGATCAATACCCACCGCCAGGCGACGCTGGTGCGGTGCGGCACTTAAGCCAGGCTCACTAATTTGTAATAAGGCCATAATTGCTTCCGAAATTAAAAATCGAGCAGCTTTTCTTCGAGTTGTTCAGCACTGCTTCGTAGTTTATCGAGAAAACGGAGTTTGCGCACAGTATCTGCCGCCACGTCCCAGGTCTCGTTGTTCAGCTGCTCCACCATCTGCTGATGGCGGGTATCGAACATGCCCTTCACGCGCTTGATGAAGCTTTCCAGACGCGCTTCGTCTTTGGCCTGTTCAATCTCATCCAGCTCTTCGCGAAGTTCTAGCTGTTCCATCAGAAACGCGGTGTCGCGAACGGTGTGCTGTTCGCTCGCCAGGTCGAAACCGTGGAGCGAGAGCAGATATTCTGCACGCGCCAGCGGATGACGCAGCGTCTGCCAGGCCTGGTTGATGGTCGCAGAGTGGGAAACCGCAGCCAGTTGCTCTGACTGAGAACCGCTCGCGAATTTATCCGGATGGTACTGACGCTGCAGATCCTGAAAACGGATCGTCAGCGCCTGCAGATCGATCGGGTATTGAGCGGGTAGTCCGAAGAGAGTGAAGTAATCCATAACAATCTCAGGGGTAGCCTGTTAGAACAAACCCCACGCGCAGCAGGTACGCCACGGTGGGGTTTCGGATGACGCGCGGTTAAACGTGGAAGCTTTCGCCGCAACCACACTCGTCTTTGACGTTCGGGTTCGTAAATTTGAACCCTTCGTTCAGGCCTTCTTTGACGAAGTCCAGTTGAGTGCCGTTGAGGAATTGCAGGCTTTTGCCATCGACCACCACCTTCACGCCCTTGTCTTCAAACACGGTGTCGTCAGACGCCGGTTCATCAACAAACTCCAGTACGTAAGCCATACCAGAACAGCCGGAGGTACGTACGCCCAGTCGCAGGCCAAAGCCTTTACCACGGTTCGCCAGAAAAGAGCTTACTCGCGCGGCAGCGCTGTCGCTAAGGGTAATCGACATACTCAAACCTCAATTATTTTGCTTCACGTTTGCTTTTGTAATCCGCAATGGCGGCTTTGATCGCGTCTTCTGCCAGAATTGAACAGTGAATTTTCACCGGCGGCAGTTCGAGTTCTTCAGCAATATCGGTGTTCTTGATAGCCTGTGCTTCGTCCAGAGACTTGCCCTTCACCCATTCGGTCACCAGGGAGCTGGACGCGATTGCAGAACCGCAGCCGTAGGTCTTGAAGCGCGCGTCTTCAATGATACCTTCATTGTTGACTTTAATCTGCAACTTCATCACGTCGCCACACGCCGGTGCACCGACCATGCCGCTACCTACGGATTCATCGCTGTTGTCAAAAGAGCCAACGTTGCGCGGGTTCTCGTAATGATCGATGACTTTTTCGCTGTATGCCATGATTGAATTCTCCTTATGTACCGATTAGTGATGTGACCATTCAATGCTGTTCAGATCCACGCCCTGCTTGAACATTTCCCACAGTGGAGAGAGGTCACGCAGACGGCCGATGGAGTTACGAACCAGCTTGATGGTGTAGTCAATCTCTTCTTCGGTAGTGAAACGACCTAAAGAGAAACGGATAGAGCTGTGTGCCAGCTCGTCGGTCATGCCCAGCGCGCGCAGCACGTAGGATGGCTCGAGGCTTGCAGACGTACAGGCAGAACCGGAAGAGACGGCCAGGTCTTTCAGCGCCATAATCAGCGATTCGCCTTCAACATAGTTGAAGCTGACGTTGAGGATATTCGGTGCGCCCTGCTCGAGATCGCCGTTCAGATACACTTCTTCCATATCCTTCACGCCGTCCCACAGACGGTTACGCAGCGTGCGCAGGCGCGCCATCTCGGTTTCCATCTCTTCTTTTGCAATGCGGTATGCTTCGCCCATGCCCACGATCTGGTGAACAGGCAGCGTACCGGAACGCATGCCGCGCTCGTGACCGCCGCCGTGCATCTGTGCTTCGATGCGGATACGCGGCTTACGACGCACGTACAGCGCGCCGATACCTTTCGGGCCGTAGATTTTGTGGCCGGAGAAGGACATCAGGTCCACTTTCAGCTGGCTCAGGTCGATAGGCAGTTTGCCCACGCTCTGGGTCGCGTCCACGTGGTAGATGATACCGCGCGCGCGGCACATTTCACCGATGGTGGCGATGTCCTGAACGACGCCGATTTCGTTGTTCACGTGCATGATGGAGACCAGAATGGTGTCGTCACGCATGGCCGCTTCGAGCTCTTTGAGATCGATGATCCCGTTGCTCTGCGGCGCAAGGTAAGTCACGTCAAACCCTTCACGCTCAAGCTGACGGCAGGTGTCCAGCACGGCTTTGTGTTCGGTTTTACTGGTAATGATGTGCTTGCCTTTTTTCTGATAAAAGTTGGCAGCACCTTTGATAGCCAGGTTGTCGGATTCGGTCGCGCCGGAGGTGAAAACAATTTCACGCGGGTCGGCACCCACCAGGTCAGCAATCTGATTACGGGCGATATCAACCGCCTCTTCAGCATGCCAGCCAAAACGGTGTGAACGGGAAGCTGGGTTACCAAAGTTTCCGTCCAGGGTCAGACACTGCATCATCTTCTCGGCAACACGCGGGTCCACCGGCGTGGTTGCGGAGTAGTCGAGATAAATCGGTAATTTCATTGCTCTATAAACTCCGTACATCGCTTCAATGCAAGGAATCAGGCAACCGGCTGGATGTACGACCGAGTACGCGGGGTGTTATCACCCCGGCCTGATTCTGAAATACTTATCTTTTTATTAGGCGCGCAGCTTAACGTCGATTGCGTCTTGCGCGCGGGTGCTGCGTTGTGACTCATGGCTCTGCTGGCGGCCCGACACGTCCAGAACTTCCTGGTTATTGACCAGTTCACCCAGGGTGATGTTGTTCAGGAAACCGGTCAGACGGTCGCTCAGATCGCGCCACAGCGCGTGGGTCAGGCACTTATCGCCGCCCTGGCAGCCGCCTTTACCCTGGCAACGGGTCGCGTCGACGGATTCGTCTACTGCACTGATCACTTCGCCAACCGCAATACTGCCCGCGTCTTTACCCAGCAGATAGCCGCCGCCTGGGCCACGAACGCTGGAAACCAGTCCATTTTTACGCAGTCTGGAGAACAGCTGCTCCAGATAAGAGAGGGAGATCCCCTGTCGTTCAGAAATATCAGCCAACGGAACCGGGCCCGCTTCGGAGTTGAGCGCAACGTCCAGCATCGCGGTCACGGCATAACGCCCTTTAGATGTCAGTCTCATGTCTTACTTAACCTCAAACTCGCCCCTGCCCGGGGTTTTTTATTGTAAAATGGGGGTATTGCATAGCAGGGCCAAGTCTGACATTCCTGACTAAATTGGTCAACTATTTACTTGACTGTTTTAGTCAGGTATTTAACCTTCTGTGCCGTTTTTTTGTCGGGTGGCGCTTCGCTTACCCGACCTACGGTTTTGTAGGCCGGGTAAGCGAAGCGCCACCCGGCGAACAGACGACACTACTCTTTATTCTTCTGCTCAATCGACGCCAGAATTCCGCGCAGGATGTTCAGCTCCTGGCTTTCCGGGCGGGCGCGGGTGAACATACGGCGCAGCTTGTTCATCACCTGGCCCGGGTGGCCTTCACGGATAAAGCCGGTTGAGAGCAGCGTCTGCTCCAGATGACCGTAAAAGCGCTCGAGGTCGTCCACCAGCGGATAGGCCGTCTCTTCTTTCGGTTCTACCTGTTTATCCTGCGTCGCCAGCCATGCCATGCGCACTTCATAGGCGATAACCTGCACCGCCATCGCCAGGTTCAGCGAGCTGTATTCCGGGTTCGCCGCGATGGCGACGTGATAGTGGCACTTCTGCAGTTCGTCGTTGGTCAGGCCAACGCGCTCGCGGCCAAACACCAGCGCCACCGGCGCCTGTTCCGCTTCTGAAACGCTTTTGAGGCCGCATTCGCGCGGGTCCAGCATTGGCCACGGCAGCGTGCGGGAGCGCGCGCTGGTGCCAACCACCAGGCTGCAGCCCGCCAGCGCTTCGTCCAGGGTATCGACGATCTGGGCGTTGCCGATCACGTCGCTGGCACCGGCCGCCAGGGCGATGGCCTGCGAGTCTGGCTTCACCAGCGGGTTAACCAACCACAGGTTTGTTAAGCCCATGGTTTTCATAGCGCGGGCCACGGAGCCCATGTTGCCGGTGTGCGATGTTTCAACCAGCACGATTCGAATGTTTTGCAGCATAATTTTTAGGTGTCTGAATTCAGTGTCTGAAGAATATTCCGGCATATTATCATATTCGAGAGACATAATCCGATCCCGCTGCTATACTCTGCGCCGATTTTCCTGTTCTTTAACATCCAGTGAGAGAGACCGATGCATCCGATGCTGACCATCGCCGTGCGCGCAGCGCGCAAGGCGGGTAATGTAATTGCCAAACACTACGAAACTCCAGACTCCGTAGAAACCAGCCAGAAAGGCAGCAATGATTTCGTGACTAACGTCGATAAAGCCGCAGAAGCGATTATTATCGAAACAATCCGCAAATCTTACCCGCAGCACACCATCATCACCGAAGAAAGCGGTGAACATGAAGGTACCGATCAGGATGTTCAATGGGTTATCGATCCACTGGATGGCACCACCAACTTCGTAAAACGCCTGCCACACTTCTCTGTGTCTATTGCAGTACGCATTAAAGGCCGTACTGAAGTCGCCGTTGTCTACGATCCAATGCGTAACGAACTGTTCACCGCAACCCGCGGTCAGGGCGCACAGCTGAACGGTTACCGTCTGCGCTGCAGCAACGCTCGCGATCTGGACGGCACCATCCTGGCGACCGGTTTCCCGTTCAAGGCGAAGCAGCACGCGACCACCTATATGAATATCCTGGGCAAACTGTTCACCGAATGCGCTGACTTCCGTCGCACCGGTTCTGCTGCGCTGGATCTGGCCTACGTTGCGACCGGCCGCGTTGACGGTTACTTCGAGCTGTCGCTGAAGCCGTGGGACTTTGCGGCGGGCGAGCTGATCGCACGTGAAGCAGGCGCGATTGTTTGCGATTTCACCGGCGGCCACAACTACATGACCACCGGCAACATCGTTGCAGGTAACCCACGCGTTGTTAAAGCCATGCTGGCAAACATGCGTGAAGAGCTGAGCGATGCGCTGAAGCGTTAATGCCGAAAATTCCCTCTCCCTGTGGGAGAGGGGATCCCAACTAAAAAGGCCTTAATCCCCTTCCCACCGGCACCGCGCTCATCCACATCGTTACCGCTGCCACCAGCAGAATCACCCCGCCCGCCAGAGCAAGCGTCGTCCACCCTACTTGCCTCCACAGCACCGGCGTTTTATTGCCGCTGAGTTTTACCGCCAGCTGACGGAAGCTGTGCACCAGTAACGCCAAAGACGAAATGGTGAGAGAGGTTCCCGCCGCCATCGCCAGCGCAGAAAGCATTCCCCAGCCGAACACGCCAATCACCTTACTGAACAGCAGCACCATGATCGCTCCCGAGCACGGGCGCATGCCCATCGAAAGCACAATCATCAGCCGCGCGCGCCAGTCGTCACCGTTCTGTAATTGTTCCTGCGTGGGCAGATGCTGATGCCCGCAGCCGCAGCTTTCATCATGAACGTGATGCGGAGTGAAGGCTTTGAATTTGGGCGTTTGCAGCAGCGCGCGCAGTTTTTTCAGCGCGCGCCAGCAGAGTATTAATCCCAGCACGCCTACCAGCGCATAGCTCCCCTTCTCCAGCCAGAAGCTGCTCAAGTGCAGCTGGCGCGCAGGCAGCTGTAAGAGCGAAAGCACGACCACGACGAGCGTAATCGCCACGCCGCCCTGCAGCAGCGAGGAGGCCAGCGTCAGGCCAATGCTCGATCTCAACTTCGAGGGATGGGTCGCAAGCCAGGTGGTGATGACGATTTTGCCGTGCCCTGGCCCCAGGGCGTGCAGCACGCCATAGATAAAGCTGAACGCCAGCAGGGAACCGCCTGCTTTGGTCGGGTTCTCCGCAACGGCCTTCAGCAGCCCGCTCATCTGTTGATTGACTTCACGCTGCCAGATAATGCTTTTCATCATCACCTGCGGCCAGGCCTGCCACAGCCATAGCGCGCCGAAAACGGCGAACAGCAAAAAGATTGCCAGCGGCCACAGGTGCAGCCAGCGGCGCGGTTTTCGACCCGGGGAGGAGATCACTGACATTGCAACGTCACCTCCTGGGCAAACTGTTTACCCAACTCCATATCCTCCGGTGGTGCATCGGCTTTATCAAGCGAGAGAGCAAAGTTGAGCGTCTCGTCGCTTGGCTTCGGCGTATGAACGGCGAGTTTGCAGGCTTTTTGCAGCGCAGCCGGTAACGTTACGTCGCTGTCCTCGGCGTAGCTCATATCGACGTAGTAGGTGGGATCGAAGGTGGAAAAAGTGTACTTCTGCCCCGCCAGCGGCTGAGGGTGCGCCAGCGGAAGGATAAACGTCAGCACCGCCTGATGTCCGTCGCGCGACATACCGTACTCGGTTGGGCGGTTGAGAAACTTCACCTTTTGTCCGTTGTGCCAGAACTCGGTGAAATAGTGCTGGCCCAGCACATTGGCCATCACTTCTGCCGCCAGCTTCTTCCAGATCTCATCCCCGGGCTTCGCGTTTCCCGCGTCATACAGCAGGTCTGCCGAGGTGATTTCATCCATCGTCCAGCGCATTTTCAGGCCGCTGAGCTGCGTGCCGTCCGTCACCAGCGCGGTTTTCAGGCTGATGAAGCTGTGAGGGTGCGCGCTGGCGGTGAAAGTCAAAACCGCCAAAAATAACGCTGTCGCGCTTTGTTTAACTATTTGCATCAATTCCTCACGTCAAAAATACTGTGATGTTCGCCAGCAATCCTGAGTGAAAGGCCTGCCGGTGCGCTTTTCAGCGTCCATCCTTTAGCTATTCTTATCAAACATTCTTACTGGATACCCGACAGATGATGACGACGCTTGAAATTCCATCTGTGCTTTCCAGTTCGCAGCGCCGCTGCCAAGTGCTTTTGATGCTTTACCTGCCGGATGCTGCCGTCACCGCCCAAAGCATAATTGCGACTAATGGCGTTGACGATGTTCTGGCACGGCAAGATATAGCCGAGACGCGTGACGAAATCCAGCGCTATCACCGGCTTGATATCGTGACGCACGCAGACGGCTGCTACCGAATTGAAGGCTCTGCCCTTAATCAACGCCTTTGCCTGCTGCACTGGCTGCGCAGGGCGCTCCGGCTTTGCCCGCAGTTTGTCTCGCATCAGTTTACCCCCGCCTTGAAAACCGCGCTTAAACAGCACGGCATTGCGCGACCGCTTTATGACGATGCGAATCTGCGGGCGCTGATCGGCTTCTGCTCGCGCAAGCTTCAGCGCCAGTTTGAGTGCCGCGACGTGCAGTTTTTACAGCTCTATCTGCAATACTGCCTTATCCAGCACCATCTGGGGAATACGCCGCAATTTTCACACTCGCAGCGCAGCTGGACCCAGTCAAGGGGCGAGTATTTTACGGCTCAGGAAATTATCCGCCACTGGAAACGCCGCGTTCCTCAGGGCGCTCACGTGGATGAACAGCTGTTCCTGGCGCTACTCTTTATGATGCTGCGCACGCCGGACCCGGTAATGGATAAGCACCAGCAGGACCAGCGCCTGCGTCGGGCAATTGTGCGGATGGTCGCCCGATTCCGCTCGCAAACCGGAATGAACTTTAGCGATGAGCAAGGGCTAACCGATCAGCTCTACATCCATCTGGCTCAGGCGCTGGACCGCTCGCTCTTCGAAATCGGCATCGATAACAGCCTGCCGGAAGAGATCCATCGACTTTACCCGCGCCTGCTGCGCACCACTAAAGAGGTGCTGTTTGAGCTGGAAGCCGAATTTGGGCTGCGCTTCTCCGATGAAGAAATGGCGCTCGTGGCGGTCATTTTTGGTGCCTGGCTGATGCAGGAGACCGACCTGCACGAGAAGCAGGTGGTGTTGTTGACCGGAGAGGATAAATCCTGCGAGGAAGTGATTGAACAGCAGCTGCGCGAGCTGACGCTGCTGCCGCTCAACATTCGCTATCTGACGCTGCAGGCGTTTCAGAAGGAGGGGGCCCCGCGTGAAGCCTCGCTGGTGATCACCCCCTACCCGACCGCCCTGCCGCTGTTCTCGCCGCCGCTGATCCACGCCGTTGAAACGTTGAATCCGCAGCAGCAGGAACATATTCGCGCCATGCTGGAGTCCTAGTCAGGCGCGCGGGGTGACTTTAGGACGCACAAACATCGCGGGAAGGGCAACCAGCGCCATCACCCAGAACACGCCGTGGCCCAGGTGTTGGTACAGGAAGCCCGCAAAGACCGTCATGATCGCGATGCTGCCGCCCATCGCCACCGCGGAATAGACCGCCTGCAGGCGAATCACGTCCCCGCCCTCGCGGGCAGCAATGTAGCGCATCGCCGCCAGGTGGCAGACGGTGAAGGTGCCACAGTGCAGAATTTGCGCCACAATCAGCCACGGCAGTTCGGTAGTCCAGCCCATAATGGCCCAGCGCGCCACGCCGCAGACGGCGGAGAGCAGCAGCAGATCGCGCGCGCCGAAGCGACGGAATAATTTCTTGCTCAGCGCGAAGATGATCACTTCCGCAACCACTCCCAGCGACCACAGGTAGCCCACCGCGGAGGCCGAATATCCCGCCCCCTGCCAGTAAATAGCGCTGAAGCCATAGTAGGCCGCATGCGCCCCCTGAAGCAGGCAAACGCAGGCCAGGAAGCGCCAGCTCTGGGCAACCAGGCTTCGCCAGGCGGGCCAGCCCGCGCTCTCCTGCTGGCGGCTCTCCCCTTTCGGCATCACCGACGGGCGCAG
The DNA here is from genome assembly GCF_035835995.1 of Enterobacter wuhouensis. Taxonomy (NCBI): domain Bacteria; kingdom Pseudomonadati; phylum Pseudomonadota; class Gammaproteobacteria; order Enterobacterales; family Enterobacteriaceae; genus Enterobacter; species Enterobacter wuhouensis. The sequence continues at coordinate 3,463,802 of NZ_CP142124.1, forward strand.
CAGCATCCCCAGCAGCATGGAGGCAATACCGATGCTCAGCAGGGCAAGGATGGCGCGATAGTCGTAGAGGCTGACCAGCTTGCCCACCAGCGCAGAGCCGATCACAAAGGCAATCGATCCCCACAGCCGCACGCGGCCATAGTCCATGGTGATCTGCTTTTGCCAGGTGTTCGCCAGGGCATCCGTCAGCGGCACCAGCGGCGAGAAGAACAGGTTAAAGCCCACCATCACCACCATCAGCCAGGCAAACTGCTGGCTGACCCAGAAGCAGGCGACAAAGACCAGCGTCAGCAGCGCCAGAATGCGCACGGCTTTTATCAGTAAGGAGGGATCGCTGACGCGTGGCGCAATCAGCAGGCTGCCCAGAAAACGCGCCACCAGCCCCGCGCCCAGCAGTACGCCGATGGTTTCGGGCGTTAAGCCAATCCCCTTGAGCCAGACGCTCCAGAAAGGCAGAAAAATACCGTAGCTAAAAAAGTAGGTGAAGTAGCTGAGCGCCAGCCAGCGCGTGGAATGCAAGACCATGAATCCCTCCCGAAATGGAGGCGATAGTCTGGCGTTAATCCCTGACTTTAGCAAGTCGTTAGCGCGCTATAAATTAACGATAAATTAACATCATGGACAGGCGGTTGGCGTATGGCGAGAGCGGCAAAATTGTATTACGTTTAAAAGACATCGCCTGGAGAGGTCGTTTGCCATGAACAGCTTACGTTATTTCGATTTCGGCTCCTCACGTTCCTTCCTGCTTTTGATTGCCCGTATCGCCATCGTTGCTCTGTTTATTATTTTTGGCTACCCCAAGCTGACGGGGTTTAGCGGCACCGTTCAGTATATGACGTCGCTCGGTGCGCCCATGCCGATGCTGGCGGCCATTATTGCGGTGGTGATGGAGGTCCCCGCAGCCATCCTGATCGTGCTGGGCTTTTTCACCCGCCCCCTCGCCGTGCTCTTTGTCTTTTACACGCTGGGAACGGCGGTAATAGGCCACCATTACTGGGATATGACCGGTGATGCGGTTGTGCCGAACATGATTAACTTCTATAAGAACGTCAGTATTGCCGGCGCGTTTATTTTGCTGGCGATTACCGGCCCGGGTGCCATATCCCTGGACCGGCGTTAACGCATAAAAAAAGGCCGCAAGCGCGGCCTTTTTTATTTCTGCAGGGCAGAAGGATTATGCGTATACCGGGAAGCGTGCGCAGATATCCAGAACTTTACCTTTAACGCGCTCGATAACCGCGTCGTCATTGATGTTGTCCAGAACGTCACACATCCAGCCCGCCAGCTCTTTCACTTCCGCTTCCTTGAAGCCGCGGCGCGTTACGGCCGGAGAACCGATACGGATACCGGAGGTCACGAACGGGCTCTTCGGATCGTTAGGCACGCTGTTTTTGTTCACGGTGATGTTGGCGCGGCCCAGGGCAGCGTCAGCTTCTTTACCGGTCAGGTTCTTATCAACCAGATCCAGCAGGAACAGGTGGTTTTCAGTACCGCCGGATACCACTTTGTAGCCACGGTTCAGGAACACTTCCACCATCGCTTTGGCGTTCTTGGCAACCTGCTGCTGATATACCTTGAACTCAGGCTCCATCGCTTCTTTCAGCGCCACGGCTTTCGCCGCGATCACGTGCATCAGCGGGCCGCCCTGCGCGCTTGGGAACACGGCAGAGTTCAGTTTCTTGTACAGATCTTCGTCGCCGCCCTTCGCCAGGATCAGGCCACCGCGTGGACCAGCAAGGGTTTTGTGGGTGGTGGTGGTCACAACGTGAGCGTGTGGAACCGGGTTCGGATAAACGCCAGCGGCAATCAGGCCCGCAACGTGCGCCATATCAACGAACAGGTAAGCGCCGATGCTGTCTGCGATTTCACGCATTTTTGCCCAGTCAACTACGCCGGAGTATGCGGAGAAGCCGCCGATGATCATCTTCGGCTTGTGCTCTTTGGCCTGCTTAGCCATGTCTTCGTAGTCAATTTTGCCGGACTCATCGATACCGTAAGGAATGATGTTGTACAGCTTGCCGGAGAAGTTAACCGGGGAGCCGTGAGTCAGGTGGCCGCCCTGCGCCAGGTTCATACCCAGAACGGTGTCGCCCGGCTGCAGCAGCGCGGTGTAAACGGCGAAGTTAGCCTGGGAGCCGGAGTGCGGCTGTACGTTCGCGTAGTCAGCGCCAAACAGCTCTTTGGCACGGTCGATAGCCAGCTGCTCAACGATATCAACGTATTCGCAACCGCCGTAGTAGCGCTTGCCCGGATAACCTTCAGCGTATTTGTTGGTCAGCTGAGAACCCTGCGCCTGCATAACGCGCGGGCTGGTGTAGTTTTCGGAGGCGATCAGTTCGATGTGCTCTTCCTGACGTACTTTTTCCTGCTCCATAGCCTGCCACAGTTCGGCATCATAATCGGCAATGTTCATTTCACGCTTTAACATCCGCATCTCCTGACTCAGCTAACAAGTAAATTTTGGCCTGAAAAGGCAGTCCTGATGGACGACGGGCAACAGTATAACTGAATCGTTCTGTGATAACAGGTCTTGACAAACGATTTTACGCAAACGTTTTCCTATGCGCCACGCAAGGGTTTGAGCAATAAAGCCCTCGTCATTTTCAACGGATTTCTTTTCAGGTTTGTGATGCATATTTTTCACGATGCAAAGAACCATTTACATTGCAGGGGTATTTTTATAAGATGCATATAAAATACATCATTAAAGTAACATTTGAAGGAAGTTGCTATGTTAGACGCTCAAACCATCGCTACCGTTAAGGCTACTATTCCCCTGCTTGTCGAAACCGGCCCTAAGCTGACCGCCCATTTTTACGATCGCATGTTCGCTCACAACCCGGAGTTGAAAGAGATTTTCAACATGAGCAACCAGCGCAACGGCGACCAGCGTGAAGCGCTGTTTAACGCCATCGCCGCCTACGCCAGCAATATTGAAAATCTGGCGGCGCTGCTGCCTGCGGTAGAGAAAATTGCGCAGAAACATACCAGCTTCCAGATCAAACCCGAGCAGTACAACATCGTTGGCGGCCACCTTCTGGCCACGCTGGACGAGATGTTCAGCCCGGGCCAGGAGGTGCTGGACGCCTGGGGCAAAGCCTACGGCGTGCTGGCAAACGTGTTTATCAACCGCGAAGCGCAGATCTACAGCGAAAACGCGGCTAAAAACGGCGGCTGGGAAGGCACCCGCGCCTTCCGTATCGTTGAAAAAACCCCGCGTAGCGCCTTGATCACCAGTTTTGAATTCGAGCCGGTTGATGGCCAGCCGGTGGCTGACTACCAGCCGGGCCAGTATCTGGGCGTGTGGCTGAAGCCTGAAGGATTCCCGCATCAGGAGATCCGCCAGTATTCTCTTACCCGCAAGCCAAACGGCAAAGGCTACCGCATTGCGGTGAAACGTGAGGACGGCGGTCAGGTCTCCAACTGGCTCCACAACGAAGCTAACGTGGGCGACGTGGTCCATCTGGCCGCGCCGGCGGGCGATTTCTTTATGGCCGTTGAAGCCACTACGCCGGTGACGCTGATCTCTGCGGGCGTGGGTCAAACGCCGATGCTGGCAATGCTGGATACGCTGGCAAAATCCAGCCACGGTGCGCAGGTCAACTGGTTCCACGCCGCGGAGAACGGCGACGTGCACGCCTTTGCGAATGAGGTGAACGCCCTGGCGGCGGATCTGCCACACTTCACCGCGCACATCTGGTATCGCCTGCCGACGGACGCAGATCGCCAGGCCGCTCGCTTCGACAGCGAAGGTCTGATGAATTTAAGCCAGATGGAAGGGACGTTCAGCGCGCCGGATATGCAGTTCTACGTCTGTGGGCCGGTGGCGTTTATGCAGTATGCCGCGAAGCAGCTCGTTGAGCTGGGCGTAAAAAAAGACAGCATTCATTACGAGTGCTTCGGGCCGCATAAGGTGCTGTAACGCAAAAAGCCCCTCGTTCGAGGGGCTTTTTTTCACCGGGTGGCGGCTGCGCCTTACCCGGCCTACAAAATCGTTGGCAATCTTAAATTGCCGCGTCGTCTTCTTCACCGGTACGGATGCGGATCACGCGCGCCACGTCAAAGACGAAGATTTTGCCGTCGCCAATTTTGCCCGTCTGCGCCGTGCGGATAATGGTATCCACGCAGGTATCGACGATATCGTCGCTGACCACAATCTCAATTTTCACTTTCGGCAGAAAGTCGACCATGTACTCTGCGCCACGATAAAGCTCGGTGTGGCCCTTCTGACGACCAAAACCTTTCACTTCCGTCACGGTCATCCCGGTGATGCCGACTTCCGCCAGCGCTTCACGTACATCATCCAGTTTGAAAGGTTTAATAATCGCATCAATCTTTTTCATGGTGGGTCCTTAAACTCTTGCCTGTAAGCTGCCTCGTAATCGATTGCTCACAGTACCATACGGCACTACTCTTTAAAATCGTTTGCTTCCAGCTCGTGGCGTGAGAGCAGCTTATAGAACTCGGTACGGTTGCGCCCGGCCATCCGCGCCGCGTGGGTCACGTTGCCTTTGGTGATCTGCAATAGCTTGCGCAGATAGTTCAGCTCAAACTGATTCCGCGCTTCGGCAAAGGTCGGCAGGGCCGTATTTTCCCCTTCCAGCGCCTGCTCCACCAGCGCGTCGCTGATCACCGGCGACGACGTTAGTGCCACGCACTGCTCAATCACGTTAACCAGCTGGCGCACGTTGCCCGGCCAGCCTGCGGTCATCAGGCGCTTCATGGCGTCGGTGGAAAACGCGCGCACGAAGGGCTTATGGCGATCGGCGGACTGGCGCAAAAGATGGTTCGCCAGCAGGGGGATATCTTCCGCACGCTCGGCGAGCGCAGGGATCTTCAGGTTCACCACGTTCAGGCGGTAGTAGAGATCTTCGCGGAACTCGTTGCGCGCCATCACCTTGGGCAGATCGCGGTGGGTGGCGGAGATAATACGCACGTTGATGTCGATATCGCGGTTGCTGCCGAGCGGTCTGACCTTGCGCTCCTGCAGCACGCGCAGCAGCTTAACCTGCAGCGGTGCCGGCATATCGCCAATCTCGTCGAGGAACAGCGTGCCCCCTTCCGCCGCCTGGAACAGCCCTTCCCGGCTGCTTACCGCCCCGGTAAAGGCACCGCGCGCGTGACCAAAGAGTTCGGATTCAAGCAGCTGTTCCGGCAGCGCGCCGCAGTTGATGGCGATAAAGGCGTTTTTGGCACGCGGGCTGGCGTTGTGGATCGCCTGCGCGAGGATCTCTTTCCCGGTCCCGCTCTGGCCGTTAATCAGCACGCTGACGTCCGACTGCGCCACCATTCGCGCCTGCTCAAGCAGACGCAGCATGATGGGGCTGCGCGTGACAATCGACTCGCGCCACGCTTCATCGCCTGAAGGGGCGGCATGCTCAAGGGCGCTGTCGATAGCCTTATACAGCGCGTCTTTATCGACCGGCTTGGTCAGGAAGCTGAACACCCCCTGCTGCGTCGCGGCGACCGCATCCGGGATCGAGCCGTGGGCGGTTAAAATGATAACCGGCATACCCGGCTGCTGCTTCTGGATCTCTGCAAACAGCTGCAGGCCGTCCATCTCGTCCATCCGCAGGTCGCTGATCACCAGATCGATCTTCTCGCGGCTGAGCACCTTCAGCCCTTCCTGCCCGCTTTCTGCGGTCACGACGCTGTAGCCTTCGCTGACCAGGCGCATTCCCAGGAGCTTTAACAGCCCGGGATCGTCATCGACCAGTAAGAGATGAGCAGGTTTACGGCTCGTCATGCTTCACATCCTCTTGTTTCGGCGTATCGCTGTCCGGCGTCGCGGAGGCACTTCCGGGCTGATATTTACGCGATGAGAGCTGCCTTTCAATATCGGTCAGGTTCTCAAGCTTGCGCGTGGTGGTATCAAGCTGGGTTCGCAGAGACTCCTGCTGCTGGCGAAGCGTATCCAGCTCGCCGTCCGTCGACTGCTGCAGTTTGCTGTAGCGGGAACGCTCTTCCGACAGCTGCAGCTGCAGCGTCTGACCGTCGCGCCAGAGCTGATAAACCGGGCGCACCTGTGCCGGAATGTTCATGACAAAGGTATCGAGCCGGTTGAGATTGGCGCGACGTTCAACCGGGGTGATTTTGGCATCCGCCAGCACGATCCCACGCTTAAACGCATCCTGCCAGGTACTATTGTCGAGCAAGGCCGCCTGCGCGCGGGCTTCAACCGGCGCCAGACGCTGGGCGCAGTCGATGCCACGCAGCCAGAACAGCGGATTTGATTCGACATCATGGCCCGACAGGAGCCAGATGTTTTCACACCGCGTTGAAAGGAAATCAGCCAGCTGATGCTCTGGCCATTTATCTTCTTGTTTATCGCTAATTGCACTCTGCGGCGGATGGGAAACACATCCCACCAGAAGTAGACCCGGCAGGCTCAGGCGTAACGTTTTGCTGGAAAACACCGCGCGTATGGCGCGAAAAAAGACGTGTGACATACTCACCAGACATTGATTCATTTTATTGATTTTTCCGGCTCAAGGGGCAGTTCGATACGGAAGCAAACATCTGAACGTTCGTCCGTGGCAATGTTTAATTCACCCTGCATTCGTCGTATACAGTCCCGGGCAATGCTCAATCCCAGGCCACTTCCTTTAACCGCACCTTTCCGCTGATGACTCCCCTGGAAGAAGGGTTCAAAAATCATCGCGCTTTCATCATCCGGGATCGGGGTGCCAGTATTGGCGACTTCAATAAACACCCGTGAACCATTCGTATAGCTTCGGATATAAATGTTACCGGATTCAGTACCATAGTGCACCGCATTGGAATAAAGATTATCCAGCACGCTCATCAGCAGCATGGGCTCCGCCAGACAGGCCGGTTCACTGAGGCTGACGTCCGTATGCATCATTTTAGCTCTTGCTGGCAGGCTATGGGCGGAGATGACCATATCCACCAGCGGTTCAATCTCGACCTTTTCCAGCACCACCGCGCCATCAGCCAGCTTGCGGTTATAGTCCAGCAGCTGCTCGATCAGCTTTTGCAGATTACGGCTGCTGTCATCCAGAATCTCAACAATCTCTTTCTGTTCGAGGGTCAGAGGCCCAGCCACCTCGTCCGCCAGCAGCTCCGTGCCTTCACGCATGCTGGCAAGCGGCGTTTTAAGCTCGTGGGAGATATGCCGCAGGAACTGGTGGCGCTGCGATTCCAGCCAGGCCAGACGCTCAGAAAGCCAGATGATACGCTGGCCCACCGAGCGTAACTCTCGCGGCCCCTTAAAGGCGACGGTATCCCCGAGCGATTTCCCCTCGCCCAGCCGGTTGATCATGCGCTGAATCCCCTTTACCGGGCCGATGATCATACGGGTAAACAGCAGGACCAGCCCCAGGCTGACAAGAAAGAGCACCAGCGCCTGCCAGCCGAAGAATTGACCGCGCTCGGCAATTTCCTGCTGCAGCTGCTGCCCGCGCGAAAACACCACGGCGCGGGTGGCCTGCACCATTTCCGTATTGGCATTGGCAAAGGCTTCGAGGCGGGCTGCGGCATCGGCATCTGGCCCGCTGTTTTTACACTGCAGCTGCGCCAGGCTGTTTAGATCCTGACGTAACGCCTGATAGAGTTTGTCATCCGGCAGTACGCCCGCGTGGGCGTCCAGCATCTCGCTGTAGCGTTTGCGCTGGCTTTGATAGACCTTTTCCAGGGTGCGATCGTCCAGCACGCAATACTGGCGATAGCTTCTCTCCATCTCCAGCGCGGCGTTGGTCATGGCCTCACTGCGTCTGGCATCAATCAGCGTCGTGCGGTTCGTCAAGGCAGCCTGCGCGCTCAGGGCATTCAGGCTCTGCCATGCCTGCCATGCCAGAACCAGCAAAGGCAGCAGTATCAGCAGAAATGCCATCATAACGAGCTGTCGCAGGGAGCGAGGGAAAACGGGCCAGCGTTTCAAGACATGACTCTCTTACTGTGGGTTTGAGGAGAGCGTAACTGAGTCTGCCCGTCAGATACAACAAAGCCGGGTAAAAACCCGGCTTTGTTGAGGAATGAGGCGGTGCCTAACTCGACGTTTCGCCCTGGCCTGATAAAGCAACGCTATGATCAGTAGTTGGACGGCAGGCACCTTTTTGTGCGTCATTCGAAGTTTATGTAGCACGTCCCGAAGGGGCTGACATAAGAAGGTGAATGAGCCACTGGTTAATATTATGCAACAGCCGTGCCAGAATGCAAAACAAAATATTAACACATTGAAATATAGGCGTTTTGAGTGGATATCTGTTAATTGTCTGCAGAATGATTTCCAGGCTAAGTGTCGCTATTAAGCAACACCTTAACGGGAACCTTTCCTGTTATATATAAATCAAGGAGTTAAATGTCTCCTTTTGGCGACACCTATACCAGAGGATTGTCGCGATTTTGCGACAGGCATAAAAAAGCCCGGTGGCGCTCACGCTCACCGGGCCTACAAAGTACCTGCTTTACATCTTAACCCAGCTGTTTACGCGCGTTGCGGAAGATACGCATCCACGGGCTGTCCTCGCCCCAGTTTTCCGGATGCCAGGAGTTGCTTACGGTGCGGAACACGCGTTCCGGGTGCGGCATCATGATGGTCGCACGACCGCTTTCGCTGGTCACCGCAGTAATGCCGTTCGCTGAACCGTTCGGGTTAGCCGGGTAGGTTTCTGTCACCTTGCCAAAGTTATCCACGAAGCGCAGCGCCACCAGGCCTTTGCTTTCAAGCTGAGCCAGATGCGCCGCATCCCGCACTTCTACCTGACCTTCACCGTGGGAAACGGCGATTGGCATCTGTGAACCGACCATCCCCTGCAGCAGCAGAGACGGGCTTTGGGTCACTTCTACCAGGCTAAAGCGCGCTTCGAAGCGGTCGGACTGGTTGCGCACGAAGCGCGGCCAGGCTTCGCTGCCCGGGATCAGCTCGCGCAGGTTAGACATCATCTGGCAGCCGTTACACACGCCCAGCGCCAGCGTCTGCGGACGGTGGAAGAAGGTTTCGAATTCGTCGCGCACGCGGCTGTTGAACAGGATGGACTTCGCCCAGCCCTCGCCCGCGCCCAGCACGTCGCCGTAGGAGAAGCCGCCGCACGCCACCAGCGCCTGGAAATCTTCCAGACCGGTACGGCCCGCCAGCAGGTCGCTCATGTGGACGTCGATAGCGTCAAAGCCCGCACGGTGGAAGGCAGCCGCCATCTCAACGTGGGAGTTAACGCCCTGCTCGCGCAGCACCGCCACTTTCGGACGCGCGCCGGTCGCAATATAAGGCGCAGCAATGTCTTCGTTGATGTCGAAGGCGAGCTTCACGTTCAGGCCTGGATCCTGGTCATTCGCTTTCGCGTTATGCTCCTGATCGGCGCATTCCGGGTTATCACGCAGGCGCTGCATCTGCCAGGTGGTTTCCGCCCACCACATGCGCAGCGTGGTGCGGCTTTCGCTGAACACGGCGTGACCGTCTGCTTCAATGACGAAGCGATCGCCCTGAACGGCTTTACCCAGATAGTGCACGCAGTCTGCCAGACCGTGCTTCGCAAGAATCGCTTCAACCGCGTCGCGATCCGCCGCACGCACCTGAATCACGGCGCCCAGCTCTTCATTGAACAGCGCCGCCAGACGGTCTTCGCCAAGCGTGGCAATGTTCGCTTCCACGCCACAGTGGCCGGTGAAGGCCATCTCTGCCAGCGTCACCAGCAGGCCGCCGTCGGAACGGTCGTGGTAGGCCAGCAGCTTACGCTGCGCCACCAGCGCCTGAATCGCGTCGTAGAAGCCTTTCAGCTGGGCCACGTCGCGTACGTCGGCCGGCTTGTCGCCGAGCTGACGGTACACCTGCGCCAGCGCGGTGGCACCCAGCGCGTTGTGGCCTTTGCCGAGATCAATCAGCAGCAGGGCGTTGTCAACGGTCGCAAGCTGCGGCGTGATGGTATGACGCACGTCTTCCACGCGGGCAAACGCGGTGATCACCAGCGACAGCGGAGAGGTCATCTCGCGCTGCTCGCTGCCTTCCTGCCAGCGGGTTTTCATCGACATGGAGTCTTTACCCACCGGAATGGTCAGGCCGAGGGCTGGACACAGCTCCTCGCCTACCGCCTTCACGGCTTCATACAGGCCAGCATCTTCGCCAGGATGACCGGCTGCGGCCATCCAGTTTGCGGAGAGCTTGATGCGTTTGATGTCGCCAATCTGCGTCGCGGCGATGTTGGTCAGCGCTTCACCGACCGCAAGACGGGCGGAAGCCGCGAAGTCCAGCAGCGCCACCGGGGTACGTTCGCCCAGGGCCATCGCTTCGCCGTAGTAGCTGTCGAGGCTCGCGGTAGTCACGGCGCAGTTCGCCACCGGGATCTGCCACGGGCCGACCATCTGATCGCGCGATACCATACCGGTCACGGTACGGTCGCCGATGGTCACCAGGAAGGTTTTCTCTGCCACGGCAGGCAGGTGCAGCACGCGATTAACCGCCTCTGCCACGGTAATGCCCTGGCGATCCAGCGCTTTGCCCGCCGCTTTGCGGGTTGTAACGTCGCGGGTCATCTTCGGCGTTTTGCCGAGCAGGACGTCCAGCGGCAGGTCGATAGGCTGGTTGTCGAAATGGGTGTCGCTTAGGGAGAGGTGCTGCTCTTCGGTCGCTTCACCGATGACGGCATACGGCGCGCGCTCGCGGCGGCACAGCTCGTCAAACAGCGGCAGCTGATCGGCTGCAACCGCCAGCACGTAGCGTTCCTGGGATTCGTTACACCAGATTTCCAGCGGGCTCATGCCCGGCTCATCGTTCAGGATGTCGCGCAGGTTGAAGCGACCGCCGCGTCCGCCGTCGCTCACCAGCTCCGGCATGGCGTTGGACAGACCGCCCGCGCCCACGTCGTGGATGAACAGAATCGGGTTGGCATCGCCCAGCTGCCAGCAGCGGTCGATCACTTCCTGGCAGCGACGCTCCATCTCCGGGTTGTCGCGCTGTACGGAGGCGAAGTCGAGATCGGCATCAGACTGGCCGGAGGCCATTGAAGATGCCGCCCCGCCGCCCAGGCCGATGTTCATCGCCGGGCCGCCGAGCACGATCAGCTTCGCGCCGACGACGATCTCGCCTTTCTGCACGTGATCGGCGCGGATGTTGCCGATCCCGCCCGCCAGCATGATCGGCTTGTGGTAGCCGCGCAGCTCTTCGCCGTTGTGGCTGTCCACTTTCTCTTCGTAGGTACGGAAGTAACCGTTCAGCGCCGGACGACCAAATTCGTTGTTAAATGCCGCGCCGCCCAAAGGCCCGTCGGTCATGATATCCAGCGCGGTCACAATGCGTTCTGGCTTGCCGAAGTCTTCTTCCCACGGCTGTTCAAAGCCCGGGATGCGCAGGTTGGAAACGGAGAAACCGACCAGACCCGCTTTAGGTTTAGCGCCGCGACCGGTCGCACCTTCGTCACGGATTTCACCGCCGGAGCCGGTCGCCGCACCCGGCCACGGAGAGATCGCCGTCGGGTGGTTGTGGGTTTCCACCTTCATCAGGATATGCGCAGGCTCCTGATGGAAGTCATAGCGCCCTGCTTCGCGATCGGCGAAGAAGCGGCCCACCTCGGAACCTTCCATTACCGCGGCGTTGTCTTTATAGGCAGACAGCACGTGGTCAGGGGTTTGTTCCATGGTGTTTTTGATCATTTTGAACAGCGACTTCGGCTGCTGTTCGCCGTCAATAATCCAGTCGGCGTTGAAAATCTTGTGGCGGCAGTGCTCAGAGTTAGCCTGCGCGAACATGTAGAGTTCGATGTCGTTCGGGTTACGGTTGAGCTTAACAAACGCATCCTGCAGGTAGTCGATTTCATCTTCTGCCAGCGCCAGGCCGAGACGCAGGTTGGCGTCAATCAGCGCCTGACGGCCCTGCCCCAGCAGGTCCACGCTCTGTACCGGCGCAGGCTGATGGTGCGAGAAGAGCTGCTGCGCGTCGTCCAGCGAGGCAAACACGCTCTCCATCATGCGATCGTGCAGTTCAGCCGCAACCGCCTGCCACTGCGCTTCACTCAGGGTAGAGGCTTCCACGTAGTACGCCACGCCGCGTTCCAGACGGTTAATCTGGTTCAGGCCACAGTTGTGGGCGATGTCGGTGGCTTTGGAAGACCAGGGGGAGATGGTGCCCGGACGCGGCGTCGCCAGGATCAGCTTGCCGGTTGGCGTGTGGCTGCTCAGGCTTGGGCCGTACTTGAGCAGGCGTTCCAGCTGTTCGCGCTCCTCTGCATTCAGGGGGGCATTCAGGTCAGCAAAATGGACATACTCAGCGTAAATATTGCTTACCGGAAGGTCGGCTGCCTGAAAACGTGCCAGCAGTTTGTTGATACGGAAGGCAGACAGTGCAGGCGAACCACGCAGAATTTCCATCATAAGTCTCTCGTCTTCGAAGCGCCGGGGCGCTTACAGTGTGCGCAAGGGGGGAAAACGGGCGTCATTATAGAGAATCCTGCGCGTTGACGAAACCGTTTGCGTCGAAATAAAATTTGCAAAGACGTTTAACAATAGATGTGACCTGTCTCTCTAATTGGTTGCCAACTGCCGCAAGTTTGCGCAAAATGCCGCTCAATCAATGGCAAACCTTATTCTTAACATGGCTACAGCATACTGAGGCAACCGGCGTCGCAGAGAATTAACTAATTGAAAAAATTAAAGATTAATTATCTGCTCATCGGCATTGTGACGTTGCTGCTGGCAGTGGCCCTCTGGCCTTCTATCCCCTGGTTCGGCAAGGCCGAAAACCGTATCGCCGCCATTCAGGAGCGGGGGGAGCTGCGCGTCAGTACTCTTTCCTCTCCGCTGATCTACAGCGACATCAACGGCAAAACCATTGGTCTGGATTATGAGCTGGCCCAACAGTTTGCTGATTACCTGGGCGTGAAGCTGAAAGTCACCGTGCGTCAGAACATTAACCAGCTCTTCGATGACCTGGATAACGATGAGGCGGACATTCTGGCAGCCGGGCTGGTGTACAACACCGAACGCAGCAAGAACTATCAGCCCGGCCCGACCTACTACTCCGTATCGCAGCAGCTGGTGTACCGCGTCGGCAGCCTGCGCCCCCGCACGCTGGCCACCATCAATGAGCAACAGCTGACGATTGCCCCCGGCCACGTTGTGATTGACGACCTGCGCGCCCTTAAAGAGAAAAAGTATCCTGACCTGGGCTGGACGGTCGATCCCAAACTCGGCACCACCGAACTGCTGGATCAGGTAAAGGACAAGAAGCTGCCCTACACCATTGCCGATTCGGTGGCGATCAGCCTGTTCCAGCGCGTACACCCGGAAATCGCCGTGGCGCTGGACGTGACGGACGAACAGCCGGTCACCTGGTTTACCCAGCTGGACAGCGATCAGACCCTCTCTGCGGCCATGCTCGACTTCTATAACACCATCAATGAAGACGGCACGCTGGCACGCCTGGAAGAGAAATACCTCGGACACGGGGATGATTTCGACTACGTCGATACCCGCACCTTCCTGCGCGCCGTGGATAGCGTGCTGCCGGACCTGCAGCCGCTATTCGAGAAGTATGCCCAGGAGATTGACTGGAAGCTGCTGGCGGCCATCTCGTATCAGGAATCTCACTGGGATGCTCAGGCCACCTCCCCTACGGGCGTACGTGGGCTGATGATGTTGACCAAGAATACCGCGCTGAGCCTGGGCGTTAACGACCGTACCGATGCGGAGCAGAGCATCAGCGGCGGCGCGCAGTATTTACAGGATATGATGGCGAAAGTGCCGGAGACGGTTCCGGAAGAAGAGCGGATTTGGTTCGCGCTGGCGGCCTACAACATGGGGTATGCGCATATGCTGGATGCCCGGGCGCTGACGGCAAAAACCAAAGGCAACCCGGACAGCTGGTCTGATGTCAAACAGCGCCTGCCGCTGCTGAGCCAGAAGCCGTGGTACAACAAGCTCACCTACGGCTATGCGCGCGGGCATGAGGCGTACGCCTACGTAGAGAATATTCGTAAATACCAGATTAGCCTGGTGGGCTATCTGCGTGAGAAAGAAAAGGAGGCGGCAGAGGCGCAACAGTTGGCCCAAAGCTATCCGGTGGTTGCTCCGGACGAACTTAATCGCCCGGCTGCTTCAATTCTGCCTTTTGTTGCTTTTTCTGCTGCCGGCGCATTCGAAAGAAGTCACTCAGCAGACCCGAACACTCTGGTGCAAGTACCCCACCGATAGTCTGCACCTGGTGATTCATTCCCGGGTGCCCAAGCACGTCCATTAGCGACCCTGCAGCCCCGGTTTTTTCATCCCGTGCGCCAAACACCAGCGTCCCGATTCGGCTATGCACCATCGCCCCGGAGCACATCACGCAGGGTTCCAGCGTCACGTACAGCGTGGTATCAAGCAGACGGTAGTTTTGCAGCACCAGCCCGCCCTGACGCAGCGCCATGATTTCGGCGTGCGCGGTAGGATCGTGACGGCCAATCGGACGGTTCCACCCTTCTCCAATGACCTGGTCGTTGTGAACCAGTACGGCCCCGACGGGCACTTCCCCCTCTTCCCAGGCGCGTTGAGCCAGCGTGAGCGCATGGCGCATCCAGTATTCATGAGTGTGTTCACGGTTGGACAAGGCTGATACTCCAGTCGAAAGCGGGCGGCATTATACACGCCCGTTTTAGAGAAGACTATTCGAGTTGCTGAAGTTCACCCACAGGCGTGACGCGCCAGCGGTGCTGGCAAAAATAGAGCAGCGGGTTGTCCTGCTTGCTGTCGCTGTAGCCGCTGTACAGGCGCAGCGGTGTGCCGATGCGCTTCTCCAGCTGGACCACTTTTTCATGCCCCAGGCAGCGCAGGGTCAATACCCAGCCGCCGTAGCCGCGCGCGATTTGCGTGGCGATGAGATTCACCCGCGGCAGCCACGGGGTATCAAAGTAGACCTGCTCCACCAGCGTTTGCGGCGAGCCGGTAATTAGCCAGATGTCGGCATCGTTGGCGTCGAGGTAGCCGGTCAGCCGCGCCTGTACCACGGGGAACGCGGCAACATGGCCGCGAAACCACTGCGCAAAATCCTGTTCAAGCTGTTTGAGCCGCGCTTCGCTGTGCCCAAAGGTACATCCCCAGAGCAGAAGGCTCATCGGCCATCGCGCCGCGCGGCCTTTCACCAGCAGCGCGATGCCAATTACGGGTAAGAGCGGTAAGACGAGCAGCGCATTCAGAGGCTGGCGCCGCAGCAGGTAGCGCATAAAGGTGCCGAACATATCCTGCTGATGCAGCGTTCCATCCAGGTCGAAAAAAACAACGCGACGCTCGTGATTGGCCAAACCTTACTCCTCTGGGTCGTTGAATCCTAACAGCCAGGTAAACAGGAACCCGGCGATCACCGCTACTAAATAGCCTAACAGATAGAGCATGACTTTTCCGGTCACGATGGTTAATGCCAGCGGTAAACCGGAAAGCCCAAAGGTGATTACCGTCGCCACTTTCCAGTAGCTGATCAGCGCCCCGCCCACTGCGCCACCCAGGCAGGCGGCGAGGAAGGGTTTACCCAGCGGCAGCGTGACGCCAAAAATCAGCGGTTCGCCAATACCCAGCAGTCCGACCGGCAGCGCCCCTTTGATCACCTTTTTCAGACGCGCGTTGCGGGTTTTCATCAGTACGGCGATCGCCGCCCCCACCTGCCCTACGCCCGCCATCGACAGGATTGGCAGCAGCGCGTTGTAGCCGTGCGCCTGCACCAGCTCGACGTGGATGGGAACCAGCCCCTGATGTAGCCCCGTCAGCACTAACGGCAGGAAGGTGCCGGAAAGCACCGCGCCCACCAGCAGCCCGCCGCGATCGAT
Source organism: Enterobacter wuhouensis (assembly GCF_035835995.1). NCBI lineage: Bacteria > Pseudomonadati > Pseudomonadota > Gammaproteobacteria > Enterobacterales > Enterobacteriaceae > Enterobacter > Enterobacter wuhouensis. The sequence goes on from NZ_CP142124.1 coordinate 3,479,545, forward strand.
AGCCAGCGACGCGCCGTGGGCAATGGCTTCCGAGATCCAGCCGCCCAGCGGCTGCAGCGCCACAATGGCTACGCTGCCGGCGATCAGCGTGGTCAGCAGCGGGTTAAGGATTAACTCAATTGAGCCAGGCAATACCGCGCGAAGCCGTTTCTCAATCCAGCACATCAGGATGACCACCAGCAGGACCGCAATCACCCCGCCACGGCCAGGCTGGAGCGCCTCACCAAACAGCGTAATCTGCGCCAGCTGTGGGCTGGACAAAATCCCCGCCATCACGCCGCCCATCGCCAGCGATCCGCCAAACACCTTCGCGGCGTTCACCCCGACCAGGATGTTCATGATGGCGAAAACGGCGCTGCCGAAGATCCCCAGAATCCCCAGCAGGTTCGGATACTGCGTGGCAAAATCGCCCACGATATCCGGGCGCTTGAGGATATTGATGATCCCGGTGATCAGCCCCGAGGCGATAAACGCCGGGATCAGCGGAATAAAGACGTTCGCCAGCTGTCGCAGCGCGTCGCTCATCGGGGCTTTGTACCTGGCTTTTGCCTGAGCTTTGGTGCGTTCGGCATCGTCAAATGACGCCGTCGCGTCACCGCCCACCATCAGCGCGCGCATGGCATCGACAACCTGCGCCGCTTTACCCGGCCCGACAATAAGCTGGTGCTGTTGCCCCTGTTTGACGTATCCGCTTACGCCGGGAAGTTGCTTGAGGCGCGGCAGATCAAGCTCATCGTCGTCATGCACCTCGACGCGCACGCGCGTCATGCAGTTTTCCAGACGCTGAATATTTTTTTCTCCGCCGATCCCCTGCAGGATACCGCTGGCGAGCGCTGCTGTTTTTTCCATACACGCCTCTGTTAGTTTTCTAATGCAGCCCGTAAGAACCCGTTGTGCGCATCGAGTCTGGCTCTCGCCGCCGCTGCGTCCAGCCCGCTCAGGATCATCAGAATGGCGGGTTTAACCTCATGATCGGTTTGTTTCAGGGCGGCTTCTGCCTCTTCACGGCTTGCCCCCGTGGCTTCCACCACCATGCGGCAAGCTCTGTCCACCAGCTTGACGTTGGTGGCCTGCATATCCACCATCAGGTTCTGGTAGACCTTGCCGAACTTCACCATCGCGCCGGTGGAGATCATATTCAGCACCAGCTTTTGTGCGGTCCCTGATTTCAGGCGCGTGGAGCCGGTCAGCGCTTCTGGCCCGACGACCGGGGAAATGGCAATGGCGGCCACTTGCGCAATCGGCGAACCGGGATTACAGGAGATGGCAACGGTCGTGCAGCCGGCCCGGTTGGCATATTCCAGGCCGCCAATGACGTACGGCGTGCGCCCGGAAGCTGCCAGCCCCACCACCAGATCCTGCGCGGTCAGGTTCAAGGCTTTGAGATCATCTTCACCGAGCTGTTTGTTATCTTCTGCCCCTTCAACGGCCTTTAACAGCGCGCCCGGGCCGCCGGCAATGAGCCCGATCACCAGACCGTGCGGGACGCCAAAGGTTGGCGGACATTCGGAGGCATCCAGTACCCCTAAACGTCCGCTGGTGCCTGCGCCCATGTAAATAATGCGTCCACCGGCCTTTAGCGCTGCTGCTGCCGCATCAACCGCCTTCGCCACCTCAGGCAATGTCTCTTTCACTGCCTGCGCGACCAGCGTATCCTGTTGATTAAAACGGTTAACCAGCTCCAGCGTGGAGAGCGCGTCGAGATCCATGGTTTGTGGGTTACGCGTTTCTGAAACAAGTGAGCCTAAATTCATCTTTTTTACCTCTGGAATTTTTAATTCATAATAATCACACTATAATGGAATATAAAATTCATTCAGGCGAGCAAAATCCATATTTGCGCAGACAATCACATTTTCGCCAGGAGAACGTATGAACTGTTTAATCCGCATTCGCCAGCGCTACGCGGGCTTTGCTCAAAGCGACAAAAAGCTGGCGGATTTTTTACTGTCTCAGCCCGATCGCGCGCGCCATCTCAGTTCCCAGCAGCTGGCGAGTGAAGCCGGAGTGAGCCAGTCCAGCGTGGTGAAGTTTGCCCAGAAGATTGGTTTTAAGGGTTTTCCAGCGCTGAAGCTGGCGATCAGCGAAGCGCTGGTGAGCAACCCTAATCCGCAGTCCATGCCGGTGCACAATCAGATCCGCGGCGACGATCCGATGCGGCTGGTAGGCGAAAAGCTGATTAAAGAGAACGTGGCGGCGATGCACGCCACGCTGGACGTGAATACCGAAGAGAAGCTTCTGGAAAGCGTGGCGATGCTGCACGGGGCGCGGCGGATCATTCTGACAGGTATCGGCGCGTCCGGACTGGTAGCGCGTAATTTTGGCTGGAAGCTGACGAAAATTGGCCTTAACGCCATCGTCGAGCAGGATATGCATGCCCTGCTTGCGACCGTGCAGGCGATGGACGCTGACGATCTGCTGCTGGCGATCTCCTATTCCGGTGAACGCCGCGAGATCAACATGGCCACGGATGAAGCCCTGCGCGTCGGCGGTAAAATTCTGGCGATAACCGGTTTTACCCCTAATGCGCTACAGCAGCGGGCAACGCGCTGTCTATATACCATTGCCGAAGAGCAGGCCACGCGCAGCGCGGCAATTTCATCGACCAGCGCGCAGATGATGCTGACCGATCTGCTGTTTATGGCGCTGGTGCAGCAGGATCTGGAGCGTGCGCCGGAACGAATCCGCCACAGCGAAGAGCTGGTAAAAAAATTGGTTTGAGCAGGGAATGCGCATATAATGCCCGCCCTGTTTGTGTTGGTTCTGAGAATTTCCTGATGGCGCTGTTAATTACCAAAAAATGCATCAATTGCGATATGTGCGAACCCGAATGCCCTAACGAGGCGATTTCGATGGGCGACAGCATTTATGAGATTAACAGCGACCGCTGCACGGAATGCATCGGCCACTATGAGACGCCAACCTGTCAGAAGGTGTGCCCGATCCCTAATACCATTCTTAAAGATCCGGCACACGTCGAAAGCGAAGAGCAGCTGTGGGATAAGTTTGTGCTGATGCATCACGCAGACAAACTTTAACTTTCGACGATCACCGTCGCGCTGGCATAGTGACGTTCATCCGCGATCGTCACGTGCATGTGATTCACCCCCAGCTTCTCCGCAAGCTTCAGCGCCTCGCCCCATAAGCGCAGGCGCGGTTTCCCCAGCTCGTCGTTGAACACCTCAAACTGGTTAAATGCCAGACCGTTACGGATCCCCGTACCGAAGGCTTTGGCCGCCGCCTCTTTTACCGCAAAGCGCTTCGCCAGAAAGCGCACCGGCTGCTGATGCGCTTCCCAGATGGCCCACTCGTTATCGCTCAGCACGCGTCTTGCGAGGCGATCGCCGCTACGGGCGATTACCGCTTCAATGCGGGCTATCTCAACGATATCGGTGCCTAAGCCCAGAATCGCCATTACTGACGCGCTTCCTGCATCAGGCGCTTCATCTCGGATACCGCCTCTTTCAGGCCGCTCATTACCGCGCGGCCAATAATGGCGTGGCCGATGTTCAGCTCGTGCATTTCCGGCAGCGCGGCAATGGCCTTCACGTTGTGGTAGGTGAGGCCGTGACCGGCGTTGACCTTCAGGCCCAGGCTTGCCGCGTAGGTGGCCGCTTTGGCGATACGCTCCAGCTCTTTCGCCTGTTCGGCGTCGTTTTCAGCATCGGCATAGCAGCCGGTGTGGATTTCGATATACGGCGCGCCCACGTCGGCCGCCGCTTTGATCTGACCGAAATCGGCGTCGATAAACAGGGAAACCAGGATACCGGCATCCGCCAGACGTTTGCAGGCATCGCGCATTTTGTCGAGCTGCCCGGCCACGTCCAGACCGCCTTCGGTGGTCACTTCCTGACGTTTTTCCGGCACCAGGCAGCAGAAGTGCGGCTTAGTTTCGCAGGCAATGGTCAACATCTCTTCGGTGACCGCCATCTCAAGATTCATACGGGTGTCCAGCGTCTGACGCAGAATGCGCACGTCGCGATCGGTGATGTGGCGGCGGTCTTCACGCAGGTGAACGGTGATGCCGTCGGCGCCAGCCTGCTCGGCAATAAACGCCGCCTGAACCGGATCGGGATACGCCGTGCCGCGCGCGTTACGCAGCGTGGCGATATGATCGATGTTGACGCCTAACAGTAATTCAGCCATGACAATCCTCGGTTTTCTTTTCGATTCTGTGGTCTAACGTTTCGGCACAAACTGCCTGAATAATTCGCGGCTCTTTAAGGGCTTGCCGCCAAGATACGGCTTGAGGGCAATCCGGGTAAAGCGTTTTGCTGCGCGCAGGGTGTCCCGATCGGGAAACTCGCGCTCATACAGCGCCCGGAGCTGGCGACCGGTAAAGGTGCTGTTGTCTATCACGATACTGGCGATAAAGCCTTTTTCTTCGCGGTAGCGGTAGGTCATGGTGTCTTCTACCTCGTCCCCGCTGCCCGCACAGTGCAGAAAATCTACGCCGTACCCGAGATGCCCCAGCAGCGCCAGTTCAAAACGACGCAAGGCGGGTTCAGGCGTGCCGGTTGCGCCAGCCAGCGCCTGGATACAGTGCAGATAATCGAAGAAAAGTTCAGAGAAGCGAGTCTCATGTTCAAGAACCCGTGAGATGAGTTCGTTGACGTACAGGCCGCTGTAGAGCGTGATGCCAGAAAGGGGAAGCGCCAGAGAGACGGCTTCGGCACTGCGCAGGGTTTTAACTTCCCCTCGCCCGCCAAAGCGAACCAGCAGCGGCGTGAAAGGCTGTAGGGCACCTTTCAGGTTAGAACGTTTGGAACGTGCGCCTTTCGCAACAAGGCGCACGCGGCCCGACTCTTCCGTGAAGACGTCCAGCATCAGGCTGGTTTCGCTCCAGGGACGACTATGGAGAACGAAGGCACGCTGCCAACCTTCCATATGCTTGTCGTCTTGCGTTACTGATCTTCGCCGTAACCGAGGCTGCGCAGAGCACGCTCATCATCGGCCCAGCCAGATTTCACTTTCACCCACAGTTCGAGGTGAACCGGCGCTTCGAACATGTCCATCATGTCCTTACGGGCTTCAATACCGATGGTTTTGATCTTGGCCCCTTTGTTGCCAATGACCATCTTCTTCTGCCCTTCACGCTCAACGAGGATCAGGCCATTGATGTCATAGCCACCGCGCTCGTTGCTCTGGAAACGCTCGATCTCCACCGTCACAGAGTACGGCAGTTCAGCACCCAGGAAACGCATCAGCTTTTCACGAATGATTTCAGAGGCCATGAAGCGCTGGGAGCGGTCGGTAACGTACTCTTCCGGGAAGTGATGAATCGCTTCCGGCAGATGCTTACGCACGATGCTCGCGATGGTGTCGACGTTCAGACCGGTTTCTGCAGACAGCGGGACGATATCGAGGAAGTTCATCTGGCTGCCCAGCCACTGCAGATGAGGCAGCAGGTCGGCTTTTTCCTGGACGTTGTCCACTTTGTTGACGGCCAGGATCACCGGCGTTTTGCCATCGCGCAATTTGTTCAACACCATTTCGTCGTCCGGCGTCCAGCGGGTGCCTTCCACAACGAAAATGACCAGCTCTACGTCGCCGATTGAGCTGCTCGCCGCCTTGTTCATCAGGCGGTTGATGGCGCGTTTCTCTTCCATATGCAGGCCCGGGGTATCGACGTAGATCGCCTGATACGCGCCTTCAGTATGAATACCGACGATGCGGTGACGCGTGGTCTGCGCCTTACGCGAGGTGATCGAAATCTTCTGCCCGAGCAGATTATTCAGCAGGGTGGATTTGCCGACGTTCGGACGTCCGACGATGGCAATAAATCCGCAATAGGTTTTTTCTTCGCTCATTCCAGCTCCAGCATTTTCAACGCCTGTTCGGCGGCAGCCTGTTCCGCCTTGCGACGGCTAGAACCTGTGCCAACCACCGGTTCACTCAGGCCACTGACCTGGCAATGGATGGTAAATTCCTGATCGTGCGCTTCACCACGCACCTGTACCACCAGATAAGATGGCAGCGGCAGATGGCGACCCTGCAGATATTCCTGCAGACGCGTTTTCGGATCTTTTTGTTTATCGCCCGGACTGATTTCGTCCAGACGGCTCTGATACCAGTTCAGGATCAGCTTTTCTACGGTCTGGATATCGCTGTCCAGGAACACGCCGCCGATTAACGCTTCGACCGTATCGGCAAGAATAGATTCACGACGGAAGCCGCCGCTTTTCAGTTCACCAGGCCCAAGGCGCAGGCATTCGCCGAGTTCAAATTCGCGTGCGATTTCCGCAAGGGTATTACCCCTTACCAGCGTGGCGCGCATGCGGCTCATATCACCCTCGTCCACTCGCGGGAAACGATGATAAAGCGCATTAGCAATCACGAAACTTAAAATAGAGTCACCCAAAAACTCGAGGCGCTCATTATGTTTGCTGCTGGCGCTGCGGTGGGTTAATGCCTGTTGCAATAATTCCTGATGTTGAAAAGTGTAGCCCAGCTTCCGTTGAAGCCGATTAATTACGATGGGGTTCATGCGATACCAATAGATAAATGCGTCAAAAATGCAGCACACGAAACCGACCTGAGAAAACCAACGCGGTTTCGTGTGCCGTGGCACCCTTGCAGGGCCAACCTTAAACTTCGGGGGAATATTCTATACACAACGACAGGGGATGTCGTTAGTTCAACGAGATTTATCGCCGAAATAATTCACGTAGCCACAAATATTTGCGGCTACGTGTTCAATTATTGAGAATTAATGGATTCCGCCTATACGACTCAGGCGAACACCGGTCGGCCATTCGCCTTCCTGCTTCTCAAAACTCATCCAGATTGCGGTCGCTTTACCCACCAGATTCGCTTCCGGCACAAAGCCCCAGTAACGGCTGTCCGCGGAGTTATCGCGGTTATCACCCATCATGAAGTAGTGTCCCGGCGGTACAATCCAGCTGGCCAGCTGTTGACCCGGCTGTTTGTAATACATACCCAGCTGATCCTGCGCAATTGGCACGGTCAGAATACGGTGCGTAACATCACCCAGCGTCTCTTTGCGTTCAGTCAAACGAATACCGTTGTCTTTGGTTTCGTCTTTCGGTACCTGGAAGAAACCGCTGGTCGCTTCACCGCCGTTACGACGGGCAAAGGTCTGCACAAAATCACTTGGCTCAACGTTTGAGTAGGTGATTGGCAGCGCATTTTCGCATGCCGTACCGGAACTGCAGCCTGGCTGTACGGTCACTTCTTTGGCAACCGGATCGTAGGTGACTTTATCACCCGGCAGGCCAACCGCACGCTTGATGTAGTCAAGGCGCGGATCTTCCGGATATTTAAACACCACGATGTCGCCACGTTTCGGATGACCCGTTTCGATCAGCGTTTTCTGATAGATCGGATCTTTAATGCCGTAGGCAAACTTCTCCACCAGAATAAAATCGCCAATCAGCAGCGTTGGCATCATTGAGCCTGACGGGATCTGGAAAGGTTCGTAAATAAACGAACGCACCACCAGAACGATCGCCAGCACCGGGAACACCGATGCCCCTGTCTCCAGCCAGCCCGGTTTCGGGCCGACTTTCTTCAGGGTTTTCGCATCCAGCCCATCGCCAGTTGCTGCCTGTGCGGCAGCCTGACGCTCACGGCGTTTTGGCGCGAAGATAAACTTATCCAGACACCACAGCAGACCCGTCACCAGGGTAGCGATGACCAGGATCAGGGCAAACATGTTCGCCATGCCAACTCCTTAAAGGTTATTTGCCGTCTTTGCCAACGTGCAGAATGGCAAGGAATGCTTCCTGCGGCAGCTCAACGTTACCGACCTGCTTCATACGCTTCTTACCGTCTTTCTGCTTCTGCAGCAGCTTTTTCTTACGGCTGACGTCACCGCCATAGCATTTAGCCAGAACGTTTTTACGCAGCTGCTTCACGGTTGAACGCGCAATAATGTGGTTACCGATCGCCGCCTGAATAGCGATGTCAAACTGCTGACGTGGGATCAGCTCTTTCATCTTCTCAACCAGCTCGCGACCGCGGTACGGCGCGTTGTCGTTGTGGGTGATCAGCGCCAGCGCATCAACTCGCTCGCTGTTGATCAGCACGTCAACACGCACCATGTTGGACGCCTGGAAGCGTTTAAAGTTGTAATCCAGTGACGCATAGCCACGTGAGGTCGACTTCAGGCGGTCGAAGAAGTCGAGCACCACTTCCGCCATCGGGATTTCATAGGTCAGCGCCACCTGATTACCGTGGTAAACCATGTTGGTCTGCACGCCACGCTTCTCAATACACAGGGTGATGACGTTACCGAGGAACTCCTGCGGCAGCAGCATGTGACACTCTGCGATAGGCTCGCGCAGTTCGTGAATGTTGTTCAGCGGCGGCAGCTTGGACGGGCTATCGACGTAGATAACCTCTTTCGAGGTGGTTTCCACTTCGTAGACAACGGTCGGCGCCGTGGTGATCAGATCCAGATCGTATTCACGTTCCAGACGCTCCTGAATGATCTCCATGTGCAGCAGGCCGAGGAAGCCGCAGCGGAAGCCGAAGCCCAGCGCCGTTGAACTTTCTGGCTCGTAGAACAGAGAGGCATCGTTCAGGCTCAGCTTGCCGAGGGCATCACGGAAGTTTTCGTAGTCGTCGGAGCTGACCGGGAACAGGCCAGCATAGACCTGCGGCTTCACTTTTTTGAAGCCTGGCAGCGCTTTATCCGCCGGATTACGCGCCAGCGTCAGCGTATCGCCCACCGGCGCGCCGAGGATGTCTTTAATGGCGCAAACCAGCCAGCCTACCTCACCGCATTTCAGCTCGGTACGATCAACCTGCTTAGGCGTGAAGATACCCAGGCGATCGGCGTTGTAAACCTGACCGGTGCTCATCACCTTAATTTTGTCGCCTTTGCGCATGGTGCCGTTTTTGATACGCACCAGCGAGACAACGCCGAGGTAGTTATCAAACCACGAGTCGATGATCAGCGCCTGCAGCGGGGCATCCGGATCGCCTTCCGGTGGCGGAATGTCACGCACCAGACGTTCCAGCACATCAGGAACGCCTACGCCGGTTTTCGCCGAGCAGCGCACCGCATCGGTCGCGTCAATGCCGACGATATCTTCAATCTCTTCCGCTACGCGCTCTGGGTCGGCGGCAGGCAGGTCGATTTTGTTCAGGACCGGGACAACTTCGAGGTCCATTTCCATCGCGGTGTAGCAGTTTGCCAGGGTCTGCGCTTCTACGCCCTGCCCGGCATCCACCACCAGCAGCGCACCTTCACAGGCCGCCAGCGAGCGTGAGACTTCATACGAGAAGTCAACGTGGCCTGGGGTGTCGATAAAGTTCAGTTGGTAGGTTTCACCGTCGGTGGCTTTGTAGTCGAGCGTTACGCTCTGCGCTTTGATGGTGATACCGCGTTCGCGTTCCAGGTCCATGGAGTCCAGAACCTGGGCTGCCATTTCACGATCAGACAGGCCACCGCAAATCTGGATAATACGGTCAGACAGCGTCGACTTACCGTGGTCAATGTGAGCAATGATCGAAAAGTTACGTATGTTCTTCATATAGTTAAATAATTATGCCTTACGAATTCCTGGAGGCCGCTGTTCTTAGCCTGACGTTTTTCAGTGCGAAAACGCAGCATTCTACACTACATCCCCGTAACCTGGAAATGCACTTAGAGCCAAGCATAGCGCGAAGAAACGGCGTTTTCTTTTTTGAGACGTAAATAATGATAAAGCCCGGTGGATCACCGGGCCTCAGAAGAGAGTGTTTCAACGCGAAGCTGGTCAGGTGCCAGCGCGACGCTAAGAATAACGGGCTGCCATTCCTCACGAGCAGCAAGCTTGGGCGATAAGCCCTTCGCAAGCCAAAATCCGCCCACTCCCCCCAGTACGGCCCCGCACATCGCAGCCGCATCGGTAGCAAAAAGCATCTGGAAAATGCCACCCATCACAAACAGGCCCACCAGCGGGGAGAGATAAACCAGCACGGCGGAGGTCAGCAGGCTGCCTTCGGCAATGCCCAGTTCGACCTTCTGCCCTGCCACCAGCGGCTGTTCGCTCGGCACGGCGATCGTATGCGAGGTTTGCGGCCCGAGTTTATTCAGTACGCGACTGCCGCAACCGGCTCTGGACGCACAGCTATTGCAAGATGCTTTAACATCGCAGCTCACCAGCGCTATGCCATCCTGCCAGGAGACAACCGTGGCCCACTCTTTGATCATTGCGCCGCCCTGAATTTAATACTGTCGGAAATACGCTTAGCCGTCTGCGGCGGCAATTCCCCAACGATGGTGATCTCAGCGTTGTCGCGAACCGTCGTACTCACCGTCCGACGCCCGGTACGAAGCATTTGTTCAGAACTGTTTGCCGAGGCGCGATTGATGTTCACCGAGAAGCTGAACAAGCCATCGGAATAAAGACGGGATTCAACCGGCGTTTCAATCGTTGGCAACTGACGGCGGCTGCTGGAGACTTCGCTAAACCCTTGCGGGATCCAGGAGGGTACCCAGTTGAAATTCACGGAATCACCGGCCGGTACCGAAAGCAGCGGCGGCAGGCTGGCTTTGGCCAGGTTCTGCATGCTGTTGCCAACCTGATTGTTGACGGAGAATGAGATTACGCGGAACTGCTCCAGCGTTTCGCCGTCACGATCCAGTAAATCAACGCGCATCGGCAGCTTGGTTTCTGCGTCGATCCAGACGATATAGCTATAGCGCGTTCCGTCACGGGCAACCACACGGATCACTTCGCACAATCTGTCCGCAATACGCGTACGGCCTACCGAGATAAAATCGTAGTAAGGGCCGAGGCGTTTGAAGTCGGTGTAGATAAGAGATGGCAACGAATCGACGATATAGTCGCCATTCAGCGTGAAAGGCTCAAGGCCTGGCTCGAAATAGCTGATTTCGTTACCGCGCTGGACAACTTCCCGGCGCGGGCCATCCATCTGTAAAAGCTGGGCGAGAGGCTGGTTATCAAGACGCGCATGGCGATAGCGTAACGACTCTACGCCCTGCTTGTTAATGCTGATAAATGCCAACTCGTAATTGAGTGACTGGCTGGCCAGATTCATTTGCTGCAACAACGCCCCGGATGAAACATCAGCCGAGGCGTTGGCAGAGAAGAACAGGCTACCCGCCATCAGAGACATGGCGAACCAAAGTTGCTTCATTACTGCGATTGCGTTCCTAAAGTTTGGTTTCCTGGCACCTGCACAGCAGCCTGCTGGGTTTGTGCCTGCTCAAACTGAAGCTGTTCAGAGTGCAGACGACGCTGCAACTCATAATCCTGCAACATCGCATTAATGCGACGGCGCTGCTCCTGAACCTGCTGCTGCTGGCCGCCACTTGCGGAAGCATCAGCCGGTACGCCCAGGCTAACCGGGCTGGCTTTGCCCATCATCGGCAGCGTATTGAACACTGGCGCTTCTGGCTGCTGATTAGTTTCAGACTGAGTATTATAGTGCTGGACGCCAACGATAACTGCAAGCGATACGCATGCAGCCACGCCCATTTGGGTAAGCTGGCTGGCCCACGGACGCACCTTATGCCAGAACGGCATTTTCTGCCACTGGTGAGGCGCGGGTTGAGCTTCAGGAATCAGCGGAGTGGTCTGATGAACGGGTTCGTTCTCAATTGCCGCCATCACACGGGCTGAGATATCGAAATGGAGAACCTCGCCAGTGTCACCGCGTAGGGTGTCACGGATGAGATGGTAGCTCTCCCAGGTCTCTTGCATTTCAGGAGAATGAGACAGCTCATTGAGGAGCTCACTATCCAGCGTTTCACCATCCATTAAAGCGGAAAGTTTTTCTTTCTGCATGCCTAATACCTTTTCCAGTATCCCGCTATCGTCAACGCCTGATAAGCGGTTGAACTTTATTATCAATAGCTTCTCGCGCACGGAAGATTCGTGAACGCACCGTGCCGACCGGACAATCCATAATAGCCGCTATCTCTTCATAGCTTAGGCCATCCAGCTCCCGTAACGTAATTGCCATGCGTAAATCTTCCGGGAGCGACTCGATCGTGCGAAAAACAATCTGTCTCAGTTCTTCTGACAACATTAAGTTCTCAGGGTTCGAAATTTCTTTCAACGCGCCGCCGCTTTCGAAGTTTTCGGCGTCGATTGCGTCCACATCACTTGAAGGCGGACGACGGCCCTGAGCGACCAGATAATTCTTTGCTGTATTCACCGCAATACGGTACAGCCACGTATAAAAAGCGCTATCTCCCCGGAACGAATCCAGCGCACGATAGGCCTTAATAAAAGACTCTTGTACCACATCAGGCACATCGCCTGACGGGACATAGCGGGAAACCAGGCTCGCCACCTTATGCTGGTAGCGTACCACCAGTAGGTTAAAGGCTTTCTGATCTCCCTTCTGGACCCGTTCAACCAGGACCTGGTCCGTTAACTGCTCGCTCATCCGAGGTAATGTCTCCCCAAACCTAAATTCCACGCGTTATCGAAACGCCACTCTTAAAAACCGCACTTTGAGCAAGCACCGGGTTAGAGTGTCTGTTCTTCAATAAGTTCCGTCACGCCTTTGTTTTTGTTCATCGCGCCGCAGACCGTTCATTTTCTCTCATTATATGTCTGTTCACGATACGTACCCACTTTCTGGCAAGAAACATCTATTTTCCCGTGAGAAGAGTAACGCAACACGGGCTTTATTTCACCACATAATCTGAAGCTAACGATCTGCTTCGCAAAATATTTTCGTTCTTTTACGTCATTTTAATCCTCTGCAATAAGTTTAGTCACTGCAACGCTGAGCAAAAAAATGCGTGCGATACCTCGCATTACGGTGCTATTCTGGCCAAACACTGTTTAGTAAATTAAACAAACATCATGAATACACTACCTGACCTTCATTGTGATGTACTGATTATCGGCAGCGGTGCTGCTGGCCTCTCACTGGCATTACGCCTGGCCGAGCATCAGAAAGTGATTGTTCTGAGTAAAGGCCCCATGAGCGAAGGCTCTACGCTTTATGCGCAGGGGGGCATTGCCGCCGTGTTTGATGAAACGGACAGCATTGCGTCGCATGTCGAAGATACATTGATTGCAGGGGCGGGGATCGTTGACGAACATGCCGCAGAGTTTGTTGCCAGCAATGCCCGGCACTGCGTTCAGTGGCTTATCGACCAGGGCGTATTGTTCGACACCCACGTTCAGCCCAACGGTGAAGCGAGCTATCATCTGACCCGGGAGGGCGGACACAGCCACCGCCGCATACTCCACGCCGCGGATGCTACCGGTAAAGAGGTCGAAACCACGCTGGTTAGCAAGGCGCTAAGCCATCCTAATATTCAGGTTCTGGAGCGCAGCAATGCCGTTGACCTGATTATCTCTGACAAGATCGGCCTGCCCGGTACACGTCGCGTGGTGGGGGCCTGGGTCTGGAATCGTAATAAAGAAAAAGTGGAAACCTGCCGGGCAAAAGCGGTCGTGCTGGCCACGGGCGGCGCGTCAAAGGTGTATCAATATACCACTAACCCGGACATTGCCTCCGGCGACGGTATCGCGATGGCCTGGCGTGCCGGATGCCGCGTGGCAAACCTCGAGTTTAACCAGTTCCACCCCACCGCCCTCTTTCACCCTCAGGCGCGAAACTTCCTGCTGACGGAAGCGCTGCGCGGAGAAGGGGCCTACCTGAAGCGCCCGGACGGTTCCCGATTTATGCCGGACTTTGACGAAAGAGCAGAGCTTGCGCCGCGCGATATCGTTGCCCGCGCCATCGACCACGAGATGAAACGCCTCGGCGTGGACTGCATGTATCTGGATATCAGCCATAAACCTGCTGAATTCATTCGCCAGCACTTCCCGATGATTTATGAAAAACTGCTGGGCCTGGGGATTGATCTTACCCGCGATCCGGTCCCGATTGTGCCTGCAGCTCACTACACCTGCGGCGGCGTGATGGTTGACGACAATGGCCGCACCGACGTGGATGGGCTGTATGCCATCGGTGAGGTGAGTTATACCGGGTTACATGGCGCCAACCGCATGGCGTCGAATTCCCTGCTGGAGTGCCTGGTGTACGGCTGGTCTGCGGCGGAAGACATTACCAAACGAATGCCTTACGCCCGCCAGACCGAGCGCTTGCCCGCCTGGGATGAAAGCCGCGTGGAAAACCCGGATGAGCTGGTGGTGATTCAGCATAACTGGCACGAGCTGCGGCTGTTTATGTGGGACTATGTAGGAATAGTCCGCACCACGAAACGCCTGGAGCGCGCTTTACGCCGTATCACGATGCTGCAACAGGAGATTGATGAGTATTACGCCAACTTCCGCGTCTCCAACAATCTGCTTGAGCTGCGCAACCTGGTGCAGGTTGCAGAGCTCATTGTCCGCTGCGCGATGATGCGTAAAGAGAGCCGTGGCCTGCACTACACTCTGGATTATCCCGACCTGCTGCCTGAATCCGGCCCGTCGGTCTTATCCCCGCAGGCTCACATAAACAGATAAAACGCCTGGGTCAGAGCAGCGTAATCTTCAGAGTAGCGCTGGTCTGGCCCACGAATCACCATTCTGTCGTTAAAGCACTCGCCCTCTTTGGGCGAAAGCGCCAGCAGCACGCGGTGAGGCAATCGCCCTTCCGTATCTGAGATATCGGTGCGTAAACGCAGATTCCAGCCCATCTCCCGCGCAATCTCAATAAAGATATTTCCGGTGCTTTCCGGCAATACGACACAGAAAAAGCCCTCTTCGGAAATCAACTCCGCCGCGCTGGTGAGCAGCGATTTATGATCGAGCGAACCGGTATAGCGCGCCTGTTCGCGCTCCGGCGTTGCGCATTCGACGCCCGGCGCGTAGTACGGCGGGTTGCTGACGATCAGATCGTAACGTGCGGTTTGATCGGGTGCCCAGGCTAGCACATCGGCACATTCTACTTTTAGCCGGGCTGCCCATGGGGATTCAGCCGCGTTTTCGGCTGCCTGCTCTGCCGCCTGTGCATCCAGCTCAACCGCGTCAATCGTGACATGCTCTTCCGTGCGCTGTGCCAGCATTAATGCCAACAGCCCGCTGCCGGTGCCAATGTCCAGAATGCGCTTAACGCCGGCGACAGGAGCCCAGGCGCCCAGTAAAATACCGTCGGTACCGACTTTCATCGCACAGCGATCGTGAGCCACAAAAAATTGTTTAAACGTAAAACCATCGCGGCGCAGCTGCGCTTTGAGTTGAGACATGACAGGGCAACCTTCAAAGTGAAACTGGGGTAGCATAGGGGAAAGCGATGTGGTCGAAAAGCGATATCCATACAAACAGATGAAGATTACAGCCGTAACGTCTATAATCAGCGCCCCACACAGAGGTAGAACATGACTGTAACGACTTTTTCCGAACTTGAACTCGATGAAAGCCTGCTCAATGCACTTGAGAGCAAAGGCTTTACACGCCCGACCGCCATTCAGGCCGCGGCCATTCCGCCTGCGCTTGAGGGCCGCGATGTGCTCGGTTCTGCGCCAACCGGCACGGGGAAAACAGCAGCCTACTTGCTGCCTGTCTTGCAGCATCTGCTCGATTTCCCACGTAAAAAATCAGGTCCGCCGCGCATTTTGATCCTGACGCCTACGCGTGAACTGGCAATGCAGGTTGCTGAACACGCGCGTGAACTTGCGGCGAACACCCATCTGGATATCGCCACCATCACCGGCGGCGTTGCGTATATGAACCACGCCGAAGTGTTCAGCGAAAACCAGGACATCGTTGTTGCGACCACCGGCCGCCTGCTGCAGTACATTAAAGAAGAGAACTTCGACTGCCGCGCGGTTGAAACGCTGATTCTGGACGAAGCAGACCGCATGCTGGACATGGGCTTCGCGCAGGATATCGAGCATATCGCGGGTGAAACACGCTGGCGTAACCAGACGATGCTGTTCTCTGCCACCCTCGAAGGGGAAGCGATCAAAGACTTCGCAGAGCGTCTGCTGGAAGATCCGGTAGAAGTGTCGGCTACGCCTTCCACCCGTGAGCGTAAAAAAATCCACCAGTGGTATTACCGTGCGGACAACCTTGAGCACAAGGTCGAGCTGCTGAAACATCTGCTGAAGCAGGAAGATGCTCTGCGCACCATCGTGTTTGTGCGTAAGCGCGAGCGCGTGCATGAGCTGGCTGAAATGCTGCGCAATGCGGGCATCAACAACTGCTACCTTGAAGGTGAGATGGCGCAGGTGAAGCGTACCGAAGGCATTAAGCGTCTGACCGATGGTCGCGTTAACGTGCTGGTCGCCACCGACGTCGCGGCGCGCGGGATCGATATTCCTGACGTGAGCCATGTGATTAACTTCGATATGCCGCGCAGCGGAGATACCTATCTTCACCGTATTGGCCGTACCGGTCGTGCGGGTCGCAAAGGCATCGCCATTTCGCTGGTCGAAGCACATGATTACCTGCTGCTGCAAAAAATTGGCCGCTACGTTGATGAGCCGCTGAAAGCGCGGGTTATTGATGAGCTTCGTCCGACCACGCGTGCGCCGAGCGAAAAAATGACGGGCAAACCGTCCAAAAAAGCGCTGGCAAAACGCGCTGAGAGAAAAGAAAAAGAGAAAGAGAAGCCGCGCGTGAAGCAGCGCCACCGCGATACCAAAAACATTGGTAAACGCCGCAAGCCAAGCTCCGCTGCGCCAGAGTCGAAAACCGAAGAGTAAAAAAAAGCCGGGGAATTCCCCGGCTTTTTTATGCCACCCCCGTGGCTAAAACCCTTACAGACTCTCGGTAAAGGTACGCGCAATCACGTCGCGCTGCTGTTCTGGGGTCAGAGAGTTAAAGCGTACCGCATAGCCAGAAACACGAATGGTCAGCTGCGGGTATTTTTCCGGATGCTCAACGGCATCCATCAGCGTTTCGCGACGCAGAACGTTTACGTTCAGGTGCTGACCACCTTCCACACGCACTTCCGGCTGCACTTCCATTGGCACTTCGCGGTATTCGATTTCGCCCAGTTTATTTACCGGAACGATTTCATCTTCAGCAAAACCGGCTTTTGCCACTACGCAGCGCGCTTCATTTTTCTCGCTGTCCAGCAGCCAGAAAGAGTTGAGCAGATCGTCATTTGCAGCTTTAGTAATCTGGATACCTGTAATCATGTGTTGCCCCCTTAGGCTACAGTAACTGATGTCGGCCTCTCGCGGCCAATTGGTAAAACCATTGTTGCTTGCGTGTATATATAACACCCAGCCCCTTGCGATTTATTGATTTAAATCAACAAAAACACCAACCACATAAAGAGTGTGGTTTGATTTTATTGTTTTAGATCAATTTCAACACCTTACCAATTCAAAGAAAAACGGACGAATTCAAATTAAATTTAAGGAGTTAGCGCGAATTTGCGCGTGGAATTTTGCTCACCGGACGTTAGCGGGTAAGCTAGGCGCAGAATGAGATTCGCAGGAGAGCGAGATGACAACCCCTTTAACATGGCATGACGTACTGGCCGAAGAAAAAAAGCAGCCCTATTTTGTGAATACCCTGAGCACGGTTGCGGCTGAGCGACAATCCGGCCAGACGATTTATCCGCCACAGAAAGATGTTTTCAATGCTTTCCGCTATACGGAACTGAGCGATGTGAAGGTGGTAATCCTCGGTCAGGATCCCTACCACGGGCCCGGGCAGGCGCACGGTCTGGCATTTTCCGTTCGTCCGGGCGTCGCCATTCCCCCTTCTCTGCTGAATATGTATAAAGAGCTTGAAGGCACGCTTCCCGGGTTTGCTCGACCAAAGCACGGATATCTGGAGAGCTGGGCGCATCAGGGGGTGTTATTGCTGAACACCGTGCTGACCGTACGCGCCGGACAGGCGCACTCTCACGCCAGCCTGGGCTGGGAAACCTTTACCGACAAGGTGATTAGCCTGATCAATGAGCATCGTGAAGGGGTGGTGTTTTTACTCTGGGGATCGCATGCGCAGAAGAAAGGCGCGATTATCGATCGCCAGCGTCACCACGTGCTGAAAGCGCCACATCCGTCGCCGCTGTCGGCACATCGCGGTTTCTTTGGCTGTAATCATTTTGTTCTGGCGAATGAGTGGCTGGAAAAGCGTGGCGAAACGCCGATTGACTGGATGCCAGCGTTACCGGCAGAAAGCGAGTAGGGTTTGAATGTGCCGGGCGAAACCCGGCACGCGTAAGGCTTATGCCTTGTTCTGACGCCACCATTCGGCCAGCAGTACGCCGGTTGCAACGGAAACGTTCAGACTTTCAACGTTACCCGTCCCGTCGATAGAGACGCTCAGATCCGCGCTGGACAGCGCAGCATCAGAGAGACCGTCACGCTCCTGACCTAATACCAGCACCATTTTACGTGGCAGCGCTGCTTTAAACAGCGGTGTACCCGCATGGCTGGACGTGGTCACGATGGAGTAGCCCGCTTTACGGAACTGCTCAATGGCATCCAGAACGCTGTCGCCGGTGATCGGCTGAACGTGTTCTGCACCGCCTTCCGCAGTACGGATTGCCGCACCGGACTCCAGCAGCGCAGCATCCTGCAACAGCACGCCTTTCACGCCAAAGTGCGCGCAGCTGCGCATCATTGCGCCCAGGTTATGCGGGTTGCCCACGTCTTCCAGCGCCAGCACGCAGTCATCGGCTTCCGCCTGGCTGACCCACTGCTGCACGGTCGTCCCGTTACGTTTTTTGATCAGGAAGCAGACGCCGCCGTGGTGTTCGGTGCCGGACGCTTTGGTCAGCTCGGCATCATCCACGACGTGGTAGGCTTTGCGGTTTGCGGCCATCCAGCGCAGCGCTTCTTTAAAGCGCGGGGTCACGCTCTGGATAAACCAGGCGCGAACGATGCACTCTGGGCGGCTCTGGAACAGCGCCTGACAGGCGTTTTCGCCGTACACGCGGGTCTCTTCTGCGCGCTGACGACGCAGCACTTCCGGATCGATAAAGCTCTTACCGCTGATGCCGCCGTGATCGGCCTTTTCAGGCGCTTCTTCGCCAGGAGCGCGAGAAACGGTACGCCACGGGGAAGCGTTATCACGTGAGAAGTCATCGCGCGGACGATCGTCGCGTGGACGGTCATTGCGTGGACGGTCGGTACGCGGACGGTCGTCACGTTTGCGGTCATCACCGCGGGAATTTTTGTCATCGCGGGCGGGGCGACGGCCACCGTCTGCACGAGAAGACGCCGGACGCCCGCCACCTTTTCCGGTACGCGGATTTTGGGTGCGTTTATCAGAGTCATCATCACTGCGGACATACATCACTTTGACCTTGCCGCTTTTGTTTTTCATTTCGTCGTTCATGCTTTTCTCCACCAGCGCTGCGCGAAGCGCGCAGATTACCCGATGTGCAAGCTCATAGCCATTATTTCGTACAAAAGCCTGTGACTATTGTACTCATTGAATAAAACGCGTTGTCGTTTCAAACAGGCTCAATGATAATATGTAACATATTAGAAACATTATCGGCGTTCTGCCGCTGTCCCACGGCTCTATCAGAGGTTAGTTATGAATACCGTATGTGCCAACTGTCAGGCTCTTAATCGCATTCCTGCCGATCGAATGGAAGATGGTGCGAAATGCGGACGTTGTGGCCATGAATTGTTTGATGGCGATGTCATTAATGCGACGGGTGCTACGCTGGACAAACTCCTCAAGGACGATCTTCCTGTGGTTGTCGATTTCTGGGCACCCTGGTGCGGCCCGTGCCGTAACTTCGCGCCAATCTTTGAAGACGTGGCCGAAGAGCGCAGCGGGAAAATGCGTTTTGTTAAGGTGAACACCGAAGCCGAACGCGAGCTCAGCGCGCGCTTTCGCATTCGCAGCATCCCGACCATTATGATTTTCAAGAATGGCGAAGTCATCGACATGCTCAACGGCGCGGTTCCAAAAGCGCCATTTGAAAGCTGGTTAAACGAATCGCTGTAACATTCACGGGGCACATCTTGTGCCCCGCTCCCGCCTCTGCGAAAATACTCTTTTTCCTGCATTTCGCCCATGACTGATAACGCTGTCCTTCAACTACGCGCCGAACGCCTCGCGCGTGCAACACGCCCTTTCCTTGCTCGTGGCAACCGTATCCGCCGCTGTCAGCGCTGTCTGCTGCCGCTTAAAGTCTGTCTATGCGAGACGCTTACCCCAAGTCAGGCAGAAAGCCGTTTTTGCCTGGTGATGTTCGACACTGAACCGATGAAGCCGAGCAATACGGGGCGTCTTATTGCCGATATTTTGCCAGATACCGCTGCGTTTCAGTGGTCGCGCACGAAACCGCCTCAGGCGCTGCTCGATTTAGTGGCTAATCCAGACTATCAGCCGATGGTTGTTTTTCCGGCATCCTATGCGGGTGAACACCGTCAGGTGGTGACTACGCCTTCTTCGGGAAAACCGCCGCTGTTCATCATGCTGGACGGTACCTGGACCGAAGCGCGAAAGATGTTCCGCAAAAGCCCGTATCTTGATGCGCTGCCGGTGATTTCTGTCGATCTGTCACGCGTTTCGGCCTATCGCCTGCGTGAAGCCCACGCTGACGGGCAATACTGCACCGCGGAAGTGGCGATTGCGCTGCTGGATTTAGCGGGTGATACCCATGCCGCCAGCGCGCTGGGCAGCCATTTCACCTGTTTTCGCGAACGCTACTTGGCGGGAAAAACCGTTCATAAGGGCAGCGTCACAGCAACAGAGGCAGAAAGCGTTTAAAATCATCAGGTCGCTAGCATTCACAGGAGACTTGCATGAGCCAGCGAGGGTTAGAAGCGCTATTACGTCCTAAATCCATTGCCGTCATTGGCGCCTCGATGAAACCCGATCGCGCAGGTTATCTGATGATGCGCAACTTGCTGGCGGGCGGATTTAATGGCCCCGTCATGCCGGTTACGCCTGCCTATAAGGCTGTGCTGGGCGTTCTGGCATGGCCGAACATGCAGAGCCTGCCTTTTATTCCTGACCTTGCCGTGCTCTGTACGCATGCGAAGCGCAATCTTGAACTGCTGGCATCACTCGGCGAAAAAGGGTGTAAAACCTGCATTATCCTCTCCTCCCCTCAGGAGCAGCAGGCTGAGCTGCTCGCCTGCGCCAGCCGCTATCAGATGCGCATTCTTGGCCCGAACAGTCTCGGCCTGCTTGCGCCGTGGCAAGGCCTGAATGCGAGCTTTTCGCCAGTACCGATCCGCAAAGGCAAGCTGGCCTTCATCTCGCAGTCCGCCGCCGTCTCGAACACTATCCTCGACTGGGCCCAGCAGCGCGAAATGGGTTTCTCCTACTTCATCGCACTGGGCGATAGCCTGGATATCGACGTCGATGAGCTGCTGGACTTCCTCGCAAGAGACAGCAAAACCAGCGCCATCCTTCTTTATCTTGAGCATATAAGCGATGCCCGTCGCTTTGTGTCGGCAGCCCGCAGCGCATCCCGCAACAAGCCAATACTGGTGATTAAAAGCGGCCGTAGCCCTGCAGCGCAGCGCTTGCTCAATTCGCACTCCGGTATAGACCCCGCCTGGGATGCCGCGATCCAGAGAGCGGGTTTGCTGCGGGTGCAGGATACGCACGAGCTTTTTTCCGCCGTCGAAACGTTAAGCCATATGCGCCCGCTTCGCGGTGAGAAGTTAATGATTGTCAGCAATGGCGCTGCCCCCGCTGCGCTCGCGCTGGATGAGCTGTGGCGGCGCAACGGCAAGCTGGCGACGCTGGGTGAAGAGACGCTTGCGCGTCTGCGTGACGCATTGCCAGGAAGCGTCGATCCCGGCAATCCGCTCGATTTACGCGACGATGCCAGCAGCGAGCGCTATACCCGGGCAATATCCATCCTGCTGGACAGCCAGGATTTTGATGCGCTCATGATTATCCACTCCCCAAGCGCTGCAGCGCCGGGCAGTGAAAGCGCCCGCGCGCTGATTGACGCCGTGCGAAACCATCCCCGCGGTAAATACGTCACCCTGTTAACCAACTGGTGCGGCGAGTTTTCCTCTCAGGAAGCCCGGCGTCTCTTTAGCGAAGCCGGCATGCCAACCTATCGCACGCCGGAAGGTACCATTACCGCCTTTATGCATATGGTGGAATATCGCCGCAACCAGAAGCAGCTGCGCGAAACGCCAGCATTGCCGGGTAACCTGACGGCAAATTCAGTAGACGTTCGACGGCTTTTACAGCAGGCCACCGAAGATGGCGCAACGTCGCTTGATACCCACGAGGTACAGCCCATTCTGGGCAGCTACGGGATGCAAACCCTGCCGACCTGGATCGCCAGCGATAGCGCCGAGGCCGTTCACATTGCGGAGCAAATTGGCTATCCGGTCGCGCTAAAGTTACGCTCACCCGATATCCCCCATAAGTCAGACATACAGGGCGTAATGCTTTACCTGCGTACGGCTGCGGAGGTGCAGCAAGCGGCAGATGCCATTATCGACCGCGTAAAAATGACCTGGCCGCAGGCACGTATCCACGGCCTGCTGGTTCAAAGTATGGCTAATCGTGCGGGGGCTCAGGAGCTGCGGGTGGTGGTTGAACACGACCCGGTCTTCGGCCCGCTCATCATGTTGGGTGAAGGCGGCGTAGAATGGCGGCCTGAAGAGCAGGCGGTTGTCGCGCTGCCGCCGCTGAACATGAACCTTGCACGCTACCTGGTTATTCAGGCGATTAAAAGTAAGAAAATCCGTGGCCGGAGCGCGTTGCGCCCGCTCGATATTGCCGGGCTAAGTCAGTTTCTGGTGAAGGTATCTAACCTGATTGTCGATTGCGCTGAGATCCAGCGGCTGGATATTCATCCCCTTCTCGTTTCTGGCAACGAGTTTACCGCGCTGGACGTCACGCTGGATATTGCACCTTTTGAAGGTGACAGAGAAAGCCGCCTTGCCATCCGGCCATATCCCCTGCAGCTCGAAGAGTGGGTAGAGATGAAAAACGGTGAGCGAGCGCTGTTTCGCCCTATCCTGCCTGAAGATGAACCCCAGCTACGGGCATTTATCGGCCAGGTTACCAAAGAGGATCTTTACTATCGCTACTTTAGCGAAATCAATGAATTTACCCATGATGATTTAGCCAATATGACCCAGATCGACTACGATCGAGAAATGGCGTTTGTGGCCGTGCGGCATACCGAACAGGGTGATGAGATCCTCGGCGTGACGCGTGCCATATCCGATCCGGATAACGTGGATGCTGAATTTGCCGTGCTGGTGCGCTCCGACCTCAAAGGCCTGGGTCTGGGGCGGCGGCTGCTGGAAAAACTTATCAGCTATACGCGCGATCACGGACTGTTACGTCTGAATGGCATTACTATGCCTAACAATCGCGGGATGGTGACTCTGGCGCGAAAACTTGGATTTGACGTTGATATCCAGCTGGACGAGGGGATTGTAGCCCTTTCTCTTAGCCTGAGGTCATCTGATAAACACGAGTAAGCTACTGGAAATGTTACCCACTTTGCACGGCACTGGGGTATCATTGTCCGCTTATGTTGTTTGCATGGTACAGACAACCCTTCAATGAACAGAGAAGAAACGCACTGTGATGTTGTCAAAATTTAAGCGCAATAAACATCAACAACACCTTGCTCAACTACCGAAGATTTCTCAGTCAGTTGATGATGTAGAGTTCTTTTACGCTCCCGCTCATTTTCGGGAGACGCTTCTGGAAAAGATTGCCAGCGCCACGCGACGCATTTGTATCGTTGCGCTGTATCTGGAACAGGATGAAGGTGGGCGCGGGATCCTGAACGCGCTCTATGAAGCGAAACGTCAGCGTCCGGAACTGGATATTCGCGTGCTGGTTGACTGGCATCGAGGCCAGCGCGGACGTATTGGCGCAGCCGCTTCCAATACAAACGCAGACTGGTACTGCCGCACGGCGCAGGAGAATCCTGGCGTCGATGTGCCTGTTTATGGCGTACCGGTTAACACCCGTGAAGCGCTCGGCGTTCTGCATTTTAAAGGTTTTATCATTGATGACAGCGTGCTTTACAGCGGCGCGAGCCTGAATGATGTTTACCTCCATCAGCTCGATAAGTATCGCTACGACCGCTACCATCTGATTCGCAATCCGCAGATGGCCGACATCATGTTCAACTGGGTTGATAAGAACCTGGTTCATGGCCGCGGCGTCAATCGTCTTGACGATCCTAATCGTCCCAAGAGCCCGGAAATCAAAAATGATATTCGCTCTTTCCGTCAGGAACTGCGCGATGCGGTCTATCATTTCCAGGGTGATGCCAATAACGAAGAGTTATCCGTTACCCCGTTGGTCGGTTTAGGCAAGTCCAGCCTGCTGAATAAAACCATCTACCACCTGATGCCGTGCGCAGAGCAGAAACTGACGATTTGCACGCCGTACTTCAATCTTCCTGCCGTGCTGGTGCGTAACATCATCCAGCTGTTACGAGATGGGAAAAAGGTCGAAATTATCGTTGGTGATAAAACGGCAAACGACTTTTTCATTCCGGAAGATCAGCCGTTTAAGATCATCGGCGCTCTGCCCTATCTCTATGAGATTAACCTTCGTCGTTTCCTCAGCCGTTTACAATACTATGTGAATACCGACCAGCTGGTAGTGCGCCAGTGGAAAGATGAAGACAACTCCTACCATCTTAAAGGTATGTGGGTTGATGACGAATGGATGCTGCTGACCGGCAATAACCTCAACCCTCGCGCCTGGCGCCTGGATCTGGAAAATGCCATTTTGATCCACGATCCTAAGCACGAGCTGGCTGTCCAACGCGATCGCGAGCTTGAGCTTATCCGCACGCATACGACGGTGGTTCGTCACTACCGCGATCTGCAAAGCATTGCCGATTATCCGGTGAAGGTCCGCAAGCTCATTCGTCGTTTACGTCGCATCCGTATTGACCGTCTTATTAGCCGCATTCTGTGATGCCGAAGCCCTGTCACTGACGGGGCTTTTTTTATGGAGCCTATGATGCGTATCCCTCTCCTCGTCACCACGCTTGCCCTCACCGGCTGCAGCCATATGGCAAACGATAGCTGGTCTGGTCAGGATAAAGCCCAGCACTTTCTCGCCTCTGCGATGTTGTCTGCGGCCGGTAATGAGTACGCACAACACCAGGGCTATAGCCGGGACCGGAGCGCTGCCATTGGCGTTATGTTTTCTGTCAGTCTTGGCGCGTCGAAGGAGCTCTGGGACAGTCGTCCGGCTGGAAGCGGCTGGAGCTGGAAAGATTTTGCCTGGGACGTAGCCGGCGCAACGACCGGCTACGCCGTGTGGCAGATGGCGCATTATTAAAGACGAATGCCCTTGCCCTTGCGATGCAGCATCAGAGAAACAATGAACGCCAGTGCGCCCATCACGGTGACATACCAGAAGAAGGTCGTTTCGCTTCCCCAGGATTTAAGCGACAGCGCAACATACTCCGCCGATCCGCCAAACAGAGCATTAGCCACCGCATAAGAAAGGCCGACCCCCAGGGCACGGACCTGTGCCGGGAACATCTCCGCCTTCAGGATGCCGCTGATTGCCGTATAAAAACTGATAATAATGAGTGCAACCATGATTAAGCCGAAAGCAGCATAAGGCGAGGTGGTATGCTGCAGCGCGGTTAACAGCGGAACGGTACCCAGGGTGAGCAAGCAGCCAAAAATTAGCATTGAGTTGCGGCGACCAATTTTGTCCGACAGGGCACCGATAATGGGCTGAATCAGCATAAACACCAGCAGCGCTACCGTCATGACCACGCTGGCTACATTGGCATGCATCCCGGTTGTGTTAACCAGATATTTTTGCATATAGGTGGTGAAGGTATAAAAACTCAACGACCCGGCAGCGGTAAAACCTAAAACCATCAAAAATGCTTTACGATTTCGCCATAGCCCTTTCATTGATCCCGCTTCCTTCAGCGACCTGACCTCCTGCTGAGATGTCTCATCCAGCTGTCGGCGCAACCATAGAGCGACAACAGCCAGAGCGGCTCCCATCGCAAACGGGATACGCCAGCCCCAGGCGCGTAAATCTTCGTCGCTAAGAATTTGTTGCAGGATCACGACAACCAGCAAAGCAAGCAGTTGTCCGCCAATGAGCGTCACATACTGGAATGATGCATAGAAGCCTTTTCTCCCCTCAACCGCAACTTCA
Source organism: Enterobacter wuhouensis (assembly GCF_035835995.1). Lineage (NCBI taxonomy): Bacteria > Pseudomonadati > Pseudomonadota > Gammaproteobacteria > Enterobacterales > Enterobacteriaceae > Enterobacter > Enterobacter wuhouensis. The sequence continues at coordinate 3,505,509 of NZ_CP142124.1, forward strand.
CTCATGTATGTTGCGCTGGTGCCATATTCGCCCCCAACAGACAGGCCCTGGAACAAACGTGCCAGCAAGAGCAACGCCGGTGCCCATGTTCCGATAGTGTCATACCCGGGTAAACAGGCGATCACCAGCGAGCCAACGCACATCATGCATACGGATATGAGCATTGAGGTCTTGCGGCCTCTTCTGTCGGCGATTCTGCCGAACAACCATCCTCCTATCGGACGCATTAAAAACCCGGCGGCAAATACGCCTGCGGTTTGCAGAAGTTGTGTTGTGGTATTGCCGGATGGGAAAAAGATATGCGCAAAGTAGAGCGAACAGAATGAATAAACGTAAAAATCAAACCACTCTACCAGGTTCCCCGATGAGGCCCCAACGATTGCCCAAACTCTTCGGCGGGTGTCCTTGCCTGTTAAATTTGTATTTTCCGTATCTGTACTTGCTACGGTTTCTGTCATTTTAAATCCCCTGTCTCACATTGCGGGCCATTGCCCTCCCACAGTAAAACCGGATTTAAAACGAATCGTTAGGTAAATAAAATGTTTCCAATGTGTTTCATTTGGTTTTGTGAAGTCGATCGGGTATTGAATTATTAGCGCACGTAGTAATTATCCCCACTCGCGCTGGTGCGCTTTTTTTCGACGCAAATAATCATCATCCGCGCGAATTTTATCCCACCATTCTTTAAATACCGCAGCAGCCTCTGCTTTAACCGGATCGTGATCGAGGGGTTTGACGTTACGATCCAGATCGTACTTTTTTCCACCTTTATGATTGGCGTATCGTCGGGCACGGGTATATCCCATCTGTATGAATTTCCTTGCCATGTCCATGCCTACAAAGTCGTTTTGCTGGCGATATTCTTCAAACAGGGCATATATCGCTTTTGCTGAGTGCGCTGCAACGTCTGCGTTTTTGTAACGCCAGTGTGGAAGGATTTCACTTTTATAAGGCTCGACCATCAGCACGCCTTGTTCTCCCCGACCCACCTGGTAAAGTTCAGGATGATCGCGGAAGTTGATGCTGGCAAAATCTTGTTGGTAATCAAATGGACGTATCAAAGCGGCACCGCTGTTAAAATAGTTTTAACAATTGTAGGCCCGCCGGAGTGAAGCTGCCAACGGGACTACATTTTTTCGGCTTATGAATGCAAAAAACCCCGCACCTTTCGGTACGGGGTTCTTCTAATTGATGCCTGGCAGTTCCCTACTCTCACATGGGGAGACCCCACACTACCATCGGCGCTACGGCGTTTCACTTCTGAGTTCGGCATGGGGTCAGGTGGGACCACCGCGCTAAAGCCGCCAGGCAAATTCTGTTAATCTGTATCAAGGCTGAAAATCGTCTCTGTCTCTTCGCCGAAACACCTTCGGCGTTGTAAGGTTAAGCCTCACGGTTCATTAGTATCGGTTAGCTCAACGCATCGCTGCGCTTACACACCCGACCTATCAACGTCGTAGTCTTCAACGTTCCTTCAGGACCCTTAAAGGGTCAGGGAGAACTCATCTCGGGGCAAGTTTCGTGCTTAGATGCTTTCAGCACTTATCTCTTCCGCATTTAGCTACCGGGCAATGCCATTGGCATGACAACCCGAACACCAGTGATGCGTCCACTCCGGTCCTCTCGTACTAGGAGCAGCCCCCCTCAATTCTCCAGCGCCCACGGCAGATAGGGACCGAACTGTCTCACGACGTTCTAAACCCAGCTCGCGTACCACTTTAAATGGCGAACAGCCATACCCTTGGGACCTACTTCAGCCCCAGGATGTGATGAGCCGACATCGAGGTGCCAAACACCGCCGTCGATATGAACTCTTGGGCGGTATCAGCCTGTTATCCCCGGAGTACCTTTTATCCGTTGAGCGATGGCCCTTCCATTCAGAACCACCGGATCACTATGACCTGCTTTCGCACCTGCTCGAGCCGTCACTCTCGCAGTCAAGCTAGCTTATGCCATTGCACTAACCTCCTGATGTCCGACCAGGATTAGCTAACCTTCGTGCTCCTCCGTTACTCTTTGGGAGGAGACCGCCCCAGTCAAACTACCCACCAGACACTGTCCGCAACCCGGATTACGGGTCTACGTTAGAACACCAGCCATTAAAGGGTGGTATTTCAAGGACGGCTCCACGCAGACTGGCGTCCACGCTTCAAAGCCTCCCACCTATCCTACACATCAAGGACCAGTGTTCAGTGTCAAGCTATAGTAAAGGTTCACGGGGTCTTTCCGTCTTGCCGCGGGTACACTGCATCTTCACAGCGAGTTCAATTTCACTGAGTCTCGGGTGGAGACAGCCTGGCCATCATTACGCCATTCGTGCAGGTCGGAACTTACCCGACAAGGAATTTCGCTACCTTAGGACCGTTATAGTTACGGCCGCCGTTTACCGGGGCTTCGATCAAGAGCTTCGCGTTGCCGCTAACCCCATCAATTAACCTTCCGGCACCGGGCAGGCGTCACACCGTATACGTCCACTTTCGTGTTTGCACAGTGCTGTGTTTTTAATAAACAGTTGCAGCCAGCTGGTATCTTCGACTGATTTCAGCTCCACCCGCAGGGGCTTCACCTACATATCAGCGTGCCTTCTCCCGAAGTTACGGCACCATTTTGCCTAGTTCCTTCACCCGAGTTCTCTCAAGCGCCTTGGTATTCTCTACCTGACCACCTGTGTCGGTTTGGGGTACGATTTCGTGTTACCTGATGCTTAGAGGCTTTTCCTGGAAGCAGGGCATTTGTTACTTCAGCACCGTAGTGCCTCGTCATCACACCTCAGCGTTAATAAACGACCGGATTTACCTAATCGTTCCGCCTACATGCTTAAACCGGGACAACCGTCGCCCGGCTAACATAGCCTTCTCCGTCCCCCCTTCGCAGTAACACCAAGTACAGGAATATTAACCTGTTTCCCATCGACTACGCCTTTCGGCCTCGCCTTAGGGGTCGACTCACCCTGCCCCGATTAACGTTGGACAGGAACCCTTGGTCTTCCGGCGTGCGGGCTTTTCACCCGCATTATCGTTACTTATGTCAGCATTCGCACTTCTGATACCTCCAGCAGCCCTCACAGGCCACCTTCAACGGCTTACAGAACGCTCCCCTACCCAACAACGCATACGCGTCGCTGCCGCAGCTTCGGTGCATGGTTTAGCCCCGTTACATCTTCCGCGCAGGCCGACTCGACCAGTGAGCTATTACGCTTTCTTTAAATGATGGCTGCTTCTAAGCCAACATCCTGGCTGTCTGTGCCTTCCCACATCGTTTCCCACTTAACCATGACTTTGGGACCTTAGCTGGCGGTCTGGGTTGTTTCCCTCTTCACGACGGACGTTAGCACCCGCCGTGTGTCTCCCGTGATAACATTCTTCGGTATTCGTAGTTTGCATCGGGTTGGTAAGCCGGGATGGCCCCCTAGCCGAAACAGTGCTCTACCCCCGAAGATGAGTTCACGAGGCGCTACCTAAATAGCTTTCGGGGAGAACCAGCTATCTCCCGGTTTGATTGGCCTTTCACCCCCAGCCACAAGTCATCCGCTAATTTTTCAACATTAGTCGGTTCGGTCCTCCAGTTAGTGTTACCCAACCTTCAACCTGCCCATGGCTAGATCACCGGGTTTCGGGTCTATACCCTGCAACTTAACGCCCAGTTAAGACTCGGTTTCCCTTCGGCTCCCCTATACGGTTAACCTTGCTACAGAATATAAGTCGCTGACCCATTATACAAAAGGTACGCAGTCACCCCATAAAGAGGCTCCCACTGCTTGTACGTACACGGTTTCAGGTTCTTTTTCACTCCCCTCGCCGGGGTTCTTTTCGCCTTTCCCTCACGGTACTGGTTCACTATCGGTCAGTCAGGAGTATTTAGCCTTGGAGGATGGTCCCCCCATATTCAGACAGGATACCACGTGTCCCGCCCTACTCTTCGAGTTCACAGCATGTGTGCTTTCGTGTACGGGAGTATCACCCTGTACCCTGCGACTTTCCAGACGCTTCCACTAACACACAAGCTGATTCAGACTCTGGGCTGCTCCCCGTTCGCTCGCCGCTACTGGGGGAATCTCGGTTGATTTCTTTTCCTCGGGGTACTTAGATGTTTCAGTTCCCCCGGTTCGCCTCGTTAACCTATGTATTCAGTTAACGATAGTGTGTCGGAACACACTGGGTTTCCCCATTCGGACATCGCCGGGTCAAAGGTTCATATCACCTCGCCGGCGCTTTTCGCAGATTAGCACGTCCTTCATCGCCTCTGACTGCCAGGGCATCCACCGTGTACGCTTAGTCGCTTAACCTCACAACCCGAAGATGTTTCACTTCATGATTGCGAAAATTTGAGAGACTCGAACACACCATTAAGGTGTGCCGTTTCAATTTTCAGCTTGATCCAGATTTTTAAAGAGCAAATATCTCAAACGTAACTCACCGAGTTAGTTTTGAGATATCGGTTGGCTGTGTCTTTCACTCACACCCAGCAAGTGGCGTCCCCTAGGGGATTCGAACCCCTGTTGCCGCCGTGAAAGGGCGGAGTCCTAACCGCTAGACGAAGGGGACACGGAGTGTCTCGACTTCGCAGCCGTCTTGCTTCTCTACATTCATCAGACAATCTGTGTGAGCACTACAAAGGCAGGTTCTTTAAGGTAAGGAGGTGATCCAACCGCAGGTTCCCCTACGGTTACCTTGTTACGACTTCACCCCAGTCATGAATCACAAAGTGGTAAGCGCCCTCCCGAAGGTTAAGCTACCTACTTCTTTTGCAACCCACTCCCATGGTGTGACGGGCGGTGTGTACAAGGCCCGGGAACGTATTCACCGTAGCATTCTGATCTACGATTACTAGCGATTCCGACTTCATGGAGTCGAGTTGCAGACTCCAATCCGGACTACGACGCACTTTATGAGGTCCGCTTGCTCTCGCGAGGTCGCTTCTCTTTGTATGCGCCATTGTAGCACGTGTGTAGCCCTACTCGTAAGGGCCATGATGACTTGACGTCATCCCCACCTTCCTCCAGTTTATCACTGGCAGTCTCCTTTGAGTTCCCGGCCTAACCGCTGGCAACAAAGGATAAGGGTTGCGCTCGTTGCGGGACTTAACCCAACATTTCACAACACGAGCTGACGACAGCCATGCAGCACCTGTCTCAGAGTTCCCGAAGGCACCAAAGCATCTCTGCTAAGTTCTCTGGATGTCAAGAGTAGGTAAGGTTCTTCGCGTTGCATCGAATTAAACCACATGCTCCACCGCTTGTGCGGGCCCCCGTCAATTCATTTGAGTTTTAACCTTGCGGCCGTACTCCCCAGGCGGTCGACTTAACGCGTTAGCTCCGGAAGCCACGCCTCAAGGGCACAACCTCCAAGTCGACATCGTTTACGGCGTGGACTACCAGGGTATCTAATCCTGTTTGCTCCCCACGCTTTCGCACCTGAGCGTCAGTCTTTGTCCAGGGGGCCGCCTTCGCCACCGGTATTCCTCCAGATCTCTACGCATTTCACCGCTACACCTGGAATTCTACCCCCCTCTACAAGACTCTAGCCTGCCAGTTTCGAATGCAGTTCCCAGGTTGAGCCCGGGGATTTCACATCCGACTTGACAGACCGCCTGCGTGCGCTTTACGCCCAGTAATTCCGATTAACGCTTGCACCCTCCGTATTACCGCGGCTGCTGGCACGGAGTTAGCCGGTGCTTCTTCTGCGAGTAACGTCAATTGCTGAGGTTATTAACCTCAACACCTTCCTCCTCGCTGAAAGTACTTTACAACCCGAAGGCCTTCTTCATACACGCGGCATGGCTGCATCAGGCTTGCGCCCATTGTGCAATATTCCCCACTGCTGCCTCCCGTAGGAGTCTGGACCGTGTCTCAGTTCCAGTGTGGCTGGTCATCCTCTCAGACCAGCTAGGGATCGTCGCCTAGGTGAGCCGTTACCCCACCTACTAGCTAATCCCATCTGGGCACATCTGATGGCAAGAGGCCCGAAGGTCCCCCTCTTTGGTCTTGCGACGTTATGCGGTATTAGCTACCGTTTCCAGTAGTTATCCCCCTCCATCAGGCAGTTTCCCAGACATTACTCACCCGTCCGCCGCTCGTCACCCAGGAGCAAGCTCCCTGTGCTACCGCTCGACTTGCATGTGTTAGGCCTGCCGCCAGCGTTCAATCTGAGCCATGATCAAACTCTTCAATTTAAGTTTGATGCTCGTGAATTAAACTTCGTAATGAATTACGTATGTTCACTCAGAGACTTGGTATTCATTTTTCGTCTTGCGACGTTAAGAATCCATGTCACTTTGAGTGCCCACACAGATTGTCTGATAAATTGTTAAAGAGCAGTGCCGCTTCGCTTTTCTCAGCGGCGCGGGGTGTGCATATTACGCTTCCCCGCTACAGAGTCAAGTGTTAAATTCGCTTTTCTCCGTTGACCCGGCGGCCTGTAAGCCGTTGTTCCGTGTCAGTGGAGGCGCATTATAGGGCGTTATTCTGAAGCCGCAAGGATAAAGTGAAAATTATTTACTGACTGCTCACTTTCCAGGCAAATCACCTTCCGAACCTCAATTTTCGCCTGGTTTTTAAACAAAAACGAGCCGCAAGCGGCCCGTTTTTGCATTTTGTGACTTACTGCACTGCCACAATGCGATCGTTGTTGGCTTCGAGACGGATAACTTTGCCAGGAATCAGCTCCCCGGAAAGGATCTGCTGCGCCAGCGGGTTTTCGATCTGCTGCTGGATAGCGCGTTTCAATGGACGCGCCCCATACACCGGATCGTAACCATTCTCGCTTAGCAACTTCAGCGCATCGTCAGAGATGTGGATTTCATATCCCCGATCTTCCAGACGTTTATACAGACGCTGCAGCTGGATTTGAGCAATCGACGCAATGTGTTTCTCACCCAGAGGATGGAACACCACCACTTCATCAATACGGTTGATGAACTCCGGACGGAAGTTTTGGCTAACTACACCGAGCACCAAATCTTTCATATGACCGTAATCCAGTTCACCGAAACGTTCCTGAATCAAATCGGAACCCAGGTTAGAGGTCATAATGACAACCGTGTTACGGAAGTCGACCGTTCTCCCCTGGCCGTCCGTCAGACGACCGTCATCAAGAACCTGCAGCAGAATGTTGAACACATCCGGGTGCGCTTTTTCCACTTCATCCAGCAGGATGACGGAATAAGGACGACGACGGACCGCTTCCGTCAGATAGCCACCTTCTTCATAGCCGACATATCCCGGAGGCGCACCGACCAGACGCGAGACGGAGTGTTTCTCCATAAACTCGGACATATCAATGCGCACCATCGCGTCGTCGCTGTCGAACATAAAGTTAGCCAGCGCTTTACACAGCTCGGTCTTACCGACACCGGTTGGCCCGAGGAACAGGAACGAACCAATTGGGCGATTCGGGTCAGACAGCCCGGCACGGCTACGGCGGATAGCGTTGGAAACCGCTTCAACCGCCTCGTTCTGGCCAATAACGCGGTTATGCAGATCCTGCTCCATGCGCAGCAGTTTTTCGCGTTCGCCTTCCAGCATGCGCGCCACAGGAATACCGGTCCAGCGGGCAAGCACTTCAGCAATTTCGGCATCCGTCACTTTATTACGCAACAGACGCATCGTTTTGCCTTCGGACTGCGTCGCAATCTCAAGCTGTTTCTCCAGCTCAGGAATTTTGCCGTACTGCAGCTCGGACATCCGCGCCAGATCGCCAACGCGACGCGCCTGCTCAATGGCAATCTTTGCCTGTTCCAGTTCTGATTTGATCGTCTGGGTGCCAGAAAGAGAAGCTTTCTCCGCTTTCCACTCTTCTTCTAACTCAGAGTACTGACGCTCTTTATCGTCCAGCTCTTCGTTCAGCATATCCAGGCGTTTCTTACTGGCTTCATCAGACTCTTTCTTCAGCGCCTGCTGTTCCAGCTTGAGCTGAATGATACGACGGTCGAGTCGGTCCAGCTCTTCCGGCTTTGAGTCAATCTGCATACGAATGCTGGATGCAGCTTCATCAATAAGGTCGATGGCTTTATCCGGCAGCTGGCGGTCAGCAATATAGCGATGCGAAAGCGTCGCCGCAGCCACGATAGCCGGGTCAGTGATCTGCACATGGTGGTGCAGCTCATAGCGTTCTTTCAGACCACGCAGGATTGCGATGGTGTCTTCAACGCTTGGCTCAGCAACATACACTTTCTGGAAACGACGTTCCAGCGCGGCATCTTTCTCAATGTACTGACGATACTCATCAAGCGTAGTGGCACCGACGCAGTGAAGCTCACCGCGCGCCAGCGCCGGTTTCAGCATGTTCCCGGCATCCATCGCGCCGTCCGCTTTACCCGCACCGACCATGGTATGCAGTTCGTCGATAAACAGGATAACATTGCCTTCCTGCTTCGCCAGGTCGTTAAGCACGCCTTTGAGACGCTCTTCGAACTCGCCGCGGTATTTCGCACCGGCCACCAGCGCGCCCATGTCCAGCGCCAGCACGCGGCGGCCTTTCAGCCCTTCCGGCACCTCACCGTTAACGATACGCTGCGCCAGGCCTTCAACGATGGCGGTTTTACCGACACCCGGTTCACCAATCAGCACAGGGTTATTTTTGGTACGGCGCTGCAGCACCTGGATGGTACGGCGAATTTCTTCATCACGACCGATAACCGGGTCAAGTTTGCCCTGTTCAGCACGCTCGGTCAGATCGACCGTAAATTTCTTCAAAGCCTGACGTTGGTCTTCGGCTCCCTGATCGTTCACGCTTTCACCTCCGCGCATGTTCTCAATCGCCTGAGTCACGTTGGCGGTGGTCGCACCGGCAGTTTTCAGCAGGTCGGTCAAGGTACCGCGTGATTCAAGCGCCGCCAGAACAAAAAGCTCCGACGAAATAAAGTTGTCCCCACGTTTTTGCGCCAGCTTGTCGCAAAGGTTCAGCACGCGCACCAGATCCTGGGACGGCTGGACGTCGCCGCCGGTACCTTCTACCTGCGGTAAACGGCTCAGCGCCTGATCGATAGCTGTACGCAGCTGGCCAGCATTGATGCCAGCGGACGTTAATAAAGGACGTACCGATCCCCCTTCCTGATTCAGCAAGGCGCTCATTAAATGAAGAGGTTCGATGAATTGGTTGTCGTGCCCCAGTGCGAGAGACTGGGCATCGGCGAGAGCAAGCTGGAATTTATTAGTAAGACGATCCAGACGCATAACTCCTCCCATAACAGGTCAAATTTGCTACTGGAGATTAAATGAGGTCATCCCTCAATTATTCAAGGTTAATGACCTGAATTATGTGAAAAGAAAACGGCACGTGCCGGATCGTCTTGATTCTTTAGGTTATATCAGCCAAATGAAACTTGCCATACGACCCGTCGTCTTGTCGCGGCGATAGGAGAAAAAATCACCCTTTTCGGTGAAGGTGCAGCGATCGCCGCCGAAGATCTGCGTCACGCCGACATTATTCAGGCGCTGGCGCGCAAGCTGGTAAATATTGGCCAGGTATTTCTCCCCGGACGGGAGGAAAGCATCCGCTGCCTGCGGATCTTTTTCCATAAATGCTTCACGGACCTCTGGTCCCACTTCAAATGCTCGGGGGCCAATGGCCGGGCCGAGCCAGGCGATGATATTGTCTGGCTCATCGTTAAAGCAGGCGACAGTCTCTTCCAGCACACCTTCACACAGACCGCGCCAGCCCGCATGGGCTGCCGCCACTTCAGTGCCCGCACGGTTACAGAACAGAACCGGCAGGCAGTCAGCGGTCATCACGGCGCACACCGTTCCCGGCGTGTTGCTGTAGGAAGCATCGGCACGTTTAGACGCATAGGGCTCCCCCGACAGCGTCAATACATCCTTGCCGTGAACCTGCTCAAGCCAGACCGGTTTCGACGGTAGCTTGCCCGCAGCAAACAGACGTTTACGGTTTTCTTCAACGTGTTCCAGGCTGTCACCGCAGTGCGCGCCGAGGTTCAACGACTCCCACGCCCCCTGGCTCACACCGCCAATTCGGGTCGAACTGCAGGCTGCCACACCTTCAGGCAGCGGCCACTCCGGGACAATCAGTTTGGTCATAACCAGTCCACGTGATCCTTATGTTCTTCAAAATCAGCGCGCAGCGCTTCGATAAGCTCCACCATATCCTGTGGGATCGGCGCATGCCACTCCATCTGAATACCGGAGATTGGGTGGTAAAGCCTCAGCATGGTTGCATGCAGCGCCTGACGATCGAATTTACGCAGAACGCTAATGAATGCTTCCGATGCGCCTTTTGGCGGACGCGGACGACCACCATACACCTGGTCACCCACCAGCGGATGAGTGATATGTGCCATATGAACACGGATCTGGTGCGTACGCCCCGTCTCCAGACGCAACCGCAGACGCGTGTGAATGCGGAAATGCTCCATAATGCGGTAATGCGTCACCGCCGGTTTCCCCATGGGATGCACCGACATATGGGTACGTTTGGTTGGATGACGGCTGATCGGCTCTTCAACCGTGCCGCCAGAGGTCATATGACCGATCGCTACCGCTTCATACTCACGCGTAATTTCGCGCAGCTGCAGCGATTCCACCAGACGAGTCTGAGCAGGAACGGTCTTCGCCACTACCATAAGGCCGGTCGTGTCTTTATCCAGACGGTGCACAATCCCGGCACGCGGTACGTCCACGATCGGCGGATAATAATGGAGAAGCGCGTTAAGTACCGTACCGTCAGGATTTCCCGCGCCCGGGTGAACCACAAGGCCACGAGGCTTGTTGATCACCAGAATGTCATCATCCTCATAGACGATGTCCAGCGGGATGTCCTGCGGCTCGAAGCGGATTTCCTCTTCGATTTCAGCATTGATGGCGACAGCTTCCCCACCTAACACTTTCTCTTTTGGTTTGTCCCAGATCTTGCCGTTTACCAGCACGCGCTGGTCAAGGATCCATTCTTTTATACGTGAACGCGAATAATCAGGGAACAATTCGGCCAAAGCCTGATCTAAGCGTTGACCGAGCTGATTTTCGGAGACTGTTGCGGTGAGTTCTACTCGTTGTGCCATAAACTGCTTCTTCGTTTAACGTTGGGTTTTACGGCTTCGCCGTTTAATATAGTGTGCTATTGTAGCTGGTCTTAATCGGGAGCAGGAACAGAGTTTCTCCCGGACAAACATTTGAGGAAAGTCAAAACGTCATGACGCGCATGAAATATCTGGTGGCAGCGGCCACGTTGAGCCTGGCTTTGGTGGGCTGCTCCGGTTCAAATGAACAGGTCCCTGACAATCCGCCGAATGAAATCTATGCGACTGCACAACAAAAGTTGCAGGACGGTAACTGGAAACAGGCGATAACGCAACTGGAAGCGCTGGATAATCGCTATCCATTTGGCCCTTACTCGCAGCAGGTGCAGTTAGATCTCATCTACGCCTATTATAAAAATGCCGATCTGCCGCTGGCTCAGGCAGCCATCGATCGCTTCATGCGTCTGAACCCGACCCATCCTAACATCGATTACGTGATGTATATGCGCGGTCTGACTAACATGGCGCTGGATGACAGTGCTCTGCAGGGCTTCTTCGGCGTGGATCGTTCCGACCGTGACCCGCAGCACGCGCGTGATGCCTTCAATGACTTCTCCAAGCTGGTGCGCGGCTACCCGAACAGTCAGTACATTACCGACGCCACCAAGCGTCTTGTGTTCCTGAAAGATCGTCTGGCGAAATACGAATACTCTGTGGCGGAATACTATACCCGCCGTGGTGCATGGGTTGCGGTCGTTAACCGTGTAGAAGGTATGCTGCGCGATTACCCGGATACCCAGGCAACGCGCGATGGCCTGAAGCTGATGGAAAATGCTTATCGTCAGATGCAGATGACGTCTCAGGCTGAAAAAGTGGCGAAAATCATTGCCGCAAACAGCAGCAACACCTGATATTGCCTCAATGCAAAACGGCAGCCCGAAGGCTGCCGTTTTTTTATTCATTTTAGAGCGTCGCTGAAGGGCGTTAGCCTCAACACATCCAGTCAACTATGGCCCCAATTTTTGCCTTCGACAAGGTAAATCTCACCTCTTCCTGCCCTTCCTCACAAAAAAGATTCCCTGACAAAAACCGACAAAATAACGTGATCTAAATCACACATTTTGACATTAGGTCGGGTATGCTGGAATCACCAAGACGGAAAGACAAGAGGTAAAATTTATGACAATGAACATTACCAGTAAACAAATGGAAATTACTCCGGCAATCCGCCAGCACGTCGCAGACCGTCTCGCCAAACTGGATAAATGGCAAACTCATTTGATTAATCCACATATCATCCTGTCCAAGGAGCCGCAGGGTTTCATCGCTGACGCAACTATCAATACTCCAAACGGCCATCTGGTCGCCAGCGCAAAACACGAGGATATGTACACCGCTATTAACGATTTGATCAACAAGCTGGAACGGCAGCTCAATAAAGTGCAACACAAAGGTGAAGCCCGTCGCGCCGCAACATCGGTGAAAGACGCCAGCTTCGCGGAAGAAGTTGAAGAAGAGTAATCCTTTAAATTGAGTGTACCGCCAACGCGCCTTCGGGCGCGTTTTTTGTTTTTTATTGACAGGGTGAAAACAGTACGGGTACTTTAACGGTATCAATCACAGGATGACCTTATGAAACACACGCCGTTCTTCTTCGCATTCTTTTTTACCTTCCCCTGACCGGGAGGCGTTTCGTCGTGTGATAAAGAATGCGAAGACGAACAACAAGGCCTCCCACTCCGGGGGGCCTTTTTTATTGATAACGATAAAATGAGACAGGCAACACTATGACACCGGAAAACCCGTTATTGGATCTGCGCGTAAAAATCAGCGCGCTGGATGAAAAATTACTGGCCCTGCTGGCCGAACGCCGCACGCTTGCCGTGGAGGTGGGCAAAGCCAAGCTGGATTCCCACCGCCCCGTGCGCGATATCGACCGCGAGCGCGATTTACTGGAGCGATTGATTCAGCTTGGCAAAGCGCATCATCTTGATGCCCACTACATCACCCGCCTGTTCCAGCTCATTATTGAAGATTCCGTTCTGACCCAGCAGGCGTTACTGCAGCAGCATCTGAATAAAACCAACCCGCACTCTGCGCGTATCGCCTTCCTCGGCCCGAAAGGTTCGTACTCACACCTTGCTGCGCGTCAGTACGCAGCGCGCCATTTTGAAGAGTTTATTGAGAGCGGCTGCGCGAAGTTTGCCGACATTTTTAACCAGGTCGAGACCGGCCAGGCAGATTACGCCGTGGTGCCGATAGAGAACACCAGCTCCGGCGCCATCAACGACGTTTACGATCTGCTGCAGCACACCAGCCTGTCGCTGGTTGGCGAGCTGACGATCCCTATCGATCACTGCGTGCTGGTCTCCGGCTCCACCGACCTGAGCACGGTCGAAACGGTATACAGCCACCCGCAGCCTTTCCAGCAGTGCAGCCAGTTCCTCAACCGCTATCCGAACTGGAAAATCGAGTACACCGAAAGCACCTCTGCGGCGATGGAAAAAGTAGCCCAGGCGAACTCGCCAACCGTTGCTGCGCTCGGCAGTGAAGCCGGTGGCGCGCTGTATGGCCTGCAGGTGCTGGAACGTAACCTGGCAAACCAGACGCAAAACATTACCCGCTTCGTGGTGCTGGCACGTAAGGCCATTGACGTTTCGGATCAGGTACCAGCCAAAACCACCCTGTTGATGGCGACCGGCCAGCAGGCCGGTGCACTGGTAGAGGCGCTTCTGGTACTGCGTAACCACAACCTGATCATGACCAAGCTGGAATCTCGCCCCATTAACGGCAATCCGTGGGAAGAGATGTTCTATCTTGATATTCAGGCCAACCTGGAATCTGCATCCATGCAGAAAGCCCTGCGCGAGCTGGGCGAGATCACCCGTTCAATGAAGGTGCTGGGCTGCTATCCGAGCGAAAACGTCGTCCCGGTCGACCCGGCCTAACGTTCGATAAAGCGGCTTTTCTTCATCCCTGCCACGCTGACCGGCAGGGTGAAGATGGCGCCAGAAAGGGGATACTGCGCCACCTCGTCCTCGTCCATATTTTCCCGCGTGGTGGTAATAAACAGCGTTTTCATGTCCTCGCCGCCAAAGCAAACCATCGTCGGACAACGCACCGGCAGCCGATGCTCTTCCAGCTGCTCGCCCTGCGGTGAAAAACGGGCAATGCGCCAGCCATCGAACAGTGCGCTCCAGTAACAGCCCTCGCTATCCATCGCCGCCCCGTCGGGTATACCCTCCCCCTCGTTAAACCGGCGAAATACCTCACGCTGACCGGGTTCGCCCTGCTCATCAAGCGGCGTGCGATAGATAACGCCGTTTGGCGTGTCTGAGGTAAACATCCACTGATTATCCGGGCTAAACGCTAAGCCGTTGTGGCCGTGAATATCACACTGGATCACTTTCGGCGTCAGGTCATTGTCGATGCGCATCAGCAGGGCGCCGTTGTAATCCCCCGGCCCCCAAAACGTACCGGCGTAGAATCGCCCCAGATAATCGGTTCCACCATCATTAAAACGTGCGAGCTGCGGGTTAGACGGGTTATCACACACCTTGCGTCGCAGCAGGCCGTGCTTATCGGTCAGCCAGATGCCGGTTCGCATCGCAACGATAAACCCACCGCGTTCGCGCAGAGCAAAACAGCCCACCTCTTCGTGGAAAGAGAGCACTGAATGCTCGCCCGTTGGCAAATGATAACGGTGGATCTCCCCTTCCAGAATATCAGCCCAGTAGAGCGCATCTTCTTCTGCACTCCACGTCGGGCACTCAGGCAAGTGCCCGGTGTAATTCAACAGCAGCTGCGGTTCAGCCATGACAGGTCCCCAAAATGAAAAAAGCCAGCAATGCTGGCTTTCAGTATATACATCATCGCATTACTGGCGACTGTCATTTGCCTGGCGCAACAGCGTGCGGCTCTCGCTCTGGAAGCGCGTCGCATAGTCACCGAACCAGTGCTCTACCTTACGGAAGCTGTCGATAAACGCCTGTTTATCCCCCTGCTCCAGCAGGGTGATGGCTTCACCGAAGCGCTGATAGTAGCGTTTGATGAGGGCAATATTATTCCCGGAAGACATAATGATGTCGGCGTAAAGCTGAGGGTCCTGCGCAAACAGACGCCCGACCATCGCCAGCTCCAGACGGTAAATAGGTGAAGAGAGCGCCAGCAGCTGTTCAAGCTGAACGTTCTCTTCCGCCAGATGCAGGCCATAAGCAAAGGTCGCAAAGTGGCGCAGCGCCTGGATGAACGCCATGTTCTGGTCATGCTCAACCGCGCTAATACGGTGCAAACGCGCGCCCCAGACCTGAATCTGTTCCAGGAACCACTGGTACGCTTCCGGCTGACGGCCGTCGCAGTAGACGACAACCTGCTTTGCAAGGCTGCCGCTGTCCGGGCCAAACATCGGATGCAGACCCAGCACCGGGCCGGTATGCGCCGCCAGCATTGCCTGCAGCGGCCCATTTTTGACGGAGGCTAAATCCACCAGAATGCAATCTTCCGGCAGGACAGGAAGCTTCCCGATGATCTGTTCCGTGACGTGAATAGGCACGCTGACGATGACCATTCCCGCATCTTTCATCAGCTCTGGCGCGCGAGCCCAGTCATCTTTCTCCAGAATGCGCACCTGGTAGCCTGACAGCGTGAGCATTTTTTCAAACAGACGCCCCATCTGGCCGCCGCCGCCCACGATCACCACCGGGCGCAGCGAAGGACAGAGGGTTTTGAAGCCCTTGTCGTTTTCGCTGGAATAGGATTCCCGCATCACGCGACGCAGAACATCTTCGATCAAATCTGGCGAAACGCCCAGCGCCTGGGCCTCTTTACGGCGGGAGGCGAGCATCGAGGCTTCGCGCTCCGGGACGTATATCGGCAGGCCGTACTTGCTTTTGACCTCACCTACCTCTGCAACCAATGCCATACGGCGCGCCAGCAGGTCCAGCAGCGCCTTATCCACTTCATCAATTTGATCGCGTAATGCGGTCAATTCAGCAACCATAGCTAACCTCTTAAGCCAGACGCGACGACAGCTGGCCGTTTAAATCTTTGTGGATCTCACGCAGCAGCGCATCGGTGGTTTCCCAGCTGATGCAGGCGTCCGTTACGGACACGCCGTGCTTCATTGCGCTGCGCGGTTGTTCAGATGACTGATTGCCTTCGTGAATGTTGCTCTCAATCATCAGACCGATAATCGAACGGTTGCCATCTTTGATCTGTGCGATCACGGATTCCGCAACCGCAGGCTGGCGACGGTAATCTTTATTAGAGTTACCATGACTGCAATCTACCATCAGCGCCGGGCGCAGTCCCGCCTGTTCCATCTCTTTTTCACACTGCGCCACGTCCGCAGGGCTGTAGTTCGGCGCTTTTCCGCCGCGCAGGATCACGTGCCCATCCGGGTTACCCTGGGTTTGCAGGAGGCACACCTGGCCCGCCTGGTTAATGCCGACGAAACGGTGCGGCATGGCGGCGGCGCGCATCGCGTTAATCGCCGTTGCCAGGCTGCCGTCGGTACCGTTTTTAAAGCCGACCGGCATCGACAGGCCAGAGGCCATTTCGCGGTGCGTTTGCGATTCCGTGGTGCGTGCACCAATCGCAGACCAGCTAAACAGATCGCCCAGGTACTGCGGGCTATTCGGATCCAGCGCTTCGGTTGCCAGCGGCAGCCCCATGCTGACCAGCTCCACCAGCAGGCGACGCGCAATCTTCAGGCCTGCTTCCACATCAAACGAGCCATCCATGTGCGGATCGTTAATCAATCCTTTCCAGCCTACGGTAGTACGTGGCTTTTCAAAATAGACGCGCATCACCAGATAGAGGCTATCGCTGACCTCCTCCGCTAATGTTTTAAATCGACGAGCGTACTCAATGGCGGTTTCAGGATCGTGAATGGAACAAGGACCACACACCACCAGCAGGCGCGGATCGCGGCCAGCAATGATGTCAGAAATAGTCTGGCGCGAGTGCTCAATCTGAGCCTCCTGCGCGATGCTCAGCGGGAATTCCGCTTTCAGTTGTTCGGGAGTAATTAAAACCTGTTCGTCGGTAATGTGTACGTTGTTCAGCGCGTCTTTTTGCATGGTGGCGATCCTGTCTGGCTCGTTTGCGATAGTTTGTTTCCTCGGAGAGGTGGAACAACGATACCACAACAAGTAAAGATTTCAATCCAAAATACGTAAAAATAAGTTTACAGAAGCCAATTTATTGCAAAAAACAGCCGCTAAATACGTAAACTTAAAATTACACACATCTTTATTCATGCCAGGCTATGCTGAAGAATAAAGGAGAATCGCTATGCATTCGATGGCTGTTACGCTGCTGGTCTTGCTTTTGTCGGGCTGCCAAATCAATCCTTATACGTTTCAGCCCGACTGGACAAGCCCCAGCTGGTTTGATGCCGGTAAGGAAGACGCCATGAATGGACTATCGGTTAAAGATAATCAGGCCCTGGCCGATATCTTTAACGATGCGCATGTTGACCGCAGCGAATATCTTCGTGGCTATAAAGACGGCCAAAAAAAAGTGTGCGAGGAAGGATTCATTCATGCCTGGGGATTGGCGGGTAAATCATTCCCTGCTAGCTGTGATACCGCTGATAATGCGGCAAGACTGCATGAGGCATGGCAAAAAGGAACGGAAGAAAGCATGAGCAGCAGCAGACTTAATTGATTATATTTTTAACCATCAGAATAAATACAACTGTCAGATTTAACCTAAGTCAACTCAGTTGCATTGCTGACATAATGACGGCTTTGATAAACAATGCTATTCTGCCTGCAACTCTTAAGGACATCTATTTCCAGAGCGGTTTGGCGGATTCTGGTGAGAAATTCATTCTTGATCTCTTTGTTCCGACTTACCCTGGTGCTCGTACTGATCCTTACGGCTGGTTCAGCGGCTGCGGGCACGCCCACAGATACCGATAAATCAGTACGTTCTATTGTTTCCGGTATTGTGAGTTATACCCGATGGCCGTCCCTCTCCGGACTGCCCAAACTTTGTATTTATGCCACATCTCACTATGTGCAGGCACTCAGCCGTGAAGACGGGCAAAGCGAGTTGCCTTATACCTCTGTCATTGTACGTAACGACCGGGAAGCACTAACAGCAATGTGCGACGCAATATATTTCGGGAGCGAATCCCCTGCCCAACAGCTTGATTTAATAAGTCAATATCAGGGCCGAGCGTTGTTATTAATCTCAGAGCAAAATCTGGAATGTGTTATTGGCAGCGCATTTTGTCTGATAATAGAAGACGTCCGGGTAAGGTTTTCCGTCAATCTGGATGCACTGTCTCGCAGTGGCGTTAGAGTCAATCCGGATGTATTAATGCTGGCACGGAATAAGAAGCATGAATAAGGATTTCACTTCAACACCGCGTCCTACGTTTAAAAGAACGCTACGACGTATCAGTATGATAAGCGTCATAATAACAATGACGTTTATATGGCTGTTGCTGTGTTTTGCCTCCGTGGTGACATTAAAGCAATACGCTCAAAAAAATCTCGAATTAACTGGCGCAACCATGAGCCACAGTCTCGAGGCCTCTCTGGTGTTTAATGATGCTCTGGCGGCCAATGAAACCCTCGCGACCCTCGGCAAACAGGGGCAGTTTGCGGCTGCGGAAGTCCTCAACGTCAACAAAAAACAGTTTGCCTACTGGTCATGGAACCCTGAGGATAACACCGACACCCTGGGTGCGCTGGTTAGCCGCTGGCTGTTCCCTGTTCCGGTTACACAGCCAATAATGCATAACGGCAATACCATAGGCGAAATTCGCCTTACCGCACGCGACAGCCTTATCAGCCATTTTATCTGGATGTCATTTGCCGTACTCACCGGCTGCATACTGTTTGCTTCTGCCGTTGCGCTCACCATTACCCGCTCGCTGCACCACGGCATGGTCACCGCCATGCAGAACATCACGGACGTCGTTCATGATGTCCGCACCAACCGTAATTTCTCCCGCAGGGTCAAGGCAGGCCGTATTGAAGAATTTCACCAGTTTGGTGAAGATTTCAACAGCCTTCTGGATGAAATGGAAGAGTGGCAGCTTAAGCTGCAGGCGAAGAATGCTCAGCTGATGCGCACCGCCATGCACGATCCCCTGACGGGGCTGGCGAACCGCGCTGCATTTCGTAACAGCATTGCGGCATTGATGAATGACACTTCTGCAAAATCGAATTCGGCCCTGCTTTTTCTGGATGGCGATAACTTTAAGCTAATTAATGATACCTGGGGACATGCGGCGGGAGACTGCGTCCTCATTGAGGTCGCCAGCAGAATGGTTGAGTTTGGTGATAAGCGCCATCAGTCATACCGTCTGGGCGGCGATGAGTTCGCAATGGTGCTGTACGGCGTCCATTCTGAACATGAGGTTAAAGACATTTGTGCTGCGCTTTCGCAGCAGTTTATTCGCCCGTTCGATCTGCATAACGGGCATACCGCATCAATGTCACTCAGCATTGGCTTTGCTCTGGCGTGGGAAAATGCATCTCTGGAAGCATTGCTGGAGCGAGCGGACCGCAACATGTACCAGGTCAAAAACCAGCGTACAAAAACAATAAGTTAGGAAGGATACACTATGTTAAAGCGATACTTCACGCCGCTGTTGCTGGCATCACTGGTTCTGACAGGCTGCCAGACGCAGCCAAAGGGCAAATTCACGCCAGAGCAAATTGCGGCGATGAAGTCTTACGGCTTTAACGAACTGAACGGCGACTGGTCCCTGGGCCTTTCGGACAAAATATTATTTGATAAAAACGATGCCAGACTGCGTCCGGAAAGTGAAACGCAGATCCAGACCATGGCATCACGCCTGGCAGCAACCGGCCTGAACCACGCGCGTATGGACGGGCATACCGACAATTACGGCGAAGAGAGCTACAACGAAGCGCTGTCGTTAAAACGTGCGAACGTGGTGGCTGATGCCTGGGCGAAAGGAGCCCACGCCCCCCGCAGCAACTTCACGACGCAGGGATTAGGCAAAAAATATCCTGTAGCCAGCAACAGCACCCCACAAGGACGTGCTGAAAACCGCCGCGTTGCGGTGGTCATCAGCACGCCATAGGTTATTTAGCGGACGATTCGGTGAGCGACACCCCAGAGGCCGCTCGCCATCTCAGCCAGTCAACGATGATGAATATCGCCAGACTGACGCCCATCACCGGCAATGCCAGCCCCAGCAGTACGCCTGCCGCCAACGTCACGGCCCTCCCCCAACGCGGTAGAGCCAGCCAGCTTTGACAAAGCGTCTGGACAGGGTTAGACGCAGATAGTGCAGGACGACGCATCCACCACATCCGGTATCCCCAGATAATCAGCACGCACAACGCAATACCGAACGCGATAAGCAAAAGCTGATTGACCAGACCAAACAAGATCCCCATATGGAAATCTACGCCCCAGCGGGTGAGTTTTGCCATTAACGGGAAGTCATCAAAGCAGGTTCTGTCCAGAATCTGCATCGTTCGGGGATCAACCGCAACGGCATCCACCTGCGTGGGCCAGCTACGATCGATTTCCGTCACCGTCCAGGCCCGATCGGCCATTCTTGCCGGACGGATCTCAAGCTTATTAGCATTGATCCCCGCATTACGGGCGGCATGCAATACCGCGTCAAACTGCGAAAGCGCCATCGTCATCTCCGGCATTACCCTCCCGCCGTGGTGGCCGCGATGTTCAGCGTGTTCGTCCATGACCATTGGCGCACCGGAGAGCATCGTATTAACCTGCGGCGTCAGCCAGTTCATCCCGGCTCGCAGCTTATCAACGTTTCCTCCTGCCCACTGGGACCACGTCAGCCCGGTTGCGGAAAATAACAGCATCCCGCCCAGCAGGCTCCAGCCCAGGATGACGTGCAGACGGCGGCGATTCTGAAAGCGATTGTTCATCCGGCGCTTTGGTCGGATGTAGAACCACAGGGCGATACCTCCCAGGGCGGACACCCACATCCAGGACGCGGCCAGCTCGCTATAGAGTCGTCCAAAATCGCCCATCATTAATGAATTATGCAAATAATCGATCTTCTGGCGCAGCGGCAAAATCCCGCTGGTGCCATATACCGTCATATCTCCGCGCACCTCAAGGCTTACAGGATCGATAAAAATGGCACGATGTTCAGATGGCCCAAGCGCCGGGTCTGCAAACATCACGCGGGTAGTTTCACCATTCACCAGACCAGGCCGAACGGCGTGCAAACGCAGCTTTGTCCCAACGGTTTTCTCCGCTACGGCAATTTGTTCCGCCAGCGGCTGCAGCTTACCCGCGGCATCAGCGTGAAGCGCATGACGATAAACCGCATTCTCAAGCTGCGGCGTCGCCACATACAGCGTACCGGTTAGCGCGGCAAAGAAGATAAACGGGCCGACAAACAGCCCAACGTAGAAATGGAGGCGACGCAGCAGGTTTCCCCATGCCGCGCGCGGAGTGCAGGTAGTCATACTTTTCCTTTTTAAGGCAGTAAGTTATCAATTTATTTTTTAAAGGGAAAAAGCAGACTGCCGCGGCGGCGCGCGGGTATCAGGGTAAAGCCAGGGGAAAAAGTGCCAGTGGCTGACCGCCTGGCGCGGCGGCTTAACGCGAAGCCTCTGCAGCACCGCGCTGAGCAGGACAATCAACGCCAGCATCACGCCCGGCACATGCGCCATCAGCACGCAGTAGCCACACGCTTCCGCATGGTCGACGGGCACGGAATGCGGCATATCGCCATGATGGTCATCCATCGACATCATGCTCATGTCATGATGCATACCCGGCATCGCGCTCATGGGATCTTTTTGCAGCGAGACGGAGATAAGCGGCGCAACCACGATCAGCAGGATCGCAAACAGCGCGGCCAGTGCCGCTGCGCGTTTCCAGTTATGCCGATGCAGTACGTTATTCACTTACCCTCCAGGGAAGAGGCGAGCATTGTAAATGATTTATGTCGAAAGGGTTAACGCGAGAGGTGCGATGGGATAAAAAAAGGGCCAGCCTTTCGGCCAGCCCTTTCTAACAGGATGTCGCTTAAGCGAATCTTAGTTCAGACGCTCTTTAATACGAGCAGACTTACCAGTACGCTCACGCAGGTAGTACAGTTTAGCTTTACGTACAGCACCACGACGTTTAACAGCAATGCTGTCAACTACCGGAGAGTGAGTCTGGAAGACACGCTCAACGCCTTCGCCGTTGGAAATTTTACGAACAGTGAATGCAGAGTGCAGACCGCGGTTACGAATAGCGATAACCACGCCCTCGAATGCCTGCAGACGTTTTTTGGAACCTTCAACAACCCATACTTTCACTTCCACGGTGTCACCTGGACGGAAGGAAGGTACGTCCTGCTTCATCTGCTCTTGTTCAATTTGTTTAATGATGTTGCTCATAATTTAATCTCTTATCCTGGGTAAACTGATATTCGGGCGCGTATTACGCATTCCCATCATGTTCATGCTGCTGGTGCGCGTGTTCAGTTTTGAACTCGGCCAGCAACTTTGCTTGCTCTTCAGTCAGAGCCAGGTTTTCCAGAAGTTCAGGTCTTCTAAGCCAGGTTCGGCCCAGCGACTGCTTCAAACGCCAGCGACGTATCTCGGCATGGTTTCCAGACAGTAACACTGCCGGGACGTCCATACCTTCTAACACTTCAGGACGAGTATAGTGTGGACAGTCCAGCAATCCATCGGCAAACGAATCTTCCGTTGCCGAGGCTTCATGGCCCAGTACACCCGGAATAAACCGGGCAACAGAGTCAATCAGCGTCATTGCCGGTAACTCACCACCGCTGAGAACGTAATCGCCGATAGACCATTCTTCGTCAATCTCGGTTTGAATTACGCGCTCATCTATCCCTTCGTAGCGACCACAGACCAGAATCAGCTTTTGATTCGTCGCCAGTTCGCTCACGCCCGCTTGATCAAGCTTGCGTCCCTGAGGTGACAGATAAATCACCTTCGCGCCTTCACCTGCCGCGGCTTTTGCTGTGTGAATGGCGTCCCGTAAGGGTTGCACCATCATTAACATCCCCGGTCCGCCGCCGTAAGGACGATCGTCCACGGTACGGTGCCGGTCATGAGTGAAGTCACGAGGACTCCAGCTCTGGATGTTCAGCAGGCCATTCTTTACTGCCCGGCCAGTTACCCCGTAATCGGTAATCGCGCGGAACATTTCAGGAAACAGGCTAATTATGCCAATCCACATAGCGCCGTCTTTTACCGTTTATCCGGAGAATTTAAAAACCAGGATCCCAATCTACTTCAATGGTTTGAGTAGTGAGATCGACTTTCTTGATAACCTGTCCATCGAGGAACGGAACCAACCGCTCCTTGATGCCAAATGCATCTTTCAGGTTTGCCTTGATGACGAGAACGTCATTTGACCCGGTTTCCATCATATCGATGACTTTTCCCAGGCTGTAGCCTTCGGTAGTGACCACCTGGCAACCCATAAGGTCTTTCCAGTAGTAGTCGCCCTCTTCCAGCTGTGGCAACTGCGACGAATCCACGACAATTTCACAATTAGTCAGCGCATTCGCAGCATCACGATCGTCAACGCCTTTCAGCTTGATGATGATGTCCTGATTGTGGTGACGCCAGCTTTCCAGCTCGACCTCTTCCCACTTACCGCCTTTCTGGATAAACCAGGGCTGGTAATTAAAAATGCTATCAGCGTCTTCAGTGGAGGAAAACACTCTGAGCCAACCACGGATACCGTAGCAAGAACCCATTTTTCCCAATACGATCGGTTCAACAGGTGCTTTGTTGCTCATCATGACCACCGTGACAGATTAAGCTGCTTTGTTTGCTGCTTTGATCAGCGTAGCAACGCGATCGGAAACAGTAGCGCCCTGGCCAACCCAGTGAGCGATACGATCCAGATCCAGACGAGTTTCTTCTTCTGCGCCAGCGGCCAGTGGGTTGAAGAAACCAACGCGCTCGATGAAGCGACCGTTGCGTGCATTACGGCTGTCAGTTACAACAACCTGGTAGAACGGACGCTTTTTAGCGCCGTGACGAGCTAAACGAATAGTAACCATAACATCCTCTTGTGTGAATAAAACACCCAGGCCCCATCGAGGAACGGAACCCGGGTGTCATATTAAAAGCCCGAAAATTTTACTCATTTTCGGGCAAAAAGCAATCTCAAAAGCGATTAACGGCCAGGAAAACCGGGTGGCATCATGCCTTTCATGCCGCGCATCATCTTCGCCATGCCGCCTTTCTTCATTTTCTTCATCATGCGCTGCATGTCGTCGAACTGTTTCAGAAGGCGGTTTACGTCCTGCACCTGCATGCCGCAGCCGGCCGCAATACGGCGTTTACGGGAACCCTTGATGATTTCTGGCTTCGCACGTTCTTTCAGCGTCATCGAGTTGATGATCGCCTCCATACGCACCAGCACCTTGTCATCCATCTGGGATTTGACGTTGTCAGGGATCTGGCCCATGCCCGGCAGTTTGCCCATCAGGCTTGCCATGCCGCCCATGTTTTTCATCTGTCGCAGCTGCTCAAGGAAGTCGGTCAGGTCAAAACCGTCGCCTTTTTTCAGCTTGCTGGCGAGTTTCTCGGCCTGCGCACGGTCAACCTTGCTCTCGATATCTTCGATGAGCGACAGCACGTCGCCCATGCCGAGAATACGGGAAGCAATACGGTCCGGGTGGAACGGCTCCAGCGCTTCGGTCTTCTCACCCACGCCGAGGAATTTAATCGGCTTACCGGTGATATGACGAATGGAAAGCGCCGCACCGCCGCGGGCGTCGCCGTCGACTTTAGTCAGCACCACGCCGGTTAACGGCAGCGCTTCGTTAAAGGCTTTCGCGGTATTCGCCGCATCCTGACCGGTCATGGCGTCAACAACAAACAGGGTTTCTACCGGATTGATAGAAGCATGCACCTGCTTGATTTCGTCCATCATCGCTTCGTCAACGTGCAGACGACCGGCGGTATCCACCAGCAGCACGTCGTAGAACTTCAGCTTCGCCTCTTTCAGCGCCGCGTTAACGATGTCGACAGGCTTCTGCGCCACGTCAGACGGGAAGAAATCCACGCCGACCTGCTCTGCCAGGGTTTCCAGCTGCTTAATCGCCGCCGGGCGATAGACGTCGGCAGACACCACCAGCACTTTTTTCTTGTGCTTCTCGCGCAGGAATTTACCCAGCTTACCGACGCTGGTGGTTTTACCCGCACCCTGCAGGCCCGCCATCAGCACAACGGCCGGAGGTTGAGCCGCCAGGTTAAGCACCTGGTTCTCTTCGCCCATCGCCGCAACCAGTTCGTTACGGACGATTTTGACGAACTCCTGACCTGGGGTCAGGCTTTTGTTCACTTCGTGACCAACCGCTTTCTCTTTAACGCGGCTGATAAAATCACGCACAACCGGCAGCGCCACGTCGGCTTCGAGCAGCGCCATGCGGACTTCGCGCAGCGTCTCTTTAACATTTTCTTCGGTAAGGCGTCCGCGGCCGCTGATGTTGCGCAGCGTGCGCGACAAACGATCGGTTAAATTATCAAACATTGTCTCTCGCCTGGGGTAGAAACGTTGGGTCGCATAAGCGACACATACACAGAATTTTGCCGGAGTATAACATGAAGGCGCCTTTGTTGTTATGCAACGGTTGGAGCACGCGTCACGTAACGTTATACTGCTTCTCTTTCTTATTAAGACGACTGTCGACGCCCATATGCCTGTTTTCGCACTGATCGCCCTTGTTGCCTACTCTGTCAGCCTCGCGCTGATCGTTCCTGGACTGCTGCAAAAAAACAGCGGCTGGCGGCGCATGGCAATTCTTTCGGCGGTGATCGCACTCATAAGCCATGCGTTTGCGCTTGAATCGCGCATTATTCCCGGCGACGGCAGCGTGCAAAACCTGAGCGTGCTGAACGTCGGCTCGCTGGTCAGCCTGATGATCTGTACCGTGATGACCATCGTCGCGTCTAAAAACCGCGGCTGGCTGCTGCTGCCGATTGTCTATACGTTTGCGCTGATCAATCTGGCATTAGCCACGTTCATGCCCAATGAATTCATCACGCATCTGGAAGCGACGCCGGGAATGCTGGTGCACATTGGCCTGTCGCTGTTTGCCTATGCGACGCTGATCATTGCCGCACTCTACGCGATGCAGCTCGCCTGGATTGACTACCAGCTGAAGAACAAAAAGCTGGCCTTCAACCACGAAATGCCGCCGCTGATGGTCATTGAACGTAAGATGTTTCACATCACCCAGGTCGGCGTAGTTCTGCTGACGCTGACGCTCTGCACCGGGCTGTTTTATATGAAAAACCTGTTCAGCGTAGAGAATATCGATAAAGCGGTCCTCTCCATCATCGCGTGGTTTGTCTATATTGTCCTGTTATGGGGCCATTATCACGAAGGCTGGCGGGGTCGCCGCGTAGTCTGGTTTAACGTTGCGGGGGCTGGCATTCTCACCCTTGCCTATTTTGGCAGCCGCGTCATACAGCAATTTGCTGGCTAAGTAACAAAGGAGTTCCCCCTGGAACACATCTCTACCACCACGCTGATCGTTACGCTGATCGTCATGGTGGTCATCTCCGCCTATTTCTCCGGCTCTGAAACCGGCATGATGACGCTAAACCGCTACCGGTTGCGTCATCGCGCTAAGCAGGGTAACCGCGCTGCCCGTCGCGTTGAAAAGCTGCTGCGCAAGCCTGACCGCCTGATAAGCCTGGTGCTTATCGGAAACAACCTCGTGAACATCCTGGCCTCAGCGCTGGGGACCATCGTCGGTATGCGCCTCTACGGTAACGCCGGCGTCGCCATTGCCACCGGGGTTCTGACGTTTGTGGTACTGGTGTTTGCCGAAGTGCTGCCGAAAACCATCGCGGCGCTTTATCCTGAGAAGGTTGCCTATCCGAGCAGCTTCCTGCTGGCACCCCTGCTGATCCTGATGATGCCGCTGGTCTGGCTGCTGAACATGGTCACCCGCCTGCTGATGCGCATGGTCGGCATCAAGGCTGACGTCACTATCAGCAGCGCGCTCAGCAAAGACGAGCTGCGCACCATCGTGAATGAATCCCGCTCGCAAATCTCACGTCGTAACCAGGACATGCTCCTGTCGGTTCTGGATCTGGAAAAGGTCAGCGTCGACGACATCATGGTGCCGCGAAACGAAATCGTCGGGATTGATATCAACGACGACTGGAAGGCCATCGTCCGCCAGCTCACGCACTCGCCGCATGGGCGCATTGTGCTCTACCGCGACTCGCTGGATGACACCATCAGCATGCTGCGCGTGCGTGAAGCCTATCGCCTGATGACCGAGAAAAACGAGTTCACCAAAGAGGTAATGCTCCGCGCCGCTGACGAGATTTACTACGTGCCGGAAGGTACTCCCCTCAGCACGCAGCTGGTGAAGTTCCAGCGCAATAAAAAGAAAGTCGGCCTGGTGGTCGATGAGTACGGCGATATTCAGGGGCTGGTAACGGTCGAAGATATTCTGGAAGAGATTGTCGGTGACTTCACGACGTCAATGTCCCCTTCCCTCGCAGAAGAAGTGACGCCGCAAAACGATGGTTCGGTGCTGATTGACGGCAGCGCGAACATACGTGAACTCAATAAAGCGTTCAACTGGCACTTGCCGGAAGATGAAGCCCGAACGATAAACGGCATGATTCTTGAAGCGCTGGAAGAGATCCCGGCAGCGGGAACCCGCGTGCGCATTGAGCAGTACGATATTGATATCCTGGACGTGCAGGACAATATGATTAAGCAGGTGAAGGTCCTGCCCGTTAAACCGTTACGCGAAAGTATCGCTGAATGATGTTGTAGGCCGGGTAAGGCGAAGCCGCCACCCGGCACTACAGGGCGGCAAATTATGCCTTCGCTTTCGCCACGGTCACCATTGCGGCGCGAATGGTACGGCCATTCAGGGTGTAACCTTTCTGCATCACGCCCAGCACCTTACCGGCTTCGATCTCTTCAGATTCCACCATCGCAATCGCCTGGTGAACGTTTGGATCCAGCGGCACGTTGGTATCGGCAATCACTTCCACGCCGAACTTACGCACCACGTCCAGCATGGATTTCAGCGTCAGTTCGATACCTTCGATCATCGCCGCGTTGTCCGGATTGGCTTTATCAGCGACTTCCAGGGCGCGATCCAGGCTGTCAATCACCGGCAGCAGTTCGTTGACAAACTTCTCCAGCGCAAACTTATGCGCTTTTTCAACGTCCAGCTCGGTGCGACGACGCAGGTTTTCCATCTCCGCTTTGATACGCAGTACGCCATCGCGCTCGCGATTCTGCGCTTCTACCAGCTGGGCTTCCAGATTGGCAATCTTTTCATCGCGCGGGTCCACCTGCTCAGCAGACGCATCTGACTCAACGGCTTCAACGTCGTCGTGCTGTTCCGTGATAATTTCTTCAGGGGCTTGCCCCTCAGGCGTTTTCTGTTCTTTACTACTCATGAATTTCTCCGCGTTTTTCTGCATTCATCTCGCTAACTTCGCTTATTATGGGGATCAGTTTCCGGGATTCAAGGGAACAAGACAGATTGTCATCATTCATCAGGCACAAGGACCTCCAGAAAATGAATAATCATTTCAGGTGTATTGGGATCGTCGGGCATCCGCGCCACCCTACCGCATTGACGACACATGAAATGTTGTATCGCTGGCTGTGTGGCAAAGGCTATGAAGTGATGGTTGAGCAGCAAATCGCTCAGGAGCTGCAGCTTAAGAGCGTCAAAACCGGTACGCTGGCGGAGATTGGCCAGCAGGCGGACCTCGCCGTAGTGGTCGGCGGCGATGGCAATATGC
Source organism: Enterobacter wuhouensis (assembly GCF_035835995.1). Lineage (NCBI taxonomy): Bacteria > Pseudomonadati > Pseudomonadota > Gammaproteobacteria > Enterobacterales > Enterobacteriaceae > Enterobacter > Enterobacter wuhouensis. Next base: position 3,534,227 of record NZ_CP142124.1, read on the forward strand.
TGGGTGCAGCCAGAACCCTGGCTCGCTATGACATCAAGGTTATCGGCATCAACCGCGGTAACCTTGGTTTTCTGACCGACCTCGACCCGGACAACGCCCAACAGCAACTGGCCGACGTGCTGGAAGGCCACTTTATTAGTGAAAAACGCTTTCTACTGGAAGCACAGGTGTGCCAGCAGGACTGCCAGAAGCGCATCAGCACCGCGATTAACGAGGTGGTTCTTCACCCCGGTAAAGTGGCGCACATGATTGAGTTCGAAGTGTATATCGACGAAATCTTTGCCTTTTCGCAGCGCTCTGACGGGCTGATCATCTCGACGCCGACCGGCTCTACCGCCTACTCGCTCTCTGCCGGCGGTCCGATCCTGACCCCATCCCTGGATGCCATCACCCTGGTGCCGATGTTCCCGCATACGCTCTCCGCCCGCCCGCTGGTGATCAACGGCGACAGCACGATACGTCTGCGATTCTCGCACCGCCGTAATGACCTTGAGATCAGCTGCGACAGCCAAATCGCGCTGCCCATACAGGAAGGTGAAGATGTGTTGATTCGCCGCTGCGATTACCATCTGAATCTTATCCACCCGAAAGATTACAGCTATTTCAACACATTAAGCTCTAAGCTCGGCTGGTCAAAAAAATTGTTCTGATTTCGCATCCAGCGCTTTACTGTATAAAAAACCAGTTTATACTGTATGAAAACACAGTTATGGTTTTTCATACAGGAAAACAATTATGCTGGCACAACTGACCATCAGCAACTTTGCCATCGTTCGCGAGCTTGAAATCGATTTCCAGAGCGGGATGACGGCGATTACCGGCGAAACCGGTGCAGGTAAATCCATTGCCATTGATGCCCTCGGCTTGTGCCTCGGTGGCCGTGCAGAGGGTGACATGGTTCGCCGGGGTGCAACCCGAGCCGATCTCTGCGCCCGCTTCTCCCTGAAAGATACCCCTGCGGCGCTGCGCTGGCTGGAAGAGAACCAGCTGGAAGACGGGCGTGAGTGTTTACTTCGCCGCGTGATTAACAGCGACGGACGCTCCCGTGGCTTTATCAACGGCACGGCGGTCCCCCTTTCCCAGCTTCGCGAGCTTGGTCAGTTGCTTATCCAAATCCACGGCCAGCATGCACACCAGCAGCTTATCAAACCGGAACAACAGAAAGCCCTGCTTGATGGATATGCCGGTGAGTACGCACTTACTCAGCTGATGGCGGACCACTATCGCCAGTGGCACCAGAGCTGCCGCGAACTCGCGCAGCATCAGCAGCAAAGCCAGGAGCGTGCCGCACGCGCCGAGCTGCTTGAATACCAGCTTAAAGAGCTAAACGAATTTGCCCCACAGGCGGGTGAGTTTGAGCAGATCGACGAAGAGTACAAGCGTCTTGCAAACAGCGGTCACCTGCTTTCAACCAGCCAGAATGCGCTGAACATGCTGGCCGATGGCGAAGACGTCAACCTTCAAAGCCAGCTTTATAACGTGCGCCAGCTGATGACTGAACTGGCCGGTATGGACAGCAAGCTGTCCGGCGTGCTGGATATGCTGGAAGAAGCGGCCATTCAAATTTCCGAAGCCGGGGATGAGCTGCGACATTACTGTGAACGCCTGGAGCTCGACCCGAATCGTCTGTTCGAACTTGAGCAGCGCATCTCTCGTCAGATTTCGCTGGCGCGTAAGCACCACGTCACGCCGGAAGAGCTGCCACTTTTCTATCAGTCCCTGCTTGACGAACAACAGCAGTTGGACGATCAGGCTGACTCACTTGAAACCTTATCCCTGGCGGTTAATCTGCATCATCAGCAGGCGCTGGCGACGGCGAAACAGCTGCATGACATCCGCCAGCACTATGCGCAGGAGTTAAGCCAGCACATCACCGACAGCATGCACGCGCTGGCGATGCCGCACGGCGTGTTCACTATCGATGTCCGCTTCGAAGAGAACCACCTGACGGCTGAAGGCGCAGATCGCATCGAATTCCGCGTCACGACTAACCCAGGTCAGCCTTTGCAGGCTATCTCTAAGGTCGCTTCTGGCGGCGAGCTATCGCGTATCGCCCTGGCGATTCAGGTGATTACCGCGCGTAAAATGGAAACCCCGGCGCTAATTTTCGATGAAGTGGACGTGGGGATCAGCGGCCCGACGGCTGCGGTAGTCGGTAAACTGTTACGCCAGCTTGGCGAATCGACTCAGGTGATGTGTGTCACCCACCTGCCTCAAGTCGCGGGCTGTGGTCATCATCACTTTATCGTCAGCAAGGAAACCGATGGCGAAATGACCGAAACGCACATGAAACCGCTTGATAAACGTGCACGGCTGCAGGAGCTGGCGCGCCTGCTCGGCGGTAGTAAAGTCACCCGCAACACGCTCGCGAACGCGAAAGAACTGCTGGCGGCATAAACTTTTTCGGGATCTCAGGGTCATACAGAACAACAAAAACGCCGCCAGACCGGTTTCAAAGTGGGGCAAGGTCTATTATCATCGGCATATTACATATGAGCCGCGTTCTGCTCGGGCCCGAAAAGGAATCAAATCACTATGCGTTGTAAAATGCTGACCGCTGCCGCAGCGGTTCTTCTGATGTTGACCGCAGGCTGTTCCACTCTGGAGAAAGTGGTTTACCGCCCTGACATCAACCAGGGGAACTACCTTACCCCTAACGATGTGTCCAAAATCCGCGTGGGGATGACACAACAGCAGGTCGCTTATGCACTGGGAACCCCGATGATGTCCGATCCGTTCGGTACAAACACCTGGTTCTATGTATTCCGTCAGCAGCCAGGCCACGAAGATGTGACCCAGCAGACCCTGACGTTGACCTTCAGCAGCGCCGGTGTGTTGACCAACATCGACAACAAGCCTGCCCTGACTAAGTAATCCACTGTCAGAAACGCAAAAAGGTGCTCATTGAGCACCTTTTTTGTTTTCCGTTGATTCCTCGCCTCTTTGGGGAGAGGGTCAGGGTGAGGGGGAAGAAAGCGCTACTTAGCCGATTTCTCCGCACGCTGGCGACGCAGCTCTTTCGGATCAGCAATCAGCGGACGATAAATCTCAACCCGATCGCCATCCTTCAGCACATCCGCCAGCTTCACCGGACGGCTATAAATCCCAACTTTATTTTTTGCCAGATCGATATCGCTGCGCAGCTCAAGCAGGCCAGAAGCATGAATAGCCGTCTCAACGGTAGCCCCTTCTTCCAGCATAACGCGCTGCAAATATTGTTTCTCCGGCAGGGCATACACCACTTCGACAGCAATCTTATGCGACACTGTAAACCTCTTTGGCGCGGGTGGTGAACGCCTGAACCATGTTTGATGCCAGCTCTTTAAAGATGCGACCAAACGCCAGCTCAATCAGCTTATTGGTAAACTCGAAGTCCAGATGGAATTCAATACGGCAGGCGTCCGCGCTCAGCGGCGTAAACTTCCAGCCGCCCATCAGGCTTTTAAATGGCCCATCCACCAGATGCATCAAAATACTCTGATTATCGGTCAGCGTATTACGGGTGGTGAACGTCTTGCTGATCCCCGCTTTGGAGACATCCACTGCCGCAGTCATCTGCGTCGGGCCAGATTCCAGCACCCGGCTACCGGTGCATCCCGGTATAAACTGCGGATAAGACTGAACATCGTTCACTAACTGATACATTTGTTCCGCGCTGTAAGGGACAAGCGCAGTACGGCTAATCTGAGGCATAGCATTTTCCATGGTCACACAACCAACAAATAATAACATTTATCACCTGTTAAAAAAACGCTAAGGCCCATCTCGTGCTAATATAGCGCGTTAGACCTCACGGGACGCAATGAGGTGACTTTTTGAAATCAGATTACCGACGGCTTTACGACACTTATGACGAAGAAAAAAGCACATAAACCAGGCTCGGCGACCATTGCGCAAAACAAGCGTGCTCGCCACGAGTATTTCATCGAAGAAGAATTCGAAGCTGGCCTTGCGTTGCAGGGCTGGGAAGTAAAATCGCTGCGCGCCGGGAAGGCCAATATTGGCGATAGCTACGTGATCCTGAAAGACGGCGAAGCCTTCCTGTTCGGCGCAAACTTTACGCCGCTGACCGTCGCCTCTTCACACTACGTGTGCGATCCCACGCGCACCCGTAAGCTGCTGTTGAACAAGCGTGAGCTTGAATCTCTTTACGGACGCATTAACCGCGAAGGCTTCACCGTGGTTGCGCTCTCTATGTACTGGAAAAATGCCTGGTGCAAGGTGAAAATCGGCGTCGCGAAAGGTAAGAAGCAGCACGATAAACGTACCGATCTGAAAGAACGCGAATGGCAGCTCGATAAAGCACGTATTATGAAAAACGCTGGACGTTGATTTTGTACACGTATTGTACAATTCAATAAGTTAGCGTTCCGGGCTGGTATCCAGGAAGAAAAATCTGGTATACTCAGTTCAACACTATTGGGGCTGATTCTGGATTCGACGGGATTTGCGAAACCCAAGGTGCATGCCGAGGGGCGGTTTGCCTCGTAAAAAGCCGCAAAAAAATAGTCGCAAACGACGAAAACTACGCTTTAGCAGCTTAATAACCTGCTAAGAGCCCTCTCTCCCTAGCTTCCGCTCTTAAGACGGGGATCAAGAGAGGTCAAACCCAAAAGAGATCGCGCGGATGCCCTGCCTGGGGTTGAAGTGCTAAAACTAATCAGGCTAGTTCGTTAGTGGCGTGTCTGTCCGCAGCTGGCGTGCGAATGTAAAGACAAACTAAGCATGTAGTACCGAGGATGTAGAAATTTCGGACGCGGGTTCAACTCCCGCCAGCTCCACCACTTTTTAGTTGTTTGAAGTTCAATGAAGTCTACTAAGCCCGCACAGCACAAGCTCCGCGGGCTTTTTTACGTCTATTGTCGTCCATTGAGAATTGCTGAGAACTACGAGTTATGGCACCCTGAATGGGACCCACTAAGAAGGGTCCAAAAACCGAGGGTCCCAAAATGGCAAAAATCGCTAAGAAGCTCACTGACACTGAAATCAAAAGCACCAAGCCAGCCGACAAAGAAATCAACTTGTTTGACGGAGATGGTTTGATACTACGAATCGCTCCCCTCTCGAAAGGAGGAAAGAAGAATTGGTATTTCAGGTATGCAGTGCCAGTGAGTAAAAAAAGAACCAAAATGAGCCTTGGGACCTATCCTCACCTTACACTGGCAAGAGCCAGAGCCTTACGTGATGAATATCTTTCCTTTCTGGCAAATGGTGTTGATCCACAAATCCATAACAACGATAAGGCGAAGGCATTAAAGAGTGCTACTGAGCACACTCTCCAAGCCGTAGCGCGGAAATGGTTAGATGAGAAGGTAAAGACATCAGGTATCTCACAAGACCATGCAGCAGACATCTGGCGCAGCTTAGAGAGAAATGTCTTTCCTGGTCTGGGTAATGTCCCTATCAATGAGATCCGGCCTAAGCTCTTAAAACAACACCTTGATCCTATTGAGCAACGAGGCGTATTGGAAACTCTACGCCGTATCATTTCACGTCTGAATGAAATCTTCCGGTGGGCAGCTACTGAAGAACTTATTGAGTTCAACCCAGCTGACAACCTTGGTCAAAGATTCAGTAAACCAAAAAAGCAAAATATGCCTGCCCTTCCCCCAAGCGAATTGCCAAGGTTTATGGAATCTTTGACGAATGCGTCAATCCGGTTGGAAACACGTATGCTAATTGAATGGCAATTGTTGACATGGGTTCGTCCGGGTGAAGCCGTTCGCGCAAGATGGTCTGATATTGATACAACCAACAGCATTTGGAACATTCCTGCTGATTTCATGAAAATGAAAAAGCCTCACAAAGTTCCTTTGAGTAAAGAAGCTTTGCGCATCCTTGAATTAATGAAATCAATAAGTGGGCATAGAGAATGGGTTTTCCCCAGCATTAAAGCGCCTCTTAATCATATGCATGAACAAACAGCCAACGCAGCTATCATCCGAATGGGGTTCGGAGGCGAGCTTGTAGCTCACGGTATGCGTTCTATTGCACGAACAGCGGCAGAGGAGTCTGGTAAATTCAGAGCTGAAGTTCTTGAGGCAGCGCTTGCCCACTCGAAAAAAGATGAAATTATCGCAGCATACAATCGTGCAGAATATCTGATAGAGCGACAGAGTTTGATGCAATGGTGGAGTGATTACGTTCAAGCTCAAAGATCAAATGCTCTGGTAGCCTAAGTATCAGAATAGCTAATATAATCCTGAAGGTAAAGAAAATGGAAACCCTATTCAAAGTTTTTGAAAAATTTAGTTCCAGACCACTTTTTTTTATTTTTTTCGGACTCTCACTTTGTGAATTTTTTCAGAAACAATCTGTTCTGATGAATCCATCAGCAGATAACATCGCGAAATTATTCGCAGCCATGATATTAGTTGTTTTTTTTACTTGGGGATTTGAATGGCTAATCTTTAAGTTCAATGTAAACCTTGAACCTCATGATCAAGGCGATATTGGACCAACAATTGGAACGGCTGCTTTAGCTGTATACTTAGTTTATGCCTTTCATTTTCTCAGTGAAAATCCTGAAGCATTAAATTTAAAGTTATTAACTAACTCTGGTTTTATATACAGCACAACTCTATTATTATTCTCATTAGAAAGTATGAAGCTTAGAAGACTTAAACAAAAGTAAACAACATCATTGCGAGATAAATACAAAAGAGGTATGGCGGTAAATCACCATACCTAAAACATAATAATTTTGGTAGTATCAGTGATACATAATCCACACCAATATTGGAGCGATACTGAGACGCTATAACCTGATATCTTTCTCCATAACCAATTCTAAGTTCAGATTTAAGATGCGTTTTTTTTCTTTCCCTTTTTCTTTTGGGGTTTGTCGTGATGTGAATAATATATCTTTGGTTTCAGATTAAATCCTTCAACAACTTCCTTCCAAGTTTGAACCGCTAATAAAAATTGAATAGAATTGATGTCAATTAATTTTTTAGCTTTTGTAGTAGTTGAGATCCATAAAACCACATCAGTAATTGTCTCTTCAAATTTTACTACTCCTCTTACTATAGTTTGAATTGTGGTTTTTGACTGTTCAATATTATAAATTAGATCATGCGGTTTATCTGATATCTTTACAGCAATAATCTCTCCATTTTTATAAAGATCTGCAACTTCAACATTGTAGTCCTTGCCATTATCACGTAAGGATGGTATTTTTTTTAGCTGGCGATCTAGAAGTATATAACCTTTCTCATCAGACATCTTTTCATTAAAATAATATTCTCTATATTCTAATTTGTCTTTAGAAGTTCCTTCTGCGATTTGTTTTATTTTTTCAGCTTGCCATACTTTGAAGTCGTCTTCCTTAAGAGCATCTTTAACCTCAAATTTTATACTGGCTAAAGAAGTAGACAAATACTTCATAAAAGCAGAGTTAAATCGACTCCATCCTCCCCTCTTAAGGAAGAAGTGCTCGCTGCCCTCGCTATAAGTAATGCTCAATATTTCTTTTAACGAGGCTGTATGACCACTGTTATTTTCATTAGTTATCTTAACAAAAACTTTATTGACATCTTTTATGTTGTTATTTTTTATGAATTTCTTTACATCTGCTATTTTTATGTCATTAATTTTATCTGATGATTGAAGATACTTTCCACTCCCCTCAACTTTTGTGTGCAATTTAAAAAATGTCAAAGAATTATTAATTACAATAGAGGCACCAAAAGATTGAATCTCATCAATAATAACTTTTGCATCATCTGTAATGATCGATTGAAGTAGATAATTATCAAGCTCATCTATCTTTGACTCGTCAGTGATTTTTTCCGATTTAGGAAATTCGATTTTCTCTTTGGTTGCCAACGAAGAATCAATATCATTGAAAACATCGACTAATGCAGTAGGAGCACCATCCAAACTTAGCTGAATTGAATCAGAAAAAGTTATATTATTACATCCCCACTTGTCAGTTTCTTTGGCTTTTGTTTTGAGATGCTCGATGGATTCGCCAGGAAAATATGCTCCTTGAACAAACTGTGAGTATGAGGATGCCTCCTGACTCTTTCCCCCACAAAAGAATCTGCTTTTCTTGAGTAAAATATTTTCATCATTAGCTATACGCATTGCCACATTCAGCCCAAAGTCTGCTTCAATAAACTTGCTGAGATAAAAATGTGATTTACCAAGACTGATAAGATAGCAATTCTCAGGGTCCTTTTCTTTAAATCCTATTAGCAGGCCAAAATAGAATATATTATGAGGCTTTTCAATTTCTTCATTGAAGAAATCACTAAAAACATCCCACCACCATACTTCATTTCCTTTTAATTTATCAGAAAAATAAAATTTGAGTTGATAAGATTGATGTAGAATAGTTTTTTGTTCGACAAGCCCTTCTTTAATGATTTTTTTTGTCAATTCTGGAAGACTCTTATATGGCATTCTATATATGTTATAGCTGACTGACATTTAATCGCCTCTGAAATATATATTCATACAAGTTAATGTTAAAGTGAAAAATTTTTAATATACTTAATTTATCGAGCTAAAATACTCAATGAATTTAACAACTGTGTATCCAAGGTTTCACTTGAGGGCACTGGTAGTCCGTTCGCAATGCGATAATTTTTTATTGACTGCCTTGTGGAAGGCCCCATTATGCCGTCAATATTCCCGTTGTAATAACCTTTGTCCAGCAAAGCGAATTGAACCCGCATGATTAAGCGCTTACGCTTCTCTGTACCAGAAGTCAGCCCATTACTTGCACGGTTAGCTTCTGTAGTTCCAACAGAATTCGTAGTAGTAGAGTTGTTATTGTCGTTAGAACGAAGCGAACGCACAGAGGAAGAGGACGATGAGGGACTTGTTCCTGAACTTGAAGACCCAGATGAACTTGGTGAGCTGTATGTTTTTGGATAATAGGGAGTGCTGCCACCATAGTACCCGCCACCTGATGATGAACGGTGAGAACTATGGCTCCGATGGGAGCTATGACTGCGATGCCCTGCAATGTAGAATGGAACTTCGGTGTTAAGTGGGGCTATCACTAAATCATGTTCATTAAGAGTCATACCAGGCAAATCACTTGCTCCGGTAGATGAATCACTTGCCCATACAGAATTATTGAGTGCCAAAAACCCCGGAAGTAGAGCAGCAAAATTAAATTTTTTCATAAAATTGGTCTCGGTGGTTGATGAAAACGGCCCGTTGAAGAACTGAAATAACCAGCACAGGAAGACTTCTGAGTGCATTCATCACATTCTTTAGGATAGTAATTTTTCCAATCAGAGATCGACTGAGCAGCAAGCTCCCAGGCTCTTTCAGGAAGATGACACAAAGGATAATTAAAAATTGTTAGAGGTATACCTGACCTGTGTGCAGCGTCTATAGCGGAGGTTATTTTCTCACTATAGCTGCTGTGTTCAATGAAGATTGTTGACCAGTTTTTTCGCGCCCAACCGATAGATTCCAACCCCATAAGGGAAATCTGATTGATGTTGGAGAAAACACGGCCAACGAACTCTACGATGCCATCCAATTCCGTATAGTTAGCCAGTGTCGGAATAACTCTAAGTTCGATATTAATCCCTGAGTTCCCTGCATTGATTAACCCCTTAACCGTTTCATTAAATGCGCCATCACTTCCTACCAAATGATCATGCACAAGTGGTCTTGATGAGTAGAGCGGTATACCAAAGATGATTTTTATCTTTTTACTTCGCTTTGCCATTTCATGAGTAAAGTTGGTATCAGCAAATTTGCGCCCGTTTGTTAAAACATGCAAAGCAGTCTCTGGTGAGTTCTCGATGATAAAATCAATGAAATGTAGGAAATCATCTCCATACAGCAGAGGTTCACCACCGCTGACCCCAACAACTCCATTCAAACCAAATGAAGCTATAGCAAGGGCTGATTGGGTAAGCAGCCAGTCATCATTTGTATTCTTTGGTGGCTGGGAACAAAACAGGCACAGGTTATTGCAGCGTTCCGTAACTAAGACAGTATTATGATTGGCTCTGCGGGACAGAATAACGCGTATCATATTGCCATTGTTGATTATCCCAATATCTCCATCTTCAATTGACTCAAATAATTCAGTGCTAATAACAGAGTAATCAAAGCATGGTTGAATAGCATCATTATTGCCTTCAGCAACTACCAGTAAATTGGGCAAAAAGAATAAAGGGTTCACTGGTTTTTTTTTGCATAACCGATAGACCCCCTTGGGCACATTCTTTTTTGAAGCAAAATGAAAGATATCGTTCCTGATAACCTCAGACATATGCCCATCCTTTTAGCATCTCAGCCTTCGGACCACCTTCTGAGATGGAGTTCATCAGATACCTGAACATTCCCTTGTGATACTGACAAAACGTTGAACGACTCCTATCACCGACAGGCTCACCTTGTACACTTATGCTCTGGCATGGGTCTGCACCGCAAAATGGTTGATACGCGCATGTATCACAACCTGGCAGAGCAAAATTGAACGATGAACTCAATACTGCGTTATAGTAAGAACTCTTGGAAAATGATAGCGTCTTAACCTCACCCGCACTGAACTCCGTTTCAGGGTTCACCTTCTGCAACATACGGCTCTCATCGCTACCATATACTCGACCATCATAATTGAAAAGAATACTGTTAAGCACGACCCCACTTGGCGACTTCAAATCCGCATAACCACTAAAACCGGGATTGAAGATCCTTTTCAGATGAATGGAGGCCGAATGTTCCACAACCCTTATCCCTTCATTATTCATCTTAAGGATTTCATCTATCAACGAGGCATAGAAACTTAAGTATTCGTCCATAGAAAAGGTGAACGATGCTTTTTGTGCAAACCCATAGGGACTAACAGGTCGGATAAACATGTCCTTGAGGCCAAGAGACAAGTGAGCCTGGACAATCGATTCAGGATGCCTGATAAGATCTTTAGTAACTGTAGTAACCGTTGCAACGCGACCAGCGCCTAAAGACCGTTTGATAGCCTCTACTCCTGATACTGTTTTACTATAAGCAAGCCCATGACCAAGAATTCGATTACTGTTGTGAACAACTTCCTCACCATCAAGCGAAACAGAGAACGTTATGTTCCTGTCTCTCGACCATTCAAGCATATCCTCATTCAAGACAGACAGGCTTGATGCTATCACCATCTCAAAATCGGTGCTTCCCAGCGTTTCAGTACATTGCTCATAGATAGACTGAATTAAATCGAACCGCAAGAGTGGCTCTCCACCCTGTATCTCTATCTTGTAAGGTGGTGTCGATAGTTTTTTGATAGTCGAAATGATATCAGGGATGAGATCGGGATCTAGATCATAACCAGAGGCGTTCACTGAAGCTCTACTGACCTGACAATACTTGCAGGTATGGTCGCAGCGCAATGTGGGCACAATCATGAAAATTGGCCTGATCGCCAGTTCATTCATCAATCGTTTTGCAAAAGCAGAACTTAAAGCATAGGGAGCAATAGCTGATGAGCTTTCGTTGGTTATGAACAGCTTGCTTTCTAGTGCGTTTGATTGCTCCGCACTGATTTGCTCATCAGAAAGATCAAGCAGCTCTTGCTCATTAATGAAGTGATGAAAGCCAGCGAGGTTGCTTATAAAAACCCGTCCATTAGGCAATCTGTCAAAATTGAATGGCATCAATTCCATTACGAAAGCCTTTCATCGACACTGCGAAGCACTTTATGGACAATAGAATCTCTCAACGCCCCCGTTTTATGCTGTAGTTTTTCTCGCAAAGCATAATCATTCAGCAGCCTCTCGAATTCATAGAGGCATTCGGGACTATCGTTTTCAAAAGAGATTGTCCAGGAGGATATATCTTCACAAAGTTTCCACTGAGTAAGAGAAGTCATCCAGTACAGGCTATTGCGTATAACCCATTCAGAATAAACATCTTTTTTTAACGTCCTTTCGCACATTGCCATTGCCTCACAAAACTAATAATCACAATCAGCAACCGCTTTAAAGCGGATTTTTCCTATAGAAATGAGGATACACCATTTAATTAATATGTTACAGGATGTTAGCATCTGAATGGCGATTCCGAAAAAAGATGCTGCTTATCCTATGATAATCAATAATGTTTTCTGATTTTCATATGCCGCTTGAACCGGCAAACAGCTAAGAAGCTAACATGACGTTAAAACGCAGGGGTTTCAAAGAGTTGTTAGTGGCTTATAGTATGAGACGTATCCTTTCAGTAATCACAATGCGAAAGGATTCTGTACTGACTTGCTCGAAGAAGCGTTGACTAGTATCGTGGGCACAATTGATGTCAGGGAAGCCTACAATCGCTTTCACTATCTTGAGCAACGTAGAGAGAAGACGAATAGTTCAACATTACAAACAGGAATGCCGTGATGGAAAATAAAAAAATTAGTGATTTTTTATTTCATGGATATATCATATCATTAATTGCAACATTTTTATTAGTAATTTGGGTTAAGTTCCAACCAATAAATAGCATGTATTGGTTACTAACACCTTTAATCCCTGCAATAATACTTTCAATCTTTATTTTATTTTCAACGAATAGTCAACTGCGGAATATTATAAAATTATGCAATGATGCTATTCTTTATTCAATAAGTGCATTAACAGCCTCATTGTTAATATTAAAAACTCTACCTCCCGTAAAAATAGATTTATTTCAAACTCTGATGACCAACATCTTTGGGTATATTCTCTTACTCGCTTACACTATTTTACTAATCATTAAAGCGAGTATTGCTGCATCAGAAAGCATAGACAATTTTAAGTCTTATCGCTCGTCTTCTCAGAACACTCATCAAAAAGAACCTTTGCAATAATCATAATAAGTGGTAATAGTATTATACAAATTTCTGTTACCACGGCTAAAATAACATATCTATCATTAACATAATCTAGATTACTAAAACTAAAATTGGGAGTGATATTCAAAAAAAACAATGACGATATAATGAATAAAAAATAAGAAATTATTGAAATGATTATGACATTTTTCTTTTTCATATGCGTGCCTTTTTGAAATTTATTTTATATATAGATATCAAATTAATATTAATTGTCAATATCAATTCAATAATAAGCAAGGGCTAACTCTCAGCATCTCCTTCGGTGATACTTTGAGTTGCTCCTTGTTTTTTCGCCCTTTGGTTGAAAAAATCAAAACCAAAGTCAACTGCATACATTGACATTTTCAGCATCTATCATATAAATAAAATAAGCATAACGGACATGCTTATTTTACTTGCCTATATGAAAGGAGTTTATATGAATGATAGAAATCATACTTTTAATAATATCAAGCCATTCAGAATCTGTAGCTATGAAAATTTCGCTTCTGCTGAATTACCCTCTCAGAAGACACGTTCTCATTGTATTAGTATCAGATTAAATGATGCCGAGTTATCCTACGTTGATGGTTTACGAGAGGATCTTAACCGTGCTGTTTGGATACGTATGTCAGCATTGAATCGTCTCCCTCCCAAAATTCCTGAAATAAATCTACTTGTCTGGAAAGACCTTGCCAAGGCATCTCAGGATCTGAACAACCTTGTTCAGCATCTCAACACTAAATCACACGATAGTCCTTTTACTATCACCGAAATTTATACGGTGCAAAAAAGAATAAAAGCACTAAGAGATGCCCTTCTGTCAGCAAATCAATCTGTCAGTGATAAATAATGAAAGGGATGCAGAAAATCCGCAGAGGAAAGAGTTTTGCTGGTATCGTCCTCTATGCATTAAAGCCCGATTCTCATCATAAAAAAGACCCTATCGTGATCGGTGGAAATATAACGATAGTTGGCAATGTCGCTAAAGATCTGATCGCTGAATTTGATAGCACCAAACAGCTTCGCCCTGACGTGCAAAAGGCTGTTTGGCACAACTCGCTTCGCTTACCTAAAGGTGAATCACTTACGGCTAAACAGTGGTCCTGCATCGCAGATGACTACATGACAAGAATGGGGTTCTCTGAAACGCATCTCAGATGCTACATCCTACATGACGACGAAGACGGCCAGCACATCCATATCATCGCAAGCAGAGTTTCTCTTGTTGCAGGAAAGCTCTACCTCGGCAAGAACGAGAACCTGGCAAGCACAAGAATAATTCAGCAACTTGAAAGAGATTACAATCTGACAAGAACCAAAGGACCGAAAGCTACTCCAGCAGCGCCCTCACCTACACCGAAGCTCAAAAAATCCCGTAATGAGCTGATGATAGAAAAGAGAACTGGTGAGCTATGCCCAAAAGCAATCATCCAAAACGCCCTTGATGAACTGCTTGATACCAGGCAATCGATTACCGACTTCGTGCAACAGCTTATGGCACAAAATATCAGGCCAATCCCTAACATTGCTTCTGCGGGTAAGATGAACGGTTTTTCATTCGAATATAGGGGGATTGCTTTCAAAGCTTCGCAGCTCGGTAAGGGTTATTCTTGGTCAGCCTTGCAGAACAAACTCAACTATCAACCGGAACGTGATAATGCTTTCCTGTTTGAACTGAAAGCATCTGTCAGTGAAGCGCCTTGTACGTTCATGACTACAGATGCTCCTGAAATCACAACAAGAGAGGTTCACAGCCCCATAGAAGCGCTTATCCATGATAACCGTGCTGGTCAGGACGAATACACTAACGCTTCTGTAAAGCAGTTTCACTTAGAAGCTGGTGCCAAAGAAGCGTTAAAAGAAGCCCCCGACCAAAGCTATGCAGTTTCAGCGTTCAGGTGGTTGGAATACATCCCCTACCTCGATGTAATTTATCGTATGTTGAAAAACCTCAAAATCCCAACCCTTAAACGTCCTCGAAAACACACAACCATCACTGGCGTGAGAGTGATAGAGATTATGCCTCTCCCCCAAAAAAATCTCATCGAATCAGCACCTCAATCCAGAAGAGCTTCGCTTTCGATGTAAGGCTAGCAAGCCTTTTTGGATAAATATATCCCAATACATTGATCGTTTATACCGATCGATAACTTATAGCTGATAGATTGTATCTATCATTAATTCATAATCGATCGGTACAAGTGATTTGCGTTTCTTACGAACTAAGTCAAAATGTCAATTTACATGAAATCATCTAACGATATGATTTAACTAGTCTATTTACTTATTCATTAGCTCAAGCGCAGGGTTTGAAATGGCAACTACCATCTCAACTGTAAGCCTGGACGGTTTCATACATCACCGAATATGACTTCATCTTGAATACTAAGGAACTTGTATGAGCATCTCCGCTACGAAAAGCAGGAAGAAAGAAGCTGAAGCTGGTCTTTCTGATGATCCTCGGCAAACGGAAATCACGACACCCAATTTTGTGCTGTTTGGTGAAACTTTCACATTTATTGAGACTTTCTCTGCCACTGTCATCGACTCCGATCCAGGCAATGGTCATATCTGGGTAAAAACCAACACAGGGGATGAGAAGCAGATTTCTGACTATGGTATCCCTTTCAGAAGTTCACACACTATCCATAAATACGAACTTCGCCAATATAGTGAGGATGGTTCGTATGATGCATATAAAGATGCGCTTGTCGTTAATAAGAAAACGGGTGAACACGAGGTAAACTTAAAAAGAAAAACCATTATTATCCCCGCTTTTCTGACAATGCTATTTCTTACTGCCTCAACAGCATCGTATTACAGAGCAATGCCTGTTCCAAAGTTTCTCACCGTTATTTTCATTTTACTTTGTGCTGCTGCACTTATTTCATTTCTCACACTACCCTGGGGATTTAAAGACGGCTACATGTGGAGCGACCACAAATACATGTGGTTTACATATCTTTTCTCAAGAGTTGGAAGTTTTATTTTTATCAATTTGATGAAAAGAAGAAGCCAGAAATTTGAAAATGAACTTAGAAATCTTATTGAGTCAGTAAAGCGCTAAAATTTAAAAATAAAAAAGGAAAGTGTGGTATGAAAAAAATCATAATCGTAGGATTCGTTTTTCTGACCTTGGCAGGTTGTTCTTCAGTAGGCAACCAGTCATTGAAAAATGAGACGCAGGAAAGTGTGAAAACCAAAATTGTTAAAGGCAAAACTACAAAACAGGACGTATTAGCATCGTTCGGTGAACCTGACAGCCGTTCTTTGATCGATGGTGAAGAACAATGGTCATACACTATGTATAACAGCCAGTCCAAAGCAACCTCTTTCATCCCCGTTGTGGGACTGCTTGCAGGTGGCGCAGACTCACAAACTAAATCTCTGACAGTTTCTTTCAAAGGCGAAAAAGTCAGCACATACATCTTTAATGCTGGAACAAGCAACGTGAAGACTGGCATTTTTTAGATAAAAGACAAAACCAGCATCAAGGGAAAATCTAGCCCGCAGTTGAAACCTACGGGCTTTTTACAGAAACATAAATCACTTTTTAAAGAAAGTGATTATCTTTTTCAGCCTCCCCCAAACTTTACTGTTCATTTCTACAGTCTCAGTATTTTCCTTTAAAGAGGATCTTATTGGCTCTGGCTCTGGCTCTGGCTCTGGCTCTGGCTCTGGCTCTGGCTCTGGCTCTGGCTCTGGCTCTGGCTCTGGCTCTGGCTCTGGCTCTGGCTCTGGCTCTGGCTCTGGCTCTGGCTCTGGCTCTGGCTCTGGCTCTGGCTCTGGCTCTGGCTCTGGCTCTGGCTCTGGCTCTGGCTCTGGCTCTGGCTCTGGCTCTGGCTCTGGCTCTGGCTCTGGCTCTGGCAAAGGAGAACTAAAATCTAATGAAGTTTCAATATTATATTCATGATTTTTATGGTCTATATCAGATAATGAAATGGGTTGTTCATTCAATGATGATACAGACAGATCATTTTCAATGTAATAATTACTATCATTATATGAGCTTTCAAATTTACCCAAGAAAGCCACATATACTAATTTAAAGTGGTTTGTCTTAAATAGAAACTTATCATTTTCATCCGGCATCCCAAAAAAGAAAACCGTCAGGTATTTTTTAGCATTCCTTTTATCTTTAAGTCCCTTATAATACCTATCAGCTTCCTTCCTTTGCTTTTCATATTCCTTCCAAAACACATCCTTCTGACTTTTATTCCAGTCAGAAACATCAATTTCAAGCGTAAATGGTTTTTGGGTCTTCTTATCCCTTGCGAGGAAAGTAATACAATGTTTATCTGAATCTTCATGCAACCGAATATTAGACTGGACTACACCATAATAAATAGCAGGTTTGTAATAACGTATGTTGTTTTTGTAAAAAATAAGTTGAAATGTATCTTTATAAGATCGCGTGCCATATGGAGGGATTGATAGCTGTTCATTATGATTGCTATTATTTATGTAATAGTCAACGACTGGCTTAATACTTGATGAAGATACAGGATGTTCATTACCTTTTTTTTCATCCTTGTGATTTTCATTTCTACTATTTCTGGCATTTTTAACACCACCTCTTGGTTTCACATCAATTTTTAAAAGTGATATAACCGGAGCAGGTGGCGAATTATGTTTTCTTTCGTCATTTGAAGTATGATTGTTTTTATATCGTGGATCATGAATACCACATCCATCCTTATGTTTATCGCCATATCTAAAATATGATTGATTAATATGTTTCATAGTAAAACTACAAGGTGTGGCTTTAATTTTACAAGGCTCGTATGGGCATTCAAAACTCGTTGTCTTAATGTAAAAATCATCCATTCCACGGAGATCATTTCCATGAATGATTTCATCAGTCGAACTATCCTTCGCAATCGTCATATCTTAACCCTATGAAAATCTATGTCCTTCTAAGGATTCTAGCTTTTTCTTATTGACGATCCAATCAAAAAATTGTACCCCAACTTACCAAAATACACTATCAAGTCGAAGTTATTAACTTAAGAGGTAGAATTAATATTTTTCAAAGAAATTAAATGTTTGACAGAACGATGCTGAATAATATCGCTAACCTTAGTAAGGTCAGGGGGTTGTTATACACAACCCCCCTCTATTATCGTTTGTTAAAGGTTCTGGGTATGTATGCATGGTAACAGTAAAAGCACCTTAGAGGATGCTTTTAAGCATTAATTATATTCATGGAATTATAGATTTATGAATCTAATATTAAAATTTAGACTATAGATTAAGTAAGTTCAATGAAAACCATACAAATACTACAACCCATATCTTTTCCT
This sequence comes from Enterobacter wuhouensis, assembly GCF_035835995.1. Classification (NCBI taxonomy): domain Bacteria; kingdom Pseudomonadati; phylum Pseudomonadota; class Gammaproteobacteria; order Enterobacterales; family Enterobacteriaceae; genus Enterobacter; species Enterobacter wuhouensis. The sequence continues at coordinate 3,552,329 of NZ_CP142124.1, forward strand.
TTTATCCTTTTTCGATAATTCTCTTTTTAGAGTTGAAGCCTCATATTTCCTTTTCTCATTAGCATAGACTTTCTCTGTTCGGCTACCATTACTGACTATAAAGTTAATCAATGAAGAGCATACATGCTTCATACGCTCTTTGTTGATCAAATCATCATCAAGTTTATTTATATGAGTATAATATGAAAGTAGCAGAAAGGTTAAAACAACCTCCCTGTTGGAGAAGGTCATTTTTTCGATACCACTTTGGTATTTGATATAAAATCCTGCACAAAAAAGATATGATTGTTCTATAATTCGTTGCTCTGAGAAACCTGATTCAGCGAGTTTATCAACGAATCGATCAAGCAGAAGAAGATACCTTTCCATAAGATTAATATTTATTTTTTCCATAATATGCATCCTTGCAATTTTTTTGTCATCCTGACAATTAAAGAAATACCATAATTATTAATCATGTCAATAGTTAAAACCTATCAATTTTATTAAAGGTATTTTGCAGGTAACGGATTATTAAGTTCTTCAATCGTTATTTGTTTAAGGTGAGCATTATAAAGCCATACTTTGAACTGCTCTAAATAGCGTTCATTTAATGCCTTCAAAGCTTCATTTTCTGCTTCAAGTCTTCTAATTCGTTGAGAAGCCACTTTTAAATTAGCAGGTTTTACAGTGTGTATTGCACCAGATTTGATAGTGGCCTTTTTCACACTGAAGCTTTCTGCAATCCTTACATGACTACTTAAGGATTGTCTTGATGGTCTTTTCCCAATAATCCTTACTAACCTGTCGCACAAAGCATCCCAGGTTAGTTTTTCATCTATAGACCATGTGTTAATAACATCTACAATCTTCTTCTCATGATAACCATTTATATGCTTAGCCATTCATTCTCCTTTTTTTATTCTCTTATGGAATTCATACCATCTATCAGCATTTATGTTCCCATCATTTTTATCATACAGTGTTCTTTTTAAAATTTTATCGTGAATGTTTGAAATCGTTTCGTTATCTAAACTAGAATTCTCAATCGGATAATGTTCACACGGCTTAAACGCATATGAGTGCTTGCAGTAGCCATGTTTTGATACAAGTACTGCACCACTACTAAGTGAGTCAAACTCATTAAGATCCACCACTGGAATATCCTTTATTCTGTGCTCATTAACACATACTGATAACTTTTGTTCTCTTATTGCTTTAGACATTTGAAGATGCGATCTGTGGTCATAAGAAACATTTTGAGAAATAAGCTTACGTCCAGACCAGCGAGCAATACTAAATTCATCCATACCATTTATTTGAGCAAATGTGTTGAGAAGATGCCTTAGTTGATGTGTTCTTAGCAAATATGGGCTACCATCTTCATTTATATAACCATGTCTTTTAAAAACATTAAAATACCCTTTTATATAATCAGAATCAACGATATCAGTTTTAAAAAAATTCGTTGTAGGTCTGAATAATTTATCTGACATTTCCTTTTTATTTTGATTTAACTGTCCTTCAGTTAACAAGCAAAGCGCATTAGAATATTTGATTTTCTTCTCTCTATCATACCAAAAGAGATCAGGAGGTATATTTTCTTTAAGGGTTCCCTTCGTTGAATTAGAGTGATTCTTTTGAATTTCAGCAGCCAATAACCTCGCTTGACTTGATAATTCTTTTAATCTGCTAATAGCCTTTTTAGCTACAGGTATCATTAAAGTTGGAATCCATTTTATATTGCCTTCATACCCTTTTGCTGAAAAAAATCTTAAACCGTATCTTTGAATGCCCTTTCCATCACATTCTGTGATTTCACAATCCGCTGGCAAAGCTAAAATTTCCGATATCCTACTCGGTGCACACATAAGTAAAGCAAGCACAGATGTAGTAAATATATCTCTTGACGATAATTGTTCATCCCGCTTTGAAAAAATCTCAGCAATCGCAATAACTGATTTGATATCAGGCAATCTAGAATGGCCTTCCAGTGAAGAATCATAACCAGTCCAAGACTGAGTAATCCTATACCTAATTGGATTTACCCAAAATAAATAAAATGAGTTAGTCATCCTATTATCATTTAAAAATGAACTCAATTTCTCAAGTTCTTTCCCAATAGCAAATGCATGTGCTTTAGAATACTTTTCAGAGGCTATCCTTATGCATTCATCAAAGATTGAATTGTTGCAATAGTTTACATTAGCTTCCATATTGATTTTAAGTAAAACGAATTCGACAATCTTCAACATTGATAATGTTGAGTGTTTCGTCTTAGATTTATTGAATGAATGCACATGCAACATATATGCTTTAGCAAAATTAATAAAGCTATCATCTAAGCACTCCTTGCTGTTTAGGTTGTTTTTTGAGTTAAACTTAGTAAACCTATATAAACCTTTCCATTTATTGCTTTCCCATGAAGTTGTTAAATTATTATTAGAAATAGTACTCTTACAAAACTCGATAAACTTAATAACATTATCGTGAGGGTTGTTTTTATTGCTTGGTTCAAAAATAAATATATTGTTCATAATGCTCTCCAGGGATTGAATTTTTTACACGTTAAACATTTCAAATCCTCTTTCGTATCTTCCAATAAGAAAAATGCATCTGAAACATACTTGATAAAAAAGTTCTTGTTTTCTTCAATCTCTATGCCCATAAGTATATTAGATAAGGGGTTAAAAAACTCACTTAGTCTCTTATCGATGTCATAAACGTTGTCAGGATTATTTTTTATATATATCATAGAAGAGTTTACTGATTTATGATCTAACGCTTTAGCAATCACCTCAATTGAGGCTCCTTCATTAGCCAGTCGACTTCCTAACGTATATCTGAATCTTCTAGCATTAAGTTCTATATAGCTGTTAGTCCTTTCTGACCTAACATCGAATTTTGACGGAAAGTGTTTTAATAGTTTTGACATAACTGAATTTTTCATATGGAAAAAATCTGTTGTTAAATCATATAAAAAATCCTCAATCCTTTTTGTTTCCGTAATCTTATCTAAATTCATGAAGATTGGTAATTCGCCTCTATAGTTACTAATCCCAACACTGAATTTATCTTCAACAAACGCCTGATTTTGATTAATTAGCATCGATAAGCTGTCATATAAGAACGGTTCTATCATAACCATGTTAAATTCTTTTCTGAAACATTTTCTTTGTTTTACTTTTGGTACATTCAAAAAGCACCCTCTCTCATTTTTAATGAGATCTTTAGCTTTTAGAGATATTAATTGTAATGGCCTTCTTCCTGTTATTGCCAGCAAAAGGATATAACAATACAAAAAGCATTGAATTTTCTTCTCATGATAAAATTTTCCAACGGCGTTAATGATGTTATTGAATTCCGTTTCAGTTAAAGGTCCTTTATTTGGATCTCGTCTTTTAACTGCATCTCCTGTTTGGTTTGGAATGATTTTTATTTTCTCCAGCATTCTAATGGCAGTCGCTTCTACCCCAGGATAATTGAGATTTTTCCATTTAATTATGAAAGCCTTAATTAAGTTTAGTTTGTAGTTTCTTTCTGAACCTAAATAAACATTCAATTGATATATTGCTTTGTCATCAATAGTATCGATGGTTATTGCACCAAACCACTTATAAAATAGAGTGTTAATATTTTGTATATAAAAAGAACTATATTCAGACGCATAGTAAGCTAATGTTTTTAAGTAGCTAAGTTTCATTTTTGCAGGCATTATATCTACAACTTTATGAGGGTATACGCAGTTTTCTTTATCAAGTTGCCATTTCTTATCTGACAGTTTGAAACTATATCTATTCATCTTAGCAAAAAAAATTTGCTCACTTTCAATACATTTGATTTCCACATTAAACCCCATTAATTATTTTACTTACTGATTTATAGACCTTTAGGACGACATCCTTCTCTTGTTGGGATATATATTTAAAATTGTATCTATCACACATGATTGACTCCTTTGACCAACCCATTAGATAATTCCTTAAATCTTTCCTTCTACTATATTCTAATTCAGCGCCTTCTATTCCTTTAGAATACATATAATTCCAAGAGTGCCTTAACCTATGACCTGAAAGATTATATAGCTTTGGACTTGCTCGTTTCAGTGTTGATATCACCTTCTCATAAGCTGAAATGCTTAAGGGTTCTCCTGCGTTTTTTCCGGTGCAATGAGCCACCAATAAGAAATTATGCTTTTTCCTTTTTGTCATTTTTTCCCTGCTATTGCTTATGTAATCAAAAATTTCACTGGCTAACTCATCAGATAACGGAATAACCCTTTCTCCAGTCTTTACTAATGGTTGATAAGATCTTCCATCTTCTTTTGAATCATGTCTTCTGACTACACTTAAAGTATTGTCTCTGAGATCAAAATCATCTATTTTAAGATTGAGCAACTCTCCAGCCCTTAAACCTAAATTTAAGAGCAAGGTAAATATTAGTCTGTTCCTGACCTGTACTTCCTTATGGAAAGGGTTTTCAATCCCGCCAATTTCCAATAGACGGAAAAGCACATTGATCTCTTCTTCGTTTAACGATTTTTCAGATATTTCATTCATATTCAATGAACTGTTTCTTGGAATATGTGCTCTGATACTTTCAATAAATACTTCTACTTCATACTTTGCATGAATCCCCTTTGACGAATGAACTAATCCACATAACCACTTAAGGTAGCGTGAAAAAACGTGTACTCTATAACTAAAGGTTCTCTTCGCAATAAACTTATTACTTGCTGATTTTATATTTATAATTTTTTGTCTATCGAATCTTTGTTTCGCATATCTTACCAGATCATCTATTTCTGCAACACTGAGATACTTTTTAAGCTCAATTCTCTCAACTATATTAATTTTCCTACTATCTAAGAAATTACTAAAAATTAGTAAGTTAGTTGCAACTATTTCCATAGTTGAGGCGGTTGCGCCTCTATTTCTTATGTCTGTAGTAAGAAATAGATTTTGATAGTAAGCTGGTAAATTACTATTTTTATCAAGGATCAGGCATCCTCGCTCCCCATTACTCATGATGAATTTCTTTACTTTATATCCCATTTTGACCTCATTCTTTACAAATTAATATCACTCTCACTTATTAAATATATTCCAATTCAAAATAATTCAAATTTTTTACAATGACTTTAGTTTATTTGGTATATATATTAATGGCTTGAAAAAATTTATTTGACGTCAAATAAACAGGTACGGCTAGTAAATAGTATCCATACCTGATATTAAGAAACCACCTTTAAATACCTATGGCGTAAGCCCTGCCTAAAAAAACGTAAAGAATTACGTTAAATATAGGTTTCTTAAAGATTTAAACTTTACAAATCTGAGAATTAATCTTCATAAATAAGAAGGCTGTAATTTATTTCAGGCAACATGCTTTCTTGAATTTTCGATAGTTAATTGAATCCATTCGTCTACTTCACTTTCAATGAAAGCAACTGCACGAGATCCAATTTTGACTGGTGATGGGAAACGGCCTTTGCTGATTAGATGATAGATCCACGCTTTACCATAACCGGTTCGATTTAGAACCTCTGGTAAACGAATAAGGCGAGTATTGTGCTGATTCATATTTTATTCCTCATTTCAGTTGCGATGGGAATTACTATATAAATGAATCAGCAGGAAAAAGACCGAAGCCGAGAACGCCAGAGCTAATGGAGGTTGGTCTTAGTCAGAATCAGCGATTTTCATCACGTCTGAAACTCTGATCTTTTTTAGGTGGTCGTTTTTGTTGATGAACAGATGAAACTGACGGATGAACGGTATACTCGCGGCCTTCAGAGCAAGGGGTCTGTCCGTATCCCTGATTTGGTGGTTCAGGCGGGTTTGTTCTTCATCATCATCATCCGTGTACAGGAGCCGTGAAAGGCGATCTTCGGATACACGAACTTGGTGCAGGTTTGACCATACCAAGATATCAATAAGGGGTATAAGTCTGTAGTTGATGATTTTCTTAATCGTTCCATAACCAAAGCGAATAGCTTCCGTTACATCTGGTTCTATACCACGCACTTTACGCCATTGAGGAAGTGCAGCTTTGAGTGATTCAGCGATCTCTTCATCTGTCCCGTTTGCTAGGTCAATTTCGACCATGACCGTATCTCTGAACAATTTTGGCAAAACTTCCGATACAGGGCTATCGAGGAATTCTCTGTTAACAGAATACTCATCGCTTCCATCCCAAAAAAACAGTGAGTTCCGTAATCCAACTATGCTGAGTTGAGCCAGTCTTTCGGTTGTCGTCAAAAAGAAGTGCGGGGGCTGGTAAAGAGTATCCTCTCTTGTGAGATAGCCGAGATGCTTTTCTGTGATGAGAAAGGGCTTTCCAGTGAAGATCCTGTCGATGTAGAGCCTTACGGCTTCTGCTTCAAATTCTTCATGATATGGTTTGAAGAACAATGTCCTTGCCAGCAATTCATGGTAGAGGTGTATAAGCGGAAGCTCTTCGAATCCGCGATATGTATCTATATCCAGCCACTTCTTCACCTCTCTCGTATGTTCAACTGACCAGTTTTTCATAACGATCTCCAACAGGCATTAGACTTAATGTATGTAGCAAACGTAATCGACATGTTAAAGGAAGACCAATGAAATGAGTTCAGATGCCATCAGGAAGTTGAACCAAAAGGTTTGATATTTTTTGATACAGTTCGCTAACGGACTATTTTCAGGGGTTTATGCCGTTACGATTTATGGTTCCTTTATAGAACCAAAGGTAAAGTCAGAAACAGCAGTTATCTAGAAAATTCAATCAAATAGATATCTAGTTACAGGGACGCCAGCCCAAAATTCTCCATCGGTGATTACCAGAGTCATCCGATGAAGTCCTGAAAGCCCGCACGGCGCAAGCCCTGCGGGCTTTTTTGTGCCTACCTCACGTTATGCCCCCCGACAAAAGCCTGCTCACAGGCCAGTGCCAGCGTCATCAATGCAGTTTCATCCTCCTGCACTGACATAATCTCCATTCCCACGGGCAATCCTCTTCGGCTCACGCCACACGGCAGCGTTATCGCAGGCAAGCCGCTGATGGCGGCAAGCTCCGGCGCGCAGCCTGGCGGCATCTTCGCCATGCTTTCCGGTAAACGTTGTACGGTGGGATACAAAAATCCGTCGATGTGCTGCAGCTCCGCGGCCTGGTAAAGGTTCTGCCGCAGCCGTCGCTGGAAACGCCGTCCCGCCAGCCAAAGCGGGGTTTTCAACGTGTTATACGTCAGCATCTGCCTGAGAAACGGAGCAAACTCTGGCAGAAACGCACCGGAGTCGACAATGCTCGTCAGTCCAGCAGGCGCACCCGGCTGCTTGCGTAGCCAGTCGTCGATCGCCATGCGAAATTCATACAGGCTTAGGCAGGTCGCCTCTCTGATGTCATTCAGAAACGGTAAAGAGACCTCCACCAGCGTCGCCCCTGCCCGGCGTAGCGTGTGCAGCTCCCTCTGCCACACGGCCAATTGCGCTTCATCCTCACCCTGTAAGGCAGCAATCACACCAAAGCGAACGCCTTTGAGTGAACGGGCAGGAAGAGGAACCGGGGGCAGGCCGTGGATGATGGCGTGCAGCAAGGCGGCATCTTCAACGCGATGGACCATTGGGCCCACGGTATCTTTGCTGGGTGAGAGCGGCGCAACGCCGTCCAGCTGCGAACGACGAAAGGCGGGGCGCAGCCCCACCAGCCCGGTATAGCTACAGGGAATACGGATTGAACCGCCGGTATCCGTACCCAGCGCGCCGTCGGCCATGCCGGCCGCAACCGCAGCGGCGCATCCTCCGCTGGAGCCTCCGGCGGTAACCGACGGACAAAGTGGGTTAGCCACATCACCGCCCAGTGAACTTCGCGAGCGCACGTCGAACGCAAACTCGGACATATTGGCTCGGGCAAGAATAATCGCTCCCGCCCCGCGCAGCCGCTGCACGACCCGCGCGTCCGATGTTGCCTGCAGGGAACCCAGCGCGCGACAGCCCAGGGTAACGGGCATCGGCGCGCAGGCGATATTATCTTTGATAATTAACGGAACGCCGTGCAAAGGGCCGATACGTTCACCGCGTCGACGCTGCTTCTGATACGCCTCCGCCAGGGTCATCGCATCGGGATTAACACCGAGAATGGCGTTAAGCGCACGGTGCTGTTCTATGGCTTCGAGGCGGCGGGCAATCTCTTCCGGACAGTCGTCTGGCGGTATCAGGCGCTTCATCATCTCAGTTTCCAGGTGTTGAAAGCCGGGCAGGATGCTGCCCGGCCTCGTGTTTAGTCCCGCATACCGGTGGTAATCGCGTCAATCTCCTGCGGACGCAGTCGAATTTCTGCCGCCCGTCGGTGCCCCTGCATCCCCTCAGTGCGGCTCTGGCGGATCGCCGGTTCTGCAATCGCCGGGATGCCCTGCTCATCAATCCACTGATGGGTACAGATTTTGACATACGCCCCCACCCACAGGCCGCCGGTATAGCGGGCTGCCGCCATCGTCGGTAGCGTATGGTTGGTGCCGCAGCATTTATCAGAGAACACCACGCTGGCGTTCTGACCGATAAACAGCGAGCCATAGTTGCGGATCTTCGCCGCCGTGGCGTGCGGATCGCGGGTATGTACCTGCAGGTGTTCCGTCGCCATATGGTCGGCAAAGGCGATAAGCTGCGCTTCATCTTCGCAGAGCACGATCTCGCCCTGCCGGCGCCACGCCTCGCCCGCCGTCGCTGCCGTCGGCAGGCTGGCTAACTGACGCTCAACCTCCGCCAGCGTACGCTCGGCGATATCCCGGCTGGTCGTCGCCAGGCCGACGCGCGTGTGCACGTCGTGTTCTGCCTGGGCCAGCATATCGGCGGCCAGAATGCGCGGATCGGCGCTGTCGTCGGCGAGGGTGAAAATCTCGCTTGGTCCGGCGAGGGCATCAATGCCGACTTTCCCAAACGCCTGACGTTTCGCTTCATTAACGAAGGCATTGCCCGGCCCGACGATTTTATCCACCGACGGAATGCTTTCCGTTCCCCAGGCCATGGCCGCGATGGCCTGCGCGCCGCCCACTTTAAAAATGCGATGCGCCCCCGCCAGATGGCAAACCGCAATCATCGACGGATGTGCCCCCGGCGGCAGGCAGGCAATAATTTGTTCGCAGCCCGCAACGGTCGCCGGAACGATGGACATCACCGGCGCGGAGAGTATGGGATAACGGCCACCCGGCACGTAGCAGCCCACGGTCTGCACCGGGATGATCCGGTGCCCCAGATGCACGCCGGGCAGCGTCTCGACCTCCAGGGGCTGCATGGTCGCCAGCTGCGCCTGCGCAAAGCGCCGCACCTGGTTAATGGCAAACTCGCTGTCGCGGCGCGTCTGGGCGTCCATCCCCTCCAGCGCTTCGGCGATCTCCTGCCCGCTCACTTCAAACTGCGCCGGCACGACGTTATCAAACTGCTGCGAATACGCTCTGAGGGCCGCGTCGCCTTCGCTTCTCACGCGTTCGATAATGGCGCTGACCTTCTCCGTCAGGGAACGATCGGCCTGCGCATCCTGCCCCTGCGGGCGCTTGATCCAAATCACCTGTTCGATCATTTACGCATCCTCCATCTGGCCGAGCTTGATTTGCGCCAGCAGCGCCAGGTGGTCGTAAACCACCCATTCATCGACAATTTTCCCGTTAAGGATGTGGTAGTGCGACATACCCATCACGAACAATCGCTCCCCGGTCGGCTTGCCCAGCTCGCCATAGCCCAGGTGGTGCCCCTCGATGATCCAGCGAACCGCCACCTTAACGCCGCCTTCGTCGCACGGGTTGGAACAAATATGCTGAGGCAGCCACGCGCCGTCGGGGATCATTCCCACCAGCGCCAGCGTCTGGTGCGTTACTGCCGCAGTGCCGTACAGCTCTTTCATCAGCGGGCCATGCCACTGCACGTTCGGCGCGTACACTTCTTTGATCTTGCCGAACATTCGGCGGTTGTAGATCTCGTGCAGCCAGCGCAGGCACTGCTCTTCCGTATCGGTGTGCGCTATAGAAACATCGCACTCCATCTCCGGCGGATATTGCCCCAGCATGCGGCCGTTTTCGCCGATATCCATCACGCGGAAGCCTTTATCAAACTGCTCTTTTGCCATATTAAACGCGATTTGATCGGTGTTCAGGCCAAGCTGTTTCATCAGCGACATGTTGTCGCTCACGACCCACTCCCGGTAAATTTTATTCTCGTGGATCATGCAATCCGCCACGGTACGGGTTACAAAGGTGCGGTTTGTCGGCTTGCCTAAATGACTGTGCTGGGTATGCCGCCCGCTTCCCGTTACCAGGTGAGAGGTATAAAAACCATCCACATCATTCCCGTTCCAGATAACCTGGGTTGCCATTCCACGACGCTCCGGGAAGGCAATTAAGCGCTGCAGCGTATCCTGGACCACCTGCTCGCGGTTATATAATGTTCCCAGCGCGTTATACAGCACGCAGTTATGGGTGTAGTGAGAATAAATTAATCCGACGTCGCGCTCGTCCCATATTTTATGTGTACAGCGAACGATGTAATCGACAATATCGGTATAGCAATCATCAAAGCCTCTTAATGATTGCACGCGCGGACGTTTCTCCGGTACCAGATCGACAAAATCGCGGCGTTCCACCTGTAATACGGGCTCATCTTTCAGCGCTTTTACGCTACTTTTTTCGGGTACGGCTGGTGCTTTATTTGTTGCTTCTGTTGAAGACATATAAACTCCTGCTCTATTTTCAGACAATAAGAACCCGCACCCGTAAGTGAGGGTGAATTTAACGCGGATATTATTTGCAGCCGGAATAAGGGGGGCTGCCGCCCCGTTAATTAAATATTTGCGACCAAATCGCTAACTCATCGATTCCCAGATATTCACGGAAAATTAAACCGTCACGCAATTCAAGCTGGGTGATACCGGTGATAGAAACGGGTTTACGCGTGGGCGCGCCAAACTTGCCGTAGCCGTCATGCCAGGTTAACAACGACCAGCGCAGTGAGATCCGAATCGGCTCATTAGGATCCTTACGCACAATCAGATGATGAAGCTGCGTTTCGCTGTCGGCAAAGGAGGCGCGGTAGCCGGAAAGCTGTGCGGCGATGTCCTGTTCACCGGTACAGACGCAGTGTCCCGGCGCGTAAAGCGTCGCCGCCGGATGGTATAAACCGGGCACCACGCCGCTATTACCGCCCGCCCACATCGTCAGGTAGCGTTCAACCACGCCCGCCAGCGCGCCCTCCACGTCATCCCCCTCAGGACCGCCCGCCCAGCGGGCATCCAGCGTCTCGGCAGAAACAGACTCCAGCCCAAGCTGCTGGCGCATGGTCGCCAGGTTAAAGGCAAACTCACGGATATCCAGCCCCAGCTGCGCCACAATGGCGGCGCGATCCTGCAGCAGCCACTCCTGGCGTATGGCACCGTCGACGCAGATGCGGTCGGCCCACGTGCGTACCCAGACGTTCTTCCCGGTCGGCGGACCGAAAAAGCCCTCTCCCAGGTGCTGAATGCGGGCAACGGTACGCTGCGCCGCATAGTACTCGTCCCCCGGATTCTGGCTGCACAGAATGTCCTCCGTCAGCACAGACCGCTGCGGGAAGCTGTGCATGGCCTCGAGTGTGAGGCGCATAAACTGGGAGAGCTCATGCAGCTGTTTCTCCGGGGTAATGAAAACAACCGGCGTGGCGTAAAAATCGGCCAGCTGGCCAATATCCTTCTGCTCCCATACCACGTGCGTCAGCGTCAAAATGAACTGCTGGATGGAGTCGAACTGAGGGCTGAAGCCCCGCAATCGGGTCATTTGAGCTCCTTAGACTGAAATAGCGATAAGCCGTTGTTTTCGATAATGCCGCTACGCGGGCGACGGGCTGAGTGGCGTATAACCAGCGTGCCAGGCACCGTAATCTGTTCAGGCTCTATGGTTCCGCTTTCAATTTGCTTCATGAGCAGCTCGACCGTGGCATCGACCATCGCCCCCACCGGCTGTGATGCAGACGTCAACGCGTAGGAAGGCCAGCCCGAAGGGCCGATATCGTCGTAGCCGACAACAGAAACCTCCTCGGGGATCCGCAAACCAAACTCATAGCGCGCCACGTCCATCACCGTTACGGCCATATGGTCGTTGGCGACGAAGACCGCATCCGGCGCTGGCGACGCCGAAAACAGGGCGTAGGCCGCGCGGGTCGTTTGCTGAACATCGTAATTCCCGTGCACCACCTGCACATCGGTGATGCCGTGTTCTTCCAGCGTGGAGATAAACCCGCGCTGTCGGGCAATATTGACCGGCGAATCCGCCACGCCACCCACGTAGGCGAAACGCTTGTGCTCACCCGCCAGCAGAAATTCAGCTATCTGACGCGCCGCCGCTTCGTTGTTGCTGTTAACGCTGGAGGCCATTCCGCTCTCTTCGCTGCGGTTAAACAGCACCACCGGTATCCCGGCGGCAAGGCACTCCTCAGATAGCTCCAGCGACAGCGTGACGGATGCCAGCACAATACCGTCCACCCGGTACTGCATGATCTGGTCAAAAATCCGGTCGACGTTGCCTTCGCGATCGCCGACAAACAGCAGCAGGTGATAGTTCAGCGTATCCAGCTTCTGCGCCAGCGCCTCCAGCACCTGCGAGTAAAAGGGATTATCAAAGTAAGAAATCACCACGCCGATAATGCGCGAACGCGCCGTGTTGAGCGATCGGGCTATCGCATTCGGGCGATAGCCCAGCTCGCGCGCCGCCTGCAGCACTTTTTCACGCGTCGCCGGTGAAATGCTGGCCCCCGGCGTGAACGTTCGCGATACCGCAGACTGCGATACCCCCGCAAGCTGCGCGACCTGTTGGGATGTGACTGCTGCAAAAGTCTTACGTTTCATTACCCCTGATTCCTTATCAACGTCTTACCCACTATGCCCTGCTCCAGACGCCTCAGCCAGTGGGTGTTTTTTATACTTACACCACCTTTGCATGCGTATGCAACACAAAAAATCAAATTTCTCACAACAAGATCCAGATCACTTTACAAACACGAAACCTTTTCGTAACTTCAAATCTTGAATACGTATGCAAAGCGTTTCATACCGTCAATGGTACCGGAGAGAACAGGAGTCGCCCAAAGGATTGAACCGGTAAACGTCGTACTTGGCTGGTTGTAACCCATTACTTTTTAAGAGGTTCAAAACCATGTTTCGAGCACTGTTACGCCGTCGGGAAGCCCGGCTCTTTTTCATCATCAGCATCCTGTTCTTTATCTGCATTCACAGCATTGATGCCTTTCTGGCACCGATGATGATCAACCAGGGCATCGAGCCCCAGATCATGGGTATCATCATGGGCGCATCCGGGCTGGCTACCCTTCTCATTCGCTTCCCGCTAGGCATCATTTCCGATGTCGTGAAGAGCCGCAGGATCTTTATCCAGATTGGTCTGCTGCTGCCGATTATCGCCTGGCCGATTGCCTGGCTCGAGCCAAACGCCATCACGCTGTATATGGCAAAAGCGGCCGACGGCGTTACGGCGGCGTCCTGGGTGCTGTACAACATCCTGTTCATGCGCTATTTCGATCGCAGCGAAGCCCCTGCCGCCGTCGCGCTGCTGGCGCTGGCTGGCCCCATCGGCGTATTTCTCGGCAACTGCATTGGCGCGGTGCTGATTCACTATTTCGCCAACAACATCTCCTTCTTCGTCTCCTGCATCTCTGCGCTGGTTGCATTGATTCTGACGACCCGCATTCAGGACGTTCACGACCCGGTGCAGGCGCCCACGCTTAAGGCCTGCATCACCGGCGCGCGCCAGCAGCTGGCCGACCGCTCCGTCTGGCTGATCGGCATCCTGGCGACCATCGTGATCCTGGTGCCCTTCGCCACCCGCGATACGCTGACGCCGGTCTACGCCGAGCAGCTTGGCGCCCGGGCGGGCATCCTCGCCCTGCTCGGTAACATTCATCTTCTGTTTTACGGGCTGGCCATCGCCCTGTGCAGCTCGGTGTTTTATCAGCGCCTCGGTCTGGTTAAAACCGCCGTGCTCGGCATCGTTCTTCAGGTGATTTCCACCTTCGGCATCCCCTTCACCAGCAATATCTACGTCATTTATCTGTGGCAGGCGCTGGCTGGATTCTCGTTCGGCATGGCCTTTGCCGCGTTTATGTCGCTCAGCGTGGTAAATACCACCTCCGATGAACAATCCACGCGGATGGGCTTATTCCAGACCATTTATTCCTGCGGTATGTTTGTCGGGCCGGTAATGATGGGCGTCATGATGCAACATATTAACCTGTCGTCCGGTTATTTATTAATTGCCGCCCTGTCCGTTATTGCCGCCATTGCCACGCCGCTGTCCGCCCGCTGGGTATATGCCCGCAAGGCGCAAACATCTTCCCGCGAATTAAAAAACGGGGCTTACGCCGCCGCGCCGGATCAATAGCACATCTGAAGTAAATACCCTATCCCGGTTCGCCGGGAGGGCAACTGACATCTTAATAAGGTAAGGAGAAGCGTGTGTCCTGGAAATTAAAAAGCGGTAAATCCACCGAAGAGCGCCAGCAGGCCAATCAGCAAATAAGAGAAACGGTTGAGCACATACTCGCCGATATTGAAAAGCGTGGGAATAAAGCCATCCGCGAATTATCGATAAAGTTCGATCGCTATGACCGCCAGGATTATCGCCTGACGCCTGCGGAAATCGATCGCTGTATTAAACGGCTAAGCCGCCAGGATATTCAGGATATTGAATTTGCCCAGCAGCAGGTGGCGAATTTTGCCCGGGCACAGAAGGAATGTCTACGGGACCTGGAAATTGAGACGCGCCCGGGCGTGATCCTCGGCCATAAAAATATCCCGATTAACGCCGTAGGGTGTTATGTGCCGGGCGGGAAGTATCCGCTGCTGGCGTCAGCGCATATGTCGATCATCACGGCCAGCGTGGCGGGCTGTTCCCGCATAATCAGCTGCGCGCCACCGTTTAACGGTGAACCCGCACCGGCAATTGTCACGGCGCAAAAAATGGCGGGGGCCACGGAAATCTATGCCCTGGGCGGCATTCAGGCGATTGGGGCGATGGCGTTAGGCACGGACTCCCTTGCGCCGGTGGATATGCTGGTAGGGCCGGGAAATGCCTTCGTTGCGGAAGCAAAACGCCAGCTGTTTGGGCGGGTGGGCATCGACCTGTTTGCCGGGCCGACGGAAACGCTGGTGATCGCGGATGACACCGTTGATGCAGAAATATGCGCCACGGACCTGCTGGGCCAGGCCGAACACGGCGTGACCACACCCGCGATCCTGCTGACCAATTCGCTGACGCTGGCCCAAGAGACGCTGCGCGAAATCGAGCGCCTGCTGGAAAAGCTGCCGACCGCCGACATCGCCCGCCAGTCGTGGCAGGACTACGGCGAAATCATCGTGTGCGACAGCTACGAAGAGATGCTGCTGGAGGCGGATCGCATTGCGTCCGAGCACGTGCAGGTGATGACCGACCGGGACGACTGGTTCCTGGCGAACCTGACCAACTACGGTGCGCTGTTCCTTGGCCCGCGTACCAACGTTGCCTATGGCGATAAGGTCATAGGAACCAACCACACGCTGCCTACGCAAAAAGCCGCGCGCTACACCGGCGGCCTGTGGGTCGGCAAATTTATGAAAACCTGCACCTTCCAGAAGGTGCTCAGTGACGAAGCTACCGCTGAAATCGGCAGCTATTGCTCGCGCCTGTCGCTGCTGGAAGGGTTCGCCGGACACGCCGAGCAGGCCAATATTCGCGTGCGTCGTTACGGCCAGACGGATGTTCCCTACGCCACGCCGGCTCCGGTCAGGGAAAAGGTGTAATTCATGACGCTTGTGCAAACGCCCTCTTTCTCTTTACACGGCAAGCGCGCGCTGGTCACCGGCGGGTCCAGAGGAATTGGCTTCGCCGCTGCGGTTGCCCTCGCCCAGGCGGGCGCAGAGGTATGGATAGCCGCCCGGGATGGTGAGGCGCTGGCGCATGCCGCTAGCCTGGCCGCGGAGCACCAGCTGTCACTCCACCCGGTAACGCTGGATATTACCGACGCCGACCAGACGGAACGCATCCTGTCGACCCTGCCGGATCTCGACATTCTGGTGAACAGCGCCGGGCTGGCCCGCCACCAGCCGTTTCTGGAGGTAAAGGAGGGAGATTTCGATGCGGTGATGGCGCTTAACCTGCGCGCCACCTTTTTTGTCAGCCAGCGCGTGGCGCGGCGCATGAAGGCAGGCGGTATTGCGGGATCGATTATTCACATTTCATCGCAGATGGGGCACGTAGGCGGCCCCGCGCGGAGCGTGTACTGCGCCTCCAAGTTTGCGCTGGAGGGGTTAACCCGAACGATGGCGCTTGAGCTGGGCGACGCCGGGATCCGGGTCAACACGCTTTGCCCAACCTTCATCGAAACCGATCTGTCGCGATCGGCGCTTGAAGACCCCGCGTTTCGCCGCTACGTGCTGGATAACATCAAGCTGCGCCGCCTGGGCAGGCTAGAGGACATTATGGGGCCGGTGGTGTTCCTTGCCTCCGAGGCCGCCGGGATGATCACCGGCAGCGCGCTGATGGTAGACGGCGGCTGGACGGCAACGTGAGGCTCGCAATGGAACAGGCTTTGTTGGATAACACCGACCTGCCGCTGGTGCTGCTCGGCGGTACGCTGTGTAACGCCCGGCTCTGGCAGCCCGTGATTGCGCGGCTAAACGTTGCGGCGACAGTGTGCGTCACGCTAGCGGGAGCGGGAACCGCGCAGCAGGCGTCACAGCGGCTGCTGAACGTGCTGCCGCCACGCTTTTTGCTGGCCGGTTTTTCACTTGGAGCCATCGTCGCGCTGCAAATGGCCGCCGACGCGCCGGACAGGATCGGCGGCCTCGCGCTGCTCTCCGCCAATCCCCTTGTCGATCCGCCGGAAAATGCCGCGCCGCGCCGGGAAGCGGTGCGTACCGCTCAGGCGCAGGGCATTACCGACTGGCTGATGTCGACCCTGTGGCCGCGCTACGTGGCGCCAGAACGCCTGGACGATCGCGCCCTGCAGGCGGTCATCTGCCGGATGGCGCAGGAGTGCGGTATCACGACCTTCGCAGAGCATACGGAAATCGCCATTCACCGGCAGGACAACCGCGCGGCGCTCGCCGCCCTCGCCTGCCCGATAGCCCTTCTCAACGGCGCGCAGGACGTTATCTGCACGCCCCATCATCACCACTTACTGGCCGCCAGCGCCGGGAATGCGGAATGGCATACGGTGGAGGCCAGCGGGCATTTTATTCCGCTGGAAGCGCCGGATGACGTCGCCCCACCGCTGCGCCAGTGGATTACGGAGTGCATACAGTGCGCAAAAACAGACTAAAGACCGCGTTTCGGGAAAATACGCCCATCATTAACGGCTGGCTGGCAATCCCCTCCGGCTACAGCGCGGAGATTATCGGCCATCAGGGCTACGACGCCGTGACCGTCGATCTCCAGCACGGCATGATTGATTTCGCCAGCGCGCTAACGATGCTTCAGGCGCTGTCGGCCACGCCTGCCGTCCCGCTCGTCCGGGTGGCCGATAACAACCCGGCGCAAATCATGCGCGTCCTGGACGCCGGGGCGTACGGTGCGATCTGCCCGATGATCTCCAGCGCCGAGCAGGCTCGCCGCTTTGTCGCCGCCTGCCGCTATCCACCGCTGGGCGTTCGTTCTTTTGGCCCGGCACGCGGGCTGCTCTACGGCGGCAGCGACTATCCGCAGCACGCCAACGACGAAATTCTGACGCTGGCGATGATCGAAACCCGCGAAGGACTGGCAAACCTCGACGCTATTCTCGATACCGACGGGCTGGACGGCGTGTTTATTGGTCCCAACGATCTCTCGCTAACGCTGACGGGCAGCGCCAGCGCGGAATCACGGCACCCGGAGATGCTTGCAGCCGTTAATAAGGTGATTGAACGCTGTCACAAGCATCAAAAGATGGCCGGGATTTTCTGCACCTCCGGGGCGGCGGCCGCAGAGCGTATTGCCCAGGGGTTCCATTTTGTCACGCCGGCAAACGATGTGATGCAGCTGGGCCGCGCCTCGCGTGAAGCCATTGCCCTCGCGCGCGGCAACGCCATCCCCGCGACCGGCGCATCCGGTTATTAAAAGGAGAACACATGAAAACTATCCATCTTACTGAAAGCCAGGCCAGAAGCCGGTTAATCGCCCCTGACGATATGGTCTCCTGCAATCTTGCCTTTATTGACTGCAGGCTGCCGGGCTCGAATCTGAAGCAGAACTATTCGTTCATCGGCCCCGGCGTTACGCAGTCCACGGAGCAGGTCGTGAATATCCCCGAGCCGCACGGTTTCAACATCGGCGCGGCGGCCATGCCGAAGGGCGTGACCAACAACCTCCATCTTCACTTCACGGCGGAGGTGTTTCTGATCCACGAAGGGACGTGGCGTTTTCGCTGGGGCGCGCGTGGGGAACATGAAGCAGAATTCAGCGCCCCCGCGATCCTCTCCATTCCGACCTGGATCTTCCGGGGGTTTACCAACGTGAGTAAAGCGGATACCAGCGGCATGGTGTTTACCGTTTTGGGGGGCGACAACACGGGCGGGATTATCTGGCATCCGTCGGTGCTGGCGGCGGCGGGCGAATATGGGATGTATTTGAGCAAGGATAATATGCTGATTACGCAAGAGGCAGGGGACCCGCAGCCTGACCCTTCAACGCTGCTGACGCCGCTGTCGGAGGAGTATATTGCCGGGCTACGTGATTATAGCGTTGAAGAGATGCGCAGGCGCGCGGTGACCGGCGATGAACGCTGCTGGTCATCGCGGGGGCTGCTGGACTCGGTGCTGCCGGGACACGGCGGCGAGATCGCGCCGGTTATCGGTTTTGGCATTTCACAGGACAGGGACGCGTCCCCGGCCATGACCGACCCACACGGCTTTTCCGTCGAGTGGCTACGGCTCGCCGACGATTGCATCGTGGGCCGACATGTCTGCCCCGATACCCAGGTGATTATGGTCTTTAAGGGCCAGCTGGAGGTCACATGGAACGAGGCGGGCAAAGAGGTCAGCATCATCGCCCCTGAACGTTCGGTGATCTCCATTCCGGCAAACAGCTGGCGGCGCTACCGCGCGGCAGGCGGTAACACCGAGTTCATTCTCACCACCCGAGGCGATGGCCGTAAACGCCTGTACTGGGATGAAGAGGTTCTGCTGCAGGCAAAAGCGCACAACCGCTGCCTCGATCCGGATGGCTACGTCGCCGATGCCGATATCTTGCCCGTTACGGCACGTCGGGCGGGTGCAAAACTGGAAAAATGGCAAGCGGAAGCCTGACGTTATGCCGCTATCGGTATCCCAGATGGCGGCGGTAATATTCAGGCCAGACAGTCTACCGCCTGGAAGAAGAGATCTTCCGTCATGATGGCATTCTCTTTTACGCTCTGACGTTCGCGCCGGATAAACCAGCCCGTTTCCGGCGCCATGCTCAGGTAAAATACCTGGCTGAAGCCCGGTGCCGTGGCCTGCATTACCACGCGCCCCGTCTCCGTTTCGCAGCAGAACTGTTCAGGCGTAATGCTGACGCTACGATCGCCATTCTGTAGCCGAATAGCGGTAATGTCGTAACGGCATATGCCGCTGCTGAGGCTGTAGCCGATTGTGCTCAGGTCATGGATATGCTTTGTCGATAAAATAACCTCGATGCTGCTTTCCGCAAACCACTGGCTGATTTGCTGCGCCAGCGCATCCATCCGCAGACGAAATAGCCGGATTTCAGCCTCAACGGAATTCTTCCCCGGTGGCGTTCTGTCATTATTTTGCTGCACTTTCTTAAAAAAACGTTCTCTGGCTGACACGTTGTCGTCCCTGTTAATTTTTCGCACTCGGTCGCGCGGATTCAGTCTGATATTCACCTTCCGGCCATTTCTGTTTCATCAGGGCGTAACGGGCAATCAGCTGCTGCAGATGCTGTTCCACCAGATTCTGCGCCGCCGCCGGCCACACCTGCCCTTCCGGAACAGCCGCCATTTGACGCAGCTGTTCCTCCAGCGGAACGGTACGGCTAAACGACTGTGAAAGAGTAAACACGGCTGATTTCAGCTCGCTCACGGTCATGTACTTTCCCTTTTGCTCATCAAGGGCGTTAAGCCGGTTCGCCAGCTGCTGCAGCTGCGTCATCCCCTGATGCCAGCCGTTCAGATTGTCCTCGGGAAGCGCTGCGATCGTTATCTGCTGCTGCCACTGCTGCACCAGCGGTTTCGCCTGCTCCGGCCACAGCGTCAGCGCCTGCTTCAGCAGTTCATCCCCCCTGGCGATGGCCCAGTCAGGTTTTAGCTGTACAAGCCGCGCGAGCTGCTGCCGCGTCTGCTTAATACCCATCTCAGATGAAGGAGAGGACTTCCTGAAAGATTGGAGCTGTTCAGCTGACAGCGCAGTCGGCAACGGCGCAAACGATGCCGCAAACTGCGCCTGCGCCGGGTCTGGTTTATGTGTTATCTGCCATCCCCAGACCGTCACGCCGGACAGCACCAGCATGGTCAGCATTCCGGCGGCAAACGGCCTCCACGGCTTCACGGGTGCAGACGACGGTTCTATCATCACCTGCACGTGCGGCTGAGGCTCAGGCTGGGCGATATAGACCCATTTCACATGCTCTGTCGGTTCGTTGCTGCCGATCTCTGTCCGGGTCGGGGCAACGCCCGGCAGGCTCACGCCCGTGTTTTCGCTGTTTTCCAGCCTCACCGCCGCGTTATGCATAAGATTTCGCAGGGGATCAAGCTGGCTGGCGTGTTTCAGCTCCAGACGCTGCAGCACGTCGCCCAGCGCATTCAGATAAGCTTCGGCCTGGTACAGCTGGCTAAGGTCGGCATAGCTCAGCGTCAGGGTACGCATTACCTGCTGTAAGCGCTTGCTGAGCCCGCTTAAGATCTCCATCCGGGCATGCACCGGCTGCGGCCACACACTCCCCCACTGTCGAGAGAGAAGCGCATCCAGAATCGCCAGGCCTTCATTCATGCCGTACAAACCGGACAGATGCGTGCGGGCAAGGGTATACCAGGCCGCAGTTTGCAGCTCCA
Organism: Enterobacter wuhouensis; assembly: GCF_035835995.1. Taxonomy (NCBI): domain Bacteria; kingdom Pseudomonadati; phylum Pseudomonadota; class Gammaproteobacteria; order Enterobacterales; family Enterobacteriaceae; genus Enterobacter; species Enterobacter wuhouensis. The sequence goes on from NZ_CP142124.1 coordinate 3,573,313, forward strand.
CCCCGTTGTGCTCGAACAGTGAGAGGCAGAGCGTTTCCGCGTGCTGCCAGTTAACATCCGGGCGAGCCGGATGCGTCAGCTTGCTCATTTCATCGCGAAGCGCGGCGTAATCCGCAAGCGTGCGCGGGTCGCCGCCGGTTTTGAGGGAACGTGTGTTTACCAAATGCATAACGCTGTCCTTGCTAAATTTTAAACGCTAAAAATATGAATTTTTATCCATATAATTCTGCTGCTTCAGATGGCGGAGCAGGACTTTGCCCTCTGGCATAAACTCGGTGCCATAGTGGACCAATCCAACCCCCTTCAACTCGGCATCAATCGTATACCTCAATTCACCAGGGATCTGCTGCTCCAACAAAGTCACATTCATTGACTGCAATCGGGGTTCATATTTTAGTAGAACGCTTGAGAGCGTCTCAATCAATTGATGTGCAGTTCCAGGCATACCCTGAAGGATTTTTGTCATGTCCGGTAAACCATAATCTGGTAAGTGTGAAATAGCATCAGCACGAGAATTGAGGATACGCTGTATATTATCCAAAACTGATAAAATGACCTGTTCCTCTTCACTTACGTGATCGATCGGAAGATCTCCTGAAAAGTTACCCATTAGCGTTTCATATAAGGATGGATGTTTATAACTCATTATATTCCTTTGAGTTTTTCGTCAATGTGAAAGTCGAGATTTCATTTAATTATATGTTTTTTGCACCCCGTCTCTGCATAATCAATTCGGGAGCCGAATTAAACCTTTCCAGCGAAGAATCAAACTCTCATCTTATAGCCATATTTATTTACTCTTCATCTCTTTTAATAAATGTTATCGTCAGGGATCGGAGTAACCAGTATAGTAGCCTGATCGATGGGTCTGATATTGCTGCCCGCATGCGACGAAATGTCGCTGTTTTCCGGCCTTTCCGGCGTCCAGGTTATCAACGGGCCATCAACACCGTGAGCCGGGGTTAACTCATAACGGTTATTTTTTTCAACCCATTTCATTCAGCCGTGCGCACACCTTCATACGGCATACCTTAACCCGTATGGACCCCGTAGACCCGCATGTTACCCTGTTCATCATGCCGCCAGAAGCATCTCACACGGGTCGTGGTTTTTGCTCCGGTCAGCGCTTTCTGCCAAAGCTTTTCCTCGAACCAGAATTCATCTCGCCCTGAAACATTGGCGCTGCCTTCACCTGCAGAAGGGACATACAGCGCGGCATCCCTATCCAGCGCCTCGCCCAGCTCAATGACGCGGGCTTTATCCGGGTCGAGGTTGTCATGGGTCAGGACCAGGCGCCAGCGGTTATCCTGCATATCCGGACGGTTAAACAGTCCCACCACCGCTACAAACTGTGCATCCTCCTCCATTGGCACATGGCATCACCAGCAGTGCTTTTGACGCCAAGACATCGTCCTTAAGTACCGTATCAGCCTTGCGCAACAGCGTCTGGTAATCGGCGGCATCAACCGCTTTGCGATCCCTGAACTGCCAGACCTCACCATCAATTACAGTCTGCGAACAGGTTTAACACTAGAAAGAGGGCGCTAACAAATTTTACGTAGAGAATTTCGGATAACGGAGGTGAATAATGTTGTATATATTTTAACTATTGGCGACATTCCAGAAATTGAATGGTATCAACCGAGAAATTACTCCGTCCGAGATAATCTTTTCTTTCATCCTCCCTTAAACACTTCCAAAACGGTTCCCAATATACATCCCACCAGAACGCCATCTCTCCTTGCAGACTACCATAATTACCAAAATTCTTATCAGGAAATACAATTTCTGGCCCTGGAGGTTCAAAACCTGCCTCACAAAGACATTTAACAAATTCATTATCATTTGTGATAACCCTTACTATATCCTGCCCAAACTCACTAAACTTATAAAAAATGAGAATTTTATCATGATCTGCAACCTTCTTTTTTTTCTCATTTATATTTATTTTTTTATGAAAATGTAATTCGATTAGATTCTCAATGATGGATTGATCTTCAGGTTTTATCATAAATCGTGCTGAATGAGCATATATCTTATGCTTCTCTAGAGACAAAAACATTGGATAAAAAGATCTCCTCTTTGGTAAATCACTAAATTGTGCAATAGGGAAATCATCCTGGAATTGACTTTTTTTTCTAAATAAATTAAATGATTTAATTTTCATCAATATAATCCGCCACCCAATCTGCGCCAAAGTAGCCTGCTGTTCCAAATATAATCCCGCCAACAAGTCCTGTCAGCATCGCCCCTGGGCCAGTCTCAATGCCAACCGCCGCACCTGCTACTGTACCTATTTTTGCTCCAGCAACAGCCATCCCCCATCACATGCTCTGCTACAGTGTAGGAAGCAGAAAAGTCCTTCGGAATTAAACCATATCGTTCCGGATTAGTTTCTGGAAGTAGTTTCGCTTCTGTTAAATCCATATTTGAAAGATATGGATCAGAATTTGAAGAATATATTTTTCTAACCAAGAAACCGTCTTTACCTGGTTCATCAACAATGGTAAAAAAGAACGCCCGAGCGGGCATTAATAAACCCGTTATATCATATGTTGAGTATGGAGTTTCATTGGTTAAAGCTGATCCTTCAGTCATTTACCACTTCTCCAGAGCATGAACACCTAAATCCAGATGCAGCATTTTAATTTTTTTGTAGAAGAGGGATTTCGTGATGCTGACCGTACCGTCCGTGACAGTCTGAGTCAGAGCGCAGCCAGCGAGCGCTGAACAAAATACCGAAAGCAGGTATGCCTGAAAGCGTGCGTATTGCCTGAAAACACAACTAGTTATGGGGATACTTACCCGAAATCTGATTTATTAATTCTATAAAACCAATGCATTAATGAACCGTACAATAAATCCTTTGGATTTTAATATGTAAAAGTCATCATCATGAGCATTACTATTGAAAATATTTTCATTCTGATGGAATAAATCATTTTCAAAGCCATGCCCGATAACAAACATTAATATAATATATATGGCTTGTATCTTTGGCCTGGTATTATCATGTTTGAATTTTTTAGTACCCCGCTCTATCAGGGCATTTGTTTTGTCTAGGCCCAAGAAATCGTACTTCTGAGGGTAAACATCAATTAATAATTTATGCATACTTTCTATGAAATTAATTCTATGTATGTTTGAGAACATCTCAACTTCTAACCGGCCAAGAAAGTTTTTTGCATATTTGCCATCTTCCCCAATGACATTCTCGATATAGATGCTAGATTTTTCATGAAGAGATAAAGATATTTCTAATTGATTTTTCGTCGGAAATTGATCTGGCTCAAAACTAAAATCTGAGTACATTGGATCAGTTTCAAACTCAGAACCTAGCGTAATAGCCATATCGAAGTAGAGCTGAAGGGGACCACGTTGAGTAACCTTTGATCTCCCTGCCGTCTCAATTAGTTTTGCAATATTAGTTCTTAATTTTTTTCATGCAGTGAATCATATATCAACGGAAAGATAGATTTGCAATGCTTCACTAGTTCACTAGCATAAGAATTAGATGAGTACGAATTTAGCAATGAGAGTTGGTCAGCGTTTATCTTCATTTAGGTTACTTCCTTTTAAAACTAATTTTGACAATGAAATAAAGTCACCAATTTCATCTTTCTTATCATCATATATTTTTGTTCTAATCTTGAAATCAGCATCAACATTGAGGTTTCCATCATTTATAAATTGTGAAATATCTCTATCCAAAAGAGTCCAGGTAAATTCAATATTCCCACCTTCAGGGATGTAAGTCATTTTTTTCTTTAAATCCCAACTAACTAGATTTGGCTTGAGTGGCATGCTCTTTTTATTGTCACGATCAGTTAATTTGATACTGGGTCCAGTTCTCTTAATATATTCCAAAGGAATATAGTAACCTTTGGAATATAAATTCTGAAATCTCACAGTGACTGGAATTTCACTCTGATTATTGTATGTACATTCTTTCTGACCGCTGCAACTAACACTAATAGTAAAAAAAATGTTATCTTTCATTTTTGGGGCCTCTGCTAAAGAAATTGATGTGTATAAAGAAGTTAATAAACTTAGAATTATACTATATCGCATCTTATTCTCCTTCCTAAACCAGCTTCATGAAAAATCTCATTCGCTTCAATAGCTATAATCCATCCATGTCTTTTCAGAATAATAGTATTCCCATATGCAGCCATAATTGTTGAAGCTGGATCACTTGGATCTCCTCCATTATAAGGAATAGAAATTGGTGAATCAAGAGACCCATCCGGTTTATAGTAAACTACTTGATCATTCTCTTCTGCGTCAGGAGTGTATCCATATTCATCAGGTAACCCATAGCAATGACCGAATTCGTGGGCATATGTCCATGGACCTGTATTTTTCGATACATCGAGGACATTTCCCGTGACACCTTCACGATCATATTTATCATGTATTTTGAATATATAGTGTTCATCAGATTTCACAAATAGCACTTTAAACTCGATCGGTAGTATTTGTGTTCCACATTTAGGGTCGGAGATTTTGAATGAAAACTGATTGCCCCAATATTTTTTGCCCCCTTCTGTTAATGATTTTTTAGCTTGCGCCTGCTCCGCCGCGATTTCCAGCTGCTGCAGCTGCTCGTTAAGCCGGTCGATTTCCTTCAGCGCAGCGCTCATATCCAGTGCGTCACCCTGCGCTTTCGCCTGCGCGTCCGCGCTGACGAACAGGCCCTTTCCGGCGCGAATAGCCCCGTATTCATCCGTGCGCAGTTCTGCGCCCGTGCCGCGACGTTGCCCCTGGCTGTCCACCAGATGCCCGCTGTTGAGCTGGGTTTTCCCGTACTCCGTGGCGAGCTTGATGTGCTCCTCCCCGCGCCGGTCCTCCATCCGCAGCTTGTTGTTTGCGGGCGTGCGCAGCACGTTGCGCGTGTGGTTGTCGCGGGTGACGTGGTCCGGGTGCTCAGAGTCGTGCAGCGCATACGCGATGTACGGCAGGTCAATATCACCATTGCTGAACGCAATCGCCACTTCCGTCCCGTCGGTGAGCGGCGTATGCCAGCCCAGCGTTTCACCGGCATACGGTTTCGCCATCCGCAGCCACAGATACCCGTAACCGGGTTCCGTCCCCTCCCGGTCGAAGTCCGGCTTCACCCGGTAGCGCCCCTGCTCGTCCAGGTGAGCGTAGATATCGTTCTTTTCCCGGCTCTCAATCCGCGCCGGAAGCGTACCGTGAATTTCCGGGCGCGGGATGTCCGCCGGGCGGAAACAGTAACGCTCGGTGTAGGGCATGCCCCAGACCGACACGTGCAGACGGGAATCACGGGCTCCCCGGCAGGTCACAAGCGTGAGAAGCACGCCCTCTTTCAGGGCCGTAATGACATCACCCTGCGGCTCCAGCACCTGACCGGGCGCGAGGTGTGAGGCGTTGCTGAACAGGTGGATACGGGCTGATTTATTGAGCTCCCGCTCGTGGTGAAGCCGGGCGTAAAACGCGCCGGACTCGGTTTCCGGCTCCGGGCTGGCGTCGTCACCCGCGTCACGGTAAGGCGCTGCGTAGCGGTAATGCTCCCCGGTGGTGACCGCATCACTGCGCACGCTGACCGTCGCATCCATCGGCGTGGAGGCGGTCCGGTAGTTGTAATCACGTGTGGTAACGGTGCCGGTGGCAATCCTGTGCCACGTCCGCACATCCCAGACCGACTCTGCCGCACCGTCAAACAGCCCCGATGGCTCGCGGTAAGGCAGGCGCACGTCAAACCGGTAGTTAAGCTGGCTGTCGGCAAAAATGTACACATCCAGCTCACGGGTGTCATCCATCTCCGTACGCCAGTAAATCCCCACCTCGGACAGAATGCGCTGAATGAACTGCAAATCCGTTTCCCGCCACTGGGAGATAATTTCACGCGGCGGGTAGGTGCGCTCCAGCCTGAATTCAAAGTTACAATCCTTTGATTAAAGGTAATAAACCATTCGCTGCTAGTTCTATCTCCACATTATTTGCGCATGTAATATCAAATGGCTCTTTACCATTAAACACTGATTTAGATATAACTATGGTTCCGGCATTGTTTTCGATATCAAATACTTTATATGCGGATGGAACATGCTCGTGTTTTATCCTTACAGGCAAATATAACATCCAACCAACTGGTAATCGATCATCAAACACTTCCCTTTGATTGAATATATATTGCTCTGTATCAAGGAGTATATATTTAAAGCACCATCCATTATAATTAACCATAGCCTTAAATATATAAACAAAATTATCTACATCATTATAACTAGATAATGATTTAATTGTCAATGTGAGTAAATATCTTTCATTTGAAATAGATGGTGTGTTTTTATATAAAATGGTTATGATACTATCATCTTCATTTTCATCAGCCAGAACTATGCTTATAGGCTTCTTATTTACAATCAAATAATCGACATAGGCCAATGCATCGTCAGAAATACCAAGTTCGTTTAGGGCTATAATTTTCTTTGAAGGATGTGCAATTAACCAAATTTTTTTCTTCTCAACCCAACTGGGCAAAGCATCGATCAAATATCTCAGTTCTTTAAACAACTGAACAGCAGTTAAAATATCTTTTCTGTAAAGTAAAGAATGAATTTTGTAATGCATAAAACCACCTCAACCTGGAAATATATTTTTTATGTAATCTAAAGGCATAGGTTTGTAGATAACGTTTATATCCAAACCTTCTAAAGCAAATTCAATTCTGGCATACTTAGCACTTATGGGTTGCATAAAATACCATTCTAACTTACCAGGCGGCATGCCTTTAATTGCACAAGCATTCTGCGCTGTAGCTTGCTTTATAAAAAGACCCTCACCAAAATTCTTTATAGTCATGAAAAACTTGACATCCCCATTACTGTCAAAAAATTGGTCATAGTTGGCCTTACTTTCTTTCAGTACGCATTCTTTCGGCGCAAATCCATCAAATGCCACGCCATAAGTCCATTCCATTATTTTCATAACAGGAAAATGAATAGGTAGCTGACAAATATAAAACTGATACGCAATACTGACATCAGACCAACCTTCTATATTCTGTAATGTAACCTGCCCTTGAGTATAGACACACTGATCACACCCTTCCTCACTCAATTCTTTAGTCATTGTTGCAGCTTCTGCTTTCACTTTCTCCATTTCAGCCATCCGTACAAGATATGCTTCCCTGGCAGAATCAAGCTCCTGAATAATCCCAATCACTCCTCCCAGGCGGCCTCCCCTGGCTTGCGGAAAAGTACCTGTTCTGCCAGATGGAACGGGAAACGTACTTCCGATATCACTCATTAGCTTCTCCGAACATTCTTTTTACCAGATTTCCTCTGATTTGTTGATACTTTATGTATTCACTTTCGGTGCTTTCTTCACCATTTAGTAACCAGTCTTGCATCGCTTTCGTTTTATAGAAATAGGGCTCAAAGGCATTCATTATCAAAAAATCTGTTTTAACCTCTTGATTATGAAAATCGTGAATATTCAAGAACTCATCAGCATCTTTAAGCCTTGTAAGTAATTCATTATCATCGGAAAGAGAGGGTGAGTTTCTGACAATAACCTCATGCAGGCGCTTAATATAATTGAGACTTTCTCTTTGAGTAAGCTGTTCAAGCTGCTGCTGAGATAGTTTTATTACCACTTTAACTCCCCCTATCCTTCAACCATCGACCAGTGTAATAACTAGCTTTGCTCTTCATACCCATCATTTCCCCATCCACCTGAAAAACCCATTCTTTTGTTCGATTAATAAATTGCATATAGTGAGTTTCTTCCAGCAAAAATTCGATTTCAGCCAAAATTCGTGGATCATAAAATCGGAAAAGAGCGCACCGACCATCCGGCAACTGTAAATTGAGAAAGGTTCTGAAATGGTCAATTAAACTTTCAAGAGATTCGGAGGAAATTATCCACGAAACAGATGGAACAGCCTCCGCCAGTTGTTTCAGTTTGTCACGATGGCTTACCGAGTTATTGAGACGAAATAACCAGGGCCCAGCAAAAGCAAGACGGGCGTCAGGCCAGCTATTTAAAAATGGTTCAGCAACTCCCTGTTCGTGCTGAATCTCATCCCCGAAATGACGCTCATATTGCAAGCCGTCAACAAGTGCAAACAATGAACAATCAGGATAGGACATTAAAGATCTCATAATTAAATTATATGAATTATTAATCATGATTCCCCCCGTATGACGAAAGCATTACCATTCATTGCAGCTTTCATCAGGCAACTCAGGCAAATCCCGCCGCCCGTCGCTGCCTTAACCGGCATACTCACCGCCCCCGCCGCCATCGTTCTCCTCACTTTGCGCAGATACGTTGCCGTCGTACCGTACTCCACCTTCCCCGCCTCCAGCCGCAGGTAGCCCCCCCCGCCGATAAGCGTGATGCGTTTCTTTCCGGCAAACGAGATGTCGCTCGCCGAGCTTATCGTCAGCTTCTTCTCCGCAAACAGCCTCATATTGCCGTTCTGCGCCTGCGCCTCCACGGGGCCTTCGCCGGATTTCAGGCTCAGTTGTCCGGTGCGGGCAAACAGACCGAGCTTTTCTCCGGCGAGGGCGGCCATGTTACCCATGACGCCAGTGCTGATATCCCCGCCTGCACTGATGGCAACATTTTTTGTGGCTGTCATTTGCAGATGCTCAGCGCTGGTCAGCGCCGCCCCTTCCGGGGCGGACATCAGCAGCGCCTCATTGAGCGGCTTCAGACGCTCCTCAAACATCCGTATCTGGCTGTCCACGTCCGCCTTCAGGGCCTGCGCCTGCTCCGCCGCGATTTCCAGCTGCTGCAGCTGCTCGTTAAGCCGGTCGATTTCCTTCAGCGCAGCGCTCATATCCAGTGCGTCACCCTGCGCTTTCGCCTGCGCGTCCGCGCTGACGAACAGGCCCTTTCCGGCGCGAATAGCCCCGTATTCATCCGTGCGCAGTTCTGCGCCCGTGCCGCGACGTTGCCCCTGGCTGTCCACCAGATGCCCGCTGTTGAGCTGGGTTTTCCCGTACTCCGTGGCGAGCTTGATGTGCTCCTCCCCGCGCCGGTCCTCCATCCGCAGCTTGTTGTTTGCGGGCGTGCGCAGCACGTTGCGCGTGTGGTTGTCGCGGGTGACGTGGTCCGGGTGCTCAGAGTCGTGCAGCGCATACGCGATGTACGGCAGGTCAATATCACCATTGCTGAACGCAATCGCCACTTCCGTCCCGTCGGTGAGCGGCGTATGCCAGCCCAGCGTTTCACCGGCATACGGTTTCGCCATCCGCAGCCACAGATACCCGTAACCGGGTTCCGTCCCCTCCCGGTCGAAGTCCGGCTTCACCCGGTAGCGCCCCTGCTCGTCCAGGTGAGCGTAGATATCGTTCTTTTCCCGGCTCTCAATCCGCGCCGGAAGCGTACCGTGAATTTCCGGGCGCGGGATGTCCACCGGGCGGAAACAGTAACGCTCGGTGTAGGGCTGGCCCCACACCGACACGTGCAGGCGGGAATCACGGGCTCCCCGGAAGGTCACAAGCGTGAGAAGCACGCCCTCTTTCAGGGCCGTAATGACATCGCCCTGCGGCTCCAGCACCTGACCGGGCGCGAGGTGTGAGGCGTTGCTGAACAGGTGGATTCGGGCTGATTTATTGAGTTCCCGCTCGTGGTGAAGCCGGGCGTAAAACGCGCCGGATTCGGTTTCCGGCTCCGGGCTGGTGTCATCACCCGCGTCACGGTAAGGCGCTGCGTAGCGGTAATGCTCCCCGGTTGTGACCGCATCACTGCGCACGCTGACCGTCGCATCCATCGGCGTGGAGGCGGTCCGGTAGTTGTAATCACGTGTGGTAACGGTGCCGGTGGCAATCCTGTGCCACGTCCGCACATCCCAGACCGACTCTGCCGCACCGTCAAACAGCCCCGATGGCTCGCGGTACGGCAGGCGCACGTCAAACCGGTAGTTAAGCTGGCTGTCAGCAAATATGTACACATCCAGCTCACGGGTGTTATCCATCTCCGTACGCCAGTAAATTCCCACCTCAGACAGAATGCGCTGGATGAACTGCAAATCCGTTTCCTGCCACTGGGTGATAATTTCCCGCGGCGGGTAGTTGCGCTCCAGCCTGAATTCAAAATCAGGTCCCTCCAGCCCGTGTCTGCGCAGCACCTGCTCCACCACCTCCGGGACGGACTGGTTCTGAAACACGGCGCACTGCCGGGTGTGTGCCAGCAGCGCCAGGCGGGAACTGAGCGTAAGCCGGTAGTGGGACTGGTCTGCGGAGGTGGACAGCCATTCCAGGCGGGTCACAATGCCGTGGACATTTTTGCCGCTACGCATCCGGAAGGTGGCATATTTCATCAGCACCTGTTCCGGAAGAATGTTCGCCTGCAGCGTGGTGAACTCAATATCCCATTTAAACGGTTCGCTCAGGGCTTCCCTGCCGTAAAAGCGCAGGACATCCGGCTTCACTGTGCTGTCATTGATATCCAGAAAGTATCGGGTCTGTCCGTCAAAAAGCGCTGACCAGTTATCCATTACGTCACTCCTTTACCGGCACAAGGCTGAGCCAGCCATCGCCCAGTTCAATCGTGCGGGGTTTGTCCGGGTCGAGGTCGTCACGTGTCAGCACCAGGCGCCAGCGGTTGTCCTGCATATCCGGGCGGTTGAACAGCCCCACCACCGCCACGAACTGAGCATTTTCATCCATGGGCATATTGAGCGTCACGCTGCCGTTGGGCATCACCAGCAGCTCTTTTGACGCCAGCACGTCGTCCTTAAGTACCGTATCTGCCTTGCGCAGCAGCGTCTGGTAATCGGCGGCATCAACCGCTTTACGATCCCTGAGCTGATACACCCGCACCATGGTCGCCAGCGGCGTCTGTGCGCCATCGGCGTTAATGGCCGTGCGTGGGGTAAAATCCAGATGCAGCGTTTTAATTTTTTTGTAGAAGATGGATTTCGTGATGCTGACCGTACCGTCCGTGACGGTCTGCGTCAGACCGCAGCCTGCGAGCAGACCACAGGCAATAAGCGTCAGCGCCCACCAGCGGGTTACTGTTGCCATTCAAAAGTTCCTTTATTGAGAATGTGAATACGTATTTAGTCGAAGCGGTAATGCCCGTCTTCAGCGGGAGGGAACGCAGAATACTGGAGCCCTTCATAGCAGCCCAGACTGACGGTCAGGGTTTCCTGGTTATCGCTGAGTCTGCCGTCCTTCAGTCCGAGCAGGCCGGTGCGCCCGAGCTGAATACGCCTGCCTTTGCCAAGGCGCGGCTCAGGCAACACCCACACGGGTACAGTGAGGCGCAGTCGGGCATTGCTGCGGTAACCAAGATAGACGCGCATCAGGACCAGCAAATCGGTATGAAGGATGCCACCGGGTAACCAGCCTTCGGCTTCGCCGGGATCTTCCGTGACCAGTGTCACCAGCACTCTGCTACAGGCTTCCCTGCCCGTTTTACCCAGCGTGGCCCGCTGTGAAAGACGGACGCGGTTGCCAGTACCCAGCCCACTGCGGTTATCGATATGGACCTTAACCGGATCGGGTTCGGTGATAAATACCCGGGTAATCGGTGCCAGCAGGCTCACCAGAGCCCGGATGCCTTCAGCATTGCGGGTGGGCAATCGCATGGTACCCAGCAGGGCCAGGAAACGGGAAACCGGCGTTGCCACCTGCTCAGCCGTGCCCGGTATACCGAGTCCCACCAGACCCAGCAAACATTGCGATGTGGCATCGCGCCCCCCCGCCTCGAAGGTTGCCGGATACGCGTATTTTCGCCAGATCCGGTAATACTGCGTGGTGATGCGATGGCTGAAAATATCCAGAAACGAGGTGACCGCCTCATGGCCTTCGCGGCGTTGTGCAATGTCATCCAGGTAAGCAGTTGGCAGAGGCGAGTCCACGCCATACATCCCCAGAAATGTCGTGCGGACCGTTGGGGGTAGTGTCGGATGGTCTTCGTCGGTCTCCACCGCTTTCAGGGTACTGACCGGGAAACCCATACCTGGCCAGGGTCTGAAACGTACCGGGTCGTTGCCCGGATGGCTGGTGGTGCCCAGTTTTGGCGCGTCCGGATTTTCCTGCTCCAGCAACTGGCAGAAACGATAAAAATTGGCCTGCCAGATATCTTTGTTAAGGGCCAGCGTCAGCCCGGTACGTGCTGGCTGTGATTCTCGCGCCATCTTAGTCGTTTTCCTGTCGGTTGCAGTACCAGCGTGAGCTGGTTAAAGAGGTGAATATCGGTATAGAGCGCAAAGAACCGGTGCAGCATCTCGCCAAAGAGATTCACATCGCCCTCGCCTGCAAAATTGTCCATATTCATCGTGATATTAATAATCATTTTAGGTTGGAACTTGGCACCTCCTATTAGAAGGTGCTCATAGTACTAATTAGTCTGTATCATATTCTTCACCGTTCCAGCGAAGTATATATTTGGGTCCGCATAATATGTCTTTCATTCCATTGTGAAGTTCCTTTGAAACATCTAGAGAGGTACACATGTATGAACCATCGATAGACTTACCATCATGCATTTTTATCTGGAATGTTAATATTGGAGAGTTGTCCAGACTAGACATGCAATCTGACTGGTCACATGTACCAGGTGGCGTTGTACTTGAAAAAGTATATTCAATGGTATCTTCGTATCCATCACCGTTCAGGTCAACATCTACAGAACCCGTCTGTCCATCCAAAAAACCTGTGCTTTTTAGCCTATTGGCATTGACTAAGACATCCTTGCTATGGGCGCAACATGCCGATGTTGATATAACTAACAAGCATAATGCTGTTGTAAATTTTTTTAATTGCGTTGTCATATTATCCTGCCTCAGGAATGCCTAATTTGTAATTTACTCTAATATTTTCTGCTATTTCATTTTTAGTGATCTTTCCGTCGCTATTTCTATCATGATATAGATTCTTACTATAATAGTCTCCGTCACTTCTTTGATAAACAATATCATTTGGCCCGAGTAGTATCGTTTTAGGTCTGAATATCGAGTAATATACATCCTCAAGAGTCCACTGTTCTGTTGGAACCCCGACATTGTTCGCCTGCATTTTGAAGTATTTTTTAACATACTCCATTTGTTCTACGTGGTCCATTGCCCGAAGTTGACGAGTTGAAGTTCCAAGATCTTTGGCCGTATCATCCATAAACTGAATTAGACCCGTTGCAGATGAGCCTGGGTTTTTGATGTCTGTTCTAAATGTTTTTCCCGTTTCCAGTGCGATACAAGCCATAATGTAGTTCGGATCAATACTTAACTCATTGGAAACCTCCAATAACTTGGACCTAAATGCATCTGCTTTAATTACTCCAAATTTTTCTGTAAATTTTTTCATCCATATAATTTTGTCTCTTTTAGTAAATGAACCCAAAAATACTATTGGGTGCATATGCCAGAGATTAGGCCCCAGATTTTCAGTCGTCACATCTTGCATCCAGGCCATTTTATCGAGAAAATCTTCGCTATATTTCTTCCATTCAGGGGCTTCTTTCTTCAGCGCATTCAGGAACGGTTGCCAGATAGCATCGCCTTTTTTGAAGTACCAGTCGCTGGGATGTTTTACTATTGTTTTCTGAATAACGTCACGATAATCGGGATTATGAAGTGCTTTCCAGTATTCCATTGGAGAATAGCGATCGCTTCCACTATCAATTTTATCCAGAAGTCGCTGATAATTATGTTTAACCAGGGCATGACTGGTTCGTGTATCATCGGTCGCGGCCTGGTAGAGGGAGTCGATCAGGTTACGGAAGAATCCAGTGGGCTGGTTTTTTCCATCCAGATAATCAAAGCTGACAGGCTCTGCGGTTTCAGTTTTGAATCCTAGCTTTGCCAGATCATACTGTGACAGAAGCTGTGGTTCAGCCTGTCCTTTGAGCACATAAGCATTTTCTGGTCGCAGTTGCCAGTATTCCTGTTTGGTCGTCTTATCGGTTTCAATTTGCACCTGACTCAGTGGCAAGATCCCGGTCACGGTGGTCACTCTGGTATCCTTTGTGAACGTTCCGGTTGCAACCTCTTTTTTGTACAGCGCAAGACCCGGAACATACATCAGCCAGAGTGGATTCTTTTCTCCAACCTGCTCAGGGTTGGTCAGGAACGTTTCCAGGTTATCATCCATACTTGTGCATTCGATATGTACCTGATACCGGGCCTCATAGCCACCGTCCTTAGGTGCCTGAAAGTACCCCATATGACCAACAGGATCACCAGCTCTGATGGCATAGGGCGGCGGGCACACAACCTGGTCAAATTTCATCGCTTCTTTTGCCGGGGGCATCAGTTTCTGCCACCAGGAAGGCTGGACCACACCGCTTGTACCTGGCGAAATATTGTTATTATCCACCAGTATCCAGTATTGCTGACCCGACTTAAGCGAGGTTCCTTTCTTTTTCTTCGAAGTCTCTTCAGGGAAATTTATAAGAGTAACAAGACCGTATTCACGCTTATTGAACGCGATGGTATGGAGGCTCCCGTCCGTCTTATCCCACTCGACAACAGATCCCTTAGGCATCGTGCCTTTTTCATAGCTGTCGCTGACATCTTTGTTCTTTGTACTGGCTGACATCACCCATTCAGGATCGTAGGCAGACAGCGAATCCTGAAGCGTCCATTTTGTTTCAGCCGTATTGACACTATAGGCTGAATACGGGGCCAGGTGCATATACAGAGTATAGAAATGCAGCCCGCTTGTCTCTTTTTCACCCGGTTGAATATAGTGTTTTACTAGGACGAATGAGCCGGAGAAACTCAGCGGACCGGATTCCCATGCAAGCGTCAGATAATCCTTGCAGACTCGATAAGCAACCACTTCCCCGTCAGCCATGCATCGCACCGCCTGCTCGCCTTTAAAAGGAACCGGAAAATCCACCGCTTCCAGAGGTGATTTGCCACTCAGCGCACACCACGGGGTTGTGGCTTCGGTGATATGGATCCCGCCATGCCACATCCCGCTGCGACCAATCGTATATTGACCGGTTGATTCGCCACCCAATTGGGAGAGGATCTCTTCCTGATTTTTGAACTCACTTCCCCGCTTGTTGGAGGGGACAGGCCAGACAATTTTGGGTAATACAGACACGATTCACACTCCCTGTCAGTCACTAAAAGATTTACAGACGACCTGACTGACTTTCATGGTCTCAGCCTGATTGAAAACCGGCGATAAACCTTCCGCTGTTAACGAATCAGGTTCATCTTTAGCTGAACCAGGATTCTCATCCTCTTCACAAGCTATGTCTGCATCAATATGTGTATTCAAACTCTTAGGCATAAGCTGACTACATTTTATAGTTAAGGGCCTGCGTCAGCCCGGTACGTGCTGGCTGTGATTCTCGCACCATCTCAGTCGTTTCCCTGTCGGTTGCAGCACCAGCGTGAGCTGGTTAAAGAGGTGAATATCGGCATAAAGCGCGAAGAACCGGTGCAGCATCTCCCCGAAGAGATTCACATCGCCCTCGCCTGCAAAATTGTCCATATTCAGCGTGACCTCAATGTCCACGCCCCGGAGCATAAAGCCCTTCTCAAAACGGCGGATCAGGGTGTGCCTGACGGCGACGATAGCTTCAAGCCGGCGGCGGTTCATTTCATCGTCGGTCCAGTCATAGAGCGCCAGCGTGCCCCTCAGAACTTCCGGATTGTCCATCATGCTGAGGAAGTTTGAGCCGAGGTGACTCATCACCCGCCAGTGAAAACGGTCGTTTGCCGGGGGATACAGCGGCATCGTCGGTGCTGTGACATTCAGTACCCTGACGGGAACCTTGCCGGTTTTGACTACCCTGTCCAGCAGCGTACTTTCCAGCGCTTTGCGCGGAAGCTGGCCGTTGGTACCGGTTATTCGCATCGAGAGGGATTCCGGTTTATCGGACAGCTGTTCCAGCTCGAACGAGCGCCCCCCGAGAATTAACCAGGTGTCATACAGGCCAGAGGGACCGCGTTTCACGCGGGTGTGGTAATAACGCTCAGGGGCATCGTGGCGCATCATACCGCCCCGGTGCCGGAAGCTGGTGAACGGCACATAAGGATGTTTGCCATTCTTCACCGCGCCGTGAATATTATCGACGCTGTAAATCTCCGTGTGACCATCCTGAAGACGCAATGGCCTGAGCAGGTATTCGTTCTCCAGCGGGTTCAGCGTCAGCGGGTCGGCTTCGAGGGTAAAGAGGTTGATCACCGGCGCACAGTGCAGCCGGAAGTTTTCCGTCTCAAAAGGCAGATCGGATGACCAGGCTTCACTGAGTACAATGTCGATTTCAAACCAGGTGCTGGCCG
Source organism: Enterobacter wuhouensis (assembly GCF_035835995.1). Lineage (NCBI taxonomy): Bacteria > Pseudomonadati > Pseudomonadota > Gammaproteobacteria > Enterobacterales > Enterobacteriaceae > Enterobacter > Enterobacter wuhouensis. The sequence goes on from NZ_CP142124.1 coordinate 3,589,538, forward strand.
CTGTGAGCCCGATGGCGTCGAGGCCGCGCAGCTCCACAAACATAAACTTTGGACGGAAGCTGAAATACTCCAGCAGCAGCTGGTAACCACTGAAGGCTGTATCGGCTTTCTTCCACAGGCCATCACTGTCGTCAAAGCCCATGGGTTTGCACCAGCCGTCAAACTGATGACGTTCGGTGTGCGTTCCGGCATGACGAGCATACATGGCGTGTACACGACGGGTCATGGCCAGATGCAGCGCTGAACTCACAGGACTCTCTGCGTTAAGGAATATGGCGACTTTATCGATCCCTGCTTTGCTCCAGTCCACTTTCTCCGGACATTCAAAACGCAGCCGGATGGTGGAGCGCCCATCCGCCTCAGTATGCAGACGTGCATCAGCAAGGTGCAGAGGTTGTAAAGGCACAACCCGCGTGGTGCGATACTGACAGGCGGTCTTATGCGGGCCAACAGGACGCGACAGAACCGAGAAACCTTCCGTCAACATTTCAGCCTGCCTGAGGCTGCGCCATTCAGGGGCAAATTCCACAATCGCCAGAGACGGGATGGTCCGCATATAATGTGGCCACAGTAAACTAACCAGCCCTTCAGTGAGTTCCGGCAGGTCGTCATCCAGCTTTTCTCGCAGACGGCCCATCAGGAAGGCAAAGCCTTCAAACAGCCTTTCAACATAAGGGTCCCGGGCTCCGGGCTTATCGAGATTGAGCATTGCCGCCCGATCCGGATGTGCCCGGGCAAATTCTTTTCCTGCCTCGCGCAGATAGCGCATTTCGGCTTCAAAATAGCGCAGGGTTAAATCATCCATGCTCGGTATTCCTGATAGTTAACAGACAAAATTCAGCCACACAGCACCATGGCACGGGCAGGGTCGATGGTAATCAGCCCCGCCAGCAGGGCATCCATCTCAGGCATCAGTCGGATTTTATCGGACTCGCTGCGACCGGCTTTCATGCGCAGGAGTTTCAAACGGCGGGCCTGAACTTCGAATAACAGGTCCGGCTCCCATTCCCTCAGCGTCAGATGCGGTGCACTGGATGTCAGCTCGGCCAACAGATGAAGCGCCATGTCGTTACGCCCGTATTGTTCCGCAACACGGGCCATCAGCAGGCGTATCAGCCAGCGATTTCGCGGTGAGTCCAGTCCAGGACGGGTCTGGAGCCAGGCAAGCGCCGACTCGGGCCCTTCCGTGTCTCCCTTCGCCATGGCTTCGGACTCAAGGAGCAGCACATCATCAGCCTGACCATTAACGACGGTAGCGGGTTCATCGCCGTACATCAGGCCTTCTTCATTCACTTTTTCAGCAATCCAGGCGGTGGTGACTTCGTCTGCAAAGGGGGTGCCGTCATTCCATGCCAGCCCTTCAAGCCCCGGGAGGCGTTTAAGCAGCAGCCGCAGATCGAAAAGGACGGAGTCAGCCCAGGTATCCCAGGGCTGGCCGGCATGGCTGAGCCCCTGCCAGAGATACCACTGAAGATCGAGCCAGAAATGGTTGACCCCCTCGCAAAACATCTGGCTGGCCTGCTCAACCAGTTCGGTCCAGTTTTTCTGAAGATAGAGCCGCTTAAGTTGAGCGCGATATTCGGGTTTCGGCGGTACCAGGCGGGTGCGACCGCTACTGTCGAGTGGGGGGATCTGATCGACCGTATCCCACCGCACGGTCTTTATCAGCCGGTGAGAAGCCAGCCAGCCGTGTGGCTGCTCGCTCAGCCAGCGGGAAAGTAACCTAGTCTGGTCGAGTAAATCGCGGCCCGATTTCACCGCTGACAGTTGTGGAGAATCCGGATTGGCTGATTCACGCCCGTGCTCCCGGGCGCTGCTGTTCTGGGGGACCAGCGCCTCCATGCCACCTGAACGTGCCAGGCGGTTTTCCAGAGCGGTACAAAGGCCTGCAAAAGACGGTTTCTCAGCGTCCGGCCACTCTGCCACGGCGGATTCAAGCAGGTTTATGGCGCCCGCCGTCAGACCGGCGTCATTGCTGTCCACCTCGGGCCATAACAGCAGTGCATCAGTCACTTTTGCACTGTTCAGCCACTCCAGCGCAGCTTTACGGGCGGCGGGACGCTGCGGATGACATGCCTGCCCGTAGCGGGTCAGCATCGCAACAAGAAGCAGTAAGCCTTCGGACAACCCTTTTTCACCGTCGCGGCTGAGTCGGGCCTGCACGTACCAGGTCACCACACGAATGTCTTTGGCGCATTCACAAAGACACGTCCGGGCCAGCTCGCACAACAGCGCTGAATCGGTGCCCGAAAGCTTATTAATCTCTTCCCGCATCAGCTGGAAATTATCATCGTATGCGGGATCGTCTCCGGTTTCTGACCCAGAGGTGAAGGGGTGCAGCCAGGTATCCCAAAGTGACAGGGCGTTGGTAGCCCGGATAACAAGATACTGTTTTTCCTCCTGGCTTGTGGCACATGCAGATAAAAGGGCTTGCGGTGAGCTCATTTATTTCCCCATTCATTACTAGATGAAAAGTTAAACGCTTCCATTGATCATTGTTCCGGACAGTGGGCACCGTAATCGGTTACTGTAAAATCATCCCCCATTGTTATGACATTCAAAGAGATCCCACCTTCACGTTGATAATCGAAGTTACAGAACCCAAATCCTGTCCCAGAGCATGAATCCACTTCGGTAATTCCTTCTGCATTCAATTCCTTGGCAATGAAGTCGCCCGGGTCCGCTTCGACATTTTCAGGCTTCCATCCATAATTTTTGAGCAATTTTCTGGCGCTTTTAATATCTTTTCCGTAAATGTTTGGTACAGGTGCTATCCCGTTACAAAATGGTTCTATCGGTGCAATTGGCTGAACACGAGCAACATTACCGTCATAAAACAAATCAGCAACTGCGGTCATACCCGGGGAAAATTCTCTCAGACGGAATGTGTTATTTAAATTGGTTTTGGAAACTGCACCCAAAGGCGAATTTGAGCCATCGGTGATGTTATCACCATAAATTAAAGCCTGGAGAGAACCCTTGCTATAAATTGCCACATTTCCATCTTTGACAAAGCAGGATCCGCTTGTACCATCCTCACCTTTGCTGAAAAACCCAACGATAGTCAAATCTCCGTTAGAGATTTCATTAATCACTCTCCATCCCAGAGATGAAACGGCTTTTCCCTCGATAGTCCTGGGTGGATCTCTATCACAATTTAATACAGGCTCATCAGAAGGAGTTTTCTGAGGCGCTGCTGGCAATTTATTAATGGCGACAATATGCAAGCCATCTACTGTTGATGATACTTTAGGTATATTTTCCGAAGCATTGGATGAAAAAGTGGTTGTTAAAAACAACAATTTACAAGCACATATTAAACAGTGTGTAAATCGACTGGTATAGTTTAAAATCATAGATGCCACATTATTTTTAATAAGCATAACGTTTCGCATGTGAAACGTTATGCGAAAAGAACATTAACATTTAATTTATTTTGCTGCTTACTCTTAATATCGCATTGTCGTAAACAGGGTTTTGCTTTTCATTTTTGGCTGCGTTGTAGTAATTTAGGGCATCACTGTACTGACTTTCCCCTTCGTATATTTTTCCTATATTATAATTTGCACCAGCCCGGATTGTTGCTGCATTTTTACCAGAGGCCAGTGTAATAGCTTTGCGGTTTGCCCATATAGCTTCAGCGGTACGACCAACCTTCTGATATACCAACCCGAGATTGCCATATGCCTTGCCATTTTCTGAATAGTTATTGACTGACTCTGTGAAAAACGAAATTGCCTCCTCATATTGCTTCCGACGGTATGATTCTTCACCCTTAAGATTCAACGTATTTGAAATATCAATTTGCTCAGCCCCCCAGTTTTGATGAGGCAACGTTGCGTTGCTATTCAAAAGTGGCGTTAAAACATTATCGATATCACTGGCACCGACAGAGATACCTTTTATATTGTTCACATCTTCGATGGCACCATTTTCATTAACTTTAAAAACAGTCCATAAATTCCCCGATTGGTCTTTAGGGACATAATATGTCCGAACTAATGACTCCCCAACATAAACAAACACTTTCGCTTCACTGTTGGAGAGATTCTTGGTATCTGGATCAGACTTATCACTATAGTCGTGAACAGCATAAACATAGGGCTTCCCATTCTCTCGTCTGGTTAACGTAATAGTCTCAGGTCCATAGCTATCTGTATCATCAACGTCAAGATTTCCATTATCGCCCAACTTATGGCCGAAGAAAATATGATTTTCGGGATATACCATATGTGAATCAAGATCAGAAGGTGAACTTCCCCACCCCAAAACCACGCGCATACTATCAAGCCCTTTCATTGTCGGGCTTAATGCATAACTCATCCCACCACATGGACATTTCGCCACCAGGGTTGAATATCCATTTTTCTTGATAATTATCAGACTGTCATTTGTGTCGGTTGTGTTATTGCCAATCTGGACGTTTCCTGAGTCATCACTTAAAGAAGAAATGGATTGCTCGCCGTTTCGCTGAATAACCACCTGCGCACCTGATATTTTTTTGTCCTTAACGACAGCGCTTAAGACCTCTACAGATTTACTTTCAGCATAACCAACAAAACTGAATGAGATTGATAAGGCCAGCAAACTTAATTTAATTACATCCTTCATGTTTATCCTTAAATAACTTCTATATTTCATTATAATTAAACCGACACATCTTAATTCAGGATGATTTGTCGATGTCTTTCATGAATCTGATGACGGCTTCCAGAGAATCGTCGTCCTTGCCATTGACGATTTTCGGTGGCTTCCATTTCAGCAGCACACTTTTCTCCTCCCCCGGAGTGGGTTTGCCCTTCCAGTAGCTTTGCTAGTGGGCTTTTCTGACATGGGGACGAAGGCGCCGGTGGGGGCGTGGAGGAGCCGTCCCCTGAGGTACTGACTTCCGGTGCTCGCGGTGCCTGCCTGAGCGCGGAATCGGCCCGGACGCCCGCAAAAATCTGCACGGGCTTATCGGGCGGGATGAGGCGTTGATGCTTTCCGACGCGTCTTGGCGCGGGTCTCACAGGTTTTCCCTGTCTTCCCCATCACACTATTCTCCGAGCAAAGCCAGAACAGCACCGGCAGTACGGCGTGCCAGAATCCACGTATCCCCTCCTCCTGCTGACTGATGGCCGTGGAGACAGGATCGGTTAACGCGAGATACTCCATCCCCATCGGAATGTGCTCCCGGGAAAGCGGATCCTGAGCGAGCGTCAGGGCGAGCAGCGCATCCGTCTGGTTATCATGATCGGCTAGGGTGAAAAATGCGCCCATCAGCGCCCCCTGGCCTTCAGCAAAGACCGTGTCAGCCGGAAAATCGAGCCAGAATCCCCAGAATGGCAGGCGGCGAAGCATTTCTCCTGGCAGTGCGTCGGTCTGGCGGGTTTCTCCCAGGATCCGGAAGAGTGATTCATCGCAGTGGAGGAGCGTTTTACCGGTTCGCCAGGCCGCAAGTGTCATATAAACGACATGTGGCGGGAAACGTTTCATGATCGCGGGACAAAGGAATCCTTCCTCAGGCGCTGGATTATGCTTCAGCCAGTCCGCAAGACAGCGTCTACACTGGCGAAACGTCATAAACTGCAGGGAGCCAGTGATTCAGCCTCCCGCCATTTATCCACCTTGCTGAAAATACCCGGGGACCAGCCTTCCACCTGTTTTGCGAAAGCGATTGCTGGGTGAAGTTTCCCGCCCATCGTTACTGGCGCTCTTCTACTTCAGCGGCGACGCTGAAGATAGCAGCCATGCCACTCGACCAGGCAGGACACTTTGTCACCTTTACGGATAATCTGGAGCATTATTAAATTCCTCTTCCTTATCTCTTAACTAATTCATCATTCTTTAATTCCCATGTCTCAGCCGGGATCTTTTTATCCGTACCGTCAATAGATATTGAAGGAATTTTTATTATGAAAGTTTCTGGCCCACTGGTTATTAATGGATAATGCCCCCTACAGAAATCAATTGTTTTCAAAGGCTTGAATTTTCCATCTTCTGTTTTGCTATAAATATGTAATGGGCCACCATCGCAAGCATTTCCCATCGGGCTATCAATCAAAACAAATATTTGCTTGTCGGCTTCATATAAGTAGGAGTAGTTTAGAACGAATGGTGCGCGAAAATAATTGCATTTGTAATTGTCAATCGTACCACCATCTATTTCAATACTACACATTCCTTTTTCTACAGTCGTGTGTACATGCGGAATTTCACTTGCCAGTGCAGATGTGCCAAAGAAAGAAGATACGACAAAAATCGGAAGGAAATAATTCCCGAATTTTAACTTCATAAAATTAACCTTCATAATTAAACCCTTTAGCATAAAATTCGTCTATATTTTTTACAATTTCACTTATAATAATCTTTCCATCTTTATTTCTGTCATGGAACTGGTTAACAGCATAGGCGCGTTGTCCCTTTGCGTATACGATATCTGAATCTTTGAGTAACATGGCTGCTGGTGTGAATATTGAAAGATATACATCCCCCAATGACCATTTGTTCGTAGGATGATCAAAATTATTAGCCTGCATTTCAAAATACTTCTTCACATAATCCATCTGTTCTATATGTGTCATGGCAGCAAGTTTTGACGTTGTCGTCCCTAAGTCTTTTGCAGTATCAGACATGAATTGAATTAGCCCTGTATCCAAATGCTTAAACATAAGCTAACTCCATTTTCATATTGAGGGCTGAGGATTCAGTTTCCCGCCCATCGTTACTGGCGCTCTTCTGCGCCAGCCTCGACGTTAAAAATAGCGTTGGGCAGCGTAAATCCCTGGAGCTTCAGCAGGGCAAGCGGACCGTCACCCAGCTCACTGCGCATAACAAACTTCAGCGGATTACCGTCGGGGGTGATCCAGACCAGCTGTGTGCGGCTCGCATCAAGAGGCGTAATTAATGCCTTATCCAGCAGCCGGATGAATCCCCAGTTCCCCTGGTTGCTGGTGTAAAGCTGCATCCCGCTGTTCACGCTGCGCCAGCGAAGGCTGACACCCGGGTAATACGTGTTTCCCGGCCAGGTAAAACTCTGCCAGCTTTCCATCTGGTTAAAGAAGTCCAGATTCTGTTCATCAAGCGTCAGCTGCATACGGGCCACATCACGGGAAGTACGCGCCATTAATTCAAAGTGAACGCCCGCATCGCCCTGGGCAAAAACAATGTCCGACAGTTCGGCCAGCTGGTTAATTGCCCGCAGGAAATCCGGGCTCACTTCCATTCCCTGGCTTGCAGAAGGATCCACTACCCAGCGGTTCCCCTCCTGGTGGAGAATGCCGCCAAGGCTGGTTTTCAGGAACGTGGCGATGCGACCTGAATCGCCGCGCAGGAACTGAGCCAGCAGCGGTAAGGAAGCATCACTTCCTGTGGCTTTAAACGGATAGCGGCCGGCAAAAGCTTTATTCCACTGATCGACAATGGTCGTCTGCCAGCGGGTATTGAGGCTTTCTGCTGCCGGGGTCAGCACCTGTCGCCAGGCCAGATCCAGCGGCTGAACAAACAATGACTGGCCGAACCCGCTCCACTCCTGGCCCAGGCTCGCCGCCACCAGACTGCTGTAGTCACGTGTGTCAGTCAGGTCAATAGCCTTGCCCTGGAACACGGTCTGAGCCAGCATTTGAGACATTGCCTGTGGATCCGGCGCGCTGGTGACCTGCTGAAGTTTCAGGCGTACCTGGGTGACACGGGCAAGCCAGGACTGAAAACTCAGGTTACCGTTACGTCCGGTACCCTCTTTTCCCTCCATGAATCCCGTCAGCGGACCAAACACATCGTCCAGCGGACCGCGTGGTCCCTGCGCCTGTTCGATAAACTGCTTCACACTCTTTTTCCGGCCAACCAGCTTTTTCGCCGAATCCACTATCGAATCCGCCAGCGCTTCCCCCTTCTCGCCGGTTTTTCCCTGCCATGCCAGGGTGTTCATCAGCGCCACCAGTGGCGACTGGCGCACGTCACCGATCAGATTGAGCTGGGCGATCGCGTCAGAGAGCGAGGCCGCTTCGTGCCACTGGATGCTGTTGACCATATTCAGCCAGGCATTGCCGAAATCGGTAAAGTAACGTTCGGTCAGCCTAGACTTCAGCGCTTCCGGCGAAACATCGCTTCCGGGCTGATGGGTTTTATCCGTCAGCACCCAGTCGATTTCATCGCGGCGAGTTTTAACCACCTCATCAATTGCATCCTGCACCTGTTCTTCCCAGGCCTGGCGGGTAAACATGCCCGGCACCACCTCTTCTGTGCTGAAGACGGTGGAGGCATCCGTGTCGCCGGTCATATCCGCCAGCGTGAGATCCGGCCAGTTGCTGGCAACGCGCTTCAGCATGTCCTGATACAGCCCGGATTCAGCATTACGCTGGCCAATCTGTTTAAGGAGGATCTGACGCACGGTCGTGACAAGTCCGGCATCAGGCTTAATTTTCCATTCCGGATGTGACGGCAGGTTCTGGGCGTAAAAGCCCAGCAGTTTTGGTGCCATTTCCTGCCAGGCGCCATCTGATATACCCTGCCGTTTCGGCCAAGCCGTCAGCACATGTTGCGCCAGCCATCCGGCATCAGCTTTGTCCGGTCTGGCCATCATCAGGTAGCTTTTCAGCACATCATAAGCCTGCTGTGTTCCCTGCATACGGGCTTCGCTGGCTGGCGGAAGATTAACAAAAGCCTGAAGCTGCTGTTTCAGGTGGATAGCCGTGACATCTCTTATCAGCAGCGCATTATTGCGGGCATACAGTGGCCACAGGGCCACCAGCGTGTCGTGGTCCTGATTGAGTCCAAAGCGGGTATACCACGGAGCGCCGGTCGCCTCACGATGTTGCAGACGGGCAATGGCCTGCTGGAGCACAAGCTGGTTGTGCAGGCGTTCAGCCAGGGGTTTTGCAGTATCCGCCGCCTGCCTTGCCGTCTCCTGCGCCTGATAAATCTGGGTACGGTTAACGATGAGGGACAGCAGAGTACCGGCCCCCCACAGGACAATCAGGGAAAGCAGAATTAAGCGCAGCACCTTCAGCCAGTCGAAGCCCAGTTTTCTGGCGCGTACTGTGGCACAGTCATCAATGACGGCTTTCCAGGTCGGTGTGTCGGAGCGTGTGTTCGGCACCGTTCCGGCAACGGCCAGTTCAGGGCTGAACATGACACCGCGTAAACGCCAAGCCGCAGATCCCTGCATCAGCCCGCTGAGCAAAACGGTCAGACTGGCTTTCAGTTCGTGTTGCAGACGGGAGGACAGCTGAAGCAGGCCGTTATGAGCCGGATTATTCAGTATCTGCGCCATACCGGCTTTTTGCAGGCGTTGCGCCAGCGTAGAAAACGCTTCACGCGCCCCTTTTACGGTGCCTTCCGGTCCGAAAATAACCCCTGTAGCAGTCGTTTCAGCCCCCAGTTGAGCACCGGTAGCGTTGTCAGTCAGCCACAGCCAGACGGGAGCCTGCCAGCCCAACTGATGGTCGGCTTTCTGGCGGCAACGCAAGAAGGCATCCCGTTCGATATCCGTCGGGAGGGCTGAAGTACTCATCACCTGAATAATGCCATCAACCGGCTGGCCGGAACGCAGGCGTTTCAGTTTTGAAAGGAAGATCTCATCCGGAAGTGACTGCGCGTCACCACCATAAATCAGCACGTTGCCGTCGCCTTCCTGCCAGAGGTCATGACACAGGCCCGGGGCCGCTTTATGGACGTCATCCGGGTTGCCCGTTACCAGCAGGAGTCGCACTTTACGCTGCCAGCGGCGTCCATAGCGAAAGCGCAGGTGCTCGGACACCGCGTCTTCGCTGAAAACCGGTTCTTCGTCGTCTTCTTCGCTGGCAATGGTATTCGTCACCGGAGCGGCAATCTGAGACTTTTTCTGCCCCCAGTGGAAGTACAACCCCGATTTACCGGTGAAGTCGAAAGCCTTCTCTGTCAGCCAGCCGAGTAAAAACAGCGCGGCAACCAGAATGGCGCAGAATGTGAGTATGCGCTGGCCGTCATACGGTCCGAATCCGGTGGCTGAGGCCACATTTTCCGGAAAGGCATAAAACAAAAATGCCACGATGGCTGTCAGGAAGAAGGCGACAGTCACAACCGAGCCGATGAGAGTTTTTACTTTTACCTTAGACATTCTTAGGCGATTCCTTGCGAACTTCTTCTTTGGTGATGACGGCGATCCAGACGTCGTCTTTGTCAGCGGCGGGTTGTGCGGCGATAACCTGCACCCCTCGTTGTTCAAAGGCTGCATCGGCGAGCGTGATGGCAACCCATGGGGCCGCATGGCCGGTATATCCCAGCACGGGATCGATACTGGAATTGTCTTCTGAAAGACTAAATTCCACTTCGCTCTCTTCGCAGGCATTATTCCAGCCGCTGCCCGACGTCAATGTGGGACCGGAGATCCAGCTTCCTTTGAGTTCATTGGGCAGGGTCTTCGACCAGAGCAGCGCCCGGGTGAGCGTCTTTGTGAGCGTTGTTTCTGATCCCCTTTCGGGGCGATGGAGGCGGAGCGCATCCGGCCAGGCATTGGCTTTGCGGTTGCTCAATACCACCATTGATACAGCATCAGCGTCTTCTTCCCGGGGAGACGCCGGTAACGACAGCGTGATGGCAACCAGAATGCCCGGGGCGTCCCATCGCTTGTCCAGCCAGGCATCAAACGCCCCCAGCCCTTTTCCGGCCATCAGGCGAAATAGCCTGCCCGTCTTGAGTGAGAGATCGGCTTTAAGCTGCTCTTCAATCAGGGGATACAGATCGTTATCACAATCGAGCATCAGCCAGCATGGCAGCTCGGGAGGAAGCGGCTTAACTATCCCCTCTACACGCGTGGTTAGTTTATTAACCGCCGCTTTCAGGGCCTTCGTTAAATCCGTCTGATATTCTGGTAATGCCGCGTATCTGACCGGTTTGTCACATCCTCGTGGGCAAGAGAAGTCGATAACGGGAGCTGCGACTTTCATTGCCTCCAGCAGGTCATCGGCTTTGTTTCCGGCCGGAGCCTGGATGTGCGTACCGAGGATCCAGGCGCAGCGCTGACCGCGCAGAATTTCACTTTGAATGAGTGCTTCGCGTTCGGCATTACGAGACCCGGCACCGACCTGTTCGGCTTTATAGGCAAACCGGCGTAAACCAAACAGAAGCCCCCAGGTGCAGAATGGAAGACCCAGCGCGGTGAACCAGAAGACAAATCCTGTTCTTTCTGACGTCCAGCACCATAACGTGAGCGCTATGCCCCCCAGCATGACAAATGCCAGGAACAGCAGCCAGCGACGGGTGCCGGGACGCGCTACCTTAGGAGCCTTTTCAGGGATGGCATCCAGCCAGACGGGCATAATCAGGCAACCTTTGCAGCGGCAAATGAACTGATCAATGTGCAACCACAGGCACATTTGTGGCCGTGAAATGCAACCGGGATACCATGATCGAGATAATCAGGATTGCCTTCTATGATAGTTGTAGGGCCATGTCCCGGAACCGGGCAGGACACTTTGTCGCCTTTACGGGCAACGCCGATACCACCGAATTTCATCGTTTCTGAAGCGGTCAGTACCGAACCGCCGTGAGTGGTTTTATCGCCTTTACGAATAATTTGAAGCATAAATTTACCTCATTTCTCTGAGTTCCCTGGAAAGGTGCTTTTGCTTTACATATGTAATGTGCGTTTCTTACCAGGTGCTTTTAAAGTCAATTTGTCTCAATGAGGCCAACTCAACCCAGCCTGTAACTGTAGCCCCTGACTTTGTTTGATAAGAAACTTGGGTGTATTTGTTCTGCGTTTCCAATCGCTGAACATAATCACCATTGACAATAAAAGTGTTTGTTTTTTTCATGCCGGAATCAGATCTCTCAAAAAAGCACACACGCTTCTTACTTTGAACCTGATAAATAACTTCACCTGAAAGGCAATATTTTTGAGCTTTTTCGCATTCATTGTTATAGGTCAGTTTAATTGGGTTTTCTGGTTCGATGGTTGTGTTAAACAACTCTGCCTTGCGTTTGTCAAATAAAACCCATCCAATTATGCCTGAACCATCGGTATCGATCACTAATTTCGCGCTTATAATCGAGTTATCATCTTCATCAATTATTAATTTTATTTTGTTGGGTTTTACATTCCATTCATTAAATGGATAGTTACTGCTCCTCACTAACTCAGTAAAATATGAGTGGCACTGCTCCGGGCTTGCAGCAAAGGAGATGGACAACGGCAACAACGAAAGTAATAGAACCCTTATTCTTTTATAAAGCCTTCATTTACTCTCCCCTTTGATTTCATCTACAAATGCATGCCTCATTTTCGGAAAAATAGTTCAGTATATTTCTTACGCAGTGGATTTTTGTGAGACCTAGGTTGCCCGTTAGCCTAAATGCCCTATCATAAATTCCATCATATCTAAGGCTGATGTTGGCGTATTATCTCCTTTCTATAGCAATCAGTATTTTATGTGATTCGATTTTTTACTTCATTCGATTGGGTAGAATTTATCAATATCATCTCCTTGATTTGTGTAAATTTCTTGAGTCCCTTTTTTTACCAAGATGCTAAAAGGAGTGAGTTGCACGTTTTTACATTCTTCAAGTGATTTTTTGGTTATAGCGAATTTGTAGTATTTATTGTCAGTGTCATCTCCACTGATGTTGATACATTTTTCAGGTGCTGTAGTCAGTGCGTTTTTCTTAATGACATCTGGAATAATATTAAAAACAGTTTGTTCGTCACTTGATGGACCACTGGTATATCCGGTATTTTTTAAATCTGATAGTTTGAGCCATCCATCGACCGAATCGCCATTTTTCTTGAAATATGATGCAAACAAATATCCATTAAGAGTGGTGTATCCTGAAACTACATCACCGTTAATTATAAAAGCATTGTTAATCTTGTATTGTTCACTCGGCACGCTATTAAAGTAAAGTCTTGTTTTTGATGTGACTTTATAAATGTTCATAGAATGATCTACATATTCTTGTTCCTTCTCAGCTGTTTTGGACAACTCCGAACAAAAATCGCCAGCAAAAGTATAGCAGGAGAAACCATATAATAAGATGGATAGCATGATTTTAATCATTTCAATCCTCTGCTTTTCATCTGGCTACCTTTCAATATAGAAAGTAACTTTGAAGAATAAGTTTTTAGTGTTTAATGGTACCTGGGGAATATTTCTGTATGCGGCTAGAATCCACCCAGGAAGAATATACCACTCCGTCCTTTGCTTGATATTTAACATACGAAGCGCTCCCTGAGTTTCTTTCAACTTCCACATATTCCCCTGGTAGGATAAATACACCGTTTTCTGGGGTTGATAATTTATCATCTTTATAAAACTGTAATCGGGAATCACCATTGACTTTGAAAATTACTTTTTTGTTCAGGCAGTTGAGGTATACTGACGCGTATCTATTATCAAAACTTAATTTTTCTGGATTATCTGGATCAATAGTAACATCCTCCAAATTGAATTTGAGGTAATCATATTTCACCCATAAAAGAAAGCCTTCGCCTGGAGTGTCAGTTGACTGACTTTTATTGAATTGAACTTTAGCATTTATATCATTGCCACTGACACTGTCAACATCTGCTTTAATGAGACTCCTATTCACTTTCAACTCTTTTATCAAACTTGCATTACTGGAAGCTACTATTTTATCCAAGAATTGTGAGCATCTATCAAAATCATCATCAGTAACACTAGAAAATGCTGAGATAGAGTAAGTCAACAAAACAAAAGGAAGTGCTTTAAATTTAATCATGAATTTACCTCAGAAAACTCATTCGTGAATTTGGGTTTGATTGCCCCACATTCTTCTCTATATAGTTTTTGTGCTGAGTCTTGGGTTGAGTACCATCGGGCATAGTTTCCGCCGTGCTTATTAATATAGTACACAATATATTCCATTGAACTCTCAACAGAATCGAATACTACAAATTGTTTTGGCTTATCTGTGACTTGGGCATTTCCTCCCTGCCCACTTAACCCTCTTCCTTCTTTTTTACTCCAAATCCCAGTCGGTTGATATTCTGGATGTTGCGAGAAAAAGTCAGAACTCCATCCGTATGCTGGAGGAGCACCATGTACCTCCATACCAGGAGCACCACAATGTTGATATTGACCAGAAGTAAAGTGTTTGGTCTCGATACGAAACATTCTTTCAACTATCACAGACATGTCTTTACCGTATTTATCATATATTTTACGTAAAGCTTCTTTCCCATCTTGTACAGTGAAAAGTCCCGAATGTCGTTTTTTTATGCGAATCATTGCCCCTAGAAACATTATAGGATGCATATGCCATAACGAGGGGCCTAGCTTCTCCGTGGTGACATCCTGCATCCATGCCATTTTATCAAGAAAATCTTCGCTGTATTTTTTCCATTCAGGAGCATCTTTCTTCAGTGCATTCAGGAATGGTTGCCAGATAGCATCGCCTTTTTTGAAATACCAGTCGCTGGGATGTTTTACGATTGTTTTCTGAATGACGTCACGATAGTCAGGATTATGAAGTGCTCTCCAGTATTCCATCGGAGAGTAACGGTCGTTTCCACTATCAATTTTATCAAGAAGGCGCTGATAATTATGCTTTACCAGTGCATGACTGGTTCGCGTGTCACCGGTCGCAGCCTCATAGAGCGAGTTGATAAGGCTGCGGAAAAATCCAACTGGCTGGTTTTTTCCATCCAGGTAATCAAAGCTGACAGGCTCTACGGTTTCAGTTCTGAAACCCAACTTTGCCAAATCATACTGTGACAGAAGTTGAGGCTCCGCCAGACCTTTGGGCACATAGGCATTTTCCGGTCGCAGCTGCCAGTATTCTTGCTTTGTTGAAATATCAGTTTCAGTTGTGACTTTGCTCAACGGAAGAATGCCTGTCCGCGTTGTAGACGTTCCCCCCTTTGCGAAGGTGCCTTTCGCGACATCTTTTGTGTACAGAGAAAGGCCCGGAGAATACTTCAGCCAGAGTGGGTTTTTCTCCCCCACTTTATCTGGATTGGTCAGGAATTTTTCCAGGTTATCATCCATGCTGGTACATTCAATATGCACCTGATATCTCGCCTCATATCCCCCATCCTTTGGTGCCTGATAGTAGCCCATGTGCCCAATCGGGTCACCGGCCATAATAGCCAATGGTGAATTGAGACTTACCGTTTTATCAAATACCATGACTTCCTTTGCGGGAGGAAGCAAGTGTCGCCACCAGCCTGGACCGGCCCCCGGCGCTGACTTAATATTGTTATTATCCACAACAACCCAATAGCGCTGACCAGGAGTGAGAGTACTGCTGGTTTCTTCTGGTAAACCCTTTAGCGTCACAAGTCCGTATTTTCTCTTGTTACTTCCTGTGGCGTTAAGATTGCTGTCTGCTGGGTCCCACTCCACTCTAGCCCCTTTAGGCATGTGCCCGGCGATTTGTGGAGAAGTTTTATCTGAAGTCAATTTTGCCGTCAGCCAGTCCATTTCAGAATATGCTCTTAGAGTATCCTGAATGACCCACTGATTTTCTGCTTCGGCCTCATAAGCTGAATACGGCGCAAGATGCATATACAGGGTGTAGAAATGCAGTCCACTTGTTTCTTTTTCACCCGGCTGAATATAGTGTTTTACCAGAACGAATGAACCCGAAAAACTCAGCGGACCGGATTCCCAGGCAAGTGTCATATAATCATTGCAGACACGATAGGCAATGATTTCCCCATCTGCCATGCAACGTATAGCCTGCTCGCCTTTGAAAGCAACCGGGAAATCGAATGCCTCCAAAGGTGCTTTGCCACTGAGAGCACACCACGGAGTCGTGATATGCGTGATATGAATACCGCCATGCCACATCCCACTACGGCCAATAGCGTATTGTCCGGTTGACTCTCCATCCAGGTGGGAAAGGATATCCTCCAGGTTCCCAAATTCACTGCCTCGGTTGTTAGAGGGAATAGGCCAAACAATTTTAATTTTTCCTTTTTGGGTAGCCGAGGCGTTCTGCTCTGATGTGGTATTATCGCCATAACGATAAAGTGCATAGGGTATGTTTTGATCACGATATATCTGGGCAGGATAGAACCCCCTTTCCTGGACAAAATCAGATACCCAGTGTGTACCATTAAACATCGCCATATGACCATGCACATGATGTGGTGCTGCCTGGATTACGACAACATCCCCCACTTGCTGACCAGAAATTGTGAATACACCGCCAGTACGCACTGTTGTAGCGTTATCAACAACTTTAAAGTTATTTTCAAGCAGCCATGGGCCATAATTTTTAGCTGATTCAATTCCTGAATTTTTTGCAGATGCCCCTCCAGCGATTAATGCTTTTTTAACATAGCGGGCACATTTTGACTCACCATATTTAAGTTTTTTATCTATGCCATTTTTGAAATTTTCAGCGTTAATTTTCGCTCTGGCCAGGGCTTGAGTGTTTAAAACACTAACTGCGACATTCTTGTCCAGCATTTATTCTCCCCCCTCTGCTTGTCGAGGGCAATAAATACTACTATGAGATATGGGCTTAACAGAATCCATTAACCAGTTCCCGTTTTCTTTAACCAGGTTAATGGCATACAGGGATACGCCCTTACCATATCCTAATGTTAGCTTCACTTGTGCTACTTGGTCATTCTCTGAAATAGTTTCCACATTAATGCTGTCTTTCCATTCTTCACATATATCCTGGGCATCGACAAAATAATCAGCACCCGATTCATCATTATCCCGCAGACTTCTGAGATGCTCAGTTGTATATTCAAAAATAGCTTTTTGAGTTAGTTTATCAGCTGATTCCATATCAGGCATTTCAGACGCGACAAGGTAATCATGATAAAAATTTGCAACAACCCCCCCAGGAATTGAACTATTGTTTGCTGTAGCTGAGGCTATATTGGCCACGCAGAATAAGCAGCAAGCAAAAACAATCTTCTTCAACATGAACGTCTCTCCGTAGATATGTTGGTATTTGTACGAGTAGTCGAGGTGAGAAATTTAGAAAATGACCACGTTATTATTGTTCCGTTACGCTGGTGATTTTCCACTTCCCATCAATTCTTTCTAGAATAACCTTAAATTTAACTTTAAGCTCGCAACCCGCTCCTAAAATAACGTTGACTGAAGAGTCATTCTTTTTCTGAGATACATCAAAGGTACTGATACTTACTTTCCATGAAGGATAAATATCTTGTGATTTTGTAAAATAATCAACATCAGTATCAACCCAAGCACCATTCCAGTTACAAATATAACGCCCTTTAAACTGCTTGCATTCGCGCTTTTGTGTACATTTTCCTTCGAGTTCTTCTGCCGACACTGAATCATCAGAATCATAACTACACATCATTGAGTCGTTAATGCTTTTCATTAATGCATCAGAAACATATTGGTTGAGAAATCGACTGTTGTTCGATGATTCTTCTTTCAAATATGACTTATAAAAATTGTACACGATGCTTTCTGGGCTTGTTTGCTCGGATGCCAGTGTAAAATTTGATAAACAAAGCAAAAATGAAAATAAAAACACATTACGCATATGTGGAATTAATGGATCCATCATCAGCCCTTAGTCATTAAATGACTTACTGCTCATTTTATTTTCCTGAGTGATATCCGTCAGGCTGAAATTAGGTGTTTCGTTGGGGAGATTTGCGCCTGTGCCTGGTACCAGATAGTCAGACGTCTTCATAATGAACTCACCAGATGAACCATGTTCAATACCGTTCTTACTCAGCCTCAGGTAAGACCCGCCGCCGTTCAGCGTCAGGGTTTCCGGGGTGCTGATAATAATTTCATCTTCACTACTGGTCACCGTCAGCTGCTTTTCAGAAAACAGGGCCATCGTGTTGTGCTGAGCCTGAATCTCGATGTCTCCCTGGTTGGCAACCAGCTTCGCCCCGTCTTTATGCACAAACAGACCCAGGGCTTTTTCTGCCGTTACGGACAGATTTTTCATCGCACCGATATCAAGGTGCTGGCCTGCATTGATCATGGTGTTGCGGGTACTGCTGAGCTGAAGATGTGCACCTGAGGTCAGTGCCACCCCCTGCGGCGCGCTACCCAGCAGGACCGCAGACTGGAGGTCTTTGATTTTGTCGGTCACAAAACTAATCTGGGTATTGATATCAGTGACCAGGGCTCCGGCAGCTTCGGCGGCGCTGTTCAGCGCCTGCATCTGGCTGTTGGCCTGGTTAATCTGGTTGATGGCAGGGGCCATTTCCAGCACCGGGCCCTGGGCTCTGGCCTGGGCATCCGCCGTCAGGAACAGACCCTTTGCCGCACGTACTGCACCATGCTCATCCGTACGCAATTCAAAACCGGCGCCGCGTTTTTCTCGCTGACCGTTGACCAGATGACCCATATTCAGCTGCGTTTTGCCATATTCTGTCGCGAGCTTTATATGCTCTTCCTGGCGCTTATCCTCCATCCGCAGCTTATTGTTCGCCGGCGTGCGCCACACGTTCCGCGTATGATTATCACTGGTAACATGGTCCGGGTGTTCTGAATCGTGCAGGGCATAAGCGATGTACGGCCGATCCGGATCCCCGCCGTCAAAAACAACGGCCACTTCCGTTCCGTCGAGAAGCGGCGAGTGAAATCCGTAGGTATCTCCGGCATAGGGTTTAGCCAGCCGCAGCCACAGATAGGCATACCCCTGTTCAGCACTGTTGCGGTCGAAGTCCAGCTTCACGCGGTAGCGTCCTTCCGTGTCTAGCCAGGAATAGGTGTCGCCTTTCTGTGTGCTTTCCACCCGGGCCGGAAGTGAACCGGATATCACCGGGCGACTGAGCGGTGCCGGACGATAACAGACCGTTTCGCTGTAGGGGATCCCTTCAAACGTCAGCGTAAAGCTACTTTTGCGCGAACCGCTGGTGCGCACCGTGGTGATGAGGATGCCTTCTTTCACGGCATCGGGTAACGTGCCGTCTGTTTCCAGTACCTGACCCGGGGCCAGATGAGGGCTGGAGGAATGCCCGCTGACGCGATACTGCGCGTTCAGAATGCGTTCGTGACGCAGACGGGCGAAGTATGCCCCGCTCTCTGTACTTTCAGTATCACCCGCTGACAGGAAGGGTTCCGCATAATGGTACGTTTCCCCGGTGGTGATCCCTTCCTTGCTGAAAATACTTTCGGCGCTGTCCTGAGGGGTCAGCGCTTCGCGGTAGTTGTAGTCACGGGTGACCACACTCCCGCTCACCACATTGTATGCGGTCTGAATATCCCAGATGCTCTCCTGGCCGCTGTCACTCATCCCGGCCTGGCTGCGCAATGGCAGCGTGACGCCAAATTCATACTGCTGCTGGCTGTCCTGGAAAATCACCACGTCCTGTTCAAGACGGCTGTCCATTTCATAGCGCCAGTAAATGCCCACCTCCGCCAGCAGGCGCTGGATAAACTCAAGGTCTGTTTCCCGCCACTGGGTGATGAGCTCCCGGGAGGGATATTCCCGGGAGAGCCGGAACTCAAAATCGGGTCCTTCCAGGCCGTGTTTACGCAGTACCTGTTCAACCACTTCCGTGACCGACTGGTTGAGGAAAATCTGACTGCCCTTTGTAAAACCCAAAAGCGCGATGCGGGGAACCAGCGTCAGCGCGTAACGGGTATCCTCACCGGACGTGGATATCCGGCGAAATGACTCCACCACCCCGTAAAGCGTCCGGACCGGCAGCGCCGGGGCCCCGTCAAACACCGGGGTCTGGAAGGTAAATGACGCCGGTTTCAGCAGTAGCGTGTCGCAGGCAATATCCGCAGAGGAGCAGGTGACCGCCACGTCATACCGCCAGGGCTCGCTGAGGGATTCCACCGCGCTGTAGCGCAACACATCCAGAAACTCAGCACAGTCATGAACATCAACCCGGTAACGTGACTGGCCCAGGAGTTGCTGCACCGCATCGGTAGCCTTGTTGATCAGGGAACTGTTCATGACGCTTCTCCTTCTGCTTGTTCGTCAAATGCCAGCACAATCCCCTCTTCCTCATCCCAGCCCAGCGTCAGATGCTGCGGCTTCTGCCCCGCCGCCATATGGCTCAGCAGCTGCTGGCTCAGCACTGGCAGAATCTGCTGGTTAAGCAGGCTGTCGACGTTGCGCGCCCCGGTATCCGGCAGCAGGCAGGCGGCGGTCAGCGCATCGGACAGGCTTTCGCTGATATGGGTTGTCATTCCGTAGTGACGGTTGAGACGTTTGCTCACCTGCTCCAGCTTCATGCCCACGATGATTCGCATGGCGTCCTGTGCCAGCGTGCGGTAAACCACCGTCTGGAAGCGCGCCAGCAGCGCGGGCTGGAAGTGGTCGCGCAGCAGCGGGCGCAGCAGCTCATGCAGGTCTGATTCAGTGGACTCCGGTCGTTCGTCCAGCATCTGCATAATGTGGTCGCTGCCGAGGTTCGACGTCATCAGGATAACCGTGTTGCGGAAGTCGATTTCGCGCCCCTCGCCGTCGCGCATGAATCCCCGGTCGAATACCTGATAAAACAGGTTCATCACGTCGCGGTGGGCCTTCTCGACTTCATCCAGCAGCACCACGCTGTACGGGCGCTTGCGCACCGCTTCGGTGAGAATGCCGCCCTGGCCGTAGCCGACGTAGCCCGGCGGGGAACCCTTGAGCTGGGAGACGGTGTGCGGCTCCTGATACTCGGAGAGGTTGATGGTGATAAGGGATTTCTCGCCGCCGAAAAGCTCGTCCGCCAGCGCCAGCGCGGTTTCGGTCTTGCCGGTCCCGCTCGGGCCAACCAGCAGGAACACGCCCTGCGGGCCGTTCTCCGGCGAGAGCCCTGTTTTCGAGGCGCGCAGTCGCTGCGCGATGGCGTTCAGCGCCGCGTCCTGGCCCACCACGCGTTTGCCGAGGTTATTCTCAAGGCTCAGCAGCTCCGTCTGCTCGTCCTTCATCAGAGAGGAGAGCGGCACGCCGGTCCAGTCGGCGATGACCGTGGCGACGGTGCGCGCATCCACGTCAAGCCCCAGCAGCGGGGCATTTTGCTGCACGGCGACAAGCTGGTTCTGCAGGTCGGCAATGTCCGCCTGGCGGGAGATATCGGTGCGGCAGGCGAGCAGTTCTTCCGTGAGTTTCAGCTCCCGGCCGTACTGCGTTTCCCGCTCGTCGAGCTGCAGGATGATGCGGATTTCATCCTTTTCGATGGCGGCCAGCCGTTCGCCGTGCGCGCAGTTGCCCACCGCGATATCCTCCAGCAGCGCCTGCTTCTCCATATCCAGCGCCGTGAGCTGCGCTTTAAGACAGGTCAGCTGTTCCGGCACCGTATCCAGGCTCATGCGGATGCGGGCGGAGGCCGTGTCCAGCAGGTCCACCGCCTTGTCCGGCAGCTGGCGGCCGGTGAGGTAGCGTCTGGAGAGGGTAACCGCCGCCTTCACCGCTTCATCCGTAATGTGCACACCGTGATGCTCCGCGTAGCGCGACTTCAGGCCGCGCAGCATCAGGCAGGCGGTGTCGTCGTCCGGCTCGTCCACTTTCACCATCTGGAAGCGGCGCTCCAGCGCGGCGTCGCGCTCGAAGTACTGCTTGTACTCGCTCCAGGTGGTGGCGGCGATGGTTCTGAGTTCGCCTCTTGCCAGGGCCGGCTTCAGCAGGTTGGCCGCATCGGCCCCGCCCGCCTGGTTGCCCGCCCCGATAATCGTGTGGGCTTCATCAATGAACAGCAGCACCGGCAGCGGCGACTGCTGCACCGCCTCAATGATGTTTTTCAGGCGCTGCTCGAACTCCCCCTTGACCCCCGCCCCCGCCTGCAGCAGGCCGAGGTCGAGAGTGCGCACGGTGACCGGCTTCAGCGCGTCCGGCACGTTGCCGTCCGCAATACGCAGCGCCAGCCCCTCCACGAGGGCGGTCTTGCCGACGCCCGGCTCGCCGACCAGTATCGGGTTGTTCTTGCGGCGGCGGGACAGGATATCCACCATCTGGCGGATTTCGTTGTCGCGGCCGAACACAGGGTCGATTTTCCCCTCCCGGGCGCGGGCGGTAACGTCAAGGGTGAACTTGTCCAGCGCGTTCTGCAGCGCCGGGTTCAGCTCCCCTTCCTTTATACCGGAATTCACCGGACGGCCGACAAACTCCACCTCACCGCCCTGCGCCAGTTCCGCCTCCTGCTGCACTTCCGGACGCTCGTCCGACTGCGCATCCAGCAGCGGGCGCAGGCGCTCAAGCTGGCTCTGCGCCAGGGTCAGCAGCGGCCACAGGCCATCGCAGCGTACCCGGGACGGTTTCTCCGCCAGCGCCATCAGGAGGTGAATGCTGCGGATATGCGCCTCGCCCGCCAGCGAGGCGTGCAGCCAGGCGTCCTGCATCAGGGCCTGAATACCGTCCGAGAGCTGCGGGCGGCTGCGCACCGAGCGCGGCAGCGCGTCCATAAACCCCAGCAGGGCCTGCCATATCGCATCCATATCCCATTCGTAGCGGCGGGCCAGCACCGTCAGGTCGCCCTCGCCCTGCTCCAGCAGCTTCAGCAGCCAGTGCTCGGGCAGGATTTCCGCATGGGCGCGGGTCTGGCACAGGGAGGCGGCACCTTCCATCGCGCGGGCGCAGTAGGGATTAAGACGGCGTAACAGGATGGCTGGGTTTTCCATGAGATTCTCTCTTTATCAGTTCCGGGCACGCTACCGCCCGTCGCTGTAGACATACCAAAGCGCATCAGGTCAGGCAGGCAGATTGTGTGTTTTTGCTCAGGGCCCGTCAGAACGGGCGCTCAGCAAAAAAAGCAGACGGATAACCGTCTGCTTCGGGCCGTTAAGCGGTAGTACGTTCGTTCCAGGAATCGGAATGAATGATGTTGCCGTCTTTATAGGTCCAGGTAATTTTTTCGTAGCGCAGTTCAATCTGCTCGAGGTGGTTGTGCTTCTCGAAAGCCGGATCCTTGATGTCGTGCATCTTCGGATTCACCTTCACCAGCTTCACGTTCTCAAGCTTGGTGTTGAAGTACTCCACTTCCTGGCCCGCGTCGTTGATTTTGTACCATTTGAACTCCGCCGATTTCAGGGTCTGACCGGTGGTCACCGCCTTGTACAGGTACGGGCTGGAGGAGTCGATTTCCTTGGTGAACAGGAACGGCGTGTGGATACGCGTGCCGGTCAGCTTGCCGGTGTTGTTGTCGGTCGGGATGTACAGGTTATGCTCCTGCGCCACCACTTCGATGCTGCCTTCACGGTCCTTCACGTCCACGGAACCTTTAATGTCCGCGCCGCCGTCGTCCTTCAGCCACAGATAAACAGGAATTGCCATGTTAATTACTCCATTTCATTTTTTGAGACGTCATCATCCTGCGATGACGCGGGTGTGTTGCCCGGCAGCTGGCAGGCATTCGCCTGCGGCACCAGACTGATTTCGACACGGCGGTTCAGCGCGCGGCCTTCTGTCGTGTCGTTGGTGGCGACAGGGCGGCTTTCACCGTAGCCCTGCACCGCAAAACAGCTTTCCGGCACGTCGCCGGTATCGCGCATCCAGTCGCGCACCGACTCAGCACGTTTCAGGGAGAGCACCTGGTTGGATTTATCGTCGCCCGTGCTGTCGGTATGGCCCGCCACCACAATCAGCCAGCCCGGCTTTGCCTTAATGCCGACCAGCGAGTTCACCAGCAGCTTCGTCGAGCCGGGCTTCAGCTGCCATTTCCCGGTGTCGAAGAGCGACATGCTGTCGAGGCGGATAATTTTGGGCTGTGGCTTTGGCGCAGGTGCCGGAGGGGGCACATACGTGTCAATCGCCTGCTGTAATGCCAGCCATAAACGCTGGTCAGGGTAATATCCCAAAGCATACCTGATGGGTTCCCCCTGCCGCTGCCAGCGCTCCAGCAGAAGGGCATCTTGTTTAAGTGCAACAAGCGACCGCGCTTTGGGCTCGTAGTGGTTCATGGGTATGGCATACCAGCGCTGCAAATCCATTCCTACCTGGCGAATCAGCGCCGCGTTATTGACGGCGGAAAAAACCAACGCAGTCAGAGCGCATGCCAGAATCCATAAGACGAGACGACGAGTTCTCTGTCCCCCCTGTACGGGAGCGCAGTAAGGCGCAAGAATCGGCAACACCGCGTCCGGAAAACGCCCCGAAACTTCAGATGTTCCAACTGCCTGCGGCAAAATTAAATGCGTCAGACGACACAGGTGGTGCGACCACAGCGAAGACGCGTCACCAGATACCTTCCCACTTCGAAATGCGACCGCAAACGGATAAACCGCCGGAAAGAGCCGATCTTCTTTTGCCAGCTCATCCATCAGGATGGTGCGCATAAAAGCAAACGCTTCCCGTAGGACTGGCATCAGCGCCAGATGATTTTCCTGTTGCCAGTCATCCAGAGCCTGCGGCGTCTCATCGACCGGATAAACAACCGGTTTGTCGCTACGCACAACAAGCCATGGGGTTTCCGGGCCGGAAAACTCGCCGCTCAGAATGACCGGCACGGGAAATCCGGCTATCTGACTCAATTGCTTCATTTGCTGGCGTAACGCTTTCAGGGATGCTCTCAGCACGGCTTCATCCTGATGCCTGTCAGGCTGGCAGGAATACATAACGGAGATCTGTCCGGTATGACGCGGCTGCTGTTCGTGAATATCGCGAACAATGTCGCTCAGCCTGTTGACGTCATTCACCCGCAGCCACCAGCCCTGCGCGGTTTTGCGCAGCGTTTGTCCCTTGAATAATGCGTCCAGCTCATCCCCACACACGAGAACAACGGGCCCACCGGCATCAAAAAGCGGGAGATCGCAGAGGGATGTTTCCCCCTCCGCCACCCTCTGACCGGGGCGACCTTTTTTCCATACCAGCCAGAGAGCTAGCGCAACAATGCACACCGTCATGATGATTTTTAACAGCGTGCCTGCCGGTATGAATCCCCACAGCAGCCATACGAGCGCCGCAACACCCGCCAGAACGTGAAAGACCAGAGATACCAGGGCTGATTTACGCATTAGTGAGGTAACTCCGGTAACTGCTCTGACAACAGTGACTGAAGCCAGAGGTGCCCTCCCCACCACACAATGCCCGTAACCACAACAGCCGCAGCAACCCAGAACCATACTGAACGCAGCAGGCTGTAGCGGTGCTTTCCGGTCCGGCGCACAACCAGAGAGATATCCGCGTCCAGAGGCGGCACTCGCTCAGCAAGGGCCTTGATCACCTCTTCGCGCTGCGACTGACTGACAGAGCTTATGCTGTACAATCCGCGGAAGCCCAGCGCGATCACCCGGTGAAAACAGGTCAGAACGGCCATATTCGGCGCGGGCTGGCGCAACACCTCTGCGATACGATCCCAGAGGGCTTCGCCTGCGTGTAATGAACCAAAATAGCGGGCCTGCAACGGCGCTTTTCGCCAGGCAGCCTGACCTGCCTCAATATCATTGCCCTCGCTCGGCGCTCTGCTCATGACCACTTCGTCAAGCAACGCGCACTGTGCGTAGGAAATATGTTCAATGCTGGCCTCGTCGTATCCAGCACGATCCAGCACTTCGCGCACACTCTCTACGTGCTTAGAGCACTTTTCATAAAGCACATCACCATCTGGCGTCGTTGCCCCCTGCTGAAGCAGAGTGACGGTGAGCCAGGTTTCCGCCATCAGTTCATCAATATCAATGTCTTTTCTCATGACCGCAGCACCGCAAACAGTTCTAGCTCAAGCCTTCCCAACAGCGCCGGCACGTAGAACATGCAAATGCCCTGTTCCAGCATGTCCCGGGCGGCAGCACTTTCCATGTCCAGCGCGAAGTACTGATTCTCCATCCGTACCGGCAGCGCTGCAGGAACGCGATTAACTGCAATAAGCGGGATCCCCTGCAGGGCGACTGACGAAATAGCACTGACATCATCCGGTGAACCCGCCTTACACAACGCCGGGAATTTCTCTGCTACCTGCCACGCAGGAACGTCAGATCTGACGGACAGATAAAGATCGGCCTCTTCGCGCAGACGAATATCGTGCAGCGAGGCTTTCCATGTCTGCTCGTCCGGTCTGGACATCTCCAGCGCAATCACTCGTGACGGCAGGCTGGCTTCCAGCAGGCCGGTAATCAGTTCAAACAGTGGCGGAAACGTTTTTTCGGGTGCAGCATGGTCATAGCCGGGAATGGCGTCCAAATCGCTGTCGAGAGAAAACGTCAGCATACTGCCGGCCAGACGCGCAAGCTCCGCCCACACCTGTTCTGGATGACGATCGGGAAAACGTTCAAATTCCGTCAGTACTCTTGCATGGGAGTTCAGTGCATTGAGCAGCCAGAACAGAGAGACGTCTGCCACCGCGAAATCTGCCAGACGCTCGTTGCTTTCACGACGCATGGACATCAGGCGCTGGCGACGGGAGCGCAGTTGGCGGTTCAGCAGCACCAGTCTTTCCCTCATCGACGGGCTTGAAGAGAACAGTGCCATTGGCGGAATGAATGCCGGATCCTGACGCCACCCTTGTCCGTCGCGAATCAGACGCGCAACCGGGCAGCACCGCCACGAAGCGTTATCCTCATGTTCAAAACGGATCGCCAGGTTATAGCGGGCGACAGCAACGGATTCCTCCTCGCTGCCAAACGCGTCCTGGATATTGACCCACTCTTCCCGATAGCGGAGCGGTCGGTCTGCCAAAACCGATTCCTGCTGCACGTTGTTCAGCCCGTACTGCATGAGCGGAAGGGCGATCACCACCGTAACCGCGTCCGAATACTGCGAGGTCCCGAGCTCGCGCGGCTCCGGCGGCAAATCGCTGACCGTTGTGTCTACCAGCGTGCCGTCAGGCAGCCAGAGCCGCAGGTATGTAACCTGAAGAAGGCCCGAAACCAGCAGCCTTTCATCAAATTCAACCCGCTCTACGCCCCACGCAAATGGCGATGAGAGAGCCGCAACGCCCGCGCTGCGAAAGGCCTCCCATTCAGACTGTTGCTGGAACTGCTGAGGGGACAGCAGCGCCCCCTCGTTCCACAGCGGACGATAAATTTTCATCCCTGCTCCCGCCTTACGCTTTCGCTTTCGGCATCTGGCTTACCAGAGACAGATTCACGTCCATGCCTTCCACCTGGAAGTGCGGCACCGCAAACAGCTTCACGCGGAAGAAGCCCGGGTTGTCCTCGATATCTTCCACCACCACCTTCGCATCGCGCAGCGGGTGGGAAGCCTGCAGCTCGTCGCCCGGATCGGTCATTTCCGTCACCAGACCCCGCACCCAGGTGTTCAGCTCCAGCTCCAGCAGACGGCGATCCTTGGTGGTGCCGATGTTTTCGCGCTGAATAAGCTTCAGGTAGTGCGCAATACGCGACAGCAGGAAGATGTACGGCAGGCGCGCGTTGATACGGCTGTTCGCCGTCGCGTCGGCGGTGTCGTACAGGGCCGGTTTCTGGGCGGAGTTCGCCGAGAAGAAGCAGGCGTAGTCGCGGTTCTTGTAGTAAGACAGCGGGATAAAGCCCAGGTTGGCGAATTCAAACTCGCGGGTTTCCGGGATCATCACCTCAGACGGGATTTTCACCTGGTTACCGGTGCCGAGGTCATACAGGTGGATCGGCAGATCTTTCACCGCACCACCGGCCTGCGGGCCACGGATCTGCACGCACCAGCCGTTATTGACGAAGCTCTTCACCATGTTGGAGGCGAAGGAGAACGACGCGCTGGTCCACAGGTATTTCTCGTGATCCGGGCCTTTCACCTGCTCGACATAGTTAAAGCTGCGCACCGGCACGGTGTCCGGACCGTACGGCAGACGCCCCAGCACGCGCGGCATCACCAGGCCGATATAGCGCGAATCGTCGGTGTCGCGGAAGGACTTCCACTTGATGTACTCGGCGCGATCGAAGTAGTTGCCGATGTCTTTAATCGCGGCGACCTCTTCCATGGAGTCTTTCAGGAAGAATTTCGGCCCGACGGCGCCGATAAACGGCATGTGCGCGGCAGCAGACACCTTAGAGATGTTGCGCAGCAGCGCCACGTCCTGCGGGCTGGCGTCGAATTCATAGGAGGAGATCACCGAGCCAATCGGCTCACCGCCCGGGGTGTCATATTCAGCGGTATAGGTGTGCCAGTAGAGTCCGCTCTGGATCAGTTCCGGCGCGTCTTCAAAGTCCTGGCGCAGATCGTCTTTAGACACGTCCAGAATTTCGGTTTTGACGTTCTGGCGGTAGTCGGTACCGTCCACCAGCTGCTTCAGGCCGCGCCAGAGGGATTCCACCTTCTGGAACTCGGGGTGGTGCATCACCGCGTCCAGCTGGCGGCTGATCTGGAAGTCCAGCTCCGCGATGTGGTGGTCAATCAGCGTTTTGTCGAGTTTCTCAACCTGCTGACCGGACTTGCGGATACAGTCCATAAATACCTGCATCGCCGCCGTCAGGCGCTCGCCAGCCGGCGCGTCAGACAGCGCCGCATCATCCAGAAACGCGTTAATATCACCCAGGCTGGAAGCCGGAGTCAGGTTGATTTTTTCAAACAGGGAGGCATAAACGCTCTCTTTTTCCAGTACGGTGGTCTGCCCCTGTGCGGAGGCGTTTTCAGAATTTACAGACATCAGCATATTCCCGGTTAATCCATTAAATAACGCACGCCGCTTATTTCGGGGCCAGTGCACTCATATCGTCGCGTAATTCCTGAGACAGCGCCGGGTCTTTAAGAATTTTCTCGAGCTCTTTTCTGAAAGTGGCGTTATCAAGGAGATTGGATTTGAGATCGCGTAATAAATTACGCATCGCCAGCATGGCGCGGAGCTGAGGGATTTGACGGGCCACCTGCTCAGGCTCGAAATCTTTAATATCGGAGAAATTCAGTTTCACATTTTCTTCCGCCCCCTCGCCGGCCAGCGTGTTCTGCACGGTCAGATTTACCTCCGGGTTAAATTCCGAAAGTACGCTGTTGAAGTTATTTTTATTGACGTTAATTTTTTCTCTTTCAGATAATGGACGGCTCTCTTTACCATTACTGAAATCACCGACGGTGAGGAGCTTAAGCGGCAGTTCGACTTTCTTCTGCGCACCGCCTGTATGCAGGCTTAATTTAAGATTTATGCGTGCCTTGGGCACCTCGTTCTGGAACGTATCAGCCATAGCGGTCCCTTTCCTTAAGGAATGTTTGTTGAAAATAACGACGTTTCTTTACAAAGCCATAGTAGAACAAAACACTACCATAGATCAACCAATCAGATCTTAGATCCAATATGAGACTTTTATTAAGAATTTTCCACTGAATGCGCCCAGCAGACGACACTCTGCATGCATTAAAAACACGAACCATTAACTGTTTATTCACAAAAACATGGAATTAATATCTGCCACTGATGAAAACATCAGTTTTATAACTGAGCACACTCGTTTTGTTGATGTGTATCAATACATGAATACCGCGATAGATATCCTTGCGCTTGAGAAAATCCTGAAGGCGTAATGAGCAATAGCTTAATTTTGTGACAGGTATCAGTAATAAAAAAGTCCAATTCTGGACAGTAGTTTCATTACACAGGCTTGATGAAAAAAATTAAGATACACGATCTCCCACATCACAGTCCGTGCCGGGCTCCAATAATTGCCAGAAAACTGAGGTGAATATCACAGTTGCCTGCAGCCATCAGCGTGAACAACGTGCTTACTTTTGTTTATTTAATACCTTTCCCAGGTAAATGACGCTTCTCACCCTTTTACCGGCAGCTGCAGACGCGATCATTTTTTTGGTGATGGTATTCTCTCCGTTTATTGGTTCGAGGCATCAGAAACGATACCCTAAACCCATTCCCCATGAGCTGATGCGATTATTCCGTAACCATGAGTATTCCCATGATGTGTCCAGCACCAGATTTTTTGACAGATTAAACTGAACCCCAACGCCTCCAACCAGGCCATAATCAGAGCTAAATTCGTGAACGTGATGAATGCTGCCGCGGGAACGGGGTTTTGCTCTGAGTCGTCTTTTTGATTTTTTTCGTACCTTTCGCTGAGAAGGCGTTATGTATTCCAGGTCGCTACGCAACGAGGAGGCACCGACTAAACCATAAACGCTGACGTAGGGATTAATTCGCCAGGCCGGCCCTGCCGACAGGCTCAGATATTGCGTATTAAAACTGAATTGACTTCCAGACTCTGCTCGCTTGCTCGTGCCGTTTTTACTGTATAAAACAGAAAACATGACGCCCAGACGATCGCCCGCCTCTACCCGCACATGAAGGTGCGGGACAATATGAGCTTTGCCCTGAAGCTTGCCGGGGTCTCAAAAACGGAACGGATGACGCGCGTGGACGCGGCTGCGGAAATCCTGGGGCTGACGCATTTGCTCGATCGCCTCCCGCACGATCAAACGGAAGCCATGACCATGGCGGACAGAATTGTGGTGCTGAATGCCGGCCATATTGAGCAGGTCGGCACGCCGGAGGAGCTATACCGTGACCCGGATAACCTCTTTGTCGCGGGCTTTATCGGCACGCCGGAAATTAACACATTAAAAGGCATGATTCAGAACGGCGAAATCGTGTTGCACAACGGCTACCGTTTCGCCTCCCCCCTCGGCCCACGCGCTGAAGGGATGGATGTTATCTGCGCCACGCGCCCACACTATCTGCGGATAAGCGATTCAGGGATAGCCGCAGAAATTGTGCTGATAGAAATGACCGGTGAAGGGCAGGAGATCCGGGTGCGTGTTGGCGACCAGGAGCTGATCGTGGTGGCCCATGAGAAGCTGGACGTTAACGCGGGGCAGAAGGTCTTTCTCACCGTAGATGCAGCGAAAATCTTCTTGTTTGAAGCCGAAACCGGCAAACGCCTGCGGGCATAGCGTGCTCGCCAATCCCCTTCAGCAACCGCTGAAGGGGCCATTGATCTCATTACAGTTTTTTCCTAAAGCCATCCCGCTTCGCCTGTGTCATGCTGAATCACGCTCATAACCGATAACGTTAAATGAGGATATTATGAAAAAAACAATTATCGCATTATCTGCCGTTCTGCTGGCTTCCCCTGTTTTTGCTGCGACCACACATGCTACCGATGACACCGTCGCCGCGGCGAATGCAAACGCTAACGAGGCGAAGCAAAAACTGCATGAAGAGCAGAACAAGGGCGAAGAGCTGAAGCTGAAACAGCAGCACGCTGCGGAAGGTAAAAGCGACAGCGTTGGCAGCAAGGTCAGCGAAGATTCCCAGAAAGCCTGGCATAAAACCAAAGAAGGTACCGAGAAAGGGTGGGATGCCACCAAAGAAGGTGCCGAGAAAGGCTGGAACAAAACCAAGCAGGGTGCCGGTGAGCTAGAAAAGAAAGTGACTGAGTAACCCCTCATAAAGGCCGCAGTTGCGGCCTTTTTATTTGCCTGCCGTTTAACCTCTTTTTCATCCTGATTAATATAAGCATGTATTTTTACTGAGTCTTTTCATTATTTTCCTTTCGCTAGCAGATATTGAATTCCCCACCAGAATATATTTAAAATATGTGCACAAACATAATATATCCTATAGCAAAAACTTTACCCTAACTTAAATGGCAATTAAGCAACCATTAACAAAAGCCCTGGAAATAATTTAATAATACGTCCATTCCGTTATTATCGCTTCGCTTACATATTAAATACCCTGCTTACTAAAAACACAAGCAATTGAAAAGGAAGACATTTTAAAAACCACTCCATGCACAATCACAATTAATTAATTCCACCTTCAACGTTACGCTCTGTCTTTACCGAAGCTTAATTTGCATATCCAGAGATTTATAGCTATATCATTTTTATACCGAAATAAATAAATTCCTCTATTAATCACAAGGTTTATAACGCACATAAAATTAAAAACACAAATTCATCTGCACTAAATAAATAGATTCGTACTGATGTTGCCACTCATCGCGCTGGCGGGCATCGATCGCTCTAAAGAAAGTGACGGTAATTACTGTTTTAAACCCAGTAATTATGCCGGGAGCGCGCTTTACCCATAGCAAAGAGATGGCTCGACTCGTTTGCCGTCCATGACAACTCTGCTGGAGTAATAATAATATGAGCCAAATCTCTGTTATCTCGAAACTTACTGGCGTGGAAACAACTACGGAAGGTACTCAGGTTACGCTGAGCCATTCCTCTATCGTTGAACTTCATGTCGAGCGATCCGATATCGCCCAGTACGCGCGCAGTGGGAACGATCTGGTCATCACCCTCAACTCCGGCGAGGCGATCACCCTTAAGAATTTTTACGTCACTGATGCAGAAGGGGCGAGCCAGCTGGTGCTCGAAGAAAGCGATGGCGCACTGTGGTGGATTGCTGACCCAACGGGTGCAGCGACATACGAATCTATCGCCTCCACCGACGTTTTGCTGGCAGCAGCAGGTAGCGATACCGGTGGCGCAGCCGTTTGGCCCTGGGTATTAGGAGGGTTAGCCGTAGCCGGAGGAATTGCCGTCGCGGCCAGCAGCGGCGGCGGCGGTGGTGGTGGTGGCGATGACGATAACGGTAATCCCGGGAACCCCGGAAATCCGGGCAATCCGTCCAATCCTGACACAACACCGCCCGATGCTCCTACCCGCCTGCAAATTTCAGGCGACGGTAAAACCGTCACCGGCAGCGCGGAGCCGGGAAGTACCGTTACGCTGAAGGACAGCGAGGGTAATGTGATAGGTACGGGTAAAGCGGGAAGCGACGGTTCGTTCACGATCAACCTCGGGACGCCGCTGACGAACGGCCAGGAAATCAGTGCGACAGCAACAGACAGCTCGGGGAATATCAGTAAAGAGGCGCACGCCACCGCACCTGACCTCACGGCCCCCGACGCGCCCGACATTGTTCTGGTGAATGACGACGTCGGCACGGTAACCGGCCCGGTCGGCAACGGGCAGCCTACCAACGATGCGAAACCCGCGCTGAGCGGCACCGGCGAGCCAGGCACAACCATCACTGTTTACGATAACGGCAAAGCCATTGG
Organism: Enterobacter wuhouensis; assembly: GCF_035835995.1. Lineage (NCBI taxonomy): Bacteria > Pseudomonadati > Pseudomonadota > Gammaproteobacteria > Enterobacterales > Enterobacteriaceae > Enterobacter > Enterobacter wuhouensis. The sequence goes on from NZ_CP142124.1 coordinate 3,622,291, forward strand.
CACCACGACGGTTGATGCCGACGGTAAATGGACCTTTACGCCGTCAACGGCGCTGGCGGATGGCCCGCATGCCCTCACGGCAACGGCAACAGATGCGGCAGGCAATACCAGCCCGGCCTCCGGTACGGTCTCGTTTGTAGTGGATACCCTCGCGCCTCAGGCGCCGGTTATCACCAGCGTGACTGACGACGTCAACCCTAATACGGGCAGCGTCGGTAACGGCGGCAGCACCAACGATGCGCGCCCTACGCTCACCGGTACCGCAGAAGCGAATTCCACCGTCACCCTGTACGATAAAGGCGTTTTCATTGGCACCGTAAAAGCCGATGCCACCGGCAAGTGGACATTTACCCCTGAGGGTAATCTGGGCGAAGGCAGCCATCAGTTCACCGCAAAAGCCACCGATGCCGCCGGAAATACCGGTGCCGCCTCCGGCGGGTACGTCGTGATTGTCGATACGTCCGCGCCCGTGGTGCCGATTTTGGGCAGCGTGACGGATGACGTAGGGTCGATTAAAGGCCCGCTGACAAGCGGCCAGGTCACTGACGACACGCGCCCTACGTTCAACGGCTCGGGTGAAGCAGGTTCGGTTATTTCCTTCTATGACAAAGGCGTACTGATCGGTACCACAACCGTTTCCGCTAGCGGGACCTGGACCTTCACGCCAGCGGCAGCCCTGGCGGAAGGTTCCCATCAGATAACCCTGACCTCAACGGATGCGGCGGGTAACACGACGTCGGCAAACGGCAGCTTTAGCTTTACCGTGGATATCACGCCACCCGCAACGCCGGTGGCCGTCGTTGTTGATGACGCCAGAGGCTCAATTGTCGGGTCGGTACAGAACGGCGAAAGAACCGATGACACGCGCCCAGGCCTGAGCGGACAAGGTACGCCGGGCGACAAAATCACCATCTACGATAACGGCCAGCCCGTCGCCACCGTCACCGTGGGGTCAAACGGACTGTGGAACTACACGCCAACGACGCCGCTGGCAGAAGGATCGCACTCCATCACCGTGCGTGAAAGCGACGCGGCGGGCAACCTGAGCCAGCCTTCAGATCCGATCACCTTTATCGTCGATACCACGCCTCCAGCCCCCCCTACCGTCGATCCGATGGCGGATACCGGTATTTTTGTCACCGGGCAGGCGGAGCCTGGCAGCACGGTCTCTATCTACGACGGCAACACGCTGATTGGGCAAGGTCTTGCCGGTGCTGACGGTCACTTTTCCGTGCGGGTATCGCCTGCACAAACCGACGGTAAAGCCCTGACCGCCGTCGCAGAGGATGCCGCCGGCAACATCGGCAATCCTACGCCGTTTAACGCCAGCGACTCGGGCTTCCCGGATACGCCGATCATCATCCGCGTGGACAATGACAACGGCGCCGATCCCGTCTCCATCGGTTTTGGCCAGGCGACCAACGATAATACCCCGCTCATTAGCGGGACCTCCGTCGCGAATGCCACCATTACTATTTATGACAACGGCAACCTCATCGGCACCGTCGTGGCGGATGCAAGCGGGGCATGGAGTTTCCCTTCAACCGTACTGCTTGATGCCACACACATTATCACCGCCACGGCGACCACCCCGGCGGGCACCAGCGGGGATTCCATCTCCTTTAACATTATCGTCGATACCGTTTCGCCTCCGGCACCGGACGACGTCGCGGTCTCTGCCAACGGCACGCAGGTAACGGGAACTGCGGAGGCGGGAAGCACCGTTACGGTGAAGGATGCGAACGGCGTTACGCTGGGCACCGCCGTTGCCGGGAACGACGGCAGCTTTACGGTGACGCTGAATACCCCACAGAAAAATGGTGAAACCCTGACCGTCACCGCTACCGACAAAGCGGGTAACGGCAGCACCGGCACCGATGCCGATGCCCCGGACATCACCGCGCCAAACGCCCCAACCAACGTTGTGATTGCTCCCGACGGCACCAGCATCTCCGGGGATGCAGAACCCGGTAGCACGGTCACCATCAAATATCCGGACGGCACCACGGTCGCGTCAGGTCCGGTGGGCACGGACGGCACATTCACCATTCCATTAATCCCTGCGCAAAACAACGGCCAGCTGCTGGACGTCAGCGCCAAAGATGACGCAGGCAACACCAGCCCGAACGCGGAAATCACGGCGCCGGACACCACGGCGCCCGATGCCCCAACCGGGCTGGTCGTTAGCCCGGATGGCACCACGCTGATCGGGAGCGCAGAGCCGGGCACCACGGTCACCGTGAAACAAGGGACCACCACCCTCGGCACGGGCAGCGTCGATGATAGCGGCAACTTCACGGTAACCCTCACGCCGCCGCAGAAAAATGGCGAGACCCTGGACGTCAGCGCCCAAGATCCTGCGGGCAATATCGGGGATTCCGCACCGGTCAACGCCCCTGATGTAACTCCGCCGTCCTTACCGGTGATTGTTTCGCTGGAAGATAACGTCGAAGCTAACACCGGTTTGCTTAACAATAACGCCATCACCAATGACACGACTCCGCTGATCCGCGGAACCGGTGAGGCAGGCTCCATCATCTCCATTTTCGACAACGGCAGGCTGGTGGACACCGTGCAGGTCGACGGAAGCGGTAACTGGAGCTTTACGCCGCCTGCGCTGGGCCAGGGCGGGCATACCTTTACCACCTCCGCCGCCGATGCCGCCGGAAATAGCACCGGGCTCTCCAACAGCTGGAGCATTACCGTCGACACGCAGGCCCCTAACGCACCGGTCGTCAGCAGCGTGGTAGATGATGTTGCAGGCGTGACCGGAGCCATTACCAGCGGGCAGTTGACGAACGATAACCGCCCTACGCTCAACGGCTCTGGTGAACCCGGATCGACGATCACCATCCTTCTTGACGGAAACCCTCTCGGTACCGTCGTCGTGGGGCAAAACGGTGCCTGGACCTTTACGCCGCCGGCCGTTATTCCTGACGGTAGCTATACGCTGACCACGACCGCCACCGATGCCGCCGGGAACAAAAGCGCGCCTTCCGCAGACTTTGCGCTGAATATTTTCACCGAAGCTCCGTCGGCGCCTGAGATTGGAACCATTACCGATGACGTGGGGCCCATTAAGGGGCCGGTCAATAACGGCGATCCAACCGATGACTCCTCGCCGCTGATCGCCGGGACCACCGATCCGGGGACGACCATTACCGTCTTTGACGGGGCCAACGCCATCGGCACCGCCACGGTGGATGGTGCAGGGAACTGGACCTTCACGCCAACCTCGCCGCTGACGGATGGCACGCATATTCTGACCGTGGTGGCCACCAACAGCGCGGGGACGACAACGACGTCCGAGCCGATCACGATTAGAGTCGACACGCTGGCACCGGACACGCCGGATACGCCGGCCGTGGTCGTGAATCCGGATGGCACGGACGTTACGCTTGGCTCGGGCGATATCACGCGTGATACCAACCCAACGCTGAGCGGAACGGGCACCGCGGGCGATACCATCACCATTTATAACGGGGATGACATACTGGGCACCGTGGTGATCCCGCCGGGCGGCACCTGGACCTGGACGCCGCCGGGTGGCCTGGACGACGGGACCTACAACCTGACGCTGACCGTCACCGCGAAGGACGGCGCCGGTAACGAAAGTGCGCCATCGCAGCCGATCCAGATAACGATCGACACCGAAGCGCCGGATGCCCCGACGGCCCCGACCATTACCGACAACGTCGATCAAATTACAGGAACGATCGCGTCCGGCACGACGACTAACGACGACCGTCCGGTCTTTAACGGCACCGGCACGCCTAACGACGTCATCACCATTTACGATAGCGTTAACGGTGATACTGCCGTACAGATTGGCCAGGTGACCGTCGGCGCGGACGGTAAATGGACGTGGCGACCAGAAGCGGACTCTCCGCTTGACGAAGCCAGCCACTCGATTACCACTACCGCAACGGATGAAGCGGGCAACGTTTCCGATCCGTCCACGGGATTCACCTTCAGCGTGGATACCACCCCACCCGCGACGCCGGATATTCTCCTTGCCGGGGGGGCGACGTCAGGCGGCTCAACGGCTGACTCTACGCCAACCATTTCCGGTACCGGCAGTACCGGCGATAAGGTCATTATTTATAACAACGGCGTGGAGATCGCCCGCGTCGACGTCGTCGCCGGCGCGTGGTCATACACGCCGTCCACGCTGCCGGATGGAAAACTGACGCTGACCGCCTCCTCCCTGGATGCGGCCGGTAACGTGAGCGGCACCAGTCCGGCCTTCACCGTCACCATCGATACCGTCGCGCCGACAACGCCGCTGTTGACCGCAGTCGCCGACAGTAACCTTGTCGACGGCGTACACTTCACAAAAGATACCACCCCAACGTTGAGCGGAACCGGCGAACCCGGCTCAACCATCATTCTTGCCATCGACAATTTACCGACAACCAATTCCGCCGTGGTCCAGGCGGATGGCACCTGGACAATTACGCCAAATGTGGCGCTGGGCGATAATGCCACCCACACGATCCTGGTGAGCGCCACCGATGCGGCGGGCAATATTTCGAGTTCGACCACCGTCACGATAACCGTCGATAATCTGCCGCCTGCGCAGCCTGCGGACCTGGCGCTGACCGAACAGGGGACCCCTCTCACCGGTACGGCTGAGGCCGGTACTACCATCATCGTGCGGGATGGCACAACCATCATCGGCACGGGCGTGGCCGGGCAGGACGGTACGTTCTCCATTGCCCTGACGCCTGCGCAAACCAACCCAACGACCCTGGAAGTTACGGCAACCGACGCCGCGGGCAACGTCAGCCCTAACGCGCCGTTTACCGTCGTTGATACCCCGGATCTGCCGGCCATTCCGGTCATCACCACCATCATCGATAGCGTGGGCCCCGTTACCGGCGATGTGAAAGGCAGCGCTTCCGACGACACCACGCCAACGCTTAACGGCACCGCCGTGGCAGGCAGCACCGTCACCATTTATCTTGATGGCGCAATACTGGATACCGTGGTCGCGGACGCCTCCACCGGGGCCTGGAGTTACACCCCGGGCGCGCCGCTGACGGAGGGGCTACACCGCTTTGAAGTCACCGCAACGGTCGGCGCGGACACCAGCGGCCTCTCTCCGGCCTCAACGGTAACCATTGATACTACCGCGCCGCTGGCACCGACCATCGGCGCCGTCACGGATGATGTCGGCCCCGGCACGGGCCCGCTGGCTAACGGACAGTCTACCAACGACGATCGGCCAACGCTGAGCGGCACCGCAACGCCGGGAGACACCATTTCCGTTTACGATAACGGTAATCTGCTTGGCACCGCACTGGTGGGTCCAACGGGCGCATGGAGCTTTACGCCTTCGACGGCGCTCAGCAACGATACCCATAGCCTCACCATCCGCGCGACCGATCCTGCCGGTAACCAGGGCCCTGCCTCCCCGCCGTTTGCCATCGTCGTCGATACGGTATCGACCACGCCGGTGATTACGGGCGCAGAGGATAACGTGGGCACGGTGGTCAACGTGCCGACCGGTGGGACCACCAACGATGCCACGCCGACGCTGTCCGGCACGGCGGAGGCCAACAGCACCATTGCCATTTTCGAAGGGGCGATCCAGATTGGCACCGTGCAGGCTAACGCATCGGGTGCCTGGACCTTCACGCCGGCCTCGCCGCTGGCTGAAGGGAGCCATACCTTCAGCGTTATCGCCACCGACCCGCTGGGTAACGTCAGCACGTCATCCAATTCGTACAACGTTATTGTTGATACCGTCGCGCCGACGACGCCGGTCCTGAACACCGTGACGGACAACGTCCCGGGCGGCGTAAACGGGACGCTGACGTCGGGCCAGGTCACCAATGACAACACCCCAACCCTTGCCGGTACGGGCGCGGCGGGCTCCATTATCCATATTCTGGATGGCAGCAATGAAATCGCCACCGTCACCGTCAACGGCGACGGTACCTGGACGTGGACGCCGACCACCGCGCTGACGGAAGGGCCTCACAGCCTTCGCATCAATGCCAGCGATGCGGCAGGCAACGTCTCCGCCAACTCCCCGGTCTTCAACCTTACCGTTGATACCGTCGGCCCGACCGCGCCGGTTATCACCAGCGTGGTTGACGATATTGGCCCGGTCACCGGGGCGTTAACGACCGGTTCGGCAACCAATGACGCCTTGCCAACCCTCAACGGCACCGGGGAAATTGGCTCCACAGTTCATATCTTTGATAACAACGTGGAGATCGGTACCGCCGTGGTGAATGCTTCGGGAACCTGGACATTCACGCCGACGACCGGGCTGGCTGACGGACCGCATTCCCTGAGCCTCACGGCGACGGACGCGGCGGGGAACACCAGCACCGGCTCCACGCTGTTCGATTTGACCGTCGATACCAGCATCCCGAACCCGCCGGTGATTAGCACCGTTACCGACGATCGGCTGCCGTCGACCGGGACGCTGACCGACGGTCAGTCGACCAATGATACGCAGCCTGCCCTGGCGGGGACGGCAGAAGCCAACGCCACGATCCGTATCTACGACAACGGGGTGCTTATCGCCCAGACGACGGCGGATGGCTCAGGCAACTGGACCTTCACGCCAACGGATCCGCTGGCCAACGGCAGCCATACGCTGACGATGACGGCGACCGATGCGGCAGGTAACCTCAGCCAGCCGTCGGCAGGGTTCACGGTGGTCGTGGATACCGTTGCCCCCGTCGCCCCAATCATCAGCCAGGGCGTTGACGACCAGGGCACGATCACCGGCTCGTTCGGCAGCGGTCAGGTCACCGACGATACGCTGCCGACGATCGGCGGCACCAGCGAGGCCAACGCCGTCGTGCGTCTGTTTGAGAACGGCACGCAGATTGGCCAGGCCACGGCGGGCGCGGACGGTAAATGGTCCATCCAGCTCACCACGCCGCTGGCAAACGGCAACCATACCCTCACCGCAACGGCAACCGATGCGGCGGGCAACGTCAGCCCATCGTCCGGTAACTTCGTGGTGAATGTGGATACCACGCCGCCAGCCGTACCGGTGCTCACCTCCGTTGTTGATGATGTTGGCACCACCGTCAACCTGACCAACGGTCAGGTGACCAACGATGCCTTGCCTACCCTCAACGGCACCGCAGAAGCCGGCTCAACGGTGAATATCTACGATGGCACCACCCTGATTGGCAGCGTGGTCGCCACCGGCGGAAGCTGGAGCTTCACACCAACCACCGCCCTGGCGGACGGCCCGCACACGCTGACCGTCAGAGCAACCGACGCGGCGGGCAACGTCAGCGCGCCGACGACGGGCTTCGCGATCGTTGTTGACGCAACGGTGCCGAACGCGCCGGTCATCAGCTCGATTGTCGATGATGTGGGCACCGTCACCGGACCGATTACCGGCAACAACCCGACGAACGATACGCGTCCAACGCTTAACGGCACGGCCGAAGCCAACGCCACCGTGCGCATCTACGACGGTACCACGCTCGTGGGCACCGTCACCGCCGACGCCAACGGCAACTGGACGCTGCCGCAGACCAGCACCACGCTGACGGAAGGACAGCATAACTTCACCGCCACCGCGACCGACGCGGCGGGCAACACCAGCCCGGCGTCGCCAATTAGCTCAATTACCGTGGATGTGACGCCGCCTGCGCTGCCGCTGGCGCTCGCCGTCATCACCAACGGGACGCACGTCACCGGTACGGCCGAAGCGGGCAGCACGGTGACCATCACCAGCAGCACCGGCACGGTACTGGGGACGGCAACGGCGGACGGTAGCGGCAGCTTTAACGTCACGATCAGCCCGGCGCAGACCGGCGGCGAAACGCTGCTCGCCTTCGCCACTGATAAAGCGGGTAACGCCGGTTCCAGCGCCTCGGTCACGGCACCCTTCACCACCCTGCCGAACGCGCCGGTTATCGCCACCATCAACGATAACGCTGGCACCATCACCGGGAATCTGACCAACGGTAAGACCACCGATGACACCACCCCAACCCTGAGCGGCACGGCGCAGCCGAATTCCACCGTCACGCTGTATAACAACGGCGTGTCGATGGGGACGGTCGTGGCGGACGGGTCGGGCAACTGGACCTTCACCACGCCGGCGCTGAGCGAAGGCTCGCATGCCTTTACCGCCTCGGCGGCTAACGGTACGGGAACCGGGCCAATCTCCACGGCCACGACGGTGATTGTCGACATCACGGCCCCCAACACGCCTACCGGGGTATTTAACGCCGACGGCAGCGTGCTGACGGGGAATGCCGAAGCGGGCAGCACCGTTTCGATTCGCCTGGCGGATGGCACCACGGTCACCACCACGGCGGGGAGCAACGGCACCTACAGCTATACCTTCCTCAACAAGCAGACCGAAGGCCAGACGCTGCAAATCACCGCAACGGATGCCGCGGGCAACCCGTCCCAGCCGGGATCGGTCCTTGCGCCAGTGGTTCCGCTGTCGGCCAGCAGCAACGTCGAGGAGCTGGATATCAGCACCACGGCGACGGTCACTAACTCGCAGTACAGCGACTACGGCTTCCTGCTGGTGGGTGCGCTCGGCAACGTGCTGACCCTGCTCGGCAACGACACCGCACAGGTCGGCTTCACGGTGGGTAGCGGCGGCAGCGCGGATATCGCGGTCAATGCCAACGCCACCGGCGCGGTGCTGTCCCTGCTCAACACCCTTGAGCTGGTGGTGCAGCGTTTCGATAGCGTGAACGGCACCTGGACCACGGTTGTGGATACCGGCCAGCCGCAGTTCGCCGACCTGCTCACCCTGGGGGCAACCGGCGTTTCCCTGAACCTGAACGGCCTTGCCAGCGGCCAGTATCGCGTGTTGAGCTACAACACCAACCTGCTGGCAACCGGCTCCTACACCAGCATTGACGTAGGGGTGAAAGAGACCAGCGCAGGTACGGTGACCGGCGATACCAGCCTCGGCGGGAACGTGATTCTCGACGTTGACCCGACCACCGGCAGCGATAACGCGCCGGCGGGCACCACGGTGACTGCGGTGACCAATGCCCTGGGCGTAACGACCAACGTGACCGTCGACGGCACGGTGATTCAGGGGCAGTACGGCACCCTGACCATCAACCGCGACGGCAGCTACACCTATAACCTGACCAACACCAGCGCCTCGGTGGTGGGCCGCACGGAGAGCTTCACCTACACCATCACCCACAACGGCACCAGCGCGTCGGCAAACCTGGTGCTGTCTCTGGGGGCAGGCACCACCGCCAACAGCGTGGTGGCAGTGGACAACACGGCGTCGCTGACCTTTGACACCACCGTGCATGAAATCAATAACGGCACCTCCTCGCAGGGCGGCTTCACCGTCGTGGGCGTCAACCTTGGCAGTACGCTGGGGCTGAACCTGCTGGACGACCTGAGCAACCCGATCATCTACAGCGTGGAGGAAGGCACCACCCGCACCATGACCATCCAGGCCTCCGTGGGCGGCGTGGCCCTGGCGTCGGTGTTTGACCTGTACGTCTATAAGTTCAACGACGCCACCCAGACCTTCGAGCAGATGCGCGTCCAGCCGGGCTGGCTGCGCGCGCCGCTGCTGGGCGGAACCTCGTCAACGCTGACGCTGAACCTGCCGTCCGGGGAGTATCTGTTCCTGCTCAACACCGCGGCGGGCATCACCGCCCTGACGGGCTATACGCTGAACGTGCTGGAAGATCACGTCTACAGCGTGTCGAGCGTCAGCGCCAGCACCACCGGTAACGTGCTGGCGGATGATATTGCCCCATCCGGCACCGTGGTTTCAGAAGTGAACGGCGTCACGGTCAATAACAGCGGCGTGACGACCATCGTCGGGGAGTACGGCACGTTGACCATCAACGCGTCGGGGCAGTACACCTACACCCTGAAGAGCGGTGTCGGCGCGGACCACATCAGCACGCCGGATACCTTCGTCTACACCATCAAGGCGCCAAACGGGGCGAAGGACACCGCATCGCTGAACATCACCCCAACCGCAAGGGCGATGGATGCCGTGAACGATATCAGCCACGTGCTCGACGTCACCTCGGTACACCACACCACGGGTTACTCCGACACCAGTGTGGGGAGCGCAAGCTGGAACTCAGCCCTGCTGGCCACCACCTCGGGCAGCGGCAGCGGCACCTTTGTGGTGGACGCCAACACCGCCCTGCACGACATTGTGCTGCACTTTAACGTGGCATCACTTCTGACGCTGGGCGGGCTGACGGTCAACTGGGCGATTTCTCAGGGCGGTACCACCCTCAAAACGGGCTCGTTTGGCGGCGGTCTGCTGCTGGGAGGCAATGCTGATATTGCCGTTACCGGCCTCGATCTTAACGCAGGCACCTACACGCTGAGCTATACCGGTAGCGTACCGGCGCTGGGTCTTGGCAGCATCACGATCACCCCGAGCGTCACCGGCACCACCTACTCGCTGACCCAGTATGACTCCACCAGCGGCCACACCGTCAACGGCAACATCTTTGACGGTACGGACTCCGCCGGGGCGATGGATCAGCTGCACTCGGTGGACACCCGCCTGAGCGTAACGGGCTACAACGGCGTGACCACCACGCTGGATCCTTACACCGGCAGCGCCACCGTCAATATCGTCGGCCACTACGGCACCCTGGCGATTGGCGCAGACGGTCACTACACCTACACCCTGAACAGCGGCGTTTCGCTCGCCACCATCACCTCGAAGGAGGTCTTTAACTACACCCTGACCGACGCGGCGGGCAAAACGGATACCGCCTCGCTGACCATCAACATGGCGCCGCAGTTCATCAGCTCGGAGCATAACGACGTGATCACCGGCACGGCCTATGCGGACACCCTGATTTACCAGGTGCTGAACAACGCGGCGGGCAACGCCACGGCGGGCAACGTCAACAGCACGGTGGGCGATCACTGGACCAACTTCTCGCTGGCGCAGGGAGACAAGATCGACATCGGCGATCTGCTGGTGGGCTGGAACGGTAGCGCCTCAACGCTGGGTAATTATCTCCATGTTACTCAAAGCGGTGGCAACACTGTGATCTCCGTCGACCGTGATGGTGCAGGGAGCACCTACACTAATACAACGCTCGTTACGCTTGATGGCGTTCAGACCACCTACGACGAGCTTGTTAACCAGCAGCACATCATTACCTGATAGCAAACCAAATGACCCGGGCGCAGCAGCGCCCGGGCAAAATAAAGCAGTACTCTTTTATTAGGGATAAGACATGGGAAAGAAGATGCCTTACTGGTGGCTCTCGTGCTGCCTGATATCTGTGCCCGCAACGGCCGCCAACCCGGCGGCGACGATCAATACTGAACAACTGCGCGAAACGCAGGAACTCCCCTCTTTGAATGGTCGCGTGGCCCCCATGCCGGGCAATGCCGCCCCCGGCACGCTCCAGCTGGGTGAAGCGGTGAATCGCGCCGTTACCTGGCACCCCGCCATCAGCGAAGCGGTGGGGAAACTCTACCAGCAGAGCGAAAACGTGGACGTCGCCAAATCGAAATACTATCCGCAGGTCAACGCCGGAATGGAAAACGGCTACACCCACGACGGCAGCGACAACGGTTTTACGCCGTCGCTGGTGCTCTCCCTTTCGCAAATGCTCTACGACTTTGGCAAAGTGGCAAGCCAGGTGCGCGCCGAAAGCGCGGGCGTCGCCCAGCAGCAGGCTAACGTGCTGGTGAGCATCGACACCATCGCCCACGACACCGCCATCGCCATGGTGCAGGTGCAAACCTGGCAGCAGATGGTGGAGACGGCGAAAGAGCAGCTCGACGCCCTCTCCTCGATCGGAAAGCTGACGAAGCTGCGCAACGACGAGGGGGCCACCTCGCTCTCTGACGTGGTGCAGACCGACGCCCGTATCGAAGGCGCCCGCGCGCAGCTGATGCAGTATCAGGCCAGCCTCGACAGCTCCCGCGCCACGCTGATGAGCTTTCTCGGCTGGAACAACCTGAACGAGGTCAGCAACGACTTCCCGCAAAGCCTGGCCCGCAGCTGCGACATCGCCGAGCCGGACGATCGTCTGGTGCCCGCCGTACTGGCGGCCTGGGCGCAGGCTAACGTCGCGCAGGCCAACCTGGACAACGCCAACGCGCAGATGACGCCGACCATTTCGCTCGAACCGGAAGTGCGCCACTACCTTAACGACCGCTACGCGGGCAGCGAGACGCGGGACCGCACTCAGTATTCCGCGTGGGTAAAGGTGCAGATGCCGCTCTATCAGGGAGGCGGCCTCACCGCCAGGCGTAACGCTGCCGGACATGCGGTGGAATCCGCGCAGTCCACCATTCAGCGCACGCGCCTCGACGTCCGGCAAAAATTGCTGGAAGCCCGCAGCCAGGTCATGAGCCTGATGAGCACCCTGCAAATTCAGGGGCGCCAGGAGGCGCTAAGCGCCCGCACCCGCGAGCTTTATCAGCAGCAGTATCTCGATCTCGGCTCGCGCCCGCTGCTCGACGTCCTCAACGCCGAGCAGGAGGTCTACCAGGCGCGCTTCACCCAGCAGCAGACCGCCGGACAGCTGCATCAGCTTCAGCTGAACTGCCTGTACAACACCGGCCGCCTGCGCCATTCCTTCGATCTTGACAATCGCACCATCCAGACCGTGGAGATCCAGCCATGAAGCAAAGTGACATCCCGCAGGGCGAGATCGTAACGGACGAGGAGCTGGAACAGTGGGCGCAGGCGTTTGGCTATGTTGCCACCCGCTACCGCGTGGCCTGCTCGCCCGGGGCGCTGATCGCGGGCGCCCCATGGCTGAAGGGTAAACCTATGGTTCCGGCGCTGACCCAGCTCGCCCGCGAGGCCGGGCTGTCGTTTCAGCTGCTCACGGCGGATCAGCAGTCCATCAACAGCTGGCGGCTGCCGGTAGTCGTGGCGCTGGACGAAGGCAAAATCGGCGTCATCGAGCATTTCGACGGCGAGGACACCCTTGAGGTGATCTTTTTCGACGGCAAAACGCACACCAACCGCCTGTCGATGAGCGCGATGCTGCCCGCCATCCGCCACGTTATCGCCCTGCGCCCGCTGGCGGCGCTGAAGGACAGCCGCGTTGATGCCTATATCTCCAAATACCGCCCGGACTGGCTTTATCGCCTGGTCCTGCGCGACCTCCGCCCCTACAGCTGGGTGATGCTGGCGGCGCTGTTTATCAACGTGCTGTCGCTGTCGGGGATTGTCTTTTCCATGCAGGTGTATGACCGGGTGATCCCCGCGCAGTCCTACCCCACGCTCTACGTGCTGACCATCGGGGTGCTGATTGCCACCCTGTTTGGCTTCGTGCTGCGCGTGGCGCGCGGACACATTATGGATCTGCTGGGCAAGCGATCGGATCTGCGGGTGTCGGATCGCGTGTTCGGCCACGCCCTGCGCCTGCGCAACAGCGCGATCCCCCGCTCCACCGGCAGCTTTATCTCGCAGCTGCGCGAGCTGGAGCAGATCCGCGAGATGGTCACCTCCTCCACCATCTCGACCATTGTCGATCTGCCGTTCTTCCTCCTGTTCGTGGTGGTGCTGGCGATCATCGCCCCGCAGCTGGCGTGGATCGCCCCGGTCGCGGCGGTGATCATGGTGCTGCCCGGCCTGCTGCTGCAAAAGAAGCTGGCGGAGCTGGCGAAGCAGTCCGCGCATGAATCCACCCTGCGCAACGCGGTGCTGGTGGAGAGCGTGCAGGGGCTGGAGGACATCAAGCTGATGCAGGCGGAAAACCGCTTTTTGCAGCAGTGGAACAGCTATATCCAGATCACCGCAGAGTCCGGCCTGCGCACCCGCGAGCTGACGCAAAACCTGATCAGCTGGGGGATGACCATCCAGAGTCTCGTCTACGCAGGCGTCATCGTGGTCGGTGCGCCCATGGTGATCGACGGCACCTTAACCACCGGTTCGGTGGTGGCCGCTTCGATGCTGGCCTCGCGCATGATCGCCCCGATGGCGACCCTGTGCGGCGTGCTCGCCCGCTGGCAGCAGGTGAAAGCGGCGAAGGAAGGTCTGGACAGCATCATGCAGCTGCCCACCGAAAACCAGCGCGAAGAGACGCCGATCCGCCAGGACGTGCTGCGCGGCCACTACCTGTTCGAGCAGGCGCAGTTCCGCTATCACCCGGAAGATCCGCGCATGGCGCTGCGCATCAACCGCCTGGAGATCAGGCCGGGTGAGAAAGTGGCGATCCTCGGGCGCAACGGCGCGGGCAAATCGACCCTGCTGCAGGCCATGGCCGGGGGGATGGATCTGGCCGCGGGAGAGCTGCGGCTCGACAACTTCAGCCTGCCGCATCTGGACGTGGCGGACGTGCGGCGTAACGTCGGCTTTATGACCCAGAACGCGCGGCTGTTTTACGGCACCCTGCGGGAGAACATCACGCTCGGCATGCCGCGCGCCACGGATGAAGAGATCTTCGAGGTGCTGGAGATGTGCGGCGCAGCGGGCTTTGTGCAGAAGCTGCCGAAGGGGCTGGACTATCCGATTATGGAGAACGGCGTCGGGTTATCGGGCGGGCAGCGGCAGTCTATCCTGCTGGCGCGCATGCTCCTGCGCGACCCGAATATCGTGCTGATGGATGAACCCACCGCGTCGCTTGATGAACACACCGAACGGGAATTTATCCAGCGTCTGGGGGCCTGGCTCGGCAACCGCACGCTTGTCGTCGCCACCCACCGCGTGCCGGTGCTGGAGCTGGTCGAGCGCGTAGTGGTACTGAAAGAGGGCATGCTAGTAATGGACGCCCCGAAAGCGCAGGCGCTGAGCAACAGCCGCATGCAGCAACAGCAGCAGGCAACCGGACGGGAGTGGAAAAATGAAAATCAATCAGCGTGACGTTGCCGCCATGGACGACCTGGACAACGCGCTCGATTCCGAAAGCGGCTACACCGGCGCGCGGCGAATCGTCATCTTCTCTCTGCTATTGTTTGTTGCCGTTGGGATCTGGGCGTGGTTTGGCGTGCTGGATGAAGTCTCAACCGGAACGGGCAAGGTGATCCCCAGCTCGCGCGAGCAGGTTTTGCAGTCGCTCGACGGCGGTATTCTGACCGAGCTTAACGTTCACGAGGGCGATCAGGTGCAGGCCGGACAGGTGCTGGCGCGGCTGGACCCGACGCGATCGGAATCGAACGTTGGGGAGAGCGCCGCGCGCTATCGGGCATCGCTGGCCTCCAGCGTGCGTTTATACGCAGAGGTGAACGATCTGCCGCTAAAGTTTCCCCCTTCGCTGGCGAAATGGACGGATCTGATCGCCGCCGAAACCCGGCTCTACAACTCCCGCCGCGCGCAGCTGGAGGATACCCAGCGCGAGCTGCGCGCAGCGTTAGATCTCGCGAATAAAGAGCTGGCGATCACCCAGCGTCTGGTAAAAACCGGCGCGGCGAGCCACGTGGAAGTGCTGCGCCTGCAGCGGCAAAAAAGCGACCTGGAGCTGAAGCTCACCGACGTGCGCTCGCAGTATTACGTGCAGGCCCGAGAAGCGTTATCCAAAGCCAACGCGGAAGTGGATATGGTGTCGGCGGTACTGAAGGGGCGTGAGGACTCCGTCACGCGCCTGACGGTGAAATCGCCCGTGCGCGGGATCGTGAAAAACATCAAAGTCACCACCATCGGCGGCGTCATTCCTCCCAACGGAGAGCTGATGGAGATCGTGCCGGTGGACGATCATCTGCTGATTGAAACCCGCCTGTCGCCGCGCGATATTGCCTTTATCCACCCTAACCAGGAAGCGCTGGTGAAGATCACCGCGTACGATTATGCCATCTACGGCGGGCTGCACGGCGTGGTCGAAACCATTTCGCCGGACACCATTCAGGACGAGGCCAAGCCTGAAGTGTTCTACTATCGCGTGTTTATCCGCACCAGCCAGGATTACCTGGTGAATAAGGCGGGCAGGCATTTTTCGATCGTGCCGGGGATGATCGCAACGGTGGATATCAAGACCGGGGAAAAAACGGTGCTGGACTATATGATCAAGCCGTTTAACCGGGCGAAAGAGGCGCTGAGGGAGCGGTGATACATTGCCGGGTGGCGGCTACGCCTTACCCGGCCTACAAAACCTCAAACTGCACAATCAATCCCCTCGCCCCTCTGGGGAGAAGGTTAGGGTGAGGGGAAAATCGGCAATCGTATACATATTCCCTGAATCCGCCTCGAAGAATCATCTTTCTATGTCGCCGTCGGCTTTCCTCAAGTCCTACTCTAGGTATATTATTCTCGCACCAAATATTGCACTTGCGCACAGTGCGGGAGTGCATTAATATCCACTCAGCTTCACGGATCGGAGCTAACCAGTATTATGATTAATCATTTTCGCGATCAATGGCTTATGGATTTCTTTCTCTATGGAAAATCATGCAACATCATTCCAGCGAGCCTGGAATCTGCCCTGGCGAGAAAGCTAGATATCATCAACGCAGCAACCTCTCACCGGGATCTAAGATCCCCGCCAGGGAATATGTATGAATTGTTGAATCCCCCACTCGCAGGATTTTCATCAATTCGCGTAAACAGGCAATACAGGCTGGTTTTCCGGTGGACAGAGGGCAAAGCAAACGATCTCTACCTCTCAGCACACAAGTACACGCCACACAAATGAGGTATCCCATATGACTCTACAACAGGCACTACGCAAACCCACCACGCCGGGCGATGTCTTGCAATATGAATATCTTGAGCCGCTCAATCTGAAAATTAGCGACCTTGCGGACATGCTTAACGTGCACCGAAACACCATCAGCGCTCTGGTCAATAATAATCGTAAACTAACTGCTGATATGGCGATCAGGCTGGCTAAAGCGTTTGATACCACGATTGAGTTTTGGCTGAACCTGCAGCTCAACGTTGAAATATGGGAAGCGCAAATTGATTCACGGACTCAGGAAGAGCTAAGCCGTATAAAGACAGCGGCTGAAATCATTGCAAAACGAAAATCAGGCCAGCCTGACGTGGCCTAAAAGGCACGGTGTTAAGTTACTCATCTTTCAGGAAGAAACCATGCGTCAACGTACTATTGTCTGCCCCATCATTCAGAACGACGGGGCTTATCTGCTGTGCAAAATGGCCGACGATCGCGGCGTGTTCCCCGGCCAGTGGGCGCTCTCCGGCGGTGGAATGGAGCCCGGCGAAACGATGGAACAGGCGCTGCGCCGCGAAATCCGCGAGGAGCTGGGGGACGCGCTGGAGATTACCGAGGCGAAGCCCTGGGCCTTCCGCGATGACATACGGGTGAAAACCTATGCCGACGGCACCACGGAAGAAATTTATATGATTTACCTGATCTTCGACTGCATCAGCGCCAACCGCAGCGTAACCTTCAACGAAGAGTTTCAGGAAATTGCCTGGGTGCCCCCGGCGTCTTTGAAATCGCTGGATTTGAACGAGGCCACGCGCGTCACCTTCGCGCAGAAAGGCCTCCTCTAAACTCAGGTGCAGTCCCGACGGCGTTACCTGAACGTCACCGTAAAGGTGGCCGTCGCGCTGTAATCCCCTAACAGGGGCGCGTTCGTCGTCCAGATAAACCCCGCGTAATAATCACGCATAAGCCGATCGCCGCTAATTACCCCTATCGTCTGCGGCGTGTTCAAGGCGATGCGCGGCTCCATCAGGCTGTTGGCGGAAATGATAAAGCCAAAGCCGCTGTTCGTCGCCGGCATGATAATCGCGCCATCCTTAACCGGATTCGTCGAGCTGAGGGTCATGAGCAGCGTCTCGCCGGTGCAGGTTTTACCGCTGGCTTCGCGGGTCAAATCAACCTGCAGGGTAAAAGGTTTGGTTTTCTCAATTTTCCCCGGCGTGGCCCAGCTGCCGTTGATGACCCCAAAGTCGAGCGTATCGGGCACCAGCATCACTTTTGGCGTGCAGGCCAGGAAGGTGATTTTATCCAGCCCGGTGATCGTCAGGTTAAAGTTGCCGTCCTGAGTGACCGTTCCACCCCGCAGGCCGCCTACGCCGTCCACCTGAAAGAGCGACAGGCTGACGTCGCCCATCACCTTGCCATCCGACGCCGCAGGCAGCCCCGTCGTTTTAATATACACCTGATAAGTCAGGGAAAAGGTCTGCGAAGTGGCCTTCGAGGTGCAGCCCCCCTTCCCGTCAGGCGTACACATCGTGCCGGGACCGATTTCGATCTTGTCGCCCTTCTTCAGCTTGTAATCAACGTTCCTGAAGGTGATGCCGATCTCCAGCGAGTTGTGAACATTTTTCACCGCATCCTTCGGATCCAGCCATAAAAAGGCGCTTTCCCCTTTTGGGAAATTATCCGTATCGGAACAGGTAAACGTCGCCGTAATCGGCGCGGAAACCCATATCTTGGTGTTGGTGCCAAAATCCCCCACGGACGCCTTGATCACGCTGTCTATAGCCACATACTGACTCACCGAACCCTGCGCCTTGCAGGTCAGGGCCATCACGGTGGAAGAAAATAACCCGAAGCAAAACACCACGGCGGCGTAGAGTATGTGTCGTCCCTGAAATTGCATTACCTTCTCCTTTATCGACAAATGGCGGCGATCTCACGGTATCCCGCGCCAGCCTGGTCAACCGGATGCCCGTCTGGCAGCTGGATGCGGCACTGCTCATCCGCCCCTTCGCCCCAGCGGATCGTGATGGTCTCCCCTGCCGTTACGCCAGAGACAAAAATATCCCCATCCGTTCCGACGATGCCGTTGTTACGATCGCCCCGGCTGTAGGCTTGCGCCCCAACCGGTGGAACGCTGTTATCCGGTCGCCTGCTGTGGATCAGCACGCTCTCCCCTCGCCAGGTTTCAAACGTCACCCGGGTGATAGCGCCACGGGTAGGCACGTTATTCTGGGTCGCCAGAGGCACGTCGAGATCGTCCGGGAAATCACGGGTGTCTAACGACCAGGTATTGTTGCGGTACGGGATCGCATTTGGCGCAACCGCATAGCCCGACGCGTCGATCCGCACGCCGGTCTGATTCATGACGCCCACGCCCTCCGCGTTCTGCGCTTCAATTAAGCTAAACGTGGTGCCCGGCGGCTGCGATAGCGTCACCCCGCCGCGGTGCGCAACGATCCCGCCCGAGAGGTTCATGCTCGTCTGCTGCATATTTTCCGCCGTGGAGTAGCCCAGCCACAGGTTCTCGGCACCGCCCCGGTAGCCCATGCTCATGTCGCCCGCCGTGCGTTCTGAATCATTCTGCTCTACCTGCACGGCATAGCTGAGGCGGTTATCTTCCAGCATGGACCCGCTTAGCCCGGCTGATGAGGAGACGTTTCCGGCACGATCGGCATGGAGATCCGTGGTCGCCGTCGCCGGATGGCTGCCAAGGCTCAGCGGCAGCGACAGCCGCAGGTTGATGCTGCTGTCATTCGAGGCGTAATGGTTACGGGTATTTTGATAGTAAAGGCTCCAGGTCACGTTACCCAGCCGCGAGGTGAGCCCCGACTGTACGGAGGTATCCGTTTTGGCCCCTTTCCAGTAATTTTGCCTGCTGAACGTCAGATAAAACTGGCTTATCTCGCCAATCTGCTGGCTCATGGAGATATCCAGCCGGGATTTTTTGGTGGCATAGCTGGCGTCATAGCTGACCTCAGGCTTTGAAACCACCCACTCAGGATCGTCCAGGCGGGTGTCGTCCCAGTAATAGGTTTTGTACCGGCCATTGTCCCAGCGGCGGCGTTCCTGAACCGATTCCTGAAAATCGTAATAGCCGGAGGACGAGTAACGGTAGCCCGCCACCTGGAAATCCGTTCGGGAATCCAAAAACGACTTGGCGTAGAGAAAGCGCGCGCTGCCCCCCTGCTCGGCATCACCGCGCGCCAGACGCGTATCCGACAAGGCAAGATCGACCGACACCGCGCCAAAATGCCCCATATTTTGACCGACGCCCAGCGCCGCGCTCTGGTAGTGCTCGGCGGAAAGCAGGCCGCCAGACAGGGTGATCGTATCGCTTATCCCGTAGGAAAGCTGGCTTTCCGCAAATCCCGGGGCATAGCCATTCGCGCCGTCATGGTACTTCCCCGCAGCGACGTCATAGTTCCACTGCCCCTTGCGCACCAGGCCCGGCAGGACGGTATAGGGGATCACCAGATTGGTTTTGCGTCCGTCCGTTTCGATAATCGTCACGAACAGATCGCCGCTCTGGCTGACCGGCACAATATCGTCGAAGGCGAACGGGCCTGGCGGTACGTTAGTGGAGTAGATCAGGTATTTATTCTGCCGCACCTCCACGCGGGCGTTGCTTTCCGCCACGCCTCTGACAATCGGCGCATAGCGCGACTGGCTCTCCGCGCGCATCAATGGCTCCGAGGCCAGCTGCGCCCCGCGAAAAGGAATGCTGTCGAATAACACCGTGCCGGTGCTCGCCTGCCCAAGCAGCAGGCGGCTCTTGAGCGAGGGAAGCGCCCTTTCCGCCCAGGACGAGACGTTTTGCCAGTGGCTCTCCTCCCCGCTTCGCTTTGTCAGGTTCGCCATATGACGAAAGCGCCACGCGCCGATATTGATGCCGTTATTGAGATAAAGATAAGCGTACTGGCTCTCCTGGCCGCTGCTCCTGACGTTGTTTGCCACCAGGTTGTAGTTTACAAAGGCGGCGTTAATGCCGTCGTCGTAACGCGTAGACGGGATCGCCCCGCGCGGCTGGGTGTGCATGCTAAGCTGGGGCACCTGAATATCCAGGCGATGCTCCGCCATCGTGAAGCCCATCGATGCCCCCGTCATCCGCTTTTCGAGGGGATAACAGCGCTCATCGTCTTCAGGGGGAATGGCGACGGACCAGTCGCGAAGCTGTTCTGCGCTGATGCAGGGGCGAAGCGATTTATCGGCGTTATCCCGCACAATCTCGACGTCGCGCTGATCGACCAGCTTCTGGTTTACATATATATCGAGTGAATAGGTTCCGGGAATAATGCCCGAGTCAGGATCAATCAAATTAATGAAAGACCGATCCCCGCTACCGTGAAAGAATGAGGTGTTATATTCACTTTGCGCCGCGCACTCGGTGCCGGTAACCAGCAAAAAGGTGAGCGCACATAAGGGAATCCATGCTCGTTGCATAATGGTTCATCCATGACATTATTAACTAACCCGCAACGATGGCTTAATTTATTTTGACGTCAGCAATGCCGCCATAATCATTGATATAGGTTAAGCCAACGATCCGCGATCCTTTTGGAAACGTGATGGTTTCACTGCTAAAAGGTGAAATCATCGGCGCGGTCAGTTTTAACAGCTGCGACTGAGGAGGTTGAATAATTAGCTGACTCAGGCTGATATGCAGCGGCCCGTTATTTTTGACGACCAAATTGCCTGCGTTCTTTACGAACGTTAAATGACTCACCTGATCCTCAAGCCTGGCGTTTAAGCCCGCTGGACGATAAAACAGCTTGAGGCGCGTCCGGATTGCCAGCTGCATCACGTTCGGCTCGCTGGCGCGCGGGGGAATTTCCTGAACGTTAATCCAGTACAGGCTTTCACGATCGGTCGGCAGTCCTTTACCGGAATAGATAAAACGCAATACCGCACTCTGGTCGGGTTTGACTTTCAGAACGGGCGGCGTGACGACCATCTCTTTGCCTGGCTTATCAGCATCTTCATCGAGCCAGGTCTGAACGATATAATTTTTCTCCGATGCGTTATGCAGCGTCAGGGAGGCAGATTTATATTCGCCAGAATAGATAACGCGTGAGCTTTCAATCTGTACGGCAGAAAAAGACGATGCGGAAAATAACGCCAATAGAATAAATGTGAGTGACTTCATGCTACCACCCTAACAGCAGGCCCGTCGGGCCTGCTTCCGTTAATATTACTGTTGTACAATAGTAAAGGTGGCCGTTGCGTTTGCTTCCCCGGAGGTTAACGCGCTCTGGTTGTAGGCAAAATAGTTTGCTTTCAGATAAAACGTGCCGCCGCCGTTATCGGCCTCAGTAATGGTGATGCTGGCATCATCTTTATCAAGGGTTTTGGATAGGGTGATATTTTTATCAGCAATATCCTTAATTTTAATCCCCACCCCTTTCGCCGTAGAAGCATCATTCGCGTTTTCTAAATCAAGAATGTTCTGTTGACCAGACGGACTCACGCCGTCGAGAACCAGATAGTAAGTACCCGGTTTGCAGTTCGTCATATTGATGGCAAAGCCGACTTCCGGGCCTTCGGCATCGCTTTGCAACCTTTCAACCGGCACCGTACCCATTGGCACATCGATTTCTGCTGCCGCACCGCCCGATATCTGGCAGGTTGACGATCCAATTTTACCAATAAACTTGAGCTTGCCGTCTGCCGCATGGGCAAAAGAGGTAGCGAGACCCATAACAACCATTGCCGCGCAAAGTGATTTCAATTTCATATACAGCTCCTTCTGTTTTTAAGACGATATAACTGGCGATTAACGATGAAGTTATTCAATTCTCGATGACGTTATAAATTTGTAGCGCATTCCAGCGAATTATTTCACTCTGAGCATCCTTCTCAGCTCATTTTGATATCCGTGGTGAGATAGTTATACAGCCCCGTCAGGCTATCAACGTGCAGCTTGGTATAAATATTGCGACGGTGAATGCTCACCATTTTTTCGCTGATATCCACCTGCCGGGAGATCTCTTTATTACCTTTCCCTGTAATAAAAAACGGCATCAGATCAATTTCCCGATGCGTCAGATTTGAGTTCTTCTTAATCATCGCCCAGGTTCGGTTGGTGATGGATTTAGAAATAATCTGCCCCGCATTATCTTTGATCATAAAACGGCCTATTTTTTCACGCGACTCGCTATTATCAATTAAAATATCCGCAACAGAGTCCAGCAAAATATTCTCGGTAATGTCAACAATACGTTCATGGGTGGTAATAATGAGAATATTATCAAACGCGTTCTTACGCTTTAACTTTAGTAGCAGCAGTAATAACCCATGATCGGCGATATAATAATCAATAATTATCGTCACCGGCGAGTCGGTCGCAAAATCACTCAGTATGCTGTACGCTTTTTTAAAGCTCAAAAAGCTGAGTTCACGTTTCTCTTTCGGACAGGTTTGTACGATTTCTTTAAGCCCAATCCTGAACCAGGCATTATCAGATACACAAATAATCATCGTCCGTAACCTTATACTGATCCATGTATAACATTCCGGGAATAAAGCCTGTGAATAGATTTAACCCTGTGCTATTGCCAAAAACTATCTAACCACCGTGCTTATTCCATGAGACATTATTCAGATCAAAGTGATTGAGATGCAAATAAGAATATGGGCAGCAAGTGTAAGAGTAATCCTAAAAATGATAATACAAAAAGTGCGATCCTCACAAAAAATCCATGCGGAATGAATTAGTTAGAAAATGTTAATTTAGGTATAACTATTCGAATACAATCCAAAAACATGCCAGAGGTATGATCCTGCGCAAGTTAACGTGAAGTTTTTAAAACACTGTTTCGCCTTCATCGATTAAATTGTATGCAGAATCATCCCCCGCGCGGTATTACAGCGACGCTTTCAAACGTCTTACCGCTTCTTTCAGCTGTTCATCCGTTGGCGTCACGAAGGACATACGCAGCGTCGCATGGTCTGGCGCGCTGCAGTAGAAGAACTCACCCGGTACAAACACCACGCCGTTGCCTAAGGTTTTTTCCAGCCAGCGCGTCGTGTTGATGCCGTTGTTCATTTTCGCCCACAGGAACATCCCGCCCTTCGGCTTGTGGAACGACATCACATCGCCCAGCTCCGCCTCCAGCTCGCTTGCGAAGGTCCGGTATTTTTGACGGTATGCCTCGCGGATCGTCGCGATCTGCCCGGCCAGGCGGCCGGTTTTCAGATACTCATAGGTCATAAGCTGCGAGAGCGTGCTGGTGTGCAGGTCGGTGGTTTGCTTCAGATTCACCACCGCGCGTTTCAGCCACTCGGGCACCAGCACCCAGCCCACGCGGGTTCCCGGCGCGAGGATTTTCGAAAAGGTGGAGGTATAGACCACGTTATCTTCGTTGCCAATATCTTTGGCGTGCGCAATCAGCGGACGGAATACGTCGTCGGTATAGCTGATTTCGCTGTACGGGTCGTCCTCAATAATAACGAAGTCATAGCGTTTAGATAATTCCACCAGCTGTTTACGGCGGGTTTCAGAAAGCGTTACGCCGCCGGGGTTACCAAACGTCGGAACGATATAGACCGCTTTGATGGTCTTATTTGCCACCAGCGCTTCGAGCTCGTCGACATTCATTCCATCCCCGTCGGTGCCCACGGATTCAAACTGCGCCTGCGCCAGGCCAAATACCTGCAGCGCGGCCAGATAAGTAGGACGTTCTACGACGACAATATCGCCCGGATTAATTAATGCGCGCGCCAGGACGTCGAGAGATTGTTGCGAACCGGACGTAATAACCACGTCGTCAGCGTGACAGGAAATACCGCGCCCGGCGCAGATCTTCTGAATTTCCTCGCGCAGCCCCGGCACGCCCTCGGTCAGCCCGTATTGAAAGGCCTCGCCAAAGTGCTGGGATAAGACGGCATCAGCGGCCATTTT
The DNA here is from genome assembly GCF_035835995.1 of Enterobacter wuhouensis. Lineage (NCBI taxonomy): Bacteria > Pseudomonadati > Pseudomonadota > Gammaproteobacteria > Enterobacterales > Enterobacteriaceae > Enterobacter > Enterobacter wuhouensis. Next base: position 3,646,723 of record NZ_CP142124.1, read on the forward strand.
CAGGCCTTCGTGATCGAAAAGCTCAGGATTGGGAATACCGCCGCCCAGCGAAATCACGCCCGCCATTTTGCTGTGTTTTAATAATTCACGGATGGCTGATGATTGCAGGCCCTGCGCGCTGCTGGCGAGTTTATTGACAGACATTCTTATCTAACCTTATTTTTTATGATGTGCTCCGTCTTAGTAGCACATGTCTGCGGCTTTGATAACTCCTTTTCGCACGCGCTGAGGCGTCACTCCGTTATAGCCACAACAACCCTGCGGGTTATTGGATATATCCTCCTAAACGCAAATATATTTTCCTTAACGACCAGAACTACCAAATTTAAGGATATTACCGCTCGGACTTTTCCGAGCTTTAGGATTAATCCCCCTTTTATTACCTCGCCAATATTTAAACAATCTTACATAAATTCACATTGCACCCTTTTTTCTTACACAGCGCGGAACATCCGATGATAGCCCGACACACTAAAGCGATAATAATATCGTCAGCCACTGGCCTGTTTTTAATGCTTTCTGCCCATGCTGCTGAGCCGGATAATCAGTTTATTATCCAGCAGCAACGCCAGAAGGCACTCGAACAACAGCTGACGCCGCCGGTGCCCGACGTGCGCCTCTCAGAGCCATCCTCCAGTTTTGGCAAAATTAACTTTCCCACCGAAACGCCCTGCTTCCCGATAACCCGCGTGGAGCTGAGCGGCCAGGATGCCCTGCCCCACTGGTTGCCCCTGCAGCGCATGGCCGATCAGGCACAGGGGCGCTGCCTGGGCGGAAAAGGGATCAACCTGCTGATGAGCACGATGCAAAACCGCATCGTCGATCACGGCTGGATCACCACCCGCGTGCTGGCCCCTTCTCAGGATTTGAAAAGCGGCATCCTGAAGCTGACCGTCGTGCCGGGCTACGTTCGCCACGTGAAGCTGACCGAGGATAGCGATGATTACATCCAGCTCTACAGCGCGTTCCCGGCGCACGAGGGCAACCTGCTGGATCTGCGCGATATCGAGCAGGGGCTCGAAAACCTGCAGCGCCTGCCGACGGTGGAAGCGAACATGGAGATCCTGCCGGGCGAAAAACCCGGTGAGAGCGACGTGGTCATCACCCGCAGGCAGAGCAAAATGTGGCGACTGGGCCTGTCGCTGGACGATGCCGGGACCGAAACCACCGGGCGCTATCAGGGCGGCGTTACGCTGTCGCTGGATAACCCCTTCTCGCTGAGCGATCTGCTGTACGTCTCCGCCAGCCACGACCTGAATGACAAGAGCGGCAAGGTCAGCAAAAACTACACCGCGCATTACTCTGTGCCTTTTGGCTACTGGATGCTCGGCGTGACGGGCAGCGATTACGACTATCACCAGACCGTCGCCGGGCTGAACGGCAACTACCGCTACAGCGGGAAAAGCAAAAACCTGGACGTGCAGCTCAGCCGCGTCCTGCACCGCAGCGGCACGCAGAAAACCACCTTCACCTATGACGTGCTGGCCCGCGAAACGCGTAACTATATCGAAGACACCGAAGTCGGCGTGCAGCGCCGTCAGACGGCGGGCTGGCGCGTAGGGCTGGAACATCGCCACTACATTGGTCAGGCCACGCTGGATGCGGGCATCAGCTACCAGCGCGGCACCCGCTGGTTTGGCGCGCGTCCAGCGCCGGAAGAGACGTTCGGCGAAGCGACCGCGCTGGGCAAGATCGCCCAGCTGAACGCCCAGCTCGATCTGCCGTTCGACATCGGCACCCAGAACTTCCGCTACAACGTGCAGTACCTGCGCCAGATCAGCAACACGCCGCTGACGCCGCAGGATCAGTTCGCCATCGGCAACCGCTGGACGGTGCGCGGCTTTGACGGCGAGCGCACCCTGAACGCCAGCCACGGCTGGTACGTGCGTAACGATCTGGCATGGAGCACGCCGCTGCCGAATCAGGAGCTGTATCTCGGCGCGGATTACGGCGAGGTGGGCGGCTACAGTTCGGATTATCTGATCGGCAAACATCTGGCAGGCGGCGTGGTGGGCCTGCGCGGCAGCGCCTTCAACACCGGTTATGACATGTTCGCGGGAACACCGTTCTCGAAGCCAGACGGGTTCACCACCAGCAACCTGACCCTCGGGTTTAACCTCAACTGGAGCTGGTGATGCGCATCGGAAATCTGGATATCAAAGCCCCGCTGATGCTCGGCGGCGAAGAGAGCGAAGCCGAGGTGCTGGGCGCAACCGTCTGGCTGTGGATGCACTCCCCGATGCACCGCGATGCCCCGCTGCACGCCCTGCCGACGCTGCTGCTGCCCATCATCAAGCGCGGGCAGTATGTGCTTATTTCGGAAAACAATCGTCCGGTGTTCTTCCTCAGCTGGGCGTGGCTCAACGAGGAGTCGGAAGCCCGCTATCTCACCCGCCCGTCGATCGAGATGAAGGAAGAGGACTGGGACAGCGGGGACAGGATCTGGTTTTGCGACTGGATCGCCCCCTTCGGGCATACCGCGCAGATGTACGCCCTGATGTGTCGCGACATCTTCCCTGACCACGTCTGCCGCGCGCTTTATCACCGGGGCGCCGAGCGCGGCAAGCGCGTCATGATTTTCCACGGCAGCCGCGTCAGCCGGGAACAAGCAAGAGAGTGGCAACGGCAACACCCGCTCGCCGTGAAACTGCCGGAAGCGTTTAGAGGAACGAACCATGAATAAGAACCTGTACCGAATTGTCTTTAACAAAGCGCGCGGCATGCTGATGGTGGTGGCCGACATCGCCCGCTCCGGCCGCGCCGGTTCATCCCGTTCTTCCGGCATTGGCCATACGCACAGCCAGATTATTGGCAAGGTCAGCGCCCTCAGCCTAAGCCTGTGGCTGGCGATGGGTGCCGTACACACGGCGCAGGCCGCCATTGTTGCCAACACCGGCGCGCCCAAAAACCAGCAGCCGACGGTGATCAAAAGCGCCAACGGCACGCCGCAGGTCAATATCCAGACGCCATCGAAGGCGGGCGTGTCGCGCAACAACTACACCCGGTTCGACGTGGATAAAAACGGGGCCATCCTCAACAACTCCCACAAAAACGTGCAGACCAACCTCGGCGGCATGGTGGCGGGCAACCCGTGGCTCGCCAAAGGGGAAGCCAAAGTTATTCTCAACGAAGTCAGCTCGCGCGATCCGAGCAGGCTGAACGGCATGATTGAGGTTGCGGGGAAAAAAGCCCAGGTGGTGATAGCGAACCCGTCGGGCATTACCTGCAGCGGCTGCGGATTTATCAACGCCAACCGCGCCACCCTGACCACCGGCCAGGCGCAGATGAAGGACGGCCAGCTGACGGGCTATAAGGTCGATCGCGGTGAAGTGGTGGTGGACGGCGCCGGGATGGATACCTCCGGCGCGGATTACACCGACATCATCGCCCGCTCGGTGAAGGTGAACGCCGGGCTGTGGGCGAAAGACCTCAAGGTCACGACCGGGCGCAACACGGTAGATGCGGCCCATGAGAAGATTGAGAAAGGCAGCGATGACGCCACCGCACGCCCCCAGCTGGCTGTGGACGTCTCCAGCCTCGGCGGCATGTACGCGGGTAAAATCCGCATGGTCGGCACCGAGCGCGGCGTGGGCGTACGCAACGCCGGGGCGATGGGCGCGCAGGCGGGCAACGTTATCATTACCGCCGACGGACGCATTGAGAACAGCGGCACCGTGCGCGCCAGCGACAGCGCAACCGTCCAGACCGCCGGCGAGCTGTCTAACAGCGGCGTGCTGACCGCGGCAAACAACGTGCGGGTCAAGGCCGCCAGCCTCACCGGCAGCAAAGAGAGCGTGCTGGCCGCCGGGGTTAAAGGCGACGGCAAGCTGGCCGATGCGGGCGATTTGCAGCTCAGCACCAGCGGGCAGCTAAGCGCCCACGGGCAAACCCTGGCGGGCGGGAACCTGAGCGCCAGCGGCCAGGGCGTGGACCTCAGCGACAGCCAGACGCAGGGAAAACGCGTGCAAATCGAGGGCGGCGCGGGGGATGTGAAAACGGCCCGCGCGAAGGTTAACGCCAGCGAGCTGACTATTCGCACCGGCAGGATGCTCGACAATACCGGCGGTACGCTGGGCGCGGCGAATAACGTGCAGATTAACGCCGGGTCCGTCGACAATACCCAGGGCAAGGTGATTGCCGTCGCGGGTAAAAACCACATGACGGCCGACTCGCTTAACAACGAGCAGGGGCTGATTTCTGCGGTTGCCGGTGACGGCGAGATCGCCACCCGGCAGACCATCAACAATACCAAAGGCCGCATCGAAGCCGCCAAAACCCAGCGCATCACCGCGTCGGGCGTAACCAACCAGCAGGGCGTGATTGTCGCCGATGGCGCGACCCTTGCGCTGAACGGCGGTACGCTGGACAACCGGTCCGGCTCCCTGCTCTCTCAGGGGGCGCTGAGCCTTGAGAGCGGCACGCTGAACAACCAGAGCGGCTTCCTCGCCAGCAGCGGTGATTTCACGCTGAACAGCGGCGATGTGGATAACACTCTCGGCCAGATTGGCGCGAACCAGCGCCTGAACGCGTCGTTTGCCTCCCTGAACAACGGCGGCGGCGCGGTGAAATCCGTGGACGCGATGACGCTCAACGGCAGCCTGCTGGATAACACCAACGGGACGACCTTCTCCGGCACCAGCCTTGCCTTCACGGGTGACGCGCTGATCAACAACGCCGGACAGCTGGCGGCGGCTGACGGCCTGTCCCTTAACGCGGCAAGCCAGCTGAGCAACGTCTCCGGCGTGCTGCAGGGCAACGGCGTGAACGTCACCACCGGGGCGCTGGATAACGCCTCCGGCACGCTTAACAGCCTTGGCGCGCTGAACCTCTCAACCGGGAACCTGAACAATCAGGCGGGCACGCTGGCCGCAGCGGATAGCGCCGACATCGCCGCCAGCAGCATCGACAACCGCAGCGCGGGGCGCGTGATTGGCAGCGCGAACACCGCCCTGCACAGCGATACCCTGCAAAACAGCGGCGGGCAGATCCAGACCGTGGGCGATCTGCTGATCGACAGCGCCAGAGGCCTGGTGGATAACGCCTCGGGCCTTATCCGCAGCGGCAAATCGGTCACGGTCAACGCCCTCAACTTTGTTAACCAAAACACCCTTGGTGAAAATCAGGGGCTGGAAGGCCAGAGCGTCGCCGTCAACACGAATGCCGTCGACAACCAGAGCGGCAGCATTCTGGCGAATGACGCCCTCAGCGTGCGCGCCAGCGGCGTGTTGAACAACAGCGCAGGCGCGCTGGCCTCGGCCGGTACGCTGGATCTCAGCGGAAGCGGGCTGGATCTGATCAACGCCGGCGGCACGGTTAAGGCTGGCAAAGCGCTCAGCGTTGCGGCGCAAAACCTTGATGCCAGCGGCCAGCTGCTGTCGCTCGGGGATATGACGCTGAGTAGCGCAAGCGGAGTGAACAACAGCGGGAGCACCATTGCCAACGGCAACCTCAGCTTCACCACGCCGGGCGAGTTCACCAACAGCGGCAGGCTGATCGCGGGCAGCGCGCTGAGCCTGCAGAGCGCCAGCCTCACCAACGCCGCCAGCGGCGAGATTAACGCCGGGAGCAATACGCTAAGCGCGACCGGCACCGTGCTGAACTACGGCCTGATTGACGGCATCCACACCCGCATTAACGCCGATACGCTGACCAACGTCGGTACCGGGCGCATTTACGGTGACGCCGTGGGCGTGAACGCTATCACCTTCAACAACCTGGCCGAAAACGGCACGGCGGCGACGCTTGCCGGGCGCGAGCGCGTGGATCTGGGCATACAGACGCTGAACAACGTCGGACACGGCCTGATCTACAGCGCCGGTACGATGCAGATTGGCGGCGCGCTGGACGAAAGCGGCGCGGCGACCGGGCGCGCGGGCGCGATTAATAACCACAGCTCCACCATCGAGTCCGCCGGGGACATGGCGATTGCCGCCTCGCAGATCAATAACATCAACGATAACTTCTCCACCGAAGTGGTGCAGGTTTCGCAGGAACAGCTCACCGAATATCAGCACACCGGCTCAACCAGCCGCTGGAAGGCCGGTGACGACGGCGTCTGGGTGGACGGCAACTCCTCGGACGGCCTGCGTAACCTGAATACGCCGGAACATACGGGCGCGAACTACGACGATTTCAACCAGTACGATTACACCCGCACCGTGGATGAAACGCGGATTAAGGAGAGCGATCCGGCGAAGATCCTCTCCGGCGGCAGCATGACCCTGACGGGCGACAGGCTGTTTAACGACAACAGCCAGGTCGTGGCGGGCGGCACGCTGCTGATTGACCAGCTGGGCAGCGTGCAGAATGACGACGTCAGCGGCGTGCGTTATACCACCGACAGCGGCACCGTGACCCACTACTACCGCATCCGTCACAAAGGCGATGACGAGCAGGGGCGCAGCGCCACGGCGTATACCCCGCCAACCGCCATTCAGAGCATCTCCCTGAAGCCGGGCCAGGTCGTCAGCAACGGCAGCGTGGAGGGCAGCAACCTCAGCATCACGCCGCTGGTGCTGCAGGGCACGGGCGTCGACATTGGTCAGGCTGCGGGGGTCAGCGCCGCGCCGCAGCACACCGTCAAGCCGGGCGAACCCGTTACGCCGCCGGCAGGCCAGGAGTTTGAGGTGACGCCAGCCGATGGCGCCATCCGCATAATCGGCCCGAACACCACCCTGCCGGACAACAGCCTGTTTAAGGTTAACCCGTCGGCGGACGTGCCGTATCTGGTCGAAACCGACCCGCGCTTTACCAACGAGCGCCAGTGGCTCGGCAGCGACTATATGCAGAACGCGTTTACCGACGATGGCGACAACACGCTGAAGCGGCTGGGCGATGGCTATTACGAGCAGCGGCTGGTGCGTGAGCAGGTGGTGGGCATCACCGGCCAGCGCTACCTGGACGGTTACAGCAATGATGAAGAGCAGTTTAAGTCGTTAATGGATAAAGGCATTACCTTCGGCAAGGCCTATAACCTCAAGCTCGGCGTGGCGCTCACGCCAGAGCAGATGGCGCTGCTGACCGGGGATATCGTCTGGCTGGTTAACACCCAGGTCAAAATGCAGGACGGCTCAATGCAGACCGTGCTGGTTCCGCAGGTGTACGCCAAGGTTAAACAGGGCGATATCGATGGCTCCGGCGCGCTGATTGCCGGGAACAACGTGTCGATGAAGCTCAACGGCGACCTGTTCAACAGCGGTACCATTGCCGGGCGCAAGGTGCTGCAGCTGGACGCAGACAACATTACCAACCAGTCAGGCATCATCAGGGCGGCGGACGTCAGCCTGAATGCCAGGACCGACATCAACAACGTCGGCGCAGCCATCGTCGGCGACAGCAGCGTGCTGGCTAACGCCGGGCGCGATATTAACGTCACCACCACGACCGCCAGCGCACAGAGCGTGAACGGGGAAAATAGCTTCGCGCGCACCACCATCGACAGCGTTTCCGGCATTTACGTTCAGGGCGACGACGGCAAGCTCGCGCTGCAGTCCGGGCGCGACATCACCCTGACCGGTGCGCAGGTGATTGCCAGCGGCGAGAACGGCAAAGCGCAGCTGGTTGCGGGACGCAACGTGGATCTCAATACGGTCACGACCGCCAGCAGCGACGACCTGGTCTGGGATGCGGACAACACGCTCAGGCAGAGCAGCGTCGATCGTAACGGCAGCGTTCTCACCGGCACCGGCGGCGTAGCCGTCTCGGCAGGTCAGGACATTAACGTCCGGGGCTCATCCGTCACCTCCGACGGCGCGCTGGCCATGGCGGCGAAAAACAACGTCAACATCGAAGGCGTGCTTAACGAAAGCCAGCTCGACGAGCGTCATAAAGTGGTAGGCGGCAACGGCTGGCTGTCAAAAACCACCACCAAAACCCGCGATACGGTAGACCGGCAAACGGTGCAGGGAAGCGAGCTGAGCGCCGATTCGGTTAACATCAGCGCCGGGAAAGATCTCACCGTAGCGGGCAGCAGCGTCGTCGGCACGGGTGACGTCGCGCTGCGCGCCGGAAACGATCTGACGCTCACCAGCATGGGCGGACGCAACGACGAAACGCACCTGAAGCAAGAGAAAAAATCGGGCCTGCTGAGTTCGGGCGGAATTGGCTTCACCGTGGGATCCCGCAAAGAGACCACCGAGCAGGCAAGCCAGGCGCTGGCGGGTCAGGGGTCGATGGTCGGCAGCCTGCAGGGCGATACGCTTCTGCTGGCGGGTAACGACTACCGCCAGACCGGCAGCACCGTCGCCTCGCCAAACGGCAACGTCGGCATTCAGGGGAAAAACGTCACCATCGAGGCGGCGGAAAACACCTACGCCTCGCAGTACAAACGTACCGTGGAGCAGAAAGGCTTTACCCTGGCGGTGAACGTGCCGGTCGTACAGGCGCTGCAAAGCGTGATGGCGTCGACCGAGAAGGTCGGGCAGAGCAACAACGACCGCATCAATATGCTGGCCGCCGCCAACGCCGCGTGGGACAGCGCGCGCGCCGCTAACACCATGATGAGCGCCGCGCAGGGCGTGATGGCCAACGGCGCCCAGGCCGCTGCGCAAAACGTGAGCGTGTCGCTGACCTACGGCCAAAGCAAGCAGACGCACACCCAGACCAACGACAGCACCACGGCGCTGGCAAGTAAGGTGAATGCCGGCAAGCAGGCCGTGGTGGTCGCCACCGGCGGCGAGACGTCGGATATCAACATCGTTGGCTCCGACGTGAGCGGTAAGCAAGGCACCACGCTGTTTGCCGATAACGACATCAATATCGTGGCGGCGCAGCAGGAGAGCCACGATCGCAGCACCGATAACTCCAGCGGCTGGAACGCCGGGATCGCGGTCAGCTACGGCCAGGGCGGCGCATCCTTCGGCGTTACCGCTGGCGCAAACAAAGGCAAAGGCTACGGTAACGGGGATGAAGTCTCCTGGCGCAACAGCCACGTGGGCGATATGGACGGGCAGACCCGCATTATCAGCGGCGGCGACACCACGCTGCGCGGGGGGCAGCTCCTCGGCAAAGGGGTGGATATCACCGCTGAGAACCTCAATATCGAGAGCCTGCAGGACACCATGACCTACAAAGGCGAGCAGAAGAGCATGGGCGGCCAGGTCACCGTGGGCTACGGCTTTGCGGCGTCCGGTAACTATGGTCAGTCGAAGGTGGATGCGAATTACGCCTCGGTGCAGGAGCAGTCCGGCGTCTTTGCGGGCGGCGATGGCTACAACATCAACGTGAAGGATCGTACCGAACTGATCGGCGGGATCATCACCTCCAGCGAGAGCGCCGAGCTGGCGGGTAAAAACCAGTTCAGTACCGGCACGCTGGGCTGGCGCGACGTGCAGAACACCTCGGAATTTGAGGGTAACGGTTTTGGCATTGGCGGCTCGGTAAGCCACAACGCCGACGCGGGTACGAATAAAAACGTGACCTTCGGCATCGGCCACGATAGCGGTAGCGACAGCGGTACCACCCGCAGCGGCATTAACACCAGCAATATCACCCTCACCAACCCGGACGGCCAGCAGCAGGCCATTGAGGGCGTGAAGACCGATATCACCACCGAGACCGCCGCGGCGAACTCCGGGGCGATTAAGAACAATTTCGACAAAGACGAGGTGTTCAAAGAGCTAAACCTTCAGGTCAGCGTCACCCGCGATTTCAAAGAGAATGCGAATCGTCAGATTGGCGAGTACCTCGACGACAAGCAGGCCGCAGCCCGTAAGGTTCTTCAGGACGCCATCAAAACCGGCGATAAAGCGAAGCAAGATGCTGCGATGGAGGATATATACAAACTGCAGTATCAGCGCCGCTTCCTGCAAACGCTGGTGGGTGTCGTTGCCGGGTCGCCGGATGCTGCGATAACCCAGGGCACGCTGTCGCTGGCGGCGACGAAAATGCGTGAGGAAACGCTTAAAAACTCCCTGATCTTCCCGGGGGTCGTCGATAAAGACGGCAACGTGATCAGCAATGTCTCCGGCCCAAGCGACGGACTCTACGACGGCGTTAAGCTCGGGGGCGTCCGCGTTGGCCTCGACTTCATCTGCGGCGACAACAACATCCGCTGCGTAAACGATGAGAACAACAATCACGCCCTTATTCTCGACGACAGAGGCCGGGTTCAGTACAAAGGGGATGACCGTCATAAGACGTTCGACGCCCTGCTGGAAGACCGTACGGTATCTGACGGGCTTTATGGCCCGACCGGCGGATTCCAGGGCGGCGTGGGGATGATGAGCTCGTGGACCTATTCAGCGGGTTCATTCTTTGACGATCTTGTTGAAAGCTATGCCGGAACCCATGATTTGGTTGGCGGTCAGTTGCCCGGTTTTTATGATAACGCGGGTAATACCGGCCGGGATCGCAACCCGCTGGTTACCACGGCGGCCAATACCTGGACCATTGCAGCCATTCCAATTGCCACACCGTTTGCCATGAGCGAGCTGGTGTCGCCTGAGCTGCTGCAGTTTATTTTCTCAACCTCTCAGTGAGTGAGCGAACCATGAAAAAAAGCCTGCTTCTTCTGTTGCCCTTCCTGCTCACCGGCTGCGTAGTGGACAGTAAGGATTCATCCAATTACCAGTACGTGAAATACGCCCAGACCTTCCAGAAGCTGGATAACACCGGGCGTACCGACACCGCTCAGCGTAAAGAAGATCTTTACAGCTGCGGGGTGCCCAGACGCGCCAATCTGGATGACGGTAGCTGGAACGGGGGCAGCGCCCGGCCAGGGCAAACGCTTCAGGAAGTGGTTGCCAGAGAAGAGAAAATCTCAGGCTGCATGAAAGCCAAGGGCTACAAGGTGTATGGCTTCGATGAGTGCGGCCCGCTAAAGGCGCCGACCGGGCTGTGCCCGAACTGACTTTATCACCTTATCTGGCGCGGATTACCGCGCCCGTATTGCCGGAGCGTTCCGGCAATCATTAAAAAAAACGACGAAAGGATGACGGTAAATGAAAAAAATATCTCTGGCGGTACTTATCGCGGCAAGCCTGACGAGCGGCGCTGCGCTGGCGGATAACCAGACGGTTTCCGTTGGCTATGCGCAGAGCAAAATCGAAGACTTCAAAAATATCCGCGGCGTTAACGCGCAGTATCGCTACGAGTGGGATTCCCCGTGGAGCGTTATGGGTTCATTCACCTACATGAGCGGCGATGAGGACGAACATTACTATGTTGCTTCTGATTCGGTGAAAAACCACGTTGAGGCAAAGTATTACTCCCTGCTGGTGGGCCCGGCCTACCGCATTAATGAGTACGTTTCCCTGTACGCGCTGGGCGGCGTCGCGCACGTCAAAGCGGACGGCGACACCAAATGGGTGAACGCGGGCGACGGTTTTACCCAGAAGGACAGCATCTCCGAAAAATCGACCTCTTTCGCCTACGGCGCGGGCGTGCAGTTTAACCCAACGCCAGAGCTGGCGATTAACGTTGGCTACGAAGGCACCAACGCGGATCTGGACGGCAATCGTTCCATCAACGGGTTTAACGTGGGCGTGGGTTATCGGTTCTAAGCCCCCTTTTCGCCTGACCCGGCCTACGGACCGGGTTTTGTACGCCCGGTAAGCGCAGCGCCACCGGGCATGACAGACCGCACAACATGCGCAATAAACTGCGTGAGCTTCGGCAGGGGCCGGAGATCCTGCCGCCACAGCAGATGCACCGGCCTTGGCTCAGGCGTGAATTTCTCCAGCACCCGTACCAGCTTTCCGCTCGCCAGCTCTTCCGCCACCAGCACCTCAGGCTGCAGCAGCAGCCCCGCTCCCGCTCTCGCCGCCATCCTCAGCCCGTAGCCGTCGTTGCATCTTAAGATCGCGTCCCGCTTCCAGCGCACCTCCCCTTCCACGCCCGGCAGCCGCCACTCGTTGCGCGCCGTCCATACCGTGTGGGACAGGCACAGATGATCCACCAGATCGGCAGGGGTTTGCGGCGTACCGTGGCGGGCCAGATAGTCCGGCGCGGCGCAAATGACCATTCGGTACGGACAGAGGTATTTCGCCACCAGATCGTCGTTGCGAACGTCACCGATGCGGATCGCCAGATCGACGCCTTCATCCACCAGGTCCACCATCCGGTTAGTGAGATCCAGCTCCACGCGCACGTCGGGAAAGCGCTGCAAAAAGGCGGCGGTGAGCGGCGCAATCACGCAGCCGCCAAACGACGTGGGCGCCGTCACGCGCAGGGTGCCGGCGGGTGCGGCACGCAGGCGCTCCACCGCGCTTTCAGCAACGATGACCTGCTCCAGCACCCGCTTTGCCTCTTCAAAATAGACGCGTCCGGCATCGGTCAAACTTTGTCGGCGCGTGTTGCGCTCCAGCAGCCGCGTGCCGAGCCGGGATTCCAGCAGGGCAACGTACTTGCCCACCATCACCGCCGACATCTCCAGCCGTGCCGCCGCGCGGGTGAAGCTGCCGCTTTCCACCACCGCAACGAACGTTTCCATGCCGCGTAGCTTATCCATATTCCAAACCTCTGGTTAGTAATCATCTAACGTTAGTCCAGTTTATCTGACTTTTTATTTATTAAAGAATGAAGGCTCACAACGTTAAGGAGTCTGCTATGAAAATCGTGATTATTGGTGCCAGCGGCACGGTCGGCCGTGCAGTTACGGAAGAGTTAAGCCGTCGCCACGAGGTCATTCGCGTCGGCCGTACGCAGGGCGACCATCAGGTGGATATCACCTCGCAGGAGAGCGTGCAGGCGCTGTTTGAAAAGACTGGCCCGGTGGATGCGATTGTCTCCGCCAGCGGCGGCCTGCACTTTGGCCCGCTCGCCACCATGAGGGACAGCGATTTCAACCAGGGGCTGCAGGATAAGCTGCTCGGGCAGGTGCGCCTGGCCCTGACCGGCCAGCACCACCTGAACGAAGGCGGTTCGATTACGCTGATAAGCGGCATTGTGGCGCACGAGCCGATCGCGCAGGGCGTGAATGCCACCACGGTGAACGCGGCGCTGGAAGGCTTTGTTCGCGCCGCGGCCTGTGAGCTGCCGCGCGGCATTCGCATCAACCTGATTAGCCCGACGGTGTTGACGGAATCCGCCGAGGCGTACGACGGCTTCTTCCCGGGCTTTGAAAGCGTGCCCGCCGCCACCGTGGCGCTGGCCTACCGCCGCAGCGTGGAAGGCGTGCAGAGCGGGCGGGTGTACAGGGTCGGTTACTGAGCCTTACGGGCGGCGATCAGCACCAGCATCGGGCGTTCAGCCTCTTCGGCCAGCGCGGGCCAGGCGTCAATCTGCGCCTGCGTTGGGCCCCATTCGTTGACCTCATCGATCGTCAGTCCGGCCTTGATTAGCGCGTTGAGCGTGGTGCCGAGCGTGCGGTGATACTTGATAACGCCGTCCGCCAGCCAGTTGCTGACGCGCTGGCCCTCTTCCTGATAATGGTTGACGCCCCAGAACCGCTCGCCGCTGTCGTCGGTCAGCCAGCCCTGACGGCTCGCGCAGGTGTATATCGGGTGCTCCATCGAAAAGACCAGGCTGCCGCCGGGCTTGAGCGCGCGCTGAACCTTCGCAAACAGGGAGTCCAGCTCCGGCAGATAGTGCAGCGCCAGCGAGCTGTAGATCAAATCAAGGCCGTTCTCGTTGAGCGTGAGAGATTCCAGATCGCTACGCTGATAGTGAATTCGTGGGTCATCCGTCATTTCAGCCGCGCGGGCGAGCATCTTTTCGGAAATATCGACACCGATGACGTCAGCCGCGCCCAGCTCGCGCGCTGCGCGGCAGAACCAGCCGTAGCCGCAGCCGAGATCGACAACCGATTTGCCGGTTAAATCCGGCAGCATGGCCTTAAGCGCGGGCCACTCCGGCGCGCCGTCCAGACCCTGCACCGAGCGCGGAAGCTGGGCGTAGCCCTCGAAAAACGCCAGGTTATCGTAGATGTTTTGTGCCATGGCAGATCCCTCTTTAAGAATGTGACTCCCAGTATAAAGCATTGCCGGGTGGCGGCTTCGCCTTACCCGACCTACAAAATCTCCGAACCGTAGGCCGGGTAAGCGCAGCGCCACCCGGCTCGCTTTTAGCCCACAGTACCCCAGACCAGGTTGCCCTTGTGGAACGTCGCGGTACGCGGTGAAATGCGCGCCACGGCCTCGGCGGAGCAGGAGGCGTCCACCAGCACAAAGCTGGCGTCGTCCTGCGCCTTCGGCCACACGCGCTCGCCTTTGTCGTTCAGCGGCAGCACGTCGCCGGTGGCGATACCGAGCGCGCGGGAAAGCGTCTGCTCGTTGGGGCGGATGTAGAGCTGCGCATAGAGATTCGCTTTCTCCAGCATGTCCCCCAGGCCATACGGCGACCAGTGGTCGATCACGCTGTCGGTCCCCGTCATCACGAACACGCCCTTCTCGCGCAGCTGCTTCAGCGGCATGTGCAGGGTGCCAATCGGCACGGTGGAGGCGATGGTCACCTGCTGCGCCGCCATGCGGGTGGCGATCTCATCCACCTGCTGCTCGTTGAGCGTCGCCAGCGCGAAGGCGTGGCTGATGGTCAGCCTGCCCTTCAGCTCCGGCGTTTTCTCCACGGTTTCCACCATGTAGTTCACCGCCGCCACGCCCGCCGGGCTGGTTTCGTGCAGGTGAATATCCACCCCTTTGTCGTAGTCCAGCGCAATCTGGAACATCAGATCGAGGGATTTCTCCATCGCGCCGTCCACGTTCGTCGGGTCCAGCCCGCCCACGTAGTGCGCCCCGGCCTGCATCGCCTCGCGCATCAGCTTTTCTGCATTCGACAGCAGCAGGCCGTGCTGCGGGAAGGCAACGATTTCGCAGTCAAAGCCTGCGCTTCTGCGAGCTAATACCGCCTGCAGATTTTCCAGATTCTTCAGCCCGGAAACCGGCTCAATATTGCAGTGGCTGCGGGCGACCGTGGAACCTTTCGACTGGATCAGGTCGATCAGCTTTTCCGCGCGCTCCTGGGTGTAGGGCTGCAGCTCCGGCAGCAGCTTCTGCTCAAGGCGGATCATGTCCTGAATGGTGGTGCCCGCCGGACGGTTCAGCGAGCGCCACGGGCCGCCGTAGAAGGTTTTATCCAGATGGATGTGCATGTCGCGCATCGCCGGGAGCATTAGCTTTTTACCCGCGTCGTAGTGCGGCAGCGCAGCGTCGGCGTGGCTGCCGTTGTCGCGCAGGGCGACGATCTTTCCGTCTTTGATTTCCAGCGTTTTCAGCTCGGTGCGGGTGCTCGTCGCCACGCTGCCGTCAAAATTGAACCCGGCCTCCAGCAGCACGTTGTCGAGGTAGTAGTGTTTTGCGGTGATGCTCATCGGTTTGCCCGTCTCGCAGGTTGGCTTTGCGGTATCCGCAGCATACGCGACGGAGCCGGTGGCGCCAAACAGCGCGCAGGCGGTGACCATTTTGCCGCTCTGGCTAATAAACTCGCGGCGGCTTTTATTTTCACTCATCTTATCTTCCTTCATTAACGATATGGGTGCCGGTTTCACCGCGCAGCGCCGCGGGCAGGCAGTCCGGCGAGGTGATAATCACCCGCCTGCCGCCGTGTTTTAAAAACTCCAGCGAGGCGACGATTTTGGGCAGCATGCTGCCCGCCGGGAAGTGGCCTTCGTCCATGTAGCGCGTCATCTGCGCCACGTTTACGCCGTCCAGCGCCTGCTGGTTTGGCTTGCCGAAGTTAACGCACACTTTCTCCACGCCAGTAGTGATCACCAGCACGTCGGCGCGGATCTCGCGCGCCAGCAGCGCGGTGGAGAGATCTTTATCAATCACCGCGTCGACGCTCTGGTAGTCGCCCTGCTCGCTGCGGATCACGGGTATTCCGCCGCCGCCCGCGCCAATCACCACAAAGCCTTTTTGCGTCAGGGTTTTTATGGCATCCGCCTCGACAATCCGCAGCGGCTGCGGAGAGGCCACCACGCGGCGATAGCCGCGGCCTGAGTCTTCGACAAAACGCCAGTCCGGGTGCGCACGCTGCAGCTCGTCGCGCTGCAACTCGGTGAAGAACGCGCCGATAGGTTTCGTCGGGTGCGTAAAGCCGGGATCGTTTTTATCCACCTCGACCTGGGTGACCACCGTCACGGCTTTTTTATCACCGCGCGCGGCCAGGCGGTTGTTGAGCGCCTGCTGGATCAGGTAGCCGATGCCGCCCTGGGTGTCCGCCACGCAGTTTGCCAGCGGGGTCAGCGGCAGCCCTTCCCGCTCGTGGGCGATTTCGGCGCGGCGCAGATCCAGCCCCACCTGGGGGCCGTTGCCGTGGGTGAGCACGATGTCATAGTCGGAGGCCAGCATTTCGAGCACCGACTCGGCCACCGCTTTCACCGCCTGCGCCTGATGCTCAACCGACTGGCTGGCGTTGTCTTTGATAATGCTGTTGCCGCCGATGGCGACGACCATAAGCTCTTTCATATGCTTTCCTTCACATCGGTGCGGTATGTTTCCCCTCACCCCGGCCCTCTCCCCAAAGGGGCGAGGGAGTTAACGTCCCCTCTCCCCTTTGGGGAGAGGGTTAGGGTGAGGGGAAATGTTTTAAGCTTCAGAAACCGGTGCCGCAGCGCTCGCAGCTTCCCGGCTATCGAGGAAATGCTTCACCACAAACATGCCGCCCATCATCAGGTAGGCCGTGACGAACATCAGCGAGCTGCCTTCGGCAAATCCCACCACCGGGGCGTGGATGACGCCGAACAGCGCCAGCAGCGCGCCGACGGCTGCCGCAACGGCCCCGCGCAGCGGCTTGTTGATGATGGAGAAGATGGCGATACAGCCCCAGAGCATGCTGGCGAGCGGCGCGCCGTTGCCGAGGTGCATCAGCCCTTCGTAGTAGATCCCCTTGCTGTGCAGCACGTCGGTGCCGATTTTCGCCGCGCTGGTGCCCGCCGCCCCCATCACGCTGTTCATCATGGTCAGCGCCCAGTTGGCGATCCACGGGAACAGGCAGATGAAGATCACCGGCACCTCCACCTTGGGCGTTTCCCTTACGACCTGGTTGGCCGTCACGATGCCGATAAACACCAGAATCGGCACGATGGCGGTCATCGGTATGATGGCGAGCATAAACGCCCCCAGCCCGAACAGCGGCACGATGAACATGGTCACGCCGGAGGCCAGCGTGTAGCCGATGCTGGCCCCCATCGCTTTCCAGCCGGGATGACCGACGTAGACCGTCACCGGGAACGGGTTGCCCATCAGGCAGCCGAGCATCGAGGCCAGGCCGTTCGCCAGCATCACCTTGCGGGTTGGGTAGGGATCGCCCGCCGCGTGGGCGCTTTCGATGTTTTCCAGGTCAAAGATGTAGTTCGCCAGCCCCAGCGGTACGGCAGACGCGAGATACGGCAGGGCGTGCGGTAGCCCCTGCAGGAAGCCTTCCACGTGCACCTGCGGCGGGTTAAAGCCAAATGACGACATCGAGGCTTTGATCGCTTCCGGGCTTTGCAGGCCGGAGATCCACGCCAGCGCCGTACCGGCGATTAACAACAGCAGGCCGGTCGGGATTTTGGCGAAAATCGGCTTTTTACCGAACCAGTTGATGAAGATCAGCAGCAGCACGATAAACGACACGGTCGGCGCTTCGAACGCCTGCAGCATCGGGTTCATCGCCAGCAGCAGCAGGCCTAAACCGGACAGGCACGACAGCAGCACGGTACGCGGGATCATCTTGCGGATGGTTTCCCCTAAAAACGAACCGCCCGCAAGGATCATCGCCTCAACAAAGCACCACACCAGGCCGATTTGGATAGCAAAATCCGCGTCGCCCGTTTGCTGATAAACCGGCATCAGCACCAGGAAGGTGACGGTAAAAATCGACGGCGCGCTCGGGCCGGACGGCAGCGCGGTGACGTCCGTGCGCCCGGTGGCGCGCGCCATCTGCAGGCCAAACCACGCGTAGCAAATACTCGCGACCAGCACCGCCAGCCCGAAGGCCGGTGCGATGCGTCCATAAACAATCTCCTTCGGGATGCCGACGACAAAAATGAGCAGCCCCATCATGGTCAGCAGATTGGTCAGGTTGTTGGTCATCAACCCGAAATACGCCGCCCAGTCACCTCTTTTCCACTCCAGCTTCATGTTTTTCATGGATGCTTGCCTTATAAAAAGTAGCGATCGCGGAAGGTCAACAGCGCCTTTTCAAAACAGCTAAACGGCGGGTGAACGATGCCCGCCCCAATCATGCCAATGCCCGCGTCTTTATGGGCAATGGCGGTGTTGATCACCGGCAGAATACCGCTGCCCGCGACTTTGGTGATGTCGATGGCGCTTGGGATGCCCATAAACGAGAGCAGCGGAATGGTGACGTTCGGGTTTTCGCCGAGGGTGATTTCGCGCATCTGGCGGGAGAAGTCGATGGCTTCGTCCACCGTCCCGCCCACCAGCGCAACGATTGCCGGGGCCGTCGCCATCGCAAAGCCGCCGATGCCGTAGGTTTCGGTGATGGCGCTGTCGCCGATATCCAGCCCGGAGTCTTCCGGCTTATAGCCCGCGAACATCGGGCCAATCACCTGCTGCGCCGGGCCGGTGAACCACTGCCCCGGCAGGCCGGAAACGCGCAGGCCAAACTCGTAGCCGTTGCGCGCCATGGTGGTGACGACGGTGCTGTACTCAATGCCGTGCGCGGCGTCCAGCGCGGCCTTACACATCGCCATCCACGTCGGGCCGGAGAAGTAGTCGCTGCTGGCGACGAACTCGAACACCTCGCGCTGCTGCTCTACCGGATAGCCCGCCTGGATCAGCCCCGGCGTTAGCGCCTGAATAAGCAGCGTGGTGCCCGCGTTGTTGCGGTTGTGGCACTCGTCGCCCATGTGCAGCGCCTGGGCCAGCATCAGGCGCAGGTCGATTTCGCCGATAATCTTCATCGCGTCGCGCAGCATCGGGCCGAGCACATCGCGCATCCAGTTCAGGCGGTCGATCACGCTCTGGTCGTTGGCCCCCATGCGCAGGATCTTCGCCATCTGCTCGCTGAGGTTGGTGAACGCGCGGTTGCCATAGGTTTTGTTCTCGACGATGTGCATAAACATCGACGCGGAGGTGACGCCCGCCATCGAGCCCACGCAGTCGTGCTCGTGGCACGGCGAGAAGGTAATGTCGCCAGAGGCCGCCAGCCTTGCCGCGTCGTCCAGATCTGTCGCCAGCCCTTCAAACACCAGCGCCCCGGTGACCGCGCCCTTCATGGCGCCACACATGTTTTCCCAGGAGACGGGCGGACCGGCGTGCAGAATGGTGGTGCGGGTCATGCCCGGCACAACGTTAATGGCCTGGTCGTAGCCCACCAGCACCGGATGGGACTGAATAATGCGCTCAAGGGCGATTTGGTTAGCGGCGGCGATTTTCTCCGCCAGCGGTTTTTCCGCCAGCTGGTCAAGCGCCTCAACGACCTGCATATTGCCCTGCCCCGGCGGCGTCCAGTCGAGCCGGGTGACGGGTACGTGCTGTTTTTTAAGATCGTCGCTGAACATCGCAATGCCGACGTTAATGACGTTCAGCGGCTGGTTGAATAAGGTGGTCATTATGCTTTCTCCCCTTTGCAGACAAATTCGCGCGCCAGTAATCCGGTATTGGTGCTGCTGCTGGCCCAGATCACGCCTGCATCAGTCAGCAGCTGGCACTGCTGCGACAGCGACTGCGGATCCTGGTCGGTGCCGAGCACGTAGCCGAGGATCTCAAGCGGACGGCGATCGGCCTTCGCGATGGCCTGCGCCTCTTTGATGGCGTCGAGCATCACGCCGACCGGATCCTCGTGCGCGCCGAAGCCCAGCACGAAGTCCATCACGATGACGCCCACCTCCGGGTCGCGCGCCTCCTGCAGCAGGCGGCTGATGCGGTTGGTCGGGTCGATCATCGGGTGCGGCTTGCCGTTGGTGAAGTCGTCGTCGCCGAAGTCGAGGAAGGTATGGGCTTTACTGACGCTGATGTCGCTCAGGCGTTTCGCGGGATCCGGCTGGATGTTGCTGTAAACGTCGTCAAATTTCGCAAGCGCCGCGAACATCGCCTCGTCGCACAGCGTGCCGCCGCAGAACAGGCCGCGAATGTACTTCTGCTGCGTCGTCAGGCGGGCGCGCACCTCTTCAATCAGCGGCCAGTTGAGCGGATGCAGGTCCAGGGACTCTTTTTTGATGCCGGTGAGCAGGACCGCCTTCAGTGCCGCCTCTTTGGTGCCGCGCGCATACTGCAGGCCGTCCTCATCGGCGGGCGGTTCGCTGCGCCCAAGGAAGCAGACGACAACGGGCTTGCGGCAGGCGCGGGCGCGGGCCAGCACCTTTTCCGCCACGGCAGGAGCCGGCGGCTTGGAGATGAGCGCAATCACCTGCGTGGCGTCGTCGGCCTCCAGCATCTCGATGGCGTCGAGCATCATCAGGCCGCCGATTTTCTCGCTGAGATCGCGCCCGCCGGTGCCAATCAGCTGCGACACGCCGCCGCCGAACTCGTGAATGCGCACGCTCAGCTCCTGGCTGCCGGTGCCGGATGCGCCGACGATGCCGATCGGGCCGCGGCGCACCGCGTTGGCAAAGCACAGTCCCGCGCCGTTGATGATGGCGGTGCCGCAGTCCGGCCCCATCATCAGCAGCCCTTTCCGGTGCGCCAGCTGCTTAAGCGCCAGCTCGTCGTCGAGCGACACGTTATCGGAAAACAGCATCACGTTAAGGTCGTTTTCAAGCGCCTGGCGCGCTTCGCGGGCGGCGAAGGTGCCGTTGACGGAAATCACCGCAAGGTTGCTGTCCGGACGATGGGTTTTGGCGCTGGCAATCGTCGCGTAGCGCGCTTCATGGGAGCCTGCGCTCTCTTTACGCGTGAACAGCGCTTCAATGGCGGCCAGCGTTTCCTCATTCGCCGCGTCGCCTTTAATCACGATCATCAGGTCGCCGTTTTTGGCTTCCGCTAATTCCGGCGTTAATAGCCCGAGATTTTTTAATACGCCTTTATTCATTTCCGTTGCCATAGCCACAAACGCCTGATCGACGCCCGGCAATTTATTGGCTTTGGTGGAAACGGACATTAATGATACCGAATCAAAATAGGTGTTCTTTTTTATGACGATTTTGGTTGGCATTATTTTCTCCAGAACGCGGATAAAAGGGGGCCGCCGTCGCGCAAAATGCACGTCGGTTAAAAATACTTTTCAATTAACGGCCAGCCGGAAAAGGCTGGCCAAATGCGTTATGCGCCCGCCGCCAGCAGCAGGTCAGCTATCGCATCGAAGCCTTTTTCCCGCGCCAGCTCGAGCGGCGTTTTACCGTATTTATCGGTCATGTGCGGGTTCGCGCCGTGATCCAGCAGCAGCCTGACGATCTCCTGCTGCTTCGCGCCGCCGTCGTTAAGCACGATCGCCTCCAGCAGCGGCGTCCAGCCGACAAAGTTGGTGTGGTTGACGTTGATATCGGTTTTTTCCAGCAGCTCGCGCACGATCTCAACGTGCCCCTTTTCGCTGGCGGGCGTAATGCCCACGCCGCCAAAGCGCGTCAGACGGTCGAGATCGGGATTGGCCGGGAGGACAGTGCGCAGCAGGGTGATATCGTTGGTCAGGCAGCTAATCAGGAAGGGGTTAAAGCAGGTCTGATCCTGCTTATCAATATCCGCCCCGGCTGCAATTAATAACGCTACGCAGGCATAATGTTTTTTCAGGCTGGCAATGATAACGGCGGTTCTTTTCTGGCGGTTGGTGGCGTTAATATCCACGCCTTTTTCCAGGCAGGCTTTTAGCGCGTCGCTATTGCCCTCCTCTGCCGCCAGCAGAAATTCAGTAACGAGTTCGTTCGCAGACATATTCAGACTCCCGATGTTTTTATTTCTGTTGACCTGAGAATAGCAACAGCCTGGTCATAAAAGAATCCGCTTAAAAATGATTCATCGACAGTCAATTCATTGTTGAGGTAAATTCAACAGTCAGGTCAAAACGTGCGTCCGTGCAACCTTTTTCTTATGTTTCTCCGCGTTTTAGCGCGCGAAGCTGCATTCTGCTTATGTCTGATGAAGCCTTATGGTGTGCGGCCTACGACAAAGAGTCAGAACTGTGATCGGCTTCAAATGCGTTGTAACGGCGTTGTTAAAATATGTTCAAAACTGATGGCTGACGGGAGTGAGATATGAATTCCATCTTTACCGAAGAGAACCTGCTGACCTTCACCACCGCAGCGCGCTTCGGCAGCTTCAGCAAAGCCGCCGCCGAGCTGGGTGTCACTACCTCGGCCGTTAGCTATACCATCAAGCGCATGGAGACCGGGCTGGACGTGGTGCTGTTCGTGCGCAACACGCGCAGCATCGAACTGACCGAGTCCGGGTTTTACTTTTACCGCAAGGCCACCGACCTGCTGAACGATTTTCACGCCATCAAGCGCGGGATAGATACCATTTCCCAGGGGATCGAAACCCGGGTGCGCATCTGCATCAATCAGCTTTTGTATACCCCTCGCCACACCGCCCGGCTGCTGCAGGTGCTGAAAAAGCAGTTTCCCACCTGCCAGATCACCGTGACCACCGAGGTGTATAACGGCGTCTGGGACTCCATCATTAACAATCAGGCCAACATTGCCATTGGCGCGCCGGATACCCTGCTCGACGGCGGCGGCATTGACTACACCGAGATCGGCGCTATCCGCTGGGTCTTTGCCATTTCACCGACGCATCCGCTGGCGTTTTCGCCGGAGCCGATAGCGGAAAGCCAGCTTCGTCTGTATCCCAACATCATGGTGGAAGACACGGCGCACACCATTAACAAGAAGGTTGGCTGGCTGCTGCACGGGCAGGAGGCGATTCTGGTGCCGGATTTCAACACCAAGTGCCAGTGTCAGATCCTGGGCGAAGGGATAGGTTTTTTACCGGAGTATATGGCGCGGGAGGCGATGGAAGATGGGCTGCTGATAACGCGGCGGATCAATAACCCGCGTCAGGATTCACGCATGCTGCTCGCCACGCAGCATGCGGCGACCGGCCAGGTGACGCGCTGGATCAAACAGCAGTTTGCGCCAGACGGCGTCCTGACCGGGATCTACAGCGATTTACTCTGGCGGGCCTAGCTTTTGGATTGCACCCAAAACGCGTGGATAAGGCCGGGAATATAGCCCAGCAGCGTGAGAAGGATGTTGAGAATAAATGCCCAGCCAAATCCTTTGCCAAGCAGCACGCCCAGCGGTGGCAGGATGATGGTAAACACGATACGCCAAAAACCCATAAAAAACTCCGTGCAAGCTAACCAATTGAAAATAAAAAGAGAGTATCTCTAAGCATAGCCAGTTTACCGCTTGCTGCCAGGGCGCCCTCGCGCTTTTACCTGCCTTTACCCTCTTTACACTGGCTTAAGCGCTCACCACTCAGGGGTAGAAACAGGAAATTCATTGTGCCCTGGACGCAGCGTGGGCTAAGGTGAAACGCACAAATCAATGAGGAGGTGTTATGTTTTCTGTCGGTGATTATGTACAACCGCGTCAGGGCGGCCCAAAACTGAAAGTGCTCGAAGTGGACGGTGAGAACATTGTGGCGGTACAGGCCAGCAATGAGCAGGGCGAGAAATTTACGCTGAAAGCCGCAGACGTGACCTTATATACCGAAGCAGGTGATTTCGGCGTCTGCTAATAATATAACCGGGCGGCGCTCCGCCCGGCTTCTGGATTAGATCAGGAAATCATCCAGTGATTTGCCGTTTGCCAGCGCAGTGGCAATTGGCTTCGGCGTGCGGCCCTGACCGGTCCAGGTTTTCTCTTCGCCATTCACGTCGGTAAAGCGATATTTCGCCTCACGAACTTTGCGTTTTTTCGCTGGCTGACCCGCGATTGCGCGTTCTGAACCGAGCAAATCAGAAGGTGAAATACCATCGGCTTTCATCAGTTCCAGCAACGCATTAATTTTATCCTGCTGCTCAGCACGTTGTTTCTCGAATTCCGCCTGTTCGCTACGTTTCTCTTCGGCAACGATGCGGACTTTCTCCAGCATTTCCTCGAGCACGTCCAGGGATAATTCACGCGCCATCGCACGCAGAGTACGGATATTATTAAGATTCTGTAACGTCAAAGACATAATAATTGAAAACCTTTTCTTTGGGGTAAGTCGAAAAATCAACGGGTAGAATAATTGATTTCCCCGCCAATATCTACCCATCCACTCTTTTTGACAATATTGTAAGTATTTTAAAATATGAATTTTAAATATCTGAACAGGTGCCTGCATGTTTACCCGGGAATATATCCCCCACTTCAATATAAATGTTCACTTTTAAGCCAAACTGCAGAATGCTGTGCTTCAGGCCATAAGAGCCAAAATCGCACGCCATCCATAAAATTTAAGCTATTGATTTTGAATTACAAAACGGCGGTTAAGGAACATAATAACGAAGCGTGCAAAAATCGCACAATCATAGAGGATTTTGTGGACAAAAGGCGATTAAATAAAAATTAATCACTAGTTGTTAGTTTAAACGCAGAGAGATACGCTATACACACAAAACAAACCAACCTAAAGCACTAATTGCTGCGGGCAAAACGTTACCCGTGTGTCTTCTCAAGGAGTTCAGACATGTTCTCACCGCAATCTCGCCTGCGCCACGCGGTAGCGGATACCTTCGCGATGGTTGTCTACTGTTCCGTCGTGAACATGCTGATTGAAATATTCCTCTCCGGAATGACCTTCGAGCAGTCGCTTTCTTCTCGCCTGGTCGCGATCCCGGTCAACATCATCATTGCCTGGCCTTACGGATTATACCGCGATGCCGTGATGCGATTTGCGCGTCGTATTAGCCCCGCAGGCTGGGTGAAAAATCTGGCAGACGTGCTGGCGTACGTGACGTTTCAGTCACCGGTTTACGTCGCCATTCTGCTGGTCGTTGGCGCAGACTGGCATCAGATTGCCGCTGCGGTCAGCTCAAATATCGTGATTTCGATGTTGATGGGTGCGGTTTACGGCTATTTTCTCGACTACTGTCGTCGGCTGTTCAAAGTCAGCCAGTACAGCCAGGCAAAAGCGTAATATGAGGCGACTGGCCCAGGCCAGTCGCAAACCTACTGAACGTCGCCAAACAATCCCTTCAGGAATCGCTCCAGCGCCATACGCGAGCTGAAACCGTGCGGAATACCATAATGCTCATGCCTTTCACCGCCTAAATAGAGCGGAAATTGCTGATAATGATCGCAGGTTTTAATATCCGAGGCGGGCTCAGCAAATGACAAACTTCTGTCTTTCAGCGTCGGGTGAATAATGAGAGCGGTGCGCCCCATTCTTGCTTCACGGTTAACGTAAACATAATTCTCGCCACGGCGATATCCGTACGCTTTTGACGTTACCTCATCCATGGTGAACCCTTCTTTTTCAAGAACGCGCGCCACCTCATCGGGTCGTAAATACATATCTCTTCCTCATTATCATTCCTGCCCGGCAACCTTACAGTATTCAGCATTAGCAGGGCTTTCAGAATATTCCATAAACTGCCCGATAAGGCGTGACTCCCTTCAGATATTAAATTTCTGAACTACACTAAACGGGAACGCAAATTATGGAGGATCGTATGTTTAACAGACCGAACCGAAACGATATTAATGACGACGCTCAGGATATTCGTAATGATGTCAGTCAATTAGCGGACACCCTGGAAGATGTATTGAAATCCTGGGGAACCGACGCGAAGGATGATGCGGATGCCGCGAAACGTAAGGCTCAGTCTCTGCTGCGTGAAACGCGGGCCAGAATGAACGGCCGCTCGCGTACCACGCAGGCTGCCTGCGACATGGCGAGCTGCGCCACTACCTTCGTGCGCGAAAAACCGCTTTGCACGCTGGGCACGGTCGCGGCGGTCGGCATTTTCGTCGGCGCGCTGCTCAGCCTGCGCAAGTAAGCGCGGCCTGTCAGCCCCGGTAGCCTCTGGCGCCGGGGCTTTTCTTTGCCCGCTCGCCTGAAAATCCCGTACAGCCTGCCCTGCCCCGCCGGGCTCATCGCCGGGGCATAATCAATCTAAATTTCCCATATCTTGTATGGTTGAAACTTATCACAACTACATCTAGTATTCCCTTTAGCAAGATACACACAACCTGACGCGACAAATCGCGCCAGCCTTTCATTCTAAATGGAAATACGAATCATGAGCATTATTATTTACACTCGTAACGATTGTGTTCAGTGCCACGCCACCAAACGCGCGATGGAGAGCCGCGGCGTACGTTTTGAGATGGTGAATATCGACCTGGTTCCCGACGCTGCCGATACCCTGCGCGCGCAAGGCTTCCGCCAGCTGCCCGTCGTGGTTGCCGGGGAAACCAGCTGGTCTGGCTTCCGCCCGGACATGATCAACCGCCTCGCCGCTCAGGCCGCCAGTGCATGAGTGGGCTGGTCTACTTTTCCAGCAGCTCGGAAAACACGCTTCGCTTTATCGAGCGCGTCGGGCTGCCTGCAATCCGCATTCCGCTGAACGAGCGGGAGCGTATTCAGGTAGACGAACCCTTCATACTGGTCGTGCCCAGCTATGGCGGCGGCGGGACGGCGGGCGCGGTTCCCCGCCAGGTCATCCGCTTTCTGAACGATCCTCATAATCGACAGCTTATCCGCGGCGTGATTGCGGCGGGAAACCGCAATTTCGGCGATGCCTTTGGCCGCGCCGGGGATGTCATCTCTCAAAAATGCGGCGTGCCGTATCTCTATCGCTTCGAACTGATGGGGACACAGCAGGACGTAGAAAACGTGCGTAAAGGAGTGAACGAATTTTGGCAACGACAACCGCAGAACGTGTAATTCAGGCCGCGCCGGATTACCACGCGCTAAACGCGATGCTCAATCTGTACGATCGCGAGGGGCGAATTCAGTTTGGCAAAGACCACGAGGCGGTCGACGCGTTTTTTGCCGCTCACGTTCGCCCGAATACCGTAACGTTTGGCAGCCAGCAGGAGCGTCTCGACTATCTGGTAAAAGAGGGCTACTACGAAGAAGGCGTGTTGACCCGCTACGATCGCGACTTTGTCGTGACGCTGTTTGAACGCGCGCACGCCAGCGGTTTTCGTTTCCAGACCTTCCTCGGCGCGTGGAAGTATTACACCAGCTATACCCTGAAAACCTTCGACGGCAAACGCTATTTAGAGAGCTTCGAGGATCGCACCGTGATGGTGGCGTTAACCCTGGCGCAGGGGGATGAAGCGCAGGCTGAACGCCTGATGGAGGAGATCCTCTCCGGTCGCTTCCAGCCCGCCACGCCGACCTTCCTCAACTGCGGCAAAGCCCAGCGCGGCGAGCTGGTTTCCTGCTTCCTGCTGCGCATCGAAGACAATATGGAGTCGATTGGCCGCGCGGTGAACTCTGCGCTGCAGCTCTCTAAGCGCGGCGGCGGCGTGGCGTTTCTGCTCTCGAACCTGCGCGAGGCGGGCGCGCCGATCAAGCGCATCGAAAACCAGTCTTCCGGCGTGATCCCGGTGATGAAGATGCTGGAAGATGCGTTTTCTTACGCCAACCAGCTGGGCGCGCGTCAGGGCGCGGGGGCCGTTTATCTGCACGCGCACCACCCGGATATTCTGCGTTTTCTGGATACCAAGCGCGAGAACGCCGACGAAAAAATCCGCATCAAAACCCTTTCGCTCGGCGTGACGATCCCCGATATCACCTTCCGGCTCGCCAAAGAGAATGCCGACATGGCGCTTTTTTCCCCTTATGACATCGAGCGAATTTACGGCAAAGCCTTTGGCGACGTGGCGATAAGCGAACTGTACGACGAGCTGGTGGCCGACGATCGCATTCGCAAGACGTACATTAACGCCCGCGACTTCTTCCAGACCCTGGCGGAAATTCAGTTTGAGTCCGGCTATCCGTACATCATGTACGAAGACACGGTGAACCGCGCGAACCCGATCGCCGGGCGCATCAACATGAGCAACCTGTGCTCGGAGATTTTGCAGGTCAACAGCGCCTCCACCTACGACGAAAACCTCGACTACGCGGATATCGGGAAAGATATCTCCTGCAACCTCGGGTCGCTGAATATTGCCCACACCATGGATTCACCCGACTTTGGCCGCACGGTGGAGACCGCCATCCGCGGGCTGACGGCGGTGTCCGACATGAGCCACATTCGCAGCGTGCCGTCCATTGAGGCGGGCAACGCCGCGTCCCACGCCATCGGGCTGGGGCAGATGAACCTGCACGGCTATCTGGCGCGGGAAGGCATTGCCTACGGCAGCCCGGAGGGGCTGGATTTCACCAACCTCTATTTCTACACCGTCACCTGGCACGCGCTTAATACGTCGATGATGCTGGCGCGCGAGCGTAACCAGCACTTCGCGGGCTTTGAGCAGTCGCGCTACGCCAGCGGGGAGTATTTCAGCCAGTACCTTGAAGGCGACTGGCAGCCGAAAACCGAAAAAGTGCGGGCCCTGTTCGCCCGCGCGGGGATAACCCTGCCGACGCGCGAGATGTGGCAGCAGCTGCGCGATGACGTGATGCGCTACGGCATCTACAACCAGAACCTGCAGGCGGTGCCGCCAACCGGCTCGATTTCCTACATCAACCACGCCACGTCGAGCATTCACCCGATCGTGTCAAAAATTGAAATCCGTAAGGAAGGCAAAACCGGGCGCGTTTACTACCCCGCCCCGTTTATGACCAATGAGAACCTGGCGCTCTATCATGACGCGTATGAGATCGGCCCGGAAAAAATCATCGATACCTACGCGGAGGCAACGAAGCACGTGGATCAGGGGCTGTCGCTGACGCTCTTCTTCCCGGATACCGCCACCACCCGCGATATCAACAAGGCGCAGATTTATGCCTGGAAAAAAGGCATTAAGTCGCTGTACTACATTCGCCTGCGCCAGCTCGCGCTGGAAGGCACCGAAATTGAAGGCTGCGTGTCCTGCGCGCTGTAAGGAGAAAGGATGAAACTGTCACGCGTGAGTGCCGTTAACTGGAACAAAATTCAGGACGACAAAGACCTTGAGGTGTGGAACCGCCTGACCAGCAACTTCTGGCTGCCGGAAAAGGTGCCCCTTTCAAACGATATTCCGGCCTGGCAAACGCTGAGCCACGCCGAGCAGCAGCTGACGATCCGCGTTTTCACCGGCCTGACGCTGCTGGACACCATTCAAAACACCGTCGGCGCGCCTGCGCTGATGGCGGATGCGCTGACGCCGCACGAAGAAGCCGTGATGTCGAACATCAGCTTTATGGAGGCGGTCCATGCCCGCTCCTACAGCTCGATTTTCTCGACGCTGTGCCAGACCAAAGACGTGGACGCGGCCTACGCCTGGAGTGAAGAGAGCGCGTCGCTGCAGCGCAAGGCCGATCTGGTGCTGGAGTACTACCGCGCCGACGAGCCGCTGAAGAAAAAGATCGCCAGCGTGTTTCTGGAATCCTTCCTCTTCTATTCCGGCTTCTGGCTGCCGATGTACTGGTCGAGCCGGGGCAAGCTCACCAACACCGCCGACCTGATCCGCCTCATCATCCGCGATGAAGCGGTACACGGGTATTACATTGGCTATAAGTATCAGAAAGGGCTGGAGAAAGTCAGCCCGGAAAAACGCGAGGAACTTAAAGGATTTGCCCTCGATTTGCTGATGGATCTCTACGACAACGAGCTGAGCTACACCGAGGAACTGTACGCCGGCAGCGGCTGGGAGGAGGACGTGAAAGCCTTCCTCTGCTACAACGCCAACAAGGCGCTGATGAACCTGGGCTATGAGGCGCTGTTCCCGCCAGAAATAGCGGAAGTCAACCCGGCGATTCTGGCGGCGCTGTCGCCGAATGCCGACGAAAACCATGACTTCTTCTCCGGGTCCGGCTCGTCTTACGTAATGGGCAAGGCGGTGGAAACGGAAGATGAGGATTGGGATTTTTAATGTTTTCCCCTCCCCTCACCCCGCCCTCTCCCCAAAGGGGCGAGGGAGAAAAAACGGTACGGAGCGATCCCCTCTCCCCTCCGGGGAGAGGGATAGGGTGAGGGGAAAATAACATTCATTAATTTAATATAAATCCCCGCATTATCCCCATAATATTTCCATGTCATCTACACTGTAATTTCCGCTTCATATTCACCTGAATCACGCCGATTCAGGTGATATTTCCCGATGCTGCGGTAAAAAATTCAGAAAAATTCAAACCACCCTCAGCCCTTTACTCATGGGTAATTCAGCCGTTTCGCTTGTGGCAAAATTCGCGCTTATGGCGGACTCAGGGTTGTCTCAGATTCTCAGTATGTTAGGGTAATGCCAGTTAACTATTTATCATGGTAATCATATCGACATAAACAAATAACAGGACACTCTCTATTGCATGGCAATTAAATTAGAAGTGAAAAATCTTTATAAAGTATTTGGCGAGCATCCACAGCGCGCATTCAAATATATTGAGAAGGGCCTTTCGAAAGAGCAAATTCTGGAAAAAACCGGGCTATCGCTTGGCGTTAAAGACGCCAGTCTGGCCATTGAAGAAGGCGAGATTTTTGTCATCATGGGATTATCCGGCTCGGGTAAATCCACTATGGTTCGCCTTCTCAATCGCCTGATTGAACCCACCCGCGGACAGGTGCTGATTGACGGCGTGGATATCGCCAAAATATCGGCCGCAGAGCTTCGCGAGGTGCGCAGAAAAAAGATTGCAATGGTGTTTCAGTCATTCGCGCTGATGCCGCATTTGACGGTACTGGACAATACCGCGTTTGGTATGGAATTAGCGGGCGTGCCTGCTCAGGAACGTCATGAAAAAGCGCTCGACGCGCTGCGTCAGGTAGGGCTTGAAAATTACGCCCACGGTTATCCGGATGAACTTTCTGGCGGTATGCGCCAGCGCGTGGGATTAGCTCGCGCATTAGCCATTAATCCAGACATATTATTAATGGATGAAGCCTTCTCCGCCCTCGACCCATTAATTCGCACCGAGATGCAGGATGAACTGGTAAAATTACAGGCAAAACATCAGCGCACCGTTGTCTTTATTTCCCACGATCTGGATGAAGCCATGCGTATTGGCGATCGTATTGCCATTATGCAAAACGGTGAAGTCGTGCAGGTAGGGACACCAGATGAAATTCTGAATAATCCGGCGAATGATTATGTCCGCACCTTCTTCCGCGGCGTGGATATTAGTCAGGTCTTTAGCGCTAAAGATATTGCCCGTCGTTCCCCGAACGGCATTATTCGTAAAACGCCAGGCTTCGGCCCGCGCTCCGCGCTTAAGCTGCTGCAGGATGAAGACCGTGAATACGGTTATCTGGTCGAACGCGGCAATAAGTTTGTCGGCATTGTCTCCATCGACTCCCTGAAAACCGCTCTGGGCGAAAATCAGGGGATCGATGCGGCGTTAATCGACGCTCCGCTTGCCGTGGACGCCGAAACGCCGCTCAGCGAGTTGCTCTCACACGTGGGCCAGGCGCCGTGCGCCGTACCGGTCGTCGGTGAGGAACAACAGTACGTCGGCATCATCTCAAAACGGATGCTGCTGCAGGCTTTAGATCGCGAGGGGGCACACAATGACCGATCAATCTAACCCGTGGGGAACCACTGAAGCAGCGGACAGCGCTGCGCAATCTGCCGACGCGTGGGGTTCCACGCCTGCTCCTGCCGATGGCGGCGGTGCAGCTGACTGGCTCAACAGCGCGCCTGCGCCTGCGCCAGAACACTTCAACATTATGGACCCGTTCCACAAGACGCTGATCCCGCTGGACAGCTGGGTCACGGAGGGGATCGACTGGGTGGTCACCCACTTCCGTCCGGTCTTCCAGGGCATCCGCGTCCCGGTGGATTACATCCTCAACGGCTTCCAGCAGCTGATGCTGGGCATGCCGGCCCCGGTCGCCATCATCCTGTTCTCCCTGATCGCCTGGCAGATCGGCAGCGCGGGCATGGGGATCGCCACGCTGATCTCCCTGATTGCCATCGGCGCGATTGGCGCGTGGTCGCAGGCAATGATCACCCTGGCGCTGGTGCTGACCGCCCTGCTCTTCTGCGTGGTGATAGGCCTGCCGATGGGGATCTGGCTGGCGCGCAGCCCGCGGGCGGCGAAGATTATTCGCCCGCTGCTGGATGCGATGCAGACCACGCCAGCGTTCGTCTACCTGGTGCCTATCGTGATGCTGTTCGGCATCGGCAACGTGCCGGGCGTGGTGGTGACCATTATCTTCGCCCTGCCGCCGATTATTCGTCTGACCATTCTGGGGATTAACCAGGTACCTGCGGATCTGATCGAAGCGTCGCGCTCGTTCGGTGCTAGCCCGCGCCAGATGCTGTTTAAAGTTCAGCTTCCGCTGGCAATGCCAACCATCATGGCGGGCGTAAACCAGACGCTGATGCTGGCCCTGTCGATGGTGGTGATCGCTTCGATGATTGCCGTTGGCGGCCTGGGTCAGATGGTGCTGCGCGGCATTGGCCGTCTCGACATGGGGCTGGCCACCGTCGGCGGCGTCGGCATTGTGATCCTCGCCATTATTCTTGACCGCCTGACGCAGGCTGTCGGTCGTGATTCACGCAGTCGCGGCAACCGTCGCTGGTATACCACCGGCCCTGTCGGGTTACTCACCCGCCCATTCATAAAATAAGGAACAACGATGCGACATAGCGTACTTTTTGCCTCAGCGTTTGCGACCCTTGTCTCCACCAGCACCTTTGCGGCCGAGCTGCCGGGTAAAGGCATTACCGTTCAGCCGGTGCAGAGCACCATTTCGGAAGAGAGTTTCCAGACTCAGATCGTCAGCCGCGCGCTGGAGAAGCTGGGCTATACGGTGAATACCGCCAGCGAAGTGGACTACAACGTGGGCTATACCTCGATTGCCTCCGGTGACGCCACCTTTACCGCCGTGAACTGGCAGCCGCTGCACGACGACATGTATGCCGCCGCCGGGGGCGACAAGAAATTCTATCGC
The DNA here is from genome assembly GCF_035835995.1 of Enterobacter wuhouensis. Taxonomy (NCBI): domain Bacteria; kingdom Pseudomonadati; phylum Pseudomonadota; class Gammaproteobacteria; order Enterobacterales; family Enterobacteriaceae; genus Enterobacter; species Enterobacter wuhouensis. Next base: position 3,679,456 of record NZ_CP142124.1, read on the forward strand.
GAAGGCACCTTCGTGACCGGTGCGGCGCAGGGTTATCTGATCGACAAGAAAACCGCCGATAAGTATCACATCACCAATATTGAACAGCTGAAAGATCCGAAGATCGCCAAACTGTTCGACACCAACGGCGACGGCAAGGCCGACATGATGGGCTGCTCGCCGGGCTGGGGCTGCGAAGCGGTGATTAACCACCAGAACAAAGCGTTCGATCTGGCGAAAACGGTCGACGTGAGCCACGGCAACTACTCCGCGATGATGGCCGATACCATTGCCCGCTTCAAAGAGGGCAAGCCGGTTATCTACTACACCTGGACCCCGTACTGGGTGAGCGACGTGCTGAAGCCGGGTAAAGACGTGGTGTGGCTGCAGGTGCCGTTCTCCTCCCTGCCGGGCGAGCAGAAGGATATCGACACTAAGCTGCCGAACGGCATGAACTATGGCTTCCCGGTGAACACGATGCATATCGTGGCCAACAAAGCCTGGGCGGAGAAAAACCCGGCCGCGGCGAAGCTGTTCTCGGTAATGAAGCTGCCGCTGGCGGACATCAACGCCCAGAACGCCATGATGCACGAGGGCAAATCGTCTGAGGCGGATGTGAAAGGCCACGTTGACGGCTGGATCAAAGCCCACCAGCAGCTGTTTGACGGCTGGGTGAAAGAGGCGCTTGCGGCGCAGAAGTAAAAATACTACCCCTCACACTGCCCTCTCCCCAAAGGGGAGAGGGTGTATAAAATCCCCTCTCCCCTTTGGGGAGAGGGATAGGGTGAGGGGATCAAACCGCACCCAACCTAAACCGCACAATCCAGCACGTAACAATCCCCCAACATTCACAATCATTGGTTATTATGTTTCCGGAAAAATAATCACTTAACTTACGATCCCTGAACATAATGACTAAAACCACTCACGGGCTTAGCCCGGCACTGATTCTTTTAATGTCCGTGGCAACGGGTCTGGCGGTCGCCAGCAACTATTATGCGCAACCTCTTCTCGACACCATCGCCCGCGCGTTCAATCTCTCCGCCAGCTCCGCCGGTTTTATCGTCACCGCTGCACAGCTTGGCTATGCCGCAGGGCTGCTGTTCCTGGTGCCGCTCGGCGATATGTTTGAGCGCCGGATGCTGATTGTCTCAATGACCTTACTGGCCGCGGGCGGGATGCTGATCACCGCCAGCAGCCAGTCGCTGACGATGATGATTATCGGCACCGCGCTGACGGGGCTGTTCTCCGTCGTCGCGCAAATTCTGGTGCCGCTGGCGGCAACGCTCGCCGCGCCGGAAAAACGCGGCAAGGTGGTGGGCACCATCATGAGCGGGCTGCTGCTGGGGATCTTACTGGCGCGTACCGTTGCCGGACTGCTGGCAAGCCTGGGCGGCTGGCGCACCGTTTACTGGGTGGCGAGCGTGCTGATGGTCGTCATGGCGCTGGCGCTGTGGCGCGGCCTGCCGAAAGTGAAGCAGGAAAACCACCTGAACTATCCGCAGCTTCTGGCTTCCGTATTCAGCCTGTTCACGCAGGATAAACTGCTGCGTACCCGCGCACTGCTTGGCTGTTTAACCTTCGCCAACTTCAGCATTCTCTGGACGTCGATGGCCTTTTTGCTGGCCTCCCCGCCGTTTAACTATTCCGAAGGGGTGATTGGCCTGTTTGGCCTGGCAGGTGCCGCAGGCGCGCTGGGCGCGCGTCCGGCCGGTGGGCTGGCCGATAAAGGCAAGTCGCACATGACCACCTCCGCAGGGCTGGTCTTACTTCTGCTCTCCTGGGCAGCGATCTGGTACGGACATTCCTCCGTACTGGCGCTGATCGTCGGGATTCTGGTGCTCGACCTCACCGTGCAGGGCGTACATATCACCAACCAGACCGTTATCTACCGCGTGAAGCCGGACGCGCGTAACCGTTTGACCGCCGGTTACATGACCAGCTACTTCATCGGCGGGGCGGCGGGCTCATTAATATCAGCCTCGGCATGGCAGCATGCGGGCTGGGCGGGCGTGTGTTCGATTGGGGCCATCGTCGCCGCGCTGAACCTGCTTGTATGGTGGCGTGGCTATCATCGCCAGGAGGCGATTCACTAAGATTTACATTGCTTTGGACCTCTTGGGGTGTAAAGGGGTCCTGCATCTGTTAATGTAAACGCAATCATTTATCCCAGAAATTTTAATGTGGGTGACATATTTAGTACCGGCATGAATAGTTCAGACCCCCATCCTCACCTCCTCTCTTCTATGGGTTCACTCCCTACGCTTTCTGTGCTCACCGGGTCACGGACTTACCCGGCGCTTTCTGATGGTGACATACATTTGGCGGATATAACCGCACAAATAATTCATTTACATTATTTGTCACTGTCGTTACTATATCGGCTGTAATTAATGAGGTTATGCCCAAATGGATAGTTCGTTTACGCCCATTGAACAAATGCTTAAATTCCGCGCCAGTCGTCACGAGGAGTTCCCGTATCAGGAAATCCTGCTGACCCGCCTGTGCATGCACATGCAGGGGAAACTGCTGGACAACCGTAATAAGATGCTGAAAGCTCAAGGGATTAACGAGACGTTATTTATGGCGTTGATTACCCTGGAGTCTCAGGAGAACCACAGCATTCAGCCGTCTGAGCTGAGCTGCGCGCTGGGTTCATCCCGCACTAACGCGACCCGTATCGCGGATGAGCTGGAAAAACGCGGCTGGATTGAGCGCCGTGAAAGCGACAACGATCGCCGCTGCCTGCACCTGCAGCTGACCGACAAAGGTCACGAATTCCTGCGTGAGGTATTACCGCCTCAGCACAACTGTCTGCACCAACTCTGGTCTGTTCTCAGCACCGCCGAGCGCGACCAGCTTGAGCACATCACTCGCAAGCTGCTGACCCGTCTGGATCAGATGGATGAAGACGGCGTTATTCTTGAGGCGCTGCGCTAACGCGACGACACGCTCGACAATCCAGATTTATAAGAAAACCGACAGGCCAGCACGTCACACTGCTGGCCTTTCTGACAACAGGTCGGCTCAGCCGATGTGAAAATAAGAAGATCGTGGAGAACAACAATGAGCGCAAATGCGGAGAACACAACCCCGCAGCAACCGGTCAACAAGAAAGGCAAACGTAAGAGCGCCCTTCTTCTGCTGACCTTGCTCTTTATTATTATTGCCGTGGCATATGGGATCTATTGGTTTTTAGTATTGCGTCATGCTGAAGAGACAGACGATGCATACGTGGCAGGGAACCAGGTACAAATTATGGCGCAGGTGTCGGGCAGCGTGACGAAAGTCTGGGCTGACAATACCGACTTTGTGCAAAAAGGCGATGTGCTGGTCACGCTCGATCCGACGGACGCCCAGCAGGCGTTTGAAAAAGCACAGACGGAGCTGGCGTCCAGCGTTCGTCAAACCCGCCAGCTGATGATCAACAGTAAACAGCTTCAGGCCAGCATCGACGTGCAGAAAACCGCACTGGCGCAGGCGCAGAGCGACCTGAATCGTCGTGTTCCTCTGGGCACCGCTAACCTGATTGGCCGTGAAGAGCTGCAGCACGCCCGCGATGCCGTTGCCAGCGCGCAGGCACAGCTGGACGTTGCGATCCAGCAGTACAATGCGAATCAGGCGATGGTGCTGGGCACAAGCCTTGAAAACCAGCCTGCCGTTAAGCAGGCCGCGACCGAAGTGCGTAACGCATGGCTTGCCCTGCAGCGTACCAAAATCGTCAGCCCGATGACCGGCTACGTCTCGCGCCGTTCCGTACAGCCTGGCGCGCAGATTAGCACCACCACGCCGCTGATGGCGGTCGTTCCGGCAAACAACCTGTGGGTAGATGCTAACTTCAAAGAGACGCAGCTGGCCCATATGCGCATTGGCCAGACCGCGACCGTGGTCAGCGACATCTACGGTGACGACGTGAAGTACACCGGTAAAGTGGTGGGTCTGGACATGGGGACCGGCAGCGCCTTTTCCCTGCTGCCCGCGCAGAACGCCACCGGTAACTGGATCAAAGTAGTACAGCGCCTGCCCGTGCGTATTGAGCTGGATGAAAAACAGCTTGCTGACCATCCGCTGCGTATTGGTCTTTCCACGCTGGTGACGGTAGATACCGCCAACCGCGACGGTCAGATCCTCGCAAGCCAGGTCCGCAGCAGCCCGGCTTATGAAAGTAACGCCCGTGAAATTAGCCTCGATCCGGTCAACAAGCTGATCGATGACATCGTGAAGGCAAACGCCGGTTAATCCGAAGGTGAGCGTTATGCAACAGCAAAAGCCGCAAAAACCGCTGGAAGGGGCGCAGCTGGTCATCATGACCATTGCGCTCTCGCTGGCGACATTCATGCAGGTGCTGGACTCCACCATCGCAAACGTGGCGATCCCGACCATCGCCGGTAACCTTGGCTCGTCGTTGAGCCAGGGGACCTGGGTCATTACCTCGTTCGGGGTGGCGAACGCCATCTCTATTCCGATTACCGGCTGGCTGGCAAAGCGCGTCGGTGAAGTGAAGTTGTTCCTCTGGTCAACCATCGCCTTCGTCATCGCCTCCTGGGCGTGCGGCATGTCCACCAGCCTGACGATGCTGATTTTCTTCCGCGTCATTCAGGGGATTGTCGCCGGGCCGTTGATTCCGCTGTCGCAGAGTTTGCTGCTGAACAACTACCCGCCCGCCAAACGCTCTATCGCGCTGGCGCTGTGGTCGATGACCGTGATTGTCGCGCCGATTTGCGGGCCTATCTTAGGCGGCTACATCAGCGACAACTATCACTGGGGCTGGATCTTCTTCATCAACGTGCCGATTGGCGCCATCGTGGTCATGATGACGCTGCAGTCGCTGCGCGGCCGGGAAACGCGAACAGAACAGCGGCGTATCGACGCCATTGGTCTGGCCCTGCTGGTTGTCGGCATCGGTAGCCTGCAGGTCATGCTCGACCAGGGCAAAGAGCTGGACTGGTTCAACTCGCGGGAGATCATCATCCTGACCATTGTCGCGGTGGTGTCGCTGAGCTTCCTGATCGTCTGGGAGCTGACGGACGATAACCCGATAGTCGACCTGTCGCTGTTTAAGTCGCGAAACTTCACCATCGGCTGTCTGTGTATCAGCCTCGCCTACATGCTTTACTTCGGCGCGATTGTACTGCTGCCGCAGCTGTTGCAGGAGGTATACGGCTATACCGCAACCTGGGCAGGCTTAGCCTCGGCGCCGGTTGGATTGATTCCGGTTCTGCTGTCGCCGATTATTGGCCGCTTCGCCCACAAGCTCGACATGCGCAGGCTGGTGACGTTCAGCTTTATCATGTACGCCGTGTGCTTCTACTGGCGCGCGTATACGTTTGAACCGGGAATGGACTTTGGCGCGTCCGCGTGGCCGCAGTTTATTCAGGGCTTTGCCGTGGCGTGTTTCTTTATGCCGCTGACGACCATCACGCTTTCCGGCTTGCCGCCCGAGCGCATGGCGGCGGCATCCAGCCTGTCGAACTTTACGCGAACGCTGGCGGGCTCGATCGGTACGTCGATCACCACCACCCTGTGGACCAACCGTGAATCGATGCACCATGCCCAGCTGACCGAAGCGGTGAATCCGTTCAACCCGAACTCTCAGCAGATGTACAACCAGCTGCAGGGAATGGGGATGACGGAGCAGCAGGCGTCAGGGTGGATTGCCCAGCAGATCACCAACCAGGGGCTGATTATCTCGGCAAACGAGATTTTCTGGATATCGGCGGGGATCTTCCTCGTCCTCCTGGGGCTGGTGTGGTTTGCTAAACCCCCGTTTGGTGCCGGCAGCGGGGGCGGTGGCGCGCACTAGTCCTGTGCGACGGTTGCCCGGTGGCGCTGCGCTTACCGGGCCTACGAACGTAGGCCGGATAAGGCGTAGCCGCCATCCGGCAAAAAACCGCACCGTGTCCAAAACGCAACAGCGATTGTCATTTCCGATAAAGCAGCGCTTCTGAAATCGATTCACGATAGTGAAAAGACAACAGGAGCGCATCATGCTGAATACACCCGCCGACAAATACCAACCTTATCCCGTCATGTCTCTGCCCGACCGCCGCTGGCCGGAGCAGCGCATCACCCGCGCGCCGCGCTGGCTTTCAACCGATCTGCGCGACGGCAACCAGGCGCTTGCCGAGCCGATGGACAGCGCGCGCAAGCTGCAGTTCTGGGACCTGCTGATCGGCTGCGGATTCAAAGAGATCGAGGTCGCTTTTCCTTCCGCCTCGCTGACGGACTTCAACTTTGTTCGCCAGCTGATTGAAGAGAACCGCATTCCGGATGACGTCACGATTCAGGTGCTGACCCAGGCGCGGGAAGATCTTATTCATCGCACTTTCGAATCACTGCGCGGCGCGAAACAGGCCACCGTGCACCTCTATAACGCTACCGCCCCGCTGTTCCGCCGCCTGGTGTTCGGCATGGAGAAAGCGCAGATCGTCGAGCTGGCCACGCGCTCCACGCGCCTCATCCGCCAGCTGTGCGAAGAGAACCCGGACACCCGCTGGCAGTATGAGTATTCACCGGAGACCTTCTGCTTTACCGAACCGGACTTTGCGCTGGAGATTTGTGAGGCGGTGGCAGAAATCTGGCAGCCGTGCGCCGAGCGTCCGATGGTGATCAACCTGCCCGCCACCGTCGAGGTGAGCACGCCGAACGTCTATGCCGATCAAATCGAGTATTTTTGCCGCCACTTCAGCCGCCGCGCCGACGTCTGCATCAGCGTGCATCCGCATAACGACCGCGGAACCGGCGTGGCCAGCGCCGAGCTGGCCGTGATGGCAGGCGCAGACCGCGTGGAGGGCTGCCTGTTTGGCAACGGGGAGCGCACGGGCAACGTTTGCCTGGTGACGCTGGCAATGAATCTCTACAGCCAGGGCGTTAGCCCAAATCTGGACTTCAGCGACATGAACCGGGTGGTGGAAGTAGTGGAAGCCTGCAACCAGCTGCCGGTGCATCCGCGCCATCCGTGGGCGGGTCGGCTGGCCTATACCGCCTTCTCCGGCTCGCACCAGGACGCGATCAAAAAAGGCTTTGATGCCCGCAGGCCTGGCGAGCGCTGGGAGATGCCCTATCTGCCCGTCGATCCGCAGGATATCGGCTGCACCTACGAAGCGGTGATCCGCGTGAACAGCCAGTCAGGGAAAAGCGGCAGCGCGTGGCTTATCGAGCAAAACCACGGACTGAAGCTGCCCCGCGCCCTGCAGCAGGACTTTAGCCAGCACGTGCAGCAGGAAACCGATCGCCACGGGAAAGAGATGACGCAGAATGCGCTCTGGCAGCTGTTCCGCGCCCGCTACGGGCTGGTGGCGACGCCGCAGTTTGCGCTGCAATCCTACCGCAGCGACAGCCAGCAGGACGGCCAGCTGCGCTTAACCGCAAGCGTTGCCACGCAGGGGGGAACGCGCCAGCTGGAGGGTCAGGGCAACGGGCTGCTCTCTGCCGCCGCTCACGGCTTAAGCCGCTGGGTTAACGCGCCCTTTGTGATTAAGGATTATCACGAGCATACGCTGGGCGAGCGCAGCGATAGCCGCTCGGTGGCCTACATCCGCTGCCTGTTCCAGGACGGCAGCAGCCGCTGGGGCGTGGGCATTGACAGCGACGTGGCGCGCGCGTCGATTCAGGCGCTGTTTAACGCCGTCAGTCGTTCTTAAAGTAATCGCTAGGGGAAATGCCCATCGCCCGGCGAAACATTGCCGTGAACGCGCTGTGGCTGCCGTAGCCCAGATCAAGCGCCACGCGCAGCACCGGCTGGCCCTGCGCCAGCCGCACTAAGGCTTCCAGCAGGCGCGCCCTTCTCACCCACTCGCTGTAGCTTAATCCGGTCTGCTGCTGAAAATGGCGGTTCAGGGTGCGTTCGCTCATTCCCATCATGCTCGCGGCCTGCGTGCTGCTCCAACTCTCCCCTGCGGTCTGGCGGATGTGACGACAAAGATGACGCAATGCTTCACTTTCCGGCTCCGGCAGGTGAAACGGCAGCACCGGCATGATGCGGATTTCATCGAGGATCAGCTCATAGATCCGTTCATCGCGGCTGCCGGGTGCGTAGGATTCCGGCAGCGTCAGGCTGGTGAGGATCAGCTCGCGCAACAGGGGTGAGATCTGCACGATCTGACAGGTCGCCGGGAGATCGGCGCGCGCCAGCGGATCGATAAACAGCGTACGGGCGGCAACGTTGCCAGTGATGCGAAGGGAGTGCTGCGTCCCCGCCGGTAGCCAGACGCCGCGCCCGGGCGGCACCACCCAGCAGCCGGATGCGGTATCAACCCGCACCACGCCGCTCAGGCTGTGCAGCAGCTGCGCGCAGTCGTGCTGGTGCCACGGCTCGCTGTCGCCATGAACGTAATCATGGGCGAACGGAACGAGGGGGCGATGGGTAAAGGAGAAAGTTGAGGTTGTGGTCATGGGGTTAAACCACCCTCACCCTACCCTCTCCCTGTGGGAGAGGGAAAAGGTGCACTAGATGTGCAGTTCCTGCAGTTTTTCTTTTGGCAGGGCCAGCTCGTCGTTGCTGTTCACGCGAACGTCACGCTCGATGATGTGACGCGCGATCTCCTGCGCTTCTTCCAGAGAGTGCATCTGGTAAGTCCCGCACTGGTAAACGTTCAGCTCAGGGATCTGGTTCTGCTCTTTCACCTTCAGCACGTCCTGCATCGCCGCTTTCCACGCGTCCGCAACGCGCGTCTCATCAGGCACACCAATCAGGCTCATGTAGAAGCCGGTACGGCAGCCCATCGGAGAGATATCGATAATCTCAACGCCGTTGCCGTTCAGGTGGTCACGCATAAAGCCGGCGAACAGGTGCTCCAGCGTGTGAATACCTTTTTCCGGCATCACTTCTTTGTTCGGCACGCAGAAGCGCAGATCGAAAACGGTGATCGTGTCGCCGTGCGGGGTGTGCATGGTCTTCGCGACACGGACTGCAGGTGCTTCCATACGGGTATGGTCGACAGTAAAGCTATCTAATAACGGCATACGTCACCTCCGACAGTGATTTTTTTTAAAATAAACTGAACTCTTCTACAGAATGCGCGTCTGAGTATATGAAAGACGCGCATTTGTTATCATCATCCCTGAATTCAGAGATGTATATTTTGGCCACAGCGATGTGGCCTTTTTCTTTTTCAGCTCAAGACTGCTTCGCCAGAAACGCCTCAAACGACTCGGTATCCGCCGCTTCGACCTCTTTCTGACGCACGACGGACGCATCGCGTTCCGCCACAAAATCCGCTTCGCTCAGTACGTCCAACGGCTCCTGCATCAGCATCTCACGATACTCTGCGCCGAGCGCCCGACCCGTACCGCCAATGCCCTGTTCAAGCATAGAACGCAGAATACGCGCGGAGAACGTCAGTTCCGGGTTATCAAAGCTCTCGACCAGCTGGTCGCACACGTCCTGATACGCTTCACCGCCGTACACGCTGTCCATCGTCTGCGCGACGCGCTTCAGATCGCGGAACAGATCTTTGCCCACCTTAGCCAGCGGGAATTGCGCCGTTTCGCAGCCAATACCCAGCGTCAGGCCCGGTTTGCGACCTTCCAGAATCACGCGATTCCAGTTGGTGCGCGTGCAGAGCAGTTCATCTGCGCTCATCTCCGGCGCATCCGCCAGCACGCACCAGACCATAAACAGATCCAGGAAACGCACCTGCTGCTCGTCAACGCCAATCGGTGAGAACGGGTTGATGTCCAGCGATCGCACTTCAATGTACTCAATCCCGCCGCGCTGCAGCGCATCCGACGGCGTTTCGCCGCTGCGGGTTACGCGCTTCGGACGAATTGGCGCATACAGTTCATTTTCAATTTGCAGCACGTTGCTGTTGATTTGCAGGCGCTTACCGTCTTTTTCGAGGCCGATTTTCTCGTACTCTTCCGACGGGGTTTTGATCGCCCGCTTCAATCCTGCCACATATTCGTGCAATTCGTTAAACGTAATACCGAGATTGCTTTGCGATTTATTGGTATAGCCAAGGTCGCTCAGGCGCAGAGAGGTTGCGTAGGGCAGATAGTACATCCCGCACTCGGTTTTCTCGAACGGCAGCGTGGTCGGTTTCCCCTGCAGGAAAGAAGAGCAGATCGCCGGTGACGCGCCAAACAGATACGGGATCACCCAGCCAAAACGGTAATAGTTGCGGATCAAACGGAAATAACCCGCAGAGATCGCCTCTTTATCCGTTTCACCGCACTTTGCCTGCCAGAACGCCATCGGCAGTGAGAAATTGTAGTGCACGCCAGAGATAGTCTGCATCAGCGCACCGTAGCGGTTTTTCAGCCCTTCACGGTAAAGCGTTTTCAGACGACCAATATTTGACGTGCCGTACTGCGCAAGTTCGATATCCTGACCCTGCTCGATATAGCACGGCATGCTCAGCGGCCACATGCGCTCATCGCCCAGATTACGGGCGGTGAAGCGATGAACGTCCCGCAGGATCGTCAGCATACGATCAATATCACCCTCTACCGGCGTGATGAACTCCAGCAGCGCTTCGGCGAAATCGGTTGTGATCCATTTATGTGTCAGCGCCGAGCCTAACGCCTTCGGATGACCCGTTGTCGCTAAGCTGCCATCCGCGTTTACGCGCAGCGTTTCGCGCTCAAGGCCACGCTGAATCCCCTTCAGTGCCTGAGGGTGATTTTCCAGCCAGGCCAGCGCCTGTGATACGTCCGGGATCAAATTGACCTCCCGCCTGTCAAAGTAATGTTTCTCAGCATAATTGTAATGGTTGACGATTGAAGGTCGCGTATTCATTCCACCAATTAGTGCCACCACGTCATACCCTGCAGCGTTGCCCATGCCACGAGCACATAGCGCAACGCCTTGCCAAGGCACAAAAAAAAGAGCACTGGTCCCCAGGAGATGCGCATCCATCCCGCCAGCAGACACAGTAAATCACCTATTACAGGCATCCAGCTTAATAACAGCGTGGCAGCGCCATAGCGTTTTAGCCAGCCGACTGCCTTTTCCTGCCAGCGCGATTTTTCGCGGAGCGGAAAGAAACGCCCAAGAATAACGTTAGTCAGCCCTCCAAGGCTATTACCCATTGTTGCTATTAACACTAGCAACCAGGGCTGACTCACGCCGGACAACAGCATCGCCACCAGCACCACTTCCGAATTTCCCGGTAAGAGCGTGGCGCTTAAAAAACTGCTGGCGAATAATGAGGCAAGTGACAGCGCGTCACTCACAGTAAGCGAACGTCCACCGCAGCCATTCCGGCATCATGCGCGGCCTGAATACCAAAATCGGCATCTTCAAACACAACGCATTTTGCCGCAGGTACGCCCATGAGTTCTGCACAAAGCAGGAAGGTGTCCGGTGCGGGTTTGTGATGTTTAACGTGATCGGCAGCAACCACGGCCGAAAAATAGTGGCGCAGGCCAAGATGGTTGAGCAATGCTTCTGCAATCGCGCTTTCACTGCCCGTCCCCACCGACATTGGACGGCGTCCATGCCACTCTTTTACCACATCAATGAGTGGCAAAGGGCGAACGGTGTCTAAAAGCATCGCTTTTACCGCATCGGTTTTTTCACGCGCGAGAAGGTGCGGGTCGAGATCGGCCTGATTGAGTTCAATCACGGCCTGAGCAATACGCCAGGTTGGCGAGCCATTGAGGGCAATCATCGCCTGAAGATCGAAACGCATACCGTAACGGCTCAGGACGTCAGTCCAGGCTTTACGATGCGTGGGTTCGGTATCCAGGATGGTGCCATCCATATCGAAGATCAAACCGTCATACTGTGCGTACATCGTGCTCTCGCTAACCGATTAACAAAGCATTACTTTATCGTAAAAGGGGGTTTTTGTCGCTGGCAGAGAAAGAGATTACTGACGGAACGTCGAAGGAATAAACAAAGGGAGGAGAAGATGGTGCATCCGGGAGGATTCGAACCTCCGACCGCTCGGTTCGTAGCCGAGTACTCTATCCAGCTGAGCTACGGATGCATCAGGGTACTACTTTTAGAAATAATAATGGTGCATCCGGGAGGATTCGAACCTCCGACCGCTCGGTTCGTAGCCGAGTACTCTATCCAGCTGAGCTACGGATGCATCAGGGTACTGCTTTCAGAAATAGTAAATGGTGCATCCGGGAGGATTACTCGGCTGCGCCTCGCCCTTCGGGCCGTTGCTAAAGCAACGTTATCCTCCCTGGTGCTTGCGATTAACTCGCAGACCTTGAAACAACAGCATCGCTGTTATCTCGGAGAATATGGTGCATCCGGGAGGATTCGAACCTCCGACCGCTCGGTTCGTAGCCGAGTACTCTATCCAGCTGAGCTACGGATGCATCGGGATTTACTACTGTACTACACGATACTCATATCACTTCGAAAGCAATATGAAGTAATAGATGGTGCATCCGGGAGGATTCGAACCTCCGACCGCTCGGTTCGTAGCCGAGTACTCTATCCAGCTGAGCTACGGATGCAAAATGGCGGTGAGGCGGGGATTCGAACCCCGGATGCAGCTTTTGACCGCATACTCCCTTAGCAGGGGAGCGCCTTCAGCCTCTCGGCCACCTCACCACACAACGCCTCTTTCGAGTGCTTCGAGTAACTCGTTAAGAGCTTCTCGTCGCTGCGTGGCGCATATATTACTTTCTGGGACTTATAAGTCAAACAATTTTCCAAAAGCTTTTATCGTTTGCACAAATCACACGCAATTCGCATGTAAAAGCCGCAAAGAGGGTGTTTTATAAGCGGATTTTGCAGGCATCTTTACAGAAAACCTATGCAGAAATGGCGGCGTAAGGACGAGTTAAGGATAACGGAGTGGTTAAAAACAGAGCGATTGAAATTAAACGGTAACGTTAAGCAGGAAAAATGGCGGGAGGGTTGCGTCTCGCCCGACAGCGAGACGCGACAATATCAGTAACTGGACTGCTGGGATTTTTCAGCCTGGATACGCTGGTAGATCTCTTCACGGTGGACAGATACTTCTTTAGGAGCGTTAACACCAATACGTACCTGGTTACCCTTTACCCCTAAAACTGTCACGGTGACCTCATCCCCAATCATGAGGGTCTCACCAACTCGACGAGTCAGAATCAGCATTCTTTGCTCCTTGAAAGATTAAAAGAGTCGGGTCTCTTGTATCCCGGCATTATCCATCATATAACGCCAAAAAGTAAGCGATGACAAACACGTAAAGTGTAAGCAGTCACGGCATCACATTCTGTTAAACGTAAGTTTAGCCGATATACACAAACTCAACCTGACTTTATCATTATCGATAGCGCAGTGAACAAGACGCCATAACGTTGCCGCTATGGCGTCTGCTTGTGCTTTGTAGTTATTACAGTTTCGCGCTTACCCAGCTTTCAACGCTGGCCAATGCCGCGGGAAGTGCCGCCGCATCCGTACCACCGGCTTGCGCCATGTCCGGACGACCGCCACCTTTGCCACCCACCTGCTGGGCGACCATACCAATAAGTTCCCCTGCTTTAACGCGATCGGTCACATCCTTAGAGACCCCCGCAATCAGAGAAACCTTACCTTCTGCCACCGTCGCCAGCACGATAACCGTAGAACCAAGCTGGTTCTTCAGATCGTCGACCATAGTACGCAGCATCTTAGGCTCCACGCCCGCCAGATCGCTGACCAGCAGTTTGACGCCCTTAATATCTACTGCTTTGCTGGAGAGGCTTGCGCTCTCCTGCGCTGCAGCCTGTTCTTTCAACTGCTGCAGCTCTTTTTCCAGCTGACGGGTACGATCCAGCGCAACGCGCACTTTCTCGCCCAGGTTCTGGCTATCGCCTTTCAGCAGCTGCGCGATATCGTGCAGCTGGTCGCTCTGCGCATGCAGGCTGGCAATCGCACCTTCACCGGTTACCGCTTCGATACGACGCACGCCCGCCGCCGTACCGGACTCGGAAACGATGCGGAACAGACCGATGTCACCGGTGCGCGAAGCGTGCGTACCGCCGCACAGCTCGGTAGAGAAGTCGCCCATGCTCAGCACGCGAACGCGCTCGTCATACTTCTCGCCAAACAGCGCCATCGCACCTTTTTTCTTCGCGTCCTCGAGCTCCATGATGTGGGTCTCGATTGGCAGGTTACGACGGATCTGCGCGTTCACCAGATCTTCTACCGCGCGGATTTCAGACGGTTTCATCGCTTCAAAATGCGAGAAGTCGAAACGCAGGACCTTATCGTTAACCAGAGAACCCTTCTGAGCAACGTGTGTACCCAGTACGTCGCGCAGGGCAGCGTGCATCAGGTGGGTTGCAGAGTGGTTCAGACGAATGCGCGCGCGGCGAGCTTCATCAACGTTAGCCTGTACGCCCTCGCCCACTTTCAGAGAACCGGAAACCAGTTTGCCCTGGTGACCAATCGCCTGACCGTATTTCTGAGTATCGCTGACGCTGAAGCTAAAGCCGTTGCCTTTCAGCTCGCCTTTATCGCCAACCTGGCCGCCAGATTCCGCATAGAACGGCGTTTTGTCCAGAATGACGACGGCTTCCTGACCCGCGCTGATGCTGTCTACGGCCTTACCGTCAACAAACAGCGCGGTCACTTTACCGGTCAGCTCCAGCGCGTCATAACCCTTGAATTCTGATGCACTATCAACGCGGATCATCGCGTTATAGTCTGCGCCAAAACCGCTGGATTCACGCGCGCGACGGCGCTGCTCTTCCATCGCGGCTTCGAAGCCCGCTTCGTCAACTTTGATGTTGCGCTCGCGGCAAACGTCCGCCGTCAGGTCAACCGGGAAGCCGTAGGTGTCGTACAGGCGGAAAGCGGTTTCGCCATCCAGCGTGTCGCCCTTGAGCTTAGACAGTTCGTCGTCCAGCAGCGCCAGACCGCGCTCAAGCGTACGCGCAAACTGCTCTTCTTCGGTTTTCAGAACCTGTTCCACCTGCGCCTGCTGGCGTTTCAGTTCGTCACCGGCAGCACCCATCACGCCAATCAGTGGCCCAACGAGTTTATAGAAGAAGGTGTCCTTCGCGCCCAGCATGTTGCCGTGACGGATGGCACGACGAATGATACGACGCAGCACGTAGCCACGGTTTTCATTCGACGGGATAACGCCGTCGGCAATCAGGAACGCACAGGAACGGATATGGTCTGCAATAACGCGCAGCGATTTGTTGCTGAGATCGGTCGCACCGGTCACTTCCGCGACGGACGCGATCAGCGTGCGGAACAGGTCGATGTCGTAGTTGGAATTCACGTGCTGCAGAACGGCCGCGATACGCTCCAGGCCCATGCCGGTATCTACAGACGGTTTCGGCAGCGGCTCCATGGTACCGTCAGCCTGACGGTTGAACTGCATGAAGACGATGTTCCAGATCTCAATGTAGCGATCGCCATCTTCTTCAGCGCTTCCCGGAGGGCCGCCCCAGATGTGGTCGCCGTGATCGTAGAAGATTTCGGTGCACGGACCGCACGGACCGGTGTCGCCCATCTGCCAGAAGTTATCAGACGCGTAAGGCGCGCCTTTGTTATCGCCGATGCGAATAATACGCTCGCGCGGGATCCCAACTTCTTTTTCCCAGATGTCGAAGGCTTCGTCATCGGTTTCGTAGACGGTCACCCACAGACGCTCTTTCGGCAGGTTGAACCAGTTTTCACCGGTCAGCAGTTCCCATGCGTACTGAATAGCGTCGTGTTTGAAATAGTCGCCGAAGCTGAAGTTACCCAGCATTTCGAAGAAGGTGTGGTGGCGCGCGGTGTAACCGACGTTTTCCAGGTCGTTGTGTTTACCGCCCGCACGTACGCAACGCTGTGAGGTTGTGGCGCGGGAATAATTACGCTTGTCGAGACCAAGGAATACATCCTTGAACTGGTTCATCCCGGCGTTGGTAAACAGCAGAGTCGGGTCATTGTTCGGTACCAGGGAGCTGCTGGCAACAACCTGGTGTCCCTTACTATGGAAAAAGTCGAGAAACGCCTGACGGATCTCAGCGGTGCTCTTGCTCATAATTATCCTGAAATCAAGCTAACGAAATGTCGCAGCAGGTCCGTATCTGTAAACAGTTGGACGGACCAGCTACTGGAAAAAGTGGGAATAAGATAAGTTTTCTTTAGTGGGAAGTAAAATCCCGCATGCGCTCAATCGACAAAATTACGCCATATATCCTGAATATCTTCCATCAGGAAGCCGCGATAGAGCAAAAAGCGCTGAATTTTGACTTTTTCTGAAAATTCACGCGGCAGCGGTTCACCGTATTTCCGAATCGCCTGTTCTTTTGCCAGCTCGCACCAGTCGGTATCGCATTCTCGCATGGCTTTTTCAATGGCTTCGCGGGCAACGCCTTTCTGATTTAGCTCCTGACGTATGCGCGCAGGGCCATATCCTTTGCGGCCGCGGCTGGCGAGAAAGCGGGAAGCAAAGCGCCCGTCGTCCAGATAGTGATGCTCGTAGCACCAGGCAATGACGCGGTCGTAATCTTCTGCCGTAGCATCTATTTCTTCCGGCCCATTTTTGCTCATCACAGGCGCTGACAGTTTTCGCCGCAGTTCCTGTTCGCTATGGTCACGCACGGCAAGGATGCGCACCGCGCGATCGAGCAGTCGCGCGTAGGCGGGTCGGCGTGATGTGGATTCACTCATAAAAAACCTGCAGATTCAGAAATGCAAAAAGGGCCGCATCAGCAGCCCTTCATCTTTACACGAGAGACTTAAAAGTCTTCGTTGGTTTCTTCAGCATCCGCAGCATCAGCCACGAAATCAGGTTTGGAGTCCTGGTTGTTCAGCAGAAGCTCACGCACCTTCTTCTCAATCTCTTTCGCTGCAGCCGGGTTATCTTTCAGCCAGGAGATAGCATTCGCTTTACCCTGACCAATCTTATCGCCGTTGTAGCTGTACCAGGCACCCGCTTTTTCAATCAGCTTCTCTTTCACGCCCAGGTCGACCAGCTCGCCGTAGAAGTTAATGCCTTCGCCGTAGAGGATCTGGAATTCAGCCTGTTTGAACGGTGCTGCGATTTTGTTCTTCACAACCTTCACGCGGGTTTCGCTACCCACCACGTTCTCGCCGTCTTTCACTGCGCCGATACGACGAATATCCAGACGAACAGACGCGTAGAATTTCAGTGCGTTACCACCGGTAGTGGTTTCCGGGTTACCGAACATCACGCCAATTTTCATACGGATCTGGTTGATGAAGATCAGCAGCGTGTTGGACTGCTTCAGGTTACCCGCCAGCTTACGCATCGCCTGGCTCATCATACGTGCCGCGAGGCCCATGTGAGAGTCACCGATTTCACCTTCGATTTCCGCTTTTGGCGTCAACGCCGCAACGGAGTCGACGATGATTACGTCAACCGCACCGGAGCGCGCCAGCGCGTCACAAATTTCCAGCGCCTGCTCGCCGGTGTCCGGCTGGGAACACAGCAGGTTGTCGATATCAACGCCCAGTTTACGAGCATAGACAGGGTCCAGCGCGTGCTCGGCATCGATAAACGCACAGGTTTTACCTTCGCGCTGTGCCGCTGCAACCACCTGCAGGGTCAGGGTCGTTTTACCTGAGGATTCCGGTCCGTAGATTTCTACGATACGGCCCATTGGCAAACCGCCAGCGCCCAGTGCGATATCAAGAGAAAGCGAACCGGTGGAGATAGTTTCCACGTCCATGGAACGGTCTTCACCCAGGCGCATGATGGAGCCTTTACCGAATTGCTTTTCGATCTGGCCCAGTGCTGCCGCCAACGCTTTCTGTTTGTTCTCGTCGATAGCCATTATTACTCCTGTCATGCCGGGAGAAGCAACTGCGCTTCACCGTGGATTTCTGTTCTGTTGATGCAATTATACTGTATAGTCATACAGTATCAAGTGTTTTGTAGAAATTGTTGCCAGAGCGTTTTTAACGCATATTCAGTTGCCTGACGACGCACGCTTTCGCGATCGCCGCTGAAGCACTCCCGACGGGTGATCCCCTCACCTTTAGAAGTGGCAAAGCCAAACCAGACGGTGCCAACGGGCTTAACGTCGCTGCCGCCGTCCGGCCCCGCGATGCCGCTAATGGAGATGGCGTAATCGGCACGCGCCTCTTTCAGGGCGCCAATGGCCATCTCAATAACGACCGGCTCGCTGACTGCGCCATGCTGCTCCAGCGTGGCTTCTCGTACGCCGATCATCTGCGCTTTAGCTTCATTACTGTAGGTTACAAAGCTGCGCTCAAACCAGGCGGAACTGCCTGCAATATCCGTTATCACCTTGGCAACCCAGCCGCCGGTGCAGGACTCAGCGGTGGTGATGGTCGCCCCACGCTGCTTTAGCGCCAGCCCTACCACTTCGCTAAGCTGCATTAATTCATGGTCAGTCATTCTCGCTCCAGGCCATAGAGAAACGTGCAGCACAAGATAGCACTTTCTCGTCAGATATGGGGATGCGCTTCGGGTTTTACGAGGGGGCTTCAGAAAAAAGCCGGTGCAGGCGCACCGGCCGTGGAGAATGTTATTTCATGCTGTTCGCGAGCGTATCCACATTGTGGCGAAACGCCTTCACGTAGGTATCCGCAACGCCGCCTTTGGCCGACAGCGCTTCCGGGTAAAGCTCGCCCCCTGGCTGCGCGCCCGTCGCCGATGCAATCTGTTTAACCAGACGCGGATCGAGCTGATTTTCCATAAACCAGGTTTTCACGCCGTCGGCTTTAATTTGATTGATAATCTCAGCGACCTGCGCCGCGCTGGCTTCGCTCTCAGACGACAGCCCCTGCGGCGCCATAAAGGTCACGCCATACGCGCGGCTGAAGTAGCCGAACGCGTCATGGCTGGTCAGCACTTTGCGCTTCGCTGGCGGGATCTGGCTAAAGCGCGTTTTGGCCCACCCATCCAGTTGCGTCAGTTGCGCGATATACGGCTTACCAGTAGCCTCGAGCGCCGCTTTATCTTGCGGATCGGCTTTCACCAGCCCGTTCAGAATATTTTGTGCATAGCGCGCGCCGTTCGCCGCGCTGTTCCACGCGTGCGGATCGGTCACGGTTTTGCCATCTTCCTCAAGCGTGTGCGTTTTCACCCCGGCTGAGGCCACCACCAGCTGGCCTTTAAACCCGGAGGCTTTCACCAGACGGTCAAGCCAGCCCTCCAGCCCCAGACCGTTAACCACCACCACGTCAGCCTTGCTGAGCGCCGCGCTGTCTTTCGGGGACGGTTCAAAGGTGTGCGGATCGCCGTCCGGGCCGACCAGCGTCGTCACCTTAACGTGGTCCCCCCCCACTTCCTGCGTGATATCCCCCAGAATGGAAAAACTTGTCACCACATTGATCGTTTTCGCCATCACACCCTGCGACAGCATCCCAAGCGCGAGCGCCACGGCTAACCCTGTACGTTTCATCATTTCCCCTTGAGTTAAAAAAGCGTCCGCAGGCTGCCAGCCAGCCTGCTTCGCGTGCCAAATAGAATGGACATAAAAAAGAGGGCGCTGGCGGTGAGCACGATGGACGGTCCGGCGGGTAAACTCACCGCCCAGGAGAGGCTCAGCCCCAGCCACGCGCAAACAATGCCGCTAATGCCCGCCATCAGCAGTAATCCCGGTAAGGTGCGCGCCCAGCAGCGCGCCGCCACGGCGGGGAGCATCATCAGACCGACCGCCATCAGCGTGCCAAGCACCTGAAAACCGGCCACCAGGTTAAGCACCAGCAGCGCCAGAAACAGGCCGTGCAGTAAGCCGGGTAGCCAGCGGGCGTTTACCTGCAGCCAGGCGGTATCAAACGCCTCAGTCACGAGCCCGCGATAAAAAATAGCCAGCACGATGAGCGTGAAGACACAAACCCCTACCACAAACAGCGCGGCATCGCTGTCCACCGCGAGAATAGAACCGAACAGCAGATGCAGGAGGTCGACGTTCGAACCGCGCAGGGAAACCAGCGTGACGCCCAGCGCCAGCGAACCGAGGTAGAAACCGGCAAAGCTTGCATCTTCTTTGAGCGGCGTGCGGCGGCTGACCAGTCCGGCCACCAGCGCTACGGCAATCCCGGCAATAAAGCCGCCAATGCTCATCGCCAGCAGCGACATCCCGCTGAGTAGATACCCCACGGCGACGCCGGGCAGAATGGCGTGCGAGAGCGCATCGCCCATCAGGCTCATCCGGCGCAGCTGAAGGAATACGCCCAGCGCGGTGGTGCTGACGGAAAGCGCCAGGCAAACCACCAGCGCGCGGCGCATAAAGCCGTACTCGATGAACGGCTGGAAGAATATATGCCAGATCATGCCACCCTCACCCGCTCGGTTTTCCAGCGCGGTACGTCAGCGTCCAGGCGCAGCGTTTGCGGGAAGTGGCGCGACACGCGCTCGCTGTCGTGCAGAACCGCGAGCAGCGTCTGCCCCTGCATATACATCTCCAGCATCAGATCCATCAGCACGTTGCAGGTGGCCTCATCGACGCCGGTAAAGGGTTCATCCAGCATCACCAGCGGCGCCTGCTGTACCAGGACGCGGGCAAACAGCATGCGCTGGAACTGGCCGCCGGAGAGTTCGTCGATGGTGGTTAACGCCAGCGATTCCAGCCCCACGCGCTCAAGCGCGCCGCTGATGCGCAGGCCCGCTTCGCGGCGCAAACCGGCGAAAAGCGAAATACCGGGCCAGCAGCCCATGCTGACCACGTCCCGTACGGTCAGCGGAAACTGCGCCTCCAGGGCATGACGCTGCGCCAGCCAGCCGATTACCGGGCGTTTACCCTGCCAGCGGAATCTGCCGCTCACGGGCGGGATAAACCCGGCGAGCGTTTTCAGCAGCGTAGATTTCCCGCAGCCGTTAGCGCCGATAATCGCGGTCATGCTCCCCCGTTCGATCCCCCCCGAAAGAGGACGCGTAACGGGCTGGCGGTCGTAGCCCGCGACCAGTTCGTTCATCACGATCATGGCAACGCCACCGCCCAGCGCACGGCCAGCCCAAGAAAGAGAATGAGTACCAGGGCCAGCAGCAGCCGAACCGGGGAAGAGAGAGAAAACAGGGACGTTGACATATCGACACCACATTAAATGTTATAACATAACAATAATGAAAGGCGATTAAGATGTAAATGGCGGGTGTGAAAAGGGAGTGTGGCGAAATGTTTCTGCAGGAAATAAGTGCGCGCGGGTGCCCTCACCCCAACCCTCTCCCAAAGGGAGAGGGAGAATACCCAGCCCGTAGGCCCGGTAAGCGAAGCGTCACCGGGCGATTGGGCGGCACTGCGGCCTGATGCCCTCACCCCAGCCCTCTCCCACAGGGAGAGGGGGAATAAAGTGACTTACTGACTAAACGGTGACGCCGCCGGCACGCGGGCCTGAGATACCGCCAGCCCCAGCTGCCACACCGCCATTGCATAGTGGGTGCTGTGGTTATAGCGGGTAATGGCGTAGAAGTTCGGCAGGCCGTACCAGTATTGATAGCCGGTACCCACGTCCAGGCGCAGCAGGCTCACCTGGTCGACATTGCCCAGCGGCTGGGTTGGCGTTAAGCCTGCCGCCGTCAGCTGCGCAACGCTGTATTTGGTTTTAAAGCCGTTTTCCAGACCAAACGCCTCGCCGTTCGCCTGCACGGCAACCTGGCCGCCCGGCGTCCAGCCGTGGGCTTTGAAGTAGTTCGCTACGCTGCCGATGGCATCCACCGGGTCCCACAGGTTGATATGGCCATCTCCGTTAAAGTCGACGGCATACTGTTTATAGGAGGACGGCATAAACTGGCCGTAGCCCATCGCCCCGGCAAAGGACCCTTTCAGATCGAGCGGGTCGTCCTGCTCGCTGCGCGCCATCAGCAGGAAGGTCTCCAGCTCGGATGAGAAATACTCGGCGCGGCGCGGGTAGTTAAACGAAAGCGTCGCCAGCGCGTCGAGGATGCGGGTTTTGCCCATCACGCGGCCCCAGCGGGTCTCCACGCCGATGATCCCAACGATAATTTCCGGCGGTACGCCGTAGACCTGCCAGGCGCGGTTGAGCGCATCTTCGTACTGGTTCCAGAACACCACGCCGTTTTGCACGTTGTCCGGCGTAATAAACTGTTTGCGATAGCGCAGCCACGCGCCGTTTGGCCCGGTCGGCACCTGCGCCGTCGGTGCCTGCCTGTCCATCAGGCGCAGCACGTAGTCCAGGCGCTTCGCCTGAGAGAGAATTTCATGCAGCTGCTGGCGGTCAAAGCCGTGCTTGCTCACCATTTTGTCGATGAACTGCTCTGCCGCCGGGTTGTTCGCGAAGTCGCCGCCCATCTGCATCATATTGTGCTGCGGCTCCAGCAGGAACCCTCCGGAAGGCGCGCCAGCCGTTTGCTGGACGGCTTCAGTTTTAGGTTTGCTACTACAGGCGGACAGCAGAATAAGCGCAGGCAACAGCGCTGCGTAACGACGCTTGAACATGGGACATCCATTTAACGAGTTCGGTAAGAACCCATTATGGTAAAGCATCCCCGTCTCCTCAAGGAAGCGGTAACACTTCCCCAACGCAAATCTGTGCTTTTTTCATCCAAGCTGGCTTTATACGCCCCGTTAACTTTCAAAATAATCTATTTTTCTTTCATTGTGAGATCTAATTAACACTTTAAAACCTTTCAAAGTGATTATTATTGACCGCAGTTATACAAAAACAAAAAAGCCCCACAGGAGAGAAGAATGATAGAAACCATCACCCACGGCGCCGAGTGGTTCATCGGGCTGTTTCAGAAAGGCGGAGAAGTGTTCACCGGCATGGTGACCGGGATCCTGCCCCTGCTGATCAGCCTGCTGGTGATCATGAACGCGCTGATAAACTTTATCGGCCAGCAGCGCATTGAACGCTTCGCCCAGCGCTGCGCCGGGAATCCGCTGTCCCGCTACCTCGTACTGCCCTTTATCGGCACCTTCGTTTTCTGCAATCCGATGACCTTGAGCCTCGGCCGCTTTATGCCGGAAAAGTACAAGCCGAGCTACTACGCCGCCGCGTCCTACAGCTGCCATTCGATGAACGGCCTGTTCCCGCACATCAACCCCGGCGAGCTGTTTGTCTATCTCGGGATCGCCAGCGGTCTCACCACACTTGGCCTGCCGCTCGGCCCGCTGGCGGTGAGCTATCTGCTGGTCGGGCTGGTCACCAACTTCTTCCGCGGCTGGGTCACCGACCTCACCACCGCCATTTTTGAGAAAAAAATGGGCATCCAGCTTGAACAGAAAGTCCATCTTTCAGGAGCCACAGCATGAGCCGTATTCGCATTGAGAAAGGCACGGGCGGCTGGGGCGGCCCGCTGGAGTTCGACGCCACCGAAGGCAAAAAGATCGTCTACATCACCGCGGGCACGCGCCCGGCGATCGTCGACAGGCTGCGCGAGCTGACCGGCTGGGAAGCGGTCGACGGCTTCAAGGAGGGCGAGCCGCCGGAAGCGGAAATCGGCGTGGCGGTGATCGACTGCGGCGGCACGCTGCGCTGCGGCATCT
The DNA here is from genome assembly GCF_035835995.1 of Enterobacter wuhouensis. Classification (NCBI taxonomy): domain Bacteria; kingdom Pseudomonadati; phylum Pseudomonadota; class Gammaproteobacteria; order Enterobacterales; family Enterobacteriaceae; genus Enterobacter; species Enterobacter wuhouensis. Next base: position 3,702,748 of record NZ_CP142124.1, read on the forward strand.
ATCCGAAGCGCCGCATTCCGACGGTGAATATTCACTCCACCGGAAAATCCGGCCCGCTGGCGCAGTACATCCTTGAGGACATTTACGTCTCGGGCGTGAAGGAGGACAACATCACGCTGGTGAATGGCACACCCGCGCCGCAAAAAGCGGCCCCGCGCGAGTACGACACCAGCAGGAAAATCACCGAGCAGAGCGACGGCCTGCTGGCGAAGGTCGGGATGGGCATGGGTTCCGCCGTGGCGGTGCTGTTCCAGTCCGGGCGCGACACCATCGACACGGTGCTGAAAACCATCCTGCCGTTTATGGCGTTCGTCTCGGCGCTGATCGGCATCATCATGGCGTCCGGCCTGGGCGACTGGATTGCCCACGGCCTCGCGCCGCTCGCCAGCCACCCGCTCGGGCTGGTGACGCTGGCGCTGATCTGCTCCTTCCCGCTGCTGTCGCCGTTCCTCGGCCCGGGCGCGGTGATTGCCCAGGTCATCGGCGTGCTGATTGGGGTGCAGATTGGTCTGGGGAACATTCCGCCGCACCTCGCCCTGCCCGCCCTGTTTGCCATTAACGCCCAGGCGGCGTGCGACTTCATCCCCGTTGGGCTGTCGCTGGCCGAAGCGCGCCAGGACACCGTGCGCGTGGGCGTACCGTCGGTGCTGGTGAGCCGCTTCCTGACGGGCGCGCCGACGGTGCTGATTGCCTGGTTTGTCTCCGGCTTTATTTATCAATAAGAGGTTCCTGCGATGACCGTGATTTACCAGACCACCATTACCCGCATCGGCCAGAGCGCGGCCGACGCGTTGAGCGACCAGATGCTGATCACCTTCCGAGAAGGCGCCCCGGCGGATATCGAAGAGTTTTGTTTTATCCACTGCCACGGCGAGCTGAACGGTGAGCTGAAGGCAGGAAGCCGGCTGGAGCTGGGCGAGGCGCGCTATGCCGTCACCGCCGTCGGCGACGTGGCCGAGCAAAACCTGCGCGAGCTGGGCCATATCACCCTGCGTTTCGACGGCCAGCCGCAGGCGGAATACCCCGGTACGGTTCACGTCGATGGCCCGGTTCCGCAGGCCGTTACCCCAGGCTGCACGTTAAAATTTGTTGCGTAATTAAGGAGAGACACATGAGTCAGGTTGCCGTTGTCATTGGTGGGGGACAAACCTTAGGCGAGTTCCTCTGCCGTGGGCTTGCCGCAGAGGGTTACCGCGTGGCGGTAGTGGACATTCAGAGTGAAAAAGCCGCCCGCGTGGCGGACACCATTAACACCGAGTTTGGCGAAGGCACGGCGTACGGGTTTGGTGCCGACGCCACCAGCGAGCAGAGCGTGATGGCGCTGGCCCGCGGCGTGGACGAGATTTTTGGACGTACCGACCTGCTGGTCTACAGCGCGGGGATTGCGAAAGCGGCCTTTATCAGCGATTTCGAACTGGGGGATTTTGACCGCTCGCTGCAGGTGAACCTGGTGGGCTATTTCCTCTGCGCCCGCGAGTTTTCCCGCCTGATGATCCGCGACGGCGTTCAGGGGCGCATCATTCAGATCAACTCCAAATCAGGGAAAGTGGGCAGCAAGCACAACTCCGGCTACAGCGCGGCGAAGTTTGGCGGCGTGGGGCTGACGCAGTCTCTGGCGCTGGATCTGGCCGAGTACGGCATTACCGTTCACTCGCTGATGCTCGGCAACCTGCTGAAATCGCCGATGTTCCAGTCCCTGCTGCCGCAGTACGCCACCAAGCTCGGCATTAGCGCCGACGAGGTTGAGCAGTATTACATCGATAAAGTGCCGCTGAAGCGCGGGTGCGATTATCAGGACGTGCTGAACATGCTGCTGTTCTACGCCAGCCCGAAGGCGTCTTATTGCACCGGGCAGTCGATTAACGTGACGGGTGGGCAGGTCATGTTCTAAGTCCCTTCCCCGGTGGCGCTGCGCTTACCGGGGCTACAAATCCCGTAGGCCGGGTAAGGCGCAGCCGCCACCCGGCATTTAAGGAGTGAAATATGGTAACCGCACTCATCACCGTCGCCGCCCTCGCCTGGCTGTGCCAGATGGCGTTCGGCGGCTGGCAGATCCACCAGTTCAACCGCGCGTTTGACGCCCTGTGTCAGAAGGGGCGCGTCGGGGTCGGACGTTCCGGCGGGCGCTTCAAGCCGCGCGTGGTGGTCGCCGTTGCGCTGGATGAAAACAACCGCGTCTGCGATTCCCTCATCATGCGCGGCATGACGGTGTTCGCCCGGCCGGTGAAAATCCAGGCAATCAACGGCATTTCGCTGCAGGAATTGCAGCCTGATGTGATCTTTCCCCATGATCCACTCTGTCAGAATGCACTATCATTAGCGCTTAATCTGAAACATGGATAATTTCGTTGTGAAAGCTATAGGCTTGCGAAATTATCATTTCGCAACCTAAGGAACGAAGCGCCTATGAAACCTCGTCAGCGGCAGGCGGCCATTCTGGAGCATCTGCAAAAGCAGGGAAAATGCTCGGTAGAGGATCTGGCCCACTACTTTGACACCACCGGCACGACAATACGCAAGGACCTGGTATTGCTCGAAAACTCCGGTGCCGTCATTCGAACCTACGGCGGCGTGGTGCTGAATAAAGACGAAGCGGACCCGCCTATCGATCACAAAACGCTGATCAATACCCACCAGAAAGCGCTGATTGCCGAAGCTGCCGTCAAATTTATCCACGACGGCGACTCCATCATCCTCGACGCGGGCAGCACCGTTCTGCAGATGATCCCCCTGCTCAGCCGCTTTAACAACATCACGGTGATGACCAACAGCCTGCACATCGTCAACGCCCTGTCGGAGTTTGACAGCGAGCAGACCATCCTGATGCCCGGCGGCACTTTTCGCAAAAAATCGGCGTCGTTTCACGGCCAGCTGGCGGAGAACGCCTTTGACCACTTCAGCTTTGATAAACTGTTTATGGGCACCGACGGCATCGACCTGAACGCGGGCGTCACCACCTTTAACGAGGTGTTCAGCGTCAGCAAGGCCATGTGCAACGCCGCGCGGGAAGTGATTTTGATGGCAGACTCGTCGAAGTTTGGCCGCAAAAGCCCCAACATTGTCTGTAGCCTTGAAAGCGTCGATAAGCTGATTACCGACGCGGGTATCGACCCGGCGTTCAAAAAAGCGCTGGAAGAGAAAGGAATCGACGTGATCGTAACCGGAGAGAGAGATGAGTGATTTTCTGTTAGAAACGGGCCGCCAGACGCTGATGCTGGAGCTGCAGGAAGCCAGCCGCCTGCCGGAACGTCTGGGCGAGGATTTTGTCCGCGCCGCCAACACCATTATCCACTGCGAAGGCAAGGTGATCGTAGCGGGCATCGGTAAATCCGGCCATATCGGCAAAAAGATTGCCGCGACGCTCGCCAGCACCGGCACCCCGGCGTTCTTCGTGCATCCCGCTGAGGCGCTGCACGGCGATCTCGGGATGATCGAAAGCCGCGACGTGATGCTGTTTATCTCCTACTCCGGTTCGGCCAAAGAGCTGGATCTTATTATTCCGCGCCTGCAGGAAAAATCGGTCGCCCTGCTGGCGATGACCGGCAAATCCCGCTCGCCGCTGGCGCTGGCCGCCAAAGCGACGCTGGATATTTCCGTCGAGCGCGAAGCCTGCCCGATGCACCTCGCTCCGACCTCCAGCACCGTTAACACCCTGATGATGGGCGACGCGCTGGCAATGGCGGTGATGCAGGCGCGCGGCTTTAACGAAGAAGATTTCGCCCGTTCGCATCCGGCGGGCGCGCTCGGCGCACGCCTGCTCAACAAGGTTCACCACCTGATGCGTACCGACGACGCCATTCCGCAGGTCAAACTCGACACCAGCGTGATGGATGCGATGCTTGAACTCAGCCGCACCGGGCTGGGGCTGGTGGCGGTGTGCGACGAAAGCGGCTGCGTAAGGGGCGTGTTCACCGACGGCGACCTGCGCCGCTGGCTGGTGGGAGGCGGCACGCTGGAATCGCAGGTGTCGGACGCAATGACCCTCGGCGGGCTGACGCTGAACGCCGAAAGCCGCGCCATTGAGGCCAAAGAGGTGCTGATGAAGCGCAAAATCACCGCCGCCCCGGTAGTGGACGATGCCGGCAGGCTGTGCGGCGCCATCAACCTGCAGGACTTCTACCAGGCCGGGATAATTTAACCCTTCAGCCCAAGACGCTTCGCCAGCCGGTGCAGGTTGGCGACGTCCATCTCCAGCGCCCGCGCGCACGCCGCCCAGCTGCGGTTGTTCTGTTCCAGCGCGCGGGTGATCATCTGACGCTGAAACGCCTCCGTGGCTTCACGCAGGTTTTCATTGGCAATTTCCGGTGTAGCCTGGGCAACGGCCTGTACGCCGTCATCATGAAGGGCAAAATGCCGCGCGTGGATCACCACTTCGTCACCCGAGCGCGTCGCCCGCGCCAGCACCACCGCGCGGTGAATAGCGTGCTCCAGCTCGCGCACGTTGCCCGGCCAGCCGTAGCTCAGGAGATGGGTTCTTGCCCCCGGGCTGAGCACCACGCGGGACAGCCCCATTTTGAGCCGACACTGCTCGCAAAAAAAGCCGGCCAGCAGCACGACATCGTCACCGCGCTCGCGCAGCGGCGGGACGGAGAGCGGGAATACGCTCAGGCGGTGGAACAGGTCCGCACGGAAATTCCCCGCCAGCACCTCTTCCCGCAGATCGCGGTTGGTCGCCGCCAGCACGCGCACGTCCACCCGCAGGCTGCGGTCATCCCCCACGCGCTGGATGTCGCCGTACTGCAGCACGCGCAGCAGCTTGGCCTGTAGCGACAGCGACAGCTCGCCGATTTCATCCAGAAACAGCGTGCCGTTATCGGCCATTTCGAACTTGCCGCTGCGGTTGCTGATGGCCCCGGTAAATGCCCCCTTAACGTGCCCAAACAGCTCGCTTTCCGCCACGCTTTCCGGCAGGGCCGCACAGTTGAGGTACACCAGCGGGTTGACCGCGCGCGGCGAGGCTTCGTGGATCGATTTCGCCACCAGTTCCTTACCGGTGCCGGTTTCACCGAAAATCAGCACGTTCAAATCGGAGGCCGCCACGATGTCGATCTCTTTTTTGAGCTGCTCCATCCCCGGCGAAAGGCCGATCATCTCGGTGTGCGTCACCTGCTCAAACGCCGCCGGGCTGCCGGGTAGGATGTTCTGGCTTTCCAGCTGTTCAATCAGCAGGGCATTGTTCAGCGCCCCGGCGGCCAGGGCGGCAATCAGGCGCAGCTCTTCGTCGCTAAAGGTATCAAACTGGTCCGGCGACATGCCGTCGAGCGTGAGCGCGCCAATCAGGTTTTGTCCGGCAAACAGCGGCAGCCCGATGCAGGCGTGCACCTTCAGGCTCTCCTGTCCCGGGATCAGGCCGTCGTACGGATCGGGCAGGTCGCTGTCCGCCGGGAAGCGCACCACGTCCCCCGCGCGAGCGATGGTTTCCAGGCGCGGATGGCCTTCAAGCGTAAAGCGCCGCCCCAGCACGTCCTGCGCCAGCCCGTCGATAGCCAGCGGAATAAACTGCCGCCCCTCGTAGCGCAGCAGCGCGGACGCATCGCACTCAAGCACGTGGCGCAGCGTGGAAATCAGGCGCTGAAAGCGGTCCTGATGGCCGATACCGGTTTGCAGTTCAATGGCGATCTTCGCCAGCACGTCTACGGAAAAGCTCATGTCTGCCTCATTGTCATTTTGACAACACATACTGTCATATTGACCGTATTTAGTATAGTCATAATGACTACCCATTAAGAGATGAAAAACAATAAATTCATTAAATTCAATCAATTAAAAAGTTGGCACGCAACTTGATATAGCTAAACCATCTTATTTGAACACACCGTATTAAGCTGAGGTTGCTATGTCTATTCTGGTTAAAAATAACATTCATTGGGTCGGTCAACGTGACTGGGAAGTGCGTGATTTCCACGGGACGGAATACAAAACGCTGCGCGGCAGCAGCTACAATAGCTATCTTATCCGCGAAGGTAAAAACGTGCTGATCGATACCGTCGATCACAAGTTCAGCCGCGAATTCGTGCAGAACCTACGCAGCGAAATCGACCTCGACGCTATCGACTACATCATCATCAACCACGCGGAAGAGGACCACGCCGGCGCGCTGACCGAGCTGATGTCCTACATTCCGAACACCCCGATCTACTGCACCACTAACGCCATCGACTCCATCAACGGTCACCACCACCACCCGGAGTGGAACTTCCACACCGTGAAAACCGGCGACGCGCTGGATATCGGCAATGGCAAACAGCTGATCTTCGTTGAAACCCCGATGCTGCACTGGCCGGACAGCATGATGACCTACATGACCGGCGACGCGGTGCTGTTCAGCAACGACGCCTTCGGCCAGCACTACTGCGACGAGCGCCTGTTCAACGACGAAGTGGACCAGACCGAGCTGTTCGAGCAGTGCCAGCGCTACTACGCCAACATCCTGACGCCGTTCAGCCGCCTGGTAACGCCAAAAATCACCGAAATCCTCGGCTTCAACCTGCCGGTGGATATGATCGCCACCTCCCACGGCGTGGTGTGGCGTGAGAACCCAACCCAGATTGTTGAGCTGTACCTGAAGTGGGCGGCGGACTATCAGGAAGATCGCATCACCATTTTCTACGACACCATGTCCAACAATACCCGCATGATGGCGGACGCGATTGCCCAGGGCATCAACGAAGTGGACCCCAACGTGGCGGTGAAAATCTTCAACGTGGCGCGCAGCGATAAGAATGAGGTGTTGACCAACGTCTTCCGCTCGAAGGGCGTGCTGGTGGGTACCTCCACCATGAACAACGTGATGATGCCGAAAATTGCCGGCCTGGTGGAAGAGATGACCGGCCTGCGCTTTCGCAACAAGCGCGCCAGCGCGTTTGGCTCCCACGGCTGGAGCGGCGGCGCGGTAGATCGTCTGTCTACCCGCCTGCAGGATGCCGGATTCGAAATGTCCCTGAGCCTGAAGGCGAAATGGCGCCCGGATATCGACGCGCTGGAAATCTGCCGCCAGCACGGCCGCGATATTGCACGTCAGTGGGCGCTCGCTCCGCTGCCTGAAACAGCAGCAAAACCTTCCGCCTCTCAGGAAGCCACCGCGTGTGCAGCCTCCACCGCAGACCTCGGCCCGCGCATGCAGTGCAGCGTCTGCCAGTGGATTTACGATCCTGAACTGGGCGAACCGCTGCAGGATGTCGCTCCGGGCACGCCGTGGAGCGAGGTTCCGGACAACTTCCTCTGTCCGGAATGTTCCCTCGGTAAAGACGTCTTTGACGAACTGGGTACGGAGGCAAAATGAGCAACGGTATCGTCATCATCGGCTCGGGCTTTGCCGCCCGCCAGCTGGTGAAAAACATCCGCAAGCAGGACGCCAGCGTGCCGCTGACGGTCATTGCCGCCGACAGCATGGATGAGTACAACAAGCCTGATTTAAGCCACGTCATTAGCCAGAATCAGCGCGCCGACGACCTCACCCGCCAGACGGCGGGGGAGTTCGCCGAACAGTTTAACCTGCGCCTGTTCCCTTATACCTGGGTCACCGATATCGACGCCGCCGCCCACGTAGTGAAGGCGAAAGAGAAAACCTGGCAATACGACAGGCTGGTGCTCGCCACGGGGGCCTCTGCGTTTGTGCCGCCGGTCGAAGGCCGCGAGCTGATGATTACCCTCAACAGCCAGCAGGAGTATCAGGCCAGCGAAACGAGGCTTCGCGACGCGCAGCGCGTGATGATCGTCGGCGGCGGGCTGATCGGCACCGAGCTGGCGATGGATTTCTGCCGTGCGGGCAAGTCCGTTACCCTCGTCGACCACGCGGCGAGCATCCTGTCGGCGCTGATGCCAGCAGAAGTAAGCAGTCGCTTACAGCATCGTCTGACCGACATGGGCGTACATCTGCTGCTGAAATCACAGCTGCAGAGCCTGACCAAAACCGAGAGCGGCATTCGCGCTACGCTCGACCGCAGCCGCAGCGTAGAGGTGGATGTGGTAGTTGCCGCAACGGGCCTGCGCCCGGAAACCGCTCTGGCGCATCGCGCCGGGGCTGAAACAAACCGCGGGGTGAAGGTGGACAGCTATCTGCAAACCACGCAGCCGGATATTTACGCCCTGGGCGACTGCGCTGAAATTAACGGGCAGGTGCTGCCGTTCCTGCAGCCGATTCAATTAAGCGCCATGTATCTGGCAAAAAACCTGCTCGGCGGCAGCGCGCCGCTGAAATTACCCGCCATGCTGGTGAAGGTCAAAACGCCGGAATTACCGCTGCACCTTGCGGGTGAAACGCAGCGTCAGGATCTGAACTGGAACATCGCCATTGAGCCGCAGGGCATGGTGGCGCGCGGTTCGGATAATGACGGCCAGGTGCGGGCCTTTGTGGTCAGTGAAGACCGCATGAAGGAGGCCTTTGCGCTGCTGAAATCGCTACCTGCTTAACCCTCTTTTTGCCGGGTGGCGCTTCGCTTACCCGGCCTACAGTACTGCCACGCTTACTTAACCTTTGGATTTTATTATCCGCCGCCCCGATGTCCCGGGGCTTTTTTTTGCCCGATGTAAATGCGGAACAGCTTAAAAACATCACCCTGTTTTATCCCCCTTCCCCGGCTTACCCTGAACAGGAATTAATCAGCCGGAGACATCCCATGGCAACGTTCAGCAAAGAGCTACTTTACTTTTCAACCTATTTTAAACAGGCGAAAAAGGGAGAACATATTCTGTTTCGCTGGCTCTGGCTCAGCCCGGAGGCGCGCATTGAGCGTCTGCGTGAGCTGATGATGCCGGTCAGTGAGCATGAGCGGTAATTGCCGGGTGGCGCTACGCTTGCCCGGCCTACAAAGCCCGTAGGCCCGCGCAGGCGTAGCGCCGCCGGGCTAAAAACCGGAACACTTTATGTAAACCAGCACTTTTTCTTCCGCAAAAAAATCCTACACTCTCAGCATCCCTTTGTTATCGGTATGCCGCTATGCGCCAGCTACAGAAAATCCGTCAGTATCAACGGCTTTATCAGCACTACGGCGCTGCGCCAGCCTCCACGACCATCGCAGAAGTCGCGGAGGTTGCGCTGTGCAGCGAACGTCATGCGCGCACCCTGCTGCGCCAGCTCGCGCAAAGCGGCTGGCTAAGCTGGGATGCGCAGCCGGGGCGCGGGCATCGTGCCACCCTGCACTGCCTGACAACCACCAGCGAACTGAGCGCGCCGCTGATGCACGCCTGTCTGGAGAAAGGGGATTACCAGAGCGCGCTCCAGCTGGCCGACGGCGATCCGGCCAGCCTGCACCACATCATCACCCCGTTTTTAGGGGGAAAATGGCTAAAGCATCAGCCAACCCTGCGTATTCCGTGGTACCGCCCGCTGACCTCGCTTCACCCCGCCCTTCAGCGTCGTCGCGCCGAGCAGCATATTATCTGCGCGGTACACGCGGGGCTGACGCGCTATGCGTCAGGCCACCCACGGCCCGTGCCCGATTTAGCCCACCACTGGGAAGCCAGCGAGGATAAACTCGCCTGGCGGTTTTACCTGCGCAGCGGCGCGCACTGGCATAACGGGCAGTCCATCAGCGATGAAGATATTCTCAGCGCGCTGCATCAGCTGTTCACGGACCCCGCGCGCAATTCGGGGCTGGCGCACGTTCAAACGGTGTCGCTTGTCGCCCCCTGGTGTCTGGAGTTCCAGCTGAACACGCCCGACGCTATGCTGGCGCACCGTCTCGCCCACCACGCCTGTCGCCTGCCGCATCCGCAGCAGCCGGATATCGGTGCCGGGCCGTTTGCTATCGCTCGCCACCACTCCCACTATCTGCGCCTTGAGCGCCAGCCCTGGTACTTTGCCGCGCACCCGCTGCTGCACGCCATTGAGTTCTGGCGAACCCGCAGCGAGGCGGAAAGACCCGCGTGGATCACCGTGGGGAAAGGAGACAATGCCCGGGCGTCCGTCACCTCTACCAGCGGTGGGTTTGCCTGGCTGATGCTGAACGCCATGCTGCCAGAGCCGCTGGCGGCCTGGCTGCGCCAGGAAATTCAGCATATCAATCAACAGTACCTTTGCCGGGAGGATGTCGACACCCGCACGGAAATTCTGCCCGGCATTGCGACGCCTGCCCTTCCGGATGTATCCGAGGTGGCGCTTCCCGCCACCCTTTCGCTTGTCTGTTACGACACGCCGGGACTGAGCGATCTGGCCAGCATGCTGCAAGCGCGCCTGAAAAAGCGCGGCTGCGACGTTAGCATTCAGTGGAAGGACCGCGAGGAATGGCATGCGCCCGACGCGCTGGCGCAGGGCGATATCCTACTGGGGGACTATCTGGCAGGCGAAGTGCCGGAGTTTGCGCTGGCAGAGTGGTTTACAGAAGAACCCGCCTGGGCCACCGCGCTGGGGCAGGCCGCCTGGCGCAAAGCGAAGCAGGCGCTGATGGCGTATTGCGAAAGCGAAGAAAGCCTGCGAAAACACCTGCCCGCCTTCTTTCAGCACCTGCTGGAAAGCGGCGCCTGCACGCCGCTGTTCCACTACCGCTATCGTCTTAACACCCTGGAAAACGTGCAGGACATTGTGCTGACCGCCAGCGGCTGGCTCGATTTTACCCGCGCCTGGCTGCCGCCGGTTCAGGAGCGCACGATCAGCGCGTCGTAGCCGCGCCAGCGGTAGTTGACCATCGAGATCAGCCAGCAGGCAACGAACAGCCCGACCACCACAAACCCGGCGTTGCCCAGGTTGTCGTTCACCGCGCCAATCAGATCCCAGACGCCGCCGCTGAGGGCAAATTTGTCCATCAGCAGGCCCAGCGCTTCCAGCCCGCCGATAAACAGCGCCACCACCACGGAGGTGCCGGTGATGGTCATGTTGTAGTAGAGCTTGCGCTGCGGCTTGTTGAACGCCCAGCCGTAGGCCCCGACCATCAGCAGGTTATCGAGCGTATCGACCAGCGCCATGCCGCTGGCGAAGAGCGCCGGGAAGATCATGATGGCCCACACCGACATTCCGCTGGAGGCGCTGGCGGCAGAGATCCCCAGCACGCCAATCTCGGTGGCCGTGTCAAAGCCGAGGCCAAACAGGAAGCCGACCAGATACATCTGCCAGCTTTTATTCACCAGGCGGAAGGTTTTGCCGAACAGCCAGTTCATGACGCCGCCCTGCGCAGGGAGCGCGATGTCGCCCTGCACCGGCCTGCCGTTTTTCAGCGCCTGAAAGCTGCGCCAGACGCCGCGCAGGATCACCATGTTCACCAGCGCCATCGCCAGCAGGAAGGTTGCGGAAACGGCGGTGCCGATCAGGCTGCCGGTTTCGTGGAACCATGCCATGTTTTTCTGAAACGCCGTCGCGGTGGCGGCGATGGCAATGGAGGCCAGCACCACGATGGTGGAATGCCCCAGCGAGAACCACGCCCCCACGCCGGACGGACGCTTGCCCTGCTGCATCATCTTACGCGTCACGGTATCAATGGCGGCAATGTGGTCCGCATCTACCGCATGGCGCAGCCCGTAGCACCACGCCAGCAGGCTGGCGGCCATCAGCGCCGTGCTGCCGCTAAAGGTTTGCCATGCCCATCCCCAGGCGAGCAAATTAGCCATTACCAGTCCCAGCAGCAGAAGCGCCGCGCGAGGTTCATTGCGTAAGAGTCGTAACATTGTAAGTCCTTTGTGAACATGACCGGGCGGCGGCGATCGCCGCCTGCCCGAAGGAGATAGCCCCGTCGCCTGCGGGCAGGTGATGAGGAAAAAGAAGAGTGAAGTCAGAGAGATAATGACGCAGGCGCGCGCGCAGCAGACGGTTATGCAACACGCCGCCGCTGAGGCAGATTGTCGACAGCGACAGGCGTCGGGCATGGAGCGCGGCGAGTTCCGCCAGCCCTTTAGCCAGCGCGTCGTGAAACGCCCACGCGCGCTCGCACGGCTCAGCCTGCCAGGTCAGCCACTGCTGCCAGAAACGCGCGAGGTTCTCGACTGACAGCGTCACCGGATGATCGACGCCCGCGCACCGCGATGCCAGCGCTTCCAGCCTGCAGGCGGCTTCACCTTCGTAGCTCTGCGTATCGATGCCCAGCGCGCAGGCGACCGCGTCAAACAGGCGACCGCACGACGAGGCCAGCGGCGCGTTAATGCCGCGCTGGATGGCCGTCGCCAGCAGCGGCCAGCGTTGTGCCTGAAGCGCGCGCGTTTCCGGGTACTGCGTCCAGTCAGGAACAAACGCCAGGCAGTGGGCGAGCAAATTACGCCACGGCTGCCGCGCCGCCAGATCGCCGCCCGGCAGCGCAACGGCGGGCAGCCCGCCGAGATGTTCGCACTCAAGATAGTTGACCCGCAGGCACTCCCCGCCCCACAGCGCGCCGTTTTCGCCCATGCCGATGCCGTCCAGCGTCAGGGCGATAACGTCTCCGCCCTCTCGCGGCCAGCCGTTTTCGGCCAGGCACGCCGCCGCGTGCGCGTGATGGTGCAACACGGGTTCGACCGGTAGCCCCTGCCCCTGCGCCCATTGTTGCGTGTGATAGCCCGGATGGGCGTCGCACACCACGCGCTCCGGCTGAAAGGCGTAGATGTCCTGCATCGTCGAGAGCGCGCCGCGCCACTGCGCTTCGACACCGTCGTCACTCAGGTCGCCAAAATGCTGGCTCAGCACCGCCTGATTGCCGCGCACCAGGCAGAAGGTGTTTTTCATCTCCGCGCCGGTACACAGCATGGCGGGGATGTTCTCGAAACCCGCAGGCAACGTGATGGCATCGGGCACAAACCCGCGCGCGCGGCGCAGCATCATGCCGTCCCGATCCATCACCGAATCGTCCATCCTCTGAAGAATATCGCGATTGTGCAGCAGGAAGCCGTCCGCAATGTTGCCCAGTTCATCCAGCGCCTGTTGATTACTGATGGCAGGCGGCCTGCCGCTGAGGTTGCCGGAGGTCATCACCAGCGGATGCCGGCAGTCCATCATCAGAAGGTGCTGCAGCGGATTAGCGGGCAGCATGATCCCCACGTTATCCAGACCCGGTGCGATAGCCTCAGGGTAGTCAGGCAGCCAGGCTTTTGGCGTGAGCACGATGGGTGCAGCGGGTGAGCCGAGCAGCGTCTGAATCGACTCAGGCAGCTTATCCGCCTGCGGGATCATCACCGCCAGCGGCTTCGACGGGCGCTGCTTGCGTGCCCGCAGTTTCCGTATCGCCTGCGGATTTTGCGCATCACAGACGAGGTGAAAACCGCCCAGCCCTTTAACCGCGACTATGCCACCGCTCATGAGCATTGCCACCGCTTCACGCAGTGCCGTTTCGCGGATGGCAACAACGTCGCCCGAACGCCATTCCAGCGCGGGCCCGCAGTCCGGGCAGGCCACCGGCTGGGCGTGAAAACGTCGATCGGCAGGATTGCGGTATTCCGTCTCGCACGGCACGCAGAGCGGGAAAGCGGCCATCGACGTGGCCGGACGGTCGTAGGGCATGGCGCGAATGATGGTAAAGCGCGGCCCGCAGTGGGTGCAGTTGATAAACGGGTAGCGATAACGGCGCTCGCCAGGGTCGCGCATTTCAGCCAGACATGCGGGACAGGTGGCGGCATCGGGGACAATTTGGGTGTCCATCGCCCCGCCCGCGCTGTGGCGGATAACGAACGCGTCCGGCAGGGTCGTCCAGGTGAACGGCTGCGTTTCAACGTCATCAATGCGCGCCAGCGGCGGGCAGTCCTGGCGCAGCCTCGCGGTAAAGGCCCCCCCATTACCCGCGAGGCGCACCAGCACGCCCTCTCCGTCGTTGCAGACGTCACCCGCTAGCTGAAGCTGATGCGCAAGCTGCCAGACGAAGGGCCGAAACCCCACGCCCTGCACCTTGCCGCGCACCCGCAGCTGAACGCCGTTACCGCTCATCGCAGGTTAAAACAGCAGTGACGAGGAGGTGTCGAACGCCGCACGTCGGCGTTTTTCGGCGCTCATCTGTTCGAGCTTGTCGCGATCCACGCACACCAGCGCGTGCGTCGGGCAGACCTCCATGCAGGCCGGGCCGGCTTCGCGGTGGTAGCAGAGATCGCACTTGTTGGCTTCTGCTTTTTCCGCGCGCACGCTCAGCCCCATTCCGCTGTTGCGCACCACCGGGCGAACCACCACCTCCATCGCCCCGTACGGGCAGGCAACAACGCAGGTTTTACACCCGATGCAGCGCTCCTGCATCACGTGCACAAAGCCTTTCTCGCGCTTAATCGCCCCGTTCGGACAGACGTTGGCGCAGGGTGCGTCTTCGCACTGGCGGCAAATCGCGGCGGTTGAGATGTTCACGCCCTTAATAACGTGAATGCGCGGCAGGAAGGCTTCCGGGGTCAGGGAGGCGCAATCCTGCTCCGACTGGTGGGATACTACGCATGCAACTTCACAGGTACGGCAGCCAATACACTTACTGGCATCGGCCATCATAAAACGGTTCATCTGCTTCTCCAGCATAACAGTCATGCGCGGAGCTATTCATAAACCGTGCCAGTTTTTAAACTATTGAAATAACTGGATTTACAGAAAAGACAGAGGTGCCGTCATCGTCACTTCTGACGATGACGGCTGTCGACGTCAGCGGTGCGGGCCATCAATTACCGATTCGCGCAGGATCAGCTCGCCGGAAAACGTTTGCTGATATTTGAATTCGCCGCCGTCGAGCATGAAAATCAGGCGGCTAATGGTCTCCTGGATCATCTCCGTCACCGGAACGCGCACGCTGGAGAGCGACGGCACGATGTAGGGCGCAATCGCCACGTCGTCAAAGCCGATCACCGACACCGCATCCGGTGTGGCGATCCCGCTCTGGTGAAGCTGCTTTATGGCTCCGATCGCCATATCGTCGTTGCTCGCCACCAGCGCCGTAAAGCGTTCACCGCGAGCGAGCAGCTCAGACACCGCCGCCGCGCCGCTGGCCGGGTTCCACTTACCCTGCGCAACCAGCCCCTCGCGCAGCGGAATACCGTGCTGCGCCAGCGCGTCCCTGTAGCCGGAAAGGCGCTCAACCCCGGTCGGAGAATCCAGCGAGCCGGTGATAAACGCAATGTCACGGTGCCCCTTCGCAATCAGCTGCGACACCGCCTCCTGGCTGGAGGCTTTATGATCGGACCAGACGCAGTGGCTACTGTTTTTCCGCAGGCGGCGGTTGAGCACCATGATCGGCTGCTCGCACTTCTCGACGATCTCGTCCATCTCCTCCACGCTCAAAAAGCGCGGGTAGATGATCGCCGCGTCGCAGCGCATGTCGAGCAGATACTGGATGGCCTCGCGCTCTTCCTCGGCGCTGTGCTTGCCGTCCGCGAGGATCAGCTGCCGCCCCTTCTCTTCGGTCATGCGCGCGGCGTTGAACAGCAGTTCGCTAAAGTAGACGCCGTGATACAGCGTGTTGGTCACCACCAGCCCCAGCGTCTGGGTGCGTTTAGTCGCCAGGTTTCGCGCCAGCAGATTGGGGCGATAGCCGCTCTCTTCGATGGCCTGAAATACCCGGTCTTTGGTCTCCTGGCTGACGTAGCCATTTCCCGACAGCACCCTGGAGACCGTCGCTTTCGAAACGCCTGCCCGCTTCGCCACTTCCAGCATCGTGGTCATGTTGTTATTCCGTTTGAACCTGATGGGCGCAGTGTACTGCACTGCAGAAAAATTGTCGCAGCGGCGATCTCACGCTTTTAACACCCTCGAGTGATCGTCATCACGAAACGAAAAAATGGCTAAAAAGCGATCTTGTTTCATTCACAGAAACTCATGATGATTATGTGGAACCGGTTTCCTACACTTCTCACAACGATAACAGGATCACATCCGATGGCCAAAAATTACGCCGCGCTGGCGAACGACGTTGTCAGCGCGCTGGGCGGCAGAGAGAACATCGTCGCCGTCACCCACTGCATGACGCGCCTGCGCTTCGTGCTGAAAGACGAAAGCCTCACCGACGCCGCGCGCCTGAAAAGCATCAGCGGCGTGCTCGGCGTGGTGCGCAACGACAACCAGTGCCAGGTCATCATTGGCAACACCGTTTCTCAGGCCTACCGCGAAGTGGTGAGCCTGCTGCCAACCAGCCTGCAGCCTGCCGTACCGGAAGGCCCGCAGAAATTGACCCTGCGCCGCATCGGCGCCGGGATCCTCGACGCGCTGATCGGCACCATGTCCCCGCTGATCCCGGCGATCATCGGCGGCTCGATGGTCAAGCTGCTGGCGATGATCCTCGAGATGACCGGCGTGCTGGGCAAGGGCGATCCCACGCTGACCATCCTGACGGTCATCGGCGACGGCGCGTTCTTCTTCCTGCCGCTGATGGTGGCGGCCTCGGCGGCGGTGAAGTTCAAAACCAATATGTCGCTGGCGATTGCCATTGCGGGCGTGCTGGTGCACCCAAGCTTTATCGAGCTGATGGCGAAGGCCGCGCAGGGCGAGCACGTTGAGTTTGCCTTCATCCCAGTGACGGCGGTGAAATACACCTACACCGTCATCCCGGCGCTGGTGATGACCTGGTGCCTGTCGTATATCGAACGCTGGGTGGATCGCATTACCCCGGCGGTAACCAAAAACTTCCTCAAGCCGATGCTGATCGTGCTGATTGCCGCCCCGCTCGCCATCGTGCTGATTGGCCCGCTGGGGATCTGGATCGGCAGCGCCATCTCCGCGCTGGTTTACACCATTCACGGCTATCTGGGCTGGCTCTCCGTCGCCATCATGGGCGCGCTGTGGCCGCTGCTGGTAATGACCGGGATGCACCGCGTGTTTACGCCGACTATCATTCAGACCATCGCCGAAACGGGCAAAGAGGGGATGGTGATGCCGTCGGAAATCGGCGCCAACCTGTCGCTCGGCGGCTCGTCGCTGGCGGTGGCGTGGAAAACCAAAAACCCTGAGCTGCGCCAGACGGCGCTGGCGGCGGCGGCCTCCGCCATTATGGCGGGGATCTCTGAACCTGCCCTGTACGGCGTGGCGGTACGCCTGAAGCGTCCGCTGATTGCCAGCCTGATCAGCGGCTTTATCTGCGGCGCGGTGGCGGGCATGGCCGGTCTCGCCAGCCACTCGATGGCGGCGCCGGGGCTGTTCACCAGCGTGCAGTTCTTCGACCCGGCCAACCCGATGACCATCGTCTGGGTGTTTGGCGTGATGGGGCTGGCGGTGGTGCTGTCGTTTGTTCTGACCCTGATACTCGGCTTTGAGGATATCCCGGTCGAAGACGAGGCCGAAAAAGCGCGCGCCCTGCAGACCGCACCGGTACAGAGCAAAGCAGCACAAGCATAAATTGAAAGCGAGGTAAGAATGTCTGTTTTTCCACAAGGATTTTTATGGGGCGGCGCGCTTGCCGCTAACCAGAGTGAAGGTGCTTACCGTGAAGGCGGAAAGGGGCTGACGACGGTCGATATGATCCCCCACGGCGCGAATCGCCTGGCGGTGAAGGTCGGTAAGGAAAAGCGTTTCTCGCTGCGTGACGACGAGTTCTACCCAAGCCACGAGGCGATTGATTTTTACCATCGCTATAAAGAGGACATCGCCCTGATGGCGGAGATGGGCTTTACGGTGTTCCGCACCTCGATTGCCTGGAGCCGTCTCTACCCGAACGGCGACGAGCCGCTGCCGAATAAAGAGGGCATCGCCTTCTACCGCGCGGTGTTCGAGGAGTGCAAAAAGTACAACATTGAGCCGCTGGTCACCCTGTGCCACTTCGACGTGCCGATGCACCTGGTGACGGAGTACGGCTCGTGGCGCAACCGTAAGATGGTCGATTTCTTCGCCCGCTACGCCCGCACCTGCTTTGAAGAATTTAACGGGCTGGTGAAATACTGGCTGACCTTCAACGAAATCAACATCATGCTGCACAGCCCGTTCTCCGGCGCGGGGCTGGTGTTTGAGGAAGGCGAAAACGAAGACCAGGTGAAATACCAGGCCGCACACCACGAGCTGGTGGCGAGCGCGCTGGCGACCAAAATCGCCCACGAGGTGAACCCGGAAAACCAGGTCGGCTGCATGCTGGCGGGCGGGAACTTCTACCCGTACTCCTGCAAGCCGGAAGACGTGTGGATGGCGCTTGAGAAAGACCGCGAGAACCTATTCTTTATCGACGTGCAGGCGCGCGGCAGCTATCCGGCCTACTCCGCCCGCGTGTTCCGCGAGAAAGGCGTGGTGATTGTGAAAGATCCCGGCGACGACGAACTGTTAAAAAACACCGTCGACTTTGTCTCGTTTAGCTATTACGCCTCGCGCTGCGCCTCGGCGGACATGAACGCGGGCAACACCAGCGCGGCGAACATCGTGAAGTCTCTGCGCAACCCGCACATTCAGGTGAGCGAGTGGGGCTGGGGCATCGACCCGCTCGGCCTGCGCATCACCATGAACATGATGTACGACCGCTACCAGAAGCCGCTGTTCCTGGTGGAAAACGGCCTGGGCGCGAAGGACGAGATTGACGCCAACGGCGAGATCAACGACGACTACCGCATCAGCTACCTGCGCGAGCACATCCGCGCCATGGGCGACGCGATTGAGGACGGCGTACCGCTGATGGGCTACACCACCTGGGGCTGCATCGACCTGGTGTCGGCCTCAACGGGCGAGATGAGCAAGCGCTACGGGTTTGTGTACGTCGACCGGGACGACGCCGGGAACGGCACGCTGGACCGCAAGCGCAAGAAATCGTTCGGGTGGTATAAGAAGGTGATTGCGAGTAATGGGGGGGATCTGGAGTAGCCAATCCTTACCCCTCACCCTAACCCTCTCCCCATAGGGGAGAGGGGACAAAACACACCCTCTCCCCTATGGGGAGAGGGCCGGGGTGAGGGGTTCAAACCCACCATTTCCACCCCACTCCGCAAGCCTTGAATAGACCACTTCCACCGCCTCTTTCACCGGCGGCGTCATCGGGTAATAAAACCCAACGATGTCCGGCTGGATCCCCAAAAACAGCACCTCGCCCACGTCGTCTTTAATCTGATCGACCAGGTAGTTCAGCGGCATATTGTGCGTCGTCATCATAAACATCTCGGCGATGTCGTCCGGGTCAATCAGGCGGATCTCGCCGGGGTTGAGCCCCATATCGGTGGCATCAACGATTAACAGCCTCTCCGGGCGCAGTTCGCGAATGGCGACCACGTCGTTTTCCGGCGCGCTGCCGCCGTCAATCACCACCCAGCTGCCCTGCGGGTTCGCGGCGCACATCTCTGCCAGCAGCGGGCCCGCGCCGTCGTCGCCCATCATGCTGTTGCCAACACACAGTAAAACGTCAGTCACGTAATCTCCTCACCATCAGGTAGATGGCGCTCTCCTGATGAATATCGTGCAGCATGCTAAGCAGCGTTTTGCTCCACGCCTGCTGCCCGGGGGTTTGCCTGCTCAGCGCCGCGTCAAAGGCGTTGGCGAGCATCGCAATGTGGTTGGCGTCGATGACGATCTCGCCGTACTTCGGCACGCCCTCCATCTTGCGCCGCGCCGTGCTGCCCTCCTCCAGCGTGGCGATCCACGCCAGGTAATCGGCCCACGGGCAGCTCAGCGCCGCCTCCAGGCAGTCGATCACCCCGAGGTGATGCCCAATCGCCAGGCTGTAATAGACCACCTGCTGCACCGCATCCGGCGTGGCATCGTTCTCATCAATAAACTTACGGCTCAGCTGGCTGAACACCACCGTTTCACTCATCGGATACGCGCCTCATC
Organism: Enterobacter wuhouensis; assembly: GCF_035835995.1. Taxonomy (NCBI): domain Bacteria; kingdom Pseudomonadati; phylum Pseudomonadota; class Gammaproteobacteria; order Enterobacterales; family Enterobacteriaceae; genus Enterobacter; species Enterobacter wuhouensis. The sequence goes on from NZ_CP142124.1 coordinate 3,722,333, forward strand.
CACGATGCTGTTCAGGTTCGCCACGATCTCATTGAGACGCGGATCGTTTTCCGCCTCCAGCCAGCGCGCCACCTGATGGTCACCCTGGCTGAGCAGACGCAGATAATCGTCGGCAATCTGACGCCCGTAGCGATAGCCCGCCAGCCTGCGCGCCGTGCGGTCGACCTTCACGCGCAGCGGCTGCACCATGTCCGGGTGCAGAATGGCGGCCGGCTGGTTGTCCAGCTCGCCCGGTTCGCGGGCGTGGATTTTCTGCTCCAGCAGGCCGAGCGCCATCGCAAAGCCGTACAGCGTCGCGGCGGGTGTCGGCGGGCAGCCTGGAATGTAGACGTCCACCGGCACGATTTTGTCGGTGCCGCCCCAGACGCAGTAAAGGTCGTGGAAGATGCCGCCGCTGTTGCCGCAGGCCCCGTACGAGATGCATATTTTCGGGTCCGGCGCGGACTGCCAGGCGCGCAGCGCGGGGGATCGCATGGCGCGGGTGACGGCCCCGGTAAACAGCAGAATGTCCGCATGGCGCGGAGACGGCACCACCTTGATGCCGAAGCGCTCGGCGTCAAACAGCGGTGACAGCGTGGCGAAGATCTCGATCTCGCAGCCGTTGCAGCCGCCGCAGTCCACGCGGTAGACGTAGGCCGAGCGTTTGATTTTTTTCAGCAGCGACGCCTTCATGCTGGCGATGGATTCGTCCACCGTCATCGGCACCGGAATGCCGTTAGCGTCGCGCGGGCCCAGTAGGTTTTCCATCAGCTGGCCTCTCTCATATGGCGGGTGATATCAATGCGGTCGGACGGCAGCAGGCACTTCTGACGCTTGCACTCCGGGCAGGTTTCAAAGCTTTCGCGGTGATGCTCCGCGCGGGCGTCGCCGTTGTGCTGCAGCAGCGCGATGGCGTAGTCGATCTCTTTCTGCACGGCGAACGGGCGCTCGCAGACGCGGCAGCTGCACAGGTCAAAGCGCGACTGCTGGAGAAAGTCTTCCTTCTTCCACACCGCCAGCTCGTATTCCTGCGACAGGCGAATGGCCACCGTCGGGCAGACCTCCTCGCAGCGGCCGCAGAAGATGCAGCGCCCGAGGTTAAACTGCCAGGCCAGCTCGCCGCTTTTGAGATCCGTTTCGACCGTTAAGGCATTCGACGGACAGGCGTTGACGCAGGCCGCGCAGCCGATGCACTGCTGCGGGTTGTGCTCCGGCTTGCCGCGAAAGTTTTTATCCACCGGCATCGGCTCCAGCGGATAGCTGCTGGTCTGCACGCCGGTTTTGATTACTTTTTTGATAAAGGTAAACATTTTTACTCCTGCTTTCGTGCGGTTTTCTCACCCTCACCCTAGCCCTCTCCCTAAAAGGGAGAGGGAACCGTTCGCCCCCTCGCCCCTTTGGGGAGAGGGCCGGGGTGAGGGGACCAGACCGCACAACATCATCTATTTCAGCGGCGAGTTCTTACGCTCGATGCTGTAGCGCTCAAGCTCTTTGTACGGCACCACTTGGCTTTTCTTCTTGCGCACGTCCACGACGGTCATGCGGTCGGTGCAGGAGTAGCACGGGTCGAGGCTGCCGATGATCAGCGGCGCGTCGGAGACGGTGTTACCGCGCAGCATATAGCGCAGGGTTGGCCAGTTGGCGTAGGTCGCCGCACGGCAGCGCCAGCGGTAGAGCTTCTGGTTGTCGCCGGTCATGCTCCAGTGGATATCGTCCCCGCGCGGCGCTTCGGCAAAGCCGAGGGCAAAGCGGTTTGGAATATAGGTGAAACCCTCCACCATCAGCGGGCCGCCCGGCAGGTTATCGAGGCCGAAGTCGATCATGTTCAGCGCGGTGAACACCTCGTTGATACGCACCTTGAGGCGCGAAATGACGTCGCAGCCGTGCTCGCTGTGCACGGTCATCGGCAGCAGGCCGTAGCCGACGAACGGGTGATCGGCACGGGTGTCGCGGGCGTGGCCGCTGGCGCGCACCATCGGGCCGACGTTGCTGAAGTCGCGGGCGATTTCCGGGTCAAGACGGCCGATGCCGACGGTGCGCTGCTCGATGTTTGGCGTGCTGAGCAGCATGTCCACCAGCTCCTGCACGTCGCGGCGCATCTGCTGCGCCAGCAGGCGGGTCTGGATCATGTCGTCCTTCAGCAGGTCGCGGCGGATCCCGCCGATCAGGTTCAGGCCGTAGGTTTTACGCGCCCCGGTGAGGATCTCCGCCATCTTCATCGACGCCTCGCGCACGCGGAAGAACTGCATAAACCCGGAGTCAAAGCCGACGAAGTGGCAGGCCAGGCCGAGGTTCAGCAGATGCGAGTGCAGGCGCTCCACCTCCAGCAGAATGGCGCGGATCATCTGCGCGCGCTCCGGCACCACGATCCCCATGCCGTTCTCCACCGAGGTGGTGTAGGCGGTGCTGTGGGCGAAGCCGCAGATGCCGCACACGCGGTCAGAGAGGAACGTCACTTCGTTGTAACCCATGCGGGTTTCCGCCAGCTTTTCCATGCCGCGGTGGACATAGAACAGGCGGTAGTCGGCGTCGATGATGTTCTCGCCGTCAACGAACAGGCGGAAGTGGCCCGGTTCGTCGGAGGTGACGTGCAGCGGGCCGATCGGCACCACGTTGTTCTTCTTGCTGCCCAGCTCGTTGATGAACTCGTAGGTTTCGCTGTCGGTGGTCGGCGCCGGGCGCTGGCGGTAGTCCATGCTGTCTTTGCGCAGCGGATAGAGTTCGTCCGGCCAGTCGTCCGGCAGCACCAGGCGGCGCTCGTCCGGCAGACCGACCGGCACCAGGCCGTACATGTCGCGCACTTCGCGCTCGCCCCACACGGCGGCGGGCACGCGCGGCGTGACGGACGGGTATTCTGGCTTATTCGGATCGACCTCGACGCGCACGGTGAGCCAGCACTTTTCGCCCTGCTCCATCGACATCACGTAGTACACCGCATAGTTGCCGCACAGCTGGCGCTCGTCGTTGCCGAACAGCACCGACAGCCAGCCGCCCTGCTGGTAGTACAGAAACTCCACCACTTCCGGCAGGTAGTTCACCTTAATGGTGACGGTTATCTGGTCTTTGGTTTGCCATGACTCCTCCAGCACCACGCCGGGGAAAGCCTGATGCAACGCGGCGAGATACTGCTGACCTTTCTTTTCTTCAGACATAAATACTCTCTTTAATCACGCCACCAGCAAGGAGACGAACGCTAAAAATGCAAAACCAAAACCGGCCCAGGTGATGCGCGACGTTTCGACAAAGCGCAGGCGCGCCATGCTGTTTTCAAACAGGGCAATCACCAGCACGCCGACCAGCAGCTTGAGGGCGGCAACAACCACCGCCAGCACCAGGCCGCCCGCGGAGAAATGGGTCATCTGCCCCCACGGGAAGAAAACGCCGACGAACATCTGCAGCACCACCAGCTGCTTGAGGCTGATGCCCCACTTCAGCACCGCAAAGCCGTAGCCGCTGTATTCGGTAAGCGGCCCTTCCTGCAGCTCCTGCTCCGCTTCCGCGAGGTCGAACGGCAGTTTGCCCATCTCAATAAAGGTGGCGAACGCGCAGGCGCAGAGCGCCAGCACCAGCGGGATCGAGCGCGCCACCGGCCAGTGATAGACGGTGTCGGTGATAAAGCTGATGTGGGTTGAGGCCGCCACCTGCGCGGCGACCCACAGCCCCAGCAGCAGGATCGGCTCCACCAGCACGCCGAGCATCGCCTCGCGGCTGGCGCCGATGCCGGTAAACGGGCTGCCGGTGTCCAGACCCGCAATCGCAAAGAAGAAGCGGGCGATGGCGAAGAGGTAGATCAGCGTAATCAGATCGCCAAGCGCCGGCAGCGGCGAGCCCACCGTCACCACCGGCAGCGCGGTGGCGATGGTCAGCATCACGCCCACCATCACAAACGGCGTCAGGCGGAAGACCCAGCCTGCGGCATCCGGGGCGACGCTCTGACGGGAAAGCAGCTTGAAGAGATCGCGGTACTCCTGGAGCACGCCGGGCCCGCGACGGTTATGCATCCGGGCGCGCGCCACGCGCGTGATGCCCGACAGCAGCGGCGCGACGGCGAACAGCACCAGCGCCTGAAGTATTGCCAGTAACAGACTCATGTCAGGCTCCTCGTGAAATCACAATGACCACCAGCACCGCCAGCTCGATCAGCGCAAGACGGCGGAACAGCAGGGGCACGGCGGCACTCTGCCAGCCCGGCACCCAGTCCACCGGGTTCAGCCAGTGGCGCAGCTTCAGCACGGCGGCGAAGTTCTCCTTCACCGGCATGGCGAAGCCGTGGGCGGTGATAACCATCGACTGCTCGTGTTCATAGCCGCAGGCCCACGCCGAACCGCGCGCGCGGGAGGCGAGACGGTCGCGTTTGAAGAACAGCATCAGCAAGAACGGCAGAAGCGGCGCGGCAACCAGCAGCAGCGCAATCATCGGCTGGGAAACGACGGTATGCGCCGTCGCGAGCGGCAGCGGAATAGCGCGCCCCAGCAGCGGCAGCAGCCACGGCGCGGCGACCCCGCCCGCGATGCAGCAGATCGCCAGCGCGACCACACTTATCGCCATCAGTACCGGCGCGCAGCAGGCGTTTTCAGCTTCGCGGGTGCGCGGCGCGCCGAGGAAGGTCACGCCGTAAACTTTGGCCATGCACATCACCGCCAGCGCGCCGGTAATCGCCAGACCGACCGCCAGCAGCGGGCCAAGCAGGCGCGCGATGAACGTATCGCTCTGACCGAGCGCGAAGAAGGACTGATAGATCACCCACTCTCCGGCAAAGCCGTTCAGCGGCGGCAGCGCGGCCATCGCCATCAGCCCGACCAGCATCGCCAGTGAAATCACCGGCATCTTTTTACCGATGCCGCCGAGCTTTTCGATATCGCGATGGCCGGTGCGGAACCAGACGCTGCCCGCCCCGAGGAACAGCGTGCTTTTAAACAGGCTGTGGTTGACGAGGTGATACAGGCCGCCGATAAACCCGGCGGCAATCAGCGCCGGCTGGTTAAGCGCCAGCCCGGTCACGCCCGCGCCCATTCCGAGCAGGATGATGCCGATGTTTTCCAGCGTGTGGTATGCCAGCAGGCGCTGGATGTTGTGCTCCATCAGCGCGTACAGCCCGCCGACGAACGCGGTAATCATGCCTGCGACCAGCAGCACGATGCCCCACCACAGCGGCGGCTGCCCGTTGGTCAGGGTTATCGCCAGAATGCCGAACAGCCCTACCTTCATGACGACGGTGGAGAACAGCGCGGCGGCGGGCGCGGAGGCGTTCGCATGCGCCTGGGGTACCCAGCCGTGCAGCGGGATAATCCCGGCCAGCAGGCCAAAACCGACGACGCCGAGAACCCAGACGTCATTGCCCAGCGCCTGGCCGTGAAGCGCGGCAAAGTCCAGCGTGCCGAAACGCTGCCACACCAGCCAGCAGGCCAGCGCCAGCAGCAGCGTGCCGAGGCGCCCGAGCGCAAACCACAGCTTGCCGGAGGCGCTGCAGCCCGTCAGGAACACGCCGCACAGCGCCATGATTTCGGCCATCACCACCAGCGCACCGAGGTTGCTGGCGATAACGGTGCAGACCGCCGTCGCCATCAGCAGATTGACCAGCAGGCCGTTAGCTTTGACCTGCTGATGGCGATGCCAGTCAATATTGAACAGGCTGATAAACAGCCCGCACAGGCCAAACGTCACCAGCCAGATGGCGTTCAGCGGCGTAAGCGCGACGGTATAGCGGATCAGCGGCATGAGTGCGGAAACGGACTGCCCGCCGATCAGGACGACGCCGCCCGCAGCCAGCGTCATCAGGCTGCCGACCGCCCCGCCGATACCGGCGATCCAGCCGCTCAGGGTTTTATGAAAAGAGAAGATCAGCGCCAGCACGGCGGCAGCGGCAAAGTACGCCACGGCGCTGTTAATCATGGTAATGGCGTTCATTTCGCCCCCTCGTTAAGCGCCTGCAGAAGCGAAAGATCGCCGACGTCGGTATTAATGGTCAGCTCGCGCTTGCGCCTGCTGGTGCGGGCAATGTCGCGAATGTTGACCAGAATCAGCGCTTTGGTCGGGCAGGTGCGCACGCACGCCGGGCCTTGTTCATCGAAGCTGCACAGATCGCACTTCACCGCAACGGCACGGATGCCGGGCACCCAGTCCAGCAGCGTGCTCACGCGTGCCGGAGCCGGTGGCGCAGGCGGGGCTTTCGGCGTGTTTGCGTTCGCCGGAATATGCAGCGGGCGGCTGCCGGAAAATTCGATGGCGCCGAACGGACAGGCGATGCCGCACAGCTTGCAGCTAACGCACAGGCTTTCATTCAGCTGGACGGCACCGTCAACGCGGGTGATGGCGTTAACGGGGCAGACGCCCGCGCAGGGGGCATCCTCGCAGTGGTGGCAGAGCTGCGGGGCAGACTCTTTTTCATTACGCATGACGCGCAGGCGCGGCATGGACTGTAGCCCGTGCAGGCGATGCGTTTCTGAACACGCCGCCTCACAGGTTCGACAGCCAATACAGACCGTCGAGTCAGCAATTACAAAACGGTTCACCGGGCAATCCTCTGGTGATGGTCATTTTTGACGAAAAAACTGTCGTGTCGACACATCTCGACACGCGATATTCAGGCCACGTTTGCCGGGGCGTTTCCATCCATCAGCTGCTGCAGGTTGACCGGCAAATCGTGTTCAACCGCCGCGTAGAGCCCGTTGTACACCGGCGCGATTTTCTCCAGATAGTGCTCAAGCACCTGCTGGCGATCGCGATTGCTGACGTGACCGTCCACCATGCCGTCGGCCATCAGCTGCGCCTTCGCAATACACTGTTTTTCACCCTCTTTTGTCTCGACGTAGTACTCGATGGTGTGGCTGTTAAAACTCTCTGCCAGAGTGACGTTGATCGTAAAGTGACCGAATAACACAAAGCGCATATCCCCCTGCGACGCACAGCTCATGGCGTGGTGCAGGCGGGCTTTCGACAGGGTGATCCCCTGAACCAGAGAGTTGCAGTAGAGGTGCCACTGATCCTGCAGCTGCTGGTGACGCTGCGCGATGTAGTCAGCTTTTTCGCTAATTTCCCAAATAGTCATAAAAGGTATCCGCGTAATGGAGATAGCGGCTGTTAAGCAGATTCCGTGCCAGTTTTTAATTTATTGAATTTTAAAGGATTTAACGAAGCTCACGCTGTCATCATCGGGGTGTCGACGTGTCATTTCGACAGCGTTGACATCGTCACGCCTTAACAAAAATCAAGCTGGCACCGTTATTGCATTGAATGGCGCAAATCATTGAGGAGGCGTCATGCACGAAATTACCCTCTGCCAGCGGGCCCTGGAGCTTATCGAACAGCAGGCAGTGCAAAACCACGCGAAGCGCGTTACCGGCGTCTGGCTGAAGGTTGGCGCGTTTTCCTGCGTCGAGACCAGCGCCCTCACCTTCTGCTTTGAGCTGGTGTGCCGCGGTACGCTGGCGGAAGGATGCGAGCTGCATATCGACGAGCAGCAGGCGGAGTGCTGGTGCGAGCAGTGCCAGCAGTACGTCACCCTGCTGTCATCAAAGGTTCAGCGCTGCCCGCAGTGCCAGAGCGCCGGGCTGCGCATCGTGGCGGACGACGGTATGCAGATCCAACGCCTCGAAATCGAGAAGGAGTAAGTTATGTGTAGCACCTGCGGTTGCGCCGAAGGCAACCTGTATATAGAAGGGGATGAACACCGTCCCCACTCCGCGTTTCGCTCCGCGCCCTTTTCTCCTGCCCCGCGGCCTGCGGCGGCCTTAACCGGTATCACCTTCGCCCCGCAACAATCCGCTGCGGGCGATCTGCACTACGGCCACGGCGAGGCGGGTACCCACGCGCCGGGCATGAGCCAGCGCCAGATGCTGGAGGTGGAGATCGACGTGCTGGACAAAAATAACCGGCTCGCCGCCCGCAACCGCGCCCGTTTTGCCGCCCGTAAACAGCTGGTGCTGAACCTGGTCTCCAGCCCCGGTTCCGGCAAAACCACGCTGCTGACCGAAACGCTCAAACGCCTGAACGCGCGCGTCTCCTGCGCCGTTATCGAAGGCGATCAGCAAACCGTTAATGACGCCGCGCGCATTCGCGAAACCGGCACCCCGGCGATTCAGGTCAACACCGGCAAAGGCTGCCATCTGGACGCGCAGATGATTGCCGATGCCGCCCCGCGACTGCCGCTGGCGGATAACGGCATCCTGTTTATTGAAAACGTCGGCAACCTGGTCTGCCCGGCGAGCTTTGACCTTGGCGAACGACACAAGGTCGCAGTGCTTTCCGTGACAGAAGGGGAAGACAAACCGCTGAAATATCCGCATATGTTTGCTGCGGCCTCCATCATGCTGCTGAACAAAGTTGACCTGCTGCCGTACCTGAATTTCGACGTGGATAAGTGTCTGGCGTATGCCCGGGAAGTGAATCCGGAGATTCAGATCCTGCTGGTCTCCGCCACGCGCGGCGACGGCATGGACGCCTGGCTGAACTGGCTGGAGAGTGAACGATGTGCATAGGCGTACCGGGGCAGATCCATTCCATTGACGGGAATCAGGCCAAAGTCGAGGTCTGCGGCATCCTGCGCGACGTCGACCTGACGCTGGTAGGCAGCACTGACGAAACGGGCGCCTCGCGCCTCGGCCAGTGGGTGCTGGTCCACGTGGGGTTTGCGATGAGCGTAATAAATGAAGCGGAAGCCCGCGACACCCTCGACGCCCTGCAAAACATGTTCGACGTGGAGCCTGACGTAGGCGCGCTCCTGTTCGGCGAGGAGCGATAGCATATGCGTTACGTTGATGAATACCGCGCGCCGGAACAGGTGATGCAGCTTATCGGGCACCTGAAAACGCGCGCGGCGCAGCTGGACTACACGAAAGAAAAACCGCTGCGGATCATGGAGGTGTGCGGCGGGCATACCCACGCCATCTTCAAGTTTGGCCTCGACCAGCTGCTGCCGGAAAACATCGAGTTTATCCACGGCCCCGGCTGCCCGGTCTGCGTTCTGCCGATGGGGCGCATCGACAGCTGTATTGAAATCGCCAGCCATCCCGACGTGATCTTCTGCACCTTTGGCGACGCGATGCGCGTGCCGGGGAAAAAGGGATCGCTGCTGCAGGCGAAGGCGCGCGGCGCGGACGTGCGGATCGTTTACTCGCCGATCGATGCCCTGACGCTGGCAGAGAATAACCCCTCGCGCAGGGTCGTGTTTTTTGGCCTGGGGTTTGAAACCACCATGCCCGCCACCGCCATCACGCTCCAGCAGGCGAAAGCGCGTAAGCTCGACAACTTTTTCTTTTTTTGCCAGCACATTACGCTCATTCCCACGCTGCGCAACCTGCTGGAAGAGCCGGGAAACGGGATAGACGCCTTTCTGGCACCGGGCCACGTCAGCATGGTGATTGGCACAGACGCCTACGGCTTTATCGCTGAACGGTACAATCGTCCGTTAGTGGTCGCTGGTTTCGAACCGCTTGATCTACTGCAAGGCGTGACCATGCTGGTTGAGCAGAAAATAGCGGCCCTGAGCGCGGTAGAAAATCAGTATCGCCGCGTGGTGCCTGATGCGGGCAATGCGCTCGCCCAGCAGGCGATAGCCGACGTGTTTTGCGTCGAAGGCGGCAGCGAGTGGCGCGGCCTGGGGCTGATTGCCGAATCCGGCGTGAGATTAACGCCGGCCTACCGCTCGTTCGACGCCGAGGCGCATTTCCGCCCGCAGCCGCAGCAGGTTTGCGACGATCCGCGCGCCCGCTGCGGCGAGGTACTCACCGGAAAATGTAAACCGCATCAATGCCCGTTATTGGGTAACACCTGTAACCCGCAAACCGCGTTTGGCGCGCTGATGGTCTCCTCTGAGGGCGCATGTGCCGCGTGGTATCAGTATCGCAATCAGGAGTGTGAAGTATGAACACGGTTGAAATGGCGCACGGAAGCGGTGGACAGGCGATGCAGCAGCTGATTAACCGGCTGTTCATGGAGGCGTTTAACAATCCCTGGCTTGCCGAACAGGAAGACCAGGCGCGCATTGACCTCACGACCCTGACCGCGCAGGGCGACCGGCTGGCCTTCTCCACCGACAGCTACGTGATTGACCCGCTGTTCTTTCCGGGGGGCGATATCGGCAAGCTCGCCGTCTGCGGTACGGCGAACGACGTAGCCGTTAGCGGCGCGGTCCCCCGCTACCTCTCGTGCGGGTTTATCCTCGAAGAAGGGCTACCAATGGAGACGCTCGCGGCGGTGGTCAACAGCATGGCGCAGACCGCGCGCGAGGCGGGCATTGCTATCGTGACCGGGGATACCAAAGTGGTGCAGCGCGGCGCGGCCGATAAGCTTTTCATCAACACCGCCGGCATGGGGGCGATCCCCGCCGATATCCACTGGGGCGCGCAGCAGCTTGCCGCGGGCGACGTGCTGATCGTCAGCGGAACGCTGGGCTGCCACGGGGCAACGATTCTTAACCTCCGCGAAGGCCTGGGGCTGGACGGCGAGCTGCGCAGCGACTGCGCGGTACTCACTCCGCTTATCCAGACGCTACGCGCCATTCCGGGGGTAAAAGCCCTGCGCGACGCCACGCGAGGCGGCGTCAACGCCGTGGTGCACGAGTTCGCCGCAAGCTGCGGGTACGGCATCGAACTGACCGAGCGCGGTCTGCCGGTTAAACCTGCCGTGCGCGGGCTGTGCGAGCTATTAGGCCTCGATCCGCTAAACTTTGCTAACGAAGGCAAGCTGGTCATCGGCGTGAATCGCGCGGCGGCGGAAGCCGTACTTGCGCAGCTGAGCGCACATCCCTTAGGCAAGGATGCGGCAATCATCGGCGAGGTGGTTGAGCGCAAAGGGGTGCGCCTGGCCGGACTGTATGGCGTTAAGCGTACGCTGGATCTCCCGCACGCGGAGCCGTTACCCCGTATTTGCTAGACCGCGCCATAAGCGGTCAGCACTCAATTTATCTTTTTGCCAGTTTCAAGTGGAAAGCAATAATGCCGTATACACCGATGAGCGATCTAGGACAGCAGGGCCTGTTTGACATCACGCGCACACTTTTACAGCAGCCCGATCTCGGTTCGCTCAGCGATGCCCTGACGCGGCTGGTCAGGCAATCGGCGCTGGCCGACAGCGCCGCCGTTGTGCTCTGGCATAGCGGAACGCATCGCGCGAGCTATTACTCAACGCGTGATAACGGCAAACCCTTTGAATACGAAGATGAAACCTTTCTGGCGCACGGTCCGGTGCGGCGCATTCTTTCCCGCCCGGAGGTACTGCACTGCAACTTTGCGGAATTTCGACAGGCCTGGCCAAAGCTGGCGGAGAGCAATATTTACCAGCCTTTCGGCCATTACTGCATGTTACCCCTGGCGGCGGAAGGCCACATCTTTGGCGGCTGCGAGTTTATCCGCAATACGGACCAGCCCTGGACCGAGGCGGAGTACGAACGCCTGCATACCTTCACCCAGATTGTGGGCGTGGTGGCAGAGCAGATCCAAAGCCGGGTCACCAACAACGTGGATTTCGACCTGCTGAGCCGCGAGCGCGACAACTTTCGCATTCTGGTCGCCATCACCAACGCCGTGCTGTCACGGCTCGACATGGACGAGCTGGTCAGCGAAGTCTCGAAAGAGATCCACCACTATTTCAAAATCGACGCCATCAGCATTGCGCTGCGCGGGCACCGCAAGGGCAAGCTGAACATCTACTCCACGCATTATCTCGATGAAGCCAACCCTGCGCACGAGCAGAGCGAAGTGGACGAAGCGGGTACGCTTTCTGAGCGAGTGTTTAAAAGCAAAGAGATCCTGCTGCTTAACCTCAACGAGCAGGACCCGGTCGCGCCGTACGAGCGGATGCTGTTTAACACCTGGGGCAACAAAATCCAGACGCTGTGCCTGCTGCCGCTGATGTCCGGCAACACCATGCTGGGCGTGCTGAAGCTGGCGCAGTGCGAGGAAGGCGTGTTTACCACCGCCAACCTGAAGCTGCTGCGCCAGATCGCCGAGCGCATCTCTATTGCCCTGGATAACGCCCTTGCCTATCAGGAAATTCATCGCCTGAAAGAACGGCTGGTGGATGAGAACCTGGCCCTGACCGAACAGCTCAACAACGTCGACAGCGAGTTTGGCGAAATCATCGGGCGCAGCGACGCCATGTACAGCGTGCTCAAGCAGGTTGAGATGGTGGCGCAGAGCGACAGCACGGTGCTGATCCTCGGCGAAACCGGCACCGGCAAGGAGCTGATCGCCAGGGCTATTCACAACCTGAGCAACCGCAACAGCCGCCGCATGGTGAAGATGAACTGCGCCGCCATGCCCGCGGGCCTGCTGGAAAGCGATCTGTTCGGCCACGAACGCGGCGCGTTCACCGGGGCAAGCAGCCAGCGGCTGGGGCGTTTCGAGCTGGCGGACAAAAGCTCGCTGTTCCTCGACGAGGTGGGCGATATGCCGCTGGAGCTACAGCCCAAGCTGCTGCGCGTACTGCAGGAGCAGGAGTTTGAGCGCCTTGGCAGCAACAAGCTTATCCAGACCGACGTGCGGCTAATTGCCGCCACCAACCGCGACCTGAAAAAAATGGTCGCCGACCGCGAATTTCGAAGCGATCTCTATTACCGCCTGAACGTCTTCCCGATCTGCCTGCCGCCGCTGCGCGAGCGCCCGGAAGATATCCCCCTGCTGGTGAAGGCCTTTACCGCCAAAATTGCGCGGCGGATGGGGCGAAACATCGACAGCATCCCCGCCGAAACGCTGCGTACCCTTTCGTCGATGGAGTGGCCGGGCAACGTGCGCGAGCTGGAAAACGTCATTGAGCGCGCGGTGCTGCTGACGCGCGGAAGCGTTCTTCAGCTCTCCCTGCCTGAAATCTCGCCGCCGGACGAAACCCGCGCTGCGGCAGAGGTGGCGCAGGACGGCGAAGATGAATATCAGCTGATAATGCGCGTACTCAAGGAGACGAACGGCGTCGTTGCGGGGCCAAAAGGCGCGGCCCAGCGGCTGGGGCTGAAGCGCACCACCCTGCTCTCACGCATGAAGCGTCTGGGAATCGATAAAGAGAGCCTGGTTTAACCCGTCATTCCGGCGCCGTTGCGGGCGCCGCCTTTCGTTACCCCGCGCAATTGTCCCTCATTGACACAATATATTTTCCTCTGTATAAAATTCCGCCTCAATAATGCGTTTCATTTGCATTAATAATAATTTTAATGAAGGGTAGCGTGTAATGAAAAAGGTCATCTTTGCGTTAGGTCTGGCGGTTGCGTCGATCGGCTCTGCTCTGGCAACAACGTATCCGCTGACGATTGAAAACTGCGGCTACAAAGAGACGTTTACCAAACCGCCTGAGCGCGTCGTTGCCCTTGGTCAGAATACGGTGGAGATTTTGCTTCTGCTGGGGCTGGAAGATAAGGTCAAAGCCAGCGCCTTCTGGCCGACCAAAGTCTTGCCGCAGCTGGCTGAACAGAACGCAAAAGTGAAGACGCTGACGGTTGAAATTCCTACCCTTGAATCCATCCTTTCGCAAAACCCTGACTTTGTTCCTGCCCAGCTTCCCCTGCTGCTTGGGCCAGAGAGTAAGGTCGCCAAACGGGAAGATCTGGCCACCGTCGGCGTGAACAGCTATTTATCGCCGGGCATGTGCGCCACCAAAAAAGCGGCCGGGGATATGTACGGCAGCCGCCAGACGCTGTGGGATATGACCTATCTCTATAAAGAGATCGAAGATTTCGCCAAAATTTTCAACGTTGAAGATCGCGGTCGGGCCGTCATTGCCGATTTCAAAAAACGCGAGGCCGACCTGCGTCAGGAGTTCGGTAAGAGCAAAAAAGATCTGTCGTTCGTCTTCTGGTTCTCCAGCGCATCCCCGTCTGCTGATGCCTACGTTGGCGGTAAAAACAGCGCCTCCGGATTTATTGCCAACGTGCTGGGCGGCCATAACGCCATCACCTCCGAAACCGAATGGCCGACCGTGGGCTGGGAAAGCATTATTGCCGCCAACCCGGACGTGATCGTCGTCTCCAGCCTGGATCGTAACCGCTGGGCGCTCGATAACGCGGAAGAGAAAATCAAATTTCTGAAAAGCGATCCCGCCGTCAGCCAGCTCGATGCCGTCAAAAAAGGCCATATCGTGGTGATGGACGGTCAGGCCATGAACCCGACGATTCGTACGATTTACGGGGCTGAACAGGTGGGCGAACAGCTCAGAAAGCTGGGGCTGAACTGATGACGGCAGCCGTACTGCAGGCCCGACAGGGCCTGTTCCTGACCACGTCCGCTCTGCTTGCTATCGTCCTGTTATTTTTGGTGATTGCCCTTGGCGTCAGCGTCGGCGAACTGTCGATTCCGCTCTCTAACGTCTTTTACGCTATCGGTAATAAGCTGGGGCTGACCGAGGTTCCGCTCAACCGCATCTATGAGAGCGTTATCTGGGACTTCCGCCTGAGCCGCGCGCTGGTGGCGGCCTGCTGCGGTGCCGGGCTTGCCATCTGCGGCGCCGTGCTGCAAAGCCTGCTGAAAAACGCGCTGGCGGAACCCTACGTGCTGGGCGTGTCCGCAGGCGCGTCTACGGGTGCAGTGTCCGTCGTGGTATTGGGCATCGGCACCGGCGCGGTGTCGCTTTCTGCGGGCGCGTTTGCCGGGGCGTTCGCCGCTTTCGCCTTTGTCGCCTTCCTGACGAACGGCGCGCGCGGCGGCAATGAGCGTACGATCCTGGCAGGGGTTGCCGCCTCGCAGCTGTTCAACGCCATTACCGCCTACACCATCAGCACCTCCGCCAGCGCGCAGCAGGCGCGCGACGTGATGTTCTGGCTGCTCGGCAGCTTTAGCGGCGTGCGCTGGCCCGAGTTCCAGCTGGCGCTGGTCGTGGTGCTGGCGGGTCTGGCCGTGTGTCTCTACTACTCCCGCGCGCTGGATGCGTTCACCTTCGGGGACGATGCCGCCGCGTCGCTCGGCATTAACGTGCCCTGGGTGCGTCTGGCGCTATTTACCGCCACCGCGCTGATTACCGCGACGATCGTCAGCATGGCAGGCTCTATCGGCTTTGTCGGGCTGGTGGTACCGCACATCATGCGCTTCCTGTTCGGTCCGCTGCACCGCACGCTACTTATTGCCAGCGCGCTGGCGGGCGCGATCCTGATGGTGCTGGCAGACATTGCCTCGCGCATGCTGATTGCCCCGCAAAGCCTGCCCGTCGGCGTGGTGACCGCGCTGGTTGGCGTCCCGTTCTTTGCCGTGATTATCTATCGCTCAAGGAATAAGTGATGAGTATCTGCGCTGAAAATATTACCTGGAAGGTAGGTAAAAAAGTCATCGTGAATGACGTCTCGCTGAAGGTCTCCCGGGGCGAAACGGTAGGACTGCTTGGCCCAAACGGCTGCGGCAAATCGTCCCTTTTGCGTATCCTCGCCGGGCTGCGCCGCCCGGATGCCGGCTGCGTGACCCTCGACGGCCAGGACATTTCCCGCATTGCCAAAAAGCAGCTTGCCCGCCGCGTGGCGTTCGTTGAGCAGCACGGCATGACCGACGCCAACATGCGCGTGCGCGACGTGGTAAAGCTCGGGCGTATTCCGCACCACTCTGCCTTCTCGAACTGGAGCGCGCAGGATGACGAAATCGTCAACGCCGCCCTTGCGCGCGTGGACATGCTGGACCGCGGCGAGCAGGGCTGGCTGAGCCTGTCCGGCGGAGAGCGCCAGCGCGTCCATATTGCCCGCGCGCTGGCTCAGGCTCCGACAGAAATCCTGCTGGATGAACCGACCAACCACCTGGATATTCATCATCAAATGCAGCTGATGCACTTGATCAGCGAATTACCCGTCACCAGCATCGTCGCCATCCACGACCTCAACCACGCGTCGATGTTCTGCGATTCGCTGATAGTGATGCAAAAAGGGCAAATTGTGACCACGGGAACCCCGCAGGAGATTTTATCCGAGGAGCTGCTCTGGGATGTGTTCAGAGTGAAAACCAAAATTGAGATCTCCCCGTACCATGGCAAAAAGCACATTCACTTTATCGTGTAGGAGCGAGTAGACGGTATGCCCCTGCGCACCGCCACGACCCTCTGGCCGCCCGTATTACTGGGCAGCCAGTTTGTGTTTAACATCGGCTTTTACGCCGTCGTGCCTTTCCTGGCGATATTTTTACGCGACGACATGCTGCTCTCCGGCGGGCTTATCGGGCTGGTGCTCGGGCTGCGCACGTTTTCGCAGCAGGGCATGTTTATCGTCGGCGGCGCGCTTTCGGACAAATACGGCGCGAAGGTCGTTATCCTGAGCGGCTGCGTTATCCGCGTCGCGGGCTATCTGCTGCTGGCCTTCGGGCAATCGCTGTGGCCCATTATTCTCGGGGCGTGTCTGACCGGCATCGGCGGCGCGCTCTTCTCGCCCTCCATTGAGGCGCTGCTGGCAAAAGCAGGCACGCAAAGCGAGGCGAAAGGAAAACGCAGCCGGGCGGAGTGGTTTGCGCTCTTTGCCGTGTGCGGCGAACTCGGCGCGGTGCTGGGCCCCGTGGCGGGCGCGCTGCTGACGGGGCTGGGCTTTCGCCAGGTCGCGCTGGCGGGCGCGGGGATATTTATCGCGGCGCTGGCGATCCTGTTTTTCTGCCTGCCTGCTGCGCATCAGAGCCAGCGGGCGCTCAACATTCTTCCCTGGTGGACGACGTTCCGCCAGCCGCGTTTTGTGGCCTTTATCATCGCCTACAGCTCATGGCTGTTGAGCTACAACCAGCTGTACCTGGCGCTGCCGGTGGAGATCCAGCGCTCCGGCGGCACCGAGAAAGATCTGGGGCCGCTTTTTATGCTGGCCTCGGTGCTGATTATCGCGTTTCAGCTGCCGCTGGCGCGTGTCGCCAGACGAGTCGGCGCGGTCAAAATTTTACCGGTGGGCTTTTTGCTGCTCTCCGCCTCCTTTGCGAGCGTGGCCCTGTTTGCATCGACTGAGCCGTCGGAAGGCTGGCTGCGGCTGCTGCCCTCTGCAATTTTCGTCACCCTGTTGACGCTGGGGCAAATGCTGCTGGTGCCGTCGGCAAAAGATTTGATCCCGCATTTCGCCGAGGAATCAACGCTGGGTGCGCACTATGGCGCCCTCTCTACTGCAGGCGGCATCGCGGTGCTGGCGGGAAATTTGCTGTTTGGCAGCCTGCTGGATCGGGCGCTTGTGCCCTCAGCGCAGGCGGTTTATCCCTGGCTGCTGCTGGCGCTGTTCCCGCTGTGCAGCGCGGTGGCGCTGAACATCATTTGTCGTCCATTGAGACGCTGAAACGGCTACTTTTTCGGGCGATACTTTTCCGGTAATTCCGGCACCGGGCGGCGATCGTCGATGAGATGGCGGATAGTCAGGATCGGATGACGCCACAGCATACGCGGCCCTGCCCAGCGCATAACCTGCTTCATCTCTTCACGCTTCACCGGCTGGTAGCAGTGCACCGGACACTGCTTGCAGGCGGGCTTTTCCTCACCAAAGACGCATTTATCCAGGCGTTTATCGGCATAGGCATTCAAGGCCTGATAATGCCCTTCTTCTTTTGAGGCCTGCGGGCACTGTTTTTCATACAGGGCGATCATTTTGGCGATCGTCTCTTTTTCTCGTGAGATGCGTTTACCAGTCATGACGGGGTACCGGGTAATAAAGTGTATTCATAATACCCCTTTACGGTATCGATTTCAGTTGTTGCATTTCGTTTTCTGAATCCGCCTTCCACTCTTAAGCCCGCACCGCCTCATTTTTACTGGTATTTTATACAGGCTTTAATAACAGTCACCGCCAACACCGCAGGAGCCGCTATGCAAGAGATCGCTATCACCAAACCGTATCGCCACCTTAAAGTGGGATATTTCAGAAAACGGCATGAAGACCGCAAGACTAAAATTCCCACACGCTACAGCGTGCATGCCGCCCTGAGCTTAAAGGGAGACTGGTTAGAACAGGCCGGATTTACCACAAACTCGCAGGTTCGGGTCGGCGTTGAGCGTGGAAAAATCATTATCGAATTAATGTCGGAAGGAGCCTCGTAAAGTCGCGACATTTTACTGCGCCGCATCTTTTTTTCATGCGACAATAGAGGGAACTAACGGCCTTTGAGCCGCTCAAAGCGCAATATTTTCAAGGAAATGGACATCATCACTCCATGAGCACAATCGACAATTTCGACGCACACACGCCTATGATGCAGCAGTATCTGAAGCTGAAGGCACAGCATCCGGAAATCTTGCTGTTTTATCGTATGGGCGATTTTTACGAGCTATTTTACGACGATGCTAAACGTGCGTCGCAGCTGCTCGACATCTCACTGACCAAACGCGGTGCCTCTGCGGGTGAGCCTATCCCGATGGCGGGTATTCCGCATCACGCGGTTGAGAACTACCTGGCCAAACTGGTGAATCAGGGTGAATCCGTCGCCATTTGCGAACAGATTGGCGATCCGGCTACCTCGAAAGGTCCGGTTGAGCGCAAGGTCGTGCGCATCGTTACGCCCGGCACCATCAGCGACGAAGCGCTGCTACAGGAGCGTCAGGATAACCTGCTGGCGGCGCTGTGGCAGGACGGTAAAGGGTTTGGCTACGCCACGCTGGATATCAGTTCCGGGCGTTTTCGCCTGAGTGAACCTGCCGATCGCGAAACCATGGCCGCCGAGCTGCAGCGTACCAATCCGGCTGAGCTGCTCTACGCCGAAGACTTCGCCGAAATGGCGCTGATTGAAGGGCGTCGCGGCCTGCGTCGTCGCCCGCTGTGGGAATTCGAAATTGATACGGCGCGTCAGCAGCTTAATCTGCAGTTTGGCACCCGCGATCTGATTGGCTTTGGCGTAGAGAATGCGCCGCGCGGGCTGTGTGCAGCCGGCTGCCTGCTGCAGTATGTGAAAGATACCCAGCGTACCGCCCTGCCGCATATCCGCTCTATTACCATGGAGCGCCAGCAGGACAGCATCATCATGGATGCCGCCACGCGCCGTAATCTGGAGATCACCCAGAATCTGGCCGGTGGCGTCGAAAATACCCTAGCTTCGGTGCTCGACAGCACCGTCACGCCGATGGGCAGCCGCATGTTGAAGCGCTGGCTGCATATGCCGGTTCGCGATACCGACACGCTGATTGGCCGCCAGCAGACCATTGCCGCCCTGCAGGATCGTTATACCGATCTGCAGCCGGTATTACGCCAGGTTGGCGATCTGGAGCGTATTCTGGCGCGTCTGGCGCTGCGTACGGCTCGCCCGCGCGATCTCGCACGCATGCGTCATGCTTTCCAGCAGTTGCCGGAACTGCGTGCACAGCTGAGTGACGTTAACAGCGAGCCGGTTCAGAAACTCCGCGAAACCATGGGCGAATTTACCGAGCTTCGCGAACTCCTGGAGCGCGCCATCATCGATGCGCCACCGGTGCTTGTGCGTGACGGCGGCGTCATTGCCCCTGGCTATAACGAAGAGCTGGATGAGTGGCGCGCGCTGGCAGATGGCGCAACGGACTATCTCGATAAGCTGGAAATTCGCGAACGCGAGCGGCTGGGCCTCGACACCCTGAAAGTGGGCTATAACGCGGTACACGGCTATTACATTCAGATCAGCCGTGGGCAGAGTCACCTGGCACCGATTCACTACGTGCGTCGCCAGACGTTGAAGAATGCCGAGCGCTATATTATTCCTGAGCTTAAAGAGTATGAGGACAAAGTCCTTACCTCGAAAGGCAAAGCGCTGGCGCTCGAAAAACAGCTGTATGACGAACTGTTCGACATGCTGATGCCGCACCTGGCCGACCTGCAGCTCAGCGCGGGCGCGCTGGCGGAGCTGGATGTACTGGTGAATCTGGCCGAGCGTGCAGAAACGCTGAACTATACCTGCCCGACCTTTACCGATAAGCCCGGCATTCGCATTACCGAAGGCCGCCATCCGGTGGTTGAACGGGTGCTGAACGAGCCGTTCATCGCTAACCCGCTGAGTCTGTCACCGCAGAGAAGAATGCTGATCATTACCGGCCCTAACATGGGCGGTAAAAGTACCTATATGCGCCAGACCGCGCTGATCGCCCTTCTCGCCTATATCGGCAGCTACGTTCCTGCGCAAAAAGTGGAGATCGGCCCAATCGACCGTATCTTCACCCGCGTAGGGGCGGCGGACGATCTGGCAAGCGGCCGTTCAACCTTTATGGTTGAGATGACCGAAACCGCGAACATCCTGCATAACGCCACCGAACACAGCCTGGTGCTGATGGATGAGGTAGGCCGCGGAACGTCAACCTATGATGGCTTGTCCCTGGCTTGGGCCTGTGCTGAGAGCCTGGCAAATAAAATCAAAGCAATGACGCTGTTCGCCACCCATTACTTCGAGCTGACGCAGCTGCCGGAAAAAATGGAGGGCGTTGCCAACGTTCATCTCGACGCGCTGGAGCATGGGGATACCATCGCCTTTATGCACACGGTGCAGGATGGCGCGGCAAGCAAGAGCTATGGCCTGGCCGTAGCGGCGCTGGCAGGCGTGCCAAAAGAGGTGATTAAACGCGCGCGTCAAAAACTGCGGGAGCTGGAAAGCCTGTCGCCGAACGCGGCAGCTACGCAGATTGACGGTACGCAGATGTCGTTGCTGGCCCCGGCGGAAGAGACGTCGCCAGCGGTGGAAGCACTGGAGAATCTCGACCCGGATTCCCTGACGCCGCGTCAGGCGCTGGAGTGGATTTATCGGTTGAAGAGTCTGGTTTAGTTTTCTACGGTCATTCGCCCGGTGGCGCTGCGCTTACCGGGCCTACCGGTTTTGTAGGCCGGGTAAGGCGAAGCCGCCACCCGGCAAAACAAAGCGCACAATATTATCGCCCGGTAAGCGCAGCGCCACCGGGCTTTTTTTACAGCAGCGGCGGGATCGTCGGCACCTGCGGCGCCTCGTCAATATCCTTCTTCGTCATGCGGAACGCTTCCGGGTAGTGCTCGCGGCTGGTGCGGCGCAGCGGTTCGGTATCGCGCCAGGTATACAGACAATGCTGGCACTGGTAAACGGTCCAGATACCTTTCACCGGTGATGTCGCCATCACTTCAATGTGCTCATCGGCACAGCGTGGACAAATCATTTTTTCCTCCTTATTGGCGTGCCGCCAGCATCGCGGTCAGTTTTTCAGCCCAGGCTTTGGTTTCAGGCAGATCCTGTACCGGCTGGCTGTAGTGGCCACGGTTGTCCGGCGCAACCGGCGTGGTGGCATCAATAATCAGCTTGTCGGTTATGCCCGCCGGGCTAGAGCCGGGGTCAAGTTCCAGTACCGACATGTTCGGCAGCTGCACCAGATCCCCCGCAGGGTTTACCTTCGATGACAGCGCCCACATTACCTGCGGCAGGTTGAACGGATCGACATCCTCATCCACCATGATTACCATCTTCACGTAGCCCAGACCGTGCGGCGTGGTCATGGCACGTAAACCGACCGCGCGGGCAAAGCCGCCGTAGCGTTTTTTGGTGGAGATAATCGCCAGCAGGCCGTGGGTATACATCGCGTTCACCGCCTGCACTTCCGGGAATTCCGCTTTCAGCTGCTGGTAGAGCGGCACGCAGGTAGCCGGACCCATCAGATAGTCAATCTCGGTCCACGGCATGCCCAGATAGAGCGACTCAAAGATCGGTTTGGTGCGATAGGAGACTTTATCGATACGTACAACCGTCATATTTCGGCCACCGGAATAGTGTCCGGTAAATTCACCAAACGGCCCTTCAATTTCACGCTTGCGGCCTTCAATAACGCCCTCGAGGATCACTTCAGAACCCCACGGCACGTCGAAGCCGGTCAGCGGCGCGGTGGCAATCGGGTACGGGCTTTCACGCAGCGCCCCGGCCATTTCATACTCGGACTGATCGTATTTCAGCGGCGTGGCCCCCATCAGGGTGATGATCGGGTCGTTGCCTAGCGTAATCGCAATCGGCAGGTCTTCACCGCGCTCTTCCGCTTTGTGCAGATGCAGAGCGATATCGTGCATCGGAACCGGCTGCAGGCCGAGCTTGCGCTTGCCCTTCACTTCCATGCGGTAGATACCGACGTTCTGCTTGCCGAAGTGATCGGGGTCGAGCGGATCGCGCGACACGACGCACGCTTTATCAAGATAAAAACCACCGTCGCCGTCGTTCAGGCGGAACAGGGGCAGAATGTCAAACAGGTTGATATCGTCCCCATCCACCGTGTTCTGCGCCCATGCAGGATTGGCGCGGCGCTCGGGCGCGATCGGGAATTTGTCCCAGCGGCGAATAAACTCGTCGATCTGTTTTTTTACCGGGGTGTTCGCAGGCAGCCCCATCGAAATGGCGTGGTTCTGCCAGGAGCCGATGGTGTTCATAACCACGCAGGCATCGGTGAAGCCGCGAATATTATCGAACCACAGCGCGGGCGCGCCGTCGCCAATGCGGCCGGTGGCGTTGGCGGCCGCCGCCAGATCGGGCTCGGCGTTTACCTCTTCCTCAATTTTCAGCAGCTGCCCTTGCTCATCGAGCGCCTGCAGGAAGCTTCTCAAATCATCAAATGCCATCTTTATTCTCCTGTGAAAAATGTTTCGCCGCCTGCAGGCCGTGCCATCGACGCGCCTTTTTATGCTCAAGACCAAACTGGTCGAGCACGCGGGTAACGATGTGCTGAGTAATGTCATCGGCGGTTTGCGGGTGGTTGTAATAAGCAGGCATAGGCGGCACCATCGCCACGCCCATGCGGGAAAGCGCCAGCATGTTCTCCAGATGGATGGTGCTCAGCGGAGTTTCTCGCGGCACCAGCACCAGCTTGCGTCCTTCTTTGAGGACGACGTCTGCCGCACGCCCTACCAGCCCTTCGGCATAGCCTGCGCGGATACCCGCCAGCGTTTTCATGCTGCACGGAATGACGATCATGCCGTCGGTACGAAACGAGCCGGAGGAGATGGTCGCGGCCTGGTCAGCCGGGCTATGGACCACATCCGCCAGTGCCGCAACGTCCTGCGCGGTATAAGGCGTTTCCAGCTCAATGGTTGTTTTCGCCCATTTCGACATCACCAGATGGGTCTCTACCTCCGGCATATCGCGCAGCGCCTCCAAAAGGGCCACGCCCAGCGGCGCGCCTGTTGCTCCCGTCATTCCGACTATCAATCTCATTCAGTACCTCAATTAATTCGTTCGTGTACGAACATATTGTTTAAATTACTCCCGGATGCCGTTGCTGACAAGATCGTTCGCATACGATCACACTAATTGCTAAAAACAGGCGCGTTAAAATCAGAGCCGATAGCGGCTATCATAGAGGGAGTATTTTTCCGTCGGAGTGTTCATGGAGTTAAGACAAGAAGCGTTCCACCTGCTGCGGCAGCTTTTTCAACAGCATACCGCTCAGTGGCAACATGCCCTGCCGGAACTGACCAAGCCGCAATACGCTGTACTCCGGTCGATTGCTGAAAATCCAGGCATTGAGCAGGTCGCACTGACGGAAGTTGCCGTGAGCACCAAGGCGACGCTGGCCGAAATGCTGAGCCGCATGGAATCACGCGGCCTGGTCAAGCGCGAGCACGATCCTGCGGACAAGCGCCGTCGGTTTGTCTTTCTGACGGCTGAAGGTGAGGCCCTGCTTGAGAGCTGTAAACCGGTAGGAAATGAGGTAGATGAGGCATTTTTAGGGCGCCTCAACGGGGCTGAGCGCGAGCAATTTTCAGCGCTCATCAAAAAGATGATGCACGATTAGTTAACCCTCGCGCGCATAAAATCGATAAACGTTCGCACCTTCGCGGGCACATGCTGTGCATCCGGATATACGGCATAGATGCCCTGCTGAGCAAACGCGTACTCCGGCAAAAGCGATACCAGCGCCCCCGCATCCAGGGCGTGGCGCACCAGCCACTCCGGCAGCAGCGCCACGCCGCACCCGGCCAGCGCGAACGCCATCAGCGCCTGCGCGCTGTCTGCATACAGGCGCGGGGCTTTCTTGATCTCAAGAAATACCGTCTGTCCGCCGGCGTCTTTCACCTGCCAGCGCAGCGGAGACGCGAGGCGCTCGTGAATGATCCAGTCCGCCTCCGCCAGCTGCTCCAGCGATTCCATCGGATGCTTAACCAGCCAGCCGGGCGTCGCCACGGGCAGAATGGTGAAGGACGTCATCAGTGCGGCGTGGTAGCGCGAATCTGCAAGCGTGCCCAGCCGGATAGCGACGTCGAAGCGCTCCGAGATAAGGTCAGCATGCAATGAGGAAGAGACGTGACGCACGCGAAGATCCGGGTGCTTCTGGCTGAATTCAGCCAGTAAAGGGACCACGACCTGCGAGCCATATTCGGGCGTGGTGGTGATCCGTAAATCCCCCGTTAGCCCGGCATGGTTGACGCGTACGTCATCCTGAAGGCGTTCCGCATCTCTTAAAAGCATGACGCTTCGTTGATGAAATAGCTTCCCCGCCTCGGTCAACGTCAGGCGTCGCGTGGAACGAAGCAGCAGCGTAACTCCCAGCTCATCTTCAAGCTGGCGAATGTTGAAACTCACCACGGCTTTTGTCAGCCCCATTGCCTCAGCGGCAGCCGTGAAGCTGCCGGTATCGGCCACGGCGATAAACATTGCCGTACGCTGGAGATTAAGCATCGTTTTTCCCTGCCTACTGTCAAAATATTTTTGACAGTATATCGCGCTTTGTCGCGTTTATCCGCAGCGTGCGGGCCGATACGATACGCCACCTCACCGGAGGAGCCACCATGACGTATCGCAGCAAAATCGCCGTAGTCTTTCTGCTCGGCCTGTTCCTTGATTTGATTAACATGTTTATTGCCAGCGTCGCCTTCCCGGCAATGGCTCGCGCGTTTAACGCCACGCCTTCCGCGCTTGCCTGGGTGAGCAACGGGTATATTGCCGGCCTGACGCTCGTCATCCCTTTCAGCAGCATCCTGACGCGCCGCGCCGGCCCGAAGCGCGTAATCCTTCTCTCGCTGGTTCTCTTCAGCGCGGCCTCAGCGGCTTCCGGCCTGGCTTCTTCTCTTGAAAGCCTGATCGCCTGGCGCGTGCTGCAGGGCGTCGGGGGCGGGCTGCTGATCCCGGTCGGGCAAGCGCTGGCCTGGCAACAGTTCAAGCCCCACGAACGCGCCAGACTCTCTTCCGCAGTGATGCTGGTTGCCCTGTTAGCGCCCGCCTGTTCCCCCGCCGTGGGCGGTGCGCTGGTTCAGGCCCTTAGCTGGCGCTGGATATTTTTTGCCACGCTGCCCGTGGCTATCGTCACGTTTGTGCTGGCCTGCGCGTGGCTTAATGCTGAATCATCACCCGTAAACACAACCAGGCTTTTAAACCTTTCTTTGCTGGGGGACCCGCTGATGCGCTTTTCCATGCTCATCTACGTGTGCGTACCCGGCATCTTTATTGGCGTAAACGTAACGGGAATGTATTACCTTCAGAGCGAGGCCAACATGACGCCCAGCGCAACGGGAATGCTTATGCTGCCCTGGTCTGTGGCATCGTTTATGGCGATCGCGGCGACGGGACGCTATTTCAACCGTATCGGTCCCCGGCCTCTGATCGTCATTGGCTGCCTTTTGCAGGCGATGGGTATTCTGCTTTTGATTAACGTCAGCTCGACAACGCTGTTGCCTGCCGTTGCGTTTACGCTGATGGGCGCAGGAGGAAGTCTGTGCAGCAGCACGGCCCAGAGCAGCGCGTTTTTGACGACGCGCCGCGAGGATATGCCGGATGCCAGCGCGCTATGGAACCTTAATCGTCAGCTGAGCTTTTTTGCGGGTGCACTGCTGCTGGCTCAGGTGCTGAACATCATGCAGGCTTATCTTGCGCCGCTCACCGCCTGGCACGGGATGTTTGCGTTTGCCGCAGCCATAACCTTACTGCCCGTACCGTACGTTTTCCGTCTTAACAACACGCAGGTGCTAGCGCAGCTGCAACAGGAGAAACCATGACGCATTACGAACACGAGATCATCGACATCCACGTCGCGCTTGAGAACTGGCTCGGGGCAGGAGAAGGTGATGTTGATGCCCTGCTCGCCCGTTTCCGGCCGGACTTTCTGATGGTTCCTCCGAGCGGAGCCCATTTAGATCATCACGCCCTCGCCAGCTTTCTGAACGCCCAGCGCGGAAGTCGACCCGGCCTCAACATTACCATCGATGCGTTAACGACGCTGCAGACGTGGGACAGCGGCGCGGTGCTTCACTATAGGGAGACGCAGACGCGCCCGGGTCAGCCCGTAAACGTGCGCTGGTCGACCGCGGTGCTCAACCACGAAGGCGACAGGATTGCATGGCGACTGCTGCACGAAACGGCGCAGCCGTAGCGCAAAAGAAAAAGGCCCGTCTCACGACGGGCCTTTTTTGACGAAAGGTTGCTTATTCGCGGAACAGCGCTTCGATATTCAGACCTTGCCCCTGCAGGATTTCACGCAGGCGACGCAGACCTTCAACCTGAATCTGACGAACACGTTCACGAGTCAGGCCAATTTCACGGCCGACGTCTTCCAGTGTTGCAGCTTCGTACCCCAGTAAACCGAAACGACGTGCCAGCACTTCACGCTGTTTGGCGTTCAGTTCGAACAGCCATTTGACGATGCTCTGTTTCATGTCATCGTCCTGCGTGGTGTCTTCCGGGCCGTTGTCTTTTTCATCGGCCAGGATGTCCAGCAGCGCTTTTTCGGAGTCGCCACCCAGCGGGGTGTCAACCGAGGTAATGCGCTCGTTGAGACGCAGCATACGGCTCACGTCATCAACCGGTTTGTCGAGCTGTTCGGCAATCTCTTCTGCACTTGGCTCGTGGTCCAGCTTATGGGACAACTCGCGCGCGGTACGGAGATAGACATTCAACTCTTTGACGATGTGGATCGGCAGTCGAATCGTACGGGTTTGGTTCATAATAGCCCGTTCGATGGTCTGACGAATCCACCAGGTCGCGTAGGTTGAGAAACGGAACCCGCGTTCCGGGTCAAACTTCTCAACTGCGCGGATGAGGCCCAGGTTGCCCTCTTCAATCAGATCCAGCAGAGCCAGACCACGATTGCCGTAACGGCGAGCAATTTTCACGACCAGTCGCAGGTTACTTTCAATCATGCGACGGCGCGAGGCAACATCACCACGCAAAGCACGACGTGCGAAATAGACTTCTTCTTCGGCCGTTAGCAGTGGGGAGTAACCAATCTCCCCAAGGTAAAGCTGAGTCGCGTCCAGTACACGCTGTGTGGCGCCCTGCGATAACAGCTCTTCTTCAGCCAAATCGTTATCACTGGGTTCCTCTTCTACTAAGGCTTTTTCGTCAAAAGCCTCTGCTCCGTTCTCATCAAATTCCGCGTCTTCATTTAAATCATGAACTTTCAGCGTATTCTGACTCATAAAGGTGGCTCCTACCCGTGATCCCTGAACGAGACACCCTGGCTGGCATGCCCCGTCAAATTATCGCTGCGGCAAATACTGCAGCGGGTTTACGGATTTCCCCTTGTAACGAATTTCAAAATGCAAGCGTGTAGAACTGGTGCCGGTGCTACCCATGGTAGCTATTTTTTGCCCCGCCTTAACTTCTTGTTGTTCCCGGACCAGCATTGTGTCGTTATGGGCGTAGGCACTCAGATAATCATCGTTATGTTTTATGATAATAAGATTACCGTAACCGCGCAGCGCGTTACCGGCATACACAACGCGCCCGTCTGCGGTCGCGATGATAGCCTGTCCCTTACTTCCTGCGATATCGATCCCTTTATTTCCACCCTCGGTGGAAGAGAAGTTTTCGATAACCTTGCCGTCAGTTGGCCAGCGCCATGCAGAGATAGGCGAACTGGTAGACGTACTGCTGGCAGTCGGTTGGGTAGAGCTAACCACAGGAGCCGTAACCGGTGCTGTGACTGTCGTCGCAGTACCTTTATTATTCGGCAACATTTTGTTAGCACTCTGATCACCTGAATCCTCAGAATACGTAATTACAGGTTGTGAAGCAACCACCGTGCTGGATTTTTGTGCAGGCATAACGCTGTTATTTTGCGCCGACACGTCGGCTGCAGAAACGGTGTTGCCAGGCGTTAGCGGCGCGCCTGTCGCATTGCCAACCTGGAGTGTTTGCCCCACTTCCAGTCCATACGGGGCCTGGACGTTATTGCGCTGAGCCAGATCGCGGAAATCGTTCCCGGTGATCCAGGCAATATAGAACAACGTATCACCGCGTTTAACGGTATAGGTGCTGCCGCCCGTATAGCTTCCTTTCGGAATGTTCCCATACTGACGGTTATAGACTATGCGGCCATTTTGCGTCTGAACAGGTTGTTGCACTGGCTGAATCTGAGTTGGCTGCGATATCGGCTGCTGAACAGGCTGGATCGGCGGAACTTGCTGCGCCGTCGTGGAACCCATTGTCGACGGCGGCGTAATCAGCATTCCACTGGACGTATTGCCCGAGCCGCTGTTTCCGCCAACGGAACTGACGGGCGCAGGCGCATTGTTAGAACTCGTACAACCCGCCAGCCAAAGCGAAACCAGTGATAATGCCGCAACACGGCTGATGGTGAATTTAGGGCTTCCCGCGCTCATGTATCCCCCAGGAATGTGTTAACTACCAGTGACTTAAAAATAACCGTGATGGCACGAACCTATCGCGCCACACCATACGCTGAATTTGCCTTAATAACCCTGGAAAATTCCGAGTCTCAGGCCAGCTCTCCCTTAACCAGAGGCACAAAGCGCACGGCTTCTACGGTATCGATAATAAACTCTCCGCCACGTCGACGAACGCGCTTCAACAGCTGATGTTCATCACCCACGGGCAGGACGAGAATGCCGCCTTCATCCAGCTGCGATAAGAGCGCTGCCGGTATCTCAGGCGGCGCGGCCGTGACGATAATGGCATCAAACGGGGCGCGGGCCTGCCAACCCTGCCATCCATCACCGTGACGTGTCGAAACATTATGTAAATCAAGTTGTTTCAGGCGACGGCGCGCCTGCCACTGTAAGCCTTTGATGCGCTCAACCGAACAGACATGCTGAACCAGATGCGCAAGGATCGCGGTTTGATACCCGGATCCGGTGCCAATCTCCAGCACGCGAGAACCCGGCGTTAACTCCAGTAACTCCGTCATGCGTGCAACCATGTAGGGCTGCGAAATCGTCTGCCCCTGTCCAATCGGCAACGCCACGTTTTCCCACGCTTTGTGTTCAAACGCCTCATCTACAAACTTCTCACGGGGAACCTGAGCAAGTGCATTCAGCACAGGCTCGTTGGTGATTCCCTGAGCGCGCAGTTGTTCCAGAAGAGTTTGTACACGTTTGCTTACCATTGCGTGTTCACCCCGACACGATCCAGCCAGCCCGACACCACATCATGCGCGCTGTAAGCGGTTAAATCCACGTGTAAAGGCGTAACGGAAACGTACCCTTCGTCCACGGCGGCAAAGTCGGTATCCGGCCCGGCATCACATTTTTCGCCCGGAGGACCAATCCAGTAGAGCGTATTACCGCGCGGGTCCTCCTGCGGGATCACCTGATCGGCAGGGTGTCGGCTACCGCAGCGCGTTACCCGAATACCTTTGATTTCATCGAGCGGCAGATCGGGGACGTTAATGTTGAGGATGCGGCCGGTTCGCAGCGGTTCACGGCCCAGCGCACGAAGAAGGGAGCAGGTGACGGCCGCCGCCGTATCGTAATGCTTGTGGCCGTTGAGCGATACCGCCAGCGCCGGGAAGCCAAGATGACGTCCTTCCATCGCGGCGGCCACGGTGCCGGAGTAGATTACGTCATCGCCAAGATTCGGTCCGGCATTGATACCGGAAACCACGATATCCGGACGCGGACGCATCAGCGCGTTCACGCCGAGGAACACGCAGTCGGTCGGCGTGCCCATCTGCACGGCGATATCACCGTTATCAAAGGTAAAGGTGCGAAGCGACGACTCGAGCGTCAACGAGTTAGACGCTCCACTGCGGTTACGATCGGGCGCCACGACCTGCACTTCCGCAAATTCGCGAAGGTGTTTCGCCAGCGTCTGAATGCCTGGCGCATGGATCCCGTCATCGTTACTCAGCAATATTCGCATAATCACCCGACGTGTTGATAAGTTCCCTGACAACACTGGTGGCAAAGCTACCTGCCGGCAGCCAGAAGCGTAACTCGACGGTCACGTCATCCCACCAGTTCCAGCTAAGCTGTTGCGGGTAGAGCAGCATCGCGCGGCGTGCTGCTTCGACTTTTTCCCGCACCAGCAATGATTGCAATTCTGGCGCATCCGCCACGGCGGCCTGCTCGGCGGCCAGCGCCTCACCCTGCGGTCCCCAGTCGCCCGTACCGGGCAACGCGGCGGTAATCATCAGGGTTTTGGCGTCCACGCGCGACTGGACGTCGGCCATTTCTTCTGCCGATGCCACAAACCAGCTTCCGCGTCCCGCTAATTGTAGCGCATCGCCGACAACAACTTGATTCGCGTCCGTTTTTTTCAGTCGTTCGCTCACAATCTGATTAAACAACGCGCTGCGTGCCGCCGACAACCAAAAACTGCGTTTATTCCTGTCGCGTACCGGCGCATCGCTTTGCGCCCAGCGCAGGGCGCCCTGCAGGTTGCTGCCGCCAATGCCAAAGCGCTGTGCGCCGAAGTAGTTCGGTACGCCCCGTTCGCTGATGGCGTTTAAACGCTTTTCCACGTCATCGCGATCGGTCACTTCACGCAGCACCAGGGTAAAGGCGTTACCCTTCAACGCGCCAAGGCGCAGCTTGCGCTTGTGGCGGGCGTACTCCAGCACCTTACAGCCTTCAAGCTCAAATTTGCTTAAATCAGGCATCGCATTGCCCGGCACGCGGGCGCAAATCCACTGCTCGGTAACGGCGTGTTTGTCTTTTTGCCCGGCGAAGCTGACGTCGCGGGCGTGAATTTTGAGGAATTTTGCCAGCGCGTCGGCGACAAACCGCGTGTTGCAGCCGTTTTTCAGAATGCGGATCAGAATGTGCTCACCTTCACCGTCCGGCTCAAAGCCTAAATCCTCTACCACCACGAAATCTTCCGGGCTGGCTTTCAGCAGGCCATTCCCGTGTGGTTTACCGTGCAGGTACGTCAGATCGTCGAAATGCGTCATTGTGCCGCCTTCACCAGCAGCGCCACGGCTTCGCAGGCAATGCCTTCGCCACGGCCCGTGAAGCCCAGCTTCTCGGTGGTGGTGGCTTTGACGTTGACGTCATCCATGTGGCAGCCCAGATCTTCAGCGATAAACACGCGCATCTGCGGAATGTGGGGCAGCATTTTCGGTGCCTGCGCGATGATCGTTACATCCACGTTGCCCAGGGTGTAGCCTTTGGCCTGAATGCGGCGCCAGGCTTCGCGGAGCAGCTCGCGGCTGTCAGCCCCCTTAAAGGCCGGATCGGTATCCGGGAACAGCTTGCCGATGTCGCCCAGCGCGGCAGCGCCGAGCAGCGCGTCGGTCAGCGCATGCAGCGCCACGTCGCCATCAGAATGCGCCAGCAGCCCCTTTTCGTAAGGAACGCGTACGCCGCCAATGATAATTGGGCCTTCTCCGCCAAAGGCGTGTACATCAAAACCGTGTCCAATTCGCATTATGCCTTCTCCTGATGGGTCGAACGGGTAAGATAAAATTCCGCGAGCCGTAAATCTTCCGGGCGCGTCACTTTTATATTATCAGCGCGTCCTTCAACAAGCTCAGGGTGATAGCCGCAATACTCCAGCGCCGAGGCTTCGTCCGTGATGGTCGCACCTTCTTTCAGCGCTCGCGTCAGGCAGTCGTGGAGGAGTTCGCGGGGGAAAAACTGTGGCGTCAGCGCGTGCCAGAGGTCGACGCGCTCAACGGTGTGGGCAATGGCCTGTCTGCCCGGCTCGGCGCGCTTCATGGTGTCGCGCACCGGCGCGGCAAGAAGGCCGCCGACCCTGCTTGTCTCACTCAGCGCAAGCAGGCGCGCAAGGTCGTCCTGATGCAGGCACGGGCGCGCGGCGTCATGCACCAGCACCCACTGCACGTTTCCGGCGGCCTGAATGCCAGCAAGGACGGAGTCGGCGCGCTCGGCACCGCCGTCAACAACGGTAATCTGCGGGTGGTTCGCCAGCGGCAGCTGCGCGAAGCGCGCATCGCCCGGGCTGATGGCGATAACAACATGCGTCACGCGCGGATGCGCCAGCAGCGCCGCTACGGCGTGCTCAAGGATCGTTTTATCGCCAATTGAGAGGTACTGCTTGGGACATTCTGTCTGCATGCGCCGGCCAAAACCTGCGGCCGGCACCACGGCGCATACGTCCGAAAAAGTTACTGCCATGTCGTAATCCTGGGCCTGATTATCGATTGTTTTGTGCTGAGCCCTGATTGCGTTTAGACGCATCCGGAACCAGACGATAAAAGGTTTCGCCCGGCTTAGTCATACTGAGTTCATTGCGTGCGCGTTCCTCAATCGCCTCTTGCCCGCCATTGAGGTCATCAATTTCAGCAAAGAGTTGATCGTTTCGCGCCTTAAGTTTGGCGTTTGTTGCCTGCTGAGCCGCGACGTCATCGCTCACCCGGCTATAGTCGTGCAGTCCGTTCTTGCCGAACCACAGCGAATATTGCAGCCAGACCAGCAAAGCCAGCAACAGCAGCGTTAGTTTACCCATCCTGCCCCCTGAAAAAACGGCTTCATCATCCCATAACTTTCCGCTGGACTCTACTCCGGGGTTTTAATTATGTCGCAAGTTAACCCATCAGCCACAAAAACAGCAGTCCAAATATGATAACAACGGTAGCGATAGTGATAACGGTACTGTACAGGAGCCGGCCATTGAACAGGGAGTGCAGGGCAATGCCGACGACAACCGCCACGGGCATCAGCGCCAGGAAGAAAGGCCAGGTGTAGAGGAAGAAGAACAGCGTGTTGCCGCCGTAGATGAGAAACGGAATGCCCAACGCCAGCAGCCACGAAATAAAGCCGACGATGGCCCCAGGAAATGACCAGGTCGTTTCGTCGTCGGTCGCTAACGGCTCCGACCCGGTGTTGATAATGTAGTTTTCACTGTTGCGCATAGCTAATCCTGTGACCGTGACTCATCGTTCGGGAAGACAGCTCCCGAACGATACCGTCTCAGGATCTGATAATATCGTCCCGTCTGAGCAGGTCTAATAATTGGCTTACTAAATTTGTTACCAATTGTTGACCCTCCAGGTGAATCTCTGGCGATTCAGGCGCTTCGTAAACCGAATCAATCCCAGTGAAGTTGCGCAGTTCACCCGCCCGGGCTTTCTTGTACAGCCCTTTCGGATCGCGCGCTTCGCAAATCTCCAGCGGCGTATCCACAAACACTTCGATAAAGCGGCCGTGGCCCACGCGCTCGCGCACCATCTGGCGCTCGGCGCGATGCGGTGAGATAAACGCCGTCAGCACCACCAGCCCGGCGTCAGCCATCAGGCTGGCGACTTCACCTACCCGGCGGATGTTCTCTTTGCGGTCTTCATCGCTAAAGCCTAAGTCGCTGCACAGGCCGTGACGCACGTTGTCGCCATCCAGCAGGTATGTGCTCACGCCCTGCTGATGCAGCGCCTCTTCCAGCGCGCCTGCCACCGTGGATTTACCGGAGCCGGACAGCCCGGTAAACCACAGCACAACCCCACGGTGACCGTGGAGCTGCTCGCGCTGGGCGACGGTGACCGGATGAGGATGCCAGACGACGTTCTCATCATGGGCGGCCATTACTTGCCTCCCAGCAGATCGCGTGCGCCCCAGTGCGGGAAGTGCTTACGCACCAGCGCGTTCAGCTCAAGCTCAAAGGCGCTGAATTCAGACGTCGCGGCAGCCTGTTCGTTAGGCTCGCGCACCATGCCGGCCCCCACGGTGACGTTGGTCAGTCTGTCAATGAAGATAAGCCCGCCCGTAACCGGGTTCTGCTGGTACTGATCCAGCACCAGCGGTTCGTCGAAGGTCAGATCGACCAGACCGATGCCGTTCAGCGGCAGCTCGCTCACCTCACGCTGGGTCAGGTTGTTGATGTCCACCTGGAACTGAATGCCGTCCACGCGGGCGCGGGTTTTCTTGCCCGCAATTTTGATGTCGTAGCTCTGGCCTGCCGTCAGCGGCTGTTCGGCCATCCACACCACGTCCACCGCGGCGCCCTGCACCGCGGCCAGCGTTTCCTGCGCGTCGACCAGCAGGTCGCCCCGGCTGATATCAATCTCATCTTTCAGGACCAGCGTGACCGCTTCACCGGCCCCCGCTTCCGGCAGATCGCCGTCGAAGGTCACGATACGGGCGATGGCCGATTCCACGCCGGATGGCAGCACTTTTACGCGCTGCCCAACCTTCACCGAGCCAGAGGCAATGGTGCCGGAGAAACCGCGAAAATCGAGGTTAGGACGGTTAACGTACTGCACCGGGAAGCGCATCGGCTGGGTGTCAACCACGCGCTGGATCTCAACGGTTTCCAGCACCTCCAGCAGCGTCGGGCCGCTGTACCACGGTATGTTCGCGCTCTGGGAAGCGACGTTATCGCCCTCCAGCGCGGACAGCGGCACAAAGCGGATATCGAGATTGCCCGGCAGCTGCCCGGCAAAGGTCAGATACTCTTCACGAATACGGTTGAAGGTCTCTTCGCTGTAGTCGACGAGATCCATTTTGTTCACCGCCACCACAAGGTGTTTGATCCCCAGCAGCGTGGAGATAAAGCTGTGACGACGGGTCTGATCCAGCACGCCTTTACGGGCGTCGATCAGCAGGATCGCCAGATCGCAGGTGGACGCGCCGGTCGCCATGTTGCGGGTGTACTGCTCGTGCCCCGGGGTGTCGGCGATAATAAATTTGCGCTTCTCGGTAGAGAAGTAGCGGTAGGCCACGTCAATGGTGATGCCCTGCTCGCGCTCCGCCTGCAGGCCGTCCACCAGCAGCGCCAGGTCGAGCTTTTCGCCCTGGGTGCCGTGACGCTTGCTGTCGTTATGCAGGGATGAAAGCTGGTCTTCATAAATCTGGCGCGTGTCGTGCAGCAGGCGGCCAATCAGGGTGCTTTTCCCGTCGTCGACGCTGCCGCAGGTCAGAAAGCGCAGCAGGCTTTTGTGCTGCTGGGCGTGCAGGTAGGCTTCTACGCCGCCTTCATTAGCGATTTGTTGAGCAATAGTGGTGTTCATGGCGGCTCCTTAGAAATAACCCTGACGTTTCTTCAGCTCCATGGAGCCTGCCTGGTCGCGGTCGATCATGCGGCCCTGTCGCTCGCTGGTGGTCGACACCAGCATCTCTTCGATGATCTCCGGCAGCGTCTGCGCGTTGGATTCCACCGCGCCGGTCAGCGGCCAGCAGCCGAGGGTACGGAAACGGACCATCTGTTGTTTGATCTCTTCACCCGGCTGCAGGTCGATGCGATCGTCGTCGATCATCATCAGCATGCCGTCGCGCTCCAGCACCGGGCGCTCGGCGGCCAGGTACAGCGGAACGATCTCAATATTTTCCAGATAGATATACTGCCAGATATCCAGCTCGGTCCAGTTAGAGAGCGGGAAGACGCGAATGCTTTCGCCTTTGTTAATCTGGCCGTTGTAGTTGTGCCACAGCTCCGGGCGCTGGTTTTTCGGGTCCCAGCGGTGGAAGCGGTCGCGGAAGGAGTAGATACGCTCTTTGGCGCGGGATTTCTCTTCATCGCGGCGCGCGCCGCCGAAGGCCGCATCAAAACCGTATTTATTCAGCGCCTGCTTCAGCCCTTCGGTTTTCATGATGTCGGTATGCTTGGCGCTGCCGTGCACGAACGGGTTAATGCCCATCGCCACCCCTTCCGGGTTTTTATGCACCAGCAGCTCGCAGCCGTAGGCTTTCGCGGTACGGTCGCGGAATTCGTACATTTCGCGGAACTTCCAGCCGGTATCCACGTGCAGCAGCGGGAACGGCAGCGTGCCCGGATAAAACGCTTTACGCGCCAGATGCAGCATGACGCTGGAATCTTTACCGATGGAGTACATCATCACCGGGTTAGAAAACTCGGCGGCCACTTCGCGGATAATATGGATACTTTCCGCTTCGAGCTGCCGCAGGTGAGTAAGACGTTTTTGGTCCATAACCGTTCCTTAAGCCAAATTTACGACAGAAGAACCGAAGCCTTCTGTATCGGTTGTGTTCTGAAACCAGGCGAGCGTACCGTGCAGCTGCACCACTTCCCCCACCACGATCAGGGCGGGCATCGGGGCGTCTTTCGCCAGAGTTGCAAGTTCATGAAGCTCGCCGATAGCAACGTGCTGATCGACACGCGTGCCGCGAGAAATGACGGCCACGGGCGTCGTTGCCTCGCGGCCGTGCTGAATAAGCTGTTCGCTGATGTCCGCCGCCTTCATCGTGCCCATGTAAATCGCCAGCGTCTGGCGGCTCTGAGCGAGATGCGACCAGTCGAACGGCGCGCTGTCGGCTTTGTAGTGGCCGGTCACAAAGGTCACGCTCTGGGCGTAATCGCGATGGGTCAGCGGAATACCGGCGTAGGCCGTGACCGCAGAGGCCGCCGTAATGCCGGGCACCACCTGGAACGGGACGCCCGCTTCGGCTGCGGCCTGCAGCTCTTCACCGCCGCGGCCAAAGATAAACGGGTCGCCCCCTTTGAGGCGCACCACGGTTTTGCCTGCCTTCGCCGCGTCAATCAGCATCTGATTAGTGTCGTGCTGCGGCACAGAGTGCTCGCCCGCCCGTTTGCCGACGCAGATTTGCTCCGCGTCGCGACGGATCAGCTCGCGCACGCCGTCGGTGACCAGATGGTCGTAGAAAACGACGTCCGCATCCTGAAGCACCTGCAGGCCACGCAGCGTCAGCAGCCCGGCATCGCCCGGCCCTGCCCCCACCAGAATGATCTCCCCGCCGCTGCTGCCGGGGTTATCCAGTTCGTCCTCGAGAATTTTCTGCGCCGCCGTCTCATTGCCGGCATGCATCAGGCTGGCAAAGCGGCCGCGAAACACGCGCTCCCAGAAGCGACGGCGTTCCGTCACGCTGGTCAGGCGCGTTTTCAGGTGGTTGCGCCAGTAGCTGGCTTTTTCCGCCATGCGCCCGAGGCTGGTCGGCAGCAGCGCTTCGATTTTTTCACGCAGCACGCGCGCCAGCACCGGTGCGGTGCCGCCGGAGGAGATCGCCACCAGCAGCGGCGAGCGGTCAACAATCGACGGGAAAATAAACGAGCACAAAGGCTGGTCGTCAACGACGTTAACCAGACGATAGCGAGCCTGCGCCGCGTCGGAAACCCGGCGGTTCAGCTCGCGGTTTTCGGTTGCGGCAATCACCAGCACCACGCTGTCGATTTGCGACTCGTCGAAATCCGCCTCGTCGACTACCCGCACCTGCGCACCGGCACGGTGGAGGAACGCGATTTTGCGATCGGCGATCTCACCCGTGCCAACAACCAGCACCGGCCTGTCTTTAATCGCGGCAAATAAGGGCAGATAGTCCACAAGCAACAACTCACTAACAACGAGGAATAAGGGGACTATAGGGGGCGGCTTAGATCGAATGAAATTACGAATTGGAATGAGTAGTTACTCAATGGAATAACGCATTGCAAAAGCAAATATCAAAAAGTGCTTAACACGCTAAATTTCGGGCATTTAAGCGCAATTCAAATTGTGTATGCACGATCACAGTTTCATACTAAGCGGGTTAAAATTTTGCTCTATTTTTTAAGGACTCACTATGTTTTCCGCAATGCGCCACCGTATTGCTGCCCTGGCGCTCGGCGTTTGCTTTATTCTTCCGGCCCAGGCAAAAAACCAGGCGTATGGTGAAATCGCCACTCTGCAGGCGCGACACATTGCCACCGTCTTTCCTGGACGCATGACCGGCACCCCAGCCGAGATGCTTTCCGCCGACTATATTCGCCAGCAGTTTGCGGATATGGGCTATCAGAGCGATATCCGCTCGTTCCACAGCCGCTATATCTATACCTCACGTAATAAAACGAAAAACTGGCATAACGTGACGGGCAGTACGGTCATTGCGGCGCACGAAGGCAAGGCCGATGAGCAGATCATCATTATGGCGCACCTCGATACCTATGCTCCGATGAGCGACGCTGATACCGATAATAATCTCGGTGGACTGACGCTGCAGGGCATGGACGATAACGCAGCGGGTCTGGGCGTTATGCTCGAACTGGCCGAACGTCTGAAGAATATCCCGACGAAGTATGGAATTCGCTTTATTGCCACCAGCGGTGAAGAAGAAGGCACGCTCGGCGCTGAGAATCTCCTTAAGCGCATGAGTAATGAAGAGAAGAAAAATACGCTGCTGGTGATTAATCTCGATAACCTGATCGTCGGCGATAAGCTTTATTTTAACAGCGGGCAGAGTACGCCGAGCAGCGTACGTAAACTGACGCGCGACCGGGCGCTGGCCATCGCGCGCAGCCATGGCGTTTATGCCACCACCAACCCGGGCGGCAATCCGGATTATCCAAAAGGAACCGGCTGCTGCAACGACGGGGAAGTTTTCGATAAAGCGGGCATTCCCGTGCTGTACGTCGAGGCCACCAACTGGGGGCTGGGCAAAAAAGACGGCTACCAGCAGCGTGCCAAATCAAAAGCCTTCCCGGACGGGACAAGCTGGCATGACGTCAGGCTGGATAATCAGCAGCACATTGATAGCGCGCTGCCGCAGCGGATTGAGCACCGCAGTCGGGACGTCGTGAAGGTGATGCTGCCGCTGGTGAAGGAGCTGGCGAAAGCGGGGAAAGCCTGAGGTATTATTTCCCCTCACCCTAACCCTCTCCCCATAGGGGAGAGGGGATCGCACGGAGCCGTCTTTTCCCCCTCGCCCCTTTGGAGAGAGGGGATCGCACGGAGCCGTCTTTTCCCCCTCGCCCCTTTGGGGAGAGGGCCGGGGTGAGGGGCAGGAAGGATTTACCCTTCGTGCAGCCCGCACTCGCGCTTCAGCCCAAAGAATCGCGTCTCTTCTTCCGCCATTCCCGGCTCCCATTTGCGCGTGGTGTGGGTATCGCCAACCGACAGATAGCCCTGATCCCACAGCGGATGGTACTTCAGCCCGTGTTTTTGCAGGTACTGGTACACCGTACGGTTATCCCAGTCGATAATCGGCAGCACCTTGAACACGCCGCGCTGAACCGCCAGCACCGGTAGCGTAGCGCGGCTTCCCGACTGCTCGCGGCGCAGGCCCGCAAACCAGGTCTGCGCATTCAGCTCTTTCAGCGCGCGGTTCATCGGCTCGACTTTGTTGATCTCATTGTATTTCTCAATGCCCTCAACGCCCTGCTCCCACAGCTTGCCGTAGCGCGCCTCCTGCCAGGCCGCACTTTCCGTCGCGCGGTAGACTTTCAGGTTCAGCTTGAGCTTGTCCGTCAGCTCGTCGATAAACTGGTAGGTTTCCGGGAACAGATAGCCGGTATCGGTAAGGATCACCGGAATGTCCGGGCGGATCTGATTCACCAGATGCAGGCTGACCGCCGCCTGAATGCCAAAGCTCGACGAGAGCACGTAGTCTCCGGGCAGGTTTTCCAGCGCCCAGGCCACGCGCCCTTCGGCGTCCAGCTTTTCCAGCTGGGCGTTGGTTTCTGCCAGCGCCAGAATGCGTTCAACTTTGGGCAGGTCATTTAGGGCGTTTAGATCGAGTACGGACATAAGAACCTCGTTTGCCTGTTTTGCCGGGCGGCACTGCGTTTGCCCGGCCTACAAAACCCGTAGGCCCGGTAAGCGAAGCGCCACCGGGCAAAGGATGGGTTACTCCCAGAAATCCCTTGCGGGATCGAGCACCGGGCGAATGATGCCCGCACGCACCGTAAAGTCGCCGAAGCCTTCACCCGCTTCGCGCTCTTTCACCCAGCGCCCGACAAGCTCGTCAACGGAATCGAGAATTTCCGGCTCCGTGATATTTTCGCGATACATACGCGGAATGCGCGTTCCGCTGCGATTCCCACCAAGATGGACGTTGTAACGACCCGGCGCTTTGCCGACCAGACCCAGCTCGGCCAGCATCGCACGGCCGCAGCCGTTCGGGCAGCCGGTCACGCGCATAACAATATGCTCGTCCGGAATACCGTGTTTTTCCAGAATCGCTTCCACTTTATCGGTGAAAGACGGCAGGAAGCGTTCGGCTTCGGCCATTGCCAGCGGGCAGGTCGGGAACGACACGCAGGCCATGGAGTTTTCACGCTGCGGTTTGACCGCATTCATCAGCCCATGATCGCGCGCAAGCTTCTCGATCTTCGCCTTCTGGCTCTCCGGCACGCCGGCAATAATCAGATTCTGGTTAGCGGTAATGCGGAACTCGCCTTTGTGGATCTTCGCAATTTCCAGCAGGCCGGTTTTCAGCGGGCGTCCCGGATAGTCCAGAATACGGCCGTTTTCGATAAACAGCGTCAGGTGCCATTTGTTGTCGATGCCTTTTACCCAGCCAATGCGATCGCCGCGACCGGTAAATTCGTAAGGACGGATTGGCTCAAACTTGATGCCCGCGCGACGCTCCACTTCTTCTTTGAACGTCTCGACGCCCACGCGCTCCAGGGTGTATTTGGTTTTCGCATTTTTACGGTCGGTACGGTTACCCCAGTCGCGCTGGGTAGTCACCACCGCTTCCGCCACGGCCAGCGTGTGCTCCAGCGGCAGGTAGCCGAACTCGCTCGCGGTGCGGGCGTAGGTTTTCTTGTTGCCGTGCTCGATAGAAAGACCGCCGCCCACCAGCAGGTTAAAGCCTACCAGCTTGCCGTTTTCGGCGATCGCCACGAAGTTCATGTCGTTGGCGTGCAGGTCGATATCGTTCTGCGGCGGGATCACCACCGTGGTTTTGAACTTACGCGGCAGGTAGGTCTGGCCGAGGATCGGCTCTTCGTCAGTGGTCGCCACTTTCTCCTGATCGAGCCAGATCTCCGCGTAGGCGCGGGTGCGCGGCAGCAGGTGCTCGGAGATCTTCTTCGCCCACTCGTACGCCTCGGCGTGCAGTTCAGACTCGTACGGGTTCGAGGTGCACAGCACGTTACGGTTCATGTCGTTGGCGGTCGCCAGCGCGTCCAGCCCGACCGAGTGCAGCATCTGGTGAACCGGCTTAACGTTCTTCTTCAGAATGCCGTGGAACTGGAAGGTCTGACGGTTGGTCAGACGAATGCTGCCGTAAATCGTGTTGTCATGGGCGAATTTGTCGATCGCCTGCCACTGTTTGGTGGTGATGACCCCGCCCGGCAGGCGGCAGCGCAGCAGCATCGCGTGGCGCGGCTCCAGCTTCTGCTCGGCACGCTCGGCGCGGATATCGCGGTCGTCCTGCTGGTACATACCGTGGAAACGGATCAGCAGGAAGTTATCGCCTTTGAAACCGCCGGTCAGGCCGTCATTTAAATCTTCGGCAATGGTGCCGCGCAGGTAGTTGCTCTCTACCTTCATGCGCTCGGCATCCGTCAGTTTGCCTTCGACCACCAGTGGGCCAGGATGTTTTTCGCTCATTAGTAGACATCTCGCTGATAACGGCGCTCGACGCGCAGCTCACTTAAAAATTCATCCGCCGTTTCGGCATCCATACCGCCGAATTCGACAATCACGTCCAGTAAAGCCTGCTCAACGTCTTTCGCCATGCGATTGGCGTCGCCGCAGACATAAATGTGGGCACCGTCATTGATCCAGCGCCACAGCTCTGCGCCCTGTTCGCGCAGCTTGTCTTGTACGTAGACTTTTTCTTTTTGATCGCGCGACCAGGCCAGATCGATGCGGGTCAGTACGCCTTCTTTAACATAGCGCTGCCACTCGACCTGGTAGAGGAAATCGTCGGTGAAGTGCGGGTTGCCGAAGAACAGCCAGTTTTTGCCCGGCGCTTCATCCGCGGCGCGCTGCTGCATAAAGGCGCGGAACGGCGCAATGCCGGTGCCAGGGCCAATCATGATGACCGGGGTTTCCGGGTTCGCCGGCAGGCGGAAGTTGTCGTTGTGCTCGATAAAGACGCGCACCTCGCCCTCTTCTTCGACGCGGTCGGCCAGGAAGCCAGATGCCCCGCCCGCTCGGGCACGGCCTTCGATGTCGTAACGCACCGCGCCCACGGTGATATGCACTTCGCTTTCCACTTCCGCCTGCGATGAGGCGATGGAGTACAGGCGCGGCGTCAGCGGACGCAGCAGGCCAATCAGCGCATCGGCATCCAGCTGCGCAGGAGAGAAGCGCACCATGTCGACAATTGGCGTGGTCGCCGCGTAATGCTGCAGCTTCGCTTTGTCACCGACCAGCGGCAGCAGGGACTCGCTGCGCGTTAAGGTGGCATAGCTTTCAACGATATTGGCGGTGTTTACCGTCAGCTCGAAATGCCACTGCAGCGCGTCAGAAAGCGGCAGCGTTTTGCCTTCCACGGTGACGGGCTCGTCGCCCTTCAGCCACAGCAGCTCGACCAGCTCTTTCACCAGCGCCGGATCGTTCTGATACCAGACGCCCAGGGCGTCGCCAGGCTGATAGCGCAGGCCTGAGTCGCCCAGGTCGATCTCGATATGGCGCACGTCTTTTTCCGAGTCGCGTCCGGTGATTTTCTGATTCACCGACAGGCTCGCCGTCAGCGGCGCCTCTTTGGTATAAGGGCTGGTATGGATTTCATTGACAGTACCCGCGGCGGTGGCGGCAGCCTGT
Organism: Enterobacter wuhouensis; assembly: GCF_035835995.1. Classification (NCBI taxonomy): domain Bacteria; kingdom Pseudomonadati; phylum Pseudomonadota; class Gammaproteobacteria; order Enterobacterales; family Enterobacteriaceae; genus Enterobacter; species Enterobacter wuhouensis. The sequence continues at coordinate 3,764,681 of NZ_CP142124.1, forward strand.
GCTGGCGTCTCTTTCGGGACGCGGGCTTTCAGCACCTCAACGATGCGCGCGCGCCACTCGGCGGCCGCGGACTGATATTCCACATCCGCATCCACGCGGTCCAGCAGGCGTTCACCGCCCAGCTCCGCCAGCTTGCTGTCAAAGTCTTTACCGGACTGGCAGAAAAACTCATACGAGGTATCGCCAAGGCCGAACACGGCAAAAGCGGTACCGTCCAGTTTGGGGGCTTTTTTCGAGAACAGGAACTTGTGCAGCGCCACCGCTTCTTCAGCGGGTTCACCTTCACCCTGCGTTGAGGCCACAACCACCAGCAGTTTTTCTGACGCGATTTGCTTAAATTTATAATCCCCGGCGTTCACCAGGTTCACGTTCAGTTTAGCGGCGAGCAAATCATCACGCAGCGCTTCCGCCACGCGGCGGGCGTTGCCGGTTTGCGAGGCGGAGATGAGCGTTATGACAGGAATGTCAACCGCTGCGGCGGGCGCTGCGGCTACAGCACCAGGCTGCTGGTTGAGCATTCCCCAGAAATAGCCGGAAACCCAGGCAAGCTGGGTAGGTGAAAAATCCGTGGTGGCAGCCTGAAGGCGCGCCAGCTGCTCCGGGTTCAGGGGAAGCAAATTTGAAGGTGGGGCCTGTGTTGTCATGCGTCGTTATGTTCCAGTAGCAAAGCGGAATTTATGCAAAAAGACCAAACTAGAGATAAGGTTAACGGCGAGGATAATAACAATTAAAGAAGGGATGGAAATAATAAATAACCAAATGGACTAACCTGTTTTAGCTATCGTTCTTAACGATAAAAACGATTAAACAACCCTTTGATATATATAGCCAAATAGCATTCAGGCATCCTATATATCCGCCTTATGCTTTCAGAGCCGTTTTAGTTAATGCTAAAAATTGTGCTTTCCGGTACTATGCGGCGGTTTTTTCCGCATTACTGAGAGCGATCATGTCCACCACACTGTTTAAAGATTTCACCTTCGAAGCCGCCCACCACCTTCCGCATGTGCCTGAAGGGCATAAATGTGGCCGCCTGCACGGGCACTCGTTTATGGTGCGCCTTGAAATCACCGGTGAAGTCGATCCGCATACCGGTTGGATCATGGATTTTGCCGAGCTGAAGGCCGCGTTTAAGCCAACCTACGATCGTCTGGATCACTACTACCTGAATGACATTCCGGGCCTTGAAAATCCGACCAGCGAAGTGCTGGCAAAATGGATCTGGGATCAGATGAAGCCGCTGGTGCCGCTGCTGAGCGCGGTGATGATCAAAGAAACCTGCACCGCAGGCTGCATCTATCGCGGGGAGTGATCCCCCTCTTCCTCGCGCGCGTCTAGCGGCGTGAACTCATAGAGTACGAGCGCGTTACTCTCCAGCGATTCCGTGATTTGCCAGCCGTCATAAAGCCGTTCATCGCGTACGGAAAGCGTTGGACGCGCTTTATGCGCAATCCAGCGCAACATCTCCTCGTCAGGCCCGCTTTCACTGTGTACCCCTTCCAGCAGCGGGTAGAGCGCACCGTTGTGACGATCGAAAAGATGGCACTTAATGCGCCAGCAGCCGCGCATTCCCCGCAGCTCAAGATGATACTGCTGGCGAAAGCGCTGGATGAAGGCCTCCTCGCTGGAGAGCAGCGGATTGAAAACCACCACGTTACGCAGCAGCAGCTGATAGCGCCCCTGATGGCGAAGCAGCAGGACGCTCTTGTCGTTGACAAGCACTTCTCCCCGCAGGCGCTGCCACAGCCATAGCACCCAGTAGATAGGCCGGGGAAGGCCGTGGTTATACTGAAGCGCAAGGCTCGATGTATCCAGGGTGTTGTTCGCCCTGGCCTCACCCTGCAAGCCTGAATTTAGCCAGAATCCCGCCAGCCAGACCTGTTCTGAAAGCCCGAGCAGATTTTGCATCAGCAACGCGCCGCGAAAAAACCAGCCGTTGGTCGCCCGCGTGTTCCCGGTAAGGGTATTCCACGAGAGTAACCATACCGGCAGCGCGCGCTGCCGCTGGCGAAGGGCGGCGAGGATTTGGCGGATCTTCAGCACGGGATAATTTTCTGACGAGGAGAGATGCGCCGGACCCAGCTGCGCCAGATCGAGCAGCTCGTTGGCATCTGCCGGACAGGCGAGAAAATCGGCCTGGTCCAGTATGCTCGAGCGGAATAACGCGTCGCCGATAGGCTCGGTACCGACGGGTAAAAAACGATGCCATACCCCAAATTTTGCCTGCGGAAGATAGGTCCGAAGCGCCGCCCTCTGCGTCTGCCAGGCGTGCTCCTGGTTCTCCGGGTTTGCCTGAGGAGACCAGTGCATCACGGCGTGCCAGCCTGCGGTGACGTCGGGAGAAAATCGGCTGACCGACAGCTGCAAAAAGCGCGTGAGGAGATCGCATCGGGTGGTGACGCCCGTGTGCAGCAGGATCGTCCAGCCTTTTTTCGCCACCCAGGTGAACAGCTGTTGCAGATTGTACCAGCAGGCGTAGCCCGCCATATGGGGATTGTCCCACCCCGTGGCGAACAGACGGCTGCTGAGGAAAGGTTCCGCGATATCAATTCCCTCAATGGGGATCGCCTCGTGTAGCGCCTCCAGATGCTGGCGAACATCTTCCCGCAGCAAATCGTCCAGCTCGCGCAGGGTGACAACCAGCCGCGTGTGTCGCATCGCGCCAGAGAGCGGATGAAGCTGCTGCAGATCCAGTATTCGCTCCTGACCGGGAGAGTGGGTTAGCGGAGAAGGTTCCCAGCCGCGGGCCTCAGCGCCGTTGAGCAGGCTGAACAGCGTATCCACCGCAACGGGAAAGCGCTGCTCGCCCGCGCTCGTCCGCAAGCGGTAAGCGTCGGGGCGATGGCGCATGGCCTTACGAAACTCGCCTGGAGACATGCCGTGAGCGTGCCGGAACCGATCGGTCATCATTCGCGTGCTGGCAAACCCGTGCTCCTGCGCAATCTGATGCAAGGGACGACTGGTGAGACACAGGGCAGCAGCCGCTTTTTCCAGCCGCAGGGCGGTGATGTACTGCATAAAACTGACCCCGACCTCCTTTCTAAACAGACGGGAGAGCCACGCTTCGGAGACAAATTCACTCTCTGCGATTTCGGCCAGCGTAATGCGGCGGGTGTAGCTGGCGTTAATTCGCTCCAGCACGCGGGTGATGCGCTTGCTTACGTTAGCGTGCTGGTCACGGGGTTTAAGGCGGGCAGGCTGCTGAAAGCGGCCGATCAGCAGCAGCAGGATCTCGCTCAGCCAGCGGTTCGCCTCCAGCCTGTAGCGATGGGGATCGTTGACCAGCGCCACCACAAGAAGCTGACGCAGCAGATGCCGCAGCTCGTCGCACTGCGGACAGCTCCCGCCAGGCGCCGTGGGTATGACGTAGTCATGGGAAAAAAAGTCAGTGTACAGCTGGGTCAACCAGCGCCCGGAGAGGACGACGCGCAGGGTAACGTTCGCGCTCTGGCTGCTGAACCGCCAGCGCTGATGGCGGTTTATCACCGCAAGGCCGTTTGTCGGCACCGTTTCTTGTCCCGCGTGGGTTTCCAGCTCGGCCTGCCCTTCCAGCACCCACAGTATCGTCAGGCAGTCGCCTTCATCCTGCGCGAACAGGCGCACGTCCTCCACGGCCACCGTAAATTCATTTCCCCGCTGCTCCATTCGCTTCCCCTGCAAAGACAAATAATGACGGGCTGTTTTTTGTCATAACTGAATCGTATGAAAAACAATCAGGAAAAAGGCGTCGAATTACAACAAAAAAGAGCATTTTCAGGCAATACGATCGACATAAACTCGAAACTAACACCGTTTAGCAGGAAAAGGATAACAAAAATGACACATCCAATTGTTGACGCGCTGCGGGGCACCGAGGCTCGGTTCACTGAGTTACGCCGCGAATTTCACCGGCACCCTGAAATCGGCTTTGAGGAGCATAAAACCAGCGATCGCGTCGCAACGCTCCTTCATGAATGGGGCTATGAGGTCCACCGTGGAATGGCGAAAACCGGGGTGGTCGGTACGCTGAAAGTGGGTAACGGCAGCAAACGCCTGGGCCTGCGCGCCGATATGGACGCGCTGCCGATGCAGGAAAATAGCGGCAAGGCCTGGAGCAGCACCGTCGAGGGTAAATTCCACGGCTGCGGCCACGATGGCCACACCACCACGCTGCTCTATGCCGCAGAGTATCTGGCGCGCACCCGCAGCTTTAACGGCACGCTACACCTGATTTTTCAGCCCGCGGAAGAGCTGCTGTATGGTGGGCGCGTTATGGTCGAGGATGGCCTGTTTGAGCAATTCCCCTGCGACCATATTTTTGGCCTGCACAATATGCCCTCCCAGCCGCTCGGGAAAATTGGCCTGCGCGATGGCGCCATGATGGCCTCCTCGGACACCGTGCACATTGAAGTCAACGGCGTGGGAGGGCACGGCGCCGTTCCGGAACACACCGTCGATGCCACGCTGGTCGCCTGCCATATCACCCTCGCCCTGCAGTCGATTGTGTCGAGGAATATCACGCCGTTCCAGCCGGCCGTCGTGACCGTGGGCAGCATCCAGGCGGGACACGCCCCGAACATCATCAACGACAAGGTATTAATGAAGCTGACCGTGCGCACGCTGGACGAAGCGGTGCGTCAAACCGTCCTGCAGCGTATCCACGACATCGCGGTGGCGCAGGCTGAGAGCTTCAACGCCACGGCCACGATCCGTCACGTGAACGGCAGCCCGGTGCTGAACAATAACCCGCAGGCCAACGAAATGGTGCGCGCCGTGGCGACCGATCTGTTCGGTCAGGATGCCGTCACGTCGGTGAATGCGTTTATGGGGAGCGAGGATTTTGCGTTCATGCTCGAAAAAAATCCTCACGGCTGCTACTTCACTCTGGGAGCCGGGGATGAGCCGGACCGCTGCATGGTGCATAACCCAGGCTACGACTTTAACGACAAGATCCTGCTGACCGGGGCGGCGCTCTGGACCGCGTTAACCGAACACTATCTGCGCTAGCTGGCGCCAACCCCGGAGGGCTGCACGATGAGTACCGTTCCCCTGACAGACACGACCTCCTATGCCGGTAACGATCGGCTGCTGGCCGGTATTGTGATGAGCGTTCTAACGTTCTGGTTATTCGCGCAGTCGGTGATAAACGTTGTGCCGACAATGAAAAATAGCCTGGCTATCTCCCTGGAAACCCTCACGCTGGCGGTCAGCCTCAGCGCGTTGCTATGCGGCTGTTTTGTCGTTGCCTGCGGGGGCTTTGCCGATAAGTTTGGCCGCGTGCGCATGACGTACATTGGCCTGACGCTGAGCATCATCGGCAGCGCACTGCTTTTCGTCTCGTGGGAACCGGTTCTTTTTCTGCTGGGCAGAGCGATCCAGGGCCTGTCAGCAGCCTGCATCATGCCCGCTACGCTGGCTCTGATTAAAACCTGGTATCAGGGCAGCGCGCGCCAGCGGGCAATCAGCTTTTGGGTCATCGGCTCCTGGGGCGGCAGCGGCCTGAGCTCGTTTGTCGGCGGCGCCATCGCTACCACGCTCGGCTGGCGCTGGATCTTTATTTTTTCCATGCTGGTAGCGGCGGCGGCACTGCTGCTGATTCGCGGTACTCCGGAAAGCCGAAGCGACGGCGCGAGTCGCCACAGGCTGGATATCAGCGGCCTGGTGAGCTTTGTTTGTATGCTGGTGCTGCTGAACCTGTTTATCAGCAAGGGGCACGGCTGGGGCTGGGGCAGCGGCCTGTCGCTGCTTGTGCTGGGTGGCGCAGCGCTGGCGGGGGTTTGCTTTGTGCTTGCGGGGCGACGCAAGGGTGATGCGGCGCTGATTGATTTTGCCCTGTTTAAAAACCGGGCCTACAGCGCCTCGGTCTTCTCTAATTTTTTGCTCAACGGCTGCATTGGCACCATGATGATCGCCAGCATCTGGCTGCAGCAAGGCCACCGTCTGTCGCCGCTGCAAACCGGCATGATGACGCTGGGTTATCTGGTCACCGTGCTTGCGATGATTCGGGTCGGGGAAAAGCTGCTCCAGCGCTACGGGGCGCGGCTGCCTATGATGACCGGGCCGCTGCTCACCGCAACGGGTATCACGCTGATCTCCTGTACGTTTTTAAGCAAGGAGATCTACATTGTCACCGTGTTTCTGAGCAACATTCTATTCGGCCTGGGGCTGGGATGCTATGCCACGCCGTCAACGGATACGGCGGTGATGAACGCGCCGGAAAACAAAGTTGGGGTGGCCTCAGGAGTGTATAAGATGGGCAGTTCGCTGGGCGGGGCCATGGGGATCGCCGTCACCGCTTCGCTGTACGCGCTGCTGCTGCCGCTGGGAATGGCCAGCGCCGCGCAGTATGCGTTACTGTTTAACAGCGCGATTTGTCTCGCGTCGGCGGCAGTAACCTGGGCGTTACTCCCTTCAGCACGGGCCCCGCGATAAGCGGGGCCGCGAAGGGTTCAGGCAATATTCAGGTACTTGTGCGTCTGCATCGACAGCCGCCAGTTGCGGGCGATACAGGTTTCAATGCACAGACGCGTCGCATCGTCTTTCTGGCTGATTGGCTGCAGCGCAATCACACGCTGTTTTTCATCGGTTAACGTTGCCAGCAGCTCATCCAGCGCTTCGATATCCCGCACGCGCCCTACCGGGTGCTTAATCTCATCCGCGCGTTCCAGCGCCTGAGACAATACGTCGTACCCGCCGCGCATATTCACTTTTGGCGAGACCGTCACCCAGGTCGTGTGTGAACAGCGCACCTCATGGGTGCCGCTGGTTTCGATCTGGCAGCTGTAGCCGTTCTTTTCGAGCAGCTCGGTCAGCGGCATCAGGTCGTGGATGCAGGGTTCCCCCCCGGTGATCACCACATGGCGAGCCGTCCAGCCCTGACGACCAATAATGGCCAGCAGATCTTCCGCGCTTCCCGCGCCCCACTTATCGCTCTCTTTGGTTTTCGCCAGAATGCTAAACAGCGACACTTCCCGATCTGCGAGCTTATCCCACGTATGTTTGGTGTCACACCAGGCACAGCCAACCGGGCATCCCTGTAAACGAATAAAAATGGCGGGGACGCCGGTAAAGTAACCCTCGCCTTGCAGGGTCTGGAACATCTCGTTAATCGGGTACTGCATAGTCATCTCAGTTAAGGGGATAAACGATAAGTATCGCAGATCCCCGCCGGATGGTCATGCTCCATCGGTGCTTTGCGCGCCAATCGCCGCCATAAACCGTTCAGTGATTTGCTGTGGTCGGGTGATCGCCCCGCCGACGACGACCGTATGCGCCCCCAGCGCCAGACACCTGGCCGCGCGCTCTGGGGTATCCACGTTGCCTTCGGCCACCACGGGGAGCGTCACGGCAGCCAGCACCGCTTTCAGGAACGCGCAGTCATCCTGCGGAAGTGAACGTCCCGCGGTTTCCGCGGTGTAGCCATATAGCGTGGTCCCGACGCAGTCGAAGCCAAGCCTCTGCGCCGTCACGGCCTCTTCAACGGTGGAAATATCCGCCATTAGCAGCACCGTGGGATAATGCGATCGAATACGCGTGACCAGCGCGTCCAGAGAGTCATCGCCGGGTCGTTCCCGCGCCGTCGCATCAAGCGCAACGATCTCGGGAGAGACGGTCATCAGCTCATCCACCTCTTTCATCGTCGCGGTGATAAACACCTCGCTTGCGGGGTAATCCCGCTTGATGATGCCGATAACGGGCAGAGACACCTGCTGCTTAATGGCTTCGATATCCGCCACGCTGTTGGCGCGAATGCCTGCGGCCCCGCCCTGACGCGCCGCCAGCGCCATCCGCGACATAATAAACGGACTGTGCAGCGGTTCGTTCTCCAGCGCCTGACAGGAGACGACCAGCTTTCCCTTCAGATTATCCAGTACAGTTTTCATTACGATAAGATCTCTTCCACTTCGTTTTTGATGATCGTGACGTGCGGGCCATATATGACCTGGACTCCATTTCCGCGCACGATAACGCCGCGCGCGCCGGTGGCTTTCAGGGCCGCCTCATTCACCCGGCTGCCGTCTTTGACCGTGACGCGAAGGCGCGTGGCGCAGCAGTCCACCTCTTCGAGGTTCTCTTTTCCGCCTAACCCGGCGATTACCGCAGCAGCACGCTCGCTTTGCGCAAGGGTAACTTCGTCAGCCATCGCCTCCTTTTCCCGACCCGGCGTGGCGAAATCAAAGCGGTTAATCAGATAGCGGAAGGTGAAGTAGTAAAGGAAGAACCACGGCACGCCCACCAGCGGGACGAACATCCAGTTCGTTTTAGCCTCGCCCTGCAGAATGCCGAACAGCACGAAGTCAATGAAACCGCCGGAGAAGGTTTGCCCGATGGTGATGTGCAGCATGTGTGCGAGCATAAACGCCAGCCCGTCAAACAGCGCATGAATGACGTACAGCACCGGGGCAATAAACAGGAAGGAGAACTCGATAGGTTCGGTAATCCCGGTCAGGAACGAGGTTAACGCCGCTGAAAGCAGCAGCCCGGCCACGCGCTTTTTGTTCTCCGGCTTTGCGGTGTGGTACATCGCCAGGCAGGCGCCCAGCAGGCCAAACATCATGGTAATGAAGCGCCCGGACATGAAGCGCGACGTGCCTTCGTAAAACTGACGCGTGGTGGGATCGGCCAGTTGGGCGAAGAAAATCCGCTGCGTGCCCTCAACCAGATGACCGTTGACGATCTCGCTCCCGCCGAGCGCGGTGGTCCAGAAAGGAAGATAGAAGATGTGGTGCAAACCGAACGGGCCGAGCATGCGCAAAATGAACCCGTACAGCAGGGTGCCGAGATAGCCGGTGGCATCCACCAGCCCGCCCAGACCAAAAATCAGTTTCTGGAAATGCGGCCAGACCACCGTCATTGCCGCGCCGATGAATATTGCCGCCAGCGAGCTAATAATGGGCACAAAGCGTGAGCCGCCAAAGAAGCCCAGGAACTGCGGAAGGGCAATCTTATTAAACCGATGATGCAGCATGCAGGTTACGAGGCCAATCACAACGCCGCCAAACACGCCGGTTTCCAGCGTCTGAATGCCCAGCGTCATGCCCTGCCCCACCGCTCCCGGGTTCTCAAGAGCCAGCTTGCCGGTGAGGATCAGCAGCGCGTTGATGGTGGCATTCATCACCAGAAACGCAAGCAATGCCGCCAGGCCTACCGTGCCCTTGTCGCTTTTTGCCAGCCCGACGGCAACCCCAACGGCAAACAGCACCGAGAGGTTCGCAAACACAATCGAACCCGCGCTGCTCATGATGGTGAAGATGGCCTGTAGCCAGCCAACGTCCAGGAACGGATAAGCCGCGAGCGTATTGGGATTCGATAGCGCGCCGCCGATCCCCAGCAGCAGGCCCGCCGCAGGCAATACGGCGATGGGCAGCATAAAGGATTTGCCGAAGCGCTGCGCTTTTTCAAACCAGCCACCAGAAGAAGCCCCACTGAACATTTGCATCATTTTTTCATCCCCTTATTTAACGATGAAAATTTTTACCACATTAATATTTAATAGTGAAAATTATCATCAAAAACCAGGAGGCCGATCATACTTTTTCGAAATGACTGGCATCTTTCCCCCGCTTTCCGCCACACTAGTCGCAGAGAAACGCATTAAGGATCTTGCATGTCAGACCATGAAAACCTGCTGCTGAAGCTACGCCAGGAGGCTTCCGGGTACAGCCCAACGCAACAAAAGCTGGGGGAGTTTGTTCTCAACGATCCTGCCCGGGTGCTGTACCTGACGATCACCGAGCTGGCCCGCGAAAGTCACACCAGCGAGGCCAGCGTGACGCGACTTTGTCGGACGCTGGGCTGCAAAGGCTATAACGAATTCAAAATGGCGCTGGCGCTTGATATTCAGCAGGGCCAGCCCGCGCGTCAGGCCGGGGATGAGATTGATACCGTTGTGGATGAGTCGGTGCAGGCTTTGCAGGATACCGCCAGGCTGCTCGACCGGACGCTGCTTGAAGAGGCCGCGCTGGCGCTGCACCGGGCGCAGTCCGTACAAATTTACGGCGTAGCGGCCAGCGCGATCCTCGGCGAGTATCTCCACTACAAGTTATTGAGGCTGGGCAAACCCGCACAGCTGTTTAGCGATATGCACCGTGCGGCAATGAATGCGACAACGCTTTCAAAAGAAACGCTGGTCGTGGCCATCTCCAGCTCCGGCTCAACGCGTGATTTACTCCACGTGGTGAAGCTTGCCCGCAAGCGCGGCGTGAAGGTCCTGGCGCTCAGCAATACGCCCCGCAGTCCGCTGGCATCCCTGAGCGATATGCAGCTGGTTGCCGCCAAGCCGGAAGGCCCTCTTAGCGCCGGGGCGCTCAACGCGAAGGTTGGCGTGATGCTGCTGGTCGAGCTGCTGACCACGTCACTGATTGCTTTGGATGGCCATTACGGCGACGTTAGCCAGCAAACGGCGAGCGCCACGCTGCCGCTGCTGCTCTGAAAACCATTCGCAGGCTAAATAAAATAGCCTGCGAGCGATCGGTTTCAGTTTGGCTTAAATCCTGTTTGATATATCTCTCCAGCAAATGATTGGTGTAACAAATCATTTTATTTATTACATTTAGCATTAAATTAAACGGCACAAAAACGAAAATAAACCCCTTAAAAATCAATACATAAAAATCAAAGCATCGATAATTTGAATTTTTATCTCACTCGCAATGTCTTATATCTCCCCCTGCTTTTCATTTCTTAAAATAAGCTTAAGGCGCCGTTGATTTCGGCCTTTTATTATTTAAATACCGTTTACTTTTGCACGCCTACAATCCGCCTCATCAATCATTATGAGACGGTATCAATGAAGACGTTATTAATTACAGGCGTGACGGGTTTCCTGGGTGGAGCAGTGCTTGAAAAAATCCTGAATGGCAAAGAAGGCGTAAAGCTGGTTCTGCTCGCCCGCGCCGATGACGCGCAAAGTGGGCTTGAACGCGTGAAGGAAAACATGCGCAAGTTTAACGTCCATGAAAGCAGGCTAAACGCGCTGAAAGCCGAGGATGTGCTCATTGGCGATCTCAGCCAGCCAGAAACGTTTCTGAACGATCCGCGTCTGGAGAGCGTAACGCATGTCCTTAACTGCGCGGCCGTCGCATCCTTTGGAAACAATCCGCTTATCTGGAAAGTGAATGTCGAAGGCACGTTAGCGCTGGCTCGCCGTATGGAACAGGTGGCAACCCTGCAGCGCTTCGTGCACGTCGGAACGGCCATGTCCTGCACGCCAGAACAGGATTCGCTGGTAGCGGAAAGCGCCGAGTTCAGGGAAAACGCCGAGCATCTCGTGGAATATACCTATTCAAAATCGACCATCGAACAGCTGATGCGTCAACACTGCCCTAACCTGCCGCTCCTCATCGCCCGGCCCTCTATCGTCGTGGGCCATACGCTCCACGGCTGTGCCCCTTCCAGCAGCATCTTCTGGGTCTTTAGCATGGGGCTGATGCTGCAAAAATTCATGTGCTCCATGGAAGACAGGATTGATGTCGTCCCGGTGGACTACTGCGCCGATGCGCTGCTCATGCTGCTCTACAGCGATGCCCGCCCGGGAGAAATTGTGCATATTTCAGCGGGTGAAGAGAATAGCGTTCGCTTCGCAGACATTGATAATGCAATGGCGCAGGCGCTGGAGAAAGCGCCGGTCGGGGATAAGTATGCGCAGGTAAGCTACGAAACGCTGGTCAGAATGCGCCGCGAACTCAAAAATATTTTTGGTCCGTGTAACGAACGTCTGATGCTGAAAGCCATGCGTTTATACGGGGCCTTTGCCACGCTGAACGTGCGCTTCAGCAATGATAAGCTGCTCAGTATGGGGATGCCAAAACCCCCACGCTTCACGGACTACATCGCCCGCTGCGTGCAAACGACCCAGGGGCTGACCATCCCGGAGCAAATGGCGGTCGATTTTAAATAGGCAAAAAAAATGCCAGTCATTCGACTGGCATTTTCATTTTAAGGCTTAGGCGATTATGCCTGGCCTTTGATCTCTTTACGACCGTTGTATGGTGCTTTTTCGCCCAGAGCTTCTTCGATACGAATCAGCTGGTTGTATTTAGCAACACGGTCAGAACGGCTCATAGAACCGGTTTTGATCTGGCCTGCAGCGGTACCCACAGCCAGGTCGGCAATGGTCGCGTCTTCAGTTTCGCCAGAACGGTGAGAGATAACAGCGGTGTAGCCAGCGTCTTTCGCCATTTTGATCGCAGCCAGAGTTTCGGTCAGAGAACCGATCTGGTTGAATTTGATCAGGATGGAGTTAACGATGCCTTTCTCGATGCCTTCTTTCAGGATCTTGGTGTTGGTTACGAACAGATCGTCACCAACCAGCTGGATTTTGTCGCCCAGTACTTTGGTCTGGTATGCGAAACCGTCCCAGTCAGACTCGTCCAGACCGTCTTCGATAGAAACGATTGGGTACTGTTTGGTCAGGTCTTCCAGGAAGTGAGTGAACTCTTCGGAGGTGAACGCTTTGTTGCCTTCGCCAGCCAGAACGTATTTACCGTCTTTGTAGAATTCAGATGCTGCACAGTCCATCGCCAGGGTGATGTCTTTGCCCAGCTCGTAGCCAGCAGCTTTTACTGCTTCTGCGATGACTGCCAGTGCTTCTGCGTTAGAGCCCAGGTTTGGCGCGTAGCCACCTTCGTCACCAACAGCAGTGTTCATACCTTTAGCTTTCAGAACTTTAGCCAGGTTGTGGAACACTTCAGAACCCATACGCACGGCTTCTTTCAGGGATTTCGCGCCAACTGGCTGAATCATGAATTCCTGAATATCAACGTTGTTATCCGCGTGCTCACCACCGTTGATGATGTTCATCATTGGTACAGGCATGGAGTATTTGCCTGGGGTGCCGTTCAGTTCAGCGATGTGCTCGAACAGTGGCTGGCCTTTAGCTGCCGCAGCTGCTTTGGCGTTTGCCAGAGAAACAGCCAGGATTGCGTTCGCACCGAAGTTAGATTTGTTTTCAGTACCGTCCAGATCGATCATGATCTTGTCGATGCCAGCCTGGTCTTTGGCGTCTTTGCCAAGGATTGCCTGAGCAATAGGACCGTTCACAGCGCCAACAGCTTTCAGTACGCCTTTGCCCAGGAAGCGGGATTTGTCGCCATCGCGCAGTTCCAGCGCTTCGCGGGAACCAGTAGAAGCACCTGATGGAGCAGCTGCCATACCGACGAAACCACCTTCCAGATGAACTTCGGCTTCAACGGTCGGGTTACCACGGGAGTCGATGATTTCACGACCGATGACTTTAACGATTTTGGACATTAGATTTTCCTCAGTACAAGTTAAACTAAAACTCCAGACAAACAACGCGTACCCAAGGTACGCGTTGCCGTTCTAACTTTTTTTACTTCGCCTGACGCTTCTGGTAGTCGCTGGCGGCCTTCACAAAGCCTGCAAACAGCGGATGCCCATCACGCGGCGTTGAAGTAAATTCCGGGTGGAATTGGCAGGCAACGAACCACGGATGGTTTGGCACCTCAATGATCTCGACTAACTGATCGTCCCCGGAGCGGCCCGCAACACGCAGACCCGCAGCTTCAATTTGTTTCAACAACATGTTGTTGACTTCATAGCGGTGACGATGGCGTTCGGTGATGGTTGTTTCGCCATACAGCTTACGCACCACGCTATCGTCAGACAGCTGGCAGGCCTGTGCGCCAAGACGCATCGTGCCACCCAGGTCGCTCTTCTCGGTACGGACTTCGACGTTACCGTCTTCATCGCGCCATTCAGTAATAAGCGCCACTACAGGGTACTTACAGTCTGGCACAAATTCCGTAGAGTTCGCGTTTTCCATACCCGCTACATTGCGCGCGAATTCGATTAGCGCAACCTGCATACCCAGGCAGATGCCGAGGTATGGAATGTTGTTTTCACGCGCATAGCGTGCGGTGGCGATCTTGCCTTCTACACCGCGGTAGCCGAAGCCGCCAGGGATAAGGATAGCATCCAGATCTTTCAGAATTTCAACGCCGCGCGTTTCAACATCCTGCGAATCAATCAGCTTGATGTTAACGGAGACGCGGTTCTTCAGACCACCGTGTTTCAGCGCTTCAATGACTGACTTATAGGCATCCGGCAGTTCAATGTACTTACCGACCATACCGATAGTCACTTCGCCGCCCGGATTGGCTTCTTCGTAAATAACCTGTTCCCATTCAGACAGGTTAGCTTCCGGACAGTTCAAGCTGAATCGTTTACAAATATAATCGTCCAGGCCCTGTGATTTCAACAGGCCCGGGATTTTATAAATTGAATCGACATCTTTCATTGAAATAACGGCTTTTTCCGGCACGTTACAGAACAATGCAATTTTCGCACGCTCGTTCGCTGGAATAGCGCGATCGGAACGGCAAACCAGGATGTCAGGCTGAATACCGATGGAGAGCAGTTCTTTAACAGAGTGCTGGGTCGGTTTGGTTTTCACTTCACCTGCAGCAGCCATGTACGGCACCAGCGTCAGGTGCATGAACAGCGCGTGCTCACGACCAATGTCTACCGCCAGCTGGCGAATCGCTTCGAGGAACGGCAGGGATTCGATATCACCCACGGTACCGCCGATTTCAACCAGCACAACGTCATGGCCTTCGCCACCGGCAAGGACACGCTCTTTGATCGCGTTAGTGATGTGCGGGATCACCTGTACGGTTGCGCCCAGGTAGTCGCCGCGGCGCTCTTTACGCAGTACGTCAGAGTAGATACGGCCAGTCGTGAAGTTATTACGACGGGTCATTTTGGTACGGATGAAACGCTCGTAGTGGCCAAGATCCAGATCGGTTTCAGCGCCGTCTTCAGTAACGAACACTTCCCCGTGTTGGGTTGGGCTCATGGTGCCAGGATCGACGTTGATGTACGGATCCAGTTTCATCATGGTCACATTGAGGCCACGGGCTTCAAGAATGGCTGCGAGGGAGGCTGCGGCAATGCCTTTACCCAGAGAGGATACGACCCCGCCGGTCACAAAAATATAGTTCGTTGTCATGCTGAACCTGAGAAGTTAGGGTGAAACGATGGAATAACCAGGACGGGAAAGTAGTATACCCGAACACGGCGAGCGCCACAAACTTTCATTCTCCGTCTCCAATCCAGGCCATGACAAACATAAGGAGTGAGAAAATAGCCCCTTTTGGGTAAATGTTTTTGACGCAAATCAAGCGCTTGTCATTTAAAAAATCACACAAATTGCGCTTGCTCGCAAAATTCCGTTAGAGATCATATTCCTGCCGTTTTACTTCCTGCCAGACTTCTTCCATAGCCTCGAGGTCAATTCCGGTCATTTCCAGGCCGCGCGAGGCCACAATCCGCTCAACTTCACGGAAGCGGCGTTCAAATTTGAGGTTCGCTTTTTGCAGCGCGGTTTCCGCTTTTACACCCAAATGGCGCGAAAGGTTGACGGTGGCGAACAGCAGGTCGCCCATCTCCTCCTCCAGCTTTGCTTCATCCACGACGGCCTGCTGCGCTTCATGCATGACTTCGTCAATCTCTTCATGCACTTTATCCAGCACCGGGCCGAGGGAGTGCCAGTCAAAGCCAACGGCAGAGCAGCGTTTCTTAATTTTATGCGCGCGCATCAGTGCAGGCAGGCTTAGCGGAATGTCATCCAGCGCGGAGTGCTGGGATTTTTCGGCGCGCTCGGCGCTCTTGATTTGCTCCCAGCGGGTCAATACCTCGGCGCTGGTGCCTGCGGCGGCATCGCCAAAAATGTGCGGGTGGCGACGCTCCAGCTTGTCGCTGATGGCGGCACAGATATCGTCAAAGTTAAAACGCCCCTCTTCCTGCGCCATCTGCGCATAGAACACCACCTGGAAAAGCAGATCGCCCAGCTCGCCGCGCAGGTCGTCGAAATCTTCGCGTGAAATGGCGTCCAGCACTTCGTAGGTCTCTTCAAGCGTATAGGGTGCGATGGTGGCGAAGGTTTGCTCTTTGTCCCACGGGCAGCCGTTTTCCGGGTCGCGGAGGCGTTTCATGATGCCGAGCAGGCGGTCGATTTGAGTCATGGTTCTGTCCTGATAAAAAAATGCCGGGTGGCGGCTTGCGCCTTACCCGGCCTACAAAAGAGGAAAATCTTATCCGCCGTGCAGACGACGCGCGTCAATCACGTCCGGCACCTGGTTCAGCTTGCCGAGCACGCGGCCCAGCACCTGCAGGTTGTAGATTTCGATGGTCATATCGATGGTGGCAAGCTGCTCGCGGGTGTCGCTGCGGCTGGCAACGCCCAGCACGTTAACCTTCTCGTTGGCGAGAATGGTCGTGATGTCGCGCAGCAGGCCGCTGCGGTCGTTGGCAGTGACGCGCACCACCAGCGAGTAGCCCGCAGAGTAGCTCTCGCCCCAGACGGCTTCCACGATGCGCTCTGGCGCGTGAGACTGAAGCTCGGCGAGCTGGTCGCAGTCGGAACGGTGGATCGAAATCCCGCGCCCTTGAGTGATAAAGCCGACAATGTCGTCGCCCGGGATAGGCTGGCAGCAGCGCGCAATGTGGTGCATTAAATTGCCTACCCCTTCCACAACCACGCGGCCATTGTCTTTGCTGCGCTGCTGGGGAGCATAGGTTTTCTGCTGCAGCTGCTTCAGCGCCGCCGCGTCCTGCTCCGCCGCGCTTGGCTTGTTGAACTGCGCCTGCAGGAAATTCACCATCTGGTTGAGGCGGATATCACCGCCGCCAATCGCCGCCAGCAGCTCATCAAGCTCGTTGAAGTTGTAGCGCGGCAGCAGGAACTTCTCTGCTTCTTTCAGGCTTATGCCGATATGCTCCAGCTCGTCGTCCAGGATCTGGCGTCCGGCAAGGATGTTTTTGTCACGATCCTGCTTACGGAACCAGGCGTGAATTTTAGAACGTCCGCGGCTGGTGGTAACGTAGCCCAGATTCGGGTTAAGCCAGTCGCGGCTTGGGTTCGGCTGCTTCTGGGTGATGATTTCAATCTGGTCGCCCATCTGCAGCTGATAGGTGAACGGCACGATGCGCCCGCTAATTTTCGCGCCGATGCAGCGGTGCCCCACGTCGCTGTGGATGTGGTAAGCAAAGTCGAGGGGCGTGGAGCCGGCCGGCAGGTCGACAACGTCGCCTTTCGGCGTAAAGACATATACCCGGTCATCGAACACCTGGCTGCGCACTTCGTCGAGCATTTCGCCGGAATCGGCCATCTCTTCCTGCCACGCAATCAGCTTGCGCAGCCAGGCAATGCGGTCTTCATGACCGGAGCGTACCCCGCCCGAAGTGCCTTCTTTGTATTTCCAGTGCGCGGCGACGCCCAGCTCGGCGTCTTCGTGCATCTGTTTGGTACGGATCTGAATCTCAACCGTTTTGCCGCCGGGCCCCAGCACCACGGTATGAATAGACTGGTAGCCGTTCGGTTTCGGGTTCGCAACATAATCATCGAACTCATCCGGCAGATGACGGAAGTGAGTATGCACTATCCCCAGCGCGGCATAGCAGTCCTGCAGGCGCTCCGCAACGATACGCACGGCACGCACGTCGAACAGCTCGTCAAACGCGAGATGTTTCTTCTGCATTTTGCGCCAGATGCTGTAGATGTGTTTTGGCCGACCGTATACCTCGGCGCGCACGTTTTCTTCTTTCATCGACTGGCGCAGCCCGCCGACGAACTCGTCGATGTAGTGTTCGCGATCGATACGGCGCTCGTGCAGGAGCTTGGCGATACGCTTATATTCCGCAGGGTGCAGGTAGCGGAAGCAGTAATCTTCCAGCTCCCATTTCAGCTGACCGATGCCTAAGCGGTTCGCCAGCGGCGCATAGATGTTTGTACACTCTTTGGCGGCCAGGACGCGTTCGTCTTCCGGCGCATCTTTGACTTCGCGCAGGTGCGCTACGCGCTCGGCAAGCTTGATGACCACGCAGCGGAAGTCATCCACCATCGCCAGCAGCATCCGGCGAACGTTATCAACCTGTTCGGAGGAGACGGAATCGGTTTGAGCGGCTTTAAGCTGGCGGATGGCGGCCATATCGCGCACGCCGTGAATGAGCGAGACGACGGGTTTACCCACGCTTTCTACCAGCACATCTTCGGTAACAACGTTAGCGTCGGCAAGCGGGAACAGAAGTGCCGCCTGCAGCGTTTCGATATCCATGTTGAGCATGGATAAAATTTCGACCATTTCGATGCCGCGCCACAGCAGCAGCTCGGCATCCGGATGTCCCTGCGTGGTGCGCAGACAGTAGGCCCAGGTTTCGGTTAAGCGTTCACACGACTGCTGGCTGGAAATCCCCAGACTTACGATCCATTTTTGTGGGTCAAACTCACCAGCTTTATTAAGATGTGCACTTCTTACCGCAACCATCGTCCTCTCCTTTAGGGACCAGGGCCTGTCGAAGTCGACAAGCCAAACAAATTAGATGTGCTCGAACAACACCATCGATTCCAGATGCCCAGTGTGCGGGAACATGTCCAGCATTGCCAGACGCTGAATCTGGTAACCCGCACTGACTAACGCCTCGCTGTCACGGGCAAGCGTTGCCGGGTTACAGGAAACATAGACCACGCGCGTCGGCGCGAGTTTAATTATATGCTGCATTACGCCAGGTGCGCCTGCACGTGCAGGGTCGAGAAGTATTTTATCGAAGCCCTGTTTTGCCCACGGCTGTTGAGTAACATCTTCCTCAAGGTTTTGATGAAAAAATGTCACATTGTGCAAGCCGTTCTGTAGAGCATTTTCCTGCCCTTTTGCCACCAGCGCCTCGACGCCTTCTACGCCCACCACGCTGGCCGCTTTCTGCGCCAGAGGGAGGGTGAAATTCCCCATTCCGCAAAAGAGATCGAGCACCCGATCGTCTGGCTGAACATCCAGCCACGCCAGCGCTTTTTCAATCATCTGCTGATTTACGCCGTCGTTCACCTGAATGAAGTCCCGCGGGCTGAACGTTAAGCGTAGCCCGTTTGACGCATACCAGGGAGCTTCTCCCGTTACCTGCTCAAGTATCTCGCTTTGGGGCGCGAGGAAAAGAGCCAGCTCGTGAGAATGCGAAAAGCGTTCCAGTTTTTCGCGGTCTTTTGTCGACAGCGGTGCAGTATGACGCAGCACCATCAGCGGACCATTGTTTGCCAGCACCAGTTCGACGTGCCCCAGGTGGCGTAATCCCTCCAACGCCGACAGGCAGGCGCGCACTTCCGGGAGCAATGCCTCAAGCTGGGGCACCAGAATGGGGCACTGCTTGATATCGACAATATCGCTGGACCCGGACTTGCGAAACCCCATTTCAAGCCGGGCCGCTTTTGGCTGGTAGCTGAGGCTCAACCGCGCGCGGCGACGGTAGCCCCAGGGCTTATCGGCAATAACGTCATTAACCTCATGCTTAAGCAGGCGAGACAGCGCGCTGCTTTTGCTTTTTTGCTGTAAAAGTGGACTGGCATGTTGTTGCTGGCAGCCGCCGCAGACGCCAAAATGCGGGCACTGCGGCACTACGCGTTCAGGGCTATCGCTAAGACGACGCTTAACCTGGCCGCGTGCGTACTGGCGCTTATCGTCCGTCAGCGTAATTTCTGCGCGTTCCGTTGGCAGCAAACCTGTGATAAACAATGCTTTACCATTGTGACGCGCCACCCCCTGACCGAAAGGGTCGAGGTCCGTGGCTTCAACAGTTATGATCTGACGCGTCGTAACGCGTCGCTTTGCAGAGTAGAATTGCGCCATTGCTGAGATTGTTCTCAAATAAACATAATTACCCTAATTGTCCCATAACGGAACTCCATGACCAACTACAGCCTGCGTGCTCGCATGATGATTTTGATCCTCGCCCCCACCGTGCTTATCGGTTTGCTGCTGAGTATCTTCTTTGTGGTGCACCGCTATAACGATTTGCAGCGCCAGCTCGAAGATGCCGGAGCCAGCATTATTGAACCGCTGGCCGTCTCCAGCGAGTACGGAATGAACCTGCAAAACCGCGAATCAATTGGTCAACTCATCAGCGTACTGCATCGACGCCATTCTGAGATCGTCCGCGCAATCTCGGTTTACGACGAACACAACCGCCTGTTCGTCACCTCCAATTTTCATCTTGATCCTACGTCCCTGAAAATTCCTGAGGGTACGCCGTTCCCGCGCCACCTCACGGTGCTGCGGCGGGGCGATATCATGATCCTGCGCACGCCGATCGTCTCCGAAAGCTATTCGCCCGATGAGTCCGCCCAGTCCGATGCCAAATCGAGCAGCAATATGCTGGGATATGTGGCGCTGGAGCTGGATCTCAAGTCGGTACGCCTGCAGCAGTATAAAGAAATCTTTATCTCCGGCGTGATGATGCTGTTTTGTATCGGCATTGCGCTTATCTTCGGCTGGCGACTGATGCGCGATGTGACGGGGCCTATTCGCAACATGGTCAACACCGTAGACCGCATTCGCCGCGGCCAGCTCGACAGCCGGGTGGAAGGATTTATGCTGGGCGAGCTGGATATGCTGAAAAATGGCATCAACTCGATGGCGATGTCGCTGGCGGCCTATCACGAAGAGATGCAGCACAACGTCGATCAGGCCACGTCGGACTTACGTGAAACGCTTGAGCAGATGGAAATCCAGAACGTCGAGCTGGACCTGGCGAAAAAGCGCGCCCAGGAAGCGGCGCGTATTAAGTCTGAATTTCTCGCGAATATGTCGCACGAGCTGCGCACGCCGCTGAACGGCGTGATCGGCTTTACCCGCCTGACGCTTAAAAGCGAGCTTAATCCCACCCAGCGCGACCATCTTCACACGATTGAACGCTCGGCCAATAACCTGCTGGCAATCATTAACGACGTGCTGGACTTCTCCAAGCTGGAGGCGGGCAAGCTGATTCTGGAGAGCATTCCGTT
This sequence comes from Enterobacter wuhouensis, assembly GCF_035835995.1. Taxonomy (NCBI): domain Bacteria; kingdom Pseudomonadati; phylum Pseudomonadota; class Gammaproteobacteria; order Enterobacterales; family Enterobacteriaceae; genus Enterobacter; species Enterobacter wuhouensis. Next base: position 3,785,451 of record NZ_CP142124.1, read on the forward strand.
CCCGCTTCGCAGCACGCTGGATGAAGTGGTCACGCTGCTTGCACACTCGTCTCATGATAAAGGGCTTGAGCTGACGCTCAACATTAAGAACGACGTGCCGGATAACGTTATCGGCGACCCGCTGCGTCTCCAGCAGGTCATCACTAACCTTGTCGGGAATGCCATCAAGTTTACCGAAAGCGGCAACATCGACATCCTGGTGGAACGACGCTCTATCAGTAACAACAAGGTGCAGGTTGAGATCCAGATCCGCGATACCGGTATCGGCATCCCCGAACGCGATCAGTCGCGTCTGTTCCAGGCGTTTCGCCAGGCGGATGCCAGTATCTCAAGGCGTCACGGCGGAACAGGGCTGGGGCTGGTGATCACGCAAAAACTGGTGAAAGAGATGGGCGGCGATATCTCCTTCCACAGCCAGCCAAACCGTGGTTCGACGTTCTGGTTCCACATCAACCTTGACCTTAATCCCAACGTGCTGACCGATGGCCCGGTGACGGATTGCCTGAAGGGAATGCGGCTTGCCTACGTGGAGCCTAATGCCGCGGCGGCGCAATGTACGCTGGATGTGTTAAGCACGACGCCGCTGGAGGTTATCTACAGCCCAACCTTCTCCGCGCTGGCCATCGAGCATTACGATATTCTGCTGATGGGCATTCCGGTCACCTTCACCGGGGAGCTGACCATGCAGCAGGAGCGTCTGGCGAAGGCTGCGTCCATGACGGATTATCTGCTGCTGGCGCTGCCGTGCCATGCGCAAATCAATGCGGAAGAGTTGAAAAATGACGGCGCGGCAGCCTGTTTGCTTAAACCGCTTACCGCCACTCGCCTGCTGCCTGCGCTGACGGAATACTGCCGCCTGAGCCAGCACGCCCTGCCGCTGGTTAATAACGAGCAAAAACTGCCGATGAGCGTCATGGCGGTGGATGATAATCCGGCCAACCTGAAGCTCATCGGCGTGCTGCTGGAGGATCAGGTTCAGCACGTCGAACTGTGCACCAGCGGCTCCCAGGCGGTTGAACGGGCGAAACAGATGCAGTTCGATTTGATTCTGATGGATATTCAGATGCCGGGCATGGATGGTATTCGCGCCTGCGAGCTGATCCGCCAGCTCCCTCACCAGCAGCAAACCCCGGTGATTGCCGTGACCGCGCACGCGATGGCCGGTCAAAAAGAGAAGCTGCTGAGTGCCGGGATGAATGATTACCTGGCAAAACCCATCGACGAAGAGAAACTGCACAACCTCCTGATACGCTATAAGCCGGGGCATATAGGCGGAACCTATATCTTCACGAGCGAATCCGCCGAGATCAACGTTAATCCAAACGCCACTTTTGACTGGCAGCTTGCGCTTCGCCAGGCGGCGGGGAAAGCCGATTTAGCCCGCGACATGCTGCAAATGCTGGTCGCGTTCCTGCCGGAGATCCGCAATAAGGTTGAAGAGCAGCTGGTAGGTGAAAATCCTGAAGGTTTGATGGAAGCTATCCATAAGCTGCACGGCAGCTGCGGCTATAGCGGCGTGCCCCGACTAAAAAATCTCTGCCAGCTGCTGGAACAGCAGCTGCGTGCCGGAACGCCAGAGTCCGATCTTGAACCTGAGTTTCTGGAGCTTCTGGATGAGATGGATAATGTGACGCGGGAAGCGATGAAGGTGCTGGGGAACTGAGGCAAACGCCCGGTGGCGCTACCCCTCACCCTAACCCTCTCCCCAAAAGGGAGAGGGGATAGAACTGTGCGATTTTTTCTCCCTCGCCCTTAGGGGAGAGGGCGGGGTGAGGGGAAGCTACCCTGTCTGCCCCACCTTCAACACCGCAGCAATATTCCTCGCGGCCATTTGCACATTCTTGCTGGCGTTTTCCAGCGCGTCTTCCAGCGAGCAAATGGTATAGAGCACGCTGAACACGGCGTCGATACCGTGATTATGCACCACGCCCACATCCGCCGTCAGGCTACCCGCAATTCCGATAACCGGTTTGTTGTAGCGTTTAGCCACTTTCGCCACGCCGACCGGCACTTTACCGTGAATGGTCTGGCTGTCGATGCGCCCTTCACCCGTAATGACTAAATCAGCGTCTGCAACCTGTTCGGCCAGATGCAGCGCGTCGGTGACGATCTCGATTCCCTGACGCAGCTGCGCGCCGCAGAAGGCATACAGCGCAGCGCCCATTCCGCCCGCCGCACCGCCGCCATCGAGATTAACAACGTCAATATCCAGATCCCGGGCAATAACCTGCGCGTAATGCGCCAGCGCGTGGTCCAGGGTAACAATCATCTCCGGCGTCGCCCCCTTCTGTGGGCCAAACACGGCAGAAGCACCGTCTTCACCGATTAACGGGTTGGTGACGTCACAGGCCACTTCAATTCGGCAGTCTGCCAGACGCTTGTCCAGACCGCTGAGATCGATATGCTCGATACGCGCCAGTTCGCCGCCGCCCTGCGCAACAGGCTGCTTTTTAGCGTCCAGCAGCTTTGCGCCCAGCGCCTGCACCATGCCTGCACCGCCGTCGTTCGTCGCGCTGCCGCCGATACCGATAATAATATGCTTAACGCCCGCATCCAGCGCATGGCGGATCAGCTCACCGGTGCCCCAGGAGGTGGTTTTCAGTGGATTACGCTGCGCGGGCGCGACCAGCTCAAGACCACTCGCCGCGGCCATCTCGATAAAGGCGCTCTGCTCATCGCCGGAAAGCCCGAAAAATCCTTCCACACGCTCGCCCAGCGGGCCGGTAACCGGCACAGGGACAATCCGCCCTGCCGTGGCTGCAACCATCGCCTCTACCGTCCCCTCACCGCCGTCCGCTACCGGAAGTTTGACGTATTCCGCCGTCGGGAAAATTTCGCGAAAACCGTTCTCTATCGCCGTCGCGACCTCAAGCGCGCTCAGGCTTTCCTTGTACGAGTCCGGCGCGATAACAATTTTCATAAGCCATCCTTACGCATGTTAATTACGTTAAGCATACACCACGTAAATGACCGCTCGTGGGAGCGGTCCCAATGCGTTTATCGTACCATGCACGGACGTTTATTGTCGAATGTCCAGTCAGGGATCAAATGCTGCATCGCCAGCGCATCGTCACGCGCGCCGAGGCCGTGTTTCTGATACAGCTCGTGGGCCTTCATCACCTGGTCCATATCCAGCTCAACGCCCAGACCCGGCGTAGAAGGAACCTGCACCATGCCGCCTTTGATTTCAAACGGCGCTTTCGTCAGGCGCTGGTTGCCTTCCTGCCAAATCCAGTGGGTATCGATAGCGGTAATCTTGCCGGGGGCCGCCGCCGCCACGTGGGTAAACATTGCCAGAGAGACATCGAAGTGGTTGTTGGAGTGCGAACCCCAGGTCAGGCCGAATTCATGGCACATCTGCGCCACGCGAACCGATCCCTGCATCGTCCAGAAGTGCGGGTCCGCCAGCGGAATATCGACAGACTGCAAGGACAAGGTATGCCCCATCTGACGCCAGTCGGTAGCGATCATATTGGTAGCCGTTGGCAAACCGGTCGCCCGACGGAACTCCGCCATCACCTCGCGGCCTGAGAAACCCTGCTCAGCGCCGCACGGATCTTCCGCGTAGGCCAGCACGCCTTTAAGCTGCTTACCGATTTTAATCGCTTCATCAAGCGACCATGCGCCGTTAGGATCCAGCGTCACGCGCGCCTGCGGGAAGCGTTTTGCCAGCGCGGTAATGGCTTCCGCCTCTTCTTCTCCGGCCAGCACGCCGCCTTTCAGCTTGAAATCATTGAAGCCATATTTTTCGTAAGCCGCTTCTGCCAGGCGTACCACCGCATCCGGTGTCATGGCCTCATCGTGACGAATACGATACCAGTCGCATTTTTCGTCCGGCTGGCTCTGGTACGGCAGCGGCGTCAGCTTGCGGTTGCCGACAAAGAACAGGTAGCCCAGCATTTCCACTTCGCTGCGCTGCTGGCCGTCGCCCAACAGGGAGGCAACGTTTACGCCCAGATGCTGGCCTAACAGATCCAGCATCGCGGCTTCAATACCGGTCACCACATGGATAGTGGTGCGCAGGTCGAACGTTTGCAGCCCGCGCCCGCCCGCATCACGGTCGGCAAAATTACTGCGCACGGTATTCAGGATGTTTTTATATTCACCCAGCGTTTTGCCTACAACCAGCGGAGTAGCCTCTTCCAGCGTTTTGCGGATCTTCTCGCCGCCCGGGATTTCACCCACGCCGGTATGCCCGGAATTGTCTTTGATAATCACAATATTGCGGGTAAAGAATGGCGCGTGCGCGCCGCTCAGGTTCATCAGCATGCTGTCATGGCCCGCAACCGGAACGATCTGCATGGAAGTGACGACAGGGGTAGTAAATGTGTTCATGGTTCAATCCTTTTATCAGTGACGTCCAAAAACAGGGCGCTTACGGTCAAATGTCCAGCCGGGGATAAGGTACTGCATCGGGCCTGCGTCGTTACGCGCGCCGCCCGGCAGCTTTTTATACGCCTCGTGCGCTTTGTGGATCTGATCCCAGTCAAGCTCCACGCCCAGCCCCGGCGCATCCGGTACGGCAATTTTGCCGTTTTTGATCTCCAGCGGGTTTTGAGTCAGGCGGGCTTCCCCCTCCTGCCAAATCCAGTGGGTGTCGATGGCGGTCGGATTACCCGGTGCCGCCGCGCCAACGTGGGTAAACATCGCCAGCGAGATATCGAAATGGTTGTTAGAGTGACATCCCCAGGTCAGACCCCAGTCGTCGCAGAGCTGCGCCACGCGCACCGCGCCTGAAAGCGTCCAGAAATGCGGGTCTGCCAGCGGAATGTCCACCGAATTGAGCATGACCGCATGACCCATTTCGCGCCAGTTGGTGGCGATCATGTTGGTGGCGACCGGCAGGCCGGTTGCCCGGCGGAACTCCGCCATCACCTCGCGGCCTGAGAAGCCCTGCTCGGCACCACAGGGATCTTCAGCGTAGGTCAGCACGTCCCCCAGACCTTTGCAAAGGTCGATCGCTTCATCCAGCAGCCACGCGCCGTTGGGATCGACGGTGATCCGCGCGTCCGGGAAGCGTTTTTTCAGCGCACGCGCGCTTTCAATCTCCTGCTCGCCGGGGAGCACGCCGCCCTTAAGCTTAAAATCTTTAAAGCCGTAGCGGTCCTGCGCGGCTTCCGCCAGGCGAACTACCGCCTCGCTGGAGAGCGCTTCCTGATGGCGCAGGTGATACCATTCATGGTTGCCCGGGGAGCGTTCCAGATACGGCAGGTCGGTTTTATTGCGATCGCCCACATAGAAAAGATAACCGAGAACCGTCACCGCATCGCGCTGTTTGCCCGGCCCCAGCAGTTCGCAGACCGGCACGTTCAGCGCTTTGCCGAGTAAATCCAACAGCGCGGCCTCCAGCGCGGCAACCGCATTCACGCGCAGCTCAAAGGTCCAGGCACCTTTCCCGAAGGTGTCAAAATCTGCCGATTGATTGCCTTTATGCACCCGCTGAACCACTTTGTTCAGGCGGGCGACTTCCTGCCCGACCACCTGCGGAATGGCCTCCACCAGCGTCTGGTAAATCACCTCCCCGCCCGGCGCTTCGCCCACGCCGGTATTTCCTGCGCTGTCGGTGAGCACCACAATATTGCGGGTAAACCAGGCGTTGTGCGCGCCGCCAATGTTGAGCAGCATGCTGTCCTGACCGGCTACCGGAATGACCTTCATATCAGTCACGATTGGGCTTGATTGCGTTGTCATCATCCACGCTCCGCAACAGGTTTAAGCTCGACGCGTTTAATATCGCCCACCAGTACCAGGTAACTCAGCACCGCCACCAGGGCATGAACCCCCACGTAGATCAGCGCGCCGTTGAAGGAGCCCGTCGTACCTACGATGTAGCCGATGGCGATTGGCGTAACAATCCCGGAGATGTTGCCAAACATATTGAACAGGCCGCCGCTCAGGCCGCTGATCTCTTTTGGCGCCGTATCCGCCATCACCGCCCAGCCCAGCGCGCCTATGCCTTTGCCGAAGAAAGCCATCGCCATAAAGCCGATGATCATCCATTCCGCGCTGACGTAGTTACAGAACACCATGGTCATGGAGAGCAGCATACCGAGCACAATCGGCGTTTTACGCGCGATATTCAGGGAACCGGTACGGCGCATCAGCCAGTCGGAAATCACACCGCCGAGTACCCCGCCCACAAAGCCGCAGATAGCCGGGATCGAGGCGACAAACCCCGCTTTAAGAATCGACATGCCGCGCGCCTGCACCAGGTAAACCGGGAACCAGGTAATGAAGAAGTAGGTTAAGGCGTTGATACAGTACTGGCCCAGATAAATACCGATCATCATGCGCGAGCCGACGAGCTGTTTGATCTGCGCCCATTTCTGGCTGAACGGCACTTTTGCTTTTTCGGATTTCTGATCCATGTTGATCAGCGCCCCGCCCTCGGCAATGTACTCCAGCTCTTTTTTGTTCACGCCCGGGTGCTGGTTCGGCTCGTGAATCACCTTCAGCCAGATAAAGCTGATGACGATCCCAAGCCCGCCCATGAAGAAGAAGACGTGCGACCAACCCACCTCGTGCGTCAGCCAGCCCATGATTGGCGCAAAGATGACCGTTGCGAAGTACTGTGCGGAGTTAAAAATCGCCACCGCCGTTCCCCTCTCCTGCGCCGGGAACCAGGCTGCCACAATGCGGCTGTTGCCGGGGAAGGACGGCGCTTCGGCTAAGCCCACCAGGAAGCGCAGGGTAAAGAGCGCAATGATAATGCCGAAGCCGCTGAAGATATCAACGAAGCCCTGCAGCAGGGTGAACATCGACCAGATAAAGATGGACCAGAAATAGACGCGTTTGGAGCCGAAGCGGTCAAGCAGCCAGCCGCCGGGAATTTGCCCAATGACATAGGCCCACGAAAACGCTGAGAAAACGTAACCCATGCCGACCGGATCAAGCCCGATATCTTTTGCCATCTCAGATCCGGCAATCGACAGCGTGGCGCGGTCACCGTAGTTGAAGGACGTGACGATAAACAGCATCACCACGATCCAGTAGCGAGCGTTAGTGCGCTTCTCTGCGCTGCTCGCCGCCTGGCTTAATGTACTCATAGTTGCACTCCTGAATCATAGCTTTCGCCTGGTTCATTCTGTACAGCACCTGTAGGGTAATCAGAATGAGAGATAAGTGTTCGGCAGTTTTGGTACGGCTGAAGGCCGTTTTATGGTGAAGCGCTGCCTTATTGGGTAACTGACGGGAAAAGTATATGAAGGAGTGGCGCTCTTCCTCACCGTGCATCGACACAACATTGAAGGGGGAGTGAGACGCGGTTTGGGGCATAAGCCCAAAGCAGTGGAAGATGGTTCACGGAATTGAGGTTTTCGTGCGGCTTTGTTGCCGGGTGGCGGCTTCGCCTGACCCGGCGTACAAACTACAAAACTAGTTAAGCAGCGTTGCCCAGTGCTCAACCCACGGGTTGGATTCGCTTTCTGGTTCCGGGTGTTCGCCCGCGTCAATCAGCAGCATTTCGCCGACGCGCTGGGCGCTCTGCTCCTGCAGGAGCGCATCGAACTGCTTGCCGCCGCCGCAGAAATTGGCGTAAGAGCTGTCGCCCAGGGCAATGATGCCGTAGTGAACGTCAGGCTGGTAGCCAAGCTGGTCTTTAATGCCCTGGAACAGCGGCACGATGCTGTCCGGCAGGTCGCCCTGTCCGGTCGTGGAGGTCACCACCAGGATGTATTTATCTTTGTATTTTTCCCAGTCGGCCAGTTCCGGATCTTCATACACCGTGGCCTTATGGCCCTGGTTCGCGAGGATTGCCTCTGCCTCTTCCGCCACCAGCAGCGAATTGCCGTACATCGTGCCGACAAAAATGCCTACTTCAGCCATGCTTTGCTCCCGTCATTATTGCGTCTGCTGTTCATCCTGAACGTTGCCCGGGACAAACTCAACCCTTTCATTTTCGGGGAGTTGTCCAAGCCAGCCAAACTGTGACAGCGCCTGCATCCAGACGTCATCCAGCCCCGCGCGGATAGTCAACGGCTCGCCGGTGAACGGGTGCGTCAGGCTTAGCTCACTTGCGTGCAGCATCAGACGATGACAGCCAAAATGTTCCGCCGCGCTGCGGTTCTGGCGAAGATCGCCGTGCTTGCTGTCGCCGATTATCGGGTGACGCAGGTGCGCAAGGTGGCGGCGTAGCTGGTGCTTGCGCCCGGTTTTAGGCAAAAGCTCAACCAGGCTGTAGCGCGTGGTGGGGAATTTGCCGGTGGCGACGGGCATTTCCGCGGTCGCCATCCCGCGGTAATCCGTCACGGCCGGCTGTGGGCCTTTGTCATCACGGGCGAATTTATCGGCAATTTTGTCCAGCTCTTCCACCAGCGGATAATCCAGCGTGGCGGCATCCGTCAGCCAGCCGCGCACAATCGCGTGGTAGCGCTTTTGCATCTGGTGCTGTTCAAACTGCTGAGACAACAAACGCCCAGCTTCGCTGGACAACCCCATCAGCAGGACGCCGGAGGTTGGTCTGTCCAGACGATGGGCGGTAAAGACATGCTGACCAATCTGGTCGCGTACGGTCTGCATTACCACGACCTTCTCGTCGCGGTCCAGCCAGCTGCGGTGTACCAGCCAGCCCGACGGTTTATTCACCGCCACCAGCCACTCGTCCTGATAGAGGATCTCAAGCGTCATGCATTATCACCGGCAAACAGCGCATCCAGGCGTTCCAGTTCAGGCAGCATGACCGGGCGCGCCGGATGCGATGCATCGAGCGCCATTTCATAATAAGGAGAAACCGCAAAATCCTGCGGGAGAGGATGACCTCCATCCAGCAGCGCGTGCATGCGCGGAATCAATACCCACTGCAGCCACTCAAACGGCTCCAGCGTATCCAGGCAGAAGGGCTGAGTGCTTGCAAACGCCTCTGGCTGCGGCGCAGTTTCCTGCCACAGCTGATGTTGGCGCAGGCGTGCCTCGATGGCGTGCAACTGAGCACGAACGCTATCGTGTTGCGTCATGGGAACCTCAACTGAAAAAATGAACGGCGCGCAGCATAGCATTGCAGAAGGTAGAAATAAAAAAAGGGAGCACTGTAAAAACAGTGCTCCCGGTTCGTTTCGCAGCATTCCAGCTACAATTCGTGCTCCCTGCTCGTCCGTGACAACTTTTCCTGATGCCCGAAGGCCTGGTCATCCGTCAACCTTTTGCATCCTGCACACATCTTCCTGACGTGTTTGTCTCATCCTGAAACGTCCTGGCCATCCTGACCCACCGACCATCCTGACCGGCTCTCGTTCTCCTTCCTGGAGGTGTCCCTTACGCATCCTGCGATATCCACTTTGCTTCATCCTGAAGCCTTCCTGCAGCGCCATCCTGACGAGTCCTTTGTAAGAAACGCCATCATCCTGATGTTCGTCTCTCGTGTCGGCATCCTGTCGACAGAGATAGAATCCGCTATTCCGCTTCGTCTTACAACCCACTCTGTAAGCGCTGTATGCAGTAGCGCATCATCTACAAAGTCACAAAAACCCCATAAGCAAATGAAAAATAGGGCAATAATGATATGAATCCGATGAGACAATCCTGAATGTTTAAGCGATGTCTCACAAACCTTGTAAGAGATCTCTTACACACGCAGTAGCATCATGGATTACAGAAGGGGCTCAAGCTGGCTAAGGAAATCCGCAAGTGAAGGGGCGAGTACGTCGCGTTTGCGGGTGCCGAGCGTCTCTTTAACGACGTCTCCGGACAGGTTGCAGACGGAAATAATATCCAGCTCGCTGTCCAGGGTAGCGATAAAGAGCGTCGGAGAAAGCTTAAGGCGTTTTTGCGTGACCAGATGGCCAATCAGGTTTTCCTGAACGCGCTGGAGGTCGTCTTCACTCCAGGTCTGCAACAGCGTCAGCGATATGTCGGCAAAGCGCGCGGCCATATCCCCCGCTAGCTGCGTGGTATAAAACGCATGAACCGCTGGTTGTACCACAAGGTCCATTGCGCGTTCAACCGCATTTACATTCTGCTCACCCGTGAAGGGTTTGGGCTGCCAGAGTACGCTGTCCTCAAGGGTTGAGATAATGCATGGCGATGGCACACCATAAAGATCGGCGCTTTGCGGCCACGTACCCTGCTTTTCATGCCATGCGTCGCAGTAGCGGGTCGTGAAGGTCGTAAGGGCATTTGCAGTTTCGATATCCACCGATTTCTCTCTTCTTGTAAGACAGGATAAACTCAGCCCATAAGTGTACCTGTAAAGTGGCTATGAAACATGTCTTACGAAAATCATCAGGCGTTAACCGGCTTAACGCTGGGCAAATCGACCGACTACCGCGACACCTACGATGCAAGCCTGCTGCAGGGCGTGCCGCGCAGCCTGAACCGCGATCCGCTAGGCCTGCACGCCGACGCGCTGCCGTTTGTGGGCGGCGATATCTGGACGCTATACGAGCTGTCCTGGCTTAACGCTCGCGGCCTGCCGCAGGTGGCCGTCGGTCATGTGGAGCTGGATTACGCCAGCGTTAACCTGGTCGAGTCGAAAAGCTTCAAGCTCTATCTCAATAGCTTTAACCAGACCAAATTCGACAGCTGGGACGACGTACAGCGCACGCTGGAACGGGATTTACGCGCCTGCGCCCAGGGCGACGTAGCGGTTTCGCTGTACCGCCTGCACGAGCTGGAAGGGCAACCCATCGCCCACTTCAGCGGCGCCTGCATTGACGATCAGGACATTGAAGTTGAAAGCTACGAGTTCAGTACCGACTACCTCGAAAACGCGGCAAGCGGCAAGGTTGTTGAAGAGACGCTGGTCAGCCATCTGCTGAAGTCCAACTGCCTGATTACCCATCAGCCGGACTGGGGCTCGGTGCAGATCCAGTACCGCGGCCCGAAAATCGATCGGGAAAAGCTGCTGCGCTATCTGGTGTCGTTCCGCCATCACAACGAATTCCACGAGCAGTGCGTGGAGCGCATTTTTAACGACATCATGCGCTTCTGCCAGCCTGAAAAGCTGAGCGTTTACGCGCGCTACACCCGCCGCGGCGGTCTGGACATCAACCCGTGGCGTACCAATACCGATTTTGTGCCTGCCACCGGGCGGCTAGTCCGGCAGTAATATAAATATTTTCATAATATGCGGCCGGTATTCCGCGCCGGGTGTTGTGAAACGTCATAAGCCAGGGCTATTGTAATCAACAGGGAAAGACGATAATCGTCCCGTAAGGAGCTCACTTGATTACACATATTAGCCCGCTTGGCTCAATGGATATGTTGTCGCAGCTGGAAGTGGACATGCTTAAACGCACGGCCAGTAGCGACCTTTATCAACTGTTTCGTAACTGTTCACTTGCCGTACTGAACTCCGGAAGCCTGACCGACAACAGTAAAGAGCTGCTGTCCCGCTTCGAAAGCTTTGATATCAACGTGCTGCGCCGCGAGCGCGGCGTGAAGCTTGAGGTCATCAACCCGCCGGAAGAGGCCTTTGTCGACGGTCGCATTATTCGCTCTCTGCAGGCCAACCTGTTTGCCGTGCTGCGCGACATTCTGTTCGTGAACGGACAGATCCACAATGCCGGGCGCTTCCAGCACCTCGACCTGGAAAGCTCCGTCCATATTACAAACCTTGTATTCTCTATTCTGCGCAACGCCCGTGCCCTGCACGTGGGCGAAGCGCCGAATATGGTTGTCTGCTGGGGCGGGCACTCCATTAACGAAACCGAATACCTGTATGCCCGCCGGGTAGGCACCCAGCTTGGCCTGCGCGAGCTTAACATCTGCACCGGCTGTGGCCCGGGTGCGATGGAAGCGCCAATGAAAGGGGCGGCGGTGGGTCATGCCCAGCAGCGCTATAAAGAAGGGCGTTTCATCGGCATGACCGAACCGTCCATTATTGCGGCTGAACCGCCTAACCCGCTGGTGAATGAACTGATCATCATGCCGGATATCGAGAAACGCCTTGAAGCGTTTGTCCGTATCGCCCACGGCATTATCATCTTCCCGGGCGGCGTAGGCACGGCAGAAGAGCTGCTTTACCTGCTGGGTATTTTGATGAACCCGGCAAACAAAAACCAGGTCCTGCCGCTGATCCTGACCGGGCCGAAAGAGAGCGCCGACTACTTCCGCGTGCTGGACGAATTTATCGTGCACACCCTTGGTGAAGATGCGCGTCGTCACTATCGCATCATCATTGACGATGCCGCGGAAGTGGCCCGCCAGATGAAAAAAGCGATGCCGCTGGTGAAAGAGAACCGTCGCGATACCGGCGATGCCTACAGCTTTAACTGGTCGATCCGCATCGCGCCGGATCTGCAGATCCCGTTTGAGCCATCGCATGAGAATATGGCGAACCTGAAACTGTATCCCGACCAGCCTGTGGAAGTGCTGGCTGCCGACCTGCGTCGCGCCTTCTCCGGCATCGTGGCGGGTAACGTGAAAGAGGTCGGTATCCGCGCCATAGAAGAGTTTGGGCCGTATAAGATCCACGGCGACCCGGAGATGATGCGCCGCATGGATGACATGCTGCAGGGCTTTGTCGCTCAGCACCGCATGAAGCTGCCGGGTTCGGCCTACATCCCTTGCTACGAAATCATCAAATAACGCTTTTCTCCTCTGTTGAAGCCGGATCGCGTCCAACGCGTTCCGGCTTTTTTATTACTGATGCAATTCATTAGCATCTTCTATGTCATTTACTAATCCATCCCCAACGCAAACGATTACCTGGAATGACAAACCGTAAATTATCAGCCTTAATCAAAATTACCTGCCACAAAATCCTATAAAGCCATTTCTTTACAGCGTAAGTCTCCTAACTTACGGCCCAGTCTTTCAGGCTACATGTCGTTAATGGTAGCCTTCGCGCCCGTAAATTCTCTTTGATGTTTTTTTAACAGATAAATGGTCTAAACATGCCCACATAGAGAGTGGATTATTGCATTTGGGATCAGGATCACTGAAGGATTCATAACTTGAATGTATCTTTCCGCCCGCCAATAGTTACGGGCGAAAATTATTAAAAAACCGTCACTGAACGAATTTCATATTACCGTCAGGCACTTTTTCATCGGATTTGACTAGAAACCTGACAATTTGCTTCCTCCAGGAGATACAGATGGAAACCACTCAAACCAGCACCGTTGCTTCGATTGATTCCCGAAGCGGTTGGCGCAAAACGGATACCATGTGGATGCTTGGCCTTTACGGCACGGCAATCGGCGCTGGTGTACTGTTCCTTCCTATCAACGCAGGCGTCGGCGGTCTGATCCCGCTGATCATCATGGCGATCATCGCTTTCCCGATGACCTTCTTTGCACACCGCGGCCTGACCCGCTTCGTGCTGTCCGGTAAAAATCCGGGCGAAGACATTACGGAAGTGGTTGAAGAGCACTTCGGCATCGGCGCAGGTAAACTGATTACCCTGCTCTACTTCTTCGCCATTTACCCGATTCTGCTGGTTTACAGCGTCGCCATCACCAACACCGTTGAAAGCTTCATGACGCACCAGCTGCAGATGACGCCGCCACCGCGCGCCATTCTGTCTCTGATCCTGATCGTCGGCATGATGACCATCGTGCGCTTCGGCGAGCAGATGATCGTTAAAGCGATGAGCATTCTGGTGTTCCCGTTTGTTGCCGCCCTGATGGTCCTGGCCTGCTACCTGATCCCACAGTGGAACGGTGCGGCGCTGGAAACCCTGTCCATGAGCAGCGCATCCGCGACCGGTAACGGCCTGCTGCTGACGCTGTGGCTGGCCATTCCGGTAATGGTGTTCTCCTTCAACCACTCGCCAATCATCTCCTCCTTCGCGGTTGCGAAGCGTGAAGAGTACGGCAACGGTGCAGAGAAGAAGTGCTCCAGCATTCTGGCGCGCGCTCACGTGATGATGGTTCTGACCGTGATGTTCTTCGTCTTCAGCTGCGTGCTGAGCCTCTCCCCTGCGGATCTGGCGGCGGCGAAAGAGCAGAACATCTCTATCCTGTCTTACCTGGCAAACCACTTTAACGCACCGCTGATTGCGTGGATGGCACCGATCATCGCGATTATCGCTATCACCAAATCCTTCCTGGGCCACTACCTGGGCGCACGTGAAGGCTTCAACGGTATGGTGATTAAATCTCTGCGCGGTAAAGGTAAGAGCATTGAAATCAACAAGCTGAACAAAATCACTGCGCTGTTCATGCTGCTCACCACCTGGGCGGTAGCGACCCTGAACCCAAGCATCCTGGGCATGATTGAAACCCTGGGCGGCCCGGTTATCGCGATGATTCTGTTCCTGATGCCGATGTACGCGATTCAGAAAGTGCCTGCGATGCGTAAATACAGCGGCCATATCAGCAACGTTTTCGTTGTGATTATGGGCCTGATTGCCATCTCCGCTATTTTCTACTCGCTGTTCAGCTAATACCTCCTGCGCCGCTCTCGGGCGGCGCACTCCTCCCCTCTGACTGATAGCAATGGACGCATCATGATTAGCGTATTCGATATCTTCAAAATCGGTATTGGTCCTTCCAGCTCTCACACCGTCGGACCAATGAAGGCCGGTAAACAATTCACGGATGACTTGATTGCACGCGGCATTTTGCACGACATCACCCGCGTGGTTGTCGATGTATACGGTTCCCTTTCCCTGACCGGTAAGGGCCACCATACCGATATCGCCATTATCATGGGCCTGGCGGGAAACCTGCCGGACACCGTTGATATTGACGCGATCCCAGGCTTCATCCAGGACGTAAACACCCACGGTCGTTTACTGCTGGCGAACGGCGAGCATGAGGTTGAATTCCCGGTTGATCACTGCATGAACTTCCATGCTGACAACCTGTCGCTGCACGAAAACGGCATGCGCATTACCGCGCTGGCCGGCGACAAGGCGGTTTACAGCCAGACGTATTACTCCATCGGCGGCGGTTTTATCGTCGACGAAGACCACTTTGGTCAAACCAACAGTTCTGCTGTTGAAGTGCCTTATCCGTACAAAAACGCGGCGGACTTACAGCGCCACTGCCAGGAAACGGGGCTTTCTCTCTCCGGCCTGATGATGAAAAACGAACTGGCGCTGCACAGCAAAGAAGAGCTGGAGCAACACTTTGCAAACGTCTGGGACGTGATGCGCGGCGGCATCGAGCGCGGGATCACCACCGAAGGCGTTCTGCCGGGCAAGCTGCGGGTGCCGCGCCGTGCGGCAGCGCTGCGCCGTATGCTGGTCAGCACCGACAAAACCACGACCGACCCGATGGCCGTTGTCGACTGGATCAACATGTTCGCACTGGCGGTGAACGAAGAGAACGCCGCGGGCGGCCGCGTCGTCACCGCGCCAACCAACGGTGCGTGCGGTATCGTTCCGGCGGTGCTGGCTTATTACGACAAGTTTATCCGCGAAGTGAACGCAAACTCACTGGCGCGATACATGCTGGTCGCCAGCGCGATTGGCTCACTGTACAAGATGAACGCCTCCATTTCCGGTGCGGAAGTGGGCTGTCAGGGTGAAGTCGGCGTGGCTTGCTCCATGGCGGCGGCGGGTCTGGCAGAGCTGCTGGGCGCAAGCCCGACTCAGGTATGCATTGCGGCTGAAATCGGTATGGAACATAACCTGGGACTGACCTGCGACCCGGTCGCCGGACAGGTGCAGGTGCCGTGCATCGAGCGTAACGCGATCGCCTCCGTGAAGGCGGTGAACGCGGCGCGTATGGCGCTGCGCCGCACCAGCGAACCGCGCGTCTGTCTCGATAAAGTTATCGAAACCATGTACGAAACGGGTAAAGATATGAACGCCAAATACCGCGAAACCTCGCGCGGCGGCCTGGCGATGAAGATCGTGACCTGCGATTAAGCCTCTCGGGAAGCCTCGTTTTGCGAGGCTTCTTCCTGTTTTCCCTCTCGCTATTCGTTTCATCCTGCCGACAGTGATACCCTTTACCCATTAGATTTTAGGGAGAATATCTGTGGCCGTTCACTTGCTTATCGTCGATGCACTCAACCTGATCCGCCGTATCCATGCGGTACAAGGCACGCCCTGCAAGGACACCTGCCTGCACGCGCTTGAACAGCTTATCCGCCATAGCGAACCCACCCATGCGGTTGCCGTGTTCGACGACGAAGCGCGCAACACGGGCTGGCGACACCAGCGCCTGCCCGACTATAAAGCCGGACGCGCACCGATGCCGGACGACCTTCACGCTGAATTGCCCGTGATACGTGCAGCCTTTGAGCAGCGTGGCGTACCCTGCTGGGGCGCAGAGGGTAACGAAGCAGACGATCTGGCCGCCACGCTGGCCGTCAAAGTCGCCGGTGCCGGACATCAGGCGACCATTGTCTCTACCGACAAAGGCTACTGCCAGCTACTCTCCCCCACTATTCGTATCCGCGACTACTTTCAAAAACGCTGGCTGGACGCGCCGTTTATCGCCAGCGAGTTCGGCGTCTCGCCAGAGCAACTGCCTGACTACTGGGGGCTGGCGGGAATTAGCAGCTCGAAAGTTCCAGGTGTAGCCGGTATTGGACCGAAGAGTGCCGCGCAGCTGCTGACGGATTTTCAACGTCTGGAAGGGATTTATGCCCGGCTTGATGACGTGCCGGAGAAATGGCGCAAGAAGCTGGAGGCGCATAAAGAGATGGCGTTTATCTGCCGGGAGATAGCCACGCTACAAACGGATCTGCAGCTGGACGGGAATTTACAGCAGCTGCGGTTAGAACGTTAAAAAGGACTACACGATTTTGTAGGCCCGGTAAGCGCAGCGCCACCGGGCAAAACAAAGCACGTACTATCGCTCGTCGCGACGTCCGCCGACCGCAGCCCACCAGCGACGAATGTGTACCGTCACCTCTTCGCGGTCGTGATACAGCTGGCGCGCCTGAATGACCACGTTAATGCCGTGCTCGTCCATCTGCTCCTGAATGTAGGCCAGGTTCTGAGAAACTTCCTCGTAGCGCTTTTTCATCGGCAGCTTGAGGTTGAAGATCGTCTCACGACACCAGCCGTTTACCAGCCAGGATGCCATCAGCGCGGCCACTTTCGCCGGCTTCTCAACCATATCGCACACCATCCAGGAGATGTTGTTGCGGGTTGGACGGTAGCGGAAACCGTCTTCACGCAGCCAGGTCACCTGTCCGGTATCCATCAGGCTTTGCGCCATCGGGCCGTTATCGACAGACGACACCCACATGTTGCGCTTCACCAGCTGATAGGTCCAGCCGCCCGGACATGCGCCCAGATCGACCGCATACATGCCGTTTGCCAGGCGTTCGTCCCACTCATCCGCCGGGATAAAGACGTGGAACGCCTCTTCCAGCTTCAGCGTTGAACGGCTCGGCGCATCGGATGGGAAGCGCAAGCGCGGGATGCCCATAAAGAACGGGGAGTTGTTTGTGGTATACGAATAGCCGGTATAGCAGCAGCCAGGGGCGATAAAGAAGATATGCACCACCGGACGTTTTGGCGTTTCGTAGTTGGTTAACACGCCCGCGTCACGCAGCGCCGCGCGCAGCGGAACCGTGAATTTACGGCAGAACTTCATCAGCTCTTTGCTTTCGTTGGTATCCGCCACCTCAACGCGCAGATCGCCGCCCTTCTCCACCACGCCCTGCAGCATGCCGACAATCGGCGTGATGCGGTCTTCCGGCGGCAGATCCTTCAGCAGCTCGCCCGCAACAAACATCTGGCGCGCAAAAATCAGCGAGCTGAACGGCAGCTCGCGCGCCAGCCTGTCGGCATCCTCAGGCTGATAGCACTCGAAGATGACGTAGCCCGCATTCTCTTTCACGCGGGCAAAGCCGAAGACCTCGCGCTTCGCCGCTTTGTCCGTAATTTCCGCGGCGCACTCTTTCTCAAACCCCGGGCGACAATATAAAACAACCTTATTCATGAACAACGCCCTTGCGTTTCAGACGGATGGCTCCGATAAACATTAATACCCAACCTGCCAGGAAGCTGACGCCGCCGACAGGTGTAACAAACGCCCAAAGGCGCAGATGCGAGAGCGCAAGGCAGTACAGGCTACCGCTAAACAGCACGGTACCCAGCGCCAGGAATACGCTGCTCCAGTAAAACCAGATGCTGATTCGGCGCTGCATCGCCACCGCCAGGCCAAAGATCGCCAGCGTATGGAAAGCCTGATATTCAAGGCCGGTCTGGATCCAGCCCATTTCAACGACGCCCAAAGACTTGCTTAGCACATGCGCGCCAAAGGCACCCAGTGCAACAAAAATAAAGCCACTCACCGCGGCAAAAATCAGCATGAAACGGCTGGTCATGTGTCGATCCTAAAGTGATGCGTGCTCAGCACACAAAAGTTATTGTTCATACCTGAAGCGGAATTTTTCTTGCTCGTTCGCCGCTTTGGACAGTATCCACTGTCGGAAGGCGGCTATTTTACCCAGTTCTGCCTGACTGTCATGACAAACCAGATAAAACGCATTCTTGCTGACCAGAACATCATTAAATGGGCAAACCAGACGGCCCGCCTCAATTTCGGACTGCGCCATGACGTTGTTCGCCAACGCCACGCCCTGCCCGTGAATGGCAGCCTGTAACACCATCGCGCTGTGGCTAAAAATGGGCCCCTGCTGCACGTTTATATGGTTAAGACCTAATTGGCGGGTATAAGTTTGCCAGTCACGGCGAGAAGCATCATGTAAAAGCGTATGTTGCGCCAAATCCGCGGGCGTCTTCAGCGCCTTCTCGCCCGTCAGCAGCAAAGGTGAGCAGACCGGCAGCAGATATTCTGCGTATAATTTTTCTACGCGCAAGCCCGGCCAGTTGCCGCGACCGTAAAAAATAGCCACGTCCACATCGTCCGCGAGCTTGTCTTCCTGACGATCCACCGCCTGGATTCGAACATCAATTCCCGGATAAGCTGAGTTAAAGCTTGAGAGCCTTGGCACCAGCCACTGAATGGCAAAACTGGGCAATAAACTGACGGTCAACGCACCTTTTGCACTGCGCGCCTGCAGCTTGCGTGTGGCTTCGGTAAGCTGGGAAAAAATCTCTTTGATATCCTGAAAATAGCTTTGGCCTTCTTCAGTCAGCAGCAGGGAACGGTTGCGTCGGCGGAACAGCTTTAGCCCCAGAAAATCCTCCAGGGACTTGATTTGGTGACTTACTGCGGCCTGCGTCACAAAAAGCTCATCTGCTGCGCGGGTGAAGCTCAGGTGACGTGCTGCTGCATCAAAAACACGTAATGCATTGAGGGGTGGCAATCGCTTTGACATGGTTATCTGGCTTAGATGTTAACAAGATTTAACATATAGGAAACAATGCTTAACCTATTAGTTTTTTTTATCTGAGCCATTATAATTTGTCCGTTGAGGAACTACCAGCAAATACCTATAGTGGCGGCACTTCCTGAGCCGGAACGAAAAGCTTTTTTTGGAATGCGTGTTCTGAAGGGCTTTTGGCTTACGGTTGTGATGTTGTGTTGTTGTGTTTGCAATTGGTCTGCGATTCAGACCACGGTAGCAACGCTACCAATTTTTCACTTCCTGTACATTTACCCTGTCTGTCCATAGTGATTAATGTAGCACCGCCAATTTGCGGTGCTTTTTTTTGCCTGTCGAACTGTTAATGCTCGATTTCTTTCATCTCTTTCACGTCCGTGCGGTTGATCTGCTGCTTGTTCCCGTTAGCATCTTTGTATGAAATCATCCCGGTATCATTATCGGTTGTCGGTTTCCCTTCCGAAACGATAGAACGACCATCATTGGTGTGCATCACGTAGTTATTACCAGAACAGGCGCTCAGAGCAAAAGTAAACGCACAGGCAGAAATGATTGCAGCTGTCTTATTCATGATTATTCTCCTTTAGCAATTAATGCTATTCAAACCTCGATTTATAACAGGCTAAAACATCCACCTAACACTATTTAGCATAACCTGCTTTTCTGAGGTCGCCAGGATATGCAGACAAATCTTATAGATACCAACCTCCTTGCCCTGCCGATGAAATTGCGCGACGATCTCTTTATCGACATGAGGAATTCCATGAACGCTTTCAGTCCTGCGCAGTTTCGCGCACAGTTTCCGGCGCTGGCCGATGCCGGAATTTACCTTGATAGCGCAGCCACTGCGCTGAAGCCGCAGGCGGTTATCGAGGCGACGCAGCAGTTTTACAGCCTGAGCGCCGGGAACGTGCATCGCAGCCAGTTTGCCGAAGCGCAGCGCCTGACGGCGCAATACGAAGCCGCACGGGATCAGGTTGCGCGCCTGATCAACGCCGAAAGCGGGAAGAACATCGTCTGGACGCGCGGCACCACCGAGGCCATTAATATGGTGGCGCAGTGCTATGCACGCCCGATGCTGCAGCCGGGCGATGAGATCATCGTCAGCGAAGCGGAACATCATGCCAACCTGGTACCATGGCTGATGGTGGCAGAGCAGACGGGCGCGCGCATTGTGAAGCTTCCGCTGGGTGCCGATCTCCTGCCGGACGTGGGGCGTCTGCCTGAGCTTATCGGCTCGCGCAGCCGTATTCTGGCGCTGGGCCAGATGTCTAACGTCACCGGCGGCTGTCCGGATTTGGCTCGCGCTATTGAGATTGCCCATGCCAGCGGCATGGTGGTGATGGTTGATGGTGCGCAGGGCGTGGTGCATTTTCCGGCGGACGTGCAAAAGCTTGATATCGATTTCTATGCCTTCTCAGGACACAAGCTCTACGGGCCAACCGGGAGCGGCGCGCTGTACGGCAAACCCGACCTGCTGGCACAAATGACGCCGTGGCTCGGCGGCGGCAAGATGATCACCGAAGTGACCTTCGACGGCTTTAAAACTCAGGACGTGCCTTATCGTCTGGAGGCCGGTACGCCCAACGTGGCCGGTGTCATCGGCCTGAGCGCCGCGCTGGAATGGCTGGCGGAAACCGACGTGGTCCAGGCTGAGCGCTGGAGCCGAAGCCTGGCGACGCTGGCGGAAGAGGAACTCAAAAAACGACCGGGCTTCCGTTCGTTTCGCGTACAGGATTCCAGCCTTCTCGCCTTCGATTTTGCGGGCGTACATCATAGCGATATGGTGACCCTGCTCGCTGAATACGGCATTGCCCTGCGCGCCGGCCAGCATTGCGCCCAGCCGCTTCTGGCGGCGCTGGGCGTTAGCGGTACGCTACGCGCCTCGTTTGCCCCGTATAACACGCAAAGCGATGTCGACGCGCTCGTTGACGCCGTTGACCGCGCCCTTGAACTCCTGGTGGATGAATGACTAGCCCAGCTTTAGCCGGACACCCGTTCGGCTCCGTCATAACCGAAGAGACGTTAAAACATACCTTCACCCCACTCACACAGTGGGAAGATAAATATCGCCAGCTGATCCTGCTCGGAAAGCAGCTGCCTGCCCTCTCTGACGAACTGAAAGCGCAGGCAAAAGAGATCCCGGGCTGCGAGAACCGCGTATGGCTGGGGTTTAGCGTTTCTGACGGGAAGATGCATTTCTTTGGCGACAGCGAAGGCCGCATCGTACGCGGTCTGCTGGCGGTGCTGTTAACCGCGGTGGAAGGCAAAAGCGCCGCCGATCTGCAGGCGCATTCGCCGCTGGTGCTGTTTGATGAGCTAGGGCTACGTGCCCAGCTTAGCGCCTCGCGCAGTCAGGGTTTGACCGCGCTGAGCGACGCGGTACTGGACGCCGCGCGTGAGGCTCAGGCCTGACGTTCCGCCTTCGCCATCATCTTCTTCAGGGCGTGAGACACCGCCACAAAACCGAAAGACGCGGTCACCATGGTGGCCGCGCCAAAGCCTGACGCGCAGTCCATCCGTTTTGGCCCTTCCGCCGTACTCTTCATCGCACAGACCGACCCATCCGCCTGCGGGTAGACCAGCGCTTCGGTCGAGAACACACAGTCGACGCCGAGCTTGCCCTTGCTGTTCTTCACCACGTTGAAGTCGTGTTTTAAACGCTCGCGCAGCTTGGCGGCCAGCGGATCCTGAATCGTTTTCGCCAGATCGGCGACCTGGATCTGTGTGGGATCGATTTGCCCGCCCGCACCGCCGGTAGTCACCAGCGGAACCTTATACCGGCGGCAGTATGCGATCAGGGCCGCTTTAGGACGCACGCTGTCGATGGCGTCAATGACGTAGCTGTAGCCTTTGCTCATGTACTCCGCAACGTTATCAGCCGTCACGAAGTCATCGATTACCGTCACCCGGCACTCAGGGTTGATCAGACGAATACGCTCCGCCATGACCTCTGACTTTGCGAGGCCAACGCTATCGCGCAGGGCGTGGATCTGCCGGTTGGTATTGGTCACACAGACGTCATCCATATCAATCAGCGTGATTGCGCCAATGCCGGTTCTCGCCAGCGCTTCCGCCGCCCATGAGCCCACGCCGCCAATGCCCACCACGCAGACGTGCGCATCCGCAAACAGCTGCAGGGCTTTTTCACCGTATAAACGTGCCGTGCCGCCAAAACGCTGGCGCCAGGCATCGCTAATTACCACAGACATAAAACCTCAGATGTAAAAAGGGTGAGGTATTCCTCACCCTGAACAGTAATCCGTATTGCGCTCAGAATACCACACTCAGCCGCTGAATACGTTTCCGGCACCAGGCGCTGCCTTCAGCACCCATACGCGTCCATAGTGGTTATACCAGCCCGCGCGATGGCCTGCGTCAGGGCCAATGCCCTGATAAATATCGAAGTGCTGGCCTTTAATCGCGCCGCCGACGTCCAGCGCGACCATCAGGCGCAGTTCATATTGACCGCTGAATTTGCCGTTATTGTCCAGAAGAGGGACTTCAGCCAGCAGCGTGGTGCCCGCAGGAATGATAGAACGATCCGATGCGACGGACGCGCGGCCAATCAGCGGCACGGCGCTCGCCCCTTTCACCGGCGCGAAGTTTTGCGGCTTGAAGAAGACGAACGACGGGTTCTGCTCAAGAAGCTCACGCACCTCGGCTTCGCTGTGCTTTTCGCCCCACTCGCGGATCGCCTGCATCGACATATCTTCTTTCTTCACTTCGCCGCGGTCGATCAGCACCTTGCCGATACTGCGATAGGCATGGCCGTTTTTACCGGAATAGCTGAAGAAGTTAAGCGGGGAGCCGTCACCGAAATCAATGTAGCCGCTGCCCTGCACGTCCATGATGAAGTTATCCATCAGCGAGTTACTGTAGGCCAGGACGTAGTTTTCGCTTAGCGCACCGGCGTAGATCTCAGCGCGCGACGGCAGGCGGCCGCGTTTTGGCGGCATACGGTAAATAGGGTACTGGAACTCACCCTGGCGCGTGTGGCGAGCCTGAATCACTGGCGTGTAATACCCGGTAAACTGGACGTTACCGTAATTATCCGCCCCTTCCATCTGCCAGGCATCGATACCAAACTGGCGCATGTTGCGCGTATCGCCGCCCGCGCGCAGCCAGTCCTGTACCGCGCTATAAACGTTATTCTGTGAACCGTACAGGCGCGGTGACGCATTGCGGATCTGATAGACCTGCTCGGAGAAATCTCCGGCGTTAATCGGTGCGCCTACGGCATCAGGCTGGTTAACTAAGGAGAAAGGCTGGGATAACTTCCCGTCTTTATACTGTTGACCGCGATCGGTCGGTTTAGAAGAGCAGGCCGCAAGAATCGCCACCATTGCGCCTGTCATTAGAT
Organism: Enterobacter wuhouensis; assembly: GCF_035835995.1. Taxonomy (NCBI): domain Bacteria; kingdom Pseudomonadati; phylum Pseudomonadota; class Gammaproteobacteria; order Enterobacterales; family Enterobacteriaceae; genus Enterobacter; species Enterobacter wuhouensis. Next base: position 3,808,951 of record NZ_CP142124.1, read on the forward strand.
ACTTCGCCCAACGTCCTTTCATTATATCTCGTCTTTAAGTTGCCTTTATCCGCGTGATGAAGATAACAAACCGCCAAAGCTAATGAAATGCAATCGCATGCCCTTTGGCAAATTTTGCACAAAAAATAGTCCAAAGGGAGCCATGTCGTTCAATTTGCATACAAAATCATGTTTTATGTGAAAAAGGGGTTGCATCACAAACCTATCCGAGTATAGTGCGCATCCACGGACGCGGGGTGGAGCAGCCTGGTAGCTCGTCGGGCTCATAACCCGAAGGTCGTCGGTTCAAATCCGGCCCCCGCAACCAATTAAAATTTGATGAAGTATCTTCTACGACAGTAGAAATTTTTGCGAAGTAGTTCGAATCACAGCAAGGCGACGACGCAGTGAATCCTTAGGAACTTACTCAAGTAAGTGACTGAGGTGAACGGGGAAAGTCAACGCAGATGTGGTTTGAAATACGAAGCAAAAAGACGGACGCGGGGTGGAGCAGCCTGGTAGCTCGTCGGGCTCATAACCCGAAGGTCGTCGGTTCAAATCCGGCCCCCGCAACCAATCAAATTTGAAGAAGTAAGTTTCTACAACAGTAGAAAGACGGACGCGGGGTGGAGCAGCCTGGTAGCTCGTCGGGCTCATAACCCGAAGGTCGTCGGTTCAAATCCGGCCCCCGCAACCAATACTTCTAAAAACAATAAACACCCTTCAGGGTGTTTTTTTGTATCTGCAGTTTGTGAAAACTGCCGGGCGATAGCCCGGCGTACAGCATTAGCCACGTCGCGCCAGCGTCGCCCCGTCCGAGAAATACGCCCGTATCCCTGCCAGAATCGACTCCGCCACTTCCTGCTGGAATTTAGCGGTCTTGAGCTTACGTTCCTCTTCCACGTTGCTGATAAACGCGGTTTCGACCAGGATGGACGGAATATCCGGCGCTTTCAGCACCGCAAACCCGGCCTGCTCGACGCTGTTTTTATGCAGCTTATTGATATTGCCCAGCTTGCCCAGCACCGCCTTACCAAATTTCAGGCTGTCGGTAATGGTCAACGACTGCACCATATCGAACATGGTGTGGTCGACGTAGCGATCGCCGCTTTTGCCCACCCCACCGATAAGATCCGAGGCGTTCTGCGTATCGGCAAGATATCGCGCCGCCGTACTGGTCGCCCCTTTTGTGGAAAGCGCGAATACCGAAGAGCCGCTCGGCTGACGGCTGGTAAACGCATCCGCATGAATCGAGACGAAAAGATCCGCGCGCTGCTTCTGCGCTTTTGCCACCCGCACCTTCAGCGGGATAAAGACGTCTTCATTACGCGTCATGTAGGCGCGCATATTGCCTTCTTTATCGATTAAGGCCTTGAGACGACGAGCGATCTGCAGCACCACGTCTTTTTCGCGGGTGTGATATTTCCCGACGGCTCCCGAGTCTTCCCCACCGTGGCCGGGATCGAGCATGATCACAATCGGACGGTCGCGCCCTGCCTTCCCGGGCTGCGGGCCGCTTTGCGCTGGTGGAACCTGCCTGTCGAGATCGCCTTTGTTGTAATCCTCAAGCAATGCCAGGAGCGGGTCCTGAATATCCGTTGCATTGGCCGGATAAAGATCCATAACCAGACGCTCCTTAAAGGCAGCTACGGGCGCAAGGGCGAACAGCTGAGGCTTAACGTTCTGCTTTAGCTCAAACACCATGCGCACGGTTTGCGGATCGAACTGCCCCACGCGCGCCGATTTGATAAAAGGATCGTCGCCGCGGATCTGCGCCGCCATCCCCTTTAGCACGGAGTTCAGGTTCACACCTTCGAGATCCACCACGACACGTTCAGGATTGCTGAGGGCAAATTGCTTATATTTCAACACGCGATTGGATTCTACCGTCACGCGCGTATAGGTCGACGAGGGCCAGACGCGCACAGCCACAACCTGGCTTGTGGCGGCAAGACCCACCTGACTGACGCTAAGCAACCACATTGCCCCGGCCCCTTTTAATAAACGGCGGCGGCTTATTGCTGAATTGGATCCCGACATGCTTCTCCCGAGCAAGAAATACAAAAAGTCCAAATTGACCGAAAACTTTAACGAATGACGCATAAACTGTCATCTATAAAAGGGTAAACAATCATACGTTAACGCACGGATTACTTATTCTTTTCTGTGTGCCGGAGAAAATTTAGGCTTGCACACGCGCCCACAATCGAATAAAAATACATAAATTACGAATAAACATTCATTAAGGGTTGTGCCATGGTGAAGGAACGTAGAACCGAACTGGTCCAGGGATTCCGCCATTCTGTTCCCTATATCAATACCCATCGGGGAAAAACGTTTGTCATCATGCTCGGCGGCGAAGCCATTGAGCATGAAAACTTTTCCAGCATTGTCAACGACATCGGCCTACTGCACAGCCTTGGCATCCGCCTGGTCGTGGTGTACGGCGCCCGCCCGCAGATTGATGCTAACCTGGCCTCTCATCACCATGAGCCGATTTATCACAAGCATACCCGCGTCACGGATGCCAAAACCCTTGAACTGGTTAAGCAGGCGGCGGGTCTGCTTCAGCTGGACATCACCGCTCGCCTGTCGATGAGCCTGAACAACACGCCGTTGCAGGGGGCGCATATTAACGTCGTGAGCGGCAACTTCATCATCGCCCAGCCTCTCGGCGTGGACGATGGCGTGGATTACTGCCACAGCGGCCGTATTCGCCGTATTGATGAAGAGGCGATTCACCGCCAGCTGGACAGCGGTGCCATCGTGCTGATGGGCCCCGTGGCCGTTTCCGTCACAGGCGAAAGCTTTAACCTCACGTCTGAAGAGATCGCCACGCAGTTAGCCATCAAGCTGAAGGCGGAAAAGATGATTGGGTTTTGCTCCTCTCAGGGCGTCGAAAACGAAGAAGGGGTGATTGTGCCTGAGTTATTCCCTAACGAGGCGCAGGCGCGCGTCGAAGAGCTGGAAGAGGCGGGAGATTACCACTCCGGCACCGTGCGCTTTCTGCGCGGCGCCGTAAAAGCCTGCCGCAGCGGCGTGCGCCGCAGCCACCTGATCAGCTATCAGGAAGACGGCGCCCTGCTGCAGGAGCTGTTCTCACGCGACGGTATCGGCACGCAGATTGTGATGGAGAGCGCGGAGCAGATCCGCCGCGCCACCATTAACGATATCGGCGGTATTCTGGAACTGATCCGTCCGCTGGAGCAGCAAGGCATTCTGGTTCGCCGCTCGCGTGAACAGCTGGAAATGGAGATCGACAAATTCACCATCATCCAGCGCGATAACCTGACCATTGCCTGCGCCGCGCTTTATCCCTTCCCGGAAGAGAAGATCGGCGAAATGGCCTGCGTTGCCGTGCATCCGGACTACCGCAGCTCGTCACGCGGCGAAGTGCTGCTGGAGCGCGTGGCGGCACAGGCTCGCCAGATTGGGCTCAGCAAGCTGTTCGTGCTGACGACGCGCAGCATTCACTGGTTCCAGGAACGCGGCTTCACGCCGGTGGATATTGACTCGCTGCCGGAGAGCAAGAAAGAGATGTATAACTATCAGCGCCGTTCAAAAGTCCTGATGGCCGACCTGGGATGAGCCAACGCCCTCGCCGAAGGTGGAGGGCTTGCCTATGCTGACTCAAAAATCGCGCTTAACCCGCTTCGCCGCTCCGTACGCGCGGCGATTGCTTGTACCAGCACCCGCTCATCGGTATACAGCGACAGGCGCTGACGCGCACGGGTGATTGCGGTGTAGATAAGCTCACGGGTAATAACCGGTGAGAGCTGCGTAGGCAGGATCAGCGCCGCATGGGTAAATTCAGACCCCTGTGATTTGTGCACCGTCATCGCCCAGGCCGTCTCATGCTCCGGTAAACGGCTTGGCTGCACGGACTTCACGCTGCCATCCGGCATCTGGAACCAGACGCGCAGTCCCTGTCCACGGTCAAGCGCAATTCCGATATCCCCGTTGAACAGGCCCAGCGCGCTGTCGTTGCGGGAAATCATCACCGGCCGGCCTTCATACCAGCGAGAGTGCGGCTGACGCATGATTTTACGTTTCTGAGCCAGTAGCTGTTCCAGCCTGTCATTCAGACCGCTTACGCCGAAAGGCCCTTCCCTCAAGGCACACAGCAGCTGATATTCGCCAAAGGCGGCGATGACCTGCTCCGGCGCGTTCTGCTGCTGAACGCCGGTCAAAAAGTGCTGATACCCCTGCAAGGCGTCATTTAGCATCGCCTGATACTCTTCCCCGGTTTGCAGCGATTTCTTCTCGATATCGGTGAAGGTGCCGTCGAATACCGCCCGAGTGGTGTGGCGATCGCCGCGGTTTACCGCCGCAGCCAGCCGGCCGATGCCGGAGTCACTGCCAAAGCGGTAGCTTTTTTGCAGCAGACAGAGGCTGTCGCGCAGCGCGGCTGCCTGCGGAACGCTGTTGGCTTCCAGCGCGCATCCCGTCAGGCGCGCCAGCTCCTGGGCGCGCGCGGCGGTATAGCCATAGCTGGCGTAGGTGCAGATATCGCCTAGCACCGCGCCCGCTTCAACGGAGGCGAGCTGATCGCGGTCGCCCAGGAAAATAACGCGAGCGTGAGGCGGCAGCGCATCGATTAGCCGCGACATCATCGTCAGGTCAATCATCGAAGCCTCATCCACCACCAGCACGTCCAGATGCAGCGGGTTTCCGACATGGTAACGCAGGCGTTGGCTGCCCGGCTGCGCGCCGAGCAAGCGGTGCAGCGTGCTCGCGTCTTTAGGGAAAAGCGCCAGCTGAGCATCGCTAAGAGGCAGCTTTTGCATCGCCCCACCCAGAGATTCCGTCAGGCGGGCCGCCGCTTTACCCGTGGGCGCCGCCAGGCGAATACGGCATTTCTGCTCACCGGAAAGCTGAATCAGCGCAGCAAGCAGTTTTGCAACGGTGGTCGTTTTCCCCGTCCCCGGACCGCCAGAAATCACCGAAATGCGCCGCGTTAACGCTACCGCCGCAGCCACTTTCTGCCAGTCCAGGGCCTCGGTGGAGATAAACAGAGAGTCCAGCGTTTGCCGGAGCTGTGCTTCATCGCACGGTAGCGGGGCGTTGGTCTCGCTAAAGAAGCGCGCTACCGTCAGTTCGTTGCGCCACAATCGGTTAAGGTATAAGCGCTCCCCGATGAGGATGAGCGGCGTCTGGGTATCCGACAGGCTGACCGCAGGTGAATCCAATAGCACCGTCTGCCAGTCCACCGAGTCACCGAGCAGGGCGAAGCAAGACTGCAGGGCTGCAGGCATGCTTGCATCAATAGCCAGGCGCGAAAGCGGCAGGCAGACGTGCCCCTCCCCTGCATCTTTGCTGAGCATTGCCGCAGCAAGCATCACCGCAGGCTGCTCACCGGCAACCATCATCGCAAACTGTACATCCAGCTGGCGCAGCAAGCGTTGCTCTACCGCGTCCAGCAATAATTCCTGCATCGTCATGCCACCTCCTCCGTGCCTGCGGCAAACAGATTATCCATTTTTTCAATGAGTTCCACATCAGGACGGGTAGTGAAGATACCTGAGTGCGGGTCAGCGGCATCCACGCCGCGCAGGAACAGATAGATGACCCCGCCAAAGTGTTCTTCGTAACGGTAATCCGCGATGCGATGGCGCAGGTAGCGATGCAGCGCCAGGGTATACAGCTGATACTGCAGATCGTAGCGATGCATTTGCATGGCGGATGCCATCGCCTGTTGCGTGTAGGCTTCGCTGTTCTCGCCAAGCCAGTTCGATTTGTAATCCAGCAGGTAGTAACGGCCTTCGTGCCGGAAGACAAGGTCGATAAAACCTTTCAACATGCCCTGAACCTGGCGGAAACCGAGCGGCGTGCAGCCGGCAGACAGCGGGTCGTATTCGCGAATGAGCGCATCCAGCGCGTCCGCCTTCAGCGGGCTGGCGATAGGGAGATAAAACTCCATCTCAACCTGCTTATCCCGGGCGGTTAACCGGCTGAGAGAAATACCCTGCTCCGTGAGCGGCGCCTGCAAAATGGCGTTAATCCAGTCCCTAAGCACCGGCTGCCATTGCACGTCGTAGCCCCCGCTCTGCAGCATTTTCAGCACCCACTCGTCAGAGACGGGCTGAGTGAAATCCAGCTCTTCGAACAGGCTGTGCAAAAAGGTCCCTGGCGACGCGCCGCGTGGAAACTGATGCGGCGTCAGTACCGGCTCAACCGGCACGCTGCCGGTGCCTGCAGCATCGACGTCCAGCTTTGGCATCAGATCCTGTGCGATGCTCTGACCGTGCTGCTGTAAACCGGAATAGCTGGTGACGCGCCAGTCGTCCACAATGGTGCGCGCGATCTGACGGGCGTTCAGCTCCGCTTCGCGCTGTTCCGGCATCTCCCAGCGGCTGTTGTCCGGAGAGGACGGGATATGCAGGGCAATATGATCGTTGCAGAGTGATTCGAGACACTGGCGCAGCCCTGCCGCGTCTTTTGGCTCACCGAGCTGAATAAGCCGCCCGAGAGCGCTCAAATGAAAATCGGTTTCCCCCGCCTTCTCTCCCCGACGGCGGAAAAGTGGAGCGACGCCCAGGCTACAGTGCCAGACGGAGCGGGTCAGCGCGACGTAGAGCAGGCGTAAATCTTCCGCCAGACGCTCGGCTTCGGCCAGCTCAACGCTGGACTCGGCGTTGCTTAAATCAAGGACCGCTTCAAACGAGTCGCGATCGTGATAAAACGCCTGATCCTGCACGCGATAGTTCGCAATAAACGGCAGCCAGACCAGCGGATATTCCAGCCCTTTCGATTTATGAATGGTGACGATTTGCACCAGGTGCCTGTCACTCTCAAGACGCATCTGCTGGCTTGAAGCGTTGCTGTTTGGGTCGGCGATTTGCTGCGACAGCCAGCGCACCAGCGCGTGTTCGCTCTCCAGCTGCGTCCCCGCTTCCTGCAGCAGCTCGCTAATATGCAAGATATCGGTAAGGCGACGCTCGCCGCCTGCCGTCGCGAGCATATTCTCGGCAAGGTGGCGCTGCGCCAACAGTTCGCGCAGCATCGCCATCACGCCGCGTTTTTGCCAGCGCTCACGATAGTGAACAAACTCTTCCACCACCGCGTCCCAGGCGACTTCATCGCTGTTCAGCGCATCGATATCCCGGGCGTTCAGCCCGAGCATGGCGCTGGCCAGCGCGCTGCGAAGCGTACTCTCACGCTCCGGTGCCAGCACGGCCTGCAGCAGCCACAGCATCTCCTGGGCTTCCAGGGTTTCAAACACGCTATCGCGGTTGGAGAGATAAACGGACGGAATATTCAGCAACGTCAGCGCATCGCGTACGAGTGAAGCCTCCTGGCGACTCCGCACCAGCACCGTGATGTCGGAGGCTTTTACAGGCGTGGATTTCTCACCTTTCCAGAGCACCGCGTCACCGCGAGCGCCCGCGCTGAGCCAGTCTCGAATTTGCGCGGCACAGTGCTGCGCCATCGCATTTTGATAGTCAGCAACGCCATAACCTTCGCCCTCCAGCAGCCAGAAGTTCATGGCTGGCTGCGTCGCACCGTTGAATTCAAAGCGCAAAGAGGCATTTTTCGCGGCGGATTTTACCGGCTTAAAGGGAATTTCCTTGAACATGAAAGCCGTATCCATACGCTCGAACAGCGCGTTAACGCTTTCAACCATGCCGGGCGAGGAACGCCAGTTGGTGTCCAGAGTGTAATGCGCTGCGACCTCGCTACGGGCCTTCATGTAGGTAAAAATGTCGGCGCCACGGAAGGCGTAAATGGCCTGCTTAGGGTCACCGATCAGCAACAGTGCGGTATCCGGCTGGTGTCGCCAGATACGGCGGAAAATACGGTACTGCTGGGGGTCGGTATCCTGAAATTCATCAATCATTGCGACCGGGAAGCGGGTACGGATTGCAGAGGCAAGCGCTTCACCGTTTTCACTGCTCAACGCCGCGTCCAGGCGGCTTAACATATCGTCAAAACCAAGCTCGCCCCGACGGCGTTTTTCACGCGATACCGCTTCGCGGATCTCCGTCATGGCGCGGGTGATAACCAAATCATTGAGGGTTAACGGCTCGGCGAGCAGGGCCTCAATGGCCACAAAGAGGGCGTGCTCAGGGACAATGCCATCGGCTTTGGTTCGCTCGACCAGGAAACGCTGGGAAAATTTTTCCAGCGCATCCGGGAGCTGATAGCCGCGGGTCTCTTCCTGCGCCCAGGCGCTGATCTTGTCGATCCATTTGCCCTGATTGCCACGGTTGAATTTGCGTCTGTCGATCCCGGAATTTTCGACAATCGCTTCAATCTCACCGACGGAGGCGTTCCACTTCTGCTTAAAGGCCGCAATTTGGGCGATAATCTTTTCATGGCGAGAAGCCAGGGTTTCATCCGCAGGCGGCGGGGATTTAATGACCGGCGCTTCACCCTGCAAATAGCGATCGATAGCGCGCAAAAGGGCTTCCGGGCCACTCCACAATGCATGTACCGCTTCGGCGATATCGCGCTGCAGAGGATAACAGTGGCGACGCCAGAAGTCGGCGCAGGCCTGATAGCGCAGCAGGGACTCATCTTCAATAAGCTGCTGCTCAAAGAGCATGCCGGATTCAAACGCGTTGAGGCTCAGCATACGCTGACAGAAGCCGTGAATGGTGAAGACGGACGCTTCGTCCATCTGCCGCTCAGCCAGCAGCAGCCATTGTGCGGCCTGTTGCTTATCGGCAATCTCTTCCAGAAGGCTCGCGTAAAGCGGGTTATCCGTGCTCTGACGCAGACAGGCGATGCGCAGTTCGTGAATGTTGGAACGAATTCGGCCTCGCAGCTCAGCGGTGGCTGCCTCGGTAAAGGTAACCACCAGCAGCTCTTCCACGCTGAGGGGGCGTGGAAAAGCCGCGTTTCCGCCAAGCCCCAGCAGCAGGCGCAGATAGAGCGCGGCTATGGTAAAGGTTTTTCCCGTTCCCGCTGAGGCTTCAATCAATCGTTCACCCTGTAGAGGTAAACGTAAGGGATCAAGGGACTCAGCGGTATCGGTCATTCTTTCTTACTCCAGGGCATAGATTGCTGCAGTGCAGTGACGCTCTTCCAGACTTTCCAGCCTTTCGGGTCTACGTATTCCGTTTTCCCGTTCTGGCTACCGGAAACCTGTGACAGGATGGCAATTCCCTGCGGCTTGATAACCGCCTGATGGAAGAAGTCGGCAACCTTCTGCGGCGTCAGCTGTTTTATCTCGGCCACTACTTTATCACGCGAATCAAATTTCATATTACCGCGATCGAAATCTTTGCTCAGTTGGGATGCTTCTTCACCCAGCGTCTGCGGCGGCTGCATGACCTGCGCGATGACGGCCTGCTGGATCTGAGCAAACTCTTCCGGCTTCATTGCGCGCAATTTTTCTTCTGCCTGCGGGAAGAACGCCTGATAGCGCTGCCAGAGATACGCAGGCTGCTTATCGCTGCTTTGCAGCAGGAAACCAAGCCCCCACTGCCTACCCACGTTCATAGAGAAGGCAAACACCGCGTAGCCAAGCTGTTCTTCCGTGCGCAGCTGGTTGTAGAACCACGGCTGGATAATTTGTCCAAGTACGGCGCTTTGCGCAGAGCTGGCAAACTCATCATAGCCCTTCGGTACGAATACGGCGGCCAGCGCGGAATCGGTGCTGCTCCCCGCTTTCTCGAAAATCACATTCTGCTTTTTCTCAACCAGGACATCCTGGTTGCGACACCACTCGTCGCCTTTTGAACCCAGCTGCGTTCGCACATCGTTCGCCAGGGCTTTAGCCCGTTCCTCGCTCATGTTCCCGACAATGAGGAACTCCGGACGCGTGTTGGTTTTCAGCGAATCACGGTAGGCCAGCACGTCTTTTAAAGAGATGGATGGCAGAAGCGCCCGACGATCTTCACGCTGGAAATAGGGGATTTGGGAGAGCATCTGTGCAGGCATAATCGCCTGATCGTACGCTTTGCCCTTCTCCGCCGAATCCATCATTTGCGCATACCAGGATTTAGCCTGCTCAAGCTGTTCTTCGGTTGGCGTGTAGCTGAAGTAGCCTTCCAGCAAGGCCTGGAACAGCTGTGGCAAACGCTGAGTATAGCCGTTCGCATTCACCATCAGCCCGTTATTGGCGTTGGTAGAGAAGCTGATCCCACCGACAGCAGCCTGATTGCTGAGCTGGTCCAGCGCGATACCGGCCAGATAGTCATTGAGGGCAAACATCACCTGGTTTTTTGCGCTGTCCATCGCTTTCGGATTGCGCAGCACGACGCTGACATCCGCTTTCGGCTCGCTGGCAAAATAGCGGCTTGGCGCGTACACCACGCGCAGCGTCGGTTCATCGATAATCAGTTTTGGGTGCGGGTAATCCTTCGTGGTTTTAATCAGCGAAAAATTATCCGGGATGTAGGGGTTCAGCTCGGGCATCTGCAGCGCAATCTCTCCGGCCTTTTTCTGCCAGTCGGCGAAGGTCTGGGCGCTGATCTTATCTACCTGATAAGGAGCGTCGACAAAGTAGGCCGTTTTGTTATGCGGCTCGTTCGGGCTGATATACCAGACTCGCGCATTTTGCGGGGTCATCATCGCCAGACGCGCTTTTATCGCCTCCGCATCATACTGGTCAGCAATATTCACCGCGTCCAGCGTGTGCGCGACCGGCACGCGGATCATTGTATCCGCCAGCCATTCAACGTAGTCCATATCGCGCGTGATTGACGGATAACGGAAATCGAGATCCAGCACGTGGGCCAGTTCATCAAAGTAGTGCTTATCAACGCCCTTTTCGCGCAGCAAAGAGAGGTAGCTGAAGATAGCCGCCACGACCTCATCGCGGTGCGCCAGACCTTTGTCCGTCAGGGTTGCTGAGATCGCCAGCACGCCGCTGTTGCCGTTCACAACGGGATCGGAATCTGCACGAATGCCTTCTACCAGCCCCTGCTTTTGCAGCCAGTCGGACAGCGTACCCGGGCTACGGTTACCGATAAGATAGGTCACCAGCTCATCGGTTTTGCTGCGAAACTGCGCCGTGTTGTTATCAATACGGAACTCCACGCGCAGGACTTTGCGGGGCATGGCAGGGACGTAGTGGATCACGATCCCTTTTTGCGCGTCGGTCACGACCGGAACGTCAATCTTTGGCAGATCGATGTTTTTATTCGGTACCCGCCCAAACGTCTGTGATGCAATGCTTGCCAGCTCCGGCAACGGTTTGTTGCTGTAGATGACAGCTTTCATAAGATTGGCGGAGTAGTAGTTATCACGAAATGCGTGCAGCGCGTCGAGCACCGGGCTGCCCGGCTTGTCGCTCAGCGTCTCAAGGTTACCGCCGGAAAAACGCGACCCCGGGTGCGCCGGGTTGATGGTTTCGGCGCTCACCTGCGCCATGCGCATACCGTCTCGCGTGCGTGCCATGGTCAGTTCGGCATTCACCGCATTGCGTTCGCGATCGGCGTATTTTTTATCGAGCAGCGGTGCGGCGATAGCATCAGCCAGGCGGTCTACCGCCCCTTCCAGCGCATCGTTTTCAACTTCGAGGTAAAATGCAGTGCGGTACGGTGCGGTACTGGCATTATGGCTGCCGCCATGCATTTTAAGGAATTCGGAGAGGCTATCTGGCTGCGGGTATTTTTTGGAACCCATCAGCGTCATATGCTCCAGATAGTGCGCAAGCCCTGGGTGGGCTTCAGGATCTTGCAGCGAGCCTACCGGCACAACGAGCGCGGACAGAGACTTTACCGCCTGCGGATCGGAAACCAGCAGCACGGTCATCCCGTTATCAAGGCGAATAGCCTGATACTGGCGGGTATCTTTTTCGCTCTTACGGATAGTTTCCTGAACGGGTTGCCAACCGGAATCTGCCTGAGTGACTGGAGCCCAAAGGGCGACAAACAAAACGAACGCTTTAAACAAGGTGCTGCCTGGCATTACGACCTCTTTATCACGGCTACATCATTAACAAACTGCGTGCTGGACACGCCAGCATCTCTTTCTTTGGGTACATCAGTCCGTGATAAGAAGTGCATCATAAATGAACACCCCATACTGCGCAATTTTTATACAGCGCTCAGGACTGATTAAATTTGAACAGCGGTAACAGATAGCGCTGCGCCTCTTCCGTGATTGCCTCGAAATATTCTGGCTCAAGCGTTCGCCATAAACGTTGATACCAGACATCTTCACCTTCGCCTCGCACCATCATGTTGCCTTCATAGGCCTGAACAAACTTACTCCGCGCTTTCTGTAGGGAAGCGTCATCCGTTAACATGGCATCATTCTGCGCGTCATAACAGACTTTTATCCACGCCCCTCCACTTTCTGGCAGTAGGAGCAGCGGTTTGTTCATTCCCTGACGGTAGCCTTCGATATACAGGGACAAATAATTCAGCGCCTGCTCAGCTTCCATCGGCGGGAAACGCCATTCGCCCTCTTTACGCACGAAGATCCGGCTTTCGCCTTTGTTACCACCCGCACTGTAGACAAGATGTTCAAGCCAGAGTTGCAAACCGTGTGAAACGCCAAGCATAGAGGGCCGCCAGCGCAGAAGCCCGTCAGGCTGGACATGAGGCAGCCAGCCCGTGAGATGAACACCGTTGCAGTGAAGATCGATCTCAAGGCTTTTGCCGGGCTGTCTGCATTCGATTACGCGATCGGCCAGCGCCTTCATCTCCTGACACTGCGCATCCCACACGATTTCGCCAAACGCGCCATACGGGAGTAATCCCGAAGCCTTATAACGACGAAAAAGCGTATTCGCGTCTTCCTGATCTACCAACGCATTTAAAAGTTGGGAATTCAGCTTAAACCTCTCCAGCCCGTCCAGGATGAATGGTTCAGCATCCGGAATTTCACTCTCCTCAGAACGGAAGTTAACCTGCAGCCTTTGCTGGAAGAATGCGCGCACCGGATGCGCCCAAAAGCGCTGCAGCTGGTCGAAGTTAAGGTTTTCGATAGGACGCGGCTCAAGTTCCTGAATGAAGTCGGTATGCGCCGTGCCGTCTTTTTTTGCTGCCGGTAGCCACTCGCGGGCGTAGCTCTGATGCTCGTTGGCAACGTAGTTCACCGGGTCAAACGGCATCCTGCTGTGGCAGCAGGTAATATGCGCTTTCACCCGCTGTTCGCTTTCGTCGCAATTGCGCTCTTCATCACCCGGCAAATAGTGGCTCTGCCCGATGTAGTCCACCAGTTCCTGAACGAGCACGGAGGGGAAGCGCTCGCTGTTGTCCTGAATCGAACGACCGATATAGCTGATGTACAGTTTGCTTTGGGCGGAAATGAGCGCTTCCAGGAACAGATAACGGTCATCATCACGGCGGCTACGGTCGCCACGCTTTGGTTTTGGACTCATTAAGTCGAAGCCAAGCGGGGCGAGCGCGCGTGGATAAATACCGTCGTTCATGCCGAGCAGACAAACCACTTTGAACGGGATAGATCGCATTGGCATCAGTGTACAAATGTTGATCGGCCCCGCAAGGAAACGCTGGCTGATGCGCTCCTGGTCAAGACGCTGAGTCAGCTCATCGCGCAGAAGCGTAAGTGGAACCGCCTCGTAATAGTGCGAATTAACGCCCTCATCAACGATCCCCTGCCACTGCTTTTCAATGAGCGCCATCGCCGCTTCGGTTTCACCGTCCGGCAGGAAGAAGTCATTCAGCATCTCGCGGCAAACTGGCAGCCACTCTTCAAGCGGTCGCGGCTGCATAAGCTCGCGTCGCCAGCGGTTGAGCTGCATCAGCAGCGAGGCTAAATGGCCGACAAGCTCGGCGATAAGCCCGGTGGACTCGTCGTAAGGTAGGACCTCGTTCCATTCACCCTGGCTGCTTTCCATCGCGTAGCCCAGCAGCATACGCGTCAGGCCAAATTGCCAGGTGTGCTGTCCGGTAGGCGGAAGTTCGAATTCCTGAACGTTGTCGTCATCGATCCCCCAGCGAATGCCAGATTCATTGACCCACTGGCGAAGGTAGCGTAGCCCTTCTTCATCAATGTTGAAACGCGCGGCCAGGACGGGCACATCCAGCAATGCCAGCACGTCTTCAGAGATAAACCGGCTATCCGGCAGCGAAAGCAAAGAGAGGAAAGCCTGTAACGCTGGGTGAGACTGCCGCGCGCGACGGTCAGAGATGGCATAAGGAAGGTATCGTTCGCCCGTGGCGCTACCAAAAACAGCCTGTATAAAGGGGCTGTAGCTGTCGATATCCGCCACCATTACAACGATATCGCGCGGCGTCAGCTCAGGATCGTCCTGCAGCATGGCCAACAGCCGGTCGTGGAGGATCTCAACCTCACGCTGTGGGCTATGGCATACGTGAACGGTAATACTGCGATCGTCAGGATCCAGCTTTCGTTTGCTGTCGCTGCGTTCAAATTCTTTCGCAGTCACTCCCATAACCGCACGGTTTTCCAGATTCAGGATATCCAGCTGAATATTGTGCAGCAGGCTGTCCGGCGGGATCTCGACGAACGCATCCACATCACCGTCACCTGACGACGTGATGTCTGAGAGCATATGAATGTAATCACGCCCCAGCTTGCCCCAGGATGCGAGCAGCGGATTTGGCAGATTTTGAATCCCGTTTTCATCGAAAAGCTGGGCGGCGGTTTCGCTGTCTTTAAACAGAGGAACGTCGCGTTCTTCAAAGAGGCGTTTTCTCTGGCGAGTCACCAGCCGCGAAAGCCAGCGCGAATCCTGAATATCGCCCCAGTAGTCCCTGCACGGGTTGGTGAAGAGAATATGGATATCTATGTGTTTACCCAGCGCGTCTAGCGCTTTCAGGTAGACTGGCGGCAAAGCAGAAATACCGCAAATAAACACGCGCGACGGCAGCCGGGCCGGACGTTCGGAAGCGCTTTCCAGAATTGAGATAAACCGTTGGTATAGGTTCGCACGGTGCCATTTGGGTTGACCGAGCGCCTCAGTATGTTCTACCAGCGCTTTCCACAGAGGTGCCTGCCAGATTTGCGCCTCCGGTAAGCCTTCAACTAATTCACCTGCCTCCCAGCTTGTCAGCCATTCCGGGCGGTAAACCAGATACTGGTCATAAAGATCGGCGGTACGCGATGCCAGCTGGAACAGCTTGCGCTTATCGGTATCATCACTGAGGTAGTGACGTAGCATAGTGAATTCATCGTGCGTCAGCATATCAGGCAGCAGCGACATCAGCTTCCAGCTCATGCTTTGCTTATTGAACGCGCTCTGCTCAGGGATGTCCGGCAGCACGCGGACAAACATCTCCCAGATAAAGCTCGCAGGCAATGGAAAATCGATGTTAGCCGCAATGCCAAATTTCCGTGAAAGCGACATTTGCAGCCACTGCGCCATGCCGGTGCTTTGCACCAGCACCATTTCAGGCTCAAAAGGATCGTCGAGCCGCTCGCGCTCAACGATGAACTCCATCAGCGCTTCCAGCACATCCAGACGATTCGAGTGGTAGACCCTTAACATAGACGCTCCAACTACTGGCTTACCGGGCAATGCAGACGCGTCATCTCGCCGCGCCGCCCCAGAGGAGAAATAAGTGTAACCGTGATGCTGACACATCCGGACTGCGTTGTCTGCACCCGCTTGACCTGCCAGCCGTCAGGTAGCGCATCGGCTTCCAGCAGCGACTGGTTCCAGACGTTATGCCAGAGCTGGCGGTACTGATTAAACGAGGTAAAACGTGCGGCCAGCGCCCGGTGATATCCGGACAATGCCGTGACCACTACGACCAGCAGCATCATCGCCAGTAATACCTCAACCATACTGAACCCATTTTCTCTGTTCAGGGTATCTGGCATAGCGCACTCTCCTTAAGCGGACAAAAATCACTCCAGCCGTGGCGCGAAAACTGTATGTTTCCCTCCACCACCTCCCCCGTACGCCACAGCAGCAGATCATCGCTTCTGGCAATGAGCAACACCCGCGCCTCACTGAGCAATCGCAAACACACTCGCCAGGCGGTGCCGTTTTTGCACTGGAGATCTGTCTCTGTCGACCAGGGCTGAACCCGGCCCCACTCCAGCGCTGACTGTACGGTTGCCTGCATTTGAACCGCGCGACTCTCGCCGCCCACCAGCGTGCTGAACGAGGTAAGCTGCTGGTTAAGGCCGGTGAGGATGAGCGTGCCGAGCACCAGCAGAAGCAGAACCAGCGCCAGAGAGGACATTCCGCGCTGCCGGTTCACAGGTTAAACCCCGTGACCCCGTAGCGCGCCTGATAAGGGGCACTATTTTCAGTTTTGCGAATAGCGGTCAGTGCAATGGTCAGCTCTGGCGCAAAACCGGCGCGTTCCGTTTGACTCACCTTAAACTGCTGGATGACCACCCGATTGGGATCGGTAAGTTTTTCCCACCCCTTTCCCTCACAGCCGCTTGCCCCCCGCAACGTTTCCAGCGCCCCTGACTCCAGGCGATAGCCCGTACTCTCGTTTTCAGATGCGGCCGTGTCCCAGCGACCGTTGCTGTTTGCATCCCACTTCACAACGACGCAACTCCCCTGTCTGGCAATTGTCAGTCCTTGCCCCTGGCAGTTTCCGGCGCATAAACCCGCCCGTTGAAGCTGCTTGCCGACGGCGTAAAGGCGTTGCCAAACCTCCTCCTCAAGCTCCCGCTGGCCTGACTGCAACAAAACGGCCTGCTGCAAGGCAGGTAAAAAACGCGATGCGCTTAGTAGCAACACGCTGCTGATTGCCATCGCGATCAGGACCTCAGCCAGGGAAAAGCCCTGCTGATTCATTGGCATGACCGATCGCCTGTAGCATTGCACATTCTGATTCGACCACCGTTTGAAACGATTATTAGCCATTCTCCCGCCCGACTTTGCACCCGTATCCTTCCTGCCCATGCGGTATCCCTTAATCCATAGAAGCCTAATGAAGGCGTTATCTCGCTAAACGTCACCTCAGGCCAGAGCGGGCTCATTACGTACGGATTGCCCTTCTCGCAACCCTTCACGAAAGAGCTTGCCAGACAGAGGCTCTCTCCCTCTCTCTGAATGGTTACCTGGTGGTCACGGTTATATCGGTTTGCGTTATTGCGCAGAAACACCAGGTAGTCACGCACCTGCCCGGCGGTTTGCCAAAGCCGCTGCTGGTGCTGCCAGCTGTCCCAGCCATACATCCCCGTAGCGCTAAGAATGGCGACAAGGGCGATAGCAACCATGATTTCAATAAGCGTAAAGCCGTTCTCTTTTTTCATGCCGGGAGTGTGGCGCAGCGCCGGGGAAGCCGCGAGGAACGAATGGGAGGATTACGAGGCGGCATCCAGAGAATATTGCCAGTTGCAACACGTTGCATGCGATCTGGATAACGGCTCGTGAAACGAAATGCGGGCGAAAAAAAAACCGGCGCGAATACGCGCCGGCTGTGTGAATATCTGCGGTATCAGATCGCGACAGGCGCTTTGATGCCGGGATGCGGGTCGTATCCTTCAATTTCAAAGTCGTCAAAGCGATAGTCGAAAATTGATTCCGGTTTACGCTTGATAACCAGTTTTGGCAACGCGCGCGGTTCACGGGTCAGCTGAAGGTGTGTCTGTTCCATGTGATTGCTATACAGGTGAGTATCGCCACCGGTCCAGACAAAATCACCCACTTCCAGGTCGCACTGCTGCGCCATCATATGCACCAGCAGCGCATAGCTGGCAATGTTAAACGGCAGGCCGAGGAACACGTCGCAGGAGCGTTGATAAAGCTGGCAGGATAGCTTGCCATCAGCCACGTAGAACTGGAAGAACGCATGGCACGGTGCCAGCGCCATCTTGTCCAGCTCCCCCACGTTCCAGGCAGAAACGATGATACGGCGCGAGTCCGGGTCGTTTTTCAGCTGGTTCATGACGGTGGTGATCTGGTCAATATGGCGACCGTCTGGCGTGGGCCACGCGCGCCACTGTTTGCCGTAAACCGGACCCAGGTTGCCGTTTTCATCTGCCCACTCGTCCCAGATGGAGACATTATTTTCGTGCAGATACGCAACGTTGGTATCGCCTTGCAGGAACCAGAGCAGTTCATGAATGATCGAGCGCAGGTGGCAGCGCTTCGTCGTCACCAGAGGGAAGCCGTCCTGCAGGTTGAAGCGCATCTGGTGGCCAAAAATGGAGAGCGTACCGGTGCCGGTGCGGTCGTTTTTCGGCGTGCCCTCATCGAGCACTTTTTTCATCAATTCAAGATACTGTTTCATGGTTCCTCAGGAGAGTTGTTGCTGTGGACGACGACGATACGCCCAAATCATCATAATGGCACCCGCGACAATCATCGGAATGGAGAGGATCTGCCCCATGCTGATGTACTGTACCCACTCGCCGGTAAACTGTGCATCCGGCTGGCGGAAGAACTCGACGATGATACGGAACGCGCCATACCCAATCAGGAACAGGCCAGAGACGGCCCCCATCGGGCGCGGTTTGCGGATGAAGATATTTAGGATGATAAACAGCACAACGCCTTCCAGCGCCAGCTCATACAGCTGGGACATATGGCGAGGCAGAACGCCATAGGTATCAAAGATAGATTGCCACTCGGGATGGGACGGCAGCAGCGCAATGTCTTCTGCACGTGAACCCGGGAACAGCATGGTGAAAGAGACGCTCGGATCGACACGGCCCCAGAGTTCACCGTTGATAAAGTTGCCCAGACGGCCTGCACCCAGACCAAACGGAATCAGCGGTGCAATAAAATCAGAAACCTGGAAGAAGTTGCGTTTGGTACGTTTGGCGAAAATCACCATCACCAGGATCACACCAATCAGGCCGCCGTGGAAGGACATGCCGCCGTCCCAGACGCGGAACAGATACAGTGGATCGTTCAGGAAAACCGGGAAGTTATAGAACAGGACGTAGCCAATGCGGCCACCGAGGAACACGCCGAGGAAACCGGCATACAGCAGGTTCTCGACCTCGTTTTTCGTCCACCCGCTGCCTGGACGGCTGGCGCGACGGCCCGCAAGCCACATAGCGAAAATAAAGCCCACGAGGTACATCAATCCGTACCAGTGAAGCGCGACAGGTCCTACTGAGAAAATAACCGGATCGAATTCCGGAAAATGCAGATAACCACTGTTCATCTGTCACCACAAGATGTTGTTATTCCGCTGAAAGTGGACAGCGGTAGAATTGCATTCCCGCCGATGGCAGGTGCTCCAAGGTTGCGAATAATAGCATAAGGCAGGCGCAGAGGATGCGCCTGAGATGTAAAAGATGTGTATAGGGTATCGTGCGCGGGTGCCTTCTCCTGCGGGATGAGGGCTTAACGGCCGCCGCGGATCAGGCCACCCATGCCGCGTCGCTCCATGAACGCCGCAACCTGGTGTCGCACTTCGGTGGCTAACTGCGCCTCCAGACTGCGGGCCGCCAGTTCGCGGGCATCGTCGATGTCGATATGGCGTAACAGATATTTCACACGCGCAACCGAGCGGCCGTTCATCGACAGATGGCGGAACCCCAGACCAATCAGGATCGCAACGCACATGGAATCTCCGGCCATTTCACCGCAAAGGCGCAGGTCGAGATCGTACTGATTGGCTTCACGGGCAATCATTGCTAATGCCCGGAGCATCGCCGGATGCAGGCTGTCATAGATACTGGCAACGCGCGTGTTGTTTCGGTCAACGGCCAAAATGTACTGCGTCAGGTCGTTGGTGCCGACAGAGATAAAATCAACGCGGTTGGCCAGCTGCGGCAGCATAAAGACCATGGACGGCACTTCGAGCATCACGCCAATGCGCGGTTTAGGGATCGCATAGCCGATCATCTCTTCCACTTCACGGCCCGCACGTTCGATCAGGCGCTTCGCTTCATCGATCTCGTCAATGCTGGTCACCATCGGCAATAAAATGCTGAGATTTCCCGTCGCCGCGTTGGCGCGCAGCATGGCGCGTACCTGAATCAAGAAGATTTCTGGCTGATCGAGGGTAATGCGGATCCCCCGCCAGCCGAGGCACGGGTTCTCTTCGCTGATCGGCATATACGGCAGCTGTTTGTCCGCCCCAACGTCAAGGGTACGCAGCGTGACGGGCTTATCGTTGAACATCTGCAGCATGCCCTGATATTGCGCGACCTGCTCCTCTTCAGACGGGAAGCCGCTTTGCAGCATGAACGGGATTTCCGTGCGGTATAGGCCAATGCCGTCAATGCGGCTACCGAGCTTCTCTTCGTGCTCGGGGCTTAAACCGGCATTGAGCATGACTTTAACCCGCTCGCCGCTTTTAAGCTGTGCGGGCAGATTGACGTCATCTTCCGCCAGCTTGCTTAATTCATTCTCTTCACTGATAAGGCGCTGGTATTCCTGGAGCAGAACCGGCTCAGGATCGACCAGCAGCTCGCCGCGATATCCGTCCACCACCAGCGTGCGTCGGTGCAACACCGAGGGCTGAATATCTGCGCCCATAACCGTCGGGATACCCAGCGCGCGCACCATAATGGCAGCATGTGAGTTGGCTGCGCCATCGCGTACCACCACGCCCGCCAACCTGTCCTGCGGCAGCTCGGCCAGCGTCGTTGCCGAAAGCTCATCAGCGACCAGCACAAACTTCTTAGGCCAGGCATTCGCGCCCTGAATGGTATCGTCGAGGTGGAACAACAGACGCTGCCCCAGCGAGCGCAAATCACCTGCCCGCTCTTTCAGATAACCGTCGGTCAGCGCAGCAAACTGTTCGGCGAATTTCTCGATGACTTTTTTCACCGCCCATTCTGCTACCGCGCCTTTATCGACTTCAGCAAACAGCTCCCGCCGCAGGCGGGCATCGGAAAGCAGGTGAGAATAGAGGTCAAAGATGGCCGCCGTCTCTTTTTGCGCGCCCGCGGCAAAGCGTTTGCTGTAGCGGCGGAATTCGTTGGAAGCCTCTTCAAGCGCAGCGGTAAGACGCTCGCGTTCGAGCGCTTCATCAAGCGTCGAGGCCTCGTACACCTGCTCCATTAAAGGCAGAGTTGCGTCCATCCAGCCTTCAGCAATGGCGACACCCGGCGATGCCGGAAGCGCACGTATGCGCGTGTGACGATACTGACCAAAGAGAGCAGCAAGCTGAGACTGAGAGAGGATCGCGGCCATCTGCGTGGCGAGCGTCACAAGGAAAGACTCTTCACTCTCATCGTACTGGCGCAGCTCGCGCTGCTGGACTACGAGCACGCCGAGGAGCTGGCGACGCTGGATAATCGGCACGCCCAGGAAGGCGCGGAATCGCTCTTCTTTTACGGAAGGAATATATTTGAAGCTAGGGTGTTTTTGCGCATCGGCAAGGTTGATGGGTTCAGCCAGACGCCCAACCAGGCCCACAATACCTTCATCAAACGCGAGCGTAACGGTACGGCCTCGCGGTTTTTTCAGGCCACGGGTCGCCATCAGGTAATAGCATCGCCGGTCATGGTCGGCCAGATACACCGAACAGACTTCGGTTTCCATCGCAAGACAGATGTCAGTGACCAGAATATTCAGCGCCTCGTTCAGACGAGGCGCACTGGCCACTTTCTCGACTATTTCTCGCAAGCGGGTGAGCATGATTTGCGTAGCTTAACCTCTTTTACGTCGCCAGGCAGGTGCGCTCTGCGGCTTTGGAGGCGTCTCCTGAAGCTGCATCACAACACTTGCGAACTCTTTCATCACCCTACGGTAAACGTCGCGTTTGAACGACACGACCTGACGAACAGGATACCAATAGCTTACCCAGCGCCAGCCATCGAATTCCGGCGTACTGCTGGTTTGCATATTGATATCTGAATCGTTGCCCACCAACTGCAGCAGAAACCATTTTTGTTTCTGGCCGATACAAACCGGCTTTGTGTCCCAACGCACCAAACGTTTCGGTAACTTGTAACGCAACCAGTTGCGGGTCGAAGCCAGGATGCGAACATCTTTTCGGCTTAAACCGACCTCTTCAAACAGCTCCCGGTACATCGCTTGTTCTGGGGACTCTCCTGGGTTGATCCCACCTTGTGGGAACTGCCAGGAGTGCTGACCATATCGCCGGGCCCACATCACCTGGCCCTGACGATTACAAATTACAATTCCTACGTTCGGGCGGTAGCCATCGTCATCAATCACCGGACTACCCCAAACTAAACTTTATATACAAATGATTGTTTCACACTACAGGGAGGCGGTAAACCACTCTCTTATAGGCTTGCAACCTAATAACATTTGAATAACTCACAATTATGAGGCGAGTTATAAACAGATGAGACGCCATAACGGCAATTTTATTCACCTTTTCTGTGGATATAGTTGTGAAGAAGTATGGAATTACCGATGGACAACCTAAAAGCCCAGCCAAAGCGCCCGACCACACATTAAAAATAATACTATGGATTTCATTGGGTTAATTGTATTTTTATAGACCGCCAAGCCCATGACGTGACGATCGTCACATCAGAGATCGTCGTACTGACGAAAGATCGAACAGCGTCGGTTTTATCCACAGATTGTGCCAATAAGTTAGTCACAATTTGTGTGAAAATTCGATTTTCATCGCACGTCAAGGCTGTAAATTGAAACAGTAGTGAGGGTTATTCCCAGTTATCCCACTTTTCTGTGGATAACATGGTGTAAGATCCTGTTCATTGTCAGTGACCAGATTTGAACAACCCTGCGCTTAGCCGTATCGGATTACTTTAAAAAATTTAAAAAAACCTATAAATCAGTGACATGGAATATTCATACAGAAAAAGTTAAACTCTATCCACAAGGGATAATTTCCTGGTACATTTTTTAATCAAAAGGTTAACGTCATGCGCCCGCTTGCCCCATTGCTTTCACCCCCTTCCAGTGAAACCCAGCTGATCGACCAGGCGCAGCGTCTGGCGGGCTTTTCGCTCGGCGAGCTGGCGGCAATGGCAGGTTTAACGATCCCAAACGATCTCAAGCGCGATAAGGGCTGGATTGGCATGCTGCTTGAGCTATGGCTGGGCGCCAGCGCGGGAAGTAAACCTGAGCAAGATTTTGCGGCACTGGGCGTGGAGCTAAAAACTATCCCTGTCGATCGCAACGGTAAACCGCTGGAAACAACCTTTGTCTGCGTTGCGCCTTTAACGGGTAATACGGGCGTGACGTGGGAAACCAGCCACGTACGCCATAAATTGAAGCGAGTTCTGTGGGTTCCGGTCGAAGGAGAGCGCCAAATCCCTCTCGCCGAGCGCCGGGTGGGGGCACCGCTGCTCTGGAGCCCTGATGAGGACGAGGATCGCCAGCTCCGCCTCGACTGGGAGGAATTAATGGATATGATCGTTCTCGGGCAGGTAGAGCGTATTACCGCCCGACACGGCGAAGTGTTACAGATCCGCCCGAAAGCGGCCAACAGCAAGGCGCTGACAGAGGCAGTCGGCATGCGGGGTGAATCCATACTGACGTTACCGCGCGGTTTTTACCTTAAAAAGAATTTCACCAGCGCGCTGCTTGCTCGCCATTTCTTACTCAAAAACTAAGTTTTTAACGAATTTTGCGAGCTATCAAACACAATCGCCTGGTTTTTAAGATTTTACCGCTTCCTCCTGTCGAAATATCAGGTTATTACTACACTATGATTTGATACGAGCCAGGTGAGGACGATAACGATGAAAAAATGGGCAGTGTTAATTACAGCAGTCGGTTTAGCATTTGCTGTCTCGGGTTGTAGCAGTGATTACGTGATGTCGACAAAAGACGGTCGGATGATTTTGACCGACGGCAAGCCAGAAGTCGACGACGATACCGGCCTGGTCAGCTACCGCGATCGGGAAGGGAATAACATGCAAATCAATCGCGACGAAGTTTCGCAGATTATCGAACGATAAATGGATAAAGGTCAGTACCCTGCTGGCCTTTTTGATTTTTCTCTTCCCCTTTTGCCTCCCCTCTGCCATGTTTATATTCCTTTGTCGGGAAGCCCCTGACGCGATCCACATGTTTACTAAGGAAGCCGGCTATGCACTATCACCGTATCCCCCATAGCGCTCTGGAGATTAGCCAGCTGGGGTTGGGCACGATGACATTTGGTGAACAAAACAGCGAAGCCGATGCCCATGCACAACTTGATTATGCCGTCAGCCAGGGCATTAACCTGATTGATGTCGCGGAGATGTACCCCGTTCCTCCTCGCCCTGAGACGCAGGGGCTGACCGAAACCTACGTGGGTAACTGGCTGGCAAAACGCGGCAACCGTGAAAAGCTGGTCGTTGCCTCGAAGGTCAGCGGCCCCTCGCGCAATAACGATGCCGGGATCCGCCCTAACCAGATCCTCGATCGCAAAAACATCCGCGCCGCGCTGGATGCCAGCCTGAAGCGCCTGCAAACCGATTATCTCGATCTCTACCAGGTTCACTGGCCGCAGCGCCAAACCAACTGCTTTGGCAAGCTGGGCTACAGCTGGAATGAGAACGCCCCGGCGGTCTCACTGCTGGAAACGCTGGAAGCCCTTACCGAGTGCCAGCGCGCGGGCAAGATCCGCTACATTGGCGTCTCGAACGAAACCGCGTTTGGCGTGATGCGCTATCTGCACCTGGCCGATAAGCACGACCTGCCGCGTATCGTCACCATCCAGAACCCCTACAGCCTGCTTAACCGCAGCTATGAGGTCGGTCTGGCGGAAGTGACGCAGTATGAAGAGGTGGAGCTGCTCGCCTACTCATGCCTGGGCTTCGGCACGCTGACGGGCAAATACCTGAACGGCGCGAAGCCTGCTGGCGCGCGTAATACGCTTTTCAGCCGCTTTACCCGCTACAGCGGTGAGCAAACCCAAAAAGCCGTCGCGGCGTATGTGGACATCGCAAAGCGTCACGGCCTTGACCCTGCGCAGATGGCGCTCGCCTTCGTGCGTCGTCAGCCGTTTGTGGCCAGTACCCTGCTGGGCGCAACGACGATGGATCAGCTGAAAACGAACATTGAGAGTTTCCATCTGAACCTGAGTGAAGAGGTGTTAGCGGAAATTGAAGCGGTGCATCAGGTATACACATACCCGGCACCGTAATAAAAGCAAAACGGCAACGCACGTTGCCGTTTTAGGGTTTGCCCCCTCTCCCTGTGGGAGAGGGCCGGGGTGAGGGCATCAGGCAGCACTTATCAACGCCGACGCTGCCAGACCCACAGCCCGGTAATCGCCAGCGCAAACAGCGCGCCAAACCCGACGCCAATGGCCACAACCGGCACGCCAACCTTCACAGCCAGCGAATAAAGCCCCAGCATCAGGAGCATCGCCATGTTTTCGCCGAGATTTTGCACGGCGATGGCGTTCCCGGCTCCAACGGTGTGTTTTCCCCGCTCCTGCAAAAGCGCGTTCAGCGGCACCACGAAGAACCCGCCCAGGATACCAATCAGGATCAGCAGCGCATACGCGGGTAATAACGCATGCTGGAGCGAGAAGAACAGCACGCCAACGCCAATCAGGATGCCCGCAGGCATACAGCGCGCCACCGTCTCAAGCGTAACCAGTTTTGCCGCAGCGCCGGCCCCAACGACAATCCCGACCGCAACCATCGCGTTAAGGTAAGTTGGGGTAGCATTGTCCACAATCCCCAGCGCCACCGGCACCCACAGCACCAGCAGGAAGCGCAACGTCACGCCCGCGCCCCAGAACATGCTGGTGCCCATCAGCGAGAAGCGCGTTTCACCGTTACGCCAGAGCACGCGGCAGGCGTTAAAGAAGCTGCCGGTCATCGGCCTGAAGCGCCAGGATTGCCCCGGACGTGCCACCGCCAGTGTGGGAATGAACAGGTTAGCAATAACCGCCCCGCCGTATACCACGGCACAGACGCTCAGTGCGGCAAGCACATGCCAGTCCGCCAGCACTCCGCCCGCGACAGAACCAATCAGGATAGCGGCAATGGTGGAGGACTCCATCAGGCCGTTGGCTTTCACCAGCTTATCGCCGGTTGTAAGCTCGCCCAGAATACCGTACTTGGCCGGAGAGTAAGCGGCAGCACCGATCCCCACCAGCGTATATCCGATAAACGGGTTGATACCAAAGCAGATGCTCGCGGCCCCCAGCAGCTTGAGGCCGTTGGCAAACATCATCACCCGACCTTTCGGGAAACTGTCCGCCACCTGCCCCACAAAAGGCGCAAAGATAATGTAAGCACCCACAAACACCATCTGGAGGATCGGCTGGCTCCAGTCGGGGTAAAACTCGGCTTTCAGCAGCGCCAGGGTGGCAAACAGCAGCGCGTTATCGCCGAACGCAGAGAGAAACTGCGCCGCAATGACCGCCATCATGCCCTTCGACCAGATTGAAGTGTTAGTGTGTACTGACTCACGCATTTTGCTTTTCCGCCTCTTCAACCATGCCTTTTAGGGTGACGAAATCGGGCTTACCGCTGCCCAGTACAGGAAGCTGCTTGAGATAGCGAATATCGCGCGGCACCGCCAGCTCGGGAATGCCGTGCTCGCGCGCATGTTTAAGCAGCTGGTCGCGCTTAAGCTCACTGTCCGTAGTGAACAGCACCAGCGCCTCGCCTTTGCTGGCATCGCTCTTCACCACCGTCGCGTGCAGTTTGTCGGCAGAAACCGCCGTCGCCAGCATTTCAACCATCTCCAGCGAAACCATTTCACCCGCAATTTTGGCGAAGCGTTTAGCGCGCCCCTGGATCTGCACAAAGCCCTGCTCGTCGAAGCGAACAATATCGCCGGTGTCGTACCAGCCGGTCTCAATATCCCCATTGACGTTTTCCGCCGTTGGCGCTTCCAGCACGCCCGGGTTTTCCACGCGCAGATAGCCGTTCATCACGTTAGGCCCCTTCAGCTGCAGGCGGCCACCGTCCTCAATGCCCGGCACCTCCAGCAGGCGCGCGTCCATCCCCGGCAAAATGCGGCCAACGGTGCCCGGCTTCGCCGCCATCGGAACGTTGATCGACACGACAGGCGCACACTCCGTCACGCCATAGCCTTCCAGAATGCGCAGGCCAAACTTGTCCTGCCAGATCTGTCGGGTGCTGTCCTGAAGTTTTTCTGCGCCTGCAACCACATAGCGCACGCGGAAGAAATCATACGGATTGGCGAAGCGGGCGTAGTTGCCGAGGAACGTTGATGTACCGAACAGCACGGTACAGTTACGGTCATAGACCAGCTCCGGCACGATGCGGTAGTGCAGCGGGCTTGGGTAAAGGAACACTTCCGCACCCGTTAGCAGCGGCGTGAAGAGGCCGACGGTCAGGCCAAAGGAGTGGAACAGCGGCAGTGCCGACATAAAGCGGTCATTCGCGGTAAAGTCAGCAATCGTCTTGATCTGCTCGACGTTCGCCAGAATGCTCTTGTGGCTGTGAACGACCCCTTTCGGGTTGCCTTCAGAACCGGACGTAAAGAGGATAATCGCGTCGTCTTCCGGCTTCTGCTTCACCTGCGCGAGATGCGGCGCAAGCAGGTGAGCAAATATCCACAGCTTGTCGCCGGTGGTGACGTCGGCTTTTAAATCTTCCAGGAAGACCCAGCGCACCTGCGTCAGCTGCTCCGGCAGATGCCACAGCTTGCCTTTATCAAGGAACTGGCGGGAGGTGAACACGGTGTTAATTTGCGCCGCGGTAATCGCGCTGGTCAACCCTTTTACGCCCGCCGTATAGTTCATCATAGCCGGAATACGCCCGCGAGAAACGGCGCCAAAAATCACGGCGGCGCTGATGCCCGCGTTCGGCAGCATCAGGCCGATCTTTTCACCCTGCTTGCTGTACTTCTCAAGAATACGGCCAACAAACAGCGTCTTGGTCAAAAGCTTGCGGTAGGTATCCGGCGTGAAGTTGATGTCTTCAATGCAGTTCTTCTTTGCGCCATAGCGGTACTGCGCCGACAGCAGCGATTCATACAGCGTTTCGCGCGGGCGTACGGCCATGCGCGCTTCCATCATAATCTGGTGCAGCATTTCACCGGCGATTTTGCGGCGATCGCGGGCTCGCGGTGCCTCAGGCATCGGTAACGTGGTCGGCGGCAGAATGTGCAGGGTAATCTTAGGGAACAGACGCTGCTTCACCAGCCCTTTCAGGCGGCTGAAGTGGGTCAGCTCTGCGCCTTCAATACGCAGCGGCACCACCGTAGCTTTTGACTTCGCCGCAACGAATCCGGCACCGTCATAGATTTTCATCAGCGAACCCGTCACCGAGATACGCCCTTCGGGGAAAATAACCACCGGCCGGCCCTGTTCAACCAGGCGCACCAGATGTTTGATCATCATCGGTTTTGTAGGGTCGAGCGGCACAAAATCGATCAGCGGTGCCAGCTTGCGCATGTACCATTTTTCACTGATGGAACTGTACACGGCAAAAACGGGCCGCACTGGCAGAAATAGCGCCAGCAGTATGCCGTCGATAAACGACACGTGGTTTGGCGTGATAAGCACGCGTTCGCCGCGAAGCGCCTGGGCATCGCCAGTGACGCGGACGCGGAAAAGGACACGAAACAGTGTACGGAAGAACCCAAAAAGCATCTCAACTCCCTTTGCCAGCCAGTATGGAGGGTTATTAATTGTTGGCAGATTACACGAGAAGTGGAGAGGGGGCGACAGCAAAAATTGAGGCGAAAAAAAACCTGCGCATCCGCGCAGGCTGGTGCAAGAGATGAGTACGAAACCGTACTAAGAATTCTCACCAATCAATACCTCTGGGATCCTGATTGTGGCTCTTGCTACCCGGCTTCGCCAGCGGGAAAACGCAAGGGAGTAAGCCGAAATGCAACCAGGTGTGAATATTCTCGTTTGCTGTTACAGGTTGAATGACGGGCAAAAAAAAACCTGCGTATAAACGCAGGTTGGTGTAAATCGTGTCAATCAACCGGAGTTGATTTCACCTATCAATACCTCTGGGATCTCGACTCTATCAATCCCATCCTCATCCCCGCTATCGGACAATCGCAACAGCCTGAGGCAAAGTGTAACTAAAGGTTCGGATTGACATTATTTAGACATGGTTAAGCGTGTAACGATTACACGGTCACGCTCTGGTCTGCATCACGTTTGTGAATGACCAAATCCCGCTCCCCTTGAATGCGCGGGACTTTTCCGCAACACTAGTTGATGTGTAAACGCTTACCCCACTAAGAAGGTATTAAATGGCGACAATTAAGGATGTGGCTCGTCTGGCAGGAGTTTCCGTTGCGACCGTCTCACGCGTCATTAACAACTCCCCCAAAGCCAGTGACGCATCGCGCCAGGCAGTGCAAAGCGCCATGGAAAACCTGAATTACCATCCCAACGCCAACGCCCGTGCACTTGCTCAGCAATCTACCGAAACCATCGGGCTAGTGGTGGGCGATGTCTCGGACCCGTTTTTTGGCGCAATGGTTAAGGCGGTTGAACAGGTGTCTTATCACACCGGCAATTTCTTGCTGATCGGCAATGGCTACCACAACCAGCAAAAAGAACGCCAGGCCATCGAACAGCTGATTCGCCATCGCTGCGCTGCGCTGGTTGTCCACGCCAAAATGATCCCTGATGACGAGCTGATTCACCTGATGAAGCAGATCCCCGGGATGGTGATTATTAACCGAATTATCCCCGGCTTTGAAAAACGCTGCGTGGCGCTCGACGACCGCTACGGCGCGTGGCTTGCAACCCGTCACCTGATCCAGCAGGGCCATACCCGCATCGGATACCTCTGCTCGAATCACCCGATTTCAGACGCGGAAGATCGCCTGCAGGGCTATTACGACGCGCTGCGCGAAAACGGTTTGCCGTGCAACGATCGCCTGGTGGCCTACGGTGAGCCAGACGAGAGCGGTGGCGAACAGGCGATGACGGAATTACTCGGACGCGGGCGCAATTTTACCGCAGTGGCCAGCTATAACGACTCGATGGCCGCCGGCGCGATGGGCGTGTTAAACGACAACGGTATTGATGTTCCGGCAGAAATTTCGCTGATTGGGTTCGATGACGTGCTGGTCTCACGCTACGTGCGCCCTCGCCTGACCACCGTGCGTTACCCGATTATCACCATGGCAACGCAGGCAGCGGAGCTGGCGTTAGCGCTGGCGGAACAGCGCCAGCCGCCGGAAATCACGCACCTGTTCAGCCCAACGTTAGTACGCCGTCACTCCGTTACTTCGCCTGCCGAAGCGCAGAGCGAATAACGATAGAGGTGTACTGTTTTATCCGGGTACTCCAGCGCATCGCCAATGTACTGCCAGCCGTAACGTTCGTAGAAGTCGCGGCAGGCAGACCACAGGTGCAGCTCGGTAAACCCGGCCTGCGCGGCATACGCGATAACGTGCTCCTGAAGCTTCCCCGCCAGCCCTTTTCCGCGCGCCGCGTCATCGACGTACAGCGCCGCCAGCCAGGGGTACAGATCCTGACGAGTAATAAGATCGCAGCGCCATAGTCCCACGGTGCCCAGAAGCTGCTCATCCTCAACGGCAATAAAGGTCAGCGGCAATGCGCCTGGCGTCTGGCTGTGATCGATAACGCTGTGGAAAAACTCACGCGGCAGCCCGTCGCCAAAAGCACGCCAGATCCAGTCAATCACCCGATCGGCATACTGCGGCGCGGCGTAGAGCGGCAGAATATTCACACCAGCTTTCCCTGAAAAATCGGAACGGATTCAAAAAGGTAGCCGTCAAAATCTGGCGCATCTTCATCGGATAATTCGAGCAGGCTCTTCTTCACGTTTTCCAGATGCTGGAACATCGCCTGCCAGGCGCCCATCACGTCGCGACGGCGCAGCGCGGCGAGAATGGTTTGGCGGTCGCCCAGCCATTTGAGGCGATACGCCCGGCTGGCAATATGGACGTTGAACTGCTGCCACAGCGGGCTGCTGTCCATGTGATGCCAGACGCTCTCGACCGTCGCCAGCAGCATCTGGTTTTGCGTCGCCCCCGCCAGCACCAGGTGAAACATTTTATTGTTATCCTGGCTGTTGTCGTTGGCGGCAATCGCCCGCTGCTCCTGCTCGATGATGCGGCGCAGGTTGTCGATATCGGCGCGCGTTGCCATTTTGGCGGCAAAGGCGGCGATGTTGCTTTCGAGGAGCTGGCGCGCCTGTAAAATCTCAAACGGGCCCACGTCGCTGTTGAGGAAACGCTCCTCCTCGTTTTCGTGCTCTTCAGGGATGCGCATCACGTAGACGCCGGAGCCCTGGCGGATATCCACCGTGCCCTGCAGCTCCAGCATCAGCAAGGCTTCGCGCACGATGGTGCGGCTTACGCCATAGGTCTCAGCAATGTTGCGCTCCGGCGGCAGGCGCGATCCCACGGGATAATGCCCCTGGATAATTTGCGCCCGTAAATCCTCGCCAATTTCCTGGTACTGTTTTTTTTCCGGCAGGATGACAGCCTTATCCACGTTTTCACCTGTTTTTCAGTTAATGCGCAGGCCGGGCGTCCTCCCGGCCAGTTTGTGCACTATTTTACCAGAAGGCTCACTTCCATTCATCGTCAACGCTGAGGGTAAGCACGCGCTCGTCGCGCAGCCGCCTGAACCAGGAAGCCGATTTTTTTGGCCGCCGGGCGCGATTGTTGTCCAGATCGATTTCAATCAACCCGTAGCGATTTTTAAAGGCGTTCATCGGCGAGACGTTATCCGTGAAGGCCCACAGCATATAGCCGTGGCAGTTTGCCCCCTCCTCCCGCGCCAGCAGCGCGTAGTAGAGGTGTTCACTGATAAAGTCTATGCGGTATGCGTCATCAATAATGCCGTCTCGGTTGCGGAACTGCGCTTCGTTTTCCACGCCCATGCCGCTTTCCGCCACGAACCAGTCGATGTTGCGGTAGTCATTTTTTATCCGCATCGCCATGTCGTAGATGATGCGCGGATAAATTTCCCAGCCGCGGGATCGGTTCATCCGTCGCCCCGGCAGCTCAAACGGCTCGTAGTAGTAGGCCGGGTGGAACGGGGTCTCCGGGTGCCAGGCGCGGGAAGGCGCTTTAACGCGGTGCGGGTAATAGAGGTTGATGCCCAGCTCGTCCACGGTGTTTTCAGCGATCAGCGCCAGCTCCTCCGCCGTGTAATCCCACTCAACCTGATGCTTCTCAAGGAGGGTAAAGAGTTCCTGCGGATAGCGCCCGTGCACCAGCGGATCGAGAAACACGCGGTTATAAAACAGATCGTAAATCTCCGCTGCCCGCACGTCGTGCGGCGCGCGGGAGCGCGGATAGGTCACTTCCGGATTGAGAATACAGCCCACCGAACCGTCATAACCCTTCTCGCGAAACAGCTTCACGACCTTCGCCGTCGCCAGCACCTTATGGTGGTTCCACCGCATCCAGGTGCTGGTGTTCTGCTCGTACGGCCAGCGCAGCGCGTCGAGGTAGACGCGGGTCTGCACCACAATCGGCTCGTTGAAGCTAAACCAGCGGGTGACTTTGCCGTGGAAACGCTCAAAGACCTTTTCCGCATAGCGAACGAACAGCTCAACCACATGCTTCGACGCCCAGCCGCCGTAGGTTTCCAGCAGCGCGCCCGGCAGTTCGTAATGCTCCAGACAGATCATCGGCTCAATGCCCTGACGACGCATTTCGTCGAACAGCGCGTCGTAATAGGCGGCGTATTCTTCATCCACCGTCACGTTTTCATAGTCGGTTAAAAAGCGCGACCAGTTGATAGAGGTGCGGTAGTGCGTCAGCCCCGCCTGCTTCATCAGGGACACATCTTCGCGAAAGCGATTGATAAAATCGGTCGCCACCGCCGGGCCAAAGCCGTTATGCCAGACGTGACGATCGTTCTTGTACCAGAGATCGATCCACGAATCCTGCCCCGGCTTTTTACCGCTCCACCCTTCGGTTTGCCAGGCAGAAGCGGCCGCGCCAAGAATGAAATCCTGCGGTAGGGTTATCTGTTTTATACTCATCGCGTCCTCATGCGTTGTCGGTAGCTTGCTGCAGCGCGGCCTGATCTGCACGGCGTGAAGCAATCTTCACAAACGGCAGATAAATCAGCACCGCCGTCACGATGCAGATCAGCTGGGTGATGACCGCCCCCATTGAACCCGCAGTAGAGAGCCAGGCGTTAATCAGCGGTGGCGTGGTCCACGGCACCATTACCACGGCTTTACCGGCAAAGCCGGTCACGGTGGCGAAATAACCGATTGAACCGGTTACCAGCGGCGTGATGATGAACGGAATGGCGAGGATCGGGTTAAGCATGATTGGCATACCGAAGATCACCGGCTCGTTAATGTTAAACAGCCCCGGGCCGATGGAGAGCTTGGCAATTTCCTTCATCTCCTTGCGTTTGGTGGCAATCATTACCGCAATCAGCAGGCCGATGGTCAGGCCGGAACCTCCGATGCTCATGTACACATCCCAGAACGGCATGGTGATGATATTCGGCACCTCTTTGCCCTGCTCAAAGGCGCTCATGTTAACGGTGATCGCTCCCAGCAGCAGCGGCTCGCGGATCGGCTTGATCATCTGGTTGCCGTGGATACCAATCACCCAGAACAGCTGGGCGACAAACATCAGCAGCAGGATACCCGGCAGGCTCTGCACCACGCGCTCCAGCGGCTGCTGCACCACCTGATAAACCGCGTCGTAAAGATACATGCCGCTAAGCTGGTGGAAAACGAAGCCAAAGGTGGCGATCGCGGTGGTGGTGATAATGGCCGGGATCAGGGCGGAAAACGACGCCGCCACGTTAGGCGGTACGGTATCCGGCATCTTAATCTTCAGCCCCTTGCGGTTTTCCAGCCAGCAGTAAACCTCAACGGAGAGAATGGCGATAAACATGCCGAGGAACAGGCTGCGGGTATCGGAGAACTGGCGCAGCAGCACGTCTTTCACCACGTGCATTTCGCCGTCCACCAGCATTTCCACGGTGGTCGGCGTAACGCAGATAAAGCAGATCACCGCCAGCAGGCCGGGAAACAGGGACTTGATCCCGTTGATGCGCCCCAGCTCCACGCCAATTAAAAATACCGCGCCGATGTTAAGGAAGTTAAGCGTGGCGTAGTTTAGCGCGCTGGTGATCGGCTTTAGCGCGGCGAGAAACGACAGCGAATGGAAGCTCGCCAGCCCGTTTTTCGGGTCCAGCACCATGTTGGAGATCAGTACCGAGAATGCCCCAACGATGATGACCGGCATGAGGGTAATAAAGGCAGACTTGATCGCCATGATGTAGCGATAGCTGTTGAATTTGGTGGCAAAACTGCCCAGAGCGTCGATCAGTTTTTCCTGTAATGCCATAGGGTAATACCTCAGTAAAAGGGCTTTTATTGAATAAGGTGTACAGCCGGATACTATTGGCATACCAAAAATAGCTTCATGATGCGGATTGTTCTGTGATTAAGCTCTCAACGCCGCCAGAGGTATTCCAGATTGCGATTTTTGACCAATTTGGCATACCACTTTCAGCCATTTATTCCGCGCCGTTAGATCGTTGCTGAAAAGCGTGATCCTCATGGGGTTTTGCCCATCCCGCGTCGCTTATGCGCCGTGAGGTCTGTGTTAAACTGCAGACCATAACGGGGAAGCAGGAATTTCGAATGGCAACAATGCTGGATGTCTCACTGCGTGCGGGCGTGTCGAAGGCCACCGTCTCGCGCGTGCTGAACGGCACGGGTCAGGTTAAAGAGAGTACGCGAAAGCAGGTGTTCGCTGCGATGGAAGAGCTGGGCTATCGCCCGAACTTTCTCGCGCGATCGCTCGCCAACCAGACCAGCAACAGCATTGGCCTGGTGGTCTCAACCTTCGACGGTTTTTACTTTGGCCGCCTGCTGCAGCAGGCCTCGCGGCAGACGGAGACGCACGGTAAACAGCTGATCGTCACCGACGGTCACGACGCGCCGGAGCAGGAAGAACAGGCGGTGCAGATGCTGGCCGATCGCAAATGCGACGCCATCGTGCTGTACACCCGCTACATGAGCGAAAAGGCGATCATCAAGCTGATCCACAGCGTGCAAACGCCGCTGGTGGTGATCAACCGTGAAGTCAGCCAGGCGCCGGATCGCTGCGTCTTCTTCGAACAGCAGGATGCCGCCTTCAAAGCGGTGGATTACCTGATAAGCCAGGGACATCGCGAGATCGCCTGCATGACCGTGCCTATCCACACCCCCACCGGCAAAGCGCGCCTGATGGGCTACCGCAAGGCGCTCGAAAAGCACGGCATTCGTCTGGACGAGCGGCGGATTAAGTACGGCGATGCGGGCATGACGCGGGGCTACGAGCTGTGCAAGGAGCTGATTGACGAGAAAGTACCGTTCAGCGCCCTGTTTGCCTGTAACGATGATATGGCATTGGGTGCCTCTAAAGCATTGCACCAGGCCGGGCTTAAGATCCCGCAGGATATTTCGCTGTTTGGCTTTGACGATGCGCCCAGTGCGAAATGGCTGGAGCCTGCGCTATCGTCGGTCTACCTGCCGATCGACAATATGATCGTCACCGCGATCGATCAGGCGATCCGGCTGGCGAAAAACCAGCCGGTCGAAGCAATCCCGCCGTTTACCGGCACGCTGGTCCTGCGCGACTCGGTCACAACGGGGCCGTACTTTACTCAGATGAGTTCTAAAGCCAGCAGCTCCTGAATGGTCTGGCGGCGGCGGATAAGCCGCGCCACGCCGCGATCGAACAGCACTTCCGGCAGCAGCGGGCGGCTGTTGTAGTTGGACGACATAGACGCCCCGTACGCGCCGGTATCGTGCAGCACCAGGTAATCCCCCGGCTTCACTTCAGGCAGCGGGCGCGTTTCGACTTTGCCGCCTTCCTGCTGGGTAAAGACGTCGCCGGATTCACACAGCGGACCGGCAACAACTGTCTCAACGCGCGAAGCCTGCTTTAAATCGCGGCCATCGGCGGCCAGCGCCGTAATGTGGTGATAGCTGCCGTACATGGACGGACGCATCAGGTCGTTAAAGCCTGCGTCAATCAGCACGAAGTGACGGCTGCCCATCTCCTTCACGCTTCGCACCTGCGACACCAGCACGCCCGACTCTGCCACCAGGAAACGGCCCGGCTCAATTTCCAGCTTCACCGGATGACCCAGGTGAGCGGCGATGCTGTCGCGCGCTGCGCTCCACAGGCCGTAATAGTGATCGGTATCGATCGCCTCTTCACCTTCGCGGTAAGGAATAGACAGCCCGCCACCGGCGGAGATCGCCTCCAGATCCTGACCAAACTCGATAACCTGGCGCACCATCGCTCCGCACACCTGCTCAAGGTGACCGTAATCCACGCCGGAACCAATGTGCATATGAATGCCCACCAGCTTCAGATTATAACGCTGCAATACCGCCAGCGCGGCAGGCAGATCGGCATACCAGATGCCGTGCTTGCTGTTCTCTCCGCCGGTGTTGGTCTTCTGGCTGTGGCCGTGACCAAAGCCTGGGTTCACGCGCAGCCAGACGCGATGGCCGGGCGAGACCTGCCCCAGCTGTTCCAGCATATCCACAGAACCGGCATTCACCGGGATCTGCAGCTCGTGGACGCGCGCCAGGGTGGCGTCGTCAATCAGATCGGCAGTAAAGACGATCGCGTCGCTGTCGATTTTTGGATCAAACCCGGCGGCCAGCGCGCGTTCGATTTCGCCCAGCGACACGGAGTCGACTTTTACGCCCTGCTCGCGCATCAGGCGCAGAATATGAATATTGGAGCAGGCCTTCTGGGCAAAACGCACCACGTCAAACTGATGCAGGGCGGCGATCTTCTCGCGAATAATCTGCGCATCGTAGACCCACACCGGGCAGCCAAACTCGGCGGGCAGGCGCAGCAGGTTGTCGGCGTTCAAATCGGTATCCGTCTGGTTCAGCGGGCGTGGCATGGTCTTCTCCGGGTAATCACTGTTTTACCTGATTACGCCACAGCCCGAAGAGAATAAAAAATATCGTTTTATCCTGAGTCTATGCAAAAATGATATGGATTACGTTCAGCCATCAGGTGCCTTATGCCCGCCGTTAACCTCCGCCATATCGAGATTTTTCACGCCGTGATGACCACCGGCAATCTCACCGAAGCCGCGCAGATGCTGCATACCTCGCAGCCGACGGTCAGCCGCGAGCTGGCGCGGTTTGAGAAGGTGCTGGAACTGAAGCTGTTCGAGCGCACGCGAGGCCGACTGCACCCGACGGTTCAGGGCCTGCGTCTGTTCGAAGAGGTACAGCGATCGTGGTACGGGCTGGACAGGATTGTGAGCGCGGCAGAGAGCCTGCGCGAGTTTCGCCAGGGCGAGCTGTCCATCGTCTGCCTGCCCGTTTTTTCCCAGTCGTTCCTGCCCGCGCTGCTGCAGCCTTTTCTGGCCCGCTACCCCGAGGTCAACCTCACCATCGTGCCGCAGGAGTCGCCGCTGCTTGAAGAGTGGCTGTCGGCCCAGCGTCACGATCTGGGTCTGACGGAAACCCTCGCCACGCCTGCCGGCACGGAGCGCACGGAGTTGCTTTCGCTGGACGAAGTTTGCGTGCTGCCCGCCGGTCATCCCCTCGCCAGCAAAGAGGTGCTGACGCCCGCTGATTTCCACGGCGAGAACTACATTAGCCTGTCGCAGACCGACAGCTACCGTCAGCTGCTGGACGCGCTGTTTGCCGAGCATCAGGTGAAGCGGCGGATGGTGGTGGAAACGCATAGCGCGGCGTCAATTTGCGCCATGGTGCGCGCGGGCGTGGGCGTCGCGGTCGTCAATCCCCTCACGGCGCTGGACTATGCCGGAAGCGGGATCGTCATCCGCCGCTTTAGCGTCTCCGTTCCGTTCACCGTGAGCCTGATCCGCCCGCTGCACCGCCCGGCTTCGGCGCTGGTTGACGCTTTCACCGGGCATTTGACGGAGCACGCGCGTCAGGTGGCGCTTCGCTTACCTGACCTACAAAACGCCCTATGAAAGCATAAACTCGACGGCATCGGCGGCGTGAATGGCTGCGGTGTCGAACACCGGGATCGGACTGCGCTCGGCGGGTACAAGCAAACCGATCTCCGTGCAGCCGAAAATGACCCCTTCGGCACCCTGCTGCGCGAGTTTCTCAATTACGCTGGCGTAATACGCGCGGGAAGGTTCGCTGAAGGTGCCGAGGCAAAGCTCATCAAAAATAATCTGATTAATGCGCGCCCGGTCAGCCTCGTCCGGGATCAGGCTCTCAATGCCAAATTCGCTGTGCAAACGGCCACGATAGAAGTCCTGCTCCATGGTATAGCGCGTACCCAACAGTGCCACGCGCGTCATCCCGGATGCGGCAATCGCCCGCCCGGTGGCATCCGCAATATGCAGGAACGGCAGCGAACACCGTCCTTCAATATGCGCCGCAACCTTGTGCATGGTATTGGTACACAGCAGGATGCCCTTTGCGCCCGCCCGCTCCAGCCCCAGCGCCGCCTCCGCCAGAATCTCCCCGGCCTTATCCCATTCCCCGCTCGACTGGCAGGCTTCGATTTCATGGAAATCCACGCTGTGCAGCAGCAGGCTAGCGGAATGCAGGCCGCCCAGACGCTGCTTCACGCCCTCGTTAATCAGACGGTAATAGGGAATTGTTGACTCCCAGCTCATCCCGCCCAGCAGGCCGATTGTTTTCATCATTCCTCCTTATAGGTTTATCCCAGTGAAGCAAACTTGTGATCCTGTTTCCAGTTCTTTGTCACGTCGTTTCTTTTTAAATCGGAGTGATATAAATTAAATGAAACAATGTTTCACATCATAACAAGGCGGAGATATGTTTATTTTCCACAAAGAGACGACGCTTGAGGATCTGGGCAATGGCGTGACGCGTCGCATTCTGGCGCACGACGGCAAGATGATGGCGGTTGAGGTCAACTTTGAACAGGGGGCGATCGGCCCAATGCACAACCACCCGCACGAGCAGCTCACCTATGTGCTCTCCGGCGAGTTCGAGTTCACCATCGGTGAAGAGAAGCATGTGGTAACGGCGGGCGATACGCTCTACAAGGAGCCGCACGTGATGCACGGCTGCGTGTGCCTCAAGCCTGGCACACTTCTGGATACCTTTACCCCGGTACGCGAAGACTTCCTGAAATAAAAAAGGGCGCTGTTATCAGCGCCCTTCTTCATGATTAGATTTGTTCCGCTATCGGCTCCGGCAGCGGATTACGGGCGAGCATCGCCTCGCGCAGCAGCACGCTACCGCACGCGAGCAACCCACCCAGAACACCCGCCAGGATCACAATCAGGCCTTTGCCCGGCCCCTCCTTTTTCACCGGCATGGATGGCGAAAGCTGATACTTAAAGGGCTCAAGCTTGACGTCCTCAACGGATAATTTTTTCAACTGCGCCAGATAATATTCACGGTTCTGGAAGTCGGCGTTCAGCTCTGCAACATCTTTCATGTTTTTCTCGATCTGCAGCTTCTGTGAAATACCGTCAGCGCCTAGCGCCACCGAATAATCCGGATCGTCCTTAACCGCCTGACCGTTACTGTAGACCGGCTTCTTAATACCCGCCGCGTTGGCGACCTCAAGCGAATAGTTAAGACGCTGCAGGTTGGTGTTGTGAATATTGGTCAAACGCACGCGATCCAGCTCCAGCTGCTGCTGCACCACCTTGGTTTTCAGGGCGATCTGGTTACGAATATTCTCCATCGTCTCCAGCTCAACGATGCGAGAGATATAGTCGATGTAGCCATCAAGCACCGTCTGGGCATCTTCGGCGGTCGGCGCGGTGAAGCTTAACGTCCACGAGGTAAAAGGCGCTTTATCGGCGTCTTTTACCTGCGTGTCATTTTTCGCTTTCATGTTTTCAGAGACGCCCACCACCGCACGGTGCAGCTCCTGCGGATCGACCTGTGTGCCCTCGAGCTGAGACATCACGTACGGCGAGCTCTTCATATACTCTTCAAGCAGGGTCTGTGACTGAAACTTTTTGATAAACAGGTTGAATACGTCCGGGCGGGAAATTTTTACGTCCACGTCCAGCACCTGCAGCGTAACCATCATCTGGCGTAACGGGTTCCACTGCGTCTGCTCTGCCGGGGTAATCACGGCCTTGCTGGTCCATTTTTGCGGCAGTAAAAATGCTATCGCCAGGCCAATCAAAGCGAAGGCAAACGCAATGGTAATGATGCGTTTTTTCGCTGCAAGAAGGATATCTAACAATCCCAGAAGGTCGATCTCTTTAGCACTGACGGCCGGGGTAGTGTAGTGGGGAAAATCGAGGTCCGTGTTTTTTTTGAAATCCATAGCTGACATAAACGTTCTTCTTTTAGGGGATGCAGTAAATTTCTGCCTGTGTGATTCCGTTGATCCGATGATACAAGAAAGTAAGAATTATCTGAATGCCAGATTGCTCCATCTGTAGACCGACTATCAGAATTAGTAGTTAGCTATCAAAGCGTATTGTTGTTACTCATCATCTGCTTACCTTTCCTCTTATCCGTCCGCTCTTATTTGAACGCCCGAAATAAGGCAAAAATGCCACCTCCCTCACCTTATTGAAACGCCGTTTCGACCTCGATCACATTTCCATCATTAAGCGAATGACGCAGAAACAAATAGCAATAAAATAAAATAAAACGATGTTTTAGTATTCAAGAACGCTGGTTCGCCTGGTTTGAAACTCAAACCGCGCCTAACAGCGACAATCACAGAAAAACGTTATAAAACAATTTGTAATGGATTTAACGTCATACGCACGGCCCTGAATATTCCCTCTCATGCTGGCGTTTCGTGCATGAGAAAACGTAACAAAAGCAGATTCCGTTTTAACCATTGATCGCCAGGTAGGTATGTATGAATGAAAACAAGCTGCTGGGGTTAGCGTGGATATCGCCCTACATAATTGGGCTGATACTCTTCACGGCTTTCCCCTTCGTCTCATCGTTTTTCCTCAGCTTTACGGATTACGATTTGATGAGTCCGCCGGTGTTTAACGGCATCGAAAACTATCGCTACATGTTTACCGAAGACACGCTCTTCTGGAAATCCATGGGCGTTACCTTTGCCTACGTATTTTTGACCATTCCGTTAAAGCTCGCCTTCGCATTAGGGATTGCGTTTGTTCTGAACTTTAAATTACGCGGCATCGGATTCTTCCGTACGGCCTACTATATTCCGTCCATCCTCGGCAGCTCCGTCGCCATTGCCGTACTGTGGCGCGCGCTGTTTGCCATTGATGGCCTGCTGAACAGCTTTATCGGCGTGTTTGGCTTTGACCCGGTGAACTGGCTTGGCGAACCTTCGCTGGCGCTGATGTCCGTGACCCTGCTGCGCGTCTGGCAGTTTGGTTCTGCGATGGTGATCTTCCTGGCGGCGCTGCAAAACGTTCCGCAATCGCAGTACGAAGCGGCGATGATCGACGGCGCATCCAAATGGCAGATGTTCACGAAAGTGACCGTACCGCTGATTACGCCGGTGATCTTCTTTAACTTCATCATGCAGACTACCCAGGCGTTCCAGGAATTTACCGGGCCGTACGTAATTACCGGCGGCGGGCCAACCTATTCGACCTACCTGTTCTCGCTCTACATCTACGACACCGCGTTCAAATACTTCGATATGGGCTACGGCGCCGCGCTGGCGTGGATCCTGTTCCTGGTGGTCGCCGTCTTTGCCGGTATCGCCTTTAAGTCGTCGAAATACTGGGTCTTCTACTCCGCCGATAAAGGAGGCAAAAATGGCTGATATCCAACAACTCTCCACGGCAAGAAGCGTTGCCGAGCGCGAAGTGGCGCGCACGCTGCGCAGAGAGAAAATCAACGCCAGCATTCGCTATGTGATCCTGCTGTTTGTCGGCCTGCTGATGCTCTACCCGCTGGTGTGGATGTTCTCGGCGTCGTTCAAACCGAACCACGAGATCTTCACCACCCTCAGCCTGTGGCCCGCACACGCCACCTGGGACGGCTTCGTGAACGGCTGGAAAACCGGGACCGAGTACAACTTCGGTCACTACATGCTGAACACGTTCAAGTATGTGATCCCGAAAGTGATCCTGACCATTATCTCCTCCACCATCGTGGCGTACGGCTTTGCCCGCTTCGAGATCCCGTGGAAGAAATTCTGGTTCGCCACGCTCATCACCACCATGCTGCTGCCCAGCACCGTGCTGCTGATCCCGCAGTACCTGATGTTCCGTGAAATGGGCATGCTCAACAGCTACATGCCGCTGTATCTGCCGCTGGCCTTCGCCACGCAGGGGTTCTTCGTCTTCATGCTGATCCAGTTCCTGCGCGGGGTACCGCGTGACATGGAGGAAGCGGCGCAAATTGACGGCTGTAACTCCTTCCAGGTGCTGTGGTACGTGGTGGTGCCGATCCTGAAGCCGGCCATTATCTCCGTCGCCCTGTTCCAGTTCATGTGGTCAATGAACGACTTTATCGGGCCGCTGATTTACGTCTACAGCGTGGACAAATACCCGATTGCACTGGCTCTGAAAATGTCCATCGACGTCACCGAGGGTGCGCCGTGGAACGAAATTCTGGCAATGGCGAGCATCTCCATTCTGCCATCCATCATTGTCTTCTTCCTGGCACAGCGCTACTTCGTACAGGGCGTTACCAGCAGCGGAATTAAAGGTTAAGAGGGAAATATCATGGCTGAAGTTATCTTCAACAAACTGGAAAAGGTTTACTCCAACGGCTTCAAAGCGGTACATGCTATCGACCTTTCCATCTCCGAAGGGGAATTCATGGTGATCGTCGGGCCGTCCGGCTGCGCCAAATCCACCACCCTGCGCATGCTGGCCGGGCTGGAAACCATCAGCGGCGGCGAAGTGCGTATCGGCAATAAGATCGTGAACAACCTCGCGCCGAAGGAGCGCGGGATTGCGATGGTGTTCCAGAACTATGCGCTCTATCCGCACATGACGGTGCGCGAGAACCTGGCCTTCGGCCTGAAGCTGAGCAAGCTGCCGAAAGAT
Source organism: Enterobacter wuhouensis (assembly GCF_035835995.1). Taxonomy (NCBI): domain Bacteria; kingdom Pseudomonadati; phylum Pseudomonadota; class Gammaproteobacteria; order Enterobacterales; family Enterobacteriaceae; genus Enterobacter; species Enterobacter wuhouensis. Next base: position 3,851,481 of record NZ_CP142124.1, read on the forward strand.
CAGATTGAAGCCCAGGTGAATGAAGCCGCCAAAATCCTGGAGCTGGAGGAGCTGCTCGACCGCCTGCCGCGCCAGCTTTCCGGCGGCCAGGCGCAGCGCGTGGCGGTAGGCCGCGCGATTGTGAAAAAGCCGGACGTGTTCCTGTTCGACGAGCCGCTATCCAACCTCGACGCCAAGCTGCGCGCCTCAATGCGTATCCGTATTTCGGACCTGCACAAGCAGCTGAAGCAATCCGGTAAACCGGCGACCACCGTGTACGTCACCCACGACCAGACCGAAGCAATGACCATGGGCGACCGTATCTGCGTGATGAAGCTCGGCCACATCATGCAGGTTGATACGCCAGATAACCTCTACCACAAGCCGAAGAACATGTTCGTGGCGGGCTTTATCGGCGCGCCGGAGATGAACATTCGCAAGTGCCAGCTGGTGGACAACGCGGGGCAGCTGCATATCGCCATTGGCAATGAAACCATGCCGCTAAACGCCGAGAAGCAGGAGAAAGTGTCTGCCTGGGCCGGTCAGGAGGTCTTCTACGGCGTGCGCCCGGAGTTCGTGTCGCTCTCTGACGAGCCGTTCCAGGACGGCGGCTGCAGCGGCGAGATGGTGCGCGTCGAGAACATGGGCCACGAATTCTTTGTGTACCTGAAAGTTGCGGACTATGAACTGACCGCCCGAATTCCTTCCGATGAAGCTAAGCCAATGATCGATAAAGGCCTTCACCGCAAGGTGTACTTCACGTTTGATATGAATAAGTGTCATATTTTTGACGCAAAAACCGAGCAGAACCTCTCTCTCTGATGGAGTTATAAAAATGAAAAAAGTGCTTTTAAGCGCAGCAATTTCCGCTACCCTGGGCCTTACCGCTTTGCCATCGATGGCGCAAGATGTTGATTTACGTATGTCCTGGTGGGGCGGCAACGGTCGTCACCAGGTCACGCTGAAGGCGTTGGAAGAGTTCCATAAACAGAACCCGGACATCAACGTGAAGGCAGAGTACACCGGCTGGGACGGCCATCTCTCCCGCCTGACCACCCAGATCGCGGGCGGCACCGAGCCGGACGTGATGCAGACTAACTGGAACTGGCTGCCGATCTTCTCCAAAACCGGCGACGGCTTTTACGATCTGAACAAGATGAAGGACGTCATCGACCTGACGCAGTTCGATCCAAAAGAGCTGCAGTCCACCACCGTGAACGGCAAGCTGAGCGGCATTCCGATCTCCGTGACCGCGCGCGTATTCTACTTCAACGACGAGACCTGGAAAAAAGCGGGCGTTGAATATCCGAAAACCTGGGACGAGCTGATGGCGGCGGGCAAGACGTTCGAGACCAAGCTTGGCAAGCAGTACTACCCGGTCGTGCTGGAGCATCAGGACACGCTGGCGCTGCTGAACTCGTACATGATCCAGAAGTACAACATTCCTGCCGTGGACGAGAAAACCAAAAAATTCAGCTACAGCAAAGAGCAGTGGGTAGAGTTCTTCCAGACCTACAAAAAGCTGGTGGATAGCCACGTGATGCCGGATACCAAATACTATGCGTCGTTTGGCAAGAGCAACATGTACGAGATGAAGCCGTGGATCCAGGGCGAATGGGGCGGCACCTACATGTGGAACTCCACCATCAATAAGTATTCCGACAACCTGAAGCCACCGGCGAAGCTGGCGCTGGGCAGCTACCCTATGCTGCCGGGCGCCACCGATGCGGGCCTGTTCTTTAAGCCTGCGCAGATGCTGTCGATTGGTAAATCCACCAAAAACCCGGAAGCGGCGGCGAAGCTGATTAACTTCCTGCTGAACAGCAAAGAGGGTGTGGATACGCTGGGCCTGGAGCGCGGCGTACCGCTGAGCAAAGCGGCGGTGCAGTTCCTGACCGAAGACGGCACCATCAAAGAGAGCGATCCTTCCGTAGCAGGCCTGCGCCTGGCGCAGTCGCTGCCTGCGAAACTGTCCGTGTCGCCATACTTTGACGATCCGCAGATTGTGGCCCAGTTCGGTACGTCTCTGCAGTATATCGACTACGGCCAGAAAACCGTGGAAGAGACGGCGGCTGACTTCCAGCGTCAGGCGGAGCGTATTTTGAGACGCGCGATGCGGTAAAAACCAAGCCGGGTGGCGGCTTCGCCTTACCCGGCCTACTCGATCCCGTAGGCCCGGTAAGCGTAGCGCCACCGGGCGATAAAATCACACGCCGATGTTCCGCAATTTCTCCCCGGCCATCAGCTTGCGTTCAATATGCTCCAGCGTCACGCCTTTTGTTTCAGGGATCAGCCAGAACGTCACGCCAATAAACGCCACGTTCAGCACCGTATAGAGCCAGAAGGTGCCGGCTGCACCAATCGAATCCAGCAGCGTCAGGAAGGTCGCACCGATGATCATGTTCGACACCCAGTTGGTGGTGGTGGAGCAGGTAATACCAAAGTCACGGCACTTCAGCGGCTGAATTTCAGAACACAGGATCCACACCACCGGCGCGGCGCTCATTGCGTAACCGGCGATGCACATCATGGTCATGCCAACGGAGAGCCACGACAGCCCGCTGGACGCGGTGCCGTTATCAAACTGCATCAGGCAGTAGCCGAGGATCAGCGTGCCGATCGCCATCACGCTAAAACCAATCTTCAGCGCCGGTTTACGCCCGGCTTTGTCCACCGTAAATACCGCAATGAAAGTGGCGAACATAAAGGTCAGCCCGACAACCAGCGTCGCAATCATCTGCTGTTCGGTGGTGGTGAACCCTGCCATTTTGAAGATGCGCGGGGCGTAATACATGATGATGTTCATGCCGGTGAACTGCTGCATCGCCTGCAGCAGCATGCCGAGAAACACCGCCCTGCGTACGTTGCGGTTGACCTTAAACAGCGCCCAGCCGCCCTGCTTGAGCTTCAGGCTTTCGCGGATCTCGTTCAGCTCCTCACGCGCTTTTTCCGAGGTATCGCGCAGCATGCGCAACACCTCTTCCGCCTCCACGTGGCGCCCCTTTTGCGCCAGCCAGCGCGGGCTGTTCGGCAGGAAAATCACCAGCACGATCAGCAGCAGCGCGGGCAGCGCCAGCACGCCGAGCATCGCGCGCCAGTTACCGCTGTAGCTGAAATAGGTATCAGACAGAAACGCCAGCACGATGCCGAGCGTCACCATCAGCTGATACATGCTGATCATCTTCCCGCGCACGTTCTCGCTCGCCATCTCGGAGAGGTACAGCGGCGCGGTGTAGGAGGCAATCCCCACCGCCACGCCCAGCAGCACGCGGGAGAGCAGCAGCACCTCTACGTTTGTTGCAAACGCGGAGCCGATCGAGCCCGCAACGAACAGGATCGCCCCGACCATCAGGCTGTATTTGCGGCCAAGACGGAACGACAGCCAGCCGTTGAACAGCGCGCCGATGGCCGCGCCGAGCATCATGCTGCTCACCACCCACTCCTGCAGACGGTTACTGAGGGTAAAGTGATCGGTAATAAACGGCAGCGCACCGGCAATCACGCCGATATCCAGGCCAAACAGCAAACCCGCCACGGCAGCCGCAATAGAGACAAACTGATTCATGCGCCGGGTATCACGCAGCGCAGCGGGCATAAGGGTAGAGTCATTTATAGATGTCATATTTTTCCTGCCTCAACAGCAAAATTCGTTAACTGAAATTACGAGAAAGTGAGGAAAAGTGTCAGGCGGGAAATCGCGAAGTTATGGATTATTTCGCTGCGGCATACCGTTCTGTGATGGACATTACAATTTCAACGCGTGGCGAATAATCACGTATCTTTACTAATTAGTTAATATTTAAGCAATAAAAGTGTGATTACCGTCATTTATGATTTTTCAGTATGGATTTTTCATCTTTATCGATATGGACTAAGCCAATTTTTGCGCAAAAAAAACCTCCGCCCATGGGCAGAGGTTATTGATACAGGCGGAATTAACGCGCCAGCCAGCCGCCGTCGACGGCCACGGTGTAGCCGTTGATGTAATCCGATGCCGGGGAGGCCAGGAAGACAATCGGCCCCATCAGATCGCTCGGCAGACCCCAGCGCCCCGCAGGGATGCGCTCCAGGATCGCCGCGCTACGCTCTTCATCAGCGCGCAGCTGCTGGGTGTTGTTGGTCGCCATATAGCCCGGCGCAATCGCGTTGACGTTGATGTTGTGCTGCGCCCACTCGTTTGCCAGCAGACGGGTTACGCCCATCACCGCGCTTTTCGACGCGGTATAAGACGGCACGCGGATGCCGCCCTGGAAGGAGAGCATGGAGGCGATGTTGATGATCTTGCCGCCTTTACCCTGCGCGATGAAGTGCTTCGCCGCCGCCTGAGACATAAAGAACACGCTCTTGATGTTCAGGTTCATCACGTCGTCCCAGTCGCGCTCGCTGAAGTTAATCGCATCTTCGCGACGGATCAGGCCCGCGTTGTTCACCAGGATATCGATGTGGCCGAACTCCGCCACGGCACGATCCAGCAGCTCAGGGATCGCATCGATTTTACGCAGGTCAGCCGTCAGGCTCAGAAATCGGCGGCCCAGCGCGGTGACGCGCTCGATGGTTTCCGTTGGCTCAACGATGTTGATACCGACGATGTCACAGCCCGCTTCCGCCAGGCCTAACGCCATGCCCTGGCCCAGACCGGTGTCACACCCGGAAACCACGGCCACTTTACCCTGCAGAGAAAATGCATCCAGAATCATGTTTGTTCCTTACTCTTTCAGCGCCTGTCACGAACAGGCAGGTTTATGCTTAACTGCCCGCGACTAGCGCAGATCTTTAACAGCGACGTGGTCCATGTCATCAAAGACCTGGTTCTCGCCCACCATACCCCAGATAAAGGTATAGGCTTTCGTTCCCACGCCTGAGTGAATGGACCAGCTTGGAGAAATCACCGCCTGCTCGTTATGCATCACGATATGGCGCGTTTCCTGCGGCTGCCCCATCATGTGGAACACGCAGGCATCTTCATCCATGTTGAAGTAGAAATAGACTTCCATGCGGCGCTCGTGGGTGTGGCACGGCATGGTGTTCCACAGGTTGCCCGGCGCAAGCTCGGTCAGCCCCATGCTGAGCTGGCAGGTTTCCAGCACGTCCGGAACAAAGTATTTGTTGATGGTGCGGCGGTTGCTGGTGAGGTTATCCCCCAGCGTGACCGGCGCAACGTCTGCAGGGGTCACTTTTTTGGTTGGATAGGTGGTGTGTGCCGGTGCGCAGTTATAGTAAAACTTCGCCGGTTTAGCGCTGTCGATACTGGCAAAGACCACCTCTTTCGCCCCTTTACCGACGTACAGCGCGTCGCGGTGGCCTATCTCATAGCACTGACCGTCGACGGTGACGGTGCCCGGCCCGCCGATATTAATCACGCCCAGCTCGCGGCGTTCCAGGAAATAGCTCACGCCCAGCTGTTTACCCACCTCGCCGCCCACGGAGACGGTTTTCGCCACGGGCATAATGCCGCCGACAATAATGCGGTCAATGTGGCTGTAGACCATGGTGTACTTGTCGGCCTCGAACACCTGTTCAACCAGGAATTCATTGCGCAGGCCCTGGGTATCCAGCGTCTTAGCATGTGCACTGTGGATGCTTTGTCTGATGTCCACGTAAACCTCCAGAATTGATCGTGCCCAAAGGCAAAGATAATTAACGAAACGGCGTTCCGTTTTATTGATGAGCACATAGTATCCGCAGAGATTGGGCATTTCAATTGCATTTAAAACGTTGTTTCACTTTTTCTGCATCTTAATGCCGAAAATGATGTTTCGATCACGATAATGCCCTGCCGCCATAATTCACATCAATGATTCTTACGAATTGCGTCTTAAGTCACACATATTGAAACGACGTTTTGATATTTTGATACCCAGTTTTTAACTTATCTTTCCTACAAGGAGCGCACTATGGCTAAAGGTATGCGGGTCAAGCTGAACTACGAGGTCAGCCGCGATCCGGATACAGGCGTGGAAGTGACCCGCCTGACCCCCCCGGAAGTAACCTGTCATCGCAACTACTTTTACCAGAAGTGCTTCTTTAACGACGGCAGCCATCTGCTGTTCGCGGGGGAGTTCGACGGCCACTGGAACTACTACCTGCTGGATCTGAAAAAGGCCGAAGCGGTACAGCTGACGGAAGGCGCGGGCGATAACACCTTTGGCGGCTTCCTCTCGCCGGATGATGCCTCCTTCTACTACGTGAAGAACGATCGCACCCTGCTGGAGGTGGATCTGCAGACGCTGGTAGAGCGCGAAGTCTATCGCGTCTCTGATGAGTGGGTCGGCTATGGCACCTGGGTTGCAAACAGCGACTGCACCAAACTGGTCGGCATTGAAATTGCCAAACGGGACTGGACGCCGCTGAATGACTGGAAGATTTTCCACGACTTTTTCCATAAAGGGCCGCACTGCCGCCTCCTGCGCGTCGATCTGAAAACCGGCGCAAGCTCCACCATCCATGAAGAAAAGAACTGGCTTGGGCATCCGATTTACCGTCCGTTTGATGACAGTACGGTCGCGTTTTGCCACGAAGGCCCGCACGATCTGGTTGACGCCCGCATGTGGCTGGTCAATGAAGACGGGAGCAACGTGCGCAAAGTAAAAGAGCACGCCGCAGGTGAAAGCTGCACGCATGAATTCTGGGTGCCAAACGGTTCTGCCCTGGTCTATGTTTCCTATCTAAAAGGCCAGCAGGGCCGCACCATCTACAGCTTTAACCCGGACACGGGCGTTAACGAGGCGGTGATGCAGATGCCTTCCTGTTCGCACCTGATGAGTAACTTCGACGGCACGCTGCTGGTGGGCGACGGTTCCGGCACGCCGGTCGACGTTAAAGACACCAGCGGCTATACCATCGATAACGATCCGTACCTGTATGCCTTTGACGTGGCGAAGAAAGCGTACTTCCGCATCGCCCGTCACGATACCTCCTGGGCGACGGTGGCTAACAGCCGCCAGGTCACCCATCCGCATCCCTCCTTTACCCCGGATGATAAGGCGGTGCTGTACAGTTCCGATAAAGACGGCAAGCCGGCGCTCTATATCGCGAAACTTCCCGAGCAACCTGAAATGTTGCAAGCATGATTTGAGTTAGTGTTTCTGTAACTGGCCTTGCCCTCCCCTGCGGAGGGCTTTTTTTTGGGCCTGGTGCGCGCGTTTTGCCCGGTGGCGCTAACGCTTACCGGGCCTACAGAGTGAAATGGGAGGGATCAAAGTAGGCCGGGTCAGCGCAGCGCCACCCGGCGGTTTTTAGAAAAGGAGCAGGACAATCAGAAGGAATACGCCACGCCTAAACGGAAGCGGGTCTGGCGTTCGTCGGTCTCTTTCACGCCTACGTTACCCACTTCAACATACGGCGCCCAGTTTTTATCCCATTTATAGGCCAGCTTGGCGTTATATTCGTTGGAATAGTCTTTGTTGTTATTTCGAATCATACCCTCAGAGCTTTTCGCATAAACATAGTTAAGCTCGGTACGCCAGTCGCCTAATACCCAACCCACCCAGGCATCACCGCGGTTTACTTTATCATCTTCTTTATTTGAGCTTGACGGATAGCGGGTATATTCATAGCGGTAACGTGCCGCCACGTAGAAGCCACTATCAAAACTATATTGCAAATGCAAATTCGGTTTATAAATGGTGCGGCTATCATTACTTTCAATCGTAAAAGCAGGCGTCAGCGCAATATTGTCAGTGGCTTTCCAGCGCCAGCTAATTTGATCTTCGTGGCCGTTACCCACGACGTCCGCAAACGGCTGATCGGCTTTGTCGCCGCCAGATTTCCACTTCGCTTCGACGGAAAAACCTAAGCCATTTGCAAAGCGGTGCGAGACGGAGACGCGGTCGGCGTTCGAGCCGCTGTCAATGTATTCATGACGCAGATCGACGGTAACAGCATTAGCCGCGAAGGACGCACCAATAAGGGAAGCAAGGACCAGAGATTTATTAAACATGAAAAAACCCTCAATTAAAATAACGTTTCGTTTTTATGAAACTGAAGTTTATTTTTTAAATAACGCTATTTTAGTGACCGGGATCGTAATTATTTGTTTCACTTTTTTTGGCAAAGATGGACGTGAACTTCATCAACAAAAAGGGGAACTTAAGATTAAATTTCCGGAGAGAGATCACAGTCTGATGCTAGCGTTGCGAATAATTCAGCACGCAATTATTCAATTCCGCGTGAGAATAAACTGATAAGGGTAAATTTGCCGTTCTGAATGTAAAAAAAAACCTCCCAAAGGGAGGTTCTTCACGGTGACAAGGCGTTATCGCTCAATCGCCAGCGCAACCCCTTGTCCGCCGCCAATACAAAGCGTGGCGATGCCTTTACGGGCGTTTCGCTTTTTCATTTCGTGGACCAGCGATACCAGAATCCGGCAGCCGGACGCGCCGATAGGATGGCCGAGCGCAATCGCCCCGCCGTTAACGTTTACCCGCTGCGGGTCCCATTCCAGCATTTTTCCCACCGAGATGGCCTGCGCTGCGAAGGCTTCGTTCACTTCAATCAGATCCACATCAGAGAGCTGCCAGCCGGCGCGTTCAAGACAGCGGCGCGTGGCGTATACCGGCGCGATCCCCATAAAGGCAGGATCGACCCCCACGCTGGCGAAGGCTTTGATACGCGCCAGCACGGGGAGATCAAGTTCAAGCGCTTTGCTTTCGCTCATCATCATCACGGCAGCCGCACCGTCATTGATGGAAGAGGCGTTTCCCGCCGTGACGGAACCGAGCGTTTCAAACGCCGGATTGAGCTTTGCCAGCCCTTCTGCACTGGTATCGGTGCGCGGCTGTTCATCGGTATCCACCATCACGGTGTCGCCGTTCTGGCGCTGTGTGCTGACCGGAACGATCTCGTCACGAAAGCGTCCGGCGTCTATCGCGGCGCGGGCTTTTTGCTGCGAGCTGAGCGCCCAGGCGTCCTGAAGCTCGCGGCTGATGCCGTATTCACGCGCCAGGTTTTCCGCCGTCACGCCCATGTGGTAATCATTGAAGGCGTCCCACAGGCCGTCGTGCACCAGGCTGTCGAGCAGCTGGCTGTTGCCCAGCTGTGCGCCGGTGCGGCTGTCGGTGAGTACGTGCGGGGCGCGGCTCATGTTCTCCTGACCGCCAGCGATGACCACGTCCGCCTCGCCACACTGGATGGCCTGGGTGGCAAGATGCAGCGCTTTTAAGCCGGAGCCGCAGACGTCGTTAATGGTGATCGCGGATACGGTGTTAGGCAGACCGCCTTTCAGGGCAGCCTGGCGGGCAGGGTTTTGCCCGGCTCCCGCCGTCAGAACCTGGCCGAGGATCACCTCATCAATTTCATGTGCTGCGATCCCGCTGCGCTCCACCAGCGCTTTCACCACTACGCTGCCCAGATCAACAGCCGAGTGGCGCGCAAGTGCCCCCTGAAAACAGCCGATAGCTGTACGCAACGCACCCACTATGACGACATCTTTCATCACGACCTCAGTGTTAAATGACCTGACGATAGTAGATTATTGTTATCAACAATTATCGTAATTGTTTAAAAATAGTGAGTTAAATCACAAGGATTAGCGAGCGTCCTGCAAATACTGCCGCAGCCAACTTCCGGCGACGCCTGGGGGCGATCGTTTGTTCCACAGCAGATCGATGCCGATCGCGCGAGGCCAGCCGGGGACGTTCAGTTGCACCAGCGATTTTGCGGCGGCGAATTCGTCTACCAATGCGCACGGCAGCACGCACCAGCCAAATCCCTGCACCGCCATACTCAAGAGTAACAGGTAATTTGGCGCTGACCAGATGGGCCCTCGGGCAAGCGGTGTCTCGCGCTCAAGATAGGTGCTCAACCGCAGCTCGCGCCAGCCGTGCAGCTCGTCGCTTTTTGTTTCGTGTTGTCCGGCAAGAGGATGCTCTGCAGAGACATAGATTGCCATGCGGGTCTGCATGGGAAGGCGGGTCGCGCCGATATCCGTCGGGTAGCTGTCGCGCGCTTCCGTCAGGCCAATCTGCGCCCTCTCCTTTTGGAGCAGGTCGATAACATCCTCTTCTTCACCAATCAGACATTCGAATTCCGTATGGGGAAAACGCTGGTCGAACTGTTTCATCAGATCTTCGAGCACGTCCGGGTTGAGCGTGTCGGAAAGCACAAACGTCAGGCGCGCCTCGGTTTGCGCCGTCAGGGACACCGCCAGCTCGTCAAGCCGCGCGCTGGCGGCGAGGATCGACTGCACATAGCCCAACACCTGCTCGCCCTGGGCGGTTAACACCGGCTGGCGGGCCGAGCGGTCAAAAAGATCGAACCCCAGATCCGCCTCAAGGTTGGCAATGGAGGTGCTGATCGTGGACTGGCTTTTACGCAGGCGACGGGCGGCGGCAGAAAAAGAGCCGGCAGCCACCGTCTCGACAAACGCGGTGAGAGCTTCGGGGGAATAGCGCATGAGCTATCTACTTTATCGATGGATACCATCTTTAATATATCAGCTTTAGCGATAAAAATAGGCCGCATCAACGCCCATAACGGCGAATTAATGAGGTCACTATGCAACATCAGGATGCACTCCAACGTAAACTGCCGGAGCGGATCTTCCATGCCGTCTGCTTTGAAGGGATTGCCACCGCCATCCTCGCGCCAACCACAGCCTGGCTCATGCAGCGCTCCGTGGTTGAAATGGGAGGGTTAACCATCATCCTCGCCACCACGGCGATGCTCTGGAACATTATCTATAATTTCGGGTTTGACCGCTTCTGGCCCGTTCAGCGCGTGAAACGCACGGCCAAAGTTCGCGCCCTGCACGCCTTAGGATTTGAATGCGGATTTATTGTGATTGGCGTATCAATTGTTGCCGCCGTACTGGGCGTGACGCTGCTTCAGGCATTCACTCTGGAAATAGGTTTCTTCCTGTTCTTCCTGCCGTACACCATGTTCTATAACTGGGCGTATGACACCCTGCGCGAAAAATTTATCAAACGCCGCCAGCAGCGACGCGCCCTGGCAAACTAATTCTCTTCTGGCCGGACGCCTGCTCCGGCCAATCTCTTTCGAAGCAACTGCGTCCTCGCCTCATAATTATGGTAAATTGCACTTCTTTTTGTTCGTTTTATAGTTGATACGTTGCTCTAATGTCGAAAATTTGGTCAAAAGAAGAGACTCTCTGGAGTTTCGCCCTCTATGGCACCGCCGTGGGCGCAGGAACGCTGTTCTTGCCCATTCAGCTTGGCTCCGCAGGCGCGATTGTCCTGCTTATTACCGCCCTTGTGGCCTATCCATTAACCTACTGGCCGCACAAAGCGCTGGCGCAATTTATCCTGTCGTCCAAAACCAAAGGTAACGAAGGGATTACTGGCGCGGTAAGCCACTACTACGGTAAGAAGATCGGCAATCTGATCACCACGCTCTATTTTGTCGCCTTCTTTGTGGTGGTGCTGATTTACGCGGTGGCGATAACGAACTCATTAACCGAACAGCTGGCAAAGCGAATGACGGTCGATACCGGCGTGCGCATGCTGGTGAGCTTTGGCGTCGTGCTGGTGCTGAACATGATCTTCCTGATGGGCCGTCACATTACGATAAAGGTAATGGGATTCCTGGTGTTCCCGCTGATCGCCTATTTCCTGTTTGTGTCTCTGTACCTGACCGGAAGCTGGCAGCCGTCGCTGCTCACCAGCCAGATGGCATTCAATCAACATACGCTGCATCAGGTGTGGATTTCGATCCCGGTGATGGTTTTCGCTTTTAGCCATACCCCGATTATCTCGACGTTTGCAGTCGATCGTCGCGAGAAGTACGGTGACGAAGCCATGGGTAAATGCAAAAAAATCATGAAGGTGGCGTACCTGATTATCTGCCTGAGCGTGCTGTTCTTCGTGTTTAGCTGCTTATTGTCCATTCCACCGTCTTATATCGTGGCGGCGAAAGAGGAAGGGGTCACGATCCTGTCGGCGCTGTCTATGATGCCTTCCTCACCGACATGGCTGGGCATTTCCGGGATTATCGTGGCGATCGTGGCGATGTCAAAATCGTTCCTCGGCACCTATTTTGGGGTGATTGAAGGGGCGACAGAGATTGTAAAATCGTCGCTGGGTCAGGTGGGCGTGAAGAAAAGCCGCGCCTTTAACCGCGCAATTTCCATTATGGGGGTGTCGTTAATCACCTTTGCCGTCTGCTGCATTAACCCGAACGCCATTTCGATGATTTACGCCATCAGCGGCCCGCTTATCGCCATGATCCTGTTTATCATGCCGACGCTGTCGACGTATCTGATCCCCTCGCTGAAACAGTACCGCTCCATTGGCAACCTGCTGACGCTGATCGTCGGCGTGCTGTGCGTGTCGGTGATGTTTGTAGGCTAATCCCCTTTCCTGCCCGGTGCTCTGCCGGGCAGGCTATTCAGTCCTGGCCTGCTGCTTACAGCGGAAAAGGCCTGTCCTGCACGACCGTTTTCATGACAAGCGTTGAGCGAAGATGCTGCACGCCCGGCATGGCGGAGAGCTTCTCGTCGTAGAGCTTCTGGAAAGCGGGAAGGTCGCGGGTCACGACGTGCATCAGATAATCGGGATCGCCAAACAGGCGCTGTGCCAGCACAATCTGCGGGATCTCCTCCACCGCCGCTTCAAACGCGCTAACCGCCTTTCTGTCCCCCTCCTTCAGCGTCGCAAACACTATCGCCAGGAAGTTGAATCCCATTTTGGCGGGGTCGAGGCTGGCCCGGTATCCCGTTATGGCCCCGCTTTGCTCCAGCGCCCGCACGCGACGATGGCACGGCGAGAGGCTCAGGTTCACTCTTTCAGCCAGCTCGGTCAGGGATAAGCGGCCATCAGACTGTAGCTCAGCAAGAATTTTTCGATCGATGCTATCCATGTGGAAGATTTTCTCAATTTCACGGTGTTATGAGCATAACATTGAAAGCCTATTTCGCAGGGTTAGCGATATTCTTTTTCTCAACCTTTGACGCACTGCGGGAGTCTTCAGGACGATGGAAATGAGTATTGTGGCCGGCTTTTGGGTGGTTTCTTTTCTGCTTATCATGACGCCAGGCGCCGACTGGGCCTACGCCATTAGCGCCGGAATTAACGGGCGACGCGTGGTGCCGGCGGTGATGGGGTTGATGTCCGGGCATATGTTAGCCACGCTGATTGTGGTGGCTGGCGTGGGGGTAGTGATTGCTCAACATCCGCTGGCGTTAACCGGGTTGACCGTGGCGGGAGCCCTGTATCTCCTGTGGCTTGGCATAGGCTTGTTGCGTCACCCTGCCGCACCGGAAAAGGCCACCCACCATGCGGGAAACTGGAGGCAGTGGGCGGTGAAAGGACTCTGTATTAGCGGTCTTAACCCGAAAGTTTTTTTACTTTTCCTGGCGCTGCTTCCGCAGTTTACCGACCCGACCGGAAGTTGGTCGATAGCAATGCAAATGTCCGCGCTTGGCGTGATGCACCTTATCACCTGTACGCTGGTCTATCTGCTGGTGGGGTATGGTTCGAAAGCGGTACTGGCGACCCGGCCGCAGGCGGCGCGTCTGGTAAGCATGGCATCAGGAGGGATAATGGTGCTGATCGCGTTGATATTGCTATTTGAGCAGGCGAGATGAAAAAACACCGGCCATCGCCGGTGTTATTTACGCCCGAATATCGTCATATTCCCGCGTTTTATCAAACTCATGCTTCGCGAACGGGCACAGGGGAATAATTTTGCGGTTCTCACCGCGCATCTTCTCCACCACTTTCGCCACCAGCTGTTTGCCAACGCCCTGCCCTTTCAGGCTCTCATCCACGTCGGTGTGCTCGATAATGCTCAGGTGCTCGCCGGTCGGTACGAAGACAATCTCCGCGACCTGGTTGCCGTTCGCATCATTCACGTAAAACTTGTTATGGCCTTCCAGAATATCCATGGTTCCTCGCTTATTTTTGGCGATACTTCAGCGCACCGCTCGGGCAGGTATCAATCACGCGGACAACCGTTTCAACGTCCACTTCATCGGGAACGATCCACGGTTTACGTTTCAGATTAAACAGCTTTGCGCTCCCACGCACGCAGTTACCTGAGTGTTTGCAGATCCCGGTATTGAAGTAAACGTCAATTTTCTCGCCGGTATAGGCCCGGTAACCCGCATCCAGTAGTTCTTTATCCATGACATTGCCTCTGTAATTATTATCGTGCTGAATGAAGCATAGCCTTACGGGATCCTGATGGCTATAACGCCGAAAACGAAAAGCCAGGTCACAACTCTTTTCTCGCCAGATTGCGTCCGCTATTGGCACATGTCAGGCTCGGCAAATGTCACTTTTGCATAACTTCCGCAGGTTGAATGAAACGCAGACTCTCTTTTCAGGTAAAGCTGTTTTTAGCGCTGGTGTGCTTCTCCTGCCTGCTGTTAGTTCTGCTGGGAACAATCCTGTTTCATTTTATTGACCGACAGCTCCATCACGATCTCGGCCAGCGCGCCCGGGTTCAGGCCAGCCAGATCGCGCTGATGCCGGGTCTGGCGGCTATGGTTGCAGCCAGAGATATCCCCGGCATCGCCCGATTAATTCAGCCGCTGCGCGCCGAAAGCGATGCCAGCTACATTGTGATTGGCGATACCGAGGAACAGCACCTTTATCATTCGGAATCTCCGGAGCGTATTAATTTACCGATGATCGGCGGGGATAATGCGGAGGTGTTAAAGGGTAAAACCATTATTTCCGTGCGTCAGGGCGGGATTGGCGTGTCGCTACGCAGCAAAGCCCCCATCTTCAACGCGCAGCATCAGGTGATTGGCATTGTCTCGGTCGGCTATCTGACCTCGTATATTGCCAACATTAACGCCCGCATTCTCTGGCAGTCGGGGTTGTACGGCGCTGCGCTTCTGCTCCTGCTGTTTATTTTCTCCTGGCTGTTTACCCGCAACCTCAAAAAACAGATGTTCCGACTGGAGCCAAAAGATATCGCTCAGCTGGTGTTACAGCAGCGCGCGCTATTAGAAGCCATGTACGAAGGGGTATTTGCCGTCAACGGTGAGAAGCAGCTGATTTTAATTAACCGCGCGGCACGAGAAATGCTGGATATTCGGCAAAGTGAGAAAGAACTTATCGGTAAACCGCTGGAAAACATTTTGCAAACGTCGCCGGGCTTTTTATCCCAGCGCTACGCCTCGGTGAGCAGCGGGAGCCACGACCAGATTGCGGTGCTGAACCAGCGGGAGGTGATCGTCAACCGCGTAGCGATTGAGGTCGAAACGGGCGTTGAAAGCGGCTGGGTGTACAGCTTTCGCGACAAAAATGACATTAACACGCTCAGCAGCCAGCTTAGTCAGATCAAACGCTATGCGGATAACCTGCGCATTATGCGCCACGAACAGCTGAACTGGACCGCCACGCTGGTCGGGTTGCTGCAGATGAAACACTATGACGAGGCGATCCGCTACATCCAGGTGCAGTCAGAAGGCGCGCAGCGCGTGCTGGATTTTGTCTCCGCCCATTTTGTCTCTCCGGCGCTGTGCGGGCTGCTGCTCGGAAAATACGTCAGCGCGCGCGAAAAAGGCATCGAGCTGCTGTTTGATCCCGCCTGCCAGCTCACCCGCATGCCTGCCGCGCTGAGTGAAACGGAGCTGATGTCCATTATTGGTAATCTGCTGGATAACGCCGTGGAGGCGACCCTCAACGCGCCGGTCCACGCGCCGGTAGAACTCTATATTTCTGACCGTAACCAGGAGCTGCTGATCGAGGTAGCCGACCGGGGCTGCGGGGTGGACGATGCGATGAAGCCGCATATTTTCCGCCAGGGGTTTAGCAGCAAACCGGACAGCGAAAACGACATTGTGGGTACCGAGCACGGTATTGGCCTGTTTCTGGTGGCAGGATATATCGACAAGGCCGGCGGCAGTATTGAGATAGCCGACAACACGCCGCAGGGCACTATTTTTTCCGTGTTTATTCCGAATGGGCAATAGCATGACCCGACCACTTGACGTTGTGATCGTTGAGGATGAGCCGCACCTGGCGGAGCTGCATCGCGAGTATATCGAGCAAAATTTTCATTTGCGCGTGGTGGGCATCGCCGCGTCGATTGAGCAGGCGTGCAGCCTGATTCGTCAGCATCAGCCGCGGCTTATCCTGCTGGACAACTATCTCCCGGACGGTAAAGGCGTGGAGCTCATCGATAACCCGCTGCTGAAAAGCTATGAGTGCTCGGTGATCTTCATCACCGCCGCCAGCGATATGCAGACCTGCAGCCACACCATGCGCAGCGGCGCGTTTGACTACCTGATTAAGCCCGTCTTTTTCCAGCGCCTGCACGCCTCGCTGGAGCGCTTTATGCGCTTCATCCACACCGTGCAGCAGGTGAAGGTGGTCGACCAGCATGCGCTGGATCGCCTGTTTAATCTGCCTGCTGCGGAAGCCTCCATTACCCCGTCTACGAAGGGCATTGAGCCCCAGACGCTGGAACGGATTAAACGCCTGTTCGCCGAGCATCCCGACAACGCGATGTCGGTTGAAGAGGTGGTGGATAACGTGGGGATCAGCAAAACCACGGGACGTCGCTACCTTGAATACTGCGTGGAGAGCGGGTTAATCAGCGTCGAAATGCTGTATGGCAATATCGGCCATCCGCGAAGGTTATACCGCAAAGCGCCCGAGAAACCGTAATCCAGAACCGTTCGTAAGCTAACGTTCGTGGATTTTATGGTGTTAATTGCTGAAACGACGGCGACAATCACACTTCGGAATCATTACCCGCTCCCCCCTATTGTGGGTGGAGCCCGATACGCTATGTTGACAATTAGTTCCTCAAATGTAACTAAAAGGTTAACTATAATGTCGAACACGTTCCGAATTTCTCTGCTTACCGCTACCGTACTGTTCTCTGCTTCTGCACTGTCTGCCCTGCCGCAGGGCTATCCTGCTGAGTATCAAAAAGTTGTTGATGCCGCAACGAAAGAGGGCAAGGTTGTTATTTACTCGACCACCGACATCAAAGCCGCCGGGCCGCTGATCCAGGGCTTCGAAAAAACCTACCCGGGCATTAAAGTTGAATACAACGACATGAACAGCACCGAGTTGTACAACCGTTTCATCAGCGAACAGGCCTCCGGTGGCGTGAGCGGCGACGTGGTCTGGAGCTCCTCTATGGACACCGGGCTGAAGCTCGCCACCGACTACGCCATGGAGTATAAATCTCCGGAGCAAGGCCAGCTGCCGAAATGGGCGGTCTGGAAGGATAAGGCTTACGGCACTACCTATGAGCCGGTGGTCTTTATCTACAACAAGCGTCTGATCCCGGCCGGCGACGTGCCGGACTCTCACGCCGCACTGGCGAAGCTGATTGCCAGCCAGACGGACAAATTCAAGAGCAAAGTCACCACCTACGACATCGAAAAATCGGGCCTGGGCTTTATGCTCTCGGTTCAGGATCACAACGCCGATCCTAACTACTTTAAGACCCTGGCCGACGTCGCCAAAGGCGGCTTATCGGTGCAGTCATCTACCGGCACCATGATGGAGCGCGTCTCCTCCGGTGAAAACCTGATCGGCTTCAACATCCTTGGCTCCTACGCGGAAGCGCGTGCGAAGAACGATCCGTCGCTCGGCATTTCCTATCCAAAAGATTACACCCTGGTGCTGTCGCGCGTGTCGTTCATCAGCCAGCAGGCGCAAAACGGCAACGCCGCGAAGCTGTGGCTGGACTATGTGCTGTCTGAACAAGGGCAAAACATTCTGGCCAATCAGGCGGATATTCCCTCCATTCGTAACGATATCGAAGGGAAAAATGATATCGACGGCCTGACCAAAATCCTCGGCAACGCGCTGAAGCCAATTCCGGTTGATGAAACGCTGCTGGAATACCTGCAGCCGAAAAAACGCCTGGAGTACATCAAAGAGTGGCGTACCGCCGCCGGTAAATAAGCGTCTGAGCGCGGCGCAGGCCGCCGCGCTCCCTTATCGACTGAGTTCGTTTTTCTGGGCTGCAACACCAGGGATACCCCATGAATACATTACGCAGAAAGTGGCAAAGCCTGCCGCGAGGCATCGTCGTGCTGATAACCGCCCTGGTTATCTACACGCCGCTGTCGTTTATCGTGATACAGAGCTTCCTGTCCGCCCCGTTCTTTTCGCCGTCAAAAGAGTGGAGCTTTGAATCATTTGAATTTATTTTCACCGACCCTGATTTTTATAAGGCCCTGAAAAGCGGCTTTATTCTTGCTTTCGGGCTGGTCTTTATCTCCATTCCGCTGGGCGGCGTGCTGGCGTTCCTGATGGTGCGTACCGACCTGCCCGGTCGCCGGTTGATTGAGCCGCTGATCCTGGTCCCGATTTTCGTTTCACCGATGGTGCTGGGCTTCGGCTACGTGGTAGCCGCCGGTCCGGTGGGCTTTCTCTCCCAGTGGGCTCAGGCGCTGATTGGCTTTGTGCCGTGGAATATCTACGACATGTCGAGCATTGTGGTCATCGCCGGCCTGACGCACGTCCCGCACGCCTATCTGTATATCTCGTCAGCGCTGCGCAGCGTGGGCTCCGATGTGGAAGAAGCCGCGCGCACCGCGGGGGCGTCGCCCTGGCAGGTGATGACCTCCGTCAGCCTGCCGATGGTGCGCCCGTCCATTCTGTACGCCACCGTGCTGCTGTTCTTCCTCGGGCTGGAAGTGTTTGGCCTGATGCTGGTACTCGGCGACCCGGAAGGCAACATGGTGCTGGCGACCTATCTCTATAAGCTGACGAACAAGATGGGCACCCCATCCTATAACCTGATGGCAGCGGTTGCCGTGGTGCTGATCTGCATCACCATCCCGCTGGTGATGCTCCAGCGTCGCCTGATGCGTACCGCCAACCGCTTCGTCACCATGAAGGGCAAGGCCTCGCAGGCCCGCGCGCTACCCCTGGGTAAATGGCGCTGGGTGGCTGGCGGCGTGATTGCCTTCTGGCTCACCGTCACCATCGGCGTTCCGCTGCTCGGCGTGGTATTACGCGCGTTTATCTCCAACTGGGGCGTGGGCGTTTCGCTGTGGGACGAGCTTTCTCTGAACACCTTCCGCACCATCTGGGCGCAGCCCAACCTGCTGCGCGCCATCGTTAACTCCATGGCGATTGGCGTGATTGGCGGCGCGCTGGCCGTGGTGTGCTACCTGTTTGTCGGCATTGCCATGCACCGCAAGCCGGATAACACCACGCGTTTCCTGGACTACAGCGTGCTGGTGCCGCGCGCCGTGCCTGGCCTGCTGGCGGGTCTGGCGTTCCTGTGGGTGTTCCTGTTCCTGCCGATGTGGCTGGATAACTCCCTGAAATCCGGCTGGCTTTCCGGGTTCGCCTGGACCGACTGGATGCGCGAAAACGTCATCGTCTGGCTGCGTTCGCTGCGCAGCACCATTTTCAGCGTCTGGCTGGCCTATACCGTGGTGTGGATGGCTTACGGGCTGAGGCTTATCTCTTCCACGCTGCTGCAGGTGGGGCCGGAGCTTGAAGAAGCGGCGCGCAGCACCGGGGCGACGCGCGGGCAGATCACCCGCCACGTCACCATCCCGCTCTCCCGCTACGGTCTTATCGGTTCGTGGCTGCTGATGTTCCTGATCTTTGAGCGCGAATACTCAACGGGTGTGTACCTGCTTTCACCCGGCACGGAGACCATCGGCTCGATGCTGGTTTCCCTCTGGGCCGCGGGTGCCATCGATATCGTGGCGGCGCTCTCTTTCATTAACATCCTGCTGGTCGTGGTAGGTCTGGGCATTGCCCTTCGTTTCGGAGTGAAAATACATGATTGAATTAGCGGTTGACGATCTGCACTTAACCTACGGCGACAATCCTGTTTTAAAAGGTGTCTCCATGAACCTGAAGCGCGGCGAAGTGGTCTCCCTGTTAGGCCCCTCCGGCAGCGGTAAAACCACCCTGCTGCGCGCCGTCGCGGGTCTGGAAAAACCGACGCAGGGGTCGATTGTCATTGGCAACAATAAAGTTTACGACGGCACGCCGCGCAGCGAGATCCCGGCGGAAGAGCGTAACCTGGGGCTGGTGTTTCAGTCCTACGCCCTGTGGCCGCACAAGACCGTGTTTGAGAACGTGGCCTATCCTCTCAAGCTGCGCAAAGTTCCGGCCAAAGAGATCCAGCAGCGCGTGCAGGGCGTGCTGGACCAGCTGGGTCTGGGCCATCTTGGTAAACGTCACCCGCACCAGCTCTCCGGTGGGCAGCAGCAGCGCGTGGCGATTGGCCGTGCGCTGGTATACAACCCGCCGGTGATTTTGCTGGACGAACCGCTCTCTAACCTCGACGCCAAGCTGCGCGAAGAGGCCCGCGTGTTCCTGCGCGAGCTGATTATCAAGCTCGGGTTATCCGCGCTGATGGTGACGCACGACCAGAACGAAGCGATGTCCATTTCCGACCGCATCCTGCTGCTCAACAACGGCAAAATTGAGCAACAGGGCACGCCGCAGGAGATGTACGGCTCGCCGAAAACGCTGTTTACCGCCGAGTTTATGGGCAGCAACAACCGCCTGCACGGCAAGGTCACCGAAGTGCGCGACGGCAAAGCGCGTATCGAAGGAAAAGGCTGGGTGCTGTGGGGCCAGGCCGGTGAAGGGGTACAGAGCGGTGAAGAAGCCACGGCGGTGATCCGCGTCGAGCGCGTGGCGGTGGTCGAGGGGCCTGGGGAGAATCAGCTTAAGCTGCCGCTGCTCACCAGCATGTATCTCGGCGACCGGTGGGAGTACCTATTCCGCACAGTGGGGGATGATTTTGTCATTCGTGCGTATGGGCATGAGGTTCGGGATCCGCAGCACTGCCATCTTTCGCTGCCTGAGAAGCATGTTTGGGTGTTCCCGAAAAATTAAAAAAACGACGGGTTATTGGTCGGGTAAGGCAATGCCTTCACCCGACGTTTATCGACTAATTAGACAACCCTTGCCCGGCAGCGCTGCGCTTACCGGGCCTATCAAAACTTAAGACGTCCCGTTAAATGGACGCTTCCTGGCGATTACTCAAGGTCAGCGTGTCTCTTAAACATCGTGTCGCTGGTTTCGCCGAGCTGGGCCATCAGCTCAAGCACGATTGCGTCATAAGCGATAAAGCAGAGCTGCTCAAAAGCCGATCCCATGGGTTGGGAAAAAGCACCGTCTTCACGATCGTTGTCTTCTTTTACGGTGCCAGGCAACACAAGCGTGCTTTTGGCCAGTTTGCCGATTGTGGACTCGGCTTTCATCGTAACAAGCGCCACATCCACGCCGCAGGCTACGGCCTTCTGCGCCAGGCTCACAAGACTGCCGGTCTCACCGCTGCCGGAGCCAATAATGACCAGGTCGCCCGGTTTCGTATGAGGAGAAGAAATTTCGCCTACAACGCTTACTGAAAAACCGAGGTGGAGAAGACGGTTTGCAAAGCCGCGGATGGCGATGCCGCTACGACCCGCGCCCTGCAGAAAGATATGCCTGGCATTTTTAATCTGTGCGACAAATTGGGCTGCCTGGGCATCATCAATTTTCATCGCATTTTGCTGCAGCTCGCTCAGGATATTTAAGGTATTTTGTTGAACACTCATGTGATTCCCTCCCTTTAAGCGATGGTACGGCCACCATCCATCAGAATGGTTTGCCCCTGGATGTACGAGTTATCTTTATCAGCCAAAAAGATTGCCAGGTTAGCCACATCGTCAATGGTGCCAAGGCGGCGCACCGGAATTTTTTCCAGAACAGCATCAAGATCGGCCTGGGTAGGATAATTGACGCGCATCATTTCACCGGTATCAATCAGGCGTGGAGCGATAGCGTTAACATTGACACCCTTAGGCCCCAGTTCTTTTGCCAGGCCGCGAATCAATCCCTCACCGCCTGCTTTACTGGCCGGGTAACTTACACCGCCACCAGTGCCGGAAAGCGCGGAGCCAGATGAGATATAAACGATAGATCCACGGTTAGTGGTGAAGTCGTCGTAGAACGCCTTAACGGTGTTAAACAGGCCTGTAAGGTTAATTGCAATTGTTTTATTCCACTCTTCAAAAGTAATGTTATTAACCTTATTAGCAAACGCCACGCCCGCGTTTAATACCAAAATATCAATACGTCCGAAGGTTTGAAAAACCTGCTCGCGAACGTTTTCCAGAGCCTTCGGATCGGATACATCGGTTTTAACGAATAAGGATTTAACATTACCGAAAGTTAACTCTTCGGCCGTCTTTTTACCATTTCCTTCATTGTAATCGACAATGACAGTATGAGCCCCACGGTCAGCGAATTGCTGAGCAATACCTTTACCGATTCCATGTGCCCCACCGGTTACTAGCGCGACTTTACCTTCAAAATTACTCATTTCACTATACTCCTCAAAATCTCAGGAAAAAGGGGAGGACAACTCCCCTTTCAGGCAATTGGTGATTTAATTAATGCTAATAATAGCGTGCAGGGTTACTGGGTTTATTTGGTACCAAACTGCTATTGGATCGCTACCCTTAATGCCTGATAGCTTTCTCGGGGTGCATCATTAAATAATGCACCGCCAACAACAATTAAATCAGCCCCCGCCTCTTTTACCTTTTTAGCAATTTCAGCATTAACGCCGCCATCAACTTCAATCTGAATATTGCGTCCGGCAACCATCTTTTTAGTATTTATGATCTTCTCCAGACTTTTTTCAATAAATGTCTGGCCTGGCTGACCAGGGTTAATGGTCATAATTAAAATGTAATCAATATCATCGAGAAGGTATTCAATTACGTGTTCCGGCGTCCCCGGATTGAGTACTACGCCAGCTTTGCGCCCCGCTTTTTTGATCTTCTGAATAATATAATGCACGTGTGGCGTTGATTCATAATGAACAGAAATCATTTCCGCGCCGGTTTTAATAACATCATCAACGTGTCTTTCCGGATTAACCAGCATCATATGTACATCAAATATCATTGAACTGGCTTTTTTCATTACCGCAATTTGATTAGGACCGAAAGCAATATTACTTACGTAAGTGCCATCCATTAAATCAACATGCAGAATTTCGGTATTTTCCGTTTCCAGAAACTGAAGTTCTTCCTGCAAACGTAATATGTTTGCACCAAATATTGATGGTAAAATTTGTGCCATTTTAGTCAACTCCGTAAATTAATGGGTAACCGTGCTCAACCAGTAGGTGAGAATCTCCCAAGGGCCGGTTAATACGAAGTCCGTACCCAGACCATTCAGGCCGACGCCAGCACCGCTCAGGAACTGAGTTGCACCGGGCGCGACATATCCCCCCAGATACATAACCACCACGCAGAACAGTAAGGTTGAGATAATCGAGCGAATAACGTTGCCGTTACTGACCATGACCGTCATGGTCGTCATGTAGATAATTGACATCAGCACGCCGATTGGGAATATCTGAATACCCGGTAAAACCAGCGCACAAAGCATTGTCAGAGGGATGGTAATAACGGTGACGGTAACCGTCGCTGGGTCGCCAAGCGCCAGGGCACAGTCCATCCCGATATTCAGTTCCGCATCTTTACCCATCTGCTTTTGCATGATTTCTTTAGCGCTCTTACCTATCGGGTTAAGCCCTTCCATAAGGACCCCAACCACTTTTGGCAACAGCACCATGACGCCAGCCACGCCCATCGCCATTGGCACGATGGTTGTAATAGGTTGTTTGGTTAACAATCCCAGGAGACAACCGACAATCACGCCGATGATTGCGGGTTCACCGAATACACCCAGTCGCTTCTGAACGCTCTCTAAATCCACATCCAGCTTGTTTAAACCTGGAATGAAATCGATAATTTTGTTAACAACCCATGCAAATGGAAGTGTCCATCCGATGTGGATCATCGTGGTACAGGTCGTTCCCTCCAGGCCGTAGTATTTCTGCCATCTTGGCGCAATAAGATCGCCAATAAACAGCGCGGCTACGCTAAGAGCCACGGCGACACCCAGCCCAAGGAAAAAGCTGTCAAAGACGAAATACGCAAGCGCCCCCGGAACAAGGAAATGCATGTAGTTCCAGATGTCCACATTGAGAGTTTTGGTAAGCTTCAGACGAACCAGGATCAGGTTCAGGATAATGCCAATAGGAATAACCATTGCGGCAAACGGGGCAACCCACGCAGCTGCGCCAACGGCAGGCCATCCAATATCAGCCACGGTGAATCCGCTGCCAATTTTTGAGTAATATGCAATTGCTGGCTGCAGGGCTGTGTTTAGCAACCCAACAACCAGTCCCAGACCAATGAAACCGATACCGACAGTGATGCCAGATTTAATGGCAGCACCAATTTTCATTCGAAAAACCAGACCTAAAAGGAAAATAACAAGCGGCAATATTGCTGTAGCGCCCATGCTTGTAATAGTAAACATGATGCTTTTTAACATTTCCATTTAACCATCCCCCGTCTTTTTCAGACTTTAGCCTTTGGAAATTTCGCTTAACAGTTCGCCTAATTTTTGACGCAACGCGGCTTCGTTAATACCGGTAATAAAACCTGCGACACTCATGTGCGGCTTACCAATATCGCCTTTATAATTATTCGTTGTCAGGACAACATCAGCGCTTTGCATTTCAGAGGCCAGTTCGGACATACTGCATTTATTAATCTTAACGTTGGCAATGCCGTATTCAGCACAAACCGATTTAACTTCATCAGCGGCTAGTGTGGAGGTTGCTACACCGCTTCCGCAGGCTACGAGGATAGTAATCATGGTAAAATCTCCGGGTAATTGTTATTTAATTATCGTGTTAATAAACAATGCCTGTGCTTCTTCAGCAGGAAGCTCCAGCATCTGGTGGTAAAAATCAGTTAGCTGAAGATGGTTAAACAGCGCCTTCAACAATTGCAGTTGATCTGCAGGTTGAGTAACAACCAGGTTGACAACCAGGCGAACCCATAATTTTTCATCGCCATCTGCCTGATTAACTTCAATTTCTTCTGGCAAACGGATGATATATATCGCCGGGCTGACGGCGTGCTGGCTATCGCAATGTGGAATGGCGACAGCATAGCCATCAAGTAAAATCCCGGTTGGGTAATCAGCTTCACGTTCACGCAGTGCCTGGAGGTAAGTCTCTTTGACGATCCCCTCGGCCTGATGTTTCTTGTGAATGTGCTCCAGCACTTCATCATACGTTTTGTATGCCGCCCCATCCGCGACACTGATAGAAATTGTACCCACTTTTTTCTCCTCACCTTATCAAATGCTCATGTGAGCGCTTAACTAATCACATGAGCAGTTATAGCACATCGGTGATTTGCTAAAATAGGGAGCTTGCAAAAGTTATATCTTGATCACAATAAATCACATAAGCGCATAATAAGATGCGCTCATGTGAGCATTAATTGGCGAGAGATAATCCGGGGAAAACATGTAAGTTAATGATATTTATCGGATTTCATTAACTCACTTTATGCTGGAGAGACTTTTAAGATAGCGATACGCAAAATGCTCTTATGAGCAGAGCGTCAGGTTGATGTTGTTTCTGCGGGACAACGGCACATGCTATGTACCGTTAATGGAGTTATTGGATTAAAAATCAGCAGGTTATTACTGTCGTATGCTTCGCAACCTCGGCAATACCGTCTTTATCAGCAATATCATTAGTGATCAGCGCGGTAATCTCAGACCAGTCGCAGATCTTAAACAAGCTGCTTCGCTGGAACTTAGTGTAATCGCCTAAGATATATTTCTTCTCGGAATGGGCAATGATCGTTCGATCAAGAAAGGCATCCGAAGAGGATGGAGTGGACGGGCCCGTCATATTGTTGAAGCCGTCGGTACCGATAAAGCAGAGATCGACGTTAATATCATTAATCATTGACACAGCCCACCCGCCAAAGACAGAAGAGCTTTTCTTCCTCAGTTCTCCGCCGAACAGAAAGACCTGGTTATCTGACTCGATCAGCACGCTGGCCACCGGGAGAGAATCGGTAAAAATTTTAAAGCCAGATTTCATGCACAACAGATTGGCCAGTTCATAGTTAGAGCTCCCTGTACCAATGATCATTGAGCTATTGGGGGGAATAAAGTCCAGCGCTTTCCTGGCTATAGCTTGTTTGAAGGTACTGTTTTCTTTTTCCCTGACCTGGAAAGGATGCTCGACAGCCCCCTGCTTTAAGGTTGCCCCTCCATGGCTTTTAACCAGCAGCCCTTTTTTTTCAAGAGAAGTGAGATCTTTGCGGATGGTTTCATAAGTGACTTCATACTTTTTGGCCAAGTCGCTCACGTACACGGTACCCGCCGAAATAATCTCTTCCAGGATCAATTTTCTCCTTTCTTCAACCAGGTACATCCTTCCCCCTATAACCTTTCAGCTCAATGCAATGAAGCGAATCATAGCACAGAAGATGCAAACTAAAACAAACATAAGGGGAGGAAAAATAGCACTGGGTCTGGGAACCGTCGTTTCTGAGAACGACAGTAAGGCTTTAATAAAAAACAATAAATTAATTAAAAACCCATCAATTTTCAACGCTACAATCTGTAAATCCCATTTTCCTGAGCAACACTGAAGCATTGGTTAAAATTAGCTTTTGTTTGTTTTTATTGGTTTTTAAATTCAATTAAATCAATACTTTATAAATTTTGTGATTTAGATCTCAGTTGGCAACCAATATTTACCAACCGCATACTTGGCTTAAGTTCTTTATGACAGGTTAGATGAGATGAAAACGAAAATTGCAATCGCATGTGATGATGTGGGATTTGATCGTAAGGAGGAGATTAAAAAATACCTCGAAGAAGAGAAAAATGCCGAGGTCGTGTACGATCCCGTTAAACGAAAAGAAGACGGTTTCAACAACTTCGCTCGTCTTGCGGATGAAATGGCAGGTGTTATTCAGCGGGACGAATGCCGCCTTGGTATCTACATTTGCGGAACCGGAATTGGCTTTACTTGCCAGATAAATAAGCACTGGGGGATTCGTGCTGTTGCCGTCACCAACCCGTACTCGGCCAGGCGAGCAAGACTCAGTAACAATGCGCAGGTGATTGGGCTTGGCTGCAGAGTGAATGATCTTGAATACACAAAAATGATCGTTGATGCCTGGTATGACAACGCGTTCGACTTTGCCACTGCAAGGGAAAATTCCAAAAAGAATCTACTGGAAGCAGAACGCAGTGACAACGCATTGCTGACGAAACCTGAAGATGTTCGATGGAATATGGGTTTCAGACCAGATGATGAGAAATCTGAGGGCTAATAAATGGAACTGATCACACAGTTTATCAATGACCTGGGTAACTTTATTTTTATACCGGTCATCTTCCTTATACTGATGAAACTTCTGGGGCGCCCTCTGTCGGAGTGTATTTCATCAGCCATTAAAGTCGGCATTGGTTTTATTGCATTAACCATGACCATCAAGCTGATGCTTGAAAAAATGCAGCCGGCGGTGACGGGGCTTGCTGAGGCCACCGGTTCCTCACTGAGCGCCATTGACGTTGGCGGCGCAGCCACCGCCGTCATGGGTTTTGGCTCAAGCATGGGGGCGATTATTATCCCTCTGTGCGTCGCGGTGAATATTGCCATGCTGGTGGCCCGTCTGACGGACTGCGTAAACGTTGACGTGTTTAACCTTCATCAGAATGCCTCGATGGGTGCCATTGTTGGCGCTTACTCCGGCAGCTTCCTTTACGGCGTTCTTACGGCTGCCTTGTTCCATGTCTGGGCGCTTATCGCGGCTGACCTCGGTGCCAAAAACAACGAGAAATTCTTCAACCTGCCAAAAGGCGTTGCCATCTCTCACCCGGTTGCAAATACCTATTTGCTGTTCGCTTATCCGTTTAACTGGATTTACGATCGTATTCCTGGATTCCGTAACCTGAACGTCACGGCGGAAAGCATTCAGAAACGCTTTGGTATCCTTGGCGATCCGACCATGGTTGGTTTCATTATTGGCATTCTTCTTGGCTTCTGTGGTTATGGTTGGGAATCTCCGTATCACACCATTATCGCCAGCCTGCAGCTGGGTATGTACCTTGCCGCCGTGATGCTCCTGCTGCCGCGCATGACCTCAATCATGATGGAAGGTCTGGTACCACTGTCCAACGTGGCACGTAAGAAACTGGTTAAACGTTTCCCGGATCGTGAGATCACTGTCGGGATGGATACCGCGCTGATTGTTGGTCATCCTTCAGTTATCGCACCTGCCCTGCTACTGATCCCGGTCATTGTTATCCTCGCCGTTGTCCTTCCCGGCAACCGAGTGATGCCTCTGGGGGACCTCTCGCAGTTCGTATTCTTTATTGCGTGTATGGTACCTGTTTTTAATGGCAACATAATTCGTACCTGGGTGACCTCCATCATCCTGTTTGGCGGCGGCTTATACATCGCTTCCTGGATGGCTCCGGCAACAAATGAAGTGTTCCAGAAGTTCGGCACCAATCCCGATGCCAGCGTGATGTACTCATCGCTTAACCCGTCAGCTAACCCTTTCACCGGTCTCTTTGCTGGACTCAGCCATGTTGGCATCGCAGGCTATGCTCTCGCCGCTGTGTTGCTGTTGTCCGTAGGCTATTTACTCAAACAGAAAGCGCGCCGCCAGTTGAAAACTGAGGCAGAAAAAACGGCTTAAAACTTCAGAAGGTAATTAAAAATGAAAAAAATTTTAGTTGTATGCGGAAACGGTATTGCCTCCTCTTCCATTATGGTTTCTGTCCTGCAGGATTACCTGAAAGAACAGAACATCGAAGCGCAGGTAGATAAATCCTCTTTAATGGCCTGCACCACGGACACGTTTAACAGCTATGACCTGATTGTTTCTTCAACCAAGCTGGATAACCCAGGCATCACTACTCGTGTGATTGTGGGGGCGGGCCTGTTAACGGGTCTGGGCGAAGATGAGATTTTTGATGCTGTTAAAGAAGAAATGCTTAGCCAGGAGAAATGATGAAACTTGAGATTCTGGTAAATGACGTCGAGGGTACGATCGCTGACTGGCATGCAGCAATTGAGTTTGCAGGCCAGAAGCTGTTGGAAAAAGGCTATATCACTCCCGAGTATATTCAGGCCTGCCTGGAGCGTGAGAAGACTTATCCAACTGGTTTATTAATGGCGAACGGTCAGGGCATTGCCATCCCGCATGCAGACTATACGCTGGTAAAAACCAATAGCATAAGCATTGTGCGTTTTGATAAAGGAGTCGTGTTTGGTCAGATGGAAGATGCTGACCTCACAGTGGAATGCGGCATTATGTTTAATCTCGCCTTCGCCACCAGCGATCAGCATATGTCTGTGCTGCGCCGCCTCTTTACGCTCTTCCAGGATATTTCGTTCATCGAGTCGTGCCGTAACCTTAAAACGCACGAAGTCGGGAAATATGTTGAAGAGATGCTTGTAGCATCCTGATAAACAAAAGGCAGATATCACTTATCTGCCTTTTTCAAATCAGAAAGTAAGCAGTGCATATATGAAACACAATGCGGCGCAAAATGAATTCAATGTGACCATTAATCCAGAAGTTTTATAGCCGTATCAAAATCAGTAATCAGCACATTCAGAAGACCTGATTTGAGAGAGGCAACTATACCTTCATATTTTTCGTCCCCCCCAGCAACCCCAATCAGTTTCTTTGTGGCCCGCAATTGTTCTGTCGTAATGCCGAACCCCAGGCGGTTCAGCGGGCTATCCAGTATTTCCCCTTTGCTATTTACCAGTGTTACGCATACATCAGCAGTAATGTCCTGACTAAGTAAAGTCTCACGCCACGCTTCAGGGAATATATCGCATAAACTGGAAGAGCCGGTTTTCCAGGCCCCAATGCCCGTAATAACGACATCCATATTTGAGTAAAACTTTTGCGTATCCTGAACAGCCTGATCCTCTGCGAGTTTCTGGGCTAAACTTTCGTCATCCACCCACATGGGTACATACATCGGGTGCGCTCTTCCGTGGGAAATGGCAGCGACTTTGTGAATTAAATCAATCGGCCCCTGACTAAATTCAATGCCTGGATGAACGCCAGAAAGCTGAACCACATCCAGCACGGGTAATGTCGTCAGTTGACTCACAGTACTTGAAAGAACCCGCCCCCAGGCGAGACCAAATTTCATACCCTCTTTGAGGATCTCACTCAGGTAGGTCGCCGTTATCCCTCCCAGCTTGACGTTTAGCTGTTCCTGGGAAGACCAGGACTCGGAAACGGAGAGCACAACGGCATCCTGCAATCCGTATTTTTTGCAGAGATTTTGCGCTATTTCCTCGTCCAGAGCCTGCTGTTTAGGGAAGGTAAATTTTACATACTCTTGCGCAATGGCTTCATCAATCAGGCGTGCAACTTTGAAGCGAGACAGACCGAGCTCCTCGGCGATTTCTATTTTCGTCTTCATTTCAGAGAAATAACGCTTAACAACAAGAGAGTAGATAAAACGGGGATCGTAGTTGCGCAGCTTTGGATTTTTGTTCTCTTTTGGCATAGCGGTTATCCATATATAACGAGAGGCATCACAAGTCATTTGAGCGGTATGCTCAGATGCCATACTCAAAAGAGTACACTTTTAATCGCTCATCAGATACGGGACCCTGGCGGAATTTTGTGTTTTGTGATGCAAAACGTCCTGGCAGGGTAAATTATAAAGGGTGGAAATGGTTGAGAAAGATAATCTGAAAAACCAACCACGTTTTGCAACGTAATGTTCACTCCATCCGTTACCCGGCTTACTCTATGAACTTACCGGCGTGCAGAAACCGCGCGACTTCATATGCTGCAGGATCCGCTCTACCGCCTCTTCGGCGGTCAGCATGGAAGTGTCCAGAGTCAGGCTAGCAGAACGCCAGGGTTCGTATTCACGGGTAATCACCTTTTGCCAGTCCGGCAAAATATGGCCGCTAATATCCGCAGTGCGGTTTTCAACGCGATATCGATGCTGGGTTTGGTCGGAGCAGGTAAATTCTATCTCCAGAAAAGGCACGGCATTCACGGTCGCGACCTCTCTCCAGGCCTGGCGGGTAATGGCAATGGGATTGACCGAATCAGCAATCACCAGGTTACCCAGCCTGAGGTTATCCTCGGCTAGGGAGTATGCCACCAGATAGCCGGCGGGCCCCATATCCTGCGTAGTGACGGTTTTGGCGCGAATCAGCGCCTGCTCAATCGAATCAATGCGTAACCAGACTGCATCCAGCCTTGCGGCAAGCAG
Source organism: Enterobacter wuhouensis (assembly GCF_035835995.1). Lineage (NCBI taxonomy): Bacteria > Pseudomonadati > Pseudomonadota > Gammaproteobacteria > Enterobacterales > Enterobacteriaceae > Enterobacter > Enterobacter wuhouensis. Next base: position 3,882,470 of record NZ_CP142124.1, read on the forward strand.
GCGAGCAATGGTTGATTTCCCGGTGCCGGGCAGACCGCCAAAGATCAGTAACATAGTTATCTCGTTGTGGAATGCTGAGACTGCTGATTTATTCTGGGAAAAATGAGTGTAGTAGACTTGAAACTGGAGCGGGCGAAGGGAGTAGAACAAAACCAACAAGAACCTGAAAAATATAGAATTTTCAAGTTATATCTTAACTTATACCCCCAAAGATACCCCCAAAGCACAGAGACTTTGAATTCAAGTAATTACCTTTGTCGATAAATCAGCAGGAAGCGAGATGATAGCAAATGGCAAGCATACTGCGAAAGCAGCGACACCATTAGCATCAGACTAATTATGATTTAATAAACCCAGAACGCAGCGGGCCCTCATGATATCAATAATCGTGAGATATGACGTTTGTTCTTGCCAGCTAAACCCTCTGCGATCAATACGAACCAGTTCGTACTTTTCCACCAGAATATTCACGGCATCAGTCAGCGTGATACCGGCATCAATGTGTTCCTGAATTACGGTTTCATCACTGAACGGCGTGTCGTTCAGTGTCAGGCCATAGTGCTGTCCAAGCAGGCGTGTCAGTAACATTTGCCACACTGCCACGGGCGACAGACAGGGCTTTACCGCCCGCGAAGTTGTTGCAGGTTGAGGTTTCATGTTTTCTCTCGTGAAGGTAATTAACGTTGAGTGGGATAAATGGCGATATATATGTAGCCGCAACTACCAAGAGTATCGGCTTCGCACGTTAGTCCGTTGTGATATAGCGTGACGCAGTGCTGATGCCGGGAAGAGAGTTCTCCGCTGGTGAGCATCAGCTCCAGTTGTTTGAGTATCAACGGAAAGACCTGATCCAGGTGCAGCGCGTCATCGTCGCTGAAAGCACCGTTGAATCCGGCCCGGTCAGCGAGAAAATACACCCGGTTGCCTTCCTGCACCAGACGAGCTCCAAAACAGGGTGTGATCGTACTCTTTAGCCCCCACTGCTGGCAGGCTGGATTCTCCGGCTTGTCACCAGATTCTGAGTGATTGTTCATTATTGTTCCTGATTAAAGGGAAAGATTAATTGAGAGTGACACTTCGAAGAATGACATAGGGACCATTGCGGTCCTGACGGCGTTCAGCAAATACGGCCAGAACGCCGCGTATATCTTCCACCTCGCGGCCAGCATAATGGCAGATACTGCCTGACCATTTATATTTTCCTGTACTGAAGCGAAACAGCCGGGAGCCAGGATGTTGCCGGTACAGGGTCATTGCCTGGCGTTTACTGATGATTTTCATATCCAGCCTCGCTCCGCGAACGACACAATGCCCTCTGAGCCGATGACCAGATGATCGAGCGTGTTCACATCAACCAGTGCCAGGGCATCTTTAAGCCTGCCCGTAATATTGCGATCGCATTGGCTGGGCTCGGGATCACCGGATGGATGGTTATGCGCCAGCACGGCAGCTGCAGCATTTAAGCGAAGCGCTGACTTCACTACTTCGCGGGGATGGACCTGGACATGGTTAACTGAACCGGCAAACAGCGTTTCGCTCTCCAGTAAACGATGCTGATTATCAAGATAGAGCACCATAAACACTTCCCGTTCTTGTCCTGCCAGCTGTAACCGAAGCCAGTCACGGGCAGCAGTACTTGAGGTAAAAGATATGCCGGGCTGGCGCAGATATTTATCCAGCAGGTTGATAGCCCGGCGAATGGTCCGTTGGGCATAGGGTGTCAATCCGGATGTCGCGGGGAGCAGGCAACCATGCTGAGCCATGACCGACACCGGAAAGAGTTCAGGCTGCGATAACGGTGGGGATATTGCGGTATTCATGTTCGGTATGCCTCAGTCAATGAGATGCATAATGGCGCTGCATTCCGGATGGTTCAGCGCGTAGTCACGTAAGCGATAATAATGCTCAGTCATCGCGTCACATTCGGTACGACAGGCATGGTGGCTGTATGCCATCAGGCACGCGACTATCCCTGCAGCTTCACTGGTAAGCTCTGCGCCATTGCCGTTCATGTTGTTGAACAATGACCACTTCTCATCGCTCTCTGACTCTGGAGCCATAAAAGCACCTCCATTACTGAGCGTCGAAAAGCGCCAGATACCGCCGTGATAATCGACACACAGCCGGTCCATCCAGGCGAAAATGCGAGGTTCAAGGGTTATCCACTGCGGGATGGAGCCAAAGTGCTGCGGCCAGAAGCCGATGCGTAACTCATCGGCAACAACAGCGACGGAAATGGTGAGTTCAGTTGTGGTGTCATTCATGGGTTTCTCCGGTAATAAAAAAGCCAGCGGTTCAGGCTGGCGGGTCAGGGGAAAAATGAAAGCGTGGCAATGTGGTTAATAAGGCAGGCGGCTGAGAGGGCCCTGCAGGATGCCGTAGTCCCGGATGTACGCATTAAGCCCGGTCCCGGCCTTCGGTTCAAAGTTCCAGGCTCGCCAAACCATCCGGCCATCCGCATCGCGCAGGACCAGCCGAAAATGGCTTCCCTGGTCATCCTCGATGAAGATGTTTTGGTATGCCGCGTTGACGTACTCCGCCTGCTGGCGGGTAAAAGGTCCGGCCGGAAGCAGGCTCTGGCCCTTTTGTTTCTGCGCGGTCATGATGCGAGCTCCAGCATGTTTTCAGCCATGACCCAAAGGGCACGATTGAGCTTCACATCCCCATCGATGCCTTTCACTGCGCGGGTATGGGCCCGTTTGCCTTTGGTCGTTCTACCGGACAGACCGCCTTTAATCAGGTTTTCCTGAATGCGCTGATACGTGGTCCACAGGTCATTGCTCTCATCCTGCAAGCGGCGTGGCGCAAGAATTTGTGACTCCGTGACCGGCTGATGCTCTTCCCCAAAACGGTAAGTCAGTGCCGCTTTCGCCATCGCCTGCTGAGCAGGTGGCGGTAGCAGAAGTGAATGCATGGCATCGCGCTTCTCCTCCACCCGGTCAAATATCTCCAGCACTTCATAAGCCCCTTCAATGACTTTCTCCACCACGTTGCCTTTATGCGGCACACGTACTTCTCCAAAACTCTCCCCGCATATCAGCCCATTCTGACAAACAGCACGAAACAGTCCCGGCAGCATCTGATAGGAACTGGACCCATCATGACTATTCAGCAGGATAATTTCCGGCACCTGCTTACCGGTGATTTGCCCTTCACGGCGCAGGCGCAGCATGTGTTTGGTGTGTTCACGTTTGCTGGGGTCCCGCACGCGGGTCTGACAGGCAAAGAAAGGCTGGAACCCTTCACGCTGCAGGTTTTCAAGCAGGGTGATGGTCGGAATATATGAATAACGTTCTGAGCGGGATTCATGCTTGTCTTCACTGAACACGCTCGGCACATAGTGCGCCAGCTCCTCGTGGGTGAGCGGGCGGTCACGGCGAACGAGGTTCACCGCACCAAAACGGCTGGCTAATTTCATGGTTGTTTCCTTATCTGAAGGCACAAAAGAAAACGCCCCACTCGAATGAGCAGGGCGTCGGGTGTGATGCTGATCTGATGGGGTTTAAGGATTATCGAGAATGAAGATGTTCCGCTTCCCGTTCGCCCAAATAACGTTGAGCCGGGTCTGGCCGTCAGCCTCTGTCACGGTGATGTGCTCTGCGGATGACAGTGCCGAATTATCGTCGTCAAAGACAATGCTGTTCAGCGCCGGGGTGGATGATTGCTTATCGATGTACCAGAAATCCGGCGTCTGATTCGCCGCAGTCGCCGGGGCATCCGAAGACATCAGAAAGGTGTAGCGACTCATATCCCGGACCAGGTGATAATTCACGGATTTCTCCCGCGAGCCCGCAGGATACTCCGCCATTAGATAGCTGTCCTTGTGTTCCGCGCCACACCGATGGCAGACCAGATATCCGGCCTCATCTGTAATCAGTCGGGACTCATTCCCGGCGGGTGCCGCAGACACATCGGCGCTCATTGCGAGGCAGGCCAGTATCAGCAACGAGACAATCTTTTGGGTCGTTTGTTTTATTTTCATCATGGTTTCAGCTGTAAGTGAATACGCCCAGGTCAGTGAATATCCGGGCTTCAATAACATTGCAGGTAATACCCTTCTGCCAGAGCGTGTTGCCAAATCGCCAGGTCAGACTGTCAGCAAACTGCATCGTACGGGGCGTGAACGGGTCTTTATTGGGCCACCACCCCTCCATCTTCTGACCCTGAATGGTGGTCACGCCCTGCTTCAGCTGCGGGCATTTGCCCCGGTTTACATCGATATTTTTTATCTGAATCCGCTCCGTGCGGGCAGTCACAGTGACGTAGACACAGTCATTGCACTCCCAGCCACTTTTCTGGATATCGACTTTGATGGCGTCATTTTCTGCGCTTACCGCAGATGAGACGAGGCCTGCCAGTAATGTGATTACGGCGGCGGCAGCAGAGAACATGTTCATATTTGCTCCTTGTGATGCGACAGGTGCGCTGTCGCGCTTACTCAGTGAATGTCTGCCAGGGGATTTTATAAGCGGTTTTTTCGCCTGGATAATGAAGATATCCGATCGGGTCGATCGAGAATTTCGATCGTGTATGAACCAAAAAACTTATCGAAATGTGGGATGTACGGAGAAAGTCAACCGAAGAAGTAGGACCAGATCGTGCGGGCGGCGCGGGCCACGGTATGCGTCACGGCCTGAAGGGCCGAGCGGGCAACTTGCGGCAGCGGGGCCAAATCAATGATGCGGTCAATCACCTCCACGACCGCCTCGCCAAAGCCGGTGCGGGAGCTGCTGATAACGACTTGTGTGCGATAGCCGGTTTGAAGGTGCGGTACCAGCGGGCTGCGGGTCTGCTTTGGGAGACGGGTAATCATGGCCTCCACCAGGCGCGACAGCCGGTAACGCCCCCTGACGGAGATGACCAGTACATCACGCTCTGCAATTCCCAGAAGGCGGGCAACTGCCAGTTGTTTCTGAGCAATATGTTCAGCCTGCAGCGCTGAGGGTTGCGCGGAAGACCAGTTCCATTGCTCTGCCGGTTCGGTCTTGTCCGCCTGATTCAGTACCCATATCAATGGAGGCCGTGGCCCGTTGTACCCGGCAAAAACGGCCTGATAAAACTGCTCCTCTACCGAGAAGGCGCGGTCATCCGCCTTTAACACCCACAACACCATATCGAGCTTTGGCATCAGTTCCTGATAAAGTTCGCGGTACTCATCATCACGTTGCAGGCTTTCTCCAACACCAGGCAGGTCAAACAGCGTCAAATAGTGAGAGCCAAAGCGCAGACGAACCCGTTGAGGCTGGCGGGTACAGGCTTCCACCGCATTCACGGCGCAAACTTCACTACGAAACAGCGCGTTACACAGCGAGGACTTACCGACGCCGGTTTTACCCATAATGCCAATCACTGGTTCGTACGTGACGAGCTGATTGAGTTCTTTCAGCAAATGTTGTCGTAGTGAGCGTGGATAGCGCCGCAGGTGACGGCGGATAAGGGCGTAGCCCGAGAGATGTTTCATGCTGGCCTCTGAATGATAAAGGCCATCCGGTGGAGATGGCCTGTTGAAGAGAAAGGTAAAGGTATTCAGTAAGATGATATATAACTGACTAAATTTTAGATCTCAGCTCTGACGATCGATTTAAGCGAACACTGAATGAAGGCTAGTGAATTAGTTATGTGGGTCTGCTTCGTGCCATGAGCAGACGTTCCTAATGTAAGTCCTTGCTAGTTAACGGAGAGCAGGTCGCAGCGGAGGATTAATATCAAACAATTCAAAATCGATACGGGAAAAACTCAAAAGCAGTGAATGGTTTTTGTTGCCCGCTAAAGTTGAACGAAACCCTTATCGAGTTGTGCTTACATCGTTGATGTCACCAAAAAAGATAGCAAGCGATTGTTCTATAATACAAATAATCTTTCGTTGAGGCTAACTGCAATCTTGCTGCCTACTAAGAGGGGAAAAGAAAAGATATCGGTACTTACATTTATTATAAAAATTCAGCATACTTTTTGATTGTAGCTTATAATGAATAAGCTTCTTATGAAGCACATGAATGGTAAAGCAACCTTTTCTGATTTTCAGAAACCGTGTTAAGCACACGGTTTTTTTGCACGCACTCAAAAAGTTAGTGTGTGAATTTTAAAAGAAATATTAGAATTCTTTTTTTGCAATAAAATCGGAAATTCATGCAACCTCTACACTCATCTGCAGATGGTGATTTCTTTAAATCAAACGACCGTTAGATGACAAAAATATTAAATGCGTCCATTAACTCTCGAAGAATTGCATATTGACGAAAACATGATCTTATTCTAACTTTATCAAGTGGTGAATCCCCCTCAGCGGCGGGGCGAACCAGTCAAAATGCAATATGCTCGCGTATCTCAGGACTGGTAAAGATACATCGGGAGGCACCCGGCACCACATCTTAACGTATCTTTATAAAAGAACATTTTTCCTTAAGCAGTTGTTCGATTTTTTATACAAAAATCTAGAGGATTTTTTTCAAAAAAAAACGGGATAATCGACATCGAATATCCCGTCAAGAATTTCACATCGATAATATTCTTTATCTTCTTTATACAATATACACGACGAGCCATGATTAACAATCTAGTAATTCTTTTGTGTTATATATAAAACAATAACAAGAAAACTATTAATTTTTAAAATCAATTAAAGGGGAGGCTATTTTCTGCACAGCTAAGACTTTATGTTCCAATAGCGGGCCAGTTCTTACCAACATATCTCATCCCGACAATACAATCGCATTATCATGGATGGGCAGCAACGCTTGGTCTTGATGACACGCTGTAAGGCACTGATTCCGTGAGGAGAACAAAATCTTAACTGAGATACAAGAAAAGCAAGAATCTCAAGGGGATCCATCTTCTGTTTGGCCATAACAAACTGGAACGCACAGTCCGCTATCTGGGCATTGAAGTCGATGATGCGTTAGAGATATCTGAGTCGATGGAGTATAAGATTGTCAGGGCTATAACAGCAACCTTGCGCCATAAGCGGAAGTAAAGATTTCTAAGGCGATCAGGGTAGCATCACATCCCTGTATCTGAAAACGAAGTCTCAGGAAAAGTGCTCGCTTTGTGCAAAATATTTCTATGTTTGTCATGGTTAATTTTTATCTTATCAACCATGCTTTTTGTAATTACAGAATTGGGCACTTCGATGCTCCATAGTAGTCTAATCAGACATCCCAGGATACGTAAATGCGCAATGCAATTCTTCCCATCGCCGTAGCCGTGGCAATGTTTATCCTGGGGGTATTCATTCTTAATACACAGGTCTGGTACACCACTCGCGCAGACGGTCTTGCTGGGGCAAGGTATGTATCAAACAATATGACAGTGATTCTGAATGAAGCCCGCCTTGCTAACCGGACGGCGATGGGTATTGCCGAAAAAGGCTGTGGCCCGGAAGAGCAATATCAGCTTGGTACTTTAGCAGCACTCCTCCCCCATCTCAGAACTATCATTATAGTCAGGAGGGGAGCAGTCTGGTGTTCATCCCTACCGGGAAATCGCGTACTACTGGTTAACATTAACGCATTGCCGAATTCCCAACTGTTACTTGTGCCTTCCAGCAGTACAGTTGACGGTCTTCCTGTTCTTCTCGTTCAGACCAAATACGCTGACAGCCGTATCATAGTCACAGTAAGCGATAGTCATATCAGGGATGCGCTGGATATCCCATTAAAAGGCCTAGGATACGCCCTAAGGGTAGGGAATAACGTAATAGGTATGTCCGGTGATGTCACTAAGGTAAACGAAACGCAACATCTTTCTGCACACGTTAGGGACTCAGAATATCCCTTCAGTATTGATTACAACTACGTTGCGTTTTTCAGCATGCAGAACCTGCAGAATATGATCAGTCAGGCTGGGGGGATACTGCTGTTTTTACTGCTGATGTCCTGTCTCGCCGCCTACATCCTTAATAAATATCTTACTAAAACTACTCTCCCTGAAGAAGCGCTTGGTCGGGCCATTTCCAAGGGGGATATCGTCCCTTTTTATCAGCCTATCGTAAATGGCAAAGATGGCACACTTCGTGGTGTTGAAGTGTTGGCCAGATGGAAGAATCCGAACGGAGGGTATATTTCTCCTGCTTCATTTATTCCTCTGGCGGAAAAATCAGGGTTGATAGTACCGTTAACGCAAAGCCTTATGGCCCAAGTAGTGTCTAATTTGAACGCCGTTGCCAGTAAAATACCAGAAGGATTCCATGTTGGGATTAACTACAACCCTTCTCATATCGCAGCGCCCACATTTGTGGAAGAGTGTTTGAAATATAAGAATTGTTTCAGTCGGCACGATTTGAAACTTGTCATTGAGGTAACCGAGCGTGAGCCCCTGAATATCGATGAAAAACTTGCTCAAACCCTGAATGAACTGCATGCAAATGGTTTTTCCATTGCACTTGATGATTTTGGAACCGGCTACTCAGGGCTCTCCTACCTACAGGATCTCAATATTGATTACATCAAAATTGATCAAACTTTTGTAAGTCGGGTTAATGAGCATGAGGACTCGACTCTCATACTGGATTCTGTCCTTGACCTTGCGCGAAAACTTTCAATAAGCATTGTTGCAGAAGGTGTAGAAACGCAAGAGCAGCTTGACTATCTAATCAGGAACAATATCTTATTTATGCAGGGATATTATTTCTTTAAGCCAGTTCCTTTTTCTGAATTAATAATGATTTTGTTATCTAAACCTAAAGTGAGAGTGAAGGTTGAATGAACAGTTGGATGTTCAAAAGAAACGTCCGCTCCTCGCTCATAGCGGACAGTTTCATCCCTACGCGCTCCCATCAGTCTTCATTGGCTCATATGTGGCTTTCGAGAGCTCCGCTGCTGTCGGCCTGTCAGCGATACTTGCGCAGCAAACACGCCGCGCATATACGGTTTGGGCTTACCTTTTATCAAACGGTTAGACTACTTTTCACCTGCCGAATTTTTTGGATAAAAGCCATCATTGACAAAGCAACATCGAAAAATGCTTAATTAAAAGTGCTCACGCCTGCATCCCCTTACCCCGTGCCAGGTTAATCCTGTCAACGCATTCCCTAAACGCTTTGACTTGCTCCGGAGAAAGCTCAGATTCATCAATGTTGGCCAGTAGAGCATTGAGGGAGCGCTCAATATCATTTTTTGTTAACTGTAAACAGATAACCTTAACCCAACGTGGCGAGAACCTGCTGAGGCCGATTGCTCTTGTGATTCGTAATTTCATGCCATGCCTCTCAACCACCCGTGTGGAGGTTTTCATACTCGCTTATAACACGCTTTGGATAGGCCTTCTGTTATTATTTCACCTGCAAGCTAACAATAGGCATTGCGCCAGGGAGCAATCAGCTTTCAGCGAACATCAAATTTGGCTGTCCTGCCTGATGCGCAAGCGCTACGTCATACCAGAGAGTTACTGGCTTAACTTATGGCAATTTTAATGATCTGATACAGGTTGGGATGTCAGTTTTGTGCCAATAACGGACGTTGTTAAGCTCATGCAGTATGGATTCACGAAGAACATACATTATATATTGTCCTAATTAACTCGGGATGAAAGCTCCTGATGGCTCTCTTTTTGCTCGCTGTAACGATCTGCAAGATAACCGGTTTGTCCCTTAAGCAGCACTGTGATTTTAAACAGCTTCTCGGTTACATCAGCGGAACTAAATGTTTCTCGACTATTCTCTAAGGCAACTTGCGGCCTATACAAAAAAGAGCCGGGTTATACCCGGCTCTTTTTAGCTGATTTCAAAATCTTTTAATTCCCCACCTTCAGCAATCAGATTTGAGATCCGCTTCGGCATTCGCCCCTGACCTGACCATGTTTTTGACTCTCCAGTTTCGTCAGTATATCGATACTTCGCGGGGCGGGGGGAGCGCGTCCTTTTAGCCTTACCCGAAGAGCCAATAGCAGCTAAAAGTTCGGAGGGGTCGATACCCTCATCAAGCATCATCTGACGAAGTGTTTCCAGTTTATCGCGGCGCTGACTTTCATTTGCAAGACGTAATGTCTCTTCTTCTCGTCGTTCTATAAGAATAATTTTAAACTTTTCCAGAACATCTTCCAGTACATCTAATGACATTTCACGAGTCTGAGAACGTAAGGTACGGATATTGTTTAACTGTGTTAGAGCATCTGACATAAAGAGACCTTTTAAAGTTTTTTCGTTGTTCAGCAAATACCAATGTCGACGGTTGCTCATCAACACGATTTTTCTTACTGAGCATTTTAATGCGATTGGGACATATTGTTATTAACGAGGTTTAGACTACTTATATAAATCTCTTATCGCAAGAAAAATTAAGAAGAATGTGCAAGAACTAAATTACAACTCATACGAAATGTCCATGCATTTTTGAAGGTACTTAAAACTATGATGCCAGGAGTCATCCGGAGAGCCTTTTTATATCCTCATAACTTATTGCTTCAGTCACACCTGATGAGATTTAAAATGAGGAGAGACAGCGCCGCCGCTTAGCAAGGTTTTTCACAAATGGCAAGATGGCACGCAGGGGAGAGACACCTGCATTTTGTCAGAAGGTAGCGAATTACTCTCTCTTTATAGAGGTGTTTCTAAAAAGTGTAATGTAAAAAAAAGCCTGCTGTTAGCAGGCCATAAATGTTTTCAACTCATTTTTTGTTCGATTCTGATAAATAGGGTAAGCATGCAATTAAACGTGGAGCAGAGAGCATGACAAAAATGCTATAAATATTTCCTGGCCGCATCAAGTATCTCCTGTGACGTTAACTCCCTGTCAGTAGCCACGTAAACAATACCATGATCGCCAGTTAAGGAAGGAAAACCTGCAGACATAATCCGAAGATGTGTTTCTTCACCGTTTGGATATTCCTGCCTGATAGAGGATATACCTTCCAGAACGGTCATGACTTTACAGGATTCAGCATTAAAGAAAACAAGGACTTTAATCATATTCTATTACCATGTTCTCTCGTGGATATTAACTGGCAGATGCCATTAAGGTCAAAGCCATTACGCACTTCTTATTTAACATGTGGTTAGTTTGTGCTTTTAGACTTTTTATGCAGTAGTACTGCACTTCATCACATCGGTTAGCATACTCATAATTTTGAAAAATATGCTGATCAGATATTATGAATAAACGACTTTCATCTGATTTAAGTTATGGATCTGTCTACTCAGGAATAATCCTTCATCGTTATCGCAGACCCACAATGATTTATTTATCGCAAAGTGTTACGTTTGCAGCAGCAGGACCCTTGTCTCCGCGGTGAATGGCGAATTCAACTTTCTGACCTTCAAATAAGGTTTTAAAGTTGTCGCCATCAAGTGCAGATAAATGGACAAAGATATCTTTGCTGCCATCAAGAGGAGAGATGAAGCCAAAACCTTTGTCTTCGTTAAACCATTTAACCAGGCCCATAATTCTAGAGGTCATACTGACTCCGTTATACATGATTGTATTGATAGTAAACGTATAAGATTAAACATATGGACTCAAAAGAGGGGATATCAACGATAGCGCCTGGTAATGAGAACTGCCCGGAAAATTTCTAACTTTCATTAGTACATCGAACTGATGGGATTCATTAAGGCACAGGGAATCGATATAAGCAAATTATCTTTTAGCCGTCCAGAGGTCCTGTAGGGAAAATAAAAGTGGCTGAATGCCATTTTCAATGTATAGTCTTTACGTGTTTTCAATAAGGAATTGACTTGTCCCATAAAATGACAGGAATTGTCAAAAGCTTTGATATTCTTAGTGGTAAAGGCCTCATCATCCCATCTGATGGACGAAAAGACGTTCTGCTTCACATTTCAGCCGTTAACTCTCGCGAATCAGAATTACTCATCCCTGGAAGCCGCATAGAGTTTTGCCGGATAAACGGTCTCAGGGGGCCTGTGGCTGCGAACATTTATCTTTCCTGATTTTCAGTGTGTCAAAATAGATAGATTAAAACTTAACCACATGTGGTACGGTGAAGCTCATTCATTGAAAGGTTAATGGTTATGTCTGTTATCAATTACGCAATGAAATTCTTCAGCAGTGCGTCTACTGCCACTGCTGCCTGTCCTGTTTGTGGCTTAAAATCAGTACAACCGTTGTCAAAAATCCGGCTCAACCAGACCATGCTTTGCCCCGGATGTAAGGCTCTGTTTATCTCCCGACGCTAGCTCGACCAAAACCGCAGAACAGAGCTCATGTCCTATACTTATGTTAGATTCCGGCAGCTGTTAAATCCCTGATGCCTGACGCCCATCCTGAGAGAACGTTTCTGAACTGATTTCTCAACTGCTCCTGCGCGCTAACGTCGCATCAGAGCAATGCTATGAAAATGATCCCCAGAGCGTGGTTTAACCGCTCCCGTATTCTGATGAATGCTGCCGAAAACATAACGTTTTCGGCGAACGATCCTGCCGGTGAAAGCTCGCCGCGGTCAGAACTCTTTTCGACCGTCCAGATGGAACGCTACGGCCAGAAGCTGGCGCGGACTCATAAAGTATCACCGGATAGGCATCCTTATTATCTTCTGAAACGGCTTGGCGACAATGAGGCCGTCATTACCCAAAACTGCTATGAGCTTAACGCGGGTAAAAAGACCAGTATCATGCCCGCCGGTGAATGGCTGCTGGACAATTATTATCTGATTGAGGAACAAATCCGCACTGTCCGCCAGCATCTGCCGAAAAGCTTTGGCAAAGGTCTTCCGTCGCTTGTATCGCCGTTGAATTGCCCACGAATTTATCATATTGCATCAGAGGCCATTGCTCACGGCGATGGCCGCTGGGATGCCGCCAGCCTGACCAGCTATCTCACTGCCTATCAACAGGTGACGCCGCTGACGCTGGGTGAAGTCTGGGCGTTACCGGGAATGCTGCGCCTTGCGCTGATTGAAAATCTTCGTCGTATCAGTATGGAAGTGATAAAAGCGCAGCAGGACAGAAACCTTGCTGATACGTGGATAACAAGGATTGTCGAATGCGCAGAGAGTGCGCCTGGTGATTTAATCATGGTGGTTGCCGATATGGCGCGCTCCCGACCTCCGTTAACCAGTGCGTTTGTCGCAGAGCTGGTGCGGCGCCTGCAGGGGCATGGCAACGCGCTGTCGTTACCTCTGACCTGGGTTGATCAGTGCCTTCGGGAACAGGGGATCACCACTGACGTTCTCATACATAGTTTCAATCAGCAGCTTGCCGCCAGCCAGCTGTCCGTCAGTAACAGCATCGCGGGCCTGCGTTTATTGAGTGAAACGGACTGGGCTGATTTCGCCGAAACGATAAGCGTTGTCGAACAGGCATTACGCAATGATCCTGCCGGCATCTATCCCCGGATGCACTTCAATACCCGGGATCATTACCGGCACGTAGTTGAGGTTCTGGCCAGGGACAGCGGTCTCAGCGAGCCTGAGGTTGCTGAGAAGGTGCTGGCGCTTTCAGAGGAAAAAGCGCCCGATACACCGGAACATCATGTTGGTTATTATCTTGCGGGCGAAGGTCGACAGGCGCTGGATATTCATCTCCTGGCAGACGCCTCAAGGCTCATACGCTTGCGGCACAGTTTCAACAGAATAACCCTGCTGTCATGGCTTGGAAGCCTGGCGTTGCTGACAACCGCAGCGACCGCAGCAATATTGCACGAAACCGCCATGCAGGGCGCAGACTGGCTATTGATCGCGGTGATATTACCTCTGATTATCGCATTAACTCAGTTAATGAGCGATTTGCTCAGTGATGCAACCACCCGTTTTCGCGTTCCTCGACCCTTGCCGGGGATGGATTTTTCAGCCGGTATTCCCGCTGAAAGTGCCACCATGTTAGTCATTCCCTGCATGTTGACCAGCCACGAAAGTTTCAGCCAGCTCCTCACCAGTCTTGAAGTCTGCTGGTTGGGGAATGAAAACGAAAATCTCAGGTTCGCGCTGCTCACTGATTTTGCTGATTCTGAAAATGAACCCTCGCCGGAAAGTCACGCGCTGCTCAGACAGGCTATCGCCGATACGCAGGCGCTTAATCGCCGCTACCCCTCCGGCCGACCACGTTTTTATCTGTTACATCGCCAGCCTGAATGGAACCCCTCGGAAGGAGCGTGGATGGGCTATGAACGCAAGCGGGGAAAACTGGCGTTACTGAACAGCTGGTTGCGCCATCCCGGAACGCAATTCGTCAGCGTTGCAGAGATGCCTGCCCACCTTTTACCGGGTCACATAAAATACGTCATTACCCTGGACAGCGATACGGTGCTCCCGCGCGATACGGCACACAAACTCGTCGCGACGATGGCGCATCCGCTGAATACGCCTGAGTATGATCCGGTACGCCAGAGGGTTGTCAAAGGATTCGGTATTTTACAGCCCGGTCTTGCGGAGGAGATACCACGCAACGGTCAGGGGCGTTACGCAGCCCTGCGCAGCAGCGTACCGGGCAATAACCCTTATTCGATGATGTCTTCGGATATTTATCAGGATCTCTTTGGGGAAGGCTCGTTTGTGGGCAAAGGGATTTACGATGTTGATATTTTTATGCAGGCCACTACCAACATCTGCCCGGAAAATCTGGTACTCAGCCACGATCTGCTTGAAGGATGCTATGCACGTTCGGGTCTGCTGAGCGAGGTGTTACTGTACGAACAGTACCCTAATAATTATCTGTCGGATGTTGCACGACGTTCACGCTGGATCCGGGGTGACTGGCAACTGCTTAACTGGCTAAAACCACGCGTCAGAAAAGCCGATGGAACCCGGGTCAGGAATCCGCTGACCGCGCTTTCTTACTGGAAATTACTCGATAATCTACGTCGCAGTCTGGTCGCCCCCTCTTTACTGATATTGCTGTTCTTCACTCTGCTTTGGGTACCCAATCCGGTTTACTGGCTGGGCATACTGTTGCTGATATGGCTGTTGCCAGCCATCCTCTGCATCAGCCATGACCTTCTGCATAAACCTCTGCGTCGCCGCGTGAAGCCGCATCTGTTACTGGTGGGGGCGGGCGCGCTGAAGCGTTTGTCAGGTATCAGCCTTAATTTTGCGATACTGCCGCACGAAGCCGGATATTCGTTGAAAGCGATCGCCGTGACGCTATGGCGACTGGGGATAAGCAGGCGTCACCTCAGCCAGTGGGTCAGCCACAGCCAGGACAGCAGTCAGGCCAGACCCACTGTTGCACGTTTTTATCAGGCGATGTGGCTGAACGTTGCCGGTGGCGTGGCGCTGACAATACTGACCGGACAATTTGCCCCACAGCTGCTGGGGATTGCGTTACCGATCGGTTTGGTATGGTGTGTGGCACCGCTGCTGATGAGCTGGCTGAGTCGCCAGCCCGTGCGTAAGGTTTTTTCGCCTAATCAGGAACAAAAACAGCTGTTACGCCAGACAAGCCGTGAAATCTGGGCTTTTTTTGAAACATTTGCCACAGCAAAAGAGAACTGGCTTCCGCCTGATAATTATCAGGAAATACCACAACCGACGGTGGCACACCGAACTTCTCCTACCAATATTGGTCTTTCACTTATGGCTAACCTGACGGCATGGGACTTTGGCTACCTGCCTGGCGGAGAGGTGCTCCGGCGCGTGTCGCTCACGCTCGACACGATGGATAAAATGGAGCACTACCGGGGCCATCTCTACAACTGGTATGACACCCGTACGCTGGTCCCCCTAAGTCCACGCTATATCTCCAGCGTCGACAGCGGCAATATGGCCGGGCATTTATTGACCCTGCGTGCAGGCCTGTCCGCCATGCGTCATCAGCCTGTTTTAAGCAACCAACAGATACTGGCAGGACTGAACGATACGCTGGATATTCTGGAAAAACAGTGGGGTAAGAACCCACCTGACAGCCTGAGACTGCTGCGCAAGCATTGCCTGAACGCGGTGTCGCTCTCTCCGCAGGCGCTTTTCAGCGAACTGAAAAGCATGCGCACCCAGTGCAACCATCTGACCAGCGCATGTCATCAGGGATCTCCTCTTCAGATGCGCTGGGCTGGATATCTGGAGCATCAACTGGTTCAGCTTTGCCATGAGTGGTCTCTGTTGCTTGGCTGGTTGCCTGCATCCTGGAATGAACAGACGCTGCCGACGCTGAGCGAGCTTGCCCGTCCGACATTAACCGGTACAGGAACGCCTCCGGCGTCAGTGGCGGAGCAGGCCCGAATGCGACTCAATATTATCACCGAGCTGGAACAGCGGCTGGATGAGCATGCCCGGATGGATTTCGCCTTTCTGTACAGTGAAGCAACCAGTCTGCTCAGCGTCGGTTATAACTGTGACACCAATATGCCTGACAAAAGCCACTACGATCTCCTGCCGTCTGAAATCCGCCTGACCAGTTTTCTTGCCATTGCGACTAATCAGCTGCCTCTTAAAAGCTGGTACGCGCTGGGTCGATTGTTTACCACGATTGATAATGAAACTGCCCTGATGTCATGGAGCGGATCCATGTTTGAATATCTGATGCCGAATCTGGTGATGCCCACCTGGCCCGGCAGCCTGCTCGATGAAATGAGTCAGTCGGCGGTTATGCGCCAGATTAACTGGGGGAAAGAACGCGGGGTACCATGGGGTGTTTCAGAGTCTGGCTATCATGCTTTTGATGTTCAGCATAATTATCAGTATCAGGCATTTGGCGTACCGGGGCTCGGTCTACGCAGGGGACTTGCCGATGACATGGTTGTTGCTCCTTACGCCACGCTGCTGGCGCTGATGGTTTCCCCACAGAGAGCCTGTGAGAACCTGTTCAGGCTGCAAAAAAATGGTGCACGCGGAGAATACGGTTTTTATGAAGCGCTGGACTATACCCCCTCACGTCTTGCAACCGGTCAGCTCTATGCGGTGGTACAGTCCTGGATGGCGCATCACCAGGGTATGGCATTTCAGGCGCTGGCTCATGTGCTGCTTGACGCCCCCATGACTGAACGCTTTATGTCCAGCACGGTATTCCGGTCAGCGAGTCTGCTGTTACAGGAGCGCGTGCCGGATGCGGTCGATCTGTACAGTCCGCGCCGTCATTTTGAATCTCATGAGGGCATGGTCAAACCCGTTCGCTATGAACCCCGTATTTTCTATAGCGTGGATACCCCCTCCCCGGATATTCAACTCCTGTCCAACGGCCATTATCATCTGATGTTGACCGCGGGCGGCGGTGGTTACAGTCGCTGGAATGATATTGCACTAACGCGCTGGCGCAGTGATACCACCTGTGATAACTGGGGAGCATTCTGCTACATCCGCGATACCCAGACGGGAGATGTGTGGAGCAATACCTGGCAACCAACAGGCTACACCAGCGGACAAGACGAGGAAGTGTTGTTCACCGATGCGGGGGCAGAATTCAGACGCAGCTTAGGGGGACTCAGCGTCAAAACTCAGGTGGTGATCTCTCCGGAGGATGATGTTGAATTGCGACGGCTCACACTGATTCATCGTGGTCGTAAGCCTCGCTCTCTGGAGCTGACAACCTATGCTGAAGTGGTACTGGCACCTGATGCCAGCGATCTGGCACACCCGGCATTCAGCAATTTGTTTATTCAGACTGAGCTGGCTCCAGAGCGTGACGCTATTCTTTGCCACCGGCGCCCGCGCTCACCGGATGAACCGGGCCCTTGCCTGTTTCACATGATGGTGGTGCACGGCGATAACCGACATAACGTGTCGTTTGAAACGGACAGGGCAAGGTTTATTGGACGTGGCAGAAACCCTGCGAATGCACAGGCAATAGAGACGGGAGGGATGCTAGGCAACACGTCGGGCTCGGTGCTGGATCCGATACTGGCAATTCGCAACGCCATCATTCTGCAGCCAGGGCAGCCGGTTACGATTGATATCATTTATGGCATCAGCGAGACCCGTCAGCAGAGCCTGGCGTTGCTGGAGAAATATCGCGATTACCCTATCGCCGATCGCGTCTTTGAACTGGCCTGGTCTCACAGTCTGGTGGTATTGCGCCAGATGAACGCCAGTGAAGATGATGCCACGTTGTTCAATAGTCTCGCCAGCGCTGTGCTTTACCCTGTCCAGGAGCTGCGCGCCGAAGGCCAGGCGATAGGCCGCAACCGGCGTGGCCAGTCCGGACTGTGGGGCTGGGCAATTTCAGGGGATCTGCCGATAGTGCTGCTGAGTATAACCAGCGAGGAAAGTATCACCTCAGTGACCACACTGATTCAGGCACACCGTTACTGGAGACAGAAAGGGCTGGATGTTGATTTGGTTATCCTGAATAACAGCCCCGGCGGCTACCAGCAGGGATTACAAAATCAGATTATGGAGTTAATTTATGCCGGGTCTGAAGCCAGTCTGCTGGATAAAAAGGGCGGGCTTTTTGTCCGGAACGGTGAGCATCTCTCCGCTGAGGATAAGTTGCTTTTGATGAGCGTGGCCTGTCTTTATCTTGATGACCGCGCAGGGGGTATTAATGAGCAGCTTAACCAGCGTATTCATACCCTGAAATCGCCGGCAAGGGCATTCATTCCGCGTGCTGTGCGCGAGCGTAATCAACATACGGACTGGAGCCCTGATACCAGTCAGTTATGCCATTTCAATGGGTACGGTGGATTTTCTCAGGATGGGCGGGAGTATCAGATCGTCCTTCGGGAAAATGCGCTTACACCGGCTCCCTGGTCGAACATACTGGCAAATTCTCGTTTTGGCAGTGTGATCTCAGAGGCAGGGCAGGCCTATACCTGGTATGAGAATGCCCATGAATACCGGTTGACGCCGTGGGAGAACGATCCGGTGAGCGATCGCAGCGGCGAGGCATTTTACCTGCGCGATGAAGAGAGCGGGGAGTGCTGGTCGCCGACGGCTTTACCTGTTCGCGGACACGGTGACTACCTGACCCGCCATGGTTTTGGCTACAGCGTTTTTGCCCATCGTGAGAGTGGTATAGACAGCGAGTTGACGGTCCTGGTTGCTGAAGAAGATCCGGTTAAACTGGTGCTCCTGACGCTCAGTAACTCTTCGGGACGGACACGTCAACTTTCCGTCACAGGCTATGTAGAGTGGACGCTCGGAGAAACACGAACGCGCTCAGCCCCTCACATTGTGACACATGTGGCCAGAACGCCCGGTGGCTGCGGGGTGCTTGCGAATAACTTTTATGGTGATAATGGTGGCGGCCGAACTGCATTTTTTGCCGTCAGCGGTAATGATTGTTCTCTGACAGGGGATCGCCGGGAGTTTATTGGCCGTAATGGTTCCCTTCACGCCCCTTCGGCCATGAAACTGCAAAAGCTTTCTGGTAAGACGGGGGCCGGTCTGGATCCCTGCGGAGCGGTGCAATCGGCGGTTACATTAATTGACGGGGACCAGAGGACGTTTATTTTTATCCTCGGCGCAGAGGAGAATGATGTTTGTGCTCAGGAGACGCTGGCCCGCTACATGAACGAGGATACGGTCCGCCAGGAGCTGAACCGGATTCATAATCACTGGCACAATGTTCTCGATAAAATCGTAGTTAACACCCCCGACACGTCCGTAAATTTACTGGTTAATGGTTGGCTGCTGTATCAGACGGTCGCCTGCCGTCTTATGGCCCGGAGTGGCTACTATCAGTCTGGCGGTGCATTTGGTTTTCGCGATCAGCTGCAGGATACGCTGGCTCTGAGCCACGCTGCTCCGGACCGGATGCGTGAACAGATAATACTCTGTGCATCACGGCAGTTTATCGAGGGGGATGTGCAGCACTGGTGGCACCCGCCACACGGCAACGGTGTGCGTACCCGCTGTTCCGATGACTATCTTTGGCTGCCGCTTGCTGTGTGCCACTATGTTGAAACGACGGGGGATATGGATGCACTGGAAATACGCATTCCTTATCTGGAAGGACGCTCGCTTCAGCCTGGTGAAGAGTCTGTCTATGACACGCCGGTCATCAGCGGCACCGAAGAGACACTCTGGTTACACTGCGTCAAAGCTATTCACTATGGACTTCGCTTCGGGGAGCATGGCCTGCCGCTGATGGGGGCTGGTGACTGGAATGACGGGATGAACCGGGTGGGTATCGAAGGCAAAGGTGAAAGCGTCTGGCTGGGCTTCTTCCTGTACGACATTTTGCAGCGGTTTGCAGCGCTGGCGGAGCACAGGCTGGATGAAAGCGTCGCCGCGATGTGCCGTTCACAGGCTCTGCGCCTGCAAAGTAATCTCGAAGCCCACGCCTGGGATGGGGAATGGTACCGGCGCGGGTATTTTGACGATGGTACTCCCCTGGGATCGAAAACCTCACAGGACTGCCGGATTGATGCGATTGCGCAGAGCTGGTCTGTATTGTCCGGCGCCGCGAGCCCGGGACGGTGCGCAAAGGCCATGCAGGCGCTGGATAAGCACCTTGTGGATAACGAAGGAGGGCTGATCAAACTGTTAACGCCTCCTTTCGACGGACACGGTCCAAATCCGGGCTACATACAGGGGTACCTGCCCGGCGTGCGGGAAAACGGAGGGCAGTATACGCATGGCGCCATCTGGGCAGTGATGGCCTTTGCCCGAATGGGGAATGCCGAACGAGCCTGGCAACTCTGGTCAATGCTCAGCCCTATAAATCATACCCTGAATGCGGACTCTGTCGGGATTTATAAAGCTGAGCCTTATGTCATGAGTGCTGATGTCTACAGTGTCGCTCCCCATACCGGACGTGCAGGGTGGAGCTGGTATACCGGTTCCGCAGCCTGGGCCTGGCGTTTACTTACCGAGGGATTACTGGGGATAAAACGTTCCGGCACTGACTTTAGTGTTCATGCCAGGTTACCGGATGAGTGGTCCTCTTTTTCTATGGCATATCAATATGGTGAAAGCCATTATCAGATTAGTGTTTCACGCGGCGATGCAGAATATTGCGTGACGCTGGATGGTGTTCTCCTCCCTGATGACAGAATACCGCTGAAGGATGATGGACAAAACCATACGGTTGAGATCATTCAGAACTGACACTGATCCCGGAGGTGCATTAACGTCTGCCGTTAATGCGCTGATTATCCCTGAGAACATCAATCGCAGTCTGCATGGCGATTTTGTCATCCCGCCTTTTTTGTTTGTCCTGTATGACCTGAAGGTATTCCAGCAAGGTGCGGGTATTAATCGGTCGGCCCTGTTTACCCACAGCCAGCACGGCTTCTCCAAGAATAATTTTCACAGGCGGTAATTGTGCCGGATACCAGTCAAGGGTGTCTTCTGATTTCATCTTAAATTTCTCACGGAAGGGTAGTGTATCATAAATAAGACGTTCAATTTTCAATATCTGATATCCTGATTCAGACACAACTTAACATAACTTATGCCAGTTATTTTTATATTAAAGCGTATAATAATCACTCTATTCCTCAGAGAATTATTTATGTCTTATACAAATGGGCTCAGGTATTTTAAAGAAAGACCGGTTCATGTTGCCTGTCCGGTATGTGCACACAGAGCCGATCAGAAAGCAGGTAAACTAAGAAAAGATGCGGTTCTTGAGTGCCCTGCCTGCGGACTGTTGTTCAGACCTTCAGAATGCTGGTGTATCGGCGGCTGATCAGCTTCTGCCACTTAACGTCAGTGATGTCGGAAAATGACAACATTCCTCCTGTACTGCTGTTGTCGAGGGTATGATAATGAAATCTAAAAAATCTGTTTTTATTGAAGGGCATATCATGTCGAACAGCTGTCACGGACAGGCTGGCCAACCTTTCTGTATTCACAGGGTCAGGTTTAGTAATGGTAAATATGCGATTATTCGGGTGGCATCCGGGATATGTTTCAAACCAGACGAAATTATTCAACGAAACGATTGTGAGTGGTTTTGTAAACTTACCAAAATTCGGCTTCTTTCTTTTGAGTACCTTGATGATGATGAATCAAGAAGACAATTCCTTGAGTATCAATGATAAAACCATGGATTTATAACAGAATAAATTTGCTGGCTTACAATTCACTCCTGGTTCTTTAAATTATTCACCAGCCACTGGAAAATATTTTTTTCCTGAATTTAGATGAATTTAAATCATCTAAAACAAAATGTATCGCTAAAGACGAATTGCCTCATTGTTTTCCTTTTGCGTTATAACCTTCATTAGCATTAAGGAAATTTATGGCACAGACTTTAACTCATAATTTACTTCATCCTCGCCACTGGCTTACCTGGTCTGGTTTGGGTCTGCTGTGGCTTCTCGTTCAACTTCCTTACCCGGTTTTACATATTCTGGGCTCTGGCCTTGGAAAAATATCAAGACCCATTCTGAAACGCCGGGAACGGATTGCGATTAGAAATATCGAACTGTGCTTTCCCGAGATGACACCGTTTGCCCGGAGCCAGATGGTCAATAAAAACTTTGTTTCTCTCGGGCTGGGACTGATGGAAACAGGAATGGCCTGGTTCTGGAGCGATGCGAGAGTCAAAAAATGGTTTGATGTCGAAGGGCTTGAAAACCTGACCGGTGCGACAAGAGGAGTAATGGTTGTCGGGATTCATTTTATGTCCCTTGAGTTGTGTGGAAGAATAATGGGGTTATGCCATCCTATGATGGCAACGTATCGCCCACACAATGATCCATTAATGGAATGGGTACAGACAAAAGGGCGTATGCGTTCAAATAAGGCTATGATTAATCGACGTAATTTATCAGGTTTTGTTCATGCGCTAAAAGCAGGTGAAGCCGTTTGGTTTGCACCAGACCAGGATTATGGGTCTAAAGGAAGCGTTTTTGCACCTTTTTTCTCGGTAAAAAAAGCAGCAACGACGAACGGAACGTATGTTCTTTCAAAACTCGCTGGTGCACCCTTGATCACACTTAGCATGATTCGACGTAGCGATAAACAAGGTTATCACATGTATATCAGCAAGCCGTTGTCAGGCTATCCAGGGGAAGACAAGGTCGCCGCAGCGGCTTATATGAACAAGATCATCGAGCGTGAAATTCTCCGTGCTCCTGAGCAATACCTGTGGATGCATCGCAGGTTCAAAACGCGTCCTGAAGGCGAAATCTCTTTATACAAATGAACAACTCTACTTGTCATGAGCCAGAATCTATCTTTCTTGCCACTGCGTATTTGTAAAAATGCGATAAGGAATTTTCGATCGGATTCATGTTAACGATAGCTTGACTGACAGCCAAGGTTAATCAATTGAACCGGTTCGGATTTGAAGGTCCGTTTTTCGCTCATAGCAGACGTTGAACTATCCAGTAACATGACTGGAATGATACCTGGTGGCTGTTTAAGTTTGCAATTGTGTACCGCCTTTGCCTGAGAAACCATAGCCACTGGTTCATTTTCTGACGTCGATCATCCACCACAAAAAGGATAGCTACGGCTTCTCTTCTTTTAAAATTCCGTACATATGTTCTTCTAAGTTTGAAGGCAGGACATCATTAAATTCGTCGAACATGTAAGGCAACTCGGGAGAGTCCTCTTTATCATGGATATCATTTCCGGGTATAGCTGAAGTTTCAGTGATAGGTAATGCTGTTTTGGATTTCTTCTTCAGGTCTTCTTTTTTGGCTTTTCTGCGTTTCTTCTCGGCTGCGTTGATGTAGGTAAAATCGTCAGAACATGTCAGGGTTCGTGCACCTGGAATAACATTATAGATTTGGGCCTGAAGGCGAAAGAAAGCCAGATAATCTTTGCGGTTGTTTTCGAATTTCCTCTCTTCTGATAAAACCAACGAGATTGGGTCTGAAAATTGACCAACATCGGTTACTCGGTCTGGCCTGCGAATAAATAGCCCACTGTCTTCTGGAACATGTGGCCGGGATGCATCCTTAAAGCAATAATATCCAACCTGCTCACCAGATTTGTTTTCTTTCTTACCCGATTGCACCCATTTCCTGTAAATGTCTAATGAGACTAAGCTGTCGATCCGACTGCCTGGATGCTTTTTGAAAAAGAAATTCACCAGATAGAAAGGCTCAAATCTAGCATTTATCAGTATCACTCGCGAATAACCACAGGCGGCTTTATAAAGCGGATCCGCAATTATTCTTTTCCTCATCAAGGTAAAGCGTCGTTCAAGTTCAGCGAGTTGTAGTCTGAAACGAGAGTCATCTTTTTTAATCCGTATGTTCCGCATGTTCTCCCCTTTATCAAGAGGTAAATAGAAACTCAGAGTCAACATTTCAACCTGACGATGCTTTCTTACAACCTTCCGATAGTTCTCGCTGAGATAAGATAATGCCTTTTCTTTATCAGATATCGCTTTTACAAGCGCATCTCTCCACTTTTTCTCTAACTGTTCGCTGTGAATTGGCTGAGAATCACGAAACTCCATCTTCGGTCTTCTAAACTCTTGACCATCGCTGGTCGCCTGACTCAGATAAAGTTTGTCCAGCATGTCGAACATCCTGAAGCTAGCTTTGGACTTTTCATCCTTATCTGGCCTTTCATTCTCCTCAAGGCGCTCGAACCCAACAAAGAAATATTGATGGCTGATTTCTCCCCACCTTTGGTTAGGACTCTCATAGGCCAGGGCTTCCCGGCGTAAGTCAAACACTCTAAAGTCATCCTTCAGGTCTGCCATCCCTCTATCCTCCCAACTCGCTGCAACATTGAAATTGTCACTCGTCCGAATACACAATTTTTCATACTTCAACTGTACGAATTCTGACGTTTATCATGTTTGTTTTTTAGTATGAAACCTCTCGATTTTAATACAATAAATCGTCGTCTTTTATGATGTATATCGTCGTTTTTTAATTATTTATCTTACTTGCAGATGCTGTTAATACTGGGTTTGCTGCCCTAAATGCCCTGCAAATCACCTGCTCCGTCTCTTTCTGGTCTATTTGTCACAACAATATAACGAATAAGCGGCTTAGACTCGTCTCTCTTATGCTGCTGAGTTAGATCTGGGGAAGAGTCTGTAGTTGGTAAGGTAATTTAAAAAATCATCTGGTCAAAATTGGCGGAGGTGTCAACAAGGTCAACGCCATGAGATGAGCAAATGCTCCCGCCTTGAAGTGCATGACCATGGGGCCGAAATCAATTAATTAAGGAATGAAATGATATTTTATAGAGAAGCACTTTCGTAACCCTCCCCCCCCATGAGCGATGCCCGAGCACGGCAATCAGCATGGTACCGCGATACTTACCGCTCTCCTGCACCCATTTCAAAACTGACGCCTGTGTCCATTCCCATGACGATTACACTCACATGGAGAATCAGACATGAGCTACCACGACACGACCGATATCAATCTTAGCTACGTTCAGCACACAGCCCTGAGCCGAAAGCTACGACGCCATCAGGACCAGTTATTTGAGCGTTATTCCAAGCTGTTGATGCTACGGGTGGACTTCTCTTACCTTCAGGACAGCGATTCGCATGGTGAGGGAGATATTCATTCGACAGTAGCGGATATCACATTACTGATTCAACGCTGCGGGGATATCAACGGGCTGGTGGGTTACGCATGGGTACTGGAACAAACTGAACAGCATGGTTACCACATCCACGCCGCGTTTTACCTTAACGGTCAGAAGCATCGCCAGGTCTGGACCGTCTTTGAAGCACTCAGGGACACCTGGAATTATGTGACATGGGGAGAAGGACACACACATCGTTGTGAGCCTAAAGAGCATTATCGCGTGAGAGGAGAATGGGTGACCTCTTATGACGATGCCAAGGGCCGCAGAGGTATGCAGTACATCCTGAGCTACCTCAGCAAGCAGGCACAGAAAACCCTGGGGGTTATCTGCCAGTTGAGTGATATTCCTACACCACGGACAGCAGGCAGGCGGCGAAAAGCCAGTTAAAAATTACGCCGGTGCCACATCGTTTGAAGGAGTCTGCGCTCACCATACCTGGCTCCTTCTCCCATTCACTTAAGGAGAAAAACGATGACTACACCTGACTGCCTTCTTACCGACAAATTTGTCGATATGGCGTTTATCACACAACTCACCGGCTTAACGGACAAATGGTTCTACAAACTGATTAAAGACGGTGAATTCCCAAAGCCAATTAAGCTGGGCAGAAGCTCCCGCTGGCTTGAAAGCGAAGTGGAAGCCTGGCTACAGGAACGCATTGATCAGTCCCGCCAGTAATCTATCGAACGCAATCACATCTCCCACCTGATTTAACGCCACCAGTCGTATGACCTGCACTGCTGCCCTCCCCGGGACGGCTTAGCTCTGCCTGTCGTATGGCAAAGGACCCATTACTATGACGATTTACGCCAAATCTTTTATCGGCCTTGACGGCAATCAGCGTCTAACGGGCGCAACCACTGCACAGCTTCACCCTTATGACCGCTACACCTGCCACCTCTGCGGCAGCGCTCTGTTATTCCATCCTGAATGGGGTACTAACCGCCCGTGGTTTGAGCATACACGGGAAGACCTGACCGAGAACGGTCGTCACCATTGCCCGTACGTATGCCCTGAGCCGAAAGAAGCACGGCGGATACGCATGCTGCGCCGTTACGTCCCGGATGTCCTCCCGATAGTACGTAAGGCCGAATGGCACTGTTCGGAGTGCGACAGTGATTACCACGGCGAACGGTACTGCCTGAATTGCCGTACCGGTGATTACAGCCGGGCGCACTCCAGTACAGCAGACCAGACTGCGGAGGTGACGGGATGCGCATACTGAAATGCTTTCTGGCAAACAACATATACAACAAGTATGTCACTGCTAAGGAAGCCGCTGAAGCCTCCAATACCAACGAGCACTGGACATGCGCCAGCTGTGGCTGCAGGCTAATATTACATAAAGGGGATGAGAAAGAAGGCCCTTGGTTTGAGCATATTCAGCACTCGATATCTCACCATAAACTGATGAAGTGCGCCTGGGTGGACCCACTGGAGAAGGAAGCTGCCCGTATTAAAAAATTGCGGCAGATCACTTATGCGATCGATACCTCGACCAGCCCGCCTACCCACTGGTTCTGCGCTCTTTGTAGTGAAGATTACGTCGGTAACAAGCATTGTAAAACATGCCATTCTGGAATTTACAGCGTTGAGCGTACTGCTAGCAAAGCGCTCTTGTTACCTGAGTAGACGAGTAAGTTTAGCCTTCTCCTCTCTTACTTTGTTTGGAGGCCTATCCAGATAGTGGTGATTGATGATTAAAAGCTGAAGCTCACCTTTTTTATTGGTATTTCGTTCACTACTTTGAAAGGCCTCGATATTTATATACCAACAACCTCAAGGTGAGCTTCTTACTTTCATCGTTGTTTCAGAGTGATCCTTCGTCTGGCATACAACGCATCCAGAGATAGTTGGAACTTATAATCCCCAGCCTTCAGCTTTCTCGATTTAAGCATCTTCATCGTAACGCCGCCGATCTGCCCTGCTTCCACCCTTCTCTGAATCTCACCAGCACTCAGCATGAGCTGCTGCTTCAAAATCGACAGCAGACTTACCTGAAATGAACGAGAGATCCTGACACTAACGTGGATCCGCTGGTGGGCGGTGATGCTTAACGGCCAGCGCTCCTGAACGTGAAAATCAGGCCGACCCGATAGCTCGGCGTTGTTCCGCTTCAGCGTCGCAATATCACAGGCAAAATGTTGAACCGTGGCGGCATCGTTGCTCATCAGCCGATGATAAAGCTGGCGGTCAATTTTGCTGACGTGCAGACGAGAAAACAGGGAGATATTCCAGGTGTAATCGCAGTGTGTGCATTTATAGATACTCCATACATCCAGCACCTTCTTTTGCGAATTAACCCGAAATGCACCTGACGGCGTGAAGTCCCGTTTAATTTTGCATGAAGGGCACCGCTTCGCGATGCGCTGATACCCCACAGGCGTGACGGTCCATGTAACTTTCATAACGTACCTTTTTTAACCCATACAAAACCGGATCCGTACTAAACGGACCA
Organism: Enterobacter wuhouensis; assembly: GCF_035835995.1. NCBI lineage: Bacteria > Pseudomonadati > Pseudomonadota > Gammaproteobacteria > Enterobacterales > Enterobacteriaceae > Enterobacter > Enterobacter wuhouensis. Next base: position 3,910,203 of record NZ_CP142124.1, read on the forward strand.
TGAATGTTTGTGTATGAAAAATATTTAAGAGATATTTTTCAGCGGGTTAAAAAAAGATTTCCAACGTTACAATCCTGTAAATGGTAAACGAGTTAAGTCGAGCCTATCAAAATGGAACTTATCTGGTAAATGAGCTCAATCAATGTTCATAGTGGTTCCGTTCCATCAGGAGCTGTTGATCTGACCCGTTAAAGACCGTGCAGTAAGTTTGTATGTTTAGCAGACAATCAACTGACTGAAGGAGCACATGATGACACAGCACAAGTGGTTTAATCAGGCCTGCGGAATGGCGATGTATTCAACCGATGCACAAAGTGCCAGTGATAAATATTGTGCGTACTGCAGCGACAGCAACGGCAATCTTAAACACTGGTCATAGGCGATACAGGGTTGCCTTGATTGCTGGCAAAAAGTCGGGCACAAAAGCAGGCAAAATGTTACCTGACGGCAATGCCAGCCTGGGAATTTCCAATCTGAATGATTATCAGCAGGTGGCCCTTAACCGGGCCAGCCTGCATTTCTATTAAACTTTCTCTACAGGGAACTGTATTTCAGTCATCCACTCTGCGGAGTCTTGTTTGTTCCAGATGCCGTCGATGTAGCTTTCCCTTGGTGAATTTGTTAACAAGTAACCATTGTCTTCAACCCATTGCATAAGGTAAATGTAAGCATTTCTTAATAAATCATATGGTCCCTTGTGTATTACAGTTACAGCTGTTATGGCAGGGATTACCTGGAAAATAATATTTCCTTCATTTTTACCAAAATCATTAACAGCTTCGCAGAACTCCACATACATATTTTTCTCTTTATACTCTTTATCATGATAAAGAGTGAAACAATAAGCCGGGGTAGTTAAGGTTAAACCTGGATTTGCCTTCATAACCTCTCGTCCTATAGGCGGAATTAATTTGATATAAGAGGAAAAATCAGGAATAATGAAACGCTTGGAGTAAACAATACATTCCGGGATCTCTTTCAAAACAGCTTGATATAACATAATTCTTTCCTTTTTTTTATGTTGCAGATAGTGGTTAATTCGGGAGAGCATATCGTTCATGTCCCGAATTTGTTTCTGTACTTCAAGGCGTCGCCGTTCAATTATGTGGCAGGAATTTTCATCCTGAGTAAGAGTAACTATTTCAGTTATTGTAAATCCAAGCTGACGTAAACTCGCAATCTGATGGAATTTCATTAATTGATCAGAAGTATAAAATCGATAACCATTCTCAGGATTAATATAGGCAGGGACAAGTAAACCGATTTCATTATAGTAATGAAGCGTTTTTATCGTCACACGGCAGATCTTTGAAAACAGCCCTATTTGATACATGTAACTATCTCCCTGAATGAATAAGTGGACCTTACAGTCTTACCTTACAGGAGAGTCAACAGCAAACTGACGCGTCTTACGTTGAGCCATCATTACAGTACTGGTTAATCATGCTTATTAAACCTGAGAATCTCCTGACCGGGATGGGACTGCATTGTGGCTCATCAGAAGGAGTTATCTCTCCAGTTCTCATAAGCACCTATTAATTAGCATTTCTGGATAGTTCCGAATTTGTTATTATTCGAGCGCGCATTATTCGATTAGTATTTTTTAAATAAAAGCTAAACAACCTCTTATTTGATATGGATATACCGTTTTTATCCGTTAACCTGTTCTGGCTAACAAACGAACAGTTCTACAGGAGGACGCTGTCAATTCGGTAGGAAAACGGTTACCCACTTGTGGCTTGTTTTTACCGCCTCGACCGTTACGTTAGCTCCACGGCAATTAACCTTACTCATAAGTGCCTTGGTTGTGGAATGATTCTTTTTTCATTGTTTAGCAGCCTGTGCAGGGGGCTCTTTTTCAGGAGGCAGCATGCCACTCAATAAAATGAAGCGTCATGCCATACTCCACACGCTCTCTATACCTGAACGTAAACTACGCCCCGTAAAATGGCTTGCTCTTATCTCATCCCTGCTCTTTATATTACAACTGGCAATTGAGAGCCTGGTCATAAGCGAATAACGGAATAGCAATTCCTGTACAATGGCCAAATCTGGAATGATTTTCTGATACCTTTCGGGTACAGAGCACAAAATTTAACGTATTTTTTTTCAACAACACAAGCATTACGTAGAGTTGTGCATCTGTTGGGTTTCACAGGTACAGACCTGACTGACAGAATCTGAATAAGGAAATGAACCATGGATAACTATACGTTACATCGTGGCAGACTTATCGACCATATCCAGCTCCTGGTAAACAACTTTGACGCAAGCAAAGCGTTTTACACTGCTGTTCTGGCGGAACTTAAGATCCCCCTGGTTATCACCGATGACGATTATATCTGGGCTGACGAACTTGTCATTTCGTCCGTAAAAAGTTCGGAGTCTTGAGGGGTGCCTACAGGACGGCACCATCTGGCCTTTCAGGCCACAGACCGTGAATCGGTGAACGCGTTTTACCATGCAGCACTAAATCATGGCGGACGTGATAACGGCGCACCTGCCGAACGAACCTATCACCCCGGATACTATGCCGCTTTTGTTCTGGATCCGGACGGTAACAATATCGAAGCTGTTTACCATGGTGAGGGCGATCGCAGTGCCCGCTCTGTAAAAATCAGCTTCACTGCCTGAGAAACAGGGTGCATATTTTCCTCCTGTAGCTCCCGGTAACCGCAATGGAGAGCTTTATCTATGACCGTTATTCCGGTATCAGCCCTTGAATGCAGCATTACGGAGTTGAGCCGTATTCTTGCAGACAGCTTTAATGAATCATTGACACCGTTTGCGTTGCCACCGGAAATATTTGCCTCACGTTTCATTTCCGAAGGACTCAGTCTTGAAGACTCGTTTGTCTGGCTGGTCAATGATAACCCGGCGGCAATAGCCATCGTAACCCGCAGAATGGACAAAGCGCGTCTGGCAGCATTTGGTGTGTTGCCCGAGTACCGGAGCCAGGGACTGGCAAAACAGATGCTTACTCCTCTGTTTACCACCTTAAAAGAGAAAAAGTTATCCAGCGTGAGGCTGGAAGTAATGCGCGAAAATACCCGGGCCATCGCTCTCTATCACGCGCTCGGTTTTCAGGTTCGCCGACATCTGTGCAAATACCGGGGAGATCCACAGTCTCGTCTGGAAATACCTTCAGGGGCTATGGAATCCAAGGCTGTTGATGACTTCCTGCGTACCGTCTGGTCTGCACCAGATGATGATCTTCCCTGGCTGGCCAGTCCCCTGCAGCTCTTGTCTATTCCCTGCGACATCCTCAGGGATAACGAACATGCATGGTGTGCTGTCGCGGAGTTCATGGGACAACCTCAGCTCCGCTGTTTGTTTGTGGAACCGGTGTATCGTTACCAGGGACGGGCTAAAAGAATGCTTCAGAAAATCAATGCCAGATGGCCTGGCATAGGTACATCAGCCGCGATCCCAGAAACGCTGGCACCATTATTTACTGCGGCGGGTTATCAGGCTGAACCGTTATGCCAGTTTGAAATGGAACTGACATTTTAAACTATCGTTATGCTGCATTCCGCATGACAGGAGAACAATGATGAGTTGCAGGTTTGAATGGCTCAATGAGCCCGCCGTATGGTGCTACGAAAATAATGCCCTGTCGGTAATCACAGATGAGCATACTGATTTCTGGTGCCGTACCTGGTACGGGTTTGAGCGTTTTACCGGCCACGTCTACGCTACTGATGTAACAGCTGATTTTACTTTTCAGGTCAGGATCCGTGCAGACTTCACCACACTCTATGACCAGGCCGGAATTATGATTATCTCTGACGAACAGCACTGGCTCAAAGCTGGCATCGAATTTAACGATGGAGCACCTGCAATCGGGAGTGTACTCACGATGAGAAATTCCGACTGGGCTACAGGACTCTTTCCAGGGGATCCGAAGGAATTCTGGCTGCGTCTGACCCGTAAAAAAGATGCGTTACGACTGCAGTACTCCTCAGATGGACAGCACTGGCCATTACTTCGCTTAAGCCATTTCCCTACGGGCCCTGTCAAAACGGGCATCATGTGTTGTACACCTCAGCGCAAGGGGTTGGAGGTAGCATTTCTTGATCTCAGACTGACTCCTGCGATGGATAAGGAACTGCACGATCTAAGTTGATAAATAACCATTCAATAATAAAAAACGGAGAACCCGTTTATGAAGCCATTTTCGGGACGTATTGGCAGGTATGGCAGCGTCCTATTATTTCCACTGGCGATGATCATCTACGATTTTTCAGCCTACCTGACAACGGACCTTATTCAGCCGGGCGTCATTAACATTATAAATGAGTTACAGGCGGATGTTACGCTGGCTCCAGCATCAGTCAGTTTGTATATGGCAGGCGGACTGGCGCTACAGTGGCTCCTGGGGCCACTCTCCGACAGGATTGGCCGCCGCCCGGTCCTGCTCACGGGTGCAATAATCTTTGCCTTAGCCTGCCTGAGCATGCTGTTTGTCACCTCGATCGAACAATACTTCGTCGCCCGCTTTATTCAGGGCACCAGCATCTGTTTTATCTCCACCGTTGGTTATGTATCAATACAGGAGGCCTTTGATGAAAAAGATTCCATCAGGATCATGGCTGCGCTGACCTCCATTGTTCTGCTCGCCCCAATTATCGGGCCGGTGGCCGGCGCTGCGCTGATGGCGTTCATTCACTGGAAACTGCTCTTTGCCATCATCGGTGTGTTTGGTCTGGTAGCATGGTTCTTACTACTGTTCAAAATGCCGGAAACAGTTATATCTCAGGGAAGAGAATTCAAACCGGGTGAAGTGCTGTCAGATTTCATCGCGGCATTTCGCCATCCAGTGGTGCTGACCGGCTCACTGGCAGTCGCTTTTGGTAACCTGCCTATCATCACCTGGGTAGCGCTCTCCCCCGTGATCCTGATTGAGCACGGGGGTATGTCTCCCGGTACCTATGCCTGGACACAGGTGCCCGTGTTTAGTGGGATCATTATCGCCAGTGCGATCGTAGCGAATTTTATCAAAGACCCGACTTCACCGCGTTTTATCTGGGGTACAGTCCCGATACAGCTTGCTGGCTTGCTGGCTTTGCTGGTCGGCAACCTGCTATGGCCACACGTCTGGCTATGGTCAGTACTGGGAACGAGCTTTTATGCCCTGGGTATTGGACTGCTCTATCCGGTGCTGTTTCGCTTAACGCTCTTTTCTCATAACCTGCCAAAAGGCACCGTTTCTGCCACGCTGAATATTCTGGCGCTCGGCATAATTGCCCTTAGCATTGAAATAACCCGCTGGGTTTACTTCCATGCTGGCGGCAGGATTGCTTTCCACGGCGCGGCGCTGCTGGCCGGTATAGCCGTCATCATATCAGTTTCCCGCCTGCTTAAACTGCGTGGGCAGCATCAGAACCAGTCAGAATCACCTGTAGGCTGTCAGAAACAATAAGTAAGGAGGGTTTATGTTTTCTTATGTGATGCTGGGTACTAACGATTTACCACGCGCCATCCGATTCTACGATCCGTTGATGGAATTGCTTGGGCATCCTAAGGCAGGCCGGAATGAACAAGGCGCATCCTGGGGGACGTTCAGCGATAACCATACCATCGGATTGTGCGTCGGCAGGCCCTTTAACCAACAACCAGCGGGCGTTGGTAATGGCACGATGGTGGCGCTGAACGCCCGTTCTATTGAACATATCAGACAGTTGCATGAGCTTGCCTTTAATCTGGGAGGCGCGGATGAAGGTGCGCCGGATCACAGACCGCAATACGGACAAGGATTTCATAGTGCTTATGTACGCGATCCGGATGGCAATAAACTGGCGTTTGTGTATTACGGTTTTGGGAGCTGAAGTGTTCATTTCCCGGCAGACCCTTTACAGCTAAGAATCTCCGTCGATTTAATAAGGGAGTCCTCACTGACCCCTGTCTGGATCACACTTTTCAGCTCAGGATATTCACTTATTAAAACAAGGTGTTATTATTCACCCTGTAAATACCTTTCAACCCAACCCGAGGCTTTGATGCTGGAGAATGTAATCATCCGATAATCAGTTCCCCGACCTTTTCAGGCCGGACTGATTATCAATGCGCCGAAATCGAATGCGGACACCGCTGTGTGTTTGCACATTTTGCACATGATGATTAAACAGGTTTTCCAGTATGAATTTATCCCGTCAGGAACAACGTACCTTACACGTTCTCGCCAAAGGTGGCCATATTGCGCACGTCCGCGATGCGTCTGGCCGCGTCACCGCCGTTGAATGCTACACCCGCGAAGGGCTGTTGCTCACCGACTGCACCCTTGCCACCTTCAAAAAACTCAAAACCAAAAAACTGATCAAGTCCGTCAACGGTCAGCCGTACCGCATCAACACCACCGGGCTGAATAACGTTCGCGCACAGCTTGATAACCGCTAAGGAGAGCATGATGGATATCAGCACCCTTATTTCCTCATCCCGGCACATCCAGCTATCAGCACAGGAAAGTAAAATCCCCTGGGATGAACCGGCTTTCAGCCAGCGCATGCTGGCGAACCATTTGTCGCAGGATCACGACTGGGCCAGCCGCAGGCAGAAGGTCATTGAGCAGCAGGTCGAGTGGATCGCCAGCCAGTTATCCCCTGGCGCACATATCCTCGATCTCGGCTGCGGCCCCGGCTTTTATACCCACGGCCTGGCGGAGCGCGGATTTCACTGCACCGGCGTGGATTTCTCACCGGCATCCGTGAGCTGGGCCCGTCAGCAGGCGCAGAATGCCGGTCTGAACATCGACTATGTCCAGCAGGATATCCGCGCATACTGGCCGGATAAATCGTTCGATTTCATCATGATGACATTCGGGGAACTGAATGTGTTCAGCGCGGCAGATGCGCGCTCACTCGTCAGCCGCTGCGCGCTGTGGCTGGAGCCGGATGGCAGGCTGCTCACTGAAGTCCATACTTTCGACGAAGTTAAACGTCAGGGAATGGCTGAACCGAGCTGGCAACGCTGTCCGGACGGGCTGTTTCTGGGCATCCCTCACCTGCTGCTGACGGAACATGGCTGGGATGAAGAAGCCCAGACCAGCTCAACGCAGTTCTGGGCCATAGAAGCAAACGGTCACACCACCCGTTTCGGCAGCCAGATGACGGCCTGGCGCGATGACGAGTACATCAGCCTGCTCGGTAATGTCGGTTTTACCCTGCTTCCTCCTCCTGAAAGCCACGACTGGCCAGTCAGCGAGACATTTGAAGGAAAGCTGTTTGCTCTGCTGGCCGAAAAAGCAAAAATCTCAGAGGAACTTCCTCTTAATACTCAACGCAATAAAAGGAATTCCACATTGGATATCCCACGTATTTTTACTATCAGTGAAAGCGAACACCGCATCCACAACCCGTTCACCGAAGAGAAGTACGCCACGCTGGGCCGCGTGCTACGCATGAAGCCGGGCATCCGCATTCTTGACCTCGGCAGCGGCTCGGGCGAGATGCTCTGCACCTGGGCCCGGGATCATGGCATTACGGGGACTGGCATCGACATGAGTTCGCTCTTCACCGCGCAGGCTAGACGCCGCGCGGAAGAACTCGGCGTCAGCGAACGCGTACATTTTATTCATAATGATGCGGCGGGTTACGTCGCCAATGAAAAATGTGACGTAGCAGCCTGCGTCGGCGCGACCTGGATTGCCGGAGGCTTTGCCGGGACAGTCGAACTGCTGGCGCAGAGCCTTAAACCGGGCGGGATCATGCTCATCGGTGAACCTTACTGGCGTCAGCTACCCGCGACGGAAGAGATAGCCCAGGCCTGCGGCGTCAGCTCGACAAGCGATTTCCTGACGCTTCCGGGGCTTGTGAGTGCGTTCGATGAACTCGGCTACGACGTGGTGGAAATGGTACTGGCAGACCAGGAAGGCTGGGACCGGTATGAGGCAGCGAAATGGCTGACCATGCGCCGCTGGCTGGAGGCTAATCCTGATGATGACTTCGTAGCGGAAGTCAGGGCCGAGCTAAACATCTCGCCGAAACGCCACGTAACGTACGCGCGGGAATACTTTGGCTGGGGCGTGTTCGCGCTTATTGCCAGATAACAACAGGTTCCCGGTATTTCTGACCGGAAATACCGGGGGCTTCGCCTTTGCTTTGATCTGAGGCATCACCTGCACAATACATACTCAGTATATTTATTAATCAGGATGTCACCATAAGGAGCATCATATGTCACAACATGAACAGTTCTGTCAGGCTTGCGGAATGCCGATGTCGGCACCCGATGCACACAGTGCCAGCGATCAATATTGTGCGTATTGCAGCGACAGCAACGGCAATCTTAAACCCTGGGAAGAGGCGGTATCAGGCCTGGCCAGCTTCCTTGATTCCTGGCAAAAAGTCGGCCCGGAAGAAGCAACAAAACGGGCAAAACGTTATCTGACGGCGATGCCCGCCTGGGCCCATAAAGCAGATGAATGAAAAACAAAGCCTGCGTGATTTAGGCAGGCTATCTTCACTCCCCTGATTCCATAAAGGAGAGCAGATGTTTTCTCACATTATGCCAGGGACCAATGACCTGTCACTCGCCATAAGGTTCTACGATCCGCTGATGGAATTGCTTGGACATCCAAAGTCAGGCCGTAATGAAGAGGGCGCGTCCTGAGGGACGTTCAGCGATAACCATACCATCGGACTCTGCGTTGGCATGCCCTTTGATCGGCAGCCCGCCGGGGTTGGTAATGGCACGATGGTGGCGCTGAACGCCCGTTCTATTGAACATATCAGACAGTTGCATGAGCTTGCCCTTAATCTGGGAGGCGCGGATGAAGGTGCGCCGGATCACAGACCGCAATACGGACAAGGATTTCATAGTGCTTATGTACGCGATCCGGATGGCAATAAGCTGGCGTTTGTATTCTATGCCGATGAGGGTTGAACATCAAACTGACAGTTTTCGTGTTGTGTATGAAAGCGGCGACGCACCGGACATAGTCAGGCGGTAACTCTTGTAGTCGCAGAGACTGGGGCAGGAGAATCATTAAACAGGAAGCCTTATGCAAATAATATCGTCAAGATGCATCATTCGAACATTTCATTCACACGAAATTGATAGTTTTATGGTGTATCGTAATGATGCTGAGTGGATGAAATATCAGGGATTTAAGGGGCTAACAAAAGAGGACTATGAAGCAGAGTTGCTGGGAGTTCTTACACTTGTTCGCGGTATTCAATTGGCCATTGTCAACAAGCTGACGCAGTGTTTTGATTGCAGATGATGTAGCAGCAGGAAGCCTTATTGTTACGTTTGCTCAGTACAAACTTCAGGCTGAGCGGGGATACGATTTAGTATACCGTTCAGATAACCTATATCCATTTAAAATACTAATTCTAAGACAATGACTCTCTGAAGAAATGACCTCAATAGAAGATTGAATGACGACCTAAAAATAGTCCGCTTCTGCTTCTGGCACGAAGCGGACAACTATGGACGGCTCAAGGTGTGCTATGAGCGAAGAGCAGAATTAACGTCCCAACACCGGGAATCTGGAGCAAAGTTGTTGCGTGCATGTTTGGTTACACCGTTGATTCCGTAATGCTAATAGGTAGCATTTATCTTACTAAAGAGCTCCAGAAATTGATTAAACATGAATTACTTTGCGCCACTACTCGTAATCATTAATCAATCCCTTTTCAAACTCTCCACCATTCTTGCTGAATCTTTTCACCAAGTGATAATCCCCTCCTTCCTCTAGAACCGGCGGCAAATCATTGTCAACAACAATGATCTGAAATAGTCTATTTTCTGCTCGAGCTTTGTTCACCAGCCCAAGGAATTGTTTAAATATATTGTTGTAGAGGACAGGATCTGAAAGGGCTGAGTCATCATCCTTTCTTCCCCTTCGTCCAATATTTTGACCTGGTGTATCTACCATAAGAAAAGTAGGGAGATTTCCGGCGGTAGAGAGTAAATACTCCATTCTAGATACGAATCCTCCGATGGACATGATGGTTCTTACGCCGCCAGAAGTTGTGTTGTAGTAACTTATATCGCGAAAGTGAGGGATGAATTTTTTATTTACATATACGTCATGGACGTTTTGAAGCCCACTATTTGAAATGTATTTTCTAAATATACCGCTCAAGCTAGATACTACATCATCAAGTCCCGTAAGCCCGTCCTCTACCGATTTTATATTGCGTTTTAGCGCAAAAATAACTGAATTTTTATCTTGAATTCCCTTTGATATATCAGAATATTTGTTATTGATAGCCAAGTCTCTTTTAGCTGAAGCGATGCTGACCTTAATCTCGACCTTTGCACGCTCAAGCGCTTCGATAGAGGATAAAAGAGCAGATATGTTCTCTATATTAAATTTATCAAAATCAACAGTTAACGAACTTAGCTTCTTCGATATATCAGTTTCTTGTTCAAGAAGATTTATTTTTTTAGCCCAAATATTTTCTAGTGCTACGAGCACTCCAGCGAGTCTATTCTTAATAGATTTAATCTCTGCCTCTAAGTCGCTATCAGTGAGTTGGGGGGCTGCTAAGCTAATTTCACTAGAGCACAGTGGGCAAGGGAGCGTTGTATCTATAATGTTGCGATTAGATATAGAGACTCTTGTAAGTTTAGATATATTTAGAGACTCTAGATCGCTCTGGTATGTATTCTTTAGTTTAGAAAAATTATTATGTTGTTTCTCAAGTTCTAGACGCTCTGACTTCAAATGAGAAACGCTTGATCTCATTTGCACGATTTCGCGCGCCATCTCAAGAGAAACAGCGCTAGAGAACTCATAGTCTGCCTTTAATTTTTCCGCGTTTTCTTCCAGTTCGCTAAGTGCAAGCTCTTTTGAAGTGATAAGATCATCACTATCGTTCTGAGCTTTAGTGGTGATGTTTACATCACATAAGAATTTTGAGATAGCAGTTTCAGAAGCTTGCAGGAGGTGTAGTGCTTGTGTCTCCATCTGCAACTCTTTATTCAGGGAGGCCAACTTGTCGTCGTGAATATTGTAAACAAACTTCTGAACTTCAATGTTTTTATTAAATACTATAGGATTACCGTAATTCAATAAACTATCAGCGCCAACTTTTGTTTGTTTTAGGTACATTAATTTCATCAAGTCACGGAAACTGAGTCGATCAGAGTTCGCCTCATCACGGTAACGAGACTCTTTGATGCTAACTTTAGGAATCCCTAGAGCATCCAAAATAAAATCAGAAATCCAGCCGTCGGGAAGTGATTTTTGCGAATCGGCAGATAAGAGCATGGGGTATGTCGTTAGGATCAATGAATAAGGAACTCGATATGCCTTCACTGGAGCTAATGAGTCTAAAATAGGCCGCTCGAAGGTAATTACATTACCGTTAAGGTCTACCTCTAAGTATGCAGTTCTACCTTTAGCCAAAATCTCACCATACGTGAGGGTATCATTACTTCCTCCTAAGCAGTAATCAATCAGATTCAGAATACTGGATTTACCACAGTCCATGTCCCCCCAAATCAGATTTATACCATTTTCAAATGTTGCCTCATACGAGGTATCCACTCCGTGGATAACAATTTTCTTCACAAAAATGTAAGGGCTATTTTCCGTGTTCATTTGCTAAGAACTCCTTTATAAAGCACACTGAGAGACTTACTCACCAGCGGCTTGAGTAAACCTATGTTAATTTGCCACGTTGGTGGAGGGGTCATTGCTTCGGCAAACTTTTTATTAGTCGATGCGATAAAGAAATCATCTCCTGCGCGTGTAATTTCTAAATAGCCTTCGCTTTCTAACACTAAAACGCTTTTCAAAAATTCTTGATATTCCTGGAATGCACCATAGTCAATATTGCTTGAGTACAGAATTTCTGAGCAAGGAGGTTCATTTGAAAGTCGGTCAAATTTCACGAGAAATTCATGAAATAATTTTGGATTTCTTACCAAAAAATCGAAAAAAGCCGCTTTTTTGATAGATAGAATATTCTTACCTTTTTGGTTGAATCCTAAAATGCTAACGATCAACCAGCACCGATAAAGACGCACAAAAAACTCTTCGCGATAATCAATTATCGAAGACATGATGACCTCTACATTTTTGCCAAGATATCTTGGATTCCAATTTTGTCAGACCAAGTAACTTGAGTATTAAGTTTGTTTGCCAACTGATGCAGTAGTCCCTTCTTGTGCATAAAGTTAATGTAGTTCACGCCACTAACCAGAACCTTAGAGTCTTGCTCCAATAGTAAGTCATGGACTTTAGCAAAGACTTCATTTGCTTCGAGCTTGCTAGAATGCGCGTTGTAGGATTGTTGATATAGAGAAAGAACCTTCGTCTGTAGGTCTTGGAGAGTTATCCGGTCCTTTTTATCTGCTGCTTTAGTTATTATCTCTGCGTGAAAAAATGATCCTTTAGCATCATCAATCCCCTTTTCACCTACGTCCGATAAGATCATTTTAATAACAAATATCTCTTTCTCGTATGAGTTTGACTCCGGTTTGTATACTGTTGTCGCTAACTCGGACATTGTAAAATCATAAGCTCGGCTTTTTAAGAAGTTGGCTGCCTGAGCACAAACCATATCATTAACGTCAGATGGCTTACAAATGGATATATGGTCATGATCAACCACAAATTTATCTGATCTTTTTACAGTAAACGGCAAAGCACTAACCTCGTCGACGCATTCGTCATGTAGTGCAATATAGTACTGAGCTTTGGGGAGGCTCTCTTTTGCATCTATCCACGCATTGTTTAGTGTGTCGCTATAAGCATTTAATGGCTGAAGCTCTTTGGCATTAAGATTGAATGAACCCAGCAAATAGCCACCAATGGATCCTTTGTGAGGGACTGCGAGAGATAGATAACCAATTGGCTCCGGTGTGTCTCCTTTTTCATGGTTTAAGATATAGTCTTTAACAATCAACCCCCCCATGCTGTGAGCAATAAATATGACACTATCATAGCTACTTAGGTTGGTCCTAACATAGGTACTTAGCAGTTCACTAATTCGTCTGATAGGTTGGTTTTTCTTGACTTTCCCCGAGCCCAAACCAACCAAACTGAGCAGCCTAACTACCAGTGCAGAATCAACTAAACTGGCAATCTTTGTATAGTAATCAAACTCATAAAAATCATAAGACTGATCGATTTCACGATCAGCCCTTAACAAGTCCGAAAAACTCTCCCCCTTGCTATTCTTCCAAGTACCTGCGCCTCCTGTGAACCCATGTACAAAAACTACGCAACTTTTGTTCATATTTACTCCGTGTCGCCGGGGAATTTCTCTAGGGGTAAATCTAACGATTCAGAAAAAGTGGGTAGATTTATTATATAGTGGAAGTAATAAGCCCCTTTTTCCTCTTTATATAAAGTAACTTACAAGCAATTCCAGCACACTTCAATTGTCAAAATCACAATTTCGGTTTCACAAAGGCTTCCTGTAAGTATGGACTGACCCCATGGCTGTAGACATATCCTGTCCTCACGACGAGGCCTGTTCAAAGGCCTCCGGACTGACGCCGCCGAGATGATTGTGGCGCTGGGCCCGTTGTAGAACACTTTAAAGTAATCGAAGATATCGGCTCGGGCCAGATCCCGAGTTTTATAGATGCGCTTTTTGATCCGCTCTTTTTTCACAGAACTGAAGAACGATTCGGCCACCGCATTATCGTCGGGTATTACAGCGCACTAAGGCCGCATGACTATAACGGAGGGTTACCCACAAACGAATCGGAAAGCCGATACTGGAAAAACTCTAAAGTGGTGGCCAGTTTTAGTTGATCACATCACCAGTTGGTCACCACTGGAAGCCGTTGAATCACAAGACACAGGATCTCCCTCACAGACAACAGGCATACCGTTGATAGTGATCCATGGGCCTGTAGATAACTCCGTGCCTTCATAAGAGGTTTTCCCGTCAGAATGAGAGGTGTAGGCATTGCCCTGGGCGAATACACCGAAGCCGTTGACCGTAACAAAGTCCACGGCTTCAGTTGGCGGGCAGGAAGGGAACTTACCGTACCCAGAGCAACTTGAGGTTTTGACTGCGATTTTTGGCATAAAAATGCCTACAGTTGTTGTACGTGTGGGCAGTTTATGAATCGTTACATTTGAAATGCGGAGAATTTTGATTTTTTGTTGTGATCACTTAAAGACAACTCCTCATTTTTTGTAATGCTTTAGAGGAGGAGGTAAGTTAAAGTATCCTTTTATTCAATTCTCTTACAATGGATTAGTTTAAACAATGGTACTTCACACATATCAAATAAACGAAAATCTTAAACTTACACTGTCCAAAAATGCTCTTGAACATGTCCTCCACGGCGAAGTCACGGATAAGGTGTTTGAAACTGATAATGGGCGTATTGCTAAAAAAGTAATCTCTGGAGGATTACACACCTATTCAGGATGGCAGTCTTATTTAAGTAAAACTCCCGGTCTGAAAAATATTTTACTCTATAATAACAAAACCAATGACGAATGGTACTACGAGCGAGAACTTCAAAATGGAACTATTTTGTTAAAATTACCAGAGTCAGTTTTCACCTCTAAAGCAGCAAAGATGACATTATTTCCTGAGAATAATTATAAATCAGGATTTCTCTGGAAAACACTATTTCCAAAGACAGTTGGTGAGAGCGAGATTCTTGATTTACTGAATGATGCTTTGTTGAACATCAGCAAACATGAAAGCCGTGATGGTGAGTTAATTTGTTATTATAAAATAGACGAACCGTTGAATTGCATGAGGATCGCTGTTCTATATCGAAACGGCGAAATTAATTCATTCTATCCTACATGGTCTCAACCAAATACTGGGAATAATGGTAAACCTTTCTCATTCTTTGATAACATTGGGCATGTTATTTCAGAGTCTTCATTTGTTAATGAATCGGAAATTATTGACGTTACAGATGTGGGGCTGTTTTCGAAGTTATCTACCCTTGAGGAAATTCAAGATGTGACGCCTGAATTATTTCTCTCTCGGGGTGCAGTTACCCAGGACATTAAGGAGTGGGACGACAAACGAATTGACTCAATAAATTCATTTGCGGAGAATTATAGCTTCGATGAAATACTTGAGATATATAATTATGTGAACGATGAAGGGATATCTAAGTACCATGACATAGTTTCACAGAATGCGTACTCCCATTTCTTACCAAATATTAAATTATCAGTTGGCTTTTTTAATGCAATAAGTTTCAATCAGAATATAGCTGAAGGGATTATGGCTTTGTTTTTTTACGATCAAAAAAATAAATCAAAGCTATATGCCAATACCGTTTTAAATTTAATCAGTAATATGTTTACATCTCCATTTATGGATATGTGGGCTAAAAAGAGAATTCATTACATAATTGCCAATCTTAATTTAGAGTATCATGATAGAAACTTTCCTGCGGAGTATATTGACTGCCTTTCAACATCGCCAACTCGCAGAGAGTTCTATTCGGAATATTTCTACGATAGTCACAATAAGAAAAAAAACTATAATTCCATTGAGACCTATGAAGAAATCGCTGATCTTTTTGGTTTAATATTAACCCCTCCGCAGTATGAATCAGTAACCTACTCACATTTTTTACATTATTTTTCAGACAATTTAGGTGAATCATATTCTACTAACTTTACTGACGAGGAAAGGACTGTTTTTTTGCTAGAAGCCTACCCTGGTGATTACTATGAAAATTATGTTCAGGATAATCTGAAGTTCTATAATCAAAAAGTTTTCACTCACTCCAGCTTTATTCTGGCAGAATATTTGGAAGTTTTTGCTAAAGAGGGGGTCGCAAAACCAATCAAGCTTCATAGAGTAATATATGAATACTTTAAACTTCAAGTCGCTCAACGCTACAGAATTAACTTAAATTACTCCGATTATTATGAAATACCCGAGGTGGTTACACTCCCTATCGAGAAACATGATGTTTACGCTACTATATTAAAGCATGAAAGAAATTCTAATAGGTTTATGACGGACACGATTATAGAATCTGTTAAGAAATATCTATTGACTGTTGAAGACACTAATTTATCAAAGGTCTTAAAGGATATTGAAAGAGTGGATAGAAAAGAGATTCCGAGATTTCCAATTCCATACCATTTAATTATTGAGATGGTGAAAAGGCCGGAGTCAGTAGATGTTAATTACCTAAAGGCTTTAAGAGTATTAGAGGTAGATGCAACGGTTTAATAAAGTATAACCTTCTGTTAAGAGGCCAAATTATATGGTCTCTTAACCTATATCCATCAAACTCGAATTCCCACGATGTCAGAAATAAACTCACGACCGTTGCCTTCGCTGGAGATAGATCGTAAAGCGTGAAGGGACTTAACTTGAAGCCTTTGCTTTCGTATAGCTCGATGATTGAGGGGGCATTGCTGTTCGTTACGACAATACTGGTGACACGCTGATGGGCTGCAACCAACTCTTCTGCAAGGCGGATCTGCTCCTGGAAGGTGAATGGTTTACGGATGCCCCCATTTATGATGAATGGGGGGCATTGGCACCTGAAACATAACCTTGGTAATTAGAGGGGAATGTGCGTAAGCGGCAATATATAGACAGTTAAACGCAAATGTAACGTTTCAGAAGTAAGCAGAAATGAAAATCAGTACAAAAAAATTACTGGTGTTCAACTCCTCCAAAACGGAGGAGCTAAGCTAAAGAATTCGCGCTACCTACTAATAACTAACTAATTTAACTATAGTCTCAAAAGCTATGATTGATTTTTACTTGCCAATATAATCTGCATACCACTGCATCATCTCCATCCTCCCTTCTAGATACTGAGCATGGTTATAGGTCCCACGAATTGAGTTCTTATCGACGTGAGCCAACTGTAGCTCGATCCAAGCTGAATTAAATCCCTGCTCATGCAAAATAGTACTCATAGTGTGGCGGAATCCATGCCCTGTAACGCGACCTGCATAGCCGATGCGCCTTACCAACACAGTCAAAGCCATATCACTCATCGGTTTCTTTGGGTTATTACGTCCCGGGAACAGCAACGCTCCTGTTCCCGTTATGGGTTTAAGCTGATTAAGCAGGTCAATTGCCTGGCTTGATAACGGAACCAGATGAGGGCGGCGCATTTTCATGCGCTCTGCTGGCACGTTCCAAACCTTCCGCTCAAAATCAAACTCCTGCCACTCCGCTTGCCTCAATTCCCCTGGCCTTACTCCCGTTAAAATGAGCAATTGCATCGCAATCTTTACAAGCACACTACCGGCATAGGTGTTCAGAGTCCGAAGAAACTCAGGCAATTCATCCTGGGTTAAAAAAGCATAGTGCTCTTTCTCATGAGGACTCACGGCGCTGGCTAGATCAGGTGCTGGATTGTACTCGGCCCTGCCAGTCACAACAGCATACTTCCAAACCTCTCCACAGCGCTGGCGAACCTTACGGACCTTCTCAGTTGCCCCTCTTGCTTCTATCTTTGAAAGAACTGCAAGCAACTCCATCGGCTTGATATCTTTGATTGGCCGGTGACCGATATAAGGGAACACATCCTTTTCGAAGGTTCTCAGCATCTCTTCGCGGTAGGAGACAGACCAGCGGTCATAGCGACGCTGATACCACTCCCGCGTGATAGCCTCAAAAGAGTTTTCTGCGTCTTGTTGACGACTAAGTTTTTCAATTTTCCGTTCAAGAGAAGGATCGTTGCCAGCCGCTAATGTCCTTTTAGCATCCTCTCGCTTGCTTCTGGCTTCAGCTAAAGAAACATCGGGGTAAACGCCAATAGCGAGCAGCTTCTCTTTACCTAACGAACGGTATTTGAGACGCCAGTATCTTTTACCGTTGGGATTAACCAGCAGGTAAAGCCCACCACCATCGGCCAGTTTGTAGGGCTTCTCTTTGGGTTTCGCAGTTTCAACCTGACGAGCAGTCAGCTTCATTGGGGGTACCTCTCAGCAGGGGGTACAATTATACCCCCATCCATACCCCCACATTGAGCTTGACCCTGGGGGAGTACAATTGAGTTCAATAGACTAATAGAATGCTATAACTGCTGATTTATCAAGGGAAAATTGAGTTTGGTAGACTTCAGGAGAGTTGAGTTTGGAGCGGGCGAAGGGAATCGAACCCTCGTATAGAGCTTGGGAAGCTCTCGTTCTACCATTGAACTACGCCCGCTTTGAGGTGCGTAAGGCATTATAGACCTTACGCATCTCCATACAAGCCTCTTTACCACTAAGTGGCGATTAAATAATCACTTAGCACTTCGGTTTGCTGCCCTGCGCCGGGAGATAGCGCTGCGGATCGATGGCCGTCGCTTTATAACGGATCTGGAAATGCAGCTTCACCGAGTCCGTGCCGGTGCTGCCCATGGTCGCAATCTTCTGCCCCGCCTTCACGTTCTGCCCGTTATTGACCATCATCGTGTCGTTGTGGGCGTAGGCCGTAATGTAGTCTTCACCGTGCTTTATCATGATGAGGTTGCCGTAGCCGCGAAGCTGATTACCCACGTAGACCACCTTGCCGGCACCAGAAGCATAGACCGGCGTTCCGCGCGCGGCTGAGATATCAATGCCTTTATTGCCGCCCTCAGAGAGGGAGTACGGCGCAACGACTTTCCCGCTGGCAGGCCAGATCCAGCAGCGCTGGCCGACCGGCGGCCATGAAGACTTTGGCACCTGATAAGACGGCGTCACTTTGGCGGTTTTGCCCTTAGAGGACGATTTTTTGGCCGAAGAAGAACTGCCGTTAACCTTCAGCTTCTGCCCCACCTCGATGGTATACGGCGGCGAGATGTTATTCAGACGCGCCAGATCCTTCACGCTGGTGCCCGTGGCGCGCGAAATACGGTACAGGGTATCGCCGCGCTTAACGGTATACACCGCGCCGGAATAGCTGCCCATATCCGAAGATTTGCTTCCCGAGCATCCCGCCAGGAAAAGCGTCAGCATCAGGCAAAAAACGGCAGCGATGGGGTTTCTCGTCAGGCTTCCTGCAAACAAAACAGATCCTCGGTCAGCGTGAGTGGCGCACTATGATAGCAGCCCAAACTGATGTGGGTCAGCCCTTTTCCGCTCTGCAAGCCAAACCGTTCGTATAAGAATGCAGTATAATTATCCGGCTGATGGTGCTGAACCATACGGCATTCAGGCACTGGAGCATCAATGAGTATTCAAGAACACGTTATTTTGGTAAATGACCAGGGAATGGTGATTGGCACTCAGGAAAAATACGCCGCGCACACCTCCGATACCCCACTACACCTGGCTTTCTCCTCCTGGCTGTTTAATGCTAAAGGCGAATGTCTGATCACCCGGCGCGCCCTCAGCAAAAAAGCCTGGCCAGGCGTCTGGACAAACTCCGTTTGCGGGCATCCGCAGTCCGGGGAAGCGATTGAACAGGCGATCATCCGCCGCTGCCGCTTCGAAGTGGGCGCCGAACTGACCGATATCACCGCCGTTGCGCCAGAGTTTCGCTACCGTGAAATCGACCCTTCCGGGATTGTCGAGAATGAAATCTGCCCGGTATTTGCCGCTCGCATCACCGGCGAAATCACGATAAATCAAGAAGAAGTGATGGAGCACCGGTGGGTGCAGCTGGAAGCGCTGTTCCGCGCGCTGGACGCCACGCCCTGGGCATTTAGCCCGTGGATGGTGATGGAAGCCACAACCGCGCGCGAAAAGCTCAAGTCTTTCGCGGCGCAATAAAAAAGCCCCTTTCGGGGCTTTTTTTACGTCATGACGGCTTACTTCACTGGACGCATCGCCGGGAAGAGGATCACGTCACGGATGGTGTGGCTGTTGGTGAACAGCATAACCATACGGTCGATACCAATGCCCAGACCTGCCGTTGGCGGCAGGCCGTGTTCCAGCGCGGTCACGTAGTCTTCATCGAAGAACATCGCTTCGTCATCGCCTGCCGCTTTCGCATCAACCTGATCCTGGAAGCGCTGCGCCTGATCTTCTGCATCGTTCAGCTCGCTAAAGCCGTTGCCGATTTCACGGCCACCGATGAAGAACTCGAAGCGGTCAGTGATTTCCGGGTTCACGTCGTTGCGGCGCGCCAGCGGAGAGACTTCTGCCGGGTACTCGGTAATGAAGGTCGGCTGAATCAGGTGCGCTTCAGCCACTTCTTCAAAGATCTCGGTCACGATGCGGCCCAGACCCCAGCTCTTCTCAACCTTGATACCGATGCTTTCCGCGATGGCTTTGGCAGAGTCGAAGTTATCCAGATCGGCCATCTCGGTTTCCGGACGGTATTTCTTGATCGCTTCGCGCATGGTCAGCTTAACGAACGGCTTGCCGAAGTCGAAGACTTCTTCACCGTAAGGCACTTCAGTGGTGCCCAGAATGTCCTGCGCCAGAGTACGGAACAGGGATTCGGTCAGCTCGATCAGATCTTTGTAATCCGCATACGCCATGTAGAGTTCCATCATGGTGAACTCTGGGTTATGACGCACGGAGATGCCTTCGTTGCGGAAGTTACGGTTGATTTCGAACACGCGGTCGAAGCCACCGACCACCAGACGCTTCAGGTACAGTTCCGGCGCGATACGCAGGTACATGTCCAGGTCCAGGGCATTGTGATGGGTGATGAACGGACGCGCAGACGCGCCGCCCGGGATCACCTGCATCATTGGCGTTTCCACTTCCATAAAGTCGCGGTTGACCATGAACTGGCGAATACCGGCCATGATCTGAGAGCGAATTTTGAAGGTCTTGCGGGAGTCATCGTTAGAGATGAGATCCAGATAGCGCTGGCGATAGCGCGCTTCCTGATCCTGCAGGCCGTGGAATTTGTCCGGCAGCGGGCGCAGGGCTTTGGTCAGCAGACGCAGCTCGGTGCAGTGGATAGACAATTCACCGGTTTTGGTTTTGAACAGCTTACCCTTCGCGCCCAGGATATCGCCCAGATCCCACTTCTTGAACTGCTCGTTATAGATGCCTTCCGGCAGGTCGTCACGGGAGACGTACAGCTGAATACGGCCGCCAACGTCCTGCAGCGTTACGAAGGACGCTTTACCCATGATACGACGGGTCATCATACGGCCAGCCACGGATACTTCGACGTTCAACGCTTCCAGCTCTTCGTTCTCTTTACCGTCGAAGTCAGCGTGCAGTTGGTCTGAGGTGTGGTCACGACGAAAATCGTTCGGGAACGGCACGCCCTGCTCGCGCAGCGCTGCCAGCTTCTCGCGGCGGGTTTTCAGTTCGTTATTAAGATCGACTACCGCGTCAGCGCCCTGTGCTTGTTGTTCAGACATGTTGGTTCCTCATAACCCTGCTTTCAAACTTGCTTCGATAAATTGGTCCAGGCTGCCGTCCAGCACCGCCTGCGTGTTACGGGTTTCAACCCCGGTACGCAGGTCTTTGATGCGGGAGTCATCAAGGACGTAAGAACGGATCTGGCTGCCCCAGCCGATGTCGGACTTGTTGTCTTCCATCGCCTGTTTCTCAGCATTTTTCTTCTGCATTTCCAGCTCATAAAGCTTCGCTTTCATCTGCTTCATGGCCTGGTCTTTGTTCTTATGCTGAGAACGGTCGTTCTGGCACTGCGTTACCGTGTTGGTTGGAATGTGGGTGATACGCACCGCAGATTCCGTACGGTTAACGTGCTGACCACCCGCACCGGATGCGCGGTAAACGTCGATTCGCAGATCGGCCGGGTTGATTTCGATATCAATATCGTCTTTCACTTCCGGGTAAACAAACGCGGAGCTGAAGGAGGTATGGCGACGGCCGCCGGAGTCGAACGGGCTCTTACGCACCAGGCGATGAACGCCGGTTTCAGTACGCAGCCAGCCGTAGGCGTAATCGCCAATAATCTTAATGGTGATGGATTTCAGACCCGCGACTTCACCTTCAGATTCTTCGATAATTTCGGTTTTGAAACCGCGCGCTTCCGCCCAACGCAGGTACATACGCGCCAGCATGCTCGCCCAGTCCTGAGCTTCCGTACCGCCAGAACCAGCCTGAATATCGAGATAGCAGTCGGCGCTGTCATATTCACCGGAGAACATACGACGGAATTCAAGCTGCGCCAGCTTCTCTTCCAGAACGTCGAGTTCAGCCACGGCTTCGTTAAAGGTTTCTTCGTCGTCGGCTTCAACAGCCAGTTCTAACAGACCCGAGACATCTTCCAGCCCCTGTGACATCTGGTCGAGGGTATCTACAATGGCTTCGAGAGAGGAACGTTCCTTACCCAGCGCCTGTGCGCGTTCAGGTTCGTTCCAGACGTCCGGCTGTTCCAGCTCGGCGTTTACTTCTTCCAGACGCTCTTTCTTGGCATCGTAGTCAAAGATACCCCCTAAGAACGTCAGAGCGCTCCGTGAGGTCCTGAATGCGGTTTTTTACCGGATTAATTTCAAACATGGTCTGTTTTCTTTTATGAGCTTGTCAAAATGCGGTGATAAGAGCGGGATTGTACCGAATCCACGCCCTTTTTTGTAGCTTTACTGACGCTAAATTGGCCAGATATTGTCGATGATGATCTGAAGGGAGCGATTACCGCGAAACTCGTTTATATCGAGTTTGTAAGCGAGTTCAACTTCGCGCACGCCGTTGTCAGGCCACACGGAGGTGTCGACGTTAAACGCGATGCCGTCCAGCAGCGGGCCGCCGCCAACCGGCTCGACCATCACCTTAAGGTGGCGTTCGCCAACAATACGCTGTTGCAGCAGACGGAAACGGCCATCGAACAGCGGCTCCGGGAACATTTGCCCCCACGGCCCGGCATCGCGCAGCATCTGCGCGACTTCCATGGTTATTTCAGACGGCGAGAGTTCACCATCGGAGACGACCTCACCCTGCAGCAGCGCCGGGTCAATCCAGTCGGTCACCAGCTCGCCAAACAGCCGCTGGAACTCGTTGAACTTCGCCTCTTCCAGCGACAGTCCAGCCGCCATCGCGTGGCCGCCGAACTTGATCATCAACCTCGGATGCAGCGTGTCCAGACGCTCCAGCGCATCGCGCATGTGCAGCCCCTGAATCGAACGGCCAGAGCCTTTCAGCGTGCCGTCGCCAGCCGGCGCAAAGGCAATCACCGGGCGGTGGAAACGTTCCTTAATGCGCGACGCCAGAATACCCACCACGCCCTGGTGCCACTCGGGATGGTACATCGCCAGGCCGCCCGGCAGGGTATCGCCGCTGCGCTCCAGCTTTTCGCACAGGGTCAGCGCTTCGGCCTGCATCCCCTGCTCAATCTCTTTGCGGGTCTGGTTGAGCGCATCCAGTTCATTTGCCAGCACGCGCGCTTCGCCGATGTTGTCGCACAGCAGCAGCGCCACGCCCACGGACATATCGTCCAGCCTTCCGGCGGCGTTCAGGCGCGGCCCGAGGGCAAAGCCCAGATCGCTTGCTGCCAGCTTAAGCGGGTCGCGGTTGGAAATCTCCAGCAGCGCCTTAATCCCCGGACGACACTTGCCCGCCCGAATGCGGCTTAAGCCCTGCCAGGTCAAAATGCGGTTATTGGTATCCAGCGGAACGACGTCCGCGACGGTGCCCAGCGCGACAAGATCGAGATATTCCGCGAGGTTTGGCGCTGCAATACCGCGCGACTCAAACCAGTTCTTATCCCGCAGCAGCGTACGCAGGGCCAGCATCAGATAAAACGCCACGCCGACACCGGCCAGGGATTTCGACGGGAAATCGCAGTCCCGCAGGTTTGGGTTAACAATCGCTTCGGCGGCAGGCAGGGTTTCGCCGGGCAGGTGGTGATCGGTAACCAGCACCGGGATCCCCAAGGCATGAGCATGATCGACGCCCGCATGGGAAGAGATCCCGTTATCCACGGTCAGGATCAGCTGCGCGCCGCGCGCGCGCGCCTGATCGACCACTTCCGGACTCAGCCCGTAGCCGTCTTCGAAACGGTTCGGCACCAGGTAGGTGACGTTATCACAGCCCAGCGCGCGAAGGCTGAGCACGCTCAGCGCAGTGCTCGTTGCGCCGTCGGCATCGAAATCCCCCACTACCACAATCCGCGTGCCTTCACGCAGGGCGTTATAGAGTATTTCAGTGGCCGTTTCGACACCGCTCAGCTGCTGCCAGGGCAGCATGCCTTTGACGCTGCGTTCGAGATCGCCCGCCGTTCGCACGCCGCGACTGGCATAGAGCCGCTTTAACAGCGGCGAAAGATCGTCAGGTAAATCAGCCGTGTCGGCCGCTTCGCGGCGGCGCAGTTTTATCGGAGCTTTCACGCGAATTATTTACCACCGGTCTGTTTCTGGTGCGCGTCGAGGAACTCTTTCATCTCTTTTGGCCCCTGATAGCCCGGCACCACGTAGCCGTTGCTCAGCACAATGGCTGGCGTGCCGTTAACGCCAAACTGCACGCCCAGCGCATAGTGGTTCGCGATATCGATATCACAGGACGCGGGCTTAACGCCCTTACCGTTCATCGCATCATCGAAGGCTTTGTTGCGGTCTTTCGCACACCAGATAGCCTTCATGTCCTGCTCTGGCTGGCTCTGCACGCCCGCACGCGGGAAGGCCAGGTAACGCACGGTAATGCCCAGCGCGTTGTAGTCTTTCATCTCTTCATGCAGCTTGTGGCAGTAGCCGCAGGTGATGTCTGTGAAGACGGTAATGACGTGTTTTTCCTGCGCCGCTTTATAGACGATCATCTCTTTTTCGAGCACGTTCAGGTTTTTCATCAGCAGCTGATTGGTCACGTTGACCGGCTGCGCGCCGCTCACGTCGTACATTGGCCCCTGAATAATGTGTTTGCCGTCTTCGGTGACGTACAGCACGCCGCTGTTGGTCAACACGGTTTTCATACCGGCTACCGGCGCAGGCTGAATGTCGCTGCTCGAGACGCCGAGCTTGGTCAGGGACTGTTTGATGGCTGCATCGTCAGCATGAGCAAAACCGGTAAAAGAGGCTGCCAGCAGGGTGAACAGCGCGAAAGACTTTTTCATATGTGATCCTGTTACAATTCGTCGGCACTCACGCGCGTGGGTGGTGCTGTTGGTGTAGCTGTCGCAGGCGTTCCGTCGCGACATGGGTATAAATTTGCGTCGTTGAAAGATCGCTGTGTCCCAGCAGCATCTGCACCACGCGTAAATCCGCGCCGTGGTTTAACAGATGCGTCGCGAAGGCGTGACGCAAAACGTGCGGCGATAATTTTTCGCTATCAATACCCGCCAGCGTGGCGTAATGCTTAATCCGATGCCAGAAGGTTTGCCGCGTCATTTGCTGGGCGCGCTGGCTGGGGAACAAAACATCGATAGAAACGCCATTCAGCAGCCACGGTCGGCCATGTTCCAGATACGTTTCCAGCCAGTAAACCGCCTCTTCCCCCAGCGGTACCAGCCGTTCTTTGTTTCCTTTACCAATCACGCGAACCACGCCCTGACGCAGGCTGATATCGCTCATCGTCAGGCCGACCAGTTCAGAAACGCGCAAGCCGGTAGCATACAATAGCTCAAGCATGGCTTTATCGCGTAACTCCAGCGGCAGGTCAACCGCGGGCGACTGTAATAATCTCTCAACTTGCGCTTCGCTGAGATCTTTCGGCAGCCGCTGGGGTAATTTCGGCGACGCCAGAAGCGCGCTGGGATCGTCTGCTCGTATTTTCTCACGGTAAAGGTGCTGAAACAGACGTCGCATCGCGCTTAGCAGGCGCGCAGAGCTCGTTGCTTTGTAGCCCCCTTCCATACGTTCAGCCAGCAACCCTTGCAGGTCATCGCTTTGCGCACTCTCCAGCGAAAGCTGCCTGCGCGCCAGCCACTCCACCAGCAGGGTAAGATCGCGCCGGTAAGCACTGAGCGTATTCTCGGCCAGATTCTTCTCAAGCCATAGCGTATCGAGAAACTGTTCGATGAGTGCGAGATCCTTTTCCACATCAGCCCCTTTGATTCTGCAATCCGGGCATTATGCCTGAATGCCGCCGGTTTCTGGTACACTACGCGCAATGTCATAGCAAGAATTGAGATAGTTACGCGATGAATATTGGTCTTTTCTATGGTTCCAGCACCTGCTACACCGAAATGGCGGCGGAAAAAATTCGTGACATCATTGGCCCGGAACTGGTGACGTTGCATAACCTGAAAGATGACGCTGTCACGCTGATGGAGCAGTACGACGTGCTAATCCTCGGCATCCCAACCTGGGACTTTGGTGAGATACAGGAAGACTGGGAAGCCCTCTGGGATCAGCTTGATACGCTCAA
The DNA here is from genome assembly GCF_035835995.1 of Enterobacter wuhouensis. Lineage (NCBI taxonomy): Bacteria > Pseudomonadati > Pseudomonadota > Gammaproteobacteria > Enterobacterales > Enterobacteriaceae > Enterobacter > Enterobacter wuhouensis. The sequence continues at coordinate 3,936,268 of NZ_CP142124.1, forward strand.
CCTCGACGGCAAAATCATTGCGATGTACGGCATGGGCGATCAGCTTGGCTACGGCGAGTGGTTCCTCGATGCGCTGGGTATGCTGCATGACAAGCTGGCCCCCAAAAACGTCACTTTCATCGGCTACTGGCCAACCGAAGGGTACGAGTTTACCAGTAAGAAGCCGATTATTGCTGACGGCCAGCTGTTTGTCGGCCTCGCGCTCGATGAGACCAACCAGTACGATCTTAGCGACGAGCGCCTGCAAAACTGGTGCGAGCAGATCCTCGGCGAAATGGCTGAAAAGTTTAGCTAACCTGCGCTTATTCCTGCGTCGGCTGCTGCAGAAGCGTCCGGCGCAGATCGCGCCACTCGTCAATATCCATACTATCAGCCGCCAGCCACAGGTGCTGACGTCGCCCGCCACCGACGTTGCGTAGCCGCAGCATCATGCCGGAGTTCAGCATCCAGGGCATACCGATTATGTCCCACTCTTTTCCCTGCCAGCGCAGCCGGGAATCCATCATCAGTTTGATTTCCCCCTGGCGCGCATTGATGCGGCGTTGACTGCGCACGCTGTCAAACACCACAAATGAGAGCAGCAGCAGCCACAGCGGGGTGTAGCTGAGCGGCCACGGCATCAGTAGCACCAGTGCCGCAACCAGCCCGTGGAGCAATAAAGACATCCACTGCGAGCGCCACGAGACGCGAAGATCAGATTGCCACAGGACCACGTTCCCGATTCCGTGTTTGAATTAATTGCACCATCCGCTGCAACTCGGTGTCGGCGGGTTTGCCGTGGTTCATCAGCCAGTTGAACAAATCAGGATCGTCAGACTCAAGCAGGCGTACGAACAGACGCTTATCGTCATCGCTGAGGCTGTCATACTCGTGTTCAAAGAAGGGCATGATGGAGATATCAAGTTCGCGCATGCCGCGCCGGCATGCCCAGTGAATACGGGCCTTGTTGTTAATATCCATGTTCTGTTTCCTGCATTACGTTTGGCACAGTCGGTACCCCGTTCAGTGTTCTTTGTTTCTCTACGGGAGCACTCGCTAGTGTAACGTGTTTTTGACCGTTTCATTACTGGAATATTGCAAGCCGGAAGCCGGATTCCAAAATAATCCCTACAAAGACAGCGGATTACACCATTTTGCGTGGCGCTACGCATAACCGCGTTATGGCACGAATGGCCTGCTGAAAGCGCTTGCAATGCCTGTAGGCTCTTTTACCATTAGGCATTATCAAAGCGTTAAGCAACTCAGGATACCATTATGGCTTTTACTCCATTCTCTCCTCGCCAGCCCGCCGCCTCCGCGCGTCTGCCGCTGACGCTTATTACTCTTGATGACTGGGCGCTGGCAACGCTCACCGGTGCCGATGCCGAAAAGTACCTGCAGGGCCAGGTCACCGCCGACGTCAGTCAGATGACTGAACACCAGCACCTGCTGGCCGCGCACTGCGATCCAAAAGGTAAAATGTGGAGCAACCTGCGCCTGTTTCGTCGTCAGGACGGATTTGCCTTTATCGAGCGCCGCAGCCTGCGCGACGCCCAGCTCAAGGAGCTGAAAAAATATGCGGTATTTTCCAAAGTCACCATCGCCGCAGATGATGAACATGTTCTTCTGGGCGTGGCGGGTTTCCAGGCGCGCGCAGCGCTGAAAAACCTGTTCGGCGAACTGCCGGATGCGGAAAAGCAGGTCGTCAGCGAAGGCGCGACCTCTATCCTGTGGTTTGAACATCCTGCCGAGCGTTTCCTGCTGGTAACGGATGTCGCTACCGCAGAGCGCGTCACTGAAGCGCTGCGCGGTGAAGCGCAGTTCAACAACAGCCAACAGTGGCTGGCATTGAACATTGAAGCGGGTCTGCCGGTGATTGACGCAGCAAACAGCGCGCAGTTTATTCCACAGGCTACCAACATTCAGGCGCTGGGCGGCATCAGCTTTAAGAAAGGGTGTTACACGGGTCAGGAGATGGTGGCGCGCGCAAAATTCCGAGGAGCGAACAAACGCGCCCTGTGGACGCTGGCGGGCCACGCAAGCCGTGTACCGGAAGCGGGTGAAGATCTCGAGCTGAAGATGGGTGAAAACTGGCGTCGTACCGGTACGGTGTTAGCCGCCGTACAGCTGGATGATGGACGCCTGCTGGTTCAGGTGGTGATGAATAACGATATGGAAGCCGACAGCGTGTTCCGCGTGCGTGACGACGTAAACACACTGAGCATCGAGCCGCTGCCGTATTCACTGGAAGAGTGATGCTGTATCGCCCGGTGGCGCTGCGCTTACCGGGCCTACGGTTTTGGTGTCCTCCCTTTCCCCGTGGGAGAGGGCCGGGGTGAGGGTAACCGCCCGCACGGTGGAAAAACCTACGCCTGCCCCACATACAAATAAATCGCCAAAAAGTGGCACACGCTGCCGCCCAGCACAAAGCCGTGCCAGATAGCGTGGTTATACGGGATGCGCTTACAGACGTAGAAAATTACGCCCAGCGAGTAGACCACGCCGCCCACCGCCAGAAGCGTTACGCCCCCCACGGCCAGCTTGATCGCCAGCTGATACACCACGATAAGCGACAGCCAGCCCATCGTCAGATAGGTCACCAGCGACAGTATTTTGAACCGGTGCGCAATGGTCAGCTTAAACAGGACTCCCAGCAGCGCCAGGCTCCAGATGACGATCATTAGGCCACGCGACAGCGGTGAGTTTAATCCCACCAGCAAGAACGGGGTGTAGGTGCCCGCGATCAGAAGATAGATGGCGCAGTGGTCGAATTTTTTGAGCCAGGTCTTGGCCCGCTGATGCGGAATAGCGTGATACAGCGTCGAGGCCAGGAACAGCAGGATCATACTCCCGCCGTACAGGCTGTAGCTGGTAATGGCCATCGCGCTGGCATTGGCGTCCACCGCCTGCACCAGCAATAGCACTAATCCGACTATCCCAAACACCAGGCCAATGCCGTGGCTTATACTGTTGGCTACTTCCTCAGCCAGTGAATATCCCTGTGCGATTAATGGCTTGCTCACCATAGGTAACTCCGGGAAAACAAAAGATGATTATTCATCGTCTGGTTATGCTAACTGAGAATGATTCCAGAGAACACCTGTTAGCTAAAATAAAATTAAACCTAATATTTCTGATTTACAATCAGGTAGTTACGGTTTAATTTCAGCTAACACGTGTTACCATCATCATTAAAGACATTTAAAATCAATCACATAAAACTGGTTCTGATGGGGATAGATTTCCACAATCACGCTTTTGAGCGTCTCCAGGGTCATGTTCTCCTGCTCTGCGTGTTTTTCCGTTAGCGTATCCAGCGTAACGGTCGATGTACCTGTCACTTCAATGGTGCAAAAGTAGCCGTCATCCTCATAGCGACCGACGCGCAGGATATCGCCCTGCTTAAAATGGGATTCGCTTTCGTCACGAATGGTGATGGTTTTTCGCCCGGCCAGAATGTCGTCCTGAAAGCGCTGAAAAAAAGTGATGTCGTTTGGCTGCATGTTATTATTCCCTGAAGAAAAGTTAATGAGTGAGTTTAGCCATTGTGAGCATGTTCTCCCATTCCGCCATTGCCGGTCTCAATAATCTTGAGATGATGGTCTACAACTATGTCATCAAGAACCGTGACAAAGTAATGTACATGACCATCCGCGAGCTGGCGGACGCGGCTGGCGTCTCTACCACCACTATCCTGCGCTTTTGCCGCAAGCTCAACTGCGAGGGCTACTCCGAATTTCGCGTGCGCTTTAAGCTTTACCTGGAGCAGAATGAGCCCCAGCAGGCGAATTTCGGTGCCAGCGAAATTATCAGCTTCTTTAAAAGCGTCAATAATGAAGAGTTCGATGCGTTACTGGATGATGCGGTAGATATTATCCTCTCCTCCGAACGTATTATATTTGTGGGCGCGGGGACGTCCGGCTCACTGGCGAAATACGGCGCGCGTTTTTTCTCGAATATTGGAAAATTCAGCAACCATATTGACGATCCTTATTTCCCGGTGACCAATGATATGGCGAAAAATGCGCTGGCGATCGTTTTATCCGTGTCGGGTGAAACCGAGGAGATCCTGCGCTTTGCCAGCCAGTTCAGCCTGCACCGCTGTAAGGTGCTCTCCATCACCAGCCATGAACACTCACGCCTGGCAAAGCTTGCTGACTTCAACCTCTCCTGGCATGTTCCCCAGACGCGCATCGGTGGCGTCTACGATATTACCACTCAAATTCCCGTTATCTATATTCTGGAATCGCTCGGGCGTAAGCTGGCGAAGAAATTAACAGAATAAAACGTCCTGTTTTTTCGATGTAACAAATCACAATTCCTGGAAATTGTTATATCGTGACATTTAATTTCGCTTTGCTAGACTCGATAGCAATTAATCATTTATTGAGATGAGCAGCGATGAAAAAATTGACCTTACCAAAAGAGTTTTTATGGGGCGGCGCGGTTGCGGCACACCAGGTTGAAGGCGGCTGGAATAAGGGTGGTAAAGGACCAAGCATTTGTGACGTCCTGACCGGCGGCGCTCACGGCGTACCGCGTGAAATCACTCAGGAAGTGATTGAAGGTAAATACTACCCAAACCACGAAGCCGTTGATTTCTACGGCCATTACAAAGAAGACATCAAGCTATTTGCCGAGATGGGCTTCAAATGCTTCCGCACCTCCATCGCCTGGACGCGCATCTTCCCGAAAGGTGACGAAACCCAGCCGAATGAAGAAGGGCTGCAGTTCTACGATGACATGTTCGACGAACTGCTGAAATACAATATCGAGCCGGTGATCACCCTCTCCCACTTTGAAATGCCGCTGCACCTGGTACAGGAATACGGTGGCTGGACCAACCGTAAAGTGGTCGATTTCTTTGTGCGTTTCTCCGAAGTGGTCTTCGAGCGCTACAAAAACAAGGTCAAATACTGGATGACCTTCAACGAAATCAATAACCAGCGTAACTGGCGCGCGCCGCTGTTCGGCTACTGCTGCTCTGGCGTGGTGTACACCGAACACGATAACCCTGAAGAGACCATGTACCAGGTGCTGCACCATCAGTTCGTTGCCAGCGCCCTGGCGGTGAAAGCCGCGCGTCGCATCAACCCGGAGATGAAAGTTGGCTGCATGCTGGCGATGGTGGCGCTCTATCCGTTCTCCTGCAAACCCGAGGACGTGATGTTTGCCCAGGAGTCCATGCGCGAACGCTATGTCTTTACCGACGTACAGCTCCGGGGTTACTACCCATCCTACGTGCTGAACGAATGGGAGCGCCGCGGCTTCTCCATCAAAATGGAGGCGGGCGACGAGCAGATCCTGCGCGAAGGCACCTGCGACTACCTGGGCTTCAGCTACTACATGACCAACGCGGTTAAGGCAGAAGGCGGTACCGGTGACGCCATTTCCGGCTTCGAAGGCAGCGTGCCGAACCCGCACGTGAAGGCCTCCGACTGGGGCTGGCAGATTGACCCGGTGGGCCTGCGCTATGCGCTGTGCGAACTGTATGAACGCTATCAGAAACCGCTATTTATCGTTGAAAACGGTTTTGGTGCCTACGATAAAGTCGAAGAAGACGGCAGCATCAACGACGACTACCGCATCGATTACCTGCGCGCGCACGTTGAAGAGATGATTAAGGCGGTGACTTACGACGGCGTGGATCTGATGGGCTATACGCCGTGGGGCTGCATCGACTGCGTCTCCTTCACCACCGGACAGTACAGCAAGCGCTACGGGTTTATCTACGTGAACAAGCACGACGACGGCACGGGCGATATGTCGCGTTCCCGCAAGAAGAGCTTTAACTGGTATAAGGAAGTGATTGCCAGCAACGGCGAGAAACTTTAACGCCGGGCGGCGCTACGATTGATCCCCTCTCCCTGTGGGAGAGGGTTAGGGTGAGGGGTTTATTTCCCACCGGCCAACTCTAAAAAACTGCCCGTGACGTACGACGCCTTCTCGCTCAGCAGCCAGACAATCGCCTGCGCCACCTCTTCCGGCTGACCGCCGCGCTGCATTGGCAGCATCGACTTAACGCGATCCACCCGCCCCGGTTCACCGCCGGACGCATGGATATCGGTATAGATTAGACCCGGACGTACGCAGTTAACCCGTATGCCCTGCCCCGCCACCTCAAGGGATAGCCCGGTGGTCAGGGAATCCACCGCACCTTTGGATGCAGCATAGTCCACGTATTCTCCCGGCGCGCCCAGGCGTGACGCGGCGGAAGAGACGTTCACTATCGCCCCACCCTTGCCGCCGTGCTTGTTAGACATGCGCTTCACCGCTTCACGACAGCAGAGGAAATAGCCCGTGACGTTGGTAGAGAGCACGCGGTTGATACGTTCAGCCGACAAATTCTCAATGGTCGATTGTTCAAACAGAATACCTGCGTTATTCACCAGCGCCGTCAGCGGCTCGCCTTCGCGATCGATGCTGTCGAACATCGCCATTACCTGCGCTTCGTCGCTGATGTCCGCGCGCACGGCAAAGGCTTTGCCGCCCGACTCGACGATCTGACTGATGACGTCCGTCGCGGCCTTAACGTTGTGATGGTAGTTCACCGCCACGGTGTAACCTTCGCGTGCCAGCTGTAGCGCGGTGGCTTTGCCAATACCGCGGCTGGCGCCGGTCACAAGTGCAATACCCATTCTCTTCTCCCAATAAAAAAGCCGGGTGGCGGCTTCGCCTTACCCGGCCTACGTTACTACATCAGCAATATTACTGGTATTCGCTCATCGGCACGCAGGAGCAGAACAGGTTACGGTCGCCGTAGACGTCATCAAGACGCTTCACGGTCGGCCAGTATTTGTTTGCCACGCCTGCCGGGAAGACCGCCAGCTCGCGGGAATAGCCGTGGTTCCACTCTGCCACCATCTCGTGCTGGGTGTGCGGGGCGTTGACCAGCGGGTTATCTTCCAGCGTCCACTCGCCGTCCTGCACGCGGTCGATCTCCATGCGGATCGCCAGCATCGCGTCGATAAAGCGGTCCAGCTCGGCTTTGCTTTCAGACTCGGTCGGCTCAACCATCAGCGTACCCGCAACCGGGAACGACATGGTTGGCGCGTGGAAGCCGTAGTCGATCAGGCGCTTGGCGATATCCAGCTCGCTGATGCCGGTCTGCTCTTTCAGCGGACGAATATCCAGAATGCACTCGTGCGCCACGCGACCGTCGCGACCGGTATAGAGCACCGGGAAGGCGGACTTCAGGCGAGTCGCAATGTAGTTGGCGTTCAGGATCGCCACCTGGCTCGCCTGCTTCAGCCCTTCCGCGCCCATCATGCGGATGTACATCCAGCTGATTGGCAGAATAGAGGCGCTGCCGAACGGTGCCGCAGAGACCGCGCCCTGACGGGTCAGCATGCCTTCAATCTGCACCACGCTGTGGCCCGGAACAAACGGTGCCAGGTGCGCCTTCACGCCGATTGGGCCCATGCCCGGGCCGCCGCCGCCGTGCGGGATGCAGAAGGTTTTGTGCAGGTTCAGGTGCGACACGTCCGCACCGATAAAGCCCGGTGAGGTAATGCCCACCTGCGCGTTCATGTTCGCGCCGTCGAGGTAAACCTGACCGCCGAACTGGTGCACCACTTCGCACACTTCACGGATGGTCTCTTCGTACACGCCGTGGGTGGACGGGTAGGTCACCATGATGCAGGAAAGCTTGTCGCCCGCCTGCTCGGCTTTCGCGCGCAGGTCGGCCAGATCGATGTTGCCGTTCTTATCGCAGGCAACCACAACCACTTCCATGCCCGCCATCTGGGCAGAGGCCGGGTTGGTACCGTGGGCGGAGCTTGGGATCAGGCAGATATCGCGGTGACCTTCGCTGCGGCTTTCGTGATAGTGGCGGATCGCCAGCAGGCCCGCGTACTCGCCCTGCGCGCCGGAGTTCGGCTGCATGCAGAGCGCGTCATAACCGGTCAGCTTCACCAGCCAGTCGGAAAGCTGGTTGATCATCATGTGATAACCTTCCGCCTGCTCTGGCGGGCAGAACGGGTGCAGCTCGGAGAACTCCGGCCAGGTGATCGGGATCATCTCTGCCGCGGCGTTCAGCTTCATGGTGCAGGAGCCCAGCGGGATCATCGCCTGGTTCAGCGCCAGATCCTTGCGCTCCAGAGAGTGCATATAGCGCATCATCTCGGTTTCGCTGTGGTAGCGGTTGAACACCGGATGCGTCAGGATCGCGTCATTGCGCAGCATGCTTTCCTGAATGGAGCGGCTGTCGAGCGCGACCTCTTTATCGAGCGTATCAATATCCAGGCCGTGCGCGTCACCCAGCAGCACGCTGAACAGGTTCAGGATATCGTCGCGGGTGGTGCTTTCGTCCAGCGTAATGCCGACGGCGTTGTGGATATCGCTGCGCAGGTTGATCTCTGCTGCATCCGCACGCGCCAGCACGGCCGCTTTGTCCGCCACGTCCACGCACAGGGTGTCGAAATAGTGCTCATGGCGAAGCTTAAGGCCTTTCTGCTGCAGGCCGCAGGCCAGAATATCGGCCAGGCGGTGAATGCGGCTGGCAATGCGCTTCAGGCCAGCCGGGCCGTGGAACACGGCGTACAGGCTGGCGATGTTCGCCAGCAGGACCTGGGAGGTACAGATGTTGGAGTTCGCTTTCTCGCGGCGGATGTGCTGCTCGCGGGTCTGCATCGCCATGCGCAGCGCGGTGTTACCGGCAGCATCTTTTGAGACGCCGATAATACGACCAGGCATGGAGCGTTTGAATTCATCTTTCGCGCCGAAGAACGCCGCGTGCGGACCGCCGTAGCCCATCGGCACGCCGAAGCGCTGCGCAGAGCCGAAGACGATATCCGCCCCCTGTTTGCCCGGTGCCGTCAGCAGCACCAGCGCCATAAAATCGGCGGCAACGCTAACAATCACCTTGCGGGACTTCAGTTCGGCAATCAGCGCGCCGTAGTCGTGTACTTCACCCGTTGTACCTACCTGCTGCAGCAGCACGCCGAAAACGTCCTGGTGATCCAGCACTTTGTCGGCATCGTCGACGATCACGTCAAAGCCGAAGGTCTCTGCGCGGGTACGCACCACGTCCAGCGTCTGGGGATGCACGTCCACCGCCACGAAGAAGCGGTTGGCATTTTTCAGCTTGCTCACGCGTTTTGCCATCGCCATCGCTTCGGCGGCGGCGGTGGCTTCATCCAGCAGCGAGGCGGAGGCGATGTCCATCCCGGTCAGATCCAGCGTCACCTGCTGGAAGTTCAGCAGCGCTTCCAGACGGCCCTGGGAGACTTCTGGCTGATACGGGGTGTAAGCGGTGTACCAGCCCGGGTTTTCCAGCATGTTGCGCAGGATAACCGGCGGCAGCTGCACGTTGGTATAGCCCATGCCAATGTAAGACTTATAGCGCTTGTTGAGGCCGGCGATGGCCTTCAGCTCCGCCAGCGCGGCGAATTCCGTGGTGGCTTCACCTACCTGCGGCGGCGTGGCAAGCTGGATGTCTTTTGGCACGATCTGGCCGATCAGTGCGTTTAATGAATCCGCGCCAACCGTCTTCAGCATCTCCTGCTGTTGCTGAGCATCCGGCCCAATGTGACGTTCAATGAAGGCGCCACGGTTTTCAAGCTGGCTTAAAGTCTGTGTCATGAGCGATGGTTCCTGAAACGTGCAGTGAATTTAAGTTCCCTCTCCCTTTGGGAGAGGGTTAGGGTGAGGGGAAGATTGGCACCCTCACCCCTGCCCTCTCCCAAAGGGAGAGGGGGATTACTGATTACTCGTCTTCCAACAGAGCTTCGTACGCGGTCGCGTCCAGCAGCGCGGCAACCTGCGCTTCGTCGCTGGCTTTGATCTTGAAGATCCAGCCGCCTTCATACGGCTCGCTGTTCACCAGCTCTGGCGAATCGCTCAGCGCGTCGTTGACGGCAACGATTTCGCCGCTCACAGGAGCGTAGATGTCAGAAGCCGCTTTTACGGACTCCGCTACGGCGCAGTCGTCGCCCGCGCTAACGGTCGTGCCCACGTCAGGCAGGTCAACAAACACCATGTCGCCCAGCAGCTCCTGCGCGTGCTCGGTGATCCCTACGGTGTAAGTGCCGTCCGCCTCTTTGCGCAGCCACTCGTGTTCTTTGCTGTATTTCAGTTCTGCTGGCACATTGCTCATTGAAGTTCTCCTGATAAAAATGATTAGGCGACCGGCTTACCGGCGCGAACAAAAATCGGTTTGGTCACGTTGACCGGCATTTCGCGATTGCGGATTTGCACCACCGCCGTGTCGCCAATGCCCGCCGGCACGCGTGCCAGTGCAATACTGTAGCCGAGCGTCGGGGAGAAGGTTCCGCTGGTGATCACGCCTTCGCGATGATTGCCGTCGGCATCGGTGAAGCGCACCGGCAGTTCGCCGCGCAGCACGCCTTTTTCCTTCATCACCAGGCCAACCAGCTGTTCAGTGCCCTTCTCACGCTGCATTTCCAGCGCTTCACGGCCAATAAAGTCGCGGTCAGCCGGTTCCCATGCGATGGTCCAGCCCATGTTGGCCGCCAGCGGGGAGACGCCTTCGTCCATCTCCTGGCCGTAGAGGTTCATGCCCGCTTCCAGACGCAGCGTATCGCGCGCGCCCAGACCCGCAGGCTTCACGCCCGCTTCCACCAGCGCACGCCAGAAATCGGCGGCCTTCTCGTTCGGCATCGCAATTTCGTAGCCCGCTTCACCCGTGTAGCCAGTGGTGGCGATAAACAGATCGCCCGCCTGCACGCCGAAGAAGGGCTTCATGCCTTCGGTTGCTTTGCGCTGCTCGTCGGTAAACAGAGACGCGGCTTTCGCCTGCGCGTTCGGCCCCTGCACGGCGATCAGCGACAGATCGTCACGAACGGTGATGTCGATGGCATAAGGTTCGGCGTGTTGGGAAATCCAGGAGAGGTCTTTTTCGCGGGTGGCGGAGTTTACGACGAGGCGGAAGAAATCTTCGGTAAAGTAATAGACGATAAGGTCATCAATCACGCCGCCCGAGGCGTTCAGCATGCCGGTATAGAGCGCTTTACCCGGCGTCTTCAGTTTGGCGACGTCATTTGCCAGCAGATAACGCAAAAACTCCCGGGTGCGGCTGCCGCGCAGATCGACAATCGTCATATGGGACACGTCGAACATACCGGCATCGGTGCGCACCGCGTGGTGCTCATCAATCTGCGAGCCGTAGTGCAGCGGCATCATCCAGCCGTGGAAGTCCACCATGCGGGCGCCGCATAACACGTGTTGTTCGTACAAAGGAGTCTGTTGAGCCATCTTGTCCTCGTTGAAAAATTCACCGTGAAACCCGGTATCGGCCTCGTTCCCGAATGCCGACGCAAACGTTCTCTTTTACCTGAACTTACCACCGAAACCGGCGGTTAACCATAAGGTAAAACGGGTCATCACATTAGCTTATGACCAAAAAACGTTGAAAAGCCTACAGAGTTATTCACTGGAAAAATGCGATTAAACCCGCACAAAATTAACAATGATCTAACAGGATTTAGCACATGGTGATATTTCGTGCGGAAAAATGGGCCGAATTTCCGTCCCTTCAAAAACACGACATTAGATTATCTAATGCGAAAAACAGCGTGGAATTAGAATATTTCAAACGAGGGAATTTCCCCGGCGCGGAGGCCGGGGAAGTAAAGTGTGACGGGGGTCTAACTTAGCGCAGCCAGTCCGGCAGGTCGTTAAGACCCATCGCCTGGCGAAGGAGCTGTGGCTTAACGCCAGGAAGCGTATCGGCCAGTTTAAGACCGATATCGCGCAGCAGTTTTTTCGCCGGATTTGCCCCGGCAAACAGCTCGCGGAAGCCCTGCATTCCCGCCAGCATCATCGCCGCGCTGTGCTTGCGGCTGCGCTCGTAGCGGCGCAGATAGAGATGCTGACCAATGTCCTTACCTTCGCGGTGCAGGCGACGCAGCTCTTCTACCAGCTCCGCCGCATCCATAAAGCCAAGGTTGACACCCTGCCCGGCCAGCGGATGAATGGTATGCGCTGCATCACCCACCAGCGCCAGACGGTGCGCGGCAAACTGACGCGCGTAGCGGCCGGTTAGCGGGAAGACCTGGCGCTCGCTTTCAAGGGTGCACAAGCCAAGGCGGTTATCAAAGGCCACGCACAGCGCCTGGTTGAAGGCGTCCGGCGTTGCTTCCTGCATCTGCTGGGCTTTTTCCGGCACCAGGGACCAGACGATAGAGCACAGGTGTGGATCGCTTAGCGGCAGGAAGGCCAGAATGCCGTCGCTATGGAAAATCTGCCGCGCCACGCCGCCGTGCGGCTCTGCTGTACGAATGGTGGCAACCATCGCGTGATGACGATAATCCCAGTAGGTCAGCGGAATATCCGCCTTGTTGCGCAGCCAGGAGTTGGCGCCATCGGCACCCACCACCAGACGCGCGGTCAGCATGTCGCCGCTTTGCAGGGTGATAAACGCCTCGTTTTCGCCCCACGCCACCTGCTGGATCTGCGCGGGCGCTACCAGCGTCACGTCGCTGCACTGCTGCGCTTTCTGCCACAGCGCGTGGTGGATCACCGCATTCTCAATGATATGGCCCAGATGGCTATAGCCCATGCTTTCGTCGTCAAAGGCAATGTGGCCAAAGCTGTCTTTGTCCCACACTTCCATGCCGTGATAGCAGCTGGCGCGCTGCGCCACGATATCCGACCAGACGCCAAGATGCGTGAGAAGTTTTTCGCTTGCCGCATTGATCGCCGACACGCGCAGTTCAGGCGGCGCATCAGGCGAGACGGGGTGCGGCGCTTTTTGCTCCAGCACGGCCACGCGCAGGCCGCTGCCCTGTAATCCACAGGCCAGCGCCAGCCCGACCATTCCGCCGCCAACGATGGCAACATCAACATTTTGCACGGTGATAACTCCTTAACGCGCGACCCAACCCAGGGTCCGCTGCGCCAGCACGTCACGTGCCGGAATGAACAGTTCCATCGCCATCAGCCCGAGGTTGCGACCTGCAACCAGCGGCGCCCAGCGATTGGCAAACAGGTGTACTAAACCATCGGTAACGCCGATCGTCGCCTCTTTATCGGCCTGACGACGCTTCTGATAATGGCTGAGAACTGAATAGGCGCCACAATCTTTTTGCTCGCCCCACGCCTGCGCCAGAGACTCGGCCAGGCTCATCACGTCACGCAGCCCAAGGTTAAAGCCTTGTCCGGCGATCGGGTGCAGCGTCTGGGCGGCATTGCCCACCAGCGCCACGCGATGGGATATGGACTGCGACGCGGTCGTTAACGATAGCGGATAAACGGCGCGTTTTCCGGCATGGGTAATGCGCCCCAGCCGCCAGCCGAAGGCTTTTTGCAGCTCGGTGCAGAAGCGTTCGTCAGACCAGGACTGCACTTCCTCGGCCTTGTCCTGCGCGTGGCACCACACCAGCGAGCAGCGCCCGTCCGACATCGGCAGCATCGCCAGCGGGCCGTGCGGCGTGAAGCGCTCAAACGCCCGGCCGTTGTGCGCTCCTGCGGTTGAGACGTTCGCAATGACCGCAACCTGTCCGTACGGCTGCTGCCGCCACTCTACGCCGCACTGGGTGCCAAGCGCAGAACGCGAACCGTCTGCCGCCACCAGAAGCTGGCCCTCAAGCGTGGTGCCATCCTCCAGCACAACGCTGACCGCCTCCTCGCTGCGGCTAAAGCTGGCGACGCGTGTCGGGCAGTGCAGCGTCACGCCTGGCGCATCCTGCAACAGCCGAAACAGGCGCAGGCCAACGTCGTGCAGCTCAACCACCTGCCCCAGCGCGTCAATACGGTAATCATGGGCATCCAGCGTCACAAACCCGGCATGGCCGCGATCGCTAACGTGCACGGTGTTAATCGCCGTGGCGCAGTCGGCAATCGCCTGCCAGATACCAATGCGTGAAAGCTGCTGACAGGTTCCCTGCGCCAGGGCAATGGCGCGCGAGTCAAAACCGGGGTGGTTCGTCGCCTGTGGCGCAACGGCTTCCACAAGATGGACCGGGAGCTGGCCTTTCGTCAGATGCGAAATCGCCAGCGCCAGCGTGGCGCCCGTCATCCCGCCGCCAACGATAATCACGCTCATGCGCGTGCCGCTGCCATCAGCGCCTCAATGTCGTCCGCCTTTTTCACCACCGATGCGGTCAGGTTTTCGTTACCGGTTTCGGTAATCACAATATCGTCTTCAATACGAATGCCAATCCCGCGGTATCGTTCCGGCACGTCGGCATCCGGCGCAATGTACAGGCCCGGCTCCACGGTTAATACCATGCCCGGCTCCAGCAGGCGTGACCGTTCAGGACCGTACGCGCCGACGTCATGAACGTCCAGCCCCAGCCAGTGGCTCAACCCGTGCATAAAGTACGGGCGATGGGCATTTTCAGTAATCAGCGCGTCAACGTCCCCTTTCAGGATGCCGAGCTTCACCAGACCGGAAATCATGATGCGCACCACGTCGCTGGTTACGTCCTGAATCGAGGTGCCCGGGCGGAACAGCGTGAGCGCCGTTTCCAGAGATTCCAGCACGATGTCGTAAATCTCACGCTGTGCAGGCGAGAATTTACCGTTCACCGGGAAGGTACGGGTAATGTCGCCCGCGTAGCCAAGGTATTCGCAGCCCGCGTCGATCAACACCAGATCGCCGTCGCGCAGTGCGCTTTCGTTTTCGGTGTAGTGCAGAATGCAGCCGTTCTCCCCGCCGCCAACAATGGTGTTGTAGGACGGGAAGCGCGCGCCGTGGCGGTTGAACTCATGCTGAATTTCGCCTTCAAGCTGATATTCAAACATCCCCGGACGGCATTTCTCCATCGCGCGGGTATGGGCCAGGGCGCTGATTTCACCGGCGCGGCGCATCACCGCAAGCTCTTCTTCAGACTTGAAGAGGCGCATCTCATGCACCATCGGACGCCAGTCCGTCAGCGTGGCGGGCGCAGAGAGGTTCTGCCGCGATCCTTTACGCAGCTTGTCCAACGCGGTGAAGACAATCTCATCGGCGTACGCATATTCGCCCTGCGCGTGGTAGAGCACGTCCAGGCCGTTAAGCAGCTGATAAAGCTGCTGATTGATTTCGCTAAACGCGAGGGCACGATCCACGCCGAGTTTCTCGGGCGCGGCCTCTTGCCCCAAGCGGCGGCCGAACCAGATTTCGGCGGTTAAATCGCGTACGCGGTTGAAAATCACGCTGTGATTGTGGGTGTCATTGCTCTTAATCAGCACCAGCACCGCTTCCGGCTCGTTAAAGCCGGTGAAGTACCAGAAATCGCTGCTCTGTCGATAGGGGTATTCGCTGTCGGCGCTGCGCGTCACTTCGGGCGCGGCAAAAATCAGCGCGGCGCTTCCTGGCTGCATATTGGCTAACAGCGCCTGTCGGCGGCGAGAATACTCTTGATTCGAGATAACCATGACACCCTCCTGTGCGTTATTTTTCTTAATGTAAGGTTGGCTTGCGGACTTCCGGCGCGGTCGGCTGCGAGCGCGTAAAGTTGTCGTGGCACAGCAGCGCCGCAACGCGCACGTACTCGATGATCTCTTCGAGAGACATTTCCAGCTCTTCCTGGTCTTCATCTTCGTCGTAGCCCAGCTGCGCGATGTTACGCAGATCGTCGATCGCTTCACCCGCTTCGCCGGTCACTTTATCGAGTTTAGGCTGCGTGACGCCCAGCCCCAGCAGGTAGTGATTTACCCAGCCCGCGAGCGCGTCGGCACGATCGAAAACGCTAACGTCGTCGCCTTCAGGCAGATAAAGCTGAAAAAGGAAGCCATCGTCTTCCAGAGAATCGCTGGTCGCGGCATGCATTTTACGCAGCGCCTCCGCCAGCTCGTGACCAAATGCCAGCCCTTCATTCGTCAGGTCGTGAAGCAGCGGCTGCCATGAGCTGTCGCTGTTTCCGCCGCACAGCATGCCACTGATCAGACCGTGCATTTCGGCAGGGGTTAAACCCACTCCCTGCTGGTTCAGTAACTGGTTTAAATCCTTGTAACCAGGCATTTCGTTCTGTTTAGACATGAGCATTCGTCATCAAAGGGGAAAGATTCATGATATGCTACCACTTTGGACCCTGGTGATACCAGAAAAGGGCTTGTATCTTCACATCAGGGTAGCTATAGTGTCGCCCCTTCGCAGCCCCCGGGGCAGTAAGCGAAGGCAGCGCAGTCAATCAGCAGGAAGGTGGCATGTCTGCACAACCCGTCGATCTCCAGATTTTTGGTCGTTCACTGCGAGTGAATTGTCCACCTGAACAAAGGGATGCTTTGAATCAGGCTGCGGACGATTTGAATCAGCGGTTGCAAGATCTAAAAGAACGCACTAGAGTCACAAATACTGAGCAGCTGGTTTTCATCGCCGCGTTGAACATCAGCTATGAACTGACTCAGGAAAAGGCGAAGACCCGCGACTATGCGGCAAGCATGGAGCAGCGCATTAAAATGCTCCAGCAGACCATTGAACAGGCGTTGCTTGATCAGGGTCGCACTCCAGAAAGACCGGGACCAAAGTTTGAATAACACTTCTCAGTTGACTATGGTAGAGTAACTGGGAAGACAAAATTTCTCTGAGATGTTCGCAAGCGGGCCAGTCCCCTGAGCCGATATTTCATACCACAAGAATGTGGCGCTCCATGGTTGGTGAGCATGCTCGGTTCGTCCGAGAAGCCTTAAAACTATGACGACACATTCACCTTGAACCAAGGGTTCAAGGGTTACAGCCTGCGGCGGCATCTCGGAGATTCCCTCTCTCTTCTTCTACCGACTACCATGACCCAATTCCCTGAAGTTTCTCTTTCTCGCCAGGACGTCCGTAAATTTATTCGTCATCGCCGTCGAGCCTTAACGCCCGAGCAGCAGGCAGAATTCGCCCAACAGGCTGCTGCACGTATGATGGCGTACCCGCCCGTTGTGCTGGCGCATACCATCGCCCTGTTTCTCTCGTTTGACGGCGAACTGGACACGCAGCCGCTTATCGAGCAGCTCTGGCGCGCCGGGAAAAAGATTTACCTTCCGGTCCTGCACCCGTTTAGCAAGGGCAATCTCCTGTTTCTGCACTACCATCCGCACAGCGAGCTGGTGGTGAATCGTCTGAAAATCACCGAGCCGAAGCTCGACGTGCGCGACGTGCTGCCGCTGTCACAGCTGGACGTGCTGATTACGCCGCTGGTGGCGTTTGATGAACAAGGGCAGCGCCTGGGAATGGGCGGTGGTTTTTACGACAGAACGCTGCAAAACTGGCAGCAGTACGGCCTGCAGCCCGTGGGTTATGCGCATGATTGTCAGGCAGTAGAAGCCTTGCCGGTGGAGAAGTGGGATATTCCTCTGCCGGCGGTGGTGACGCCCAGCAAAATCTGGGTCTGGTAGGATAAAGCCGGGTGGCGGCTACGCCTTACCCGGCCTACATAAATCCTCAAACATTGTAGGTCGGGTAAGCGTAAGCGCCACCCGACACCACAATCCGCACCATCAGTACAGCAGACGCGCGCGAATCGTTCCCGGTATCGCCTTCATGCTCTGCAGCGCTTTCTCGGCAACCTCTTCCGTCGCTTCGATATCAATTACCACGTAGCCCATCTGCGAGTTGGTCTGCAGGTACTGCGCGGCGATGTTGACGCCCTGCTCGGCAAAGATCTGGTTAATGGCGGTCAGCACGCCAGGACGGTTTTCGTGAATGTGCAGCAGACGGCGACCGCCGTGCAGCGGCAGAGACACTTCCGGGAAGTTCACCGCAGAGAGCGTAGAACCGTTGTCGGAGTATTTGCTCAGCTTGCCCGCCACTTCCAGGCCGATGTTCTCCTGCGCTTCCTGGGTAGAACCGCCAATGTGCGGCGTCAGGATCACGTTGTCGAACTCGCACAGCGGAGAGGTGAACGGATCGCTGTTGGTTGCAGGCTCCGTCGGGAAGACGTCAATCGCCGCACCCGCCAGATGCTTACGCTTCAGGGCATCCGCCAGCGCAGGAATATCAACAACCGTGCCGCGCGCGGCGTTGATCAGCAGCGAGCCCGGCTTCATCAGCGCCAGCTCTTCCGCGCCCATCATGTTTTTAGTGGAGGCATTTTCCGGCACGTGCAGGCTCACCACGTCGCTCATGTTCAGCAGGTCAGACAGATGCTGAACCTGCGTCGCATTGCCCAGCGGCAGCTTGCTTTCGATATCGTAGAAGAAGACGTGCATCCCGAGAGATTCCGCCAGAATACCGAGCTGGGTGCCGATGTGACCGTAGCCGATAATCCCCAGCTTTTTACCGCGCGCTTCAAAGGAACCGGACGCCAGCTTGTTCCACACCCCGCGGTGCGCCTTGGCGTTGGCTTCAGGAATGCCGCGCAGCAGCAGCAGCAGTTCGCCAATCACCAGCTCCGCCACGGAACGGGTGTTGGAGAACGGAGCGTTAAAGACGGGAATACCGCGTTTAGCGGCGGCGTTCAGGTCAACCTGGTTGGTGCCGATGCAGAAGCAGCCGATTGCCACCAGCTTTTCTGCCGCAGCGATAACATCTTCGGTCAGGTGAGTACGGGATCGCAGGCCAATGAAATGGGCATCACGGATGGACGCTTTCAGCTCTTCGGTATCGAGCGCGCCTTTGTGAAATTCGATGTTGGTGTAACCTGCCGCACGAAGGCTATCGATTGCTTTTTGGTGCACGCCCTCGACCAGCAGGAATTTAATCTTGTCTTTCTCCAGTGATACCTTTGCCATTTACCCGACCCTGTTTTTGTCTGAACTGATGTTGTGCTGGATTTAAATCCGCTGTAGCCAACATATCAAAAAAAACTATTGCAGCAATATGAACGTTTGCGTCGGGGCTCTGAAGAAAAGTCATGCAGGGCAAAATGGCAGAGGAATATGCTACGGATAATTATGAACGCGGCAGGATCGGCAAAAGAGGCGTAAAAACGTGACACAAGTCACCGAATTTAGCTTTTCAATTTTTTTTAGCGGGGGGAGGACTCCCCCCGTCAGATCATTTTACGATGGTTTTCACGCCGTCAGCGGTGCCGATCAGCGCCACGTCCGCGCCACGGTTGGCGAATAGCCCTACGGTCACTACGCCCGGAATGCCGTTGATGGCATTTTCCAGCGCTACCGCATCGAGGATTTCCAGGCCGTGTACGTCGAGGATCACGTTACCGTTGTCGGTCATCACGCCCTGACGGTACTCCGGACGCCCGCCCAGCTTCACCAGCTCACGCGCCACCGCACTGCGCGCCATCGGGATCACTTCAACCGGCAGCGGGAAGTTACCGAGAATATCCACCTGCTTGGAGGCATCCGCGATGCAGATAAACTTGTCGGCAACGGAAGCAATGATCTTTTCACGCGTCAGCGCCGCGCCGCCGCCTTTGATCATCTGCATGTGGCCGTTGATTTCATCCGCACCGTCAACGTAGATGCCCAGGCGATCCACTTCATTCAGATCGAAAACGGTAATGCCGAGGCTTTTCAGCTTTTCCGTGGAAGCATCAGAGCTGGAAACTGCGCCCTCAATCTGCCCTTTCATCGTGCCCAGTGCATCAATGAAGTGTGCCGCCGTCGACCCGGTGCCAACACCCACAATGGTGCCCGGCTGTACGTACTGGAGAGCGGCCCATCCTACTGCTTTTTTCAGTTCATCCTGCGTCATGATCGTTTTGCCTGTGGTGTGAAAACTTACGGCGCATTATAGAACACGTCGGATGGAATTCGTCTGCCACGAAGGGAAAATTGTGTCATAGTGCAGATTAAGCAAAATTAAGGAGTAAGCCAGAGCAATGAAACGTCCGGACTACAGAACACTACAGGCACTTGATGCGGTTATTCGTGAACGAGGTTTTGAGCGCGCGGCGCAGAAGCTGTGCATCACTCAGTCCGCCGTATCACAGCGCATCAAACAGCTTGAAAATATGTTCGGGCAACCGCTGCTGGTGCGTACCGTTCCGCCGCGCCCAACCGAGCAGGGGCAAAAACTCCTCGCCCTGCTGCGCCAGGTGGAACTGCTTGAAGACGAGTGGCTGGGTGACGAACAGACTGGCTCTACGCCGCTGCTCCTGTCACTGGCGGTGAACGCCGACAGCCTGGCAACCTGGCTGCTGCCTGCCCTTGCCCCCGTCCTGGCTGACTCCCCTATCCGTCTGAATTTACAGGTAGAAGATGAAACCCGCACCCAGGAACGCCTGCGTCGTGGCGAAGTGGTCGGGGCGGTCAGTATTCAGCCTCAGGCGCTGCCAAGCTGTCTGGTCGATCAGCTGGGGGCGCTGGACTACCTGTTCGTCGGTTCAAAAGCCTTTGCTGAGCGCTACTTCCCGAACGGCGTCACCCGCGCCGCGCTGCTGAAAGCCCCCGCCGTGGCGTTTGACCATCTCGACGATATGCACCAGGCGTTTCTCCAGCAAAACTTCGACCTGCCGCCGGGCAGCGTGCCGTGCCATATCGTGAACTCGTCCGAAGCCTTCGTGCAGCTCGCGCGTCAGGGCACCACCTGCTGCATGATCCCGCACCTGCAGATTGAAAGAGAGTTGAAAAGCGGTGAGCTGATTGACTTAACGCCGGGGCTGTACCAGCGCCGGATGCTCTACTGGCACCGTTTTGCACCGGAAAGCCGCATGATGCGCAACGTCACCGACGCGCTGCTGACGTTTGGGCATAAGGTGTTGAGGCAGGATTAATCGCTTGAATTCCCTCTCCCTGTGGGAGAGGGTTAGGGTGAGGGCAAATTACTGCGCCTTAGCCGCCTGAGTTTGAGCTGGCTGCAGCTCGAACACCACGTCCACCTGATCGTCGAACTGAATGGTCGGCTGCTCATAGGTTTCCTGAGCAGATACCGGCGCAGCGTCGGCCTTCATCATCCGTACCATCGGGCTTGGCTGGTAGTTAGAGACGTGGTAGCGCACGCTGTAAACCGGGCCGAGCTTGCTCTTGAAGCCAGAAGCCAGCTGCTCCGCCTGATGAATTGCATCATCAATCGCCGCTTTACGCGCTTCGTCTTTGTATTTATCCGGTTGCGCAACGCCCAGAGAGACGGAACGAATTTCGTTCAGACCCGCCTTCAGCGCACCGTCCAGCAGCGAATTCAGCTTATCCAGCTGGCGCAACGTCACTTCCACGGTACGCACGGCGCGGTAGCCTTTCAGGATACTTTTACCGTTCTGGTAGTCATAATCGGGCTGGGTACGCAGGTTAGCAGAGTTGATGTCTTTTTTAGCGACACCATTCTGTTCCAGGAAAGAGAGATATTGCGCAACACGGTCGTCAGCCTGCTTCTTGGCAGAAGCGGCATCCTTCGCGGCTACGTTCACTTCAATTGCCAGCGTTGCAACATCCGGTACCGCATCCACGCTTGCGGTGCCTGAAGTGACGATGTGCGGGCCGTTTGGCAGTTCATTCGCCTGCACCGACACCGCACCTAAACTCACTAATGCCGCCAGGGCCATCACCTTAAACTTCACTGTCATTCCTCCATGTTGCGAAGAGTGCCCAACATCAGGGCGCATGCCAGCAAGCTTAGCGGGTCTGGTTCAGATGTCCATAAGACAACGCTTAGTTGAACAATCCCTGTACGTGATGAACGCCCTCTTTGGCCAGCTGAAACGCGATAAACCACATTACCAGCCCCACAAGGGTATTGATTACGCGCTGCGCTTTGGCGGTGCGCAGGCGCGGCGCCAGCCACGCGGCCAGAATAGCCAGACCAAAGAACCAGAGGAACGACGCGCTGACCGTACCGAGCGCAAACCAGCGTTTTGGCTCAACGTCCAGCTGCCCGCCCAGGCTGCCCAGCACCACAAAGGTATCAAGATAGACGTGCGGGTTAAGCCAGGTGACCGCGAGCATGGTCACGATTATCTTCCACCGCCCCTGCTTCATCACCTCGGCGCTCGCCAGCTCGAGATTGCTGCTCATGGCCGTTTTTAGGGCGCCGAATCCGTACCATAAAAGGAACGCCACGCCGCCCCAGGTCACCAGCGCCAGCAGCCACGGGGACTGCATCAGCAATGCGCTGCCGCCAAAAATCCCGGCGCAGATCAGCAGTAAATCGCTTACCGCACACAGCAGGGCAATCATCAGATGATACTGGCGACGGATGCCCTGGTTCATCACGAACGCATTCTGCGGGCCGAGGGGAAGGATCATGGCCGCGCCCAGCGCAAGACCTTGAAAATAATAGGATAACATGACGAAATTCTCACAGTATTGTTCTGGAAGCAGACTATACTGCGCGAATCACATTAGAGGAAATGGATAATATTAATTGGTGATTAGCGTGGCTAATAAAAGAAAAGCCCGGCGGCGCTAGCGCTTACCGGGCCTGGGAAGACGTTATTCTGCTTCTTTGACTTTTTTGACGTTTACGTCCATCTGCGGGTACGGGAAGCTGATGCCGTTAGCGTCGAAGTCACGCTTGATACGCTCCAGAACGTCCCAGTAAACGTTTTGCAGATCGCCGCTTTTGCTCCAGATACGCACCACAAAGTTGATGGAGGACGCACCCAGCTCGTTCAGGCGGACGGTCATTTCGCGATCTTTAAGAATGCGGTCGTCGGATTCAATAATATCGGTAATCAGCTTTTTCACCAGATCGGTATCGGAATCATAGCCAACTCCAATGAGTAGCTCATTACGACGAACCGGCTCGCGCGAGAAGTTAGTGATGTTGCCATCGATCACCTTCTTGTTTGGCACAATAACAATTTTGCCATCCGCCGAACGCAGCGTGGTGGAGAAAATTTGCACGTTGAGTACGGTACCCGCCGTACCGCCGAGATCGACATATTCTCCCGCGCGGAATGGTCGGAACGTCACCAGCAGCACGCCAGCCGCCAGGTTTGCAAGCGAGCCCTGAAGTGCCAGGCCCACGGCCAAACCGGCGGCCCCCAGAACGGCAATGACCGACGCTGTTTGAACACCGACCCGGCCCATTGCCGCAATGAGGGTGAAGGCGATGATCCCGTAACGCACCAGCGCAGAAAGAAAATCAGCAACGGTAGCATCGATATGACGGGCCAGCATGACGCGGTTGACGCCTCTGGAAACCGTACGGGCAATAATCATCCCCACGACAATGATGGCAATCGCTGCCGCAATATTCACCGCATAGCTAATCAGTAGGGCCTGGTTGCGCACCAGCCAGGTTCCCGCGTTGTTAATCCCATCTACTACACCGAGATCTTCCATTCAATTTTCCTTGTTAATAACCCAAACACGCGCTAACGAGATCTCAATCACGAAAACGCCAGTGTTAAAGGTAAACAAAAGCAGGAAAATATGCCATTTACGGAGGCCGATTTCTGTAAGAGTTAGTAAAGCTGAGGGTCTATTTCACTGGTAAATTCCGCCACCAGCGGATCTTTGTTGCGAAATAACGTCACTATCTCGTCAATCACCTTTCCGCTGCCGACGGACTTCCACGCCACCGATAGCGGAGATTTCTGGCGCGGGTTTACCACCTCTCTTGCCACCAGCTGCCCGGACTCAATATAGGGCTGACACTGACGCTCTGGCAAAAAACCTACCCCCAGCCCGCTGAGGTGACAGGCAATTTTAGTGCTCATATCAGGCACCTTGATCTCCTTCTGCCCGCCGAGCAGCCACGCCACCCGACGCGTCAGGTTACGCGAGGTGTCGTCAATATTGATCGCCGGATACTTGCGCAGCATATCGTCCGTTAAGCGATCCGCAGGATGTGACGCCAGCGGGTGATCGCTGGCAACCACGAAGCGCCAGCGAATCTCACCCAGCGGGAGAAGTGAAATGGTATTGGACAGGGATTCCGATCCCGTCACCCCAATGGCGAGGTGAAAATCATCGTAGAGCAACGCATCCCACACCCCCATATACACCTGGCGGGAAAGCTGGAAACGCGTGAAGGGAAAACGTTGATGCAGCCAGGTTAACAGCCTGGCGGCAGAGCGCGGCTGGTAAAGCAGATTGTTAACAACAATATTGATCTGTCTTTCGACGCCCGCATTAATTTGCTGCAGTTCATCCGGCATGGCGTCCAGCCAGCTCAGCCACTGCCGACAGTTTTCGAGCAGATGCGTGCCCGCAGGGGTTAAGCTCACTGAACGAGTGGTGCGTAAAAAGAGCTGCGTGCCGGTTTGCTCCTCAAGCGTTTTAATCCGATAGCTGATCGCTGCTGGCGTTTTATGGAGAGAAGCGGCCGCCCGCGAAAAACTTCCGGTCTCCGCAACCCGAATAAATGTCCGCACTGTTTCCTGATCGAGCATGTCCTCGCCTTTCCTTCCGGATCTGTAGCCATCGCAACGTAATCACCATGCCGGCAACAATATCTGCGCCCGACGTATGCCCCATCAGCACCAGCCGCCGAATGGCTCTGTGCGGATCGCGCCCGGCCTGCAGGCAGCGCAGCAGGTGAAGAACCGGAGTCGAAAATTCGCCGTAGCGGGCGCTGTTGAGGTAACTACAGCTTACCGACGTTGTGAGCGTCATGAGTTGATCGGCCGAGGGTAAAAATGGGCAAGCCTGGAGTTGCGTGGAAAAATGTGAAGCATGTAACACTGCCAGCGCGCCTGTCAGCATGTCGTCGCCACCGGGCGTCAGGCCAGGCCCCATGCCAATTAATCCTGCCCATGAAGGAGGCATTCCGCTCTCCCACTGGGTGAGACCATCCAGCAATAGCCTGAAGGCGATGGCACCCGCGTCCAGCTGACGAAGCGGGCCGCACAGCCCCGTTTTTTCCGGGTAGTTCCGCAAATCGGGCACGGGCATCCTACCGCTTTGAGGAGTCAGGTTGAGGGGACGTCGTAGCAAGACAGATGCGTTATGCCCCAGCAGGATCTTGCCCCGTTTAGTCCACCGCTGAGCATCGTAGACTTTTGCGAAATTACTCGTGGAGAGCAACACCCCGGCAGGCGCGACGCCCTTGCCGTAACGGATAAATGTCAACAGCGCGCCATCAGCATGGCTGTAGTTGATCGCTTGGGTGAAGCGGCTGTGCAGACGCCACTCCCCGTCGCTCAGACGATCAACGCCACCACAGGCCAGAGACTGTACGATCATAGCGAACACTCCGGGGCGGCAGGACCGCCCCTCTCCCCCCTTACGCGGTAACGTGATACAGCTCCGCGAGCGCCTCAAGGGCTTTTTCAAAGCACGGCAGCGGTGCGCGCACCGTGCCGGCCCCCACCTGTCCGATCCCCGCCTCGCGGTGGGCGATACCGGTGTTAATCAGCGGCGTGATCCCGGTTTCAACAACCCGACGGACATCTAACCCCAGACATGCTCCCCTGAAGTCCCAGGAGGGGATCTGGAAGAGCGGGTTACTGGCGAGGTAAATTTCAGCCATCTCTTCCGACGTTTCCAGCGCGGCGCCCATGCCGCCCGCCCCGACAAAGCGCGTGACGCCGGGTGCAGCAATCATCGCCGCACCGCCAATTCCCAGCGTTTCGGTGATTGCGCTGTCGCCGATATCCGGGTTCGCGTCCGCCTGGCTGTAACCGGTAAAGAAGAGCCCCTGCGGGGTATTCACGGGGGCGGTAAACCAGCGGTCGCCCGTACCGCTCACGCGGATACCAAACTCGCGACCGTTGCGCGTCATGGCCGTGACCACGGTACCCGCCTTGATTTGCGCAGCCGCATCCATTACCGCTTTGCTGTAGGCCATCGCCAGGTTGAGGAAGAACTGGTCGGTTACGCTCAGGAACTGCAGCACCTCTATGATGTCAGCCTGCGGGCGATCCAGCCCCGCAATCACCGGGGAGAGCGTGCGCAGTAATAACGAAGACGCGGCGATGTTACGCTGGTGAAACTCGTCGCCCATGGTAATGGCCTGCGCCATCATCGCCGTCAGGTCAATGCCGTTGTCAATTTCGCTCAGCGCTGCCTGCAGAACCGGGGCCAGCGTATCGCGCATCCAGCGCAGCCGCTGCTGCACATCCTCACCGTACGCGCCAAAACGCATCACCTTGCCGATGCCTTCGTTCAGGTTGCAGCAGGCCTGATTACCATGAACCACATCACGCACGATCAGCACCGGCATGTTCGCCGAGGTGATCCCGCCCATTGGCCCCACGGCACCCACATGGTGGCACGGGATAAACGCCACTTCTCCCTGCTCCAGCAGGCGCACCGCATCTTCTTCACGCTCGGCCCAGCCTTCAAACAGCGTGGCCCCAATGCACGCCCCGCGCATTGGCCCGGTCATCTCTTCCCAGGCTATCGGTGGGCCCGCGTGCAACAGCTTACGCCCGGAGGAGAGTTCGGCGACCGCCTCTTTGGCAGGACGGACAGCCACCCAGTGCGGACGCGCAGCTTTAATTCGTTCAATGATGGCTTCATTGGCCTGTGCAATAGATGAATACATATCTGTACCTCTGAACTTAATGTAACTGTTTGAGTAAACTGGCAAGACGGGCGTTGCCGCCGGCGACGGGAGCCCACTGGTAGTGAACAACCGGCGTCCCGCTGCTCTGCAGATCCAGCGCAAAACTACGCAGTCCGGCATTGATGACCTGAACGCCGTCGAGGAGCGCGCAGTGCTTGTCTGATGCGCTCGTGGGCTGGGGTTGGATCAGGCAGGTGGCGAGCAACACGGCCTCTTCCAGCGTCTCAACAACGGCGACGCCGGCCTGCCGCAGCTTTTCGCTCTGCCCGTTACGCCCCTGGGGATCGGCCTCGGTGCCGGTCAGCGTGGCGATAACCACCAGCGGCTCAGCGCGCTGCGAGCGCACGCTTTCAATCGCCTCAACCGCCGCCGCCGCAGGATCGGCACAGGCGCCATAGCCCAGCACCACGTCCAGCAGCAAAACGCCCGTCTCGGGCTGAGCGGCCAGCTTTTCAATTTCGATGCTGCGGGTTGTGGGGTCGATCATCGGGTGCGGTCTGCCGAGGGTGTAGCTGTCATCCCCTAAATCGACGATGCGATGGCCTCCGGACTCCAGCATGACGCCATCCTGATGGCTTTCGCTCAGCGGTATACCCAGCCCCTCGGAAAGCAACATCGCCGCTTCCGCCGCCAGCGTACCGCCGGCATACAAACCGCAAATGCGTTTACCCGCCACCTCGGGCTGAGTCTGGCGCTGGTTAGCCACGCGCATCAGCAGCACCGCAAGCCGTGCAGCATCGGAAAGCGAATGCGCAAGCCAGACGTTGCCGTCGCGGCGCTGCTCCGGCTGGCTCCCGAGGAACAGCGCAACCACGGGCTTACCGACGCCCTGCATGGCGGCAATAACCCGGGTGCGCACCTCAGGCGACGGCGGTTTAGAAACGAATGCGATGACCTTTGTTGCCTCATCGCCCGCCAGCATCTCCAGGGCGGTGAGCGCGCTGAGGCCGCCGACCTCAGCACTCAGGTCGCGTCCCCCCAAACCAATGGCATGGCTTATGCCCTGCTGGTGAAGGGCAATCTGAGAGGTGATTTCCTGAATGCCCGTCCCGGACGCGCCAATGACGCCAACTCCGCCCTCCGGCAGGACGTTCGCGAAAGCCAGCGGGCTGCCGGCAATCATCGCCGTGCCGCAGTCTGGCCCCATCACGATCAGCCCTCGCTCGCGAGCCAGCGTTTTCAGCTCAACCTCCTGCGCGACCGGCACGTTATCGGAAAACAGCATCACGTTTTTATCCGCCAGCAATCCTTCCCGGGCGACCGACGCGGCGTACTCCCCGGCAACGGAAACCAGCAGCAGATTAGCCTCCGGCAGTTTCTGGCAGGCGCTTTCCCAGCGCCGCGCTTTTACCAGCTGGCGTGAACTCCCCGACGCGGTGGCAATCGCGTTCAGCTCTTTCTCTAACTGCTCGCGGATAAGATCCAGGATCTCGGGCTGTTCGGACCCGGTGCGTACGGCGACGCAAATATCGTTCGGCGTTGCCTGGGAAAACTCCTCATGCCAGAAGCCCGTTGACTCCAGCATCGATTTATTCGCCGGGGTTCCCATCATGACGGAGACCTGATCCACTTCCGGGTGTTCGCTTAATTTGCGGGAAATAATCATCAGGCTGACGGAATCCTGAAAACTTCCCTTTTTAACAAAGGCGTAAATCATTACCGCTACCTCTTTATGCACGTTTCTCTTTTAAGAACAGCATCCCGCACAGACCAATTGCCAGGAGCACCGCGGAGACATAGAAGCTGGAAGCCAGGCTTCCCGTCATGTCGCGAACGGCCCCGGCAATAATCGGTGCCAGAATGGATGAGCTCATACCAATGAAGTTGAATAATCCGAATGCGGTGCTGTAGTTGTTTTCATCCACGCTGTCGGCCACCAGCGCCACCAGCACCGGATCCAGCGCCAGCTTGCCTACCAGGCCGTACACGCAGAGCGCGACGATGACGCCGGTCATACCTGGCATCCAGACGATGGACAACATGCTGACGATCGCCACCGGCACTAAAAACAGAATTAATGGCTTACGCTTGCCTAACTTATCGGAGAGGCTGGAGAACAGCAGCGCGCCCGGAATAGAGATCCACGCCACCAGCGAGGAGATAAACCCGGTTTCGCTGCCCGGAATGCCGCGTTCGTTCTGGAGGTAATAAGGAAGCCAGGTCAGGATCACGAAGAAGCCAAACAGGCTGCAGAACACCATGATGTAAGTCAGGATCAGGTTACGGTTCTTAAACAGATCGCTGAACTTGCCTTTTTTAACCGCTTGCCCTTCGGCATCGGCAGTGCGTTTCTTCTCCTTAACGAACAGCCAGATAGCAATCCCGACCAGAACGGAAGGTATCGCCATTGCGTAAAACGGCATTCGCCAGGAGTAACCCTGGTCATAGACCAGCCAGCTGGAGGTCATTAAGCCGAGGGCAATACCGAACGCCATACCGCTGTTAATTATCGCGCTGCCCAGCGAGCGGTATTTTTTCGGGATCTGTTCAGAGGATAAACCGTACTGAGGGCCGTAATATGTCCCCTCCCCGGCGCCGGTAACAACACGCGCAAAGAGCAGCGTGTACCAGCTTTTTGCCCAACCGGTCACCGCGGTAAAAACGCCGAAGAGAATAAAGCCGGGAACCAGCACTTTTTTCTTGCCAATTTTATCGCCAAGTATCCCGGCCGGGACCTGCAATAAGGCATAGGAAAAATAGAACACTGAATTAAGTATCCCTAACTGCGTTCCGCTCAAGCCAAATTCTTTTTCCAG
The DNA here is from genome assembly GCF_035835995.1 of Enterobacter wuhouensis. NCBI lineage: Bacteria > Pseudomonadati > Pseudomonadota > Gammaproteobacteria > Enterobacterales > Enterobacteriaceae > Enterobacter > Enterobacter wuhouensis. The sequence goes on from NZ_CP142124.1 coordinate 3,965,227, forward strand.
CTCGCCCATCACGGGATTTAATACCGTGCGGTCGGCGTACATAAAAATCCAGCCTAGCCAGAAGAGGAAAATCGTGACCCACCAGGCCGGTATTCCTTTTTTCTTTGTGGCCTCAGCCACGTCATAGGATGCAGACATAAGCAATCTCCCGGTAATATTTACCGCTGAATACCTCTTGTTATCGCACTGATACGTGAGGCTTGATGTTTTAACTGCCGTTACAGTATCGAGGTACAAGGCTATTTCATTTGAACAACGTCACACAAAATCTATTGTTATAAATTCCTGGGAATTGACGACGATATTATTAAAAAAAATCTAATAATGACTTTCAAAATTAATTAAATAAACAAAAGCGAAACCTGATTAATTAATGAGATATTTTTTGTGGTCGCCGACCTGGAATGTTTATCACATTACCGATTTCATAAACCTTTATTTTGACCGCGAGATATTTACCAAAGAGGTCATCATGAAAAAGAAAATAGTTATTGCTCTTGGCGGCAATGCGTTATTGCAGCGCGGAGAGGTTCTGAGCGCAGAAAATCAGCAGCGCAGCATAAAGGTCTTTGCCAGAATGGTCGCCGCGCTGGGAAGTGATTACCAGCTGGTCATCGTTCACGGCAACGGGCCGCAGGTCGGCCTGCTGGCCTTGCAGAATGCGGCCTATACCGACTCGCCTGCCTGGCCGCTGGACATACTGGTTGCTGAAAGCCAGGGGATGATTGGCTCCGCTATCGCGCAGGAACTGACGCAGTATGCGGGGAGCGTTCCGGTATCAACGCTCATGACTCGAGTTGAAGTGGACGCGAACGATCCGGCTTTTTCTCTGCCTGGAAAATACATTGGCCCGGTCTATCAGCCCGAGCAGCAGGCAGCGCTTGAGGCGCGCTACGGCTGGACGATGAAAGCAGACGGTAAGTATATCCGTCGCGTTGTCCCCTCTCCGCTTCCCCTGAAGATCGTCGATCACCAGGCAATCGCGGCGCTAATGGCTGCCGGCCACGTAGTGATTTGCTGTGGCGGGGGCGGTATTCCGGTGATCGCCGAGGGCGCGGGCTATCAGGGAACGGAAGCGGTCATCGATAAAGACCTGACCGCGGCGGTGCTGGCGCAGTCTATTCACGCCGATCATTTATTGATCCTGACCGATGCCGATGCGGTCTACGAAAACTGGGGAACGCCGCAGGCTCGCCCGCTTCGGCATGTTACGTTGCAGGAGCTAGCACCTTTTGCCGCACCGGACGGTGCGATGGGGCCCAAGGCTGCAGCGGTGATTCAGTTCGTGCAGCAAACGGGAAACACGGCGTTTATCGGCGCCCTGAAGGACGCCCCGCAAATACTGGCGGGCGAAAAAGGAACCTGTATTACAGGCTAAAAAAAAGGCTTCCCGAAGGAAGCCTTTTTTATTGGGCAAAATTCAAATTACAGAACGTCTACCGCGTTCAGTTCTTTGAATGCCTGCTCCAGACGAGTAATCATAGAAGTCTGGGCAGCGCGCAGCCATACGCGTGGATCGTAGTATTTCTTGTTCGGCTGGTCTTCGCCTTTCGGGTTGCCCAGCTGACCCTGCAGGTAAGCTTCGTTGGTTTTGTAGTAGCCCAGGATACCGTCCCATGTTGCCCACTGGGTATCGGTATCGATGTTCATTTTCACTACGCCGTAGCTTACGGAGTCTTTGATTTCCTGAGCAGAAGAACCGGAACCGCCGTGGAAGACGAAGTTCAGGCTGTTGTGCGGCAGGTTGTGTTTCTTGGAAACGTATTCCTGAGAATCACGCAGGATGGTCGGGGTCAGTACCACGTTACCTGGTTTGTAAACGCCGTGCACGTTACCGAAGGACGCTGCGATAGTGAAGCGTGGGCTGATTTTGCTCAGCTCGGTGTAAGCGTAATCAACGTCTTCTGGCTGGGTGTACAGTGCAGAAGCGTCCATGTGGCTGTTGTCCACGCCGTCTTCTTCACCGCCGGTGCAGCCCAGTTCGATTTCCAGGGTCATGCCCATTTTGGACATGCGCGCCAGGTATTTGGAACAGATCTCAATGTTCTCTTCCAGAGACTCTTCAGACAGGTCGATCATGTGAGAAGAGAACAGTGGCTTACCGGTTGCCGCGAAGTGTTTTTCACCCGCGTCCAGCAGACCGTCGATCCACGGCAGCAGTTTCTTCGCGCAGTGGTCAGTGTGCAGGATAACTGGAACACCGTAGTGTTCAGCCATCTGGTGTACGTGGTGCGCACCAGAGATAGCGCCCAGGATTGCAGCACCCTGAGGAACGTCAGTTTTCACGCCTTTACCTGCGATGAACGCAGCGCCGCCGTTAGAGAACTGAACGATAACTGGAGCTTTAACTTTGGCTGCAGTTTCCAGTACGGCGTTGATGGAGTCGGTACCGACGCAGTTAACTGCTGGCAGAGCGAAGTTGTTTTCTTTAGCTACCTGGAACACTTTCTGTACGTCATCACCAGTGATCACGCCAGGTTTTACGAAATCAAAAATTTTAGACATGTTGCTTAGTCCTGTATCTTCGGCCGTTAGAAAAGGTGCGTGCTCTTATAAGCGCGCTGAAAATTGGGCAGGTTTCCCTGCCCTTGAATGGCTTACTTCTTAGCGCGCTCTTCGAGCATTGCTACTGCTGGCAGTACTTTGCCTTCCACGAATTCGAGGAATGCGCCGCCACCAGTGGAGATGTAGGAGATCTTGTCAGCGATACCGAACAGGTCGATTGCTGCCAGAGTGTCACCGCCGCCTGCGATAGAGAACGCTTCGCTGTCTGCGATTGCGTTAGCAACGATTTCAGTCCCTTTGCGGAAGTTAGGGAATTCGAACACGCCAACAGGGCCGTTCCACAGGATAGTTTTCGCGTTTTTCAGGATTTCAGCCAGTTTCTGTGCAGAAACGTCGCCCAGGTCCAGGATCTGCTCTTCATCTTTGATGTCGTTAACAGATTTCAGGGTCGCGGTTGCGGTTTCGGAGAACTCGGTCGCTACGCGAACGTCGGTTGGGACCGGGATATCACAGGTGGTCAGCAGGCGTTTCGCTTCGTCAACCAGGTCTGCTTCGTACAGGGATTTACCCACGTTGTGGCCCTGAGCGGCAACGAAGGTGTTCGCGATACCACCGCCTACGATCAGCTGGTCAGCGATTTTTGACAGGGAATCCAGAACGGTCAGTTTGGTAGAAACTTTAGAACCACCAACGATAGCCACCATTGGACGAGCAGGTTCTTTCAGTGCTTTACCCAGCGCTTCCAGTTCGTCAGCCAGCAGAGGGCCTGCACAAGCAACGTCTGCAAATTTACCGATACCGTGGGTAGAGGCCTGCGCGCGGTGAGCCGTACCGAATGCATCCATTACGAATACGTCGCACAGGGCAGCGTATTTTTTAGACAGCGCTTCGTCGTCTTTCTTTTCGCCTTTGTTGAAGCGAACGTTTTCCAGAACAACCAGTTCACCGGCAGCGACTTCTACGCCGTCCAGGTAATCTTTCACCAGGCGAACCGGGCTGGACAGTTTGTCTTTCAGGTAATTAACAACCGGCAGCAGAGAGAACTCTTCGTTGTACTCGCCTTCAGTTGGACGACCCAGGTGGGAGGTCACCATCACTTTAGCGCCCTGCTTCAGAGCCAGTTCGATGGTTGGCAGAGATGCACGAATACGCGCGTCGCTGGTCACTTTGCCATCTTTAACCGGTACGTTCAGATCGGCACGGATGAAAACGCGTTTACCTGCCAGATCCAGATCGGTCATCTTAATTACAGACATGGTGAATCCTCTCGTTGATTCTTAAAGTTTTGCAGACGCACAATGCGTCCTACCTGAAACCTTGAGCGGCCATTGCTAACGTGGTGTCGAGCATTCGGTTAGCAAAGCCCCATTCGTTATCACACCAAACCAGCGTCTTGATGAGGTGTGCGCCACTGACTCTCGTTTGCGTGCCATCGACGATGGCGCTGTGCGGGTCGTGGTTAAAATCTACTGAGACCAACGGTAATTCCGTATAGTCAACTATACCATGAAATGCACCCTGTGCCGCTTTTTGCAGCAACAGGTTGACTTCACAGGCTTTTACAGGTTTTTTCACCGTCACGCTGAGATCGATTGCGGTCACGTTAATCGTCGGGACACGTACGGCAATGGCCTCAAAACGGTCGTTAAACTGCGGGAAAATACGGGTGATCCCCGCAGCCAGTTTAGTATCTACCGGAATAATCGACTGGCTCGCCGCGCGAGTGCGTCGCAGGTCCGGATGATAAGCGTCGATGACCTGCTGATCGTGCATGGCGGAGTGAATCGTGGTCACGGTGCCGGATTCAATGCCATACGCATCGTCTAACAGTTTGATGACCGGAATAATGCAGTTGGTGGTGCAGGAGGCGTTGGAGACAATGCGGTGCTCAGGCTGCAGCTCGTGCTGGTTAACGCCAAACACGACGGTGGCGTCGAGGTCGTTGCTGCCGGGATGGGAGAACAGGACTTTTTTCGCGCCAGCGGACAGATGCGCTTCGCCGTGTTCCCGATTGCCGTACACGCCGGTACAGTCAAGCACCACATCCACGCCCAGTTCACGCCAGGGTAGCCCTTCAATGCTGCTTTCATGCAGCACGCGAATAGCATCATCGCCGACAAACAGCTGCTCTCTTTCCTGGCGAACGTCCCAGGCAAAGCGGCCGTGGCTGGTGTCATATTTCAACAAATGCGCCATGCCCGCAGCATCCGCCAGTTCATTGATTGCCACCACGGTTATTTCCGCACGACGCCCGGATTCATATAAAGCACGAACCACGTTGCGCCCGATGCGACCGAAGCCATTAATCGCTACGCGTACGGTCATAGATCTCCTGCAAAGCTATCCCTGAGTTTGAGGTGGCTGAAAGAGTAATCCAGCGACGCCCGAAGGGGAATCTTTGCTGTCACAAACTGCGATTGATTGGTCAATTGTCGAACATTTAATCGACTGAAACGCTTCAGCAAGAATAAGCGAATCGGGGAATAAAAGGAATCTCTGCCCAGACCAATAAGCCAGCTATATGACTTGCGTCACATTTTTGATGGAATAATGCCTGCAAAAAAGCCGGGTGGCGCGCTAGCGCTTACCCGGCCTACTTTATACTCCCTCTCCCCGTGGGAGAGGGTCGGGGTGAGGGCATCAGCCCGCACCGGACAAACGATTACAGCAGTTCTTTCGCCTTAGCGACAACGTTCTCAACGGTGAAGCCGAACTCTTCGAACAGCAGCTCTGCAGGAGCAGATTCACCGAAGGTGGTCATGCCGACGATAGCGCCGTTCAGGCCCACGTATTTGAACCAGTAGTCAGCGATACCTGCTTCCACCGCCACGCGAGCGGAAACCGCTTTAGGCAGTACGGTTTCACGGTACGCGGCATCCTGCTTGTCGAACGCGTCGGTAGACGGCATGGACACCACGCGCGCCTTAACGCCTTCGGCAGTCAGTTTTTCCCACGCCGCTACGGCCAGCTCAACTTCAGAACCGGTGGCGATGAAGATCAGCTCAGGCTGACCATCGCAATCTTTCAGCACGTAACCGCCGCGGGCGATGTTCGCCAGCTGCTCTGGCGTACGCTCCTGCTGCGCCAGGTTCTGACGGGAGAGGATCAGTGCGGTTGGGCCGTCCTGACGCTCAACGCCGTATTTCCACGCCACCGCGGATTCAACCTGGTCACATGGACGCCATGTGCTCATGTTCGGGGTCACGCGCAGGGAAGCCACCTGCTCTACCGGCTGGTGAGTTGGGCCATCTTCGCCCAGACCGATGGAGTCGTGGGTGTAGACCATCACCTGACGCTGTTTCATCAGCGCAGCCATACGCACGGCGTTACGAGCGTATTCAACGAACATCAGGAAGGTAGAGGTGTACGGCAGGAAACCGCCGTGCAGGGAGATACCGTTGGCAATCGCGGTCATACCGAATTCACGTACGCCGTAATGGATGTAGTTACCGGCAGTGTCTTCGTTGATCGCTTTAGAACCAGACCAGATAGTCAGGTTAGAAGGCGCGAGGTCAGCGGAGCCACCGAGGAATTCAGGCAGCAGAGGACCAAACGCTTCAATCGCATTCTGAGACGCTTTACGGCTGGCGATTTTAGACGGGTTCGCCTGCAGCTTAGCGATGAACTCGTTCGCTTTCGCGTCGAAGTCAGACGGCATGTCGCCTTTCATACGACGGGTGAATTCAGCCGCTTCCTGTGGGAACGCTTTCGCATAGGCAGCGAATTTCTCGTTCCAGGCCGCTTCTTTCGCCTGGCCCACTTCTTTTGCATCCCACTGCGCGTAGATGTCAGATGGGATTTCAAACGCAGGGTGTTTCCAGCCAAGCGCTTCACGGGTCAGTGCGATTTCCGCATCGCCCAGCGGCGCACCGTGGGAATCGTGGGTGCCCGCTTTGTTCGGAGAACCGAAGCCGATGATGGTTTTGCACATCAGCAGAGAAGGTTTGTCCGTTACCGCACGCGCTTCTTCTACTGCACGTTTAATCGAGTCAGCATCGTGACCATCAACGCCACGCACAACGTGCCAGCCGTAGGCTTCGAAACGTGCTGCGGTGTCGTCAGTGAACCAGCCTTCAACGTGACCGTCGATGGAGATACCGTTGTCGTCATAGAACGCAACCAGTTTGCCCAGCTTCAGGGTACCTGCCAGGGAGCACACTTCGTGAGAAATGCCTTCCATCATGCAGCCGTCGCCCATGAACGCGTAGGTGAAGTGGTCAACGATGTCGTGACCAGGGCGGTTGAACTGTGCCGCAAGGGTCTTCTCAGCAATCGCCATACCTACTGCGTTAGCAATACCCTGACCCAGCGGGCCGGTGGTGGTTTCTACGCCCGCGGTGTAACCCACTTCCGGGTGACCTGGAGTTTTGGAGTGCAGCTGACGGAAGTTTTTCAGCTCTTCGATTGGCAGGTCGTAGCCGGTGAGGTGCAGCAGGCTATAGATCAGCATAGAGCCGTGGCCGTTGGACAGCACGAAGCGGTCACGGTCAGCCCATGACGGGTTCTGCGGGTTGTGGTTCAGGAAATCACGCCACAGGACTTCGGCGATATCAGCCATACCCATAGGGGCCCCTGGGTGGCCGGATTTGGCTTTCTGTACTGCGTCCATGCTCAGCGCACGAATAGCATTAGCAAGCTCTTTACGTGAGGACATTTTAACTCCAGATCGGACTGTTAAAGGCCATGCCCTTGACGACAGCGCGTTTTGGGCTACGCCGGAAAAAAGTGCCAACAATGTAACCCAAGCCGCAAGTCATGTACATGGAGCATTCTTTTGCGTGTTAAGAAATCTCTGGATCATGCTCGCATGTTGCGCAATCTCCTCGCTCGCCCCTGTCGATATTCCTTATACTTAGCCCGACACCGGCTTCGCTGACGGTGCACTTTTCGGATTTTATTCAGATTAACGAGTACGGAAGCAACATCATGAAAATGCGTGCAATAGTGCTGGCCCTGGGTACGACGCTCCTGCTGAGCGGCTGTCAGAACATGGATTCTAATGGCCTGATGTCGTCTGGTGCAGAAGCCTTCCAGGCGTATTCCCTGAGCGACGAGCAGGTTAAAACGCTCAGCGATCAGGCCTGTAAAGATATGGATGCCAAAGCTACACTCGCCCCGGCAAACAGTACCTATACGCAGCGTCTGAATAAGATTGCTTCCGCGCTGGGCGATAACATCAACGGCCAGCCGGTAAACTACAAGGTGTACGTGGCGAAAGACGTGAACGCCTTCGCGATGGCGAATGGCTGTATCCGCGTCTACAGCGGGCTGATGGACATGATGACCGACAACGAAGTTGAAGCGGTCATCGGCCACGAAATGGGCCACGTCGCGCTCGGCCACGTGAAGAAAGGCATGCAGGTTGCGCTGGGCACCAACGCCGTTCGTGCGGCGGCGGCCTCTGCGGGCGGCATCGTCGGCAGCCTGTCCCAGTCCCAGATCGGCGACATGGGCGAGAAGCTGGTCAACTCCCAGTTCTCCCAGCGTCAGGAATCTGAGGCAGATGATTACTCCTACGATCTGTTGCGCAAACGCGGCATTAATCCATCCGGTTTAGCCACCAGCTTTGAAAAACTGGCCAAGCTGGAAGAGGGTCGTCAAAGCTCCATGTTTGACGATCACCCGGCCTCGGTTGAACGCGCGCAGCATATTCGCGACCGAATGGCCGCAGACGGAATTAAATAATATTATGGGGAGGCAGAGTTGCCTCCCTTTTATTTCGCATGAATTGCCAACTTAACAGCACATATCGATAATACCCCCGCAAGCCCCGCCAAATCTGGCCCATCCTCTGAAACGTCTGGTCACATAATTATTGCAATCGTTAACCTTTCCGGTAATTATCAAACGCGCAGTCATTCAAATTAATATATCCATACAGAGACGTTCCCTCCGTGAAAAAAGAATTATCGTTAATTGCTTTAAGTTTATTCGCCGCATTACCTGCCGCTGCAAGCCAGCAATCCGACAGCCAGGGTTTTATCGACGACAGCCATTTAGACCTGTTTTTACGCAATGCGTATATCAGCCGTGATTACCATCAGGGCCAGCAGGATAAAGCCGAATGGGGTCAGGGCATCGTCGCCACGTTTGCATCCGGCTATACCGAAGGGCTGGTGGGTTTTGGCGTGGACGGTATCGCGCAGTACGGCGTGCGTCTGGACGGCGGCCGCGGCAAGAGCGGCGCGGGCGGCATCGACTTCTTTAAGCAGGAAGACGACGGCCGGGCAAAATCCGCTCTGGCGAAGTTTGGCGCGACGGCCAAAATGCGCATCTCCAATACCTTGCTGAGCTACGGGAACCAGCGTCCCGAGCTGCCAATCGTTACTGCCGACAGCTCCCGCCTGCTGTTTGAAAGCTACACCGGCACCCTGCTGACCTCGAAAGAGATCGACGGGCTGGAAGTGAACGCCGGTTACTTCACCGACGAGCAGCGTAAAAGCGACGACCGCCACGACAGCGGTCTGAAAAGCCTGACCTTCGGCGGCGCAAGCTACCAGTTCAACGATCAGTTCAGCGGCGCGCTGTACGCCTCTCATAACGAAGAGGTGATGAACAAGCAGTATCTGGGCATGAACTTCAAACAGCCGTTCAGCACCGGACAGCAGCTGGTGCTCGACTTCAACGGCTACAACTCGCGACTGGATCAGGGCTACGCGGACAGCCTCGACACGGGCCGCAGCAACACCATCTGGAGCCTGGCGGCGAGCTACATCTGGGATATTCATACCTTCAAGGTGGCGTACCAGCAGAGCAGCGGCAGCACCGGCTACAACTACGGCGGCTATCGCGACAAGGGCGGCGTGGGTGACGGCGGCAACACCATCTGGCTGGCGAACTCCTACTGGTCTGATTTCAACGGCGAAGACGAACGCTCATGGCAGGCATCCTACGGCCTGGACTTCGGTGGCCTCGGCCTGCCGGGCCTGAGCTGGACCACGGCCTACGTGCGCGGCGACAACATTAAAACGTCTGAAACCAGCAACGGCAAAGAGCACGAGTGGTTTAACCAGCTCCAGTACAAGGTTCAGGACGGCCCGGCGAAAGACCTGACGCTGCGCCTGCGCTACTCCGTGCTGCGCGTCTCCAGCAACGCCAGCGACTACAACGTGGGCGGGGATGAGATCCGCGCTTACGTGGAATATCCGTTTAACGTGTTCTGATTTATCCCCTCACCCTGCCCTCTCCCCAAAGGGGAGAGGGTGTACTCAATCCCCTCTCCCCTTTGGGGAGAGGGTTAGGGTGAGGGGTAATAGCTAGTAAAGCGTCTTCTGCGGCGGCCCGGCAAACTTCAGCGCGCCAATCTGCCCCATTCGCACTTCGACTACCGACGGCCCCGGCATCGCCAGCGCCTCCGTCATCACCGCATCAAAATCCTCGGCCCGCTCAACGCTCCACGCCTGCAGGCCAATCGCCTGCGCCAGCAGGGTAAAGTCCGGCGTATGCAGTTCGTTGTAGTACTGACGCCCGCCGAAATACTTATCCTGAATACCGCGCATCACGCCGTAACCGCCGTCGTTCATGATCAGCAGCGTCACGTTGGCTTTTTCCTGCGCCAGCGTTGCCAGCTCGCCGAGGTTCAGGCTCAGGCCGCCGTCGCCCACCAGCCCCACCACCTTACGCTGCGGGTTAGCGACCGCGGTGCCGATCGCCATCGGCAGCCCCATGCCAATCGCCCCGGCCAGAGAGTGAATGTTCATCAGCGGCCCATTAGCGCGGAACAGTCGGCTGCCCCACAGGCTGCCGGAGACGGTGATATCGCGCACAAGCAACCCATTTTTCGGCAGCGCCTTCTCGATGGCGTCGTTGAGCTTCGCGTAGGCGCCGCACTGCTCGCGCAGCCCCTGTTCGGCCTGCTCAACCGCCTGCTGCACCTGCGTATCCCACTGCGCGTTGCCCCACTCGCGGCCCTGAATTTTGTCTGCAAGCGCGCCAAGCAACGCGGAACAGTCGGCGACCAGCGTGTTGTCCATCAGGTAGTTACGGCTGGCCGCCGCCGGGTCGATATCAACCTGCACGCGCGGATGCGGCAGCTCCAGCGTCCAGGAACGGGTTTCGTTGCTGCGCAGGCGAGAACCGGCGACCAGCGTAAAGTCGCACTGCGCGATGAGCTCTTCCACCGACGGCGAGTTGTGGAACGCCCGCAGGCTGGCGCGATGGCCGTCCGGCAGCACGCCGCGCGCGTGGGTGCTGGAAATCACCGTCACGCCCGCCTCCGCCAGCCTTTTCACCGCGTCGCCGCTACCCATGGCCCCGCCGCCCAGCCACAGCAGCGGCTGTTTGGCCTGCTTCAGCTGCGCCCACAGTGCGTCAACCGTCGCGGGATCGACGGCTGGAACCGCAGCCGGTTTCACCGGTTTCGTCACCAGCGACAGCGGGATTTTCGCGCCCTGAATATCAATCGGGATTTCCACAGAGACCGGCCCGCACGGCGCCGTCTGCGCCTCCTGAATGGCCTTGTGCAGAATGGCCACCGCCTGGCTGGCGTTGCTGATGCGGTACGCCCGCTTTGAGCTGGCCTTGAGGAAGGTCAGCTGGTCGCGGGTTTCGTGGATAAACCCTGTGTCGGCGTCCAGCCACGTTTTCTCAACCTGGCCGGTCAAGTGCAGCAGCGGCGTGCAGGCGTTCATGGCTTCCACCAGTGCGCCTACCGCGTTCCCTGCCCCCGCGCCGGTGCTGGTCAGCGCCACGCCGAGGCCGGAAAAGCGCCCGTGGGCGTCGGCCATGGTGACGGACCCCGCCTCGCCGCGCGCGGGCACGAAGCGGATGTTACCCCGCTGCCCCACCGCGTCCGCGATCGGCAGGTTGTGAATGGAGATGACGCCGTAGATGGCCTCAACCTGATACTGCTCCAGCGTTCTGGCGATGGCGTCGCCGACGGTTATCATTTCGCTCATTGCTCACCCTTTCTCAGTCGCACCAGTGGTTGACGCTGTTACCCGTCGCCAGATAAATGCTCTTTTGCTGCATCCAGGCCTTCAGCCCCTGAATGCCCTTTTCGCGGCCCAGACCGCTCTCTTTAAAGCCCCCGAACGGGGTCGAAATCGCAAAAACTTTGTAGGTGTTGATCCACACGGTGCCAGCCTCCAGCTGCTCGCTCAGGCGCAGCGCGCGTCCGGTATCGCGGGTCCAAATCCCCGCCGCCAGGCCATAAACCGAGTCGTTGGCCTCGCGGATAAGCGTGGCTTCATCGCGAAACGGCATCGCCACCAGCACCGGGCCGAAGATCTCCTCCTGACACGCGCGGGCGCCGTTGCTCAGGCCCTCGATAATCGTGGGCAGGAAAAAGCTGCCGTTTGCCAGCGCAGGATCCGCCGGGATCTCTCCGCCGCACAGCACGCGGCCCCCCTCGCGCTTCGCCAGCTCGACGTACGCCTGCACGCTCTGGCGATGCTTATCGCCGATCAGCGGTCCCACGTGGACGCCTTCGCTAAACGGATGCCCCACGCGCAGTCCGCGAGTTAATTCCAGCAGCCGCGCCATCAGCGGCGCGTAAATGCTCTCGTGGATAAACAGCCGCGATCCGGCAATGCACGCCTGCCCCGCCGAGCTGAAAATGCCGTAGCAGATCCCGCGCGCGGCCTGTTCGATATCGGCATCCTCCAGCACGATGGTGGGGGATTTTCCGCCCAGCTCCAGCGAGGCCGGGATCAGCTTTTCCGCCGCCACGTGCGCCAGATGACGGCCCGTGGTGGTGCCGCCGGTAAAGGAAATTTTCCGCACGCGAGGGTGCCGCGCCAGCGCATCGCCAATCACCGAGCCTTTGCCCGGCAGCACGCTCAGCAGCCCGGCGGGCAGCCCCGCCTGTTCAAAAATTCGCGCCAGCTCCAGCGCCATCAGCGGCGTGGCTTCGGCGGGCTTAAGGATCACCGCATTACCCGCCGCAATAGCCGGCGCGACCTTCTGCATCTCGCTGGCAATCGGTGAGTTCCACGGCGTGATGGCGGCCACCACGCCCAGCGGCTCGTAGCGGCTCAGCGTCAGCAAATCCGGCTGGCGCGGCGTCGGAAGCTCGCCTTCCAGCAGCTCGCAGGCGGCGGCAAAGTAGCGCGCCGTTCCCGCCGCGCTCATCACCAGCCCGCGCGCTTCCGCCAGCGGCTTGCCGTTATCGCGGCTCTGCATCTGCGCCAGCTCGTCCACGCGGGACTCAATCAGATCGGCAACCTTATGCAGGATCTTCGCGCGGACGTGCGGCAGGCTGCCGCGCCACGCCGGATCGCGCCAGGCGCGCTCTCCGGCCTCAACCGCGTCCTGCAGATCGTCGAGGCTTGCCGCATGTAACGTCGCGTTAAGCGATCCGTCAGCCGGGAAATGGCTCTGCATCGGATTGCCGCCGCCGCGCCGCCACTGGCCGCCGATAAAAATCTTCAGATCGTCCATCGTCACTCCTCAGCTCAGGGCCAGTTCACGGCAGGCGCGCACCGCGCTCAATGCCGCCAGGGTGGAGGTTTTAGGATTAGACGCCAGCGGCAGCCCGCTCAGCTCAAGATGGAACTCGCCGAACATGCCTTCCACGTGCAGCGTGTGGGTGTTGCGTTTCGTTGCCGGGTCGACCATCAGCTGCACGCGGGTGTCGTCCATCCCCACGCCGCCGAGCGCCACGGTCGCCGCCACGTTGGCGTTGGCCGGGAACAGGCGTGCCGCCTCGCGGGCGCTGCCCTCGAAGAAGACTTTTGCCTCAGAAACAGAATTGAGATCGATAAGCTGCTCGGCGTAGCTGCCGCGCCAGCTGGCCGGGCTTTTGCGCGACCGGTAGGTCACGCGTTCCAGCCCGCCCTCTTTCGCCGCCGCCAGCCCGTCGATACCGGCAACCGCACCGGAGAGCAGCGTCAGCCTGCCGCCCGCCGCGTGCAGGCGCTGCTCCAGCGCGCTGTCCGCCAGCGCGCCGGTGGAGATAACGGCCAGATGCCAGCCGCGCCCTAAAATCGCTTCGCCATACTGCGCCACCGCCTGCTGGCTGGCGCACTCCAGCACCAGATCGGGCGTTTGCGTGCAGTCCATCGGCGAGGCCAATGCCGTTACCGCATCGCCAAACTGCGCGCGGATCGCCGCGTGGTGAGACTCGCGCGCCACGATCCAGCCGATAGCGACGCCCGCAGGCAGGCGCTCAATCACCGCCTGCGCCATGGCGCCAAACCCAATTAACATGACCTTTTTCATAATGCGTCCTTACAGATGGCGGCAGAAGCCGCCGGAAACGTCCAGCGCGGCGCCGGTGGTAAACGAGGCCAGCGGCGAGGCGAGAAACAGCAGCGCCTGCGCGGGCTCATGCGGCTTGCCGAGGCGCGCCATCGGAATGCCGCGCCTGCGCGCGATATCCGCCGTCCATTCCGGCCAGCTCTGGCTTTTGTCCGTCCGGTTCTCAAAGCGGCGCTGCCACTGCCCGGACTCCACCATGCCGAGCAGAATGGAATTGACGCGGATGCCCTTGCCCACCAGCTCTTTCGAGAGCGTGAGGGTCATGTTCAGCAGCGCGGCGCGGGCGGCGGAGGTGGCGATCATGTGCTCCTCAGGCTGCAGCGCCAGCAGGGAGTTCACGCAGGTGATAGAGGCGATGTCGGACTGCTCCAGCAGAGGCTGAAACGCCTGTACCGGGTTGATCACCCCGAACAGCTTCAGCTCGGCCTCGTGCAGCCACGCCTCGCGCGGGGTATCGTGGAAATGCGCCACGTAGCCCTGCCCGGCGTTGTTGATCAGCATATCCGCCCCGCCAAAGCGGGCCTGCACCTCGTCCGCGAAGGCCTGAATCTCGTCGGCGTTCAGCACGTCGCAGCGGTAAGCTAAAATCTCCCCGTTGGGGCATTCGTTTTGCAGCGCCGCGCAGGCGCTGGCGAGCCGGTCCGGATCGCGGCCGCAGAAGGCGACTTTTGCCCCCTCGCCCAGCAGCAGGCGCAGCGTCTCAAAGCCAATGCCGGACGAACCGCCGGTGACCACCGCCACGCGGCCGTCAATGTGTGCATTCATCGCGCACCTCTTCGTTAATGCGTAAAAGCTGTTGGTTGAAAAACGCGTCGTTATCGAGATAGCTGGCGTGCCCGGCCTGCGGAATGGCGACAAACGGCATGCCGTAGCGCAGCGCCAGCCCCTGCACCAGCTCGGGCTGCGTGATCGCATCCTGCTCGCCACACCAGACTTCAAACGTGCCGGAGTAGCCTTTAAGCCAGCCGTGAATGTCGTCGTGCGCCAGCATCCACGCGGCGGCAAGGTAGCCTTCCGGGCGCAGCTTGCGCATTCCTGACGCCACGGTGGCGACATCTTCCGCACGCGCGCCGGGGCGCAGCAGCTTCGCGGCGCGGGTCTGGGCGAGGATCTCACCGCCGAGCGCCATCTGCTGCTCGCGGCTGCGCCAGACCTGCTCGCGCTGCTCCGGCGCGGCATTGCCGTATCCCTGCGCGGCGTCCGCTATCACCAGATGGATGACGCGCTCAGGGAACTTCGCCGCGAAGGCGCTGGCAATCATTGCGCCGAGCGAATGGCCGACCAGCACCGCCTGCCAGACGCCCGCGCGGTCAAGCATCGCCGCCAGCGCGTCGGCGTAATCCCCCGCGTTCGCCCGCTCAACCGCCAGCATCGGGCTTTCGCCATAGCCGGGCATGTCCCACGCCAGCACGCGAAAGCCGTCCAGCGCCATCTGCTTGTGCCAGGAGGCCGCGCCGGAGCTGATGCCGTGCAGCAGCATCAGCGGGATGCCGCTTCCCTGTTCACGAAAACCCGTCATTATGCCCCCTTAGTTCCGCTTCACTTTGGACAGCGGATGATCGGCGGGGTAGGTCGGGATTTCCGGCTTGTTGGTTCCCAGCATGACGCACATCAGCGCCTCTTCTTCGCCGTGGTTAAACAGCCCGCGGTAGATGCCCGCCGGAACGGAGATCAGGTCACGCTCGCGCAGCACGGTTTCGGTGTAGTTGTCGCCGTCCTGGATCATCAGCGTGATCTGCCCTTTGAGCATGAAGAACACCTCCTCCACGTCGTCGTGCAGGTGCAGCGGCCCTTCGCACTTCGACGGCAGCACCATGGTGGAGAAGGTAAAGTGGTCTGCCTGCACGGTGTTGGTGTCGTTCGCCACGCCCGTTGCGCCGGTGCCGATATAGCGCATCTGCGCCCGGCGGTATTTCGGGTCAAAGTCGGCCTGGAACTTCAGCGCGTTCCAGTCGTACTTGCGGCCTTCGAAGCGCGCGATGCGCGACTCGATCCACTCTTCCATCGTCAGGTGGTCAGGCTTGATGCCAGATGTGTTGGTTACGGTTGAATCAGTCATGACACTCTCCTCAGTAACGTCTCAGCAGCGGCAGTAACAGGACGCAGCCCACCGCCGCCATCACCGCCAGAAAAATCAGCCCGGAATCCATGCTGTGGGTGAAGGCAATAAGCGCGCCCATCACCGCCGGCGACAGCGCGCCCGCAAAGTTTCCCAGCCCGTTGAAAATGCCGCCCGCCGTGGCGCTCACCCGCGGATGGGTGGCCTTCGCCAGCAGGGCGAAAATGTTGGGTGCGCCGGTGCCCCACATGAAGGTGCTGAAGCTCATCGCCGCGATAACGGCCAGCGGGGCGTCGAGGTGCATCACCGCCGCCAGGCCTACTGCCGCCCCCGCCATCGAGATAAAGCAGGCCGCCGCGCGCTTGTCGACCCGGTCCGAGAGCCACGCGCCAATCACCTCGCCCGCCAGCATGGCGATGAACGGCATCGACGACAGCCAGCCCGCGTGCTCCAGGTGAATGCCTTTGCCCTTTATCAGGTAGCCCGGCAGCCAGCCGTTGATGCCCCACAGGTAGGTCAGGAAGGCGATGTTAAAGATGCAGATGATCCAGAAGTGCGGGCTGACGAACAGCTCGCGGCGCGCGGCACGGCGTTCGTCCTGATACGCCTGCGAGGTGCCGGGCTTCGCCTCCAGGCGGATCCCGCGCAGGCCGATGCGCACAAAGAGAAGCACCGGCACGGTGAGCATCGCCATCACGAAGAAGGTGCTCTGCCAGCCGAAGGTGTTCAGCAGCCAGAGGGAGAGCGGGAAACCAATCGCCGCGCCCACCGGCGTGCCGAGCAGCCACAGCATGGTGGCGCGCGCCTGCAGATGCTGCGGGAAGTTGTGGCGCACGATGGCGAAGGCCAGCGGGAACAGCGGCCCTTCCGCCACGCCCAGCAGAATGCGCAGGACGATCATCAGCGTGTAGTTATGGGTGAAGCCCATCGCCACCATCAGCACGCACCACACCGCCATCATCCCGGTGAGCAGGCGCAGCGGCGCGATTTTGTCGCCCAGCCCGCTTAAAAATACCGACGAAAAGCCGTAGCTCAGCAGGAAGGCGCTCATCAGAATGCCGAGGCGCGTGGTGTCAAAATCGATGCCCATCGCCTGCTGGAAATGGGTGTCGGAAAACAGCGCCGCGATGCTGATTTTGTCGAAAAACGCCAGCAGCACGCAGGCCAGCAGCGACAGCGGGATGGCCCAGCGCACCGCTTTTTCGGGCGTGCGGGTTCCCTCACCGCCTGCCCCAACGGGCGCGGTGTTGGTCTCTAATGTGGTCATGTCTCCCCCTACGGGTGCGGGTTAGCTATCGCAGTGACATCAGTGAAAAGGTCGGGTCGGCGAGCGGCACGTCGGACAGATCCCGCCCCGCCGCCATCCAGCGCTTCGCCAGCTTGACGGTGCGCGCATCGTCGAACGCCACCAGCTGCGCCAGCCGCCCGCTCTCGTCCAGCGAGAAGAACAGCGAATCTTCGCGCGCTACCGTTGTGCTCCCCGGCTGCGGAATGCCGAGGATCTGAATGTTGTGCTGGTATTGATCCGACCACAGCCACGGCGCGTCGTCGTAGCCCGGAGCGTCGGGGTTGAGCATCGCCTTCGCCGTCGCCACCGCCTGATTCTGGGCAAAGGCCCAGGACTGGATGCACAGGCCGTAGTGATGGTGCTGGGCCACGTCGCCCGCAGCGAAAATAAACGGATCGGAGGTGCGCCCCTGGGCATCCACGACGATCCCGCGTTCGGTTTCAAGCCCCGCTTCGCGCGCCAGCTCCAGATTGAGATCGACGCCGATCCCGACCACCACCGCGTCAAAGGTTTCACGCTGGCCGTCGCAGTGGATAATCGGCAGGCCGTTATCGTCCTCCAGCTCCATCGCGCCGCAGCCGGTGCGGATATCCACGCCCTGCTCGCGATGGAGGTTTTCTAAGCGCTGCGACACCTCGCCGCTCACCGAGCGCATGCACAGCGCGGGCTGCTGTTCGAACAACGTGACCGCCACGCCGCTCCTGCGCGCGGACGCGGCAATCTCCAGGCCGATCCAGCCGCCGCCGACAATCGCCAGGGTTTGGCTTTCCGCCAGCCGCCCCTTCAGGCGCTGCGCGTCCTGCCAGTGGCGCAGGGTATAGACCTGCGGATGCGCTGCCCACGCCTCATCGGGCAGGCGCGCCCGCCCTCCGGTGGCGATTAAAAGGATGTTGTAACTAAGATGTTCACTATTGCTTAAACGCACCGCTTTCGCGTTGCGGTCGATCTGCTCCGCGCGCAGCGGGCGGTACCAGGTCAGGTTCAGCGCCCGCTGCGCCTCGTCGGTAAACAGGCGCGGAAGCGCCGCGTCCGGCTCCAGCAGAGAGGCTTTCGACAGCGGCGGGCGCTCGTAGAAATCCCACTCCTCTTCCGCCACCACGCAAATCTCGCCGTCGAAGCCTTCGTCGCGCAGGGTTTTCGCCGCCCAGCCGCCCGCCTGGCCGCCGCCGATAATGACAATGCGCGACGTCATACCGCCTCCGGCTTTTTCTGCTGGCGGCGCGTGTCGTGGTCAATGCCGCCTTCCACCGCCCATTCGGTAAAGGAGACCAGCGAGTGCTCCAGCTCGCGCGGCTGCCAGTTCTCGGTCAGGTAGTCGTCGTTGGTGTAATACTCAAACGCGCCGCCGGTCGGGCTGTTGACGTACCAGAAGTACGCCGACGACACCGGATGGCGGCCCGGCCCGATAAAGGTGCTCCAGTCATTTTTATTCATCGCGATACCGCCGCCGATCACCTCGTGGATGTCGCGCACGGTGAAGGCCACGTGGTTCAGCCCGCGCCTGCGGTTCGGCAGCTGCAGCAGGAACAGGTTGTGGTGGCCGCCGCGCGCGCCGCAGCGCAGGAACACGGCGCGGTTGATGTAGCGGTCAGAGACCTGGAAGCCGAGCACCTCGCGGTAGAACTTTTCTACCGCCGCCAGCTCCTCCACGAAGAACACCACGTGCCCGACGTTGATGGGCTGGGCGCGATCGTAAACCGGGCTGGGGGTGTCGATCCGGCGGGCGTCGCCCCACTGGTTAATCGGCTCGACGTTCAGCTCCACGTCGGTCTGCTGGCTGACCTGCACGCGCAGCGTCATGCCGTTCGGGTCGAGGCACTCCAGCGCGTCGCCCACCTCGCGAAAGCCGGGCTGCTGCACCAGCTTTGGGCGCAGCGAGTTAAGATCTGCCTGGCTGGCAACCGCCCAGGTCATGCGGCGCAGGGTGTTGCCCGCTTCAAACGCCGGCGGCAGGTCCGGGCTGTCGATGGGATTCAGCTCCACGCGCGCGCCGCTCAGGGTGGTAAAACGCTGGCCGCTGGCATCGCCCGTCAGGCCAAAATCATGCATAAATTTGGCGCAGTGCGTCAGGTCTTCCACGCCAAATTCCAGCTTTTCAATTCCGGTTACACTCATCGTTCGTTGCCTCATCTGGCCCAAATTGGGCGTAAAACATGCCCGACGCGGTCAAGCGCCTGACGTTAACTCACTGATTTAACTGGCCTGTGACAGATACCCTAAGAAGCCAGAAATTTTATCTGCCGCGAGGCGAACCTCGTTCTGCAGGCGTTCGCGGTCGGTCTGGGGGATCTCTTCCGACGGCACCAGAATGCTGACCACCGCCGCCACGCGTCCGCTGCGGTCATACACCGGGTAGACGATGGAGGAGATGCCGTGGCGGAAGAAGGATTCGCCGATCACGTACCCGCGGGCTTTGTCCTGCTGCACCATTTGCCACAGTGCCTCGCGGTCGTGAAGCTGTCCCGGCGTGTTGCCCGGCAGGCGCTCGTGCGGGAACAGCTGTTCAAAATCGGCGCGGGAGATATCGGTCAGCAGCATGCGGCCCAGCGAGGTGCAGTGCACCGGCAGGCGAGTGCCAATGCTGACCTGATTGATGCGCGACCCGGCGGCGCTGACGCGAGCGATGTAGATAATGTCGCGCCCGTCGCGGATCGCCAGATGGCTGCTGCAGTGGCTCACGTCGCGCAGCTGCTCGATGACCGGCTGGCCGACCTGCGCCACGTCCAGCGAGGCGATGTACTCAAAGCCCAGGCGCAGCACGTTCATGCCCAGCGAGAAGGTATTGGTACGCGCGTTGCGCTCCAGAAAGCCCATAAACTCCAGCGTCTGCACCACGCGGTAGGCGGTCGCCTTCGGCATATCCACCAGCCGGTGCAGCTCGGCAAAGGTCAGTTCGCGATGCTGCTCGCCAAAGGCCAACAGCAGCTGTAGACCGCGCTCCAGCCCCGGCACCAGATACTTCACTTCCCGATCGTTTGCCATCATCGCCATACCTCAGTTAAAGACAAAACCGCCGTTGACCGGGATCAGCTGTCCGGTGATGAACCGCGACAGATCGCTTAACAGCCAGACCACGCTGCCGGTCACATCCTCCGGCTGCTGCGCGCCCGTTAATGCGCGTCCGTTTTCGTAGAGCTGATGGCGTTCGGCGGGTACATATTCGGTTGCCTCGACGCGGGTCAGGCCCGGCGCGATGGCGTTGATGCGAATGCGCTTTTCGCCCAGCTCGCGCGCCATCGAGCGGGTCATGGCAATCACGGCCCCCTTGCTGGCGACGTAGGCCATCAGGCGCGGCGCGCCCCACAGCGCGGTGTCGGACGCCACGTTCACGATGCCCGCCCCTTCGCGAAGCAGCGGCACGGCGGCGCGCGTCACCAGCCAGGTGCCTTTGACGTTCACGCTCATCACGCGGTCCCAGAGGTCCGGATCGTAATCGAGCATATTTTTGCCGCCCACGCCCGTCGCCATCGCCGCGTTGTTGACCAGGCCGTCAATCTGCCCCTGCTCGCCAATGGCGCTAAACGCCTGCGCAATGGAATGCGGATCGGCCAGATCGATAACGTGTGATTCGATCGCATAGCCCTGCTCGCTCAGCCCGTGGGCGCTTTCGGCCAGCTCGCCCTTGAGGATGTCGCACATCACTACCTTTGCACCCTGCTCCGCGCAGGCTTTGGCAAAGTGGTAGCCCAGCCCGCGCGCGGCGCCGGTCACCACGATGCGCTTTCCGCTCAGCAGCCCGTTCATCAGGCGGCTCCCTGCTGTTCTTCGCGTGCGGCCAGTTGCTCTTTCGCAGCCTTTTGCATCATGCGGCGCAGGCGGGAGAGGCCGACGTCGTGCTGGTAGAGGTATTCATGCTCGCGGGCGTTCGGGGCCAGGCTTTCCAGCACCACGCGGTCCTGCTCCAGCACTTCCCAGTGCAGTTTTTCCAGGCGGTTGCGGTACATGAAGCGCCACATGTCGCGCTGCCAGCCCTGCACGCGGCGGATGCGCCAGAAGAAGACGCGGCAGTTGTCGTTATCTTCCGGCACCACCATGCCGACGATAAAGAAGTGGCCGCCCGGTCCGAAGCGCTTCTTGTACGGAATGGAGAGGCGCATCCAGCAGGTGCCGCTGTTGCCCAGCTCAACCCAGTCGAAGTTGATGCCGCTCTGCCCTTTTTTCTCAAAGATGAAGCCGGTTTTTGTCGGCTGGAGCACCATATCGGCCTTGCGATCCCCTTCCGCCATCGAGTGCGACGACGAATGCAGATAGGTGCCGTGCATTGGGTCCATGACGTTTTCCAGCGCGTACTGGTAGTTGCACTTCCACGCGGCGGTGCAGAGGAAGTTGCTGAAGCTTTCCGTGTCGGCAAGTTCATCCGGGAAGGTCAGCTCGTCCGGCTGCTGGTCAGCGGTGACGCCAAACCACAGGAAGATAGCGCCGTGCGCCTCCTGCACGTTATAGCTGCGCACGCACTGCTGGCCGACCAGCGGGCATTTATCCACGGCGGGCACATCTTTTACCTCGCCGTTGCCCGCCACTTCCACGCCGTGATACCAGCAGGCGATACGGTCGCCGAGGTTCCAGCCCATCGACAGGCGCGCGCCGCGGTGCGGGCAGCGGTCTTCCAGCGCCTGCACCTGGCCGTCTTTGTTGCGCCAGACCACAATCTGCTCGCCCAGGCGGGTGATGCCCACAGGAGCAGACTGCACTTCCCAGCTTGCCAGCACCGGATACCAGAGGCCGCGCAGGCCTTTATCGAGATAGTTTTGTACGGTCGTCGTCATCGCGTTGCCCTCAGTAGCCGTTAACCTGTAAGAATGCCTGGAAGCTGGCGTCGCTCCACGGCTCGCCCTGCTGGTCGTGCATGCGCACCGCGTTCAGCCCGTTTACCAGCTCCGGTAGGGTTTCAACGCCCTGTTCAAAGAGTTCTTCCAGCGTGGCAATCAGGTTCACCTCCCAGCTTTCCGGCACGCGGCTGCGGGTCTGCCAGATCAGGTTCTGGTAATCACCCGGCTTATGGATCGCGCCGTTGCCGCCCTCCGCCGGCGGGGTAAACTGGCGGCTTTCCGGCAGCGCCGGGTTGTAGTTCAGGGTATCGCTCATGCCACGGTCTCCTCGACGAAGGTAATCTGGATTTGGTTTTCATAGACCCGAACCGGGTAGCGGTTGAGGTTGCGCCCCCCGGGGCCGTGCAGGCACTGGCCGGTTTTAACGTCGAACACCGCCTCGTGCAGCGGACATTCCACCTTGCCGTCCTCCACGAAGCCCTGGCTCAGCAGGGCGTAGGCGTGCGGACATACGTCCTCCAGCGCGTAATATTCGCCGTCAATCAGGTAAACGCCGATCTCTTTACCCTCGACGCTGCCGCTAAAAGGGAAATCTTCCTGTACTTGTTCTGCGTCACATACGCCTATCCAGCTCATCACGATCCTCCAGGCTTTTGTTTCATATATGAAACTCTGTTTCTTATTTAATACGGTCAATATAAAAGCGATGGATGTTTCGTCAAGCGTCAATGTGACGAATTTGTTAATTAGATAGTAATAAATTAACTAAGTGTGCAAAGGATCACGAAAAAATGCAGCGATATGAAATTTTCATTTTTGTGTCGTGATAAATACGTTTTTTTAATAGCCGACTATTTTGAATAAAACATATTGACTTCTTTTCTTTTTGTTCCTTAAAAATAAAATAACGTCACATCCTTGGTGTTTCACCAGTGAAACTGACATTTTATTTATTCTTAATAAACAATGAGTTTCACCTGTGAACCATTTTAGCTCCGTGACAATCACACTTATAAAAATATAAACAGATGAAAACCTAAGGCGGGCATGATGACGGCAAGATGGCAAGGAATAATTGTACTGTTATTACTGATTATTATTTCCTACGTCGACCGGGTAAATATCTCGGTCATGATTTTAAACCCGGAATTTGCCGAGCATTTTCAGCTAAATGAAAACAGAATGTTACAGGGAATGCTCATGACCTGCTTTCTGCTGGGTTATGGATTTTCCGCTTTATTATTAACACCGGTTATCGAAAGCAAACTCCATTACCGTCAAGGATTATTAAGCAGCATTGCGATTTGGGCCGTGGTCTGCGCGGTTTCGCCGCTGCTCGGCTCGCTGATGGGGATGCTTATTGCGCGCCTGATTTTGGGCATTGCCGAAGGACCGCTCTTTTCGCTGAAAACACGCTTTATTAGCGATAACTTTAGCGCACAGGAGATAGGCAAACCCAACGCCGTGACCGCGCTGGGCGTCTCTCTCGGGCTGGCCGTGGGCTTTCCGCTGGTCACCTGGCTGATGGCGCATCTTGGCTGGGCGGGGTCGTTTTACGCGCTGGCGGTGATGAATCTGGTGCTGGGCGGCGGGCTTATCTGGCGTTTTCTGCCCGCGCCACAAAGCCCGGTGACGATGAAAAAACCGGGGTTTGCGCAAACCTTCACGATGGCATGGCAGACGCCGCTGCTGGGCTGGATCCTGCTGGTTGAAATCGCCACGCTGAGCTATCTGTGGGGCAGCAGCGCGTGGCTGCCCGCATGGCTGCGCGACGAGCATCACTTCTCGCTGCACGCCACGGGCTGGCTTGCGGCGATCCCCTTTCTGCTGAGCCTGGGATCTAAATTCCTCGGCGGCGTGCTGCTCGACAAAATGCGCCCGGAACAGGCTCCGGTGCTGTTTGTGGTGGGCGGGACGCTGACGGCGCTCTCCGTGGCCGCCCTGATGCTCAGCCACCAGCCCGCATGGCTGGCGCTATTTATGCTGTCCGCCAACGTGTTCTGGGGGCTTCAGGGAGCGGCTATTCCTGCGGTGATCCAGCATCACGCCGCACGGAAGGCGGTGGGCAGCGCGTACGGCATTATCAATGGGATCGGCAATATCTGCGCGGCGTTTATTCCGCTGCTGATGGGGATGGTGATGAAATCGGTGGGTTCGGTAAGCTCAGGCTTTTCGGTTTTGGTGGTGTCGCAGGTTATCACCCTGCTAGCGGGCGGAATGCTGCTGCTGCGCATGCGTCGCGCAGCAGCAGTGAGCGCGTAAGGCTTACTCGCCTTTTTTCGCCGCCTGGATGTAGAGCATTTCGAGCGCCAGGGTTGCCGCGGCCAGCGCGGTGATCTCGGACTGATCATAGGCCGGCGCCACTTCCACCACGTCCATCCCGACGATGTTCAGATCCTTCAGGCCGCGGACCAGCTTGATGGCGCGGTCCGAGGTCAGGCCGCCGATCACCGGCGTACCGGTGCCCGGTGCGAACGCCGGATCCAGGCAGTCGATGTCGAAAGTCAGGTACACAGGCATGTCGCCGACGATCTGCTTAACCTGCGCCAGAATGTCGTCCACGCCGCGATCGTTGACCTGGCCCGCGTCCAGCACGGTGAAGCCGTTGTCCTTGTCGAACTCGGTGCGGATACCGATCTGCACGGAGTGGTTCGGGTCGATCAGGCCTTCGTTCGGCGCGGTGTAGAACATGGTGCCGTGGTCAAACTCGCAGCCGTTCGCGTAGGTGTCGGTATGCGCATCAAAGTGCACCAGCGCCATTTTACCGAAGTGCTTCGCGTGGGCGCGCAGCAGCGGCAGGGTCACGAAGTGGTCACCGCCGAAGGAGAGCATGCGCTTGCCGGCCGCCAGCAGCTTCTCGGCGTGGGCCTGCAGCTTTTCGCTCATCTCACGCGCGTCGCCGAAGGCGTACACCAGGTCACCGCAGTCCACCACGTTCAGGCGCTCGCGCATGTCGAAGTTCCACGGGAAGCGGTTGTGCTCCCAGGCCAGGTTGGTAGACACCTGACGGATCGCTGCCGGGCCGTGACGACCGCCCGCGCGGCCTGAGGTGGCCATATCAAACGGTACGCCGGTGATCACCCAGTCAGCGTCGCTGTCGTACGGCTGGAAGTTCATTGGAAGGCGTAAAAAACCAAACGCGTTAGATACCAGAGAGTTATCGTACTGATGACCTAAAGTGCTCATGTCCTGACCTCTTTTAAAGTCGATACATTAAAAACAGATGAAAAAAAATCCCCTCCGCGTCGTTAAACCCGACGAGGAAGGGATTGATTCGTAAATCGCTTATTGGGGCGAATTATCGCCGGTAATGCATACGGGTTCAAGAGAGTATAGGGCATCGTGCGGTCTTTGCCCCTCACCCTAACCCTCTCCCCAAAGGGGAGAGGGAATTTGAACACCCTCTCCCCTTTGGGGAGAGGGCTGGGGTGAGGGGAAAGGCAGATGTCTTACTCGTCTTCCAGATAAGTATACCCGTACAGACCCGCTTCAAACTCTTCCAGGAACTGCTGCTGCAGCGCGTCGTCCAGACCGGTGTTTTTCACCTGGTCGCGGAACTGGGTGAGCAGTTTTTTCGGATCCAGCTGAACATATTCCAGCATGTCCGCCACGGTATCCCCTTCGTCAGACAGCTCGACTTCCACGTTGCCGTCAGGGAAGACGAACACGTCAACCGCTTCGGTATCACCGAACAGGTTGTGCATGTTGCCGAGGATCTCCTGATACGCGCCGACCATAAAGAAGCCCAGCATCGGCGGGTTCTCCGGGTCGTATTCCGGCATTGGCATCGTCGTGGCGATACCGTCGCCGTCAACGTAGTGGTCGATAGCGCCGTCGGAATCACAGGTGATGTCCAGCAGCACCGCACGACGTTCCGGAGCGTGGTTCAGCCCTTCAAGCGGCAGAACCGGGAACAGCTGATCGATACCCCAGGCATCCGGCATTGACTGGAACAGCGAGAAGTTGACGTACATCTTGTCCGCCATGCGTTCCTGCAGCTCGTCAATAATCGGACGGTGCGCGCGGTTGCTCGGGTCGAGCTGCTTCTGCACTTCATGGCACATGTTCAGATAAAGCTGCTCCGCCCACGCGCGTTCCTGCAGGCTAAAGGTGCCTGAGGAATAACCCACGTGAATATCGTGCAGATCCATCTGGCTGTCGTGCAGCCATTCGCGCAGAGAGCGGCGCGTGCCCGGCTCGTGCATCTCCTGCCAGGTTTCCCACATGCTTTGCAGGGAACGCGGGGCATCGTCTGCCGGAGGCGTCGCTTCGGTGATTTCGCTGCGCTCGACACCGATGATGTTAGAGACCAGCACCGTATGGTGCGCGGTGACCGCGCGGCCGGACTCGGTGATTACCGTCGGATGCGGCAGGCCGTTCTCTTCACAGGCATCGCCGATCGCCCAGATGATGTTGTTGGCATACTCGTTCAGGCCGTAGTTCACCGAGCAGTCGGACTGCGAGCGGGTCCCTTCGTAGTCCACGCCCAAGCCGCCGCCCACGTCGAAGCACTGAATATTCACGCCAAGCTTGTGCAGCTCCACGTAGAAGCGCGCCGATTCACGCACGCCGGTAGCGATGTCGCGAATATTGGCCATCTGCGAGCCGAGGTGGAAGTGCAGCAGCTGAATGCTGTCGAGACGACCGCGCTCGCGCAGAATTTCCACCAGCTGGAGCACCTGGTTCGCCGCGAGGCCGAACTTGGATTTTTCGCCGCCGGAGGACTGCCATTTACCGGAGCCCTGCGACGCCAGACGCGCACGCACGCCAAGGCGCGGGATAACGTTCAGACGCTCGGCCTCTTCCAGCACGATGGCGATTTCGGTCATCTTCTCGATAACCAGATAGACCTTGTGGCCCATCTTCTCGCCGATCAGCGCCAGACGAATGTATTCACGGTCTTTATAACCGTTACAGACGATCACCGAACGGGTCATGCCCGCGTGCGCCAGAACGGCCATCAGTTCCGCTTTGGAGCCGGCTTCCAGACCCAGCGGTTCGCCGGAGTGGATCAGGGATTCAATCACGCGGCGGTGCTGGTTTACCTTGATCGGGTAGACCAGGAAATAGTCGCCGTCATAGCCGTAGGATTCACGCGCGCGCTTGAACGCGGCGTTGATGGAACGCAGGCGATGTTGCAGGATCTGCGGGAAGCAGAACAGTGCAGGCAAACGCTGGCCCTGTGCTTCGCGGGCTTTCACCAGCTTGGCGAGATCCACGCGCGCTTCAGGGACGTCCGGATCCGGGCAGACGCTGATGTGGCCCAGCTCGTTGACGTCGTAGTAGTTATTGCCCCACCAGGCAATATTGTAGGTGCGCAGCATCTTGCTGGCTTCCTCGGAGCTCATCGCAACCTCCTGCATAGAACGTAGTACACCCTGTTCGCCCGCTGACGAAGGCGAAAAAGAAGACATGTCGTCAGACATAGCGAACCTCAACTCTTTGTATTAAGTGTAAAACAGTTGACTACTATCGCAGCGTTATACGGCGATAACAACCCATAAACGGCTCCGTTTCCCAGCAGAGTGTGCTGAAATCCAGACCGTGCGACCGGTTTCTTATTCATATCATTGTAAAACACGTATCCGAACTCTGTATGACAGGTTCGGCGAAACCACGAGAAAACTCTTGTATAAACAAGAGCGCCCTTGTTCAGTTTTTCAGAGCACGCAAGCGTCTCTGAAGATCCTGAGAAGCGCCGAGATGGGTCTAACATCGGCAGGTTTGCAGACTAAAATGCGGGTTGCGGGAATCACGTTCCGCGCGCCGCGTTTTATACCGAGAAGGGGGCTAAAAAGCAAAACAAAAATGCGCCCGTTGCCAGCGCCGTCAGGAAATATTTCCAGCTGTGTTTTCAACGCAGTGAGAGCTGAGTCAAAAAAAACTGGAAATCGGGTGAAGAAGTGACCTAAAATAGACGTCCAGATGTTAATCCATCCATACTGATTAACACTCAGACTGCCAGTGTCAAAATCCTGCAGGCCTTGGTAGAATTATCTCCTATGGCTATTCCACACAGCAGCTTGAGCTAACCAAATTCCTCTTAGGTGAAATAAAAAATGGCAAAACACCTGTTTACGTCCGAGTCCGTATCAGAAGGACATCCTGATAAAATTGCTGACCAAATCTCCGATGCGGTGCTGGATGCGATCCTGGCGCAGGATCCAAAAGCGCGCGTAGCGTGTGAAACCTATGTCAAAACCGGCATGGTTCTGGTTGGCGGTGAGATCACCACCAGCGCATGGGTTGATATCGAAGAGATCACCCGTAACACGGTGCGTGAGATCGGCTATGTGCATTCTGATATGGGCTTTGATGCCAACTCCTGCGCGGTACTGAGCGCGATTGGCAAACAGTCTCCGGACATCAACCAGGGCGTTGACCGCGCCGATCCGCTGGAACAGGGCGCGGGCGACCAGGGCCTGATGTTTGGCTACGCAACTAACGAAACCGACGTGCTGATGCCAGCGCCTGTCACTTACGCACACCGTCTGGTGCAGCGTCAGGCCGAAGTGCGTAAAAACGGCACCCTGCCGTGGCTGCGCCCGGATGCGAAAAGCCAGGTCACCTTCCAGTACGACGACGGCAAAATCGTGGGTATCGATGCGGTGGTTCTGTCCACTCAGCACTCCGAAGATATCGACCAGAAATCCCTGCAGGAAGCAGTGATGGAAGAGATCATCAAGCCGGTTCTGCCGACCGAATGGCTGAGCTCTGCAACCAAATTCTTCATCAACCCAACCGGACGCTTCGTTATCGGCGGCCCAATGGGCGACTGCGGCCTGACCGGTCGTAAAATCATCGTGGATACCTACGGCGGCATGGCGCGTCACGGTGGCGGCGCGTTCTCCGGTAAAGATCCGTCTAAAGTTGACCGTTCTGCCGCGTACGCTGCACGTTATGTGGCGAAAAATATCGTCGCTGCCGGCCTGGCCGACCGCTGTGAGATCCAGGTTTCCTACGCAATCGGCGTGGCTGAACCCACCTCCATCATGGTGGAAACCTTCGGTACTGAGAAAGTGCCTTCAGAACAGCTGACCCTGCTGGTGCGCGAGTTCTTCGACCTGCGTCCATACGGCCTGATTCAGATGCTGGATCTGCTGCACCCAATCTACAAAGAAACCGCGGCATACGGTCACTTTGGTCGTGAACATTTCCCATGGGAAAAAACCGACAAAGCCGCCCTGCTGCGTGAGGCTGCAGGTCTGAAGTAATCGACCCACAGCGTTATACGGGCCAGCCTTCGGGCTGGCCTTTTTTTTGTGTCGGATGGCGGCTGCGCCTTACCCGACAATACTTGAAACCGTTTACACCACGCCAAATATATCCCGCTTTCAGAATAATCTCTTTGCATGATCGCCTTTCTTCTGCTGTTACATTTTATTTCAGTTAAGTCTGAAATGTGTACTTTCGCGATGCACATCACCTCGTTTAGCTCTATATTTTCAAAGCTTTAATCATTTTTACGGTTCCACGTTAGTGTAACCGATTACACCATTGTGATTTATCTCACATATTTTTACGGGTCACTCACCTACCCTTAACATCGACAAAACTGATAACCCAACTGGAGGGCATAATGCCTGACAATAAAAAACAGGGGCGTACGTCCAACAAGGCGATGACCTTCTTCGTCTGCTTCCTCGCCGCCCTGGCAGGATTACTCTTTGGCCTGGATATCGGCGTAATTGCCGGTGCATTACCCTTCATCACCGACGAGTTCCAGATTAGCGCGCACACCCAGGAGTGGGTCGTTAGCTCCATGATGTTCGGCGCCGCCGTCGGTGCCGTCGGCAGCGGCTGGCTCTCCTTCAAGCTCGGGCGTAAAAAGAGCCTGATGATCGGCGCGATCCTGTTCGTTGCCGGTTCGCTCTTCTCTGCCGCCGCGCCTAACGTTGAGGTGCTGCTGGTATCCCGCGTGCTGCTCGGCCTGGCCGTCGGCGTCGCGTCGTATACCGCTCCGCTCTATCTGTCTGAAATCGCGCCGGAGAAAATTCGCGGCAGCATGATTTCGATGTACCAGCTGATGATCACTATCGGTATTCTGGGTGCCTATCTCTCGGATACCGCCTTTAGCTACAGCGGCGCATGGCGCTGGATGCTCGGCGTGATCATCATCCCGGCCATTCTGCTGCTGATTGGCGTGTTCTTCCTGCCGGACAGTCCGCGCTGGTTTGCCGCGAAACGGCGCTTCCACGACGCGGAACGCGTACTGCTGCGCCTGCGCGATACCAGCGCAGAGGCCAAAAATGAGCTGGAAGAGATCCGCGAAAGCCTGCAGGTGAAGCAGTCCGGCTGGGCGCTGTTTAAAGAGAACAGCAACTTCCGCCGCGCGGTGTTCCTTGGCGTGCTCCTGCAGGTGATGCAGCAGTTCACCGGGATGAACGTCATCATGTACTACGCGCCGAAAATCTTTGAGCTGGCGGGTTATACCAATACCACCGAGCAGATGTGGGGCACCGTTATCGTCGGCCTGACCAACGTGCTGGCGACCTTTATCGCCATCGGCCTGGTTGACCGCTGGGGACGCAAGCCAACGCTGACGCTAGGCTTCCTGGTGATGGCCGTCGGGATGGGCGTGCTCGGCACCATGATGCATGTGGGTATTCACTCACCGAGCGCGCAGTACTTCGCGGTGGCGATGCTGCTGATGTTTATCGTCGGTTTTGCGATGAGCGCCGGTCCGCTGATTTGGGTACTGTGCTCCGAGATCCAGCCGCTGAAGGGGCGTGATTTTGGTATCACCTGCTCCACCGCGACCAACTGGATTGCCAACATGATCGTCGGCGCAACGTTCCTGACTATGCTCAATACCCTGGGCAACGCCAACACCTTCTGGGTCTACTCTGGTCTGAACCTGTTCTTTATTGTTCTGACTATCTGGCTGGTTCCAGAGACCAAACACGTTTCGCTGGAACACATTGAACGTAACCTGATGAAAGGTCGTCCGCTGCGCGAGATTGGCGCACACGACTAATCACCCTGCCGGGGAGGTGCCTCTTGCGCCTCCCCGCTTCGCGCTTTATGCTCTGCCCCTATGAAAGCTCCCCGTCTCCCCATCGCCATTCAGCAAGCCGTTATGCGCAGCCTGCGGGAAAAACTCGCCCAGGCGAACATGAAGCTTGGCCGCAATTATCCTGAACCAAAGCTCGTCTATCACCAGCGCGGCACCTCTGCCGGAACGGCCTGGCTGGAGTCCTATGAGATCCGCCTTAACCCGGTGCTCATGATGGAAAACCAGCAGGCGTTTATTGAAGA
This sequence comes from Enterobacter wuhouensis, assembly GCF_035835995.1. Classification (NCBI taxonomy): domain Bacteria; kingdom Pseudomonadati; phylum Pseudomonadota; class Gammaproteobacteria; order Enterobacterales; family Enterobacteriaceae; genus Enterobacter; species Enterobacter wuhouensis. Next base: position 3,996,305 of record NZ_CP142124.1, read on the forward strand.
AGTTGTTCCGCACGAGCTGGCGCACCTTCTGGTGTGGAAACACTTTGGCCGCGTGGCACCGCATGGGAAAGAGTGGAAATGGATGATGGAAGCCGTGCTTGGCGTTCCGGCTCGCCGCACCCATCAGTTCGAGCTTGAATCAGTACGCACCAATACGTTCCCCTACCGCTGCCGGTGCCAGCAGCATCAGCTTACCGTCCGGCGTCATAACCGCGTGGTGCGCGGCGAGGCCACCTACCGCTGCGTCAAATGCGGCGAACCGCTGGTTGCAGAGTAATCAATTGAACTATCAGGAACTTTCCTGATCTGACTGATTGCATACGGGAACAACATTCGCTACGTTGCGGGCTCGTTTTGACACGGAGTGTAAGATGTCCCGTAATTTCTCTCTCGCGGTTGCCTTCCTGGCGACGGCGCTCTCCGGCCACGCTCTGGCCGACGGTATTCACAGCTTCTCCCAGGCCAAGGCCGCAGGCGTTAAGGTTAACGCTGACGTGCCGGGCGATTTCTACTGCGGCTGCAAAATTAACTGGCAGGGCAAAAAAGGCGTTGTTGATCTTGAATCCTGCGGCTATCAGGTACGCAAAAATGAGAACCGCGCCAGCCGAATCGAATGGGAACACGTGGTTCCGGCATGGCAGTTTGGCCATCAGCGCCAGTGCTGGCAGGATGGCGGACGTAAAAACTGCTCGAAAGATCCGGTGTACCGCCAGATGGAAAGCGATATGCACAACCTGCAGCCTGCGGTTGGCGAGGTGAACGGCGATCGCGGCAACTTTATGTACAGCCAGTGGAACGGCGGCGAGGGCCAGTACGGACAGTGCGCCATGAAGGTGGATTTTAAAGAGAAGGTCGCTGAGCCACCGGCCCGCGCGCGCGGCAGCATCGCCCGCACCTATTTCTATATGCGCGATCGCTATGAACTTAACCTTTCACGCCAGCAAACCCAGCTGTTCACTGCCTGGGACAAGCAGTATCCGGTGACGGAGTGGGAATGCCAGCGCGACGAACGCATCGCTAAAGTCCAGGGGAATCATAACCCTTACGTCCAGCGGGCTTGCCAGGCGCAAAAGAGCTAACCTACACTAGCGGCAACTCGCTTATATTGCATGACACACGGAATTTCTGACTATGCGCATTCCTCGCATCTATCACCCTGAACCGATTACCGCAGGCAGCGAAATCGCCCTGTCTGATGAAGCCGCTAACCACGTTGGCCGCGTGCTTCGCATGGGCGCGGGTCAGGCAGTACAGCTGTTTGACGGTTCCAATCAGGTATTCGACGCACAAATCACCCGTGCGGATAAAAAAAGCGTGCACGTGAACGTGCTGCGCGGCGACGTGGATGACCGTGAATCGCCGCTGCACATTCATCTGGGCCAGGTGATGTCGCGCGGCGAGAAGATGGAATTCACCATTCAAAAATCCATTGAACTGGGCGTAAGCCTCATTACGCCACTTTTTTCTGAGCGCTGCGGCGTTAAACTGGATGCGGAACGTCTGAACAAAAAGATCCAGCAGTGGCAGAAAATCGCCATTGCGGCCTGTGAACAGAGCGGCCGCAACCGTGTTCCGGAGATCCGCCCGGCGATGGATCTGGAGGACTGGTGTGCAGAAGAGGAGAGCGGCCTGAAGCTCAATCTTCATCCGCGCGCCAGCGCCAGCATTAATACGCTGCCGCTGCCCGTCGAACGCGTACGCCTGTTGATTGGCCCGGAAGGCGGCCTGTCGGCGGACGAAATTGCAATGACGGCACGTTACCAGTTTACTGATATTCTGTTGGGACCTCGCGTTCTGCGCACTGAGACAACGGCACTCACAGCCATTACCGCGCTACAGGTACGGTTTGGCGATCTGGGTTGACCCATTAACGGAGAAGAACATGATCAAGCTCGGCATCGTGATGGACCCCATCGCAAACATTAACATCAAGAAAGATTCCAGCTTCGCCATGCTGCTGGAAGCGCAGCGTCGCGGGTATGAACTCCACTATATGGAGATGAACGATCTCTACCTGATTAACGGCGAAGCCCGCGCGCGCGCCCGCATTGTTAACGTCGAGCAGAACTACGACAAATGGTACGAATTCGGCGCCGAGCAGGACATTGCCCTGGCCGACCTCAACGTTATCCTGATGCGTAAAGATCCGCCGTTCGATACCGAGTTCATCTACTGCACCTACATCCTTGAGCGTGCTGAAGAGAAAGGAACGCTGATCGTCAACAAGCCGCAGAGCCTGCGCGACTGTAACGAGAAGCTCTACACGGCCTGGTTCTCTGACCTGACGCCGGAAACGCTGGTGACCCGCAGCAAGGCGCAGCTTAAAGAGTTCTGGCAAAAGCACGGCGATATCATCATGAAACCGCTGGACGGCATGGGCGGCGCGTCTATCTTCCGCGTGAAGGAAGGCGACCCGAATATTGGCGTGATTGCCGAAACCCTGACCGAGCTGGGCACCCGTTACTGCATGGCGCAGAACTATTTGCCTGCTATCGTCGACGGCGACAAGCGCGTTTTGGTGGTCGATGGCGAACCGGTTCCTTACTGCCTGGCGCGTATTCCGCAGGGCGGCGAAACCCGCGGTAACCTGGCGGCCGGCGGTCGCGGTGAGCCGCGTCCACTGACCGAAAGCGACTGGGAAATTGCCCGCCGCGTTGGCCCTACGCTTAAGGCCAAAGGCCTGATCTTCGTCGGCCTGGACATCATCGGCGACCGCCTGACCGAGGTAAACGTCACCAGCCCAACCTGCATTCGTGAAATCGAAGCGGAGTTCCCGATTTCGATCACCGGAATGCTGATGGACGCTATCGAAAAACGTTTACAGAAATAACTGACCAATACTATTAGTGACAGCGCCCGGCTTTCTCCGCATACTGGACGCTGTCGCTTTTTAAACCAGGAAACAGTACCTCTGACAATGAATTTACAGCATCACTTTCTTATTGCCATGCCTGCTCTCCAGGACCCGATTTTCCGCCGCGCCGTGGTTTATATTTGTGAATACAATGAAGACGGGGCGATGGGGATTATCATCAACAAGCCGCTGGAAAACCTCCAGGTTGAAGGGATTCTGGACAAGCTGAAAATCACCGCTGAAGAGCGCCTGCCGGAGATCCGTCTTGATAAACCGGTAATGCTTGGCGGCCCGCTCGCTGAAGATCGTGGTTTTATCCTGCATACGCCGCCTGTTTTCTCTTCCAGTATTCGTATTTCTGATAACACGGTTGTCACGACCTCCCGCGACGTTCTCGAAACCCTGGGGACTGCTGAACAGCCTTCTGAAGTGCTGGTTGCGCTGGGTTACGCCTCATGGGAGAAAGGCCAGCTGGAACAAGAGATCCTTGATAACGCATGGCTGACCGCACCTGCTGATATGAACATTCTGTTCAAAACCCCCATCGCCGATCGCTGGCGTGACGCGGCAAAACTGATTGGCATCGATATCCTGACCATGCCTGGCGTCGCGGGGCACGCGTAATGAGCGGAACGCTTCTGGCCTTTGATTTTGGCACCAAAAGCATCGGCGTGGCCGTGGGTCAGCGCATCACCGGCACAGCTCGCCCGCTCACGGCGCTAAAGGCCAACGACGGCACGCCGGACTGGAACCTTATCGAACGCCTGCTCAAAGAGTGGCAGCCAGACGACGTGATCGTGGGTCTGCCGCTGAACATGGACGGCACCGAGCAGCCGCTCACCGCCCGCGCGCGTAAGTTCGCCAATAAAATCCACGGCCGTTTTGGCGTGTCCGTCAAACTCCACGACGAGCGTCTAAGCACCGTCGAAGCGCGCGCTGGCCTGTTTGAGCACGGCGGCTTCCGGGCGCTGAACAAAGGCAGCGTGGATTCAGCGTCTGCCGTCATTATCCTCGAAAGCTATTTCGAACAGGGTTACTGAGCGCCGGGGCCTATAGCCGCCCCTGCGCCTTTCTCTCCGCCAGGCTTTGATCGAAATTCTGCATTCCCGCCTGCTGGCCGGTTTGTATGATGCCAGGCAGCTGCCAGGTTTTCCCTTCACGGATAAGGTTTGCTGCCGCCGACGTATTCACTAAAAGTTCATACAGCGCCACGCGCCCGCCCTGAACATCCTGACGCAGCTTTTGCGCCAGCACGGCGCGCAGGCTGCCCGCCAGCTGATTACGCACCGGATCTTTCTCCTGCGCAGGGAAGGTATCCACCAGCCGCTCTATGGCCTGCGCCGCGCCGCGCGTATGCAGCGTTGCCAGCACCAGATGCCCGGTTTCTGCCGCGGTCAGCGCCAGGCGGATGGTTTCGCTATCGCGCAGTTCACCCAGCAGGATAACATCCGGATCTTCACGCAGCGCACCGCGCAGCGCCTCGGCAAAGGAGGGGCTGTGCTGTCCGATCTCGCGCTGCTGAATCAGACAGCGTTCGCTCTGGTACATAAATTCAACCGGATCTTCGAGCGTCAGGATATGGCCGTCAGTATGATGATTGAGAAAATCCACCATTGCCGCGAGCGTCGTGGATTTACCGCTGCCGGTTGCCCCCGTCACCAGAATCAGCCCGTTGTCGTTCGCTAGCAGCTCCGGGATCGCCCGGGGCACGCCCAGTGCGGAAAGCTGCGGACAAGCAAGCGGCAGTAGCCGCAGCGTTATCGAGACGCCCAACATATGGTTAAACGCGCTGCCGCGCAGGCGCTGGTTGCCTGCGAGCGTGACGGCAAAATCCACCTGCCCGTTTGCCCACCACGCGCCCTGCTGTTCGTCGTTAAGCCATCTTTTTAATAGCGCTTCGACGTCAGGAGGCGGAAAGGGGGCCGGCTCAAGCCGACCTAATCTGCGCCAGCGCGGCGGTGAATCACTGCACAGGTGTAGATCGGAGACGTTATGCTTTACACTAAGGGCCACAATTTCTTCCACATCCATAGACTACTCCTCGGAAAATGAACGACATTGCGCATAACCTGGCACAGGTCCGGGACAAAATCTCAGCCGCCGCAACGCGTTGCGGCCGTGCTTCAGAAGAAATTACGTTGCTTGCAGTCAGTAAAACCAAGCCTGCGAGCGCCATCGCAGAAGCGATTGATGCGGGCCACCGGGCGTTTGGTGAAAACTACGTTCAGGAAGGCGTGGATAAAATTCGTTATTTCCAGGAACAGGGGAATACGGGGCTGCAATGGCACTTTATCGGACCGCTGCAGTCGAACAAAAGCCGCCTGGTGGCAGAACACTTTGACTGGTGCCATACCGTTGACCGACTGCGCATTGCTTCGCGCCTGAACGACCAGCGTCCTGCGGAAATGCCCGCGCTTAACGTGCTGATACAAATCAACATCAGCGATGAAAACAGCAAGTCCGGCATTGCGCTAGCCGAGCTGGATGCGCTGGCGGCGGACGTTGCCGCCCTGCCCCGCTTAACCCTGCGCGGGCTGATGGCCATCCCGGCACCTGAGTCAAGTTATGAAAGGCAATTTGCCGTGGCGCAGCAAATGGCTGTAGCATTTGAGGCGCTTAAGGCACGTTACGCAACGGTAGACACGCTTTCCCTGGGCATGTCGGATGATATGGAAGCCGCCATCGCGGCGGGCAGCACTATGGTGCGCATCGGCACGGCAATTTTCGGTGCGCGCGACTACTCAAAATAATAAGGAAACCTGAGGAACGCCATGAAGACGTTGACTTTCCTGCTCTCAACAGTGCTTGAGCTGTATACGATGGCGCTTTTGCTGCGCGTCTGGATGCAGTGGGCACGCTGTGATTTTTACAATCCTTTCTCGCAGTTTGTCGTGAAAATCACGCAACCTGTAGTGGGGCCGCTGCGCCGCATCATTCCGGCTATGGGCCCTCTGGACAGCGCTTCGCTGCTGGTCGCCTTTATTCTGAGCGTGATCAAAGCGATCGTGCTGTTTATGGTTGTCACCTTCCAGCCCATTATCTGGATCGCTGCTGTCCTGATCCTGATTAAAACCATCGGGTCGCTGATCTTCTGGGTGCTGCTGGTGATGGCGATCATGAGCTGGGTGAGCCAGGGACGCAGTCCGGTGGAATACGCGCTGATCCAGCTGACTGAACCGCTGCTGCGCCCAATTCGTAACCTGCTGCCGTCAATGGGCGGAATCGACTTTTCGCCGATGATCCTCGTGCTGCTGCTGTATGTGGCTAATATGGGGATTGCCGAGCTGTTACAGGCCACGGGCAACATGCTGCTGCCGGGGCTGTGGATGGCGCTATGAGTGCAGTTAGCACCTGCGCCGACGGGCTGGTTTTACGGCTTTATATTCAGCCGAAAGCCAGCCGAGACAGTATTATTGGACTGCATGGCGACGAGCTAAAAGTCGCCATCACCGCCCCGCCGGTTGACGGCCAGGCGAACGCGCATCTGACCAAATATCTTGCCAAACAGTTTCGCGTCGCCAAAAGCCAGGTCATCATCGAAAAAGGTGAACTTGGGCGGCATAAACAGGTAAAAATCCTCAATCCGCAATCTATCCCGACGGAAGTCGCGGCTCTGACAGAACAGGACTAAACCATGCAAAAAGTTGTTCTCGCGACCGGTAACGCCGGTAAAGTGCGCGAGCTGGCCTCGCTGTTAAATGATTTTGGGCTGGACGTGGTAGCGCAAACCGAGCTTGGCGTGGAGTCCGCCGAGGAGACGGGCCTGACGTTTATCGAAAACGCGATCCTGAAAGCGCGCCATGCTGCACAGGTCACCGGCCTGCCCGCGATTGCCGACGACTCCGGCCTGGCCGTGGATTTTCTCGGCGGCGCGCCGGGCATTTACTCTGCGCGCTATTCCGGCGAGGACGCCACCGACCAGCAGAATCTGGAAAAGCTGTTGGTTGCGCTTAAAGACGTCCCTGACGAACAGCGCACCGCGCAGTTCCACTGCGTGCTGGTTTATATGCGTCACGCAGAAGACCCTACGCCTGTCGTCTGCCACGGCAGCTGGCCGGGCGTGATTACCCGTGAAGCGGCTGGCAGCGGCGGCTTTGGCTACGACCCGATTTTCTTTGTCCCGACCGAGGGCAAAACCGCCGCGGAGCTGACCCGCGAAGAGAAAAGCGCGATTTCCCACCGTGGACGCGCGCTGAAACTGTTACTGGAAGCGTTACGTAATGGCTAAATTGCCGCCTCTGAGTCTGTATATTCACATCCCGTGGTGCGTGCAGAAATGCCCGTACTGCGATTTCAATTCGCACGCGCTGAAGGGCGAAGTGCCGCACGATGACTACGTTGCGCATCTGCTGGCCGACCTGGACGCCGACGCACCTTACGCACAGGGACGTGAAGTTAAGACCATTTTTATTGGTGGCGGTACGCCGAGCCTGCTTTCAGGCCCGGCGATGCAAACGCTGCTGGACGGCGTGCGTGCGCGTCTGAACCTGGCGGCGGATGCTGAAATTACGATGGAAGCCAACCCCGGCACCGTTGAGGCCGACCGTTTCGTCGAGTATCAGCGCGCGGGCGTGAATCGAATTTCCATCGGCGTGCAGAGCTTTAGCGAGCCGAAGCTGAAGCGTCTGGGGCGCATACACGGCCCGGAAGAGGCGAAGCGTGCGGCGAACCTGGCGACCGGGCTTAATCTTCGCAGCTTTAACCTCGATTTGATGCACGGCCTGCCGGATCAGTCGCTGGAAGAGGCGCTGGACGACCTGCGACAGGCGATTGAACTGAACCCGCCGCACCTGTCGTGGTATCAGCTCACCATCGAGCCAAACACGCTTTTCGGCTCCCGTCCGCCGGTGCTGCCGGACGACGACGCGCTGTGGGACATCTTCGAGCAGGGCCATAGGCTTTTGACCGCTGCAGGCTATCAGCAGTACGAAACCTCCGCGTACGCGAAGCCGGGCTACCAGTGTCAGCACAACCTGAACTACTGGCGCTTTGGCGACTATCTGGGGATTGGCTGCGGCGCTCACGGCAAGGTGACCTTCCCGGACGGGCGCATTCTGCGTACCGCTAAGACCCGCCACCCGCGCGGGTATATGGAAGGCCGCTACCTGGAGCGTCAGCACGACGTCGAGGCGGCGGACAAGCCGTTTGAGTTCTTTATGAACCGCTTCCGCCTGCTGGAAGCCGCACCGCGCGCGGAGTTTGCGCTGTACACCGGGCTGCCGGAATCGGTGATTCGTCCGCAGATCGACGAGGCGCTGGCGCAGGGGTATCTGACCGAGTGTGATGCGTACTGGCAGATAACCGAGCACGGCAAGCTGTTCTTAAACTCCCTTCTTGAGCTGTTCCTCGCCGAAGATTCCTGAAGGCTGATTCAGGATTTTGCATCCCGTTCTGCCGGCTGAGGGAAAGGCTGGCAGAGTGTGGGGATGGAAATTATTCGTTCTTATGCAAAACAGCTCAGGCGCGAGCTGACAAAGGAAGAAAGACGGCTTTGGTATTTACTGCGCAGCCGCCGTTTCGCTGATTATAAATTTCGCCGACAGCATCCGGTAGGAAACTACATTTTAGATTTCGCCTGCTGTGCGGCTCGGCTGGCTGTTGAGCTGGATGGCGGGCAACATGATGAAAATCAGGAATACGATCGTCAGAGAACGTGCTGGCTTGATGAGAAAGGTTGGCATGTCATTCGTTTCTGGAACAACGAACTCTGGGATAGCGAAGAGGCGGTGTTAGAAAAGATCCTTGAAACACTGCAAATGCTGCAACCCTCGCCCCGGCCCTCTCCCTGAAAGGGAGAGGGGGCAAACCATCCCTCGCCCGGCATGGATCTGAAAGGGAGAGGGAGCAAACCATCCCCTCGCCCGGCATGGATTTGAAAGGGAGAGAGAGCAAACCATCCCCTCGCCCCTTTGGGGAGAGGGTTAGGGTGAGGGGAAATTACTTCAGCGTCCCCACCAGCGCCTTACGGCTATCCTCCAGCGACACCACGCGCTTACACACGTCTTTGCCGAACTGCTGGAAATCAGCTTCCTGATTCTTCCACTCGTTCTGAATCGACGTCTGCAAGCCGCCAAGGCTGCCCAGCACGCCCTGCAGCGGGTTACCGCCGCCTTTCAGCACGGCTTTTGCGCCCATCTCGTTGATGCTGTCCTGCAGAATGCCGCCCATCGCCTGGTTCACCAGGTTCTGGCCGTCGGCGCGCACCTGATCAATGGCCTTATAGTGGAACGTCAGGCCGTCGGTGCGAGTCTCGATAATGCGGTTCATCTGCTCTTTCAGCTGCTTGTCCAGCTTGGTCAGGCGGGTGCGCATATTGCTGCTTTCACCCACCTCTTTGGTGATGATCTTATCCAGCGCTACGCGGCTTTTATCTACGCGCGTCAGCGCGCCGTCGTTAATCCACGGCAGGGCGGTGCGTAACTCGGCCTGATAATCCTTCGCCTGCTCGCGCTGCGCGGCCGTCAGGTTCTGCGGTTTGCCGTTAAAGGTCACGTTGCCATCCGGCGTAATCACCAGATTGCCGTTCTCGCCTTTGACCTGCACGGTTTGCGGGCTTAATACCACGTCGTCACGCGGGGTGACGCTACATTTATACTCCGCATGGGCGGTGGTTCCGATTGCCAGTAAAGCAACCGCCAGCAACGTTTTACGCATCTTTAACACTCCCTCAGACAAAATGGGCCAGCTAATGCTGGCCCCGTACATGCTTTATTAGTCCCACCAAACGTCGAAAAGTTCGCTGACGCGGACATCCTGCAGCTTGTGGTCTTCAAGCCATTTGCGTACCAGCGCCTGATGTTCTTCGGTGCATTTACCGACTTCCTGCGTGCAGATCAGACCTTCCCACGCCAGATAGCCGCTTCCGTCAAAGGCCAGCTTGTTTGGCTCGATCACATCGTTGATGAACGCGTCAACGTCCCGATCGATCTGCTCAACGCTGGTGCCTTCCGGGAAACGCCAGGCAACGGAGAAGCCCACTTCCTGGAATTCTTCGATGTGCATCTTTTTACGCAGACGACGGCTACGATTCTTTGCCATTATTTCACCCTCTCGAACATTAAGTCCCATACGCCGTGACCAAGACGATGGCCACGCTGTTCAAATTTTGTCACCGGACGTGAGTCCGGACGCGGTACATAGTCATTGCTTTCAGACTGGTTTTTATAGCCGTCCAGCGACGACATCACTTCCAGCATATGTTCCGCATAAGGTTCCCAGTCGGTCGCCATGTGGAAGACGCCGCCCAGCTTAAGCTTACTTTTCACCAGCTCGGCAAACGGCGCCTGAACGATACGGCGTTTATTATGACGTGCTTTGTGCCACGGGTCAGGGAAAAAGAGCTGAACCATGTTCAAAGAATTGTCAGGAATCATTTTGTGCAGCACTTCCACCGCGTCGTGACACATCACGCGCAGGTTCTCAACGCCCTCTTCATGAGCCGTTGCGAGACAGGCCCCCACGCCCGGCGAGTGCACTTCAATGCCGAGGAAGTTCTGCTCCGGGCGGGCTTTTGCCATGGTCACCAGCGAGGTGCCCATACCAAAACCGATCTCCAGCGTGACGGGCGCGTCACGGCCAAACAGCTCAGTAAAGTCCAGAGGCTGCTCGCTAAACTCAACGCCCATCACCGGCCAGTAGTTGTCCAGCGCGTGTTGCTGCCCTTTTGTCAGGCGGCCCTGACGGCGGACAAAGCTGCGAATACGGCGCAGCGGGCGACCGTTTTCATCAAATTCCGGTGAAATGACGTCGTTTTTCATAAAAGAGTTGTCTGCTTGTGAGAGTGTTCGGGAAACGGGCATTATCCAAAGTTAAGGCTTCTATGCAAGCATGGGAAAGATCCGGTTTACAGCAGATTGACGCTGTGCTGCAATCTGCGTCCCTGATTATGCGAATCGATGACCATGCAAGCCTCTCAATTTTCAGCCCAGGTGCTGGACTGGTACGACAAATACGGGCGTAAAACCCTGCCCTGGCAAATTGAAAAAACGCCTTACAAAGTATGGCTCTCCGAGGTGATGTTGCAACAAACGCAGGTCGCGACGGTCATTCCTTACTTTGAGCGTTTTATGGCGCGCTTCCCGACGGTCACCGATCTGGCCAACGCGCCGTTAGACGAAGTGCTCCACCTGTGGACAGGCCTGGGCTATTACGCCCGCGCGCGCAATCTGCACAAGGCCGCGCAGCAGGTCGCCACGCGCCATAACGGGAAATTCCCGGAAACCTTCGACGAGGTGGCCGATCTCCCCGGCGTCGGGCGCTCCACCGCTGGCGCAATCCTCTCTCTGTCATTAGGCAAGCATTTCCCGATCCTCGACGGCAACGTGAAGCGCGTGCTCGCCCGCTGCTATGCCGTCGATGGCTGGCCGGGCAAGAAGGACGTGGAAAAACGGCTGTGGGAAATAAGTGAAGCGGTCACCCCGGCGAAAGGCGTGGAGCGTTTTAATCAGGCGATGATGGATCTGGGCGCGATGGTCTGCACGCGCTCAAAACCAAAATGCGAACTCTGCCCGGTGAACAACCTCTGCGTGGCGTACGCTAACCATTCATGGGCGCAATATCCGGGCAAAAAGCCCAAGCAGACGCTGCCGGAGCGCACCGGCTATATGCTGCTGATGCAGCGCGGTGATGAGGTCTTCCTCGCCCAGCGCCCGCCGAGCGGCCTGTGGGGTGGTCTATACTGCTTCCCACAGTTTGAAAACGAAGATTTGCTGCGGGAATGGCTCAAACAGCGCGGGATTGCCGCCGATAGCCTCACGCAGCAGACGGCGTTCCGCCATACCTTCAGCCATTTCCACCTGGATATTGTGCCGATGTGGCTTCCCGTGTCGTCATTCACCTCGTGCATGGATGAAGGCACTGCTCTCTGGTATAACTTAGCGCAACCGCCATCAGTCGGGCTCGCGGCTCCCGTGGAGCGCCTGTTACAACAATTACGTGCCGGTGCAATGGTTTAGCATCGACAAGCAAAAGAGGAATGAGTATGGCCAGAACGATTTTTTGTACTTTCCTGCAGCGCGACGCTGAAGGCCAGGACTTCCAGCTTTATCCGGGGGACCTGGGCAAGCGCATCTACAATGAAATCTCCAAAGAAGCCTGGGGACAGTGGCAGAAAAAGCAGACCATGCTGATTAACGAGAAGAAACTCAGCATGATGAACCCTGAGCACCGCAAGCTGCTTGAGCAGGAGATGGTTAACTTCCTGTTCGAAGGAAAAGACGTGCACATCGAAGGCTATACGCCGCCGGAAAAATAATATCGCGCGGCTGTTGCCGGGTGGCGCTGCGCTTACCCGGCCTACAAAACCGTAGGCCCGTGCAAGCGCAGCGCCGCCGGGCAACAGCACCCCCAAAGCAAACACAACACGCACTCCCGGAATGATGAAAAAACTTTTAGCGCTAGCTCTAGTTGCGCCGTTGCTGGTCTCTTGTTCCTCGAAAAAAGGCGATGATTACAACGAAGCCTGGGTTAAGGACACCAACGGTTTTGACATTTTGATGGGGCAGTTTGCCCATAACATCGAAAATATTTGGGGATTTAACGAAGTTCTTATCGCCGGACCTAAGGACTACGTTAAGTACACTGACGCCTATCAGACCCGCAGCCACATCAACTTTGATGACGGTACGATCACGGTTGAAACCATCGCGGGGACTGAACCTGCGGCGCGCCTGCGTCAGGCCATTATCAAAACCCTGCTGATGGGTGACGATCCGGGCTCTATCGATCTCTATTCCGATGCCGACGATATCACCATCTCTAAAGAGCCGTTCCTGTACGGCCAGGTCGTCGATCAGACCGGGCAGCCGATCCGCTGGGAAGGTCGCGCCACGAAATTTGCTGACTACCTGCTGCAGACGCGCCTCAAAAGCCGCACCAACGGCCTGAAGGTAATCTACAGCATCACCATCAACCTGGTGCCGAATCACCTCGACAAGCGTGCGCATAAATACCTGGGCATGGTGCGTCAGGCGTCGCGTAAGTACGGCGTGGATGAGTCGCTGATTCTGGCGATCATGCAGACCGAATCCTCGTTTAACCCCTACGCGGTGAGCCGTTCCGACGCCCTGGGGCTGATGCAGGTTGTGCAGCACAGCGCCGGTAAAGATGTCTTCCGCTCACAGGGGAAATCCGGCACGCCGAGCCGCAGCTATCTGTTCGATCCGCAGAGCAACATCGATACCGGCACCGCCTACCTGGCGATGCTGAGCAATGTCTACCTTGGCGGCATTGATAACCCCACGTCGCGCCGCTATGCGGTGATCACCGCCTATAACGGCGGTGCGGGCAGCGTGCTGCGCGTCTTCTCGAACGATAAAGTGCAGGCCGCGAGCATCATCAACAGCATGGCGCCGGGGGATGTCTACTCAACCCTCACCACCCGCCATCCGTCTGCGGAATCACGCCGCTATCTGTACAAGGTGAATACGGCGCAGAAGAACTATCGTCGTCGCTAAAAAACGCCCCCTCACCCTGCCCTCTCCCCAAAAGGGAGAGGGAACTTGAACTTCCATACGAAAATGTTATTTGCATCACAATCCAAACTGCAAATTAATGTGGATTGCATTTTTTTGCGGGAGGTAACAAAACATATCGTTGCCAACTGATAGAATTGCATCAAATAACAACCCTGAATGTTCCCAAAACAACATATCTCCCGCTCACTTGTGAGGAAAGTAACATGAACCTTAAGCTGCAGCTTAAAATATTGTCGTTTCTGCAGTTCTGCCTGTGGGGTAGCTGGCTGACCACACTCGGCTCCTATATGTTTGTGACGCTCAAGTTCGACGGTGCGTCTATTGGTGCCGTATACAGTTCGCTAGGTATTGCAGCTGTCTTCATGCCAACGCTGCTCGGTATCGTGGCGGATAAATGGTTGAGTGCGAAGTGGCTGTACATGCTTTGCCATCTGGTGGGCGCGGGGACGCTGTTTATGGCGGCCGAAGTGACCACGCCGGGGGCGATGTTCATGGTGATCCTGCTTAACTCGCTGGCCTATATGCCAACGCTTGGCCTGATCAACACCATCTCCTACCACCGCATCAAGTCTGCGGGCATGGACATCGTGACCGACTTCCCGCCAATCCGCATCTGGGGCACCATCGGCTTTATCATGGCAATGTGGGGCGTGAGCTTCGCAGGCTTCGAGCTAAGCCATATGCAGCTCTATATCGGTGCCGCGCTCTCCGTGGTGCTGGCGCTGTTCACCCTGACGCTGCCGCACATTCCGGTGTCTAACCAGCAGAAAAACCAGAGCTGGAGCGCCATGCTCGGCCTGGACGCGTTCGCGCTGTTTAAAAACAGACGCATGGCGATCTTCTTTATCTTCTCCATGCTGCTGGGCGCTGAGCTGCAGATCACCAACATGTTCGGCAACACCTTCCTGCACAGCTTCGACAACAACCCGCTGTTTGCCGGAAGCTTTATCGTCGAGCACGCGTCGGTGATGATGTCCATCTCCCAGATCTCTGAGACGCTGTTCATCCTGACCATCCCGTTCTTCCTGAGCCGCTACGGCATCAAGAACGTCATGCTGATCAGTATCGCCGCCTGGATGCTGCGCTTCGGCCTGTTCGCCTACGGCGACCCAAGCCCGTTCGGCACCGTGCTGCTGGTGCTGTCGATGATCGTTTACGGCTGCGCCTTCGACTTCTTCAACATCTCCGGTTCGGTGTTCGTGGAGAAAGAGGTGAAGCCTGAAATCCGCGCCAGCGCGCAGGGCATGTTCCTGATGATGACCAACGGCTTCGGCTGTATTCTGGGCGGCGTAGTGAGCGGTAAAGTGGTAGAGATGTACACCACCAACGGCATCACCGACTGGCAGCCCGTGTGGCTGATCTTCGCGGCGTACTCGCTGGTGCTGTTCTTCGCGTTCATCGCGCTGTTCAAGTACAAGCACGTTCGCGTGCCGAACGGTGCGCAGCCGATTGCGCATTGATCCTTGATGTCTTTTGCCCGGTGGCGGCTTCGCCTTACCGGGCCTACAAAAGCACGGAGAGTAGGCCGGGTAAGCGTTAGCGCCACCCGGCTATTTTATTGCAGACAGCACCCACCCCACCGACAGCAAATCTGCGCTGCCGCCCGGGCTTAAATTCCGTTCAATCAATGCCTTATCCATCTTAAGCAGCGCCTCGCGATCCCAGCCGTTAGCCAGTAATTCCCGCGCATAGCTCTGAACGTAGCGCAGCCCTTCAATGCCGCCGCGCGACACGAGATTGCTGTCCTGATTAACCGCCATCAGGCGCAGCAGCAGGCCGTGAAGCGACCGACCGTTCCACGCATCCAAAGCCCTGCGCACCGTTGCAAAGCCGCTTTCCGCCTCGCCGCGCGCGCCGGTTAAACCGTACTGCTGAAACTGCCGCTCGCCCGCCGTCGCCTGCCCGCTGCGCCCGGCCAGCTCACGCGACACCAGCCCGCTGCAGATGTTACTCACCTCACAGCAGAGGCTGTCAGCGGAGATATTTTTCACACGTCCGGCAGCGAAGCACAGTAAACCCAGGGCAAAAATCCCGCCTTTGTGCGCGTTCACTCCGCCCGTTGCGGCGTACATCGCCTGCTCGCAGGCCATCCCCATCGGGCGGATAATCCGCAGCTGTGCGTCAGCGGGCTTATCCGCATGCACACTGCCCAGCTCGGCAAAGCGCGAAAACCACGGCGTAATCGCCGCAATGCTGCGCACGAACAGCGCGTGGTCCATGTCGCGATGGGAACCGTTATTGAGTTTGTCCACCAGCCCCGGCTTGGGCGTCAGCTCCAGCTCCTGCCACAGCGCCGCTTCGGCAAGCGCGGGCACGTCAGCCGGGCGCGTTTTAGTCGCGAGCAAACCAGTCATCGATCGTCTTCTCCACGCGGGAAACTACCGCCTCAACAGGATGCTTTCGCGAACGGGAGCAGGCGTGAGCGGGCTCGTCGCAGATCAGGCAGCGTCTGAGATTCGCCCCCAGCGACTGACGCCCGACGTGGCCGTGCTGAGGGCAGATCACATCCAGATCCCACAGCCTGCCGAGCGGGTGCGTCTGCTCCAGATCCGCACAGTGCGCTTTGATTTCCGCCGCCGGATGGGCCACGCACCACAGGGCTTCTGGCCCGGTCGGGAGCCACAGCACCTGGCGGTCCAGCACCTGCCAGCGGTTTTCCCACAGCAGCTGGTCGCACATTTGCAGCGCCACGCCCATGGTATTGCGATAGCGCAGGCTGTCTTTGATTTCCCCAGGCGTGACCAGCGTGAGGGAGATCACCGGTTGTTGATAGTGCTCAAGCATGTCAGCCTGGCGCGCCGCGCGGCGATCTTTCGCCGCCAGCAGTTCGTCCAGGCTGACACCCGCCCGCACGGGTGTCGCTGTTGTCATAACTACTCCTTTACCTGCCGTACGGTGTCGATCACGCTGCCGTCGCGGTAGCGGATCACCCCGACGATTTTGTCGGTAAATTCAATCGGTTTCGGTACGCCCGTCAGGGAAATCGCCCGCTCGTAAAGCGCGCTGATATCCACAACGTTGAGCCCGGCTTCCTGCAGCCGCTCGCGGATCTCCGGGCGCGCCGGATTGACCGCAATGCCGTGGTCGGTGACCAGCACGTCGATGCTTTCGCCCGGCGTGAGGCGCGTGGTAACCCGCTTCACGACCGTCGGAATACGGCTGCGCAGCAGCGGCGCGACCACAATGGTCAGGTTCGCCGCGGCGGCCACGTCGCAGTGTCCGCCGGACGCGCCGCGCATCACCCCGTCGGAGCCGGTGATCACATTGACGTTGAAATCGACGTCGATTTCCAGCGCGCTGAGGATCACCACGTCGAGCTGGTCGCAGCTTGCCGCCTTGCTGCCGGGGTTGGCGTAAACGTTGGTGGAGATCTCCACGTGGTTCGGGTTGCGCGCCAGCGAAGCCGCCGCCTGGCCGTCAAAGCACTGGGTGTCGAGCAGCTTTTCGATCAGCCCCTTCTCGTGCAGATCCACCAGGCTGCCGGTGATGCCGCCGAGCGCAAAGCGCGCCTTCACGCCGCTGCGCTCCATCTTCTCTTCCATAAAGCGCGTGCAGGCTGTCGCCGCCGCGCCGGAGCCGGTCTGCATCGAGAAGCCCGGTTTGAAGTAGCCGGAGTGTTCAATGACGTCCGCCGCATAGCGGGCAATCATCAGCTCGCGCGGGTTGCTGGTGACGCGCGCCGCGCCGACGCTAATTTTCGCCGGGTCGCCTACGCTTTCAACCTGCACGATGTAGTCCACCTGGTCCTGCCCCAGGCTGGCGGGCATATTGGGGAACGGCACCAGGGCTTCGGTCAGCAGCACCACCTTGCGGGCAAAGTGCGCGTCCACCATCGCGTAGCCGAGCGATCCGCAGCACGATTTACCGTGCGTTCCGTTGGCGTTGCCAAACTCATCGCTGCACGGCACGCCGAGAAACGCCACGTCGATATTCAGCTCGCCGTCCTGGAGCAGCTTCACGCGCCCGCCGTGGGAGTGAATCTGCACCGGCTCGTCCATCAGCCCGTGGGAGATGGCGTCCGCCAGCCTGCCGCGCATGCCCGAGGTGTAAATCCGGGTGATGACGCCGCTTTCAATATGCTCGATCAGCGCGTCGTTGCAGGTCATCAGCGAGCTGGAGGCCAGCGTCAGGTTTTTGAAGCCCATCCGCGCCAGTAGCGCCACGACGGTGTTGATCACCCTGTCGCCTTCGCGAAACGCGTGGTGGAAGGAGATGGTCATCCCGTCCTGCAGGCCGCAGCGCTTAACGGCCTCTTCAACAGAGGCGCAGAGCTTGCGGCTGTGCTTCGCGTCGCTGTCCGCCAGCCACGGCGTGGCGCTGTGGGCGGTATCGAAGGGTTTTAAGTCCCGCAGATGGGGAAAATTCACGTGAAGAAGTTCTGTCTGATTCATCATCTCATCCTTACCGACGCACGCCGGAGGCCGCCGCACGCTCCAGCACCACCTGCGCGTGGTTAATAATCGGTGCATCCACCATTTTGCCGTTGAGCGACACCACGCCCAGGCCGTTACGCTCGCCCTCTTCTGCCGCCTCAATCACCCTTCTGGCGTGATCCACCTCTTCCTGCGTCGGGGCGTAGGCGTTGTGCAGCAGGTCAATCTGGCGCGGGTTAATCAGCGATTTGCCGTTGAAGCCCATCTTGCGGATCAGATCGACCTCGCGCAGGAACCCGGCCTCGTCGTTAACGTCTGACCACACCACGTCGAAGGCGTCGATGCCCGCCGCGCGGGCGGCGTGCAGCACGGCGCAGCGGGCGTAGAACAGCTCGGTGCCGTCGCCGCGCTCGGTCTGCATGTCCATCACGTAGTCAAAGGCGGCCAGCGCGATGCCGATGAGGCGCACAGAGCTGCGGGCAATCGCCACGGCGTTGATAACGCCAATGGCCGATTCAATCGCCGCCATCACGCGGGTGGAGCCGACCTCGCGGCCGCACTCGCGCTCGATACGCTCAAGGTGGCCTTCCAGCTCGTAGATATCGTCCGGGGTGTCGGTTTTCGGCAGGCGGATCACGTCCACGCCGGCCCGCACGGCGGCCTCCAGATCCAGCAGGCCAAACGGCGTGCTGAGCGGGTTAATGCGCACCACGGTTTCGATATCCTGATACATCGGGTGCTGCAGCGCGTGGAACACCAGCATGCGCGCGGTATCCTTCTCGCGCAGGGCGACGGCGTCCTCAAGGTCAAACATGATGGAGTCGGGACGGTAGATAAAGGCGGTGGAGAGCATAGCGGCGTTGGCGCCCGGCAGGAACAGCATGCTGCGGCGGAGTTTGCTCATTTCAGCGCCCCCCAGCTGATGGCCTGTTCATCGGCGGCACGCATCAGCGCGCTTTGCAGGCGGGCGCGGATCACACAGTCCAGCGCCCCTTTGTCTTCAATAATGATGAGTCCCTGGTGCACATTCATGGCGCGCAACGTGTCGTTGACCACCTGGCGAATCTGCTCGCCAAACTGCTTAATCACTTCACTGTGGATGACTATCTCCAGCTCGCCGTGAGCGGGAGCGATTTTCACCATCAGGTCGCTGGACTCCTGCGTTCCGGCCAGCGCCTCCCTTACAATATTCATGATAAATTCCTGATAGTTATGCGACTTCCGCACTCGCACGATAGTGTGCTTCGAGGTGCGCGAAGGTGGAGTCCGGGACAATCTCCCGGATCCGGGAAAACTGCTGTGTCTTGAGCAAGCGGCGCACTTCCGAGGCCGAAATGGCGTTGCCGGTGGCCTTGATGCGCGGCATTTCCACCACTTCAATATGCGAGGCCAGCAGGTCGTGCAGCGTCTGGTTGTACTGGCGGGTGATATCGCAGAACGGCTCCGAGCCGATGAAGCGGTGCGTGATGCCGAGCGCCGGGGCGATGAAGTCCCGGAAAATCAGCACGTCAATCTCGCTCCACGCCTGCTGCACCCTGCCGGTCTCCTTCAGGAAGTAGGCCGGGAAGGTGGCTCGGGAGATGATGTACTGCGAACCTTCATGCACCACCACGTTCTGCAGATGCGCCACGCCCGCGCGCACCATCTCGAGGCGCGCGCTGAACGGGAAGAACGAGGCGTCTTCACGCACCACGAACAGATGCAGAGCGTCGCACCGCTGCGCCGCCTGCTCCACCAGATGGCGGTGGCCGAGGGTGAACGGATTGGCGTTCATCACTATCGCGCCAATGTTCTCCCCGCACCTGCGCTTCGCGCGCAGGGAGCGGCAGTAGCGCTCGATCCCCTGCGGGGTGTTCTCCATCAGCACCGCGTTGTTCCCGCTTTGGGCAATCGGCCAGAAGCCGCTGCGGGCAAAGCGCTCCCGGTTGCACGGACGGGTGCAGAGGAAGAGGTGAAAATGGCCGCGCGCCAGCGCCGCATTTTCCACCTCTGCCAACAGCCGCGCGCTGAGGTTCTCGCCGCGAAGCTGTTCGTCGACCGCCACGCACTTGATGACGTTGGCGGCAAGCCCTGCGCAACCCACCAGCTGCGCGCCGGACCAGGCTTCGACAAACAGCGTGATGTCGTTGTCCAGGCCAAGGCCGCTGTCTGCCAGCAGGTAGCGGATCTGGCTTAAGCGTTCAGGATGTTTCGCCACGACGGTGTGGCGAAAATCGATGGGTTGCGAGTGCATGCCGCCTTCCTCAGTGTGCTGCCGCAAGCCCGACGGCCGGCGCTTCCATAATCACGTTGCTCAGGTGACCGATATGCTCGATCTCCACCTCAATGCGATCGCCCTCCTTCATAAACAGCGGCGGGTTGCGCTTTTTACCCACGCCGCCCGGAGATCCGGTGATGATCACGTCGCCCGGGCTGAGGCGGGTGAAGGTGCTGATGTACTCGATCAGCTCCGCAACCTTGTGGATCATGCTGCTGGTGTTGTCTTCCTGCACCATGCGGCCGTTCAGCCAGGTGCGGATAGCCAGCTGATGCGGATCCGGGATCTCGTCCGCCGTCGCCATCCACGGGCCAAACGCGCCGGTCTGACGCCAGTTTTTACCGGCGGTAAACCAGGTGTGCTGCCAGTCGCGGGCCGAGCCGTCCATATAGCAGCTGTAGCCCGCCACATGGCGCAGGGCGTCGTCGCGGCTGATGTTCTCACCGCCTTTGCCGATGATCACCGCCAGCTCGCCTTCGTAATCGAATTCGCTGGAGTGGCGCGGCTTCAGCACCGGCTCGTTGTGGCCGGTCTGTGAATCCGGGAAGCGGACAAACAGCGTCGGGGCCGGGTTGTGCTGGTCAAACTCCTTGCGCTTGTCGGCGTAGTTCATGCCCACGCAGAGGATTTTTTCCGGCTGCACAATCACCGGTAAGAAGGTGATGGCGCTTAGCGGCACGTCTACCGCATCGTTCAGAAAGCGGGTGGCCTGCGCCAGCCCATTGCCCTGCAGCAGCGCCTTGAGGTCGCCGTAGCGGTCGCCCAGACGGCGGCCTAAATCAATCACGCCCTCGGCCTGGACGATGCCGTAGCTGCGTTTTCCCTGGTATAAAAAGCTTGCGAGTTTCATTGTTATTTCCTGAAAACTTAGACGAGGAAGTTGCCCAGAATCAGCAGTGAGATAGAGACGTTAATCGCCCCGCCGATTCGGGTAGCAATCTGGGCGAACGGCATCAGGCTCATGCGGTTGCCTGCGGTCAGGATCGCCACGTCGCCGGTACCGCCCTGGCCGCTCTGGCAGCAGGAAACGATGGCGACATCAATCGGGTGCATGCCAATCTTTTTGCCGACGAAGAAGCCGGTCGCCACCAGCGCGGAAACGGTGCTGACGATCACCAGCAGGTTGCTGACGGTGAACGCCGCCACCAGCTCATGCCACGGGGTGATGGCCACGCCGACGGCGAAGAGGATTGGGTAGGTCACGGAGGTCTGGAAGAATTTGTACACCACCTGCGAGCCTTCCAGCAGGCGCGGAGAGGCGCCGTTGCAGAGCTTCACCAGCACCGCCATAAACAGCATGCCGACCGGCGCAGGCAGGCCAATCAGCTTGTGGCCGAGCATGCCCAGCATGTAGAGCAGCACCGCCAGCAGCGCGCCGGAGGCGATAGTGGTGACGTCCGCTTTGCCGGAGAACGCAGGCTGAGAAACGGTGGTATCGGCATTCGCGCGGTTCGGCATCAGCTGGCCTTCGCCGGTCAGGTGCGGGTAGCGTTTACCGAGCTGGTTCAGGCAGCCGGAGATGATGATTGCCGTCAGGCCGCCGAGCATGACCATCGGCAGCACGCGGCCGAGCGCCACGCCCTGGTCCATGTGCAGCAGGGTGGCATAGCCGATGGAAAGCGGGATTGCCCCTTCCCCGACGCCGCCCGCCATAATCGGCAGAATGATAAAGAAGAAGATCTGGAACGGCTCAAGGCCCAGCGCCAGGCCGACGCCCATCCCCACCAGCATGCCGACGATTTCACCGCACAGCATCGGGAAGAAGATGCGCAGGAAGCCCTGAATCAGCACCGTGCGGTTCATGCTCATGATGCTGCCAACGATAATGCAGCAGATGTAGAGGTAGAGAATGTTGGTGGATTTGTAGAACTTGGTGGTGGACTCGACCACCACGTCCGGCAGCAGGCCGTAGTAGACCAGAGCGGAAGGGATAAAGGTGGCGCAAATCGCCGCCGCGCCGAGCTTGCCGACAATCGGCAAGCGTTTGCCGAACTCGCCGCAGGCAAAGCCGAAGAAGGCCAGCGTGGCCACCATGACCACGATGTCGCTCGGCAGCTTTCCGCCCAGGCAATCAATGGCAATCAGCGCGCCCGCCAGCACGAACAGCGGCAGAGGAATAATCCCGATTTTCCAGGTATCCATAATATGCCACCAGCGCTCTTTGAGCGAAGGTCGCTGAATTTCAATCGGGTCGTGGGTAACAGAGAAAGAATCGTCAGTTGTGCTCATAATAAGCCCCTTAGTTATTTTGTGCGTTCAGCTTAGAGTCACAAAGGCTTACTTTATGTGAGGAATGGCATATTAAAAGCGAAGTTTTAATGGCAGCTATGGTTTTAATGGTTTCTTTTATTTAATGTGATTTATAGCTTATTTATTGCCGTGGTTTTTATGGTTTTTTTTCTTAATTGAACATACAAATAACATTTATTAATTTAGCCTTAAGGCGCAAGCTCTTTCAGATAAATCTTTTACAGAGCGTGCTGTGCAAGGGATCACAAGTTTTCGGCAAAGCGGGCATCCCTTTGTTAAAAGATGATATATTGAGTCGACCTGTTGATACCAGACGTGATAGTTATGAAAGTGTCGTTTCAGATCAAGCTGTTTATTTCACTGGTCGCCTTTTTCTCAGTGCTGTTTGCGCTGCTGGGCGGATATTATTATGTCGACGTCGGCAGGCAGCTTTATCAGGAAATGAGCGCACGCGCAAAAATACAGGCTGAGGAAATCGCCCTTATTCCTTCCCTGCGAAAAGAGGTCGAACAAAAGGATATCCAGGGCATCCATGACTTCATGCAGAAATTAGCCGCCCACAGCGACGCCAGCTTTATTGTGATTGGCGACAATAAAGGCCTTCATCTTTTTCACTCCGTCTTTGCCGACCGGGTGGGAAAGACGCTTGTCGGGGGAGATAACGAAGAGGTCCTGCACGGGAAAAGCACCACCACGATCCGCAAGGGCGGCTTAGGCATTTCGCTGCGCAGCAAAGCGCCCATTTTTAACGATGCCGGGCAGGTGGTGGGGATTGTCTCGGTGGGCTATCTCACGAGCTACCTGGACACCATCACCGTTAGCAAAGTGGTCAACATCCTGATTGCGGCCGTGCTGCTGCTGATCGCCCTGTTTATCTTCTCCTGGTTCTTCACCCGCAGTATTAAAAAGCAGATCTTCTCTCTGGAACCGCGCGAGATCGGCCTGCTGGTGCGCCAGCAGAAAGCGATGATGGAGTCCATCTACGAAGGGGTGATCGCCATCGACGACGATCTGCGCATTGAGGTGATCAATCAGGCGGCGCGTAAATTATTGGGATTAAGCCAGCCTGCTCGCGAACTTCGGGGGCAGCTGATAAGCCAGGTGATCGATCCGGTGCCATTCTTCACTCCCCAGACCATGCTGGCGAAAGATACCCACGATGAGATCTGCCGCTTTAACGACCTCACCGTAATTGCCAGCCGGGTGCGGATCATGCTGGAAGATTCGCTCCAGGGATGGGTGATCACCTTCCGCGATCGCAACGAGATCGACTCGCTCAGCGCCCAGCTCAGCCAGGTTAAGCGCTACGTTGATAACCTGCGCATCATGCGCCACGAGCAGCTTAACCGGATGACCACCCTTTCAGGCCTGCTGCATATGGGGCGCTACGAGGAGGCCATTGGCTATATTCAGGCGCAGTCAGAGCATGCGCAGGAGCTGCTGGACTTTATCTCGTCGCGCTTTAGCTCTCCGATGCTGTGCGGCCTGCTGCTGGGCAAAGCCGCCCGCGCCCGCGAGAAGGGCGTGGAGCTGAGCTTCGATCCGGCCTGCCGAATGGACAAGCCTTTCCTGCCGCTGCTTGAATCGGAACTTATCTCGATTATTGGGAACCTGCTGGATAACGCCATTGAGGCGACGCAGCGCTCGCCGCTGCCGCATGCCCCAGTCGACGTACTGATTAAGCTGAGCGAGCGGGAGCTGATCGTGGAAGTGGCCGACCAGGGCGTCGGCATTAAACCGGCGATCCGCGATCGAATATTTGAACGCGGCATCACCACCAAAACGCGCGGCGATCATGGCATTGGCCTGTATCTGATCGAAAGCTATGTCACGCAGGCGGGCGGCACAATAGAAGTTGCCGATAACACCCCGCGCGGGGCTATTTTCTCTCTCTTTATTCCCGCTACGGATGCCGCCCGACGTCCTGCACAGGAAATGGAAGATACTGATTATGCAACATGAACTTATCGACGTACTGATTGTTGAAGACGAGAACGAACTGGCGCAGCTGCACGCGGAGTTAATCAGTAAACATCCGCGTCTGAGGCTGGTGGGGATTGCCACGTCGCTGGCGGACGCGCAGGCACAGCTTGAGAGCAAGCAGCCGCAGCTGATGCTGTTGGATAACTACCTGCCGGACGGCAAGGGCATCACGCTTATCAGCAATCCAATGCTGGCCCGCGCCAACTGCTCGGTGATTTTCATTACCGCCGCCAGCGATATGGACACATGCAGCCAGGCGATCCGCAACGGGGCGTTTGACTACATCCTCAAACCGGTGTCCTGGAAACGGCTCAGCCAGTCGTTGGAGCGCTTTGTGCAGTTCGCCGAGCAGCAGCGCGTCTGGAAGATTGTCGACCAGCAGAACGTGGATTCCCTTTATCTGCTGCAGGCGAAAAATTACCGCCAGGATAACGGCAGCAAAGGCATTGAGGAAAACACGCTGGCGCGGGTACAAACGCTTTTTAACGACAAGGCGACGCACTGTTTTTCGGTGGACGAAGTGGTGAGCGAGACGGGTTTGAGTAAAACCACCACCCGGCGCTATCTGGAACACTGCGTCGAGGCGGGGTTTCTCAGCGTGGAGATGCTGTACGGGAAAATTGGGCATCCGAGGAGGATGTACAAACGTAGTGCGGCATAGCTCCCCTCACCCCGGCCCTCTCCCCAAAGGGGCGAGGGTGAAAAGACGGCTCCGTGCAATCCCCTCTCCCCTTTGGGGAGAGGGTTAGGGTGAGGGGTGAGGCCAACGGCCCACACTACCTCAACACGTACCCATACAGCCGCTTAATCCCGTCCGCATCCTTCTCGCTGTATACGCCCTGCAGCTCCGGCGAGAAGCCCGGCAGCAGGTTAATGCCCTCCTCCAGCGCCAGGAAGTAACGCTGCACCGCCCCGCCCCAGACTTCACCCGGCACCACGCACAGCACGCCAGGGGGATAAGGCAGCGCGCCCTCCGCGGCAATGCGCCCTGCGGCATCCCGTATGCGAACCAGCTCCACCTCGCCGCGAATATACTCCCGGTTGGCATCCTGCGGGTTCATCACCACCGCTGGCAGGCTCTCCTGACGGAACATCGCCTTCTGCAGATCCTTCACGTTAAAGCTGACGTAGAGATCGTGCATCTCCTGGCACAGCTGGCGGATCGTGTAATCACGGTAGCGCACGGGATATTTCTGGAAAATGGTCGGCAGCACGTCGGCCAGCGGGGTGTCGTCTTCAATATGCTGCTCAAACTGACCCAGCATCGCAACCAGCTGCGCCAGCTTCTCGCTGCTTTCGGCAGGCGTCAGCAGGAACAGGATTGAGTTGAGATCGCACTTTTCCGGCACGATGCCGTTCTCGCGCAGGTAGTGCGCCAGAATCGTCGCCGGGATACCGAAGTCCGTGTACTCCCCGGTTTCGGCATCGATACCCGGCGTGGTCAGCAGGAGCTTGCACGGGTCGACAAAATACTGCTCGCGGGCATAGCCCTCAAAACCGTGCCATTTTGCCCCCGGCTCGAAGCTGAAGAAACGACGCTCGCTGGCAATGGTGTGTGTCGCATGATCCTGCCACGGACGCCCCGCCACCGTCGGTGGAATGAAGGGTTTGATCATATGGCAGTTGGCAATGATGGCGTTGCGCGCCTCAATGCCCAGCTCGACGCACTCCGCCCACAGCCTGCGTCCGCTTTCGCCTTCGTGAATTTTGGCGTTTACGTCCAGCGCCGCAAACAGCGGATAAAACGGGCTGGTGGACGCGTGCAGCATAAAGGCATTATTCAGCCGCTTGTGCGGGCAGAAGCGCGCCTGACCGCGAAGGTGGTTATCCTTTTTATGGATCTGCGAGGTTTGCGAGAACCCTGCCTGCTGCTTATGCACCGACTGGGTCACGAAAATGCCCGGATCGTTCTCGTTCAGCTCCAGCAACAGCGGGGACGTTTCCGCCATCATTGGAATAAACTGCTCGTAGCCCACCCACGCGGAGTCAAACAGGATGTAGTCGCAGAGGTGGCCGATCTTGTCGATCACCTGACGCGCGTTATAGATCGTGCCGTCGTAGGTGCCCAGCTGAATGATGGCCAGGCGGAACGGGCGGGCCTCGTTGGCCTTCTCTGGCGCCACGTCACGGATCAGATTGCGCAGGTACGCATCGTCGAAGCAGTGTTCATCGATCCCGCCGATAAAGCCGAACGGGTTTCGCGCCGCCTCAAGGTAGACCGGCGTAGCCCCTGCCTGAATCAGCGCGCCGTGATGGTTAGATTTGTGGTTATTGCGGTCAAACAGCACCAGGTCACCGCGGGTCAGCAGCGCGTTGGTGACAACCTTATTCGCGGCTGAGGTGCCGTTCAGCACGAAGTAGGTTTTATCGGCATTAAAGACTTTCGCCGCGAACTTTTGCGCGTGCTTGGCGGAACCTTCGTGGATAAGCAGATCGCCCAGCTTCACGTCCGCGTTGCACATATCGGCGCGAAAGACGTTCTCACCGAAGAACTCATAGAACTGCCGCCCCGCCGGATGCTTCCTGAAAAACGCGCCGTGCTGGTGGCCCGGACAGGCAAAGGTGCTGTTCCCCATCGCCACGTACTGGCTCAGGGTGTCAAAAAAGGGCGGCAGCAGGTTCTCTTCGTAACGGCAGGCGGCAGATTCCAGTTCCAGGAACTCTTGCGCTTTACCGGCGAGGGTGGCGGTGACGCCTTCAGGAACCTCCGTCGGCTCCTGCGAGAACATAAACACCGGCAGCTGAAAGCCCGTGCGTTTCAGCAGCGCAAGAATGCCGCTGCGGCTTTCCGCCACCGTAATGACGACTGCCGCCACGTCGGTAAAATCGGTGCTGTCCAGCGTTACCTTTTCGCGGTGCGTAGAGACAGCGGAGACCAGCTCGCGGCTGACGGCAATTTTCATGGTTTTCATAGGCGCAGTTACCCTCACCGGGCGGTGAGACAGGGAGGAGAAAATTCGCGCAATAATGTCACCTTTTATTTTTAGGTGCAACAGAGAATCAGTATGCACTAAGCCTTGCAAAGCTAAGCCAGATGCAGCCTTGACGTGTCATAATCATGCAATACCAATGATTAAGTAACAGGAGTTAACCGTGGTTATCGGACCCTTTATTAACGCCGGAGCCGTTTTACTGGGCGGCGTTCTGGGCGCGCTTCTAAGCCAGCGGCTGCCGGAGCGTATTCGCTCCTCGATGCCGTCGATATTTGGGCTGGCATCGTTGGGCATCGGCATACTTTTAGTGATTAAATGCGCCAACCTGCCGGTGATGGTGCTGGCGACCCTGCTCGGCGCGCTGATCGGCGAGTTCTGCTACCTGGAAAAAGGCATCAATAACGCGGTAGGCAGAGCCAAAAACCTGATTGCCCGCCCCGGCAAGGCGAAACACGGCACGCATGAGACGTTTATTCAGAACTATGTCGCCATCATTATTCTGTTTTGCGCCAGCGGCACGGGGATTTTCGGTTCGATGCAGGAAGGGATGACCGGCGATCCCAGCATATTGATTGCTAAGGCGTTTCTCGATTTCTTTACCGCCACCATTTTCGCCACCACGCTCGGCATCGCCGTTGCGGCGATTTGCGTGCCTATGCTGCTGATCCAGCTGGCGCTTGCTACCTGCGCCACGCTGATCCTGCCGCTGACCACGCCAGCAATGATGGCGGACTTCACCGCCG
This sequence comes from Enterobacter wuhouensis, assembly GCF_035835995.1. Lineage (NCBI taxonomy): Bacteria > Pseudomonadati > Pseudomonadota > Gammaproteobacteria > Enterobacterales > Enterobacteriaceae > Enterobacter > Enterobacter wuhouensis. Next base: position 4,024,173 of record NZ_CP142124.1, read on the forward strand.
TTGGCGGCCTGCTGCTGCTGGCTACGGGGCTGCGCATCTGCGGGATAAAGATGTTTGCAGTGGTCAACATGCTGCCCGCCCTGCTGCTCGCCATGCCGCTGTCCGCGCTCTGGACGCACTTTTTTGCCTAAGATTACGGCGAACTGGTGAGAGAGTGTGCAGTCTGTAGCGAAATCAATAAATTTCGTTGACGGCGAAGGGTGAATCGGGTTTAATGCGCCCCGTTGCCCGGATAGCTCAGTCGGTAGAGCAGGGGATTGAAAATCCCCGTGTCCTTGGTTCGATTCCGAGTCCGGGCACCACTATTTAAAGAACCCGCCCACAAGGCGGGTTTTTGCTTTTCTGCTCCCCTACCCTCACCAACCGCCATCCCATTACCATCGTCGCCACAACAATTGTTCCCGCCGCCGCTACGTGCAGCAAAAAGTCCAGCGGATGCACTTCCACCGGATGGCAAAACAACAGCAGCGTCAGCGCCATACACGCCACGCCAGCGCCGGCTACGGCCAGCGTGCGCAGCGGATAAAGCGACCGCGTCCGGCGCAAGTAGCCAATCACAATCGCCATCATTGGTGCGCTCACCGCCATCATATACAGATAGCAGTTCACTTCATCAGGGTGATGCGCCTGCAGGGGCGAGTGCCCGAGGCTGAGCATCGCGCAGCACAGCCAAAGCGCAATTAACGGTATAAACCATTTCCAGCCCAGCGGCCTGCGCCCGGCAATGCTTAATAAAAAAGCATTGCGAATGGCCAGCGTGCCGGTGATGAACGCGACCAAAAGCTGCAGCGCCGCCAACAGCGCGCCGGATTGCGTCCAGTCCGTCACGGCTCTGTAAAACACCAGGCTGCTTAACCAGCCGCAGGGCAGCGCCGTCAGCAGCCAGGCGGCCACGCGCAGGCTGTTCGGCCACAGGCGGCGTACCGGCCCGGCATCCTGACTGAGCTGCGAAATTAACACATCATGATCGGCCATGTTTTGCTCCCATCCGGCGAAGGTTAGTGATTGCTCTGTGCAGTAACGACTTCACCGCTGCCACGCTTAGATTATTGCGCGCGGCGGCCTCGGCGAGGCTCATCTCCTGCAGGTGGATATGCTCCACAATCTGACGCTGGCGCACGGGAAGCTGGTCTAATATCAGCACCAGTTCCTCCCCTCGCTCATCCGGGTCCGGCATGCTCTCTGAGGCTGAGTCAGGCAGATCCTCGTCATTCGCCTCACGCAGCCGATGGCGGCCACGCTTGCGCAATGCGTCAATGGTCCGGGCCTGCGTAATCGCCATCAGCCACGGCAGAAAAGGACAGGCAGGATCGTAGGTATGCCGTATCCGATGAACCGTCAGCAGAACATCCTGGATGACGTCATCCACCAGCACGCGATCGGCAATCTGTTTGCGGACAATGCCCCGGATCGCCGGAACGATGGCCCGCAACAGATGCGTATACGCATCGCGATCGCCCGCCTGCGCGCTTGCCATCAGTGCGGGCCATGCTTCGCGCGGCGCTAAGCCGCTATCCATATTCCGCCATGCGCGTTACCTCATGCTTTTTTACCGGATGCCTGATTAAGCGCGTCAACCACAATCGCGGGGGTCAGTACCTGCGGCAATACTTTCGGCGCGCCGCCATCCGCCGGGTAGACCACATACAGCGGCAAACCGCCCTGCCCGAACGTGCTCATCGCGTCATCGATATCGGCGTTAAATTTGGTTGAATCCGCCACCATATAGACGGTGCCCGTTCTGGCAAGCGCCTGCTTCACCGCCGCTGTTGAAAGTGACGTCCGCTCGTTGACCTGACAGGTAATGCACCACGACGCGGTAAAATCGACAAAGATGGCTTTACCGTGCCCGCGCATCTCCTCAACCGTCTGCGGCGACCATGTCACCCGCGTGATGTTTTCCGCACCCGGCGCGTCCGGCTGCGATGGCTGTGTGTGCAGCATTCCCGGCAGAGGGCCTACTGCCGCCACAAACAGTACCACCGTTACCGCCAGCAGCGCTTTGTATGACTGCCCGATGTAGCGCCTACGCTGGGCGATGCCGTACAGCCACGCCGCAAAAGCCACCACCACGGCGCAGGCCAGCATAACCGCCAGCGCCGTCGTACCTGCCTGCTGCGTCAATACCCACACCAGCCAGGCGAATGCCCCCAGCATCGGAAAAGCCAGCCCGCGCTTGAGAACATCCATCCAGGCGCCGGGTCGCGGCAGGCGTTCGGCTATCGCCGGGAACAGTGAGATCAGGGTAAAGGGCGCGGCAAACCCTAGCGCCAGCGCGAGAAAAATGCCCAGCGACACCACCGGTGGCTGCACCAGCGCATACCCTACGGCTCCCGCCATGAAGGGCGCCGAGCAGGGTGTTGCTACCACTATCGCCAGCGCCCCGGTTAACGCCGAGCGGGTAAAGGCCCCGCGGCCAACCGAGATCTCTCCCGCCCGCTGCAGCGACAATCCCACTTCAAACACGCCAAGCAGGTTCAGCGCCGCGCCGAGGATAATCAGCGCCAGGGCAGCAATCACCAGCGGAGACTGGAGCTGGAACCCCCAGCCGACGGCCGTTCCTCCCGCTCGCAGCGCCAGCAGCACGCCCGCCAGGACCAGCATGGTAAAAATCACCCCCAGCAGAAAACCAAGCCCTTCGGTGCGCGCGCTTTTGGTGTCACCCTGATGGCGCAGAATGCCCAGCGCCTTGAGGGAGATCACCGGGAACACGCAGGGCATAAAGTTAAGAATAATGCCGCCCACAAAGGCGGCCAGCATGGCTGTTAGCATAGCGAACCCCGGCAGCTAAGTTACGAGTGTGAATTCGCGTATTTTTTCACCGCATCCATGGTTTTCTGGATGTGTTCGTCAGGGTTGCGGTCGGTATAGCTCAGCAGGATTTTACCGTCCGGCGCGATAACGAACGACGTCCGGTCAGAAACGGTTTTGCCGTTCATCTGCATCAGGGTCTGATACTCGGAAGCCACTTTCGCGCCGGGATCGGCCGCCACGGCAAATTTATCCCGACACTCCAGCTTCGAAAATTCATCCACCTGATCGACATTCCCGGCGGTGACGCCCACAACGGTCGCCCCCAGTTTTTTAAAGTCGTCGGTTGCTTCGGCGAAGGCGTGCGCCTCAAGGGTACAGCCTTTGGTAAATGCAGCCGGGAAGAAATAGAGGACGACCGGGCCTTTTTGCAGCGCCTGCTTGAGGGAGAAGGTCAGCGGTTTTCCCCCCAGAGCGCCCTGCAGGCTAAAGTCAGGGGCGCTCGCGCCCGCCTCAAGGGCGGCATTGGCGCTCAGGGTGAAGAGAGAAAGCGTGAGTACGGCGGCGGCGGACAGGGTTTTTAAACGTTTCATGGTCGGCTCCATCAGGGAAAAAGGTGCTGTATGAATAATAGTTCGCACGCTAAGCCCCGAAGGTTTCGCTCAGGGAGAAAAAAATCTGCGGGGGGCAAAGCCTGCGTCATATGAGGTTGACGCTTATCTTCCAGCAGCGGAAAAAATGCTTCCTCCCCTTTCGCCTCCTGACGGATAAGTGACTAATAGAATTGATAAAAATATATGGCACATCAATTGCATTAGGATGAAATTGGCTTTCTGGCATGGGTTTGTCCATGAGTATTAAAACGTTAAAAATCTATATTGAACCGGCATCACTTCCTTTGACGCAGCAGCTCATCAATTATGTTCAGTCGATTGATGATGAAAACGTGTATAGCATCCTGATCCTCGAAAGACTCAAAATTAATATCGATGAAATACAAAATGGCAGAACCGTATACGCATATAAAGTGAATGAAAACCTGTCACAAAAGCTGAATAGCGTTGCCAGGTTCATCCTTAACAGGCCGGGTTTTCAGGTTGAAATACATACGAATATCTTTCGTGCGCAGGATATTTTGCTGCCGTTATTGAAACAGATCCTGCCGTTTATTCCGCAGGACACGCTGCAGCTTCACCTGTATGACGATGGTACAGGAACCCTTCTCCAGCGGGCCGAAATGCGTCGCTTCGACGGAAAAGTATTGAGTAAGATGATGCATGAGCGAGCGGAAGTGCTTCATCATCTCTTAACCTCAAATAAACCCCTGGATGCCTGGGAATGGAACGTGGTCGATAATTATGTCTGGCATTATTTCCTTGATGCGAAATATTACCTTCTCCAGTCGCCTCGTGAGAGTCAATCAGGCAGCCGATTCTTTGATAAGCTTCAGCGCGCAACGGTGCCGCTGAATTACGATGATGCTCACCCAGCCTTGTTATCAACGGTAAAAATATGGGATCGCCTGTTAGCCATCCCTGAAGGGCTGAGAGCGCAGCTATCAGAAACGGCAAAAAACAACGAGGCCGTTCTCTTTTTAACCACATATTATATTGATGTGCAAAAAAGAGAGGAGCATCATCGCGCGATGCTGAAAAAGATCGCAGAGCTTAAATCATCAGGCGCCCTGCCCGACGAGAAGCATATCATTTATAAGGGCCATCCCGTAAATGGTGAACGTAATCATGCGCTCCGCAGTGCCTTAGGGGAAAATATTACCGAACTCCCGGACAATATCCCCTTAGAATACCTGCACGCGCAAGGTTTACTGCCTAAAAACATCGCGGGCTGCTTCAGCTCTTCCTTTTTCAGCATGAAAAATAAAAACGTGAAGTTTGTCATTATGAACGGACATGCGGGTAACGATGTCAACAGAATGAATATCGAGCTCATTAAATTATACGGCTGCTTCGATACAGATAATATTATTTATCTTGAAGACCATGCTGGCTTATAGAGATTTAAGTATCCCGTCAATGTAAAAACATCCGCAAGGATCGCTTGCGGATGTGGGTGCATCGGGGTGGACGTCATTTATCTTTAAGCACAATCAGCGGCTCAATATCGCTCTCTTTCTTCACCACCAGCGAGTCATCCCCGCGCAGGCAGGTTCCGCCATAGTTCCCCCCAACGGTAAAGGTACAAACCTGAATGTACTTCCCGTCAACCTTCGGCAGGCACCACAGCTGCTGGTAGATGTTTTTACGGTCGACAAACTTGCCGCTGGATTTATCCAGCAGTTCGTCCTGGGCGCTAATCAGATCGATATTGCTGCCGCAGCGTCCGGCAATCGGCTTGACGGCGTATCCGGTCTGCTTCAGCAGACCGTTAACCTCAAAATCGGTGTCGAGCAGGTAGCGGTGGTTCGGGAACAGCTGCCACAGCACCGGCAGGATCGCCTTATTGCCGGGGATCACCGTCCACAGCGGCTCGAAGACCAGCACCTCCGGGCGCAGCAGGACATCTATCAGGCGCACCTCGCCCTCGGGATGCCCGGTGCGGATCGGCACGGCGGCGTACTCGGTTTCGCTGACCTCGCGGATCTGCTCGATCGCCGTTTCCCATGCCCAGGTTTTCCACACGCAGTTGACGGGTCGGCCTTCATCGTCGATGAGTTGCCCGGCGGCATCCCAGCTTAGCACCTCCAGTCCGTGCAGAATTTTGGTGTCAAACCCGGCCTGCATCAGCGAACGCTGTATAAAGAGCGCGTGGTAGTCCTCTTCAACGTCGTTATCCTGCATGATGTGAACGAACGGCCGCGCGTGGCTGTGCTTCCATGCGCCGGTCAGCTCTTCCAGCAGCCCTTCCGCCGGGTTGTGGCCCGCGCCGCGATAGCCGTTTTTCACCCACTCTTCAAGGATTAGCCCGCCCTCGGTGTGGCAGGACGCGGAGTCGGCGTTGTACTCGTACACCTTAATGCCGCGCTCGTCCATGCAGAAGTCCATACGACCGGTGATCATATGGTGACGACGCCACTGCCAGGAGAGGCGCAGGCGCGGCCAGAGGATTTTCGGGATGTCGAAGAGCGCCAGCAGGCTGTCGTCTTTCAGCACCTTGTCGGTCGCGTGCAGGTACATCAGGTGCAGCTCATTCGTCGCTTTGATCAGCTCCTGCTCGGCGCTTTCGGTGATGGTGAAATACTGGCAGGGATCTTTATTGATCGCGTGGCCGTTCGCCCGAACGTACGCCTGCTGCAGGGCGTCATCTTCATTAAGCCATTTTCCGTCGAACTGACGCGTGTTTTTCAGCCGCGCGCCGCTGATTTTCAGCAGTTCACCGTCGATTTCCGGCTGGGGAATGCTGTGTTCCGCGTCGTCGGTCTGGATCATCCAGCCGAGGATCTCCGTGTCGTTGAAGGTGTCATGGATCGTATAACACCCGTTCTCCACGCTCAGACGCAGCTCGCGCGTCCACTGCTGCCCGAGCGGCAGCGGGGAGTGAATCACGTTCTGCTCCGCAATTCGCACCTTATCGTCCAGCAGTTGGGTGATCACCGCCACGTGGCCGGTCTCGTGAAACTCGCCGCCCTTTTGCCAGATCAGCAGCGCCCCGGCGCGCGGCGCGCGTTTCGAACCGTTGGCGAAGGCCTGCAGCGGCAGGATGTTGTCGTTCACCACCTCGCGCAAAAAGCGCAGGGAGAAGATCTCCCACGCCATGCCGACGTCGGTAAAGACAAAGCCGTAGTTGAGGAACAGGAAACGGCGGGCGAACTCAACGCACTGCCACTTGTGGCCCATGTATTCGTTGCCGATATAGCTGCGGAAATCCGCATCTTCCGGGTAGCTGCGCGGGTCCAGACTGCCGTAATTTGAAGAGTAAATCGCCACGCCACCGGGCGCATAGCCTAACAACGTCCCGAATGGCGCATCACTGCTTAACTTTCCTTTACGCATGTATCCAACCTAAAACAGGCAGGCGGCAATTTTTTAGGGGTTGTCGTCGTCTGCACGTTGTAATTAACCTGACAGAGGTGGATTTATCATACACCTGCGTGGCAAATTATTCGTCGCAACAATAACTAAAATTCACAACATCAGGAGTCAACATGAGCGTACAGGCGCAAGCGCTGGAATGGGGCCACGGCCCGCGTACCTTTGAAGTGTTTCTGGAACCAACCTGCCCCTTCTCGGTGAAGGCGTTTAATAAGCTGAATGCGTTTCTGGAACAGGTTGGGGAAGACAAGGTCACGGTCAAAATCCGCCTGCAATCTCAGCCGTGGCACCTATTTTCCGGGGTGATTGTGCGCTGCATTCTGGCGGCATCCACGCTGCCGGACGGCAAAGACGCCGCGCGTAAAGTGATGCAGGCGGTGGCCGACCATCGCGAGGAGTTCGAATTTACCGACCACTGCAGCGGCCCGAATATGCAGGCCACGCCGGACGAGATTATCGCGCGAATCGAGGGCTACAGCGGGGTGCAGGTTGCAGGCGCGTTTGCCCGGCCGGAACTGCAAAATGAGATAAAATGGCACTGCAAATACGCCCGCCAGAACGGCATTCACGTCTCGCCGACGTTTATGGTTAACGGCCTGGTGCAGGCGGATTTAGGCAGCGGCGATGACGTAGAGGCGTGGGCGAAGCGGGTGTTGGGATAGCGTTGTGCCGTCGGTCATGCCGGGTGGCGGCTTCGCCTTACCCGGCCTACATAACACAAAACCCTGTAGGTCGGGTAAGCGCAGCGCCACCCGACACGTTTAAGGCTCAAATCTTAAACAGCCAGCATGCCGCGAAATGCCCTGGCGCAATCTCCCGCATGGCAGGCTCCAGCGTCTGGCAAACCGGCATGGCGTGCGGGCAGCGGCTGCAGAACTTACAGCCCGGCAGTGCGGACGTGGGTCCTGGAATATCGCCGCGCAGGGTGGCGTCTTCGAGATTGCGGATGCGCGGATCGGGACGGGGAACCGCCGCCAGCAGCGCGCGGGTATAAGGGTGCGCCGGATGTTGATACAGTGCATTCGCCGGGGCCACCTCCACTAGCTTACCGAGATACATCACCCCAATGCGGCTGGAGATATGGCGCACCATGGAGAGATCGTGGGCGATGAACAGGTAGGTTAGCCCCAGCTCCTGCTGCAGATCCTGCAGGATATTCACCACCTGCGCCTGCACCGAGACGTCCAGCGCCGAGAGAGGCTCATCGCACAGCACAAACTCCGGGCGCACGGACAGCGCCCGCGCGATGCTAATACGCTGACGCTGCCCGCCGCTGAACTCGTGCGGGAAGCGTTCAAGGTGTTCCTGCTTAAGCCCGACTTTGTAGAGCAGGGTTTCAGTACGCTCCCGCTGCTCTTCGCGGCTGTAGCCGTGGATCTGCATCGGTTCGGCCACCAGCTGCCGCACGGTCATACCGGGGTTGAGCGAGGAGTAAGGATCCTGAAAAATCGCCTGCATCCGCTTGCGCAGCGGCTTAAGCTCTCTTTCACCGGCGTGGGCAATCTCATGCCCGGCAAAGTGGATTTCACCGGACGTGATATCAAACAGGCGTAAAATCGCACGGCCGAGGGTGGATTTTCCGCAGCCGGACTCTCCCACCAGGCCAAACGTTTCCCCGCGCTGAATATCAAAGCTCACGCCGTCAACCGCCTTCACGGCCACGCCTTTGCGCAGCAGGCCTGCGTTCAGCTGATAGTGTTTGCGCAGTTCACGCACGCTCACCAAGGGTTCACGTTGTTCACTCATGCCTGAACCTCCTTGTCGGCCCATAGCCAGCACGCGGCGCGATGGCTCTCTCCGGTAGCGTAAAGCGCGGGCTGTCGTTCACACTGGGGCATGCGCTTCGGGCAGCGTTCCGCGAACGGACAGCCCGGCGGCGGGTTAAGCAGGCCAGGCGGCGAACCTTCAATGGGCGATAAACGCTGATTCACCTCATCCGGGCGCGGCAGCGAGGCCAGCAGCCCCTGGGTGTACGGATGCGCAGGGCGGTAAAAAATGTCCTCCACGCTCCCCTCCTCCATCACCAGCCCGCCGTACATCACCACCACGCGGCTGCAGACCTGCGCCACCACGCCGAGATCGTGGGTGATCAGCAAAATCGCGGTCCGGGTCTGCTGCTGCAGGCTTTTCAGCAGGCGCAGGATCTGCGCCTGAATGGTCACGTCCAGCGCGGTGGTCGGTTCGTCGGCAATCAGCAGCTTCGGGTTGCAGGAGAGCGCAATCGCGATCATCACCCGCTGGCGCATCCCGCCGCTGAACTCGTGGGGATACTGGTCGTATCGGCGTTCCGCCCCGGCAATGCCCACCTGTTCCAGCATGGCGATCGCCGCCGCTTTGGCCGCTTTTTTGCTGAGTCCTTTGTTGCGCATCAGGATCTCAGCCATCTGCTTGCCGATGGTCAGCACCGGGTTCAGGGCGGTCATCGGGTCCTGAAAAATCATCGCGATCTCGTTGCCGCGAATGGCGCGCATCTGCGCGGGCGTTTTCTGCGCCAGGTCCTCGTTCTGGAAGCGGATGCTGCCGCCGGTTATCCGTCCGTTGCTCCCCAGAAGCTGGATAATCGACTTACAGGTGACGCTTTTCCCGCAGCCCGACTCGCCGACGATGCCGACGAGTTCGCCCGGCTGAACCTGAAAGCTCACGCCACGCACCGCGTGAACCTCGCCCTCGCGGGTGCGGAACGTGGTTTGAAGGTTCTCAAGCGCTAATAAGTTACTCATCGCGATTCGCTCCTGGCTCAAAGGCGGTACGGAACACGTCGCCCAGCACGTTAAAGCTGAACACCGTCAGCAGGATCAGAATGCCGGGGAACATCGCCAGCCACGACGCTTCGCCAATATACGACTGCGCGTTGTTAAGCATGCTTCCCCACGACGCCGCAGGCGCCTGCACGCCCAGCCCTAAGAAGCTGAGCGTTGACTCCATCAGAATGGCCGAGGCGATATTGAGCGTGGCCGCCACGATGATGGTCGGCAGCACGCCGGGAATGATGTGGCGCACGATAATGCGCAGCGGATGTTCCCCCGACGCGCGGGCATACAGCACATACTCGCGCTCTTTGACCGACAGGGTTTCAGCACGCACCAGACGCGACATGTTCATCCACGTCAGCAGGCTGATAATCAGAATGATGTTATCCACTCCCGGCTTGAGGTAAGCATTCACTACAAGCAACAGGAAGAAGGCCGGAATGGCCATCAGGATATCCACGGCGCGCATCATCAGGTTATCCAGCCAGCCGCCAAAATAGCCGCTCACCGTTCCTACCACCGTGCCGATAAGCGTGGAAAAGAGCATCGCCAGAAAACCGACCATCAGGGAGATCTGGCCGCCATACAGCGCGCGGGTGAAGTAGTCGCGCCCGTACTCGTCGGTGCCGAACCAGTGCGCGGCATCCGGCGGTAGCGTGCGCGCGCCGAGCGCCATCCGATCCGGATCGTACGGGCTTAAGCCCGCACAGAGCGCGGCGACAACGAAAATAAAAAGCACAAACAGGGAGAACTGCGCCGGACGGTTGCGGCGCAGCTGGTGACGAACCTGCTGCCAGCGTCTGCTCATCCGGGCTACCTCAGCGTACGAATGCGGGGATCGGCGAAGCGATAAAGCACGTCGGCGATCAGGTTACCGACGATCAGCATCATCGACGAGAGCATGATGATCGCCATGATCAGCGGGTAGTCCAGCGAGGCGATCGACTGGATCCCGAGCAGCCCCATCCCCGGCCAGGAGAAGACGCTTTCCGTCACATAGGCCCCCACGATCAGCTCGCCGAACGACAGGCCGAACAGGGTAATCACCGGCAGCAAGACGTTTTTCAGCACGTGGCGGAACAGAATGCTGGCGCGCGTGGCGCCGTAGGCAAGCTGGGTCTGCACGTAGTCGGCCGAGAGCTGCGAGATGGTGTTGGAGCGGATGTAGCGCACGTAGCTGGAGAGGTTGTAGAACGTGAGGGCAATACACGGCAGCACGCCGTGACGCAGCAGATCCAGCCCGTTGTCCTCCATGCCGATGGTGCGCATCCCCATGCTGGGGAACCAGTTCAGCTGCACGGCAAACACGGTGATGAGCAAAATGCCGAACCAGAAAATCGGCACCGAGATGCCGATATAGGCGAATAAATTCAGCAGGTGATCCAGCCAGCGGTGCTTGAATGCCCCGGCCAACAGGCCCAGCGGGATCGCCAGCACGATCGCCATCAGCAGCGACGCGCCCATCAGCCCCAGCGTGGCCGGAATGCGTTCGCCGATCATCTCCAGCACCGGGCGGTGGTAAATCAGCGAATAGCCGAGATCGCCCTGCAGGACGTTTTTCAGCCACAGGATGTACTGCGTGACCAGCGGCTTATCCAGCCCCAGGCTCTGGCGAATACGTTCGATATCTTCCGGAGCCATGCGCGGCGTAATGTACGCCGCCACCGGATCGCCGGGGGCGAGCTTGACCAGCAAAAACGCCACCAGTGAAATAAAGAACAGCATCGGCAGCAGCTGCAGCAGCCGATGCGTGAGGAGTGTGTTCACGACGTGCCCTTACAAAATCCCCGACCTGACGGCCGGGGCAATCACTTATTTCTGATAGATTTTTGACAGATCCTGGAACAGATAGACCGGTTTCGGCTCTGCCTCCCGGGTGCCGCCGAAGCGCTTGTCCACCGCGACGGTCGCGTTGGTGTAGGCAATCGGGTAGTAGGTCATGTCGTTCGCCACGGTCTGCTGAATGTGCTTGTAGATATCGGCACGCTTCGCGGCGTCGGTTTCCACGGCGCCTTTATCCCACAGGGCATCAAACTGCGGATTTTTGTAGTGCGCGTAGTTATAGGCTTCGTTGCTCATAAACAGCGATTTGTAACCGTCCGGCTCTGAGCCCATGATGTAGCCGCCCAGGTTCAGCTCCCACGCGGTGTTGTTCATATCGAGGCTGCGCTGAGACATGGCGTTGGAGTCCAGCGGCATCAGCTCCACGTTCACCCCAATGCCCTTCAGCGCCTGCTGAATGTAGAGCGCCATGCTCTCCTGGGTTTTGTTGGTGTTCACATACGCCAGGCGCAGCTTGAGGTTGTCCGGCGCGCCGGACGTCTTCAGCAGCTCTTTGGCTTTTTGCAGATCGAATTTGTACTGCTCGACGTCATCCGTCTTGTAAAGGGTATCTGGCGTCAGGAACGAGGTCGCCGGTTTAGCGTAGTCCAGCGAGGTAAACGCGGTCTGGGTTAGCTCGTCTTTGTTGATGGCATAGGCGATGGCCTGGCGCAGCGCTTTGCTCTTCATCACCGGCACGTTCTGGTTGAACGTCATATAGGCCAGACGCCCTTCCGGATAGACCACGAAGTCAAACTTACCGGTATTTTTCAGGCGGTTCACATCCTGCGGGTCCACCATCTTGAGGTTGATTTCACCGTTTTGCAGCGCAAGGTTGGCAGCGTTGCTGTCTTTGGCGAAACGGTAGGTGACCGAATCAAGCTTCGCTTTGCCGTTCCAGTAATCGTCAAAACGGGTCAGGGCGTAATACTGCCCGGCGCGATACTCTTTAAATTTGAACGGCCCGGAGCCGACCGGCGCATCGTTTTTGGTGCTCTTTTCCAGGTCGCCTTCACCGGCGAACACGTGCTGCGGGATCGGGTAGATCTGTACCAGGGTGCCGGTAAAGGCCGCGCTGACCTGCGGTAAGGTGAACTTAACGGTGCGCTCATCCACCTTGCTCACCTGTACCGGCTTGTCGCCGTAGGTGAACATGCTGCGGAAGAAGCTGTGCTGTTTGGCATCCAGCAGCTTATTGAAGGTGAAGACCACGTCGTCCGCCGTCAGCGGCTGGCCGTCCTGCCATTTGAGGTTGGGTTTTAACGTCAGGGTATAGCTCAGGTTGTCGGCGGAGGGCGTCAGGCTTTCCGCAAGGCCCCACTCAATGTTGCCGTTATTAAAGCTGTACAGCGGGGAATAGAGCGCCTGCATGATGGTTAAGGTGGTGCGGTCGCTGGCATAGAGCGGATTCACGGCTAAGGGGTCGCCGGAGGTAATCCCGATAATCAGCGAACCGCCCTCCTTTGGCGCGTCGCTTTTTGCCGCTGGCGCATTGTTTGTTTCTTTATTTTTAGCATCATCACAGCCGGCCAGACCTAAGGCGAGCGATACTACCACTGCCGATAACAGAAGCTTACGCATCTCACTAACTCCTTGCCTGATAAAGTATTTACTACTGCGTCTTTTATTTATGTTGAAGCATCATATTCAGCTTTGGGGATTTACGCATTAACAATGAAAATGCGATTTTCGATTAAGCTTATACCGCTTTTGATATATATAAGCGCCAGAAGGAATAGCGGTTAATTAATTGCGCTCAGTTGGTTAAACCCTTCACAAATCTCCTGCTACACTGCCTCAACACATCACTCAAAAGGCAGACCAACATGTCAGACAACACGTATCAGCCACCGAAAGTGTGGGAATGGAATAAGAACAGCGGCGGCGCGTTCGCCAACATCAACCGTCCGATCTCCGGCGCGACGCATGAGAAAGACCTGCCCGTTGGTTCACACCCGCTGCAGCTCTACTCCCTGGGCACCCCGAACGGCCAGAAGGTCACCATCCTGCTCGAAGAGCTGCTGGCGCTGGGCGTAACAGGGGCGGAATACGACGCATGGTTAATTCGCATCGGTGAAGGCGATCAGTTCTCCAGCGGTTTTGTCGACGTGAACCCGAACTCGAAAATACCGGCGCTTCGCGATCACTCCACGACCCCGCCGACGCGCGTATTTGAATCCGGCAGCATCCTGCTCTATCTGGCGGAAAAATTTGGTCACTTCCTGCCAAAAGATCCGGCGGGACGTACCGAGACGCTGAACTGGCTGTTCTGGCTTCAGGGCGCGGCCCCGTTCCTCGGCGGCGGTTTCGGCCACTTCTACAACTATGCTCCGGTGAAGATTGAGTACGCTATCGACCGCTTCACCATGGAAGCCAAGCGCCTGTTCGACGTGCTGGATAAACAGCTGGCGCGCGGCCGCTACGTGGCGGGCGAGGAGTACACCATCGCCGATATGGCCATCTGGCCGTGGTTTGGCTGCGTGGCGCTGGGCAGCGTGTACAACGCCGCCGAGTTCCTGGACGCAGAGAAGTACACTAACGTGCAGCGCTGGGCCAAAGATATCGCGAACCGTCCAGCCGTGAAGCGCGGGCGTATCGTAAACCGCACCAACGGCGAGCTGAACGAGCAGCTGCACGAACGCCATGCGGCGAGCGATTTTGAGACCAATACGGAAGATAAGCGTCAGGGCTGATGCCCTCACCCTAACCCTCTCCCACGGGGAGAGGGAATGAAGGTAGGCCGGGTAAGCGCAGCGCCACCCGGCGGATTTACGCGCCGAACCCTGCATTGAGCAATATCGTTTTTGCCCTTTTCGATAATAAATAATCCGCGAGCGCTTTTCCCCTTGCCGTCATTACCGCGCTGGCATACTCCGCCCGCGGATTAACTCGCGCCGGAATATCAATGACCGTCAGTCCGGCAACTTCCCGTAGTTTTGCAGCATAGCTCGCATAGCCGATAAACACGTCCGCCTGACCGCCGAGAATGATCCACTCCGCCGCCAGTTTACCTGCCGGAATGGGCGCAGAATCTCGTCCGCCCACCAGCGCCGTCGCCCGAGCACGCACCGCTTCGCCAGCCTCACCCATGCGGGTAAACAGCTCCTGCGTGTAATCCCCGGACGGATCGGCGCCCGCCGTGGAGGTGGCGATACGTAAATCATCGCGAATCAGCAGAGACTGCCAGCCATCCCCCGCTTGCAGCACGTCGCTGCGTACGGTCAGACAAAGCTTATTGCAGGCAAACGGCATCACGGACAGCGCCCGCCCGGAGGCCAATAGCGCCTGCGGATGGGCAAGATTGGCCGAGGCAAACAGATCGCATTTCTCGCCCGCCTCAATGCGTTCCCGCAAAAGCCCCGCCGGGCCGAAATGGGTTTCGACCGGTTCAGGAAATTGCGCGAGTAAATTCTGCCACACGATACGCAGGCTGCCCGCCGCCAGCACGCGCATCAGTCGATTCCCTGATAGTTCGTGCGATAGAAGCGCTGATACCAGTCGTTCGCCACCTTACGCATATCGACGTCCTTAAACTTTTCGGGATAGAGCTTTTTCGCCATCCACAGCTCGCCAATGCCCATCGCTTCCGGCATCGGGTAGCCCCAGGCTTTGGCGTACTCCGGCATCAGGTACACGCGATGGTTTTTAACCGCGTCGATCGTCTGCCACTGCGCTCCGGTTTGGATCTCGTTGACCACGGAGGGATATCTGTCCTGAACGAAGATCACCTGCGGGTTCCAGGCTATCACCTGCTCCATCGCCACGGTTTTGAAACCCTGTATGGTTTTCGCCGCGACGTTAACCGCCCCCGCATGCGCCATCATCAGGCCGGTGTATTTGCCTGAACCGTAGGTGGTGAGTTCCGGGTTTGCCATATAGGCGCGAATACGTTTTTCCGCCGGGATAGCGTTCAGGCGTTCTCTGACCATCTGGCGGCCTTTGTCGGTCGCGTCAATCAGCGCTTTCGCTTCCGGCTGTTTATTCACGATCTCGCCAATCAGGGCGATCCCTTCACGCAGCCCCAGATCGTAAGCCTTTTCTTCATCCGCCATCGTTGGGTTCAGCTTGGCTTTTTCACCCGGCGCGTCGTGGCGCAGGGAGATCGCAACGACGGGAATACCGAGGCTGCTTATCTTGTCGATCATCTCCTGCGGCGCGTAGTTGGTGACAAACACCACCTGCGGCTTCAATGCCACCAGCTTCTCGGGGTCGACGTGGGTAAGATCGCCGAGCGCGGGTTTCTGATTCAGCTCGGGGGCTAAACGCCCGTAGCCTTCACCCAGCTGCTGCTTCCAGTTCGCCATCACTCCGACAATTTTGTCCGTGGCGTTCATCTGCACCAGCAGGTTCAGGGTCTGATGCTGGAGCACCACCACGCGGTCAACCTTGTCAGGAAGGGTGACGGTACGACCAATCTGGTCAGTTATCTGGCGCGATGCCTGAGATGATAACGGGAGAAAAATCAGTACGCTAAACGCGACTGCCTGCCAAAAGCGCTGTTTCATAATGCCCTCACATTTCGTTATGCAATCAATTATACAACGATAGAGAGATTGAGTCGCGATGTGCTTTGTGGGTAGGAAGGACAAGCATTAATGGCCTGGCTGAAGTACGGGCGGGCAGACTGGTGAAGCAACCCATCGATCGTCACGCCCGGCGTTCTTTAGCTTTCCATTCTCCCGAAACGCCCCGGATGCTCCCCGGAGCTATTCATGAATGTGCTTAACGTATTTATCTTTTGGCTTAGCTCTACGTCACTCTTCGCGCCAAGCTTTTTCATAATTCTGCGCTTATGGCTGCTGACCGTTTTCTCACTGCGAAAAAGCAGCCTTGCTATCTCCACGCCCGAATATCCCTGCTTCAGGAACGACATGATCCGATGTTCCGCCAGCGTCAGCCTGGTGGGGGGTTCTTCAGATGTCTTCTGCTTAAAGCGTATAATAAGCGGGCTGAGGTAGCGTTTGCCGCGCATCGTGATATCCAGAATATCGCGGAGGTGAAACGTCATTTCGTCAACGCACAGTATTGAACAACAACACTCTTTCTCAAGGATATCCGTCAGCGCTTGTTGAAAAGCGTTAACTAAAATCAGAGTAGATCTTTTGTGCAGTAAAAAGAGGAGGGGTTCAGGTATTTCCTTTATCGTTTCGTATTGCGTGCCATCCACAATCAGTAAATCAGCCTCGTCATATAGCCCTAACGGGGACAGTTGATAATTCCAGCCATGATGATGCCTGGCAAGAGTGTCCAGACAGCCGCGTATTCCCGAAAGATAAATATCGGCACAGGCAACATAACGAATCTGGCACATAAAAATGGCAGCCTTATTCATAGAGTGAAGTAAGTCGAGAAAGATGCGACATTAAATTTGTCCATCCCGCATGGCTACCAAGGTCCATACGAAGACGGGCATTACGCTTGAAGGTGAATACCGTTTTGTAACTGCACTTACGACGTTTAGCGATGTCTCGCGTTTGCATTCCAGCCGCATAATCCAGGACGATACTCAACTCGGCAGGAGAAAATTGCTCACCACGCTGTTGTGCCGCGTTGGGCGCCGTAATCTCTGTCATTAGCTGGCTTTCCAGCGCGTCTTCCCTGAGGCAACTATCGGCTCCCGCAGCTATAAACATTTTCGCTAACAGCGCCTCTTTCCCCGGAGTGTAAACCACGGAGGTCAACGGCATTTTTCGGGATGAATGGATTATGCGGATCAGTCCCGGCAGCATATTGCCAAGGCCGCCTGCCCCTGCTAATAAGATTATTTTTTCATCGGTTAGCGCATACAGCTCCTCGGAAAGATGTTCGATAGAGCTGCATGGAATAACCCTACAGTTATTCTGATTTAAGAATGAACACACGCCAGTGCGTATCAAGGCCCGAGGCTCAAAAAGGATCACCCGAACGCCTGAAGAAATGCCTTCCATTGCGAAATATCCTATAAAAACTCAGACGTACAGGATAATTCTCAGCAGGGTTTATTCAACGCAAACGGCGTCCAATATTGGATCCTTGCCTCCCTTAACGCCCTTATCAAAAATCCCTCTCTTTTAATAACGCTATATTTACAAGCCCCGATAAACTGGCAAGAATCATGCTTATTGTCATCAGACTGGACTGACGCATGAAGCAGACCCGACAGCAGAACGTGATTGAACTGCTGAGCAGCTGTGACTGGCTAACAACCGACGTGCTGGCAGAAACGCTCGCCGTCAGCAAAGAGACGATCCGCCGCGATCTGAACGCCCTTCAGCAGCAGGGAAAGATCCTGCGCCAGCACGGGCGCGCGCGCCTGATCCACCCGGACAGCCGGGACAGCGGCGAGCCATTCCGTGCGCGCTTAAAGAGCCACTCGGCGGACAAAGCGGATATCGCCCGCCACGCCCTGGACTGGATCAGCGAAGGGATGACGATTGCCCTCGACGCCAGCTCCACCTGCTTTCACCTGGCGCGCCAGCTGCCGGATATTGAACTCACCGTCTTTACCAACAGCCTGCCCATCTGCCATGAAATGGCGAAGCGCGAGCGCATTACGTTAATCTGCTCGGGCGGCACGCTGGAACGGAAATACCGCTGCTACGTCAATCCTGCGCTGGTTACGCAGGTGAAATCGCTGGAGATCGACCTGTTTATCTTCTCCTGCGAGGGCGTTGATGAGCAGGGCATAATGTGGGACCCGGTCGAGCACAACGCCGGGTACAAAGCGCAGCTGCTACACCGTGCCAGCCAGTCGCTGCTGCTAATTGATAAAAGTAAATTCCAGCGTTCAAGTGAGGTGAAGATCGGCCAGCTTTCACAGGTGACGCAGGTTATCACTGACGCACAGCTTTCCAGGCGGTAGCCCGCAGCCAGACGATCAAGGCCGCGCGCGGCGGCCTTTGATGAAGAAGGGATCAGGCGGTGAGGCGGAACTTTTGTACCGAGCGCTGGAGTTCTTCAGTCTGACGTTCAAGGGCGGAGGCCGCCGCAGAGACTTGCTCCACCAGCGAGGCGTTCTGCTGGGTCACGCCGTCCATCTGGGTAATGGCAATGCCCACCTGTGAAATGCCCTTGCTCTGCTCCTCGGAGGCGGACGCGATTTGCTTCATGATGGTCGTCACTTCGGTCACGTCCCGCAGAATGGCTTCCATGGTGGTTCCCGTGTCGCTTACCAGCTGCGCGCCCTGCTCGACGCGGGATACGGAGTCCGCGATCAGCCCTTCAATCTCTTTTGCCGCGTTGGCGCTGCGGCTTGCGAGATTACGCACCTCGCCGGCAACCACGGCAAAGCCACGGCCCTGCTCGCCCGCGCGCGCCGCTTCAACCGCCGCGTTGAGCGCCAGGATATTGGTCTGGAAGGCGATGCTGTTAATCACGGTGGTGATCTCGGCGATCTTCTTCGAGCTGTCAGAAATCCCGCTCATGGTCGTGACGACATCCTCCACCAGTGAACCGCCGCGGCTGGCCGTGGTGGAAGCAATATCCGCCAGCTCGCTGGCCTGTCGGGCGCTTTCTGCGTTCAGTTTCACCGTCGCCGTGAGCTGTTCCATGCTGGCCGCCGTTTCTTCCAGCGCAGCAGCCTGCTCCTCGGTACGGGAAGAGAGATCGTTGTTGCCGCTGGAGATTTCCGTCGCGCCGCGCCAGATATTTTCGCTGCCGGAGCGGATGGTGCTGACCGCTTCGCGCAGGCTGTCCTGCATGGCGCTCAGGAGGGGAACCAGCTGCCCCACGCAGTTGCGGCCAAAGGGCTCAATCGGCTGACTGAGATCGCCCTGCGCAATCTGGCGGAACTGCAGGCGGATGCGGTCCAGCGGTTTCACCAGCATTGCCACCAGGTAGCGGTCGGTGAAAAGGAGGATCAGCAGGCCGATGAGGGTGGCGACGATGATCACCGTGCGGGTCATGCTGGTCAGGCCGTCGACCACCACGCGGGTGCTGTCGAGCGCCCGGGCGGCGGCGTTGTTAAAGTCCTCCGCCGCTGCACCGAACGCGCGGCTGAGCGGCGGCGTAACGTTATTGGCCTGCTGGCGATACCCCTCCAGCGATTCCAGCTTTGCCTGCTGCATTTGCGGGGCGACGCCCCGATCGAGCAGCGCCTGCCAGGTGCTGATCACCTGGGCGGAAACCTGCTCATCCATCGGCCCGGGAGAGATGGCCTTCATCTCGGCCAGTTTTTTACTCATGTTGTCCAGCGCCTGCTGGGCAGACGCGAGATCCGGCGTGCCGCCAGCCGCTTTAACGTCCATGGCGCGGCTCAGGCGAGTGACAAAGCGGAAGTATTGATCGTTGCCCTGGCTGAGTACCGTCATCTGTTTTACCAGCTGCCGATCGACCTCATTCCCATCAGAGACGCGGGACAGCGACCAGGTGCTGTACAGACCAACCCCCGCCCACATTAAACAAAAGATCCCCAGTATCGCCAGCATGACGAAGCGGATCGTGAAATTGCGAAGCATCTGCATAGAGTTTTCCTTGCCGTGAGGGTGAATTCGCCCAGGGGCGAGTACTACTCTCGTTATCGGCAGGGAAGGCGGAAATTATATCCTTTTGTGATTATTTTTGATTAGCGTGGCTTCATAGGTCGCACAGCGCTGGTAAATACTTATCCTCGATGCGTTGGATGAAGCAGTAAGGTGCGTCATCGCTTATGGCTAAAATTTGTGATTTGATAGGCATAGAATGAAAACGCTGTTTCGAAATTCATCGATAAGAAAGGAGACATCATGTCCTGGCACCCTTACTCCGGCCGCTATGAAAGTATGCAGTACCGCTACTGCGGGAAAAGTGGCCTGCGCCTGCCGGCGCTGTCGCTGGGCCTGTGGCACAGCTTCGGCCACGTCCAGCCCCTCGAGTCCCAGCGCGCGCTGCTGCGAAAAGCCTTCGATCTCGGCATTACCCATTTCGATCTTGCCAACAACTACGGTCCACCGCCGGGCAGCGCAGAAGAGAATTTTGGACGCCTGCTGCGGGAAGATTTTGCCGCGTATCGCGACGAGCTGGTTATCTCCACCAAAGCGGGCTACGACATGTGGCCGGGGCCTTATGGTTCGGGCGGTTCGCGTAAATACCTGCTCGCCAGCCTCGACCAGAGCCTGAAGCGCATGGGCGTGGAGTACGTGGATATTTTCTATTCCCATCGCGTTGACGAAAACACGCCGATGGAGGAGACGGCCGCCGCGCTGGCGCATGCCGTGCAGAGCGGCAAGGCGCTGTACGTGGGGATCTCCTCCTACTCCACGGAGCGCACGCAGACGATGGCCGCGCTGCTGAGCGAGTGGAAAATCCCCTTGCTGATCCACCAGCCGTCGTACAACCTGCTTAACCGCTGGGTAGATAAGACCGGCCTGCTGGACGCCCTGGCAGAGAACGGGACGGGCTGTATCGCCTTCACCCCGCTGGCGCAGGGCCTGCTGACGGGGAAATACCTCGACGGTATTCCTGAAGGTTCACGCATGCAGCGCGAAGGGAAGAAGGTGCGCGGCCTGACGGAAAAGATGCTGACCGAGGCCAACCTGAGCAGCCTGCGTCTGCTGAACGAGATGGCGCACGCGCGCGGGCAAAGCATGGCGCAGATGGCGCTGAGCTGGCTGCTGAAGGACGAGCGCGTGACGTCCGTGCTGATTGGCGCGAGCCGTCCGGAACAGCTGGAGGAGAACGTTCAGGCTCTGAGTAACCTGCGTTTTACCGAGGACGAACTCAAGCGGATTGACCAGCATGTTGCGGATGGGGAGTTGAATCTGTGGCAGGCGTCGTCGGATAAATAGCGCGCTCGGCTGCCCTCTCCCCTCACCCTGCCCTCTCCCCAGAGGGGAGAGGGTGTTCACGTTCCCTCTCCCCTCTGGGGAGAGGGTTAGGGTGAGGGGTAAGGTCTACTTTATTTCTTACTGATCTTATCCAGATACCCCATAACGAACGCCGAAAGCACGAACGTCAGGTGGATAATCACGTACCACATCAGCTTGTTGTCCGGGACGTTCTTGGCATCCATAAACACGCGTAGCAGGTGGATGGAGGAGATCGCCACAATCGAGGCCGCGACCTTGTTTTTCAGCGACGTAGCGTCCATTTTGCCCAGCCAGCTGAGCTTCTCTTTATGCGAAGAGATATCAAGCTGGGAGACAAAGTTCTCATAGCCAGAGAACATCACCATCACCAGCAATCCCCCCACCAGCGTCATATCCACCAGCGACAGCAGGACCAAAATCAGATCCGCTTCGGCAATAGAAAAGATGTTCGGCAAAACATGTAAGATTTCCTGGAAGAACTTAATCGTCAGCGCGACCAGTGCCAGGGAAAGTCCAAAGTAGACGGGAGCCAGTATCCAGCGGGAGGCATACATTGCGTTTTCAAAAAAGCGTTCCATAAAATCCTGTCTGCAAACGAAACCAGCCCGCAGTATATCCCAACGGTGCTCACTGTTTGCAACAACTAACCAACAGAACGCCTACACTTCTTGCGGATTTACCTCCGGGCGCGCATATTCCGGCCACACCAGCACCACCAGCTCCGGATAAGCCTCCAGGCTGAACTCACGAAAGCACTGACGCAGGTTTAATACATCTAAATCAGAGTAGGAAACCTTCTCACCATTAAGGCAGCGCTTTTTGATATTGTCATAATATTTATAGACAGCCGAATTGAGGTCGCTGCAGCGGCGTTGCGCCTCAAACAATCCCGGCGTGTCATTAATTTCCGACATTTTCATCCGCTTAATTGTGGCGTGCAAAAAGTCGATATATTCATGGTTCACCCGCCAGTACCAAACCGGTGTGACCGAGTTCATCAATACGGAGAAATGGTCTTCACCTTCCTCTTTTGTCATCAGCTCAGGCTGCGGGGATTCACCGGTGTCCTGCGACGCTTTCGTTTTATTGAACTCTTGCATCAATAAAAGAACACCAGCGGTCAGTAATAGTAATGTAATGACCGTAAAAAAAATGCTGTTCATGGTTGGCTCCATTTTTTTTGATTTTAAAATTGCCTCATGATATTGTCAACGAATCTCACGCCTTTACCAACCCCACCCTGTTGAAATTAAAGGAAATTAAAAATGTTGCCCGACAACCTCGTCCCGGCTAAGTATCACATCACGCCTGTGGAGCAGCCTTCGACGGAAGGAGAAAAAGAGGTTAATTTCACTCAGGGGAAAAGAAAGCTCTCTGATTTTGAGTCAGATATATTAATTGGTGTTTCCCGTTCGGGCAAATCCCGTAATATGTTGCTGGAAGAGCACGATCGCCATATAAAAGACCGTTTGTTTCGCGCGGTGAAAATTGAAGCCTTCGTACATCTGCTGGATGATCTGCAGGCAGAAGGTGAAATAGATGCCCAGACGCTAAGTCAAATAATGTCTGAAAAAACCAAAGAAATAAATGAAGCGGGCAATGAAATTTGGCTTAACTTAATTACTCGCGAAAAAAACAACCCCATTTTTTATGACCTCGGGGAAGATTAACGTGAAGGAAGTTAACGAAAACAATGTTTATTTAGCTTTAGATAACAAAAAAAGTGACGAGTTTATCTTAAAGCAAAATATCGAGGCGTTACGGAACGCGAAAAATACCGAGATGACGCGCATTACCCAGGACCTGGTATCGATCCCGGCCACGCTGGTCCGCCTGAAATGGCAGCATCGTCGCGAAATATATTCTTTGCAGGTTAAGGAAGAGATTTACGGCACGGTTATCAATACCATTATCGCGCAGCGGCCAGAGCTGAAAGAGAAGATCCTGGGGCGGCTGGAGGCCAACTATCAGTATCTGCTCGCCAGGGAAACCGCCACCCTGCGCCTGACGCGCAAACTGTCCGATGGCGATTATCGTACCTCGAACGTAACCTGCGTCGCGCTTGATGAAGACGCGCAGGCAGTTCATCCTGCTGCCCACGCGCCTGTCGACAGTAAAAGCTAATCAAACCGAAATACGGCTATCGCCTCTTTCAACTGCCCCGTCTGCTGTTGCTGCTGCTCCGCAACCTGCAGCGTCTGCGCGACGTGCTGCACGTTCTCCTGCACGCTTGCATCAATACTGGCAATACTGCCATTCATCTGCGCAATACTTGCCCGCTGCTGTTCGCTCATATTCGACAGCTCATCCAGCAATGAACGTAGCCCGTCGATGCATTCAATAATCGACTTCATGGTCAGGCCCGCCTGTTCAACCTGTTCAACGCCGTGCTGCGTGGTCGCCTCTGAGGTTGCCAGAAGCTGGCGAATATCCTTCGCCGCCCCCTCGCTGCGCTGCGCCAGCATTCGAACCTCTGAGGCCACTACCGCAAACCCTTTGCCATGCTCACCGGCTCGTGCGGCTTCGACGGACGCATTCAGCGACAGAATATTCGTCTGAAACGCGATCCCATCTATCAGCTCCAGAATGGTAACGATACGCCGTGACTCCTCGCGGATTTGCTCCATTGCGGCAATCGCCTGGGCGATATTGTTCCCGCCCTGCCCGGCAACTTCACTCGCGCTGAGCGCCATTTCGCTGACCTGCGTCGCCTTCTGGCTGGTTTCGGTGGCGACGGCGCTGAGCTGCGCCATCGCGCTCGCAGCGGTTGCCAGCGACGAGGCCTGGCGATCGGTTCGCTCCGAGAGTGCGCTATTCCGCTGGCGCAACGTCCGGGACGCCTCCAGCAGCTGGCCCACGCTGGTACTTACCTGCTCAAGCGTTGAGCGCATGGTGCCCAGCGTCAGGCTGAACGTGCGGGCAAAGGACGAATGTGCGGATTCGCCGTCGACAGCCAGCGTCAGATAGCCGGGCACGCGGTTAATCACCCCCGCCAGCCTGGACACTTCGCTCGCCGAACGCGCATCCTGCTCCATACGAACCGCCAGCAAAATAAGGATCGCGGTCTGTACCACCACAAACAGCCCATGAAAGACCACCATATGAAAGCCCGTGTGCATAAATACCACGACGCCATACAGATCGTTTTCCTGGAGATAGTTAAATATCAGGTGATGCAGCGCGATGACGGCAGCACCCGCCAGCAAGGGTCGCCAGTCGCGCCAGGCCAGCAGGGCGGACAGCAGAACGAAAACAGAGAAATGGTATTCCGTTTCCCCCTCTCCGAGCTGGATCAGCAGCGCCGAAAAGGCCATCAGGACAAACGCAAAAACGAGGCGGAGCAACAGCGTACCGGGGAAGACGAGCGACGCTAAGGTCGCAAGACACGCCAGAGCGGTGCCGATTGTCGCACCTTGCGTCAGGTTCTCATTCATGTAGCCCACGCCGAGCGAGACGGCCCACATGGCCCAGATCAGTCCCAGCATGAGCCGATCGGCGCGTCGTCGTATTGCAAAAAGAGAGATGAGGTCACTTTGAGGTGCGTGCGGGTGCAGCCATGTCATCATCGCCATAGGGAGTCTCTTGCTGTGCAGGTGAAATAAGCCCTTCAAAAGAAGGTATTTTTTTATTATCAGTTTTAAGCGTAGTGGGTATATTCCACGGCGCAATTGCCGCAAAAGGATATATTCTGGCGGGGAGTGATGAGGTGTTTTTTACGCATAAAAAAAGCTGGCTTTCGCCAGCTTCTTATTTATTTTGCGGTCGCTTTTTCTTCGCCAACCAGTCCAATCTTCAGGTAACCCGCCTGGTGCAGCGTGTCCATTACCTTCATCATGGTTTCATAATCGACGGTTTTGTCCGCGCGGAAGAAGACGGTGGTGTCTTTCTTGCCGCCGGTGAGCTGGTCCAGCGCCGGGATCACCGACGCATCCGTCACCGGGTCGTTACCCAGGAACATGGATTTATCCGCTTTCACCGACAGGTAGATAGGCTTCTCCGGGCGCGGCTGAGGCTGGCTGGAGGAGGCCGGCAGATTCACCTTCACGTCAACCGTCGCCAGCGGCGCAGCCACCATGAAGATAATCAGCAGAACCAGCATGACGTCGATAAACGGCGTCACGTTGATTTCATGCATTTCGCCGTTATCGTCCAGATTTTCGTTAAGACGCATCGCCATACCATCAACCTACGCGCAGTTTAGACGCCGCGTGCACCGGTTTAACGGCGCTGGCGTTGAGGTCCAGGTCACGGCTTTGCAGCAGCAGAACCTGAGCGGCAACGTCGCCGAGGGTGGCCTTGTAGCTGCCGATCATGCGCGCGAAGATGTTATAGATAACCACGGCAGGGATAGCGGCAACCAGGCCGATAGCCGTTGCCAGCAGCGCTTCTGCGATACCCGGTGCAACCACCGCCAGGTTGGTGGTTTGGGTCTGCGCGATGCCGATAAAGCTGTTCATGATGCCCCAGACGGTACCGAACAGGCCAACGAACGGCGAGATCGCACCGATGGTCGCCAGGTAGCCATTGCCACGGCCCATATGACGGCCCACGGCGGCAACGCGGCGCTCCAGGCGGAAGCCGGTACGCTCTTTAATACCTTCGTTATCTTCACTGCCTTCGGAGAGTTCCAGCTCGTTCTGCGCTTCGTTCACTAATAAGGACGTCAGGCTTTTCGCGTGGAAGGAGGAGGTCATGTCAGAAGCCTGATCCAGAGAGCGGGCATCCGCCAGCTGCTGCTGCTCGCGCTTGAGGCGACGCTTCTGCGAAATAAGCTCAACGCTTTTGCTGAAGAAAATAGCCCAGGTGACAACGGACGCCAGAATCAGGCCGATCATCACAATCTTAACCACGATGTCAGCATGCTGATACATGCCCCAGACGGAGAGGTCCGTCTGCATCAAATTATTACCCACTCTGTATCTCCAGGACGCAAATCACAAAATCTGAGTGTAATAATATCAAAACGTCGTCGAATTGATAGTAGTTCTCATTAGTATTTACATACTGCCGTAATTTTCGCTCACTTTCCTTGCGCTTACGCAGTAAAAATTTCTTATGCGTATTTTTCATAATATTTTCTGCTTATTCGATAAGCATCCGGGTGCACATTTTTACAATCATGGTAGTCTGGACGTCCAGACGTATAAAAACAGGGTTGGCGAACATGACAAAGAAGCATCTTGATACCACGCTGGTACAGGCCGGACGCAGCAAGAAATATACGCAGGGTTCGGTCAACAGCGTGATTCAGCGCGCCTCATCGCTGGTATTTGATACCGTCGAGGAGAAAAAAATTGCCACGCGTAATCGCGCGAAAGGCGGGCTTTTTTACGGCCGTCGCGGCACGCTAACCCACTTTTCCCTTCAGGAAGCGATGTGCGAGCTGGAAGGCGGCGCGGGCTGTGCGCTGTTCCCCTGCGGCGCGGCGGCGGTTGCCAACACTATTCTGGCGTTTGTCGAACAGGGCGACCATATCCTGATGACCAATACCGCCTACGAGCCGAGCCAGGACTTCTGCACCAAAATCCTCAGCAAGCTCGGCGTCACCACCGGCTGGTTCGACCCGCTGATTGGGGAAGGCATTGCAGAACTTATTCAGCCGAACACGCGCATCGTGTTCCTGGAATCTCCGGGTTCAATCACCATGGAAGTCCACGACGTTCCCGCCATCGTGAAGGCGGTGCGCAGCAAAGCGCCAGAGGCGATTATCATGATCGACAATACCTGGGCAGCGGGCGTGCTGTTTAAGGCGCTGGAATTCGATATTGATATCTCCATTCAGGCGGCAACCAAATATTTGATTGGCCACTCCGACGGCATGATCGGCACGGCGGTGTCCAACGCGCGCTGCTGGGACCAGCTGCGCGAAAATGCCTATCTGATGGGTCAGATGGTGGATGCCGATACGGCCTACATGACCAGCCGCGGCATCCGCACGCTGGGGGTGCGCCTGCGCCAGCATCATGAGAGCAGCCTGAAGGTCGCCGAGTGGCTGGCCCAGCATCCTCAGGTTGAGCGCGTGAATCATCCCGCGCTGCCCGGTAGCAAAGGCCACGAATTCTGGCAACGCGACTTTACGGGCAGCAGCGGTCTGTTCTCGTTTGTTCTAAAAAAACGGCTGAGCAATGACGAGCTGGCAAGCTATCTGGATAATTTTACCCTCTTCAGCATGGCCTACTCGTGGGGCGGATTTGAATCGCTGATCCTGCCGAACCAGCCTGAGCAGATCGCGGAACTGCGCCCCGGCGGCAGAGTGGATTTCAGCGGAACCCTGATCCGATTGCATATTGGTTTAGAAGATGTGGACGATTTAATTGCCGATTTAGCGGCGGGCTTTGCGCGTATCGTGTAGAGTGCTGGCTGAAAACGGACTCCCTGGACGCTTTCGTGAACACCGCCACAAGAAAAGTCTGCATGACTTGCGCCCGCGATCAAACCTAACGCGCGAATTAGGGAGTACAATAGTGCTATAAATGCTGTTCCACAGGAAAGTCCATGGCTGTTATTCAAGATATTATTGCCGCGCTCTGGCAACACGATTTTGCCGCGCTGGCCGATCCTCACGTCGTAGGCATTGTCTACTTCGTGATGTTCGCTACCCTGTTTCTGGAAAATGGACTGCTGCCAGCCTCATTTTTACCCGGCGACAGCCTGCTTTTGCTTGCAGGGGCGCTGATCGGTAAAGGCGTTATGGACTTCACCCCGACGATGGTTATCCTGACGTCTGCCGCCAGCCTGGGCTGCTGGCTGAGCTATCTGCAGGGCCGCTGGCTGGGCAACACCCGCGTAGTGAAAGGCTGGCTGGCGCAGCTGCCGCATAAATACCATCAGCGCGCGACCTGTATGTTTGATCGTCACGGCCTTCTGGCGCTGCTGGCCGGGCGTTTCCTGGCATTCGTTCGCACGCTTCTGCCTACGATGGCGGGCATCTCCGGGCTGTCGAACCGCCGCTTCCAGTTCTTTAACTGGCTGAGCGCCCTGCTGTGGGTTGGCGTAGTGACCACGCTCGGCTATGCGCTGAACATGATCCCCTTTGTTAAACATCACGAAGATCAGGTGATGACCTTCCTGATGGTGCTGCCGATCTTTCTGCTGGTTGCCGGACTGGTGGGGACGATTGCGGTGGTGATTAAGAAGAAATACTGCAGCGCGTGATCCCCTCATCCTGACCCTCTCCCCACAGGGGAGAGGGAAAAACGCCTAAGCTCCCTGCATGGTTCTGATGCGCGACGCATCTTCCCCCGGCGTAACGCCGAAATAACGCTTAAACTCCCGACTGAACTGCGACGCGCTTTCGTACCCAACCCGCATCGCCGCCGCGCTGGCCTTCATGCCGTCGTGGATCATCAGCATACGCGCCTTGTGTAGCCGGTAGGTTTTGAGGTACTGCAGCGGCGAGGTGCTGGTGACTGACTTAAAGTTATGATGGAACGCCGAGACGCTCATGTTCGCCTCCGCCGCCAGCTGGTCAACGCTGAGGTTTTCCGTGTACTGGCTCTCAATGCGCTTCAGCACGCGGCTGATCAGGCTGAAGTGCGTCTGGCGACTCACCAGCGCCAGCAGCGCCCCGCCGCCCGGCCCCAGCAGCACGTGGTAAAGGATCTCGCGGACGATCTGTTTGCCGAGAATACGAGCATCCAGCGG
This sequence comes from Enterobacter wuhouensis, assembly GCF_035835995.1. Taxonomy (NCBI): domain Bacteria; kingdom Pseudomonadati; phylum Pseudomonadota; class Gammaproteobacteria; order Enterobacterales; family Enterobacteriaceae; genus Enterobacter; species Enterobacter wuhouensis. The sequence goes on from NZ_CP142124.1 coordinate 4,052,892, forward strand.
CCTCTCCATCACGTCCAGCAGACGTTCAATAGCGCAGAGGATCTCCTCCGACAGCGTCGCTGAGTTAATCCCGCTTGCCGCCATCGACGGCTGGAAAAGCTCGTCTTCGCCAATCTCCATCAGCAGCTCCTGCAGCTGAAGAATATCGACGTTGACGCGAATACCGGCCAGCGGCACCGCCTCTGTCGCGAAGGTTTCACATTCGAAGGGTAAAGGTACGGTCAGAAGCAGATATTCATTGGTGTCGTAGCGGAACACGCGCTCGTTGATATAGCCAATTTTATGGCCGGAAAAGAGAAAAACGATGCCGGGCTGGTACATCACCGGGGTGCGTGCACCTGGCTGCGTACCGTAGAGCAGGCGGATATCGGGCAGCAGCTCGCCAGAGAGATTATCCTTATCTATCAGCCTTTTAATCTGAGAGGTGAGCTGTAAACAGATTTCATCGCGGTGCATTTTTTCTGACTCCGGGTACGGTTTCCGACCCATACAGTGTGCGCATTTTCTCGTGGATTCTCCAGCGCCCTGTAGAAATGGGCAAGACATCGGCAGGAATGTGCATTGAGAGGATAGCGCCGCGCGGCCACAATGTGCAGCATCAGGTAGCCATCTGCGCCACCGCGGTTTTTCACCCACACAAGGGAACGAGCAATGAACAACTTCAATCTTCACACCCCAACCCGCATTCTGTTTGGTAAAGACGCCATCGCCGACCTGCGCGATCAAATCCCCTCTGACGCCCGCGTGCTGATCACCTACGGCGGCGGCAGCGTGAAAAAAACCGGCGTGCTGGATCAGGTCTACAGCGCGCTGGAAGGCCTGGACGTGCGTGAGTTTGGCGGCATCGAGCCAAACCCGTCTTACGAAACGCTGATGAACGCGGTGAAAATCGCCCGCGAAGAGAAGATTACCTTCCTGCTGGCCGTTGGCGGCGGTTCCGTGCTGGACGGCACCAAATTCATCGCGGCGGCAGCGCACTACGCTGACGGCATCGATCCGTGGCACATTCTGGAAACCCGCGGCAGCGACATTAAAAGCGCGATCCCAATGGGCTCCGTGCTGACTCTGCCAGCCACCGGCTCTGAATCCAACAAAGGTGCCGTTATCTCCCGTAAAACCACGGGCGACAAACAGGCCTTTATGAACGAACACGTTCAGCCTGTATTCGCGATCCTCGATCCGGTTTACACCTACACCCTGCCTGCGCGTCAGGTGGCGAACGGCGTGGTGGATGCCTTTGTTCACACCGTTGAGCAGTACGTGACGTATACGGTGGATGCTAAAATTCAGGATCGTTTCGCGGAAGGCATTCTGCTGACGCTGGTTGAAGATGGCCCGAAAGCGCTGAAAGAACCGGAAAACTATGACGTGCGTGCCAACGTCATGTGGGCAGCTACTCAGGCGCTGAACGGCCTGATCGGCGCAGGCGTGCCGCAGGACTGGGCAACCCACATGCTGGGCCACGAGCTGACGGCGATGCACGGTCTGGACCACGCCCAGACGCTGGCCGTCGTTCTGCCTGCCCTGTGGAATGAAAAACGCGACGCCAAACGCGCGAAGCTGCTGCAGTACGCCGAGCGCGTGTGGAATATCACCGAGGGTTCGGACGATGCGCGTATCGATGCCGCCATCGAAGCGACCCGCAGCTTCTTTGAAAGCCTGGGCGTGCCAACGCGTCTCTCCGGCTACGGTCTGGACGGCAGCTCCATCCCTGCCCTGCTGGCGAAACTGGAAGAGCACGGCATGACCCAGCTGGGCGAGCATGGCGACATTACGCTGGACGTGAGCCGCCGCATCTACGAAGCGGCACGCTAGGCGTTTTTGAGATCCTGACTTTCGTTTTTTGACATTTCGTCCAGACTTAATGCACACCACATCGTCGGAGTAGTCCTTCGACGATGCGTACCTGAAGGAGGAAAAATGGCAAACCAAACCGTAATCAAGCTGCAGGACGGCAACGTGATGCCCCAGTTGGGGCTAGGCGTATGGAAAGCCGGTAACGACGAGGTCGTGTCCGCCATTCATAAAGCCCTGGAAGTCGGCTATCGTTCCATCGATACCGCCGCCGCATACAAAAATGAGGACGGCGTGGGTAAGGCGCTGGCCAGCGCCGGCATGCCCCGCGACGACCTTTTCATTACCACCAAGCTGTGGAATGACGATCAGAAACGCCCTCATGAAGCCCTGCAGGAAAGTCTGGATAAGCTCCAGCTCGATTTCGTGGACCTGTACCTGATGCACTGGCCTGTTCCGGCTATCGATCATTATGTGGATGCCTGGAAGGGCATGATTGAGCTGCAAAAAGAGGGTCTGGTGAAAAGCATCGGCGTATGTAACTTCCAGGTGCACCACCTGCAGCGCCTGATTGATGAGACGGGCGTCGCGCCGGTAATCAACCAGATTGAGCTGCACCCGCTGATGCAGCAGCGCCAGCTGCACGCCTGGAACGCCACGCACAAGATCCAGACCGAGTCCTGGAGCCCGCTGGCGCAGGGCGGCGAAGGGGTATTCGATCAGAAAATTATCCGCGACCTGGCGGATAAATACGGCAAGACCCCGGCGCAAATCGTCATTCGCTGGCATCTGGACAGCGGCCTGGTGGTGATCCCGAAATCGGTCACCCCGTCGCGCATCGCCGAGAACTTCGACGTCTGGGATTTCCGCCTGGATAAAGATGAGCTGGGTGAGATTGCGAAGCTGGATAAGGGCAAGCGGCTTGGGCCGGACCCGGACCAGTTTGGCGGGTAGTCGCGTAAAAAAGCCGGGTGGCGGCTTCGCCTTACCCGGCCTACGCGCTGACCTGTAGGCCCGGTAAGCGCAGCGCCACCGGGCATTGTTACAGGTTTAACCGATCTTACGTTTTACGCTCTTCTTCGTTCCCACCCCACCGTTCGAACGCTGATGCACAATCGGCGTGTGCTTGGTCAGCGCCGGGCGCGTGTGACGGTTCTGACGGCGCGCTTCGCGCATCTCATCCAGCGTCGGCGCAGGCACCAGACAGTCGCGACGCGAGCCGATCAGATGTTTTTTACCCATGTCTTCCAGCGCCTGGCGGATTAGTGGCCAGTTTTTCGGATCGTGATAGCGCAGCAGCGCTTTATGCAGACGGCGCTGCTTATCCCCTTTAGGCACCACCACGTCTTCACTCTTATAGCCAATCTTGCTCAGCGGGTTTTTGCCGGTGTAATACATGGTCGTCGAGTTGGCGAGCGGCGACGGGTAGAAGTTCTGCACCTGATCCAGACGGAAGCGGCGCTGCTTCAGCCACAGCGCCAGGTTAACCATGTCCTCATCGCGCGTGCCCGGATGGGCAGAGATGAAGTACGGGATCAGATACTGCTCTTTACCCGCCTGCTTCGAGTAGGTGTCGAACAGCTCCTTAAAGCGGTCGTAGCTGCCCATACCCGGCTTCATCATCTTCGACAGCGGGCCTTCTTCGGTGTGCTCCGGCGCGATCTTCAGATAGCCGCCGACGTGGTGCGTCGCCAGCTCTTTGATGTAGCGCGGATCTTCTACCGCAATGTCGTAACGCACGCCGGACGCGATCAGGATCTTCTTGATGCCCTTCAGGTCGCGCGCGCGGCGGTAGAGGTTGATCGTCGGCTCGTGGTTGGTGTCCATATGCTCGCAGATGCTCGGGTAAACGCACGAAAGACGACGGCAGGTTTGCTCCGCGCGCGGCGACTTGCAGCGCAGCATGTACATGTTGGCGGTCGGGCCACCCAGATCGGAGATGATGCCGGTAAAGCCCGGCACCGTGTCGCGAATGGCTTCGATCTCGTTGACGATCGAATCCTCGGAGCGGCTCTGAATAATACGGCCTTCGTGCTCGGTAATGGAGCAGAAGGAGCAGCCGCCGAAGCAGCCGCGCATGATGTTGATCGAAAAGCGGATCATCTCATACGCCGGGATACGGGCGTTGCCGTACGCCGGGTGCGGCACGCGCTTGTACGGCAGGGCAAAGACGCTGTCCATCTCTTCGGTAGAGAGCGGGATCGCCGGCGGGTTAACCCAGATATAGCGCTCGCCGTGCTTTTGCATCAGCGCGCGGGCGCAGCCCGGGTTGGTTTCGTGGTGCAGAATACGCGAGGCGTGCGCGTAGAGCACCTTGTCGCTTTTCACCTTCTCGAAGGACGGCAGCAGAACGTAGGTCTTTTCCCACGGCTTCGGACGCGGCGGCTGTACCACAACGGCTTTGGCTTCGGCTTTTTTCGGCTCAACCGGCTTGTTGTCCGCACACGGCAGATCTTCGCCGTACGGGTGCGGGATTGGGTCGATTTTGCCCGGCATGTCGATGATGCGGGAATCTACCCCGCTCCAGCCCGGCAGCGCTTCTTTTACCATGATCGCGGTGTTGCGCACGTCGCGGATGTCGCCAACCGGTTCGCCCTGCGCCAGACGGTGCGCCACTTCCACCAGCGGGCGTTCACCGTTGCCGAAGATCAGCATGTCGGCCTTGGAATCCACCAGCACCGAACGGCGCACGGTATCGGACCAGTAGTCGTAGTGCGCGGTACGGCGCAGGCTCGCCTCGATCCCGCCCAGGATGACCGGCACGTCTTTCCATGCTTCTTTGCATCGCTGGGTGTAGACGAGAGTCGCGCGGTCCGGACGTTTGCCCGCCACGTTATCGGCAGTGTAGGCGTCGTCGTGGCGCAGCTTGCGGTCGGCGGTGTAGCGGTTGATCATCGAGTCCATGTTGCCTGCGGTCACGCCGAAGAACAGGTTCGGCTTGCCCAGACGCATAAAGTCGTCTTTGCTGTTCCAGTCAGGCTGGGAGATGATCCCCACGCGGAAGCCCTGCGCTTCGAGCATACGGCCACAGATGGCCATGCCAAAGCTCGGGTGGTCAACGTACGCATCGCCCGTGACCAGAATGATGTCGCAGCTATCCCAGCCCAGTTGGTCCATCTCTTCGCGGGACATCGGCAGGAACGGCGCCGGTCCAAAGCAGGCCGCCCAGTACTGGGGCCAGGAGAAGAGGTCACGATCCGGCTGGATCAGGGAAATTGCGCTCATAGTGCTTCCGAAGAAAAAATAGACAAAAGGGCGGGGATTATACGCTGGAACAATGTGGGAAATGAAGGGGTATTATGCGGGCTGTTATCCCCCTCACCCTAACCCTCTCCCCAAAGGGGAGAGGGTACTGCCCGGAGCGGTCTTTCACCCTCGCCCCTCTGGGGAGAGGGCCGGGGTGAGGGGGAAAATTTACGGCACCGGATTTACCAGCATCTGCCCCACCGATCCGCGGTCCATCATCTCCAGCGTCTGGCTGTGGAACAGGAACGGGAAGTGCGGCCACGATGGCTGACCGTAGTAGACGAGCAGCTCGACCTGGCCATCCACCCAGACGGTGTCCTTCCAGCCGCGGTCTTCCGGGAACGGCATCGCACCATTCACGTTGCGGATCAGGAATGAAACCCCTTCAATATGGAACGACTGCGGCATGTCCGAGCGAACCGTCCAGCGCTCCCAGGTCCCCTGCTGCGCGGTGATGTCAATGCGGTTAACGTCCCACAGCGCACCGTTGATGCCGGGATCGTCGCCCAGGCTGATGTCACGGCTGCGCACCGGCGCACCGCTCACGATCTCCTGCGGCAGCAGGCGCATCGGCAGGCTATCGGTGACCAGCGGCAGCAGGCCGGTTGGGCGCAGGGTCAGCACCAGCGTAGAAACCAGAATACTCGACGGCTCAAAGAACCCGCGGATACGGTCGACAATGCTCGCCGCTTCACCGCAGGTCAGCGACACTTCATCCCCGTTGGTCATATCCACGAGGATTTCACGGCGTTCACCCGGCGAAAGCGCCAGCTGCTTCACGGAAACCGGCGCGGGCAGGAAGCCCTGATCGCCGGAAATCACGTGCAGCGCGCGGCCATCGCTCATCTGCAGCTGGTAGCGGCGCGAGTTGGAAGCGTTCAGCAGACGCAGGCGCACCCAGCCGCGCGAGACTTCCACATACGGACTTTGCGCGCCGTTGACCAGCAGCGTGTCGCCAACAAAGCCACCGCTGCCCGGCTCGCTGTACTCTGGCGTACCAAAGTTATCGAGACGCTTGTCCTGAATAACGATCGGGAAATCATCCACGCCGTAGTGGTTTGGGATCGGCAGGGATTTACTGATCTCATCTTCAATCAGCCACATGCCGGCCAGGCCGTTGTAGACCTGCTGCGCGGTGCGGTTAGGAGTATTCGCGTGATACCACAACGTCGCGGCGCTCTGACGGATCGGCAGCACCGGCGCCCAGTCGGCGTTGGGCGACATCATGCGCGCCGCGCCGCCAATCAACGGCCCAGGGACCTGCAGGCCGCTGACGGTCATCGCCACATTTTCCGTCGTACGGTTACTGTAAATGAGCTTAACGTCATCGCCGTTCCACACGCGAATGGTCGGCCCAAGGTAGCGCCCGTTAATTCCCCAGACGGACGCACGCGTCCCCTGGGTAAACGACCAGTGGCTGCGCTGCAGGGTCAAAAATAGCGGTTGCCCGCGACGAGATTCAATCAACGGCGGGATGGGCAGCGGCGGTTGCTGCCCGGCGGCGTTGGCTGTCAGCGGCATCGCACCCGCACAAAGGGCGATCCCCGAAGCCTGAATAAACTGACGCCGACTGAGTGACATATAAGCTCCATCTGAAACGACTAACAACGCGGGAATTCGTTTTCCCTTTAAACGCCGGACTACACGTTACCGGCGGCTTCTCTCTCTGCGACTTCTTTGTCGAGCTGGGCAATATGCTGCGCCATCAGCTCGCGGCAGTGTGTCGCCAGCTCGCGCACCTGATCTTTGCCGTATTTGCTGGTATCCACCGGCGGCAGCATCTCGACAATCACCAGCCCATTTTTCAGGCGGTTAAGATTAATCTTATTAGAAGTATTGGAAACGCACACGGGAATAATTGGAACGCCCGCCGCAATTGCGGCATGAAACGCACCGGTTTTAAACGGCAGCAGCCCACGACCGCGGCTGCGCGTCCCTTCCGGGAACATCCAGATTGAGATTTTGCGTTTTTTGAAGTGATTGACCACTTCTGCAATGGTGCTGTGTGCTTTTGCACGGTTGTTACGGTCAATCAGCAGGTTTCCGGTGAGCCAGTAAAGCTGGCCGAAAAACGGGATCCACAGCAGGCTCTTTTTCCCCACCGTCACGGTTGGCGGCAGTACGATGTTTGCGGCGGTCACCATATCGTAGTTGTTCTGATGGTTTGCGATATAGATGGCGTTGCCGAAGTGCTCAGCGCCTTCCGGCAGGCGTTTTTCCACCTTCAGGCCAAACAGCGGCGCAAGGCGACCAAACATATGGCCAAACGTGGCGACATGCTTAGGATTACGCGGACTGAACAGGCAGTAGATGCAGCCGAATACACAGACCAGAATGCAGTAGATAACGGTAATAATGAGACGAACAATGTATAGCATAGCGACCTCTGAAGCCCAAACAGCTGACAATTATACTTCACCTGTGGCCAGGTAAGGACTTTATTACGAGCGCGTATTGTTAATCGCAACGCACGAATTAACAACGTTTTTACGGGAAATTTTACGGTAATACCCCCTCCGGAACAGAGGGGGTGAAACAGATTACTCTTCGCTGTCGCCCGCCTGGCTGCGCGCAGGCGAGTCAATCTCCACGCGGTCGATCCGCTGCAGGCCGCGCATCAGCGAGCCGCGGCGTCCGCGCTCACCGACCACCTTCTGCAGCTCTTCCGGACGCAGCTTGATTTTGCGCTTGCCGACGTGAATGGTCAGCGTGCTCTGCGGCGGCAGGAGGAAGAGGTGCGCCAGGCCATCTTCGCCTTTTGCCGCTTCCGCCGACGGGATGTTAATGATTTTGTTGCCTTTACCTTTAGACAGCTCCGGCAGGTCGCTGACCGGGAACATCAGCATACGTCCGGCGGTGGTGATCGCCAGCAGCATATCGCTTTCGTCCTCAATCACCAGCGGCGTCATCACGTGGGCGTTGTCCGGCAGGCTGATTAATGCTTTACCGGCGCGGTTGCGCGACACCAGATCGTTAAAGGTACAGATAAAGCCGTAGCCCGCATCCGAGGCCATCAGCAGCTTCTGCTCGTCGGCTTCCATCAGCATATGGTCAACGGTCGCGCCCGGCGGCAGCGTCAGCTTGCCGGTGAGCGGCTCGCCCTGCCCGCGCGCGGATGGCAGCGTGATCGGGTCGATGGCGTAGCTGCGGCCCGTAGAGTCGATAAACGCCACCGGCTGGTTGCTCTTGCCCTTCACCGCCGCTTTAAAGCTGTCGCCCGCCTTGTAGCTCAGGCCCGGCGCGTCAATATCGTGGCCTTTGGCGCTACGCACCCAGCCGCTCTGAGACAGCACGATGGTCACCGGCTCGGACGGCAGCATGTCGTGCTCGTTCATCGCCTTCGCTTCTTCGCGCTCGTGCAGCGGAGAACGACGGTCGTCGCCGAAGGCGTCGGCATCGGCCTGCAGCTCTTTCTTCAGCAGGGTGTTCATCTTGCGCTCGGACGCGAGGATCGCCTGCAGCTGATCGCGCTCTTTTTCCAGCTCGTTCTGCTCGCCGCGGATCTTCATCTCTTCCAGTTTGGCGAGATGGCGCAGCTTCAGCTCAAGGATCGCTTCGGCCTGGGTTTCGCTGATGCCGAAACGCGACATCAGCGCGGGCTTCGGTTCGTCCTCGGTACGAATAATCTCAATCACTTCGTCGATATTGAGGAACGCCACCAGCAAACCTTCGAGGATATGCAGGCGCTTAAGCACTTTTTCCAGACGGTGATTCAGACGACGGCGCACCGTATCGCGGCGGAACGCCAGCCATTCGGTGAGGATCTCCAGCAGGTTTTTCACCGCCGGACGCCCGTCGAGGCCGATCATGTTCAGGTTGATGCGGTAGCTTTTTTCCAGATCGGTGGTGGCGAACAGGTGGTTCATCACCTGCTCCATGTCCACGCGGTTCGAGCGCGGCACGATCACCAGACGGGTCGGGTTCTCGTGGTCGGATTCGTCGCGCAGGTCGTCCACCATCGGCAGCTTTTTATTGCGCATCTGGGAGGCGATCTGCTCCAGCACTTTGGCACCGGAAACCTGATGCGGCAGCGCGGTGATGACGACTGCGCCGTCCTCTTTATTCCACACCGCGCGCATGCGCACGGAGCCGCGGCCGTTCTGGTAGATTTTGCGGATTTCCGCGCGCGAGGTGATGATTTCGGCTTCGGTCGGGTAGTCCGGCCCCTGCACGATATCCAGCAGCTCGTCCAGCGAGGTTTTCGGCTGCTCGATCAGGGTGATGGCGGCCTTCGCCACTTCGCGCAGGTTGTGCGGCGGAATGTCCGTCGCCATACCCACGGCAATACCGGTGGTGCCGTTCAGCAGGATGTTCGGCAGACGCGCAGGCAGCATCTTCGGCTCCTGCATCGTACCGTCGAAGTTTGGCACCCAGTCAACGGTTCCCTGACCCAGCTCGCCCAGCAGCACTTCGGCATATTTGGACAGGCGGGATTCGGTATAACGCATTGCGGCGAAAGATTTTGGATCGTCCGGCGCCCCCCAGTTCCCCTGCCCGTCCACCAGCGGGTAGCGGTAAGAGAACGGCTGCGCCATTAATACCATCGCTTCATAGCAGGCGCTGTCGCCGTGCGGATGGTATTTACCCAGTACGTCACCGACGGTACGGGCGGATTTTTTGAACTTGGCGCTGGCGCTCAGCCCCAGCTCGGACATCGCATAGACGATGCGGCGCTGAACGGGCTTCAGGCCATCCCCGATAAACGGCAACGCCCTGTCCATGATGACGTACATGGAGTAGTTCAGGTAGGCGTTTTCCGTGAATTCATGTAGCGCGAGGCGCTCTGCCATATCGCTCATTACGTGTGATTCCTCAACTCAGAAACCGAAGGGTTTCAGGCAATATTGCCGCAGATACTACCTCATCTGACGAATTGAGTCACAAAGAAAAAGGGCCGCATAAGCGGCCCTTTCCGGGTTATTTGTTCAGCTTGATAACCTGCTTCACGTCGATTTCAAACTCGTTCCAGTCTTTATCGACTTTACCCTGAAGCTCAACCTTATCCTGCGGGCTGACGGTCACGCCGTTCCAGCGCTTGTGGTCGATCTCAACCACCACCGTGCCGGTTTCATCGCGGAAGGTGTAGCGGTCATCGGACAGGCGCTCGGTGATGTTACCGCGCAGCTTCACCCAGGCATCGTCCTTCAGGTCTTTCACTTTTGCCGCCGTCGTCAGGTTGGCGTTGTTATCAACAAAACCGCCCTGCTGGGTTTGGGTCTGGGGCGCCGTTGCGGACGGGCCGTTAAATCCGCCCTGCGCAGCAAAAACAGGGGCAGTGGTCATCATCATGATGGCAGCAAGTGCAGCGAATTTTTTCATATTAATCTCTCCCTTTAATGTGGTTTCGCAATCCATTAAACAGGGTAATCCTTAACAACTTCTTAAGGGGAAAATTTATTTATTTTTACTGTACAGCATGCGCGTACAGAGGGTTTACTGACGGCATCAAGGAGGGAACATGCGCATTTTACTGGTAGAAGACGACAGGCTTATCGGCGACGGCATTAAGGCAGGATTAAGCAAAATGGGCTTTAGCGTGGACTGGTTTACCGACGGCAAAACCGGGCAGGCCGCGCTGTATTCCGCGCCCTATGATGCTGTGGTGCTTGATCTGACCCTGCCGGAAATTGACGGGCTTGAGATCCTCCTCGCCTGGCGCGAAAGCAAGCGCAGCGAACCGGTACTGATTCTGACGGCGCGGGATGCGCTGAACCAGCGCGTCGACGGGCTACGCCTGGGCGCGGACGATTATCTCTGTAAGCCGTTTGCCCTGATCGAAGTCGCAGCCCGCCTTGAAGCGCTGGTGCGCCGCAGCCACGGCCAGGCGCGCAGCGAGCTTCGTCACGGCAAGGTGACGCTGGATCCGACCGGCCTTGTCGCCACGCTTAACGGCGAAGCGCTTACCCTCAAGCCAAAAGAGTTCGCCCTGCTGGAGCTGCTGATGCGCAACGCGGGCCGCGTGCTTCCCCGCAAAACGATTGAAGAAAAGCTCTATACCTGGGATGACGATGTCTCCAGCAACGCTGTGGAGGTCCACGTCCATCATCTTCGCCGCAAGCTCGGGAGCGACTTTATCCGCACCGTCCACGGCATCGGCTATACCCTGGGTGACGCATGAAACTGAGCCTGAAGCTCCGCCTGACGCTGCTGTTCCTGCTGCTGTCTCTGGCAGCCTGGTTTGCCGCAAGCCTTGTCGCCTGGCAGCAGACGACGCATAAGCTCGACAAGCTGTTTGATACCCAGCAGATGCTGTTTGCGAAACGGCTGCTGACGATGGATCTGGACGAGCTTCGCGCGCCGGAACGGATGCGCGAGATACCGAAAAAAGCCAGGCACGGACATCTGGACGATGACGCGCTGGCCTTCGCCATCTTTAGCGCCGACGGCAGCATGATCCTCAACGACGGCGAAAACGGGCGCGATATCCCGTATCACTACCGTCGCGACGGGTTTGCTGACGGACGGCTTCAGGACGACAGCGACGAATGGCGCTTCCTGTGGCTGACGTCGCCGGACGGTAAGTACCGCGTGGTGGTCGGCCAGGAGTGGGAGTATCGCCAGGATATGGCGCTGGACGTGGTGAGTTCGCAGCTCACGCCGTGGCTGGTGGCGCTGCCCGTGATGCTTTTGCTGTTAATCCTGCTGCTGGGCCGCGAGCTGAGGCCGCTGAAAAAGCTCGCGACGACCCTGCGTTCACGCTCTCCGGACGCCACCGATAAACTGCCGACGGAAGGCGTACCGACGGAAGTGCGCCCCCTGCTAGACGCGTTGAACCACCTGTTTACCCGCACGCAGGAGATGATGAGCCGCGAGCGCCGCTTCACCTCCGATGCCGCCCACGAGCTGCGCAGCCCGCTGGCCGCGCTGAAGGTGCAAACCGACGTGGCGCAGCTGTATCTGGACGATCCGCAGGCGCAGGCAAAAGCGCTGACGCAGCTTCATGCGGGTATCGACCGCGCGTCCCGGCTGGTGGATCAGCTTCTTACGCTTTCGCGCCTCGACTCGCTCGACAATCTCGACGACGTGGAGCCGATCGCGATCGCCGATTTACTGCAGTCGGCGGTGATGGATATTTATCATCCGGCGCAGCAGGCGGGTATCGACATTCGCCTGAACGTCAACGCGCCGGAGGTGAAACGCACCGGCCAGCGGCTGCTCCTCAGCTTGCTGGTGCGTAACCTATTGGATAACGCCATCCGCTACAGCCCGCGCGGCAGCCTGATTGACGTAACGCTGGACGCCCGGCGCTTTACGGTGCGCGACAACGGCCCGGGGATTTCTCCCGACGCGCTGGCGCGGATCGGCGAGCGCTTCTATCGTCCGCCTGGGCAGGATGAAACGGGCAGCGGGCTGGGGTTATCCATCGTGAAGCGTATTGCTGCTCTGCACGGCATGCGCGTTGCGCTGGGCAACGCGGCTCAGGGTGGCTTTGAGGTGACAATAAGCTGGTAAGCGATTATTGCGCTGAATGCAAAAGACTTTGCACATTTTGCTCATTTTTCCGCTCCGTCCTCGCGCGTAGAATACCTGGCATACTCTCAACACCGAGGACAAATAATGAGCAACATTCTGATTATCAACGGCGCGAAAGAATTCGCCCACTCAAAAGGCCAGCTGAATGACACCCTGACCGAGGTCGCGGACGGTTTCCTGCGCGACGCCGGGCATGATGTTAAGGTCGTGCGCGCGGACAGCAACTACGACGTGAAGGCCGAAGTGCAGAACTTCCTGTGGGCTGACGTGGTGATCTGGCAGATGCCGGGCTGGTGGATGGGCGCGCCGTGGACCGTGAAAAAATACATGGACGACGTGTTCACCGAAGGCCACGGCTCGCTGTATGCCAGCGACGGCCGTACCCGCTCAGACGCGTCGAAAAAATACGGCTCCGGCGGCCTGATTCAGGGCAAAAAATATATGCTCTCCCTGACCTGGAACGCCCCGATGGAAGCCTTCACCGAGAAAGATCAGTTCTTCGAAGGCGTGGGCGTTGACGGCGCTTACCTGCCGTTCCACAAGGCGAATCAGTTCCTGGGCATGGACCCGCTGCCGACCTTTATCGTCAACGACGTGATTAAAATGCCTGACGTCCCGCGCTATATCGCAGAATATCGCAAGCATCTCGCGGAAATTTTTGCTTAACTGGTAGCCTGGAATTAAAGGAGTAGTAACCATGCTTACCGTTATCGCAGAAATCCGTACTCGTCCAGGTCAACATCACCGCCAGGCGGTGCTGGATCAGTTCGCGAAGATTATCCCAACCGTACTGAAAGAAGAAGGCTGCCACGGCTACGCGCCGATGGTTGACGCCGCCACCGAGGCGAGCTTCCAGGCGACCGCACCCGACTCCATCATCATGGTTGAGCAGTGGGAAACCGTCGCGCACCTCGAAGCGCACCTGCAGACCCCGCACATGAAAGCGTGGAGCGACGCGGTGAAAGCTGACGTTCTGGAAACGCACATCCGCATTCTGGAGCAAGGGGTTTAAGTTTCCCCTCACCCCGCCCTCTCCCACAGGGAGAGGGAGAACACATTCAGGCCCGGTAAGCGCTAGCGCCACCGGGCTTTTTTATCACCTTAAAACCCAACTGCTATGCTTATTCTGACTTCATTGTTAACAGGAGGATGGAATGGGTCTTTTTAATTTCGTTAAAGAAGCAGGTGAGAAACTGTGGGACAACCTCACAGAGTCGCATAAGGATGCAGGCGACAAAGTCAGCGAGCACCTCAAAAAGCTGAATATTCCTGGCGCGGATAAAGTCCAGGTCACCGTTACCGACGGCAAAGCCAGCGTCACGGGTGACGGGCTGACGCAGGAGCAGAAAGAGAAAATCCAGGTTGCCGTGGGGAACATCGCGGGGGTGAGCGAGGTTGAGAACAATATCACCGCCACCGATGCCAAAGATGAAGCCACGTACTATACGGTGAAATCTGGCGATACCCTGAGCGCCATCTCCAAAACCGTGTACGGCGATGCCAACCAGTACAACAAGATTTTCGAGGCCAACCGCCCGATGCTCTCCAGCCCGGATAAAATCTACCCCGGCCAGACGCTGCGTATTCCGAAAGCGTAACCGCATAGCCGGGGGACGTCCCCCCGGCTGTTTTACCAGTACAGCTTCCAGCTCTGGGTGAAGCGCACCAGCGCCTCAACGTAGAAGTAATCTCCCCAGCTCGCGCACTCGTCCACGCCCTTATTGCTCGCCAGGTGATACACCGAGTGCTTCAGCAGCCCGTTACCCTTCTCGTCTTTGCCCATCAGGTAGTGCTTCGTCAGCGACGACATGATCCCTTTCGCCCACTCCAGATAGCGTTCGCGATCCGGATCCGTGATCGGAAGATGCTTCACCAGCTCCAGCAGGCCGCATACCGCGATGGCCGCCGAAGACGAATCGCGCAGCGCGTCCGTACCTACCAGCGCCAGATCCCAGTGGCAGACGTAATCTTCCGGCAGACGGTTGAGGAAATAGTTCGCCAGCCGCTTCGACAGGGCGATCATCGTCTCGTCGCCGGTATAGATATAGCTCAGCAGGAAGCCGTAAATCCCCCACGCCTGCCCGCGCGACCAGCATGAGTCGTCGGCGTAGCCCTGCTGGGTATTGCCGTAGCGCGGCGCGCCGGTGTTCACATCCATATAGTAGGTGTGGAACGTCGAGGCATCTTCGCGAATCAGGTACGTCGCCGCCTGCATGACGTGCGCTTTTGCAGCGTCGGCAAAGCGCGGATCGCCCGTTTGTTCCGTCGCCCAGTACAGCAGCGGCAGGTTCATGTTGCAGTCAATGATCATCCGTCCGGCCTGCTCCGGGTCAGCGAGATCGCCCCACGCCTGAATGATCTTCGCCTTTTCATGGAAGCGCTCCAGCAGCGCCTCTGCCGCCAGCAGGGAGAAGCCGCGCGCCTCGCGGCTGCCGGTGAGTCGCCAGGCCGCCACGCAGGAGAGCGTGTACAGGAAGCCCAAATCGTGGGTGTTGGTGTCGCTGCGCCCGGCGATGCGCAGGCCGAACGAGCGCACGTGTTTTTCCGCCATCGCGCGGAATTTCGCCTCGCCGCTCATCTCCCACGCCAGCCACAGCTGGCCGGTCCAGAAGCTGGTGGTCCACTCCACGTTGTCGGTCAGCGGATAAAAACCGTCCTTACAGGTTTCCGCTGGAAACTGCTCGCCGAATTCCGTTAAATGACGGCTGATCAGGTCGAGAACGTGGCGGCGTGCCGTGCTCAGTTCATCGCTAAACGCGCGTGAATCAACGGGCACAGGGATAGCGGGCAGACGCTCCTCTTTGATACGACTTAACATATTTCGGTTCCTTCTTTGACGGCGTAATTATCGTGTTGAGGTTTCTGCTACGTTCAGCGCGCGGGCCCCGCGCCATTTGCTCTGGCAGGCGGATAACGTAAAGGCAGAAATAAGGGTAAAGGTCAGCGCCGTGGCGCCCATGATGATATAGGTCTGCTCAAAGCCGATGCGGTCATACATATATCCCGCAGGTGAAGAAACCACCACGTTACCGACGTAGAGCATGGCCTGATAGCCCAGTAAATACATGGTGGCGTTAACGCGCTTATCGAAATGCTCGGCGATGTATTTAAAGACCGACACCAGCAGCAGGCATATTTCCAGGCCGTACAGCGGTTTCAGCACGGAAATTAACAGGTGTGAATCGCACATGCCGGAAATAATCAGGCGCGCGCCGACCACCAGGCCGACGATTAACAGCCCGCGCTTGGCGCCAATAAAGTTCACGAACAGGGGGATCACCATATACATGACGAACTCCATCCCCGACTGCACGGTGCCCAGATAACCAAACACCGCGTTACCCTCGTGGATATCGTCGAAGAAGGTGACGAAATAGCGCGAGAACTGCTGCTCGGCGATAAACATCATCCACGCCACGCCCGCCACGTAGAGGCAGAAGGCCCAGAACTTGCGGTTTCGCAGCAGGGCATACACGTCTGACGGAGCGATTTTCTCTTTGGTCAACACGTCACCGGCGCGAGCGGAGTTAGTGTTCACTTTCAGGCTCAGCAGGACAATCAGCATCACCACCGAAGCCACGCTGCCCATGATGAAGTTATAGGCCGGCGAGAGGTTAAACAGCAGGCCGGAGAACGAAGACGCCACCGCCCAGCCGAGCGATCCCCACATGCGGATCTGCCCGAACTCCATGCCGTTCAGGCGGCTGAAGCGGTCGGAATAGGATTCACACGCCGCCACGCCCGCGTACCAGGCAAAGCTTAAATAGAGCGCGCCGATAATAATTCCCAGCATCGTGTTGGACATTAACAGCGGCTGATAGACGTAAATAAAGAACGGCGCCATCAGGGCCGACATGGCGACCACAAAATAGAGCAGATATTTGCTCATGCCGATCTTATCGAGAATGTAGCCGTAAATCGGTTTGAGAATAACGGAGAAAATACCGTTTACGGCAAATACGGTCCCAATAACCGATCCGCTGAGGTTGGCTTTTTGACCAAGCCAGATAGCCAATAGGCCAATACTGGCAGACCAGGTAAAGAAATAGAGAAAAATAAAGCTGCTGATTTTGTAATATTCGGTTCTGTTTGTTGTAGATGTATTTTTCATATCATCCTCGCCGACGTGTAGGGGTCAGAGTTTTTATAACGTGAACGATATTTGTCGTTCGCTTCCGGGTTCGCGAATAACGACCTGGTTTTGGGTGATGTTCAGCTGCGGCGCTACCGCATCGTGTGGCGATCCGCTGGCAACGACGGCGCAGCAGAGCCAGCTTTCCCCTGGCGGGAGATCGGTTTTTAACAGCGGAATGGAGGCGCACTCCGGGAACATGATGCTGCTGTTTGGCGGCGTGACGATGCTGTCCGGCTGGCGAGCGATGGCGGGCGACAGATCGACAATCAGGCTGCTGCCGTTTTCCGCCGCGAGATAACAGCCGCGCTCGCGGATCTGATGTTCCGTTTTCATCACCGCGAAACCACCCTCTGCCGTTTGCAGGGCGCGCGCGCTGTTGATGCGGTGCAGACGCAGATGCCACTCTCCGAACGGCACTTGCCAGGTATCGATATGCACGTCGTGCCACGGCGACCAGCGCGAGTAGATAGAGTTTTCGTCCACCCGCACCGCGTCACACGCGCGGCGCCCGCGGTAGTAATCGTCTCCGTCCGCCAGCAGCAGCATGGAGTCGCAGGCGGCATGCTTCAGGCCAAAACGCCCGCGCTCAATGGTGAAGCCGAAGCGGCTGGAGTAGGCAAATTTGGTGTATTTGGCGTCGGTATTGACGTAGTTGTTCAGCTCAAGCTGTCCGGCGGTGAGCAGGGTGACGTGCTGTGACTTTTCCGCATGGATAAGGATCTGCTGGGCATGCGGAATCACGTGCTTTTCAGCCAGTGCGGGTAACGGCTCCTCATCGGCCAGCCAGAACGGGTGTGCCTCCGGTAGCGCCAGAATAAGGTAGGTTTTCAGCGCCCAGTACGGCGAACCGGGCGAGTTATAGTCCTCGCACATTGCGAGGTTCGGATAGGCAAAACCGAGGGTCAAAATGCCGTCGCGATCGGTCATCGGCTGCTGCTGCCACCAGCGCAGATGGCGCAGAATAATGCCCTTCACGATGCCCGGCGTGAACACCTGCAGCCCGGAAAAAGCCACCGCGCTCCAGAACGCCACCATCGCAAAGCGGTAGGTCAGGCTGCGGCCAAACGGCACCGAGGCACCGTCGGCAGCGGACCAGTAGATAAAGTCTTCCGCGAACAGGCGCGAACGCTCGCGCAGCACGTCCGCCCTCGCCTCGTCGCCGCTCAGGGTGGCGTAGATCAGCCCGTAGAAGTGGAAAGCCATCGAGATGTAATAATCCTTCGGGCGGCCCGGGCCGTCGGAATACCAGCCGTCTCCCAGATAGTAGGCGTCCATCAGCGCAAAGCGGCGATCGATGGCGGCCTGGTCATAGGGCAGTCCGGCGCGTTTGAAGCCGAGCTGGACCATAATGGCGAAGTAGTTCCAGTTGCTGTCCGGCATTTGCGCGTCGGTAATTTGGCTGAGCCAGGCGTGGAGGTTCATCACTTCGCGCTCGGTGAAGCGATCGAGGAGTTTGTCGCCCAGCAGGGACAGCCCCAGACCGTAGGCCGCCATCTCTACAAGGCGCTGATCGTAAGGGCCGGCTTCGCCCCAGTAGCCTGCGCTTTGCGGATCGGTGCCGAGCCTGATGGCCGTTATGTACTTCTCGCTAAACGGCGTGGCGTCGCCGCCCGCCATCAGCGGAAACAGCCCCCACAGCGCGCGGGAAAGCCCTTCCATCTGCGCAATGTCCGTTGCGTAATGCGCACAGGTTTCCCCCAGAGAGAAGCGGGAACCGCCCGGCGGAAACTGCTTATCCAGCGCGCCCAGCATCTCGTTCAGATACGCCACTACGTCCCGGCGTGAAGACAACGGATTTGATTTTTCTTTATTTACCGCCCACATTGGTTTGCCCTCGTAATCAACTGCGGCAAAGCATAGTGAATCCACAAGGGGCAGAAATGTTAGCCATGTCACAGCTAAGAGCGATGAATAAACCCGCAGTTAAGAAAATTTAAAAAGGTGGTTTATAACGTGGTTGTTACGGGAAAAAGTTGAGTTTTATTGCACTATGCGCGACACGCCGATATCCGACCGTCTTGAGCTGATTACCCTGAACGACACCGTCGTGTCGTTCAGCCGCCTCTTTGCCAACACGGTGCGTTACCACCACTGGCACCAGTGTCTGGAAATTCTGTATGTGGAAGAAGGGTTTGGCGTGGCGATTGTCGACAACCGCCATTACACCATGCGCCCCGGGCGGCTTTTTTTCTTTCCGCCGTTTACGCTGCACAAGGTGATGGTAGACGAGCAGGCCGAAGCGATTTACCGGCGCACCATCATCCATCTCGACCATCATGCCGTGATGAAAACCCTGCGCGATTTCCCGCAAACCCGACAGCGGCTGGAGCGGCTTTCGCGCCGCGGCGGCGAGGCGTGGGTCGCTGACCTGGCGCATTGCCGTCAGCATATCGATCACCTGCTGGGCTGTTATCAGTCTCCCATGAACAGCGAGAGCATCGCCGGGATGTTGATAAGCCTGTTTGCCATGCTGCCGGACGATAACGCCGGCGCGCCGGGCAGCAGCCAGGGGATCGCAAGCCAGGTGATGTTCTGGCTGGACGAGCATTACCAGGAAAAATTCCGGCTCGACGCGCTGGCCGAAGAGCTGGGGAAATCGCGCAGCTACGTGTCGCGAAAATTCCATGCGGAGACGGGCGAGAAGATCCACGACTATCTGAATACGTTACGGCTGCGCAAGGCCTGCGAGTCTTTGCTTCACACGGATTCGAGCGTGCGGGACATCGCGGCGCAGACGGGTTTTTCCGACGTGACGTGGTTTATCAGCGCGTTCAAAAAAGGGATTGGGGAGACGCCGCTGCAGTACAGGAAGAACCATCGTGCGGTTTGACGCCCTCACCCCAGCCCTCTCCCACGGGGAGAGGGGGAAAATCAACCGCTTTTCTTGCCCGGCTTTAACCCACGGTGAAATTCGTTGATGCGCTTCATCGACCTGATGGTGCGCTGCGGCTCGGTGGAGGCGACGGACAAAATAATCATCTCCAGACACAGCAGCACCGTGCCGTGCAGCGGTATTTTGCCCTTCTCACCGCCGCGCGGAACGTGGATCACCACGCTCGCCTCTTTGCTGAATCGCGAGTCGGTGGCGTTGGTCAGCAAAATGGTGGGAATGCCCAGACGCTTCGCTTCGCGCAGCGTGGTCTGCCCTTCCCGGTGCGCAGATTTTTGCGCCATCATCACCAGCACGTCGCCACGCTGTAAGGCAATAAGCTGTTCGGCGAGGCCAATGCCGGTGCGGTTAAGCGGGATCGCAGGCAGACCTATACGGCTAAACAGGCGAGAGGTGTACTCGGCCAGAATGCCGGATGCACCAATGCCAAAAATAGCGACCTGCCTCGCCTGCGCCAGCAGCGATACGGCCTGCGCCATCGCATAGCGATTGTCCGGCTGGGACAAGACGTTACAGGTGTGCTGATGCCCTTCCAGCACAAAATCGATGCTCGCGTTAACGTCGCTGGTGAGCGTATTCACCGTGGTGGACATCTTCTCGCTGGAGGTGATCACCGGGCCAAACCACTGCTCCAGCGTCTGCTTCAGATCGCGCAGCCCCGCAAAACCGAGCGCCTGAATGGCGCGCACGACGGTGGCATCAGACGTATCGAGCATCGTCGCAATCTCCATTGCCGTCTGCTCCATCACCGCTTCCCGGTTCTCATTGATATAGCGCGCCACCTGCAGCAGGCGCGGCGTCAGCTGGTGCGCCCGCGCTCGAAAGCGGTCGCCGTAAACATCGACTTTGCGGCTCAACGTGACGCCTCCGGCAGCGGACGGCCCGCTATCTGCGACTGCACCTGCGCGGCCATCAGCCCCAGCGAGGCAAATGAATTTGAGATCGCCTCCTCGCGGGAGATGAGCACGTAATGCCCGGTTCGGCAGGCGTTGAGAAACTGACACCAGCCCGGCATCACCGCATCCATCGCCGCCAGCTCGTCCTGCGGTTTACCCCCGGTATCCCCGCGCCAGGTGGCAAAGACAAAATCGGCGTCCAGCTCCGGCAGGCGCTCGGCGCTGACGTCGATGCGCCCGCCCTCAGGGATGCTCTCAATCAGCGGCGGGAACCTGAACCCGGCGTCGCGCAGCACGCGCCCGAGCGAGTGATAGCTGTGCATGGCGTTAATTTTTCCCTGATTAGCCTGAATCACCGAGACGGTTAGCCTGCTGGTGTCGATCGTTGCTTTCAGGGCCTTGATTTGCTCCTCGTAGCGACGTTCCAGAACCTTTAGCCGCGCCTGCGTTCCGGTCAGCTGCGCCAGCTTGCGGTAGATCTCCGGCGCGCCGCCGTCAAGGTGATCGATACTCACCGTCGGGGCAATTTTTTCCAGCTGTTCTACCGGCGTGCTGCGGGTCGGCTCGGTGATGATAAGATCCGGCTTCGCGGCGGCGATGGCTTCGATATCGATATCCGCAGTGCCGATAAACTTGATGTCGGAATTATCAAAGTCGACGCCGGTTAACATGCCGCTGGAGCGCAGAAAATGGCTGCCGTCCGGTCGGGTGCGGCCATGGCTGGCGATCGGCGGCACACCAAGCTCGATCAGCGGAATGGTGATATCCAGATCGTGCAAAGAAACGATCCGCTTCGGATGCACCGGCACCACCACTTTGCGGTTCAGATCGTCCGTAAACGTCTGCGTCGGCTCCGCCGCCCCGACGGCGAAGCCCACCAGCAGCAGCATCGAAAAAAGTACGCGCATTACACTCCCCTAAAATGTGTCCCGACGCTGCCAGAGCAGCAGCAGGAAAAACGGTCCGCCAATCATTGAAATTACTATTCCCGCCGGCAGCTGCAGCGGAAGAAATGCCAGACGCCCGACGTTATCCGCCAGCAGCACCAGCAGCGCACCCAGCACGGCGCTTCCCGTCAGCAGCGCGGTTTGCCCACCGCGCAGGAGCAGGCGCGCCATATGCGGCGCGATCAGCCCGACAAAGCCAATACTGCCCACGCACGAGACGCAGGCCGCGGTCAGCACAACGGGCGCTAAGACGCGCAGCAACGCCAGGCGAGAGGTACGCACCCCAAGGCCGGTCGCGGTTTGGTTGCCCAGCAGCGCGACATCGGCGGCGCGCGCGGTAAAGAGCAGCAGCGCGAACGCGGGCGCTGCCCAGGCAGCCGCAGTGCCGACCAGCGTCCAGTTTGCCGCGTGCAGGCTTCCGGCCAGCCACAGCATCGCCGTCTGCACGTCGCGCACGTCGGCGGTGGTCATGAAGATCCCCATCGCGGCGGCAAACGCCCACGACACGCCGATGCCGATCAAAATGAACCGGGGACGCGAGATATCGCGGGCCAGCGCCACCACCAGCAGCGCGGTCAGCAACCCGCCGGCCATACCGATAAGTGGCCGCCAGTACAGCCCCAGCGCAGGAAACTCAAAAATCAGCAGCAGCACCGCCGCGCTGCAGCCCTCCTTCACGCCGATAAGGCCAGGATCGGCCAGGCCATTGCGGGTGATGGACTGCATCGCCGCACCCGCCGTGCCGAGCATCGCGCCGCACAGCACCGCCATCAGCAGGCGCGGCAGGCGAATATCCATGACGATGTAATGCGTCTCTGCATCCAGCGTTTGCGGATAAACCAGCGCGCGCCCGATGGCAGAGGCGGGAATGGGCAGGGAGCCGTGGGTGAGGCCAAAAGTGACCAGCAGGAAGGCTATCAGCAATAAGAGGGCCAGGCACGCCAGCGCCCTCGGACGAATCAGCGCCGAGAAAATGCCGACGCGTAGCGCACGCAGTCCAGCCCGGTTCATTTGAACATCCTCGACGCCATAAGGATAAAGACCGGCGCCCCCACCAGCGCGGTCATGACGCCGGTTGCCAGCTCATACGGCGTAAACAGCGTGCGGGCGGCGATATCCGCCAGCAGCAGAACCAGCGCCCCGCACAGGGCCGAAAGCGGCACCATCACGCGTAAATCTACCGATACCAGGCGGCGGATCAGCTGCGGCACCACGAGTCCGATAAACCCGATTGGACCGGCAACAGAAACCGCCGCGCCGCACAGCAGCGCGATGGCCAGCAGCGCGAACAGCCGGGTTTTTAACAGCGATACGCCAAGCCCCTGCGCCATCCTGTCGCCCAGCGCCAGCATGTTCAGCGACGGCGAGAGCCAGAGCGCCAGCGCAAACCCCACGGCAGCCAGCCCCGCGGCGCTCCCGATCGTATCCCCGTTTAGCCCGGATAAATCCCCCGCCAGCCAGGTCCGCATGGCGAGCAGCGTCTGCTCATCCAGAATCAGCGCCGCGGCGGTAATCGACGAGGCGAAGGCCGACATCGCCACGCCGCACAGCGTGACCTTCATCGGCGTGAGGCCGGTGCGTCCGGATGAGGAGAACAGCAGCACCAGCAAAAAGAGCGCGGCGGCTCCCGCAGCGGCAACGAGCGGACGCCCAAACGGCAGCGACAGCCCAAGAGCGCTGGTCAGCACTACCGCCAGCGCCGCCCCGGCGTTCAGCCCCAGAATATGCGGCTCGCCGAGCGGGTTGCGGATCACCGACTGCAGCAGTACGCCCGCCACGCCGAGCGCAGCACCCGTCACCATCGCGGCGCAAAGGCGCAGCAGTCTTAATTTTATGATGACGTTATGGTCGAAATTGCGCGGCTCGAAATGGAAGAATGCTTCCACCACAGTCTGCGGGGCGATAAAGCGTGCGCCAATGCCCAGGTGCGCAATCGCGCCCATCACCAGCAGCAGCGTGAACAGGATAAATGCCAGCGAGGTTCGCATCATGACCTGTCGGCAGCCTGGCGAAACGGCATAAAAAACGGCTTTCCGGTCAGCGGGTTAACCGACATATGCACGTCAACATCAAACACCGCCTTAATGAGTTCAGGCGTGCAGGCATCGCCCTCATGCAATACGCCTTCAACTTTCCCCTGGCGTAAAAAGACCAGCGAATCCCCGTAGTTCACGGCAAAGTTGAGATCGTGCAGTACCACCACCACGGTGCGCCCGTGCCGGCGCGTCAGGGCGTGCAGCAGCTCGAGGATCTCCACCTGATAGCGAAGATCGAGATAGGTTGTGGGTTCATCCAGCAGGATGTAGGGCGTTTGCTGCGCCAGCACCATCGCGATCCAGCAGCGCTGGCGCTGGCCGCCGGACAGGCTTTCTACCGGCAGATGGGCAAACTCTGCCGTCCCGGTCAGGCGTAACGCCTCCTCAACCGCCTGCTCGTCCTCATCGCTCCACTGGCGCATAAAATTCTGCCAGGGAAAGCGCCCGCGCGACACCAGCTCAAACACGGTCAACCCTTCCGGCAGCAGCGGAGACTGCGGCAAAATGCCCAGCTGTCGGGCAACCGCTTTGGTTGGCTGTTCGTGAATGGCTTTGCCGTCCAGCACCGCGCTGCCGCCGAGGGGCTGTAGCAGACGCGCGAGAGTGCTCAGCAGCGTGGATTTTCCGCAGCCGTTGGCACCCACCAGTACGGTCATTTTCTGCCGGGGGATCGCAAGGGAGATGTCATCAACGATGATTTTTTTCTGATAGCCCGCAGAAAGGTTTTCAAGAACCAGTCCCGACTTTTTGGTGTTGTAAGCCACGTGAACGCCAACGTAATAATGGAGCTAATAAATAAAAATAAAACTCATTCTCTTTTGAGAGTTTGCCGCCGCCTCATGTAGTAGTCAAGAGAAGAAACACCCTTAAAAAGCCAGGGTTAAACGTCAAGATACACATCTGATGAATCTAAATTTAATCACATAATTTCAATCGATTACACAACACACCCAAAAGCATTGAGGTGAATAAGTTCACTGTAGCCAATTTTTTCTTTTTTCCATTTACTACTACATTCGCTCATGTTTGAATGATTCTCAATTACAAGTTCGATGCCGCAATGGCTAACGAACAGACCGTAAGGGCAATGACTCACACATTCTTCCGCAAGCCTTCCCTTGTGGATATTTTGGGAAAACAGATGTAATGGCTAAGTTCACACCTTCGTTCTCTGGGGTAAAAGGGCGCGCGCTCTTTTCACTTCTGTTTATGGCACCTCTGATACATGCAGCGGCAAAAGACGGCGATACCCTGACCGTTACCGCCGATCCGAATGCTACCGTTGACGCCACCAACGGCTATCAGCCCCTGAATACCTCTACCGCCACGCTGACCAACATGCCGATGCTGGATATTCCGCAGGTAGTGAATACCGTCAGCGACAAGGTGCTGGAAGATCAAAACGCGACCACGCTCGACGAGGCGCTGTACAACGTCAGCAACGTGGTGCAAACCAACACCCTGGGCGGCACGCAGGATGCCTTCGTGCGCCGTGGCTTTGGCGCGAACCGCGACGGTTCCATCATGACCAACGGCCTGCGCACCGTGCTGCCGCGCAGTTTTAACGCGTCAACCGAACGCGTGGAGGTGCTGAAGGGGCCGGCATCGACCCTGTACGGCATTCTCGATCCCGGCGGGCTGATTAACGTGGTAACCAAACACCCGGAGAAAACCTTTGGCGGCTCGCTTTCCGCCACATCGACCAGCTTTGGCGGCGGCACCGGACAGTTTGACGTCACGGGCCCGATTGACGGCACGCGCCTGGCGTATCGCCTGACGGGTGAATATCAGGACGAAGACTACTGGCGCAATTTTGGCACCGAGCGCAGCACCTTTATCGCCCCATCGCTGACCTGGTTCGGCGATGATGCCACCGTGACGGTGCTCTATTCGCATCGCGACTATAAAACGCCGTTCGATCGCGGGACGATCTTCGATCTCAATACCAAAAAGGCCGTCGACGTCGATCGCAAAACCCGCTTCGACGAGTCGTTCAACGTGACCGACGGACAGTCCGATCTCGCTCAGCTCAACGCGGAGTATCGCCTTAACAGCCAGTGGACCGCGAAGTTCGACTACAGCTACAGCCAGGATAAATACAGCGATAACCAGGCCCGCGTGATGGCCTACGATTCGAAAACCGGCAACCTGACCCGCCGCGTGGATGCCACCCAGGGTTCGACCCAGCGGATGCATACGACGCGTGCGGATCTGCAGGGGAACGTCGATATTGCGGGCTTCTACAACGAGATCCTGACCGGCGTGTCGTATGAGAATTACGATCTGCTGCGCTCGGATATGATGCGCTGTAAGAACGTCAAAGGCTTCAACATCTACCATCCGGTTTATGGCAACCTCGACAAGTGCACCACCGTCTCGGCGTCGGACAGCGATCAGACCATCAAGCAGGAGAGCTATTCTGCCTATGCGCAGGACGCGCTGTACCTGACCGATAAATGGATCGCCGTTGCCGGTCTGCGCTATCAGTATTACACCCAGTACGCGGGGAAAGGCCGTCCGTTTAACGTGAATACCGACAGCCGCGACGACCAGTGGACGCCGAAGCTGGGGCTGGTTTACAAGCTGACGCCAGCAGTGTCGCTCTTTGCCAACTATTCGCAGACGTTTATGCCGCAGTCGTCCATCGCGAGCTACATTGGCGACCTGCCGCCTGAGACCTCAAACGCCTATGAAATCGGCGCTAAGTTTGACCTGTTCGACGGCATTACTGCCAACATCGCGCTGTTTGATATCCACAAGCGTAACGTGCTGTATACCGAAAGCGTGGGTGATGAAACCGTCGCCAAAACCGCGGGCCGCGTGCGATCTCAGGGCGTGGAGGTGGATCTCGCCGGATCGCTGACCGAGAATACCAACATTATCGCCAGCTACGGTTATACCGATGCGAAGGTGCTGGAAGACCCGGACTACGCGGGTAAACCGCTGCCGAACGTGCCGCGCCATACCGGCTCTCTGTTCCTGACGTACGATATTCAGAATGCGTTTGCCGGTAATACCCTGACGATTGGCGGCGGCGGGCACGGCGTGAGCCGCCGCTCGGCAACCAACGGCGCGGATTATTATCTGCCGGGCTATTTCGTGGCGGATGCGTTTGCGGCGTATAAGATGAAGCTGCAGTATCCGGTGACGCTGCAGGTGAACGTGAAAAACCTGTTCGATAAGACCTACTACACGTCGTCGATTGCGACCAATAACCTGGGCAACCAGATTGGCGACCCGCGCGAAGTGCAGTTTACGGTGAAGATGGAGTTTTGACGTCAGTGCGGGGAGTTCCCCTCACCCTAACCCCAGAGGGGCGAGGGGATCGATCGTAGGCCCGGTAAGCGCAGCGCCACCAGGCAAAAAAAAGCCCTGCATCGCAGGGCTTTTTCAGCATCAGGCTTCAATGTCCGCCATATCGCCTTTCTCCTGCAGCCAGTTACGTCGGTCTTCCGAACGCTTCTTGGCAAGGAGCATATCCATCATGGCGTTGGTCTGCTGTTCGTCTTCGTCGCTGATGGTCAGCTGAACCAAACGGCGGGTATTTGGATCCAGCGTCGTTTCACGCAGCTGCATCGGGTTCATCTCGCCCAGCCCTTTAAAGCGCTGTACGTTCGGTTTGCCCTTCTTGCGCTTCAGCTGCTCCAGCACGCCCGCCTTCTCTTCTTCCGTCAGCGCGTAATAGACCTCTTTACCGAGATCGATACGGTACAGCGGCGGTAGCGCCACGTGGACGTGGCCGTTTTTCACCAGCGTGCGGAAGTGCTTCACAAACAGCGCGCACAGCAGCGTGGCGATGTGCAGGCCATCGGAGTCCGCATCCGCAAGGATACAGATCTTGCCGTAGCGCAGCTGGCTCAGATCGTCGCTGTCCGGATCGATACCGATCGCCACCGAGATATCATGCACCTCCTGCGAGGCCAGCACTTCATCAGACGAGACTTCCCAGGTGTTCAGGATCTTACCCTTGAGCGGCATGATCGCCTGATATTCGCGATCGCGCGCCTGCTTGGCCGATCCGCCCGCCGAGTCCCCTTCCACGAGGAACAGCTCGGTACGGTTGAGATCCTGCGCGGTACAGTCTGCCAGCTTGCCCGGCAGCGCAGGGCCGCTGGTCAGCTTTTTACGCACCACTTTCTTGGCGGCACGCAGACGGCGCTGGGCGCTGGAGATCGCCATTTCGGCCAGCATTTCTGCTGCCTGCACGTTCTGGTTCAGCCATAGGGTAAACGCGTCTTTCACCACGCCGGAAACGAACGCCGCGCACTGGCGTGACGACAGGCGCTCTTTGGTCTGCCCGGCAAACTGCGGGTCCTGCATCTTCACGGAGAGGACGTAGGCGCAGCGGTCCCAGATGTCTTCTGCCGACAGCTTCACGCCGCGCGGCAGGATGTTACGGTATTCGCAGAACTCGCGCATCGCGTCCAGCAGCCCCTGACGCAGGCCGTTGACGTGAGTACCGCCGAGCATGGTTGGGATCAGGTTGACGTAGCTTTCGGTCAGCAGCTCGCCGCCTTCCGGCAGCCACAGCAGCGCCCAGTCCACGGCTTCGGTATCGCCGCTAAAGTTCCCGACGAACGGTTTTTCCGGCAGCGTCGGCAGGCCGTTTACCGCTTCGCACAGATAGTCGTTCAGACCGTCGGCGTAGCACCAGGTTTGTTCGGTGTTGTTAACGTGGTCTTTAAAGGTGATTTCCACGCCCGGACACAGCACCGCTTTGGCTTTCAGCAGGTGCGTGAGGCGAGAAACCGAAAAGCGCGGGCTATCGAAGAAGCTCTCGTCAGGCCAGAAGTGGACGCTGGTGCCGGTGTTGCGTTTACCGCACGTGCCGACAACCTGCAGATCCTGCACTTTATCGCCGTTTTCAAACGCGATGTTGTACACCTGCCCGTCGCGTCGAACGTTCACTTCCACGCGTTTGGAGAGGGCGTTCACCACGGAAATGCCCACGCCGTGCAGGCCACCGGAGAACTGGTAGTTCTTGTTAGAGAACTTACCGCCCGCGTGCAGACGACAGAGGATCAGCTCAACGGCAGGCACACCCTCTTCCGGGTGGATATCCACGGGCATGCCGCGCCCGTCGTCGATGACTTCCAGCGACTGATCGGCGTGCAGAATGACGTCAACGCGTTTGGCATGGCCTGCCAGCGCTTCGTCCACACTGTTATCAATAACTTCCTGGCCCAGGTGGTTTGGGCGCGTCGTATCGGTGTACATCCCCGGGCGGCGGCGAACCGGCTCAAGCCCGGTGAGTACCTCAATGGCATCAGCGTTATAGGTTTGCGTCATGATTTAAACTAGCAATTCGCATTGATTGTCAGTGGCTGTGCAGTCCAAGAAAATCGACAATCTGGGTGAAATGATCCTCAAAGCCCGTGAAAGCATGATTTCCGCCCTCCTCTATAGTCTGGCGGCAGGATGCGTAATACGCCACTGCCTGGCGGTAATCCAGCACTTCATCACCCGTTTGCTGCAGCAGCCAGATAAGATCGGGCGCTTCAAGCGGGTCTACCTGCATAACTTTGAGATCGTAAATATGGCGTGACTCTAGCACATATTGCTGTCCGGTGTAGGGGTTCTCGTTTTGCCCGAGAAAGTCGCGTAACAGCTCAAAAGGACGTACCGCCGGGTTAACCACGACGGCGGGCAACATAAAGCATTGCGATAGCCAGGTGGCGTAGTATCCGCCCAGCGACGAGCCGACCACGCCAAATGATTCGCCGCCGTGTTCCAGCACGATTGATTCCAGCATCTCCGCCGCATCCGCCGGGTAAGGCGGCAGCTGCGGAACAATCATCTCAACGTCTGGATGATGCTCGCTCAGCCAGTGGCTAAACTGCGTCGCTTTCGCGGAACGCGGCGAGCTGTTAAACCCGTGAAGATAAAGAAGCGTAGACATCAATAGCCTTCTGAAGCGGTGTCAGGACGGAATTTGGCGCCGGACAGGCGGCAGACTTCCGTCGTCAGCGTGCCGTCGGCATGCAGATCCAGCCAGCGCCAGCCCGGTGCAATGGTGTCCAGGGTGAAGTTGGCGCAGTGCGGCTTGAACTGCACGCAGGTGGACGGCGTTGCCAGCATTCTGCGGCCATTCCAGTCGAGATCCTGTTCCTGATGAATGTGCCCGCACAGCAGGTTTTGCACCCGGGGGAAATTCACCAGCACGCTATCCAGCGCCGCAGAGTTGCGCAGGCTATGCTGATCGAGCCAGCTACAGCCAGCCGGTAAGGGATGATGATGAAGCAACAGCAGCGTGTTTCGCTCTGGCTCGGCGGCCAGTTTAGCCTCAAGCCAGTCGAGCTGAAACTCGCTCAGTTCACCGTGCGGTACGCCAAATACCTGGCTGTCGAGCAGCAGGATTTGCCAGTTATCACCCGCGAACACGCACTTCGCCGGCGAGATCCCCGCCTCATGGAGTGCGCTAAACATCGCAGGCTGGAAGTCATGATTGCCCGGCAGCCAGACGCAAGGCACGCTGAAGCTCGCGATACCTTCAGCAAAATGCTGGTAGGCCGCGGAGGACTGATCCTGCGCCAGATCGCCCGTTGCGACAATCAGATCGCAGGCACGATTTTCGGCATGGATCGCGCTTAGTACCGCCTGATAGCTCTCCCAGGTGTTCACGCCCAGCAGAGTTTCATGCTTTTCGGCAAACAGGTGGGTATCGGTGATTTGTAATATCCTGACTGGCGCCCCACCAGCAACAGTCAGGTTCAACAGGCTTTCCAAATGGTGTCCTTAGGTAGGTTTATGACGCTAACAAACCGGAATCGCCATTGCTCCATGTGCTAAACAATATCTTAGCCAGTCGGCTAAAAACTGGTTAATTTGATGCTTTTCGTCGCGTTGATGCAACTTTTTATTCGGATAATCATACCGCGCTTTGAAGCGAAAGATCTGCTGGCTTGAACACACTTCAGCGACCATCGCGTCGTGGTAGAGACGCACCGTCATCGACGGCAGGCTCCAGTAGCTAATGCTGGGTGCCGTTTGCTCAATTTCTACCAACGTCGTGTAGCGCGTTGATTCTGCTATCGTTAATCGATACTGCGCGTTGCTCACCTGATAGCTTACCGTTTCGCCGGGTGCGTCATTTCGCGGCAGCAGGCGGCGCAGCTGGGCGAAATTGGTTTCGCACAGGCGCATCATTTCTGGGAAGTCAGGCGTATAGCGCTTCATTTTTTCCACTCGTTTCGTAATGCCTCATAGTGCAGCTGCAGCCATTGCAGGGCGATGACAGACGCTGCGTTGTCGATTTTCCCCTCTTCTACCCACTGGTAAGCCTGCTCCCGGCTTACCACATGAACCCGAATATCTTCGTTTTCATCAGCCAGACCGTGAATGCCTTCCGCGGTCGTGGCGTCCACTTCACCCACCATAATAGACAAGCGCTCGCTGGTGCCGCCCGGGCTTGCCAGGTAGCTCAGCACCGGCTTCGTGCGGCCGACAGCCAGACCCGCCTCTTCCAGCGCCTCACGGCGGGCAACGTCTTCGACCGACTCACCCTCTTCGATCATCCCGGCTACCATCTCCAGTAACCACGGGGTGTCGCTGACGTCGTATGCGGCAATCCTGATCTGCTCTACAAGCACAACTTCATCGCGCACTGGGTCAAAGGGTAGCAAGACTGCAGCGTGCCCGCGCTCAAAAATTTCACGGCGGATTTCACCGCTCATCTCACCGTTGAACAGGCGATGCCTGAAACGGTAAAGATCCATTGAAAAAAAACCGCTATAAAGCGTTTCTCGTGCAATAATTTCTACATCGTTTTTGGCGAATGTCACTGGCAACTTTTCTGGTTTTTCCATGGGTCGAGTCCTGGTAGCAATGGTGATGAAATTGTGAATTTCAAGGCTGTTTGGCTGCCGTTTCAAAGGCTATATGGTAGATTGGTGCAAATTACCGCCAGATGGCACGTAACGCCAACCTTTTGGTGTGGATGATTCTGTTAGAATCGGCAATTATTTTTAATTAGATCAGCGCTAATACTGCTTCACAACAAGGAATGCAAATGAAGAAATTGCTCCCCATCCTTATCGGCCTGAGCCTGACGGGCTTCAGTGCAATGAGCCAGGCAGAGAACCTGCTACAGGTCTACCAGCAGGCACGTCTGGGCAACCCTGATTTACGTAAGTCAGCGGCCGATCGTGATGCTGCGTTTGAAAAGATTAACGAAGCACGTAGTCCACTGCTGCCGCAGTTGGGCTTAGGTGCAGACTACACCTACAGCAACGGTTTCCGCGACTCCAATGGCATTAACTCCAACGCCACCAGCGCATCGCTGCAGTTGACCCAGACCCTGTTTGATATGTCCAAATGGCGTGCCCTGACCCTGCAGGAAAAGAGCGCAGGCATTCAGGATGTAACCTATCAGACCGATCAGCAGACGTTGATTCTGAACACCGCGACAGCATACTTCAACGTGCTGAGCGCGATTGACGCGCTCTCCTACACCGAAGCGCAGAAACAGGCAATTTATCGTCAGTTGGATCAAACCACCCAGCGTTTCAACGTGGGCCTGGTCGCCATCACTGACGTACAGAACGCCCGTTCACAGTACGATACCGTTCTGGCAAATGAAGTGACCGCGCGTAACAACCTCGACAACGCGCTGGAATCACTGCGTCAGGTCACCGGTAACTATTACCCTGAGCTGGCATCTTTGAACGTAGACAGCTTTAAAACCGATAAGCCACAGGCCGTTAATGCCCTGCTGAAAGAAGCGGAAAACCGCAACCTGGCATTACTGCAGGCACGTCTGAGCCAGGATCTGGCCCGCGAGCAGATTCGCCAGGCGCAGGACGGTCATCTGCCAACCCTGAGCCTCAGCGCGTCTACCGGCGTATCTGATACCACCTACAGCGGTTCTAAAACCAATACTGCCCAGTATGACGACAGCAACCAGGGGCAAAATAAAGTGGGCCTGAGCTTCTCTCTGCCGCTCTATCAGGGCGGTCAGGTAAACTCTCAGGTCAAACAGGCGCAATATAACTTTGTTGGCGCAAGCGAACAGCTGGAGAGCGCGCACCGTAACGTGGTGCAGACCGTGCGTTCTTCCTTCAACAACGTGAACGCGTCCATCAGCAGCATTAACGCCTATAAACAGGCCGTTGTGTCTGCTCAGAGCTCCCTGGACGCAATGGAAGCAGGCTACTCCGTCGGTACGCGTACCATCGTTGACGTGTTAGACGCAACAACCACGCTGTATAACGCCAAGCAGCAGCTCTCCAGCGCCCGTTACCAGTACCTGATTAACCAGCTGAACATCAAGCAGGCGCTCGGTACCCTGAACGAGCAGGATCTGCAGTCGCTGAACAGCGCGCTGGGCAAACCGGTATCAACGTCACCTGAAAGCGTTGCGCCGGAGAACCCGCAGCAGACCGCCGCCGTAGATAACTTTAACGGTGAAAACAGCGCGCCAGCAGCACAGCCTGCTACGGCACGTACAACCGCACCTGCCAGCAGCGGTAACAATCCGTTCCGTAACTAAGCATTACCCTCCCTCTCCTTCGGGAGAGGGAACCCCTATCACATCCAAACGTAAGCCAACGTAAAGATCCCCCTTAATCCCCCTCTTCGCTTCATTTTCAACCACTCATCCTCTATCCTGAGCGTTATTACCACTGGGTCCTGGAAGACAAAGATGAAACGGACAAAAACGATTAATCACGCCTCGTTCCGCAAAAGCTGGAACGCGCGTCACCTCACTCCTGTTGCCTTTGCGATCACGGCTGTTTTTATGCTGGCAGGCTGTGAGCAAAGCGACGAAACGGTCTCGATGTATCAGAACGCCGACGACTGCTCTACCGCCACCGGCAAAGCCGCTGAGTGTACGACTGCCTATAACAACGCCCTGAAAGAAGCGGAACGCACCGCGCCGAAATACGCCTCGCGCGAAGACTGTGTCGCTGAATTCGGCGAAGGCCAGTGCCAGCAGGCACCTGCTCAGGCAGGCATGGCGCCAGAAAACCAGGCGCAGGCGCAGTCCAGCGGCAGCTTCTGGATGCCGCTGATGGCAGGCTACATGATGGGCCGTATGATGAGCGGCGGCGCGGGCTACCAGCAGCAGCCGCTGTTTAGCTCCAAAAACCCAAACAGCCCGGCATACGGCAAATACACCGATGCCAGCGGTAAAAACTACGGCGCAGCAACGCCTGGCCGCACCACGACCGTACCAAAAACGGCGATGGCACCAAAGCCCGCGACTACCAGCACCATTACCCGCGGCGGCTTCGGCGAGTCTGTGGCAAAACAGACCACCATGCAGCGTAGCGCGACCGGCTCTTCAACACGCTCTATGGGCGGCTGATCATGGAACGAGTCAGTATTGTTGAGCGCCCGGACTGGCGCGAAAAAGCCACCGAATACGGTTTTAACTTCCACACCATGTACGGCGAGCCGTACTGGTGTGAAGATGCTTACTACAAGCTCACCCTTGCCCAGGTTGAAAAACTGGAAGAGGTTACCGCTGAGCTGCATCAGATGTGCCTGAAGGTCGTCGAGAAGGTTATCGACAGCGATGCGCTGATGACCAAATTCCGCATCCCTAAGCATACCTGGAGCTTTGTGCGCCAGTCGTGGAAAACCAGCCAGCCGTCGCTCTATTCGCGTCTCGATCTGGCATGGGACGGCGTGGGTGAACCTAAGCTTCTGGAAAATAACGCCGATACGCCAACGTCCCTGTACGAAGCCGCGTTCTTCCAGTGGATCTGGCTGGAAGACCAGGCCAATGCCGGAAACCTGCCGCAAGGCAGCGACCAGTTCAACAGCCTGCAGGAAAAGCTGATTGAGCGTTTCGCCGAACTGCGTGAACAGCACGGTTTCAACCTGCTGCACCTTGCCTGCTGCCGCGACACGGGAGAAGACCGTGGAACGGTGCAGTATCTGCAGGACTGCGCGGCCGAAGCGGAAGTGGCGACAGAGTTCCTCTACATCGAGGACATTGGCCTGGGCGAGAAAGGTCAGTTTACCGACACCCAGGACCAGGTGATCAGCAACCTGTTCAAGCTCTACCCGTGGGAATACATGCTGCGCGAGATGTTCTCCACCAAGCTGGAAGATGCGGGCGTGCGCTGGCTGGAGCCGGCCTGGAAGAGCATTATCTCCAATAAAGCCCTGCTGCCGATGCTGTGGGAGATGTTCCCGAACCATCCGAACCTGCTGCCTGCTTACTTTGCTGAAGATGATTTCCCGCCGATGGAGAAATACGTCGTTAAGCCGATCTTCTCTCGCGAAGGGGCAAACGTCTCGATTATCGAAAACGGTAAAACGCTGGAGGCGGTTGAAGGGCCTTATGGCGAGGAAGGGATGATCGTCCAGGCGTTCTATCAACTGCCGAAGTTTGGCGACAGCTATACGCTGATTGGCAGCTGGCTCATCAACGACCAGCCTGCCGGGATTGGCATTCGCGAAGATCGCGCGCTGATCACCCAGGATCTGTCACGGTTCTATCCGCATATTTTCTTAGAGTAAGATCTGCCGGGTGGCGGCTTCGCCTGACCCGGCCTACGGTTTTGTAGGCCCGGTCAGCGTAGCGTCACCGGGCATGTTTTCACCCCACCTGCACCGACAACATACTCAAGCTGCCCATCTCAATTCCGTCGACAGGAATAGTGATCTGCTCCCGGCCATCCCATGCGCCCAGGACATACAGCAGCGGCAGGAAGTGTTCCGGCGTTGGGTTAGAGAGCGAACCGCCTTCATGATCAAGATAGTTCACCAGCGGATGCTGCTCGCTCGGCCCCTGCCAGGTTAGATTATCTTTAACGTAGTCGTTAAAGGATGTTGCCCACGGGTACGGCGTGTTCTCACCGTGCCAGCGCGCCGTACGCAGGTTATGCACCACGTTACCGCTGGCAATCAGCATGATGCCTTCATCGCGCAGCGCCGCCAGCTTACGCCCCATCTCCATGTGCCAGGCTGCCGGCTTGGTGCTGTCGATACTCAACTGCACCATCGGGATATCGGCATCCGGGTACATCTTGATCAGCACGCCCCACGAGCCGTGATCAAATCCCCAGGCTTCTTTATCCAGCGTAACGGGGACAGGCGCCAGCAGATCCACCAGCTGCTGTGCAAGCTCGGGCGAGCCCGGTGCCGGATAGTGCGTGTCATACAGCGCCTGCGGGAAGCCGCCAAAATCATGAATCGTTTTTGGTGCTTCCATAGCCGTCACGCCCGTTCCACGGGTAAACCAGTGCGCGGACACCACCACGATCGCCTTCGGACGCGGCAACGTCTCGCCCAGATGACGCCATGCGCGGGTATAGACGTTATCTTCCAGAACGTTCATTGGGCTACCGTGGCCTAAAAACAGCGCTGGCATACGAGATGAAGACATGATGATATCCTTACAGAAGGTGTCAATTTGATGGTTCTACAGTACGCGCAATCTGGTCAGGATGAACGCAGATAAGCGTGAAGATCATCTTCAGGAATTTTGAATATCAGGAACAGCGTAAGGAGAGATAAATGTCAGTCCCCTTGATTCTGACAATACTCGCGGGAGCGGCCACCTTTATCGGCGCGCTGCTCGGCGTGCTGGGGCAAAAGCCGTCTAACCGCGTGCTGGCCTTCTCACTGGGCTTTGCTGCAGGCATTATGCTGCTTATCTCACTGATGGAGATGCTCCCTGCCGCGCTGGGCACCGAGGGCATGTCGCCCATTCTGGGCTACGGCATGTTTGTATTGGGCCTGCTGGGCTACTTTGCGCTCGACCGCATGTTGCCCCATGCCCATCCGCAGGATTTAATGCATAAGAGCGTTACCCCCATGCCGCGTAATATCAAGCGCACGGCAATCCTGCTGACGCTGGGTATCAGTTTGCATAACTTCCCCGAAGGCGTGGCCACCTACGTAACGGCCAGCAGCAACCTGGAGATGGGCCTTGGAATCGCCCTGGCGGTGGCGTTACACAATATTCCTGAAGGACTGGCCGTTGCCGGGCCGGTCTATGCTGCGACAGGTTCAAAACGTACCGCAGTCTTCTGGGCGGGCCTATCCGGGATAGCCGAAATTCTCGGTGGTGTGCTGGCGTGGCTGATCCTTGGCAGCCTGGTCTCTCCGGTCGTGATGGCAGCCATTATGGCGGCGGTAGCCGGAATTATGGTTGCCCTCTCGGTGGATGAACTCATGCCGCTGGCGAAAGAGATCGATCCAAACAATAACCCGAGCTACGGCGTACTGTGCGGGATGTCGGTGATGGGATTAAGCCTGGTGTTGCTGCAAACTGCCGGGATAGGTTAAAAGATTGTCGCCTCCGTTTTACACGGAGGCACCCATCTCGTTCATTTAATGTTATCGATATTGATTACCGCAGTTGATATCTCTTAGAAAAAAGTAAAGTAATTTATTTTATATTATTATCCACTATACAATCGCCCATTCCTGAGGGTAACCCTGCGCGCTGGATAGCAAATATCAAACGCTTACAATAATTAAAAGTTATAATTTAATAGAAACTTAAAATAAGTTTAAGCCACATTAATCGCATCCCACCCCGCCAAACCGTATACTTTTCCCGTATTCTGAAAATTAATATTCAGATTATGAATTCATTTGAAAAAGGATATTTTCATGTATATGGGTAAAAAAGTACTGTTAGCGGTTGCGATGGCAGCCATCGTATCGGGTTCTGCTTTTGCTGACGACCAGGGTTCAGGCAAAATCAAATTCAAAGGTGTTGTT
The DNA here is from genome assembly GCF_035835995.1 of Enterobacter wuhouensis. Taxonomy (NCBI): domain Bacteria; kingdom Pseudomonadati; phylum Pseudomonadota; class Gammaproteobacteria; order Enterobacterales; family Enterobacteriaceae; genus Enterobacter; species Enterobacter wuhouensis. The sequence goes on from NZ_CP142124.1 coordinate 4,089,992, forward strand.
ATTGATGCTCCTTGCAGTATTGCACCAGACAGCGTTGATAAAGAAGTGGATCTGGGTGAAGTGACTACTGCAGTCATCAATGCCAACAAAAAGTCTACGCCTGTCGCGGTAGATATCAACCTGGAGAACTGCCAGCTTGACGATCCGGCTGACGAAACAGATACGCCAATTACCAAAGTCGATGTGACCTTCACCAGTGCGGCAACTGACGCAACTGACACCAGCCTGATGAGCAACACCTATGCAAGCGGTGCTCAGAACGTTGGCGTTCGTCTGCTGGATAACGCAGAAGCTAACATCACGCTGGGTGCGGCTAATGAAATTGCACTGCTGGCAGGTTCAACCACTCAGACTCTGCACTTCAAAGCGTTAATGGAAGTTGCGACCGGTAAAACGGCAACCGCGGGTCAGGTTGAAGCAACCGCAAACTATGTTCTGATGTACAAATAATTACCTCACTTCACGGTATAAACCGGCTGACATTAAATGCCAGCCGGCATTCTATATCTTTTTTTGAGTAACAGGACGATGACATATAAATTACAATGGATAATTATCATTACGTCCCTGTTAATGACGAAAATTGCTTCCTCTACTGAATTTAACATTAACGCAATAGATAAAGATCAGCGTGGTAGCGTCGATTTATCACTGTTTAAAGATCAAATCTCCGTTACGCCAGGCAACTATTTTGTTACCGTCTCAATTAATGATATTCCGCTGGCAAATGGTTGGCAGCTTCGTTGGCGACAGATAAAAAATAGCGTCCAGGTCTGTATTCCACCCGAGCTGGCCGATACCTTTGCTCTGCAGGACAACATCCGTAGCGCATTGCCTGAAAAAGACGGGTGCGTCGATTTTGCATCCAGACCGGATATAAAGTTTAACTTCGAGCAATCCAGCCAGACGCTGAAGGTCACCGTACCTCAGGCCTGGTTACAGTACCGTGCTGCCGACTGGATGCCGCCCTCAACCTGGGACAACGGCGTGCCCGGCGTCCTGCTGGATTACAATCTTTTTGCCAGCCATTACCAGCCGAATAACGGCAGCAGCACGGATAACGCCAACACCTACGGCACCGCCGGTGCGAATGTGGGCGCATGGCGGCTGCGCAGCGATTACCAGTACACGCAAACCCATACTGACGCAGGCTCACAAAACGACGGACGCTTTTCGCGCGTCTATATGTTCCGCCCACTCCCCTCTCTGGGTGCAAAACTTACGCTGGGCGAAACGGATTTCCAGTCCGCTATTTTTGATGCCTTTACCTATACTGGCGCCTCCCTGATCAGCGATGAGCGTATGTTGCCCTGGTCGCTGCGCGGCTACGCGCCACAAATTACCGGCATCGCGCAAACCAACGCCACGGTCACCGTCAGCCTCGCCGATCGCGTTATTTATCAAAGCAAAGTCCCGCCAGGGCCGTTTGTTATTCAGGATCTAAATCAGTCGGTACAGGGCACGCTGGACGTCAAAGTCACAGAAGAAGACGGGCGCGTGAGCACCTTCCAGGTGTCGGCGGAATCGGTGCCTTTCTTAACGCGCAAGGGACAGGTACGCTATAAACTCGCAACGGGGAAGGCGCGCAAAGACGCCTCCCATGATGTTGAAGACAACGCGTTCATGAGCGGGGAATTCTCATGGGGCATGCTGTCGCAAACCTCCCTCTACGGTGGGACTCTTGCCGACGGAGACCATTACCGGTCCTTCGCCGCCGGGATCGGGCAGAACATGGAATATCTGGGGGCGCTCTCGTTTGACGTTACCCAGGCCACCAGCCAGTTGCCGCATCAGAATAGCCAGACGGGCTACAGCTACCGCTTTAACTACAGCAAACGTTTCGATACCACGGGCAGCCAGCTTACGCTCGCCAGCTACCGCTATTCCGATCCGCAGTTCCTGAGCTATGCCCGTTTCCTGGATTATGACAACAACGATCGACAGTCTGAAAAACAGACGTTGAGCGTCACGGCCAGCCAGTATATTTCGGCGCTATCGCTAAACCTGTATGTGAATATGCTGCGTCAGACCTGGTGGAATGATTCGCCTTCCACCACGGGCAGCGTGACGGCTGGCTACAACTTTGATATTGGCCGCTGGAAAAACCTGGGCGTAACCCTGTCCTGGAGCAAGACGCATTACGAAGATGAGGACGATGATACGCAGTTCTATGTCTCATTGAGCGTGCCTCTGGACCCCGACCATCGTCTCAACTACGACCTGCACAACAGCGACACGGTGACGCAGAAAGTGTCGTGGTATGACACATCCGATCGCAACAACACCTGGGGCGTTTCGGCGGGTACTGAAAGTGAGAAACCGGACTCCGGCGCGCAGTTCAGCGGTAATTACCAACACTATTCTACCTTTGGCGATCTGAATCTCTCCGGAAGTTATAAGGCCGACGAATACAACTCTCTCAGCGCCAGCTGGAACGGCTCGTTCACCTCAACGGCGAAAGGCGCCGCCCTGCACCGCCGGAGCTACGGTAACGAACCGCGCGTGATGGTCAGCACCGACGGCGTGGGCAACATTCCCTTAAATATGGCCCGGGATGAAACCAACCGTTTTGGCATTGGCGTTTTACCCTCTTTTTCCAGCTACTCCCCCGCCAGCGTGCAGGTCAATATGAATAACCTGCCTGATGGCGTGGACGTGGACAACCGCGTCGTCACCTCAACATGGACGGAGGGGGCTATCGGATACCGTCAGATTGCCACCCGCGCGGGCAAGGATATTTCGGGCGTTTTACGCACTCCAACAGGCACACCACCGCTCGGTGCGGTTGTTCGCCTGCAGGAAAACGATCGGCAAATTGGGATGGTGGCCGACGATGGCCACGTCTGGCTGGGTGCCGTAGAGCCAGAACAACACTATCGCGTGACGTGGGGTGACAATCAGCAGTGTCGCTTCACGCTACCTTCACACCTTGAAAACAGTATGCAGTTGATACTGCCATGTCAGTAAGAAACCATGATGAAACTCACCCCACTGAAGAATCTGTGCCTGTTGTTAATCGGTGCCGCATTCACTACTCACGCAGCCGTTAACCTGGACCGCACGCGGATTGTTTTTCCAGAAAGCGATAAGGCCAGCAGCCTGAAAGTTGATAATCAAAGTAAGGCACAGCCTTATCTGGCCCTTTCATGGATTGAAGATGAAAACGGGCGCAAAGATGACACGCACTTTATGGCGCTTCCGCCTATTCAGCGCATTGAAGCCGGATCAGCGTCTCAGGTCAGGATAGTTAAGCAAGCGGCCACCAGCCAGTTGCCGAAAGACAGGGAATCGCTCTTTTATTTCAACCTGCGCGAAGTGCCCCCCAAAAGCACCAGCGCCAGCGATGAACGCAGCGTCATGCAGGTGGCGATGCAGAGCCGCATCAAGCTGTTCTGGCGTCCGAAATCCATTACCAAAAAGCCTGGCGAGCTGGCGGAAATGCGCATGGAGGTTTCAGCCAATGCGAAAGGGCTGTCCGTACACAACCCTACGCCCTATTACATCACCCTGGCGTGGCTCAGTAAGAATGCGAAAACCATGCTGCCGGGCTTCGACAGCCTGATGATTGCGCCTTTCGCGACGGCAACGACCTCTACCGGTGATTATCACGGTAGCTATTACAGCATCGGTTATATCGACGATTACGGTGCGCTGAAAAAAGTCGACGCGCAGTGCGCCGGAACGGCTCAATGCACGCTTACCGAACGGAAGATCGATAAAGATGCGAAAGCTCACTAAGGTACTTCTTATTCTGCTGGTTTCTGTACTGCCTTTAAAAGAGGCGCTGGCGCTCGACTGCTATCTGGGTGGCTCTGGCGGTCCCGTTGAAGAGACCAAAACCATCACGCCTTTTGCTATCCCCAGTAACGCGCAGGTGGGTCAAAAAATTTGGGAGTCGGATGACATCAAAATTCCGGTGACCTGCAACCACAACGTTGTCGGTGATTTTGAACCGGAGGATGTCTATGCCTGGGTAAACCCTTACCCTGCTGCCTCAGATCCTTATTACGAACTTGGTGTGACCTACGAGGGGATGGATTACGATGCAACAGGCCAGCCCAACGGCGTTGATACACACCAGTGTCTGGATAACGATAACATCCTGATCTATACCCCCGCTCAGATCCGGCAAATGGGGTGGGAAAACCTCATCTGCTCCGGCAACCCGGATGATATCCATACCTCACGGGTATTTGTGGCCCGATTGCGCCTGTTTGTAAAAATTAAGGCAATTCCCCCCCATGGCTATGTCAGCTCGCTCGGCGATTACATCGTTGTGCAGTTCGATGGCAAGGGCGGGGTTAACCAAATGGCCGACGCGAAAAACCTCAAATACCATATTAACGGCCTGCAAAACATTACCGTGCTGGACTGCGGGGCAACGTTCAGCATATACCCCGAAAACCAGGAGATTGATTTTGGTACCTTTAGCGCCCGGGATATTGTGAATCAGCAGAAGCGTACCCGCACGTTCTCGGTGAGAACAACCAAAGTGCAGGATGCGCAATGTTCGGATGGATTTAAAATGGATTCATCGTTCTACACCACAGAATCACTGAGTGCTGACGATACGGCATTATTGATCGGCAATGGGCTGAAGCTGCGGATCCTCAATGGTACAGAGCCTTATACCTTCAACCATTATGAAGAGTATGCTGATTTCACGGGCAGTACGCTGCAATACGATCAGACGTACACGGCTGAGCTATCGCCCGTGGAGGGAAAAGCCATCCAGTCAGGCCCGTTCGAAACGGTCGTGCTGTTTAAAATTAACTACCACTAGAAACAAAAAAGCCGGGTTTCCCCGGCTTTTTTACATCAGCACTTTCAGCTGGCTTTGCGCTCGTGCGCCTGGCGGTATTCCACCAGATCTTCAATCGTCACGACCGGCATGTTGTGCAGACGGGCAAAGGTGACGCACTCCGGCGCGCGCGCCATGGTGCCATCATCGTTGGTCAGTTCACAAAGCACGCCCGCAGGTTTGAAGCCTGCCAGCGTAACCAGATCGATGGTCGCTTCGGTGTGGCCACCGCGGGTCAGCACGCCGCCCGCCTGCGCACGCAGTGGGAAAACGTGGCCAGGACGATGCAGATCGGATGGCTTCGCGCCGTCAGCAATGGCTGCACGCACGGTAGTCAGACGATCAGCCGCAGACACGCCGGTGGTCACGCCGTGCGCCGCTTCGATGGTCACGGTAAAGCCGGTACCAAAGGCGCTGGTGTTGTTCTCAACCATCATCGGCAGATCGAGCTGTTTACGACGGTCTTCATTAATACACAGGCATACGATGCCGCTGCCGTGACGGATGGTCAGCGCCATCTGCTCAACGGTCATGTTTTCGGCGGCGAAAATCATGTCGCCTTCGTTTTCACGGTTTTCATCGTCGAGCACCATCACGCCGCGGCCTTCGCGCAGCGCATCAAGTGCATGTTCAACACGTTCAGTTGAAGTGCCAAAAGAGGAAAGTAGCGTCTGATTCATGGTAAAAAAACCTCATTAACATTATGGTTACCAGAATCAGGGCAGTCTTAGGAGCGCCGTATAAGCGGCAAAAAGATAACGTGAGCGGGCCCAAGCCCGACTGGATCGTTACTCTCTCCCATCCGGACTCTAACCGTCGGCCCCGGAATTACACCGGATCTGCTGACCTTTGAGAATTCACCCAAAGCGCTCGCGGGCTTTCAGCGTTAAGCTGATTTACCGCCGGTGGGGAATTTCGCCCCGCCCTGAGAATAAGCGAGATAACTATAACGCTATTGATTACCCTGGGCAATGCATAAGCTTCAAACAATTTTGTTTAACCCGCGGCATGACGCGCTACAATAGGCACTAACACCTTTTCATCAAGGGAAACGACAATGATTGACCCAAAGAAAATTGAGCAGATCGCGCGTCAGGTTCATGAGTCCATGCCGAAGGGCATTCGTGAGTTTGGTGATGACGTTGAAAAGAAAATCCGCCAGACCCTGCAGGCGCAGTTGGTTCGCCTTGATTTAGTCAGCCGCGAAGAGTTTGACGTGCAGACCCAGGTTCTGCTGCGCACCCGCGAAAAGCTGGCGCTGCTGGAACAGCGTCTGAGCGAGCTGGAAAACCGCAATGCGCCGGAAGAAGTGAAGCCTGCACCGGCTATTCCACCTGTGGACGACCAGGAGTAAGTGCGGCCTGATGTGCCCGGTGGCGGCTACGCCTTACCGGGCCTACATGAACGCGTAGGTCGGGTAAGGCGCAGCCGCCACCCGACATAAAAAAACGGGCCAACTGGCCCGTTTTTTACTGACTGTCTTTCTGGATCTTCTTGATGATGTTGGTGGTTGAACACCCGTCCTCAAAGTTGAGCACCATCACTTCACCGCCGTTGGCCCAGACCTCTTCGCTGCCCGCGATTTGCTCCGGCTTGTAATCCCCGCCTTTCACCAGCAGGTCCGGCAGAATGCCGGCAATCAGGCGCTGCGGCGTGTCTTCTTCAAACGACACCACCCAGTCCACCGCCTCCAGCGCGCCGAGTACAATCATACGCTGCTCGAGCGGGTTCACCGGACGCGTTTCACCCTTCAGGCGCTTCGTCGACGCATCGCTGTTGACCGCCACAATCAGGCGATCGCCCAGCTTGCGCGCGTTCGCCAGATAAGAGACGTGGCCCGCGTGCAGAATGTCGAACACGCCGTTGGTCATTACCACTTTCTCACCGCGCTTGCGCGCGGCGGCAACGGCCACCTTCAGCTCTTCTTCGCTCATCACGCCAAAACCGGTATCGGCACGCCCGCGCACCGCGTTTTCCAGCTCGATTGGCGACACGGTTGACGTACCGAGCTTACCGACGACAACGCCCGCCGCGGCGTTAGCGAAGTAGCACGCTTCTTCCAGCGAATTCCCAGCCGCCAGCGTCGCCGCCAGCACGCCGATCACCGTATCACCGGCACCGGTCACATCGTAGACTTCCTGCGCCTGCGTTGGCATATGCAGCGGCGCTTTGCCCGGCTGCAGCAGCGTCATCCCCTGCTCGGAGCGGGTCACCAGCAGCGCAGACAGCTCGAAATCAGCGATGATCTTCATGCCGCGCTCAACCAGCTCTTGCTCGGTTTTGCACTTGCCCGCCACCGCTTCAAACTCAGAGAGGTTTGGCGTCAGCAGGGTTGCGCCGCGATAGCGCTCAAAATCGGTCCCTTTCGGGTCGATCAGTACCGGCACGCTGGCCTTGCGCGCCAGCTGGATCATCGTCTGTACGCTTGCCAGCGCGCCTTTGGCGTAGTCGGACAGCACCAGCGCGCCGATATTGCCCAGCGCCTGGCTGATGCGCTCGTGCAGCGGCTCAGGATCAACGCCTTCGAAACCTTCTTCAAAGTCGAGGCGGATCAGCTGCTGGTTGCGCGACAGCACGCGCAGTTTGGTAATCGTTGGGTGGGTCGGAACAGAAACGAAGTCGCACTTCACGTTCACGTCCGCCAGCGACTTGCTCAGCGCGCGCGCCGCATCGTCGATACCGGTCAGGCCCACCAGACGCGAATGCGCGCCCAGAGAAGCGATGTTCATCGCCACGTTTGCCGCGCCGCCGGGACGCTCTTCAATGGTGTCGACCTTAACCACCGGCACCGGTGCTTCCGGGGAGATGCGGCTGGTCGGCCCGTACCAGTAGCGGTCCAGCATCACATCCCCAACAACCATTACCCCAGCACGTTCAAACTCTGGCAGTGTTACTTTCATTCCTGACTCCAGAAAGATTCACAATTTGCGCGCGATAATATCACACTTGATTTGTTACGCACGGTTCCACCAGCCACTTCTGCCAGCTCGCCGTTACCTGTGCGCGTTCATGAGCAAAACAGTCCAGCGCCACGTGGCCCGGCTGTTCCTGTAAGGCCAGATGATGCAGCTCGTCGCGCAGCGTGGTGTAGGCGCGGGTTAAGGCCTGCGCCTCCTGCTCGTCCATGATGTCGTTTTGCGCCAGCAGTTCCAGGATGCGCACGTTATCCGACCAGCGCGTCAGCTTCGGCTTATCGTGCGCGTGCAGCAGCACCAGATACTGGGTGATGAACTCAATATCGGTGATACCGCCCTCATCGGCTTTAATATCAAAGCGATCGCGATGCTTATTGCCCAAATGCGCGCGCATTTTCTCGCGCATTTCGCGCACTTCGGTTTGCAGGGTGCTGCCCTCGCGCGCGGTCGTCATGACGTCCTTACGGATGACGTCAAACTGCGTTTTAAGCTGCGGATCGCCATACACCACGCGGGCGCGCACCAGCGCCTGATGCTCCCACGTCCAGGCCTCGCTCTTCTGGTATTCCGCGAACGATTCCGTGGAGGTGACGAGCATGCCCGCCGCGCCGGACGGGCGCAGGCGCGCATCCACTTCATACAAAATGCCGGAGGAGGTGCGGGTGCTGAACAGGTGCATAATGCGCTGCGCCAGGCGCAGGTAGAACTGACGCCCGTCGATTTCGCGCTCGCCGTCGGTCATCACGTCAACCGGGCAATCGTGCAGGAAGATTAAATCCAGATCGGAGCTGTAGCCCAGCTCCCAGCCGCCGAGCTTGCCGTAGCCGACCACCGCAAAGCCGCGACCTTCTCGTTCGGCGAGATGCTTCGGCTGGCCGTAGCGCGCCACCATCTGCACCCACGCCTGATGCACAACCGCATCGATGATCGCTTCTGCCAGCCAGGTTAAGTGATCGCTCACTTTCATCACCGGCAGCGTTCCGGCGATATCCGCCGCCGCCACGCGCAGCATCTGCGCCTGCTTGAACTGGCGCAGCGCCTCCAGCTGTTGCTCTTCGTCTTCTTCGGGCACGCGCAGCAGGTACTGGCGCAGCTCGTCGCGGTAGGCATCCGTCGCCGTCGGCTGATACAGCGTATTCGGGTCGAGGAGTTCGTCCAGCAGGAGCGGATAACGCGCCAGCTTGTTCGCCACCATCGGCGAGGCGGCGCAGAGGGAAATCAGGTGCTTGAGCGCCCCCGGAAACTCGCTCAGAAGCTCCAGATACGTGGTACGCGTGATAATCCCGCTCAGCAGCGGCATCATGCGCGACAGCGGCACCGGCGCATCGTCGCGGGAGCAGACCTCGCTCAGCAGGTGCGGCATCAGGTGATCCAGCACCTGCCGACCGCGCGGGCCGATGGCGCGCTTGTTAAGTTCAAGCCGGAAGTCCGCGATCAGCGCCACCACGCGATGGCGCGCGTCGTCACTCAGATGCGTCAGCACCGGCGTGGTATCGTCTTCCTGAAGCGCATCCTGCCACAGCTCGCGCCAGTGTTCAGAGAGCGCGTCGTCCTGCGATTCGCCTTCATCGTCGCCAATCAGGTCGTTAAAAATGCGCCGCACGCCCGCCATGTGGGCATCGAGCTGTACGGTTAACGCCGCCCAGTCTTCTGCGTGCATTCCCCAGGCAAGACGCGCCCGGTTCAGATCGTCGCCCGGCAGGGTCTGGGTTTGCTCGTCGTTGATACTCTGCAGCAGGTTTTCCAGGCGGCGCAGGAACAGGTAGGCATCGCGCAGCGTGGTCGAGTCGCCCTCCGGCAGCAGGTGCAGCTGTTCGATGGCGCTCAGCGTTGGCAACAGCGAGCGGGACTGCAGGGACGGCTCGCGTCCGCCGCGAATAAGCTGAAAGACCTGAACGATAAATTCAATTTCGCGGATGCCGCCCGCGCCGAGCTTAATGTTGTCCTTAAGGCCACGACGGCGCACCTCGCGGGCGATCATCCCCTTCATGTTACGCAGAGACTGGATCACGCTGAAGTCGATATAGCGACGGAAGACGAACGGGCGCAGCATGGCGCGCAGCTCGTTGGCGTAGGCGTCGTCGCTGTCGCCCATAATCCGTGCTTTGACCATCGCGTAACGTTCCCAGTCGCGCCCCTGCTCCTGGTAGTAATCTTCCAGCGCCGCAAAGCTCAGCACCAGCGGGCCGCTGTCGCCAAACGGACGCAGACGCATGTCCACGCGGTAGACAAAACCGTCCTGCGTGGGCTGATCCAGGGCTTTAATCAGGCGCTGACCGAGGCGGGTAAAGAACTGGGCGTTGTCCAGCTCGCGACGGCCGCCGCGCGTGGAGCCGTTCTCCGGCCAGGCAAAAATCAGGTCGATATCGGAGGAGAAGTTCAGCTCGCAGCCGCCGAGCTTGCCCATTCCCAGGATCAACAGCGGCTGTGGAACCCCTTCCTCGCTGCACGGCGTGCCCCACTCTTTGCAGCAGGCGGCGTAGAGCCAGTCGCGCGCGGCGACAATCAGCGTCTGCGCCAGCTCGCTTAGCTGCTGCAGCGTGCTCTCTTCGCTGACCAGCTCCAGCGACTGGGCCCAGGCAATACGGACCATTACCCGACGGCGGAACTGGCGCAGGACGCGCATCAGCGTCGCCTCATCCGCCACGCCCTCAAGGTCGGCCTGCAGCCAGCCCGCATACTGCCGCCACTCTTCTGCCTGCGGTGGCGACCCCTCAAGCTCCGCCAGCCAGTCAGGGTTGGCAGTAATACTTTCCTGCACAAAATCACTGAAGGTGAGCACGCTTCTGGCCTGCTCGCTTAACGATGATGCCGGTAATGACTCGGGCAGACGTTCGCAAACGGTCTGCCAGTGCTGCTCTAACTGCGAAGAAAGCGGCATTGTAGGGGTTCCTTGCCAGAGTTAACGTTTTCCGCTGTGCAGCCAGAACGGCTCCTGCGAAATAGCCTCGTTACGGTAATGCTCAATCTCAATGTGCTGGCGGGTTTCGATAGCATGTTTCAGACCCTGCCAGTTTTCCAGCCAGGGCTGCGCCTTGGCTTCATAGGCGCCAGACAGCAGCAACATGCTGTCGATATTGCGCGAAAGACGCGGAAGCTGATCGCCATACTGGTCGCCCAGCGGGTAGGCAAAGGTCGTTTTCAGCTCGGCGGCATGGCGTGAAAGATGGATATCCGCAAAGCGTTTGAAGTTTTCGGCGATTTTAGCCTCGGCCTTCGCATCAAGGAAAGCGCGCCAGCCGCGCGTCACCAGAAACTCGGTCAGCGCCAGTTTTGCCGTGGCGGTTTGCGGGCTGTAGATCGCCGTTTGCGCGGATACGTCGGAGAGCATCAGCGTTTCGGTTTGCGTCAGCAGATCACGTAAGTGAGCGCTCGCTTTACGAGGCACGATGCCGCCGAACAGCGCCAGGGTATGACGCACCAGGCCCATCGCTGCCAGCACGTGCGTTTTCGCGTTTTTCACATTCCGCGCCCACAGCTCTTCGTGGTACTGCCACTGCGAAAGCGCCAGCTCCAGCGCCGCTTCCATACCTTGCTCCACGCTGGCTTTCGGAGCAACACGCAGGACGGTCGTCTCTTTTACCACGCGCGGGGAATTTCCGGCTGCCAGATGATAGCCGCGCGCCGCTTTGCTGAGGCTACCCTGACGCAGTCCGGACTGGTTCACCAGCTTGCGCGCCAGCTTCAGTACATCGCTCGTATCACCTTCGAGCAGCTCAAGCTCGAGTTCGCAAATCGGTTCCTGGAATTCACCGGCCTTCACCTCGCCCAGATCCAGCGCGATTTCGATACGGCTTTTGCCTTCCGTCACCAGCCATTTCTCACGCCAGAAGTCGGTGCTGAACAGCGGCCGTACCTCAGCGGATAGGGTTTCCGGCAGCTTTCCTTCAGGCCAAACGTCCGCAGGAAAGCGATCCAGCTCAAGTTCTGGCTTGCTGATGTCGATATTGTATTCCGGACGCTGATGCAAACCGCCCACCACGCGACCGGCGATTTTCATCGTCATCTCATATGCGCCGTTTGCGCCGCGAATGCGCAGGCCCATATCGTGACGACGGAGCCAGTTTTCCTGCGTTTCGTAATAGATATTAAGCAGCTGTACCGGTTCATGGTGTTCGCCGGAAAGCGTATTCAGGTGCTGACGGAGCGCGTCAACGCTGTCTTTTTCGACGATAAACTTTAATTCGATTTCTTGTGCCATAGCCTTGTACTTTTGCGTGCGTCACAGACGCGTCGATGAAGGCGAACTTCCTCGCCATTTGTTTGTCAGTACATAGTATTTTGCGCCAAATTACCACGCAATGAGCAATTTGACGGGCGTAAAAGTTTGAAGTGGTGAAAAGCACGACACAGATGATTCCGATTGATGATGAATCCTTTGCGTAGCGACACTGATACCACTACTATCGTTCCACTATTTATGAAAATAACGACTGATATGCTTAAATTACGCCTGATTGGACTTACTTTACTCGCTTTTAGCGCCGCAACCGCGGTCCACGCTGAAGAGAAGCGTTACGTTTCTGATGAACTCAACACCTGGGTACGCAGTGGCCCCGGAGACAATTATCGCCTCGTGGGTACGGTGAATGCCGGCGAGGAAGTGGTGCTGTTACAAACCAATGCCGACACCAACTATGGACAGGTTCGCGACAGTACGGGCCGTACCTCCTGGATACCGCTGAAAGAGCTGAGCAACGTGCCTAGCCTGCGCACCCGCGTGCCGGATCTGGAAAACCAGGTGAAAACCCTCACCGACAAGCTGACCAATATCGATAACACCTGGAACCAGCGCACGGCTGAAATGCAGCAAAAAGTGGCGCAGAGCGACAGCGTGATTAACGGCCTGAAGGAAGAGAACCAGAAGCTGAAAAACGAGCTGATTGTCGCGCAGAAAAAAGTCAGCGCCGCCAATCTTCAGCTTGATGACAAGCAGCGCACCATCATCATGCAGTGGTTTATGTATGGCGGCGGCGTGCTGGGCGTAGGCCTGGTGCTGGGTCTCGTGCTGCCAATGCTCATCCCAAGCCGTAAACGCAAAGACCGCTGGATGAACTAACTCGTCTTCTCTGCCACACTTACGTATCATCTGGGAAAACAGAAAACGGGAGTGTAGTGCGTGAAGAGTTATCTGGTCGGTGGTGCGGTACGTGATGCGTTGTTAGGACTGCCGGTCAAAGATAAAGACTGGGTTGTGGTTGGCGCCACGCCAGAAGAGATGCTCGACGCGGGCTACCAGCAGGTAGGCCGCGACTTTCCTGTTTTTCTGCATCCGAAAAGCCGTGAGGAGTACGCCCTGGCGCGTACCGAACGTAAATCGGGCTCAGGCTATACCGGCTTTACCTGCTATGCCGCTCCTGACGTCACGCTGGAGCAGGATCTGCTGCGCCGCGACCTCACGATCAACGCGCTGGCGCAGGATGCAGACGGCCATATCATCGACGCCTACGGCGGTCAGGACGATCTGCGTAACCGCATATTGCGTCACGTCTCCCCTGCGTTTTCTGAAGATCCTCTTCGCGTGCTGCGCGTGGCGCGTTTCGCTGCCCGCTATGCCCATCTGAGCTTCCGCATTGCCGATGAAACCCTGGCGCTGATGGCGGCGATGACCGAGGCGGGCGAGCTGGAACACCTCACGCCCGAGCGCGTCTGGAAAGAGACGGAAAACGCCCTCACCACCCGCAACCCGCAGGTCTTTTTCCAGGTGCTGCGCGACTGCGGGGCGCTGAAAGTGCTCTTCCCGGAAGTGGATAACCTGTTTGGCGTACCGGCGCCAGCGAAGTGGCACCCGGAAATTGATACCGGCGTACATACCCTGATGACGCTGAGCATGGCCGCCATGCTTAGCCCGGACGTGGACGTGCGTTTTTCCACCCTGTGCCACGATCTCGGCAAAGGATTAACGCCGAAGGAGTTTTGGCCGCGCCACCACGGGCACGGTCCGGCGGGCGTGAAGCTGGTCGAGGGAATTTGCCAGCGCCTGCGCGTGCCAAATGAGATCCGCGACCTGGCAAAACTGGTGGCGGAATTCCATGACCTGATCCATACCTTCCCGATCCTGAAACCGGCAACCATCGTTAAGCTGTTTGACAACATCGACGCCTGGCGCAAGCCGCAGCGCGTGGAGCAAATCGCCTTAACGAGCGAGGCTGACGTACGCGGACGCACCGGGTTTGAGGCCTGCGATTACCCGCAGGGGCGTTTGCTGCGCGAAGCCTGGGAGGTGGCAAAAGCGGTGCCAACGAAGGACGTCGTTGAGGCAGGATTTAAAGGGCCTGAGATTCGCGAAGAGATGACGAAACGGCGAACTGAGGCCGTCGCGGCGTGGAAGGAACAGCGCTGCCCTCAGCCAAAAGACTGAGGGCAGCCGGTCGTCAGAAGAAGACCACGTACACCGCAGCGGCGACGATAAAGCGGTAGATCGCAAACGGAATAAACGAGATACGCTTGATCAGCTGCAGGAAGGTTTTGATGGCGACCAGCGCCACGATAAAGGCGGTGACAAAGCCCACGGCGAACATCGGAATGTCGCCAGCTGTCAGGAAGTGGTAGCTCTTATAAACGTCGAGTACGGTAGCGCCCATCATCATCGGCACCGCCAGCAGGAAGGAAAACTCAGACGCCGCATAGCGGCTCACGCCCATCAGCATCCCGCCAGAAATCGTTGCACCTGAGCGCGAGAAGCCCGGCCACAGCGCCAGACACTGGAAGCAGCCGATGATAAACGCCTGGCGGTAGGTCATATCGTCCAGGCCTTCCGCACGCGGCACTTTTGGCTTCAGCACTTCGGCTGCGATCAGCAGGAAGCCGCCGACCACCAGCGCGTACATGACGTTAATCGGGTTGAAAAGCGACTTGATGGTATCGTGGAAGACCAGGCCCAGCACCACCGCCGGAACCATGCCAAGCAGAATATGGATAAGCGTCAGGCGGCCAGTGCCTTCGCCTTCACGCTGCGGTAAGCGGCCAAAGTGGATGCCGATCAGACCAAACAGACGACGCCAGAACATCACGACAACCGCCAGGATAGAACCCAGCTGAATCACAACCTCGAACGTCTTTGCGGTATCGCCTTCAAAGCCCAGCAGATGGCCAACGATAATCATATGGCCCGTACTGGAAACCGGCAAAAATTCCGTCAATCCCTCGACCACACCCAGTATTGCCGCCACCAGCAGCGAGTGCATATCGCTCATCTATAAACCCCTAAAAAGATATAAAAAAACGGTCGCCACATCGGCTACCGTGAAAGATACAGCTTTAAGACCTATATAAACGAAAATGGTTTAACGATGATGACGTTAAACCTTTGATTTCAGATTTGTGCCACGCTCGATAATCACGCCTACGTTGGCGGCGCGCGCAACGGCACCCGGCTTGCTTAACTTGATGCGCACCCACGGCGAGTTGAACTTGCTCAGCAGCAGCTCCGCCACCTCTTCCGCCACGCGTTCCACCAGCGCAAAACGCTGCCCTTCCACGTGCCCCACGACCGCTTCGCTAATGTCGGCATAGCTCAGACAGTCGTTAACATCGTCGCTTTTTGCCGACGCGCGGTTATCCCAGCCCATTTCGATATCGAACACCAGCTTCTGCTCGATGGTCTGTTCCCAGTCGTAAACACCAATAGTGGTGATTACCGAAAGTTGCTCTATAAATACAATATCCATCACGACCTGCCTGCTTTTTGGCTAAACCGGATACCACTTCCGGCGAATTATGCGTATTATCCACAGATGCTGAGAATACAGATACATTTTCAAAACGGAACAGCGTTATGAGTGCAATCGCGCCTGGAATGATTATCCTCGCCTACCTTTGCGGCTCAATCTCCAGCGCCATTCTGGTCTGCCGCATCGCCGGGTTGCCCGATCCGCGCGAAAGCGGGTCCGGGAATCCCGGGGCGACCAATGTACTACGAATTGGCGGCAAGGGAGCAGCCGTAGCGGTTTTGATTTTTGATGTTCTGAAAGGAATGCTTCCCGTCTGGGGCGCTTACGCGCTGGGCGTCACGCCGTTCTGGCTTGGCCTTATCGCCATCGCCGCCTGCGTCGGCCATATCTGGCCCGTGTTCTTCGGTTTCAAAGGTGGCAAAGGCGTCGCAACGGCCTTTGGTGCGATTGCGCCTATCGGCTGGGATCTCACCGGCGTAATGGCCGGCACCTGGCTGCTCACCATTCTGTTGAGCGGCTACTCGTCGCTGGGCGCTATCGTCAGCGCGCTGATTGCCCCGTTCTACGTCTGGTGGTTCAAACCCCAGTTCACCTTCCCGGTGTCGATGCTCTCCTGCCTGATCCTGCTGCGCCATCACGACAATATTCAGCGCCTGTGGCGACGTCAGGAAACGAAGATCTGGACGAAGCTCAAGCGTAAGAAGAAAGACGCTAAATAAACCGTTCGTTATGCCTTATAACCAAATGTGATTTTGGTCACCTTCTGCCTGTGGTAACTGTTAGAGACACAACACAACCACATAAAAAGAAAAATGGCAGAAATCACAGATACAACTCCCCTTTCAACGGCAGGAAGCACCCCGGATGGCGACATCAGGTGGGTGCGCAGCGCATCGGACGTTTCACGTCTGGTTAACGACGGTTCTCAGGGCCGGGCCAACGCCCGTATCGTGGTGGGTATCGCGCTGGGCGGTATTTTTCTCGACGCCTACGATCTCGGCGCGCTGGCGTTTGGCATCAAGGACATTACCCGCGAATTCAATTTAACCCCTGCTGGCACAGGGATGGTGGCGTCGGCCATTACCTTTGGTGCCATCGTCGGGGCGCTGCTCGGCGGCTATCTTACGGATAAAATCGGGCGCTACCGCGTGTTTATGGCCGACATGGTGTTCTTTGTCGTCGCCGCTATCGCCTGTGCGCTGGCCCCGAACGAATATGTGCTGGCAGGCGCGCGCTTTGTCATGGGGCTCGGCGTGGGGATCGATCTTCCCGTGGCGATGGCCTTTCTGAGCGAGTTCGCCAAACTGAAAGGCCCGGGGAATAAGGCCTCCAGCGTCGCGATGTGGTGCCCAACCTGGTATGCGGCCATCAGTATTTCCTACTTACTGGTTCTCTTCTTCTACGCCGTGCTGCCTGAAAGCCACAGCGACTGGCTCTGGCGCATCATCCTCGGCTTTGGCGCGGTGCCCGCGCTGGCGATCATCGCCATTCGCAGCCGCTATATGAGCGAATCCCCGGTCTGGGCGGCCAATCAGGGCAACCTGAAAGAGGCCGCATCCATCCTTCGCCAGTCGTACAATATCAACGCCCACGTGCCGCAGGATGCGCTTGCCCAGCCCGCGCCGGTGGTTAACAAGGCCAAATGGTCGAACTACCTCAACCTGTTCCGGGGCATCTATCTGCGGCGCACCACGCTCGCCACGCTGCTGTCCGTCGTCTCCTCGTTCGCCTACAACGCCGTGGCCTTTGGCCTGCCGGTGATTATCTCCAGCTTCTTCGTGCAGTCGATGCTCACCACCATTCTGATCTCGCTGGTGCTTAACCTGCTGTTTGCCTTCGTCGGCGGACTGCTGGCGGTACGCTACGTGCCGCGCTTCGGCGCGTGGCGGATGTCGCTCGCGGGCTATGCCTGCCAGCTTGTGGCGCTGCTCGGGCTGGCGCTGATTGGCCGACCGGAAGGCGCGGCGGAGGGCGTAGTCGCCGTGGCGATGCTGGCGCTGTTCCTGTTCGGTCAGGGCTTCGGGCCGGGCGCGCATACCATGACGTTTGCTTCATTGAGCTACCCGACCTCGCTGCGCGGCGTGGGCGTGGGCCTCAACCAGACGCTGATGCGCAGCAGCTCGACGCTGTCGCTGTTCCTGTTCCCGCTGCTGGTCGCCTCGCTGGATACCGCCGTGTTCTGGGTGATTGCGCTGGCGCCGTTTATCGGCCTGGCGTCGCTGCTGGCGATCCGCTGGGAGCCGTCCGGGTATGATGTGGATGCGGAGGATTATCGCTAGCCTTTCCTGCCGGGTGGCGCTGCGCTTACCCGGCCTACACTGCGCATTACCCTGTAGGCCCGTGCAAGCGTAGCGCCGCCGGGCGAAAATCACATCAGCCGTTTTTTATCCATAAGCGACTCATATGACAGCCTTCATTTCCGCCAGGGCATACTGAAACGTATCCCGATGGTGTGAAATGGATGCAGCATGTTAGCAACTCAGGTCACTGATAATACGTACAAAGGCTGGCAGGCATCGCTTGCCCTGCAGTTTCGTCATACCCCTGAGAAAACCCTCCTGCACTCCGCCCACCACGTCGGGCCGCTTACCGTTCAGCGTCCGTTTTATCCCGAAGAGGAAACCTGCCACCTTTACCTGCTGCACCCGCCCGGCGGGATTGTGGGCGGCGATACGCTGGACATTTCCGTTCGGCTGGACGCCAAAAGCCACGCGCTTATCACCATGCCCGGCGCCAGCAAGTTCTATCGCAGCAGCGGCCCGCAGGCGCGTCTGAACCAGCACTTTTACCTTGAGGAAAACGCCACGCTGGAGTGGCTGCCGCAGGACACCATTATCTTTCCCGGTGCAAACGCGATGCTGCGCTCCGTCTTTCATCTTAAGGCCTCCAGCACGCTGCTGGCCTGGGAGCTTTACTGCCTGGGCCGCCCGGTGATTAACGAAACCTTCAGCCACGGCACGCTGGAAAGCCGCCTTGAGGTGTGGGTGGATGATGAACCGCGCCTGATTGAACGCCAGCACCTCAGCGATGGCGATCTTACGCCCGTCGCCGGGCATCCGTGGATCGGCACCCTGCTGTTTTATCCTGCCCGGGAAGATCATCTCGACGCGGTGCGCGAACGGCTCGCCCCGCTGGAAAATTATGCGGGGGCAACGCTCACCGATGGCCTGCTGTCGGTGCGCTTTCTCTCCCACGATAACCTGATTTGCCAGCGGGCGATGCGCGAGATCTGGCAGTCGCTTCGCCCCCTTTTAACCACCAAAGCCGCCTGTTCACCCCGCATCTGGCAGACATAAGAGAAACGTTATGGAACTGACCCCCAGAGAAAAAGACAAGCTGTTGCTGTTTACCGCCGCGCTGGTTGCCGAGCGCCGCCTTGCGCGCGGGGTAAAGCTCAACTATCCGGAATCGGTCGCACTGATTAGCGCCTTCATTATGGAAGGCGCGCGCGATGGCGAAACCGTTGCCTCGCTGATGGAGGCGGGCTGCCACGTCCTGAGGCGCGATCAGGTGATGGAAGGCGTGCCGGAGATGATCCCGGATATTCAGGTGGAAGCCACCTTCCCGGACGGCTCCAAGCTCGTCACCGTCCACAACCCTATCGTCTAAGGAGCGCATGATGATCCCAGGCGAATACCGGATCCAGCCCGGCACTCTTGCTCTCAACGTCGGGCGAGAAACCCAAATCGCGATCGTCGAAAACCACGGCGACAGGCCGATCCAGGTTGGATCGCACTACCACTTTTACGAGGTCAATCCGGCGCTGAAGTTCGATCGGGAAGCCACC
The DNA here is from genome assembly GCF_035835995.1 of Enterobacter wuhouensis. NCBI lineage: Bacteria > Pseudomonadati > Pseudomonadota > Gammaproteobacteria > Enterobacterales > Enterobacteriaceae > Enterobacter > Enterobacter wuhouensis. Next base: position 4,109,168 of record NZ_CP142124.1, read on the forward strand.
AAGGGCTACCGCCTGAACATCCCGGCGGGCACCGCCGTGCGCTTTGAGCCCGGCCAGAAGCGCGAGGTGACGCTGGTTCAGATCGCGGGCGCGCAGCGCATTTTTGGCTTTCGCGGTGACGTAATGGGAGAGGTGAAACATGGCTGACATTTCACGCCGGGCGTATGCCGATATATTCGGCCCCACAACCGGGGATAAAGTGCGGCTGGCCGACAGCGAGCTGTGGATCGAAGTGGAGGACGATCTCACGATCTACGGCGAAGAGGTCAAGTTCGGCGGCGGAAAGGTGATCCGCGACGGCATGGGTCAGGGTCAAATGACCGCTGACGGGTGCGTGGATCTGGTCCTGACCAACGCGCTGATCGTCGATCACTGGGGGATCGTTAAAGCCGATATCGGCGTGAAGAACGGGCGGATCTTTGCCGTCGGCAAGGCCGGCAACCCGGACATTCAGCCCGGCGTGACGATCCCGATCGGTGCGGCAACGGAAGTCATCGCCGCCGAGGGGAAGATCGTCACCGCTGGCGGGATCGACACCCACATCCACTGGATCTGCCCGCAGCAGGCGGAAGAGGCGCTGGTCTCCGGCGTCACCACCATGATCGGCGGCGGCACCGGACCGGCGGCGGGCACCAACGCCACCACCTGCACGCCGGGGCCATGGTATATCGCCCGCATGCTGCAGGCTGCCGATACCCTGCCGGTGAATATCGGCCTGCTCGGCAAGGGTAACGGCTCCAACCCGGACGCCCTGCGGGAACAGATTGCCGCCGGTGCTATCGGGCTGAAAATTCACGAAGACTGGGGCGCGACGCCTGCGGCGATCGACTGCTCGCTGGAGGTGGCGGAAGAGATGGATATTCAGGTGGCGCTGCACAGCGACACGCTGAACGAGTCCGGGTTTGTCGAAGACACGCTGGCAGCTATCGCCGGGCGTACCATCCACACCTTCCACACCGAAGGCGCGGGCGGCGGCCACGCGCCGGATATCATCACCGCCTGCGCGCACCCGAATATTCTGCCCTCCTCTACCAACCCGACCTTGCCCTACACGGTGAACACCATCGACGAGCATCTCGACATGCTGATGGTTTGCCATCACCTCGATCCGGATATCGCCGAGGACGTGGCGTTTGCCGAATCCCGCATTCGTCGGGAAACCATCGCCGCGGAAGACGTGCTGCACGACATCGGCGCGTTCTCGCTGACCTCGTCAGATTCGCAGGCGATGGGCCGCGTGGGGGAAGTGATTATCCGCACCTGGCAGGTGGCGCACCGCATGAAGGTCCAGCGCGGCGCGCTGCCGGAAGATACCGGCGATAACGACAATTTCCGCGTGAAGCGCTATGTCGCCAAATACACCATTAACCCGGCGCTCACCCACGGCATCGCCCACGAAGTCGGTTCGATTGAGGCGGGCAAGCTGGCGGATCTCGTGGTCTGGTCCCCGGCGTTCTTCGGCGTCAAGCCCGCCACCATCGTCAAGGGCGGGATGATCGCCTGCGCGCCGATGGGCGATATCAACGCCTCAATCCCTACGCCGCAGCCGGTGCATTACCGTCCGATGTTTGGATCGCTGGGCGCCGCGCGCCACGCCACCCGGCTGACGTTTATCTCGCAGGCCGCCAGTGCGAACGGCATCCCGCAGCAGCTCAACCTGCAAAGCGCCACGGCGGTGGTGAAAGGCTGCCGGACGGTGAAAAAGGCGGACATGATCCACAACGCCCTGCAGCCGAACATCACCGTCGACTCGCAAACCTACGAGGTGCGCGTCGACGGTCAACTGATAACCAGCGAACCGGCTGACGTACTGCCGATGGCGCAACGCTATTTCCTGTTTTGAGGAGTGATGATGATCTATTTAACCCAACGTCTGGACCATGCCCACCCCGTCACCGCCAGCGTCACGCTGCCGATTGACGTGCGGGTGAAAAGCCGCGCCCGCGTATCGCTGAACGACGGCCGCGAAGCCGGGCTGATGCTGCCGCGCGGCCTGCTGCTGCGCGGGGGCGACCTGCTGACTACCGACGACGGCAGCGAGGTTGTCGAGGTGATCGCCGCCCCGGAGTCAGTTTCCGTGGTGCGCTGCGCCGATCCGTTCCTGCTCGCCCGCGCCTGCTACCACCTGGGCAACCGCCACGTGCCGCTGCAGATCATGCCCGGCGAGCTACGCTATCACCACGACCACGTTCTTGACGACATGCTGCGCCAGTTCGGGCTGGAGATGGCCTACGCCAGCCTGCCGTTTGAACCGGAAGCGGGCGCTTATACCAGCGATGCCCACAGCCACTCTCACGCTCATTCACATTAAGGATCAATCATGCGTAAGTATTTACCTCTGCTGCTTCTGGCCTTTTCCGTTCCGGCGCTCGCCCATCCCGGCCACGGCACCGACAGCTTTCAGGCCGGTTTTCTCCATCCGCTGACCGGGCTCGATCACCTGCTGATGCTGACCGGCGCGGGCGTGCTCTCGGCCCTGAGCGGCCGCAGGCTTCTGCTGCCGCTTGCCACCCTCGGGATGATGCTTGTCGGCGCGATTGCGGGCAGCCTGCTCGGCGGCTTTAGCGGCATGGAGATGCTGATTATCGCCTCGCTGGCGGTATCCGGCGTAATGATGTTTAAAACTGAAAACCGCCTGCTGCTGGCGGTGCCTGCCCTGGCGATGTTCCACGGCTGGGCGCACGGCGTGGAGATGTCCGGCCACAGCTTCTGGCTCTTCACCAGCGGGTTTATGCTGGCCAGCGCCACGGTGCTGTGCGCCAGCTTTGCCGCAGGACTGCAGCTGCGACGTCACGACGGCCTGCGTAAAACCTTCGGCGGCGGGCTGATCGTCTCCGCCCTGCTGGCGCTGATGAGCTGATGGAGCACGCCCGCCAGAGGCTGCGCCTGATGCAGCTCTCCAGCAGCAGCCTGCCGGTCGGGTCGTTTACCTGGTCGCAGGGGCTGGAGTGGGCCGTTGAGGCAGGCTGGGTCACGAATGCCGAGGCCTTTAAACGCTGGCAGATCCAGCAGATGGAGCAGAGCTTTTTCTGCGTCGATCTGCCGCTGTTTACCCGGCTGTTCCAGGCCTGCGAGCAGCAGGATCTGGCAATGGCAAAACATTGGACGGCATACCTTCTCGCCTGCCGGGAAACGCGCGAGCTGCGCGAAGAGGAGCGCAACCGCGGCGCGGCCTTTACGCGCCTCATCAAAAGCTGGGAGCCAGACTGCCCGACAGAATGGCTGCCGCTGTTTATGCAAAGCCAGCTCTGCGGCATGGCCTGGCTCGGCGTGCGCTGGGGCATTAGCATGCGCGAGCTGGCGCTGAGCCTCGGCTACAGCTGGATGGAGAGCGCGGTGATGGCGGGCGTCAAGCTGGTGCCGTTTGGGCAGCAGGCCGCGCAGCAGCTGATCATCGAGCTAAGCGACCACTACGCCGCCGGGTTTGAACAGGCATTTTTACGCAGTGACGACGCGCTGGGGGCAGCGACGCCGCTTTCGGCCATCGCCTCCGCGCGCCACGAAACCCAATATTCACGACTATTCCGTTCCTGAGGAGTCAACATGGCTGATTACAAACATCCCCTGCGCGTAGGCGTGGGCGGCCCGGTGGGATCGGGCAAAACGGCGCTGCTGGAAGCGCTCTGCAAGGCGATGCGCGACACGTACCATCTCGCGGTCGTGACCAACGATATCTACACCAAAGAGGATCAGCGCATCCTGACCGAGGCGGGCGCGCTGGAGCCGGAGCGCATCGTGGGCGTGGAAACGGGCGGCTGCCCGCATACTGCCATCCGCGAAGACGCCTCAATGAACCTGGCGGCGGTGGAAGCGTTAAGCGAGAAGTTCGGCAATCTGGATCTGATCTTCGTTGAAAGCGGCGGCGACAACCTGAGCGCGACCTTCAGCCCGGAGCTGGCGGATCTGACTATTTACGTGATCGACGTGGCCGAAGGGGAAAAAATTCCGCGCAAGGGCGGGCCGGGGATCACCAAATCCGATTTTCTGGTGATCAATAAAACCGATCTCGCGCCGTACGTCGGTGCGTCGCTGGAGGTGATGGAGCGCGATACCAACCGCATGCGCGGCGAGCGCCCGTGGACGTTTACCAACCTGAAGGCGGGTGACGGCTTAGCGACGATTATTGCGTTTCTGGAAGCGAAAGGGATGCTGCGGGTGTAATCAAACGATCCCCTCTCCCTGTGGGAGAGGGTTAGGGTGAGGGATTACGCCTCCGGCAGTTCCGCCAGCGGCCAGCGCGGACGCACGGACACGCTCAGGTCGGACGTTGCGCCCGCATTCAGGCGCACCATACCCGCGTAGGCAATCATCGCGCCGTTATCGGTACAAAATTCCGGACGGGCATAGAACACCTCTCCGCGACGCTTTTGCATCATCTCGGCGAGCTTCGCGCGCAGCGTGCGGTTGGCGCTCACGCCGCCCGCCATCACCAGACGCTTAAAGTCGGTCTGATCCAGCGCGCGCTTGCACTTGATCATCAGCGTATCCACCACCGCATCTTCAAACGCGCGGGCGATATCGGCACGGGTCTGCTCGTCGTTGTCGTTATTGCGGATCGTGTTAGCCGCGAAGGTTTTCAGCCCGGAGAAGCTGAAGTCCAGCCCCGGACGGTCGGTCATCGGACGCGGGAAGACAAAACGCCCTTCCGTTCCCTGCGACGCCATTTTGGACAGCATCGGGCCACCCGGGTAATCCAGCCCCAGCAGCTTGGCGGTTTTGTCGAAGGCTTCACCGGCGGCGTCGTCGATGGACTCGCCCAGCAGCTCGTACTTGCCAATGCCCGTTACGCTAATCAGCTGGGTATGGCCGCCGGAGACCAGCAGCGCGACAAACGGGAATTCAGGCGGATTGTCTTCCAGCATCGGCGCCAGAAGATGCCCTTCCATATGGTGGACCGGGATCGCCGGAACATCCCACGCGAAGGCCAGCGAGCGGCCAACGGTAGCGCCAACCAGCAGCGCGCCGACCAGGCCCGGGCCTGCGGTATACGCCACTGCATCAATCTCTTTTGCCGTTAATCCGGCTTCCTTCAGCGCCGCCTGAATCAGGGGAACCGTCTTACGCACGTGGTCACGAGAGGCCAGTTCAGGCACAACGCCGCCGTAGTCAGCGTGCAATTTCACCTGACTATACAGCTGGTTGGCCAGAAGCCCTTTTTCGTCGTCGTAAATGGCGATGCCGGTTTCATCGCAGGATGTTTCAATACCCAGTACACGCATGACTTGATTTACCTCGTTTCAATACCGCGCAGTGTAGAGCCTGGGCGGGTTGATGTAAAACTTTGTTCGCCCCAGGAAGAAGGCTCGTGTATACTCCTCACCCTTATTAAAGTCCCTTTCAAAATCGCATCGGTGCTTTACAAAGCAGCAGCATTTGCAGTAAAATTCCGCACCATTTTGAAATAAGCTGGCGTTGATGCCAGCGGCAAACCGAATTTATTAAAGGTGAGAGTTACATGCCGGTAATTAAAGTACGTGAAAACGAGCCGTTCGACGTAGCACTGCGTCGCTTCAAACGTTCATGCGAGAAAGCAGGTGTTCTGGCTGAAGTTCGTCGTCGTGAGTTTTATGAAAAACCAACGACCGAACGTAAGCGCGCTAAAGCTTCCGCTGTGAAACGTCACGCGAAGAAACTGGCTCGCGAAAACGCACGCCGTACTCGTCTGTACTAATCTGTTGAGGGCCAATGCCCTCAATTGACAGACAGAGTAATAGTCGTAAGGCCGTGCTTCCGGAAGGAATGCGCGGCTTGTTTTCGTTTATGAGTCACTAAAAATAACGGGGCATATGGCCGGAAGAATCCCACGCGTTTTCATCAATGACCTGCTTGCCAGAACCGACATCGTCGATCTCATCGACGCGCGGGTAAAGCTAAAAAAGCAGGGCAAGAACTACCATGCGTGCTGTCCGTTCCATAACGAAAAAACCCCATCTTTCACCGTAAACGGTGAAAAGCAGTTCTACCACTGCTTCGGCTGTGGCGCACACGGTAATGCCGTCGATTTTTTGATGAACTACGACAAGCTCGAGTTCGTTGAAACCGTCGAAGAGCTGGCGGCGATGCATAACCTTGAAGTGCCCTATGAAGCCGGCAGCGGGCCAAGTCAGATCGAGCGTCATCAACGGCAAACGCTGTATCAACTGCTGGATGGCCTGAATTCGTTTTATCAACAGTCTCTTAAGCACTCTGCGGCTGAGCCTGCGCGTCAGTATCTGAACAAGCGCGGACTGAGCGACGATGTCATTGCGCGTTTCGCTATTGGTTACGCCCCGCCCGGCTGGGACAACGTGTTAAAGCGTTTTGGCGGCAATAGCGAAGATCGTAAGTCTCTCATCGATGCAGGCATGCTGGTCACCAACGACCAGGGACGAAGCTACGACCGCTTCCGCGAACGGGTGATGTTCCCGATCCGCGACAAGCGTGGCCGGGTGATTGGTTTTGGCGGTCGCGTGCTGGGTGACGGCATGCCGAAGTACCTCAACTCCCCGGAAACCGATATTTTCCATAAGGGCCGCCAGCTGTACGGTCTTTATGAGGCGCAGCAGGATAATGCGGAACCTCCGCGTCTTCTGGTCGTCGAAGGCTATATGGACGTCGTTGCGCTGGCGCAGTACGACATTAACTACGCGGTTGCGTCGTTAGGGACGTCCACCACGGCGGATCACATCCAGCTGCTGTTCCGCGTCACGAACAACGTGATTTGTTGTTACGACGGTGACCGCGCAGGACGCGACGCCGCCTGGCGCGCGCTGGAAACCGCGCTGCCGTACATGACCGACGGGCGTCAGCTGCGCTTTATGTTTCTGCCCGACGGTGAAGACCCGGATACGCTGGTGCGTAAAGAGGGCAAAGCGGCGTTTGAAGCGCGGATGGAGCAGGCACAGCCGCTCTCCACGTTTCTGTTTAACAGCCTGATGCCGCGGGTCGATTTGAGTACCCCTGACGGGCGCGCGCAGCTCAGCACGCTGGCGCTGCCGCTAATTACTCAGGTGCCCGGCGAAACGCTGCGCATCTATCTGCGTCAGGAGTTAGGCAATAAGCTCGGCATTCTGGATGACAGCCAGCTTGAACGTTTAATGCCAAAACAGGCTGAAAACGGCACGGTTCGCCCCGCGCCTCAGCTAAAACGCACAACCATGCGTATACTGATAGGGTTACTGGTCCAAAACCCCGAACTTGCTCCGCAGGTGCCGTCGCTGGCGGGTTTGAACCACGAAAAATTGCCCGGACTTGGCTTATTTTCAGAACTGGTCAACACTTGTTTGTCGCAGCCAGGTCTGACCACCGGACAACTTTTAGAACATTATCGCGGCACAAAAGAGGCCGCTACCCTTGAAAAACTGTCGATGTGGGACGATATAGCAGATAAGGATATCGCAGAAAAAACGTTCACCGACTCACTCAACCATATGTTTGATTCGATGCTTGAGTTGCGCCAGGAAGAGCTGATCGCTCGCGAGCGCACGCACGGCTTAAGCAGCGAAGAACGCCGGGAGCTCTGGATGATTAACCAGGAACTGGCAAGAAAATAAGTGAAAGACAAAAGTATTTAACGGCTTAAGTGCCGAATATCGATCGGGAAGCCCCCGGCAGCCGCACTGAGAGGCAGCGGCAAAAATATAAGTACGCCCTCGCTTTAAAGGTTGGCAGCCCCACCGCCGACACCAATCAAACGAATTAAGTGTGGATACCGTCTTATGGAGCAAAACCCGCAGTCACAGCTGAAACTTCTTGTCCAACGCGGTAAGGAGCAAGGCTATCTGACCTATGCCGAGGTCAATGACCATCTGCCGGAAGATATCGTCGATTCAGATCAGATCGAAGACATCATCCAAATGATCAATGACATGGGTATTCAGGTGATGGAAGAAGCACCTGATGCCGATGATCTGTTGCTGGCTGAAACCTCCAACAACACTGACGAAGATGCGGAAGAAGCTGCTGCACAGGTACTGTCCAGCGTGGAATCTGAAATCGGGCGTACCACTGACCCGGTCCGCATGTACATGCGCGAAATGGGTACCGTTGAACTGCTGACCCGCGAAGGCGAAATCGACATCGCGAAACGCATCGAAGACGGTATCAACCAGGTGCAGTGCTCTGTTGCCGAATACCCGGAAGCGATCACCTACCTGCTGGAGCAGTACGATCGCGTTGAAGCTGAAGAAGCTCGCCTCTCCGACCTTATCACCGGCTTTGTCGACCCGAACGCTGAAGAAGATATGGCGCCAACCGCCACTCACGTCGGTTCTGAACTGTCTCAGGAAGAGATGGATGACGACGAAGAAGAAGACGAGGAAGAAGAAGACGACAGCGACGATGACAACAGCATCGACCCTGAACTGGCGCGTGAGAAGTTTGGCGAGCTGCGTACCCAGTACGAACTGGCCCGCGATACCATCAAGGCAAAAGGCCGCAGCCACGCCGCCGCTCAGGAAGAGATCCTGAAGCTGTCTGAAGTATTCAAACAGTTCCGCCTGGTGCCAAAACAGTTCGACTACCTGGTTAACAGCATGCGCGTGATGATGGATCGCGTACGCACCCAGGAACGCATCATCATGAAGCTGTGCGTTGAGCAGTGCAAAATGCCGAAGAAGAACTTCATCACTCTCTTCACCGGTAACGAAACCAGCGAAACCTGGTTCAACGCGGCTATCGCGATGAACAAGCCGTGGTCTGAAAAACTGCACGACGTGAAGGAAGACGTCCATCGTGGCCTGCAGAAGCTGCAGCAGATTGAAGAAGAAACCGGCCTGACCATCGAGCAGGTGAAAGACATTAACCGTCGTATGTCCATCGGTGAAGCGAAAGCCCGCCGTGCGAAGAAAGAGATGGTTGAAGCGAACTTACGTCTGGTTATCTCTATCGCCAAGAAATACACCAACCGTGGTCTGCAGTTCCTGGATCTGATCCAGGAAGGCAACATCGGTCTGATGAAAGCGGTAGATAAGTTTGAATACCGTCGTGGTTACAAGTTCTCCACCTACGCGACATGGTGGATCCGTCAGGCGATCACCCGCTCTATCGCAGACCAGGCGCGCACCATCCGTATTCCGGTGCATATGATTGAGACCATCAACAAGCTCAACCGTATCTCCCGCCAGATGCTGCAGGAGATGGGCCGCGAGCCGACGCCGGAAGAGCTGGCCGAGCGCATGCTGATGCCGGAAGACAAGATCCGCAAAGTGCTGAAGATCGCCAAAGAGCCAATCTCCATGGAAACGCCAATCGGCGACGATGAAGATTCGCATCTGGGTGATTTCATCGAGGATACCACCCTCGAGCTGCCGCTGGACTCTGCGACCACCGAGAGCCTGCGTGCCGCCACGCACGACGTTCTGGCTGGCCTGACCGCCCGTGAAGCGAAAGTGCTGCGTATGCGTTTCGGTATCGATATGAACACCGACCACACGCTGGAAGAAGTGGGTAAACAGTTCGACGTTACCCGCGAGCGTATCCGTCAGATCGAAGCGAAAGCGCTGCGTAAGCTGCGCCATCCAAGCCGCTCTGAAGTGCTGCGCAGCTTCCTGGACGACTAATCGTTCCCGTTATTGAAAAGCTCCCTCCGGGGAGCTTTTTTTTTGCGGATTTTCCGCAGAGTACAAAAATTGGTAGGGGTAACAGCGCGAACATGCAATTGTAAATGATATTTATTTTCATTATCATTTTTCTTTTCGTAAACTACTGTAAAGAAAAATTACATGAATTTCAGAACATTAAAAAATCAATCCCTCTGTGCGCTCGCGATTTCCCTAGCCCTTCATGCGGGTTCTGTTTTGGCAAAGGACTTCACGGAAAATCAGTTTTCCACTCAGACGCTGGGTCACGGCGTTTACGAACTGGCTTATGACGCCGGACAACAGGCCCTCTACGCGGCCTCTGCCCCCTCGTTCGAGAAAGACAAAACCGCCGGAGAAGTGTTCCAGCTTGCCGCCGATTCACTAAAAGTAGATGAGCGCATTACTACCCAGCGCCGCCCGTTTGCGGTTTCACTCGATGACGCCAACCATATCCTGTGGTTAGGCAACGCGCTGGATGGCTCAGTGACGCTGCTCGATACCCGCACCAGCAAAGAAGTGAAAACCCTCCAGCTTGCGGATGCTGAGAATAAAGCACACGTCCGCGAGGTAGTTCTTGATAAGAAACACCACCGCCTGTATGTCTCCGGCATCGGCAGTGAAGGTAAAGGCGTGCTGTGGGTTGTCGACACGCAGAACCAGAGGCTTTTGCATGCCCTGAAAGGCATGGATCCGGTCGGCTTTGCCGTCGATGAAGATGGCGACAAAGTCTACGCCGTCACCGGCAAAGGCGAGTTAGTCACTCTGAATGGCAAAACGTCCCAGGTGCTTTCCCGCGTGAAGGTTGACCCATCCGAACCTAAGCACTACTTCCTGAATATCGCCCTGAATACCGCCAAAGGCGTCGGCTTTATCGCGGATACCAATACTGCCGACGTGCTGGTTGTGCAGCTCGGCACCGGCAAGATCGTTCATCGCGTCCCAACCCCGAACTCTATCGCCGCGGTCTACAACGCCGCGCGCAACGAAGTGTATGTCACCCACCGCAATGCCCGTCAGATCAGCATTATCGATGCCAGCAACTACAGCCTGAAGCACACCGTCAAAACGGCAGCCATGCCGAACAGCATGGTGCTTTCACCTGACGGTAAAACGCTGTTCGTCAGCGTGAAGCAGGATGAGAAAGCCAACAAGGCTGACTACGTGCTCAAACTCGATCTAACCCAATTCTGAGGAGCACGCTGTGATTAACCAGACACGTACGGCGCTGGCGATGTCGCTCGCCCTCGCCACCCTTCCTGCGACCGTTTTCGCTGAAGAAACAACGCCTGCTGATGAAGATCGGCTCGTGGTCACCGCCACCGGTTTTGCACAGGAGCGCCGCGAGGCACCGGCCACCATCTCCGTCGTCGGCGAAAAAGAGCTTAACACCCGTTCGAATCAAAACGTCACCGAAGCGCTGCGCGAGATGCCCGGCGTCCTGGTGGGCAACGGTAACGGAAGCCTTGCCACGGGCGACGTCCAGATGCGCGGTATGGACTCGACCTATACCTCTTACATGGTCAACGGCATCAAACAGGGTACCCGCGAATCCCGTCCTTACGGGCACCACATCGGTACTGAAGCGGCCTTCCTTCCGCCGATGGCGGCTATCGAGCGCATCGAGGTGATTCGCGGGCCGATGTCTTCGCTGTACGGTTCCGACTCTATCGGCGGCGTGGTCAACGTCATCACCAAAAAAGGCTATAACCTGGATAAATGGACCGGCGTGCTGGAAGATAACTACTTCCTGCAGGAGAAGAGCGAGTACGGCAACACCAACCAGACCAACGCCTTCCTGATGGGGCCAGTCATTCCGGGCAAGCTCGGGGTGAGCGTGGCGGCGGATTATCTTGACCGTCGCGATGACGACAGCCAGAACGACGAGCGCTTTGTGAAGCACCAGGCCGGGAACCTGGATGCCACCATCAATATGTCTCCGACCGATACCCAGCTGTGGGATTTGAACGTCGTTAAGGGGCACCAGGTAAAATCGCACAACGATAAAGCCTGGCAGTGGGACTTCGATCGTGATGCCGCGTCGCTCGCTCAGCACGCCTGGTACGGCGACGATCTGCTGGAGGTGAAGAACTTCGTCAGCTACGAGAACGCCAAAACCGAATATCGCGTGCCGGGCATGAGCTCGCAGTTCATCAAGCAAAAAAACTACGAGGCCAACAGCGCGAACACCTTTACGCTTGGCGATCACAAGCTGACGCTGGGGATTAACTTCACGCGCAATGAACTGGACGACACCTTCGGTATTGCAGACAAGGAAGTGCCGGGCGTGACCCCGGTCAGCAAGATCGCCCGCAACGGCTGGGCAGTCTTTGCCGAAGATGCATGGATGATGGTGCCTGACTTTATCCTGACGACCTCTGCACGCCTGGATCACGATAGCTACTTTGGCTACCACGTGACGCCGAAGCTCTACGGTAACTGGACCCTCGATGAAAGCTGGGCGCTGAAGGGCGGCGTATCGGCAGGCTATAAAAAACCGGATTTGCGTGAGAACAACGAAGGTTTCACCAGCGTCTACGGCGCCTATCCGTACTCCTTTATCGGCATAGGCAACGATGACCTGAAGCCGGAACAGAGCGTCAACACCGAGCTGGGCGTCTACTGGCAGGAGGACACTCTTGCGCTGGATGCCACCGTGTTCTTCACCAAATTTAAAGACAAGATCAGCGATTACACCATCTGTACGGCAACCGCCACGCAGAAGTGTGTGTACAACGGGTATGAAGCAGAAGAGGTCTCCCAGTATTTCAACGTCAGCGACGCGGAGATTTATGGCCTGGAGCTAAACGGCGACTGGCAGGTGACGCCAGCGCTGAAGGCGAACGCGAACTATACCTACACCCACAGCGAGCAAAAGAGCGGTCAGTACAAGGGTGAAGCGCTGAACGAATTCCCGAGCAGCATGGCCAACCTGTCCCTGACGTGGAGCGCGCTTAACGACCTTGAGCTGTGGACCAAAGCCAGCTGGCGCAGCAATACGCCAAACACCGGCAAATCGACATCCACAGAAGCCTATGCGCTGGTCGACATGGGCGCACGCTACCACCTCAACAAGCGCATCACGCTGATGGCGGGGGTCTACAACCTGTTCGACGTAAACCCGATATACAAAACGTCCTACAACCAGTCTTCCATCCTGGAAGGACGCCGCTACAACATGGGTGCCCGTTTCGAGTTCTGATGATGATGCCGGAGCCTCTGGCTCCGGCAGCTACAACCCGCGCACGATAAGGGCTTCATCGAGTTCCCGATACGCCTCAACCAGCTTGTCCAGCGTTGCCCTGTTCAATCCGCTCGGGTTCGGCAACACCCATACCTGCGTGACGCCGATGCTTATACTCTGCTTGCCCCACTGCGCCCCGCGCTGGCTGAACGCCTGCTCGTAGGCCTGCTTGCCGAGGATCGCCAGCGCGGCAGGCTGATAGTCTTCAATTTTCCCGATCAACTCACGCCCGCCAGTGCGCAGCTCATGCAGGTTTACTTCCGTTGCCTGCACCGTGGGGCGTTCGACCAGCATGGTGATCCCACACCGCGTATCCAGAAGGTGCTGCTCTTCTTCGGGCTTGAGCTGCCTGTCGGTAAAGCCTGCCTGATGGATCACCTTCCAGAAGCGATTTCCCGGATGGGCGAAGTGAAAACCGGTGTGCGCCGAGGACTTGCCGGGGTTGATTCCGCAGAACACCACCCGCAGGCCCGGGGCCAGAATGTCGTTGATCATCTTTACTCCCAATGGATACATCGTTAAGGAAGTATAAAGGATTGATTATGCATTGTTTATAAAAACAGCAGGCAGGTGTGAATGGCTGGATTGCTGCGGGGAGTTACTTTATAATTCACCGCCACGGCCCCTTAGCTCAGTGGTTAGAGCAGGCGACTCATAATCGCTTGGTCGCTGGTTCAAGTCCAGCAGGGGCCACCAGATACAGCAAGGGCTGGCGGGGAATTCACCCACCAGCCCTAAATCCTCCAGGATATTTTGAAATGGGAACCATAGTGATACATGGTTAATTTATGACCGTTATACACTCCTGGATCTAACGAGCTTCATGCAGTAACCACTACTGCAAGGGGTATGATTGAAACGGATCTTCATCACTGCTTCGGTTCTGTTTGCCCCTCTCAATAATGCTTATGCTGGCTGTTCCTATGGCTGTAGAAATCTAACGAATGAAAAAGCGCTGCTGAATTCGGGCCTTCTGCTTTTGCCTTTCGCTGGGCTGGGAGTTTGGGGCAGCATTGATAGCCTCAAAAAAAATAAACTGTCCTCCTTACTTTTCTGTGTTTTGCTGTCCGTAGTGAATTTTTCTGGACTGATCGCCATGTACTTCATCGGCGGTTATGGTTTTCTTGGCGCGATCGTCGGCACAGGCTTACTGATGTTCCTCAGTCCGAAAGGTGCTTAAAACACCATCCCACCAGCACGTCAGTTACCTGCTTTATTCGTTACCCTAATTTTTTATTTTCGCGGGTGTAAAAATTCGATGAAGCGGGCCGTATGGCGATCCATAGCCTGCAGTGATTGCAATCCCCCCCGGCCACCGGCGCTGGTGGTTCCCGGCTAACCTGCCAGCCCAGACACAATAAAAACGTATATATAGACACAGAAAAAACGTTGGTTCAGTTGGTTCACGGCTCTTTAAGTCGCACCAGCACTGGATTTATGCGAACCAACATTCAGCAAAAGGAGGTTAGTTCAGCCCCATAAATGTTGGTTCACAGATTCCAACGAAGAACAATGCAAAATGAACATGTGCATATTTTGTTCAATTTAATTTTTCCGCATTTTCACTGCGGAATCATTCTGCGAAAAAAACACCTCTCAGGCCGCATATCACCTGCGTTTCAGTGCGGAATTAAAAAGTGGTCAAAAGTGCGGAATTATACTTTTTGGGGCAATACTGCGTTTTATACTCCGCGCCCCGCATGGAAAGCGGCAATAGCCGATCACGCTAAGTTTTCGGATATAAACCGGTAAGCCTCATGGTGGTAGTTTCCGGCAGCGTGTGTCCAAAAACCTTATCATTTCTTAACAGCTCATGGGGTAAGGCACATCCGCGAATTTTCCGGCCCTCTCCTGCCAGACATACCGCTAGATATACCGCTAGATATACCGTCGACATAGGCTCTGAGACGGTCGATACATCGTGACGATTCCCGAAATCATTAAACCAAAAATTGCGAATTCGGAGTTTTCTTGGAAGATTTTTTTGCTAATTCGCAGATCGTATAGTGCTTTAATTTAAGCTCTGTGATTTGCTGGCAGGTACCGGCATTAATGCTCTCAATCATTGAGATCTTACGAGCTGGGGTCAGGCGTTCTGTTGAAACTACGCCGCTTGCCAGTTCGCCGAGTTCACTCATGGCGCGCATGACGTAGGACTGCAATTTGTCTTTCGTCATTTCGTTGACCGGTACGCAAGGCAGACAATGGATCTGAGCCAGAAAGCCATCGACGAGAGTCGAGTCTTCAGTCAGGTCAGTCAGCATCTATAACTCTGGCGGAGTGAACTGGTGAGGCTGCTCCGGGTTCAACTTGTTACGTAGCGTTTGAACATTCATCCCCGCGCGCTCTGACAGCTTCGCCATGTTGTGACGCTGCGCGAAAGTTCGACACGCTTCGTCATAGTGGGGATGTTTGGAAACCTGAAAATCAAACATGATTTGCCTTTAACTAATCGATAGGATTCTTTACGCATTAAGCGAAATATCACATTCGCTTAATGCCTGAATGGTAAGAGCGGCCATGTTGATCTCAACCAACCCTTTCTTTTGCTTTCCTTTCGGTTTAATTGGCAATTTTCCGTATTCAATCAGGTTTCTAGCGGTTTCTTTGTTGGTGCCAGTGCGGCGGCAATACTCATCTAATGGCAGGTATGGCTCTTGGATAATGATTGTAATGTTGGGGCGCATAGTGCAAACTCCGTCAGTTAGCCTGTACGGCAATACAGGGTTATATAAGGCAACATTCAAACTACGGAGCCAGGCTAATTCGAATTACGATAACTAAAAATTTTAAGTTCTCGATTTTGAAAGTGTCGATTCTTTATTAGCAAATTCAAAATTGACCTTGATGTTGATAGCACCCTTATCCTGGATAGGGTGATTGTGGCTTACGGCTTTACGCAGAAGTTACAGCTCGCGGAACATCTGGACATGGCAGCAAGCTCTCTCTCCTCGCGCTATAAGCGTGGAATTTTTCCTGCTGATATCGTCGTGAGATGTGCTGCTGAAACAGGTGCAAATTTAGAGTGGCTTGCGACTGGTCGGGGCCCTAAGTTTGACGACGATGAATTAGATATCCTCAAGGTCCCACGCCGAAAGATTGTTGATGGTCAACTCTATGAAGCTGGCATGCTAATGCTGGACAAAGTGGCATTCTTGCCGGGTAAGCCACTGCCACAGAAACCAATGTGCATCATTGATGGTTTCATGCAGTACATCGTTGATCAGTCTTTCTCCGAAGTTTATGACGATGACTGGTTGGTCGAAGTGGAAGGAAAAACGAGTATTCGCACCCTCACCCGCATCCCAGTTGGTAAGGTACGTATTAGCGGTGTAGGTATGGCATTTGATTGCGCCATCGATGACATCAAAATTATTGGCAGGGTTGTGCTAACTGTAAAATAAGATAGGGACTTCATAATGATTGACTATAAAACAGCTTCAAAAGATCAGCTAAAACAAGAATTCACACGCCTTGCAAAGGTCGTATCTGATTCAACGTTTGGCACAAAAAAAGAATTTTTCCACTTACCCAATATCCTCAATTCAGGTGAGCAACCGCTGGCAGTTGCAAGCGGGGCGATGGACGGAAATACCTGGCTAATAACGCTCACAAACCAGCGAATTATCTTCCTGGATAAGGGCATGGTTTTTGGCGTGAAACAGGTCGATGTTAACCTTAAAAACATTGTAAGTGTTGGTGGGAAAACTGGGCTGATTCTTGGTGAGATTATGATCTCCACAAGCGGTCAGACATACACCATCAAAAATGTCATGAAGACATCGGTTATTCCTTTCACAAACCTGATCAATTCGACCCGCAACGCTCAGAACGAAGCTCCGCAACAAGTTGAGCAAGCTAAACCACAGGCAGATGATTTTATCTCTCAAATGGAGCGTTTAGCCGCACTCAAAGAAAAAGGAATTCTGAGTGACGAAGAGTTCCAACAGCAAAAACAACGAATTCTAAACGGTTAAGTTATGCCTGTAAGAAAACTAGCTGATGGCCAATGGATTGCAGATTTCTATACTGTAGACCGTACCAATGGCAAAGATGGCAAGCGCATCCGCAAGAAGTTCTCCACCAAAGGCGAAGCGCTTGCTTTCGAAAATTATACACTGCAAAAAATTGATGATTCCCCTTGGCTTGGGGAACGCAAAGACAGCCGCCGCTTGTCTGATTTAGTGCATCTCTGGTTTGATCGTCATGGCATCACTTTGAATGATGGTGAGAAGCGCAAAAGCTCTATGCTGTGGGCTGCGGAGTGTATGGGATCGCCATTAGCTACAGAGTTTAATGCACAACTATTCACTGCGTATCGGGCCAAAAGACTTGAAGGTGAATTTGCCAGGACGAAACGAGTATCCAAAATTTCCCCTCGAACAATGAATCTTGAACATGCTTATTTTCTTGCTGTATTCAATGAGCTGAAAAAATTGGGAGAATGGAAAGCTCCAAATCCTTTAGAAAACGTAAGACAGTTTAGAATCGATGAAAGTGAAATGTCTTATCTAACGGATGAACAGATCAAAACTGTTTTACTTGAATGCCGAAACAGCAACGCTAAAGATCTCGAAATTATAGTGAGAATTTGTTTAGCTACCGGCGCAAGATGGAGTGAAGGAGAAAAATTAAAGCGTTCACAGATTGCGGCAGGAAAGATAACTTGTATAAAAACAAAAGGGAAACGTAATCGTTCATTTCCCATATCGAACGAATTGCTCGAGGAATTACCAAAGAAAAATGGAAGCCTTTTTACCCCATGTTATTACGCATTTAGAAATGCTCTTGAGCGTGCAGGAATTGAACTTCTAGCAGGACAATTAACTCACGTTTTAAGACATAATTTTGCAAGTCATTTTATGATGAATGGTGGTAACATTCTTGTGTTAAAAAAAATACTCGGACATTCTGAAATAAAGATGACAATGCGATATGCACACTTCTCACCTAGCCATTTACAAGACGCACTAAAATTCAACCCTCTAAATAAAGCAATTTAAAGGTATAAGTAATGACTACTAAGCCAACATGCTATTATTGCAATGAACCAGCAACGACAAGCGAACATATCCCTCCTCGAGGTCTTTTCCCTGACTCAGAGAAATACACTTACAACCTTTTAAGCGTACCATCATGCAATAAACATAATAATAAGAAATCAGATTTAGATAGCAGAATGCGCCTGTTTTTAGTAGGGGTAAGCAAGAAGATACATCAAGATAAAGATTTTAAAAAATTGGTGCATAAAGTTATCCGTGGAACATTGAGGGACGTGAAGACATTTAATAACTTTGCTAAAGACACCAGAATTGTTAGAAACAAAAATAAAGAACTCACCTTCCTCAATCCTAACTTTGAAAACTCTGAAGTTAATATAGTGTATGGAGATCACAAATTTTATCAAGAATGCATTTTGAAAGGGATTTATCATAAAACATATGGTGATACATGGAGTAAACAACTGTTCATTATACCTATGAGTCTTGTTGGTTTTGATGAAGATTTTGATATATTTGACTTTGCATTTGGCATACAAGAATTTAAAGATTTAACAGAAAAAAACTTGAATATGCACAGTAAGCACAAGGTATTTCAATACCATACTGAAGAAGTTGGAGAGTTAATTATAATTAGTGTGTGCCTATACATGGAGTACTATTTCTATGGCATATTTTGTGATGCTTCTATGCTAGAAAATATCAAGAATAAGTTTACACCTGATTCCCCCGTTACATCCTTCAATAATGCAGTGTATGTTTATCACGAACCTAAAAATGTCGCGAAAGTGTCGCAGTAAGTCAGATTTATTAACATATACTGCCTATTATTACCAAGATAATGCATTGATAAATATGTAAATACTTAATTTTTGGTTGGTTGTCATAGTTCTCATAATCTCTTGGTCGTTGGTTCAAACCCAACAGGGGCCACCAGATACAGCAAGGGCTGGCGAGAAATCGTCGGCCCTTTTGTTTTTCTTGGGGATACTCCACAGAGAAAGAGGAGTTGCTGTGCTCTCCCATCCAGAAGGATCGCAAAATACCTACCACTCCTTCACAAACCCTAAAAACTAAAGAAATCCCCCATCGCGCCGATCATCATCCGTGTGTATTATTTCCTGTAGCTTTTACAACAACTAACCTTAACTCAAAT
Source organism: Enterobacter wuhouensis (assembly GCF_035835995.1). NCBI lineage: Bacteria > Pseudomonadati > Pseudomonadota > Gammaproteobacteria > Enterobacterales > Enterobacteriaceae > Enterobacter > Enterobacter wuhouensis. The sequence goes on from NZ_CP142124.1 coordinate 4,128,125, forward strand.
ACTTAAGCGCCAGAGCAAAAGGCATCATGAGCACACCGATCAAACGGCTAGAAATCATTAAAAATGCCATCGAACTGGAAGATGACGACATCATCCAGAGCCAGCTGACGCGGCTGAAAAATGAAGCGTTTGACGATGAGCTACAGGCAATCGTCGTGGCGCTTGAGCAGAAGAACTATACCGCGGCCATCCGGGCCATCACCGCCTGGCTGCAGGGTCAGCGCGCCGTTACCCCGTGGCGCGACCCGCAGGTGGCCGCCAGCAAGATGGAGCTGAAAGCGCTGGAGGAGCGTCTGCGCGATCTGATCGATCGTCGTAACGCCCGCGTCCAACAGCTTGACGAGTTCAACGACCTCTATTTCTCCCGCCTCGGGCCGCTGATGCAGCAGATCCTCGCTCTGCGCAAAACGCTGGCGGAGCTAAACCTGCGTCGTCAGCAGGCGGAGGCGCGTCGTCGGGAAGAGGATTACCGTCGCTGTCAGCGCTATATGGCGCAGGCGGTGGAGGTGCTGGCAACGCTCACCCAGCGCTGGCGCGACCTGCCTGCCGATTCCATTCAGGCTGCAGAGGCGCGCAAGCATCTGCAGCAGCAGAGCAACCTCATCGCCAATCTGCTGGCCGAAGCGCTGGAGCTGGAGAGCGGCTTAACGCGTGAAGAAGAGCCGGCACGTCAGGCGCGCGACGAGGCCAACGACGAGTACGAGAAGTATCGCGAACAGCATCACGATGCCGAAGTGCGTCTGCGTAAAGGGAAAGATCTCTCGGAAGAGGATCGGAACGAGCTGAAACGCCTTTGGCGTCAAGCGAGCAAGCTGTGCCATCCGGATCTGGTTGCGGACGATCTGAAAGAGGAAGCCAATACCATGATGGTGCAGCTCAACCAGGCCAGGCAGCGCGGGGATGTGAAAGCAATCCGTTCACTGGTGGCGCGCCTGCAGCAGGGCTTTGAGCCGCTGATGGCGAGCGACAGGCTGAACGATCTGGAGCGAATCCGCAAAAAAATGGCGCAGGTTCGCGAGCAAATCGACACCCTGGTGAACGAGCTGGCGGAGCTGGAGAAAGAAGAGTCCTGGCTGCTGGTCTCCTCGCTGAACAATATGGAAGCCTACTTTGCCCAGCAGGAGAAGGCGCTGAACGAGGTCCGCGCCTCGCTCGAACATCAGGTGAGCGAAGCGCAGCTGGAGTCCGCCGCCTGATTATTTGGCGTGCCAGTATGCGCTGGCACGCACCAGCTGTTGATCGATCGCCTCGGTTTCAAACTGACGGCTCAGGTTTTTCACAACCTTCCCTTCCCCGGTCAGCCAGATAAAGTAATCCGCCTCCGGCACGACCAGCGTCGCCAGATGGTCCGCTACCGCCTGTTCGCTATGGCCCACAACCCAGGTGATGTTAAATTCGCTCAGGTGCGCCAGATAGTCCTTATAAGACGCATCGCTGACGGTCACCACCGCATGAACGTCCGGGCGCACCGGCAGTTTTGCTATGCCTTCTAAACGGCGGCGCAGCGCGGGCATGCCGGACTCATCGCAAACGTAGAGCTGCCAGGCGTAATCTTCCGGCACCACCAGCGATCCGCGCGGGCCGCCAATAGTGAGCTTGTCGCCGGGCTTCGCCGCAAGCGCCCAGCTGCTGGCAATGCCGCCGTCATGCACATAGAAATCCAGCACCAGTTCATGCTTCACCTCATCGTACAGCGGCGTATAGTCACGCGCCTGCGGACGCACGCCTTCGCCCCAGTCGATGCCGTCCTCGGTCACCACCGGCGGCACAAAGGTCGTGCCCGGGGCCGGGAAAAAGACCTTAGTGTGATCGTCAAAGCCGCGGGAGCTAAACCCTTCCAGCGCCTCGCCGCCGAGAACGATGCGCTGGAAGCCCGCGCTGACGCGCTCAACGCGGAGCACGTTCAGCTCGCGAAAGCGCAGGTCGTTGCGGACACGTTGAGGGTAACGGGTTGATGTCATGTTTATGCCCTTCTCAGGTGAATACGATATATCGAAATTGATTTTTTAATGATAATGATTGCTATTAACCAGGAATGCAAGATCTTTTAGATTGCATCTGAATATATCTAAGATATAGTTTAGATATATCAAATTATGAGGTTCACCATGCGACACGAACACGACGGCGGTGGACGCCGACCACGATTTTTTGGCCACGGCGACCTGCGGCTGGTGATCCTGGATATCCTGACGCGCAATGCCAGCCACGGATATGAGCTGATCAAAGAGATTGAGAACCTGACGCAGGGGAACTACACCCCAAGCCCGGGCGTGATCTACCCAACTCTGGATTATCTGCAGGATCAGACGTTTATCACCATTACGGACGAAGAGAACGGGCGTAAGAGAATTGCGATAACCGCTGAAGGGCAGCGCTGGCTGGATGAAAACCAGGAACAGCTTGAGCAGATTCAGGAACGTATCAAAGCGCGTTCCGTGGGGTTCCAGCTACGCAAAAACCCGCAGATGAAGCGGGCGCTGGATAACTTCAAGGCGGTGCTGGATTTGAAGGTGAATCAGGGAGAGCTCAGCGACGCGCAGCTAAAGCAGATTATCGGCGTAATCGACCGCGCGGCGCTGGAGATCTCCCAGCTGGATTAAGCCAGCGCGTGCTCGCTCACGCGGAAGACGCGTACCAGCGCCTTCAGGTGCATTGCCTGCTCGTTTAGCGAGGCCGCCGCCGCAACGGACTCCTCCACCAGCGCGGAGTTCTGCTGGGTGGTAGCGTCAATCAGGCCAATCGCGCTGTTAATCTGCGAGATCCCTTCCGTCTGCTCGTGGCTCGCCTGGCGGATTTCGCGCAGAATCATATCCATCTCCTCCACGTTGCCAACCATCCCGTTGATCAGCCCGCTGGCTTTCTCAACCAGGTTCATCCCGTCCTGGGTCTGACTGGTGGAGCTTTCAATCAGCTGGCGGATTTCACTCGCGGACGATGCGCTTTTCTGCGCCAGCTGGCGCACTTCGCCCGCCACCACCGCAAAGCCGCGACCGTGCTCGCCCGCACGCGCCGCCTCGACCGCCGCGTTGAGCGCCAGAATGTTGGTCTGGAAGGCGATGGCGTCGATCAGGTCGATAATGTCGGACATCCGGTTCGACGTATCGTTAATCAGGCGCATTTTGCTGGTCACCTGCTTCATCATCTCGCCGTTGTTTTTGACCACCGTGGCGGCATCGGCAGAGAGGTTGGTCGCTTCACCCGTGTGCGACGCGGTGTTTTTCACCGTCGCGGTGATCTGCTCCATCGAGGCTGCGGTCTGTTCAACGGAGCTGGCCTGCTCTTCCGTGCGCGCGGCCAGATCCTGATTACCCGCGACAATCTGCGCGGCGGCGCTGGAGATGTTCTCGGAGCCGGTCTGCACCTGCTGCACGATGTCCAGCAGACGGGTTTTCATCTCCATCAGCGCGGCGAGCAGCAGGCCGGTTTCATCTTTACCATGGGAGCGAATGCTGCCGGTCAAATCGCCTTCGGCAATGGCTTCCGCAAAGCTCACCGCCTGGCCCAGCGGACGGGTGATGGAGCGCACGATAAACCAGCCGATCAGGCTGCCCACCGCCACGCTGAAGAGGGTGATCAGGATCAGCAGCAGGCGATTAGTACGGAAGTCGCCGTCCACCTGCGCGCCTGCGCTCTGCATCTCGCTGTTTTGAATGGCAATCAGCGCCTGCACTTTCGCTTTGTAAGCCTGCTGCACGGCAATCGTGTTGGTCATCATCTCCTGGATGGCTCCCGCACGATCGTTATTCTGCACCGCCTGTAAAATACGGTAGCGCGAGTCCAGGTACTGCTGGCGCACGTCGCGGATATCCGCCAGCACCTGCTGTGATTTTGCATCATGCAGCGCGTTGTTCAGCTCCCCCAGGATCACCGTAATGCGCTCGCTGATCTCTTTTAAGCGCTGCTGGGATTGCGCCGTGTACGTGCCCTGTTCGTCAAGCAGCATAAGCTGCTGGGTGCTAATAAATTCCTGGAAGTTGTCGATTAGCTGGTTGGCTTTTACCGTAGTCGGGTAGTCGCTGCTAATGATGGTTTGCATCCCGTTGTTTGCCCGGTTCAGGCTCAAAAGGGATAAGCTCGCGCTGACGATCATCAGGACAATAAAAAACCCAAACGCCAGAAATAATTTCGTGCCGATCTTTACGTCATGTAAGAACATATTTACTCCATCGATGTGATTATTTCTCAGACGATCGCTGTTATCGGTAATAAAAACGCTAACTTTATGACTTTGATCGTTTTTTTCTTTACCACCATTGATGAACGGGTCAGGAGTGAATAAAAAATCCGGCATTTTTTAGTTATTTAATATTTATTTAACATGCTGACTTATTCAGAAAAACAAAAAGCCGTTTACTCCCGAAGGGAATAAACGGCTTTAGCGAAACCTGAAAAGACTTAATGGAGCACGGTTACCGCATCTTCAAGACGTCCGGCGCGGTGCTTCACCATGGCAGAGATCTGCGCGCTCTCTTCTACCAGATCCGCATTTTTCTGCGTAATGCCGTCCAGTTCCGCCACGGCGCGGGTTAATTCGGACAGCCCGGTCGCCTGCTCAGACGTGGCGTTGCTAATCTGCGCAATCAGCTGCGTGACGTTTTTCACCTGCTCAACGATGTCGTCCATGGTGCGGCCCGCCGCATGAACCTGATCGGAGCCGGACTGCACCTTGCTGGCGCTGGCATCGATCAGCTTACGAATGTCGTTAGCCGCGTTGGCGCTTCGGCTGGCGAGGTGGCGCACTTCGCCTGCGACCACCGCAAAGCCCTTGCCCTGCTCACCCGCCCTTGCCGCTTCGACCGCGGCGTTCAGCGCCAGGATGTTGGTCTGGAAGGCGATGTCGTTAATCAGCGAGGTAATCGAGCCAATCCGCTGGGTGCTGTCGGCAATGTCGTCCATGGTTTTCACCACCGTCTGCATCGCGTTCCCGCCCTTCGTTGCCGCGCTGCTGGCCGCGACGGAGAGCTTGTCCACCTCGGCGGCGGTTTCCGAATTGCTCTGTACCGACGCCGCCATCTGGTTCATCGTCGCCACGGTTTGCTGCACGTTGGTGACGGTCTGACGCGTGCGGTCGTTGAGATCTTCGTTGCCCTGCGCCAGCCTGTCGCTGCCGTCGCGCACGCTCACCACCTGGCTTGAGACGTCATTGATAAGCCAGCGACACATCAGCCCCAGCTGCCCGACGGCGCGCAGCGTCAGGCCCAGCTCGTCGCTGCGGTTCAGATGCTGCACGCTGTTGCGCTCGCCGGTCGCCACCCTGAGCGCCTGACGGGCCACGTTTTCCACCGGGCGGACAATCTGCTGTTCAAACAGCGCCATGCCCAGCAGCATGACAACGGCGGCGGCCGCATAGGAAGCCCAGGCCGCAGAGGTTGCCGCCAGCGTGGCTGCCAGCGCCACGAACATCACCGCCATGACACCGCGCACCCGCCAGCGCAGCGGCATCCCAGCCAGCCTGCCGAGCCAGCCTTTACGCACCACTAGCCCTTTATGGATGCGTTTATTGCAACGCCCTTCATTCAGGGCTTTATACAAAGGCTCCACGGCTGCAATTTCGTCTGCCGTCGCTTTCGCGCGAATCGACATATAGCCCGTCACCTTTCCGTGGCGCACCATCGGTACGGCGTTGGCGCGAACCCAATAGTGATCGCCATTTTTACGGCGGTTTTTGACAATCCCGCTCCAGGGTTCTCCCTGCTGCAGCGTGTACCACATGTCAGCGAAGGCCGCTTTCGGCATATCGGGATGACGTACCAGATTGTGCGGCTGACCAAGCAGTTCTTGCAGGGAGTAGCCGCTCACCTGCACAAAGGTATCGTTGGTGTGGGTCATGTAGCTGTCGAGATCGGTGGTCGACATTAGGGTTGTGTCATCGCCCAGAAGATATTCATTCTGGGTGACGTAGGATGGAGAGGACATGGCGGGCATTCCTTGCAGGTTATTCGAATGTTAATTTTGTGGTTTATTGTTTTTTCGGCGATAACCAATTTATCTTTAGTTGTTAAATTCGATCGAGATCGCAAATTTTAGTTAAACCGCACTTTTTGTGCGTTTTTATAATTAATTGATTTAAAATACTTTCGAGAAGAAATTACCTACAAAGCGTTACCTGTTAATGCCCGCTAAAAAAGCATGTAACGCACCACGCTGGTGCAATTGACGAAAGCTGGCATCATCTTCCCGGCCTCTGCGCTGCTCGTTCATCCCGTTTGGCTTGTCCCGGCATGATTAAATATTGTGCAACATAATGTTAACCTGGCGTTTATCCCGATTTTCGTTAAGTCATCTGAAGTGGCGTAATCCCTGCAATACTTAACTCAGTATCATGTGATACGCGATCCCCGGGAGCACATTTTGAACAGGTTACCTTCCAGCGCCTCGGCTCTTGCCTGTACCGCGCACGCACTGAATCTCATTGAGAAGCGAACGCTCGATCATGAGGAGATGAAACAACTTAACCGAGAGGTCATCGACTACTTTAAAGAGCATGTGAACCCTGGTTTTCTGGAGTATCGCAAATCTGTTACCGCCGGCGGGGATTACGGAGCCGTAGAGTGGCAAGCGGGAAGTCTGAACACGCTTGTCGACACCCAGGGACAGGAGTTTATCGATTGCCTGGGTGGTTTTGGTATTTTCAACGTGGGGCACCGTAATCCAGTCGTGGTTTCCGCCGTACAGAATCAACTTGCGAAACAACCTCTCCATAGCCAGGAGCTGCTCGACCCGCTTCGCGCCATGCTCGCGAAAACGCTGGCGGCCTTAACGCCCGGCAAACTAAAGTACAGCTTCTTTAGCAACAGCGGCACGGAATCGGTCGAGGCGGCGCTTAAGCTCGCCAAGGCGTACCAGTCGCCGCGCGGGAAGTTCACCTTTGTCGCCACCAGCGGCGCGTTCCACGGCAAGTCCCTGGGCGCACTGTCGGCGACCGCTAAATCCACCTTCCGCAAACCCTTTATGCCGCTGCTGCCGGGCTTCCGCCACGTGCCGTTTGGCGACATCAACGCCATGCGCACCCTGCTGAGCGAATGCCGTAAAACCGGCGACGACGTGGCGGCGGTGATCCTGGAGCCGATTCAGGGCGAAGGCGGCGTGATCCTGCCTCCGCAAGGCTATCTGCCCGCCGTGCGTCAGCTGTGCGATGAGTTTGGCGCCTTGCTGATCTTCGACGAAGTGCAGACAGGGATGGGGCGCACCGGCAAGATGTTTGCCTGCGAGCACGAGAACGTTCAGCCGGACATCCTGTGCCTGGCGAAAGCGCTCGGCGGCGGCGTGATGCCGATTGGCGCGACGGTGGCCACCGAGGAGGTCTTCTCGGTGCTGTTCGACAACCCGTTCCTGCATACAACCACCTTTGGCGGCAACCCGCTGGCCTGTGCGGCGGCGCTGGCCACCATCAACGTGCTGCTGGAGCAAAACCTGCCCGCGCAGGCGGAGCAGAAAGGCGACATGCTGCTGGACGGCTTCCGCCAGCTGGGCCGGGAGTATCCGGACCTGGTGCAGGACGCGCGCGGGAAAGGAATGCTGATGGCAATTGAGTTTGTTGATAACGAAACCGGCTATAGCTTCGCGAGCGAGATGTTCCGCCAGCGTGTGCTGGTCGCCGGAACGCTCAACAACTCGAAAACCATCCGCATAGAACCGCCGCTGACGCTGACGATTGAGCAGTGTGAGCAGGTGCTGAAAGCGGCGCGTAAAGCGCTGGCAGCGCTGCGGGTGAGCGTGGAAGAAGCGTAAACAACGCCGGGTGGCGCTACGCTTACCCGGCCTACTTTTTATCGGTGAAACTCCGCCACCGTCATGGTGAAGCGAAGCACGGTATCACCTTCATTGGCGTAGCCGTGCTTCGCTTCCGTTTTCGCCACCGCCGACGCGCCAGCGTTAACCTGCGTCACCGTCTCGTCCACCGTCAGCGTCAACACGCCCTCGTTCACGTGCAGCAGCTCAAAGGTTCCCGCCGAATGACCTGGAGAGGTAAAGCGCTCCCCCGGCTGCATCTCCCACTGCCATAATTCAATCATGTCCGGGCCCGCGGTGCCCGCCAGCAGCCTGGCGTACCCGCCCTGCGCCCCCTGCCACAGCACCGGAATAGCCGCTTCTTCGATAACATGCACCAGCGGCTCGCTGGAGACGTTAACGATATCCGCCACGGAGATGCCGAGCGCGGCGGCCAGCTTGCACAAAATGGCGATGCTGGGGTTGGCTGCGCCCTTTTCGATTTCCACCAGCATCCCTTTGCTGACGCTGGCCCGGCGGGACAGCTCGTCCAGCGACAGCTTTTTCTCTTTCCGCCAGTTGCGGATGCGGTTCGCTACGGCCAGGCTTACCTGGGCAACATCGGCACCCGAATCAGTCATTATATTGACTTTATCAGTCATTGGTCACTACCATGGTATAAAACAGTCAATACAGGATTATTTATGTCTCTCGTAACGCCGTCAATAGATTCACGACTGGCCGGGATCGCGCCCGGCTTTCGGGCCTTGAGCATTCTGGTTGAAGCCGCGCCGATTATCCATCCGGAGGTTGCGCCCGCCGCGCTGGCGCAGGCCTGCCAGCAGGTGTTGAATGACGATGTACCCTGGGCTGAAGATCATCTCGCCGCCTGGGATGAGGTGTTTAAAGCCTTTGGCGCAAAACCCAAACGCACGCCCTGCTCGGCCGCAGCCCTGCGCAAGCGGGTGATTAAAGACGGCTCGCTGCCGCCGCTCGACCCGGTAGTGGATATCTATAACGCGGTGAGCATTCGCTATGCCATTCCGGTGGGAGGGGAAAATCTCGCGGCCTATTCCGGTGCACCACGACTGACGCTGGCCGACGGCAGCGAGCCGTTTGATACCCTGAAAGAGGGCCAGCCGGTGGCGGAAAACCCGGATGCTGGCGAGGTTATCTGGCGCGACGATATCGGCGTCACCTGCCGCCGCTGGAACTGGCGACAGGGGGTGCGCACGCGTCTCGATAGCCAGGCGCGATCTATGTGGTTTATTCTCGAAAGCCTTCCGTCGATGCCTTTAGCCGCGCTGGAAGAGGCGGGTGCAGAACTGGTCAATAATCTGCAGCGCATGATGCCCGGCGCCACGGCGCAGGTGCAGCTGCTGGAACTGTAAGAGGACAAAAAAATGTTTCACGGGTTAAGCGCCTTTCCGTTAACGCCCCTGAAAGAGGGGACGTTTGACGAGCGGGCCTTCATCAATCTTCTGCGCCCCGTTGTCGACGCTGGCGTGGATTCACTGGGCATTTTGGGCTCAACGGGAAGTTATGCCTATCTGACCGTTGAAGAGCGCGGCCAGATCGCACGCTGCGCGGTGGCGCATGCTGATGACATTCCGGTCATCGTCAGCATCGGCGCATTACGGCTGGACGATATTCTGCGTCTGGCTGACGACGCGCAATCGGCAGGCGTCTCCGGCGTGCTGCTGGCACCCGTGTCGTACCAGCGATTAACGGAAGACGAAGTGTTTCATCTCTATGAAACGGTGACCCGCCAGATCTCCGTACCGCTGTGCATTTACGATAATCCCGCAACGACCGGTTTTTCGTTTAGCGATGAACTGTTATTTGCCGCCGCGGCCCTGCCGAATATAGGGTCCATAAAGCTTGGCCGCGTGCCGGAGGACCTGTTGCAGGTACGCGCTCGTCTTCCTGAAAACGTCACGCTGGGCATCGCCGGTGACTGGCGAGCGGCCTCCGCCCTGCAGGCCGGGTTTGACGTCTGGTATTCGGTGATGGGAGGATTGTTCCCGCAGGCCGCGCTGGCGATTGCGCGATCGAAGGAGGTGGCGCAGTCCGAGCGGCTTGAGCCGCTGTGGGCGCTGTTCCGCCGTTACGGTAGTTTGAGGGTAATGGCGGCGGCGGCCGAGATGATGGGGAAAGTCGAAGCGCCCGCGCTGCCGTTCCCGCTGCAGGCGATACAGGGTGAACCGCGCAAGGCGCTTGCGGGGATAATGGCGGATCTGGCGCTGGCCTGACAAATGCCGGGTGGCGCTAACGCTTACCCGGCCTACAAAATCAATACAGCCTAGCATTCGTAGGCCCGGTAAGCGCAGCGCCACCGGGCAAATCCGCTACTCCGGCAGCAACCCCACAAAACTGCGTTTCTTGCGCGGCTCTGACATCAATTCCTCAAGCTTATCCACGCACGCCAGATAGTGCGGAGTTTGCTTATGCGCCAGCACCGCCTCTTCGTCCTTATAGGCCTCGTAGATAAAGAACCGAGTTTTCACCCTCGGGTCCTGCAATACGTCAAAGCGCAGGTTTCCCGGCTCCTTGATTGCCCCCTCGTGGTTGGCGCGGAATACCTCCAGAAACTCGTCCACCCGCTCGGGCTTGATGTTGATTTCAACCAGCGTCACGTTCATTTTGCTTCTCCCTGTTTCTCTTCCTGCCAGAACTGGAACGCATCGCGAGCATTCCAGTTCTCGTGAACCACTTTCTTCACCGCCTTCAGCATGGCGAGCGGCGCGCTGGACTGGAATATGTTGCGCCCCATGTCCACGCCGGACGCGCCCTGGTCAATCGCGCGCCAGCACATCTCCAGCGCCTCGTGCTCCGGCAGCTTTTTGCCCCCGGCAATCACAATCGGCACCGGGCAGCTGGCGGTCACTTTTTCAAAGCCCTCGTCCACGTAGTAGGTTTTGACGAACTGCGCCCCCATCTCGGCGGCGATACGGCTGGCGAGCGAGAAATAGCGCGCGTCGCGCGCCATCTCTTTCCCCACGCCCGTCACCGCCAGCGTCGGCATGCCGTAGCGCGCGCCCGCATCTACCAGCTTGATGATGTTGTTGATCGACTGATGCTCGAACTCGCTGCCGATGTACACCTGCGCCGCCACCGCGCAGACGTTCAGGCGCAGCGCGTCCTCCATCGCCACCGCCACGCACTCGTTGGACAGCTCGCCCAGAATTGAGTTACCGCCGGAGGCGCGCAGCACCACCGGTTTGTTCGTCGCGGCTGGCACCTGGCTCCTGAGGATGCCGCGGGTGCACATCAGCACGTCGGTTTCACCAAACAGCGGCGCAATGGAGAGGTCGATACGCTCAAGGCCGGTGGTCGGCCCCTGAAAGTAGCCGTGGTCAAAGGCCAGCATCACCGTGCGGTTGCTCTGCGGGTTGAAGATGCGCGCAAGCCGGGACTGCATGCCCCAGTCCAGCGAGCCGCAGCCCTTCAGGGTGTAAGGCACGTTCTGCTGCGGCGTGCCGATGCCAAAATCCTTGCCGTCTTTGATGTCGTCTAAATCAGCCATTTGCTCCCCCGTCAGAAATCGTATTTGCTGATGTTCTCTTTGGTGAACACCACGCGCTCCGGCAGCAGCACGATGCCGTTGCCCTTCGCCTCATACTGGTAGCCCTGCACGCTGTTCGGCTCGACCTTCAGCGCGCCGATATCTTTTACGTCCACGCTGTCGCCGACGTTAAGATCGCCTTTTTTCAGCAGGCGATCGGCGACATTGACCGCAATTTTGCCCTGCTGCACCACGTCCCACAGGCCAAAGGCTTTCACCGTGCCGCGCTCAACGTACGGGCGCATCACGTTCGGCGTGCTGAAGCCGACAATCGCCACCCCTTCCCGCTTCAGGTTTTCCGCCGCCTGCGCCGCCGCCGGCAGGGCGTTGGCGTCCGGGGCGATAATCGCGTCCAGATCCGGATACGCTTTTAAGATCCCTTCGGCGGTTTGCAGGGATTTGGTGGCATCGTTATAGCCAAACTGGGTCGTCACGACCTGCCACTGCGGATGATCTTTCTCGATTTTGGCCTTCGCCTCTTTCACCCATTGGTTCTGGTCGGTGACGGTGGGGCTGGAGTAGAAGAACGCCACTTTAGCGTTCGGTTTGGTGACCTGCTTGCCCGCCATCTCCACCAGCAGGCCGCCCAGCTGTTCCGGCGTCCCCTGGTTGATGTAGATACTGCGGCACTCCGGTTTGGTGTCGGAATCCCAGGTCAGGACCTTGACGCCGCGCTGCATCGCGCGCTTGAGCGCCGGGCAGAGTCCGTCCGGCGACACGGCCGAGATGATGATGGCGTTATAGCCCTGGTTGACGAAGTTATTGATGAGCTGCACCTGGCCGGAGACGCTCGGCTCGGTTGGGCCGTCGTAGGTGACGTCCACGCCAAGATCTTTCCCCGCCTCTTTCGCGCCGTTGCCGCCGCTGGTGAAGAAGCCCACGCCCACCAGCTTCGGGATAAAGGCAATGCGGTCCGCCGCCTGCGCCGAGGCGAAGCTGAGGGCCATTGCCAGGACGAACAGTTTTGTTTTCATCTTACGCTCCGGATAGTTTTCTAAAGAGAGATCGCACCCACTCGCGGTGCAGACTCAGCGAACGTCCCATCACCACCACAACCAGCAGCGCCCCTGACAGCGCGCTCGACACTTGGTTAGGGATGCCGACCATCTGTAAACCCTGCTGCAGGTAGCCCACCAGCAGCGCCGCCAGCGCCGTACCGACAACCGAACCTGACCCGCCGTAGATATTGGCCCCGCCGAGCACGGCGGCGGTGAGCGCGGGCATTAGCAGATCGCGCCCCAGATCCGAACGCGCGGAGCCGAAATAGGAGACCATCACCAGCGCGGCAATGGCGGAGGCCACGCCCACCAGCCCGTACAGCGCGTAGGGCATGCCGTTCACCGACAGCGCCGCATAGCGCGCCGCACGCGGATTCTGCCCGATTAAAAACAGATGACGGCCAAAGCGCCCGCGGTGGGTAATCAGCCAGAAGAAGACGGTAATCACCGCGAACAGCACCAGCGGAATCGGCAGCCCCAGCACCGTGAGGTTAGCGAACGCCGTGAAGCTGTCCGGGAAGCCGCCGATGCCCTCATAGCCCGTCGCCCCCGCCATGCCGGAGAGCAGCAGCGCCCCGCCGCCGTAGAGGTAGAGGGTGCCGAGGGTGATCACCAGCGGGCTGATGCCGGTGTAGTGGATCAGCGCGGCATTAAATAATCCGCACAGCAGGCCGAGCAGCAGCGTCAATGGAACGGCGACCGCCATCGGCCACCCCGCCTGCATCATCACCCCCAGCGCGATGGCGCACAGGCCGATGGTTGAGCCGAGGGAGATGTCGATCCCGCCGCTGATAATCACCAGCGTGAGCGGCAGCGCCACAATGCCGATGCAGATGAAGTCGCTGGTGCTGAACAGCAGCATGTTGATATCAAGCATGCGCGGGTTGATGGCGCCAAAGAGCAGGATCTCCAGCACCAGTAAAATCAGCAGCGCGCTTTCCCAGTTAAGCCTCATTTACGCCACCTCTTTTTTGCGTTTTGGAAACGGGGTAACGTGCTTTCCCCCTTTGTTACCCGGCTGGAAGCGACCGTATTTCAGCGCCCGCTGATGGCGCGCCAGCGCCTGGCGCAGGCGCCCGTCGAGCACCAGCACACCCAGCAGCACCAGCCCGGCGATAAAGTCGTTCCACCACGCCGGGAGCCTGAACAGCACCAGCACGGTGTCGATTTGCGTCAGGAAGAAGGCACCGAGCAGCGCGCCAACCAGCGTGCCCGTGCCGCCCAGCAGCGAAATCCCCCCGAGCACGCAGGCGGCGATGGCTTTCATCTCCAGCCCGCTGCCGGTCTGGTTCGGCACAAAGCCAATCTGCGCGGCAAAGACGATCCCGGCGCAGGCCGCCAGCATGCCGTTGAGGGTAAAGGCAAGCATGCGGGTGCGGTTCACCGCCACGCCCAGCTGGCGCGCGGCGGCGAGGTTATCCCCCACCGCGTAGAAATCACGCCCGAACGCGGTGCGCGACAGCGTCCACGCGCCGGTGGCCGCGACGATCAACACCAGCATACCAAGCGGAGATATGCCGACGGCGGCAGGCTCAGAGAGGGATTTCAGCCCCGGCGGCAGCCCCTCAATCCACTTTCCCCCCGTCCATAGCAGCATCGCCCCGCGGTACAGCCCCAGCGTGCCGAGGGTGGCGACAATCGCCGGGATGCGCAGCCCCACCACCAGAAACCCGTTGAACGCCCCGGCCAGCGCGCCAGTCGACAGCGCGAAGAGAATGGAAACGGGCAGGCTGTAGCCGCTGTTGAGCGCCACGCCGACGGCGATGGCGGACAGCCCGACGATGGAGCCGACGGACACGTCGATATTGCGGGTCAGCATCACCAGCGCCGCGCCGATGGCCAGCAGGATCAGGATCTGCGAGCTGGCGAAGATCATCCCCAGCGTCTGTAAACTCAGGTAGGACGGATTCAGCGCCACCAGCACGGCGAACAGCGCCAGAATGGCGAGAAACGCGCTCAGCTCGCGGTTTTTGAGTAAGGTCTTCATGATTGCCCTCCGAACGCCAGCGCCATCATCCTGTCGAGGCTGACGGCGTGGCGCGGCAGCTCGCCGCTGAGCACGCCCTGATGCATCACCAGCACCCGGTCCGCGAGGCCCGGGAACTCGTCGAGATCGCTTGAGATCATCAGCACCGCCACGTTCTGCGCCGCCACGCTTTTTATCAGCTGGTAGATGTCGGCGCGCGCCGAGACGTCCACCCCTCGCGTCGGCTCATCGACGATCAGCAGTAAAGGGTTGGCCTCGAGACAGCGCGCCAGCAGCACCTTCTGCTGGTTGCCGCCGGAGAGCGTGCGCACGGTTTGATCCGCATGGTTGAGCTTGATCCCCAGCGCCCGGTGATAGCGCTCCACCACCGCCGACTCCCGCTTGCGCTGCTGCCAAATCGACGGCTCGTTCAGCGCCACCGTGTTCCAGCGGATCGGCGCGTCGAGGAACAGGCCGGACACCTGCCTGTCTTCCGGCAGGTAGACCAGCCCTTTTTCCAGGCGTGAACTTACCGGCTCGCCTGTAATGTCCTGATTCTCAAGCCAGACGCGGCCCCCGCGTACCGGCCGCAGGCCGTAGAGCGTTTCCGCAAACTCGGTGCGTCCGGCTCCCACCAGCCCGGCCAGGCCGACGATCTCCCCGGCGTAGATCTCAAGGCTGAGATCGATAAACCCTTCTCCGGTGAGATCGTCCACCCGCAGCACCGGGAAATCCTGCGCCTGAGTGCGGCGGTTGCCCGGCAGCGCCAGCCACAGCTTTTGCGTATCGCTGAGGGATTTCTCCCGGCTTACCGGCGTCATGGCGGCGATCAGGGCGCTGTCGTCAAACTGCGCGGTTTCGCCGCTCAGCACCACCGCGCCGTCGCGCATCACCGAGACGTGGCTCGAAAGCATGCGAATTTCCGGCAGCTTGTGCGAGATAAAGACAATCCCGACGCCGAGCGCCTGCAGGGCGCGGATCTGGCGGAACAGCCGCTCGGTTTCGCCCGGCGTGAGGGAGGCCGTAGGTTCGTCGAGGATCAGGATCCTGGCATTGCGCATCAGCCCGCGCAGGATCTCCACCATCTGCTGGTCCGCCACTTCCAGCGTGCTGGCGGCGGCATCGAGGTTAAGCTGGCACTGCAGCTGCTGGAGTTTCTCCGCCAGCCGCTTTTCCAGATCGCGCTCGCGCGGCAGGCGGAAAAGGATATTTTCCCGCACCGTCAGGTTGGGGAACAGCAGCGGCTCCTGCGGCACCAGGTAAATGCCTAACCTGTGCGCCTGCACGGGCGTGAGCCGCGCATATGACTGCCCCTCGACAGAAAGTTCACCATCATCCGGCGTTTCCACCCCGGCGATGATCTTCATCAGCGTCGATTTTCCCGCGCCGTTTCCGCCCATCAGGGCGTGCACCTGGCCCGCAAGCAGCGTGAAATCAATGCCTTTCAGAACCGGCACGCCTGAGAACTGCTTGCTGATATTCCGCGCGTCGAGAAGTGGTGTCATCATCGCTCCGCTATTGAACAAATGATTTTTAGATTTAATAATGTTCAAAAGCGTAGACGGTGAACTATATTTACAACCGTGCAGGGATCACAGTTTTATCGATTGAGATACAGATAAACGAGAAACGTTCTAAAAGATCCGTTTTGTCGCGTGGCTCACACTTTCCCTCCGCGCCATCACGAACATATGATCTAAATTTTTATAAGAGTTCAACTATGAGCGATAAACGCACTGCGGAAGAAGGACGGTTTGCCGGGCTGGCACTGGCGGAAGAGGAGCTGGTGGCGCGCGTGGCCTGGTGCTACTACCACGACGGATTAACTCAGAACGACATCGGCGAGCGGCTCGGGCTGCCGCGCCTGAAGATTTCTCGCCTGCTGGAGAAGGGCCGTCAGTCCGGAGTGATCCGCGTGCAGATCAACTCCCGCTACGAGGGCTGCCTGGCGCTGGAGACCGAGCTACAGCAGCGCTTTGGCCTGAAGCTGGTGCGCGTGATGCCCGCGTTAAATACGCCGCCGATGAACGTGCGGCTCGGCATTGGCGCGGCGCAGTCCCTGATGGGCGTGCTGGAGCCCGGCCAGCTGCTGGCGGTGGGGTTTGGTGAAACCACCATGAGTAGCCTGCAGCACCTGAGCGGCTTTATCAGCTCGCAGCAGATCCGCCTGGTGACGCTCTCCGGCGGCGTCGGGCCCTATATGACCGGTATCGGCCAGCTGGACGCGGCCTGCAGCGTTAGCATGATCCCCGCCCCGCTTCGCGTGTCCTCCGCCGAGGTGGCCGGGATCTTAAAACGCGAAACCAGCGTGCGGGACGTGATCCTCGCCGCCACCGCCGCCGACGTGGCGGTGGTCGGCATTGGTTCGGTTAACCAGCGCCGTGACGCCACGATTTTGCGCTCCGGCTATATCAGCGAAGGTGAACAGCTGATGTACGCCCGCAAAGGCGCGGTCGGCGACATTCTCGGCTATTTCCTCAATGCCGAAGGCGAGTGCGTCGAGGAGCTGGAGATCCACAAAGAACTGCTGGGCGTCACGCTCGATGAGCTGGCGCAGCTGCCCACCATCGTTGGCGTGGCCGGAGGGGAAGAGAAAGCCGATGCGATTTATGCCGCACTGAAGGGTCGCCGTATCAATGGCCTGGTGACGGAGGAGACGACAGCCCGCGCGGTGCTGGCCCTGACGTAACGGGGTTGACCTGCGCTAACAACGAGGCAAGCTCATGAGTTACCTTTTAGCGTTAGATGCAGGGACAGGCAGCGTTCGCGCCGTTATTTTCGATTTACAGGGCAACCAGATTGCCGTCGGCCAGGCCGAGTGGAAGCACCTGAGCGTGGAGAACGTGCCGGGGTCGATGGAGTTCGACCTCGAGACCAACTGGCAGCTGGCCTGCCGGTGCATTCATCAGGCGCTGGAGCGCGCGCGCCTGAGCGCGGCGGACATTCAGTCCGTTGCATGCTGCTCGATGCGCGAAGGGATCGTGCTGTACGACCGCAACGGCGAGGCCATCTGGGCCTGCGCCAACGTCGACGCCCGCGCCAGCCGCGAAGTGGCCGAACTCAAAGAGATCCACAACGACCGTTTTGAATCCGAAGTGTATGACGTTTCCGGCCAGACGCTGGCGCTGAGCGCCATGCCGCGCCTGCTGTGGCTGGCGCACCATCGCCCGGACATCTACCGCAGGGCCGCGACCATCACCATGATCAGCGACTGGCTGGCGGCGAAGCTCTCCGGCGAGCTGGCGGTTGATCCGTCGAACGCAGGCACGACGGGCATGCTGGATCTCTTCTCCCGCGACTGGCGCCCGGCGCTGCTCGACATGGCCGGGCTGCGCGCCGATATCCTCTCCCCGGTGAAAGAGACCGGCACCGTGCTGGGCGCTGTCACCAGAGAGGCCGCGCTGCAGAGCGGCCTGCGCGAAGGCACCCCGGTGGTGATGGGCGGCGGCGACGTGCAGCTGGGCTGTCTGGGGCTGGGCGTGGTCCGCGCCGGGCAAACCGCAGTGCTGGGCGGCACCTTCTGGCAACAGGTCGTCAACCTGCCGCAGGTGCGCACCGACCCCGAGATGAACATCCGCGTGAACCCGCACGTGATTCCCGGCATGGCGCAGGCGGAGTCGATCAGCTTCTTCACCGGGCTGACCATGCGCTGGTTCCGCGACGCCTTCTGCGCTGAAGAGAAGCTGATAGCCGAACGGATGGGGATGGACACCTATTCCCTGCTGGAAGAGATGGCGAGCCGCGTGCCGGCGGGCTCCCACGGGGTAATGCCGATATTTTCCGACGCGATGCATTTTAAGCAGTGGTACCACGCCGCGCCGTCGTTTATTAACCTCTCCATCGACCCGGAAAAGTGCAACAAAGCGACGCTGTTCCGCGCCCTGGAGGAGAATGCGGCGATCGTCTCGGCCTGCAACCTGGCGCAGATTTCGCGCTTCTCCGGCGTGACGTTTGAGAGCCTGGTGTTTGCGGGCGGCGGGGCTAAGGGCGCCCTGTGGAGCCAGATCTTAAGCGACGTCACCGGGCTGCCGGTGCGCGTGCCGGAGGTGAAAGAGGCGACGGCGCTCGGCTGTGCCATCGCGGCAGGTGCTGGCGCGGGGCTATTTGCGGATATGGCCTCGACGGGCGAGCGCCTGGTGAAGTGGAGCCGCGAGTTCACGCCGAACCCGCAGCACCGCGAGCTGTACGACGGCATGATGCAGAAGTGGCAGGCGGTGTACGCCGACCAGCTGGGGCTGGTGGACAGCGGGCTGACGACGTCGATGTGGCAGGCACCGGGGCTAGTAAAAACCCAAACCCCTCACCCTGCCCCTCTCCCCTAAGGGGAGAGGGAAAAAACCTGATCGAGCCGATTCTTTAAGGCCGCACCGGCCAGTCCCCTCTCCCCTCCGGGGAGAGGGTTAGGGTGAGGGGTGAAGTTCTTTGAGATCTATCACAATCATTCGATCCCGCTTTTACCTTTCCGCTGCCGCTGGCTAAATTAGTAACTCATCCGACCACATAACAATAATTTTACACTGGAAGAGACTATGAGCCGCTACCCGTCGTTATTCGCCCCTCTCGATCTGGGGTTCACCACCCTCAAAAACCGCGTGCTGATGGGCTCGATGCACACCGGGCTGGAAGAGCGTCCGGACGGGGCCGAGCGTCTGGCGGCCTTCTATGCCGAGCGCGCGCGCCACGGGGTGGCGCTGATTGTGACCGGCGGCGTGGCCCCTGCCCCTTCTGGGGTGACGATGGAGGGCGGCGCGGTGCTGAACGATGCATCACAGCTTGCGCACCATCGGATCGTGACCGACGCGGTGCATAAAGAAGGCGGCAAAATCGCCCTGCAGATCCTGCACACCGGGCGCTACAGCTATCAGCCGAGTCTGGTCGCACCGTCGGCCCTTCAGGCACCGATTAACCGTTTTAAACCTCACGCACTGACCCACGACGAGATCCTGGCGTTAATTGACGACTTCGCCCGCTGCGCGGCGCTGGCGCGCGAGGCGGGCTACGACGGCGTTGAGGTGATGGGCTCAGAAGGCTATCTAATTAACGAATTCCTCGCCGCCCGCACCAACCAGCGCGACGACGAATGGGGCGGCGACTATGCCCGCCGGATGCGCTTTGCCGTGGAGGTGGTGCGCGCGGTGCGCGAACGTGCGGGCGCGGACTTTATTATCGTCTTCCGCCTGTCGATGCTCGACCTGGTGGAAGGCGGCGGGACGTTCGACGAAACCGTGCAGCTGGCGCAGGCGATTGAAGCCGCAGGTGCCACCATTATCAACACCGGCATCGGCTGGCACGAGGCGCGCATCCCGACCATCGCCACGCCGGTGCCGCGCGCGGCGTTCAGCTGGGTAACGCGCAGGCTGAAGGGCAAAGTGTCTGTTCCGCTGGTCACCACCAACCGCATTAACGATCCGCAGGTGGCGGACGATGTGATTTCGCGCGGCGACGCCGATATGGTGTCGATGGCGCGTCCGTTCCTCGCGGATGCCGAGCTGCTTTCCAAAGCGCAAAGCGGCCGTGCGGACGAGATCAACACCTGCATCGGCTGTAACCAGGCCTGCCTGGATCAGATCTTCGTCGGCAAGGTCACCTCCTGTCTCGTTAACCCGCGCGCCTGCCACGAAACTAAAATGCCGATCGTTCCGGCGGTGAATAAAAAATGCCTGGCCGTGGTGGGCGCTGGCCCGGCGGGGCTGGCATTTGCGGTCAATGCTGCCTCGCGCGGGCACAGCGTGACGCTGTTTGATGCGCTGGCGGAGATCGGCGGGCAGTTTAATATCGCCAAACAGATCCCCGGCAAAGAGGAGTTCTATGAAACGCTGCGCTACTACCGCCGGATGATCGAGGTTACGGGCGTGGAACTGCAGCTCAGCCGCTTTGTGAATGCTTCGGATCTGCTCGGTTTCGATGAGGTGATCCTGGCGAGCGGGATCGCCCCGCGCACGCCTGCGATCGAGGGTATCGATCATCCGAAGGTATTGAGCTATCTGGACGTATTGCGTGACAAAACGCCGGTTGGCGAGAAGGTGGCGATTATCGGCTGCGGCGGGATCGGCTTTGATACCGCCATGTACTTAAGCCAGCCGGGCGAGGCCACCAGCCAGAACATCGCCGAGTTTTGCGTGGAATGGGGTATCGACACCAGCCTGAGCCAGTCCGGCGGATTGCGCCCGGAAGGGCCGCAGCTGCCGAAAAGCCCGCGCCAGATCGTGATGCTCCAGCGTAAGGCCAGCAAGCCGGGCGAAGGGCTGGGCAAAACCACGGGCTGGATCCACCGCGCCACCCTGCTCTCGCGCGGGGTGAAGATGATCCCGGCGGTGAGCTACCAGAAGATCGACGATGAGGGCTTGCACGTCACGATCGGCGGCGAGCCGCGGCTGCTGGGCGTGGATAATGTCATTCTATGTGCCGGGCAGGAGCCGAAGCGCGATCTGGCCGATCCGCTGCGCGAAGCCGGTAAAACGGTGCATTTGATCGGCGGGTGCGATGTGGCGATGGAGCTGGACGCGCGGCGGGCCATTGCGCAGGGGACAACATTGGCATTAGCGATTTGATTTCTCGCCCGGTGGCGCTGCGCTTACCGGGCCTACAAAACCGTAGGCCTGTGCAAGCGAAGCGCCGCCAGGCAAAACGATCTTACCGACGACGTCCCAGCTTCACCGCTTTCAGCACCACAAACTTGTTATTGGTCGCAACGGTGACGCAGTTGCCGAAAATCTTCTTCAGCTTGTGGAAGTAGTCCAGGTGGCGGTTCGCCACGATGTACAGCTCGCCGTTGATTTTCAGGCAGCGGCGCGCGTGGTGGAACATCTCCCAGGCGACGTTATCCGTCAGGGCGTGCTTCTGGTGGAACGGCGGGTTGCAGAACACCGCGTTGAAGCGGAACGGCTCTACGCCCGACAGCGCGTTGTTGATCATAAACTCGCAGCGGTCCAGCGCTTCCGGCATGTTGGTTTCCACGTTCAGACGGCTGGAGGCCACCGCCATTGGCGACTCATCGCTGAACACCACGCTGGCGTCCGGGTTCTTCGCCAGCAGCGTCAGGCCAATCACGCCGTTACCGCAGCCCAGATCGACGATTTCACCTTCCAGGTTTTCCGGCAGATGTTCCATAAAGAAACGCGCGCCGATATCCAGACCGGTACGGGAGAAGACGTTCGCATGATTGTGGATGGTCCAGTCGGTCCCTTCCAGGTTCCAGCTCAGGGTTTCTGGCGCGTCGGCCAGCTCCGGCGCGCTAAAGGTACAGTTGATCAGGCGCGCTTTTTTCCAGGCCAGCGTCGTGGTGGTCGGGCCGAGGACTTTCTCGAACAGCTCCAGCGTCGAGGTGTGAATATCGCGCGCTTTGGCGCCCGCGATAATGCGCGTTTCCGGCGTCACGACCTTACGCAGCGCGCGAAGCTGTTGCTCCAGCAGCGCCATGGTTTTTGGCACTTTTATCAGCACCACGCCCGGCGCCTGCGGGTAGTCCGCGGTGCTGTCGAGGAACTTCACGCTGGACTCTTCGATGTCGTTATGGCGCAGGTTTTCACGCGTCGCCAGCTCGCTCAGGTAGGAATCGCCGATGCTGTAAGGCGTGTGCTCCGCCAGGGCGCAGCCCAGCGCGCCAAACGCGTCATTCAGGATCAAAACCGGGCCGCGGATTTCAGTCTCATCCAACTGCTGCAGCAGATATTCATCCGCCGCTTCCCACGCCATGAGCGGGTTAACGTCGTCCGTTTCCGGGAAACGTTTAAGGTTGAGTGAACGGAAACCGTTGTCTAAGTGGCTCATCGGCCCTCCTGAATGATAAAATTTGGCGTATCCCTGAAAAGGGTGCGTGAGTATACCCGTTTTATTGTCGATTTGGGGCGTTGATGAACCAACTTACTTATCTCCAGGGCTACCCGGAGCATTTACTGACTCAGGTTCGCAGCCTGATTGCCGAGCAGAAGCTCGGCACGGTGCTGGAAAAACGCTATCCCGGCACGCACGATTTCGCGACCGATAAGGCGCTCTGGCAGTATACGCAGGATCTGAAAAACCGGTATCTCAGGAGCGCGCCGCCGATCAACAAGGTGATGTACGACAATAAGATCCACGTGCTGAAAAATGCGCTCGGCCTGCATACCGCCATCTCCCGCGTGCAGGGCGGCAAGCTGAAAGCCAAAGCGGAGATCCGCGTGGCGACCGTATTCCGAAACGCGCCGGAAGCCTTTCTGCGGATGATCGTGGTTCATGAGCTGGCGCATCTGAAAGAGAAAGAGCACGACAAAGCGTTCTATTCCCTGTGCTGCCACATGGAGCCGCAGTACCACCAGCTCGAGTTTGATACCCGCCTGTGGCTTACGCATTTATCGTTAAAAGGTAATGCGGAATAGCGCACTGGTTTTGCAATAATCCCGTGCTACAGTGGCTAAAGGTTCCCAGCTACGGAGTACGTAAACGTTTATGATACGTTTCGCAGTCATTGGAACGAACTGGATCACGCGCCAGTTCGTCGACGCCGCCCACGAGACCGGCAAATACAAGCTCACCGCAGTCTATTCCCGCAGCCTCGAGCAGGCGCAGAGTTTTGCTAACGACTACCTCGTTGAACATCTGTTCACCTCGCTCGACGAGATGGCGCAAAGCGACGCCATTGACGCGGTGTATATCGCCAGCCCGAACTCCCTGCACTTCCCGCAAACGAAGCTGTTCCTCAGCCATAAAAAGCATGTGATTTGCGAGAAGCCGCTGGCCTCTAATATCCAGGAAGTGGAAGCCGCCATTGCGCTTGCCCGCGAAAACCAGGTGGTGCTGTTCGAAGCGTTCAAAACCGCCAGCCTGCCGAATTTCCTGCTGCTGCAGCAGTCCCTGCCGAAAATTGGCAAAGTGCGTAAAGCCTTTATCAACTACTGCCAATATTCGTCGCGCTACCAGCGCTATCTCGACGGCGAGAACCCGAACACCTTTAACCCGGCCTTCTCGAACGGCTCGATTATGGATATCGGTTTTTACTGCCTGGCCTCTGCGGTTGCACTGTGGGGCGAACCGCACGGCGTGACGGCCACCGCCAGCCTGTTGGAGAGCGGCGTGGATGCGCACGGGCTAGTGGTGCTGGACTACGGTGATTTCAGCGTCACCCTGCAGCACTCGAAGGTGAGCGATTCAGTGCTGCCAAGCGAGATTCAGGGCGAAGCGGGATCGCTGGTGGTCGAAAAGATCTCAGAATGCCAGAAGGTGAGCATTGTGCCGCGCGGGGGCAAAGCGCAGGAGCTGACGCAGCCTCAGCATATAAACACTATGCTCTATGAGGCAGAGGTCTTCGCCCGTCTGGTGGAAGACAACGAAGTGAATCACCCGGGCCTCGCGGTGAGCCGCACGACGGCGAAGCTGCAGACGGAGATCCGCCGCCAGACCGGCGTGGTGTTCCCGGCAGACGGCGTAGGCGCGGAAGCGATCGCGTAAAGCTGTGTAATGAAACCGTGCAGACCATTGACGAAACCGATGGTCTGACATATTTTGTTACCTGCAAAGGGGAGTAACTTCTTCGCCGGTGGATCGTCATTACGATGCGTGCAATACCGCATCCGGTCGCCGGGCAACCTTCGTGGTTGTAAGTGAGACCTTGCCGGAAGGCGAGGTCTATGCATAAAAAGCTAACGGCTATCGTCTTCTGACCATGGCCGTTTTTGTTTTTTATGTGTAAGGAAAATAGTATGCATTCTGTCGGCACTCCAATGTTGTGGGGCGGATTCGCGGTTGTCGTGCTCATCATGCTGGCGATAGACCTCTTTTTGCAGGGTCGTCGCGGCGCGCACGGCATGAGCATCAAACAGGCTGCGGCCTGGTCGCTGGTCTGGGTCACCCTCTCCCTGCTGTTCTGCGCCGCCTTCTGGTGGTATCTGGCCTCGACCGAAGGCCGCGCGGTGGCCGATCCCCAGGCGCTCGCCTTCCTCACCGGCTATCTGATTGAAAAAGCCCTGGCGGTTGATAACGTCTTCGTCTGGCTGATGCTGTTCAGCTACTTTGCCGTACCGGCTGCCCTGCAGCGTCGCGTGCTGGTCTACGGCGTGCTGGGCGCGATCATCCTGCGTACCATCATGATCTTCGCCGGCAGCTGGCTGATTACCCAGTTCGAATGGCTGCTGTACGTCTTTGGCGCGTTCCTGCTGTTCACCGGTATCAAAATGGCGCTGGCGAAAGAAGACGAAACCGGCATTGGCGAGAAGCCGCTGGTGAAGTGGATCCGCAGCCACCTGCGCATGACGGACAAGATCGAAACCGAGCACTTCTTCGTGCGCAAGAACGGCCTGCTGTTCGCCACCCCGCTGCTGCTGGTGCTGATTCTGGTTGAGCTGAGCGACGTGATTTTCGCGGTCGACAGCATCCCGGCAATCTTCGCGGTAACGACCGACCC
Source organism: Enterobacter wuhouensis (assembly GCF_035835995.1). Lineage (NCBI taxonomy): Bacteria > Pseudomonadati > Pseudomonadota > Gammaproteobacteria > Enterobacterales > Enterobacteriaceae > Enterobacter > Enterobacter wuhouensis. The sequence goes on from NZ_CP142124.1 coordinate 4,152,745, forward strand.
GTTCATCGTCCTGACCTCAAACCTGTTCGCGATCCTCGGCCTGCGTGCCATGTATTTCCTGCTGGCGGGCGCGGCGGAGCGCTTCTCGATGCTGAAGTACGGCCTGTCGGTGATCCTGGTGTTTATCGGTATCAAGATGCTGATCGTCGATTTCTACCATATCCCGATCGCCATTTCGCTCGGCGTGGTGTTTGGCATTCTGATCGTGACGCTGATTATCAATACCTGGGTTAACCGGCAGCACGATAAGAAGCAGCAGGCGGAGTAATTCCCTCACCCCGGCCCTCTCCCACAGGGAGAGGGTGAAAAGCGCAGCGCCACCCGGCATTTTCGTTAACCAATAGTTAAAAAACATGACGCAACACGTAAAATCCAGCATTTTACGCTTCCCTCCGTACGCGCTTTCCCTATACTCGACCAGGCAAACATTTACTTACATCCGGACATAAATGTGACTTAGAGCACATCCGGGATGGAACGCAATTTCACTCAGGAATAATGTATGAGCACAAAATCAACGGGGCTTTTTGCGCGCCTGGCACAGGGCAGCCTGGTTAAACAAATTCTGGTAGGGCTGGTACTGGGGATCCTGCTGGCGATGGTGTCAAAGCCAGCGGCAGAAGCGACGGGGCTGCTCGGGACGCTGTTCGTGGGTGCATTGAAAGCCGTTGCACCGGTACTGGTTCTGATGCTGGTCATGGCCTCAATTGCCAACCACCAGCACGGACAAAAAACCAACATTCGCCCTATTCTGTTCCTGTATCTGCTGGGGACCTTCTCTGCGGCCTTAACGGCCGTGGTGTTTAGCTTCCTGTTCCCGTCCACGCTGCACCTGACCAGCGCGGCCGGTGACATCACCCCGCCGTCCGGCATTGTAGAAGTGCTGCGCGGCCTGCTGATGAGCATGGTCTCTAACCCCGTCACCGCGCTGATGAGCGGCAACTACATTGGCATCCTGGTCTGGGCAATTGGCCTGGGCTTCGCGCTGCGTCACGGTAACGACACCACCAAAAATCTGGTCAACGATTTGTCCAACGCCGTGACCTTCATGGTGAAGCTGGTGATTCGCTTTGCGCCAATCGGGATCTTCGGTCTGGTCTCCTCCACGCTGGCTACCACCGGTTTTGACGCGCTGTGGGGCTACGCGCAGCTGCTGGTCGTGCTGGTTGGCTGTATGCTGCTGGTGGCGCTGGTGATCAACCCGCTGCTGGTGTTCTGGCAGATCCGCCGCAACCCGTATCCGCTGGTGCTGACGTGCCTGCGCGAGAGCGGCGTGTACGCCTTCTTCACCCGCAGCTCTGCGGCAAACATTCCGGTCAACATGGCGCTGGCTGAAAAGCTGAACCTGGACCGCGATACCTATTCCGTCTCCATTCCGCTGGGCGCAACCGTGAACATGGCGGGCGCGGCGATCACCATCACCGTGCTGACGCTGGCGGCGGTGCAGACGCTGGGCATTCCGGTGGATCTGCCAACGGCGCTGCTGCTGAGCGTGGTGGCATCGCTGTGTGCCTGTGGCGCATCCGGCGTGGCGGGCGGTTCGCTGCTGCTGATCCCGCTGGCGTGCAATATGTTCGGCATCCCGAACGAGATCGCGATGCAGGTTGTGGCCGTCGGCTTTATCATCGGCGTGCTGCAGGACTCCTGCGAAACCGCGCTGAACTCCTCTACCGACGTGCTGTTCACCGCCGCGGCCTGTCAGGCGGAAGACGCGCGTTTAGCGAAGAACGCCCTGCGCAGTTAAAACAAAAGCCCGGTGGCGGCTACGCCTTACCGGGCCTACAGGGTAAACGCAAAACGGCAACCCTGAGGTTGCCGTTTTTAGTGTTTGTACCCTCTCCCCGTGGGAGAGGGCCAGGGTGAGGGCATCAGGCCGCACCGATTAAAGCGTCACGCCACTCTTAAAGAGCGCCAGCTCGCGGAAGTCGTTCTTCTCGTTGCAGGTCTGCTTGCCGTTAGCAAATTCCACGATAGTATCCACGAACTCCGTCAGCAGCTGCGGCATCGCTTTGCCGTGGATCAGCTGGCCCGCATCGAAGTCGATCCAATGCTTTTTCTTCGCCGCCAGCTCGCTGTTGGTGGCGATTTTCACCGTCGGCACAAACCCACCGTACGGCGTACCGCGCCCGGTGCTGAACAGCACCATGTGACAGCCCGCTCCGGCCAGCGCGCTGGTGGCAACCGCATCGTTACCCGGCGCGCTCAGCAGGTTCAGGCCGTGCGTTTTGAGACGTTCACCGTAGCGCAGCACGTCAACCACCTGGCTCGCGCCCGCTTTCTGGGTGCAGCCGAGGGATTTTTCTTCCAGCGTGGTGATCCCGCCCGCTTTGTTACCCGGCGACGGGTTCTCATAAATTGGCTGATTGTGGGCGATGAAGTACTGTTTGAAGTCGTTCACCATGGTGACGGTTTTCTCAAACGTCTCTTCGTCGCGGCAGTGGCTCATCAGAATACGCTCCGCGCCGAACATTTCCGGCACTTCGGTCAGCACCGTGGTGCCGCCGTTGGCGATGACGTAGTCGGAGAAACGGCCCAGCATTGGGTTAGCGGTGATCCCGGACAGGCCGTCAGATCCGCCGCACTCCAGGCCAAACTTCAGCTCGCTCAGCTTGCCCGGCTCGCGCCTGTCGTGGCGCATGACCTCATACAGCTGGCGCAGCTGTTCAAGACCCGCCTCCACTTCGTCGTCCTGATGCTGGCACACCATAAAGTGCACGCGCTCGGGGTCGAATTCCCCCAGCGTTTCGCGGAAGGCGTCGACCTGGTTGTTCTCACAGCCGAGGCCAATCACCAGCACCGCGCCCGCGTTCGGGTGGCGCACCATGTTTTGCAGCATGGTGCGGGTGTTGATGTGGTCATCACCCAGCTGGGAGCAGCCGTAGGTGTGGCTGAACAGATGCACGCCGTCGGTGCCTTCGGCATCGTTGGTCTCTTTCAGAAAGCGCGTCTGAATTTGACGCGCGATCCCGTTCACGCAGCCGACGGTCGGGAGGATCCACAGCTCGTTGCGGATCCCCACGTCGCCGTTGGCGCGGCGATAGATCTGCACTTCGCGATCTGCCGCCCGCTCGGCTTCCGCCTGGAAGTCAGGTTGATAGCTGTACTCGTCCAGATCGCTCAGGTTGGTACGGGTATTGTGGGAGTGAATGTATTCACCCGGTGCAATATCCGCCAGCGCATGGCCGATGGGCAAACCGTACTTCACCACGTTCTCCCCTTTCGCAATGGGGATCAGGGCAAACTTATGTCCACGTCCAATGGCCTGGCGTAACGTGACCGACTGGTTGTCAAAGGTCACTTCCGTGCCTTCGGTTAAATCTGCCAGCGCGACGGCAACGTTATCCAGCGAATGGATTTTGATGTATTGCATATCAACCTCAAACGGCCTTAGTTCAGTTCAATGGCGAAGTAGTCACGCGCATTGTTAAAGCAGATGTTTTTCACCATTTCGCCCAGCAGCTGGATATCCGCTGGCGCTTCACCAGCCTGCACCCAGCGGCCAATCATCTGGCACAGAATGCGGCGGAAGTACTCGTGGCGAGTGTAGGAGAGGAAGCTGCGGCTGTCGGTCAGCATACCCACAAAGCGGCTTAACAGACCGAGCTGCGCCAGCTGCGTCATCTGACGCTCCATGCCGTCTTTCTGATCGTTAAACCACCAGCCGGAGCCGAACTGCATCTTGCCCGGCATACCTTCACCCTGGAAGTTACCGATCATGGTGCCCAGCACTTCGTTATCGCGCGGGTTCAGGCAGTAGAGAATGGTTTTCGGCAGCAGGTTTTGTTCGTTCTGTTTGCTCAGCAGCTTAGACAGCTCTTCCGCCAGCGGGCGATCGTTGATGGAGTCGAAGCCCACGTCCGCGCCCAGCAGCTTGAACTGACGCTGGTTGTTATTGCGCAGCGCGCCAATGTGGTACTGCTGCACCCAGCCGCGACGGGCATATTCCGCGCCGAGGAAGACCAGCACCGCGGTTTTAAACTGGGCAACTTCATGCTCGCTCAGCGCTTCACCGGACAGGCGACGCGCCAGGATGCTGTCCAGCTCGGCTTCGTTAGACTCGGCAAACAGCACCACGTCCAGCGCGTGGTCAGATACCTTACAGCCGTGCGCCGCGAAGTGATCCAGACGTTTGGTCAGCGCGCTCTGCAGGTCGGCAAAACGGCGGATGTCGGTATCAGAGACTTCAGCCAGCTTCGCCATGTAGTCGTTGAAGGTAGCCTGCTCAATGTTGAAGGCTTTATCCGGGCGCCAGCTCGGCAGCACTTTGATGTCAAAAGAGGCGTCCTGACCGACGACGGCGTGGTGCTCCAGCGAGTCGACAGGATCGTCAGTGGTGCCGACCATCTTCACGTTCATCTGCTTCATGATGCCGCGCGCGGAGAAGTTGTCCTGCGCCAGCAGCTCATTACACTGGTCCCAGATTTCATCCGCGGTGGTTGGGGAGAGCAGCTTACCGGTGATGCCAAACGGACGGCGCAGTTCGAGGTGCGTCCAGTGGTACAGTGGGTTGCCGATGGTATGCGGCACGGTGGCCGCCCACGCGTCGAACTTCTCGCGGTCGGTCGCATCACCGGTACACAGGCGCTCCGCCACGCCGTTGGTGCGCATCGCGCGCCATTTATAGTGATCACCCTTCAGCCAGATGTCATACAGGTTTTTGAAACGGTAATTTTCGGCAACCTGCTGCGGCGGTAAGTGGCAGTGGTAGTCGAAAATCGGCTGGTCTTTTGCGTAGTCGTGGTACAGGCGGCGGGCAAATTCGGTATCTAACAGAAAATCTTCGGTCATAAACGGCGTCATTATCGTCTTCCTCGTAACGAGAGCGTCTGAAAGCGTATGTTCATATGCTGCAAAGTTATCACACCAATTTCCACCGACCGAAGTTTTTTTCGTGAGTTAGATCAATAAACGTCGACAAATAAATTACCTCAAACGGAGTAAACCCTCTCGCAGGCCGCGCCAGCACTGGCTTTAATCTCGCCTCAGAATGTCCTTACAAAGAATCACACTTTTGTGATGTCACTCACCTTTTAAAGTTGTATGACAAGTTATCTTTTCGCCGTCGCAAACACTACGCCGACGGAATGCATTACCGGTGTGAGTAACATCGGATTTAACGGTACGGAAACCGACTTATGCACGATTACTTATGGCAAGGTTCGGGCCGTTCCGGGAAGTTCTCCCGGTTACGCCCCTCCCGTTACAGAGCAGCTCCCGGCAACGGTTGAGCTGTTACCGTGCCCCGGCACGGAAATAACATAACGATGAGGTTTTACATGCGTAAAATTAAAGGGTTACGTTGGTACATGATCGCACTGGTGACGCTCGGCACCGTGCTGGGCTACCTGACACGTAACACCGTGGCAGCAGCGGCTCCAACGTTAATGGAAGAGCTGCATATTTCCACGCAGCAATACTCCTACATCATTGCTGCTTATTCCGCGGCTTATACAATAATGCAGCCTGTTGCAGGCTATGTTCTGGACATTCTGGGCACCAAAATCGGTTATGCCTTCTTCGCCGTAGCCTGGGCGATTTTCTGCGGTGCAACCGCACTGGCGGGCAGCTGGGGCGGCCTGGCGCTGGCGCGTGGTGCAGTCGGTGCGGCTGAAGCCGCCATGATCCCAGCGGGCCTGAAGGCAAGCTCCGAATGGTTCCCGGCAAAAGAGCGTTCCATCGCTGTAGGCTACTTCAACGTGGGCTCGTCGATTGGTGCGATGATTGCGCCGCCGCTGGTGGTGTGGGCCATCGTGATGCACAGCTGGCAGATGGCGTTCATCATCTCTGGCGTCCTGAGCTTTGCCTGGGCAATGGCGTGGCTGATCTTCTATAAACACCCGCGCGACCAGAAAAAGCTGTCTGAAGAAGAACGTGAATACATCATTGGCGGTCAGGAATCTCAGCATCAGACCAACAACGGCAAAAAAATGACCGTCTGGCAGATCCTGGGTACCCGTCAGTTCTGGGGTATCGCCCTGCCGCGCTTCCTCGCAGAACCGGCCTGGGGTACGTTCAACGCATGGATCCCGCTGTTCATGTTTAAAGTGTACGGCTTTAACCTGAAAGAGATTGCGATGTTCGCCTGGATGCCAATGCTGTTCGCAGACCTGGGCTGTATCGTGGGCGGCTACCTGCCACCGCTGTTCCAGCGCTGGTTTGGCGTGAACCTGATCGTCTCCCGTAAAATGGTTGTCACCATGGGCGCGCTGCTGATGATTGGCCCGGGCATGATCGGCCTGTTCACCAGCCCTTACGTTGCTATCGCCCTGCTGTGTATCGGTGGCTTTGCTCACCAGTCCCTGTCCGGCGCGCTGATTACGCTTTCTTCCGACGTGTTTGGACGTAACGAAGTCGCCACCGCCAACGGCCTGACCGGCATGGCCGCCTGGACTGCAAGTACGATGTTTGCGCTGGTGGTGGGTGCCCTGGCGGATACCATTGGCTTTAGCCCGCTGTTCGCGGTACTGGCTATCTTCGACCTGCTGGGTGCGGTAGTCATCTGGACGGTGCTGAAAAGCAAATCCGCAGACGAGCTGGCAAAAGAGTCCCTTGGGGGGCCGGCAACGCAGAGTTAGCGTTGCAGTGCCGGGTGGCGGCTTCGCCTTACCCGGCCTACAAACCCCGTAGGCCCGCGCAAGCGAAGCGCCGCCGGGCATTTAAAGGCCGCTCTGTAGCGGCTTTTTTCATGGCGAAATCTGGAGACTGGCGCGCAAAAGTGGTATAACAAATCATCCGCCGTACCCTGCCTGGAGCGCATATGGAAATCACCGAATCACGTCGTTTATATCAACAACTTGCCGCCGAGCTGAAAGATCGCATCGAGCAAGGTGTCTATCTTGTCGGTGATAAACTTCCCGCTGAGCGCTTCATTGCCGATGAAAAAAGCGTGAGCCGCACGGTGGTGCGCGAGGCCATCATCATGCTGGAAGTAGAAGGCTACGTTGAGGTACGCAAAGGTTCCGGTATTCACGTTATTTCAAATCAGGCAAAACACTCCCCGGCACCGGACGAAAGTCTGGAATTTGCCAGCTACGGTCCGTTTGAGCTGCTCCAGGCTCGCCAGCTGATTGAAAGCAACATTGCGGAGTTTGCGGCAACCCAGGTGACCAAGCAGGACATCATGAAGCTGATGGAGATCCAGGAGAACGCGCGTAAGGAAAAATGCTTCCGTGATTCCGAATGGGACCTCCAGTTTCACGTTCAGGTGGCGCTGGCAACCCAGAATACGGCGCTGGCCGCAATTGTTGAAAAAATGTGGACTCAGCGCGTTCACAACCCGTACTGGAAAAAACTGCACGATCACATCGATTTGCGCACCGTCGATAACTGGTGCGACGATCACGACCAAATTCTTAAGGCACTGATTCGTAAAGATCCCCATGCCGCGAAGCTGGCCATGTGGCAGCACCTGGAAAACACCAAACAGATGCTGTTCAATGAAACCAGCGACGACTTTGAATTTAACGCAGACCGCTATCTTTTTGCGGATAATCCTGTCGTTCATCTCGATACTGCAGCCAGTCAGGCAAAATAGTTTCCTTTTCTCCCGGCAGGCGCTTCGCTGCGCCTTCCGGCGAGAGGGGGTAAGCAAAACATATATAGTGTCAGCCTTTGTAAAACTCCTCGCTCACCTCCCTTGCTTACGCCAAAATCATTTTACCCCTGCAAATTCTGTGACGCAGAACGTTGGGCTTTGTTACAATTGGATTCACTTCGTTATTTTGTAAGTTAGTGCTTGCTAACCAGCCAATTAACAGGGAACAGTGTTGGCCACACACTACCGTGTCCGCGAGCGACCATAATGAAATCACAACAATGTCGCCGTGCTGTTTTTCCCGGATAACAGGCGTGACGTTAACCGATTTCCAGGAACACTGAATGGAACTTTTGACCCAACTACTGAATGCCCTTTGGGCACAGGATTTCGAAACGCTGGCCAACCCTTCCATGATTGGCATGCTCTATTTCGTCTTGTTTATGATCCTGTTCCTTGAGAACGGATTGCTTCCGGCTGCCTTCTTACCCGGCGACAGCCTGCTGGTCCTGGTTGGCGTGCTTTGCGCCAAAGGGGCAATGGCATTCCCACAAACCATCTTTTTACTGACGGTTGCCGCCAGCCTCGGCTGCTGGGTGAGCTATATTCAGGGACGATGGCTGGGTAACACGCGCATTGTGCAGAACTGGCTCTCCCATCTGCCGGCACATTATCACCAGCGGGCGCATCATCTTTTCCATAAGCACGGGCTTTCCGCGCTGCTGATTGGCCGCTTTATCGCCTTCGTAAGAACCCTGTTGCCAACCATTGCCGGGCTTTCCGGGCTGAGCAGCGCGCGTTTCCAGTTCTTTAACTGGATGAGCGGCCTGCTGTGGGTCTTGATCCTGACAACGCTGGGCTATGCGCTGGGTAAAACGCCGGTCTTTATGAAGTATGAAGACCAGCTGATGTCGTGCCTGATGCTGCTGCCGGTCGTGCTGCTGGTGTTTGGCCTGCTGGGTTCGCTGTACGTACTGTGGAAAAAGAAATACGGGGCCAGGAGCTAACGATGGTTATCTCACCGCTCGTCGTACGTCGTTTTTCCTATGCCATGATTGCGCTGATCGTGTTCAGCGCCCTGTTCCTGGCATGGGCGGCGCTTCAGCAGCAGGAGTCCACGCTGGCCATTCGCCCGGCGAATCAGGGCGTCAGCGTTCCTGACGGTTTTTCCGTCTGGCATCATCTGGATGCCAACGGCATTCGCTTTAAGAGCATCACCCCGCAGGACGACGTCCTGCTGATAAAATTTGATTCCAGTGCGCAAAGCGCAGCGGCAAAAATTGTGCTCGACCGCACGCTGCCGCACGGGTACATCATTGCCCAGCAGGAAGATGACAGCCAGCCTGCAGCCTGGCTGTCATTATTGCGCGATACTTCGCATCGGTTCGGATAATTACCAGGATTCCGAATCTTTTCACCAACTTTGGTGATTCCCCCGTTTACTTACTATGCTTAAGTATGCGGAGCACCCCTCAGACGTTCTCCGCATGAATCTGGAACACGGCTCACGCCGTAACACAATGGAAGGTTTCAATAATGAAATACCGCATCACTCTGGCTCTGGCCCTTTTTTCTTTAAGCACAGCATCCTTCGCCACTTCTCTGTGTCAGGAGAAAGAAAAGGATATTCAGCGTGAAATCAGCTATGCCGAAAAGCATAACAATCAGCACCGTGTTGACGGCCTGAAAAAAGCGCTGAGCGAAGTGAAAGACAATTGTACGGACAGCAAGCTGCGTGCCGATCACCAGAAGAAAATCGCTGAACAAAAGGACGAGATCGCCGAGCGTCGTCAAGACCTGCAGGAAGCGAAAGAGAAAGGTGATGCGGATAAAATTGCGAAACGCGAGAGGAAGTTGCAAGAAGCGCAGGATGACCTGAAAGCGCTGGAAGCTCGCGATTATTGAGTTAACGGAAATCTCAACAGGAGAGAATCATGTCAAAAGATACCACCTCAGAACATCTGCGCGCTGAACTGAAATCCCTGGCGGATACCCTGGAAGAGGTGCTGAACTCCTCTGCCGATAAGTCTAAGGAAGAAGTCAGCAAGCTGCGCAGCAAAGCGGAGCAGGCGCTGAAAGAGAGCCGTTACCGCCTGGGTGAAACCGGCGATGCGTTGGCTAAGCAGACCCGCGAGGCCGCAGCGCGTGCCGATGAGTATGTTCGCGACAATCCGTGGACGGGCGTCGGTATCGGTGCTGCCGTCGGTGTGGTGCTGGGTGTTCTGCTGACGCGTCGTTAATATGGAAGATCCTCGTCACGCACAAGGGCCTGCTAATAACGTCCTCGGTATCGGCCAGCGTATTTTGACCACGCTGGTCGGGATTGCCGAAACGCGCGTCCGCCTCGCCGTCGTCGAACTGGAAGAGGAGAAAGCCAATCTCTTCCAGATGCTATTGATGCTGGGGCTGACCATGCTCTTCGCCGCGTTCGGTCTGATGAGCCTGATGGTGTTAATCATCTGGGCCATCGACCCGCAGTATCGGCTTAACGCGATGATAGCTACCACCGTTGTTCTGCTTGTTGCAGCGCTAATTGGCGGTATCTGGACGCTGCACAAAGCGCGCACGTCCACCTTCTTGCGCCATACGCGCCAGGAGTTAGCCAACGATCGCTCGCTGCTGGAGGATGATAAATCGTGAGCAGCACAGCCGAACGTCAAAAGCGAAAGGCGTATCTGTTGAGTCAAATCCAACAGCAGCGGCTGGATCTGTCCGCCAGCCGTCGCGATTGGGTTGACGCAACGCGTCGATTCGACCGCGGCTGGAATACCGTCCTGAGCCTGCGTTCGTGGGCTTTGGTCGGGAGCAGCGTGATGGCGATCTGGAGTATTCGTCATCCCAATATGCTGGTTCGCTGGGCCCGTCGTGGCTTCGGTGCCTGGAGCGCCTGGCGTCTGGTGAAATCAACGATTCGTCAGCAGCAGTTGCGGTGATAAAAGCAAAACGGTAACCCAGGTTACCGTTTTTTGTTTTTGCGCCCTCTCCCCGTGGGAGAGGGTTGGGGTGAGGGCACCAGCGCGCACATCCCTTACTCAATATCTTTGATAAAGATTGACAGTTTTCCTTGCTAACAATTGTTACCCGCCCCGTTTATGATTCTCTCCATCGACAGCAAAGACGCGGTATCTACCCGAATTTGCACACATTTAAAGTTCAGCCGCTGATGTGGTTTCCTGGAGAGTAAAATGAAAAAATTAGAAGATGTTGGTGTACTGGTCGCGCGCATTCTGATGCCAATTCTGTTCATCACCGCAGGCTGGGGCAAAATCACCGGCTATGCAGGTACCCAACAGTATATGGAAGCCATGGGCGTTCCGGGATTCCTGCTGCCACTGACCATTCTGCTTGAGTTCGGCGGCGGCCTGGCGGTACTGTTCGGCTTCCTGACCCGTACCACCGCGCTGTTCACTGCAGGCTTCACGCTGCTGACCGCGTTCATCTTCCACAGCAACTTTGCGGAAGGCGTGAACTCCCTGATGTTCATGAAAAACCTGACCATCGCAGGCGGCTTCCTGCTGCTGGCTATCACCGGTCCGGGCGCCTACAGCATCGACCGCCTTCTGAATAAGAAGTGGTAAGCACGCTATACTGAATAAATTCAAAGCGAGGAGATATCTCCTCGCTTTTGCTATCTGACGGAGGAGAAAAAAATGGGACAACTCGTAGACGGCGTCTGGCAGGATGTCTGGTATGACACCAAATCCACCGGTGGTCGCTTCAAGCGCTCTGTTTCGGCCTTCCGTAACTGGCTGACCGCCGATGGCGCTGCAGGCCCCAGCGGTGAAGGCGGCTTCGCGGCTGAGAAAGACCGTTATCATCTGTATGTTTCTCTCGCCTGCCCCTGGGCGCACCGCACGTTGATCGTGCGCAAACTGAAAGGGCTGGAGTCGTTGATTCCGGTTTCGGTAGTGAATCCGCTAATGCTGGAAAACGGCTGGACGTTTGACGCTGATTTCCCTGCCGCCACCGGCGACAACCTGTATCACCACGATTTCCTGTACCAGCTTTATCTGCGCGCCGATCCGCACTACACCGGGCGTGTAACCGTACCGGTGCTGTGGGACAAGAAAAACCAGACGATTGTCAGCAATGAATCGGCGGAGATTATCCGCATGTTCAACACCGCGTTTGACGCGCACGGCGCTCGCGCCGGGGATTACTATCCGGCTGAACTGCGCGATAAGATTGACGAGCTGAACGGCTGGATCTACGACAGCGTGAACAACGGCGTCTACAAGGCCGGTTTTGCCACCAGCCAGGAAGCCTATGATGAAGCGGTCGGTAAAGTCTTTGAATCCCTGGAGCGTCTGGAGCAGATCCTCGGCCAGCACCGCTATTTAACGGGCGATCGCCTGACGGAAGCGGATATCCGCCTGTGGACCACGCTGATCCGCTTTGATCCGGTTTACGTTACACACTTCAAGTGCGACAAACACCGCATCAGCGATTACCTTAATCTGCACGGTTTTCTGCGCGATATCTACCAGACGCCGGGCATCGCCGAAACGGTCGACTTTGACCATATTCGCACGCACTATTTCCGCAGCCATAAAACCATCAACCCAACGGGCATTATTTCCATTGGGCCGTGGCAGGATCTGGATGAACCGCACGGGCGCGACGTCCGCTTCGGCTAAATATTAAGGGCATCAATAGATGCCCTTTTTTAATTCATAATATCCATCTATCCTTACTTCGATCGCTTAGAAAACAAGTGATTGACTGATAAATGAGGCAAGGAAAAATGGACTGGTATTTAAACGTACTGCGCAACTACATTGGATTTGGTGGACGTGCCCGCCGTAAAGAGTACTGGATGTTCGTTCTGGTGAACTTCATCCTCGCCCTGGTGCTGAGTATTGTGGACAAAATTCTGGGCTGGGAACGTGCCGGGGGAGAAGGCATTCTCACCACGATTTATGGCGTGTTTATTATGCTGCCTTCCTGGGCGGTTCAGTTCCGACGCCTGCACGATACCGATCGTTCGGCCTGGTGGCTCTTGCTGCTGTTGATCCCGATCGTGGGCTGGATTGTGATCCTGGTCTTCAACTGTCAGAACGGCACGCCGGGTGAAAACCGCTTTGGCCCCGATCCTAAGATCGGCGCGTAAAATAACGCCCGGTGGCGATTACGCTTACCGGGCCTACTCGTTTATTTATTGTGGTGGGCGAAGAGTTTGGGTATTTCGCGCAGGCACCACGACTTGGCTTCACCCATGCTGTCGCGACGCCACGCCATTATGATATCCACCTCGCTGGTGTACTCCGGGCTGACCACGCGCAGCCGTCCTTCCGCAATGTCTTTTTCAACAAACGGATAAGGCATCGTCGCCACGCCAAGCCCGGCCAGCAGCGCCTGGCGCTTATCTTCCAGAGACGTGACGGTTAAACGCGGCTGTTTATCCAGCAGCTGCACCGTTAACACCGGGCGCTCGCGCGCGGTATCCGCGACCGCCACGCCGCGATACTTCACGCGCGTCACTTCTGAGAGCGGCTCTGGCTCCTGATGAATCGGGTGATCCGGCGCGGCGACGTAGACGTTCATCACGCTGTAAAGCTTGCGGGAGTTGATTTCCGACGATGAGCGGAAGTGCATGTCCGGCGCAATCACGATATCCGCCCTGCCCGTCTCCAGACGCTCCCACGCCCCTGCCAGCACCTCGGTAATGATCGACAGTTGGGTATTGGCCTTCGCAGCCAGCCTGTCCACCAGCGGGAAGAGTGCTTCGGTGGGCACCAGCGCTTCGGTCACCAGCGTAAGATGAGTTTCCCAGCCGCGCGCCAGCGCTTCGGCGTCGGTGGTGAGCTTATCCGCCGCTTCCAGCAGCACGCGGCCGCGTTCCAGCAGCATGCGGCCAACGTTGGTGAATTTTGTTCGATGACCGGAGCGGTCAAAAAGCACCACGTCCAGCTCTTCCTCCAGCTTCTGCATGGTGTAGCTCAGCGCAGACGGAACGCGCCCCAGTTCATCTGCAGCCGCGGCGAAGCTGCCACGGCGGTCTATCGCGTCCATGACGCGAAGCGCCTCAAGCGTCAATGCTCTCTCTTTAGCCATCTCGTTCTCATTCAGGAAATTTGAACATACCGGGCAGAATATCTGGCTAACAATGCAGCGTCCATACCTTTACCATTGTTTTAGTGTAAAGAGAGGTCAAGTTTATGATTACGACAAGAACAGCTAAACAGTGCGGACAAGCCGATTTCGGTTGGCTGCAGGCCCGCTACACCTTTTCCTTTGGACACTACTTTGACCCTAAACTCCTCGGTTACGCTTCACTGCGCGTGTTGAACCAGGAAGTGCTCGCCCCCGGCAGCGCCTTCCAGCCGCGTACGTATCCGAAAGTCGATATCCTGAACCTGATCCTGGAAGGCGAGGCAGAATACCGCGATAGCGAGGGCAATCATGTCCAGGCAAAGGCTGGCGAAGCGTTGTTAATTTCCACGCAGCCGGGCATCAGCTACAGCGAGCATAATCTCAGCAAAGACAAAACGCTGACCCGCATGCAGCTGTGGCTGGACGCCTGCCCGGAGCGGGAAAACCCGCTGGTGCAAAAGGTAGATTTATCAGGCGATAAGCAGCAGCTGATTGCCTCGCCGGACGGCAGCAAAGGCAGCCTGCAGCTGCGCCAGCAGGTGTGGCTGCACCATATCGAGCTGAAAAAAGGTGAACAGGCGAGCTTCCAGCTTCACGGCCCGCGCGCCTATCTGCAGTCGATTCACGGCACGGTACATGCGGTGACGCATACGGAAGAGAAAGAAGCGCTCACCTGCGGCGACGGGGCGTTTATTCGTGATGAGGCGAATATCACCCTGGTGGCGGATACGCCGCTGCGCGCGCTGCTGATTGATTTGCCGGTTTAAGATCAACACCCCCCTCGCTCGATCGGTTCCCTCTCCCTGTGGGAGAGGGGTAACGGGTTGGATTAAATCACAACACCTTACTCGCCATAATCTCAATAATCTGCCGATCCGTCGCCTGCATTGAGCGGCACGCCAGCGCGCACAGGTTTGCGATCGACTGCTCCACATCGTGCGCCACAATTCCCTCGTTGCCCGTTACGGCAGAGTCATCCAGTGTGTTGGTGTGAGAAAATCTTAACCGGAGCAAGGGAGAAAAAATCCCCATGAACTGGAAAAAATAACCAGGACTATCTAAGAATGATGCCCTTTAAAAATCATAGCCATCTTGAAAGAACGAATATTTCGGAATTTATAAAGAGGAAAGCCCTACTCTCAGCCCTTTGTTTTTTATAGGATGACATTTCAGAAAACAATGCAAAGACTATGGTTATACTATGGACACCGTTGAAGAACTCAATGGAACATACTTTTATAAAGGTGTATGTAACATCTCCGCATCTGAGTTATTTTTTTGGATTTTTCTGGATGCCACCGATGAACAGTTCGGCGGATTAAAGGATGCAGTAATGATGGCCACTATGATTCTTGGTTTACCTATACTTGAAACCAGAACAAAGCCAGAAACGGCTACAATAGGCACATCTGTGGCATCTAAATACCTGCGAGATCTACTGAATGTACAGCTACCACACCGACTACCTACCATTACACTTGCAAGCTTTAAATACCGAAAACCAATGTATACCAAAAACTTAGGTGCATTCATTGGACGATGGATACCTGCACTAGGGATAACCATACTTGCTGCAGATGTTGCAATGATAAGTTACAAAACGCTTTCAAGATATAATACGATTACTCACCCAAAAGACCGGATTTGGTGAAGATGAACAGTGAAGCTGATGTTTTAAAATTCTTCAGGGACAATTTACCAGAACAAGGCACATTTACGGGCAAGAGAATCCCGCTTGAGATAGATGATGTTTTACAGGATTACACCGATCTGGATGATATCGTATATGTGATTGAGAGATTCGAAAAAGAGTATCTTATTGAAGTTAACACTGAAAATTATTTCCCCTGGACTCAAACCTGGTTTTTCAGGAAATGGTTTACTAAAGAACCGGTTAAGCAAATATCAAAGCCATTGACGGTAAGAATGTTTGCCGAAGCGGTAAAAGCAGGAAAATGGATACACGATTGATTGATAGAAGGAGTTTTTATCATGGCCGTACCTGTTCACATTTGGTTCTATGACGACGGTGGTTCACTCATTAAAGGTTCATGTGATGTTCAGGATCGTGAAGGGAGTGTTGAAATTAGAGGTTTAACCCATAATTTGACTATTCCAACCGATCCACTCTCCGGAAGATTAACCGGAACGAGGAAACATGCTCCTTTCCTGTTCGAGAAGGAAATTGATAGTTCATCTCCTTATCTTTATAAGGCGGTAGCGACAGGGCAAAACCTTAAGAAAGTTGAGATTAGATATTACCGAATTAATGATGCAGGTTGGGAGGTTGAATATTTTAGAACTGAGCTGGAAGGTGTGAAAGTTGTCTCTATCTCCCCTATTGTTAACGATACTCGTAACTGTCCTGGTACTGGCCACCTTGAATCTATTCAATTGCGCTACGAAAAAGCGACCTGGACCTATTGCGATGGGAATATTCAGTTCTCTGATGCATGGAATGAACGAGCATCAGCATGAAAGCCAGGATCATTCCTCACAGAATCCAATTGAAGCGATTCTGTGAGGTTTCATTTTAATTCCTGGATCAGTTTGCCAGCGCGTTGGCCATGTCGGTTTTCACCTGCTTGCGCTGTTCAGGCGTCAGCACCTGACTAACATCGAAGTAATATTTCACGCGATAGTAGCGGGTCTGCTCTTCAATTTTGCCGAAGGCAGCAAGCTGACTTTTCACTGTACTTTCATCCCATTTCCCGGTCTGGAACATGTCGATCAGCGCGCCATCTTTTACGCCAGTCATTGGGATCTTGCTGACGTTTTGTTCCAACGTTTGGTGCAGATCTTCAATCTTTTTAACCTGCTCGTTGCTGAGCTTTAAATGCTGCACGAGCGGATCCTGCGTCGGAGACGGGGCAGCCTGAACGTTAGCGGCCTGCGCCGTAAAACTGCACACCGCCAGCGACGCTGCAACCAACGCAATACGGGTCATTTTCATCATCTTACTGTCCTTACATTTTGTTATTGGGAAAAGCAGGAACATTGTTTTTCAAGAGCGGATGAAGATGTGTCAGTAATTATATAAACATTTTTGTATGTTCAGCGGGCAAAATTTATTTACAGGTTCTTTTATAAGATATCGTCTTTTTTAGACGCATCATTTAAGCAATTTACAACGAATTTGCGTTATGTAACTATCACAGAGATTATTCACCATAGAGAATTAAAGGTCTTTGTTATGGATAACTGGTCAGCGCTTTTCGACGGACAGACCCGCTACACCCTCGAGATAAACGACTCCCCCGTCACGCCCGACGTCCTGCGCTTTCAGGGCCGCGAGGCGCTCAGCGAACCCTTCTGCTGGACCATCGACTTCACCACCCCGCAGAACCCTGTCGCCCCGGAGCAGGTGCTGATGAAGCACGCCACACTGCGCATGCGCAGCGGCAAGGCGGTGCACGGCATCATCACCCGCATGGCGTGGATTGCCGTCACCGCCGACCAGTCGCACTGGCAGGTGGTGCTCAGTTCCCGCCTGGCGCTGCTCAGCCGCACCCGCCGGTGCCGGGTCTTTCAGAACCAGTCCGTGCCGGAGGTGGTGGAGCAGGTTTTACGCCAGCACGGGCTGGAAGGGCCGGACTTTGACTTCCGCCTGGAGCGGACGTACCCGGCGCGTGAGCTTATCACCCAGTGGCGGGAAACGGACCTCGACTTTGTGCAGCGCCTCCTTTCAGAGGTCGGGATATTCTGGCGCACGGAGATGGACGAGGCCCGCGGGCTGGAGGTCGTGATTTTCGCCGACAGCCCGCTGAACTATCGGTTTGACGTCCGCCTGCCGTACCGCGAGCCATCCGGGCTGTACGACGGGGCAGAGGAGTCGGTGTGGGACGTGCATACCCGGCATCAGGTGGTGCCGGGGAGGGTCAGCGCCAGGGACCACAACTACCGCGACGCCGGCGCGCCGATGGATGCGGCGGTCAGCGTGCGCAGCGATGCGGTGACGACGGGCGAACACTACCGCTACCAGGAGCCGTACCGCACTGCAGGGGACGATACGGACCCGGAGGCGGAGACCGAATCCGGGGCCTTTTATGCCCGGATTCACCACGAGCGGGAGCTGAACGGGTCGGCCCGCGTTCACCTTGAGAGCAACGCCGCTGGCCTGATGCCCGGCCAGGTGCTGGAGCCGCAGGGTGAGGTGATTCGCGCGCTGCAGGAAGGCGTGGTCATCACTCAGGTGGAATACCACGCCGCCCGCGACACCCGCCTGCACGTCTCCGTCGACGGGATGCCGTACACGGAGCGCTACTGCTTCCGCCCGGCGGAAATCCCGCGCCCTGAAATTCACGGCACCCTGCCCGCGCGCATCGAGAGCCGGGAAAAGAACGACATATACGCTCACCTGGACGAGCAGGGGCGCTACCGGGTGAAGTTCGACTTCGACCGGGAGGGGACGGAACCCGGTTACGGGTATCTGTGGCTGCGGATGGCGAAACCGTACTCTGGTGATACATATGGCTGGCATACGCCGCTCACCGACGGGACGGAAGTGGCGATTGCGTTCAGCAATGGTGATATTGACCTGCCGTACATCGCGTATGCGCTGCACGACTCTGAACATCCCGACCTCGTGAATCGTGACAATCACACCCGCAACGTGCTGCGCACGCCCGCAAACAACAAGCTGCGGATGGAGGACCGGCGCGGGGAGGAGCACATCAAGCTCGCCACGGAGTACGGAAAAACCCAGCTGAACGCCGGGCACCTGGTGGACGCGCAGGGACAGCGCCGCGGCACGGGCGCAGAACTGCGCACGGATGAATACGGGGCTATCCGCGCCGGAAAGGGGCTGTTCGTCAGCGCGGACGCGCAGGTGAAGGCCCGGGGCGAGGCGCTGGACAGGGATGCGGCGCTGAAGGAAATCGACCGGCTTAACCAGCAGCTGCAGCAGCTGGAAATCGCGGCGGAGCAGGCGCAGGCCCTGAAGGCGGACGTGGACAGCCAGATACGGATGTTTGAGGAGCGTCTGAAGCCGTTGAACGAGGCGCTGCTGATGTCGGCCCCGGAAGGGATGGCCCTGACCAGCGGGGAGCACCTGCAGCTGGCGGCCAGCAAAAACGTGGCCATTAATGCAGACGGGGACATCAGCACCGGCGTTATGGGGAATATGGCTGGCCTCGCAGGAGAAAAGCTCGGGCTGTTTGCGCGGACCGGCCAGCTGAGCCTGAAGGCCAGCGAGGGCCCGGTGGAGGTGCAGGCGCAGAACGGCAATATGAGGCTGTTTGTAGAGAAGAAGCTGACGATGAGCTCGGCGAGCGACATCTCGTTTGCGGGGAAAAAGCGCATCACGCTTATCGGCGGGGGGAGCTACCTGCGGCTGGAGGCGGGAAAAGTCGAGTACGGCACGACGGCGACGTATATGCGTAAAGTGAAGCGGACGATGGCGGCAGCAGCGTCAGACATGCCATTAAAGATGCCCCGGTTGGGCACATCGTATATCTATTCCGCAATCTACCAGTTACAGGATGAGCGCGGCACCCTGCTGGCGGGAAAACCTTACAGACTCACAACACCTTCCGGACAGATAGCGACGGGTTATACCGACGAAGAGGGGAAAACGGTGCCTGTCTATACCCGCACTCAGGAAAATGTCGAACTACACGTTGTGCAGAAAAAACCGCAGCCGCAGGAAATGCTGTGGTTTATTGGTGACGGCTCAGAGCAACAAATGGAAACTGAACTCAGGGAGCAGCCATGATGGAACTACCGGATTTACCCACATCACCTGATTCACCCGATATCCCCTCAGGCAAAAACAACCAGCCGTGGGACTGTACCACCACAGGCGTGGAGATGGTGGAAAAGCAGTCGCAGCTGCCGACGGAGAACAACCGTCAGTATCTGCATATCAAGGTGGAATATGCGATGCGTTTTCCTCGCCTGTCGGCAAAAGTTCGTCGTAACGGCAAAAGCTATCAGATGAGCCTGAAGCAACTGATGATGAGCGGGCTTATCCGCGCAGACGAAATCGCAGCAAAATATTACTGGTGGTACAAAGCGGAAGTACCGTTTGACATTCGCACCACGCCGCCCCGCCCTTATCTCAGCAGCACGCAGACAGGGCCGGGCAGGCGGCATACCACCAACCCCTTCCCCGAACCGGGAAAAGGTATTTATCGCCGTCCGGACGTGATCATTGTTAAGAACAGGAAGGACCGCTGGCCGGGGCTGGCTGGAGCGGATACCGAAGGCAACCTGCACGCCGATAATCTGGAGCGGCTGGTGGAGGTGAAGTTTCCGGAGGATAAGCTGGAACGTGAGCAGTATGACGATTACATAAAAATTGTTGGTGGTCCGGTAAATAAAGAGCGAATGACTATTCTGGAGATCCACGACTGCCGCCCGCAGGAGCAACAGTGGAGCGATCAGGTGGTCAACGTCACGCTGCAGAACTGGGTGAAAAGCGGGGCGAAATACTGGCCGCTATTCCTCTACCCCCCCATTTTCACTCCACGCCCGCCGAATGCACCAGTGCCTGCCAAAATCCAGCCATGGACACATGCCAGTGATACCGTTGCCGATCTCAGTGAAGGCGCCATTCGCGGCATCGCTGAGGGCTGGAATGCGCTGTCAAAAGAGATGCAGCAGAAACTCCAGCGAGTTGCTGGCTGGCTGAACGACAGCGGCGAATGGGTCTATTCGCAGGGCAGCCAGGCATGGCACTGGGCGAGCCGGACCGGTCGTACGGTGGCCTACTGGACAGACGCACAGCTACGTGCTGCCTGGCGGGAGATCCAGCAGGCAACGGATATGACGCTGGAGATGTTAAAACAGGTGGACTGGGTGCAGGTGCTGACCGATGCGGCTATCGGCATAGGGGTCATTCTGGTGGCGGTCGGCGTCGGGGTGCTGGTGGTGACGCTGGGCATCCCGGAAGTCATTATCGGTGCCTTTTTACTGATTGTACGCCTGGCGATAAGCGCCTGGGGGACGCTGGCAGCGGTCCTCGGAACAGGAACCACCTTGGTGGCATCACAATAATAAGGAGTGAGGATGTTAAAGGACCTGGAACTGAACTATATCGAAAAATGGCTGCCGGAAGCATCGGTGAAATATAAAGACGGCAGCCCGGCGGTGAACCTTGGGCTGGTTATAACCGTGTTCTTTAAAAACGGCCATACGCCGGACGTTCGCCGCAAAATGGTGGAGTGCGTGGATCGTTATTATGGTGAATTTAAGCCATATCTGAAGAAAACCATGGCGCCGAAGTGGGTTGGCATTACGGATAAAAACTATCAGAAAAAACGGCAGCAGATCCTGGACTCAACGCCTGAGGAAATTTTTTCCTGGTATTTGGGAAGCGTCGATACGGATTACCATGCCCCAGATTATGAAATTCTTATTATGGGAAAACGAATATTTCACAATGAGAACGATAGATCCGTTATTAAGCTTATATTCCCGCTTTCACTGCTCAAGAAGTCTGATGGCAAGGAAAACTATGAATCCTGGCTGCTGTGGTTATGCAACACTTTTGAAGTTGAAAATGGCTATGCAGGGCTGTCGTTCGTTTTGCCCTACGCCTTTGAACGCATGTTTCCTTATGAATATGCCCTTGCGCAGCGTTTTTCCGGCGTGATGGTGGACTCTCTGGGTACCCTGGAAGGCGGGGAAGAAGTCGAAGGGCTCAAGGGTGCCTGCTGGTACACCATTCTGGGTAAACCATGGCTGGAAAAGCTCGGCGGAGAAGACGCCGTCTCGCGGCGCCTGGCGAAAACACCGGAAATCAACCTGCTCTCCTATAACAACGGGGTAATTATGAAAGCCGGTGAATTACCTCCGTCACTGGGAGAGATGAAAACAGAAGGCCTTCCCCCGTTACTGGTGAAGATAAATCAAATCATCAAGCCGGTTCGCTACGATGAACCCCGCTCGCTGCATTTTTACTCGTCATATGAGAACCACCAATTTAATAAAGAGTCGACCATGAAGTGGTACCGGCGCTTCGACGATGCCAGCGCCCTGCTGGACAGCGAGGAGCCCGCAACCTCATCAGAGCCGGTACGCATTACCCGCTGGACCGATGAAACCGCCCCGCACGCCGGGCAGTGGGCCGCCATCGTTAACGGCACAACGGAGTATATTCAGACCCGGGAAGGGCAGCAGATGCCCGCCTTTGAAGACAAGTACGGCAAAAAACACCGCGCCTGCTGGTCGCTGCTTAAGCGTGACGATAAGGGCAGCGTATTTATTATTCCGGAATAAGAGAAACAAGAGATGGAACTCGACTATATCGAAAAATGGCTGCCGGAAGCATCGGTGAAATATAAAGACGGCAGCCCGGCGGTGAACCTCGGGCTGATTATCACCGTGTTCTTTAAAAACGGCCATACGCCGGACGTTCGCCGCAAAATGGTGGAGTGCGTGGATCGTTATTACGGTGAATTTAAGCCGTATCTCAGGAAAACGCTGCCGGTAAAGAAATGGACCAAAATCACCGAAAACAATTATGCCAGACAGAAGCAGGCCATTCTAAACTCGACGCCCGAGGAAATTTTTGACTGGGTACTGAGTTCTGCATCTGAGTCATATCTGGCACCGGATTACGGAATTCTTATTATGGGAAAACGTATTTTCCACAATGAAAATAACCGTTCCGTTATTAAGCTGGTCTTTCCCCTCTCCCTGCTGAAAGAGCCGGACGGTAAGGCACGCTATGAGTCATGGCTGCTGTGGCTGTGCAATACCTTCGAAGTGGAAAGCGGCTATGCCGGGCTGTCGTTCATCCTGCCCTACGCCTTTGAGCGCATGTTTCCGTATGAATATGCCCTGGCGCAGCGTTTTTCCGGGGTGATGGTGGACTCTCTGGGCACCCTGGAAGGCGGGGAAGCGGTTGAAGGCCTCAAAGGTGCCTGCTGGTATACCATTCTGGGTACGCCCTGGCTGGAAAGGCTCGGCGGAGAAAATGTCGTCTCTCGGCGTCTGGTGAAAACACCGGAAATCAACCTGCTTTCCTATAACAACGGGGTGATTATGAAAGCCGGTGAGCTACCTCCTCCACTTGGCGAAAAACACACGGAAGGTCTTCCTCGATTACTGGTAAAAATAAACCAGATTATTCTCCCTGTTCGTTATGACGGGCATAAGGGGCTGCATTTCTATTCAGAATATGAAAACCACCAGTTTGATGAAGAATCCTCCATGAAGTGGTTTGCCCGCTTCGATGACGCCAGCGCCCTGCTGGATTAAAAACGCCCCCTTCAGAAAAGGGGGCTAAATGACATATCTCACATCGCCTGCGTAAACGTCCTCGATATCACGTCCTGCTGCTGCTCGCGCGTCAGGGCGTTAAACCGCACCGCATAGCCTGACACGCGGATCGTCAGGTTCGGGTAGTTCTCCGGATGGGCAATCGCATCCAGCAGCATCTCCCGGTTCATCACGTTGACGTTCAGGTGCTGCCCGCCCTCAATGGCGGTTTCGTGGTGGAAGTACCCGTCCAGCAGCCCCACCAGGTTGGTTTTGCGCACCAGCCGATCCTTGCCCAGGGCCTGCGGCACGATGGAGAAGGTGTAGGAGATCCCGTCTTTCGCGTAGGTGAACGGCAGCTTGGCGACCGAGGTTAACGAGGCCACGGCCCCCTTTCTGTCGCGACCGTGCATCGGGTTCGCGCCAGGCGCAAACGGCGTGCCGCCGCGGCGTCCGTCCGGCGTGTTGCCGGTCTTTTGCCCGTAAACCACGTTGGAGGTGATGGTCAGGATCGACTGGGTCGGGACCGCGTTGCGGTATGTCGGCAGCGCCTGAATTTTCTTCATAAAGCGCTCGACCAGATCGCAGGCGATACTGTCCACGCGATCGTCGTTGTTGCCGTACTGCGGATAGTCCCCCTCAATCACGAAATCAACCGCCAGACCGGTGTGGTCGCGCACCGGTTTTACCGTGGCGTATTTGATGGCCGACAGGGAATCCGCCGCCACCGACAGCCCGGCAATGCCGCAGGCCATGGTGCGATAAACGTCGCGATCGTGCAGCGCCATCAGCGAGGCTTCGTAGCTGTACTTGTCATGCATGTAGTGAATGAGATTCAGCGCGCTGATGTACTGCACCGCCAGCCAGTCCATAAAGTGATCCAGGCTCGCCATTACGGTGTCGTAATCCAACACGTCGTCCAGCAGCGGAGCGGTTTTTGGCCCGACCTGGATCTTCAGCTTCTCATCCACCCCGCCGTTGATCGCGTACAGCAGCGTTTTGGCGAGGTTGGCTCGCGCGCCAAAGAACTGCATCTGCTTGCCGATGATCATCGGGCTGACGCAGCAGGCGATAGCGTAATCGTCGCTGTTGAAGTCGGCGCGCATCAGATCGTCGTTCTCATACTGCAGGGACGAGGTGTCGATCGACATCTGCGCGGCGTATTTCTTGAACGCGATCGGCAGCCGTTCGGACCAGAGGATCGTCAGGTTCGGCTCCGGCGCAGGCCCCATGGTGTGCAGCGTATGCAGATAGCGGAAGCTGTTTTTGGTGACCAGCGTGCGGCCGTCCAGCCCCATGCCGCCGATCACTTCCGTCGCCCAGATCGGATCGCCGGAGAAGAGCGTGTCGAACTCCGGCGTGCGCAGGAAGCGCACCATGCGGATCTTCATGATGAAGTGGTCGATCAGCTCCTGGGCCTGCACCTCGCTCAGCCGCCCGGCCTGCATATCGCGTTCAATGTAGATATCGAGGAACGAGGCCGTGCGCCCCAGCGACATTGCCCCGCCGTTCTGGGATTTCACCGCGGCAAGGTAGGCAAAATAGACCCACTGTACCGCCTCTTGGGCGTTCATCGCCGGGCGGGAGATATCAAAGCCGTAGTTCGCCGCCATCTGCTGGATCTGCAGCAGCGCGCGCCTGTGCTCCGCCAGCTCCTCGCGCAGGCGGATCGTGGCCTCCAGATCTTCACCGCGCTCCAGCCTGCCCTGCAGATCGGCGAACTGCAGCTCACGCTCGCGCACCAGATAGCTGATACCGTACAGCGCCACGCGGCGATAGTCGCCGATGATGCGCCCGCGCCCGTAGCCGTCCGGCAGACCGGTCAGCACGCCGGATTTACGGCAGCGCATCATCTCCGGGGAGTAGACGTCAAACACGCCCTGGTTGTGGGTTTTGCGCAGGTCGGTAAACAGGTACTCGAACTGCGGATCCATCTCGCGACCGTAGGCGTCGAACGAGCTGCGGATCATATTGATCCCACCGTACGGATGCAGCGCACGCTTGAGCGGCTTATCGGTTTGCAGGCCGACGATCGTCTCAAGCTCCTGGTCAATATAGCCCGGCCCGTGGGCGGTAATGGTGGTGGCGACGTTGGTGTCAAAATCCACCGGCGCGTGGGTAGCATTCTCCTGGCGAATGCCAACCATCACCTTCTGCCACAGCGCCGTCGTTGCTGGCGTCGCCTGCGCGAGGAAAGCCTCATCGCCTTCATAAGGGGTGTAGTTATGCTGAATAAAATCGCGCACGTTAACGGCGTTTTTCCATTCTTCACCGCGAAATCCGGCCCATGCGTCGCTGTAGGGCGCGACGCCCGTATCGATTGTTACTTTCATGCGTTTCTCGCTTAATCAGGCGTAAGCCGCAGCCGGAGTGACCTTCCCAAGACGGAGGGCGTCCAGCGCGATCATTTTTTCTTCATTGGTTGGGATCACCGCGCAGGCCGTGCGGGAGGCATCTGTAGAGATCACGCGCTCACCCGCGCTGCCCGGAAGCGCATTTTTGGCTTCATCAAGAATGATGCCAAAGACCTTCAGATGCTCTGCCACCAGCTCGCGAATGAGCGTCGAGTTTTCACCGATGCCGCCGGTAAACACCACGCCATCCAGACGGTGCAGCGACGCCGCGTGACCCGCAATGTGCCGCGCAATGCGGTGGACGAAGGTCTGGATCGCCAGCTGCGCACGCTCGTTGCCCTCGTGCCAGGCTTTCTCCAGCGCGCGTAAATCAGAGGAGATGCCGGAGATCCCCAGCAACCCGGACTCTTTGTTGACCACGCGCTCCAGATCCTCAAACGACTGGCCGGTCTGCTGGGCAATCCACGCCATCGCGCCAAAGTCCACGTCGCCGCAGCGCGTCCCCATCACCAGCCCTTCCAGCGGCGTCATTCCCATCGAGGTATCGACGCTTTCCCCGTTGCGCACCGCGCAAATGGACGCCCCGTTGCCGAGATGGGCAATCACCAGGCCGCTGTCATCGGGGGACAGCCCGAGAAGCGTATGCGCCTGCGCGGCGACGTAGCGGTGAGAAGTGCCGTGGAAGCCGTAGCGGCGCACGCCAAGCTCTTCGAAATAGCGGTACGGCAGGCCGTACAGATACGCCTGCGGGGGCAGCGTCTGGTGGAAGCTGGTGTCAAATACCGCCACCTGCTGCACGCCCGGGAACAGGCGCTCTGCCGCTTCCACGCCGCCCAGGTTGGCGTAGTTGTGCAGCGGCGCCAGCGGGGAAACCTGGCGGATCTGCTCGATAACCTGTTCCGTAATCAGGGTCGACTCGCTGAAGATGTCGCCGCCGTGAGCGATGCGGTGGCCAATTAAGGCCACGCTGCTCATCAGATCGCGCTTCTCCAGCTCCAGGGCGATGGCGGCCAGCGCCCCTTCGTAGTCCTGGTGAGCCAGTCCGACTGGCTCACCCCCGTTCACGGAAATAAAGGCCTTCTCGGTGTTGATACCGTCTGCAATCCCCGTCATCAGGGCATCGCAGCTGCTTGCGTCGAGCACCGAAAACTTAACGGAGGACGATCCGCAGTTAATAACCAGTACTACCGGAAACTCAATCATCATGTGACTCCGCTCTTCCTAAGCTTTGGGTTAGAACAGTTTGTAAACGATGTTCAGAATGGTCAGCAAGCCGACCACGGTAACGAAGATGTTCTCGGTGCGGCCTTTGTATTTCGCCAGCGCCGGTGCCTTGCGGATGGCGTACATCGGCAGCAGGCACAGCAGAGAGGCGATGATTGGCGCTCCCATGGCTTCAATAAGGTCCAGAATGTTCGGGTTGGCGTAGGCCACAACCCAGGTGGATCCCATGATGAAGATCATGCTGATGGTGTTCAGCTTGCCGATGGAGACTTTCTTCTTGTCGCCCTTGTAGCCGAACTTGAGGACCAGGCCGTTCAGCCCTTCCAGCGTGCCCAGGTAGTGGCCGAAGAAGGATTTGAAGATGGCAACCAGGGCGATGATGGACGCGCCGTACTCCAGCACCGTTGCGAACGTGGATTTGCTTCCCGACATCGACGCGAAGTGGTTCGCCAGGTAGGAGAGCACCGGAATATTCTGCGCTTTGGCTTCCGCCATGTTCTGCGGAGAGAGCGTGAACAGGCAGCTAAAGGCGAAGAACATCACCACCGCCACCATCAGCAGGCTGGCGCGACCGATGATTTTGGAACATTTCTGCTCGGTAAACTCTTTCCCGAACTCAGGCTCGTACTCTTCGCGCTTGGAGACCACAAACGAGGAGACGATAGGCGAGAAGTTGAAGGAGAAGACCATGATGGAAATCCCCAACCACACCGTGACCAGAATGCCGTCATGACCGGTGAAGGCGATATCGCTCAGGTTGACCTGGTCGATCACCGCCGAGTTCCAGTAAGGGATCAGCGACAGGGAAATCAACACCAGGCTGGCGATAAACGGGAACACCAGGAAGCTCATCACCTTCACCATCAGGTCTTTACCGAACCAGATAACAAAGGCCATCAGCAGCAGCAGGAACAGCGCCACAAAGCCGCGGTTCAGTGCGGGCAGCTGGAGCTGGTTTTCCCAAAATGTCATAAACGTATTGGTAATAGTGACGCCGTAAATCCACAGCAGCGGGCAAATGGCGAAGAAGTAGAGGAAGGTGATCACCACCCCACCGGTCTTACCGAAGTGCTCCTCTACCGTTTCGGTGATGTTGCCGGAGACGTTGCTGCCGGACAGACACAGGCGCGCCAGCGCCCGATGGCAGTAAAAGGCAATCGGGAAGGCGAGAACCAGCATCAGCAGGATGGGGATCAAGCCGCCAAAGCCTGCACGAATGGGGAAGAACAGCACGCCCGCGCCAATCGCGGTACCAAACAGGCCAAGCGTCCAGGTGGTATCAGACTTACGCCAGGTGGACGTTTTTGTCTGGCCAACGATAATGCTTTCTGTGTTGCTCATAGGTCATCCTTTATGCGTCAACGAAGCCGGTAATTTGGGAAACACGGGAGAGATCGATATTGCCGCCGGAAATAATGCAGACGGTTTTACGGCCCTGAATATAGCGATCGAGTTTGCCGCTTAATAACGCCGCGCAGGCCAGCGCACCGGCACCTTCTGTTACGACTTTATTTCGCTGAATAAGGGCAATCATGCTGTTGCGAATGTCGTCCTCGCTCACCAGCACAATGTCATCGACTAATTCTCGAACGATTTCGAAGGTTAAATTACCCGGACGAGAAACGTCGCAACCGTCTGCTAATGTTCCGGTGACGCGATGGTTGATGATTTCACCGGCCTGATACGATGCCGCCATACCGTGAACGTTTTCAGACTGCACGCCGATAATATTAATGGTCGGGTTGATGGACTTAATCGCCGTGGCAATACCGGCAATTAAGCCACCGCCGCCGATAGGCACAATGACGTTATCCACGTCATATAAATCTTCGAGAATTTCCAGACCAATGGTGCCCTGCCCGGCGATGACTTTGGCATCATCGTAAGGGGGAATAAAAATACGCCCTTCCATCTCGACGATTTCGCTCACTTTGGCGATGGTGTCGTTAAAGTTCTCGCCGTGGAGCACCACTTCAGCCGAGTAGTCGCGCGTGGCGGCAACCTTGGACTTCGGCGCGCCCATCGGCATCACCACTTTGCCGTCGATACCGAGCATGGCGCAGGAGAGCGACACGCCCTGCGCGTGGTTGCCCGCAGAGCAGGCGACAACGCCCTTGCGTTTTTCGGCATCGGTCAGCGAGCTTAGCTTATTAAACGCGCCGCGAATTTTGAATGAACCCGTACGCTGCATATTTTCGAACTTAAGGAATATCTCACCCTTACAGCGTTCGCTGAGATAATTCGAGCGCGGCATACCGGTTTTATAAACTTTTCCCGCCAGTCGTTTTCTGGCGTCCTGAATATCTTCAATGGTTACCGGGAGATCGTAGGTAATGTGCATAATATCCTCGTTATAATAATTCATTCTTTTCAGGCAAAGTCAGGGTATCAGAGCGTTACAGAGATAAGCTCTGGGTGTTTTTAAAATACGTTCTAAAAATTCATCGTCGTCTTTCTATATTCATCGACGAATATTGCTTCGCCAGCTCAACTAATACTGACGCTGATTTCTTAATACTGTAATTTTTTGACCACACCGCGGCATAACGCGCCACGGGAAATTCATCTTCCACTGGCAGCACAATAAACTGGTCAGAACCGAACGGTGCAATCATGTCGCGGGGAATGACCGTCAGGTAATCGGCATTGAGGACAAGGTTATAAATGGTGACGACGGAATCGGTCTGGACGATGTTTTCAATGCTGATGTGGTTGTCTTGCAGGGTGGTCAGAAGTTCTTTGTAGTAGCCCATATCGGTTTGCGGCATCACCCACTGCTCGTGCGTGAGCGATGCCAGTGTCGTCGGGCCGGTGCACGTTCGTGATTTGCTGGCAACCAGCACAAATTCGGATTCAAACAGCGGCTCGACGTGAAGATCCTGCAGCAGCATTTCGTCGCTTAACGTGCCGATGGCAAAATCCAGACGACCGTCGCGAATCGCGGGCAGGAACGACGAGAGCTGGGCTTCATACATCGAGACGCGCGCTTTCGGGAACACTTCCTTGAATTTTTTGATCATCTCAGAGAGGAAGGTGAAGCCAATCAGCGACGGGTAGCCAAAGGAGACGTCCATGACGGTGCTAAAACTGAGGCTGTTAATCTCGCTCACCATATTCTTCATTTCGCGGGTGATCGACTCTGAGTACGAGAGCAGAACCTGGCCTGCGGCAGTGAGTTTTACGCCGGTGTTTTTACGTACCATCACTTCCACGCCGAAATAGGATTCGATATCGCTGATGATTTTGCTGACCGCCGGCTGCGTCAGGCCCAGCTGTCTAGCCGCAGAACCTATGGAGCCACTTTTAATGACTTCCTGAAATACCACGAGGTGCTGTGTTTTCGGTAGAATAATAGTGTTCATAATATTCTGCGCTTATTTCCCTATGACGGAGCGGATTCTACCTAATTGTGTTTAAGAGGGTATGTGCTGTTACTCACAATTTACCTTTTAGGACTCATTCGGCTGGCTGCAAAAACCCAATAAAAACCTTTAAAATCAATACAGTAAACAAATATAAATACGCTATTACGCTGATATTGATCAACAAAAAAGGGAGTAATAAATTTATTTTATGCCGATAACCACGGTGAATTTCTTCAAATATTAAATAACAATAAAGATTAACTTTCAGACAATTAAAGGTTAATAAATAGTCATTATTTACTTAAAACATTTTTGTAATTTATCAAATACGATAATAATAATTTTACGATGATGAAGGAAAGAGTGGAGCAGGTCACATATTCATGCGGTAAATGTTTTTGATTTCAATATATGCATATCAAATAAGAAAACAATGACACCCATTTTAATAACAATATTAACAATCTCAAAACACTACAAATAACGCATTTTATAGCGGGAAATTTTGTGATTGCGATCGTCAATGGAGGATGAATGCATGCATTAAGCATCGAGACAGTGAAATGTGCTTCATGTCGCAAAACTGAGAATTGGTCTCGTTTGTAAACATTGCATCATGGTGCAGAAAGCAAAAACCCCGCCGAAGCGGGGTTCTTTAAAAAGTTGAAGCTGACCGATAAGCCGGGTTCTGTCGTGGACAGTCATTCATCTAGGCCAGCAATCGCTCACTGGCTCAAGCAGCCTACCCGGGTTCAGTACGGGCCGTACCATGTGAACCCCTATTTGGCCTTGCTCCGGGTGGAGTTTACCGTGCCACGGACTGTTACCAGCCGCGCGGTGCGCTCTTACCGCACCCTTTCACCCTTACCTGATCCCGCTTGCGCGGGCCATCGGCGGTTTGCTCTCTGTTGCACTGGTCGTGGGTTTCCCCCCCAGGCGTTACCTGGCACCCTGCCCTATGGAGCCCGGACTTTCCTCCCCTCCGCCCGTCTCCCCCGAAAGGGACGACGACGAAGCGGCGACTGTCTGGTCAGCTTCGGCGCGAAGTATAGAGGGTTTGCGCCCCGCTGTCACCCTTGGGTGTGCATCCCCACCTGTAAAGTGGCGGCAATATTACGCGAGGCGCGGTAAATGTTGTCATAGGCGCTGCGAAACGCCTCTTCGAGCGAGCCGATGCTGGTCAGCACGCTGAATACCGCGTCAATGCCGTACTGGTGAACGACACCGACATCCTGCGTCAGGCTACCGGCAATGCCGATCACCGGCTTATGGTATTTTTTGGCGACGTTCGCTACGCCAACGGGCACTTTGCCGTGAATGCTCTGGCTGTCGATGCGCCCTTCTCCCGTCAGCACCCAGGTGCAGTCGTGGATATGTTCTTCGAGGTTAAGCGCCTGCGTGACAATCTCAATCCCGCTCTTAAGCTCTGCCCCGAGGAAGGCCATCAGCGCGGCGCCCATGCCGCCCGCCGCGCCCGCGCCCGGTACGTGCTTCACGTCGATACGCAGGGATTTTTTAATGACATCGGCATAGTGGCTGAGGTTGGCGTCCAGCTCGAGGATCATCCCTTCCGTCGCCCCTTTCTGCGGGCCAAAAATGCGTGACGCCCCCTTTTCCCCCACCAGCGGATTGGTGACGTCGCAGGCCACGCGGATCGAACACCCTTCAAGGCGCTCGTCCAGGCCCGAAATATCAACGCTGTTAAGGGCCATCAGGCTGCCACCGCCGTGGCCGATCTCCGTACCGTTCGCGTCAGTGAGCTTCGCGCCCAGCGCCTGTATCATGCCGGCGCCGCCATCATTCGTAGCGCTGCCGCCAATGCCGATAATAATATTGCGTGCGCCTTTATCCAGCGCGCTGAGGATAAGCTCCCCCGTGCCGCGTGAAGTGGTCACGAGCGGGTTACGCTGCGCGGGGGGCACTAGCGCCAGGCCGCTGGCCGCCGCCATCTCGATAAATGCGGTGCTGCCATCGCCCGACATCCCCCAGCAGGCGTTGACCTTTTCCCCCAGCGGGCCGGTGACGACGGCGTGCTGTGCCGTGCCCCGGGTGGCGGCGATCATCGCTTCGACCGTACCTTCTCCACCGTCAGCAACAGGCACAGAAACATAAAGTGCGTCGGGAAAAATCTCCCGAAATCCTTTTTCTATCGCCTGAGCTACCTCGGTGGCAGAAAGGCTTTCTTTATAAGAGTCTGGAGCGATTACGATTTTCATAGTTGTAGCCTGTTACAGCACGGATCCGGCCTGGACCGTAGGCCCGGTAAGCGCAGCGCCACCGGGCAGGACGTCATTAGCGAGCAACTTCCACTTTCGCCAGTTTTTCGTAGTAGCACGCGATGGCGCTGTGGTCGGCTGTACCCAGCCCATCCGCGCGCAGCGCCTGCATCATCTCCATCACCGCGGCGGTCAGCGGCAGCTGCGCGCCCACGCCGTGGGACGTATCCAGCGCGTTCGCCAGATCTTTAATGTGCAGGTCGATGCGGAAACCCGGCTTGAAGTTACGATCCATCACCATCGGCGCTTTGGCATCCAGCACGGTGCTGCCCGCCAGGCCACCGCGGATCGCCTGATAAACCAGATCCGGGTTTACGCCCGCCTTGGTGGCCAGGGTCAGCGCTTCTGACATCGCCGCAATGTTCAGGGCGACAATCACCTGGTTCGCCAGCTTGGTGACGTTACCCGCCCCGATTTCACCGGTATGCACCACGGAACCCGCCATCGCTTTCATCAGGTCGTAATATTTGTCGAAAATCGCCTTGTCGCCGCCCACCATCACCGACAGCGTGCCGTCGATGGCTTTTGGCTCGCCGCCGCTCACCGGCGCGTCCAGCATATCCACGCCCTTCACCTTCAGCGCCTCGCTAATTTCTCGGCTGGCCAGCGGGGCAATAGAGCTCATGTCGATAACCACCAGGCCCGGCTTCGCGCCGTCGATAATGCCGTTTTCGCCCAGCGCCACTTCTTTTACGTGCGGGGAATTTGGCAGCATGGTGATGATCACATCGCACTGCTCGGCAACCGCTTTGGCCGTGGTGGCCGCTTCTGCACCGGCTGAAATCACTTCCGCCACGGCGTCTGAATTACGGTCTAGCACCACCAGTGAGTAACCCGCTTTAATGAGGTTTTTACTCATTGGTTTACCCATGATACCTAAGCCAATAAAGCCCACTTTCAGCGTCATAACTTTTTCCTCAATGATGGTTATTTTTTAAATGCGTCTGCTAATTTCTGCGTGGCGGAGCGGAACACGCCGAGGTCGCTGCCGACCGCAACAAAGGTCGCGCCCCATTCCAGGTAGCGGCGGGCGTCCGCTTCAACCGGGGCCAGAATGCCGCACGGTTTGCCGTGCGCTTTGGCGCGGGCGAAAATGTGCTGAATGGCGCGCTGCACCTCCGGATGTCCCGCATTTCCCAGGTGGCCGAAGGCGGCCGCCAGGTCGCTTGGCCCGACGAAGATGCCGTCCACGCCGTCGGTTGCGGCGATGGCATCGACGTTATCCACGCCCTGCTGGCTCTCGATCTGCACCAGGATGGTGATGTTCTTATTGGACTGCGCGAAGTAGTCCGGCACGGTGCCAAACATGTTGGCGCGGTGCGACACCGACACGCCGCGAATGCCTTCCGGCGGGTAGCGGGTAGAGGCCACGGCCTGCACCGCTTCTTCTTCGGTCTCCACGAACGGGATCAGGAAGTTGTAGAAACCGATATCCAGCAGGCGCTTGACGATCACCGGCTCGTTGGTCGGCACGCGCACCACCGGCGCGCTGTGGCTGCCTTTCAGCGCCATCAGCTGCGGAATAAAGGTGCTGATATCGTTTGGCGCATGTTCGCCGTCCAGCACCAGCCAGTCGAAC
Organism: Enterobacter wuhouensis; assembly: GCF_035835995.1. Classification (NCBI taxonomy): domain Bacteria; kingdom Pseudomonadati; phylum Pseudomonadota; class Gammaproteobacteria; order Enterobacterales; family Enterobacteriaceae; genus Enterobacter; species Enterobacter wuhouensis. The sequence continues at coordinate 4,186,374 of NZ_CP142124.1, forward strand.
CCGGCCAGGCCCAGCACTTCGGTGCTGATGGGGTTCGCCAGGGCAGACCAGCAGCCAATCTGGATCTGATTCGCCGCGAGGGCCGCTTTAAACTTGTTCGGGAAGATATCGTTACTCATCGCTTATACCTTTGCTTATTTCTGCAATTCCATACGTTTAATGTCGCCTACCACGAACAGGTAGCAGACCATCGCCATTAACGCTGAACAGCCAACGAATACCAGTGCCGCGTTGAAAGAATGCAGCTCACTGACCAGATAACCAATTACCAGCGGCGTCGCGATAGACGCCACGTTACCAAAGACGTTAAACACCCCGCCGCACAGGCCGACAATCTCTTTTGGCGCGGTGTCGGAAATGACCGGCCAGCCGAGGGCACCAAAGCCTTTGCCGAAGAACGCCAGCGCCATCAGGGCCACCACCAGCGTGGTGTTGTTGGTGTAGTTACACAGGATGATGGATGATGCCAGCAGCATGCCCAGCACAATCGGCAGCTTGCGCGCCAGCGTTATCGACTTGCCCTGCTTAATCAGGTAATCCGAGAACACCCCGCCCAGCACGCCGCCTGCAAAGCCGCACAGCGCCGGGATGGAGGCCACCAGACCGACCTTCAGAATCGACATCCCTTTTTCCTGCACCAGATAAATCGGGAACCAGGTGAGGAAGAACCAGGTGATGGTGTTTATAAAGTATTGACCAAAAAAGACGCCCAGCATCATGCGGTTGGTCAATAACTGTTTGATGTAGTGGAGTTTCGGGCCGCTCGCCGCCTGCGCACCCGGCTTTTTGTGGTCCATATCGACCACGGCACCGCCTTCGGTAATGAACTTCAGCTCCTGCCCGGACATGCGCGGGTGGTCGGTCGGGTTATGGATGTACTTGACCCATACGCCGGTCAGCACGAAACCAATCACTCCCATGACGGTGAAGACGTGTTCCCAGCCCCAGGCGAAGGTCAGCCAGCCCAGCAGCGGAGAGAAGATCGCCAGCGAGAAATACTGCGCCGCGTTAAACAACGCAGACGCGGTGCCGCGCTCTTTAGTCGGGAACCAGGCCGCCACGATGCGGGCGTTCGCCGGGAATGACGGCGCTTCCGAGAAGCCGAGCATAAAGCGCATGATAAACATTGAAATGCCCGCCCAGGCCAGCGGGAAGAGATCCACAAAGCCCTGCAGGAAGGTGAACAGCGACCAGAAGAACAGGCTGTAGGTGTAAACCTTTTTCGAGCCGAACTTATCCAGCAGCCAGCCGCCGGGGATTTGCATCAGCAGGTAGGCCCAGCCGAAGGCGGAGAAGATATACCCCATCGAGACGGCGCTCAGCTGCAGCTCTTTCGCCACCTCGGTGCCGGCAATCGACAGCGTGGCACGGTCAGCATAGTTGATGGACGTAACGATAAATATAATCAGCAGAATTAAATAACGGGTGGGTATCCCCTTTTTCGATTCTACAGCGGTATCCAGAATCATGTTTATTTCCTCGGGCACATCGATAGTTTTATATTTATAATTTTTATGAAGGAGTATTCCCTGATTATTTATCGATAGCAGGCAATATCAGGTAATTAACCAGATGCAATGAAATCGTGATTCAGTATAATCATCACCCGGTATTCGCACATTGTAATAACGCTCAATTATCGCGGCCTATATAAATAATATTTTGAGCATATGCACAAGGCACTGGGCGCTGATGCACAGAATCAGGCATTAGGGGCTAACGGGCATGATGTCTCGCATTAGGGAGTGATCCGGATCACATTTTTATACCCTAAGTCCTGACATTCTTTATTTAAGAAGCGGCATCTTTATTTCGATAATAAGAAAATAAAAATCCATCTGGCCGCATTAATTATCAGACACTTTGCTGGAGAATACTGAACAATGGCCGACATTGAAATTCGACAGGCATCGCCGACGGCGTTCTATATAAAAGTACACGACACCGATAACGTGGCGATTATTGTCAACGACAACGGCTTAAAAGCGGGAACCCGTTTCCCGGACGGGCTGGAACTGATTGAGCATATTCCGCAGGGGCATAAAGTCGCGCTGGTGGATATCCCGGCTCACGGTGAAATCGTGCGCTACGGTGAAGTGATTGGCTATGCCGTTCGCGCCATCCCGCAGGGAAGCTGGATTGAGGAGTCGCTGGTGGAGCTACCCAAGGCACCGCCGCTGAACACCCTGCCGCTGGCGACCCGCGTTCCCGAGCCGCTTCCGCCGCTGGAAGGTTATACCTTTGAAGGCTATCGCAACGCGGACGGCAGCGTCGGCACCAAGAACCTGCTCGGTATTACCACCAGCGTGCACTGCGTGGCGGGCGTGGTGGATTACGTGTTGAAAATCATCGAGCGCGACCTGCTGCCGAAATACCCGAACGTGGACGGCGTGGTCGGCCTGAACCACCTTTACGGCTGCGGCGTGGCGATCAACGCGCCCGCGGCGGTGGTACCAATCCGCACCATTCATAATATCGCCCTTAACCCGAACTTTGGCGGCGAGGTGATGGTGATTGGCCTGGGCTGTGAAAAGCTGCAGCCTGAGCGCCTGCTGCAGGGCACCGAGGATGTGAAAGCCATTCCGGTGGACGAGGCCAGCATCGTGCGCCTGCAGGACGAACACCACGTCGGCTTTAGATCGATGGTCGACGATATTCTGCAGGTGGCTGAACGTCATCTGGACAAGCTCAACAGGCGCCAGCGCGAAACCTGCCCGGCGTCTGACCTGGTTGTAGGAACCCAGTGCGGCGGCAGCGATGCGTTTTCCGGCGTCACTGCTAACCCGGCGGTGGGCTATGCGTCCGATCTGTTCGTGCGCTGCGGCGCGACGGTGATGTTCTCCGAGGTAACCGAGGTGCGTGACGCCATCCACCTGCTGACGCCGCGCGCCGTCAACGAAGAGGTGGGCAAACGCCTGCTGGAGGAGATGGCCTGGTACGATAACTATCTGGATATGGGCCAAACCGATCGCAGCGCCAACCCGTCTCCGGGCAACAAGAAGGGCGGCCTGGCGAACGTGGTGGAAAAAGCCCTTGGTTCGATTGCCAAATCCGGCCAGAGCGCGATTGTGGAAGTGTTGTCACCCGGGCAGCGCCCAACCAAACGCGGCCTGATTTACGCGGCAACGCCTGCCAGCGATTTCGTTTGCGGTACGCAGCAGGTGGCGTCCGGCATTACGGTTCAGGTCTTCACCACCGGACGCGGCACGCCGTACGGCCTGATGGCGGTGCCGGTGATCAAGATGGCGACCCGCACCGAGCTGGCGAACCGCTGGTATGACTTAATGGACATCAACGCGGGCACCATCGCCACCGGGGAAGAGAGCATTGAGGACGTGGGCTGGAAGCTGTTCCACTTCATTCTGGACGTGGCGAGCGGGCGGAAGAAAACCTTCTCCGATCGGTGGGGATTACATAATCAGCTGGCGGTGTTTAATCCGGCACCGGTGACGTGATGGCCCCTCACCCTAACCCTCTCCCCATAGGGGAGAGGGGACTGCTCGGTGCGGTCTTTTCACCCTCGCCCCTATGGGGAGAGGGCAGGGTGAGGGGAAAGGTGTAAAACCTCTTAAACCAGCACCATGTCAATCCCGCTCTTCCGCAGCCCGTCCAGGCTCTCCGCCGGAATCCCTTCGTCGACAATAATCATATCGATCCTTTGCGTATCGATGATTTTATGCAGGCTCGAACGGTTAAACTTGCTGGAGTCCGTCACCACGATAATACGCTCTGCCACCTCGCACATTTTGCGGTTCAGGCGGGCCTCGTCTTCATTGTGCGTGCTTACACCGCGATCCAGATCGATGGCGTCAACGCCCAGGAATAAAAGGTCAAAATGGTAATTCTGTAGCGACTGCTCCGCCTGGTCGCCGTAGAACGATTGCGATTGACGGCGCAAATGCCCGCCGGTCATCAGCAGCTCTACCCCTTCCGCTTCCAGCAACGCATTGGCGACGTTCATCCCGTTGGTCATCGCAATCACGTCCGTATGCTGGCGCAGCATGCGGGCGATTTCAAACGTCGTGGTGCCGGAATCCAGAATAATGCGGTGGCCTGGCTTTACCAGCTCAGCGGCGGCCTGCGCAATACTGCGCTTCACCGCCGTATTCAGCGAACTTTTATCCTCCACGGAAGGCTCAGCGCCCGTCGCATTGCCTTCACATATCAGGGCGCCGCCGTAGGCACGTACGGCAATGCCCTGCTTCTCAAGGAACGCCAGATCGTTGCGGATCGTCACCGTCGACACGCCATAGAGATGAGAAAGATCGTTAACCTGCACGCTTCCCTGCGCCCGCAACCGCTGAATAATTTGCTCTCGCCTTTCACTGGTACCGGTGATGCGCTTTTCCGCGGATGAATCGGTGCTGCTCATACGAGCTCCTTAATAAATAAACTTTCGTTTCATTTCGTTTCGCCTATTAAGGCCTTTCTTTTACGGGAATGCAAGCCCTGTCTGGCGACCAGACGCAAGCCGACCGGGCGCTGAAACCTTTCATTATGTTTCTTTTGTGAAACAGATCGGAAAACTATTATCTTTCGTTTTATTTTTATAACACCATGATGCAGTATCAAATGAAACAAAACGAAAGATGAATACCAACACCATCCGAAATGGAGAGGAAAGTGAAACATCTGACACACATGGTGGAACAACATAAACGGGGGAATGCAAACGGGATTTACGCCGTCTGTTCCGCACATCCCCTGGTACTTGAAGCCGCAATTCGTTACGCACAGTCGCATCAAACGCCGCTATTGATTGAAGCCACCTCCAACCAGGTGGATCAGTTCGGCGGCTATACCGGCATGACGCCCGAAGATTTTTACGGGTTTGTCTGCCGTCTGGCCGAGTCGCTCGATTTTCCGACCTCACAGCTGATCCTCGGCGGCGATCACTTAGGGCCGAACCGCTGGCAAAACCTGCCTGCACAGCAGGCGATGGCCAATGCCGACGACCTCATCAAAAGCTATGTTGCCGCCGGATTCAAAAAGATCCACCTCGACTGCAGCATGTCCTGCGAAGACGATCCGGTGCCGTTAACCGATGCCATCGTTGCTGAACGCGCGGCTCGTCTGGCGAAGATTGCCGAAGCGACCTGCCGCGAACAGTTCGGCGTCACCGATCTGGTCTACGTTATCGGCACGGAGGTTCCGGTTCCCGGCGGCGCACACGAGACGCTCACCGAGCTTGAGGTCACTACGCCGGACGCGGCCCGCGCCACGCTTGAGGCTCACCGCCACGCGTTCGAAAAAGAGGGGTTAAACGACATCTGGCCGCGCATTATTGGCCTGGTGGTCCAGCCTGGCGTGGAGTTCGACCACGCGCACGTCTGCGACTATCAGCCGCAGAAAGCCGTTGCCCTGAGCAAAATGGTTGAAGCCTACGACACGCTGGTGTTTGAAGCGCACTCCACCGATTACCAGACGCCGCAGGCGCTTCGCCAGCTGGTGAAAGATCACTTCGCCATTCTGAAAGTTGGCCCTGCCCTGACCTTCGCCCTGCGCGAGGCGCTGTTCTCGCTGGCCGCCATTGAAGAGGAACTGCTCCCTGCGAAAGCCAGCTCCGGCCTGCGCCACGTGCTGGAAAACGTCATGCTCGATCGCCCGGAATACTGGCAAAGCCACTACCACGGTGACGGTAACGCGCGACGCCTGGCGCGCGGCTACAGCTACTCCGACCGCGTGCGCTACTACTGGCCGGACAGCCAGATTGACGATGCTTTTGAGCGACTGGTGCGCAACCTGGCGGATGAACCCATCCCGCTGCCGCTGATTAGCCAGTATCTGCCGCTGCAGTACGGCAAAGTTCGCGAGGGCGCTCTCAAGTCGACACCACGGGAACTCATTATCGACCACATTCAGGACATACTTCAGCAGTACCACGCCGCCTGCGAAGGCGTAACGACTCAAAACGCATAATTAAAAAGAGGAAAACGCTATGCCAAACATTGTTTTATGCCGCATCGATGAACGTCTGATCCACGGTCAGGTGGGCGTGCAGTGGGTGGGGTTTGCGGGAGCAAACCTGGTGCTGGTAGCAAATGACGAGGTGGCTGAAGATCCGGTACAGCAAAACCTGATGGAAATGGTGCTCGCGGAGGGGATCGCCGTGCGCTTCTGGTCGCTGCAAAAAGTGATCGACAACATTCACCGCGCCGCTGACCGTCAGAAAATCCTGCTGGTCTGCAAATCACCCGCCGATTTTCTGACGCTGGTCGAGGGCGGCGTGCCCATCACCCGTATCAACGTGGGAAACATGCACTACGCCAATGGCAAACAACAAATTGCCAAAACGGTCTCTGTCGACGCGAACGATATCGCCGCGTTCAACGGCCTGAAATCTGCCGGAGTGGAATGCTTCGTTCAGGGCGTACCAACAGAAGCTGCTTTGGATCTCTTTAAACTGCTCTGAGGGATTCACAATGGAAATCAGTCTGTTGCAGGCGCTGGCGCTGGGCGTACTCGCCTTTATCGCCGGTCTGGATATGTTTAACGGCTTAACGCACATGCACCGCCCGGTGGTACTCGGGCCGCTGGTCGGCCTGATTCTGGGCGATTTGCATACCGGCATTTTGACCGGCGGGACGTTAGAGCTGGTCTGGATGGGACTGGCACCCCTGGCGGGCGCGCAGCCGCCTAACGTCATTATCGGCACCATCGTGGGCACCGCCTTTGCCATCAGCACCGGCGTGAAGCCGGAGGTTGCGGTTGGCGTCGCCGTGCCGTTTGCCGTTGCGGTGCAAATGGGGATCACCTTCCTCTTCTCGGTAATGTCCGGCGTGATGTCCCGCTGCGACCGCATGGCGGCAAATGCCGACACCAGCGGCATTGAACGGGTCAACTATCTGGCGCTGCTGGCACTCGGCATCTTCTATTTTCTGTGCGCGTTCCTGCCGATCTACTTCGGTGCAGAACATGCGAAAACCGCCATTGACGTTCTGCCAGCGCGTCTGATTGACGGCCTCGGCGTGGCGGGCGGCATCATGCCAGCTATCGGCTTCGCCGTACTGCTGAAGATCATGATGAAAAACGTCTATATCCCTTACTTCATTATCGGCTTTGTGGCTGCAGCCTGGCTCAAGCTCCCGGTGCTGGCGATAGCGGCGGCCGCGCTGGCAATGGCGCTGATCGACCTGATGCGCAAATCACCTGAACCGACGGCGCCTGCCGCTCAGAAAGAGGAATTCGAAGATGGCATCTAACCAAACAACGTTGCCGGGCGTGTCTGAAAGCGAAGAGACGCTCCTGACCGGCGTGAATGAAAACGTCTACGAGGACCAAAGCATCGGTGCCGAGCTGACGAAGCAGGATATTAACCGCGTGGCCTGGCGCTCCATGCTGCTGCAGGCCTCGTTTAACTATGAACGTATGCAGGCCTCCGGCTGGCTGTACGGCTTACTGCCCGCGTTGAAAAAGATCCACACCAACAAGCGGGACCTGGCGCGCGCCATGAAAGGCCATATGGGCTTCTTCAACACCCACCCGTTCCTGGTGACCTTTGTTATCGGCATTATTCTGGCGATGGAGCGCTCCAAGCAGGATGTGAACAGCATCCAGAGCACCAAAATTGCCGTCGGTGCCCCGCTCGGCGGCATTGGCGACGCCATGTTTTGGCTAACCCTGCTGCCCATCTGCGGCGGTATTGGCGCCAGCCTGGCGCTGCAAGGGTCGATTCTGGGCGCAGTGGTCTTTATCGTGCTGTTTAACGTGGTGCACCTTGGCCTGCGTTTTGGCCTGGCGCACTACGCGTACCGGATGGGCGTCGCGGCCATTCCGCTGATTAAGGCCAACACCAAAAAGGTCGGCCACGCGGCGTCTATCGTCGGGATGACGGTGATCGGCGCGCTGGTGGCAACCTACGTCCGCCTCAATACCACGCTTGAAATCAAGGCGGGTGATGCGGTCGTTAAATTGCAGGCCGACGTGATCGACAAGCTGATGCCCGCGTTCCTGCCGCTGGTCTATACCCTGACCATGTTCTGGCTGGTACGCCGCGGCTGGAGCCCGCTGCGCCTGATTGGTATCACCGTGCTGCTGGGTGTAGTCGGTAAGTTCTGTCACTTCCTGTAAAAGCAAAGAGGTAGCGATGTTAGGCATTATTTTGACGGGTCACGGCGGCTTTGCCAGCGGGCTTGAGCAGGCAATGAAGCAGATCCTCGGCGAGCAGCCGCAGTTCATCGCCGTCGATTTTCCGGAAAGCTCCACCACCGCGCGGCTGACCGCTCAGCTTGAGCAGGCGGTCAGCGAGCTGGATGCGCAGCACGATGTTGTCTTTCTTACCGACCTGCTGGGCGGCACGCCGTTCCGCGTGGCGTCAACGCTCGCCATGCAAAGGCCGGGCAGCGAAGTGATCACCGGCACCAACCTGCAGCTGCTGCTGGAGATGGTGCTGGAGCGCGACGGGCTAAGCAGCGAAGCGTTTCGGCGGCAGGCGCTGGAGTGCGGGCATCGCGGGCTGACCAGCCTGGTGGACGAGCTGGGACGCTGTCGCGAGGAAGCGCCGGCTGAGGAAGGAATATGAGCCAGCTGCTGCGCGCGCATCGTTTGCTCACGGAGCAGGGCTGGCTGGACGACCACCAGCTACGCATTGAAAACGGAACGATTGCGGCGATTGAACCTATCCCGGCAGGCGTTACGGCGCGCGATGCTGAGCTGCTTTGCCCGGCGTACATCGATACGCACGTGCACGGCGGCGCGGGCGTAGACGTCATGGACGATGCGCCCGACGTGCTGGATACGCTGGCGATGCATAAAGCGCGTGAAGGGGTGGGCGCATTTTTGCCCACCACCGTCACCGCGCCGCTGGAGGCCATCCACGACGCGCTTATGCGCATCGCCCGGCGCACTCGCGCAGGCGGCCCCGGCGCGCAGGTTCTGGGCAGTTATCTGGAAGGACCTTACTTTACGCCGCAGAACAAAGGGGCGCATCCGCCGGAGCTGTTCCGGGAGCTGGATATCGCCGAGCTGGACAGGCTGGTTGCCGTTTCACAGGGCACGCTACGGGTAGTGGCGCTCGCGCCGGAAAAAACCGGCGCATTACGAGCGATCCGCCACCTTAAGCAGCGCGGCATACGCGTGATGCTGGGCCATAGCGCCGCCACTTACGATCAAACGCTTGCGGCATTTGATGCGGGTGCCGACGGGCTGGTTCACTGCTACAACGGCATGACGGGGTTGCACCACAGGGAACCCGGCATGGTCGGCGCAGGGCTTACGGACAAACGGGCGTGGCTGGAGCTGATTGCCGACGGGCACCACGTCCATCCGGGCGCAATGCGCTTGTGCTGCTGCTGCGCGCAGGATCGCGTGGTGCTGATTACCGATGCCATGCAGGCGGCAGGTATGCCGGACGGACGCTACACGCTCTGTGGTGAAGAGGTCTCGATGCAAAACGGCGTGGTTCGAACCGGCGCCGGCGGGCTGGCCGGGAGCACGCTCGCGCTGGATGCCGCCGTACGCAATATGGTGGAACATACGGGCATTACCGCCGAAGACGCGATTCATATGGCCTCGCTGCACCCGGCCCGCCTGCTGGGTATGGATAACCAGCTCGGCTCGTTAGCGCCGGGTAAACGCGCGAATCTCATCGCGCTGGACAGGGGTTTGCACCTCCATAAGATCTGGATTCAGGGCCAGGCTCTTCCCCTTTAGCCCTTTCATTGTGTCTCCCGTTGGCCTTACGGAACGAGATCGTAAGGCCTTTCTTTTCCTTTCCTTCTTCATTGCCTTTCCTTTGGCGATCACACTTTTCGTTTTATTTCTTTTCTTTCATTGAACTTTCGATTTCTTTTCTATAGATTTTATTTAACTGCTAACGTGAACAAGTGAAACGAAACGAAAGATAGCGACACGATTGCCAGCGTCTGATGTGGAATTCACACGACTAAGGAATGAGTTATGCAACAAACCACTACCGCCGCCACAACCGGCACCTGGACCGAGGAAGAGATCCGCCAGCAGCCTGCGAGCTGGAGCCGCTCACTGAATAATATCGATAGCCTGCGATCCTCGATCGACAGTTTCCTGACGCCGCTGCTGCGCAAGCGCGATCTGCGGATCGTCCTGACCGGCGCGGGCACATCGGCGTTTATCGGCGACATCATTGCGCCATGGCTTTCCAGCCACACCGGGAAAAACTTCACAGCCGTTCCAACGACCGATCTGGTCACCAATCCAATGGACTACTTCAGCCCTGCGCATCCGCTGCTGCTGATCTCCTTCGCCCGCTCCGGCAACAGCCCGGAAAGCGTCGCTGCCGTCGAGCTGGCAAATCAGTTCGTGCCGGAGTGCTACCACCTGTCGATCACCTGCAATGAGGCGGGAAGCCTGTATCAAACTGCGGTCGACAGCGATAACGCCTATGCCCTGCTGATGCCTGCCGAAACGCACGATCGCGGGTTTGCCATGACCAGCAGCATTACCACCATGATGGCCAGCTGCCTGGCCGTGTTCGCTCCGGAAACGATCAATAGCCACACCTTCCGCGACGTCGCCGATCGGTGTCAGGCGATCCTCACTACGCTCGGTGATTTCAGCCACGGCGTCTTTGGCAATGAAGCGTGGAAACGCGTTGTCTATCTGGGCAGCGGCGGCCTGCAGGGCGCGGCGCGCGAATCGGCGCTGAAGGTGCTGGAGCTGACGGCGGGCAAGCTGGCGGCGTTTTACGACTCCCCGACGGGCTTCCGTCACGGGCCGAAGTCGCTGGTCGATAGCGAAACGCTGGTGGTGGTGTATGTCTCAAGCCATCCGTATACCCGTCAGTACGATCTGGATCTGCTGGCCGAGCTGCGCCGCGATCGGCAGGCCATGCGCGTCGTCGCCATCGCCGCTGAAAACGATCCGGTTATTGAAGCGGGCCCGCATATCCTGCTGCCGCCTTCCCGTCCGTTTATCGATATGGAACAGGCGTTCTGCTTCCTGATGTACGCCCAGGTCTTTGCGCTCACGCAGTCGCTCAGCGTAGGCAATACGCCCGATACGCCATCCGCCAGCGGGACGGTCAACCGCGTGGTGCAGGGCGTTGTTATTCACCCGTGGCAGGCTTAAGAGGATCGGATCATGAGTATTATTTCTACCAAATACCTTCTGCAGGACGCGCAGGCAAAAGGCTACGCCGTTCCGGCATTCAACATCCACAACGCGGAGACGATCCAGGCGATCCTCGAAGCGTGCAGCGAAATGCGATCGCCGGTGATCCTGGCGGGCACGCCGGGCACCTTTAAGCATATCGCGCTGGAAGAGATCTACGCCCTGTGCAGCGCGTACTCCCACACCTACGACATGCCGCTGGCGCTGCACCTCGATCACCACGAATCGCTGGACGATATTCGCCGCAAGGTCAACGCGGGCGTGCGCAGCGCGATGATCGACGGCAGCCACTATCCGTTTGAACAAAACGTGAAGCTGGTGAAGTCGGTGGTCGATTTCTGCCACCTCAACGACTGCAGCGTCGAGGCCGAGCTGGGCCGCCTGGGCGGCGTGGAGGATGACATGAGCGTGGACGCCGAAAGCGCGTTCCTCACCGATCCGCAGGAAGCGAAACGCTTCGTCGAGCTGACCGGCGTAGACAGCCTTGCCGTCGCCATCGGCACCGCGCACGGCCTCTATACCAAACGTCCGAAAATCGACTTCCAGCGGCTGGCCGAGATCCGCGAAGTGGTCACCGTGCCGCTGGTGCTGCACGGCGCGAGCGATGTGCCGGATGAGTTTGTACGCCGCACCATCGAGCTGGGCGTGTGCAAAGTGAACGTGGCGACCGAGCTGAAAATCGCCTTCTCTGACGCGGTTAAAGCCTGGTTTGCCGAAAATCCGCAGGGTAACGATCCGCGCTTCTACATGCGGGTCGGCATGGACGCCATGAAAGAGGTGGTCAGAAGCAAGATCGCCGTTTGCGGCTCGGCAAATCGGTTGCTGCTTCCGGCTGAAGCATAACAAAAAGGATCTTATTCTGATGAAAAAAAACCTCACCCTCTCAATGCTTGCCCTTGTCGTTCCCTGTAGCGCTATGGCGGCAAACTACACGCTCACCAACGATAAGCTTGCTCTGTCCTTTGATGACGCAAATTCAACGGTGGTGGTGAAAGATACTACTGCCAACCATCCCATCACCCCGCAGGAGCTGTTCTTTCTGACGCTGCCGGATGAAACAAAAATCCACACCGCTGATTTCAAAATCAAGCACGTCGAAAAGCAGGACAGTGCAATTATCATCGACTTTACCCATCCGGACTTTAACGTAACGGTGAAGTTAAACCTGGTGAAGGGGAAGTACGCCAGCATCGACTACACGCTTGCTGCCGTCGGGCAACCGCGAAACGTGGCAAAAATTACCTTCTTCCCGACGAAAAAACAGGCTCAGGCACCTTACGTTGACGGGGCAATCAACAGCTCGCCGATTATCGCTGACTCGTTCTTTATCCTGCCGGATAAGCCGATCGTTAATACCTACGCCTATGAAGCGACGACCAACCTCAACGTCGAATTAAAAACGCCGATCCAGCCGGAGACGCCGGTGAGCTATACCGCGTATTTCGGTACCTTCCCCGAAACCAGCCAGCTGCGCCGCAGCGTGAACCAGTTCATCGACGCCGTGCGTCCACGCCCGTACAAGCCTTACCTGCACTACAACAGCTGGATGGATATCGGTTTCTTTACCCCCTACTCCGAGCAGGACGTGCTTGGCCGCATGGATGAGTGGAATAAGGAATTTATCACCGGACGCGGCGTGGCGCTGGACGCCTTCCTGCTGGACGACGGCTGGGACGATCTTACCGGACGCTGGCTGTTTGGCCCGGCATTCAGCAACGGCTTTGGCAAGGTACGAGAGAAAGCCGACAGCCTGCACAGCTCCGTCGGGCTGTGGCTTTCGCCGTGGGGTGGTTACAACAAGCCGCGCGATACGCGCGTCTCGCATGCGAAGGAATACGGTTTCGAAACGGTGGACGGGAAGCTGGCGCTGTCCGGGCCGAACTATTTTAAAAACTTCAATGAACAGATTATCAAGCTGATCAAAAACGAGCACATTACCTCGTTCAAGCTCGACGGGATGGGCAATGCCAATTCGCACATCCAGGGCAGCCCGTTTGCCTCGGATTTTGACGCCTCCATCGCTCTGCTGCATAACATGCGCAGCGCTAACCCGAATCTGTTTATCAACCTGACGACCGGCACCGACGCCAGCCCGTCCTGGCTGTTCTACGCGGATTCAATCTGGCGTCAGGGGGATGACATAAATCTGTACGGCCCCGGCACGCCGGTGCAGCAGTGGATGACCTATCGCGATGCCGAAACCTACCGCTCCATTGTGCGCAAAGGCCCGCTGTTCCCGCTGAACTCGCTGATGTACCACGGGATCGTCAGCGCCGAAAATGCCTATTACGGCCTGGAGAAAGTCCAGACGGACGGTGACTTTGCCGATCAGGTCTGGAGCTACTTCGCGACCGGCACCCAGCTGCAGGAGCTGTATATCACCCCGTCCATGCTCAACAAGGCGAAGTGGGACACCCTGGCACAGGCCGCGAAGTGGTCGCGGGATAACGCCGGCGTGCTGGTGGACACGCACTGGATTGGTGGCGATCCCACCGCGCTGCAGGTTTACGGCTGGGCATCCTGGAGCAAGGACAAAGCGATTCTCGGCTTGCGTAACCCGTCGGATAAGCCGCAAAGCTACTACCTGGATCTGACCAGAGACTTTGAGATCCCGACGGGTGGTGCCACGCAATACGGTTTGAAGGCGGTGTACGGGCGTAATTCAACCGTACCAGGGGAGTATAAAAATGCCGTGGTGATTACGCTGCAGCCCTTGGAAACGCTGGTGTTTGAGGCAGTGCCTGCTCACTAAAAGGCGCATAAAGATCTGTAGGCCGGGTAAGGCGCAGCCGCCACCCGGCACAACAACAGCAGGAATTACTCCCCCTGCTGCTCCAGCGCATACTTGTACAGCGCATTCTTCTTCACGCCGTGAATTTCCGCCGCCAGCGCAGCGGCCTTCTTCAGCGGCAGTTCTGCCTGCAGCAGCGCCAGCGTGCGCAGCGCGTCGGCTGGAAGCGCGTCCTCCTGTGCCTTATGCCCTTCGACAATCAGCACCATTTCGCCCTTGCGGCGATTCTCGTCTTCCTTCACCCACGCCAGCAGCTCGCCCACCGGCGCGCCGTGGATCGTTTCCCAGGTTTTGGTCAGCTCGCGCGCCAGCACCACGTAGCGGGCTTCTCCCCAGACGGTCACCATATCGTCCAGGCTTTCCAGCAGGCGGTGGGTTGATTCATAGAAAATCAGAGTGCGCGGTTCAGCTTCAAGCTCTTTTAAGACATCGCGGCGGCCCTTGGATTTGGCGGGCAGGAAACCTTCATAGCAGAAGCGATCGGACGGCAGACCCGCCGCGCTCAGCGCCGCGATGGCGGCGCACGGCCCCGGCAGCGGCACGACGCGGATGCCTGCTTCACGGCAGGTGCGCACCAGGTGGTAGCCAGGATCGTTAATCAGCGGCGTACCGGCGTCAGAGACCAGCGCAATGTTCTGCCCTTCCTTGAGCTTCGCCACCAGCGTTTCGGCTTTTTGCTGCTCGTTGTGATCGTGCAGGGCAAACATGCGGGCGTTTATCGCAAAGTGTTGCAGCAGTAAACCCGTGTGGCGAGTATCTTCAGCGGCAATTAAATCAACAGCTTGCAATACGGTCAGCGCACGTTGGGTAATATCAGACAAATTCCCGATAGGAGTAGGTACAATATAAAGCTGGCCTTGAGAATTATCCGCCGTTTCGTGTTGTTTCATTGTTTAGTCCGTATTGCCGATTTAATATTGAGCATTGCGTAAAAAAAATCACTGGATACAGTATGGTACCCTTAACGTTACTTCGAACAAAAGCCGCGCGTAGCGTGCCTCTCCTGCTGGCAGCCCTGATCTTCGCTGGCTGTGGCACCCAGGCACCCGACCAGACCGCTGCCCATATGCAGGGTTCGGCTCAGGCTGATTCTGGTTTTTATCTGCAACAAATGTCGCAGAGCTCAAATGATACCAGGATCAACTGGCAATTACTCGCCATTCGTGCACTGCTGAAAGAGGGTAAAACCCAGCAGGCCGCTGAACTGTTCAACCAGCTGCCTCAGGATCTTAACGACACCCAGCGTCGTGAGCAGGGTCTGCTGTCGGCCGAGCTGAAGGTGGCGCTGAAAAATTACGAGTCCGCGAAGAAAATTCTCGGCAATATCGACGTCAGCGCGCTGGATAAAAATCAGCAGGCTCGCTTCTGGCAGGCCGGTATCACCGCTGAACAGGGTCGCCCTTCGCTGACGCTGCTGCGCGCCCTGATCGCACAGGAGCCGCTGCTCGCCGGTGCGGACAAGCAGAAAAATATCGATGCGACCTGGCAGGCGCTCGCGTCCATGACGCAGGAGCAGGCTCGGGCATTGGTCATCAATGCAGACGAAAACGTGCTGCAGGGCTGGCTGGATCTGCAGCAGATGTGGTTGACCAACCGCAGCGATCCAAAGATGCTGAAAGCCGGCATTACCGACTGGCAGACCCGCTATCCGCAAAACCCGGGCGCAAAAATGCTGCCAACCCAGCTGGTGAACGTGCAGAACTTCAAGCCAGCCTCCACCAGCAAAATCGCCCTGCTTCTGCCGTTGAACGGCCAGGCGGCGGTATTTGGCCGCACCATTCAGCAAGGTTTTGAAGCGGCGAAAAATGGCATCACGCCAGTGTCCGGCAGCGCAGTTCCGGAGCAGGCCGCTCAGGCAGCCAACGTGAATGACGTTGTTAGCCCGTCTGCCGCAGAGACCAGCGACCTGACCACGGCGCAAACGCCTGCGCAGGGCACCATGCAGAACCCGGTCACCGCGCCGACGACGCCTGCGACAACCCCTCCAGCACCGGCAGAAACACCTGCCCCGGCAACGGCTGAACAGCCGCAGCCGCAAACCGCGCCAGCGGAACAGCAGCCTGTCGCCCAGCCACAAACCGTGGCAACCACCAGCGCTGCGCCGGGCGCTGAGCTGAAAATCTACGACACCAGTTCTCAGCCGCTTGACCAGGTACTGGCCCAGGTGCAAAAAGATGGCGCGAGCATCGTTGTCGGCCCGCTGCTGAAAAACAACGTGGAAGAGCTGATGAAGAGCAACACCACGCTGAACGTGCTGGCGCTCAACCAGCCAGAGAACGTGCAAAACCGCGCCAACATCTGCTACTTCGCGCTTTCTCCGGAAGACGAAGCGCGCGACGCGGCGCGTCATATTCACGAGCAGGGTAAGCAGGCTCCGCTGCTGCTCATCCCACGCAGCACGCTGGGCGATCGCGTGGCAAATGCCTTTGCTCAGGAGTGGCAAACGCTCGGCGGCGGCGTAGTGCTGCAGCAGAAGTTTGGTTCGGCCTCTGAGCTGAGAGCAGGCGTCAACGGCGGTGCAGGCATTGCGCTGAACGGCAGCCCGGTCTCCGCAAGCCTGCCGCAGCAGCAGGGCGTGACCATCGGCGGCCTGACCATTCCAGCTCCGCCAACCGACGCGCAAATTAGCGGGGGCGGTAAAGTCGATGCGGCCTATATCGTCGCCACGCCGGAAGAGATTGCCTTCATTAAGCCAATGATCGCGATGCGTAACGGCAGCCAGAGCGGCGCAACGCTCTACGCCAGCTCGCGCAGCGCGCAGGGCACCGCTGGCCCGGATTTCCGTCTGGAGATGGATGGCCTTCAGTACAGTGAAATCCCAATGCTGGCGGGCAGCAACCCGGCGCTGATGCAGCAGGCGCTCGGCGCGGTACGTAACGACTACTCGCTGGCGCGTCTGTATGCGATGGGTGTCGATGCATGGGCGCTGGCAAACCACTTTACCCAGATGCGCCAGGTGCCGGGCTTTGAGCTTAACGGCAATACCGGCGATCTGACCGCCACTCAGGATTGTGTGATTAACAGGAAGTTATCATGGCTCAAATACCAGCAGGGGCAAATCGTCCCGGCCAGTTAAGCCGTAAAGAGACCGGTGACGCGTGGGAGTTAAAAGCGCGTCGCTGGCTTGAAGGCAAAGGACTGCGCTTCGTCGCCGCCAACGTCCGCGGACGCGGCGGCGAAATCGACCTGATTATGAAAGAAGGTCACACCACCGTGTTTGTTGAAGTGCGTTTTCGACAGTCATCCCGTTTTGGCGGTGCTGCCGCCAGCGTGACGTTCGCCAAACAACAAAAATTATTACAGACTGCCCACTTGTGGCTCGCCCGCCATAATGGGAGTTTTGATACTGTGGATTGCCGGTTCGATGTGATAGCCTTCACCGGAAATGAGATCGACTGGCTTAAAAACGCTTTTGGCGAAGACGCATAATTAAGATTTAAAAGGGATAACGTGCTCGAAAGAATTAAAGTGTGCTTCACAGAAAGCATCCAGACTCAGATTGCCGCGGCGGAAGCCCTCCCGGACGCGATCTCTCGCGCAGCCATGACGCTGGTACAGTCCCTGTTGAATGGCAACAAAATCCTCTGTTGTGGCAATGGCACGTCAGCCGCCAACGCACAGCATTTTGCTGCCAGCATGATCAATCGTTTTGAAACAGAACGACCGAGTTTACCCGCCATTGCACTAAATACCGATAATGTGGTCTTAACAGCGATTGCTAACGATCGTCTGCATGACGAGATTTACGCTAAGCAGGTGCGCGCCCTGGGCCATGCCGGAGACGTGCTGCTGGCGATCTCCACGCGCGGCAACAGCCGGGATATCGTCAAAGCCGTTGAAGCAGCCGTCACCCGCGATATGACTATCGTGGCCCTGACCGGCTATGACGGCGGCGAGCTGGCAGGTTTACTGGGGCCGCAGGATGTGGAGATCCGCATTCCGTCCCACCGCAGCGCGCGTATTCAGGAAATGCATATGCTGACGGTAAACTGCTTATGCGATCTGATCGATAACACGCTTTTTCCTCACCAGGATGATTAAGGAGTACTAATGAAGGCTTTATCGACCCTCGCAGTCCTAACGTCTGCACTGTTACTTCAGGGATGTATTGCAGCGGCCGTTGTCGGCACCGCGGCAGTGGGTACCAAAGCGGCAACCGATCCGCGTTCTGTTGGAACACAGGTAGATGACGGTACGCTTGAACTTCGCGTCAACAGCGCGCTGTCGAAAGACGAACAAATCAAGAAAGAAGCGCGCATCAACGTGACGGCTTACCAGGGCAAAGTGCTGCTGGCAGGCCAGGCACCGAATATGGATCTGGCCTCACGCGCGAAACAAATTGCGATGGGCGTAGAAGGTACTACGGAAGTGTTTAACGAAGTGCGTCAGGGCCAGCCAATTGGCCTGGGAGACGCCTCATCCGATACCTGGATTACCACCAAAGTTCGCTCCCAGCTGCTGGGCTCCGATCAGGTGAAATCCTCTAACGTGAAGGTGACCACCGAGAACGGCGAAGTGTTCCTGCTGGGCCTGGTGACCGAACGTGAAGGGAAAGCGGCGGCGGATATCGCCAGCCGGGTGAGCGGCGTGAAGCACGTTACCACCGCGTTTACGTACATTAAGTAAGCCACACCTTACTGTAGGCCCGGTAAGCGCTAGCGCCACCGGGCTTTTTTTTACAGCAACGCAACACTCCCCACTATCACCCCGCTCAACGCCACCAGCCCCGCAGTCAGCCATAGCGCTTTCGCCGGGAATGACTTACGCAGCATGATGAGCGACGGCAGGCTGATCGCCGGCAGCGTAATCAGCAGCGCCAGCGCCGGTGCGGTGCCCATGCCCGCCAGCATCATAGTCTGAACAATCGGAATTTCCGCCGCCGTAGGGATCACGAAGAGGCAGCCTGCAACGGCCATCGCAATGACCCACATCAGCGTGTTGTCGATAGCGCCATCCGCATGCGGGAAGAGCCAGACGCGCGCCGCCCCCAATACCAGCACCGCCAGGATATAAACCGGGATGGTGCTCCAGAAAAGCTGCCACAGCGCGATACCCCAGCGGGCAAAGAAGCCACCCTCCGGCTCGCTGACGTCCAGCTCAACGGCTGCGGGTTCTGCGGCAGTATCCTTCACCAGTTTTTGCACCAGCGTCGCCACCACCAGCACGGTCAGCAGCCCGGCGACCAGGCGGATGAACGCGAAATGCCACCCAAGCACGAAGCCCATAAAGACCAGCGTTGCCGGGTTGAGCAGCGGGTTACCCATCCAGAACGCCAGCGCGCCGCCCATCGACACGCGCTGACGACGCATACCCGCCGCAACCGGTGCGGCGCAGCAGGAGCACATCATGCCCGGCAGGGAGAAAATGGTCCCCAGCAGCGTGCCCTGAAAGCGCGGCTGCCCCAGCGTTTTCACCAGCCAGTTGCGCGGGATAAGCACCTGTATCAGCGAGCCCAGAATCACGCCGAGCACGGCGGCTTTCCAGACGGCAAGGAAGTAAACCATGGCGTAATCCCATGCCGCCTGAAGCGGGCTGGAATCAGCCTGAGCGAGAATAGATTTACCGATGCTGTGCGTTTCGGCAGCGGTGAAGGCTTTGCCGTAGTACGGCTGCCATTTCACATACCAGAGGCCGACAATGACCACGAGAAAGAAAAGTGCGGGCTTCCACCACTGAAAAGGCGTAGCCGCCTGAGATGAAGACTGACCAGTCATAGCATTCCCCGGAGAGTGTTATTTAATTAGCCGGGGGAGTTTACGCCTCGCCCTGTGCGATTTCACGCAGTTTTGCCGAAGGGATGATGTTCACGCCTTCCTGCGAGGGAGAAAGCGCCTCTTTTAGCATCGCGCGCGCCACGTCCCGCGCCTCGATGGATTTCCAGTTGCCGGGAAGGATACGAAACAGCGGCGCAAAAAATGACTCGTTAAAACGCCGCTCGTCGCGATGACCGATCAGCATGGAGGGGCGCACGATCGTCAGGCGCTCCCACTTCTGCGCAATCAGCGCATCCTCCATTTTGCCCTTCACCTTGTTATAGAAGAAAGGCGAGCTGGCATTTGCACCGTGGGCGCTTACGACCAGAAAATGCTTCGCCCCCAGCTTTTTCGCGGTGAGCGCCGTATCCACCACCAGCGTGTAGTCGGCGTGGATAAATGCCTCTTTACTGCCCGCCTCGCGCCGCGTGGTGCCGAGACAGCAAAAGGCGATATCAATGGGATCCTGAACCTGCGCCAGTGCGTCGGTCAGCTGCGGATCGTGCGGGTTAAAGACGCCCGAGATATCCGCCAGCGGGCGACGCGTCGGAGCAGCAATGTAGTTCACATGGCGATCCTGAATCAGCAGCCGCAGCAGATGATCGCCCACCAGCCCGGTAGCACCCGTAATCAATACCTGACTCATCGTATCCCCTTTACAGAATTGTCCGTTTGCGAACTCAGCGTGGTCTACCACACTTAGAAGTCTGTTACAGGTAAGTATTTACCACAAACGGAGAAAAATCAGTCTGAACCCAAAACAACGGAGGAAGCATGGGCAAGAAAATCGCAGTCTTGATTACCGACGAGTTTGAAGATTCAGAATTCACCTCTCCTGCAGAGGCATTCCGCAAGGCGGGACATGAGGTCATCACCATTGAGAAAGAAGCGGGCAAAACGGTGAAAGGCCATAAGGGAGAAGCCAGCGTGACGATTGATGAGTCTATCGATAACGTCAGCCCGTCCGATTTCGACGCCCTGCTGTTACCCGGCGGCCATTCACCGGATTCCCTGCGCGGGGACGAGCGCTTCGTGACGTTTACCCGTGACTTCGTGGGAACAGGCAAACCGGTGTTTGCTATCTGTCACGGTCCGCAGCTGCTGATCAGCGCCGAAGTCGTGCGCGGGCGCAAACTGACCGCCGTGAAGCCGATCGTTATCGATCTGAAAAACGCGGGCGCGGAGTTTTACGATCAGGAGGTCGTGAACGACAAGGACCAGCTGATCACCAGCCGCACCCCGGACGATCTCCCGGCGTTTAACCGGGAAGCGCTACGCCTGCTCGGGACGTAACCAGTGCAGCTTTTTGCCAAAACCCAGGGTGTTGTCGGTAAATTTCAGCTCATCGAGGCGGATTTCCCACACCGGGGCCTTTAGCGCAGCCGCAACAGGGAAGCGACGCGTGTAGTGTTTACGCCGCGCGTCGCTCTCTTCTCCGTCCAGCCGACGGATTTCACCTTTGAACTGCACCCCGCGGATCAGTGCGACGGTTTTCGGCTGGCCGTTTACCGTGCCAGCTATCTTCGCCTGCTGGCCGGTCATCTGCGCATGCCGGGTTTTGTCTTCGCTCATGACGTAAAACGCCACGCGCTCCGGATCGTAGTAATAAAACGCGTTCGCGCACCACATCTCACCCTCGTCATAGACGCACCAGGTCACGACATGCTGCTTCGCCAGCCAGCGGCTAATGGCGGCCAGTGTTTCCATTTTCGTTCTCTCTCATGCTATGGTGCGTTCACCTTAACATACTGAATCCGTTTACCGTGTGCTGGTTTCTCTATCTTGTCCGAACCGCTGATAACGCCCTCTACACCGGGATCACTACCGATGTGGCGCGGCGTTTTTTACAGCATCAAACGGGGAAAGGCGCTAAGGCGCTGCGGGGGAAAGGGGAATTACGGCTCGCCTTCTCAGCGGCCGTCGGCGACCGTTCGCTGGCGCTGAGGCTGGAATATCGCATCAAGCAGCTGACGAAGCGCCAGAAAGAGCGCCTCGTGACCGGAGACGGCTCCTTTGAGGCGCTACGCGAGAGCCTGATTAAAAGCGATTGAAATGGTCGTGATACTCGACCAGGCCATTGACGCCGTTGAGCGCATCGTCCGCCAGGCGATGGACCTGGAAAGCGGATTCCGTACCCGGCCAGCGGCAGCGCAGATCGTAATGCGCGGCCTGCTCAAAGCCTAAACGGCCATAGAACGCCGGATCGCCCAGCGTGACAACGGCCGCGTAACCGAACTCATTGAGCGAATCCAGCCCTTCATAGACCAGCTGGCGCGCCAGACCCTGCCCGCGATAGTTTTCATCGATCGCCAGGGGTGCCATTCCGACCCACTGAAGATCCTCGCCCTGAACGATCACCGGGCTGAAGGCCACATAGCCCACCACCTGACCTTCGTCATCGGTGGCAACCAGCCCCAGCGTGATCAGGCCGTCTTCGCGGAGATCGTGGACCAGCTGGGCTTCCGCATCGCTCTCAAAAGAGCGGCGTAACAATGCATCGATACCCGGTGCATCAATCCCAATTTCGACTCGAATCAGCATGGCTCACCTACTGAAGTGTGTTTACCGTCCGGCGGGGTTTTCAGCCCGGCCTCAACGAAATCTGCCATTTGCATTAACATCACGCGCAGCGCTTTCGGCATCTGCTCCAGCTCAATGGCATCCATTAAATTCTTCACGTACAGGCCCAGCTCCGTGTCGCCTTCAATCACCAGACGGCGCTGGAAGAAGAGCGTATCCGGGTCCTGCTTACGCGCGGCGATCATCAGCAGATCGCTGGCGTCTGCGCTAAAGCTCACGTCCGCCTCGGCGGACTCGCGCACGATCAGCTGGCCGTTCTCAACGGAGGTAAACCAGCGCAGCCCGATGTCGCGCACCTCAATGCTTAACCAGCGGCCTTCCAGAAATTCCAGCTCGCCATCCTGCAGCGCCTGACGGAACTGCCAGCTCAGCACCTGCTCCAGCACCTGACGTTTAAGCGCGAACGGTGCCAGCTTGACCGGCACGCTCAGCATTGATGGACCAAATTGTACGAGACGTGAACGCAGTTTCTCCAGCACGAGCTTTACTCCCTGATATCTGTAATCCCGCTATTTTGCCACATCCATTCCAGAACATAGCGGCGTAAATCAACAAACCGACGTCCGGCTTACCTCATTATTGGTGTCATCAATACGCCATTAGCTGCCTTAAATCAAAAATTGTCGCGTATGGGTTAATTAAAATCCCAGCTCGTTAACAATTTTGCGATCCCTGCGATCGACAACATCAGGATAATTTATGGAGCTGCTCTGCCCTGCCGGAAATCTTCCGGCGCTTAAGGCGGCCATCGAAAATGGGGCCGATGCGGTCTATATCGGGCTGAAAGATGACACCAACGCCCGCCATTTTGCTGGCCTCAACTTTACGGAGAAAAAGCTTCAGGAAGCCGTTAACTTCGTTCACCAGCACCGCCGCAAGCTGCACATTGCCATCAATACCTTTGCCCATCCTGACGGCTACGCACGCTGGCAGCGCGCGGTGGATATGGCGGCGCAGCTCGGCGCCGATGCGCTGATCCTGGCCGACCTCGCCATGCTTGAGTATGCGGCAGAACGTTATCCGCATATTGAGCGCCACGTCTCTGTTCAGGCATCCGCCACCAACGAAGAAGCCGTGCGTTTTTATCATCAAAACTTCGACGTCGCCCGCGTGGTGCTGCCGCGCGTGCTCTCTATTCATCAGGTTAAGCAACTCGCCCGCGTCACGCCAGTGCCGCTTGAGGTTTTTGCCTTCGGCAGCCTGTGCATCATGGCTGAAGGTCGCTGCTATCTTTCCTCTTATCTCACCGGTGAATCACCGAATACCGTCGGAGCCTGCTCCCCTGCCCGCTTTGTTCGCTGGCAGCAAACGCCTCAGGGGCTGGAATCTCGTCTAAATGAAGTGCTGATCGATCGCTATCAGGACGGTGAAAACGCCGGTTATCCAACGCTGTGCAAAGGCCGCTATCTGGTCGACGGCGAGCGCTACCACGCGCTGGAAGAGCCCACCAGCCTTAACACGCTGGAATTGCTGCCAGAGCTGCTGGCGGCCAATATCGCCTCGGTGAAAATCGAAGGTCGCCAGCGCAGCCCGGCCTACGTGAGCCAGGTGGCGAAAGTGTGGCGTCAGGCCATCGACCGCTGCATGGCGGACCCGCAGAACTACGCCCCGCAGCCGGCCTGGATGGAGACGCTCGGTTCAATGTCCGAAGGCACGCAAACCACGCTTGGCGCGTATCACCGTAAATGGCAGTGAGATAATCATGAAATATTCATTAGGACCGGTGCTCTACTACTGGCCAAAAGAGACGCTGGAAGATTTTTACCAACAGGCCGCCACCAGCAGCGCCGACGTGATTTACCTCGGCGAAGCGGTGTGCAGCAAGCGCCGCGCCACCAAAGTGGGCGACTGGCTGGATATGGCGAAAAGCCTGGCCGGGAGCGGCAAGCAGGTGGTGCTCTCAACGCTCGCGCTGGTGCAGGCCTCGTCCGAACTGGGCGAGCTGAAGCGCTACGTCGAAAACGGCGAGTTCCTGCTGGAAGCGAGCGATCTCGGCGTGGTGAATATGTGCGCCGAGCGTAAGCTGCCGTTTGTCGCGGGCCACGCGCTTAACTGCTACAACGCCGTGACCCTGCGCCTACTGCTCAAGCAGGGGATGACGCGCTGGTGCATGCCGGTAGAACTCTCCCGCGACTGGCTGGCAAACCTGCTGAATCAGTGCGACGAGCTGGGCATACGCAATCAGTTCGAAGTGGAAGTGCTGAGCTACGGCCATCTGCCGCTGGCCTACTCCGCCCGCTGCTTTACCGCGCGGTCGGAAGATCGTCCGAAAGACGAATGCGAAACCTGCTGCATCAAGTACCCGAACGGGCGCAGCATGCTGTCGCAGGAGAACCAGCAGGTGTTTGTCCTGAACGGCATTCAGACCATGAGCGGCTATGTTTATAACCTCGGCAACGAGCTGGCGTCGATGGACGGGCTGGTGGATATGGTGCGGCTGTCGCCGCTCGATACCGGCGTGTTCGCGATGCTGGACGCCTTCCGCGCCAACGAAAACGGTGCCGCGCCGCTGCCGCTGACGGCCAACAGCGACTGCAACGGTTACTGGAAGCGTCTGGCCGGGCTGGAGCTGCAGGCGTAAAAAAGGCTCACTTTGTTAACAACGGTTATCATTTTTTAATGCAGTATTAAAGATTCACCGTCGACAAAGTGAGCTGTTATGACTGACAAAACCATTCCGTTTTCGGTGCTGGATCTGGCGCCGATCCCACAAGGCTCCTCGGCAAGAGAAGCCTTTTCGCACTCTCTGGATCTGGCTCAGTTGGCCGAAAAGCGTGGCTACCACCGCTACTGGCTGGCCGAGCATCACAACATGGTAGGCATCGCCAGCGCCGCCACCTCGGTACTGATTGGCTATCTTGCAGCAAATACCACTACCCTGCACCTGGGATCCGGCGGCGTGATGCTGCCGAACCACGCCCCGCTCGTTATCGCCGAGCAGTTTGGTACGCTGAATACCTTATACCCGGGCCGAATTGACCTGGGGCTTGGCCGCGCGCCAGGCAGCGACCAGCCAACCATGCGCGCCCTGCGCCGCCATATGAGCGGTGATATCGACAATTTTCCGCGCGACGTGGCTGAGCTGGTGGACTGGTTCGACGCGCGCGATCCGAACCCGCACGTACGCCCGGTACCGGGTTACGGTGAGAAGATCCCGGTGTGGCTGCTAGGCTCAAGCCTGTACAGCGCCCAGCTCGCCGCACAGCTGGGGCTGCCGTTTGCGTTTGCCTCGCACTTCGCGCCGGATATGCTGCACCAGGCGCTGCATCTGTACCGCACGAACTTCAAACCGTCCGAGCGTCTTGAGAAGCCGTACGCGATGGTATGTATTAACATCATTGCCGCAGACAGCAACCGCGACGCTGAATTCCTGTTTACCTCAATGCAGCAGGCGTTTATGAAGCTGCGCCGCGGCGAGACCGGCCAGCTTCCGCCACCGGTAGAGAATATGCACCAGCTGTGGTCCGCCTCCGAGCAGTATGGCGTTCAGCAGGCGCTGAGCATGTCGCTGGTGGGTGATAAAGCGAAAGTGCGCCACGGGCTGGACGCGGTACTGAGCGAGACGCAGGCGGATGAGATTATGGTTAACGGTCAGATTTTCGATCACCAGGCGCGTTTGCATTCGTTTGACTTGGCGATGCAGGTGAAAGAGGAGTTGGTGGGATAGCCATTGTTTCGCCCGGTGGCGCTGCGCTTACCGGGCCTACGGGATCGCGTAGGCCGGATAAGGCGTAGCCGCCATCCGGCACAAAAGACTTATTGATACACGGGCAACAGGTTAAAGCTCGACAGCACGTGAACCAGCGCGTTGCCAACGCCAAACACCAGGATCAGCGCAATCATCGGCTTGCCGCCCCAGACGCGGAATTTGGGGCTGCCGAAGCGTTTACGTGATTTACGCGCCAGCAGCGCCGGTACAATCGCCGCCCAGATGGTTGCCGCCAGCCCTGCATAGCCAATGGCGTAGAGGAAGCCGTTCGGCCACAGCAGGCCGCCCACAATCGGCGGCAGGAACGTCAGCAGCGCGGTTTTGAAGCGCCCCATGGCAGAATCATCAAAGCCAAACAGATCCGCCAGGTAGTCAAACAGCCCCAGGGTCACGCCGAGGAAAGAGCTCGCCACCGCAAAGTTAGAGAAGATAACCAGCAGCAGATCCAGGCTGCGGCTGTTCAGCACGCCGCTCAGGGCCTGCACCAGCACGTCGATGTTACCGCCCTTCTGGGCAATGCCGATAAATTCCGGACGCGGGATGTTGCCCATCGTCCCCAGCAGCCAAATCACGTACAGCCCCAGCGCCAGCAGCGTGCCGTAGACCAGACACTTCACGATGGTGCGCGGATCTTTGCCGTAGTACTTCATCAGGCTCGGCACGTTGCCGTGGTAGCCGAACGACGCCAGACAGAACGGCAGCGTCATCAGCAGGTACGGTGTGTAGGAGGTATTCACTTCCGCGACGTTAAACAGCGTGGCGGGCGTCACGTGCCCCAGCAGGCTGCCGAAGGTCAGGAAGAAGGTGATGACCTTCGCGCCCAGCACGATCGCCGTCATGCGGCTCACCGCTTTGGTACTCATCCAGACGATAAACGCCACAGCCAGCGCAAAGCATAGCCCCGCCAGACGCGCCGGAACGTTCAGCGACATCTCTGAGAAGGTGTGATGCAGGATTGAGCCGCTCGCCGAAATATATGCGTAGGTCAGGATGTAGAGCACAAACGCGATGGACAGCCCGTTCACCAGGTTCCAGCCTTTGCCCAGCAGATCTTTGGTGATGGTGTCGAAGCTTGAGCCAATGCGGTAGTTCAGGTTCGCTTCAAGGATCATCAGCCCGGAGTGGAGCATGCAGAACCAGGTGAACACCAGCGCCGCCAGCGACCAGAAGAACCACGCACCGGACATGACCACGGGCAGGGAAAACATCCCAGCACCAATGATGGTACCGCCGATGATCACCACGCCGCCAAGCAGCGAAGGTGACGTTTGGGTGGTGGTTAGTGTCGCCATACAGCCATTTCTCCAGTCAATAATGCGGTGATGCATGTTAATGTGCAGCACTGTACCAGTACAAGAGTACAAAGGAAATAAAAAAAGCCCCGATAGCATTTATCGGGGCTGTATATTTTACTTTACGTCAGGTGCGTAAGGCTTACGCGTCACGGCGACGACTTGAGCCTTCGTCACGACGTGGGCCACGGCTTTCACGGCGTTCGCCGGAAAAACGACGTGGTTCACCGCGACCTTCGCTACGACCGCCTTCACGACGCTCGCCACCGAAGCTGCGACCACCGCCACGACGTTCGCCACCGCGATCGGAGCGAGGCTGTGCATCACCCATTAGCTGCATGTTCATCGGCTTGTTCAGGATGCGGGTGCGCGTAAAGTGCTGCAGTACTTCGCCCGGCATGCCTTTAGGCAGCTCGATGGTGGAGTGAGTACCGAACAGCTTGATGTTACCAATGTAACGGCTGCTGATATCACCTTCGTTAGCGATCGCGCCAACGATATGACGAACTTCAACACCGTCATCACGGCCAACTTCAATGCGGTACAGTTCCATTTCGCCAGCGTCACGACGCTCGCGACGTGGACGGTCTTCACCACCACGCTCTGGACGATCGCCACGCGGGCCACGGTCATTACGGTCGCCACGACGTTCGAAACGATCGTCACGGTCACGGAATTCACGCTTAGGACGCATTGGCGCATCTGGCGGCACGATCAGGCTACGTTCGCCCTGAGCCATTTTCAGCAGTGCTGCAGCCAGGGTTTCCATGTCCAGCTCTTCGCCTTCAGCGGTAGGCTGAATCTGCGACAGCAGCGCACGGTACTGATCCAGATCGCTGCTTTCCAGCTGCTGCTGTACTTTCGCGGCGAATTTTTCCAGGCGGCGTTTGCCCAGCAGATCTGCATTTGGCAGGTCAGCTTCTGGAATGGTCAGCTTCATGGTGCGTTCGATGTTGCGCAGCAGACGACGCTCGCGGTTCTCAACGAACAGCAGCGCGCGGCCAGCACGACCCGCACGACCGGTACGACCGATACGGTGAACGTAAGACTCGGAATCCATTGGGATGTCGTAGTTTACAACCAGGCTGATACGCTCAACGTCCAGACCACGTGCTGCCACGTCGGTTGCAATCAGGATATCCAGACGACCGTCTTTCAGACGTTCCAAAGTCTGCTCACGCAGGGCCTGGTTCATGTCGCCGTTCAGCGCTGCGCTGTTGTAGCCGCTACGCTCCAGGGCTTCAGCCACTTCCAGAGTCGCGTTTTTGGTACGAACGAAGATAATCGCCGCATCAAAATCTTCTGCTTCCAGGAAACGTACCAGCGCTTCGTTTTTGCGCATGCCGTACACGGACCAGTAGCTCTGGCTGATGTCCGGGCGAGTGGTAACGCTTGACTGAATACGCACTTCCTGCGGCTCTTTCATGAAGCGGCGGGTGATGCGACGGATTGCTTCCGGCATGGTTGCAGAGAACAGAGCGGTCTGATGACCTTCTGGGATCTGCGCCATGATAGTTTCGACGTCTTCGATGAAGCCCATACGCAGCATTTCATCTGCTTCATCCAGTACCAGACCACTCAGTTTAGAGAGGTCCAGAGTACCGCGCTTCAGGTGATCCAGCAGACGGCCCGGCGTACCGACAACAATCTGTGGACCCTGGCGCAGGGCGCGTAACTGCACGTCATAACGCTGGCCGCCGTACAGGGCTACCACGTTTACGCCGCGCATATGTTTAGAGAATTCCGTCATAGCTTCTGCAACCTGAACAGCCAGTTCACGGGTTGGAGCCAGGACGAGGATCTGCGGTGCACGCAGGTCCGGATCGATGTTGTTCAGCAGCGGCAGCGAGAACGCTGCAGTTTTACCGCTACCAGTCTGGGCCATGCCCAGCACGTCACGACCAGAGAGCAGGTGTGGGATACACTCAGCCTGGATCGGAGATGGTTTTTCGTAACCCAGATCGTTAAGGGCTTCAAGGATAGGAGCCTTCAGGCCCAGATCTGCAAAAGTGGTTTCGAATTCAGCCATGTAGTACAAGTGCCTCGATATTAATGGCGGCCAGTCTACTTAGCTCATCGTGAAAATGATTAGCAATTTTCATTGAAAAGTGTGAACCGGCTCAAAGTAGGTGTATTGACGAACAACAACGCCCTCACCAGTTAAGGTGATGGCAATCAAAAGATTACGGGCTGATGTTTATGTCGTCAGCTATTGCTGGTCCGATTCTGCCAGGTCGTCTTGCTCCTGGCCCAAGAGCGATAATTCCAACAATGCATAACGGTGCTCAACGAAGTTGTGTACGTTGTTAGCAACCGCTAATTTGAACAGTGCCGTGGCGCTGTCCTTATCCCCCAGACTTAGGTAGTACTTACCTAAATAGAAGTTGGTTTCACTGAGATGCTCAGCGAGCGAGGTGTTATCCGTTGCGTCCGCCTTGAGGCGTTCCATCAGCGTTGCTTCGCTAATGTTCCCCAGGTAGAACTCGACAATGTTCCATCCCCACTGTTCCTTATCCGAACTGTCGAAGCGCTGTTTCAGTGCTTCTTTGGCCTGCTTTTCATCGAGCTTTCGCTCAACGACGTAAAGCCACAGGCTGCGGAAAGGATCATTAGGATCGTCATGATAAAACGCCAGCAGATCATCTTGCGCTAACTTATCACGACCGCCGTAGTACAATGCGATACCGCGATTCAAGTGCGCGTAGTTGTAAGTTGGATCAAGCTCAAGTACAGAATCAAACGCTTCATAGGCAGCATCAAAATTGCCTGCCTGCGTTAAATATATACCTAAGTAATTGAATACTTCAGGCATATCAGGTCGGATTGCCAGCGCTTGTGAGAAATCATTTCGCGCTAATGCCCTCAGACCGAGACTATCATACAACACTCCGCGCTCATATAAAAGCTGTGCGCGTTCGTCATCGGTTAAAGCCCGACTGGCAAGAATTTGTTCCATGCGTGCCAGAATCACTTCCTGCTGCAAAGTCGGTTGCAATGGCACTGCGAGGACTTCGCTCTTACGCCAGGCAGAGTTGCTGCATCCTGCCAGCGTTAAAGCTGTCGCAACGAAACACCAGCGCAAAAAAGGCTTCATTTCCCACTCCCGAAGACAACTATTGGATGAACGTCCTGTCCCCCGGCTGCTAACAAGGCGTCCTGCCTGATAATAGGCCCTCCGCAAAGCGGAGGGCAAATGGCAACCTTACTCGCCTTGCTGTTCTGCTGCCGGTGCTTCTGGCGCAGCAGCAGGAGACTGCTCGGTTGCTTCTTTAATGCTCAGACGGATGCGGCCCTGGCGATCAACTTCCAGAACTTTAACCGGGACTTCCTGGCCCATCTGCAGGTAATCGGTCACTTTCTCAACGCGCTTGTCGGCGATCTGAGAAATGTGTACCAGACCTTCTTTACCGCCACCGATGGCAACGAATGCGCCAAAGTCAACGATACGGGTCACTTTACCCGCGTAGATACGGCCCACTTCGATCTCTGCAGTGATTTCTTCGATGCGGCGGATAGCGAATTTCGCTTTCTCACCGTCGGTTGCTGCGATCTTCACAGTACCGTCATCTTCGATTTCGATAGTGGTGCCGGTCTCTTCGGTCAGAGCACGGATTACAGAACCGCCCTTACCGATAACGTCTTTGATCTTGTCTGGATTGATCTTGATGGTGTGGATACGCGGAGCGAACTGAGAAATGTCGCCGCGCGGCGCGTTAATCGCCTGTTCCATCACGCCCAGGATGTGCAGACGCGCACCTTTAGCCTGGTTCAGAGCAACCTGCATGATCTCTTTGGTGATACCTTCAATTTTGATATCCATCTGCAGCGCAGAGATACCTTCGCGGGAACCTGCGACTTTGAAGTCCATATCGCCCAGGTGATCTTCATCGCCCAGAATGTCAGACAGAACAACAAAGTTGTCGCCTTCTTTCACCAGGCCCATTGCGATACCCGCAACGGCGGCTTTGATTGGCACGCCTGCATCCATCAGCGCCAGAGAGGCACCACACACGGAAGCCATAGAAGAAGAGCCGTTAGATTCGGTGATTTCAGACACCACACGAACGGTGTACGGGAATTTGTCTGCTTCCGGCATCACTGCCAGCACGCCGCGCTTCGCCAGACGACCGTGACCAATTTCACGACGCTTCGGCGAGCCAACCATACCGGTCTCACCGACGGAGTACGGAGGGAAGTTGTAGTGGAACAGGAAGCTGTCAGTACGCTCGCCCATCAGTTCGTCGATGTTCTGTGCGTCACGTGCAGTACCCAGGGTTGCGGTAACCAACGCCTGCGTTTCGCCACGGGTGAACAGCGCGGAACCGTGAGTACGTGGCAGAACGCCAGTACGAACGTCCAGACCACGGATCATGTCTTTTTCACGACCATCGATACGCGGCTCGCCTGCCAGAACGCGGCTACGAACGGTGTTTTTCTCGATAGCGTGCAGAATTTCGCTCAGCTCGTTAGCATCCAGAGACTCATCTTCAGCAACCAGCGTCGCGATGGTTTCTGATTTGATGACGTCAACCTGAGCGTAACGCTCTTGTTTGTCGGTGATGCGGTATGCATCGCTCAGACGTGCGCCTGCCAGTGCAGCAACGCGTGCGTTCAGCGCGTCGTTCACCGCTTCTGGCTGCCAGTCCCAGCGTGGTTTACCGGCTTCTTTCACCAGGTCGTTGATGTTCTGGATAACGATCTGCTGCTGTTCGTGGCCAAACACCACCGCACCCAGCATCTGGTCTTCGCTCAGCAGTTCAGCTTCGGATTCAACCATCAGAACCGCCGCTTCAGTACCGGCAACCACCAGGTCCAGCTTACTTTCTTTCAGCTCTTCCTGAGTTGGGTTCAGCACGTACTGGTCGTTGATGTAGCCAACGCGCGCGGAACCGATTGGGCCATTGAATGGAATACCAGACAGTGACAGGGCAGCAGATGCGCCGATCATAGCAACGATGTCCGGGTTAACCTGTGGGTTAACGGAAACAACGGTCGCGATAACCTGAACTTCGTTTACGAAGCCTTCCGGGAACAGCGGACGAACAGGGCGGTCAATCAGACGCGCGATCAGGGTTTCGCCTTCGCTTGGACGGCCTTCACGACGGAAGAAACCACCCGGGATTTTACCGGCAGCGTAGGTACGCTCCTGGTAGTTAACGGTCAGCGGGAAGAAGTCCTGACCTGGTTTAGCTTTTTTCTGGCCAACAACGGTAACGAATACCGCGGTGTCATCCATGCTTACCATAACGGCAGCAGTAGCCTGACGTGCCATCATGCCGGTTTCCAGCGTGACGGTATGTTGACCATACTGGAATTTACGAACGATCGGATTCAGCAAAGTTCTGTCCTTTCTAAAATGTATGACAGCACACCACAGGCGTGCTGACGATTTAACCCGACCTTCTTCGCATCCTCGCGACTAATGACAACCGACACCCCCATGGGTGAAGCCTCTCATTAGCCGCGCGAACCTCTGCAATGAAGATCATTTATAGCAACAATACAATAGTTTCCAGTGAATTGCTGCCGTCTGGTTGAAAAAAGGGGCCATCAGGCCCCCTTTTCTGAAACTCGCAAGACTTAGCGACGCAGACCCAGACGCTCGATCAGCGCGGTGTAGCGTGCAACATCTTTACGTTTCAGGTAGTCGAGCAGTTTACGACGCTGAGAAACCATACGCAGCAGACCACGACGGCTGTGGTGATCTTTTTTGTGCTCTGCAAAGTGACCCTGCAGGTGGTTAATCTGTGCAGTCAGCAGTGCAACCTGAACTTCGGTAGAACCGCTGTCGTTAGTACCACGACCAAACTCGGAAACGATTTTAGCTTTAGCTTCAACGCTTAGAGACATTTTCAAACTCCAGAATATAAAGAATGTAAGGATGCCGATCTCTAATTCAGCAATCCCAGTATACGACCAGCCGATTGTTAAACAATTTGCAGATCGTTAAGCGGCGATATTCTACTCGTCTCCCCTGCTTATCGCAAGGTGAGCCGCAATCGCCGTTAGGCTTCGACCGGATATTCAACGACCAGGCGACGAGGGGCAACACGCCCTTCGCCATCCATTTCACCCATGCCGATAAACTTACCCTCATCACCTTCGGTCACTCGTACCAGACCTTCCAGCGGCGCATCCGTGGTCCGCACAGGATTTCCGTTCTTAAAGTACACGGACGATGTTAAAGGAAGATTAACAATCGGGAAATCCGCTGCCGGACTGTCCATCGGCATCAGTAACGGGTCGAGCAAATCTGCCGGCGCAATTCCCTGCGTTTCAGCTTGCTCAGCCAGCTCACGGAGATGCTCCAGAGTGACCATGCGCTCAACCGGGTATGTGCTGACGGCCAGACGACGCAGGTAGATAACATGCGCGCCGCAGCCCAGCTTTTCGCCGAGGTCGTCAATGATGGTGCGAATATAGGTGCCTTTCGAACAGTGTACTTCCAGCTCCAG
This sequence comes from Enterobacter wuhouensis, assembly GCF_035835995.1. Classification (NCBI taxonomy): domain Bacteria; kingdom Pseudomonadati; phylum Pseudomonadota; class Gammaproteobacteria; order Enterobacterales; family Enterobacteriaceae; genus Enterobacter; species Enterobacter wuhouensis. Next base: position 4,220,042 of record NZ_CP142124.1, read on the forward strand.
CTCATCGCCTTCATGGCGAATGAACAGCAGCTCGTACACGGTAATCGGACGGGCTTCGCGCGGGACGTCGATGCCCTGACGCGCATATTCGTAGAGCTTCTTGCCCTGATATTTCAGCGCCGAATACATCGACGGCACCTGCATGGTGTCACCACGGAAGCTTTCCAGCGCCGCATCAAGCTGTTCCGCGCTGAAGGTCACCGGACGCTCTTCCACGACCTGGCCGTCCGCGTCGGAGGTATCCGTGCGCTGGCCCAGTTTAGCGATAACGCGATAACGCTTATCGGAATCCAGCAGATACTGGGAAAACTTTGTCGCCTCTCCCAGGCAAACCGGCAGCATACCGGTCGCCAGCGGATCCAGCGCACCCGTATGGCCCGCGCGGTTGGCGTTAAAAATACGCTTCACTTTTTGCAGCACGTCGTTGCTGGATGCGCCCTGAGGTTTGTCCAGCAGCAGCACGCCATGCACGTCGCGACCGCGACGACGAGGACGACTCATCAGTCCTCCTTGCTGTCGTCCGCTGGGTTAACACGACGCTCATCGTCGTGTTTCACCACGCTGGTCACCAGGTTGGACATGCGCATACCTTCGACCAGCGAGTTGTCGTAGAAGAAGGTCAGCTCTGGCACGATACGCAGGCGCATCGCTTTGCCCAGCAGAGAGCGGATGAAGCCAGAGGCTTCCTGCAGCGCTTTGATACCGTTTTTCACCGCGGCTTCATCCTGATCGTTCAGGAAGGTCACGAACACTTTGGCATAGGCCAGGTCACGAGACATCTCTACGCCAGAGACGGTGGTCATCATGCCCACGCGTGGGTCTTTAATTTCACGTTGCAGAATGAGCGCGATCTCTTTCTGCATTTCCTGCGCTACGCGCTGAGGGCGACCAAATTCTTTCGCCATAATAAATTCTCCAGACAAAAAAGGGGCTAAAGCCCCTTTTTTAAATTATTGCCGGGTGGCGCTTCGCTTACCCGGCCTACGCTAGTTAATCTTCTAAGGATTTTGGGTTGCAACAAGGCGGCAAGCTCGTGAATCCCCGGGAGCATAGATAACTATGTGACCGGGGTGAACGAGCGCAGCCAACGCAGTGGCGGCCCAAAAGCCGACGAAGATTAAGCGATGGTACGCTGAATTTCGATGATCTCGAACACTTCGATCATATCGCCAACGCGAACGTCGTTGTAGTTCTTCACGCCGATACCACATTCCATGCCGTTACGGACTTCGTTAACGTCATCTTTGAAGCGGCGCAGGGATTCCAGCTCGCCTTCGTAGATAACCACGTTGTCACGCAGTACGCGGATTGGGTTGTGACGCTTGATGTTACCTTCGGTAACCATACAGCCCGCGATCGCACCGAATTTCGGTGATTTGAACACGTCACGTACTTCAGCCAGACCGATGATCTGCTGTTTCAGCTCAGGAGACAGCATGCCGCTCATTGCTGCTTTCACTTCGTCGATCAGGTTATAGATGACGGAGTAGTAACGCAGATCCAGGCTTTCAGCTTCGATCACTTTACGTGCAGACGCATCCGCACGAACGTTGAAGCCAACCAGGATGGCGTTGGACGCTGCAGCCAGGGTTGCGTCGGTTTCGGTGATACCACCTACGCCAGAACCGATGATCTTCACTTTAACTTCGTCGGTAGACAGTTTCAGCAAGGAGTCGGAGATCGCTTCCACAGAACCCTGAACGTCGGCTTTCAGAACGACGTTCACTTCGTGAACTTCGCCTTCGGTCATGTTCGCGAACATGTTCTCGAGTTTAGACTTCTGCTGACGAGCCAGCTTAACTTCACGGAATTTGCCCTGACGATACAGTGCAACTTCACGCGCTTTCTTCTCGTCACGCACAACGGTCACTTCATCACCGGCAGCCGGAACACCGGACAGGCCCAGGATTTCCACTGGAATGGATGGACCCGCTTCCAGCACTTCCTGACCCAGTTCGTTACGCATCGCACGAACGCGACCGTATTCGAATCCGCACAGGACGATGTCGCCTTTGTTCAGCGTACCTTCACGAACCAGAACGGTTGCAACCGGACCACGACCTTTATCCAGGAAGGATTCGATCACCGCGCCGCTCGCCATACCATTACGGATCGCTTTCAGCTCCAGAACTTCAGCCTGCAGCAGGATAGCGTTCAGCAGGTCGTCAATACCGGTACCCGCTTTTGCAGATACAGGGATGAACTGCGCTTCACCGCCCCACTCTTCCGGCATAACGCCGTACTGGGACAGTTCGTTCTTAACGCGGTCCATGTCAGCTTCTGGCTTATCGATTTTGTTGACTGCAACAACCAGAGGCACCTGCGCCGCTTTCGCGTGCTGGATAGCTTCGATGGTCTGTGGCATTACGCCATCGTCCGCAGCAACAACCAGGACAACGATATCCGTCGCCTGAGCACCACGAGCACGCATTGAGGTAAACGCTGCGTGGCCCGGGGTATCCAGGAAGGTGATCATGCCGTTTTCAGTTTCAACATGGTAAGCACCGATGTGCTGGGTAATACCACCCGCTTCACCGGAAGCAACCTTAGTAGAACGAATGTAGTCAAGCAGAGAGGTTTTACCGTGGTCAACGTGACCCATGATGGTCACAACCGGTGCACGCGGTTCAGCCGCTGCGCCAGTGTCACGGTCGCTCATTACTGCTTCTTCCAGCTCGTTTTCACGACGCAGGATAACTTTGTGGCCCATCTCTTCGGCAACCAGCTGTGCGGTTTCCTGGTCGATGACCTGGTTGATGGTCGCCATTGCGCCCAGTTTCATCATCGCTTTGATGACCTGAGAGCCTTTAACCGCCATCTTGTTCGCCAGATCGCCAACGGTGATGGTTTCGCCGATCACAACGTCACGGTTAACCGCCTGAGCAGGCTTCTGGAAGCCCTGCTGCAGAGCAGAACCTTTACGCTTACCGCCTTTACCGCCGCGAACGGCAGCGCGTGCTTCTTCACGGTCAGCTTTGGATTCAGCGTGCTTGTTGCCTTTTTTCGCAGGACGCGCGGCTTTGGTGCTGCGCGTACGGCCACGACCACCTTCAACTTCACGGTCGTTGTCGTCTTCAGCCTGACGTGCGTGCTGAGAAGTGGTGACGTGATAATCGCTGGTGTCTTCAGTCGGTTCAGCGGTATTCACGCCGTTCTTCTCGTTTTCTTCTGCCATGCGACGCGCTTCTTCGGCGACGCGGCGAGCTTCTTCTTCAAGCTTGCGGCGGGCTTCTTCTTCCGCTTTACGCTTCAGCTCGGCAGCTTCATTTTCACGGCGGGCTTTTTCAGCCTGGGCAGTTTTTGTCATTTCGTCGGTCTGTTGATTGCTCACTTTGTCTTTTTCCGCAGCGTCACGCTTCACTTTATCACTTGCGTCGCGTTTCGCTTTTTCTGCGGCCTCACGTTCAGCTTTTAATTCTGCTTCACGTTTGGCAGTTGCTTCTGCCTCACGCTGAGCTTGTTCTTCCGCTTCACGCTGTGCCTGCTCTTCCGCGGCAAGGCGTTCTGCCTCTTGCGGATCACGTTTTACAAAGGTGCGTGTCTTGCGGACTTCAATTTGTACCGATTTGCTTTTACCACCGGTACCAGGAATGTTCAACGTGCTGCGCGTTTTGCGCTGCAGCGTCAGCTTGTCAGGCGTTGAGCCGTGTTCACGGTTCAGGTGCGCTAACAAGGTTTGTTTTTCTTGCGCGGTCACTGAGTCATCAGCGGACTTCGGGATCCCTGCATCAGCAAATTGCTGTACCAGGCGGTCCACGGAGGTCTGAATCTCAGCAGCCAGCGATTTTACAGTTACATCAGTCATGCTGTTCCTTCCTGCTACAGTTTATTACGCTTCGTCGCCGAACCAGCAAATATTACGTGCGGCCATGATGAGCTCGCCGGCTTTCTCGTCGGTTAAACCTTCGATATCAGCCAGGTCATCAACGCCTTGCTCAGCGAGATCTTCCAGCGTACAAACACCACGGGCAGCCAGCTTGAACGCAATCGCACGATCAAGACCTTCCAGATTCAGCAGGTCATCAGCCGGCTTCTTATCGCCAAGGCTTTCTTCCTGAGCCAGTGCCAGGGTGGTCAGTGCGTTTTTAGCGCGTTCACGCAGGGCTTCAACGGTTTGTTCATCCAGACCGTCAATTTCCAGCAGCTCTTTCATTGGCACATAGGCCAGTTCTTCCAGCGTAGAGAAACCTTCTTCTACCAGAACGGTGGCGAAATCTTCGTCAATGTCGAGGTATTTGGTAAAGGTATCGATCGCCGCATGGGCTTCAGCCTGATGCTTAGCCTGCAGGTCATCAACGGTCATTACGTTGAGTTCCCAGCCGCTCAGCTGTGACGCCAGACGTACGTTCTGACCGTTACGGCCGATTGCCTGCGCCAGGTTACCCGCTTCTACAGCGATATCCATGGTGTGTTTGTCTTCGTCAACAACGATAGACGCCACATCAGCCGGAGCCATTGCGTTGATCACGAACTGCGCTGGGTTGTCGTCCCACAGAACGATATCAATACGCTCGCCGCCCAGTTCGGTAGATACCGCCTGAACACGTGCACCACGCATACCTACGCAAGCACCGACCGGGTCGATACGCTTGTCGTTAGTTTTTACTGCGATTTTCGCACGGGAGCCCGGATCGCGAGCCGCCGCTTTGATTTCAATAACTTCTTCACCGATTTCCGGTACTTCGATACGGAACAGTTCTACCAGCATTTCTGGTTTAGAACGGGTCACGAACAGCTGAGCGCCACGCGCTTCTGGACGCACAGCGTACAGAACGCCACGGATACGGTCGCCTGGGCGGAAGTTTTCGCGCGGCAGCATATCTTCACGCAGAATTACCGCTTCAGCGTTACCCGGCAACCCTTCGGATTTGATTTCCAGAGAGATGTTGTCGCGGTTAACTTTCTTCACCACGCCGGTGATGATTTCGCCTTCCTGATCGCGGAACTGATCGACGACCAGTGCACGCTCGGCTTCGCGAACTTTCTGCACGATAACCTGTTTAGCGGTCTGCGTCGTGATACGGTCGAAGGTGACAGATTCAATCTGATCTTCAACATATTCACCCACGTTCAGACTTTCGTCTTCGTAACGCGCCGCTTCCAGCGTGATCTCTTTGGTTGGCTGGGTCACTTCTTCTACGATTACCCAACGACGGAATGTATCGAAGTCACCGCTTTTACGATCGATTTCTACGCGAACATCGATCTCTTGTTCGTATTTTTTCTTGGTTGCTGTAGCCAGTGCACTTTCCAGCGCTTCGAAAATCTTCTCACGCGGCAGTGATTTCTCGTTGGAGACGGCTTCAACAACAGCCAAAATTTCTTTGTTCATCGCGGGCTTTTCACCTCAATCCAGACTGTTAAAAGTGGGGAACCAGGTTCGCCTTCTGGATATTACTCAGCGCGAACACTTCATCTTTGCCTTCGACTGTCACCGTGATCATTTCACCATCAACGGCTTTGATAATTCCCTGCCATTTACGGCGGTTCTGTACGGCCATACGCAGAACGAGGGCCACTTCTTCACCGGTAAAGCGCACATAGTGCTCGGCCGTGAACATCGGGCGATCGAGGCCAGGTGAGGAAACTTCCAGGTTGTACGCAACAGTGATTGGATCTTCAACATCCATTACCGCACTGACCTGGTGGCTTACATCAGCACAATCATCAACATTGATGCCATCTTCACTATCAATATAGATGCGCAGCGTCGATGTGCGGCCGCGAACGAATTCGATGCCAACCAGTTCGTAGCCCAGTGCTTCGACCGGTGCAGTAATCATCTCTGTTAATTTTTGCTCTAATGTGGACAAGCCCACCCCCAAGACATAAAAAAAGGGCGTAAAGCCCAGTTATTCTGTAGTCAGATAACAAAAAACCCCGACAAATCGGGGCTTTAGATAACTGAACCCTATAGCCACAACTGTGGCCTGGAGCACTCTCCGAAAGAATTTTTTCAAATCCAGCTACGAAGGCTCTAAGTCTTCACAGTATATTTGAAAAAGAACTTTATGGGAAAGTGGTTGCGGGGGCCGGATTTGAACCGACGACCTTCGGGTTATGAGCCCGACGAGCTACCAGGCTGCTCCACCCCGCGCCTGAAACGTGGCAAATTCTACGCGTTTTGGTGAGAATTTGCAAATAATGCTGGGATTTGGTACCGAAGACGGGACGTTAAATCGGCGTTCAGTATATTGATAGTGGACCCCACCTGTCAACCCAGATTGCGCCAGGGCAAACCGAGGGAAAATTTTACAAAAAACGCACGAGTCTCTTTCGGTCATCGACAAAAGATGATTAAATGAATACTCACTTATTTTGCATAAACATGCATCGAGAGCGAAAGCGGTCTCTAATCAGTCAATCAAGCAGGGTTTTATTATATGACGACGATTCTCAAGCATCTTCCGGTAGGACAACGTATTGGCATCGCTTTTTCAGGCGGCCTGGATACCAGCGCTGCACTGCTGTGGATGCGCCAGAAGGGAGCGGTTCCTTATGCATATACTGCGAACCTGGGACAGCCGGATGAGGAAGACTATGACGCGATCCCTCGTCGTGCCATGGAGTATGGCGCAGAGAACGCACGCCTGATTGACTGCCGTAAGCAGCTGGTCGCCGAAGGTATCGCTGCGATTCAGTGTGGTGCCTTTCATAACACCACCGGCGGCCTGACCTATTTCAACACCACCCCGCTGGGCCGTGCCGTCACCGGCACCATGCTGGTTGCCGCCATGAAAGAAGATGACGTGAATATCTGGGGTGATGGCAGCACCTATAAAGGCAACGATATCGAACGTTTCTATCGTTATGGCCTGCTGACCAACGCCGAACTGCAGATTTACAAACCGTGGCTGGATACCGACTTCATTGACGAGCTGGGCGGCCGTCATGAAATGTCCGAATTCATGATTGCCTGCGGCTTTGATTACAAAATGTCCGTTGAGAAAGCCTACTCTACCGACTCCAACATGCTGGGTGCCACGCACGAAGCAAAAGATCTCGAATTCCTGAACTCCAGCGTGAAGATCGTTAACCCGATCATGGGCGTGAAGTTCTGGGACGAAAACGTCAAAATTCAGGCGGAGGAAGTCACCGTACGCTTTGAGCGCGGCCATCCGGTTGCCCTGAACGGCAAGACCTTCTCTGACGACGTTGAGCTGATGCTGGAAGCAAACCGCATCGGTGGCCGTCACGGTCTGGGCATGAGCGATCAGATTGAAAACCGTATTATCGAAGCGAAAAGCCGTGGCATCTACGAAGCTCCGGGGATGGCGCTGCTGCACATTGCTTACGAACGTCTGCTGACCGGTATTCACAACGAAGACACCATTGAGCAGTATCACTCACATGGACGTCAGCTGGGCAAACTGCTGTATCAGGGCCGCTGGTTCGATCCGCAGGCGCTGATGCTGCGTGATGCCCTGCAGCGTTGGGTAGCAAGCGCAATCACCGGCGAAGTGACGCTGGAACTGCGTCGCGGCAATGACTACTCCATCCTGAATACCGTGTCTGACAACCTGACCTATAAAGCAGAGCGTTTAACCATGGAAAAAGGTGATTCCGTATTCTCTCCGGACGATCGTATTGGTCAGCTGACCATGCGTAACCTGGACATCACCGATACCCGTGAGAAGCTGTTCAACTACGTTGAGAACGGCCTGCTTTCCGCCAGCTCCGGTAACGGTCTGCCGCAGGTTGAAAACCTGGAACACAGCGACAAGAAGTAATCGACAGCAAGACATGCAAAAGGCGCCCACAGGGCGCCTTTTTTATGCTCTTCGTAGGCCCGGTAAGCGCAGCGCCACCGGGCAAAATGGCGGGTGGCGCTGCGCTTACCCGCCCTACACAAGATCGGAGATCTCACGATATACAGACGAAAAAAAAGACGTCTTTCGACGTCTTTCTTCTGGAATATTGGTACCGAGGATGGGACTCGAACCCACAAGCCCGTTAGGGCACTACCACCTCAAGGTAGCGTGTCTACCAATTCCACCACCTCGGTACTGAATACTTACTGCGGGATATCGCTGGTTGGCTTAGCCGGTGCAGCTGGCTGAGTCTGCTCAGTTTTTGCTGGCGCGCTCAGATTTTCCCACTCGCTTCCTTTACTGGTCTTGTTGCTGTTGATATTGCCCAGCACCAGACTGATGATGAAGAACAGCGTAGCCAGAATCGCCGTAGTGCGGGTCATGAAGTTCGCAGAACCACTTGAACCAAACAGCGTACCGGAAGCGCCTGCTCCGAAGGAGGCTCCCATATCAGCGCCTTTACCTTGCTGCAGCATGATCAGCGCTACGAGAGCGATGGCTACAATAAGGAAAATAACTAAAAGAGCTTCGTACATAATCAACCTGTTCCTTGCGGATTTGCCGCATACCAATGCTTCGACCAATTAGCAGGATTTCGTGTTTCCCACTGAAGCGGGTGTGAATACTAACCAAAGCGAATCACCTTCGCAAGGGCATTTTTGACGCATTGTATCAACTGCGGAAAAAAACAGCAAAAAGCCGTTAATTGCTTAAAACAAAGGCGGCAAGCGCCGCCTTTTTAAACACTTACAGTGAAATATTATGCAGCTTTCACCGCATCAGCAATACGGTGCGCGAATTCAGTCACCTGCGCTTCATCTTCACCTTCCACCATTACGCGGATCAGTGGCTCAGTACCTGACTTACGCAGCAGTACACGGCCACGATTGCCCAGGGCCGCTTCAACGTCAGCCATCACCGCTTTCACGTTGTCATTTTCAAGCGGATCGCCTTTACCCGCTGTGAAACGCACGTTGACGAGGATCTGCGGGAACATTTTCATGCCGCTGCAGAGATCGTGCAGGCTCATATGGTTGCGCGCCATGGCGGCCACAACCTGCAGGCCCGCGACAATGCCGTCACCGGTGGTCGTTTTGTCGAGAAGGATCACGTGGCCGGAGTTTTCAGCCCCAATGCGCCAGCCCTTCTCCTGCAGTTTTTCCAGCACGTAGCGGTCGCCCACTTTCGCGCGGACAAACGGGATCCCAAGCTGCTTCAGCGCCAGCTCCAGACCCATGTTGCTCATCAGCGTACCTACGGCGCCGCCGCGAAGCTGGCCCTGACGCAGACCTTCACGCGCAATGATGTAGAGGATCTGATCGCCGTCGACCTTGTTACCTTCGTGGTCAACCATGATCACGCGGTCGCCGTCGCCGTCCAGCGCAATCCCCAGATCGGCTTTTTCCGCCAGCACGCGTGCCTGCAGAGCACGAACGTCCGTTGCTCCCACCTGCTCGTTGATGTTCAGGCCGTCTGGCTCACAGCCGATGGTGATCACGTTCGCACCCAGCTCGCGGAAAACATTCGGGGCAATGTGGTAGGTCGCGCCGTTTGCACAATCCACCACAATCTTCAGATGCGCCAGGCTCAGCTCGTTCGGGAAGGTTCCTTTACAGAATTCAATGTAACGGCCCGCGGCATCAACAATGCGGTTCGCTTTACCCAGCTCGGCTGAGTCGACGCAGGTGATCTCTTTTTCCATTTCGGCCTCAATAGCCTCTTCCACTTCATCCGGCAGCTTGGTGCCGTCGATAGAGAAGAACTTGATGCCGTTGTCGTAGAACGGGTTATGCGATGCCGAAATAACAATCCCCGCTTCCGCACGGAAGGTCCGCGTCAAATACGCAACGGCGGGCGTAGGCATTGGGCCGGTGAAGGAAGCAGAAAGCCCCGCTGCGGCGAGGCCGGCTTCCAGCGCGGATTCCAGCATATAGCCTGAAATACGGGTATCTTTACCGATGATGATCTTACGGGAACCATGACGCGCCAGTACCTTGCCAGCAGCCCAGCCCAACTTCAGAACAAAATCAGGGGTGATTGGCGCATCGCCTACGCGCCCACGGATGCCATCGGTACCAAAATATTTACGATTACTCATAGCGTTTGTTTTCCTTCGCTGCCAGTGTGGCTTCTACCACACGCATGGCTTCTACTGTTTCTTTGACGTCATGGACACGGATAATATGCGCGCCCTGCATCGCTGCAATCACCGCGCACGCCAGGCTGCCGCTTAGACGCTCGCTTGGCCCCACGTTCAGCAGTTGCCCAATCATCGACTTTCTCGACATCCCCACCAGCAGCGGCAGGCCGAACTGATGAAATTCTGATAAGCGCGCAAGCAGCGCATAGTTGTGGGAAAGATTTTTACCGAAACCGAACCCCGGGTCGAGCAGCAATTTATCTTTTGCGATACCGGCACGCTCGCAGCGCGCTATATGCTCATTAAAGAAGCGATTCACGTCGGCAAAGACATCGTCATACTTCGGGGCTTCCTGCATCGTTTTCGGCTGACCCTGCATGTGCATCAGACAAACCGGCAGGCCGGTTTCCGCTGCCGCTTCAATAGCGCCCGGCTCGGTCAATGAGCGGATGTCATTGATAATGTGAGCGCCTACTCTCGCTACTTCACGAATGACTTCAGGTTTAGAGGTATCAACAGAGATCCACACTTCGAAACGCTGTGCGATGGCTTCAACCACCGGCACCACGCGCGCCAGCTCTTCCTCTACAGAAACATCCGCCGCGCCTGGACGCGTCGATTCACCGCCAACATCAATAATGGTGGCACCCGCGTTGATCATTAAATTTGCGTGCTTAACCGCGTCGATCAGCGTGTTGTGCGTGCCGCCGTCAGAGAAGGAGTCAGGGGTAACATTCAGGATGCCCATCACGTGCGGATGTGAGAGATCGAGATGCGAGTCCTGGGCGAATAGTTTCATGGCGAAAATCCCTGGTATTAATGTGGTTTAACAGAAAAGAAAAACCCCGGAGCAAGCTCCAGGGTTTGAGATACAGACAAACGCGTCAACAGCAGTGACTTACTTATCGCCCAACTGTTCTGACATGGTGTTGCCCGGGTTTGGCGTACGCGGTTCATCGACCGGACGCGGCGCACGCGGGGTGCCATTGTTGTCAGAATTGTTGGAAGCGCCTGGGTCTTCCCAGCCTGCTGGCGGACGCACTTCGCGACGCGCCATCAGGTCGTCAATCTGCGGAGCATCGATAGTCTCATATTTCATGAGCGCATCTTTCATCGAGTGCAGGATGTCCATATTGTCGTTCAGGATCTGGCGTGCGCGCGCATAGTTACGCTCTACCAATGATTTCACTTCCTGATCGATGATACGTGCCGTTTCATCGGACATATGTTTTGCTTTCGCCACGGAACGGCCCAAGAATACTTCACCCTCTTCCTCTGCATACAGCAGCGGACCGAGTTTGTCGGAGAAGCCCCACTGGGTCACCATGTTACGTGCCAGGTTTGTCGCGACTTTGATGTCGTTGGACGCACCGGTAGACACATGTTCCACACCGTAGATAATCTCTTCTGCCAGACGACCGCCGTAAAGGGTCGAAATCTGGCTTTCCAGCTTCTGACGGCTCGCGCTGATCGCGTCGCCTTCAGGCAGGAAGAAGGTCACACCCAGCGCGCGGCCGCGTGGAATAATCGTCACTTTGTGCACCGGATCGTGCTCCGGTACCAGACGACCGATAATCGCGTGGCCTGCTTCGTGGTATGCCGTGGACTCTTTCTGCGCTTCCGTCATCACCATGGAGCGACGTTCCGCACCCATCATGATTTTGTCTTTCGCTTTCTCAAACTCCACCATGGATACGACGCGCTTGTTACCGCGAGCGGCAAACAGAGCGGCTTCGTTGACCAGGTTAGCCAGATCCGCACCGGAGAAGCCCGGAGTACCACGCGCAATGATTGCCGCGTCGATGTCTGGTGCCAGCGGTACGCGACGCATGTGGACTTTCAGAATCTGTTCACGACCGCGAACATCCGGCAGACCGACCACAACCTGACGGTCGAAACGGCCAGGACGCAGCAGCGCTGGGTCAAGTACGTCAGGGCGGTTAGTTGCGGCGATAACGATAATACCTTCGTTACCTTCGAAGCCGTCCATCTCAACCAGCATCTGGTTCAGCGTCTGTTCACGTTCATCGTGACCACCGCCCAGGCCTGCGCCACGCTGGCGGCCTACGGCGTCGATTTCATCGATGAAGATAATGCACGGCGCTGCCTTTTTGGCCTGCTCGAACATGTCGCGCACACGAGATGCACCCACGCCCACGAACATTTCAACAAAGTCAGAACCTGAAATAGTAAAGAACGGCACCTTCGCTTCACCTGCAATCGCTTTCGCCAGCAGGGTTTTACCGGTACCCGGAGGGCCGACCATCAGGACGCCTTTCGGGATCTTACCGCCCAGCTTCTGGAAACGGCTCGGCTCGCGCAGGTATTCAACCAGTTCGCCCACTTCTTCTTTTGCTTCGTCACAACCTGCGACATCGGCAAATGTGGTCTTGATCTGATCTTCCGTTAGCATACGCGCCTTGCTCTTACCGAACGACATGGCACCTTTGCCACCGCCGCCCTGCATTTGACGCATAAAGAAGATCCAGACGCCGATAAGAAGCAGCATCGGGAACCAGGAAATGAAGATAGAAGCCAGCAGGCTCGGTTCTTCTGGCGGCTCGCCAACCACTTTGACGTTTTTGGTCAGAAGGTTATCAAGCAGCTTAGGATCGTTCACCGGGATGTAGGTCGTGTAACGGTTACTATCTTTCTTGGTAACGTTGATCTCACGTCCGTTGATACGCGCTTCGCGAACCTGGTCCTGATTGACCTCCTGCAGGAAGGTAGAATAATCCACCTTGCGGCCATTCGACTCGCTGGGCCCAAAGCTCTGGAATACTGACATCAGCACGACGGCAATGACCAGCCAGAGAATTAGGTTTTTCGCCATGTCACTCAAGGGATTAACCTCACATTACAACTGTGTTAAAAACAGCGTCAGGATACTCTATATCCAGTTTCATTCAAACTTTCGCCTGAAATCTACCGGTTATCATTTTCGCCCGGTCGCTACAATATACACTTCACGGGAACGCGCCCGGGAAGAGTCCGGCTTACGAACTTTGACCTTCGCAAACAGGGAGCGAATTTCCTTAAGGTACTCCTCGAAACCTTCGCCCTGAAACACCTTCACAACAAAACTACCACCAGGCGCTAGTACATCACGACACATTTCTAACGCTAGCTCCACCAGATACATGCCGCGGGGGATATCCACCGCCGGTGTTCCACACATATTTGGTGCCATATCAGACATGACAACCTGGACCTTACTGTCACCCACACGTTCAAGTAACGCTTTCAGCACTAATTCATCACGAAAATCGCCCTGAAGGAAGTCGACACCGACAATGGGATCCATCGGTAAAAGATCGCATGCAATGATTCGACCCGCGCCGCCGATCTGCGTTACCGCATACTGGGACCATCCGCCAGGCGCGGCACCGAGGTCGACAACCGTCATCCCCGGCTTAAAAAGTTTGTCACTTTGCTGTATTTCATCAAGTTTAAACCAGGCGCGGGAACGTAACCCCTTTTTCTGCGCCTGCAGAACATATTTATCGCTAAAGTGTTCCTGAAGCCAGCGGCTGGAACTGGCAGAACGCTTTTTACCTGTCATTTAACTTTTCCGTCCGGGTTCATCGTTGCCTACCTTTGACGTAAATTTCTACGCTGCTATTTGGCGATATAAGGGAGATGGCGGTAGAATGAACCGTTTTCAATCCCAACGTAAGCAAAAATATACGATGAATCTGAGTACTAAACAAAAACAGCACCTTAAAGGTCTGGCACATCCGCTCAAGCCTGTAGTTATGCTTGGCAACAATGGTTTGACCGAAGGGGTGCTTGCCGAGATTGAACAAGCGCTGGAACACCACGAGCTGATCAAGGTGAAAATCGCCTCTGAAGACAGAGACACTAAAAACCTGATCGTGGAAGCCATCGTGCGCGAAACCGGCGCCTGTAACGTACAGGTCATCGGTAAAACGCTGGTGCTCTATCGCCCATCTAAAGAGCGCAAAATCTCGCTGCCACGCTAAGGATATCCTGAATTGCACACATTTTCTGTGTAAAACGAGGGATTTCTGTCAGCAGGTGAGCAAAATGCCACGCTCCTTGAGTTGATAAAAGGCCGCTATGCGGCCTTTTTCTTTTCTTTACAATGTATCAACATCTTAGCGGAGAAGCGAATTACAGGTATTCAACCTTCGTAATTTCGTATTCCACTTCACCGCCTGGGGTGCGAATCATGACCACATCATCCTGCTCTTTGCCAATCAGGCCACGAGCAATCGGGGAGTTCACCGAAATCAGGTTCTGCTTAAAGTCAGCCTCATCATCACCCACGATGCGATAAGTTTGCTCTTCATCGTTGTCCAGGTTCAACACGCTAACGGTAGAGCCAAAGATCACGCGGCCATTGTTTGGCATTTTAGTGATATCGATAACCTGCGCATTGGACAGCTTTGCTTCGATATCTTTAATACGCCCTTCACAGAAGCCCTGCTGCTCACGCGCGGCGTGATATTCAGCATTCTCTTTCAAGTCGCCATGCTCACGCGCATCCGCGATAGCGGCGATGATTTCAGGACGACGCACGGATTTCAGGAAATCCAGCTCTTCGCGCAGTTTTTCGGCACCACGTAAGGTCATCGGAATAGCTTGCATTTGTTATACCTCTTAAACATTCCTGTTGGGAGCAGTGTTCCCTGCTCCTGCCCCCATGAGCGGGCAAGAAGCAAAAAGAAAACCGACCCGGGAGCGGAGCCCCAGGCCAGCAGCAATTTTCATTTTGATATGCATTTTACCGCGAAGTTCACTATGGGTCATCGTTTACTTTGCAGTGCCATGCACCGTAGTATGACGGTTTGTTTTCGGGTTGTTAGCGCGAGATTATGCGATTTTCCAGTTTTATCATCGGATTGACTACCAGTATAACGTTCACCGTCCAGGCTGCGAATGTTGATGAATACATTAATCAGCTGCCCGCGGGTGCTAACCTTGCGCTGATGGTGCAGAAGGTTGGCGCGCAGTCGCCAGAGATTGACTATCACAGTCAACAGATGGCGCTGCCTGCCAGTACCCAGAAGGTGATCACTGCGCTCGCCGCGCTGCTTCAGCTCGGGCCGGATTTTCGTTTTACCACCACCCTTGAGACAAAAGGCAACGTGGCAGATGGCGAACTGAAAGGCGATCTTATCGCCCGCTTTGGCGGCGATCCGACCTTTAAGCGCCAGGATATCCGCAACATGGTGGCGGTGCTGAAAAAATCTGGCGTGCAGAAAATTGATGGCAACGTGCTGATCGACACCTCTATCTTTGCCAGCCATGACAAAGCCCCCGGCTGGCCGTGGAACGATATGACGCAGTGCTTTAGCGCCCCGCCTGCCGCCGCTATCGTTGACCGTAACTGCTTTTCCGTCTCGCTGTACAGCGCACCGAAACCGGATGATTTAGCATTTATCCGCGTGGCGTCTTACTACCCGGTCACGATGTTCAGCCAGGTTCGCACGCTGGCGAAAGGTTCCCCGGATGCGCAATATTGCGAGCTGGACGTGGTGCCAGGCGATCTTAATCGGTTCACGCTCACCGGCTGCCTGACGCAGCGTGCCGATCCGCTGCCGCTGGCCTTCGCCATACAGGATGGCGCGGGCTATGCTGGCGCCATTCTCAAAGACGAGCTGAAACAGGCTGGAATAACCTATTCCGGCACCCTGCTCCGTCAGACCCAAGTCAATCAGCCCGGTAACGTTATTGCGACCAAACAATCGGCTCCACTGCACGATCTGCTTAAGATTATGCTGAAAAAGTCAGATAACATGATTGCTGATACGGTGTTTCGCATGATTGGTCACGCCCGTTTCGGCGTCCCGGGTACGTGGCGCGCGGGTTCAGATGCCGTACGTCAGATCCTTCGCCAGCAGGCGGGGATCGATCTTGGTAATACCATCGCCGTCGATGGGTCCGGATTATCGCGTCATAATTTGATCTCCCCAGCAACGATGATGCAAGTGCTTCAGTACATTGCACAACATGACACTGAGCTAAACTTTATTACGATGCTGCCGCTTGCCGGGCACGACGGTTCACTTCAATACCGTGCAGGACTTCACGCCGCCGGAGTGGATGGCAAAGTGTCGGCGAAAACCGGTTCACTGCAGGGCGTATACAACCTTGCAGGCTTTATCACGACCGCCAGCGGACAACGCATGGCATTCGTGCAGTATCTTTCCGGCTATGCCGTCGAACCGGCCGACCAGCGTAATCGTCGTATCCCGCTGGTACGTTTCGAAAGCAGGCTTTATAAGGACATCTACCAGAATAACTAGCGATGAAACTGCTCATAGTTGAAGACGATCTGTTATTACAGGAAGGGCTGGCGCTGGCTTTAGCCAATGAGGGATATGCTCTCGACTGTGCCGCAACGGCGGCAGAAGCGGACGCGCTGATCCAAAGCGGCGAATACAGCCTGGTGATCCTCGATTTAGGCCTGCCGGATAAAGACGGCGCCACGCTGCTGAGCCAGTGGCGTCGCCGCGGTGTGGAAAACCCGGTGCTGATCCTTACCGCCCGCGATGCCATCGAAGACCGCATTAATGGCCTCGATTCCGGTGCGGATGACTACCTGGTAAAACCCTTTGCGCTTGCGGAGCTGCAGGCACGCGTGCGGGCGCTGATCCGCCGCTATCAGGGGCATAGCGACAATCTGCTGACCGACGGCGATATTACGCTGAATCTGCAAACCCAGCAGGTGCTGCGCCAATCCCAACCGGTTGAAGTCACGCCTAAAGAGTTTGCACTGCTTACGCGCCTCATCATGCGCAGCGGACAAACCGTACACCGCGAAACGCTGCAGCAGGATATCTACTCCTGGCAGGACGATCCGGGCTCTAACACTCTTGAAGTCCACATTCACAATCTGCGCCGCAAGCTCGGCAAGGATCGGATTAAAACCGTCCGTGGCGTTGGCTACCGCCTGGAGAGTCAGAAATGAACAGTATGCGTCGGCGATTGATGGTGTTGCTGGCGGTTATTCTTCTCTTTTTTCAGCTGATTAGCGTCGTGTGGCTGTGGCACGAAAGCCGGGAGCAGATTGGCTTTCTGGTCAGCGAAACGCTGTCTGCGAAATCCCGTAACAATCACGTCGAGAAAGAGATCCGCGAGGCGATTGCCTCTCTGCTGGTGCCTTCCCTGGTGATGGTAGGCTTTACGCTCTTCTTCTCTTTCTGGGCGGTGACCTGGATAACCCGCCCTTTGAATAAACTGCGCGTCAGCCTGGCGAACCGTTCTGCGGACAACCTGACGCCGCTGCCTATGTATTCCGACATGGAGGAGATTGGCGCGGTCACCACCTCTCTGAACCAGCTCCTCGCGCGGCTGGATCACACCATTCAGCAGGAGCGTCTCTTTACCGCAGACGCTGCCCACGAGCTTCGGACGCCTCTCGCCGGGATCAGGCTGCATCTGGAACTCATGGTGCAGTCGGGTTCGGCACAGGCTACTCCGTTAATCAGCCGCATCGATCAGCTGATGCACACCGTTGAACAGCTGCTCATGCTGGCGCGAGCCGGGCAAGCGATGGCCAGCGGCCACTACGATACCGTCAGCTGGACAGACAATATCATCACCCCTCTCGGCCTTGAGCATGAAGCTAAAGAGCACACGGTCATTTGGCCCGCCAAAAGCCCGCTGACGGTTCAGGGTGATGCGGTGCTTCTGCGCCTGATGCTGCGTAATCTGCTGGAGAATGCCGGACGCTATAGCCCTGCGGGAACCACGATTGAAGTGACGCTGACCGAGCGGGACGGCGGGACAGAGGTTAGCGTCATCGATCAGGGCCCGGGCATTGACGAAGCGCACCGTCAGTCCATCACCGAGCCTTTCCGCCGGCTCGATCAGCGCTACGGCGGAAGCGGCCTTGGGCTGAGCATTGTGCAACGCATTGTGCAGCTTCATCACGGCAAACTGACGCTAGAGAATGCCGCAGAAGGCGGTTTAATTGCCAGCTGCTGGTTACCGTCGACGTTAGGTTAAAAAAAAAGCCCCTTAACAGGGGCTTCTTGCAGGAATTAATGCTTGTAGATGAACTCGACGCCTTCTTCGTCGTCTTCATCCCAGTCATCGTCCCAGTCTTCATCATCTTCTTCCGCTTCCAGCTCTTCGAGCTGCTGGCGGTGGTAGTCATCCCACATGAATTCAACTTTTTCAGGCTGTTTCGCTTCTTCCGCCTGAACGATTGGGTTTTCGATGATAAAGGTCATCACATCCCAGCAAAGATCTTTCACGCCAACCTGGCTTGCCGCAGAGATCAGGTAGTATTTATCCTCCCAACCCATTGCGTCAGCAATCGCTTTCGCTTTCGCTTCGGCTTCCGCTTTGTCCATCAGGTCGATCTTGTTAAAGACCAGCCAGCGCGGCTTACCGGCGAGTTTTTCGCTGTATTTTTCCAGTTCACCCACGATGATACGGGCGTTTTCAACCGGATCGGATTCGTCGATTGGATTAATATCAACAATGTGCAGCAGCACGCGGCAGCGCTCAAGGTGCTTCAGGAAGCGAATACCGAGACCTGCGCCTTCCGCTGCGCCCTCGATCAAACCTGGGATATCAGCGACGACAAAGCTCTTTTCATGGTCCATACGGACAACGCCCAGGCTTGGCACCAGCGTGGTAAACGGATAATCCGCCACTTTTGGCTTGGCGGCTGATACCGCACGGATAAACGTTGATTTACCGGCGTTCGGCATACCCAGCATACCCACGTCAGCCAGCAGCATCAGCTCCAGCTGCAGCTCGCGCGTATCGCCCGGCGTACCCATGGTTTTCTGACGCGGAGCACGGTTTACGGATGATTTGAAACGGCTGTTACCCAGACCGTGCCACCCCCCTTTCGCAACCAGCAGGCGCTGACCGTGTTTGGTCATATCACCCATAGTTTCGCCCGTACCCTGATCGATGACACGCGTACCGACCGGAACCTTAATGTTGACGTCCTTACCCCGTTTGCCGGTACAGTCACGGCTCTGGCCGTTCTGGCCACGCTCAGCACGGAAAGATTTTTCAAAACGGTAGTCGATCAGCGTGTTGAGGTTCTCATCCGCCTCCAGCCACACGTCGCCGCCGTCACCACCGTCGCCGCCGTCAGGGCCGCCACGAGGAATATATTTTTCACGACGGAAGCTTACACAGCCGTTACCGCCATCACCTGCTACGACCAGAATCGTAGCTTCATCAACAAACTTCATTTTACTCTCCGTAACTCATTCGCCTGAGCGGGGGACTTCTACTACGACCGCTTCATTTTTGCGCCAACGCCCCCAAAGACGATGGCCAATGGCGGAATACATCGCGCCCGCAACCACGACAAACGCACCGAGATAGCCCAACAGGTTGAGCATCGGTCTGACGAAAACATCGGGCCAGGCCATTGATAACAAATCTGAAAATAACAGGGTAAACAGCGGCGTCAGCGTGATTAACGCGCTCACCTGCGCTGCCTGCCAGCGCGCCATTGCTTCGGCCAGCGCGCCATAACCGACCAGCGTATTAAGCCCACAAAAAATGAGGCACGCCAGCTGCCAGTCGCTAAGCTGGGTAATCACACCCGGCTTTGCTAGTGGCAATAATGCTATTGTACACAAAGTGTACAGCAAAAGGAGGATCTGCTGTGAGGCCAGACGACGCAATAACACCTTTTGCGCGACGCCGTAACTCACCCAGACCGTTGCTGCACCCACACCGAAAATCACACCCCAGGTGTAATCCGTCAGGCGGGTAAAAATTTCCACGAGGCTGGTGTTGAAGAACATCACCAGGCCACAAAGCAGCATGCTCGCCCCGACAATCTGCGTCCCGCGCATCTTCTCCTTCAGGATAAAGACGCTGGCCACCATCATACCGACCGGTGAGAGTTGACCAATCACCTGCGACGCCGTAGGGCTAAGGTACTGCAGGGAAGAGCTGAACAGGATGAAGTTACCGAACAAACCGCCCGTCGCGATTGCCAGCAATACCAGCCATCGCGGTTTGCGGAAGATGCGCAGCGGTGGCAGCTTACCTTTGACGGCCAGAATGGCACCGAGGCCAATGCTTGCCATCAGAAAGCGATAAAACACCACCGTTGGTGGCTCCATCACTTCCAGTACCTGCTTCATTGCAATTGGCAGTGCACCCCAGCACATCGCGGTGGTGATCGCCAAAAGAATACCAATGCCGGCCTGCTGCTTCATGCCCGTTTTCCCTACAGAAAATTTTCCGGGTTTCCAATGTAAAAAGCCCCGCAACGTGTTGCGGGGCTTTAATCCGTTACCGGACCGAGAAAACCTTACTCAGCAACGATGCTGATGTATTTACGGTTGTTCGGGCCTTTAACTTCAAATTTCACTTTACCGTCTGCTTTAGCAAACAGAGTGTGGTCACGACCGCAACCTACGTTGTTGCCAGCGTGGAATTTGGTACCACGTTGACGAACGATGATGCTACCCGCCAGAACGGATTCGCCACCGAAACGCTTAACGCCAAGGCGTTTAGCTTCTGAATCGCGACCGTTACGTGTGGAGCCGCCAGCCTTTTTATGTGCCATTTAAATCTCTCCTCAGGTCTTAGGCGCTGATGCCAGTAATTTTCACATCAGTGAACCACTGACGGTGGCCCTGCTGCTTACGGTAGTGTTTACGACGACGAAACTTAACGATTTTAACTTTCTCGCCACGACCGTGAGCAACAACTTCAGCTTTGATAACGCCGCCATCAACGAAAGGAACGCCGATTTTGACTTCTTCACCGTTTGCGATCATCAGAACTTCAGCGAACTCAACAGCTTCGCCAGTTGCGATGTCCAGCTTTTCCAGGCGAATGGTCTGACCTTCGCTTACTCGGTGTTGTTTACCACCACTTTGGAAAACCGCGTACATATAAACTCCGCTTCCGCGCACGTCCTCGTATGAATCAGAGTGCGCTATAAATATTCACAATAGGGCGCGAATATTACGCAAAACGCGAGCCTTTGACAAGTGCTACCGTCAATACATGAAGAAAAAAAACACAACACGTACGGTAACGTTTATCTGCGCGGTTTTTTCAGTACAATCAGCAATACTATTGATAAACCCAACCCCATTGTGAACCCACATCGTGTGGGATAAACAGGATAAAAAGCCCGGCTTTTGCGATGAATTTAGAAAAAATCAACGAGTTAACCGCGCAAGATATGGCGGGTGTGAATGCAGCAATCCTGGAGCAACTCAACTCTGACGTTCAGCTGATCAATCAGTTGGGCTATTACATCGTCAGCGGCGGCGGTAAACGCATTCGCCCGATGATTGCCATTCTGGCCGCCCGCGCCATTGGCTATCAGGGAAATGCCCACGTCACGATCGCTGCCCTGATCGAATTTATTCATACTGCGACGCTTCTGCACGATGACGTTGTGGATGAATCAGACATGCGTCGCGGGAAAGCCACGGCCAATGCCGCCTTCGGTAACGCAGCCAGCGTTCTGGTCGGGGATTTTATCTATACCCGCGCCTTCCAGATGATGACCAGCCTGGGCTCGCTGAAAGTGCTCGAAGTGATGTCTGAAGCCGTAAACGTGATCGCGGAAGGCGAAGTCCTCCAGCTGATGAACGTCAACGACCCGGACATCACGGAAGAAAATTACATGCGCGTCATCTACAGCAAGACCGCGCGCCTGTTTGAAGCGGCTGCGCAATGTTCTGGCATCCTGGCAGGCTGTACGGAAGCGCAGGAAAAAGGGCTGCAGGATTATGGCCGCTACCTTGGCACCGCGTTCCAGCTGATTGATGACCTGCTGGATTACAGCGCCGATGGCGAAACGCTCGGTAAAAACGTTGGCGATGACCTGAACGAAGGTAAACCGACCCTGCCGTTGCTCCATGCCATGCGCAACGGCACGCCTGAACAGGCGAAAATGATCCGCGAAGCGATCGAACAGGGAAATGGTCGACATCTTCTGGAACCTGTACTGGAAACAATGGCTATCTGCGGATCGCTGGAATGGACGCGTCAGCGTGCCGAGGAAGAGGCCGATAAAGCCATCGAAGCACTCCAGGTTATTCCCGACAGCCCGTGGCGCGAGGCGCTAATTGGTCTTGCCCACATCGCCGTTCAGCGCGATCGTTAATTTCTCGCCCTTTCCCCGTGCGCGTCACGGGGAACTCCAATAAGCTCCTGTAAATTCCATATTCATGTTAAATCATCGGCTTACAGGCCGCATGAATAAAGCCATGTCTTATTCTGAATATTGCTTCCAGTAACTCGAACTTTTTAGAACATGTGTTCGAAGGCGCTATAGTAACGCGGTCATTTCAGGAGAAATGGCGCAGGTGAATACGAACATAAGGACAGCTTTATGGATACGAAATTTATCGACTGGCATTCCGCTGACATCATTGCGGCACTGCGCAAAAAAGGAACATCACTGGCAGCAGAATCGCGCCGCAGCGGTTTAAGCTCTTCGACGCTGGCAAACGCCCTGACCCGCCCCTGGCCAAAGGGAGAATTAATCATCGCGACGGCGCTGGACACGCACCCGTGGATAATCTGGCCGTCACGCTACCACGACCCTGTTACGCATGAGTTTATCGACAGAACGCGCATGATGCGCCAGAGCAAAACAAAGAAAGCGCATCAGAGCTGATGCACCCGGTTTGACAGGAACAGCAATCCCCCAGCCCTTCAAGGCAGGGGGGTGCCGGAACGATTACTCGCCCTTCACACGCTCGATATTGGCACCCAGCGCGCGCAGTTTGTCTTCGATACGCTCATAGCCACGATCGATGTGGTAGATACGATCGACAACGGTCGTTCCTTCTGCAATACAACCCGCCAGCACCAGGCTTGCGGACGCACGCAGGTCGGTCGCCATCACCTGCGCACCCGACAGTTTTTCAACGCCGTGGCAGATAACCGTATTGCTTTCGATCTCAGCATGCGCGCCCATACGGATCAGTTCAGGCACATGCATGAAACGGTTTTCGAAGATGGTTTCCGTGATGAACCCGGTGCCTTCTGCAACCAGGTTTAACAGGGTAAATTGCGCCTGCATGTCCGTCGGGAAGGCAGGATGCGGTGCAGTACGCACATTTACGGCTTTTGGACGCTGACCGTGCATATCCAGGCTAATCCAGTCTTCACCTGTTTCAATATCCGCACCCGCATCGCGCAGTTTCGCCAGAACGGCATCCAGCGTGTCAGGCTGTGCGTTACGGCAGACAATCTTGCCGCCGGAAATCGCCGCTGCCACCAGGAAGGTACCGGTTTCGATACGGTCCGGCAGAACGCGGTAAACGCCGCCACCCAGGCGCTCAACGCCTTCGATGGTGATGCGGTCGGTGCCCTGACCCGAAATTTTTGCACCCAGCGCCACGAGGAAATTCGCGGTATCCACGATCTCCGGCTCGCGCGCGGCGTTTTCAATAACGGTCGTGCCTTCTGCCAGCGTCGCTGCCGACATGATGGTGACGGTTGCGCCTACGCTCACTTTATCCATAACAATGTGCGCGCCTTTCAGACGGCCATTGACGGACGCTTTCACATAACCTTCTTCCAGCTTGATCTCTGCGCCCAGTTTCTCAAGGCCAAAGATGTGCAGGTCAACAGGACGCGCGCCGATGGCGCAACCGCCCGGCAGCGAGACTTGCCCCTGACCAAAACGCGCCACCAGCGGGCCAAGCGCCCAGATGGACGCACGCATGGTTTTCACCAGGTCGTAAGGCGCAGAGAAGTTGTTAACGTTGCCGGCATCGATCCACACGGAACCGTTACGCTCGACTTTCGTACCCAGCTGGGTGAGCAACTTCATGGTGGTGTCGATATCTTTCAGCTTCGGTACGTTCTGAATTTCTACCGGCTCTTCCGCCAGCAGCGCGGCAAAGAGGATTGGCAGCGCGGCGTTTTTGGCGCCAGAAATTGTGACTTCGCCCTGGAGACGCGTTGGCCCCTGTACACGAAATTTGTCCATGTAATTGCTCTCTTATAAATTCAACCGTGCTGCGGGCATAGCCCTCAGCTCAAAAACCGTTTAGTTTGCGATCGCGTGCCCACTCTTGCGGGGTGAACGCTTTAATCGACAGGGCGTGGATGCGGTTGTCCGCAATGTATTCCATCAGCGGCGCGTAAACAGCCTGCTGCTTCTTCACGCGACTCATACCGTCGAAGATCTCACCCACAGCAATAACCTGGAAGTGACTGCCATCGCCAGAGACGTGGGCTTCCTGAAGGGAGAGTGCATTCATCAGCACTGCCTGGATTTCATTATTTTCCATGGGTTCTTAATCATCTGATAGTAAAACAAGCCCAACATCTTAGAGCAAAGTGGCGCAGTCTTAAACAAGCAAAAAGCCCCGACGATGAAACTGTCGAGGCTTTCAGAAGTAACGCACTGAAAATATTAACGAGGCAAAACGTCCTGCGGCAAATTGTAGAGCTGCGCCAGGGTAACAACATTGTCGCTCGCACCGTGAAGCGCGACGTTTTTACCCTGCTTTTTCCCTTCCGCTATCAGATGGGTCAGCAGCGCAATCCCAGCCGTATCAACCCGCGTGACGTCGCTTAAGTCAATGAGCGTCACGCCCTGCATGGCTTCATGACGCTTATCCCATAGCGGGTTCAGCAAGTCCTGATCCAGTTCACCGGACAGTTTTAACGCCTCGCCTTCACGCGACCAGCCAAGCTGCTGAGACATTACTTTTTCTCGTCCAGCGTAATTTTCTGACGAGAGATAGACTGCAGCTGTGCGGTCAGGCCATCAATACCTTTGGTGCGCAGCAGATCGCTCCACTCGTTCTGTTTGGTGGTGATCATGCTCACCCCTTCGGCAATCATGTCATACGCCTGCCAGTGGCCGGTCTGGCTGTTTTTACGCCACTGGAAGTCCAGACGAACCGGCGGACGACCGTTAGGATCGTTAATGGTCACGCGGATAGGGATAATGGTCGCGTCGCCCAGCGGCTGTTCAGGAGCAATTTGATAGGTCTGACCGTGATACATCGCCAGCGCCTGGCCGTACGCCTGTTTCAGGTACTCGCGGAAGGCGGCAAAGTAGGCATCACGCTGCGCTGGGGTAGCATCTTTGTAGTAACGTCCCAGAACCAGCGCGCCCGCATATTTAATCTGCACGTACGGAAGCAGTTCCTGATCGACCACGTCGCGCAGATAATCAGGATTAGCACGAATTTTAGGCTGCTCGTTCTTAAGACGATCGAAGGTCTTCTGTGCGGCCTCATCCATCAGTTTGTACGGGTTAGTCTGGTCTGCCGCATGTACTGCGGAAAGAGGGGCAATGACCAGCATGGCAACCATTAACAGTCGTTTAAACATGAATGACTTCTCCTGAAATTAATTCGCTGCACCAGGTGCCGGTGCGGCGTTGGTATGCTCTTCACTCTGCGCAGGCGCAGCTTCTGAGTTTTTATCATCCCCTTTACTGTTGTAAAGGAACTGACCAATCATATCTTCCAGCACCATCGCGGACTTCGTATCCTGGATTACGCTACCGTCCTTAAGGATAGTCGTTCCCAGCTCCGGGTCTTCAAAACCGACGTTCAGGGCAAGATATTGCTCACCCAGCAGGCCGGAGGTACGAATGGAAAGCGAGCTGGTATCTGGAATATGGTTGTAGCGCTCTTCAATCTCCATCGCGACGCGCGGGAGATAGGTTTTCTCATCGAGCGTAATATCCGTCACGCGGCCAATCACCACGCCGCCGATGCGAACCGGCGAGCGCGCCTTCAGGCCACCGATATTATCGAAAGTGGCATAGATACGATACGTCGGCTCGGTGCGAACGGAAGTGATATCCGCCGCGCGCAGGCAGATGAACAGTGCAGCCAGCAGGGCTAACAGCAGAAACACGCCAACCCAAATTTCATTTTTTCTCGTTTGCATGAACTCAATTCCCAAACATCAGTGCGGTGAGCACAAAATCCAGACCCAGTACGGCCAGCGACGAATGTACGACAGTACGTGTAGTAGCACGGCTAATGCCCGCCGACGTCGGGATAGCATCGTAACCGTTAAACAAGGCAATCCAGGTGACCGTAATAGCGAAGACCACGCTTTTAATCAGGCAGTTAACCAGATCCATTCGCAGGTCGATCGCATCCTGCATAGCAGACCAGAAGAACCCGGCGTCAATCCCTTTCCAGTGCACGCCAACCAGCGAACCGCCCCAAATACCCACGGCGACAAAGAGGATGGTGAGCAACGGTAAGGAAATAACCCCAGCCCAGAAACGTGGCGAGATCACGCGACGCAGCGGATCGACCGCCATCATCTCCATGCTGGAAAGCTGCTCGGTCGCACGCATCAGGCCGATTTCCGCCGTTAGCGCAGAACCCGCGCGTCCGGCAAACAGCAGCGCCGCAACAACCGGCCCCAGCTCACGCAGCAGCGAGAGCGCAACCAGCATTCCAAGGCTCGTTTCCGCGCTGTAGGTGGTGAGAACCAGATACCCCTGCAGCCCCAGCACCATACCGATAAACAGACCGGAAACGATGATGATGAGCATCGACAGCACGCCGACATTATAGAGCTGTCGCACGAGTAAAGGCGTATGTTTACGGAATTCCGGCTTGCCGACCACCGCGTTGAATAACATCAATCCGGCACGCCCGAACGTCCTGATGGTTTTTATGCCACGGTGTCCGAGAGCGGCCAACGCATTTAACAGCATGAGTGGCTTAACTCCCTATTCCCAGTAAATCATCACGGTAATCGCCCGCAGGATAGCGGAACGGCACGGGTCCATCCGCAATGCCGTCCAGGAACTGACGAACTCGCGGATCGCAATTTTCCTGCAACGCCTGAGCACTGCCGTGCGCAACGATCTTTTTGTCTGCCACAATGTAGGCGTAATCAGCAATGCTCAGCACTTCCGGCACGTCGTGGGAGACCACGATGCAGGTCACGCCGAGCGCGCTGTTCAATTCAGAGATGAGCTTAACCAACACGCCCATAGTGATAGGGTCCTGCCCGACGAAAGGTTCGTCGAACATGATTAAATCAGGTTCTAACGCAATGGCGCGCGCCAGCGCGGCGCGACGTGCCATACCGCCGGAAAGCTCAGACGGCATTAATTTCGCCGCACCTCGCAGCCCCACGGCTTCCAGCTTCATCATCACGGTGCTTTTCAGCAGTTCTGGCGGCAGCTGGGTATGTTCTCGCAGCGGATAAGCCACGTTATCGAAGACGTTCATGTCGGTGAATAACGCTCCCGACTGAAAAAGCATGCTCATGCGCTTACGCACGGTATACAGGCGCGATCGCGACATCTCCGGGACGTTTTCCCCGTCGAAAAGAATTTCTCCGCTGTCTGGTGGGATCTGCCCACCAATGAGTCGTAACAGAGTCGTTTTACCGATCCCGGACGGCCCCATAATGGCGGTAATCTTGCCACGCGGTACGGTCAACGAAATATCATCAAATATCAATCTGTCGGCGCGAGAAAAGCTCACACCGCGGACATCGACTATATTCGCCATCGTTTGGCTCATTTATGGTTCCTTTCTTACCCTGCCTCATGCGAAGCGTAACGCTTAAATCAGCCCTAAACCCCACATTTTTACAGAATATTAGCCTTTGAGGTTAGCGAAAGCTGGCATTTGTTTTACTTTTCCAGCGCATAAAGTCAAAATTAGGAATTCGTTACGTCTCAGACTGTATGCAGCGCCGGCAATTCTGCACGGTGGACCGGCGAGTATACCTGAAGAAAGGACTTTTGATGCTTTTAGCAACAGCACTGTTAATAATTGGTTTACTTTTGGTGGTCTACAGTGCTGACCGTTTAGTGTTTGCCGCATCGATCCTGTGCCGTCTGATTGGCGTACCGCCTATTGTCATCGGGATGACCGTTGTCAGCGTCGGCACTTCTCTTCCTGAAATAATCGTCTCGGTTACCGCCTCTTTACACGGTCAGGTTGACCTCGCGATTGGCACGGCGATCGGCTCTAACATCGTCAATATTCTGCTTATTTTAGGCCTTGCCGCGCTGCTGCATCCTTTTCGCGTGCATTCTGATGTTCTGCGCCGCGAATTGCCGCTAATGTTAATCGTAAGCCTGCTGGCAGGCTGCGTATTTTATGATGGGGTGCTGAGCTACAGCGACGGCATTTTCCTGCTGGCGCTGGCGGCCATCTGGCTACTTTATAGTGTTAAAATCGCCCGGCAGGCTGAAAAACAGGGCCATGACAGCCTGACGCGCGAGCATGTTGCCGAACTCCCGCGTGAAGGCACGCTTCCCGTCGCGCTGCTTTGGCTTGGCGTTGCGTTAATCATCATGCCGATGGCCACGCGCATGGTGGTGGATAACGCAACCGTGCTGGCGAACTATTTCGCCATGAGCGAACTAACCATCGGCCTGACCGTGATTGCCATCGGCACCAGCCTGCCGGAGCTGGCCACGGCCATTGCTGGCGCACGTAAGGGCGAAGACGATATCGCCATTGGCACCATCATCGGTTCCAACATTTTCAATATCGCCATCGTGATGGGGCTACCGGCTCTGATTTCACCGGGGCCATTTAACCCTATGGCCTTCACGCGTGATTACGGTGTGATGCTGCTGGTCAGCGTGATTTTCGCCCTGCTCTGCTGGCGGCGAAAAGAGCAGATAGGCAAAGGCGCAGGCGCGCTGCTGACAGGTGGATTTATCGTATGGATGGCTATGCTGTACTGGCTCTCGCCTCTTCTCTCTGGGTAAACGGAAACGCATTATGTCGCAAGTAGAATTGCAGCCGGGTTTTGACTTTCAGAAAGCAGGCAAAGACGTTCTGGAGATTGAACGTGAAGGTCTGGCGCAGTTAGATCAGTACATTAATCAGGATTTTAGTCTGGCATGTGAGAAGATATTCTACTGTGCCGGTAAAGTCGTGGTCATGGGAATGGGCAAGTCCGGTCACATCGGGCGCAAAATGGCGGCGACGTTTGCCAGCACGGGAACCTCCTCCTTCTTTGTCCATCCTGGTGAAGCCGCGCACGGCGATCTGGGGATGGTCACGCCGCAGGATGTGGTCATTGCACTGTCGAATTCCGGCGAGTCCAATGAGATCCTGGCGCTGATCCCGGTATTGAAGCGCCTGCAGGTTCCGCTCATTTGCATGACCAGCCGCCCCGAAAGCAGCATGGCGCGCGCCGCGGATATTCACCTGTGTGTGAAGGTCCCCAAAGAAGCCTGTCCGCTCGGTCTTGCGCCGACATCCAGCACCACGGCTGCGCTGGTCATGGGCGATGCGCTGGCCGTTGCGCTGCTTGAAGCCCGGGGCTTTACGCCGGAAGATTTCGCGCTGTCCCACCCGGGTGGCGCGCTGGGCCGCAAGCTGCTGCTGCGGGTGAACGATATTATGCACACGGGCGATGAGATCCCTCACGTCAGCAAAGAGGCTTCGCTGCGCGATGCGCTGCTGGAGATCACCCGTAAAAATCTGGGCATGACGGTGATATGCGATGACCTGATGAAAATTCAGGGCATTTTCACCGATGGCGACCTGCGTCGCGTGTTCGATATGGGGGTGGATGTCCGCACGCTCGGTATTGCCGACGTCATGACGACAGGCGGCATTCGCGTGCGTCCAGGCACGCTGGCTGTGGATGTATTGAACCTCATGCAGTCCCGTCATATCACCTCCGTCATGGTTGCCGATGGCGACCAATTGCTGGGTGTGGTACATATGCATGATCTGCTGCGCGCGGGCGTAGTGTAATGAAGGATAAGACAATGAGTAATGCGGGTGCATCCCTTGCAACCTGTTATGGTCCGGTGAGTACCTCCATGATGGCAAAGGCGGAAAATATTCGCCTGCTGATCCTGGATGTGGATGGCGTACTCTCCGATGGCCTGATTTACATGGGCAATAATGGCGAAGAGCTGAAAGCATTTAACGTTCGCGACGGTTACGGCATTCGCTGCGCGCTCACGTCGGGTATTGAAGTTGCAATCATCACCGGACGAAAAGCTAAACTGGTAGAAGATCGCTGTGAAACGCTGGGCATTACCCATCTGTATCAGGGGCAATCCGACAAGATGGTCGCCTTCAACGATCTGCTGGGTAAACTGGCTATCGCACCGGAAAATGTGGCCTACGTCGGGGACGATCTGATTGACTGGCCGGTGATGGCGGAAGTGGGCCTGAGTATCGCGGTGGCCGATGCGCATCCGCTGCTGATCCCGCGCGCTGACTATGTTACCCATATTAACGGTGGCCGTGGTGCCGTACGTGAAGTCTGCGATCTGCTTCTGCTGGCGCAGGGCAAGCTTGATGAGGCCAAAGGGCAATCGATATGAGTAAAACCAGACGTTGGGTTATCATTCTGCTTTCGCTTGTTGCGCTGGTCCTGATTGGCGTGAATCTTGCCGATCGTGACGATACGCAGACAGAAGTAGTGAATAATAACGAGCCAACCTATAAAAGCGATCACAGCGACACCGTGGTCTACAGCCCTGAAGGGGCGCTGAACTATCGGCTGATTGCCCAGCATGTAGAATATTTTTCAGATGACGGTATTTCCTGGTTTACCCAGCCCGTCATGACCACGTTCGATACGGACAAAGTGCCGACGTGGTCGATTAAGTCAGACAGGGCAAAGCTGACGAACGACCGTATGCTGTATCTGTACGGCCACGTTGAAGTCAACGCCCTGACCCCTGACTCGCAGCTGCGCAAAATTACGACGGATAATGCCCAAATCAACCTGGTGACCCAGGATGTCACGTCGCAGGATCTGGTCACACTGTATGGCACTACATTTAATTCCAGCGGTCTGAGAATGCGCGGGAACTTACGCAGCAAAAACGCCGAGCTGATTGAAAAGGTTAGAACCTCCTATGAAATTCAAAACAAACAAACTCAGCCTTAAAGTAATTATCGCCAGTGCGATGCTGGCGGCCAGTCTTCCCGCTTTTGCTGTGACGGGTGATACCGAGCAGCCAATTCATATCGAGTCCGACGCGCAGTCGCTCGATATGCAGGGTAACGTCGTCACCTTCACGGGCAACGTCGTCATGACCCAGGGCACGATCAAAATTAACGCCGACAAAGTGGTCGTTACCCGCCCAGGCGGCGAGCAGGGCAAAGAAATCATCGATGGCTATGGCAATCCGGCCACCTTCTACCAGATGCAGGACAACGGCAAGCCGGTAAAAGGGCGTGCCTCGCACATGCATTACGAACTGGCGAAGGATCTGGTTATCCTCACCGGTAACGCCTATCTGGAGCAGCTGGACAGCAATATCACCGGCGACAAGATCACCTATCTGGTGAAAGAGCAGAAAATGCAGGCCACCAGTGAGAAAGGCAAACGCGTGACTACCGTGCTTGTTCCGTCCCAGCTGCAGGACAAAGGCAAAGGCCAGGCCCCGGCACAGAAGAAGAGTAACTAATTCGCTATGGCAACATTAACTGCAAAAAATCTTGCGAAAGCCTACAAGGGCCGCCGCGTCGTGGAAGATGTCAGTCTGACCGTCAATTCCGGCGAAATCGTGGGCCTGCTTGGCCCTAACGGTGCGGGTAAAACCACCACGTTTTACATGGTCGTCGGCATTGTGCCGCGCGATGCGGGCAACATTATCATCGACGATGAAGACATTAGCCTGCTGCCGCTGCACGCGCGCGCGCGTCGTGGCATTGGCTACCTGCCTCAGGAAGCCTCCATTTTCCGCCGCCTGAGCGTTTACGATAACCTGATGGCGGTACTGCAAATTCGTGACGATCTGACCAGCGAACAGCGTCAGGATCGCGCCAATGAGCTGATGGAGGAGTTCCACATCGAACACCTGCGCGACAGCCTCGGTCAGGCGTTATCCGGCGGTGAACGTCGCCGTGTTGAAATTGCGCGCGCGCTGGCGGCGAACCCGAAATTCATCCTGCTGGATGAACCCTTCGCGGGCGTTGACCCGATCTCCGTTAT
Organism: Enterobacter wuhouensis; assembly: GCF_035835995.1. Classification (NCBI taxonomy): domain Bacteria; kingdom Pseudomonadati; phylum Pseudomonadota; class Gammaproteobacteria; order Enterobacterales; family Enterobacteriaceae; genus Enterobacter; species Enterobacter wuhouensis. Next base: position 4,251,857 of record NZ_CP142124.1, read on the forward strand.
CGACATCAAACGTATTATCGAGCATCTGCGCGACAGCGGACTTGGCGTGCTGATCACCGACCACAACGTTCGTGAAACGCTGGCGGTGTGTGAACGCGCCTACATTGTGAGCCAGGGCCATCTGATCGCCCACGGTACGCCGCAGCAAATCCTCGAAGATGAGCATGTTAAGCGCGTGTACCTTGGGGAAGACTTCAGACTCTGATAGGGTAGAGGTAACACAACGCCGAACCGGAGAAAAATGCTCTGAACATGAAGCAAGGTTTGCAATTACGGCTCAGCCAACAACTGGCAATGACGCCGCAGCTACAGCAGGCAATTCGCCTGTTGCAGTTGTCCACGTTAGAACTCCAGCAGGAGCTCCAGCAGGCGCTGGACAGCAATCCGCTGCTGGAGCAAACCGATCTTCATGACGAGGTAGATACTCAGCAATCGCAGGACACTGAAACGCTCGATACCGTTGATGCGCTCGAACAAAAAGAGATGCCGGACGAGCTTCCGCTGGATGCCAGCTGGGATGAACTCTACACCGCCGGAACGCCTTCGGGCACGCGTGCAGATTATCAGGACGACGAGCTGCCGGTTTATCAGGGCGAAACGACCCAGTCGCTGCAGGACTACCTGATGTGGCAAGTTGAGCTGACGCCCTTCTCCGACACCGACCGCGCAATTGCGACGTCAATTGTCGATGCCGTCGATGACACCGGCTACTTGACCGTCACGCTTGACGATATTCTGGAAAGCATCGGCGACGACGAGATTGAACTCGAAGAAATTGAAGCCGTCCTGAAGCGCATCCAGCGCTTCGATCCGGTCGGGGTCGCGGCAAAAGATCTGCGCGATTGCCTGCTGATCCAGCTCTCGCAGTTCGACAAAACCACGCCCTGGCTTGATGAGGCCCGATTAATCATCAGCGATCATCTGGATCTGCTGGCTAACCACGATTTCCGTACCCTGATGCGCGTCACGCGCCAGAAGGAAGAGGTGCTGAAAGAAGCGGTTAACCTGATCCAGTCGCTCGATCCGCGCCCCGGTCAGTCGATCCAGACCAGCGAACCCGAGTATGTCATCCCGGATGTCCTGGTCAGAAAGCACAACGACCGCTGGGTCGTTGAACTGAACTCAGACAGCATTCCTCGCCTGCAAATTAATCAGCAATACGCCTCCATGTGCACCAGCGTGCGTAACGACTCAGACAATCAATATATTCGCAGCAACCTGCAGGAAGCGCGATGGCTGATCAAAAGTCTGGAGAGCCGAAATGATACGCTGCTGCGCGTAAGCCGCTGTATTGTCGAACAGCAGCAGGCGTTCTTTGAGCAGGGCGAAGAGTACATGAAGCCGATGGTGCTGGCGGATATCGCCCAGGCCGTCGAGATGCATGAATCAACCATTTCCCGCGTGACCACGCAGAAGTATCTGCACAGCCCGCGCGGTATTTTTGAGCTTAAGTATTTCTTCTCCAGCCATGTGAGCACCGAGGGCGGTGGCGAAGCCTCGTCCACGGCGATCCGTGCACTGGTGAAGAAGTTGATCGCAGCGGAGAACCCCGCGAAGCCACTGAGTGACAGTAAGTTAACCACCATGCTGTCCGATCAGGGTATTATGGTGGCACGTCGTACTGTTGCGAAGTATCGAGAGTCTTTATCCATTCCGCCGTCTAACCAGCGTAAACAACTGGTCTGACACAACCGATAAGGAAGACACTATGCAGCTCAACATCACAGGACACAATGTCGAGATTACTGAGGCATTACGCGATTTTCTGAACACGAAGTTCGCGAAGCTCGAACAGTATTTCGAAAGGATCAATCAGGTCTATATTGTGTTGAAAGTGGAGAAAGTGACTCATATCTCGGATGCAACCCTGCACGTTAACGGGGGTGAACTCCATGCCAGTGCGGAAGGGCAAGACATGTACGCGGCTATCGACGGCTTGATTGATAAGCTTGCGCGACAGCTCAATAAACATAAAGATAAACTGAAACAACACTAATTGTCCGGGCAGTTAACGGGTGCAGGACGGCCTGTTGTGAAACACAACAGGCCATTTGTACAGTTAGCGCTTAGGTGAAATTATGATGAACAACGATTCGGCTCTTCAACTGAGCAATGTCCTTAACCAGGAATGTACCCGCAGTGGCGTTCACTGCCAGAGCAAAAAACGTGCGCTGGAGATCATCAGTGAACTGGCCGCAAAACAGCTGGGCCTGCCGCCGCAGGTGGTGTTCGAAGCTATCCTGACCCGTGAAAAAATGGGCAGTACCGGCATCGGCAACGGTATCGCGATCCCGCACGGCAAGCTCGAAGAAGACACCCTGCGTGCCGTCGGCGTGTTTGTGCAGCTCGAAACGCCTATTGCCTTCGATGCCATTGATAACCAGCCGGTCGATCTCCTCTTCGCGCTGCTGGTGCCTGCCGACCAGACAAAAACCCATCTGCATACGCTTTCGCTGGTCGCTAAACGCCTGGCTGATAAAACCATTTGCCGTCGACTGCGTTCAGCCCAAAGTGATGAAGAGCTCTACCAGATTATCACTGAAGCAGAAGGCAATCAGGATGATGCATAACCGGGAGATGGCTTTCACATCTGTTGTCCTGAGGAGAAACGGAACATGGTGCTGATGATCGTCAGTGGCCGCTCGGGGTCGGGGAAATCCGTCGCCCTGCGCGCGCTGGAAGATATGGGATTTTACTGCGTCGATAACCTGCCGGTGGTGCTGCTGCCGGAGCTGGCGCGGACGCTGGCCGACAGGCAGATCTCGGCAGCGGTCAGCATTGACGTGCGTAACATGCCTGAATCGCCGGAGATCTTTGAACAGGCGATGAGCAACCTGCCTGACGCGTTCTCGCCGCAGCTGCTGTTTCTGGACGCCGATCGCAACACGCTGATCCGCCGCTACAGCGACACCCGCCGTCTGCACCCGCTCTCCAGTAAAAACCTCTCCCTGGAAAGCGCCATCGACCAGGAAAGCGATCTGCTGGAGCCGCTGCGGTCACGGGCGGATCTGATTGTCGACACCTCCGAAATGTCCGTTCACGAACTGGCAGAAATGCTGCGAACCCGCCTGCTGGGCAAGCGCGAGCGCGAGCTGACCATGGTGTTCGAATCCTTCGGCTTTAAGCACGGTATCCCTATCGATGCGGATTACGTTTTCGACGTGCGCTTCCTGCCGAACCCGCACTGGGACCCAAAACTGCGTCCAATGACCGGGTTGGATAAGCCTGTCGCGGCCTTCCTCGACCGGCACACAGAAGTACACAATTTTATCTACCAGACGCGAAGCTACCTTGAGCTATGGTTACCTATGCTGGAAACAAACAATCGTAGCTACCTGACGGTGGCGATTGGCTGTACCGGCGGTAAACATCGTTCGGTCTATATCGCCGAACAGCTGGCCGACTACTTCCGCTCGCGCGGAAAGAACGTTCAGTCCCGTCATCGCACGCTGGAAAAACGCAAAACATGACCGTAAAACAGACCGTTGAGATCACCAACAAGCTGGGTATGCACGCCCGCCCGGCGATGAAGCTGTTTGAGCTGATGCAGGGTTTTGATGCTGAAGTTCTGCTGCGTAACGATGAAGGTACCGAGGCGGAAGCCAACAGCGTGATTGCGCTGCTAATGCTGGACTCCGCCAAAGGTCGCCAGATCGAAGTCGAGGCGACCGGCCCGCAGGAAGAAGAGGCGCTGGCAGCGGTGATTGCGCTGTTCAACGCCGGGTTTGACGAAGACTAACGTTCGCCCCCTCGGCGGGTGGCGCTGCGCTTACCCGCCCTACATTAAGTTGTTACGCTCCATAAAACCTTCCCCACCCAGCTGACGCATCTGGCGCATAATCCACGCCTGACGGCTCCGCACGTATCCCGAGGGAGCGCTGGCTTTGAACTTGATGGGATTCGGCAGAACGGCGGCAAGCAGCGCGGCTTCAGACATACTCAAACGGCTGGCTGGTTTATTGAAGTAACGCTGTGAGGCGGCCTCAACGCCAAATACGCCGTCGCCAAACTCCGCGATATTCAGATAGACGGTCAGAATACGCTTCTTGCTCCAGACCGTTTCGACGCCCAGCGTTAGCCCTGCTTCGAGCCCTTTGCGCACCCAGCTTCGGCCATCCCATAAAAACAGGTTTTTGGCGGTCTGCTGCGAAAGGGTCGATGCGCCGCGCACCCGGTTTTCGTGACGTTCGTTATGGGCAAGCGCCTTCTCGATAGCGGCCACGTCGAAACCCCAGTGCTCTGGGAATTTCTGATCCTCTGCGGCGATCACCGCCAGCCCCATGAACGGAGAGATCTCATCCATGCTCACCCAGTCAGAATGCGCAACGTAGCTGAAATCACCGGTGAACCATGCGCTGACCTGACGCTCAATCATGACGGCGGAAAAGGGAACCGGCAGAATGCCGAACAGGGCAATCCCGCCGCCCCAGAACACCGCCAGCACAAGCACAATGCGAAGCAGGATACGTTTTACCCACGCTCCTGCGGAATATTTACGGCTCATTCAGCGAGAACCAACACTCTGTCCACCAGCTTTTCGATACCCGCAGCGGCCTCAGCGATGTTTTGCGCCAGCATATACGCAGGCGTGGTGACAATTTTGTTGTCTTCATCGACCACAATGTCATCGACCGGGCAAGGCACGTGTTCGCCACCCATCTCGTCGACAAGCTCTGCGGTATCAATATCCGTCCCGATAGTCAGGCGCAGGGGGAAATCAAAAATAGCGGGCAGCATCGCCGGCGCGATACAGATAAAGCCCAGCGGCTTGCCTGCCGCATGCATCGCCTGTGACAGCGCTTTTAAATCTGGATCGACCTGGCACTCCGCCCCCTGAGTGGCGAAGGTGCTGAGATTTTTGGCTGCGCCAAAGCCGCCCGGCACGATTAAGGCATCTAGCTCGGCGGCATCAGCCTCAATCAGAGGATGAATATCTCCGCGGACAATTCGCGCCGCTTCAATCAGCACGTTGCGGTTTTCCGCCATCGGTTCACCGGTAAGATGATTAATCACATCCGCCTGGTTTTTATCCGGCGCGAAGCAGACCACCTCAGCGCCCCGGCGCGATAATGCCAGCAGCGTGATTACGGCTTCGTGTATTTCCGAACCATCGTAAACACCGCAGCCGCTGAGCACGACACCAATCTTTTTCATCATGACGATCCTTCTATGCAACGTGCTGAAGCACATTAATAATTCTGATTAAAACGCTATGCTTCACACATTTCACTGATTCATGTAACAAACCATTTAAGATTTGCTATCTTATTTGCGTGCGGCCTAAATATTCAGGCGGCGTCCAAGCGAAAACAACACAAAAAATCAGGCGCAGCCACGATTTCCCTGGTGTTGGCGCAGTATTCGCGCACCCCGGTTAAGCCGGGGTCATTTTTTTCTGGCGTCCACCCAGGCTTTCAGCACCGCCACATCGTTCTGCCACTCTTGTTTCATCTCTTCAACCCAATCACCTACGTTATCTTCCCATGCAGGTAAATCAGGCGACTGAATCTGTTGGCCCAGCTGCTGCAGGTGGCGTAGCCCAACCGACCCCGCGGCCCCTTTAATCTTATGCCCTTCTTCCACAATGCCTTTCCGATCGCGCGCGGTCAGGTTAGATTCCAGCACGCTTAAATAACCCGGCATCATTTTTTCGAATACGGCCAGGCCATCGGTAATCAGTTTAGGCCCCACCAGGTCGATATACTGCTCCAGCATCGCGGTATCCAGTATCGTTTGGGCTTTAGCGCTATCAACAGACGTCATGGTGCTCTCCTCTTCATCACGGGTATCCCAGAACTTCTTGATCATGGCGGTCAGGGCAGGCACCGCCAGCGGCTTGCTGAGCACATCATCCATACCGGCATCGAGGTACTCTTTTTTGTCCTTCAGCACGTTCGCCGTCAGCGCCACCAGCGGCGGCAGATCCTCGGCGGCATACTTGCTCGTCAGTTCGCGAGAAATATCCAGCCCGGTCATGTCCGGCAGCTGAATATCCAGCAGAACAAGGTCATATTCGCCAGGAGTGAACATCTCCAGCGCGGCTTTACCGGTCATCGCCACGTCCACGCTGTTACCCAGCTTTTCGAGAACGGAGCGCGCCACGATAACGTTCAGCTCGATGTCTTCCACCAGCAGCACGTGCAGCGCCGGCAGCGGCATATCGTCGCTCTCAAAGGTATCTTCAACCTCTTCAGCGACCGCAGGCGCATGTACCGTGAGGGTAAAGGTTGAACCTTTTCCCGTCTGGCTGGCAACGGTGATGTCCCCGCCCATGCTCTTCGCCAGACGTTTAGACACCGCCAGGCCAATCCCCGTACCGGTTGCAGGCTTACCGCCATTGCTGTCTTTTACCTGATAATACATTGCGAAGATTTTGTCCTGCTCCTCCTGCGGAATACCAATCCCTGAGTCTTCCACCTCGAAGTGCAGCATGTCACCTTCGTCATAGCGAATGCGCACGGCAACCCGCCCCTTCTGGGTGAACTTCACGGCGTTACTGATCAGGTTCCACAGGATCTGGCGCAGACGCGTGCCGTCCGTCACCACTTTATGCGGCAGCGGCAGGGTCGGTTCCATCACGAAGCTCAGCCCTTTTTGCTGAGCCTGCAGCCCTGAGAGGTTCTCCAGGTCAGCGAGGAAGCCCGTAAAATCAACCGGCTGATTATCAAGCTGAACTTTACGACGCTCCATTTTATCCATGTCGATAATATCGTTGAAGATATTACCCAGCGTCACCGCCGAGACGTGGATCGTCTTCAGGTATTTTTCCTGCTCATCGGTCAGGTCGGTATCCAGCAGAATACGGCTCAGCCCTACGATGCCGTTGAGCGGCGTGCGCAGTTCGTGGCTAATGGTCGAGATAAAGGTGGTTTTGTCACGGCTGGCGCGCTCGAGCGCATCCTGATAGCGCTTACGCTCGGTAATATCGCGGCCAAAGCCCATCAGCCCGTGGCGTTTGCCCACGCGATCATAGTACGGGACCTTACGGATTTCAAAGCAGGCCTTGCGCCCGTCCGGATAATCCAGCCACTGTTCGTAGGTCAGCGAGACGTTGTGGCGGAAGACCTTTTCATCCGTCTCCATCACTTTTGCTGCCGCCTCTTCAGAATAGACATCCTGCGGCTTGAGGTTGATCAGCTGTTTTTCGCTTTTCCCGGTCAACAGCTCCATGGCGCGGTTACAGCCGGAAAACTCTTTATCTTCGTTGCGGTAGAACACCAGATCCGGCGAAGCATCCAGGAAAGAGCGCAGGAAGGAGGATTGCTGCTCAAGCTGAATTTGCGTGACCTCACGCTCTTTCATTTCAATTTTAAGCTGCTCCAGCGTGGTCTGGCGCTCGGCCTCTGCCTTCTCACGATCCGAGATCTCCTGATTAAGCTGGGCAATGTTGTCCTTCAGCTGAACGTTCAGTTTCAGATCGCGCTCGCGCATCTCCTCCAGCTTATCCACCAGCTTAGACAGGCGCTGGCGCGACTCTTCCAGCTGTTCAACCACCACGGACAGGAAATAGACCGCCCAGGGGGTAATCAACAGGCCGAAGAAGATAGATCGGATCACGTCGATACTTTCGACCTGACCGTGCAGAACCATGGTGACAGCCATTTGCACGACAATGGCCAGAACAACCAGCGCCAAGGCCAACAGCATGGAGAACCGCACCAGCCCAAGCTTCATCATCAGGTCGACGTAGTACTGGGCGAGCATTCGAATTTGCTTCATAGAAGATCCCTTCACGACTTTATCGCTCAATAATACTCAAATTCACGGCGAGGCGTTGAAGGTTGTGAGAAAAAGTGCGGGGTGAAACAGGAGATTAGCCTCGCCCCCGGAGAAACGGGGGCGAGGAGAGGAAGGTCAGGAACGTCTCAGCAGCAGCCAGAGGCTGATCAGCAGGAAGCTGGCGCTCGGCAGCAGCGCACCGATAATCGGCGGAATGCCGTACACCAGAGTCAGCGGACCGAAGATCTGGTCAAGAACGTAGAACACGAAGCCGAAGCTGATACCGGTCACGACGCGCACGCCCATCGGCACGCTGCGCAACGGCCCGAAGATGAACGACAGCGCCATCAGCATCATGACCGCCACCGACATCGGCTGGAAGATTTTGCTCCACATGTTGAGCTGATAGCGTCCGGCATCCTGTCCGCTCGACTTCAGGTACTTCACGTAGTTATGCAGACCGCTAATCGACAGCGCATCGGGATCAAGCGCAACCACCCCAAGCTTGTCGGGCGTCAGGTTGGTCTTCCACGTACCCGATACCGTCTGTGAACCGGTGATCTGTTTTGGATTCGTCAGGTCAGACTCATCCACCTGCGACAGACGCCACTGCTTATGTTCAGCATCAAATTTTGCCGATGAGGCGTGACGTACGGACAGCAGACGGCGCTCATCGTTGAAGGCATAAATGCTTACGCCGCCCAGTTCGTCATCGCCTTTAACCCGTTCGATGTAGACGAAGTTTTTACCATCTTTCGCCCATAGCCCTTGCTGAGTGGAGAGCAGTGAACCACCGTACATGGCCTGCGCGCGATAGTTACGCGCCATCTGCTCACCCTGCGGTGCCACCCACTCGCCAATCGCCATGGTTAGCAGAACCAGCGGGATCGCGGTTTTCATGACCGAGAGCGCAACCTGCATACGGGTAAAGCCCGATGCCTGCATCACCACCAGTTCGCTACGCTGTGCCAGCATCCCCAGCCCCAGCAGCGCGCCAAGCAGCGCCGCCATCGGGAAGAAGATCTGCACATCTTTCGGCACGCTGAGCAGGGTATACATTCCTGCGCCCAGCGCGTCGTAGCTGCCCTGCCCGGCTTTTTTCAGCTGATCGACAAACTTGATAATGCCGGAGAGCGACACCAGCATGAACAACGTCATCATGATGGTGGAGAAAATCGTTTTACCGATATAGCGATCGAGAACGCCAAACGCCTGCATTACAACGCTCCTTTACGCGAGAATCGGGCACGAATGCGGCGCATCGGCACCGTATCCCACAGGTTTAATCCCAGCGCCAGCAGGATGTACAGGCTGTTGATCGCCCACGTCCAGATCATCGGATCCAGCTTCCCTTTCGCGCCGTTAGAGCGAATCGAGGTCTGCAGCAGGAAATACACGAGATAAAGCAGCATCGCCGGCAGCATCGACAGCACGCGGCCCTGACGTGGGTTTACCACGCTCAGCGGCACCACAATAAATGCCATCATAAATACGGTGAATACGAGGGTGATACGCCAGTGGAACTCTGCACGCGCTCTGTCAGTATCGGTATTCCACAGGGTGCGCATATCCATCTGCTCGGTATCACTGGGGTCCAGCGCGACGGCCTGGTGGCCGATAATGGCCTGATAGTTCTGGAAATCGGTGATGCGGAAATCGCGCAGCATCGCGGTGCCTTCGAAACGCGTCCCCTTGTTCAGCGTGACGACCTGAGAACCGTCTTTACGCTGGGCAAGCTGACCGGAATCGGCAACCACCACCGACGGGCGCGCGTTGCCTTTGGTGCGCAACTGGGCCAGGAAGACGTCGTTAAATTTGCTGCCGTCGACGCTCTCGATGAACAGAACGGAGTTACCGTCGGTTGCCTGCTGGAACTGACCCTGCGCCAATGCCGCCATACCGGGGTTCGCCTTGGCTTCGGCCAGGACTTCATCCTGATGGCGAGAGGACATAGGGCCCGCCCACATGACGTTCACGGCGGCAACGATGCCGGTAAACAGCGCCAGAACAAAAGCAGCTTTCAGCAGCACGGCTTTGCTCAAGCCGCAGGCATGCATCACCGTGATTTCACTTTCGGTGTAGAGTCTTCCCAGCGTCATGAGCAGGCCAAGGAAAAGGCTCAGCGGTAGAATAAGCTGCGCCATTTCCGGGACGCCTAACCCAAGCAGGGAAAGCACCAGATTCGTAGGAATTTCACCGTCAACGGCCGCACCGAGGATCTTAACCAGCTTCTGACAGAAAAAAATCAGCAGCAGGATAAAGAGGATCGCCAGTTGGCTTTTGAGCGTCTCCCGCACCAGATATCTTATGATTATCACTTTAAATACGCCCGTAAAAACCCGTCTCTTTGCTGGAAAATCGCTTGTTTCATGGCTTAAACGTCATTTATTCTCTTGAGTCGTCGAAATCATCGCTAAGATTAAAACATCCGGCGGATTCACGCTTCAGGACTTTTTCTGACGTGTCGAAACCGTAATAACGTAAGATTAACACGAAGTCACCACAACAGCGGACATGAGTTACGAAAGGTTTCAATTCTATCCGTAGCCGCCGCCGTTGTCTTTAAGATTCAGGAGCGTAGTGCATGGAGTTCAGTGTAAAAAGCGGTAGCCCGGAGAAACAGCGGAGTGCCTGCATCGTTGTGGGCGTCTTTGAACCGCGCCGACTCTCCCCGATCGCCGAGCAACTCGATAAAATCAGCGACGGCTACATCAGCGCCCTGCTGCGCCGTGGCGAACTGGAAGGCAAACCTGGGCAGACGCTGTTACTGCACCATGTTCCGAACGTCCTGTCAGAGCGAATTCTGCTGATTGGCTGCGGCAAAGAGCGCGAGCTGGACGAGCGTCAGTACAAGCAGGTTATTCAGAAAACTATTAATACGCTGAATGATACCGGCTCGATGGAAGCCGTCTGCTTCCTGACCGAACTGCACGTCAAAGGCCGTAACACCTATTGGAAAGTGCGCCAGGCCGTTGAGACGGCAAAAGAGAGCCTTTACAGCTTCGACCAGCTGAAGACCAATAAAAGCGAGCCGCGTCGCCCGCTGCGTAAAATGGTCTTTAACGTCCCAACCCGTCGCGAGCTGACGAGCGGCGAGCGCGCGATCCAGCACGGCCTGGCAATTGCCGCCGGTATCAAAGCCGCGAAAGATCTTGGCAACATGCCGCCAAACATCTGCAACGCCGCGTATCTGGCCTCTCAGGCGCGACAGCTGGCCGATTCCTACAGCAAGAACGTCATCACCCGCGTCATCGGCGAACAGCAGATGAAAGAGCTGGGGATGCACTCTTACCTGGCGGTTGGCAACGGCTCTCAGAACGAATCCCTGATGTCCGTTATCGAGTACAAGGGCAACCCGTCCGAAGACGCGCGCCCGATCGTGCTGGTCGGTAAAGGCCTGACCTTTGACTCCGGCGGTATCTCCATCAAGCCTGCCGAAGGCATGGACGAGATGAAGTACGACATGTGCGGCGCAGCGGCGGTGTATGGCGTGATGCGCATGGTGGCTGAACTTCAACTGCCGATTAACGTCATCGGCGTGCTGGCAGGCTGTGAAAACATGCCTGGGGGTCGCGCTTATCGTCCGGGCGACGTGCTGACCACCATGTCCGGCCAGACCGTTGAAGTGCTAAATACCGACGCCGAAGGCCGTCTGGTGCTGTGCGACGTGCTGACCTACGTTGAGCGCTTCGAGCCTGAAGCGGTAATCGACGTGGCAACGCTGACCGGCGCCTGCGTGATCGCCCTGGGCCACCACATCACCGGCCTGATGTCGAACCACAACCCGCTGGCGCACGAGCTGATCGGCGCGTCCGAACAGGCCGGTGACCGCGCGTGGCGCCTGCCGCTGGGCGATGAGTTCCAGGAGCAGCTGGAGTCCAACTTTGCGGATATGGCGAATATCGGCGGTCGTCCTGGCGGGGCGATCACCGCGGGCTGCTTCCTGGCACGCTTCACCCGCAAGTACAACTGGGCACACCTGGATATCGCGGGCACCGCATGGCGCTCCGGTAAAGCCAAAGGCGCAACCGGCCGTCCGGTGGCGCTGCTGTCGCAGTTCCTGCTCAATCGTGCGGGTTTTAACGGCGACGAGTGATGTAAACGCCGGGTGGCGGCTTCGCCTTACCCGGCCTACAGCATCACTCAACCGTAGGCCGGGTAAGCGTAGCGCCACCCGGCTTTGCATTTAAATCCACGACAAGAAGCCCCATATATGAAGAATGCAACGTTCTACCTTCTGGACAACGACACCCATCAGGATGGCCTCAGCGCCGTCGAACAGCTGGTGTGTGAAATTGCCGCAGAACGTTGGCGCGCAGGCAAACGCGTGTTGATCGCCTGTGAAGATGAGCAGCAGGCGATTCGCCTTGATGAAGCGCTGTGGGCGCGCCCGGCGGAGAGCTTTGTGCCGCATAACCTGTCGGGCGAAGGTCCGCGCGGCGGCGCACCGGTAGAAATTGCCTGGCCGCAGAAGCGCAACAGCAGCGCGCGCGATATTCTGATTAGCCTGCGGATAGACTTTGCAGATTTTGCCACCGCTTTCACAGAAGTGGTAGACTTTGTCCCTTACGAAGAATCTTTGAAACAACTGGCGCGCGAACGCTATAAAGCGTACCGCCTGGCTGGTTTTAACCTGAATACGGCAACCTGGACATAATGGAAAAAACATACAACCCACGCGATATCGAACAGCCGCTTTACGAGCACTGGGAAAAGCAGGGCTATTTCAAGCCTAACGGCGACGAAAGCAAAGAGTCCTTCTGCATCATGATCCCGCCGCCGAACGTCACCGGCAGTTTGCACATGGGTCATGCTTTCCAGCAAACCATCATGGACACCATGATCCGCTACCAGCGCATGCAGGGCAAAAACACCCTGTGGCAGGCGGGGACGGACCACGCGGGTATCGCGACCCAGATGGTGGTAGAGCGTAAAATTGCCGCTGAAGAAGGTAAAACCCGTCACGACTACGGTCGCGATGCGTTCATCGATAAAATCTGGCAGTGGAAGGCGGAATCCGGCGGCACCATTACCCGTCAGATGCGCCGTCTCGGCAACTCCGTGGACTGGGAGCGCGAGCGCTTCACCATGGACGAAGGCCTGTCCAACGCCGTGAAAGAAGTCTTCGTGCGCCTGTACAAAGAAGACCTGATTTACCGCGGCAAGCGCCTGGTAAACTGGGACCCGAAACTGCGTACCGCCATCTCTGACCTGGAAGTGGAAAACCGCGAGTCTAAAGGCTCCATGTGGCACATCCGCTATCCGCTGGCCGACGGCGCAAAAACCGCCGACGGTAAAGATTACCTGGTGGTCGCGACCACCCGTCCGGAAACCCTGCTGGGCGATACCGGCGTGGCCGTTAACCCGGAAGATCCGCGCTATAAAGACCTGATCGGCAAATTCGTGGTGCTGCCGCTGGTTGACCGCCGCATTCCGATTGTGGGCGACGAACACGCCGACATGGAAAAAGGCACCGGCTGCGTGAAAATCACCCCGGCGCACGACTTTAACGACTATGAAGTGGGTCGTCGTCACGCCCTGCCGATGATCAATATTCTGACCTTCGACGGCGATATCCGCGAAAGCGCAGAAGTGTACGACACCAAAGGCGAAGAGTCCGACGTTTACTCCAACGCTATCCCGGCTGAGTTCCAGAAGATGGAACGTTTTGCCGCGCGTAAAGCGATTGTGGCTGCCGTTGACGCGCTCGGCCTGCTGGAAGAGATCAAACCTCACGATCTGACCGTGCCGTACGGCGACCGTGGCGGTGTGGTTATCGAGCCGATGCTGACCGATCAGTGGTACGTGCGTGCCGACGTGCTGGCGAAACCGGCTGTTGAAGCGGTTGAGAACGGCAGCATTCAGTTCGTACCGAAGCAGTACGAAAACATGTACTTCTCCTGGATGCGTGACATTCAGGACTGGTGTATCTCCCGTCAGCTGTGGTGGGGTCACCGTATCCCGGCGTGGTACGACAACGAAGGCAACGTCTACGTTGGCCGCACCGAAGACGAAGTGCGTCAGGAAAACAACCTGAGCGCGGACGTTGCGCTGCGTCAGGACGAAGACGTGCTGGACACCTGGTTCTCCTCCGCGCTGTGGACCTTCTCCACCCTCGGCTGGCCAGAAAATACCGACGCGCTGCGTCAGTTCCACCCAACCAGCGTGATGGTCTCCGGCTTCGACATCATCTTCTTCTGGATTGCCCGCATGATCATGATGACCATGCACTTCATCAAAGACGAAGACGGCAAGCCGCAGGTTCCTTTCCATACCGTCTACATGACCGGTCTGATCCGCGACGACGAAGGCCAGAAGATGTCCAAGTCCAAGGGTAACGTGATTGACCCGCTAGATATGGTTGACGGTATCTCTCTGGAAGACCTGCTGGAAAAACGTACCGGCAACATGATGCAGCCGCAGCTGGCAGAGAAAATCCGCAAGCGCACCGAGAAGCAGTTCCCGAACGGGATCGAGTCTCACGGTACCGACGCCCTGCGCTTCACCCTGGCGGCGCTGGCTTCTACCGGCCGCGACATCAACTGGGACATGAAGCGTCTGGAAGGTTACCGTAACTTCTGTAACAAGCTGTGGAACGCCAGCCGCTTCGTGCTGATGAACACCGAAGATCAGGACTGCGGCTTCAACGGCGGCGAAATGACCCTGTCGCTGGCGGACCGCTGGATCCTGGCGGAATTCAACCAGACGGTGAAAGCGTTCCGTGAGGCGCTGGACAGCTACCGCTTCGACATCGCGGCGGGCATCCTGTACGAGTTCACCTGGAACCAGTTCTGCGACTGGTATCTGGAGCTGGCGAAGCCGGTGATGAACGGCGGAACTGAGGCGGAACTGCGCGGCACGCGCAACACGCTGATTACCGTTCTGGAAGGCCTGCTGCGCCTGGCGCATCCGGTCATTCCATTCATCACCGAAACCATCTGGCAGCGCGTGAAGGTGATTGCAGGCATCAACGCTGACACTATCATGCTGCAGCCGTTCCCGGAATTCGATGCGGCGAAGGTTGATGAAGCGGCGTCTGCGGACACCGAGTGGCTGAAGCAGGCGATCGTTGCGGTACGTAATATTCGTGCTGAGATGAACATTGCCCCAGGAAAACCGCTTGAGCTGCTGCTGCGCGGCTGCAGCGAGGCTGCCGTTCGTCGCGTCAGCGAGAACAACACCTTCCTGAAAACCATGGCGCGTCTGGAAAGCATCACCGTGCTGCCTGCGGATGACAAAGGCCCGGTTTCCGTGACCAAAATCATCGACGGCGCCGAGCTGCTGATCCCGATGGCGGGCCTGATCGACAAAGACGCCGAGCTGGCGCGTCTGGCGAAAGAAGTGGCGAAAGTCGACGTGGAAATTGGCAAAATCGAAAGCAAGCTGGCGAATGAAGGCTTTGTCGCCCGCGCGCCGGAAGCGGTCATCGCCAAAGAGCGTGAACGCCTGGTTGCTTTCGCCGATGCGAAGACCAAGCTGATTGAGCAGCAGGCGGTTATTGCCGCCCTGTAATGCTTTTACCCCTTACGCTTCAGGGCGTAAGGGGTAACCTTCCTGAAAACTCCTCGCTTGCACTCCCCTTTCTGCGGTGCTATTAACAGCAGTTGTGTGTCAATTTTTGTAATGAGTAATGCTATGAGCGTGATTACCCCCGTCGCGACGACAATGCGCCCGATCGCCGAGCAGGATAACCGGGCTATCGCCGCCGTTATCCGCACCGTTTCCGCCGAATACGGCCTGACCGCTGACAAAGGCTACACGGTTGCCGACCCGAACCTGGACGAACTGTTCCAGCTCTACAGCCAGCCGGGCCACGCCTACTGGATACTTGAGCAGGATGGCAAGGTCGTAGGCGGCGGCGGCGTTGCGCCACTCAGCTGCAGCGAGCCGGACATCTGCGAGCTACAGAAAATGTATTTCCTGCCGTCTGTGCGTGGGCAGGGCCTGGCGAAGAAGCTGGCGCTCGTTGCCCTTGAGCACGCGCGCACCCAGGGTTTTAAGCGCTGTTACCTCGAAACCACCGCCTTCCTCAAAGAGGCTATTGGCCTGTATGAGCATCTGGGCTTTGAGCATATCGATGCGCCGCTGGGCTGTACCGGCCACGTTGACTGCGAAGTCAGAATGCTGAAAAGTCTGTAACTTTCGTTCCTGCCCTCTTCTGTTAAGCGGCTGTAAACTGAATGCTCTACACTCTCAGTTCACACCATAACGGGGGAAACACGATGTCGAAGATAAAAAGCTACGCCGCACCGCAGGCGGGTGCAGAACTTGAGCTGTACGAGTACGATGCGGGCGAACTAAAAGCAGAAGACGTCGAAGTGCAGGTTGATTACTGCGGGATCTGCCACTCGGATCTCTCGATGATCGACAACGAATGGGGCTTCTCCAGCTATCCGCTGGTTGCCGGGCACGAAGTCATTGGCCGCGTGGTGGCGCTCGGTAGCGCCGCGCAGGACAAAGGGCTGAAGGTTGGCCAGCGCGTGGGTATTGGCTGGACGGCACGCAGCTGTGGTCACTGCGATGCCTGTATCAGCGGGAACCAGATCAACTGCCTCGAGGGCGCCGTTCCCACCATTCTGAACAAGGGCGGTTTTGCCGACAAGCTGCGCGCCGACTGGCAATGGGTCATCCCGCTGCCGGACAGCATTGATATCGAATCCGCCGGTCCGCTGCTGTGCGGCGGTATCACCGTCTTCAAACCGCTGCTGATGCACCATATCACCGCCACCAGCCGCGTGGGCGTGATCGGTATTGGCGGCCTGGGGCATATCGCCATCAAGCTGCTGCACGCGATGGGCTGCGAAGTGACGGCGTTCAGCTCCAACCCGGCGAAAGAGAAAGAAGTGCTGGCGATGGGTGCGGATAAAGTGGTGAACAGCCGCGATCCGGACGCGCTGAACGCGCTGGCGGGTCAGTTTGACCTGATCATCAATACCGTGAACGTCGATCTCGACTGGCAGCCGTACTTCGAAGCGCTGGCCTACGGCGGTAACTTCCACACCGTGGGTGCCGTAATGAAGCCCCTGCCGGTTCCAGCGTTTACCCTGATCGGCGGGGATCGCAGCATTTCCGGTTCTGCGACCGGGACGCCATATGAACTGCGCAAGCTGATGAAGTTTGCCGGACGCACCAAAGTGGCACCGACCACCGAGCTGTATCCGATGTCGAAGATCAACGAAGCGATCCAGCACGTGCGCGACGGCAAAGCCCGTTACCGCGTGGTGCTGAAAGCGGATTTTTGATGTGACATTGCCGGGGAATGTGCGGCCTGATGCCCTCACCCCAACCCTCTCCCACTGGGAGAGGGCGCAAACACTAAAAACGGTAACGGTTGTTACCGTTTTGCTTCTACCATGGCCTTAAACACCTCCGCCACCGCGACCGCTCCCGGATCCATCACGCCGTCCAGATTCTCTTTATTCACGTACGACGAGCGCCCCGCTCCGGCTTTTGCCATCTTCGCCGTGGCCTCCGCGCCCTGCTGCGCGGCCTTCGCCGCTGACTCGATATCGCCTTTCCGCAACGCCTCCAGCGCCGGCTGCAGCGCGTCGATTAGCGTGCGATCGCCGAGATCTGCCCCGCCGTACTGCTTCATCTGCGCCAGCCCGCTCAGCAGCGCCTCCGGCAGCGGCTGCCCATCGTGAAGCTTTTGCCCCGCTGCCGTGAAGAAGATCGACATCAATACCCCGCTCGATCCGCCCATCACCGTCGCCAGCCGCTCGCCCACCAGCAGCAGCAGCGTAGAGACGTCTTTCAGCGGAAGATTGTTCTCCTCCAGGCGCTGCGCAATATCCCTCGCGCCTTGCGCAAAAGTAGAACCAGTATCGCCATCACCCACTTTGGCATCCAGCGCGTTCAGGCGGTTTTCCAGCTGGATTAGCGTCTTCGTCACCGAAGAGACGTACTCACTCACCTGCGGATTGTCCGACGGGGTGTATTCCACACGATCGTGGATCGCGCTATGGGAAACGGTGCGCAACGGCGCAAACGCTACGGGCTTTTGCCAACCCAACGTCTCCACCTCGGCGTGAATCGCTTTTTCAAAGAGATCGTTTAGCTTCAGCAGCGTGAGCGAAAACCCCTTCATGTCGAGCGCACTGACGAGCGGCGCAGGACCGATGAGATACGCAATATCGTCTTTCAGCGCCGAATGCGCCAGCTCTTTGGTCAGCAGCGCCATCTCCAGCGCCGAGACGCCGCCGAGGTTGTTAATCAGCACCGCAAAGCGCCCTTCGCCCGCCTGCGCCTTTAACGGCTTCACCAGCGTGTCGATAATCTCCTTGCTGTTTTGCGTATCCACCACGGACGCACCCGGCTCGCCGTGAATGCCCAGCCCCAGCTCCACGTGGCCTTGCTTAATGCGCCCCTCTTCATCGTCGCTGCCCGGCAGGTTGCAGGTTTGCATTGCCACGCCCAGGCTCCAGAGGCTGTCGCAGGCCTGTTGCGCAATGTCCCGCACGTCGCTCAAGGATTTACCCTGCTCTGCCGCATAGCCCGCAATCTTATGCACCAGCGCTGTTCCCGCGATACCACGCGGCTGCTTGTTATCCGGCAGTGCGATGTCGTCTGCGACAATCACCATCTCGACCTTCAGCCCGTAGCGTTTGGCCTTTTCAGCCGCCAGGCCGAAGTTCAGACGGTCGCCGGTGTAGTTTTTCACAATCAGCAGACAGCCGCGATCGCCCGTCACCGCCACAATGGCATTTAGCACCGCATCGACGCTGGGGGAGGCAAACAGGTCTCCACATACCGCCGCCGTAAGCATCCCTTTTCCGACAAACCCGGCGTGCGCCGGTTCGTGACCCGAACCGCCCCCGGAGATCACCGCCACGCGGCTTTTATCCCAGTCGGCGCGCGCCACCACGCGAATCGCCGGGTCGATATCAAGCTTGACGAGGTTGCCACGCGGGGCCGAGATCAGAATACCTTCAATGGCGTCGTTGACCAGCTGTTTGCGGTCGTTAAAAAAGAATCTGGACATAGCTTCCCAAAATGTTGTGAACCGTATGCAAAAGCATAGTCCGCGCTGGGTAATGCGCCGCAAAGTCAGCAATTTACTCAGCCATTTTGCCGTCAGGTTGCCTATACTGCACCCAGGACTAAGAGAGGACGTGCATCATGAGTACACCATTGTTAATTGCCCGGACGCTGGAAAAAGAGCTGTTTTTACTGCCCGCGATGGCGAACCGCCACGGCTTGATCACCGGCGCCACCGGGACGGGAAAAACCGTCACCCTGCAAAAGCTGGCGGAATCATTGTCAGAGATTGGCGTGCCGGTCTTTATGGCTGACGTAAAGGGCGATTTAACCGGTGTGGCTCAGGAAGGGACTGCCTCTGAAAAACTGCTTGAACGGCTGAAGAATATTGGCATCACCGACTGGACGCCGCATAACAATCCGGTGGTGGTATGGGATATCTTCGGTGAAAAAGGCCATCCGGTGCGCGCCACCGTCTCCGATCTCGGCCCGCTGCTGCTGGCCCGTCTGCTTAACCTCAACGACGTGCAGTCCGGCGTGCTGAATATCATCTTCCGCATTGCCGACGATCAGGGGTTACTGCTGCTTGATTTCAAGGATCTGCGCGCCATTACCCAGTACATCGGCGATAACGCCAAGTCCTTCCAGAACCAGTACGGCAACATCAGCAGCGCCTCGGTTGGGGCCATTCAGCGCGGGCTACTGACGCTGGAGCAACAGGGGGCCGAGCACTTCTTCGGCGAGCCGATGCTGGATATCAAAGACTGGATGCGCACCGACAGCAATGGCAAAGGCATCATCAACATTCTGAGTTCAGAAAAGCTCTACCAGATGCCGAAGCTCTACGCCGCCAGCCTGCTGTGGATGCTCTCCGAACTGTATGAACAGCTACCGGAAGCGGGCGACCTGGAAAAACCGAAGCTGGTGTTCTTCTTTGACGAAGCGCACCTGCTGTTTAACGACGCGCCGCAGGTATTGCTGGATAAAATTGAACAGGTCATTCGCCTGATCCGCTCTAAAGGCGTTGGCGTCTGGTTTGTGTCGCAAAACCCGTCGGATATCCCCGATAACGTTCTCGGCCAGCTCGGTAACCGCGTGCAGCACGCCCTGCGCGCCTTTACGCCGAAAGATCAGAAGGCGGTGAAAGCCGCCGCGCAAACCATGCGCGCCAATCCGGCCTTTGATACCGAAACCGCGATCCAGGCGCTGGGCACCGGTGAAGCGCTGATCTCCTTCCTGGATGCCAAGGGCAGCCCGTCCGTGGTGGAACGCGCCATGGTAATCGCGCCCTGCTCGCGGATGGGACCCGTTACCGACGATGAACGTAACGGCCTGATTAACCACTCCCCGGTTTACGGCAAGTATGAAGACGAGGTGGACCGGGAGTCCGCGTTTGAGATGCTGCAGAAGGGCGTACAGGCGACAGCGGAATCTCAGGATGCCCCAGCCGCCAAAGGCCAGACTGTCGCCGTGGATGACGGCATTCTCGGCGGGCTAAAAGATATCCTGTTCGGCACCACCGGGCCACGCGGCGGAAAACGCGACGGCGTGGTGCAGACCATGGCGAAAAGCGCCGCGCGGCAGGTCACCAATCAGATTGTGCGCGGCATGCTGGGGAGCCTGTTAGGTGGACGTCGTCGGTAGACGGGGAACCCACGGCCTGCCCAGCGCCGACCCCTGTACGCCTTGCTCCTGCAGGTAGCGGTCGATCTCCAGCATCCCCGTCCAGCGGTTCTCGCACCAGAGCGGTGCCAGAAGCGTTGGGCGGCGGGCGCTGGCGGAGATGCGGTGGTAGACAATCTCCGGCGGCGTGTGGCGAATCATCTCCCCCGCCGTCACCGTATAGTCCTCCAGCTCAATACCGCCTAACCGCCCGGCCTCCCAGGCTTTCGCCATAATGCTTCCCGTAACGATGTGCAGCGGATGCAGCTTGATGCCGTCCACGCCGGTTTCCACTACCCTTTCCAGAGTCTCAAGGCCGTGCTGCTGCCCTTCACCGGGCAGGCCGACGATCAGATGGGAGCAGACCTTCAGCCCGCGCTCGCGTGCCAGGCGCGTGGTGCGCTGGTAGCAGGCGAAATCATGCCCGCGATTGATGCGGTGCAGGGTTTTGTCATGTGCGGTCTGCAGCCCCAGCTCCAGCCAGATCTCATAGCCCAGCTCTTTGTATTCGCTGAGCAGATCCAGCACCGCATCCGGCACGCAGTCCGGGCGCGTGCCCACGCACAGCCCGACAATATTGGCCTGGCTGACGGCCTGCTGGTACATAGAGCGCAGCACCTGCACCTCCGCCCACGTGCTGGTGTAGGCCTGGAAATAGGCCAGATACTGCTTCGCACGGTTTACCAGGCTGGCCTGATGCGCAAGCTGTTCCGCGATAGAGTGATGCTGCTGGGCTTCGTCAGCAAAGGAGGCCACGTTACAGAAGGTGCAGCCGCCGCGTCCGATAGTGCCGTCGCGATTCGGGCAGCTAAAGCCGCCGTGCAGCGTCAGCTTATGAACCTTTTGCCCATAGCGCTGCAAAAGATCCCCACCAAACATATTGACTAATTTCTGTAACTGCATAATCTGATAGACCGTCCCGAAGAAAGGGGACAAGCCTGCCATTTTTAGCCTCTGTCGGCGATGACCTGGATCAATCGCCCAGGACGGCCTTTATTTATTTGAATAAATAATCAAGATTACTGCAATTTCATTCACGCCGGTCGTGATTACTTTTCCTTATGTTCGGATGGTTTTTTTCAGTTATAGCGCCGACACTGAAAAACAGTGATTTTATGCGGGTCTGAAGCACCATCCAGATTATTATTCTGTCATAAAACCGCTATTCAGCACGCTACATCGATAATACCGCTTTCATATAGTGAGTCAGATCACACTACGCAGGCTCTTTTCAGGGCGTTTGCTGGTTGTAAAAATAGTTAAATATCTTTTACATACAAATAGTTAATACCTCTTTAGCACATTTTTGTATAAATAAGATTGCCATTTGACCTGTGTACCAATTCCCGATAAGTTGGAAATCCGCTGGAAGCTTTCTGGATGAGCAGCCTGCTCATCATATTTATGCAGTAATTGAGATTCCCTCTGAAGCAAGTCCTCAAACTTGTTTACCTGCGCGAAAAGGATATTAAGAGGGCGAATGCGAGGTCCGCGTATGAAACGCAAACCCCGTCGCCATGCTCTTTCTGTGCCTGTGCGCCACGGTAAAGTTCAGTGGGAAGCCCGACGAGCCTGGGGAGGTTCACTGATATGTTGTACGATAAATCCCTTGAGAAGGATAACTGTGGTTTCGGCCTGATCGCCCACATAGAAGGCGAACCTAGCCACAAGGTAGTGCGTACCGCTATTCACGCACTGGCCCGTATGCAGCACCGTGGTGCCATCCTTGCCGATGGTAAAACCGGCGACGGTTGCGGCCTGCTGCTGCAAAAACCGGATCGTTTCTTCCGCATCGTGGCGGAAGAGCGCGGCTGGCGTTTAGCCAAAAACTACGCTGTCGGCATGCTGTTCCTGAATCAGGACACTGAAAAGGCTGCCGCCTCACGCCGCATCGTCGAAGAAGAACTTCAGCGTGAAACCCTGTCTATTGTCGGCTGGCGCGATGTGCCAACCAACGAAGGGGTGCTCGGTGAAATCGCCCTCTCCTCGCTGCCTCGCATTGAACAGATTTTCGTCAACGCGCCTGCGGGCTGGCGTCCACGCGATATGGAACGCCGCCTGTTTATCGCCCGCCGCCGCATTGAAAAACGTCTCCAGGAGGATAAAGAGTTCTACGTCTGTAGCCTCTCGAACCTGGTAAACATCTATAAAGGTCTGTGTATGCCGGCTGACCTGCCGCGCTTCTACCTGGACCTGGCGGACCTGCGTCTGGAATCGGCCATTTGCCTGTTCCACCAGCGCTTCTCCACCAACACCGTTCCACGCTGGCCGCTGGCACAGCCGTTCCGCTATCTGGCGCACAACGGCGAGATCAACACCATCACCGGTAACCGCCAGTGGGCCCGCGCCCGTACCTATAAGTTCCAGACGCCGCTGATCCCTGATCTGCACGATGCCGCACCGTTCGTGAACGAAACCGGCTCTGACTCCAGCTCAATGGACAACATGCTGGAGTTGCTGCTGGCGGGCGGGATGGACATCGTGCGCGCCATGCGCCTGCTCGTGCCGCCGGCCTGGCAGAACAACCCGGATATGGACCCCGAGCTGCGTTCGTTCTTCGACTTTAACTCCATGCACATGGAGCCGTGGGACGGCCCGGCGGGCATCGTGATGTCCGACGGTCGCTTCGCTGCCTGTAACCTGGACCGTAACGGCCTGCGTCCCGCACGCTACGTCATCACCAAAGACAAGCTCATCACCTGCGCTTCTGAGGTCGGGATCTGGGATTACCAGCCTGACGAAGTGGTCGAGAAGGGCCGCGTCGGTCCGGGCGAGCTGATGGTTATCGACACCCGCGGCGGCCGCATCCTGCACTCCGCCGAGACCGATCACGATCTGAAAAGCCGCCATCCGTACAAAGAGTGGATGGAGAAAAACGTCCGCCGCCTGGTGCCGTTCGAGGACCTGCCGGACGAAGAAGTGGGCAGCCGCGAAATGGACGACGACACCCTCGCGAGCTTCCAGAAACAGTTTAACTACAGTGCGGAAGAGCTGGACTCTGTTATCCGCGTGCTCGGCGAAAACGGCCAGGAAGCGGTCGGCTCTATGGGTGACGATACCCCGTTTGCCGTGCTCTCCAGCCAGCCGCGCATTATTTACGACTACTTCCGCCAGCAGTTTGCGCAGGTGACCAACCCGCCGATCGACCCGCTGCGTGAAGCGCACGTAATGTCGCTGGCGACCAGCATCGGCCGCGAGATGAACGTCTTCTGCGAGGCCGAAGGTCAGGCGCACCGTCTGACCTTCAAATCGCCGATCCTGCTGTACTCCGATTTCAAGCAGCTCACCACCATGAAAGAGGAGCACTACCGCGCCGACACGCTCGATATTACCTTCGACGTGACCGAAGCGACCCTCGAAGAGACGGTGAATGCGCTGTGTGACAAAGCCGAACAGATGGTGCGTAACGGCACCGTGCTGCTGGTGCTGTCTGACCGTAACATCGCGAAAAACCGCGTGCCGGTGCCTGCGCCAATGGCGGTAGGTGCAATCCAGACGCGTCTGGTCGACAAGAGCCTGCGCTGCGACGCCAACATCATTGTAGAAACCGCGAGCGCCCGCGATCCGCACCACTTTGCGGTGCTGTTAGGCTTCGGTGCGACGGCGATCTACCCGTACCTGGCCTATGAAACGCTGGCCCGTCTGGTGGATACCCGCGCCATCGACAAAGCCTACCGCGCGGTGATGCTGAACTACCGTAACGGCATCAACAAAGGCCTGTATAAGATCATGTCCAAAATGGGCATCTCGACCATTGCCTCCTACCGCTGCTCGAAGCTATTTGAAGCGGTCGGCCTGCATGACGATGTCGCCAACCTCTGCTTCCAGGGCGTGATCAGCCGCATCGGCGGCGCCGGTTTTGCTGACTTCCAGCAGGATCTGGTGAACCTGTCAAAACGCGCCTGGCTGGCACGTAAGCCGCTGGATCAGGGCGGTCTGCTGAAATACGTTCACGGTGGCGAATACCACGCCTACAACCCGGACGTGGTGCGCACGCTGCAGCAGGCGGTTCAGAGCGGCGAATACGGCGATTATCAGCAGTACGCTGAGCTGGTGAACAACCGTCCGGCGGCGACGCTGCGCGACCTTATCGCCCTGAACCCGGGTGACGAAGCCGTCAGCATTGACGACGTAGAGCCTGCAACCGAGCTGTTCAAACGCTTTGATACCGCGGCGATGTCCATCGGCGCGCTGAGCCCGGAAGCCCACGAGGCGCTGGCGGAAGCCATGAACAGCATCGGCGGCAACTCCAACTCCGGCGAAGGCGGTGAAGACCCTGCGCGTTACGGCACCAACAAGGTCTCCCGCATCAAGCAGGTGGCATCCGGTCGCTTTGGCGTAACGCCTGCGTATCTGGTCAACGCCGACGTGATTCAGATTAAAGTCGCTCAGGGTGCGAAACCGGGCGAAGGCGGTCAGCTGCCGGGTGATAAAGTTACCCCGTACATCGCCAAACTGCGCTACTCGGTGCCGGGCGTGACGCTGATCTCCCCGCCGCCGCACCACGATATCTACTCTATCGAGGACTTAGCGCAGCTGATTTTCGACCTGAAGCAGGTCAACCCGAAGGCGATGATCTCCGTGAAGCTGGTTTCCGAACCGGGCGTCGGCACCATCGCTACCGGCGTGGCGAAAGCCTATGCGGACCTCATCACCATCGCCGGCTACGACGGCGGTACCGGCGCAAGCCCGCTCTCCTCCGTAAAATACGCGGGCTGCCCGTGGGAGCTTGGGCTGGTGGAAACCCAGCAGGCGCTGGTGGCTAACGGTCTGCGTCACAAGATCCGCCTGCAGGTGGACGGTGGCCTGAAAACCGGCCTCGACATCATCAAAGCGGCGATCCTCGGCGCGGAAAGCTTCGGCTTCGGTACCGGCCCGATGGTTGCACTCGGCTGTAAATACCTGCGTATTTGCCACCTGAACAACTGCGCAACCGGCGTTGCAACCCAGGACGAGAAGCTGCGTAAGAACCACTATCACGGCCTGCCGTTCAAAGTGACCAACTACTTTGACTTCATCGCCCGCGAAACCCGCGAGCTGATGGCGCAGCTGGGCGTGAAGCGCCTGGTAGACCTGATTGGCCGTACCGACCTGCTGAAAGAGCTGGAAGGGTTTACCGCTAAGCAGCAGAAGCTGGATCTGGGCAAGCTGCTGGAAACCGCGCAGCCGCACCCTGGCAAAGCGGTCTACTGCACCGAGAAGAACCCGCCGTTCGACAACGGCGTGCTGAACGCGCAGCTGCTTCAGCAGGCGAAGCCGTACGTAGACGACAAGCAGAGCAAAACGTTCTGGTTTGATATCCGCAACACCGACCGCTCCGTGGGCGCGTCGCTCTCCGGCTACATCGCGCAAACGCACGGTGACCAGGGGCTGGCTGCCGACCCGATTACCGCGCACTTCAGCGGGACGGCGGGCCAGAGCTTCGGCGTGTGGAACGCAGGCGGCGTTGAGCTGTACCTGACCGGCGATGCCAACGACTACGTCGGGAAAGGCATGGCGGGCGGTCTGCTGGCGGTGCGTCCTCCGGTTGGCTCCGCCTTCCGCAGCCACGAAGCGAGCATCATCGGTAACACCTGCCTGTACGGCGCGACCGGCGGTCGCCTGTTCGCAGCAGGCCGTGCGGGCGAGCGTTTTGCGGTGCGTAACTCTGGTGCTATCACCGTGGTGGAAGGCATTGGCGATAACGGCTGTGAATACATGACGGGCGGGATTGTTTGCGTAATGGGTAAAACCGGCGTGAACTTCGGCGCGGGCATGACGGGCGGTTTTGCGTACGTCCTGGACGAAGACGGTGAGTTCCGCAAGCGCGTGAACCCGGAGCTGGTGGAAGTGCTGGACGTTGATACGCTGGCTATCCACGAAGAACACCTGCGCGGTTTGATTACCGAACACGTGCAGCATACCGGTTCTTCGCGCGGCGAAGAGATCCTGGCGAACTGGCCGGCGTTCTCTGCGAAATTCGCGCTGGTTAAGCCGAAGTCCAGCGATGTTAAAGCCCTGTTGGGTCACCGTAGTCGTAGCGCAGCAGAGCTGCGCGTGCAGGCGCAGTAAGGAATTCAGATGAGCCAGAACGTATACCAGTTTATCGACCTGCAGCGTGTTGATCCGCCAAAGAAACCGCTGAAGATCCGCAAAATTGAATTTGTTGAAATCTACGAGCCGTTTTCAGAAGGCCAGGCCAAAGCGCAGGCAGACCGCTGCCTGTCCTGCGGTAACCCTTACTGCGAATGGAAATGTCCGGTACATAACTACATCCCGAACTGGCTGAAGCTGGCCAACGAAGGGCGTATTTTTGAAGCGGCCGAGCTTTCTCACCAGACCAACACCCTGCCGGAAGTGTGCGGCCGCGTGTGTCCTCAGGACCGTCTGTGCGAAGGCTCCTGTACGCTGAACGATGAGTTCGGTGCGGTGACCATCGGCAACATCGAGCGCTATATTAACGATAAAGCGTTCGAGATGGGCTGGCGTCCGGATATGACCGGCGTGCGTCAAACCGACAAGCGCGTGGCCATCATCGGCGCGGGACCGGCGGGCCTGGCCTGTGCGGACGTGCTGACCCGCAACGGCGTGAAGGCGGTGGTCTTTGACCGTCATCCGGAAATCGGCGGCCTGCTGACCTTCGGTATCCCGGCCTTCAAGCTGGAAAAAGAGGTCATGACCCGTCGCCGTGAAATCTTCACCGGCATGGGCATCGAGTTCAAACTGAACGTGGAAGTGGGCCGCGACGTGCAGCTCGACGATCTGCTGAAAGATTACGATGCCGTGTTCCTGGGCGTGGGCACCTATCAGTCCATGCGCGGCGGCCTGGAGAACGAAGACGCGCCCGGCGTGTTTGACGCTCTGCCGTTCCTGATTGCCAACACCAAGCAGATTATGGGCTACGGCGAAACCGCCGAAGAGCCGTTCGTCAGCATGGAAGGCAAGCGCGTGGTGGTGCTGGGCGGCGGTGATACCGCGATGGACTGCGTGCGTACCTCTATTCGCCAGAACGCGGCCCACGTCATCTGCGCCTACCGTCGCGATGAAGAGAACATGCCGGGCTCTAAGCGCGAGGTGAAAAACGCGCGTGAAGAGGGCGTGGAGTTCCAGTTCAACATTCAGCCTCTGGGCGTGGAAGTGAATGCTAACGGTAAAGTGAGCGGCGTGAAGATGGCGCGCACGGAGATGGGCGCGCCGGATGCGAAGGGCCGTCGTCGCGCGGAAATCGTGGCAGGCTCTGAACACGTGATCCCTGCCGATGCCGTGGTGATGGCGTTCGGTTTCCGTCCTCACAGCATGGAGTGGCTGGCGAAGCACAGCGTCGAGCTGGATTCGCAGGGCCGCGTGATTGCGCCAGAAGGCAGCGATAACGCTTTCCAGACCAGCAACCCGAAAATCTTCGCCGGTGGCGATATCGTTCGCGGTTCCGACCTGGTGGTGACGGCGATTGCCGAAGGGCGTAAAGCGGCTGACGGTATTCTTAACTACCTGGAAGTGTAAAAGATCGAGCCGGATGGAAAACCATCCGGCTTTTTTTATGCGCTTAGCAGGCTGGCGCGAACCTTCACCACGGCCTTTTTAATCTCTCCCGCCGAGTCGGTGATACACCCTGGCTTATGCGGTTCCCCCGGCATAAACACCACGAACATCCCCGGTCTTAACGCTACCGACTGCTCCCCTTCGATGCGGCTGCAAAGCTGATAATCCTCGGCGCTATGCATTTCCTCGCACCCGCGCGCGGACTCCGCCACGCCAAACAGAACCCGCTCTTCACCGGCTAACAGGAGCTGGATATCAATATACTCCGCGTGCAGCTCTGCCTTTTTCAGCTCCGGAGCTTGTGTAGAAAACTGCATAACATTCATAAAGATATCATCACCCTGCAGTGCGTAGTGGCCCGGCGCTTTCTCCTGCGGCCGGGCGGCAACCGCCAGCGTGAGAGCATTCACCAGTGCGGCGGGCAGGCCCGACGATGCCAGTGACTGCAGCTCTCCCATCATCATAACGCGTCTCCTGTAGCTAACAGCGCCGCGCCCAATAGCCCGGCGTCGTGACGATAATGCGCCGCCCGAAGGGGCACCTGATACACGTCTGGCTCCTGCGATAAACAGGCTTTCACCAGGGGTAGATACCCCTCCGCCAGCCCCACGCTGCCGCCGACCACGACAACCTGACAGTCGGTAACGGCTTTCACGTCGGCGATCAGTCGCGCCAGCGCGTGTGCCGAACTTGCCACCAGCCCGCGGGCCTGCGGCGTATCCCGGCTGAATATCGCCTTCGCATCCAGCCCTGCCAGTTCGCCCTGCGCCTGAGCGGCAATGCCCCGGCCTGAGGCAATGGCTTCAACGCATCCTCGTCGTCCACAGCCACAAAGCGGCCCGGCGGGATCGGCCAGCGTATGCCCAAGATGCCCGGCCAGCCCGCCGCTGCCCGTCTGAAGTTTTCCATTGAGTACAACGCCGCCGCCCACGCCGGTTGAAACCGTCAGGAACACCATATCGTCCCTCTCGGGCAAGGCGCAAAACTCTGCCCATGCGGCGGCCTGCGCGTCGTTAACCGCCGTGACCGGTAATTGCGTGGCGGCTTCCAGAAAGGCGACCAGCGGAAAGTGCTCCAGGCCGCCCAGGTTGGCCGGATTGATGGAGGTGAGCACGCCGTTATGAATAATCCCTGTCGATGCCACCGCCACGCGCCCGGCGTGCTTAACCAGGGGTAAAACCAGGGCACGTAGCGCCTCCTCAAGCGCGCCCGGCGTCCGGCTGCCGGGGGTCGGGCACGCCCTGCGCATCGACATAACGTCCCCTTCAACCAGGGCGGCAGCGAGCTTCGTGCCGCCAATATCGATTGCCAGCGTCGTCATTTCATCACCTGCTCGCGTTTGACCGCGCCCGCAGGAAAGGCTCCGCTCAGCGGTTTACCGTCGATGGCGTCGTGAGTACGCAGCGCTTCCGGCCTGATCCAGCGCTGAACGCGGGACGGCATATCGAGGCCGATCAACAGGATCACGACAAACGTCAGGCCAAAGGAGAGCGATCCCAGCGCGGTTCCCAGCTCCATCCGCTGGGACAGCAGAGCGCCGATCACCGGTGCAAGCGCCCCGCCCAGCGCGCCGACGTTATAGGTAAATCCAAGCCCGGCCGCCCGCTGGTCGGTATCGAAATAGCCGCCGATGAGCTTAGGTAAGATCCCGGAAATGCCCTGACCCAGCATCTGCTGGAAAAAGAGCAGCAGCCCGAGCACCCAGATATTCGCGCCGCCGATCGCAAATACCGGAATTATGAGCAGCTGCGAGGCCAGCAGGCTGCAGACGTACGCTTTACGCGTGCCCAGCCAGTCGCCAAGAAAACCGCCTACGCAGCAGCCCACCGCCGCGCCAAATCCGCTGAAGAACAGCACGCGAGCCACCGTAGCCGGATCGTAGGCCAGCTCCGTTTTCAAATAGGTTGGCAGCAGCGCCTGAATCGGCCACGAATAGAGAAAGGCAAACAGCACCACAACCATCAGCGTTACGCCAGTGGGCCAGCGTTTGCCGCTGCTTTGCACCATAAAGCTGATAAAAACGACGGCGCACAGCAGCCCCAGAATAACCACCATCCCAACGTTGTTTAGCTCTCCGGCAAAGCAGAGCCACAGCGCCGCACCGGCAAACAGCGTCATGGCAATATTGATGACGCGGTACTTACCGCGATACAGAATATCGACCATCGTGCGCACCGGCGCTTTGCCAGCGTGCTTCGCCTTCCAGTCCTCGGCTTCCGGGATGTTTTTGCGCAGCCACAGGGCAAAAACGATAGGCAAGATGCCGATAAAGAACAGCGCGCGCCAGCCCCAGACGGGGACCACGAGGCTGTAGACCTGCGCGGCGATGACGGCCCCCACGGAGAAACCGGAAATCAAAAAGCCGCTCGCCTTGTTGCGCAGCTGCTTTGGCCAGCTTTCGATTACGTAGGTTGCGCTGGAGCCGTATTCGCCCGCCATCCCCATGCCGATCACCATTCTGGCGATAAACATGGTGACGTAGCCCGGCGCAAACCCGCAGGCCAGGGTGCCGCAGGAGAAAAGAACAATGCTGGTAATCATCGCCAGCTTGCGGCCATAGCGATCGCCCATCGCTCCCAGCAGCAGGCCACCGAACCAGCGTGAGATAAAGGCCGCCGAAATCAGGCTCGCAGCTTCCACCGTCGTCAGGCCGAACTCGCTTTTCACTTCCGTCAGAACTAAGGCAATCAGTACAAAATCGAAGCCATCAAGCAAATATCCCAGCCAGGCAGCGGAGAATGCGCGCCACTGCGGGCGGCTAAGATGGCGGTACCACGGGATGCTTTGGGTAGATATACTCATTTCACTCTCCCGACGATTTCTCTGTCGTTTTGCCGGACGGCGGCTGTGCCTTGTCCGGCCTACGTAATGCGTTAGCGTTTTTCCGCCATGAGCTGCTCTGCCAGGGCTTTAAGCGCGGGCACGAATTTTTCGTCCACGGGTGAAAACGGCTTGCGGCACAGCGGTACGGAGACCACGTCCATATAGTGCAGCACCGTTTTCAGACCACGGAAGACGCCGGCGCCGATCAGCAGGTCGATAACCTTGTTGCACTCGCCTTGCAGGCGCTGCGCGGTGGCGTTATCCCCTTCCCGAACCGCTTTAGCGATCGCCTGATAGCGCCAGCCCATAATGTTGTACGTACTGCCGATCCCTCCGTCAGCGCCTGCCAGCAGTCCGGAGGCGAAGATCTCGTCGTAGCCGTTGTAGAGCACCAGATCCGGATGCGCGCGGCGGATCTGCTCCATCTGGAAGAGATCGCCAGAGGTTTGCTTCAGTGCGCCGACGCCCGGCAGCGTCACCAGCGTGTTGATCTGCTCCAGCGTTAACTTAACGCCGCTCAGCGCAGGAATGTTGTAGACCACCATCGGCAAACCATCAGCGGAGTCAATAATTGCACGATAGTGGTCGCAGTGTTCTTCAAAGCTGAAGGGATAGTAGAACGGTGTGACGGCGGACACGGCGTCAAACCCAAAGCGGGCGGCGGCAGTTGCCAGCTGCTGGCTTTCTGCGGTGCTGACGCAGCCAACATGGGCAATGAGGGTAATTTTCCCCTTCGCCTCATCCGCCACGATCTCCATTACCTGCTCGCGTTCTGAAAGGCTTTGCACAAAAGCCTCTCCCGTTGAGCCACCCACATAAAGCCCGTCGATGCCTTGCTCAATATTGAACTGCACCAGACGGCGCAGGCTCTCTTTATCGAGCATTTGCTGCTGAGTAAACGGGGTCAGGAGTGCGGCCATTACGCCGCGTAATTGCGTTGCCATAGTTACCTCAATCAATCGTGTGTTTGTTATAGCGATATACCTTTATACCTGTTATACCAGATCAATTAAGCAGCAGTGGAATACAGAACGCTTATATTGCGATCTGCTTCACTAAAGGATCGTTATTTTTTGGCTTTTGAATGTTGGCCGAAAGCGTGCCAGGTGGCAGAAACGCTGTTGAGGTGGGTCTGGAGCGCGCGATCGGCCTCATCCGGATCGCGGCGGCGGATCGCATCGACGATCGCAATATGCTGGCGATAGCTGACTTCATTATGCTTATACAGCTCGGCATCCGGCACTTTTGGACGCGCGGCGATCAGCCAGTCGAGCAGCGCAACGTGGATCGCGTTGAAGATTGGATTGCCGGGGATCTCCGCCAGCACGCGGTGGAAATCGACGTCGGATCGAATAAACAGGGCATTATCATCCAGAGACTGGCTGTTGATCTCCAGCGCTTTTGTCAGCTGAGCGATTTGATCGTCAGTGGCAAACTCAGCCGCAAACCGAACGAGGCTGGATTCAAAGAACAGGCGTAGCTGCTCAAAATGGGCAATGCCGCCGGGCTGGGTCAGGAAATCTTTCGCCATGCCTGAAAGTTCGCTGATGATGGTATCGGCTGAAGGCATGGAGACGCGGGCACGTTCACCGTTGTTGATCTGCACCAGCCCTTTGCGCTTTAGCGCCGCCAGCGCCTCACGCACCGAAGGGCGGCCCACGTTGAAAAACTCCATTAGCTCGCGTTCGGAGGGCAGTTGTTCTCCCTGGGCGAACTCCTTGCGGCGGATCATCTGCTCCAGCTCTTCCTCCACCATATCGGACAGCTTTTTGCGCGTCAGCGGACGACGATGCAGGCTGCGGCCAATAGTTTCATCAGAGTTTTCAGCTTTAAGATCGGTCGGTTTCATTGCAGTCCGGTGCCATAGAAGGAAAACGGCTCATCATAACACAGGAAATTAGAGGGGGCGAAAAGGGGCAGAAAGCAAAACAGGCCCTGAGGGCCTGTTTGATTATTTCACTACGCGCAGCGCCGGACGGCCACCGCGCGGAGGCGGATCGTCATCAGGGTCATTGTCGTCGTGATGATCCGGTTTATCACCGTCGATCAGAGACATCACGGTGTCGCTTTCGCGTTCATCGGATGCGTCGTCATCGTTCAGGCTGGCAACGTCTTCGTCATACGCCGCTTCCGGCTCGAACATGGTGCCAGCACCGTTTTCACGTGCGTAGATCGCCAGCACCGCAGCCAGTGGAACCGAAACCTGACGCGGCACGCCGCCGAAGCGCGCGTTAAAGCGCACTTCGTCATTGGCCAGCTCCAGATTACCCACCGCGCGCGGTGCAATGTTCAGCACGATCTGTCCGTCACGTGCGTATTCCATAGGAACCTGCACGTCCGGCAACGTCACATCCACAACCAGGTGCGGCGTGAGCTGGTTATCCAGCAGCCATTCATAGAAGGCGCGCAGCAGATACGGACGGCGTGGAGAAAGTTGTGACATTTCCACAGTTATTAGCCTCGGCCAAGACGCATTTCACGTTCTGGCTCAGTCAGAGATGCCAGGAAAGAATCGCGTTCAAATACGCGAGTCATGTAGCCCTTCAGCTCTTTTGCGCCCGGGCCGCTGAACTCAACGCCCAGCGTAGGCAGACGCCACAGCAGCGGTGCCAGGTAGCAATCCACCAGGCTGAACTCGTCGCTCAGGAAGAATGGCTTCTGACCAAACACAGGGGCAATTGCCAGCAGCTCTTCACGCAGCTGTTTACGTGCGGCATCGGCTTCAGAGGAGGAACCGTTGACGATAACGTTCATCAGCGAGTACCAGTCTTTTTCGATGCGCTGCATGTACAGGCGGCTTTCGCCACGCGCAACCGGGTAAACAGGCATCAGCGGCGGATGCGGGAAACGCTCATCCAGGTATTCCATAATGATGCGGGATTCCCACAGGGTCAGCTCGCGATCCACCAGCGTCGGTACGCTCTGGCTCGGGTTGAGATCGATCAGATCCTGAGGTGGGTTATCCTTTTCCACATGCTCGATCTCAAAACTGACACCCTTCTCGGCCAGCACGATACGAACCTGATGGCTATAAATGTCAGTAGGACCAGAAAACAGCGTCATTACCGAACGTTTGTTGGCAGCGACAGCCATGAAAACCTCCAGGTATATTCAGAATTTTACTGCTACCGGCCCAACAGGGGCCAGCCAGATGAAATATCGCCCATCCCAGAGAAGACACATTGTTCAAGAATCGAACAAAAATCGAGTATTCACCGATATTTGGGCAGAAAATTGGATGATAGTTTACCAGATTTTGATGGCTTTGTGGTGAGGGGATTCTGGAAATGTGGAAAAAGAGAAGATAGATGAATGGATTTTGTGGATAACCTGCGCATTATCCATAAAAAAACCCGCCGAAGCGGGTTTTTCGCCAATCGTTCTGCGTAAGCAGAAAGTGATTAACGTTTGGAGAACTGTGGACGACGACGTGCTTTACGCAGACCCACTTTCTTACGTTCAACCTGACGCGCGTCACGAGTAACGAAGCCAGCTTTACGCAGTTCAGAACGCAGGGATTCGTCGTACTCCATCAGAGCGCGGGTGATACCGTGACGGATCGCACCTGCCTGACCGGAGATACCACCACCTTTAACGGTGATGTACAGATCCAGTTTTTCTACCATATCAACCAGTTCCAGCGGCTGGCGAACTACCATGCGGGCAGTTTCACGACCGAAGTACTGTTCCAGAGAACGTTGGTTGATTACGATTTTACCACTGCCCGGTTTGATGAACACGCGAGCTGCGGAACTTTTGCGGCGACCAGTGCCGTAGTATTGATTTTCAGCCATTGCCTATAATCCCGATTAGATGTCAAGAACTTGCGGTTGCTGTGCCGCGTGGTTGTGCTCGTTACCTGCGTAAACTTTCAGTTTACGGAACATAGCACGACCCAGCGGGCCTTTTGGCAGCATGCCTTTAACCGCGATTTCAATCACACGCTCAGGACGGCGAGCAATCATCTCTTCAAAGGTCGCTTCTTTGATACCACCGATGTGGCCGGTGTGATGGTAGTACATTTTGTCTTCGCGCTTGTTGCCGGTTACAGCAACTTTTTCTGCGTTCAGAACGATGATGTAGTCACCAGTATCAACGTGCGGAGTGTATTCCGCTTTGTGCTTACCGCGCAGGCGACGAGCCAGTTCGGAAGCCAGACGGCCCAGAGTTTTACCGGTCGCGTCAACAACATACCAGTCGCGTTGTACGGTTTCTGGTTTAGCTGTAAAAGTTTTCATTAAAAGCTTACCCAAATAAATAAGTTACACGTTGGTGAACACCCAAACGTTTAGTCAGTTGAGGCTCACACGACAAAGTCCGGCAAACCTACCCCTTCGAATAGCAAATGCCGACACATAGAAAGTTTTGGGAAAAAAACCTTCTCGTAACGTGGGGTCGCAAGATTATAGAGAAGTTGAGGTCAAAGATCGACCCTTAAATGTGATTTGGAATGGGTTTTTCGGAGGTGGGAGACTGTGCGGTCTGGTGCCCTCACCCCCAGCCCCTCTCCCACGAGAAGAGGGTGGCGTTAGTTAAGGCCTGATCCCCTCATCCCGAGCCCCTCTCCCACGAGAAGAGGGGGCATTTATTACGGCATATGCTCGCGCTTGAGGTAGTCCTCGCTTTGCATCTCCTGCAGGCGCGACAGGCAGCGCTGGAACTCAAACTTGAGTCGCTCCCCCCGATACACCTCATATAAAGGAACTTCTGCGCTGACCACCAGCTTAACGTGGCGTTCGTAGAATTCATCCACCAGCGCAATGAAGCGCCGCGCCTCGCTCTCCATCAGCGGCGTCATGACAGGAACATCCAGCAGCATCACGGTGTGGAACAGGCGCGAGAGCGCAATATAATCATGCTGGCTGCGGGCATCTACGCAGAGCGTGGCAAAAGAGACGGCCAGGGTTTGATTTTCTACGCCCAGCGTTTGCAGCGGACGGTGGTTAATCTCCAGCGCCGGGGCGTTATCACGTTTTGCCCCTGCCAGCGCAAGCCACAGCGTATCCATCTGAGCGGTAGTTTCAGCGTTCAACGGCGAAAGCCACAGGTGGGCCTGGGTCAGCGTGCGCAGACGGTAATCCACACCCGCATCAACGTTCATCACGTCACAGTGCTGTTTAATGGCATCAATAGCGGGCAGGAATCGCGCGCGCTGCAGACCGTTGCGATACAGATCGTCCGGCGGAATATTTGACGTCGCCACCAGGGTAATGCCGCGCGCAAACAGCGCTTTCATCAGCCCGCCCAGCAGCATGGCGTCTGTAATATCGGAGACAAAAAATTCGTCAAAGCAAAGCACGTCCGTTTCGGCCTTAAAGCGGTCGGCCACGATCTCCAGCGGATCGCTTTTACCCTGCAATGCCGTCAGCTCTTCGTGCACTCGCAGCATAAAGCGGTGAAAGTGCAGACGCTGCTTACGCGTACCGGGCAGGCTCTGATAGAACATGTCCATCAGCCAGGTTTTACCGCGCCCAACGCCGCCCCACATATATAAGCCGCGAACAGGTGGCGTCTTCTGCGGCTCTTTTTTACCGAGGAAGCGACCAAACGCGGCCTTCAGCCCCCCGCCCTGCACGGTTTCTGCGGGCTGGGCCGTGAGCGACTGGTAAATCGATTCCAGACGATTTACCGCTTCACGCTGAACGTCATCCGGCTGGTGTGAACCCTCTTTCAGGGCGTGTTGGTATCGCGATGCGGGGGACAGGCTTTGCATAATCTTGTTGTTATTCCTTCAATTAAACCTCACCAGCAGGCGTGACTGATGAAAAAAAGGCCGTTCTACACTACGCGATGATACGTCAGGATTCCACTTCTGCAGAAATAGCGGTTATAGTGGCAATATCAGGCACAGGCAGGAGCCGAGCCAACACCCTACGGAACAACAAGACAACGGGAGAAGTTCATGACCTGGGAATATGCGCTAATCGGTTTAGTCGTCGGCATCATCATTGGTGCTGTGGCGATGCGTTTCGGTAATCGCAAATTGCGTCAGCAGCAGTCTCTGCAGTACGAACTGGAAAAGAACAAAGCCGAGCTGGAAGAGTACCGCGAAGAGCTGGTCAGCCACTTTGCCCGTAGCGCCGAGCTGCTGGACAATATGGCGACAGACTATCGTCAGCTGTACCAACATATGGCGAAAAGCTCCAGCAGCCTGCTGCCGGAAATGACGGCGGAAACCAACCCGTTCCGCAACCGTCTGGCGGACTCAGAAGCCGGTAACGATCAGGCCCCTGTTCAGATGCCTCGCGACTATTCTGACGGCGCGTCAGGCCTGCTGCGCGGTGGTGCAAAACGCGATTAATCGCACAACCTGAATTTATTTTACGGGCGCAGCGACTGCGCCCGTCCTTTCTTTCCGTCCCCAGCTATTATTTAGTCAAACACCTCATTGTTCAGCGGTTTAAAATTCAATAACATCAGGATGTTTTTGGGGCCGTTCTTCTTTCATTCCAGGATACGAGAGTCAGCATCAATGAAGAAAAAAAACCAGCTGTTGAGCGCGTTAGCGTTAAGTGTCGGGTTATCTCTCTCGGCATCCTACCCTGCGGGTGCGGCTTTGCCGTCACAGGTACCCGGACAAGCCGCCATTCCGAGCCTGGCGCCGATGCTGGAAAAAGTGTTGCCCGCCGTGGTCAGCGTCCAGGTGGAAGGCACGGCGCGACAAAGCCAGCGCGTCCCTGAAGAACTGAAAAAATATTTTGGTGATGACGCTCCCGACCAGCAGGCGCAGCCTTTTGAAGGGCTCGGTTCAGGGGTCATCATTGATGCGGCTAAAGGCTACATCCTGACCAATAACCACGTGATCAGCCAGGCGGATAAAATTAGCGTCCAGCTGAATGACGGGCGTGAATTCGATGCCAGGCTGATCGGCGGTGACGACCAGAGCGACATTGCGCTGCTGCAGGTGCAAAACCCGAGCAACCTGACGCAAATTGCCATTGCGGACTCCGACAAGCTGCGCGTCGGCGACTTTGCCGTTGCCGTCGGTAACCCGTTCGGCCTCGGCCAGACCGCCACCTCAGGCATTGTCTCCGCGCTGGGGCGCAGTGGACTGAATCTGGAAGGGCTGGAAAACTTTATTCAGACCGATGCCTCTATTAACCGCGGTAACTCCGGCGGTGCGCTGCTTAATCTCAACGGTGAACTGATCGGCATTAACACGGCGATCCTTGCCCCGAGCGGCGGCAGCGTCGGAATTGGCTTTGCCATTCCCAGCAATATGGCCAAAACGCTGTCTCAGCAGCTCATCCAGTTTGGTGAAGTCAAACGCGGGCTGCTGGGGATTAAAGGGATGGAGATGAGCGCGGATATCGCCAAGGCGTTCAACATCAATGTGCAGCGCGGGGCGTTTATCAGTGAAGTGCTGCCCAATTCCGGATCGGCGAAAGCTGGCGTGAAATCCGGTGATGTCATCGTCAGCCTTAACGGCAAGCCGCTGAGCAGCTTCGCCGAACTGCGCTCCCGTATTGCCACCACGGAACCGGGTGCCAAAGTGAAGCTGGGCCTGATTCGCGACGGCAAGCCGCTGGATGTTGAGGTCACGCTGGACAAGAGCACCTCTTCCTCTGCCAGCGCGGAGCTTATCGCTCCGACCCTGCAGGGGGCGACGCTGAGCGACGGCCAGCTTAAAGACGGCACCAAGGGGATTACCGTTGATACCGTCGAGAAGAGCAGCCCTGCCGCGCAGGCGGGCTTGCACCAGGATGACGTTATCATCGGCGTGAACCGCAATCGCGTGCAGTCTATCGCGGAGATGCGCAAGGTGCTGGAAGGTAAACCGACGGTCATTGCCCTGCAGATTATGCGCGGCAACGACTCTATCTATATTTTATTACGCTAGGCATTTGCGACGCCGGGCATCGCCGCTGCGTGTGATGTCCGGATAACTCATGTTATGCTGCAAACCGTTCCTTTATTAACGACACGCGCATCATGCTTTTAAAGCTCTTTCGTTCTATTGCTATCGGTTTGATTGTTGCTGGCCTGCTGTTAGTGGCTATGCCCTCTTTACGCCAGTTCAACAAGCTGACTGCCCCTCAGTTTGACAGCACGGATGAAACGCCGGCCACCTATAACCAGGCCGTCCGCCGTGCGGCGCCTGCCGTGGTTAACGTCTATAACCGCGGTCTTAATAGTTCGAGTCATAATCAGCTGGAGATCCGCACGCTCGGCTCCGGGGTGATTATGGACGAGCGCGGCTACATCATTACGAACAAACACGTGATTAACGATGCCGACCAGATTATCGTCGCGCTGCAGGACGGTCGCGTGTTTGAGGCCCTGCTGGTCGGCTCCGATAGCCTGACCGACCTGGCCGTGCTGAAAATCAACGCCACCGGCGGTCTGCCGACTATCCCGATTAACCGCAAGCGTACGCCGCACATTGGCGACGTGGTGCTGGCGATCGGTAACCCGTATAACCTCGGTCAGACCATCACCCAGGGCATTATCAGCGCCACCGGTCGAATTGGCCTGAACCCGTCAGGGCGGCAGAACTTCCTGCAGACCGATGCGTCTATCAACCACGGCAACTCAGGCGGCGCGCTGGTGAACTCGCTAGGCGAACTGATGGGTATCAATACCCTCTCCTTCGATAAAAGCAACGACGGCGAGACGCCGGAAGGTATCGGCTTTGCGATCCCGTTCCAGCTGGCGACGAAGATTATGGATAAGCTGATCCGCGATGGCCGCGTCATCCGCGGTTATATCGGCATTGGCGGGCGTGAGATTGCGCCGATGCACACGCAGGGCGGCGGTATCGATCAGATTCAGGGGATCGTGGTTAACGAAGTCTCCCCGGGCGGCCCGGCGGCCAACGCGGGTATTCAGGTCAACGATGTCATCGTATCGGTGAACGGCACGCCTGCGGTATCGGCGCTCGAGACCATGGACCAGGTGGCAGAAATACGCCCAGGCTCAATTATCCCGGTCGAAGTTATGCGTAACGATAAAAAGCTGACGATTCAGGTGACGATCCAGGAGTACCCGGCGACCAACTGACGGCCATAAAAAAACGGAGCAATAAGCTCCGTTTTTTTATACCGGGGAAAGTGCGTTTTACTTGTTAACGAACTCTTCGCCCAGGGTGATATCTTTCTTCAGCGTATCCAGCATGCCTTCCATCGCGTTTTGTTCAAACGCGCTCAGCGTACCGATAGACTTACGTTCTTCAATACCGTTTTTACCCAGCAGCAGCGGCTGAGAGAAGAAGCGGGCGTGTTCGCCGTCGCCTTCGACATAAGCGCATTCAACAACGTCTTTCTCGCCCTGCAGCGCTCGAACGAGAGACAGGCCGAAACGTGCCGCCGCCTGGCCCATAGACAGCGTTGCAGAACCGCCACCGGCCTTCGCTTCCACCACTTCGGTGCCCGCGTTCTGGATGCGTTTGGTCAGGTCAGCCACTTCCTGCTCGGTGAAGCTCACGCCCGGGATCTGCGACAGCAGAGGCAGGATCGTCACGCCTGAGTGACCACCGATAACCGGCACTTCAACCTCAGTTGGCTGTTTGCCTTTCAGCTCAGCAACGAAGGTGTTGGAACGGATGATATCCAGCGTGGTGACGCCGAACAGTTTGTTTTTATCGTAAACGCCCGCTTTCTTCAGCACTTCTGCCGCGATAGCTACGGTGGTGTTCACCGGGTTAGTGATAATGCCGATGCAGGCTTTCGGGCAGATTTCTGCAATCTGCTGCACCAGGTTCTTCACGATACCCGCGTTGACGTTGAACAGGTCTGAACGATCCATGCCAGGCTTACGTGCAACACCTGCGGAGATCAGCACCACGTCTGCACCCTGCAGCGCAGGACGCGCGTCTTCACCGGAGAAGCCTTTGATTTTCACAGCTGTCGGGATGTGGCTCAGATCAACCGCCACACCTGGGGTAACCGGGGCAATATCGTACAGGGAGAGTTCTGAGCCTGAAGGCAGTTGGGTTTTCAGTAGTAGGGCAAGCGCCTGGCCGATACCACCAGCAGCGCCGAGGACTGCGACTTTCATCCTAAACTCCTTATTATGGTTAACTTAATTATCTTCAACTCCGTTGCGGCGACCATAATTCAGCAGGTAAATAATTACAATTTTCGTAGCTAAATAATTAGAGGTCACACGCTTTTCACCCTCGTAAACGTTCAGTCGGGGGTGACGAATCAAGAGGTGGTTACAATACACCCTGCCCAGCCACCAAAACAACATCATTTTGATAACATTTAATTTACTTTTAAGCTTATTTGCGCGGCGTGACTCAGGCATGTTTTCCGATAACGAATTCTGATAAAATCACTCCCTTTCATAACATTATTTCAGACTACCGCTCGGTAGATAATTTGCATAAAAATTCATCCACATGCATAATAATGTTGTTTCTATCGTCATATTCCGGGTGACTTATGCGAAGCTCGTCTAAGCAAGAAGAATTAGTGAAGGCGTTTAAGGCGCTGCTCAAAGAAGAGAAATTCAGTTCTCAGGGAGAAATTGTTCAGGCGCTGCAGGAACAAGGCTTCGATAACATCAACCAGTCGAAAGTCTCCCGCATGTTAACCAAATTTGGCGCGGTGCGTACGCGTAACGCCAAAATGGAGATGGTCTATTGCCTGCCTGCTGAACTTGGCGTGCCGACCACCTCCAGCCCGCTGAAAAACCTGGTGCTGGATATCGACTATAACGATGCCGTGGTGGTGATCCACACGAGCCCTGGTGCTGCGCAGCTGATCGCGCGCCTGCTGGACTCATTAGGTAAAGCGGAAGGCATTCTGGGTACCATCGCCGGCGATGACACCATCTTTACAACCCCTGCGAATGGTTTCTCCGTGAAAGATCTCTACGAAGCGATTCTGGTCCTGTTCGAACAGGAACTGTAATCCTCTCCCCCCGTGGCGCAGCTGCGGGGGTTGTTCTGCTCCCGCCAGGTTTTCCCCTGCTTTCTCCCCTTCTGACTTTAACAAATAGTGCTTTTTACCATCCATTAACATTCATTTGATGAATGCCAAATCAACAAATCGCACAAAAAATCAAATTATCATATCCATATGATTTAATTAGATATACAGCAACATTATGTCGAAAAAACGTCCACTTTTATGCATTTTTGTTATAAAAATTACCGCCGTTAACACGTAATTACCTGTGAAACAATTAGTCTGGTATTAATTTTTAGCGTGATTAGTGTATACTTGATTTTGTGATGAGGGTCACGAAACAAGACCCCACTAAAAAATTCGACGAGGTAAAGAATCATGAATATCAAAACGACTGTAGCGGCGCTGAGCGTCCTGTCTGTCCTGTCATTCGGTGCGTTTGCGGCTGACTCTATTAACGCGGATCAGGCGCAATCCCGCCAGGCAATCGGCACGGTTTCTGTCGGCGCGGTGAGCACCTCTCCGATGGACATGCATGAAATGCTGAACAAAAAAGCGGAAGAACAGGGTGCATCATCTTATCGCATCATCGAAGCGCGTTCCGGCGACCACTGGCATGCAACCGCTGAGCTGTACAAATAAGTTTTAGTAATACCAGAAGACCTAATTATCCACTCAACGGCACCAGGCATAAAAATAGCAGTTCAACCCTTCTCGCCGTTGAGAACACCCTTTTCAGGAGCAAAGACTATGAAAACCAAATTAATCATCGCAACCCTCGGCCTGGCATCCGTTCTTTCTTTCGGCGCGAGCGCAGCCGTACAACAGGTAAATGCCGACCAGGCACAGAATCTGCAGTCTATGGGTAGTGTATCCGTAACGTCCGTTACCGGCGCTCCGATGGATATCCGTCAGGAACTGGCAGCAAAAGCTGAAAAAGCGGGCGCAAGCAGCTATCGCGTTACCGAGCTGAATCAGGGCGATCACTGGCACGCAACCGCTGAGCTGTATAAATAAACCCTCGTC
Organism: Enterobacter wuhouensis; assembly: GCF_035835995.1. Lineage (NCBI taxonomy): Bacteria > Pseudomonadati > Pseudomonadota > Gammaproteobacteria > Enterobacterales > Enterobacteriaceae > Enterobacter > Enterobacter wuhouensis. The sequence continues at coordinate 4,294,435 of NZ_CP142124.1, forward strand.
GTATCTCATCATACGACTTGCCCCTGGCCTCCCGGTCAGGGGCTTTTTTTTACTAATGCCGGGCGTTAAAACGCAGCTGACCTTCCAGCTCTTCTTCCGCTTCATCAAATAATAAAACCAGCGCGCCGAAGCGCCTGCGCAGCTTGTCGGGCAGATGGATAAACTCTATCTCCAGCGGTAACGGTAACTGATTGCCGGTGACCACGTCCCATAGCGTATCCAGATTGGTAACGCTTTCCCGCTCAAGGTTGAACATGCGGACAAATTCACGATAGAACGCTTCCTGACTGTCGATTTCATCAAAATCAAAGGTATAGATTTTCATTGCCAGCCGCCCTGTCCATTACAGCCCTCCAATGTGAAGGGTTTTGACTTCCAGAAACTCGTCCAGACCCAATACCGAACCCTCACGGCCCAGCCCGGACTCTTTCACACCGCCAAACGGCCCCAATTCCGTAGAAACCGCGCACTCGTTAATGCCGATCATGCCGCTCTCAATTGCCTGTGAGACGCGGAAAACGCGAGATAAATTCTGGGTGTAGAAATAGGCCGCCAGCCCGAAAGGCGTATTGTTAGCCCGCTGGATAACTTCATCTTCCGAGGTGAAACGGAAGCAGGCCGCGACCGGGCCAAACGTCTCTTCTTCTGCCAGCTTCATGCCCTCATGGCAATCGCCGAGCACGGTTGGCATCCAGAAATTTCCGCCAAGATCGTGTGGCTTACCGCCGGCCAGCACCGTCGCGCCTTTAGCCACGGCATCTTCAACATGCTCGCGGACTTTATCGACGGCAGCGGACTCGATCAGCGGACCCACCACCACGCCCTCTTCCACGCCATTCCCCACCTTCAGCGCCTTCACCGCATCGGCAAGCTGATTCACAAACTTATCGTAAACGGTTTCCTGGATATAGAAGCGGTTAACGCTGACGCAGACCTGCCCGGCGTTACGGAATTTGTTGGCGATTGCCCCTTTCACCGCGGCATCAATGTCCGCATCTTCAAAGACGATATACGGGGCATTTCCTCCCAGCTCCATCGAGACTTTTTTCATCGTTTCTGCGGCGTTACGCACCAGCGTTTTGCCTACCGAGGTTGATCCGGTAAAGGAGATCTTGCGCACGTCGTGGCTCGCCATAATGGCGTCGCTGATTTCATGCGTATTGCCCGCCACGGCGTTGAGCACGCCATCCGGTACGCCAGCCTGTTTAGCCAGCGTAAGCAGCGCAAAGGCGCTGAGCGGCGTGTTGTTGGCAGGTTTAATCACCCCCGTACACCCTGCGGCAAGCGCCGGGCCTAATTTACGGGTGAGCATGGCCATCGGGAAGTTCCACGGCGTGATCGCCGCCACCACGCCGACGGGTTCGCGGGTCGCGAGAATGCGGGAGCCGGGTTTAATGGGGGGAATAATTTCACCATTGGCGCGCTTGGCCTGCTCGGCAAACCATTGAATAAAGCTGGCAGCGTACTCGACTTCGCCTTCCGCTTCCTTCAGGGGCTTGCCCTGTTCGGTGGTCATTAACCTGCCAAGCCAGCTTTTATTCTCAATAATCAGTTCATACCAGCGATAGAGGATCGTCGAACGCTCTTTGGCGGTTTTGGCACGCCATGCCGGGAAGGCTTTAGCCGCCGCGGCAATCGCTTCTTCGGTTTCCGCTTTACCCGCTTTTGCCACTTTCGCAACAACCTCACCGGTTGCCGGATTCAGCACGTCAAAGGTGGTATCCAGCGTTTTCCATAAGCCATTAACCAGATAGCCGGTCTGAAAAAGGATGTTGTCCTGAAGAGCCTGGGTTGTCATGTGTCCTCCCTTTCTGAATGTAAGAGCATGCAGAACTAAGTATAGCCACAAAAAAACCGACGCTTTTGGCGTCGGTTTTTTACCATCATCAGTTATCCGTCAGGGCGTTCTGGTAGCGGTGCAGCATAAACACCAGCCGCTCTACCGGCTCTGTCACCTGAGGCGGCGCTTCCCAGACCTTGAGCTTCTCCTGATAGATATCCAGCTCTTCCAGCAGCTGCGTGAAGTAGCGGCGGCGTTTGTCATCGCTGGAGGCGGAGATCACATGATCAGCGGTGCGCCGCAGCTGGCGGTGATACGCAGAGAGATCGTCGTTGATCGGCACTGGCGCGTTTCGCAGACGCTGGTGCGCAATGATCATCGTTAACGCCAGACGAAATTTTGCGATGTCGCCGGGGAATTTGTTCAACAGTAAAAACAGCTGCTGATACAGCGCGGGAAGATGGTTCTCCCTGCGGCGTGCGGCGTTGGTGGTCAGCGACGATACGGCAGCCGACACAAACTGATTCAACAGCACGCGTCCGGTCCGCGCCTGAGAGTTATCGCGAACCAGCAGGATCACCATCATCGCCAGGAAACAGCCCACCAGCTGCCCTAACGCGCTGTCGAGGAACTGGCTGAAGTGAAACGTCATCGGGTTATCCAGAACGAGAATATTGATGGTGCTCGCCAGGGCGCCCAGCGATCCCAGACGGCGTTTTTGCACTTCGATACCAATAAAGAACGCCATGACCGCCAGGCTAATGCAGAGCAGCAGCATGCTCTGCTGGGTCGAAGGCAGAACCACCAGGAAATAGAAGGCCCCGAGCGGAAGTGCGGCTATTGTCCCGTACAGGAAGTCGACGGCGACCATGCGCGGATTCGGCAAACGCATCGCCAGCGCGGTCACAACGGCAATCATCACCATTGCGCCGCTGCCGGACGTCCAGCCGGTCCACAGCCAGAACAGCGTGCCGAGCATACAGGCCAGCGTGGTGCGCCAGAAGTTAACCATGGCATGGTGACGCTCGGCGGATTCCGCCTTGATCACCACCTCGCCCTGCAGCACCTCTTCTTCTGCGGCGCTGATTTTAGTATTGCCGATCACGCCGCGTTTCAGCAGCAGATAGCGCGTCGCAGCGCCAACCCAGGTATAAATCGTTACCGGCGTGTCGCGCTCCCCCGTCCAGGCGATAACCCGGCGCAGGCGTTTAAGCTGCCTGTGTACGTCCTGCACCGTTTCAACCGGCTCATCGAACAGCTCGCGGAAGGTGTCGGTCACCGCTTCAGGACGGGTGTTTTGAATCAAGTAGGTTTCACACGCCTGGGTGATCAGCGTTAGCGAAACGGTGTTGATGGCCTTCAGGCGGCGGTTCGCGCGGGACCAGCGCGAAGACTCCATGTTCAGGTTGCTGCGCATGCCTTCCAGCGCCTGGGCGCGACGCACCAGGCCGCTCCAGGCCTTGTCGACCTCTTCGCTGTCACCGTGCTTAATGCAAAGCTGCATCAGCTGGTACTGCGCAACAATGAACGCGTCCAGCTCACGGTCCACCTCCTGTTTGATAGATCTCGGCGAGAAAAGCAGGTCAGCGACGATAGCGCAGACGATACCAATCACGATCTCGCTGCAGCGCTCTACGGCAAACTGCGGGGCAAGCAGCGGTTCGGACTGAATGGTGATGACAATAATCAGCGCGGTATAGCCAGCCAGACCCCAGGCGTAGGAGTTTTCAACTTTCACCAGGGAAGAAACCCAGGTGCAGAAGCCCGCCCAGATACAGCACACCATCAGCATCAGCAGCGGCGTGCGGATCATCAGGATAATAATGGTGAGCGCCGCAATACAGCCGATAAACGTCCCGACAATGCGCAGCATCCCGCGGTAGCGGATTGCGCCAGAGTAGGGTTCACCGCCTGCCGCAAAGGCGGGGCCTGCTGCAACAATCGCGGCCGTCAGCACCGCCCAGCGGGGCGTTTCCAGCTGGAAGTGAAAGCCGATAAACAGCGCCAGCACGATGGCGCACGCCAGCTTCACGGCGAAGCGGAGATGCTGGCTGGCGATGGAGAAAATACCCATGGCGATTAACCAAACTCGCGCAGGCGATGGGCCATTTTACGGAAGAAAGAGTCCTGGCTTGAATCGCGGTCTTTCTCGCCGGTGATCACCACGGTCGCCGTGGTGCCCGCAGGCCAGAGGTTGCCCTGCTGCTCATCAAGGTGAATACGTACCGGCACGCGCTGGGCCAGACGCACCCACTCTAGGTTGGAATCGACGGTCGCCATGCCTTTGGAATCATTGCTGCTGCTGGAGTTGGTTACGCCAGCGGCGACGCTATCAACCGTGCCTTTAATAACGCGATTGCTGCCCAGCGGCGTGATTTCAGCGCGATAGCCAGGACGCACGCCTTCCAGCTTGGTCTCTTCCATATAGGCGAGCACGTAGAAGGAGTTCTGTTTGACAAGCGCCACGGCGGTAGAGCCACGGGTGATAAATTCCCCGGTATAGACGTTGAGGTTGGTCACCCAGCCGTCGGACGGCGCGCGAATCACCGTACGCTCCAGATCGAGCTTCGCCAGATCCCGCGTCGCTTCGGCTTTTGCAAGCTGGTGCAGAACGGTTTGCAGCACGTTGTTAGACTGGTCAATTTCTTCGCGAGACATCGCCTGCACGCCTAGCTGGTTACGACGTCCAGCTTCACGACGCTTCTCGGCAGCCAGCGCCTGGTAATAGGCCACGTCCGCCTCAGCTTCTTCTAACGCTTTTTGATAGCGAGGCTGGTCGATGGTGAACAGCACCTGATCTTTTTTCACCAGCTGGTTATCGTGAACGTTAACCGCGGTGATAAGCCCGGCGACGTCGGGCGCTATCGCCACGACATCCGCGCTGAACCGCGCATCGCGCGTCCAGGGGGATTCAGTGTAATAAACCCAGGCGCGGAAAATAGCAATGAACGCCAGGACGACCAGCGCCATCGTAATGGCAGTGCGGGAGATTTTTCTTGTTAGCGTTTTCACATCAACCTCAGACAAACATGCGCGATATCAGGTAAAACAGGCAGCAATACAGCGCGGTATTGAACAATGCAGGATGCCAGACGAAATCGTAGATCCCGGTAGGGACCAGCACCTTGCGCACCAGCCAAAAAATCGCCAGTGATAAAAGAAGCTCGAAGAATATCGGTGGGAACGACAGACCGAACACCACGATAACGGGAAACAGACTCATGTTGACCTTGATTAGAGAGAGTGCAGGCTACAGAATTTTTAAGCACGCGCCGCCGCAGGAGAGCAAGAAATGCCGGGCGAGAGTGGCGCAGCCGTTATGTAATTAATAATATATTAACGTAACTGTTATGCTGTTATCTATAATATGTGATCTAAATCACTTTTAAGCCAGAGTTAACAATGGAACGTTTAAAGCGCATGTCCGTTTTCGCCAAAGTGGTTGAACTCGGCTCATTTACCGCCGCCGCTCGCCAGCTCCAGATGAGCGTTTCTTCCATCAGCCAGACCGTCTCGAAGCTGGAAGATGAGCTACAGGTGAAGTTGCTCAACCGCAGTACCCGCAGCATAGGCCTCACGGAGGCGGGTAAAATTTACTATCAGGGCTGTCGGCGAATGCTGCTTGAAGTGCAGGACGTTCACGAACAGCTCTACGCCTTTAACAACACCCCCATCGGCACGCTGCGAATCGGGTGTTCTTCAACTATGGCACAAAATGTTCTCGCTGCCATGACGGCGGATATGCTGAAAGAGTATCCGGGGTTAACGGTGAATCTGGTGACGGGTATCCCGGCTCCGGACCTGATTGCCGACGGGCTGGACGTGGTGATCCGCGTCGGCGCGTTGCAGGATTCCAGCCTGTTCTCGCGTAGGCTGGGCAGTATGCCGATGGTGGTCTGCGCCTCCAAAAGCTACCTCGCGCAGTATGGCATCCCTGAGAAACCCGCCGATCTCAGTAATCACTCCTGGCTGGAGTACAGCGTGCGTCCGGATAATGAGTTTGAACTGATCGCTCCGGAAGGGCTTTCCACCAAACTGCTGCCGGTAGGCAGGTTTGTGACAAACGATCCCATGACCATCTCCCGCTGGCTGGTTGCCGGCGCCGGGATCGCCTACGTGCCGTTAATGTGGGTGATCAACGAAATCAACAGCGGCGAGCTGGAGATCCTGTTCCCGCGCTACCAGTCCGATCCGCGCCCGGTTTACGCCCTGTATACCGAAAAGGACAAACTGCCGCTTAAGGTGCAGGTCTGTATTAACTATCTGACCGAGTATTTCGTAGACGTCGCAGAGCTATTTCAGGGGATGCGAGGTCGACGAAAAGAATAATAAGATTGTCCCGGGAATAATATTTGGCATGAATATTTCCGGGCACAGCTTCCTTAAATTAAGTATTTAAACCGGCTGACTATCAACAATAGCGAATTGACACCGTTATCATCCGCCATTTACCGTATAAGCAGCCTGATATTCAGGCTGTTATTTTATTATTACCAACATGAAAAATAAAATGTATTTAGCAGGATGACGTTAAACAAGGAAAAGAAATGAATCTATTTGAACAAACACCGCGTTCGCGCAGACGCTACGGTCTCGCTGCATTCATTGGGTTGATCGCAGGGGTTGTCTCCGCCTTTGTCAAATGGGGAGCCGAAGTGCCGCTGCCTCCACGTAGCCCGACGGATTTATTCACCGCCGCGTGTGGGCCGGAACAATTATTGAGAGCGGCAGGCCAGATCGATTGCTCACGCAACTTCCTTAATCCTCCCTATATATTTCTGCGCGACTGGCTGGGCATTGCCGATCCTAATGCCGCCGTTTATACATTCGCCGGGCATATATTTAACAGCGTCGGCGTGACGCATATTATTTTCTCTATCGTCTTTGCCGTAGGGTATTGCGTTGTCGCTGAAGTCTTCCCGAAAATTAAACTGTGGCAGGGCTTGCTGGCCGGTGCATTAGCTCAGCTCTTTGTCCATATGATCTCCTTCCCGCTCATGGGGCTGACGCCGCCGCTCTTTGAGCTGCCGTGGTATGAGCACGTTTCAGAGATCGTAGGGCATCTGATCTGGTTCTGGTCGATCGAAATTATTCGTCGTGATTTACGCAATCGCATTACCCACGAGCCGGACCCTGAAATTCCGCTGGGCAATTTACGCTAAAAAAAATGGCGCTACCCGAGAGTAGCGCCATTCTTCATGCTTTTTCAGATCAGGCGGTACCGCCGACCGTCAGGTTATCCACTTTCAGCGTAGGCTGGCCCACGCCAACCGGCAGGCTCTGCCCCTCTTTACCGCAGACGCCCACGCCGTTATCCAGCTTCAGATCGTTACCGACCATTGAGATCTGCTGCATAGCCTCAATACCGGAGCCAATCAGCGTCGCGCCTTTCACCGCTTTGGTGACTTTGCCTTTCTCGATCAGATAGGCTTCTGAGGTTGAGAACACAAACTTGCCGGAGGTGATATCAACCTGACCGCCGCCAAAGTTTGGCGCGAAGATACCGTAGTCAACGGATTCGATAATCTCCTGCGGCGTGGACTGGCCCGGCAGCATATAGGTATTGGTCATGCGCGGCATCGGCAGGTGCGCGTAAGATTCACGGCGACCGTTGCCCGTTGGCGCAACGCCCATCAGGCGCGCATTGAGTTTGTCCTGCATGTAGCCTTTCAGCACGCCGTTTTCGATCAGCACGTTGTACTGGCCTGGCGTACCTTCGTCATCGATAGAAATCGAGCCGCGACGATCCAGCATGGTGCCATCGTCCACGACGGTGCAAAGCTCAGAAGAGACGAGCTGCCCCATCTGACCGCTGAACACGGAGGTCCCGCGACGGTTAAAGTCCCCTTCCAGACCGTGACCGACCGCTTCGTGCAGCAGCACGCCCGGCCAGCCCGCGCCCAGAACGACCGGGAATGAACCCGCCGGCGCCGCGACAGCATGAAGATTTACCAGCGCCATGCGCACGGCTTCTTTTGCCCATGCGTCAGCGCGTGCTTCGCCGTCAACATCGCCCAGGAACCAATCATAGCCAAAACGACCGCCGCCGCCGCTTGAGCCGCGCTCGCGTTTGCCGTCGTCATCGACCTGCACGCTGATAGACAAACGCACCAGCGGGCGCACGTCGGCGGCCAGCGTCCCGTCGGTCGCCGCAACCAGAATCAGCTCATACACGCCGCTCAGGCTGGCAGACACTTCCTGCACCCGTTTATCCGCCGCGCGCGCCACTTTATCCACGCGACGCAGGATGTCCAGCTTCTCTTCGCGGCTCATGCTCTGCAGCGGATCGATGCTGGTATAGAGTGCAGAATGCTGCACTTCGCCCAAGGTTTTCACGCGGCCATCGCCCGCGTCACGCACGATGGTACGCGCGGCCTGCGCGCTCTGCTCCAGCGCGGCAAGGCTAATTTGGTCAGCATAGGCAAAACCGGTTTTCTCGCCGCTGATGGCGCGCACGCCAACGCCCTGATCGATGTTATAAGAGCCATCTTTGATGATGCTGTCTTCTAAAACCCAGGATTCGTGATAGCTCGACTGGAAATAGAGATCGCCGTAGTCGAGACGGCGTTCGGTCAATTGACCAAGAATGGAGAACAGGTCCTGATGGCTCAGGCCGTTCGCTGCGAGCAAATGTTCACTTACCAGGTTCAGACTCATCGTATTGCTACTCGTTCGTTGCCGCCCGTGGCGGTATAAAAATCGTATTTATTGAGAGTGAGGCAATTACCTGCCCACGTCAAATCATTGCTGTGCATCTTTGCGCGGCTGGCGCAGCACTTCATTAATCTGCGGTTTATCGATCGGCCCGGTAATCCGGTAGCGAAGGATTGAGACTTTACTCCAGAGCGGCCCCAGCACTTTACTGGCGGCAAACACGGCCGCACCGACGATCGGGTTCACCACAAAGGCTGCCGCAACGCCTACGCTGGCGGAAATTTCCGGAGCCACCACCGCTTCCATATCCAGCTCGCGGCGCACCAGATCCACCGAACCTTTCATCGCGATATCCGCTTCCAGGCCATCGACCAGCGTGTTGTCAGTATGCAGCACGCCGTCCTTGATCCACGCCGTACTGCGGATGGAATCGTAGTAAAAACCTTCGCTGAAGGTATCGCTGAAGTCGAAGCGCAGCTTGCGTAGCAGCGCATCAAAGCTCAGCAGGCGCAGGATCTGTCCGGCGCGCCCCGTACTCACGTCGGCAATTTCACCCTTACCAAAGTTGGTTTTCAGTATGCCGTTGAGCGACGCTTCATCTGGCTTCCACGGCGCCGCGCGCCAGTGAAGATCGTAATTCACGTCGAATGACGAGCCGCGAAGCGGTGTGCTGATGCCAAAGAAGTTAGCCGCTGCGTCCAGCCTGTTGCCCTTAATGTCGCCCTTCAGCGAGGTGCGCTGCTCGCCTGGGTTATTGACCCACTCGCCCGCAGCCGTCAGGCGCCCAAAACCGGTATCGACCAGCCCGCCGGTCAGGCTCAGCGTATTGCCTTTGATGGCAAGATCCCCGTCAATACGGCCGTATTTTTGCCCCCACAGCCAGCATTCGGCGCAGCGCAACTGCAGATCGGGCCAGCCGCTGAAATCCACGCGGGAAGCGTTGCTGAACGGCGACGAGCCAGCCGCCGGGTCTTTACCGCTCGCGGCTGTCGGGTTGTAGTAGAGATAGCGGATCGCGGCCAGCCACGGGGCGTTATCGCGCATATTTAACGTGGCGTTGATTTCCCGGCCCTGCGCCTCAACCTTCGAGCCGTTGCTCGTAGGCTGAGAGACAATGCTGAGATTGTTCCACTGCTGTCCGCCCAGGGTCAGCGCAGGCGTGCGAAGGGTGATGGTCTGCGGGAACTGGGCGGCTTGATCGACGTTTTGCCCCACGCCCTTCTGGAACAGCGCCAGCCATTCAGCACCGTCCATCGCCGGAAGGTTAAGTTCAATGCCTGCCTGCTCAGGCAGCGGCGGCGTGGTGCGACTGTCGCTCGTCCAGATGGCTCTGTCGAGAGTCAGCTTGCGGTTAAGCAGCCAGTGGCTGTTGAAATGGTTCATTCCACCTGCGCTGCCGGTCAGTTCGAAGCTATTGAGGTTGCCGTCAACGTTGAGCTTCACCGGCAGCGGCTGTCCGGCCTTTTTGTCCAGCGGCGCGGGGAGCTGGCTGCTGAGGTTTTTCAGGTCGCCAGTAATATCGACTTTATAGCGTGCTCCGGCGTGATAAGGCAGATCGATAGCCACCTTGCCGTTCCAGGAAACGGCACCGTCGACCGATTGCGCGATTGGCTTCGGCAAAACGTCCATTCTGGCAGGCTGCCAGCTGGCGTCCAGGTTGACCGCCACCTGATAGGCCTTTTCCCCTTCGGTGGTGGAGAAGTCAATATTGACGGGCTGATTGAACCAGCTGGCCTTGAGCGGCTCGCTCTTCAGGTTGCCGTTCACGAAGCTGAACTGTCCGGTGAGGTTTTTCAGCGTGCTGTCGAGCGGTTTGATGTACAGGCTATTGTTGTTGAGACGAACATCGCCTTTCGCGGTGGTCATCTCGCCGTCCAGCGGAATATCCAGATGTAAGCGAGCATTCACATCGCCATCTAGCTGCAGCTGCTGGAGGGTCGCTCCCAGCGAATCATCGAGCGGCGTATCCTCAAAGTACGGCCCAACCGCCTTGCCCGGGCCGTTGATATCCGCATCGATAAGCAGCTTCTCTTTGGAGTAGTCCGGGATGTTTGCCGTCAGATTGCTGGCCGTCACGCCGCCCAGCGCAACGCTGTCGGCCTTCATCCACAGTCCGTCATTGATAAAGTTGAGTTCGATATCGAGATTTTTCAGCGCGGGCCAGTCCGGCTGGAAGGCAAAGGTGGCGTTGTGCAGCGGCACCAGCACCTGGAACTGACCTTCGTTATGCTTGTACGGGAAAAGATGCGGGTTACCGCCGTAGACCAGCGTGGCGTTATCCGCCTGACCGCCCTGAATTGCGCCGCTCAGGTAGTCCACCAGCGCTTTCCCCATCAGGTTTTCCGGGAAGTAGCGCCACGCCTGTGAACCGTCGCTGGTGCTGATCCCCGCCAGAATCCCCAGCCACGGCTCTTCACCTTCAGGCTGCAGATAGCGGAAATCCCCACGCGCGTGTACCGCTTTGGCTTTCACATCAAGATGGCGGCCGTCCAGCTGAAAACCTTTATCATTTTTCAGCCAGTTAAGCGTTGCGTTCCCCTGTTCAATTTCCAGCGGCGCGCGGAACACGGTCTCATAAGGCATTTTGGCGTTATGCATATCGACCGTAAGCCTGCCGTTTTCAACGCTGCCCTCCAGCTTGCCGCTGAAGTTCTCTGCACCCGGCAGAAGCTTCCACTGATTCCAGGCGAGGCTTTTCCACGCGGCCTGGAAACGCGTTTTTTCCGTCGCCTGCAGCGGAATATCCAGCGCCAGGGTATCGATCTGCCCTTTCGGCTTCGTTGCCAGCCAGATCTCACCCAGATCGGGAGAAATCTTTGCCGCCATCGAGCGCAGCCCCTCTATCGCGGTCAGATCCAAATTGCTGGCGCGAATGCGTAGCTCATCGCTACGTTTGCTGCCCACGCCACCCACGTCCTGCTCCGGCATCCACGCCAGGGTCAGCGCACCGCGTGGCCAGGGCTTACTGTCCATCGTGATGCGCGTATCCGGAATGGCAAACTGCCAGCCTTCTTTCACCTGGGTCACATGCGCAGTGAGATTATCCACGGAAAGCTGATGCTGCTGATTTTCACCTTTCCAGCTCGCGCCCCCCTGCTTTAGCCAGACATCGCCGCTGGAAAATTCCCCATCGGTCAGGGTCATCCAGCCTTCCAGGCTAAATCGGGCGGTTTCCAGCTGCATGTTTTGCTGGATCCAGTCGCCGAGCCAGGGTTTGACATCCACATCGTCGGCCTGCAGCCAGACCTTGCCGTTGTTAAGCAGGCCATTATCGTCCCGCAGATCCATCCGCACCTGCATTACGCCGTGCTGCCCGTTCAGGCTGGAGAGGTTCACCTGCCCTTCGGCGCGGTGGCGGTCTTTGCCGTTAAGCCATGTCAGCTGGGGGATGGCCAGCTCGGCGCGCTGGCCTGAAAGGGTAATGAAGCTCACTTCGCTGTCGCGCAGATCGAAATGATCGAACTGGCGTAGGAAGAGATCGCTGATGCGGTTGGTCTCCAGCCCCTGATTGCTGTCACCGCCGCGCAGCGGCGTATTGGTCAGAAACTGAAGCTGATAGAAAGTCAGGTCGCGAAACTGCCAGCGCATATGCAGCAGACTTTGCCAGACGTCCAGCGCCAGCGTCACGCGCTTAATTTTCACAAAGCCGCCGTCTTTCAGGCTGGCATTGATATCCCGGACGTCAAGCGTCGGGCCGAAGTTCTGCCAGTTCGCGCTTAACTGGCTGACGTCCACCGGCACGCCGGTAGCAGATTCGATTTTTGCGAGGATCTGCGGACGCCAGCTGTCCAGATGTGGGAGAACGAGGCGCAGCCCGCTCACGAGCAACGCGACAATCACGACCAGCGTTGCCCCTGTAAGCAGTAAAATCCCCGGCAATCGCCTCACGCATCTCTCCTTGTCAGCCTTGGTCTTGCAGCGAACTGCGTCTTACATCATCACGACGTCAAACTGCTCCTGGTTATAGAGCGGCTCGATTTGCACTTTTACCTGTTTGCCGACAAAAATTTCCACTTCCGCCAGCGCGTGCGACTCTTCACCTTTCAGCGCCTCAGCCACCGCAGGGGAAGCATAGACCAGAAAACGGTCTGAGTCGTAGGCGTGATGGACGCGCACGATTTCACGCATGATTTCGTAGCAGACCGTCTCTACCGACTTTACCGTGCCACGACCGTGGCAGGTTGGGCATTCGTTACACAGCACGTGCTCCACGCTTTCGCGGGTGCGCTTGCGGGTCATCTCCACCAGACCCAGCTGTGAAAAGCCGTTGATGCTGGTTTTTACGCGATCTTTACTCAGCGCCTGCTCCAGGGAGTGCAGCACACGACGGCGGTGATCTTCATTATTCATATCGATAAAGTCGATGATGATAATGCCGCCCAGATTGCGCAGACGAAGCTGGCGCGCGATGGCCTGCGTCGCTTCAATGTTGGTGTTGAAAATGGTGTCATCCAGATTGCGATGGCCGACAAACGCGCCGGTGTTGATATCGACGGTGGTCATCGCTTCGGTCTGATCGATAATCAGATAGCCGCCGGACTTCAGCTCAACCTTGCGCTCCAGCGCACGCTGGATTTCGTTTTCGACATCAAAAAGGTCGAAGATCGGCTGACGGCCAGAGTAGTGTTCAAGCAGCCCGGGCATTTCCGGGATGTACTCGGCGGTAAACTCCAGCAGCGCTTCATACGTCAGGCGGGAGTCCACGCGAATGCGATCGAGCTGCGCGTCGGCAAAATCGCGCAGGACGCGCTGCGCGAGCGCCAGCTCGCCGTACAGCTGGTAGCGGGTCTGGTTGCGTTTTTTACGCTCCATCACCTTGGTCCAGACGCGCTTGAGATAGGCGGCGTCGGACGCCAGATCGTCTTCACTGATCCCTTCCGCCGCGGTGCGGATGATGAAACCACCCTGTTCATCGCAGTAGGCGCTAACCACTTTTTTCAGGCGCTCGCGCTCGGTTTCGCTCTCAATACGCTGGGAGACGCCAACGTGCGATGCGCCAGGCATAAAGACCAGATAGCGGGAAGGTAACGTGATGTCGGTGGTCAGGCGGGCGCCTTTAGTGCCGAGGGGGTCTTTCACCACCTGCACCATCAGATCCTGGCCCTGACGCACCAGCTCGGAAATGTCGCGCACGGCAAACTGCTTTTGCTCTTCGCCTGCGACGCACTCGGTGTGCGGCATGATGTCGGAGGCGTGTAAAAAGGCCGCCTTATCGAGCCCAATATCTACAAAAGCCGCCTGCATACCCGGCAGGACACGACTGACACGACCTTTGTAGATATTGCCTACGATTCCGCGCCGCGCTTCACGCTCAATGTGAATTTCCTGAAGGATGCCACCATCAATATAGGCCACACGGGTTTCCGAGGGCGTTACGTTTACCAACAATTCAGCCGTCATTATTATCCCTTCCCTCACGCAGTGAGTTAAAATTGCTCAGCAACTCATACGTTTCCACCAGCGGTAAGCCGACTACGGCGTGATAGCTGCCATTTATCTTCCTGACAAAACAGCCACCCAACCCTTGAATACCGTATGCACCTGCTTTATCCATCGGTTCACCGCTGGCAATGTAAGCGGCAATCTCGTCGTCGGTAAGCACTCTGAACGTCACGTCCGTTACCACCAGGCAATCCAGCACGTTTTGGCTGTCCGCCAGCGCGACGGCGGTCATTACCTGATGCGTTTGTCCGGACATTTTGCGCAACATTCGCGCCGCATGGTCTGCATCACGCGGTTTCTCAAGCACCTCACCGTTAAGGATAACGATGGTATCTGCCCCCAGCACCGGAAGGTCACGCGGCGTTTGCGCCACGCCGGCCTGCGCTTTCTCACGCGCCAGGCGGGAAACATACTGCTGAGCGCTTTCGCCCTCAGCACGTTTTTCTTCAATGCCGGTAACGATGCGTTCAAAAGATACGCCCAGCAGGGTCAGGAGTTCCTGACGGCGCGGAGAGCCGGAAGCAAGATACAAAGACGTCATAGAAACCTTTTATTGCACAGCAAACTGCTGGCGAATTTTACGCATCAGCAGGAACAGCCATGGCCAGAGCACACCGTTCACTACACTACTCCAGAACACTTCCGGTCGGAAAGAGACGTTGATCACTAAAAACTCTGCCCAGAAAACAACGATATCCGCAGCGAGCGACAACAACATCACCACCAGCGCCTGTTGCCAGAGCGCAAGGTTACGAAAGAGCTGGAATTTGAGTGCGACGAGATACGCAATAATGCTCATGGATAACGCGCGTACGCCAAGCGTAGAGCCGCTAATGAGATCCAGTATGGCACCCATCACAAAACCTGTGCCGACATTTACGCGGTGCGGCAGGGCAAGGATCCAGTAGAGCAAAATGAGTAACACCCAGTTTGGCCGGAAAACGAGGATGTCGTCCGGCCAGGGCATAACCTGCAAGAGCAGGGCAACGAGAAACGAGAGCCAGATAACCCAGCGCCCCTGGCTACGATAGCTTGCCACTACTGCCCTCCAGTCGAGACTTTAGGCGGTGGCGGCGCATCCGTTATGCCCGTAGCGGGCGCCGGCACGGGCGCAGGCGGCCCCATGGAGTCCGGCGCGGGCAGAACCTGCGGCATCATCTGCATCAGGCGTTCGTTTGCCACGCGATGAACCTCTTCCGGCGTCATCGGGTTGGAACCGTTACGATCGGCCCCCCACAGCAGCAGTAAATAGCGCAGACGCTGTAAACCCGCCGTTGGGCGTGCCTGAATCACCGTGTACGCGCGCTGAGTATCGAGCTTCACGGAGGAGACAACCGCTACCGGGTAGCCTTCGGGGAAGCGTCCGCCCAGGCCGGACGTGACCAGCACGTCGCCCACGCGAATGTCCGTATTGGCCGGCAGATGCTCAAGCTGCAGATCGTCCGTACAGCCGTTACCGGCCGCAATCACCCGGATGTCGTTGCGCAGGACCTGGATCGGCAGCGCATGCGTGGCATCGCAAATCAGCAGCACGCGGCTGGTCAGTTTGGCCACGGCAACAACCTGGCCCACGACGCCTTTATCACTGATAACAGGCTGACCTTCATACACCCCGTTCACGCTCCCTTTGTCGATCACAACCTGATCGCTGTAGGGGTCGTTCACGGTGGAGATCACCTGCGTGACCATTTTCTGCTCATCCTGACGCAGCGGCGAGCCGAGCAGTTCACGCAGACGCGCGTTTTCCTGCTTGTATTGCCCCAGCATCAGCAGCTCGCTGTTTTTGAGCAGCAGTTCCTGACGTAATGCCCGGTTTTCGAGTTCGAGTTGGTCGCGCGAAGACAGCGTTTGAGAAACGGAGTCGAGCAGTTCACGGGGACCATTTGAAACAAAGTAGAAAGGACTGACGGCGGTATCCATGTACGTTCTGATCTGGCTGAACGTACCGAGGCGGCTATCGGCAATAATGACCCCAAGCGCAACCAGAACCGCCAGAATGAGGCGAAACTGTAGCGATGGGCCACGGCTAAAAATTGGCTTCATAGGCTATGCGTATTCTCGCGTCAGAGAGAAAGGGTAGCAAATTGCTACCCTCTCAAACTCGACTACTCTTCGCTGAACAAATCGCCGCCGTGCATGTCGATCATTTCCAGCGCCTTGCCACCACCACGGGCGACGCAAGTCAGTGGATCTTCTGCAACTACGACAGGAATACCTGTCTCTTCCATTAACAGGCGGTCGAGGTTACGCAGCAGCGCACCACCACCGGTCAGAACCATACCGCGCTCGGAGATATCGGACGCCAGCTCTGGTGGACACTGTTCCAGCGCAACCATTACCGCGCTCACGATGCCCGTCAGTGGCTCCTGCAGTGCTTCCAGAATTTCGTTGGAGTTCAGGGTAAAGCCACGTGGAACGCCTTCCGCCAGGTTACGGCCGCGAACTTCGATCTCGCGAACTTCATCACCCGGATAGGCAGAACCGATTTCGTGCTTGATACGCTCTGCGGTGGCTTCACCGATCAGAGAGCCGTAGTTACGGCGCACATAATTAATGATGGCTTCGTCAAAGCGGTCGCCGCCGATACGCACGGAAGAGGAGTACACCACGCCGTTCAGGGAGATGACGGCCACTTCAGTGGTACCGCCACCGATGTCCACAACCATCGAACCGGTTGCTTCGGAGACTGGCAGACCCGCACCGATAGCCGCAGCCATTGGTTCTTCAATCAGGAACACTTCACGGGCGCCTGCGCCCTGAGCAGATTCGCGAATGGCGCGACGTTCTACCTGCGTTGCTCCCACCGGCACACACACCAGAACGCGCGGGCTTGGGCGCATGAAGCTGTTGCTGTGAACCTGCTTGATGAAGTGCTGAAGCATTTTTTCAGTCACGAAGAAGTCAGCGATAACGCCGTCTTTCATTGGGCGGATTGCGGCGATGTTGCCAGGGGTACGACCCAGCATCTGCTTCGCGTCATGACCCACCGCGGCTACGCTTTTCGGCGAGCCGGCACGATCCTGACGAATGGCCACAACGGAAGGCTCATTCAATACGATGCCTTGTCCTTTTACATAGATAAGGGTATTCGCGGTACCCAGGTCAATGGACAGGTCATTGGAAAACATGCCACGAAATTTTTTCAACATACTAAGGGATAATCCTGAAAGCTGGGGCGGAAAACAAAATCCGCTTACTTTACCAACCACACGCAGCAGCGACAAGGCGCAAAAATCATCTGCTACGGTGAAAATTAGTGCAGTACGTTTCCTTTGTTACAAATTAATCCCCTGATTCCCTCAGGGCTGAGTAAACAGTGCGTCCCTCACTTTCATTTGTAACCCGTTAAAGGTCGTTCACTGGCTTTTTGCTCGTCATACTCAAAGCTACAGGCGCGATATTCTACGTGAAAACAAAGTAAACGGCAGGTCAAACAGAGTATCTTTGCAAATATTTTTTCACATTGGTGTCAAGCGGCTGAGAGGAGGCAAAAAAATCCCCCTGACCACCCGTAACACCGCGCTCTGTCAACATCTGCCATTCGCCTCGGGCGCGCACGCCGGTGGCAAATACTTGTGTTTGCGTTCCCTTGCACGCTTCCACCAAACTCTGCACCAGCAGCTGGTTTTCCGTACGCTTTTCGATATTCCTTACCAGCCCTGGGTGAAGCTTTAATAGCTCCACGTCCAGCTCCTTGATCCAGCTGGTGCTGACAAGGGTTAAACCGGCCTGCGTCACGGCTACGCGTGCGCCGAGCGCATTGATCAGACGAACCACCGGACGTAACCGACTGATGTGTTGACCTACATCTGCCTCGGCAAGTTCAAAAATAATGTGTTTACGTTGCGATTTTTCGCATTGCATTAACGTATCGCGCAGCCAGCGCTGAAAACGCGGGCGAATTAACGACTCGACGGTCACCTGTAATGCCAGGGTTTCGTCAGGCCAAAACGATAAAAACGGTATCAGGCGCGTAATTTGCTGACGGTCATACTCTTCGGAAAGACCAAATTGCATCACCATCGGCAGATATTCCGCAGAAATAACCTCTTCGTTACCGTCGAAAATACGGCACATCAACTCGCGGTGATGCACATTGCCATTTTTCATGACGGCCGGTTTTTGATAGATGCGCGGCCCGCCGCGACTCAGCATTTGCTCAATCAAGGTACGCCAGCGCACGTTCCCGCGCCCTTTTTCCGGCAGGGAATCGTCATATACCGCCCAGCCGTTCGCGCCCTGCAACACGGCGTTGCGGGTGGCCGCTTCGGCATGTTCCATCACCTGTTCTGTCGATTGGCCGCCGCGCCAGGCGCAGATGCCAATATGCACCATATCATCACGGTCGAGCATTTTGCTCTGCGGGAGCGCATCTACGGCCTTGAGAAGTTGGCTGGCAATGCTTTCCGACTCCTTCAGGGTGCGATGAGGGAGCAGCACGGTAAAATCGCTGCGGTGATAGCGTGCCAGCAGCGCCCCCGGATAGCGCATAATAAAGGTGGAGATCAGGTTTATGAGGGTAAAGAGGTTCTCTTCCGCCACGCGCCGGCCCCAGGTGTCGCGCAGCAGATCGAAATCAGGCAGGCGGAGCATCATCACGACGCCGTGCGTGCCCACCTTTTCAGGATCTTCCAGCAGCGTGGCCAGCTGATTATCAAAGAAGAGACGGTTATTAAGGCCGGTTTTATTATCCTGCGCGGCGTAAGAGCGGATTAGCGTGTCCATGCGGCTACGCTGGTCGCTGGCAAACTGGATTTCGGAGAGCAGTACATCCAGGGCGCTGCTGGTGCGCGAAGGCCATTCATAAACCGAGCCGCGCACCTGCGGGCCGCGCTCGCCGTTGAGGATCCGCACGGAGCGGGTCTCCAGCAGCTCCTGGCCGGAAAGCTGCCGACGCAGCCAGCGAACCGCCAGAAAAATCAGCACAATAATGAATGCAACGGCAAGGGTAAGAGGCGCGGTGGTCAGCATCGAATGGAAGTAGCTCGCCATAGGGTCCAGGTAGACCATATGTATCGCAAGCCCAGGATTTTTAAGCGAATGAACCGTCACGTCCCGGTACTGATTCACCGCCCCTGCGGGCCGATAGCTGCTCTGGCGTACATGGCTGAAGACCTTGTGCTTTCCCTGCGTAATGTCTATTTGCACAATATCAACGGGCACCATCAGCTCATCCAGCTCGCGGGAGAGTTCCGGGAACGAGGTGGTAATCAGACGCGTATCAATCACCGACGCAACGGATTGTACCCGGTTGACCAGTTTGTCCTGGATGGCGTTGTAAAAGCTCAGGGAGCAGCCAATCAGCGTGACGAAAATCGTCAGTCCCGTCAGCAGGGTAATGAACGCTGAGAATTTCGTCGTTAATCGCATCCTTGAGATTACTCCGTGGGTTGATGGGGTAGCGAGTAAGCGCTAACTTGCATTTAAGATGCGACATACTACCAAAGCTGGTGTATCTGGCAATTTATTGCGTTAAATCGGCATAACGTTTCATTCTGCGAGTATAGTCTTCAGAAATTATTTTCCAATCAGAGTAATGAGGATCCCGTATGCAGGCTTTGATCTTAGAACAGCAGGACGGTAAAACCCTTGCCTCGGTGCAAGCCGTTGAAGAGAGCCGTCTGCCCGAAGGCGACGTGACCGTCGATATCGACTGGTCAAGTCTGAACTATAAGGATGCGCTGGCCATTACGGGCAAAGGTAAAATCATCCGAAATTTCCCAATGATTCCAGGGATCGATTTTGCTGGCCACGTGCATAGCAGTGAAGATCCTCGTTTCCATGTCGGACAGCAGGTGTTGCTCACCGGCTGGGGTGTAGGCGAAAACCACTGGGGCGGACTGGCAACGCAGGCCCGCGTTAAGGGCGACTGGCTGGTACCGATGCCAAAAGGTATGGATGGCCGCAAAGCGATGATCGTCGGTACGGCGGGCTTTACCGCCATGCTGTGCGTAATGGCGCTGGAAGATGCCGGCATCCGTCCTGAATCAGGCGAGATCGTAGTTACCGGTGCCAGCGGTGGCGTGGGCAGCACCGCGGTAACGCTGCTGCATAAGCTGGGGTATCAGGTCGTCGCCGTCTCTGGCCGCGAAAGCACCCATGACTATCTGCGCCAGCTGGGCGCAAACCGGATTCTGGGGCGCGAAGAGTTTGCCGAAACCCGTCCACTGGAAAAACAGCTCTGGGCCGGCGCGGTCGATACCGTTGGCGACAAAGTGCTGGCGAAAGTGCTGGCGCAGATGAACTACGGCGGCTGTGTGGCGGCATGCGGTCTGGCAGGCGGATTTGCCCTGCCGACTACCGTGATGCCTTTTATCCTGCGCAACGTCCGCCTGCAGGGTGTCGATTCCGTGATGACCCCGGCAGCGCGCCGCACGATGGCCTGGGAACGTCTGGTGCGCGATCTGCCGGAATCGTTTTACGCGCAGAGCGCAACCGAAATCACGCTTAGCCAGGCCCCTGAATATGCCAGCAAGATCATGGACAACCAGTTCCACGGCCGTGCGCTGGTGAAAGTGGCGTAATCTTCAAATTTTCGTGACATATTCGCGCTAACCCCTCTCCTCCGTCATGCTTAGAAAAACGCCTGACGGAGGATGCCATGAAAACCCCAAAACTGACGGAAGCCGACGTAACGTCCGAATCTGTCTTTATGCTACAGCGCCGCCAGATCCTGAAGATGCTTGGCATCAGCGCCACGGCCCTGACGCTTACCCCTGCGGCTCACGCCGACCTGCTCGACTGGTTTAAGGGCAACGACCGTCCGAAAGCGCCTTCGGGCGCGCCGCTCACCTTTACGAAACCGGCTCAATGGCAAAACACGCTGGCGCTGACGCCGGAAGATAAAGTGACCGGCTACAACAACTTCTACGAATTTGGCCTTGATAAAGCCGATCCTGCCGCCAACGCCGGCAGTATGAAAACCGATCCCTGGACGCTGAATATTGACGGTGAAGTCGCGAAGCCGCTGACGCTGGATCATCACGATCTCACCACGCGCTTCCCGCTCGAAGAGCGCATCTACCGCATGCGCTGCGTTGAGGCCTGGTCGATGGTGGTCCCCTGGGTGGGCTTCCCGCTCCATAAGCTGCTGGCAATGGTTGAACCCACCAGCAATGCAAAATATGTCTCCTTCCAGACGCGTTACGCCCCGGACGAAATGCCGGGCCAGAAGGACAGGTTTATCGGCGGCGGGCTTGAGTATCCTTATGTCGAAGGTTTACGCCTGGACGAGGCAATGCATCCCCTCACCCTGCTGACCGTTGGCGTATACGGTAAAGCGCTCCCGCCGCAGAACGGCGCGCCTGTCCGCCTGACCGTGCCGTGGAAATATGGCTTTAAAGGGATCAAATCCATCGTCAGCATCAAGCTCACCCGCGAGCGCCCGCCAACCACCTGGAACCTGGCGGCGCCGGGCGAATACGGCTTTTTTGCCAACGTGAACCCGCACGTGGACCATCCGCGCTGGTCGCAGGCCACGGAGCGCTTTATTGGCTCCGGCGGCGCGCTGGACGTGAAGCGTCAGCCGACGCTGCTGTTTAACGGCTATGCGGATGAAGTGGCCTCGCTCTACCGAGGGCTGAATTTACGGGAGAATTTCTAAGTGCGCTTAACCGCAAAGCAGATAACCTGGCTGAAGGTGTTGCTGCATCTGGCCGGGTTGCTTCCTTTTATCTGGCTCTTCTGGGCCGTCAGCCACGGTGCGTTTAGCGCAGATCCGGCGAAGGATATCCAGCATTTTACGGGTAGGATGGCTCTGAAATTTTTACTGGCAACCTTGCTGGTTTCACCGCTGGCGCGTTACGCTAAGCAGCCATTATTGATACGCACCCGCCGCCTGTTAGGGCTATGGTGCTTTGCGTGGGCAACGATACACTTAACCAGCTACGCGCTGCTGGAGTTGGGTATTAACAATCTGGCACTGCTGGGTCGCGAACTGGTGACTCGCCCTTATCTGACGCTGGGTATCGTGAGCTGGGTGATTTTACTGGCGCTTGCGCTAACATCCACGCAGTATGCACAGCGAAAAATGGGCAGACGCTGGCAGCTTTTGCACAACGTCGTCTATCTTGTCGCGATCCTCGCTCCCATTCATTACCTGTGGTCAGTGAAGATCTTATCCCCGCAGCCAATCCTTTACGCGCTGCTGGCCGTGGCGCTTTTAGCGTGGCGTTACAAGAAGTTCCGCCAGTGGTTCCGATAGTACGCGAAACTGTGCGTTTTCCCGCAGATTACTTATCAACCGCGAATCTTTTGCGGAATGCGGTTGATAATCTTCCCTGATAAGACCAGTATTTAGCTGCTAAATGCTACGAAATCGTTATAATGTGCGACTTTGGTTTTCCTGACAGGGGTTTTTAGCCTCTGAAAAGGTGACAATCGCGCTTCTAAGGTATATTTTGTTTTTTACCGGAGAATCGCAGGAGATAGCGGCACAATGGCTGATAAATTCCAGATCTTAGTTTTGAACGGACCGAACCTGAACATGCTCGGAACCCGTGAGCCAGAGAAGTACGGCACGCTGACATTGAGCGAAATTGTTAACCGTCTGGGTACGGAAGCAGCCTCGCTGGATGTGGATTTGGATCATTTTCAGTCTAACGCGGAGTACGCAATCATCGACCGTATTCATCAGGCTAAAGACAATGTGGACTATATCCTGATCAATCCGGCCGCGTTTACGCACACCAGTGTTGCTATACGCGACGCACTGCTTGCGGTGAATATCCCGTTTATCGAGATCCACCTGAGCAACGTGCACGCCCGTGAGCCGTTCCGCCACCACTCCTATCTGTCAGACATCGCTGCTGGCGTAATCTGTGGACTGGGTGCGGACGGTTATTCATACGCTTTACAGACAGCGGTAAAACGCCTGTCACAATCACACTAAACAAGAGTACGGAACCCACTCATGGATATTCGTAAGATTAAAAAACTGATCGAGCTGGTTGAAGAATCAGGCATCTCCGAACTGGAAATTTCTGAAGGCGAAGAGTCTGTACGCATCAGCCGTGCAGCCCCAGCCGCTAGCTTCCCGGTAATGCAGCAAGCTTACGCTGCGCCGATGATGCAACAACAGCCTGCGCTCGCCGCAGCCGTTGCACCAGCAGCAGAAGCCGCACCTGCAGCAGCTGCAGAAATCAGTGGTCACATCGTACGTTCCCCAATGGTTGGTACTTTCTACCGCACCCCGAGCCCGGACGCGAAAGCGTTCATCGAAGTGGGTCAGAAAGTCAATGTAGGCGATACCCTGTGCATCGTTGAAGCCATGAAAATGATGAACCAGATCGAAGCTGACAAGTCAGGTACCGTGAAAGCGATTCTGGTCGAAAGTGGTCAGCCGGTAGAATTTGACGAGCCGCTGGTCGTCATCGAGTAACGAGGCGCACATGCTGGATAAAATTGTTATCGCCAACCGCGGCGAGATTGCACTGCGTATTCTTCGTGCCTGTAAAGAGCTGGGCATCAAGACCGTGGCCGTGCACTCAAGCGCGGATCGTGATTTAAAACACGTATTGCTGGCGGATGAGACGGTCTGTATTGGCCCGGCTCCGTCCGTAAAAAGCTATCTGAATATCCCGGCTATCATCAGTGCCGCTGAAATCACCGGCGCGGTGGCTATTCACCCGGGTTACGGCTTCCTCTCTGAGAACGCCAACTTTGCCGAGCAGGTCGAACGCTCTGGCTTTATCTTTATCGGCCCGAAAGCCGACACCATCCGCCTGATGGGCGACAAAGTGTCTGCAATCACCGCGATGAAGAAAGCCGGTGTTCCAACCGTTCCTGGTTCTGACGGCCCGCTGACCGACGACATGGATGCTAACCGTGCTCACGCTAAACGCATTGGCTACCCGGTTATCATCAAGGCGTCCGGCGGCGGCGGCGGTCGCGGTATGCGCGTTGTGCGCAGCGATGCTGAACTGGCGCAGTCCATCTCCATGACCAAAGCTGAAGCGAAAGCGGCTTTCAGCAATGACATGGTGTACATGGAAAAATACCTGGAAAACCCACGCCACATCGAAATTCAGGTGCTGGCTGACGGTCAGGGTAACGCGATCTATCTGGCAGAACGTGACTGCTCCATGCAGCGTCGTCACCAGAAAGTGGTCGAAGAAGCGCCAGCACCGGGCATTACCCCGGAACTGCGTCGCTACATCGGCGAGCGTTGCTCCAAAGCGTGTGTCGACATCGGCTATCGCGGTGCAGGTACCTTTGAGTTCCTGTTCGAAAACGGCGAGTTCTACTTCATTGAGATGAACACCCGTATTCAGGTTGAACACCCGGTTACCGAAATGATCACCGGCGTTGACCTGATCAAAGAACAGCTGCGTATTGCAGCCGGCCAGCCTCTGTCCATCAAACAGGAAGAAGTTGTGGTGAAAGGCCATGCGGTAGAATGCCGTATTAACGCCGAAGACCCGAATACCTTCCTGCCTAGCCCGGGTAAAATCACGCGTTTCCACGCGCCGGGTGGCTTTGGTGTGCGCTGGGAGTCCCATATTTACGCCGGTTACACCGTACCGCCGTACTATGACTCAATGATCGGTAAGCTTATCTGCTACGGCGAGAACCGTGACGTGGCGATTGCCCGCATGAAGAACGCCCTGCAGGAGCTGATCATCGACGGTATCAAAACCAACGTCGATCTGCAGATGCGCATCATGAGCGACGAGCACTTCCAGAATGGTGGCACCAACATCCACTATCTTGAGAAGAAACTCGGTCTGCACGAGAAGTAAGACTGCATTGACGCTAAAAGGCCGGATTATCCGGCCTTTTTTATTTCTGGGGATTGCCGCACCCCATCATGTACAATCCCCGCTTTCTTCATCCACAAGGGACAAAAAATGGACAAGCGTTTTGTTCAGGCCCATAAAGAAGCGCGCTGGGCGCTGTGGCTGACCCTTCTCTATCTTGCTGCATGGTTAGTAACTGCTTACTTACCTGACTCCGCTATTGGCATTACCGGCCTGCCGCACTGGTTTGAAATGGCCTGCCTGCTGGTGCCGCTGGTCTTTATCCTGCTCTGCTGGGCAATGGTGAAATTTATCTATCGCGACATTCCGCTGGAGGACGATGATGCAGCTTGAAGTCATTCTGCCGCTTATCGCTTACCTATTCGTGGTGTTTGGCCTGTCGATTTACGCCATGCGTAAAAGGTCGACCGGGAGCTTTCTGAACGAGTATTTCCTCGGCAGCCGCTCGATGGGCGGCGTTGTGCTGGCCATGACGCTGACCGCCACCTACATTAGCGCCAGCTCGTTTATCGGCGGCCCCGGGGCGGCCTATAAATACGGGCTAGGCTGGGTGCTGCTGGCGATGATCCAGCTTCCCGCCGTCTGGCTCTCCCTGGGCATCCTGGGCAAAAAATTCGCTATCCTGGCGCGTCGCTACAATGCCGTGACGCTCAACGATATGCTGTTTGCCCGCTATCAGAGCCGTTTACTGGTGTGGCTGGCAAGCTTAAGCCTGCTGGTGGCCTTTATTGGCGCGATGACGGTACAGTTTATCGGCGGGGCACGCCTGCTGGAAACGGCTGCCGGGATCCCCTACGAGACAGGCCTGATCATCTTCGGGGTCAGCATTGCGCTGTATACCGCGTTTGGCGGATTCCGCGCCAGCGTGCTGAACGATACGATGCAGGGCATGGTGATGCTTATCGGCACTATCGTCCTGCTGGTCGGCATCGTCCACGCCGCGGGCGGCCTGAGCCATGCGGTTGAAACCCTCGAGGCGATCGATCCAAAACTGGTTTCGCCGCAGGGCGCGGATGACATCCTTTCTCCTACATTTATGACCTCGTTCTGGGTATTAGTGTGCTTTGGGGTTATCGGTCTGCCGCATACGGCTGTGCGCTGTATCTCTTATAAAGACAGCAAAGCCGTGCACCGAGGTATCATTATCGGCACTATCGTTGTCGCGATCCTGATGTTTGGTATGCACCTGGCGGGCGCATTAGGGCGCGCGGTGATCCCCGACCTCACCGTGCCGGATCTGGTGATCCCAACGCTGATGGTCAAAGTGCTTCCACCGTTCGCTGCCGGGATTTTCCTTGCCGCCCCAATGGCCGCCATCATGTCGACAATCAACGCTCAGCTGCTGCAAAGTTCCGCTACGATCATTAAAGATCTTTATCTGAACCTGCGCCCTGAGCAGGTTGAAAACGAACGCCGCTTAAAGCGCATGTCTGCGGTGATTACCCTGGTTTTGGGCGCATTGCTTCTGCTTGCCGCATGGCGTCCGCCGGAGATGATCATCTGGCTGAACCTGCTCGCGTTTGGCGGCCTTGAAGCCGTCTTCCTGTGGCCGCTGGTATTGGGGCTCTACTGGGAACGCGCCAATGCTGCCGGCGCGCTGAGCGCCATGATTGTCGGCGGCGTGCTTTACGCCGTGCTCGCAACATTTAAAATTCAGTATCTGGGCTTCCATCCGATTGTGCCTTCGTTACTGCTAAGTTTACTGGCGTTTGTGGTGGGGAACCGTTTCGGTCAGCCCGTTCAACAACCCGCTATGATTTCTACTGATAAATAAAGAGTTTTGCCATGCCGTGGATCCAACTAAAACTGAATACAACCGGCGCGAACGCCGAAGAGCTGAGCGATGCGCTGATGGAGGCCGGTTCGGTTTCTATCACCTTCCAGGACACGCATGACACGCCGGTCTTTGAGCCGCTGCCGGGCGAAACCCGCCTGTGGGGTGATACCGACGTTATCGGCCTGTTCGATGCGGAAACGGATATGAAAGAGGTTGTCGCGATTCTGGAAAATCATCCTCTGCTGGGCGCGGGCTTTGTGCACAAAATCGAACAGCTGGAAGACAAAGACTGGGAACGCGAGTGGATGGATAATTTCCACCCGATGCAGTTCGGCAAGCGCCTGTGGATCTGCCCGAGCTGGCGCGACGTCCCGGACGAGAATGCGGTCAACGTGATGCTCGACCCGGGCCTGGCCTTTGGTACCGGCACTCACCCGACAACCTCGCTCTGCCTGCAATGGCTGGATGGCCTGGATCTGGAAGGCAAGACGGTGATCGACTTTGGCTGTGGCTCCGGGATCCTTGCCATTGCGGCGCTCAAGCTGGGCGCGGCAAAAGCCATCGGGATCGACATCGATCCGCAGGCCATTCAGGCCAGCCGCGATAACGCCGAGCGCAACGGCGTGTCCGAGCGCCTGGAGCTTTATCTCCCGGATGCGCAGCCAGAAGCCATGAAAGCCGATGTGGTGGTTGCGAATATTCTGGCAGGCCCGTTACGTGAACTGGCACCGTTAATCAGCGTGCTGCCCGTTGAGGGTGGTCTGCTGGGTCTTTCGGGTATCCTGGCGAGCCAGGCAGACAGCGTCTGTGAAGCCTATGCCGATCTGTTCGCACTCGACCCCGTTGTTGAGAAAGAAGAGTGGTGCCGCATTACCGGTCGTAAAAAGTAAGCATTTGGCGTGGTCATCTGACCACGCCTGTTTTCCTCTCATATCTCTCACTTCCCCAGCCATTCTCCGGTAAAATAACCCTACAAATCATAATGATAAATCATGATTTGAATTACAACAATTCACTGGAAGAATATTATGAATCACTTTACCGGCAAGGCAGCGCTGCTCGCGCTGAGTATGATCTCCGCTTCCGCTTTCGCATCACACTGGAGCTACGAAGGCGAAGGTGCACCGGAGCACTGGGGCGAACTGGATGAGGCCTACAAGACCTGTCAAAGCGGGATGAACCAGTCCCCCATCAATATTGATTCGACTGCCAAAGCCCATCTCTCCCCGCTGAAAACGGCTTACCGCGATGGTCCCGTGACGCTGACAAACAATGGCCATACGATCCAGGCGAGCGAAAAAGCCGACACGCGCGATAGCATCACGCTCGACAAGCAAAGCTGGACGTTACAACAGTTCCATTTCCACGCGCCGAGCGAAAACACCGTTCACGGTAAAAAATACGCGATGGAAATGCATCTGGTGCATAAAAATGCCAACGGCGAACTGGCGGTCGTTGCGGTGATGTTTGATAAAGGTGCCGCGAACCCTGAGCTTGAAAAGCTGTGGGCGGTCATGCCTCAGCAGGCGGAGCAGAACGTCTCCATTACGCAGGATCTCGATCTCAACAAGCTGCTGCCAAAAGAGAAAACCTACTGGCGCTTTAGCGGCTCCCTGACCACGCCGCCGTGCTCAGAGGGGGTGACATGGATTGTCCTCAAACATCCGCTGACGCTTTCGGCCGAGCAGCTGGCAAAATTCACCCATACGATGCATCACGATAATAACCGTCCGGTACAGTCACTTCATGGCCGCGTAGTTGTTGAATAATGTCCATTTTCTGAACTGAGATGATGTTCTAAAATGCGACGCAGATCGCAAAGAACCGGCATAATCTGCTGCTAAAAACAGCAGATTATGCCGCTCAAGTGCTGCATTTATTCAGAAATGATGAGAAGTTACGGGAAATTGTAAGCGCCCATAAAATAACCTGTTTCGTATAACATAATGATTTAAATAGTGAATAATTCTCAACAGAATGATTGACCGGCGATTCCTTGATCTACAACAGAGGATTGTTCAAAGTTTGGCCTTTCATCTCGTGCAAAAAATGCGTAATATACGCCGCCTTGCAGTCACAGTATGGTCATTTCTTAACTCATGCGCATCGGACACCACCAGCTCAGAAATCGCCTGATCGCAGCCCCAATGGCAGGTATTACCGACCGGCCGTTCAGGACGCTGTGCTACGAGATGGGAGCAGGTTTAACCGTTTCCGAGATGATGTCGTCTAACCCGCAGGTATGGGAAAGCGATAAGTCACGTTTGCGGATGGTGCACGTTGATGAACCAGGTATTCGTACCGTGCAAATTGCCGGAAGCGTGCCTGAAGAGATGGCAGATGCCGCGCGTATCAACGTGGAAAGTGGCGCCCAAATTATTGATATCAATATGGGTTGCCCGGCCAAGAAAGTGAATCGCAAGCTTGCAGGTTCAGCCCTTCTGCAATACCCCGACCAGGTGAAGTCTATCCTGACGGCGGTTGTCAGCGCGGTGGACGTTCCTGTTACGTTAAAGATTCGCACGGGTTGGTCGCCGGAACACCGTAACTGTGTAGAGATTGCCCAACTGGCCGAAGACTGTGGCATTCAGGCCCTGACCATTCATGGACGCACTCGCGCCTGTTTGTTCAATGGTGAAGCTGAATACGACAGCATTCGGGCAGTTAAGCAGAAAGTTTCCATTCCGATTATCGCGAATGGTGACATTACTGACCCGCTTAAAGCCAGAGCTGTGCTCGACTATACGGGAGCTGATGCTCTGATGATAGGACGTGCAGCTCAGGGAAGACCCTGGATCTTTCGGGAAATCCAGCATTATCTGGACACTGGGGAGCTGCTTGCCCCCCTGCCACTGGCAGAGGTTAAGCGCTTGCTTTGTTCGCATGTTCGGGAATTGCATGACCACTACGGCCAGGCAAAAGGGTACCGAATTGCGCGTAAACACGTATCCTGGTATCTCCAGGAGCACGCTCCAAATGACCAGTTTCGGCGCACATTCAACGCCATAGAGGATGCCAGCGTACAGCTGGAGGCGTTGGAGGCATACTTCGAAAATCTTGCGTAATGAAATAAAGAGCTGACAGAACTATGTTCGAACAACGCGTAAATTCTGACGTACTGACCGTTTCCACCGTTAACTCCCAGGATCAGGTGACTCAAAAGCCCCTGCGTGACTCGGTTAAACAGGCACTGAAGAACTATTTTGCTCAACTGAACGGTCAGGATGTTAATGACCTGTATGAGCTGGTACTGGCTGAAGTTGAACAGCCACTGTTGGACATGGTGATGCAATACACCCGCGGTAACCAAACCCGCGCTGCGCTGATGATGGGTATCAACCGTGGTACTCTGCGTAAGAAATTGAAAAAATACGGCATGAACTGATACTAATCAGTTAAATGCTTGTTTAAAAAGGCGCTCTTCGGCATGGGGAAGCGCCTTTTTTATTCGCCTCGCCCGCAACCGTCAACGCTTTGTAAACCTTCTCCTCCGCCGCTTTCCAAGCGCGGCTTTTCGTGTATATTTCCACCACCCTACAGGCTCTCTTCTCCCGGAATGACACTATGATTCGTAAATACTGGTGGCTGGTTGTGTTTGCTATCTCAGTTTTCCTGTTCGACGCGCTGCTGATGCAGTGGATAGAGCTGATGAGCACCGAAACTGACAAGTGCCGCAACATGAATTCCGTGAATCCGCTAAAATTAGTCAATTGCTCAGCGCTTGATTAAGCCGTAGACACCCCTGTATCACCCAGTAAAAACAGGGATTTAAATCCCTTTTAGTCATTATCTTACGGTGATAATGTCTCGCCCTTCCCAACCGCTCTTGCGTAACCTCACACTCGAGTTGAACAGACCATGCTGGTTAGCCAATACAACCAAATCCTCGTAGTCATCTCCTTTATTGTCGCCATCCTTGCCGCCTATACCGCGCTGAATATGGCCGCGCGCGTCGCGGGGAGCCAGGGTATTGCAGCCCGCATCTGGCTGGCCGGCGGTGGCATTGCGATGGGTATCGGCGTATGGGCAATGCATTTTATCGGCATGCTGGCGATGGATCTCTCCATGAGCATGAGCTACAACGCCACGCTGACGGTACTCTCAATGGTTATCGCCATTGGTTCATCAATGTTTGCCCTGTGGCTTGTCAGCTGCGAGCAGTTGCGCTTACGCCGACTGCTGCCGGGGGCGCTGGTGATGGGAACCGGGATTGTGGCGATGCATTACACCGGCATGGCGGCGCTGGAGGTCACGCCCGGTATCATCTGGGATACGACCTGGGTGGTCATTTCTGTCGCCATCGCGCTAGCGGCTTCACTCGTTGCCCTTTGGCTCACGTTCCGCCTTCGACATGAGGCCGCCAGGGTCGCGTTGATGCGTCTGGGTGCCGCACTCACTATGGGGATCGCTATTGCCGGCATGCACTATGCCGGCATGAAGGCCGCCCAGTTTCCGATGTCGACCATGGCTCATCACCACGGCATTAACGGCAGCTGGCTGGCCGTATTGGTCAGCGTGGTCGCCCTGTCCATTCTGGGGATTTCACTGCTCGTTTCAATGCTGGATGCTCGCCTGCAGGCGCGCACCTCATTACTGGCTTCGTCTCTTGCCGAAGCAAACCGGGAACTGGCTCAGCTGGCACTGCACGATACGTTAACCCGCCTGCCGAATCGTATCCTGCTGGAGGACCGTCTCGATCAGGCCATCAGTAAGGCCGAACGAGAAAATGCGCAGTTTGCGCTAATGTTCATGGATCTCGACGGGTTTAAAGCGATCAATGACGCCTACGGCCACGATGTGGGTGATAAGCTACTGGTCGCCGTAACGGAGCGCTTGCTGCAGCACCTGAAGGGCCAGTTCACGCTTGCACGTATCGGCGGTGATGAATTTGTTCTGCTGGCAGAAGGGGAAGGCCCTGACGATGCAGCCTCACTGGCTAACTCGCTGGTTCGCGCCATAGACAGCCCTTTCAGCCTGGAACCTTATGAGCTGGTCGTGACCCTCAGTATTGGGATCGCGCTTTACCCACACGACGGTACAACCGATCGCGAACTGATGTTTAACGCAGATGCGGCGATGTACCACACCAAGCATATGGGTCGAAACGGCTACCATTTTTTCCAGCCCTCCATGAATACCCTGGCGCAGACTCACCTCCAGCTGATGAACGACCTGTGGCTTGCGATCGAGCGCGATGAGCTTCGCCTGGTCTATCAACCTAAATTCCATGCCCCGGCAGGCCCGGTCCTCGGCTTTGAGGCGCTCTTACGCTGGCAGCATCCGAAGCAGGGATTACTGACGCCGGACCTGTTTTTACCTCTGGCTGAGAAAACCGGCCAGATCATCCCCATTGGCAACTGGGTGATCAACGAAGCCTGTCGCCAGTTACGCGAATGGCATCTTCAGGGGCATCAGGACTGGTCAATGGCGGTGAATCTGTCGACGCTGCAGTTCGAGCAGCCCTCGCTGGTTAAGACGGTACTTGACTGTCTGGCGCGTCACCACGTGCCGCCGGAAATGCTCATCCTGGAGGTCACGGAGACAACGGCCATGAGCAACCCTGACGAAAGCGTACGGGTGCTGACAGAGCTTACGAATGCCGGTGTAAAAGCCTCCATTGATGACTTTGGTACAGGGTATTCAAGCCTGCTGTACCTTAAACGCTTGCCCGCCTGCGAGCTGAAAATCGATCGTGCCTTCGTGCAGGAGCTGAGCGGGGAAAGTGATGACGCCACTATTGTTTCAGCCATCGTCGCGCTGGCAAAAACGCTGAACCTGAAAGTCGTGGCTGAGGGCGTAGAAACCGAAGCGCAGCAAACGTTTTTAACGGAGCTTGGCTGTAACACCCTTCAGGGCTATCTGTTAGGTAAACCGGTTAGCGCAGAGACGATTGATGCGCTTTGCGCGCAGGGAGAAATGGTGCCCGGCGCGGACTCATAATCATCAGTCAGCGGAAGTGTCGCCAGGATGTTATCGACCAAAGCGGGTGCCTGCTGGTAGAGATTGAAGCTGTCGCTATTCATTAACCAGTTTTTAATTATTCCGCTAAAAAAACCATGAAAAACGATAAGCGTAAGATCAACGTTGACCTGAGAGGAAATGATGTTATGCGAAATACATTTTTCCAAAATGGCGCGCAGATGCTTGAAGTTGAAACCAATGCGTTTTCTGATTTCACACTCTGAAATCATATCGCTATTAAATTCACACTTATGATACAAAATTTGCAACAGTGCGCACTGACGGGGCTCACGCGCAATATACTGCAATGCAGTAATGAACAGCTCACGAAGCATTAACAAGGGATTATCATTTTCTGATAGCAAAAGCCTGTCACGAATAATTTCACGAAGCGGTAACTGCTGCTCCCAGATAGCATTAAATATTTCTGATTTACTGCTGAAATGCCAGTAAACCGCCCCGCGCGTAACCTGGGCAGCATCGGCGATATCCGTAAGCGTGGTGTTAGCGACGCCGCGTGCAGCGAACTGCCCGATAGCCGCTTCAATCAGCTGCTGCCGGGTTTTTTGAGCATCTTCTTTCTTTTTACGCGCCATAAAATGCTACTCGTTACTCACAGGGTGACTGCATTCTCAGAAAATACAGTGGGGTCGAATGAAGTATTCACCAAAACAGGTTTTAATTTTGCACAAAAAAAGTCAATTCACTTAATTTATAATTTAGGCGAATATATCAATCGCAATAAATACACCAAACATATGAATCACGTTTATCAAACGCCATTTATTTGATTCGTTTACCAGAAGACCCCGGCTGAATGTGTTGAGCCTGATTCCTATTTTTACATTCCTCCCCATTCATTCGCACGTATAAATTAAAAAACATTAATTACCCTCATTATTATGTGCAGCTACATTTTTGTTTTTGTCCCCTGCCCAGTCACCGATTCACGGAAATATCGGTTAATGGGTATTTAAAGGAACAGTAATGACGAATCATTTCAGACTCTTACCCATATCCGGTTTTATTGTCTGCGCCGCGCTGCTCACAGGATGCGATGGGCAGGAAAACCAACAGCAACAACCGCAGGCGCCTCAGGTCAGCGTACATATTGTGAAAAGCGCTCCGCTGGCTGTCACAACTGAGCTTCCGGGCAGGACTGATGCATTCCGTGTCGCGGAGGTTCGTCCTCAGGTAAGCGGTATTATTCTGCGTCGTAACTTCACTGAGGGAAGCGATGTAAAAGCGGGTGACTCCCTTTACCAGATCGATCCTGCAACATATCAGGCTGCGTATGACAACGCCAAAGGTGAACTGGTTAAGGCGCAGGCTGCAGCCAATATTGCCCATCTGACGGTGAAACGTTACGTCCCGCTGGTCGGCACGCAGTATGTCAGCAAGCAAGAGTATGACCAGGCGGTGGCAACCGCTCAGCAGGCCGATGCCAGCGTCGTGGCTGCACGGGCTGGCGTTGAAAGCGCACGCATCAATCTCGCCTATACCAAAGTCACCTCGCCAATTGATGGTCGTATTGGCAAATCCAGCGTGACCGAGGGCGCGCTTGTCACCAATGGACAGGCAACCGCGCTGGCAACGGTACAGCAGCTTGATCCGATTTATGTCGACGTCACCCAGTCCAGCAACGATTTTATGCGGCTTAAGCAGACGAGTCTGCAAAAAGGGGATGGCACCCGTACCGTTGAGCTGTTGATGGAAAATGGCCAGCCTTATCCCCTGAAGGGCACGCTGCAGTTCTCTGACGTCACCGTAGACCAAAGCACCGGCTCCATTACCCTTCGCGCAATTTTCCCTAATCCGCAGCACATGCTGTTGCCAGGCATGTTTGTCCGGGCTCGTATTGATGAAGGCACACAGCCGGATGCCATTCTGGTTCCGCAGCAAGGGGTGACCCGTACACCGCGCGGCGACGCAACCGTTCTGGTGGTTAACGATAAAAACCAGGTGGAGTCACGTACGGTTGTTGCCCCACAGGCAGTCGGCGATCGCTGGCTGGTGACGGAAGGATTGAAAAACGGTGATCGCGTGATTGTCAGCGGATTACAAAAAGCCAGACCTGGCGCCACCGTGGTGGCGACACCCGACACCGCAGCTACTCCAGCCAGTTAAGGGGCGACAGCATGGCTAATTTCTTTATTCAAAGGCCGGTTTTTGCCTGGGTTCTCGCCATCATTCTGATGATTGCGGGCGGGCTGGCTATTCTCAAACTGCCTATCGCGCAGTATCCGACCATCGCACCGCCCGCCGTTGCCATAACAGCGACTTACCCTGGCGCTGATGCACAGACGGTACAGGATACCGTTACGCAGGTTATCGAGCAGAATATGAACGGTATCGATAACCTGATGTACATGTCCTCCACCAGCGACTCCTCGGGCAGCGTCACGATTACGCTGACCTTCCAGTCAGGTACCGATCCGGATATTGCCCAGGTTCAGGTTCAGAACAAACTTCAGCTCGCCATGCCGCTGCTGCCGCAAGAAGTACAGCAGCAAGGGATCGGTGTAGAGAAGTCCAGCAGCAGCTTCCTGCTGGTTGCAGGCTTTGTTTCAGATAATAAAAACCTTACTCAGGACGACATCTCAGACTATGTCGCTTCTAACGTGAAGGATACGATCAGCCGAACCACTGGGGTAGGTGATGTCCAGCTGTTTGGTGCCCAGTATGCGATGCGCATCTGGCTCGACAGCAATGCCATGAACAAATACCAGCTGACGCCGCTGGATGTGATTAACCAGCTGAAAACGCAGAACGACCAGATAGCGGCTGGCCAGCTAGGCGGGACCCCATCCGTCCCGGGTCAGCAGTTGAACGCCTCGATCATTGCGCAGACCCGCCTGAAGTCGCCGGAAGAGTTTGGCCGCGTAACGCTGAAGGTGAACCAGGATGGCTCTATGGTTCATTTGAAAGATGTGGCGCGCATTGAGTTAGGTGGCGAAAACTACAACATGGTCACCAAGATCAACGGTCAGGCGGCAACCGGTCTTGGAATTAAGCTGGCAACCGGGGCGAACGCGCTGGATACCGCTGCGGCCATCAAGAGCAAACTGGCACAGCTCCAACAGTTCTTCCCGCAGGGGCTGAAGGTTGTTTACCCTTACGACACCACGCCATTTGTCAAAATATCTATCCATGAGGTCGTGAAAACGCTGTTTGAGGCAATCATTCTCGTCTTCCTGGTCATGTATCTGTTCCTGCAAAACCTGCGGGCAACGCTTATCCCCACCATTGCGGTGCCGGTTGTCCTGCTGGGGACCTTTGCGGTGCTGGCGGCGTTTGGCTTCTCCATCAATACCCTGACGATGTTCGGGATGGTGCTGGCGATCGGGCTATTGGTCGACGATGCCATCGTGGTGGTTGAAAACGTCGAGCGCGTGATGGTCGAGGACAATCTGCCGCCCAAAGAGGCGACGCAGAAGTCGATGGAGCAGATTCAGGGCGCCCTGGTAGGTATCGCCATGGTGCTTTCAGCGGTCTTTATCCCGATGGCCTTTTTTGGCGGATCAACGGGGGCGATTTACCGCCAGTTCTCGCTCACCATCGTCTCCGCGATGGCGCTGTCCGTACTGGTGGCATTGATTCTGACGCCTGCTCTTTGCGCAACATTGCTTAAACCGGTTTCCAGCGATCATCACGAGAAAAAAGGGGGATTCTTTGGCTGGTTTAACGCGCTCTTTGACAAGAGCGTGGAGCATTACAGCAACAGCGTGAGCGGTATTCTTCGCAAAACCGGGCGATACCTGGTGGTATATGTGATCATCGTAGGCGGTATGGCGGTGCTGTTTCTGCGTCTGCCGACCTCCTTCCTGCCTGAAGAGGATCAGGGGGTCTTTATGACGATGGTGCAGCTCCCGGCCGGTGCGACGCAAACGCGAACCCAACAGGTGCTCGATCAGGTTCAGGACTACTATCTGACAAAAGAGAAGGCGAATGTTGAATCCGTCTTCACCGTTAACGGCTTTAGCTTTAGCGGCCAGGGTCAAAACTCCGGTATCGCTTTTGTCAGCCTGAAACCCTGGGAAGAGCGTCCGGGCGCGGTTAACAGCGTTGAATCGATTGTTAGCCGCGCAACTAAAGCGTTCAGCCAGATAAAGGATGGGCTCGTATTTCCATTTAACCTGCCTGCCATTATCGAACTGGGTACGGCAACGGGCTTTGACTTCGAGCTGATCGATCAGGCTAACCTGGGGCATACGCAGCTGACTCAGGCGCGAAATACGCTGCTCGGCATGGTTAAAGAGCATCCTGACCTGCTGGTGCGCGTGCGTCCCAACGGCCTGGAAGATACCCCACAGTTCAAACTGGATGTCGATCAGGAGAAAGCACAGGCGCTGGGCGTCAGTATTTCGGACGTCAATCAAACGATCTCGACGGCACTCGGCGGAACATATGTGAATGACTTTATCGACCATGGGCGTGTGAAAAAAGTTTACGTCCAGGCTGACGCCCACTTCCGTATGTTGCCTGGGGACATCAATAATCTCTATGTGCGCAGCGCAAACGGTGAAATGGTGCCGTTCTCAGCCTTTAGCACCTCTCACTGGGTGTACGGCTCGCCTCGCCTGGAACGCTACAACGGGATGCCATCGATGGAAATCCTTGGCGAATCCGCCCCGGGTAAAAGTACCGGTGAGGCCATGGTCATGATGGAAAGCCTTGCCTCAAAACTGCCTTCCGGCATCGGCTATGACTGGACGGGCATGTCATTCCAGGAACGACTTTCCGGCAATCAGGCGCCTGCGCTGTACGCCATTTCGCTGATTGTCGTATTCCTGTGTCTGGCAGCGCTGTATGAAAGCTGGTCCATTCCCTTCTCGGTCATGCTGGTTGTGCCGTTGGGTGTCATTGGTGCTCTCCTCGCAGCCTCTCTGCGTGGATTGAACAATGACGTCTATTTCCAGGTTGGCCTGCTGACAACGATCGGCCTGTCTGCCAAGAACGCCATCCTGATCGTTGAGTTTGCCAAAGATCTTATGGATAAAGAGGGCAAGGGGATCATCGAAGCAACGCTTGAAGCCTCACGTATGCGCTTGCGTCCTATCCTGATGACATCTCTCGCATTTATTCTTGGGGTCATGCCACTGGTGATCAGCAGCGGCGCGGGGAGCGGTGCGCAAAACGCTGTCGGCACCGGCGTGATGGGCGGGATGCTTTCCGCCACTCTGTTGGCCATTTTCTTTGTGCCTGTTTTCTTTGTGGTGGTCCGTCGCCGGTTTACCCGGCATAAGGAATAATGAATAACTTAAAGGCACCTTTGGTGCCTTTTTTATTATCAGGTTCAATGAATTAATATCCCCGGACGCCACACTTTCTCCATGATTTGATTCGAAGAGCTCTCTTTTCTCCATGATTTTTACAATCCACATAATTTGAGATTATTCCCCATGCAGCGTGAGCTTATACCGGTGGTAAAATAGTCATCAATTCGTTAATAGCCGCTCAGGCTTTATAGCGAATGCGAAAAAACACTGAGGTAACATCATGAAAAGATTCATTTCCGTTGCACTACTCGCTGCGCTGCTTGCTGGTTGCGCGCACGATTCTCCCTGTGTACCGGTATACGACGATCAGGGCCGACTGGTTCATACCAATACCTGTATGAAGGGTACCACTCAGGATAACTGGGAAACGGCCGGTGCGATTGCCGGCGGGGCCGCTGCTATCGCAGGTTTGACGCTGGGTATCGTCGCCCTGACCAAATAAGAATATCCACTGAAAGCGCGGCGCCGTCCGCGCTTTTGCTCTTTCCAGCATGCATTATTTCAGATAAGTAAAATTAATTTCTCCGCCCCCTCAGCTCATTCCATTTAAGTTTTCGGTCACAGCCTTTTTGCTTAACTATTTTACTTTCATAATTTAGCGTGATGATTTTCACCTATTAAATACATTTAATACCCTGCCAATAATTACGTCAGAAACTATCTTTCATCTTTTTCTTATCGTTAATCTCACTTTTGCTCTAATTTGTGGCGCAGGTTGGAATTTCGCACCGTTTGAGGGCATTCGATTTATTTAACCCTGTCTACACTCAGCATTATGCGTTCACTTGTTCTTTATTTTATCGAGCGCAAACCTGGCACTACGTTTGCTTTATAAACGTTGGCCAAAGCCACAGACAGGTAAAAGCGTATTAAAACGCCTCTATAACGATAAATTTCGCCACACAGGATGCATTATGAAAAAGACGATGATAGCCAGCCTGGCCGCCGCAGGCGTATTGTTTGCAGTAGCCGGTCAGGCCCATGCAGGCACGACGCTGGATGCGGTTAAAAAGAAAGGCTTTGTACAATGCGGTATCAGTGACGGTTTGCCTGGCTTCTCTTATGCCGACGCGAACGGCAAATTTACCGGTATTGATGTTGATGTCTGCCGTGGCGTCGCTGCTGCAGTGTTTGGCGATGACAGTAAAGTGAAATATACCCCGCTGACGGCGAAGGAACGTTTCACCGCGCTGCAGTCTGGCGAGGTTGACATGCTCTCTCGCAATACTACCTGGACCTCCTCCCGCGATGCAGGCATGGGCATGTCGTTTACCGGCGTGACCTATTACGACGGTATCGGCTTCCTCACGCACAATAAAGCAGGCCTGAAAAGTGCCAAAGAGCTGGATGGAGCGACCGTGTGTATTCAGGCCGGTACTGATACCGAGCTTAACGTCGCGGATTACTTCAAAGCGAATAACATGAAGTATACCCCCGTCACATTCGATCGCTCCGATGAATCGGCTAAAGCGCTGGAGTCTGGCCGCTGCGATACGCTGGCATCCGATCAGTCACAGCTGTACGCATTGCGTATCAAGCTAAGCAACCCTGCAGAATGGATTGTCCTGCCTGAAGTCATTTCCAAAGAGCCTCTGGGGCCGGTCGTCCGTCGTGGCGATGAAGACTGGTTCTCTATCGTTCGCTGGACCCTGTTCGCGATGCTGAACGCTGAAGAGATGGGCATCACCTCGAAAAACGTCGATGAGAAAGCCGCGAATCCGTCTACACCTGATATGGCACACCTGCTGGGTAAAGAAGGTGATTTTGGCAAGGATCTGAAGCTGGATAATAAATGGGCTTATAACATCGTTAAGCAGGTCGGTAACTACGCTGAGATCTTTGAGCGCAATGTGGGATCGGAAAGCCCGCTGAAGATCAAACGCGGCCAGAACAATCTCTGGAACAACGGCGGCATTCAATACGCACCGCCAGTACGTTAAGTATTCGCTGTAACGGGCATTGCATTTGCAATGCCCAGTCCAGAGTCATGGTTACCGAGGTTTCTTTATGCCCCATCGCCGCTCAACCGTAAAAGGATCGCTATCCTTTTCTCATCCCGCGGTCCGCGCCTGGCTATTCCAGATTATTGCCGTCATCGCGGTTGTGGTCGTCGCCGTTTATTTAATACACAACACCGTCACCAACCTGAATAATCGCGGCATTACCTCCGGCTTTGCCTTTCTGGATCGCAGCGCGGGCTTTGGCATTGTTCAGCATCTTATTGATTACCAGGAAGGCGATACGTATGGACGCGTATTTGTCGTGGGTTTACTCAACACGCTGCTGGTTTCGGCGCTTTGTATCGTTTTCGCTTCGATACTGGGATTCTTCATTGGGCTAGCCAGGCTGTCAGAAAACTGGCTGCTGCGGAAACTCTCTACTGTTTATATTGAGACGTTTCGTAATATCCCGCCCCTGCTGCAGATTTTCTTCTGGTATTTCGCCGTGCTGCGTAACCTCCCGGGGCCGCGCCAGGCCGTTGACGCATTCGATCTGTTCTTCCTAAGCAACCGCGGATTGTATATTCCTTCTCCGCAGATAGCCGAGGGCGTGCTCGCGTTCATTGCCGCTGTTATGGTTGCCTGTGCCATCTCCACCGGGCTATACCGCTATAATCGCAGGCATCAGGTTAAAACCGGGCAACTCCGCAAGACCTGGCCGACAGCAACAATCCTCATCATCGGCCTGCCGTTACTGGCGCACTGGGTATTTGGTGCAGCGCTACACTGGCAAATCCCACATCTGCGTGGCTTCAACTTCCAGGGAGGGATGGTATTAATCCCGGAACTGGCTGCTTTGACGCTTGCGCTTTCAATTTATACCTCTGCATTTATCGCTGAAATCATTCGTGCCGGTATCCAGGCCGTGCCCCATGGGCAGCACGAGGCTGCGCGGTCACTGGGCTTACCCCATACGGTAACGCTTCGTCAGGTCATCATTCCACAGGCTTTGCGCGTCATCATTCCACCACTGACCAGTCAGTATCTCAATATTGTCAAAAATTCATCTCTGGCGGCCGCAATTGGCTACCCCGATATGGTGTCGCTGTTCGCCGGGACCGTGCTTAACCAGACGGGACAGGCTATTGAAACCATTGCGATCACGATGTCGGTCTACCTGGTTATCAGCCTCGCAATCTCGTTGGTAATGAATCTTTATAACCGTCGTATCGCCCTGGTTGAGCGCTAAGGATCAATGATGACAAAAGCAATATTGTCGTACTCTCAGCGTCCTGCCCGCTCGACGGGTGGACGCTTTATTTTCTGGGCGCGTAAAAATCTGTTCTCCAGCTGGGGGAATAGCCTGCTGACGATTGTCTGCCTGTGGCTTATGTGGGAGTTGATCCCACCGCTACTGAACTGGGCTTTCCTGCAGGCTAACTGGGTAGGTTCTACCCGCGCTGACTGTACTAAAGCAGGTGCATGCTGGGTATTTATTCACGAGCGTTTTGGTCAGTTCATGTATGGATTGTATCCGCACGAACAGCGCTGGCGGATTAATTTGGCGTTGGTTATTGGCCTGGCCTCTATCGCGGTCATGTTCTGGAAAAAACTGCCTCATCGTGGACGCTATATCGCCGCCTGGGCAGTGGTTTATCCGATTATTGTCTGGGCGCTGTTGTATGGCGGTTTCCTGGGACTGGAACGCGTTGAAACACGCCAGTGGGGCGGGTTGACGCTAACGTTGATTATCGCTTCAGTGGGGATCGCAGGTGCGCTTCCCTGGGGAATTTTACTCGCCCTGGGACGGCGTTCAAAAATGCCGGTGGTCCGTATACTTTCCGTCATCTTTATCGAGTTCTGGCGTGGCGTACCGCTTATCACCGTTCTTTTTATGTCTTCGGTCATGCTGCCGCTGTTTATGGCAGAAGGCACCACCATCGACAAACTGATCCGCGCTTTGGTCGGGGTGATTTTGTTCCAGTCCGCCTATGTTGCTGAAGTGGTTCGTGGCGGTCTGCAGGCATTGCCAAAAGGGCAGTACGAAGCGGCGGAATCTCTGGCGCTGGGTTACTGGAAAACGCAGGGGCTGGTCATCCTGCCTCAGGCGCTCAAGCTGGTTATCCCAGGCCTGGTCAACACGATAATCGCCCTCTTCAAGGACACCAGTCTGGTGATCATCATCGGATTATTCGATCTCTTCAGCAGCGTGCAACAGGCAACCGTTGACCCCGTCTGGCTGGGTATGTCCACCGAGGGATATGTCTTTGCTGCACTGATCTACTGGATCTTCTGTTTTAGCATGTCGCGCTACAGCCAGCATCTGGAAAAGCGCTTTAACACAGGGCGTACACCGCATTGAGGATATTATGAGCCAGATTACTATGACACCTGCCGACGCGATGATTACGCTGGAAAGCGTCAATAAATGGTACGGGCAGTTTCACGTACTGAAAGACATTAATCTCAAGGTCAGGCAGGGTGAGAGAATTGTTCTTTGCGGACCATCAGGTTCGGGAAAATCAACGACCATTCGTTGCATTAACCATCTTGAGGAACATCAGCAAGGACGTATCGTTGTTGATGGTATCGAATTGAATGAAGATATCCGCAATATCGAACGTGTACGTCAGGAGGTGGGAATGGTCTTTCAGCACTTCAATCTGTTCCCGCATCTTACCGTTCTGCAGAACTGCACGCTGGCACCAATTTGGGTACAAAAGATGCCGAAAAAGGAAGCTGAGGCGCTGGCAATGCATTACCTTGAACGCGTGCGTATCGCAGAACATGCCAATAAGTTCCCCGGCCAGATATCCGGCGGTCAGCAGCAGCGCGTGGCTATCGCCCGTTCATTGTGTATGAAACCTAAAATTATGCTGTTTGATGAACCAACCTCTGCGCTTGATCCGGAAATGGTAAAAGAGGTACTGGATACCATGATTGGGCTGGCACAATCCGGAATGACAATGCTCTGCGTTACGCATGAGATGGGGTTTGCGCGAACCGTGGCCGACCGGGTGATATTTATGGATCGCGGGGAGATTGTTGAGCAGGCACCGCCAGATGAGTTCTTTGCGCATCCGAAGTCAGAACGTACGCGAGCATTCCTGTCGCAGGTGATTCATTAGCCGTTTGCTCTGCCGGGTGGAGGCTCCGCCTTACCCGGCCGACCGTTTTTTCAGCGCACAAACGCAAAAAGGCCATCCTTTCGGATGGCCTTTTCACTTATTTGATGTCTGGCAGTTCCCTACTCTCACATGGGGAGACCCCACACTACCATCGGCGCTACGGCGTTTCACTTCTGAGTTCGGCATGGGGTCAGGTGGGACCACCGCGCTAAAGCCGCCAGACAAATTCTTTTACTTCTTGCCGAACTTTAACCTAAGTATAAAGTGGTGCTGATACCCAGAGTCGAACTGGGGACCTCACCCTTACCAAGGGTGCGCTCTACCAACTGAGCCATATCAGCACGCTAAATTTGATGCCTGGCAGTTCCCTACTCTCACATGGGGAGACCCCACACTACCATCGGCGCTACGGCGTTTCACTTCTGAGTTCGGCATGGGGTCAGGTGGGACCACCGCGCTAAAGCCGCCAGGCAAATTCTGTTAATCTGTATCAAAGCTGAAAATCGTGTCGTCTCTTCGCCAAAACACCTTCGGCGTTGTAAGGTTAAGCCTCACGGTTCATTAGTATCGGTTAGCTCAACGCATCGCTGCGCTTACACACCCGACCTATCAACGTCGTAGTCTTCAACGTTCCTTCAGGACTCTCAAGGAGTCAGGGAGAACTCATCTCGGGGCAAGTTTCGTGCTTAGATGCTTTCAGCACTTATCTCTTCCGCATTTAGCTACCGGGCAATGCCATTGGCATGACAACCCGAACACCAGTGATGCGTCCACTCCGGTCCTCTCGTACTAGGAGCAGCCCCCCTCAATTCTCCAGCGCCCACGGCAGATAGGGACCGAACTGTCTCACGACGTTCTAAACCCAGCTCGCGTACCACTTTAAATGGCGAACAGCCATACCCTTGGGACCTACTTCAGCCCCAGGATGTGATGAGCCGACATCGAGGTGCCAAACACCGCCGTCGATATGAACTCTTGGGCGGTATCAGCCTGTTATCCCCGGAGTACCTTTTATCCGTTGAGCGATGGCCCTTCCATTCAGAACCACCGGATCACTATGACCTGCTTTCGCACCTGCTCG
Source organism: Enterobacter wuhouensis (assembly GCF_035835995.1). Taxonomy (NCBI): domain Bacteria; kingdom Pseudomonadati; phylum Pseudomonadota; class Gammaproteobacteria; order Enterobacterales; family Enterobacteriaceae; genus Enterobacter; species Enterobacter wuhouensis. The sequence goes on from NZ_CP142124.1 coordinate 4,338,234, forward strand.
AGCCGTCACTCTCGCAGTCAAGCTAGCTTATGCCATTGCACTAACCTCCTGATGTCCGACCAGGATTAGCTAACCTTCGTGCTCCTCCGTTACTCTTTGGGAGGAGACCGCCCCAGTCAAACTACCCACCAGACACTGTCCGCAACCCGGATTACGGGTCTACGTTAGAACACCAGCCATTAAAGGGTGGTATTTCAAGGACGGCTCCACGCAGACTGGCGTCCACGCTTCAAAGCCTCCCACCTATCCTACACATCAAGGACCAGTGTTCAGTGTCAAGCTATAGTAAAGGTTCACGGGGTCTTTCCGTCTTGCCGCGGGTACACTGCATCTTCACAGCGAGTTCAATTTCACTGAGTCTCGGGTGGAGACAGCCTGGCCATCATTACGCCATTCGTGCAGGTCGGAACTTACCCGACAAGGAATTTCGCTACCTTAGGACCGTTATAGTTACGGCCGCCGTTTACCGGGGCTTCGATCAAGAGCTTCGCGTTGCCGCTAACCCCATCAATTAACCTTCCGGCACCGGGCAGGCGTCACACCGTATACGTCCACTTTCGTGTTTGCACAGTGCTGTGTTTTTAATAAACAGTTGCAGCCAGCTGGTATCTTCGACTGATTTCAGCTCCACCCGCAGGGGCTTCACCTACATATCAGCGTGCCTTCTCCCGAAGTTACGGCACCATTTTGCCTAGTTCCTTCACCCGAGTTCTCTCAAGCGCCTTGGTATTCTCTACCTGACCACCTGTGTCGGTTTGGGGTACGATTTCGTGTTACCTGATGCTTAGAGGCTTTTCCTGGAAGCAGGGCATTTGTTACTTCAGCACCGTAGTGCCTCGTCATCACACCTCAGCGTTAATAAACGACCGGATTTACCTAATCGTTCCGCCTACATGCTTAAACCGGGACAACCGTCGCCCGGCTAACATAGCCTTCTCCGTCCCCCCTTCGCAGTAACACCAAGTACAGGAATATTAACCTGTTTCCCATCGACTACGCCTTTCGGCCTCGCCTTAGGGGTCGACTCACCCTGCCCCGATTAACGTTGGACAGGAACCCTTGGTCTTCCGGCGTGCGGGCTTTTCACCCGCATTATCGTTACTTATGTCAGCATTCGCACTTCTGATACCTCCAGCAGCCCTCACAGGCCACCTTCAACGGCTTACAGAACGCTCCCCTACCCAACAACGCATACGCGTCGCTGCCGCAGCTTCGGTGCATGGTTTAGCCCCGTTACATCTTCCGCGCAGGCCGACTCGACCAGTGAGCTATTACGCTTTCTTTAAATGATGGCTGCTTCTAAGCCAACATCCTGGCTGTCTGTGCCTTCCCACATCGTTTCCCACTTAACCATGACTTTGGGACCTTAGCTGGCGGTCTGGGTTGTTTCCCTCTTCACGACGGACGTTAGCACCCGCCGTGTGTCTCCCGTGATAACATTCTTCGGTATTCGTAGTTTGCATCGGGTTGGTAAGCCGGGATGGCCCCCTAGCCGAAACAGTGCTCTACCCCCGAAGATGAGTTCACGAGGCGCTACCTAAATAGCTTTCGGGGAGAACCAGCTATCTCCCGGTTTGATTGGCCTTTCACCCCCAGCCACAAGTCATCCGCTAATTTTTCAACATTAGTCGGTTCGGTCCTCCAGTTAGTGTTACCCAACCTTCAACCTGCCCATGGCTAGATCACCGGGTTTCGGGTCTATACCCTGCAACTTAACGCCCAGTTAAGACTCGGTTTCCCTTCGGCTCCCCTATACGGTTAACCTTGCTACAGAATATAAGTCGCTGACCCATTATACAAAAGGTACGCAGTCACCCCATAAAGAGGCTCCCACTGCTTGTACGTACACGGTTTCAGGTTCTTTTTCACTCCCCTCGCCGGGGTTCTTTTCGCCTTTCCCTCACGGTACTGGTTCACTATCGGTCAGTCAGGAGTATTTAGCCTTGGAGGATGGTCCCCCCATATTCAGACAGGATACCACGTGTCCCGCCCTACTCTTCGAGTTCACAGCATGTGTGCTTTCGTGTACGGGAGTATCACCCTGTACCCTGCGACTTTCCAGACGCTTCCACTAACACACAAGCTGATTCAGACTCTGGGCTGCTCCCCGTTCGCTCGCCGCTACTGGGGGAATCTCGGTTGATTTCTTTTCCTCGGGGTACTTAGATGTTTCAGTTCCCCCGGTTCGCCTCGTTAACCTATGTATTCAGTTAACGATAGTGTGTCGGAACACACTGGGTTTCCCCATTCGGACATCGCCGGGTCAAAGGTTCATATCACCTCGCCGGCGCTTTTCGCAGATTAGCACGTCCTTCATCGCCTCTGACTGCCAGGGCATCCACCGTGTACGCTTAGTCGCTTAACCTCACAACCCGAAGATGTTTCACTTCATGATTGCGAAAATTTGAGAGACTCGAACACACCATTAAGGTGTGCCGTTTCAATTTTCAGCTTGATCCAGATTTTTAAAGAGCAAATATCTCAAACGTAACTCACCGAGTTAGTTTTGAGATATCGGTTGGCTGTGTCTTTCACTCACACCCAGCAAGTGGCGTCCCCTAGGGGATTCGAACCCCTGTTGCCGCCGTGAAAGGGCGGAGTCCTAACCGCTAGACGAAGGGGACACGGAGTGTCTCGACTTCGCAGCCGTCTTGCTTCTCTACATTCATCAGACAATCTGTGTGAGCACTACAAAGGCAGGTTCTTTAAGGTAAGGAGGTGATCCAACCGCAGGTTCCCCTACGGTTACCTTGTTACGACTTCACCCCAGTCATGAATCACAAAGTGGTAAGCGCCCTCCCGAAGGTTAAGCTACCTACTTCTTTTGCAACCCACTCCCATGGTGTGACGGGCGGTGTGTACAAGGCCCGGGAACGTATTCACCGTAGCATTCTGATCTACGATTACTAGCGATTCCGACTTCATGGAGTCGAGTTGCAGACTCCAATCCGGACTACGACGCACTTTATGAGGTCCGCTTGCTCTCGCGAGGTCGCTTCTCTTTGTATGCGCCATTGTAGCACGTGTGTAGCCCTACTCGTAAGGGCCATGATGACTTGACGTCATCCCCACCTTCCTCCAGTTTATCACTGGCAGTCTCCTTTGAGTTCCCGGCCTAACCGCTGGCAACAAAGGATAAGGGTTGCGCTCGTTGCGGGACTTAACCCAACATTTCACAACACGAGCTGACGACAGCCATGCAGCACCTGTCTCAGAGTTCCCGAAGGCACCAAAGCATCTCTGCTAAGTTCTCTGGATGTCAAGAGTAGGTAAGGTTCTTCGCGTTGCATCGAATTAAACCACATGCTCCACCGCTTGTGCGGGCCCCCGTCAATTCATTTGAGTTTTAACCTTGCGGCCGTACTCCCCAGGCGGTCGACTTAACGCGTTAGCTCCGGAAGCCACGCCTCAAGGGCACAACCTCCAAGTCGACATCGTTTACGGCGTGGACTACCAGGGTATCTAATCCTGTTTGCTCCCCACGCTTTCGCACCTGAGCGTCAGTCTTTGTCCAGGGGGCCGCCTTCGCCACCGGTATTCCTCCAGATCTCTACGCATTTCACCGCTACACCTGGAATTCTACCCCCCTCTACAAGACTCTAGCCTGCCAGTTTCGAATGCAGTTCCCAGGTTGAGCCCGGGGATTTCACATCCGACTTGACAGACCGCCTGCGTGCGCTTTACGCCCAGTAATTCCGATTAACGCTTGCACCCTCCGTATTACCGCGGCTGCTGGCACGGAGTTAGCCGGTGCTTCTTCTGCGAGTAACGTCAATTGCTGAGGTTATTAACCTCAACACCTTCCTCCTCGCTGAAAGTACTTTACAACCCGAAGGCCTTCTTCATACACGCGGCATGGCTGCATCAGGCTTGCGCCCATTGTGCAATATTCCCCACTGCTGCCTCCCGTAGGAGTCTGGACCGTGTCTCAGTTCCAGTGTGGCTGGTCATCCTCTCAGACCAGCTAGGGATCGTCGCCTAGGTGAGCCGTTACCCCACCTACTAGCTAATCCCATCTGGGCACATCTGATGGCAAGAGGCCCGAAGGTCCCCCTCTTTGGTCTTGCGACGTTATGCGGTATTAGCTACCGTTTCCAGTAGTTATCCCCCTCCATCAGGCAGTTTCCCAGACATTACTCACCCGTCCGCCGCTCGTCACCCAGGAGCAAGCTCCCTGTGCTACCGCTCGACTTGCATGTGTTAGGCCTGCCGCCAGCGTTCAATCTGAGCCATGATCAAACTCTTCAATTTAAGTTTGATGCTCGTGAATTAAACTTCGTAATGAATTACGAATGTTCACTCAGAGACTTGGTATTCATTTTTCGTCCGAAGACGTTAAGAATCCATGTCACTTTGAGTGCCCACACAGATTGTCTGATAAATTGTTAAAGAGCAGTGCAACGCGGCTTTCGCTCACCGTTGCGAGGTGGCGTATATTACGCTTTCCTCTTTCAGAGTCAACCCGTTATTTCAGGATTTTTTCTCTTCAACCGACCGGGTTGTTTGTGAAGTGATTCACATCCGCCGTGTCGATGGAGGCGCATTATAGGGATCCCAGTTTTTAGCACAAGCATTTTTTAGATCTTTTTTACCGACTGCTGATTTTCCGTTCTTTTCGCTGAAATCCCGCCCGATCTGCTTAAATATTGACGTGTTTTGCCTTGCCTCGATCCCATAAAACGATCAAAGTCTTCTGTATAGCGCCCATCTGTCGAGGTAGATATGTCTGTTGTCTTACGTCCTTATAAAGATCTTTTCCCCAAAAAAGGCGATCGCGTGATGATCGACGCCAGCAGTGTGGTCATCGGCGATGTCCGAATGGCCGACGACGTTAGCATCTGGCCATTGGTTGTGATCAGGGGAGACGTTAACTATGTATCAATCGGCGCACGCACCAATATTCAGGACGGCAGCGTTCTGCATGTCACCCATAAATCCGCCTATAACCCGGAAGGTAATCCACTGATCGTTGGGGAAGATGTTACCGTCGGCCATAAAGTAATGCTCCACGGCTGTACGATCGGAAACAGGGTACTGGTTGGTATGGGTTCGATTTTACTGGATGGCGTAATAGTAGAAGATGACGTAATGATTGGCGCCGGCAGTCTTGTCCCGCAAAACAAACGACTGGAAAGTGGTTATCTCTATTTAGGTAGCCCGGTGAAACAGATCCGCCCCTTAAAAGAAGCGGAGATCGAGGGATTGAAATACTCAGCAAACAACTATGTCAAATGGAAGAATGACTATCTGGATCAAGATAACCAGACCCAGCCCCGATCGTCTTCCTGCTGATCGCGAATTAAATCGCTGGCATCCTCTTCCAGATCCCAGCGATTTTCGCAAAACACCTCTAGCGGATTCGAACCACCAAAGCGACTCAGCAACGCTTCCCCACTGATAGCGCAGGTAAGCTGCATGCCGTGCACCAACACCGGGAAGCAGACCGCTTGTTAACTCTCATCCCAGGTTTCTCGGTCAGGGAAGTGGATTGCCTGGTTCACGCCTTCAGTTCCTGATTCAACTTTTCGATTACCGGTTCGACAGCAGGTAACACGCCGTGCCAAAGCAGAACTGCGTGTGCCGCCTGACCCACCAGCATACCCAAACCGTCAGCAAGGTGTTTTGCGCCGTGCCGTTCACACCAGTTTAGAAATGGTGTCTTACCGTTCTGATAAAACATGTCGTAGAAATAGGTGTGCGCGCTCACGAGCGAAACAGGGATTGCCGGTACCTCACCACCAATGCCGCTTGATGTGGCATTGATGACGAGATCGAACTCGCGATCGTCAAGATCGTCTAGCGCTACCGCACTCACGCTTCCCGTATGGGCAAACAATGCTGCCAGCTCTTCCGCCCGGGAGAAGGTTCGGTTGGTAATGGTCACCGCACAATCCAATGAAAGTAAAGGAAGCAGTACGCCCCGCGATGCCCCACCGGCACCAATCAGCAGAACCCGATAACCGGGTTTGATAAATGACAGTCGCTCCAGATCGCTCAGCAGACCTATCCCGTCGGTGTTATCGCCAAGAAGACGACCATCCTCAAGCCGTTTGAGCGTGTTCACCGCTCCCGCAAGAGCGGCGCGTTCCGTCAGCTCATCTGCGCGTTCGAATGCTTCTTCCTTAAAAGGCACCGTCACGTTCGCACCTTGTCCGCCCGCGTTAAAAAAGGCATTCAACGTAGCGATAAATGCATCAACAGGGGCCAGCACGCGACCATAGGGATGGTCGATGTGCAGCTGGTCAGCAAACTGCTGATGGATTAACGGCGACTTGCTATGTGCGATCGGGTTACCAAAAACAGCGTAAGTTTCCATCATATATTACCCCTGGCGAAAACGTTCGCCGGTCAAGGCGTCACGGATTTCCGACGGATTGAGGCGACCGCCCGTCTCACCAGCCGCCACCGGGAAATCATCCCCAAACTGCGCAAGCACTTCTTCGCTAGTCCGGCAAGGAGGCAACCCGGTCAGGTTGGCGCTGGTTGAAACCAGCGGTTTGCCAAACGCCTCACAGAGCTCCACCACCAGCGGATGGTCGGTTACGCGAACGGCGAGGGAGTCAAAACGCCCGGTCAACCAGCGCGGCGTCGTCGGCTGTGCCGGGAAAACAAAGGTTACTGGCCCAGGCCACGCGGAGAAGATCGTCTCCCGCTGTGCTGGCGTCAGCATGGAGTCATCAATATAAGGTTTAAGCTGCTCGAAGTTTGCAGCGATCAAAATCAGCCCTTTTTCGACGGGTCTTTGTTTGAGTGCAAGTAAGCGGCTCACGGCCCTTTCGCTATCAGGATCGCAACCGACCCCAAAGACAGCTTCTGTTGGATAAGCGATGACTTCTTCATTTTTCAGGACGTCCACAGCATGAGCAATGGAGCCTGATGGCAGGTTATTATTCACTGGTTTGATCCGCCGATACCGGCTTTCCACATTGTTTACTGGCGCAGAAATGTTTGATGCCTTGCGCCGATTTCTTCTCTATAAGCAGCGGATAGTTGCAATGAGGGCAGACGCCCGCTACCGGTTTGAAATTGATAACGAACTGGCATTCAGGATAGCGATCGCAAGAATGGAAGGTCTTACCAAAACGAGAACGTCGCTGTACCAGTTGCCCTCGTTGGCACTGCGGGCAAGAAATAGCCGTTTCATCTGGTTTATCAATTTGTTCCGTATGTTCACACTCGGGATAGCGGCTACACCCAATAAACATTCCGTAACGGCCCTGGCGTAGCGCTAATTCACTTCCGCAGAGAGGACAAAGCTGCCCCTCCAGAATTTTAACGATATGTCCATCAGCCTGGCTTTTCAGGGGACGGACATAATCACATTCCGGATAGTGTGAACAACCGAGAAACGGACCGTGTTTCCCGGACCGAATGACAAGTTCAGCCCCGCACTGTGGGCAGGGCTCATTTTTATGCACCGTAAAAAGTGCTGATTTGGCCATAACAACTCTTGGTGCTACACATTTGAATTAGTGCAGCATACCTTCATTCACTTCAAAGAGTAATTCTTCCATTTGCTGATAGGCATTTTCACAGCCAGGTATATTGAACAGAACCATCAGGATCACCCACTTGAGGTCTTCCAGTTCGAATTCTGCAGTATCCAGCGCCATGACGCGCTCTATCACCATTTCTCTCGTTTCGAGGTTTAGCACCTGAATTTGCTCAAGGAATAAAATGAATCCCCGGCAGCTGGCATCCAGCCTTTCACACTCTTCCGCTGTATAAATACGCACTGACAATGGGTCAGAAGCAAGCTGCATCGGTTCGGCAAGGCCTTCCTGATAATCAGCCAGTTTTTCCAGCCACATCAACGCATTATATATATCTTCCCGCTCAAAGCCTGCATCGGTAAGATCCCGTGTCAATTTGTCCTGATCCACGCGCATTTCTGCTTCGTTGTGGATGTAAGTTTCAAACAAATACATCAGTACGTCGAACATGGCATGCCCTCCTTAATCGGACATAGCCGCCGGGTACAGCTGCGATCCACCCTGCTAACTCCAGTTCAAGTAGCTGTGCTACCGTTACTGGCACAGGTTGGCCGGCACGTTCAGCGACAACGTCAACAGGTGTTACCTCATCTCCTACGTTAGCCAGGAGCTTGGGAAATGGCAATGCTACCTCTTCCTTATCTGATGAATAATGTTGCTTTTCGGTTTCATCTGTTAACCAGTGCAAGCCATATCGCAAATTTTCGAGGATGTCTTCCACCCCAGTCACTGGCGTAGCGCCTTGCTTGATCAGCCAGTGCGGCCCCTCACATCCAGGGTTACCTATCGGTCCGGGCAAGGCAAACACTTCTCGCCCCTGTTCAAGCGCACATCTTGCCGTCACCAACGACCCGCTGCGCAGTGCCGCTTCAACAACCAACACGCCATGACTCAATCCACTAATAATTCGATTGCGACGAGGAAAATTCCCCGGCCAGGGCTGAGTGGAGAGTGAGAATTCAGACACTATCGCCCCCTCCGACGCGATAAGTCGATCTGCCAGCTGCTGATGCCGGCGAGGGTAAATGCTAAAAAGCCCGTTGCCCAGAACCGCAATACTGCACCCTTTTACCGAAAGCGCGGCGTTATGGGCAACACCGTCAATACCGCAGGCCAGCCCGCTGGTTATTGTAAAGCCGCATTGTGAAAGTTGTTCACACAGTATCTTGCCCCACCGTTCGCCGTACCAGGAGGGGGCGCGCGTGCCGACCACTGCCAGCTGAACGGTATTCAGCGCATCAAGATTACCTTTAACGAACAGCGCCCCAGGAAAATCAGGAATCGTTCGCAATAACGGTGGATAGAGAGGGTCGTTTGCGGTTACCAGGTGGTTATCTGGCTGTTCAATCCACATAAGGCTGCGCTCAAGCTCTTGTTCATCAAGCGCAAAAAAGCGCCCTGCCTGCTTTGCTGACAGCCCGGATTCACGGGCCGCCGTTCCATCAATCGTTGCTTGTTTAAGCAGACGCAACGCCACTTCCAGCATTGCATCACCACATAAAGAACCCACGTTTATCAGCCGTAACCATATCTCTGTAGATGTCATCCTTTTCCCTGCCATAAGCAGCCTCCGCAATCATTGCGATTGGTCACTGATGCTGTCAATCGATGGGGGATTTGTCTAGAATAGAGATAATATTCTTATCAACTCCTGAACACGACTCTGGAAATTTATGGCAGTTTTGCAAGTGTTACATATTCCGGACGAGCGCCTTCGCATCGTCGCTGAACCGGTTAAAGAAGTGAATGCAGAAATTCAGCGTATCGTCGATGATATGTTCGATACCATGTATGCCGAAGAAGGCATCGGCCTGGCGGCAACTCAGGTAGATATTCACAAACGTATTATCGTGATCGACGTTTCTGAAAATCGCGATGGTCGCCTGGTGCTGATCAACCCTGAACTGCTCGAAAAGAGCGGCGAAACAGGGATTGAAGAAGGCTGCTTGTCCATTCCGGAACAGCGTGCTTTAGTGCCGCGTGCGGAAAAAGTGAAAATTCGCGCCCTGGATCGCGACGGTAACCCGTTCGAGCTGGAAGCAGACGATCTGCTCGCCATTTGTATTCAGCATGAGATGGATCACCTGGTCGGTAAACTGTTTATCGATTACCTCTCCCCCCTGAAGCAGCAGCGTATTCGTCAGAAAGTAGAAAAACTGGATCGTATGCGTTCTCGCGCGTAACGTCCCCCCGGATACAAGGAACAACGTGTCTAAAACACTACGTATTATCTTCGCGGGTACTCCTGATTTTGCAGCGCGTCATCTTGACGCGCTGTTATCGTCTGGTCACCAGGTTGTTGGCGTGTTTACCCAACCAGATCGCCCGGCAGGTCGCGGCAAAAAGCTCATGCCGAGCCCGGTGAAAGTGCAGGCAGAAGAGCACGGAATAGCCGTATTCCAGCCATCATCCTTGCGCCCTCAGGAAAATCAGCAATTAGTGGCTGATCTGAATGCAGACGTGATGGTGGTTGTCGCCTTCGGTTTGATTTTGCCAAAAGCCGTGCTTGATATGCCTCGTCTCGGTTGTGTGAATGTCCATGGTTCTCTCCTCCCGCGCTGGCGTGGAGCGGCACCAATCCAGCGTTCTCTGTGGGCTGGTGATGCTGAAACTGGCGTCACAATCATGAAGATGGATGTAGGCTTAGATACTGGCGACATGCTGTATAAGCTGTCCTGTCCAATTACGGCCGACGATACCAGCGCCACGCTTTACGACAAGCTAGCCGATCTTGGCCCACAGGGGCTTATCGAAACGCTGCAACAGCTTGCTGACAATACCGCAAAACCGGAAGTTCAGGATGAAGCGCAGGTCACCTATGCTGAAAAGCTGAGTAAAGAAGAAGCGCAGATCGATTGGTCGCTTCCCGCTGCTCAGCTTGAGCGCAATATTCGCGCCTTCAATCCGTGGCCTATGAGCTGGATGATGATTGATGAGCAACCGGTGAAGGTCTGGAAAGCCTCCGTTATTGATTGCCATGTCACTGCTGAACCGGGGACAATAATCGAAGCGAACAAGCAGGGTATCCAGGTTGCGACATCAGAAGGCATTTTAAACCTTGAGTCGCTGCAGCCCGCAGGTAAAAAAGCGATGAGCGCGCAGGACCTGTTAAATTCTCGTCGCGAGTGGTTTATTCCTGGCAACCGTCTTGCCTGAAAACGTTCATCTTTAAAGCCCGGAGTTTCCGGGCATTTTTATTTTTACGGTTATGAAAAAACAAAACTTACGCAGTATGGCGGCGCAGGCCGTTGAAAAAGTGGTCGAGCAGGGTCAGTCGCTGAGCAATGTCCTGCCTGCGCTGCAGCAAAAAGTGTCCGATAAAGATAAAGCGCTGCTCCAGGAGCTATGCTTCGGGGTTTTGCGCACCCTTTCCCAGCTTGAATGGCTGGTTAATAAGCTGATGTCACGCCCTATGACGGGCAAACAGCGTACCGTGCATTATTTGATTATGGTTGGCTTCTACCAGCTTCTTCATACCCGTATTCCACCGCATGCCGCGCTGGCTGAAACGGTTGAAGGTGCTGTGGCGATTAAGCGCCCGCAGTTGAAAGGCTTGATCAACGGGGTACTGCGTCAATTTCAACGGCAACAGGAAGAATTGCTGACTGAATTTTCCCAGAGCGAAACCCGTTTTCTTCACCCTGAGTGGCTCCTGAAGCGCCTCAAAAAGGCGTATCCGCAGAAGTGGCAGGAAATTGCTGAAGCTAATAACCAGCGCCCGCCCATGTGGCTACGCGTCAACCGCAATCATCATACCCGCGATGCCTGGCTGGCTTTGTTGGAAGACGCCGGAATGAATGGCTTTACGCATGAAGCCTACCCTGACGCCGTGCGCTTAGCGGCTCCTGCACCTGTGCACGCATTACCCGGTTTTGAAGACGGCTGGGTAACCGTGCAGGATGCTTCCGCTCAGGGCTGCATGACCTGGCTTGAACCGAAAAATGGTGAGCACATCCTTGACCTCTGCGCTGCACCTGGAGGCAAAACCACCCATATTCTGGAAGTCGCGCCACAAGCCAACGTCATGGCGGTCGATGTTGATGAGCAGCGCCTTTCACGCGTCTACGATAACCTGAAGCGTCTGGGTATGAAGGCGCAGGTCAAAAAGGGTGACGGACGTAAACCTGCAGAATGGTGCGGCGAGACGCAGTTCGATCGCATATTGCTCGACGCTCCTTGCTCTGCAACGGGTGTAATACGACGTCATCCGGATATCAAGTGGTTGCGACGCGATCGCGATATTCCAGAGCTTGCGCAGCTGCAAGCTGACATTCTCGACGCCATTTGGCCACATCTGAAATCCGGCGGAACGCTGGTCTATGCAACCTGCTCCGTGCTTCCGGAAGAGAACAGTCAACAAATTTCAGCCTTCCTGAAACGTACTCCTGATGCTGCTCTGCACGATACGGGAACGCCGGAACGCCCAGGCCAGCAAAACCTGCCGGGTGCTGAAGAGGGTGATGGCTTCTTTTACGCTAAGCTAATCAAAAAGTGATGTTGAGAACGGGTCGCGAGATATGAAGATTATCATTCTGGGTGCTGGACAGGTTGGCGGGACGCTGGCGGAAAATCTTGTCGGTGAAAATAACGACATCACGATTGTAGACACCAATGGCGACCGGCTGCGCGTCTTGCAGGACAAATTTGACCTTCGCGTCGTGCAGGGGCATGGGTCGCATCCACGCGTGCTTCGTGAGGCGGGGGCCGACGATGCCGACATGCTGGTTGCCGTTACCAGCTCAGACGAAACCAATATGGTCGCCTGTCAGGTCGCTTACTCACTCTTCAACACGCCAAACCGAATCGCTCGCATCCGTTCTCCGGACTATGTCCGGGATGCGGAAAAGCTCTTTAATTCAGAAGCAGTCCCTATCGACCATCTGATTGCACCTGAGCAGCTGGTTATAGACAGCATTTACCGCCTGATCGAATACCCGGGTGCATTGCAGGTTGTTAACTTTGCTGAAGGGAAGGTGAGCCTGGCCGTGGTAAAAGCCTATTATGGCGGGCCACTTATCGGTAACGCATTGTCCACGATGCGCGAGCACATGCCGCATATTGATACCCGCGTCGCCGCCATTTTCCGCCACGACAGGCCGATTCGCCCACAGGGTTCAACAATCGTAGAAGCGGGAGATGAGGTCTTCTTTATCGCCGCATCTCAGCATATCCGCGCCGTTATGAGTGAACTCCAGCGCCTTGAAAAACCTTACAAGCGCATCATGCTGGTTGGGGGGGGTAATATCGGTGCGGGTTTGGCACACAGGCTTGAAAAAGATTACAGCGTGAAGCTGATCGAACGCGATCAACAGCGCGCTGCAGAACTTGCTGAAAAGCTGCAAAATACGATCGTATTTTATGGTGATGCATCGGATCAAGAGTTATTGGCAGAAGAGCATATTGATCAAGTCGATCTGTTTATTGCCGTTACCAATGACGACGAAGCAAATATCATGTCCGCGATGCTCGCCAAACGCATGGGGGCGAAAAAAGTAATGGTGCTGATACAGCGCCGTGCCTATGTTGATCTCGTGCAGGGGAGCGTGATTGATATTGCGATTTCACCGCAGCAAGCGACGATTTCTGCACTGCTCAGTCACGTTCGTAAAGCGGATATTGTCGGCGTTTCATCGTTACGCCGTGGGGTTGCTGAAGCTATAGAAGCGGTAGCACACGGGGATGAAAGCACGTCACGCGTGGTCGGCCGTTCCATCGATGAAATTAAGCTGCCACCGGGCACCATCATCGGCGCCGTCGTGCGTGGGAATGATGTCATGATTGCCAATGATAATTTACGTATTGAGCAAGGTGACCACGTAATTATGTTCCTTACCGATAAAAAATTTATTACCGACGTCGAACGTTTATTCCAGCCAAGTCCTTTCTTCCTTTAATGTATCGGGTGCTCGTCAAACAGCACCCGAATATTAACCTTCTATTTAATATGCCATCTATTTTTTCATAACGATTATTTATCCCCAATGGCAAATGGCTAATCATTTGTTAAACTTATAGTCGTCAGCTGGCACAAGGAGAACATAATGAGTTTTATTAAAGAATTTCGCGAATTTGCGATGCGCGGGAATGTAGTGGATTTGGCGGTGGGTGTCATTATTGGTGCCGCATTCGGCAAGATCGTTTCATCACTCGTAGCAGACATTATCATGCCACCGTTGGGGCTGTTAATTGGGGGCATTGATTTCAAACAATTCGCCGTCACGCTTAGGGATGCGCAGGGTGATGTCCCGGCAGTTGTTATGCACTACGGTGTATTTATCCAGAATATTTTTGATTTCGTGATTGTAGCGTTTGCTATTTTTATGGCCATCAAGCTTATCAACAAGCTTAACCGTAAAAAAGAAGAGCCGGCAGCAGCGCCGCCCGCCCCCACTAAAGAAGAAGTTCTGCTTACTGAAATTCGCGATCTGTTAAAAGAGCAGAATAGCCGCACTTAACAGAGGCTAAAAGCAGGAAGGCCAGTGGTAAATAAGCGATTCGCTTGCTTGCCACTGGCCTCCCAGTTACCCCGATTTGCATGTTTGCCTTTACGCAGATAACTTCCTTTTCCCTTCTTATTTTTTTCTACGCGTTGCCTGAAGAGCGGGTCGTGAAGCAGTGCATCAATGGCGTTATCCTTAATTTGTCCTTTCGTATGCTGATAGCGGCTCATAGTTTCTCCTGAGCGTGGTTTATGTTGACGCGAGTCTAGACTTCGATTGATTAAAAATCAACAGCTCTGAGTTTCGATACTGGCACCCTGTTCAAGCGCCTCCAGAATAGAGCAGTAAACGCTGCTGTGCGCCGTACCGCAGCAAGCATCATTCAATCTTTGCAGGGAACGCTGCATAGTTTGCAATTCCTGAATTCGAGCTTCAACCTCATCCAGCCGAGCCTGAACGATGCTTTTCGATTCCTGGCAGGTATGGTGTTCCGGATCAACACGGATCGATAATAGCTCGCGTATCGATTCCAGCGTGAAGCCGAGCTGCCTGGCATAACGGATAAACCGCAGCCGCTGCAGATCGTTATCAGTGTAAAGACGGAATCCGCCTTCGGTCCGTACCTCATGATCGATCATCTGCTGCTTTTCGTAGTAACGGATGGTATCCGGCGTCACGTTAGCAAGCCTTGCAAGTTCACCGATACGGTACATGACTATTCCTCATTTATTCTCTGCATTAATCTGCCACTATACTCGCCGTGTAAAAAAGCAGTGCTCACCCCCGCCTGACGGAGCTTAAGTTCAATCAACGTGAGTCTGCGGCTCAGCTCAGCATGTCGTGGATCGTCTTTACGAATACCTTTTAGCAGATCAGAAAGCTCAATCGCTTCTTTTCGCTGCTCAAGTTCCGGAGGCAAACACCCTGCATTTTTAAGTAAGCGATATCCAGCCCGTAATTCAGGTGCAATGTGCGAATCATCTCCAAGCTCAAGGGGTTCGCCGCTTCCAGGAAGATTATCGAATTCTCCTTTGCGCTGGGCATCACTGATATGGCGTTCTGCCCACTGGTCGAGCAACCACATAATGACCTCCAGAGGATGAACAGAAAAGATACAGCTATTGTAGATAAGTGGGGATTCAGCGGATATAAAAAAACCCGCCGAGGCGGGTTTTTTTACGTTACTGCAGATTACTCTGCAGCAGCTTCTGCTTTCTCTGAACGATCAACCAGCTCGATGTAAGCCATCGGCGCGTTGTCGCCTGCACGGAAACCACACTTCAGAATGCGAGTGTAACCACCGGCACGGCTCGCGAAACGCGGGCCCAGTTCGTTAAACAGTTTTGCCACGATCTCGTTATCACGAGTACGGGCGAATGCCAGACGACGATTAGCAACGCTGTCAGTCTTGGCAAGAGTAATCAGCGGCTCAACTACGCGACGCAGCTCTTTCGCTTTAGGCAGGGTCGTCTTGATGATCTCATGACGAACCAGTGAACCTGCCATGTTGCGGAACATAGCCTGGCGATGGCTGCTGTTGCGGTTCAGTTGACGACCACTCTTACGATGGCGCATGACCTTATCCTTCTCAGTAAAACCTTAACCTGTGATCCGGTTACTCGTCAGCAATGCTTGCCGGTGGCCAGTTTTCCAGGCGCATGCCCAGAGACAGACCACGTGAAGCCAGCACGTCTTTAATCTCGGTAAGAGATTTTTTACCCAGGTTCGGCGTTTTCAGCAACTCAACCTCGGTACGCTGTACCAGATCACCGATATAGTGGATAGCTTCTGCCTTGAGGCAGTTAGCAGAGCGGACAGTCAATTCGAGATCGTCAACAGGGCGCAGCAGGATCGGATCGAATTCTGGTTTCTCTTCTTTCACTTCCGGCTGACGTACATCACGTAAGTCAACGAAAGCTTCCAGTTGTTCTGCCAGGATGGTTGCCGCACGACGAATCGCCTCTTCAGGATCGATTGTGCCGTTGGTTTCCATTTCGATGACCAGCTTGTCCAGGTCGGTACGCTGTTCTACACGCGCTGCTTCAACATTGTAGGCAATACGCTCTACAGGGCTGTAGCATGCGTCGACCAGCAGACGGCCGATTGGGCGCTCATCTTCTTCCGAATGAATTCGGGCAGAAGCCGGCACATAACCACGACCGCGCTGAACTTTGATACGCATGCTAATAGCTGCGTTCTCATCGGTCAGGTGGCAGATCACGTGCTGCGGCTTGACGATTTCAACATCACCGTCGTGGGTGATGTCGGCTGCAGTCACAGGGCCAATGCCAGATTTATTCAGAGTAAGAATAACTTCATCTTTACCCTGAACTCTCACCGCCAGCCCTTTCAGGTTGAGCAGGATTTCAAGGATATCTTCCTGAACGCCTTCTTTGGTGCTGTACTCATGAAGTACACCATCAATCTCAACCTCGGTCACCGCGCAACCCGGCATCGATGAGAGCAGAATACGGCGCAGTGCGTTACCCAGAGTATGGCCAAAGCCACGCTCTAAAGGCTCAAGGGTCACCTTGGCGTGCGTCGAACTCACTTGCTCGATATCTACCAGGCGCGGTTTTAGAAACTCTGTCACAGAACCCTGCATTGTGTCCTCTCTTTGGTACTAAGCTTTACTTGGAGTAAAGCTCGACGATCAGGTGTTCGTTAATGTCCGCAGACAGATCAGAACGTTCTGGCTGACGCTTGAACGTACCTTCCATCTTGCCAGCATCAACTTCCAGCCAGGTTGGCTTTTCACGCTGCTCAGCCAGCTCCAGAGCGGCCTTCACGCGAGATTGCTTTTTCGCTTTCTCACGAATGCTAACAACGTCATTCGCTTTAACCTGATAAGAAGCGATGTTAACAACACGACCGTTTACCATGATTGCTTTGTGGCTAACCAGCTGACGTGATTCAGCACGAGTAGCGCCGAAGCCCATACGGTATACAACGTTGTCCAGACGACCTTCCAGCAGAGCCAGCAGGTTTTCACCCGTGTTGCCTTTCAGACGTGCTGCTTCTTTATAGTAGTTACGGAACTGACGCTCCAGCACACCGTACATACGGCGAACTTTTTGCTTTTCACGCAACTGCACACCATAGTCAGACAGACGCGGTTTACGCGCACCGTGCTGGCCAGGAGCTTGTTCAATTTTACACTTGGTATCGATCGCGCGAACGCCAGACTTAAGGAATAAGTCGGTGCCCTCACGACGGCTCAGCTTGAGCTTAGGACCCAAATATCTTGCCATTTTCTATCTCCAACTAACCTAAAAAACGGAGCGTTATACGCGACGTTTTTTCGGCGGACGACAACCGTTATGAGGGATCGGAGTCACATCAGTAATATTCGTGATGCGGAAACCAGCGGCGTTCAGAGCGCGAACAGTAGATTCACGACCCGGACCCGGACCTTTAACCATAACTTCCAGATTCTTGATGCCGTATTCTTTTACGGCTTCTGCGCAACGCTCTGCTGCAACCTGAGCTGCGAACGGAGTGGATTTGCGAGAACCACGGAAACCGGAACCACCGGCTGTTGCCCAACCCAATGCGTTACCCTGACGATCAGTAATAGTAACGATGGTGTTGTTGAAAGAAGCATGGATATGAGCCACGCCGTCAGAGACTTGTTTTCTTACACGTTTACGTGCACGAACTGGTGCCTTTGCCATTATTCAATCACCCCGATTATTTCTTGATCGGTTTGCGCGGACCCTTACGGGTACGTGCGTTGGTCTTAGTACGCTGACCGCGCACTGGCAGACCACGACGATGACGCAAACCGCGATAGCAACCAAGATCCATCAGGCGCTTGATGCTCATGCTGATTTCACGGCGCAGATCACCTTCAACGACAAATTTGGCAACTTCGTCACGCAGCGTGTCGATTTGTTCTTCAGACAGCTCACTGATCTTAACATCTTCAGCGATACCCGCTGCAGCCAGAATGGCTTTAGAACGGGTCTTGCCGACGCCGTAGATCGAAGTTAATGCGATCACAGCATGTTTCTGATCAGGAATGTTAATGCCTGCTATACGGGCCACTATGCACTCCTACTATTTAATATGTACGCACCATGCTGAAAAGCCCGTTTTCAGGATACTCAAATGGAAACGTACAGACATACAAAAGATTGGCTGGCTAATCTAGCCAGCTCAACCCAACTTTGCAAGAAAAATATGCGAAATAATCAGCCTTGGCGCTGTTTATGCTTCGGCTCGGCACTGCAAATCACACGGATGACACCATCACGCTTAACGATTTTGCAGTTACGGCATAATTTCTTGACGGAAGCACGAACTTTCATTTTTACTCTCCGTAACTTCTCAGACGACCATTTAGCGGCCGTAGCCTTTCAGGTTCGCCTTCTTCAATGCAGACTCATACTGACTCGACATCATCAGAGTTTGCACTTGAGCCATAAAGTCCATAATCACGACAACAACGATAAGCAGCGAGGTCCCACCGAAGTAGAACGGCACTTTCATCGCATCACGCATGAACTCCGGGATCAGGCAGATAAAAGTAATATAAAGCGCACCAACCAAAGTCAGGCGAGTCATTACTTTATCGATATACTTCGCCGTTTGCTCTCCCGGACGAATTCCTGGTACAAATGCACCGGACTTCTTCAGGTTATCTGCTGTTTCACGCGGGTTGAAGACCAACGCCGTGTAGAAGAAACAGAAGAAGATGATCGCAGACGCATAGAGTAACACATAAAGTGGTTGCCCAGGCTGCAAATACAGCGAAATTGTTGTCAGCCAGTTCCAACCAGTCCCGCCCCCGAACCATGACGCGATGGTCGCCGGGAACAGAATAATACTGGAAGCGAAGATAGCCGGGATAACCCCCGCCATGTTCACTTTCAGCGGTAAATGTGTGCTCTGTGCAGCATAGACACGACGACCTTGCTGACGTTTAGCGTAGTTCACCACAATGCGGCGTTGACCACGTTCAACGAAGACAACAAAGAACGTCACTGCAAATACTAATACTGCAACCAACAGCAACAGGAGGAAGTGCAGGTCGCCTTGACGCGCTTGCTCAATAGTATGGGCGATGGCTGGCGGGAGGCCCGCAACAATACCGGCGAAGATAATGATTGAGATACCGTTACCGATACCACGCTCAGTAATCTGTTCGCCGAGCCACATCAGGAACATAGTCCCTGTGACCAGACTTACAACAGCGGTGAAGTAGAATGCAAAGCCTGGGTTTAACACCAGGCCCTGCATACCAGGCATATTCGGCAGACCGGTAGCAATACCGATCGACTGGAATATTGCCAGCACCAGAGTACCGTAACGGGTGTACTGACTAATCTTACGACGTCCAGACTCCCCTTCTTTCTTCAGCTCTGCCAGGGCCGGATGAACGACCGTCAGCAGCTGGATAATAATAGATGCCGAAATGTACGGCATAATACCCAATGCGAAGATAGAAGCACGGCTGAGAGCACCACCAGAGAACATGTTGAACATTTCAATGATGGTGCCTCGCTGTTGCTCAAGCAGTTTGGCAAGTACAGCGGCATCGATACCAGGGATCGGAATAAAAGAGCCAATACGGAACACAATCAGCGCGCCGATAACAAACAGCAGTCTGCGTTTCAGCTCGCCAAATCCACCTTTGGCACTTTGAAAATCTAATCCCGGTTGCTTAGCCATCTGCTACTTATTCCTCAATTTTACCGCCAGCAGCTTCGATAGCAGCACGAGCACCTTTAGTAACACGCAGGCCACGAACAGTTACCGGAGTAGAAACTTCACCAGCCAGGATCACTTTCGCGAACTCGATCTGGATACCGATAATGTTTGCTGCTTTCAGCGTGTTCAGGTCTACAACGCCGCCTTCAACTTTCGCCAGGTCAGACAGACGGATTTCCGCTGTGATCGCTGCTTTGCGAGAGGTGAAGCCGAACTTCGGCAGACGACGGTACAGTGGCATCTGGCCACCCTCGAAACCGCGACGTACGCCACCGCCAGAACGAGAGTTCTGACCTTTGTGACCACGACCACCGGTTTTACCGAGGCCAGAACCGATACCACGACCCAGGCGTTTACCCGCCTTTTTAGAGCCTTCGGCCGGAGACAGAGTATTTAAACGCATCTCTTACTCCTCAACTTTAACCATGAAGTAAACCGCGTTGACCATACCACGTACAGCAGGAGTATCCTCGCGCTCAACGGTATGACCAATACGACGCAGACCCAGGCCAAGCAGCGTTGCCTTGTGTTTCGGCAGACGACCGATTGCACTGCGGGTTTGAGTGATTTTAATAGTCTTTGCCATGGTCAATTACCCCAGAATTTCTTCAACGGATTTACCACGCTTGGCAGCGACCATTTCTGGAGAATTCATATTTTCCAGGCCATCAATAGTTGCACGAACCACGTTGATCGGGTTGGTGGAACCATATGCTTTAGCCAGAACGTTATGAACTCCAGCAACTTCCAGAACGGCGCGCATTGCACCACCGGCGATGATACCGGTACCTTCTGAAGCTGGCTGCATGAATACACGAGAACCCGTGTGAACACCTTTAACTGGGTGTTGCAGGGTGCCGTTGTTCAGCGCGACGTTAATCATATTGCGACGGGCTTTTTCCATCGCTTTCTGGATCGCTGCTGGAACTTCACGCGCTTTACCGTAACCAAAACCAACGCGACCGTTACCATCACCAACTACAGTCAGAGCTGTGAAGGAGAAAATACGACCACCTTTTACGGTTTTAGATACGCGGTTAACCGCGATCAGCTTTTCCTGCAGTTCGCCAGCCTGTTTTTCGATGTGAGCCATCTTACACCTCTACCTTAGAACTGAAGGCCAGCTTCACGGGCAGCATCTGCCAGTGCCTGGACACGACCATGATATTGGAACCCGGAACGGTCAAAGGAAACATTGCTGATGCCTTTTTCCAGAGCGCGTTCTGCAACAGCTTTACCTACAGCTGCAGCGGCGTCTTTGTTACCGGTGTACTTCAATTGTTCTGAGATAGCTTTTTCTACAGTAGAAGCAGCTACCAGAACTTCAGAACCGTTCGGTGCAATTACCTGTGCGTAAATATGACGCGGGGTACGATGTACCACCAGGCGAGTTGCACCCAGCTCTTTGAGCTTGCGGCGTGCGCGGGTCGCACGACGGATACGAGCAGATTTCTTATCCATAGTGTTACCTTACTTCTTCTTAGCCTCTTTGGTACGCACGACTTCGTCGGCGTAACGAACACCCTTGCCTTTATAAGGCTCAGGACGACGGTAGGCGCGCAGATCTGCTGCAACCTGACCGATCAGCTGTTTATCAGCGCCTTTCAGCACGATTTCAGTTTGAGTCGGACATTCTGCAGTGATACCGGCCGGCAGCGGATGCTCAACAGGGTGTGAGAAGCCCAGAGACAGGCCTACTGCATTCCCTTTGATAGCTGCACGATAACCTACACCAACCAGCTGAAGCTTTTTAGTGAAGCCTTCGGTAACACCAACAACCATTGAGTTCAGCAGGGCACGCGCGGTACCAGCCTGAGCCCATCCATCCACAAAACCATCACGTGGACCGAAGGTCAGAGCATTATCTGCATGTTTAACTTCAACAGCATTGTTGAGGGTACGAGTCAGCTCGCCGTTTTTACCTTTGATCGTAATAACCTGACCGTCGATTTTTACATCAACGCCGGCAGGAATAACGACCGGTGCTTTAGCAACACGAGACATTCTTTCCTCCGATTAGGCTACGTAGCAGATAATTTCGCCACCAAGACCAGCCTGGCGCGCTGCACGATCAGTCATAACACCTTTAGAGGTAGAAACAACTGCGATACCAAGGCCAGCCATAACTTTCGGCAGCTCATCTTTTTTCTTATAGATGCGCAGACCTGGGCGGCTGACACGCTGAATGCTTTCTACAACAGCTTTACCCTGGAAATACTTGAGAGTAAGTTCCAGTTCCGGCTTGGTGTCGCCTTCAACTTTAAAATCTTCGATAAAACCTTCTTCCTTCAGCACGTTGGCAATTGCCACTTTCAGCTTGGCGGAAGGCATGGTGACCGCAACTTTGTTCGCGGCCTGACCGTTACGGATACGGGTCAGCATATCCGCGATCGGATCTTGCATGCTCATCTGTCTTTACTCCCGTGATTCAATTGGTAATTACCAGCTAGCCTTTTTCAAGCCTGGTACTTCACCGCGCATGGCGGCTTCACGCAGTTTGATACGGCTCAACCCAAACTTGCCCACATAACCATGTGGACGACCTGTTTGACGACAGCGGTTACGCTGACGAGACGGGCTGGAATCACGCGGCAGAGACTGCAGCTTGAGAACCGCATTCCAACGATCTTCGTCGGAAGCGTTCACATCAGAAATGATCGCTTTCAGTTCAGCGCGTTTAGCGAAGAATTTATCAGCTAAAGCTACGCGCTTTACTTCGCGTGCTTTCATTGATTGCTTAGCCATTCAGTAACCCTACCTTACTTGCGGAACGGGAAGTCAAAGGCAGCCAGCAGAGCACGGCCTTCTTCGTCAGATTTCGCAGTAGTGGTAATGGTAATATCCAAACCACGCACGCGGTCGACTTTATCGTAGTCGATTTCTGGGAAGATGATCTGCTCACGGACACCCATGCTGTAGTTACCACGACCGTCGAAAGACTTAGCGGACAAGCCACGGAAGTCACGGATACGTGGAACAGCAATAGTGATCAGGCGCTCAAAGAACTCCCACATGCGTTCGCCACGCAGAGTTACTTTACAGCCGATCGGATAGCCCTGACGGATTTTGAAGCCTGCAACTGATTTGCGTGCTTTGGTGATCAACGGCTTTTGACCGGAGATTGCTGTCAGGTCAGCTGCTGCGTTATCCAGCAGTTTCTTGTCAGCGATCGCTTCACCAACACCCATGTTCAGGGTGATCTTCTCGACCCGAGGGACTTGCATGACAGAATTGTAGTTAAACTCAGTCATGAGTTTGTTAACTACTTCGTCTTTGTAGTAATCATGCAGTTTCGCCATCGTACTACTCCAAATTACTTGATAGTTTCGCTGTTAGACTTGAAGAAACGGACTTTTTTGCCGTCTTCGAATCTAAAGCCTACACGGTCAGCCTTGCCGGTAGCCGCATTGAAGATTGCAACGTTAGAAACCTGAATAGCAGCTTCTTTTTCAACGATGCCGCCTGGTTGGTTCAGGGCCGGAACCGGCTTCTGATGTTTCTTAACCAGGTTGATACCTTCAACGACAAGTTTGCCGGAAGACAGAACATTTTTTACTTTACCGCGTTTACCTTTATCTTTACCGGTTAACACGATAACTTCGTCATCACGACGGATTTTCGCTGCCATGATTCGCTCCTTAGAGTACTTCTGGTGCCAGAGAGATAATTTTCATGAACTTCTCAGTACGAAGTTCACGAGTTACCGGCCCAAAGATACGCGTGCCGATAGGCTGCTCGCTGTTATTGTTTAAAATAACGCATGCATTACCATCGAAGCGAATGACAGAACCGTCAGGGCGACGAACACCCTTCTTGGTGCGCACCACTACCGCCTTCAGCACATCACCTTTTTTGACCTTACCACGTGGAATTGCTTCCTTGATGGTGATCTTGATGATGTCGCCTACGCCTGCGTAGCGACGGTGCGAGCCACCCAGAACCTTGATACACATTACGCGACGTGCACCGGAGTTGTCGGCGACGTTCAGCATAGTCTGTTCTTGGATCATTTTAGTGCTCCGCTAATGTCAACTACTACCTGAGACTCTAAAATCAGAGCCGTTAAAAAGCCCCATATCGAGGGCGCGGCATTATAACACCGCTTCTGCAATATGGGTAGAAAAAATAAACGGCTCATCGCTGAGCCGTTTATTCGTATTGAGAATGCGTACTCTATTACAGAACCGCTTTCTCTACAACGCGAACCAGCGTCCAGGACTTAGTCTTGGACAGTGGACGGCATTCACGGATTTCAACCTTGTCGCCGATACCACATTCGTTGTTCTCGTCATGTACGTGCAGTTTGGTCGTACGCTTGATGAATTTACCGTAGATCGGGTGTTTCACAATACGTTCGATAGCTACAACAATGGATTTCTCCATTTTGTCGCTAACAACACGACCTTGCAGAGTACGGATTTTATCGGTCATTACGCACCCGCCTTCTGAGTCAGTAAAGTCTTAACGCGTGCAACATTGCGACGCACTTGCTTCAGCAGGTGAGTCTGTTGCAGCTGGCCACTTGCAGCCTGCATACGCAGGTTGAACTGCTCACGCAGCAGGTTCAGCAGCTCAGCGTTCAGCTCTTCAACGCTTTTTTCACGCAGCTCTTTTGCTTTCATTACATCACCGTCTTAGTTACAAAGGTGGTTTTGATAGGCAGTTTCGCTGCTGCCAGGCCGAAGGCTTCACGGGCCAGCTCTTCCGGAACACCGTCCATTTCATAAAGGACTTTGCCCGGTTGGATCAAGGCAACCCAGTACTCCACGTTACCTTTACCTTTACCCATACGAACTTCCAGTGGCTTCTCGGTGATCGGTTTGTCCGGGAATACACGGATCCAGATCTTACCTTGACGCTTAACTGCACGGGTCATTGCACGACGTGCTGCTTCGATCTGACGTGCAGTCAGACGACCACGGCCAACAGCTTTCAGACCGAAAGTGCCGAAGCTAACATCCGTACCCTGCGCCAGACCACGGTTGCGGCCTTTGTGCACTTTACGGAATTTTGTACGCTTTGGTTGTAACATCAGCGACGCTCCTTATTTACGGCCTTTACGCTGCTGCTTTTTAGGTTGAGCAGCCGGTTTTTCCGGTTGTTCAACAGCAGCCATACCACCCAGGATCTCACCTTTGAAGATCCATACCTTAACGCCGATTACACCGTAAGTGGTGTGCGCTTCAGAGGTGTTGTAGTCAATGTCAGCACGCAGAGTGTGCAGCGGTACGCGACCTTCGCGGTACCATTCGGTACGTGCGATTTCCGCGCCGCCCAGACGGCCGCTAACTTCAACTTTGATACCTTTAGCGCCCAGACGCATTGCGTTCTGTACAGCACGCTTCATAGCACGACGGAACATAACGCGACGTTCCAGCTGTGAAGTGATGCTATCAGCAACCAATTTAGCGTCCAGTTCAGGCTTACGAACTTCAGCGATATTGATCTGTGCAGGAACGCCAGCGATATCCGCTACGACCTTGCGCAGTTTTTCTACGTCTTCGCCTTTCTTACCGATAACGATGCCAGGACGAGCAGTGTGAATAGTCACACGGATGCTCTTAGCTGGACGCTCGATAACGATACGAGATACAGACGCTTTAGCCAGTTCCTTAGTCAGGTACTGACGTACTTTAAAATCGCTGTCCAGGTTGTCAGCGAATTCTTTGGTGTTCGCAAACCAGGTTGAGTTCCATGGTTTTACAATACCCAGGCGAATACCATTAGGATGTACTTTCTGACCCATTGCTAGTCTCCAGAGTCTCAGCGATCGGACACAACCACAGTAATGTGGCTGGTGCGCTTCAGGATGCGATCTGCACGACCTTTCGCACGCGGCATAATGCGCTTCATGCTTGGGCCTTCATCTACGAAAATTTTCGCAACTTTCAGATCGTCGATGTCAGCGCCATCGTTGTGTTCAGCGTTAGCAATGGCAGATTCCAGTACTTTCTTGACCAATACCGCAGCTTTCTTGTTGGTATAGGTCAGGATGTCCAGGGCCTGCGACACTTTCTTACCGCGAATCAGGTCAGCAACAAGGCGAACCTTCTGAGCAGAAGAACGAGCATGGCGATGTTGAGCTAAAGTTTCCATCTCTTCCTCCTACCTTATTTCTTCTTCGCTTTTTTATCAGCAGCGTGGCCGCGATAAGTACGAGTCGGTGCGAATTCACCCAGTTTGTGACCAACCATTTCGTCGGTAACAAAGACTGGAACGTGCTGACGACCATTATGGACAGCGATGGTCAAACCGATCATGTTAGGAAAGATCGTTGAACGACGGGACCAAGTGCGCAGGGGCTTCTTGTCTCCGCTTTCCACCGCTTTCTCTACCTTCTTCAGCAAGTGCAGGTCAATAAAAGGACCTTTCTTGAGAGAACGTGGCATGGCTTATCCTCTAAAATTATTTGCTACGGCGACGTACGATAAATTTATCAGTACGCTTGTTGCTGCGGGTCTTCTTACCTTTGGTCTGAACGCCCCACGGAGATACCGGGTGCTTACCAAAGTTACGACCTTCACCACCACCATGTGGGTGGTCGACTGGGTTCATCGCAGTACCGCGAACGGTAGGACGAACACCACGCCAGCGTGCAGCACCTGCTTTACCCAGAACGCGCAGCATATGCTCAGCATTGCCAACTTCGCCCAGGGTAGCGCGGCAGTCTGCTTCGACTTTACGCATTTCACCAGAACGCAGACGCAGGGTGACATAAGCACCGTCACGCGCAACGATCTGAACGTAAGTACCAGCGGAACGTGCCAGCTGACCGCCTTTACCTGGTTTCATTTCTACGTTATGAACGGTAGAACCAACCGGGATATTGCGCATCGGCAGGGTGTTACCTGCTTTGATTGCAGCATCAACGCCAGACTGAATCTGGTCGCCAGCTTTCAGGCCTTTAGGGGCCAGAATGTAACGGCGTTCGCCATCTTTGTACAGAACCAGCGCGATGTTCGCGGAACGGTTCGGATCGTACTCAAGACGCTCAACAACTGCTGGGATACCGTCTTTGTTGCGTTTGAAGTCAACAATACGATAAGCCTGCTTGTGGCCACCACCGATGTGACGAGTGGTGATACGGCCATTGTTGTTACGACCACCGGATTTGCTGTTTTTTTCCAGCAACGGAGCAAAAGGTTTGCCCTTGTGCAGCTCAGGGTTGACCACTTTAACGACGTGGCGACGACCCGGAGATGTCGGTTTACATTTAACAACTGCCATTGTATTACTCCTCCGACTTACTCAGCGCCGCCAACGAAGTCCAGGTTCTGGCCTTCTTTAAGGGTGACGTAAGCTTTTTTCCAGTCGCTACGACGACCGATACGCTGTCCGTGACGTTTAACTTTCCCTTTAACGACCAGGGTGTTAACGACTTCGACTTCGACTTCAAACAGTTTCTGCACAGCAGCTTTGATCTCTGCTTTGGTCGCGTCTTTAGCAACTTTGAGAACGATGGTGTTTGTTTTTTCCATCGCAGTAGACGCTTTTTCAGAAACGTGCGGTGCGCGAAGCACCTTCAGCAGACGTTCTTCACGAATCATGCCAGCATCTCCTCAACTTGCTTAACAGCATCAGCAGTCATTACGACTTTGTCGAAGGCGATCAGGCTAACCGGGTCGATACCAGTCGCATCGCGTACGTCAACCTTGTGCAGGTTACGTGCGGCCAGGAACAGGTTCTCGTCCAGCTCACCGGTGATGATCAGCACATCTTCCAGAGCCATGTCTTTCAGTTTCTGTGCCAGCAGCTTAGTTTTAGGCGCTTCAACAGAGAATGATTCGACAACGATCAGACGATCCTGACGTACCAGTTCGGACAGAATGCTTTTCAGCGCGCCGCGGTACATCTTTTTGTTAACTTTTTGACTGTGGTCCTGTGGACGCGCAGCGAAGGTCACGCCACCTGAACGCCAGATCGGGCTCTTGATAGAACCTGAACGCGCACGGCCGGTACCTTTCTGGCGCCATGGCTTTTTGCCAGAACCAGTTACTTCAGCACGAGTCTTCTGAGCACGAGTACCCTGACGAGCACCAGCTGCATAAGCAACAACAACCTGGTGAACCAGCGCTTCGTTGAAATCACGACCGAAGGTAGTTTCGGAAACAGTCAGCGCGCTCTGCGCGTCTTTCAATACTAATTCCATTGCTATCCCCTTACGCCTTCACAGCTGGTTTAACGATCAGGTCGCTACCGGTTGCACCCGGAACTGCACCTTTAACCAGCAGCAGGTTGCGCTCAGCGTCAACACGTACTACGTCCAGGCTCTGAACGGTCACACGTTCGTTACCCAGCTGACCTGCCATTTTCTTGCCTTTGAACACTTTGCCCGGAGTCTGGTTCTGACCGATTGAACCCGGAACGCGGTGAGACAAGGAGTTACCGTGAGTAGCGTCCTGGGTACGGAAGTTCCAGCGCTTAACGGTACCAGCAAAACCTTTACCTTTAGAGGTACCGGTTACGTCAACTTTTTTAACGTCAGCAAACAGCTCAACGCTAATGTCCTGACCTACGGTGAACTCTTCGCCTTCAGCAAGACGGAATTCCCACAGACCACGGCCAGCTTCTACGCCAGCTTTAGCGAAGTGACCCGCTTCTGGTTTGGTTACACGGTTAGCTTTTTTAGCACCAGTGGTCACCTGAACAGCGCGGTAGCCATCGTTAGCCAGATCTTTAACCTGAGTAACGCGGTTTGCTTCAACTTCGATTACGGTTACTGGGATTGAAACGCCATCTTCAGTGAAGATGCGGGTCATGCCCACTTTTTTACCGACTAAACCAATCATTGTATCAACCTCTCAATCGCTCGATGACCTGATTAACCCAGGCTGATCTGCACGTCTACACCGGCAGCCAGATCCAGACGCATCAGAGCATCAACGGTTTTCTCAGTTGGCTCAACGATGTCAACCAGACGCTTGTGAGTGCGGATTTCGTACTGATCACGCGCGTCTTTGTTGACGTGCGGGGAGATCAGAACGGTGAAGCGCTCTTTGCGGGTCGGCAGCGGGATCGGACCACGGACTTGCGCACCAGTGCGCTTAGCAGTCTCGACGATTTCCGCGGTTGATTGATCGATCAGACGATGATCAAACGCTTTAAGGCGGATACGGATTCTTTGGTTCTGCATGAGACCAGAGCTCCAATTATTTTATAAACGAAAATGATTACTCCTCAAACCCATTACGATTGATGGGAGAGTGTAACCGTTCTTACGTAGCTCCCCAATTGGGAGCATTGTTGAGCAACAAATTTGTTACTCTGGTTCAGATTGAACCCGCCGTCAATTACGACAAGCCCGCGCATTATACGTAAATCAGGGAAAGACGCAAGTGCCGTTTAGAAATTAAGCGCCAAAGCCACTGTTTGCGTGCGCCCTCGCAATATTCTAAGCAACGAATCCCATCGCATCTCTTGTTTTGAAAGCGCTACGCAAGTTTCACTTTTGCCCGTTGTCCGGCCAATGCGAAGCGCGGAGTATGCGCTGAAATCTTTTCAGAGGCTTACTCTATGCTAACCACCCTCCCCTTCCTGCTGCTTTATTTTTCTTTTTCTCTATTACTGGTACGAGAAGATATCCGGTTCGGTATTCTCCCTGATAAATACCTCTGCCCGCTGTTATGGTCAGGCCTGCTGTTCCAGCTCTGCATTCATCCAGATTTTCTTGCCAGTTCAGTGGTTGGCGCGATGGCGGGCTATGTTGGATTCTGTTATCTATTGGGGATATCGACTTATGTATGGACATGAAGGGATGGGCTATGGCGATGTAAAATACCTGGGCGCGCTTGGCGCATGGCATGGCTGGTGCGTGCTGCCGATAATGGCGTTCGTTGCTGCGCTCATGGCACTTCTGTGCCATCTGGCCATATCTACGCTCTCTCCGGCTAAACGGACATTAAAAAACCCACTGCCTTTTGGGCCATTTCTGGCGGCAGCGGGTTTATGCGTCGGCTGGCAAAATCTGATTAGCTTTCCACTTTAATCTGCGACTGGAGATAGTTCTGTAGGCCGATTTTGCTGATGAGATCCAGTTCGGTTTCCAGCCAGTCGATATGCCCTTCTTCGTCCGCCAGGATCTGGATCATCATATCGCGACTAACATAGTCGTGTACGCTGTCAGCATAGGCAATGGCTTCGCGAAGATCTTTCGCACCTTCGAGCTCCAGCCGGAGGTCCGAACGCAGCATCTCTTCGACATCCTCTCCGATGCCCAGCTTACCGAGATCCTGCAGGTTAGGAATGCCTTCGAGGAATAAAATACGCTCAATGTATTTATCGGCGTGTTTCATCTCATCGATGGACTCATGGTATTCAACATCATTGAGGCGAGTCAGACCCCAGTTTTTGAACATTCTTGCATGGAGAAAATACTGATTGATTGCGACAAGCTCATTTCCCAATAATTTATTGAGATAACTTATGATTTTAACATCACCTTTCATTATATAGTCCCTCCGCTTCCACTCATTGAAGCGTAGAACGGGCTACAGGGATGTCAAAAAAAAGATATGCGCTTAGGCGATCTCTTTGAATTCCGGGATCTGCATCAATTCGTCCTGCATAATTTCACGCGCGGCGCGCACGCACTTACCGCATTGATTTCCCACCGGAACAAACTTGCGAAGCTGCTGGAAGGACTGAGGCTGAAACTGACGAACGGCCTGACGAATTTTTTTGTCACTCACACCATTACATAAACAAACGTACATACAGACTCCCGTTCAAAATATGCGCAAAGTGTAAGTGAGAATGGTTATGATTACAATAGCACAAGCGGCGGGATACGGAACGGGTGCGGACAAAAAATGCGAAAATTTGTGACAAGCGCGTAATGACAAAAAACAAAAAAGGACGCCGAAGCGTCCTTTTTTCATTCAGGGATAATGAATTAGCCCAGAACTTTAGCAACAACACCCGCGCCAACGGTACGGCCGCCTTCGCGGATTGCGAAGCGCAGACCATCGTCCATTGCGATTGGGTGGATCAGGGTAACAACCATTTTGATGTTGTCGCCTGGCATTACCATCTCAACGCCTTCTGGCAGTTCGATGGTACCGGTCACGTCAGTTGTACGGAAGTAGAACTGTGGACGGTAGCCTTTGAAGAACGGAGTATGACGGCCGCCTTCGTCTTTGGACAGGATGTACACTTCAGATTCGAACTTGGTGTGTGGCTTGATTGAGCCTGGCTTCGCCAGAACCTGACCACGTTCGATTTCTTCACGTTTGATACCACGCAGCAGAACACCAACGTTCTCACCAGCACGGCCTTCGTCCAACAGTTTGCGGAACATTTCAACGCCAGTACAGGTAGACTTAGCAGTCTCTTTGATACCAACGATTTCAACTTCTTCGCCAACTTTGATGATACCGCGCTCTACACGACCGGTAACAACGGTACCACGACCGGAGATGGAGAATACGTCTTCGATTGGCAGCAGGAATGGCTTGTCAATCGCACGCTCTGGTTCTGGGATGTAAGAATCCAGGAAGCCAGCCAGTTCGATGATTTTCGCTTCCCACTCTGCTTCGCCTTCCAGCGCTTTCAGAGCAGAACCACGGATGATTGGAGTATCATCGCCTGGGAAATCGTACTGAGACAGCAGTTCACGAACTTCCATCTCTACCAGTTCCAGCAGCTCTTCGTCATCAACCATGTCGCATTTGTTCAGGAACACGATGATGAAAGGAACGCCTACCTGACGACCCAGCAGGATGTGCTCACGGGTCTGAGGCATTGGGCCGTCAGTCGCAGCAACAACCAGGATCGCGCCGTCCATCTGCGCAGCACCGGTAATCATGTTTTTAACATAGTCGGCGTGGCCTGGGCAGTCTACGTGTGCGTAGTGGCGAGTCGGGGTGTCATATTCAACGTGGGAAGTGTTGATGGTGATACCACGAGCTTTTTCTTCTGGTGCGTTATCGATCTGGTCGAATGCACGAGCAGCACCGCCGTAGGTTTTAGCCAGTACGGTAGTGATTGCAGCAGTCAGGGTAGTTTTACCATGGTCAACGTGGCCGATAGTACCAACGTTGACGTGCGGTTTTGTACGTTCAAATTTTTCTTTAGACACGGCTATATTCCTTACTATAGTGCTCTCCCCTTCGGAGAGAGCACGGGACTTAGGTTTTAATCCTGTGGATTACTTACCACGGGCTTCAATAACGGCCTGAGCAACGTTGTTTGGCGCATCATCATACTTCAGGAATTCCATGGTGTATGATGCACGACCTTTGGTCAGAGAACGCAGCTGAGTTGCATATCCGAACATTTCAGACAGTGGAACTTCAGCGTGGATCTTAACGCCAGTTACTTCAGATTCCTGACCACGCAGCATACCGCGACGACGGCTCAAGTCACCGATAACGTCACCGGTGTTCTCTTCAGGAGTTTCTACTTCAACCTTCATGATTGGCTCAAGCAGAACTGGTTTCGCTCTCTTAAAGCCTTCTTTAAAGGCGATAGAAGCAGCCAGTTTAAACGCCAGTTCTGAGGAGTCAACGTCGTGGTAAGAACCGAAGTGCAGACGAACACCCATGTCAACAACCGGGTAACCAGCCAGAGGACCCGCTTTCAGCTGCTCCTGGATGCCTTTATCAACGGCAGGGATGTATTCACCAGGAATTACACCACCTTTGATGTCGTTGATGAACTCGTAACCTTTAGGGTTAGAGCCCGGCTCCAGTGGGTACATGTCGATCACAACGTGACCGTACTGACCGCGACCACCAGACTGCTTAGCGTGTTTACCTTCAACATCGGTAACTTTAGAGCGAATTGCTTCGCGGTAAGCAACCTGAGGTTTACCCACGTTCGCTTCAACGTTGAATTCACGCTTCATACGGTCAACGATGATGTCCAGGTGCAGTTCACCCATACCAGCGATGATGGTCTGGTTAGATTCTTCATCAGTCCATACGCGGAATGATGGGTCTTCTTTAGCCAGACGGCCCAGAGCCAGACCCATTTTTTCCTGGTCAGCTTTGGTTTTTGGTTCAACTGCGATGGAGATTACCGGCTCAGGGAATTCCATACGCTCCAGAATGATCGGGTGATCTGGGTTACACAGGGTGTCACCAGTCGTCACGTCTTTCAGACCGATAGCTGCAGCGATGTCGCCCGCACGAACTTCTTTGATCTCTTCACGTTTGTTAGCGTGCATCTGTACGATACGGCCAAAACGTTCACGCGCCGCTTTCACGGAGTTCAGGATGGTGTCACCGGAGTTAACCACACCAGAGTAAACGCGGAAGAAGGTCAGGTTACCAACGAATGGGTCGGTAGCAATTTTGAACGCCAGTGCAGAGAACGGCTCGTCATCACTTGCGTGACGCTCAGCCGGAGTATCTTTACCGTCGTCCAGGATGCCGTTGATCGCAGGAACGTCAACCGGGGATGGCAGGTAATCAATTACCGCATCCAGCATCGCCTGAACACCTTTGTTCTTAAACGCAGAACCACAGGTTACCAGGATGATTTCGTTGTTCAGAACACGCTGACGCAGAGCTTTTTTGATCTCTTCTTCAGTCAGTTCTTCACCACCCAGGTATTTTTCCATCAGCTCTTCAGAAGCTTCTGCCGCGGATTCGATCAGGTTCTGGTGCCATTCGTCAGCCAGGTCCTGCATCTCTGCCGGGATATCTTCGTAAGTGAAGGTAACGCCTGCGTCTTCTTCGTTCCAGTTGATGGCTTTCATTTTCACCAGGTCGATAACGCCGGTGAAGCCTTCTTCAGCACCAATTGCCAGCTGCAGCGGAACAGGGTTCGCGCCCAGACGGGTTTTGATCTGACCAACAACTTTCAGGAAGTTAGCACCCATACGGTCCATTTTGTTAACGAACGCGATGCGTGGAACTTTATATTTGTTCGCCTGACGCCATACGGTTTCAGACTGTGGCTGAACACCACCAACTGCGCAATAAACCATTACCGCGCCATCAAGAACACGCATGGAACGTTCTACTTCGATGGTGAAGTCAACGTGGCCCGGGGTGTCGATGATGTTTACGCGATGCGGTTCGTACTGCTTAGCCATACCTGACCAGAATGCAGTAGTCGCTGCGGAGGTGATAGTAATACCACGCTCCTGCTCCTGCTCCATCCAGTCCATGGTGGCAGCGCCGTCATGAACTTCACCGATTTTATGGTTTACACCGGTGTAGAACAGAATACGTTCGGTAGTAGTGGTCTTACCGGCGTCGATGTGCGCACTGATACCGATGTTACGGTAGCGTGCGATGGGTGTTGTACGAGCCATTTGATTCCTCGTTTGTTTCTTTAGGCGTTCAGTTAAGTTACCCAGAGCGGGCGGCTTCTCTGAAGCGCCCGCCTGGTGACTAATACTCCGAAGGGATTACCAACGGTAGTGTGCGAACGCCTTGTTGGCTTCTGCCATACGGTGAACGTCTTCACGTTTCTTAACTGCAGTACCTTTGTTGTCTGCAGCATCAGAAAGTTCGTTCGCCAGACGCAGAGCCATGGATTTATCACCGCGTTTACGAGCAGCTTCAACGATCCAACGCATTGCCAGAGCATTACGACGAACCGGACGAACTTCAACTGGAACCTGATAAGTAGAACCACCAACGCGGCGGGACTTAACTTCTACAGTTGGGCGAACGTTGTCGAGAGCGACTTCGAAAGCTTCCAGTTCATTTTTACCAGAACGCTGAGCCAGGGTCTCAAGCGCGCTGTATACGATTGCTTCTGCAGTAGATTTTTTACCATCTACCATCAGGATATTTACAAATTTTGCCAGCAGTTCTGATCCGAATTTCGGATCTGGAAGGATTTTACGCTGACCAATGACGCGACGACGTGGCATGGGAATACTCCGTTGTTAATTCAGGATTGTCCAAAACTCAAAGAGTTTAGTGTGACATTAAGATAAATCAGTTTGGCCTTACTTAACGGAGAACCATTAAGCCTTAGGACGCTTCACGCCGTACTTGGAGCGAGCCTGCTTACGGTCTTTAACACCTGAGCAGTCGAGCGCACCACGAACGGTGTGGTAACGAACACCCGGAAGGTCTTTAACACGACCGCCACGGATCAGGATCACGGAGTGTTCCTGCAGGTTGTGACCTTCACCACCGATGTAGGAAGTCACTTCGAA
Organism: Enterobacter wuhouensis; assembly: GCF_035835995.1. Taxonomy (NCBI): domain Bacteria; kingdom Pseudomonadati; phylum Pseudomonadota; class Gammaproteobacteria; order Enterobacterales; family Enterobacteriaceae; genus Enterobacter; species Enterobacter wuhouensis. The sequence continues at coordinate 4,372,997 of NZ_CP142124.1, forward strand.
ACCGTTAGTCAAACGCACACGGCATACTTTACGCAGTGCGGAGTTTGGTTTTTTAGGAGTGGTGGTATATACACGGGTACATACGCCACGTTTCTGCGGGCAGGCTTCCAGTGCAGGCACGTTGCTTTTTGCAACTTTGCGTGCACGTGGTTTGCGTACCAGCTGGTTAACTGTTGCCATTAAATAGCTCCTGGTTTTAGCTTTTGCTTCGTAAACACGTAATAAATCGACCTCATACAATATGAGGACGCGAAATTTTAGGGCTACGTCGAAAAGGTGTCAAGAAATATACAGCGATCTCAAATCACCAGTTCATTTGACTGGCATGTTTCACCGTTAGATTGACGAACTCAGTATAGCCAATCACGTCAATTTTGGCTGAAATTTGACCAGACAGGCCCCGCGCATCAAGATCGTCTTTCAGCGCAGAGACCGATATGGGGGCACTATTGAGGATTTCAACGAAACGGCTGCCTTCAAGCGCAGCCAGCACGCCATCCTGCATCAGCAGCAGAGCATCGCCCTCGCGCAGCATACGCATTAACGCGTCGATATCACATTGCCACGGTGAACGGCTCAGGGTATGGAGCATGACGGCCTCAGAAAGTCAGAACAGTGTCGTAGTGGGAAAGGTGTTCGCGCAATGCAGCAGAAGGCAGGACTGTCGCATCCAGCACGAAAGGCGTTGCCTCGTTTAAACCACGCGCGGCCAAAGAGTCAGCACAAACAAAGAAGGTTTCGATATCGTAAAGCGGTAACACTTTGAACGTCGCGATATAATCACGCGCCAGAATGGCCTGAGGCTGTTGCCCCGCCAGAAGCTGAAATACGCCGTCGCCCAAAAAGAAGACACCGATATCTTCGGTCAGCGCGGAAGTCGCAAGTAACGCATCCAGCCCTTCTCGGCCAGAAGCGCTGCCGTGCGGCGCAGACGTAAAAACAAATGCTACGCGCTTCATCAGAATTGCACCACTCTGTCGCAGGTTAATGCCGCCTGTGCCAGTGCACCCAGACCACTCAACGAAAAACCGGGCTGCAGGTTAGAACCCGATAATCCAAGACGCGCGGCTTCGGTTGCATCGGTCACGCCACGGCGCAATGCCGCTGCCACGCAGATGTGCAGCTCAACGCCCTGCTTTTCGTTTAATGCCTGCCACGCGCGCACGAGATCAAATTCATCGCTCGCCGGTGAGGTAAACTGGTTCGCGTTATACACCCCTTCACGATAGAAGAAGACGCTCGCCAGCTCGTGTCCCGCATCAAGCAGCGCATAAGCAAACTGCAGCGCGCTGCTGGCCTGCTGAGTCCCATACGCCGGACCTGTTACCATTAATGCAAAACGCATTACTTGTCTTGCCCCTGGAAATCACCGCTTTTGAACTGGCGAATGTAGAGGTAGACGGTGTGCTTGGAGATATTGAGACGGTCGGCCACCTGGTTGATGGCATCTTTGATATCAAAAATGCCTTTCTCGTAGAGGTTCAGCACGATCTGACGATTCTTGGCGTTGTTTGATACGTTGCGATCGGCATTCACTTCTTCAATAGTGAACTCAAGCGTCTGCGTCACCAGGTCTTCCACGGAGGAGGCAAAGTTAACCGAAGAGCCCACGTCCGGCGTTTCTGGTGGAATGAAGGTGCTCATAATTTGCGAGAATGGCACATCAAGGTTCATGTTGATGCACAGCAGCCCGATCACGCGGTGCTCGCGGTTTCGAATTGCGATGGTTTCTGATTTCATCAGCACGCCGCTTTTGGCGCGGGTGAAATAACATTTGGAGACGCTACTGTCCGCGCCGGTCATGTCATGCAGCATACGCAATGCAAGGTCGGTGATTGGCGAACCAATTTTACGGCCAGTATGTTCACCATTCGCAATGCGGATGGCGGAACACTTCAGATCCTGCAGGGAGTGCAATACGATTTCGCAGTGGGACCCAATGAGCATCGCTAACCCGTCCACCACCGCTTCGTAGGATTTCAGAATATCGAAGTCGGTCTGATCGAAAGGACGTTGATCCAGCAAATCAAGCTCACTGGTTTCGTTGGTTAAAAGCGACCTGGACATGAAAAAAACACTCCTTTTCAGGAGCCTGTCGTTACGTTTTCAGGGCAGGCTCATTATCTACACGGACAACTAAATTAATACAGCGTGTATAACGCTTTCCAGTGTTAATTCTATCTGCCCCACAATAAAAAAAACCGCCGCCTAAAAGGCGGCGGTTTTTTGCGAGATTACTTCTTCGCTGCAGCGGCTTTATCGTCAGCCGGTGCGTCTGCTTTCGCATCCGCTTTCGGAGCCGGTTTGATATCCAACAGTTCTACGTCGAATACCAGGGTAGAGTTCGCAGGGATACCCGGAACGCCGGTTTTGCCGTAAGCCAGATCCGGTGGGATAACCAGTTTGATCTTGCCGCCTTTCTTGATGTTCTTCAGGCCTTCAGTCCAGCCTGGGATAACACCGTCCAGACGGAAGGAGAGAGGCTCACCGCGGGTATAGGAGTTGTCGAACTCTTTACCGTCGATCAGCGTACCTTTGTAGTTAACCACAACGGTGTCGCTGTCTTTAGGCGCATCGCCGGTACCTTCTTTCTCAACTTTATACACCAGACCGGTAGAGGAAGTTTTTACGCCCTTCTCTTTAGCAAAGGTGTCACGATAGGCTTTGCCTTTCGCTTCGTTGTCTTTGGCATCTGCTTCCATCTTGGTCTGAGCGGCGCCTTTCACGCGCGCTTCAAACGCCTGCAGAGTCTGCTCGATTTCCTGGTCAGACAGTTTGCTCTTGTCTGCAAATGCATCCTGAACACCCGCGATCAGCTGCGCTTTGTCCAGTTTGATGCCCAGTTTCTCTTGTTCTTTCAGAGAGTTTTCCATGTAACGACCCAGAGATGCGCCAAGTGCGTAGGCGGATTTCTGGTCGTCATTTTTGAACGCCGCTTTGCTGTCTGCAGTCGCAGCAGGCTTCGCAGCAGTGTCAGCTGCGAAAGACAGCGGCGCATTCAGTGCAACAGCCATCGTCGTCGCCAGCAGCGTTACTTTAAACAGTGATTTCATCCATATCTCCAGGGCCTGGGGACTCTCACCCCAGCATTAAACGTAAATGAGTAACGTACTATAAATCGTTGCGGAAGAAATCTACAGACAGACTCCCCCGATTCTCGCCTCTTTTCAGACTATTTTTGTTTAAATAAGTTTCTTGCCAATGGGATGGATACTGTACTTAGGCATAAACTCGGTTAAAATTCGCCGCCGCGAGCCCATCGTGGCAAACCAGAAATAGACGAGGTGAATGATGCAGGACACATTGATAGAAGCGAGACTGGCTGAGCTGGAAAGCCGCCTGGCTTTTCAGGACATCACCATCGAAGAGCTAAACCAGACGGTGACCGCCCATGAGCTTGAAATGGCAAAACTGCGCGATTTAATGCGGCTTCTCACTGAAAAAGTGAAGGCAACCCAGTCATCGCACATTGCCTCTCAGTCAGAAGAGACGCCACCACCTCATTATTGAGGCGTAAAAAAAGCGGGATCTCCCCGCTTTTTTTGTGCCCGGTGGCGCGAAGCTTACCGGGCCTACATGTCAAATACCCTATGGATTTCAGGTCGCTGGAAGGCGGCTTGAAAGACGACGGGTATTAGTGGCAGCCGCAGCCGCCGTTGCCGCAACCACCTTTACCGTGGTCGTGGCCATGGTCGTGATCGTGACCGTGACCACCGCAGCAGCCGTCGTGGCCGTGGTCGTGGTCATGGTCGTGACCGTTCGCACCGTGAACGTGGCCGTGAGCCAGTTCTTCTTCGGTTGCTTCACGGATCGCAACAACTTCTACGTTGAACTTCAGGTTCTGGCCAGCCAGCATGTGGTTGCCGTCAACCACAACGTGGTCGTCTTCAACTTCGGTGATTTCAACCGGCACCGGGCCCTGGTCAGTTTCAGCCAGGAAGCGCATGCCAACCTGCAGCTCGTCAACACCCATGAACACGTCTTTAGGCACGCGCTGAACCAGGTTGTCGTCATACTGACCGTAAGCGTCGTTCGCGCCTACAGCAACGTCAAATTTGTCGCCAACGTCATGACCTTCCAGCGCTGTTTCCAGGCCAGAAATCAGGGAACCGTGACCATGCAGGTAGTCAAGCGGCGCACTCACCGGAGACTCATCAACCAACACACCGTCTTCTGTACGTACCTGATAGGCCAGGCTGACCACCAGGTCTTTTGCTACTTTCATGATATCTCCTGAGCGTGGGAAAATTGCTGGCGCAGATTGTAGCGGAAATCTGCACCCGTGTACCCTTAAGCTTAAAAAAACTCAGAGCATATCGCTAGTCTGGATGAAAAATGCCGATCACTTGCTCTTCTTTGCGAACGTGATCGCGGGCCTCTTTATCGGCCTCGCGCATCTGGTGACCGCACTTAACACACTCAACCACATCAATATTATTTTCCCGCCACATGGCCAAAGTATCTTGCGCCTGGCAGGTCGGGCATTTTGCTCCCGCGATAAAGCGTTTACGTACAGCCATCTTTCGTTACCCTTTATTCAAATTCATCCCAGCCGTCGAGCTGGCGTCGTTCCTGCTGCATCTCGCGCTGGAAGATCTCCTCCAGTTCGCGACGCGCTTCCCGCACGCGGGAGATCTGCGCCGTGTCGCTATGCACCGGCATCAGCTCGCGCAGCATCCGCATATCCAGCCTGCGGAAGTGCATCTGGGCACGCTGGGCCTGATGGGGATGCATGCCCAGCGACACCAGCGCCTTGCGCCCCAGCTCCAGCGCGCTCGAGAACGTCTCGCGGGAGAAGTGTTTCACACCCGCCTGCAAAAGTTCGTGAGCTTCAACACGTCCGCGCGCACGCGCCAGAATATGCAGATGCGGGAAATGCTGCTGGCAGAGCTCCACCAGCTTCATCGTATCTTCCGGATCGTTACAGGTGATGACGATAGACTCTGCCGCTTCCGCCCCGGCCGAGCGCAGCAGTTCAAGCTGGGTCGCGTCGCCGTAGTAAACCTTATAGCCATATTTGCGCATCAGGTTGACCGCGCTGATATCGCGCTCCAGCACCGTGATGCGCATTTTGTTCGCCATCAGCAGGCGACCAATGACCTGTCCAAAACGGCCAAACCCCACGACAATCACCTGCGGCTTATCGTCTTCCACCCACGGGGCCTCATCCTCATCATCCACCGGGTTCAGGCGGCGGGAGAGCATTTTATCCACCAGCTTCATCAGCAGCGGCGTGGTCATCATCGACAGCGTCACCGTTACCAGCAGCAGCGCCATCTGGTCGTCTTTAAACAGTTTCTGGGAAGATGCGGTAGAGAACAGCACAAACGCGAACTCTCCCCCCTGGCTTAACACGCTGGCGAACTGCATTCTTTCCGAGCTGCGCAGCCCGTAAACGCGTGCCAGGACGTAGAGCACCAGCGTCTTCACCGCGACCAGCACGGCGACGCTCGCAATCACCCACAGCAGATGGGTATAGAGCACGCCCAGATTCAGCGCCATGCCCACCGAAATAAAGAACAGCCCTAACAGCAGCCCCTTAAAGGGATCGATGGCTGTTTCCAGCTCGTGTCGATATTCACTCTCGGCGAGCAGTACCCCGGCAATAAACGTACCGAGCGCCATAGACAGCCCCAGCGCGTCCATAAACAGGGCGGACCCGAGCACCAGCAGCAGCGTCGCGGCGGTAAAGACTTCGCGCACGCCCGAGGCGGCAATAAAGCGGAACACCGGGCGCAGCAGGAAACGTCCGCCAATCAGCATCCCCGCGAAGGCCAGCACCTTCATGGAGACTTTCACCCAGTCGAAATGATCGTCACCGGAACCGGCCAGCAGCGGCACCAGCGCCAGCGCCGGGATCACCGCCAAATCCTGGAACAGCAGGACCGAAAAGCCCAGCTGTCCGGCTTCGTTACGGTTCATTCCTTTGTCGCGCATCAGCTGCAGCGCCATTGCCGTGGACGACATCGCCAGGCCAATCCCGCCGATTGTCGCCGCCTGCCACGAGAAGTCCGTCATCATCAGCAGTCCGGCAAGGATCGCCGCGCTGAACAACACCTGCGCCGCGCCCACGCCGAAGATAGAGCGACGGAGCTGCCACAGCTTGGACGGGTTCAGCTCCAGGCCGATGATAAACATCAGGAAGACGACGCCCAGCTCGGAGAAGTGGAGGATTTCATCCACATCGCTGATGAATCCCAGCCCCCAGGGGCCAATGGCAATACCGGCTAACAGATAGCCCAGCACCGCGCCGATGCCGATACGGGCGGCCAGCGGCACCGCGACAACCGCCGCGAACAGAAACAACACCCCGGCAAGCAGGAGATTTGATCCTTCCATCAGCGACCTCCTGCCGGAATGGGTGACGCCAGCCATTCACCGTAGGCTCTGGCATGGCTCGCCAGCGCTTTCGGCTCCTGTCGCCGTGCCCAGTAAACGATAATCGGGCTCATCCAGTGCATGCGGCACATCGCCGCCGTCAGCTCGAACGGCCGCAGAATATCGCTCATCGGATAGCGGTTCAGCCCGTCGTGGCGGTAGGCGCTCTCCGGCTCGCCGGTAGTGATAACGCTACGCCAGTACTTTCCCGCGAGCTGGTTGCCCCCCACCCCGCTGGAAAAGCCCCGGCTCAGCACGCGGTCCAGCCACTCTTTCAGCAGCGCCGGACAGCTATAGGTATAAAGCGGATGCTGGAACACGATCACGTCATGCTGACGCAGCAGTTCCTGCTCGTAAGGAATATCGATAAAGAAATCAGGATAGTGCGCGTAGAGATCGTGCACCGTTACGTTACTGAGCTGTGTGGCCGGCTTAAGCAGCACCCGGTTCGCCACCGAGTCCTGAGATTCCGGATGGGCATACAGCAGCAGCACTTTCGCTGTCTGAGACATCACTCCCCTCCCGGTTCTGTTTTTGTGTATTGTTGTCGTTTTGGGCTACCATGGCGGCCCGGTGGGGAAAGTGGCCCACACCTTACATTATCATAATGACAAATTAACATAGTCGGAACATACGGCGCTTCTATGATTGTTTTCTCCTCGTTACAAATTCGTCGCGGCGTGCGCGTCCTGCTGGATAACGCGACCGCTACCATCAACCCGGGCCAAAAGGTGGGTCTGGTCGGCAAAAACGGCTGCGGTAAATCGACCCTGCTCGCCCTGCTGAAAAACGAGATTAGCGCTGATGGCGGTAACTTTACCTATCCGGGGAACTGGCAGCTGGCCTGGGTTAACCAGGAGACGCCTGCGCTGAGCGAACCGGCGCTCGACTATGTTATCGACGGCGACCGCGAATACCGCAGGCTTGAGGCGGAACTCAACGCCGCCAACGAGCGCAACGACGGTCACGCCATTGCCACCGTTCACGGCAAGCTGGACGCCATCGACGCCTGGACCATTCGCTCCCGCGCCTCCAGCCTGCTGCACGGTCTGGGCTTCAGCAACGAACAGCTTGAACGCCCGGTCAGCGACTTCTCCGGCGGCTGGCGCATGCGCCTTAACCTGGCCCAGGCGCTGATCTGTCGCTCTGACCTTTTGCTGCTCGATGAACCCACCAACCACCTCGATCTCGATGCCGTTATTTGGCTGGAGAAGTGGCTCAAGAGCTATCAGGGCACTCTGATTCTGATCTCCCACGACCGCGACTTCCTCGACCCGGTGGTGGATAAAATCATCCATATCGAACAGCAAACGATGTTCGAATACACCGGCAACTACAGCTCCTTCGAGCGCCAGCGCGCGACGCGTCTTGCCCAGCAGCAGTCCATGTACGAAAGCCAGCAGCAGCGCGTGGCGCACCTGCAGAGCTTCGTGGATCGCTTTAAGGCCAAGGCCTCAAAAGCGAAGCAGGCCCAGAGCCGCATCAAGATGCTGGAACGCATGGAGATGATTGCCCCGGCGCACGTGGATAACCCGTTCCACTTCAGCTTCCGTGCGCCGGAAAGCCTGCCAAACCCGCTCCTGAAGATGGAAAAAGTGAGCGCGGGCTATGCCGACCGCATTATTCTCGACTCCATCAAGCTCAACCTGGTCCCGGGTTCACGTATCGGCCTGCTGGGGCGTAACGGTGCCGGTAAATCGACGCTGATCAAGCTGCTGGCGGGCGAGCTTAACCCGGTCAGCGGTGAAATCGGCCTGGCGAAGGGCATCAAGCTGGGCTACTTCGCCCAGCATCAGCTGGAATTTTTACGCGCGGATGAATCGCCGATTCAGCACCTGGCGCGTCTGGCACCGCAGGAGATGGAGCAAAAGCTGCGCGACTACCTCGGCGGCTTCGGCTTCCAGGGGGATAAGGTCACCGAAAACACCGAGCGCTTCTCCGGCGGCGAAAAGGCCCGTCTGGTGCTGGCGCTGATCGTCTGGCAGCGCCCGAACCTGCTGCTGCTCGATGAACCGACCAACCACCTGGATCTCGACATGCGTCAGGCGCTGACCGAAGCGCTGATTGAGTTCGAAGGCGCGCTGGTTGTCGTCTCGCACGACCGTCACCTGATCCGCTCCACCACGGACGATCTCTATTTAGTCCACGGCGGCAAAGTCGAACCGTTCGACGGCGACCTGGAAGACTACCAGCAGTGGCTGACGGACGTGCAGAAGCAGGAAAACCAGCCGGAAGAGTCAGCGAAGGACAACGCCAACAGCGCGCAGTCGCGTAAAGACCAGAAGCGCCGCGAGGCGGAGCTGCGCACCCAGACGCAGCCGCTGCGCAAGGAAATCGCCCGTCTTGAAAAAGAGATGGAAAAGCTCAACGCCACGCTTGCCGCCGTTGAAGAGAAGCTGGGCGACAGCGGGCTGTACGACCAGAGCCGCAAGGCTGAGCTGACCGACTGCCTGCAAACCCAGGCAAAAACCAAATCCAGCCTCGAGGAGTGTGAAATGGCGTGGCTGGACGCGCAGGAGCAGCTGGAAGCGATGCTGCAGGCCGACTAACACGCCGGGAGGGTTATGGGTTTCGATATCACGAGCGAGATTACGTTCCGCAAGCTCAGCATCTTCATGACCTTCATGGAGAAGGGCAATATCGCGCGCACCGCCGAAACGCTTGGCCTGAGCGGCGTCAGCGTTCACCGCGCGCTGCACACGCTGGAAGAGAACGTGCGCTGTCCGCTCTTTACCCACAAAGGGCGTAACCTGATTGCGCTCCCCTCCGCGTGGACGCTGCTGGAGTATTGCCAGGAGGTGATGCAGGTGATGGAGCGCGGGCTCGAGGAATCCCGCAAAATCGCCGGTATCGGCCAGGGGCGGCTGCGCGTGGGCACGCTCTACTCCCTGACGCTGGAAACCGTGCCGCGCCTGATTATGGGCATGAAGCTCCGCCGTCCGGATCTGGAGATGGATCTGACGATGGGCTCCAACGACACCCTGCTGCACATGCTGGATGAAGGCTCGCTGGACGCGATTCTGATCTCCATCTCCGAAAGCGACATCGACCGTAACAGCCTCGAAGTGCTGCCCCTCTTCCACGACGACATTTTCCTTGCCGCCCCCGCCTCCGCCACGCTGAATACCAGCGGGCCCGCCGATCTGCGTGATTACAAAGACCAGAAATTTGTCGCCCTGGCGGAAGGGTTCGCCACGTACGCCGGGTTTCAGGAAGCGTTTCATATCGCCGGGTTCGAGCCGGAAATCGTCACCCGCGTGAATGATATTTTCTCGATGCTGAGCCTGGTGCAGGCGGGCGTTGGGTTTACGCTGATGCCGGGCAGGATGAAGAAAGTGTATGAGAATTCGGTGCAGCTGCTGAAGCTGGCGCAGCCGTACCAGATGCAGCAGCTTATCGCGATCGTCTTTGCCCGCAACCGCGAGCAGGACCCGAGCCTGCGGGCATTAGCCGCCGAGGGGCGGATGTATGCCCGCAGCCTGCAGGAAGGTGTGTGATACAGAACAAGACAACCGAACCCGTAGGCTCGGTAAGGCGCAGCCGCCACCGGGCAAAAGATCACGCACGAAGCCGCTTCGCCAGATGTACCGCCACGTCCACCCCGCTGCGCTCCAGCGAGATGGTCTCCCCTTCCCACGCGGCCTGACGCGTCAGGCAGGTCAGTACGCCGCCGGGCGGCATTTCAATCGCCAGCCGCGCTTCACGCTCGTTAGCGGAGATCACCGCCTCCTGCCAGCGCACGGTGCGCGCCATGTTCATCGCCAGATCGTCGGCAATCTTTTCCGGCTGCCAGAGCACGCGCCCGGTGCTGCCGCTCAGGTACGCGCAGCGCGGGCGGGAAAGGCTGACCGATTCAAACGCCGACGCCAGCTTTTGTGCCGGTTCCGCCAGCAGTTCGCAGTGCGACGGCACGCTCACCGCCAGCCGCCTGGCCTTGCTCGCCCCTTTCGCCAGCGCGCGTTCTGCCGCCTGCGCCATCCCGTCATCGCTTCCGGCGATCACGATCTGCGTTTCGGCGTTCAGGTTGGCGATGTAGGTTCCGGTGCCTTGGATCAGCGTTTCCACCTGCGGCAGGGTTAAGCCCATGATGGCCGTCAGGCCGTAGCCGTGCGGGTAGGCCTGCTCCATGAGGTCACCGCGCAGCGCCACCAGCCTCAGCGCGTCCGAAAAGTCCAGCGCACCCGCGATAACCGCCGCCGGATAAGCGCCGATGGACAGCCCGCTGACGATATCCGGCGTCACGCCGCGACGCTCCAGCTCGCGCGCCCAGGCCACGCCGGCAATCAGCAGCGAAAGCTGAACCGCGCGGGTATGGGTTAACGAGGCGGCACTGTCGAGATTATCGACTTCATCCCCAAGCACCTCGCGCGCCTGAGCCAGCTCCATTCCCGGCAGGTTTTGCAGCATGCCTTCGTGCTGCGTGCCCTGCCCCGGAAAGGTAAACAGTATTTTCATCACTCCTCCCTGCGCCACGGGTCCGCCACCAGGCGCGGCCCACATTGCGTTTTTAACAGCGTTTTGCCGTCGCGCAGCCACTCCGCCAGCGCGAATCCGCCCTCGGGCGTATCCACCTGCGTATCCGCCCGACACAGCGCGCGGCCAAGCTGAGACTGCCAGGCTGTAAACGCGTCAGGAGAAACGGGCTGCGGGGCGCGGATCAGCAGGTCCAGATCGCTGTCGGCATGAATCACCGGTATACCGGTTGCCAGCGCGTAGCCGGTGCTGCCGGTAATGCCCCACGTCCAGGGCCACGGCTGCTGAGCAAGCTGCAGCGCCACCTGAACCGGTGGCTGAGTCACAAAGGGCGAGCGCAGCAGATCGGCTGTAACGCTCAGGTCTTCAGGTGAAACCACGCGCAGCACGTTTTCCGGCTTCACCCATCCGGCCGCCCGCTGGTCGCGGCGCAATCCACGCACGCCAACGGGAATGCGGCCTTCACTATCAACATCACGCCGCACCACCACAGGCAGTCCAGTGTGCCAGGCCGCCTCCACCCAGGATTCGGTGATGCCTTCCAGCGCGTCGCGCGCGGTAAGCCAGATGAGGTCGTGCGGTCGTAATGTTGTGGTCATGATTACATTCCTGAAGTCAGCGAGATAAACAGCGGCAGCGACAGGATACACAGTACGGAGCTTAACAGCAGCACGGCTTCAGCATCCGGCGACTGCACGCCAAAGCGGTTACCGAACACCACGCCGAAGAAGCCTGCGGAGAGCGCAATCATCAGGATAGCGGTGATCGCCACGGAGCCGTGCAGGCCGAAGATCAAAACGATACCCCAGGCAATCGCTGGCTGAATCAGCAGCTTGGCGATGGTGGAGGTGATCACCATGGTATTGATCTGCAGCTTGCGGGCAGAGAGGATCACCCCGGTCAGGAACAGCGCGGCAGCGGTGGCGGACAGCCCCAGCGGTTTAATCGCCGCAAGCACCAGTTCCGGCATTTTGATGCCGATGGCGGAAAGGATCACCCCCAGCAGCGGGCCCATCACGATCGGTTTCTTAATGGAACGCCACATCAGCACCGGCAGCATGGAGAGCGTTGAGCCGGAATTATTCCCTTCGGCGCGCGCTTTCTCACGCTCCAGAATCAGCAGGCAGAACGGGGTCATCAGCACCGAACCGCAGGCGATAGAAACCGCCACGGAGAGCGACGTGGAAGAACTTTCACCCAGCACGCTGCCCAGAATCGGCAGACCGAGCGCCGCGTAGTTTGGCAGGGCAACGGTAAGCGTCAGCACCGCCGCGTCCTGCGGGGATTTTTTAAAGACTTTAGTGGCGAGGAAGTAGATTGCCGCATAGGTGATCCACATCGCCAGGGTAAGCACCAGGATCAGCGGCGACTGGGCCACGATGCCGGTCCACGGGGTTTGCACGGTGGCGCTGAACAGCGCGGCAGGCAGTGCAAAATCCATCACGAAAATATTGAGCAGGGAAACATTTTTGTTATCGACCATCTTTGCCTTACCGGCCCAGAATCCCAGCAGCATGATGACGAAAATCGGTGCAAGAGCATGAACAATTACGTAAGTCATAAATCACCTGTAGTAAAAAAGTTTAAGCACTGGCGCGATGTTTATTATTTTCAGGATGCAGGTTCCCGCGCGGGCGCAGCGGGCGCGCCCACGGGGTTGTACATCTCTGGCAGGTCTCTTTTTACTTACCAGCTGGCTCGCATACGTTCGCGTACGAGCGCCGAGCTGCGGCGGTTGTCAGCACCCAAGCGGTTTTTCAACGTGGTGTCCTGACGTGCGTCACTGATGGCCTGCTGCAGGGTGGTTTTCACCTGCGCCAGATCGTTATCGGATGGGGCATCCGGGTTGCTGATATCCAGCAGGTTAGAGAGCAGCCCCAGCGTGGCGTAGTTGCTGATGTCGTACGCCATCGGCGGAATGGTCGCCGCCAGTTTTTCCAGCGCCTCCACGGTGCGCAGCGTAATACGCGCCGCAGACTCTTTACCCATCGCGTGGATCAGCACGCCCTTGTCGTTAAAGGCGATCAGGCGGTTGGCCTGGTAGCCGTGCGCCAGAAACGCGCCGGACATCGCCTTGCCGACGATGAGACCAATCACCGGGTGGCCGGCCAGACGCGCGTTTGCATACGCGGCAGCGGCTCCCGCCAGCGCCTGGTGGATACCAAACGCCTCTTCGCGACGGCCATAGGCCTGGCTTGGGACGTCGATCACCGCCACAATCGGGCGCTTAACGGCTTTATCGGCATCCGCCGCGACGGTTTCGCTGACCACCTTCGCCAGCGTCCAGCCTTCCAGCAGGCCGACTTCGCCCTGCGCCGCGCGCGGGAAGTGGTTATTGGCATCCGGCACCACGGCCACAAAGCGCACCGCCTCGCCGTTCAGCTCGCCGTCTGCCGCCTGCACGGACGGGCAAAGCCCTTCGATACGTTTGGCGTTCGGGGCGAGGGTTTCCAGCCAGAGTTCGCCACGGCTTATTGAATTACTCATCATTTCACCTCCCGGGCAAAAAGCGCGTTAATCTGTTCGGCATCGGCCTGCTTGCGGGTGTCGAAATTCGTCAGACGGTTCAGGTAATCGTCGTAGTTATCGGTGCGGTGTTTCGCCGGCACGCCTTTGGCAATCGCGTCGTTCATCGCCGCTTTCACCGCGTTCACGCCGTCGCCTACCAGGGCATCCACCAGACCGCTTTGATAGCGCACTTCGCCGCCGGTCATGCTCCAGATAAACGGACGGTCGCGGGAGTCATACTCTTCAATGCCCGCCTCCTGCTCGATAACCTGCGGGCCGTTGAGGCCAAGACGCGCTTCGCGGGTCACGATCAGGTAGCTGCAGAGCGCTGCCGCAATGGACATCCCGCCGAAGCAGCCCACGGTTCCGGCAACAATCCCGACCACCGGGGTGTAGCGGCGCAGGTCAACGATCGCCGCGTGGATATCGGCAATCGCCGCCAGGCCCAGGTTGGCTTCCTGAAGACGCACGCCGCCGGTTTCGAGGCACAGCACCGCCTGAGTCGGAATACCGTTGCGGTTATCTTCCGCCGCCAGCTCCAGGGCCGCCGCCATTTTGGCGCCGGACACTTCGCCCATGCTGCCGCCCTGGAACGCGCCTTCAATCGCGACGACGACCGCAGGCTGGCCGTTAATGGTGCCTTTTGCGACGACCATACCGTCATCGGCCTGCGGAACAATCCCCTGCGGCCCAAGCCACGGAGAGATAATGCCTTCAAACGGGTCCAGCAGTTCGCGGTAGCTGCCGTCATCCAGCAGAGCCTGCGCGCGCTGGCGCGCTTTTAGTTCGATAAAGCTGCTGTCATTACGCATGGCTTACCCCCTCAAAGACCTGTTCGATGCGAATGCGCGCCACGCCCGGCGTCGCGCCGAAGTCGTGGATGGTCAGCTTCCCGGCGGGCAGGCTGCTGACGGTCTGCAGGCGGTTGAACAGGGCCTCCCAGCGACCACGGCTGTTGTCGACGGAGGTGGTGATATCGATGGTTAAGGTCTGGCCCGGTTCGGCGGCAAACAACACCTCCATATCCCCGGAGCCGACTACCCCTGCCAGCGCCCTGCCGCTTAACGCGCGGCTGGCTGGCACGGTCAATGTGATTTTTTCCATAACATCCTCTTAATGCTTTGAATAAGGCGTTTCGACGCGGTCGAGAAACAGCGTGGCGGCAAGCAGGTCGGCTGCGCCGCCCGGCGAGGCGTTGAGCGTGAGCATCTGACGATCTAAGCTCGCCAATGCCCGCTGGCCCGCGAGCGTTGCACAGCCTCCGGCGTTCAGTACCGCACGGGCACCACTCTGCATGGCGTCCAGCCCCTCCATTCCGGCGCGCGACAGCACGCAGGTGTCGGTGAGGGAGGTCATGATCGCCATCAGCGCGTCGAGCCTGGCCTGCGTTTCGCTGCTGCCGTTGAGACGGCTCAGGCGAAGCTGCGGCAGCGCGCGCTGCATAACGTGCGGAAACGCCTGCTGCGCTTCTTCTCTGGCGCCCGGCACGCGGTAGCGGTGCGTGGCGCGCAGCCCTTTGCTGAACACTTTCGGCGCCGCCTCGTCCGGCAGTTTCGCCAGCTGGGCGGCGGTATTTGCGACGGCTTGCGCAGCCGCATCCCCGCCCAGCATCGCCACCGCGCTGACCAACAGCCCCAGCGCCCAAATCGCGCCGCGGTGAGTGTTCACGCCGTCGGTAGCGGCCATCATCTGCCGTTCGCCTTCGCGGCCAAGACGGCCAACGGTTTGCCTGAGGGCAATATCCGCCGGGCGCTGCCAGCTCTGCTGCGCCAGCGCCTGAAACGTGGAGGTCAGGCTGTGCGCGGAGCGCTCCATGAGCGCAAGGGATAAATCGTGGTGCGCGCCGTTCCCCCGACTGTCCACCAGACCGGGTTTCGGGCTTAAACGTGCTTCGTCAATCAGACACTGCGTGGCGGTTCGCGCCAGCCATTCGGCACCGCCTTCAACCTGAATCTGGGGCAGAACTTTCATTACCAGCTCCGGAATTTCGCAGGTGGGTTGTACAAACCGCCGGACCACTCAACGAGGTCAGACACGCTGCCGGCTGCCAGCAGAGAGCGGGTAGCGTCGGTACGGCGGATGCCCATATCTTCCGGATAGACCACTTTGCCGCTCTGGCGCAGTTCCGCCACGCGTTTGGCGTCAACGCCCAGGCCGATATCGGTGATCCCCGCGACGGCGGCAACCATGGCCCGACGCTCTTCCAGATCTTTGGCGCGATAGAGGTAAGCAATCCCCTCTTCCGTCAGCACGTGCGTCACGTCATCGCCGTAAATCATCACCGGTGCCAGCGGCATGCCGGAGGCTTTCGCCACGTCAACGGCATCGAGTTTTTCCACGAAGGTCGGCTTCACGCCTGCCTGGAAGGTTTCGACCATCTGCACGACCAGTTTTTTACCGCGCTGCATTGGGTCAGGCTCGGTGATCATGTTCAGCCAGGCCGGGGTCGCATGACGACGACCGTGCGGATCGTGGCCCATGTTTGGCGCACCGCCGAAGCCGGAAAGACGACCGCGGGTCACGGTGGAGGAGTTGGCGTAGCCGTCAACCTGCAGCGTAGAGCCGATGAACATATCCACCGCGTACTGGCCTGCCAGCTGGCAGAAGGCGCGGTTGGAACGCATGGAGCCGTCGGCACCGGTAAAGAACACGTCCGGACGGGCGCGGATGTACTCTTCCATCCCCAGCTCGCCGCCGAAGCAGTGCACGCTTTCCACCCAGCCGCTTTCGATGGCGGGGATCAGCGTGGGATGCGGGTTCAGCGTCCAGTGTTGACAGATTTTGCCCTTCAGGCCGAGCTGTTCGCCGTAGGTAGGCAGCAGCAGCTCAATCGCCGCGGTGTTAAAGCCGATACCGTGGTTCAGGGACTGCACCTGGTGCTCTGCGTAGATGCCTTTGATGGCCATCATCGCCATCAGGATATGCTCCTGCTTGATCAGGCGCGGGTCGCGGGTGAACAGCGGTTCGATAAAGAACGGCTTATCCGCAACGACCACGTAATCGATCCAGGAGCCCGGAATGTCGACGCGCGGCAGATCGCATTCGTCGTCCACCAGCTCGTTCACCTGTGCGATGACGATGCCGTCGTGGAACGCGGCGGCTTCCACCAGCGCCGGGGTATCTTCGGTACTTGCCCCGGTGTAGAGGTTACCTTTGCGGTCCGCTTTAAAACCGGCAATCAGCGCCACGTTGGGCGAGAGGTCGACGTAGAGGCGTGAGTAAAGTTCGATGTAAGTGTGGATCGCACCGATTTCGAGCTGACCGTCTTCCAGCAGCTGCGAAATGCGCAGGCTTTGCGTGCCGGAGAAGGAGAAGTCCAGCTTGCGGGCGATGCCTTTTTCGAAGATATCCAGATGCTCGCTGCGGCCCACGCTCGGCATGATCATATGCAGATCGTGAACGATTTGCGGATTCACCTCGGCGAGCGAGCGGGAAAGGAAATCGGCCTGCTTCTGGTTGTTACCTTCCAGAACGACCTTGTCGCCCGGTGCGATCAGTTTTTCCAGCATAGCGACAAGATCGCCGGTTGGCAGTACCTTGCCCTGCACCGGTACGGACGCCAGACGACGCGCTTTTTCGCTGCGTCGAGTGTTCCATTGCCGGGTGGGTGTTTGCCCAGATAACATTATTAACCTCCTGATTCAGCTAATCATTTTGATTTGCTTAACGTTGAGTAAAGTGTGCGCTCTGGTGAGAAAGGCATCAATTAAGCATAGAGCGCAATCATTAGCCTGAGAGTAATAATCAAGGTAAAGATTTGTGATCGGGATCAGTTCATGTTTCGGAAATCCAGGCTAAACGGGGTACAATTCGGAAGGTATCGTAAATAACAGACAATAATTAGCATCGCCGTTATGACCCAAATCATCCCGTCAGACTTTGAGATTGCTGCCGACGACAGCGCAGAATTCGTGCCCATGCGCGGCCTGGCTAACTGCCATCTGCAAACCATGCTGCCGCGCCTGATCCGCCGCAAGGTTCAGTTCACCCCACACTGGCAGCGCCTGGATTTGCCGGACGGTGACTTTTTGGATCTCGCCTGGAGCGAAGCGCCGGAGCTGGCCAGGCATAAGCCCCGGCTGGTGGTGTTTCACGGTCTGGAAGGCAGCCTGCACAGCCCTTACGCGCATGGCCTCATCGAGGCGGCAAAGGCGCGCGGCTGGCTTGGCGTGGTGATGCATTTTCGCGGCTGCAGCGGCGAGCCGAATCGCCAGAAGCGCATTTATCATTCGGGTGAAACCGAAGATGGCACCTGGTTCTTACACTGGCTGAGAGAGAACTATGGAACGGTGCCGACGGCGGCGGTGGGCTATTCGCTGGGCGGCAATATGCTGGCCTGCCTGCTGGCGAAAGAGGGTGAAACGGTGCCGCTGGATGCCGCCGTTATCGTCTCTGCGCCTTTCATGCTGGAGCAGTGCAGCTACCATATGGAAAAAGGCTTTTCACGGGTTTATCAGCGCTACCTGCTCAACCTGCTGAAGGCCAACGCGGCGCGTAAGCTGAAGGCCTACCCGGACACCTTACCCGTTAGCCTTCGCCAGCTGAAAAAGGTGCGCCGCATTCGTGAATTCGACGATCTGATCACCGCTAAAATTCACGGATTTGCCGATGCGATTGACTATTATCGCCAGTGCAGCGCAATGCCGCTGCTCAGCAAAATCACCCAGCCGACGCTGATCATCCATGCCAAAGACGATCCGTTTATGGACCACCACTCCATTCCGGCCCAGGAATTTTTGCCTGAAAACGTTCACTATCAGCTGACCGAGCATGGCGGCCACGTGGGATTTGTCGGCGGTACGCTGCGACGCCCGAAAATGTGGCTGGAAACCCGCATTCCTGACTGGCTCACCTCATTTCTGGACGGTAAAAAATGATTATTCCCTGGCAGGATCTGCCTCCCGAAACGCTCGATAATCTGATTGAAAGCTTTGTATTACGAGAGGGCACCGATTATGGTGAACATGAACGTTCTCTTGAACAAAAGGTCAGCGATGTAAAACGCCAGCTTAAAAGCGGCGACGTGGTGCTGGTATGGTCTGAACTGCATGAGACGGTCAATATCATGCCCCGCAACGCGTTTCACGGCTGATCTGTAAACCTTTCCAGTCAGGGAGTTGCTATGTCTGCCAGACATCCGGTTATTGCCGTCACGGGTTCGAGCGGGGCGGGAACCACCACCACCAGCCTTGCCTTTCGCAAAATTTTCGCACAGCTGAACTTACAGGCGGCAGAGGTTGAGGGCGACAGCTTTCACCGCTACACGCGCCCTGAAATGGACATGGCCATCCGTAAAGCGCGGGATCTCGGTAAACACATCAGCTACTTTGGCCCCGATGCCAATGATTTCGGCCTGCTAGAGCAGACCTTCAGAGAATACGGTCAGACCGGCAAAGGACAATCCCGCAAATACCTGCACACCTACGACGAAGCGGTTCCCTGGAACCAGGTGCCGGGGACGTTTACCCCGTGGCAGCCGCTGCCGGAACCCACCGACGTGCTGTTTTACGAAGGGCTGCACGGCGGCGTGGTGACCAACCAGCACGACGTGGCGCGCCACGTGGATCTGCTGGTGGGCGTGGTGCCGATCGTTAACCTGGAATGGATCCAGAAGCTGACGCGCGACATCAGCGAGCGCGGCCATTCGCGCGAGGCGGTGATGGATTCGGTGGTGCGATCTATGGAAGATTACATCAACTTCCTGACGCCACAGTTCTCGCGTACCCATATCAACTTCCAGCGCGTGCCGACGGTGGACACCTCCAACCCGTTTGCGGCGAAAACCATCCCGTCTCTGGATGAGAGTTTTGTGGTGATCCACTTCCGCAATCTGGAAGGCATCGATTATCCCTGGCTGCTGGCGATGCTGCAGGGCTCGTTCATTTCCCACATGAATACGCTGGTGGTGCCGGGCGGAAAAATGGGGCTGGCGATGGAGTTAATTATGACGCCGCTGGTCCAGCGACTGATGGAAGGGAAGCAGATCGCGTGAGTTGTTTTGCCCGGTGGCGCTGCGCTTACCGGGCCTACGGTCGTGCTTTTGTAGGGCGGGTCAGCGAAGCGCCACCCGCCAAAAGATTAAGCCTCGATCACCTCATACGAATGGGTGATTTTTACCGCTTTCTCCAGCATTAACGCCACAGAGCAGTATTTTTCCGCAGAAAGGTCTACGGCGCGTGATACCGCGGCATCTTTCAGCTCTTTACCGGTCACGATAAAGTGCAGATTAATATGCGTGAACAGGCGTGGCGCCTCTTCGCGACGTTCTGACGTGAGCTTCACTTCGCAGTCGGTCACATCGTGACGGCCTTTTTGCAGAATCGACACCACGTCAATCGCGCTGCATCCACCCGCCGCCATCAGCACCATTTCCATCGGGCTTGGGGCCTTGTCGCCGGAGTTACCGTCCATCAAAATCTGGTGCCCGGAAGCGGATTCGCCCAGGAACGTTAAACCTTCAACCCATTTCACACGCGCTTGCATATTCATTAACTCCAACGTTGCATTTTTGGTGACAGATTACGCGCGCGTTACATTTCTCGCAACGGAAGGCGACCTGCATCATGCTGAAGCGAGACACCAGGAGACACGCGGCAAAAGCTATGCTAAAACACTCTGGATGCTACAGTAATACATTGACGTTACACATGTATGCAGAGGACATCAAACTTTACTGGCTGCGAAAATTACGACAGCCGACTTCCCAGGGTATGGGTAAGAATTCGATTGCAACCCCAGAGTCCGGATGCATCTTATGACTCTGGTGACAGCTTATAACAGAGGATAACAGCGCATGGTGCTTGGCAAACCGCAAACAGACCCGACTCTCGAATGGTTCTTGTCTCATTGCCACATTCATAAGTACCCATCGAAAAGCACTCTGATTCACCAGGGTGAAAAAGCCGAGACGTTGTATTACATCGTTAAAGGCTCGGTGGCAGTGCTGATCAAAGATGAAGAAGGGAAAGAGATGATCCTTTCTTATCTGAACCAGGGCGATTTCATCGGCGAACTGGGCCTGTTTGAAGAAGGCCAGGAACGTAGCGCCTGGGTTCGTGCAAAGACAGCATGTGAAGTGGCTGAAATTTCTTACAAGAAGTTCCGTCAGCTGATTCAGGTTAATCCTGACATCCTGATGCGTCTCTCTTCCCAGATGGCGCGTCGCCTGCAGGTCACCTCTGAAAAAGTCGGTAACCTGGCGTTCCTGGACGTGACCGGTCGTATCGCACAGACCCTGCTGAACCTGGCGAAACAGCCAGACGCAATGACCCACCCGGACGGCATGCAAATTAAAATTACCCGTCAGGAAATCGGTCAGATCGTCGGTTGTTCCCGTGAAACAGTAGGCCGTATTCTGAAAATGCTGGAAGATCAGAACCTGATCTCCGCGCACGGTAAAACCATCGTGGTTTACGGAACCCGTTAATTCGGTCAAACGGCGTGCCATCTCAGGGTGGCACGCCGTTTTTGTCTCTATTCCCCATGTGGCGCAGGCTGATTTATCACCCGGAAGTTAACTACGCACTGCGACAAACGTTGGTGTTGTGCCTTCCCGTGGCCGTGGGCCTGATCCTCGGACATCTTCAGCAAGGCCTGCTGTTTTCCCTCGTGCCCGCCTGCTGCAACATCGCCGGTTTGGACACGCCGCATAAACGCTTTTTCAAGCGCCTGATTATCGGCGGCTGCCTGTTTGCCGGCTGTAGCCTTGCCGTACAGCTCCTGCTCGCCCGTGATATTCCGCTCCCGCTGATCCTGACCGTGCTGGCGATGACGCTCGGCGTAACGGCGGAGATCAGTTCGCTTCACGCGCGCCTGCTGCCCGCCTCGCTGATTGCCGCCATATTCACCCTGAGCCTCGCGGGGAATATGCCGATATGGGAACCGCTGCTCATCTACGCCCTCGGCACGCTGTGGTACGGGCTGTTTAACTGGTTCTGGTTCTGGCTGTGGCGGGAGCAGCCGCTGCGTGAATCCCTGAGCCTGCTCTACGTGCAGCTGGCGGATTACTGTGAAGCCAAATATACCCTGCTGACCCAGCACACCGATCCGGAGAAATCCCTTCCGCCGCTGCTGGCGCGCCAGCAAAAGGTGGTCGACCTGATCAGCCAGTGCTATCAGCAGCTGCACATGCTCGCCGCCAATAAAAACCACGAGTACAAGCGGCTGCTGCGCACCTTCCAGGTGGGGCTGGATCTGCAGGAGCATATCTCCGTGAGCCTGCACCATCCGCAGGAGGTGCAAAAGCTGGTCGAGCGCAGCCACGCCGAAGCGGTGATCCGCTGGAACGCCCAGACCGTGTCGGCGCGCCTGCGGGTGCTGGCCGACGATATTCTCTATCACCGCTACCCGACGCGCTTTAACATGGACAAACCGCTCGGCGCGCTGGAAAAAATTGCGCGTCAGCACCCGGATAACCCGGTCGGCCAGTTTGCCGCCTGGCACTTCAGCCGCATCGCCCGCGTATTGCGTACCCAGCGCCCGCTTTATCCTCGCGACCTGATGGCGGATAAACAGAAGCGTCTGCCGCTGCTGCCCGCCCTCAAAAGCTACCTGTCGCTGAAATCCGCCGCCCTGCGCAACGCCGCGCGGATAAGCGTCATGCTCAGCATCGCCAGCCTGATGGGTATGGCGCTGCATCTGCCGAAACCCTACTGGATCTTAATGACCGTGCTGTTCGTGACGCAGAACGGCTATGGCGCCACGCGCGTGCGTATTTTCCACCGGGCTGGCGGCACGATGGCCGGGCTGATTATTGCGGGGGCGACGCTGCATTTCCACGTGCCGGAAGGGTATACGCTGGTCGGGATGCTGGCGATTACGATGGTGAGCTATCTCATCATCCGCAAAAACTACGGCTGGGCGACGGTGGGCTTTACGGTTACGGCGGTGTACACCCTGCAGCTGCTCACGCTCAACGGCGATCAATTCATTATTGCCCGCCTGGTCGATACCCTGATTGGCTGCCTGATTGCCTTCGGCGGCATGGTCTGGCTGTGGCCGCAGTGGCAGAGCGGATTACTGAGGCAAAACGCCCACGACGCGCTGGAGGCCGATCAGCAGGCCATCCGCCTGATCCTGAGCGACGATCCGCAGCCCTCCCCGCTGGCCTACCAGCGCATGAGGGTCAACCAGGCGCACAACGCCCTGTTCAACTCGCTCAACCAGGCGATGCAGGAGCCGGGCTTTAACTCGCACTATCTTGCAGACATGAAGCTGTGGGTGACACACAGCCAGTTTATCGTCGAGCACATTAACGCCATGACCACGCTGGCGCGCGAGCACACCATGCTCACGCCGGATCTGGCGCAGCGCTATTTGCAGTCGTGTGAAATTGCGTTGCAGAGGTGTCAGCAGCGTCTGGAGTACGACGCGCCGGGCGAGTCGGGCGATTCCAATATTCTCGAAGCGCCTGAAACGCTGACCCACGGGCCGATGAGCACCCTGGAGCAGCACCTGCAGCGCGTTCTGGGACATTTGAACACCATGCACACCATTTCATCGGTGGCATGGCGTCAGCGTCCGCATCACGGGATTTGGTTAACGCGTCGATTAAAGCGAACCGAGTATTAACCCTTAACGATCTTCGCGACCGCCGCGGCAAAACGGCTTAACCCGTCTTCAATATCCTTCTCTTCCACCACCAGCGACGGCGCAAAGCGCATTACGTCCGGTCCGGCGTTGAGCACCATCACCCCTTCGTGCGCGGCGGCGTGCAGGAAATCGCGCGCGCGGCCTTTGTACTGCGGCTTCAGCTCGGCGCCAATCAGCAGCCCCATGCCGCGGATTTCGCTGAACACGTCGTACTGCTCATCAATCTGCAGCAGGTGCTTGACAAACAGCTCCCGCTTCGCGTTGACGCCGTTCAACACCTCCGGCGTGTTGATGATATCAAACGCCGCGCTCGCCACGGCGCTCGCCAGCGGGTTGCCGCCGTAGGTAGAGCCGTGAGAACCAACGTGGAACGCAGAGGCAATATCCTGCGTCGTCAGCACCGCGCTGACCGGGAAGCCGCCGCCGAGCGCTTTGGCGCTGGTCAGGATGTCCGGCGTCACGCCGTAGTGCATGTAGGCAAACAGATCCCCGGTGCGCCCCATGCCGCACTGCACTTCATCAAAGACCAGCAGCGCCTGATGCTCGTCGCACAGTTCGCGCAGTCCTTTCAGGAACTCCGGCGTCGCCGCCGTCACGCCGCCTTCGCCCTGAATCGGCTCAACGACGACCGCGCAGGTATGGTCATCCATTACCGCTTTTACCGCGTGCAGATCGTTAAAGGGCACGTGAACGATGTCGGCTGGCTTCGGACCAAACCCGTCTGAGTATTTCGGCTGACCACCAACGGAAACGGTAAAGAACGAGCGTCCGTGGAAAGCGTTATGGAAGGCGATGATTTTGGTTTTGTACGGGCTGTGGCGCGTGGTTGCGTAGTAGCGCGCCAGCTTAAAGGCGGTTTCGTTGGCTTCAGTGCCGGAGTTCATGAACAGCACGCGCTCGGCGAAGGTGGCATCGATGATCTTACGCCCCAGGCGCAGCGCCGGTTCGTTGGTGAACACGTTGCTGGTGTGCCACAGGGTTTCGCCCTGGGTTTTCAGCGCCTCCACCAGCGCAGGATGGCAATGACCCAGCGCCGTCACCGCAATGCCGCCCGCGAAATCCACATACTCTTTGCCCTGCTGATCCCAGACGCGGCTGCCTTTCCCTTTTACAGGGATAAACTCGGCCGGTGCATAAATCGGCAGAATGACTTCATCGAATGTCGCGCGGGTAATTGCTGGTTGTTCAGTTGCCATGTCATGACCATCCATTTTTATGTCACAGTGATTGTGAAAATATAATCACAAAATATGCATAAAAAATCACAGCAAGGCAACAGATATTCAGCGCTTAAGGAAATTCGCCAGCAGCTGGTGGCCCTGCTCGCTGAGGATGCTTTCCGGGTGGAACTGCACGCCTTCGAGATCCCACTCGCGGTGGCGAATCCCCATGATCTCCTGCGACTCGCTCCAGGCGGTCACGTCAAAGCACGCGGGTAAGGTTGGCGGGTCGATTACCAGAGAATGGTAGCGCGTTACGGTTAGGGGATTATTCAACCCGGTGAATACGCCCGTGCCGGCGTGCGTGACGGGTGACGTTTTGCCATGCATCACCTTCGCTGCGCGCACGATGGTCGCGCCAAACGCCTGAGCAATGGCCTGATGGCCGAGGCAGACGCCCAGAATCGGCAGCTTGCCTGCATAACGGCGTATCGCATCAAGCGAGATGCCGGATTCCGACGGCGTGCAGGGGCCCGGTGAGATAACAATTTTCTGCGGAGCCAACTTCTCGATATCTGCCAGGGTTATCTCGTCGTTACGGCGAACGACCACCTCGGCACCCAGCTCGCAGAAATACTGGTAAAGGTTCCAGGTGAAGGAATCGTAGTTATCAATCAGAAGAATCATGGCGGCTCCAGAAAAAAATGCCGCCCTATTTTACTCAGATTCCCGCGCTTCGCTCACTACTTTGGCAAAGATGGCGTTCAGGGCCGTTAAATCCCCCATCGCACCACTCTGGTTAGCCGCTACCCACTGCGCGGGATCGATATCACGCCAGTCCAGCGCGTAGCCCGCGTGGAGTGCCAGCTGCTCAAAGAAGATCCTCTGGGAAATGCCGTTACCGCGCATAAAAGGGTGCAGCATATTGATTTCACAGTAGTAATGGCTAACCCGGTCTGTAAATTCCTCTTTGCTAAGGCCGACCAGATAGTTGTCGTATTCCAGCGCGTCCATCAGGTCGTTCCCCATCTTCTCGATGTACTCGAAATGACAAAAAGGAATGTCGCCCTTAGCGATATCGGCGGTGCGGAACTCGCCAGCCAGCTTAATCTCTCTGCGGTACAGGTGGCGGTGAATGAGGCACAGGTGGGGCAAGCCGGGTGCAGAAGGCCCCAGCGCCAGCGACTCAATTTGAGGATCTGAAGGACCATTGCCTTTTTCGAGCTGGCAGCTGGCCTGAAAATTGACGTTACGCTGCTGTTCCCAGAGACGGGATTTTTGCTTATCGGTGAGTTTTTTCACTTAACGCCTCCCTGAATAGTCCGTTTGCCACAAGTATAAGCAGCAAAACGCGCTTTCGCAGGGAGGGAGACAAAACGCGGGCAAAAGAAACCCGCGTTCAGAAGAGTTACGGCAGAACTTTTGCGGAGAGGATAACCACCGGTTTTGACGGCACATTCTGGTACGGACCGACGTCGTGGGTCGGCACCTGAGAAATCTTGTCGGCCACGTCCATACCTTTCACAATCTTACCGAAAACGGCATAGCCAAAGTCGCGCTGGCCGTGGTCGAGGAAGGCGTTATCCGCCACGTTCAGAAAGAACTGGCTGGTCGCGCTGTCTTTATCCGCTGTACGCGCCATGGAGATGGTGCCGCGCTTGTTCAGCAGGCCGTTGTCCGCTTCGTTTTTGATTGGCGGGTTAGGCTGCTTCTGCTGCATCTGCTCGTTGAAGCCGCCGCCCTGCACCATGAAGCCAGGGATCACGCGGTGGAAGGTGGTGTTGTTATAGAAACCACTGTTCACGTAGTCGAGGAAGTTTTTAACAGAAACAGGGGCTTTCTGGCTGTTCAGTTCCAGCTCAATATTCCCGGCAGAGGTCGTCAGCAGGACGTGAGGGTCACCCTTGGCTGCCAGCGCAGCAGGGGAAACGGCAGAAAGAGCAAACACAGCTGCGACAGCCGCCAGTGTTGATTTGAGCATGAGAATTCCTTAACAAAGCGCAGTATAAAAAGCGAATGGCTTGATTCTAAAGAGCAGTATGAACGTAGACCAGCCTTTTACCTAATTTTACGAAATTGAAACAGTTGTAACCGCGCAAACGATTGGTTATAACGCCTTTTAGTGTGATCAGGATCACACTAAACCCTGCAATTAAGATCGAAAGTTTCCTAAAAGATTTAATTAGATCACTTTCCCGTCTAAAATCTGCCCGCTCAAACGCGATTAATGCGTTTTACTTTACTTTGAACAGGCCAGACATGACTAACAGCAATCGCATCAAGCTCACATGGATCAGCTTCTTCTCCTACGCCCTGACCGGCGCGTTGGTGATCGTCACCGGGATGGTGATGGGAAATATCGCAGACTACTTCCAGCTGCCCGTTTCCAGCATGAGTAACACCTTCACCTTCCTCAACGCGGGGATCCTGATCTCAATCTTCCTGAATGCCTGGCTGATGGAAATCGTCCCGCTGAAAACCCAGCTGCGCTTTGGCTTTGTGCTGATGGTCGCCGCCGTGGCGGGCCTGATGCTGAGCCACAGCATCGCCCTGTTCTCCGCCGCCATGTTCGTGCTCGGTCTGGTCAGCGGGATCACCATGTCGATCGGTACGTTCCTTATTACGCACATGTATGAAGGCCGCCAGCGCGGCGCGCGCCTGCTGTTTACCGACTCCTTCTTCAGCATGGCCGGGATGATTTTCCCGATGGTCGCCGCCGTTCTGCTGGCGCGCAGCATCGAGTGGTACTGGGTGTATGCCTGCATCGGTCTGGTCTACGTGGCGATCTTTATTCTGACCTTCGGCTGCGACTTCCCGGTGCTGGGCAAGAAAGCGCAAACCGCGTCTGAACCTGTCGCAAAAGAGAAATGGGGCATCGGCGTGCTGTTCCTCTCCGTCGCCGCGCTGTGCTACATCCTCGGCCAGCTGGGCTTTATCTCCTGGGTACCGGAATACGCCAAAGGGCTGGGCATGAGCCTGAACGACGCGGGCAAACTGGTGAGCGATTTCTGGATGTCTTACATGTTCGGCATGTGGGCGTTTAGCTTCATCCTGCGCTTCTTCGACCTGCAGCGCATTCTCACCGTGCTGGCAGGTCTGGCAACCGTGCTGATGTATCTGTTCATCAACGGTTCCCCGGAGCATATGCCGTGGTTCATTCTGACCCTGGGCTTCTTCTCCAGCGCGATTTATACCTCAATCATCACCCTGGGCTCCCTGCAGACCAAAGTGGCCTCGCCGAAGCTGGTTAACTTCGTTCTGACCTGCGGCACCATCGGCACCATGCTGACCTTCGTGGTGACTGGCCCAATCGTCGCCCACAGCGGCCCGCTGGCGGCGCTGCACACCGCCAACGGTCTGTACGCCGTGGTGTTCATCATGTGCTTCATTCTGGGCTTCGTGACCCGCCACCGCCAGCACAACGCGGCAGCAGCGTCCCACTAAACCCTACGCCCCTTTGCGCTCTGCAGAGGGGCTGTTTCTGGCAAAGCTCACCTCTTCTCCTCCGACGTCCGTTTGGATCCACGTCTGCGCCAGCTGCGTCGTGGCAATCACGCGTCCCTGACGAATCGACCAGCGCACCGGCACCTGGCAGCGCACGGCTTCAAATCCGCTCTCCGCAGGCAGAATAATCAGGTTCGCCGGGTTGCCCTCCTCAATGCCGTAATCGCTCAGGCCAAAGGTACGGGCGCTGTTATGGGTTATCAGGTTCAGGCCGCTGTCGATCTGCGGATAGCCCATCATCTGACAGACGTGCAGCCCCATGTGCAGCACCTGCAGCATGTTGCCGGTGCCGAGCGGATACCACGGGTCAAAAACGTCATCGTGACCAAAGCAGACGTTAATGCCCGCCTCCTGCAGCTCTTTCACGCGCGTGATGCCGCGACGCTTCGGATAGTCGTCAAAGCGCCCCTGCAGGTGGATGTTCACCAGCGGGTTAGCGACAAAGTTGATGCCCGACATCTTCAGCAGGCGGAACAGGCGCGAGGTGTACGCGCCGTTGTAGGAGTGCATGGCGGTGGTGTGGCTGGCGGTCACGCGCGGGCCGATGCCGGCCTCGTACGCCAGCGTTGCGACGGTTTCGACAAACCGGGACTGTTCGTCGTCAATTTCATCGCAGTGGATATCCAGCGGTCGGTCGTACTTCTTCGCCAGATCAAAAGCGATATGCAGCGACTGCACGCCGTACTCGCGGGTGAACTCGAAGTGCGGGATCGCCCCCACCACGTCGGCCCCCAGCCTTAACGCCTCTTCCAGCAGCGCCGCGCCGTTCGGGTAAGAGAGAATGCCCTCCTGCGGGAACGCGACGATTTGCAGCGTCACCCACGGGGCGACCTCCTGCTTCACCTCCAGCATCGCCTTAAGGGCGGTGAGCGTCGGATCAGAGACATCCACATGAGTACGCACAAACTGGATGCCGTTGGCGATTTGCCACTTCAGCGTTTTCCAGGCGCGGGCCTTTACGTCCTCATGGCTGAGCAGCGCCTTGCGCTCGGCCCAGCGCTCGATGCCTTCAAAGAGCGTGCCGGACTGGTTCCAGCTCGGCTCGCCCGCCGTCTGCGTGGTATCCAGGTGGATATGCGGCTCGATGAACGGCGGGATCGCCAGCCCGCCGCGCGCGTTGAGGATTTCGTAACTTTCGGCATGGGTATCGTCCATCGGCGTAATGCCGCCAAAACGACCGTTCTCAATGGGAATTTGCCACAGCCCTTCCCGACCCGGTAAGCGAACATTCTGGACAAGCCAAAGCGGTGTTGTAGACATACCTTTCTCCCGAAAAACGCGTCTGAAATTTAGGAGTACGCATTTTTAAAAATGCGCCCTATTTTGTACACAAAATCAGCGAATGCGAAAAGCCAGCAAATTCCATTACTTATAAAAATCCTGACAAATCAGTCATATACCACTTAGGGGGTAGGTTAAGGCGTATTTGATTTGCATCAATAAGTGCCCCTGCTGAATCGTTAAGGTAGGCAGTAATAGAAAAGAAATCGAGGCAAAAATGAGCAAAGTCAGACTCGCTATCATCGGTAACGGCATGGTCGGCCACCGCTTTATTGAGGATCTTCTCGATAAAGCCGACGCCGACCGTTTCGACATTACCGTGTTCTGTGAAGAACCCCGCAAGGCGTACGACCGTGTGCACTTGTCTTCCTACTTCTCCCATCATACCGCCGAAGAGCTTTCTCTGGTGCGTGAAGGTTTCTATGAGAAGCACGGCGTAAAAGTGCTGGTGGGCGAACGCGCTATCACCATCAACCGTCAGGAAAAAGTGATCCACTCCAGCGCCGGACGTACGGTTTTTTACGACAAGCTGATCATGGCGACTGGCTCATACCCGTGGATCCCGCCGATCAAAGGCTCGGAAACGCAGGATTGCTTCGTTTATCGTACCATTGAAGACCTGAAAGCCATCGAAAACTGCGCCCGCCGTAGCAAACGCGGTGCGGTCGTCGGCGGCGGCCTGCTGGGTCTGGAAGCCGCAGGCGCGCTGAAAAACCTCGGCGTTGAAACCCACGTCATCGAATTTGCCCCGATGCTGATGGCCGAACAGCTGGACCACATGGGCGGTGACCAGCTGCGCCGTAAAATCGAAAGCATGGGCGTGAAGGTTCACACCAGCAAGAACACAAAAGAGATCGTTCAGGAAGGTACCGAAGCGCGTAAAACCATGCGCTTTGCCGACGGCAGCGAGCTGGAAGTGGACTTCATCGTCTTCTCCACCGGTATTCGTCCGCGCGACAAAATGGCCACCCAGTGCGGTCTGGCCGTGGCGCAGCGCGGCGGGATCATGATTAACGATTCCTGCCAGACCTCCGACCCGGATATCTACGCTATCGGCGAGTGCGCCAGCTGGAACAACCGCGTCTACGGCCTGGTGGCGCCGGGCTACAAAATGGCGCAGGTTGCCGTTGACCACATTCTCGGCACCGAAAACGCCTTCACCGGCGCAGACATGAGCGCCAAGCTGAAGCTGCTGGGCGTGGACGTAGGCGGCATCGGCGATGCGCACGGTCGTACCCCGAACTCACGCAGCTACGTCTACCTCGACGAAAGCAAAGAAGTCTATAAACGCCTGATCGTCAGCCAGGACAACAAAACCCTGCTCGGCGCGGTACTGGTGGGTGACACCAGCGACTTCGGCAACCTGCTGCAGCTGGTGCTGAACGCCATCGAGCTGCCGGAAAACCCGGACGCGCTGATCCTCCCGGCCTACGCCTCCAGCGGCAAGCCGTCTATCGGCGTGGACAAACTGCCGGACAGCGCGCAGATTTGCTCCTGCTTCGACGTCACCAAAGGCATGCTGATCTCCGCCATCAACAAAGGCTGCCATACCGTGGCGGCGCTGAAAGCGGAAACCAAAGCCGGTACCGGCTGCGGTGGCTGTATTCCGCTGGTCACGCAGGTGCTGAACGCCGAACTGGCGAAACAGGGCATCGAAGTGAACAACAACCTGTGCGAGCACTTCGCATATTCTCGCCAGGAGCTGTACCACCTGATCCGCGTGGAGGGCATTAAGTCCTTCGACGAACTGCTGGCGAAGCACGGCCAGGGCTACGGCTGCGAAGTCTGTAAACCGACCGTCGGCTCCCTGCTGGCCTCCTGCTGGAACGAGTACGTGCTTAAACCCGAGCATACGCCGCTGCAGGACACCAACGACAACTTCCTGGCCAACATCCAGAAAGACGGCACCTACTCCGTTATTCCACGTTCCGCCGGTGGCGAAATCACGCCGGAAGGGCTGGTGGCCGTAGGCCGTATCGCCCGTGAATTTAATCTGTACACCAAAATCACCGGCTCCCAGCGTATCGGCCTGTTTGGCGCGCAGAAGGATGACCTGCCGGAAATCTGGCGTCAGCTGATTGAAGCGGGCTTCGAAACCGGCCACGCGTACGCAAAAGCGCTGCGCATGGCAAAAACCTGCGTGGGCAGCACCTGGTGCCGCTACGGCGTCGGCGACAGCGTGGGCTTCGGCGTGGAGCTGGAGAACCGCTACAAGGGCATCCGCACGCCGCACAAAATGAAGTTCGGCGTCTCCGGCTGTACCCGCGAATGTGCCGAAGCGCAGGGTAAAGACGTGGGGATCATCGCCACCGAGAAAGGCTGGAACCTGTACGTGTGCGGCAACGGCGGGATGAAGCCACGCCACGCGGACCTGCTGGCGGCAGACCTCGATCGCGACACGCTGATTCAGTATCTCGACCGCTTCATGATGTTCTACATCCGTACCGCCGATAAGCTGACCCGTACCGCCTCGTGGCTGGATAATCTGGAAGGCGGCATCGACTACCTGAAGTCGGTCATCATCGACGACAAGCTGGGCCTGAACGAGCATCTGGAAGAAGAGATGGCTCGCCTGCGCGACGCGGTGATTTGCGAATGGACCGAAACCGTGAACACCCCGGCGGCGCAGACGCGCTTCAAACACTTTATCAACAGCACCCAGCGCGACCCTAACGTGCAGGTCGTGGCAGAGCGCGAACAGCATCGTCCGGCGACGCCGTATGAACGTATTCCGGTAACTCTGGTGGAGGAAAACGCATGAGCCAGTGGGTAAACATCTGCAACATTAACGATATTCTGCCTGCCACCGGCGTCTGTGCGCTGCTGGGTAACGAGCAGGTCGCGATTTTCCGCCCTCGTCATGACGAACAGGTTTTTGCCATCAGCAATATCGACCCGTTCTTCGACGCCAGCGTGCTCTCCCGCGGCCTGATTGCGGAGCACCAGGGCGAGCTGTGGGTTGCCAGCCCGCTGAAAAAGCAGCGCTTCCGCCTGACCGACGGGCACTGCATGGAAGATGAGAGCCACTCTGTGAAGCACTACGACGCCCGCGTGAGGGACGGCAAGGTGCAGCTGAAGGCGTAACCCCCAGCCTTTTCAATAGGAAAGGCTTATGACCCCTTATGGGTAACGGCAGGAAAAACCGTATGTTCTGTACGATTCCTGCTGTTATCCTGACGTCAACTCTTACCCCCTCCATGAATGCTGCGAGGTAACGTCGTGGATCACCTGCCGATTTTTTGTCAATTACGCAACCGCGACTGCCTGCTCGTGGGCGGCGGCGACGTGGCTGAGCGCAAAGCGCGCCTGCTGCTGGAAGCGGGCGCTCGACTGACCGTCAACGCCCTCGACTTCGCCCCGCAGTTTAACGTCTGGGCCCAGGAAGGGATGCTCACGCTGGAACAGGGGGAATTTAATGAATCCCTGCTGGATACCTGCTGGCTGACCATCGCCGCGACGGATAACGATGAAGTGAACCAGCGCGTCAGCGACGCCTGCGAAGCGCGCCGCATCTTCTGCAACGTGGTGGATGCGCCGAAAGAGGCCAGCTTTATCATGCCGTCGATCATCGACCGCTCGCCGCTGATGATCGCGGTGTCGTCCGGCGGTCGCTCGCCGGTTCTCGCCCGCCTGCTGCGGGAAAAGCTGGAGGCCGTGCTGCCCCAGCACCTTGGTCAGATTGCGCAGTACGCCGGGCAGCTTCGTTCCCGCGTGAAGCAAACCTTCTCGACCGTCGGTGAACGTCGCCGCTTCTGGGAAAAATTCTTTGTTAACGACCGGCTGGCGCAGTCGCTGGCGAATCAGGATGCGAAAGCCGTTGAAGAGACGACCGAGCAGCTGTTCATCGAACCGCTGGATCACCGCGGTGAAGTGGTGCTGGTCGGGGCTGGTCCCGGCGACGCGGGCTTGCTGACCCTAAAAGGGCTACAGCAGATCCAGCAGGCCGATATCGTGGTGTACGATCGCCTGGTCTCCGATGACATCATGAACCTGGTGCGCCGCGACGCCGACCGCGTATTCGTCGGCAAGCGAGCGGGCTACCACTGCGTGCCGCAGGAGGAGATTAACCAGATCCTGCTGCACGAGGCGCAGAAAGGCAAGCGCGTGGTCCGCCTTAAGGGCGGCGATCCGTTTATCTTTGGCCGCGGCGGCGAGGAGCTGGAAACGCTGTGCAACGCGGGCATTCCGTTCTCCGTGGTGCCGGGCATTACGGCGGCGTCCGGGTGTTCAGCCTACTCCGGTATTCCGCTGACCCACCGTGATTACGCTCAGAGCGTGCGCCTGGTGACGGGCCATCTGAAAACCGGCAGCGAGCTGGACTGGCACAACCTGGCCGCCGAAAAGCAGACTCTGGTGTTCTACATGGGGCTGAACCAGGCCGCGACCATCCAGGCAAAACTGCTGGAACACGGCATGGAGGCAGATATGCCGGTCGCGCTGGTGGAAAACGGTACCGCCATTACGCAGCGCGTGGTGGATGGCGTGCTGACGCAGCTCGGCGAACTGGCGCAGCAGGTAGAAAGTCCGGCGCTGATTATTGTTGGCCGCGTGGTTGAGCTACGCGAGAAACTGAACTGGTTCTCCAACCACTGACGCATATTCTCCAAATTTCGAGTAGTCCTTAACCGGACTACTCCCCTCTTACCGCTGTCGATAACATACCGCCCTGAAATGGAACTTTTCCATTTATTCCCTTGAGTTACATCCAATTTTCGTTTTAAGACAAGGAATGCGTATGTTCAAACTGGCAAATGCCGCCGTTCTGGTTGGCCTGTTATCGACCCTGACCGCCTGCACCGGTCACGTGCAAAACACGAAAAATAACTGCAGCTACGATTACCTGCTGCACCCGGCGATCTCCATTTCGAAGATCATCGGTGGCTGCGGCCCGGCGGCACAGCAGTAAGCGTTTTTCAGGCGTAAAAAAACCGGGAATTTCCCGGTTTTTTTGTTGGGGTGGTGCGGCCTGATGCCCTCACCCTGGCCCTCTCCCACGGGGAGAGGGAATAAACCCTAAAAACGGTAACGTGGTTACCGTTTTGCTTTTACCTAAGGTTTCGCGACAAACCCAATCGCTTCGTACACCGCTTTCAGAGTCTCGGACGCACGCGCGCTGGCTTTTTCCGCGCCGTCTTTCATCACCTTCTGCAGGAAAGCTTCGTCGTTACGGTAGCGGTTATAGCGCTCCTGCAGCTCGGTCAGCATGCCGGAAACGGCGTCTGCCACTTCACCTTTCAGGTGGCCGTACATCTTGCCTTCGAAGTGTTTTTCCAGCTCAGGAATGCTCTGGCCCGTTACGCCGGAGAGGATATCCAGCAGGTTAGACACGCCCGCTTTGTTCTGCACGTCGTAGCGCACGACTGGCGGCTCGTCGGAATCGGTCACAGCACGCTTGAGCTTTTTCACCACCGATTTCGGATCTTCCAGCAGGCCGATAACGTTGTTGCGGTTATCGTCAGACTTGGACATCTTCTTGGTCGGCTCCAGCAGCGACATCACGCGCGCGCCGGATTTCGGAATGAACGGCTCTGGCACCTTGAACACGTCGCCATAGATCGCGTTGAAGCGCTGGGCGATATCGCGGCTCAGCTCCAGGTGCTGCTTCTGGTCTTCTCCCACCGGGACCTGGTTGGTTTGATACAGCAGGATGTCAGCCGCCATCAGTACCGGATAGTCGAACAGACCGGCGTTGATGTTCTCAGAGTAGCGCGCGGATTTATCCTTGAACTGGGTCATGCGGCTCAGCTCGCCGAAATAGGTATAGCAGTTCAGCGCCCAGCCCAGCTGCGCGTGCTCCGGCACGTGAGACTGAACGAAGATAGTGCTCTTTTCCGGGTCGATGCCGCAGGCCAGATACAGCGCCAGCGTATCAAGGGTGGCTTTGCGCAGCTTCTCAGGATCCTGACGTGCGGTAATAGCGTGCAGATCCACGATGCAGTAAATACAATGGTAGTCATCCTGCATGCTAACCCACTGACGTAACGCACCCATGTAGTTACCAATGGTCAATTCACCTGAGGGCTGTGCGCCACTAAAAACGATGGGCTTAGTCATTTTTCAATTCCTGATGTTCACTGTGCGAAAGCCCGAGTGCGGGCAACAAATCTTTGAAGTGGTCGAACACGACGTCCGGCTCACTCAGCGTGATGGCCTCACCGTAGTTGTAGCCATAGGTTAATCCCACGGAAGGACAGCCCGCCGCTCTGGCAGCCAGAATATCATTGCGGGAATCACCAACAAAGAGCAGCTCCGCAGGCGTTAAGGATAATTTTCCTGCCACCAGCAGAAGCGGTTCCGGGTGCGGCTTTTTGTTCTGCACGTCATCGCCGCCAACAATCACCGAGAAGTACTTTGCGATATCCAGCGCTTCCAGCAGAGGTGCGACGAACGGCGTCGGCTTATTGGTCACCAGCCCCAGCGGGATGCCTTTGGCGTGAAGTGCGCTCAGCGTTTCCGCCACGTCCGGGAACAGGAAGCTGCCTTCTTCAACGGTTTGTTCGTAGAAGCGGTCGAACAGTTTGCGCAGTACGCGCAGCTGCTCATCCTGCGGAATATCGGCGTGATCGACGCTCGGTTTACCCTGTGCGGAACGCTGCGATGCGCGCTCCTGGCGAGCCCAGTTCAGGGCGCGCTCCATCAGCACGTCGGCACCGTTGCCAATCCACGTCACCACGCGTTCTTCTCCCGCAACGGGAAGTTCAAGCGCGTACAGCGCCTGGTCGACCGCGCTCGTTAAGCCTGGCGCGCTGTCGACCAGCGTGCCGTCGAGGTCAAATGCGATACCCCGGGTTGCCTGCAATTTATCCATGACTTACCTTTGCCAGTTCACTGCGCATTTCATCAATCACTTTTTTGTAGTCCGGCTGGTCAAAGATGGCCGAACCTGCAACGAACATATCCGCGCCCGCTGCGGCAATCTCACCGATGTTATTCACCTTCACGCCACCGTCCACTTCCAGGCGAATGTCGTAGCCAGACTCATCGATACGGCGGCGTACTTCTCGCAGCTTATCAAGAGTGTGAGGAATGAACGACTGACCGCCAAAGCCCGGGTTTACGGACATCAGCAGGATCACGTCCAGCTTATCCATCACGTAGTCGAGATAGCTCAGCGGCGTGGCCGGGTTAAACACCAGACCCGCCTTACAGCCGTTCTCTTTGATCAGCTGCAGCGTGCGGTCAACGTGTTCGGAGGCTTCCGGATGGAAGGTGATGATGCTGGCACCCGCTGCGGCAAAATCTGGGACCAGGCGATCGACAGGCTTCACCATCAGATGGACGTCGATCGGCGCGGTAATACCGTAATTGCGCAGCGCCTTGAGCACCATCGGGCCGATGGTCAGATTGGGAACGTAGTGGTTATCCATAACGTCGAAATGGACGACATCCGCACCAGCCGCGAGTGCATTGGCGGTGTCCTCGCCCAGGCGGGCAAAATCGGCCGACAGAATTGAGGGAGCAATCAAAAACTGTTTCATCCGCATCTCCTTGAAATGTGTTTACCGGCGGGCAAAACGGCTCAGGGGCGATAGAGAGCCAGGAGTTCGTCCACCTTTTTACGTGTGCCGCCGTTGCTGCTAATGCTACGCCGCACTTTGACCTGAAAATGCTTCGCGGCTTTATACCATTCGCGCGTATCAGGCGTATCGTGATTCGAAATTAACACTGGAATTCTTTTGCTGACCAGCTTTTCCGCCATCTCTGCCAGACGGGCCTGCTCGGCCGGGCTGAAGCTGTTGGTGTGATAAGCGGTGAAGTTCGCTGTTGCAGACAGCGGCGCGTATGGCGGATCGCAATAGACCACCGAATTTGCGTCTGCCTGCTCCATGCACTCTTCATATGAGAGGCAGTGGAACTCTGCATTCTGCGCTTTTTCAGCAAAGTGATACAGCTCAGCCTGGGGGAAGTAAGGGCGCTTATAGCGACCAAACGGCACGTTAAACTCCCCGCGCAGATTATAGCGACACAGGCCGTTGTAGCCGTGGCGGTTGAGGTAAAGGAACAACAGCGCACGACGGAACGGGTCCCGGCTCTGATTGAACTCAGCGCGGAACTGATAGTAAACGTCCGGGTTGTTGTTTTCTGGCGTAAACAGTTTGCGCGCCTCATCCACGTACTCGTCGGTACGCGATTTTACGATGTTATAGAGGCTGATGAGGTCGCTGTTAATATCCGCCAGGATATAACGAGAAAAATCGGTATTCAGGAACACCGATCCAGCACCCACAAAGGGCTCGATAAGACACTCGCCCTTCGGCAGGTGTTTTTTTATATCGTCGAGCAGGGGGTATTTGCCCCCTGCCCATTTCAGAAAAGCGCGATTTTTTTTCATGCTGACTAACTGATTACACCTTCTCCGGCTGTGGAGAAAGCTCCGACAGCATCCTGCGCTTTAACATTACTTCAGATCGGCCTGCACCTGATGAATCGGCTTCGCCCACGGGTTTTTCGCCTGAACATCGGCTGGCAGTGTTGCCACGGCGCGTTTCGCTTCATCTTTGGAAGCATACACACCGCTCACCAGCACGTACCACGGCTGCCCGTTACGGGTCGTCTGATAAACCACGTAGTTTTTCAGATTCGATTTTTTCGCCCAACCGTTGAGGTTGTCGTAGTTAGACGAGCTGCTCAGCTGCAGGGTGTAGTTGCTGGATGGCGCAGATTTCAGAGAACCTACGTTACCGGCCGTTTTGCCTGCGGCGCTGGATGCAGTCGCAGCAGCAGCAGGTGCTGCTGTTGCGGCGGGCGCAGCCGTGGTCGCCGTGGCTTTCGGTGCAGTCTGCGTGACTGGCGCTTTGGCAGGTTCGCTTACCGCAGCCGTTTCAGTGCGTTTTGGCTGAGCCGTCGCCTTCGCTTCAGGCGCTTTGACGACTGCCTGAGGTTTGGTTTCACGCTTAGGTTCAATTACCGCCTGCTTGCGTTCCGGACGAGGTGCAGTCTGCGTCTGGCGCGGTTTGGTTTCCGTTGCAGCGGTTTGCTGCTGAGCATTACCACCGCGAATCGGCGCGACGGTCGCAGGCTCTGTAGGCAGCGTAGAGTTAACAACAACGTTGTTCACCTGCTCCTGATTTTGCGGCTGCGTCAGCGCATTGTTCAGGTCGCCCTGAACCTCAACGCGCTGCTGGCCTTCTGGCGTAGCAGGTGCCTGGCCCTGATCCGGATTTGAGGAAACGGGCGGCAGAGACACATCCTGCGGCGTCGTTGTGTTTCCAGCAGTCTGCTCTGCAGAAGTGGTTCCCGGCGCTGGCTGCGCGCCATTCGCCTGATCGGATGCATCAGTGCCGGAAAGGTTGATGCTCTTCTCGGTGGAGGCAGTTTGCTCAGTTGAGGTCGTTGACGGTGCTTTCAGCGCAGAGCCAATGCCGACAATCAGCAGCACCAGCACCAGAACGCCAAGCCCCATCATTATGTACTGGCGGGAAGCGGGTTTTTGCGCGGCTGCTTTCTTACGTTTACGCGGGCGACGCTCTACAGGCTCTTCGTCCATTGACTCTTCTTCGGACTCATAACCCTCTTCTTCTCGCTCTTCACGCGCGTTGCGGCTGCGTGAAGGGCGACGATCGTCTGCATCCAGATCAACATCGTCAAAGTTGATCTGCGGCTCGTTATCACGTTCTGAAGATTGACGAGAACGACCAGTGCGACGATCGCTGGGATCGGGTTTCAGCTCGTCTTCTGGTTTGAATTCATCCATTTAACACCCCACTCAAAGGCTCATGCCAACGACTTGCATTTTGCCTGAAGCTAAACGACCACCCGTTAAAGTGGCCTGACCTTTCTAGTTGTTACGCCTGCTGACAGTCAGCGATAGCGCCAAGAACAATATCGTGCGGTACTCCACCGCGCACTTCACTCTTCCCTATTGCAAGCGGGAGTACAAGACGCATCTCACCTGCCAATACTTTTTTATCGCGCAACATGTGGGGGAGATACGCCTGGGCAGACATCGCCTGCGGTCCTGTTACCGGGAGGCCCGCACGTTCCAGCAGCGCAATGATGCGCGCGGTGTCTTCCGCATTGAACTGACCCAAACGTTCAGACGCACGCGCTGCCATGACCATACCGGCAGCAACGGCTTCACCGTGCAGCCAGTTGCCGTAGCCCATTTCGGCTTCTATGGCGTGACCGAACGTATGCCCCAGATTCAGTAAAGCACGTAAGCCGGTTTCACGCTCGTCTGCGGCAACAACTTCCGCCTTCAGCTCACAGCAACGACGAATACAGTACGCCAGTGCCGGACCATCGAGGCGCAGCAGGGCATCCATATTCTCTTCCAGCCAGGTAAAGAACTCACCGTCGAGGATAATGCCGTATTTGATCACTTCAGCAAGGCCGGAGGCCAGCTCGCGTTTTGGCAGGGTTTTCAGACAGTCGAGATCCACCACCACCGATGCGGGCTGGTAGAACGCGCCAATCATGTTTTTGCCGAGCGGATGGTTGACTGCCGTTTTGCCGCCGACGGAAGAGTCGACCTGTGACAGCAACGTCGTAGGAATTTGAATAAAGCGCACGCCACGCTGGTAGCTGGCGGCGGCAAACCCCGTCAGATCGCCCACAACACCGCCGCCCAGGGCGAGCAGCGTCGTATCGCGACCATGCGGTTTTTGCAGTAATGCGGTAAAGACGGTGTCGAGCACCGTCAGGCTTTTGTACTGCTCGCCATCGGGCAGAATCACACTGTCGACTTTCACGCCAGCCTGCTCAAGCAGGTGACGAACGCGGTCGAGATAAAGCGGAGCCAGCGTCTCATTGGTGACCAGCATCGCCTGATCACCCGCTTTCAGTGGTAAGAAGGAAGCTGGATCGTTAAACAAACCAGCCGCGATGGTGATAGGGTAACTACGTTCCCCGAGAGTAACTGTAATCCTCTCCATGACGCGACATCCACCTTAAATGCTTTTACCCGCAGGCGAGTGTATATAAAGCCAGAATCAGTTGCTTTCCAGCATATGAATAATCTGGTTTGCAACCACCTTAGCGCTCTGATCGTCAGTACGAATGGTCACATCTGCAATCTCTTCGTACAGAGGATTGCGTTCACCGGCCAGGGCTTCCAGAACTTCGCGCGGCGGCGTTTCAACCTGCAGCAGCGGGCGCTTTTTATCGCGCTGCGTACGTGCCAGCTGTTTCTCGATGGTCGTCTCAAGATAGACCACTACGCCACGGGCGGAGAGACGGTTGCGGGTTTCGCGAGATTTCACAGAGCCGCCGCCAGTTGCCAGCACAATGCCCTGTTTTTCCGTGAGTTCGTTGATCACTTTTTCTTCTCGGTCACGGAAACCTTCTTCGCCTTCTACGTCGAAGACCCAGCCCACATCAGCTCCGGTTCGTTTCTCAATCTCTTGATCAGAATCGTAAAATTCCATATTGAGTTGTTGAGCTAACTGACGCCCAATAGTGCTTTTGCCGGCACCCATAGGCCCAACCAGAAAGATATTGCGTTTCTCTGCCATTTTTTCGGTACTACTAAGACTATTCGTTAATGGTAATCCCCGCTACGCAGACACCCAGCGTGGCAGGACATGAACTGAAACCTCATATGCAATAGAGCGAGAGTCAGACTAAAAATTATCTCAATACTCGAGCTTGTTTGGCAACTGATTAAATCACCGTTACAGGCGCATAAGACAACAAGAGCGTAAGTCCAACTCGAATCGGTACTCCTTGTATGCTAATTCATGCCCCACGTCAAACATCTGCAACAAACTGAATGCAAAATCATTGCGGGGATCGTGACCCCATTAGTGAATACCCACCAGCCTTGGCGTGATAAATACCACCAGCTCGCGTCGTTCGTTGTCTTTCCCGTCATGGCGAAACAGTTGTCCAAGCCAGGGAATATTGCCGAGCCCTGGGACGCCATCGCTACCCGTTTTATTCTTTTGCGAGAAAATACCGCCCAATGCCAGCGTTTCTCCGCTTTTAACCTCCACCTGCGTTTCTATTTCTTGCTTATCGATCGCCAGCGTTTCACCGTCGGCCTGCTGCAGGACCTGGCCTGGCATATTTTCGCTGATATGTAATTTCAGGCGCACGCGCCCACCCGGCAGTACCACCGGCGTAACCTCCATCCCAAGCACCGCCTCTTTAAACTCCACCGATGTTGCCCCGCTCTCTCCACTGGAGACCTGATATGGGATTTCGCTGCCCTGCTTGATGCTGGCGGGCTGCATGTGCGAGGCCAACAAACGGGGGCTGGCGATAATATCCACCTTCTGCTTTTGCTCCAGCGCCGACAGCTCCAGATCGAGCAGCCTGCCGTTGATACGCCCAATGCTAAAACCCACATGCGTGGTGGCGCTGGCAACAGAAAGGTCGCTACCCAGCGTCGTAACCTGCCCGACCTTCCCAGCCTGCGTCGCGTCGGCAAGGTTCCATTTCACGCCCAGCTCGCGCAGGCTTTTTTCATTAATGGTTACGATATGCGCTGCCAGCTCAACCTGCTCTACAGGGATATCCATTTGCGCCGCCCAGTGCTGTAAGGCATCCAGTACCGCCTGGCTATCGCGGATCAGCAGGCGGTTGGTGCGCTTATCGACGGATAAACTGCCCTTCGGGCTAAGCAGCTTTTCCGCCGCCTTTTGCAACTCCCCGGCATCGGCGTACGAAAAGGGAATGCTGTGCGATATCAGGGGAGCGTCAAGCTGCCGACGCGCCAGCTCCTGATCCTTGCGCGTCTGCTGCGCTTGCTGCCAGGCAGCCGTATGAACATAAAAAATGCCACGCTCCTCTCGCAGAATGAGTCCTGCACTGGTCACGACGGTCTGTAGCGCCTGGCGCCAGGGGACGCGCGTAAGGTTGAGCGACAGCGAACCGCTGACATCAGGCGATACCACCAGATTTCGATTTTCCTGACTCACCAGCGCCTGCAGCACCTGTACCACCGGTACATCATCCACCATCAGCGTGACGGGTTTCATCCCGGCGATCGGTTGGGTGCTGCATATCAACAGCAGCAGCGCTATCCCTGTTTTCATGTTTATTCGTTCCTTCTCGTTGCCATGTCCATTGTTTGGGCTCACACACTTCGCCCAGCTCAACAACCAATTCGCTTTCATTCAGGGTTATCACTCGCCAGCCCGCCGGGAAACGATCCTGCGCTTTCAGGCGATGCCAGCGCTTTTGCCCGTCCTGTAACATGCCCACATTCAGAGTGCCTTCCACTATCCCGCGGTAGTGCCACTGCGCCAGCTCGCCGATGGCGCAGGGATCTACCGGCGGGTGAAACGGATCGCGCATTCCCGTCACCAGCAGCGCGGAGCACACCAGCAGGTATCGCGCGCTATTTCGCATACTCATGCTCCAGCTGCACGCGCAGGCGTAATGTTGTCCCCTGCGGAGTAAGGGAAAACGCAGTAATCAACACGTCCCGCTCAAGCAGCATGGAAAAGACGGACGGGACGGCCTGCCAGTCGGCGTCCACCGCCAGCTCTCCACCACGCTGAAGTGGCTTCCAGTGAACCAGCCTGCTGCCGTTACCCTGAAAATCCAGCGGCGAAAAGGGTGGGACGACGCGTTCGTCTGGCGTAATTACCTGGCCCGGCAGGCGCCTGGCGGAGGGCCATAGCGTTGCATTCGTCCGCGTGGCATGGGCTATCTCCCGCTGCAAACCAGCCAGCTGCGTATTCATCGGCCGGAGCAGCACGCCCCACGCAATCCCCACCACAAGGACAATGCTCAGAAACCAGCACAGCACCCGATACCCGCTTCGGCATTCGCACCAACGTTCAAACACGGTATCCACGCGTTACCCCTGGCTTTTAAGCTGTAAAGTGAACATCCATCGCCCCTGAGGGTCCTGCTGTAATTCGCCCGCGGGGCCGGGCGTAAAACCGGCAATATCCTTCAGCGCATCGCGCAATGACGAGAGGGCCGGAAGCGCAGTTGCATATCCGATAAACACTAACGAAGGGGGCTGATAGCGCAGCTCTGTCAGCCAGGCCTGAGCGGGAATGATCCTCGAAAGCGATTCCAGCAGGGGTTGCCATGCGCGTCGTTGAGGCGCAGGCGCGGGCATCTCTGCAGGCGTGGCCGGTCTCTGGCGAGCCGCGAGAACCTGCCGCACGGACTGTATTCCCGACAGCTGGATTTGAAGGCCCGGCAACATCACCGCATTGTTCATCCTGATCGCGTACGCCGTGATGATGACCAGCATCCACGCAGCAAGAGACAGCGTTCCCCAGAAACGCAGGCATCGCGCGCGTCGTTGCTGACGCCAGGGGAGAAGGTTAATCATACGCATTCCCCCACCTCGCTCATCGCCAGTGCCAGCGCGACGGTATAGTCAGCCCCGCATTCAGGCAGCGGTGGCTGGCAGCGATGTAGGATTTCCCACAGATCGCGCCGGGAATCAAACAGGGCAATATCATCCGGCGCCAGGGCAAGCAGGGCGGCCAGTTCCCCGACACTCTCCGCCTCGGTGGTGAAACGCCTTCCCCACTGATGACGCATCGCCCACAGCCACTGGTTCTCATCCCGCCAGGCCACACACTGCGCGGGCTTTACCGCAGGAAGCAGGTTCGCCAGCGCGCCGGCATCCGGGGTAATGGCC
Source organism: Enterobacter wuhouensis (assembly GCF_035835995.1). NCBI lineage: Bacteria > Pseudomonadati > Pseudomonadota > Gammaproteobacteria > Enterobacterales > Enterobacteriaceae > Enterobacter > Enterobacter wuhouensis. The sequence goes on from NZ_CP142124.1 coordinate 4,416,443, forward strand.
ACCAGCCGCAAACGTAGCGTTTCGGCCAGCAGCAATAGCGTTTCAACCTCTTTGTTTTGCGCGGCGGTGACGTGAAATGTGTTGCTAAACGTATCTTGTGCGTAATCAAAGCACAGTGCGTTCGCAGGCATTTCCAGCTCACGCGAGAGGGCGGCGCCCAGCCAGGAGAGCTGTTCGCTGTCGCGCAGCGCGATTGCCGGGCGCGGGAGCGAACGTTGCAGCGTGCGTGCCGCCGGGAAAGAGAGGAAGACGCGGTGATGATGGGGTAACGTTCTTCGCCAGTCGCGCAGGGCGTTAACCAGCTGTTCTGGTTGACAAATCTTACCGTCACGGATGATACCGTCAGCCAGCGGAATAACCCACCACCGGCGCAGGCACCAGGCCGATTTCTCGCGCGTTAGCGAAACGGCCAGCACCCTATCTTGTTGAATATGAACGCCCGTTTGCCATGTTTTGAAAGCCATGCTTCACGATCTCCTTATCGCCCGTCACGGTGACGGCTATATCAATGAATCAGGCTTGCCTTTATACTACCGCGCGATTGTTTAGAAACTGCCCAAGTGAAACCAAATGGGAAATCTCCGGTGAAGTTCGTAAAGTATTTATTAATCCTTGCAGTCTGTTGCATTCTGCTGGGAGCAGGCTCGATTTATGGTTTGTACAAATTCATTGAGCCACAGCTACCCGATGTCGCCACGCTTCGTGATGTGCGGCTTCAGATCCCTATGCAGGTCTACAGCGCCGATGGTGAATTGATGGCGCAATACGGCGAAAAACGTCGTATCCCCTTGACCTTAAATCAAATTCCACCCGTTATGGTGAAAGCCTTTATCGCTACCGAGGATAGTCGTTTCTACGAACATCACGGTGTCGACCCGGTGGGGATTTTCCGTGCCGCAAGCGTTGCGCTGTTCTCTGGCCATGCCTCTCAGGGGGCGAGTACCATTACGCAGCAGCTGGCGCGTAACTTCTTCCTCAGTCCTGAAAAGACGCTGATGCGTAAGATCAAAGAGGTGTTCCTCGCAATCCGCATCGAGCAGCTGCTGAGCAAAGACGAGATCCTCGAGCTTTATCTCAACAAGATTTATCTCGGCTACCGCGCCTATGGCGTGGGGGCTGCTGCCCAGGTGTACTTTGGTAAGCCCGTTGAACAGCTGACGCTCAGCGAAATGGCAACCATCGCCGGTCTGCCAAAAGCGCCATCCACGTTTAACCCGCTCTACTCGCTCGATCGCGCCACCGCGCGTCGTAACGTTGTCCTGTCACGCATGCTCAGCGAAGGCTACATCAGCCAGACCGAGTACGACCAGGCGCGTAACGCTGTCATTGACGCGAACTACCATGCGCCTGAGATCGCCTTCTCTGCACCGTACCTCACGGAAATGGTTCGCCAGGACATGGTGAGCCGCTACGGTGAAAAGGCCTATGAAGATGGCTACCGCGTTTACACCACCGTGACCCGCAAAGTGCAGCAGGCGGCGCAGGACGCGGTGCGCAATAACGTGATGGACTACGACATGCGTCACGGCTATCGCGGCCCGTCAAACGTGCTGTGGAAAGTGGGCGAAAGCGCATGGGACAGCAAAAAAATCACCGGCTCGCTGAAGTCGCTGCCAACCTATGGCCCGCTGCTGCCTGCCGTCGTGACCCAGGCCGATCCCCAGGAAGCCGTGGTGATGATGGCCGATGGCACGTCGGTATCTCTGCGCATGGACGGTATCCGCTGGGCGCGTCCTTATCGCTCGGATACGCTGCAAGGTCCAACGCCGCGCAAAGTGACCGATGCCGTGCAGACCGGACAACAAATCTGGGTGCGCAAAGTGGGCGATGCCTGGTGGCTCGCGCAGGTGCCGGACGTTAACTCTGCGCTGGTGTCTATCAATCCGCAAAACGGCGCGGTGATGGCGCTGGTTGGCGGGTTCGATTTCAACCAGAGCAAATTTAACCGTGCCACCCAGGCGCTTCGTCAGGTTGGCTCGAACATCAAGCCGTTCCTCTACACCGCCGCGATGGATAAGGGTTTGACGCTCGCCAGTATTCTTAACGACGTCCCGATTTCTCGCTGGGATGCCGGCGCGGGCTCAGACTGGCAGCCGAAGAACTCCCCTGCGCAATATGCCGGTCCGATCCGTCTTCGTCAGGGTCTTGGACAGTCGAAAAACGTCGTGATGGTGCGTGCGATGCGTGCGATGGGCGTCGACTATGCGGCAGAGTACCTGCAGCGTTTCGGTTTCCCGGCGCAGAATATTGTTCACACGGAGTCGCTGGCGCTTGGATCCGCGTCATTCACGCCGCTGCAGGTCGCGCGTGGGTACTCGGTCATGGCCAACGGCGGGTTCCTGATCGATCCGTACTACATCAGTAAAATCGAGAATGACCAGGGCGGCGTGCTGTTTGAAGCGAAGCCGAAAATTGCCTGTCCTGACTGCGATATTCCGGTGATTTACGGCGATACGCAAAAATCCAACGTCCTTGAGAACAAGGATATGGAAGACGTGGCGATATCTCAGGAGCAGCCGAACACCGTGGCTCCTCAGCCTCAGCTCGAGCAGGCGAACCAGGCGCTGGTAGCCCAGAGCGGCGCGCAGGAGTATGCCCCACACGTGATTAACACGCCGCTCTCCTTCCTGATCAAAAGCGCGCTGAACACCAATATCTTCGGTGAGCCGGGCTGGCAGGGTACGGGCTGGCGTGCGGGTCGCGATTTGCAGCGCCATGACATCGGCGGTAAAACCGGGACAACCAACAGCTCGAAGGATGCCTGGTTCTCCGGCTACGGCCCGGGCGTTGTGACGTCGGTCTGGATTGGCTTTGACGATCACCGCCGTGATTTGGGCCGCACGACGGCTTCTGGCGCGATTAAGGATCAGATCTCCGGCTATGAAGGCGGCGCGAAGAGTGCGCAACCGGCCTGGGATGCCTATATGAAATCCGTTCTAGAGGGCGTGCCGGAGCAGCCGCTGACGCCACCGCCGGGCGTGGTGACGGTCAATATCGACCGCAGCACCGGGCAGCTCGCTAACGGCGGAAACAGCCGTGAAGAGTATTTCATCGAGGGCACGCAGCCAACCACGCAGGCGGTGCATGAGGTGGGTACTGAGCTGATTGATAACGGCGAGACGCACGAGCTGTTTTAAGCATAAAAATGCCCGGTAAAAACCGGGCAGAAAATTGCAGGCCGGGTAAGGCGAAGCCGCCACCCGGCTTTTTTATGGCCTACAGTCGCCCCTGCCCTTTCAGCCACTCGCGGACCAGGAACAGCGCGCTGACGTTGCGCGCTTCGTTAAAATCAGGGTCTTCCAGCAAATCCATCAGATGTGCCAGCGGCCAGCGCACCTGCGGCAAAGGCTCTGGTTCGTCCCCTTCCAGCCATTCAGGATAGAGGTCTTCCGCCACCACAATGTTCATTTTGCTGGAAAAATAGGACGGCGCCATGCTCAGCTTTTTCAGGAACGACAGTTCGTTCGCACCAAACCCGACCTCTTCCTTCAGCTCGCGGTTGGCCGCTTCAAACACCGTTTCACCTGGGTCAATCAGCCCTTTAGAGAACCCAAGCTCATAAGACTCCGTGCCGACGGCATATTCACGGATCAGGATCAGATGTTCATCGACAATCGGAACAATCATCACCGCTTCGCGCGAAGAGGGGCGCATACGTTCATAAACGCGACGCACACCGTTGCTGAACTCCAGATCCACGCTTTCAACATTAAACAGGCGCGATTTAGCGACTGTTTCAACATTCAGAATGGTGGGTTTTTGTAGTGGTTTGCTCATCTTGATGGGTCTTTGCTGTGTGAACTGGCTTTATTGTGCGATATGCCGCACGGTTTCGGCAATGTCAATTGCGCTGTATTTACATTTGTGCAACGTAACAGGAATCAATCATCAATTCAAAACAAATGTCAAGAGGTTGAAATGTTTCCAGGAATTTGCTGATATCGCGCCATGTCAGGCTTTGCTATCATCAGCGGTCACTGGGATGCGCTTCAAAATGCTCAAGTTCGACTCCATACTTGCCGATAGCCAACCACAGACTCTCATTCATGTTTAAGGTGCAACTGACTACACCTGAAAAGATAAGTAAGATGGGGAAAGCATGAGCACCATTTTGATTGTTCTCGCTGCTATGCTGGCCGCCGCGCTGCTTGCAGGGTGGGCGTACAGGCGTCGCGTACAGCGGCGATATCGGCTGCCCTTTTTGAATGCATTTGCTGGCGCGACTACGCGCAAGCTCACGCCGGAAGAACAGAGCGCGGTTGAACACTATCTCGACACCTTAAACCGTTCTCAGCTCACGCCTGGGCCAACGGGAGCCAGCGCTGCCCCTGTCTCACTCAGTTTGAATGCGCAGAGCGACACCGTACTCTGCGTAACGCGGTCCATCACCCGCTACGGCATTACCACCGACGATCCAAACAAATGGCGCTACTATCTTGATTCTGTTGAGGTCCATCTCCCGCCGTTCTGGGAGCAGTACATCAATGATGAAAACAGCGTAGAGCTTATCCATACCGACTCCCTGCCGCTGGTCATTTCCCTAAACGGGCATACCCTGAGTGAATACGTTCAGGAAGCACCGCGTTTTGCGCTGGAACGTGCGAGTTCTACTCAGGCGTCCATTCGCGGTGAAGAGACCGAGCAGATCGAGCTGCTGAATATCCGTCAGGAGACGCATGAAGAGTACGCCCTCAGCCGCCCGGACGGTATCCGCGAGGCCGTGCTGATCGTCGCCGCGTTTCTGCTCTTTTTCTTCTGCCTGCTGACGCCAGACGTCTTTGTTCCCTGGCTGGCTGGCGGCGGCGTTCTGCTGCTCGCTGCCGGGCTATGGGGTCTGTTTGCGCCGCCGGCGAAAACCTCGCTGCGTGAAATTCACTGCCTGCGCGGCACCCCCAAACGCTGGGGTTTGTTCGGTGAGAACGATCAGGAACATCTCAACAATATTTCTCTGGGCATTATCGATCTTATTTACCCGCGCCACTGGCAGCCGTGGATTGCGCAGGACTTAGGGCATAAAACCGATATCGATATCTATCTTGACCGCCACGTTGTGCGTCAGGGACGCTATCTGTCACTCCACGATGAAGTGAAAAACTTCCCGCTTCAGCACTGGTTGCGCAGTACGGTTATCGCCGGCGGCGCCGCGCTGGTCTTTGCCATGCTGCTGCTGTTCGTGCCGCTGGATATGCCAATCAAGTTTACCCTGTCGTGGATTAAGGGCGCGCAAACCGTGGAAGCCACCAGCGTCAAACAGCTGGACGAAGCCGGTGTGCGAGTCGGTGATACGCTGCGTCTGAAGGGAACCGGGATGTGTAATATCCATACGCCGGGTGCCTGGAACACGCGCCAGAATTCACCGTTCACGCCATTCGACTGTTCCCAAATCATCTGGAACGATGCGCCACCGCTGCCGCTACCGGAATCAGAGGTGGTCGCCAAAGCCACGGCGCTGACCCAGACGGTCAACCGTCAGCTGCACCCTAAACCGGACGATGACTCACGCGTCAGCCCTGCCCTGCGCTCGGCTATTCAGAAATCCGGCATGGTCCTGCTGGACGACTTTGGCGAGATCGTCATGAAGACCCAGGACCTGTGTTCTGCCCAGGATGAATGCGTGCGTCTTAAAAACGCGCTGGTGAATCTCGGTAACAGTAAAGACTGGGAAGCGCTGGTTAAGCGTGCTGAAGCGGGCCGGCTGGACGGCGTCAACGTGCTGCTGCGCCCGGTGAGCGCCGAATCGCTGGATAACCTGGTCTCCACCTCGACCGCACCGTTCGTGATGCGCGAAACCACGCGGGCGGCGCAGGCGCTGAACAGCCCGGCACCGGGCGGGTTTGTGATCGTCAGCGATGAGGGTAGCGATCTGGTCGATCAGCCTTATCCGCAGGTTGCGCTGTATGACTACCCTGCTCAGGAGCAATGGGGAGAGTTCCAGCGCCTGGCGCAGATGCTGATGCAAACGCCATTCAGCGCAGAGGGCATTGTCACAGGCATCTTTACCGACGCCAACGGCACCCGCCATATCGACCTGCACCGGATGCCGGATAGCGCAGGGCTGTGGCGTTACATCGGCACCTCCCTGCTGATGATTGCGATGCTGGCGTGCATTTTCTGGAACGGATTTATGGCCCTGCGCCGCTACCAGCGTTCACGTACGCGCCTGGCCGACATCCAGCAGTATTACGAAAACTGCCTCAATCCTAAGCTGATCTCCGCCCCGGAAAGCCTGATCGGATAACCTCACTGCGCGACAAGTTGTGCTACCCTGTCGCGCACGTTTCTTCTGGCTGGAGTTCCCCCTTTATGCATCTTGATATCGCCTGGCAGGAGGTTGATACCGTCCTGCTGGATATGGACGGCACGCTGCTCGATCTCGCCTTTGATAACTATTTCTGGCAAAAACTGGTGCCAGAAACCTATGGTGAACAACAGGGTATCTCCCCGGCAGAAGCGCAGGAATTCATTCGCTCGCAATATAGCGCGGTGCAGCATACGCTAAACTGGTACTGTCTCGACTACTGGAGCGAGCGACTCGGGCTGGATATTTGTGCCATGACCACCGCCCAGGGGCCACGCGCCGTGCTGCGTGATGATACGGTGCCGTTCCTGGATGCCCTGAAGGCCAGCGGCAAGCGCCGTATTTTGCTGACCAACGCGCATCCGCATAACCTGGCCGTGAAGCTGGAACATACGGGTCTGGCGTCACACCTTGATTTATTACTTTCCACCCACACATTTGGTTATCCGAAAGAAGATCAGCGGTTGTGGCATGCGGTGGCGGAAGAGACCGGCCTGCAGCCGGAACGCACGCTGTTTATCGACGACAGCGAACCGATTCTGGACTCCGCCGCGACGTTTGGCATTCGCTATTGCCTGGGCGTGACCAACCCTGATTCTGGCCTGGCGGAAAAAAGCTATCTGCGCCATCCGGGGCTTAACGACTATCGCCGGATGATCCCCTCACTCGCCACCGTGAAGGAGACGCCATGAAAGAAAAACCCGCTGATGGGGTAAGACTGGATAAATGGCTGTGGGCCGCCCGTTTTTATAAAACGCGCGCCCTTGCCCGCGAAATGGTTGACGGCGGAAAGGTGCATTACAACGGCCAGCGCAGCAAGCCGAGCAAGCTGGTTGAGCTGAATGCCACGCTCACGCTGCGCCAGGGCAACGATGAAAAAACGGTAGTGGTGAGAGCCATTACCGAACAGCGGCGGCCCGCAACCGAAGCCGTTTTGCTTTATGAAGAGACGGCTGAAAGCATTGAAAAGCGCGAGAAGACCGCGCTGGCGCGCAAAATGAATGCGCTAACAATGCCACACCCGGACCGGCGGCCGGATAAAAAAGAGCGCCGCGATCTGATGAAATTTAAACACGGTGAGACCGAGTAACCTCACCCGCACGAGAGATGAAAATGGCCCAACACGACCAATTACACCGCTATCTGTTTGAACAATTCGCCGTGCGCGGCGAGCTGGTCACCGTATCCGAAACCTGGAAACAGATTCTGGAAAACCACAACTACCCGCTGCCGGTGAAAAACCTGTTGGGCGAGCTGCTCGTTGCCACCAGCCTGCTGACCGCCACGCTGAAGTTCGCTGGCGATATCACCGTGCAGCTACAGGGTGACGGCCCGATGACGCTGGCGGTGATCAACGGCAACAACCAGCAGCAGATGCGCGGCGTCGCGCGCGTTCAGGGCGACGTGCCTGAAAACGCAGATCTCAAAACGCTGGTGGGCAATGGTTACCTGGTGATCACCATTTCTCCGGAAGAAGGCGAGCGCTATCAGGGCGTGGTCGGTCTGGAGGGCGATACCCTGGCGGCCTGCCTGGAAGATTACTTCATGCGCTCTGAGCAGCTGCCTACGCGTCTGTTCATCCGTACCGGTGAAGTGGACGGTCAGCCTGCCGCGGGCGGTATGCTGCTGCAGGTTCTGCCAGCTCAGGACGCGCAGACCAACGACTTCGAGCATCTGGCGACGCTGACGGAAACCGTCAAGGCGGAAGAGCTGTTCAACCTGTCGGCAACCGACGTGCTGTGGCGTCTGTACCATGAAGAAGAAGTGACGGTCTACGATCCGCAGGCGGTGGAATTCAAGTGCACCTGCTCCCGCGAGCGTTGCGCAGGCGCACTGAAAACCCTGCCGGATGAAGAGATCGACAGCATCATGGCGGAAGACGGTGAAATCGATATGAACTGTGACTACTGCGGTACGCACTACGTGTTCAATTCGATGGATATCGCCGAGATCCGCAATAACGCCTCTCCGGCGGACCCGCAGGTTCACTAAACCTCTTCCCCTCACCCTAACCCTCTCCCCAAAGGGGAGAGGGAACGTGAACCCCCTCTCCCCTTTGGGGAGAGGGCTGGGGTGAGGGGTAAAAAAAATCCCCCCAAGCTGAATCGTTTTCCCTATGTAACCCTTACGTAATTTTCTTACGTGTATGCGATTACATTCACATTCCTTCGGTTAAATTCACCAGCCCTTAACCTTTTCGGAACATTTTCCCCAACCAAAAAGCGAATCCTGCGATAATCCGCCTGCCCTGTGACTGGAGTCGCAGCGTTTTCCGTTAGCAAGGGTTTTGTCCAGATACGTAAATCTATGAGCCCCGTCGCGGTTAACAACCTCAGAAAAACCCTACAATTTCAGGCAGTACATATTGGCTAAGGAGCAGTGATATGCGTGTTACTGGTTTAACCCCGCAAGATCTCAAGGCTTATGGTATTCACGACGTCCAGGAAGTCGTCTACAACCCCGATTACGATACGCTGTATCAGGAAGAGCTCAATCCAGCACTGGAAGGATACGAGCGAGGTGTGTTGACGAACCTTGGTGCTATCGCCGTCGATACCGGTATCTTTACCGGTCGTTCGCCGAAAGATAAGTATATCGTCCGAGACGAAACCACCCGCGATACGCTGTGGTGGGCTGACAAGGGCAAAGGGAAGAATGACAACAAACCGCTCTCCCCGGAAACCTGGCAGCACCTGAAAGGGCTCGTCACCCATCAACTTTCCGGCAAGCGTCTGTTCATTGTCGACGCTTTCTGCGGCGCTAACGCCGACACCCGACTCTCCGTGCGTTTTATCACCGAAGTGGCCTGGCAGGCGCATTTCGTGAAGAACATGTTTATCCGTCCAACCGACGACGAGCTGCAGGACTTCACCCCGGATTTCATCGTGATGAACGGTGCAAAATGCACTAACCCGCAGTGGAAAGAGCAGGGCCTGAACTCCGAAAACTTCATCGCCTTCAACCTGACCGAGCGTATCCAGCTGATCGGCGGTACCTGGTACGGCGGCGAGATGAAGAAAGGGATGTTCTCGGTCATGAACTACCTGCTGCCGCTGCGCGGCATCGCCTCGATGCACTGCTCGGCGAACGTCGGCGAGAAAGGCGACGTAGCGGTGTTCTTCGGCCTGTCCGGCACCGGGAAAACTACGCTGTCCACCGACCCGAAACGCCGCCTGATTGGCGATGACGAACACGGCTGGGACGATGACGGCGTATTTAACTTCGAAGGCGGCTGCTACGCGAAGACCATCCGCCTGTCTGAAGAGGCTGAGCCGGACATCTTCCACGCGATCCGTCGCGACGCGCTGCTGGAAAACGTCACCGTGCGTGCCGACGGTTCCATCGACTTCGACGATGCGTCGAAAACCGAAAACACCCGCGTGTCGTATCCGATCTACCACATCGACAATATCGTCAAGCCGGTGTCGAAGGCAGGTCATGCCACGAAGGTGATTTTCCTCACCGCCGATGCGTTTGGCGTGTTGCCGCCGGTGTCTCGCCTGACCGCTAACCAGACGCAGTACCACTTCCTCTCCGGCTTCACCGCCAAGCTGGCGGGTACCGAGCGCGGCGTGACGGAGCCAACCCCAACCTTCTCCGCCTGCTTCGGCGCGGCATTCCTGTCGCTGCACCCGACCCAGTATGCAGAAGTGCTGGTGAAACGCATGCAGGCATCCGGCGCGCAGGCATACCTGGTGAACACCGGCTGGAACGGTACCGGCAAACGCATTTCCATCAAAGATACGCGCGCCATTATCGACGCCATTCTGGATGGTTCGCTGGATAACGCCGAAACCTTCACCCTGCCGATGTTCGATCTGGCGATCCCAACGTCGCTGCCGGGCGTGGATACGCATATCCTCGACCCGCGCAATACCTACGGTTCACCGGAGCAGTGGCGCGAGAAGGCGGAATCGCTGGCGAAGCTGTTTATTGAGAACTTCGAGAAGTATACCGATACCCCGGCGGGTGCTGCGCTGGTGAGCGCGGGACCAAGGTAAAAGCAAAAAGGCAACGAAAGTTGCCTTTTTTAATGTTTTCTCCCTCTCCCCGTGGGAGAGGGCCGGGGTGAGGGCATCAGACCGCACCTTTAAGGCTTAACCCTCTTTCACATGCCCCCGCGTCACCGGCACCGGCAGCCAGGCGCGAATGCTTAATCCGCCCCGCTCGCTGGTGCCAATCTCCAGCAGTCCGTTGTGGTTATCGATAATACGTTGAACAATCGCCAGGCCTAAGCCGGTTCCGCTGGTGCTGCGCGCGCTGTCGCCGCGCACAAACGGCTGGAACAGATGCTTACGCTGCTCGGGCTTGATGCCCGGACCGTCGTCCTCCACCTGGAACCAGGCGCGGTTGAGTTCAGATCCGCTGCTGACCTTAATCCAGCCGTTACCGTAGCGCGCCGCGTTGACCACCATATTGGCGACCGCACGTTTGATGGAGAGCGGGTGCATGCGCACCTGGATCTCGCCCGCCTGCAGGTCGGTATCAATCTCGCGCTCGTAGCCGCTTTCCGCAGCCACCACTTCGCCCAGCACCGCGTTCAGGTCGGCCATCTCCATCGGCATCTCCTGCCCGGTGCGGAGGTAGTCGATGAACTGCTCGATGATGGCATTACACTCTTCGATGTCCTTATTGATGGACTCGGCAAGATAGCCATCCTCTTCCCCCATCATCTCCGTCGCCAGACGAATACGCGTCAGCGGGGTGCGCAGGTCATGGCTAACCCCCGCCATCAGCAGCGTACGGTCGTCCGCCAGCTGCTTCACGCCGGCCGCCATGTGGTTAAACGCGCGCGTCACCGAACGGACTTCCGACGCGCCATACTCGCGCAGCGGGGGAGGAATAATCCCTTTACCGACCTGCAGCGCCGCGTGCTCCAGGTCGACCAGCGGTCGGTTCTGAATACGGATAAACAGCCACGCGCCGCCTATCGCCAGCAGCATAATCGCGAGCGTATAGCGGAACAGCGGCGAGAAGTCGCCCTGATGGATTTCAGTGAGCGGAACGCGCACCCAGATATTGGGTGACAGCCAGGTTTTCAGCCAGACGACCGGCGAGCTTTTGTTAACCTCAACGCGCACTTCCGTTGGGCCGCCCAGCTGCTGCGCCATCTGCTGGCTGAGGAATTCGTAGTGCTGCGCCCAGCGCAGACCAGCGTCTTCCGCCGCTTCGTTTGAGTAGAGCGAAATGCCCAGCTCGCGGTAGATTTCACGGCGAAACGCCGGGGGAACAACCAGCTGCGTGCCGTCCTCCAGCTGCAGCTTATCGGTCATCAGCATACGGACTTCGTAGGCCAGGACCTTATTAAACTGCTGGAGGCTAGGCAGGATCGCAAAGTTCAGCACCACCAGGTAGGTCGTCACCAGGCTGACGAACAGCAGGGTGACGATCAACAGCAGGGTACGGGCAAACGAGCTTCGCGGCGAGAAGCGCATTCGCCTCATGCTTTAGCGCCGTCCGGGACGAACACGTAGCCCAGACCCCACACGGTCTGAATATAACGAGGATGCGCAGGATCTTCTTCCACCATGCGGCGCAGACGAGAGATCTGCACGTCAATGGAGCGTTCCATTGCGGAGTATTCACGACCGCGCGCCAGATTCATCAGCTTGTCGCGGGAGAGCGGCTCGCGCGGGTGGCTGACCAGCGCTTTCAGTACCGCAAACTCACCGCTGGTAAGCGGCATTGGCTCGTCTTCACGGAACATCTCGCGGGTGCCGAGGTTCAGCTTGAACTTACCGAAGGCGATGACCGCTTCTTCCTGCGACGGTGCGCCAGGCAGTTCGTTCGCCTGACGGCGCAGCACGGCGCGAATACGCGCCAGCAGCTCGCGCGGGTTAAACGGTTTTGGAATGTAGTCGTCCGCACCGATTTCGAGGCCCACGATACGGTCAACTTCCTCGCCCTTCGCGGTCACCATGATGATCGGCATCGGGTTGCTCTGGCTGCGCAGACGGCGGCAAATAGAAAGCCCGTCTTCGCCAGGCAGCATCAGGTCGAGGACCATCAGGTGGAAAGATTCGCGGGTCAGCAGACGGTCCATCTGCTCGGCGTTCGCGACGCTACGAACCTGGAAGCCCTGCTCGGTCAGATAACGCTCAAGCAGCGCGCGCAGGCGCATGTCGTCATCCACGACCAGAATTTTGTAGTTTTCTTGCATTGTGTGTACTCCCAAAGGTTCGGATAGTCTTTGTAACAGCGTATTCTAAAAAAGTGCACGTATTCGACCAGCTAATTCTGGTATAAATTCTAGTCGAAATTGTTACAAAGCATATTTAACAGCAGCTTATCTGCTCATTTCATCACATAAATCATTATTAATCCTGTCTGTTACACTCTGTGGTACGTATTGTGCGCAAGACAGTTAACCGGCAGCAAAGGCTTCACCATGAAAACGCCCCTGATCACCCGCGAAGGGTACGAAAAACTCAAAAAAGAGATGGATTACCTGTGGCGCGAGGAGCGCCCGGAAGTGACCAAAAAGGTCACCTGGGCCGCAAGCCTGGGCGATCGCAGCGAAAATGCGGACTACCAGTACAACAAAAAGCGGCTGCGCGAAATCGACCGCCGGGTGCGGTATCTGACAAAGTGCCTCGAAAATCTCAAAATTGTCGATTACTCCCCGCAGCAGGAGGGCAAGGTGTTCTTCGGTGCCTGGGTGGAGATCGAAAATGACGACGGTAACACCCTGCGCTTTCGCATCGTTGGCTACGATGAAATTTTTGGTCGTAAGGATTACATCTCTATCGATTCGCCGATGGCCCGCGCGCTGCTGAAAAAGGAAGTGGGCGATCTGGCCGTCGTCCAGACGCCGTCCGGTGAAGCGAGCTGGTACGTGAACGAAATCGAGTACGTTAAATAGTCCGAGAGCGCCCTCCCCGGCTGGCATTTTGCCGTGCCAGCCCGTATAACTATCCCCTGATTTTTGACCCACAAGATGATAAAGCCATGATGAAAGATTCGCTCTGCCGCATTATTGCGGGTGATATTCAGGCCAGGGCCGAACAGGTAGAAGCTGCCGTTCGCCTGCTTGATGAAGGGAACACCGTGCCGTTTATTGCACGCTATCGTAAGGAAGTCACCGGCGGTCTGGACGACACGCAGCTGCGTAACCTGGAAACCCGTCTGGGCTACCTGCGCGAGCTGGAAGACCGACGTCAGGCAATCCTTAAATCCATTGGCGAACAGGGCAAGCTCACCAGCGACCTGGAAAAAGCCATCAACGGCACCCTGAGCAAAACCGAACTCGAAGATCTCTATCTGCCGTACAAGCCGAAGCGCCGCACGCGCGGGCAGATTGCGATTGAAGCGGGCCTTGAGCCGCTGGCCGACCTGCTGTGGAACGAGCCGTCCCACGACCCGGAAACCGAAGCGGCGAAATTCATCGACGCCGACAAAGGCGTAGCGGACACCAAGGCCGCTCTCGACGGCGCACGCTACATTCTGATGGAGCGCTTCTCTGAAGACGCCGCCCTGCTCGCTAAAGTGCGTGACTATCTGTGGAAGAATGCCCACATCGTCTCTACCGTGGTGGCGGGCAAAGAGGAAGAAGGCGCGAAGTTCCGCGACTACTTCGATCACCACGAACCGATTTCTACCGCACCGTCTCACCGCGCGCTGGCGATGTTCCGCGGCCGCAACGAAGGCGTGCTGCAGCTCTCCCTGAACGCCGACCCTCAGTTTGACGAGCCGCCGAAAGAGAGCCACTGCGAGCAGATCATCATCGATCATCTCAGCCTGCGCCTGAACAACGCTCCGGCGGACAGCTGGCGCAAAGGCGTGGTGAGCTGGACCTGGCGCATCAAGGTGCTGATGCACCTCGAAACCGAGCTGATGGGCACCGTGCGCGAGCGCGCCGAAGACGAAGCGATCAATGTGTTTGCCCGTAACCTGCACGACCTGCTGATGGCCGCTCCTGCGGGCCTGCGCGCCACCATGGGTCTCGATCCGGGCCTGCGTACCGGCGTGAAGGTCGCCGTGGTTGACGGCACCGGCAAGCTGGTGGCGACCGATACTATCTATCCGCACACCGGCCAGGCAGCGAAAGCGGCCGTCGTGGTGGCGGCGCTGTGCGAAAAATACAACGTGGAGCTGGTCGCCATCGGCAACGGCACGGCGTCACGCGAAACCGAACGTTTCTACCTCGACGTGCAGAAGCAGTTCCCGAAAGTGACGGCGCAGAAAGTGATCGTCAGCGAAGCGGGCGCATCCGTCTATTCCGCCTCCGAGCTGGCGGCGCTGGAGTTCCCGGATCTCGACGTTTCCCTGCGCGGCGCGGTCTCTATCGCCCGTCGCCTGCAGGACCCGCTGGCGGAGCTGGTGAAAATCGACCCGAAATCCATCGGCGTGGGCCAGTACCAGCACGACGTGAGCCAGACGCAGCTGGCGCGCAAGCTGGACGCGGTTGTGGAAGACTGCGTGAACGCCGTCGGCGTCGATCTGAACACCGCCTCCGTGCCCCTGCTGACCCGCGTGGCGGGCTTAACCCGCATGATGGCGCAGAACATCGTGGCCTGGCGCGATGAGAACGGCCAGTTCCAGAACCGTCAGCAGTTGCTGAAGGTGAGCCGTCTGGGGCCAAAAGCGTTTGAGCAGTGCGCGGGCTTCCTGCGCATCAACCACGGCGATAACCCGCTCGATGCCTCTACCGTTCACCCGGAAGCCTACCCGGTGGTGGAGCGCATTCTGGCCGCGACCCAGCAGGCGCTGAAAGACCTGATGGGCGACAACGGCGCGCTGCGTAACCTGAAAGCGTCTGATTTTACCGACGAGCAGTTTGGCGTACCGACGGTCACCGACATCATCAAAGAGCTGGAAAAACCGGGCCGCGATCCGCGTCCTGAGTTTAAAACCGCGACCTTTGCCGACGGCGTGGAGACCATGAACGATCTCCTGCCGGGCATGGTGCTGGAGGGCGCAGTCACTAACGTCACCAACTTTGGCGCGTTTGTGGATATCGGCGTGCATCAGGACGGTCTGGTGCATATTTCCTCCCTCGCCGACAAGTTCGTTGAAGACCCGCACACCGTGGTCAAAGCGGGCGACATCGTGAAGGTCAAAGTGCTGGAAGTGGATCTGCAGCGCAAGCGTATCGCTTTAACCATGCGTCTCGACGAGCAGCCCGGCGAAACCAACGCGCGCCGCGGCGGCAACGGCGGTGGCCGCGAGCAGCAGCGTCCTGCGGCTAAAGCCGCGAAGCCGCGCGGTCGTGACGCCCAGCCGGCAGGCAACAGCGCGATGATGGATGCGCTGGCGGCGGCAATGGGTAAGAAACGCTAAGGCTGTTAACACCCCTCACCCTAACCCTCTCCCCAAAGGGGAGAGGGAACGATTACACCCTCGCCCCTTTGGGGAGAGGGCCGGGGTGAGGGGAAATATTATTCGAAATATATGAAACCGATTGCATATCCATATTTAAACCACCAATTATCACCCCGTTAACAAATACTCCCCTTTTCGTTTTCCAGGCAATTCGGCAAATATTGAGCAAGGTCAAACAAGCCGTAAATTAATACCGCAAACAACATTCCGTCACAGTTTTATTATTGCTGATAAAAACTATTCTCATTATCATCGCAGTGTAGATTATTTAACCTCTCGTGGAATCAGGCGCTATGCAATTCACTCCAGACAGTGCATGGAAAATTACCGGTTTTACCCGTGAAATTAGCCCGGCCTATCGGCAGAAGCTGTTATCGCTAGGCATGCTGCCCGGCTCATCATTTCAGGTGGTGCGCGTAGCGCCGTTGGGCGACCCTGTTCATATCGAAACCCGGCGCGTTAATCTGGTACTCCGAAAAAAAGACCTCGCGTTAATTGAAGTCGAAGCCTTATCTCAATAACACGCCAGCGGTTCAGCGAGTCTAAAACAATGAAAAAATTAACTATTGGCTTAATTGGCAATCCTAATTCCGGCAAGACAACCTTATTTAATCAGCTCACCGGCGCACGCCAGCGCGTGGGTAACTGGGCAGGCGTGACGGTTGAACGTAAAGAAGGCCAGTTCACGACGACGGACAACCAGGTCACGCTGGTCGATCTGCCCGGCACCTATTCGCTCACCACCATTTCATCCCAAACCTCTCTCGATGAGCAGATTGCCTGCCACTATATTCTGAGCGGCGACGCGGATTTATTAATTAACGTGGTCGATGCCTCTAACCTTGAGCGTAATCTCTATCTCACGCTGCAGCTGCTTGAGCTGGGTATTCCCTGCATCGTGGCGCTCAACATGCTCGACATCGCAGAGAAGCAAAAACTGCGCATCGACGTCGACGCTCTCTCCGCTCGCCTGGGCTGTCCGGTGGTTCCGCTGGTTTCTACCCGCGCACGCGGCATTGATGCCCTAAAGCTGGCAATCGATCGTCATGCGGGCAATGCCGACGTTGAGCTGGTGCACTACGCGCAGCCGCTGCTGCGCGAAGCGGACAGGCTGGCGCAGGAGATGGACAAATCCATGCCCGCCAGACAGCGCCAGTGGCTCGGCCTGCAGATGCTGGAAGGTGATATCTACAGCCGCGCCTACGCGGGCGATGCGGCAGATAAACTCGACGTTGCGCTGGCGCACCTGAGCAACGAGCTTGACGACCCCGCGCTGCACATTGCGGACGCGCGCTATCAGGCCATCGCCGCGATTTGCGACGTGGTCAGCAACGCCCTGACGGCAGAGCCAAGCCGCTTTACCGCCGCCGTGGACAAAATTGTGCTTAACCGCTTCCTGGGACTGCCGGTGTTTTTACTGGTGATGTACCTGATGTTCCTGCTCGCCATTAACATCGGCGGCGCGCTCCAGCCTGTTTTCGACGCCGGTTCCGTGGCGATCTTCGTGCACGGCATTCAGTGGCTGGGCTACACCCTGCATTTCCCGGAATGGCTGACCATCTTCCTTGCCCAGGGCATCGGCGGCGGTATCAACACCGTGCTTCCGCTGGTGCCGCAGATCGGCATGATGTATCTGTTCCTCTCCTTCCTGGAGGACTCCGGCTACATGGCGCGCGCGGCGTTCGTGATGGACCGCCTGATGCAGGCGCTGGGGCTGCCGGGGAAATCCTTCGTGCCGCTGATTGTCGGCTTCGGCTGTAACGTGCCGTCGGTGATGGGCGCACGCACGCTGGATGCGCCGCGCGAACGCCTGATGACCATCATGATGGCGCCGTTTATGTCCTGCGGCGCGCGTCTGGCCATCTTCGCGGTCTTTGCGGCGGCCTTCTTTGGTCAGCAGGGCGCGCTGGCGGTCTTCTCGCTGTACGTGCTGGGGATCGTGATGGCGATCCTGACCGGATTAATGCTGAAGCACACCATCATGCGCGGTGAAGCATCGCCGTTCGTGATGGAGCTGCCGGTGTATCACGTTCCGCACCTGAAGAGCCTGGCGATCCAGACCTGGCAGCGCCTGAAAGGCTTCGTTCTGCGCGCCGGTAAGGTGATTGTTATCGTCAGCATCTTCCTGAGCGCCCTGAACAGCTTCACCCTCAGCGGCCAGGCGGCGGACAACATCAACGACTCCGCCCTCGCCTCCGTCAGCCGCGTGATTACCCCAATCTTTAAACCGATTGGCGTGCATGAGGATAACTGGCAGGCAACCGTCGGCCTGTTCACCGGCGCGATGGCGAAAGAGGTGGTTGTCGGGACGCTGAACACGCTCTACACCGCCGAGAACATTCAGGAGCAAGACTTTAATCCGGCAGAGTTTAGCCTCGGCGACGAACTGCTGGGCGCCGTTGAAGAAACCTGGCAGAGCCTGAAAGACACCTTTAGCCTGAGCGTGCTGGCAAACCCAATCGAAGCCAGTAAAGGCGACGGCGAAATGGCGACCGGCGCAATGGGCGTAATGAGCGAGAAATTCGGCAGCGCCTCCGCGGCCTACAGCTATCTGATCTTCGTTCTGCTCTATATCCCGTGCATCTCGGTGATGGGGGCAATTGCCCGCGAGTCCAGCCGCGGCTGGATGGGCTTCTCCATATTGTGGGGGCTGAACATCGCCTACTCGCTGTCGACGGTCTTTTACCAGACCGCTAACTTTAGCCAGCATCCGCGTTACAGCCTGGTCTGCATCCTGGCGGTGATCCTGTTCAACGTGGTTGTGATGGGCCTATTGCGCAGGGCGCGCAGCCGCGTTGATGTCAACCTGCTGGCAACGCGTAAAACGCCAACTACCTGCTGCGACAGCCCGGCGGGCGACTGTCACTGAGGGGCAAACAGATGGCATCGTTGATTCAGGTTCGTGATTTACTGGCGCTGCAGGGGCGAATGGAGGCAAAACAGCTCAGCCTCAGCCTGCACACGCCGCAGCCGATGATCGATGCCATGCTGGAAAGACTGGAAGCGATGGGAAAAGCCGTGCGCATTCAGGAAGAGCCCGACGGGTGCTTATCGGGAAGCTGTAAAAGCTGTCCGGAAGGTAAAGCCTGTCTCAGGGAGTGGTGGGCGCTGCGTTAACAAAGCCGGGCAATGCAGCCCGGCTTTATTGTATTACTTATACACGTCCGCGGTTGCACGCACGTCTTTGGTGTATTTCTCTGCGCTGGTGATCACGTAGTATTTCCCGCCCAGCTCATCCGCCTTCTTGGACAGCTCGCGCTTCGCGTCCATTGGCGCGGTGGTGTCAGACGTTGTGATCTCACCCACTTTGGTCAGATTCATATCTTTGACTTTATCTTTTGCCAGCTCTTCTGCAGCAAGCGCGCCGAATGACAGTGACCCAATAACCAGAGATGTAACAATACCTGTGACAAGTTTCATACCATGACTCTCCTTAGATTGTTGTTTTGATCATCGTCTGCTCAACAACCGCAACGATATATTGAGTATTGTTGCGGTGCGTCACTTTTGCCAGGCGGGTTGGAAAATAATCAGTTTAAACGTTGACTTAATGCCAACAGCGCCGAGCAAAACTCAGCCGGATGAGAGATAAACGGCGCGTGCGCCGCTTTGGCAACGATCAGGGATTCGCTTTCGGGCCACAGCGCATCCAGCAGCGGAACCACCTTGCGCGGCACCAGCCCGTCGAGATAGCCGTAGATGCGCAGGTGCGGCATCGGAAGCGAAATCAGCGGCTCACGCAGATCGGCCGTTTTCAGGATCTCCAGCCCACCGTTGAGCACCTCAACGTCCGGCATCGGCAGGGAAAGCACCGTTTGCTTCAGGGTACGCGCATCCTGGCGGGCGGTGTCGGTGCCCATCGTCTGTAGCGCCAGGAAGCGTTCTACCGTGCGCTGAAAATCTTCGCTCAGCTGCTGCTGGAAACCGGCCAGCACGTCAGGTTTGATCCCCGGCCACGCGTCCCGGGCGCTGAAACACGGCGACGAGGCCACCGTTACCAGCGCCTGCACGCGCTCGGGGTAAGCCAGGGCAATCCTGCTTGCCACCAGCCCGCCCAGGCTCCAGCCGAGCCAGATGGCATTTTTCGGCGCGGCGTCTACCACCTCCTGCGCCATCTCGTCCAGCGACAGTGCGCCATAGCCGTGGCTGCGGCCAAATCCCGGTAAATCAACCAGGTGCAGCGTAAAATGCGAGGCGAGTTCCTCGCTTATGCAATGCCACACTTCCGCATTCAGTCCCCATCCGTGCAGCAGCACAAGATGACAATTTCCCGTCCCAACGGTCTGCCACCACAGCGTCTTCATCAGTTACTGTTCTCTTTTCAAAACATGGAGGTTACACATGCTAACAGTGCCCGGCTTGTGCTGGCTATGCCGAATGCCGCTTGCGCTGAGCGCGTGGGGGATCTGTTCAGTCTGCACGCGCTCGCTGAAGTGTCGTATCAACCGGTGTCCGCAGTGCGGTTTACCCGCCGTCAATCGGCTGCTTCCCTGCGGCCGTTGCCTGAAAAAATCGCCGCCCTGGCGTGCGCTGGTGGCGGTTGATGATTATGTTCCGCCGCTTAGCGGTCTTATTCTCAGGCTGAAGTTTTCCGGCCAGAGCGTTCTGGCGCAGCCGCTTGCCCGCCTGCTGCTGCTGGCAATTTTGCAGGCCCGACGGACCCGCGCCCTGCCCCGCGTCGACACGATCGTGAATGTCCCGCTCTACCACCGCCGACAGTGGCGGCGCGGCTTTAACCAGAGTGACCTGCTCTGCCGCCCGCTTGCCCGCTGGCTCGGCTGCCGTTATGCGCCCTCAGCCCTGACGCGCGTTCACGCGACGGCGATACAGCATCAGCTGAACGCCCGGCTACGCAAAAGAAACCTGCGAAACGCCTTTCGCCTTGAATTGCCGGTCAACGGCCTCCATATCGCGATTGTGGATGATGTCGTCACGACGGGCAGTACCGTGGCTGAACTTTCCCGACTGCTTTTGCGAAGCGGCGCGGCGTCGGTTCAGGTATGGTGTCTGTGCCGTACCTTGTAGCCCTTCTTCAATGGGCGTATGATTATACCCAGGTAATTTAGTCAACTATTAGGCCAAAGCTATGATCCGTATTTCCGATTCTGCACAAGCGCACTTTGCCAAACTGCTGGCAAATCAGGAAGAAGGGACGCAGATCCGCGTGTTTGTGATCAATCCAGGCACTCCGAATGCAGAATGTGGTGTCTCGTATTGTCCTCCGGACGCTGTGGAAGCAACTGACACTGCCCTTAAATTTGAACAGCTCACCGCTTACGTCGACGAGCTGAGCGCGCCGTATCTTGACGATGCGGAGATCGACTTCGTCACCGATCAGCTGGGTTCTCAGCTGACCCTGAAAGCGCCGAACGCGAAAATGCGTAAAGTCTCCGACGATGCCCCGCTGATGGAGCGCGTTGAGTATCTGCTGCAATCCCAGATCAACCCACAGCTGGCGGGCCACGGCGGTCGCGTTTCCCTGATGGAAATCACGGAAGACGGTCTGGCGATCCTGCAGTTCGGCGGCGGCTGTAACGGTTGCTCCATGGTCGACGTGACCCTGAAAGAAGGGATCGAGAAGCAGCTGCTGAACGAATTCCCGGAACTGAAAGGCGTGCGCGATCTGACCGAGCACCAGCGCGGCGAGCACTCTTACTACTAATTCAGTCCCCCGTTTGTACCGCCCGGTGGCGCTGCGCTTACCGGGCCTACCTTTCCTTGCCTTCCTCCTCCATATGTTGACCTGCATCTCATAATTTAAATTTTACCTGCCTGGGTGATTCTCAATCACCGCATGTTACCCGTATCATTCTCGTGGGCACTCAACACCCTTATAACAGCCGACTAAACTTAATGGTTTCGCCGGCATCAGTATGAGTGCCGTTAACGCTCTGTTCCCAGTTGGGACAATCGGAATTTGTCGTTGAAACAATGACGTTACCCATAACAATTCAAAGGCCAGGTAAATCATGCCATTAGTCATCGTCGCTATCGGTGTTGTGTTATTACTGCTCTTGATGATCCGCTTCAAGCTGAACGGGTTTATCGCTCTGGTTCTGGTGGCACTTGCAGTCGGTCTGATGCAGGGTATGCCGCTGGTTAAGGTTATTAGCTCCATCAAGGCCGGCGTCGGCGGTACGCTCGGCAGCCTGGCGCTGATCATGGGCTTCGGTGCCATGCTCGGCAAAATGCTGGCGGACTGCGGGGGCGCGCAGCGTATTGCCACCACCCTGATTGCCAAATTCGGTAAACAGCACATTCAGTGGGCCGTGGTCTTAACCGGCTTCACCGTCGGCTTCGCGCTGTTCTACGAAGTGGGCTTCGTGCTGATGCTGCCGCTGGTGTTCACCATTGCGGCGGCGGCCAACATTCCGCTGCTGTTCGTTGGTGTGCCAATGGCGGCCGCGCTGTCCGTCACCCACGGCTTCCTGCCCCCGCACCCGGGTCCAACCGCTATTGCCACCATCTTCCACGCCGATATGGGTAAAACCCTGCTGTTCGGTACGATTCTGGCGATCCCAACCGTGATTCTGGCAGGCCCGGTCTTTGCGCGTTTCCTGAAAGGCATCGACAAGCCGATTCCGGAAGGTCTGTACAGCGCCAAAACCTTTACCGAAGAAGAGATGCCGGGCTTTGGCGTCAGCGTCTGGACCTCACTGGTGCCGGTTATCCTGATGGCGATGCGTGCCGTGGCTGAGATGATCCTGCCGAAAGGCCACGCGTTCCTGTCCGTTGCAGAATTCCTGGGTGACCCGGTAATGGCAACGCTGATTGCGGTGCTGATCGCGATGTTCACCTTCGGTCTGAACCGCGGTCGTTCAATGGATCAGATCAACGACACGCTGACCTCCTCCATCAAAATCATTGCCATGATGCTCCTGATCATCGGCGGCGGCGGTGCGTTCAAGCAGGTGCTGGTCGACAGCGGCGTGGATAAATACATCGCTGCCATGATGCATGAAACCAACGTGTCGCCGCTCTTTATGGCCTGGTCAATCGCGGCGGTTCTGCGTATCGCGCTCGGTTCAGCAACCGTTGCGGCGATCACCGCAGGCGGTATTGTCGCACCGCTGATCGCGACCACGGGCGTAAGCCCTGAGCTGATGGTTATCGCGGTCGGCTCCGGCAGCGTGATTTTCTCTCACGTTAACGATCCGGGCTTCTGGCTGTTCAAGGAGTATTTCAACCTGACGATCGGTGAAACCATCAAGTCCTGGTCCATGCTGGAAACCATTATTTCCGTGTGCGGGCTGGTTGGGGTGCTGCTGTTGAATATGGTTATCTGATGCGATAAGTCGGGTGGCGGCTACGCCTTACCCGACCTACTCGATCCATGTAGGCCCGGTAAGCGCAGCGCCACCGGGCAATAAAAAACCCGCCACCGGCGGGTTTTTATCATTTCTTCGCGGCTGCTTTTCGCCGCTTGTCCAAATCCTTAATCAGCCTGTTCACCCCGTCATCGGCAAACATCGTCTCAAGCGACATGGACAGCTTGCGGCGCCAGTTCTTGTACTGATAGCTGGTGCCCGGAATGTTCACCGGCTCCGCCATACCAATCCAGTCTTCCGGCTGCAGCCCCAGCAGCGCGCTGTTGCTGTCGGCGATGTAGCGCTGTAAGCCACGGTTAAGCGTTGGCGTCATCGACATCAGCGACGCCTTATGCCCGGCGCGCTTCGGCAGACAGCCATGCTTGTGCAGCGCATCCAGCAAGCCCTGCTTCGCCAGCTCGCGATCCTGATACAGACCGCGCAGCACCTCTTCATCAGGATACAGCCCCAGGGATTTACCGAGCGTCAGGTCGCCGCTTTCCCAATAGCCTTTAAGCACAGGAAGGTCATGCGTCGTCGCGACTGCCATTGACTGTTCCGGGTACGCCTGCGGCGCGCGGAAGGTTTTCTCATGATCGCTTTCAAAATAGAGGACTTTGTAGGAGTAGACGCCGCTGTCGCGGAGCTTGCTGACGATTTCCACCGGTACGGTGCCGAGATCTTCACCG
The DNA here is from genome assembly GCF_035835995.1 of Enterobacter wuhouensis. Taxonomy (NCBI): domain Bacteria; kingdom Pseudomonadati; phylum Pseudomonadota; class Gammaproteobacteria; order Enterobacterales; family Enterobacteriaceae; genus Enterobacter; species Enterobacter wuhouensis. Next base: position 4,440,058 of record NZ_CP142124.1, read on the forward strand.
ATCACCATGCACTGGTGACGCTTACTTTCCAGCGCGAGGATCGCGAGCAGATCGTCAACGGGATACTGCACGTACGCCCCGTGATCCGCCGTTTCACCGTAGGGGATCCACCACAGGCGCAGCACGGACATCACGTGGTCAATGCGCAGCGCCCCGCAGTTCTGCATGTTCGCACGCAGCAGGTCGATAAACGGCTCGTAGGCGCGCGCCGCCATCACGTGCGGGTCCATCGGCGGCAGGCCCCAGTTCTGCCCCAGCGGGCCAAGGATATCCGGTGGCGCACCCACGGAGGCCTTGAGGCAGTAAAGTTCACGGTCACACCAGGTTTCCGCCCCGCCTTCCGCCACGCCGACGGCCAGATCGCGATACAGGCCGATCGGCATGTTATAGCCCTGACTCACCTGCCAGCAGGCGGCAAACTGGCTGTACGCCAGCCACTGCAGCCACAGATAGAAGTCCACTTCATCGGCATATTTTTTACAGAAGGCTTTCACCTCAGGCGTGTTGACGGACCGATACGCTTCGGGCCAGACCGGCCAGCCCCAGCGCATTTCATCCTCTTTTACCTGATACGCATGAAGCGCGTCGAACGCCGCCTGCCAGTAAAGGCTTTCGCCTTCCTGCGTCACAAACTGTCGGAAGGCCGCCATCTGCTCGTCATCGCGCTGCGCAAAGCCTTTCCACGCCAGACGCAGCGCGGCCATCTTCAGCGAGGTGACGGTGGAATAGTCGACCCAATCCGCCTCGCGCGCCTGCTTCAGAAGCTGCTGCGTGGTCGGGAGTTTCCACCACGCCTGCGCCTCTTTGCTGTTTTTGAAATCATCTAACGCGTTAACGTCGATATAAATTACGTTCATCCAGCGGCGGGATGACGGGCTGTACGGACTTGCGCTTTCCGGGTTCGCCGGATAGAGCGCGTGGATCGGGTTGAGGCCGATAAACGCGCCGCCGCGCTCGCCCACGGATGCCAGCATCTTTTTCAGATCGCCAAAATCCCCGATGCCCCAGTTGCTGTCGGAGCGCAGCGTGTAAAGCTGCACGCAGGCGCCCCACAGCTTTTTGCCTTCAAGCAGCGCCTGCGGCTCGTAGCAGCGTTTTGGCGCGACGATCACCCGGCAGTGAAAACGCCGATCGTCCTGGGTGAGCGTTAAGGTGTGGTAGCCCTCCGGCAGCTTCGCCGGAAGGTTAAGCGCCTTGCCGCCGGTGGCGTGACCCTTGTGCTGATGCCCCTCTTCGGTGGTGAGCAGCCAGCTAAACTCCCCCCGCCCCTCCACCGCTAGCGGCATCTTTTTGCCCGCGGTGAATACCTTCACGTTTGGCACCGGTGCAGCCGACGCTTTCGCGTCGGTTTTGTGCATGGCATCCAGCAAACGTCTTTTGGTGTCCGCACCAATAGACTGCGGTTTGCCGTGCGCATTGATGTAACTGAGGCTAATTCCCGCCGCCTGCGCGGCACTGTCCAGACGTTTACTCTCCATCGCGCTTCCTTAGCGTTTTGCCTGCCAGATACGGGACTGATAATCACGGATTGAGCGGTCAGAGCTGAACATACCGCAGCGCGCGGTGTTCAGAATGCACGCGCGGGTCCAGGCCTCCTGGTCGCGGTACAGCACGTCGACCTGCTTCTGCGCCTCAACGTAGGCCGCGAAGTCCGCCATCACCAGATACGGATCGCCGCCCTGTTTGCCCATGCTGTGCAGCATCTGGTCAAACGCATGCTTATCACCGTCGCTGTACTTACCGCTTTCCAGCTCTTTCAGCACCGCATCCAGCACGTTGTCTTTTTTACGCCATTTCACCGGGTCGTAGCCTTTGGCCTTGATGGCTTTCACTTCTTCAACAGTATGGCCGAAGATAAAGATGTTCTCCTCGCCGACCTTCTCGGCGATTTCGACGTTTGCACCGTCCAGCGTGCCGACGGTCAGCGCGCCGTTCAGCGCCAGCTTCATGTTGCCGGTACCGGACGCTTCTTTACCTGCCGTGGAGATCTGCTCGGAGATATCCGCCGCCGGGATCAGCATTTCAGCCGCAGAGACGCAGTAATCCGGCAGGAACACCACCTTCAGCTTGTCGCCCACTTTCGGATCGCTGTTGATCGCCGCCGCCACCTTATTGATGGCGAGGATAATGTTTTTCGCCAGGTAGTAGCCCGGCGCCGCTTTCGCACCGAACAGGAACACGCGCGGCACGCGGTCGGCCTGCGGGTTCTCGCGGATCTCTTTGTACAGCGCCAGAATGTGCAGCAGGTTCAGGTGCTGACGTTTGTACTCGTGCAGGCGTTTGATCTGGATGTCGAAAATCGCGTTCGGGTTGATCTCAATCCCGGTACGCACCTTCACGAACGCCGCCAGGCGAACCTTGTTCTCCAGCTTGATCGCGCGGTACTGCTCGCGGAACTTCGCGCTGTCAGCCTGTTTTTCCAGAGCAATCAGCTGATCCAGATCGTTGGCCCACTCTTTTTTCAGGGTTTTATCCAGCAGGCCGGCCAGCAGCGGGTTGCACTGCTTGATCCAGCGGCGCGGCGTGATGCCGTTGGTCACGTTATGGAACTTAGTCGGCCACAGCTGGTGGTATTCCGGGAACAGATCTTTCACCACCAGATCCGAGTGCAGCGCCGCCACACCGTTCACCGCGAAGCCGCTGACTACGCACATGTTCGCCATGCGCACCTGTTTATCATGCACGACCGCCAGCTTCGCCCACACGGCTTTGTCGCCCGGCCAGGTTTTATCCACCAGCACTTTAAACTGGTCGTTAATTTTATTGATAATCTGCATGTGGCGCGGCAGCAGCGTTTTCACCAGCTTCTCATCCCAGCACTCGAGCGCTTCCGGCATCAGGGTGTGGTTGGTGTAGGCAAAGGTACGGCTGGTGATGGCCCAGGCGTCGTCCCAGCTCAGCTGATGCTCGTCGATCAGCACGCGCAGCAGTTCGGGAATAGCAATGGTCGGGTGCGTGTCGTTGAGCTGAATCACTTCGAAGTCCGGCAGCTGCGCCAGCTTGCGGCCCGCCAGGTGATGGCGACGCAGAATATCCGCCACGGAGCAGGCGCACTGGAAGTACTGCTGCATCAGGCGCAGCTTCTTACCGGCCAGGTGGTTGTCGTTCGGGTAGAGGACTTTGGTCAGCTTCTCGGCGTCGATGCCCTGCTGCTCGGCGCGCAGGAAGTCGCCGTCGTTGAATTTGGTCAGGTTGAACGGATGCGCGTGCTTCGCCTGCCACAGGCGCAGAGGCTGCGACACGCCGTTGCGGTATCCGAGCACCGGCAGATCCCAGGCTTCACCGGTAATGGTAAACGCCGGTTCCCAAAGACCCTGCTTTGTGACCTTCCCGCCAATGCCGACATGCACGTCCAGCTGCGCGTTGTGGCGGAACCACGGGTAGGTATTGCGGTGCCAGTCGTCCGGCGCTTCCATCTGATGCCCGTCGGCGAACGACTGGCGGAACAGACCGTACTGATAGTTCAGGCCGTAGCCAATCGCCGACTGGCCGACGGTAGCCATAGAATCCAGGAAGCAGGCCGCCAGGCGTCCCAGACCACCGTTGCCCAGCGCCGGGTCAGTCTCTTCTTCCAGCAGGTCGGTCAGGTTAATGTCGTGTTCTTTGAGGACGTCACCGACGTCCTGATACCAGCCGAGGTTCAGCAGGTTGTTGCCGGTCAGACGGCCAATCAGGAATTCCATCGAAATGTAGTTCACGTGACGCTGGCCTTTAACAGGCTTCGCCACCGGCTGAGCGTCCAGTTGCTCTGCGAGCGCGCCGCTCACGGCCTGCCACCACTGGTGAGGCGTCATCTCGCTGGCGGCGTGAAGGCCAAAACGCTGCCACTGACGCGTCAGGGCAGCCTGGAATTGAGCTTTGTTGAAGGTAGGCTGTGACATAGGGGATCGGCATCCTTTAGAAAGAGAACACAAGTTAGCGCTAGTGTGCCTGGCTCATTTCGCCTCTTCCTCCTCCCGTGGGGGATTAGACAGGGAGGAGTAGCGGGGATGAGCATAAAAGTGTGATCGAGGCCACTCTGTGAGTGTGCACTGCGGAGGAAAAGTTATCCTGGAAGAGTGTCAAAAAAATGAAATGCGGTTTCGCAGGAAATTAATCCACGCTGAAATGATTACTTACGTAGAATAATATTTCTGCAACTGAGGATTACCCTGGAAGGCTATTAATCCCGCATAACTTTACCCAAACTTTATTAACTTTGACGTCACTATAACTTTCTGAAACCAGTTTCAGCGTAACCGCACTAAATGCATACAAACCAGCATCCACGCGGCGTGTGAGCCATTTTTAAAAAGTTCCACCCCGTACGGGAATGTTTTGTGACAGAGTGCAAATTCAGAGCCACAAAAGCCCGACATAACTTGCAATAGTTCCCTTATTGGCCGACCTTATATCTATTAATTACGAAGCGCAAAAAAAATAAATTCTCTCGTTCCCCACAGTGAAGTGAAAACTATGTTGATTCCGTCCAAATTAAGTCGCCCGGTTCGTCTTGACCATACGGTGGTCCGCGAGCGTCTGTTGGCTAAACTTTCCGGCGCGCATAATTTCCGACTGGCGCTGGTAACGAGTCCTGCAGGTTATGGAAAAACAACGCTCATTTCGCAATGGGCCGCAGGTAAAAGCGATCTTGGCTGGTACTCCCTCGACGAGGGCGATAACCAGCAAGAGCGTTTTGCCAGCTACCTGGTTGCTGCTATTCAGCAGGCAACTAACGGACACTGTGCCGCCAGTGAGGTGATGGTGCAGAAGCGCCAGTACGCCAGCCTGTCCTCCCTTTTCTCGCAGATTTTTATTGAGCTGGCGGAATGGCATCGCCCGCTGTACGTCGTCATTGATGATTATCATCTGATCACCAACCCGGCGATCCACGAGTCGATGCGCTTCTTCCTTCGCCATCAGCCGGAAAACCTGACGCTGGTCGTCCTGTCGCGCAACCTGCCGCAGCTGGGCATTGCCAACCTTCGCGTGCGCGATCAGCTGCTGGAAGTGGGCAGCCAACAGCTCGCGTTTACGCATCAGGAAGCCAAACAGTTCTTCGACTGCCGCCTGACCTCACCGATTGAGGCCGCCGAAAGCAGCCGCCTCTGCGATGACGTTGCGGGATGGGCCACCGCGCTGCAGCTTATCGCCCTTTCCGCGCGTCAGAATAACAGCCCAACGCACCAGTCCGCGCGCCGCCTGGCGGGCATTAACGCCAGCCACCTGTCAGATTATCTGGTGGATGAGGTACTGGACAGCGTCGATACTTCTACCCGCAATTTTCTGCTGAAAAGCTCTCTGCTGCGTTCCATGAACGATGCGCTGATCGTGCGCGTGACGGGCTGTGAAAACGGTCAGCTACAGCTCGAAGAGATAGAACGTCAGGGCCTTTTCCTGACCCGCATGGACGATCCCGGCGAGTGGTTTAGCTACCACCCGCTGTTTGGCAGCTTCCTGCGCCAGCGCTGTCAGTGGGAGCTGGCCGTCGAACTGCCGGAAATCCACCGCGCCGCCGCCGAAAGCTGGATGGCGCAAGGTTTCCCGAGCGAGGCTATCCACCACGCGCTGGCCGCCGGTGATGCCGGCATGCTGCGCGATATCCTCCTCAACCATGCGTGGGGGCTGTTTAACCACAGCGAACTGTCCCTGCTGGAAGAGTCATTAAAAGCCCTGCCGTGGGAGAGCCTGCTGGAGAACCCGCGCCTGGTGCTGCTGCAGGCCTGGCTGATGCAGAGCCAGCATCGCTACAGCGAAGTGAATACCCTGCTGGCGCGCGCCGAGCAGGAGATGGAAAGCGAAATGGATGTCACCCTGCACGGCGAGTTTAACGCCCTGCGCGCGCAGGTGGCGATTAACGATGGCGACCCGGACGAGGCAGAGCGCCTTGCCATGGTCGCGCTGGATGAGCTTCCGCTGGCCAACTTCTACAGCCGCATTGTGGCGACCTCGGTGCACGGTGAAGTGCTGCACTGCAAAGGCGATCTCACCCGTTCGCTTTCATTAATGCAGCAAACCGAACAGATGGCCCGTCGTCACGATGTCTGGCACTACGCGCTGTGGAGCCTGATCCAGCAGAGCGAGATTTTATTCGCGCAGGGCTTCCTGCAGGCCGCCTGGGAGAATCAGGAAAAAGCGTTCCAGCTGATTCGTGAACAGCATCTGGAACAGCTGCCGATGCACGAGTTTCTGTTGCGTATTCGCGCCCAGCTGCTGTGGGCATGGTCGCGCCTGGACGAAGCAGAAAGCTGCGCGCGTCAGGGGGTGGACGTCCTTTCCAGCTTCCAGCCGCAGCAGCAGCTGCAGTGCCTGGCGCTGCTGGTGCAGTGCTCGCTGGCGCGCGGGGATCTGGATAATGCCCGCAACCACCTGAACCGCCTGGAAAACCTGCTCGGCAACGGCCAGTATCACAGCGACTGGGTATCGAACGCCGACAAGGTCCGGGTGATTTACTGGCAAATGACCGGCGACAAAAAATCCGCCGCCAACTGGCTGCGCCAGACGCCAAAACCGGAATTTGCCAATAACCACTTCCTGCAGAGCCAGTGGCGCAATATTGCCCGCGTGCAGATCCTGCTGGGTGACTTCGAGCCTGCCGAGATCGTGCTTGAGGAGTTGAACGAAAACGCCCGCAGCCTGCGCCTGATGAGCGATCTGAACCGCAACCTGCTGCTGCTCAACCAGCTTTACTGGCAGGCGGGGCGCAAAAACGACGCCCAGCGCGTACTGCTGGAAGCACTCCAGCTCGCCAACCGCACCGGGTTTATCAGCCACTTTGTGATTGAAGGCGAAGTGATGGCGCAGCAGCTGCGCCAGCTTATTCAGCTCAACACGCTGCCGGAGCTGGATCAGCATCGCGCCCAGCGCATTCTGCGCGAAATTAACCAGCATCACCGCCACAAGTTTGCGCACTTCGATGAGAACTTCGTGGAACGTCTGCTGAACCATCCGGAAGTGCCGGAGCTTATCCGCACCAGCCCGCTCACCCAGCGTGAATGGCAGGTGCTGGGGCTGATCTATTCAGGCTATAGCAACGAGCAGATTGCCGGCGAGCTGGCGGTGGCGGCGACCACCATCAAAACGCATATCCGCAATCTGTATCAGAAGCTGGGCGTGGCGCACCGTCAGGATGCCGTGCTGCACGCGCAGCAATTATTGAAGATGATGGGGTACGGCGTTTAGGTTTTGTGCGGCCTGATGCCCTCACCCCGGCCCTCTCCCACAGGGAGAGGGAGAAAGGCTTCTCAACACAACTCTAACTGCACATTATTATCTTTAATCACCTGCATCACCCCTGCAGGCGGCGGTACGTCCGTATAGACCGCATCCACCATGCTGATGCTGCCCATGTTCACCATCGCGTTACGGCCAAACTTAGAGTGATCTACTACCAGCATCACGTGGCGTGAGTTTTCGATAATCGCGCGCTTGGTGCGCACCTCGTGGTAATCAAACTCCAGCAGGGAACCGTCGCTGTCGATGCCGCTGATCCCCAGAATGCCGAAGTCGAGGCGGAACTGGGAGATAAAATCGAGCGTCGCTTCGCCGATAATCCCGCCGTCGCGGCTGCGCAGCTCGCCGCCCGCGAGGATAATGCGGAAATCATCTTTTTGCATCAGGGTGTTGGCGACGTTCAGGTTGTTGGTCACCACGCGCAGGTTTTCGTGATCCAGCAGCGCATGGGCGACCGCTTCCGGCGTGGTGCCGATATCAATAAACAGCGTCGCGCCGTTCGGGATCTGGCTCGCCACTTTCCGGGCAATGCGCTCTTTCTCAGCCGTCTGCGTGGCCTTACGGTCGTGCCAGGAGGTGTTAACCGAGCTGGACGGCAGCGCCGCGCCGCCGTGGTGGCGAAGGATGCGGTTCTGATCGGCCAGGTCGTTCAGGTCGCGGCGAATGGTTTGCGGGCTGACGGCAAACTGCTCCACCAGCTCTTCGGTGCTGACGTATCCCTGCTTTTTAACCAGTTCGATAATGGCGTCATGACGCTGTGTTTGTTTCATGAAATATCCCTGGGAATTATGTTCGTTTCCGCGCATGGAGCGTGTCGGCAATCGCCATCGCCAGCCCCACGGCCAGCCCGGTAACGTGCGCACCGTTGGCGATAGACATACCAAACAGATCAAACCATCCGGCAATTAGCCATATTAACGCAAAGGTTATCAATCCGCGTTGCAGATAGATGCCGCTTTCCGGGTCGCGCTCGCCTCTGAGCCAGACGTAGCCCATCAGGGCATATACCACGCCGGACAATCCACCGAACCACGGACCGCTGAACTTGTGCTGAACGTAGCCGCTCAGCAGGGCGCTGATAACCGTAATGACGATCAGCTTGCCGCTGCCGAGACGCTTCTCAACGATACCGCCAAGATACCACCACCACAGCAGGTTAAAGAGGATATGCATGACCGAGAAGTGCATCAGCGCGTGGGAGAAGTAGCGCCAGACGTCAAAATCCAGCGACGGATCGTACGGCCACGCGAGGGCCATCATCACGCCCTGGTCGCCCACCACGTTCATAATAATGAAGACGATGATGCACGCCGCCATCAGCAGCAGCGTAAACGGCCCTGCACGTTCGCGGATGGTGGCAAGAAAGGGAAACCGGCTGTAGTGCAAACCGCTGCCGGTCTGCCCGGACTGCCAGCTTGCCGCCAGATAGCGCGGGTCGCCTGGGTTTTCAAGAAAACGCGCCAGCTCTTCGTTTACGCGCGCGGCCTGGCTCTCATCGGCCAGCCAGACGTCGGTCTGGTTATGTTGCTGAATCGTCAGAATAATGCCCTGCGTCGCCATATAGTCGACAAACGCTTGGGCGACGCGCGGGTTGGTAAAGGAGGTAATCATCAACATGGGCGGCGGTCGCTTATTTCCACACAAAAGGGGACAGTATAGCGGGATCAGCGCTCAAAAGCGTATTCCACTTCTGCCGGGAAATGACGATGCCAGGCATCGAAGCCGCCGTCGACGCTGTACACCGCGTCGTAGCCCTGCTGAAGCAGATACTGCGCCGCGCCTTTGCTGCTGTTGCCGTGGTAGCACATCACCAGCACCGGGGTGTCAAAGTCGTTATCGCGCATAAACGCGCCCAATGAGTCGTTGGTAAGATGAAACGCGCCCGGCGTGTGGCCCATCGCAAAGCTCTGCGGATCGCGGATGTCCACCAGCACCGCTTTTCCCTGATGCATCTTCTGGTGGGCTTCTTCTACGTTAATACATTCAAACTGATCCATGGTGTTCTCATCTTATATTCTGGTGTGGTGCGGTTTTCCCCCTCACCCCGGCCCTCTCCCCAAGGGGGCGAGGGAGCAAACCATTCCCTCTCCCCTCAGGGGAGAGGGTTAGGGTGAGGGGTGAAGTTTCACCGCACTATTTTACCCCGTAGTGTACGTCCTGGCGGCGGGTAAACGCCATTATGTTATCCATATCACTCTAAATTGTTTTTTTGATGTTACCAAAAGCGCGTTCCTTTGCTATTATGAGCGATATCGAACATTTCTGAGCTTTAACGAAAGTGCGTGAGGGTGTTATGGAAACCAAAGATCTGATTGTGATAGGCGGTGGCATCAACGGTGCCGGTATTGCGGTCGATGCCGCAGGACGCGGATTATCCGTACTGATGCTGGAAGCTAACGATCTCGCCTGCGCGACGTCGTCCGCCAGCTCCAAGCTGATTCACGGTGGCCTGCGCTACCTTGAACACTACGAATTCCGCCTGGTCAGCGAAGCGCTGGCCGAACGCGAAGTGCTGTTGAAAATGGCCCCGCATCTCGCGATCCCGATGCGCTTCCGCCTGCCCCATCGCCCGCACCTGCGTCCGGCGTGGATGATCCGCATCGGCCTGTTTATGTACGATCATCTGGGTAAACGCACCAGCCTGCCGGGTTCGAACGGTTTGCGTTTTGGCTCAGAATCGGTCCTTAAGCCTGAAATCGTGCGCGGTTTCGAATATTCCGACTGCTGGGTGGACGATGCCCGCCTGGTGCTGGCAAACGCACAGATGGTAGAGAAGAAAGGCGGCGAGGTGAAAACCCGTACCCGCGCGACCGCCGCGCGCCGTGAAAACGGCCTGTGGATTGTGGAAGCGGAAGACGTGGATACCGGCGAGAAGTTCAGCTGGAAAGCGCGCGGCCTGGTGAACGCCACCGGCCCGTGGGTGAAGCAGTTCTTCGACGACGGCATGCATCTGCCTTCGCCGTACGGCATTCGCCTGATCAAGGGCAGCCACATCGTGGTGCCGCGCGTGCATACCCAGAAGCAGGCCTACATTCTGCAGAACGAAGACAAGCGCATCGTGTTTGTGATCCCGTGGATGGACGAGTTCTCGATCATCGGCACTACCGACGTGGAGTACAAAGGCGATCCGAAGAACGTCGAGATCGACGAGAGCGAAGTGAACTACCTGCTGAAAGTGTATAACGCGCACTTCAAGAAACAGCTGGCGCGCGATGACGTGGTCTGGACCTACTCCGGCGTGCGTCCGCTGTGCGATGACGAGTCTGACTCACCGCAGGCCATCACCCGCGACTATACGCTTGATATTCACGACGTAGACGGCCAGGCGCCGCTGCTGTCGGTTTTCGGCGGCAAGCTCACCACCTACCGCAAGCTGGCCGAGCACGCGCTGGAAAAACTGGCGCCGTACTACAAAGGCATCGGCCCGGCGTGGACCAAAGGCGCGGTTCTGCCCGGCGGTGATATTGGTAATAACCGCGACGATTACGCCGCGAAGCTGCGCCGTCGCTTCCCGTTCATTACCGAAGGGATGGCGCGCCACTACGCCCGCACCTACGGCAGCAATACCGAGCTGTTCCTGAACGAAGCGAAAGAGATTGCGGATCTGGGCGAGCATTTCGGCCACGAGCTGTACGAAGCCGAGCTGCGTTACCTGGTAGAGCACGAGTGGGTTCGTCGTCTGGACGATGCTATCTGGCGTCGTACCAAAGAAGGGATGTGGCTCAACGCCGAGCAGCAGTCTCGCGTGGCGCAGTGGTTGCAGCAGCATGCGGGAAAGCGTGAATTGTCGCTGGCGTCGTAATGCGATCGGTGCGGGCTGATGCCCCCTCACCCTAACCCTCTCCCCGAAGGGGAGAGGGGACTTTAACACCCTCTCCCCTTCGGGGAGAGGGCTGGGGTGAGGGGTTGTTTTTACAACCGCACCGGATCAATATGCCAAATGTTCTCGGCATACTCTTTGATGGTCCTGTCCGACGAGAAATACCCCATATTGGCGATGTTATACATCGCGGCGCTGGTCCACTTCTCCTGCTGACGGTACAGCTCGTCGACCCTGTCCTGACAATCAACATAGCTACGGTAATCCGCCAGCACCTGATAGTGATCGCCAAAGTTAATCAGCGAATCCACCAGGTCACGATAGCGCCCCGGCTCGTCAGGATTAAACAGACCCGTCGCGATTTGCGTCAGCACCTGGCGTAGCTCTTCATCCTCTTCGTAATACTCACGCGGCGAGTAGCCCTTCGCGCGCAACGCCTCCACCTCTTCCGTGGTATTCCCGAAGATAAAGATGTTTTCCTCGCCTACGTGCTCCAGCATCTCGACGTTCGCCCCGTCCAGCGTGCCGATGGTCAGCGCGCCGTTGAGGGCAAACTTCATGTTGCTGGTGCCGGACGCTTCCGTACCCGCCGTTGAAATCTGCTCGGAGAGATCTGCCGCCGGAATGATCAGCTGCGCCAGGCTCACGCTGTAGTTCGGGATGAACACCACCTTCAGCCTGTCACCAATGTCCGGATCGGTGTTCACCACCTTCGCCACGTCGTTAATCAGGTGAATGATGTGCTTCGCCATGTAGTAGGCAGACGCCGCCTTACCGGCAAAGATCTTCACGCGCGGCACCCAGTCGGCCGTCGGATCGGCCTTGATGCGGTTGTAGTGGGTGATCACGTGCAGCACGTTCATCAGCTGGCGCTTGTACTCGTGTATGCGCTTGATCTGGACGTCAAACAGCGCTTTCGGGTTCGCCACCACGTTCAGATGCATAGCAAGCCAGACCGCGAGACGTTTTTTGTTCAGCAGCTTGGCTTCCCGCACGGCTTTGTTCACGGTCGGGAAATCGATATGCTGCTCAAGCTCGCTCAGCTGACCCAAGTCGGTACGCCAGGTGCGCCCGATATTTGCATCCAGCACTTCTGACAGCGGCTTGTTTGCCAACGCCAGCCATCGGCGCGGCGTGACGCCGTTCGTCACGTTGCAGAAGCGCGTCGGGAAGATCTTCGCGAAGTCCGCAAACAGCGACTGCACCATCAGGTTCGAGTGGAGTTCGGAGACGCCGTTGACCTTGTGGCTGATCACCACCGCCAGCCAGGCCATGCGCACCCGGCGACCGTTTGATTCATCAATGATGGACGCGCGGCTCAGCAGCCCGGTATCGTTCGGGTACTGCTCCTGCAATGTCTTAAGGAAGTAGTCGTTGATCTCGAAGATGATCTGCAGGTGGCGCGGCAGAATTTTGCCGAGCATGTCCACCGGCCAGGTCTCCAGCGCTTCGCTCATCAGGGTGTGGTTGGTGTAAGAGAACACCTGGCAGGTCACTTCAAACGCCTCGTCCCAGCTGAACTTATGCTCGTCGATCAGCAGGCGCATCAGCTCGGGGATCGAGAGCACCGGATGGGTATCGTTGAGGTGAATAGCCGTTTTTTCTGCGAGGTTGGCGTAGGTTTTGTGCAGCTGATGGTGGCGGCTGAGGATGTCCTGAATGGTCGCGGAGACGAGGAAATACTCCTGGCGCAGGCGCAGCTCGCGGCCTGAGTAGGTCGAATCGTCCGGATACAGCACGCGGGAGACGTTCTCGGAGTGGTTTTTATCTTCCACCGCCGCGAAGTAGTCGCCCTGATTAAATTTACCGAGGTTGATCTCGCTGCTGGCCTGGGCGTTCCACAGGCGCAGGGTATTGGTCGCGTCGGTGTCGTAGCCCGGGATAATCTGGTCATAGGCCACCGCGAGGATCTCTTCGGTTTCTACCCAGCGGGATTTTTTGCCTTCCTGCTGAATACGCCCGCCAAAACGCACCTTATAGCGCGTGTTGTGGCGCTTGAACTCCCAGGGGTTGCCGTATTCGAGCCAGTAGTCCGGGGACTCTTTCTGGCGACCGTCGACGATGTTCTGCTTGAACATGCCGTAGTCGTAGCGGATACCGTACCCGCGGCCCGGCAGCGCCAGCGTCGCCAGCGAGTCGAGGAAGCAGGCCGCAAGACGCCCCAGGCCGCCGTTACCCAGGCCCGGGTCGTTCTCTTCGTCAATCAGCTCTTCTAAGTCCAGCCCCATCTCTTCCAGCGCGGTTTTGACGTCGTCGTAGATACCGAGCGACAGCAGGGCGTTAGAGAGCGTGCGGCCAATCAAAAACTCCATCGACAGGTAGTAAACCTGCCGCGTTTCCTGCGAAAGCTGGGCGCGGTTAGAGCGCAGCCAGCGTTCGACCATGCGGTCACGCACCGCAAACAGGGTGGCGTTTAGCCACTCGTGTTTGTTGGCGATAACCGGATCTTTCCCGATGGTAAACATCAGCTTATAGGCGATGGAGTGCTTTAACGCCTCAACGCTGAGCGTGGGTGAGGAGTAGCTAAAAGGTGCATTCATATCAGTAACTTCGCCTCGTTACATCAAGCGTTGATAAAGGTCGCGGTAGGACTGCGCCGCAACGTGCCAGCTAAAGTCCATCGCCATCGCCTGACGCTGTACGTAACGCCACAGGGATGGACGGGACCACAAGACGAACGCACGCCGAATCGCACGAAGCAGCGACCAGGCATTACTGTCCTCAAAGACAAACCCGCTGGCGATACCGTCCGCCAGGTTTTCCAGAGAGCTATCGGACACCGTATCCGCCAGCCCGCCCGTGCGGCGCACCAGCGGCAGCGTGCCGTACTTCAGGCCATAGAGCTGCGTCAGGCCGCAGGGCTCGAAGCGGCTCGGCACCAGAATAACGTCCGCGCCGCCCATGATGCGGTGCGAGAACGCCTCGTGATAGCCAATCTGCACGCCCACCTGCCCCGGATGTTCCGCGGCCGCGGCGAGGAAACCTTCCTGCAGCACCGGATCGCCCGCACCGAGCAGCGCCAGCTGCCCGCCCTGCTCCAGTAAACCGGGCAGCGCCTCCAGCACCAGATCCAGCCCCTTCTGGCTGGTCAGGCGGCTGACCACCGCAAACAGCGGCACCTTGTCGTTAACCTTCAGCCCCATCGCAATCTGCAGCTGGCGTTTGTTTTCGGCTTTGTCTTCCACCGAATCGCGGCCGTAGCGCGCGGCCAGCAGAAGATCGGTTTCCGGGCTCCAGATCTGCTCATCCACGCCGTTCAGAATGCCCGACAGGCGGCCTTCACGGTGGCGCTGCTGCAACAGCCCTTCCAGACCGTAGCCAAACTCCGGCTGGGTGATTTCACGCGCGTAGGTTGGGCTCACCGCCGTAATGTGATCGGCGTAGTAAATCCCCGCCTTCAGGAACGAGATCTGTCCATTAAACTCCAGCCCGTGCATGTTATAGAACGACCATGGCAGATCGATGTCATTCATATGATGGGCGTAGTACATCCCCTGATACGCCAGGTTGTGTACCGTGAACACTGATTTGGCCGGGTGACCTTTCGCCGCCAGATACGCGGGCGCAAGGCCAGCATGCCAGTCGTGGGCATGCACCACGTTGGGTCGCCAGAACGGATCCAGCCCGACGGCCATCTCCGCCCCGACCCAGCCCAGCAGCGCAAAGCGCAGCACGTTGTCCGTGTAGGCGAACAGGTTGGTATCGTGGTACGGGCTCCCCGGTCGATCGTAAAGGTGTGGGGCATCGATCAGGTAGATGCCAACGCCGTTGTAGTGTCCAAACAGCAGGGTGATACGTCCGGCGAACGTTTCACGGCGCGTCACGACCTTTGCATCAGGTATTCCGCGCCGGATATCCGGAAAGGCGGGCAACAGAACTCGGGTATCCACGCCTCCGGCAATTTGCGCCGCCGGTAATGCCCCCAGAACATCCGCCAGACCGCCCGTTTTCAACAACGGGAACATCTCAGAACATACGTGTAAAACCTGCATCATCGCTCCTGTTTGATCTGCAGCTTCCGCAACATTTCCCGTGTGACTAACACGATCCCCTCTTCAGAACGGTAGAAACGACGTGCGTCTTCTTCCGCGTTTTCACCAATCACCATTCCTTCAGGAATGACGCAGGCGCGGTCGATTACGCAGCGACGCAGACGACACGAGCGCCCTACCCACACATCCGGCAGCAGGACCGCCGAGTCGATATTACAGAATGAATTTACGCGCACGCGCGGGAACAGGACGGACTGCACCACCACCGATCCGGAGATAATGCACCCGCCGGACACCAGCGAGTTCAGCGTCATGCCGTGGCTGCCGGAGCGGTCCTGCACGAACTTCGCGGGCGGCAGCGATTCCATATGGGTACGAATCGGCCAGTTCTGGTCGTACATATCCAGTTCAGGCGTGACGGACGCGAGGTCGAGGTTTGCTTTCCAGTACGCCTCCAGCGTCCCCACGTCGCGCCAGTAAGGTTCCGCATTCGGGTCAGACTGCACGCAGGACAGCGGGAAGGGATGTGCATACGCCATGCCAGCTTTGGTGATTTTCGGGATGATGTCTTTACCGAAGTCGTGGCTGGAGTTTTCGTCTTTGTCATCGTCTTCCAGCAGCTCATAAAGGTAATCTGCATCAAAGACATAGATCCCCATGCTGGCGAGCGATTTGGTGTCATCTCCCGGCATGGTCGGCGGGTTCGCCGGTTTTTCGACGAAGTCGATGATTTTGTCATCGGTATCCACGTGCATCACGCCAAACGCCGTCGCCTCGGCAACGGGCACCGGCAGACACGCCACGGTGCAGCGCGCCCCTTTTTCGACGTGGTCGATGAGCATGTGGGAGTAGTCTTGCTTGTAGATGTGATCCCCGGCGAGGATCACGATGTATTCCGCGCTGTAGCGGCGAATGATGTCGAGGTTCTGGGTCACCGCATCCGCCGTGCCGCGATACCAGTTTTCCCCGTGAACGCGCTGCTGCGCAGGCAGGAGGTCGACGAACTCGTTCATCTCTTCGCTGAAAAATGACCAGCCGCGCTGGATGTGCTGCACCAGGGTGTGCGACTGATACTGCGTAATGACGCCAATGCGGCGAATGCCTGAGTTCAGGCAGTTGGAGAGTGCAAAGTCGATGATGCGAAACTTACCACCAAAGTGAACGGCCGGCTTGGCGCGCTTGATGGTTAAATCCTTCAGACGGGTACCACGCCCGCCCGCGAGTATCAGGGCAACAGTTTTTAATGGTAGCTGGCGCGCCAACATTAACGGATCGTTCTTCTCTAATCTAACCATGACTAACTCCTTTTTTATCATCTTTGGAATACGCACACTCCGTGCGCAGGCCCGTGCCAGACAGCCATAACTACCGGATTATCCGCTCCGGCAAAGGGGGGAACGGCTCGCCACTCCCCGTCAGGTAAAACAATCTCTGCGACGTCGTCCGTCGCGTTCAGCGTCACCAGCCACCTATCCGAGAGCAGGATTTGCAGGCAGGTTATGCCGTGTTGCCACTCTTGCGCGCTCAACGATTGCGCGTCTTTATTCAGCCAGCGAACGTTGCCATCGCCCTCCTCCCACCAGCCGTCGGCGGTAAGGGCAGGGATTTGCTGGCGAAGGTGGATCAGCGCCGCGGTAAAATGGGTTAACCCGCTGTTCGCTTCCCCCCAGTCGAGCCAGGTTAAGGTGTTATCCTGGCAATAGGCGTTGTTGTTACCGTGCTGGCTATGGCCGTGTTCATCGCCCGCCAGCAGCATCGGCGTGCCCTGCGACAACAACAGCGTCGTCAGCAGCGCGTGTACGCTGTCGCGTCGCCGCTCGATAACGTCGAGGCTTCCGCCTAACCCTTCTATACCATGGTTAAAGCTATGGTTATTGTTAGTCCCATCGCGATTCTCCTCGCCGTTTGCCTCATTGTGTTTCTGATTGAAACAAACGCAGTCGCGCAGCGTAAAACCGTCGTGCGCCGTCACCAGATTGATGGTGGCCGACGGACGTTTGCCGTCGCGCTTAAAGAGATCGGCTGAACCGGCAAAGCGTCCGGCGAATTCGCCTAACGACAGATCCCGCGCCAGCCAGAAGCGGCGGATGGCATCCCGGTAGCGATCGTTCCATTCGGCAAACAGCGGCGGGAAATTCCCCACCTGATAACCGCCCTCACCGATGTCCCACGGCTCCGCGATCAGCTTCACCTGAGAGAGCACCGGACAGTTTTTGATGGCTTCAAACAGCGGCGCCTGCTGGCTAAACGCCGGCGTGCGCCCCATCACCGGCGCCAGGTCGAACCGAAAACCGTCCACGTGGAAGGTTTCTACCCAGTATTTCAGGCATTCATACGCGTAGTGCGATACCGCCGGATGGCTGAGATTCAGCGTGTTACCGCAGCCGGTCCAGTTGTAGTAATCGCCATCCTCCCTGATCCAATAATAGCTACGGTTATCAATTCCGCGCTGCGAGAGCGTCGGGCCGTCAAGATCGCTTTCCGCGCTGTGGTTCAATACCACGTCCAGAATGACCTCAATGCCCGCCGCGTGGAGTGCTTTTACCGCATCGCGAAACTCGTCCCGCGCCTTCTCGGGATGAACCGCATAGCGCGGATCGAGGGCGAACATCGCCAGCGGGTTATACCCCCAGTAGTTGCTCAGCCCCAGGCGCAGCAGGCGGGGTTCGCTGGCGAAATGGGCCACGGGCAGCAGCTCCAGCGCGGTGATACCCAAATGCTTCAGGTAGGCGACCATCGTCGGATGCCCGAGCGCCTTATAGGTGCCGCGCATCTCTTTGGGGATCGACGGGTGCAGGTACGTCAGCCCCTTCACATGCGCTTCGTAAATGACGGTGTTGCCCCACGGCGTGCGCGGCGGGGCATCGTCCTCCCAGTCGTAGAGGTCGTTCACCACCACGCTTTTTGGCGCGAGCGGCGCGCTGTCGCGGTGGTCGGGTTCACCGTAGCCGACGTGGAAGATGGGATCGTCCTTAAACTCGCCGTCCACGCGGTGCGCGCACGGATCGATCAGCAGCTTCGCCGGGTTAAACCAGTGCCCCTGCGAAGGCTGCCACGGGCCGTGAACGCGAAAGCCGTAGTGCATTCCCGGCCGACCGCCGGACAGGTAGCCGTGCCAGGTATCCCCGGTGCGTTCGGGTAAATCGTAACGGTGCTCGTTACCTTCCCCGTCAAACACGCAGAGTTCTACCCGCTCCGCATGGGCTGAAAACAGGGTGAAGTTCACCCCCTTTCCGTCAAAGCTTGCCCCGAGCGGTTCGGGTTTACCTGCCGTGAGCTGCGTCATTCCCCCTCCCGCACCAGCCAGATGGTGCTCAGCGGCGGCAGCGTCAGGCTCAGGGAATTCGGTCGCCCGTGGCTTTCGATCGCATCGCTCTGCACAAGCCCGCCGTTACCCGCATTGCTGCCGTGGTAGTGCATGGAATCGGTATTGAGGATTTCGCGCCATTTCCCCGGCTGGTTGATGCCGAAGCGGTAATGTTCGCGCGGCACCGGCGTGAAGTTGCTGGCAACGATAATTTCATTGCCAGCCTTATCCCGGCGTACAAAGACAAACACCGAGCGCTGGTGGTCGTCCACCACCAGCCATTCAAAGCCGTACGGGTCAAAATCTAGTTCGTGCAGCGCTTTGTGGTGGCGATAGGTCAGGTTGAGGTCGCGCACCAGGCGCTGCACGCCGTGGTGCCAGTTGTCGCCGCCTTCCAGCAGGTGCCAGTCGAGGCTGGTATCGTGGTTCCACTCGCGGCCCTGCGCGAACTCGTTGCCCATAAACAGCAGCTTCTTGCCGGGGAAAGCGAACAGCCAGCCGTAGTAGGCGCGCAGGTTGGCAAACTTCTGCCACGCGTCGCCCGGCATCCGGTCGAGGATGGATTTTTTGCCGTGCACCACTTCATCGTGCGACAGCGGCAGCATGAAGTTTTCGGTGTAGTTATAGAGCAGCCCGAAGGTGAGCTTGTCGTGGTGATACTGGCGGTGAACCGGGTCGAGCTTCATGTAGTCGAGGGTGTCGTGCATCCAGCCCAGGTTCCACTTGTACCAGAAGCCCAGGCCGCCCATTGACGGTGGACGCGAGACGCCGGGGAAGTCGGTGGACTCTTCCGCCATGGTCACGGCGCCTTCCACCTGCTCGCCGAGAATGCGGTTGGTGTTGCGCAGGAACTCTATCGCTTCGAGATTCTCACGGCCGCCAAACTCGTTGGGGATCCACTCCCCCTCTTTACGGCTGTAGTCGCGGTAGATCATCGACGCCACCGCATCGACGCGCAGGGCATCAATGCCGAAGCGCTCGATCCAGTACAGCGCGTTGCCCACCAGGTAGTTTGTCACTTCACGGCGACCGTAGTTGTAGATCAGCGTGTTCCAGTCCTGGTGATAGCCTTCGCGCGGGTCGCTGTGCTCGTACAGCTTCGTGCCGTCGAACTCTGCCAGCGCAAAATCATCGGACGGGAAATGGCCCGGCACCCAGTCGAGGATGACGTTCAGCCCGGCGGCGTGGGCGGCGTTGATGAAGTAGCGGAAGTCGTCACGCGTGCCGAAGCGGCGCGTCGGGGCATAGAGCCCGGTTGGCTGATAGCCCCAGCTCCCGTCAAACGGGTGTTCGTTGACCGGCAGCAGCTCCAGATGGGTAAAGCCCATCCATTTTGCGTACGGCACCAGCTGGTCTGCCAACTCGCGATAGCTGAGCCAGAAGTTGTTGTCGGTGTGGCGGCGCCACGACCCGAGGTGAACCTCATAGACGGAGATCGGCGCGTCGAAGCGGTTGGCCTGCTTGCGCTCCTCGCTCTGCACGACCTTTTCCGGCAGGCCGCAGATCAGCGACGCGGTCTCCGGGCGCATCTGCGCTTCGAAGGCGTACGGATCGGCCTTGATGCGCAGCTTGCCGTGGGCGTCGATCATCTCGAATTTATACAGCTGGCCGTTGTGCGCGCCGGGGATAAACAGCTCCCAGATGCCGGTTTCACGGCGCAGGCGCATCGGGTGACGGCGACCGTCCCAGTAGTTGAACTGCCCGACGACCGAGACGCGCTGGGCGTTCGGTGCCCACACGGAGAACCGCGTGCCGGTGATACCGTCCATGGTATCGGCATGCGCGCCAAGCGTTTCATAGGGGCGCAGGTGGGTGCCTTCGGACAGCAGCCAGGCGTCCATCTCCTTCAGGAGCGGGCCAAAGCTGTAGGGATCGTCAATCAGGTTCTGCTGGCCGTGCCAGATAACGGCAAGCTGGTAGCGAAAAGGGTTTTTACGGCGGGGCATGACGCCCGAGAAGAAGCCACGGGAATCGAGGCATTCCAGGTTGCCGACCTTGCGGCCGGTTTTGGGTTCAATCACCCAGACTTCTGTGGCATCCGGCAGCAGCGCCCGAACTTCCAGTCCGGCCTCCGTACGGTGCATCCCTAGCACAGAAAAGGGGTCGGCAAAATGACCCGCAATAAGCGCATTAATCACGTCTCTATCCACACGATCGGACATGGTATTCATCCTGTTTTTTATGTCGCCCTTATTAAGCGCCTGGGACGACTTTAATGTGACCTGAACGGGCATCCACTCAGCCCCGTCCTAACCTCAGGTAAGAAACAAATCTTCCTTAAAGCATAGCCAACGCTCTACATGACTCCTGATAAAAAATAAGACATCCGCGTGTTACTCCATGTAGTACGCAAAAAAAGGGGGTGAAAATCACCCCCGGTATGTAAGCAAATTATTACGCTAGCTGGCGCAGCATGCGGCGCAGCGGCTCGGCGGCGCCCCACAGGAGCTGGTCACCGACGGTGAACGCGGAGAGGTACTCCGGCCCCATGTTCAGCTTGCGCAGGCGGCCAACGGGGGTGGTCAGCGTGCCGGTGACGGCAGCCGGGGTCAGTTCGCGCATGGTGATATCGCGATCGTTTGGCACCACTTTCGCCCACGGGTTGTGCGCGGCCAGCAGCTCTTCCACGGTCGGAATAGACACATCTTTTTTCAGTTTAATGGTGAAGGCCTGGCTATGGCAGCGCAGCGCACCGATGCGCACGCACAGTCCGTCAACCGGGATCGCCGACGCGGTGTTGAGGATTTTGTTGGTCTCAGCCTGGCCCTTCCACTCTTCGCGGGTCTGGCCGTTGTCCAGCTGTTTGTCGATCCACGGGATCAGGCCACCGGCTAGCGGTACGCCGAAGTTGTCTACCGGCAGCTCGCCGCTGCGGGTCAACTGGGTGACTTTACGCTCGATATCGAGGATTGCAGACGCCGGGTTTGCCAGCTCGGCTGCGACGCTCTGGTGCAGCTGGCCCATCTGGGTCAGCAGCTCGCGCATGTGGCGCGCGCCGCCGCCGGACGCGGCCTGGTAGGTCGCCACGGAGACCCACTCCACCAGATCCTGCGCGAACAGGCCGCCCAGGGACATCAGCATCAGGCTAACGGTACAGTTGCCGCCGACAAAGGTTTTCACGCCGTTGTTCAGGCCGTCGGTGATGACGCCCTGGTTAACCGGGTCGAGAATGATGATGGCATCGTCTTTCATGCGCAGCGAAGAGGCCGCGTCAATCCAGTAGCCCTGCCAGCCGCTTTCACGCAGCTTTGGATAGATTTCGTTGGTATAATCGCCGCCCTGGCACGTGACAATAATGTCGAGTGCCTTCAGCGCTTCCAGATCGTAAGCATCCTGCAACGTGCCTGTGGTACCACCAAAGGACGGTGCAGCCTGGCCGAGCTGGGAAGTGGAGAAGAAGACCGGGCGGATAGCGTCGAAATCGCGCTCTTCAACCATGCGTTGCATGAGTACAGAGCCGACCATACCGCGCCAGCCGATAAAACCAACGTTTTTCATAGCATTTATTTCCTGCAGAGGGTGTGTGCTGTTTGTGCAAGCCAGTATTGAACTGGGATATGCTTCACATTACAAAATGCTGCCAAAGTCGCAAGCGAAATTAATCGATGATTGCCCGGCAATCAGAAATACAGCTAATCATCATAATAACCATAGAGAGTTTCAGGGATAATTTACATGAGTGAAATCATTTCCGCGGCGGTTTTATTGATCCTGATAATGGATCCACTCGGAAACCTGCCCATCTTCATGTCGGTGCTAAAGCACACCGAACCAAAGCGCCGTCGGGCGATCATGATCCGCGAGCTGCTTATCGCCCTGCTGGTGATGTTTATCTTCCTGTTTGCCGGGGAGAAGATCCTCGCGTTCCTGAACTTACGCGCCGAAACGGTCTCGATTTCGGGCGGGATTATTCTGTTCCTGATTGCCATCAAAATGATTTTCCCGAGCGCGGAAGGCAGCAGCAGCGGCCTGCCTGCGGGTGAAGAGCCGTTCATCGTGCCGCTGGCGATCCCGCTGGTCGCCGGACCAACGATTCTGGCGACGCTGATGCTGCTGTCGCACCAGTATCCGAATCAGATGAGCCATCTGGTGATTGCCCTGCTGATCGCCTGGGGCGGGACGTTTATCATCCTGCTGCAGTCGTCGCTGTTCCTGCGCCTGCTGGGCGAGAAAGGGGTGAACGCGCTGGAGCGCCTGATGGGGCTGATTCTGGTGATGATGGCGACGCAGATGTTCCTGGACGGGATCCGGGCGTGGATGAAGGGTTAGGTAAAAGCAAAACGACAACGAACGTTGTCGTTTTTAGTGTTTGCACCCTCTCCCTGTGGGAGAGGGCCGGGGTGAGGGCATCAGGCCGCACCCTAAAATAATATTTCGTTTTGCGAGCTGCCTTCCAGAGCCTCTCTTGCCACCCGATCTTCAAAGCAGTATCTTCTTGCCGCGCCTGCAAAATCAGGCGTCGGGGTTAGCCTCCTGACTTACTTCTTCGGTGACACACGTTTTTTTGTGTCGCGCGCTTAGCTACACTCCAAAGGTGGGCCGAGCGGGGGCGTCGAAAGACGCGCCGGTATCCGAAGAGGCCGGTAAGGCTAACCCTGCTCGGTTCCGCCACCAGCGAGATTAGCCTCTCCAGTGGTGGATAAAAACTACTCTTTGGAGGCGGTCATATGACTACTACCCCTAACTTTCCTCACGCTTTATTCACCACCCCGTTCGATCACACCACCGATTTCACCGAACTGGCAGACAACTGCGCGCGGTTTGCCGACGTGCTGGTTGAATGTGACAACCCAGCCCAGAAGATGGCGCTGTGCGGACGGCTCTCTGCCTGTCTCGCTCTGCTTCAGCCTACGCTGCTTGAACCTGTACCGGAATTTTTAAAAGCCAGCCTGACGGTGGACGACCTGCCATTGGACGTGCCGGTCTTCGAGCCGGAAGTGGATCAGCTGGGGAGATACTGCCAGCTGTTAACGCAACTGCTGTTGGCTCGAACGCTTTCTGGAAGTGATGAAAGAGTGGCAGGAGATTTGTTGCAGGGCTTAGTGGGGTTGTACAGCGATACGCTGAAAGCGCCGCGCTGGCTGCGCACAAAGGAAGGCATCGTGCCGCTGTAAAAAAGCCGGGTGGCGCTTGCGCTTGCCCGGCCTACGGGACCTGAGGGGTGTGTAGGTCGGGTAAGCGTAAGCGCCACCCGACAATATACGACCACTGCGGTCAGGTGCCCTCACCCCAACCCTCTCCCACAGGGAGAGGGAGAAAACCGGAGTGACCTGTAGGTCGGGTAAGGCGAAGCCGCCACCCGACAATATACGGCCACTGCGGCCTGTTGCCCTCACCCCAATCCTCTCCCACAGGGAGAGAGAGAAAACCGGAGTGGCTTGTAGGTCGGGTAAGGCGAAGCCGCCACCCGACAAACATACGGCCGCCCTCTCCCACAGGGAGAGGGAGAAAATCCGTTAGCTCAACAACGTAAACGCAATCATCCCGACAATCGCACCCGTCGTGCCGAGGATGGTCTCCATCAGCGTCCAGGTTTTCAGGGTTTGCGCTTCGGTCGCGCCGGTAAATTTACCGAATAGCCAGAAGCCTGCGTCGTTCACGTGGGATACCACAATCGAACCGCCCGCGATACAGATAGACAGCGCCGCCATCTGCGCACCGGAGTAGTTCAGCTGTTCAATCACCGGCATCACCAGGCCCACTGCGGTTAAGCATGCCACGGTTGCAGAGCCCTGAATGATACGCACCGCCGCGGCCAGCACGAAGCAGGTGACCGCAATCGGCAGGCCCATCCCGGTCAGCGCTTCGCCCAGCGCCGGACCCACGCCGGAATCCACCAGCACCTGCTTGAACACGCCACCGGCACCGATCACCAGCAGGATGATGCCCGCAGGCTGCAGCGCGGCGCCGCAAATCTCCATCACGCGGTCTTTCGGCATCCCCTGACGCATTGCCAGGCCGTAAATCGCCACCAGACACGCCACCAGGATCGCGGTGAACGGGTGGCCGATAAACTCAAACCACTCGTAGGCGCTGGAACCGACCGGCACAAAGCGCGCGGCGATGGTTTTGAGGCCAACCAGCACCAGCGGGAGCAGGATCAGCGACAGGCTGAAGCCGAAGGACGGCATTTTGCCCTCGCCCAGGTGCGGCTCGGTGATGTCGTCCGGAATGTGCAGCTCAACGTAGCGGCTGATGAAGTTACCCCACAGCGGACCGGCGATAATCATCCCCGGGATCGCGGCGCACAGGCCAATCAGGATCATCCAGCCAAAGTCAGCGTGCATCTGGGACGCCAGCAGCATCGGCGCAGGCCCCGGCAGCAGAAACGCCGCCGCCGCCGCCACGCCCGCAAACAGCGGTATGACCAGCTTCACGAGGTTGGTGCCGGTGTGGCGCGCCATCGAGAACGCAACGCTAATCAGCAGCACCACTGCCACCTCGAAGAACAGCGGCAGCGCGCAGATCAGGCCGGCCAGGCCAATCGCGTAGTGCGCGCGGCTGTGCCCGAAGGATTTCAGCATCTTGACGGCAATCTGATCGACCGCGCCCGTCTCGTGCAAAATCTTGCCGAACATCGCGCCGAGCGCGACCACAATCGCCAGAAAGCCCAGCGTGCCGCCCATCCCTTTTTCCATGGTCGCCGCGATTTTATCGAGCGGCATACCGGAAAAGAGACCTGCACCAATAGAAACCACCATCAAAGCAACGAAGGCATGCATACGCGCCTTCATCACTAAAAACAGCAGCAGCAATACGGAACCCACTGCTGTCAAAACAAGCGTTAATGTACTCAAAACTTACTGCCTTTTGTTAATGACCTCGATGGTGCTGGCAACAACACCGTCCAGCGGCTGATCGATATCAACCACTAATACGTCCTGCTCATCCGCACCCGGCTCCTGCAGCGCTTCAAACTGCGTGACCAGCATCTGGGTTTTGAAGAAGTGGCCTTTACGCGCCTTCAGGCGGCTTTCAATCACCTCGAAATCGCCTTTCAGGTAGATGAAAGAGAGGTTCGGGTTGCCGTCGCGCAACAGATCGCGGTAGGTTTTTTTCAGCGCGGAGCAGACGATCAGGGAGACTTTGTTGGTACGCTGCATCGCGAACGCAGCGTCATTCAGCGCCTGCAGCCACGGTTTGCGATCGTCGTCGTTCAGCGGCTCGCCTGCGGCCATTTTGGTAATGTTGCTGCGCGGATGGAGGAAGTCGCCATCAAGAAACGCGGCATGGAGTTGATGCGCCACTTCGCTCGCCACGGCAGATTTACCGCTACCAGACACGCCCATCAGGACGTAAACGTGGTGATCGTGATTAGTCGTGCTCAAAGGGTGTCCCTCAGTCAATTGTTACGGGTAACAGTTATCGGTAACATTGTCCTGCCGGTGCAAAAGAGAAGCAATATCCAAACGTGCGCGAAGTGAATAAGTGTGAGCTACTTCAAATTTGTCGGATTAAATAGATCCACCCGGTGACAAGGTGAAACCTAAATCTAACATTTTAGGGGTAACTGCCTCACCACGAATGCGCGCCAGCAGGCGTTCTGCACCGATGCGGCCCATGCGCTCGCGCGGGGTCAGGACGCTCGCCAGACGCGGCTCCATCACCTGGCCGATGTCGTGGCCGTGGAAACCGGCAATCGCCATATCGTCGGGGATCTTCAGCCCCAGACGCTGGCACTCAAACGCCGCGCCGACCGCAAGGTCATCGTTGGTACAGAAAATACCGTCCAGTTGCGGATACTCGCGTCGCGCCTGACGCATCAGCTCAATACCCGACGTATAGGAGGAGGATTGCTCCACCATTACGCTGTACGGGGTTAAACCGGCGTCGAGCATCGCCTGCTCGTATCCCTTCTGTTTGATGATAGTACGTTCATCCAGGCGCGCACCCAGGTAGGCGATATGACGATGCCCACGGGCGATGATGGCCGCCGTCATCTGGCGCGCCGCTTCGAAGTTATCGAACCCAACGGCAATATCGAGGCACGGCGACTGGCTGTCCATCAGCTCCACTACCGGGATACCGGCCACTTCAATCATTTTGAGCGTGCGGGCGGTGTGGGTACGTTCCGTTAAAATCAGGCCGTCGATGTTCCAGGAAAGCATGGATTCAAGACGTTCCTCTTCCAGCTCCGGCTTGTACCCGTAGTGCGCGAGCATGGTCTGATAGCCAAAGGCATCGGTCACGCTTTCAATACCGCGCAACACCTCGGCAAACACCTGGTTGGTTAAGGAAGGAAGCAGGACGCCCACCGCACGGCTGGTTGCATTGGAGAGAATATCGGGAGCGCGGTTGGGGATATAACCCAGTTCATCAAGGGCCGCGGCAATCTTGCCACGCAACGCCACGGAAACCTGTTCCGGGTTACGTAAAAAACGGCTGACCGTCATTTTGGTCACACCGACGCGATCGGCGACATCCTGAAGTACGGGGCGTTTCTTTTTCATCGTCCTGAGAAATCTTGAAGTGAGAGATTTTCTCAGTTTATCACGGACAAAGCTCAACCTTCCCCGTTTAAAGGGAAGGTTGAGAAATTATTTAGACCGGCGGCAGGTCAAACAGCAAAATTTCGCTTTCGCTGTCGGCGTGTACGGAGAGCGCCTGCTCGTCCCAGACGGCCAGGCCGTCCGCCGTGGTGGCTTTGGTGCCGTTGATAGACACTTCACCTTTCACCACCTGGATCCACACGCGGCGGTTGGCGGCAATCTGGTGCACGGACTGTTCGTCTTTCGCCAGCGCCCAGCGGTACAGTTCCATATCCTGATGCACCTTCAGGGAACCTTCACGCGCATCCGGGGACAGCACCAGCTGTTTGCCCTGCTTCGCGTCGAAGCGGCGCTGCTCGTAGCGCGGCGTGATGCCGGTTTCTTCTGGAATGATCCAGATTTGATACAGGTGCAGTTTTTCCGTTTTGCTCGGGTTGTACTCGGAGTGACGCACCCCGGTACCCGCGCTCATGATCTGGAACTCGCCCGCCGGCACCTGCTCTTTGTTGCCCATGCTGTCCTGGTGTTCAACCGCCCCTTCCAGCACGTAGGTCAGGATTTCCATGTCCTTGTGCGGGTGGGTACCGAAGCCCTGGCCTGCATCAATCACGTCGTCGTTAATGACGCGCAGTGCGGAGAAGCCCATGAAGTTCGGGTCGTAGTAGTCGGCAAACGAGAATGAATGCCATGAGTCCAGCCAGCCATGATTTGCGTGACCACGTTCGTTTGCTTTGCGTAAGTAGATCATTGTTTTCACCCTCAGTTCGTTTCGATGGAGTAAGTGTGGACGCAAACCGCCGGGGATCATAGAGGGTGAAAATTGACTCCTCTGTTCAAAAATTATGAACAAGCGCAGAGGAGCCGTTTTTGCTTATTTCGCGAGGGTTACCGTGGCAGGAGAGGCCTGCTCAAAGGCGCGTTCCAGGATTTCAAGGTTGGTCAGAACGTCAGATTCCTTGACGTAATTCGGCGCGCCGGCTGTGAGGGTTTCATACAGCGCATCGTAGACGCGGCCATAGTCGCCAATTTCCGGCATCAGCTCTTCCCTGACCGTTACGCCCTCGTCGTTCACATACTCCAGGACGCCCACGGAATCATCCGCCGCGAAGCCCGGTTCGCCCGGCATGATGTTGGCCTTCAGGCTGGTCTCCTGCTGGTCGATGCCGTACTTGATAAATGAGCCTTTGGTGCCGTGAACGATAAATTTTGGATAGTCGATTTTCACCAGATGGCTGGTTTTGACGATGGCCTTCAGGTCGCCGTAGAACAGCTGCGCCTCGAAGGTATCGTCCGGGTTGGCTTTATTGCGCAGGCTGCGGATGTCATACGCCACGTGGTCCGGGCGACCAAACAGAGAGATGATCTGGTCCATGGTGTGCACGCCCAGACCATAGAACGAGCCGTCCTGCGGCAGGCCGGGCTGGGTTTCCGCGAACGGGCGGTAGTAATCGAAGTGGCTTTCGATCTCCACGATGTCGCCCAGCCTGCCGCTTTCAATCGCCTTTTTCGCCGTCAGGAAGCAGCTGTCAAAGCGACGGTTCTGATATGGCGTAACGGTCAGGCCTTTGCTTTTCGCCAGCGCGAACAGTTCCTTCGCTTCGGCGATAGTCGGGGTGAACGGCTTTTCCACCAGCACGTTTTTGCCCGCCTCCAGCGCGCGCTTCGCGTAGTCGAAATGGCTGTCGGCGTGGGTGCAGACGACAACCAGTTTGACCTGCGGGTCGTTAAGCACCTCATCGAGATCGCTGGTGAAATGGATATGAGAATACTGCGGGGATTGCTCTTCCGGCTTCGCGCGGCGGCGGTAGATATGGGCTACGTGCCAGCTGTCTTTACGGTTGAGAACATACGGCAGGTGGTAGCGGGTCGTACTTTTACCAAATCCAATAAATGCGCAATGTAGTGTCATGGCTCAGTCCTTTTGGAAGGTTATTGACTGCAACCATAGCGCAAGTTTTGCCCTCACCCCAGCCCTCTCCCACGGGGAGAGGGAGAAAAAACCAAAAAAAAAGCCAGCGAGAAGCTGGCTAAAGTAATACTGGAAGCAATGTGAGCAATGTCGTGCTTTCAGGTTCCCGTAGCGGTCTTCCTGAATGCAGAGCAATAATAATCATTCTCATTCGCACTTGTCCAACACTTTTTGCAAAAAATTGCGGTTGACTCAAATTTTAAAGTCATTGATGTTGGACAGGACGCTTAACTGACTGAGGAACATGGAATGAGTGAGATTGTGATACGCCACGCTGAACCGAAAGATGCCGACGCTTTACGCCAAAACTATATGCATCCCGGGGTGTATCACGACACGCTACAGCTACCTCACCCTTCCCTTGAGATGTGGCAAGAACGCCTGAATCCTAAACCCGGCCTAAAACGTCTGGTCGCCTGCATTGACGAGAACATCGTCGGCGACCTGGCGCTGCAGGTAGAAGCCAGCCCGCGACGCAGCCACGTGGCAACGTTTGGCATTAGCGTAGCGGCACATGCGCAGGGGCGCGGCGTGGGGAGCGCGCTCATGCGCGAGATGATCAACCTGTGCGACAACTGGATGCGCATCGAGCGTATTGAGCTAACGGTTTTTGCCGATAACCCCGCAGCACTGGCGCTGTACCGGAAGTTTGGTTTTGAAATCGAAGGCACCGGCAGGAAATTTGCCCTGCGCAACGGCGAGTATGTGGATGCGTATTATATGGCGAGAATGAAGTAATACATACCCCTCACCCTAGCCCTCTCCCCAAAGGGGAGAGGGAACGATTACACCCTCTCCCCTTTGGGGAGAGGGACGGGGTGAGGGGAACCGTTAATATCCCGCCGTTAAATCATCCACCGAACGCGGGTCCGAAGCGCCAAACAGCGCCCCGTCCGGCCCGACCATAATGCTCTGGGTGCTGCCCATCGCCTCTTTCACCGCCACTTTTTGCCCGCGCTGTTCAAGCAGCTTGATCGTATCCGGGCTGAAGCCCTTCTCGACGCGCAGCTCGTCCGGCAGCCACTGGTGGTGGAAACGCGGCGCGTTGGTGGCTTCAGCGACGTTCATCCCAAAGTCGATGCTGTTCACCACCATCTGCAGCACGGTGGTGATAATTCGGCTGCCGCCCGGGCTGCCGGTCACCAGCCAGGTCTTACCGTCTTTCACCACGATGGTGGGCGACATCGACGACAGCGGGCGCTTCTTCGGCCCGACGGCGTTGGCATCACCGCCCACCAGCCCGTAAACGTTCGGCACGCCCGGCTTGGCAGAGAAGTCATCCATCTCGTTGTTCAGCAGAATGCCGCTGTTGCCCGCCACAATCCCGGTGCCGAAGGTGGTGTTGAGCGTGTAGGTCACCGCCACCGCGTTACCGTCTTTATCCACTACCGAGAAGTGGGTGGTCTGGTTACTTTCATACGGCGCCAGCTTGCCGGGACGGATCTCACTCGACGGCTTCGCCTTGTTGATGTCGATCTCATCGGCAATGGATTTGGCATAGGCCTTATTGGTCAGCGCCTGCCACGGCACCTTCACGAAGTCCGGATCGCCGAGATATTCCGAACGATCGGCGTAGGCGCGTTTTTCCGCTTCCGCCATCACCTGCATGGCGTCCGCGCTGCCGAAGCCGAACTTGTGCATGTCGAAGTTTTCAAGAATATTGAGGATCTGCACGATATGAATACCGCCGGAAGACGGCGGCGGCATGGAGAAGACCTCGTAGCCGCGATAGGTGCCGCTAATCGGCTCGCGCTCCACCGCCTTGTATTCCGCCAGATCCGCTTTGGTGATAAGCCCGCCGTTCTTTTGCATCTCTTCCGCAATCTGGTCGGCAATCGCGCCTTTGTAGAAGGCGTCCGGGCCGTGCTCCGCAATCAGCTCCAGGCTTTTGGCGAGGTTCTTCTGCACCAGCTTATCGCCCTTTTTCAGCGGCTCGCCGTCCTTCCAGAAGATAGCCTTGCTGTTTTCGTGATTCGGAATGACTTCGCTGCCGTAGGTTTTGAGGTCATCCGCCAGCGCGTCATTGACCACAAAACCGTCGCGCGCCAGCCTGATAGCAGGCTGCACCACCTTGTTCAGCGGCAGCGTGCCGTATTTTTCCAGCGCCAGCGAGAAGCCCGCAACGGTGCCCGGCGTGCCGGAGGCAAGGTGCGAGGTCAGGGATTTTTTGCTGTCCGGGTTGCCCTGGTCGTCGAGGAACATATCGCGGGAGGCCTGGTTTGGTGCCATCTCGCGGAAGTCGATGGCGGTGGTTTTGCCGTCTTTGGTGCGCAGCATCATAAATCCGCCGCCGCCGAGGTTACCCGCCTGCGGGTGCGTGACCGCCAGCGCGTACCCGACGGCGACCGCCGCGTCCACCGCGTTACCGCCCTGCCTGAGGATATCGACGCCCACCTGGGTTGCCAGCGCGTCAACCGAGGCCACCATGCCGTGCGTCGCCCGCACGGGATGAAAAACATCTTCCTCCACGCCGTAGGAGACTGGCGGAGCCGCCGGCGGGTTGGCCGCCACGGTGAATGTGCCGCCGGCCATCAGCGCAGCGATCGCTATCCAGCGCAAAAACGTTGGTTTCATCATTATTGTTCTCCAGGTGAAGGGGCCCATATTCCCCGCTTAAGCCTGGTTCACAACTCCTAAAAAATCATCGTTATGGTGGAATCAGGGTAAACTTAAGAGAAGCCTCAAAAGGAGGAGATGACAATGAAACGCTTACTGATTATTACCGCGCTGCTCCCGTTCGCAGCGCTTGCACAGCCGCTTAACACCATGAACAACCCTAACCAGCAGGGCTACGTCATTCCTAGCCAGCAGCGCATGCAGACGGAGATGATGAGCCAGCAGCAGCAGCAAAAAGGGATGCTCAATCAGCAGCTGAGAACGCAGACCCAGATGCAGCAGCAGAGCCTGCAAAATCAGATGAACGCCAACACGCAGCGTATTCAGCAGGGCCAGGTGCGCGAGCAGCCATTGCAGAATAAAAACGGCGGGATGCTGAGCGGGGGAAGCACGTTAAACAGCGGCCAGCAGCATATGCTGACGCCGCAGTCTAACGGCAGCATGCTTAATAATTCGCAGAATTAAAGTCAGGGCCGATGCGGTCAATCGCATCGGTACAAATGCTGTCGACGCCCCAGCGCAGTAGCTCTGCCGCGCGCTGGGGCCTGTTGACGGTGTAGACCAGAATGTGCAGACCCGCGTCTTTCAGCATCTTCACCCGCGCCTCATCCAGCAGCCTGTGATTGAGATGAATAGAAACGCACGCTAAGCGCGTCGTCAGCTCGCGCCAGTCTTCGCGCCACTCGTCCAGCAGCAGCCCGCGCGGCAGCTCCGGCACGGCCGCCTGCGCGGCTTCCAGCGCGTCGATCTCAAACGACGACAGCAGCGGCGCGGTCACCCCTTCCCACAGCTCGCGCGCGGCCAGCGCGATGACTTTGCCGGTCAGCGGCCCGGTGCCGGTGGTCGGTTTGATTTCGATGTTGGCCATCATCCCGTGCTGGCGGCAGCGATCGGCCACCTCAGACAGCAGGGGCAGCGGTTCGCCTTTGAACTCGCCGCTGTACCAGCTTCCGGCGTCCACCTTCAGCAGATCGCGCCACGGCAGCTCCCCCGCCACGCCCCAGCCGTTGCTGGTGCGCTCAAGGTTATCGTCGTGCAGCAGGAAAATTTCGCCATCTTTCGACAGCTTGGCGTCAAATTCGATCATGGTGTGACCGTAATGCGCGCCCGTATCGATGGCCGCCAGGGTGTTCTCCGGCGCCAGCTTACCGCCGCCGCGGTGGGCGACGACGTGGGGATAAGGCCAGTTGCTCATACTCGTTGTCCTGTTTCACCGTCAAATAAGTGCAGGTGATGTTCCGGCAGATGCAGCCACAGCGTGCTGCCTGCTTTAGGGCGCTCCTGATGCGCGAGGCGTACAACTATTTTTTGCTCGCCCCAGCGCCCGTGTGCGAGGTTATCTGCACCCAGCATCTCAAGCGTGTCCATCACCAGGGGCACGCCGCCGTCCGCCTGGGAGGTTAAACCGATATGCTCAGGGCGGATGCCGAGCGTCATCTTACGCCCGGCGTAGCCACGATAGTACCAGCCGATCGGCATTGCCATACCGCTTTCCATCTCAAAGTGCGTGCCCGCGCTGCTGATGCGCCCTTCCAGCAGGTTCATGGCCGGGCTGCCGATAAAGCTCGCCACGAAGCGGGTCGCCGGTTTTTCGTACACCTCCACCGGGGTGCCAATCTGCTCGGCGATGCCTTTATTCATCACCATCACGCGCTGGGCGAGGGTCATGGCTTCGACCTGATCGTGAGTCACGTACAGGGAGGTGGTTTTCAGACGACGGTGCAGCTGCTGCAGCTCAAGACGCATCTGCACGCGCAGCTTGGCGTCGAGGTTAGAGAGCGGCTCGTCGAAGAGGAATACCGCCGGATCGCGCACGATGGCGCGCCCCATCGCCACGCGCTGGCGCTGGCCGCCGGAAAGCTCGCGCGGGCGGCGCTTGAGCAGGCCGTCCAGCTCAAGAATGCGCGCCGCCTCCTTGACGCGCTCGTCGATATGGCCTTTGCCCATGCCGCGGATTTTCAGCCCCCAGGCCATGTTCTCCTCCACGCTCATGTGCGGATAGAGGGCGTAATTCTGGAACACCATCGCGATGCCGCGGTCTTTGGGTTCCATCTCGGTGACGCGCTGGCGGTCAATCCAGATATCCCCGGACGTCACGCGCTCAAGCCCCGCCACCATGCGCAGCAGGGTGGATTTGCCGCAGCCGGACGGGCCGACCATCACGATGAATTCCCCGTCCGCCACGTCGAGCGTGAGCGGCTGAATGACCTGGGTTTTGCCGTCCCAGCTTTTGGTTACTGCCTGAAGTTTTAAACCTGCCATCTTATTTCTCGCTATCGACCAGGCCACGGACAAACGCACGCTGCATGGCTAAAACAATGACTACGGGTGGGATAAGGGTGAGCAGCATTGCCGCCATCACCTGGTTCCAGAGTGTGGTGCCTTCGCCGGTGGCGATCATGCCCTTGATGCCCGCCACGGCGGTGCCGAGGTTGACGTCCTGAATAATCAGCAGCGGCCACAGGTACTGGTTCCAGCCGTAGATAAAGGTGATCACAAACAGCGCCGCAAGGTTGGTTTTCGACAGCGGCAGCACGATGTCGCGGAAGAAGCGCATCGGCGAGGCCCCGTCGATACGCGCGGCTTCAATCAGCTCGTCCGGCAGGGTCATAAAGAACTGGCGGAACAGGAAGGTGGCGGTCGCCGAAGCCATCAGCGGCAGGGTTAAGCCCGCGTAGCTGTCGAGCATCTTCAGGTTGGCGATCACCTCCACCGTCGGGAAGATACGCACTTCCACCGGCAGCATCAGAGTAATAAAAATCATCCAGAAGAAGAGGTTACGCAGCGGAAAGCGGAACCAGACGATGGCGAAGGCCGACAGCATCGACACCGTGATTTTGCCGACGGTAATGCTAAACGCCATGATGAAGCTGTTGAGCATCATCAGCCAGAACGGCGCGCTGTTGGCGCCCACGCCCTGGGTCCAGATGGTCTTCATGTTCTCGAACAGATGTGTGCCTGGGATCAGCGTCATCGGCGTGTCGAACACCGCGTTGGTGTCCAGCGTGGCGGCGACAAACGCCACGTACAGCGGGAAGAGGATGACGATAATCCCTAAAATCAGCATGGTATGGCTGAAAATCGTCAGCCCGCGACGGTTCTCAATCATTGGTAGCGCACCTTACTTTCGACATAGCGGAACTGCACCACCGTGAGGATGATGACGAGGAACATCAGCACGACGGACTGCGCGGCAGAGGCGGAGAGATCCAGACCGGCGAAACCTTCGCGGTAGATCTTGTAGATAAGCGTCGTTGTCGCCTGCACCGGGCCGCCTGCGGTCGCCGCGTCGATCACCGGGAAGGTGTCGAAGAAGGCGTATACGAGGTTAACCACCAGCAGGAAGAAACTCACCGGGGCGATCAGCGGTAGCGCCAGCTTAAAGAAGCGGCGAACCGGGCCTGCGCCGTCAATCGCGGCGGCTTCCACCAGCGAGCGCGGGATAGACTGCAGCGCGGCAAAGAAGAACAGGAAGTTGTAGCTGATCTGCTTCCACACCGAGGCAAACACCACCAGGAACATCGCCTGGCCGCTGTTCTGGGCGTGGTTCCAGTCGTAGCCCAGTTCGGCCAGGAAGTGGGTAATCAGCCCGCGCCCCGGGTTAAACAGGAAGATCCACAGCACGGCCGCCACCGCGGGAGCCACGGCGTAGGGCAGCAGCATCAGCGTTTGATACAGGCGGCTGCCGCGCACCACGTAATCCACCAGCGCGGCGAAAAACAGCGAGGCGAGAAGGCCGCTGACGGTCACCAGGGTGCTGAATTTTATCGTCGTCCAGAAGGCGTCGATATAGTAGCTGTCGTGCCAGAGGGCGGCGAAGTTATCCAGGCCCACAAACTGGCTGGAAAGCCCGAAGGGATCGACGCTTTGTACCGAGTACCACAGCGCTTCGCCCGCAGGCCAGATAAAGAAAATAACGGTGATGACCAGCTGCGGCGCGACCAGCAGATACGGCAGCCAGCGGGACCGGAACACCGGACGGGATGATGACATAGGTTTACTCTGTAGGTATTCACCCCTCACCCCGGCCCTCTCCCCAAAGGGGCGAGGGTGTAATCGTCCCCTCTCCCCTTTGGGGAGAGGGTTAGGGTGAGGGGGATTAGTTTGAATTACGATTTGGTCGACTGCTCAAAGCGGCGCAGCAGCTGATTTCCACGCTCTACCGCAGAATCCAGCGCCTGCTGTGGCGTTTTCTTACCGGTCCACACGCTTTCCAGCTCTTCATCTACGATGGTGCGGATCTGCGGCATGTTGCCCAGACGCAGGCCCTTGGTGAACGGCAACGGCGGCTTGTTCAGCATCTGGCGCGTCGCGATGTCCGCGCCCGGGCTCTTGCTGTAGAAGCCCTGCTCGCGGGTCAGGTCGTACGCGGCTTTAGTGATCGGCAGGTAGCCGGTTTTCTGGTGCCACTCGGCGGCGTTTTCAGGCTTCGCCAGGAAGTCGAGGAACTCGGCTACGCCTTTGTAGGTGCCCTTGTCTTTACCCTGCATCACCCACAGGCTCGCCCCGCCGATAATGGCGTTCTGCGGCGCGCCCTTCACGTCAGCGTCGTAAGGCATCATGCCCACGCCGTAGTTGAATTTGGCGTAGTGACGGATATCCGCCAGCGAGCCGGACGAGGCGGTGGTAATGGCGCAGTCGCCGTTGTAGAACTTCTCGGTGGATTCGTCTTTACGGCCGAAGTAGCTGAAGTCGCCCTTCTTGTTCAGATCG
Source organism: Enterobacter wuhouensis (assembly GCF_035835995.1). Lineage (NCBI taxonomy): Bacteria > Pseudomonadati > Pseudomonadota > Gammaproteobacteria > Enterobacterales > Enterobacteriaceae > Enterobacter > Enterobacter wuhouensis. The sequence goes on from NZ_CP142124.1 coordinate 4,476,176, forward strand.
GCAAGCAGCGCGATGTGCTTCACCTGCTCCGGCTTGTTGAACTCCAGTACCGCGTCGGTGCCGTCGAAGCCGTTGTTTTTGGTCGCCACCGGCAGGCCGTGCCAGGCGCTGAAGTTTTCAATCTGGATCCAGCCCTGCCAGCCGCTGGCGTAGCCGCACTTCATTCCCGCCGCTTTCAGCTTCGCGGTGTACTCGGCCAGATCCTGCCAGGTTTTTGGCGGCTGCTCCGGGTCTAAACCGGCTTTTTTGAAGGCGTCTTTGTTGTAGTACAGCACCGGCGTAGAGCTGTTAAACGGCTGGGACAGCAGGTGGCCGGTTTTGGAATCGGTGTAGTAACCCGCGACAGTCGGCACGAACTGTGATTCGTCGAAGTTGATGCCCGCATCTTTGAACACTTCGTAGACCGGCTTGATGGCTTTGGAGGCCATCATGGTGGCGGTGCCGACTTCATAAACCTGTAACAGGGCCGGCGCGTTGCCGGTACGGAAGGCGGCGATGCCCGCGCTCAGGCTCTGCTCGTAGTTGCCTTTATACACCGGCACAATTTTGTAATCCGGGTGGGTGTCGTTGAAACGCTGCGCCAGGGAGTCAACCTCTTTACCCAACTCCCCTTCCATGGAATGCCAGAATGGAATGGTGGTCACAGCCATTGCGTTCGTCGCAAAAGCCAGACCGATTGCCAGACCCAAAGCCGTGTGTCGTAACGATGTCATTGTCATCTCTCTTATTGTGCCGGATGCGCGATATCACGCGTTTTATGCTCGCGAGGTAACATGACATGCTCGAATGACAGAAAAATAACTGTTTGTTTACAGATAAGTGACAGCCAGGCGTCAGGGGGATGATGGTTGTGTGAAGGGGTTGGGGTTTGGTTTGAGTGCGGTCTGATGCCCTCACCCCGGCCCTCTCCCACAGGGAGAGGGAGAAAGGCGATCGGTTCCCTCTCCCTTGAGGGAGAGGGTTAGGGTGAGGGGGAAACGCGATTAGCCGCCTAAATACGCGCTCCGCACCGCCTCGTTCGCCAGCAGCGCGTCGCCGGTATCCGAGAGCACCACGCGCCCGTTCTCCAGCACGTAGCCGCGATCCGCGAGCTTCAGCGCCTGGTTAGCGTTCTGCTCGACGAGGAAGATGGTCATCCCCTCTTTGCGCAGCTGTTCGATGGTGTCGAAGATCTGCTGGATGATGATCGGCGCAAGCCCGAGCGACGGTTCGTCCAGCAGCAGCAGGCGCGGCTGGCTCATCAATGCGCGGCCAATCGCCAGCATCTGCTGCTCACCGCCGGACATGGTGCCCGCACGCTGGATACGGCGCTCCCACAGGCGCGGGAAAAGCTCGTATACCCACTTGATGCGGGTCTGGAACTGGTCTCGGTGGGCAAAGAAGCCGCCCATCGCCAGGTTCTCTTCCACCGTCATGCGGGAAAACACGCGACGCCCTTCCGGGACAATCGCTACCGCTTCGCGCATGATTTTGGCGGTCTGCCAGTCGGTAATGTCTTTATCATCGAACACAATCCGCCCGCTGGTCGCGCGCGGGTCGCCGCACAGGGTGCCGAGCAGCGTGGTTTTACCCGCGCCGTTGGCTCCGATCAGGGTCACGATTTCGCCCTGATTGATGTGCAGACTGACGTCGTGCAGCGCCTGGATCTTGCCGTAGTGCGCGTTGACCTTGTCGAACGTTAACATCGCTTTTTCCATCTTATGCCTCACCAAGGTATGCGCGGATCACGTCCGGGTTGTTGCGGATCTCTTCCGGCGTCCCGTTTGCCAGCGGCGTGCCCTGGTTTACCACGTAGATACGGTCCGAAATGCCCATCACCAGCTTCATGTCGTGCTCAATCAGCAGGATGGTGGTGTCGTGATGGTCGCGCAGCTCGGCAATCAGCTCGTCCAGCTCTTTGGTCTCTTTCGGGTTAAGCCCTGCCGCCGGTTCGTCGAGCATCAGAATTTCCGGCTGCGTCACCATGCAGCGCACAATCTCGAGCCGCCGCTGGTCGCCGTAGGCCAGGTTGCTTGCCTGGCGGTTGGCGTGCTGGAGCAGGCCGATACGGTCGAGCCAGGTGGCGGCGCGGTCGAGCGCCTCCTCCTGCGCGCGGCGGAAGGCCGGGGTTTTCAGCAGGCCGGAGAACAGGCCGGTTTTGAGCTGCTGGTGCTGTGCCACCAGCAGGTTCTCAATCACCGTCATCTCGCGGAACAGACGCACGTGCTGGAAGGTACGCACCACGCCCATGCGGGCAATCTGCTGGCCCGGCAGCCCTTCCAGGTGCTGGTCGCGCAGCATGATGGTGCCGCCCGTCGGCTTGTAGAAGCCGGTCAGGCAGTTAAAGACCGTGGTTTTTCCCGCGCCGTTCGGGCCAATCAGGGAGACAATCTCTTTCTTGTGCAGATCCAGATTCACGTTGTTGACCGCCAGCAGGCCGCCAAAACGCATCATCAGGCCGTTAACGGATAATAATGGCTGACTCATGCCTGCTCTCCTTTCGCTTGCCCGTTCTTCAGCTTCAGCTGGGGACGAGTCATCGGCAGCAGGCCCTGCGGACGCCAGATCATCATCAGCACCATCAAACCACCCAGCATCAGCATGCTGTATTCGTTAAAGTCGCGCATCAGCTCGCGCGAGACCACCAGCAGGATGGCCGCGAGGATAACGGCGAACTGCGAGCCCATCCCGCCGAGCACCACGATCGCCAGCACGAAGGCCGATTCGGCAAAGGTGAAGGATTCCGGACTGACGAAGCCCTGACGCGCGGCAAACAGCGTTCCGGCGAAACCGGCAAACGCGGCGCTGATGGTGAACGCGGTCAGCTTGATGCGGGTCGGGTTCAGGCCCAGCGAGCGGCAGGCGATCTCATCTTCGCGCAGCGCTTCCCACGCGCGGCCCAGCGGCATGCGCAGCAGACGGTTGATCACGAACAGGGTAATCACCACCAGCAGCAGCGCCACGAGATAAAGCCAGATCACGCGGTCGGACGGATCGTACTTGATGCCGAAGAAGTTGCTGAAGGTATCCCAGCCGCCTTCGCGGGCGGTACGGCTAAACTCCAGGCCGAAGAAGGTCGGTTTCGGGATCTGGCTGATGCCGTTCGGGCCGCCGGTCACTTCGGTGTTGTTGAGCAGCAGGATACGGACGATTTCCCCGAAGCCTAAGGTCACAATCGCCAGGTAGTCACCGCGCAGGCGCAGCACCGGGAAGCCGAGCAGGAAGCCCGCGGCGGCAGAGACCAGCCCCGCCAGCGGCAGGCAGGTCCAGAAGCCGAGGCCGTAATAGTGGTTCAGCAGCGCGAAGGTGTAGGCACCGATGGCGTAGAAGCCGCCGTAGCCCAGCACCAGCAGGCCTGACAGCCCCACCACCACGTTCAGACCGAGACCCAGAATCACGTAGATCATGGTTAGGGTGGCAATATCCACGGTGCCACGCGACACCACGAACGGCCACGCCACGGCGGCCACCAGCAGCGCGACGAGGAACAGCTTCTGCTTCACGGTAGAACCGTCGATCGCCGGCAGCACGAACTTCGGCCCGGAGACGTTTTTCAACGTCTTCTGGAACGCCGGACGCAGCAGCTGGAACAGGAACACCACGGCGGTGCCGATAAAGACCCACTGCCAGCGGATGTCGGGAGCAGTGTCGACCACCAGCTTAGTGCCGTCCAGCTCCAGCTGGACGCCCATAAAGACGCCCGCCAGCACGAAGAACATGGCGGCAGAGAGCAGCGCCATTGCAAAATGCATTGGTTTCATACTTTCTCTACCTCCGGACGGCCCAGAATACCGGTAGGCATCACCAGCAGAACCAGAATCAGCAGGGCAAACGACACCACGTCTTTATATTCAGTGCTCAGGTACGCCGAGGAGAGCGCTTCCGCCACGCCCAGGATCAGGCCGCCGATCATCGCGCCCGGAATACTGCCGATACCGCCCAGAACCGCCGCGGTGAAGGCTTTCATCCCGGCCATAAAGCCGATGTACGGGTTGATTACGCCGTAGAACTGGCCGAGCAGGACGCCCGCCACCGCCGCCATCGCGGCGCCAATCACGAAGGTCAGGGCAATCACGCGGTCGGTGTTGATGCCGAGCAGGCTCGCCATCTTCAGGTCTTCCGCACAGGCGCGGCAGGCGCGCCCCATGCGTGAATAGCGGATGAAAAGGGTCAGGGCCAGCATCGCCAGGAAGGTTACCACCCAGATAACCAGCTGCATGGTGGTGATAGAGGCAGAGAAGTTCTCGCTGGCGCCCACAATCCACTGGCCGTTAAACAGGCTTGGCAGCGCCACGTCGCGCGAGCCTTCGGTCAGGCTGACGTAGTTTTGCAGGAAAATAGACATCCCGATGGCGGAGATGAGCGCGATCAGGCGCTTGGAGCTGCGCACGGGCCGATAGGCCACGCGTTCGATGCTCCAGCCGTAGGCGCTGGCAATGATAATCGCCCCGACAAACCCGGCGGCAACCAGCAGCCAGCTGCTGTCGATGCCCATCATCATCAGCGCGGCGATAATCATAAAGGAGACGTAGCTACCGATCATGTACACCTCGCCGTGGGCGAAGTTGATCATGCCGATAATGCCGTAAACCATCGTGTAGCCGATGGCGATCAGCGCGTAGGTGCTTCCCAGCGTGACGCCGTTAAACATCTGCTGCAGGAAATAGAGAAACTGCTCGGACATATACAAACCTTTTTATACCCGCCCGGCGAGCCGGGCGGTGGGATAATTATTTGGCGGCCGAGGAAGACCCGTCGGCGTGCCACTTAAAGACACCAAATTCAAATCCCTTCAGATCGCCTTTCTCATCCCAGTTCAGCGGCCCAATCACGGTGTTCGCCCCGTGTGCTTTTAAATCTTTCACCAGATCCAGCGGCTCTTTGCTGCCGGTACGCTCCAGCGCGGTGGCCAGAGACTGCACGGCGGCATAGGTGATCCACACGTACGGACCGCTCGGATCCTTCTTCTGCGCCTTGAGCGCATCTACGATAGCCTTGTTCGCCGGATCCTGGTCATAGCGTTTTGGCATCGTGACCAGCATGCCTTCGCCCGCGTCGCCCGCGATGTTCGACAGGGAGGCGTTGCCGACGCCCTCAGGCCCCATGAACTGGGTTTTCAGACCGGTGGCGCGCGCCTGGCGCAGCATCTGCCCCATTTCCGGGTAGTAGCCGCCGTAGTAGACGAAGTCGATATTTTCTTTTTGCAGACGGGCGATCAGCGCGGAGAAGTCCTTCTCACCGGCGGTGATGCCGTCGAAGAAGACGATGTTCGCGCCGCCTTTTTTCAGGCCGTCCTGCACGGAGCGCGCCAGGCCCTCACCGTACTGCTGCTTGTCATGGATGATGGCAATGCGCTGCGGCTTGACGGTTTCGAGGATGTATTTAGCCGCCGTTGGCCCCTGCGAGGAGTCCAGGCCAGCGGTACGCATGATGTGCTGGTAGCCGCGCTGGGTCAGCTCCGGGTTGGTCGCGCCCGGGGTGATCATCAGGATGCCTTCGTCTTCGTAGATGTCAGACGCGGGCTGGGTGGAGGATGAGCACAGGTGACCGATAACGTACTGGATGCCGTCGTTAACGATTTTGTTGGCAACCGCGACGGCCTGTTTTGGATCGCAGGCGTCGTCATACTCCACGCCCACCAGCTTGTCGCCCTTGATGCCGCCTTTGGCGTTGATGTCTTTGATGGCCTGACGCGCGCCGTTGAACTCCATATCGCCCCACTGGGCAACAGGACCGGACATCGCACCGACCACCGCAACTTTAATGTCTTCCGCCATCGCGGCCTGCGAAATTGCCAGTGCAACCATTCCCGCGATTAATGCTTTCGCGTTCCTTTTCATCTCTGAATCCCCATTCGTGACGTGATGTTTATATTTTGTTTTATTATGGTTAAAAAGCATTCTGTACTTTTAATGAACAACGCTATTTTTACCAGTGCCTTTAATGGTTTAGCGAGGTTTTTTATCAAAAACCAGACTAATATCTCTATTTTTCAGGCGATTAAGCAAAGATAATATTCTGAAATCAGGCAGAGATAAACAAATAAAAGCGCGGTTGGCAGCATAAAATAACGGTACAAAGCGCCGAATAATTCACTACCTTTCAGGTTAAAATCCTGCTTATTTTTCGATCCATGTGTTTTCGAACTGCGCATTGGGCTGCCAAAAAACTAATCACCTGGTAAATGGGAATAAAAAGAGAAAGCCCCTGAGCAAATAAATTGAGTACACTCCCCCCTACTCTTTTAGATTTGGACAAGCAGCTAATGAAACTGACTATCGTGCGTCTGGTGACCTTTAGCGACCAGGATCATATCGACCTGGGCAAAATCTGGCCGGAATATTCCCCTTCGTCGCTGGCCGTTGACGAGAACCACCGTATTTATGCCGCGCGCTTTAACGAGCGCCTGCTGGCCGCCGTTCGCGTAACGCTCAGCGGCACGGAAGGGGCGCTGGATTCGCTGCGCGTGCGCGACGTGACCCGCCGCCGCGGCGTTGGGCAATATTTGATTGAAGAAGTGCTCCGCGAGAACCCGAGCGTGACCTCCTGGTGGATGGCCGACGTGGGCGTGGAAGACCGCGGCGTGATGGCGGCATTTATGCAGGCGTTAGGGTTTACGGCGCAGGCGAACGGGTGGGAGAAGCGGCAGGGTTGATTTGTGCGGCCTGATGCCCTCACCCTAACCCTCTCCCACGGGGAGAGGGGATGCTCGGTGTTCTCCCTCTCCCTGTGGGAGAGGGCCGGGGTGAGGGCATCAACCCGCACCAGCATTATTTTGCGTCAGTAGCAGTCCCGTTCGCATGCCAGTCAAACACGCCGAACTCAAAGCCCTTCAGATCGCCCTTCTCATCCCAGGACAGCGGCCCCATCACGGTTTCCACGGAGTTCGCTTTCAGCCAGGTGGCAATCTCAGCCGGATCGGCTGACTGGTTCAGCCCCGCCTGCAGCGACTGCAGCGCCGCGTAGGTGGTCCAGACGAACGCGCCGCTTGGATCCTGTTTCTTCGCCTTAATCGCATCTACGATGGGTTTGTTCGCAGGAACCTGGTCGTAGTTCTTCGGCTTGGTCACCAGCAGGCCTTCGGCAGATTCACCCGCGATGTTAGACAGAGACACGTTCGCCACGCCTTCCGGCCCCATAAATTGGGTTTTCAGACCGGCAGCACGCGCCTGGCGCAGGATCTGGCCCATTTCCGGGTGGTAGCCACCGTAGTAAACGAAATCAATATTCTCTTTCTTCAGACGCGCCACCAGGGTGGAGAAGTCTTTCTCACCGGCGGTGATGCCGTCGAAGAACACCACGTCGGCATTGGCTTTCTTGAGGTTATCCTGCACGGAGCGCGCCAGGCCTTCACCGTACTGCTGCTTGTCGTGAACGATAGCGATGCGCTTCGGCTTCACTTTTTCAACGATGTATTTGGCGGCGGTTGGGCCCTGATCGGAGTCCAGACCGGTGGTGCGCAGGATCAGCTTATAGCCGCGCGCGGTCAGCTCCGGTGCGGTGGCGGCCGGGGTGATCATCAGAATGCCTTCGTCTTCGTAGATGTCAGACGCGGGCTGCGTAGAGGAGGAGCACAGGTGACCGATAACGTATTTGATCCCGTCGTTCACCACTTTGTTCGCGACCGCGACCGCCTGTTTCGGGTCACAGGCATCATCATATTTTACGATCTGCAGCTTTTCGCCCTTGATGCCGCCCTTGGCATTAATATCGGCAACCGCCTGCTCTGCGCCCGTAAACTCCTGGTCGCCGTACTGCGCCACCGGACCGGACATTGCGCCGACAACCGCGACCTTAATATCTGCCTGAGCCATGGTGCTGAATGCCAACGCCATACATCCTGCCAGTAACGCTTTACCCTTCATGTTCATCCTGAGAATCCCCATTGTTCTGGTTATAACGATTGTTGTGATGTTGTTGTGTAGCGCTTTATTTCAATTATAGGTGTGCCGCTCGCGCTTTTTCAGCATACTCTGCTAAAACATACCCGATTTTTATGATTTTGGAATAGCTAATTTGAAATGTATCTATGCTATGCCCGGCACCGTTATGCGCCGGGCTTTTGGCTTTATCGTGTCAGCGAGGCGGAAATAATATCCAGCGCCTGACGGAACTGCGCTTCGGGGATGGTCAGGGGATAGAGGAAGCGAATCACGTTGCCGTACACGCCGCAGCTCAGGAGCAGCAGCCCTTCCTGCAGCGCGCGCGCCTGCACCTCGCGGGTAAACTCCGGCGACGGGTGCCCGGACTGCGGATCGTTGAACTCCACGGCCACCATCGAGCCTTGCGCCCGAATATCGGCAATATACGGACAGGCGTCCTTCGCTTTATGCAGCACTTCCACCAGATGATGGCCCAGATGCGCGGCGCGCGTGCAGAGATCTTCTTCGTCAATCACGTCCAGCACCGCGTGAGCCGCCGCTATCGCCAGCGGATTACCGGCGTAGGTGCCGCCCAGCCCGCCCGGCGCGGGCGCGTCCATCACCTCTGCCCGACCAGACACCGCCGAGAGCGGCATCCCGCCCGCCAGGCTTTTCGCCATGGTGATGAGATCCGGCTTCACGCAGTGGTTTTCCATTGAGAACAGCTTGCCGGTCCGCGCGAAGCCGGTCTGGACTTCGTCGGCGATCAGCAAAATCCCGTGGGTATCGCACAGGGCACGCAGCGCCTGCATAAAATCAGCGGGGGCGACGTTAAACCCGCCCTCGCCCTGAACCGGTTCAAGGATGATAGCCGCCACCTGATCGGGAGCAATATCCGCTTTGAAGATGCGTTCGAGGCTTTTTAACGCTTCCGCCGTGCTGATGCCGTGCAGATCGTTCGGAAACTGCGCGTGGTACACCGAGCCGGGGAACGGGCCGAAGCCCAGCTTGTAGGGTGCAACTTTGCCGGTCAGCGCCATGGTCATAAAGGTACGGCCATGGAAGGCGCCGCCAAAGGTGATAAGGCCAGGGCGTTTGGTATACGCACGCGCAATTTTTACCGCATTTTCAACCGCCTCTGCGCCCGTAGAGAAGAAGGCGGTTTTGGCCGGGCCGTCAATCGGCACGCGCTGGTTGATGCGTTCGGCAAGCGCGACATAGCCCTCATACGGCACAATCTGGTAGGCCGTGTGGGTGAAGGCGTGGAGTTGTTTTTCGATGGCGGCGATGACCTTTGGATGGCGATGCCCGGTATTCAGCACCGCGATCCCGGCGGCGAAGTCGATGTACTCATTGCCTTCCACGTCCCACACCGTGGCGTTTTCGGCTTTATCGGCATAGAAATTACACATCACGCCGATGCCGCGCGGCGTTGCCTGTAAACGCCGGTCGTTCAGTTCGTTATTTTTCACCCTGTCACCCTCAGAAAGTCGCCTGCTTAGCGCATCAGTAAGTGTTTGCCAGGGGGGAGAAATTCGCCAGAGCGGGCGCTAAAAAAACAAAACCCCCGGACTCTCATCCAGGGGTTCTCGGTGTACTTCGCGGAAATTACGCTTCGATAGCGGCGCGAAGTTTTTTCATGGCGTTCTTTTCAAGCTGACGCACGCGTTCAGCGGAGACGCCGTAGCGGTCGGCCAGCTCCTGGAGCGTGGACTTGTTGTCTTCGTCCAGCCAGCGGGCACGGATGATGTCCTGGCTACGCTCGTCGAGGCCTTCCATCGCAAAGCTCAGCTTGTTCGCGGCCTGATCTTCCCAGTTATCCTCTTCGATGCCGTCGGCAAAGTTCGAGGTTTTATCCTGGAGATACAGAACCGGCGCCATCGGCTGGCTGTCGGAGGCGTCGTCGTCGGAGGACATATCAAAGGTCATGTCCTGTGCGGCCATGCGGGATTCCATCTCACGAACGTCTTTGCTGGATACGCCCAGCTCGCGCGCCACCATTTCGACTTCATCCTGATTGAACCAGCCCAGACGCTGCTTGGTTTTACGCAGGTTGAAGAACAGTTTGCGCTGCGCTTTTGTCGTGGCGACTTTCACAATACGCCAGTTACGCAGAACGTATTCGTGAATTTCAGCTTTGATCCAGTGCACGGCGAAGGAGACTAGTCGCACACCCACTTCCGGGTTAAAGCGACGTACAGCCTTCATCAGGCCGATGTTACCTTCCTGAATCAAGTCCGCCTGCGGCAGGCCGTAGCCCGAGTAGTTACGAGCAACGTGAACAACAAAGCGCAGGTGAGACAGGATCAGCGTCTTAGCTGCTTCCAGATCGCCCTGGTAATGCAGCTTTTCAGCAAGCTCCTTTTCTTCCTCGGCCGTTAACATCGGCCAGGTGTTCGCAGCCCGGATGTAAGACTCCAGGTTACCAACAGGGGCTAAAGCTAAAGTTTGCATTTCTTTGGTCATTCATTCCTCTCAATGTTTCTTCTGGTCCAGGTCGTCCCCGTCAGGCAACAACCATGCCAAAGCGTTTGAGCAGCGAGATTAGCATTCACACTTTTATCAGACAGTGATTTTATCCACAAGTTCCAGCTGCAACAGTGAATAAATTACGCACAAAATGTGACATGAAGATGATAACAGGGGAAGTGACAACAGGGACGCTTTCCCTGCAGAGCGAACATCTCGGTGCAGGGAAAGATTATATCACGCTTTTATTAGTCGGGAGTAAAGTGGCGTAAATGTTGGACCGTTGCCAGCCATGCCGCAATCCAGCCGATCATGGAGCATACCAGCAGCAAAAGAAGGCACTCATCGAAGCCTAAGCCGCTGATATCAAACTTGGTTCCGAAAACCTGCGCCACGTCGGTGACGGCAGAGGACAGCCGCATCACCAAAATTTCTGACAATATCAGTGAAAGAAATGCGCCGGAAAAACCGAGCAATGCGCCACCGTAGAGGAACGGACGCAGGATGAAACCATCCGTCGCGCCAATCAGTTTCTGTACGTTGATGGTGTCGCGACGGGCAAAGATGCTCAGACGCACGCTGTTACCGATGACGAGGAACACCGCCGCCACCATCAGCACGCCGATCATCGCCGCCACGCGCCCTACCAGCCCGGTCAGGGCAGAGAGACGCGCGAACCAGCTGTCGTCCATGCGCACTTCATCAATCCCGTTGATACGGGTAATGCGGTCGCGCAGGGTATTGAGCGAATCGGTGCCCTGGAAATCGAGCTTCGGGATCACCACCGCCACGGCGGGCAGCGGGTTCTCTTCCAGCATGTCCAGCGCGCCGCCGAAGCCTGACCAGTTGCGGAACTCGCCCAGCGCTTCATCGCGCGAAAGATAGTTAACCTTCTCTACGCCCTGCTCGGCCTGGATTTGCCCGACCACCTGCGCGGCGGCGTTATCGTCCAGCGCTTTATCCAGATAGACGGTGATCTGCGGCGACGGATAATACTGCGACGCCGCCTGGTTAACGTTCTTATAGACCATGTAGCAGACGCTTGGCAGCGTCAGGGAGATGGCAATCACCATCACCGTCAGGAACGTTGCCAGCGGCTTGCTTTTCAGGTCCTGCAGCGCGCCCTGGAAGGCATAGCGCACCTGCTCGTTGAAGACGTTAGTTTTGCGGGAGTTCGGCTTCGGCGCGGCCTTCGCGCGCTTTGGCGCATTGCGATTGCCGTCACCGCCGCCCTGCGGCTTGCGGAAACGGTCAAACCGGTTCCCGAACTGCCGAATCTGGTTCATTGCATCACGCTTGTTCACCGTGGCCTCCGTGCAAATGCCCGTCGCTCAGGGTCAGCATGCGGTACGAACGACGGGAAATCAGCCCAATGTCGTGCGTCGCCATCAATACCGTGACCCCAACGCGGTTGAATTCCTCAAACAGACGCAAAATCCCTTCGGACAGGGCATCGTCCAGGTTACCGGTCGGTTCATCCGCCAGCAGTACGGCAGGCTTGTTCACCACCGCACGGGCGATGCCCACGCGCTGCTGCTCACCGCCGGAGAGCTGGATCGGGAAGTTCTTCGCTTTGTCCAGCAGCCCGACCTTATCCAGCGCCGCAGAGACGCGACGGCGAATATCATCGTAGCTGGCGCCGGCAATAATCAGCGGGATAGCGACGTTATCAAAAACGGTGCGATCCATCAGCAGGTGGTGATCCTGGAAAATCATGCCGATCTGGCGACGCAGGAACGGCACCTCACGGTTTTTCAGGCGGCTGATGTCATGGCCGCTGAAAAAGATTTTCCCGGCGCTAGGCCGTTCGATCCCACAGATAAGCTTGAGCAGGGTACTTTTCCCCGCGCCGGAATGGCCGGTCAGGAATGCCATCTCGCCCGGCTGCAGGTGGAATGTCACCCCCTGCAGCGCTTGTCTCCCACCGAGATAGGCCTTGCTGACGTGTTCAAAGCGAATCATTGTTAGTCCTCTCGGGCAAATAATGCCTCAATAAAGTCGTCCGCCTTAAACGGACGTAAATCCTCAATACGCTCGCCCACACCGATGTAGCGGATAGGAATGCCGAACTGGTCGGCCACGGAGAAGATCACCCCGCCTTTGGCGGTGCCGTCCAGCTTGGTCAGCGCGATCCCCGTCAGTCCTACCGCTTCAGTGAACAGCTTCGCCTGACTGATGGCGTTCTGCCCGGTGCTGGCGTCGATAGTCAGCATAATTTCGTGCGGTGCGTCTTCGTCCAGCTTCTTCATGACGCGAACGATTTTCTTCAACTCTTCCATCAGGTGCGATTTGTTCTGCAAGCGCCCTGCGGTATCGGCAATCAGCACGTCCACGTTGCGCGCCTTCGCAGCCTGGATGGCGTCGAAGATCACGGATGCGGAATCCGCGCCGGTATGCTGGGCAATCACCGGAATATTGTTGCGCTGGCCCCAAACCTGCAGCTGCTCAACCGCCGCCGCACGGAAGGTATCGCCCGCCGCCAGCATCACCGATTTGCCCTGCTGCTCGAACTGACGCGCCAGCTTGCCGATGGTGGTGGTTTTACCCACGCCGTTGACGCCAACCATCAGAATAACAAATGGCGTTTTGCCTTCAATATTAAGCGGTTCGTCAACTTTTGCGAGAATTTCGCCCATCTCGTCTTTCAGCAGGCCGTACAGCGCCTCGGCGTCGCGCAGCTGCTTGCGGCTCGCCCCTTCGGTCAGGTTGGCAATAATCTTACGGGTGGTTTCCACACCCACGTCCGCAATAAGCAGCTGCTCTTCCAGCTCTTCAAACAGATCGTCGTCGATCTTCTTGCCGCGGAACAGACTGATAAATCCGGAACCTAAGTTTTCTTTGGTTTTAAGCAGGCTACGCTTCAGGCGCGCGAAGAAACCTTCTTTGGTCGGTTTTTCCTGCTCCTGAACGATCTCTTCTTCCGGTTCTTCTTCCACCGGCACCACGATAACCGCTTCTTCAGCCGCTTCCGCCGCCAGCGCCTGGGCTTCCAGCTCTTCGTCGGTCAGCTCAGGCTCAAGCGCCGCTTCTTCTTCCACCGCTTCAACAATTTCAACGGTTTCCGCTTCGGCCTGCCACTCTTCCGGTGAAACCTCTTCGGCTTTTACCTCTTCCGGCAGCGGCAGCTCTTCGTGTTCGATAACGGCCTGCGGCGCGTCGGTAACGGGTTCAATCACCGCCGGTCCGGGCTTCTCGTTCTCCTGAACCTGTTCAGTGACCTCAACCACCTCTTCAGCAAAGGATTCAATCTCTTCTTTGCTGTGCGCCGTTTCTTCCGCTTCGACTATCGCGGCGGTTTCGACAGGCGTTTCAGGCTGCGGCTGCTCTTCAACAACCTGTTGTTCTTCGGTTTTCTGTTCTGTTTCTTGCTCTTTTTCACCGAAGCCCAGCCAGGAAAAGAAGCCACGTTTTTTTTGTTTTGCCATCTGCGACTACACTCCTCGCGGCGCTATATACATGGAAGCTAAAAAAATGATGAAATAGTCTAACACTTTACTTAATTGACATCACCGCCCGCAATCGCAGGCCAATTGTTAACAGAGCTTTCCTGAGATGAAGAAACCCAACCGCGCCCCGGCCGGTCAAATTCGTATTATCGGCGGTCAGTGGCGAGGCCGGAAATTACCGGTTCCGGACAGCCCCGGTTTACGCCCTACTACCGACCGCGTGCGCGAGACGCTGTTTAACTGGCTCGCCCCGTCAATGGTAGACGCCCGCTGCCTGGACTGCTTCGCCGGAAGCGGCGCGCTCGGGCTGGAAGCGCTGTCGCGCTATGCCGCCAGCGCCACGCTGCTGGAGATGGAGCGCGGCGTCGCGCAGACGCTGCAGCAAAATCTGGCGACGCTGAAGGCGAGCAACGCCAAAGTCGTGAACACCAACACGCTGAGTTTTCTTGCGCAGAAAGGCACGCCGCATAACGTGGTGTTTGTCGACCCGCCGTTCCGCAAGGGGCTGCTGGAGGAGACGTTATCCCTGCTGGAGCAAAACGGCTGGCTGGCGGATGACGCGCTAATCTATGTGGAAAGCGAAGTAGAAAACGGTTTGCCGCCGGTGCCCGCGCACTGGGATCTGCACCGCGAAAAGGTGGCTGGTCAGGTTGCTTATCGTCTTTATCACCGTCAGGCACAAGGAGGATCCGATGCCAGTACTGATTAACCTGGGACGTTTGTTGATGCTGGGCGTCTGGGCGTTCCTGATCCTGAATCTGGTGCACCCGTTCCCGCGCCCGATGAACATTTTCGTTAACGTGGCGCTGATTTTCACGTCGTTTATGCACGCCCTGCAGATGGTGATGCTCAAAAACGGCCTGCCGAAAGACGGGCCGCAGATGACCGGCTGGCAGCAGCTGCGCGTGTTTATTTTTGGCGTGTTTGAACTGCTGGTGTGGATGAAGAAGTTTAAGGCGCAGGTGAGGAAGTAACACCCTCACCCTAACCCTCTCCCAGAGGGAGAGGGGACCGTTCGTGCATTATTCCGCCCTGAACCCTTCAAACCGCGACCCTTTGTAGCTCAACGTTCCTTTCTCCCCTACCGTCAGCTGATGGTACTGCTGCGCCTCCAGGCGGAAGGTCATCTCCAGGCCGCCCGTTTCCGGCTTAAAGCTGGCTTCATAGCGCACGGCAGCACCCGCAGGCGTCACCTGCTGCTGGCGCGAACGTCGGTCGTTGAGCGGCTTCTCGCGTTTGTTGGTCACCACCGCGCGCTTTTGCATCAGCGGCGCGGCATCGTTGTCGGCCTTCTCACGGCGCTGCTGCACGAAGCGAAACGAGGCGGCAATGACGATAATCGCCACCACGATAATGAAAAACAGCGGCATCTTGCTCATTGATAAATCCCATCAGATTTTGCGGAATTCAGGATACCTTGCCTGCACCGGCATTGCCAAACGCCCGCACGCGTCACTACACTGGAGTCAGAAACTGATTATTCAGCCTCAACAGATACAGGGAGTTAATATGCTTTGGTCATTTATCGCCGTCTGTTTGTCCGCATGGCTTTTTGTCGATGCGTCTTACCGGGGTCCCACCTGGCAGCGCTGGCTGTTTAAACCCGTCACGCTGTTGCTCCTGCTGCTGCTGGCCTGGCAAGCGCCGATGTTTAACGCCGTCAGCTATCTGGTCCTTGCAGGGCTGTGTGCATCTCTCGTGGGCGATGCCTTAACGCTGCTGCCGCGCCAGCGCCTGCTCTATGCCGTCGGCGCGTTCTTCCTGTCGCATCTGCTCTACACAATCTACTTTGCCAGCCAGATGACGCTGTCGTTCTTCTGGCCGCTGCCGCTGGTGCTGCTGGTGATTGGCGCGCTGCTGATTGCGGTGATCTGGACGCGTCTCGAAGAGATGCGTTTGCCGGTCTGTACCTTTATCGCCATGACGCTGGTGATGGTGTGGCTGGCGGGCGAGCTGTGGTTCTTCCGTCCGACGTCTCAGGCGATGTCGGCGTTCTTCGGCGCCGCGCTGCTGCTGATCGGCAATATCGTCTGGCTGGGCAGCCACTACCGCCGCCGATTCCGCGCGGATAACGCGATTGCGGCCGCCTGCTACTTTGCCGGGCACTTCCTGATCGTGCGTTCGCTGTATATTTAAATAAGCCTTGACTCTGGAGTCGACTCCAGAGTGTATGCTGCGGTTAATGAGAAAATTATCATTACCGGAGACTGCCATGTCGACTCCAGAAACACCTAAAAAAGTCCCACAATTCTCGGCACTTAAGCTCAGCCCGGTTGTACCGAAAGACGACTGCTGCTGTGCAGGCGCGTGTGAAACGCAAACGCAGCCGCTACCTGAAAACGGCAATCGCTACAGCTGGGTGGTTAACGGCATGGACTGCGCGGCCTGCGCGCGTAAAGTCGAAAATGCGGTTAAGCAGGTACCGGGCGTTAATCACGTTCAGGTGTTGTTCGCCACCGAAAAACTGCTTATTAGCGCCGATAGCGACGTCAGCAAACAGGTTGAAGCCGCCGTCAGCAAGGCGGGCTATACCCTGCGCAGCGAAACGGCACCCGCCGAAAAAGCGTCCTCCCTGAAGGAAAACCTGCCGCTTATTACCCTCGTCATCATGATGGCCCTGAGCTGGGGGCTGGAGCAGATTAACCATCCGTTCGGCAACCTGGCGTTTATCGCCACCACCCTGGTCGGGCTGTTCCCGATTGCCCGCCAGGCGCTGCGCCTGATGAAAAGCGGCAGCTGGTTTGCCATTGAAACGCTGATGAGCGTGGCGGCTATCGGCGCGCTGTTCATCGGCGCGACGGCGGAAGCGGCGATGGTGCTGCTGCTGTTTCTGATCGGCGAACGCCTTGAAGGCTGGGCGGCAAGCCGGGCGCGTAAAGGGGTGAGCGCGCTGATGGCGCTGAAACCTGAAACCGCCACACGGGTAAGCAACGGCAATCGTGAAACGGTGGCGATTACCACCCTGCGTCCGGGGGACGTGATTGAAGTTCCCGCAGGCGGTCGTTTACCCGCCGATGGTGCGCTGGTTACCGCCACCGCCAGCTTCGACGAAAGCGCCCTGACCGGGGAATCGATTCCGGTTGAGCGCGCGGCAGGCGAGAAAGTGCCTGCTGGCGCTACCAGCGTCGACCGTCTGGTGCAGCTGACGGTCCTTTCCGAACCGGGCGACAGCGCCATCGACCGCATCCTCAGGCTGATAGAAGAAGCCGAGGAGCGCCGCGCGCCCGTTGAGCGTTTCATCGACCGTTTTAGCCGGATTTACACCCCTGCCATCATGCTCGTTGCCCTGCTGGTGACTATCGTGCCGCCGCTGCTCTTCGGCGCGCCGTGGGAGGGCTGGATTTATAAAGGGCTGACGCTGCTGCTGATCGGCTGCCCGTGCGCGCTGGTGATCTCCACCCCGGCTGCGATTACCTCCGGGCTGGCGGCGGCGGCGCGTCGCGGGGCGCTGATTAAGGGCGGCGCGGCGCTGGAGCAGTTGAGTCAGGTTCAGCACATCGCGTTCGATAAAACCGGCACGCTGACCGTCGGCAAGCCGCAGGTGACCGGCGTGTATCCGCAGGATATCGGTGAAGATGAACTGCTTACGCTGGCCGCCGCCGTGGAGCAGGGTTCCACTCACCCGCTGGCGCAGGCGATTGTGCGTGAAGCGCAGTCGCGCGGGCTGGCAATTCCGACGGCAACGGCACAGCGGGCGCTGGTCGGGTCGGGGATTGAGGCCACCGTTAACGGTAAAAAAGTGCTGATTGTCGCGGCGGGTAAGTCTTCGAACCCAGAGGTTGAGGCGTTAGAACAGACCGGACAAACCGTCGTGACCGTCATGCAGGACGGCGTCGCGAAGGGAATGCTGGCGCTGCGCGACACCCTGCGCGATGACGCCAAAGAGGCCGTGGCGGCGCTGCATCAGCTTGGCGTGCAGGGCGTTATTCTCACTGGTGATAACCCGCGCGCGGCGGCGGCAATTGCCGGTGAGCTGGGGCTGGAATTCAAGGCCGGACTGCTGCCCGCGGATAAAGTCAGCGCGGTCACGGAGCTGAACGCTCACGCGCCGCTGGCGATGGTCGGTGACGGCATCAACGATGCGCCGGCGATGAAGGCGTCCACCATCGGCATTGCGATGGGCAGCGGCACCGACGTGGCGCTGGAGACGGCGGACGCGGCGCTCACGCACAACCGCCTGATCGGGCTGGCGCAGATGATTTGCCTGGCGCGGGCGACGCGCGCCAATATTCGCCAGAACATCGGCATTGCGCTGGGGCTGAAGGGGATTTTCCTCGTCACCACCCTGCTCGGCATGACCGGACTGTGGCTGGCGGTACTGGCGGATACGGGGGCGACGGTGCTGGTTACGGCGAACGCGTTGCGGCTGTTGCGCCGTCGGTAAAAACGCCCGGTGGCGGCTGCGCCTTACCGGGCCTACAACGGCTCTGAACCGTAACCGTAGGCCGGGTAAGGCGTAGCCGCCACCCGGCATAAAACGGCGTCACTGCATCCCTAACACCCTCGGCAGCCACAATGATATCGCCGGGATATACGTCACCATCCCCAGCACCACCAGCAGCATGCCGTAAAACGGCAGCATCGCCCGCACCACGGTTTCAATCTTCTGCTTGCTTACCGCGCTGGCCACGAACAGCACCGATCCGACCGGCGGGGTGATCAGCCCGATCCCCAGGTTCACCATCATGATCATCCCGAAATGCACCGGGTCGATCCCCAGCGAGTTGGTCACCGGCAGCAGCACCGGCGTCAGGATCAGAATGATCGGCGCCATGTCCATCAGCGTGCCAATCAGCAGCAGCATGACGTTGAGGTACATCAGGATCACGTACTTGTTATCGGAGAGCGAGGTAAAGAACTCGGTGATGCGCGTCGGCAGCTGCATGTAGGTCATCACCGCGCCAAACGCTGCCGCAAAGCCGATTAAAATCATCACGATGGTGACGGTTTTGACCGTGCGGCACATCAGCTTCGGCAGCTCGCTCCACTTATAATCGCGGTAGATGAACATGGTGACGAAGAACGCCCACAGGCAGGCCACGGCGGCGGATTCGGTTGCGGTAAAAATCCCGGACAAGATCCCGCCGAGGATAATCACCACGGTCATCAGCCCCCACAGGGCATCAAGTAAAATCTTTACCGCCTGCTTAAACGGGATTTTCTCGCCCTTCGGATAGCCGCGCTTATGGGCGAAGCCGAGGCAAAGGATCATCAGGCACAACCCCAGCAGCAGCCCCGGCAGCACGCCCGCGATAAACAGCGTGGCAATAGAGACCGTGCCGCCTGCCGCCAGCGAGTAAATCACCGAGTTATGGCTGGGCGGGATTAAAATCGCCTGCACCGACCCGCTGGCCGTCACCGCCGCCGCGTATTCGCGCGGATAGCCCTTCTTCTCCATCTCTGGGATCATCACGCTGCCGATGGAGGCCGTATCCGCCACCGACGAGCCGGAAATCGCCCCGAAGAACGTTGACGCAACAATATTCACCAGCGACAGCCCGCCGCGAATAAAGCCGACAAACACGTAGGCGAAATTCACCAGCCGTCGGGCAATGCCCCCTTCCGCCATGATCGCCCCGGCGAGGATGAAGAACGGGATCGCGAGCAGGGTAAATTTGTTCACCCCGCTGGTGATTTGGATCATCAGCGCCTCGAGAGGCAAATCAATCCACAGCGCGCCCGCCACGGCGCTTAGGCCGACGGCGAAGGCCACCGGCATTCCCAGCGCCAGCAGGATGGCGAGGGTGAATAACAACACGAATGCATCCATTGTTCACCCCTTAGCTGTGGTTGCCGATGAGCACGACGGGACGGTTTTCCTGCGAGCCAAACAGCAGGCGTTCAATCACAAACAGGATCAGAATGGCTGACCCGACGGGCAGCGGCAGATAGCTTTCGCCGGACGTCAGAAGCGGGAACTCCGCGACGGGCTGTTCCCAGAGGTCGACGCACAGCCAGAGGCTGTACCAGAACATCAGCGCGGAGATCAGCAGCATCAGCAGATCGACCACGCGGGCGCAGAGGTTTTTAAGCATATCGGGCAGCCGGTCGGTGAGCATATTCACCGCGATGTGCGACCCGGCGCGATACCCTACCGCCGCGCCGATAAAGGTAAAGGTCACCATGCAGATAATGGCGATCGGCTCCGGCCAGGACTCCCCGCGGTTGAGCACGTAGCGCGAGAAGATGCCAATCGGGATCACGATCGTCATCACCAGCAGCGAGACGCCCGCCACCGTCATGGCGAGGAGGTACAGGCGGTCCATCCACTTCAGGTAGAGTTCGGACATACGTACTCCGGTTTACTGGACGTCAGCGATGGCTTTCATGAGATCCTGATGCTTGTCGCCATACTGGGCGCGCACCGGCTCTGTGGCCTTGATGAAGACTGATTTATCGATATCGTGGAACTGCACCCCGCCCGCCTTCATTTTCGCCAGCGCCTGGTCGTTGTAGGCATTCCACAGCTTGCGCTGCTCGAACTGCGCCTCGCGGGCCAGCGTCAGGACCTTTTGCTGCTCGTCGGCGCTGAGCTTGTCCCATTTCACTTTCGAATAGAGCAGCATTTCCGGGGTGATAAAGTGGCCGCTCAGGGTGTAGTTTTTGGCGACCGGCATGTAGTTATGGGCGATAAAGGTTGGCGGATTGTTCTCCGCGCCGTCGATCACGCCGGTCTGCATCCCGCTGTAGACCTCGCTCACGCCCATCGCCACCGAGTTTGCCCCCATATCCTTCAGCGTGGCGAGCGCCACCGGGCTACCCTGTACGCGGATTTTTTTCCCTTTCAGATCGTCCGGTTTGACGATCGGCTCTTTGGTGATCAGGTTGCGGGTGCCGGAGTCCATCCAGCCAAGGAACACCAGCTTCGATTTCGGGTTCGCGGTCAGCTTGTCGCCGATCTGCTTGCCGATATCGCCGTCGATCACCTTGTGCATGTGGTCTTCGTCGCGGAACACGTACGGCAGCGTAAAGACTTCGATATCCGGCAGGATGGCGGCAACCGGCGCCATGGAGACGCGGATCATGTCGATGGCCCCCATCTGCGCCTGCTCGATCATCTGCTTTTCATCCCCGAGCACGCCGCCGGGGAAGACCTTAATCTCCAGCTTGCCGTCGGTTTGCTGCTTGAGCTTTTCACCCATGTGCTGAACCGCCACCACGTTCGGGTAGCCTTCGGGGTGCACATCGGCAGCTTTAATGGTTTGGGCAGAAACGGAACAGGCAAATGCTGACAGACACAGCGCGGCCAGTAACGGCTTGAGGGTCGTTTTCATCGAGTCAACTCCAGGGTAGTGAGGTAAGCGTTAAAACGGCGTTTTATTTTTATACGCTTAAAAATTAGACTACGGCTGGAAAAGCGGAGGTGAAGCGCCTCACAAAAGCGCGAAATTTTGAAACGATGGTTTAGAAAGGTTTTCTCCCTCTCCCCGTGGGAGAGGGTCGGGGTGAGGGCATCTTGCCGCACTTACCCCTTTCGAATCACATACCGGTACGGCAACGCGTCCGTTTCCTGCGCCACCAGCTCGTGTTCCATAAACGTACAAAAACCGGGAATATCGCGGGTAGTGGCCGGATCGTCGGCGATAATCAGCAGCGTTTCGCCGGTCTGCATGTTGCGCACGGTTTTGCGCACCATCATTACCGGCTCCGGGCAGCGGAGGCCCTGGGCGTCAAGGGTGTGGTCTGGGCTGGAAAACAGGTCGGTCATGGGCTTCTCGATGATAATAAAACGGCTGTAGTTTACGCCCCGCCAGCGTCAAAGCAAACCAGGTTAACGATTGCGTGAAAATCAACCATTGCAAAGACGAATGAAAGCAGTATCATGCAGCCGATTTTATTGGGTTCCCTCACCCCAACTCTCAAAAAGGTCACAATATGACGCAGTTTTCCCAATCGCAGCGCGTAAAAGCGTTGTTCTGGCTATCGCTTTTTCATCTGCTGGTGATCACCTCCAGCAACTATCTAGTGCAGCTCCCAATCTCCATTTTTGGTTTCCATACCACCTGGGGCGCGTTCAGTTTTCCGTTTATTTTCCTCGCCACCGATTTGACCGTGCGTATCTTTGGCGCACCGCTGGCGCGCCGCATTATCTTCGCGGTGATGCTCCCGGCGCTGTTTATCTCCTACGGCATCTCTTCCCTGTTTTACATGGGAAGCTGGCAGGGCTTTGAGGCGCTGATGCACTTCAACCTGTTTGTTGCCCGTATCGCCGCCGCCAGCTTTATGGCCTACGCCCTGGGGCAAATCCTCGACGTACACGTCTTTAATCGCCTGCGTCAGAACCACCGCTGGTGGATGGCGCCAACGGCCTCCACGCTGTTCGGTAACGTGAGCGATACGCTGGCCTTCTTCTTCATCGCCTTCTGGCGCAGCCCGGATGCCTTTATGGCCGAACACTGGATGGAGATCGCCCTGGTGGACTACTGCTTCAAGGTGCTTATCAGCATTGCGTTCTTCCTGCCGATGTACGGCGTGCTGTTGAATATGCTGCTGAAAAGACTGGCAGATAAATCTGAAATCACGGCATTGCAGGCAGGTTAAGGGTTCGCTTTATCAGTTGTGATAAGATGGGCGAATGAGCCGCTATGGCCGTTTATCGAAAGGAAGAAGTCAATGCGCAATCTGGTTAAATATGTCGGGATTGGCCTGCTGGTTGTTGGCCTTGCAGCCTGTGATAACAGCGACACCAAAACGCCTGCTCAGGGCGCGTCTGCAGAGAGCAACGCGACCGGTCAGCCGGTGAGCCTGCTGGACGGCAAACTCAGTTTCTCTCTGCCGGCAGATATGACCGACCAGAGCGGCAAGCTGGGTACGCAGGCGAACAACATGCACGTCTATTCCGATGCTACGGGTCAGAAAGCCGTGATTGTGATTGTGGGCGACGACACCAGCGAAGAGCTGGGCGTGCTGTCTAAACGCCTTGAAGATCAGCAGCGCAGCCGCGACCCGCAGCTGCAGGTCGTGACCAACAAGTCCATCGAACTGAAAGGCCATACCCTGCAACAGCTGGACAGCATCATCTCCGCCAAGGGCCAGACCGCATACTCATCCGTGGTGCTGGGCAAAGTGGATAACAAGCTGCTGACCATCCAGATCACCCTGCCAGCAGACGATCAGCAGAAAGCGCAGACCGCAGCTGAAAACATCATCAACACCCTCGTCATTCAGTAACGCTTCACGAGGATGACGTGGCCTCCGGCGCTTGCGCCGGGGGCCATTTTTTTAACCGCCACGTCAGCATCAGCGCAATCGCCACCAGCCCCGCCGCCGCAAGGTAGATAACCGGCACCCCCGCCCAGGCCATCACCAGCCCGGCCAGCGGCCCGGTAATGCCCAACGACATATCCATAAACACGGTGTAGGTTGCCAGCGCAGAGCCCTGGTTTTGCTGCGGCACGGCCTTCACCGCTACTACGCCCAGCGCCGGGAAGACCAGCGAGAAGCCTGCGCCTGCGAGGAACACCCCGATTTTCGCCATCCAGGGCGCGCTGGCGATACCGGTGAGCAGCAGCCCAACGATTTCGACGGCAAAGCAGATCATGGCGACGTTCAGCCCGCCCAGGCGATTAATTCCGTTCGGGAACAGCAGGCGTGCGCCCACAAACGCGCAGCTAAACAGCGTTAAGGCAAAGGCCGCGCCGTCCCAGCCTTTCGCATCGTAGAAAAGGGTTATGAAGGTGGCAATCACGCCGAAGCCCGCGGAGGCAAGTGCGAGCGCCATACCGTAGGGCCAGACGCGCCCGAGCACCGCGCGAAACGGCAGCGGCTTGCCCTTGCTGGCCTTCACCTTCGGGCGCGGCAGCGCCAGCAGGATCGCCAGCAGCGCAACGGCCATAATGGTGATGGACAGGCCGTACAATCCACCATACGCATAACACACCACGCCCAGCGGCGCGCCGATCGCCATCGCGCCGTAGGTCACAATCCCGTTCCACGAGATCACCCTGCCGATATGCGGCGCGCCCACGACGCCCACGCCCCACAGCGTTGAGCCGGTGCCCGCGAGGCTTTGCCCGACGCCCAGAATCACGCGTCCCAGGCACAGCAGCGTCAGGCTAACCAGCGGCCAGTGGCCGGCGGTGGCCGCCAGAAAGTAGCTCAGCCCGCTCAGAAAACAGCCGCAAAGCCCCACGACGACAATGCTTTTTGGACCAAAGAGATCGGCATAGCGACCGGAATGGGGGCGGCTCATCAGGGTGGCGAAATACTGCAGGCTGATCACCAGCCCCGCCCAGAAGGCGCTATAGCCCATCACGTCGTGGACGTACCCCGGCAGGACCGCCAGCGGCAGGCCAATCGTCAGATAGCTGGCAAAATTAAAAATAACGACGGAGACAATGCGCAGATTGAGGCGCAATCCGCTCAGCGCCGGTTCGGCGGCAGGTTCGGGCATGGGTTATACCTGGATTTTTACAACAGTGTTTCACTATTACCACGACCGGATGAGAAAATCAGCAGTGACTTTCAGAATAGCCGCCCAGACGAAGCGGAGCCCGCGCACTACACTTAACGGGCTAACTCACTAAGGAAAAAGCATGATACCCAACCAGACCGACAAAGCAGGTCTTCACATCCTCTTAAAACTCGCCTGCCTTGTGGTTATCCTCGCGGGTATCCATGCTGCCGCCGACATAATCGTTCAGCTCCTGCTGGCGCTCTTTTTCGCCATTGTCCTCAACCCGCTGGTGACCTGGTTTTTGCGCCGGGGCGTCAGCCGCCCGGTGGCGATCACCATTGTGGTTATCGTCATGCTAATCGTCCTGACGGCGCTGTTTGGCGTGCTCGCCGCCTCCCTGAGCGAGTTCTCGACCATGCTGCCGCAGTACAACAAAGAGCTCACCCGCAAGCTGGTTGATTTGCAGGAGATGATGCCGTTTATCAACCTGCATATTTCGCCAGAACGGATGCTGCGCAGGATGGACTCCGAGAAGGTGATGACCTACGCCACCACGCTGATGACCGGCCTTTCCGGCGCGATGGCCAGCATTCTGCTGCTGGTGATGACCGTCGTGTTTATGCTGTTTGAAGTTCGTCATGTTCCCTACAAACTGCGCTTTGCGCTCAACAATCCGCAGATCCACATTGCAGGTTTACACCGTGCACTGAAGGGCGTCTCGAAGTATCTGGCGCTCAAAACGCTATTAAGCCTGTGGACCGGCGTCATCGTCTGGCTGGGGCTGGTGCTGCTGGACGTGCAGTTCGCGCTGATGTGGGGCGTGCTGGCGTTCCTCCTGAACTATGTGCCAAACATCGGGGCGGTGCTCTCCGCCGTGCCGCCGATGATCCAGGCGTTTCTGTTCAATGGGTTTTACGAATGTATGCTGGTGGGCGCGCTGTTCCTTGTCGTGCATATGGTGCTGGGCAATATCCTTGAGCCGCGCATGATGGGGCACCGTCTGGGGATGTCCACGCTGGTGGTGTTTCTGTCGTTACTGGTGTGGGGATGGCTGCTGGGGCCGGTGGGGATGCTGCTTTCCGTTCCGCTCACCAGCGTCTGTAAAATCTGGATGGAGACCACCAAAGGCGGCAGCAAGCTGGCAATACTGCTCGGACCAGGGCGTCCGAAGAGCCGATTGCCGGGGTAATTGCCTCCCACGGTTAGCTATTATCAGTATCAATGGATTATAGTAATGGTTTCGCTGCGCAACTTTGCGGCTCTCTCTGTTTTGACTGAAGGCCAGACGTTATATGTACCAGGTTTTTCTGGGAAAAATCTCCTCGCTGAGCACCGATCGCTGGGCCGAGGCCCTCTCCCGACACGCTCCGGAAGGCGCGCGCCGCGCCCGCTGGCTGGCCGGTCGCGGTTTGCTTTCACGTCTCTTATCCCCCCGGCCCTTGCCAGAGATTGTTTACAGCGAACAGGGAAAGCCCGGCTTTGCCAATGATTACCCGCTGTGGTTTAGCGTTAGCCAGTGTGAAGACGATATTGCGCTGATCGTCAGCGATGAAGGGAGCGTAGGCTGCTCGCTGGAGCAGATCCGCTACCAGGACAACTGGCGCACGCTCGCCAATGCCGTTTTCAGCAATGCCGAACATCGCGAGCTGGAACATGAGACGCCGGAAAGCCAGCTGGACGCATTCTGGCGCATCTGGACGCGGAAAGAGGCCATTGTTAAACAGCGCGGCGCGCACGCCTGGCAAATCGTCAGCTTTGATAGCGCTGCCAGCGAACTCCATTCGGTCAGCCAGTGTCAGGTGGGATCGCTGAGCCTTGCGGTTTGCACCGCCACGCCTTTTGAGCTTACGACGTCCCGGGTCCATTCCCCTGACGAGGCGCTGGCCGGAAGATAGTCAGTACGCCAAGAATGATAAATCCAACCCCCGCCAGCCCGAGCCAGGAGAAGCGCTCTCCAGAGCCGGGCAGCAGGATAGACGTTCCCCACACCAGGATGTAGCTGAGGCTCAGCAGGGCGTAGGCTTTGCTGAGCGCCATCCGGTGCAGGGCCAGATACCAACACCCCATCGACGCCACGTATCCCATCAGCCCCAGCAGCAGCGCGCCGGTACCCGGTGAGAAATGCAGCAGCGCGGAGATAAACGCGTAAACGTCGCCGACGGGCGGCAGCGCCACCATGGCAGAGCGCAGCAGCAGCTGTGCCACGCTGACCAGCCCGACGCTGCACAAGGCCCAGAACGCACCCTTCACAGGCTTCCTCCCAGCAGGATAATCCCGATGATGATAAACCCGACGCCCAGCCAGTGGTGCGGGGCGACCTTTTCATGCCAGATGGCCTTCGCCGCCAGCGTGACCCAGACAAAATTGAGGCTCAGCATCGGGTAGGCAATCCCGACGGGAAGCTGCTGCAACACCGCCAGCCAGACCAGCATACCGCAGCCGAGCGCCAGCAGGGCAAGACCAAGCCACAGCATGATATGCGCGCTACGCCGTCCGGCTTTCGCCGGACGCGTCGCCTGTTTCTGGCACAGCTGCCCCGCGCAGCTCAGCAGGCTTGCCAGTATCAGCCCGATCCAGGTCATCACTGCGGCAGATACTGCAGGTAGGCCAGACGCCCCTGAACGTACAGGCTATCCGGTTTGGGCAGGTTTGCGCGCGCAAGGTCGTCGTTCTTCGACAGCAGGATCACCAGCGATATTGTCCCCTGCTGACGATGCTCATCCAGCCATTGCGTGAAATCCGCCTTGCCCACAAAACGCCCCTTTACGTCCGGGAAGTCCAGACCGTATCGCAGTTCGCCGCTCTGGCCGAACAGAATGATGTCATTGCGCTTTAGCTCCCACGCAAGCCCCGACGCCAGCCCCACGTTATTCGCGAGGACGAAGGTGCTCTGCGCCAACGGAGAACGCACGGTATCCACCAGCGACTGCGGCTGTTTTGAATCCACCACCAGGTTGGGGATGGCAAACCCAATCAGCAGGGCAAGACCGGCCGGACACAGCGCCGCCAGCCACCATCGCTGCGGGCTTCGTTTAAGCGTAAACCAGCCCACGGCAGCCCAGATGAGGAAAGCCATGACCGCACAGAAGACTTTATACAGCTCGACCGACGTCCAGACCGGATGTTTGGTTAGCCCCCACGGCGAGACGACCAGCGCGGCTATCACGCCAATCGCCCCGAACGCCAGGTTGATGCCGCCGTTTATACGCAGCACTTTTGCCCCTTTATCCGCCGCGCTGACGGCATAGCGGGCCATCAGGATCGCCAGTGGCGCGAAGCACGGCAGGATATAGGTTGGCAGCTTACCTTTGGCAATGCTGAAGAAAATCAGCGGCATCACCACCCAGCCGAGCAGGTATATCCCGCCGCCCGCGTGGTGACGCTCGCGCCAGCCCAGACGCAGTGCGCCCGGCAATAGCGCCAGCCAAGGCAAACTGCCCGCAATCAGGAACGGCAGGTAATACCAGAACGGCGCTTTATGCTGGGCATCGCTCTGGGCGAAGCGCTGAATATGTTCAACCCAGAAGAAGTAGCGCCAGAAATCCGGTTCGCGATGGGCAATCGCCAGCCCCCAGGGCAGAACGATTAACACGCAGCTCAGGATCGCCAGCCAGCCAAATATCAGCACCTCTTTCCAGCGCTTCTGCGCTATCACCCACGGCAGCACGCCAATCACCGGAACCGCCAGCGCCAGGAAACCTTTGGTCATCACGCCCATACCGCAGGCAAGACCAAGCAGCACGTAGCCCCCCGCCTTTCCGGCTACCGTTTTGGACTGCGAAGCCAGCCAGAAGCTGCACATGGCGGCCACCAGCCACAGGGTGATGATAGGGTCCAGTACGGCATAGGTGCCGATGCCGTAGACGAGGAAAAGCGTCAGGAAGATAAGGCCGGAGAAGATCGCCACGCGCTTATCCTGCCAGAGACGCCAGGCCATCCAGATAACCAGCAGCGCCGTTAGCCCGGTAGAGAAAATTACCCCCGCGCGCACGGCAAAATTGGTCTCGCCAAAAAGCAGCTGCCCGATGCTGTTGATCCAGTAGCCGGCAATCGGCTTTTCAAAGTAGCGCAGCCCCAGGAAGTGCGGGACAACCCAGTCTCCCGACGCCAGCATTTCGCGGCTGATCTCCGCATAACGCGTCTCATCAGGCTGCCATAGCAGGCGGATATCGACCGGAATTACGTAGTAAACGATAAACAGTGCGAGAAGCGCTACGCCATAACGGGCTGTTTTCATGATACCGGGCTCACGGTTTGTTGATAGCCAAGCCAGCCTTCCCGGCCAGCCATGTCATTGCGCACAATTTTGCCCACGGGCAGCGTGCTGAGATCGTCCGGCAATAGTTCGCTGAGCGTGCAGAACTGAATGCCCTCTTCAGCCGCCATCGTCAGCAGCGCGTCAAAATCATGCTGATAGGCGATCCCTTCTACTTCGGCGTGGATCGTATACACCGGCGTTCCCTCATCGCGGTGGATGCGGTCCAGAATATAGCGGTTAAATCCCTCGGCGCTCACCTCGCGTCCAACCACTTCATCCCAGGTCGGTAGCGTGACCGGGATTTGCACCGCACCCAGCCTGCTTTCCCCTATTTGCGGTAAAAACGGGCCGGTACCGCGGCAATCGCTGTTATAGCGAAACGCGAACGGCTCCTTGGCCTTAACCACCCGCTGATCGGCACGCCAGCCCGCCACGGCAGAGCAGGTCACGGGCTGGCGGATAATGGCTTCAAGCTCCATCACCCCGCGCTCCACTTCACGCGTCAGGCGCGGAATATCCCAGACGCCAGCCCAGGCCTGCCAGGCATGGTGATCCCAGGCATGCAGCCCGATTTCATGATGCTGCGCCGCGTCGCGGAGAATATCTTCATTCCCCGCGCCGATGCGCCTGCCGGGCCAGGCGGTACCGGCCAGCAGAATATCCCAGCCGTAGAGGGATGCCGCGCGCGAGCGCAGCATTTTGAACAGAAATGCCGGTTTAACCAGACGCCACAGGTGGCGTCCCATGTTGTCTGGCCCCACGCTGAAGAAAATGCTGGCGCGCACGTCGTGCTTGCTCAGCAGTTCCAGCAGCCTGGGCACGCCGTCACGCGTCCCCCGGAAGGTGTCGACATCAATGCGTAAACCGACTTTTTTCATGAGGTCTGTTCCGACAGCTCCACGGTGCGCAGGAAGAAATCGAGCGTTTCATCAATGGTCTGATCCATCTTAACGGTCGGCGTCCAGTTCAGGCAGCGCTTCGCGTTGCGGATGCTTGGCTTGCGGTGCTCAACGTCCTGATAGCCTTTTCCGTAGTAGCTGCTGCTTTCCACTTCACGGAAGCCGGCAAACGGCGGGAACTTGTCGCGCAGCGGATGGCGCTCAAAGCTCGCCAGCAGCATCTCGGCCAGTTCACGAATGCTCGCTTCGTTTTCCGGGTTACCGATGTTGACGATCTGGCCGTTACAGCGGTTGTCTTTGTTTTCGATGATGCGGAACAGCGCTTCGATACCGTCGCTGATATCGGTAAAGCAGCGCTTCTGCTTGCCGCCTTCGATGAGCTTGATCGGCGAGCCTTCTACCAGGTTCAGGATCAGTTGGGTGATGGCGCGCGAGCTGCCGATACGCGCCGCGTTGAGGTTATCCAGACGCGGGCCCATCCAGTTAAACGGACGGAACAGGGTAAAGCGCAGCCCCTCTTTCTCGCCGTAGGCCCAAATGACGCGATCCAACAGCTGCTTGGAAACGGAGTAGATCCAGCGCTGTTTGTTAATCGGCCCTACCACCAGGTTGGAGGTATCTTCATCGAAGTTGTTGTCGGTACACATGCCGTACACTTCGGAGGTGGACGGGAAGATGATGCGCTTATCGTATTTCACGCAGTCGCGGATAATCTTCAGGTTCTCTTCGAAGTCCAGCTCGAACACGCGCAGCGGGTTACGGGTGTACTCAATCGGCGTGGCAATGGCGACCAGCGGCAGCACTACGTCGCATTTCTTAATGTGGTATTCGATCCACTCCGAGTGGATGCTGATATCCCCTTCCACGAAGTGGAAGCGCGGGTTCTCCAGGAAGCGGCTGATGGCGTCAGAGCCAATATCCAGGCCGTAAATTTCGTAGTTATCGTCCTTCAGCAGGCGTTCGGTCAGGTGATTACCGATAAAGCCGTTCACGCCGAGGATCAGTACCCGCGTGCGGCGCTTGATCGCCACCACCGGCGCGCTGGTGATCAGCGCGCCCGCCACCAGACCCAGAGACTGCGCCAGCTGGGTACCCTGCACGTACAGGCCATTGTCGGTTTGTCCGGTGACGATCTCCAGCGCCTGCTCGCCGCAGCTCACAATCATTGGCGAGACGGACACCACGGTGCCCGGCCTGGCGGCGGGAATGTCGTCACGCACGCGTGATTTCCAGACGATAAATTTGCTTACGCCCGCATAGCTGTACGCGCCCGGCCACGGATCGGTCACGGCGCGGACCAGGTTGTGCAGCTGACGCGCCGGTTTGTTCCAGTCCAGACGGCCATCTTCTGGCGTACGGCGGCCAAAGCAGCTTGCCAGGCTCTCATCCTGTGCGGTTTCGCTGAAGGTGCCGCTAAGAATTGCCGGCAGCGCGTCGCGAAGCAGCGCGTGTGCCGCCGCATTCAGCTTGTGGTGCAGCTGGAGCGCGGTTTCATCGGCATCGATAGCCACTTTTTGCTGCGCCACGATAGCGCCCGCATCGGCGCGGCGCACCATACGGTGCAGGGTGACGCCGGTTTCGGTTTCGCCGTTCACCAGCACCCAGTTCAGCGGCGCGCGGCCACGGTAGGCGGGAAGCAGGGAACCGTGCAGGTTAAATGCGCCTTTTGCCGCCACGCTGAGGATGTCGTCACTCAGCAGATTGCGGTAGTAGAAAGAGAAAATGACATCAGGCGAAAGCTGCTGAATACGGTCCACCCACAGCGGGTGGTTCACGTCTTCCGGCGCGTACACCGGAATCCCGCGCTCTGCGGCAATACGCGCCACGGATCCGAAGAAGTTATTCTCTCCGGCAGCGTCCGGGTGGGTAAAGATGGCAGCAATATCATAGCCTGCTTCCAGCAGGGCCAGCGTGCCCGTGCACCCCATATCGTGATAGGCAAATACAACAGCTTTCATGGGTGAATTTCCTCTTGAGACGCTTTGTGTTCCTGACGGACAACACGTTGAATAAAGTAGCGCGGACGTGCGCGAACATCGTTATAGATACGGCCGATGTACTCACCGAGCAGGCCCATCCCAATAAACTGGGCGCCGATGAACATGAACAGTACGGCAAACAGCATAAAGACCCCTTCCGCCGCCCACTGGGGGCCAAAGACCAGCCGCAGCACGACCAGCAGAACGGAGAGCGCAAATCCGGCCACGGCAATGATGCTGCCGAAGACGCTCAGCAGACGCAGCGGCGTGGTGGTCAGGCAGGTGATCAGGTCGTACATCAGGTTGATGAGACGCATAAAGCTGTACTTCGACTCGCCGTGCTCGCGCTCGGCGTGCAGCACCGGGATCTCCGTCGCCTTACGGGCAAAGGTGTTTGCCAGAATAGGAATGAAGGTGCTGCGTTCGTGGCAGTGCAGCATCGCATCGATAATGTGGCGGCGATAGGCGCGCAGCATGCAGCCGTAATCGCCCATCGCTTTACCGGTGGTACGCTGAATCAGTCGGTTAATCGTGCGCGAGGCCAGCTTGCGGAACAGGCTGTCCTGGCGGTTCTGGCGTACCGTGCCGACCACGTCATAGCCTTCATCGGCTTTGGCGACCAGGCGCGGGATCTCTTCCGGCGGATTTTGCAGATCGGCGTCCAGGGTGATGATCAGATCGCCCGTTACGTGGCTGAATCCAGCCATGATCGCCGAATGCTGGCCGTAGTTGCGGTTGAGCAGCACGGCAACGATATGGCTACCTTCCGCCTGGGCGGCTTCGGTCAGCATCATTGCGGATTCGTCGCTACTGCCGTCATCCACCAGCAGAATTTCGTAAGCCTTGCCCAGGGTGTCGCAGGCGGCGGTTGTGCGGCGGATCAGTTCGGGCAGGCTTTCCTGCTCGTTATAGACCGGGATTACCACGGAAACTTTTTGTACAGGCGGTGCGCTGAACATATCAATTTCCTGCAAGCTGATGGAGTGCGGTAATGACGCGGGTTGTGTCGTCATGAGTCATGTCCGGGAAAAGAGGGAGAGAACAAATACGCGCGCTATTCCATTCAGAGTTCGGGAGCGATACATCTGGAAAACGCTCGCGGTAGTATTTTTGCGTGTGTGCCGCGCGGAAGTGCAGGCCAGTGCCGATCCCCTTCTCTTTCAGCGCCGCCATCAGGCTGTCGCGGGAGATGCCGCAGCGGGCTTCATCCACACGAATAATAAAAAGATGCCAGGCGTGCTGGTGCGGCCATGACGGAAGGGAGAGCGGCTGGAACGGCGTATCGGCAAGCTCCCGCAGGTAGCGTTCTGCGATTTCCTGACGGCGCCAGTTGGCCTCTTTCAGTTTGCCTAACTGCACCAGCGCCAGGGCGGCGTTGATATCCGCCAGGTTGTATTTGAAGCCGGGGGAGATAACCTCTGCCTGCGGCGCACGCCCGTGCGTCTGGCGATCGTAGGCATCGACGCCCAGCCCGTGAAACTTCAGGCTACGGATACGCGAAGCCAGCGCGGCGTCATCCGTCACCACTAGCCCGCCTTCGGCGCAGGTCATGTTTTTAATGGCGTGGAAAGAGAAAATCGCGGTGCCCTGCCAGCCTACGTGACGATCGTTGTAGTAGGTTCCGGCAGCATGCGCCGCATCTTCTATCACCGGAATACCGTGGCGTTCACCGACGGCGCAAATGGCGTCGATATCGCACGGCGCGCCCGCATAGTGAACCGGAATAATCGCTTTGGTACGCGGCGTAATCGCGGCGTCGACCGCCTCCGGCGTGACCATCAGCGTGTCTTTATCCACGTCGATCATTACCGGCGTCGCGCCCAGCAGCACGATCATATTCAGCGTTGAGACCCACGTCAGAGAGGGAGTTATCACCTCATCACCCGGGCCAATGCCCAGCGCCATCAGCGTGACGTGCATTCCTGCCGTGGCAGAGCTAACCGCAATCGCATGATGATTCCCCGTGAGCTGGCAGAATGCCTCTTCAAGCGCCTGATTTTTCGGCCCCGTGGTGATCCAACCCGACATCAAAACGTCCTGAAGCGCCGCGATTTCTTCCGCGCCCATCGACGGTCGCGAAAAAGGCAGAAAATCACTCATTATTAATTTCCTTGCTGTATATAAGGCGTCATTTTTTACTGCACTGTCAAAATGGGCAGCTCAGTCGATCATGCAAGATGGTTTTTAAATAAAGACCAAATAAAATTTAGTCGTTGCTTCATTTATGTCAACAAACCATCAACTAACGCAAAGTAGCGCGCTTTTCTTAGGAAAAAATTAAGACGGGGTTAAAGCACAATGAAGCCGGGATGGAGGGAGGATGAAAAATGTGTTTTACAACATAGCGATAGGAGATAATTTTATTTTTGCTTTTTTTGTGAGGCGATTCACGGCAGGACGTATAGAATTTTATTTCGCTTTCATGAAAATAATAATAAACGTAAATGAAATCTCAACAAAAATAAAATCCCGGCGGATTTCGACTGAAAGACGATACCCTCCGGGAACTTTTTATTAATGTTAATTGTCGCGCTTATTTTAGATTAGCAGGAAAATCTTTTGGCAATTCGCTGGCCGCGCAGGCAATAACGCTGTCGTCGTTGGCTCCGCAGTCTCGCACGAAGGTGATGGTGGCAAATTCATCAATCACCTCTGTCGGGTACGCCGGGCCTGCATCGCGGTAGCTGTTCATCAGCGGAATATGGTCATTCTGGAAACATACCGTTTTTTCTGGATTGTTCATCACCCAGCGCGGGAAGAAGATGGTGCCGTGGAACAGGCTGTCGCCCAGGTTCACGATCAGGCTGACGTCGGTGCCGGTTGGCTCCGTCCAGGAAATTTTATAGATGCTTTCGCCTACGCGGACGATGTACGCCTGCTGATCTTTCACCCAACGGTTACCCACCAGGCCGCTGTGAATACGGTAGTCGAGGGTGTTTTCATTTTTAACGTAAATTTCGTAGTTCCAGCCGTTATCGTAGGTATAAACCAAATGTTTACCGACGAAGCCGCTTAAATCGTGTTTATCAAAGTTGCTCATGATGTGTCTCCTTTGTGTTGATGAACGTATCGTACCCCTTCAAAAAATGAATGAATAACGCTATGTTTGAATCAAATTAATTCAAAATTTAGATATGCCATGCACAAAACAACCCTTGAGCAATGGTCATTACTGGAAAAAGTGGTCGAGGCCGGCAGCTTTGCCAAAGCGGCAGAGCAGACCAACCGGAGCCAGTCTTCCGTGAGCTACAACCTCTCTTTGCTGCAGGAACGCCTGGGCGTCGCGCTGCTGGTGGCGGAAGGACGACGGGCGGTGCTGACGCCCGCGGGAGAACTGCTGTTAAATCAGGTGAAGCCGCTGCTGAAAGCCTTCTCCTACGTCGAAACGCGAGCCGCGACGCTGAAGAGCGGCGCGCGCACCCGCATCGATCTTATGGTAGACAGTATTTTCCCGCGCCGCCGACTGTTCGCCATTTTAAGAGAGTTCCAGCAGCGCTATCCGCAGACCCAGGTGCGGCTCACCGAGGTGCTGGAAAACACGCGCGCCGACGCGCTCAACGATGAAGCCGACGTGATGGTTCTTACCCGCCGACAGGACATTACCGGCCTGGGCGAATGGCTGATGAACGTTGATTTTGTCGCCGTTGCCCATCGGGATCACCCGCTGTTCAGCCTCGATGCGCCGCTAAACGACGAGCTGCTCCGCCCGTGGCCGCTGGTTCAGATTGCGGACAGCCAGCCCGCCGCCCGCCCTGCCGGCGAGTCCTGGACGTTTTCAACCATTGATGCCGCCATCGAAGCGGTGATGTTTCAGGTGGGTTACGGCTGGCTGCCGGAAGAACGTATTCAAACCCAGCTGGAACAAGGCGTTCTGAAAACGCTGCCGCTCGGCCACGGCGTACGCCGCGCCACGCCGCTGCACCTGATCGTCAAGCGCTCCCTCGCCCCGCTGGACGATCAGGTTGAGACGCTATTGCGCCTTTTTAGCCAGGAGCCGTAACCATCAACTGCTACGCTTTAAGGTCCGAACGTTGGAAACGATAAGGACCAGATGATGAAAATCGATTTTACGGGGAAAGTGGCGCTGGTAACCGCCTCTACCGGCGGGATTGGCTTTGCTATCGCGAGGGGGCTGGCTGAAAGCGGCGCAGAGGTGATAGTGAATGGCCGCAGCACGGAGTCAGTCAACAAAGGCATCCAGCAGCTTCAGCAGGTCGTACCGGGCGTGCAGGTTCGCGCCGCCATTGCCGATCTCGGCTCGGCAGAAGGCGTTGAGTCGCTGCTGAAGGTGGCAAACAACGTCGACATTCTGGTGAATAACGCCGGGATATACGGCCCGCAGGATTTTTACGACACCGATGACGATACCTGGGAGCGCTACTGGCAGACCAACGTGATGTCCGGCGTGCGTCTCTCCCGCGCCCTGCTGCCGGGCATGATGCAAAAAGGCTGGGGACGCGTGGTGTTTATCTCATCCGAGTCGGCCTGCAATATTCCCGCAGACATGATCCACTACGGCGTGACCAAAACCGCACAGCTCTCCCTGGCGCGCGGGCTGGCGAAGTTCGCGGCGGGGAGCGGCGTGACGGTCAACAGCGTATTGCCAGGCCCAACGATGTCGGACGGCTTCGCCGAAATGATGAAGGACGAAGTCGAGAAAACCGGCAAATCGCTGGAACAGCTGGCGAAAGAGTTTGTGATGGCTAACCGCCCAAGCTCGGTCATCCAGCGTGCCGCCACGGTAGAAGAAGTGGCCAATATGGTGGTCTATGTCTGCTCAACGCAGGCCTCCGCCACCTCCGGCGCGGCGCTGCGCGTCGACGGTGGCGTGGTGGACGACATCATCTGATGTCTGTCAGGCTGCACTGCCGGCAACCCGGCGGGCGGTGATGTAGTGCTCTTGCCAGTAATCGTCGGTCAGGGTGGACACCGTTACGCCCTGGCTGCTCGAGGCGTGAATAAACTGGCTATCACCAATGTAGACGCCTACGTGCCTGCGGTGCGGACCGGTCTGGAAGAACACCAGATCGCCCGCCTTCAAACGATACTGCGCCACCTGCACGCCGCGGTGGATCTGTTCGCCCGTCGTGCGCGGCAGGTTCAAATGGGCCGCATCGCTAAACAAATGCTGCATCAGCGCAGAGCAATCCACCCCATGGTGCGAGGTGCCGCCCCACTGATAGTGGGTGCCTTTCCACTTCTGATACTGGTCAAGAATGCGTGAGCGAAGCGGGCCGGTTTCCTGATGCAGCAGCGCAGCCCTGGCAGGCGATACCGCCAGCTCGCTGTTGGTCGACAGCATTGACGCGGGCAGTTGAAAACTCAACGCGGAAAAAGAGACAAAACTTAACGAGAGTATTGAAATAAGCGATCTAAGAGTCATATCAAGATAGAAGAAGCGAGTGATTTTTTCCTTACCAGTGGGGCCAATGTTCCCCTGAAATATCTTTCGATGTGGCGATAATATAGGCAGCTCACTTTTCAACCAATATTTATCGAGTCTGTTTTTGGACTGCTCCGCCAGGTCGCAAGAATGAGAAAAAAATGTACCCGATTGCAGGACTGTCGGGGTAAAGCAGGTAAACTAATCAGCAGAATGTGTATTTCAGCTAAGACGTATTTATGACCAATATGATTGCCGACGAGACAGTGGCGAAATCCAACGTGCTTTCTGTCTTTGACTTTGATGGAACGCTGACGCACCACGACAGCTTTATTCCCTTCCTGCGCTTTGCTTTCGGCAAACGTTACTTCGCCGGTCGACTGGTGCGTATGGCGCTGCCAACGCTCCACTGCGTGCGCCGCAAGCTGACGCGCGACGAGCTGAAGGAGGTGCTGATTAAAACGTTCCTGACGGGCGTGGATGAACACTGGTTACGCCAGCAGGCAGAAGCCTTTTGTGAAAAATACTGGACCAGGCTGATGCGCCCTGAAGGCGTGCTGGCCGTTGCGGCTGAGGTGAATTCCGGTGCGGAAGTGACGATCTGCTCCGCTTCTCCGGCGCTGGTGCTCCAGCCGTGGGCCGATAAGCTCGGCATTAAGCTGATTGGCACGCAGTTGGAAGTGAAAAACGGCAAGCTGACCGGGCGCATCACCGGCAACAACTGCCGCTGCGCCCAGAAGGTGGCGAGGCTGGAAAAGGTGTACGGCAATCTGAACGAATACCACCTGCGCGCCTGGGGCGATACCCGCGGCGATCATGAACTGCTGGCCGCAGCGCAAGATCCGCACTGGCGTCACTTTCATCATCCGCGCAAGCGCCGGAATTCACCGATTAAGGGTTAGGTGCGGTCTGGTGCCCTCACCCCGGCCCTCTCCCACAGGGAGAGGGAGACAAACGATATATCAGGCAGTACGTTTCCCCGGGAACATCACGCTCGCAATAATCCCCAGCGCCAGCACGCCCAATACCACAAACAGGCTGGCCGTCGCGCCAATGCTGTAACCGTGATGCCAGAAGTGATCGGTGGCATTCAGCCCCAGCTTGAAGGCCACGAAGAACAGCAGCAGCACCACCGCTTTCTCCAGATGCACCAGATACTGCTTCAGCGCCTCCAGCACGAAGTACAGGGTACGCAGGCCGAGGATGGCAAACATCATTGCGCTGTAGATAATCAGCGGCTCGCGGCTCACGGCGATAATGGCCGGTACGGAGTCAAACGCGAACATCACGTCGGAGAGTTCCACCACCGCCACACAAAGCAGCAGCGGCGTCGCGTAGCGCTTTGCCTTTTTCACGCGTCCAACCATCACGTCCTGGTTTTCCGGCTTCTCCAGCTCTGCATCAACCTCTTTCTGCGTCAGAATAAAGGCATTGCTGCTGATTTTCGGCCACACGGGATAGAAGCGCTTCACCAGACGATACGCGAGGTGTCCGGAGTAATCTTCAACTTCGTCGCTCTCTTCGTTACGCTTGAGCATCATCACCGCCGTCCAGCCGACGACCAGCGCGAAAATCACCTCGACGTACGGCCCCAGGCTCAACAGGCTGGTGCCGATCGCCACAAAAATACCGCGGAAAACAATCGCCCCCAGCACGCCCCAGTAGAGGACGCGGTGACGATACTTATCCGGCACGCCGAACCAGGCGAAGATCGCCATCATCACGAACAGGTTATCTACGGAGAGCACCTCTTCCAGCGCATAGCCGGTGAGGAACAGGCTCGCCATTTCAGCGCCGTGGTGAACATAGAGGAATCCGGCGAAGGCCATCGCCATCATGACCCAGAAGATGGACCACATCGCCGCGCTTTTTAGCGAGACAGGCTTATCGTGGCGGTGCATGAAGAGGTCGATAAACATCGCCCCAACGGCCATCACGACAAAGACAACAACGGTTTCCGTCGGGAAACCGAGATGAGCAGCAGACATACACAACCCTTTTTTGGAGGCAAAACACAGCACCATGCAGACTGGCCGGGGCCAGTAGAGAAAAGCGTACCTTTAAGAAAAGCGGCACGCTAAAAAATCAATATTAACCGTTCTTTTCTGCCAGCGCCTGCGCACACGCCCAGGCGCTGGCCCACGCCCACTGGAAGTTATACCCGCCGAGCCAGCCGGTGACGTCCATGACTTCGCCGATAAAGTACAGCCCCGGCACGCTGCGGGCTTCCATGGTGCGCGAGGAAAGCTCGTGCGTGTCGACGCCGCCCAGCGTCACTTCCGCCGTGCGGTAGCCTTCGGTGCCGTTTGGCTGCACGCGCCAGTTCGTGAGCGTCTCGACCAGCGCGTCCTGCTCGCGACTGTTAAGCTGCTTGAGCGACACATCCGGAATCTGCCCTAGCACCTGCAAACATTCCACCAGACGCTTCGGCAGCTGCATCGCCAGCGTGTTTTTCAAACTTTGGTTCGGATGCGCCGTGCGCTGTTCGTTGAGAAACGCGTCCAGATCGCAGTCCGGCACCAGATTCACCGTAACAAACTCACCCGGCTGCCAGTAGCTGGAGATTTGCAGCACCGCCGGGCCAGAGAGGCCGCGATGGGTAAAGAGCAGGTTTTCGCGGAACACCGTACCGTCTTCGGCGGTGATGACCGATGGAACCGAGACGCCAGAAAGCGTCTGAAGCTGTTCCAGAAGCGGTTTATGCAGCGTAAACGGCACCAGGCCCGCGCGCGTTGGCAGCACCTTGAGGCCAAACTGTTCGGCAATTTTATAGCCGAACGGAGAAGCGCCAAGCCCCGGCATGGACAGGCCGCCGCTGGCGATCACCAGGCTCTCGGCGCTAACGGTTTCACCGTTTAGCTGTAGCGTATAGCCCTGCTCGTCGCGCGAAACCTCCAGCACCTCAGTGCGCAGGCGCATCGTCACGCCGCCCTTCTCGCACTCGGCCACCAGCATATCGACGATCTGCTGCGCGGAGTCGTCGCAGAACAGCTGGCCCAGGGTTTTCTCGTGCCATGCAATACCGTGCTTGCCCACCAGGTCGATGAAATCCCACTGGGTATAGCGCGCCAGAGCAGATTTACAAAAATGACGGTTCTGGCTCAAATAGGCTGCCGGTTCCACATAGAGATTAGTGAAGTTGCAGCGTCCGCCGCCCGACATCAGGATCTTGCGGCCAGGCTTTTTACCGTTATCCAGCAGCAGCACGCGACGACCCGCCTGCCCGGCCATTGCCGCACAGAACATACCCGCCGCACCGGCGCCAATTACTACGGCATCAAACCTTTCCACGTCAAAATCCTCTTGGTTAACTGCCGCGGATTGTAAAGTTTCCTCTGTGGTCACACCAGCGTAAAAAGATATTACAAAGCCATACCGTTGAAATATAAAGAATATCCTTTCAGGCACATTTCTCAAATCAGGTGGTATGTCAAAAAAAGTCTATATTTCACTTTGCCCGTTGCGCATTTGTCCTGGATAATGCGCCGCGTTCATGTCCTCAAAATGGCGTAACGTCCTATGCTACATTTGTTTGCCGGCCTGGATTTACATACCGGGCTTTTATTATTGCTTGCTCTGGTTTTTGTACTGTTTTACGAAGCGATCAACGGCTTCCACGACACTGCAAACGCAGTAGCAACGGTTATCTACACTCGCGCAATGCGATCGCAGCTTGCGGTCGTTATGGCGGCGGTATTTAACTTCTTTGGTGTCCTCCTGGGCGGACTGAGCGTTGCGTATGCGATCGTGCATATGCTGCCAACGGATCTGCTTCTTAACGTTAGTTCTGGCCATGGCCTTGCTATGGTGTTCTCAATGCTGCTTGCTGCAATTATCTGGAACCTCGGTACCTGGTATTTCGGCCTGCCTGCATCCAGTTCTCACACCCTCATCGGCGCGATTATCGGTATCGGATTAACGAATGCCCTGATGACCGGCACGTCCGTCGTTGACGCACTTAACATCCCAAAAGTTGTTGGGATTTTCGCTTCTCTGATCATCTCCCCTATCGTGGGTCTGGTGGTTGCAGGTGGTTTGATTTTCATCCTGCGTCGCTACTGGAGCAATACCAAAAAACGCTCCCGTATTCACCTGACGCCAGCAGAACGTGAGAAGAAAGACGGCAAGAAAAAGCCGCCGTTCTGGACACGTATTGCCCTGATCATTTCCGCTATCGGCGTGGCGTTTTCACACGGTGCGAACGACGGTCAGAAAGGCATTGGTCTGGTCATGCTGGTACTGATTGGTGTCGCACCGGCAGGCTTCGTGGTTAACATGAATGCGTCCGGTTATGAAATCACCCGTACCCGTGATGCGGTCAACAACGTCGAAATTTACTTCCAGCAGCACCCTGAGCTGTTGAAGAAAGCGACCGGCGTTGACCAGCTGATCCCTTCTCCGGAAGCCGGCGCTACCACTGCACCGGGCGAGTTCCACTGCCATCCGGCAAACGCGATTAACGCGCTGGAACGTGCGAAAGGTATGCTGGGCGATATCGAAAGCTACGACAAGCTGGCCGTTGAACAGCGTGGGCAGCTGCGTCGTATTATGCTCTGCATCTCTGACGTGACCGATAAGGTCGCGAAGCTGCCGGAAGTCAGCGCTGACGATCAGCGTCTGCTGAAGAAACTGAAAGGCGATATGCTCAATACCATCGAGTACGCGCCAATCTGGATCATCATGGCGGTCGCGCTGGCGCTGGGTATCGGTACGATGATTGGCTGGCGTCGTGTGGCAACCACCATCGGCGAGAAGATTGGTAAGAAAGGCATGACGTATGCGCAGGGTATGTCCGCGCAGATGACGGCGGCCGTTTCCATCGGTCTGGCGAGCTACACCGGTATGCCGGTATCCACTACCCACGTACTCTCTTCGTCCGTGGCAGGTACCATGATTGTTGACGGCGGCGGTCTGCAGCGCAAAACCGTGACCA
Source organism: Enterobacter wuhouensis (assembly GCF_035835995.1). NCBI lineage: Bacteria > Pseudomonadati > Pseudomonadota > Gammaproteobacteria > Enterobacterales > Enterobacteriaceae > Enterobacter > Enterobacter wuhouensis. The sequence continues at coordinate 4,517,780 of NZ_CP142124.1, forward strand.
ACATTCTGATGGCCTGGGTGTTCACGCTCCCGGCATCCATCCTGCTGTCCGGCGGCTTGTACTGGCTTTCGCTGAAGCTGATTTAATCGGTTGAAAGGCGACAAAAAGCGGGTCAGGAAACTGACCCGCTTTTTTTATGCTCAGTGCCAAATCATCAATGCAATCATACTGACCACGACCAGCCCGCACAGGGCACTGGTCAAAATGAACTGACGACGCAGGCGCTCGCAGCGACGAATAAACTCTTCATCGTGATGATCGCGGTAGCGCTGGTAGTAGATGTATCCCACCAGACGCATCTGCTTGCTGGGCTGTCCATGCGAGGTGAAGAACCCTCCACCATCCACATACTGATAAAGCAACGGATCGCAACCACGAAGTACCACTAACAGCGCACGTAACGATGAGAAGTAGCGCGCCATATTCACTATGCAAACTACGCATAACGCCCAAAACAATGCGACGGTGCTAATCATACATCCTCCCCGGCGTCCGCCCACGAAGCAAGGCTTCTGAGCTACCGCACCCCAATGCCCTGACAGACAGTTCAGTGAAAGAATGACTAAAAGTCGATCCGGTTCGCGTTTTAATATCCGAACGGCTCATTAAATAGTGTAGGAGATCCGTTAATTTTTTTGCCACAAGGTTAATCGTTATCAACACCAAAGCTTGAAAAATATGTTTAACTGGGCCGTAATGAAAGCATCAGACGACGGCTTTCCCATTTAGTCATCGATAACTTAAGGAAGGAGTAACACTATGGCTTACAAACACATTCTCATCGCGGTAGACCTCTCCCCGGAGAGCAAAGTGCTGGTTGATAAAGCGGTATCCATGGCACGCCCCTACAACGCGAAAGTTTCTCTGATTCACGTTGACGTGAATTACTCCGATCTCTACACCGGTCTGATCGACGTGAATCTCGGCGATATGCAAAAACGCATTTCCGAAGAGACGCACCACGCCCTGAGCGAACTGTCTACCAACGCAGGCTATCCGATCACCGAAACCCTGAGCGGCAGCGGCGACCTGGGTCAGGTGCTGGTTGATGCAATCAAGAAATACGACATGGACCTGGTGGTGTGCGGTCACCATCAGGACTTCTGGAGCAAGCTGATGTCTTCAGCGCGCCAGCTGATTAACACCGTTCACGTGGATATGCTGATTGTTCCGCTGCGTGACGAAGAAGACGAGTAAGTGCGTTAAATTCCCCTCACCCTAACCCTCTCCCACAGGGAGAGGGAACGATCGAGCCCCTCGCCCCTATGGGGAGAGGGGTTGGGGTGAGGGGATATAAATATCAAACCGGTGCCCTTTGGTGGTCACCGCGTTAGTCGTGGCAACGTCCGCCAGCGGCGGCGCATAGTCAGGGCGCTTCACCACCACCCGCTTCGTCGCGAGCTGACGAGCAGGCTCCAGCAGGCCATCGGCATCTAAATCCGGCCCCACCAGCGACTGAAATACCCGCATCTCTTTCTTCACCAGCGCGCTTTTCTGCTTATGCGGGAACATCGGGTCGAGATAGACCACCTGCGGGCGCGGGGAGATATCCGTCAATGCCGTCAGGCTGGAGGCATGGATCAGCTGTAATCGTTCCTGCAGCCACGGGCCGATTTCCGGGTCCGCATAGCCGCGCGCCAGCCCATCGTCGAGCAGCGCAGCGACCACCGGATTACGTTCCAGCATCCGCACGCGGCAGCCGACTGACGCCAGCACAAAGGCATCGCGCCCCAGCCCCGCCGTGGCATCAACCACGTCCGGGAGGTAGCTCCCTTTAATGCCGACCGCTTTAGCCACCGCCTCGCCGCGGCCACCGCCGAACTTGCGCCGGTGCGCCATCGCGCCGCCGACAAAGTCGACAAAAATCCCGCCGAGCTTCGGTTCGTCGCGCTTGCGTAGTTCAAGGTGCGCTGTGGTCATCACCAGCGCCATCAGGTTTTCTTCATCGTGCTCCAGCCCCCAGCGGGCCGCCAGAACAGATAAGGCGCCGTCTCCGGCGCCCGTTTCATCTACCAGGCAGATCTTCACGTAACAATCAGCCTTTGATCCCGTAATGCTCAAGCATCGCATCCAGCTGCGGCTCGCGACCACGGAAGCGTTTGAACAGTTCCATAGGCTCTTCAGACCCGCCGCGGGTCAGGATGTTGTCGAGGAACGACTGGCCGGTTTCGCGGTTGAAGATCCCCTCTTCTTCGAAGCGAGAGAAGGCATCTGCCGCCAGCACGTCGGCCCACAGGTAGCTGTAGTAACCCGCCGCGTAGCCGCCTGCGAAGATGTGGCTGAACGCATGCGGGAAGCGGCCCCAGGTTGGCCCAGGAATAACCGCGACCTGCTTTTTAATCTCGGCGAGGGTTTCAAGGATTTTCGCACCCTGCTCCGGGCTAAACTCCGCGTGCAGACGGAAGTCGAACAGGCCGAACTCCAGCTGACGCAGGATGAACATCGCCGCCTGGTAGTTTTTCGCCGCCAGCATTTTATCCAGCAGCGCTTTCGGCAGCGGTTCGCCGGTCTCATAGTGGCCGGAGATAAACGCCAGCGCGTCCGGCTCCCAGCACCAGTTTTCCATAAACTGGCTTGGCAGCTCGACCGCATCCCACGGCACCCCGCTGATGCCCGCCACGCCTGCGGTTTCGATGCGGGTCAGCATGTGGTGCAGACCGTGACCGAACTCGTGGAACAGGGTGATCACTTCATCGTGGGTGAAGAGCGCCGGTTTGCCATTCACCGGACGGTTAAAGTTACAGGTCAGGTAGGCGACCGGCTTCTGCAGAGAACCGTCGGCTTTACGCATCTGGCCCACGCAGTCGTCCATCCACGCCCCGCCGCGCTTGTTCTCACGCGCGTAGAGATCGAGGTAGAAGCTGCCGCGCAGCTCGTTTTTCTCGTCATACAGCTCGAAGAAGCGCACGTCCGGGTGCCAGACGTCGATATCGGTACGCTCTTTGGCGGTGATGCCATAGATGCGTTTTACCACCTCGAACAGGCCGTTAACGGCTTTGTTTTCCGGGAAGTACGGGCGCAGCTGCTCGTCGCTGATGCTGTAGAGGTGCTGCTTCTGTTTTTCGCTGTAGTACGCGATATCCCACGGCTGCAGCTCGTCCACGCCGAACTCCGCTTTTGCGAAGGCGCGCAGCTGGGCCAGCTCTTTCTCACCCTGAGGACGGGCGCGTTTCGCCAGATCGGTCAGGAAGTCGAGCACCTGCTGCGGGTTCTCGGCCATTTTAGTGGCGAGGGATTTATCGGCGTAGCTGTCGAAGCCCAGCAGCTGTGCCAGCTCGTGGCGCAGGGCGAGGATTTCGGCCATCACCGGGCTGTTGTCCCACTTACCGGCATTCGGCCCCTGATCGGAGGCGCGGGTGCTGTACGCGCGGTACATCTCTTCGCGCAGGGCCTGGTTGTCGCAGTAGGTCATCACCGGCAGATAGCTCGGGATATCCAGCGTTAACAGGAAACCGTCCTGCTCTTTCGCCTCGGCCTGGGCTTTTGCCGCCGCCAGCGCGCTTTCCGGCATACCCGCCAGCTCCGCTTCGTCGGTAATCAGCTTCGTCCAGCCCATGGTGGCGTCGAGCACGTTGTTGCTGTACTGGTTGCCCAGCTCGGACAGGCGAGCCGCGATTTCGCCGTAGCGAACCTGCTTCTCTTTTGGCAGGCCAATCCCGGACAGCTCAAAATCACGCAGGGCGTTATCGACCGATTTTTTCTGCGCCGCGTTCAGCTCGGCATAGTGGTCGCCGTCGCGCAGGTCGCGGTAGGCTTTGTAGAGCCCTTCGTGCTGGCCAACCCAGGTGCTGTACTCAGAGAGCAGCGGCAGGGTCTGTTCGTAGGCTTCGCGCAGTTCCGGGCTGTTTTTTACCGAGTTCAGGTGGCTGACCGGGGAGAAGATGCGCCCCAGCACGTCGTCCACTTCGGCCAGCGGCTGACACAGATTTTCCCAGGTGTACGGTGCGCCCTGCGCTACCACGCTTTCTACCGCCGCGCGGCAGTTGTCCAGCGATTGCTTAACGGCTGGAACCACATGCTCAGGGAGGATTTTAGAAAATGGCGGCAACGAAAAAGGCGTCAGTAATGGATTGGTCATAAACGCTGTCCTGTTGAAATAGGTGAATGAAGCGCGCATCCGGCGCTGTGCATATTGTTTTCTGTAATGGGGTTAAGTGTAGAGGATTTCAATGCCGGAGGTTGTCGAAAAACGCCCGGTGGCGCTGCGCTTACCGGGCCTACGGGTAATCTGTGCCGTTCTGCTGTAAACTGTGGCAAATCGTCATTTTCAGCGGAATATCATTACCCATGCTCAGTTATCGCCACAGCTTCCACGCTGGCAACCACGCCGACGTCCTCAAACACACCGTTCAGAGCCTGATCATCGAAGCGCTGAAAGAGAAAGATAAGCCGTTTCTCTACCTGGACACCCACGCGGGCGCGGGGCGTTATCAGCTGAGCGGTGAACATGCCGAGCGCACCGGTGAATACCTTGAGGGTATCGCCCGCATCTGGCAGCAGGACGATCTGCCTGCCGAGCTGGAGCCGTACATTGGCGTAGTGAATCACTTCAACCGCAGCGGCCAGCTGCGCTACTACCCTGGCTCCCCGCTGATTGCCCGCCAGCTGCTGCGCGAGCAGGACAGCCTGCAGCTGACCGAGCTGCACCCGAGCGATTTCCCCCTGCTGCGCTCAGAGTTCCAGAAAGATAACCGCGCCCGAGTCGACAAAGCCGATGGCTATCAGCAGCTGAAAGCCAAGCTGCCGCCGGTTTCCCGTCGTGGCCTGGTGCTGATTGACCCGCCGTACGAAATTAAAACCGACTATCAGGCGGTAGTGACCGGCATCAACGAGGGGTACAAACGCTTTGCCACCGGCACGTATGCGCTGTGGTATCCGGTGGTGCTGCGCGCGCAAATCAAACGCATGATCAAAGACCTGGAAGCGACCGGCATCCGCAAAATCCTGCAGATTGAGTTGGCAGTTCGTCCGGACAGCGATCAGCGCGGCATGACCGCCTCCGGGATGATTGTGATCAACCCGCCTTGGAAGCTCGAAGCGCAGATGAACAACGTTCTGCCGTGGCTGCACAAAACGCTGGTGCCTGCCGGTACGGGCCACGCTACCGTCAGTTGGATCGTGCCGGAGTAATCGCAGGCATTGGTGGAACCTATTGATTTCAGGTATACAATCGCGGCAATTCACGATTAAGGACAAAAGCTATGACTAAGCATTATGACTACATCGCAATCGGCGGCGGCAGCGGCGGCATCGCCTCCATCAACCGTGCGGCCATGTACGGCCAGAAGTGTGCGCTGATTGAAGCCAAAGAACTTGGCGGCACCTGCGTGAACGTGGGTTGTGTACCGAAAAAGGTGATGTGGCACGCGGCGCAAATCCGCGAAGCGATTCATATGTACGGCCCGGACTACGGCTTTGACACCACCATCAATCACTTTGACTGGGACAAGCTGATCGCCAGCCGTACCGCCTACATCGACCGTATTCACACCTCGTACGATAACGTGCTGGGCAAGAACAACGTTGACGTGATCCGCGGCTTCGCCCGTTTCGTGGATGCGAAGACGATCGAAGTGAACGGCGAGACGATCACCGCCGATCACATCCTGATCGCCACCGGCGGCCGTCCGAGCCACCCGAACATTCCGGGCGCGGAATACGGTATCGACTCCGACGGGTTCTTCGAGCTGCCTGCCCTGCCTGAGCGCGTTGCCATTGTGGGCGCGGGCTATATCGCGGTTGAGCTGGCCGGCGTGATTAACGGCCTGGGTGCGGAAGCGCACCTGTTCGTGCGTAAACACGCGCCGCTGCGCAGCTTTGACCCGCTGATCGTGGACACGCTGGTAGAGGTGATGAACGCTGAAGGTCCAACCCTGCACACCAACGCCGTGCCGAAAGACGTTGTGAAAAACGCGGACGGCAGCCTGACGCTGGCGCTGGAAGATGGCCGTAGCCAGACCGTTGACTGCCTGATCTGGGCGATCGGTCGTGAACCGGCGAACGACAACTTCAACCTGGCCGTCACGGGCGTGAAAACCGACGACAAAGGCTACATCGTTGTCGATAAGTTCCAGAACACCAGCGTGCCGGGCATCTACGCGGTAGGTGATAACACCGGTGCGGTTGAGCTGACGCCGGTCGCCGTTGCGGCGGGCCGTCGTCTCTCCGAGCGCCTGTTTAACAACAAGCCGGACGAACATCTGGACTACAACCTGATCCCGACCGTGGTCTTCAGCCATCCGCCAATCGGCACTGTTGGCTTAACCGAGCCGCAGGCGCGCGAGCAGTACGGCGATGACCAGGTGAAAGTGTATAAATCGGCGTTCACCGCAATGTATACCGCCGTTACCTCTCACCGTCAGCCGTGCCGCATGAAGCTGGTCTGCGCGGGGCCGGACGAGAAGATTGTCGGTATCCACGGCATTGGCTTTGGCATGGACGAAATCCTGCAGGGCTTTGCGGTGGCGCTGAAGATGGGCGCAACGAAAAAAGACTTCGATAATACCGTGGCGATCCACCCGACGGCGGCGGAAGAGTTTGTTACGATGCGCTAGTCCTGATGCCCCTCTAAAGAGGGGCATTTTTTATTCACATACATAAATCGTTGCAAAACGAATGCTCCGAAAATCGTGATCCACCGCACATATCCCTCCACAACTACCGAAGCGAATGTCTACGCTTATAAGACGCCCGGAAAAACCTGTCTTTGAGAACACATACCCGGAGGTCTTTATCATTATGTTCAACCAGAAACTACAGGCTGCCGAGAACATCGAATTCGAGATTGCAGAAGAGCTGCGCTACGAGACCGATCCCTGCGAGTTAAAACTGGATGAGATGATCGAGGCGGAGCCGGAACCAGAAATGATTGAGGGCCTGCCCGCGTCGGATGCGCTGACGCCCGCAGACCGCTATCTTGAACTGTTTGAGCACGTGCAGTCGTCGCGGCTGTTTGCGGACAGCAAAACCTTCCCCGACTGCGCGCCGAAAATGGACCCGCTGGATATCCTCATCCGCTACCGCAAAGTTCGACGCCACCGCGATTTCGATCTGGCGCGCTTCGTGGAGAACCACTTCTGGCTGCCGGAAGACTACAGCAAGGAGTATGTTTCAGACCCCGGTCTGTCACTGAAAGAGCACATCGATAACCTGTGGCCGGTACTCACCCGCGAGCCGCAGGATCATATTCCCTGGTCCTCTCTGCTGGCGCTGCCGCAGGCGTATATTGTGCCGGGTGGACGATTCAGCGAGACCTACTACTGGGACTCGTACTTCTCGATGCTGGGGCTGGCGGAGAGCGGGCGCAACGATCTGCTGAAGTGTATGGCGGACAACTTCGCCTGGCTGATTGAGCGCTACGGCCATATTCCGAACGGCAACCGCACCTACTATCTCAGCCGCTCCCAGCCGCCGGTCTTTGCCCTGATGGTCGAGCTGTTCGAGGAGGACGGCGTGCGCGGTGCGAAACGCTATCTGGATCACCTCAAGATGGAATACGCGTTCTGGATGGACGGCGCGGAGTCGCTGCTGCTCAACCAGGCCTACCGCAGCGCCGTGCGCATGCCGGACGGCTCATTGCTCAACCGCTACTGGGACGACCGTGATACGCCGCGCGACGAGTCCTGGATTGAGGATGTGGAAACCGCTCGCCACTCCGGGCGCCCGCCCAATGAGGTATATCGCGATCTGCGGGCCGGTGCGGCCTCTGGCTGGGATTACTCGTCCCGCTGGCTGCGCGATCCCTCGCGGCTCGCCAGCATCCGCACCACGCAGTTTATTCCTATCGATTTGAACGCCTTCCTGTTCAAGCTGGAAAGCGCGATCGCCAATATCTCCGCGTCCAAAGGGGATAAAGAGGTTGCCGAGGAGTTCCGTCAGAAAGCGAGCGACCGCCGCGCGGCGGTGAACCGCTATCTTTGGGATGACGAGAACGGCTGTTACCGCGATTACGACTGGCGACGCGAAGAGATGGCGCTGTTTTCTGCCGCCAGCATTGTTCCGCTGTACGTTGGCATGGCGACGCACGAGCAGGCCGAGCGCCTGTCTGACGCGGTGAAAGCCCGCCTGCTGACGCCGGGCGGTATCCTGGCTACGGAGCACGAAACGGGTGAGCAGTGGGATAAACCCAACGGCTGGGCGCCGCTGCAGTGGATGGCGATCCAGGGGTTCAAACAGTACGGCAACGATTCGCTGGGGGATGAGATCGCCTGGAGCTGGCTGCAGACGGTTAATCATTTCTACAAAACGCACCACAAGCTGATTGAGAAGTACCATATCGCCAGCAGCACGCCGCGCGAAGGCGGCGGGGGTGAATACCCGCTGCAGGATGGCTTCGGCTGGACCAACGGCGTGGTGCGTCGGCTGATTGGGCTGTATGGGGAGCCTTGAGGGGAGTGCGGACTGGTCCCCTCACCCTAACCCTCTCCCCAGAGGGGAGAGGGGACTGCACGGTGCGCTCTTTATCTCCCTCGCCCCTTTGGGGAGAGGGCTGGGGTGAGGGGGGAAAAAAATTTAGCGAATCACCTCATAAATGGCAGTCTGAATGGACTGCCATTTTTTTGTGGTCGCATCCGGCTGCGATTTGGCGCGGCGCGTGGCCATATCGGCGTCGTGCTGCTGGCGCTTCACCACCGCCGGCACCGTGCAAAAGGCTTTCAAATACTCCTTCCGCATTGAGGTCAGAGATTCACCGTTGGCCATGGCGTGGCTGAGCGTGTTGATAAAGCGGCGGCACGGCTTTTCTTCCACCATGTTGCTGCGATAGCGCAAGATCAGCTCCAGCACAGCGTCATGGCCTGCCGACATCGCCTCTTCTGTCCATGAGAGCTTCCAGTCCATCCCCCCCTGCAAAAACAGCAGCGCCACGCGGGTATCGTTACGGTTGATGGCCGAACGGAAATTATTTTCGTCCCAGGTGACGCCCATGCGCGTCAAGGTTTCACGCGAGGACGGCGCTTCGCGCATCTCTTCCGGCTGCGCGGCTTCTACAGCCTTTGCGGCGACGGCCTGAGGTTTATCGCTGGTCACCAGCCAAAATCCACCGACGACAATCGCGATGACCATCACGCCCACCGCCACCCAAAGCATGCTGGAGATGAGCTGCTCACGCTGTTCAGGCGTTCGCGGTGCGCGCTGGGCAGGCTTTTCAATCGTGTCGCGGACCTCAAACAGATCGCCTCCGGTTACCCGATCCATTTTCTGCGCCTTTTCCCAGAAGGCGTGCAGCTCGCTGGCATCGACCGCCATTATCCCGGCCGGATTGATGCGCGTCCTTCCCTCTTCAAACGCACGCTGAACGGGGTGAGTGATTTGTGAATAGTAGTTATCGAGCAGCTGGATTTGCGCCGAGCTGAGCGTCTGCTGCACGGTAATGCAGTTGCGTATCTTGCGGATGTCATTAAGGAAGGTTTGCAGCGTTTTGCGCGGTTCAACCAGGAGCGTCAGCATGGCCGGATCGTTAAACTGTGAGGCGTAGTAGCGACTGAATTCTTTTTTATCCACCAGCAGCTGCGCCAGCTCGCTGAACATCATGCCGCTCAGGATATCGTTGATTTCGCCAAGCTTCAGCCAGCGACGCACGCGGTCGGCGTTAAACAACGTCTTAAGGTGATTACTCAGCCGCACCTGATCGGGCCACGCCTGCTGAATCAGCCCCTTTATCATCAGCTCGATCGCCCGCACCTGCTTGTGGGCCTGCTGCTGTTGGATCTCGTTGTCGGGCGTCAATTCGGTGCTATAGGTCAGGAGAGGCTGCTGCAGGCGCAGGTGCTCCAGGGCGGTGACAAAGCGCATAGCGGCAATAAGCTGGTTTTCACTGACATCCTGGCCGCTTTCATACTGCGGCACACGCTGCTGCAGCAGGCGCAGCTGCAGCGTGAAGTCTGACATCTCAGCGTCATTCAGGTTGAGCTGCTTCGCAACGGCTCCCCATCCGCCCATTCCTAAACGGGCAGTGTCCAGCTGCTCCAGAAACCAGCGCGGATCTTTGCCTTCTGAAACATGCACATTCAGGAGAAGCAGGATTTCGACAGAGGCCTGACGAATGACGGCCAGGCAGTGTTCGAACTGCTCGCGGATATGATGTGATGTGCTGAGAGTCATTGTTTTCCTTGAGAGACAACGAATACATCAAAACTGACCACGCAAGAGTGGTTTTTCTTTTTATTTATACGAGGTTATAAACATACCTGACTTTCTGTTGAAATAAAGTGACAACCTTATAATCATGACAAAAGCCTCAGGAGAATCTTAATGCCAGCCTTCACTACCGCACGTCTTACCTGTACGCCGCTGCAGGAGCAGGATTGGCCTTTCTTCCTTGCGCTCCAGCAGAACCCGGAGGTAATGCGTTTTGTTGCAGATAATCGCCCTGTATCGGCGATCCGTGACGCGTTTGATTCCCGTCTGGCACCCTGGACGCCCGGCAGCGCGCACTGGCTTTGTCTCGTCGTCCGCGACGCTGCCACGCAGACGCCGCTGGGGGTGACGGGTTACATTCAGTGCGAGGAAGCCTGTGCCGAAGTCGGATTTCTCTTCGCCCCCTCCGCGCAGGGTAAAGGCTATGGCTTTGAATCCCTGCAGGCGCTCTGCACATTTGCCTTTACCGAAGGCAAAATACGTCGGCTAAGCGCCACCGTAACGGCCGGAAATAGTGCCTCAAGACGCCTGCTGGAAAAAACCGGCTTTCAACGGGAAGGTGAGCTACGCGAAAGCTATTACCTTGGCGGACGCTGGCACAATGACTGGCTGTTTGGTTTGTTGAAACACGAGTACCCCTTAACCGCCGATCGATAGCCATTTGGCGGATATATCCGATGTTTCGTTTCCAGTAGAGTATCGCTATTAAGAGGAAACGAATATGAAAGGTTATCCGCTGAAGATATCGTCTTCTGCCATCACATTAATTAAGAAACAGCAGGGTTTATCCCTAGAAAAGTATTGTGATAATAAGGGATTATGGGTTATTGGATATGGTCACGTTATCCGCGAGTGGGAACATTTCCCCAAACTTATAACGCCCCTCCAGGCCGAATATTTACTCTTCGACGACCTTGAATTATGCGAGACGCTGCTGCGGGAAAACGGTACGCGACCATTAACCCCACAGCAGCACGACACCGTGGTTATGCTGATATTTGGTGCGGGTGACATCTCATCCCTTTCTCACGAGATCCTTCAGGCTATCACCCGGGTATAGTACATGGCTGCCTGGGTTCGGTTTTTAACCTCCAGACGGCGGAAGAGTGCTTCCAGATGCGCTTTTACCGTCGCCGCGCTGATATTCAGGCTGCGGCTAATTTCCTTGTTCGATTCACCGGCGGCCAGCAGTTTCAGCACTTCTCGCTGACGTTCGCTTAACGATAATACGGCCTGCTGCGACGGCGGTTGGCTGATCCACTCCCCGGGAAAACAGACCATCCCTCTTGAGACCGAATCCAGCACGGCGGAGAACCGTTCAGGATTTGCATTGCGGGGAATAATCGCCATTATGTTGTTCTGCAGCAGCTGCTCGGCCCATTGGGCTTCTCGTTTAGACAGCACCATTATCACGCGACTGGCCGGATAGCGGGCCATTATGTCGTTCAGAAAAGCGATGCCGTCATCCTGAATTAAATTCCCATCAATCATGACAATGGCTGTGGGTGAGGCTGCCAGCGACGCCCATAATTCATCTGTCTGACAGGTCCCTGTCATATTTATTCCCGGAATCAACTTCTGCAGACTGTGTTTCGCTCCATGAATAAATAATGACTGCCTGTCAAACATGATTACTCGCATATTATTTTCCCCTCTGAGAACAGCGAAGGGGGATTCTACCGAGGCATAATTTGAGAAAAAACTCAATGAATGGGAAGGTTACAAATCCAGCCGCGATCTTTAAATATGCCAGTATTTAGAAACATTCTTTTTAAGGATATCCTTAAAGGGTTCCCTCCCCTTAAGATAAGACCTTACAGGAACATACCGCCCGATACTTCAATGCGTTGCGCGGTCATCCATCCCAGCCTATCGCTAAGCAGCGCCGCAATTGCATCGCCAATGTCGTCCGGTAAGCCCACGCGCCCCAGCGCAGTTTGCGAAGCCAGCATCTGATTCAGCTCGGCGTTATCGCGCACACGGCCTCCGCCAAAATCCGTTTCGATAGCGCCCGGCGCGATGACGTTGACGGAAATCCCGCGCGCCCCAAGCTCTTTGGCCTGATAGCGGGTCAGCACTTCCATTGCCCCTTTCATCGCCGCGTAAGTGCCGGAGCCTGGCTGGGTAAAGCGGGCCAGACCGCTGGAGACGTTGAGTATCCGACCCCCGTCGTTTATCAGCGGCAGCAGACGTTGGGTCAGGAAGAAGGGTCCTTTGAAATGCACGTTAAGAGCATCGTCAAACTGCGCTTCCGTTGTCTCGGTATAGGGTGCATACAACCCCGTCCCGGCGTTGTTTAATAAATAATCAAACCTGTCGCGCTGCCAGACCGTTTTCAGAATTTCCTGAACTTGCAGGGCAAACGCCTCAAAACCGGCAACATCCCCAACGTTAAGCTGTAATGCGGCGGCCTTACCGCCTTTTTCCTCAACGTGACGCACCACGTCGAGCGCCTCCTGCCGGCTGCTGTTATAGGTCAGGATGATTCCTGTCCCCTTTGCTGCCAGCTTCAATACCGCGTTTTTACCCAGGCCACGGCTCCCACCTGTTACTAATGCAATACGTTCAGACATAAGAAACCTCGTTTCGGCTGTTATGAAGATTGAGAAAGAGCTTATTAGGTGATAGAAAATCAATAAAGGGTGTGCTGAGCGCTTCACTGTTTCGCTTATAACAACAATGAGCTTTGCCTATGGATAAAATTCACGCAATGCAGCTTTTTATTCGCGTCGCTGAGCTGGAAAGTTTTTCCCGCGCGGCAGAGACGTTGAGCCTGCCAAAAGGCAGCGTCTCGCGTCAGATTCAGGCGCTTGAAAATCTTCTGGGAACCCAGCTTCTTCACCGCACCACGCGCCGCGTCAGCCTGACGCAGGACGGAATGGTCTATTACGAACGGGCAAAAGACCTGCTGACCAACCTCGACGAACTCGACGGGATGTTCCAGCACGACCCTTCCAGCATCAGCGGACGGTTGCGCGTGGATATGCCCGTCGGCGTTGCTCGAAATTTAGTCATCCCCAATCTGCCCGCGTTTTTACAGCAGTATCCCGGGATTGAACTCGAATTGAGCAGCAGCGACCGCCTTGTGGACGTCATTCGTGAAGGATTTGACTGCGTGGTGCGCGTGGGAACGCTGAAGGATTCGGGGCTGATCGCGCGCCCGCTGGGTCGGCTTTCGGTGATCAACTGCGCCAGCCCGGATTATCTTGCGCGTTTTGGCTATCCGGAAACGCTGGACGATCTCGGTTCCCACGCAGTGATTCATTACGCCGCCACGCTGGGCACCCGCCCGCAGGGCTTTGAATTTTATAACGGCAGCGCAACGCAGTGGGTGAAAACGGGCGGGATACTGACGGTAAACAGTACAGAAACCTACCATGCAGCCTGTATCGCCGGGCTGGGCATTATTCAGGTACCGCGCGTCGGCGTGCGTGACTCCCTGCGCGCGAAAAAACTTATCGAAATTCTGCCGCAATACCGGGCGGAACCTATGCCGGTTTCCCTGATTTACCCCCACCGCCGTAACCTCTCCCGCCGGGTGCATCTCTTTATGGAGTGGCTTACCGACCTCACAAAAGCCTACGTGGATTAACCGCAGGCTATAATTCAATAACCTCCAGCTCAACGAAAAGGAAAACGCGCGTGACGCCGGAAAATAACCCGCAACGACCAACTCAACATTTGGATTATGATCCCATCAAAAAGATGGAAACCGAGCCTGAAGAGCCAAAATCACCCGGTACTGCCACCAGGGCGCTGGGGACCGTCACCAGCATGGCAGAGAAGATTCAGCAGATCCCCATGATTGCGCATGTGATACGGGCCACCGAGCGCTTTAATGACCGCATGGGCAATCAGTTTGGCGCGGCCATCACCTATTTCTCTTTCCTGTCGATGATTCCAATCCTGATGGTGTCATTTGCCGCCGCCGGTTTCGTGCTTGCGTCGCACCCGACGCTGCTGCAGGACATCTTCAATAAAATCCTGACCAACGTCAGCGACCCGACGCTCGCCACCACGCTCAAAAGCACCATTAATACCGCCGTGCAGCAGCGTACCACCGTCGGGATCGTGGGGTTACTGATTGCGCTGTACTCGGGAATCAACTGGATGGGCAACCTGCGCGAAGCGATCCGTGCCCAGTCGCGCGACGTCTGGGAGCGTACGCCGCAGGATCAGGAAAAAATTTGGATTAAGTATCTACGCGACTTTATCTCCCTGATCGGCCTGCTCATTGCGCTGATCGTGACGCTCTCGATTACCTCCGTCGCCGGTTCTGCCCAGCAGATGATTATCTCTGCGCTCTATCTCGATTATATTGAATGGCTGAAGCCCGCCTGGCGCGGGATTGGGCTGGCGATCTCCATCTTTGCCAACTACCTGCTGTTCTTCTGGATCTTCTGGCGCTTGCCCCGCCATCGCCCGCGCAAGAAGGCGCTGATCCGCGGAACGCTGATTGCGGCGATCGGCTTTGAGGTGATTAAAATTGTGATGACCTACACCCTGCCGTCGCTGGTGAAATCGCCTTCCGGCGCGGCGTTTGGTTCGGTGCTGGGGCTGATGGCGTTCTTCTACTTCTTCGCCCGCCTGACGCTGTTCTGCGCCGCGTGGATTGCCACCGCCGAGTACAAAGATGACCCGCGCATGCCGGGCAAAACGCACCGCTAACTCATCCATCGGGCTGAAAATTTCAGCCCGATTCATCATTTCAGCATATAAATCCAGTCCGTAACTTTTATTTAACCAAAAACCAGTTTTATTCTCTAATATTTAAAAACTGTGAAGCATTTCATGGAAGAGATTTGGCTGGCCTGAAAATTATCCGCTTTTTGTTGCTTTTATCGCCAACTTACGACTTTGTTACAGATTGAAATGTCGCTTTTGCTATGCCTAATATGGCCGTTCGTTCGTCAAAAAATAAGAAAATATTATGCAAGCAACAGCCACCACACTCGACTCTGAGGCCGGTCAAACGCCGGTAAACTCACGCAACAAAGTTGTCGTCGCATCGCTGATTGGCACCGCCATTGAGTTCTTCGACTTTTACATTTACGCCACCGCAGCGGTCATCGTCTTCCCGCATATCTTCTTCCCGCAGGGCGATCCGACGGCGGCCACGCTGCAGTCGCTGGCAACCTTTGCCATCGCGTTCGTTGCGCGTCCGATTGGCTCAGCGCTGTTTGGTCACTTTGGCGATCGCATCGGTCGTAAAGTGACGCTGGTCGCCTCGCTGCTGACCATGGGGATCTCCACCGTCGCGATCGGCCTGCTGCCGACCTACGAAACCATCGGCATTCTGGCTCCCGTGCTGCTGGCGCTGGCGCGCTTTGGTCAGGGCCTGGGTCTTGGCGGTGAATGGGGTGGCGCGGCGCTGCTGGCAACCGAGAATGCCCCGGCGCGCAAGCGTGCGCTGTACGGTTCTTTCCCACAGCTTGGCGCGCCGATTGGCTTCTTCTTCGCTAACGGCACCTTCCTGCTGCTCTCCTGGCTGCTGACGGATGAACAGTTCATGAGCTGGGGCTGGCGTATTCCGTTTATCTTCTCAGCCGTACTGGTGCTGATTGGCCTGTATGTGCGTGTTTCCCTGCACGAAACCCCGGTGTTTGCCAAAGTCGCCGCGGCGAAAAAGCAGGTTAAAGTGCCGCTGGGCACGCTGCTTACCAAACACGTCCGCGTGACCGTGCTGGGCACGTTCATCATGCTGGCGACCTACACGCTGTTCTACATCATGACCGTCTACTCTATGACGTACAGCACCGCCGCGGTGCCGGTTGGCCTGGGCCTGCCGCGTAACGAAGTGCTGTGGATGCTGATGATGGCGGTAATCGGCTTTGGCGTGATGGTGCCGATTGCCGGTCTGCTGGCGGATAAATATGGCCGTCGCGCGAGCATGATTGTTATCACCTCGCTGATAATCCTGTTTGCGCTGTTCGTGTTCCCGCCGCTGCTGGGTTCAGGCAGCCCTGCGCTGGTGATGGCGTATCTGCTGATTGGCCTGAGCCTGATGGGATTAACGTTCGGCCCGATGGGCGCGCTGCTGCCGGAGCTGTTCCCGACCGAAGTGCGTTACACCGGCGCGTCGTTCTCCTACAACGTTTCGTCTATTCTGGGCGCGTCCGTTGCGCCGTACATCGCCACCTGGCTGCAGGCGAACTACGGTCTGTTCTATGTGGGCGTCTATCTGGCATCTATGGCCGCGCTGACGCTTATTGCGCTGCTGCTGACGCACGAAACGAAGCATCAGGCTCTGTAATTCACTGCGGCCTGATGCCCTCACCCCGGCCCTCTCCCACAGGGAGAGGGAGAAAGGCAAAAACAGACCGCACCTTACTTCTTCATCTGCGCAAGAATGTTACGGCACTGATTAGCATCCCCTTCTGACGGCGAAATCAATGCCAGCAGCGCTGCGGCTGGCGTCACCAGCGTGGCGAGGGCTGCGGCGACTGCGCCGCGCGCAATCAGCGGCCCGGCCTTCACGCCCGCCTGCGGATTTTTGAAGGTGCCGCGCACGTAGAGCGGCGAGCGCAGGGTGATGATACGAATCCCCTTACTTTCCGGATCGATGGTCAAATCCAGCTGCTCAGAGGCCATGCTGGCGGTGCCGGTCACGTTGATAACCGCATTTTCCGTGTCAAAGGCGAAAATCTGCGGGCGCGCCACGCCGTTGACAAGATCCACGTTCGCCGCCGCGCAGTTCACGCGAACCTCATCATCGCCAAAGATTTGCCCGATGATGAAGTTACCGACGTTCAGCCCCAGGATCTCCATCAGGTTTCGGCTGATCAGCCCGTCGTTCATCAGCAGCTTCAGGTTGCCGTTGCCGCTGCCCAGCAGCGCCGCCACGGAATTACCCGTGCCGCGAATGTCGGCATCGCCGTTCATCTCACCGAGCGTTTTCTGCATCAGCTCGACGTTGGGCATCAGCTCTTTCAGCTTAAGCCTGCGCGCCTGGATCTCCGCCCGCCCCTGCATCGGCTTTTTGTCGCCCTCAAGGTGGATGTTGGATGAGATTGTCCCGCCCGCCAGGCCAAACTTCAGCGGCTGCAGGCGCAGGTCAGCGTTTTTGAGGATGATGTGCGTTGAAAGGTCGCTGATGGGCAAGGTGCTGCCATGCTCAATCTTCCGCCCCTTGAAGCGAACGTCCGCGTCCATCACGTCCCATTTGTCGGTTTCAAAGCGGTCATACGGCAGGACTTTCCCCGAAGGCTGTACGTCCTTTTTCACCTCTTTTGACTTCGTGCCTTTCCCGGAATCGACGCCAATCAGCGGCCCCAGATCGGCAAGCCTCAGCTGACGGGATTCCACATCTCCTTCCAGTTTCGGGCGCGGTTTTCCGGTGGAATAGGTCAGCGAACCATGAATATCGCTGTCGCCAATACGGCCGTTGAAATCCCGGTAGTCAAAGACCGAGGATTTCTGCGTGTCAATTTTCGCTACCAGATGCCCGTCCGTTTCAAACGGCGGCGTATCCGGCAGGAGGACGCCGGTGAGATCGTACAGTTCGCCCAGCGAGTCGCCTGCAAACTTCAGCTGCAGATCGACGCCGCCCATGTTCATCGGGTCGTTAACCGTGCCCACGAACGCCACGCGGGTGTTGCCAGAGCGGAAATCCGCCTGCACCGGGAACGGCGTGCCTTCGCTGCGCAGGGCCAACATGCCGCCAATTTTCCCCTTGCCGGTTAGCGGCTGGCCGTTATACCGCCCCTTCGCCGTCAGGCCGAACACGTAATCGCCGGCTTTAGCGTTATCGCCTTTGGCTTTACTGCCGGTGACTTCGCTGAAAGGCAGCGGTTTTCCTAACGGATCGACCAGGATCTCCACGTCCGCCTTGCTGACCTTATCGTCAATGGCGATCCGCCCGCGATCGAAGAGAATGTTGTCGAGGCGGAAAGACCAGGATGAAGGCTGTGCGTTGGGATCTTTTTCGCCGTCGCTGGCGAGGTTAAACGTCCAGTTATTGTTTTTTTCAGAGAGGCGGATAAGTCGCGCATCGGGCTTCTGGAGCTTGATCCACGGCAGATAGACCGTTTTGGTCAGCAGCGCTAAGGGTGCCAGCGTCGCTTCGACGCGCGGCAGATGGACCATCGTGACGTCGGGGATGTCCGGCGGGTTGCCGAGAACAATGTCGTCAGCATGAACGTGCGGCCAGGGAACCCAGCTTCGCCAGCCCGTTTCTTCTTTCTGGCGTTCCCAGACCACGCCCAAATCGCCTCGGATCGCGAAGGGGCGATTTAGCTCGGTCGAGACTTTCTGGTTGATGGTCGGCTTGAGTCGGTTCCAGTCGAACGTTGCGATAATGATGATAGCGATCGCGATCAACAACAAGAAAATCCCTGCTGTCCAGGAGATAACCCTGGTTGTTTTTGTCATTTTCGTCCCCTTTCCTGATGACTTTGCCTATAAAACTATAGTCCAGACAAAGGGAAGCGGGCAGATCAGAGGTGGGTTATCACGGTTTCCAGGGTATTCACCGGAACCGGGCGGGAGAGGAAATAACCTTGCGCGGCGGCTGCGGGTGAGTTTTGGACATCGCGCCACTCCTCCAGCGTTTCAACGCCTTCGACGATGACGCCCTGGCAATAGCGGTTCATCAGCTGGAGCAGCAGCGTGAACAGATTCCGTCCTTCCGGGGTCTGTCGCAGCATGATGAACAGGTCGCGCGCCACTTTAATGTAGTCGTAACGCACTTCACTCAGCGCGGAGAAATTCGCCATGCCCGTTCCAAAGTCATCCAGCCACAGCGGACCAAATTCGCACATTGAGGCAAACGACGACTCCTGCGGTAAGCGGACGTGTTCTACCAGCTCAAAGCGCATCCACGGCAGGGTCGCGATCAAATCCTGCAGTTTCGGGTTCTGCCGCAAGGCCAGCAGGGTCGGACCATCCACGTTCACCGAGGCAAGGATATTGTGCTGCTCGAAAAAGGGCTGTTTCGTCGCCAGCAAGCGCAGCTGTTCTTCCAGAACGTCCAGACGCTGGCGAACGGCAACTTCGGCAAAATAGCGATCGGGCGCGATGCGCTGCGAAGGATTAGAAGGGTGCGTAACGACCGTTAAAATTTCAATCGCCATCAGTCGACCGTCCGTTCGGTAGATCGGCTGATAGGTATATTCACGCTCACACTGCAGCCAGTAGCGATGCTCCTGCAAGTTCTCAATACTTGCCTCAGGCGTAGTGTTCAGCCGCTGGATAACCTGCTCTGACTTCATTTCAGATGTCCTGTTGTTGGGGATGGCCTTTCTGGACTCGTCACTGGGTTATCGGCGCAGCAATTGAGAACTTTATGTTCAATTCGCCGGGAAGATGAAATTAAGATGACAGAAATTGCCCGGAACACGTGCTGGCTCAAAAAAAATAATGGAACGATGTTTTAAGATAGTTGACCACATAATTCACTCAGCGCACACTACCGTTAATTACTCTGTTCAGGTTCACGACTATGTCTAAAAAAATTGCCGTGATTGGCGAATGCATGATTGAGCTGTCACAAAAAGGCGCGGAAGTTAGCCGCGGTTTTGGTGGCGATACCTTAAACACGTCCGTTTATATTGCCCGTCAGGTTGCCCCCGAGGCACTTACCGTGAACTACGTTACCGCCCTGGGAACGGATAGCTTCAGCCAGCAGATGCTGGAAGCCTGGCAGAGTGAAAACGTTCAAACCTCGCTGATCCAGCGCATGGAAAATCGTCTGCCGGGTCTGTACTACATCGAAACCGACAGCACCGGGGAGCGCACCTTCTACTACTGGCGTAACGAAGCCGCCGCCAAATTCTGGCTGGAGAGCGAGGCCGCAGGCGCCATTTGTGAAGAGCTGGCCACCTTCGACTATCTCTATCTGAGCGGCATCAGCCTCGCAATCTTAAGTCCGGAGAGCCGCGAAAAGCTGCTGTCGCTGCTGCGCGAGTGCCGCGCCAACGGCGGCAAGGTGATTTTCGATAATAACTACCGTCCACGCCTGTGGGCGAGCCGCGAAGAGACGCAGCAGGTGTATCAGCAGATGCTGCAATGCACCGACATCGCGTTCCTGACGCTCGACGACGAAGATGCCCTGTGGGGCGAGAAGCCGGTTGATGAGGTTATCGCGCGCACTCAGGCCGCAGGCGTCAGTGAAGTGGTCGTTAAGCGTGGCGCAGAGTCCTGCCTGGTTGCCGTTGCGGGCGAAGCCGTCGTAGACGTGCCGGCGGTGAAGCTGGCGAAAGAGAAAGTGATCGATACCACGGCGGCGGGTGATTCCTTCAGCGCGGGTTATCTGGCGGTACGCCTGACGGGGGGAACCCCTGAAGCCTCGGCCCTGCGCGGCCATCAGACGGCCAGCACCGTGATCCAGTATCGAGGGGCGATTATTCCGCGCGAGGCAATGCCTGCTTAACGGGCTTTGCCCCTCACCCCTGCCTCTCCCCAAAGGGGCGAGGGTGTTTGTAGTTCCCTCTCCCACAGGGAGAGGGCCAGGGTGAGGGGATTACTGCCCCTGCGGAATATCCGTCGCATCCTGGTGTAAATCATCTGCCACCGCAGGCTGCGCTGCCTGAGATACCGGCGCCATAATTCCATTCCAGGTCGCCTGCAGCTCCTTCATGTCATATTCCGGTTCGCCTTTCGGCTGCAGAAGGATCAGCGCCATATCCTGCGACAGCTGCTGACGTAAATCCTGATTCAACATTTCAACGGTCAAACCGTTCAGGAAGTCCTGACGCAGCTTCTGATACTGCTCGGGTGCAATATCCACAACCTGGTTTTGCAAGGAGCGAATGCGCTGGCTAATCAGAATGTCCGTATCGGCGCGGGCATAGGTTGCAAACAGCTTCTGCAGCTCGAGTTTTTTCTGCGCCACCAGCGCGTTGAACTCTTCTTCAGAGAGGCCATCTTTGCGCACTTTTTCCAGCTCTTTCGCGACCACGCCAAGATTCGCATTCAGCTTATCGCTCGGCGACTCGACGTTAATGGCGCACTGCGCACGCTGGAACAGCACGCGGCAGTCAAAGCCCAGGCCGATATTCTTCACGTTATTTTTGCTCAGCGTCTGCTGGACGTGCCAGAACAGCGCCTCACGCGCCAGATCGGCGCGCCAGTAGCGCAGCAGCGCGGCTGATTCGCGGATAGGCTGCCATGCGGTGTCCCACATCATGGAGAGACGGTCCTGGCGCACGGTGTCCGTCATGATGCTGACGGGCTCTGCACGCAGCGGAGAGAGCGTCGGTACAGGGGCTGGCGTCTCACGCTTGCCTTTCAGGTCGCCAAACGCTTTGTTGATCTGCTCAACTACCGCGCGGCTGTCTACGTTGCCGACCACGATCAGCGTCATTGCGTCCGGGGTGTACCATTTCTGGTAGAAGGAGTTGACCTGCTCAACGTCCACCGGCTGCTTCAGCGGCTCTGCCGGATCGTGCCCGAGCAGCGTTGAGCCTTTCAGGCGATAGCGCCACCAGCCCTCTTTGGTGTCCACAGGCCAGGTCGCGACCATATCGCTGTTGCTGAGCGCGTAATTCACGGTGTCCGGCGTAATCGCCAGCTTGCCGGTGGCATCGGAGAGATAGGTTAGCGCTTCTTTTAGCAGATCGTTTCGGTTGTTCGGCAGGCTCAGGTTAAACATGGTGTAGTCGTAAGAGACCACAGCCGGAGGCAGCGGGCGTTTCGGATCGATGGCCTGTTGCCAAAGGGAACGCACCTGAACCGCCTGCAAACTGCCGCTCTGGGTGAGCGCCAGTCGAGGAATAAAATGGCTAAAGCCGGTCTGCTGGGTGCTTTCAGTGAGTGAGCCGGTATTCACTGACAGACGGATTTCGATACGGTCGCTGGGACGCTGCGGGGTGGCTAAAACTTGCCACTGAAAACCATTCGCCAACGTCCCTTGTTGCCAGGCCGGGTCTGGCTGGAGCGCATCTGCCTGCACATAACTGGCTGCTGCCATCATCAGCAAACCGCCGGTTAAGAGTCGAATTTTTGTGCCCTGCATGTGAACCCCTGATCAACATTCCTGGTTAAAAAGAGTGTCTCGCGACGCGCTTCACTCTAAAAGATGACGATGAAAACACGTCGATTAGACCGCGTGTTCGGCAAAACGTCACGGTTCGAAGTGAAATATACCCAAAAAAAATCTTGTCGAAGTATGACAGGTATGAGCGGTTATTATGCGCAGGAGCCCGCATTCCGACAAGGGAATGCGGGTATTTTCAGGATATCAGGAGGATAAACCGGCGGTTTTGTCACCCGCGTTACGGTTGTTTAACGTATCGTCGAGCTTTTTATGATCCAGCTCTTTCACCCACTTCGCGACCACTACCGTTGCCACGCCGTTACCGACCAGGTTGGTTAACGCGCGGGCTTCAGACATGAAGCGGTCGATCCCCAGAATGAGCGCCAGACCCGCCACCGGCAGGTGCCCCACGGCAGAGATGGTGGCTGCCAGCACGATAAAGCCGCTGCCCGTGACCCCAGCCGCCCCCTTGGACGACAGCAGGAGCACCACCAGCAGCGTAATCTGGTGGAAGATATCCATATGGCTGTTGGTGGCCTGCGCGATAAATACCGCCGCCATCGTCAGGTATATCGAGGTGCCGTCCAGGTTGAACGAGTAGCCCGTCGGAATTACCAGCCCCACCACCGATTTCCGGCAGCCCAGCTTTTCCATCTTATCGAGCATACGCGGCAGCGCCGATTCAGAGGACGAGGTCCCGAGAACAATCAGCAGCTCTTCGCGGATATAGCGGATAAATTTGAAAATGCTGAAGCCCGCCGCACGGGCGATGGAACCGAGCACCACCACCACAAACAGGATACAGGTAATGTAGAAGCAGACGATCAGCTGGCCCAGCTGTACCAGCGTACCGACGCCGTATTTACCAATCGTGAAGGCCATCGCGCCGAAGGCCCCAATCGGTGCCAGGCGCATGATCATGTTGATGATGCCGAAGATGACCTGCGAGAAGCTTTCAATCACGTTGAAGATGAGCTGGCCTTTGCTGCCCAGGCGATGCAGGGCAAAACCAAACATCACGGCAAACAGCAGCACCTGCAGGATGTTCCCGCTGGCGAATGCGCCGATAACGCTGCCAGGAATGACGTCCAGCAGGAAGGCCACCACGCCCTGGTCCTTCGCCTGGTCGGCGTAAATCGCCACCGCTTTGGCATCCAGCGTTGACGGGTCAACGTTCATTCCCGCGCCGGGCTGAACAACGTTAACAATAATGAGGCCGATAATCAGGGCAATGGTGCTGACCACCTCAAAATAGAGAAGGGCCACTGCGCCGGTACGACCAACCGCCTTCATGCTTTCCATGCCCGCGATGCCGGTCACTACCGTACAGAAGATCACCGGAGCGATGACCATTTTGATCAGCTTAACGAACGCGTCGCCAAGCGGTTTCATTTGTGCGCCCAGTTCAGGGTAGTAGTGGCCAAGCAAAATACCGATTGCGATGGCCGTCAGGACCTGAAAGTAAAGGCTTTTGAAGAGAGAGGTTTTCATAGGGTGTCCTTGGAAAGAAAAACCACAGGCTTTTTAAGGTTATGGTTAACCTGCGGCTTTAAAATAACACCCGTATAACAGGACAGAAATAAACCAGGTTCAAATTTGAAACACAAATGTTAAGAACTTTGAGCTGACTCGCACAAGCCAGCAACAAAATTACGCTTTTGCGTGGTTGTCTGCGTCGGTAAGGTAACGCTGTTCAAAGACGTCAGAAGGTACGGCACGGGCAAACAGGAAGCCCTGACCGCTCTCCACCCCCGCCTCGGCCAGCCAGCGGCGCTGGGCCTCCGTTTCGATGCCCTCTGCAATCACGTGCAGTTCCAGGCTTCGCGCCATCTGAATAATCGCCTGCACCATGCTGCTGTCATTCGGCAGCCCTTCGACAAAGGCTTTGTCGATTTTCAGGACATCCACCGGCAGCGTTTTCATATGCTGAAGCTGGCGCAGCCCGGCATAGCCCATGCCGAAATCGTCCAGCGCAATGCGAATACCGGCGTTACGCAGCGGCTTCAGGATAGCGACCGCCTCGTTGGGATCGTCGATACGTCGGCTTTCCGTGACTTCCAGAATGAGGGTATCGGGCTGAATTCGGTAACGATGGATAAGCTCGAGCATCTCGGACACCATCGTCGGGTGCATGAGCTGCAGGGCAGAAAGATTCACCGATAGCGGCAGAGTGACGCCGCGCTCCTGCCAGGCAGCAAGCTGGCGGCACGACTCCTCCAGCACCCAGTAACCGACGGTCACCATCAGGCCGCAGGACTCGATGCGCTCGATTAGCCCTTCCGGCAGCTCCCACGAGCCGTCCGGCTGCTGCACGCGCAGCAGTGCTTCCGCGCTTTTGACTTCTCCCGTCAGTAAATTCACCTGCGGCTGGAGCCAGATAGCAAACTGACGGTTGTCAAGCGCGGTAAGGATGTCGCTCTCTTCGGTCAGGCGCTTCTGCGCCTTTTCCATCTGTTCCGGGTCGAAGAACTGGATCTGATTTTTACCTTTCCGACGGGCGGTGAAGGCCGCCGAAATCGCTCGGCTGTAGAGCTGCTCTGCGGTCAGGTCGCCGTAGAACATCGCAATCCCAATGCTGGCGCTCGGGCGCAGCTGGATACCCTGAATTGGCAGCCGCTCATTAATGACAGTGAGCACTTGCTGACCTAACGTAATCGCATGCCACGGCTCTTTCACGCCGTGGGCGATGACGACCAGGTCGTAGCCGCTGACCTGGGTCAGCACCATGCGCGGGGCAAGCACGGATTTGACCTTTTCCACCAGCGTCAGGAGCAGGATCTCGCGCTGGCTCTCTTTAAGCACGCCCGCCGTATCCTGCAGCGTTTCGCAGGCAATCACCATCAGCGCGGTGGTTTGCTGGCGCGCAACGGTCTGCTCCAGCAGCGCCATAAGAAACGCTTTATTAGGCAGATCAGACACCGGAAAGCGCGTGGCGCTGCTGTTCAGTTCATCCTGATGACGCTGTATACGCTGCTGGTTTATGTTGTAGCTGCGCACCAGCATGCCGATTTCATCGTCGTGATGGAGGCGGGGCAAGGTCAGCTGATGGCTAGCCTGGTCCTGCGGAGCGAGGTTGTTCAGTTCGCGGGCGATTTTCCGCAAAGGGTGCACGATCAGCCGGTTAATACACCAGGTCAGCGCCACGCTCAGGATCAGCGTCATAAGTAAGCAAGTGGTCACTAACGTAACAACCCAGCTCATGACGAATTTATACATCCGATAGGAGTCTGCCTGCAGGACCAGATAGGCTAACGGCTGCGGGTTAGCGGGCCGCTCAAGGGAATAGATGGGCAAGGAAATTTGTACCGGCAGCTCGAACAGCCGCATGACGGTTACCGGAACGGGACGTTCAGGGATAAAGCTCATCCGCAGTGCCTGAAACTGGTTAGGCAGTACCACGTCTGCCCGACTGACAATCCCCGCAGGCTGAATGCGTTTCAAAATGGTTTCCGCTTCCGGGATATCCCCTTTCAAAATGGAGGAAGAAAGCGGTTCACGCACCGCGCGGGCGATGCTCTCTAATTGCGAAGCCGTGTTATAGCGATTCTGCTGTACGGAATGAAACAGCAAAATTACGCAGAAAAGGAGGACAAACAGCATAGTGACGGCAGACACCATCGCCATCTGTTTGATCGTTAAAGAACGGCTGACACGCAAAATGACTCTCCACAAAACTCGAAGCGCAAGGCGCACCAGGGTGTAAACCTGGTGCGCCTGAGTATACCCGATTGCTGTACTTTTAAGAGAGACATGCTGCTGGATTAAGTAAAATCTGATTACCAGTCAGCATAGGGTATGAGCGGCTGCGGCGGTAAGTCCATATCGCCCTGCCATCCCGCGGCGGAATAACGAACATACAGAAGGGCATGGCTCGGGGTATAGTCTTTTGCTTGCTGAATATCGACGCCCAGACCCACGAACCAGTTAGACGTCACGCGGCGCTCAATAATCGCTCGTGCGGTGTAACCCGTACCCGACGAGGAACTGCCGTTTTCAGGCTCGCCTTTGTCGGAATACATGTCCTTACCGTCGGCATCCACCTGGTTATCCGGAATCAGACTCTGGATCGGATAGCGCATGCCATCCTTGGTTTTAGAGTGCGACCAGGAGACGGAGCCGCCCAGCTCCCATGACCAGTTATCGGTGCGCTTACGCCAGGTCACCGGCAGGGCGAAAGAGACGTACTCCTGCGGGCTGTAGTAACCGCCCTGGCCCAGGGTGTAGCCGCTCAGATCTTTATCGTAGTGCCAAAGCATGTTGGAGACGCCGACCGTCAGGCGTTCGTTGTTCTCGTTGATCAGCTTGTAGTAATAGCCGGTCATCCAGCGGATGCGCCAGTTATCTTCCACATTTTTACCGGTCAGGCTGTCCACGTTCAGGCTCGACCAGATGCCGTTCGCCTCACCTTTGTCATAGCTTAGGCTCACGCCACCGCCGGTCGAACGTACGCCGCCCCAGGTGGTATCGGTATTGGTGTCTTTTTGACCAGCGAAGGCCAGAACAGAGCTGGAGATCGGACGACGATGCGCATTCAGGGTGTAGCCAATCGGCCCGAGGTCATTGCTGTAGCTTACGCCACCAACCACATCCACCACGTCGAACCCCATCGGCGTGGTGCCAATATCCCATGACCAGGTTTTATTCTGCCAGCCAACCGCCACGCTTGCGCCGTTGGCAGACTGGTTGGTGTTGCCGCTACACGGCGTTTCGGCGCAGGTCCCCCATTTGGGATCGTATTTCCCGTCCTTGGTCGCAAAGCTACCCGCATCCATATTCACCAGATCGCTGCGGAAGAACATCCGTCCGTCGGAGAGCGGTGCATCAACCTGCAGCATGGTGGTGTGCGCCTTGAGATCGGAATAACCGCCCGTGCCGCTGGAGCCCCAGTAATCATGCTGCAGCGTGACGTTCAGGTCCTGCTGCTGGTAAAGCTCACCCGCATCGCTGCGCACGCCGCGCTTCAGCCAGTCGTCGTTTTCATCATTGCGGGTCAGACGGGTAAAACTGTCGTTGTCGGTCGGACGCGTCGTCGTGATGCCGGACGACACCATCGCGTCTTTATACGTCTCCAGCGCCTGCTGAGGCTGGCCGTTTTGTGCCTGGAAGCGGGAAGCATCACGTAATACCAGCGCGTTTTCCATCGACGCAGGCTGTGATTTAGCCTGCGGGATGATTTTACCAAACGTCTGCTCTGCCGCAGCGGTATCGCCCAGGCCAGCCTGCGCCATCGCGATTCGACGCTGCACGTTGAGCGATAGCGGCTGCCCGTTCTGCGCGGCAGGCAGTTTTGCCAGCTCGGCGCGGGCCGCGTCTTTGTTGCCTTCGCTGATATAGACCTCGGTCAGACCGAGGATAGCATCTTCGTTTTGCGGCTCGCGCTGCAGCACGGTGCTGTAGGCGGTTTTTGCCGCCGTGCGGTCGCCACGCTGCTGCGCCCAGTCCGCAAGGGTTAAATCAATGCGAGTTGACGCGGGCTGCTGGCGAAGCAGGGATTCCGCCTCCCGTTCTTTTCCGTCGTCGCGCAGGCGGTTGGCGGTTTCCAGCACCTGGTTACTTTGCAGACGATCCGCCAGCTCCTGGATATTGCCGTTCCACTGGCTACGCGGCAGCGTGTTCAGGTGTGCCAGCGCGACCCTGTCCCGATCGTTACCCGACAGATAAAGGCCGTTGGCGTATACCTGATCCGGATCGGTCGGCTTCTGGCTGGCAAGCTGACGCATCAGCGTATCGGCCTGGCTGCGCTGACCCGCGCTGTAGAGATCGCGCGCGAGACGATAGGTGATCCACACGTCGCCCGGAGAAAGCGCCAGACGGCGGCGCTGAATTTCAGCGGCCTGGGCGTATTTCCCCTGGTTTTCAAGCTGCTCCGCCTGGGCAGAAAGCTGTTCGTTCGTCAGGCTTCGCTCAATGTCATCAATGCTGCGGCGCTGGCTGGCCGAGAGCGACTGGATAAACTGCGAGGCTTTCTCCGGGGACTGCGTGCGGTAAATATTGGCAAGACCACGCACCGCATTGCTGTTGCCGCTGTCCATGCGCAGCGCCTGGCGATAATAACGTTCGGCAGCGTCGTTATCTTTGCGCGCCGCCGCCGCGTCACCGAGCCCCAGCACCGCGTAGCTGTCGGTATTGTCGAGGCTGCGCGCCTGCTGGTAATAGCGCTCGGCCTGGGCCGTATTATTCGCTTTTAACGCCGCATCGCCCTGCTGGATCAGCAGCCAGTAGCGGTTAACCTTCAGCAGGCTATCCCACTTGCCGCGGTTATCGCTCTGGGGATCGAGGGCGATCGCTTTTTCAAACTGCGCCACCGCGCGGGCGCGATCGCCTTTTTGTGAATAGGCCTGACCCAGCGCGCCAACGGCTTCGCTGTCGGCATGGTTGGCGCTGACGGCTTTCTGCAGCTCCGCCACCGCCTTACCGCCCTGCCCGGCGTCCACCGCGGCTAATCCTTCCGCTTTCGCGCGGAAGGTGGGATCGGCAAGCTGTTTTTGCTGCGCTTCCAGCTGCGAACGCGCGGCCGTCACGTTATCGCCATCGCTGAACACGCTCAGATATTTTTGCAGCGCGCTTACGCTGGCGCTGCTGGCTGGCTGATCCTTAATCTGCTGATACCACATATCAGACGCCTGATTGCGGCCGCTGTTGGATTTTGCCATCTCCTGCAGCACCGCAAAGGCTTCATCACGGCGTCCGGTCTGGAACAGAAGCTGCGCCAGCGTGGCCTGCAGCTGCGTATTGCCCGGATTGCTGGCATTGATTTTCTTCAGCTGGTCGATCGCCGACGCGCGGCGGGCAGGATCTTTTGCCACCACGTTCCAGTATTCGGTGGCCACTTCTCCACTCGGCGGATTGCCGGCGAAGAGCTTGTCATAGGCGGCAATCGCTTCCTGCGTATGGCCCGTCGTGGCAAGCAAGCGAGCCTGCTGAAGCGCCTGACGTCCATCGGGCGTTGAAAGCAGCATCGTAGTGCGTGACGACTGATAGACAGTGGAGCCCGGCGCAATCCCCTTCAGGCGATCCAGCTCTTTTTGCGCCCCGCCGGTATCGCCCTGGCGAAGCAGATAGCGGAAGCGGGCAGCAATCACGTCGGGGTTGTTCGGATCAATCAGCTCAAGACGATAGAGCGACTGACGAACCAGATCCTCACGCTGCGTCGATTCACCCAGACGCACCTGCTCCAGCAGCTGTTGCTGCTGGGGAGAATTGGCGGCCTCGGCCAGCGGCATCAGCGCAAGGCCTAGCGATAAACTGAGTAGATTTACTGTGAACTTGCGCATTCCTGGCCCCAATCCGGTATTAATTCACCTTTGCTGGTGAAGCGAAAACGATGCTGATCCCATCCTTGCCCAAAGAGCGTCAGCACGTAGCTGTAGTAGGCGTTGTTATCGGGAAAATGGTCGGCAACGCGCTGGCGTTGTACCGCTTGCGCATCACGCTGTTGTAAAAACGGCAGCATAGCGGCGGAAAACCCCACCGGGCCATCGCCCGTGCGTTTCCCGGTTGCCACATCCACTTTTTCCGGCGGCAGGCCCCGTTTTGCCGTCATTGCGGCCATCGGCTGGAAACGCGCCTGGAGTCGGGCTTTCTGCGGGTCTTTGTCGCTCATCATCCCCACCCAGAGATAGACGCGAATGGCATCGTAGCTGCCCAGCAGCGACGCATCCTGCTGGAGCTGCCAGCCCTTGTCCTTACGGTACTGCACCCAGTTCGGTGAAAAGCCCTTTGGCGCGGTCTCCATCAGTAAACGCAGGTTGGTTTCACGCAGCGTGGTCCAGGGGGCGCCAAAACGGGTGAAATAGCTCGCCAGCTGAGGGGGCAGATAGCTGGGGTTAAAGCGCCAGGCATGCTCTTCGGCAAAGCCCACTTTACCCGGCAGCAGCATTGAGCCAAGTCCGGGTACGTTCACCACCTCTTCGCTGGCAATGCGCTTGAGCAGGGCCTTTCCGATGCGGGTGTAGTCCTGATTTTTCCATAACCGACCCGCTTCGAGCAGCGTCCAGGCAATCCAGATATCGGCATCCGAGGCGGAATTGGTGTCAATCACCGCCCAGGTCTCGTTATCCTTCTGTCCCCATAGCCAGGCGGGCAGATGGTCGTCCAGGCTGCCCTGAGCAAGGTTGTCGCGCGTCCAGGCCAGCAGCCGATCGAAGGCCTTACGGTCATTCGCGGCCAGCGCGAAGAACAGCGCGTAGCTCTGCCCTTCCGAGGTGCTGATTTTGCGCGTGTCGCTGGGGTCAATGACGCGCCCGCCCTCGCTGATGTAATCCTTTTTAAACTGCTCCCAGGCAGGCCAGGTACAGGCGGCGCGGAGATTCGTCGCCGCCAGCATCAACGCTGCTAATACACACCAGCGAAAGGCTTTCATCACGGCTTACTCATTATCCGGGTTCAGGCGACGACGGCTGATAATACGCAGCAGACGCCACAGCACCCATGCCAGCAATACAACGCTGACGGCGGCCAGAATCGCCAGCAGCACCGGATGGTTAGACAGGGCATACCACAGGCGTTCGAACCACGGCAGGTGGCCCACGTAGTAGACATCCCCGACGCGCAGGCTGTTGACGCCCGATTCACGAATGACGGAGACGGAGCCGAACATGGACGCGCGTTTACCGCTGTCGTTCATCGCGTTGTTGAGCAGTTCATACCCGCGCGGGCTGTCTGCCAGCAGGGCGATCACGCTACGCTGATCGTTGTAAGGCGACTGGAAGCCAACAACGGCGGCCATGGGTCCCTGAGACGTAACGGTGGTCTGCGCGCTGGCCTGACGGTCGTTATTATCCGGCATGATGCTCGGGAATTCTGTCTGACGAAGCGGCGTGTTCACCCAGGACTGCGCCGCCTGCACCAGCAGATCGACGCGCTTATCGTCTTTGAGCTTATCCGGAATGGTGCCGATCACCATGATGTCGGCATCTTTGTTCTGGATCTGGCTACCATCGTCGGTCAACGTGACGTTAATCGCCGGGAGGCCCGTCTGCGCGCCAACGGTCGCCATCGTATCCAGCAGAGTGGTGACCTGAGCTTCATTTGGCGCTTTTGGCATCACAACAATGGATTCAGACAGGTCGGCCATGCGGCTGAACGGGAAGCTGGCGTTAGCAAACGCGCGCAGGTCCGGCATCGCCAGGAAGTGATAATACTTTGAGAAATCGATGGTGGATTCATCGCCAATCACAACGTGATTTTGTACCGGCTGGAAGGTGATGCAGTTATCCACCGAGCCGCCGGGCATCGGGTTCATGTACTGGAAGTCAAACCGCAGCTGGTTTATCGCGCCAAGCTTCAGGGCCGGGATAGACACATCGGTTTTCCCGTCCAGCAGGCCTTGCAGGACCGGCAGACGCAGCATCAGGCGGTTGGTGTCCTGGTTGCTGGTCAGGCTGAAGGATTGCAGGAACTGGTTGTTCAGGCTGATATCCATGCGCGAGCTGTCTTTGGTAGACGGCGCGGTGTAACGGTAGTTCAGATTGATATCAATACCGTTGGTGCGCAGCAGATACAGATCCGGCGGCAGATTGAGCGACAGGCTAACGGGCGAAGGCTCAAGCCCCGTGGACTGAAGCTGTTCTTCATAGGTTTTCAGCTCGCCAAAGGTAATGGCGCGGTCTGTACGCACCCAGTTTGGCGCATCGTAAGGCTTACGCGCCAGCAGCGGCTTAACCTCATCCACGATAACGCTATTGCCGCGGAACAGGATATTGCCCTGGGCAATCCCTTTTGCCGCCTGCACCAGATCTTTATCGTCACGGCCAAAGACCACCAGCATCTTCACGTACGGATTATCAGGATGGCTGATCATCTCGATGGTAGGTGCTTTAACATCCGGATAGTCGCGCAGGAAGGATGGGCGTTTGGCGTTGGTGGCAAAGACAATCGCGTTTCTGTCCGGCATTTTGTCATACACGACCGGGAAGTTCTGGCCGCGCCAGGCGGAGCGGGAGCCAAACCAGGAGGCCACAATGGTGGCGGCCAGCTGTTCGGTAACGTCCGGCGAGGAGGCAAACACCATCGGCAGGGTTAACTGGCGGTTATCGCGCGGATCGAAGAACGGGATCGGGAACGCGGAGAGATCGTTTTTCAACGCCAGCGACTGGTAGGTCATCTGCAGCGATGAGTTACGCCCCACGTCCATCCACAGCGTACTGCTGGCCGGGTTTTCGCAGACGTCACGATAGTGGCCCACAAACTCCAGACGAACGCGGTTGAAGTCGGTGATGAACAGCGGATTGATGGGTACCTGAGCCTGGGTCTTTTTGCCCAGCTGCTCTTTGGTCACCGGCAGAACGTCCATCAGCTCGTCGTTCAGGTAAACCTTGAGCTGCGACTGCACGGGCAGCAGCGCGGGCGAAGGCGTGTATTCGAGGTTTAGCACGGCATTCGAAACGACTTCATCGCTGCGCATCCCAAACTCAATCCCGCCGTTCGGGTTGATACCGCGCAGCACCATGCTGCCCGGAGGCGGCGCAATCTGCGCGAACGTCAGCTTCACGTCACGCGATGGGGTATTCTGGGCGACAACAGGCGCGTTGGCGCCCGGCACGCCCGGCATCACCTGCCCGACGACGTTACCTTCTGTCGGCTGGTTGGGAACGACGTTTTCCGTTTGACCCGGCGCCGCGGTGATAACCGGATCGGTCGCCTGGGCGACCACGGGAACCGTAGGAGCAGGTGTGGCAGCAGCATCATCGGGCGCTGCGTTAGCCATTGTTGCGGGGAGCGCACTCATCCCCATTGCCACTGCACATAACCAGGAAAGTTTTGTTTTCATCGCGTTATCATCATTGTTGAGCCATAACCGGGTCCGCCTGCTTCGCCTCATCCCGCTCAGGTCGGCGAGGAATGAACGACACGACCCAGGAAACCAGCGAAGTAAGTGACCGGAAAATTATTTTCACCGACGACGGGGCAAATTCTGCAAGGTGACGATAGCCACGGAACCCCAGCTTCAGAATATCAAGCAGGCTTTCCAGAGGTTTATCTTCCGGGAAGCTGTCCTGCCAGAGAGCCCACGTATCCGCGCGGGCGAACGTACACTGCACAAAATCAATATGCTGCTTTTTGGTCAGCGGCATCAGCTGCAGACCGACTTCATTGCCTAACACACGCACCACCTGCGTAGGGAAGACGTACTCCTGCTGGCCGCGCTTGAGCAGTAAGTTGACCTTCTGCCCTTCCAGCACCTTCGCCTGGCCGTTGATTTTGATGCCCAGACCGCCGTCAGAGAAGTCGTGCACCGTACAGGAGAAGAGATGGCCGTCTTCACGCGCGATTGCCGCCGGCATGCTGATTTCAACGCGATGCGCGCGACGCACCTGCTTGCTCTCTACCGATACCGCCACCGCGCCGCCGAGGATAATCAGGTTGTAGAACACCCATGCCATACTCACGAAGACCGTCAGGATCTCGTTTTCAGGACCGTAGTAGTAGCGCCAGATACCTGCGATCACCCCCACAATGTTGAGCAGCACCAGGAAGATGTACGGACGGGAGATCACCCAGTCGACATACTCCTCCTCCACCAGCCCCCCCTTCGCGGTAACGTTGAATTTGCCTTTATGCGGGTTAATCAGCGCCACCATCGTTGGCGGCGCAATGTACCAGGCCAGCACCGTTTCGTAG
The DNA here is from genome assembly GCF_035835995.1 of Enterobacter wuhouensis. Taxonomy (NCBI): domain Bacteria; kingdom Pseudomonadati; phylum Pseudomonadota; class Gammaproteobacteria; order Enterobacterales; family Enterobacteriaceae; genus Enterobacter; species Enterobacter wuhouensis. The sequence continues at coordinate 4,551,513 of NZ_CP142124.1, forward strand.
ATTTCACTCCAGAACGAATGGCGGTATTTCCCCTGAATCTTCGAGTTCGTCAGGCTCGCGTGGATCATGTGCGGCAGAACAAACAGCGCAATCATCAGCGCGGGCGCGTAGATGATATAGGCGTGAAGGAGCAGGAACGCCAGCGGTGCCGTGAGGAAGATAAGCCGCGGGATACCGGAGAGGAAGTGGAACATGGCGTTGACGTAGCACAGGCGCTGCGCCAGTTTAAGCCCTTTCCCCATCAGCGGGTTATCGAGACGGAAAATCTGCACCATGCCGCGCGCCCAGCGAATACGCTGGCCGATGTGCGCCGACAGCGACTCCGTTGCCAGACCCGCGGCCTGCGGAATACGCATATACGCGGAGGTATGGCCCCGGCGGTGCAGGCGCAGCGAGGTGTGGGCATCTTCGGTCACCGTCTCAACGGCGATACCGCCAATTTCATCCAGCGGACCGCGGCGGATAACCGCACAGGAGCCGCAGAAGAAGGTTGCATCCCACATGTCGTTTCCGTCCTGCACCAGGCCGTAGAACAACGTGCCTTCGTTCGGGGTTTTACGGAAACGGCCCAGGTTACGTTCAAACGGGTCCGGCGAGAAGAAGTGGTGCGGCGTCTGCATCATTGCCAGCTCTTTCTCCTTCAGGAACCAGCCCATGGTCATTTGCAGGAACGAGCGCGTCGGCACGTGGTCGCAGTCAAAGATCGAGACGAACTCGCCTTTAGCGTATTTGAGGGCGTTATTGATGTTCCCGGCCTTCGCGTGTTCGTGGGTGGTGCGGGCGATATACTCCACGCCCACCTCTGCCGCAAACTGACGGAACTCTTCGCGACCCCCGTCATCGAGGATCCAGATTTTGAGCTTATCTTTTGGCCAGTCGATACCCAGCGCGGCGTAAATCGTGTTTTTCACCACGCTCAGGTCTTCGTTGTAGGTGGGAACAAACAGGTCGACGGATGGCCACTGACCGGTGTCTTTCGGTAGCGGAACCGGCTGGCGGTTGAGCGGCCATATCACCTGGAAATAGCCCAGGACCAGCACAATCCAGGCGTAGGTTTCGGCAAACAGCAGCACCAGCCCGCACACCAGGCTCACCGGATCGTCCCAGTTCAGCGTGGAGGTATAGCGCCACCAGATGTAGCGGCAGGAGACGGTTAGCGACAGTACAATCAGCATCAGGGCAGAGAAACGCCCAGGAATACGCCGGACCAGCAGGGCCACGCCCCAGAGCAAAATCAGGAAGGTAAACTGCGCCAGCGGGTTGAAGGGCTGCGTGATACAGACCAGCGCCAGAATAAGCGAGAAGACGACAATTACGCCGAGAATAAAACGGCGAAGGCCCGGATGCAGGTGTCCGAGCTCTTTGTGGTTATCCAGATGGCTTGTCTTATCGCTGACGCTATCGGGTAGCCTGTCCAGCCACTGGTGATAGCGTTCACGTAAATTCGCCACGCGATTGAAGCTGCGCCAGCGCGGGGCCTTTTTATCAGGGCTGGAGGTCGTTGCCACCAGCCAGATAGCCTGTATGAGATAGCGGGCCGGATCGAGAGGACGCGGCCTGTCAGGATGAATATGCGGATAGAGTTCGCTATGCCGCGCGCGAATACGCTGCCAGCGCGGGTGTTCAAGGGGGATGAACATCCACGCCAGAATCATCCAGAAACAGCCAAGCGCGGCGCTAAACGCCGACGCGCCATGTCGGCGGTAGTGCCGATAATGTTCGCTTAAACGCGAACTGACCGGCGGGATGAGTAACCAGGTGGACAGACGACTCATACGGAACTCCCGGCTGGCTCCGCCTCACTTGCGAAGTGCAGAAGACACCAGTTCGCCAGCGTCAGGATCTCTTCTGCTGCCAGTGAATCGCTACGGTATTCGCCGAGCGGCTGCTTGGAGGCGAGGCACTCCGCCATGCCCTCATCACGATGGATCACCATCGGCAGCAGCCGACGCTGACTTTGCAGCCAAACCTGGTATAGATCGTCCTGAATCTGACTGCCGATGCGAAGATCGTTGATCAGGAGATGGGCGTTCGCGGGTAGCGCCTGCTGATGCAGGCGGATATGACAGTTCGCATCCACGTTCACAATGGAGAGTACATGATCGCATTTCGCCATCAGCTGGCGCGTCAGCTGGGCAGCACCGTGCGGCAGATCCAGCAGGATCCACTTGTAATGGCCCTGCTCTTTCAGGCTCTGGAGCGCATTGACAAACCGGGAAAACAGGCGCTGGTACGCGGCTTCATTCCCACGCTCGGCTTCAGTTAGCTGACCAAACGGCAGCAAATCAAGCTGGGACGTGTAGCGCAGCCCCGCATCGCGCCAGTCTTTATCATCAAGCAGCGCGCGGGCCCAGCCTTCGGTACGGGTAAAGTCGACGTTGAAGGACATGCGCAACAAATTATCGGAGGAGGCATCAATAACCAGCACCGATTCACCTAATACCTGCAATGACCACGCCAGCGCCGCGGTAATGGAAGTGGTACCCACTCCCCCCCGGACGCCCTGTAATCCTAGTATGGCCATCAATGGCTCCCTTATTGTTGTTGGGCAAATTCAGCTAATAACGGCCAGCGTTTAATAGCCGCGGCCAACTGTTCCCGCTGGGAAATATCGGTGTAATCTATTTCAGGCAATGAAAAGGCCTGCGTCAGCGCCAGAAAATCATTTTGGAATGTGTAACCCAGGCTAGAGTCGACAGGCGTTCCGGATTCATTATTATGCATTCTTAATCCATCCATTTGAGTAAAACCGCAAGATCGGATGTACGAGGCTTCCTGCCCTATCAAATTTCGTTTACATGCTAAATCTGATGTTCTTTAATTTCAATGTTAGGTTTATTTCTACGCTTTCGCTAGTAAACTGAGATACAGATAAATTCGACGAAAAGAGGGACACCGTGGACTCCATATTTTCTATTGGCATCCAGTCATTATGGGACGAATTGCGACACATGCCAGTCGGAGGAGTCTGGTGGATTAATACGGATCGCAACGAAAATGCCATCAGTTTGGTTAATCAGACAATCGCCGCGCAGGAAAAGGATTCTCGCGTCGCGGTCATTACCATGGGCGAAGATCCGAAAAAAATCATTACGCTTGAAAACGACCGTGGCCCACAGACTGTACGGTTATTTTCCATGCCAGCCGAAGCAGATAGTCTATACTTTTTGACCCACGACATTCAGTGCTCAATTGATCCGGATCACTATTTAGTGATACTAAAATGTGCAAATAACGCACTTCAGAATATCCCAACGGAAAAACTGCTGCGCTGGCTGGAAAAAATCAATAAATGGGCAAGATTTCAAAATTGCACACTTTTGGTTGTTTATCCCGGTAGTAATAATGACAAGCTCTTTTCGCTATTAATGGGTGAATATCGCTCTCTTTTTGGTCTGTCGAGTATACATGACCAGACCGACAGCTATCTTTACGATATTGCCTTCTGGTGTAATGAAAAAGGCGTCAGCGCCAGACAGCAGCTCAACCTCAAACAGATTGACGGCCAGTGGCATCTCGCACACCTTGAAGAGACCGTGGTGCAGCCGCGCAGCGATGAAAAACGCATCCTGAGCCATCTCGCGGTATTAGAAGGTGCACCCGCGCTTTCTGAAAACTGGTCGCTGTTCGAAACGAACGAAGCGCTATTTAATGAAGCCCGCACCACGCAGGCGGCGACCATCGTTTTCTCGCTGATGCAAAATAACCAGATCGAAACGCTGGCCAGGCACATTCACACGCTGCGCCGCCAGCGCGGCAGCGCGCTGAAAATTGTCGTACGCGAAAATACCACCAGCCTGCGCGCCACGGATGAACGCCTTCTGCTGGGCTGCGGTGCGAATATGGTTATTCCGTGGAATGCCCCGCTGTCGCGCTGCCTGACGCTTATCGAGAGCATTCAGGGCCAGCAGTTCAATCGCCACGTGCCGGAAGATATTTCAACGCTGCTCTCCATGACGCAGCCGATGAAGCTGCGCGGGTATCAGAAGTGGGATACATTCTGCGATGCCGTTGGCAACATGATGAACAACACGCTGCTGCCGGCAGACGGAAAAGGGGTTATGGTGGCGCTTCGCCCTGTACCGGGTATCCGCGTTGAGCAAGCGCTAACCCTGTGCCGCCCAAACCGCACCGGGGATATCATGACGATTGGCGACAATCGTCTGGTGCTGTTTTTATCCTTCTGTCGGGTTAACGACCTCGATACGGCGCTTAACCATATTTTCCCCCTGCCTACCGGGGATATTTTCTCGAACCGCATGATTTGGTTCGAAGATAACCTGATTAGTGCAGAGCTGGTGCAAATGCGCACGCTTACCCCTGAAAACTGGACGAAGCCGCTCGCTATCACCAGCGATTTCAAACCGATTCTCAATGCTAAGCATGACGGACATGTCTGGCGTCGGGTTCCAGAGCCGCTGCGCTTACTGTCTGAGAATGGGGAGAACGCATCATCATGAATCTCAGCGATATCATTCAACTGGTCGTACTCTGTGCGCTGATCTTTTTCCCGCTTGGCTACTATGCGCGCCATTCGCTGCGTCGTATTCGCGATACGGCCAGAATGCTGTTTGTAAAACCTCGCTACGTTAAACCAGCCGGAACACTGACACGGGCTTCACACGTCAAGGCAAACCGAAAACATGACTAATTCTACTCACACCGCTTCGTCACCATCGCCGCTGTGGCAATACTGGCGCGGCCTTTCCGGCTGGAACTTCTACTTTCTGGTGAAGTTTGGCCTGCTGTGGGCTGGCTATCTGAACTTCCATCCGCTGCTTAACCTGGTGTTTATGGCCTTCCTCCTGATGCCCATCCCAAACATCAGGCTGCACCGCTTGCGTCACTGGATTGCCATCCCCATTGGCTTTGGGCTGTTCTGGCATGATACCTGGCTACCCGGGCCGGAAAGCATCATGAGCCAGGGCTCGCAGGTCGCGGGCTTTAGCGCTGACTACATACTTGACCTCACCGAGCGCTTTATTAACTGGCAGATGATCGGCGCGGTGTTTGTGCTGCTGGTTGCATGGCTTTTTCTGTCCCAGTGGATCCGCGTCACGGTGTTTGTCGTGGCGATCCTGATCTGGCTGAACGTGCTGACGCTGGCAGGCCCAAGCTTCTCCCTGTGGCCAGCCGGCCAGGCGACAACGACCGTTACCACCACCGGTGGCAGTGCGGCGGCAACCGTCGCGACGGCGGGCAATACGCCGGTGGTGGGTGACATCCCGACGCAGACTGCCCCGCCAACGTCCACGAATCTTAACGCCTGGCTTTCCAGCTTCTACAGCGCAGAAGATAAACGTCAGACTAAATTCCCGGATGCGCTGCCAGCAGATGCCCAGCCGTTCGAGCTGCTGGTGATTAACATCTGCTCCCTCTCATGGGCAGACGTGGATGCTGCTGGTTTAATGTCGCATCCGCTGTGGTCGCACTTTGATATTCAGTTTAAAGACTTCAACTCTGCCACCTCGTACAGCGGTCCGGCGGCAATTCGTTTGCTGCGCGCAAGCTGCGGTCAGCCGTCGCACAAGAACCTGTATCAGCCAGCCGGAAACCAGTGTTATCTGTTCGATAATCTGTCCAAACTGGGCTTCACGCAGAACCTGATGCTGGGCCATAACGGCGTGTTTGGCGATTTCCTCAAAGAGATACGTCAGGAAGGGGGAATGCAGGCACCGCTGATGGATCAGACCGGTCTGCCGGTGTCTCTGCTGGGCTTTGACGGTTCACCGGTCTACGACGATACTGCCGTCCTGCAGCGCTGGCTGCAGAAGGTGGACGGTAATACCCGCAGCGCCACCTTCTATAACACGCTGCCGCTGCACGACGGTAACCACTTCCCGGGCGTGAGCAAAACGGCGGATTATAAAGTTCGCGCGCAGAAGCTGTTTGACGAGCTGGACGCGTTCTTCACCGAGCTGGAAAAATCGGGCCGTAAAGTGATGGTGGTGATGGTGCCAGAACACGGCGGCGCGCTAAAAGGCGACAGGATGCAGGTGTCCGGCCTGCGTGATATCCCAAGCCCGTCCATTACCAACGTGCCCGCCGGGATTAAGTTCTTCGGCATGAAGGCTCCGCATCAGGGGGCGCCTGTTGAGATTACCCAGCCAAGCAGCTATCTGGCGATTTCAGAGCTGGTTGCCCGCGCGGTGGATGGCAAACTGTTTGTGGAAGATAGCGTGAACTGGGATCAGCTTACCAGCAACCTGCCGCAAACGGCTGAAGTCTCCGAGAACGCCAACGCGGTCGTCATTCAATATCAGGGCAAGCCCTATGTTCGCCTGAACGGCGGCGACTGGGTGCCTTATCCTCAGTAACGTGCTCTATACCCTCTCCCGGCCGGGAGAGGGTCTTTCTTATTCTGCACTTCTTAACGAAATTTCCCCGCCTACCCAGGGCTTGATCGCGCCGTCCTGTTCAAGCAACAGCGCCCCCTGTGCGTCGATACCGCGGGAAATGCCGTAGATCTCTTTGTCGCCAATCAGCAGCTTCACCGGGCGATTGATAAAGTTATCCAGCTTTTCCCAGCGAGACAGGAACGGTGCCAGCCCGTCCTGCTCAAAGAGCGATAATGAGCTGCGCAGTTCTTTAATCATCCGTACAGCAAGCGTGTTGCGGTCGATGGTGATCCCCGCCTCCTGCAGGTTAGTCCAGGCCTGATTTACGACATCATTCTGTACGTTGCGCATAACCATATTCAGGCCAGCACCGATGACGATCTGCGCTGCATCCCCCGTTTTTCCCGTCAGCTCGACGAGAATACCCGCAAGTTTGCGATCGTTGAGGTAGAGATCGTTTGGCCATTTTACGCGTACGTTATCCGCGCCCAGATCGTGCAGAACTTCCGCCATCACAATGCCGATAACCAGGCTCAGACCAATGGCGGCGGCCGGTCCCTGCTCGAGACGCCAGAACATGGAAAGATAAAGGTTGGCGCCAAAAGGGGAAAACCACTTACGTCCACGGCGACCACGTCCGGCCTGCTGATACTCGGCAACGCAGGCATCGCCTGACTTGAGTTCGTTAAGCCGATCCAGCAGGTATTGGTTCGTTGAATCAATGACCGGCAGCACCGCAACGTTGCCCGAGCCAACCTGGCTGCGGATCGCCTCTTCATTCAGCAACTGTATCGGCTCCGGCAGGCTGTAGCCTTTTCCAGGAACCGTGAATACATCCACACCCCAGTCGCGAAGCGTCTGAATATGCTTGTTGATGGCGGCGCGGCTCATGCCAAGCTGCTCGCCCAACTGCTCGCCAGAATGAAACTCGCCGTCGGCAAGGATGCCGATCAGGGTTAAGGGGACGGTATTGTCCTTCACGCGATAGCCTCCACGGCGCTGACTTCACCTGTACGACCAATGAAGCGGACTTCAGGCTCAAGCCAGACGTTGAATTTTTCGCCTACACGCTGGCGAACATGGTGCGCTAGCTGCACAACATCATCACTGGTCGCATTGTCCTGATTAATCAGAACCAGCGCCTGCTCACGATGAACTGCAGCTCCCCCTACAGCAACGCCTTTCAACTGGCACCGATCGATAAGCCAGCCTGCAGCCAGCTTTACGCTGCCATCAGGCTGCGGATAGTGCGGTGCCGTTGGAAAGCTGGCGAGGAATTCTTTTGCACTTTCGCTGCTGATAACGGGATTTTTAAAGAAACTTCCGGCATTTCCGTTCACTTTCGGATCGGGAAGTTTAGTCATGCGCATATGACATACGGAATCAAAAACGTCGCGGGCGGTAGCCGTCGCGGGATCGAGTCGAGTTAAATCACCGTAGGTCAGTACAGGCTTCCAGCTTTTCGACAGACGCAGGCCCACGGCCACTATCGCGTAGCGATCCTGATATTCGTGTTTGAAGATACTGTCACGATAGCCAAAACGACACTCTTCTGCCGTTAAGCGCAGAGCCGTGCCGGTCACCAGTTCAATGCAGTCGACATATTCACAGACGTGTTTGAGTTCGATGCCGTAGGCACCAATATTTTGGATAGGTGACGATCCGGCGCAGCCAGGTATAAGCGCGAGGTTTTCCAGGCCGGGCATCCCTTTATCCAGGGTGTATTGCACCAGCTGATGCCAGTTTTCTCCAGCGCCCACGTGCAGATGCCAGCTGTCAGCGCTTTCTGAGACATCGATGCCCATGATGCGGTTGACGATCGCCGTGCCTGCAAAATCTTCAAGAAACAGGACATTACTTCCTTCGCCCAGAATCAGAACGGGTTCACCGTTGTCTGTTGCGTTTTGCCATGCATCCAGTAGCTGCTGAGCATTATCGGCACGTACAATTTGATTAGCATTCCGTTGAATACCAAAGGTATTCCAGGGCTTAAGGGAGTGGTTCATAGACGCTATCCTGATGCAAAAACCGGGATAGTTTACCGTATATACGGGGGGATAGGTGATTTGTTTATGGAGAAGAAGAGGATACAAAAACGCAAAAAGGCCATCCTTCCGGATGGCCTCTTCACTTGTTTGATGCCTGGCAGTTCCCTACTCTCACATGGGGAGACCCCACACTACCATCGGCGCTACGGCGTTTCACTTCTGAGTTCGGCATGGGGTCAGGTGGGACCACCGCGCTAAAGCCGCCAGGCAAATTCTGTTAAATCTGTATCAAAGCTGAAAATCGTGTCGTCTCTTCGCCAAAACACCTTCGGCGTTGTAAGGTTAAGCCTCACGGTTCATTAGTATCGGTTAGCTCAACGCATCGCTGCGCTTACACACCCGACCTATCAACGTCGTAGTCTTCAACGTTCCTTCAGGACTCTCAAGGAGTCAGGGAGAACTCATCTCGGGGCAAGTTTCGTGCTTAGATGCTTTCAGCACTTATCTCTTCCGCATTTAGCTACCGGGCAATGCCATTGGCATGACAACCCGAACACCAGTGATGCGTCCACTCCGGTCCTCTCGTACTAGGAGCAGCCCCCCTCAATTCTCCAGCGCCCACGGCAGATAGGGACCGAACTGTCTCACGACGTTCTAAACCCAGCTCGCGTACCACTTTAAATGGCGAACAGCCATACCCTTGGGACCTACTTCAGCCCCAGGATGTGATGAGCCGACATCGAGGTGCCAAACACCGCCGTCGATATGAACTCTTGGGCGGTATCAGCCTGTTATCCCCGGAGTACCTTTTATCCGTTGAGCGATGGCCCTTCCATTCAGAACCACCGGATCACTATGACCTGCTTTCGCACCTGCTCGAGCCGTCACTCTCGCAGTCAAGCTAGCTTATGCCATTGCACTAACCTCCTGATGTCCGACCAGGATTAGCTAACCTTCGTGCTCCTCCGTTACTCTTTGGGAGGAGACCGCCCCAGTCAAACTACCCACCAGACACTGTCCGCAACCCGGATTACGGGTCTACGTTAGAACACCAGCCATTAAAGGGTGGTATTTCAAGGACGGCTCCACGCAGACTGGCGTCCACGCTTCAAAGCCTCCCACCTATCCTACACATCAAGGACCAGTGTTCAGTGTCAAGCTATAGTAAAGGTTCACGGGGTCTTTCCGTCTTGCCGCGGGTACACTGCATCTTCACAGCGAGTTCAATTTCACTGAGTCTCGGGTGGAGACAGCCTGGCCATCATTACGCCATTCGTGCAGGTCGGAACTTACCCGACAAGGAATTTCGCTACCTTAGGACCGTTATAGTTACGGCCGCCGTTTACCGGGGCTTCGATCAAGAGCTTCGCGTTGCCGCTAACCCCATCAATTAACCTTCCGGCACCGGGCAGGCGTCACACCGTATACGTCCACTTTCGTGTTTGCACAGTGCTGTGTTTTTAATAAACAGTTGCAGCCAGCTGGTATCTTCGACTGATTTCAGCTCCACCCGCAGGGGCTTCACCTACATATCAGCGTGCCTTCTCCCGAAGTTACGGCACCATTTTGCCTAGTTCCTTCACCCGAGTTCTCTCAAGCGCCTTGGTATTCTCTACCTGACCACCTGTGTCGGTTTGGGGTACGATTTCGTGTTACCTGATGCTTAGAGGCTTTTCCTGGAAGCAGGGCATTTGTTACTTCAGCACCGTAGTGCCTCGTCATCACACCTCAGCGTTAATAAACGACCGGATTTACCTAATCGTTCCGCCTACATGCTTAAACCGGGACAACCGTCGCCCGGCTAACATAGCCTTCTCCGTCCCCCCTTCGCAGTAACACCAAGTACAGGAATATTAACCTGTTTCCCATCGACTACGCCTTTCGGCCTCGCCTTAGGGGTCGACTCACCCTGCCCCGATTAACGTTGGACAGGAACCCTTGGTCTTCCGGCGTGCGGGCTTTTCACCCGCATTATCGTTACTTATGTCAGCATTCGCACTTCTGATACCTCCAGCAGCCCTCACAGGCCACCTTCAACGGCTTACAGAACGCTCCCCTACCCAACAACGCATACGCGTCGCTGCCGCAGCTTCGGTGCATGGTTTAGCCCCGTTACATCTTCCGCGCAGGCCGACTCGACCAGTGAGCTATTACGCTTTCTTTAAATGATGGCTGCTTCTAAGCCAACATCCTGGCTGTCTGTGCCTTCCCACATCGTTTCCCACTTAACCATGACTTTGGGACCTTAGCTGGCGGTCTGGGTTGTTTCCCTCTTCACGACGGACGTTAGCACCCGCCGTGTGTCTCCCGTGATAACATTCTTCGGTATTCGTAGTTTGCATCGGGTTGGTAAGCCGGGATGGCCCCCTAGCCGAAACAGTGCTCTACCCCCGAAGATGAGTTCACGAGGCGCTACCTAAATAGCTTTCGGGGAGAACCAGCTATCTCCCGGTTTGATTGGCCTTTCACCCCCAGCCACAAGTCATCCGCTAATTTTTCAACATTAGTCGGTTCGGTCCTCCAGTTAGTGTTACCCAACCTTCAACCTGCCCATGGCTAGATCACCGGGTTTCGGGTCTATACCCTGCAACTTAACGCCCAGTTAAGACTCGGTTTCCCTTCGGCTCCCCTATACGGTTAACCTTGCTACAGAATATAAGTCGCTGACCCATTATACAAAAGGTACGCAGTCACCCCATAAAGAGGCTCCCACTGCTTGTACGTACACGGTTTCAGGTTCTTTTTCACTCCCCTCGCCGGGGTTCTTTTCGCCTTTCCCTCACGGTACTGGTTCACTATCGGTCAGTCAGGAGTATTTAGCCTTGGAGGATGGTCCCCCCATATTCAGACAGGATACCACGTGTCCCGCCCTACTCTTCGAGTTCACAGCATGTGTGCTTTCGTGTACGGGAGTATCACCCTGTACCCTGCGACTTTCCAGACGCTTCCACTAACACACAAGCTGATTCAGACTCTGGGCTGCTCCCCGTTCGCTCGCCGCTACTGGGGGAATCTCGGTTGATTTCTTTTCCTCGGGGTACTTAGATGTTTCAGTTCCCCCGGTTCGCCTCGTTAACCTATGTATTCAGTTAACGATAGTGTGTCGGAACACACTGGGTTTCCCCATTCGGACATCGCCGGGTCAAAGGTTCATATCACCTCGCCGGCGCTTTTCGCAGATTAGCACGTCCTTCATCGCCTCTGACTGCCAGGGCATCCACCGTGTACGCTTAGTCGCTTAACCTCACAACCCGAAGATGTTTCACTTCATGATTGCGAAAATTTGAGAGACTCGAACACACCATTAAGGTGTGTCGTTTCAATTTTCAGCTTGATCCAGATTTTTAAAGAGCAAAACTTCGCAGTGCACCTTTTCAGGTTCACTCTGAAGTTTTCTTGTATTTCGCAGTAAAAGGATGGTGGAGCTATGCGGGATCGAACCGCAGACCTCCTGCGTGCAAGGCAGGCGCTCTCCCAGCTGAGCTATAGCCCCATCGTTTGCAATCTCTGTACCGCTCATCCTTTAAAAGGAGTTTGGTAGGCCTGAGTGGACTTGAACCACCGACCTCACCCTTATCAGGGGTGCGCTCTAACCACCTGAGCTACAAGCCTGCAGAGATTTTTACTGCTATTTTTCATCAGACAATCTGTGTGAGCACTACAAAGGCAGGTTCTTTAAGGTAAGGAGGTGATCCAACCGCAGGTTCCCCTACGGTTACCTTGTTACGACTTCACCCCAGTCATGAATCACAAAGTGGTAAGCGCCCTCCCGAAGGTTAAGCTACCTACTTCTTTTGCAACCCACTCCCATGGTGTGACGGGCGGTGTGTACAAGGCCCGGGAACGTATTCACCGTAGCATTCTGATCTACGATTACTAGCGATTCCGACTTCATGGAGTCGAGTTGCAGACTCCAATCCGGACTACGACGCACTTTATGAGGTCCGCTTGCTCTCGCGAGGTCGCTTCTCTTTGTATGCGCCATTGTAGCACGTGTGTAGCCCTACTCGTAAGGGCCATGATGACTTGACGTCATCCCCACCTTCCTCCAGTTTATCACTGGCAGTCTCCTTTGAGTTCCCGGCCTAACCGCTGGCAACAAAGGATAAGGGTTGCGCTCGTTGCGGGACTTAACCCAACATTTCACAACACGAGCTGACGACAGCCATGCAGCACCTGTCTCAGAGTTCCCGAAGGCACCAAAGCATCTCTGCTAAGTTCTCTGGATGTCAAGAGTAGGTAAGGTTCTTCGCGTTGCATCGAATTAAACCACATGCTCCACCGCTTGTGCGGGCCCCCGTCAATTCATTTGAGTTTTAACCTTGCGGCCGTACTCCCCAGGCGGTCGACTTAACGCGTTAGCTCCGGAAGCCACGCCTCAAGGGCACAACCTCCAAGTCGACATCGTTTACGGCGTGGACTACCAGGGTATCTAATCCTGTTTGCTCCCCACGCTTTCGCACCTGAGCGTCAGTCTTTGTCCAGGGGGCCGCCTTCGCCACCGGTATTCCTCCAGATCTCTACGCATTTCACCGCTACACCTGGAATTCTACCCCCCTCTACAAGACTCTAGCCTGCCAGTTTCGAATGCAGTTCCCAGGTTGAGCCCGGGGATTTCACATCCGACTTGACAGACCGCCTGCGTGCGCTTTACGCCCAGTAATTCCGATTAACGCTTGCACCCTCCGTATTACCGCGGCTGCTGGCACGGAGTTAGCCGGTGCTTCTTCTGCGAGTAACGTCAATTGCTGAGGTTATTAACCTCAACACCTTCCTCCTCGCTGAAAGTACTTTACAACCCGAAGGCCTTCTTCATACACGCGGCATGGCTGCATCAGGCTTGCGCCCATTGTGCAATATTCCCCACTGCTGCCTCCCGTAGGAGTCTGGACCGTGTCTCAGTTCCAGTGTGGCTGGTCATCCTCTCAGACCAGCTAGGGATCGTCGCCTAGGTGAGCCGTTACCCCACCTACTAGCTAATCCCATCTGGGCACATCTGATGGCAAGAGGCCCGAAGGTCCCCCTCTTTGGTCTTGCGACGTTATGCGGTATTAGCTACCGTTTCCAGTAGTTATCCCCCTCCATCAGGCAGTTTCCCAGACATTACTCACCCGTCCGCCGCTCGTCACCCGAGAGCAAGCTCTCTGTGCTACCGCTCGACTTGCATGTGTTAGGCCTGCCGCCAGCGTTCAATCTGAGCCATGATCAAACTCTTCAATTTAAGTTTGATGCTCGTGAATTAAACTTCGTAATGAATTACGTATGTTCACTCAGAGACTTGGTATTCATTTTTCGTCCGAGGACGTTAAGAATCCATGTCACTTTGAGTGCCCACACAGATTGTCTGATAAATTGTTAAAGAGCAGTGCCGCTTCGCTTTTCTCAGCGGCGCGGGGTGTGCATATTACGCTTCCCCGCTACAGAGTCAAGCTTTTATTTCGCTTTTCTCTGCTGGCGTTCATCGCTGAACCCCGCTAACCCGGCGGCCTGTAAGCCGTTGTTCCGTGTCAGTGGAGGCGCATTATAGGGAGTTATTCTGAAGTGACAAGCATAAAATACAAAAAACTTTTCGTTCGCTCAATTTTCAAACTTCACGCCTATTTAAACCGCGAATCGCCCGTTAAATGTGCGATTTCCCGCGCAAAACCGGCTACCTGCGTCCAGTCGGTATAAACCACTTCTTTATGCGTATCGGTTTCACCGCCGGTCATCTTCATAATAAGACGAATCATAAAGCGGTCGTACCAGCGATAGCGTGGATAGCGCAGCGCTCCGGCAAAGACCGCGCACAGGTCTGGCTGCCAGGGCGAATTCAGTAAGAACTTACGCGTGTAGCTATTGGTCTGCGGCGTGCGCTTCTCCGCTTTACGGGCAACCAGGTTTACAGAATAGAAAGCCCCCGGCAACGAGCTAAGTACCGCCGTATGCTTTTTCACAAAGCGATCCAGCGCCGGATGGAAATGACCGTAACGAATAGATGCCCCAATCACCACGCGATCGTAATCCTGCCAGGCGATCTGTTCAGCGCGGTTCAGGTTCACGACATCCGAGTAAATCCCCAGCTCTTTGAGTTCAGATGCAAGATAAGAGGCAATCTCGCGCGTTTGCCCGTCTCGCGTAGAGAAAAGAATAAGTGTTTTCACCGACGACTCCTTACTCGCGCCAGAATGTAGGGGTAAACAGAACCAGCAGCGTAAAGACCTCAAGACGACCAAACAGCATGTTGGCTATTAAGATCCATTTCGCAACCGGGTTCATGCTGGCAAAGTTATCCGCCACCACGCCCAGTCCGGGTCCAAGGTTATTGAGCGTTGCCACGACGGAAGCAAAGGCGGAGAAATCATCAACCCCTGTCGCGATAATCGCCAGCATGCTGACGATAAAGACCAGCGCATAGGCAGAGAAAAATCCCCACACGGCTTCCAGAATGCGTTCCGGCAGGGCTCGGTTCCCGAGCTTGATGCTGTATACCGCGTTCGGGTGCACCAGACGTTTCAGCTCACGGTTCCCCTGCTTAAACAGCAGTAAAATACGAATCACCTTCAGACCACCGCCCGTTGATCCCGCACAGCCCCCGATAAAAGCAGAACACAGCAGCAGTACCGGCAGGAACAACGGCCAGCGCGCAATGCTATCCGTAGTAAATCCGGCGGTTGTCGCCATCGACACCACCTGGAAAAAGGCCTGGTTTAGCGTCGTCACCGCCGAGCTATACACATCGTGGAACCACAAGACCAGGGTACAGATGATCACCAGCGTCAGCTGGACGCCAATAAACATGCGGAATTCAGGGTCACGCCAGTACACCTTCAGGCTGCGCCCGCTCAGTAAAGAGAAGTGCAGACCGTAGTTACAGCCTGAAATCAGCAGGAAGATGGCAATAATCGTGTTAATCGTTGGGCTGTCGAAGTAGCCCACGCTGGCATCGTGCGTAGAGAACCCGCCGATGGCGATGGTCGCAAAGCTGTGTCCGATGGCGTCGAAAGCGGGCATCCCGGCGAACCATAGCGCCAGCGCACAGGCTACCGTCAGCAAGACATAGATAAGCCAGAGGGTTTTCGCCGTCTCGGCAATACGCGGGCGCATTTTGTTATCTTTCAGCGGCCCGGGCATTTCGGCGCGATAGAGCTGCATCCCCCCCACGCCCAGAATCGGCAGAATAGCGACCGCCAGGACGATGATCCCCATACCGCCGAACCACTGCAGCATCTGACGATAAAAGAGAATGGCGTGCGGAAGCGAATCCAGCCCCACCAGCGTGGTGGCACCGGTGGTAGTTAAACCCGAGAAGGATTCGAAGAAGGCATCCGTAATGCTCAGATTGGGCTGCTCAGAGAAGATAAAGGGCAGCGAACCGACGCTTCCCAGCACCGTCCAGAACAGGACCACAATCAGAAACCCTTCGCGGGACTTCAGCTCCCCTTTTTCGCGACGGTTTGGCCACCACAGCAGCGAACCGATTGCCAGCGCAACAAAAAAGGTCTGGGTAAATGCCCGCCCCGCGCCGTCCCGGTAGATAAGTGCCACCAATCCAGGGAGAATCATCGTCCCGGAGAAAAGTATGACCAGCAGTCCAACGATTCGGGTTATGGCACGAAAATGCATCTCTGCCGCTTCCTTTGGTATTCAAAAAGTGAGGTGGGGATTATTCTTCAATCGGCAGCAATTGCAACGAACCGCGACTAAAATCAGCCAGTTTTGCTGAAAAAGCAGCCAGTTCCGCCTGTGGAAGCGCCACGCGTAATTGCACCATCGCCTGGTAATCACTGTGCGCAATCACGCCGTTAAACTGTTTAAGCAGTGATTCAATGCCCGAGAGCTGGGCGTAATCGCATAACAAAGTATATTCGGTCAGCGGCGTTTTGCGGGTCGTTATCAGCAGATTAAGCGCCTGCTGGACACCGCCACCGTAGGCTTTCACCAGCCCACCCGTGCCCAATAAAATGCCGCCGTAGTAGCGCACCACTACGGCGGTGATTTCACCCACGCCGCTGCCCATAAGCTGGGAGAGCATAGGTTTACCGGCCGTGCCCGCCGGTTCACCGTCATCGGAAAATCCCAGCTGCTGTGAATCGTTCGGCGGCCCCGCGACCCAGGCCACACAGTGGTGGCGGGCATCAGGATGCTCAGCGCGCACGGACTCAACGAACGCCTTTGCCGCCTCTACGCCGTCGGTATGCGCCAGCAGCGTGATGAAGCGGCTTTTCTTGATTTCCTCAACAAAGGTGACCGGTTCAGCCGGTATCAGCCAGCTATCCATCAGGCCAGCTTCAGGTCTCGCGTCATGTTCTCGATACCGTTTTCATGGATAACCACGTTATCTTCGATGCGAATGCCGCCAAACGGCTTCAGCGCGTCAATTTTTTCCCAGTTGAAGTGCTTGCTGAACTGGCCTTCGCGCCACGGCGCAAGCAGAGACTCGATAAAGTAGATGCCCGGCTCGAAGGTCAATACCATGCGCGGCTGGAGAATACGGGTGCAGCGCAGGTAAGGATATTTAGACGGCGCCGCCAGATGCGTGCCGGTATCATCCTGCATAAAGCCCGCCACGTCGTGAACCTGCAGGCCCAGCGGGTGGCCGATACCGTGCGGCATAAATGGCCCGGTCAGATCGTTCTCGACCATCGCCTCTTCGCTCATGTCCTTCACAATCTGATGCTTACGCAGCAGTTTGGCGATGCGCTGATGGAACTGGATGTGGTAATCCACATAGCTGGTGCCGGCCTTCATGGTGCCGATAAGCGCCAGCTGTTCGTCATTAACGTCTTTAATCAGCTGCGCGAAATCGGTATCTGAATTAGCCGCCCAGGTACGGGTCAGGTCAGCCGCATAGCCGTTATACTCTGCACCCGCATCCAGCAGGAAGCTGCGCATCTCGGACGGAACCTGGTGATCCAGTTTGGTGTAGTGCAGAACGGACGCATGCTCGTTGAGCGCGACGATATTGCTGTAAGGCACGTCGGTATCACGGTGGCCGGTGGCCGTCAGGTAGGCCTGGTTGATATCGAATTCGCTCATACCAGACTGGAACGCTTCATGCGCCGCACGATGACCATTGACCGCCGTTTTTTGCGCTTCACGCATGCAGTAGAGTTCGTAATCAGTCTTATACGCGCGGTAGTAGTGCAGATAATCCAGCACCCCTTTCGGGTTGAGTTTATCGGCTGCAATATCCAGACCCAGCGCACGTTCCGGTACAGGGCCAATATAGCCGATGTTGCCACGCGCCGCAGGCAGCTGGCTGCCAATACCGTCCGCTTTTGGCAGGGCAATCACATCAATTTCTTCGGTCCAGAACGAGGTCGGCAGCGGCTCCACGTTGTGCCAGTAATCCACCGGCAGATAGAACCACAGTTTTGGCTTGTTCACGCCGTCCACCAGCAGCCAGCAATTTGGCACCTGCGTGACCGGCACCCAGGCTTTAAACTGCGGGTTAACCTTGAACGGATAGGCATGGTCATCAAGGAACGTATTCATCAGCTCGCCGGAGTGGATCAGCAGAGCATCCAGCTTGAAGCGCGCCAGTACATCGCGGGTACGTTCCTGTAGGGTAACGATATGATTTTTATAAAGCGAAGCCAGTGAGTCCATCATTCTTCCTTTCGTTTTTTTGACCTCAAGTCAACGCATCTTAGCACACCTCACTCCGACTGCGTGATTTCCACCGACCGTGATCAATGCAGCAATTTCTTAATGAGTAATTTGCATTTTATTAACATAAATTCCACACTCCGTCTCATCTGGTATGACCAGATCCACTTGCTGGATTCAGGAGACTGACATGCTCTACAAAGGCGACACCCTATATCTTAACTGGCTGGAAGACGGCATTGCCGAACTGGTGTTCGATGCCCCCGGCTCAGTAAACAAGCTCGATACCGCGACGGTGGCCAGTCTTGGCCAGGCGCTGGACGTACTGGAAAAACAATCCGAATTAAAAGGGCTGCTGCTGCGCTCCAACAAAGCGGCCTTTATTGTCGGTGCTGATATCACCGAATTCCTGTCGCTGTTCCTGGTTCCTGAAGAACAGCTGAGCCAGTGGCTGCACTTTGCTAACAGCGTCTTTAATCGTCTGGAAGATTTACCTGTGCCAACGATCTCCGCCGTGAACGGCTACGCGCTGGGCGGCGGGTGCGAATGCGTGCTTGCCACCGACTACCGTCTGGCGACGCCCGATCTGCGCATTGGCCTGCCGGAAACCAAGCTGGGCATCATGCCGGGCTTCGGCGGCTCCGTACGTATGCCGCGCATGCTGGGTGCAGACAGCGCCCTGGAAATCATCGCGGCGGGTAAAGACGTTGGCGCCGAACAGGCGCAGAAAATCGGCCTAGTCGACGGCATCGTGAAACCAGAGAAACTGGTTGAAGGCGCACTCGCCATTCTGCGTCAGGCCATTAACGGCGATCTCGACTGGAAAGCCAAACGCCAGCCGAAGCTGGAGCCGTTAAAGCTCAGCAAAATTGAAGCCACCATGAGCTTTACCATCGCCAAGGGCATGGTGATGCAGACCGCGGGCAAACATTACCCGGCGCCGATCACGGCGGTAAAAACCATTGAAGCCGCTGCCCGTCTGGGCCGCGATGAAGCGCTGAAGCTCGAAAATCAGAGCTTTGTGCCGCTGGCCCACACCAATGAAGCCCGCGCGCTGGTTGGCATCTTCCTCAACGATCAGTTCGTTAAAGGCAAAGCCAAACAGCTGACTAAAAACGTCGAAACGCCAAAACACGCGGCGGTTCTCGGCGCCGGCATTATGGGCGGCGGCATCGCTTACCAGTCTGCCTGGAAAGGCGTGCCAGTGGTGATGAAGGACATCAGCGAGAAATCCCTGACGCTCGGCATGAACGAAGCCGCCAAGCTGCTGAATAAACAGCTGGAGCGCGGCAAAATTGATGGTCTGAAGCTCGCAGGCGTGATCTCCACCATTCAGCCGACGCTCGAATACAGCGGTTTTGACCGCGTGGACGTGGTCGTTGAAGCGGTCGTGGAAAACCCGAAAGTCAAAAAAGCGGTGCTGGCCGAAACGGAAGATAAGGTTCGTCCGGAAACCGTGCTGGCCTCTAACACCTCCACCATCCCAATCGGCGAACTGGCGAGCGTGCTGAAGCGTCCGGAAAACTTCTGCGGGATGCACTTCTTCAACCCGGTACACCGTATGCCGCTGGTCGAAGTGATCCGTGGGGAAAAAACCTCTGACGAAACCATCGCCAAAGTGGTGGCGTGGGCCAGCAAAATGGGCAAAACGCCGATTGTGGTCAACGACTGCCCGGGCTTCTTCGTCAACCGCGTGCTGTTCCCGTACTTCGCCGGCTTCAGCCAGCTGCTGCGCGACGGGGCGGACTTCCGCAAAATCGACAAAGTGATGGAAAAACAGTTCGGCTGGCCGATGGGCCCGGCGTATCTGCTGGACGTGGTCGGCATCGACACCGCCCACCACGCTCAGGCTGTCATGGCGGCAGGCTTCCCGCAGCGCATGCAGAAAGATTATCGCGACGCCATTGACGCCCTGTTCGATGCCAACCGCTTCGGGCAGAAAAACGGTCTGGGCTTCTGGCGCTATAAAGAAGACAGCAAAGGCAAACCGAAGAAAGAAGAAGATGCCGTGGTCGATGGCCTGCTGGCCGACGTTTGCCCGCCGAAACGCGACTTCACGGACGATGAGATCGTCGCCCGCATGATGATCCCGATGATCAACGAAGTGGTGCGTTGCCTCGAAGAAGGCATTATCGCCAGCCCGGCGGAAGCCGACATGGCGCTGGTTTATGGTCTGGGCTTCCCTCCGTTCCACGGCGGCGCGTTCCGCTGGCTGGATACGCTCGGCAGCGCCCGCTATCTCGATATGGCTCAGCAATACCAGCACCTCGGCCCGCTGTACGACGTGCCGGAAGGGCTGCGTAACAAAGCGCGCCATAACGAACCCTACTATCCATCAGTTGAGCCAGCCCGTCCGGTTGGCGAGCTGAAAACGGCTTAAGGAGTCACAATGGAAAAGGTTGTCATTGTTGATGCGATTCGCACCCCGATGGGCCGTTCAAAAGGCGGCGCGTTCCGTAACGTGCGCGCGGAAGACCTCTCCGCGCATCTGATGCGCAGCCTGCTGGCGCGCAACCCGGCGCTGGATCCTGCTGCGCTGGACGATATCTACTGGGGCTGCGTGCAGCAGACCCTGGAGCAAGGTTTCAATATCGCCCGTAACGCGTCGCTGCTGGCGGAGATCCCCCACTCGGTTCCGGCCGTCACCGTGAACCGCCTGTGTGGGTCGTCGATGCAGGCGCTGCACGACGCGGCGCGCATGATCATGACCGGCGATGCGCAGGCCTGTCTGGTCGGCGGCGTGGAGCATATGGGCCACGTTCCGATGAGCCACGGGGTCGATTTCCACCCGGGCATGAGCCGTAACGTGGCGAAAGCCGCGGGCATGATGGGACTGACCGCCGAGATGCTCTCTCGTCTGCACGGCATTAGCCGTGAAATGCAGGATGCCTTTGCCGCGCGCTCTCACGCTCGCGCATGGGCGGCGACACAGTCCGGCGCCTTTAAGAATGAGATCATCCCGACCGGCGGTCACGACGCAGACGGCGTACTGAAGCAGTTCAGCTACGATGAAGTCATCCGCCCGGAAACGACGGTTGAAGCTCTTTCCGCACTGCGTCCGGCATTTGATCCGGTTACCGGCACGGTAACGGCAGGTACGTCGTCGGCGCTGTCAGACGGTGCCGCCGCGATGCTGGTGATGAGCGAAAGCCGTGCCCGCGAGCTGGGCCTGACGCCGCGCGCTCGCGTACGCTCGATGGCGGTCGTGGGCTGCGATCCTTCAATCATGGGCTACGGCCCGGTTCCGGCCTCGAAGCTGGCGCTGAAAAAAGCGGGTTTAACCGCCAGCGATATCGACCTGTTTGAGATGAACGAAGCCTTCGCCGCGCAAATACTGCCGTGCATTAAAGATCTGGGGCTGATGGAGCAGATCGACGAGAAGATTAACCTCAACGGCGGCGCGATCGCCCTCGGTCACCCGCTGGGCTGCTCCGGGGCGCGTATCAGCACCACGCTGATTAACCTGATGGAACGCAAAGATGCCCAGTTTGGTCTGGCAACGATGTGTATCGGGCTGGGTCAGGGTATCGCGACGGTATTTGAGAGAGTGTAAGGCTATAACGTAGGCCCGATAGGCATCGCGCCATCGGGCTTTTGCCGGGAGGCGCTGCGCTTTCCCGGCCTACGAGAGGAATCTCACCGCCACTGGCGTCATTGGCGAAGAGAAACAGTTTAGTTGCCGTTCTTCCCGCCTGTCAGGGGCGGGTTTTTTATTTAAATGAAGGCAAACGCATCGCCGAACAGGCGGTCTTCGCGCGCGTCACGTTCGTTACAGAACAGGTCACGGGCAATTTTCGCCATTTCAAAACGGCCAGCGATATAGATATCGTGTCCGGCCAGCGTACCGTGATCCTGCAATACCGCCGTCAACACCGTGCCGCTGCGCCCACGCCAGCCCTCTTCCGGCTGTTCGACAACCGGCTCAATGCGCAGGTTGGAATGGGTTACGCTCAGCGCTTCCAGTTCAGACAGATCGTACAGATGTTTCTCTTCGCGGCCGCCCCAGTAGATAGTGATATCACGGTCTGGATTACGCGCCAGTGCGGTCAGCAGAATGGAGCGTACGTAAGAGAAGCCCGTGCCGCCGGCAATCAGGATCAGCGGACGGTCTTCATCATCACGCAGCCACGCCTCGCCGTGCGGCATATCCACGACGATTTCGCGTTCCTTCAGAATACGATCCATAACCGCCATCGCGTACAAGTTAAGCTCTGACGCACCGATGTGAAGCTCAATAAATTCCTGCTCCGCTGGCGTAGAGGCCATAGAAAAAGGACGTTTATCACGTTCATCCATCACGACCATTAAGTACTGACCGGCGCGGAAAGAGAATGCCGCTTCTGGCACTAAACGGACGCGATATACGGTGTCGGTAATAGCATCTACCGAGGTCACTTTACAGCTTAAGGTTGTCATTCGCTCTCTCTGTCGGGAAGTCTAAAGGGCTTAACGGTCAGATTCGGGTTTACCGTTATTCATTATGGCCAGTTCGTCCCAGATCGCGTCAATTCGCGCGGTCACGGCAGGATCTTTTTTGATCGGGCGACCCCATTCACGATCGGTTTCGCCAGGCCATTTGTTTGTGGCATCCAGTCCCATTTTTGAGCCAAGCCCTGAAACCGGCGAGGCAAAGTCCAGATAATCTATCGGCGTGTTTTCGACTAACACCGTGTCGCGCGCCGGGTCCATACGCGTGGTAATGGCCCAGATAACGTCATTCCAGTCGCGGGCGTTAACGTCATCATCGCAAACAATCACAAATTTGGTATACATAAACTGGCGAAGGAATGACCATACGCCCATCATCACGCGTTTGGCGTGACCCGCATACTGCTTCTTGATTGTTACTACCGCCAGACGATACGAACATCCCTCAGGTGGCAGGTAGAAATCAACAATTTCCGGAAACTGTTTCTGCAAAATTGGCACAAAGACTTCATTCAGCGCCACGCCCAGCACCGCCGGTTCATCCGGCGGTCGGCCGGTATAGGTGGAGTGATAAATAGCGTCTTCACGCTGGGTGATGTGCGTGACGGTAAACACCGGGAAATTATCGATTTCGTTGTAATAACCCGTGTGATCGCCGTATGGCCCTTCCGGCGCCATCTCACCCTGCTCAATGTACCCTTCCAACACAATCTCTGCGCTGGCCGGTACTTCAAGATCGTTCGAAATACACTTCACCACTTCCGTTTTCGTCCCGCGCAGCAGGCCTGCAAAGGCGTATTCGGACAGCGTATCAGGCACAGGCGTGACCGCGCCCAGAATGGTCGCCGGGTCTGCGCCCAGCGCCACCGATACCGGGAATCGCTCGCCGGGATGCTCCGCACACCACTCCTGGAAATCAAGCGCGCCGCCGCGATGGGATAGCCAGCGCATTATGAGCTTATTCTTACCAATCAGCTGCTGGCGGTAAATCCCCAGATTTTGGCGCTCTTTGTGGGGACCGCGCGTGACGGTCAACCCCCAGGTGATAAGCGGGGCGGCATCGTCAGGCCAGCATTGCATGATGGGAATTTTTGTCAGATCGACCGCATCGCCTTCCAGCACTTTCTGCTGGCACGGCGCACCGCGCAGGCGTTTGGTTGGCATGTTCAACACCTGCTTAAACTGCGGCAGCTTATCGAACAGGTCCCGGAAACCCTTTGGCGGCTCCGGTTCTTTCAGGAAGGCCAGCAGTTTGCCGACTTCACGCAGCGCCGCGACGTCTTCTTGCCCCATACCCATTGCCACGCGGCGCGGCGTGCCAAACAGGTTGCACAGCACCGGCATGGAATAGCCTTTAGGGTTTTCAAACAGCAGAGCAGGGCCACCGGCACGCAGGGTGCGGTCAGCAATCTCTGTCATTTCCAGATAAGGATCAACAGATTGAGTAATGCGTTTGAGTTCGCCCTGCTTTTCCAGCAGCGCCAGGAAGTCGCGTAGATCGTGGTATTTCATGCAGTTAGTCATGGCCTCTCTGTAAGCGCTTCATTATACGGCGTAAGCCTGCGGGATGCTGTAATTTTGTTAAATTAGCGTGAACTTCCGCGACTTACCCCCTTATCGGCCATTATAATCACCTTAGCGATCCCGCCAGGGTTTTGATATGCTTGCGCCCGAAACTAAGGGAAAGAGTGATTATGCAGGCCTGGTATTTACTGTATTGCAAACGCGGGCAACTTCAGCGCGCGCAGGAACATCTTGAACGTCAGTCCGTAAACTGTCTGACACCCGTGATCACGCTTGAAAAAATGCAGCGCGGGAAACGTGCAACCGTTAGCGAACCTCTTTTCCCAAACTACCTGTTCGTCGAATTTGACCCGGAGGTGATCCATACCACCACCATCAGCGCAACGCGCGGGGTCAGCCACTTCGTCCGCTTTGGCGCCAGCCCGGCGACGGTTCCTTCCAGGGTCATTCATCAACTTTCTGTCTACCAACAGCCGGAAGGCATTACCGACCCGGAAACGCCCTATGAAGGTGACAGCGTGGTGATCACGGAAGGTGCCTTCGAAGGCTTGCAGGCCATATTCGCCGAGCCAGACGGCGAAGCACGCTCTATGCTGCTGCTTAACCTGCTAAACAAGCAGGTGCTGCAGAGCGTTAAAAACACCGACTTCCGCAAAGTTTAAAAGTCTATCCCGAACAGGCGACGCACGTTGTCATCCGTTTGCGCCGACAGCTGGCGTGGATCTTCCCCACGCCAGAGTGCCACCCTTTCAACAATATGCCCAAGATACGCCGGTTCATTACGCCGCGAAGGTGGTTTGGGCTTCCTATCGCGCGGCAGCAGGTAGGGCGCATCGGTTTCAACCAGCAGGCGTTCAGCCGGTATCGCCGGCAGCAGCTCACGCAGCTCCAGCCCGCGTCGTTCATCGCAAACCCAGCCGGTAATGCCCAGATACAGCCCGCGATCCAGACACTCCAGCGCGTCCTGATGTGACCCGGTAAAGCAGTGCAGCACGGCACCCGGCAGTTTATCCAACCATGGCTCCAGCAGGGTGAGAAAGCGAGCGTGCGCGTCGCGGCAGTGCATAAATACCGGCATTCCGAGTTCTGCGGCCAGCGCGAGCTGTGCGGTAAATGCCTTTTCCTGTTCTTCTGGCGTAGAAAAGTTGCGGTTGAAATCGAGGCCGCACTCGCCGATAGCCACCACCTCGGGCGTTTTCGCCAGAGCATAAAGCGACTCAGCGCTTTCATTCGACCACTGGCTGCTGTCGTGCGGGTGGACACCTGCGGTTGACCAGCAGTCGTCATAGCGCTGCGCCAGCAGCTGCGCCTGTTCGCTCTCGTGCAGGTTGGTTCCGGTCAGCAGCAGCCCTTTCACCCCGGCAGCAAAGGCGTGTGCAACGACCTCATCGCGATCTTTTGCAAACTGCGAGCTGGTCAGATTAAGTCCGATATCAAACATGCAAATCCCCATATGACAACCGCCCTGACGGGCGGCTGGTTTTACTCTTCTGTGGTCTTTTCTGACCCGTCTTCTTCATCTTCCTGCGGACGTCGTTTGCCCACGTAGAAGCGCGAGAAGAACACGCCAACTTCAAACAAACAGTACATCGGTATTGCCAGCAGGGTCTGGGAGAAGACATCCGGTGGCGTCAGCAGCATGCCCACTACAAACGCACCCACAAGAATGTAGGGGCGCTTCTTACGGAGATCGTCAGGCGTGGTCACCCCAACCCAGCAGAGCAGGACGATTGCTACCGGCACTTCGAACGCCACGCCGAACGCCATAAACAGCGCCATGACGAAGCTGAGATAGCTGGCGATGTCTGTCGATACCTGAACCCCTTCCGGCGCGGTATGCGTCAGGAAGCCAAAGGCCAGGGGGAAGACAACGAAATAGGCAAACGCCATGCCGATATAGAACAGCAGCGAGCTGGATACCAGCAGCGGGATCACCAGCTTGCGTTCATGCTTATACAGCGCCGGGGCGACGAAGGCCCAGACCTGGTACAAAATCACCGGTGCAGACGCAATCAACGAGACCCAGAAGGTCAGCTTGATTGGGGTGAAGAACGGTGAGGCCACGTCCGTCGCAATCATCGTCGCGCCCAGCGGCATCTGTTTAATCAGGGGCGCAGAGACCACCTGGTAGATATCGTTGGCGAAATAGACCAGGCACAGGAATATGAGGAAAACCGCAATAATGCAGTTTAACAGGCGCTTGCGCAGTTCAATGAGGTGCGCGATGAGCGGTTGGGTATCATCTACTGCCATGTTTACGCTTTATCACTTGAGGATGGGGATGATTCGGAAACGGGTGCGGCAGGTTTGGCTTCCGCCGCTTTTACCACGGGCTCGTCTGACGGTACCTGCTTTTTCACTTCAGGCTCCTGCGGCGTCTGTTCTGGCGCGTCAGCCTGATGCTCGGCGCTGGAAGGCGTTACCCCTTCGCGCTCCTCTTCACTGCCCTTCACTACCGGGTTATGGATAGTGTTAGCTTCGTCGCTCGCCTTTTCAGGATCGTTGATGCTGTAAGAGCGCTTCATCGACTCTGCCGCTTCGCGCAGCTCATCCATAGAAGCTTTCAGCTCCGGCGTCAGGTTCTCCATGCTCGCCTTCTCAACCTTTTTCAGGCTGTCCTGAAATTCCTGGAGCTTAAGCTCCTGAGCCAGTTCGTTTTGCACGGTCGTTGCCAGCGAGCGAAGCGCACGCACCCAACCCACGACGGTTTTCACCGCAACGGGTAAACGCTGCGGCCCCAGTACAATCAGGCCAATCACAAAGACCAGCAGCAGCTCACCAAAACCAATGTCGAACACGAATTACACCTGCTCTTTGTCGTGGCGTTTAGCGTCTTCCTTTTTGGCGTCATCTTGCTTTTCAGAGATAGACTTTGCAGTAAAATCAGCATCCTGGCTGTTTTTGTCCTGCTTGTTCTCGTCATCACCCATGGCTTTCTTAAAGCCTTTGATTGACGCGCCAAGATCGGAACCAATAGAACCGAGTTTTTTTGTGCCAAACAGCAGCACAACGATGACGGCAATGATTACTAATTGCCAGATACTGATACCACCCATACGTATTCCCCAGTGATAGATGATTAATTAGTCAGATCGCATTATACAAATGCAACCCGGTGATAGCGACGCCAATTCAGCGCGTTTTTCTCCAACCTGCAAGCCACACCACGACGCCTGCGGCCATAAGCCAGGCGGGCATCATCTCCCAGTCCGGGCGATTGATCAGCAGCAGCGTACCGCTCAGCAGCAGTGTCGCGCCAATGCCAAAGAGATAGCGTGATTGACCCTGGCGAGCACGACTGGTCTGAAGCTCGTGCGCGATTTTATCCATGCTGTGCTGAAGGTTCTTGCTCTGACGCAAACTGTCGTAAACCAGTTCAGGAATTTCAGGCATTTTTTCAATCCAGAACGGGCCTTTCTCCTTGAGAGAGCGAACCAGCGCGGGAATGCCGACCTGATCCTTAATCCAGGATTCGAGGAAAGGTTTCGCGGTTTTCCACAAGTCTAACTGAGGATAGAGCTGGCGGCCTACGCCCTCAACGTAAAGTAATGTTTTCTGGAGTAAAACTAATTGTGGCTGCACTTCCATATTGAAGCGGCGCGCCGTGTTAAACAAGTTCAACAAGACGTGGCCAAAAGAGATCTCTGACAGCGGTTTTTCAAAAATCGGCTCGCAGACGGTGCGGATAGCGAATTCAAACTCTTCAACGTTGGTGTCTGGCGGAACCCATCCGGAGTCCACGTGCAGCTCCGCCACCTTGCGGTAGTCACGGTTAAAGAAGGCGATGAAGTTCTCCGCGAGGTAACGCTTATCCTCTTTGTTGAGCGAGCCAACAATGCCGCAGTCGATGCCGATATACTTCGGATCCTCGGGATGTTCATAGCTGACAAAGATATTGCCGGGGTGCATGTCCGCATGGAAAAAGCTGTCGCGAAAGACCTGGGTAAAGAAGACCTGCACACCGCGTTCGGCCAGCAGCTTCATGTTGGTACCCTGCTTCTCCAGCGCAACCACATCCGAAACTGGAATGCCGTAAATACGCTCCATGACCATCATGTTCTGACTGCAGTAGTCAGAATAGACCTCAGGCACATAGAGCATCGGGCTGTCTTCGAAGTTACGGCGCAGCTGGATGGCGTTCGCGGATTCGCGAAGCAGGTTCAGCTCATCTATCAGCGTTTTTTCATATTCGCGCACCACTTCCATAGGACGCAGGCGGCGACCATCAGGCAGCAGGCGCGGCACCCAGCGGGCCAGACGATAAATCAGCTTCATGTCAGCTTTAATGATCGGCAGGATATCCGGGCGGATGACCTTGATAACCACCTCTTTGCCGTTTTCTTTCAACCGTGCCGTGTGCACCTGAGCAATGGACGCAGATGCCAGAGGCTGAATGTCGAAATCGTCAAACCAGGTTTCAACGGGAATATTGCCCATTGATTCTTCGATCTGCTTCTTCGCTCGCTCACCGTCAAATGGCGCAACACGATCCTGCAGCATCGCCAGTTCATCGGCAATTTGCGGCGGGAAGAGATCGCGGCGGGTAGAGAGCATCTGACCAAACTTGATCCATACCGGACCCAGCTCCTGCAGTGCAAGACGCAGGCGCTCGCCTAAAACCTTATCTTTATGACGATTTGGCATCCAGAACAGCGTGCGTCGCCAGATTCGAAGCGGCAGCGTGATACGCATTCTGGGGATAAGTTCGTCGAGCCCGTAGCTCAGAAAGGTGCGAACGATAAAGTAGAGGCGCCGAATTTCACCAGGCGTCATTTGCCCTCCAGTTTTTCCAGCCGTTTGGTTAACGCATCAACCGCACGTTCTACAGCCGCGGTTTCTTCCGCAAACCAGGCCACTTCCAGCGGACCGGGCGCCATACGCCACTCTTCGGTCAGCACTTCTGCCGCGTAGCGCTGCTGACGCTGCAGGCTTTTGCGCAGGAAAGCCGCACCGCCATGAAGGGCTTTACCGATCCCTTCGGCGGCAATATCGCCGATAAAGGGCGCGAGCAGTTCTGCCGGGTCGAACTCAGCCAGATCGCTGAGCGCAACGAAGTTTTGCACGACCTGAATATCGCCTTCCACCTCCAGCTCACCGCTGCGGATGAGTGCCGTAAGCTGTTGGCGATCACGCAGTTTTGGCAGGACGCTCACGTGCGTAATGACCGAGCAGTCGGCCTCGCCTTCCCACTCACCCAGAACGTCAAGCTGGCGTTCGCTGAAGACCAGCACGAGCGGCGTCGAGAACTCTTTTAAAACGATACGCAGCACCTTTCCGTTCAGCCGCTGACGCGCTGCCTTCAGCGCGGGTGCGCGATACAGAAAGGCATTCAGTACGTTCTCGATGCCTGCGGTGACTAAGGGTTTAAAGGGCACGTGACACCTCCACTCAGAACTTATAACCGCGGTGTAGCGCGACGACACCCGCCGTCATGTTGAAGTACTCAACGTTTTCCAGGCCCGCGTCCTGCATCATCGCTTTCAGGGTGTCCTGATCCGGGTGCATGCGAATTGATTCCGCCAGGTAGCGGTAGCTTTCCGCGTCGTTTGCCACCAGTTCACCAATGCGCGGAAGCACATGGAATGAATAAGCGTCGTAGGCTTTGCTCAGGGGATCGATAATAGGCTTGGAGAACTCAAGCACCAGCAGGCGTCCACCCGGCTTCAGCACGCGGTACATGGAGCGCAGCGCTTTGTCTTTATCGGTGACGTTACGCAGGCCAAACGAGATGGTGATGCAGTCAAAGGTATTGTCCGGGAACGGCAGCGCTTCGGCATTTGCCTGCACGTATTCCACGTTACCGACCACGCCGATGTTACGCAGCTTTTCGCGTCCCATTTTCAGCATGGAGTCGTTAATGTCAGCCAGCACAACGCGACCGGTTTCACCCACCAGACGGGAGAACTTCGCCGTCAAATCGCCCGTACCGCCGGCTAAATCCAGCACCGTTTGTCCGCGACGCACGCCGCTGCAGTCAATAGTAAAGCGCTTCCACAAGCGATGAATGCCGAACGACATCAGGTCATTCATCACATCGTACTTCGCCGCCACGGAATGAAATACGTGGGCCACCATGTCCGCTTTCTGTGCTTTGGCAACAGTCTGAAAGCCAAAGTGCGTCGTGTCTTGTGAATCGTCAACCATCTCAGAGCCTGCTTATCAGTCAAATGTTCGGGAAGTGTAACAGATTGGGCGCATTTGCCCTACGATTCAACCACCGCGAAACAAACGCGTCGGCTGTTCATCCGGCGCTATTTTAGCCGCTAAATCGTTGTTTCCGCTGTCTGTCTTTTGTTCATCATGGCCTTCACGCAGCCGGAATTCTTCATCCTGCGACGTCGCCTGTTCAACCAATTCCGGATTAATCTCGCGTTTAACTTCTACCCCCAGGCTGCGGAACGCTTCGGCCTGAGCCAGCAGGTTGCCGCGCCCGGAGGAGAGCTTTTTCATCGCCTGGCGGTAGTTATCCTGCGCACGGTCCAGGCTTTGCCCCACCGAGGACATATCGTCCACGAACAGGCGCATTTTGTCGTACAGCTTGCTGGCGCGATCGGCTATCTGTTGGGCATTGCGGCTCTGGTGCTCGTAGCGCCACAGGTTGGCAATGGTACGCAAGGCCACCAGCAGCGTGGTTGGGCTGACGAGCATAATGTTATTTTTCAATGCTTCGGTAATCAGTTCGGGCTGTCTGTCGAGGGCGAGCAGGAATGCCGGTTCAACCGGAATGAACATCAGCACATAATCCAGCGAGCGCAGCCCCGGCAGCTGCTGGTAATCTTTTCTGCCCAGCAGACGAATGTGGTTACGCACGGAGGCAATGTGTTCCTGCAGCGCCGACTCGCGGGTGTAGTCGTCTTCGGCATTGAAGTAGCGCTCGTAGGCCACCAGCGTCATTTTGGCGTCAATCACCACATCCTTGCCCTGCGGCAGCCGCACTATAACATCCGGCTGCATGCGCGAGCGGGCATCGTTTTCGATGCTCACCTGCGTTTCGTACTCGTAACCTTCGCGAAGCCCAGAAGCCTCCAGCACGCGGGTCAGAACCACTTCCCCCCAGTTGCCTTGCGTTTTGTTATCCCCTTTCAGGGCGCGCGTCAGATTGACTGCCTCCTGCGCCATCTGCGCGTTCAGCTGCTGGAGATTGCGAATTTCATGCGCCAGGGTATGGCGCTCGCGCGCCTCCTGGCCAAAGCTGTCCTGCACCTGACGGCGAAAGCCGTCCAGCTGCTCGCGCAGCGGTGTCAGCAGGCCGCTCAGGCTCTGGCGGTTTTGTTCATCCACGCGGCGGTTGCTGTGCTCAAAAATGCGGTTCGCAAGGTTTTCGAACTGCTCGCTGAGGCGCTGCTCGCTGTTGATCATCTGGCGGATTTTGTCTTCCGCATGCAGCTGGGTGGATTCAAGGCGGGTGGTGACTTCACGGAGATCGGCCTCCAGCGAGGTGTTGATATCGCGCAGGTTGCGCAGCTCGTTGTTGAGCAATTCGCACTCGTCGCGCCAGTGGTCGCTCAGCGCAAGCTGCTGCTTTGCCGCGCTTAATTCAGCGACTATCTCTTCGCGCTCTGCCAACTGGTCGGCCTTCTGCTGTGCATGCTGATAGCTGGAAATGAGCCAGCCTATCGCCACGCCCGCCAGCGCAATCACCGCATAAATCAGGACTGAGATATCCACAATGCCCCCTGCATCAACGTATTACCCGCACAAAATAGAATTGTGCTGTATAAACGTCCAGTTTGAAAGGGTTTTCCTGCGAGGCGCTACGCAAAAAATAAAGGCCGAACGCGTCGGCCTTGTGTCTCAGAAGAGAGGATTAGATCAGGCGACGCGCCGCTTCCACCACGATTTTCACCGCGTGACTTTCAGTCTGCTTCATAGTTTCCGCGTTCGGGATCTCCTGCTGGGTACGGTTGACGATAACACCCGCCACCATACCGGCACGCAGACCCTGGCTTGCGCACATGGTCAGCAGCGTTGCTGATTCCATTTCGTAGTTCATCACGCCCATGGACTGCCACTCTTCCATAGAGCCTTTGAAGCGGCTCACCACGCGGCCTGAGAAGGTGTCGTAACGTTCCTGGCCCGGGTAGAAGGTGTCGGAAGAGGCGGTTACGCCCACGTGGGTAGTTGCGCCCACGGATTTCGCGGCTTCAACCAGCGCGGTGGTGCATTCGAAGTCGGCTACCGCCGGGAACTCCATCGGTGCAAAGTGCAGGCTTGCACCGTCCAGACGGACGGACGCGGTCGTCACCAGCACGTCACCCACGTTGATGTGCGGCTGGATAGCGCCGGTCGTACCGATACGCAGGAAGGTACGAATACCCAGCTGCGCCAGTTCTTCAACGGCAATGGAAGTTGACGGGCCACCGATGCCGGTAGAGCACACGATCACCGCTTTGCCATCCAGCTCTGCACGCCAGGTAGTGAATTCACGATGGGCTGCCAGCTTGACCGGCTTATCCATCAGCGCGGCGATCTTTTCCACACGCTCAGGATCGCCGGGGACGATAGCGAGCGTAGCCCCTTGTAAATCGTTTTTAGTGAGGCCGAGATGAAAAACATCAGACTTAGACATAGGGTGACTCCTCTGTGGGTCGGTTAGTCAGAAGAAGTAAAAAGGTACTTTACAGAAGCGGTACGCACAATTTCGTGACACACTTCACCATGAATGAAAATGATTGCAGTTAATTTCCATAAAATAGTGATTCACATCACATTAACAAGTTAAATCATGGGATGCTGCACAAAAGATAACCCCTCCAGGGCAATGTGGGTTGTTAACCTGGTGTCTATATTTACCTTTGCGCTAATTAACTCATTGGTACGGAGAATGCCATGACTGAAAAAACTGGTTTTGCACCTGCTGCAGCCCCGCATGCTTCAACCATCGTTTCAACCCCTGAAGAAGCCATTACCGCGGGTGAGACGTCCATCCCCTCTCAGGGGGAAAATATGCCTGCTTACCACGCGCGGCCAAAATCGGCAGACGGCCCGCTGCCTATCGTTATTGTGGTTCAGGAGATTTTTGGCGTTCACGAACATATTCGCGACCTCTGCCGCCGTCTGGCGCTGGAAGGCTATCTGGCCGTTGCGCCTGAGCTCTATTTCCGTCAGGGCGATCCGAACGATTACAGCGATATCCCCACGCTGTTCAGTAACCTGGTGAGCAAAGTTCCGGACGCGCAGGTGCTGGCCGACCTCGACCACGTTGCCAGCTGGGCGGCGCGCAACGGCGGCGATCCGCACCGTCTGATGATCACTGGCTTCTGCTGGGGCGGGCGCATTAGCTGGCTTTACGCCGCGCATAACCCGCAGCTGAAGGCTGCCGTGGCCTGGTACGGCAAGCTGGTGGGCGAAAAAACGCTGAATTCACCGAAGCATCCCGTTGATATCGCAACGGATTTAAATGCGCCGGTGTTAGGGCTGTACGGTGGGCAAGACACTGGCATTCCGCTTGATACGGTTGAGACCATGCGCCATGCGCTGCGTGCGGCAAACGCGAAGGCGGAGATTGTGGTCTACCCGGAAGCCGGGCACGCGTTTAACGCCGATTATCGTCCGAGCTATCACGCAGAATCAGCCAAAGACGGCTGGCAGCGGATGCTGGCGTGGTTTAGCCAGTACGGCGGAAAGAAAGCATAAAGCAAAAAAGCCCGGTGGCGGCTACGCCTTACCGGGCAATCCAGCATCACTACGCCTGACGCAAATTCTGCGCCGCCTTCACCATGTTCGCCAGCGCCGCGCGCGTCTCCGGCCAGCCGCGCGTTTTGAGGCCGCAGTCCGGGTTCACCCACAGGCGCTCTGCCGGGATACGCTGGGCCGCTTTTTGCAGCAGGGCTTCAATCCACTCCACGCTCGGCACGTTCGGAGAGTGAATGTCATACACGCCCGGCCCGATTTCGTTCGGGTAGTCGAACTCCTCAAACGACTCCAGCAGCTCCATGTCTGAACGCGAGGTCTCGATGGTGATCACGTCCGCATCCAGCGCGGCAATTGAATCCATGATGTCGTTAAATTCGCAGTAGCACATGTGGGTATGGATCTGGGTATCGTCCTTTGCCACTGCGGCGTTGATGCGGAACGCTTCCACGCCCCATTGCAGGTAGGCATCCCAGTCGCTGCGGCGCAGCGGCAGACCTTCACGCAGCGCAGGCTCGTCAATCTGAATGATGCCAATGCCCGCCGCTTCAAGATCGGCCACTTCATCACGCAGCGCCAGCGCAATCTGTTTGGCGATGGTCTCTCGGGTTACGTCTTCACGCGGGAAGGACCAGCAGAGAATGGTCACAGGGCCGGTCAGCATCCCTTTCACCGGCTTGTCGGTCAGGGATTGGGCATACTTCGCCCAATCAACGGTGATCGGTTCCGGACGGCTGACGTCGCCGATCACCACCGGTGGCTTCACGCAGCGGGAACCATAGCTCTGCACCCAGCCGTTCTGGGTAAAGACGAAGCCGTCCAGATGCTCGCCAAAATATTCCACCATGTCGTTACGCTCGGCCTCGCCGTGCACCAGCACGTCCAGCCCCAGGCGCTCCTGTTCAATAATCGCCTGCTTGATGTGCTCCGCGATGCCGGTGCGGTAGTTGTTCGCATCCAGGTTGCCCTTTTTGAAGTCCAGGCGCAGGCCGCGGATTTCAGTGGTTTGCGGGAAAGAACCAATTGTGGTGGTCGGCCATGCAGGTAAATTGAAACGGGCACGCTGCGCTTCGGCGCGTACTTCATACGGGCTCTGACGCTGGCTATCCTGAGCGGTGATGCCCGCCAGGCG
The DNA here is from genome assembly GCF_035835995.1 of Enterobacter wuhouensis. Taxonomy (NCBI): domain Bacteria; kingdom Pseudomonadati; phylum Pseudomonadota; class Gammaproteobacteria; order Enterobacterales; family Enterobacteriaceae; genus Enterobacter; species Enterobacter wuhouensis. The sequence continues at coordinate 4,586,147 of NZ_CP142124.1, forward strand.
TTTCTCCACCGCCGGATTATGTACGCGAGTAGAGTGGCGACGCGCCTGGATCGGGGCGCTCCATTCGGCGATCGCCGTCGTGTCGCCACCGTTCAGCGCGTCGCGCAGCAGCGTCAGCTCTTCACATTTTTGCAGCGCGAACGCGAACCAGCTTTTCACCTCGGCATCAAGACGGGTCTCCACGCTCAGATCGATCGGGCTGTGCAGCAGCGAGCAGGACGAGGCTACCCACAGCTCACGTTTGCCGACGATGTCCTTAATTTGTGCGTATTTCTCGGTCAGATCGGCACGCCAGACGTTTCGACCGTTGACCAGCCCCGCAGAAAGCAGCCAGTCCGCTGGCAGACGCCTGTGCAGCTCGTTAACATCATCTTTCCCGTGGACCAGGTCAACGTGCAGACCCTGCACCGGCAGCGCGGTGATGGTCTTCAGGTTAGGCGTCACGCCTTCGAAATAGGTGGTCAGCAGGAGTTTTACCTGACCGACGAGCGCGTCATATGCCGGTTTGAAGGCATCGAGCCACGCCTGCGGCAGCTCGAGCACAAGCGCCGGTTCGTCGATTTGTACCCACTGAATGCCGCGCTTGCCCAGCTCAATCAGCACCTGTTTGTAGACCGGCAAAATATCTTTCAGCAGGCTGAGGCGGTCGAACTGTTCGCCCTTCACTTTACCCAGCCATAGGTAGGTTACCGGCCCCAGCAGGACGGGCTTCACCTGATGACCCAGCGCCAGCGCTTCGTCTACTTCGTCCAGCAGCTGCGTCCAGGTCAGCCTGAACTCCTGACCTTTTACGAATTCCGGCACCATATAGTGATAGTTGGTGTTGAACCACTTGGTCATTTCCGCCGCCGCCGCTGGCTCACCCGTTGGCGCACGGCCGCGGCCGATGCGGAACAGGGTATCGATATCCACCGATCCATCTTTGTTCTGATGACGAGCCGGCACGTTGCCAAGCAGCAGGCTGGTGGTCAGAACATGGTCGTACCAGGCGAAATCGCCCACCGGCAGCAGGTCAACGCCCGCCTGTTTTTGCTGATCCCAGTGGCGGGCGCGCAGCTCGCGGCCCACGGCCAGCAGGTCTTCACGGGTGGCGTTGCCTGCCCAGTAGCTTTCTTGCGCTTTTTTCAGCTCGCGACGCAGGCCAACGCGAGGGAAACCGAGAGTGTGATTGCGGATTGTCATGGTGTACCCCTTGGAGAAATTCGTTATTTAGACGTCCAGATGTTTACACATCTATAATTGGCAGGTACTGTATATTCCTCAAGCGCAATATGTTCATGGCGAAGTGAAGGACTTTCATGATCGAGATTAAACACCTGAAAACGCTACAAGCGTTGCGGAACTGCGGTTCGCTCGCGGCCGCTGCGGCCACGCTGCACCAGACGCAGTCCGCCCTTTCTCACCAGTTCAGCGATCTGGAACAACGCCTCGGCTTTCGTCTTTTTGTGCGCAAGAGTCAGCCCCTGCGCTTTACGCCGCAGGGGGAGATCCTGCTGCAGCTGGCCAATCAGGTGCTGCCGCAGATCGCCAGCGCGCTGCAGTCCTGCAACGAGCCGCAGCAGACCACGCTCCGCATCGCCATTGAATGCCACAGCTGCATTCAGTGGCTGACCCCCGCGCTTGAGAACTTCCGCCAGAAGTGGCCGCAGGTGGAGATGGACTTTAAATCCGGCGTGACCTTTGACCCACAGCCGTCGCTCCAGCAGGGCGAACTGGATTTGGTGATGACATCGGATATTCTGCCGCGCAGCGGCCTGCACTATTCGCCGATGTTTGATTTCGAAGTGCGCCTGGTGCTGGCGCCGGATCATCCGCTGGCGAGCAAAACGCGCATCACGCCGGAAGACCTGGCGACGGAAACGCTGCTGATTTACCCGGTGCAGCGCAGCCGTCTGGATATCTGGCGTCACTTCCTGCAGCCTGCGGGCATTAGCCCACAGCTGAAAAGCGTGGATAACACCCTGCTGCTGATTCAGATGGTGGCGGCCAGAATGGGCATCGCGGCGCTGCCGCATTGGGTAGTAGAGAGTTTTGAACGCCAGGGTCTGGTGGTCACCAAAACCCTGGGCGATGGACTGTGGAGCCGGCTGTACTCCGCCGTGCGCGACGGCGAGCAGCGTCAGCCGGTAACGGAGGCGTTTATTCGCTCAGCGCGGAACCACGCGTGCGACCATCTTCCGTTTGTGCGGAGCGCGGAGCGACCCACCGGCGATGTACCCACAGCGAAGCCAGGATCACCGCTCCCCCAATAAGGAAGCTCGGCCAGTGCGGCTGCTCCTGCCAGATGGCGAGGTTAACCAGCAGCCCGGCAGGCACATGCACGTTGTTCATGATCCCCAGCGTACCGGCGTCTACCTGCGTAGCGCCGTAGTTCCACATGAAGTATCCCAGCCCAGAGGCCACCACGCCCAGCCAGACCAGAACGCCCCACTGCACGGGGGTGGTCGGCAGCTTCTGCGGGTTACCGAGCATAAACCACGCCGCCACCGCGACTATCGCCGCGCCCATATAGAACCACGCAAACGCGTTGTGCTGCGGCATCGGGCGGGTCTCCATCAGGCGTTTGTAGCCCACCATGCCGATAGCAAAGCTGATATTGGCGAGCTGGACGAACATCAGCCCGGTCCAGAAGTGATCGCTGACTTTGTCGTAGCGGATAATCGCCGCCCCCACCACCGCCAGCGCGGCGCTCAGCAGGTATCCCCAGCGCAGGCGGCGCTTGCTGAGCAGATCGTAAATCAGCGTGATATAGAGCGGCGTCAGCACGGTGAACAGCAGGAATTCAGAGACGGAGAGGTAGACGTAGGCCCGGAAGCTGAACAGGTACATGATGCCGAGCTGCATCGCGCCCACCAGCATATAGAGCAGGATCGTTTTCAGCGATTGCCCGCGCGTGCGCAGGAACGGCAGGAACACCAGCGCCGCCAGCCCCACGCGCATCAGCACCGAGAAGTAGCTGTCGACCGAACCGGCAAGGTATTCGCCAATCAGGCTAAAGGAGAAGGCCCACAGAATAGTGGTAATAATGAGTAGCGCCACAATGCTTGTCTCTCATAAAGAAGGACAGGCATTGTAGCGAACTCTTTAGTTGACAACTGAGCAACAAACAATCAAATGAAGATTATTCAAGGAACAGCTTGCGCAGGTACTTAGGCACGGCGTTATCGCCGTTGGTGCCGATCACTTCCAGCTCCGGGTGCAGGTCTTTCAGGCGCTGGTGCGCGTTCTGCATGATGCAGCCTTTACCCGCCATGGAGAGCATCTCGGCATCGTTCATGCCGTCGCCGAACGCGATGCAGTCTTTCAGCTCAAAGCCCAGACGTTTCGCGACGGCTTCCAGCGCGTGGCCTTTGGACACGCCGCCCGCCATCACTTCCAGACAGGTCAGCGTGGAGAAGCTCACGTTAACGCGGTCGCCCCAGCGGGCGTTGATCGCCTGCTCCAGCGGCAGCAGTTCTTCATGGCTTTCGCAGGTGAAGAACACCTTGCTGATCCCTTCCGGCTCCAGCAGGCCCGGCTCGTACAGGGAGTAGTTAAACACCGCTTCCTTGAAGAAACGCATTTCGTCCGGGCGGTGACGGTTCATAAACCAGTCGTCGTCGCGGTAAACGTTGGTGACGATATTCGGGTTATTGTGCACCACGCCGAACAGATCGGCGGCGATGTCGCGATCCAGGTTGTGGGTGAAGATCAGGTTGCCATCGGTATCGTGCACGCGCGCCCCGTTGGAGGTGATCATGTACGATTTGATTTCCAGATTATCGCGGATCTGCCCCACGTCCACGTGGTGGCGGCCGGTAGCGAACACGAAGTTCACGCCACGGGCAGTCAGGAGTTTTAAGGTCTCTTTCGCGTAAGGCGACAGGGTGTGGTCGGGGGAAAGCAGCGTGCCATCTAAGTCAGATGCAACAACCTGGTACATAGGGATTTCAACCTCTGGTGGAAAACAATAATCAGTTATGCCGGTCGAAAAACTCGACGATGGCGTTGAGCGCGACTGAGCGCATGGCGTCCTTTTCAAAAAGGATCTCATGGTACGCGCCGTTGATGACCAGCGGTTTACCCCCTTCGCAGGGGTGACCGGCGGCAGCGCGCAGTTCACAATAGCGGTCGTGCATGCGGTTATCCACCACACGCTCTTCTTCCGCCTGAATCAGGAGCGTCGGCGTGTCATCATCACCGACCCCGGCAAGCACCTGCTCACCGGCCAGAATGCCTTCCCGCACCCAGTGCCAGGTGGGGCCACCGACGCGCAGGCGCGGCTCATCGGCGTAAAAGCGCAGGTTACGGCGATAGCGCTGCCGGCTATGGGTCAGGACGTTGATGGCAAACGGCAGCGCGCGCCAGCGTCCTGTGCCGATGGCATAGCCTTCGCGAATGCGCTGATGGCCCTCAGCCCAGTCGAGAAGATGGCGTACCATCCAGTCCGGAAAACGTATAACGATGCCGTACATCGGCGCGGTGAGCGCAATGGCATCGCACTGGTGAGCGTGGCGCTGTAAAAACAGCGTGGAGATCGCCCCGCCCATGGAGTGGGCAAGTATATACCGCCTGCGCCACGGCCCGGGCTGCACTTCCTGTTGCCAGAAGGCGGCAAGGTCATCGACGTAATCGCTGAAATTATCCACGTGCCCCCGGTGCGTATCAGGTAACATACGACCTGACAGCCCCTGCCCACGGTGGTCGATAATCAGCACGTCGAACCCCATATGGACCAGGTCGTAGGCCAGCTCAGCGTATTTAACGTAGCTTTCGATACGCCCAGGGCAGACGACGATCACCCGATCGTTTTTCTCATTTCGGAAACGAACGAAGCGCACCGGGATGCCCCCGACGCCCGTAAACTCATCTTCCTCACGCTGCCGCCAGAAATCGGTCAGCGGCCCCATAGAGAAAGCAGCAAAAGCGTTTTCTCGTGTTTCCCAGTCCTTTTTCTGCTGAAACATTGGGTTTCCACTCACGTAATCCAGGGAATATCGTTTTTTTCTTCACCGGTCACAAAATGACTCAACAATAGCGTATTGTGGCATAAAAATAGACGGTTCGGGAGTTTCAAATGACCTTCGAGTGGTGGTTCGCCTACCTGCTGACATCCATTATCCTCAGCCTTTCACCAGGCTCGGGTGCAATCAATACGATGACTACCTCCATCAACCACGGCTATCGCGGTGCGGCGGCGTCGATCGCCGGACTGCAGACCGGGCTGGGCATTCACATTGTGCTGGTCGGGATTGGTCTGGGAACGCTATTCTCACGCTCGGTGCTGGCCTTTGAGGTGCTGAAATGGGCCGGTGCGGCGTATCTGATTTGGCTGGGTATTCAGCAGTGGCGCGCGGCAGGCTCGATTGACCTGAATACGCTCTCCCGGACGCAAACGCGCGGCCATCTGTTTAAACGCGCGGTGTTCGTGAACCTGACCAACCCGAAAAGTATCGTCTTCCTGGCCGCGCTGTTCCCGCAGTTTATCGTGCCGAACCAACCGCAGGTGATGCAGTACGTGGTGCTGGGCGCGACCACCATTATCGTCGATATTATCGTAATGATTGGTTACGCGACGCTGGCGCAGCGAATTGCGGCGTGGATTAAAGGGCCTAAGCAGATGAAGGCCCTGAATAAAATCTTTGGTTCGCTGTTTATGCTGGTTGGCGCGCTGCTTGCGTCAGCGCGTCATGCTTAGCGAGAGATGATGAGATGAATGCCGAAGCCGGCGAACAGCGCGCCGGCGAAGCCGTCGATCCACTTCGCGATGCGCTGGTAGCCGCGGCGCATCGCCGGTAAGGCGAACAGGCTGGCCACCACGGTGAACCACGCAAACGTCTCAACGACGATCAGCAGGAAGATCCCCCAGCGCGCGCCCGCGCCCACGCTATCGCCCACAAACAGCGAGAACACGGAGCCGAAATAGATAATCGCTTTCGGGTTCGCCAGGTTGGTCAGCAGCCCTTTCACAAAGCTGCGTCCGCCCGTTGCCAGCTCCACCTTGGGCTCTTCCGGTTTTTTCTCTTCTTTCTTCAGCGCCCCGCGCAGCATCTGGTAGCCCATCCAGCACAGGTACAGCCCGCCGCCGACCATAATAATGTTATGCAGCCAGGCCATCTTCGCCAGGATCAGGTTCAGGCCGAGCAGCGCGACTGCCGCCCAGACCATGACGCCCATGGTAATACCGAGCACGCCCATCATCGCCTCTTTGCGGGAGCGGCTGACGGCGGTTTGCGACACGAAGAAAAAGTCAGGGCCAGGGCTCATCAGCGCAACGAGGTGCACTAACGCCACGGTGAGAAATAGCATTAACATAATTAGCTCGCGGGGAAATAATGTAGTGAGTCACCATCCTGGCACTTTTTCGCCCGGCTGACTACTCCTCGTCATCACCATCGGCGTGAGAGCGGATGAGCGCCATAAACTCTTTCCCGAAGCGCTCCAGCTTGCGCGTGCCGACGCCGTTGACGCTCAGCATCTCGCTGGCGCTGAGCGGCATCTGCTCGGCCATCTCAATCAGCGTCGCGTCGTTGAACACCACGTAAGGCGGGATGTTCTCTTCATCGGCAATGGCTTTACGCAGCTTGCGCAGTTTGGCAAACAGCTTGCGGTCGTAGTTGCCGCCGTAGGATTTCTGCATCACGCGCGGCTTGAGAGCGATAACGCGCGGCACGGCGAGCTTGAGTTCAACTTCACCCCGCAGCACCGGGCGCGCAGCCTCCGTGAGCTGAAGCGCGGAGTGCTGGGCAATATTTTGCGTGGCAAAGCCGAGGTGGATCAGCTGGCGAATAATACTTACCCAGTGCTCGTGGCTCTGCTCTTTACCGATGCCGTAAACCGGCAGCTTGTCGTGGCCCATGTCGCGGATGCGCTGGTTGTTGGCCCCACGCAGGACTTCCACCACGTAGCCCATCCCGAAGCGCTGGTTGACGCGGCCAATGGTCGAGAGCGCCTTACGCGCGTCCATCAGGCCATCGTACTGCTTCGGCGGGTCAAGACAGATATCACAGTTGCCGCACGGCTCCTGACGCCCCTCGCCAAAGTAGTTGAGCAAAACCAGACGGCGGCAGGTTTGCGCTTCGGCAAACGCCCCCATCGCGTTGAGCTTGTGGCGCTCGATATCCTGCAGCTGACCCTGAGGCTTCTCTTCCAGGCAGCGGCGCAGCCACGCCATGTCGGCCGGATCGTAAAACAGCATCGCTTCCGCCGGCAGGCCGTCACGCCCGGCGCGGCCGGTTTCCTGATAGTAGGATTCAATATTGCGCGGGATGTCGAAGTGCACCACGAAGCGCACGTTGGGCTTGTTGATCCCCATCCCGAACGCCACCGTCGCGACCACAATCTGCAGGTCGTCGCGCTGGAATTTCTCCTGCACGTCGGCGCGGATGTGGTTCTCCAGCCCGGCGTGATACGCGGCGGCGCTAAAACCGCGGTTTTGCAGACGCGCGGCGGTGTCTTCGACCTTCGCACGGCTGTTGCAGTAGATGATGCCGGACTTGCCGCGCTGCTCCTGAACGTAGCGCAGGAGCTGATCCAGCGGCTTGAATTTTTCCATCAGCATATAGCGGATGTTCGGGCGGTCGAAGCTGCTGACCTGAATATAAGGGTCTTTTAGCCCGAGCAGACGAACGATGTCCAGACGCGTCGTATCATCCGCCGTGGCGGTAAGCGCCATAAACGGCAGCTCGGGGAAGCGCTGACGCAGCTGGCCGAGGGCGGCATATTCCGGGCGGAAGTCGTGTCCCCACTGGGAGATACAGTGCGCTTCATCCACCGCCAGCAGGACCGGATTCCAGTGCGCGAGATGATCGAGGAAGTTATCCAGCATCAGGCGTTCCGGCGCGATGTAAAGCAGGCGGATCTGTCCGGTGCGGCAACCCGCCATCACCTCTTGCTGCTGCTCGCGGGTTTGCGTGGAGTTAAGACAGGCGGCCGCCACGCCGTTGGCGAGCAGTTGATCCACCTGGTCTTTCATCAGGGAAATCAGGGGCGATACCACGACCGTCAGGCCGTTCAGCACCAGCGCGGGCACCTGATAGCAGAGCGATTTTCCGCCGCCGGTTGGCATCACGACCAGGCAGTCGCGGCCTTCCAGCACGGTTTCAATGATGGTTTCCTGGCCAGGACGGAACTGCTGGTAGCCAAAGGTTTCCTGCAAAACCTGTTTAGCCAGCGATTCCTGATTCAATACTTCCGCCTGCGCCACGTTAACCCCATATGCCAGAAATGAAACAGGCGCTATTTTCAGCGCCTGAGAAAGAAACTTCAACGTTTAACGTAAAAACATTCGAGCGGCCTAGAAAATATCGTTCAGCATGACGCCCACACCCACGCGGGTCTGATTGAAGTTGTAGTCGATCAGCGACTCGCCGTATCCGCTGTACACCTGCGTGTAAAGACGCACGTGCTTCGTCACCGGATAGCTCAGGCCCAGCTCTGCGCCGCCGTAGCCGGTGTTCCAGTTGTACTGGCCTTTGGCGCTCAGCACCGCATCGCCTAGCTGGTAGCCAATCTTGAGCTGGTAGTAGCCCATGTATTTGGTGATATCCGGGTTATCGTCGGTGCTGCCCACCACATACCACGGCTTCACCTCCACCATAAAATTGCCGTTCTGCGCCATCAGGCGGGTGTAGGCGCGGTTCCAGCTGCGCGAGGTTGGATCGGAGCGACCGTTGGAGTCATGGTTAAAGCCCACTTCGACGTCGCGCAGCGTCCAGCCTGCGAACTCGTAGTCCGTTGCGAAGCCGAGGAACAGCTGCGGCTCATAGTTGGTTTCGCGGAACGGCGAGGACTCCCCGCTGTTGGAAAGCTGCCACCAGGATTTCTGCGTGTAGGAGGCACCGAACACCGAGTTCGGCCCTAGAATGCCGCGCCAGAACGGGAAAGCGAGGCTGAGCTGGTACTTCACCTCATCCTTACGCGCATTATCGGACCAGTTATAGGAGCGAATGGCCTCTTTGTTGAGATCGCTGGTCTGGGTGTAAATCACGTAGTTGGTGTCGTACGGGTAGAGCGTGAACGGATTGTCGTGCTCCTGAAGCATATTGGCGATGATGCTGCCCTTAACGGCAGGTTTATCGTGCACCTCTTTTATGGTCGCTTCCTGCGCATATGCTGTGAAGGGCAGCGCAACCGCCGCCAGTAACCAGGCCAGATACGTCCGCATCGGTGGTGTTCTCCTGAAATCGTTACATTTAATGAATCGTTTTGTCCGGGCATTCTACAGACTTCTGCGACAACTTCCGCCTACTCGTTTCTGAAAGTGGAAATCATTATGGTTGAGGCATAAAATCAACATTTTGTTAACAACAAGGATGAGACGTCTCATGTCAGCCATGCTTACCGCCGAAGAAGCCTTAAAGCTCGTGGGCGAGATTTTTGTTTATCACATGCCCTTTAACCGCGCGCTCGGTCTGGAGCTGGAGCGATACGAGAAAGACTTTGCTCAGTTGAGCTTCAACAACCAGCCAATGATGGTAGGCAACTGGGCGCAAAGCATTTTGCACGGCGGCGTGATTGCCTCCGCGCTGGACGTGGCGGCAGGGCTGGTCTGCGTCGGCAGCACGCTGACGCGTCACGACACCATTAATGAAGACGAACTCCGCCAGCGCCTGTCGCGCATGGGGACCATTGATTTACGCGTCGATTATTTGCGCCCGGGAAGGGGCAATCGCTTTACCTGCAGCAGCAGCCTGCTGCGCGCGGGGAACAAAGTCGCCGTGGCGCGCGTTGAGTTGCATAACGAAGAACAGGTGTACATCGCCAGCGCGACCGCCACTTATATGGTGGGTTGAGGCGGCAAAATCGGGTAAAATTAATTCACTATTTTGTAACGGATTATCCCGATGGATGCTAAACAGACGCGGCAGGGCGTTTTACTCGCCCTTGCCGCTTATTTTATTTGGGGTATCGCACCGGCGTACTTCAAGCTTATCGCCTACGTTCCGGCTGACGAGATCCTCACTCACCGCGTTATCTGGTCGTTCTTCTTTATGATTGCGCTGATGAGCATCAGCCGTCAGTGGTCGGGCGTCAAAACGCTGCTAAAAACCCCTAAAAAGGTATTCCTGCTGGCGCTCTCTGCGGTGCTGATTGGCGGCAACTGGCTGCTGTTCATCTGGGCGGTGAATAACCATCACATGCTCGAAGCGAGCCTGGGATACTTCATTAACCCGCTGGTGAACATCGTGCTGGGGATGATTTTCCTCGGCGAACGCTTCCGCCGTATGCAGTGGGTGGCCGTCATTCTGGCCTTCTGCGGCGTGCTGGTGCAGCTCTGGACCTTCGGTTCGCTGCCGATTATTGCCCTCGGCCTGGCGTTTAGCTTTGCTTTCTACGGCCTGGTGCGTAAGAAAATTGCCGTGGAAGCGCAGACCGGGATGCTGTTTGAAACCCTGTGGCTGCTGCCGGTAGCGGCAATTTATCTGTTTGGCATCGCAGACAGCGCCACCAGCCACATGGGCAGTAACCCGTGGTCGCTGAACCTGATGCTGATGGCGGCGGGCGTGGTGACCACCATTCCTCTGCTGTGCTTCACCGGTGCGGCGACGCGCCTGCGGCTCTCCACGCTGGGCTTCTTCCAGTACATTGGCCCGACGCTGATGTTCCTGCTGGCTGTGGTGTTTTACGGTGAAGTGCCGGGCGCGGACAAGATGGTGACCTTCGCCTTCATCTGGGTGGCGCTGGCCATCTTTGTTGCGGATGCGATTTATACCCAGCGCAGGGTGCGCAAAGGGTTGTAGTGCTCCCCTCACCCTAACCCTCTCCCAAAGGGAGAGGGAACACGATCGTAGGCCCGGTAAGCGCAGCGCCACCGGGCAATTTCTCAAAGCCAGTTCTTCCGCTTAAAGTATAGATACGGCGCCAATCCCGCGAGGATCATGAAGATAATCGCCCCCGGGTAACCAAAGCTCCACTTCAGCTCCGGCATAAACTCGAAGTTCATCCCATAGCTGGATGCCACCAGCGTCGGCGGCAGGAACACTACGGATACCACCGAGAAGATCTTGATGATGCGGTTCTGCTCGATGTTGATAAAACCCATCGCCGCCTGCATCAGGAAGTTTACCTTCTGGAACAGGGATTCGTTGTGCGGCAGCAGGGATTCGATATCGCGCAGGATCTCACGCGCCTGCTCCAGCTGGCCGCCCGGCAGACGCGCCTTGCGCACCAGGAAGTTCAGCGCGCGCTGGGTATCCATCAGACACAAACGCACCTTCCAGCCGATATCTTCCAGCTCTGCCAGCGTGGAGAGCGCTTCGTCGTATTCATCGCCCTGATGGCCCTCCATGATCACGCGGCTGAGTTTTTCCAGATCGCTGTAGATGTTCTCTATTTCATCCGCCAGCTGTTCGATTTTGGTTTCGAACAGGTCGAGCAGCAGCTCGTAGGCGTTGCCGTCCACCATCGCCTGGCTGCGGGCGCGCATGCGGTAGAGACGAAACGCAGGCAGTTCACGCTCGCGCAGGGTAAACAGACGGCCGTCGCGGATGGTAAACGCCACGGTAGAGTTACCCGCGTGGTCGTCGGCATCTTCAAAGAAGAAGAAGGAGTGGATGTGCAGGCCGTCTTCGTCTTCAAAGAAACGTGCAGATGCTTCGATGTCTTCCAGTTCCGGGCGGGTTGCCAGGCTTTGCCCCAGCTCAGATTGTACGCGAAGGCGCTCATCGTCGTCCGGCTCGACCAGATCCACCCATACGGCATCAATGAGGGGCTGTGACTCTTCGGCTTCAAGCCGAGTCAGTCGGTTTTTTTCGAGTTGAAATGCGCTCAACATGACCGGGACTCCCAATGCAAAAAATATCGGACAGTTCGGTGGGCACACAGAAACAAATTGGGTTTCAGACCATTAAACAGCCTGACTCAGCGCGACGGGAATAATGCAGTCGCTGACAACCACTAAGGCCATCAGCAAGAGGAGATAGCCTTAGGAGTTGTTCCTGGATGACAGGGAATTGAGCCAGTATCTACTGGGTGTGTCCAAGGCGAATGTCCTCTTAGCGTAATCGTGCGCGCATGTTACGCCAGCTATAACTGTGGCGTCAACACGCAACGGGACGCTGAAGGGCATTAATTGACCTTCAACGTATAAGGTTAGCAGATCATTACAAAATAATGATATTTTTCTGAATGTTAGACTGTTTCCAGCTTCGCATAGGCCGCCACCAGCCATTTGATCCCCTGCCCCTGGAACGCCACTTGCAGACGACTGTGCTCGCCGCTGCCTTCCAGATTCACGATGGTGCCTTCACCAAACTTCGAATGGCGCACGCGCTGGCCCAGCTTGTAGCCCGTGTCATTTTCCGAGATCGGCGCGCCCATGCGCTGATGGCTGACCGGACGGCTGATGCTGGCGCGCAGGCGCACCTCTTCCACGCACGCTTCCGGCAGCTCGCCGATGAAGCGCGACGGACGGTGATAGACCTCTTTGCCGTACAGACGGCGGGTTTCGGCGTAGGTCAGCGTCAGCTTTTGCATCGCACGGGTCACGCCGACGTAGGCCAGACGACGCTCCTCTTCCAGCCGGCCGCCCTCATCCAGCGACATCTGGCTCGGGAACATCCCCTCTTCCATGCCGACGATGAACACCTGCGGGAACTCCAGGCCTTTGGCGGAGTGCAGGGTCATCAGCTGAACCGCATCCTGCCAGGTGTCCGCCTGCCCCTCGCCCGCTTCCAGCGCGGCGTGGGAAAGGAACGCCTGCAGCGGCATCAGGTCTTCGTCTTCTTCGTTGTAGCTGAACTGGCGCGTTGCCGTCACCAGTTCCTCTAAGTTCTCAATACGGGTCTGGCCCTTCTCGCCCTTCTCCTGCTCGTACATGATGCGCAGGCCGGAGTCTTTGATCACCCGGTCGGTCTGCACGTGCAGCGGCATGTCGGCGGTTTCCTGCGCCAGAGCGTCTATCAGCTCAATAAAGCGCTGCAGCGCGCTGGCGGCACGTCCGGCGAGGGCCTTTTCCTGCAACAGCTCGCGGCACGCCTGCCACAGCGTCAGTTGGCGGTCGCGCGAGGCCTGACGCACCACGTCCAGCGTGCGGTCACCAATGCCGCGCGTTGGCGTGTTCACCACGCGCTCAAAGGCCGCGTCATCGTTACGGTTGGCGATCAGGCGCAGGTACGAGAGCGCGTCCTTGATTTCCTGACGTTCGAAGAAGCGCATACCGCCGTAAATGCGGTACGGCATGCTCACCTGCAGCAGCGCCTCTTCCAGCACGCGCGACTGGGCGTTGCTGCGATAGAGAATGGCGCACTGCTCCAGCGCGCCGCCGTTGTCCTGCCAGGTTTTGATGCGGTTCACCACGAAGCGCGCTTCGTCGAGTTCGTTGAACGCGCAGTAAATCGAGATCGGTTCACCGTCGACGCCGTCGGTCCACAGCTTTTTACCCAGACGGCCGTTGTTATTTTCGATCAGGGCGTTAGCCGCGCTGAGGATGTTGTTCGTCGAGCGGTAGTTCTGCTCCAGACGAATGGTCTGTGCGCCGGGGAAATCATTGAGGAAGCGCTGGATGTTTTCAACCTGCGCCCCGCGCCAGCCGTAGATCGACTGGTCGTCATCGCCCACGATCATCACCTTGCCGGTATCACCGGCCAGCAGGCGGATCCACGCGTACTGGATGTTGTTGGTATCCTGGAATTCGTCCACCAGGATATTGGTGAAGCGCTCACGGTAGTGCTGCAGGATGTGCGGCTTGTTGAGCCACAGCTCGTGGGCGCGCAGCAGCAGCTCGGCGAAATCCACCAGACCGGCGCGATCGCAGGCTTCCTGATAGGCCTTGTAGACGTTCTGCCAGGTCTGCTCGACCGGGTTGCCGAAGCTCTGAATGTGGTGCGGGCGCAGCCCTTCGTCTTTCTGGCCGTTGATGTACCACATCGCCTGACGCGGCGGCCACTGCTTCTCGTCGAGGTTAATCGCCTTGATCAGGCGCTTCAGCAAGCGGAGCTGGTCTTCACTGTCGAGGATCTGGAAATCCTGCGGCAGGTTGGCGTCCATATGGTGCGCGCGCAGCAGGCGGTGCGCCAGGCCGTGGAAGGTGCCGACCCACATGCCGCCCTGGCTGGTGCCCATCAGCTGCGCGATACGGTGACGCATCTCCGCCGCCGCCTTGTTGGTAAACGTCACCGCCATGATGGAGTACGGGGAGCAGTTCTCCACGCTCTGCAGCCAGGCAATGCGGTGAACCAGCACGCGCGTCTTACCACTGCCCGCCCCAGCCAGCACCAGCATGTTGGTGCGCGAGGCCGCTACGGCTTCACGCTGTTTGTCATTAAGGCTGTCGAGCAGGTAAGAAACGTCCATTGGCACCGTCACATAGTATTCAGGAACACAGCAAAACGCCCGGTGGCGCTTCGCTTACCGGGCCTACAACTGCAAAACCCTGGTAATTTATACAATATTACTGGTGATTATATCAGCGTCGTGAGGGATGCCAACCGCGAAATTTCCACGTGCGGCAGAAGACGGCTGTCGAGCGTGGTCATCAGGTCGGCGTTTTCCGGCCTGATCCAGCAGGCCTGCATGCCGCAGCGGATTGCCCCGGCCACGTCCGTAGTGAGGTCGTCGCCGACGTGCAGGATCTCACCGAGCGGCAGGTTTAGCTTCTCCGCCGCCAGGTGATACATATCGTTGAACGGCTTCGAGCGCCCGTGCGGGCCCGCGCGCAGCACGAATTCAAAGTAATCCCCGAGGCCAAAGAGTTCAGGCTGGGCATTGCCGTTGGTGATGGCCACCAGCGGCCACTTTTCGGCGAGCTTCGCCAGCGTGTCGTGAGTCTCCTGCGGCACGTCGATACGGCTGCGCCATTTGGCAAAGTTCTCCATCGACGCCTCCGCGCCAATAGCCGCCTCGCGCGCGCTCAGGCCAACGTTGAGCATCGCCTGCTCGACCGCGCGGCGGCGCCATTCGGTCACGTCGTGGTAAATCTCCGGCTCGGTTTCACGCAGGGACTGACGCAGCTGCTGAAAGTCCTTGTTCTGCATCGCTTTCAGCGCGGGATGGTAGTTCTGCACAAACGCCAGCGACTCCTGCTCGGTACGCAGGATCACCTCGCGGTTGTCATAAAGGGTGTCATCAAGGTCAAACGTCAGGGCCGAGATCTGACCGAGTGGGCGGTAAAAACGCATTATTTCCCCCGTTTGGCGCGTGGATGCGCCGCGTCATACACCGAGGCAAGGTGTTGGAAGTCTAAGTGGGTATAGATTTGAGTGGTCGACAGATTCGCGTGGCCCAGGAGTTCCTGCACGCCGCGCAGATCGCCGCTTGATTCCAGCATGTGTGTGGCAAAAGAGTGGCGCAGCTTGTGCGGGTGAACGTGGCTGTTCAGCCCCTGCTTAATGCCCCACTCCGCAAAGCGCTTCTGCACGTTACGCGCCGAGATCCGCTTGCCGAGCTTCGATAAAAATAGCGCATCTTCTTCTGCGCCAAACAGCCCGCGCAGATCCAGCCAGTGCTCAATCCAGGAGACCGCGTTGCGGCCAATCGGCAGACGGCGCTCTTTGCTGCCTTTACCCATCACCCACACCTCACCGGATTCGAGATCGAGATGTTTGATATTGAGATTCACCAGCTCGGAAAGACGCAGGCCCGCACCGTACATCACCTCCAGCATCGCGCGGTCGCGCACGGCCAGCGGGTCGTTAAGGTCGATATCCAGCAGGCGGTTTACGTCGTCGACGTCGATATTTTTCGGCAGATGGCGCGGGGCTTTTGGCGTGGCGATGCCTTTCGCCGGATTGGCTTTTAATCCGCCCTGGCTCACCAGCCAGTCGAAGAAACTGCGCAGCGCAGACAGCCTGAGCGCAAGGCTTGCCGGGCTAAGGTTTTTTTTACGGCTGCGCACGACGAACCCGCGAACCGTGGCGGCATCGCACTGCTGCCAGGTTTTCAGGCCGATCTCATCGGCAATCTGCATGATGGCATCGAGCTGGCGCCGGTAGTTGAGCAGCGTAATGGGGCTAAGCTGACGCTCCACGCCCAGATAGCGCAGAAAGCGCGCAACGTCAGCGGCGAGCAGGGCGTCCGTCATACGCGCTCAATCCAGCGCTCCAGCAGCTCGGGCAGCATCAGGGCAATCTCCTGCAGCAGGTGCGTGGCTTGCCCCTGCTCATAGTGATGCGCGTCGCGGCTGGTGAATAACATGACGCCCAGATCGCCGTCGCGCCCCATCAGCGACATCGCTACCGAGCCAATCGCTTTGGCTTCCGGCAGTACCACCAGCAGCTCAGGCCCGTTCAGCGGCCCCAGATAGTGATGCTCATGGCCCAGACGCTGAATGCGCAGCGGCTCAAATGCCTGGCGGCTGAGCGCCAGATGGGTGAAACCAGACGGCGCGCCAATGCGCCAGCGGTCCGGGAAGAGGCGAATCGTCGCGCCCGCCAGACCAAGCTCGCGCGCCCAGCGGTGGAAGCGGCTGAGAAACTCTTCAAGGCTATGCGCGGAGGCCAGGCGTGCCTGCAAATTCAGCAGCCGATAGAACAGGCTTTCGTTATTGCTGGCCTGCTCCATCAGCAGCGTCATATTCTCTTCGAGCTGATTGATGTGGTTGCGGGAGCGCGCCATGTGCCATTCAACCAGCGACACGGTCCCGCGAACCGGATGCGGCACGCGCATCGCTTCGACGACGCGTGCATTGCGAATAAAAAACTCAGGATTGTTCAGCAGATAATCAACAACAGCGCTGTCGTCCAACTCCGTCACTGTTTCCTGCAGTTCTTCCCCTGGTTGTTTCATAGATGGATAAACCCGTCATAGACATGTGCCGCCGGGCCCGTCATATACAGTGGATGACCCGGTCCTTTCCAGGCGATATCAAGCCGACCGCCCGGTAACTCCACGCGAACCTCTTCTGCCAGTAATCCCTGGGAGATGCCTACCGCAACGGCTGCACAGGCACCGCTGCCGCAGGCCTGGGTTTCGCCCGCGCCGCGCTCGTAAACCCGCAGGCGAATATGCTCGCGCTTCACCACCTGCATAAAGCCGATGTTCGCCCGCTCAGGAAAGCGCTCGTGGCTTTCCAGCACCGGGCCGAGGCTTTCGACCGCAGCGGTTACCACATCATCAACCTGAATCACGCAGTGCGGGTTGCCCATCGAGACGACGCCGCACAATACTGTCTGCTCGGCCGCACGCATAATATAGGTCTTTTCCGCTTTGTTTGCGCGGAACGGCACGGCGGAAGGCTCGAAGTTTGGCTCGCCCATGTTCACGCGTACCAGCTCGTCGTCGGTGACGCTGAGCACCATACGGCCGTTCGCAGTACTGACGCGGATATCGCGTTTGTTGGTCAGCCCTTTCAGGCGGACAAAGCGGGCAAAACAGCGCGCGCCGTTGCCGCACTGGTTAACTTCGCTACCGTCGGCGTTAAAGATGCGGTAGTGGAAATCGAGATCGGGATCGTACGGCGGCTCAACCACCAGCAGCTGATCGAACCCGACGCCCAGATGCCGATCTGCCAGGCGGCGGATCAGCTCCGGGGAGAAAAAGACATTCTGCGTTACCGCGTCGACGACCATAAAATCGTTGCCAAGGCCATGCATTTTAGAGAACTGCATCATTCGCTCCATTGCGCGGGTACAGAACGTAATCTGTCAGAGATTAACCTGAGTCGGGCCACCATCATTGCCACGATCGTTGGTATCTGGCGTGGTTGACTCAATGCCGCTTTGCACAGGCTTCGTTGGCGGCGGTGCGGTTTTATCCGCAGGCGGGAAGTACAGCGGCCCTTTCAGCCCACAGCCGGTCAGGCTAAACAGCGTGATGAGAACGGCCAGCGTTCCAAAGACGTTTTTCATTATAAAGTTGCCCGTAAGTTCAAATCTGTTTCTATCATCGCAGGAGAAGACACAAAAGCAAGAGTTTGCCGCTTTCCTGCAACGGGAATTATTTAGCGTTATACTGCCGCCATCACGAAAAACAGGAACAAAACCATGAACGACAGTGAATTCCATCGCCTTGCCGACACCCTGTGGATGACCATCGAAGAGCGTCTGGACGACTGGGACGGCGACAGCGATATCGATTGTGAAATCAACGGCGGCATCCTGACGTTAAGCTTTGAGAACGGCAGCAAAATCATTATTAACCGCCAGGAGCCCCTTCACCAGGTGTGGCTGGCGGCCAAACAGGGCGGCTATCACTTCGATATGAAGGGTGACGAGTGGGTATGCGACCGCAGCGGCGAAACGTTCTGGGATCTGCTGGAGCAGGCGGCGACGGCGCAGGCGGGTGAGGCTGTGAGTTTCAGGTAGTTTTGTTGCCCGGTGGCGGCTACGCCTTACCGGGCCTACAACAGCTCGAACCGTAGGCCGGGTAAGCGTCAGCGCCACCCGGCGAAACACCTCAGGAGAAATACTGCTGCAACAGCGGCGCGGTATCCTGGCTGGCAGGCACGGCAGGCGCAACGGCCTGATTACGGAACGGGATCACCTGTGCGCGACCGTCGACGTTCACGATCTGATAGAACTGCGGCAGGTTAAAGTTGATAAAGCTTGAGCCGTAGGTAAAGCGGTCATGCGACGACGAATAGAAGCGGCTGACGTCACGCACTAGCTCCTCTTTGCTGCCTTCGCAGTGGTGATACACTTCGGCGCGGTTGGTCTCGTCCAGAATGTAGATGTTAAACCCGGCATCATCACCCGACTCTTCAAAGAAGAACTGAATAATCCCTTCGCTGGCGAATCCGTCCACCACCTGCGGCAGCTTGACGTGGTTGGTTTCCACCTGAACCGACAGGCCGTGCAGCTTGTTGTGCGAAATCGCGCCGTAGAACTCGATGGCGTTTTCCAGCTTCTGTACCGACACGTTCAGGCGTTCGAAGAACAGGCCCCAGGTCTGGCCGGAGACGCGCAGCGCTTTGAAGCGTCCGGTTTCCTGGCGGGTGCTTGAGAGGCGCAGCTCAATGCATTCAGACACCAGCTGCTGAACGCGGGTACGGATCAGTCCGCGCAGATGCTGGCTATAGCAGAACACCTCCACGCTGTCCGGCGGCGCGGCGTCCTGGTGCATCTTGCCGAGAATGGTTTTCAGCGCTTCGATCATCGCCTGCTCGCCGTTGAAGTGCAGGGTACGCACCTCGTTCCACGAGTTTCGGTACAGCAGATCTACGCTGCCCACCAGGCAGTTTTGCTGCTCGCCAAAGCTGAAGACGTCCAGCTTGCGGAAGTCAAAGTGGACCACCTGATTGCGGAAGGCCGCCGTCGGGTCGTATTCCAGATTGACGATAATCGCCAGATGGCGAATTTCGCACGGGCTGTAGAGCGCTTTTGGCGTTGGCGCAGGCAGACGCAGCGGGAAGTGGTGCGAGACATCTGCGACCATCTCCTGCAGCTTAGCGAGATCAACGACCTCGTTGCCTTTAATAAACAGGCGCGTGCGCGAGGTCAACAGGCCGTTGAACCAGGCCCAGGCCACCAGCTTGTTCAGGTAGCGGTTATACTCCAGCGGCTGATGGCTGATGATCGAGTCCATGCTTGGCGCACGGTTGTAGAGATACCACCCGGTGCGGTTTGCGCGGCCCGGCGGCACAAAGATAAAGGTGAGGTTCGGTTCTGACAGGTCCGGCGAAATCTGCGGGTTAACCAGGGTAACTTTACCCGGCAGCGCTTCAAACGCGGCGTACAGTTTACGGGTCAAGACGCCGATATCCTGCGGGCTGGCAGAAACGCTGAGGTTGTTACGGCGCGCAAAGCGGATCAGGTTACGGTAGCTTTGCATCATCGCATCGAGCAGTTCGTTGTGCGCTTCACGCACCTGATCGATTTTCCAGTTGGCGCGGTTGTCGAGCATGGACAGACGCTCTTCGTCCCATCCCCACTCTTTGACTAACTGACTAACCACTTCACGACGCCAGCCAACGCACGCGCGTTCGCGGCTGAGTTTTTCACAGACTTTGAGATAGAAACATCGACGCACCAGGTCAAGACGCGTGGTGTCATCAATGGCTTTCAGGTATTCGGTGACGCGTTCGAGCATCATGCAGTAGGCATCGAGCCCGTAGGAGACAATCTCACCGTCGTGCAGGCGCTGCTTGATGTCTTTCGCCAGCAGGCGCGGCGCGGGATATTCCCAGGAGTAAGCCTCGAGCAGCAGCGTTTTCAGCACCGCTTTATACGGTGAATCGATGCTCTTATAGAGCTGCCAGAGGCTTGCGCCAAAGTACTCTTCGGCGGACAGGGAGCTGAGGCCGCCCAGATCCAGCCATTCATTCGGCGTCAGTACGCCCTGCGAGTACAGCGACATGACGTAATCGTCGTAATGCTCTTCTTCACTGCACGGCACCATATTCCACAGAATACGCTTACCGGCCAGGCGTACGGCGCTACGGTAGAATTCGTCCAGCAGCAGCATGTGCTGGGTCGAGCCGCAGTCTTCACCACCGAGACTGCCGCTTTCGTTATGGCGGAAACGGTTTTCATCAATCAGGAAGAAGCTCACTTCCACGCCGAGCGACGCCGCCCAGCTCTCCAGCAGGCTGCATTTACGCTGCAGCAGCTGGCGCTCTTCATTGTCGAGCCAGGATTGATGACAGACCCAGATATCCAGGTCAGAAGAACAGCTTTGCCCTACCGATGAGGTACTTCCCATGGAGTAAACGCCCGTTATCGGAAGTTCACCTTTTGGGGAGTCCTGGGGCGGCATGCCGCGGTAGAGTTCCAGCTCGTTCAGATAATGCTGTTGGGTTTCATCAGGCGTGAAGAGGCAAATGCCCTTGGGAACGTTACCATCGAGGTAACCCGGCATCAGCGGATGGTGATAGTGCAATAATGTCGGCAGAAGACTGTACACCTGCTGGAAAGCAGGGCCCATGGCAGCAAGCGCGCGATCGACACGCAGTTGGTTTATGGCATCCAGTCTCTGTTTCAGAGTCTCAATATAGAGGTACAAGACGTATCGCCTGATGTTTCCGGGTGTTGCACGTTATTCCACAATCGAATAATGGCGAGCCCGCAGTATTTCAAAAAGATAACCGTTACCCTTTTTCGCCCTTATCTTTATGGTGGTAGCGACGAAAAAATGGTCTAAAACGTGATCAATTTAACACCTTGCCGATTGACCGTAAAGAAAGATGCGCTACATACAAGTGTAGCACCGATCTGAACGTGTAAATTCCTGAATACGGCTGCGGTCGACGCGTACGCCGCCTTGTCCCTCTTTATCTTCATCAACCGTAAAACTGCCATCCTAGAGTCAACAATGTTAGGATGGTTAGTGATTGATAATGACGGTAACAAGCATGTTAGACAATGTTTTGAGAATTGCCACACGCCAAAGCCCCCTTGCGCTCTGGCAGGCACATTATGTTAAGCAGCGCCTTGAGGCCTGCCATTTCGGATTGCGCGTCGAGCTGGTGCCGATGGTCACGCGTGGCGATGTGATTCTTGATACACCGCTGGCGAAAGTCGGCGGTAAAGGCTTGTTTGTCAAAGAGCTGGAAACGGCACTGCTTGAGAACCGCGCCGATATCGCCGTGCATTCGATGAAAGACGTGCCGGTAGAGTTTCCGGAAGGGCTGGGACTGGTGACCATCTGCGAGCGGGACGATCCGCGCGATGCGTTTGTCTCCAATCACTATGATTCTCTCGATGCCTTGCCTCAGGGCAGCGTGGTTGGCACATCAAGTTTACGCCGCCAGTGTCAGCTGGCTGAGCGCCGTCCGGACCTCGTGATCCGGTCGCTGCGCGGTAACGTCGGCACGCGGCTGGGCAAGCTGGATAACGGCGATTACGATGCCATTATTCTCGCCGTCGCAGGCCTTAAGCGCCTGGGGCTGGAGTCTCGCATTCGCGTCGCGCTGCCGCCCGAGCTTTCGCTCCCGGCCGTGGGTCAGGGTGCGGTGGGGATTGAGTGTCGCCTGGACGATGCGAAAACCCGCGAACTGCTTGCGCCGCTCAATCACGACGAGACGTCTATCCGCGTAAAAGCCGAACGCGCCATGAATACCCGCCTTGAAGGGGGATGTCAGGTGCCAATTGGCAGCTATGCTGAATTAACAGACGGTGAACTGTGGCTGCGCGCGCTGGTTGGCGCGCCGGACGGTTCGCAGATGGTACGCGGCGAACGTCGCGGCCAGCCGCAGGATGCCGAAGCGCTTGGCGTATCGCTGGCGGAAGAGCTGCTGAATAACGGCGCGCGTGAAATTTTGGCCGAGGTTTATAACGGAGAACCCCCTGCATGAGTATTCTTGTCACCCGCCCTTCTCCCGCAGGAGAGCAATTAGTGAGCCGTCTGCGCGCACTGGGGCAGGTGGCCTGGAGTTTTCCGTTGATTGAATTCTCCCCCGGTCGGGAGCTTTCTTTGCTCACCGACAAGATGAATACCCTGCAGGAAGGCGACCTCCTGTTTGCGCTATCGCAGCACGCCGTGGAATTTGCCCATGCGCAGCTGCAGCAGGAAGGACGCCATTGGCCATCCTCACCCCGCTATTTCGCAATTGGTCGCACTACCGCGCTGGCTCTGCATACCGTTAGTGGAACAGACGTTCGCTATCCGTTAGATCGGGAAATCAGCGAAGTCTTGCTACAATTACCTGAATTACAAACTATTGCCGGAAAACGCGCGCTGATTTTACGCGGTAACGGTGGGCGTGAACTGTTGGGCGAAACCCTGCGCGAGCGCGGCGCCGACGTCACGTTCTGCGAATGCTATCAGCGCTGTGCAAAAGATTATGACGGTGCGGAAGAGGCGATGCGCTGGCACATGCGCGGCATCAATACCCTGGTGGTCACCAGCGGCGAGATGCTGCAGCAGCTTTGGGCGCTCATTCCGCAATGGTATCGTGAAAACTGGTTACTCCGCTGTCGGCTTCTGGTCGTCAGTGAGCGTCTGGCGAACCACGCCCGGGAACTGGGCTGGCAAGATATTCGGATCGCTGATAACGCCGACAACGATGCGCTCCTGCGCGCATTACAATAACTCTCATAACGGGAAGCCATAATGACGGAACAAGACAAATCCTCCGCCGTGGTTGAAGAGACCAGGGAGACTGTGGAGGTTACGCCACAGCCAGAGACGACTGAAAAGGCCGCTGAGAAGAAAAACGGCAGCAACAAAACCAGCCTGACGCTGAGCGTTGTTGCCATCGCGATTGCCCTCGCCGCAGGCGTGGGTCTTTACGGACTGGTGAAGAAACAAGGCACCAACCAGACGGCAACCAGCGACGCGCTGGTGAACCAGGTCACCGCCCTGCAAAAAGCGCAGGAGACGCAGAAGACCGAGCTGGAAGGCGTGATCAAACAGCAGTCTGCCGCGCTCGCAGCCGCCAACAGCAAGCAGGAAGAGCTGACCAAACAGCTGGGCGAAGTGCAGGAAAAAGTCGCCACCATTTCCGGGACCGATGCCAAAACCTGGCTGCTCTCACAGGCCGATTTTCTGGTGAAGCTGGCCGGACGTAAGCTGTGGAGCGATCAGGACGTCACCACCGCCGCCGCGCTGCTGAAAAGCGCTGACGCAAGCCTGGCTGACATGAATGACCCAAGCCTGATTACCGCGCGCCGCGCCATTACCGAAGATATCGCCAGCCTGTCTGCGGTGTCGCAGGTGGATTACGACGGCATCATTCTCAAGGTTAATCAGCTCTCAAATCAGATTGATAACCTGCAGCTGGCGGATAATAACGACGACGACTCCCCGATGGATTCCGACGGCACCGAGCTGTCCAGTTCCCTGAGCGAATGGCGCGTGAACCTGCAAAAAAGCTGGCAGAACTTTATGGACAGCTTTATTACCATCCGCCGCCGCGATGAAACAGCCGTACCGCTGTTGGCGCCGAATCAGGATATCTACCTGCGTGAAAATATTCGCTCTCGCCTGCTGGTTGCGGCACAGGCCGTACCGCGTCATCAGGAAGAGACTTACAAGCAGGCGCTGGATAACGTCTCAACGTGGGTACGCGCTTACTACAATACCGATGATGCGACGACCACCGCGTTCCTCGACGATATTGATAAGCTGAGTCAGCAGAACATCACCATGAACGTGCCGGATAAGCTGGAAAGCCAGCCGATCCTCGAGAAGCTGATGCAGACGCGCGTGCGTAACCTGCTGGCACAGCCAGGCGTTGCGGCGCAGCCCGCTGCCGAAGCGCCTGCCGCTACGCCAGCACCTGAAAGCGCACCACAAGGAGAGTAACGATGCTTAAAGTTCTCTTCCTCTTTATCCTGCTGATCGCTGGGATCGTGCTGGGGCCCATGCTTGCGGGGCACCAGGGCTATGTGCTGATCCAGACGGATAACTACAATATCGAGACAAGCGTGACGGGGCTGGTGATTATCCTGATCCTCGGGGTCGTGGTCCTGTTTGCTGTCGAATGGGTCCTGCGCCGCATCTTCCGTACCGGAGCGCATACCCGCGGCTGGTTCGTTGGCCGTAAGCGCCGACGCGCCCGTAAGCAAACCGAGCAGGCGCTGCTCAAGCTGGCCGAAGGTGATTATCAGCAGGTTGAAAAGCTGATGTCGAAGAATGCCGACCACGCCGAGCAGCCGGTGGTGAACTACCTGCTGGCCGCTGAAGCCGCGCAGCAGCGTGGTGATGAAGCCCGTGCCAATCAGCATCTTGAGCGTGCGTCTGAGCTGTCTTCCAAAGATCCGATTCCGGTCGAAATCACCCGCGTTCGCTTACAGCTGGCGCGTAACGAAAACCACGCGGCGCGTCACGGCATCGATCGCCTGCTGGAAATTACCCCCCGTCACCCTGAGGTGCTGCGGCTTGCCGAGCAGGCCTATATTCGCACCGGCGCATGGGGCTCGCTGCTGGACATCATTCCTTCCATGGCGAAAGCCGACGTGGGCGATGACGAGCATCGTGATGAACTTCAGCGCCTCGCATGGATTGGGCTGATGGATCAGGCCCGTGCCGATCTGGGCAGCGATGGGCTGAAAACCTGGTGGAAGAATCAAAGCCGTAAAACGCGTCAGCAGGTTCCACTGCAGGTGGCAATGGCGGAACATCTGATTGAATGTGACGATCATGACACCGCGCAGGAGATCCTTCTCGACGGCCTGAAACGTCAGTACGACGATCGTCTGGTCATGGTGATCCCGCGCCTGAAAACCAATAATCCGGAGCAAATCGAGAAAGTGCTGCGCCAGCAGATCAAAACCGTTGGCGATCGTCCGCTGCTGTGGAGCACGCTCGGTCAGTCGCTGATGAAGCACGGCGAGTGGCAGGAAGCGAGCCTGGCATTCCGCGCGGCGCTGAAGCAGCGCCCGGATGCCTTTGACTACGCCTGGCTGGCCGATGCGCTGGACAAGCAGCATAAGCCGGAAGAAGCTGCCGCCATGCGGCGCGATGGACTTATGCTGACGTTGCAGAATAACGGCACTCAGCCGTAACTAAAAAGGAGGCCAGGCGGCCTCCTTTTTTTATTGCGGCTCTCCTGCTACATTCTTTACATCTCAATCAGGATACGAACCCGCCAATGTAACGATCTCTTTTCATTAACCTTTATTTATACACGTGCAAATTGCGCGTGGACTATATCGTTTTTGAAAGGAAATCGTCATGAACTCCCTTTTGTATACGCTTATTGAGGCGCTCCGCGCTCACGGCTGGCTGCGCCTGATGAGCTGCGCCTTTATTTTTTCGTCGCTGGGAAACGGCTTAACCCAGGTGGTTGTCTTTGGTTTACTGCTGCAGTGGGCTGCACCAACGGCGCTGTTAACGCTCGCCTTCCTGTTTGCCACGCTACCCGGGTTTATCGGAAGTATGCTCGCTGAAAAGCTATGCCAACGGTTTTCCCCCCTGTCTCTGCTAATGTTCACCGAGCTGTTGGGCTTACTCGCCCTGCTCTTTCCGCTGCTCGGCGTTCATTATCACAGCATTCCTGCGTTGCTTGCCGTGCAGTCCACTGAAGCGTTGCTAAGTGGAATGAGCTGGCCTGCGCTTGCGCTGCTCTTCAAGCACGGACTCAGTGAATCAGAATTGCCTGCCGCTGCCTGTCTGGAGAACGTGATTTTCGCTTCTCAGATTCTGTTAGGAACGGGGCTGGGCGTGCTGCTCTTTCACAGAATTCCGGTATGGGACCTGCTGGCAATTGATGCCGCCAGCTTCCTCGGGTCGTTGTTGATGCTATTTCTGGCCGGGCGGTTCTTTGAAACACGCATAACATCGGTACCCGCCAAAGAGAATTCCACCGTTTCTCTAAGCTGGCAGACGCTGACTCTCCGGCAAAAACGCAGCCTGCTGCTCCTTCCCGCGCTAGCCGCGGTCGGTTCACCGGCAATGGCACTGCTGCCGGCGCTGGCGCAGCAGATCCAGCCAGAGGACGCGGCAGGTCTTGCGCTGCCTCTGCTTTTCGCCAGGAGTATGGGACAGCTTTGCGGCCCTCTTCTGCTAAAAAGAGACAGCCTGACGCGGTTTGCGGCACACACCCCAAGGTTGCTGATCTGCCTTGCCATTTTTTTAGCGGCTTACGGAACACTTCCATTTTTTTCCGGATGGGTGGCATGCGCGCTGGCAGCGATCTTCGTCGCACATCTGGCGTCGAATATTGTTTTTGCGGCGGGTACGTTCGGCGTACTCAGTAGCTTTCAAGCCGTACAGATTTCAGCTGCCAGCGGTAAAGCCTGGCGATGGCAGACACTCAGTGCTTCGCTCTTTACCAGCATTGCCGCGATGACGGCGGCTGAATACGGGGCGATACATGCGCTGTATGCTATATCGACAGGCGCACTGCTTCTGGTTGCGGTAGTATTATACTGCTATGCGGAATAAGGCATAAAAAAACGCCTGCTATAAAAGCAGGCGTTAAACAGGTCTGTATGACAACATATTTGGTGCTTCACTCAACGTTGTGTCCATGGTGTTTGATGAGGCCGAAGCGACATCTGTCAGTGGACGATAAGCACCGTAAACGGCTCTGCGTCATTCCTGAGTTTATGAGGCGCTAAGGCGAACATAAGAGATGGAATGAGCATCTACAGGTATATTATTGCACGTTACGTGCCAATGTATCACGCAGAACTTTTACATTACGCAACATTTTAAGATAAAAGGAAATTCTGCTGCTAAGCTCCGCCTGACCCCGTGGAAACGACTGTTTATTATCCTGAAGTGTCGTCATTAAGAGACAGCAATATCAGAAACACACGATATTATTATTTTTCAATGATTTAAATGTCGTTAAATCGCGACAGGAGGGAGTACTGTTTGTTGGGGAATGACGACAGGCAGAGTGAAAGGCAGAAAACAAAAAACCCCGCCGAAGCGGGGTTCAAAATTGGTCGGCGAGAGAGGATTCGAACCTCCGACCCACTGGTCCCAAACCAGTTGCGCTACCAAGCTGCGCTACTCGCCGATGTACTGCTTTTTTTGAATTTTTAGTTCAATTCATTTAAAAAGTCGTGGTGCGAGGGGGGGGACTCGAACCCCCACATCCAAAGGACACTAACACCTGAAGCTAGCGCGTCTACCAATTCCGCCACCTTCGCAATTCACAACTCTTTCAAATAATGGGGTGGCTAATGGGATTCGAACCCACGACAACTGGAATCACAATCCAGGGCTCTACCAACTGAGCTATAGCCACCACTGTATTCTTAACTCACGCGGTACTGACTACTTCTCAGACCACCGCAGCTCCAGCACCGGGTAAATGGTGCGCCCGACAGGATTCGAACCTGAGACCTCTGCCTCCGGAGGGCAGCGCTCTATCCAGCTGAGCTACGGGCGCTTAGCGCCGTTGCGGGGCTGGATATTACGTACCTCCGTCCCCGCTGTCTAGTGCTTTTTTGAAAAATATGCGCGTTTGGTTATGGTTTGCACATTTTGCCGCTTAATCCTCCACTTTCTACGTGGTGGAACGGCGACCCAGGCCAAATAACTTATAGGCTACCGTGACGGCGGCCAGGAAGATCGCCCCGACAAACAGCGACATGCGGGTATCTTCATTAAAGTACATACCGATTAATACGCAAATCAGGAACACCATCGTCGCATAGTTCGCGTAGGGGAACAAAATCGAGCGGAACGGATGGCTGGCAATCGCCTGCTTGTGCGCCTGACGGAAACGCAGCTGGCTTATCAGGATCACAAACCACGGCACCATTCCCGGCAGCACGCTGGCGCTATAGACGTAAACAAAGACATGCTGCGGGTTCGGGATGATGTAGTTCAGGCAAGAGCCAATGAGCAGAATCGCAATGGATACCGCCACGCCGGCAACCGGTACGCCCGCACGTGAGACTTTACTCATCGCCGCCGGCAGCTGGTTGTTTTTGGCGAGCGCAAAGAGCATTCGCCCGCAGCTGTACATGCCGCTGTTACAGCCGGATAGCGCCGCCGTCAGCACCACAAAGTTGATGATGCCCGCTGCAGCCGTGATGCCAATCTTCGCAAAGGTGAGGACGAAGGGGCTACCGGTCGTGCCGATTTCATTCCACGGGAAGATAGTCACGATAACGAAGATCGCACCCACGTAGAAAATCAGGATACGCCACAGCACTTTCCCTACCGCGCTACGCAGCGTGACCTGCGGGTTCTTGGCCTCACCCGCCGTAATGCCAATGAGCTCGACGCCCTGGTAGGACGCCACCACGATACACAGCGCCGTCAGGAAACCTTTCCAGCCGCCCGCGAAGAAACCGCCGTGCTCGGTGAGGTTGCCGAATCCGATGGAGTGCCCACCGTTGCCAAAGCCGAAGAAGATCACGCCCAGGCCGACCACAATCATCACGATAATCGTGGTGACTTTGATCATCGCGAACCAGAACTCAATCTCACCGTAGAGGCGCACTGCCGCCAGATTCGCCAGCGCCACCAGCCCCACGGCGATAAGCGCAGGTATCCACTGGACCATATCCGGGAACCAGAACTGCACGTAGACCCCTATCGCGGTGATTTCCGAGATGCCTACCGCCATCCACATAAACCAATACGACCAGGCCGTGAGATAGCCAAAAAACGGACTCATATAACGGTGCGCGTAAACGGCGAAAGAACCGGTCACCGGCTCCATAAACAGCATTTCGCCCATCGAACGCATGATGAAGAAAACGAACAGCCCGGCGATGATGTACGCCAGCAGGACGGAAGGGCCAGCCCATTTGAGCGTGCTTGCGGAGCCCATGAATAGGCCAACGCCGATAGTGCCGCCCAGCGCTATCAATTCAATATGTCGAGCTTCCAGCCCACGCTGTAGCTCCGGTTTTTTCTCTGCCATAAATCCTCGGTTGTGTTTGCTGTTTTCCGGCTTGGGCCGATTTTTGTTTTTTAGGGGTACTGAAATACGGAGCGAATGGTTTCTCAAATTCGGCCAAATGGCAAACGATGCATTAAAAAAATGAATGCATTGGACATAAAGGCAGCAGTTTTGCGGGGGAGTTGCAGCGCGAACAGCATATCGCGCTACATTTTGATTACATTTTTCCGGTGTAGTGCCAAGCGAGGTAGCGGAGCAGACGGATCTGACGTTTGATGCGCGTCGGTTGTGATAACAGGCGATAGAGCCACTCCAGGCCCAATTTTTGCCAAAACTTTGGCGCGCGCTTAACGTGGCCGGTGAACACGTCATAGGTGCCGCCAACGCCCATATAGAGCGCATCCGGGCAGACCAGACGGCAATCTCGCATCAGGATCTCCTGACGCGGCGATCCCATCGCCACGGTAACGATTTTCGCCCCGCTGTCGCGCACGCGTTCAAACAGCGCCTGACGATCTTCAGGTTTGAAGTAACCGTCCTGGCTGCCCACAATGTTAACATTCCACTGACGGCGCAGCTTTTGTTCGGTCTGCGTCAGTACCTCTGGCTTACCGCCAATCAGGAATACCGGCGTGCCTACAGTGCCCGCACGGGCCATAAGCTGCTCCCAGAGATCGGCTCCTGCCACGCGAGAAACATTAGCACCGGGAAACTTTTTACGAATAGAGCGCACCACGCTGATACCGTCAGCATATTTAAACTCAGCGGCCTCTATCAGGCTTTTGACTTCAGCGTTGTCTTCTACCGCCAGCATTTTTTCCGCGTTAATAGCCACCAGCGTGCCCGATTTCATCTGTCCGTCCGCGAACAGAAAATCCAGCGCGTGTTGCATATCTCGCCAGCCAATCAGCTGGAGACCGCGCAGCGCATAGCGCGGCGCAGTAGTTGTGTCTGTCATGACCTTCCTTACTCAGACTTGCGACAGCGTTCTGCTGCCCTGTGGCTCGCGCTTGTGTACAAGCCCCGCGCTGTCAAACAGCCAGTACAGCAGCTTGGCCAGCAGCAGGCAGACGCCGAAAACGACTATAAAGAAAACGACGCGGGAAACAAACGAATCCAGCCCCTCGCGCGCCAGCACGATCATATTGAAAATGGCACCAAAACAGAAACTGTGCAAAATGGCAGCCTTGTAGCGGTTTGCCTCTTCGTTACCCCGCTGATAAAGCCAGTCGAACCACTTGATAATCAATCCAACGGCAACCGCGCCGGGAAGGATAAACCAGGTCCCACCCATCACGACCAGCGAACCGATCAGCGTCGGTGAAATCGCCAGGCCGGAATGGTTGTTCAGCACTTCCCAGGTAAAGTAGTTCGCCGTATTAAGTACGACACCCGGACGATCGGGCCACAGCCAGGTCGGGATAAAGACATAGAAGTCTCGCACAATAGGTGCCAGACCCTGGAAGTCGATTTTGTCGTAGTTTTGCAGCAGCAAGGCCAGATTTTCCCACGGCGAGAAGGTGTCGCGCGTGAGGTACAGGAAGGTGTAAAACGCTTCATCACCGGCAACGTTTAACCCGTAGCGCTTCAGCGCCAGCCAGAACATCCCTACAATGCCAAAAACGCCTGCAGCGACCAGCATCCACAGGGAGATCCACCCGCGAATAATGCCGATAAACAGGAAGATCGCAAAGGCGATGATGATGTTAGCGCGCGTACCGCCCACAATCATGTAGGTTAAAATACCGAACGCGACGGTGCTGACCAGGAAGAACAGCCAGGCTTTGCTGTCCTGACGCAGGAAGAAAATGACCAGCATCGCCGGAATGAAGAAGTAGAAGAAACGCTTGAGCGCCACGCCTGAGACTTCGGCAGAGAAGATCTGGCTGTAGGACTGCAGCTTGAACAGCAGGAATCCGTTGTGCATGAAGAAGATGCCCACGCTCACCAGCGCGATAGCCATCAGCATCACCCACGTCAGATGCGTCTCCACCCGGTTCATGGTGAACAGCGGTCGCCGTGGCCCGGCCGCTTTCGCTGAACGTAGCCGCGTTTTGTAGGTAACGTAGTACACCGCATAGAAGCAGGTCGCGGAAAGCAGCGCCTGCAGCAGGATCTCCGGCGGCGCGACCGCAACATCAAAGCGGAAAACCAGAATGCTGGTCAGCGGGAAGCCGAAGAAGAAGGTCAAAAGGAAAAGTAACGAGAAGAACACGTTAAAATTGAAACGCACGCGGCGGAATTCGAACCAGGTCAGCGTGGCGATAAA
Source organism: Enterobacter wuhouensis (assembly GCF_035835995.1). NCBI lineage: Bacteria > Pseudomonadati > Pseudomonadota > Gammaproteobacteria > Enterobacterales > Enterobacteriaceae > Enterobacter > Enterobacter wuhouensis. The sequence continues at coordinate 4,617,523 of NZ_CP142124.1, forward strand.
TAACGTGCTCAGTAGCCAAACCACCAACAAGCCGCTGAATTGCAACTGGCTCATGCGTTTTCTCCTGCAGCGATACGCAGCGCGCGATGCCACGGCGTGAGGTAGTTCGGGCTAAAGAAATCGATGGCACTTTTGTCCACCAGCGCAAGCTGCCGCTGCGCTTCACGCACCACCGCGACATTCAGCGTATCCGTGGTAAACAGCACCGGAATGTGCTGCTCGGTCATATCCTGCCAGAACGGGTTTTCGCGGTTGAGCACGCACGGAACACCCGCCTGGATCAGCAGACATAACGTACCAATTCCCTGCTGACGGGCAAAGATAAAATAGCCCAGATCGCACGTTCTCAGCAGCGCCAGATAGTCATCAAACTCCAGCTTATTCTGCAATATTTGCACGTTCTCAGCGCTGAATAGCGCAAGCCCCTGCTGGCGAACTTCATCAATGTAAGCGTCGTTGTTGGCCGGATAGCCCATGGGCACAACCACTTTTACCGTGTCGCCAAACTGCTGATGTACCGCCCGAAGCGCCGCCACGTGCTCATTGCTGCGATCCCCGGAGTTACCGATCAGAATCGTCAGTTTACCCTCGCGCGGCGTATCGTCAGCCATGTTGTTCAGCGCAGGGTTCATGCGCGTCGGGAAATAGAGCAGCTCACCGTGTACGCTGGGATGTTGCTTTGCAAAGTAGTTGAGATCGCCACGGGTTGCGAATACGCAGCCTACACGCCCCTGGGCCATGCGGCGCAGCGGGTAGAAGAGGCGGAATTTCAAGCCGCGGGAGACTTCGTAGAGGTCTGCGCCCCAGATATGCCAGCTGCACTGGGAAGGCTTGATCCCGCCGCTCAGCAGCGCCAGCCACAGGCCGGTATTAAACTGTCCGTGGAAGAAGAAGCGCTGCTCACGGTCTGCTTTCGCTTTTTCCACAACCGCCTTCGCCAGCGCGGCTTTATCTGGCCAGAAGCGGATGTTGAGCATCGGACACGTCGCGCTCAGGCCGTTGTCCTGGCCTGCAACCATAAACTCGCGCGCGTCGGCTGTGCCGGATGCCAGTTCATCGTTAAAGAACCGTAAAACGGTCTGGTTATGGTGTGGGATGTCCGATCCCAGTATGTGAATCAGTGCAGTCATGCGCGTTTACGCCAAAGTAAAAATACGCCGCAACAGGCAGCGAAATAAACAATATAGGTCGCCATATAGGCCTGAGCAGCCCCTAGCGCACCGTGCCCGGGGATTAGCCAGTGGGAGAACGCCGTCAGCAGCGTAAACTGGCTAATTTCCGCCAGGATATACAACCGCAGCGAGGCTTTCGCTATCACCAGATAGCCGAAAACGTAAGCGCCTACTTTCAGCACATCGCCCACCAGCTGCCAGGCAAACAAATCGCGCATGGCGGTAAACTTCGCCGAGAAGAGCAGCCAGATGGCGACGTCGCGCAGTAGCCAAACGGTAAAACTGGCCGCTGCCACGGCAGGAAGCACAAACCGCAGGGAGCGGATAATCTCGCGGGTAATATCCTTTTTTACGGTCAGCCGCGATAAGGTTGGCAGCAAATAGACGCTAAAGGAAGCCGTTATAAACTGGAGGTAGGCATCTGAAATGCTGCTCACGCCCTGCCAGATCCCCACTTCATCCCAGCTGTAATGCGCCGCCAGCAGGTTTCGCATCATCACATAGGCCACCGGAAGGGTGACCGACGTAATGAGCGCCATCAGGGTAAATTTCCCTAACTGGCTGGCCAACACTTTGTCCCACTGCGGCTTGAGGTAGCTTAGGGGGATAACGCCTCTGCGCATCAGCATAAACGCAGCAGGCACAACCACCAATGCTGGCACCAGCGCCAGCCCCAGCAACGCGCCCTCATAGCCGCCCAGACGATAGCAAACGTAATAGGCAATAACGCCGATGATGCTGCCCAGAATCAACGCAAGGGCGTTCCCGGCAGCATCGCGGAAGCCTTTCATTAACGCCAGCAGCAGGTTCGCCCAGGCGATGCCCATCTGGACGAGGGCAACCAGGCGCACCAGCCCCTGATAATGCGTATGTCCAAACAGCCCCTGGCTAATAGGCGCGGCAGCCAGCAAAAAGACAATGGCCAACAGCGTCGAGAAGCCCAACACCATAGCCGATGACGTGCCGACCACGTTGCGCAGCCGGGCCGGATCGTCGTGATATTGGGCTACGTATTTGGTGACGCCGTTGAAGATCCCGGCGCCGGCTAACACGCCTAACACGGTGACCAGCTGACGGAAATTGCCCGCCAGCCCGACGCCTGAGGGGCCAAATGAGACGGCCAGCAGCTTGACGACCAGCAGCCCGGCGCCAATTTTTACGAGCGTGGACGCCGCCGTCCACACCGATGCTTTCGCCAGAGACATATCAGCCGAAATAACTCAGAAGGGTATTAATCACCGTGCGCTGATTAGCAGGCGCGAGGTTGTAGAACAGTGGCAAGCGAAGCAAACGCTCACTTTCTTTTGTGGTGTAGCGATCTTCGCCCGCAAACACGCCAAACGCCTCACCGGCCGGGCTTGAGTGCAGGGGAATATAGTGGAACACCGCCATGATCTCGGCCTCTTTCAGCCAGGCAATCAGCTCGCTGCGATCGTCGTTATCGCGCAGCTTAATGTAGAACATATGGGCATTGTGGACGCAATCAGCCGGAAGGGTTGGCAGCTCAATGCGCCCCGCTTTTGCCAGCGGCTCCAGCGCGTCGTAGTAGGTCTGCCACAGGGACAGGCGCTGCAGATTAATACGCTCTGCGGCCTCCAGCTGCGCCCACAGGTAGGCCGCCTGCAGATCCGCCATCAGGTAGCTTGAGCCAATATCGCGCCAGGTATATTTGTCGACCTGACCGCGGAAGAACTGGCTGCGGTTAGTGCCTTTCTCACGGATCACCTCGGCACGTTCCACCAGCGCACGATCGTTAATCAACGTCGCACCGCCCTCACCGCCTGCGGTGTAGTTTTTGGTTTCGTGGAAGCTAAAGCAGCCGATATGGCCGATGGTTCCCAGCGCGCGCCCTTTGTAGGTGGACATTACGCCCTGCGCGGCATCTTCCACCACAAACAGGTCATGCTTTTTGGCGATCGCCATAATGGTGTCCATTTCACAGGCGACGCCCGCGTAGTGAACCGGGACAATCGCACGTGTTTTCTCGGTGATCGCGGCTTCAATCAGCGTTTCATCGATGTTCATGGTATCCGGACGCACATCGACAAAGACGATTTTCGCTCCGCGCAGGACAAACGCGTTCGCCGTGGAGACGAAGGTGTAGCTTGGCATAATCACTTCATCGCCGGGCTGGATGTCCAGCAGCAGCGCCGCCATCTCCAGAGATGCCGTACAGGACGGCGTCAGCAGCACTTTGGCGCTGTGAAAACGCTGTTCCATCCACTGCTGGCAGCGGCGCGTAAAACCGCCGTCGCCACAGAGCTTGCCGCTGCCCATGGCAGACTGCATATAGTCGAGTTCGGTTCCGACGACGGGTGGTGCGTTAAATGGGATCATCTTGTCACCTGTATAGCCAGTAAGCGGTGGCTTCTACGTTGGCGCCACTCGCAATATAACGTTTAAGTGCGGCGGTATTGCCCATCTGGGTTCCCACGCGCAAAGTGGTAAGCTGCTGCTGCTGTGCCCAGCGTAGCGCCGCCTGCATAAGTTTCTCGCCCATGCCGCGCCCTGCGAGCAGGCCAATGCGCGCCTCATGTTCGCTGAGCTTGCGAAGCGACACAAATCCCTGAATCTGGCCATCTGCTGCACGGAAAACCAGGCAGACGTGGTCGAATGTTCCTTTGACCGCGTTCTCAATCCATTGGGCGTAAAAACGGCCGCTGTCCTCTGGCGCGTACCAGGGCGCGCGAAAACGGCTCCGGGAAAACGCCTGCGCGGCAAGCTGCCGGAGCGCCGGGATATCCTGCTCGGTTGCTACCTCCGCGCCAGCTGAAACATGTCGGGTTAGCGCGATGGAGAGGTCAACCTCGCCTTCAACCAGCCGAAACCCGTGCTGCTGGAGCGCATCCAGCACGTCAACTCGGCTTGCCGGAACCTTCGCCTGCACGCGTTGCCAGGCCGCAAAGTCGGCTTCCGTCATGACAGGAGCGTCGTCGCTCAGGCGAACGATGGCAGAAGGCAGGCCGAAGAAAGCGCTCTCCCATTCCAGAGGTTCAAGCACGCCATTGAGTTGACTCAACGCCACACACCCTTCGTATCCACCACATACTGCTGAGATACCGCATCGCCAGGGATGGCTTTGAACGCGTTATGATCCACCAGCAGTACCAGAACGTCCGCCGTTGCCAGCGCATCATCCAGAGCGGTAAGCGTGCAGTGCCCCGCCAGCTTTGCGGGCAGCGCGTGAATATTCGGCTCAACCACCTGCGTTTCGCCCTTGTGCCACTCGGCAATCATCCCGGCAATTTCCATCGCCGGACTTTCGCGCAGATCGTCGATGTTTGGCTTAAAGGCCAGGCCAAAACAGGCAATTTTCAGCTCGCTGGCGCGTTTGCCGCTCTCGGCCAGGCAGTCTGCGACCGTGGCTTTTACCTGGTTCAGCACCCAGTGCGGCTTACTGTCGTTAACTTCGCGCGCGGTGCGGATCAGACGGGCCTGCTTCGGATTTTGCGCCACGATAAACCACGGGTCGACGGCGATACAGTGCCCCCCAACGCCAGGGCCGGGCTGGAGAATGTTGACGCGCGGATGGCGATTCGCAAGGCGAATCAATTCCCAGACGTTAATCCCCCGATCGGCGCAAATCAGCGACAGTTCGTTCGCAAAGGCGATGTTGACGTCGCGGAAGCTGTTTTCCGTCAGTTTGCACATTTCAGCGGTGCGGGAGTTGGTCACTACGCATTCGCCTTCGAGGAAAATTTTGTACAGCTCGCTGGCGCGCGCGGAGCAGACCGGGGTCATGCCGCCGATCACGCGATCGTTTTTAATCAGTTCGACCATTACCTGGCCTGGCAGAACGCGCTCCGGGCAGTAGGCGATATTAATATCGGCCTGCTCTCCCGCCTGCTGCGGGAAGCTCAAATCAGGGCGCGCCTCCGCCAGCCACTGCGCCATCTGTTCGGTGGCGCCCACTGGCGACGTGGATTCCAGAATGACCAGCGCCCCTTTCTTCAGGACAGGGGCGATAGATTTCGCCGCCGCCTCAACGTAAACCATGTCCGGCTCGTGCTCGCCTTTAAACGGCGTTGGAACCGCAATCAGATATGCATCGGCTTCAACCGGGGTGGTACTGGCGCGCAGGAATCCCCCCTCCACCGCTTTTTTCACCACGCGGTCGAGATCGGGCTCTACGATATGAATTTCGCCGCGGTTAATGGTTTCTACCGCTCGCGCGTTGATGTCCACGCCCACAACCTGCTTTTGACGAGAAGCAAAGGCAGCCGCAGTAGGCAGTCCAATATAGCCAAGACCCACGACAGAAATGGTAGTAAAACTCATAGCGATACCCGATTGTGTTTAAGTGCATGCAAAATACGGCCACAAGCCTGCCCATCACCGTACGGGTTATGGGCCCGGCTCATCGCCTGATATTCTTCGTCATCGTGCAGCAGGCGCGTGACCTCGTCGACGATACGCTGCGTGTCCGTTCCCACCAGACGCACCGTGCCCGCGGTAACCGCTTCCGGGCGTTCGGTCGTTTCACGCATCACCAGCACGGGCTTGCCGAGGGAAGGCGCCTCTTCCTGAATGCCGCCGGAATCGGTGAGGATCAGCCAGGCGTGGTTCATCAGCCAGACAAACGGCATGTAGTCCTGTGGTTCAATCAGCAGGACGTTGTCGACATGGCCGAGGATGCGGTTAACCGGCTCGCTGACGTTAGGGTTGAGATGCACCGGATAGACAATCTGCACATCTTCATTCTGCGCCGCGATTTCAGCCAGCGCGTGGCAGATTTGCTCAAAGCCACGGCCAAAGCTCTCGCGACGGTGGCCCGTCACCAGAATCGTCTTCTTACCGTTGTTCAGGAACGGGTAACGCGCGGCAAGTTTCGCCTGAAGATCGGTATTCGCCAGCACACGGTCACGCACCCAAATCAGGGCGTCAATCACCGTATTCCCGGTCACAAAGATTTTGTTATCGGCGATATTTTCTTGCAGCAGGTTCTGACGCGAGTTTTCCGTAGGCGCGAAGTGGTACATCGCCAGATGCCCGGTGAGCGTACGGTTAGCCTCTTCCGGCCACGGCGAGTAAAGGTTGCCGGTGCGTAAACCGGCCTCAACGTGCCCCACGGGGATACGCTGGTAAAATGCGGCCAGGCTTGTGGCAACCGTTGTAGTGGTGTCGCCATGCACCAGCACGACGTCTGGTTTAAACGATTCCAGAATAGGCTTTAACCCTTCCAGAATACGGCAGGTGATCTCCGTTAATCCTTGTCCCGGCTTCATAATATTGAGATCGTAATCCGGGACGATAGAAAAGAGAGACAAGACCTGATCGAGCATCTCCCGATGCTGAGCAGTAACGCATACCTTCGCTTCAATATCAGGATCTCTGGCCAGCGCATGAACCAGAGGCGCCATCTTTATGGCCTCCGGCCTGGTGCCAAATACGGTAAGTACTTTCACATCGATTCTCTTCGATTAAGCGATGAAGGCCGCAGCCTTCATCGTAGACGGCGTTCTCAGTGTGTGCGGCGACGCGTTAACGCCACGCCAGCGCCGATCAGTGCACCCACAATTCCCCACATAATCATCAGGAATGCGCGGCGCGGACTATCGCGTTTTACAGGTTCTTCAGGCGTTCTTAAATAACGATAGGTCTGAAAACGGGAATCCAATGTCGGCCCTACGTTCAGCGTGTTCAGCATGGCGCGGTTTTGATCGTAGTCGAGATCAAAGTCCGGGCCTACGGCCTGGAGGTTTTCCAGACGCGCCTGCAGCATTGGGCGACCAAGCAGGAACATTTCGGAATCAGGCAGTTCATCAGCCGGAACATCCGTCTCACTGCGGGAGATATTGTGTTGTTCCGCAATTTTCAGCGCCTGCTCAATGTTGTGCACGCGGCGGTTGAAAATGGCCTTAGCCACCTCTTCCTGCCGTTTCACCTGGGCTTTCATCTGAATCGTACGGGCAGCCCATGCGCCTTTAAGCTCATCGTTCAGATGGCTCGCCGCACGCTGGCTGGCAAAGGCGACATACTGACGCAGCAGGTTGTTGGCATCTGGCGCGGTTTCAGCGATTAGCTTCACGCTATCGTTTATGTTGCGAAGCGCATCACCCGGCATAAACTGGATATTGTTAATCATGTCATCCAGAAGAGCGGCATCTGCTTTACTGTTACCCGCCATGCGCTGCTTGTAATAGTCCGTCTGATTCCAGAAATCACGACGGGTATCCCAGGACGCAAGCTGCATCACGAACTCTTTGTAGGCTTCATCCATGACGGATGCTTGATCGGGCGTAGCGAGATTGGCTTTGATATCCAGATTACGCAAGAACTGCTGCTGCGAGTAGTACCCGCCCAGCATATTAACCGTTGGTCTGTCAGCGATCGCCGTGGCGCTCCACTCTTGTTTTGCAAAGAAGGTGTAGGCGAGCGCAACAAGCGCAAAGCCTATTGCGACCCCAGCAATCCACAGCTTGCCTGCCCATAACACGCGAAACAAGCCACGAATATCCAGCTCATTTTCGGTCATCTCTGATTTTGCTCCCGCCAACGGTTGAGTCATCACAATCCCAGTTTATTTAGTTAAAGTTGGATTATTGCCACTATTTCGACGCATCCTGCGCTTGATACGCTTAACGAAACGCGCAACTTTCCAGGCGCGTTTAATGCAATAGCCATACAGGGAAAACGCAAGCAAGAACAATACCAACATAACCCACTCAGGAATAAAGTGGGCATATTCCGCTGCCACGCCAATCCCCGCAAGAATAGCAGCCGCCAGCGTAATAAGCACAAAAGCCTGACGGGAAGTAAATCCTGCTCGCATGATCAAATGATGAATATGCTGTCGGTCGGCTGAGAAAGGACTCATCCCTTTACGCAGGCGGCGATACATAATTGCCACCATATCCATTAGCGGAATGGCAATGATCCATAGCGCAGTTACCGGGCTAATTGGATGAACCTTACCCTGCGTGGTTTCAAGCAAGATCCAGATGATGGTAAATCCAATAAGCGTGCTGCCCGCATCGCCCATGAAGACTTTATAGCGACGCCCAAGCACACCAAGATTCAACAGGATATAAGGCAGAATGGCGGCAATCATAGCGAAACACCACATGGCGAGACTGTATTGCCCATCAAACCACAAAATCATACCGATAGCAGCAAATGAGACGCAGGAGAGTCCCCCCAGCAGGCCATCAATGCCATCCACCATATTGAACGCGTTTATCGCAACCCACACGGCAAAAAGGGTAAGGAAATAGCCAAACGGGCCAAGCACCATCTCCCATGAGCCAACGATGTAGCCCAGACTGCTGAGATGCAGTTTTGCAACCACCATCATCGCGATACCGACCGCCGCCTGAACAAAAGCGCGAATTTTGACGCTGATGTCATAACGATCGTCGAGTGCCCCTACCACGACCAGCACCGTCGCACAAATTAGATACAGTCTGGCATGCGGAATATAATAATCAGCAATCGCGAAGGCAAAGCAGATGCCCGCAAAAACGGAGATACCGCCCACCAGGGGGATCATGCCTTGATGGCGTTTTCGGAAGTTGGGTTTATCCACCAGCCCCAGATATTTCGCCACCTTACGTGCCAGAAACAAAAAGCAGGTGGTGAATAAAAAAATACTGGTTAGCTCAGTAAACGTATCAAGTAGGTTCACAATGGATGTTCTCAACAAAGTTAGTCAAGGAAGTATAACCACGAAGGCGCCGCGCCTAAAGGCATAAAGCACACCTCTTACAATCCCATTTGTTTATTATTCAATCTATTAATGTTTTTTCTCTGCGAATAATCTTATTGTCGCACCGGCTGGTCAAAATTGGCAGTCTGAGGTTATAGCGTATAAGCCATAAATGAAAAACGCCACGTAAAAACGTGGCGTTTGCTGGCTTTATTTGCGTTACGAGCGTTTCATCATGTCGAAGAAATCGTCGTTGGTTTTGGTCATCGCCAGTTTATTGATGAGGAATTCCATTGCGTCGATTTCACCCATTGGATGGATGATTTTGCGCAGGATCCACATTTTCTGCAGCTCTTCCTGCGTGGTGAGCAGCTCTTCTTTACGGGTACCGGAACGGTTGTAGTCGATAGCCGGGAAGACGCGTTTTTCAGCGATTTTACGAGAGAGGTGCAGTTCCATGTTACCTGTACCTTTAAACTCTTCGTAGATAACCTCGTCCATTTTGGAGCCGGTATCGATCAGCGCCGTCGCGATGATGGTCAGGCTGCCGCCCTCTTCCACGTTACGTGCAGCACCGAAGAAGCGCTTCGGACGATGCAGGGCGTTAGCGTCCACACCACCGGTCAGCACTTTACCTGACGCAGGAACAACGGTGTTGTAGGCACGCGCCAGACGGGTGATGGAGTCGAGCAGGATGATCACGTCTTTCTTGTGCTCAACCAGGCGTTTCGCCTTCTCGATAACCATTTCCGCAACCTGAACGTGACGAGATGCCGGTTCGTCGAAGGTAGAAGCCACAACTTCACCTTTAACCAGACGCTGCATCTCGGTCACTTCTTCCGGACGCTCGTCAATCAGCAGCACCATCAGCACGCAGTCTGGGTGGTTGTACGCGATGCTCTGCGCAATGTTTTGCAGCAGCATGGTTTTACCCGCTTTCGGCGGCGCGACAATCAGACCACGCTGACCACGACCAATTGGCGAAGCCAGGTCCAGAACGCGAGCGGTCAAGTCTTCGGTAGAACCGTTACCACGCTCCATGCGCAGGCGAGAGTTCGCGTGCAGCGGCGTTAAGTTCTCAAACAGGATCTTATTGCGCGAGTTTTCTGGTTTGTCGTAGTTAACTTCGTTAACTTTCAACAGCGCAAAGTAGCGTTCACCCTCTTTTGGAGGACGAATCTTACCTGAAATGGTGTCACCAGTGCGGAGGTTGAAACGGCGGATTTGGCTAGGGGATACGTAGATGTCGTCAGGGCCGGCGAGGTAGGAGCTGTCTGCAGAGCGGAGGAAACCAAATCCGTCTTGCAATATCTCCAGCACACCGTCGCCAAAGATATCTTCGCCACTCTTAGCGTGCTGCTTCAGGATGGCGAAAATGATGTCCTGCTTGCGCATACGAGCCTGGTTTTCCAGCCCCATATTTTCGCCGAGAGTGATCAGCTCAGAAACCGGCGTATTCTTTAATTCGGTAAGATTCATAATGGTGTGGGTTCTTAAACTCGGGGTGATACTCGAACTTAATGTTGTGAATGGTATGGCAGGGTCATCCATGCCTGTTTAGCGGCCATCGACTCATGTCTGTTCGCTGTCTGGTCACAGGGAAAGAACGCAGAACTGAAACGACAAGACGGATTGAGTGACAAGCCCGGAATCTAGCAACTTCACGCACTGTGTATGTCAACAACGGGAAGTATCGGGTAAAACAAGATTCAAACAACAAGATATGTTTAAAACGAAGTCATAGCTAACTTAGCACGACTAAAGCCGGGCGTCCAGAGATCCACACAATTTAGGCGCTCTGGACGCGCAGCCGAGAAACCTTACGCCAGGTTAGCGTCCAGGAACTCTTTCAGTTGACCTTTGGACAGTGCGCCCACTTTGGTCGCCGCCACTTCACCGTTTTTGAACAGCAGCAGGGTCGGAATGCCACGGATACCGTATTTTGGCGCGGTGCCCGGGTTCTGGTCGATGTTCAGTTTGGCAACGGTCAGTTTGCCCTGATATTCGTCAGCGATCTCATCCAGAATCGGGGCGATCATTTTGCAAGGACCACACCATTCAGCCCAGAAATCGACGAGGATCAGCCCGTCAGCCTTAAGTACGTCCGTGTCAAAACTGTCGTCAGTCAGGTGAATAATTTTATCGCTCATATATAACTCCACAGGAATAAGCCTGGTACGTTGGTTTCGACTCCACCAACGACGTGTTGATGTCGCATTAACCAACTAAAGGTTGACTTTATTTCACCGGATACGCTTTCGTAAAGCAATAGTAAGCTGATATTCTAACGCACTATGAGCAAAACACACTTAACAGAACAGAAGTTTTCCGACTTCGCCCTGCACCCAAAGGTGATTGAAGCCCTTGAAACAAAAGGGTTTCATAACTGCACGCCCATTCAGGCTCTCGCCCTGCCGCTGACGCTGGCCGGCCGCGATGTTGCAGGGCAGGCGCAAACCGGTACTGGCAAAACGATGGCGTTTTTAACGTCAACGTTTCATTATTTACTTTCTCACCCCGCGATTGCAGACCGCAACGTTAACCAGCCGCGCGCGCTAATTATGGCTCCGACGCGAGAACTGGCGGTACAGATCCACGCAGACGCGGAACCTCTGGCTCAGGCGACTGGCCTGAAGCTTGGCCTGGCCTATGGCGGCGACGGCTACGATAAGCAGCTGAAAGTGCTGGAAAGCGGTGTAGATATCCTTATCGGCACCACCGGTCGCCTGATTGATTACGCCAAACAGAATCACATTAACCTCGGTGCAATCCAGGTTGTCGTGCTGGATGAAGCGGACCGTATGTACGATCTGGGCTTCATTAAAGATATTCGTTGGTTGTTCCGCCGCATGCCTGCTGCCAACCAGCGTCTGAACATGCTGTTCTCTGCAACCCTTTCTTATCGCGTTCGCGAGCTGGCGTTTGAACAAATGAACAACGCCGAATATGTAGAAGTGGAACCCGAGCAGAAAACCGGCCACCGCATTAAAGAAGAGCTCTTCTACCCTTCTAATGAAGAGAAAATGCGCCTGCTGCAGACGCTAATCGAAGAAGAGTGGCCAGATCGCGCCATTATTTTTGCGAACACTAAACACCGCTGTGAAGACATCTGGGGCCATCTGGCTGCAGACGGTCACCGCGTCGGCCTGCTGACCGGCGACGTGGCGCAGAAAAAACGCCTGCGTATTCTTGAAGAATTTACCCGTGGCGACCTCGATATTCTGGTCGCAACCGACGTCGCCGCACGCGGTCTGCATATTCCAGCCGTAACGCACGTCTTTAACTACGATCTGCCAGACGACTGCGAAGACTACGTTCACCGTATCGGGCGTACCGGTCGCGCAGGTGCAAGCGGTCACTCTATTAGCCTTGCGTGCGAAGAGTATGCGCTGAACCTTCCGGCCATTGAGACCTACATCGGTCACTCTATCCCGCAGAGCAAATACAACCCGGAAGCGCTGTTAAGCGAACTGCCGCCGCCTAAGCGTCTTACCCGCCCTCGCGCCGGCAATGGCCCGCGTCGTTCCGGTCCACCGCGCAATCGTCGTCGTTCAGGTTAAGACATGATGCTCACCTCTACCTCGCTATATGCGGCAATTGATCTCGGTTCTAATAGTTTTCATATGCTGGTTGTGCGTGAGGTAGCGGGAAGCATACAAACGCTGACGCGCATTAAGCGCAAGGTCCGCCTCGCGGCGGGCCTGAGCAGTGATAATCATCTTTCCCCCGAAGCCATGGAACGTGGCTGGCAGTGTCTGCGCCTCTTTGCAGAACGCTTGCAGGATATCCCGCATGCGCAAATCCGTGTTGTCGCGACAGCGACGCTCCGCCTGGCGGTTAACGCCGTCGATTTTATTGCCAAAGCGCAGGAAATCCTCGGCTGTCCGGTTCAGGTCATCAGCGGTGAAGAGGAAGCTCGCCTGATTTATCAGGGCGTTGCGCATACTACCGGGGGTGACGATCGTCGCCTGGTGGTGGATATCGGCGGAGCAAGCACCGAACTGGTGACCGGCACAGGTGCCCAGGCGACCTCGCTGTTCAGCCTGTCGATGGGCTGCGTAACCTGGCTTGAGCGCTACTTTACCGACCGAAATCTCGCCCAGGAGAACTTCGACGAGGCGGAAAACGCCGCTCGCGACGTGCTGCGTCCGGTGATGGAAAAACTGCGTTACCACGGCTGGAAGGTCTGCGTCGGTGCCTCTGGTACGGTACAGGCACTGCAGGAAATCATGATGGCGCAGGGGATGGACGAGCGGATTACGCTTCCCAAGCTCCAGCAGCTTAAGCAGCGCGCTATTCAGTGCGGTCGTCTTGAAGAGCTTGAAATTGAAGGGCTCACGCTGGAACGCGCGCTGGTTTTCCCAAGCGGGCTTGCCATTCTGATCGCCATTTTCACCGAGCTGAACATCCAGTGTATGACCCTGGCCGGGGGCGCCCTGCGCGAGGGTTTGGTCTACGGGATGCTGCATCTGTCGGTCGATCAGGATATCCGCAGCCGTACGCTGCGCAACGTGCAGCGCCGCTTTATCGTAGACACCGATCAGGCACAGCGCGTAGGACAACTCGCGTCGCTGTTCGCCGATCAGGTTAAACACTGCTGGGATATTGAACCGTTAAGCCGCGATTTACTGCTCAGTGCGTGCGCGCTGCATGAAATTGGCCTAAGCGTCGAGTACAAGCAAGCCCCTCTCCATGCGGCCTGGCTGGTACGTAATCTCGATTTGCCGGGCTATACCCCCGCGCAGAAAAAGCTTCTGGCAACGCTTCTGCTGAACCAGACTAACGCCGTCGATCTCTCTTCGCTCCATCAGCAGAATGCCGTTCCGCCGCGCGTGGCTGAACATCTTTGCCGTTTACTTCGCCTGGCGATTTTATTTGCCAACCGCCGCCGAGACGATCTTCTTCCTGCCATAACGCTTGCGGCAGAAGACGAGAAGCTTACGCTGACGCTGCCGAAAAAATGGATGGATAACCACCCGCTGGGTGCAGAGCTGGTCGAACAGGAATGTCAGTGGCAGAGCTATGTGCACTGGCCGCTTGAGGTAAATTAAGCGCGGGAAAAATGCCGGGTGGCGCTGCGCTTACCCGGCCTACAACGCCTTCTGAATTATCCCTTCTCTTTAGCTTTTGCCAGCATGGCGCGAATGTTAGCTACGTTAGCCTGACCTTTGTGCATACGCTCTTCAGCAGTGATCGCTTTGCGTTCTTGCTCCCATATGAGGTCGTCCTGCGGTAACTCCAGCAGGAAACGACTCGGCTCCGGGCGCACCAGCTCGCCATACTGTCTGCGCTCTTTGCACAGGGTAAAGATCAGCTCTTTCTGGGCGCGGGTGATGCCCACGTAGGCCAGTCGGCGCTCTTCGTCGACGTTATCTTCATCAATACTGCTTTGGTGCGGCAGCAGGCCCTCTTCCATCCCGACCAGGTAGACGTAAGGGAATTCCAGCCCTTTCGACGCATGCAGGGTCATCAGCTGAACCTGATCGGCCTCCTCTTCGCTCTCGCCGCGCTCCATCATGTCGCGTAGCGTAAAGCGGGTGACCACCTGCGTCAGGGTCATCGGTTCGTCGATCTCAGAGCCTTCCAGCATTTCGGTCATCCAGCTAAAGAGCTGGTTGACGTTTTTCATGCGCATCTCTGCCGCTTTCGGGCTGGCGGAGGTTTCGTAAAGCCAGGATTCGTAATCAATACCGTGGATCAAATCACGCACGGCGGCCACAGGCTCGCGTTCTGCCAGGCGCTGCACCTCACCCAGCCAGTGGGTAAAGCGGGTTAACGAGTCATAGCCGCGTCCGGTCAGCGTCTGGCTTAGCCCCATGTCGAAGCTGGCGGTAAACATGCTTTTGTTGCGTGTCATCGCCCATTCACCGAGCTTTTGCAGCGTCGCCGGGCCAATCTCGCGCTTCGGCGTGTTCACGATGCGCAGGAAGGCGCTGTCGTCATCCGGGTTGGTCAGCACGCGCAGATAGGCCAGCAGATCCTTAATTTCCGGACGCGAGAAGAACGAGGTACCGCCTGAAATTTTGTACGGAATACGGTTCTGCATCAGCATCTTTTCAAAGACGCGCGACTGATGGTTGCCGCGATAGAGGATCGCGTAATCCTTATATTCGGTTTTGTTGACGAAGTGGTGGGCAATCAGCTCCCCGGTAACGCGTTCGGCTTCATGCTCCTCATTGTTGGCGCTAAGCACCTTCAGCTCCGCCCCGTAGCCCAGCTCGGAGAACAGGCGTTTCTCGAACACGTGGGGGTTGTTGGCGATAAGTATGTTCGCCGCCTTCAGTATTCGACCGGATGAACGGTAGTTTTGCTCCAGCTTGATCACCTGCAGCGCCGGGAAATCCTTGCTCAGCAGGACCAGGTTTTGCGGTCGCGCGCCGCGCCAGGAGTAGATAGACTGATCGTCATCGCCCACAACGGTAAAGCGCGCGCGTTGCCCTACCAGCAATTTCACCAGCTCGTACTGGCTGGTGTTGGTATCCTGATACTCATCCACCAGCAGGTAGCGGATTTTATTCTGCCAGCGCTCGCGCACCTCTTCATTGCGCTGCAGAAGCAGCGTGGGCAGCAGGATCAGGTCATCGAAATCCAGCACGTTGCACGCTTTCATGTGCGCATCGTACAGGCCGTAGCAGTGGGCGAAGATCCGATCCCGTTCGCCTTTGGCGATCGCCGCAGCCTGGGCCGGCGTCATGAGATCGTTTTTCCAGTTGGAGATCGTCGAGATCAGCTGCTGCAGCAGAACTTTGTCATCCTCGATCAGCCCTTCGGTAAGCTCTTTGAGCAATGCGACCTGATCGGTGTCGTCAAACAGCGAGAAGTTGGACTTCATTCCCAGCGCCGCATACTCGCGTTTGATGATATCCAGCCCCAGCGTGTGGAAGGTGGAGATCATCAGCCCGCGCGCCTCTTTACGGCCCAGCGTCTGGCCGACACGCTCTTTCATCTCACGCGCCGCTTTATTGGTAAAGGTAACCGCCGCAATGTGGCGCGCCTGGTACCCGCAGTTGTGGATCAGATGGGCGATTTTGTTGGTGATCACGCGGGTTTTACCGGATCCTGCACCTGCCAGCACCAGACAGGGTCCGGTGACAAATTCGACGGCTTGTTGTTGTCCGGGGTTTAAACGCATAAATGATCGCTCAATGAAAGTCAGGAGGGGAGAATAACAGCGTGGTAGTATAGCGAGCCTAATCCATACCACTCAAGGCACGATCATGGCAAAAACAGCAGCAGCACTGCATATCCTTGTTAAAGAAGAGAAACTGGCTCAGGATCTTCTGGAGCAGATCAAAAACGGCGCCGACTTCGGCAAGCTGGCGAAGAAGCACTCCATCTGCCCGTCCGGCAAACGCGGCGGCGATCTGGGTGAATTCCGCCAGGGCCAGATGGTTCCGGCGTTCGATAAAGTGGTCTTCTCTTGCCCGGTACTGGAGCCAACCGGACCGCTGCACACCCAGTTCGGTTATCACATTATAAAAGTACTGTATCGCAATTAAAAAAGCCGGGTGGCGGCTACGCCTTACCCGGCCTACATCTTACGGTTTTGTAGGTCGGGTAAGCGAAGCGCCACCCGACTAGGTTATTAGCCCGCTACCGCTATACGCTTCATATCGGTCATGTAGCCACGCAGCTTCTGGCCCACTTTCTCGATGTCGTGGCTACGAATCGCTTCGTTTACGTCACGCAGCTGCGCGTTATCGACCGCACCTTCCGCAATCGCTTTGCCCAGATCGCCCGTCTGCAGGGTGGTCATGAACTCTTTCAGCAGCGGTACGCAGGCGTAAGAGAACAGGTAGTTACCGTATTCTGCGGTATCAGAGATAACCACGTTCATTTCATACAGACGCTTACGGGCGATGGTGTTCGCGATCAGCGGCAGCTCGTGCAGCGATTCATAGTATGCAGACTCTTCGATGATGCCGGAATCCACCATGGTTTCGAACGCCAGCTCAACGCCTGCTTTTACCATCGCGATCATCAGTACGCCTTTATCGAAGTACTCTTGCTCACTTATTTTGCCGTCGAACTGTGCAGCGTTTTCAAACGCGGTTTTACCGGTCTCTTCGCGCCAGGTCAGCAGATTTTTATCGTCGTTCGCCCAGTCCGCCATCATGCCGGAGGAGAACTCGCCGGAAATGATGTCGTCCATGTGTTTCTGGAACAGCGGCGCCATGATGGTTTTCAGCTGTTCAGACAGCGCGTAAGCACGCAGTTTTGCCGGGTTGGACAGACGGTCCATCATCAGCGTGATGCCGCCCTGCTTCAGCGCTTCGGTGATGGTTTCCCAGCCGAACTGAATCAGTTTTTCCGCGTAGGCCGGGTCAGTACCTTCTTCCACCAGCTTGTCGAAGCACAGCAGAGAGCCGGCCTGCAGCATACCGCAGAGGATAGTCTGCTCACCCATCAGGTCAGATTTCACTTCGGCAACGAAGGAAGATTCCAGAACGCCCGCGCGGTGGCCGCCGGTCGCTGCTGCCCAGGCCTTGGCAATCGCCATGCCTTCGCTTTTCGGATCGTTTTCCGGGTGAACTGCGATAAGCGTCGGCACGCCGAAACCGCGTTTGTACTCTTCACGCACTTCCGTACCCGGGCACTTCGGCGCCACCATCACTACGGTGATGTCTTTACGGATCTGCTCGCCCACTTCAACGATGTTGAAGCCATGGGAGTAACCCAGCGCCGCGCCGTCTTTCATCATTGGCTGAACCGCACGCACCACGTCTGAGTGCTGCTTGTCCGGCGTCAGGTTA
Organism: Enterobacter wuhouensis; assembly: GCF_035835995.1. NCBI lineage: Bacteria > Pseudomonadati > Pseudomonadota > Gammaproteobacteria > Enterobacterales > Enterobacteriaceae > Enterobacter > Enterobacter wuhouensis. The sequence continues at coordinate 4,635,093 of NZ_CP142124.1, forward strand.
ACCACCAGATCGGCCTGCGGGATCAGCTCTTCGTAGGTACCCACTTTGAAGCCGTTTTCGGTCGCTTTACGCCAGGAAGCACGCTTCTCAGCGATCGCTTCTTTACGCAGGGCGTAGGAGATATCCAGCCCGGAGTCACGCATGTTCAGGCCCTGGTTCAGACCCTGTGCGCCACAGCCGACGATGACCACTTTTTTACCCTGAAGGTAGCTCGCGCCATCGGCAAATTCATCGCGGCCCATAAAGCGGCATTTGCCCAGCTGCGCCAGCTGCTGGCGCAAGTTCAGTGTATTAAAGTAGTTAGCCATGGGTGATACCTCGTGATGTTATGCGTCTTATTGTTCGGTTCGCTTATGCGAGAATGAACTTACTATATGACAGGAAATTTATTGCGGAAATTGATATATTCACAACGTCACGTTGCAATTTCTGCAATGTAAAAAGAGGGGGTGAAATCCGTGGATTTACGCGATTTGAAATTGTTCCTGCATCTGGCGGAAAGCCGCCACTTTGGCCGCAGCGCCCGGGCGATGCACGTCAGCCCCTCTACGCTTTCGCGCCAGATCCAGCGCCTGGAAGAGGATCTGGGCCAGCCGCTGTTTGTGCGCGATAACCGCACCGTCACCCTCACCGAAGCCGGGGAAGAACTGCGCGTCTTTGCCCAGCAGACCTTGCTACAGTACCAGCAGCTGCGGCACACCATTGACCAGCAGGGGCCGTCGCTTTCCGGCGAGCTGCATATTTTCTGCTCCGTGACCGCGGCCTATAGCCATCTGCCGCCCATCCTCGATCGCTTTCGCGCGGAACATCCGTCGGTCGAAATCAAGCTCACCACCGGCGACGCTGCGGACGCCATGGAAAAAGTGGTGACGGGTGAAGCCGATCTCGCCATTGCCGGAAAGCCCGAAACCCTGCCGGGCGCGGTGGCGTTTTCGATGCTGGAAAATCTGGCGGTGGTGCTGATTGCCCCTGCCCTGCCCTGCCCGGTGCGTAACCAGGTGTCGGTGGAGAAACCGGACTGGTCCACGGTGCCGTTCATCATGGCCGATCAGGGGCCGGTCCGCCGCCGCATTGAGCTATGGTTCCGCCGTCAGAAGATCAGCAATCCGTCAATTTACGCGACGGTGGGCGGCCATGAGGCGATGGTCTCGATGGTGGCGCTGGGCTGCGGCGTGGCGCTCCTGCCGGAAGTGGTGCTGGAGAACAGCCCGGAACCGGTACGCAATCGCGTGATGATTTTAGAGCGCAGCGATGAGAAAACGCCGTTTGAGCTTGGCGTCTGTGCACAAAAAAAGCGGCTGCATGAGCCGCTTATTGATGCGTTCTGGAAGATCCTGCCCAACCACTAGCCGGATGGCGGCGCGAGCGCCTTGTCCGGCCTACGGCTCGAAAGAACGTAGGCCTGATAAGCGCAGCGCCATCAGGCATTTTCCCGAGCACCCTAGCCCGCCAGGAAGAACCTGAACGCCGGGTTATGGGTTTCGTCGTGACACTCATAGCCCAGCTCGTTCAATCGCGTTTCGAAATCCGGCTCGTGCTCGCCCAGCTCGAACGCCGCCAGCACGCGGCCATAGTCGGTGCCGTGGCTGCGGTAGTGGAACAGGGAAATGTTCCAGTGCGTTCCAAGAGTATGCAGGAACTTGAGCAGCGCGCCCGGCGATTCCGGGAACTCGAAGCTGAACAGGCGCTCCCGCAGCGGCTTCGACGGACGCCCGCCGACCATGTAGCGTACGTGCAGCTTCGCCATCTCGTCGTCGGAGAGATCCACCACGCTGTAGCCGCCCTCATGCAGCAGGTGGAGGATCTCTTTACGCTCCTCCACGCCCCGGCTCAGGCGCACGCCAACAAAAATGCAGGCGTCTTTGGCGTCGGCAAAGCGGTAGTTGAACTCCGTTACCGAACGACCGCCCAGCAGCTGGCAGAACTTGAGGAAGCTGCCCTTCTCTTCCGGAATGGTCACCGCCAGCAGCGCTTCACGCTGTTCGCCCAGCTCGCAGCGCTCGGAAACGTAGCGCAGACCGTGGAAATTCACGTTCGCACCAGACAGCACGTGCGCCAGACGCTCGCCGCGAATGTTGTGCTGCGCGACGTATTTTTTCATCCCCGCCAGCGCCAGCGCGCCGGACGGTTCCGCTACCGCGCGCACGTCCTCGAACAGATCTTTCATCGCCGCGCAGATGGCGTCGCTGTCGACGGTGATGATGTCGTCGAGATACTCCTGGCACAGGCGGAAGGTTTCATCCCCGATGCGTTTCACCGCCACGCCTTCGGCAAACAGCCCGACGCGCGGCAGATCCACCGGATGACCGGCATCCAGCGCCGCCTTCAGACAGGCTGAGTCTTCCGCTTCAACGGCAATCACTTTAATCTGCGGCATCAGCTGTTTGATCAGCACCGCGACGCCCGCAGCCAGGCCGCCGCCGCCGACCGGCACAAACACGCGGTCGAGATGGGCATCCTGCTGCAGCAGCTCAAGCGCCAGCGTGCCCTGCCCGGCAATCACCATCGGATGGTCGAACGGCGGCACCCAGGTGAAACCCTGCTGCTGCGCCAGCTCGATCGCTTTGGCTTTTGCTTCGTCAAAGTTAGCGCCGTGGAGCAATACTTCGCCGCCGAAGCCGCGCACCGCATCGACTTTAATATCCGCCGTGGCAACCGGCATCACGATCAGCGCTTTCAGCCCCAGACGGGCAGACGAGAACGCCACGCCCTGGGCGTGGTTGCCTGCCGACGCGGTGATCACACCGCGCGCTTTCTGCTCGTCGGTCAGCCCGGCCATCATCGCGTAGGCGCCGCGCAGCTTGAAGCTGTGCACCGGCTGACGGTCTTCGCGCTTCACCAGGATCACGTTGTCGAGGCGCGAAGAGAGTTTTTCCATTTTCTGCAGGGGGGTGACCTGCACGGCTTCATAGACCGGCGCGCGCAGCACCGCTCTCAGGTATTCCGCCCCCTCGGGGGCGGCGGATAAGGGTTGAGACTCGGCCATCATTAGCCCCCAAGTTTAGATTTATCGCGCACCGCGCCTTTATCCGCACTGGTGGCAAGGCTCGCGTAGGCGCGCAGGGCGAAGGAGACTTCACGCTGGCGATCTTTCGGCGTCCAGGCTTTGTCGCCGCGGGCTTCCTGCGCTTCGCGACGGGCCGCAATTTCCTGGTCGCTCAGCTTCAGCTGAATGCCGCGATTTGGAATATCGATTTCGATCAGGTCGCCGTCTTCAATGATGGCGATGTTGCCGCCGCTTGCCGCTTCCGGCGAAACGTGGCCGATAGAGAGGCCGGAGGTGCCGCCGGAGAAACGTCCGTCGGTGATCAGCGCGCAGGCCTTACCGAGTCCCATAGATTTCAGGAAGGTGGTTGGGTAGAGCATCTCCTGCATGCCCGGGCCGCCTTTCGGCCCTTCGTAGCGAATGACGACCACATCACCCTCCACCACTTTACCGCCGAGGATGGCTTCAACCGCATCGTCTTGGCTTTCGTAAACTTTGGCCGGGCCGGTAAATTTCAGGATGCTGTCGTCCACGCCTGCGGTTTTTACGATGCAGCCGTTTTCCGCGAAGTTACCGTACAGCACGGCCAGACCGCCGTCTTTGCTGTAGGCGTGCTCCAGCGAGCGGATACAGCCTTCGGCGCGGTCATCGTCCAGGGTGTCCCAGCGGCAGTCCTGCGAGAACGCCTGAGTGGTGCGGATGCCCGCCGGACCGGCGCGGAACATCTTTTTCACCGCGTCGTCTTTGGTCAGCATCACGTCGTACTGGTCCAGCGACTCCGGCAGCGTCAGGCCGAGCACGTTTTTCACTTCACGGTTCATCAGGCCCGCACGATCCAGCTCGCCCAGAATGCCCAGCACGCCGCCCGCACGGTGTACGTCTTCCATGTGGTACTTCTGGGTACTCGGCGCGACTTTACACAGCTGCGGCACTTTACGGGAGAGCTTGTCGATATCGCTCATGGTGAAGTCGATTTCGGCTTCCTGCGCGGCGGCCAGCAGGTGGAGAACGGTGTTGGTGGAGCCGCCCATGGCGATATCCAGCGTCATGGCGTTCTCAAACGCGGCTTTGCTGGCGATGTTGCGCGGCAGCGCGCTGGCGTCGTCCTGTTCGTAGTAGCGCTTGGTCAGCTCAACGATGCGCTTACCGGCGTTGAGGAACAGCTGCTTACGGTCGGCGTGGGTCGCCAGCAGCGAGCCGTTGCCCGGCTGAGAGAGGCCCAGCGCTTCGGTCAGGCAGTTCATGGAGTTGGCGGTGAACATCCCGGAGCAGGAGCCGCAGGTCGGGCACGCGGAGCGCTCAACCTGGTCGCTCTGCTCGTCAGAGACTTTCGGGTCCGCGCCCTGAATCATCGCATCGACCAGATCGAGCTTGATGATTTTGTCGGAGAGCTTGGTTTTCCCCGCTTCCATTGGACCGCCGGAGACGAAGATCACCGGAATGTTCAGGCGCAGGGAGGCCATCAGCATCCCCGGGGTGATTTTGTCGCAGTTGGAGATGCAGACCATCGCATCGGCGCAGTGGGCGTTAACCATGTACTCAACCGAGTCGGCGATCAGCTCGCGCGACGGCAGTGAATAGAGCATGCCCCCGTGACCCATCGCGATACCGTCATCCACCGCAATGGTGTTGAACTCTTTCGCCACGCCGCCGGAGGCTTCGATTTGCTCGGCAACCAGCTTTCCGAGATCGCGCAGGTGCACGTGGCCCGGTACGAACTGGGTGAAGGAGTTCACCACGGCGATAATCGGCTTGCCGAAATCGGCGTCGGTCATTCCGGTGGCGCGCCACAGTGCGCGGGCACCCGCCATGTTACGGCCGTGGGTGGTGGTGGCTGAACGATACTTAGGCATGCTTTATTTACTCCCGTCTGACTATTTAATGGGACGGTGCGTGCCGTCCCAAATTTATGCTTAGTGATTAACCTGATCCAACCAGCCGTATTTATCTTCTGTTTCGCCGGTGAACAGGCCGAAGAACGCTTGCTGAATACGTTTGGTGACCTGGCCACAGCGGCCTTCGCCGACCTGGATACCGTCTACGCTGCGCACCGGCGTGATTTCAGCCGCGGTACCGGACATGAACACTTCGTCGGCCAGATACAGGGATTCGCGGGACAGCACCTGCTCGCGCACTTCGATACCCAGATCTTTTGCCAGCTTGATGATGGCGTCACGGGTGATGCCCGGCAGCGCGGACGAGGTGAAAGGCGGGGTGAACAGAATGCCGTCTTTTACTTCAAACAGGTTTTCGCCTGCGCCTTCGGAAATGTAGCCGTTCACGTCCAGGGCAATACCTTCCTGATAGCCGTGGCGGCGCGCTTCGCTACCGACCAGCAGGGAAGAAAGGTAGTTACCGCCCGCTTTCGCGGCGGTCGGGATGGTGTTTGGCGCAACGCGGTTCCAGGAAGAGACCATTGCATCGATCCCCTGCTCCAGCGCTTCAGCACCCAGGTAGGCACCCCACGGGAACGCGGCAATGATCACATCGGTGTTGTATCCGGCTGGCGGGTTCACGCCCATGCCGACGTCGCCCACGAACACCAGCGGACGGATATACGCGCTGGTCAGGTTGTTCTTGCGGATCACCTCGCGGCAGGCTTCCATCAGCTCGTCGACGCTCTGGGAAACCGGGAAACGATAAATTTTGGCTGAGTCATGCAGACGCTGCATGTGTTCGCGATGGCGGAACACCACTGGTCCTTTGTGAGAGTCGTAGCAGCGGATGCCTTCAAATACGGAGGTACCGTAGTGCAGCGCGTGGGACATCACGTGAACCTTCGCGTCCTCCCAGCGAACCATCTCACCGTTGAACCAAATGTAATCAGCTTTTTTCGTCGTCATTTTTTCGTCCTGTCACGCTTAAGCGCGGATTTGTTGTGATGTGGTTGTGCTCTGGCAGATGGCAACATGGGCAACGTCTACCAGTTTTGATAATTGACTAAACAGTAAGTCGACCGACCGCGGGCTGGCAACGGTTAATTCGATACTGATGTTCTGCGCGTCCGTGGCCGTTTCCATATTCATAGAGCAAATCTGAAAACCACGATGACGCACCACGCGCAAAACGCGTTCTAAGGTTTCCGGGTTGAAGCGAGCCTGTACGGCGACCTGATGCTGCATCATGATAATTTCTCCATCATTTGTGAGTTACTGGCACCGGGCGGTACCAACGGCCAGACGTTCTCGAGTTCATCGATTGAGACATGAAGCAGGTAAGGCCCATCGCTGTTCAGCATGGTGTCGAGCGCCGCTTCAACCTGATCTTTACGGGTGATGTGCTGGCCAGGGATGCCAAAGGCGCTGGCCAGGGTGAGGAAATCGGGGTTATCGGTAAGAGTCGTTTCGCTGTAGCGCTCCTGGAAGAAGAGCTGTTGCCACTGGCGAACCATCCCTAAACGCTGGTTGTCGAGCAAGACGATTTTCAGCGGCAGCTGCTTACGCTTAACGGTGCCCAACTCCTGTACGTTCATCATGAAGGAGCCGTCACCGGAGATACAGATAACGGTGTCGTTCGGGCGGGCAACCTGCGCGCCAACGGCGGCTGGCAGACCGAAGCCCATCGTCCCTAACCCGCTGGAGGTGATGAAGTTTTCCGGGCGGGTGTAGGTCATGTGCTGTGCGGACCACATCTGGTGCTGGCCTACGTCGGTGGTGACGACGCTGTCTGCCGGTTTACGGTCAGACAGCTGCTTCAACAGCAGCGGCGCGTAGATGGCCTCGCCGGGATGGTCGTAACGCCAGGCGTGTTCGGCGCGCATGTCTGCGGCGTGCTGACGCCATGGGTTGATATCCAGCGGCTGCTGCAGCGCGGGTAACAGCGCGTTGAGATCGCCCTGCAGCGCCACGTGCGCCTGACGCAGCTTGTTCATCTCCGCCGGGTCGATATCCATATGGATGACTTTGGCGTTCGGCGCAAAGGTATTCAGCTTGCCGGTGACGCGATCGTCAAAACGGGCCCCCACGGCGATGAGCAAGTCGCACTCCTGCACCGCCAGGTTTGCCGCTTTGGTGCCGTGCATCCCCAGCATGCCCAGATAGTATGGGTAATCCGCGTCGACAGCACCGAGACCTTTCAGCGTGCAGGTCGCTGGCATCTGCGTGGTTGCGATAAAGTCGCGCAGGGCTGGAACGGCCTGCGCCATGCCGACGCCACCGCCGACGTACAGCATCGGCTGTTTCGCCTGTGCCAGCATCTGGCGCGCCTCGTCAACTTCCGCATGGGGAAACGCGTCTTCATTTACCACGGTGGAGAAATGCGGTTCCAGATCGCCGAGTGCGACCTGGATATCTTTCGGGATATCCACCAGAACCGGGCCAGGGCGGCCTGAACTTGCCACCTCGAACGCTTCTGCCATCACGCGCGGCAGTTCTTCCAGAGACTGAACGAGGAAACTGTGCTTGGTGCAGGCCAGCGACAACCCGAGCACGTCCACTTCCTGGAAAGCATCCGTACCGATGAACGGAGACGCTACCTGCCCGGTGATGGCAACAACGGGAACAGAATCCAACAGCGCGTCAGCCAGGCCGGTGATCAGGTTCGTTGCGCCCGGACCTGACGTCGCCATACACACGCCGTTTTTACCGGTCGCACGGGCATAGCCAATGGCCGCCATCGCTGCACCCTGCTCGTGTCGGCACAACAGGTGTTCCACGCCGCCGTCATACAGTGCATCGTAAATCGGCATAATTGCGCCACCCGGATATCCGAATACTGTCTCGACTCCCTGCGCGCGCAACGCATGTACTACCCACTGTGCACCATTCATAGTTAGTTCCCCGTCATAAATCGGGAGAAACAGAATTTTGTGCTAGTTTTCATTCTCTGCTCCTCGTTTACGTTTTTTAGTCATAAAAAAACCCCCGGACCTTTCGGTGCGGGGGTCTTAGTTCGTTAAGGCTTGATTCTTAAGCCTTTCCTTGTCCAAGTGCAGCCCCGCACGGTGGGATAATAATCACCACCACGCTAATCACGACCAGGCTAATCACTCGTAGAAGGGCTGTCATTTTCAGTTCTTTTTGCATCTTGTTCGAAGGAATACCTAAAGAGTTATCACAGTTTTTCAATCAAACACAAGATTTATTTATGACGAATTTTGTTAGCGAGCAAATCATTTTGCTAAAAATCGTTGTTTTATATGACAAAAAAAGAAAATGAATATTTTTCATTTTTTTCTGCGCGAGTCACTCATCAAAACGAGGGTATAGGGCCTTTTGCGAGGTAGATTCCGCCATGATGTAACACTTTCATAATGAGGTTAAAAAGCAGGAACAGGCGTCGTAAAGAGGCGAAATGACGGTAAACAGGGTTAAGAGTTGCTGGCATAGTTATGCCAGGAGGTAGTGCTAATGTCACTGTCAGTGGTTTATACGCGTGCGGCAATTGGGGTGAAAGCACCGTTGATTTCCGTAGAGGTTCATCTCAGCAATGGCCTGCCCGGACTCACCCTTGTCGGCCTGCCTGAAACGACGGTAAAAGAGGCCCGGGATCGGGTACGCAGCGCGATTATCAATAGCGGTTATACCTTCCCTGCAAAGAAGATCACCATCAATCTCGCTCCGGCCGATCTCCCCAAGGAGGGAGGGCGATATGATTTACCTATCGCAATTGCGCTTCTCGCGGCTTCTGAGCAGCTCAATACGACAAGGTTAGGCTCGTATGAGTTCATCGGTGAATTGGCGCTTACAGGCGCATTAAGAGGCGTTCCTGGAGCAATCTCGGGTGCGCTTGAAGCTATCCACGCGGGTCGGAATATCATTGTAGCCAATGAAAATGAATCAGAAGTGAGCCTTATCGCAGAGAAAGGATGCCTGATAGCCGGGCACTTGCAGGAAGTCTGCGCGTACCTCGAAGGTCGGCATGAACTGGCTGAACCTGAAGAAAGGGGGGATGCTATACCAGACATGACGGACGACCTCAGCGATATAATTGGCCAGGAGCAGGGGAAGCGAGCATTGGAGATCACCGCCGCAGGGGGACATAACCTTCTGCTTATTGGCCCGCCGGGTACAGGTAAAACCATGCTGGCGAGCAGGCTGAATGGCTTACTGCCCCCGCTTAATAACCGCGAGGCACTTGAGAGCGCCGCAATATACAGCCTGGTGAATGCCACCTCGTTACATAAACAATGGCGACGCCGCCCTTTTCGCTCACCGCATCACAGCGCTTCGCTTACGGCGATGGTCGGTGGGGGTTCAATTCCTGGCCCGGGGGAAATTTCGCTGGCACACAACGGCATATTGTTTCTTGATGAGCTGCCTGAGTTTGAGCGCCGCGTGCTGGATGCCCTGAGGGAACCCATTGAATCCGGTGAGATACATATCTCACGCACGCGAGCCAAAATAAGCTATCCCGCGCAGTTCCAGCTCGTCGCGGCAATGAACCCCAGCCCATCGGGGCACTATCAGGGTAATCATAACCGCTGCACGCCGGAACAGACGCTGCGTTATCTGGGTAAATTGTCTGGCCCTTTCCTGGATCGTTTCGATTTATCTCTTGAAATCCCATTGCCGCCGCCAGGGCTGCTCAGTCAGAGCGGCGTAAAAGGTGAAAGCACTGCCGACGTTCGCGATCGCGTTATTGGCGCTCAGAGCCGTCAATACGCACGTCAACATAAGCTGAATGCGCGTCTGGATAATGCTGAGATTCGGCAGTTTTGCCAGCTTAAGGTCGAGGACGCATGCTGGCTTGAGGAGACGTTGACGCGCTTTGGACTTTCCATCCGCGCCTGGCAGCGCCTGCTGAAAGTGGCGAGAACTATTGCCGATGTGGAAGGCGTCACCGATATTGAGAGACACCATCTTCAGGAAGCATTGAGCTATCGGGCGATCGACAGGCTACTACTACACCTGCAAAAATTACTGGCATAAAAAAGGGGCCGTAGCCCCTTCTTATCAACTTAATCGTCAGACTCGGTGTAGTCTTCTGCACCTTCCATCTGTGGCTTACCGCCAGACAGCGTGTGGAAGCGCTTTGGACGCTTTATGCGTGCCATATACTTGATCCATACACGTTCCGCTTCAGACTCTGGCTCACGCTCACCACGGCAAACAGAGACAAACTGCTTTTCGTCTTCAGTTGAAGGCTCACGCTTACCCAGATCCAGCTCGTTAAAGGCATAACCATGGCGCTCAAGCAGCTGAGCTTCTTTGATGGTGAAATCGCCGTGACGAGAGAACCCGCGCGGATAATGTTTATTGTCGAAAAAACGATTAGTCGTCGTAAAGCTTTCCGCCATCCTACACGCTCCTAATTCTTTGGCCGAGCTATTTATGGCGCGGAGTATTAGTTACGCTTGACAGAGTGTAAAACAAAACATTTAAATCATAACGACAAATAATTTTGCGGAGAAAGATGTGGATACGGAATTGCTAAAAACTTTCCTTGAAGTGAGCAGAACACGGCACTTCGGGCGAGCAGCTGAAGCCCTTTACCTGACGCAGTCAGCGGTCAGTTTTCGTATTCGACAACTGGAAAATCAACTGGGTGTGAATCTTTTTACCCGCCATCGCAACAATATTCGCTTAACGCCTGCCGGTGAGAAGCTGCTCCCGTACGCAGAGACGCTGATGAATACCTGGCAGGCTGCACGTAAAGAGGTAGCCCATACTTCGAGGCACAATGAATTTTCGATAGGGGCCAGCGCTTCCCTGTGGGAATGTATGCTTAGTCAGTGGCTTACCCGGCTGTATCATTCACACGGGCATCTGCAGTTTGAAGCCAGAATTGCGCAACGCCAGTCGCTGGTTAAGCAACTTCATGAGCGGCAGCTGGATCTTTTAATCACGACAGAAGCCCCCAAGATGGACGAATTTAGCAGCCAGATTGTAGGCCAATTCGGCCTTGCTCTTTATGCATCAGAGCCGTCGATGATGAAAACAGATCTGAGTTATCTGCGCCTTGAATGGGGACCCGACTTTCAACAGCATGAAGCGGGATTAATCGCCAGCGATGATGTTCCGCAGTTAACGACGAGTTCTGCAGAAATCGCCTGTCAGCAGCTGGCTTTATTGAAGGGTTGTACCTGGTTACCCATCCGTTGGGCAGGAACTAAAGCAGGCCTGCATACCGTAACTGATTCTACGACGCTTTCCAGACCGCTGTATGCTATCTGGCTGCAAAACAGTGACAAGCAATCTCAGATTAAAGATCTGCTAAAAATCAACATCTTGGATTGATGCATAAGCCTGCAGAAATGCAGGCTGAATCTTCTGGGGAGTACTTATCGTTTTTGAGGCAAAAAAAAATCCTTTGCCGAAGCAAAGGATTCTATATGGCAGGGGCGGAGAGACTCGAACTCGCGACACCCGGTTTTGGAGACCGGTGCTCTACCAACTGAGCTACGCCCCTAAATCTTCTTACCATTAAGCCTGCCCAGAAGGCAGGCTTAATGACTTAATAAGTGGCGGAACGGACGGGACTCGAACCCGCGACCCCCTGCGTGACAGGCAGGTATTCTAACCGACTGAACTACCGCTCCACCGAAGACTTCTGTAACCACCGGATTTATGCACCGGCTTACTACTTAATTTGATGCCTGGCAGTTCCCTACTCTCACATGGGGAGACCCCACACTACCATCGGCGCTACGGCGTTTCACTTCTGAGTTCGGCATGGGGTCAGGTGGGACCACCGCGCTAAAGCCGCCAGGCAAATTCTGTTAATCTGTATCAAAGCTGAAAATCGTGTCGTCTCTTCGCCAAAACACCTTCGGCGTTGTAAGGTTAAGCCTCACGGTTCATTAGTATCGGTTAGCTCAACGCATCGCTGCGCTTACACACCCGACCTATCAACGTCGTAGTCTTCAACGTTCCTTCAGGACTCTCAAGGAGTCAGGGAGAACTCATCTCGGGGCAAGTTTCGTGCTTAGATGCTTTCAGCACTTATCTCTTCCGCATTTAGCTACCGGGCAATGCCATTGGCATGACAACCCGAACACCAGTGATGCGTCCACTCCGGTCCTCTCGTACTAGGAGCAGCCCCCCTCAATTCTCCAGCGCCCACGGCAGATAGGGACCGAACTGTCTCACGACGTTCTAAACCCAGCTCGCGTACCACTTTAAATGGCGAACAGCCATACCCTTGGGACCTACTTCAGCCCCAGGATGTGATGAGCCGACATCGAGGTGCCAAACACCGCCGTCGATATGAACTCTTGGGCGGTATCAGCCTGTTATCCCCGGAGTACCTTTTATCCGTTGAGCGATGGCCCTTCCATTCAGAACCACCGGATCACTATGACCTGCTTTCGCACCTGCTCGAGCCGTCACTCTCGCAGTCAAGCTAGCTTATGCCATTGCACTAACCTCCTGATGTCCGACCAGGATTAGCTAACCTTCGTGCTCCTCCGTTACTCTTTGGGAGGAGACCGCCCCAGTCAAACTACCCACCAGACACTGTCCGCAACCCGGATTACGGGTCTACGTTAGAACACCAGCCATTAAAGGGTGGTATTTCAAGGACGGCTCCACGCAGACTGGCGTCCACGCTTCAAAGCCTCCCACCTATCCTACACATCAAGGACCAGTGTTCAGTGTCAAGCTATAGTAAAGGTTCACGGGGTCTTTCCGTCTTGCCGCGGGTACACTGCATCTTCACAGCGAGTTCAATTTCACTGAGTCTCGGGTGGAGACAGCCTGGCCATCATTACGCCATTCGTGCAGGTCGGAACTTACCCGACAAGGAATTTCGCTACCTTAGGACCGTTATAGTTACGGCCGCCGTTTACCGGGGCTTCGATCAAGAGCTTCGCGTTGCCGCTAACCCCATCAATTAACCTTCCGGCACCGGGCAGGCGTCACACCGTATACGTCCACTTTCGTGTTTGCACAGTGCTGTGTTTTTAATAAACAGTTGCAGCCAGCTGGTATCTTCGACTGATTTCAGCTCCACCCGCAGGGGCTTCACCTACATATCAGCGTGCCTTCTCCCGAAGTTACGGCACCATTTTGCCTAGTTCCTTCACCCGAGTTCTCTCAAGCGCCTTGGTATTCTCTACCTGACCACCTGTGTCGGTTTGGGGTACGATTTCGTGTTACCTGATGCTTAGAGGCTTTTCCTGGAAGCAGGGCATTTGTTACTTCAGCACCGTAGTGCCTCGTCATCACACCTCAGCGTTAATAAACGACCGGATTTACCTAATCGTTCCGCCTACATGCTTAAACCGGGACAACCGTCGCCCGGCTAACATAGCCTTCTCCGTCCCCCCTTCGCAGTAACACCAAGTACAGGAATATTAACCTGTTTCCCATCGACTACGCCTTTCGGCCTCGCCTTAGGGGTCGACTCACCCTGCCCCGATTAACGTTGGACAGGAACCCTTGGTCTTCCGGCGTGCGGGCTTTTCACCCGCATTATCGTTACTTATGTCAGCATTCGCACTTCTGATACCTCCAGCAGCCCTCACAGGCCACCTTCAACGGCTTACAGAACGCTCCCCTACCCAACAACGCATACGCGTCGCTGCCGCAGCTTCGGTGCATGGTTTAGCCCCGTTACATCTTCCGCGCAGGCCGACTCGACCAGTGAGCTATTACGCTTTCTTTAAATGATGGCTGCTTCTAAGCCAACATCCTGGCTGTCTGTGCCTTCCCACATCGTTTCCCACTTAACCATGACTTTGGGACCTTAGCTGGCGGTCTGGGTTGTTTCCCTCTTCACGACGGACGTTAGCACCCGCCGTGTGTCTCCCGTGATAACATTCTTCGGTATTCGTAGTTTGCATCGGGTTGGTAAGCCGGGATGGCCCCCTAGCCGAAACAGTGCTCTACCCCCGAAGATGAGTTCACGAGGCGCTACCTAAATAGCTTTCGGGGAGAACCAGCTATCTCCCGGTTTGATTGGCCTTTCACCCCCAGCCACAAGTCATCCGCTAATTTTTCAACATTAGTCGGTTCGGTCCTCCAGTTAGTGTTACCCAACCTTCAACCTGCCCATGGCTAGATCACCGGGTTTCGGGTCTATACCCTGCAACTTAACGCCCAGTTAAGACTCGGTTTCCCTTCGGCTCCCCTATACGGTTAACCTTGCTACAGAATATAAGTCGCTGACCCATTATACAAAAGGTACGCAGTCACCCCATAAAGAGGCTCCCACTGCTTGTACGTACACGGTTTCAGGTTCTTTTTCACTCCCCTCGCCGGGGTTCTTTTCGCCTTTCCCTCACGGTACTGGTTCACTATCGGTCAGTCAGGAGTATTTAGCCTTGGAGGATGGTCCCCCCATATTCAGACAGGATACCACGTGTCCCGCCCTACTCTTCGAGTTCACAGCATGTGTGCTTTCGTGTACGGGAGTATCACCCTGTACCCTGCGACTTTCCAGACGCTTCCACTAACACACAAGCTGATTCAGACTCTGGGCTGCTCCCCGTTCGCTCGCCGCTACTGGGGGAATCTCGGTTGATTTCTTTTCCTCGGGGTACTTAGATGTTTCAGTTCCCCCGGTTCGCCTCGTTAACCTATGTATTCAGTTAACGATAGTGTGTCGGAACACACTGGGTTTCCCCATTCGGACATCGCCGGGTCAAAGGTTCATATCACCTCGCCGGCGCTTTTCGCAGATTAGCACGTCCTTCATCGCCTCTGACTGCCAGGGCATCCACCGTGTACGCTTAGTCGCTTAACCTCACAACCCGAAGATGTTTCACTTCATGATTGCGAAAATTTGAGAGACTCGAACACACCATTAAGGTGTGTCGTTTCAATTTTCAGCTTGATCCAGATTTTTAAAGAGCAAAACTTCGCAGTGCACCTTTTCAGGTTCACTCTGAAGTTTTCTTGTATTTCGCAGTAAAAGGATGGTGGAGCTATGCGGGATCGAACCGCAGACCTCCTGCGTGCAAGGCAGGCGCTCTCCCAGCTGAGCTATAGCCCCATCGTTTGCAATCTCTGTACCGCTCATCCTTTAAAAGGAGTTTGGTAGGCCTGAGTGGACTTGAACCACCGACCTCACCCTTATCAGGGGTGCGCTCTAACCACCTGAGCTACAAGCCTGCAGAGATTTTTACTGCTATTTTTCATCAGACAATCTGTGTGAGCACTACAAAGGCAGGTTCTTTAAGGTAAGGAGGTGATCCAACCGCAGGTTCCCCTACGGTTACCTTGTTACGACTTCACCCCAGTCATGAATCACAAAGTGGTAAGCGCCCTCCCGAAGGTTAAGCTACCTACTTCTTTTGCAACCCACTCCCATGGTGTGACGGGCGGTGTGTACAAGGCCCGGGAACGTATTCACCGTAGCATTCTGATCTACGATTACTAGCGATTCCGACTTCATGGAGTCGAGTTGCAGACTCCAATCCGGACTACGACGCACTTTATGAGGTCCGCTTGCTCTCGCGAGGTCGCTTCTCTTTGTATGCGCCATTGTAGCACGTGTGTAGCCCTACTCGTAAGGGCCATGATGACTTGACGTCATCCCCACCTTCCTCCAGTTTATCACTGGCAGTCTCCTTTGAGTTCCCGGCCTAACCGCTGGCAACAAAGGATAAGGGTTGCGCTCGTTGCGGGACTTAACCCAACATTTCACAACACGAGCTGACGACAGCCATGCAGCACCTGTCTCAGAGTTCCCGAAGGCACCAAAGCATCTCTGCTAAGTTCTCTGGATGTCAAGAGTAGGTAAGGTTCTTCGCGTTGCATCGAATTAAACCACATGCTCCACCGCTTGTGCGGGCCCCCGTCAATTCATTTGAGTTTTAACCTTGCGGCCGTACTCCCCAGGCGGTCGACTTAACGCGTTAGCTCCGGAAGCCACGCCTCAAGGGCACAACCTCCAAGTCGACATCGTTTACGGCGTGGACTACCAGGGTATCTAATCCTGTTTGCTCCCCACGCTTTCGCACCTGAGCGTCAGTCTTTGTCCAGGGGGCCGCCTTCGCCACCGGTATTCCTCCAGATCTCTACGCATTTCACCGCTACACCTGGAATTCTACCCCCCTCTACAAGACTCTAGCCTGCCAGTTTCGAATGCAGTTCCCAGGTTGAGCCCGGGGATTTCACATCCGACTTGACAGACCGCCTGCGTGCGCTTTACGCCCAGTAATTCCGATTAACGCTTGCACCCTCCGTATTACCGCGGCTGCTGGCACGGAGTTAGCCGGTGCTTCTTCTGCGAGTAACGTCAATTGCTGAGGTTATTAACCTCAACACCTTCCTCCTCGCTGAAAGTACTTTACAACCCGAAGGCCTTCTTCATACACGCGGCATGGCTGCATCAGGCTTGCGCCCATTGTGCAATATTCCCCACTGCTGCCTCCCGTAGGAGTCTGGACCGTGTCTCAGTTCCAGTGTGGCTGGTCATCCTCTCAGACCAGCTAGGGATCGTCGCCTAGGTGAGCCGTTACCCCACCTACTAGCTAATCCCATCTGGGCACATCTGATGGCAAGAGGCCCGAAGGTCCCCCTCTTTGGTCTTGCGACGTTATGCGGTATTAGCTACCGTTTCCAGTAGTTATCCCCCTCCATCAGGCAGTTTCCCAGACATTACTCACCCGTCCGCCGCTCGTCACCCAGGAGCAAGCTCCCTGTGTTACCGCTCGACTTGCATGTGTTAGGCCTGCCGCCAGCGTTCAATCTGAGCCATGATCAAACTCTTCAATTTAAGTTTGATGCTCGTGAATTAAACTTCGTAATGAATTACGTATGTTCACTCAGAGACTTGGTATTCATTTATTGTCCGAAGACATTAAGAATCCATGTCACTTTGAGTGCCCACACAGATTGTCTGATAAATTGTTAAAGAGCAGTGCAACGCGGCTTTCGCTCACCGTTGCGAGGTCCCGTATGATACGTTTTCCTCATTCAGAGTCAAGCGATTATTTTCACTTTTCTCTGTTGGCGTTCATCGCTGAACCCCGCTAACCCGGCGGCCTGTAAGCCGTTGTTCCGTGTCAGTGGAGGCGCATTATAGGGAGTTCTCAGACGTTGACAACCCCTCTTTTAAAAAAAACGTTTAACCGTCTCTTTTTTGCTCAAAATCGGACTACAGCGCCAGTTTTTCGAGCGTTTCAAAGCCATACCGGCGTAAAACGGGTAAAAGTTGCTCAGTTTCTTTTGTTATTGCCATGCAAAAAGCGATATTCGCGTCAGACGATTTTGCATTAGGGGCTTCATGTTCAAGCAGCCAGGCCGTGCGTCGTGCGATAGCAGCACCAGAATCTACCAGACGCGTCCCCTCAGGCAGCACCTCTAACAGCTCTTCCTGTAATAGCGGGAAGTGGGTACAACCCAATACGACGGTATCCGGTGGCTCCGGCATACGCAGCCAAGGGCGAAGAATGCGGCGCAGTTCGTCAAGCGATACCGCCTCGCCATGCAGCTTGGCTTCTGCCATTTCCACCAGCTCAGCCGACCCCAGCATTGCGATCTGGCATTCATTAGCAAAGCGATCGATAAGTTCGCGCGTATAAGGACGCTTTACCGTGCCGCGCGTTGCGAGCAGGCCGACAATGCCATTTGCCGTCAGGCGCGCGGCTGGCTTTATTGCAGGGACAACGCCCACAACCGGGAACGGGAATTTTTCGCGCAGGGCAGGAAGGGAAACGGTGCTTGCCGTGTTGCAGGCAATGACCGCCAGCGCCAGTGGGTAGCGCTGTTGTACCGCGGTGACGATTTCAAGCACACGCTCAACGATAAAGTCTTCACTCTTTTCCCCGTAAGGGAATGCGACGTTATCGAAGGCGTAGATGTAATGAAGGTCCGGCAGGAGATGCCGAATCTCATCATAGACCGAAAGCCCACCGACGCCGGAATCAAACACCAGCACGGTGGGACGCGGATCAGAAGGTGTAGCTGCCAGACAAGGTGTATTCCCGTCCTGCAGTTTGATAGCCATAAACTGTCTCGTAATCTTTATCGAACAGGTTGGCTATTTTACCACGAACTGTAAGGTGAGAGGTGACAGGATATGAAACCGCAGCATCCCACAGGCTTACGCCGCCCATTTTCACGCGTTCTGTTGCATAGGTATTCGGATCAACGGCAACGTCATAGCGGGTGCCCAGATAACGGTACGCCAGGTTCCAGTCGAGATCCCACACCTGCCAGTCGAGCTGATACTTAACCTGCTGCTTAGAACGGCGTGCCAGGACTTCGTTAGTTTTCGCATTACGCGGGTCGACGTAGTCGTAAGAAATCTGATGCCCTACCGGGCCAGTGTCGAACTGGGCCGTCGCCTCGATCCCTTTGATACGGGCTTCATCAACGTTGTAATAACGGTAAGTCCGCGGGTCGCTATTAATGAGGTTATCGATATCATTACGATAGCCCGTCACACGCCAGTTTACCGGTCCCGTCAGGCCTTCAAACCCGCCTTCCCACTGCTTACTCTCTTCTGGCTTAAGATCCGGGTTACCGTAATCCTTACTGTGGATCTGGCTCATGGTCGGTGCTTTATACGCTGTGCCGTAAGAACCGATGATGCGATACCCCTCAATGAACTCCCACGCGGCGCTGGTCTGCCAGGTGGCGTGATTGCCAAAGTTAGAGTTATCGTCATTACGCGCCGCCGCTTCCAGCGTCACGCTGCTGAACTGCTGCATCGCCGATACGAACACGCCGGTATTGCGCTGTTCGTAACCTTTATCCAGGTAGCCCGTTCCTGCCTGCGTCTTCTGCTTTTGCCAGTCCAGACCCGCACCGATATTACCGTGCCCCACTTCAACCGTATTCAGCCACTGAGTGGTGTACTGCTTCACGTCATCCATGGTGGCGGAGTCAGCGTAGCGGCCTTTTTTCGGATCGTAGTTCTGGTCTTTACTGCGACCGTAACCCGCCACCAGCTGAGACTGATAAATCCCCTGGTTGTAACGCAGACCGGTATCCCAGTTCTGGCTGTAGAGCTGGCGAGTATCCGGTCGTCCATCGATCGTAAAGCTGGCGTCATAGTGATCGTAACCGTCATACGCAGAGCGGTTGTCATAGCCAAAGCCACGGAAGAAGCCGCTTACGCTATCGGTAATCTGCTGCTCCACGGAGCCGTACAGTGACTTACTCATAAAGCCGTCACGATCCGGCTGGCGGGGCGCATCCTTTGCAGCGATATCAAAACCACGGGTATAGGTATAGTTACCCGCCATCGTGATTTTGGTTTTATCCAGCACCTGCTGGAAAGCGCCATCATAGGTCTGATAGCCCTTAGAGCCGACGCTCGCTGAAATTTCTGCACCCGGCTTATCGCGCCCGGTGATGATGTTAATCACGCCGCCAATCGCGTCGGAGCCATACAGGGCCGAACGCGGACCGCGGATGTACTCAATGCGCTGAATCAGCGACGTTGGAATTTGGCTCAGATCGGGAACGTTGCTGATCCCGGCGTTATTCAAAGGAATGCCGTCAATCAGCACCAGCACATGGCGAGATTCCGTTCCGCGAATAAACGTAGAAGAGGTCGAACCCAGGCCACCGCTTTGGGCGATATCCACGCCAGGCAAACGAGACATGATTTCCACTACGCTCTTTGCCTGCCAGCGTTCAATATCTTCACGCGTCACAACGGACGTCGGTGCCAGAACAGTTTTTGCCGGTTGTTCAAAACGATTTGCCGTCACCACCAACGAGTCTGAGCTATCCTGCGCCCAGCCCGAAAATGCCGTGACGGACA
Organism: Enterobacter wuhouensis; assembly: GCF_035835995.1. Lineage (NCBI taxonomy): Bacteria > Pseudomonadati > Pseudomonadota > Gammaproteobacteria > Enterobacterales > Enterobacteriaceae > Enterobacter > Enterobacter wuhouensis. The sequence continues at coordinate 4,654,681 of NZ_CP142124.1, forward strand.
GCGCCGTCAGCAGCGATACTTTTTTAATCATTGTTAAAGCATCCACAATATAAGAAGGATGCCGCAGGCCTCATCTATAGCACGCGATGATGAAACCAAATGCGACGTGATCCCGGCAGGTCTTCGGGCTAGGTGGCGTTTATGGATGAAGACTTCCCGTTTTCACAGTGTCTATAACTCTCATCCCGCCAGTCTTTACCGCTGCGCGTCAGCTCCAGATTTACACTGGATTCCCTTTTCACTCTCAGGAGACCGGAAACAGAATGCTACAATTAGACACGTATAGATGTCCAGATAGCTATTGGCCATTAAGTCTGGACATCCCCTGAACAATGCCTACAATCCCCGCGTAATTCTTTATCACTCAGGACGCATCATGACCCCAGAACACCTCCCGACAGAACAGTACGACGCGCAGCTGGCAGAGAAAGTCGTCCGCCTGCAAAGTATGATGACGCCGTTCAACGCGCCCGTTCCCGAGGTGTTCCGCTCCCCTGTCAGCCACTACCGCATGCGCGCCGAGTTCCGCATCTGGCACGACGGTGACGACCTGTACCACATCATTTTCGATCAGCAGACGAAGTCCCGTATTCGCGTGGACAGCTTCCCGGCGGCGAGTGAGCTGATTAACCAGCTGATGACGCTGATAATGGACGGCGTGCGCAACAACCCGGTGCTGCGCCACAAGCTGTTCCAGATTGACTATCTGACCACCCAAAGCAATCAGGCTATCGTCTCGCTGCTGTACCACAAAGCATTAAACGACGAGTGGCGCGAGCACGCAGAAGCCCTGCGCGATGCGCTGCGGGCGCAGAACATCAACGTGCACCTGATTGGCCGCGCGACTAAAACCAAGATTATGCTGGACCAGGATTACATCGACGAACGTCTGCCGTTGGCGGGTAAAGAGATGGTGTATCGTCAGGTCGAGAACAGCTTCACCCAGCCGAACGCCGCGATGAACGTGCAGATGCTGGAGTGGGCGCTGAAGGCGACGGAAGGGGCAACGGGCGATCTGCTTGAGCTGTACTGCGGTAACGGCAACTTCTCGCTGGCGCTGGCGCGTAACTTCGATCGCGTCCTGGCAACGGAAATCGCCAAGCCGTCGGTGGCCGCCGCGCAGTACAACATTGCCGCCAACCATATCGACAACGTGCAGATCGTTCGCATGGCTGCAGAAGAGTTTACCCAGGCGATGAACGGCGTGCGCCAGTTTAACCGCCTGGAAGGGATCGATCTGAAGAGCTACCAGTGCGAGACGATTTTTGTCGATCCGCCGCGCAGTGGCCTGGACAGCGAAACCGAGAAGATGGTGCAGGCGTACCCGCGCATTTTGTACATCTCCTGTAACCCGGAGACGCTGTGCAAAAACCTCGAAACATTAAGCCAGACGCACAATGTTGAACGCCTGGCGCTGTTCGATCAGTTCCCGTATACGCACCATATGGAGTGCGGCGTACTGCTCACGGCGAAGTAATGGGGGCCTTGAAGCGAAGCGCCACCTGCCAAAAAAAGCCGGATGGCGCTTCGCTTATCCGGCCTACAATGGAAAAACCTTTACTCCGGTAACTGGCTCTTACGGCTACGCATGCGCGAGCCAATCCAGAACACCAGCGCCACCGACAGCACGGCAGGGAGGAAGTTAGAGCCGATATCCGGATACTCCGCGCGTACCACGGTGCTAAACAGCAGCACGCCCAGAATAAAGCAGGCGGCAGCCAGCCCCGGTAGCCCGACCGGCATGGTGCGGTTCAGGTAGCGTTGATGCAAACAGTACACCGTCAGCACCAGCGCGATAATCGGGAAAATCGAGAACGGGACGATAGAGCTGAACACAGCCGCAAACGTGCCGTTAATGGATAAGCCAGCGATCAATGCCAGCAACAACGTTCCTTTATCCTGACCTGACTGTTTCATTACTCACCTTCACTCATCGGTTTGATGTGCTAACTTCTCTTGTTCACGGCGATACCAGTAGTACGCGCCTTTCGAAATCATGCGCAGCTGCAATACCAGTCGCTCTTCGAGCTGCTTGCGTTGTTCAATGCTCACATCCAGCGCTTCCGCACCGGCACTGAAGACAATAGTGACCATTGCTTCGGCCTGTGCTTCCGTGAAAGCACGCGGCATATGGTTTTCGATTTCCAGATAGTCGGCAAGTTCCGCGATAAAGTGCTGAATTTCACGCGCGACGGCGGCACGAAATGCGGCTGACGTTCCCGAACGCTCGCGCAGCAGCAGGCGAAACGCGTTGGGGTTATTGCCGATAAATTCCATAAAAGTCGACACGGAGGTGCGGATCACGCTGCCCCCTTTTGCGATACGCTGACGCGCCTGGCGCATCAGCTGGCGCAGCATCAGGCCGCTCTCGTCGACCATGGTCAGACCCAGTTCATCCACATCGCGGAAATGACGATAGAAGGACGTTGGCGCAATCCCGGCCTCGCGTGCGACTTCGCGCAGGCTCAGGCTGGCAAAACTTCGCTCAGCACTCAGTTGACTGAATGCCGCTTCCACCAGCGAACGCCGGGTTTTCTCTTTTTGTTGTGCTCTTACGCCCATCACGATAGTTGAATCCTTCCAAAGGCCTGCTGGCACTATACCAGAGAATAAAATTAATCTGTTTACCTGGCTTTGTGAATGAATGTTTACGTGCGGTTTGTGCTCCACTGCCGGAAAAAAGCACAACGATAATTGGGTTACTTCTGCAATGATGTTATGATTCTGTTGCTTTTATGTATAAGAACAGGTAAGCCTTGCCATGTCACATTCCTACGATTACGACGCAATAGTTATTGGTTCCGGCCCCGGCGGCGAAGGTGCTGCTATGGGGCTGGTGAAACAGGGAGCCAGAGTCGCGGTCATCGAGCGCTATCATAACGTTGGCGGCGGTTGCACCCACTGGGGCACCATCCCTTCAAAAGCCCTCCGCCACGCCGTTAGCCGCATTATCGAATTTAACCAGAACCCTCTCTACAGCGACCACTCTCGACTTCTTCGTTCCTCCTTTGCCGACATCCTCAATCACGCGGATACCGTCATTAACCAGCAGACGCGCATGCGCCAGGGGTTCTATGAGCGTAACCACTGCGAGATCCTACAGGGCAACGCGCATTTTGTGGATGAACACACGCTGGCGCTCGAGTGCCACGACGGTTCGATTGAAACGCTCACCGCCGAAAAATTCGTGATCGCCTGCGGTTCACGCCCTTACCATCCGGCCGACGTCGATTTCTCGCACCCGCGCGTGTACGACAGCGACTCTATCCTCAGCCTGCACCATGAACCGCGCCACGTGATTATCTACGGCGCGGGCGTGATTGGCTGTGAATACGCGTCGATCTTCCGCGGAATGGAGGTCAAAGTTGACCTGATCAACACCCGCGACCGCCTGCTGGCGTTCCTCGATCAGGAGATGTCAGATTCGCTCTCCTACCACTTCTGGAACAGCGGCGTGGTCATTCGTCACAACGAAGAGTACGAGAAAATTGAAGGCTGCGACGACGGGGTGATCATGCACCTGAAGTCTGGCAAAAAGCTAAAAGCCGACTGCCTGCTGTACGCCAACGGCCGTACCGGCAATACCGATTCACTGAAGCTGGAAAACATCGGCCTTGAGACCGATAGCCGCGGTCAGCTGAAGGTCAACAGCATGTATCAGACCGCCCTGCCGCACGTTTACGCGGTTGGCGACGTGATTGGCTACCCAAGCCTGGCCTCTGCCGCTTACGACCAGGGACGCATTGCCGCACAGGCGCTGGTAAAAGGCGAAGCGACGGCGCACCTGATCGAAGATATTCCGACGGGTATCTACACCATCCCTGAAATCAGTTCAGTGGGTAAAACCGAGCAGCAGCTGACGGCGATGAAGGTGCCTTACGAGGTAGGTCGCGCGCAGTTTAAACATCTGGCGCGGGCGCAAATCGTGGGGATGAGCGTGGGTACGCTGAAGATCCTGTTCCATCGCGAGACGAAGGAAATCCTCGGCATTCACTGCTTCGGTGAACGCGCGGCGGAAATCATTCATATCGGCCAGGCAATAATGGAGCAGAAAGGCGGTGGTAACACCATCGAGTACTTCGTTAACACCACCTTTAACTACCCGACGATGGCGGAAGCCTATCGGGTAGCTGCGCTGAACGGCTTAAACCGCCTGTTTTAACGCGTTGTCAAAATGGCCATCCATCGAACCACGGATGGCCTCTGCCAGCTGCTCATAGCGGCTGCGCAGCGGTGACCCCGGACGATAAACCAGCCCGATCGTGCGACGCGGTTCGGGTTTGATGCACGGCAGATAGACCACGCCATCACGCTTACGCTCGTGCGGCACCGCCAGCGCAGGCAGCAGCGTAATACCGCTTCCCGCCGCGACCATATTACGCAGCGTTTCGAGGCTGGTTGCGCGGAAATGGGTATCCTCATCGGCCCCCGCTTCAAAGCAGAAGCCCATCGCCTGGTCGCGCAGGCAGTGGCCATCTTCCAGCATCAGCAGCTTTTCACCCGCCAGATCGGCCATCGGCACGCGATCGCGGTTCGCCCACGGATGATCTTCATAGATCGCCAGCATCATCGGCTCGTCGAACAGCGGCACTTCGATAAAGGCTTCGCTCTCTTTGACCAGCGCCAGAATCGCACAGTCGAGCTTGCCGCTATCCAACTGCGCCAGCAGCTGATGGGTTTGCGCTTCATGCAGGTACATTTCGAGTTTCGGGAACGTCTGGTGCAGCATCGGAATGATCTGCGGCAGCAGGTACGGGCCAACGGTAGGGATCAGGCCAATATGCAGCGGGCCGGACATCGCCTCCCCCTGCTGGCTTGCCATTTCCTTGAGCACTTTGACCTCGCGCAGCACGGTGCGCGCCTGATCCACCAGCAGCAAACCGGCCTGGGTGAACAGTACCTTACGACTGGTGCGCTCCAGCAGCATCACGCCCAGCTCATCTTCCAGCTTGCGGATCTGGCCGCTCAGCGTGGGCTGGCTGACGTGGCAGGAATCTGCCGCGCGGCGAAAGTGGCGATGCTCGGCTAACGCTACCAGGTATTCAAGATCACGAATATTCATTATTCATCCTCCGTCGCCACGATAGTTCATGGCGATAGATAGCATAGCAACGAACGATTATCCCTATCAAGCATTCTGTTGAATAATACACCACATAGACGAGGCGGCACGTGTTTGACCCTTGACGTCCCTGCACCGTCAGCGAGTTTCTCTCAAAACTCGAACAACTAAAGCCAACGTGAACTTTTGCGGACCCCGTGGTCCGCTTTTTTTTTGCGTAAAAAAGCCCGGCACTAAGCCAGGCTCCGTTTTTCCCTCACCCTAGCCCTCTCCCAGAGGGAGAGGGAACCGATCGAGCCCCTCTCCCTGTGGGAGAGGGGTTGGGGTGAGGGCATCACACCGCAATATTGTCAAACCAACCGGTTTTTCGCATCCGCAATCGCCTGCGCCACCTGCTTCGGCGACACGCCGCCTTTCGCCGCACGCTTGTCCAGGCAAGACTGCAGCGCCAGGATCGGATACACATCATCCCCGATAACCGCGCTGAACTTCTGCAGGTCAGCAAGCGTCAGATCTTCCAGCGGTTTACCCTGACGAATCGCTTCCACCACCGCTTCACCCACAATATGGTGCGCCTCGCGGAACGGTACGCCTTTCGCCACCAGATAATCCGCCAGTTCGGTAGAGTTGGCATAGCCCTGCTGCGCCGCTTCCTGGCAGCGCGGGCGTTTCACCTGAATGCCATCCAGCACCAGCGCGCCCATATGCAGACAGTCCAGCCAGGTGTCGAGCGCGTCGAACAGCCCTTCTTTGTCTTCCTGCATGTCTTTGTTGTACGCCAGCGGCAGCCCTTTCAGGGTCATCATCATGCCGGTCAGCGCACCCTGCACGCGGCCACATTTGCCGCGAATCAGCTCCAGCGCGTCCGGGTTTTTCTTCTGCGGCATCAGGGACGAGCCTGAGGTCACGCGGTCGGACAGCTCGACAAAGCCCGCTTCACCAGAGTTAAAGAAGATCAGGTCTTCGGCAAAGCGCGACAGGTGCACCATGCCGATAGAGGCATTGGAGAGCAGCTCAAGCACGTGGTCACGGTCAGAGACGCTGTCCAGGCTGTTGCGGGTGGCGGAGGCAAAGCCCAGCCAGCCTGCCAGCTGTTCGCGGTCGATTTCATACGCCGTACCGGCCAGCGCGCCGCTGCCCAGCGGGCTGACGTCCAGACGCTTCAGGGTATCCTGCAGACGGCTTTCATCGCGCGCCAGCATCTCAACGTAGGCCAGACACCAGTGGGCAAACGTCACCGGCTGCGCGCGCTGCAGGTGGGTATAACCCGGCATCACCGCGTCCTGGTTATTCTGCGCGGTTTCCACCAGCGCGCTCTGCAGCTGACGATTGGCCGCCAGCAGTTCGCCAACGGTATCTTTACACCACAGCTTCAGATCGGTGGCGACCTGGTCGTTACGGCTGCGCCCGGTGTGCAGCTTTTTACCCAGCTGGCCGACTTTGTCGATAAGCTTGCCTTCCACCCAGCTGTGAATATCTTCAGCATCGCTTTGCAGGATTTGCTGCGGATCCAGACGTACCTCTTCAAGCAGGTTGTTCAGCGCCTCTTCCAGCTGCTGCTGTTCGTCTGCGGTCAGCACGCCAACCGTCACCAGCGCTTTGGACCAGGCCACAGAGCCGACGATATCCTGTTCGGCCAGGCGGTAGTCGAAGCGCAAAGAGTCGTTGAACTGTTTGAACCGCTGATCCGCTGCCTGTGTAAAACGCCCACCCCAAAGTGCCATAACATGCTTCCTTAATATCTTTGAATTTCATTGCCCGGTGGCGCTGCGCTTACCGGGCCTACAAAACATTAAATCGATTACGCTAAAATACGCGTGCCAATCGGCGTGCCGTTAAACAGCGCCGGGAGCTGCTCCGCGTGACGCCAGGAGGCGATATCCACCGGGCGGCCCAGCGTGCGCGCGGCGTCCAGCGCGGCGTTCACTTTAACAATCATACCGTCGGTGATAATGCCCTGGTCAATCAGCTGCTCGGCTTTCTCGGCGGTCATTTCCGCAATGCGCTGGCCTTTGCCGTCCAGAATGCCGCTCACGTCGGAGAGCAGGATCAGATCCGCACCCAGCGTTGCCGCCAGCGCGGTCGCCGCCTGGTCAGCGTTGACGTTCATCAGCTCGCCCTCTTCGGTCACGCCGATGGAGCTCACCACCGGCAGGAACCCGCCCTCCAGCAGGGTGTTAATCAGCTTAGGCGAACCTGGCTGCGCGAGTCCAACGTGGCCGAGTTGTTCGTCGAGCTGGGTCACTTTTACGCTGTCGCCATCGCCCAGATAGAGGCCAACGGACGCGATATGGTGTTTCTTCGCCCACGCCAGCAGCGTTTTGTTCGCCGTACCCGCCAGCGCGCCGGTAATGATGTCAATCTGATCGGCAGGCGTCACGCGCAGGCCGTTTTTCTTTACCACCGGCAGGTTGAGCCCTTTCATCAGCTCGTCCACCACGCAGCCGCCGCCGTGCACAATCACCAGCGGACGCTGGTGTGATTCGCGATAGTTCACCAGCGCGGTAAACAGACGCTCCAGCGCTTCTTCGCTGTCCAGCAGTACACCACCGAGTTTGATAATTAATGGGTTCATCATCACACCTTAAATAAGAGCCTGCGTTTCCGGGAAGCCGAAACGAATATTTGCGCACTGCATTGCCTGTGCGGCAGCGCCTTTGAGTAAGTTATCTTCTGCGGCGACCACGATGAGATGCTCGCCCTGCACGGCAAAGCCGATGTCGCAGAACGGCAGGCCGACCACGTTTTTCAGCGCCGGCACGCCTTTGTCGTACAGGCGCACCAGCGGTTTATCCGCATACGCCTGCGTGAAGACCTCACCAATCTGTTCTTTGGTCACGCCCGGCTTCAGGCGACAGGTAATGGTTTCGAGGATCCCACGCGGGAAGCTGCCCAGGTGCGGGGTGAAAATAACGTCCGCGCCAAGATGGGTGGTGATTTCAGGGTGATGACGGTGATTAAACACGCCATACGGCTGAAGGCTCACTTCGCAGAAGCTGTTGGAGATGGCGGCCTTGCGCCCGGCTCCGCTCACGCCGCTGGTGGCGTTGATCACCGGCCACTGGTTCAGATCCAGCAGGCCCGCGTCGATCAGCGGCTTCAGGGAAAGCTGCGCCGCCGTCGGGTAGCAGCCCGGCACGGCAATCAGGCTCGCTTCTTTCAGTTTATGCGCGCTCCACTCCGCCAGACCGTACACCGCTTTTTCAAGCAGATCCGGGTGCTGATGGGTGAAACCGTAATATTTTTCGTAGAACGCGCCGTCGTTAACGCGGAACGCGCCGGAGAGGTCGAACACCACGCAGCCAGCGGCTAAAAACTGCGGCGCCAGGTCGTGGCTGACCTCGTGCGCGGTGGCTAAAAACACCACGTCGACGCCGTCGGTAAACTCGCTGATGTCGGACATCGGCTGCAGCGGCAGGTCAACAATACCCTTAAGCTGCGGATGCAAATCGGAAATTAACTTTCCTGCATCATTGCTTTGCGCTGACACGGTCAAAGCGGTTATGGTCATATGTGGATGGCGATTCACGTAGCTTACAAGCTCTGCGCCCGCATAACCGCTAGCGCCTACAATCAGCGTATTCAACATCGGGTTCCTTTATGCTCAACGTTAATGTATTTTTATTCACATTTATTGCATGAATATTGATACTATCACGACCTAAGGTGTGTCAACAATGAAAATGAACTTACCGCCATTTATCGAGATCTACCGCGCCCTGATTGCCACTCCGTCCATCAGCGCAACGGAAGAAGCGCTGGATCAGAGCAATGAGTCTTTAATCAATCTGCTGGCGGGTTGGTTTAGCGATCTTGGGTTTAACGTTGAGGTTCAGCCCGTCCCCGGAACACGCCACAAATTCAACCTGCTCGCCAGTACCGGAAACGGCGCGGGCGGCCTGCTGCTGGCCGGCCATACGGATACCGTTCCCTTTGACGACGGCCGCTGGACGCGCGACCCGTTCACCCTGACCGAGCACGACAACAAGCTTTACGGCCTGGGCACGGCGGACATGAAAGGCTTCTTCGCCTTTATCCTCGACGCGCTGCGTGACGTGGACGTGACGACGCTGAAAAAGCCGCTCTACATTCTGGCAACCGCCGATGAAGAGACCAGCATGGCGGGCGCGCGCTACTTCTCTGAAAACACGTCCATTCGCCCGGACTGCGCGATCATCGGTGAGCCAACCTCATTGCAACCGATTCGCGCGCATAAAGGCCACATTTCTACCGCCGTGCGCGTCCTCGGCCAGTCCGGCCACTCCAGCGATCCGGCGCGCGGCGTGAACGCCATCGAGCTGATGCATGACGCCATCGGCCGCATCATGACCCTGCGCGACGATCTGAAAGAACGCTATCACTATGAGGCGTTCACCGTGCCGTATCCGACGCTGAACCTCGGCAGCCTGCACGGCGGGGATGCTTCTAACCGTATCTGCGCCTGCTGCGAGCTGCACATGGACATCCGCCCGCTGCCGGGCATGACGCTGAGCGATCTCGACGGCCTGCTGAACGAAGCGCTGGCCCCGGTAAGCGAGCGCTGGCCGGGCCGCCTGACGGTTTCCGAGCTGCATCCGCCGATTCCTGGCTATGAATGCCCGCCGGACCACCAGCTTGTGCAGGTGGTAGAAAAACTGCTCGGCGAGAAAACCGACGTAGTGAACTACTGCACCGAAGCGCCGTTTATTCAGACCCTGTGTCCAACGCTGGTGCTTGGCCCGGGCTCCATTAATCAGGCCCACCAGCCGGATGAATACCTGGAAACCCGCTTCATCAAGCCAACCCGCGAACTGATTACCCAGGTTGTGCATCACTTCTGCTGGCATTAAAAACTGCCCCTCACCCTGCCCTCTCCCCAAAGGGGCGAGGGTGTTCAAGTTCCCTCTCCCCTTTGGGGAGAGGGTTAGGGTGAGGGGAAAAATCCCGCGATCTCCGTCACATTCCCATAAGCATCTCTTATCTGACGCAATGCGAATTAAATTTCGTAAATTGCCCGCATTTATTCGTTTGCTGAACCGTTTTCGCAGCAATTGACGACGGGGGTTTTACGTGGCTTTATAAAGGGAGATGACAAAATAATGTCCAGAAGATTTTCGCCTGGGCATAAACAAAAATGATGGGGTGACTGGGTTTTTATGAACGAACAATATTCCGCGTTGCGTAGTAATGTCAGCATGCTCGGCAAAGTGCTTGGAGATACCATCAAAGACGCGTTGGGGGAGAACATCCTCGACCGCGTTGAAACCATCCGCAAGCTGTCCAAATCTTCCCGTGCAGGTAACGAGGCTAATCGTCAGGAACTGCTCACCACCTTGCAGAACCTGTCGAATGATGAGCTCTTGCCTGTTGCCCGCGCGTTCAGCCAGTTCCTGAACCTCGCGAATACCGCTGAGCAATACCACAGCATTTCGCCAAAAGGTGAAGCGGCCAGCAACCCGGAAGTCATTGCCAAAACCCTGCGTAAACTCAAAGATCAGCCAGACCTCAACGAAGCCACCATCAAAAAAGCGGTGGAGTCACTTTCGCTTGAGCTGGTGCTCACCGCGCACCCAACCGAAATCACCCGTCGTACCCTGATCCACAAAATGGTGGAAGTGAACAACTGCCTGAAGCAGTTGGATAACAAAGACATTGCCGACTACGAACGTAACCAGCTGATGCGCCGCCTGCGCCAGCTGATTGCCCAGTCCTGGCATACCGATGAGATTCGTAAGCATCGCCCAAGCCCGGTCGACGAAGCAAAATGGGGCTTTGCGGTGGTGGAAAATAGCCTGTGGGAAGGGGTTCCGAATTACCTGCGCGAGCTGAACGAACAGCTGGAAGAAAACCTGGGCTATCGCCTGCCGGTTGATTTTGTTCCGGTCCGCTTCACCTCCTGGATGGGCGGCGACCGCGACGGCAACCCGAACGTGACCGCGGAAATTACCCGTCACGTCCTGTTGCTGAGCCGCTGGAAGGCCACCGACCTGTTCCTGAAAGACATTCAGGTGCTGATCTCCGAGCTGTCGATGGTTGAAGCCACGCCGGAGCTGCGCGCGCTGGCCGGGGAAGAAGGTGCCAGCGAGCCGTACCGTTTCCTGATGAAAAAACTGCGTGGTCAGCTGATGGCCACTCAGGCCTGGCTGGAAGCGCGTCTGAAAGGTCAGCGCCTGCCGAAGCCGGAAGGGCTGCTCAGCCAGAACGAACAGCTCTGGGAGCCGCTCTACGCCTGTTATAAATCACTGCAGGCCTGCGGGATGGGCATCATCGCCAATGGCGAACTGCTCGACACTCTGCGTCGCGTGAAGTGTTTCGGCGTGCCGCTGGTGCGTATCGACGTACGTCAGGAAAGTACCCGTCATACAGAAGCGCTGGGCGAGCTGACCCGCTATCTCGGCATCGGCGATTATGAAAGCTGGTCCGAAGCCGACAAGCAGGCCTTCCTGATCCGCGAGCTGAACTCGAAGCGCCCTCTGCTGCCGCGCAGCTGGGAGCCAAGCAACGAAACCCGCGAAGTGCTCAACACCTGTAAAGCGATCGTTGATGCGCCGAAAGGATCGGTGGCCGCCTATGTGATCTCCATGGCGAAGACCCCGTCCGACGTGCTGGGCGTTCATCTGCTGCTGAAAGAAGCGGGAATCGACTACGCTCTGCCGGTCGCCCCGCTGTTTGAGACCCTCGACGACCTGAATAACGCCAACGACGTCATGACGCAGCTGCTGAACATCGACTGGTATCGCGGCTTCATTCAGGGCAAGCAGATGGTGATGATTGGCTATTCCGACTCCGCGAAAGATGCGGGCGTGATGGCGGCATCCTGGGCGCAGTATCAGGCGCAGGACGCGCTGATCAAAACCTGCGAGAAAGCCGGTATCGAGCTGACGCTGTTCCACGGACGCGGCGGCTCCATTGGCCGCGGCGGCGCGCCTGCTCATGCAGCGCTTCTTTCTCAACCGCCGGGAAGCCTGAAGGGCGGCCTGCGCGTCACCGAACAGGGCGAAATGATCCGCTTCAAGTACGGCCTGCCGGAAGTGACCATCAGCAGCCTGTCGCTCTATACCAGCGCGATACTGGAAGCAAACCTGCTGCCGCCGCCGGAGCCGAAAGAGTCCTGGTGCCGCATCATGGACGAGCTGTCGGACATCTCCTGCGATCTGTACCGCGGCTACGTGCGTGAAAACAAAGATTTCGTGCCTTACTTCCGCTCAGCAACCCCTGAGCAGGAGCTGGGTAAACTGCCGCTGGGCTCGCGTCCGGCCAAGCGTCGCCCGACCGGCGGCGTTGAGTCTCTGCGCGCGATTCCGTGGATCTTCGCCTGGACGCAAAACCGCCTGATGCTGCCCGCCTGGCTGGGTGCCGGCGCCGCGCTGCAGAAAGTGGTAGAAGACGGCAAGCAGAGCGAGCTGGAAACCATGTGCCGCGACTGGCCGTTCTTCTCTACCCGTCTGGGCATGCTGGAGATGGTCTTCTCGAAAGCCGACCTGTGGCTGGCGGAATACTACGATCAGCGCCTGGTGAAACCCGAGCTGTGGAAGCTGGGTAAAGAGCTGCGCGAACTGCTGGAAGGCGACATCAAGGTGGTGCTGGACATCGCGAACGATTCGCATCTGATGGAAGATTTGCCGTGGATTGCCGAGTCGATCCAGCTGCGTAACATCTACACCGACCCGCTGAACGTTCTGCAGGCAGAGCTGCTGCACCGTTCCCGTCTGGCGGAAGAAGAAGGCAAAGAGCCGGACCCACGCGTTGAACAGGCGCTGATGGTGACGATTGCGGGCGTTGCCGCAGGTATGCGTAACACCGGCTAATGCTTTACGCCCGGCGGCGCTGCGCTTGCACAGGCCTACGATAAGTAGGCCGGGTAAGCGTTAGCGCCACCCGGCAATATCCTGGTATCCACACCATGCACCACGACATCACCCATATCCTGACTGACCTGATCAACGGCACAACGCCGCTGCGTCAGGTGCATTTTGCAAACTCCGCGACCTCCGCCCCCGAACTTGCCTTGCAGGTCGATTTTCCGCGTCTGGAGATCGTGATCGAAGGTTCGATGAAAGACCTGGCTGGCTGCGTTTTACAGCGGGGTGATGTTTTATACGTCCCGGCCGGCGGCTGGAATGACCCGCAATGGCAGAAGCCCGCGACGACGTTGAGCATCCTGTTTGGTAAACAGCAGCTTGGATTTAGCCTCCTGCACTGGGACGGTGTTGAGGTACGCAACCTGGCAAAGCAACACGTTGCCCGCCGTGGCCCTCGCATTGGCTCATTCCTGCTGCAAACTCTCCATGAAATGCAGATGCAACCGCACGAGCAGCAAACCGCACGGCTGGTTGTCGCCAGCCTGCTCAGCCACTGTGTGGATCTCTTGGGCAGTCAAATACAGACAGCCTCCCGCAGTCAGGCTCTGTTCGAAGCTATCAGGGTCTACATCGACGAACACTATGCCGCCCCGCTAACCCGAGAGTCCGTTGCCCAGGCGTTTTACATCTCCCCAAACTATCTGTCGCATCTCTTCCAGAAAACGGGCGCAGTGGGTTTCAATGAATACCTGACCCACACCAGGCTTGAGCGCGCGCGTCAGCTGCTGAAAGGCTATGACCTGAAGGTGAAAGAGGTGGCGCATGCCTGCGGGTTTGTCGACAGTAACTACTTCTGCCGGTTATTCCGGAAAAATACGGAGCGATCGCCTTCGGAGTATCGCCGCCAGTATCACAGCCAGCTCACCGAAAAAGCGGCTAGTCCAGAATGAGTTGAGTATGTTGCGGCGCGGAAAGCAGTTTTCGTACTGCGCCCATCACCTTCTGCGGGTCACGTAAAAAAGCATTAATTCCGCACTTTACGTAGCGGGCATTTTCGAAGCGTTCACTCTCTGCCAGCTCAATATCCGTAATAAGCAATACCGCATCGGCGCGGCGTACATCGTCGTCCGTAAGTGCATTTTCAACGCCCAGCGCGCCCTGCGTTTCAATGAGAATGCTGCACTTCTCTTGCTGACAGATTTTCTCCAGACGCTCAGCGGCCATATAGGTATGCGCAACGCCGCTGACGCAAGCCGTTACCGCTACCAGATGACGTCCCGTTAGCACTGTCATTCTTAACCTCCTACGGTGACATTGAATCCTTCACGTTCCGCCATTATGCGCATTGCAGAGACCTCTGCTTCTGTCGGAGGGGCCACCTGCTGCATCCCCCACTCCTGCCCCAGCAAACGGTATTTTGGTTCTCCGTACTGATGAAACGGCAATAAATGCAGTTGCCGTATTCCAGAAGGTAGCAGAAACGCCAGCACGCGCGCCATGTTCGTTTCGTTGAGCGTATAGCCCGGAATAAGCGGCACGCGGGGGATCACGTTTATCCCTTCCGCCACAAGCTGCATAAAATTATCCATTACCCTGGGCAAATTCATTGCCACCGAAGAACGTGCCTTTTCGGGGTCCATGATCTTCAAATCAAACAGCACTTCATCGCACTGGCGCGCTAGTGGCAATAACCGGGACAAGGGCGCATCCCCTGCCGTTTCAATGGCCGTATGCACGCCGTAACGACGCAGCCGCTGTAAAAACTGGGTTGCAAAAGGCGCCTGCATCAACACTTCCCCTCCGGAAAGCGTGACGCCACCGCCCGATGAGCGAAAGAACACGTCGTCTTTCATCACCTCATTTTCCAGCTCGTCCAGCGTCACATCCCGCCCGATGCGCTCAAACGCGCCGGACGGGCACTCGTCCGCATCACGCAGGCAGGGCGTGCAGTGAAGGCATTTACTTTCCCGGCGAACCGTCTCTATTTTCGGCGAGATCGACTCCGGGTTTGCGCACCACGGACAGCGGTGAGGACAGCCTTTAAAAAAGACCACCGTACGGATGCCGCATCCGTCATTCAACGAATAGCGCTGAATGTTGAAAATACGCGCCATACTGGCGCTTGTTTCAACTACATCACAGCTGATGCGCTGTACGGCGGATAATGTCATCCTGGATCTCCTTCGATAACTCAACAAAGAAGGCGCTGTATCCGGCCACGCGTACCACCAGACCAGCAAAATCCTGCGGGCGCTGCTGTGCTTCACGCAGCGTATCCGCATTCACCACGTTGAACTGGATGTGCTGCAATTTAAGCTGCGTGAACGCACGGAGGAAATCGGCCAGCTTTTGTAGCCCCGCGTCGCCTTCCAGCGTTGCTGGTGTGAATTTGACGTTGAGCAGCGTACCGTTAGATAACAGATAGTTATCCAGCTTGCTCACCGATTTGAGTACTGCCGTTGGGCCCTGCATATCTTGTCCAAGCATCGGTGAGAGCCCGCCGTCCGCCAGCTGCTCGCCGGCATAGCGGCCATCCGGTGTCGCGCCAACAACTGCACCCAGCGGCACGTGTGCCGATACGGTATAAGAGCCCGGCGTGAACTGCCCGCCGCGCGGGTTCCGGTATTTTTCGACCTCTTTACAGTAGTGGCGCAGCAGTTCAGCGCTGATGTTGTCGACATCATCAATATCATTGCCGTATTTTTCGAAGCGATTAATCAGCCTTGCACGCACCTTTTCGCCCTCAGGGGTACCAAAGTTCGCTTTTAACACGGCTAAGAGCTCATCAAAACTTAAGCGCTGCTGTTCAAAGACAAGCCCTTTAAGCGCGTGCAGTGAATCACTCAGGTTGGCTATCCCGATCCCCTGTACGCCAGAGAAGTTATAGCGCGCCCCGCCCTCGGTAATGTCTTTCCCTGTTTCCAGACAATCGCTTATGAAGGAAGAGAGCAGCGGCACTGGGGCCCAGTCGCGATGGCCGATATCGCAGATATTGCTTCCCTCGACCATGAGCGCAATGTAGTGATTGATTTTGGTGCGAATATGTTCCAGCAATCCTTCATAACTCAGGTCTGCCTTGCCTTCGTTTTCCTGCATGGCGATTTCCATGACTTTCAGCAGGTTAAACATGGCAATATCGTGCAAACCGTAGGTTTTACCGGGAATAGATAGCTCAACGCAGCCAACGACCGCGTAATCGCGCGCGTCTTCCAGCGACACGCCGCGATTCAGGAAGGCAGGTACCACCACTTCATCATTGAAAATCTGCGGAATACCGGTGCCCAGGCGGATCGTCTCTGCGGTTTTAAGCAGGAAAGGCCGGTCGATAAGCTCGTTCACCCGCACGCCGAGGTTGGGCTGCGGAAGCTGAACGCGTTGGTAGGCATCCAGACACAGGAAGGAAAGCACGTTCACCGCGCTACGACCGTTCTCCGTCAGGCCGCCCAATAGCGCGGTATACCCGGTCGGAAACCCGGCAAAATAGCGGGCGCTGCTGGTCGAGCGTAAAAGCACCACGTCATTGCACTTCACCCACAGCGATTCCAGAATCTCTTTCAGGAACGCGGGTGCTTCGCCCTGTGAGAGCGAGGCCTGATAAAACGGCAGCATATACTGGTCAAAACGCCCGATAGAGAGCGAGCTGGCGTTGGATTCGTACTGCAAAATGACGTTCATGTACCAGAAAAGCTGACACGCCTGCCAGAACGTTTGCGGCTTATGCTGCGCGTTGTGGCGCGAGATTTCTGCAATCTTCAATAACTCTTCACGCCGCGCTACGTCGCTGCTTGCAGCCAACTTTTCAGCCAGTGATGCATAGCGCAGTATATGACGCTGGGACGCTTCAAGCAGGATCAGCGCGGCGGCATAGAACGTGTTCTGCGCATCGCGGGCGCAGCGTTCGCGCAATTCCTCAACCAGCGCACCCAGGCCGTTATTGAGCAGGCGCGGATAATCAATAATGATATGCCCCTGCCCTTTATCCGTCTGGTTGACGCTAAAAATCTGCGTGCCAACGGCCGCTTTCACCTCATCCGTCATCTGGCTGTTGATGAAATCCTTCATCGACCGCTTTTCCCAGTAGGGATACAGCACCTCACGGTAGGTCTGCTTGTCCTCGTCGCTGATATCGAAGCGATCCTGCGGACGCGTGGCAAACTGATCCAGCTCTTTAAGCAGCCAGTAGGGGTCCATCTCAGGCGACATAATGCCCGCGCGCGGTTTAACGGTGCGGTTCCCGGCAATCAGCTCCTCATCACGAATCGCGATGTTCACATGGTCAAGAATGTACGCCGTCGCTTTCGCGCGCCTGATAATCACCGGCTCGCCTTCCGTCTGCTGATGGCTGGCGGTATAAAGCAAGGCACGCTCAAGCGAGATTTCACGCGGGCTGGCAAAGAGTGCGTCTTTCAAACGCTGGGTACGATTCGTCATGAGGGAACTCCTGTAGAGGAAAAACAAGCCCGCCCCGAAGGGCGGGAGAGCATCAGGCGGTTTGCGCCAGGTGGGCATCAATTTTGTTCATGATGGCGTCGGCGCGTTTTACCGCGTCGCTGATGTTGACGCGCACGATGGTTTTCCCGGCAAAGCGCTCTTCAAATTTAATGCCGATATCCTTGGTCAGGATCACCATATCCGCGGCGGCCACGTCTTCTGCCGTCAGTTCGTTCTCAAGACCGATCGACCCCTGCGTCTCAACCTTCACTTCCCAACCTTTGGCTTTGGCGGCGCTTTCAAGCGCCTCGGCCGCCATGTAGGTATGAGCGACGCCAGACGGGCAAGCTGTTACTGCGATAATTCGAGCCATGTTCTCTTCCTCACTCAGTTAATTTCGAAATCCAGATCCAGGTCATCCTCTTTTTCCTCGACCTGTTTTGTATTCTTACGGGCAAGACTCTTCAGCACGTTGACGCTGATAGCCGTCACTACCGCCCCGACAGCAACCGCCACGATATAGCCCAGCTTGCCGTCGACGACCGGCAGAACGATTAGCCCGCCCCATCCGGCATAGCACTGTGCGCCCATCACGGCGGCAGTTACCGCACCGCACGCAGAGCCGAGCATGATGGAAGGAATAACGCGCAGAGGGTCGGCGGCGGCGAACGGAATCGCCCCTTCGGTCACCCCTACGCAGCCCATCACCAGCGCCGCTTTCCCTGCTTCGCGCTCTTCGCCGGTAAAGTTTTTGCGGTTAATCAGCGTCGCCAGGCCTAAGCCCAGAGGCGGCACACAGATACCTACCGCCGCGATTGCTACTACGGTGTAAACACCCTGAGCCACGCAGATCAGCATGAAGGCATAGGCCACTTTGTTAATTGGACCACCCATATCAAAGGCCAGCATGAGCCCGATGATGACGGCCAGGAACACGATGCTGCCCTGCTGCATCCCCTGCAGCCACTGGGTTAAGCCCGTCGTCAGCGCACCTACGGGCTCGCCCAGCCCCCACATCATGATGCCTGCGGTAACAAAGGTGCCAATGATAGGGATGATGAAGATAGGCATGACGGAGCGCAGAACTTTTGGAACCGGCAGTTTTTTCAGATACCAGACCACTATCCCGCCAAGTATCCCGGCAATAATGGCGCCGAAGAAACCCGCACCGAAGCTATTACCGACCCAGGCAGCAATAGCGCAGGGCGCAAGCGCGGCACGTTCGGCAATGGAATAGCCAATGTAGGCGGCCAGGAATGGCACCATCAGCGTCAGCCCTGCCACGCCGATGTCGAACAGCTTTTTGAGGTTGGGATCGGTTGCCGCATCCGGTACTGCACCCTTGCCATAAAGCATGACCGAGACGGCCAGCAAAATACCGCCCGCGACCACGAACGGGATCATGTGCGACACCCCCGTCATCAGATGCTGCCGCGTGTTCTTGAGAATATGCACCAACTCTTTCATATGTCGCTCCTGGCCTAAACCCGTAAAGATGTTGTGGCAACAATAGGCAATCAGAAAGACCGCGGACAGGAGACAAAAAGGCCATTTACTGGATTTTTGTAATGTCGAAATAAAAATGCGATCCGCCTCGACATTTCACCAGCAGAGCACATTAAGCAAACCTGCATAACCTGTGAGTCAAATCTCACTTTTCGCGTGACATTACATTTGTCCAGCTTTTGGCAGATTTGTCACATGGCGCGATTCATCACCACGCTCGTATCCTGTGCTCAGTGAATGACTATTCGTTTCAGGAGTATGTGTATGGCTCTGGTAGTGGAATTTACCTGTGAATTGCCCAACGGTGTTCACGCGCGTCCGGCAAGTCATGTGGAAACGCTGTGCAATACGTTTAAGTCGCATATTGAGTGGCACAACCTGCGTACGGACCGGAAAGCTGATGCCAGGAGCGCGCTGGCGCTGATTGGCACCGATACGCTGGCTGGCGATGCCTGTCGGCTGGTGATCGAGGGAGAGGATGAACAAAGCGCCTGCCAGCACCTGGAAAAATGGCTTCGAGAAGAGTTTCCACACTGTGACACACCGCTTGAAGATGTCATCAATACCGAACTTGATCCGCTGCCAGAATCGCTCACGCGCCTCAATCCCACCCTGTTTCGCGCCCTGCCCGTTTGCAGCGGCAGCGCCCAGGGCATCCTGACCCTACTGACCTCGCTTGATCTCAATGTCCTTACGGATTTACCCGAAGCAAAAAGCCCAGAAGAAGAGCAGTCCGCACTGGATAGCGGCCTCAAGCTGCTGGTGAAAAACATTGAGCTACGCGCGCTCGACAGCGACAGCACCGCCAGCGCAATTCTTGAAGCCCATCGCTCGCTGGCAACGGATGCCTCATTGCGACAGCATCTGCTTGCGGGCGTGAGCCAGGGGCTAAGCTGCGCGCAGGCAACAATCGCCACTGCGAACCATTTCTGCGATGCGTTCTCTCGTTCCAGCAGCAGCTATCTGCAGGAACGCGTGCTGGATGTGCGCGATGTTTGCTATCAGCTTCTGCAGCAAATCTACGGTGAACAGCGCTTCCCCGCGCCGGGCCAGCTGACGCAGCCGACCGTCTGTCTTGCTGACGACCTCACGCCCGGCCAGTTCCTGGAACTGGATAAAACCTTACTCAAAGGACTGCTGTTAAAAAGCGGCGGAACCACCTCGCACACTGTGATTCTTGCGCGCTCATTTAATATTCCCACGCTGGTGGGTGTCCACAGTGAAAGCCTACTGGAATGGCGCAACCAGCCTGTCTTTGTGGATGGCAATGCCGGCGCGGTCGTGGTCAACGCCAGCGATGCGGTGGCACGCTACTACCGCCAGGAAGCACGGGTACAACAGGCATTACGCGAACAGCAACGCATCTGGCTCGACAGGGAAGCCAGAACCGCCGACGGCCTTCGCATCGAGATTGCCGCGAACATTGCCCACGCAGTAGAAGCGCAGGCAGCATTTGGTAACGGCGCCGAGGGCGTTGGCCTGTTTCGCACCGAAATGCTGTATATGGACCGCAGCAGCGCGCCCGGTGAAAACGAGCTGTACAACATTTTCTGTCAGGCGCTGGAAAGTGCAAACGGGCGCAGCATTATCGTACGCACCATGGATATCGGCGGCGATAAGCCGGTAGCGTACCTGAACATTCCGGCGGAGAATAACCCGTTCCTCGGCTACCGCGCCGTACGCATTTACGAAGAGTACGCAACGCTTTTCACTACCCAGCTTCGGGCGATCCTGCGCGCCTCTGCTCACGGCAATCTGAAGATCATGATCCCGATGATCTCCTCCATGGAAGAGATCCTGTGGGTTAAAGAGAAGCTCGCCGAAGCGAAACAGCAGCTTCGCGCTGAACACGTTCCTTTTGATGAAACAATCCCGCTCGGCATCATGCTGGAAGTGCCTTCGGTGATGTTTATCATCGACCAGTGCTGTGAAGAGATTGATTTCTTTAGCATTGGCAGCAATGACCTGACGCAGTATCTGCTGGCCGTCGACCGCGACAACGCCAAAGTCACCCGCCATTACAACAGCCTGAACCCGGCCTTCCTGCGCGCGCTGGATTACGCGGTACAGGCCGTCCATCGTCAGGGAAAATGGATTGGCCTGTGCGGCGAGCTGGGCGCAAAAGGTTCAGTACTGCCGTTGCTGGTGGGTCTGGGTCTGGACGAGCTGAGCATGGGCTCGCCTTCTATTCCGGCAACCAAAGCCCGTCTGGCACAGCTTGATAGCCGCGCCTGCCGCCAGCTGCTGAACCAGGCGATGGCGTGTCGCACCTCGCTTGAAGTGGAGCACCTGTTGGCGCAGTTCCGCATGAGCCAGCAGGACACGCCGCTGGTGACGCCACGCTGTATTTCGCTGAATAACGACTGGAACAGTAAAGAAGAGGTCATGAAAGGGATGACCGATAACCTGCTGCTCGCCGGACGCTGCCGCTATCCCCGCAAGCTGGAGGCCGATCTATGGGCGCGTGAAGCCGTTTTCTCTACCGGGCTTGGCTTCAGCTTCGCCATTCCGCACAGCAAGTCTGAGCATATTGAGCAATCCACCATCAGCGTTGCGCGCCTGAAATCCCCCGTCATGTGGGGCGATGAAGAAGCACAGTTCATCATCATGCTGACGCTGAACAAACACGCCGCGGGCGACCAGCATATGCGCATTTTCTCGCGCCTGGCCCGCCGCATCATGCATGACGATTTCCGCAGCGCGCTGGTTAACGCCAGTTCAGAAGAGGCCATCGCCTCCCTGTTAGAACACGAATTAGAACTTTAATACGAGGAAGAGTAATGGAACTGTATCTGGATACCGCTAACGTGGCGGAAGTTGAGCGCCTGGCCCGCATTTTTCCCATTGCGGGCGTGACCACCAACCCGAGCATCATCGCCACCAGCCGAGAATCTATCTGGGACGTGCTGCCGCGTCTGCAGAAGGCCATCGGGCCGGAGGGCACGCTGTTTGCCCAGACCATGAGCCGCGATGCCGACGGTATGGTGGCGGAAGCCAAACGCCTGAACAACGCCATCCCTGACATCGTGGTGAAAATCCCGGTGACGGCTGAGGGGCTTATCGCGATCACGGCGCTGAAAAAAGAGGGCATTACCACGCTGGGCACCGCCGTTTACAGTGCCTCGCAGGGGTTGCTCGCCGCACTGGCAGGCGCGAAATATGTCGCGCCGTACGTCAACCGCGTCGATGCTCAGGGCGGCGACGGCATTCGCATGGTGCAGGAGCTGCAGTCCCTGCTGGAACTGCACGCGTCGGAAAGCAAAGTGCTGGCCGCCAGCTTCAAGACGCCGCGTCAGGCGCTGGACTGCCTGCTCGCCGGATGTGAAGCAATCACGCTTCCTTTAGACGTAGCGCAACAAATGCTCGGCACCCCGGCGGTAGAGTCAGCCATAGAGAAGTTCGAGCAGGACTGGAAAAACGCGTTTGGTAACCTCAACCTCTAAGGGAGAACTGTTATGGACCGTATCATTCAATCGCCTGGGAAATACATCCAGGGCGCTGATGTGCTTACCCGTCTCGGCGACTATCTAAAACCGCTGGCGCAGCGCTGGCTGGTTGTTGGCGATAAATTTGTGCTGGGCTTTGCCGAAGAAACCCTGCGCCAGAGCTTTAAACAGGCAGAGCTGCACGCCGAAATCGCGCCGTTTGGCGGCGAATGTTCACAAAATGAAATCGAGCGCTTGAAAAAGCTGGCCGACAGTGCCGACTGCATGGCTGTGCTGGGTATCGGCGGCGGTAAAACGCTGGATACCGCCAAAGCGCTTGCCCACTTTATGAATGTGCCCGTTGCGATTGCCCCTACCATCGCCTCCACCGACGCCCCGTGCAGCGCCCTTTCCGTGATTTACACCGACAGCGGTGAATTCGATCGCTACCTGATGCTGCCGCACAACCCGAACATGGTCATTGTTGATACCAAAGTGGTGGCGGGCGCGCCCGCGCGCCTGCTGGCTGCCGGGATTGGCGATGCGCTGGCAACCTGGTTTGAAGCACGCGCCTGCTCGCGCAGCGGTGCCACCACCATGGCGGGCGGCAAGTGCACGCAGGCGGCATTAGCCCTGGCCGAGCTGTGCTACAACACGCTGGTTGAAGAGGGTGAGAAGGCGATGCTCGCGGCGGAACAGCACGTGGTGACGCCCGCGCTGGAACGCATTATCGAAGCGAACACCTATCTCAGCGGTGTCGGTTTCGAAAGCGGCGGACTGGCGGCGGCTCATGCCATTCACAACGGGATGACCGCGGTGCCGGATGCGCATCACTTCTATCACGGCGAAAAAGTGGCGTTCGGCACGCTGACGCAGCTGGTGCTGGAAAACGCGCCGGTAGAAGAAATAGAGACCGTTGCCGCGCTTTGCCACAGCGTGGGGCTGCCGATCACCCTGGCACAGCTGAACATCAAAGAGGATATTCCCGCCAAAATGCGTCTGATAGCGGAAGCGTCCTGCGCGGAAGGTGAAACCATCCACAACATGCCGGGCGG
Source organism: Enterobacter wuhouensis (assembly GCF_035835995.1). Taxonomy (NCBI): domain Bacteria; kingdom Pseudomonadati; phylum Pseudomonadota; class Gammaproteobacteria; order Enterobacterales; family Enterobacteriaceae; genus Enterobacter; species Enterobacter wuhouensis. The sequence goes on from NZ_CP142124.1 coordinate 4,677,941, forward strand.
CGTGTCGCCGGATCAGGTTTACGCGGCGCTTTTGGTGGCCGACCAGTACGGGCAGCGGTTCTTACAGGAGTGGGAGTAACGAAATAGCCGGGTGGCGGCTACGCCTTACCCGGCCTACATTTTTGACAAAAAAATCCCCGCCGCGGCGGGGATTGCTATTACTTCAGGTCAAACCGATCCAAATCCATCACCTTCGCCCATGCTGCCACGAAGTCCCGAACGAACTTCTCGCTGGCATCGCTGCTGGCGTAAACTTCGGCCAGCGCGCGCAGGACGGCGTTGGAGCCGAATACCAGATCGGCGCGGGTCGCGGTGTATTTCACTTCACCGCTGGCGCGGTCGCTACCGGCAAACAGTTCATTAGATTCGTCGGTCGCCTTCCACTGGGTGTTCATGTCCAGCAGATTCACGAAGAAATCGGTGCTCAGCACGCCCTCACGGTCTGTGAACACGCCATTCTTGCTGCCGTCAAAGTTGGCACCCAACACGCGCAGGCCGCCGATCAGCACCGTCAGTTCCGGCGCGGTCAGCGTCAGCTGCTGGGCTTTGTCGATCAGCAGCGACTCGGTGGTGGACACATCCACCTGCGCACGGTAGTTGCGGAAGCCGTCGGCAACCGGTTCGAGCAGGTTAAACATCTCGATATCCGTCTGGTCCTGACGCGCATCGACGCGGCCCGGCGTGAACGGTACGTTGACGTAGACGCCTGCGGCTTTCGCTGCCTGCTCAACGCCGACAACGCCCGCCAGCACGATGATGTCGGCCAGTGAGGCTTTGTGAGCGGACTTATAAATCTCTTCCAGTACCGGCAGAGCGCGCACCGCTGCGGCGTTGACATCCCAGCTGCGCTGAGGCGCAAGCGCCAGACGCGCACCGTTTGCCCCACCGCGCTTATCACCACCGCGGAAGGTCGACGCAGACGCCCACGCCACGGACACCAGCTCGCTCACGGACAGGCCGGAAGCCGCAATATCCGATTTCAGGCTTTCAATATCCGCTGCGGTTGGATGGAAGAACGGCTGCGGCAGCGGATCCTGCCAAATCAGTTCTTCTTTCGGCACTTCCGGCCCAAGGTAGCGAGAGATTGGCCCCATATCGCGGTGGGTCAGCTTGAACCACGCGCGCGCGAAGGCTTCGTTAAAGGCCTGCGGATCGTTCAGGAAGCGGCGGGAAATTTTCTCGAATTCCGGGTCAAAACGCAGCGTCAGGTCGGTGACCAGCATGGTTGGCTTGCGTTTTTTCGACGGGTCGAACGGGTCAGGCATGATCTCTGGCGCATCTACCGCCTCAAACTGAATCGCACCTGCCGGGCTGCGGGTCTGTACCCATTCGAATTTGAACAGGTTCTCGAAGAAGTAGTTGCTCCACTGGGTCGGCGTTTGTGACCAGATGACTTCCAGACCAGAGGTGATGGCGTCTGCGCCGATACCGGTGCCGAGCGTGCTGGCCCAGCCCAGGCCCTGCGCTTCAATCGGTGACGCTTCCGGGTCGGTGCCAACATGGGTCGCTTCACCCGCACCGTGGGTTTTACCGAGAGTATGGCCGCCCGCAATCAGCGCCACGGTCTCTTCATCGTTCATGCCCATGTTGCCGAAGGTGGCGCGGATAGCAGCCGCCGCAGACAGCGGCTCACCGCTGGCGTTTGGCCCTTCCGGGTTAACGTAAATCAGGCCCATTTCGGTGGCGGCCAGAGGACGCTTCGCCAGCGCTTCCGGGTCACGGTGGGCCAGCCAGGCTTTTTCATCGCCCCAGTTCACGTCCAGATCCGGTTCCCAGACGTCTTCACGCCCGGCACCAAAACCAAAGGTGCGGAAGCCGGAGTTCTCCAGCGCCACGTTGCCCGCGAGGATAAACAGGTCGGCCCAGGAGATTTTTTGTCCGTATTTTTGCTTGATAGGCCACAGAAGACGACGCGCCTTATCTAGACTCACGTTATCAGGCCAGGAGTTCAGCGGCGCAAAGCGCTGTTGTCCGCGTCCGGCACCGCCGCGTCCGTCAACGGAACGATAGGTACCCGCACCGTGCCAGGCCATACGAATAAACAGGCCCGCGTAGCTGCCCCAGTCGGCTGGCCACCAGGGCTGTGAATCGGTCAGGAGGGCTTTGAGATCGCCCTTGAGAGCAGAGTAATCGAGCTTGCTAAATTCTTTGCGGTAGTCGAAGTCTTCACCCAATGGGTTAGAACGGTTGGAATGTTGGTTCAGAAGGTCGATGCGGAGTTGTTTTGGCCACCACTCTTTACTGCCGGTGCCTGCACCCGCGCTGTGATCGACGCCGCCCTGATGAAACGGGCATTTACCGGCTGATGCCGCATTATTGGTATCGTCTGACGTGCTCATCGCTATGCTCCCTTTAGAGTATTACCGTTACGATATACACCACTAGCAATAAGATATAGTTGAATTAATCCACAGATTCGATAGTTAATACCTTTTAACTTTTCATCTGACTAAAAAGCCCTCACTTTATGAGGGCTTTTTACTGGTTACGCCGGACGAACGCCGAGAGTATGACAAATGGCGTAGCTCATCTCCGCGCGGTTCAGGGTATAGAAGTGGAAGTCCTTCACCCCTTCGCGGCTGAGGATCTTCACCATGTCCATCGCGATATTGGCACCCACCAGCTTGCGGGTTTCCGGGTCATCGTCCAGCCCCTCGTACATTTTTGACATCCAGTGAGGAATACGCACGTTGGTCATATCGGCAAATTTCTTCGCCTGCTTGAAGTTCGACACCGGCAGAATACCCGGAATAATTTCGACGTCGATACCCGCCGAGACGCAGCGATCGCGAAAGCGCAGATAGCTTTCCACGTCAAAGAAGAACTGCGTAATGGCGCGGTTTGCACCAGCGTCCACTTTACGCTTGAGGTTAAGCAGATCCGCCTGCGCGCTTTTCGCTTCCGGGTGGACTTCAGGGTAAGCGGCAACGGAGATATCGAAGTCGGCCACGTCTTTCAGCAGCGCGACCAGATCGGTGGCGTACATGTCCGGCTTACCGCTCCCCGGCGGCAGGTCGCCGCGAAGGGCGACAATGTGGCGAATGCCGTTATTCCAGTAATCCTGGGCGATCGCGCGCAGTTCGTCAGGCGTGGCGTCGATACAGGTCAGGTGCGGTGCCGCTTCCAGACCGGTACGATCTTTAATGCCTTTGATGATGCTGTGCGTACGGTCACGCTCGCCGGAGTTAGCGCCGTAGGTCACGGAGACAAACTTCGGCTTCAGGCTGCTCAGGCGATCGATAGAGCTCCACAGGGTTTGCTCCATTTCACTGGTGCGCGGCGGGAAAAATTCAAAAGAGACGTTAATCTGGCCGTTTACTTCGGCCAGGCTCTGATTCAGGGCTTCCCGCTGGTTGGCGTGAAAAAAGCTCATACCTTACCTCTATCAATCGCATGTCGTTGTTTGTTGTGTTGTGAACTTCTATACGTTTAGACGTCCAGATGTAAAAATGACGGAAAAGCGGAGTGGCGTCAACAGAAATAATCAACAATAACGGTGAGGATTGCTCAGGGAAGATGAGAGAAATTCAGGATGAGGGTGAGAAGGCCCCTCACCCTAACCCTCTCCCCAAAGGGGAGAGGGAACAATGACACCCTCGCCCCTTTGGGGAGAGGGCCGGGGTGAGGGGTGTTACAGCAGCTTAGCCAGGCGGTTAATGTCGGACTGGATCGCCCCGGCAGTCACATCGCGCCCCGCGCCCGGGCCGCGGATCACCAGCGGGTTATCGCGGTACCAGCGGCTTTCGATAGCGAAGACGTTATCGCACGGCAGCAGTGCCGCCAGCGGATGTTCAGGACGCACCGCCTCCACGCCTACGCGCGCTTTACCGTTCGCCTCGAAACGCGCCACGTAGCGCAGCACCAGGCCCATCTCGTTGGCGGCTTCCAGACGCTGTACCATCTGCTCGTTCAGCTCGTCGCCGTTTTCGAAGAAGTGATCCACAGACCCTTCCTCACAGCCCGCAGGCACCAGCGACTCTACGCGAACCTGACCCGGTTCAATGTCATAACCCGCTTCACGCGCCAGGATCACCAGCTTGCGCATCACGTCTTTCCCGGCGAGGTCCACGCGCGGATCGGGCTCGGTTAAGCCCTGCTGCCACGCCTGATCCACCAGGTCGGTAAACGGCACGGTGCCGTCAAACTGCAGGAACAGCCAGGAGAGCGTGCCGGAGAAGATGCCGCTCAGCGCCAGAATGCTGTCGCCGCTTTCAATCAGGTCGCGAACGGTGTGGTTAACCGGCAGCCCCGCGCCAACGGTGGCATTGTAGAGCCAGTGACGACCGGTCTTTTCAAACGCGTCGTGGATCTGGCGGTATTTATCGGTGCTGCTCGCCCCCGCCAGCTTGTTGGCGCTGATGACGTGGAAGCCGTGGCTGGCGAAATCCAGATACTGATCCGCAAGCTGCTCGCTGGCCGTCACGTCCAGCACCACCAGATCGTCATACGGGTGTGCGCGCATCCACAGGAACAGGGACTCTTCATCCTGCTCGACCGCTTCATCGTTAAAGAAGGCCAGCGCGCGGCTGGCGTCCAGCCCTTCGTAGTTCAGCAGGCTGCGGCGGCTGTCCACCACGCCTGCCAGAATAAATTCAAATCCCGTACGCGCAGAAAGCGTTTCCTGCTCGCGGGCGAACAGCTCCAGCCAGCGGGAACCAATATTGCCTTTGCCGAACAGCACCAGGCCAATGCGTTTTTCGGCGCGGAACAGGGAGGTGTGCAGGCCCTGAATCAGGCTTTCGGTTGGGCCCTTACGCAGAACGGCCACCAGGCTGATGCCCTCTTCCGACTGCCAGGTGAACTCCACCGGCTGGCCTTTCAGCTGTTGCCAGAAGCGGTGGCAGTGCAGCGGGTTACGGGTGACGCCCGCGCCCACCATCGCCACCAGGGCCAGACCCTGACGCAGGCGAAGCTCGCCCGGCAGGCCCGCTTCATCCAGAATTTTCAGGGCGCTGTCCGCCACTTCGGCGGTGTAGCAGAACTGCAAGAGCTGGCGGTCGTTATGAACGCCAACGGCCAGCGGACGCACCTGCGCACGCTTCAGAATCAGGTCGATATCTTTATGCGCCAGCCTGAAGTCCTGGCCCGACGGCACCTGGAACTCAATCAGACAAATGTCATCATGGCTGGTAACAATACGCGCGCCCGTACCGGAGGCCAGTACGCGTTCGATACGGGTAGAGCCTTGATCCGGGGTATAGCTGCAGCGCAGCTGCAGGTCGATATCGCTGCCGGAAACCGGCTGCAGCGTACGGGCGTGCAGTACCGGTGCCGCCAGGCGCGCCAGCTCGCTGGCTTCGTCCAGACGCAGCAGCGGCAGCAGGCAGGCATCTTTCACCTTGCGCGGGTCCGCGCTGTATACGCCGGCCACGTCGCTCCAGATGGTGACACGGGACACGCCCGCCAGGGCACCGATTTGCGTTGCCGAGTAGTCCGAGCCGTTACGGCCCAGCAGCACGGTTTCGCCCGCGTTGCTGCGGCTGATAAAGCCGGTGACAACAATGCGTTTGCCCGGATGCTGCACCAGCAGCTGTTGCAGCAGCGGGTAGGACAACCCTTCATCCACCTGCGGCTGCGCGGCGCGTTCGGCGCGCAGAAAATCACGCGCGTCGAGCCAGGCCGCCTCCACGCCCAGATGTTGCAGCACGGCGGCCATCAGGCGCGCGGACCACACTTCACCGTGGCCCACCACTTCGGCATAGACCGCGTCGGTAATGCCGCTGTCCAGCAGGGCCGCCAGGCGCTCAAGATCGTGCGTGAAGGCGCTAATCAGCCCGTCCGCCACGTCCGCAGGCAGCAGGCCGGCAATCAGCTCGCTCTGGTAACGACGTAAGGACTGTTGCACCTGATGCGCAGAAAGGCGATCGGTCTGGCTCAGTTTCAGCCAGCTGATCAACTGGTTAGTGGTGCTGCCCGCCGCCGAGACAACCATCATGTCACCCGGCTGTGAATACTCGGTCATGATCCCTGCAACGCGCAGGTAACACTTCACGTCAGCAAGACTACTACCACCAAACTTGTGCAGTTGACGACCCTTCGCCCCTGCCTGCGCTATCACACTCATGATTACCCCTTGGCTGCGACCCGGAAGCCATTTTCCAGATCGGCAATTAAATCTTCAGAATCTTCAATACCGGTCGAGATACGCAGCAGCGTCTCGGAAATCCCGGCGGCGGCACGTGCTTCCGGTGCCATACCTGCGTGCGTCATGGTCGCGGCGTGGGAGATCAAGCTTTCAACCCCACCTAATGATTCCGCCAGCGTAAACAATGACAGCCCGCTCAGGAAGCGACGCAGCGTTTGCTCGTCACCGTCCAGTTCAAAACTTAACATCGCGCCAAATCCCTTCTGCTGGCGCGCGGCAATCTCGTGCCCCTGATTTTCCGGCAGCGACGGGTGATAGAGCTTCTTCACCAGCGGCTGGGTTTTCAGGAAATCGACGATCGCCTGGGCATTGCGCTGCGCCACTTCCATGCGTGGCGACAGGGTGCGGATGCCGCGCAGCAGCAGGTAGCTGTCGAAGGCGCTCGCGGTGACGCCAATGTTATTGGCCCACCATGCCAGTTCAGTGACAACGTCGGGATCTTTTGCAATCACCACGCCTGCCACCACGTCAGAATGACCGTTCAGATATTTAGTGCATGAATGCAATACAAGATCGGCACCCAGTGCTAACGGGTTCTGAAGGGCCGGACTGAGGAACGTATTATCCACTACACTTATCGCTCCCGCATCCCTTGCGAGCTGACAAATTTTCGCAATGTCGACAACGCGCAACAATGGGTTGCTTGGACTTTCTACCAGAACCAGCTTCGGCTGCTCGGCCAGCGCCTGTTTTAGCGCCTGCTCGTCGTTTTGATCGACAAACAGCACGCGATAGCAGCCGCGCTTCGCCAGGCTATCAAACAGGCGATAGCTGCCGCCGTAACAGTCGTGCGGCGCAACCAGCAGATCGCCAGGCTTCAGGAACACCGTCGTCACCAGGTGGATGGCGGACATGCCGGTATTGGTTAATACCGCGCCAGCGCCACCTTCCAGCTCCGCCAGCGCGCGCTGGGTCACGTCACGCGTTGGGTTGCCACGGCGCGAGTAGTCATGCGCGCGGGGTTCATTAAATCCGGTGAAATTGTAGGTACTGGAAAGATGAATCGGCGGGACAACGCAGCCGTACTGTTCGTCATCGTTCAATCCGCTACGCACTGCGATGGTGGCCTGTTTACGCGTCATGGTGAAGGCTTCCTGGCGAAAGAGGTGAAAAGTCAGGCACCAGAGTAAACATTGAAAGTATGGACGTCAATACATCTGGACATCTAAACTTCTTTGCGTATAGATTGAGCAATGCGCAAATAGCCGTTAAAATTATATGCTTTAGTGCACGCTGCAGCGGCAATATCCGTGCCACGGTATCGTCTCTACGGTAAACTAGGCAAGATTACGGTTCAAAACGGGCGTTTACAGGTTTTGCACCTTTAGATAAATGACTGAGAGGATTAAAGGTATCTCATGGCTGAATGGAGCGGCGAATATATCAGCCCATACGCTGAGCACGGTAAGAAGAGTGAACAAGTAAAGAAAATTACGGTTTCCATTCCTCTGAAGGTGTTGAAGATCCTCACCGATGAACGTACGCGTCGTCAGGTGAACAACCTGCGTCATGCGACCAACAGTGAACTGCTGTGCGAAGCGTTCCTGCATGCGTTTACCGGTCAACCGTTGCCGAACGATGAAGATCTGCGCAAAGAGCGCAGTGATGAAATCCCGGAAGAGGCGAAGGTGATCATGCGTGAACTGGGTATCGACCCGGATACGTGGGAATACTAACTGCGGTGCGATCCCGCTGAGAGTGCTCAGCGGGATGGTTTCTCAGAAGTTATAGCCTAAGCCAACGCGCAGGCGCGTCTGGCGATCGTCACTGGTGGCGGTGTTATAGCCGGAGGAGACGTTACCTACCTCCACAAACGGTATCCACGAGTCGATGTTATACGCCACGCGGAAGTTATATTCGTAATCTTCTTTTTTGTTGTTGTACAAATCTTCGTTGTCGGCAAATTTATAAATACCGTTTAGCTCGAACATCCAGTTATCAATATTATATCCCAGCCACATTTCCGGACGATAAACCATACGGTCATCTTTACCGTCCGCATTGCGGCGGGTGTATTCCGTACGATAGCGGAACGCCGTCCACCAGCTGTCGTTAATATTATACTGCACGCGTAAATAAGGCTTGTAGATAGCCATATCGTCGCCCATTTCAACGGCGACGCCCGGCTGCCAGATAAATCCATGCCAGGTGAACTGGTAGCTGGCGGTATATTCGTTGCTGTTACTTTCCATATTATTAAGCGCGTCGTTTGACTGCTTATTATCGGAACGCGATACCGCCTCAACGGCGACGCCAAAGCCGGTGCCAAAGCGGTGCGACATGTACACACGGTCGTAGTTACGCCCGTCGTCGTAATACTCGTGTCGGTAATCCACATACCCCGCCTGCGCCGCGCAGGAGATTAATGGCAGCACAAATAAGAGTTGCTTCAATTTCATAACATTTCCCTCGAAGTAAACACGCCCTGAAAGCCATTTTGTTTGAAATGGCAAATAAGAATTGATGTCGAGCGAAGTGTAATTTTACAAATTGAGGGAAACCTTTTATTTTTTGACACACAAAGAATAATTGTGGCAAAGAACTCAAGAAAATGAAGATGCAGTTCACTATCCGTTAAAGAATACACCAGACAAATATATTAAAACCGGCCGCGCGTTATTAATTATTTGAGAGGCAAATATAATATAAGAATTTATTCAGGAGGGATATTACAGGCACAAAAAAACCGCCCGAAGGCGGCTTCTTCTGGATGCTTATTTAGCGCCCGGGATGCTGAAACGCTTGTTGAAGCGGTCAACACGGCCACCGGTTGCAACATCACGCTGCTTACCAGTGTAGAACGGGTGGCATTTGCCGCACACGTCCAGGTTCAGATCGTGACCCACGGTGGAGCGGATCTGGATAGAGTTACCGCAAGAGCAGTTTGCAGTAATCATTTCGTATTTCGGGTGAATATCTTTTTTCATGGGAGAACCTCAGTTAAGGCCGCGTCGCTCTTCCAGCCCTAACGCCAGACACCACGCGATGTTGAATGTAATTTCTCTGGCGTAATATACACCAAAGGCGGCGAATCATACAGAATTTGACCAGCGTATGCAAACTGATCCGCACGCCGCTTTCACTAATGTGTATACTAACGCGCCACTTTTCAAGTCAGGAAGATTCGATGCCCGTCGCTCACGTTGCCCTGCCCGTTCCGCTCCCCCGCACCTTTGACTATCTGCTGCCCGACAGCATGAGCGCCAAAGCGGGCTGCCGCGTGACCGTGCCGTTTGGCAAACAGCAGCGCGTGGGGATCGTGGTTTCCGTCAGCGAGAAAAGCGAGTTGCCGCTCAATGAGTTGAAATCGGTTGTTGAGGTACTGGACAGCGAGCCGGTTTACTCCACCAGCACCTGGCGACTTCTGCTGTGGGCGGCGGATTATTATCACCACCCCATTGGCGACGTCCTGTTCCACGCCCTGCCGATCATGCTGCGCCAGGGCAAAAGCGCCAGCCATGCGCCAATGTGGTACTGGTTTGCTACCGAGCAGGGTCAGGCCGTGGACATTAACAGCCTGAAGCGTTCGCAGAAACAGCAGCAGGCGCTCGCGGCACTGCGTCAGGGGAAAATCTGGCGGCATCAGGTCGACGAGCTTGAGGTGAGCGAAGCCGCGCTACAGGCATTAAGAAAGAAAGGGCTGAGCGAACTGGCAAGCGAAGCGCCCGCCCTTCACGACTGGCGCGACGGCTTCTCCGTCTCCGGCGATCGCCTGCGCCTGAACACCGAGCAGGCCACCGCCGTGGGGGCGATTCACAGCGCCTCGGACCATTTTTCCGCCTGGCTGCTGGCGGGCGTCACCGGCTCGGGTAAAACTGAAGTCTACCTGAGCGTGCTGGAAAACGTGCTCGCTCAGGGCAAACAGGCGCTGGTGATGGTGCCAGAAATTGGCCTGACGCCGCAGACCATCGCCCGCTTCCGCGAACGCTTTAACGCGCCCGTTGAGGTGCTGCACTCCGGGCTAAACGACAGCGAACGCCTCAGCGCCTGGCTCAAAGCCAAAAACGGCGAAGCGGCGATTGTGATCGGCACCCGCTCGTCGCTGTTTACGCCGTTTAAAAATCTTGGCGTTATCGTGATCGACGAAGAGCACGACAGCTCCTATAAACAGCAGGAAGGCTGGCGCTATCACGCCCGCGATCTGGCGGTGTATCGCGCCCACAGCGAACAAATACCCATCATTCTCGGCTCCGCAACGCCCGCCCTTGAAACGCTGCACAACGTTCGCCAGCGTAAATACCACATGCTGCGCCTGACGCGCCGCGCGGGGAACGCGCGCCCGGCCATTCAGCACGTGCTGGATCTCAAAGGCCAGCAGGTGCAGGCCGGGCTTGCGCCGGCATTGATTACCCGTATGCGCCAGCACCTGCAGGCGGGCAACCAGGTGATTCTGTTCCTGAACCGGCGCGGATTCGCACCCGCCCTGCTGTGCCACGACTGCGGCTGGATTGCGGAATGCCCCCGCTGCGATCATTACTACACTTTTCATCAGGCCCAGCGGCATTTGCGCTGCCACCACTGCGACAGCCAGCGCCCGGTGCCGCGCCAGTGCCCGTCGTGCGGCTCAACGCATATCGTGCCGGTCGGTCTGGGTACGGAACAGCTGGAACAGGTGCTTGGCCCCTTCTTCCCTGACGTGCCGATTTCCCGAATTGACCGGGACACCACCAGCCGTAAAGGCGCGCTGGAACAGCAGCTGGCGGAAGTCCATCGCGGTGGCGCACGCATCCTGATTGGCACCCAGATGCTGGCCAAAGGGCATCACTTCCCGGACGTCACGCTGGTCGCCCTGCTGGACGTTGACGGCGCGCTGTTCTCAGCGGATTTCCGTTCAGCCGAACGCTTCGCCCAGCTTTATACGCAGGTGGCCGGGCGTGCCGGACGCGCGGGCAAGCAGGGCGAAGTGGTACTGCAAACGCACCATCCGGATCATCCGCTGCTGCAAACCTTGCTGCATAAAGGCTATGACGCCTTTGCCGAACAGGCGCTGGCCGAACGCCAGACCATGCAGCTGCCGCCGTGGACAAGCCACGTCATCATCCGCGCGGAAGATCATAACAACCAGCAGGCGCCGCTTTTTCTGCAGCAGCTAAGAAATCTCCTGCAGGCCAGCCCGCTGGTGGATAATCAGCTGTGGATATTGGGCCCGGTTCCGGCGCTTGCCCCGAAACGCGGCGGGCGCTTCCGCTGGCAGCTTTTGCTCCAGCACCCTTCGCGCATACGCTTACAACACATCGTCAGCGGCACGCTGGCGCTCATCAATACCCTGCCAGAAGCGCGTAAAGTGAAGTGGGTTCTTGACGTCGATCCGATTGAAGGCTGAATACGGATCGAAAAATTTAACGCTCCTCACACTTTTTATGAAAATTCTGTAACCGATTCCATTAACTATCTGTAAAAATGGGATCGTCAGAAGTTCGGTGTTCAGGCGAGGAGAAGACGTTGAAGTCCAGGAAAGAGGTTGCCACGGCGACCATGAAAGACGTTGCTGAGAAAGCACAAGTCTCTACAGCAACCGTGTCCCGCGCATTAATGAACCCGGATAAAGTCTCTCAGGCAACCCGCAACCGGGTTGAACAGGCTGCGCTGGAAGTGGGCTATTTCCCGCAGGCGATGGGGCGTAACGTGAAGCGCAACGAGTCGCGCACTATCCTGGTGATTGTGCCGGACATCTGCGATCCCTTCTTCAGCGAGATTATCCGCGGCATCGAAGTGACGGCTGCGGAGCAGGGCTACCTGGTGCTGATTGGCGACTGCGCCCACCAGAATCAGCAGGAAAAAACCTTCATCGACCTCATTATCACCAAGCAGATTGACGGTATGCTGCTGCTTGGCTCCCGCCTGCCGTTTGATGCCAGCATCGAAGAACAGCGCAATTTGCCGCCAATGGTGATGGCCAACGAGTTCGCGCCGGAACTGGAGCTGCCGACGGTTCATATCGATAACCTGACGGCGGCCTTTAATGCCGTGAATTACCTCCAGGAGCTGGGGCATAAACGCATTGGCTGTATCGCCGGGCCGGAAGAGATGCCGCTCTGCCACTACCGCCTGCAGGGCTACGTTCAGGCGCTGCGCCGCACCGGTGCCATCGTCGATCCACACTACATTGCGCGCGGTGACTTTACCTTTGAAGCGGGGGGTCAAGCGCTCGAGAAGCTGCTGGCGTTGCCTGAACCGCCGACGGCCGTGTTCTGCCATAGCGACGTGATGGCGCTGGGCGCGCTCTCCCATGCTAAACGCCGGGGTTTGCGCGTGCCAAAAGACCTGTCGATTATCGGGTTCGATAATATTTCGCTTTCAGAATTTTGCGATCCGCCGCTCACCACCGTTGCCCAACCGCGTTACCAGATTGGCCGTGAAGCCATGCTGCTTCTGCTGGATCAACTGCACGGTCAAACAGTTAGCAGCGGCTCGCGGCTGCTGGACTGCGAACTGATTATTCGCGGCTCTACCCAGGCATTGACTTAAAGTAAATGCCTTTAGGACACCCTTATCTGGTCAAAGCCCCGCCGCTTAAGTAACATGGCGGACTGACGAACGAATAAAGACAGCGAAACGATAGTGGCACAACGAGATTATGTACGTCGCGGCCAGCCGGCACCTTCGCGACGCAAAAAGAGCAGTTCAAAAAGCAAGCAACGCAACCTGCCTGCCGTCTCGCCAGCAATGGTCGCTATTGCTGCGGCTGTACTGGTGGCCTTTATTGGCGGCCTGTACTTTATTACGCACCATAAAAAAGAAGAGTCTGAGGCCCTTCAGGGTAATAAGGTGGCCGGTAATGGCCTGCCGCCGAAGCCTGAAGAACGCTGGCGCTATATTAAAGAGCTGGAAAGCCGCCAGCCTGGCGTGCGTGCGCCTACCGAGCCTTCAGCCGGTGGCGAAGTGAAAAATGCCGATCAGCTGACGGACGAACAGCGCCAGCTTCTGGCACAGATGCAGGCCGATATGCGTCAGCAGCCTACGCAGCTGAATGAAGTGCCGTGGAACGAACAAACGCCGGCGCAGCGTCAGCAAACGCTACAGCTGCAGCGTCAGCGCCAGGCGCAAATTCAGCAGCAGCAACAGCAGCAGTGGACGCAAACTCAGCCGGTACAGCAGCCGAAAGCACAGCCACAGCAGCAGGTGCGCACGGTGCAATCTCAGCCTGTTCAGCAGCCAAAAGCGCAGCCGCAAAAGCAAACGTCACAGCCGTATCAGGATCTGCTCCAGACCCCAGCGCACACCACCGCGCAGCAGCCGAAAACGCAGCAGGCCGCGCCGGTCACCAAAGAGACCGAAGCGCCGAAGCAAACGGCTGAGAAGAAAGACGAGCGCCGCTGGATGGTGCAGTGCGGTTCGTTTAAAGGTGCAGAACAGGCCGAAACGGTACGTGCTCAGCTGGCCTTTGAAGGGTTTGATTCACGCATTACCACCAATAACGGCTGGAATCGCGTGGTGATTGGCCCGGTTAAAGGCAAAGAGAATGCCGACGGCACTATCTCTCGTTTGAAAGTAGCCGGTCACACAAACTGCATTCGACTCGCCTCCGGGGGTTGAAACCCCCAAAATCCCCCCCATCTATCATTTAATTCAGCCCTGAGCACTGGCTCAGGGCTTCTGTTTCCCGAATTTGTAACCAGGGGGTCTGCTCGTGACAACAATAGTAAGTGTACGCCGTAACGGCCATGTGGTAATCGCCGGTGATGGCCAGGCCACGCTGGGCAATACCGTCATGAAGGGCAACGTGAAGAAAGTGCGTCGTCTTTACAACGACAAAGTGATCGCCGGTTTTGCAGGCGGCACGGCGGACGCCTTCACGCTGTTTGAACTGTTTGAACGCAAACTGGAAATGCACCAGGGTCATCTGGTGAAAGCCGCCGTTGAGCTGGCAAAAGACTGGCGTACCGACCGTATGCTGCGCAAGCTCGAAGCGCTGCTGGCCGTGGCCGACGAAACCGCCTCGCTGATCATCACCGGCAACGGTGACGTCATTCAGCCAGAAAACGACCTGATTGCCATCGGCTCTGGCGGCCCGTACGCCCAGGCTGCAGCCCGCGCGCTGTTGGAAAACACCGACATGAACGCACGCGATATCGCGGTGAAGGCGTTGGATATTGCAGGTGATATCTGCATTTATACCAACCATAACCACACCATCGAAGAATTGACCTCCAAAGCGTAAGGATCTCCCATGTCTGAAATGACCCCACGCGAAATTGTCAGCGAACTGAACAAACACATTATCGGCCAGGACAACGCCAAGCGTTCCGTGGCGATCGCCCTGCGTAACCGCTGGCGTCGTATGCAGCTTGATGAAGAGCTGCGCCACGAAGTGACGCCGAAAAACATTCTGATGATCGGCCCGACCGGCGTCGGTAAAACTGAAATCGCCCGTCGTCTGGCGAAGCTGGCTAACGCGCCGTTCATCAAGGTGGAAGCCACCAAATTCACCGAAGTGGGCTACGTGGGTAAAGAAGTGGACTCCATCATCCGCGATCTGACCGATTCGGCAATCAAGATGGTGCGCGTTCAGGCTATCGAGAAAAATCGCTACCGCGCCGAAGAGATGGCCGAAGAGCGTATTCTCGACGTGCTGATCCCACCGGCGAAGAACAACTGGGGCCAGTCTGAACAGCAGGCTGAGCCTTCCGCCGCGCGCCAGGCATTCCGCAAGAAGCTGCGTGAAGGCGAGCTGGACGACAAAGAGATTGAGATCGATCTTGCTGCCTCGCCAATGGGCGTAGAAATCATGGCGCCTCCCGGCATGGAAGAGATGACCAGCCAGCTGCAGTCCATGTTCCAGAACCTGGGCGGCCAGAAGCAAAAGGCACGCAAGCTGAAAATCAAAGACGCGATGAAGCTCCTGATTGAAGAAGAAGCGGCGAAGCTGGTGAACCCGGAAGAGCTGAAGCAGGATGCGATCGACGCGGTTGAGCAACACGGCATCGTGTTTATCGACGAAATCGATAAGATCTGTAAGCGCGGCGGCAACAGCTCCGGCCCGGACGTGTCCCGCGAAGGCGTTCAGCGCGACCTGCTGCCGCTGGTTGAAGGCTGCACCGTCTCTACCAAGCACGGTATGGTGAAAACGGACCACATCCTGTTCATCGCTTCAGGTGCGTTCCAGGTTGCCAGCCCGTCTGACCTGATCCCTGAGCTGCAGGGTCGTCTGCCCATCCGCGTTGAGCTGCAGGCGCTGACCACTGAAGATTTCGAGCGCATCCTGACCGAGCCAAACGCCTCTGTTACCGTTCAGTACAAAGCGCTGATGGCGACCGAAGGCGTGAATATCGAGTTCACCGAAGACGGTATCAAACGTATCGCCCAGGCCGCATGGCAGGTGAACGAAACCACCGAAAACATCGGTGCGCGTCGTCTGCACACCGTGCTGGAGCGACTGGTGGAAGATATCTCTTATGATGCGAGCGACCTTAACGGTCAAACCATTACCATTGACGCAGATTATGTGGGTAAACACCTGGATGCGTTAGTGGCAGATGAAGATCTGAGCCGTTTTATCCTATAATCGCGGTTATTGCATTTTCATCACTGTTGATGGGGGCTAATGCCCCCATTTTTATTGGCTAAATAACTATGACTGATATCAGCCGTACTCAGGCGTGGCTCGAGAGTTTGCGCCCAAAAACACTTCCTCTGGCATTCGCTGCGATTATTGTCGGCACCGCCCTCGCCTGGTGGCAGGGTCATTTCGATCCGCTGGTCGCCGGGCTTGCGCTTATTACCGCGGGCCTGCTGCAAATTCTCTCCAACCTCGCCAACGACTATGGCGATGCGGTGAAAGGCAGCGACAAGCCCGACCGCATCGGACCGCTGCGCGGAATGCAGAAAGGCGTTATTACTCAGGCGCAAATGAAGCGCGCGCTGATAATCACCGTGGTGCTGATTTGCTTGTCCGGCCTGGCGCTGGTCACGGTCGCGTCTAAAACCGCCAGCGATTTTATTGGCTTCCTGGTGCTGGGTTTGCTGGCGATTATCGCGGCCATTACCTACACCGTCGGCACGCGTCCTTACGGTTATATTGGGCTGGGTGATATCTCCGTGCTGGTGTTCTTCGGTTGGCTGAGCGTGATGGGAAGCTGGTACCTGCAGGCACATACCGTCGTTCCTGCCCTGTTCCTGCCCGCCACCGCCTGCGGCCTGCTGGCGACAGCCGTGCTGAATATCAACAACCTGCGCGATATCGACAGCGACCGTGAGAACGGCAAGAACACGCTGGCCGTGCGCCTCGGGCCAGTGAACGCGCGTCGTTATCACGCCTGCCTGCTGATGGGTTCTCTGGCGTGCCTGGCGCTGTTTAACCTGCTTTCCCTGCACAGCCTGTGGGGTTGGCTGTTTGTGCTGGCTGCACCGCTGCTGATTAAGCAGGCGCGGTTCGTGATGCGCGAGCTCAGCCCTGCCGCCATGCCGCCAATGCTGGAACGCACGGTTAAAGGCGCGCTGCTGACTAACCTGTTGTTCGTCATTGGGATTGTCCTCAGCCAGACGCTGAGTTAACTGACAAATATCAATTAACAATTGATGATTTTGCCAACAACGCGTTTCGCACGATATACTGAACACATTCGCAGCAATAGAGCGTTAAACCTATGAAATACGATACCTCCGAGCTTTGTGACATCTACCAGGAAGATGTCAACGTCGTTGAACCGCTGTTCTCCAACTTTGGTGGACGGTCGTCGTTTGGCGGACAAATCATCACGGTGAAATGTTTCGAGGATAACGGGTTGCTGTACGATCTGCTCGAACAGAACGGCCGTGGCCGCGTTCTGGTGGTCGACGGCGGCGGTTCCGTGCGCCGTGCATTGATTGATGCTGAACTGGCGGGAATTGCCGTCCAGAATGAGTGGGAAGGCATCGTGGTCTACGGCTCCGTGCGCCAGGTGGACGATCTTGAAGACCTGGATATCGGAATTCAGGCCATCGCGGCCATTCCGGTAGGCGCAGCGGGCGACGGCATCGGCGAGAGCGACGTGCGCGTGAATTTCGGCGGCGTGACCTTCTTCTCCGGCGACCATCTTTACGCCGACAATACCGGTATCATCCTTTCCGAGGATGCGCTGGATATCGAGTAGCAAACCAGTAAGCGTGAACCATAAAAAAACCGCCATCAGCAATGTGGCGGTTTTTTGTTCCTCGGGATCGCGGTCCGTTGGGAATTAGACTTCTTCCATACGTCCCAGCAGCGCCTGCAGGCGATCCTGCCAGCCGTTCTGCTGTTCGCGCAGCTGGTTGTTTTCGCGCTCCAGCTCTTCGCGGCCGTTCTGAGCGTTCTGAACTTCCTGTGCCAGGGAGTTGTTCTTCTCTTTCAGCTCTTCAATTTCCATCTGCAGCAGGGTGATGGTGTCGATCGCCTGCTGTACTTTCGATTCCAGTTTCTCAAACACTTCTAAAGACATGATGCTACCTCTCCTGAATTGCAAGGCGACGCTTTAACGTAAACGCGCACGACATATACCGTCGATTGTATGGAGCGCGGCGCTCTGTGTCCAGCGACACGCCACGCAGATCGCGGTTTGCAACACTTTTAGGTCTGGTCCTGGTGCGTTCGCGTCATATACCCCTAAATTGTTAACTCTTTAGTTAATGAAATGATTCAGCTCACAGTTCGCGACTGATGCAAAAACGCGCTTTATGGCGCGAAAACGCTCATTTTATTGACGCAGACCACACATTTTGATTTCGATATTTCTCGTTTTTGCTCGTTAACGATAAATTAACACTATGTCTACAGGACATCGTGGTTGTCACGGGCGACCGCGCTAACAATAAACATTCATCTCTTCAGGATTCCGATTATGAGTCAGACATCAACCTTAAAAGGCCAGTGCATTGCCGAGTTCCTTGGTACCGGGTTGTTGATATTCTTCGGAGTGGGCTGTGTCGCTGCACTGAAAGTGGCGGGTGCCAGTTTTGGTCAGTGGGAAATCAGTATCATCTGGGGTCTGGGCGTGGCGATGGCCATCTACCTGACTGCCGGAGTTTCCGGTGCACATCTTAACCCGGCGGTGACCATCGCGCTGTGGCTGTTCGCGTGCTTCGACAGGCGCAAAGTGGTCCCTTTTATCATTTCTCAGTTTGCCGGCGCCTTTTGCGCAGCGGCGTTAGTTTACGGGCTTTATTACAATCTTTTCATCGACTTCGAACAGACGCATCATATGGTGCGCGGCAGTGTCGAAAGTCTGGATCTGGCAGGCATCTTCTCAACCTATCCGAACCCGCATATCAATTTTGTGCAGGCGTTCGCAGTTGAAATGGTGATTACCGCTATTCTGATGGGCGTCATCATGGCGCTGGGCGATGACGGCAACGGCATTCCGCGCGGCCCGCTGGCCCCGCTGCTGATTGGCCTGCTGATTGCGGTTATCGGCGCATCAATGGGTCCACTGACCGGCTTCGCGATGAACCCGGCGCGTGACCTGGGGCCAAAAACCTTCGCCTTCTTCGCAGGATGGGGCGACGTCGCCTTCACCGGCGGCAAGGACATTCCTTACTTCCTGGTCCCGCTGTTTGGGCCAATCGTAGGGGCGGCGCTGGGTGCATTCGGCTATCGCAAATTAATTGGTCGCCACTTACCGTGCGACACCTGTGTGGAAGAAGAGAAAGAAACGACCTCTCCTGCACAGCAAAAAGCTTCGCTGTAATCTGACTACGGGACACATACCATGACCGAAAAAAAATATATCGTTGCGCTCGACCAGGGCACCACCAGCTCCCGCGCTGTCGTAATGGATCATGACGCGAACATCGTCAGCGTGTCACAGCGCGAATTCGAACAAATTTATCCTCGTCCAGGCTGGGTAGAACACGATCCAATGGAGATCTGGGCGTCGCAAAGCTCCACGCTGGTCGAAGTGCTGGCGAAAGCCGACATCAGTTCCGACGAAATTGCCGCCATCGGTATCACCAACCAGCGTGAAACCACCGTAGTCTGGGAGCGCGAAACCGGTAAGCCCATTTATAACGCTATCGTCTGGCAGTGCCGTCGTACCGCAGAAATCTGCGAAAAGCTGAAGCGTGACGGAATGGAAGAGTACATCCGCAGCGCCACCGGCCTGGTGATTGACCCGTATTTCTCCGGCACCAAGGTAAAGTGGATCCTCGACCACGTGGAAGGCTCACGCGAGCGCGCACGACGCGGCGAGCTGCTGTTCGGTACCGTCGATACCTGGCTTATCTGGAAGATGACCCAGGGACGCGTGCACGTCACCGACTACACCAACGCCTCGCGCACCATGCTGTTCAACATCAACACCCTTGAGTGGGATGACAAGATGCTGGACGCGCTGGACATCCCGCGCGCGATGCTGCCTGAAGTGCGTAAGTCTTCCGAAGTGTACGGCCAGACCAACATCGGCGGTAAGGGCGGCACCCGTATTCCTATCGCCGGTATCGCCGGTGACCAGCAGGCGGCGCTGTTCGGCCAGCTGTGCGTTAAGGAAGGGATGGCGAAGAACACCTACGGTACCGGCTGCTTTATGCTGATGAACACCGGCGAGAAAGCGGTGAAATCAGAAAACGGCCTGCTGACCACCATCGCCTGCGGCCCGCGCGGCGAAGTGAACTATGCGCTGGAAGGTGCGGTGTTCATGGCGGGTGCGTCCATTCAGTGGCTGCGCGACGAGATGAAGCTGATCGGCGATGCGTTCGACTCCGAGTACTTCGCGACCAAAGTGAAAGACACCAACGGCGTGTACGTGGTGCCTGCGTTCACCGGTCTGGGCGCGCCGTACTGGGATCCGTATGCCCGCGGCGCGATTTTCGGCCTGACGCGCGGCGTGAATTCTAACCACATCATTCGCGCCACCCTGGAATCCATCGCCTACCAGACGCGCGACGTGCTGGAAGCGATGCAGGCTGACTCCGGTATTCGTCTGCACGCCCTGCGCGTGGACGGCGGTGCGGTAGCCAACAACTTCCTGATGCAGTTCCAGTCCGACATTCTGGGCACCCGCGTTGAGCGCCCTGAAGTGCGTGAAGTGACGGCGCTGGGTGCGGCATATCTGGCGGGTCTGGCGGTCGGCTTCTGGCAGAACCTGGACGAGCTGCAGGAAAAAGCGGTCATCGAACGCGAGTTCCGCCCGGGTATCGAAACCACCGAGCGCAACTACCGCTACAGCGGCTGGAAGAAAGCGGTGAAGCGCGCCCTGGCGTGGGAAGAGCACGAAGAGTAATACCCCTCCCCCCGGCCCTCTCCCCAAAGGGGAGAGGGTGTTTTACGTCCCCTCGCCCCTTTGGGGAGAGGGTTAGGGTGAGGGGAGTACAGACCGCACCTTACCCACTCTGTGATAAACTTCGTGCAATTCCTTTTGATTGCACGAGTACCTCATGAAACGTGAACTTGCTATCGAGTTTTCCCGCGTCACCGAAGCTGCCGCCCTCGCAGGCTATAAATGGTTGGGTCGTGGCGACAAAAATACCGCCGACGGTGCAGCCGTCCATGCCATGCGCATTGTGCTTAACCAGGTCAATATCGACGGCACTATCGTGATCGGCGAAGGCGAGATCGACGAAGCACCGATGCTCTATATCGGTGAAAAAGTCGGTACCGGCAAAGGCGATGCCTTGGATATCGCGGTCGACCCGATCGAAGGCACGCGCATGACGGCGATGGGCCAGGCCAATGCCTTAGCGGTGCTCGCCGTGGGCGATAAAGGCTGCTTCCTCAACGCACCGGATATGTACATGGAAAAGCTGATTGTCGGCCCTGGCGCGAAAGGCGCAATCGACCTCAGCCTGCCGCTGGAAGAGAACCTCAACAACATCGCCAACGCGCTGGGCAAACCGCTCAGCGAGCTGACCGTCACCATTCTGGCGAAACCGCGCCACGACGCCACCATCGCGCAGATGCAAAAACTCGGCGTGCGCGTGTTTGCTATCCCCGACGGTGACGTTGCCGCCTCGATTCTGACCTGTATGCCGGACAGCGAGGTGGACGTGCTTTACGGCATCGGCGGCGCGCCGGAAGGCGTGGTCTCTGCGGCGGTGATCCGCGCCCTGGACGGCGACATGCAGGCGCGCCTGCTGGCGCGTCACGACGTTAAGGGCGACAGCGAAGAGAACCGCCGCATCGGTGAAAACGAGCTGGCACGCTGTGCGGCGATGGGGATCGAGGCTAATAAAGTCCTCGCACTAACCGACATGGCCCGCAGCGATAACGTAGTGTTCTCCGCGACGGGCATCACCAAAGGCGATCTGCTGGACGGCATCACCCGCAAGGGCAACATGGCGACCACCGAAACGCTGCTGATCCGCGGTAAATCACGCACCATTCGCCGCATCCAGTCTATCCACTATCTCGATCGCAAAGACCCGGACGTGCAGACGCACATTCTGTAAAACCGTTTGATCGATTGAGCTTTCCGGCCCGAGCGGGCTGGAAATCGTCACCACAAATACGGAAGATAGAACAGAGAAAAAGCACAGGAGAAGATCATGGCGGACTGGGTAACAGGTAAAGTCACAAAGGTACAGTTCTGGACCGATGCGCTATTTAGTCTCACCCTACATGCTCCCGTCCACCCGTTCACAGCCGGACAGTTCGCGAAGCTGGGGCTGGACGTCGACGGCGAACGCGTGCAGCGCGCTTACTCATACGTCAACGCGCCGGATAACCCGGATCTCGAGTTCTATCTTGTCACCGTCCCGGACGGCAAGCTCAGCCCGCGCCTCGCGGCGCTAAAGCCGGGCGACGATGTGCAGATTGTGAGCGAAGCGGCAGGTTTCTTCGTGCTGGACGAAATCCCGGACTGCGACACCCTCTGGATGCTGGCGACCGGTACGGCCATCGGCCCTTATCTCTCTATTCTGCAGTACGGCAAAGACCTTGAGCGATTCAAAAACATCGTGCTGGTTCACGCCGCGCGCTACGCCGCAGATCTAAGCTATCTTCCGCAGATGCAGGAGCTTGAGCAGCAGTACGGCGGGAAGCTGAAAATTCAGACCGTGGTCAGCCGCGAAACGGCGGCGGGTTCACTGACGGGGCGCGTACCGGCGCTGATTGAAAGTGGGGCTCTGGAAGCGGCGGTTGGCCTGCCGATGAACACCGAGACCAGCCACGTCATGCTGTGCGGCAACCCGCAGATGGTGCGCGACACGCAGCAACTGCTTAAGGATACCCGGCAGATGACGAAGCATCTTCGCCGCCGACCGGGCCATATGACGGCTGAACACTACTGGTGATCAGCGGTACTTCACCTCAAGGGTGTCTTTACCGTATTTATTTTCGCTCTGGGTGCCGATAAACGCGCCCAGATCGATAACTATCATCACGAAGATGATCGTTGGCAGCAGCAGGCCAACCACCCACGGCAGGATGGACGGCAGCATCGACCAGTTTCCCGCCACCAGCATCCACGCCAGAATAATCAAAAATGCCCACGCGCCGGAGCGTCCGCGATCGTGCAGGCGTTTTACCACCACTGCGGCGGTTGGCCACAGCAGGCAGACCAGCGCGAAGGCCGCCGTTTGCGTGCTCAACCACGCGTTGTAGGCCACAAAAAACAGAAGCAGCATGGCGACGATCCACGTCACCATCCAGACCCAGAAATCACGGCGTCCGATACGCCCTTTGAATGAAAACAGCCACTGCTGTATGGTCATGTAAGGTTCCTTATTATCGTTTAGCCCGCATTTTACCCTGGAGTTGTGACCTTTTGACAAGCCGAGCAGATATCGTTTTAATCATGAGCAGTTACGGCCAGGGACAA
This sequence comes from Enterobacter wuhouensis, assembly GCF_035835995.1. Lineage (NCBI taxonomy): Bacteria > Pseudomonadati > Pseudomonadota > Gammaproteobacteria > Enterobacterales > Enterobacteriaceae > Enterobacter > Enterobacter wuhouensis. Next base: position 4,700,792 of record NZ_CP142124.1, read on the forward strand.
CATTGATGAAATTTTCGGCACACTCTCTTTTCCTCTGTTTAGCGATGCTCAGCGCCAGCGTTTCCCTGCACGCCGCCGAAACCACCGCCCCGGCTACCGCGCCGTATCTGCTGGCGGGCGCCCCGTCGTTCGATCTCTCCATCAGCCAGTTCCGTGAAGCCTTTAATAAAGACAACCCGACGCTGCCACTGGATGAATTTCGCGCCATTGATAGCGCACGCGATACGCCGACGCTGACCCGCGCAGCCAGTAAGATAAACGAGAATTTATACGCGTCGACGGCGCTGGAGCGCGGCACGCTAAAAATCAAAAGCATGCAGCTCACCTGGCTCCCTATTCAGGGGCCGGAGCAGAAAGCCGCTAAAGCGAAGGCGCAGGAATACATGAGCGCCGTTTTACGCGCCTTCACGCCCGCGCTCACCAAAGCCCAAAGCCAGCAAAAGCTGCAAAAATTGCTGACCGCCGGGAAAAACAAGCGCTACTACGCCGAGACAGAGGGCGCTATTCGCTATGTTGTGGCAGATAACGGCGAAAAAGGACTGACCTTCGCTGTTGAACCGATTAAGCTGGCACTATCAGACGCACTCGGAGGGGCGAATTAATGACAAAAAGCAAAGCCTTTCGAGGGAAAATCTCTATACTGATTCACAGACCATGCTGCCCGTGAGGGTGGCCATATTCCTTAATTCGCTTATTTAGCGTGGAGAATTGAAATGCGACATCCTTTAGTGATGGGTAACTGGAAACTGAACGGCAGCCGCCACATGGTAAACGAACTGGTTGCGAACCTGCGCAAAGAGCTGGCTGGCGTGACGGGCTGTGCGGTTTCTATTGCTCCGCCTGATATGTACCTGGATCTGGCTAAACGTGCCGCTGACGGCAGCCACATCGTGCTGGGCGCGCAGAACGTTGACGTTAACCTGTCTGGCGCGTTCACCGGTGAAACCTCCGCTGAAATGCTGAAAGATATCGGCGCGAAATACATCATCATCGGCCACTCCGAGCGTCGTACCTACCACAAAGAATCCGACGAGTTCATCGCGAAGAAATTTGCCGTGCTGAAAGAGCAGGGCCTGACTCCGGTTCTGTGCATCGGTGAAACCGAAGCAGAAAACGAAGCGGGCAAAACCGAAGAAGTGTGCGCACGTCAGATCGACGCCGTGCTGAAAACTCAGGGCGCAGCGGCGTTCGAAGGCGCAGTTATCGCTTATGAGCCAGTCTGGGCGATCGGTACCGGCAAATCTGCAACCCCTGCACAGGCTCAGGCGGTTCACAAATTCATCCGTGACCACATTGCTAAAGCCGACGCGAAAGTGGCTGAGCAAGTGATCATCCAGTACGGCGGTTCCGTAAACGCAGCGAACGCTGCTGAGCTGTTCACCCAGCCGGACATCGACGGCGCGCTGGTTGGCGGTGCATCCCTGAAAGCTGACGCTTTCGCGGTGATCGTTAAAGCAGCAGAAGCGGCTAAGCAGGCGTAATTGCCTCTGTGGCGGGTGGCGCTTCGCTAACCCGCCCTACGGTTCTGTAGGCCCGGTAAGCGTCAGCGCCACCGGGCTTTTTTACAGCTGTCCCAGTAGGTTAAACCACAGATAATCCAGCGGCAGTAGCACAAGATACGTTGCAATGGCCAGCGCGAGACAAAGCATCATCCCCGCCCTTGCAGGCACCTTTCCTAAGCCCATCGCTACCACAATCGGCGACGCCTGATACGGCAGCAGAGGCGTGGAATAACCCAGCACCTGAATCATGATCACCGAAAGCAGCGGGAAACCGGTGGCGTCCGAAAAGCTCTGCGCCAGCGTGGTATAGAGTGCAGGAACGCCGTTCGCGGTCATGATGAAATTGAGCGCCGTGGTGATCCCCGTCAGCGCCAGGAAGCTGGTGAACGGCCTCTCCGCATCCAGCGGCACGACCTGCAGCAGCGCCTCACCCACCGCCGTACCGATCCCGGTTTGCGTTACGGTAATCGCTAGCCCCAGAATACCGGCGACGTAAATACAGGTGCGCATATTCACGCCCGTCGAGAACTCTTCTCCGGTGATAAAGCCAACGCGCGGCAGCAGCACAACGACCGACGCCGCCAGCCCCGTCCAGGCCGGTCCTACACCGTGCCAGCTCTCCGTCACCCACATCACCAGCACCACCGCCAGCAGCCAGGCGAGGCGTTTTTCATCCCTTCCCATCGGTCCAGACGGTGCCACATCCTTCGCCGGTTTCGGGCTGCCGGGAAATAGCCAGCAGATCAGGCCTATCAGGATCATGCCTTTGAGGATACCCAGCACCGGCGTGTGCAGCAGCAGGTACGGCACATAGTTCAGGTGAATACCGTACGAGCCTTCCGCCGCGCCGCTCATGACCAGATTCGGGACGTTAGCGGGCAGGATGGTGGCCGAGAGCTGGAAGGTGCCGAACCCGACGGCCAGCGCCAGGCCAAACCAGGCGCGCGAGCCGTCGGGAATGCTGGCGCGCTTTGCCATCGCCGCGACAATCGGCATCAGCAGCGCAATGCGGCCCATGTTCGACGGCATCACAAACGCCAGGGCGTAGCTCAGCAGCACCACGCTGGAGACCATTAATAACCAGGAGTCGGTGAGCTTCGCGGATAGTGCCCGCGCGGCCCTGTCGGCCAGCCCGGTTTTGCGGATCGCCACGCCGAGCACAAAGCCGCTGAACACCAGCCAGAAGGCCGACGAGGCAAAACCGCCAAAAATCACCTCCGGCGGGGCGATTCTGGCGGTCATTGCCGCCGTGAAGAACAGCAGCGCGGTGAGAAATTCCGGCAGCAGCGACGTCGCCCACAGCACGATGGTGACGCCGACGATCAGCGAGGGAAGCAGCAGAGGATGCGTTAACCAGAGCGACATACCTGTCTCCTGTAGAATTTTTCAGCAAGTCTACGGCGACAGGCAGGATGAGTAAACGCTATTTATGGTGGGGTCAATTCAGGATATCGCATTGATGATCCTGCAGTTCCTCAGCCGATGCGCGGTTGAGCGTCAGCAGATTACGCTCGGTCGCCAGCAGAACAAACGATCCGTCCGACTGCTGCGCCATCGCCAGCGCGAAGCGCCCCATATGGTCACGCGCTTCCGGCAGCTCCTCCGCCAGCATCATAAACGGGCTGCGCTGCACCAGCTCGTTCTCCGTCACGCGACGGGCAAGGTATTCATGCCCTTCCAGCCCGCCGGGGAACGGCAGCCACTGGGTGCTGATTTGCCCCTGTGCGGCATTGAGCTTCTCACGCACGTCCGGGCGCAGGCAGGAGATATGAATATGGAAATGGTTTTGCGTGCGTCCGGTTGGCGAATTAATGGTTAACGAAATGGCGCTATCAGGCACCTCTGCCCCGCGCTTCATGCTCATAAAGTTGCGCGACTGCCAGGCCAGCCAGAAGAAGTTTGGCGTAGCGGGTTCGGTCAGGAGCGGGCTTTCGGTGCCGTTGATGCGGTACGTGGGCATCAGCAAATACTGCAGCGGTCCGTTGCGGTCTTTGAATACCACGTAGCCGGCATCCGTCTTCACCTGCGCACACGGCGCGGGATTACGGTGTTGGATCTGATTCGGCACGCACTGGTCGAGAACGATATGACGCAACGCATTCGGATTACCCGCTTTCATCCAGTACACGCCGCCGCCGGCGAGGGCGATGACAATCAGGACCAATATGATAATTTTTTTCACAACGCGTTCCCTGTTTTCGATAGAGGCGAAAGAGTAACGCAAAATGATGACCAAATAAAAAACCCGGCGGATTTCTCACGCCGGGTCACCGTGTCGTTCTGTAAGAAACGCTTAGCGCTTGCTGATCTGGTCGAAGGTGCCGCCGTTAGAGAAGTGATCTTTCTGCGCTTTCGTCCAGCCGCCGAACTCGTCGTCAATGGTGAAGAGCTTCAGTTTCGGGAATTCACCGTCATATTTCTTCGCTACCGCCGGATCGCGCGGTCGGTAGAAGTTCTTCGCCGCGATTTCTTGCCCTTCCGGGGAGTAGAGATACTTCAGATAGGCTTCCGCCACCGCCTTGGTGTCTTTCTTCTCAACCACTTTGTCGACCACGGAAACGGTCGGCTCGGCGAGGATAGATTCGCTCGGGGTGACGATCTCAAACTTGTCTTTACCCAGCTCGTTGGTCGCCAGCAGGGCTTCGTTTTCCCACGCAATCAGCACGTCGCCGATGCCGCGCTCGACGAAGGTGTTGGTTGCGCCGCGCGCGCCGGAATCCAGCACTTCGACGTTTTTAAACAGGGACTTGACGAACTCCTGGGCTTTCGCCTGGTCACCGTTGTTATGATGCAGGGCGTAGCCCCACGCCGCCAGGTAGTTCCAGCGCGCGCCGCCGGAGCTTTTCGGGTTCGGGGTGATCACCGAAACGCCCGGTTTGATCAGGTCGTTCCAGTCTTTAATCTGTTTCGGGTTGCCTTTACGCACCAGGAAGACGATGGTCGAGGTGTATGGCGCAGAGTTGTCCGGCAGGCGCTTAATCCAGTTTTTATCGATACGGCCGCGTTCCGCAATGGCGTCCACGTCGTAGGCCAGCGCCAGGGTCACCACGTCGGCTTCAATGCCGTTAATCACGGACGTGGCCTGCTTGCCCGAGCCGCCGTGAGACTGGCGGATCACCACGTTATCGCCGGTTTCCTGCTTGTAGTGCGCCGCAAAGGCTTTGTTGTATTGATCGTACAGCTCACGCGTCGGGTCGTACGACACGTTCAGCAACTGGATGTCCTTAGCCAGAACGCTGGTCGATGCCAGCAATAATGTTAAACCCACGCCCCATTTATTCATCGCCCAGCTCTCTTATGTAGTGTTTTGATGAATGCAGCGTGCCAGAAAGGTAATCAATGATTAAAGAATAAAAAAAGATTGGCTATAACGTAGTGGAATAAAAGGAGTGGATAAGCGGCCTGATGCCCTCACCCCAACCCTCTCCCACGGGAGAGGGTGCAACCATAAAAAACGGTAACCCAAGGGTTACCGTTTTGCATTTACCTTGCCGCCACCCGGCACAAAACAAACGCCGATCAGTACAGTTTTTTCGCGCAGTCCAGCCAGTCACCCTTGAACGGACGCTTCATGTTTTCGATAGCGTCGATGATGTCATGGTGAACCAGTTTTTCGTTCTGAATACCCACGCAGCGGCCGCCATGGCCCTGCAGCAGCAGGTCGATCGCGTACGCGCCCATACGGGACGCCAGGATACGGTCGTATGGACCCGGGGAACCGCCGCGCTGGATGTGGCCCAGTACGGTCGCGCGGGTTTCGCGTTTGGTTTCGGTTTCGATGTACTTCGCCAGCTCGTCAACGTCGCAGATGTGCTCGGTGATGGCGACGATAGCGTGTTTTTTACCTTTCGCGATACCGGCTTTGATTTCATTCACCAGGTCTTCACGGCTAAATTCCACTTCCGGCACCACGATGAACTCGCAGCCGCCCGCAATGGCCGCGGCCAGGGTCAGGTCGCCACAGTAGCGGCCCATCACTTCTACGATGGAGATACGCTGGTGGGAAGAAGAGGTGTCGCGCAGACGGTCAATCGCTTCAACAACGGTACCCAGTGCGGTAAAGAAGCCGATGGTGTAGTCAGTCCCTTTGATGTCGTTGTCGATCGTGCCCGGCAGGCCGATGCACGGGAAGCCCATCTCGGTCAGGCGTTTTGCACCCATATAGGAGCCGTCACCACCGATAACAACCAGTGCGTCCAGGCCGCGTTTCTTCATGTTTTCGATAGCCACTTCACGAACGTGTTCATCACGGAATTCCGGGAAGCGCGCAGACCCCAGGAAGGTACCGCCACGGTTGATCATGTCGGACACGCTGTAGCGGTCCAGTTGAACCATGCGGTCTTCGTACAGGCCCAGGTAACCGTCATAAACGCCAAACACTTCCAGACCTTCCGTCAGCGCTGCACGGACAACACCACGAATTGCCGCGTTCATGCCCGGCGCATCACCGCCGCTTGTCAACACACCGATTTTCTTAATCATGACTACCTCTGAACTTAGGAATGCAAAATTGAAATCTGCTGCCGGAAGAAACTCTTCAACCGTCGAATACTGCAAATAGTATATCAATCACTTCCAGCTGAATTGATTCAGGTCAGGCCATATGGCGGTAATTTATCCACAAAATGCTGGCCTTGCTCACTTTTTTACAACGAATTACGAAAGCTCAACATGACCGGGCACCACCGAGCAGGGATCCTGGTGAATAATGACGTCTGAACCCGGGAAACGCTGCAAAATCGCCTGCTCGACCTGCTCAGCGATAACGTGAGCCTGTACCAGCGGCAGGTTGTCTTCCATTTCTATGTGAATCTGAATAAAGCGGGTCGGCCCTGACTGCCGCGTACGAAGATCGTGAGCGCCGCTGACGCCGGGCCAGTGAGTCACGATAGCAAAAATTTCATTGCGTTCTGCATCGGGAAGCGCGCGATCGAGAAGCGACTGCACCGCGTCGTAACCCATCCGCAGGGCGCTATATAAGATATAGACCCCTATTCCTAACGCAAACAACGCATCCGCCCGATGCCAGCCATACCAGGCCAGACCGAGCGCAATAAGAATTGCCCCATTCATCATAACATCAGACTGATAATGAAGCATATCTGCCCGTACCGCCTGGCTTTGCGTTTTGCGAACCACCCAGCGCTGGAACGTTACAAGAACAAGTGTGCTTATAAGTGCAACTACCGTAACCGCCACGCCTACACCGGGATCGTTCATCGGTGACGGCGATGCTAAATGCTGGATGCCGGTCAAAAAGAGGAACAGCGCGGAGCCAGAAATAAACATGCTTTGCGCCAGCGCGGCCAGCGATTCCGCCTTTCCATGGCCAAAGGTATGTTCGTCATCCGCCGGTTGCAGGGAATAGCGCACCACCAGCAGGTTGGTCAGCGAGGCGGCAATATCCACCAGCGAGTCCACCAGCGCCGCCAGAATACTGACCGAGCCGGTGTACCACCACGCAAAAATTTTAATGATCAGCAAACACGACGCCATTACCGTCGCGGCGATTGCGGCCCGGCTAACCAGCCGTCCATAGGATTGATTCATAAACACTCCTGTCATGCCCTGCCGCTAGTATAACGGATGGTTGAGGAGTCAAAGGATGAATAAACGGTTAACAATATTGAATGAAGGGCAAAAAAAACCCCCACATCATGTGGGGGAAGACAGGGATGGTGTCTATGGCAAGGAAAACAGGGTTTACTGGTTACTACGGGTACTGCTATTGCTACTGAAAAGCGTCGTTTCTGAGCTTCGCTGCATCCGTGCAACCTCACGCAACTGGTCCATTTGTTGCTGATGTTTGTCGTTCAAAACCGCCTGCTGCTCGGGCGTTAGCAGGTGGAACATCTGGTTGCGGACCTTCGCCATCTCTACCTGGCGGGCAACCTGTTCCTCTGCCATTTTTTCTGCCTGAGCGCGTACAGCGCTTTCGTCAAAATTTTCTGCGGTGACAAGGCGATGCATTGTCTCCATTTCGCTAACATTAACAGGGGGCTGGTCGTGTCTTGCCCTCTGCATCAGATCTCGCATCTGTTGACGCTGATGTTCGGTTAAACTTATGCCGTCAAACATATGGCTTTGGCTGCTATGCTGCGGTGCGCCCTCTTGCGAGGAACCGTTATTGCCGATGATAGCTACAGCAGCCTGGCTAAACGCACTGAACGCCAGCGTTGAGGCCATGACGGCAGCGGTAACTTTGCGCATCACTTGCTCCCAAAATCTTTCGTGTCGCGATTCAACGAGAGACAGTCTACGATTCAGGCTGCAAACATGCGTCAGGGGGTGTAAAACAACGTAAAGTCATGGATTAGATAGCCTTGATGTCGTAATTTCTGCCTCGGAGGTATTTAAACAATGAATAAAATCCTGTTAGTTGATGATGACCGAGAGCTCACATCCCTTTTAAAGGAGTTGCTCGACATGGAAGGTTTCAACGTCCTGGTTGCCCACGATGGCGAGCAGGCGCTGAGTCTCCTTGACGACAGCATCGATTTACTTTTGCTCGACGTGATGATGCCGAAGAAAAACGGTATTGATACGTTGAAAGAGCTTCGCCAGACGCACCAGACCCCCGTTATCATGCTGACCGCGCGCGGCAGCGAACTTGACCGCGTACTCGGCCTTGAGCTGGGCGCGGATGACTACTTACCTAAACCGTTCAACGACCGTGAACTGGTGGCCCGTATTCGCGCGATCCTGCGTCGTTCCCACTGGAGCGAGCAGCAGCAGAATACCGACAACAGCTCACCGACGCTGGAAGTGGACTCTCTGAGCCTCAACCCGGGCCGTCAGGAAGCGAGCTTCGACGGTGAAACTCTGGAATTGACCGGCACCGAGTTCACCCTGCTTTACCTGCTGGCGCAGCATCTCGGCCAGGTAGTATCGCGTGAACACTTGAGCCAGGAAGTGCTGGGCAAACGCCTCACGCCGTTCGACCGCGCTATCGACATGCACATCTCTAACCTGCGCCGCAAGCTGCCGGAACGTAAAGACGGTCACCCATGGTTTAAAACCCTGCGTGGACGCGGCTATCTGATGGTTTCCGCTTCATGATAGGAAGCTTAACCGCCCGCATTTTTGCCATCTTCTGGCTGACGCTGGCGCTGGTTTTAATGCTCGTGTTGATGCTGCCAAAACTCGACTCACGCCAGATGACGGAGCTTCTCGACAGCGAGCAACGTCAAGGCGTGATGATCGAGCAGCACGTCGAAGCCGAGCTGGCAAACGATCCGCCAAACGATTTGATGTGGTGGCGCAGGCTGTTTCGCGCCATCGATAAGTGGGCGCCACCCGGACAACGCCTGCTGCTGGTGACCAGCGAAGGCCGCGTCATTGGGGCCGATCGCAATGAAATGCAGATTATCCGTAACTTCATTGGCCAGGCGGATAACGCCGATCACCCACAGAAGAAAAAATACGGTCGCGTTGAGATGGTGGGCCCTTTCTCCGTCAGGGATGGGGAAGATAACTACCAGCTCTACCTGATCCGCCCGGCGAGCAATTCCCAGTCCGACTTTATCAACCTGCTGTTTGACCGCCCGCTCCTGCTCCTGATCGTTACGATGCTGGTCAGTTCACCGCTGCTGCTATGGCTGGCATGGAGCCTGGCAAAACCGGCGCGTAAGTTGAAAAACGCCGCGGATGAAGTGGCGCAGGGTAACCTGCGGCAGCATCCCGAACTGGAAGCCGGCCCGCAGGAGTTCCTTGCTGCCGGCACCAGCTTTAACCAGATGGTAACGGCGCTGGATCGCATGATGACCGCCCAGCAGCGCCTGCTGTCGGATATCTCGCACGAGCTGCGTACCCCGCTCACGCGCTTACAGCTCGGCACCGCCCTGCTGCGCCGCCGCAGCGGTGAGAGCAAAGAGCTGGAGCGTATTGAGACGGAAGCCCACCGCCTGGACAGCATGATTAACGATCTGCTGGTGATGTCGCGTAACCAGCAGAAAAACGCGCTGGTGAGCGAAACGGTGAAAGCCAATCACCTGTGGCACGAGGTGCTGGACAACGCGGCGTTCGAAGCGGAGCAAATGGGTAAATCCTTTACCGTCAACTTCCCGCCGGGCCCGTGGCCGCTGTACGGTAACCCCAACACGCTGGAAAGCGCGCTGGAGAACATCGTGCGTAACGCCCTGCGCTACTCGCACACGAAGATTGAGGTGGCGTTCTCGGTGGATAAAGACGGGATTACCGTCATTGTCGATGACGACGGTCCTGGCGTCAGCCCGGAAGACCGCGAGCAGATTTTTCGTCCGTTCTACCGTACCGACGAAGCGCGCGACCGCGAATCTGGCGGCACGGGGCTGGGGCTGGCGATTGTTGAAACCGCCATGCAGCAGCACCGCGGCTGGGTAAAAGCCGACGACAGCCCGCTGGGCGGGCTGCGGTTAACGCTGTGGCTACCGTTGTATAAGCGTTCGTAGTTTTCCCCTCACCCCGGCCCTCTCCCCAAAGGGGCGAGGGTGTTCAAGTCCCCTCTCCCCTTTGGGGAGAGGGTTAGGGTGAGGGGTAAAGCGTCGCCTTATTTACCCCACAATCTCCGCGAATTATCCTCAATCTTGCCGCTTACGCGCCGCTTCTGCATCGTTCTGGTCCAGCTGGTTGATAACCCCGCCGCCGACAGCAGGCGGTGATACTGCTCGTCGTCAAACGGCATATGCCAGGCAATGGCGCAGGCGTCATACACCGAAACATCGCTCAGGCGCGACGCCAGCTCAAGCGGCGCGTCCGCAGAAACCTGCCCAGCCAGCACCACGCGGTACAGCCAGCCGGTCTTACCCGCAATTTGCAGCTGCTCGGACATATCGCTGATGCCAAAATGGTAGTTGAGCTTAAAGCACGGCGAGCGCGGCTGCGTCACCTGAATCAGGGCATCGCCCCAGCGGTAAATATCACCGATAAAGACGTTTTGCTCGGTCAGCCCTTCGGTTGAGAGGTTCTCGCCGAACGCGGGCGCAACAAACAGATCCGCCTGTTCGGGGAATTCGGCTTTCCAGTACGGGTAGTGCTCGCGCGGATAGTGGCACAGCGCGCGCTCGGGCCCGCCGTGGATTTTCTTCTCCGCCTGCTCATCCCCCGCCAGCCCCAGCTCGGTGAGGGTGAGTTCGCCGTCAACCTGCAGTTTGGCAATAGCGCTCGGGCGACTACCATCGTAATCCCTTATTTTTCCGGAGAATACATTAACGGGATAGCTCATCGCGGCTCCTTACGCAGATTGTGGGTATAAAAAAAGCGAGTCATCAGACTCGCTTCTCACAGGCGTCAATGCAACCTTATTTTTTAGCGGCGAAACGCGCTGCTGCTTCGTCCCAGTTCACCACGTCCCAGAAGGCTTTGATGTAGTCCGGGCGACGGTTCTGGAATTTCAGGTAGTAAGCGTGTTCCCACACGTCCAGACCCACGATTGGGAAGCCGGATGCGCCAGAGATTGCTTCACCCATCAGCGGGGAGTCCTGGTTAGCGGTAGACACTACTGCCAGCTTGTCGCCTTTCAGCACCAGCCACGCCCAGCCAGAGCCGAAACGGGTTGCAGCGGCTTTTTCGAATTCCGCTTTGAAGTTGTCTACGGAACCGAAGTCGCGCTCGATAGCCGCTTTCAGGTCGCCCTGCAGGGTGGTACCGGTTTTCAGGCCTTTCCAGAACAGGCTGTGGTTAGCGTGACCGCCCGCGTTGTTACGCAGCACGGTTTTCTTGTCAGCTGGCAGCTGGTCCAGTTTGGTAATCAGCTCTTCAGCAGACAGGTTCGCGAACTCTGGCAGGCTTTCCAGCGCGGCGTTCGCGTTGTTCACATAGGTCTGGTGGTGTTTAGTGTGATGGATTTCCATCGTCTGCTTGTCGAAATGCGGTTCCAGTGCGTCGTAGGCATACGGCAGGGATGGCAGTGTATAACTCATAATCCTCTCCATTATTGTCGGGCGGCACAGCTGTTAATGCCGCGTAAGCAGTTGGTTCATTATAGTTAATTAAATGATATTGAAAATGATTATCAATGCCGTAGTTTTTATAAGGTTATTCATTTTTCGATTAATAGCGGAATTGTGAGTCTGCTCACGCGGTTAACGTGCTGATTGCCATCCAGAACAAAAGTGCGGCAACCTTCTGAAGGTTCCCAAACCGCCTAATTTTTACACTCATCAAGTCGGCGGGAAGCCACCGACTATAAAAACGATGAGGATGTAAAAATGAATCATGCGATTACGATGGGTATTTTCTGGCATTTGATAGGCGCGGCCAGTGCTGCCTGTTTCTATGCCCCGTTTAAAAAGGTAAAAGGCTGGTCGTGGGAAACCATGTGGTCCGTAGGCGGTACCGTCTCCTGGCTGATTTTGCCGTGGACCATTAGCGCCATGCTGCTCCCGGATTTCTGGGGCTACTTCTCCTCCTTCAGCGCCTCTACCCTGCTGCCGGTCTTCCTGTTCGGCGCGATGTGGGGCATCGGCAACATCAACTACGGCCTCACCATGCGCTATCTCGGCATGTCGATGGGCATCGGCATCGCGATTGGCATCACGCTTATCGTCGGCACCCTGATGACGCCGATCCTCAACGGTCACTTCGACGTGCTGATTAACACGCAGGGCGGACGAATGACGCTGCTGGGCGTGCTGGTCGCGGTGATCGGCGTGGGTATCGTCACCCGCGCGGGCCAGCTGAAAGAGCGCAAGATGGGCATCAGGGCCGAAGAGTTCAACCTGAAGAAAGGCCTGCTGCTGGCGGTGATGTGCGGCATCTTCTCGGCGGGCATGTCGTTCGCCATGAACGCCGCCAAGCCGATGCACGAAGCGGCTGCCGCGCTGGGCGTCGACCCGCTGTACGTTGCCCTGCCAAGCTACGTGGTGATCATGGGCGGCGGCGCGCTGGTGAACCTCGGTTTCTGCTTCATTCGTCTGGCAAAAGTGAAGAACCTGTCGGTAAAAGCCGACTTCTCGCTGGCAAAACCGCTCATCATCACCAACGTGCTGCTCTCCGCGCTCGGCGGCCTGATGTGGTACCTGCAGTTCTTCTTCTACGCCTGGGGCCACGCCAGCATTCCGGCGCAGTATGACTACATGAGCTGGATGCTGCACATGAGCTTCTACGTGCTGTGCGGCGGGCTGGTTGGGCTGGTGCTGAAGGAGTGGAACAACGCCGGGCGTCGTCCGGTGGGCGTGCTGAGCCTGGGCTGCGTGGTGATTATCATTGCCGCCAACATCGTTGGCCTCGGCATGGCGAACTGATTACGCCGCCTTTCGACTGCGATGACGCCACTGAACCGGCGTCATCCCCACCTCGCGGTTAAACACCACCGAAAAGTAGTTACTGTCCTCAAAGCCGCAGCGCATCGCCACTTCGCTTACCATCAGCTCCGTATGCTGCAGCAGATACTGGGCGTGGCAGATGCGCAGCTGGCGCAGGTAGTGGTTGACCGTCATCCCCGTCTGGGTGCGGAACTGCTGGCGCAGCGCACGCTCGCTGCACTGCTCCTGCTCGCAAAATTTCTCCAGCACGAAGCTTCTGTTCAGGCTGCCCGCAAGCGTGGTGATGAGCTTATCCAGCAGCGCCTCTTGCGTGGTGGCGGAGGGGTTATCGGTGGCATAACGATGGCGCTTCAGCGTCATCACCAGCTGGGCAAAAAGCAGTTCCGCCATCTGGTTAGCGACCGGGTCGCTCTTCTGGCTCTCCTGCTCCAGCTGGGAGATAACCTGCCGCACCTGCGTCATACCGCTGCTGCTTAATCGCCAGTGCGGTTCTCCTCGTGCATCAAGAAAACCCGGGATGTTGGCCGCCCAGTCGACGTTAAGCCTGAGCCTGTCCGGGCAGTAAATGACGTTCTGCAGCACCAGGTCGTTAACCGAGGCGTAGGAGTGTTTATCTTCTGCGCGAATGTAGAACAGATCCCCACGCGTAATGCGGTAGGGCCGGTCGTTGAGGACGTGCAGGCCGTTGCCGCGCCACACCAGCACCAGCTCGCAAAATTCGTGGGTGTGCTCGGCAAAGACGTTTTGCGGGTAGCGATCGGCCACCGCAACGGCCTGACCGGCGGAGGCAAAAAAATCATCTTTGCGAAGAATTAACTGAGCAGCCACACCACGACCTCTACGGCGAATAACCGGACATTATTAGCCTTTTTGCGGTTAAAAAACGGTGACTGCCCTCGCGTTACTGAAGTGACGCATCCTTGCCCTGGCGTATATCGCGCGGCGACCAGCTAAACTCGCGGCGAAAAAGCGTCGAAAAGTGGTTACTGTCGCCGAACCCGCAGCGATAGGCTATATCCGTAACGCTTTCGTCCGTATGGCGTAAAAGATGACGCGCTTTGATCAACCGCAGACGGTTAAGGTAGCGCTGGGGCGTCAGCCCGGTGTGCTGCTTGAGCTGGCGATGCAGGGTGCGCAGCGACAGCGAAAAATCCTCCGCCAGCGTCTCCCAGCAGACGTCCTCGGCAAAATGATCTTCCAGCCAGGCCATCAGCTGGTTCAGCCGCGCGTCGTTATTTTCCAGCCCTTCCACCAGGCTGCTGCGGCGCAGCAGCACCAGCAGCTGCATGAACAGCAGCTCGCGGGTAGCGATGGCGTGCGTCTCCTGCCCGTCCTCGCTCTGCTCCATCTGGCTCACCAGCTGTCGCACCTGCTGCAACGTGGACTGATTCACCCGCCAGTGCGACGGGTAGTGCCCGTCCTTCTCCTGCGGCAGCAGCTGGTTTAGCCCGGAAAGGAACTGGAACGCGTCCGGGGAACGATAGAGCACGTTGGTCAGGCACAGGTTGTCGGTATGTTCATACAAATGCCTGTCGTGGTCGCGCACGAAGCACACCGTGCCGCCGCTGATGGTATACGGCTGGCCGTTAAAGACGTGAATGCCCGTGCCGTGCTCAACAATCACAATCTCATGAAAATCATGATGATGTTCCGGGAACGCGGCCTGAGGGAGCCGCGGCTCAATCGCGACGGGCGACCCTCCCGAAGGAAAAAAATCCACGCTGTGCAGTACGGTCATAACGGCCCCCACCAATGAGAAATGTTCTCAAAATAGTAATGGGGGCCTGCCGCGCTCACCTTAAATTTTCGGCAGCAAACTTCGCAAAAGCTGTCCGTTTTTCAAGAAACAGGCGGAAAGATCGGGAAATGCGGTAAGCGTCACACTGCCTGAAAACCCCGCCATTACTGGAAACTGTGAACTCCCTCACGTTCATCTTTGCTTTCTTGCCAGCACGGGATTTGCCCTGTCAGTGGCGAGAAGGTGCCTTTTTCTTCCCTTTCTTACACTCACCGCTAATGACTTAAGAAAGGACCCGACCATGACTTTTCGCCATTGTGTGGCAGTCGATTTAGGCGCATCCAGCGGCCGCGTAATGCTCGCCACCTGGGACTGCGGCCAGCGCACACTTTCGCTTCGCGAAATGCACCGTTTCGCCAACTGCCTGCAAAAGCAGGACGGTTTTGAGACCTGGGATATCGATGCCCTGGAAGCGGAGATCCGCACCGGACTAAACAACGTCTGCGATGCCGGCATTCGCATCGACAGCATCGGCATTGATACCTGGGGCGTGGACTACGTGCTGCTGGACGGTAACGGCGAGCGCGTCGGCCTGCCCGTCTCCTACCGCGACAGCCGTACCGACGGCCTGATGGCGCACGCCATCGCCCAGCTTGGCAAAGAGAACATCTACGGGCGCAGCGGCATTCAGTTCCTGCCGTTTAACACGCTGTACCAGCTGCGCGCCCTGGTCGAGCAGCAGCCGGAGCTGGTCGCGAACGTGGCCCACGCGCTGCTAATCCCGGATTACCTGAGCTATCGCCTGACCGGCAATATGAACTGGGAATACACCAACGCCACCACCACGCAGCTGGTGAACATCAACACCGATAGCTGGGACGAAAACCTGCTGGCGTGGACGGGCGCGTCGCCGTCCTGGTTCGGCACGCCAACGCATCCCGGAAATGTGATCGGTCAGTGGATTTGCCCGCAGGGGAACGACATCCCCGTCGTTGCCGTCGCAAGCCACGACACCGCCAGCGCGGTTATCGCCTCGCCGCTCTCAGGCAAAGACGCGGCGTACCTTTCTTCCGGCACCTGGTCGCTGATGGGCTTTGAGAGCAAAACGCCTTACACCAGCGACGCCGCGATGGCGGCGAACATCACTAACGAAGGTGGCGCGGAAGGGCGCTATCGCGTGCTGAAAAACATCATGGGCCTGTGGCTGCTCCAGCGGGTGCTGAAAGAGCAGAACATCACCGACCTGACCGCGCTTATCGCGGAAACCGAAAAGCTGAAGGCCTGCACCTTCCTGATCAACCCGAACGACGACCGCTTTATCAACCCGGCGCACATGAGCGCCGAAATCCAGGCCGCCTGTTTCGCCGCCGGGCAGCCGGTGCCGTCCAGCCCGGCAGAGCTGGCGCGCTGCATTTTTGACAGCCTCGCCCTGCTGTATGCCGACATCCTCAACGAGCTGGCCGATCTGCGCGGCAAGCCGTTCAGCCAGCTGCACATCGTGGGCGGCGGCTGCCAGAACCGGCTGCTGAACCAGCTCTGCGCGGATGCCTGCGGCATCACCGTGGTGGCGGGCCCCGTGGAGGCCTCCACGCTCGGCAATATCGGCATTCAGCTGATGACCCTGGACGAACTGTCCAACGTTGACGACTTCCGCTCGGTGGTCACCGCGAACACCCAACTGACCGCCTACACCCCCAATCCCTGCCATGAAATTGCCCGCTACCGGGCGCAGTTTCAGCAAAACCGACTGACTAAGGAGCTTTGCGCATGACCACTCAACTTGAACAAGCCTGGGACCTGGCTAAACAGCGTTTCGCCGCCGTCGGCGTGGATGTCGAAGAGGCCCTGCGCCAGCTCGACCGTCTGCCCGTCTCTATGCACTGCTGGCAGGGCGATGACGTCGCCGGTTTCGAGAATCCGGGCGGTTCCCTGACGGGTGGCATTCAGGCCACGGGTAACTACCCGGGCAAAGCGCGTAACGCGACCGAACTGCGCGCCGATCTGGAGCTGGCCCTGAGCCTGATCCCGGGGCCAAAGCGTCTGAACCTGCACGCGATTTATCTCGAATCCGACGAGCCGGTGGCGCGTAACGAGATCAAACCGGAACACTTTACGAACTGGGTAGAGTGGGCAAAAGCCAATAAGCTGGGCCTGGACTTTAACCCATCCTGCTTCTCGCACCCGCTGAGCGCCGACGGGTTTACCCTCGCCCACGCGGACGATGAAATCCGTCAGTTCTGGATCGACCACGTGAAGGCCAGCCGCCGCGTTTCCGCGTATTTTGGCGAGCAGCTCGGCACGCCGTCGGTGATGAACATCTGGATCCCGGACGGCATGAAGGACATCACCGTTGACCGTCTGGCCCCGCGCCAGCGCCTGCTGGCCGCGCTGGATGAGGCCATCAGCGAAAAGCTGGACCCGGCGCACCACATCGACGCCGTGGAGAGCAAGCTGTTCGGCATCGGCGCCGAGAGCTACACCGTCGGTTCAAACGAGTTCTACATGGGGTACGCCACCAGCCGCCAGACCGCGCTGTGCCTGGATGCCGGCCACTTCCACCCAACCGAGGTGATCTCCGACAAAATCTCCGCCGCCATGCTCTACGTGCCGCGCCTGCTGCTGCACGTCAGCCGCCCGGTGCGCTGGGATAGCGACCACGTAGTGCTGCTGGATGACGAAACCCAGGCGATTGCCAGTGAAATCATCCGCCACGACCTCTTTGACCGCGTGCACATCGGCCTCGACTTCTTCGATGCCTCCATCAACCGCATCGCGGCGTGGGTTATCGGCACCCGCAACATGAAGAAGGCCCTGCTGCGCGCCCTGCTGGAGCCGACTGCCGAACTGAAAAAGCTGGAAGCAAACGGCGACTACACCGCGCGTCTGGCGCTGCTGGAAGAGCAGAAATCCCTGCCGTGGCAGGCGGTGTGGGAGATGTATTGCCAGCGTAACGACGCGCCTGCGGGCAGCCAGTGGCTGGATAACGTTCGGGCGTATGAGAAAGACGTGTTGAGTCAGCGCGGGTAACTGCCCCCTCACCCCTGCCCTCTCCCCAAAGGGGAGAGGGAGCAAACCATCCCCTCGCCCCTTTGGGGAGAGGGTTAGGGTGAGGGGAAACTCTCACCGCGATAACTGGAAATGAAAACTATGCAGACCATCACCACTTCCTGGTTCGTCCAGGGCATGATCAAAGCCACCTCCGACGCCTGGCTGAAGGGCTGGGACGAGCGCAACGGCGGCAACCTGACGCTGCGCCTGGACGACGCGGATATCGAGCCGTTCGCGGCCGACTTCCACCAGAAGCCGCGCTATATCGCGCTGAGCCAGCCGATGCCGCTGCTCGCCAACACGCCGTTTATCGTCACCGGTTCCGGCAAGTTCTTCCGCAACGTCCAGCTCGACCCGCAGGCCAACCTCGGCGTGGTGAAGGTGGACAGCGACGGCGCGGGCTACCACATTCTGTGGGGCCTGACGGACGAAGCGGTGCCAACCTCTGAGCTGCCGGCGCACTTCCTCTCCCACTGCGAGCGCATCAAGGCCACCAACGGCAAAGACCGCGTGATCATGCACTGCCACGCCACTAACCTGATCGCCCTGACCTACGTGCTGGAAAACAGCGCTGATTTTATTACCCGCAAACTGTGGGAAGGCAGCACCGAGTGTCTGGTGGTGTTCCCGGACGGCGTCGGCATTCTGCCGTGGATGGTGCCGGGTACCGACGAAATCGGCCAGGCAACCGCCGTGGATATGCAAAAGCATTCCCTGGTGCTGTGGCCGTTCCACGGCGTCTTCGGCAGCGGCCCGACGCTGGATGAAACCTTTGGCCTGATCGACACCGCCGAGAAATCCGCGGAGGTGCTGGTGAAGGTCTATTCCATGGGCGGCATGAAGCAGACCATCACCCGGGAAGAGCTGATCGCCCTGGGCAAACGCTTTGGCGTCACCCCGATGCAGTCCGCGTTAGATCTGTACCCATAACAACATCGCGCCCCGCTCACCGAGACGGGGCGAAAACCACCTGCAATCCCTACAACTAACTCAAGTCAGTGGAGTAAAAGCAATGAAAATAAAGACAAGCTTGATCCTCACCGTTGCCGCTCTGGCGTTGTCCGGTTCCGCTTTAGCAGAAGTGAAAATCGCCCTGGTGGCGAAGTCCTTAGGGAATGGATTCTTCGAAGCAGCGAACGTCGGCGCGCAGGAGGCGGCCAAAGAGTTAGGCGATGTAAAAGTGATTTATACCGGCCCGACCACCACCACGGCGGAAGCGCAGATCGAGGTGCTGAACGGGCTGATCGCCCAGGGCGTGGATGCGATCGCGATTTCCGCGAACGATCCGGACGCCGTTGTGCCGGTGCTGAAAAAAGCGATGCAGCGCGGCATTAAGGTGGTGTCGTGGGATTCCGGGGTGGCGAAAGCCGGACGTCAGATCCACCTCAATCCGTCCAATAACGCCCTGATTGGCGAAACCAACGTCAAGCTCGCCGCCGACGCGCTGAAGGCGCTGAACGTCGAGAAAGGCGACGTGGCCGTGCTGAGCGCGACCCCAACCTCCACCAACCAGAACACCTGGATTGCGGAGATGAAAAAGGTGCTGCCGAAGTACCCGTCCGTCAATCTGGTGTCCGTGGCCTACGGGGACGATCTCTCTGATAAAAGCTACCGCGAGGCGGTCGGCCTGCTGAAAACCTATCCTGATCTGAAAGTGATCGTTTCACCGTCGTCCGTCGGCATTGTCGCTGCGGCGCAGGCGGTGAAAGACCAGGGCAAGATCGGCAAAGTGTACGTGACGGGGCTGGGCCTGCCGTCCGAGATGGCGGGCGCTGTGAAGTCCGGCGCGAGCAAAAGCTTTGCCATCTGGAACCCGATTGACCTGGGCTATGCGGCAACCTACCTGGCGGATGACCTGGTGAAAGGCACCGCCACGAAGGGCGAGGCCAGCATGGGCAAGCTGGGCAAAGTGAAGCTGGATGCCGACGGCAACGGCGCAATGGCCGAGCCGTTCGTCTACGATGCCAGCAATATTGATAAGTTCTCGAAGATTTTCTGATAAATACCGAACCCTTACCCCTCACCCCAACCCCTCTCCCCAGAGGGGCGAGGGGCTCGATCGGCGCCATCCTCCAATAGGTGCGAGGGGCTCGATCAATTCCCTCTCCCCTTTGGGGAGAGGGTTAGGATGAGGGGTGAGGGTGAACCAAACGGAGAACTATCATGACCCCATTGCTACAGCTTTCCGGCATCACCAAGGTATTCCCCGGCGTGCGTGCCCTTGAGAACGTGCAGCTTGCGCTCTGGCCCGGCAAGGTGACGGCGCTTATCGGCGAAAACGGCGCGGGCAAGTCGACGCTGGTCAAAGTGATGACCGGCATTTACCAGCCCGACGAGGGCGAAATCCTCTACAAGGCGATCCCCGTTCACCTCCCTACGCCGGAATCAGCGCATAAGATCGGCATTACCGCCATTCATCAGGAAACCGTCCTGTTTGATGAACTCTCGGTCACCGAAAATATCTTTGTCGGCCAGTACCTCTACAAAGGCTTTCTGAAAAAACTCGACTGGACGGAAATGCACCGCCGGGCGCAGGCGCTCCTCACCCGCCTTGAGGTGCAAATCGACCCGCGCGCGACGCTGAAAACGCTGAGCATCGCCCAGCGCCACATGGTCGCCATTGCCCGCGCGCTGTCGTTTGAGGCGCAGGTGGTTATTCTTGATGAACCTACAGCGGCCCTGTCGCAGCATGAAATCCTCGAGTTTTATCAAATCGTTGAGCGCCTGAAGCAGGAGGGCAAAGCCATCCTGTTTATCTCCCACAAGTTTGACGAGATTTTCGAACTGGCGGATCACTACACCATTTTGCGCGATGGCGCGTTCGTCGGAGAAGGCGCGATGAGTGCGATAACCGAAGAGCGGATGGTGTCGATGATGGTCGGGCGCGCCATTACCCAGACCTTCCCGAAGGTGGAATGCGAAAAAGGCGAGACGGTGCTGGAGGTAAAAAATCTCTGCCACCCGACCGAGTTTGCCAACATCTCTTTCTCCCTGCGTAAAGGGGAAATCCTCGGCTTCTACGGGCTGGTCGGCGCCGGGCGTACCGAGCTGATGCAGGCGCTTTCCGGCGTCACGCGGCCATCTTCTGGAGAGATCATCCTCAACGGTCAGCCCCGGCGCTTCCGGCAGCCTGCGGATGCGATCAAAGCCGGTATCGTCTGCGTGCCGGAAGAGCGGCAGAAGCAGGGTGCGATTATCGAACTGTCCATTGCCCAAAACATCAGCCTGCCGCAGCTCGGCAAGCTCAACCCAAACGGCGTGCTGCACGACGACCGTGAATGGCGGCTGGCGGATGAATACGCCAGGCGCCTGCAGGTGAAAGCCTTTAGCTGGAAGCAGGCGGTGCAGACCCTCTCCGGCGGCAACCAGCAAAAGGTGGTTATCGGCAAATGGCTGGCGACGCATCCTGACGCGATCATCCTCGATGAGCCGACAAAAGGTATCGATATCGGCTCAAAGGCCGCCGTTCATCAATTTATGTCCGAGCTGGTCGCTCAGGGGCTGGCGGTGATTATGGTGTCGTCCGAGCTGCCGGAAGTGATGGGCATGGCGGACCGCATCATCGTAATGCACGAAGGGCTGATGGTGGCCGAATACCGGGCGGGTGACGCGACGGCGGAAACTATCGTCAGCGCCGCCAGCGGTGCAAAACAGGAGGCGGCATAATGCTTACCTCACTGTTAAAACACCGCGAAGCCCTGCTGGGCGCGGTAGTGTTACTCATGGTGGTCGCTATCGGCAGCCGCGTGCCGTCGTTTATCGCGCCGGGCAACCTGGTGGAGATGTTTAACGACACGTCGATTCTCATCATTCTCGCGCTCGGGCAGATGATGGTGCTGCTTACTAAAGGCATCGACCTGTCGATGGCGGCCAACCTGGCGCTGACCGGGATGATTGTCGCCCTGATTAACTTCCACTATCCGGACGTGCCGGTCTGGGCGCTGCTGATCCTCGCGAGCGCGCTCGGGCTGCTGATGGGCGCAATTAACGGCCTGCTGGTGTGGAGGCTGGGCATTCCGGCAATTGTGGTGACGCTCGGCACCATGAGCATCTACCGCGGGATTATCTTTTTGCTCTCCGGCGGCGGCTGGGTGAACGCCAACCAGATGGGCGCGGACTTCCTCGGCCTGCCGCGCGCCTCGGTGCTGGGCCTGCCGGTGCTGAGCTGGTGCGCCGTCGCCGCGCTGCTGCTGGTGGGCTATTTCCTGCGCTTCAGCCGCACCGGACGGGCGCTGTACACGGCGGGCGGCAACGCCACGGCGGCGTACTACACCGGCATCAACGCCGGGAAAATGCAGTTTGTCAGCTTCTGCCTCTCCGGGCTGCTGGCCGGGTTCTGCGGCTACCTGTGGATTTCGCGCTTTGCAGTGGCGTACGTCGACGTGGCGAACGGCTTTGAGCTACAGGTTGTCGCTGCCTGCGTGATTGGCGGTATCAGCACCATGGGCGGCACCGGGCGCGTGCTCGGCTGCCTGTTCGGCGCGCTGTTCCTCGGCGTCATCAACAATGCCCTGCCGGTGATCGGCGTCTCCCCGTTCTGGCAAATGGCGATTTCCGGCACGGTGATCGTCATTGCGGTGCTGCTGAACGAGCGCGGCAACAGGCGTAAAGGGCGGTTGATCCTGCGCGACGCGGCGCTGGCACGGCAGAAACTGGCGGTGAAATCATGAGCAAAATGATGGCCTCTGAAGAGATCAAAAACGTGCCTGCTGCGCCGGGCATCTTCCAGCGCCTGCTGTGCTGGGAAGGCTTCCTGCTGGCGGTGACGCTGGCGGTGTTCGTGGTGAACGCGCTGGCCTCGCCCTACTTCCTCAACGTCTGGAACCTCTCAGACGCGACGTTCAACTTCACCGAAAAAGCGATCATCGTGTTGCCGATGGCGATGCTGATCATCGCCCGGGAAATTGACCTGTCGGTGGCCTCCACCATCGCGCTCAGCTCCACGATGATGGGCTTTTGCGCAGCGGCGGGCGTGGATACGCCGCTGCTGGTCTGCGTCGGGCTGGGCGTGGGGCTGCTGTGCGGGCTGTTCAACGGCATCCTGGTGACGCGCTTTAACCTGTCGTCCATCGTCATCACCATCGGCACCATGAGCCTGTACCGCGGGATCACCTACATCCTGCTCGGCGATCAGGCGCTGAACAGCTACCCGGAGAGCTTCGCCTGGTTCGGACAGGGCTACGTCTGGGGCGCGCTGTCGTTCGAGTTCGCGCTGTTTATCGTGCTGGCTGCGGTATTTGCCTTTGTGCTGCACCGCACCAACTTTGGCCGCCGCACCTACGCCATCGGCAATAACCCGACCGGCGCGTGGTACTCCGGCATTAACGTTAAGCGCCACAACCTGATGCTGTTCGCGCTAGTGGGGCTGATGTCCGGCCTGGCGTCGGTACTGCTCACCTCGCGCCTGGGCAGCACGCGCCCGACGATCGCGATGGGCTGGGAGCTGGCGGTGGTGACGATGGCGGTGCTCGGCGGCGTCAATATTCTCGGCGGGTCCGGCAGCATGGTGGGCGTGATTATCGCCGCCTTCCTGATGGGGCTGGTGACCTTTGGCCTGAGCCTGCTCAACGTGCCCGGCATCGTGATGTCGGTGATTATCGGCGCGATGCTGATCGTGGTGATTTCGCTGCCGATTATTACCCGCCGGGTGATGCAGCGAAGACGGAGTTAAATTGCCCCTCACCCCTGCCCTCTCCCCGGAGGGGAGAGGGTGAAACCCGCACCGAGCAGTCCCCTCTCCCCTCCGGGGAGAGGGTTAGGGTGAGGGGGAAACGGATTACCTCAAAATCATATTAAGGAGAATTATCATGAGCTTTATGTTGGCACTACCAAAAATCAGCCTGCACGGTGCGGGCGCAATCGGCGATATGGTGAACCTGGTGGCAAACAAGCAGTGGGGAAAAGCGCTGATTGTCACCGACGGCCAGCTGGTGAAGCTGGGCCTGCTCGACAGCCTGTTTACCGCGCTGGACGCCCATCAGATGTCGTATCACCTGTTCGATGAGGTGTTCCCGAACCCGACGGAAGCGCTGGTGCAAAAGGGCTATGCGGCATATCAGGATGCGGAGTGTGATTACCTGATTGCCTTCGGCGGCGGCAGCCCGATTGATACCGCCAAGGCGATCAAAATCCTCACCGCCAACCCCGGCCCGTCAACCGATTACTCCGGCGTCGGCAAGGTGAAAAACGCGGGCGTGCCGCTGGTGGCGATCAACACCACCGCGGGCACGGCGGCGGAGATGACCAGCAACGCGGTGATCATCGACTCCGCGCGGCAGGTGAAAGAGGTGATTATCGACCCGAACATCATCCCGGATATCGCCGTGGACGATGCCAGCGTAATGCTCGATATTCCCGCCTCCGTGACCGCCGCAACCGGTATGGATGCGCTAACCCACGCCATTGAAGCCTACGTGTCCGTCGGCGCGCACCCGCTGACCGACGCCAACGCGCTGGAAGCGATTCGCCTGATCAACCTCTGGCTACCGAAAGCGGTCGACGACGGTCATAGCCTGGAGGCGCGCGAGCAGATGGCGTTTGGCCAGTATCTGGCGGGCATGGCGTTTAACAGCGCCGGTCTGGGTCTGGTACACGCCCTGGCGCACCAGCCGGGGGCAACGCACAACCTGCCGCACGGCGTGTGCAACGCCATCCTGCTGCCGATCATCGAAAACTTTAACCGCCCGAACGCGGTCGCCCGTTTTGCCCGCGTGGCGCAGGCGATGGGCGTGGATACCCGCGGCATGAGCGACGAAGCCGCCAGCATGTCCGCCATACAGGCGATTCGCGACCTGAGCGCTCGCGTCGGCATTCCGTCCGGCTTCAGCCAGCTCGGCGTGACCAAAGCGGACATCGAAGGCTGGCTGGATAAAGCCCTCGCCGATCCGTGCGCGCCGTGCAACCCGCGCACCGCCAGCCGCGATGAGGTTCGCGAGCTGTACCTGGAGGCATTATGATCCGCAAAGCCTTTGTCATGCAGGTAAACCCGGAGGCGCACGAGGAGTACGCGCGCCGCCACAATCCAATCTGGCCCGAGCTGGAGGCGGTGCTGAAAGCCCACGGCGCGCACCACTACGCTATCTATCTCGACAAAGCCCGCAACCTGCTGTTCGCAACCGTGGAGATTGAATCGGAGGAGCGCTGGAATGCGGTAGCCAATACCGAGGTTTGCCAGCGCTGGTGGAAGCATATGGGTGACGTTATGCCGTCGAACCCGGATAACAGCCCGGTGAGCGCGGAGCTGAAAGAGGTGTTTTACCTGGACTGATAAATACTCCCCGTGGAGGTCGCTCTACGGGGAGGCATTTTTCAGAATTAGACATGCACTTCATCCGTTTACAGCATCTCTTCTTCATGTAACCATTCCAATTGACCTTAAGTTAAATCAGGTTTTAGTGATGGATTACTGGCGAAAGCATTTCAAAGGACAACCCCGCGTGACCAAATTATCCGATCACGTCAGATTCTCCGCATTTTGTGGCAGAGTAACCCTGCCACTTACCTTTAGATGAACCATACATTTTTCCGGGCTGCCCCATTACAGGGTGGTACTGAGTTAGCGTATGACACTGCTTTACGACTTCTTGATTAACAACCCCCAACATCATGGATGAATACACAAAATGGGATTTTTCAAAGCTTATAAGAAAATTGACAATGGAATTAACCGTGGTTATGCCCGCTGGGGGAAATGGATTTGGGGTGCACTGATACTGCCGGTGGTGGTTTATCTTGGCTGGTCGGTGTGGGCTGAGGTCTGGGGACCACCGTCAGGGCCGGTAACGCTGATTATTCACAGTGAAATTGACAGACCTATCCTGGGGTTTAGCGTAAACGGAGTGGCAGGCTCAAATGCATTTGCTTATGGCGGGGGCGGAGCCACCTGCTGCGGCAGCATCAGCGGGGATAAGGCTGAAGTGGTCTGGACATTGGATATAACTCACGAGCAATATCTTAAAGGTATGAGATTAGAGACACGACGCACGGTATTGCCTATGCCTGGCCGCCAGTGGGGTGAAAACTATCTCCATGCCTATTTCCTGCCTGATGACAACGTCTATTTATGGTGGAGCACGGGTTTTAACAGCCCTTCAGCCGATGATATTGCCGCACAGGTGGCGCAAAAGCAGCGCCAGAATATGCACTGATTTTAAGGGCTTAAAATGGGATTTTTTAACGCGTTCGACAAAATAGACGGTGCGGTTAACCGGGGTTATGCCCGCTGGGGGAAATGGATTTGGGGTGCAGTGATACTGCCGGTGGTGATTTATCTTGGCTGGTCGGTATGGGCTGCGGTCTGGGGACCGCCGTCAGGTCCGGTGACGCTGATTATTCATAGTGAAATTGACAGGCCAATAAGAGGGTTTAGCGTAAACGGCGTGGCGGGGGCAAATGCATTTGCTTATGGTGGCGGTGGAGCAACCTGCTGCGGCAGCATAAGCGGGGATAAGGCAGAAATTATCTGGACTGTAGATTACACACTTGCGCAATATAAAGCGGGGTGCGAACAGAAGTCCACAAAAAAATATTACCCATGCCGCAACGTCAGTGGGGAGAAAACTACCTTCATACCTATTTCCTGCCTGAAGAAAACGTCCGGTTATGGTGGAGTACCGGTTTTAATCATCCTGATTTTCGCGATATTAAAGACCAAACCTCAGAATTAAAAAAGGATAAATAATATATGGATATTGAAAGCCTTATCGCCGCGGCAAGCCGGGCGCAGCAGGCAGAAGATGCTGGTTTAGGGAACTGTTCGCGGATATGGCATATTGGCTTCTTCTTTGACGGTATTCACAGGAATATAGAACAGGACGCGGCAGAACGTCGACTCAGCAATATTGCTCGTTTGTTTCGCGCATTTCCTGATGATGCGCAAAAAACAAGTAAAGAGTACTACTCAAAGTTTTACATTTCTGGCCTGGGTACCCCTTTCCATGAAACCATTGCTGAAAAGCTTCACACTATTATGGATAGCGGTCTGGACAGCATAACGGATGATATAAAAGATCAGCCCGGTGAAATGGCCAAAGAATCGGGTGTGGATTTTTTAAAAGGCAACAGCTGGTACGAGATTTTAAAACATCAGGGTAAGAAACTCCTTAACCCTACGGAATGGAAAAATCTGGCCTTCGACACTGCAAAAAATGCGGCCAAAAAAGCCAGTATCGAAGCCACCCCCTGGCTGCGCGATAACCCCACAATAGCGGATATGCTGGTGACTGGCGCCGATACCCGTATTGTATCGACCAAAATAACGTTTGAAGAGGGATACAAAGAAGCCGTTAAAAAAAGCCCGGTCCCCGTCAAACTCATTTCTGTCTCCCTTTTCGGTTTTGACCTCGGCGCTACCCTGGCACGTAAATTCCTGGACAGTCTGCTGAAAGATATCTGTAAGAAAGAGGGGGATAAATACACCTACCAGGGCATACCCGTCGATATCGTCTTTACCGGCCTGTTTGACTGCTCGCGACGCACGTCGGCCAGCAACAACAACGGCGTGGATTACTTTATCTCTGCGTTTGGCGGGCCGATAAAAGGGATTAGCGTGTTGCTGGGAGACAAGTCCATCGACCAGGATACCCCCTTGCCTGAGTCGGTAAAGAAAAGCCTGCATCTGGTTGCCGCCCATGAAACCCGCGTCTGGCGCTGCCTGTACCGCACCGGCAATAACCCGGCGCACAAGGAAGAACTCTATCCCGGATGCGCGGAGGATATCGGCGGGGGCCTGAAACCTGACGAACAGAAGCCCAGTGCGGAGCTTTGTCGCGTGGCGCTCCACAGGATGTACCGTGAGGCGACCATGGCGGGCGTGCCTTTCCCTGATTTCCTAAGTCTGAAATCTTACTCCGAAACCGTAGCCAGCTATTTCATCGTCCAGGACAACGTTAAAAACCAGTCCGTCCTGCAGTGGGCAGAGGCGTACCAGAGCGCGCTGCCCTTTACTTCATTAAGCACCGCATGCCAGAACCGTCATCTGGACAGCTATATCGACTGGCTGGGCCGTCAGTACTATCAGTACCGAACGGAATGCATGAGATATGAAAAACAGCGCGGCGATGTGCTGGCCTCTGCTGGCGCATCTGCGGGATTTGCAGGCATCACGCAGGAGGCGAAAGAGACCGCCGGGCAGTATGCAAATGAACTGGCCGTATTGCAGCAAAACTGGGGCTGGCTTGATGACGTGAAGGATGCCGCCATCAGGATGCGAAACAGTATGGAACAGGACCCCATGGACAAACGCAGGGATATCGTTCCGAGCGTATATGGACCCGCGCTGCAGCGTGCGAAGCGTTTTCTGGAATACTCCCACGCGGCAAACCTCGGTAAACCCCGGCCATTACCTCTGGATACTGCACCACCAGAAATGTACGCATGGTTTGTACACGACCTGCAGACGGTAGAAAAAGGCGCAGGTATCTCACAGGACTTTTTTGCGATCCGCTCAATGGAGATGCCTGAAGCCTAAGTCATGCTGCCGCATTCGCGGCAGCACCCTTCCCTAATTCACCTCCACCGCGCCCCGGCTAGCAGCAATCTCCCGCCTGCCACTCAGCGTAAACGCCGACACCACCGTAATCGCCAGCACGAAGCAGCCCAGCATCAGGTATGTCTCCTGGAAGCCGATCCGGTCATACATATTCCCGGCAAAGGCGGAGAGGAAAATGGCCGCCGACTGTTTGGCAAACTGGAAGCCAATCAGGTAGATGGTGGCCGACAGCCGCGTATCAAACACGCCCGTGATGTACTTGAATGCGCCTACCAGCAGGAACGGGACCTCCAGCGCGTGCAGCATCTTGAGGGCAATGACCTCCACGGCGGTGGTGGCGAACGACGAGCCGATAATGCGCGTCGCCATAATCACTCCGGCAATCAGCAGCGTGTTTTTCGCGCCGATGCGGTTGATGATCCACGGCGAGCAGAACATGATGATGGCGTTGCAAATTTCCCCTGCCGTGGTGGCAAAGCCAAAGGCGCGGGTGCCTTCCTGCGGCGTGGCGAAGAAGGTTTTAAAGAAGGTGGCAAACTGCTGGTCGAAAACGTCATACACGCAGGCCACACCGATGACGTACAGAATGAACATCCACATTCTGCGCTGGCGGAACAGGTTGAATACGGTTCTGGCGGTGATCTGCGGCTGATTCGCACCCAGGGCGTTCATCACCTGCGCCGTCTGGTTGGGCTTCGGCTTCGCGACCAGCAGCAGGAGCATCAGCAGCAATGCCGCTCCCGATCCCATCCAGAACACGTACGACGGATCGATGCCAAAAAGGATGCCGCCCGTTGAGGCGCACAGCCCCCAGCCGAGGCAGCCGAACATCCGCGCCTTGCCGTATTCGAAGAAGCTGTTGCGGCTCACGCGCTCAATGTAGGCCTCAATCGCCCCCGATCCCGCAGAGAAGACAAAGCCGATATACAGCCCGCCGCTCAGCGCGCCCAGCCAGATATTGGTTTTCAGCAGCGGGGCGAAGACGTACAGGAAGAACGGCGCGAACAGGAACAGCAGCACCGCGATGATCCACAGCAGGTGTTTTTTCAGCCCCAGCTTGTCCGAAATCACCCCCAGCACCGGCTGGAAGGCGATGGCCGACAGCGAGATGCAGGAAAAGACAATCCCGGTATGGGTTTTATTCAGGCCGATGATGTCCGACAGCCAGATCGGCAGGAACGGAAAGCAGGTGGCCATGATGAAGAAATAGAGAAAGAAGAACAGCCCGAAGATCCAGAAGTTAGGGTTGTCTTTGTGGGTACAGGTTGTTGTGTTCATTATTTTTATCCTCAACGGAGGGCCGGCTGCCCGGCCCTTCAACCTTACACGCGTTCGACGCCAATCAGAATGGCGGTTTCCGGGTCCAGAATCGGCAGCGCAATGCCCGCCTGCATCAGCCACTCGCCGCTCGCCGTTTGCGGCGCTTCCATCCACGCCGGCAGCTTGCGCATGGTGTGCCCGCCCTCGCCCGTAATCTGGATGTTCGGGTGATCGAGCAGCGTGATGCGGTACCGCGCGCTGGCGTCTAGCCCCGGCATGCGCAGCGGCATCATCAGGGTGTAATCCGGCATCGCGAGCTGGCTGACGATAAACAGCCCCTGCGCCTTGTCTTCGCTCACAATACCCTGCGCCAGGGTGGTAGCGTCCGGCATATCCACGCGCCACTGCGTGCCGTGATGAATGACCTCGCGCCACCGCTTGTGCAGCGCGGCGTAGTGCCGGTAGCCTTCACGTTCATTTTCATCAACGGTGAGCGGATCCAGCTCCAGCCCCATATGGCCAAACAGGGCCGTCAGCCCGCGAAACTGGATGCTGTGCTGGCGGAAGGTCGCGTGGCATTTATGATGACCGATATGCGCGCCCATCACCTCCGGCGGGAAGAAGTAGCTCATGCCGCGCTGGATGGTATTGCGCTCCAGGGCGTCGTTGTTGTCGGACGCCCAGAAGCGGTGGCTGCGGGTCAGCACTTCGTAATCAATACGCCCGCCGCCGGAGGAGCAGGATTCAAACTCAACGTGCGGGAAGCGCTCGCCCAGCACGTCCAGCAGGCGGTAAAACTGGCGGGTCTGCGCGTCGGCGGCGGCTTTACCCTTGTGTCCCGGCTGCACCAGCTCGCGGTTCATGTCCCACTTCACGTAGTCGACTGCGTGATCGCCCAGCAGCCAGCACATACGCTCGACAAGATAATCAAAGGCTTCAGGGATGTTGAGGTTGAGCACCAGCTGGTGTCGTCCGGTCGCCTGGGCGTATCCCGGCAGCGCCAGCACCCAGTCAGGATGTGCGCGATACAGATCCGAATCGGGGTTGATCATCTCCGGCTCAACCCAGATGCCGAACTCCATGCCGAGCCGTTTGACGTGGTCGATTACCGGCGTCAGGCCGTTCGGGTATTTTTTCTCATCCAGATACCAGTCGCCCAGCGCGGCGTGGTCGTCGTTGCGGCCTTTGAACCAGCCGTCGTCGATGATAAAACGCTCCACCCCGAGCGCCGCGGCCTCGTCGGCCATGCGCATGATGTAGTCCGGGTCGTGGTTGAAGTAGATCCCTTCC
Organism: Enterobacter wuhouensis; assembly: GCF_035835995.1. NCBI lineage: Bacteria > Pseudomonadati > Pseudomonadota > Gammaproteobacteria > Enterobacterales > Enterobacteriaceae > Enterobacter > Enterobacter wuhouensis. The sequence goes on from NZ_CP142124.1 coordinate 4,731,362, forward strand.
CAGGTATTGAGGTGCACCGGGCGCGGTTTGTCGTCCGGGAAGCGGATAACGTTGTCGCGCAGGTAGCGGTGAAACTGCTGGCTCATGCCGTTCAGGCCGCGCGCGGAGTAGCTGGCGTACAGGCGCGGCGTCCAGAGCGTGTCGCCCTCTTCCACGGCCATTTCGCCGGGGAGGTAAAGCGCTTCGGCCTGCAGATAGCGACGACCGTCGGTTTTGGCCTCCGCGCGCAGGCGGTGGTTGCCGCTCCAGCCCAGATGCACGCCCCAGAGGTCGCCCTGCATTTCGCTGAACGACGGCGTACCTGAAATCAGCGCCGGGAAGTGCTCGTGGGAGGTTTTACCCCGACGGTTTTCAATCACGAAGCCGTCGTGTTCGAGCAGCACGCGGTGCGGCTGAAATTCTCTGATCCAGCGTCCGTGGAAGGCCATCACCTCCTGCGCGCGCTCGGCCACCGGCAGCGTGACGGCGAAACGGTCCACCTGCCACGGCAGCGCTTTCAGATTGGTCAGGCCGTGGCGCACTACCAGCACGCCGCTGGCATCCAGCGCCAGCTCGCTGGTCAGGCGCAGCCCCGCATGCTCATCCTCAGCGGTTATCGTCAGGGCGTTTACGTCCTGTAGCACCCGCGTGGTTTTGAATACCGGGGAACCGTCCAGCCCCTGGCGATGCCCCTCAATGCCCGGCGAGCCAAACAGGCCGTGCCCCAGCTCCGCCATCAGCGTGACCGGGGAGTCGACGTCCAGCCTGCCGTTCGCCACCGGACGCGCAATGCTCAGCACATCGTGCGGCGAAAAGTGCTGAAGGTGCGGCCCCCAGTAGAGAATTTCGGCGAACGGGCGGGTTTTCACCACCACGTCTACCGTATGGCTTTCGAGTCGAAATATGGAATCTTGCATCAGACATCTCCTGTCGTCGGGATGTCCTGAGTGTTGATCCGAAACGTTTCGGATACAAACCAAAACGTTTCGGATCTGTGATCGGGTTTGGAATTTTAGTGGGTTTAGGCCGTCTGACCCGGAGAGAATTCAGGCTGCCAGAGCACCTGAAGCCGCTCGATATCGTCGCCGTTAATCAGCTGGCGCACCATATCGGCAATCTGTTTTCCGACGCCCTGACGGGTGGACTGAATGACCGACGCCACGTCGATATCGACGATGCTGTCCTGCGGCAGGCCGTCGTAGACCACCAGCGAGACCGCGCTGTCGCCGGACAAGCGCCCCATCTGCGCCAGCGCCATCGCCGCGCCGTCGCCGTGGGTGTTGCAGTCGGTAATGATGGCCGTGGGCGGCTGCGGCAGAGCGAGAAGCTCTTTGGTTGTGGCGTACCCGACGCGGCGCGACGGCGGCATGGCGCGCAGCCATTCGCTGGAAAGCCCGGCCTCACGCAGGGCGTCCAGATAACCCTGACGGCGCTGGGTAATAAACGCCTGGTTATTGCTTTCGCCCAGCAGCGCGATGCGCTGATGGCCTTTTTCGATCAGCCAGCGGGTAGCCTGATGCGTACCGGCGTAGTTGTCGAAGTCAAACCACGCGTACGGCTGCGGGAGATGGCTGCGCCCGAGCGCCAGGAAAGGGAAACCGGCAGCCTGAAGCTGCTCAAGACGCGGATCGTGATCCAGCGTGTGCGCCACGATCAGCGCGTCCACGCGGCGGCTCTGCACCATGCGCATGTAGCTGTGCTTATCGGCTAAATCATCATCGGCAATCAGCAGCAGGTCGATTTCATGTCGCGCCAGTTCGTGGCTAATTTCGCCGACCATGTCCATAAAAACGCTATTATTGAGCGGAACGGGATGCACGGGGAACACCAGCCCGACGGCGTCGATTTTGCCCATCTTGAGGCGGCGGGCGAAGGTGTTAGGCCGGTAGCCACGGCGCTGCGCCTCTGCTTCCACGCGGGCGCGCGTCTCGGCGGAGACGTCGTCATATCCGTTGAGGGCGCGGCTGACGGTGGTGACTGACAGCCCCAGTTCTTTGGCAATGGCTTTAAGCGACATGATTTTCCGTATCTCGGTTAGTTCTGTTCCGCCACCAGCAGCGCGTGCGTGTCCGGCTCCAGCGCCTTAAAGATATGCGGTAAGTCGGCGGGATAACAGATGTAATCCCCCGGCCCCAACTCCTCCGCCGCGTCGATCAGGCCGACTAACGCGCGCCCCTGCGTCACAATAATATGTTCAACGGACCCCGGCGGATGCGGCTGAGAAATGCGGTCTGCGCCCGGCTGGGTGAGCAGCAGATAGATGTCGCGCCGCGCGCCCGGCGGACACGCCGCCAGTAAAATCGCCTCGTAGTTGGCCTGTCCGGCAACGACCTTCGTTCCCTCTCCACGGCGGATGACCTGTGTTGTCGTCTGCTGTGGTTCCAGCAATCGGGCGAAAGGGATATCCAGCGCCACGCAAAGCGACCACAGCGTCTCCAGGCTCGGGTTACCGTTGCCGGACTCCAGCTGGGAAAGCGTGGATTTGGCGATACCGGCACGGCGAGCGATTTCCGCCAGTGAAAGCCCGGTTCGCAGGCGTTCTCGCACCAGACTCTTGGCGATCACGCTAATTGGCTGCGTCATAAACGGCCCTTAGTTCTATAAATCGAACGAATCGTTCATCTTGAAAAACGATTTTGATGCGTTCATTATAATGGAAATACGTTCGATATGGCTAAAATTGTATGAAGCATCACCTCTCCTGCCTGAAAGGCGACACGATAAAAGCAATCATCCTGGTGTGCCTCGCGGTGGGCGTGGTCGGGATGTCCTACGGCTCGCTGGCAATGGCCTATGGCTTCCCGCTGTGGGTGCCGTTTTTGCTCTCCCTTACCGTACTGGCGGGCGCGTCGGAATTCATGTTTATCGGCATTGTGGCGAGCGGCGGTAATCCGCTGGCGGCAGCGGCCGCCGGTTTGCTGGTCAACGCCCGCCACGTGCCGTTTGGCGTGACGGTCCGCGAACTGGTCGGCAAGCGCGGCCTGAGCTTTTTGGGCTGCCACATCATGAACGACGAAAGCGTGGTCTTTGGCCTGTCGCAGAAAACCCCCGAGCAGCGTAAGGCCGCCTACTGGCTGTGCGGTTTGGGGGTGGCGATTATCTGGCCGCTGGGCGCGCTGCTGGGTGCCATGGTCGGCAAACTGCTGCCAGATCCGGAAACCATCGGGCTGGATGCGGTATTCCCGGCTATCCTGCTGGCATTAGTGGTGCCCGCGTTTAAAAACCGCACCACGCTGATCCGCGCCTGCAGCGGCGCAGCGCTGTCGCTGGCCGCCGTGCCGTTTGCGCCGGTGGGCCTGCCGGTGCTGCTCTCTTTACTCGGCCTTGCCGCGAGGAAAAAATAATGGGAAATATGACGGTCTTTATTCTCGGCATCGCCATTCTTTCTGCCGGAACGTATTTGATGCGCCTCGGCGGGGCCAAACTCGGCAACCGGCTGGCGCTGTCCGAGCGCTCTCAGGCGCTGCTTTCCGACGCGGCAACGGTACTGCTGTTTTCGGTGGCGCTGGCGACCACGTTCTATGAAGGCGAACATTTCGCGGGGATGGCGCGCGTGCTGGGCGTGGCGTTTGCGGTGTTTCTGGCCTGGCGCAAGGTGCCGTTAATTGTGGTGATCGTCGCGGCAGCGGTGGTGACGGCATTGCTGCGTGTGGCGGGACTGCAGTAAGAAGAATGCCCGACAGAACAGGTCTGCCGGGCATCAGAGGGATTAATGCGCGGGAAGCGTATCGACGCTAAGCGTGAGCGTTTCGTCAAAATTCGTCGTGTTCGTCACGCTGAAGGCTTTTTCAGAGAGATAGGTCGTGATCATCATGGTGGCGGTGAACTGCTCTCCCGCCACTTCCGTGCCGTTAACCGCCGCCAGCGCTTTTTCGGGCTTCAGCGTCACCTGCGATGCCCCGCCCTGAACGTTAACCGCGCCGATATCAACGGCGGCCAGCTGTACCGAGCTGCCGTCTACCCGCCCCTCTTTGAACTCAATTTTCATCGCGCCATAGTCGGTAAAGCGATACGCCATGTTCTGGCGCGCGGCACCGTTAATGGAGATGCGCATTTTACGCGCGTCCGGACACATCACCGACACCTGAAACTCGCGCGTGACCGAAGCATAGCCGTTATAGACCTTACCAATGTGTTCAGCAGAGGTCCGTCGCATATCCTCTTTACGGTAGCGACCATAGTCGACTTTCTTCACTGCCGACATCATTTCGCAGTCGCCATCATCGGCCTGAGCAACCGCCGGTAGCGTCGACGCGCCGCAGAGTAATGCGATCATCAGCGCGCATTTACGAACGTTATTTAGAGACATTTCCCTGTCACCTCTTCATAGAATTTATTCAGCTCCGCCTCAGGCAGGGTATACGTCAGCTTGCAGCGTCCGTCGTCCAGCTTCGCATACAGCTGCTGGCTGGCGGAGATGTCGTTGAGGAAGATCACCCCGTCCTCAGGCGCGGTCGTCACGTATTCACCCGCGCCGTTCACAATAGAGACACCTTCCGGCAGCGGCGTGCCGTCCGCGCGATTAATGCTCAGCAGCACGCGGCGCTGGCTTAACGTTGCGAACTCCCACTTCGCCACGGCGCCGTGAGACGCCTTGATCGCCGTGCTGCCGTTTCTCACGTCCAGATTCCCCGGCAGGCTTTGGGTGTTGACCTCAATCGTACTTTCGCGGAACGGCGACAGCGCAGGAATGACCGCCTGACCCCATTTATCCGTCCATACCGCGCCGCGCGAGGTATCAATCTCAACGCCTGCCACCGGTTTATCCAGGCTGGCGATGGCATACGTATCCGCCACGCGGTAAGGCGAGAAGGTCACGCCGTCGCCGTGGGCCACAATCCCGCCGCTCAGCGCCGCAGAATAGTTGGTGTTGCTGTCGTTATCGCCGCCTGCCGCCAGCGCGAGGTTGGTGTAGTGCAGGTTGCTGTTCAGCGAGCTGTCCCAGCTGGTGGTGTTCTCGTCATGATCCTGCGTCACGCCGACCGTGTACTGGTTTTCGGCATTAAGTGAACCCATTGCGCGCGTACCGTAGGAGCTTCTGCCCTCGCTTTCACGATACCAGGAGCTGGTGGTGACGCCGGTGCGTCCCAGCGGGATCGACACGTTCACATAAAACTGATCGTTGTCGCTGCTGTCGTTCCGGCTAACGTCCGACTCCCAGTTCACGCTCACGTTGAAATACTTAAAGGTCTGCGACCACGAGGTGATAAACCGGCGGCTGTCATACTCGCTGTTCCAGCTCTCATTGCGGTAGTAGCTGAGCGAGAAGCGGCCCAGCATCGCGTTTGACCAGTTGATACCGACGTTACTGTCGTATTTGGTTTGCGAGATATCATCCTCATCACCGTAGAGCTCCTGCATTTCGCGGTAGTCCGGCGTGCCGTAGCTGCCGCCCAGCGAAATGCCGATGCCGTACGGCAGGGAATAGCCCAGATCCAGCGTCGTTTTGTTGCCGTCGGTTTGCGTCTGGTTGTCGATGGACGCCAGAAAACCGAGCGAGGCATACAGGTTCTGCATGGGCACGGTATCGATGTTGCCGGAGAAACCGTAATAGTGGTTATCCGCCATCACCATACCGGCGAGGAAGTTCATGCGCTTGTTGATGGACCAGCCGTTGTTGGCAGAGACCACCCACGGATTTTCATAGCGGGAATCTTCCATGTCCTCAACGCGGCCCACTGCCATGGTGAAGCCCGGCGCACGCCCAACGTGGTTGCTGCGAAAGGTGCTCGCAGACACGGTAAAGCGGTTTTCGCTGCCGTCGGTCTCGGTGACCGTCACGTTCAGGTCGGTGTTGAGGTTGGCAAGCGGCACATCGTCCAGGTTAAACGGCCCGGCGGGAACGAGCGTTGAGTAAATAAGCTGTCCGCCCTGGCGGATATCAACGCGCGCCTGCGGGTAGCGGGCAATCCCCGACACCTCAACGCCCGTGCCGTTCTGAGGCAAAAGCGCGGTATCCGGCATCATCTGGACCCCGTAAATACTCGGGATACTAAAGCGGCTGTTGGCCACGTTGATCTGGCCGCCCTGCACCATCACGCCGTAATCGGTAAAGGTACGCTGGGCATAGGTGTAGGAGGAATCAATGTCAAAATCTTGATCGCTGCCGTCGCTGATAAACTGCGCGCTGCGCACAATCCAGTCTCCGGCGTTAAAGCCCATTTCAAGCGTAGACTGGAAACGATCGGCATTTTCATCGTCATATTGGTTATGGGTGCCAAACATGGAGTAGTTCAGCATCGCCGCGCGACCCCCGCGCACCTCGGCGAACTGTCGACCAAAGTCGGGATCGAGCGCTTCGGGTGGAACAACGACCGAGATCTCTTCGATATCCGGTGAAGATTCAATCGTGGACCCGGACCAGTACTGATGGATTTTAGGGCAGGAGCCGCGTTTAATCTGTTTAATCAACCCTGCATTTTCCAGAAACTCTTTATCGATACAGGGCGTACCTTCCTCATCAAATTTCACCGGCATTAGCGTACGCTTCTTGCCGTTAATGTTCACGGTCACGTTATGATAACCGGGCGTAAAACGGGCAGCCATGGAATAGTAATCGGCTATTGCGGTATCAAGTCCATTGGTTTTGAGGGCATCGGTATCAAATATCGCCCGAGCCAATTCCATAGGTTCATTCGCGGTCGGATTTATTTCTGCCCGAATACTGAAAGCAAGCGCGGTAAGGCAAAACGCAAGCATTCCCTTTTTACAGGAACCGTTTAACATAACTACTCCATGTGCTGTTAAATGTATTTTTATTTTTTCAGGTCGGCAATATAGCTCTGGGCTTTATAGCCATAGCGAGTCGCGGGATATATTTCAATCTGCTTTTCTGAGGACGATATTTTATTGCTGGCGGTGGCGGTCAGCGTTTCACCCGGCAGAATATAGGTCTTGGCTAAATGCGCGAAAGTGCCTGAGGCCATTAACTTCACTTTTTGCTCCAGACGGACGATATACGGGGTTTTATTTTCAACCACGACGTTACCGTTTTTAATCTGCCAGGTGAGTTCCTTCCAGGGCTCAATATTAACTGCCAGTCCAGCAGGGTGAATAATCACGGGCAGGTTCTGGCTAAAGACCACTTTAACTTTGTTTTTTTCGCGCTGTGGGATCGCGGTAAAAATAACGCGCTTGAAGTGCTCTACCTTCAGCGGCTCCGCGCTGCTTTTCATGACAAAGCGCACGCGCTGGGTTTTACCTCCCTCCACGCGCACAACAGGCTGCGTGACAATCAGGCCCGGCTTTGGATCATCCGGTAAATCGATAATTTTGGTGTAGAGTAGCTGTGCGTCAGCATCGGTATTTTTGACGTCCATGCTGGCGCCCTGCTCGTCTTCATTGACGATAAGCAGCGAGGTATCCGGCACCATGCCAACGGCCAGCGCATTGAATGAGGCCAACAGGCAGGCGCAGATCAGCGTTCTCTTTAAAAGCAGCATAATATTAGTCCATTAATATTGATTAATAACACTCCACTGACGTGGAGTGTTAGGCATTCCCTGGTGACGGAAAACGATTACAGATAGACCAGCTCAACGTTGGTCAGACCGTCCAGCGTCGCTTCATCCGTAACGTTCAGATCGTTGGTTGGGTTAATCATCGCCGCTACGCCAACGTTAAAGTTAACTTTAGTTTGTGCAACAGGCGTGCCGCCCCGCGTGCCGCTGAAGGAATAAATTTCGCTTTTATCGTTAGCAATCTGCATATATCGCTCGCCTGATTTAGTACCCCAGCTCGTACCGTTGTCGACTGAGACCGTTGGATACAAATCATCACCGGCATCGTTGGTGACCGCACCTTCTGTCAGCTGGATGCCTAATGAATAAGCGCCAATTTTCTTGCCGTTATACATACCCAGGCCCGACGTGCTTTTAGGCTTAAGAGAGAAGTTATCGTCAACAAATGCAATCGGCAGGTCTGCTGTAGGCGCTGAATCAGAATGCGCATCGTTAAAGGTGACAGCGATGCGGGTAGCATCTTCACAAGTGATCGTAATAGGGATCACTTTTACATCTGCCAGCGGGGTCATGGAAGTGGAGTTCAGGGATGCTACTTTCATGGTACCGAAGTCAGCAATACCGCCACCGCTGGTGAAGGTTGGCGTACAGGAAGAAGGTACGATTTTACCGGTGACCTGAATATCAATGCTGGAGGCCGCCATTGCAGATGAGGCCGCTACGGCCAGTACGGACGCCAGCATTCCTTTTTTAAACATCGCGTTCATTTAATTTCCTTATTTAGGTGAAATACTAAAAGCACCAAACTATAAATAGCCTGGCTTATGGAGAATAACTACACACATATTGTTTTTGAAAAGTATCACTACAAATAATTCCGATCAATGACTTGAAATTCTTTTAAGATTTATGCCTGAGGAATTCCTTAAATAATAAGAAAAAACATTATTCCACTGGATATGAAACCGGAATCAGCGGCTAAAAATAGCCGCAGCCATTTACCAGGGGAATATTTCCAATAACCTGGTCTGACCATATATTTAACATGTGTATAGGAATGCTAATTTTTCAAACAAAAGTAACTAAAGAAGGAGAACTATTACACTTATTGTTTCGGTAATCAGGAATTTCCTGGACGATTTAACTAATAAAAGAGATTAATGCAGCAGAGGTGGGTGGGAGGCGAGAGGAGGGAGTAAGGCAAGGAACCTGTCCCTGCTCCGGAGAGCGAGGGACAGTGGCTACACGGCTTATTTATTCAGTTCTGCGGTCATATGTACGCGGTTACCGGAGAACGCCTGGGTGATTTTGTAGGAGGATGCGCCAGCGTCCTGAGCCTGTGCTGCAATTTTGGCTTCTGCACCGTCAATGGTGGAGGCGGTAGCGGTCACGGTCTGCGCAGCGAAAGAACCGAAAGAAGCAGCCAGAGCGATTACAGCGACAAAAGTTTTGATGCTTTTCATGAGATAAACCCTTTCGTTAAGTTGTTTAGGTAAGGCACCGTGCCTTGATGAGATAAATACTAGACCTCATCTCCCACAACTAAAAGCGGAAGGATTTGCTATTCTCTTTCAAAATTACTGATTAACAATTAACCGCTGTGAATGGGTGTAAATCGTCGCCCTGCCCGGCTTGCAGAACCCCACCAGCGTCAGGTTGCAGCGCTCTGCCACTTCTACCGCCAGCGTTGTGGCCGCCGACACCGCAAACAGGATCTCCACGCCACACATGGCCGCTTTCTGCACCATCTCGTAGCTGGCGCGGCTGGAAACGAGCGCAGCGCCCTGCTGCCAGACGTCGCTTTCGCGCGCGCGGCGACCCAGCAGCTTATCAAGCGCCACGTGGCGGCCGACATCTTCATGGCCCCCGACGATCTCGCCCGACGGCAGCACCCATGCCGCCGCGTGCGTACAGCCGCTCAGCTGACCAATGGGCTGGACATCGTTGAGGTGCTCCAGCGCTTTATCGAGGTCCGCAAGGTTGAAGGTCTGGGTAAACGGCAGCGGCGCGACGGGTTTGCCGATATCGTTGAGCTGCTCGACGCCGCATACGCCGCAGCCGGTGCGGCCGGCCAGCGCGCGACGCCGCTCTTTTAATCCCATAAAGCGGCGGCTGGAGAGTTCGATCTGCACTTCAAGACCGTTACAGGCCTGCACCACGTCCATGCCGTAGATCTCCTGCGGATGGTCGATGATGCCTTCGGACAGGGAAAACCCAATGGCGAATAGATCGAGATCTTTCGGCGAGGCCATCATCACCACGTGCGAGATGCCGTTGTATACCAGAGCAACAGGCACTTCTTCCGCCAGAAAATCGGGCGTAGCGTGGGCAATGTGGGGCGGTCTGTGTACCGACAGTTCCACAACGCCCGCAGGCAGTGGTGACGAGTGGGTAGCACGGTTTTGTTTAGACACGACGGTATTCCTGAACAACCACGGAGGTGAGCCTGCTATTGCATCATAAAGTGCAGGCCTTACGCATAGTATGGATCAACTTTTCAGCATCGAGTTTACCTACTCATTTGGGAGAGGTGCAACCCGCCCCCCGCTACACCCCTTTAACATGCAGGGTTAATAATGTGATTGATATCACATTTTATAATCAATGCCGTGATAATACGTTCACTTTGTTTTAACGCCATTGGAACAGGCGTACCGACATTGTGGTATTCTGATGATATCCCTCGGAGAAATGAGGGATTAACGCAAATTTTTCTCCTTTGCGGTCAATTCTCAACCGCAAAGTAAAACTACAAAGCAATGTCGAAATGAACCAAGGAGTGACCCATGCAGGTCAGCAGAAGGCAGTTCTTTAAGATCTGCGCTGGCGGTATGGCAGGCACAACGGCAGCGGCACTGGGCTTTGCGCCCGGCGTAGCGCTGGCGGAAACACGGCAGTATAAGCTGCTGCGCACCCGCGAAACCCGTAACACCTGTACGTACTGCTCCGTCGGCTGTGGGCTGTTGATGTATAGCCTCGGCGACGGTGCAAAAAATGCCAAAGCGTCTATCTTCCACATCGAAGGCGACCCGGACCATCCGGTTAACCGTGGTGCGTTGTGCCCGAAAGGGGCTGGCCTGGTGGACTTTATCCACTCCGAAAGCCGCCTGAAATTCCCGGAATATCGCGCGCCAGGCTCAGACAAGTGGCAGCAAATCAGCTGGGAAGAGGCGTTTGACCGCATCGCAAAACACATTAAAGAAGACCGCGATGCCAACTTTATCGAGAAGAACGGCGAGGGCGTCACCGTCAACCGCTGGCTCTCTACCGGCATGCTGTGTGCTTCTGCCTCCAGCAACGAAACCGGTTATTTAACCCAGAAATTCACGCGCGCACTCGGTATGCTCGCGGTCGACAACCAGGCGCGCGTCTGACACGGACCAACGGTAGCAAGTCTTGCTCCAACATTTGGTCGCGGTGCGATGACCAACCACTGGGTCGACATCAAGAACGCCAACCTTATTGTGGTGATGGGCGGTAACGCCGCTGAAGCGCACCCTGTCGGGTTCCGCTGGGCGATGGAAGCCAAAATCCACAACGGTGCGAAACTGATTGTGATCGATCCCCGCTTTACGCGTACGGCGTCAGTGGCGGATTTCTACACCCCTATTCGTTCAGGTACTGACATCACTTTCCTGTCAGGCGTATTGCTGTACCTGATGACCAACGAAAAATATAACCGCGAATACACCGAGGCCTACACCAACGCCAGCCTGATCGTGCGTGAGGACTACAGCTTCGACGATGGCCTGTTCAGCGGTTACGACGCGGAAAAACGCAAGTACGACAAAACCAGCTGGAACTACGAGCTGGACGAGAAAGGCTTTGCGAAGCGCGACACCACCCTGCAACACCCGCGCTGCGTGTGGAACCTGCTGAAAGAGCACGTTTCCCGCTATACGCCGGACGTTGTCGAAAACATCTGCGGTACGCCGAAGGCGGACTTCCTGAAGGTGTGCGAGCTGATCGCCGAGACCAGCGCGAAGGATAAAACCGCGTCGTTCCTGTATGCCCTCGGCTGGACGCAGCACTCCATCGGTGCGCAGAACATTCGCACCATGGCGATGGTTCAGCTGCTGCTCGGCAACATGGGGATGGCAGGCGGCGGCGTGAACGCCCTGCGCGGCCACTCCAACATTCAGGGCCTGACCGACCTCGGCCTGCTGTCTCAAAGCCTGACGGGCTACATGAACCTGCCGAGCGAGAAACAGCCCGACCTGCAGACCTACCTGACCGCCAGCACGCCAAAACCGCTGCTCGAAGGCCAGGTAAACTACTGGGGCAACTATCCGAAGTTCTTCGTCTCGATGATGAAAGCCTTCTTCGGTGACAAAGCGACGGCGGAAAACAGCTGGGGCTTTGACTGGCTGCCGAAGTGGGACAAAGGCTACGACGTTCTGCAGTACTTCGAGATGATGCACCAGGGCCAGGTCAACGGCTATATCTGCCAGGGCTTTAACCCGGTTGCCTCGTTCCCGAACAAAAACAAGGTTGTCGAGTCGCTGTCGAAGCTGAAGTTCCTGGTGACGATTGACCCGCTCAACACCGAAACCTCGACCTTCTGGCAGAACCACGGTGAATCGAACGACGTCGATCCATCGAAGATTCAGACCGAAGTTTTCCGCCTGCCGTCCACCTGCTTCGCAGAAGAGAACGGTTCTATCGTCAACTCCGGACGCTGGCTGCAGTGGCACTGGAAGGGCGCGGACGCCCCGGGCATCGCCCTTAACGACGGCGAGATCCTGGCCGGCATCTTCTTACGCCTGCGTAAGATGTATGCGGCAGAAGGCGGCGCGAACCCGGAACCGGTGCTGAACATGACCTGGAACTACTCGACGCCGGAAAACCCTGCGCCGGAAGAAGTGGCCATGGAGAGCAACGGCAAGGCGCTGGCGGACGTTATCGACCCGGCCACCGGCGCGGTTCTGGCGAAGAAAGGCGATCAGCTCAGCACCTTCGCACACCTGCGCGATGACGGTACGACGTCAAGCGGCTGCTGGATCTTTGCCGGTAGCTGGACGCCGAAAGGCAACCAGATGGCCAACCGCGATAACGCCGACCCGTCGGGACTCGGCAATACGCTGGGCTGGGCATGGGCGTGGCCGCTGAACCGCCGCATCCTCTATAACCGCGCGTCCGCTGACCCGCAGGGCAACCCGTGGGATCCGAAGCGTCAGCTTCTGAAGTGGGACGGCGCGAAATGGGGCGGCGTGGATATTCCGGACTACAGCACTGCCGCACCGGGCAGCGACGTTGGGCCGTTTATCATGCAGCCTGAAGGGATGGGACGCCTGTTTGCTATCGATAAGATGGCGGAAGGTCCGTTCCCGGAACACTACGAGCCGTTTGAGACGCCGCTGGGCACCAACCCGCTGCACCCGAACGTGGTCTCTAACCCGGCAGCCCGTATCTTCAAGGGCGATTTCGACGCGCTGGGTAAAAAGGACAAGTTCCCGTACGTGGGTACGACCTACCGTCTGACCGAGCACTTCCACTACTGGACCAAGCACGCGCTGCTTAACGCCATCGCGCAGCCGGAACAGTTTGTGGAGATCGGCGAGAAGCTGGCGAACAAGCTCGGCATCGCCCATGGCGATACCGTGAAGGTCTCCTCTAACCGCGGCTATATCAAAGCCAAGGCGGTGGTGACCAAGCGTATTCGCACGCTGAACGTTCACGGTCAGCAGGTGGACACCATCGGTATCCCGATCCACTGGGGCTATGAGGGCGTGGCGAAGAAAGGGTTCATTGCGAACACCCTGACGCCGTTCGTCGGCGATGCGAACACGCAGACGCCGGAGTTTAAGGCCTTCCTCGTGAACGTGGAAAAGGTGTAACGGAGACGACTTATGGCTTATCAATCTCAAGACATTATCCGTCGTTCCGCGACAAACAGTTTCACGCCCGCGCCTCAGGCGCGGGACCACCAGCAGGAAGTGGCGAAGCTTATCGACGTGACCACCTGTATCGGCTGTAAAGCCTGTCAGGTGGCCTGTTCAGAGTGGAACGACCTGCGTGACGAAGTGGGTCACAACGTCGGGGTGTACGACAACCCGGCGGACCTGACCGCCAAGTCCTGGACGGTGATGCGTTTCTCGGAAGTGGAGCAGAACGACAAGCTGGAATGGCTTATCCGCAAAGACGGCTGTATGCACTGTGCGGATCCGGGCTGCCTGAAGGCGTGTCCGTCAGAAGGGGCTATCATTCAGTATGCCAACGGCATCGTCGACTTCCAGTCCGAGCAGTGCATCGGCTGCGGCTACTGCATCGCCGGCTGCCCGTTCGACGTGCCGCGCCTGAACCCGGAAGACAACCGCGTCTACAAATGCACGCTGTGCGTTGACCGCGTCACCGTCGGCCAGGAGCCTGCATGCGTGAAGACCTGCCCAACCGGCGCTATCCACTTTGGCTCCAAAGAGGATATGAAAACGCTGGCGGGTGAGCGCGTCTCCGAGCTGAAAACCCGCGGCTACGACAACGCGGGCCTGTACGATCCGGCCGGGGTTGGCGGTACGCACGTGATGTACGTGCTGCACCACGCCGACAAGCCGAACCTGTATCACGGCCTGCCGGAGAATCCGGAAATCAGCGCCACCGTGAAGTTCTGGAAAGGCATCTGGAAACCGCTGGCAGCGGTTGGTTTTGCTGCCACCTTCGCAGCGAGCATCTTCCACTACGTCGGCGTTGGTCCGAACCGCGCGGAAGAGGAAGACGACAACCTGCATGAAGAGAAAGACGAGGTGCGCAAATGAGAAAACGTGACACCATCGTGCGCTACACCGCGCCGGAACGCATCAACCACTGGGTCACCGCCTTCTGCTTCATGCTGGCGGCGATAAGCGGGCTGGGGTTCTTCTTCCCGTCCTTCAACTGGCTGATGCAGATCATGGGGACACCGCAGCTGGCGCGTATACTGCACCCGTTTGTTGGCGTCATCATGTTCGCGTCGTTCATCATCATGTTTTTCCGATACTGGCACCATAACCTAATCAATCGGGATGATATCTTTTGGGCGAAGAATATTCGTAAGATCGTCGTCAACGAGGAAGTGGGTGATACCGGGCGTTATAACTTCGGCCAGAAATGCGTATTCTGGGCGGCGATTATCTTCCTGGTCCTGTTGCTGGTAAGCGGCGTGATCATCTGGCGTCCGTACTTTGCGCCTGCTTTCTCAATCCCGGTGATCCGATTCGCGCTGATGCTGCATTCATTTGCCGCGGTGGCGTTAATTGTGGTTATCATGGTGCATATCTACGCCGCCCTCTGGGTGAAAGGCACCATTACCGCGATGGTGGAAGGATGGGTAACCAGCACGTGGGCGAAGAAACATCACCCGCGCTGGTACCGTGAAGTCCGCCAGAAACAGGAAAAGTCATCTGAATGAGTATTCGCATAATCCCGCAAGATGAGCTGGGTTCGAGCGAGAAACGCACGGCGGATTACATTCCGCCGTTGTTATTCCCCAGGCTCAAGAACCTCTACAACCGCCGCGCAGAGCGTCTGCGCGAGCTGGCAGAGAATAACCCGCTGGGCGATTTCCTGCGCTTTGCCGCGCTGGTTGCCCACGCGCAGGAGGTGGTGCTGTACGACCACCCGCTGCACATTGACCTAACCGCGCGCATCAAGGAAGCCAACGAGCAGGGCAAGCCGCCGCTGGATATTCACGTCCTGCCGCGCGACAAGCACTGGCATAAGCTGCTGAACTCGCTGATTGCCGAGCTGAAGCCGGAGATGAGCGGAACCGCGCTGGCGGTTATCGAGAATCTGGAAAAAGCCTCTGACCTGGAGCTGGAAGAGATGGCGAGCGCGCTGTTCGCGTCCGACTTCTCTCTGGTGAGCAGCGATAAAGCGCCATTCATCTGGGCCGCGCTGTCGCTCTACTGGGCGCAAATGGCAAGCCTGATCCCGGGCAAAGCCCGCGCCGAATACGGTGAAGCGCGCCAGTTCTGCCCGGTCTGCGGCTCCATGCCGGTCTCAAGCATGGTGCAAATCGGTACCACTCAGGGGCTGCGCTATCTGCACTGCAACCTGTGTGAAACCGAGTGGCACGTGGTGCGCATCAAGTGCAGCAACTGCGAGCAGACCCGCGATCTGAACTACTGGTCGCTGGAAAATGAAGAAGCGGCGGTGAAAGCGGAAAGCTGCGGCGACTGCGGGACCTACCTGAAGATTCTGTATCAGGAAAAAGACCCGAAAGTCGAAGCCGTGGCCGACGATCTCGCCTCGCTGATTCTGGACGCGAAGATGGAGCAGGAGGGCTTTGCCCGCAGCTCGATCAACCCGTTCCTGTTCCCGGGTGAAGGGGAGTAATCTCCTGTGAAAGTGCCGGGCGGCGCAAGCTGGCCCGGCCTACAGGTGGTAAGGTGAAACGACCCCGGCGATGCCCGAAAAGTCTTTCGTATTGCGCGTAATTAACGGGCAACTTCTGCTCTGAGCCGTAGCCAGAATGATGGCATCGGGCAGCTTCATGCCGTGCTTCTCGCGAAGTAATACGCTTCTTTCCGCGATATCACGTGACACATCAATAATTTCAAAAGCCCCCATCACAGCCGCCGTTTTTGCTTCATGACCGTGCTTGCGCGCGCCCACCATGACTTCCATCCACGTGATCAGGCTAATGGCTCTATGCGACGCCGTGCGATCAATCGCATCCGCCGCCTCAACGCGATTATAAAAAAGATCGATGAGAATATTGGTATCAAACACAGCCATGTGCTCCATGATTACCACTCCTCACGCAGCTTGCGTTCATACTCAAGTCCATCTTCCTGCTGGTTTCCCCACAGGCCAAGCGCATCGCGGATAACCGATGAACTCTGCTGGTCAAGATATTGCTCAATAGCTTCCCGTAGCAATTCGGCGCGGGGCCGGTTACGCAGCTGCTTCAGGTTATCCAGTCGCTGAATCACGTCATCAGACAAATCGATCAGTATTCTGCCCATATCAAGGTCCGCCAAAAGACTCATATATCACCATAGTATATCATCTGCGGTTAATTTTCAGGCAAAATACTCCTTATCCATTTAGTGTTAAAGGATATTTAGAAAATGGCGGGCGATTTTGCGAGCCGCTTTCCAGACGACCCCTACTCTTCCTCATTCCCGCCCTCTTCGTACGCACCGTACGGTTTTGCAGGCAGAACGATATAGGTGCCTTCAAACACCGCGCCTGCCGTTTCATCACCAAAAAGCTCCACCTGCATCTGCACGCGCGCCTTACGGCCGCGCGCCAGGCGGTCGAGATCGCCGCCCAGTGCGCCAAGGTCGGCTACCGCGCTCGGCTTGCCGCTGATCGGTGCGCTGTAGCGAATGTGGGCATCGGCCAAAATGATGGTGCCGCCCAGATGGCGTTCGCGCAGCATGAGCCAGATCAGCCCCCAGCCGGTGAGGGTCGCCAGGGAAAACAGGCTACCGGCAAACAGCGTGTGGTGAGGGTTCTGGTTACCGGTTTCCGGCATGGTGGTAATGAATTTTTGTCCGGTGTACTGCTGAATGCGCACGCCCATTTTTTCACTGAGCGGAATGTGCTCATACCACGCCTGCTGCAGCTGGCCGCACCAGTCGGCGCGATGCAGGATGTCGTCCAGCGTGGCGATGGGTTTGATCATTAAAAAGTGGCGAATCGGCGTGGTTTGCGGGGCGGCGATCTCCCCCTGATTCACAAAACCGAGCTTGGCAAAGAATTCGACGGCGTCTTCACGGGCGCTGCAGGTGACGCGCTTAACGCCTTCCTGACGGGCAACGGATTCCAGGGTCATCGCCATCAGGGTGCCGAGGCCTTTATCCTGAACGGACGGGTGAACGGCCATAAAGCGAATCGAGGCTTCGTTATCGGCATTAATGTACAGACGCCCGACGGCCACCAGATTGCCCTCTTCATCCACCACCATCTGATGGTGCGCCATCGCGTCCCAGGCGTCGCGTTCTGACCCTTTCGGTTGATGTAATGGCTTGCGCAGCATTTCCCAGCGAAACTGGTAGTAAACCTCTAACTCTTCTTCCGTTTGCGGTACTCGAAGGTGATACATAGCTGTACTCTCTCTTGTTACCCGCGGCCTGACCGCCAGCTGGCTCATACCTGGAGCCAGAATGTGACGGGGCCATCGTTCACCAGCGATACCTGCATATCTGCAGCGAATCGTCCGGTTTGCGTGTTCATGTCCTGCTGGCGACAGCGCTCAACAAAGTACTCATACAGTGCTTCTGCACGGTCCGGCGCTGCACCTTTCGAAAAGCCCGGACGCATGCCGCGCTCGGTATCAGCCGCCAGCGTAAACTGGGAAACCACCAGCACACTGCCGCCTGCCTGCTGCACGTTCAGGTTCATTTTGCCTTCCGCATCGCTGAAGATGCGGTAGCCCAGCACGCGCTCGCACAGGCGGTTGGCTTTTTGCTCGTCGTCATCCTTTTCGACACCTAACAACACCAAAAGTCCTGGGCCAATTTCACCCGTCACCTCGTCCTCCACGGTGACGCTGGCACGGGTTACGCGTTGTATCAATGCAATCATGGTTGGTCTGCTTCTTGTTGTTTTTCAGCAATCGCTGCTTGTTTTAGTTCGCGGTAGACCCCGAGAGTGACAGTTATTTCGGCACCAAGCAAGACGATGCACCAGGTCCAGTAGACCCAGACAAACAAAATGGGGATCACCGCCAGCACGCCGTAAATCAGCTGATACGACGGGAACATGGTGATGTAGAGCGCGAACCCTTTCTTGCCCAATTCAAAGAGCACGGCCGCGACCAGGGCACCCACGATGGCGTCACGGTTGGGCACGCGCGTCGTCGGCACCACGCTGTATAGCAGCCAGAACGAGAGCCAGGACAATATCAGCGGGAAGATGCGCAGCACGTTATCAATCACGCTGTTCAAGTCGCTCGCCCAGCGCAGCGAAAGAAGATATGAACTGATCGCCAGGCTCGCTCCCGCCAGCAGCGGGCCGAGCGTCAAAATCATCCAGTACACGGCAAAGGAGTAAACCTTTGGCCGGACTTTCTTGCTCCGCCAGATGGTGTTCAGGGCGCTATCGATGGAGTACATCAGCAGCAGCGCGGTGACGATAAGCCCGCACGCCCCCACCGCCGTCATCTTGCTGGAGTTAGCGACAAACTGCTCAATGTAGTTCTGAATAACGTCCCCGGTGGCGGGAATGAAATTCGCAAAAACGAAATGACGAAGCTGCAGGCTGACGTCCGCAAACATCGGAAACGCGGAAAAAAGCGCAAAGATAACCGCCACCAGCGGCACCAGTGAGAGCAACGACACGTAGGCGAGATTGCCCGCCAGCGTCGTCATGTTATCTTCATCAATGCGGTGCCAGAGCAGTTTCAGCCACGCCCGAAACGGGCGCGAGTGATGTGTCGCTTTTTGATGAACGGTTTTTAGCATAGCTGCTTCGCAAAGTAGTTCGGTATCGTCTCTTTTCCGGTCACCAGAATTGACGTGATACCCAGCTGGTTAGCTCCCTCAATATTCTCGGCATTGTCGTCGAAAAAGACCGCATCGGCCGCAGAGTAGCCTTCAGCCTGCAGGACGGCCTGATAAATACGCGCTTCCGGCTTGCGCATCCCCATCTCCTGGGAGAGATAGATTTTATCCGCCGCAGCGTGGATTTCCGGATATTCATCCGGCCAGAAGGTGGTGTGAAGACGGTTGGTGTTCGACAGCACCACCACGCGATGCCCCTGCTCGCGCAGCTTTTGCATGATGTCGATGACGTCCGGGCGGATCGCGACAAATACCGCCTGCCAGCCGTGGGAAAACTGTTCGTAGCTTAACGGCAGATCCATTTCATGGCAGAAGCGCTCTGCGAATTCTTCATCGCTTATCTCGCCGCGCTCGTGCTGGTGGAAGGTTTCCCCCATCTTAAAATTCTGCTTTAACGTCGCCAGCGGTACACGGCTAAAATCGCTCCATGCGCCCAGCACCCGATTGAAATCGATGTCGACGATTACATTTCCTAAATCAAAGATATAAAGCATGTTTATCTCCTTTTCGCCGTGGAAAAGTAACTGTAGCGGGAAAGATAAGGTTTGGCTATGGAGAGGGACACAACGCAGAAAAAGAAAAACCCCGCCATAAGGGCGGGGTTTTAGAGACTAAAAGAGGAGTGAATTAGTCTTCTTTCGGACCACGCATCGCGCGTTTACGGTCGTTCTCGGTCAGGTGACGTTTACGGATACGAATTGACTGTGGAGTCACTTCGACCAGTTCGTCATCATCGATGAACTCCAGAGCCTGCTCCAGGGTCATCTTAACCGGTGGAACCAGAACCGTTGCTTCGTCAGTACCGGACGCACGCATGTTGGTCAGTTTCTTACCGGTCAGGCAGTTTACGGTCAGGTCGTTAGAACGGCTGTGAATACCGATGATCTGGCCTTCGTAAACTTCTGCACCGTGGCCCAGGAACAGCTTACCGCGGTCCTGCAGGCTGAACAGTGCGAACGCAACCGCTTTACCCTGACCGTTGGAGATCAGCACGCCGTTGTTACGCTGGCCCACTTCGCCTGGACGCACGTCGTCGTAGTGGCTGAAGGTGGAGTACAGCAGACCTGTACCGGACGTCATGGTCATGAATTCTGAACGGAAGCCGATCAGACCACGGCTTGGGATCACGTAGTCGAGACGTACGCGGCCTTTGCCGTCTGGATTCATGTTTTTCAGGTCGCCTTTACGCTCGCCCAGAGCCTGCATCACAGAACCCTGGTGCTGCTCTTCAACGTCCAGCGTGACGTTTTCGAACGGCTCTTGTTTACGGCCGTCGATTTCGCGGAAGATAACTTTCGGACGGGAAACCGCCATCTCGAAACCTTCACGACGCATGTTTTCGATCAGAACTGACAGGTGCAGCTCACCACGACCGGACACGCGGAATGCATCAGCGTCTGGTGTTTCTTCAACGCGCAACGCAACGTTGTGCACCAGCTCTTTGTTCAGGCGGTCAAGGATCTGACGAGAAGTAACGAACTTACCTTCTTTACCACAGAACGGAGAGGTGTTGACGTTGAAGAACATGGATACGGTTGGTTCATCAACGGACAGGGCCGGCAGCGCTTCGACGTTCTGCGGATCGCAGATGGTGTCGGAGATGTTCAGCTCACCCAGACCGGTGATGGCGATGATGTCGCCTGCTTCAGCGATGTCGCTATCGATACGCTCAAGACCCAGGTGAGTCAGGACTTTACCGACTTTACCGTTACGGGTTTTGCCTTCGCTATCGATGATAGTAACCTGCTGGTTAGGCTTAACTTTACCGCGCTTGATACGACCAATGCCGATGACGCCAACGTAGTTGTTGTAGTCGAGCTGAGAGATCTGCATCTGCAGGGTGCCGTCGAGATCAACGTTTGGTGCAGGAACACGGTCAACAATCGCCTGGTACAGCGGGGTCATGTCTTCGGCCATGTCTTCGTGGTCCAGACCTGCAATACCGTTCAGCGCAGAAGCGTAAACGATAGGGAAGTCCAGCTGCTCGTCGGTCGCGTCGAGGTTAACGAACAGGTCGAAGACCTGGTCAACAACCCAGTCAGGACGCGCGCCAGGGCGGTCAACTTTGTTGATAACAACGATTGGCTTCAGACCATGGGCAAAAGCTTTTTTGGTCACGAAGCGCGTCTGTGGCATTGGGCCATCCATTGCGTCAACGACCAGCAGAACGGAGTCTACCATGGACATTACACGTTCAACTTCACCACCGAAGTCGGCGTGCCCTGGGGTATCAACGATGTTGATACGGTAGTCATTCCATTTAATCGCGGTGTTTTTCGCGAGGATAGTAATCCCACGCTCTTTCTCCAAATCGTTGGAGTCCATCACGCGTTCTTGGGTTTCGGCACGCGCATCAAACGTACCGGATTGCTGCAGCAGCTTGTCAACCAGGGTAGTTTTACCATGGTCTACGTGCGCGATGATGGCGATGTTACGCAAATTTTCGATCACAACTTTGCCTCAGGCATTTAGAAATAGCGCGTTATTGTACACGGATTAATCGCACTACAAAACAGGATCACAAACATCCCCCGCAAACAAGTATTGCAGAGATGCTTTGTGATCGCTTTCACGGAGCGGTAAAAGGGCACTTTAACGTAAATTGCACCAATATGGTGCTCAATGTTCACATTGAAGCACTATACTGGTGCAACAAATCCATCGTGGTGCAGCCCTTTTGCACTATGGTGCGCATGATAACGCCTTTTGGGGGTGTTTTAAAAGTTGGCACAGATTTCGCTTTATAAAAAATACATGGCAACAGCCAGTACAAACAGAAATTGAAGACCTCGTTACCACGACGACAATGACCAATCTGGAGAGTTAAGTATGTCCGCTGAACACGTTTTGACGATGCTGAACGAACATGAAGTGAAGTTTGTTGATCTGCGCTTCACCGATACCAAAGGTAAAGAACAGCACGTCACAATCCCTGCTCATCAGGTGAACGCCGAATTCTTTGAAGAAGGCAAAATGTTTGACGGCTCCTCCATTGGCGGCTGGAAAGGCATTAACGAATCCGACATGGTTCTGATGCCGGACGCGACCACCGCGCTCATTGACCCGTTCTTCGAAGAACCGACTCTGATCATCCGTTGCGATATCCTCGAGCCAGGCACGCTGCAGGGTTACGACCGCGATCCACGCTCCATCGCGAAACGCGCTGAAGAGTACCTGCGTTCTACCGGCATCGCGGACACCGTTCTGTTCGGGCCAGAGCCAGAGTTCTTCCTGTTTGACGACATCCGTTTCGGCGCTTCAATTTCTGGTTCCCACGTGGCTATCGATGATATCGAAGGCGCATGGAACTCTTCCACCAAATACGAAGGTGGTAACAAAGGTCACCGTCCTGGCGTGAAAGGCGGTTACTTCCCGGTTCCTCCGGTCGATTCTTCACAGGACATTCGTTCTACCATGTGTCTGATCATGGAAGAGATGGGCCTGGTTGTTGAAGCGCACCACCACGAAGTGGCCACCGCTGGCCAGAACGAAATCGCTACCCGCTTCAACACCATGACCAAAAAAGCGGATGAGATTCAGATCTACAAATACGTTGTGCACAACGTTGCGCACCGTTTCGGTAAAACCGCGACCTTCATGCCAAAACCAATGTTTGGCGACAACGGTTCCGGTATGCACTGCCACATGTCCCTGTCCAAGAACGGCACTAACCTGTTCTCTGGCGACAAATATGCCGGTCTGTCCGAGCAGGCGCTGCACTACATCGGTGGTGTTATCAAACACGCTAAAGCGATCAACGCCCTGGCGAACCCAACCACTAACTCCTACAAGCGTCTGGTCCCAGGCTACGAAGCGCCGGTCATGCTGGCTTACTCTGCCCGTAACCGTTCTGCTTCTATCCGTATCCCGGTTGTTGCGTCGCCAAAAGCGCGCCGTATCGAAGTGCGCTTCCCGGACCCAGCGGCTAACCCATACCTGTGCTTCGCAGCGCTGCTGATGGCCGGTCTGGACGGTATTAAGAACAAGATCCACCCAGGCGAAGCCATGGACAAAAACCTGTACGACCTGCCGCCAGAAGAAGCGAAAGAGATCCCACAGGTTGCCGGCTCTCTGGAAGAAGCCCTGCAGGCGCTGGACGCAGACCGTGAGTTCCTGACGGCTGGCGGCGTGTTCACCGATGAAGCTATCGACGCTTACATCGCGCTGCGTACCGAAGAAAACGACCGCGTTCGCATGACCCCGCACCCGGTTGAGTTCGAACTGTACTACAGCGTTTAAGTTTTAACGGGTTTCACGCGACCTTTTCGCGTGACCCGCAAGCTGTTTTTAGTTGTTGCCGTGGAAACTTTCAGCCCATCTTCGGATGGGCTTTTTTCTCCACCAACAACCTGATCTCACGCGCTTTTTACGACGAAAAAGCTATACTGCACTAAATTAGTGCAACCAACTCCAGGAGACTGCTGAATGGCAACTGGCACGCTGCCCGATGCTGGGCAGATCCTCAATTCCTTGATTAACAGTATTTTGCTGGTCGACGACGAGCTGGCGGTGCATTACGCCAACCCGGCGGCGCAGCAACTGCTCGCCCAGAGCGCGCGCAAACTGTTTGGCACCCCGCTTCCTGAGCTGTTGAGCTATTTTTCGCTGAATATTGGCTTGATGCAGGAGAGTCTGCAGGCCGGTCAGGGGTTCACGGATAACGAAGTGACGCTGGTGATCGACGGGCGATCGCACATTCTGTCCCTGACGGCGCAGCGGCTACCTGAAGGGTTGATCCTGCTCGAAATGGCGCCGATGGATAACCAGCGCCGCCTCAGCCAGGAGCAGCTCCAGCACGCCCAGCAAATCGCGGCTCGCGACCTGGTGCGCGGCCTGGCGCATGAAATCAAAAACCCGCTGGGCGGGCTTCGCGGCGCGGCGCAGCTGTTGACCAAAGCGCTGCCAGACCCCGCGCTCGCGGAGTATACCAACGTCATCATTGAACAGGCCGACCGCCTGCGTAACCTGGTCGACCGCCTGTTAGGGCCGCAGCAGCCGGGAATGCATATCTCTGAAAGCATTCATAAAGTGGCCGAGCGCGTGGTGAAGCTTGTCTCTATGGAACTCCCGGACAACGTCACGCTGGTACGTGATTACGACCCAAGCCTGCCGGAACTGGCGCACGACCCGGATCAGATCGAACAGGTTCTGCTGAATATTGTGCGCAACGCGCTGCAGGCGCTGGGGCCGGAGGGGGGCGAAATAATCCTGCGCACCCGCACCGCATTCCAGCTTACGCTGCACGGCGTTCGCTACCGTCTGGCGGCACGTATCGACATCGAAGATAACGGACCGGGTATTCCGCCGCATCTGCAGGACACGCTGTTTTACCCGATGGTCAGCGGCCGCGAAGGCGGGACCGGGCTGGGGTTATCCATTGCCCGCAGCCTGATTGACCAACACTCTGGCAAAATTGAATTTACCAGTTGGCCGGGGCATACCGAGTTTTCGGTTTTCCTGCCGATTAAAAAATAAAGGTGACGTTTATGCAACGAGGGATAGTCTGGGTAGTCGATGACGATAGCTCCATCCGTTGGGTGCTTGAACGCGCGCTCACCGGAGCGGGATTGACCTGCACGACGTTTGAGAGCGGCAGCGAGGTGCTTGATGCACTGACGACCAAAACGCCGGACGTTCTGCTGTCCGATATTCGCATGCCGGGAATGGACGGGCTGGCGCTGTTAAAGCAGATCAAACAACGCCATCCTATGCTTCCGGTCATCATAATGACGGCGCACTCCGATCTGGATGCCGCCGTGAGCGCTTACCAGCAAGGGGCGTTTGATTACCTGCCAAAGCCGTTTGATATCGACGAGGCGGTTGCGCTGGTCGAACGCGCCATCAGCCACTACCAGGAACAACAACAGCCTCGTAATGCGCCCGATTTTGGCCCCACGACGGACATCATTGGCGAAGCGCCTGCGATGCAGGATGTGTTTCGCATTATCGGACGTCTTTCACGTTCGTCCATCAGCGTATTGATTAACGGCGAATCGGGAACCGGTAAAGAGCTTGTTGCCCACGCGCTGCATCGCCATAGCCCGCGGGCAAAAGCGCCTTTTATCGCGCTGAACATGGCGGCGATCCCGAAGGATTTGATTGAGTCCGAGCTGTTCGGCCATGAAAAAGGGGCGTTTACCGGCGCGAATACCATTCGTCAGGGGCGCTTTGAGCAGGCCGATGGCGGCACGCTTTTCCTGGATGAAATCGGCGATATGCCGCTGGACGTTCAGACCCGCCTGCTGCGCGTGCTGGCCGACGGGCAGTTTTACCGCGTGGGCGGCTATGCGCCGGTGAAGGTCGACGTGCGCATTATCGCGGCAACGCACCAGAACCTGGAGCTGCGCGTGCAGGAGGGTAAATTCCGCGAGGATTTATTCCACCGCCTGAACGTGATCCGCGTTCACCTGCCGCCGCTGCGCGAGCGTCGGGAAGACATTCCGCGCCTGGCGCGTCACTTCCTGCAGGTGGCTGCCCGCGAGCTGGGCGTTGAAGCGAAGCTGCTGCATCCGGAAACCGACGCCGCCCTCACCCGCCTGGCCTGGCCGGGCAACGTGCGCCAGCTGGAGAACACCTGTCGCTGGCTGACCGTGATGGCCGCCGGGCAGGAAGTGCTGATTCAGGATTTACCGGCGGAGCTTTTTGAAGCCACCGTCCCGGAAAGCAGCACCGGACACGCGCTGCCGGACAGCTGGGCGACGCTGCTGGCGCAGTGGGCCGATCGCGCGCTGCGTTCCGGTCATCAAAACCTGCTGTCTGAGGCTCAGCCTGAGATGGAGCGCACGCTGCTGACCACCGCGCTTCGTCATACGCAGGGCCATAAACAGGAGGCCGCTCGCCTGCTGGGATGGGGCCGAAATACCCTGACGCGCAAGCTGAAAGAGCTGGGAATGGAGTGATCTTTACCGCTGTGTAAAGATGATTATTTGAGCGTAAATTGCCGTTATTTTGCGCTTTACTGTTCCGATGAGTTTTGTATGATCGTGCCCGGAAATTTGGGGGGATCATCATGCTGGAATCATTAGTCAATTTGCTCTCTAGCGGAGCAGCTGAAAGCCATACGCCACAAACAGCCGTTGCCGCAGTGCTGTGTGCGGCGCTGGTGGGGCTGTTTAGCTAGCTAGAAGGTGAAGAAAAGCCGGGTGGCGCTTCGCTTACCCGGCCTACATTTCGCACTTTTGTAGGCTGGGTAAGGCGAAGCCGCCACCCAGCATTGCAGCTTAAATCACCCGCGAGAACTGCTGCATACGGGCTTTCTGACGCAGGTACGCGTCAAAGCACATGCAGATATTACGAATCAACAGGCGCCCTTTCGGCGTAACCTCAATCGCACTCTCCGACACATCCACCAGCCCATCTTTCGCCAGCGGTGCAATGAGCTTCAGGTCTTCGGCGAAATAATCACTGAACGTCAGATTCCACTGCGCTTCCACGTCGCGGAAGTCGAGACGGAAGTTGCAGATCAGCGCCTTTATGACGTCGCGTCTGATGCAGTCATCACGGGTTAATGCGATACCGCGCCACAGGGCGTTGCCGGTTTCATCGACCTGCTGATAGTAAAGCTTCAGCTCTTTCTGGTTCTGCGCGTAGCAGTCGCCGATCATGCTGATGGCGGAGACGCCCATTCCCAGCAGATCGGTATCGCCCTGCGTGGTGTAGCCCTGGAAATTGCGGTGCAGAATGCCTTCACGCTGGGCAATCGCCAGCTCGTCGTCCGGACGGGCAAAGTGGTCCATCCCGATAAACTGATAGCCGGCGTCGGTCAGCGAGGTGATGGTTTCTTGCAGGATATCCAGCTTTTGCTGGGCTGACGGCAGGTCGGCATCTTTGATTTTGCGCTGAGCGGCAAACAGCGTCGGCAGATGCGCGTAGTTAAAGACGCTCAGGCGGTCCGGGTTGAGCTCGGCCACGCGTTTTAGCGTGAAGGCAAAGCTCTCCGGCGTCTGCTTCGGCAGGCCGTAAATCAGGTCGATATTGGTTGAGGTAAAGCCGATGTCACGCGCGTGGTTGAGTAAGGCAAAGATAAATTCTTCGTCCTGCTCGCGGTTCACCAGGCGCTGCACCTCTTTGTTGAAGTCCTGCACGCCCATGCTCAGGCGGTTGAACCCCTCTGCGCGTAAGTGATCCAGTACATCCAGCTCGATTTCACGCGGATCCACTTCAATCGAGATTTCGGCATCTTCATCAAAATTGAAGTTGCTGCGCAGTAGCGTCATCAGGCGGGTGATTTGCGTTTTATTCAGATAGGTTGGCGTCCCGCCGCCCCAGTGAAGCTGGCTGACGTGACGACCGGCAAACAGCGGTGCGCGATGCAGAATTTCCTGCTCGAGCGCATCAAGGTACTGATCGGCTTTATGCTGCTGGCGGGTAACAATTTTATTGCAGCCGCAGAAGTAGCAAAGCTTGTGGCAGAACGGAATATGGACGTAGAGCGACAGCGGACGCTCGGGATAGCGCGCGACAGCCTGCTGAAATTCCGCCTCGCCGAAAGCATCGGAGAACTCCAGCGCGGTGGGGTAAGAGGTATAACGCGGCCCGGAATAGTTATATTTCTGGATTAGGGCCAAATCCCAGTCGATAGTTGGTGCTGACATGCTCACTCCTTCCGTTGGTGTCGCGTTCGCATACGGCGGCCCGTTCTGGCCCCGTTGGGGGCCATCATTCGGGTGCGCAGCCACTTCTGTCGCCGCGACAACCGCCGTAGTTTAACGAATAACCACGCCAGATAACATATAACCGGAAGGGTTATAAGCAGGACTATCGTACCTGCCGGGTGCAAATGTTAGTTTCCACCCTTCAGAAGACGCATCATATCTTCCTGCTTTTCTTCTTCTTCTTCGTCTTCTTCATCATCGTAAGACAGGCCCAGCTTCTGCATCAGCTCATCGATGCGGTCCAGTTTTGCATCCACCCATGACTGCTCTTCAGCGGTCAGGGTTTCACCCTCTTCAAGACGTTCCAGCAGCGCGTCCAGGCGCTCATCGTTCTCCAGCAAATCCAGCTCAGCCTGCGGTGAAAGCATAGGTTTCTCGCTCTTTGGTTTGTGCTGCTTAGTGACCGGGGTGTCTGTCACGCCCAGTGGAATGGGAGTTTTACTGCCGATACGGGGATCTTTCTGCGCCTTACCATTTGCAGAAGCGCCTGCTGCACCGCTGCCGCTTGCACGGCTACCCGCCGCATGGCCACGATGCTTTTTATCGCGTTTGCGATCGCGCGCTTCCTGGTTCAGTTCTTCGCGCGTTTTGCGGCGTGCTTTTGCTGGGCGTTTCGCGCCCGCTGCGGTGGTCGGTTTTTTCATGATGTTTTATCTTTAAGCCGTTTTATTCAGTATAGAATTGCGGCGAAATCTAGCAGAAAGCAAGCAAAGAAAAAAGGCGACAGAGCAATCTGTCGCCTTTTTTCCTGACTCACAACCCTTAGCGGGCCAGACATTCCATGTTTGCCAACAACAAACCCTGTTTATCCCTTGGCTAATACCGTCCGTGATACGGTTCCTTTTCCTGTTAAAACGCCTCCAGGCGCTCGTCGTCCTGACAATCCTGAGTCTTCGCCTCCTGGCGTTCCTGACCCTTGTCCTTAAGTCGTTATCCTGTTGGCATCCTCGCCTTGACGCACACTTTACCTTGTTCCGTTAAACTAACAAGCAACGAAGGAGTACAAAAACGGATTTTCAGATAATTACCCAATATTAACTCTCTGATATTTAATGTTTTGCATTTTTAAACACCTGCGATTTCTCTTAAATCTCCCATAGTTTTAATGGCAGATCTCCTACAAACAACAGGGTTTTCACCTACACGCAAATTGCAATGAGCAAAGTCTTTTGTCCGCATTCGGGTATAATCCCCCACAGATTACGATTTTTGGAGACGACCACGTGACTACCTGGAACTACCAACAGACGCATTTTGTCACCAGTGCGCCTGATATTCGCCACCTGCCTTCTGATACAGGTATTGAAGTGGCATTCGCTGGCCGCTCCAATGCGGGGAAATCTAGCGCGCTAAATACGCTGACCAATCAGAAGAGCCTGGCACGTACCTCAAAAACACCTGGCCGTACTCAGCTGATCAACCTGTTTGAAGTGGCTGACGGCAAGCGATTGGTCGACCTGCCGGGCTACGGCTATGCCCAGGTCCCGGAAGAGATGAAGATCAAATGGCAGCGTGCGCTGGGTGAATACCTGGAAAAACGCCAGTGCCTGAAAGGCCTGGTGGTGCTGATGGATATTCGCCATCCGCTGAAAGATCTCGATCAGCAGATGATCGACTGGGCCGTAGAGAGCGATATCGCCGTGCTGGTCTTGCTGACCAAAGCCGATAAGCTGGCAAGCGGCGCGCGTAAAGCGCAGGTGAATATGGTTCGCGAAGCCGTACTGGCGTTCAATGGTGACGTGCAGGTTGAGCCGTTCTCATCGCTGAAAAAACAGGGCGTGGATAAGCTGCGTCAGAAGCTAGACAGCTGGTTCAACGAGCTGGAACCCGCCACGGAAGCGGAAGCGGAAGAAGAGTAATAACGAGCGCGGCGATGTCCGCGCTTTTTTTTGCCTGACATTTTCTTTGCCGCAATAAAAAACGCCCCAGTCATTACTGACTGGGGCGGCTAAAATATTCAGCCAAATCCGATTACGTGAAGTAAAAGGTCTGAAAGATAGAACATCTTACCTCTGTACCCTACGTCGTTAACTCTACCCCTTTTTTATCTGTAGAAAAAGCACTTTTTGTAGTTTTTTTTCATTCTTTACATAGGGAATTCTAATGATCGTCACAAAACGCGCGCTGTTATGTTGCTAACTTACGTAAAACGCGCGTTATTCGATAAACCCTTAGTGAGCCTGATCCCAGTTTTCACCGCTACCCACTTCCACCAGCAACGGTACATCCAGCGTCATGCTGCTTTCCATCAGCTCGTGGATCTTCTGAGACACGTTTTCCAGATCGTCCTTGTGCACTTCGAACACCAGTTCATCGTGCACCTGCATGATCATTTTCACGCGCGGTTTCTCTTTTTCCAGCCAGGCATCTACGGCAATCATTGCGCGCTTGATGATGTCCGCTGCGGTGCCCTGCATTGGGGCGTTGATTGCGGCACGTTCTGCACCTGCGCGACGCGCCGCATTGCTGGATTTGATGTCCGGCAGATACAGACGACGACCGTCCAGGGTTTCAACGTAACCTTTTTCTTTCGCCTGGGCACGCGTGCGCTCCATGTACTCCAGCACGCCCGGATAACGCTCGAAGTAGAGATCCATATACTTTTGGGATTCTTTACGCGGAATATTGAGCTGGCGGGAAAGGCCAAAGGCGCTCATGCCGTAAATCAGACCAAAGTTGATCGCTTTCGCACTGCGGCGCTGTTCGTTAGTTACGCTGTCCAGCGGCAGGCCGAACACCTCAGCAGCCGTCGCCCGGTGGATATCCTTACCTTCGGCAAACGCGGTCAGTAAACCCTTATCACGCGACAGGTGCGCCATAATGCGCAGCTCAATTTGCGAGTAGTCCGCAGAGACAATCAGATAGTCATCTGGTGCGATGAACGCCTGACGGATGCGACGCCCCTCTTCGTTACGCACCGGGATGTTCTGCAGGTTAGGATCGGTCGACGAGAGTCGCCCGGTCGCCGCAACGGCCTGGTGATAAGAGGTATGCACGCGGCCCGTTTTCGGGTTGATCATCAGCGGCAGCTTATCGGTATAGGTCGATTTAAGCTTCGCCAGACCGCGATACTGAAGAATGACTTTTGGCAGCGGATAGTCCAGCGCCAGCTCTTCAAGCACCTCTTCAGAGGTAGACGGCGCGCCGCCAGGGGTTTTCTTCAGCGGCTTGATACCCTGCTTTTCAAACAGGATGGTCTGTAGCTGTTTAGGAGATGACAGGTTAAACGGCTCGCCCGCAAGCTCGTGGGCCTTTTGCTCAAGCTCGGTCAGACGCTGTGCAAGCTCTCCAGAGTGGTTATGCAGAACGGTTGGGTCAATCTTAACGCCGTTGCGTTCAATCCGCGAAAGCACCGGTACCAGCGGCATTTCAATATGCTGGAACACGTTCAGCGGACCTTCATGCTTCTGCAGTTTTGGCCACATCTTCAGGTGCAGCTGCAGCGTCACGTCGGCGTCTTCCGCCGCGTAGCGCCCCGCCTCTTCAAGAGCAATCTGGTTAAAGGTGAGCTGATTTTTGCCTTTACCGGCAATCTCTTCAAAGGTGATGGTTTTGTGCTTGAGCCAGCGGTCAGATAAGGAATCCATATCATGACGGCCCGCGACGCTGTCCAGAATGTAGGATTCAAGCATGGTGTCGAAGGCAATCCCGCGCAGTTCAATGCCGTAGTTTTGCAGAATGCCGCGGTCATATTTCAGGTTTTGCCCGACCTTCAGTACCTTGTCATCTTCAAGAATTGGCTTCATCAGTTCAAGCACGCGCTCGCGGGAGATCTGATCCGGCGCATCCAGGTAATCGTGCGCAACAGGCACGTAGGCCGCAACGCCTGGCTCTGTCGCAAACGACAGGCCCACCATGTTGGCTGAGATGTTATCGAGGCTGTCGGTTTCCGTATCGAAGGCAAACACCGGCGCTTTTTTCAGTTTTTCAATCCAGGCAACCAGCTGCGACTCTTCTAGGATGGTCTCGTAGTTATCGAAGGAGAGGGTTACGGCTTCTTCTTCTTCCGCCAGCTCTTCAGCATCAACGACAATGGTCTCTTTTGGCTTCGAAGCAGGCTTGGCGCCTTTTGCCTGTAGCCACTTACCGCCTTCTACATCAACGATCCAGCGCTTGAATTCATATTGCTTAAACAGGCTCAGCAGATCGTCAGCGGAAGGTTGCTGCACTTGGAGCTGTTCACAGCCCAGTTCAAGCTCAACGTCCGTTTTGATGGTAGCGAGCTTATAGGAGAGATAAGCCACCTCTTTGTTGTCTTCCAGTTTCGCGGCCATAGTTTTTGCGCCACGGAATGTCAGGCCGGCGATTTTGTCGGATTGCGAATACAGCGTATCCAGACCGCCCAAACCCTGCAGCAGCGCCTGCGCGGTTTTTTCACCCACGCCCGGCACGCCTGGAATGTTGTCCGAGGAGTCACCCATCAGGGCCAGAAAATCGATAATCAGCTCTGGCGGCACGCCATATTTCGCGACGACCTCTTCCGGCCCCAGAATGGTGTTGGTCATGGTGTTAATTAGGGTGATCCCAGGCGTCACCAGCTGAGCCATATCTTTATCGCCGGTGCTGATCAGTACCGGGCGGCCCATTTTTTCAGCTTCACGCGCCAGCGTGCCGATCACGTCATCGGCCTCAACGCCAGAGACGGCCAGCAGAGGCAGACCCATCGCTTTCACCATGGTATGCAGCGGCTCAATCTGCGCGCGCAGATCGTCCGGCATTGGCGGGCGGTGAGATTTGTAATGCTCAAACAGTTCGTCGCGGAAGGTTTTGCCCTTCGCATCAAAGACGACCGCCGCATGGGTTGGCTGATACTGGAGGATCAGGCTGCGCAGCATATTCAGCACGCCGTACATTGCGCCGGTCGGTTCTCCTGCGCTATTGGTCAGAGGAGGAAACGCATGATACGCCCGATACAGGTAAGAAGAGCCATCGACGAGAATAAGAGGGTTTTCTGGGATCTGAACCATAATGTCCGTGCCTTTAATCAATTTATGGGTAAAGGATGCCACAGAAGGATGAAAACATCAGTTATTAGGGCCGGAAACAGGAAAAGATTTTGCGATCGTGAGGATCGCTCGCAAAAACCGTTCTGTGGATAACTTTGTGCATACTTTCAATTCATATGAATAACAAACGCTAAAACGTTCTACATAAAATTAATTAACGCTTAATTATCAGTTAATTAATGATGGTATTTTTGTCTATATGGCTTACTGATGGCAATTTAGTCTATGTGGATATAAGCCTCATCAACCTGGCCTCAATAGATAAATCTGCTGTACAGAGGTCAAAGCCTTCCGCCTACAGCCTTAAAGCACCATTTTTTTGTCTGTTTTCTGATAAAATCAGCGCCCTGCACCGGATGACCGGCTGCACCTCTTTATCTAACCACTTGAAAAAGCTCATCATGTCGAGATTGCTCGCTGCAATAACATTAGTGCTCAGCATTATTTTAACTATTCTGGTGACTATCGCCTGTTCTGTGCCAATCATCCTCGCCGGAATAATTAAACTCTTGCTGCCTGTACCCCGGGTCTGGCGAGCCGTGTCTGCATTTTGCAATTTTATGATGTACTGCTGGTGCGAAGGCCTGGCGATCCTGCTGTATCTGAATCCGCATTTAAAGTGGGATGTCCAGGGACTGGAAAGGCTCGATAAAAAGAACTGGTATCTGCTGATCTGCAATCACCACAGCTGGGCTGATATCGTGGTGTTATGCGTGCTGTTCCGCAAGCACATTCCGATGAATAAATACTTCCTTAAGCAGCAGCTGGCATGGGTTCCTTTTATCGGCCTTGCCTGCTGGGCGCTGGATATGCCGTTTATGAAACGCTATTCACGCAGCTATTTACTTCGTCATCCCGAACATCGCGGTAAAGATGTGGAGACCACTCGCCGCTCCTGCGAGAAATTTCGCGCGCATCCGACGACTATTGTTAACTTTGTAGAAGGCTCCCGCTTTACGGAAGATAAGCGCCAACAGACGCGTTCGCCCTATAAGAACTTACTGCCACCTAAGGCGGCAGGCATAGCAATGGCGCTTAATGTTCTGGGCGAGCAGTTCGATAAATTACTGAACGTTACGCTCTGCTATCCGGAAAACGACAAGACACCATTCTACGATATGCTCAGCGGCAAGCTGACGCGGATTGTGGTTCGTATTGATCTGGTTCCTGTTGAGGCGGAGCGACATGGCGATTACGTTAACGATAAGAATTTCAAACGTCGTTTCCAGCTTTGGCTTAATACACTCTGGAACGAGAAAGACGAGCAGATAGACAACATTAAAGCTTCATACAAAAACGCCGGTCAGTGACCGGCGCTTTTACATCAATAATCTTATTTCTTTTCAACCAGATATTTCACGGTGTCTGCATACTGCTGTACGAAGATATCCATGCTGCTGGTATCCATGCCCTGCATGTTCAGCTGATATTTCCCGTTAACAAACATCGCTGGCACACCCTGCAGCTGCAGGTCAGCTGCCGCTTTTTCCTGCTGGGCAACCAGAGATTTCACCACAAAGCTGTTCCAGGCTGCGTCGTACTCTTCACCTTTCACGCCCGCATCCACGAACACTTTACGGATATCAGCCGTAGTTTGAACGGTCTGGGTTTTCTGTACGGCTTCAAACATTGGGGCAGTGACTTTATCTTCCACACCCAGCGCCATAGCAACCGCCCACGCCTGAGTCAGGTCTTTACCCAATGGGCCCAGGAACTCAACGTGATACTTGGTCATTTTGGTGCCTTCTGGCAGCTTTTTCTTCACGCTATCCGAAACGTGCAGCACTTCCTCGAATTGATAGCAGTGCGGGCAGTAGAACGAGAAGAACTCCAGAACCTGTGGCTCACCGGCAACCGGCTTTTCCAGCGTGGTGAACTGTTTACCGTCGGTAAACTGTGCAGCAGAAGCGCTAAATGCCAGAATCATACCTGCCAGCGCCAGCCAAATTTTTTTCATGATCAACTCTCTCCTGGATGTGTCTAATTAATACATCGGCGTTATTTGCAAAGGGGGTTCTTGCAGAACCTTAACCTGCTCGGTAAATGTGGATATCTGGCTGCGCCAGTAATCCTCCCCGGTGAGCCACGGGAAATTTCGAGGGAATGCGGGATCGTCCCAACGCCTGATAAGCCACGCGAGATAATAAACAAAACGCATCGCACGTAAAGGTTCTATCAAGGCAATTTCGTCTGAATTAAAGGGGCTGAATTCTTCATACGCTTCAATGATGGTTTCAAGCTGCATACGTTGCTCGGCTTTGTCGCCGTTAAGCAGCATCCAGAGATCCTGAACAGCAGGCCCCATTCGCGCATCATCAAGATCGACAAACAGCGGGCCATCACGCCAGAGGATATTCCCCGCATGGCAATCACCGTGCAGGCGCAGAGTGGAAATATCATCGCGCCAGCAAGCCTTAACCGCATCAATAAGTTTATCGGTCGCGTTGAGGAAATTATCCTTTAATCCATTGGGGATTAGCGTCGAAGTTTCGAATACCTTACGGGGTTCGATAAGATATTCCTCAATACCGATAGTGGGCCGGGCGATAAATGGCTTTTTACGTCCCGTCTGATGAATGCGTCCCAGATAGCGGGCAACCCATTCCATCTGATCGATATTATCCGCCTCAAACTGACGGCCGCCCAGGCTTGGAAATACAGCGTAGTAAAACCCTTCGTGCGTTAGCAGCGTTTGGTTATTAAATTTCAGGGGTGCAGCAACGGGAACATCGTCATCCAGCATATCGTGGGTAAACTGATGCTCTTCCTGAATTTGTTCTGCAGACCAGCGCTTTGGACGATAGAACTTAACAACAAAGCGCTGACGGTCCTCGTCCTGGAATTGATAGACGCGGTTTTCGTAACTGTTTAAAGGGGTTAACCCAGATTCCACCCGAATACCCTGCTCGAAGAGGGCGTCCATAATGGTATCCGGGTGTAATGTCTGGAAAGTAAAAGCCTGGTCGTTCATCCGATCATCCGGAAATTATACGAATGATTCAGGATATCATCTTGTGGCGATTTCGGTGGCTCCGCTTACAAGCTTTTACTCTTTAATTACCCCGCGCGCGCGCAGCAATGCGGTTTTAAAATCTTCCTCATAATCTTTCTGAATACCAGGAATCACAGCATCTTTGGCAGAATCACGCATTTTGAGGTGATAGATCAGGATGTCGTCAGAAAGGTCCGTCAGTTCACCGTCAAAACCTGACTCTTTCGCCAGTTTCTGTAAAAATTGCATTAGGTTCAGCTCTGGCTCTTTTTGCCAGGCTGGCTGGAGGAGTTCAATGACTTCATTCAGACGTTTACATTTCATGGTGGTGCTCCTTTCATTTAGAGTGACACGTTAGCAGGGTCAAACCCACAATAAAAGAGGTGATATTCGTGAATCAGTGCCAGGAAATTATCGGCGTCGTGCTGGCCGGTGGCAAAGCGACGCGCATGGGAGGGGAAGATAAAGGGCTTCAGCTCCTTAACGGTAAGCCATTATGGCGGCACGTCGCTGATATGCTTGTCGATCAGGTGTCGGCACTGGCGCTGAGCGCTAACCGCCATGTCGATATCTACCAGCGCAGCGGGTTTCCCGTTTATCAGGATAACCTCGCGGATTATCCGGGGCCGCTGGCTGGCATGCTTTCGGTGATGCAGCAGTCACAGGGAGAGTGGTTTGTCTTTTGTTCGTGTGATACGCCGTATATTCCGGATTGCCTGGTAGAACGTCTGGTACAGCAGCGTGGTAATTCTCCCGTAGTCTGGGTGCATGACGGCGAACGAGACCATCCTACTATTGCATTGATTCATAGATCGTTAGTTCCTGACTTGCAGGATTATCTGGCTGCAGGGGAGCGAAGGGTGATGGTGTTTATGCGGCAGGCAGGCGGTCATCCGGTGGACTTCAGCGACCTGAAGCCTGCATTCGTGAACATGAATACGACAGAAGATTTGCAGGCAATGCAGGAGAAACGATGATACCCGTTTTAGCTATTTCTGCCTGGAGTGGTACAGGTAAAACTACGTTGCTGAAAAAACTGATACCAGCGCTTTGCGCCAGGGGCATTCGTCCCGGATTGATTAAGCATACGCACCATAATATGGATGTCGATAAGCCGGGAAAAGACAGCTATGAGCTGCGCAAAGCGGGCGCGGCACAGACGATGGTGGCAAGCCGTCAACGCTGGGCGTTGATGACTGAAACCCCGGTTGAGGCGCCGCTGGATCTCGCTTATCTGGTCAGCAGAATGGATCATTCCACGCTGGATCTGGTGCTGGTTGAGGGGTTTAAGCATGAGGCCGTTGCAAAGATCCTGCTGTTTCGAAGCGATGCAGGGCATGATGTTCAGGAGCTAACGCTGGATGAGCATGTGATTGCGGTGGCCAGTGATGTTGTATTGGGGCTTGAAGTTCCGGTGTTGGATTTGAATGATGTTGAAGGGATTGTGGAGTTTATTGTGAGGTGGAGTGCAGTCTGACTTGCCGGGTGGCGGCGTTGCCTTACCCGGCCTACCTTTTTTTGGTCTATAAACGCAAAAAGGCCATCCTTCCGGATGGCCTCTTCACTTGTTTGATGCCTGGCAGTTCCCTACTCTCACATGGGGAGACCCCACACTACCATCGGCGCTACGGCGTTTCACTTCTGAGTTCGGCATGGGGTCAGGTGGGACCACCGCGCTAAAGCCGCCAGGCAAATTCTGTTAAATCTGTATCAAAGCTGAAAATCGTGTCGTCTCTTCGCCAAAACACCTTCGGCGTTGTAAGGTTAAGCCTCACGGTTCATTAGTATCGGTTAGCTCAACGCATCGCTGCGCTTACACACCCGACCTATCAACGTCGTAGTCTTCAACGTTCCTTCAGGACTCTCAAGGAGTCAGGGAGAACTCATCTCGGGGCAAGTTTCGTGCTTAGATGCTTTCAGCACTTATCTCTTCCGCATTTAGCTACCGGGCAATGCCATTGGCATGACAACCCGAACACCAGTGATGCGTCCACTCCGGTCCTCTCGTACTAGGAGCAGCCCCCCTCAATTCTCCAGCGCCCACGGCAGATAGGGACCGAACTGTCTCACGACGTTCTAAACCCAGCTCGCGTACCACTTTAAATGGCGAACAGCCATACCCTTGGGACCTACTTCAGCCCCAGGATGTGATGAGCCGACATCGAGGTGCCAAACACCGCCGTCGATATGAACTCTTGGGCGGTATCAGCCTGTTATCCCCGGAGTACCTTTTATCCGTTGAGCGATGGCCCTTCCATTCAGAACCACCGGATCACTATGACCTGCTTTCGCACCTGCTCGAGCCGTCACTCTCGCAGTCAAGCTAGCTTATGCCATTGCACTAACCTCCTGATGTCCGACCAGGATTAGCTAACCTTCGTGCTCCTCCGTTACTCTTTGGGAGGAGACCGCCCCAGTCAAACTACCCACCAGACACTGTCCGCAACCCGGATTACGGGTCTACGTTAGAACACCAGCCATTAAAGGGTGGTATTTCAAGGACGGCTCCACGCAGACTGGCGTCCACGCTTCAAAGCCTCCCACCTATCCTACACATCAAGGACCAGTGTTCAGTGTCAAGCTATAGTAAAGGTTCACGGGGTCTTTCCGTCTTGCCGCGGGTACACTGCATCTTCACAGCGAGTTCAATTTCACTGAGTCTCGGGTGGAGACAGCCTGGCCATCATTACGCCATTCGTGCAGGTCGGAACTTACCCGACAAGGAATTTCGCTACCTTAGGACCGTTATAGTTACGGCCGCCGTTTACCGGGGCTTCGATCAAGAGCTTCGCGTTGCCGCTAACCCCATCAATTAACCTTCCGGCACCGGGCAGGCGTCACACCGTATACGTCCACTTTCGTGTTTGCACAGTGCTGTGTTTTTAATAAACAGTTGCAGCCAGCTGGTATCTTCGACTGATTTCAGCTCCACCCGCAGGGGCTTCACCTACATATCAGCGTGCCTTCTCCCGAAGTTACGGCACCATTTTGCCTAGTTCCTTCACCCGAGTTCTCTCAAGCGCCTTGGTATTCTCTACCTGACCACCTGTGTCGGTTTGGGGTACGATTTCGTGTTACCTGATGCTTAGAGGCTTTTCCTGGAAGCAGGGCATTTGTTACTTCAGCACCGTAGTGCCTCGTCATCACACCTCAGCGTTAATAAACGACCGGATTTACCTAATCGTTCCGCCTACATGCTTAAACCGGGACAACCGTCGCCCGGCTAACATAGCCTTCTCCGTCCCCCCTTCGCAGTAACACCAAGTACAGGAATATTAACCTGTTTCCCATCGACTACGCCTTTCGGCCTCGCCTTAGGGGTCGACTCACCCTGCCCCGATTAACGTTGGACAGGAACCCTTGGTCTTCCGGCGTGCGGGCTTTTCACCCGCATTATCGTTACTTATGTCAGCATTCGCACTTCTGATACCTCCAGCAGCCCTCACAGGCCACCTTCAACGGCTTACAGAACGCTCCCCTACCCAACAACGCATACGCGTCGCTGCCGCAGCTTCGGTGCATGGTTTAGCCCCGTTACATCTTCCGCGCAGGCCGACTCGACCAGTGAGCTATTACGCTTTCTTTAAATGATGGCTGCTTCTAAGCCAACATCCTGGCTGTCTGTGCCTTCCCACATCGTTTCCCACTTAACCATGACTTTGGGACCTTAGCTGGCGGTCTGGGTTGTTTCCCTCTTCACGACGGACGTTAGCACCCGCCGTGTGTCTCCCGTGATAACATTCTTCGGTATTCGTAGTTTGCATCGGGTTGGTAAGCCGGGATGGCCCCCTAGCCGAAACAGTGCTCTACCCCCGAAGATGAGTTCACGAGGCGCTACCTAAATAGCTTTCGGGGAGAACCAGCTATCTCCCGGTTTGATTGGCCTTTCACCCCCAGCCACAAGTCATCCGCTAATTTTTCAACATTAGTCGGTTCGGTCCTCCAGTTAGTGTTACCCAACCTTCAACCTGCCCATGGCTAGATCACCGGGTTTCGGGTCTATACCCTGCAACTTAACGCCCAGTTAAGACTCGGTTTCCCTTCGGCTCCCCTATACGGTTAACCTTGCTACAGAATATAAGTCGCTGACCCATTATACAAAAGGTACGCAGTCACCCCATAAAGAGGCTCCCACTGCTTGTACGTACACGGTTTCAGGTTCTTTTTCACTCCCCTCGCCGGGGTTCTTTTCGCCTTTCCCTCACGGTACTGGTTCACTATCGGTCAGTCAGGAGTATTTAGCCTTGGAGGATGGTCCCCCCATATTCAGACAGGATACCACGTGTCCCGCCCTACTCTTCGAGTTCACAGCATGTGTGCTTTCGTGTACGGGAGTATCACCCTGTACCCTGCGACTTTCCAGACGCTTCCACTAACACACAAGCTGATTCAGACTCTGGGCTGCTCCCCGTTCGCTCGCCGCTACTGGGGGAATCTCGGTTGATTTCTTTTCCTCGGGGTACTTAGATGTTTCAGTTCCCCCGGTTCGCCTCGTTAACCTATGTATTCAGTTAACGATAGTGTGTCGGAACACACTGGGTTTCCCCATTCGGACATCGCCGGGTCAAAGGTTCATATCACCTCGCCGGCGCTTTTCGCAGATTAGCACGTCCTTCATCGCCTCTGACTGCCAGGGCATCCACCGTGTACGCTTAGTCGCTTAACCTCACAACCCGAAGATGTTTCACTTCATGATTGCGAAAATTTGAGAGACTCGAACACACCATTAAGGTGTGCCGTTTCAATTTTCAGCTTGATCCAGATTTTTAAAGAGCAAATATCTCAAACGTAACTCACCGAGTTAGTTTTGAGATATCGGTTGGCTGTGTCTTTCACTCACACCCAGCAAGTGGCGTCCCCTAGGGGATTCGAACCCCTGTTGCCGCCGTGAAAGGGCGGAGTCCTAACCGCTAGACGAAGGGGACACGGAGTGTCTCGACTTCGCAGCCGTCTTGCTTCTCTACATTCATCAGACAATCTGTGTGAGCACTACAAAGGCAGGTTCTTTAAGGTAAGGAGGTGATCCAACCGCAGGTTCCCCTACGGTTACCTTGTTACGACTTCACCCCAGTCATGAATCACAAAGTGGTAAGCGCCCTCCCGAAGGTTAAGCTACCTACTTCTTTTGCAACCCACTCCCATGGTGTGACGGGCGGTGTGTACAAGGCCCGGGAACGTATTCACCGTAGCATTCTGATCTACGATTACTAGCGATTCCGACTTCATGGAGTCGAGTTGCAGACTCCAATCCGGACTACGACGCACTTTATGAGGTCCGCTTGCTCTCGCGAGGTCGCTTCTCTTTGTATGCGCCATTGTAGCACGTGTGTAGCCCTACTCGTAAGGGCCATGATGACTTGACGTCATCCCCACCTTCCTCCAGTTTATCACTGGCAGTCTCCTTTGAGTTCCCGGCCTAACCGCTGGCAACAAAGGATAAGGGTTGCGCTCGTTGCGGGACTTAACCCAACATTTCACAACACGAGCTGACGACAGCCATGCAGCACCTGTCTCAGAGTTCCCGAAGGCACCAAAGCATCTCTGCTAAGTTCTCTGGATGTCAAGAGTAGGTAAGGTTCTTCGCGTTGCATCGAATTAAACCACATGCTCCACCGCTTGTGCGGGCCCCCGTCAATTCATTTGAGTTTTAACCTTGCGGCCGTACTCCCCAGGCGGTCGACTTAACGCGTTAGCTCCGGAAGCCACGCCTCAAGGGCACAACCTCCAAGTCGACATCGTTTACGGCGTGGACTACCAGGGTATCTAATCCTGTTTGCTCCCCACGCTTTCGCACCTGAGCGTCAGTCTTTGTCCAGGGGGCCGCCTTCGCCACCGGTATTCCTCCAGATCTCTACGCATTTCACCGCTACACCTGGAATTCTACCCCCCTCTACAAGACTCTAGCCTGCCAGTTTCGAATGCAGTTCCCAGGTTGAGCCCGGGGATTTCACATCCGACTTGACAGACCGCCTGCGTGCGCTTTACGCCCAGTAATTCCGATTAACGCTTGCACCCTCCGTATTACCGCGGCTGCTGGCACGGAGTTAGCCGGTGCTTCTTCTGCGAGTAACGTCAATTGCTGAGGTTATTAACCTCAGCACCTTCCTCCTCGCTGAAAGTACTTTACAACCCGAAGGCCTTCTTCATACACGCGGCATGGCTGCATCAGGCTTGCGCCCATTGTGCAATATTCCCCACTGCTGCCTCCCGTAGGAGTCTGGACCGTGTCTCAGTTCCAGTGTGGCTGGTCATCCTCTCAGACCAGCTAGGGATCGTCGCCTAGGTGAGCCGTTACCCCACCTACTAGCTAATCCCATCTGGGCACATCTGATGGCAAGAGGCCCGAAAGTCCCCCTCTTTGGTCTTGCGACATTATGCGGTATTAGCTACCGTTTCCAGTAGTTATCCCCCTCCATCAGGCAGTTTCCCAGACATTACTCACCCGTCCGCCGCTCGTCACCCGAGAGCAAGCTCCCTGTGCTACCGCTCGACTTGCATGTGTTAGGCCTGCCGCCAGCGTTCAATCTGAGCCATGATCAAACTCTTCAATTTAAGTTTGATGCTCGTGAATTAAACTTCGTAATGAATTACGTATGTTCACTCAGAGACTTGGTATTCATTTTTCGTCTTGCGACGTTAAGAATCCATGTCACTTTGAGTGCCCACACAGATTGTCTGATAAATTGTTAAAGAGCAGTGCAACGCGACTTTCGCTCACCGTTGCGAGGTCCCGTATAATACGTTTTCCTCATTCAGAGTCAAGCGCTTATTTTCGCTTTTCTCCGCTAACCCGGCGGCCTGTAAGCCGTTGTTCCGTGTCAGTGGAGGCGCATTATAGGGAGTTATTCTGACGTGACAAGAGGAAATTTAAAAAAAGTTTCTGACCGTGTTTTTTTTCACCAACAGCGGTGAAATCAAGCTACAAATTGTTCTATTTGATGTCTCTGCAACCACAATCACATTCGAGGTGGCATACTTACCCGCATGAATCATTAAGGAATAAGAGCGATGCCCTTAAGCGCACAACAGCTGGCAGCACAAA
Organism: Enterobacter wuhouensis; assembly: GCF_035835995.1. Taxonomy (NCBI): domain Bacteria; kingdom Pseudomonadati; phylum Pseudomonadota; class Gammaproteobacteria; order Enterobacterales; family Enterobacteriaceae; genus Enterobacter; species Enterobacter wuhouensis. The sequence continues at coordinate 4,773,981 of NZ_CP142124.1, forward strand.
AAAATCTCTCCTATGTGCTGGCAGAAAAGCTGGCTCAGCTAATCCTAGCGGGTAAATATGCCCCAGGCAGCATCCTGCCAGGTGAGATGGAGTTGGGTGAGCAGTTTGGGGTAAGCCGTACCGCCGTTCGTGAAGCGGTGAAAACGTTAACGGCAAAAGGAATGGTGCTACCGCGTCCGCGTATTGGTACGCGCGTGATGCCTCAGGCGAACTGGAACTTCCTCGATCAGGAGTTACTCTCCTGGTGGATGACCGAAGACAATTTCCACCAGGTGGTCGATCATTTCCTGGTGATGCGCAGTAGCCTTGAGCCTCAGGCCTGCCTGCTTGCCGCCACGCTAGGCACGGCAGAACAAAAAGCGCAGCTTAATACCTTGATGGAAGAGATGGTGTTCCTGAAAAAGCACTTCAACCGCGAACGCTGGATTGAGATTGATATGGCCTGGCACGAACACATCTATATGATGAGCGCCAATCCGTTCCTGACCTCCTTCGCTTCTTTATTCCATTCGGTGTACCACACCTATTTCACCGCGATTACTCAAGATGAAGTGGTAAAGTTGGATCTGCATCAGGCGATAGTTGATGCCATTCAGGAGAGCGACGGGCAGCAGGCCCTGAGTGCGTGTCAGGCATTGTTGGTTGCACCAACCCACCAGCAGGTAAATAAATGACAGAGAAAAAAGCGCGCAGCATGGCCGGATTGCCGTGGATTGCAGCCATGGCGTTCTTTATGCAGGCACTGGATGCCACAATCCTCAACACCGCTCTACCCGCCATCGCACAAAGCCTTAACCGTTCCCCGCTGGCGATGCAGTCCGCTATTATCAGTTACACTCTGACGGTCGCGATGCTGATCCCCGTTAGCGGCTGGCTGGCCGACCGTTTCGGCACCCGTAAAATATTCATGTTAGCCGTGACGCTTTTCACCCTTGGCTCTCTGGCCTGCGCGCTCTCCACCTCCTTAACGGAGCTGGTGATCTTCCGCGTGCTCCAGGGGATTGGCGGCGCGATGATGATGCCCGTGGCGCGCCTGGCGTTACTGCGCGCCTACCCGCGCAGCGAACTCCTTCCCGTCCTCAACTTCGTCACCATGCCTGGTCTGGTCGGCCCGATACTGGGCCCCGTGCTCGGCGGCGTGCTCGTTACCTGGGCGAGCTGGCACTGGATCTTCCTGATTAATATTCCGATTGGCGTGGCGGGCCTGATTTATGCCCGCAAATATATGCCGAACTTCACCACGCCGAGACGCAGCTTCGACATGGGCGGCTTTTTCCTGTTTGGACTGAGCCTGGTGTTGTTCTCCAGCGGAATGGAGCTTTTCGGTGAGAAAATCGTAGCGACGTGGCTGGCGCTGTCCGTCATCCTTAGCGGTGTTTTGCTGTTCCTTCTTTATATACGTCATGCACGCCGTCATCCGACACCGCTGATCTCGCTGTCGCTCTTCAATACCCGCACCTTCTCGGTCGGCGTGGCGGGCAACATTGCCTCTCGCCTGGGTACAGGCTGTGTTCCCTTCCTGATGCCATTGATGCTGCAGGTCGGTTTCGGTTATCCGGCGCTGATTGCTGGCTGCATGATGGCCCCCACGGCGATGGGATCGATTCTGGCGAAATCAACGGTCACTCAGGTGCTGCGCTGGTTTGGCTATCGTAAGACGCTGGTAGGCGTGACGGTCTTTATCGGGCTGATGATTGCGCAGTTCTCGCTGCAATCCGCCGCGCTACCCGTCTGGATGCTGATCCTACCGCTGTTTGTGTTGGGGATGGCGATGTCGACGCAGTTCACGTCGATGAACACCATCACCCTCGCCGATCTGACCGACGAGAACGCCAGCAGCGGCAATAGCGTACTGGCGGTCACTCAGCAGCTGTCGATAAGTCTTGGCGTTGCCGTGAGTGCGGCGGTGCTGCGGTTTTATGAAGGATTCGACGGTACGAATACCGTAGAGCAGTTCCACTATACCTTTATCACCATGGGCGCACTCACCGTGGTATCGGCGCTGGTCTTTATGCTGTTGAAACCGAAAGATGGCCGAAACCTGATTAAAGAGCGCCACAAAGAGAAGGCTAAACCGAGCCGCGTTCCATCAGAACAGGAGTAAGCTGCAGGCGTTGCTGCTGCAGCGTAGGCTGTGCCATACGGTGGATCAAGACATCGATGGCCAGCTCGCCCAGTTCATCCTTCGGCTGATGGATCGTGGTGAGCGGCGGCGTCATGTAACGGGCAAGTTCGATATCATCGTAGCCAATTATCGCCATATCGTCCGGCACGCGAAGCCCAACCTGATACAGGGCCTGGTAGGCACCAAACGCCATCGCGTCATTACCAATAAACACCGCCTGCGGGCGCGGTTCCTGGGCCAGCAGTTTTTGCATCGCCTCGAAGCCACCGTTAAATTCAAAATCGCCGGTGATACGGTAGCCGTCGGGAATGGCAAGCCCCGACCGTTCCATTGCCGAAAGATACCCTTCCAGACGCAAGCGTGCCGGGGTTTTATCCAGCGGCCCAGTAATGCAGGCGATGCGGGTATAGCCTTTATCAATAAGATGCTGCGTCGCCATATCCCCGCCCAGCAGGGAGTTATCCTGTATCAGATCGCTGGTGCCGTCGAACGGCGCCCAGTCCATCATCACCGTTGGGATAGAAGGATAGCGCTGGATGATCTCTTTCGAGGGCTGGTGCGTTTCGGTGCAAAGCAGCAGTAGCCCGTCGACGCGTTTTTGCATCAGCGTCTCCAGGTTGCGGTTCATGCGCTGCTCATCGCCTTCGGTATTGCACAGCACCAGGCTATAGCCGCGCTCGAAGCAGCTGCGCTCGACGCCGCGCACAAGTTCAGAATAAAAAGGGTTGGTACTGGCCGTAATCAGCATCCCGATAGTACGGGTCTGGTTAAGCTTAAGGCTACGCGCCAGCGCAGACGGCGCATAGTTGAGATCTTTTACTGCGGCTTCGACTTTTTCCCGAATCGCCTCGCTGACGAAGCGATCGTTGTTTATCACGTGGGAGACCGTCGAGGTAGAAACGCCCGCCATGCGGGCGACATCTTTCATCGTAGCCAAGCGTTACCCCTGCTGACTTAGAAATTCATCAATCTCTTTACGCCACGGAACGGAAGGCTGCGCACCTTTGCGCGTCACCGCGATCGCGGCGGCGGCATGGGCAAAGCGAATCGCATCATCCATTCCCTTACCTTCCAGCAGCGCCGTCACCAGCGCACCGTTAAAGGTATCTCCCGCGGCGATGGTATCAATGGCTTTGACCTTAAAGCCCGGCACGCGACGGCCTTCACCGTTTACGCTTGCCCACACCCCACGGCTGCCGAGGGTAATGATCACCGTTCCGATGCCTTTATCGTGCAGTGCATTCGCGGCTCGCGCAGCATCATCATCATTTTCGACGCGAATGCCCGTCAGTTTTTCCGCTTCGGTTTCGTTCGGGGTGATGATGTCCACCAGCGCCAGCAACTCGTCTGATAATACACGGGCTGGAGCCGGGTTAAGTACGACAGTGGTATGATTTTCATGCGCAATTTTCGCGGCGGCCAGCACGCTTTCAACCGGGGATTCCAGCTGCATCAGTAGGGCTTGCGCATCCGCGACGATCTCGCGCTGCGCTTCAACACGTTCAATCGTCAGCGCGGCGTTAGCGCCCGCATGAATACCGATGACATTCTCACCTTCTGCGTTAACGAAAATCAGCGCCACGCCGGTTGATTCCCCTTCAACCACGCTCACCGGCGCAACATCGATGTTGTCGCTTGCCAGCTGTTTGCGTACGCGCTCACCGGTATCGTCGTCGCCGGTACAGGCGATAAAGGCGATGTTCGCCCCGCTACGCCCGGCGGCGACGGCCTGGTTCGCGCCCTTACCGCCGAAGGCTACCTGGTACTGATTACCGGTGACGGTTTCGCCCGGCGTCGGGAAGGTTTCAAGGTTAAGAATGTGATCGGCATTGATACTGCCAAGGACGACGAGGTTGCCTGCGGTTTTCATGTATTGAGGTGTCCATCTGAGAGTGCCACCGGTGTTACCCGGTGGCGTATGCCACACTTTTCTTTATAGGGTGTCCCTCAGGCAGCCAGCGACTGCCTGAATCGCCTTTTACTGCTTGATGACCAGCTTCAGGTCAACCGGATATTTGGCCTGAACTTTTTCGCCCTTCAGCACTTTGTCGGCAGTTTCAACGCCGGTCGCGCCAATCTGCTCAGGCAGCTGAGCGATGGTCGCAGCCAGTTTGCCATCGTTTACCGCTTTTTCACCATCAGGCGTGCCGTCAAATCCGACAACCATCACATCAGATTTACCTGCAGTCTGCAGCGCACGCAGCGCGCCCAGCGCCATTTCGTCGTTCTGTGCGAACACGGCCTGCACGTCAGGGTGCGCGGTCAGCAGGTTCTGCATCACGTTCAGACCTTTAGTACGGTCGAAGTCTGCCGGCTGGCTGGCCAGCACGTTGAATTTATGTGCAGCCACAGCCTGCTGGAAGCCTTCACCACGCTCACGCGCAGCTGACGTCCCGGCAATGCCCTGCAGTTCGATGACTTTCGCGCCTTCACCGGCTTTCTTCGCGATGTAATCGCCCGCGATTTTGCCGCCCAGCACGTTATCAGACGCGATGTGGCTGACCACGTCGCCTTTCGTCGCCTGACGGTCCAGGGTGATCACCGGAATTTTTGCCTGATTTGCCATCTTCACGGCGTTGCCTACGGCGTCAGAATCGGTCGGGTTGATCAGCAGGATTTTGGTGCCACGGACGGTCAGATCCTGCACGTTCGCCAGCTCTTTCGCCGGGTTGTTCTGAGAATCCAGAACCACCAGGTTGTAGCCCAGCTTGTCCGCTTCTTTCTGCGCGCCATCCTTCAGGGAGACGAAGAACGGGTTGTTCAGGGTTGAGACAACCAGCGCGATGGTGTCTTTCGCCATTGCGTTAGCACTTACGGTTGCGCTCAGCGCGACAGCAGAAACCAGGGTAGCCAGTTTTTTCATGTTCATATCTAAGATGTCCTGTAGTGTCGTCAGTTACTGTTTTTTGTTGTCTACCAGTACCGCCAGCAAAATCACCACTGCCTTAACGATCATCTGGTAATAGGAGGAAACACCTAACAAATTCAAACCATTATTCAGGAAACCGAGGATCAGTGCGCCGATCAACGTCCCAACAATGCGACCTTTACCGCCCGCAAGACTCGTACCGCCCAGAACCACTGCCGCAATGGCATCCAGCTCATACCCCGTGCCCGCCGTTGGCTGCGCAGAGGAGAGGCGCGCCACTTCGATGATGCCCGCCAGTGACGCCAGCAGGCCGCACAGGGAATAAACGATAATTTTGACTTTATTGACGCTGATACCGGACAGACGCGTTGCTGCTTCGTTACCGCCCAGGGCATAGATATAACGACCAAGACGGGTGTGGTGCAGCATATACCACGCCGCCAGGAAGACGATAGCCATGATCCAGACCGGCGTCGGGATGCCCAGCGGGCGACCGATACCGAACCAGCCAAACAGATCCGCGTTATCGGTAAAGCCGGTGTTCACCGGGCTACCGTTGGTGTACACCATGGTCACACCGCGCAGGAGCAGCATCATCACCAGCGTGGCGATGAACGCCTGAACGCGGCCTTTTGCCACAATAACGCCGGTTACGGCACCAATCGCCGCGCCTGCCGCCAGGGCAGCGGCCACGGCCACCAGCGCGTTGACTTCAATGCCGACAATCGAAGCGGCGATCGCACCGGTGAGCGCCAGCAGGGAACCGACGGACAGATCGATACCTGAGGTCAAAATCACCAGCGTCATCCCGACCGCCATAATGGCGTTCACCGACGTCTGCTGCAGAATGTTGAACAGGTTATTCACGGTGAAGAAATTCGGGCTCATGGTCGAAACAATCGCGATCAGCACCAGCAGGGCAATCAGCGATTTTTGTTCAAGCAGCCATGCCTTAGTGAAATAGCGGCGACCAGAAACAGCCTGGGTAGTCATCTTCTTACTCCTGATTCACGCGATTAAGCTTGCCCACAGCGGCAGCCATCAGAACTTCCTGGGTGGCCTGCTCGCGAGTGAATTCACCGCCGAGATGCCCTTCATGCATAACGATAATGCGATCGCTCATGCCTAATACTTCTGGCATCTCGGAAGAGACCAGAATGATGCTCAGACCGTCGGCCTTGAACTGGTTAATCAGCTGATAGATCTCTTTCTTCGCGCCTACGTCCACACCGCGGGTTGGCTCATCGAGGATCAGCACTTTCGGGCGCGTCATCAGCCCGCGCGCAATCGCCACTTTCTGCTGATTGCCGCCGGACAACAGGCCAATCGCCTGCTCCATCGACGGGGTTTTTACGTTAAAGAGGCGGATAAAATCGCTAACCGCCTGCTGTTCGTCTTTGTGCTTCAGCGTACCGCCGCTATGGCTGAAATAGCGCAGCGCGGTCAGGGACATGTTCTCTTTTACCGACATGCCTAGCACTAAGCCGTCGCGCTTGCGGTCTTCAGAGATATAGACGATGCCATTCGCCAGGCCATCCTGCGGAGAGCGGGTGACCACTTCATGACCGTCGAGAGTGACATAACCGCTGGTGCGCGGCAGTGCGCCGTACAGCACTTTCATCAGCTCGGTACGTCCGGCACCCATCAGGCCCGCCACGCCCAGGATTTCGCCCTGGCGCAGGGTAAAGGTCACGTCGTTCACGCCCGGTCCGCAGAGGTTGTCCACCTTCAGGCGGATCTCACCCGGCGCTTTATCCAGATGCGGATACTGATCTTCGAGCTTACGCCCCACCATCATTTCGATAAGCGAATCTTCGGTCAGCGTCGCCACTTCGCGCTCGGCAATAAACTGCCCGTCGCGGAAGACGGTGACGTCATCGCAGATTTCGAAGATCTCTTTCATACGGTGAGAGATATAGACAATCCCGCGCCCCTGCGACTTCAGCTCGCGGATCACGCGGAACAGGGATTCGGTTTCGGTATCGGTCAGGGCGTCGGTCGGTTCATCCATAATGATGACCTTCGACTCAAAGCTCAGCACCTTCGCGATTTCCACCATCTGCTGATCGCCAATGGACAGATCGCCCACCAGGCGGTCGCTCTTAAAGCGCAGGTTCAGCTTCGCCAGCAGCTTGTCCGCTTCGGCGTACATGGTTTTCCAGTCGATTTTGCCGAACCGGTTAACAAACTCGCGGCCGAGGAAGATGTTTTCCGCAATGGTGAGCTGAGGGATGAGGTTCAGCTCCTGATGAATAATACCGATGCCCGCTTCCTGAGAGGATTTCGGGCCGGTGAAGGTGGTCTCTTTTCCCAGCCAGACGAGCGATCCGGCATCGCGTTGGTAGATACCGGTCAGCACTTTCATCATGGTGGATTTGCCGGCACCGTTTTCGCCCACCAGCGCCATCACGCGCCCGGGGTAGACGTTCAGCGCCGCGCCGGAGAGGGCTTTTACGCCCGGGAACGATTTATCGATCCCTTTGAGTTGCAGTAATGCGTCCATGATGGCCTCAGAAGGTGACGCCAGCACAGAGAATGATATTCGCATACGGGGAACACTCCCCGCTGCGAATCACCGCCTGACTGTCTGCGGTTTGTTGTTTGAACTGCTCGTGCGTCGTGTAACGAATTTCTATGGTGTTTCCCTGGTGTTGCTGCAGTTGCTCAATGTGGCTGAGCAACGTTTCGTGGAGTTGCGGATTATGTTGTTTAATTTCCGCCGCGAGAATGACCGCCTCAACCTGCATCTCCGCCGTCACCACGTCCAGTACCTGCATAAACGAAGGAACGCCCTGCGTTAACGCCATATCGATACGGGCTGTGCTGCGCGGAACTGGTAAGCCTGCATCGCAAACCACCAGCGTATCGGTATGCCCAAGACGGGAAATAACCGATGAGATTTCTGAGTTGAGAACCGTGCCTTTCTTCATTTTCTTGCTCCACTAGCGAAACGTTTCGCTAAAAGTAGTTTAGACGCAAGAGTGTTCAGAAAACCATCATGACGTAACGGAATTGTGATCGACGTCGAAACGTTTCGCTAAGTGAAATGGAGCGGAGGTAAATGCAAAACGGTAACCCCAAGGTTACCGTTTTTTATGTTTGCGCCCTCTCCCTGTGGGAGAGGGTCGAGGTGAGGGCTTCAGCCCGCACAAAGACTTAAATCTCGACCTGCGTCCCCAGCTCTATCACGCGGTTAGGCGGGATCTCAAACTGGTCAGGCGCGCGCAGGGCGTTGCGCTGCAGGATGAGGTACAGCTTGCCGCGCAGGCGCAGATACCACGGGCGTTTGCCGATAATCAGCGACTCGTGCGACATAAAGAACGACGTCTCCATCATCCGGCAGCTCAGCCCTTCCAGACCGCAGCGGTGGAACACCTCCTCCACGTTCGGCGTTTCGCGCCAGCCGTAGCTTGCCACCACGCGCCAGAAGGTCGGCGACAGTTGCTCGATCTGGACGCGACGCACGTTGTGCACGTACGGCGCATCTTCGGTACGCAGCGTCAGCAGGATCACGCGCTCGTGCAGCACTTTGTTGTGCTTGAGGTTGTGCATCAGCGCAAACGGGATCACGTTCAGCGCACGGGACATATACACCGCCGTACCGGGCACGCGCACCGGCGGGGATTTTTCCAGAGAAGCGATCATCGCCTCCAGAGAGTTGCCGTGCTCGTGCATGCGACGCAGCAGGCGGAAGCGCTCGCTTTTCCACGTCGTCATCACGATGAACATGACCAGGCCCAGCGTCAGCGGCAGCCAGCCGCCGGAGACAATCTTGTCGAGGTTGGCGGAGAACAGCGGCACGTCGATACACAGGAAGCCCACCAGAATCAGCCCTACGAGCAACTTATTCCAGTGCCAGTTCCGGTATGCCACCGTGGTGGAGAGGATGGTCGTCAGCACCATCGTTCCCGTCACGGCAATACCGTACGCCGCGGCCAGGTTGCTGGAGTGTTCGAAGCTGACGATAACAATCACGACCGCAAAATAGAGTAGCCAGTTAATGAAAGGTATGTAGATCTGGCCGGATTCCATTTCAGACGTATGGATAATGCGCATCGGCGAGAGATAGCCCAGACGCACAGCCTGACGGGTCAGGGAGAAGACGCCGGAAATCACCGCCTGAGACGCAATCACCGTCGCCAGCGTGGCGAGGATCAGCATCGGGACCAGCGCCCAGTCGGGGGCCAGCAGGAAGAACGGGTTTTTAATCGCTTCAGGGTGTTCAAGCAGCAGCGCACCCTGGCCGAAATAGTTCAGCACCAGCGATGGCAGAACCACGGTAAACCACGCCACGCGGATAGGCAGTTTCCCGAAGTGGCCCATATCGGCATACAGCGCTTCAACGCCGGTAATGGAGAGCACGACCGCACCCAGCGCCACGAACGACACCATTTTGTATTCGAGGAAGAAATGCACCGCCCACATAGGGTTCAGCGCATGCAGCACGTCGGGGTTAGCGATAATGCTGCGCAAACCGAGCGCGGCCAGGATCAGGAACCAGGCCAGCATAATCGGCGCAAAGAGCTTACCCACCAGCCCGGTGCCGTGCTTTTGAATAGCAAACAGCAGCGTCAGCACGATTATCGCAAGCGGCACAACCCAGGTATCAAGCTGCGGTGCGATAATCTCAAGCCCTTCTATCGCCGACATGACCGAAATCGCCGGCGTAATGACCACTTCCCCATAGAAGAAGCTGCCGCCAATCAGGCCGATAATGACCAGCACCGACGTCATTCTGGCGGACGTATTGCGCCCGGCAAGCGACATTAGCGTCAGGATCCCACCTTCACCCGCGTTATCTGCGCGCATAACGAAGGAGAGATATTTAACAGAAACTACCAGGATCAGCAGCCAGAAGATGAGGGACAGAAAGCCGAATACGGCATCACGTTCAACACCAAAACCAAACTGACCGGACAGACATTCACGAAGCGTATAGAGCGGGCTGGTGCCGATATCACCATAGACAACCCCGATCGCCGCAAGCGTTATTGCGGGTAATGATTGCTTTTTATCAGTGCTCATAGACTAGTCTTTTCGTTTAAATAACAAATGTGTGCTTAGTCCCTTGGCCCACAAAAAGCGCACAGTATGCACGATTCATTGCAAAATCGTACCCCTAAATGCAACCGCGTTAATGTAGCGCAAAGAAAATTGCGCCGCACTTCAGTCTATTACCAGGCCAGACTGAAACGTCTATACTCGCTTCAATTGGCCGCCGCGACGGCGAAAGGATGCAAAACTATTATGGCTCACTCACATTTATTAGCAGAAAGAATTTCCCGCCTCAGCAGCGCGCTGGAGAAAGGCCTTTACGAGCGTAGCCACGCCATTCGCCTCTGTTTGCTGGCAGCGTTAAGCGGTGAAAGCGTGTTCTTGCTGGGCCCGCCCGGTATCGCCAAAAGCCTGATTGCCCGTCGGCTGAAGTTTGCCTTTCAAAACGCGCGCGCGTTTGAATACCTGATGACGCGCTTCTCCACGCCCGAGGAAGTTTTTGGTCCGCTCTCCATTCAGGCGCTTAAGGACGAGGGGCGCTATGAACGTTTGACCGCAGGATATCTCCCTGAAGCAGAGATAGTTTTTCTCGATGAAATCTGGAAAGCCGGTCCGGCGATCCTGAATACCCTGCTGACGGCGATTAACGAACGTCGTTTCCGCAACGGCGCCAGCGAAGAGAAAATCCCGATGCGCCTGCTGGTGGCCGCCTCAAACGAACTGCCCGAAGCCGACAGCAGCCTGGAAGCCCTCTACGACCGCATGCTGATCCGCCTGTGGCTGGACAAAGTGCAGGATAAGTCCAACTTCCGCTCCATGCTGGTGAGCCAGCAGGATGAAAATGAAAATCCGGTCTCCGCTTCGCTGCAGGTGACGGATGAGGAGTATGACCAGTGGCAGCAGGACATCGGCAAAATCAAACTGCCCGATGCCGTATTTGAGCTGATCTTCATGCTGCGCCAGCAGCTCGATTTACTGCCTTCTGCGCCTTACGTTTCCGACCGTCGCTGGAAAAAAGCCATTCGCCTGCTGCAGGCCAGCGCGCTGTTCAGTGGACGCGATGCCGTCGCGCCAATCGATCTGATCCTGCTGAAAGACTGCCTCTGGCACGATGCTGAAGGCATGAACCTGATGCAGCAGCAGCTTGAAGTATTGATGACCGGGCACGCCTGGGGCCAGCAGTCGATGCTCAACCAGCTGGGCGCAATTGCCCAACGGCGCATTCAGCTCCAGCAGCAGCAAAGCGATAAAACGGCCCTGAAGGTGACCCGCCTTGGCGGCATGTTCTCGCGTAAGCCGCATTATGAATTGCCTGCCGAACTGACCGGCGCAACGCTAACGCTGCTGCTTCAGCAGCCGCTTAAACTTCACGACATGCAGGTGGTTCACGTTACGATAGAGCGCGACGCGCTGGCGCAGTGGCTCGATAAAAGCGGTGAGATCCGCGGCAAGCTCAACGGCATCGGTTTTGCCCAGCCGCTGAATATGGAGGTGGACAGCAGCCAGCATCTGGTGATCCGCGACGTCAGCCTGCAGGGATCGCGTCTGGCGCTGCCGGGCGCCGCTTCCGATAGCGTGCCGGAAGAGATCAAGCAGCAGCTGGAAGCGCTTGATACCGAATGGCACCAGCAGCACACCCGCTTCAGCGAGCAGCAAAAATGCCTCTTTATTCATAGCGACTGGTTAGGCCGCATCGAAGCCAGCCTGCAGGACGTCAGCGCGCAGATCAAACAGGCGCGTCAATGCTAACGCTGGACACGCTCAACGTCATGCTGGCGGTCAGCGAGGAAGGGCTGATCGAAGAGGTGGTCATTACCCTTCTGGCATCCCCCCAGCTGGCGGCCTTCTTTGAAAAATTCCCAAAGCTCAAAAAGGCGATGACCGACGATCTCCCGCGCTGGCGCGATAGCCTGCGTCAGCGGTTTAAGGAGACGGAAGTCCCGCCAGAGCTGACGGAGGAAGTCGCCAGCTATCAGCAGTGCCAGCGGCTGTCGACACCGCAGTTTATCGTCCAGCTACCGCAAACCCTTACGCTGCTTGATAAAGTACATTCTCCGTTTGCAAGCCAGGCCCGCGCGCTGGTCACGGATAACGCCACCTTTACTCCGGCGCTGCATACCCTGTTTTTACAGCGCTGGCGGCTGAGCCTTGTTGTCCAGGCCACGACGCTGAACCAGCAGCTGCTGGATGAAGAGCGCGAACAGCTGCTCAGCGAAGTTCAGGAGCGTATGACGCTGAGCGGTCAGCTTGAAGAGGTGCTGGTAGAAAATGAAAACGCCGCCGGGCGTCTCTGGGACATGAGCGCCGGGCAGCTGAAGCGAGGCGACTACCAGCTGATCGTGAAGTACGGCGACTTTCTGACCCAGCAGCCGGAGCTGATGAAGCTTGCGGAACAGCTGGGCCGCTCGCGGGAGGCAAAATCTGTCCCAAAGAAAGATGCGCCGATGGAAACCTTCCGTACCCTGGTACGCGAACCGGCCACCGTGCCGGAGCAGGTCGATGGCTTGCAGCAAAGCGATGACATCCTGCGCCTGCTGCCCACCGAGCTAAGCACGCTGGGGATGACCGAGCTGGAGTATGAGTTTTATCGTCGGCTGGTGGAGAAACAGCTCCTTACCTACCGGCTGCACGGCGAATCCTGGCGTGAGAAGCTTAGCCAGCGCCCGGTCATCCATCAGGACTTTGATGAACAGCCGCGCGGTCCATTCATTGTCTGTGTTGATACCTCCGGCTCGATGGGCGGTTTTAACGAGCAGTGTGCGAAGGCGTTCTGCCTGGCCCTGATGCGCGTGGCGCTCGCCGATCGCCGTCGCTGTTTCATCATGCTCTTTTCCAGCGAAGTGGTGGGCTATGAGCTGACGAACCAGCAGGGGATTGAGCAGGCGATCCGCTTTTTGAGCCAGCGTTTTCGCGGCGGTACCGATCTGGCCAGCTGCTTTCGCAGCATCGTCGAACGTATGCAGGGCGGGGACTGGTACGACGCCGACGCGGTGGTGATTTCCGATTTTATCGCCCAGCGGCTGCCGGATGACGTGGTGAATAAAGTGAAGGAGTTACAGCGGGTACACCAGCACCGCTTTCATGCCGTGGCGATGTCGGCGCATGGAAAACCCGGCATCATGCGCATCTTCGATCATATCTGGCGCTTTGATACCGGGCTGCGTAGCCGCCTGCTCAGACGCTGGCGGCGCTAATTAAAGAAGGGAACCGACGCTCTCACGAACCTGCTGCGGCCAGACGCCACATTGCACCTGACCAATGTGAGAGAGCTGCAGAAGAAGCATGGTCAGACGAGACTGGCCAATACCGCCGCCGATGGTCTGCGGCATTTCACCGCGCAGCAGCGCCTGGTGCCACTCGAGTTTGAGACGATCTTCATCACCGGTTACCGCCAGCTGACGCTTAAGCGCATCGGCATCCACGCGGATCCCCATAGAAGAAAGTTCAAACGCATCTTCCAGAATCGGGTTCCAGACCAGGATATCACCGTTCAGACCGGCAAACTCGCTCTCACCCGTAGTGCTCCAGTCATCATAATCCGGGGCACGCACGTCGTGGCGCTTACCGTCAGACAGCTTGCCGCCGATCCCCATCAGGAACACGGCGCCCAGCTCTTTGGCAATCGCACGCTCGCGGCCTTTGGCATCCAGATCCGGGAAGCGGCTCAGCAGCTCCTGGCTGTGAACAAAGTGGATCGATTCCGGCAGGAACGGTGCCAGACCAAACTCTTTGCTCACTGCCGCTTCGGTCGCTTTTATCCCGGCGTAGATCGCCTCAACGGTGGATTTCAGCGTACCGATATGACGTTCGCCATCACCCATCACGCGCTCCCAGTCCCACTGGTCAACGTAGACAGAGTGAATGGCGGTTAGACGGTCTTCATCGGGGCGAAGGGCTTTCATGTGCGTGTAGAGCCCTTCGCCCGCGCTGAAGTCGTGTTGCCCCAGGGTTTGACGCTTCCACTTCGCAAGGGAATGAACCACTTCGAACTGGGCGTCTGGCAGTGTCTTCACTTTCACCTGTACCGCTTTTTCGCATCCAGACAGGTTATCCTGCGTCCCGTCGCCCACGCGGCTGAGGATCGGCGCCTGAACTTCTATCAGCCCAAGCTTCTCTTCCAGCTGGCGGGAAAAATGGGATTTAACGAAACTGATCTGGCGTTGTTTTGCGATGTAAGCGGTTTTCATTATTTATACTCCTGCGTCCTGTTGGTATTGATTAAGCAACAGAAATGGCACTCAATTCAATAATCAAACAACAAAAAGCCTCCTTCACTTTTGATTCGATAAAATAAGGCGCTAGAATAGTGAGATTCACTAATCTTCATAAGAAAAACCTATGGAAAATTATCAGATCGACAATCTGGACCGCGGCATTCTGGAAGCGTTAATGGCCAATGCGCGCACCGCTTACGCCGAACTGGCGAAACAGTTTGGCGTCAGCCCGGGAACCATCCACGTTCGCGTAGAAAAGATGAAGCAGGCGGGGATCATCACCGGCGCACATATCGATGTCAGCCCAAAACAGCTGGGTTATGACGTGTGCTGCTTTATCGGCATTATTCTTAAAAGCGCGAAAGACTATCCTTCCGCACTGGAAAAACTGAACGCGCTGGACGAGGTCACCGAGGCGTATTACACCACCGGGCACTACAGCATCTTCATTAAGGTAATGTGCCGATCTATCGATGCCCTTCAGCAGGTACTTATCAACAAGATCCAAACAATCGATGAAATTCAGTCCACTGAGACCCTGATCTCCCTGCAAAACCCGATCATGCGCACCATCCGCCCGTGATCGGGCAATTTCATTCCCACATTTTCCACAGGTAGATCCCAGCTCGTTCACAGCGTACAATGGCCGCCTCTTTATCTGAGCGAGCGATCAATGGCGGACATTACCCTTATCAGCGGCAGCACTCTTGGCGGTGCGGAATACGTAGCGGAACATCTGGCTGAGAAGCTGGAAGACGCGGGCTTTTCTACAGAAACCCTGCACGGACCGTTACTTGAAGATCTCCCGTCTGACGGGGTCTGGCTGCTGATCACCTCCACGCACGGTGCGGGCGATCTTCCGGATAATCTGCAACCTTTATATGATGAACTGCAGGAACAACAGCCGGATCTGTCAAACGTCCGTTTTGGTGCGGTCGGTATTGGCAGTCGTGAATATGACACCTTCTGCGGTGCAATAGAGAAAGTCGAAGCCGCTGTTACCGCCTGTGGGGCAAAACAGCTGGGTGAAACGCTCAAGATCAACATCCTCGATCATGACATTCCGGAAGATCCAGCCGAGATCTGGCTAGCAGATTGGAAAAATTTACTCAAAAACGCTTAAAGATCGCGCAAACAGATGTGGATAACTCTGGTTAAAAGCTCGTATTAACCCGTAGTTATCCAAAGAACAACTCTGTAGTCGTTTTTGGCCTGTGTATAAAGTGCCATTTTGATCCCAGCTTATACGGCCCAAGATCACCGATCACTCACAGCAAACGATCCTTTCTAACCGCATGATCTTATTTGCGAGATCGGACTTATCCACAAAGGTTCGCGATCCTAATAAGAGATCACAATAGAACAGATCTCTAAATAAAAAGATCTTCTTTTTAATAGCCCTGGATCCCAATGCTTTCTCGAAAGACTAAAGTTGAGTAGAATCCACGGCCCGGGCTTCAATCCATTTTCATACCGCTTTACGCGAGGCAGACCACCATGTTTTATCAGGATCCTTTCGACGTCATCATCATTGGCGGGGGTCACGCAGGCACTGAGGCCGCAATGGCCGCAGCGCGTATGGGTCAGCAGACCCTGCTTTTGACACACAATATCGACACGCTGGGACAAATGTCCTGTAATCCGGCGATTGGCGGCATTGGGAAAGGACACCTGGTAAAAGAAGTGGATGCACTTGGCGGCCTGATGGCGAAAGCGATCGATCGTGCAGGCATTCAGTTTAGGATACTAAACGCGAGCAAAGGTCCTGCCGTTCGGGCCACCCGCGCTCAGGCAGATCGCGTGCTTTACCGTCAGGCGGTGCGTACCGCACTGGAGAACCAGCCGAACCTGATGATCTTCCAGCAGGCGGTGGAAGATCTTATCGTCGAGAACGATCGCGTTGTGGGCGCTGTGACCCAGATGGGCCTCAAGTTCCGCGCAAAATCAGTTGTGTTGACCGTGGGAACATTCCTGGACGGTAAAATTCATATCGGCCTGGACAACTACAGCGGTGGCCGTGCTGGCGATCCGCCGTCGATCCCCCTGTCTCGCCGTCTGCGTGAACTGCCGCTGCGCGTAAGCCGCCTCAAAACCGGTACGCCGCCGCGTATTGATGCGCGTACCATTGATTTCAGCGTACTGGCACAGCAGCACGGTGATAACCCGATGCCGGTCTTCTCGTTCATGGGCAACGTGGATCACCATCCGCAGCAGGTACCGTGCTATATCACGTACACCAATGAAAAAACCCATGACGTGATCCGCAATAACCTCGATCGCAGCCCAATGTATGCCGGCGTGATCGAAGGGATCGGCCCGCGTTACTGCCCGTCGATCGAAGACAAAGTTATGCGCTTTGCCGATCGTAACCAGCACCAGATTTTCCTGGAGCCGGAAGGGCTGACGTCCAACGAAATTTACCCGAACGGCATCTCCACCAGCCTGCCGTTCGACGTGCAGATGCAAATTGTTCGCTCAATGCAGGGCATGGAGAACGCAAGAATCGTGCGTCCCGGCTACGCTATTGAGTACGATTTCTTCGATCCGCGTGACCTGAAGCCGACGCTGGAGAGCAAATTTATCCAGGGTCTGTTCTTCGCAGGCCAGATTAACGGTACCACTGGCTACGAAGAAGCCGCTGCGCAGGGCCTGCTTGCGGGTCTTAATGCCGCGCGCTTCTCTGCTGAGAAAGAGGGCTGGGCGCCGGGCCGTTCCCAGGCTTATCTGGGCGTGCTGGTTGACGATCTCTGCACCCTGGGCACCAAAGAGCCGTACCGCATGTTTACCTCGCGCGCGGAATATCGCCTGATGCTGCGCGAAGATAACGCCGACCTGCGTCTGACCGAAATGGGCCGCGAGCTGGGTCTGGTGGATGACGAACGCTGGGCGCGCTTCAACGAGAAGCTGGAGCGCATTGAGCAGGAACGCCAGCGTCTGAAAACGACGTGGGTGAATCCACAGGCGGAGACCGCTGCCGAAGTAAACGCTCACTTAACAGCGCCCCTGTCGCGCGAAGCCAGCGGTGAAGATCTGCTGCGTCGCCCTGAAGTCACCTACGAAAACCTGGTGAAACTGACCGCGTTCGCGCCGGGACTGGAAGACGCTGAAGCGGCAGAGCAGGTTGAGATCCAGGTGAAGTACGAAGGTTACATCGCGCGTCAGCAGGATGAGATCGAAAAACAGCAGCGCAACGAAAACACGCTGCTGCCGGAAATGCTGGACTACCGCCAGGTAACGGGCCTTTCCAATGAAGTGATCGCTAAGCTGAACGATCACAAACCTGTGTCGATCGGCCAGGCTTCCCGTATCTCTGGCGTCACACCGGCCGCGATTTCGATTCTTCTGGTGTGGTTGAAAAAGCAAGGTATGCTGCGCCGCAGCGCGTAGTCTCTTGAACATTGCTTTTTGGCGGGTGGCGCTTCGCTTGCCCGCCCTACTTATTCGTAGGCCCGGTAAGCGACAGCGCCACCGGGCGAAAAATCGCTAAACAGGTATTCACCGTGCTCAATAAACTTTCTCGTCTGCTGGATCAGGCAGGTATTTCGCTCACCGATCGCCAGAAAAATCAGCTGGTGGCCTATGTCGATATGCTGAACAAATGGAACAAAGCGTACAACCTGACCTCCGTACGCGACCCCAACGAGATGCTGGTTCGCCATATCCTCGACAGCATTGTGGTTGCGCCCTGGCTGAAAGGTGAACGCTTTATCGATGTGGGTACTGGCCCTGGCCTGCCGGGAATTCCGCTGTCGATTGTCCGCCCCGAGAGCCATTTCACGCTGCTCGACAGCCTTGGCAAGCGCGTGCGCTTTTTGCGTCAGGTACAGCATGAACTGAAGCTTGAGAACATCACACCTGTGCAGAGCAGGGTAGAAGCGTTTCCGGCGGAGCCACCGTTTGACGGCGTTATCAGCCGTGCATTTGCCTCACTGAACGACATGGTGAGCTGGTGCAAACATCTGCCCGCTGAAAATGGCCGTTTCTATGCGCTGAAAGGGCTGCTGCCTGGAGAGGAAATTGACCAGCTTCCGGCCGGCTTTGCCGTCGAATCCATTGAGAAATTACAGATTCCTCAACTCGATGGCGAACGGCATCTGGTGATAATTAAGCCAAACAATTTTTAAAAATATAATAAAAATTGTGGAATTTGTGCTGTTCTCATTGTGTTAAAAAACAGCACATCTAAAGGGATTTTACTGGTGCTAATTTAACCTCGTTGTTACTAAGGATTTTCTTACGGTTAACCTCGTCACTATTGTTCACCGTGAAGATAGTCAACTACGAAAATATCAGTCTGCTAAAAGTGGGTCGTAGCAACGAGAATGGAATGTTAAATATTTATTAAGAATGTCAATAAAAGGTTTTTGTTGTATACAGGGCTGTTTTGAAAATAGTTACGATATTTTGTCTTTAATTTCATAAAGATGAAATAAAGCGATTTACGTCTTTGATAAATACGACCTTATCGTAAATGTGTATTTTGTGATCTCGTGCACGCTTTATCACCAACGTTTTCGCGCTGTTTGCAGTTTTGTCCGAAGGTCGACACTTTAGCCAAAAGTTAAAAAATAGCGCCGGGGAAAAATATTTAAACATTTATTCACCTTTTCGCTACTTAATGTTTGAAATCACGGGTACGCACCGTATAATTTGTCCGCTTTTTGATGCTTGACTCCGAGCCTTAAAGGACGTTTTATACGACACGCGGCATACCTCGAAGGGAGCAGGAGTAAAAACGTGATGTCTGTGTCGCTCTTGAGTAGAAACGTTGCTCGTAAGCTTCTGTTCATTCAGTTTCTGGCTGTGATAGCAAGTGGACTGCTGTTTAGCCTCAAAGACCCCTTCTGGGGCATCTCCGCCGTGTGCGGGGGTTTGGCGGTGGTTCTGCCAAACGTGTTGTTTATGATTTTTGCCTGGCGTCATCAGGCGCATACACCCGCCAAAGGCCGCGTGGCCTGGTCCTTCGCTCTCGGCGAAGTGTGTAAGGTGTTGCTGACCTTTGCTTTACTGGTGATGGCGCTGGCGGTTTTGAAAGTGGTATTCATGCCGCTGATAGCAACGTGGGTTTTGGTGCTGGTGGTACAAGTTCTGGCTCCAGCTGTAATCAATAACAAAGGGTAAAAGGCATCATGGCTTCAGAAAATATGACGCCGCAGGATTACATAGGTCACCATCTGAATAACCTTCAGCTGGACCTGCGTACATTCTCGCTGGTGGATCCGCATAACCCCCCGGCCACCTTCTGGACGATCAACATCGACTCCATGTTCTTCTCGGTGGTTTTGGGTCT
This sequence comes from Enterobacter wuhouensis, assembly GCF_035835995.1. Lineage (NCBI taxonomy): Bacteria > Pseudomonadati > Pseudomonadota > Gammaproteobacteria > Enterobacterales > Enterobacteriaceae > Enterobacter > Enterobacter wuhouensis. Next base: position 4,793,474 of record NZ_CP142124.1, read on the forward strand.
TCTGTTCCTGGCCATGTTCCGCGGTGTTGCTAAACGAGCGACCAGCGGTGTTCCAGGGAAATTCCAGACGTTCGTTGAGATGATCATCGGCTTCGTCCATGGCAGCGTGAAAGACATGTACCATGGCAAGAGCAAGCTGATTGCTCCGCTGGCCCTGACCGTGTTCGTTTGGGTCTTCCTGATGAACCTGATGGACCTGCTGCCAATTGACCTTCTGCCGTTTATCGGCGAGCACATCTTCGGCCTGCCTGCACTGCGTGTTGTACCGTCTGCGGACGTGAACATCACCCTGTCGATGGCGCTGGGCGTGTTTATCCTGATTCTTTTCTACAGCATCAAAATGAAAGGCGTAAGCGGCTTTGTGAAAGAGCTTACCTTGCAGCCGTTCAACCACTGGGCGTTTATTCCGGTCAACCTGATCCTGGAAGGCGTTAGCCTGCTGTCTAAACCTGTTTCACTGGGTCTGCGACTGTTCGGCAACATGTATGCGGGTGAGCTGATTTTCATTCTGATCGCGGGTCTTCTGCCGTGGTGGTCACAGTGGATTCTTAATGTGCCTTGGGCCATTTTCCACATCCTGATCATTACGCTGCAAGCCTTTATCTTCATGGTTCTGACGATCGTCTATCTGTCGATGGCGTCTGAAGAGCACTGATTTTTTTACCAACACTACTACGTTTTAATTGAAACAAACTGGAGACTGTCATGGAAAACCTGAATATGGATCTGCTGTACATGGCTGCCGCTGTGATGATGGGTCTGGCGGCTATCGGTGCTGCGATCGGTATCGGCATCCTCGGGGGCAAATTCCTGGAAGGCGCAGCGCGTCAACCTGATCTGATTCCTCTGCTGCGTACTCAGTTCTTTATCGTTATGGGTCTGGTGGATGCAATCCCAATGATCGCTGTAGGTCTGGGTCTGTACGTGATGTTTGCTGTCGCGTAGTAGTAGTTTTAAAACCCCAAGCCACAGAAATTTAAGAGGTATTGTGCTGTGAACATGAACGCAACAATCCTCGGCCAGGCCATCGCGTTTATTCTCTTTGTCTGGTTCTGCATGAAGTATGTATGGCCGCCTTTAATGGCTGCCATCGAAAAACGTCAGAAAGAAATTGCTGACGGTCTGGCTTCTGCAGAACGCGCTAAGAAAGATTTGGACCTTGCACAGGCCAACGCGACAGACCAGCTGAAAAAAGCCAAAGCGGAAGCTCAGGTAATCATTGAACAGGCTAACAAACGCCGTTCTCAGATCCTGGACGAAGCCAAAGCGGAAGCAGAACAGGAACGTACTAAGATCGTGACACAAGCTCAGGCTGAAATTGATGCCGAGCGTAAACGTGCTCGTGAAGAACTGCGTAAGCAGGTTGCGATTCTGGCTGTTGCTGGCGCCGAGAAGATCATCGAACGTTCCGTGGATGAAGCTGCTAACAGCGACATCGTGGACAAACTTGTCGCTGAACTGTAAGGAGGGAGGGGCTGATGTCTGAATTTGTTACGGTAGCTCGCCCCTACGCCAAAGCAGCTTTTGACTTTGCTGTCGAACACCAAAATGTCGATCGCTGGCAGGATATGCTGGCGTTTGCCGCTGAGGTGACGAAAAACGAACAAATGGCCGAGTTGCTGTCTGGTGCATTAGCGCCTGATACCCTCGCCGCGTCGTTTATCGCCGTGTGCGGAGAGCAACTGGATGCCAACGGCCAGAACCTGATTAAGGTGATGGCTGAGAATGGTCGTCTCCGTGTGCTCCCGGATGTTCTCGAGCAGTTCGAGCACTTACGTGCGCTGAGTGAAGCTACTGCCGAAGTCGAAGTGACTTCTGCGACTGAACTGAGTACTGAACAGCTTGCGAAAATCACCGCCGCGATGGAAAAACGTCTGTCACGCAAAGTTAAGCTGAATTGCAAAATCGATAAGTCTGTAATGGCAGGCGTAATCATCCGCTCGGGTGATATGGTCATTGATGGCAGCGTACGCGGCCGTCTTGAACGCCTTGCAGACGTCTTGCAGTCTTAAGGGGACTGGAGCATGCAACTGAATTCCACCGAAATCAGCGAACTGATCAAGCAGCGCATTGCTCAGTTCAATGTTGTGAGTGAAGCTCACAACGAAGGTACTATTGTTTCTGTAAGTGACGGTGTTATCCGCATTCACGGCCTGGCCGATTGTATGCAGGGTGAGATGATTTCCCTGCCGGGTAACCGTTACGCTATCGCACTGAACCTGGAGCGCGACTCCGTAGGTGCAGTTGTGATGGGTCCATACGCTGACCTCGCCGAAGGCATGAAGGTTAAGTGTACTGGCCGTATTCTGGAAGTTCCGGTTGGCCGTGGCCTGCTGGGTCGCGTTGTTAACACCCTGGGTGCGCCAATCGACGGTAAAGGTCCGGTTGAGCACGATGGCTTCTCTCCAATCGAAGTTATCGCACCAGGCGTTATCGACCGTCAGTCCGTTGATCAGCCTGTTCAGACGGGTTATAAGTCCGTTGACGCCATGATCCCAATCGGTCGTGGTCAGCGTGAACTGATCATCGGTGACCGTCAGACCGGTAAAACCGCGATGGCAATCGACGCCATCATCAACCAGCGTGACTCCGGCATCAAATGCGTGTACGTGGCTATCGGCCAGAAAGCGTCCACCATTTCCAACGTGGTTCGTAAACTGGAAGAGCACGGCGCGCTGGCTAACACCATCGTTGTTGTGGCAACCGCGTCTGAATCTGCTGCACTGCAATACCTGGCGCCATACGCCGGTTGCGCAATGGGCGAATACTTCCGTGACCGCGGTGAAGATGCGCTGATCGTATACGATGACCTGTCTAAACAGGCTGTTGCTTATCGTCAGGTTTCCCTGCTGCTCCGTCGTCCACCTGGACGTGAAGCATTCCCGGGCGACGTATTCTACCTCCACTCTCGTCTGCTGGAGCGTGCATCCCGCGTTAACGCGGAATACGTCGAGAACTTCACCAAAGGTGAAGTGAAGGGTAAAACAGGTTCTCTGACCGCTCTGCCGATCATTGAAACCCAGGCGGGTGACGTTTCTGCGTTCGTTCCGACCAACGTAATCTCTATTACCGATGGTCAGATCTTCCTGGAAACCAACCTGTTTAACTCCGGTATTCGTCCGGCGGTTAACCCGGGTATCTCCGTATCCCGTGTTGGTGGTGCTGCTCAGACCAAGATCATCAAGAAACTGTCCGGTGGTATCCGTACCGCGCTGGCACAGTATCGTGAACTGGCTGCGTTCTCTCAGTTCGCATCCGATCTGGACGAAGCAACCCGTAAACAGCTGAGCCACGGTCAGAAAGTGACCGAGCTGCTGAAGCAGAAACAGTACGCTCCAATGTCTGTTGCTCAGCAGGGCCTGGTACTGTTCGCGGCTGAACGCGGTTACCTCGAAGATGTGGAACTGGCGAAAATCGGTAGCTTCGAAGCCGCTCTGCTGGCTTACGTCGACCGTGATCACGCTCCGCTGATGCAAGAGATCAACCAGACCGGTGGCTATAACGATGAAATCGAAGGCAAGCTGAAAGCTATCCTCGATTCCTTCAAAGCAACCCAGTCCTGGTAATCGTCCGGCGGCTTGTCTCACGACAGGCCGCCTGGCATTGAGGAGAAGCTCATGGCCGGCGCAAAAGAGATACGTAGTAAGATCGCAAGCGTCCAGAACACGCAAAAGATCACTAAAGCGATGGAGATGGTCGCCGCTTCCAAAATGCGTAAATCGCAGGATCGCATGGCGGCCAGCCGTCCTTATGCAGATACCATGCGCAAAGTGATTGGTCACCTTGCGAACGGTAATCTGGAATATAAGCACCCTTACCTGGAAGAACGCGACGTTAAGCGCGTGGGCTACCTGGTGGTGTCGACCGACCGTGGTCTGTGCGGCGGCTTGAACATTAACCTGTTCAAAAAACTGCTGGGGGATATGAAAGCATGGTCCGAGAAAGGCGTTCAGTGCGATATCGCAATGATCGGCTCGAAGGGCGTATCTTTCTTTAACTCCGTGGGTGGCAATATTGTTGCCCAGGTGACCGGTATGGGTGATAACCCGTCCCTGTCCGAACTGATCGGTCCGGTTAAAGTGATGTTGCAGGCCTACGATGAAGGCCGTCTGGACAGACTGTACGTTGTCAGCAACAAATTTATTAACACGATGTCTCAGGTTCCAACCATCACTCAGATGCTGCCGTTACCGGCTTCAGAAGATGATGAGTTGAAGCAAAAAGCCTGGGATTACCTGTATGAACCTGATCCGAAACCGCTGCTGGATACCCTGCTGCGTCGTTACGTTGAATCACAGGTTTATCAGGGCGTAGTTGAAAACCTGGCCAGCGAGCAGGCCGCACGTATGGTGGCGATGAAAGCCGCGACCGACAATGGCGGCAGCCTGATTAAAGAGCTGCAGTTGGTATACAACAAAGCTCGTCAGGCCAGCATTACTCAGGAACTCACCGAGATCGTCGGTGGTGCATCCGCGGTATAACCAGGTTAATTCGTAGAGGATTCAAGATGGCTACTGGAAAAATTGTCCAGGTAATCGGCGCCGTGGTTGACGTCGAGTTCCCTCAGGATGCCGTACCGCGCGTGTACGATGCTCTTGAGGTACAGAATGGTAACGAGAGCCTGGTGCTGGAAGTTCAGCAGCAGCTCGGTGGTGGTATCGTGCGTACCATCGCAATGGGTTCTTCCGACGGTCTGCGTCGTGGTCTGGAAGTTAAAGACCTTGAGCACCCGATCGAAGTCCCGGTAGGTAAAGCAACACTGGGTCGTATCATGAACGTATTGGGTCAACCAATCGACATGAAAGGCGACATCGGTGAAGAAGAGCGTTGGGCTATCCACCGCGCAGCACCTTCCTACGAAGAGCTGTCAAGCTCTCAGGAACTGCTGGAAACCGGCATCAAAGTTATCGACCTGATGTGTCCGTTTGCGAAGGGCGGTAAAGTTGGTCTGTTCGGTGGTGCGGGTGTAGGTAAAACCGTAAACATGATGGAGCTGATCCGTAACATCGCGATCGAGCACTCCGGTTACTCCGTGTTTGCGGGCGTAGGTGAACGTACTCGTGAGGGTAACGACTTCTACCACGAAATGACCGACTCCAACGTTCTGGACAAAGTATCCCTGGTTTACGGCCAGATGAACGAGCCGCCAGGAAACCGTCTGCGCGTGGCGCTGACCGGCCTGACCATGGCTGAGAAGTTCCGTGACGAAGGCCGTGACGTTCTGCTGTTCGTTGATAACATCTACCGTTACACCCTGGCCGGTACTGAAGTATCTGCACTGCTGGGTCGTATGCCTTCTGCGGTAGGTTATCAGCCTACGCTGGCGGAAGAGATGGGTGTTCTTCAGGAACGTATCACCTCTACCAAAACCGGTTCTATCACCTCCGTTCAGGCGGTATACGTACCTGCGGATGACTTGACTGACCCATCACCAGCAACCACCTTTGCGCACTTAGATGCAACCGTGGTACTGAGCCGTCAGATCGCGTCTCTGGGTATCTACCCAGCCGTTGACCCGCTGGACTCCACCAGCCGTCAGCTGGATCCACTGGTAGTTGGTCAGGAACACTACGACACCGCGCGTGGCGTACAGTCCCTGCTGCAGCGTTACCAGGAACTGAAAGACATCATCGCCATCCTGGGTATGGATGAGCTGTCAGAAGAAGACAAACTGGTGGTAGCACGCGCACGTAAGATCCAGCGCTTCCTGTCCCAGCCGTTCTTCGTTGCGGAAGTATTCACCGGTTCTCCGGGTAAATACGTTTCCCTGAAAGACACCATCCGTGGCTTTAAAGGCATCATGGAAGGCGAATACGATCACCTGCCGGAGCAGGCGTTCTACATGGTTGGTTCCATCGACGAAGCCGTGGAAAAAGCCAAAAAACTTTAACGCCTTAATCGGAGGGTGATATGGCAATGACTTACCACCTGGACGTCGTCAGCGCAGAGCAACAAATGTTCTCTGGTCTGGTCGAGAAAATCCAGGTAACGGGTAGTGAAGGTGAACTGGGTATTTTCCCGGGTCACGCACCGCTGCTCACCGCCATTAAGCCTGGTATGATCCGCATCGTTAAACAGTTCGGTCATGAAGAGTTTATCTATCTTTCTGGCGGCATTCTTGAAGTGCAGCCTGGCAGTGTGACCGTTCTGGCCGATACCGCTATCCGTGGACAGGATCTCGACGAAGCGCGAGCCCTGGAATCGAAGCGTAAGGCTGAAGAGCACATTAACAGCTCTCATGGTGACGTGGATTACGCTCAGGCGTCTGCGGAGCTGGCCAAAGCGATCGCGAAACTGCGCGTTATCGAGTTGACCAAAAAAGCGATGTAACACCGGCTTGAAAAGCACAAAAGCCAGTCTGGATACCAGGCTGGCTTTTTTTATGGCGTCGTTTCAGGAAAAGTGAAACTGAAAAGGTGTTTTAATATTTTGTGATTTACATCACAAAAACCTTGATCGGTTAAAAAATGAGGCGTAGACTCCTTTTTTGTGAAGTGTGTCACAAAATAAACCTCAAGAAATCAGGATGCCATCATGAAACTGGTCAACAAGATCATCGCTCTTTTCAGCAACATGAACGTCTCTTTCGGTACGTTCAACCACTAATCTGCTGAATGCCGAGTGGCGCCGCGCTTACCGCTGTGTGATAAGCGAAGCGCCATCTGGCAGCATCTCTCCGCGCTCGTTCACGCTCTTCCCTTTCACGATAAAATAGTTCGACTTATCAATATTCCCCACTACCGCATCGTCATACATGCCGGGCTGCGTACGCACCGATTTATTGCCGGTAAACACGCCCTGCGTTGATGCATCTCCATACGGGCTTGGCCGGAAGATAAAGTTAAAGCGAAGGTTGTCCACCGCGACGTTATTCGCCACCACCAGCGCCCCCGGGTTGAAGTTATCGGTGAAACCGTCCAGATGATTACCAATGGCTTTGCTGTTGCGAACTTCATGCGCCACAGGCTGCCCTTCACCGCCGAGCTTAAAACCGTTGCTGGTGTTGTTGCGGGCAATGGAATTCTCGATCGTCACAACGCCGTTGGCCCCGTCCTCAATCTTGTTGAACAGGTCAAAGCCATCGTCGATATTGTCATGGGAATAGCAGTTTTCCAGCCGGTTCCCCTCCCCTACGCGCATTTTGACGGCAAAGCCATCGGCGTTGATTTTCCCCGGGTCCTCATTGGCATAGGATTCAGAATCGATCACCCGGTTGTAGCTGGCCCACAGCGGTCGGCCAATTTTTTCCGGGGATGATATCTGGATGCCGGTATCGTCGTTGCGGTAAGCCGTGACGTTTTCAATCAGGTTGTGGCTGCCCTGAATACGCAAGCTTTTGTCTGTTACCTCAATCCCTTTAATGTGCCAGTAGCCTGCGTCCACCAGCAGTCCATGAATAACGGCTTTACCTTCCGCCTGTAGTGACGTGATTTTTTCCGGACTGCCGCTGGCCGTCAGCGGGATTGCACTCCGGGGATAGTCGCCCGCACCGAGGATAATCTTCCCGCCCGGCGCAATCAGGCCGATCGCGGTAGCTAAATCCAGCGGTGAGTCCAGCGTACCCCGCCCGTCCGCTTTGCCGTCAGGTGAAACGTGGAGTACAGACGTTTCCATGCCGCTTATCCTATCAACGCTAAACGTCTGATGAACGGCCTCACCGCTGGTGGGCGTAAACGTCAGGCTAAATGCATTACTCTCGGTCAGGGTGGCGGGAACGCTGTACATCTCTCCGGCTTTGACCGGTTTATCACTCCCGATCACCACTTCATTTTGTCTGACGCTAAAAACGCCGTCGTAGTTTGCGCGTGCCTGAACCTGATAGTGCTCAATGGCGCTTTTGCTTGCAGAGGCGATCTGGACAACAACCGGCAGAGGCGTTGCCTCCCAGGGTTCAGACGCCACGGTATGCGCAGCCGAGGTGGTAAGAGACGCATCCGATACGGTGATTTTTGCATTACGCGAAGCGAAGAAGCCCACGTAGTAACTATCCTTGTTCTGCACGGAAATCAGGTCGGCGCGCGGAACGCTTTTTCTCACCCAGGCATCGCTGCCTGCAGGCGCCCAGGCGGTGATAAAGCCGTCATCGGTACGTTCCAGCTTTAAACGGAACGCGGGCGTCTTGCTGATATCCACCTCTTCCTGATAGCTCTGCTTTTTGATTTCAGCCCCGGCGTCCCCCCACGGATGCGAAATACCTTCTCGCGTTATGGCCTGCAGCTTGACCCGATGATGGTCCTTTTTATCCTGCGTCATAATGGTGTTCATCACCATGTTCGACGCCGCGGGAAACTCCTCGTAACCTTCCTTCAGCGGCTGCTGGCGCGGCGCGCCGAGCACATCGCGCACCAGGAGGCCGGCGCCTTCCTGAGCTGCGGGTTTAGCGCCGTTTTCCGGACCAAACTGATCCACCTTAACGGTGGCCTGTAAGACGAAGTTCGCTTTCGTCGGCAGTTCGGTGTAGAAAAACGTTAATCCGTCATGCGAGTTCGCAATCTTGCCGCCCCGGCTCTCCAGGGTGACGGGTTTTGACAGGCCAACCTTATCCTGCGAGGCCAGCTTTTTACCGTCTACGGTGACGTCATTCACGCCAATTTTTTCCGGCAGCACGTTCGATGAGAAATTCAGGTCGGTAGACTGCCCGAACGCAATGGCTTTCCAGACGGGTTGCTCCGCAGCCCCCGCCGCAAAGGCGCTGCACATCATTAAGGACAGAGGTATATTATAGTTCATCTTATTCTCCTGAGTGATAATTGAGCGCCATTATCATCAGAATGAAACGCTGTTTCTTTTTGTGGTGTCACACTATTGAGTAAATAAAACGCTGTTTTGTTTTATAGCGATCTTTATTCATGATCCAAAAAAATAGCTAAGCTATTGTGTGGGTTAGCGACTTGCCGCAAGAATGCTATTTTCCAGAGCAAAAGTGATTTACTCTGCCCCTAAAACTATCTTCAAATAGCCATTAATGGCCGATGTTGAACGTTTTCGCGTCACTCCATTTTATGACGCAAAATATGTAGAATTTTCAACGTCAAAGGGTTTTACTTCTCACTCAAATTACAGTCAGGACGCGTATGTTGAATAATACGATGAGCGTGGTCATTCTTGCCGCTGGCAAAGGCACCCGCATGTATTCCGATCTCCCAAAGGTGCTTCACACGCTGGCAGGAAAGCCAATGGTGCAGCATGTCATTGATGCGGCAAATGAACTCGGCGCGAAGCAGGTTCATCTGGTCTACGGCCACGGCGGCGATCTTCTCAAGCAAACGCTGCGCGATGACAACCTTAACTGGGTACTTCAGGCCGAGCAGCTCGGTACTGGCCATGCGATGCAGCAGGCCGCCCCGTTCTTTGCCGACGACGAAGATATCCTGATGCTCTACGGCGACGTCCCGCTGATCTCTGTTGAAACCCTGACCCGCCTGCGTGAAGCTAAACCGCAGGGTGGCATTGGTCTGCTCACCGTGGTGCTGGACGACCCGAGCGGCTATGGCCGTATCACCCGTGAAAACGGCAAGGTGACCGGCATCGTTGAGCATAAAGATGCCAGCGAAGAACAGCGTCAGATCCCGGAAATTAACACCGGTATCCTGATTGCCAACGGCGCAGACATGAAGCGCTGGTTGTCGCAGCTCAGAAACAACAATGCGCAGGGTGAATACTACATCACCGATATCATTGCGATGGCGTACCACGAAGGGCGCGACATTGCCGCCGTTCATCCGGCGCGCGTCAGCGAAACCGACGGCGTGAACAACCGCCTGCAGCTTTCTCGTCTTGAGCGTATTTATCAGTCTGAGCAGGCAGAAAAGCTGCTGCTGGCAGGCGTGATGCTGCGCGATCCGGCGCGTTTCGATCTGCGTGGCACGCTGTCTCACGGGCGCGACGTTGAAATTGATACTAACGTTATCGTTGAAGGCAACGTAACGCTGGGCAACCGCGTCAAAATTGGCACCGGCTGCGTGATTAAAAACAGCGTGATTGGTGACGACTGCGAAATCAGCCCGTACAGCGTGGTGGAAGATGCGCATCTTGAAGCGGCGTGCACCATTGGTCCGTTTGCGCGTCTGCGCCCGGGGGCCGAGCTGCTGGAAGGCGCTCACGTGGGTAACTTCGTTGAGATGAAAAAAGCGCGCCTGGGTAAAGGCTCTAAAGCCGGTCACCTGACCTATCTGGGCGACGCGGAAATTGGCGATAACGTGAACATCGGCGCGGGAACCATTACCTGCAACTATGACGGCGCCAACAAGTTTAAAACCATCATCGGCGATGACGTGTTTGTCGGCTCTGACACGCAGCTGGTGGCGCCAGTTACCGTGGGCAACGGTGTGACCATTGCCGCCGGAACCACCGTCACGCGCGACGTGGCTGAGAACGAGCTGGTGTTAAGCCGCGTGCCGCAGATCAACAAGCAGGGCTGGAAACGCCCGGTGAAGAACAAGTAACGGATTTACCCCTCACCCTAACCCTCTCCCCACAGGGGAGAGGGGATCGTTCGGTGCGGTGTTTTCTCCCTCGCCCCTTTGGGGAGAGGGCCGGGGTGAGGGGATAAAATAATCCTCCCCCCAACGGCAGTACCCATAAAAATAACCCCACTCTCTACAAGGCTCGGGGTGCCCGGAAAGGGCAAATACAGGTCAGCGACAACGCAGGCATCATGCCTAAATTCGGAATCTAAAACTATGTGTGGAATTGTTGGCGCAGTTGCGCAGCGTGATATTGCTGAAATCCTTCTCGAAGGTTTACGTCGCCTGGAATACCGTGGCTATGACTCTGCCGGTCTGGCAGTGGTCGATGCAGAAGGGCATATGACCCGTCTGCGCCGCCTCGGAAAAGTGCAGATGCTGGCCCAGGCTGCAGAAGAACACGCGCTGCACGGTGGCACCGGTATCGCGCACACCCGCTGGGCAACGCACGGCGAACCGTCAGAAGGCAACGCACACCCGCATGTGTCTGAACACATTGTGGTGGTGCATAACGGCATTATCGAAAACCACGAACCGCTGCGCGAAGAGCTGAAAGCGCGTGGCTATACCTTTGTCTCAGAAACCGACACCGAAGTGATTGCTCACCTGGTGCACTGGGAGCTGGAGCAGGGCGGCACGCTGCGTGAAGCGGTACTGCGCGCCATCCCTCAGCTGCGCGGTGCCTACGGCACGGTGATCATGGATTCCCGCGACCCGTCCACGCTGCTGGCAGCGCGTTCAGGTAGCCCGATGGTTATCGGTCTGGGCATGGGCGAAAACTTCATCGCTTCCGATCAGCTGGCGCTCCTGCCGGTTACCCGTCGCTTTATCTTCCTGGAAGAGGGCGATATCGCGGAAGTGACGCGCCGCAGCGTGACCGTATTCGATACCAAAGGCGAGCAGGTGAAACGTCAGGAGATCGAGTCAAACCTGCAGTACGACGCGGGCGATAAAGGCGCGTACCGTCACTACATGCAGAAAGAGATCTACGAGCAGCCGAACGCCATCAAAAACACCCTGACCGGGCGCATCAGCCACGGTGAGGTTGACCTGAGCGAGCTAGGCGCAAACGCCAACGAACTGCTCGGCAAGGTTGAGCATATTCAGATCGTGGCCTGCGGCACCTCCTATAACTCCGGTATGGTCTCTCGCTACTGGTTTGAATCCCTGGCGGGCGTGCCGTGCGATGTGGAAATCGCGTCTGAATTCCGCTACCGCAAATCCGCGGTGCGTCGTAACAGCCTGATGATCACCCTTTCCCAGTCAGGCGAAACGGCGGATACGCTGGCCGCGCTGCGTCTGTCAAAAGAGCTGGGCTACCTGGGTTCGCTGGCTATCTGTAACGTGCCGGGTTCATCCCTGGTGCGTGAATCCGATCTGGCGCTGATGACCAAGGCGGGTACCGAAATCGGCGTGGCCTCCACCAAAGCCTTTACCACTCAGCTGACCGTTCTGCTGATGCTGGTGGCGAAGCTGGCGCGTCTGAAAGGCGAAGACGCTTCCGTTGAGCACGATATCGTTCACGGCCTGCAGGCGCTGCCGAGCCGTATCGAGCAGATGCTGTCTCAGGACAAACGCATTGAAGCGCTGGCGGAAGATTTCTCTGACAAACATCACGCCCTGTTCCTGGGCCGTGGCGATCAGTATCCAATTGCGCTGGAAGGCGCGCTGAAGCTGAAAGAGATCTCTTACATCCACGCGGAAGCCTACGCGGCAGGCGAGCTGAAGCACGGCCCGCTGGCGCTGATTGATGCGGATATGCCGGTCATCGTTGTGGCTCCTAACAACGAACTGCTGGAAAAACTGAAATCCAACATCGAAGAAGTGCGCGCCCGCGGCGGCGTCCTGTACGTCTTTGCAGATAAAGATGCCGGTTTTGCCAGCAGCGACAACATGCACATCATCGAGATGCCGCATGTGGAAGAGGTCATTGCGCCAATCTTCTACACCGTTCCGCTGCAGCTGTTGGCCTATCACGTTGCGCTGATCAAAGGCACCGACGTAGACCAGCCGCGTAACCTGGCGAAGTCCGTTACCGTCGAATAATCCTTCCAGGCTCCACCTTCGGGTGGAGCTTTTTTTATGACAATCCGTCATTTTCAGCTATTTTTTCAGTGTCACATAAAGAAAATATTACTGAAATCCTGTCGTCATCTTTTAATCTAACTCTCTGATAAATATATACAGTTTTGCTATTTCTTAAGTGAAATTTTCGTTGTCATAAAACTGTCATAATTCGTACATTTATCTGTCACCTGTTTGTCCTATTTTGCTCATCGTAGCCACTTAAACAATGATTTACGAAATCCTTGCAGGAGACATTATGAAAGTTATGCGTACCACTGTCGCAACTGTTGTCGCCGCGACCTTATCGATGAGCGCTTTCTCTGCATTCGCAGCAGCAAGCCTGACTGGCGCTGGTGCAACCTTCCCTGCGCCGGTGTATGCCAAATGGGCAGATACCTACCAGAAAGAAACCGGTAATAAGGTTAACTATCAGGGTATCGGCTCCTCCGGTGGCGTAAAACAAATTACCGCTAATACCGTTGATTTCGGCGCGTCAGATGCCCCGCTGTCTGATGAGAAACTGAATCAGGAAGGCCTGTTCCAGTTCCCGACCGTCATCGGCGGCGTTGTGCTGGCCGTTAACATCCCTGGCCTGAAATCAGGCGAGCTGGTGCTGGACGGCAAAACCCTGGGCGACATCTACCTGGGTAAAATCAAAAAATGGGATGACGAAGCCATCACCAAACTGAACCCGGGCGTTAAGCTGCCTTCACAGAACATCGCTGTGGTGCGTCGTGCTGACGGTTCAGGTACCTCCTTCGTCTTCACCAGCTACCTGGCGAAAGTGAACGAAGAGTGGAAATCGAAAGTCGGTGCCGGCTCTACCGTGAACTGGCCTACCGGTCTGGGCGGTAAAGGTAACGACGGTATCGCCGCGTTCGTACAGCGTCTGCCGGGCTCCATCGGTTACGTAGAGTACGCTTACGCGAAGCAGAACAACCTGGCCTACACCAAGCTGGTATCTGCCGACGGCAAACCGGTTAGCCCGACCGAAGAAAACTTCGCCAACGCCGCCAAAGGCGCTGACTGGAGCAAATCCTTCGCGCAGGATCTGACTAACCAGAAAGGCGACGAGGCGTGGCCAATCACCTCTACCACCTTCATTCTGGTTCACAAAGAGCAGAAGAAGCCTGAGCAGGGTGCAGAAGTGCTGAAGTTCTTCGACTGGGCATACAAAAATGGCGGCAAACAGGCTAACGACCTGGATTACGCCAGCCTGCCGGACAGCGTGGTTGAGCAGATTCGTGCTGCATGGAAAACCAACGTGAAGGACAGCAGCGGTAAGGCATTGTATTAATTTAGCATTCTGACGAAAATGGCGGGTGGCGCTTGCGCTTACCCGCCCTACGGTTCCGGCTGTAGGCCCGGTAAGCGCCAGCGCCACCGGGCGATTTCGTAAACGCGTTTAACAGAAGAGTGATTTATGGCTGCAACCAAGCCTGCATTTAACCCTCCGGGTAAAAAAGGTGACATGATTTTCAGCGCGCTGGTAAAACTGGCTGCGCTGATTGTGCTATTGCTGCTGGGCGGCATTATCGTGTCTCTGATTTTCTCCTCCTGGCCGAGCATCCAGAAATTCGGTTTCTCCTTCCTGTGGACCAAAGAGTGGGACGCGCCGAACGAAGTCTTTGGAGCGCTGGTGCCGATCTACGGCACGCTGGTGACCTCGTTCATCGCCCTGCTGATTGCGGTTCCGGTGAGCTTTGGCATTGCCCTGTTCCTGACGGAGCTGGCGCCCGGCTGGCTGCGACGCCCGCTTGGCATCGCCATCGAACTGCTGGCAGCCATTCCGAGTATCGTTTACGGCATGTGGGGCCTGTTCATCTTTGCTCCGCTGTTCGCCACCTACTTCCAAGAGCCGGTGGGTAACGTGCTTTCTGCCATTCCGTTTGTAGGCGCGCTGTTCGCAGGCCCGGCATTCGGTATCGGTATTCTGGCGGCTGGCGTGATCCTCGCCATCATGATTATTCCGTACATTGCGGCGGTTATGCGCGATGTCTTCGAACAAACCCCGGTGATGATGAAAGAGTCGGCCTACGGCATCGGCTGCACCACCTGGGAAGTTATCTGGCGCATCGTGCTTCCGTTCACCAAAAATGGGGTGATCGGGGGCGTCATGCTGGGGTTAGGTCGCGCGCTGGGTGAAACCATGGCGGTGACCTTTATCATTGGTAACACCTACCAGCTCGACAGCATCTCGCTTTACATGCCGGGTAACAGTATTACCTCTGCGCTGGCGAACGAATTCGCCGAAGCGGAATCCGGGCTGCACGTTGCGGCGCTGATGGAGCTGGGGCTGATTCTGTTTGTTATCACCTTCATCGTTCTGGCGATTTCCAAGCTGATGGTTATGCGTCTTGCTAAAAATGAGGGGGCACGCTAATGGCGACTCTCGACATGCAAAACACCACCGAGCTGGCGGAATCCCGCCGCAAAATGCAGGCAAAGCGCCGCATTAAAAACCGTATCGCGCTGACGCTCTCAATGGGGACGATGGCATTCGGTCTGTTCTGGCTGGTGTGGATCCTGTTCTCGACGGTGGTTCGCGGCATCGACGGAATGTCGCTGGCGCTGTTCACCGAAATGACGCCGCCGCCGAACACGGCGGGCGGTGGCCTGGCGAATGCCCTCGCGGGCAGCGGCCTGCTGATCCTGTGGGCGACGGTCTTCGGTACCCCGCTCGGCATCATGGCGGGTATCTACCTGGCGGAGTACGGACGTAAATCCTGGCTGGCTGAAGTCATTCGCTTCATCAACGATATTCTGCTGTCCGCACCGTCTATCGTTGTCGGTCTGTTCGTTTACACCGTGGTGGTGGCGCAGATGCAGCACTTCTCCGGCTGGGCGGGGGTGATTGCCCTGGCGCTGCTGCAGGTGCCGATTGTTATCCGAACCACCGAAAACATGCTGAAGCTGGTGCCGGACAGCCTGCGCGAAGCGGCCTACGCACTGGGCACGCCGAAATGGAAGATGATCTCCGCGATTACGCTAAAAGCGTCAATCTCCGGGATTATGACCGGCATCCTGCTGGCCGTTGCGCGTATTGCGGGTGAAACGGCGCCGCTGCTGTTTACGTCGCTCTCCAATCAGTTCTGGAGCACCGACATGATGCAGCCGATTGCCAACCTGCCGGTGACAATCTTTAAATTTGCGATGAGCCCATTCGTGGAATGGCAGCAGCTGGCCTGGGCCGGGGTGCTGATCATCACCCTTTGCGTACTGTTGCTGAACATTCTGGCGCGCGTCATTTTCGCGAAGAAGAAACACGGTTAATTTTTTACGGCGCGGCAGCTCGCGGCGTCGAATGAGGAAATGAGTCAATGAGTATGGTTGATACTGCCCCGGGTAAGATTCAGGTTCGTGATTTGAACTTCTACTACGGCAAATTCCATGCCCTGAAGAATATCAACCTGGATATCGCGAAGAACCAGGTCACGGCATTCATCGGTCCGTCTGGCTGTGGTAAATCCACGCTGCTGCGCACCTTTAACAAGATGTATTCGCTCTATCCGGAGCAGCGCGCCGAGGGTGAAATCATCCTCGACGGCGAAAACATTCTGACCCAGGCCCAGGATATCGCCCTGCTGCGCGCGAAAGTGGGCATGGTGTTCCAGAAGCCCACGCCGTTCCCGATGTCGATTTACGACAACATCGCCTTTGGCGTGCGTCTGTTTGAGAAGCTTTCCCGTACGGATATGGACGAGCGCGTGCAGTGGGCGTTGACCAAGGCCGCATTATGGAACGAAACCAAAGATAAGCTGCACCAGAGCGGGTACTCTCTCTCCGGTGGTCAGCAGCAGCGCCTGTGTATTGCGCGCGGTATCGCCATTCGCCCGGAAGTGCTGCTGCTGGATGAGCCGTGTTCAGCGCTGGACCCCATCTCAACCGGGCGTATTGAAGAGCTGATCACCGAGCTGAAGCAGGATTACACCGTGGTTATCGTGACCCACAACATGCAGCAGGCTGCGCGTTGTTCCGATCACACCGCGTTTATGTACCTGGGCGAGTTGATTGAGTTCAGCGATACGGACGCGCTGTTCACCAGGCCCGCTAAGAAACAAACTGAAGATTATATTACTGGCCGCTACGGTTGATTTGGAGTGAACCATGGACAACCTCAATCTTAATAAACACATTTCCGGCCAGTTCAACGCAGAGCTGGAAAGCATCCGCACCCAGGTGATGACCATGGGCGGCATGGTCGAGCAGCAGCTTTCTGATGCGATCACGGCGATGCATAACCAGGACAGCGAGCTGGCGAAGCGCGTGATCGAAGGCGACCATAACGTCAACATGATGGAAGTGGCGATCGACGAAGCCTGCGTGCGCATTATCGCGAAACGTCAGCCGACGGCGAGCGACCTGCGCCTGGTGATGGCGATCATCAAAACCATCGCCGAGCTGGAACGTATCGGTGACGTAGCGGATAAAATCTGCCGCACGGCGCTGGAGAAGTTTTCCCAGCAGCACCAGCCGCTGCTGGTGAGCCTGGAGTCGCTGGGCCGCCACACCGTGCAGATGCTGCACGACGTGCTGGATGCCTTTGCGCGTATGGATCTTGACGAAGCGGTGCGTATCTACCGTGAAGACAAGAAGGTCGACCAGGAGTATGAAGGCATCGTGCGTCAGCTGATGACCTACATGATGGAAGATTCCCGAACCATCCCAAGCGTGCTGACCGCGCTGTTCTGCGCGCGCTCCATCGAGCGTATCGGCGACCGCTGCCAGAATATTTGCGAATACATTTTCTACTTCGTGAAGGGGCAGGACTTCCGTCACGTGGGCGGCGACGAGCTGGACAAGCTGCTGGCGGGTAAAGATCCGAAAGAGTGATTTTTACCCTCACCCTAACCCTCTCCCATGGGGAGAGGGAACAATTCGGTTTTCTCCCTCTCCCCTGGGGAGAGGTAAACTCAGCGAGTAATATTCCATCCGCGCGCCTTCCACAGCGCTGGCAGCTGCGCCAGATCGGTAAAGGTCGTCACTTTTGGATGATCGATCGGCCTGTTGTGCGGATCGGCGCAGAAGTAAAACACCTCCATGCCCGCATCAATACCCGACTGCGCCCCCGCTGCGGAGTCATCCACCAGAATGCAGTTTTCCACGTTGACGTTCATCGCTTTCGCCGCATGGAACATCAGGGCCGGATCGGGCTTCCACCGCTGGATATCGTAGCCGCTGAACAGTTTTTCCGGGAAGTGGTGCAACATCTCCAGCTTGCCCAGCGAGTGCTGCATTTTGCTGACCGGGCCGTTAGAGACCACACAAATGGGCACCGTCATCGCATCCAGCAGCGCGTTTGCGCCGGCAATAACCTCCAGCTCCGAGTCGAAGAGGCGTGCGACCTCGGCGCGATAAACGGGTTCCAGATCCGCTTTTGCCAGATCCACACCGTGCTCCTGGTTAATGATGTCGATGATTTCGTAGAGCTTCACGCCCTTAAAGCGTTTGAACACCTCGTCGAGATCGAGGGTAATGCCAAATTCCTGGAACATGGCAACATACGCGCGAGAACAAATGACCTCACTGTCGACCAGCGTACCGTCGCAGTCGAAAAATACCGCTTCAATTCCGGACATGCCTTTCCCTTTTAACAAGTTTAACGTTTACGTACGGCAGTTTAACGACACGCAATCGTTGCCGTATAAGCAAAATCAATGAAAAAAGTATCTCGTAACCGCCACTATTGTCGCATTTTGGTATAGGATAGCGACGAATTTTCCCTCCTTGTTCGGAAATTGATGATGAGTCAACAACACACTACCCAGACATCTGGTCAGGGTTTGCTTGAGCGCGTGTTCAAACTGCGCGAGCACGGCACGACGGCACGCACCGAAGTGATTGCCGGTTTCACCACCTTCCTGACGATGGTGTATATCGTTTTTGTTAACCCACAAATTCTGGGCGTTGCTGGCATGGATACCAGCGCCGTCTTCGTGACTACCTGTCTGATCGCGGCCCTGGGCAGCATCCTGATGGGCGTGTTCGCTAATCTGCCTGTGGCGCTGGCTCCGGCAATGGGTCTGAATGCGTTCTTTGCGTTCGTGGTGGTTCAGGCGATGGGCCTGCCGTGGCAGGTTGGCATGGGCGCTATCTTCTGGGGCGCCGTTGGACTGCTGCTGCTGACCATCTTCCGCGTGCGCTACTGGATGATTGCCAATATCCCGGTGAGCCTGCGCGTGGGCATCACCAGCGGTATCGGCCTGTTCATCGGCATGATGGGTTTGAAAAACGCCGGTGTGATCGTGGCGAACCCGGAAACCCTGGTGAGCATCGGCAACCTGACCTCCCACAGCGTGCTGCTGGGCGTGCTGGGCTTCTTTATCATCGCGATTCTGGCCTCCCGCAATATTCACGCGGCGGTGCTGGTGTCCATCGTGGTCACTACGCTGCTGGGCTGGATGCTGGGCGATGTGCAATTCCACGGTATCGTCTCCGCGCCGCCGAGCGTCTCTACCGTGATTGGTCACGTGGATCTGGCTGGGTCGTTTAACCTCGGTCTGGCGGGCGTGATTTTCTCCTTCATGCTGGTGAACCTGTTTGACTCCTCCGGTACGCTGATCGGCGTGACCGACAAAGCGGGTCTGGCGGATGAGAAAGGCAAATTCCCGCGCATGAAGCAGGCGCTGTTTGTGGATAGCGTCTCCTCTGTGACCGGTGCTTTTATCGGAACCTCGTCTGTTACCGCGTACATTGAATCTTCTTCCGGCGTGTCCGTGGGCGGCCGTACCGGCCTGACGGCGGTGGTCGTGGGTATTCTGTTCCTGCTGGTGATCTTCCTCTCTCCGCTGGCGGGTATGGTTCCACCGTATGCGGCAGCAGGCGCGCTGATCTACGTAGGCGTGCTGATGACCTCCAGCCTGGCGCGCGTGAAGTGGGAAGATTTAACGGAAGCCGTTCCGGCGTTTATTACCGCGGTGATGATGCCGTTCAGCTTCTCGATTACCGAAGGTATCGCGCTGGGCTTTATCTCTTACTGCGTGATGAAGATCGGTACCGGCCGCTTCCGCGAACTCAGCCCGTGCGTGATCGTTGTGGCGCTGCTGTTTGTACTGAAGATTGTATTTATTGACGCGCACTAAGGTGCGGTTTGTGGTGTCAGGTGGCGCTTCGCTTACCTGACCTACTGACGAGTGTAGGCCCGGTAAGCGCTAGCGCCACCGGGCTTTTTTATCAGGCTTTAACCCGCTTAATATAATCCCCAAACGCCGTCAGCTGGCCAGACAGATGATCGCGCGTGCTCTGATCCACCACTTCACCCGTCTGCGGGTCGACCTTGTTCTGAATCACACCGCCCATAAATTCCGGCTTGTTCATCACCATTGCATCCAGGAACACCAGGATCTGGCGCAGGTGATACTGGCAGCGCGCGCCGCCAATGGCCCCCATAGAGCTGGTCTGGATCAGCACCGGCTTGCCCGCGAGCGGTTGCTCCGGCAGGCGAGAAAGCCAGTCTATGGCGTTCTTCAGGCCGCCCGGAACCGAGTAGTTGTACTCCGGCGTAACAATAACCACGCCGTCGGCCTGACGGATCTGCTCAGCAAGCGCTTCCACGCTCTGCGGAAAGCCGTCTTCCTGCTGCACATCCGCATCATAAAGCGGAATTTCGCCGATGGACGGCAACGCGGCAATCTCCATACCTGCCGGTGCCAGCTGCGGCAGCGTGCGGGCAACCATCCCGTTGAATGAACCTTTGCGCAGGCTTCCCAGTAACGTAACAACTTTCAACGTATCAGACATGATTACTCCTGTTTCATCATGATGACCCTGAACGGATCAGCTAAGGGTAAATGCTTTTTCTGCCGGTAAACTGGTTAATCGCATCAGGCGCGCGGCGGGCTCGTTGGCGCGCTCGGGCACATCAGGAAGGCTACGCCATCCGTGCTTGCTGTCAAATTCCCAGATTCTCAGCCGCTCAATCGCAGGGGTCACCGCAACAGACCAGATCAACACGTCCTCAGCGTCGCTGAGCGCTTCGACCAGCGCGGCTTTGGTCGCACGCAGGCGTCCGGAGCCAGGCAGCAGCTGCAGCAGGCTGGCGTCGTCTGAGGCGCAACCGCAGAGCTTGCGGATGCTCTGGCGCAGGGTGATGAGCTGGGCTCGGGCCTCGATGGGATCGCTCTGGTTGCGCACCCACAGCTTTTCATTGCTGGAGAGCGGATAGTCGTCGTGCGGGTTAGCGCCGTGGAAGCCGCGGGTGGCGCGCTGAAGTTCCATATCCAGCCCGCAATCCCCTTCGGTGGTGAGCGCGACGCCAACAATATTACCCGCGTAGGCTATCGAAAAACGGGGATGTTCCGGGTCGGCAAAGACAGGGCGACCTTCGGGTTGAGTAATGATGTCCGGCAGTTCACTGATGCCGTACAGCATGAAAAGCAGCTCGGCGAGCAGGGCTCGTGATGCCAAAAAGCGTGACCGGCGGTGTTCCGGAAGCTTGAGTGCCTCGCTGTGACATGCTGAAGAAATTCTTGCCGATACGAGGCGTCCTTCTGTAAGAGTCCCTCTTGCAAAGTGCGTAGCCATTTTTCGCTCCTTGATAATGGTCGTAATCGGTTAAACGGTTACATGATTATCGCTTAACTTGACTCCTGTTTTAATCAGTAAATGGAGGTAAGAGAAGACTTAGGACCGAACTTTACATTTTCTTAGGCAAAAACAGGACCTGGAGCGGCGTACAGCGCT
Organism: Enterobacter wuhouensis; assembly: GCF_035835995.1. Taxonomy (NCBI): domain Bacteria; kingdom Pseudomonadati; phylum Pseudomonadota; class Gammaproteobacteria; order Enterobacterales; family Enterobacteriaceae; genus Enterobacter; species Enterobacter wuhouensis. The sequence goes on from NZ_CP142124.1 coordinate 4,814,689, forward strand.
TTGATTGTCTCACGCAACCAGAGAATTTTGGGGTTATGGCTGTTCCGTTTATGCCAGATCATGGTGAAGGGCACGGTCAGCTTTTCAGCCTGCGCCTCATCGAAGGGAATGGGGAGCGCGATCAGCTTGCGCTGGTGGAGCTGATTGTAGTGATGGCAGTAGTGCGGCGCGGTGGCGATGTAATTATGCCCCGGCTGTGCCGCCATAAACATCGACTGCTCAAAGCCGGGCAGACTCATGGCGATATTGCGTTCACGCCCCATCTCTTTCAGCACTTCGTCGAGCGCCCACGTGTCGCTGCGCTCCCAGAAGATGCTGATATGCGGGTAGCGCAGAAACGTCTCCAGATCCCACTCTTCCTGAAGCGCCGGGTGATCTTCACGAAGATACACGCACGGACGGTCGCTAAACAGGATCTCGTAATCAATAAACCACGGCATGAGCTTCAACAGCTCACGGGAGCGCGGATGCGTTTCGCGCCCGGTGAAGCCAAGATCCACCTCGCCACGCGTAATGGCGTCCAGGGAATCATAATCCCAGTGGCGCATCTTCACCGTCGCCTGCGGATAGCGCTGGTTCACCTGCTCCAGCAGGCTATTGAAGCGGATCAGCATCAGCGGCGTTTCGGCGGCCAGCACGAACGTCAGGCCGCCGGGGGAGTCGTGGTGGAATTTGTCGAGGATCTGATTGCCAATCTGCATCCAGTCCGCCAGGTCCTGTTCCAGGCTTACCGTTAACGGGGTAGGCAGCAGCCCTAACGGCGTTTTCACAAACAGCGGATCGTCGAACCAGTCGCGCAGCTTTGCCAGCGATTTACTCACCGCAGACGGCGTCACGTTCATTCGCTTTGCGGCTTTAGTGACGCTGCGCTCCTGCAGCAAAAGCTGCAGGCAAAGCAACAGGTTAAGATCAAGGCTGCTGATGGGCTTCTTCATATTTCGCCGCGGGCTGGATGGCCATAAGTAAGATAATGCACAGTATGCTACAGCCAATCAGAACCCCGATCAGCATATTCAGCGCGTTCAGGCCAATGACGGCGGCCAGCCAAATCCACAGCGACGACCCGCAGACCTGCGCGATGCCCAGAACGGAACTGGCCACTCCCGCCTTCAGCGAGAACGGGCCGAGCGCCTGGCTCATCGCCACGCCAAAACCGACGGAGAACCCGGCGCAGATAAGGGTTATTCCCACCAGCATCACCGCGTGCGAACTGGCTGTTGCCAGAGTCACCCCTGCGGCGAGGAACAGCACCTGTGACGTCAACATCAGCGTGCGCTGGCTAAAGATATTCAGCGCAAACGGCGTGGAGAACGAGACGGCCATGCTCACCATCGCGGTTAGCGCCATTACGGTGGAATACTCGCCGCGATCGAAGCCCATCGTCTCCATCAGCAACACAGGGGAAACGTTTACATAGGTCAGGATCACCGCCACGCTGAGCGTGGTCACGGCCAGACGGCTGAGGAAAAAGCGGTTCAGCAGCTTTTCGGCGGGGTGAATCGTTGCGGCGTGTCCCGCACTCTGCGAACCCGGATGGGTCTCTTTCAGCACGGTGATGGACAGAACAAAGACCAGCGCGCCCATGGCTGCCATGGTCCAGAAGAGGCTCTGCCACGGGAATTTCAGCATGATCAGGTACCCCACAACGGGGGCCAGCACCGGAATAATGCAGGTTATGCCGTTGAGCATTGAGAGCACTTTGGCGCGGCGCTGGGCGCTCAAGGTATCGCGCAAAATCGCAAACGCCACGACGTAGCAGCCACCGGCACCAATGCCCTGAATAAAGCGTCCGGACAGGAACAGCGTGCTGTCATGTGCCAGGGAACAGAGCGCGGAAGCCAGTGCGAACACGATGGCACCTGTAATAGCGACAGGCTGACGGCCCGCTTTATCCGCGATCTTCCCGGCAAATACCATCGACGAGGCCATCCCCGCGAGGTAGGCCGAAAACGCGATATGCAGCTGCGCTTCGCTGGCACCCAGGTCGCGGGCGATGTGGGGGAGTCCCACCAGATACATATCAATGCCGGACGGATACAGCAGTACCAGCGCAAAACTACAAAACAAAAAACGAACCATAAATCCCCCATTGATGCAGGCATGCAGAATAGGGGGTGGATAGTGATAAGGCGAGTTGCCATTTGGACAAAGATGATTTCCTGGCAGGAAATCACCCTGGATTAGCGGGAATTACTTACCAATACAGAAGCTGGAGAAAATCCTTCCCAGCAGATCGTCCGACGTAAACTCCCCGGTGATCTCGCTCAGATTCTGCTGCGCCAGGCGCAGCTCTTCCGCCAGCAGCTCGCCTGCCCATGCGCCGATCAGCTGCGCTTTGCCCTGAACAAGGTGGTTTGCCGCCTCTTCCAGCGCCTGCAGGTGACGGCGACGCGCCAGGAATCCACCTTCCATGCTGGTGTCAAAGCCCATGCTTTGCTTGAGATGGTTGCGCAGGTCGTCAACGCCTTCACCGGTACGCGCTGACAGGCGAATCAGTGAGTGACCGTTCACATCGCTGATGCCCAGCGTTTCGCCGGTGACGTCCGCTTTGTTACGCACCACGGTGATCGGCAGCTTGGCCGGAAGACGGGCGATAAAGTCTGGCCAGATGTCCGCCGGGTCCACGGCGTCGGTCGTGGTGCCGTCCACCATAAACAGCACGCGGTCGGCCTGCTCGATCTCCTGCCAGGCGCGTTCGATACCGATACGCTCAACCTCGTCGCTGGCATCGCGCAGGCCGGCGGTGTCGATGATGTGCAGCGGCATCCCGTCGATGTGGATATGCTCGCGCAGGACGTCGCGGGTGGTTCCGGCGATATCCGTCACGATTGCCGCTTCACGGCCCGCCAGGGCGTTCAGCAGGCTCGATTTCCCGGCGTTAGGGCGACCAGCAATGACGACCTTCATCCCTTCACGCAGCAGGCTGCCCTGGCGCGCTTCGGCACGTACGGCGTCGAGATCGTTCATCACCTGGTTGAGCTGGGCTTCGATTTTGCCGTCAGAGAGGAAGTCGATCTCCTCGTCCGGGAAGTCGATAGCCGCTTCCACGTAGATCCTCAGGTGAGTAAGTGCTTCCACAAGGTGATTTACGCGGGCGGAGAATGCGCCCTGCAGCGAGTTAAGCGCGGAGCGGGCCGCCTGTTCGGAACTGGCGTCGATCAGGTCTGCAATCGCCTCGGCCTGCGCCAGGTCGAGCTTGTCGTTGAGGAAGGCACGCTCGGAGAACTCGCCCGGCTTCGCAATGCGCAGGCCAGGCAGCGTCAGAATACGTTTTAACAGCAGGTCGAGGATAACCGGGCCGCCGTGGCCCTGCAGCTCCAGCACGTCTTCGCCGGTAAAGGAGTTCGGGCCGGGGAACCACAGCGCAATGCCCTGGTCCAGCGGCGTGCCGTCGGTGTCCTTAAACGGCAGATAATCAGCGTAGCGCGGCTTTGGCAGTTTACCCAGCACCGCTTCGGCCACCTCGCGCGCCTTCAGGCCGGAGATGCGCAGAATGCCTACACCACCGCGTCCCGGTGGGGTTGCCTGGGCGACGATAGTGTCGTTATGGCTCATGGTTGGTCTCGTTCAATACAAATAAAAAAGGCGGTCAATCGACCGCCCTTATTTTAGCGTTAACTTACCGAATCAGGACTTTTTCTTTTCGCGGCTATGCAGGCCACGCTTCTCCAGACCACGGTAAATCAGCTGCTGCTGGATGATGGTCACCAGGTTGCTGACGATATAGTACAGCACCAGACCTGACGGGAACCACAGGAAGAACACGGTGAAGATGACCGGCATGAAGGTCATGATCTTCTGCTGCATCGGGTCGGTCACGGTGGTTGGCGACATCTTCTGGATGAAGAACATCGTCACGCCCATCAGGATCGGCAGGATGTAGTACGGGTCCTGTGCGGACAGGTCATGGATCCACAGTGCGAACGGCGCGTGGCGCAGCTCAACGGAGCCCATCAGCATGTAGTACAGCGCAAGGAAGATTGGCATCTGAATCAGCAGCGGGAAGCAACCACCCAGCGGGTTCACTTTCTCTGCTTTATACAGGGCCATCATTTCCTGGCTCTGACGCTGTTTGTCATCGCCCAGACGCTCACGCATCGCCGCAATTTTCGGCTGCAGCATACGCATCTTCGCCATGGAGGTGTACTGCGCTTTAGTCAGCGGGTACATGATGCCACGAACGATAAAGGTGATAACGATGATGGAGAAGCCCCAGTTACCCAGGAAGCTGTGGATGAACTTCAGCAGCTTAAACAGCGGCTGAGAGATGAACCACAACCAACCGTAGTCAACGGTCAGGTCCAGGTGCGGCGCAACGGCAGCCATTTTATCCTGGATTTCCGGGCCGACCCACAGGGTGCTTGCCAGCTTGCCGGTTTGACCCGGCTGCACCAGAACCGGCTGAGATTTGTAGCCGATGGCTGCAATACCGTTGCCGAGGTTCGCGGTGTAGAAGTTGTTGGTACCGTCGTTATTTGGCACCCATGCTGTTGCGAAATACTGCTGCAGCATTGCCACCCAGCCGCCTTTAGCGCTGACGTTCAGGTTTTCGTTATCGGCAATGGTGTCGAATTTGTATTTCTCGTACTTCGCATCAGGCGTGGAGTACGCCGCGCCGCGGAAAGTATGCAGCGCAAAGTTGCTGCTTCCGGTGTCACGGTGAGACGGCAGATTGATGGACTGCTTCAGCTGACCAAAGGTAGAGATTTCCAGCGGTTTCTCACCGGCGTTCTGTACGCTATAGCCCACGTTCACCGCATATTCACCGCGTTTCAGGGTGAAGGTTTTGGTAAAGGTGTTGCCTGCCGCGTCGGTGTACGTCATCGGGATAGCGAGTTCGTTCTGACCATCGGCCAGTACAAAGGTATCACTCTCGACGTTATACAGTGGACGCGCACCGTTAGCCGGGTTATCCGGGCCATCACGACCGGTCAGGCCGCTCTGAGCCTGATACAGGAACTCAGGTGTGGTTTCCAGTAACTGGAACGGTTCGGTAGACTTCAGCTCTTTCGGGTAGGTCAACAGCAGCGCCTGCTCAACATCACCACCACGGGTGTTGATAGTCAGCTCAAGCACATCGGTCTTAACCGTAATCTGTTTCCCCTGGCCACTGGCCGGTACGCCCTGGTCGGCGGCGCTACCCGCTGCGGTGGTCGTGGTCTGCGTGGTCTGCTGCTGGGGTTGAGGATTTTTATCCTGCTCCCATGCCTGCCAGATCATGAAAGACACGAACAACAAAGCGATGATAAGAAGATTGCGTTGCGAATCCATCGTTAGTGTTCTCTGGTATCAAAGGGTCCTGGAGGGACGGGGTCGTCTCCACCTGGGTGTAAAGGGTGGCATTTTAATACGCGTTTCACCGTCAACCAACTGCCTTTTATCACTCCAAACCTGCGCAATGCCTCAATTCCGTAGCTTGAGCATGTTGGCGTGAAACGGCAATGTGGCCCGAGTAGCGGACTAATCAGGCGTTGATAGACCCTAATGAGGGCTATCAGGACCCGCGAGCCAGGCGACAGTGGCGGCGCCATAATTTTTCCAACGCTTCCGAGAGAGCACGGTTATCGAGGTCGGCAACCCCTTTCTTCGCCACCACCACGAAATCCATTGAAGGCAGTTCGTGCTGACGTAAACGGAAGCTTTCACGCGTCAGACGTTTAATCCGATTGCGTTCATGCGCACGCTTAACATTTTTCTTGGCGACTGTGAGACCGATGCGGGGATGCCCCAGCGAATTTTGGCGGCCGAGGATGGTGATTTGCGGCGTGCCAGCCCGTAGTGGCTGCTGGAAGACGAAAGTGAAATGAGTGGGAGTTAACAAACGTAACTCCCTGGGAAATGCTAGCTTAACCACTCAGGGGTTAGCTTTATTACTTGGAAACGGTCAGACGAGCGCGGCCTTTAGCACGACGACGTGCCAGAACCTGACGACCATTTTTAGTAGCCATACGAGCACGGAAGCCGTGAGAACGGTTGCGCTTCAGTACAGACGGTTGAAAAGTGCGTTTCATGGCGATTTCTACCTAAACTTGAATAAATTCACTGACTTTTGCGTATACCCGAACGAGTTTCGAACGACTAACGCCTCAGCGTGGGTGATTAAAGAGGCCGGATTGTAATAATTGTACACTCCAGAGTCAATTCTCTTTCCTTATTTCCCGCGTATTTCCGCACGATTTCGCGTGGAAAATGAGCAACGGACGACGCAGGAAGATGAGCATCACGCGCCGGGTCGAGGATTATACGGCCTCACGAACAAATCGCAAGGATCGTCCCGGATCTTCGTTAGATCATTTAAGCAAAAATTTGTCTGTGCTCATTAATTTTTCCAATATGCGGACTAAATCGTGGGGCACGGGTGCCAGGATCGTTTACACTTACCCGGTTTCGGATCTTCCTGTGGATAAATCGGGAAGAAACTGTGAGAAACAGAAGATCTCTGGCTCAGTTTACGCTATGATCCGCGGTCCCGATCGGGATCCCAGGGATACTGGTCAGGGTAAAATTGCAGATAGCAATTCGCACATCCCCCTTTTGCACAGGGTCATGTCGATGTGCGCCAACAATCATGAATATTCAATAGTTTTCTTTTATTGTTCGAGTGGAGTCCGCCGTGTCACTTTCGCTTTGGCAGCAGTGTCTTGCCCGATTGCAGGATGAGTTACCAGCCACAGAATTCAGTATGTGGATCCGCCCGTTGCAGGCGGAACTGAGCGATAACACGCTGGCTTTGTATGCGCCAAACCGTTTTGTGCTCGATTGGGTAAGGGACAAGTACCTTAATAACATCAATGGACTGCTGAACGATTTCTGCGGGTCAGATGCCCCACAGCTGCGCTTTGAAGTGGGAACAAAGCCGGTCACCCAAACCGTACGTGAAACCGTCAATGTGGCGGCTCCGGCTCAGGCCGTGCCTGCTCCGGCCCCTCGCGTCGCGCCTGCTCGTCAGGGCTGGGATAAC